>OZ245043.1:0-2347500 GCA_965224285.1 Cyclobacteriaceae bacterium
GCCTTCGGGGGCGGTGATGTTGAGCTCCCGCATCACCGATTCCAGAAATTCCAGCCGGTTGCGGTCGCTGGATACCTTGGAGGCTGCCTCCATCATCTGGGCCACCGCCTTTTCGTATTTGAGTTTGTAGTTGTTTTCCGCCTGTTCCAGGGCTCGTTGGGCCTTTTCCAGGTCGATGTTGGCCTGCTTGATGGTGGCCGGCGGTTCGTAGGTGGATTGCTCCACCACCAGTTTCTTTTCCTCCACCGCGTACTCCAGGTTGATAAGCTCATCCCGGGCCTTGCGCAGTTCCAGGGCGGTGTCCAGCCGCACCTGGGTGTACTTCGACATGCTTTGTTCCAGGTCGGTTTGCTTGGTCTTGACCTTTTCTACCAGTTGGGAATTATCCAGGCGGGCGATATAATCCCCCTCTTTGACCACCGTGCCTTCATCCACGATGTGGTCCAGCTTCACCTGCCACACCTGGGCCGCCTGCAGCCCGGTAGGGCCGATGATGTCTACCGAGCTCTTGGCCTCCAGTTCCCCGGTAGAGATCACGTTAATCTGGAATTCGCCAAACTGGGGGCTGACTACGATTTCATTATCCTCTCCGGAGGCGCTGCCCCGGAACACTAATACGACAATGACCACTAATACCGCCAGGGCGGCCACCAGGTATTTAGGTTTCATGACTAGGTTGATAGGTTGCTGATAGGAGAACGAAAGGGCATATAAAATATTTTTGAATCCATTAGATAACCCAGTAAATCACCCTTGGTTTCAAAACCTATGTTAAAACATAATCAAGGAAAGTAAAAAAAGTCACCCTTAAAAAATGTTAAAAAGGGGAAATTTTAACAATGTCGGCCAGGCGATACTTGATTCATGATGGGCGGTTTACTTGCTGGTTTTTTTATTGCTTCGCCGCCCATAGAGCCAGTAGTAGCAGTCCGGCTATAACGGCCGCATAACTGTATATCAGCAACTTGCTTCGATCGTTAAACCGCGCCCCGAAAAGCCAACGGTGATAGCCCCAGAGCCAGCGGGAAAATAGGTGTTTTTGCTGGTGGTCGAAGTGGAGGGAGAGGATGGAGGCGGAGGAGAGCAGGATGATGATGAGGGAGAGGGGGAGGAGGAGGTGCATGGGGGGATATAAATTCAATATTTGTAATCTGGGTTACAATTATGCCCAGCAGCGATTAACCTTGTAACCAAATATTTGCTTATAACCATTACAGTTACCAAATTAATCAGGGATGAGGTATCATCAAATCCTATTGTAATTAAACTGTAATGTCCTCCCAGTTGGTTCTTTGAGTATATCTTGTGGCTGGGTTGATATTTTTATTTAACTGCCTATAAGTCTTCAGGCGGTCTCCCAAACCACTTCCAAGATACCGTTCCACACTTTTTCCTATTCCTGAGCCTACATAAACAATTTCATCTTGGCTAAATAATGCATAGCAGCCCCGGGTGTCGTGATTTGGAATCGTTCCGTCAAAATTCCAATGTTCTGACCAAGAGGGAGGGGGTCCGAATGATTCCTTCCAATAATTTTGGAAAAACTGGATAGTAGATTCTCTAAGTCGATCTTCATCTTTCATAATGCCACAACCTAATAATTGGAGGTACTATAATTTACCCCCAAATAACTCATAATCAAAATATTAATATTATAATTCAAACCGGTTGTTCGTTGTTCCTGGCCCAAGGATGCATTTTGAAATGTGGAGTCGACACAGCCCCCCCGGTCATGTCGAGCGTAGCCGAGACATCTTTTGGGTTGATTGGTACAAGTTGGGCAGTTGAAGGATTAACGACACCCACTCTGCTGCTAATTTATAAGATCTCTCCACTGCGGTCGAGATGACTGGCTTAATGGCTGTGCTGGCACAGGCTTCTCCGCTTCGGTCCCGATGACTGTATAAGGTATAGGGTAGAACCCGAGATCGGAAATAGATCCACTCTGGTGGGATGACTCCAAGGGCGCGGGATTGTGGTGTGCTAGAGCGAAAAAAGTGACCAAATAGTCGTTAGTAATCATCCGACGCTGCACCCCCTACAGTCATGTTGAGCGGAGCCGAGACATCTTTTAGGTGGGTAAGGAGGTTCGGACTGTATTAGCTTACACAATACCAATTATACTTATTAATCAAAAAGATCAATCCGCTTCGGTCGGGATGACTGGAGTGGTGGCTGTGCTAGCATAAGCTTCTCCAATTCTGTCTCGATGACTGGATAAGGTATAGGGTAGAACCCGAGATCGGAAATAGATCCACTCTGGTGGGATGACTCCAAGGGCGCGGGATTGTGGTGTGCTAGAGCGAAAAAAGTGACCAAATAGTCGTTAGGTATCATCCGACCCTGCCACCCCCTACAGTCATGTCGAGCGTAGTCGAGACAGCTTTTAGGTGGGTAAGGAGGTTCGGACTGTATTAGCTTACACAATACCAATTATACTTATTAATCAAAAAGATCCCTCCGCTTCGGTCGGGATGACTGGATTGGTGGCTGTGCTGGCACCAGCGTCTCCAATTCGGTCCCGATGACTGTATAAGGGAGAGAGGGTAGAACCCGGGATCGGAAATAGATCCACTCTGGGGGGATGACTCCAGGGGCGCGGGATTGTGGTGTGCTAGAGCGAAAAAAGTGACCAAATAGTCGTTAGTAATCATCCGACCCTGCCACCCCCTACAGTCATGTCGAGCGTAGTCGAGACAGCTTTTGGGTGGGTAAGGAGGTTCGGACTGTATTAGGTTACACGATACCAATTATGGTTATTAATCAAAAAGATCCCTCCGCTTCGGTCGGGATGACTACAGGGACTCGGGATGTGGTGTACTAGAGCGAAAAAGTGACCAAATAGTCGTTAGTAATCATCCGACCCTGCCACCCCCTACAGTCATGTCGAGCATAGCCGAGACAGCTTTTGGGTGGGTAAGGAGGTTCGGACTGTATTAGGTTACACGATACCAATTATGGTTATTAATCAAAAAGATCCCTCCGCTTCGGTCGGGATGACTACAGGGACTCGGGATGTGGTGTACTAGAGCGAAAAAAGTGACCAAATAGTCGTTAGTAATCATCCGACCCTGCCACCCCCTACAGTCATGTCGAGCATAGCCGAGACAGCTTTTGGGTGGGTAAGGAGGTTCGGACTGTATTAGGTTACACGATACCAATTATGGTTATTAATCAAAAAGATCCCTCCGCTTCGGTCGGGATGACTACAGGGACTCGGGATGTGGTGTACTAGAGCGAAAAAAGTGACCAAATAGTCGTTAGTAATCATCCGACCCTGCCACCCCCTACAGTCATGTTGAGCGAAGCCGAGACAGCTTTTGGGTGGGTAAGGAGGTTCGGACTGTATTAGCTTACACAATACCAATTATACTTATTAATCAAAAAGATCCCTCCGCTTCGGTCGGGATGACTACAGGGACTCGGGATGTGGTGTGCTAGTGGGAAAAAGTGACCAAATAGCCGTTAGGTATCATCCGACCCTGCCACCCCCTACAGTCATGTCGAGCGTAGCCGAGACATCTTTAGGTGGGTAAGGAGGTTCGGACTGTATTAGCTTACACAATACCAATTATACTTATTAATCAAAAAGATCCCTCCGCTTCGGTCGGGATGACTACAGGGACTCGGGATGTGGTGTGCTAGTGGGAAAAAGTGACCAAATAGCCGTTAGGTATCATCCGACCCTGCCACCCCCTACAGTCATGTCGAGCGTAGCCGAGACATCTTTAGGTGGGTAAGGAGGTTCGGACTGTATTAGGTTACACGATACCAATTATGGTTATTGATCAAAAAGATCCCTCCGCTTCGGTCGGGATGACTACAGGGACTCGGGATGTGGTGTGCTAGTGGGAAAAAGTGACCAAATAGCCGTTAGGTATCATCCGACCCTGCCACCCCCTACAGTCATGTCGAGCGGAGCCGAGACATCTTTTGGGTGGGTAAGGAGGTTCGGACTGTATTAGCTTACACAATACCAATTATACTTATTAATCAAAAAGATCCCTCCGCTTCGGTCGGGATGACTAGCTTAATGGCTGTGCTGGCACCAGCGTCTCCAATTCGGTCCCGATGACTGTATAAGGGAGAGAGGGTAGAACCCGGGATCGGAAATAGATCCACTCTGGGGGGATGACTTTAAGACCACAAACACCTTCACTACCCACAATTGAGACTGCACCACGCTATATTCGGTCATGGGTTTTTATTTCACTTACATAACCACCAATCCAGCCAGGAGTGTGCTGTATGTGGGGATGACCAATGATTTAGCCGACCGCATGTTAAAACATTATCAGAATCGTGGTCAGAAAAAGACTTTCGCTGGGAGGTATTACTGCTATATTCTGATCTATTATGAAGAGTTTCGTCGTCCTATTCATGCCATTGAGAGGGAAAAACAGCTTAAACGCTGGAGCAGGGCAAAAAAGGAGGCGTTGATTAATTCTATTAATCCCGGGTGGCATAGTTTGAATAATAGAGTGTAAGGCATTCCACCTTGCAGTCATGTCGAGCGTAGCTGAGACATCTTTTAAGTGGGTAAGGAGGTTCGGGCTCGATTAGGTTACACGATAACAGTTCTACTCATTAATCAAAAAGACCTCTCCACCTCGGTCGAGGTGACTGAGTGGGGGTGGAGCGCGAGCGCGAAATCCGAAGGGATGAGAAAAGGAGTGATTCGGAAATACCAACCCAGCACCCCCGCATCATGTCGAGCGTAGCCGAGACATCTTTTAATTCAGTAGCAGGATCTAGTTCGTTTAATAGGTCTTTCTCATTAGTGTGCTAACCGACCAATAAGATCCCTCCACTACGGTCGGGATAACTGGAGTGGTGGCTGTGCTGGCACAAGCGTCTCCAATTCGGTTCCGATGACTGTATAAGGGAGAGGGTAGAACCCGAGATCGGAAATAGATCCACTCTGGGGGGATGACTACAGGGGTGCGGGGATGTGGTGTGCTAGAGCGAAAAAGTGACCAAATAGCCGTTAGATTTCATCCAACTCCGACACAGCCCCTACGGTCATGTCGAGCGTAGTCGAGACATCTTTTAGGTTGGCTATACTAAAGTTCAGTTGGATTAAGTCGATACCGAGTTTGGTAGTCAACTGTAAAGATCCCTCCACTGCGGTCGGGATGACTTGGCAACAAACAGCGCGAGGGCGAAATCCGAAGAGTATGCTTACTTTTAAAAGATCCATCTAACCCACCCCTCACCTGGGATAAAAGTTCAACCCCAAGCTCATCACGGAATCCTCAATCCAACCATCTATCAGATCTGGTTGGGAGAAGGTGGTGATGGCATACTGAAATTCTAATTTCACCCCTTTTAAGCCGATCCTGGTAGTAAATCCCGGCTCAAGCACCAGGGTGTTGCCTTTCTCCTCAAAAAAATACTTCAGGTTGGTGGATTCCCCCGGGTCGGATAGGCTGATTTCATGGCTTCGATAACTTACCAAAGCCAGCCGGGTGGTCAGGGCCAACTCAACAGCTTCCTTATGTAGCCCTATGGAAGGCTGAATGAAAGGCTTCAGGTAACGAATGTTCACGGCTTCGTTTCTTTGGGTATTGTCAATAGAAGCTTGTCCTACACCGCCAAAGACTTCATAGATAAAATCCGTCCCTTTAATTTCGCCGAAGGTGCCAATGGCCCCTTCAAAATAACTGAATTTAGCCAGCCAATCATCCGAGTCAGTATCATCGGTGGTGAGTCGGTTATAATTTACCGCCAAGGCAAATCCGCTGTCCAGGGCCGCCGCCCCTTTTATACCAAATCCGTCGGTACTCCAGGTACCCAGGTAACTCCCGCTGATGTTAACCTCTCCTTTTTCTTTTAGTAACGGCACATTTTGGCTATTGGGGGCATAAACCATAGGCGAGCAGGACGAGAGCAAAAACCACCAGGCGAAGGGGCATTTTTTTATCAGTGACATTTCATACAAGACGTTGGTTGGGGACAAGATAGGAAGTGGAGGGGGAGTTATTGGTACGGATAGTGCAAATTGTAACACAAATTATGTGAATTACGAATGTTTGAGAGATGGGTTTGGAATTCGGTCTTGGTTATGGAATAACGGATAGGGTTACCAGTTCGTCTTGACGCTCCGGGAGGCGGTTCGACACTATCCGCGGGCTGCTTCAGCGCAGGATTAGGAGCAAGGTTATAAACCGTAGGTGGCCGGTGACCGTTGGCGGGAATTACAAGATTTTGATCACGATGGTCAAAGGTATTCAGGGATAGGCATTGACCCAAGGCCCTAATTTTGGAGAAATTGTAGATCCATACATCAGAAGCGGGCAAAAACACGACAGACTATTAAACCTTATTTTGCCCTCAAGCCGGGACGGCTCCTCCTTTTTTCATCGACATACGAGGAGGCAAAAAAATCTAGGGCTGTCGATAAATTTTTGCTAAAAACTCTGCTCCAAGGTTAAAAATTTTTAAACTCGCTCCTGACCGCCAGCTGTCAGAGTCTCAAACAGCAAAAATTTTTTAACACCTTTCCGCATCGTTTTCTTAACGCAAATTTATCCGAAGGTCCCTTTTTAGGGAAGAGCTAAGAGCGCTAAACTCGAGGGGTTTACCCGTTAATATACTTGATGCTTTATCCTGGTTCTTAATTCATTCGATCTGTCATTTCAGGTTAAGCATTAAGGGCAAGATAATCTAAAACTTCCAACCTGTGCCAGCGAAGATCTTACGACCTATCTCGACCGAGGTGGAGAGATATCTTTGGGTCAGCTTGGGCATGGCGGATAATTATTCAATCCAAGTCCGGCAAATGGTGGGGCCTCTGCACCTTCGCAATGCCACGGCGCACAAAGAGCACCTTCGCAATGCTACGGCGCACAAGGAGCACCTTCGCAATGCTACGGCGCACAAGGAGTACTTTCGCAATGCTACAACGCACAAAGACGGCCCGGGAGCGTCGAAACGAGGTGGCAACGGAAACAGAGGGTATTATAAGGCCAGCATATTTGTGTACAGAGCAATACAATCTCAACTCTCTCCCAACAACCCCAATTCTATCAGCCAACAGCGGGAGCACAAAATCTGGTGATGACGTTTTAAATCCTGAGACAATTAAAAAATGAAGAGCCCACCATGAATGAGATTGCTTTGCTTCGCGCGCAATGACGTTCTGATGATGACTGGGCTTTGATCGACACCTCTTATTATCGTCATTAGGAGCTTAATATTGTTGATTATAGAATTATGTCAATTAGGAATAAAGGATTTTAGCCCTAAGCCATCGAAGGCCTTGATTTCCCGCCTTCTCACGCCGTTGGCGCGATATGGCGGTGCAGGTTTGCCTACTTTCTATAGCAAACGTGCGGTGCCAGCCTATAGCTTTAGCGATGGCTGGCCCGGCCTGAGGGCATAATGAATCAGCGAACAGCGCGAAGATCGAAATCCGAAGAGGGGGGCTAAGAAGTAATTCGGATTGCCAAAGCCGGCACCCCCCGCAGCATCAAGTCGAGGTATAATTTTTTATTTCCATAACACCCAAACCCCCTGACATTGATTGCATAGATTGAACAATCCGCACACCAAATAAGGTATCATTGATTTAAAATCAGAAGCTTATATATCCAAGGATTCGCAATTTATGTTGCCTCCCTGTACCAGGCATAAACGGAAGATTTCCCACGTTCTTTGATCAATCCTAATCTAATTATTACTAATATAGACTAATCATTAAGGCTGGTTTTCACATACTGAATGGAAGAACAAGTTAAAGAGGGAATTAAGGGACCCATGCAACTGCTGGCTGACCAAGTCTCGGATTACAGACTGCAGATATCGAAACATGCTCCTGCGGATCTGTTGGTTACCGATTTTGGGTTTGGCCGGTTGGCAGATACCTATCTGAAATTATCCCATGAAATTTATCAGGGAGTTAATAAAGAAACATCAGCCGGTTCCAAGCCTAGCCGGGAATGTTATTTCTTCAATTATCAAATAGCGGAGCCCTTCAAGAATTTAAGTTTGTTATATCGCGATATATCATTGGAGTTATTTGCTGCCAAAAACAAGCTCGCAGACGGTAAGATCCCCCAGCATAAAATGAATAAGCTGCTGGATGATTCATACCGGGTGTTGCTGGAGGCTGTGGACTCCCTTATCGGTTTTATTAGGGAGGAGATGACGGACGAAACTACCTGGAATCCGAAAGCCCTGAAGTTGAGGGCTAAAGCAAAGCATCAACAAAATCCCTGGCCGGTATATCACAAACAATTCGGGATCCTACTAAACCAGATTCAGCACATCAAGCAGGCGGATAAAACGGCTCAGCAAGTAAATGAGGTATTCGACGAAATCAGGACTTTCATTAGATCATTAAATGATAAAATGACGGATAAAGTTCTCGATATTAAAAACTTAATACTATCTACCAAAGATGAATTAACCGAGTTAGACCAACCCTCCGAACTGGGAGAATTAACTCAAAAAGCAGAACATGCCTTTGAAGGACTCAGGATCACCGCCTCACGTCAGGATGCCATCACCGCCTATCTGGAATCTAAATTAAGTGATTTTACCGCCGTAGAATTTCCCATGGAAACTCAAGACGGATTGATGTTTACCAGAAAATTAAATTTGGAGAAAACGGTAGTAAAATGGTTTGATTATGAAATACTTCCATTATTGATCGAAATCTGGAACTCTGGGGAGGCCATGTGGACTCATCTGCAGCTCGGTTGGGCAAACCTGAAAAGCGGATTATCACTGGCAAAGACCAACAAATCCCTAACAGCATTACCCAATCTGATACAATCATTGAAAGATATCGAAAGCTCTTTGGAGGATAGTTTTAAAAAGCAGCAGGCTGAATCTTCCGCAATAGCCGAACTGCTGGAAGAAAACCTCAGGGTCAGTAATATATTGGCTAAGGAGGAGTTTCTGGAAGTGTCCTTCCAATCATCCATCGCACAGTATTCCCTGGCTAAAGACCATCTGCTGTCACGGATAAAGCATAAAATTCAAACACTTTTTTTTCAAGTTGGAGCCAAGTACGAGGAAACCAGTCTTCCCACTGAGCACAGGCATTTGGAGGCATCATTAAAATGTATCGAGCATCGAATGAGCCGTGAATCAGATTCCGCCTATGATACCTTATTCAGAAACAAGGCGCTCCTGGGTGAGCTGTTTATTATCCCCAGGGAAGAGCCGGAGGAGTTGTTTACCAATAGCAAGGAACTTTGGGACAAAGGATTCAACCAATGTTCATTGGTAACAGGTGAAAGCTTATCGGGCAAATCAACTTTAATGGAGGACCTGGCCCGGAAGTATTTTGTAAAAAGCACCATCAGATTAGAAGTCGATGGAACGTTATCTATAGAAGGCCGGAAACATAAAATAACTGACGATCTGGAAGAAGCCTTGAAATTGGTGAGTAACAGCGTATATCGTAACCGGCCATTAATACTAATTGATGACCTGGAAAACTGGAGGGGGACCCCTGATGGACTGCTGGGTAATGCCCGCGGCTTGTTACAGTTTATTGAAAAAAAATCAGATGATGTGTATATCATGGTATCCACCACCACTGCCATGGCCCAGCATCTTGATCATTGGCTGCAGTTCAGCCGGGCATTTTCTACCCTTATCAATGTAAACAAGTCGACCATAGATGAAATATATAAGGCCGTGCTGGTAAGGCACGGAGCGGCTCATCGGGATCTGGTTGCTGCTGATGATGGCCAGACACTTACTGTCCGGCAAATCAAGAAGGAAGTAAAAGATTTATGCCGTGATTTAAATTACAACATTGGAGAGGTACTTCAAGCCTGGACTTATAATACGGTATTGACCACAGACCACATCGTTTATGAACCAAAACAACTTGCATTTGAAGACTTCTTTTCTTTACATGAAATACTGCTGTTAAAGTATGTGATTTTAAACCGGACCATTGACGAAATAAGTATTAAACAACTATTTGGTTCCAGAAGTGATCCATACTTATCGGGTTTAAGGAGACTAATAAATACCAAGGTTCTGCTAAGAGAAGATAGTGGCTGGCTCCGATTAAACCCATTGATCCAAAAGGATATTCGGGATATTTTAAAATACAGAGAAATTCTAACTTAAAGCATGGCGGAAACTGGGCTATATTCCTGGAACGGGCTGATCACTTTGATCATTCTCCTCGGTAGTGGTTATGCCGCTATGTGGCTGCTGTCGGTGATATTGAAAAATTTCGGCAAGCGGGATTTGTTTAAACGTAAATTATTAAATGTTTTGCGCAGGGCCATGTTGATCTATGCCACCTTGGGCGTAGTCATTATTCTCCTGGGCTTTATCTCGATAAATTACATTACCCATGGATTGCTATTAGCCATAATAGGATTTTTATGCTTTGGCTATATACGGGACATTATCAGCGGGCTTTTCCTAAAAATTACCAACTCCATAAAAGAAGGGGATTCCATAGAGGTGGATGACCTACAAGGGGAGGTGGAAAGATTGTTAATTTTTGGTCTCAACATCGGCCATGGGAATGGGGAGAGTTTTATGAATTATTCCTCCTTGTACAATCAGGGATTTACCGTAAAGTCGGATAAGCACAGTTTGTTCAGGAGGACCGTGCGTATAAAATCCTCTAAATCCCCGGATCAAATGATGGGCCTGCTGTTTGAAAATCCCATGTTTAGCTTTACAGATCCTCCCAATATTCAACACGGAGAGCACCCAGACCAATATTTACTGCAATATACCCTGGAGCACGGGAGCAGTAGTGAAGATTTATCAGCCTTTCTGCAACACCACCAGATAGAAATGATCTTTGACGCAAAAAAATGAAGATACTAATATGGAAATACTATCGTCATACAATTTGATCACAGGTGTATCCCTGGTAATCATCCTGTCTTTTTTGTTTAGTGAAATTTCTAAGAAGACCAACATCCCCTCGGTACTGATGTTGATTATTCTGGGAATACTGCTTCAATATGTGTTGAGCTATTTCGAAGTCGATAGCATTGACTTTTTTCCTATACTGGAGGTTTTAGGAATTGTGGGTCTTATTATGATAGTACTGGAGGCCGCCTTGGAGTTGGAGCTAAAAAGGGAGAAGTTGATACCTATATTAAAATCCTTGGCCATAGCGCTAATAAGCTTGATTTTGTCGGCATGGGTAGCCGCCGAGATTTTATACAAATTTGTGCCGGGCATGACCATGCAATCAGCCTGGTTATATGCCACCCCGTTGTCAATTCTATCAAGCGCCATCATAATACCAAGTGTGGTGGGTTTAAGTAACGATAAGAAAGAATTTCATATTTATGAGGGAACTTTTTCAGATATACTAGGGATCATCATGTTCTATTTTTTAACCGGCAAACTCAATACTGCCAATGACACAGGGGCCTTCGAATTTACCGGCACCCTGCTGTTGACTATCGTGGTTTCATTGATCGCCAGTTATGGCATGATACTGGTATTCCAAAGGATCAAAAGCCATGTAAAGTTATTTCTATTAATAGCCATTTTGTTGTTGCTTTATGCCATAGGAAAAAAACTGCACCTTTCATCACTGATTATCATTTTAATTTTCGGACTGGTAATCGCTAATATGAAACTATTTTTTAAGGGTCCGCTTAGCAGATTTCTAGACTTTAAAAAAGCCCATCAGATCTACCATGAGCTTCATACTATTACGGCAGAAACTGCATTTGTAGTAAGGACTTTTTTCTTTGTAGTTTTCGGGATTACCATCGTGGTGGGATCATTATTTGACTTGACCGTGGCCGGTATCAGCTCGTTGCTCATCCTGACCATTTACGCCATCCGTTACGTGCTCTTGAGAATATTTATTGGAAAAGATATTTTACCACAACTGTTTATTGCTCCCCGGGGACTGATCACGGTGCTATTATTTTATGCCATACCGGAAGAAGCCATCATTCCGGGGTTCGAACCGGGTATCCTACTGTTTATTATTATTGGCAGCAGCATCATCATGACCAGCGCCCTGGTGTATGACAAAAAGCGGTCGATGAGCGCTATAGAGACGGCCAATGATCGAAGAATCGGTACCGTGACCTGGAAAGCGCCTACCCTGGATGAATAATCTCTTTTAGCAGAATCAGTCTAAGTCTCAGGTGGCGGATTGGCCCGGGACTCATCAGCTTTATGATCATCCTTTCTCAGGGAAGTTCCGCAATGGTAACAAAATTCGGCATCACTATGCTGGTCAGCCTTTCCACATTTGGGACAAACTAAAAATTTTTGCTGCTCCCTTCTCTGTTTATACATGGTTCGGGCCTCGGACATAACTCCTGCGGCCACCAGGCCGGTGGGAACGGCAATCACTCCATATCCCATGACCATCAGGATCATGGCAATGAACTGGCCAAGACCGGTAATGGGATGTATATCCCCATAACCTACGGTGGTGAGGGTAACCACAGCCCAGTAAATGCCCTTGGGGATGTTAATGAAACCATTTTCCGGGCCTTCGATGATAAACATAAGAGAGCCTAAAATGGTACATACGATCATTACAAAAAACAGAAATACGAATATCTTATTGGCGCTGGCCTTTAACGACCGGATTATTAATTCAGCTTCGGAAACAAATCTGATCAATTTGAGTACCCGGAAGATTCTAACTAATCGGATAATTCTAATGATCTCCAAGGAATACAACCCTGAAAACAGCACTTCTGCATACAAGGGCAGAATTGAAAGTAAATCTACCAACCCAAAAAAACTGAAGATGTATTTTCTGGGTTGTTTAGAGGTCCAAATCCGCAAAGCATACTCGATGGTAAATAAAATAGTAATGATCCAATCCAGCGCTCGCAGTGCCCGTTGCCAAACTAACTCGATATCACTCATACTGCCAAGCATCACTATGACCACTGATAAAATGATCAAAATAAACAGGCCTATATCAAATAACAGCCCTTCCAGGGTGTCGGTATGGAAGATAATCCGGTTGATGTATTTCTTGATCTTTTGATAATCCTGGCTTTGTTTGAGGTTTACCCGCCTTGCGGGATTACGGAGAATGGCGATTACATTCCTAAGGCGCCGGTTAAATAATTTGCTTTCAGGAGTGAAGATCATTTGTACCCCCAGGGTTTGCATGGTAACTGCTAAAAATCGTTTAAATCGCCTTCTCTGGACGATGTATAGGGGATGATGAGTAATTTTCCATTTTAATCCTCTTTTGTAGTATCGGTATTTAGCCACCTGGCGTTCCATCCAGGTCCTGCTTTTATCCATCCTGGCAGGTGGTGGTGCCGCCGCTGATAACTTAGGCTCCTGAGTTCGCTGTAATTCCTCTTGTTCCTCCTCACGCCTCATGCGATGACTGATCTTGCCGGCAGTCATTATCAGCCCTGAGCCTATGATTATAAACAGCAGAATTCCGGGGTTGAATAAATCAGTTTGGAAAGTGATGGGAATAGCATAAAAAAGCAGCAGGGTACTGAGCCCTCGAGGGGAGATCCATACCTGAGGGTACATGTTTTTGCCTATGAAAATCCTTATCAGTACTAACCGCAACAGGTAGATCAGCGCTAATATTAGTCCACTGATCAGGAAGATTTGAAGACTAAGCAGGCTGCTAAGGACGATACTGGCTCCAAATATCACAAAGAAGAAAATGCGAACAATAAAGGAGGTATCATTGGTCAGTTCATGTAAGCCCTCCTCCATTTCTTCAAAGGTCTCCGGTTTTAGCAGCCTTCTTAAGCGGCCTCTAAAAAGTAGCCTTAAGTTACTTACCACAATACCGAATACCACTATAACCACCAGTGGGGACAACTCAAGTTCTTTGCTCACCCCATAAAGCAGCAGCAGGACAGATAACAACACAAACAATTCGGCCTTTTGCTGGATTCTCTGGAAGAGAAGCAATACTCCGTAGCTGGTTATCAAGGCAATACCGATAGCTTCCGCGGCATTGATCAAAAATAATCGGGCTGGTTCCTCGCCGGTAAAGCCGTGCTCCATCATAGGATCATACATCCATACCAGAAAAAAGAATACCATTATTCCCAGAATTTCAGCCAGGGAACTTTCATAATGATGAAAATCTCGTTTACTATCTCGAAGCTTTTTGGTACCGGGAATTACAATGGCACTGGTCATAACAGAGAGAGGGGTACCGTAAAAAAGAGCTTGTATCCAGGTGATCCCTGGCAGCATGTGATATAGTATCGCAGTTATCATGGCAATAGAACTTGCCAGGCCTATTACTGCTACCGCAAAAGACTTTAGGATAAGTTTTATTTTGGATCTTCTTATCCGCAGGTGTAAGGCGGCCTCCAGTACCACCATGTACAGACCTATCAGTCCCAGTATCTGCAAGAACGGGGTGAAGTCAATATTTATATTCCAATACCTCAACAGATACTGCAGACCGATACCCAGCGCCAGCAGTATCAATACTGCGGGAACATTGGTACGTCGTGCTACCGATCGGAATAGGAATGAAAACAGAATGATCGAAGTAGCCCCTATTAATAGCGTATATGTGCTAAATGATTCCATTCACTCAGAAACAAGATAAACAAAATACTGTTTTATTATGGTTTGAAATCATTTTGACTGCTATTATGGTAAAAGATCAAGATCAAAACTGAGTTTAAAATACCCACTGGAGTTGTAATAGACCTGTGTTAAGGGTAGTAGAGGGGTAATCTTGATCAGGAGCAGGTTGGAGGATGATTACTGCTATATCCATAGTTCAACATTACCAGGCGAAGCAACAGAACAAGGGAAGTACGAGCAACTCCTGAAGAGATTGCGGTATGGCAAAGCTTCTGGCAATTACCAAGGTAATAGTGATCATCAACGGCATTAGAGGATCTGAAAGCCTACTGCTGTAGGGAACATTGCAATGCACTGCATGCAACTAAGTGTTTCGAAGGAAGATGGATCAATGCCGTGATGTATGCTATTCATACTTCCTCTTTTGCGGCGAAGCAATAAAAAATTAACACCTTAAACATTGAATGCCGCGGTATTCAATAGTTAATAGAAACTTTTACTTCGCAGTTGTCGGAAAATGCTCAATATTTTTGGTTCCCGGATTTCTATCCTCACCCTGGCCTACCTCAACTCACCATTCACCACTCACAACTCAATACTCAATACATGGGCAGCACGTCACAGGCAACCTTGGGAAGCAATCTGGCTGAGTGTATAACAGCAATCCTAATATTAATTGAAATCCAAAATCTTGGTTAATTAGTCATGGTACTTTGTTCGTTTCCGTATAACTCCGCACGCTGACGAACAAAACCGCGGTTGACTATAAGCCATTTTAAGGCCTTTTCCCCATTATTGCTCCCGGCACAGAAATTGAATTTCCTGCATTTAGGAAAATATAGTTATGAAAAAATACCCGCTGGGAGAATTCGAAGAAACAGTGATACTAACCATTGGGATCCTTTACCAAAAGGCCTACGGGGTATCCATTAAAAAAGAAATAGAAGCCAGGCTCTCCCGCAATGTCAGCATGGGGGCGCTGCACAGCGCTCTGATCAGGCTGCAAGGAAAGGGGTATATTACTTCCTATGAGGGTGAGCGCACACCCGAAAGAGCCGGCCGCCCCAGGAAGTATTTTCAAATATCAGCACTGGGTAAAAAAGCTATCGCTTACACCCGGGAGACCCGCGAGCATATGTGGCAGGCTATTCCTAAACTGGCACTAAAACCGTTGACGCCATGAAAACCTCCAAACAGCCACCGGAAATAATCTGGCGTTTCTTTAGATGGTATTGCCATCCGGAATTATGCGATTCTATCGAAGGAGATTTATTGGAGCTCTACCAGGAAAACCTGACAAAAGGGGGCAAATTTAAAGCTGACTTGATATTTCTTGTGGAGGTCATTCTGTTGTTGAGGCCCTCTATTATTAAACCCCGCGGAAAAAAATATAAAACTAACCACTTCGACATGTTCAAAAATTATTTAACCATTAGCTGGCGAAATCTGATAAGAAATAAAGGGTTCTCAGCTATCAACCTGCTGGGCCTGGCCATTGGTATGAGCTGCACTATGCTCATCTTTTTATGGGTACAGGACGAATTGAACTTTAATAAATCTCATGAACACTATCAGAGAATTTTTCGAGTTATGGCCCATCGAAATTTCGACAATCAGATGGGTACCGATTATAGCATGGTATTTCCACTGGCCGAAACCATCGAGAATGAGATTACTCAGGTGGAACACGCGGTGGTTACCAGTCATGAAACTACCATTAATCTGAGATATAAGGAGGAGGTATACAGCCTGGATGGTCTAAATGCCAGTCCTAACTTTTTGCAGGTGTTCAGCGCTGAAGTCATTCAAGGCAGTGGTGGTGATCTGATTGGGGATCCCAATTCCATAGTGCTATCCGCCTCTAGCGCTCAAGCTATTTTTGGTGATGATGATCCCATCGACCAAGTACTGAGCTTAGACGATGACACCGAGATGAAAGTAACCGCAGTGGTGGCCGATATGCCTGCCAATTCTACCATCCAGTTCGACTACCTCAGGTCATTCGATTACTCCAGTGATTATATTAAACGCAGCCGGGATGAATGGAGTACTTCATCCTTCATCATATTTATTAAAACCGCCCCCGAAGCAGATATAGCCTCCATCGATGAACAAATTAACGAGATAAAATATCGCCACGACCCCGGTGATCGGGAGATCAGTACTTATTTTACTTTCCCTATGAGCAAATGGCGGCTATACAGTGACTTCAATGGGGGCATTAATACCGGCGGCATGATCCAGTATGTGCGCCTGTTTACCGTAGTAGCAGTTATTATCTTGATCATCGCCTGCGTAAACTTTATGAATCTTTCCACTGCTCGCTCGGAACGCCGGGCTAAGGAAGTGGGTATCCGCAAGACCCTGGGTTCACTTAAAAAACAATTAATCTATCAATTTTTTACCGAATCCTTGATAGTCACTCTATTGGCCTTTTTGGCGGCATTTATAGGGGTATGGTTACTATTACCCTCTTATAATCAACTGGTGGACAAAGATCTTATGCTTAATTTAAACCAACCCCATTTTTGGTTAGCCGCTTTTAGCATTATCGTTTTTACCAGTCTGGTTGCCGGCAGTTACCCCTCCTTGTTTCTTTCCTCATTTAATCCGGTGAAGGTATTGAAGAGCACCATTGCTTCAGGCAAAGGGGCGGCCCGTCCCCGTCAATTGCTGATGGTCTTTCAATTTATGGTATCAATTCTTTTGATCTCTGCCACGGTAATCATATATCAGCAGATCTCTATGATAAAGAACCGGGATTTGGGCTATGATCCGGATAATCTTATCACAATACCCGGATC
Source organism: Cyclobacteriaceae bacterium (assembly GCA_965224285.1). Classification (GTDB taxonomy): domain Bacteria; phylum Bacteroidota; class Bacteroidia; order Cytophagales; family Cyclobacteriaceae; genus JAJCYK01. The sequence goes on from OZ245043.1 coordinate 17,313, forward strand.
CCGGGATACTCAGCAGAATTTCGAGGTCATTAGACATGAGTTGCTCAATACAGGAATGGTAGAATCTCTCACCAGAACTATGTCGCCAATCACCAACATTTGGTGGCATATGCCAGGACCGGATTGGGAGGGTAAACCCGAAGATGCCAATACCATCTTTTCGGGGCTGACCACCGGAACCGGTTTTAGCAGTACTATGGGTATAAAAATGATAGCCGGTCGGGATTTTTCCGGCTCCCCGGTTGACTCTTCCCACATATTGCTCAACCAGGCAGCGGTAGAAGAAATGGGCCTGGAGGACCCCATAGGGATGACCATGCGCCATAATGGTGATTATACCGTGTTGGGAATCACAGAGAACGTGGTGCAGGAGTCTCCGTTTCATCCAGTAAAACCAATGGTGATCTTTTACAGGCCATTAAGTTCCTATTATATAACTCTCAGGCTGAGGCCTGAGGTTTCACCGCAACAGGCATTACCTGCCATTGAAGGGGTTTTTCAACAGTATGACCCCTCACGGGTTTTCGATTACAGCTTCGTCGACGACGAATTTGCAAACAAATTTGCTAGCGAGGAGTTGATCAAAAAGCTAAGTAATATTTTTGCCGCCCTGGCCATATTTATCTGTTGTCTGGGTTTAGCGGGGTTGGCCGCATTCACCATCGAAAGAAGAATTAAGGAAATCGGAATGCGTAAGATACTGGGGGCCACGGTGCAGCAATTGCTGATGCTGATTTCCAGAGATTTTCTCAAATTGGTGTTAATTGCGTTCGTAATGGCAGTCCCCATTGCCTGGTGGTCCATGCATCAGTGGTTGCAAAACTATATGCTACGTATTGATATCAGTTGGTGGCTGTTTCCCCTGGTAGGATTAGGGATTTTAGTTTTAGCCTTGGCAGTGGTAAGTGTCAATACCTTAAAAGCAGCTTTGAGTAATCCCATGGAAAGTTTAAGATCGGATTAATCCATTACATAAACCCTGGATTGCAAACCATAACTCCATCAAAACTGGCCGTAACTATGGTAGGACCTGAGTGGGGTATATCCCCTGACAACCAGGGTTAATACTTTGACTGATTATTCTTAATCTGCTTCCAGCACAATTCTGTATTTGGGCTTGCCATTAGCCAGTTTATCCAGGGCTTCATTCACCTCCGACATGGGAAATCTCTCTATCATGGGCTCCACATTATGTCTGGAGGCGAAATCTAACATCTGTGCTATATAGTAGGGGCTCCCCACTGGTGAGGCCCCAATAGACCGTTGAGCAGCAATCAGGGGAAACACGGTGGCGCTAACTTGCGGTGCTGCCCCTACGATGTGCAATTTACCTTTGGGTTGGAGCATATTTATATAGGCATCCCAATTCAGTTCCACGTTGACGGTATCCAGGATAAAATTGAAATATCCTTCCTTTTCGGCCAGGGATTCCTCATCATGTGTACTTATGAAGTCATGAGCGCCCATATCCCTGGCTTCTTTTTCTTTTTCCGGACTGGTGGAAAAAGCAGTGACCTCACATCCCCAGGCGTTGAGAAAGCCCAATGCCATATGTCCCAGTCCCCCGATTCCCACCACACCCACCTTGTGCAGCGGCATGACCCCGCTTTGGATGATGGGATTAAAAACAGTGATGCCACCGCAAAACAAGGGACCGGCGCTTTCCGGGTTCACACCATCAGGCAGGGGAATAGCCCAGGTGGACTGGGCTCGTACAATATTGGCAAATCCCCCATGGCGCCCGGTAATGGTGCCTATGCCGGAGGGGCACAAATTTTGATCGCCGCTTAAGCATTGGTTGCATTCCATACAGGATCGGGCATGCCACCCCAATCCCACGGTTTGACCAATTTCCAGGTTAGTGACTAAATCTCCCTTGGCTTTAATTCTACCTACAATTTCATGACCAGGCACGAAAGGATATTCTGTCATACCCCATTCGTTGTTAAGCATACTCAAATCACTATGACAGATCCCGCAGTACTGCACTTCAATATCCACTTCATCGTGATTTAGATCTCCTAATTCATATTCGAAAGGTTCTAATTTGGCTTTAGCTTCTGGTGCGGCGTAGGCGTGTACTTTCATTCGATTCAGGTTTAGATTTTAAACATCAATTGCAAGGATAAGGAATTAATACGAAATCGAGTTACCACCAAGTTTAATTTTTGTTTTGAAAAATAACCTGGATTAGCCAATTCTTCAATGGGCTTAAAAAAAGCCAAGGACCCATTAGTATGATTATTGGCGGCTTAAGTTAAAAGCTAAACTTGAGCCAGAAGGGGAGACCTCTCCACTGTGGTCGAGGTGGCCCGGACGGGCGTTGATCTAGAGCGCGAAATCCAACAGACTCTGATCAACGAAAAAGGAAGAGCGCAAAATCCGAAGTGAGATGATCAATTAGAGGTTTGTATTTACAGGCCTATGATTTACACCCACGGGAATCATTCAGGCAGTTAATTAATAAAATACCTTAAATTGAATACAAAATGGCTGAATTAGGCACAACTACCATCAAACAACTTAATCGTAATGAGCGATAGTAATATACGTGCCGGGATCATCGGTTCCGGTTTTGCTGCCAGATTCCACTATAATGCGCTAACTCGGGTATATGGCGCCCACGTGAAAATCGTGGGAGGGTATTCCCCGACTCCCAAAAATCTCCGGATCTTTTGTGAAGATAAGGGTCTACTGGAATTTAAAAGCCCGGAGGCACTTATCGACGCAGTGGATGTGGTGCATATTTGTACTCCTCCAGCTACTCATGAACCCTTGGCTATAGAGGTATTGGCTGCTGACAGGCATGTTATTATTGAAAAACCTTTTACCGGATACTTTGGAAATGACGCCAAAGAATTTGACGGTAAAAATTTTTCTCGGGAATCAGGTCTTGAGCAGGCCCTTCTGAGTATAAAGCGTATACTGGATGCCGAAAAGCAAAGTAAGGGATCCATAATGTATGCTGAAAATTGGATCTATGCCCCGGCCATACAGAAGGAAAAAGAGATCATAGAAAAAACAGGCGCTCAAATCTTATGGATACAAGCCCAGCAATCACACTCCGGGTCACATTCTGAGGATTATGGTAAATGGAGACTCTCTGGTGGCGGGTCTTTAATGGGTAAAGGCGCACATCCCATAGCTGCCTCGATTTACTTAAAACAGGTACAAGGCCTAAGTACCAATGGTAAACCTATTCGCCCAAAATCAATTTCTTGTCGTACCCATGCCATAACCAAGCTGCCAGAGCTGGATTTCCAGGGAAATCTGAGGGATCAATGCCAGGATGTGGAAGATCATGCCCTAGCTCACCTGGTATTTGAGGATCACACAATGGCCGATATAGTGGCCAGTGAATTGTTACAAGGTGGTGTCAAAAACTATCTGGAGGTTCATGCGAACAACCATCGTACTATCTGTAACATGGGTCCTAACAATGCCATGGTGAGTTATAATCCCCGGGAAGATAATTATAAAGACATTTATGTAGTAGAGAAAACAGGCACCAAGCAGGGCTGGTCTCATATATCGCCGGATGAAAGTTGGTTTAATGGCTACCAGCATGAGATGGAAGCTTTCTATACTTCCTTAGCTAGTAACGGCCATATTGAAAGCAATAGTACATTGGCTGCCGATACCATTGCTACTATTTATGCGGGTTATCTCTCTGCTGAAAAATCAGGTAAGGAAGTCCAGATTCCGATAATGGATCATTAGAGACCAATGAACTTGTGATATTTGGAGAAACATGATCAAATTAATGCATCTCCGGATCATTGATTAATTGCAAGAGCGGTCTGGGTTTTTTATATAGGTAAGGGACAACCAGTCATTCTCTGGTATAAACAATAATTGCTGCGAAGATAAATACCAGATTTTTCATGATATATTGACCTACTATGCTAAATCCAAATGGAGGTATACTAAATACTACCTCCGGAAACAACACCAGTGGCATCAAGGTACCGATCATATGTAATAGCATTAAGTAGAGGATAAGTTTGGATTTGATCCTGAGAAAAAAGAACACCCCGATGAGCAACTCCCAGAAAGCCAGTCCCCATAACAGAAGTTGTTTATCTATAAGGTGGAAGGTAATTACCTGTAAAGTATCCGTGGCTAATTGTTCGGCAGGGCTGTAGCCGGCAAAGAATTTTAGGGCGCCGAACCAGATGTAAATAAGACCAATAGATGAGCACAATAGTTTCAGGCCATATCTTTGAAAGAGCTGATCAAGTGAAACATTCATTTGTGTGGGTAGTTCTTTTACACTCATAGCGATACAATTAAACTATAGGCATAACATGTAGGCCTCCAGGGCTTGTTTTTCGTTTTTGGTCAACCCTAACTCAAGGATCAGGTTGAAAAACTCTACTGCATCCGCCAGGGTTGGTAATCTGCCGTCATGCAAATAAGGTGGAGAGTCTTTAATTCCTCGTAACGGAAATGTTTTGATGGGTCCCTCCGGTCTTCCCTTGTAAAAGCGCTCCACCTGAAGATCATGTAGGTAGTCGTCGACAAACGCCGGCCCAGAGTGGCATTGTATGCATTTTCCTTTTCCTCTGAAGATCTTTTCGCCTAATAATTCCACCTCGGTGGCTTTTTCCTCTATCAGGTTTCCCAGCGGGCCCAATTTTGGCGCCGGGGGAAAATCGAGTATGGCATTGAAGTCTCCCATGCGGTTGGTCACTTCCCTTTTTTGGGACCTGGGTCCTATGGCTTGTTGCATACCTGGATCACCGTCAAAATATTCCTCTACCTCAGCGAAATGATCCATGCTTCTTATTGAACGCTTTGAGGCTAGCTGCATCAGGTTATAATTGCCTCTCATGGATGGGGTCTCAACCCGTAGACGGGCCATATTGGGGCGGGTATCGGGGGCCAATTCAAATGCTCCGTTGGTATGGCCGTTGACATGACATGAAAAGCAGGAAACGCCAGCGCTGGGCTCCTTGGTTACCCGATGGGTGGTATGATTAAACCAGGTGGTGGGGGTGGGCTTGAGCAATTCTTTTAGCCCTTCCATCTGCTCTGCGGTTAACAGGCCATCAAAAATTTCGTAGTAATTGCCTAGAGTGACCTCCTGTCCCCGGGTGATGTCCCCCATCTCCTTGTGGGTGGTCAAAAACATGGGCGGAGGAAATTCCGGCAGATAGGCATCCGGAAAGTCATGATCTACATCAATGCGGATATGTTCAGGATGGGCCTTATTCCAGACCTGTGGAAAAACCATGTGTGCTATGGTCTGCAGTGGATGAGCCAGTGGTTTATAGGGAAAAAGATTCCGTTGTTTGATCTCTTCGGGGGATAAATCGGCCAATTCCTCAAATGACTTTATATTCCCAGGTAACCTGGCAATTGGTCCGGCCATGATAGGTTTTCTTCCTCCTGACATAAATTGACCGGGAATGGCCTGTCCATGAAAATCAAATCGGCTGTCCATGTATGCTTCTACGTCCTTCATTAATTGAGGCTTTTGCTTCTCATGAAAAGCCAGCCAGTCCTCAAAGGCCATGGGAAGTTGCGGTGATCCAAAAGAGCTTTTACCTCGGCCCGCATATTCCCAGATTTCAAAGGGTTGTCTTTGACCATCCACCAGCTCCGGATAAGTTTTTAAACTGTCCACATAACTGCTGCCCAACCCGTAATCAGAAGGCACATAATTTTCGATTTTGGCCCCTGGGCTTTGCAGCAGGTGAAGGTCAAAATCACCCACCTGAAAAGCTACCGTGCCTGTGAAAATGACCGCCGATAGCACTAGAAGTAAATTTTTTTTGGACATGCTTGGTATGATTTAGAGAGTTCCAGAACTTAATTCTACAACTTTTGACTTATCCATATTACAGAGATGTATGAATTGGCTAACTTGGATGATGAACGCGGGAAATTAATTGATAAATCGTGCATTGTTTGATTGTTGATGACGATCCTCTGATCTGTGATTTATTGGTACACTTTTGTTCCAAGGTGGATTTGATCTCCAATGTCACTATTACAAACAGTGGATTTGAATCAGCAAACCTTATTGGTAGGAATGATTTTGATCTAATCTTGCTGGATTTTGATCTGCCGGATATTACCGGCAAGGATATTCTGCAATTAATCAATCGCGACACCGCGGTGATCATGATAACCGCCCATAAAGATTTCGCCTGGGAATCGTATAATTATCAACAAGTAGTGGACTTTCTGGTAAAACCAATTGAGTTTACCCGATTCTACCAGGGTATACAAAAAGCCAGGAATTTCTACCGCAGCAGTGAGGTAGAAGAGAGTTCCTTATTTGTAAAAGACGGCAATAAATTAATCAAGGTTGATCTCTCCCAGGTATGGTTTATAAAATCAGCCGGAAATTATGCGGAATTAATATTAGGTAGTAAGAAAATACTAACCCTAATGACATTGAAAGGGCTTGAACAGAAATTACCGGGTTATTTTCAACGGGTACATCGCTCCTGTATTGTGAATGTTCATAAAATTGAAACTATCTCTGCCGGGGAAATCACTATTGGTGATCATGGCATCGGGATAAGCGCCAGCTACGAGAAAGATTTGATGCATAAGATCAACCTGCTGAGTTGATCCGGCTTTCGATCCTGAAAATACAGAGGCAATATAGAAGGTGATTTCTGACTAGCACGAGTTGGCGCCTGTCGAATTGATCGGGATGAGAAGGTAAATCCCTCATCAATTTTTGTAACTGGAAATTCTTGATGTGGGTGGTTAACTTATGTATTATAGCTTTCCATTCTTTAGCATCCCTGGTTTCAAACACCTTTTCGAACCGTTGTGAATAAGACCCAAATTCACTTAACACTATTGATAAAAATTTCCGAATCTTAACCTGATCCCGGTCATATTGATCATAGGTTGCCTCCAATTGGGGTTCATCATATTCCGACCTTCCCAGTATGGCTATCACCAAGTCAGAAAGATGATCCACATCGAAAGGTTTCTGTAAAAAATAACTGCCCAGCTCCTCCATCTCAGGGTTGGCAAACGCCGATAACACAATCAAAGGAGTGTTCAGCTTTTTTATGATCTGTATTAAGTGGGAATGTATAAGGTCATTTTCTAGCATTAGATCGCTAAGGATCAGATTGGGTGGATGTGCTTCAATAAACTTAATGGCTTCATCCATATTCCTAGCTTGATCAAGAATGATCTGATCTTTGTTCAGAATATGCGATACCATCAAAAGAGTGGAAGGGTCGTCCTCTATATGCAGCACCCTGTAAGTGCCACGCAACTGGGGCAAAGCCGTATCATTATCCGATGGGTCAGATAGCTTTTCAGCAGACTTTACTTTCAACAGAGGCAGCAGCACCTTAAATTGTGAACCCTGGTTTCTCTGAGAGGTGACTTCCAGTTTACCCCCAAACAGCTCTACCAGCTGAGTGACAATGGATAAGCCCAGCCCGAAGCCCTCTGCTTTAGTTAAGATCACCTCTTTTTCCCGGTAAAAGCGCTCCTGGATGTTTTTTAGGTTATCAGCAGAGATGCCTTTACCGGTATCGGTAACAATCAATTCAAGCATAGGAGGATCTTCCTTCAAAGGTTTTGCCTTCAACTCAACCGTGCCTTTATCGGTATACTTAATGGCATTGACTACCAGATTGGTAACGATCTGACTGAGCCTCAAAGGATCTGTTAAATAACGTGCTGACTTAAGCTGGTCGGCAATGGATAACTTGAAAATTAGGCCTTGGTTTATGGCCTCGTATTGGTATCCGGCATGTATGTCCGAAAGCAGCTCGAAAATATTTTGCGGACTGTGCTCAATATATAATTTCCCCTCAATTAGTTTGTTGTGATCGAGAATATCGGACATCAGACCGGACAAGTTCCAGGTGCTTCTACGCAATGAATCAATGATGGGCTGCTGATCATCCCTGGGATTATTCTTGCTTAATAGCTGCGACAGCCCTAGGATGGTATTTAATGGAGTCCTGATCTCATGACTCATGTTTTGCAAAAATTCATCACGCTCTCTTATGGCCTTTTGTTCCCGGCTGACAGCAGCTTTCAAATCAGTCAATTGCCGGTCGATGCGCTGACGCATGCGGCTGAATGAACGGGCCAGAATACCGATTTCATCTTTACGATTTTCAGGAAGCCGTGAACCTTCACTGGTATTCCCCTCTTCATAGGCACTGATCGCCTGGGTTATTTGATTAATACGTCTTGAGGAAATCCGGGTGAACAAGAAAACCACAATAGTGGCAATCAGGCAGATCAGCCCTACTATCTTCAGAGAGTCATTACGCACCAAGTGGGCACTTTTAAACAGCAAGTTATCTTCAAGCAGGTTTACCAGGTAAATTTTCTGCCCCTTAGAATAGGGTAGAGGTACCATATGATAGAGAAAACTATTGCCACTCTGGTCCTGAATAAATTGATAATCATCAATATTAGTAACCAGCTGACTTATGTTTATATCGAAGTCATTGCCGAATGTATGGTTGTGGTTGAGTTGCTGGCCGAAACGTTTGTCCGGATCTGGGGCAAACAAATATTCACCTTCCTCATTGATCAGCATTAGCTGGGTTGCAGATTCCATAATCTGTTTTAGCTGGTGATAAAAACCGGATAAGTTTACGTTGATTACCAGAAGCGCTACCAGATCTCCCTGGTGGTCAAATACCTGACCCACCGCCCTCAGGGTAGGGGTAAGTGGATAACTCACCGCTCCGAACTCTTCGTTGAGGTTTATATCGGAGTAATAGTAGGAAGCCCGGGGTGTGGTCACCGCTTCCTGGTAGTAATTTCGATCTCCTTTGAATTGCAGTTCGTCTTCCGGAGTGCGCGTGACCACTTCACCCATTTTTTCATAGCGCAGAATTTCTTTGCCACGGTTGTTGATATCCAGCAGGCGGATTTGAAAATAATGGGCTTTGTTGGCTAATATTACCGAGAATAGATCCTGAAGATCGTGTAATCGATCCGGTGAAGCAGCATTGATATAATTATTAAGCACCGGGTTGTTTGAGATTACCGCAATGTCATTGGCCACCTCGTTCAAGAGGGAGTAGAAAGCCTGGCTGGCCAGATTGGAGGTATACCGCATCCGGTCTTGGCTGTAAGTGATGATCACCTCAGCTGCCAGCTGGTATACCAGATATCCGGCAATCAGAATGGCCAGGATGTTCAACCCGGTGAAGAACAGGGCAAATCGAGTTACAATGGAATTCCAAAACCTAATTATTTCGTGTTTCATTGCTTATTTTTGGTCATAGCACATAACCGACCGTTATTTACCCTGTTTAAATTTCGTCATAATAATTTTTTAGCCCCAAAAAGACTATTTTTTTTCTTCTCAATAAGCCTGTAAAGAACTACTAGAAGGTTGGTGAGAAATATGAACAGTTTTATAGGCTTCCAGTTTGATTGATTAGGTTCATAAAATTGAGGAAATCAAGGGTGATTGGTAGGAAGATATCTGTTATCCCGGTAAAACATTGATCAATACCCATGTTTGGCAAATAGAGTGTTCTATAACAACTATTACCAAAAGGTCTGGGATGAGTATTTTTTGAGGTGATGTTCTTTGTCCTTGCTCATTGATTGCTATGATACTGTTGGTCGGTCACTGGCTCCATCCATTCTACTATACCATTCTCGGTATTCGGAATAATGTAGATATGAGTCATCTCATGGTCCGCCGACGCGCCATGCCAATGTTTGGTGTTGGGCGGACATTTGATCACATCCCCTTTTTTAATGGTTTCTAGGGGTTGCCCTTCGATCTGATGGTATCCTACCCCGCTGGTTACCATTAAAATTTGTCCGGCCGGATGGGAATGCCAATGGCTTCGTGCTCCTGGTTCAAAATGGACATGTCCAGCCAGAGTGGTGTAGATGGAATCCGCATCCACCAGAGGGTAGTTATAGGCATCGCCAGTAAAATAATCAGAGAGACCTTTTTGTCCCTGCGGGAAGATAGATTCTGTTTTAGTAGTGTTCATCGTTTCCTTAGGGTCTTCACGCTGACCATTACAGGACATGGTCATCAGTATTAAGCCAGCGGTGGCTAATATTAAATCTTTCATATCGAATACCTATTAATGGTTAATGCAATTCTTTAACTACTTTTGCAGGCAGTCCCGCTACCACAGTATTGGGAGGCACGTCCTTATTGACTAATGCACCTGCTGCCACCACAGCATTACGGCCCACCGTCACCCCAGGTAGGATAGTGGCTCCGGCCCCGATCCAAACATTTGCTTTATGATCACTTCCATGGGGATCAAGGTCATACTGTTGTCGATTTCTTCCGGATGATTTTCAGAGGTGATATTTACCCTGGGCCCGATCAAAACATGATCTTCAATGGTAATACCTCCCAGATCCAGAAAACTGCAGGCATGGTTTATAAATACATTTTTGCCCAGTGTTATATTCCGCCCCACATTGGTATAAAACGGAGTAAATACTGCGGTAGTTTCTGGGACGGAAGATCCGATGATCTCGCTTAAATAACCTCGGATCTCATCTATGTTTGTAGCCCCGTTCAACTTAGTACTTAATTCCATAGTGCGATTGACCGCTTCCCGGATCTGTACATAATCCGGATCGTCCATGGGGACCTCCTCACCTGAGGGTAATCTTTCAAAAATGTCCATTGATTCATTCTATGATTATCAGGTTTGCAATTAGTTATAAACTCTCTTAACGGATGGTTTCGATTCAATTAGGAAACCCAATCTTTGCCACCATTTCCTGCCAGCGTGGGTCGCTATAAATTGGCTCGAATGGAGGCTCCACATTTAACCAATACATTTCGACCTCACGGTCGTTATAGGCTTTATTCAGCCATTCGAATGCGTCATCCACCTGACCCATTTGGGCATGGACCATAGACGTATAAAATGAAGGACTGCCTCCTGTTGAAATCCTGCTTCGCTCTTTTAGTTCCCCTAAAAGTGTATTTGCTTTTTCTATTTCACCTATATGATAGTAGGCAATGGCCAAAGTGGCCAGCACTCTGGGAAATCTATAATCCGGGTGAGCTTCCAGAAGGGTCCTGAGAATTTTAATAACCTCCTGGTATTCATGCGCCCATAGGAAAGCCCTTGCAGCCTCTACTTCCAGGAACCAACGTCTTTGACTTTCAGGAAACAGGCGCAGGGCCCTACGATAAAACTCATTTCCTTTTTCAGTTTTTCCAGCTAGATAATAACCTAGCCCTGCTGTGGCCCATGCGTTGGGATTTTTTGAATCTATACTCACACGTTTTTCTGACATTAATATGGCTTCCTCGAACTTTCCAGAAGCATTCAGAAAATCTATTAATCCACCGTTTACGGAAGAAGGGCTTAGGTTCCTTAATTTTGTAAATTCTCTATTTGCTGCTTCAAAATCCCAATAATACCATAGATAGAGATTCCCAAGGTGTTCATGAGCAATGGCATAATCGGGATCCAACTCAATAGCACGCATAAGGTTTTTCTTAGCATTTTCTAGCAGATCCTCACGTTCCATAGATCCGGTAAAACCACCACCAGAAAGCCAAAAATCACCTAATGAGGCATAGGCAGGAGCAAACTCAGGATCTAACTCAAGGGCTTTTTTCCAATAATCCATAGCGGTCTGGAACGACCCCGAATCTGGAGGTAAAATGAAGTTTCCCTCCAACCATAAGTTATAGGCTTCCATATTCGTCGTTGGACGGGATTCAATACTTTTAAGCGCTTCCGGACTGATCTCTGCTTGTAACGAGAGCGCTACTAATTGAGCGATCTCACTTTGTATTACAAAAATATCCTCTAGGGTGCGGTCATAGGTTTCTGACCACAGGTGTCTGTCCGTTTTTCCATCGATCAATTGAACTGTTATTCTTACCTGATTATCAGACTTTCTTACACTGCCTTCTAGTATGGTAGAGACTCCCAAATCTTCGGCAATTTCGCTGATAGTTTGTGTGGTTTCTTGTATTGCATTACGGAGGTTCTTGAGGTGACTTGTAGGTCTTCAATTTTAACCAAGTGATTTAAAATTTCTTCCATCATACCATCGCTAAAGTACTCCTGGTTGGGGTCATCGCTAATATTGGCAAATGGAAGCACCGCAATAGATTTGTCGATATACTCAGGAAACTGATCAGCCGATGATGGCTGGTCCTTAACCTTGGAAAATATTATATACGTCAACAACACGGCGACTAATAATGCGCCAACAGAAAGAGCTAACTTCTTTGGCTTACTTAACCTAATGGATAATTGATGTGGGTAGACAGTTGACTTACTTGCGTCAGAATAGTCTGTACCATCCACATGTACCTCATAAAGTTTAACTGGTTTTTTTACATTTTTAAGCCGTTTTTCCTGTATGAAGGTGGATTCTATGTCAAGCTTATTTAATATAGAATTATGCACAGCTTCAGTTACCAGTATTCCGCCGGCGGGAGCTAAAGGTTCGATACGAGAAGCGATATTGACGCCCCTGCCAAATACATCCTTACCATCAAAAATAACTTCTCCTTGATGTATCCCTATGCGAAGGCTTAAATCGGATTCATAAAGGCAGGCTTGCTGAATTTCTTTGGCACAGTTTACTGCTTCGGTTACAGTGCTAAAGCTGGCAAGTACGCCATCTCCCATTTCCTTTAACCACTCCCCATTATATTTTTCGATTATAGGCTTTTGTATATTTCGATTCTTGATAAGTAGATCAAATGCTTTTTGCTCATCCTCTTCCATTAAGGCACTATAGCCCACGATATCGGTAAACATAATTGCGGCAAGTTGACGGATTTGAGCCATATTGATTAAAATACAAAAAATACTTCCAAAATACTGAATCAGGGAGATAGACTAAATACGCATTTTAAAAGGTAAGCTTGATTGACATAATCTTATTCATTGGAGGCATCGGCTTTTGACATGAATCAAATGCTGGCTAACTTATAGCTATGGAATTTAAAAATAAAACCATTATCGTCACCGGCGCCACCAGCGGTATAGGCCGCGATATAGCACAAACCTTAACAAATAAAGGAGCCAACGTAGTGGCAGGAGGGAGGGATCGAGCCCGGGGTGCGGAACTCGAAGAGCAGGGCATGTTATTTATTCCCGGCGACATAAAAACTCCCCAGGCTAATCAGGACTTGATAGAGACGGCTGTGAATGGGTATAAAACACTGGATGCTTTGGTGTTGGCCGCCGGTCAACTGGGAATTGGCCGGGTACATGAGCTCTCCCTGGAAGATTGGGAGGATACCATAGCCACCAATCTATCCGCCGTGTTTTACCTGTTGAAATACGCAATGCCCCACCTTGAAAAAAGCGGCCGGATCGTGATCATAGGCTCAGTGGCCGCCACCCATGCATTTCCCGAACACCCAGCCTACGCCGCCTCCAAAGGGGCTTTGCCCATATTGGTAAAACAAATCGCTTTGGATTACGGTCCGGCAGTGAGGATCAACCTGGTTTCGCCCGCACAAGTCATGACACCCCTGCTGAAAGACTCGGTGAAGGCCTTTGACAACCCGGAGACCATCCTGGAAGAAACCGCCTCCCACCTGCCCATAAAAAGACTGGGCCAGCCCAGGGATGTTACCAGCATGGTATTATATCTGCTGGGGGAAGAGGCCGACTGGATAACCGGTAGTAATTTTGTGGTGGATGGTGGCTTTTTATGTACTTGACCAAGACCAAAGGCAGCGCAACCGGTATATTCTTAATCCTGCTTACACTGCCTTCGACACATCTTTCATACTTCTTCATTGAATAAGATAAAAGATCCAGTGCTTGCCCTGTACCGGGACATTACCAGCCCGAATATTGTCCCGTATTTTAGGAAAATGCTGATTAATTTATAGTTTCTGAAGTACATTTTGATTATTATTCAAGGCTAAACCTTTAAAAACAATTCGGCACAAGCATGAAGAAGTTATATCTATTGATCGCTCTGGTTATAGGGTTTTATACCGGGCAGGCACAGGATAAGGTGGGAGGCCTGGCCCTTTACACGGTAAGGGATATGATGGGTGAAAATCCCCAGAAAACCCTGCAAAAGGTAGCGGATATTGGCTATCAAAACATTGAAGCAGCCGGTTATAAGGAGGGTGAATTTTATGGCATGGCGCCCCAGGAATTTAAGGCGTATGTTATTAAACTTGGACTTCAGCCAATCAGTACCCACCAGAGTAGCGTCACCCTGGATAATGCCGATGACATGATTGCGGATGTGCAGGCTGCCGGCTTTAAATATTTTGTAGTACCGGTGCCCCCCATGGGTATGTTCAAGTACAACCGGGAAACCGGCGTACTTAGTATGGAAGGTACTTCCAAAGATCTGGCTGATATTCTCAATACCTTGGGCAAAAAGTGTAATGCAGCCGGCTTACAATTACTCTACCACAATCATGATTTCGAATTCAAAAAGGATGCCGAAGGAAATGTGATATTGGATTACCTGCTGGAAAACCTGGACCCAGAGCTGGTGAATTTCCAAATGGACCTCTATTGGGCCACCAAGGCCGGGGTTGATCCTATAGCTTATTTCGAAAAGTATCCCGGACGTTTTAAGTCCTGGCACGTAAAGGATATGGATGAGCAAGGGAGATTTAGCCCGGTAGGAGAAGGCACCATAGATTTTGCCCATATTTTAACCAAGAAAGAACTGTCGGGGATGGAATACTATTTTGTGGAACAAGACCGTACTTTTGATGGCAGACAGCCTGAAGAGGCCATTGCTATTAGTCATAAAGCGATTAAGGAGTTGGGGTTTAAGTAGACCACAGTGGGCTTTTCTTGCAATAAGTCGTTTGTTAAAGTGAGGCTTTGGAGGCAACTGACTCACATGCCTGAGCTATCTATCCTTTAAATCCATTTCCAATTCGTTTTCATCCACTTCCAGGCTAACGAAGTCCAATTTTTCAAGTACTTCTGCCAGGTCAATTAAAATTTTTCGAATTACTTGGGGATCGTCAAGATCAATTTCATTTAACCTGACTTTAACCCCAAAGAAAAAGTCGGATTGGAAATCATATTCCCTTTTCAGCTTTTCAATTGCTTTTTCTTTGTTGGTTTGGTCGATAAGCGGAACTATTTCCAAAATGGATTTTCTTTTATCGGTGTCAATCAAATTCAATCGAAAGAAGTATTTACCTATTTTCCCAAGCAATAGTGTTTCCAGGTCACGGGATACACTAGCAACTCCATCGATTCTGCCGTAGAAGTCCAAATCTTTAAAAGCGGGTTTTTCAAAATACCATTTACGGGTAACAAGTCCGTGGTAGTTATGAACTACAGCTGCAATTATTACTATTAATGCAAATCCGAAAGAGTATAGGATCGAGTCATTAAATCTTTCTGTAAATGTGGAGACTGAGAGGCCATTTTTAATAATAGCCGGTAAAAACGTGAAGGGCAGGATAAGAAGAAATGAGATCATTAGCCCATTGATAAGCGCCCGCCTCTCCGCAACAATAATGGTTACAATATCTTTCATTTATAAGTTGCTACGATACATATATATATGGAAATAGGTATCCGATAGTTGATCGGCAAAAGCTATAGAATCTTTATTGAAATGATAATCCCGCTGCAGGTTGTGCAACCTTAAGATTTCGGTTGTTGCTTGCTCCTGATTAAATGAATCTTGCAGGGCGCATGAAGCAATCAGGGTAGTCAATGCCGGAATATAAAGGTAATATCTCATTGATTGTGGATGTTAGTGTATGTGAGGGGTCTACCGAATTCCCACCATCCCCTCCGCAGCTTTAAAAAGCAAGCTTGAATGGTACCCTATACCATTTTTAAAGACGATTTTATCTGATCTGATAGAGGCTATATTTTGGGTTATATCTTCATTCATGATAATCAGATCGGCGATTTTTCCCTCTTCAATGGTGCCAATGCTTTGGTCTAGTTCTAAATACTTGGCTCCATTCAAAGTGCAAACCCGGACTGCTTCCGGCATACTAAGTCCCATTTCTACCAGTATTTCCAACAAGCGCATATTGGCATAACCCGGTACAATACGGCCGTCATAAGTGGGGTCAGTACCGGCGACCAGCAGACCTCCGGCATCATGGAACTTTTTGTCCAGGACCTTTAGTTTATTAAAGACCAAGTAGTCAAGGGAATCCTTCCCCTGTTTACTGGCCCATCTTCGATAGACCTTATCTTTTGCCAAGGGAGCCAAGGCTTCAATGCCCCCTCCAGGTACTACTTCCCGGTTGGTGTAGGGGTCCCAGACATTTATGGTAGTAGTTAAGGCCACATTCTTTTCAATCATATGATCGATCAGGCCATTTACCAATTCTGAGTCAGGGTCGGCATTGATCAAGCTCTGGGTCATAAACGGATCGCATTGATCGGGTTGTTTTTCAATTAAAAAATCGGGGCATGAACCAAACCCATGCTCAATATTATCAATGCCAATATCAGCAGCTTCACGATAGGTTACCGAACATAAATGACCGGTTACTTTCATATTCTTAGCATGCGCTGCTTCTACGATCGATTCCAAGTCCTCGCGGGTGATGAAATTATAGACTTTGATGGAGGTAGCACCCAAGTCAGCATAGAAGTCAACTTGTTTTTTTGCTTCCTCTGCACTATCAAAAGTGAAAAACTCCACTATGGGCAGGCCTTCACGATCCATATGAGGGCTGGTAACATCTATTTTAGGTCCGGGTATTTTTCCCTGGTTGATCCATTTTTTGATGTTAACATCTGCCTGAGGCATGATGCTGCCGGCAGTCCGCATGGTAGTCACTCCACCAGCGAGATACAGCAGAGGAAAAGAGTAGCTCATTTGATCAACCCCGTAGTAGGGTTCAGGAGTGGCTTTAGGATAGAATAGGTGTTCATGAAGCATAACCAGTCCCGGGATGGCGGATTTACCGGTCATATCGATGGCTGTGGCCCCATGGGGAACAGGCAAATTGACACCTATTTTTTGTATTATCTCCCCCTGTATCCAAATGTCCATATCACTTCGATGAGCATCCCCATTGCCGTCAACCAGGGAAAGATTTTGTAACAGGTAACTGCCCCTTTCGTAGGATACAAATTTTCTCACTTCCGCTGATATGGTGTCCTGGGCCGCAGTTTTGAGAGAAAAAACAGCTAGTAAAATCAGTAAGCTAAGTGGTTTCATGACAGTTGGGATCTAAAGAATATTTGATTATAGCAGCATCAGTTTTAAAGCCAATTTTTGGTCTTGACTTAATTTAATAGCGAAAATAGATAATTTGCCTTCTTACTTATTTAATTGGGCTATGACTTCGCCGGTTGGCCGCACTAACAAATGGTCAATCTCAATGAGTCGTTTAAGCAAATTATCCAAATAGCTGGTGCTAACCGGTCCCCATCCTTCTTGATCTAATCCGTGGAGGTTTAAGATCAGCCAGCCTCCTCTACCAGCTAGAAATTCGTTTACTTCCCGTTCCACATAGTCGTCGCAGAAATCCGGGCCATGCCCCCAGCACCCAAGCCGAAGGGGCAACTCGGTTACCGGAAGAGCATTTACTTTGGCGTCTTTTAATACCAACCATCCACCGGTCCTGATAGCCGCCACTTTGCTCATGGCAAAGTCTTCCAGTTCAGGGGTGGAGGCGTTGTAGGCAAAGTTATATACCGCCACTTCGGAAGTATAACCTGTCAGGTTTTCTTCAAAATAACGCAAGCACTTTTCAATATTTTCCCTGGACTTTTCAAATGGGATCTCGGTGAGATTCAGGTGCTCCCAGGTATGGGGCATGATTTCATGCCCGCGCTGTTTAAGCTTATTCCAATCATCGAAATCTCCCAAAATCTGTTGGGGGATCCATTTTGGTTCGGTATTAAAACTTTTTAGGTGACCGGTAGCAATTACATTCAAACAAGCCTGAAGGCCATAGTTTTCATGGATCTCCGCGATTCTATAAAACGATTTTTTAAAGCCATCATCAAAACTCAGGGAGAGCAGGTGGGTCTTTTGGTGGTCAGTGCTGATGCCGAAAGCCCCCAGATTTAAGGCCCCGGAGGCCACCAGGGAGGTTTTACAGAATTGTCTACGATCCACGGCAGAAGTTATTTCAATTTTTTATGAAAAACTACCACCATATACTTTTAATGAGCAATGGCTCTTTTAGGCGTTCCAGGCAGTCCTTTTTGTAGGCAGTTTGTCCGAGAACATGAATAAGGGTATTTCTTACTCTGGCAATTGGGTCATTTTATAATTACTCAAGTAGAGGCAAAGTATCCTGTGGATGAGTGCGTCCCCTTAACTTTCGGCGTGGTCAAGTGGTATTAATGGAATTGTACCATAGACCAATTATTTAATTTTCACATTGTTCAATTTTATAAACCCATTGATGAATGATTTCACTCATTTGCTTCGGTTGTCCTTCATGCGGAAAGTGTCCTTCCTTTTCGATTAGGAACAATTCCGATTTTGGCATCAACTGATGGATTCTATCAGCAATACCAAGTTGCTGTACGGGGTCATTTTCTCCATAAATCAGAAGTGTTGGTTTAGAGTTCAGTGTTGTTTCAAATCCCTGCTTTATTTTTTTCATAAATCCTTCACTTTCTTTGAGGTCGAAAAGCATTTGTGTTATATGTTTTCGTTTTGAGCGGGTGTTGAACATTCGCTTATATTCTTTTCTTTCCTCCTTGGTTAATTTTCTTGTCTTTACGCCATATTTATAGGTTCCATATACTAAGAAGTTGGTGGTAGCATTGAACCAAGAGAAAAACTGCCCTCCAACGAGTCCAAGCATAGTAGTCAGCTTTTTATATTCGCTAATAGGGTAGATGATTGTATCCGTTAGAATCATTCCCTTGAACAAATTCGGATGATTTAGTACTGCTCCAAATGCTGACGGTCCACCAGTATCGTGTCCAAGAATGTAAATGTCATTTAGATTAAGTTTTAAAATAAATTTTTCAAGGATTTTACTTTGTTCTTCAATACCCAATTTGTAGTCGACATTCGCGATAGAAAGTCCAAATTTTGGGTAGTCGATGGCAATGCATCGGTAATTATTTTTGAGGACTTTAATAAATTTGCGATACATGAATGATGAGGCTACTGGAGGGTGGCTGAATAAAATTACCTTGCCCGTTCCTTCATCAACATAATGCAACCTGTTTCCATCAATATTTATCCATTTGCTTTCAAATGGATATAGTTTTTCATTATATTTTCTCATGTTTATCAATTCTTGATTTTACCAAATGGTAGGATTTCTCCAATAACATGATAGCATAAGGGATATCCTCACTGTTCTTCAGGTACAATGAAATTCCGTTCTTCGCATATTTATTTTGGACCACTCTACCTTCTTTTAATAAATCCAACTGAATTTCTTTAGGAAAAAGAATGTCCACAACATGATTTCCGTGAATATGGCCGATAGGTCTATTCTTATATCGCCATTCTACCGAGCCAAATAAGTGCTTCTCCCTGCTTACGTGGGGAAGTATAGACATAATGGCATCTATTTTTTTAAAGGCTTTTTTAGGATGTGGAAGGATATAATAATACACACACCAAAAAAAATGGTGATTGAAACTTTTTTTAAGATGACCGAACACTCTGTGTACCACTTACAATGATTTATAATACAAATGTCAGAAGCACATTCATCAATGCACTTGACTTTGGGCAAGAAAATCACCTTATATTTTAACCAGATAACGCTTACAAGTTATCTTTTGAATTGTCTAATCAGTGTACCATACTTTCTATTCTGACTCGCTAAGTAATTTTACCGGAGGCGGGATTGGAGCGATTACTTTTTTTGGCTATATAAAAGCCGGTGGATTCGTTTAATTTACTTATTGTCAATTTTTAGGTCTAGAAAAGCCCAATTTGGGTAAGATAGCGTGCAATATCAGGAAATTCTCCTTCGTATTCTGCTTAAGGAAGAGTCTGTAATGCCTAGATAAGATGCCAAATACTTTAAAGGTATTTGTTGCATATAGTTGGGATTGGATAAAAGTTCCAGGTATCTTTCTTTAGGTGACTTTACCTGCAAGGTCAGTATTCTTTCCATGACATTGACGGCAACATATTCCGCATATCTTCTTCCAAATTGCAAGTACTCTGGGTTACTGTTATAAAGATGTTCCAGTCTATCTTTGGGAATAATAGCGACCTCACAATCATCGATCGCCTGGACATAAAATAATGCCTTGGAATTTTTGTAAAAAGCGAGAAGATCACCTACCATCATTCCCTCCCAAGAAAACCAAACTGTAACCTCCGTGCCATTATTATCTATGAAATACACTCTAAACTTCCCTTTTTTTACAAAAGCTAAGAATGAACAATTTTGATTGGGCTTTAATAAAAACTCTCTCTTTTTTATTTTTTTTATAACACTAAAGCCTTCTATAAGTCCAGTACTGTCCATGAAAGGGATGTGTTTATCGAAGAAAACCTCAAGCTTTTCCATTTGCAGATCTGATAATATTGGGGTATTGTCGATAGAGATGAATAATTACAAGTCTAATTGAATTTCTGGTATGCGTCCGGGATATTTATCTCGGATATATGGTTGGTCCTTCTTAAAACGAACCCATTACATTATGGGTTCCAGGTTTTATCCGCTTAACCAAGTTAACAAGCCATTTCAAATTGTTGATGAAACGAAAATCCGGTCTTCACTTTTTAACTATGGTTGATACTGACCAACCTTCGCTGTAACCGCTTCGTTGACAATACCCACACTCCGCTAGCAGCTTCTGGCTGGCTAAGCCAGCTTTTCACTATAGATGATTGCGGCCGGCAGGGCCATTCTTCGTCTGTGCCAGCTTTGGCTATCAATGTCTATCCTTAGCAGCTTCCAATGGACTCTGCTTAATCCGACATAATACCACCAAATCATCATAGGCAGGTTCCGGACGGACTGGCACGGGGTTACTCCAACGATCCCTTGCCGATGAAACCAAGAAATACGCCTAAATATCTATTTATAAGAATGGGAAAATTGTTTACCTCTAGGTTAGATCCTCATTTCCCGCTCCCGGCGCATCTCGCTTTACCGCGGCGATGCCATTTTCCATACCTTGTTCGGAGTTGTAAGTTTCACTGGTGCCGATGATCTCTCCATTTCCTGCTTTTAGCACAAAGTATTGCTTGCCATCTGAGGAGGTTTTTCTTTCGTACCTGTCGTCATCGTCGGCATTTTTCCGTACCGAGGATATACCATTTTCGGCTCCAGATTTGGCGCTATAGCCCTCACTTTGCAGGATCTTCTCGCCGTTATTTGCTTTAAGATTAAAGTAGAATTGGTCGTTTTTGCCTTTGATAATACTGAATTTTGCCATTTTCGTTGAGTTTAGTTTGATAACTAATTTACTAGTAAATTATCAATTTCTTATTCTGGTAAAAGTATTTATCTAACTAGTTCGGCCAAACAAATGGAATTAAGATCAATAACCATGATCACTTTAGGGATGTAGGGAAAGTACGGTCAGGGATCCATAGGTTTAGTTAAGTAAATGCGATGATCAAACCTTCTAGAATCAAAACCTTGAGAGGGCTGAAACAGCTTATGGACGGATCACTCCAGGGTTGAAGAAGGGTTAGAGGAGAAAGGGTTGTTATTTGGCATTATCTTTCCTAGTCGGCTGATTCTCGAAGTACCGTCGAGAATGTAATGTTCTAACCCTATTAGTAAGGCCCGAACGACCGTTGGTTGACTCTGGGTATAAAAACAGTATCTTTTAGGGATTGACTCGTACCCAAATGTTTCCGAAATTATATTGATTGGTTACATGTTGAAACGTGGAGTTTTTATAAAGAAATCCCATAAAATAGGGATCAACAACTAGCCTTTCTTGGGGTATTTTATTTGTAGAAAGTTGATGTTTTTTATAAACTAAAATTTTACAATCTTAAAACTATAAATCAACTGGGCATGGAAAGAAATGAACCTTATGTAAACCTTGAACAAAAGAACGGTAATGATTATATTTTATCTGCAGTAACACTTTTGGAGGATAATTTAAAGCCAGACCGCGGCCAAGGATTAATAGCTGGCAACGTAAATAGCGAAGGTGTAAGGGATGTATATATGATTGTAGAAGATCGTGATACTTCGGAACTATCACATAATGAGATGTATCATTGCCATTTGGAGTTAACTAGAGACATTGGAGCTAATGAACAAGTGGTTCATGTAAAACTAGCTAAGATGGTTTCATCACAGAATTTTGACCTGTTAGATGGGCCTGGTGGTGGGAAAGGGAGTTACGATCCATGATGATAAAAATTAAATTTGACGAACACTAGGAAATTTGACTACCTCAAAGCGGCTCTTTGTTTCTGGTTTTGTGCCAACTCCATTGTGGGGTTACCACAAAATCCTGTTGAATTGGATCAACCCGACTCAGCAGAGTATTACAATCAACGTGGGGACTCCTTATTGCGGGAGAACCAGTATTTTGCTGCCATTGGCATCTATGAAACTCTGATTTCGAATTTCAAACAGGAAGATCAACCCACTAAAGTGGCCTATTATCATGATCAAATTGGCAAGATATATAGATACTTAGCGGACTATTCAAGTGCACACCAGCATTTTATCCAGGCGCTTGTAATAAGGGACAGTTTAAATTCTGAGTTAAGGCCATTATCCCATTTGTTTTTAGGTACCATTGAGGGAGGCAGGGATAATAACCAGCAGGCTTTAAAGCATTTTTTTACTGCCCTGTATCTGGCTGAAGAAATTTCCGATTCCATTAGAATAGGCCAGTCTTTAAACAATATCGGTCTTGAATATCTGAATCAGGGCAAACCAGATTCTGCACTACTATTTTTAGAGAAAGCCTATACCTGTAAAATAAGTACCAAGTCCTCACCGGATGACCTGTCAAATACCGTAAATACATAGGGCTGGCCTTTGAACAATTGGAAAATGGAGATTCATCATATTACTATTATCAAAATGCGCTCAACCTGAGACGGGTTAATGGAAACTGGCCCAAGCTGGCTGAGTCCCATAACAATGTGGGTTATAGCCACTACATTTTAGGTAACCTGGATTCTGCGAGATGGTACTACCGGCGAAGTTTGGAAATAGTGGAAAGGTTAAATCTTACCGAACTGAATATCAAATTAAGTACCAATATATTCTTACTGTTATTAGAAGACAATCTTAAAGACAGCGCCTTAATATTTTTCGAAAAGGCCTATCACCTGCAGGAAGAACTATACGATGAGCAAAATGCTTTGCAGATCAACGAGCTACGGACAAAATATGAAACGGAGAGGGTTGTGCGTCAAAGTGAAATCAATACCACCAAGCTGCAATTGAGAACCACCCAAAGGAATTATCTATTCGCAGGTTTGATTCTGGTGTTCGTGGTGCTACTGAGTGCTTACAGCACTTTTAGGAATAGACAGAGGCATTTGAAAAGAATCGGCGAACAAAACCGAGAGTTGCACCAACAGGAGATCAACCAATTGCTACAGCAACAAGAGATCAATTCGCTGAATGCCTTAATGGAAGGCCAGGAGAAGGAGCGACATAGGATAGCGGAAGAATTGCATGATAGGTTGGGCAGCAAGTTAGCTGCGGTAAAGCTACATTACGATGCTGGACAAGCATCAAGAAATCTGGATAAGCATAAGGTGGCCTCCCGCTTACTGGATGAAACTATTAAGGAAACCAGGCAAATTGCCCATGACCTGGCGTCCGGAGTACTGGATAAATTTGGTTTATATTCCGCTTTAAAGGACTTAAAGTGTACCCTGGAAAGCAGTAACAGGATACAGGTTGAACTGCTGGAAAACAATATGAAGGATGTTCGATTACGGGGCCGGATTGAATTAAACCTTTACCGCATAGTCCAGGAGCTGCTTAGTAACATTTTGAAACACGCCCGGGCCAATAACATTACCATCCAAATTACCTATCACAAATCATCCGATATTACCTTGATGGTAGAGGATGACGGGATTGGATTTGACCCGGAATTACAAAGCGAGGGTATGGGATTGCGGAATGTTTTGGTACGGGCCCAACGATTGAACGGTGAGGTTCATATCGATAGCCGTCCCGGATACGGTACCTCCATAACTGTTGATGTTCCTCTATGAATGAAATAACCACCCCTGTGCAACTGTTGGTGGCCGATGATCACCAGGTGGTAATTGATGGTATCAAGTCCATATTGGAAGACGACCCCAGCGTAACCGTAGTGGCTGAGGCATTAAATGGAAAGCAAGTGATTGACACCATTAAGAACACCAACATTGACATTGCCATCATAGATATTAACATGCCAGTCATGGATGGTGTGGAGGTGACCAAAATACTAAAACAGGACTTTACCCACGTTAGGGTACTTATTTTAACAATGTACAATGATGCCGAATTCATCAAGCAACTGATGGAGGTAGGAGCAGATGGATTCATACTGAAAAACACCGGTAGAGTTGAAATACTAACTGCCATTGAGCAGCTGAAAAACGGCGACACCTATTTTGGACAGGAAGTCACCCAAACTCTGTCCAGAAGTTATCATAGAAAGGAATCACAAGTGCAACTCACCCGCAGGGAGAAAGAAGTACTGCAACTGCTGGCTGATGGCCTTACCACCTCCGAACTAGCGGACAAACTTTTTATCAGCAAGCATACCGCAGATTCCCACCGCAAGAATCTGCTTAGCAAATTCGATGCAAAAAATATCGCTACGCTACTTAAACTGGCGGTGCAGAAAGGGTTCGTGAAGTATTGATTAAGTAGGCGATCATAGAACTACGCGTAGTCTTTCCATTATATGATCCTGTCGAAGTTTAAATCCCCTTTTTTGGGGAGGGGTAAATGGTGTTTTGTGGGGTTGAGTGGGTGGGGGGTGTTTATGAAATTGGTAGAAATTATTAAAGAAATAAAATTTAAAACCCATGAATGGAAATGACTCAAACTTTGAAAAGATCAATGCACATATAGAAGCTGCAGATTTAAGCGCATTTGATATTGATGACTTAACCAGGATAGATGTCGTGGAGAAGCTTCGTAACATTGGAGATTTAAGCCGATCATTGAGGATTTCTCAAGCTTTCTTTTACTCTAATAAATGAATGTAATTGAGGCTATTTGTTGAAGGTAATATTATAATCTATTCATTCTAAAAATACACAAAATATGTCAGAATTTAATTCACCAGTCGGGACGGTAGTTGCATGGCCTGGGCCATTAAATACAATTCCAGATAGATGGAAACTCTGTAATGGAGAATATTTACTGGCCTCCAGGTATCCTATTCTGCTCAGTGTAGTGCAGGACTATTGGGGTGATTACAAGGGAAGTGATGCAACACAATCATTCAAATTACCAGACTTACGAGGTGTTTTCTTACGAGGCGTAAATGAAGAGCGCAACGACTCCTTTCAAGATCCCAATAAGGATGATCGACAGAGCAGTAACGGTGTATCAAATGAAGTGGGTAGTTTTCAACAAGATGCGTTGCAAACACACGTGCATCAAGTAGGAAAGAGTACCTCAGACAAGCGGGCTGATTCACAACTGGAACGTAATCGATTTATTGACTTTGTGCACGTTGATGAGCCCACTGCTCATAAAACCAAGGGGCCAAGTACATCACCAGACACAGGGGTAGCAGTACGTGTTGCACCAGAATCAAGATCAAAGAATGCTTACGTTAATTTTATAATTCGAGTAGAATAATTGTTTTATGTAATACGGGTCATTCAAATAAGCCTGTTTACACATATGAATTTATTCTGTGGAGGCAGGAGACAAACTTAGAGCTAAATGCGTGATTTAAATCCAAAAGAATGGTATCAGTCTTAAAAAATCGATGCTGCGATGTTTCGAAGACTGTAAACCTTCTTGCAATTACTTTGCTTTTTCTGCCATTTATGCCTTGTTGGAGTCAGCAAAATGGCAAAGCAGCATTATTAGTAGGAGTGGATAAAGTAAACCACGAATTCTACAGCACTACCTACGGAAAAAGTATAATGAAAATATTGTCAATGGAGTGCAAAAGGATTTAAAAAACTTCGAGCGATTGCTCACAAATGAAAATTTTGAAGTGACAACCCTTACCAATAGTGACCCTAATACCATCTTAGAAACCATAATTTCAATCAGTAATGAACTAAATGAAAATGATTGGTTTCTATTCTACTATACAGGTCATGGAGATGAAATTGAAGATCATAATAATGATGAAAAACACGGTATGGATCAAGTGTTTGTCACTTATGATGAGTACTTAGTAGACGATAGGTTATATGAAGTTTTTCATAGTCGTTTCCAAAATAAATTTCTAATTATGATTGTTGATGCTTGTCATTCGGGATCAACCTTTAAAATCGCAGACTTTAGTGTTGAAAAGCCAGTCGGGGAAGATATTGAAGTAGTTAGCCAATCTCACAACTTTCTTAATGAAACTAAGTTTGAAATTCAAAACTTTAATTCTGATGATTGTGAATTTGATCAGGAAATAATGATTGATGAGCCGGTTAATATGATTTATTATGGTGCAACAAGGGATAGTGAAGTCGCGCTTGGAGACTACCGAGGAGGATATTTAACTAAGGAACTTGTGAGTATTTATAAGAATGCTAAAGCAGTGCATAATTGGAACAATTATGATTACAACCGATTAGCTTGTGAAATCGCAAACAAGCTAGACCAACAAATTTTCCAATATCATTTACTTGGAAAAAGAATTCATGAATATGTCAACATTATACCATTTGAACATGATTAACAAAGTTATAGCTATTACATTATTAATTTTCATAACCTCTTGCGCTTGGGTGAAAGTGGAACGTGCTACAGATACGAACAAAATTAAACATCAGCATTATTTTGCATTACCAAAATTAATAATGGAGATCACCATTCCAGTTGAAAAAACTGTATATACCAAGGCAGTCCCAAGTACATATGCTTTATTAGAAACAGAGTATGGTTCAACCGCACAATCCAATCAAATAATAAAGTTTGATTCAATCGATCTAATAGCTGATATTGAGCGTTTAGTTAGTGTTTTCGGAATAAAAAGGGATGTAATTAACAAATTAAGCAATCAAAAATCTGTACAATCTTTTAAGATAGGAAAACCCCAGCTCAAGTTTTCCAATATGATAGACGAGAGCAAAATTTTTATTATCCAGCCAAAAAGCTTTTTTGCCAAACAAAATATAAATATCACACACTCTAACGCTGGTGTTCTTAAAACCTTAGACATATCAACTGATATTTTAATTGATGATTATGTTGTAAGTGGGTTATCAGCAATAGGATCTGTAGTAGCTGCTGCTAGAGGGACTGAAGGTAAAAATAAGGCGAGGGATGAATTTGTTAATCCTAACCTTAAGGAACTTGACAAACTAATAGGGCATCGTAATGAGTTAATATACAATGATGGTAATGTAATAACGGATAAAGGCGTCTATGACGATCAATTGAAAAAAATCAATCAAAGCATTCAGAAAATATTAGCAAAATATGTTTACTCATCACAAACGTCTAAATCAAGCATAACAGTGATGTACAAGCCTGAAACTCATGCTGATGTCCCGATAGATAATCAAATTTTATTTTTAGTAAATAAATCTAATGGTTCTATAACACCAAATTGCAGTTTAAATGAGCAACTTAGTATTTTCTATTCTTGGAAAATTAATAATTGTGTGAATATTGTACCATCACAAGATTCCGACTTATACTATATCAAATTCACTAAAGAAAGAAACTCATTCTATGATCTAGTAGGCGATAAATTACCTTCCAATTTAGGTTATCCCTATAATGTTCCCCGCAATACTGTAGTTGAGCTAAGTAAAATAGCTCTTAATAGGAGCAAAAATAAAACAAGTGTTGATGCTTCTCCGATCGACAATTTTGATACAACCAGATACTATCATAACCGGATTAAGGTCCCACAGTTTGGAAAGATCGCATATTTATCAAGAAAGCAGAGCAAGGCTGTAATAAGTTATGATTCCTTAACCGGAGAAATAAGAACTGTATCAAGCATAAATAGTTCAAATAATTCGGAAAACGTTGCTACATTTGGAACCTCCACTCAATTAATTCTTGAGGCCTTAAAATCAGATGACGAGGTAACGCGATTAGAACGGGAAGCGAAAGTTTTAGAATTGAAAAAGAAGATAAAGGAGTTATCTGAGGAAGAATGAGAAGATTATCAACACATCTAATTTGAATACACTTGGTCATTTGTGTTTCATTTTCTGATAAGCTATTCCCATCGAGATAACCGTCACTAGGCATAGCCCCGACTACTATATGGCTTATACCGCAAACACCGGAAGAAAGCCGAAGGAACTGGCTTTTGCATATGTTTCAATACTATGCTAAATATCAAAAACAAAATCCAGTAAATATGCTTTGGCAAAAAACTAATCACCCTATTGAGTTGAGTTATCCTAAGATCATGGATCAGAAAATAGATTATATCCACGATAACCCAACAACAGCAGGATTAGTTAATGACGAAACTGCCTGGCGCTACAGCAGTGCTAATACTTTTCAAAAGTTACCGTTAACTGCTTCGTGAATTTAAAACCAAATTGCTTATTAAAAGTTGCAATTGTATAGGCAAGATTATTTCTAACCCAATATCAGTCGCTCGCCTGCCTGATAGCATTGTTAAACCGCGAGAGCGATGCAGTCAGAGGTGCCCCGAGTGACAAATATCCATTAATGTGCTAACATCTAAGAATTTAGATTGGCATAGCCGTCACTCGCCATAGGCAAGCGACTGATAAGGAGTGGCATGAGTTTGACAAGCCAAGCTTATAATAAAAATCCGACTTCAGTCGCTCGCTCGCCTGATAGCATTGCCAAGCAGCGAAAGCAATGCAGTCAGGGGTTGGAGAAGTTTGACTGGCATATCCGTCACTCGCCGAAGGCAAGCGACTGAAAATCGGTTTAAATTTTGAATACAAACCACACTTAAGAAGTTTTCACTGGTCAAGTTGCAAAACTTGACCTAGGAGGGAAAAAAGCGCGAAGAAAGAAGGAGGAAATCTGAAGTGAAACCTATTTTCAGAACCAGACAATTTGAAATTGTGTCAAAAGACAATTCGTCATTTGACATTCGTAATCCGTAATTTATCAAATTCACCCCACACCTAATATCATAGTAAATATCACCTCTCCTTCATCGCTGGTAACTTCGATACTTCCCTCGTGTGCTTCCGCTACCGCTTTAACGAAGGCCAACCCTATGCCCCAGCCTTTGGTATTGGCAAAGGGTTGATAGTAGCGATCAAAAATTTTGTTCAAAATTGTCTCCGAGATCTCTCCCGTATTTTTAATGCTGATCTGGAGATGATCGTCTTTGATGCCGCATTGCACTTGAATTTTGGTTCCGTTTTTGCTATGCTTAATAGCATTATTCATCAGGTTGTCGAAGGCTCTTTTGACTAATCGTATATCGACCGAGACTTGAATGTCTTCTTTTTCCGGCTCAAATGATATTTCCCTTTTATGAACCAGCTGAAAAACTGCTATTTCATCATGGAGTTCTTGGGTAACGTTGGCGATCTCCCTGGTTATGGGTAGTTTCTCGGTTCCCTCAACCCGACCCACATCCAGAAAATCCTCCACCAGTAACTCGGCGCGGGTTAAACTGGAGCGAATGATTTGGAGGACAGTGGATAATTCATTGATTTCAATGTCCCCTTCTAAAAGCTCAATACCGGCTTTTATGTTGTTCAGGGGATTGTTAAGGTCGTGGGTAATGGATTGAATAAATTCTTCCCGGTTTTGATCCCGCAGGTTGAGCCTATCTGCTTTTTGTTCTGCCAAATCTCTGGCATCAATAATTACTTGCTGTGTACGGCGGTGATAGGTGTCTGATGCTTGTTCAATAGCCTGATCAATCACATAGATGATGGTATTACGATCATCTTCTGTCACATCCTCCTGCTTATCTATAATGTCGAAAATTATCCTTCGTAACAGGTTATATTCTTTAATGACATGGCCCAGATTGTAGTTGCTGAATCTGGCCCGCTCAATCCCGTGCTCCTGGCTGTGAAATACCACTTCATCGTGCTCACCGGCACTCAGGGCGTCGGCCATGGCATCCAAAAGGTCCGGTACACTGTTTTCAATGGCTGATTCTTCATAGTTGCTTACTACCGGCATTTCCTTATAAAGCGTATCTTTCCATTTGTCTAATATTTCCTGTTTTCGCTGCTGAATGATTTCTGAAACTGTCATAACTCAAGTTAAGGATATTTTGGAAATCTTTCGAGCCTCTCAGCAGGACCTTGAACCCATAACAACCCAAAAGACATCTTGACAAGCAGGTCTATAAACACCGTCGGAATTAGGAGGTGTTAGGCAGAGTCACCTCGTTTGGAGGCAAAAGCGTTTTTCGTGATCAGAGGTCTGTCGTTTTCACTGGGATGAGCTGCTATGGTGGTTTAGGTAACCAAGCTTCTTCTATGGGCGGCGAAGCAAAAAACTGATCCCTTGAAAACAGTGAAATAGTCAGTCACCTGGCGTAGCCAAAGCCACAGGGAATAAACCAGTGATTTTCGTACCTCGAGACCTTACATGGTGGAGGGTCTAGTATAAACCCATTAGTTAATCAGCACACCGTTGTGTGTGGAGAGATCTATTTGTTTGACTTGCAGTCTTAATTTCATTTATGCTAACTGAACTTTAATTGCTATAACCAACTTAAAAGATTTCTCGGCAGGCTCGAAATGACCCTTCGATTATAAAGAAGGAGCAGTTCAATGAAACAGGATTAGCTGAATATCAGGTCATTGCGATGCGAAGCAATCTCATTCAAGGGCTAGCCTTCAATTCTAATGGTTTCTGGGTTTAAAACGCCACCTCCGGGTTTCATGCTCGCACTGATTGCTGATAACCTATGTGGTTGGAGAAGGGTGATCTTCATTAGTCCGTTGTATAAAGCCATCCCGAGGCATAATTCTTTGATCCCCAAACACACAAAACTAGGATGAGGTCTGGATAATAAGTTAGGTGTTAGTGAACATGATGAATTTGATGAAGTCGTTAGCATAGTCGTCACTCGGAATATCCGAGCGACTGATTCTTGTAAACATTTAATAATTAGGTACTTATATTATTATGTCATGTCGAGTTTGTTGAGACATCTTTTAGGTTGACTTGCAGTAAAGAGTTTTGTTAGAGTAATCGAGACCGAGACTGCAATTAATTAAGAAGATCCCTCCGCTGTGGTCGGGATGACTGAAAGGGGGCGAGAATGCAGTATTCGAGATCGAAAAGATAGGTCAGAAGCTGTCGGATATTCCTGCCACGCCGGCACCCCCTTCAGTTATATCGAGGTATAATTTTTTGATTCCAAAACATACAAAACTAGGATGAGGTCTGGATAATAAGTTAGGTGTTAGTGACTCATGAAATTGATGCAGCCGTTAGGTTGGGATCCATAGTCGTCAATCGGAATATCCGAGCGACTGAGTGAGTTAAATAGTTTAATATCAGACACTTATTATAGTGGGTCATTGCGAGGCAGAATTTTTTCTACGAAAACACACAAAACACCATGACGTGAGGGGGTATGAATAAGCTATTGTTGTTGATGTAGTGGTCATCTGGAGCAGCGATCAATAGTTAATGTACCATGATAGTCACTCGGCAAAGCCAAGCGACTGAGTTATGTAAATATTTTATAATCAGATGCTTATGTTAATACGTCATTGCGAACGCAGTGAAGCAATCTCATTCATAAGCTATAACCACCATCCATCAAGCGAGATCGATACGATTGTGGAGTTCTTGAGACGTATTATTTTAAAGTGGCCGGTAACAATAAAGTTATAATACCAGTCCCTAGGATGCCCCGAGTGTTAATGATTTCAATTCTCTGACAGAAACTCCTGCACCATACCGTCAAAAGCTTCCGGTTGTTCAAACATAAGGCCGTGGGAGGAATCGGTTAAGGTCTCCAATCGACTGTTGGGCAGCAAGTGGTGCAGTTCCTTAGAGACTTCTATCAGCCAGGTAGGGGAACGGTCCCCCACGACCAATAGGGTAGGGACTTTAAGTTCCGCTATAGCCGCTGGATCCAAGGGAAGAAAACTTTCATTAAGCGCTGCTCCCCATAGTTCCAGCAGGTTATCCATCCAGCCTTGCTTTACTTGGGGTGGCACTTCTGCCAATCGAAATTCCTGACCCATCACTCCTTGTATAAAAAGCTCCAAAGCCTCTTCATTCTTATTTGCTCGGAATGCTTTGGCCGCTGGTCTGAAATTTTCCTGCAAAAATGCTTCACGGCTGGCCCTACCTGCTTCCGAATTATCCACCAGGGAGGCTGCCGGAGGTTCGCCCAGCACCAGCGACTGCACTACTTCAGGATGGTCTATGGCCATGGTGAGGGCGGTATAGGCTCCATAGCTATGGCCTATAATATGCACTTTTTCCAGATTGCGTTTTTTGATCAAAGCGTACAGGTCATCGGCATGGACCCGCACGGAATAATCGGCAGACTCATCGAATTCCTGCTCATTAGGCCAGGCATAACGACGGCTATAGGCTATTACATGATAGTCTTCTGAATACGGCTCTATGCGGGAGGTCCAGGCACGATAGTCACCAAGGGTACCGTGGACCAATATCAAGGCTTCACCTTCCCCTTGTTCGATGTAGTGCAGGCGTTCCCCGTTTACTTCTACGGTTTGAACTTGGGCCAGCTTCTCGGGGTCCGCCGGCCTTTGTACAGTGATGGTTTGGGTTTTGCAACCTATGGCTAGTAACCAAAGCAAAGCCCATAAAAAGATCTTTTGCATTTTCATGTTATGATGGTTTGACTATCAAATATAATTTTCTAATGGTTATTCTAAACCCTGCAAAAATTCCAGCACTGCTTTATTATATTCCTCCGGTTTTTCCCCCTGCAGTCCATGCGAAGCTTCCGGCAATAAGGTCAGCCTGCTATTGGGCATTGCCACATTCAGTGAATCTGAGGTCCAGGCCAAATAGGCCGGTGAATATTCTCCTTTTATCAGTAAGGTAGGAATATTTATTTTGATCAGCTCCTCGGCTGAAATAGAGGCCAGGTCTTTGGTTTCACTGATGCAGATGCCTTCCACTAAGTTCTGCAACCACCCGTCACGCACCGCTTGGGGCACCACGTCGTACACTTCATCCGAGCCCAGCACGGTAGTTAAAAACGCTCGCATGGCTTTTTCCTTTTCTCCCGCCTGATAATGTTTGACGGCCACATCGGCACTGGCTCTGAACCCGGCGATTACGGAGTCCCCTTTGGCAGTACCGGAGAGCATGGTCTCCACTGCCGGTTCCCCCAGTATCAAGGATTTGATCATATTGGGATGATCTATGGCGGTTCTCAATATGATCATGGCCCCGTAGGAATGCCCCATCAAATGGGCGGATGATATGTCCAGCGCCTGCATAAAAGCCACCAGGTCCCGGGCATGCAGCGCTACCGTGCAATCAAAGGATTCACCGGCGGCTGGCTGCCAATTGGGCCGGGCGTAGCGGCGGCTGATGGCAATTACCCGGTAGTTTTCAGCCAAAGTGTCCATTTGCAGGCTCCATACACTGTAGTCGCTGATGGCTCCATGCACCAGGATGATGGGTTCACCGCTGCCCTGTTGGACATAGTGCATCTTTTCTCCCCGCACCTCCACCGATTGAAGCCCTTCGATAGAAGTGGTCTCCACCGGCGCTTGCACAGCGGTGCCTGCGGTTTTACAGCTTGTCCAGCCGGCCCATAGCATTAGAAGTAAAAATGTCTTTGTTTTCATAAGATGGTATATTAAAATAATCTGTAAAACTTCCAAGAATTATTCTAGTATGTTAGGACATATGGGATTGGTTGGGTACAACAAATTTTTGAGCTAATGATTTAGTGCTTAGATGGGGTTGCTCTGATTTTTTTAGCAATATGGGAAGGGGATTGGTCAAACGGTATGCTAGGATCTGAAATGGTAAAAATTTTCAATGTTTGAGTTTTTCCCTTAGGTTTGAGCTTACCAATTTCCATGATATCCAGGGACAAATCGTTCGGAAGATACTTCTTGAAGCGATGGTCAAATATCAGCGAATACTGTTTTTGCCGGGTATAGGATTCCAGGCGGGAGGCAGAGTTAACCACGTCGCCTAAAATGGTATAGTCCATTTTTACCAGTGACCCAACATTACCCTGTACCACAGCTCCGGCGGAAATTCCGATTGAACAATAGCTAAGTTTTCCAAAATAAGAATTGGCTCTTTGCCGGTTTATTTTCAGTCTTTTAATAATTTCTACCGAAGCCTCTAACGCCGAAACCGCATGGTCAACAGGATAGTAAGCCATGAACCCATCACCCATAAGCTTTGAAATAGTTCCGCCAGTACTATTGATAACAGATAGAGATATCCGGAAATAATTGTCAAGCACTTTTTGTACATCATCAATGCCGGCCTGTTCGACTAAAGTGGAGAAACCAATGAGGTCTGTAAATAAAACCACCATTTCCGTTCGTTTCATTTTCCATTTTAAGGGATTCTGACCTTGCTGGATTCCTTCGAGCACTTCGAATGGGGCGTATTTTTTAAGGGTAATGTGTGTATTGGTGAGAAATGACAGAAGATCGCGAATGGGACTGATCAGTGGATCTGTATTCTCATCCAGAAATACGGTTTTCATTTTCCATTCGCCATATAACCTTTGGCTGATATTATTTTTGATGTCAAGAATAAAAATGTCTTCATGACGGGGGTCAATTCTAATTCGGTTAAAACAGTTGTATAACGCATCGGGGGGACCTTCAATGATTTGGTAGAATACGTCTTTAAAACACAGCAGTACTCCGGTTAAGTCATCCCTGGCATTATTAGCTTCTGATTTTCGACCTATTTCCTTTATGTCTTTGACTGTAAGTCCTTTACTAAACTTGCTAATGTAGGTTATCCGATCCATTTTGCAATTAAGTAATTTACTTTAATATTAGGATACAAATAAAAGTAATACCCTACAGGCCTGGTGTAAGGAGGGCCGTCGAAAGATCAAATGGGCGGTGGCGAGAGAACTAAGCGACGGTTAATTTCATAGCTTTTTGTTGAAAGGCATATGAGCGTTTAAAAAGATTGCCACTAATGAGTATAATCAAAAATTAGCTTGCAGTAATTCTCCAATACAGAACTTCCAGAAGACACCTACATGAATCGATAACGCCCAGTACGCTAGAGGGTTTAGACAATATAATTCCAAAGTTTAGAATAGAACTGCAATAGGAAAAGGAAATATTGGTTGGCTCAATAAAAAAGGCCTGAGCGAAAGCAGCACTGACAGTTTACAGAAAAAATGATCTTTAAGGTCTCAGTTAGTAAACTACCGGGTAATTTCCCGGATGATAATGGGAGATGCGGATATCCAGGCCTTAGTGTACATGGATTTCAGACCTTTTAGCACATCGGCCGGGGCTTTGATAATTTCTTGCAGGCTTCCCTCCTTCAGCCAGTCCGTTACTTTACCACAATGAACAGCTCAATAACGATGAAAATTGAACAATTTTTTCTGATTTTAGAGTGGTCCGAAAACGGGGAAGGCTTCATAGGCTTCTCTAAAAAATATACCTTCCCTTAAAATGATGTCTTCTCTGGTATCCGGCCGTTATATTAAACTATTGCCAATTATAAGTACTCATGCTTTCAAGTGTTGAAATTTCAGGATATACTATAATTGCATCGAATTGCTTTCCAATTGGTGCATTGACAGTAGTTCCCTGAATATAGGTGATTTTGATATTTTCATCGGTAAAAATGTTGTTATCAAGAGGTAATAACAACATTTCATTAGGTGCTAATTCATAAATTTGATGCACAATGTCATCCGCAGATGTACTTTGTGATAAATTAAAAAGGATATTATTTTCATCAGTAAAACTTTGTTTTCGCTCTCCTCTCATTCCTATAAACGCCATAGAAAATGTTTTGGCAAAATTAGCAGTTAACCTTTTACCTATCCTATTCAAGTTTTCGCCCATGTAAACATTCTTTTGTCCGTGAAACATTCCGGTGTTAATCAAAAATTTCGAAGAATTATTATCCCGAATTACTTTAGTGATATTGTGATACATCACAGATTCTCGTAATTCGCGATTTTGAGTAGTTCTAAACTCAGAACTAAGGATTTCTACCGGAATGATTTGACTCAGTCTCTTATACCATTTTGTTCCCCATAATGACGTATATTTTATACTGTCACTTTCCAACTGAGACATCAATAGTTGAAGATTATCACGATATGATTCTGAATCAACCTGAGCATTTTTTACGGGAACAAAGACATTTTGTGTGCCTATAATATTTTCTATTTCTTCAATGCATCTTATAAAATTCGACTTCCAATGATTCACATCCATATAAGCCAACTGAAACCTGGAAGATTCCTCTACAGAGCGATTAAAATCCTTTATGCTTTCAATTATCGCCTCATTGAAATAAAGTAAAAATTCAGGAAGCTCTTCAATATCATCATTGATATAGTCCTCAATCATCCAGTTAAAACAATGAAATTGTTCATCCAAAATTACTCTGTACCCCAGTGCGCTCAATTCAGGTAAAAGTAGTGAAATAAATTCCTGGTGTTGCTGGACATAATGAGTCTCTCCAAAAATTGTAATATCGTTTTCAGCCAAATATTCCTCAAGCAGGATTGGAATATTTCCCTTTTCAAAAATTACAATTTCATTTTTAATTACCTCTGATACTTCAGATTTACCTATTTTTTCTTCTTCACATGAAAAACATACTATGGTAATTATAAATGACAATATCAGTAGTCTCGTCATAGATCATAACCCATTAAATGCTTTAATTAATCTTTATATCACTGCAGCTTGGACGATATTCCGAAACTAATATACTCTAGTAAAGAGAAGTCTCTATATACCTCTATCATAAGTACATATGATTATACTCATTTAGGGTGGGGGAAGTGGCCATAATTTTCCAGCTCGCTTTAGAGTTACTTATTAATCCAGGCTTATACCACAGGTTAATTTGTTCATAAATGCGGATTCACTATTTATTCAATTCTCCGGGTGTTCCCCCTTGGGGCCTTACTGGAAAATGGATCAAAGGGGTAGGTATCGGGAGTGATCACCACCCCGGTGGTGAATTTAAGCGGTAGTCCCGAACTGTTCTGGTAGGTCAATTCGGCGAAGAAAGCGCTGTATCCTCGCTCCGGTGTATCGATTTTCAAGCTGTATTTTCCGTCGCTTTCCAAGGGGATCTCCTTAGAACTATAGGCTTCGCCAATGGTCTTTAGCTGGAAGTTTCGCGCTTCCGGGTTGTGTGCCTGCCAAAGTTTGATGGTTGACGGAGGTCGTTCAGGATCGACCTCAATTTCAAGTGTCCCATTTTTCACCTGCCATTCAAAATCCGGCCGTGGTGTATGGTTTACAATATCCTGATAGAAGGCAAAAAGTGATTCCATGGCATCACTATCCCGTAGAGAATGATCAGTGTTGGGTAGATACCGGAGGTGCTTTTCACCCGGTAGCTGGTTCCAATAGAACTTCCAGGAATCAGGCAGAAAGAATTGGTCTCCCGCCGAGTTTATGAGGAATTTTGGCATTTGGTATCGTTCCAGATAGGAGTAAGGCTCGGTAAGCTCCAGTAGCCGATCATACTCCTGAGATCCCTGCCATTCCATGATGCCTTCATGCTCATAGTTTCTGACGGCATCCGCCCATTTCCCGTATGCACGCCAATGATGTTCAAATGATGGGACCACATTGAGCAGATCGATTACCGCCGGCGCAATAGCGATCACCCGGTCATCCATGGCAGCGGTAGTCCAGGTGGTCCATCCGCGTTTGGATGCGCCAGCGATCATAAAACTGTCAACAGGCTTCACCAGTTGATCCGTGGTAAAAGCAGTTATAACATCCATAGCCCGCATCACTGATTTGGTCATGGGTAGGCGAGCCAGCCAAATGGCATCTTCGTCCTTCGCTCCGCCCACCAGGAACTTTCTCCATCCAAAAGCAATCAGCTCATCCTCCACCCGAGGGCCATAGTCATCACCTACAAACTTTAATGGCTGATTGGGAACGTTATGTAGTAGTGCTGTAACAGATTGGGTACTGAGCGCCGCTTTTATTAAATCTCTGTTATCCCCAGAAGGTCGCTGGGTATTTCTCCCACCCCCGCCAATATACAGTAGTCCTATGTTTGTGGTAACTTGTTCCGGTATAAACAGGGTTACCCAATGCCACCAGGTAGGATCCTCAACTTGTTCTTCGCTAAGCCAGGTTTGAGAAACCATACGGATTATGTGAGCATGGTATCCTTCACCCCGGTAAGTGGTATCAACCTGCCATTCAAATGCAGGATCATCCATGGCCAGGTAGCTCTCAAATGGATTAGATGCCTGCTTGACAGCCTGATGAGCCGGGCTGGTTGACTCTGTACTGAGGGATTTACAACCAGTAATCCAAAGGAGGGAGAATAAAAAAATAACCCTGAAATTTCTCATGTTGTATAATTTTTATGGTTCAGAAAAAGCAAAGATCAAACCAACGACTGACCGAGCTTTGTGATTAGCGCGAAGCCAGGGAAGGAATATACTGGTTTGGCCAAAATCCTGCAAGTGTTCCCAGAGTCTAAAGGCAATACTATTCGCTTGGATATTGAAAGCGAAGACATTGTCAAGCGCAATATCGGCAGAATATGGAATGGTCCGGGTTAACCCTGCAAGGTTGATGGTTGGAATGTCCAGAGTGTGCAATTGCCTTTATCCGCTTGCGGGAAATCCACCAACAGTCTGTTTTTCTTTTGAGGGTAATCGATACCCTACGAATCAGTGCGGATAGTTTACTTTATAGCTTTAACAATGATCATGGAGTCTGCCCACCAGGTATCTTTGACATCAGGAGGTAATTGTAGCTCGATTTGCTTGATTGATATCTCACTAAAATGCTGGAAAAGAGCTCTTTGATGTGCTCTACTTAATGAATCAGATTCATTTGAGAAATAAGTAAATATACCTGCGGGTTTTAGGTGTTGAGCGGCCGTAGAGAAGAAGTGCTCTGCGAAGGTGACCCTTCCATGCACGTATTGCATATATTCCTCGTCGTTTAGCGGATAAGTATGAAAAAAGATGCCATCATATTGAGGAAGATCCTCAATAGTATCTTGCCATAGCCCTTTTACCAATTTGATCTCAGCGCCTGAATGTTCCGATCTCCAATCATGAAATTTATCAATAATGCTTTGATTGCACTCAATGATGGTATGGGACTTTACCTGGTGGCCCTGGATCATGGTCGATGATATCCCCCTGCCGAAACCAATTTCCAATATATCCCCCTGTGATTCGCAAACCGCTTCCGCCATGGCCTTCATAACAGGTAATTGCCAATCTTCCATAATTTGTTGATCACTCAAAGCAGCCTGAGTCCTATCCATTTTCAGTCCAGCATCTATCGCCCCGGGCACATAGTGTTCCGCGCTTTGATGTAACGCCTGCAAATCATTAGCGTATTCAAACATCACCCTGTTTAGGATGGCGTTTCGCTGAAATTCACGAGGTGGAGAAATAAATGAATCATCATTGATCACCAAGGTCAGCTCATATTCTTTAGTCCTTTTAATCTTTCTGATCATTGAGAAGGGGATTAAATTTAGTTAATGTTTCTACCGTCCTAGTGGAGTGTCAGTACCAGCAAAGTCCTTTTTACACTATAGCCGGCTGAGCTACCAAATTTACTCACAGCTGGTTGACTAGAGGATGGGCCAAAAATACTTAATAGTAATAGACTAAAGGTTTAAATAGCATAAAAATTCCCCGTTGGAGCTATCCTCCTCCGGTCCGCCTGGCGCCTGTATTATCCCATCTAATGAAATAAACTCCTGGATGATAATTTTTCTCATGTTATCCATACCTGCCAGACACAAACCTCGTTAATAAAATTCCCTTTAATACAGTACCAAAGTGACAATTTAAGGGGCTGAATGCGACAACAGGTTCCAAGATGCAAATTCATTGAGCAGTTAACTCAGCAGCAGGCCGCTAACCACCGGTTGTGGTGATCACTATAGGGTGCAAACTTAAAGGCAGCTATGAAAGGATAGTTTTAATACCCCGCCGCCATACCATCTTTGCGCGACTCGGAAGCGCCGTAGTAGATGCCTTCTTTGCGCATAATAGCCTGGTAGCCGCCAAATACCCCAGGCTCATAGATAATGCGGTGGCCCATGCGCATAAGCTCCCGGATGGTTTCATAATCATACCCGGTTTCCAGAGCGGCGGTTCCGACATTGTCCAGATGGCCGGTATAGTGGCGAATGCCCCTATGATAGATCCTGGGGGCATCCCCGGCTTCCTGTATATTCATACCAAAATCGATAACATTCATCACCATCTGCACGTGCCCCTGGGTTTGCATATCCCCGCCCATCAACCCAAAACTCATAAACGGCTCCCCATCCTTGGTGATGAAGGCCGGAATGATAGTATGAAAAGGCCGCTTTCCGGGAGCATAGGTGTTGGGATGACCTTCTTCCAGTTTAAATCCTCCGCCCCGGTTCTGCAATACAAACCCCAGTCCCGGAGGCGCTTCTCCCGATCCGAAATAGGCGGAATTGCTTTGGATCAAAGAGATCATATTCCCCTGCTTATCGGCCACGGTGAGATAGATGGTGTTTCCCCTAATTTCGATGCCGGGATGGTAGATGCCTGCCTTATCGGGTTTGATCTGCTCACGGCGCTGCGCCGCATATTCCTCGGATAACAACCTCTTTATGGGGATCTCACTAAATGCCGGGTCACCGTAGAATTTCATCATATCCTCATAGGCCAGTTTCTTGGCTTCCAGAAAATGATGCACATGCTCCGTGCTGCCAAATCCCATAGCGCCGATGTCAAAGCCTTCCAGGATAGTCAGCATCTGCAGGGCGCCCATGCCCTGGCCGTTGGGGGGCATTTCCCAAACCTCATATCCCCGGTAATTTACTGAGACTGGGTCCACCCATTCGGCCTTATTTTCCGCCAGATCCTCCAGGGTCATCTTGCCGCCCCTTTTTTGCAGGTGTTCCACCATGGTTTGGGCAATAGTTCCTTTATAAAATCCGTCCCGGCCCTCTTTGGCAATGGTTTCCAGGGTACCGGCCAGGTCAGGGTTTTTAAATATTTCACCTTCCCGGTAATACCTGCCATCATGGGTATAAAGCGCTTTGAAGGACGGATTGTCCTTTGCATCCAGGTAGGACTGCCCGTAGCTTTCGGAAGCGTGGGCGATCTCCTGGGTGATGGGTATGCCTTCCTTTGCATATCGGATGGTGGGGGCCAGGATTTTTTCCATAGACGTCTCCCCGAATTTCTTATGAAGTTCGAACCATCCCTCTACGCATCCAGGCACCGTAACCGACAAAGGTCCTTCGTAATAATAATTTCCTTTTTCATTTTCCGCTTGCAAATACTCCAGAGACATATTCCTGGGCGACCGGCCGCTGGCATTCAGTCCGTAGAGTTTCTCGGATTCGGCATCCCAAACTATGGCAAAGAGGTCCCCGCCCAC
The DNA here is from genome assembly GCA_965224285.1 of Cyclobacteriaceae bacterium. GTDB lineage: Bacteria > Bacteroidota > Bacteroidia > Cytophagales > Cyclobacteriaceae > JAJCYK01. The sequence continues at coordinate 58,800 of OZ245043.1, forward strand.
GCCGCAATCACCAAAATCCGCCAGCCCCAGGAAAGCATTGGCCGCAATAGCCGCATCGATAGCATTGCCGCCTGCTTTCAATATATCCAGGGCGATCAGGGTGGAGTAGGGGTGGTTGGTGGCCGCCATGCCATTCTGTCCCATCACCACCGAGCGGGTAGCAAAATTTTTTCCGGATACCCGGTCCTGGGCTGGTAAGGTTGTGGAGTAGAAGAGGGCGGTGAGGATGAATAGAAGTGGTTTCATTATTTAGGGGTTTATTGGTGGTCTTATAAGATATGGATTTTTTGTGGAATGTTCGATGGTGGGGTGTTTGGAGGCAATTAAAAGTGCGGATGTGTTATCCTCTTCTTTTCTTTGGCACTTGGGAGTGTTCACTTTCTGATGCAAAACCTACTAAAAATCCACCTACGGCCGCACCAGTCGACTTTCGGTGGACAGGTATTCTCGCTATTTGACAAAATCTAAAGCAAAGCTACAATCTTGAAAGGAGCGTTTCGCTTTATGCAATTCCGTCCCCTTCAAAAGTAATAATCGATCGTGGCTATATACATACACTACATTCTGCAGGACAAAAACCATTTTCATCCCTTGGGCAAGCAAATGGATCTGAACCATCAGAACCTCCTCCGTTACAGATATCATCTTCAGGACCGTGAACCCTAATTTGTGTCCATTCTCCATTCTGACAAATCCATGTTATACAGGGTTTACAAATTGTGGTGCAGCCTACATCATCAGGCTTAGGTGAATCGCATTGTTTTGGGTCGTACTTGGTTTCTAAACCGGCTTTAAATTTGTCAATTTTTAAGTCTACATCTTTAACAAAGATACCTGTTGATGATGCAGGCCCTCACCCGATAACGAATGAAATAAGAAGAACTCTGAAAATTGAATTGATAGATTTGGGTAATTTCTGGTTGATTAACATGACTTTAAGCTTTTAGTTTTCAATCTTTTATATTAGTCCAGCTATAATGTAACCCAAAAAAGTAGAAACTGAGGTCTACATTTCATCGCAGTGTATTTTAGAGGATTGTTTGTGATCTTTTTAGAAGATTTTGGCATACGGTACTGTCTAAATCTTTATCATTTTCCAATACAAACTTCGAAAAATCCACCTACGGTCGCAACTGCCGACCTACGGCGGACACGTGTTTTCCTTCATGGTAAAATCCTACTTCCCAATACAAAACTTCGAAAATATGTTTTTAAGAAGGTCCTCCGTGGTAATCTCCCCCGTAATCTCCCCTAAATGATGTAGCGCGGTTCTGATATCCAATGCCAGAAAGTCATTGGTGACCTGGTTCTCCAGCCCTTTCAACACATCGTCCAAGGCTTTTTGGGTTTCCAGCAGGCTTTTGTAATGGCGTAAGTTGGTGACCAGGGTCTGGTCGGAGTCGAGATTTTTCAGGGAAACGGCCTGCAACAGGCGGGTTTTCAAATCATCAAGATGAGTCTTTTGCAGGGCGGACAGGGGTAGGATAGGGGTAGTTTCCAGGTATTCTAACATTTGCTTATCGGCCTGGTCTATTTTATTGCCCACCAGGATATAAGGGATCTGCGATGGGTCGAATTGCTCTTTGACCTGCTGTTGCTCTTGCTCCAGTTGCTCCTGGCTGGTGGTGGTCAAATCGACCAGGTAGATCACCGCGCTGGCTTGCTTCAGCTTCTCATGGGTGCGGCTCACCCCAATGGCTTCGATGGCGTCTGTGGTTTCCCGCAAGCCGGCGGTATCAATAAAGCGGAAGTTGATGCCTTCGATGGTGATCTCGTCTTCGATAAAGTCGCGGGTGGTGCCGGGAATATCGGAGACGATGGCCTTTTCCTCATTTAACAGGGCGTTGAGCAAGGTGGATTTACCGGCATTGGGTTTGCCAGCGATCACTGTGGGCACTCCCTGTTTGATGGCATTGCCCAGGCCGAAGCTTTCAATCAACGGGGTGATCACCTCCACAATTTTTTCCACCAGCGATCTCAACTGGTCTCGGCTGGCGAATTCCACATCCTCCTCGCTGAAGTCCAGCTCCAGCTCGATCATGGAGGCAAAGTGGATCAGCGATTCCCGCAGTTCCCGGATCTCCCGGGAAAAGCCTCCCCGCATCTGCTGCAAGGCGGTGCGGTGGGTGGCCTGGGAGTCGGAGGCGATCAGGTCGGCTACCGCTTCTGCCTGGGCCAGGTCGAACTGCCCGTTTAGAAAAGCCCTTTTGGTAAACTCCCCCGGCTGGGCTAGACGAGCGCCCTGGGCCATCAAGAGCTTGATGATCTGCTGTACGATAAAGTTGGAACCATGACAGCTGATTTCCACCAGGTTTTCTTTGGTGTAACTGCGGGGCGCTACGAACAACGATACCAGCACCTCATCAATTACCTGATCCTTGTCTTTTAAAGCGCCGAAATGGATGGTATGGCTGGGTTGTTGGGTTAAATCTTTGGAAGGAAAGACCCCATTGCACCATTCGATAGCCTGGGGACCGGATACCCGGATGATGGCAATGGCCCCTTGACCGGGCGGGGTGGCCAGGGCAACGATGGTGTCCGATGTAAGGTGATGCATAGTGCAAAAATAGCACGCATGGAATGGGAATTACGAATTACGGATTACGAATTACGAATTTTTTTTCCCACCGGTCATCTCGGGCTGAATATTTCTATGAAAACACACAGAACATGATTACGTCGACGTGATAGGTATAGGCTATAGTTGTTGATGTAGTGGTCATCTGGAGCAGCGATCAATAGTTAATCTACCATAATAGTCACTCGGCGCAGCCAAGCGACTGAGTTATGTAAATGTTTTATAATCATATACTTATATTAATACGTCATAAGCAGGCTGAGTGGCCAGGGCAACGATGGTGTCCGAGGTAAGGTGATGCATAGCGCAAAAATAGCACGCATGGAATGGGAATTACGAATTACGGATTACGAATTACGAATTTTTTTTCCCACCGGTCATCTCGGGCTGAATATTTCTATGAAAACACACAGAACATGATTACGTCGACGTGATAGGTATAAGCTATAGTTGTTGATGTAGTGGTCATCTGGAGCAGCGATCAATAGTTAATCTACCATAGTCGTCACTCGGCGCAGCCAAGCGACTGAGTTATGTAAATGTTATATAATCAGATACTTATATTAATACGTCATAAGCAGGCTGAGTGGCCAGTGCAACGATGGTGCCCGAGGTAAGGTGATGCATAGCGCAACAATAGCACGTATGGAATGGGAATTACGGATTACGAATTTTTTTTCCCACCGGTCATCTCGAGGCTGAATTTTTTATACGAAAAAACACAAAACACCATGACGTGAGGGGGTATGAATAAGCTATAGTTGTTAATGTAGTGGTCACCTGGAGCAGCGATCAATAGTTAACGTACCATAGTCATCACTCGGCGCAGCCAAGCGACTTAGTTATGTAAATGTTTTATAATCAGATTAATAGGTCATGTCGAGGCGGAATTTTAAAACACTGGGACAATTAAAAATAAAGACCCTACCATGGATGAGATTGCTTTGCTTCGCTCGCAATGACGTTCTGGTGGCGTATAGATGGAGATTGGACGCAGTTCATTTAAGCAAATGGGTTAGCGCGATGATTCGAAGAGTTGCCGTCATACTCCTACCTTCGTCTTTGTGCTTTGATAGGCACAGCATTCAATCATTCAATCAATCAATCAATCAATCAATCAATCAATAGGTTGCACATTAAATGCATATCCAGGATTGGCATAAGAATCTAATTATAAATACTTTATAGTGTTAATTTAGGTCAAGCCCATGTCAAAAATAAAAGCATACCCCTTGGCCTGGTGGATATTACTCAGTTCCTGCTCTCCATTGGTGTATGCGCCCAATAGTCAGAATGTGCCTTTATTAAAGCAAAAGGGTGAGGTGATTATTAACACTGGTTTTATCGGAACGGAAAGTACCAATGGTTTCGGGATAAAAGCAGCAGCTGCAGTAGATAGTGGTTTTTCACTAGCGGTAAACTAGAACCGACTTTTGACCGAAGGTGCGGAACAGGACGATTGGCGGGCTAGGTTTAACTACATTGAAGGGTCCGTAGGAACTTTTGGTAAAATTGACCAATCTAATTTTATTTACGAAGCCTTTGCAGGGGTAGGGAAAGCATTCATAAATAATGACCGCTCAAATGAAACTGCTAATATCCGATATCTAAAGCCGTTTATTCAGCCATCCATAGGTATTCGCAAAAAATCGGTGGAGATAGCCCTAACCACCAGGATTGCCTTGGTGACTTATCAAGTCTATGATATCCGCATTGCCGATCAACGGGAATCCACCAACCTCTTAAGTTTTTTTGACGAAAAACAAAGTACCCTGGTGTTTGAGCCTGTATTTACCAGTAGATTTGGTACTGAGGTGATCAAATTTGAGTTTCAATATGCCTATAGCACTTTTGCTCAAAGGGAGGTCACTAATGGCTGGGTGGATAAGTCAGTGTTTACTTTGGGTTTAAATTTTTATCTAAAGTGAGCTGAGTGGGTGCTTACACACCATAGGGAGGCGGGGTATTCTAAAAAGGGCTTTGGCTCAACCATAGATTCGCGCCATGCCCGAGATAGACTACCGGGAGTAACCAATACTAGGCGTTTTGTCTATAAAATTTTTGAGCTTACCACCAGTTGAAAAATCGACTCCACAATGGCTTCTGAGCTTAAAGTGGCCCGGTTGTAAATAGCGTCAAAAACGGCCTCTTCAAAAGGTTCTTTGCGCATTTGCGAAATAAAGAGCTGTCTTGCTTCGTCTGTTTTTGAAGCTAAGGAACGAGCCTCCTCCTTTTTGATAGATCTGGACTTCATCAGATGTTCTACCCGCCAATCCAGGGGCGCTTCCAGCCGGATATGCAAGGAGTTGGGAACGGAACGGGTAATGGCAACCCCGGCTCTACCCACTATGATAATATTACCTTTTTCTGCATAAGAGGCTACCACCTTTCGCAGAGCCTTGCGGATCTTAAGGTCATCAATATGCTCAGAAGAATAGGAAGTCACAAATTCTTCTAACAGGGACTTCTCATGCGGTTGAAGTACATGTTCGATTTTATGAGGATGCATGTGCAAGTTTTCAGCCACTTCTTCAAAAAACTCCCGGTTTACGATCCTCCAAGAATGATGTTTACGCCGGATAGTGTGACTTGCTTGAATTTTTTCCACTAATGCCTGCGCAATTTCATTGGCTCTGCAACCATAATCCCGGGCCAGGGTTATTACAGGTCCTGGTCTCTCTTCCAGGGCTGGTCTTTCCTGTTTTTCTGAATAATAGTCCTTGATTTTCATATGGTTCAGATAGTTGCCTGGTATCATAATTTAAGCATTAGTGCATTTAAAACAAAAGATGAACAGCGACGATCTTAGTCGGTTTCCTCATACTGTAAAAAGTGGAAAACCAATCTGGTTGCAAGGGAGTTTACAAATCCCTACAGATGTAGGTTTGCTGACAATTAACAGTACTTTTTAGGAACGGCGGACGTTATCTTTGGCAAGGTTATTGGATTAAGTATCACAAAATCATTATTTTAAGGATATGAAAGGGATAGTGCATAATGTGTTAAAAGGAGTAGGTACGGTAATGTTGGTGTTGGTATTAGGCGCTTTTCAGGATGCACCTCAAACTGAAAAAGATGCCGGTAAGATCAACTGGGTTACTCTGGATGAGTTGGAAACCCTGCATGCGGATGAACCTCGCAAGGTATTTATAGATATCTATGCCACGTGGTGCGGCCCCTGTAAGTTAATGGACAAAAAAACCTTTGCCGATCCCCAAATCGTAGAGTATGTAAACGAGCACTATTACGCAATTAAGCTCAATGGAGAAGGTAAGAAGCAGGTTAAACTCTTTGGTAAGACCATGAGTGAAGCCGAGCTGGCTTATGCCTTCCGGATCCAAGGATATCCCAGCATCGTTTTTATGGATGAAAAACTACAACCCTACCAGCCGGTAGCCGGCTATATCCCCGCCAAGAATTTTATCCAAATGTTGAGGCAATTCAACGAAGAGGAGGTTAATTGAATTACGAAAGACGAATTACAAAAGTTAATTACGAATGAGGAATGACGAATGACAAATTGGGGTGTGCGTAGCTTGATAAGAATTGGCAGGTTCTACTTGAATTTGATGGTGTTTTTAGTGGTTTTTTGAATAGTCCCTAGTAATTTCAGAACCTCGTCAGTTAAATACATAGCTTCAACCAATAAGTCCCCTCGCAAATAATTGCTAGCCTCTAATAATCGTAACCAAAATTTTGTTTCCCTCGCCTCTTTGTAAGCCAGCGATATTTTCATTAAGAAGTCTCTTTTTGATTGACCACCTTGAGCTTCTTCTACATTTGCACCTACAGAAGTTCCCGATCTAAGAATTTGCCTGGCAAAATCATATTCCCTTTTATCCTTTAGGTATTTGTAAATCCTTATTACAGTTAGAGAAAGTTCAAAGCTCTTGGTTCTAATGGCGTTCTCCTGCTTCACCTTTTAAAGGTCAACACAGCGGGTATCAAAAACAAAAAAATTTTTGTTATTTATGATCGACTAGTCTAAAGGATAGTAAGAATCAATCTTATGTCCCGTCATTCGTCATTTGTCATTCGTCATTAATAATTAAACCTTTATCAACTTCGCTATCTTCTCAAACAATTGTTGTGGATCAAATGGCTTACTAATGTAGTCATCCATACCTTTGGCAAGGCATTGTTCGCGTTCTCCTTTTATGGCATGGGCTGTCAAGGCAATAATTGGAATTTTATTAATAGGTTCCGGAAGTCGTTGACGGATGTAGCGGGTTACTTCATATCCATTCATCTCCGGCATCTGGAGGTCCATTAGAATAAGATCATAGGTGTGACGTCCCAGCAGATCAATAGCGCTTTTGCCATCGCAGGCCACGTCAACCTGGTAGCCAAAACCACCTAGGATCTTTTCCGCCAGTAGTTGGTTGACCGGCACGTCTTCCGCCAGTAACACCCTTACATTTTGTTCAGGTGGCGCTAATGGACTGCGAGGGTAGGGAGTGACACCATCAGGCTGCTTTTTCTGGGCTACCTCCAGGTCCACTAAAAAAATAAACTTGGATCCTATACCTGGTTGGCTTTCCAGTTCAATGCTCCCTTCCATCAATGACACTAAGCGCTTTACAATAGCCAATCCAAGTCCGGTGCCTCCGTAATCCTGTTGAATCCTTTGGTTAGCCTGAGAGAAACTCTCAAAAATTTTTTTTTGGTGTTGAGGTGTAATGCCAATACCGGTATCCTCTACCACAAATTGAATTTGTACCCTATTACCCTGTACCTCATTTAAGTTTGCGGAGAATTGTATGTGACCCTGGTGGGTAAACTTAAAAGCGTTTTCCAACAGGTTGGTTAAAATTTGGTTAAGCCTAAGGGGATCACCGACCAGCATTATCGGGATTTTCGGGTCGATATCTACCTTAAACTTAAGGCCCTTATCCAGGGCTTTAATGCCATAATTATTTTGCAGATTGAGAAACATCTTAGGCAAATCGAATGGGATCCGGCCCAGCTCCATTTTGCCGGCAGCCACTTTACTGAAGTCCAATATGTCATTTATGATCACCAGCAGGTTTTCTCCGGAGAGGTTGATGGCATTGAGATATTGTACTTGTTCGTTGTTCAGGCTGGTTTTGAGTAGTAACCTGGCAAATCCTAAAATTGCATTTAATGGAGTCCGGATCTCATGGCTCATACTGGCCAGAAATTGGTCCTTAAACTCCTGCTGTCTTTTTAATTCCTGGTTGCGCAAGTCCAGAATTTCTTTCTCCAATAAGACTCTTTGATTACGAGCCTCCAGTAGTTGCTGGTGTAAAAATGATTCATTGCGATCTTGCAGGAGAGTTTGCGCATATTGATAGTGAGTGGTAAAGTCAAATATGGTAAAAACCAATCCCCCTTCAATTTTGTGCAGATGTATGTCGTATATTCCTCTTGTTTTACCTACCGAAAGATGAACACAAGGCCATTCACAGACCTCCTTGGGCAAAAGCTTATCACAGTTGGGTGCGATACCTTCAAAAAATGGATGTAGCTGGAAAAGATTACCCCCTGAAAGGTCTTTCCGATCAAACAGGCGATAATCACTTTCTGAGATTTGACCACTGCTATCAGTTAAGATAAATTGAACTTTCTTCTCCAGAAAGTCGCTTTTTATCTCGTTGAAGTTCATCGCAATATAGCTTCTCCCAGACTGTAAAACATGTCATCAACTGATTCCCCGGTTTTAGCGCTGGTGGTGTAATCACACTTTAGCGGGAGACCGTTTAAAATTTCTTCAACTTCTTCCGGGGATACCAGATCCATTTTATTACCCACTATCATGATAGGCTCCTCCGGAAATTGTTTTCTTAAGATGGCTATCTCCGAACTTATTTCCAGGTAGGTTTGGGCCCTGGTAAGGTCGAATACATAAATTAGCCCGCTGCTTCCCACCAGATAGGAGGGACGAATTTTAGTGACACTGGTATCACCTTCCAAATCCCAAAGTATCATGGAAAGCTGGCTTTCATTGATTTCCAGGACTTTCTTCTGTACGTGTACCCCGATGGTGGTCAGGTACTGATCGGAGAATTTTTGATGAACGAATTGACGTATCAGGGAGGATTTACCTACTCCATATTGTCCGAGTATCACTACTTTTTTACTGATTTGACTCATCGAAATAGGCTTTTAATTCGTTGGAAAATTGGTTTTGGCTCAATTCTTCGGGATTTCCTTCCATGCGCTGGGTTAAGATCCGTTCTGCAAATTCCAGTATTTTATCCTCCAGCATGTTTCGAAAGTTCGCCGTCATGGCCCCGGACAATACCACAGCAACATAAAAGCGGTGAAAATTTTGCAGGTGGATTTTAAAATGGTCATATTCTATCAGTTCCAGGCTCTGGTCGTTAGTTTGAAAAGCATCCTCTACGAAACTTTTGATAGCGGTCAGCATACCGGAAATCATATCCTGATCCAGGGTTTGGTTGCGGCTATAGCTGCCTATTAAAATTCCGGAATCTTTTTCGATAAGATATATTTCTTCAATTTGAGCCTCTACTACAGTGGTGACCACTTTTTTACCATCGGGACCACCAAACCACTGCTTAATCCGCTCCCACCAACCCTCCAGGGAAAATGCCCGGTCTAATTTATAGTCGATATTTTCTGCCAGCAATTGCATTTCACGCTGTAAATATTTTTTGATCATGTGGCCTATAATGGGATAAAGAGCCTCTACCACCTGATCTTTGGATTCCTTTATTTGCACTCGCAGCGCTTCGGTAATGGTGGGTCCCAGTTGCCGGGGTATCTCTTCCACGAAATGCTCTAGACGATGATTGATCACTGGTTCCACCCTGATTTTTACTTCATCGGGATGGTTTAGCCGATCATCCAGCTGAATTATTTGCTGATGCAGCTGCTCACGGTCCTTCGCTATTTGATGGTTTAGCTGCTGCACCTTTTGGCTTAAGGAGTCGTGTTGTTTCCGATCCTCCTCGAAGAGCAAGTCTCGCAGCCTTTTTAGTTTATCAGGGTCATTCATGGAGCTTGGGCCCTGCTATCCCTGCAGCTTCTTACCCAGGCTTTCCAGCGATTTACCTAAAGCCTTGCGATCTACCTTGCTGTCATCCAACTTATCCAAACGGTTTTGCAAGGTTTTCTCCAACTCGGTAATCCGGATATTCATGTCGGTATTCAGATTATCCAGGTTGGTAGTCAATTCATTTTTAACCTCCTCGATATGGGTCTCCAACTCCTTCCGGCGAGCTTCGATCAGATCTTTAATTTCATTGAATTGCTGATCATAAATCTCCATATCTTCCCCAAAGATCAACTCCTTGACCGCGTTGATTTTAGATAATGAGGAATTTAAGGTTTCTTCCTTTGGGTCTGACTTGCTCATTTGAATTAATGTTTAATGTGAAACGGTCTATTGCTCTCAAAAATAAGCAAATAATCACCATTTATTCAAGTAACAATCAATCTCCAATGGATTGCGGAAGACAGTACTTCTAAGAAATCTCGCTGGATACCGCCTGGGGCCTATTTCGTTGGATTAGAATACCGTTTTGAGGACTAAAAAGAAAAGCCAATCCAAATAGGACACCGGCAATCAGTGACATGGCTCCGGCAATAGATCCATCGACCCAATAGGCCAGGAAATAACCTGCTGCGCTAATAAAAATTCCCAGGCCAGAGGTGATCAACATCATCTTCTTGAGGTCCTCCGTAAGCAGGTAGGCCGTGGCGGGCGGGACAATAAGCAATGCCACCACCAAAATGGCGCCTACAGATTCGAAAGCTCCAACAGTAGTAAAACTGACCGCACCCATGAGAAGGTAGTGCCACAAAGCTACCGAGATACCGCTGGCCGCGGCGAACTTGGGGTCAAAGGTGGTGACGAATAGCTCCTTGTAGCCTATAGTAATGAATAGTATTACAACTATAAATACCACACCCATGATATACATTACCCGGGGCCCCAGCACTTTTCCGCTGCCAGTGATCCACAAGTCGATCGGTACATAAGCGATCTCCCCATATAAGACACATTCCTGATCAATATCCACCTGACCGGCAAACACGGAGATAAGGATTACCCCCAACGCAAACAACCAGGTAAAGGTGACTCCGATGGAGGCATCGGATTGTAGTCGGGCTTTGCGGTGCAAAAATTCAATTAGGAAGGTGGTGAGTACTCCCAACAGACCTGCCCCGATCAACATACTGACCGGCTCCCTGCTTCCACTTACGAAGAAGGCAATTACAATTCCCGGTAATACAGCATGTGAAATGGCATCGCCCACCATGGCCATTTGTCTCAATACCAGGTAGCATCCTAGCAACCCGCAGGGAATGGCGACTAATGCACCAGCCGATATGATCCAAAAAGCTTCCATACTATTTCTGATAAGGTATTTTAGACTGATGAGGGTCCAGCCGGGGATATTCCAGCTTTTCTTCCAGCCGGCGTTCCAGCTCCGGGGTGATGATATGCTCAATAGTTTCCGCATCTTCATGTACATGATCCGGCGCTATCCGCAGGTATTCCGTGAGATAAAGCTCCCACAAACGGTGTAATTTGGTGATGCGCTGACCTTTGGCTTTCCCGGCGGCAGTAAAAGCCCAACCATGGGGACTTTGTTCAAGAAACCCCTGTTTTTTTAGCATATACAGTCCTTTCTTCAGCTTTGTTAAATTGAAGGGTCGACGATTAATGAGATCTTCCAAAGTGCGTGGACGATCAAAATGTTGATCGGTCTGCTCCCCCAATTGGTAGAAAAGTTTTAAAATATTCTCCTCCAGCATTTGCCGCTGGAATTTTTGCTGGGTGATGGTCCTGAACAATATCCCTTTGCCGGGAGCCAGGAAAAAGCTCAATAGTGCGATTACAGATATTACCATAACGATCCAGGGACCGGTAGGCATGGCCGGCGCCACATAACTGATATAGGCGCCCACTAAGCCGGAAAATGCTCCTAAGATAGCCGCCAAAATGATCATGGTTTTAAGTTTGTCGGTCCAAAAGCGGGCCGCTGCTGCCGGAGTGATAAGCATAGCAGCCATCAGGACCACTCCGATGGCCTGTATACCGGTTACCACTGCCAATACAGTGAGGGTGGTGAGAACCAACTCCAATAACCTAACCGGGAATCCGATACTTTGAGCAAAATTAGTGTCGAAAGCGATCAGGGCGAATTCTTTGTAAAATATTAATACCGTGGTGATTAAAATAACCGCGATAGCACTAAATACCCAGAGATCTTTGCCTATCAGACTGGCGGCTTGCCCGAATAAGAAATGATCAAGACCGCTTTGAGATGCATTACCCGATTTTTGTATGACGGTCAGCATAAGGATGCCGATACCGAAAAATACTGACAGGATCAATCCTATGGCGGTATCCTCTTTTATCTTAGAATATTGGGTAATGTAGTCAATAAGCACCAATGAAATCCAGCCGGTAGCAAATGCTCCCAGCACCAGGTAAATGGGATTTTTAACTCCGGTCAACATAAAAGCCAGGCATACTCCTGGCAGTACTGAATGAGCCACGGCATCTCCTACCAGGGCTTTCTTTTTTAATAATGTGAATGATCCCACAATAGCGGAACTGGCAGCCAGCAGCATTGACCCCAGCACCACATAGCGGATGTTAGGATTGGAAAGGGATAAGAATTCTATAATGGATTCCATATCATTTCTCCCGGCTGGGAAATTGCTTTTTAGTCAGAAGATCTCCGATTTCAGCGAGCAAGGTCAACTTACCTCCGTAGGTTTCCTGAAGTAGTGATGCAGTCATTACTTGCTCCATAGGGCCGCTGGCAATTAACCGCATATTTAATAAAACCACCCAGTCAAAATACTCCACTGCCGACTGTAAGTCATGATGCACTACTACCACTGTTTTATTCTGTCTGGACATACTCTTCATCAATTCGATTATGGCCTTTTCAGTAGCCGCGTCCACCCCGGCAAAGGGCTCATCCATAAAATATAGGTCGGCCTCCTGAGCCAGGGCCCTGGCCAGAAATACCCGTTGTTGCTGACCACCTGATAATTGTGAGATTTGCCTGTTGGCATAGCTGAGCATATCCACCCGCCTAAGGCATTCTTCGGCCACCTCGCGATCAGCTTTTCGGGGCCGGCTAAACAGCCCTAGTTTTCCATATCTGCCCATCAATACCACATCCATGACGGATGCCGGAAAGTCCCAATCCACCGATTCCTTTTGAGGGACATAACTCACCTGATCCCTAACTTCTGTCAGGTCCTGATCAAACAGTTTGACATAACCACTGCTCAGCGGCACCAGGTCCATGATGGATTTGATCATGGTGGATTTTCCGGCACCGTTAGGCCCAATCACTCCGATAATTGCACCTTTAGGTAAGGTGAGGTCGATGTCCCACAACACTGGTTTTTTGTTGTAGGTAACCGTAAGATCATGAATTTCCAAAACTGGATCTGAAACGTTCTGTATCATTTCAAGGCTTCCGTTATAGTGTTTACATTGGCATCGACCATACCGATATAGCTGCCGGCAGGGGTACCGGCAGCACCCATGGCATCAGAATATAAACTGCCTCCAATTACCACTTCATGCCCTCTTTTACGGCAGCCCTCAACCACCGCCTGGATAGATCGTTGAGAGATTGAGGTTTCGACAAAAACCGCTTTAATATTCCGTTGGATAATAAACTCGACCAGGTCGGTAATGTCTTTAAGCCCAAATTCGCTTACGGTCGACAACCCTTGCAATCCCCTTACTTCAATGTCATAGGCCCGACCGAAATACTCGAAAGCATCATGAGCGGTAATAAGCACCCGTTGAGCTTCAGGGATCTCATTGATACGATGGGTTACCGCTGTATTCAGAGAGTCCAATTGGTCCAGATAAGCTTGGGCATTCCTTTCGTAATAAATGGCGTGGTTCGGGTCGAATTCTTGCAGTGCCCGATTGATCTCATTCACCACGCTCTTCCATAATTTCACATCAAACCAGACGTGAGGATCATAGGCATCTTTATATATCGGGCTACCTAATAAAAAGCTGGTATCGATTGCCTCAGCCACAGGGATCACAGGCTTAATGCGACCGAGCTTGGACAATACTTCCCCCATCTTACCTTCCAATAATAACCCATTATATAAAACCAGATCAGCATTGGTGAATTTCTTCAGATCACCTTGGGTGGCTTTATATAAATGAGGGTCTACTCCCGGCCCCATAATGGCCTCAACTTTTAAGGAATCACCCCCGATAATTTTGGCAGCATCAGCAATCATGCCGGTGGTAGCTACTACCTGAAGCAATGAAGATGTTTCAGGATCTGATGAAACGTTGTTGCAACCAAATATGGTCAATATCATCAGGTAACATCCTAATAACAGGTATCGCCAGCCGGTCATTCTTCCACCTCCACCAAGATGTTGCCGGCAACTTCTTTGGAAAGGAACTGAAGGTCGCCCCCATCGATATTGACCCGTAGTGAACCATCAAATTCTTCCTTATCATTTACCAGTATTTGTGCTCCCAGGCAGGCTCCAATTTTATCAAGATGTCTTAGGAAAGCCGGACTGCTGTCTTTCACCGCCACCACTTTACCCTGCGATTTAGGGTTTAGGTCGCGTAAACGAACCTGTGGTTTTTCTTTGATCACTCCCCTGGAGTCCGGTATTGGATCTCCATGTGGGTCTACTTTGGGATGGCCTAAAAATGCATCAAGCCTTTCTATTAGTAAAGGAGATTTGATATGTTCCAATTGCTCAGCAACTTCATGAACTTCATCCCAGTTGAAATTTAGATGTTTAACCAGAAATACCTCCCACAACCGATGCTTACGGATCACTTTCAGGGCTACTGTTTTACCGTCTTCGGTCATATTCACCCCCTGATATTTGGTATAGGCTATAACCCCTTTTCGATCCAACTTCTGGATCATATCGCTCACCGATGCCGGCCTGGTATTTACAGCTTCTGCAATAGCATTGGTAGACACCTGGTCCTCGCCTCCTCCTGATAAGTGGTATATTGCTTTTAAATAATTTTCTTCGACAAAGCTTAGCATAAATCAATAAATTCGAAGCCTAAATTTACTTAATTTAGAGTAATCTAAAAAATAATTTCAATAAACATAAATCAATCTATTGCCTCTAGCAGCTTCACCAATTTTGGCGCTTCGCTTTCCCAGAGGATCTCTTTGCCGGGCTTTTGCAGGTAAAATTCAGTTTGTTGAAGTTGTTGCCAGGTATGATAGGGGTCTGCCTTCCGGAAATCGATCACCACCGCTCCGGGGTAGGGTTCCGTTACTGACTCCCAAAGTGGGTGGGCTTGCAGGATCATGGGTAATTCTGCAGCCAGGAACTCATAAATTCGAGTGGGGATACAATTTTCAAAGCTTCCGATGGGCCGATGTGATACCAATCCGTAATCGGCAGTGGCTATGATGTCTAACAAATAAGCATGAGGTAGCGGATCCTCACCGGCATCCAGCTCCATAAAGCTGAATCGATCACTGATTTCAAGTAGTTCCTTATACAGGTTTTTATCCCGGCATTGACCAGCAATTTTCATGTTAACTGAAGGGTCGAAGGTATGAAACGCTTTGATCAGTTCCACCGCTTCCATGACACCATGCTCTCTGCTAATGGTACCGGTGTAGACAAAGAACTTAGTACTTTTGGAAACGGCCTTTAATCTGTCAGGATTATGCCATACTTTGTTGGCCAACACAGTTGATTTGTTCAATGGAAGATTTAACTCAGCGCGATAGCCCTCTTCAGCCAGCAGGAAATGATCAACCATGGGATAGCACAATTGCTTCAAAATCCATAGATAAAAAAGCAGTAACGGTTTGCTCCATGGGGGATA
Source organism: Cyclobacteriaceae bacterium (assembly GCA_965224285.1). Lineage (GTDB taxonomy): Bacteria > Bacteroidota > Bacteroidia > Cytophagales > Cyclobacteriaceae > JAJCYK01. The sequence goes on from OZ245043.1 coordinate 74,192, forward strand.
GGAGGGTTGAGTGCTGACGTTTCTGGAGTAATTCTCCTGAAGGTCATACCACAATTCGGTAGGGTGAAATAATTTATAAATGCATGCTGCCGGAATCAACTCCGGGCTGGCTATTACCAGCAACCCGGGAGACAGCTTCCTGAGGTGAATCAGGAATTTTAAGGGAGCCCATAATCGGGCCATGCTGTAACGGGTAAAATTGTATATCGGGTGAAATATGACCTCTGGATGCACCGGATTATTTTTTGATTGAAAACCTATGATATTCACCTGGTATTTATATGTTTGTCCGATAGTTCGACCCAATTTTTCAAACAGTCGGGTGTCGTCTACCGGTTTTAATACTGAGGCTAATACTGCGACTAATTGGGGCATAGTTATCTAAAAAAATACACCTGTTAATTTATGGAATTAAAGCAAATCATTGAAGCTGCCTGGGAAAACCGGGAATTACTTAAAGAAACCCTAACCACCGAAGCCATTAAAGAAGTTATCGAGGGTTTGGATGGGGGCGATTTAAGGGTGGCGGAGCAAAATGGAGAAACCTGGATGGTTCATGAGTGGATCAAAAAGGCGGTAATACTTTATTTTCCTATTCAAAAGATGGAAACTGTGGAGGTGGGGCCTTTTGAATTTCACGATAAGATTCCATTGAAGCATGACTTTAAAGCGCTGGGGGTGAGGGTAGTTCCCCATGGTTTAGCCCGATATGGCAGCTATTTGGCATCAGGCGTTATTATGATGCCCTCCTACGTGAATATTGGTGCTTATGTAGATAGTGGCACCCTGGTGGATACCTGGGCCACGGTGGGAAGTTGTGCCCAGGTGGGAAAAGATGTGCATCTCAGTGGGGGAGTAGGGCTTGGCGGAGTCTTGGAACCGGTACAGGCATCCCCGGTAATAATCGAAGATGGGGCTTTTATTGGTTCCCGCTGTATCTTGGTAGAGGGAGTTCACATTGGCAAGGAGGCAGTATTAGGAGCAAATGTGACCCTGACCTCTAGCTCCCGCATCATTGATGTCACCGGTGATAGCCCTCAGGAATTTAGAGGTAAGGTGCCCCCCAGATCGGTGGTGATACCGGGGGCTTATCCTAAGTCCTTTCCTGCCGGTACCTACCAGGTACCTTGTGCCTTGATAATAGGAAAACGCAAGGAAAGCACTGACCGTAAAACTTCTCTTAATGAAGCTCTGAGGGAAAATGACCTGGCGGTTTAATGCCAGGCGATTGTCTTAACGGCCACATTAACTGACGGTTTCCCTAGTGCTAATCCTTTAGTAGTTATCGGTAAAACCATGGGGTTACTTTTGCTTTCCGTTAGCACAAATTGTTACCGGTTAAGGATACCTTAATTTAATTGTTTAAAAAAGATGGACTGCAGAATGGAAGATATATCGCCTAATTTGGAACTGGAATTCATCAACACCCGCTTAAAATTTCCAAGAAGCATATACCGGCCTTTGAGAAATATAACCCAATGAATTACCTTACTGTTATAACTTCACAGATATAGATGGCTACCTATCTGGTAAACAAAAAGGCGCTTTCAAAGGCTAAAGCCTTGATCAAAAGCCGACAGTATGTAATAGACAGTACTTGGAGTAGTGCATCTCCCACAACAGAGCAGGAGAATGACTTTTTGGAACGACACGGCTGGCAAAGATATGCGGAATGGCATCTGGGACTGGCCGAAGGTGCCACTCCCGAAACCAAATCTCGTTATGCATTCGGCTACGGTGATTTTCGCAGGGTTCATCGAATGGGTCTTATCGCATGCCGCTACCGTGCAGCGGAATGGAATCACAAAGACATTGAAATAGTTGCCCACGAATTACTTCAATATCTTGATAATGTGCGCGCAGGATAGGGGGACCAGATCGTCAGGTGGTAAGATTTTGATTTCCAGGTTAGTTTTCATTGTAAATTGGTCATGCAGCGTATTTTTTAATGGGTAAGATCCCACCCGACGACGAGTACTAGCTCGTACAAATTTCTGCTTCGAAATGAACCATTGTGGGGGCTTAATTTTGAATACCGAAACTCTGGCACTATTGCGATATTTGAATGAATGATTGAATGAATGATGGGATGAATGCTGTGCCTATCGAAGCACAAAAATGACGGTAGGAGAACAGCAACTCTTCGGATCATCGCGCTAACACTGTCCCATAAATGAACTGCGTCCAATTCCCGTCTACACGCCAACAGGCAGGTCATTGCGCCGCGAAGCAAAGCAATCTCATTCAAGAAGGTGGCCTTCACTTTTAAGGGTTTCTGCCATCACAAGCCCACCTTCGGATTTCGAGCTCCTGCTCATTGCTGACTAAGGGTTTTAATGGGAGAACGTTGATCTATGACCAGCTAGTCCTTCTACAGTCATCCCGAGGTAGAATTTTTTGATTCCAAAACACAACAAACTAGGATGACGTAAGAGATCGAAAATTGGCCTTAGTATATTATGATCATCTGGTCATACAGATGGTTATCATGCATATTCGTCACTCGGCAAAGCCAAGCGACTGATTTCGTAAATAATTTATAAGTTACTTGCTAAAATACGTCAAAAGCACCGTAGTGGAGGGAGCCTGCCTTGCTTGCCAAAGCTGGGGCGACGGATGACAATGCCAAGCCGAAGGCTTCAGCGAAGGGTGGCCCAGACCTGCGCGCTGGGGATCTTATCGATTCACCAGCAGACATGGTTTCGATTACTCTAATCAAATAACCCAAATTCATCTTAATAATTAAAGTTAAAAACTTTCCCGGCCTTGTGCGGCTTAAGTTACAGAAGCTAAACTTAAGCCAGAGGCGTTTATAGTTCAACTTTTTACCCCAACGTCATGGTGTTTGGGTGCTTTAGTAGAAAATCCAACCTCGTAATGACACTGCTTGGACAAACCACACTATAGCAAGGGAACAGTTGTTAAATCTTATGGAACCACAAAAATACCATTAGAGCCTTCACTTTTTATAAATTAACTTTACCTTTGACTGTCATTTTCAATCCATGAGATATTATTTTTTACTAACTGCTCTCTGTTTGATCATCAGCTGTGAGCAGAAAACCACCAACGAGGGTGATGCCCTGTTTGAAGCGGGAAACTACAATGAAGCAGTGCGGGCCTATAGCGACTACCTGACCTTGCACCCGGATGATGTTAAATCACTATACAATCGAGGAAGAGCTTATGAGGAATTGGAATTATATGAGCTTTCCTTCGACGATTTCGAAGCAGTGCTGGAAGAGGACCCTAAAAATTTACAGGCCAACTTAAGCGTGGGAAGTTATCATTATCGCAAGCAAGACTACGAAAATGCCGCCTTCTACTACGATGCTGCGGTGCAACACCATCCCAGTAGTGCAGATGCCCAATTTCTAAGAGCCCGGGCTTACCACAAGACAGGTAAAAAAGATGAGGCCATGAATGGTTATAACAGGGCTATTTCATTAGACCCAAATCTGGGAGAAGCTTACCTATACCGGGGGGCTTTATACACTTTTTTAAAGCAACATCAAAAAGCCTGTGCCGATTATCGCCAGGCCCAGGCCCTGGGGTTGACTGAGGCAGAAATTCAATTGAATAGTTTTTGTAACTAATTCTGGTGGCCTTCCGGATCCTGGTGATCGCACAACTCTGCCCCGGGCTTCAGTAAAGTGCCGTGACAATCGGGACAGGGTTCTGAAGTAATTTTCTTCCCTTGACAAATTTTACAGGTCACTTGTCCTTTTCCTTGACAGTTGGGGCAGGTAAAATATTGGACTTCATTGAAAGCGTTTAACGATGTAGTAACCCCATTCCCTTTGCACACCTCACACATGGTGATACCTACGGCCAGACAGTAGTAACAGTCGTCCACCAAATGCCCATGTTGGTCGCAGGTTTCACATGGTATCAGGCGGTAGCCCTGGTTATTGCAGTAACTACATCTCAAAATTGCCTGAAATTCATCATCTAAATACTGCTTCAGATCCAGGGCTTGTGGATAATACCTGCCGGTAGTGCCAGCCAACCTTAAATATTTATCCAGAAAATTGCGGCTATTGTGATACTGGTGGATCATGTAAAGGGTTTCAGCAAATAAATAGGTCAATTCTGTGGGCATCACCGTATTGAGATCCAGGATCTCCCTGAAGGTTAGATTAGCCTGCTCGTATGCGCCTTTATTCATTTGATCTACCGCCTCCTGCATCAGCTGATCCACTTTGAGATTTAGGGGCTGATCTTGAGCCAGAACACTGTTAGCACTCAAGAGCGCTGACAGGCCTATGACCATAGCTACTCGTCGTATTGATATTCGCATTACCATTAATAACTGCTAAATACCTAAAGGAATTCCATTAGCCAACGTATGCCTATTTCTTAAAATTGTTTGATATCACCAATTCCTTGGTTCCATGGTCCCAGGAATAAAACCCTGACCCAGACTTAATTCCCAGATGACCAGCCTGTACCATATTGATCAGCAATGGGCAGGGGGCATATTTGGGTTGCCCAAAACCATCCTGCAATACCTGCATTATCGAAAGACATACGTCCAATCCGATAAAGTCAGCCAATTGCAAGGGTCCCATAGGATGAGCCATTCCTAATTTCATAACCGTATCGATCTCTTTTACTCCGGCAACCCCTTCGTATAGGGAGTATATGGCTTCATTGATCATCGGCATCAAGATCCGGTTGGAAATAAACCCTGGATAGTCATTTACCTCTACCGGTATCTTATGCAATTTTTCGGCCGTTTCCATGACCACAGCCGTTACCTTATCGCTGGTGGCATAACCTCTGATAACTTCTACCAGTTTCATAACCGGGACCGGGTTCATAAAATGCATGCCGATAACTTGTGCGGGGCGTTTAGTGACTGAGCCGATCTTAGTGATACTGATGGAGGAAGTATTACTGGCTAAAATACATTCCTGCGGAGCCAACTGGTCTAACTGCTTAAATATATCCAGTTTGACTTTTTGGTTTTCGGTGGCTGCCTCAACTACCAGCCGACTTTTTCCTATGCCCGCCTCCAGGTTGCTGTGAGTGGTTATCCGGGACAAGGCCTCTTCCTTCTCATGAGCTGTGATGAGCTCTTTTTTAATTTGCCGGTCCAGATTTTTCTGAATGGTCTGCAGCGCCCTCTCCAGGGCTTGCTGATCAATGTCCACCAGGGAAACTTTATACCCCGTTTGAGCAAATATGTGGGCGATGCCATTACCCATGGTGCCCGAACCAATTACTGCAACCTGTTCCATAAAATCAGTTTTGAAAAATCAAGCTTGTATAAGGATCAACCCTCAAGTTAGTTGAATCACTGGTCCAGGATCCATTTTCAAAAAGAGGATGATTTATTTGTTTTACAGATGTCTCCACTGGTATGGTTTGAGCCTTGTTGGATAGATTATGCACTACCCAAATTGAATCCTGATCGTACACCCGCAGAAAAGAGCTGACCCCTTCGCTTCCGCTGGGAATGGGAATCATCTTCCCATAGGTAAGCGCTGGCTGGTCATTCCTTAGGTTTATAAGCCTTTTGTAATGATTAAATATTGAAAGACTATCTTCTTGTTGCTCAGCTAAAGGGGCTACGGTGCGGTCAGTACTGTATTTCGGCGTTAGCCAGCTGGTTTCCCCCTTATCTTTGCCGTCCTGTGCCCAGTTAAAGGGCTCCCTGATGTGTTCATCCGGTTTTACGCCAAGCATTCCCAACTCCTCTCCGTAATAGATAAAAGGAGATCCGGGAAGCGTCAATAGAATGGCAGCGGCAATCCGGGTCTTTTGTTTATTCCCTTGAAATTCCGAAGCAGCCCGGTTTTGATCGTGGTTGGTAATAAATATGGCATCGACATATTGCGGATTGATACCACGGTAAAAATTTTGAATTTCAAGATGCTTGGTAAGCACTTCCTGGCCTTTGCCTGAATTGACTGCTTCTAAAATTCCTTTTCCGATGTCAAAATTGAACAGTGCCGGTAGTCCCTTTAGGTATGGCGCCACCAGTTCTGCTTCATCCCACACTTCTCCCAGCAAGAAGACATCGGGTTTTACTTTTTCCATTTCAGACCTGAATTCTACCCACCATTCATGATTATCCTCCGCACGATCATCCGGAAATATGTGCTTGGCAGCATCAAGCCTAAATCCGTCGACGTCTAATTCCTGCAGCCAGAATCTTCCGATATCGAAAATCTCCTGCTTTACTTGCTGGTTGTCGTAATTGAGATCTGGCATCCCGCCCCAAAAATAGCCATAGTATAACTGGTCGGAATCCGCTACTTCGTGCCATTGGGTAATGTTATCCGAATCCAGCCTGATCTCTTTTTTGGATATCTGCTCTGCAATAGAATCTTTGTCTGCCCAAACGTAATAATCCCGATATTCTCCTGCGGTATCGGTCAGCGCTTGCTGAAACCAGGGATGATCTCTGCCGGTATGATTGATCACCAGATCGATAATCACCTTAATGTTGCGGTTATGAGCCTGAGTCACCAAATCTTTGAAATCCTGTAAGGTGCCATAGTCGGGATGGATATCGCGGTAATCCACTACATCGTACTTATGATAGGAAGGGGAGGGGCTGATGGGCATTAACCAGATGGCCTCAATCCCTAATTCCTTCAAGTAATCTAATTTTGTGGTTACTCCATTTAGATCCCCAATGCCATCTCCATCAGTATCGTAGAAGGATTGCACGAATATTTCGTAGGTAACCGCATTAGGCCAATTCCCCGCTCTTTGATGAGCGCTGGTGGCGGGCTGGGAGGAGGTATTTTCCTGATAGTCGCCACAGCCCTCGGTAACCAGGAATACACTACTCAATAGTATCAGTAAGTTTCCTGGAAGCTTCATGGCACCACCCTGCTGTGGTTAGCATCAATTTGAAATGAAATCATCTGGATTCCGCCAACCTGCGCGCCCTCAGAGGATACCCTAAAGTATAGATTGTGTTTACCACTAACTTCGGTCAGATTCATAACAGCTTGTGCTGAAAACACTCCGGGATATACTTCGGTGCTGGTAGTTTGCAGAGATGCGGTAGCTACTGGTTCTCCATTGGGGTCATCCAGCCGCAGTTCGATGTAAGTAGGGCTTTCTTGGTTAGTTCCGGTCAGGATCAATGAATTTACACCGCTTAAATCGATTTGATTAAATACCACCATGCTGGGGTTGCCGAACTGAACATATTCTACATCTTCAAAAGAACTTACTTGTACATCTTCCCCGGAATCATAATGGGTCACTGCCATATTTGGATTTCTCAATGTCAATACCTCACGACCACTGGCAGATTTGATTTCTCCGCTTCCTTTGTCGGAATAGGAGGCGGTTATAAAATATGCTCCACCAGGGGCTTTACCGATGTGCTCCACGGTGGAGAACTCTCCTTGGAGCGCCAGTTCGGCGGCTTTGGATTCCTGGGTTAAGGATAGAATGTATTTAACCATTTCCGTGGCGTCTTCTTTACTGATAGCGGGATGCGCTGCCATCACATTCTCACCCCAAACACCACCGCCACCTTTGATGATCTTATCGCTGAGGTAGTTTAAAGCTTCAGGGTCATCCTTATATTTTTTGGCGACCTCCATATAGCTGGGTCCGATAGAGGTATTGTCCAGAGCATGACAGGCTTTGCAATCACTGTCGGCAATCAGCCGGCTTCCAGTCAATGAATGTTGCAGTTCATCATTACTTTGATGGCCAAGGATGGCCTCTTTTGATGCTTTCTCCAGGTATTCCATCTGTACTGACACCTCATCACTTGAGATGGTACCTACTTCAGTACTGCCGTCTTCCTGGTCATTTACCGTTACCTTATAGGCTACCTTTCTATTATCCCAGAAAAAAGTTTCATTTCCCTCTATAGCAATGGTCACTTCCGGCGGATCGTTACCTACTGATATTTCCTGGGTCTCTGTACTGGCATTACCCTGATCATCCTGCACAGTAAGTTTGACCGTGTAAGTACCTGATTCATTAAAGGTATGGCTGGCCTGGATCTGATCTGAATTGGCGCCTGATCCAAAATCCCAGCTAAAGGTCATCTCATCTCTGTCATAATCTTCACTGGTTTCAGCATTGAATTCTACAGTAAGCGGTGCAGCCCCAATAACGGGTTCGGCAGTAAATCTGGCTATGGGCGCTCTGTTACCGGCATCGTAATCTATGCGTACCAGCCTGGCATCCAGGTTTTGGCTGAACCATCTGCTGCCGTACTCCAACAGATACATTTTGCCATCCGGCCCGTAATCGACGTCCATGGGATTGCTGAATTCCAAGTTGGTGAGGATAGGTTCAATCTTTTCCAGGTCTCCCGCACTATCCATGGTTAGCAGATACATATCACCTCTCATCCATTCGAAAAACAAAGGTTTTCCACTAAAATATTCCGGATATTTATGCTCATGATCCGGGTATTGGTCACCATAATAAATTGGTCCGGCCATGGCATTTTTACCACCATTTCCCAGTAAGGGCCATTCTTCCGACACGCCATAGCTATAGTAGATCATGGCAGGTTGTGCCGGGGGTAAGGTTTCGATTCCGGTGTTATTAGGAGAGTTGTTGATTGGGTTTTGGGGATTATGGAAAGCGCCCGCTGTTTCAGTAGCAAAATCGTATTCCGAATAAGCCAAATTGTTAGCTGTGAAATATGGCCAACCATAAAAACCTGCTTCCCTGGCCTGATTGAATTCATCTATCCCCCAGGGTCCTCTGGTTTCACTCATTTCTCCTGCATCCGGACCCACATCGCCCCAATACAAATAACCGGTTCTTTGATCCACGGCGATGCGATAGGGATTGCGACAGCCCATAACATAGATCTCAGGCCGGGTACCTTCGGTGCCTTCAGGGAACAGGTTGCCATCCGGTATAGTATAACTGCCATCTGGCTGTGGAGTGATCCGTAAGATCTTGCCCCTCAAATCATTGGTATTGGCTGAGCTGCCTTGAGCGTCCCAGGGAGATCGGCCCGGTCTCTCATCGCTGGGGCTAAAACCATCCGATTCGAATGGGTTGGTATCATCGCCAGTGGATAGGAATAGATTTCCATCGGGACCAAAAGCAATAGAGCCACCGGTGTGGCAGCATTGTTCCCTTTGAACATCAACTTCCAGCATCACTATTTCTGAGTCCATAAGCAATTCATCCCCGGACATTTCGAACCGGCTGAGGTACTGTACCGGTTTGTCTATATTAGGGGAATAGTAAATATAAACCCATTGATTTTCGCTAAAATTAGGGTCCAGGGCCAAGCCCAGCATACCATCTTCGTGCCTGGGTCTGGTGCCAGGCCCATAATATACGTCGAAATTGGAAATCACCAGGGTGGAATCAAGATCGGGCTTATATAACTTCACTGCTCCTTTTCTTTCCAAAAACAGTACCCGGCCATCCGGAAGTACCTGTAGTTCCGTAGGCTCATTTAAATTGAAATCCAATTGGACCTTACTAAATCTATTTTCTTCCGGCATAGGTTGATAGCGGGCCAGGTCATAATTAAGTGGTTGGTTTTCACCCATAGCGTATCGTAAACCCCCGTTAAGGATTTGTATAAACTCCGGCTCGGAAAAGGTTTCTTCAGTATGCCCAAAGGCGGTATAAAAAGCCCTGCCACCGTCAAATTGATGGTACCAGGTCATGGGATGTTCGTCTCCGTTGGTTCCGCCCTCATAAGTGGATTCGTCTATGGTGATCAGTACGTTTATATCGGGATTGATATGGTAAAAATTATAGAATTCATCCACTTTCTGGAAGGAATCGGGTAATGAGTCGGTAGAGGTATGGCCGTGGTCCACCACATGGCACATGGCGGACCGCACATTGGGGTTGTTGGGATGACTTTCAAAATATGCTCCCACCAGCTTGCCGTACCAAGGCCAATCGTATTCGGTGTCGGCAGCCGCATGAATGCCTACGAATCCACCTCCGGCCTGAATGTACCTTTCAAAATGTGATTGCTGTTGAACATTTAATACATCCTGAGTGGTGTTGAGAAAGACCACCGTCGCGTATTGCTGCAGGTTTTCCTCGATGAAATGGTCAGCATCCTCGGTGGCATCAACCTTAAATCCCTCTTTTTCGCCCAGGTCTTTTATAGCTTGTATGCCGGCTGGGATCGATTCGTGGCGGAAACCTTCTGTTTTACTGAACACCAGTACCTTCTTCTCTCTAGGTGATTGATCTTGACATCCAAAAGTGGCCAGCAGTATGATGACCGCAAAAAATCGCACTACTTTAGTCATAATGGTTTAATCTTAATATTACGGAACCAAACCCTATCCCCGTGATCCTGCAAGGCAATGTGCCCTGATCTAGCTTGACCAAAATCCGGCATGTCTTTGAACTTGCTCTTAGCGATCATTTCATTCCAAACTTGATTGTGCATCTCAAAAGTCACTACCTCATATCCGTTCATCCAATGGCTCACCTCGCCACCTTTTGAAACAATTCTAATTTTATTCCAGGTGTCAGGTCCATTAGCTGCAACAAATTTTGAAGAGATCAAATCGTACAGATCGCCTGCCCGATGGGTCTCAATTCGGCCGTCCGGGTGCCGTACATTATCCAAAACCTGCATTTCCAGCCCCGTTTGCCAGGTATAATCGTATTGTTCATCCTCCACTACATAGTAAATAATACCGCTGTTGCCCCCGCTTTCAATTTTCCATTCCAGGGTAAATTCAAAATCCTGATACTCTTCCTCGGTCATAATATCACCACCTCCTATTATCCGTCCTTCTTGCTTGTTCCGATTGTCCAGCATTAAGGCTCCATCTTGTATTTTCCAGGCACTGCCGGGGTTTTCACTATTATACCCTTTCCATCCTTTGGTGGTTTGCCCATCGAAAAGCAGCTTCCAGCCCTGGGCTACTTCCTCCGCAGTAAGGATGTTGGGTGGTGTGGGATCCACGGGATCCTTAATTCCGGGATTATCAGCAGGAATCTGATTGAGGGTGTACCAGGCTTCGGTGGACCAGAGTGAGTTTTGAGCAGCGCTCCTAAACGGTCTCAGCAGGCGAATATAAACTACATGACCGGACCTTATCCCTGGAAGTTCTAAAAATACCTGTTTACGGTCGTCGGACAGACTGATACTGGCAATTTCCAGTGTTTCAAGGGCTAGTTTAGGTCCGCCATAGTTTTCAGTGGGTTGATAGTACCATTGCTGGACTTGATATTCCTCGGCTGATTCACCGCTTCCCTCTTCGATTGGTTCGGTAAATTCTATAAGGAATCCGTCTGTGCGGGCCATGACCTTCAGCATCTCAAAGGTAGTCTGGTCGTTATAGGTCAGTTTCTGTAACCCGTACCATTCAGATCCGTCACTCCAGTTTCCAGAGGAACCCACGCCGCCTACATACAATGCGCCATCAGGCCCCCATTTCAAACGATTTACCCCAGCTTCCAAACCTTGGGTAAATCGAAATACCGCCCCTTGATATTGATCATTTACCTGCTCCACAAATACCCTCTTTATGCCGCCATGGGTAACTTCTCCATGGATCATCTGATCCTGGTAAGGCCCTACGTTTATTTTTATCGGCTGTGAAGGGGAGTTGCCAATCTCATCCTGAGGAAGCCATACTACCGGAAAAGTTTCAGTCAACCCCTCAGTACCGCTAAAGTCTACGGAGCGCGATCCGTAAAAGGCATCCTGCTGAACGTGTACGATCTTGCTGCTAGGCAGCCAGTCTCCCTGGTTATCTGCTATGAACAGCTGATCATCCACACCTTCCCCGATCCCATTTGGGGTGCGTAATCCGTGGGCCATAAACTCAAGACTTCCATCCTCTCTGGATATCTTGACTATTTTCCCCCGGTCGATGATTTGAGGTTGGGTGCTGGCGCCTCCGGGGTTGATGGCGGTGGCCAGGGCTGCATAAAAATAGCCGTCCTGGTATTCCAGGCCAAAAGCAAATTCATGGAAATTGGCTGATACCTTCCAATCATCACTAAGCGTGCGGTATTCGTCTATCATTTCATCACCATCGTGGTCAATGAGATGAGTCAACTCTTGTTTTTGTAGTACATAGATCTCATCATCTACTACCTTCAATCCCAGAGGTTCAGCTAATCCGGTGGCAATACGGCTAACTTTAATAGCTTCAGGGTCATTCCCGGTTACACCGTCCAATACATACACCGGCCCCAGGCTGTCCCAGGTACAAACCACCAACCTGCCGTCTGAAAGGAAGTCCATGCCGCCAATGCGGCCTTTGAAGTCGCTGGGTCTGGCTTGACTGAGGTCGAAGCTGGGGTGAACACCTGCTAATTTTTGCTGGTCACCGGGTATGGAACGTACCAGCTGGTCTCTGGGTACATAGGGAACTACCTGCTTCAACTGAGCGGGATCATGGCTTAGGATTTCTTGCGGTACTACTTGGTATTCTGAAGCACCGTGAGGAGCCCACTGCAGGGAAATGACCCCATCAGCCAGCCCCTGGTAGTACAATACCATGATATCGTTAGCCCCAGGGTTTAGTATTACCTCTCCATCCCGGGCTTCCACTCCATGATAGCCTCCGTTATCTATAATTTCCCGGCCATTGATAAACAGATGGGACCCATCGTCGCTCACCAATCGGAAATTAACATTGGTGGCTTCTGAAACAGTAATTTGCCCCTTGAACTCAAAGAGGACGTTGGTATTGAATTTCCCCAGATCGGCTCTTTCAGCTATATGAATTGCCGGCGCCACACCGCTTAAAACCGGGGTGCTGGATGCTATTAGATCCTGTATACCGATTGAGGGATCATCATAAACGTACACATTGGTTGCCAACCCCGATGAAGAATTTCTTTCCGGATTGTCTTCCCTTAGATCCATGGCAATACTCGTCTGTCCCAATAATTGATCAGCTTCCTGACTAGCGGCTTCATCGGCGGAGAGGGAAAGAATATATCGTACCATACTCCCAGCATCTGCTGCTTCCAGATCGGGATGTGCTGTCATGGGTACTTCGCCCCAATTGCCGCTTCCTCCCTCAATGATCTTGGCGCTCAATTCCCGGACATTTCCCGGGCTATTGTTATAACGTTCCGCAATTTCTTGGTAGCTGGGACCTACAGTACGTTCAGTGGGGTTGTGACAGGTTTTACAATCGCTATTTTCTATTAGCTCAGCCCCGTTGGCAGCCAGGTTATCAGACTCCTGCTCTGCCGAAGGCTTTGTTGGCGCTACTCTGATAGCCTTATAATAGGTTTCCAGGGTTGAGGTGCCATTGTTTAACTTCATCTGTCCACTGGTAGCAAAACTGGTCTCACCTCCATAGGTGATTTCCTCGGCGGAGGTAATTTCCAGTTCACTACTGCTTTCAAAATCAAAACGGCCGGATATTGATCCCAGGTTGACCCCCAAGGTTAAGTATTGATCTTCTTCCAATCCATCAACCTTAAAAGTGCGGCTGAGCCCGGGATTTCCATCATTTTCTATATACTCTGGGGTTTCCAGGATGGAGATGCGTTGTTCACCTCGCTCAATTTCATATTGCAGTATTATCTGCTCTTCTTCGAACCGGTGTCCCCGGTAATGCAAGGTCATTTCCTGCTGGTTATCATTGTTGAACAAGCTCCATTGGTGCTCTTGAAGCGGATCTTCCAGATATGAGTAGCCCAGGGTGTTCGGTTGAGGACCGTGTTTGGTAGTATATACCGCACCGTCGAAATTCACCCCACCTTTCCACACCTTGTACACACCGCATTTTTGCACGTCGTAAGCGGCCCACATGTTATCATGAAGGGCCATGGTGATCATTCTGGGTCTTTCATCCAATACAGATCGAAATACCCAGGGATCTCTGGGCCTTTCAATGGGTGCGGCGTCTCGGCAAGCCCATAATCCGGCTCCCAGAATTAATAAGCAGGTAAATGATTTATGCATTTCCAATTCCTAGTATTTTTCTATTTTTTTCTTCATCTGAACCGGCGCCGGCAAAGTCGTCAAAGGCCTTTTCAGTGACATTTATGATATGTTGTTGGATAAACTCTGCTCCTTCTTGAGCTCCTTGCTCAGGGTGCTTCAAGCAGCATTCCCATTCCAGCACTGCCCAGCCATCAAAGTCATATTGGGTGAGTTTACTGAAAATAGCGCTGAAATCCACTTGACCGTCGCCCAGCGAACGAAAACGGCCTGCACGATTCACCCAATCCTGATAACCCCCATATACGCCGACCCTACCGGTTGGATTGAATTCCGCATCTTTGACATGGAACATTTTAATTTGTTCGTGATAGCGATCAATGTAGTCCAGGTAGTCCAACTGTTGTAATACGAAATGACTGGGATCATATAACAGTTTACAACGGGGATGGTTTCCTGTGGCCTCTAAAAACATTTCGTAGCTGATCCCATCATGCAAGTCTTCTCCCGGATGTACTTCATAACACACATCCACTCCGTGTTGGTCAAATACATCCAAGATCGGTTTCCACCTTTTAGCCAGCTCCTCGAAGCCAGATTCAACTAATCCGGCAGGCCGCTGGGGCCAGGGGTAGACAAAAGGCCATAATAAAGCTCCGGAAAAGGTGGCGTGCGCGGTGATACCCATATGTTGACTGGCTTTTGCGGCATATTTCAGTTGCTGCACCGCCCATTCAGTACGTGCTTTGGGATTTCCATGCACCTCTTCAGGAGCGAAAGCATCGAACATGGTGTCATAAGCAGGGTGCACTGCCACCAGTTGTCCCTGCAAGTGGGTGCTTAATTCGGTAATTTCCAGACCGAAATCCCGGACTTTTCCTTGAATTTCTTCCGCATAGTCTTTACTTTCAGCGGCTTGTTTCAAGTCGATTAAACGAGGGTCCCATGAGGGTATTTGCACTCCGGCATAACCCAGATCGGCTGCCCATTGGCAAATGGATGTAAGTTCATTGAAAGGGGCTTCATCACCCATGAATTGTGCTAAGAATATAGCGGGTCCTTGAATAGTTTTCACTATGTACTCGGTTTAAAGGTTTACAGTATTTAGGATTATTTGAATGGTACCCATTTTTGATCACTATGGCCGGCCTCCACTACCGTTTCAATAAATGCCATACCCCGGACTCCATCCTCAATTCCCGGAAAATCGTGGTATAAGGGGTCAGGATCTTCGCCATTCAATATACTTCTTAAGGTTCTGGCAAAATTTCGATAGATGTTGGCAAAAGCTTCCAGATACCCTTCGGGATGTCCTGCCGGCACCCGGCTGTGCGCCTGGGAGCTTTCGGATAGATCTCCTACGCCGGTTCTTAAAATTCGCAGGCTATCATTGGTTTTTACTTTCAGGCTATTGGGTTCCATTTGGTGCCATTCCAACGCAGCATACTCTCCATAGATACGGATGTTTAAATTGTTTTCCTCACCTACGGATATTTGGCTGCAATGCAGGATCCCTTTGGCACCATTGTCAAAATGCAACAATACATTGGCGTCATCATCCAGTTTTCGTCCTTCCACAAATATGCTGAGATCGGCACATAGTTCGGTGATCTTTAGTCCGGTGATATATTCAGCCAGATTTTCAGCATGAGTGCCGATATCACCCACCGACCCGGCCGCTCCTGATTTGGTTGGGTCTGTGCGCCAGGAGGCTTGTTTTTGTCCAGATGCCTCAATCAGAGTAGAGAGCCAGCCCTGGGGATATTCCACCACTACCTTTCGTATCTTCCCCAACTTCCCGGACCGTACCATTTCCCGCGCCTGCTTAACCATGGGGTACCCGGTGTAGTTGTGAGTCAGCCCAAAAAGCAGGCCGGTTTCGTTGACCACCTTCTCCAGCTTTTTGGCTTCCTCCAGACTAAAAGCTAGCGGTTTATCGCAAATCACCGGAAAGCCATGTTCTAACGCCATTATGGAGGGAGGCACATGGACATGATTGGGGGTAACAATGGAGACGAAATCCATTCGCTCCCCCTCAGGTAATTTTTGTTCCTGCTCGATCATCTCCTGATAGCTGCCATATACCCTTTCCGGGGGTAAGAAGAGTTCTTCTCCAGAAGCCTTCGACTTCTCCGGATTTGAACTAAAAGCGCCGCATGTCAATTCGATTTCTCCGTCTAATGCTGCGGCCATACGATGTACGGCTCCGATAAACGCGCCCTGGCCACCACCGACCATTCCCATGCGCATTTTTCTATGGTTGGACATACTTGGTTGTTGTATAAATTTAGGTGCTGATAAAAATTTTGCGAGAAATAATAATAAGAAGAATTACAAACATTTAATAGCCATAAATGAATTAATTACATCAATTCTGGTGCAGGCGGAAATACCAATATTTTATCCCTCTAAAATTCAAATTTACAGGGCAGTATGATTGTCTATTCATCTAGTTGTAGAGGCATGCTCTCTGTTAATTTGTTCTTCACTAAAATATCCCTATTTTGTCAGCGCTAAAAATCAAACCCTTTATAGTATGAATGCTACTGCAACTTCGCAGGCCCCCGATATGAAGTTATTCTGGGGCTGTTTTATCGCTTTAATCGCTACCGCATTTGGATTTATTGCCAGAGTCCTAACTTCATCGGAATGGGGAGCCGAGTTTGGCTTGTCCGAGACGCAGGTGGGAGAGATCCTTGGCGTGGGCTTATGGCCTTTTGCGATCAGCATTGTACTTTTCAGTTTTATAATTGACCGGGTTGGCTATAAAACCGCCATGTGGTTTGGTTTACTGTGCCATACATTATCAACAATATTGATTTTACTGGCTCAGGATTATTGGATGATGTATTTAGGAACGTTGGTATTGGCTCTGGGCAGCGGCACAGTGGAGGCGTATATTAATCCGGTGGTAGCCACTGCTTTTCGAACTGACAAAACCAAGTGGTTAAATATACTTCATGCTGGTTGGCCCGGTGGACTGGCTCTGGGAGGAGTACTAATTATATTACTTTTCACCGGGCTGGCTTGGAAAATGAAGATCGCCCTGATCTTGGTTCCTACCATTATTTATGCTGTTATTCTCTGGAATAGAACCTTCCCGGTTCAAGAACGGGTTGCCGCCGGGGTGTCCTATCGGGATATGCTGCGGGAAGTTGGAGCGCTAGGAGCTGCTATTATCGCTTTTATGATATTTGCTGAGATCGGCAGGATCGCTTCTCTTGGTCCCTGGTTTAAGTACGCAATGACCCTAATTTCAGCCATCGTATTTTTTGTTTATACCAGATCATTAGGTAATCCACTTTATATTTTCTTGTTGTTGATCATGATGTTATTGGCTACCACAGAGTTAGGAGTTGATAGTTGGATTACACCATTGATGGAGGGTGAAATGGGAGAAAACGCTGGTTGGGTATTAATTTATACTTCTGCCATTATGGTTGTTTTGAGATTTAATGCCGGCCCTCTGGTTCATAGATTTACCCCATTAGGTTTATTGGCTATTAGTGCACTGCTAGCTTCACTTGGATTATATTTCCTCTCTGCAGCTACTGGATTTGCCATTCTGGTTGCCGCTACTATTTATGGTTTGGGTAAAGCCTTTTTCTGGCCCACCACTTTGGGTGTGGTATCTGAGCAGTTTCCCAAAGGAGGTGCCATGACCTTGAATGCCATTGCTGGGGTAGGTATGTTGGCTGTAGGCACCTTTGGTAGTCCAATATTAGGCTATGTACAAGACAAAGCAATTGAGCAGCAACTTGTTGAGTATGACAGTAATAATCAAACCGAACTGAGCGATTCTTATGTCGTCGATGAGAAAAAGTCTATTATTGGGTCGTACAAAAGTATTAACGAAGAAATTTTAGAGTCAGCGCCGGCGGAGGATAGGCAAATTATCCAGGATGTCAGGGGACTAGCGAAGAAGACTGCAATCAGAGGTGTTGTTATTTTGCCGGTGATTATGTTGTTGTGTTATATCGGTCTCTTGCTATATTTTCGATCTAAAGGAGGTTATCGAGCGGTTGACATAACCTCGGGAAATAAGGAGTAATATTCAAATTTTAATTAAATGAATCTGGGATTAACAGCGCGACTTAGCTTAATGATGTTCGTGCAATATTTTATTTGGGGTTCCTGGGCACCTACTCTGGGCAATTTTATGGGTACGTCCGAAGTAGATATGGGAGAGCTTATAAACTGGGCTTACAGCCTGGGGCCTATTTCAGCCATTATCGCGCCTTTTTTCCTAGGAATGATTGCTGATAGGTTTTTTGACAGCGAAAAGGTGCTTGGCGTATTATGTTTGATCGCCGGTATTGCCATGATCGCAATGCCTGCCTTTGCCGGCACCTCCTGGTTCTTGATCCTGCTGTTTGTACATGCAATTTGTTATTTCCCCACCCTGGGGTTAACGGCTTCGTTAGCTTTCCATCACATGACCAACCAGGAAAAAGAGTTTCCGGTAGTGCGGGTATTCGGTACCATTGGCTGGGTTGCAGCCGGTTTTCTTATCGGCAAATACCTGCAGGCTGATTTCGAAGCAACTCCACTTTACATCGGGGGGGCTGCTGCCGTATTCCTGGGACTATACAGCTTTACCTTGCCTTTGACGCCACCTCCGGCTAAAGGTCAAAAATCTTCCTGGCGGGAAATATTGGGTGTTGATGCCCTTAAACAGTTGAGTACGAAATCCTTTATCGTATTTCTGTTGAGCGCTATGTTGATTTTTATCGCTTTTGGCACTTATTTTCCCTATGCTCCCAGATATTTGGCCACCGTAGGGTTTAGTAACCCTTCATTTGAGATGGCCTTTGGTCAGGCTTCCGAGATCCTGTTCATGTTGCTGATACCATTTTTCTTTGTAAGGTTGGGCGTGAAGTGGATGTTAATGCTGGGTATGCTGGCCTGGGTAGCTCGTTTCACGCTGTTCTCTGCTGCTGCTATCGATGGTGTTTACTGGATGATAATGCTGGGAATATTGATCCATGGTATATGTTATGATTTCTTTTTTGTGACCGGTCAGATATATATTGATAAGAAAACCTCCCCCGCAATTCGCGGACAGGCCCAGGGTTTGTTGGTATTACTGACACAAGGTGTGGGCTTCTTACTGGGTACTCAATTGTCAGGTGCATTTGTGAACAGCATGGGTGAGTCAGGTACGCTGACTCCAGCCAACTGGAAATTATTCTGGGGGATTTTTGCCGCCGCTACACTGGTCTTTACCCTGATATTCTACTTTACCTTCAAGGACGACACACGGAAAGATGTAGCGGAAGAATCCAGGTTGGTGACCTAGGGACTAAGGAAGGCAGCTCCGAATACACCGGCACTGTCTCCTAGTTTGGGCTTTGCGATTATAGTTTCAAACCCTGTATTGAAGATATGATGTTTAAGTCTTTCAATACCAAGTGTATAAAGCTCATCAATATTACCCACACCACCCCCGATGACTACTACGTCCGGGTCTAGGATGTTGAGCACGTTGGCCAGCCCTTTGCCAAAAAACTGTACCAATCGATCCATGGTTTCTTGCGCTGCTGGCTCGTTTTCTGACCGGGATGCCTGCACAATATCTTTGAGAGATTTCTTGTTTCCGGTAAGCTTATGATAATAAGCTTCCAGCGATGGTCCTGAAAGTATCCGCTCCACACAACCCCGGTCACCACAGTAACATTCACCTCCGGATTCGTCCAAAAAGCTATGACCCCACTCACCGGCGATCCCTTGCTTGCCTTGCAGCACCTTACCGTTTACCACGATTCCGCCTCCCACTCCGGTACCCATGATCACTCCAAAGATCACTTGAGCCGAGGGATAGACCTCAGGTACTATACCCATCTTACTTTCTGCAAGCGCAAAACAATTAGCATCGTTAGCCAGGGTAATGGAGATTCCCAGCAGGTCCTCCAGGTCGGCTTTGAGCGGCTGTTTATTGAGGCAGGTAGTGTTGCTGTTTTTCAGGGTTTGGGTGGAGGGATCCAGGGTGCCGGGAGTTCCTATTCCCAGCTTTGGAGGTACTAGTCCGGTTTCCTGTTTGAGCAGGTCCACCAATTTAGCCATTTGGCTTAAAATGTGATGGTACCCGTGTTGCTGCTCAGTAGGTACCCTTTTCCTAATTACTACATTATTAGTTTCAGTTTCCAGGATCACCCCTTCGATTTTGGTGCCTCCCAGATCCAATCCCCATAAATGACTCATGTATATTGGTTTTTACCAGTACCAACCAACGATAATGGCAGTTACGATCAATAAAATAACTGCTAATATCCGGTAATTCTTATACCAGGGCAACTCCCGCAACTCTTTAGTTTCTTCGCGATAGATCTGCTTATTCCAGGTCATGGCCGCTACTTTTTCCGCAGGAGGGGGAGCAGTCAAGTGGCTGATCAAGATATTCAAGAAGGATGCGATAACAAATAAGATAGGCACCTGATGCAAGAAGTGAATATCGGTAGCTTCAGGCGCCACCCCGGTACTTTTGATAATGATAAATATAATAACCGTTAGATAACTCAGGATTAAACTCCAAAATGCACCGTCCCCATTAGCACGTTTATAAAATAAGCCTATGATGAACACCGCCACTATAGGGGGGCTGATATAGGCCAATACCAATTGCAGGTAGGCCCATAAGGAGCTGGCTACCGTTTCTATCATAGGCGACCAGACGGCAGCGCAAAGCACCAGGATAACAGTAGCGATCTGGCCTACTCTTACTAATCCCTTACTGCTGAGGTTGGGCCGGATCTTAGAAACAAAGTCCATGGTGATCAAGGTAGAGGCGCTATTCAGGGTGGCGGATATACTGGAGGACATGGCAGCCAACAAACCGGCAATCACCAATCCTAAAATTCCGGTGGGCAATAGTTGGTAGATCAATACCGGAAAAGTCATGTTTGGGCAGTCGGCCAGACTGGTACACACTACTGTGGCACCGTCTTTCTGAATGGGATAATTTAAGAAGGACACATCCAATTGCGAAAAGAGTACTATAGCTACCACACCCGGGATAACCATAATAAACAATACCGGTAATTTCAGCAGCCCAGCAAACAAAGCTCCCCATCGACCGTGGTTAAGATCTTTGGCTGACAACACCCTTTGTACCATAAATTGGTTGTTGGCCCAGAAGTAAAAGCCCAGCAAGGGAACACCCAGCAGCAGCCCGGTCCAGGGCAGATGCGGATCACTGGCAGGTCTGACTAAACTCAATATTTCATCTGGGGTCTTGGTCAAATCCCCTCCGCTGCGCATGGACTCCAGGCCTTCGATCATGCCGTTCCATCCCCCAACTTCCTTAAAACAAAAGTAAGTCAATACCATGGAACCACAGATCAACAGGATCGCCTGGATCACCTCGGTATGTACCACAGAGGATAGACCACCAGGTATAGTGTAAGCTGCTGCGGCCAGGGCCAGAAATGAGATTATCACCCAGGAGGGGACTCCCGGAAAAATGATCTTTAAAATCAAGTTCCCTGCGTATAGCCCGGAGGCAGTATCAATGATAACATTCCCGATAATGGTGATGCCGGAGAATAGATAGCGTGAACGGGCGTCATAGCGGCGCTCTATGAATTCCGGCATGGTATAGACCTTGGAGCGAAGATAGAATGGGAGAAAGAATATGGCGAAGAATACCAGTACCACGGCTGCCATCCACTCGTAATTGTAAACCGCTACATTAGTTTGAAAGGCATCTGAACTCAAACCGATCAAGGTATTACTGCCAATGTTTGCGGCAAACAAGGAGATGCCCACAATGGGCCAGGTCATATCCCGGCCCGCCAGGAAGTAATCTTCGGAACTCTGTTGCTTTCCTTTCCGAATACCATACCAAACAATACCGACCAGATATACTATTATGATGGTTAGATCAATGCCACTAAGTCCGATTCCTTCCATTAAATCGAGGGTTTGGTATTAACTGATACAGCTTAAATGAATCATCAAGCGTAGCCTGACAATTTAGCAGCCATTATACTAATAATCAGGGGTTTTTCATAAAAAAACTATCCATTCACCATGGATATATTGTCGCAAACGATTGCAATTTTATTGTCTCGGATCCGTTTAACAAGCTATATCCCAAAATGGAGCTCATGGCGCAGAAGTAGCTGGCTATTTGGATTGATTATTGGAATGGTGGCAGAAATTTTAGAGCCAGGTTTTAATGCTTGATTCCTACGCATTCCTAAGGCTGAATTGGGCGTGGTAAACTCACAGCTCTTAAATCCGGACTGTGCCAATCGGAGCCTGCAGCGAAGGTTTGGTCTGAAGCCGCGGACTGGTTTAATTGCTATTGTCATTTATTCTCGTCCTCGTTTTCAAACGAGGATGCCCGAGCGCCGAGTTTCTAGCTCGATTGCCCGGATAATGGGAATTTGTCAGGCATAATATTATTTAGTGCGTTGTAAACGCACAGCTCTTAAATCCGCATCTGAAGATGCGGACTAGTTTAATAGCTATTGTCATTTATTCTCATCCTCGCGCTGACAACCTGAAGCTTCTAGCGAAGGATGGGTTTCAAACGAGAATGCCCGAGCGCCGAGTTTCTAAACTCACTGCACATTACTTCCCGAGGTTTCACTAATCCGCAAATTCTACTGATACCAATCCCCGTCTTCCGGAATAATCTCTGGCGGAGCTGAACACATAATGCTCCGGTTCATCAACTAATCGATCGGTTACAGGATTGAGATGTACATATTGTAATTTCTGATCAATTAGGTAGTTACTGCTAAGCTCAATCGCATGGTAGCCGTCTTTCCAAAACTTATAGTGTTTAATTCTTTTTGAATATTTTCCGGCGAAGGCCAATTGATCCAATATCCACTTCCTTCTGCTTTCAGGCTCGCTTTTGATTTTCTTTAGTATGCAAACGGCAGTAAATTTTTTAAAATCCCGCATTATATCAGAGAGTTTATACCCTTCTTTAGCCCTTACAATTAGATGCAAATGATTTGACATCAAACACCAGGCATAGACTGACAAACCTTTATTTTTTATGCAGTAATTTAGAGAATTGGTGATTACATACCGGTATTCTTTCCTGGAGAAAACATCAATCCAGTTTACCACAGTAATGGTTATAAAATAAAGGGCATTTTGGTCAGAAATAAGGTATCTATCACCGGACATGCTGATGGTAAATGTATAAAGGTAGGGTGTCATGAATTAGGACTAGGCGCATAGTCGATGTATGGATGGTGCGTGGTAAACTCACAGTTCTTAAATCCGGACTGTGCCAGCCGGAGCCTGCAGCGAAGGTTTGGTCTGAAGCTGCGGACTGGTTTAATTGCTATTGTCATTTATTCTCGTCCTCGTTTTCAAACGAGGATGCCCGAGCGCCGAGTTTCTAGCTCGATTGCCCGGATAATGGGAATTAGCATTTAAAAAGGCGCTTTTGTGTGTTAGAAACCTCCTACCGCCCACCTCTGGCTTAAGTTTAGCTTGCGTAACTTAAGCCGTACTGCCCGGAAAGTTTTTAACTTTTACTTATTATAACTCATTTACTGATCCATATCTGGCCGACGGGCTGACGAATGTCCAACCTGTGCTGTAGTGGTTTATGAAAAATTTAATACTATTAGTGTAATGCCGCAAGAGTTGAAGGTGTGAAGCGCCAGAAATTATGGTATAGTTGACAACACTTCCTCCATGGGCGGCGCAGCAAAAAATCTTAATTTCAAAATTCCTGCCTATCTGATTCTTGACTGAACAGGGTTTATTGGGCTTCTCTTAGCTGGGCTATCAAGGCTAAAGTAACCCCGTTAGTCCAGCCAAATCCGTCTTGGGTAGGATACTCACCGCCTCCGGCAGACAAGCTTAGATCTACTACATTGTATTTTTCCATCATCTTGCCGGTGTTGTGATATACTTTTTCCGCTAGTTCTACCCATCGTCTGGCTATATCGTCCGCCAGTTGATCATAACCGTAGTGGCGCAAACCCTGAATGGCCATCCATTGCTGAGGGGCCCAACCGTTGGGATAGTCCCATTGCTGACCTGTGTTGTGGGTAGTGCTCACCACACCTCCAGGGAATAGTAAGTGTTGTTGGAGATATTCTACACATTGAGCAGCTTGTTTCTCGGAAGCCAGCTGAAAATACAAAGGTACCAGGCCTGCAGCAGAATAAATGCCACTGGTGGCGCCTCTTATGAAGTTATAATCTGCAAAAAACCCTGCACTTTGATCCCAGAAATAGCTGCTGAAAGCTTCAGCACGAAGTTGCGACAGACTGTCAAATTTCTCTGCCTCCGAAGGCTCCCCGGCTTCACTATACAGCAGACCCAGGGATTTTTCCATATAGTACATCAGCGCATTCAGGTCTACTGGGGCAATATCTGTGGTGATTATACTGTCCAAAGACATTCCATCACTGAACCACCGGCTGCTATAATCCCAGCCAGATTCAGCTCCAGCCCGTAAATCCCGGTAAATTTTTGATCTGTGATCTGGATCAAATTCTTCCGCAAGTTCATAATCTTCCCGGTAAGACTCGGGCCTGGGGCGATCATACTGGTCCCAATATCGATTCAGGATCTTCCCATCTTTAGTAACCAATACTCTCTCTTCTGCTTGTTTTTGACGGCCCATGTTATCCAAACCATTCATCCAGAAATCATACTCCTGCCGCATTTGAGGTAAAAACTGCTGTGCTTGCCCCATACCGTGATATTCAGCCCACTTCATCACCATTGCGCTAAAAAATGGAGGCTGTGATCGTCCCAAATAATAACTACGATTGCCATTGGGAATAAATCCGTAGGTATCAATCAGATGGGCAAAGTTATTCAGCATGTTCCACATGAGGGAGTCCTGATCGCTTTCAAGCAATCCCAACATGGTGAAATAACTGTCCCAATAATATACTTCCCTGAAACGACCGCCCGGCACTACGTATGGATAGGGAAGAGGTAATAAGCTGCCGGAATTGTGAGCGCTGTCGGAGGACCGGGTAAGTTGCTGCCATAATCTCTCAAGATGTTCTTCCATCTGCACACTGGTGTCTACTTCCACCGGGGTAGGAGGTTGAGGCAGTTGGAAATATTCATTCACAAAATCCTTTAAATGCAGTGTACCATCATCTGCTTTAGCCTGGTATATTTCCAGGATCAATTCTGGCGATGTAAGGGGCCGGGCGTCTACAAAGGTCTTGGAGTCTGGGAATATTCCGCTCATCTGTATTTGGTGGAACAGACTGTCCAGGTCATCTTGAGGGAAATAAACGGTAGTCTGTTGATATTCAACAGGTATTTCTTCTTTAGCGGATTGACACCCGGCAAGCCACCAAAAGATGACTAAAGATATTCCAGTTAGATAATTGAGAATGCGGTAATTACTCATTGCTGGATAGGGTGCTATTGGAAGTTTCCAGTCGGTCGATGATAAATGCTCCCAAGGCTCTTCCCTGATCTACCCCATTCTCACAGGCTGGCAGATAATGGATGCCCCCATATAACCGACTAATGGCTGCCTCCTCCGAAGCTTCAAAAAAGCTATCAAAGGTGCGAGATGGCAATCCATATTCAAGCTCCGTAGTATCCTCAAAGTGGAAGTTATCGCCGTAAACTGCCGTCAAGGCGGTAGCGGCTGCGGCACTGATCACGCTGTGTCCGCTGGTGTATTCTGGGAATGGGGGAGTTTGCAACACCGGTACCCAGTCCTCGTCAATGTATTGATTGATGACGGTTTCCGGACGGATCAGCTCTGAACGGTATTTTTCATCCCAGCAGCTGATGAAGGCATCAAATAAAGCAATGGATACCAGGGCAAAAGCCTCGGTAGTTTCCATAAAATCCGACTCAGCCAATCGGCTGGCTATGGAAGTGATCCCAATCCAATGTCCTCCAGGTGTGATTTTTTTGGTGGCAAACATCACATGTCCCTGATGGTGGCTCACATATGGGTTACAATCCCAGAATTGAGCGATTGCTTCCTGTTCATCAGTGAGGTTATTACCCACCTGATAAACTTCCATGACTTCCTGGTAAAAGTCGCTTCGGGGATCCATATTGAAAGGTGTGGGGCGAACCGGTACAAACTGATGTGCAGAATCAATTACAAAGGTTCTGATCTTATTCCAGTGAGGTTCGATGGCATCCATATAATCCGGGGGTGTGGGCTGCCAGCGATAAGGGCGATTGTCAATGGTATATTTGGGAAAGGTGCGGGTTTGCTTGTAGTTATCTTTATCCGCCCAGTCCAGGATGTGTTGTCCTACCAGGTTACCGTATTCTATGGAATTATCAACTATTTTCCTGGGGACTCCCATATCCCGATATTTTTTATGCAAATTTTCTGCATAGATATCCATGCGATCCTCTGAAAAAACCAGGGCAGTGCCAACTTTTATGAAGGCTTGTAATGCAGCCAGAGGCCTACTGATTGCTTTATCTTGAGACACTTGCGGGATGGGCTGAAGCTCATGTAGCTGCCCCGCTAGGCTTTTATAATCCGGATTTTCCTTCGCCATTATTTCGTAGGCGGCGATGTTGGGATAAACATACACCCTGCTGGCTACGGGCGGAGAGAAGATATCATATACGATAACATCCGTAAGCTGCTTTACCGTGAGCCTATATAGCTCCGGGTCTACTGCCTGTTCAGCATATTGATCGGGAGATTTGTCACAAGCTGCCAGCGCCAGCAGCACTGAAATGAGCAGTGAAATGTTCAACTTGCTTAACATAATTCCAGATAGTTTTTTAACAAAATTAAAAAATCCTACTTTCCGGTAACACTAAATTCCTGCTTTTCCGGCCCTATTCCGGTAATGGTGAGCCTTTTCCATGGTTTTGGCAGCAATGTTTCACCTTGGATTATTCCTGTATCAGTGAATTTTAAACCTCCGAAACCGGAAAGTACCGCTTGTAACATGCCACCTGCTCCGGTGGCAAAGTAAGGGTTGCTACCCCCGGCCGTTTCTGCAATAACCCCAAACGGAGGTACTTGGTTCGGTTTAAAACTTCTATGAAACAACTGATAAGACTTTTGGGCATGGCCCAGTCTTGCGTGAAGGCCAGCTAGTACTGACACCCCCATGGCTGGGCCTTCAGGGGACATTCTTGGCTCATAATAGGCCAGGTCTTTTTCAATTTGGGTTCGATCGGTAATGAAGTCCATGGGGAAGGCCAGCAGGTTGACGTCGGCCTGCTTGATATCAACTCCTTCATAGGTGGCATTCTCCCGGATGGTACCATCGGGGAATTTGAGTATAGGAATATTTTCCGCTACATGCTTCCATTCTGGATCAGGTGAATAACCCAGTATTTCAGCAGCCTCCGCAGCATAACCTAATACTGATATAGCCATGGCATTGGTAAAGGCATTGTTGTCGATATTCTCCTCCCATTCATTGGCACCGATCACATTATTAATTTGAAAATTACCCGGCCCATTTCTTTCCACTCTGCTGACCCAGAAATCAGCAACTTCTTTCAACAGGGGGTAACCTCGTTCCCTCAACCAAGTTTTATCCTGGGTGACCTGGTAATACTTCCAGAAGGCCCAGCCCACGTCCCCACTGATATGGTGTTGAAAGGGTCCGGTGAGGGCCCACACCGGGGTGTCTTCACTGCCATCATCCGCCGATTCCCAGGGGAACATGGCTCCCTGATAGCCGTGTGCGAATGCATTTTGCCTGGCTGCATCCAGACGCTCGAAGCGATATTCCAATAAGGAACGGGCGATTTCTGGTTGTAACATCAGTAATGGGGGGTACATCCAAAGCTCAGTGTCCCAAAAAACATGTCCGTTATAGCCCAGCCCGGAAAGACCCATAGGGGACAGGCTGTACGAGGTACCGGCACGGGCGAAAGAATAAAGGTGGTAGATAGCGAAACGGACTGCCCGTTGATCTTCCAGGTTGCCTTCAATTTTAATATCACTTTGCCACAGTTTTTCCCAGGCGCTTATGTGGCGGTCCATCAATCTTTCTATGCCCTCCAACTTGGCAAAAATAGTCAGCCTTTCTGCCTCATTATGGGGATCTTGATAATGCTCGGATGAGCAGGTAGAAGCCACTACTGCAAAGCGATAAGTTTCGCCTCTTTTTAGGTTTTTGTTGAACTTGGCTAAATGCATGTTATAATCCCAATCCTCGTGAATAATATCCGGTTCATTACCGTGGGATTCATTGAATATAAAGCTACTGGAAGCGGCCAATGTGACATTACCGGAGGGACTTTCTGCTACTGAAGTAAGCAGCGGTATCTTTACGTGCGGCCGGTCGATCTCACTGTAGTAGCTTTTGGGGTCATTTAGATGATTAGGAGCTTGTATTACACTAATGGGGGTGATCCGGATATCCTGATGGGCGGTAATCTTTACTTCTATCAGGCTGGTGAATGGCAGATGCCGCAGGGAAATCAGTTGGTGTTCTACTGTGGCTTGAGCGCCAACTTTAAAGGTGGTAGTGAGAATAGCTTTTTTCATATCCAGTACTTGCTGGTAATCCGATATTTGAGATCGATTGATACGACGACCATCGATATCCAATTCCATGTTGACATGATTGAACCCCTTTAATATGTTGGACACCCGACCCCGTTGATAGTTATCATAAACTCCATTCAGTACTACATCCTGAACCTTCATTGGTTCAGGAGATGAGACCAACCCCACCATGCCATTCGCCATGGTCACTCCAAAGTAGTGATTAGGATCTATTTCAGCGGCAGCTACCTGCCATGCCTGGTTCATCTGTTGCTGCGAATAAACAGTCATTAAAGACCATGACCATAAGGCCAGTGTAATTAAGGTTTTCATCGGTTTATTTTATATAATACAATTGTGGTATTTGATCATTTCTTCCTGCGAATAGGGTTAACCGGTTATCCTTATTTTTCAGCAGCAGCATATCTCGAATTTCTCCCCTAAGATAGAGGCCGCTTTGGCTTGGAGGGACTGAGTGAAATTGGCCTTTCCCATTGCCTAGCAATAATGCGCCGTAGCTGGCGCCCATACGACCCAGTGATATCTGTTGATGAAAGTAGTTGCCGGCCATCAACACATCCAGATGACCGTCTTGGTTAAAATCCTCAGTTAATATGCAATGCATGGGAGCCAATTGTGCTTCCGGGGGTAGCGACGTCATCTTAAATGACCTCCCACCATTATTTTCCAGATAAACGGAGCCCAGGATCTCGGCTGTTGCTCTCTCGGTTCCGATATAGTCATCCATTGGTAAAATATGATCAAAAGAGCTATTTGCAAAGCTGCCGTAGTCGGGGAATTGTTTGCGGATAAAAGGTAGTTGGGCTTCTAATTGATCTTTGGTGGCCAGGGTAATCTCCTTTTGATCCCGATGATAGGTTATTAATGTTTCCTGCGATTCA
The DNA here is from genome assembly GCA_965224285.1 of Cyclobacteriaceae bacterium. Taxonomy (GTDB): domain Bacteria; phylum Bacteroidota; class Bacteroidia; order Cytophagales; family Cyclobacteriaceae; genus JAJCYK01. Next base: position 103,386 of record OZ245043.1, read on the forward strand.
TTTTTATCGAAATCATTGATATATGCCATCAGCGGCTTTTCAGTGCTGGCTTTAAGAAAACTATTTAAACCGTGATTACCTAATATCAGATCCTGGTCGCCATCTTCATCGAAATCGGCAACTGCCAAGCTTCGCCACCATCCGGAACTGTTGGGTAGTGCATGACTTTCAAAACCTTGATCGGTATTGTAATATATGGTGATGGGCATCCATTCCCCAGCTACTATAAGGTCGGGTCTACCGTTACCATCCAGATCCCCCCACTTAGCCGCTGTGATCATGCCGGGAATTTCTACCTGCAATAGTTTGTTAAACCTGCCGGTACCATCATTTTCCAAGATATAGCTCATTGGGGTACTGCCATAACGACCATGAATCACCTGAGATCCTACAAAAAGATCCTGATCCTGATCTCCATCATAATCCGCCGCTGTTACTGGACCGATGTTCTCACGAATATCCGGAAGCGCGGAAGTTTGTTCCGCCAATGTACCATCACCTTGGTTGATATATAATCGGTCCTTGAGCATGGGATGTCCTGAGGGGTATTCATTGCCTCCGCTGGCTACATACAAATCCGGCTTGCTATCTCCATTGGCATCGAAAAACAGTGCACCGGTATCTTCATAGTCTATAGCCTCTACCTGAAAGGTTTGGAAAGCTAGCTTATTTCCATTTGGGTCCAATAGGAAGGCAAGCCTTCCACGGGCTCCGCCCATAAAAATTTCTTCAACACCATCATGGTCCAGATCCGCCGCCGTCAACACCGGTCCCTGGCGTGACCATAAATGTGGAAGCAGTTTTTCATAATTGGTATCCAGATACTGGTTCTCCACATAACGGGGAATGCTATCATTATAAAATTCTTCAAACCAGGTTTTCTTTTCGCTGGATTTTGAGCAAGTAACAAACCCGTCCAGATCGGTGATCTCCAGGATTGTATTCACTTGACATTGGTAAAATGTGCGGGTTTTGTTTTCGAAAGTAATGGTTAAACTATCAATTTCAGCTACCGAGCCCAGTCCAAAGTGCAATTGAGAGGGCGTACTTGACATGAACCCTCGGGTGGGTTGCAACTGCTGTGTTTGCACTTTCCCCTCATTATAGACTACGGCTTCTACGCCTATGGCAAAAATATTCGTTCCCGGCAGTCTGAATTGAATTTGCAGATAATGATTTTCATGGCCTTGATTTTGGTAAATGGAAGCTTTTTGATTGAGATTGTTGGTTATCAAATCCAGATCTCCGTCGTTATCCAGATCGGCATAACAAGCCCCATTGGACAACCCTGGCTGCTCCAGCCCCCAATTAGCGGTTACCTCTTCGAATTCCAGCCCATTTTTATTGTGATATAGGTAATTACTCACCTTACCCGGTGGCATGCGTGACCATAGATCTTTATCACTTACCTCTCCGGATTCAAATACTGAATTGGAGACAAATTTTAAATAATCCAGATCGTTAGGTCTTCTTTCTATACCATTGGTGATAAAGAGGTCTTTCCAGCCATCGTTATCGAAGTCAGCCAGTAACGCACTCCAACTCCAGTCGGTGGCGGCCACACCGGCCATCTGGCCCACCTCCGAGAAAACCATATTTCCGTCAGGTGTAACTCCCCGGTTAATGTGCAGCATATTTCGGGGATATTGATAATGATAGCCATAACCCACCTTAAATTGAAAGATATCCAAAGCATCCGCACCTACAGATCTCTGAAGGATCCCAGGATCTTCCGGTTTCATATCCAGGGTAATGATATCGTAGCGAGTATCGTTGTTGACGTCGGCAATGTCGTTACCCATGGAGAATTGACTTACATAGGGTAGTGCAGATTCCAGGCTTTCGGTAAATGTTCCATCGCCTTGATTCAAATACAGATAGTCATTCTCATGAAAATCGTTGCCTACATAGATGTCCGGGTATCCGTTACCGTCGATATCCGCGATCCCCAGGCCCAGGCCATATCCCACCGGACTGCTATAAATGCCGGCTTTGGTTCCAACTTCAATATATTTCCCTGCTCGATTCTCATATAGCCGGTCCCCAGCCAGGCTGTCGCGATCATTCCGAATTTCCGCCGGGCGGTAATTCTCCGGAGAATGTATGGAATGGCAGAGCAGATAGAGATCAAGATCTCCATCCAGGTCGTAGTCGAAAAAGGCCGATTGAGTAGCCAGTCCACTGAAATCTAGTCCGAAGTGGGCGGCTTCCTCTTTAAAGGTGAGGTCTTGCTGATTAATATATAATCGATTTACCCCTTGGAGCGAGGGAACCCCAGCTACCTGGCAGACGTAGATATCCAGCCATCCGTCTCCATTTACATCGGCCATAGTTACCCCGGTAGACCATTCCTGGTTATCGGCAATGCCGGAGGACTCAGTAATGTCCTTAAACCTCATTTGGCCCTTATTGAGATAAAGTTTATCATTTCCCTGGTTAGCGGCAAAATATAGATCTGGTAGCCCGTCGTTGTTTATGTCGCCACTTGATACCCCAGCGCCATTATAAAAATATAGGTATTTAATGATGTTGAGGGCTTCTGATTCCTCGACCTTGTTTTCAAACTCAATACCGCTGTGATTGCTATCGATTATGGTGAACTGATTTTTTGAGGTGGTTGCGCCTTCCGGTTCCTGGGAAGAGCAATTCCAAAAAATATAGAGGAGGATAATTATTAGTGGAGTAGATGCGGTACCGAGTTGTCTATTTAAAGGGATCATCTGCCATACCAATAGTTACCGGACTTCATCCTGAGGTGTGACATCCAGGGATTCGTCAATTTTAAGCACAATGAGTTCATCATCATTCCTCGCTACCAGGATCCGGGAGCCATGGGGAGTAGGAAGCAGCTGGATATCACGTACTGCGCCTTTAAACTGAAGCCCGGATAGCCTGGGATCAACAGGTAAATATTCCCTGTTTTTTCTACCCAATAGCAGCTGGCCGTAACTGGCATCATATCGTCCAACTTCCGGCTTACTATGGTAGAAGTTTCCACCCACCAGAATATCGGGATAATTATCTGCATTGAGGTCATTAATTAGGGCGCCGAATACCGGTGATATTTGCGTTTCATCCGGCAGAGGAATCAGCTCCCATGAACTTTCACCGTTATTGATCAGCATGCAGGTTCGAAGTTCATATACTTGCAAATTAATGGCCTTTGCCAACTGCTCCGGTTCAAATATCTGGTCGATAGTCTGCTTTTGGTAATTCTCATACTTCAAATACTTCTTTTTGAGACCAGGCATTTGCATTACCAAATCGTGTTTCAGTACTAATGGGTAGGATTCATCACCGTTATACACACTGATGATCTGCTCAGTGGTGCCGTTTTGGTCAAAGTCATTCACCGTCATGGTGACCGGCTTTTGTTGACTGGCTTTGAATCTGGAGTTTAATCCGTGGTTACCCAATATATAATCCGGATCTCCATCCCCATCCAGGTCACCGGGGGTAATGCTGTTCCACCAGCCATTTGACTGATTCAATTCCACATCATCGGACATATTTATAAGTCGACCATCTTCATTTTTGAAAACGGTAACCGGCATCCAGTCACCAATCACTATTAGATCCGCATCTCCGTCCATATCCCAATCCGTCCAAATGCCATCTGTGATCATTCCAACCTCTATTAATTCCGGGGCGGCCATGGCGGTAATATCCTTAAAGGCACCACTGCCGTCATTTTCCAGAATGTAGCCATTTACTGGCATACCATAGAAATTGGGTTTAAGGCGGATGCCTACAAACAGATCCTGATCGCCATCATTATCGAAGTCTGCAGCATCCACGCTGGAGCTATTTTCAAATTTGGTGGCAGGTAATATCTGATCGGAAGCCCGCCATTCACCGTTGCCTTCATTGAAGTATAACCGGTCGATCAATGCTGATGAAGCCGATGAGAATTCGCTGCCACCGCTGGTCACATAAAGGTCAAGGTCCCCGTCGCCGTCTGCATCGAAAAATTCGCCATCAGTATCTTCGGATACCGCATGTTCCAGCAGGGGTGGGGGAGTAGATTGATTAAAATTCCCATCAGCTTGCTGTAATAGTATTTGCCCGGGGGAGTCCTTGGCGCCACTTAGATGAAGATCTAACCATCCGTTGCCGTCGACATCGCCCATTGTGATTTTTGGCCCTTCCCGGGATCGCATGTGAAACACCAGCCTATCACGGTCAAAGTCTATATAAGGGTTTTCCCTGTGCCGGTAGTTGATCTGAACCTGTGAAGAAATATCCGCAAACAGGGTTTGATTATTTATCGGATAGGTGGGGGCGAGATCCAGGGTGTGACTAGCTGCCGATTCACTCAGGTATAACCGCTGATTTGCTGATACCTGCTCCAGGATTGTTACTTTTCCCGATGGCCAGATCACCTTTAGAGTATCAATTGCTTCAGCGGAGCCCAAGCCAAAGTGAATATTTTGATCAACTGTAGATTGAAATCCCCGCATGGGCATTTGCTCCTGATAAAGAGCACTGTCTGCCCACTTCGCTATAAGCTTGGCGCCAATGGCCCGGGTGTTGGGCGGTTCCCCCTGTAAGTTTACCATGAGAAAATGGTTATTATCCGCCTGCTTATTTGCGCGGTTACGATAAACAAACAAGGGCATGTTTACGTTGTTTACCACCAGATCCAGATCCCCATCAAGGTCTAAGTCCCCATAAGCCGCCCCATTGGAATGGCTGGGTGTATCCATACCCCAAGACTCTGCCTGGTTCAGAAATGACAGCCCGTTACCCCCTTGGTTGACAAACATGTAGTTGGGTATGCGCTCGGATGGAATAGCATCAATAAGCGCTCGATAGTCTACTTTTTTGCCGGAAACAATAGCCTTTACAGTTTCTTCATTGGAGATGAACTGAATGTAATCCTGGTTGGTCAGATCCTGGTATATTCCGTTAGCAACGAATATGTCCTTATATCCGTCATTGTTAAAATCTGCCATTAATGCACCCCAGCTCCAGTCAGTGGCATGTACACCCGTCAGCCGGCCTACCTCGCTAAAAGTGCCATTTGCGTTGTTCAGATGTAGCATGTTTCGAATGAACTGGTGATGATAATCATTTTCCACTCCGTATTGGTAGCGATCCCAATTTTCAAAAGTGGTTACGGTCTTAATACGACCTTCATCTTCTGGCAGCATATCGGTGACGAAAATATCGGGATACTGGTCATTATTGATGTCGGCCATATCCGCTCCCATACTTGCCGCGCTGATAGAAGGCATTTGAGATTCCAGAACTTCAGTGAAGGTTCCGTCTCCGTTATTCTGGTAGAGATAGTCTCGTTCAAAAAAGTCGTTAGAAATATAGATATCCTGCCAACCATCTTTGTTTAAGTCACCCACCGTCACTCCCAGACCAAATCCGATAACGCTCCCATATATTCCTGCCGCCTCACTCACGTCCTTAAATACCGGTTCTCCGTTGATCCGATCTTGCCTGAACAGCTTGTCTCCACCCACGGAATCTCTTTTGGGCCTTTCATTCTTTCTCAAGTTAAAACTACCAATTGCCTGATAGGAATTATTCAACAGATACATATCCAGGTCACCATCACCATCATAATCGAAGAAAGCAGCGTGGGTGGAAAATCCGGAATCACCCAGATTATACTTTTTAGCCTGCTCGATAAAAGTGAGATCTCCCTGATTAATAAATAATTCGTTCTGCTTGTTATCGCCATCTACATCTCCTGAGTTGCAGACGTAGATATCCAGTAATCCATCTCCGTTCACGTCAACCATACTAACTCCAGTTGACCAGGCCCTGGTACCGGCAACTCCGGCGTTCTCAGTTATGTCTTTGAATTTAAAATTGCCCAGGTTCAAATACAGCTTATTGGTCGACATATTGGCGGTCAAATAAATATCCGGTAAACTATCGCCGTTTATATCTCCAATAGCCACACCGCCACCATTGTAAAAGTTACGATAGGTGTAGATGTTAAAGTTTTCATCGTACTCCAATTGGTTAATAAAATCTATTCCGGTGGTCTCGGTTGCCAGCAATTCAAAAAGTGGCTTGTCGGCGGGCTCTTCCACGGGAGCTTCTTGACACCCGGTAAATAGATTGATCAGGCTGATAACACCGATTGATATTTTGGCATAACATTTACCCATGCTAAAGATCGTTCTCTATTTTGGTCATGTCTGATATTAGCGCTTTGACATTTTTTTCGTCCTCTACCGTAAGCAGTATTCTTCGATTGCCGTCTATTTTGACATATCCGGTTCGCTGATCCTCAAGAGTAACTGGCATAAAACCTGAGCCATACCACTCCTCAAATAAAGGTACCAAGTGCTCACGAAGACTATCCGCAAAAAGATGTTTATTCCAGGGCGCCCATCCGGCATATTTGAAATATACCGGCATTTCCACAATGCTGTCATTTTGGAATACCGGATAGAAATCCATCAACACTTGGTGCTGCAGATCCTCCAACCGGTAGAGTACGGTGGTATTACGGGTTCCCTGATGAAACACTCCTCGATTATTCAGATCCCAACAATGAGTGTAAAAATCTTTTTTGGACATTCCCAGGTAAATGCCATGAAATAGGCTATCCTTCCTGGTATTAAGGGCCAGCTCACTTGCCAACAACTGTTGATAGGAGGAGTTATCGGAACATCCGAAAATACCCGAGGCAAGTAGCCCCAACATGGCAATAAGATGCCTAATATTTAAATATCTGTACTCTATCATTATTTTTGGCAACAAACAGCAGTTTTTGGTCTTTAGATTTAAGTGTGGTAATGGCCCTGGTCTCTCCCGGTACCATAAATCCTGACTGATTGGGATTTAAAGGCTTAAATTGCAGCTCTCCGTCGCCGGATAGGAATAACCCATAGCTGGCCGCATAGATACCAACTTCGGGTTTGGCCCTGGTAAAATTTCCTGCCAACAGGATGTCAATATGACCATCGTAGTTAAAATCACCGGTTTCCAGGCCATATACCGGAGCCAACTGTGCCTCTCTGGGTAATGGTCTTAGGCTAAAATGCCCTGATTCATTTACAGCCAGGCAGGACCGGGTTTCTGTTACCAGCAACACTCGGGAGTTTGCAAGTTCTTTCGGCGAGAAGATGTCTTCAATAGTTTGTTCGCGATACTGTTGATAACGAAGGTATTTCTTTTTCAATTCCGGTAATTGGTTGATGAGATCATGCCTCAACGCCAGAGGATAGGCCTCAGCTCCATTGTATACAGTAATGATCTGTTCGGCTTGACCATTGGCATCAAAATCGTTTATATACATGCGTATTGGTTTTTCCTCAGTGGCTCTAAACCTGGTATTTTGTCCGTGGTTCCCCAGTAATAGGTCTTGATCCCCATCTAGATCCAGGTCAGCGGTTTCAACCGTGTTCCAGAAGCCCCGGTGGGCGTCTAATCCAGTGGCATCCAGTTGATAGAGGCTTCCATCTTCATTTTTGAAAATTGTGGGCGCCATCCATTCACCTACCACCACCACATCAGGATCACCGTCGCTGTCAAAGTCGTCCCAAACGGCGTCGGTGATCATTCCCAAGCTTAAAAGTTCGGGCGCTCTTTCTGCAGTGACGTCCTTAAAACTTCCCGCTCCCGTATTTTTAAGTAGATATCCGTTGACCGGAGCGCCATAGATATCGGGCCTGGATCGGATTCCCACAAACAGATCTACTAACCCATCCGCATCAAAATCTGCAGCCTCCACGGTGCCGCTGTTTTCAAATTTAGCGGAAGGCAACAACTGTGAGGACTTTTCGAAATCATTTCTTCCGGTATTTAAATATAGCCGGTCAAGCAGCTTTGAGGAATTGGCTCCATATTCGGTACTTCCGCTGGTGACGTAGAGATCCAGGTCACCGTCATTGTCAGCGTCCAGAAACACGCAATCGGTATCCTCCGATCCCTGGTCAGCGATGAACGCTGAAACTTCTTTTAACTCAAAATCACCGGCTGTCTGTTGGATGAATAATGAGCCGGGGGTATCCCGGGAGCCCCCCAGGTAAAGGTCATCCAGGCCATCCTGGTTTAGATCACCGATACAGATGCAAGGGCCCTGACTGGATAGCATATGATAGATCAACTGAGTACGGTCGAAATCAGTGTAGTCGCTCTCCTGATGCTGGTATGGGAGCTTGACCGAGTTAGAAATATCTTCGAATATTTTGCCGCCCTTGATTTCGTTAAACGGAAGCCTATCTTCTTTATGGTACGGTTGTTTTAAATGGAGAGTTTGGTTGGCTTTGACCTCCGACATTGAAGTTAAGCCGCCCCCTGGCCATATCACCGTTAAAGAGTCTAACTGGGATAGGGTACCGAGGCCTAGAAGTGCATGTTGTTCTACTGTGGACTGAAAACCGCGTGTGGGCATAACTTCATGGTAAAACAGTAGCCCATCTGACCATCCGGTGATTTGAGCTCCCAGGGCAAAGTTATTCGGGGGTATCCCCTGAAGCTGGATCTTCAGGTAATTATGGTCAGGCAGCAAAGTGTCTGTATGGTTGCGGTAGATAAAAGGCGGCATGTTGACATTGCTGATTACCAGATCCAGGTCGCCGTCGTTGTCCAAGTCCCCATAAGCAGAACCATTGGAGTGGCTGGGTTGGGCCAATCCCCATTCCTCCGCACAATTAGTAAAGGTGAGGTCGCCATTATTGGCGAACAAATAATTGGGTATAGGATGAGATGGTATGGAATCAATAAGTTGTTTTATCACCTCATTTTCCCTGCTCAGTATGGCTCTGATGGTTTGGGGATCAGCCATATAATTGATATAATCCTGATCGGTAAGGTCCTTATAAATGCCATTAGCAACGAAAATATCTCTATTACCATCGTTGTCAAAATCGGCTATCAGTGCACCCCAACTCCAGTCCGTAGCATAGGTGCCGGACAACCTCCCTATCTCACTGAAAATTCCCTGACCCAGGTTCAGTTGCAAGGTATTGCGGGTGAATTGCCGGTGGTATCCCTTTTCTACATTGAGGTGATATTTGTCCCAATTTTCGAAAGTGGTAGTGGTTTTCATCCGGGCATCATCCTGGGGCAGCATATCGGTGACAAACACTTCAGGCAAGCCGTCATGGTTTAGGTCAGCCATATCGGCTCCCATAGCGCTTAAGCTGATTTCAGTCATTTGCTCTTCCAGGGATTCCTTGAAAGTGCCATCTCTTTGGTTGATATAGAGGTAATCCCGCTCAAAAAAATCATTGGATACATAAATATCTGGCCAGCCATCGCGATCGATATCACCCACGGTCACGCCTAAGCCAAATCCGATCATACTGCCATAGATGCCGGCTTCCTCGCTGACATCTGTAAAGCGTTCACCATTATTTTGATAAAGTTTATTGCCACCCAAAGTGTCTCGCTCCAACCTTTGATCCTTTATCAGGTCATACCCTCCGACGGAACGAAAGGAATTGTTAAGTAAATAGCAGTCCAGGTCCCCATCAAGATCGTAATCGAAAAAGGCAGCATGGGTACTCAATCCTTTATCCGCAATTCCATACTGGCGGGATTGCTCGCTGAAAGTGAGATCACCGTTGTTAATAAACAATTCATTATGCCGGTTTTCTCCTTGTGGATCGCCGGATTTGCAAATGTATATATCCAGCCAGCCGTCACCATTTATATCGGCCATACTAACTCCGGTAGACCATACTCCTTCACTGGCCACGCCGGCGGTTGCAGTTATATCTTTAAACCTGAAATCGCCCAGGTTCAGGTACAAGCGGTTAGGCACCATGTTGCCACAGAAATAAATATCAGACAGGCCGTCGTTGTTGATATCTCCGATTCCTACCCCACCGCCATTATAAAAGTTGCGATAAGTGTAGGCATTGAATTCTTCGGTATAGGTTAGGTCATTACGAAAATCAATTCCTACGGTTCGGTTGTCCATCAGTTCAAACAGAGGGGCATTATGCCGACCGTTTGGTGGAGCGGAGCAGCCGTAACTTAAGATGACGGAAATAAGTATTACCGTGATATTAGATCCGGCCGGCTGCATAACATGAATAATTAGGAGTTAAGTATTTATAAAATTAAACAGATATGCTATAAAAAAAGAAAGCAAGCAACGGCTGTTACTTGCTTTCCTCCAAATTAGTAAACACTAATACCCAGGATTTTGATTCAAATTAGGATTAGCTTCAAGCTGTGCCCTTGGGATTGGGAATACATTTTTATCAGGAGTTGACGCCGGCTTGAACTGCCAGGGGTCATTGAATTTATCGAAACGGATCAAGTCTTGTCTGCGATAATATTCAAAGGCTACTTCGCGGCCTCTCTCCGCCAGCAGATTGTCGGCGGTTAACGCTAATAAAGGCGCTACTCCTGCCCGTTCTCGCACCATATTCACATAAGCTAAGGCTTCAAGATCTGCGGGATTCAACCTCCACAAAATCTCAGCTTTCATCAGCAGAATGTCCGCGTACCGGAATATGGGATAATCGTTATTCATGTTTTGTTGCGCACCAAGTTCGAATTCGTACTTGCCAATTCGTACCCCGGCTTGGCGTAAGGCATTAGGGGCAAATTCATTGATCTCAGGAGTAAAGTTGACCTGAGGTCCGTCAGGGTCGCTGGCTTCCACACTGGGATCATTGACCGGGGTGACGCCATCCGATTCAAACTGTGGGCCTTCAATGAACATGTCTTTCCGCACGTCATCATCGTCGAATGAATTGTAGAATTCCTGTAAAGATGCGTAGCCATTCCAAGGCTGCTCTGCCAGATTGAAGGTTTCCTGGCTGCCGTAATGCAGAGTGCGCTGTACGATATTCATGCCGGGAGCAAATACCTGATCATATACGATGACCATGATGTTTTCCGCAGATCCTTCGTTATCAGGGCTGAAGTTGTCGAAATAATTATCTTCAAGACGGTAAGGTCCGTTGTCGATTATATCGTTAACTGCAACCAATGCGTTGTTCAAGGCCTCAGGAGAGGGATCACCTGTACCCAGGTATACCCCTGAGTTCAGATAAAGCTTGGCCAGCAAAGCTTGCGCCGCAAAGCGGTTCATCCTTCCGTAGGTGCTTCCCACGTTATCGCTAAGTGCATCCAATCCATCTTCGACTTCATTCACCACAAAGTTATATACTGCCGTTCGACCGGCCTGAAAATCAGCATTATTTGAAGGAGAAGAAGTATCGGTAAAGTCTGTTACTATGGGGACGTTACCGTAAATATCCAATAGATACCAGTAGAAGAGCGCCCTAAGGGCTCTCAATTCTGCCAAGAAACTCTGAGCGTTTTCAGATCCTGACTGTTCAAATTGGAATAGCAATCGATTGGCATTACTAACTCCACCGAACAGCTCAGGCCATGAATTGCTAACCCGATCATCCCCGGGCTCCACCTGATGCAAGTGAATGCGTTGCCAGTTGCCATTGTCAAACCAGTCTGCTCCTCTGGTGGGCACCACTACTTCATCGGAACTTACTTCAGCCAGCGACCATGGCTCGCCGATAAAGTTACCAAAACTGGAGTAGGCGGTTCCCAGAGCAGATACAAATTCCTCATCTGTAGTGAGAAATTCCTCCGCGGGAACGGCGCTAAAGATCTCCTCATCGAGATCGGTACAGGATAGGGGTACCAACAGGAGCCCTGCCAATAGTCCTCGACCAATTAGTTTATATGTTATATTCATCATAATATTATTTCGATGTCTTAAAATCCAAGATTTATTCCAAAGGTAGCCGAAGCGGTCCTGAAGTAAGTGGTCCGACGGTCTATACCGGGAGCCAAAGGATCGGGGTTGTCCACTCTTGGAGGATCGCCGCCATTGTCAGAATTGCCCGGATCTGCAAATCGTACCTCAGGATCTACCCCTTCATATCCGGTAAATACAATGGGATTTTGTACAGAAAGGTAAAATCGCAATCGATTAAAGGCGCTGCCTTCCGGAAGAGTTACTGCATATCCCAAAGTGGCGTTATCCAATTTAAAGAAACTGGCGTCTTCCACCTGGAAGCTGGAGAATTCCGGAGCATCGGTCAGGCCGGCTAGTCTTGAAGAAGATTCAAGAATGTTGAACTGACTGATCACTGAAGGAGGCTCATAAAATACCCGGTAGGTGTTCACCAGATCGTGGCCAAAAGATCCTCTCCAGAACATATTGAAATCCCAGTTTTTGAAAGTAAAGGTGTTGGTGAAGCCTATTTCGAAATCAGGCAGCCCATTCCCTAAAACAGTTTCGTCATCCCGGCAGGCACAGTAAGATCCATCTCCATCTATATCCTGGAAATTCCAGCTTCCATCCTCCGCTACCGGATTGGCTTCGTCCACCACAGGGCCCCATATCTGACCCACTTCTTCACCAGGGGCTACCCTGATCAGGAAAGTACCGTTCAAACCGGGCGCTCCCAGGTTGGAAATAAATTGCTCGTCTTCCCTTTCCAATGACTTCAATTCTGTACTGAAAGTGGAGAAAACAATACTGGGCTCCCAGGTAAAGTTATCATTACTTACTGCTACATAACTGGCAGCTAATTCAAAACCGGTATTTTCCATCTCGCCCACGTTTAGCCAGGTAAAGCCAAACAAGTTCGGCGGCACCGGTACCTCGGTAAGCCTCAAAAGATCTTCGGTTTTTCGATTGTACCAGTCGATACTACCGTTCAAACGGCCTTCAAGCAGTGAGAAATCGAGTCCGATATCAAGCTCTTCTTTGGTCTCCCACTGCAGATCAGGATTGGCATTACTAACCGGTCCAAAACTGGGCACAAACCCTCCATTGACGAAGAAGTTACCAACTGGTCCAACAATAGAGGTACTCAGGTTGTTAAATGCAGGCTGGTTTCCGGTAATACCGAAACTCGCTCTTAACTTCAACTCATCTACTCCGGCGATTTCAAACAAATTACTCAGGTTAACCCCTGCGCTGACAGCAGGAAAATCTCCCCACTTATTGTTTTCACCGAAACGGGTGGATCCCTCACGTCGATAACTGGCAGAAAAGAAATATGTACCCTGATAATTGAGATTTACTCTTCCAAAGAAGGCGATCAATTCATTTTGCCCTTTAAAACTACCGACATTTCCTAGACCATTGGCAAAATCCAATGCAGCACCCAGATTATTAAAGGTGAAAGCGTTGGTAAGGAAGTTTCCGCCTTGAGCGAAGAAAGATTCTTCTTCAAATTCCTGCCAACTATAACCACCTAGAATATTCATATCCAGGTCTCCAAAAGTCCTGTCATAGGTACCAGTAGCTTCGAACAGTTGATTAAATTTATCCTCTGTTCCACGACCAGCCAGACCATTAGGACCTCTTCCACGGAATTGAGCTTCTTTTTCCACAAATCCTCCTCCTAAGGTACTTTCTCTTTGCTGTGCATAGAATAAACTTCCCCTTAGACCTTCGATTATACTGTCAAAATCATATTCAGCCCTCAAATTCAAGTTTACTTGTTTTATCTTTTCCTCTGAAATGGTCTGGTCCTGAATGGCTACCGGATTAAAATATTCAAATCGCGCTTCTTCATAGTATCCACCAAACTGCTCGAAGTTAGCGGGATCCAGTCCGGAGGTATTGCCAGGCACCACCCTAACCGGTGCTGTTGGGTTATATAAGGTAGCATATCGGAAGGCTTCCGCAAAGGCATTCTCCTGGTTGCGGGTGGTAGCGGCCAGGTTGGCAGTCACTGTTAATTTATCATCAAAGGCGCGTTGGGTTAAGTTTAAGCGTCCGTTTAGTTGAGTGAAGCTGTTATCTCTGGCAATCCCTTCTCCGTCTCTCACGTTAAATGACATGCGATAAGTGGTGGAAGATGTCCCACCGCCCAATGCAAGATTATGTACATGAGTAATAGGTGTTCTGGTCACCTCTTCTACCCAGTCAGTTTCTAGATTGGCCACTTGTACACCACCTGCCGAGACAAATTGGCTGGCGTCCAGAAAATCTTGTTCATCCGCTATCCAGTCTATCGAAACATAACCATTGTAATCTACGGTAGTTATTCCTTCCTTGCCCTGTTTAGTAGTGATCAGGATCACTCCGGATGAACCACGGGTTCCGTAAATGGCGGCTGCAGAACCGTCTTTCAAAATATCGACTGAGGCAATATCGTTAGGGTCAACGCTTTGCAGATCCGCGCCGATTACACCATCAATCACAATAAGAGGTTCCGTATTGGCGCCTAAGGTAGACAGTCCGCGAAGCCTTATGTTGAAAGGTGCATTGGGATCACCTCCGGGTCTGGCAATACTCAAACCTGCCACTTTCCCCTGCAGCAACTGCGCCGGGTCATTAACATTACCTCTATTAAACTGTTCGGTATCGATACTAGCCACCGAACTGGTAATTTCTTTCTTCTCCTGAGTCCCATAACCTACAACCACCACTTCAGAAAGTGATTGCACATCTTCGGCCAGGCTCACGTTAATGACGGATCGATTTCCCACTGGAAGTTCCTGTGATAAATAACCCACAGAAGAGATCACCAGCACATCCGTGGCGGTTGCATTAAGGGAAAAATTCCCGTCAAGGTCGGTCACCGCACCGGTGGTAGTACCTTTCACCAGAATATTCACACCAGGGAGTCCTTCCCCGGTAATGTCATCTGTGACTTTACCGGTTATGGCCTGCTGTGCCCACGCCATTTGAAAGGCCAGCAAAGCAGACAAACACAACCCCACAAATTTTAAATTGAGATACCTGTGTTTCATAGGAAATTTAGTTTGATTAATTATTAATTAAATGCAATAATTCGAAATGAGTGCCAAGCGAAGAAATGCCTCTGTAAAAATGCAGTTATCCCGTTGGCAAGATAATGCCAGCCGAGTTGATGAGTAGAAAGAATTTGTTGTAAAGATTTTTCTATACCATCCACGATTTCTTCAACGTCGTTCCTTCGGTGAAGGAGTAATTATCTTCTTATAAAATAGCTATAATTTATCAATATTAAGAAGATTATGACGAAATACCACATAGTTGCCAGCCGAAAATTTCAACTTTTTTTCGCAACCGTAACCGCAATCGTTTGCAGAAATGGAATTATTAATCACTGCGCATTTAGAGGCAATTTTTGGCTCAGAATAAGCCAAAATTTCCCTGTAACTCCTCCCAAGTTTGCACAAACCTAAAGGGATATGGTTTGAAGTCAATAAATGTCACTAAGAAGACAATCTAAAAAATGTACAATTTCCAGGTGCTTGACCGTTGTTGGATGGCTTAAAAAATGGGCAGCGGTAATCGTTTTCACCACACATTTGTAGTAAATTATTGTTTGGATTATATGGCATCCGGTCTGACGATTCTTCAGGTAAAGTCTAGAGGGTTCAGACGGATACTTTACTCGACATGAGCAATACTCCGGTTACTATAAAGGACTTGGCGAGAATGCTAAAAGTAGCCCCCTCAACGGTATCCAGGGCCCTTAAGGATCACCCGGATATCAGTGAGGCCACCAAAGTGCAGGTCAAACGTTTGGCCGAGGAACTTCGTTATGAACCAAATCCCATTGCCAAAAGCCTGCGAGACCACAAAACCCACACTATCGGTATCATTATTCCCGAACTGGTTCATTACTTTTTCTCTACCGTATTAAGCGGGATTGAAAGTGTGGCGTTAGATGCTGGATACAACCTGTTGATCTGTACCTCCAACGGCCGCTATGATCGAGAGGTCAGCGTAGCCAAGGTACTGCTTCACCGCCAAGTGGACGGCCTGTTGATCAGTGTTTGCAAGAATTCCAAGGATCACGATCATCTGGCAGAATATGTAGCAAGGGATGTTCCCTTAGTATTTTTTGATTGTGCCAGTGAAGCTATTGAAGCGGACCAAGTGGTAATTGATGATTATAGGGCGGCCAAAAATGCGGTAGTTCATCTATTGGGTCAGGGTTGCCGGGCTATTGCTTATATGGGCGGGTCACCCAGTCTCCTCATTAACCAACGACGGCTTGAGGGATACAAAGTGGCTCTTCAGGAACACGGATTGGAACTAGATCCCAGATTAATATTTCATGTGGAAGAGGGAACCGCAGAGGAAGGGAGGGAGGCAGCCAGAGAACTGTTGTCTCAAGGAATCCCTATAGACGGTGTTTTTGCCACTGCTGATATGATGGCAATCGGGGTGATGAAGGAAATTAAATCTCATGGATTGAAAGTACCCGAGGATGTAGCCCTGGTAGGATTTAGCAACTGGGAGATCAGCGAGCTGTATCAGCCGGCATTAACTACCGTCACCCAGCCTGGATATGAAATGGGAGCGTGTGCCATGCAGATGCTGCTGGAGAGAATGGAAGATAACGGAGTTAAGGTCCGGACCAGAACCCTGGATACGGAGCTGCTGGTAAGAACTTCATCTTTAAGAAAATGAAGAGCGGGCAGATTACCATAAAGGACTTAGCCCGAGAGTTGGGGATCTCCCCTTCCACCGTATCCCGGGCTTTAAAAGATCATCCGGACATTAGCAGTAAAACTAAAAGGTTAGTGGCCAATTTGGCTAAAAAACTAGATTACCAGCCTAATACTATCGCCCTTAGCCTCAGAAGTAACAAGACCCACACTATCGGTGTGGTGATCCCTGAATTGGTTCACTTCTTCTTTTCCACCGTGATCAGCGGCATTGAAGACGTAGCCTACAAAGCCGGTTACAATGTTATCCTTTGCCAATCCAATGAATCATATCAAAGGGAAATAATGGATGTTAACGCACTGTTGACTCATCGGGTTGACGGTTTGTTGATCAGTGTCTCCAAGGAAACTACTAGTCCCGATCATTTTACCCCTTTTACCGAGCGGAATCTGCCCCTGATATTCTTTGACCGAAAATTAGATGGTGTGCCGGCCAGTAGTGTGGTGGTGGATGATCAACTTGGTGGTTACAAAGCTACTGCCCACCTAATCGATCAGGGATGTAAAAATATCCTGCATCTGGCAGGGCCCGAAAAATTACTGATCAGTAAAAACCGCAAACAGGGATATCTCAGGGCCCTAAGAGAGCACAACCTGGAGCCTGATCCCAGGCTAATTGTAGATTGCAACTCTGGAGCTAACGTGAACCAGGCTCAACAGGTGGTGGCTCAACTGATCTCCGAAGGCATACATTTTGATGGTATTTTTGCCAACAATGACCTCACTGCTATCGGCGCCATGAATTTTCTATTAGAACAGGGCATGAAAATTCCAAACGAGGTAGCGGTAGTAGGCTATTCAAACTGGCAGATGGCATCCCTGGTGGAACCTGGCTTGAGCTCAATAAATCAACCTGGGTTTGAGATGGGGCAGACTGCCGCCCAACTTTTCATCGATCAAGTAAGTAGTACTAGTAGTGGCAGCATTAATAAAAAAGTAGTTCTGGAATCTGAGTTGGTCATCAGGGAATCCTCCCGCCGCAAGTAAATTACTGTTCAATTTAAATTTATTATAAAATTTTACCGAATATCGTTACCGCAAACGATTGAAATAAATTCTTATTCCTGAAGCAGTCAAAATGCTTGGAAATTTTATGTTTTTTTAGCCTTAAAATTATAAGTTAAGCCCTTACGCCCTCATTTATTATAGGCAATCCATAAACATCTAGGCTGCCATTATATGACAGAGATAAAAGAACTATCAACTAAACATCATCGTCATCAAGGCCCGGGCCCGGTTAAACAATACCATAACATTAAGAATGGCTTATTGGTTGAGGCGGAGAATGCCTCGGCCAGGGTGCAGTGGTACGCTCCGGGAGTGGTCCGAGTTCAGATTGCCGAGGGATCTCAATTTGATGACGTTCCTTATGCCGTTATTTACCAACCAGAGGAGATCCCGCATCAGGTAGAAGATCTGGATTCCTCTATTCGCATGCTCTCCGATAAATTACAGGTGGAAATTGACCGGGAGATGATGAGGTTTACCTTTAAAACACCAGCAGGGGAGGTGGTAAATGAGGACCTGGAAGGTTTTGGAGTGTCGTTTATGGGCGATGACAAGAGTGTATATAAAAAGATACAAGAAGGCGAACGTTTCATCGGATTGGGGGAAAAGACCGGTAATCTGGATCGTCGGGGTATGGGATATACTAATTGGAATACCGATAGTTTCGCCTACGGACCTCACTCGGATCCACTTTACTGCTCATTTCCTTTTTATCTGGGCATACACCACCACATGGCCTATGGACTATTTTTAGATAATACCTATAAATCCCATTTTAATTTCGGTGCTTCTAATAACCGGTTTGCTTCCTTCACTGTGGAGGGAGGTGAGTTGGATTACTATTTTATTTATGAGGATTCTGTAGTCGAGATAATCAAAGCCTATACTTTGTTAACAGGCCGTATGGAATTACCGCCTCTGTGGAGCTTGGGCTACCAGCAATGCCGCTATAGTTATTACCCCCAGGAGGAGGTGTATCAGGTTGCCAGAACCTTCAGGGAAAAGAAGATCCCGGCTGATGCCATTGTGCTGGATATTCATTATATGGAGGCCTATAAAATATTTACCTGGGATGAAGAACGCTTCCCGGATCCAGGCAAAATGATTTCCGATCTTCGAGAAAAGGGATTCCAGGTGGTAGTAATGTGTGATCCCGGGATCAAGGTTGAGCAGGGCTATACTGCCTATGAAGATGGTTTGGAGCAGGATGTTTTTATTAAGTACCCGGATGGAACTTATTATCAAGGGGAGGTGTGGCCGGGCTGGTGTCACTTCCCTGATTTTACTGACCCTGATACCAGGGAATGGTGGGGTAAGCATTTCCAAGATTACGTCTCTCTGGGGGTAAAGGGTTTTTGGAATGATATGAATGAGATTGCCACTTGGGGACAGCGGTTGCCTGACTTGATGGAATTTTATTTTGAAGGCCATGGAGGCAGTACCAAGAGGGCCAGAAATATTTACGGTTTGAATATGTGCCGGGCTACTTTTGAGGGTACCAAACACCTGCTAAAAGGGGAAAGGCCATTCATTCTCACCAGAGCAGGCTACTGTGGAATTCAGCGATATAGTGCGGTATGGACCGGAGATAATGTAGCCACAGACGAACACATGCTGCTGGGAGTGCGCCTGGTGAATAGCTTGGGCCTCAGTGGTGTTTCCTTCACCGGCTACGACATAGGGGGGTTTGCCGGAGATACGTCAGTGAATCTATTCGCCCGCTGGATAAGCCTGGGGGCATTCAGTCCGTTTTTTAGGGGCCATACCATGGTAAACAGCCGGGATAGCGAACCCTGGAGTTTTGGTGAAGAGGTGGAAGATATCAGCAGGAATTATATTAATCTCAGATACCGGCTGCTGCCTTATATCTATTCAACTTTCTATCAGTCCCATATAAACGGACTTCCATTATGTCGCAGCTTAGCTATCGACTATACCTTCGATGACTTGATCTACCAAACTGGATATCAAAATCAATACTTATTTGGCCCCCACTTTTTGGTAGCTCCGGTAGAAAGCTATAAGGACCTTACAAAGGTTTACTTGCCTCAAGGACAATGGTACGATTTCCACCAGGATAAGGTATTTAAAGGTGAGCAGGAGATTTATGTGGAATGCCCTCTGACCCACCTACCATTATTTGTGAAAGCGGGAGCCATTATTCCTATGCAGTCACAGGTGCAGTCCGTTATGGAATCGCCCGAACCGGTGCTACACTTGCATCTGTATTACGGAGACCATGGAATATTTGAATATTACGAGGATGACGGTAGTTCTTACCACTACCAGGAGGATGAGTATTATATTCGTCAATTTAAATTAGAACATAATAAACGACGAATTGTACTTACGGAAGTCAACGGTTCCTGGAATACTAAATTCGATAAGGTAAAGTTCTATCTTCACGGTTTTGAGGAGTTGGATCGGGTTGTGGTAAATGGGGATGCTCAATCAGTGACATCAGAAGAAGTCACTTTTTTGCCTCCGATTTCTAACTTCGATCCGGTACAGCAACCGCATACTGGTGATAGGGTTGAAACCCAGGCCTTCATCATAGACAATGCCGATCAGGAAATAGTGGTGGAATTCTAATAGGGTGGCGGAAGCTAATAGAGGCTGCTATTGATTCCGAAAGCTTATTTCGTTAATAGCGCCCAGGGCATCCAGCCTTAGATAGAGGCGAAGCGGGTTCTCTTTCCCCTCAGTCCCGCAGTCTGCAGTAGGCTCCAGATAGTAGATCAAAAATTTTTGATTTCGGACATACAGTTCCCGATAGTCCGGAGAACCCAGGTATTCGGTGAGTTTCTGCTCCGACCAGCCCAACAAGCTTTCCTGTTCATCCATTAATATGCCAAGCTGTTCCAGCCTCAAGCCCTGGCACCCATTGGTGTCCAGCTGCCAGCTTTGGCTATCAAAGGAGTGGATATAAGGTGATTGCTTGCAGGATACTGCCAGCAAAATACCCAGCGCTAAATATCCCCAGTTCCTACTGATCATAGATGGCGATAATAATTATTTTATCAATGTTATTGAAATTAAATAAATTCGCAGCCATTGAAGTCTTATTATGTCTAATTTATCCAGATTACTCTCCGCTTTATGGGGAATATCATGCATAATATCATTAAGTGTTCTACTTTTGATATATGCCAATTTTTCACTGTTAGAGGTGTGGGTTCTACCGCAGGAAATGGGCAGTTGGGAACTCAGTCGAGAGCGATTCTTTTACTACATGGTGGGAATTTTAGTGGGGGGAAATATCCTGTACTATATCATATTAAGATTAATGAAAGAATCACAATACGTGGCCACCTGGAAATCTTCACCTACTCGTTATCTGGGGCTAGTGCAGGCGCTTAAGATGCAGGTAGCCGGGTTTAACTTTTTCATAGCTGGTCTTATGATCTTTTTGAAAATGGTCAGTATCAACGAATATGATAATGGACTAGGCTATTTACCGTTTTTAGCTGTGGGGTTTGTTTTACTGGGAAGCGGGTTGTTTTATTTTATTTACCGGCTTTTTTATAAGGACAGGTCAATTAAGCCATAATTGAAGCGTTATTTTTTAAAACTTTGGTAATCAAATTATTATAGCACCCTTATTCTTAAAGGCTGATAATTAACAGGATAGAAGTCCAGAAGACAGAAAATTTCGTTGTAATTTTAATGTCAGTGCAATGAGTTAATGCATTTTTTAAAAGATCCAAATTTTTAAATATATGACTACTCAGAACTCCACATCCAACTACACCGAAGCCAGTATTAAATCACTGGACTGGAAGGAACACATCCGACTTCGTCCGGGGATGTATATTGGAAAGCTGGGTGATGGCTCCGCTCAGGATGATGGGATTTATGTTCTGGTGAAAGAGATCATTGATAATAGTATTGATGAACACGTAATGGGCCATGGCAAGACCATCGATGTGAGGGTGTATGATCATAAGGTAGTAGTGAGGGATTATGGCCGGGGAATACCGTTGGGCAAGGTAGTGGATTGCGTTTCAAAGATCAATACCGGTGGAAAGTATGACTCTCAGGCATTTCAGAAATCCGTGGGACTGAACGGAGTAGGTACCAAAGCGGTCAATGCCCTATCCAGTTATTTTAAGGTTCAGTCGTATCGCGATAAGAAAACTAAAGTAGCAGAATTTAAGTATGGTGAAATTGTTGCCAACCAAAAGATCAAGTCCTCCAGTGAGCGCAATGGAACATTGATCGTATTTGAACCGGATAACGCAGTCTTTAAGAATTATCACTTCATTCCCGAGTTCCTGGAAAATCAACTCTGGAATTATGCCTATCTAAATGCGGGATTGACCATAAATTTTAATAACAAAAAATACCACAGCAAAAATGGTTTACTGGACCTGCTTACTGACCGCACCGATGAAGATAACTTGAGATATCCCATTATACATTTGAAAGGAGAGGATATAGAGGTGGCCTTAACTCATGGCAATCAATATGGGGAGGAATACTATAGTTTTGTAAACGGTCAATACACTACCCAAGGCGGTACGCACTTATCAGCCTTCCGAGAGGCTATTGTCAAAACAATAAGGGAGTTTTTTGGAAAGACTTTCGAAGCATCAGACATCAGAGCTTCAGTTATGGCAGCGATTTCGGTGCGGGTTATTGAACCGGTTTTTGAATCCCAAACCAAAACCAAGTTAGGCTCTCAGAATATTGCTCCCGATGGGGCCACTATGCGCACCTTTGTAAATGATTTTGTCAAAAAATCTCTGGATAACTACCTGCACCGGCATAAAAGTACTGCAGAGGCCTTATTGAAACGGATTCTTCAATCGGAACGAGAAAGGAAAGATATTGCCGGGATCAAAAAACTAGCTAATGAGCGGGCGAAGAAGGCCAATTTGCACAATAAGAAATTACGGGACTGTCGTATACACAGAAATGACCCCAAAGCCGGAGATCGCAGTTCGGAGTCAATGCTGTTTATTACTGAAGGTGATAGCGCTAGCGGTAGCATCACCAAGTCAAGAGATGTACAGACCCAGGCGGTATTCAGCCTGAGGGGAAAACCATTGAATTGTTATGGACTGACCAAAAAGGTAGTATATGAAAACGAGGAGTTTAACCTTTTACAGCATGCCTTGAATATTGAGGATGGCCTGGAGGGGTTGCGTTATGAAAAGATTGTTATAGCCACCGATGCTGACGTTGATGGAATGCACATCCGGCTACTAATGCTTACTTTCTTCCTGCAGTTCTTTCCTGAACTGGTTAAGAACGGTCACGTTTATATTTTGGAAACTCCCTTGTTCAGGGTTCGCAACAAGAAGGAAACTATCTACTGTTATAGTGAGCTGGAAAAACAAGCCGCGATGACAAAACTAGGAAAGCAGGCCGAGATCACCCGTTTCAAGGGACTGGGGGAGATCTCTCCCAGTGAGTTTGGAGCTTTTATCGGGG
The DNA here is from genome assembly GCA_965224285.1 of Cyclobacteriaceae bacterium. GTDB lineage: Bacteria > Bacteroidota > Bacteroidia > Cytophagales > Cyclobacteriaceae > JAJCYK01. Next base: position 126,192 of record OZ245043.1, read on the forward strand.
AGAACATACGGCTTGAACCCATCATTTTGAAAAAAGACGCCACCATCAAGCAACTGCTAAACTTCTATATGGGTAAAAACACCCCTGACCGCCAAAAATTCATTATCCAAAACCTCAAGATTGAGAAGGATCTGGTGGAAGATGAAGATTTGGTAGCTGCTGGATAAACTACTGATAATATGACAGATAACGCAGAAGAACTACCAGCATCCGGGCCCGAGGAGGAGATGCATGACAAGAAGCCGGTATCCGGAATGTATGAGCACTGGTTTCTGGATTACGCGTCTTATGTAATATTGGAACGGGCGGTGCCGGCGGTGGAAGATGGGCTAAAGCCGGTACAGAGAAGGATCCTTCATGCCATGAAGGAAATGGATGATGGACGATTCAATAAGGTTGCCAATATCATCGGCGCTACTATGCAATATCATCCTCATGGAGATGCTTCCATCGGGGATGCTATGGTCAATCTTGGTCAAAAGGACTTACTAATAGACACGCAGGGAAATTGGGGAGATATCCGCACCGGAGATAGTGCGGCAGCACCAAGATATATCGAGGCTCGATTATCCAAATTTGCCCTGGAGGTGGTATTCAACAGCCAAACCACCGAGTGGCAGCTTTCCTATGACGGACGCAAAAAGGAACCGGTCACGCTGCCGGTGAAATTCCCCCTACTACTAGCCCAAGGGGTAGAGGGTATTGCGGTAGGACTGTCCACCAAGATATTACCCCACAATTTCTGTGAGCTTTGCAAAGCCAGTATTGAAGTGCTTAAAGGACGATCAGCTAAAATTCTGCCGGATTTCCCCACCGGTGGTATGGCTGACTTTTCCGAATACAACCGTGGTAAGCGGGGCGGTAGGGTAAGAGTGAGGGCTTTAATTGAGGAGTATGATAAAAAAACATTGATAATCAAAGATTTACCTTATGGGGTAACCACTACCTCTTTAATTGATAGTATTATAAAGGCCAACGATAAAGGTAAAATCAAGATCAAGCAGGTGGTAGATAATACCGCCAAGGATGTGGAGATATTGGTATCACTGGCTCCGGGGCAGTCGCCTGATATCACTACTGACGCCCTTTATGCGTTTACCAATTGCGAAGTTTCTATTTCTCCTAATGCCTGTATCATCATTGATGATAAGCCTCATTTCCTTTCGGTAAACGAAATTCTAAAGCTCAATACGGAACAGACGGTAGCGCTTTTAACCAAAGAACTGGAGATCAAACGAGAATCGCTCAAGGAGAAAATCCTATTCAGCTCTTTGGAAAAGATATTCATCGAAAACAGGATCTACCGGGATATAGAAGAATGCGAAACCTGGGAAGAAGTGATTGCAGCCATTGATCTGGGTCTTGAGCCCTACAAGAAACAATTCTACCGGGAGATCACGGAGGAAGATATCATTAAGCTGACAGAAATCAAGATCAAGCGTATATCCCGATACGATTCTTTCAAGGCGGAGGAAGCTTTAAAGAAGCTTGAAGAGGATTTAAAACAGACCGAGCACCACCTGGCCAACATTATAGATTATAGTATAGATTATTTCAGGAGGCTGCTGGAAACTTATGGTGAAGGCAGAGAAAGGCGCACCCAAATTAAATCATTTGAAACCATATCGGCCCAGGTAGTGGCGGCCAACAATGTAAGGTTATATGTGAATAAAAATGAAGGTTTTATCGGATATGGCCTGAAAAAGGATGAGTTCATTTCAGAGTGTTCTGACCTGGATGACGTGCTGGTGATAAGAAAGGATGGGGTTTGTAAGGTTTCCCGGATCAGTGATAAGGTGTTCATGGGAAAAAATATTCTGCATGCCGAGGTGTTCAAGAAGAACGATGAACGCAAGGTATATAATATGATATATCTGGACGGGAAAAGTGGCAGGACCCGGGCGAAACGGTTTCAGGTATTGGCAGTAACCAGGGATAAGGAATATTCGCTGGTAAAAGGAAATAATAAATCAAAAGTCTTGTATCTGACCGCTAACCCCAATGCAGAAGCGGAGTGTGTAACCCTATATTTAACCTCGGGATCAAAAGCCAGGAAGAAAGTATTCGACTATGATTTTGCCGAGCTTGATATAAAAGGCCGGGGGGCTGGGGGAAATATAGTAACTAAATATCCGGTGCGAAAAGTAGTATTGAAGACCGAAGGGGTTTCCACCATGGGCGGGTTAGACATTTGGTATGATGATACTGTAGGTCGTTTAAACCGGGAGCATAGAGGACGATTTATTGGAAACTTCCAGGGAGAAGATAAAATTTTGGTGGTCTATAAAGACGGTACTTATGAATTGACAGACTTCGAATTGACCAATCGCTATGAAGCTGCCAAAGTAATGTGCCTGGATAAGCTTGAACAGGATACCGTTATATCAGCTGTTCACTATGACAGTAGCACTAAAAATCATTATCTGAAGCGTTTTTCAGTTGAAACCAGTACCGTGGCCAAGCGGTTTCATTTTATTAGCGAAACCAAAGGAAGTAAGTTACTGGCCGCTACAACGAAAAGCGATCCACTGCTGGAATATGATTTCCGGCGAAATAAATCACGAAAAGTTGAGCAGAAGCAGGTAAGATCTGACCAGCTCATCGATGTTAAGGGATGGAAAGCTACCGGTAATAAGTTTACCCGGCACAAAGTAGTTAGAGCGCGCTTTATGATTCAGGGGGAGGCTCCAACCACCAGTGATCAGGAAGAACCTGCTGCCCCGATAAAGACTCCTATGAAGAATAAAGAACTCACCGTCCCGGCTAAACCTGCGAAAAAGCGGACTAAGGTACAGCCGCCTCCACCTGCAGCAGCCAATACTAAGGAAGAAGGTGCGTTTGAAGTGGGTGCCACCGTTGACCTTGAGGTTAAAACCTCCCGGGAACAGTTGGGATTGTTCGAGAATAAGTCACATGAATCCGCGGGATCTTAAGCTTACCGAACATCTGGCATCATTTATCAGCGATAGCCGTAAAAAGCTAATGGAGAGGGTGTTAAACAATAGAACACGTTCCATTACTATAGTATTAGAGGATATTTACCAACCCCATAATGCCAGTGCAGTGATCCGCACCTGTGATGCTTTCGGCATACAGGATTTACATATAATCGAAAACAGGAATCGCTATACTTTAAATCCCAAAGTGGCATTGGGGGCATCCAAGTGGGTTAATATGATCCACTACAATCAAAATGAGGACACTTCCAACACCATGGACTGTTTTGGTCGGCTGCGTGATATGGGCTATAAAATAATTGCAACCGTACCACACGAACCTGCAATAAAGTTAGAATCTATAGATGTGAGGGATAATATCGCTCTGGTATTTGGTACCGAAAAAGACGGATTGAGCGAATGTGCCCTGGATAATTCAGACCAGCGAATGAAAATTCCCATGTACGGATTTGCTGAAAGTTTTAACATTTCAGTTTGTGCAGCCTTGTGTCTCCACAGCTTAATAAATAAATTGCGAAACCAAGGACATCACTGGCAGCTCACCGCTGAGGAAAAGGCTGAATTACGGCTTGGGTGGTACCGGAATTCAATAAAAAACTCCCGGGTACTGGAACAACAGTTCTTGAATGAATATGCGCAGTTTGAAGATGAATAAAATAATTGGGATAATACTGCTGGCCTCGTTATTAGGCTGTAAAAGGAATGACCCCAGTTATCCTTTGGTAAATATTCCCACTGCTGATACGGAGTTCTATAGATCCGGCTTGGAGGTGGTGGAAAGGCAAGCCAGAAATAACCCTGAAAATCCCGATGCTCAGTTTAAAAAAGCCATCTACCACCAGGCGGTCGGTAATACTGATGCGGCTTTAGCCGCTATTCGCCAAGCCATATCGTTAGATCCAAACCCGCAGTACCTAATGACTGAGGCCCAGTTATACGCTGGAAAAGAACAGTATACGGATGCCATTAACAGCCTTAGCCGGGCACAACTGATGGGTGGGGATTATCCGGAAATCTGGCATTTACAAGCACAGATGCACTATCGGATCGGTGAGCACCGGGCGGCTCTGGCCCAAATCGAGAACGCCATTAAAAAATTCCCGCAGGGTACTAACTATCAACTCACCAGAGGCAGAATAAAATGGACTTTGCATGATACCGTGGGAGCGGAGAAAGCTTTAATGATAGCCTCTGAGGATCCTACCACCCAATATGAGGCTTTAAAATTACTAGTGGAGATAAACCGGGCTGATCAGAACTATGAGAAGGCTTTTGAATATCTTCAGCAAAACCGCAGGAATCATAAAGGGGACCCGGCCCTGGTTTTTGAGTTAGGTCAGTTGATGAGGGAATCGGGCAACCCAGATAGTGCCCTGGTAATTTTTAATCATCTCAAAAATAAAGATACTTCTGATTATCGCTTGTATCAGCAGTTGGGGTTGTGTCATTTTCAAAGGCGAAATTATGATTCAACCCTGTACTATACCCAAAAGACCCTCGAGTTATCTGAAAATCACTTGCCCGCTTTGCTGGTCCAAGCCCGAGTATATGATCGACGCAGATATTACTCAGCGGCAGTGCAAACCTACCAAGCCATTTTAGCGCTGGACTCCACCTACGTTCCCGCTGTTGAGGAATTTCAAAAACTCCAGGGAAAAATTGCATATTTGCAAAGAATTGAGGCAACCAGACAACGGAATGCTGAAGTGAAAACATTAGAACCAAAATCTACAAAGGAGAGTAACTGATGAGTGATTCGGGGTATTTAGAGATCACCTTGCCTGACGGAACTGTGAAGGAATATCATAAAGGTATTACCGGGATGGAGATCGCTGCCAGTATCAGTGAAGGCCTAGCCCGAAATGTGTTAGCGGCCAAGGTCAACGGAGAAGTCTGGGATGCTAACCGTCCCATCAATCATGATGCCCCCGTCCAGCTTTTGACCTGGCGGGACCCTGAAGGAAAAGCTACTTTCTGGCATAGCACCGCTCACCTCCTGGCAGAGGCTCTGGAGGCTTTATATCCAGGCATAAAATTCGGTATAGGCCCCCCTATAGAACAGGGGTTTTATTATGATGTGGATTTTGACGGGCAGGAATTTGGTGCTGATGATCTGGTAAAAGTGGAGCAAAAAATGCAGGAGCTGGCGCGTCAGAAAAATAGTTATCGGCGTGAGGAGATCAGTAAAGAAGATGCCTTGGCCTTTTTTGAAGATAAAGGGGACCCATATAAAGTGGAGCTACTTGCCGATCTGGAGGATGGTAATATTACATTTTATCATCAAGGTGAATTTACTGATCTATGTAAGGGTCCTCATTTGCAGGACACTAGCCCAATCAAAGCCGTTAAGTTGTTGAATGTGGCAGGGGCTTACTGGCGCGGAGATGAAACCCGCCCCCAACTGACCAGAATATACGGTATCAGTTTTCCTAAGGCCAAGGAGCTCAAAGAGTATTTGGAGCTCTTAGAGGAGGCTAAGAAAAGGGACCACCGGAAGTTAGGTAAAGAACTGGAGTTGTTTGCGTTTTCTGAAAAGGTTGGTATGGGGCTTCCTTTGTGGCTGCCAAAAGGTACCCAGTTACGGGAACGGCTGGAGTATTTTTTGCGGGAAGCACAAGTTAAAGCGGGATATGAGCCGGTCATTACTCCTCACATCGGAGGAAAAAGTCTGTATGTAACCTCAGGCCATTACCAGAAATATGGCAAGGACAGCTTCCAGCCTATTCAAACGCCACATCAGAATGAGGAGTTTTTGCTGAAACCCATGAATTGCCCACATCACTGCGAGATCTATAAAGTACGACCCAGATCATATAAGGAATTGCCACTGAGGTTAGCAGAGTTCGGTACGGTTTACCGCTATGAACAGCATGGGGAACTTCACGGGCTAACCCGGGTACGGGGATTCACGGTAGATGACGCGCATATTTTCTGCCGCCCTGACCAGGTAAAGGAAGAGTTCTTAAAAGTGATCGACTTGATCCTGTATATTCTAAAAGCCTTGGAGTTTCATGATTTTACCGCTCAGTTATCTTTTCGGGATCCGGAGGATCAGGAGAAATATATCGGCCGGGATGAGGTTTGGGATCGTGCGGAACAGGAAATCGCGGAAGCAGCTGAAGAGAAGGGACTGCCCACGGTAACGGAATATGGGGAAGCCGCTTTTTACGGACCTAAACTTGATTTTATGGTGAAGGATGCTTTGGGGCGCACCTGGCAACTCGGTACAGTGCAGGTAGATTACAATCTGCCGGAACGATTTGAGTTGGAATATATTGGGGCAGATAACCAAAGGCATCGACCGGTTATGATCCATCGGGCTCCATTTGGGTCCATGGAACGTTTTACCGCGGTTTTGATAGAACATTGCGGAGGAAATTTTCCTCTATGGCTGGCACCGGATCAGGTGGCGGTACTGCCTATTTCCGAAAAATTCCACCAGTATGCCAATGATGTCTTTAATGAGTTGCAGCAACACGATATCTCCGGATACCTGGATGATAGAGATGAGAAGATTGGCCGAAAGATCCGTGATGCCGAGATAAAGAAGACCCCCTATATGCTGATAGTGGGCGAACGCGAACAACAGGAAAACACTTTATCGGTAAGGAAACACGGTTCGGGAGATCAGGGACAGCTAGGTATTAACGAATTTGTACAGCACTTTAAACGCGAGATCCACAGTCTATTAGACCAGAATTAAAGGTTGATATTTTTGAATATTAAAAGAATATCGGCGATATTTGCCACTCATTTTTCTTTAACCAAACAAGGAGGAAACTATTAGGAGACCAAGAAGAGGAGGTTACCGAGGACGAGTCGAGGAACCTTACAAAGTAAATGATAAGATTAAGGCGCCCTTTGTACGGGTAGTCGGAGATAATGTGAAGGTTGATATATACGATCTTCAGACAGCCTTGAAAATGGCTAAGGAACAAGGACTCGATTTAGTGGAAATATCGCCAAAAGCTGATCCTCCGGTTTGTAAGATCATAGATTATTCGAAATTCAAGTACGATCAAAAGAAGAAACAGAAGGAAATAAAATCCAGGGCGCAGAAAACGGTTCTTAAGGAAATACGGTTTGGCCCTAATACAGATGAGCATGATTTCAATTTTAAGTTGAAGCATGCTATCAATTTTTTAAAGGATGGAGCGAAGGTAAAAGCGTATGTACATTTTGTGGGAAGGACAATTGTCTTCAAAGAAAGAGGAGAGATACTGTTGCTTCGATTGGCGCAGGAATTGGAAGAATACGCTAAAGTAGACCAGTTGCCCAAATTAGAGGGAAAGCGTATGTTTTTGATGCTCTCTCCAAAAAAAGTTAAGAAATAGAGAAATTTAAATATGCCTAAGGTAAAGACAAAATCAGGTGCTAAGAAGAGATTCCAGGTTACCGCAACCGGTAAAATTAAGCGCAAGCATGCTTATAAGAGTCATATCTTGACCAAGAAAGAAACTAAGCAAAAAAGAAATCTAAGGCACTTCACCCTGGTAGACCCTGTGGATGTACCCAGGATCAAAAAGATGCTAAATCTATAAAAGGTTGTTTCACCAGACGGCGAGGTTTGAAGTATCCATAGGATCACCCGCAGTCAAAAAACTATTATTATGCCCAGATCAGTAAATACAGTGGCCTCCAAGGCCAGGAGAAAAAAAATAATAAAGGCCGCCAAAGGCTATTATGGCCGTCGAAAGAACGTATACACGGTAGCTAAAAATGCCGTGGAGAAAGGTTTGCAGTATGCATACCGGGATCGTAAAGCCAAGAAACGAGAATTTCGCAAGTTGTGGATTTTAAGAATCAATGCAGGAGCAAGAGAGCACGGATTGACTTATTCACAATTTATGGGAGGGCTGAAAAAAGCCAATATTGATATAAATCGCAAAGTGTTGGCCGATATGGCCATGAATCACCCGGAAGCTTTTGAGGCTATAGTCAAAAAGGTGAAATAAAGAAACCATTTTTGCAACGTACCCAACCCGATGAAATACATCGGGTTTTTTTATCGAAAAATTCCCCGGGTTTATCGAATCACCTCTAAAGATATTGGCAGACAATGATATCTTTGATAAGATCAACGGACCTTGTACTAACCTCAATGGTCGTAAACCAGTAACTAAACAACTATTCAACAGATGGAAAATATCGAACAATATTATGACATGGCAGTGCAAATGATCTTGCAATACGCTCCCAAATTCCTACTTGCCCTGATCGTATTGGTAATAGGCCTCCAATTGATCAAGTGGGTGATCAATGGTATGCGACGGGGCTTAAAGGGGCGAGAGGTCGATGAAACGCTGGGTCAATTTTTAGCAAATCTGATTGGATGGATTTTACGTATCGTTCTTTTTATCAGCGTCTTCGCTATTCTAGGTGGAGAAACAGCCTCTTTGGTAGCGGTGGTCGGTGCGGCTGGCCTGGCCATTGGCCTGGCTTTACAGGGATCATTGGCGAATTTTGCCGGAGGCGTATTGATCCTGTTATTCAAACCCTTTAAAGTCGGCGACAAGATTGAAACCATGGATCGCACCGGCGATGTCAAGGACATTCAAATACTAAATACCATTATCACCACCGCGGATAATAAAACCGTGATCTTGCCCAATGGTGCGGTTATGAACGGTGACATTGTGAACTATACCATGCAAGGTTTGATACGGGTAGATCTCACCATAGGCGTCTCTTACGATTCCGATATTAAAAAGGCCAAGCAGGTATTGTTAGAGGTGATGCGCAACCATCCTTTGGTGCTTGAAACCCCTGAGCCGTTTGTGGGAGTGGCAGAACTTGCTGATAGTGCAGTAAACCTGGCAGTAAGGCCGCATTGTAAGCCAGAAAATTACTGGGACGTTTTCTTTGACGTGCTGGAATCAGGAAAGAACGCCCTGGATCAGGCTGGTATAAGCATACCATTCCCTCAGCTGGATATCCACATGGAACAATAGATATTCCCACTAGACTCACTCTTTAAAGCAGGGCCCGTCCCTGCTTTTGCTTTTTACCCTGTAAAAATTTGCCTCAGGGGAGGTTACCTTTTCCTTCTTTTTCGTATTAAAATATACATATTCTAATAATATATTTCATTTTTCAATGAATCACATCATTAAGTTAGCTGATAAACTGAGTCAATCCCTAGCCATAATAATAAGCTGTTCGATTATTTATTATGCCGTGATTCAATTGGCTCTTTTAGTGCTTAGATCATGAATAATTTTCAAAATAGAATAAAGCATCCTAAATTAATGGCATTGCAGCGCAAGGTGGCCTGGGCTCTGCTAATCATGGTAGCCCTCACTATTCTCACTTTAATCTCCTTATAGTATAGCCGCATTTTCCAGTACCACCGCGTAGCCCTGCCCTACGCCTACACACAGGGTCACCAAGGCATATTTTTTTTGCTGCCGTGCCAGTTCCAATGCTGCAGTATAAGCAATGCGGGTACCTGTAGCTCCCAGAGGATGTCCCAGTGCGATAGCCCCGCCATTGGGATTTATGCGGGGATCATCAGCATCCAGCTTCCATTCTCTAAGGCAAGCCAGACACTGTGCAGCAAATGCTTCATTTATCTCGATTATATCCATTTCACTCAAGCTTAGTCCGGCTTGCTTTAAGGCAATCTCTGAAGCATATACCGGACCTATACCCATAATGGATGGTTCCACCCCGGCAATGCCGCTGCTTACAATTTTGGCCAAGGGCTTTAGTTGATGTTGATCTACCGCTTGATTGGAGGCTATCAACACTGCTGCTGATCCATCATTCAGGCCGGAGGCATTTCCTGCGGTTACCGTACCGGACGACTTATCAAACGCCGGTTTCAGATTCGATAACACCTCGACGGTGGTATCAGGCTTAATAAATTCATCCTGATCAAAGATTAAGGGCTCTTGTTTTCGTCTGGGTATACTTACTGGCATTATTTCCAGCTCAAGTCTTCCGGAGTTGCTGGCCTTTGCAGCCTTACGCTGTGAGTTAAAGGCAAACCGGTCCTGCTCTTCCCTGGATATCTTATATTTAGCGGCCAGGTTCTCCGCTGTTTGACCCATGCTGTGAACGCCATACCGCTCTTTCATCAATGGGTTGACAAACCGCCATCCAAAACTGCTGTCATGCATTTGCGAGTCCCTTCCAAAAGGCTTAGAGGCTTTGGAAATGACCCAGGGTCCTCGGGTCATGTTTTCTACTCCTCCACAGAGAAATAGATTACCGTCTCCCGCAAGTATGGCCCGGCGGGCGTGATTGATGGCGCTTAGGCCGGAACTGCATAACCGATTTATAGTTTCACCGGGAACTGTCCAAGGCAAGCCAGCTAGTAAGAGACACATTCGAGCCACATTGCGATTGTCTTCACCAGCTTGATTGGCGCAACCCATGATAACGTCATCGATGCTTTCAGAGGGCAGCGAAGGCTGTCGATTTAGTAATTCCTTTAATACCATGGCCCCCAGGTCATCGGTGCGCACGCTGCTTAAGGCGCCTCCAAATGATCCAAACGGTGTGCGTATTCCATCGACTATATAGGCATCTTGGGTCATCAGGTAAGGATTTTTCCGGGTAAAATTACCTAAAATATTCCGGTCCTGGTGTACTCAGATGAATCCGCCGGCTATAATTTTTATAATTTAATACGGCGGCAGTGGGGGTGTTTGCGAAGGTAGGACCCAATAATGCGTTGTACGTCCTGGTTATCGGGGTAGGGGGTAACAGAGGAGGTTAGCTCTTCTATACTGGTATCCGTCCATTGTCCTTCCGCATAGCCGAAACCACGATATATTCCATTTTCTACCCACACCAGTGAACTTTCATGCTGATAGCGTCCCGGTCCCAACAATAAATAGGAGTTGTTGAGATGATTAAAATCTTCCAGACTTTGGGTGACTTTTGAATTATATGCCTCAGGAGATTCACGAGCAATACAGGCGCCGGCACAGGAACCGGTATCATATCCGCTACAGGCGTGATCTACCCGTTGAATATTACTCAACTTTTGGCAGAGATTATGAGCCTCTACTTTCCTTCTTAAAAATCCCCAGGCCTCTGCAAAACTCTTGAATGATATTATAGGTGATTGCCCCGGACTGGATTTCGAAACCAGTAGCCTATGATAACCGACACGGTCGGTGTAGCAGTGAATCCCCCAACAGTTGGTGGTGAATCTCTGTGAGCGATTGTACTTAGGCCAGAATTTCTTTATTTCATGTGACTCCAGCAATAAGGCAATAAGGTCGTTTCCACAGATCTGGTAGGTGACATGGGCGATTTGATTTCGAAAGGACATTGCCCTGCGAGACCGGTGGAATTGTTGAAAATGGCTTAACACCCGTTGTTGTATATTTTGGGCCTTGCCCACATAGATCACCTTGCCTTTTTTGTCCAGAAAATAATATACACCGGTTTCATCAGGTAACTTTTTAAACTCTTCGGCATCCAGATTAGGGGGTAGTATACCTTCTCTGGAACTTCGGTTCAAGGCCAGGGCAATATGATCATTTCGGTCATGCTTTATTAAGTGATCCAATAATGACACTGTAGCTCGGGCGTCACCAAAGGCCCGGTGGCGGTTTTCTATAGGTATATTCAATTGTGCGCAGAGGGTCCCCAGGCCATAGCTATGTAATCCAGGTAATATTTTACGGCTCAATCTTACGGTACAAATTCTTTTACGGTTGAAATTAATTCCCATCATACGGAATTCCCGACGTAGAAAGGAGTAATCAAAACCAGCATTATGTGCTACCAGAATCCGGTCCCTGGTCATATCATTTACCACTGAAGCTATGTCCTCAAAGTTGGGGGCTATCGATACCATTTCATTATCAATTCCGGTGAGCAGGCTGATGTAGGGTGGTATCGGCCTTCCTGGATTTACCAAGGTATGGTATTCATCAGTGATTCGCTTACCGTCAAACAGATAGATCGCTACCTCGGTAACTCTGTTTCCGCTGGCATAGCCACCGGTAGTTTCCAGATCGACCACCGCGTACATCTATGGATGACTAAACTTCGGCATGGATTTGATCACCGCTTCAAACACCCGGCGGTGATCGTGATTAATTCGAAGGTATTCCCTAATAACGGAGTCCCGGTAATAGTTGTCGGGTTTTCTCTTATACATATTACCCGGCATTCGAATGCTCCGCACTTTGATACCATTCAGTTCCTTATCCAGCTCCCAATGGTTTTCACTATTGCTTTCCAGAAGCACAAACCGATCATTGCGATCATGCCGGTAGACTTTACCTATTTGGGTAGGGGTGATGCTAAAGTATTCCATTAATTCACGGGCTTTTGGTAACAACATCTGAACGTCGTAGCTAATGGTTTTTACCATGGGTTGGCCTTTTATGGCTTTTTGATGGGAAAATTTATGAATATAAAGCAGGTCTATATTTTGGTGAAATAAGTCAAACCTCATCACTACATCTGCTATTTGTAGTATTATTGAGCTGCGGTTGTCCCGAAAAGTGAATATTTTCGCCATGTCAATAAAAATAGTAAAATGCTATTTATATTGGCAATACCGCTGCAAAAAATTTTTATAATTTTATCCACTGCTATTTATATGTGTTATGATATCGCTTATTTAACCCGCAAAATCTCATACTATGAGCAACGTTTTGGCGCTGAATATGGTGAGGTGCCATTTGCGCCCATGTATCACAGTAATGGGTTTGATCACATGGAAGTCCCGGTAATTACCGGCGATGATCCGGCAGATATCCAATTATTTTCCTGGGGATTGATCCCGCCATGGGTAAAAGGGGTTGAAGGCGCTACCAAAATTCAAAATTCCACTTTAAACGCTCGGGACGATACCTTATTTCAAAAGCCTTCATTCAAGAAAGCAGCGGCTCATAGGCGTTGCCTGGTATTAGTGGATGGATTTTATGATCATCATTGGAAGGACCAAAAGTCTTATCCTTTTTATATTCAGCGTGGTGACGGAGAATCCTTTGCCATGGGTGGTATATGGGAGCGTTGGAAACATGGCGACCTGGTACGCCATACTTTCTCTATAGTTACTACAGATCCCAATCCGAGGATGGCCTGGATACATAACCTCCCCAAGGCCTCTGAAAGGCCCCGCATGCCTTTTATTCTACTTCCTGAGCAGGAAAAAGCCTGGCTTAGTTCCGGGCTGGATCAGGCAGAAGTACTGGATATGATTGGGCCTTACCCGGAGGAACTGCTTACTGATCACACCGTTGAACGGTTGCGAGGTAAAGCTTATCCGGGAAACATCCCGGCCATCCGGGAACAGCGTCAGTATCCTGAACTAGCTTCTCAACAGGGGAGCCTTTTTTGATCAAAGGTTAATGATGGTAAATTCTACCCGCCTATTGAGCCTGCGCTGTAATTCACTATCATTGCTGGCAATGGGCTGGGTATCGCCATAGCCTTTTGGATGCAACCTATTAGGCGAAATGCCTTGTTCAACCAGATACTTTTTAACCATGTCCACTCTTCTGAGGGACAAGTCCAGGTTTAATTCCGGCTTACCGACGTTGTCCGTATGCCCGCCCAATTCAATCTCCAGGGTAGGATGTTCCTTCATCACTTCTACTAATCGGTCCAATTCTCTGTAGGACCGTGAGGTAAGCTCTGCCCGGGATCGCACAAAAAATATATTAGTTATTGGTATTTTTTCCCCTTTGGTAAGCGGTATAAGGAAAAGATCTTCCTTTATCTCACCGTATTTTTTAGTGCCTCCCAGGTCTATGGTGCTTTGCAGAGAAATGTAATCCTCTGTCTTGGCCATTACCTGGTATTGGTGTCCATGGGGTAGCACGATCTTATAAGACCCGTCATGAGGATTTGACCTGGCGGTACCATGCTCGCGGGCATCGCTTGAAGCCTGAAAGGTAATACTGGCTTCCACCGGTTGCTTAGTCTTGGCGTTTAAAACCTTGCCGGTGATCAATACCACGGGATCAGGTTGCATTTCTTCCGGCAGCTCGATGCGATAAATATCGCGGGAATTGTTCTCTGGGTTTTTGGATACAAAATAGGCATAATGTCCCTTGGCAGGGATAGAGTAGTAGGCATCCCAGGTTTTAGTATTGACTGATGGTCCCAGATTTCTAGGCTCAGTCCAGTTGCGCCAGGTATTATCCAGTCGTTTACTGTATAGGATATCGCTGCCGCCATATCCGCCGTGTCCTTCTGAGGCAAAGTACAGCGTTTTACCATCCGCAGCCAGGAACGGGGCATAATCCGCACCCGGTGTATTGATGGTCTCGCCCAAGTTTATAGGTTGAGACCACTGTCCATCACGTTCCAGGCTAATGTAAATATCCTGGTCACCATAACCTTCTCTCCGCTGTACCGAAAGAAACAACACCTTGCCGTTTGCAGAGAGAGCGTAATCCACGTAGGGGCTGAAATTATAGAAGTCCTCTATTTCGATCTTACGTGGATAGGTCCATCCCTGTTTAGTACGATGGGTCAGCGATACCCCTTTCTTGACATAGCCACCTTTTATATACTCATTGATCAAAAGCAGGGAATTGCCGTCAGGTGATACAGAACTCACCCCATTGGGATGTTGGTCATTTAAAGGCCATCCAATATTCTCTGCCGGCTGCCATTGGCCATCCACCATATGGGCTACATAAATATCCTGGATATCCTGTTTTCCCCTGATGTTCTGGGGATGGTTTTGGCGACAGAAATACAATGTTTTTCCGTCACTGGAAATCACGGGCTTAGTTTCAGTGAAGGAGGAATTTATGGCTTCCCCCAGGTTCTCTTTGGGACTGGGGAAATATAATCCACTTGATGATGATGGCTGTCCCCATGCAGGGATTACCATCAACATTAGCATAAGGGACCTTATACAGGCGTTCATCAGGTACTATCAGCCTTATCAATCCCTTAAATTAGGGGTTATTTTCGTTCCATAACTTTTAGAACAGCTTCAAATATGTCATCAGTACTTAAACCGTATTTTTGCATTAAATCTGCTGGTTTCCCACTCTCCCCAAATTGATCATCGACCCCCACAATCTCCAGAGGAGCGGGATAGTACCGGCTTAATAGTTGTGCGATACTTCCTCCCAGACCACCATTGATCTGATGTTCTTCCGCAGTTACCACACAGCCGGTCTTTCTTACCGAATTTAAAACAGCTGCCTCATCCAAGGGCTTTATAGTATGAATATTAATAACTTCCGCCTGAATACCCTGATCAGCTAGTTTAGCTTCAGCTTCTATGGCATGCCATACCAGATGGCCAGTGGCCAAAATGGTTACATCGCTCCCTTCAATAAAAGTAACGGCTTTTCCGATCTCAAATTCTTGATCTTCAGAAGTGAATACCGGCACTTTTGGACGGCCAAATCTCAAGTAAACCGGACCGTGATGATCGGCGATGGCTATAGTGGCAGCCCGGGTTTGATTATAATCACAGGGATTTATTACCGTCATATTAGGCAGCATTTTCATCATGCCTAAATCTTCCAGTATTTGATGGGTTGCACCGTCTTCACCCAGAGTAACCCCGGCATGCGAAGCACAGATCTTGACATTCTTTTCAGAATAGGCAATGGATTGTCGTATCTGATCGTACACTCTACCGGTAGAAAAATTTGCGAATGTTCCGGTAAAAGGGATATTGCCCCCGATAGATAATCCGGCAGCCAGGCCCATCATGTTGGCCTCGGCAATTCCTGTCTGGAAAAATCGTTCGGGAAATTCCTGTTTGAACTCTCCCATTTTTAATGATCCTGTAAGGTCGGCGCAGAGCGCCACTACACTGGGGTTTTTACGCCCTAACTCCAACAGCCCCTGGCCAAAACCGGATCTGGTATCTTTTTTCTCCGAATAGGTAAATTTTGTCATGGTTCGAATAGGTTAATCGTTTTGGTGGTTCCTGACTTAATGGTGAAATCATAAATTTTGGTATACTTGCTTCCGGGGGCACTTTGGGCCCTAAAGACCAATTTGTATGATCCTGGCTGAATACCCATGGTGCGCTGTACTTTACCTGCTAAATTTAATAACCATTTCTGATTACCATCAGGTGCCACCCAAAATAAACTTCCCACACCCGGAACATTGCCGCTGATATTCAATACACCTGGTGCGGGGAGATCCACTGAAGTTAGTTGTCCGGCCTCAATGGCTACCTCTCGGAAAATTCTGGGAAGGGTCAAGATTTCCACATTATATTGACCGGCGAGATACTGAACAGTGCTATTCAGGGGCTGGATATTAATTATGCGCGAGCTACCGACTTTTTTTAGAAGGGCCTGGACCTGCCCTCCATACTCAGATGCATTGGTCTGTCTTAAAGCCAGGGTGCCCTGAGGGGCAGCCACCGTTACGACATTATGCTGTCCTCCGGTAAAAGTTATGTTTCGCTTAGCAACTGGAGGGATAGTATTGACCTGAATGTCATAGGTGGTGACCGGGTCAACCTCTACACTATCCGGTTTCCCACGCGCATCCAAATAATGTACAAACTGATAGGCTGATTGACCGGTGGTGTGATTAATAAAACTGACGGTGAGGTCCGTAACTGATGGATTACCCCCTTGTTCCAACAGTTCCACACTTACAGTGGTCTTACCTAAAGTTTGTTTTAAGGTGGTATCCAGTACATCCCGAAAGGCCTGGATATCTGCCGCGTCAAAAAATTTACCCAGGCAACTGAATTGTTGATTGAAGCTGTTGTTCATACCCAGCCCCACGATAAATGGCCGAAGGAAAATATTTTTACGTTGTAGCGAACTGGAAACAGCACAGGGATCACCGTCACAGGATTCCAATCCATCAGTGATGATAATTACGATATTTCTATATCCGCTTGCTGAAGGGAAGTCTTGCTCTAGCTGCTGCAGGGAGTAGGCCATAGGGGTAGTGCCCTGAGGGGTTATACCCTGGAGTTTTTGTATAATAAGGTCATGATTGCTTTTTCCAAATCCAACTTCGAGCCTGGTATCCCGGCAGTTTTGTAACCTGCGATGAAATTGGTGGCCATAAACCCTTAAGGCTAACTCCAGATCGGGATTATGGCGAAGGGAATCCACCATGTCGGATAGTAATGATTTTGCAGCCCCGATACGGGTTGTGCCCTGCCAATTACCCATCATGCTGCCTGAACCATCAACCAGCAGCAGTATACGGGTTTTAGATGGAACCTGCTGATATTGACCCTGTGCCAAGCAGTTAATGTGACAAAATAGACACCAGGCTACCACAATGGCTCCGGATGATCCGAGCTTCATGTTTTAATAATCCCCCAGGGTTTCTTCCAATTGGGATAATGCGTTTTCAAGCTGCTCATCATTAGGAGCAATTCCATGCCATTTATGGCTATTGGTCATGAAATCTACACCATGCCCCATCTCGGTGTGCATAATATTAATCACCGGCATCCCCTTACCTGTATTATCCAAGGCCTCTCTCATTGCCGGTAGTAACTTATTGAAATCGTTCCCTTCGCTATGGATCACCTTCCATCCAAAGGCTTCCCACTTAGCCGCTATATCTTTCAGTGACAAGACTTCCTCTACCGGACCATCAATTTGCTGGCCGTTGTAATCCAAGGTGGCCACCAGATTATCCACCCGGTTGTGTGCAGCATACATGGCGGCTTCCCATATCTGCCCTTCTTGTTGTTCACCATCTCCCATTAGTACGTACACCATCCGGGAATCCCCATTCAATTTTTTTCCCAAGGCGGCGCCAATAGCCACTGATAACCCCTGTCCCAGTGATCCTGACGCTACCCTAACTCCAGGTAAGCCTTCCTCGGTGGCCGGATGTCCTTGCAGTCTTGAGTTGATCTTTCTGAAGGTATGAAGTTCATCAATTGGAAAGTATCCGCTTCTGGCCAGAGCGCTATACCAAACCGGACTGATATGACCGTTGGACAAGAAAAACAAGTCCTCGTCTCTACCCTTCATGTTAAATTCAGGATGGTGATGCATCAGGTGGAAATAGAGGGCCACTATAAATTCCGTGCATCCCAGAGATCCCCCCGGATGACCCGATTGACAGGCATGAACCATTCGTAGGATGTCCCGGCGTACCTGTGAAGCGATTTCCTGTAGTGACTCGATCTTTTTTGACTGTTCAGTATCCGACACCGGCTGCATAAGTAAAATGGGTTCGTTAGCTATATTTATAATTTACTGCTATAATAACTGATATTACCCATATTGTCCACTACTTTCAGTTCAACTTCACCGGTGAAAGGTGTGTCGGGATCTAATTTTTCAGACCAAAGAAGATTGCGCTTATAATCATAGTTCATTAGTACCCATTGACCATCCACTTCCAGCCTAAAATTATCAATTCCGCTTTTGCGGTCCCTTATAATAAAGGCAATATCATTAGGATTGATTCGAACTGCTTTGATTTCGGGCTTTACGGTATCAGCCAGTAAGGTAAAGGTACCCCAGTTTCTGGTACGGAACTGGATTTTGTCGTTATCCCAACGTCCCCCAATGTAATTTGTATTACCTCTTCGATCAATGGAGTAAACCGCGGTCTTATCCCGGTGTTTATATGCTTTTTGCGGTTTAAGCGTGACGTTAACATGCTTTCTCAGAGGGGCAGCGTCTTTATTAATAGTGAAATGTTCGCGGTTGCTTGTTTGGTGGTAGGTATACTCGCTATTGAGAAATGTGGTATCAAAAAAGGCATTGGCTCTGGCCTGTAGATCAAAATATTCTCCATAAAAATTAAAGCTGCCGTTACCTGGTATGATAGCGTGGAAATTGAAATCAAGGGTCTCATCCAGAAATTTTAAGGAATCGGGGAGGCCTCTGTCCAAATCCCAAATGTAAATGCCACCACCTGAACTATATCGATATAAGGCAGCCAGTTCATAATCCATGCGGTTGGCATACATGGTTATGCACGGATTTTCCTGTGACGAGACGGGGGCTTTTATCACCAAGTCATTACCTTCCACCCAGTACTTTAAGCTTGTGGTTGACCTGTACCCTCGAGTAATCCATGTTTCAGGTACCTCTCCGGCAATGTCAAACAGGACTTGACTGCTGTTATTATAAATATCCCACAGGTTGATTTGAAGCTGATAGCTGGAATCTGCCAGCACCGATAGCCGCCCTCCGCGCTGGTCAGTTTTGTAAAATGGCAACTGGTTTCCATCATCACGATATAACTTGGCAAATCTCTGTCGTCGATCTGTATGAACCAGTATATCCCTGGATTCTGCAAAACTGAATCTTTCAATATTTTGCTGAAATACCTGTTTACCTTCCACCAGAAGTTCAATGCAGGGAACACCGTTCCGGTTATTGGCGCCATTTAATTTATCATATGCTAATAGTTCTACTCCGATATTTCCATAAGCGGAAATTGGGGAGGGAATAATGTAGTGCGCCCCCTGTTTGATTACGGAGAATTCGAATCTACCCAATTGATTATTGATGCGACTGTTGGAATCCAAGGTCCGTAAGGCCACTTTCCGCACCGTTGGTGGAATATTATCTCTGATCTCACTGAAACCTTGTTTAAGAGGGTTTAGCGGTCTTTGACTACCATCCCTGATCTCAAAATGAAGATGAGGTGCCTGTGATGAGCCGCTGTTGCCGGAATAGCCGACCACCTCTCCCCGCTTAAATTTGAATTGGTCCTTATCGGGAAATAATTCTATCTCAAAGGACTCATTTTGGTATTGGGCTTCCCTAATGTGTTGGGCTACATGGTCTGCATAGCGCTTTAGATGGGCATATACGGAAGTGGTGCCATTGGGATGCTGTACATATAGTGCGTTGCCATATCCACTTCGGGATACCTTGATTCTGCTTATATATCCATCTGCGGTAGCCAATACTTCTAACCCCTGCATACCCTGGGTCTTAATATCAAGACCGGCATGAAAATGATTGGGACGAAGTTCTCCCATGGTCCCGGACAAAAAATTTTGCTCTCCCGGCCTAATCGGGAAAAGATAGGCTTCATCAATAGGGGGGACCTCTGATTTAGGCGCCATTTGAGCCCAACCCAGCTCGGGGATAATAGTAATAATTAATACAAGTATCGGCTTACTTAATTTCAACTTCTAACAGGGTTTGGTCCTCAATGTGGGCTGTCAATCGGTCGCCAATGGCTATAGGTCCCACACCTTCGGGGGTTCCGGTAAAAATTATGTCTCCTTTCTTTAAGGTAAAGAATTGAGAGATATAGGATATTATAAAATCAAAATCAAATAACATTAATTTAGTATTGCCATCTTGTTTGAGATCGCCGTTTAGTTTTAAGCCAAAATTTAAGTTTCGCAGATCGCCAAACTGATCCAACGGATAAAAATCTGAAATGGGGGCGGAGTGGTTAAACCCTTTGGCAAGGGCCCATGGCAATCCTTTTTCCTTGGCATGTTGCTGAAGATCTCTGGCAGTGAAATCAATTCCTATCCCAATCTCCTGGTAATAGTCCGAGGCAAACTCCTGGGCGATATGCTTGCCGGTCTTGCTTATTCTCAACAGAATCTCTACTTCATAGTGAATGTCCTGGGAAAATTCGGGATAGTAAAAAGGATCATTATTGCGTAAAATAGCGGTATCCGGTTTCATGAATATTACCGGAGATTCTGGCCGTTCATTCTTCAACTCTTCGATGTGAGCAGCGTAGTTACGTCCGACTGCAAGTATCTTCATCAGCTTCTTTTGGGCAAAAATAAATGATATTTATTCTTTTGAAATTATTTTTCTATATAAAACTAACAGGGGTAACGAATACTGTATTATCACAATTCCAAAATTCCTAAAATTCATTGCTTTAGCCAAATAAGGTTGCTGTTAATATTAAAAGAGTGATAATTTTTTAAATATTTCAATAAAAGTTGATCTTTATGGGTTTCTTAATAAAAATTATAGATGGAGCGACATTCCTATGACAGTGGCGTTTTAGGTAATTGTGCTTATATCGCACATGTGCAGAAGAACACCAATATAAACTGGATGTGCTGGCCGCGTTTCGATGATGGATTTATTTTTGGCAGTCTGCTGGATGACGAAAAGGGTGGGGCGTTTTCACTATTGCCACCGACAGAGGACTACCAAAGTCACCAATATTATATTGAAAATACCAACGTACTTTGCACGGAAATCACCTACGGTGACGGTTCGTACCGGGTCACAGATTTTGCCCCTCGATTTTACCAGTATGAGCGGTATTTTAAACCTTTGATGCTGGTAAGAAAAATTGAGAGGATGTCGGGAAATCCTCAAATAAAAGCCACCTGCCGACCTGTGGCGGCCTACGGAGCCAAGAAGTTACAGAGGATACAGGGAAGTAATCACCTCAAATTTTATGGACTGGAAGATGAATTGAGATTAAATACCAACATCAGCTTTTCTTATTTGTTGGAAGATGAAGCCTTTGTCATCAACGAGGTTAAATATTTGGTGTTGACCTATGGGGCACCATTGGAGGCTCCTCTGGAAAGTACCGTCGAAGCATTTTTGACTAAAACCATTAATTATTGGCGCACCTGGGTGAAGCATACCGCCATTGGCAATTTCCATCAGGCTGCTGTAATTCGATCTGCCCTGGTTTTGAAAATTCATCAGTACGAGGACACCGGGGCAATAATAGCCTCTAGCACCACCAGTTTACCGGAATCCCCAGGATCTGGCAGGAATTGGGACTACCGGTACTGCTGGTTGAGGGATACTTTTTACATTCTAAATGCCTTCAACAATATTGGACACTTTGAAGAACTGGATAAATATTTCCATTACATCGCCAATATTACCCTGAAATCTCCTCAGCGATTCCAGCCGCTTTACACAGTTAGCGGTCAACCGGATCTAGTTGAGAGGATACTGGATCTGAAGGGGTATCAAGGGAACAACAAACCGGTGAGAATTGGTAATCAGGCTTATGAACATATACAGAACGATGTTTACGGACAGGTGCTGGTGTCGTTGTTACCGCTATACGTTGATAAAAGATTTATCCTAAGCGAAAGAGTGGAGTCGGAAAAAATGATTATGCAGATCCTGGACAGTATTGAACGTACCATGGATGAGAAGGATGCCGGACTTTGGGAGTTCAGGGATTTTAGCCAGTTTCATTGTTACACTTTTTTATTTCACTGGGCTGGAACCTGTGCCGCCTTGAGTATTGCCGACAAGATCGAGTCCCAGGAGATGGCTCAAAAAGCCTTGAAGCTCCGGGAACAAGCAGTTGCCAAATTAGAGGCTTGTTATGACCAGGAACGAAAAGTGTATACTCAGGCCATAGGCAATACCAATCTGGATGCTAGCACTTTACAACTTATTTTAATGAATTACATCGATCCGGGCAGCGATCGGGCCAAGGACCACCTCAAGGCGCTGGAGGGGAGCTTAAAGTCCAAAGATGGTTTGTTTTATCGATATAAACATCAGGATGATTTTGGCACCCCCGAAACCACATTTTTGATTTGTGCGTTTTGGTACGTAGAAACCTTGGCAGCGGTGGGCAGGTTGGACGATGCTATTGAGAGTTTCGAGTCTCTATTACAATACTCCAACCACCTGGGGCTTTTTAGCGAAGATGTAGATGCAGAGACCGGCAGTCAATGGGGTAATTTTCCCCAAACATACAGTCATGTGGGTTTAGTAAACGCCGCATTTAGAATTGACCGTAAATTGGACCAACCCAACTTTTTATAGAAGATGGTAACCCGACGCGGGTATGCTGACTTACCCCTTCATGGTGGTAGGGTTCCATCCTGGCTTGCCAGGAGAATGCAAAAACTGGGTGGCGCCATTATGGAAGCGATTGTAGAGGAGTATGGGCCGTCGGAGGTATTGACTAGGTTAAGTGATCCATTTTGGTTTCAATCACTAGGCTGTGTAATGGGGATGGACTGGCACTCATCCGGGATCACCACATCCGTTATGAGTGCGCTTAAACGGTCCATTAATCCTATCAGTTCAGAACTTGGCATCTATTTTTGTGGTGGTAGAGGAAAAAGCTCTTTAAGGACTCCCCAAGAATTATTAGTGGTAGCCGAAAAGACCGGTTTGGATGGAGTGGGATTAGTGCGATCCAGCAAGCTGAGTGCTAAAGTTGATAACACTGCGGTGCAGGATGGTTTTCAACTATACCTACACTGCTTTGTGGTAACCGAGAGCGGCGAATGGACCGTAGTACAGCAAGGTTTAAACCCGCAATCTGGTTTGGCCCGACGCTATCACTGGCATTCCGGAGGACTCAGTTCATTTACCGAGGAGCCTCACAGCGGAGTTGCCGGGGTGAATCAAGGTAAAATTCTTAATCTTACCCACCGGCAGGCCAGAAATACCAGACACAAAATCCTGAAGCTTGCAGAAGAGCCGGTCCACTATTTGTCAGGACAGGTGAGGTACCTGAAAATGCCTCGCCATCATGAAGTCCGAAGCGGTGATATCGATATGAAAAGACTAGGTGCGGTTTTAGCCCTAGCCCAAGATGAAGGTAACAATTCTACCTTTGAAGAATTATTACTTACTAAAGGGATGGGTCCCAGAACCTTACAATCTCTTACTTTAATCAGTGAAGTCATTCACGGAACCAGCAGCAGATTTGAAGATCCCGCCCGCTTTTCGTTTGCGCTGGGGGGTAAGGATGGACATCCTTTTCCCGTTCCTACCAAAGTTTATGATGAATCAATCAGAGTCATGCGACAAAGTGTTGACCGGGCTAAGATAGGGCAATCAGAAAAGAAAAGGGCCATTAAAAAGTTGCATTCACTATCTCTAACTATCGAGAAGAATTTTAAAGTGCAGGGTAAATTAGCTACAGTGATCGCAGAGGAAAAACGGACATCTCCAGGATATGGCGGGAGGACAGTCAAGAGTAAAATTACCTCTGACAGACAATTAAAATTTAAGTTTTAATCAATTATCTGTTTTAAGAATCGGCGGACTTCCCCAGGATTATTTAGATTGAACCTGGCGGCGCTTGAGGTACTGCCAACCTTTATAGTCATGGCATCTTCAGGCATAGCCTTAAAGGTATCCTCATCCGTCCAGTCATCTCCTATAGCCACAATATAGTCTGCCGGGAAATCCTTGATCCACTGTTCGGCGGCTCGCCCCTTATTCACTTCCCTGCTTTTAATCTCTACTACCATATCTCCTTCCAGCACCTGTAAGTTCATATTCGCCGACAGGTGTTTTATGTGACTGCTTAGTTCTCTGGTCCTTAATTCTCCCAGACCTGTTTCCACTTTGCGATGATGCCAGACCAATGAATAATCCTTTTCTTCGATAATTGAGCCGGGAGTACGGTCCACATATAGTTCCAGTACCGGTTTCAGCACCTGCTTCCATTCACCGGAGAGATTGGTAAGGGTTTGCCAGTCTTCGCCTCTTTCTTTGATCCAGACTCCATGCTCGCCGATAAAGTCGAGGTTTAATTGGCCTAGCCAGGACTCCAGTGATTCACGGTCCCTGCCACTGATAATGACCACCTGATTGTGCTTATTTTTTGACAATCCATTAAGTATATCCAAGAGTTCCTGGTCCGGTGCTGCTTTAGCGGGGGTTTCCGTAAAAGGGATCAGGGTGCCGTCATAATCCAAAAAGAACAGGCGCTTATCTGCTTGTTTCATCCGTACCTTTACCTCTTCGATGGCCCCTTTATCCAAATATTTGGTGGACAGATTTTCCTGACTTTCCTTAATTTCTGCCAGTCTTTCCATGAACAAATTAACCCAATGATGAATATTATACCGCTGTAATGATTCCTGCATCACCTGAATGTGGGCGATCTGTTCCTCCTCGGGCATGGTAAGAGCACGATGTAGCGCTATCACCAGGGCATTCATATCGTTAGGGTTTATCAGGATTGCGTCCGACAACTCCTTGGAAGCGCCGCACATTTCGCTCAAGATCAGCACTCCTTTTTTGTCCAACTTGCTGGCAATAAATTCTTTACACACCAGGTTCATCCCATCCCTCATGGGTGTAACCAGCGCTACATGAGCCATGCGGTAAAATGCACTTAATGCTTCCAGGGGTAGAGAACGGTAAAAATAGTGAATGGGTGTCCAGTTTATCCGTCCGAAGCGGCCATTAATACGGCCCACCAACAAGTCCACTTCTTCCTTTAGTTCTTGGTACTTGGTTACCTTGTCACGGGAAGGTACTACCAGCATTACCAAGGAGACTTTTTCACGGAACTCCGCATAGCGGTCTAGAAATCGTTCAAACGCCCTCAAGCGCTGGGGTATACCTTTGGAATAATCCAGTCGGTCAATACTGAGGATCAATTGCTGGTCACCCAGTGAACTGCGATATCGGGATTCGCGATCCCTGGTTTCCTGGCTGGCAGCAGCTTCCGCATACTTTTTATAATCAATACCCATAGGAAAAGCATCTACAATCACCTTGCGGTCCGGCTTATTGACCTGACTGCTGGAATAGCTGAATCCTGCCAGACGGCTTACCGAACTGAGAAAATGACGCATGTCATCATAGGTATGAAAGCCGACCAAATCCGCTCCCAGCATCCCATTAAGCAGCTGCCTTCTCCAGGGCAACAGTCGGAACATCTCGTAGCTGGGGAAAGGGATGTGAAGAAAAAACCCAATACTAAGGTCAGGGAATTGCTCCCTGATCATTTCAGGCAACAACAGCAGTTGATAGTCGTGGATCCAGAGTATGTCGCCTTTCTCCAGAAAGGGGACTACTTCGTAGGAAAATTTACGGTTCACCTGCACATATGATTCCCAGAATGTCTCATCGTAAACCGAGTATTGATTAAAATAGTGGAAAATCGGCCATAGTGTTTCATTGCTGAAACCCTCATAATAATTCTTGATCTCAGACTGAGTCAGGAATACCGGATGCATATTTTCTGCCTTCAGCTTTTCAGTCACGTTTATCCGTTCTATTCCCT
This sequence comes from Cyclobacteriaceae bacterium, assembly GCA_965224285.1. Taxonomy (GTDB): domain Bacteria; phylum Bacteroidota; class Bacteroidia; order Cytophagales; family Cyclobacteriaceae; genus JAJCYK01. The sequence goes on from OZ245043.1 coordinate 152,006, forward strand.
GATTGATAAGCAGGCCGGGCCATCCTATCCATAAATTTCCCCCCTGGCGATAAATAGAGCCCAGACCTGTGGCCAGGCCGCCTTCACTAGGGTGAAAGTGCAGCCCTTCCTGATCCTTGGTGACCCTGATGGGAAGCCGATTGGAAACGATGATAGTCTTTGGCATATAGATCCTTTATTGCGATTAAAAGGGTTAAAATTAAGCAGGCTTATAGAAGAATAATAATTATTTACTCAGCTATTGAAAGCTCGCAATTTAATCTCGGTCAGTTTGCGCTTGGTATCCCGGGGAAATCGGCCATTCATAATCCAGTCGTAATATTGAGGTTCTTTGGATAGGATTTCCAAAATTGGTTTTCCGCGATACTTACCAAAATTGAACACTTCGACGTTCTGGTTGTTATAGACGAATCGTCCTGCCAGGTCTACCATTTTGCTGCTGGTGATATCGGCCAATGACTGCATATCATTGGTTAATTGGCCTAATTTTTTGCCCATATTGTCCAATACGTCCTGCTCTTCATAACGTTTGATCTGGGCCTGTAGGATTTCGTAGGTGGCCATAGCATCTGCGCCCGCATTATGCGCATGGTCCAGATTTTTCTGACAGTAGAACTTATAAGCTGCAGCCAAATTTCTTTTTTCCATTAAATGGAATATACGCTGAGTGTCAATTAGTTTTCTGGTTTTCAGGTTAAAATCCATATCTACCCTTAGAAATTCCTCCACCAGCATAGGCACATCAAATTTTATGACACTAAACCCAGCCAGATCACAGCCCTGCAGGTAGTTATAGAGTTCCTTGGCAATTTGTTTGAAAGTAGGTGAGTCCCTTACGTCTTCATCATAGATACCGTGAATTAAACTGGACTCTTTGGGTATTGGTATGGTGGGGTTTAGTAGCAAATGTTTCTGATCAGTTTCGCCGTTGGGGAAGGCCCGTACTATCGCTACTTCTATAATGCGGTCGTCGACCACGTCGGTACCGGTAGTCTCCAGGTCAAAGACTGCCAACGGTTTTTTTAAGTTTAAATTCATAGAGATATTACTAGCTGTCCTTTATAATGGCGTCGCCCAGCATGCCTATACTGAGGTTGTTGAAATTTCCGGAACTCATCAGCAGAAGATTCTTGCCTGCCCATTGTTGATCCAGCAAGAAATGTTCAAGCTTGTTGATGTCATCAAAAACCATCAACTCAGGATGGTTGAAAGCCGATTTTACTTCATCCTTAGTGATGGGCTCCAGGTTTTTGTGGGCAATAATATGAGGATTGTAGTAGACGATGGGAAAGTCGGCTGAACCGAAGGAGTCGCTGTATTGGCTTAGAAAACTTTTGTTGAGACTACTATAGGTATGCAATTCAATACAGGCTACTAACGTACGATCTTTAAACTGCTGTTTAAGTGCCCGGGTAGTGGCTTGGAGTTTGGATGGTGCGTGAGCGTAGTCTTTAAAGATGGCGGTGTCATCATTGCTTTTAACCAGTTCCAAGCGATTGGCGGCTCCCTGAAAGCTGGTAATAGCTTGGTAGAATTGAGCATCGGTGACCCCAATCTTTTTAAGTACGGACTTGGCTCCACTTAAATTCTGCATATTGTGACGGCCGAATACTTCTACTGGTACTTCGCCCTGGTCAGTTAGCAAATAGGTGATTCCTTCCCGGATCTCTGATGGATGTTCCTGATAGGGCAGGCTGGTCACATCTTCCCGCTGTTTACCGCATATGACTGTGGCCAGATCGTCCTCTTCGCAATAGATGAGGCTTCCGGCTTTAGGAGTGGCGTCAGCAAACCGGTCAAACTGCTGTACATATTCATCGATCGTGGGAAATACGTTTATGTGATCCCAGGAAACCCCGCTTACCAACCCGATATGGTGTTGATATTTTAGGAATTTCGGGGTCTTATCCAGAGTAGAAGTGAGGTACTCATCCCCTTCGATCACGATGATCGGGGCCTCGCTCAATCTCACCATATTGTCGATGCTTTTTAATTGCGCCCCCACTACATAATCAAACGATCGATTGAGGTATTGTAAAACATGAATGATCATGGAAGTAATAGTGGTTTTACCATGACTTCCACCAATCACAATTCGTTGTTTGTGTTTGGATTGCTGATAGATAAAATCCGGGTATGAGTGAACTTCAAGCCCCAGTTCCCTGGCCTTTTTCAATTCAGGGTTATCCTCCTTTGCGTGCATCCCCAATATCACCGCATTTAGTTGGGAATGAATGCGGGCTTCATCCCAGCCAATTTTTTCAGGTAACAACCCTACCGCATCCAGTCTGCTCTTGGAAGGTTCAAAGAGCATATCATCAGACCCGGTTACCTGTATACCCATTTCATGCAGGGCCAGGGCCAAACTGTGCATAACTGAACCGCCAATGGCAATGAAGTGTACTTTAGACCCCTTGGCAATCATGACGAGTGATTTGCACCAAAATTAGAATAAAATCATAATGCGCCAAACCTATTCACCTCATATGTTGTGGATATGTGGGTGGATAAGTAAATTGCATTGTTAATGCAAACGATTGCAAGCAGTGGAAAATGCCCCTATAAACTGTTGACAAGGATTGCCTGGTTTTAAGTAGGTTTGCAAGTGGATCAATGGAACAACCGAAGCGCCTCGTACATGGAATCTGAGAGAAGGCCCGATCTGGGCACCAAGGCCAGAAAGAATTTTTTTACCGATGCAGCCGCCAATTTAGGGAAGATCCCTCCTCAGGCCGTGGATTTGGAACAAGCTGTTTTAGGGGCTCTAATGCTGGAAAAAGATGCTCTCACTACGGTAATCGACATCCTCAAGCCGGAAAGCTTTTATAAAGATGCCCACCGGGAGATTTACAGCAGCATTGTAACCCTTTTTAATAATTCCGAACCAGTTGATATGCTCACCGTGTCAAACCAGTTACGCCATGACGGCAAATTGGAGCTGGTAGGAGGGGCCTATTATCTTACGGAATTGACCAGCAGGGTGAACAGCGCGGCCAACGTAGAATTCCATGCCCGGATTGTAGCGGAACAGGCCATCAAGCGGGAGCTGATTCGCATCTCTTCTGAGATTCAGCAGGATGCTTTCGAAGATACTTCAGATGCCTTTCAGTTATTGGATCGTACGGAGCAAGCGCTTTTTGAAGTTTCAGAATCCAATATTCGCAAGAACTATGCTGATATGCGATCAGTGATGCGGGAAGCTCTAAATGAATTGGAGGCTCGAAAGGATCATCAGGATGGATTGACTGGGATACCCAGCGGGTTCACGGCCCTGGACCGTATCACTTCAGGGTGGCAAAAGTCCGATCTTGTGATCATTGCGGCCAGACCGGGTATGGGTAAAACTGCCTTTGTGGTGACCGCCATGCGGAATGCCGCAGTGGATTTTAAACATGCGGTGGGGATCTTTTCCCTGGAAATGTCCAACATACAGTTGGTCAATAGATTGATCTCAGCCGAAGCTGAATTGGAAAGTGACAAAATAAAAAAAGGAACTCTGGCAGATTATGAGTGGGAACAACTGGTGCATAAGACCGCAAAGCTGACCAATGCACCTATTTTCATTGATGATACACCTGCTCTAAGTATCTTGGAGTTGAGAGCAAAATGCCGTCGACTAAAAGCGCAGCATGACGTGAAGCTAATTATTGTTGATTATTTACAGCTGATGTCCGGCGATACTTCCAGGGTAAGCGGTGGTAATCGGGAGCAAGAGATCGCTTCCATTTCCAGGGCGTTAAAAAATATTGCCAAGGAATTGGATATTCCGGTGATCGCCCTTTCCCAGCTAAGCCGGGCGGTGGAAACCCGGGGAGGTGATAAAAGACCGCAATTATCGGATTTGAGAGAGTCCGGATCCATCGAGCAAGACGCTGATCTGGTGATGTTCCTATATCGGCCGGAATATTACGGGATCACCGAAGATGAGAACGGGCAGCCAACCAATGGATTAGGTGAAGTTATTATTGCCAAACATCGTAACGGATCTTTGGATACCGCACAGCTCAAGTTCATCGGTAAATACACTAAATTCACGGATATGGATTTTGGCTTTGGTGCTGCTAAATTTGATCTTCCTGCTACTTCCGGCATGCCGCCTGATTTCACCGGCCCCGGCCCTGGTACCATCACCCTAGGCAGTAAAAGTAATCCCAAAGATCCTAAAAAATCCCGGGACCAGGATGATACAGAAAATCCCGAGGTTCCCTTTTAGATGATGAGAGCGCTGCAAATTACAGATTCCGGTGATGTCGCCATTTGTGACGCATCCCAACCTGAACCTAGGGCTGGCCAGGTATTAGTTAAGATATCGGCCGCTGCCTTAAATCACCGTGATCAATGGATTCGGGAAGGTAAGTATCCCAACATACAACCATATGTCACCTTGGGATCGGATGGCTGCGGTAAGGTGGTTGAATGGGGTCCTAATACCGACCCGGAGTGGCATAACCAGGATGTCGTCATTAATCCCAATATAAATTGGGGAGAAGACCCTATGGTACAGTCTTCTGATTATCAGGTTCTTGGTATGCCTACAGATGGAACGCTGGCAGAATATATTGTAGTTGACCAGGATCGCTTGGCGGTTAAACCGGCTCATCTCACAGCTGAAGAAGCGGCGGCTATACCTCTGGCCGGACTAACGGCTTATCGGGCATTATTCAATCACGGTGGTTTGGCGCCCGGACAGGAGTTGCTAATTACTGGAGCCGGGGGAGGGGTAAGCCAAATGGCCTTTGTGTTGGCCAAAGCCAAAGGAGCTGATATTTCCGTTACCACCGGATCTACTGAAAAGATGGAAAGAATGAAAAAGCTTGGGGCTAAAGAAGCCTACCATTACCGACAGGAATGGGACCGGGATGCCAGCGCCAAAGGGCAAAAATTCGATCTGGTAGTAGATAGTACCGGAGGCGCCCAATTAAACGCTCTCATCAAACTGGTAAAACCTGGAGGCCGCATTGTTTCATACGGCGCTACCATCGGTTTGCCACCCAAGATTGACCTATATCGAATGTTCTGGAATCAGATAAGATTGCAGGGCTCAACCATGGGCAACGACCAGGAGTTTAGGGAAATGATAGCCTTGGTAAATCAGCAAAAAATAAAACCCCTGATAGATTCAGTTACTCCCTTCCACCAAGCCATTCAAGCGTTGGATAAAATGCAGGCATCCCAACAATTTGGCAAGCTGGTATTGAGTATGGATTAGGCATTTAGACCCGTTGACGGACTTTTTTATTTCTTTCATTATTGAGTAACTTCACCCCGATTTCAAAGCAGTTGAAAATATGAAGATATTGGTATGCATTACCCATGTCCCGGATACCACATCCAGGATAGCCTTCACCGATAACAATACCAAGTTTGACCAAACGGGAGTTCAATACATTATAGGGCCTTATGATGACTATGCCCTGGCCAGAGCAGTAGAGCTAAAGGAGCAAAACCAAGGTGAAATAACTGTGTTGAACGTTGGAGGCGCCGAAACGGAACCTACTTTGCGCAAGGCCTTGGCCATTGGAGCTGACCAGGCCATTCGGATTGACGCCGCCCCCACCGATGGCTATTTTGTGGCCAGTCAAATTGCCGAAATCGCAAAAGACCGGTCATTTGATCTGATACTGATGGGCAGGGAGTCCATAGACTTTAATGGTGGCCAGGTACATGGTATGGTAGGAGCCATGCTGAAAATACCATCCATTTCTCCGGTGATGCAGCTTGATATCGAAGAAGGTGTTGCCAAATTAGCCCGTGAAATAGAAGGAGGAAAGGAATTTTTAGAAGTGTCGCTGCCTTTGGTAGCCGGATGTCAGGAACCGATCGCTGAATGGAAAATACCCAACATGAGAGGGATCATGTCGGCTCGCACCAAGCCTCTGGAGGTGGTGCAACCGGTAGAAGCAACCCCGGCGACTGAGGTTGAGGCCTTTGAACTTCCTCCCGCTAAAGGTGAAGTCAAATTGGTAGATGCCGAGAATGTGGAAGAACTGGTCTCCCTGCTAAAGCATGAGGCTAAAGTGATTTAAACCATTTTTAGAATATGTCAATACTAGTTTTTGTAGAAGGGGATCAGGGTAAAATCAGGAAATCCTCTCTGGAGGCTGTTAGTTATGCTGCAGCTCTTGCCAATGGCAATAATTCTCAAGTTATCGCATTAGCTATTGGGGATTTTGATTCCAGTGAGCTGCAATCTTTAGGCAATCAGGGAGCGGGAAAAGTGTGGCACGCCAACCCCGATAATTTAAGCCATAACAGCATTGTGGCTTTTGCCAAAATATGGACGGAAGCCTTCAATCGAAGTGAGGCATCGATCATGGTCCTGTCCACTTCTTCTCTAGGTGGAGCGGTAGCTTCTCGAGTAGCGGTCTCGGCAAATGCCAGCATGGCTTCCAATGTGGTGGAGTTGCCGGATACATCGCAGGGGTTCCAGGTAAAACGAAGTATATATACAGGTAAGGCTTTTGCCCAGGTTAAATTATCAGGGGATCGAAAAATATTAGTCATTAATAAAAATGCCATTGATATCAATGATCAGGGGGGACCTGCACCGGTAGAGCCTTTTGAGGTCCACTTGGAAGACAGCGACATGCCGGGCAAGCTGATAAGCAAAGAAAAAGCCGAAGGTGAGATCCTGTTACCTGAAGCGGATATAGTGGTATCGGGAGGCAGAGGGCTAAAGGGACCAGAAAACTGGCACCTCATTGAGGACCTGGCAAAGGCATTAGGAGCTGCCACCGGCTGTAGCAAACCGGTATCGGATATGGAATGGCGGCCTCATCATGAGCACGTTGGGCAAACCGGAATCAAGGTCAGCCCTTCTCTATATGTCGCTGTGGGTATATCCGGGGCCATTCAACACCTGGCAGGGGTGAATTCATCCAAAGTAATCGTGGTAATCAATAAAGATCCTGAGGCTCCATTTTTTAAGGCCGCTGACTACGGTATAGTCGGTGATGCTTTTGAGGTCGTGCCTAAATTGACGGCAGCAATTAATGCCGCTAACTCATGATATATGGGTAATTTTTAATAGCTTTAAACCAGTTCGAATAACATACCGTGGACAAGATCAGGCTTGAAATTTTAGGATTGTCTTCCAGTCAAAGTCAATCGGGTTCTTTTGCATTAGTATTGGGTGAGGTAAACGGCAACCGCCGATTACCTATAATAATTGGCATGTTCGAAGCACAGGCAATCGCCATCGAAATAGAACGCATAACTCCCAACCGCCCCATGACCCATGACCTGTTCAAATCCTTTGCCCATAACTTTAAATTTGATGTTAACGAGGTGTTGATCTCCGATTTAAAGGAGGGGGTGTTTTTTGCCAAGCTGATCTGCAATAACGGTGAACAAACGGTGGAAATTGACTCACGTCCTTCGGATGCCATCGCTATCGGGATTCGATTTGGCGTACCTATATTTACCTATGAAGCGGTGCTGTCTGAAGCGGGCATCGTGCTTACTGATGAAGTAGGGGACCAGGGTAAGGGAGTGTTGGAGGAAAGTGAAGAAAAGGTGGGTTCAGGTCCATCCGGCAATGAAGAACTCAAGGACTTTAGTACTGATAAGTTACAGGATCTGCTGAAAGATGCTATCAACAAAGAAGATTATGAAAGGGCGGCTAAGATCCGTGATGAAATGAACAAGCGGAATTAACCAACCACCACAACTCACTCCATTGGTCGTTATGCCTGATCAATATCTACCCCAGAATAATGCCTACCATAGTAGCAGACAATAAACTGGCTAGCGTACCTGCTAGCAAAGCGCGCATGCCAAATTGCGACAAGAGCACTCTCTTGTTGGGCGCCAGTGAGCCTATGCCGCCGATCTGTATACCGATTGAAGCGATGTTGGCGAATCCGCAAAGCATATAAGTTGCCATCAATATAGACTTTGATTGAGCAAATGCGCCGGCCCCTTTCAGTTCAGAAAGGGTGACATATCCGATAAATTCCGTAAGTACTAACTTCTCGCCCAGCATTCTGCCCACCAGGGTTATATCCTCCGATGCCACCCCGATCACCCACATTACCGGGGCGAAGAGGTAGCCCAGCAAGAATTCGAGAGAGAGATTTTCGAATTGACCGTTGGATAGGCTGGCTACCTGTTCATTGACCCCTCCGAAACTTCCGATCCAGTCCAAAATAAAATTGAACAGGGCAATAAAAGCAATAAATACCAGAAGCATCGCTCCGACGTTTACCATTAACCTTAATCCCTCACCAGTGCCATTGGATATGGCATCCAGCACATTGCTTCCAATCTTATCCTTAGTTATTCGTATGGTTTGATCGACCTTCTTGGTTTGAGGGACTAATATTTTGGACATCACTACAGCACCTGGGGCCGCCATGACCGAGGCTGCCAACAGGTGTTTGGCAAACAGCACCCGCTGCACGGGGTCATCACCTCCCAGAAAACTGATATAAGCCGCCAGTACACCGCCAGCCAGCGTGGCCATTCCGCCGGTCATTACCAGCATAACCTCGGAATTGCTCATAGTCGGTAAGTAGCCCTTTATTAACAGTGGAGATTCGGTTTGGCCCAGAAAAATATTACCCGCCACTGATAAACTCTCAGCCCCAGAGATTTTCATGGCCTTTGATAGCACCCAGGCCAGGCCTTTGACGATCAGTTGTATGATCCCCAAATAATAAAGCAAACTAGTTATTGCCGCAAAAAATAGGATGGTGGGTAGTACCTGTAAGGCGAAGATGAAGCCATAGCGGTCGCTATCCATGAATTCCCCAAAAAGAAATTGAGTGCCGGCGGCAGTGGAATTGAGGACCACTACAAACAGGCCGCCTACAAATTCGAAAAAACTTCTCACCAAGCCGATTTGTAATACGCCAATGGCCAGGATAAATTGGAAGATCAAACCTGTGGCAACAACCTTCCAGCTAATGTTTTTACGATCGGTACTAAATAAATAACCGATACCCACCAATACCAAAAGCCCCACCAGTCCTCTAAAAATGCTGATCAGATTGACTCCTTCCCTGGATTCCAGATCGGGTAGTACTTCTGAATTGGGTTCCGCCGTGGTAAGCGAATCAGTCTGGGCCCAAAGTGTGGTTTCGCCACCGGGGATCAACAGCCCTACTATAGCGAGCAGCGCCACCAACACTAATAGTTTTTTCATAAGAGAATGATTATGAAGAAATTTTCGTTGCCAAAATCCCTCCAATTAACGAAAATTTGCGGAATCTGGAAAACAACGGATAATAAGCCCCGGTGTGTTCCATTAAGCTCACTCTCCTTGGCTGATTGATATTTCGGTTTTCCGCAGTGAACCTACTACCTATCTAATGTAGACCTGAGACCGATGCCTAAATTGTGTTTGATAGTTCAGGACAATGAGGTCATAAGTTAGGTTGCCATTTGCTTTCCTGCATATCAGCTATTAGATTTAGCGGCTGAAACCTGCATTTTTACTTACCACAAGCACATCTAAAGACTACTAATTCAAAAACTTATGACTGAAATAGCACAACAGAACCAGCAGACTGAGTTTCTGGGGCATCCCCGGGGATTATTTTACCTTTTCTTTGCTGAGTTGTGGGAAAGGTTCAGCTTTTACGGGATGCGGGCTCTGCTTATGTTATATATGGTAAGTGAAATTTTCGTTGCTTTAGTAGAAAGAGATTTTGCCGCGATAGCGGTCTATTCCAGTTATGGGTCGTTGGTATATGCCTCAGCGGTGGTCGGTGGGCGCATATCTGATAAGATTCTGGGAATGAGGCGGTCTATATTCCTGGGTGGTATCTTAATGTCGCTGGGACATTTTGTGCTGGCCATAGAGAATCACATAACCTTTTTCCTGGCCCTGGCTTTGATCATAGTAGGTAACGGTTTTTTTAAACCCAATATCTCCACTTTCGTCGGCACCCTTTATCCCAAAGGGGACCCCAGGAAAGATTCCGGATTCACCATTTTTTACATGGGGATAAACATAGGAGGATTTGTGGCTCCGCTATTATGTGGTTGGCTGGCGGCTACCTATGGCTGGCATTATGGATTTGGTCTGGCTGGTATAGGCATGCTAACAGGGTTAATATTTTTCTGGGATGGCATCCGCAAAAACGTATTCGGAGATCGTGGATTGCCCCCTAGTCAGGACATATTGGAACGAAAGATATTGGCTATTCCTCAAAAAACCCTGATACCACTATTAGCATTTCTGGCAGCCCCGGTTATTGCCCTTTTACTAGCCTCCTACCAATCCCTGGGTGCAGATGGAACCTTATTAGGGGGACAAAATATAGTAAATGTAATATTCAATGCCCTGGCGGTGTTTATCCTGGGTTTTCTGGGAGTGATCATGTACAATTCCACTCCGGATGAGCGTAAAAAGCTATTTATGGCGGTGCTCATCACTTTTTTTATGCTGATATTCTGGGGATTTCATGAGTTGTCAGGCAGTGTGATCACCTTGTTTGCCGATAGGAATGTAAACCTATTCCTATTGGACGCCACCCAAACCAACTCGCTGAACTCCATGTTCATTATCATTTTAAGCATTCCTATCTCCTTACTTTGGATCTATCTTTCCAAAAAGAACAAGAACCCTCGTACTCCCTACAAGTTTGGGTTAGGTTTGGTATTTGCCGGAATTAGCTTCTATGTCCTGGCTCTTAGCGGTAACCAGGCTGATGTAAATGGCATGGTACCCTTTTCCTATCTGCTGGTGATGTACCTGCTGATATCCATTGGGGAGTTGTTCATGTCGCCAGTTGGATTATCTAAAATTACTGACTTGTCACCGCAGCGGATCGTAGCTTTTATGATGGGGGTTTGGTTTTTGTCATCGGCTTTTGCTTTTCAGGTAGTAGGATTTATAGGCAAGCAATTAGCGGTTGAAAGTGAAGACCCCAATGTGGGTGGTTTTGAAACCCTTGATGTCTATACTGGGGGATTTGAAATAATCGCCCAGTATGCCCTAGGAGCTGGGGTACTGGTTTTGTTGGCTTCACCTATCTTGAGAAAGCTTATGGGGGATGTTCACTAGTAACCGGCGTGACTATGGCCCCCTTTTTCAGCGGAAGTTTGAATATTTGCCGAGTGTAGGTTATATTAAACCGGTGTTGCAACAATCATTCCTAAATTATTTTAATTTTTTATTAATTAAATGCAATTTATGAGTTAACTTTACTTAACTTAATCATGTTCTTCAACACAGCTGCAAAATGCAATCCGATTATGAATTAACGGGAACTGCTGATGGTCCGGAAGTACTGCTGAAATACCGGGGTAAAGTAGATGATGAATGCTTTACCGCTTTGTTAGATTTGGCAGAGCACAAATTGGAACAGGAGGAAATAGCCTTAAAGGTAAAGCGAAAGGTCTTCAAAGTATTACTGGAGAGCCTGCAAAATGTTTATCATCATTTTGATGAAGTTCCCGCTGCTCAAAAAGCCTATCCAGTTACCTTTGCCTTAAAAAAGGACAAATTTACCTATTACATCACCACCGGGAACACTTTAAGCTACGGCAAAGCCAAAAAGCTCAAGTCGTTTATCGATAATGTTAATAAACTAAACCCAAACCAGCTTAAATCGCGCTACAGGGATAAATTAAGCTCTGGCAAAGTTTCTGCATTTGGCGGAGCCGGATTAGGCATTATGGATATTATTAGAAGGTCAGGAGAGAAAATCGCTTATCATTTCAAACCAGTTAACAAAGATTATTCATATTTTAGTCTCAACGTTAAGGTTCAGGCTTAAGTATGAATGAATTTTTCCTGGAGTCTACTCCAAAAACCCCGAAACTGCGGTTTAGCAGAGAAACCGGAGATTTTGAAATATCCGGACGATCGATACCCGAAAACTCTATTGAATTTTATAAACCGGTTATTAATTGGTTGGACAATTACATTGCCGATCCGCATCCCACAACCATGCTGGTGATCAAATTGGAATACTTCAATACCAGTTCTTCCAAATGCCTGGTGGAAATCCTCAGACGATTGGAACGCCTCAACAGCACCCATAAAGTAGAGGTGAAGTGGTGCTACGAAGAAGAGGATGAGGATATGCAGGAGTCGGGAGAAGATTTTAAGGAAATCATTAAGGTACCCATCGAGTTGGTGGTGATCAATGAATGAGTAACAAGCGGGAGTTAATAAGCTAATAGGTTATAAAAAAAAGGCCGTCCTACAAGACAGCCTTTTTTTATAAATCTAACCGAACTGGGCGATTACATCATGCCGCCCATTCCGCCGCCACCGCCCATGGGAGGCATTGCAGCAGCTTTCTCGTCCTCAGGCTCATCGGCCACTACACATTCGGTAGTCAGCAATAATGCGGCAATCGATGCAGCATTCTCCAAGGCCAGACGGGTTACTTTAGTGGGGTCAATTACACCAGCACTGAACATATTTTCATATTTGTCATCACGTGCGTTGTAGCCAAAATCCGCTTTACCCTCTTTAACTCTCTGCACTACCACTGAAGGTTCCGCTCCGGTGTTTTCTACGATGATCCTCAAAGGACTTTCCAGCGCAGTTTTGACTATTTTAATACCAGTTTGCTCGTCGACGTTGGCAGCTTCCAGTTTGTCCAAGCTTTTCTGAGCGCGAATTAGCGCTACACCACCACCAGCGACTACACCTTCCTGGACAGCGGCCCGGGTAGCGTGCAGAGCATCATCAACTCGATCTTTTTTCTCCTTCATCTCCACTTCGGTAGCGGCTCCTATATAAAGAATGGCTACACCACCTGACAGCTTTGCTAGCCGCTCTTGCAGTTTTTCGCGATCATAATCTGAAGTGGTGGTTTCGATTTGAGATTTGATTTGGTTGATACGAGCTTTTATGTCATTTTTCTTACCAGCACCGTTTACCAGTGTAGTGTTGTCTTTGTCGATATTGACTTTTTCAGCGGTACCCAAGTAATCCAGGGTGGCGCTTTCAAGCTTATATCCCCTCTCCTCGCTGATCACAATACCACCAGTAAGGATGGCGATATCTTCCAGCATAGCTTTTCTGCGATCACCAAAGCCAGGGGCTTTAACCGCAGCAATTTTCAGGGAGCCTCTGATTTTGTTCACCACCAAGGTTGCCAGAGCTTCACCATCTACGTCTTCTGCGATGATCAATAACGGCTTACCAGTCTGGGCTACTGCTTCCAAAACCGGCAGCAATTCTTTCATGCTGCTGATCTTTTTGTCATAGATCAAAATGTAAGGGCTTTCCAGCTCAGCTTCCATTTTGTCGGTGTTGGTTACAAAGTAAGGGCTCAGGTATCCGCGGTCAAACTGCATACCTTCCACAGTTTTTACCTCAGTCTCAGTTCCTTTGGCTTCCTCTACGGTGATTACCCCATCCTTGCCTACTTTGTCCATAGCGTCGGCGATCATTTGCCCGATCTCATGATCATTGTTGGCAGAAATTGTTCCTACCTGAGCGATTTCATCCGACTTGCTGATCTTCTTAGACTGGGAAGCTAGGTTAGCTACTACTGCGGCCACTGCCTTTTCGATCCCGCGCTTTAAATCCATCGGGTTTGCCCCGGCGGCCACGTTTTTGATGCCAGTGGTAAAAATTGATTGGGCCAGCACAGTGGCGGTAGTAGTTCCATCACCTGCGTCATCAGCAGTTTTGGAGGCCACTTCTTTTACCAACTGGGCGCCCATGTTTTCAATAGGATCTTTTAATTCGATTTCTTTGGCCACTGTGACGCCATCTTTTGTGAAGCTTGGTGCACCAAATTTCTTGTCGAGAATTACATTTCGACCTTTGGGCCCCAGTGTTACTTTTACAGCTTCCGCCAATTTGTCAACTCCTTTTTTAATCGCACTACGTGCGTCAGAGTCGAATATTATTTCTTTAGCCATTTCTAATTAGTTTTAGTTTGGAATAATAAAAATAGGTGTTGATTAAACGATTGCGAAAATATCAGATTCCCGCATGATAAGATATTCCTTGCCATCTACGGTAATTTCAGTACCAGCGTATTTTCCGTAAAGCACATTGTCTCCTACTTTAACGGTTATAGGCTCATCTTTCTTTCCGTTACCTACGGCAACCACAGAACCTTTCTGAGGTTTTTCCTTTGCAGTATCTGGGATTATAATTCCGGAAGCGGTTTTTTCTTCAGCTTCAGCAGGTTTAATAATCACTCTATCTGCCAGAGGTTTGATGTTAACTTTAGACATTTTTTAATTCAGTTTTAATTTCAGTGAAGTATAATAAAAACTATATCATAAGAAGCATTTCCTATGCCAAGTCCAAAATATTCCCCTCTGAAGCCCGAAAACCGACAATTTTACAGGTTTTTTGCCCTGAAAGATATATTATGACATAATTTGACTGACAATATTACATTGTAGGGACAGCAGCAGCCTTTTTCTTGTCTCGAACTGTCAGATTGTCTAGATTGTTTTAGGAATATGTGGAGCAATTAAATAAACTATGGCCATGAGTAAACTGGAAAAAGATTGGTTGACCCAGGGATTAATAGATTTTGAGTATAAAAAGTATGTACTACTCAACTATCTGCAAGGGGTACAGTCCTGTTTTGAAGAGAAGAAGTTATATCCATACCTCTCAGACCTGGTTTTCCATTACCGAAATCTGCAGTCAATTAAGGAGAATAAGGATTTCCTGTTTGAAAACTTCCCACGCAAAATTGCCAGGGCGGATTTCGAAAAACTGAAATTACATTACCAAAAACTGGTAGAAGACGATGAGGCCATGCGGGAATTGGGACAGATCATTGCTTTTGCCATACCCACCTTACAGGATACCTTAAATGAAGGAAAAGATCTATACGAACTGGTAGAAGAAAATCTGGAAGTAGAGCCAGTAGGCATCTGCCCCTTGTATGTCAACGATGGATATTTGTTCATCAATGAGCGGGTTCGCAAGACCACACAAGTCTACCGGTATCAAATTACGGTATTTGAAAGTTCTGAGGAAAGTTTCAGGGGCATCCACACTCATTATTTAGAAACAGTCAGAAAGGGGCTAGGACAGACTTTCGAACATCTCAAGCTGGAAATGGTAAAGAAATATACGGACCTTCCCAATCCGGGAACTTATCTCATTGATATAAAACTGGACGTGCCATTCCATGAAACCGCCATGCCAGTGGCTAAAAGAGCGCTGGTAAAATATCTTAATCAGGCGGCTTAAATCCGTTTAGTTGTCTTCAGCACTATCTGAAGGAGGGACTACCAATTCTTCGGAATTGTCCTGAGTGCCCAGATTAGGGGTGAAATCCTGGGCAGCTGATTTTTGCTGTGCGGCTTCTACGTTGGGGCTTACCCCGCTGTCTACAGCCTGGTTATTATCCAATATTTTATTGGCCCCCAGGCTCAAAACCAAAATTGCGATGGCAAATCCCCAGGTAAGCTTCTCCAGCAGGTCGCCGGTCTTTTTTACCCCCATTATCTGACTGGTAGCCGATCCTCCAAATTGACTGGAAAGGCCTCCTCCTTTAGAATTTTGTGCCAATATGATCAGAACCAGTAATACACAAATAACGATTATCAATCCTATTATTAACCCCAGCATTATCTATTTCTTCCTCATTTGTTCGATTTGATCTGCAAAGTAACCCTTTTTTTGGGGAAACTTCCTAATCAATTTTTTATAAATCTCCACTGCTTCTTTTCGATTACCCTGTTTTACCATAATCTGGGCAAGTTGCTCGGATACCAGGTCTTTGTGTAAAGTACTGCTGCTTTTAGAGAGATCTTTTTGACTTACAGCCTCGGAGTCGGCACTTAGGTTGGGTTTGGATAGTACGGGAGAGTTTCTTATAAAATTGTCAATTATTTCCGTTTGCTGTTTTAAATACTCGTTTTCAGAGGCGATTTGCTCTACCTCTTCTGATTCATCTCCACCAAATTGCTCACGATTCTTCTTCAATTGATCCAGGTTATCCAGTAATTCAGCATGAATGCTGCTCTGATTGGCCTCTTGCTGAATCATGAGGTCCAATTCATCCCTTGCCCCACCTGATTTTGACGGAGCCTCTTCTTCCGCTTCCCGGGCAGTTTTATCAACAGCAGTGCCCTCCGCTTCCGCCTCCTCTTCTTCAAGTTCATCCTGGGGTGTTGCAAGGGCATCCGTTTCTTCTATGTCCAATTCCCGTTTGTCTTCAAGGGACTCTTTGGAGCTGGCCGCTTCAATGGTGGTATCTTCTGTTAAGGGTGAGTCTGGTACTGGATCTGAATCGGGGCTAACTTGGGCCTCGGTTGCTGCTGGCTGTTTGATCCCTTCTTCTGAATCACGATGGTCGGGTGTTTCCATTACAGGCCCTGTCATATCCTCGCCACCGTCGGCGCTTTCATCTTCTTTAAGCGCAGGGCTGGTTAGATCCTGGTGCTGTGTATCTTTTTGGGTGATAGGGGCGTCCTGTTCGATGTTGGACTCCTCAGTTTCCGGAGGGGCATCCCTATGCAGATCTTGTTCTATCCAGTCAAAGGAATCTGACTCTTCAACTACTTCCTCTTCCAAGGTTTCCTGAGCTTGAACTATTTCAGGGATATCCGTTCCCTCCAGCAGACTTTTAAGCAATACCCGGTCACTGGTATAGGTGGCAGCCAGCGCCAATTTATCCCCATTTACCGACTGCTTCAGATTTCGCTGACCCAAGGCGCACAATATGTGCAGGATTTGACTGTAGGGATAGTGATGGGCAAGTTCCGACAACTGGGCCAGATCTTTCCCGTTGATCTTGCCTGGATCTTTTATCACTTCAATAAATCTGGACTTGTTCACCTGACCCTTTTTAGCAAAATTAATAAATTTTACCAATTGGCCACCGTGGCATTGAAGATGTCAAAAACGATCTGATCAAATATGGTTTCAATCAGCTGGTCCTCTTCTGCGGTAAGGTTTGAACTACGGGAGTCAAAATCATCGTAAAAACTAAAGGTTCGGGTGAAATCCTCCTCCTGGTTTAAGGTATTAATGAAACTGATCTGCACAGCAATAGTCAACCGGGTTGCCCCTGCTACATCCGGAGTTTGATTGTCACCCACTGCCTGGGGAGCCACAGGAGCTGTAGAATACCGAACGATACTGCCTTCTACCTGTAATTCTCCACCGTTATCCAGGATATTGAGGTTGGTGTTTCGCTGATAATAGTCCCTCAATTCCTCGGTTAGGAATTGACTTATATTGGCAGGGCCCTGACCGGTGTCGTTAAAAAATGGCAGTACCGTGATACTGGTGGCATTGGTATTGGTACCTGTAAAAGTATAGTTACCACAGCTTGTAAGTACCAGCATACAGATCATCAAGGTAGCTCTAGTCATCAATCTCATATTGCTTGATCTTGCGGTACAGCGTCCTTTCTGATATACCCAAATCCTGGGCCGCATATTTTCTCTTATTATTATTTTTCCTTAACGCTTTAATGATGAGCTCTCTTTCCTTCTTTTCTATACTAAGAGAATCATCCTCTTCCGTTTCATGGGTAATATCTTGAATATCCTCTTCGTTATTATCAATTTCCTTGATTTGCAAGGTGTTATCGTCAGGTTTGTTTTCAGTGAGTAGATACTGAGAATCTTCAGTAAGTTCGTCTCCGATATTCTTAAACAGTCCTCGATGTTCTTTCAATAAATTCTCATCATCGTCACCGCTCAGCAGCTCAAAAACCAGCTTTTTTAATTCGGTAACGTCATTCTTCATGTCAAACAACACCTTATACAGGATATCCCGTTCGGAGAAATCAAGTTCCTGATTCTGCGAATTTCGATATAGCACCGGGATACTTCGGTGGTCATCAGGCAAATACCGTCGCAGTTTATCAGCTGTGACTTCCCTCTCCATTTCCAGGACAGACATTTGCTCCACCAGATTTTTTAATTGGCGTATATTACCGGGGAATCGATATTCAAGCGCCACCGCCTGGGCATTATCCGTTAAATGGATCGGTTTTACCCGGTACTTTTCTGAAAAATCAGAGGCAAATTTTCGAAAAAGCAGCAGCACATCTTCTCCTCTTTCCCTCAGAGGAGGTACCTGTATAGGTACAGTACTCAATCTGTAATAGAGATCTTCCCTGAATTTGCCACTCACTACCGCATCATGCAGGTCTACGTTGCTGGCTGCTACTACTCTAACGTCGGTTTTCTGGACCTTGGAGGATCCTACTTTGATAAATTCGCCATTTTCCAGCACCCGTAACAACCTGGCCTGGGTGCCCAGCGGCATTTCACCAATTTCATCCAGAAAGATGGTGCCTCCGTTGGTGACCTCAAAGTATCCCTTCCTGGCTTCATGAGCCCCGGTAAAGGATCCTTTTTCATGTCCAAATAACTCGGAATCAATGGTTCCTTCAGGGATTGCTCCACAATTTATAGCGATAAACTTACCGTGTTTCCTGGCGCTTAACTGGTGGATAATTTTGGAAAAGGATTCCTTTCCGCTCCCACTTTCGCCACTGATCAATACGGTCATATCGGTGGGAGCTACTTGCGCTGCCACTTCAATGGCATGGATCAAAGAAGCACTGTTGCCAATAATGCCGAAGCGCTGCTTTATACTTAATATCTCTGAATCCTTCATCTAATCTAGTCAGTCAAAAGTGCGGTTCCAAATAATGTGGCGGCGGTGCAGTTGTCTATCTTTACTTTTACATATTGGCCTCTTTTTAAATTCTCCTTAGGGAAAATCACCACCTTATTGGCACTGTTTCTTCCTCGCAAATAGTCTTTGGATCGCTTGGAATAGCCTTCAATTAATACCTCATAAATTTTGCCTACATCTCTGAGGTTCCGTTCTAGAGAGTGTTGTTGCTGCTTGTTAATTATCTCTTGAAGTCGTCTTTTCTTGATGTCCAGGGGAATATCATCCCGATATTTCTTTTCTGCCAGAGTGCCCGGCCGTTCGGAGTAATAGAACATGTAGGAGAAGTCGTATCGCACTTCATCCATCAGGGAAAGTGTGGACTGGTGGTCGGATTCTCTCTCTCCACAAAAACCGGCAATCATGTCGCTGGAGATACCGCAGTCGTCTCCTAGGATGGTTTTGATGGCTTTGATCTTACTGAGGTACTCCTCCCGGCTGTAGGTGCGATTCATTCGCTTGAGTACTAGTGAACTGCCGCTTTGTAAAGGCAAATGGATGTACTTACAGATGTTGGGATAACGCTTCATGGTATGCAACACCTTATCCGTAATATCCTTGGGGTGAGAAGTGGAAAACCGCACCCTTAACTTGGGGTTAACCTCAGCTACCATTTCCAGTAACTCAGCGAAATCTACAAAGTTGGAAGTACCCGATCTCTCAATCTGAGCTTTGCCTTTAAGCTGTTCATCGGATGACCATTTATAACTGTCAACGTTTTGTCCCAGTAAGGTGACTTCACGATACCCCTTGTTGAACAGATCTCTAGCCTCGTCCACAATGGTCTTAGGATTACGACTGCGCTCCCGCCCCCTGGTGAAAGGAACTACGCAAAATGAACACATATTGTCACATCCTCGCATGATGGAGATAAATGCGGTAACGCCGTTGGAATGTAATCTTTGAGGGGATATGTCATCATAAGTCTCCTCCCGGGACAGGAAGGTATTGACCGCTCTGGAGCCCTGTTCTACTTCATCCAGCAGTTTGGGCAGGTCACGGTAGGCATCAGGTCCGGCCACCAGGTCTACTATCTTCTCTTCATCCAGCAGTTTAGATTTTAACCGCTCTGCCATACAGCCCAAAACCCCAATGGTGGTTTCGGGATTGTTGAGTTTTAGTTGGTTAAAGTGTGCCAGACGATTGCGTACCGTTTGTTCCGCTTTTTCCCTTATGGAGCAGGTATTGAGCAGGATAAGGTCTGCCTGCTCAGGAGTATCGGTCAGGCCATAACCGTGTTCACCCAGTATGGAAGTGACAATTTCGCTGTCTGAAAAATTCATCTGACAGCCGTAACTTTCAATATACAGTTTTTTGGATTCCCCGGACTTTACTGTGGCAACAGCATTTCCAATAATTTCCAGATCTTCTATAAGTCCTTTCATAATTCAACTTCGCGGGGATATATAAATGGCCCAAAGATAATAAATCCCCTTTTTAAAAATGACAAAATGTCAGTTAAACTAGACATTAGTAAAATTGCCCAGGTCCTTTGATTCGATGAGTGATTAACTTATTTTGGCTGGCATTATGGCTGTGATACGATCAGTAAATGGTATTTCACCGCAACTAGGTAAAAGTTGTTTTATTGCTGATAACGCTACTGTAGTGGGGGATGTAGTTTTGGGGGATGACTGCAGTGTCTGGTTTCAGGCCATCATTAGGGGGGATGTGAACAGTATTAGGATTGGTGATCAGACCAATATTCAAGATGGAGTGGTGGTACACTGCACTTATAAAACCGCATCCACCTATATTGGGAAACAGGTTTCTATCGGGCACAATGCCATCATTCATGGATGCACTATTGAAGATGGCGCCCTTATCGGAATGGGGGCTATCGTGTTGGACCATGCAGTGGTAGGTGAGGGATCATTAATAGCCGCCGGAGCAGTCGTATTGGGCGGTACCCACATACCTCCAGGTGTAGTGTATGCGGGGGTGCCGGCTAGAAAAGTGAAAGATGTCGATAGCCGCCTGCAAAACATGATAGAAAAAACTCCCCAAAACTATTTAACCTACGCCACCTGGTATGATTAACTTCAATTTACACTATGAAAATATTAATTAAACTGGTATTATCGGCCATAGCCGTGATTGTCACCTCGTACATATTGGCGCCTCATGTACAAGTAAGTTCGTTTTTTATTGCCCTGATAGTGGCAGCCGTACTATCATTATTTCACATCATCTTAAAACCTATACTGGTCATCCTTACCATTCCCATTACTATTTTAACCCTGGGATTATTTCTATTGGTGATCAACGCGGCGCTGACTTTGCTGGCAGACTTCTTTATAGCTGGATTTCAAGTAGATGGATTAGGTTGGGCGATAATATTTAGTTTAATACTATCCATCCTGGTCAGCATATTACATCGGTTGGTGCCTGATGGGGACTAAGACCTATTGACTGCGGCCGGTGCGCTTGGGTTGGTAATAGTAACGGGGTTTTCTGGCGCCTTCGGGTTTTTCCTTTACAATTTTGAATCCCTTTTTAACTGGCGGACGGGTAGGTCCCAATCTTATACCCAATTGAAATTCGTGATTGCTTTTTTCGGGACTTAGGTCCTGCGAACCTGAAAACTCCAGGGCATAGCCTAGTGAAACTATATCTCCAAACCGAATACCTGCCATGGCGATTGCCCCGTAGTCGTGTCGATAAGATCCACCCAGCCAGAATTGTTGTTGAATATGAGCCAACATTCCGGCTTCCACCAGGTTGTCACTGTTTTGATTGATGCGATAAAGGGCTTGGGGCTGTAACTGTAATGCTTCATTAACGGATATTAAGTAACCGGCTGACAGCATTACGCCTCGAAAGGGGTCAAAGTCCAGGCCACTGAAACTATCCGGATTTTCGATATCGATGGGCTCAGGATCGAATAAGGCCGGTAAGCTTAACCCTAACTGTAAGGCTTGCCATTGATAATGTAAACCTATCTGAGCTTGAAAATGGGCTTTTCGCTCCTCTGCACTTTGCAAACCCGGTACGCTGGGGTTGGTAATACTTTTTAAGTCGAGTTGCTCAAAACCAAATCCCGCCGATAAACCAAAACGAAAAAACTGATCTTCTGTCAATGGGATCACCCGGGCAAAGGACGCATAGGCCAATGAGCTGGAAGCTGTGTCATAAGAAGCATTGAAAAATGACAAACCAAAACCGCCTGAGCTGGCTACCGGAGTATTAAAACTAAATGCAGTTCTGGAGGGATCATTGCTGTCGAACTGCTGTCGGCGGTTGAGATAACCGATGGCATGATTCTCATAACCTGCTAAAGCCGGATTATATACATATGGATTAATGAAATAATGATTTTGTAGGGGTAACTGCTGTCCCTGAACCGTCATGGTTAGCAGCACTCCAGGTAGTAACATTAATATGTAGCCTAACTTGCGCATATCACCTACAAAGATACTGGAAAATGTAGGATAAAGGAGGTGAAAATGATCTCATTATTTGGCCTATGTGACATTTTTAAGCTTATTGTGAAACTAATTTCGTTTCGACATGTAAGTGTTCATGAAGGTAGCCTGGAATTTGAACTATTGTTATCAATTGCCGGTTAACCACCGGTTCCCTATGGGAAAATACCGCTTACTGCCGCAACAACTAGTTTATGAGGGCACCATAAACCGGGATAACCTGTTTGGCCCCACATCTTTGCGGGAGGAGCATATTCTGGCGGTACATGAAGCAACCTATTGGCATAAACTTAAACACCTTACCTTAAGCCCCCGTGAACAGAGAAGAACCGGATTTCCCTTGTCACATGCATTGATCAATAGAGAGACGACTATCGCCCAGGGTACCTTGGAGGCCTCGGAGCATGCTTTGAGGGAAGGTATTGCCTTTAATATCGCAGGTGGCACTCACCATGCCGGACGGGATTTTGGTGAAGGGTTTTGTCTATTGAATGACATAGCCATTGCGGCCCGGTATCTGGTTTCGCACAACCTGGCCAACAAAATTCTGATCATTGATCTGGATGTGCATCAGGGAAACGGCACTGCACACATATTCATGGATGACGATAATGTAAGCACTTTCAGCATGCATGGTGCAAAGAACTTTCCCATGGAAAAGGTAAGGTCAGATCTTGATGTAGCATTGCCCGATCATACCGGGGACAGGGACTATTTAGAGCTACTGGAATACCATCTGGAAGAATTTTGTCACCAGCAGAACGCGGAGGTTATATTCTATCAGGCCGGAGTGGATGTTCTGGAAACTGATATGTTAGGCCGATTAAGCTTGAGCATGGAAGGATGCAGACAGCGGGATCGTTTAGTGATGGAATTTTGCCGGCAACGTGAGATTGCCCTGGTAGTGGTAATGGGCGGAGGATATTCGCCGAAAATGAAAACCATTATTGAAGCCCATGCCAATACATTCAGGACCGGATATACCCTTTATGGATAAGAACTTATTCAGTTTAATTACGTGTTAATGACTATATGAAGAGCGATCTTTTAAAATTTAGGAGAAGTATGCTGTATACCTTCTCATTTGTAGGCGTTTTATGGTTTATACGCCTAATAGAAAGTTCGTTTTCATTTGACCTTGGAGTATTTGGCATCCATCCCAGATCAATCGTGGGAAGCCTGGGGATCATTACTGGTCCATTGGTCCATGGTGACTTCCACCACCTGGTTTCCAATTCCCTACCATTACTTTTTCTGGGAGTAGGCGTTTTTTATTTTTACCATAAAATAGCGTTGGAAGTTTTTGTCTGGATATACCTCTTTACCGGGTTTTGGGTCTGGGTGATGGCCAGAGATGCCTATCACATTGGGGCCAGCGGTATCGTATATGGATTAGCTTCTTTTTTACTATTTAGTGGTTTTTTTAGGAAAGACAGCCGATCTATTGCGGTTTCCTTGGTGGTTATATTTTTATATGGATGGATGGCATATGGGCTGTTTCCCATAAACGAAGAAGTTTCATGGGAGTCGCATTTATTGGGAACCATAGGAGGTTTTGTCTGTGCCTTCTTTTACCGCCGCTATCCATTGCAAGCTGCGCCTTTGGAGGTTATCAAAGGGGTGAATAATCCTGACCCGACAAACTTACCTACTCCTCCAGAGACCTCAACCTTGCCGGAAAATCAGAATCATACCCATTGCGATCAGAGCTTTGAGGTGAACTACATTTTCAAGGAGAAACCACTTGGGGGTACAGATCACTCTAAGGAAAATAACTGATGATCGTGACCGACATGGATTTTATATTATCTTTGCCCTTCAAAAATCTTGTACTGACGTGAAATACCTATCTATTATTCTGAATGTCGTGCTTTTGGTAGCCGTCATAGTCCTTTATATTCTACACTTTTCATCGGATAGCTCCCCGTCAGAGCCGGTGGCGAGGACCGCTCCAATGGCGATGAATATCGCTTACGTCAATTCGGATACCCTGCTGAAGAATTATGATTTTTTCAAGGCTGCGGCTGATGAGTTGGAAAGTAAAAAAGATGACTTGCAGGCGGAATATGAAAACCGGGCCAGAGGTTTGGAAACGGAAATCGCTAGTTTTCAACGCAATGCGCCTAATATGACCATGGCTCAAGCTAAGGCAGTGGAAGAAAGCCTGGTGAAAAAACAACAGAATCTCTTGCGCTACCAGGAGACCCTGGCTCAGAATCTGGCCATGGAAGAAGCCAAAGTGAATAATGAGTTATACGAAAAAGTATCTGATTATTTACGGGAATACGGTCTGGCCAATGATTTTCAATTAGTGCTTACCTATCAAAAAGGGAGCGGTGTTTTGTACGCAAATGACAGCTTAAACATTACCAGTGATATCATAGCCGGCTTAAATGATGCCTATAGCTCCGAGAAGGACGATCTGGATAGTTTGTCAGTTGAATAAACTATCGAATCTCCCGTCTTAATAAGGGATACGCCTGCTTACAGGTTGTCCGGATTGAATTCAGATAACTGCTGATGATCTGCTTATCCGGCTGATCGCTCTTAGCCTCCTCTTCCAATTTTTCAATAATATGGTATAGGCCGGAAATGCCCATGTAATTGGCGGAAGGTTTAAGTTTATGCGCGGTAATAGCCAACTCGTTCCAATTTCTTGATTTAAAAGACCGGTACATTTCTTTAATGAGGCTGGGGGTACCTTCCAGGAAGCCAAGGATCATCTGGTTAATAAAATCTTGATTTCGGTCGCTAACATGGTGCAAGTATTCCAGATCGATCATGCCAGTGGTGGAGTAAGTGGCTTGGGTAATAATACGGATTCCAATCTTTTATTTTATCAATTATTAGATTAATTTGACGGCTTACCCCTGATTCTCCTCTACCTATTCATGCGCAAAGTGTCCCTGATCCTTCTCTTCATCCTGGCTATAGCAGTGGCCCTATTTTATTTCTGGGGGAGCTCCGGAAGTACCCAGGCATCACGGTATCATACTCAGCATGATCTAAACTCACCACCAAAGGAAGGTGCGGATACTATCTCCGTGGTTACCTATAATATCGGATATCTAAGTGGGATGACCAATAATCTACCAGTCAGGCCGGCGATAGGCTTCTATCAGGCCAATTTGGCCAAGGCTCAGAATCTGCTGAAGAGTTTGAGCCCTGATGTTATAGGCTTTCAGGAGATAGATTTCGGCTCTGATCGCAGCTATAATTTTAATCAACTGGATTCGCTTTCCCCCACCTATCACCAGGCCATCTCCTCAATCAATTGGGATAAACGATATGTACCTTTTCCCTATTGGCCTCCGTCCGTGCATTTTAGAAGCATGCTCTCTGGCCAGGCTGTACTTAGCAAATATCCGGTAATCGAAAGTGAAATGATCACCTTGGAAAGACCGGCTAAAGCCCCTTTTTATTATAAGGCCTTTTATTTGGATCGATTAATTCAACTAGTCAAACTGAAAATTGGCCAGCGAACCCTAACTGTGCTCAACGTACATTTGGAAGCCTTTGATCAAGAAACCAGGGAAAACCAGGCAATGTCTTTGAAACATATGATCGATTCCATGGCAGACCATGCCCCTTTAATTCTAATGGGTGATTTTAATGCCCGGCCTCCTTTTGCTACCGAGCAAGTTACCGATGAGTCGACCATGAAGATTTTTTATGAACATCCGCAACTATCTCCCGCTATGACCAAATCAGCCTACCTGGCAAACGAGAAAGTAAACTTTACATTCGACACCGAACAACCATATGAGACCCTGGATTATATTTTCTATACCCATCGGTTTATAGCCCCGGTAGAATACTCCGTACTGCATCAAGCCGGCCAAATATCCGACCATCTTCCGGTTTTTTTTTCCTTCAAGTTTCTTGAATGATTATGTTGGCCCATCTTACTATCTATCGTACTCTGGATCATCTAATAAGACATCGTAAAGGAGAAGTTAAGTTGGGGCAGCGACTTCATTTCCTAAGCGAAACAGATTGGGAATCTATATGGGGTAAGGCCAAAAAGGGGGCCCGATTTGGTTTGCTAGGCATACCGGAAAGCGTAGGAGTGATGGCCAACCACGGTAGAACCGGAGCTGAACTGGCCTGGGAACAATTCATTGAGGTTTTTGCCAATCAGCAAAGCAATCGCTTCCTGGATGGCTCTGAAATTTTATGCCTGGGACATATCACTACCACCGATTTGCAGCAAAGGGCCATGGATCTGTCAACCGGAGACAGTCAGTACTTTACCAAATTACGCTCGCTTTGTCAGGAATTGGATGGCAGGGTAATGGAAGTAGTAAGTACTATAATTAAGGCAGGTTTAATTCCCATAGTGATCGGTGGGGGTCATAATAATTGCTTCCCTCTGCTGAAGGCTGCCTCACAAACTCTGGGTTTTCCCCAGGGCATTGCCTGTTTGAATTGCGATGCCCATGCAGATTTCCGACCTCTTGAGGGCAGGCATAGTGGAAATGGATTCAGTTACGCTTTCTACCAAGGTTTTCTGCAGCGATATTACGTTTTAGGTTTGCACCAGCAATCCAATAGTGAGGCAATGTTGAAAAATATGGATTTGGAGCCACAAGTGGGCTACGCCTTATTGGAAGACATGGATAATATGCACCAGACACTGGAAAAGGCGCTTTCTTTTATTGAACGATCGCCATTGCCCACTGGCCTGGAGTTGGATTTGGATGTGGTTTCAATGATCCCTGCAAGTGCCTTCTCTGTAGCAGGGATATCCGTTCAGGATGCCAGGCTTTACCTAAAGACGGCCGCAGCAAATTTGTCCCCGGCATATCTGCATTTGTCTGAAGCCGCAATTTTGGATCAGTACCATGATCCGTTGATCACCGGAAAAATATTATGCACTTTAGTTGGTGATTTTATCAAAAGTTACCCCCACAAAGAATGAAAAAATCATCCCAAGGTATTTACCGGAGTATCTGGATTCCCTTGAGATTGGTGCTGATCATGATCTTGTTTTTTGTGGTGAACAGGTATCTGCAGGTTGATCTACGCATCCTGGCTAATCTACCCAGGACACTGGAAGGGCTGCCGGGAATTCTATTCGCTCCCCTGATCCATGTCAGTTCCTTCCATTTATTAGCCAATATATTTCCTATACTGTGTTTGGGGACAATTACCTATTGGTTTTATCCGGGTATCGCCGGTAAAGTATTTCTCAGGAATTATTTGGTGCCTATGGTATTGGTATGGCTCTTTGCCAGGCCCACCTATCATGTTGGCGCCAGTGGCCTGGTTTACGGACTGGCATTTTTTCTCATTTTCTATGGTCTTTTTCGCAAAGACTTTAAATCATTGCTGATCTCAATTGTCATATTATTATTTTTTGGCGGTCTTTTTTACGGAATTTTGCCATCTGAACCATCGATAAGCTATGAATCACATTTTGCCGGAGTTATTTCAGGTGCTTTGAGCGCTTTCGAGTTTAGCAAGCTTAAGTTCACCAGCACATCCTGATGTCAAGACTAAAACATATTTTCAGAGGTTTGGACCGTGCTTTTAAAAGCGCTGACAAGATTGACGGTGAACTAAATCAACTTAAATGGGTGATATTTTCTGATCATCACCGTGGTATCAGGGATGGAGCTGATGATTTTCTCAGGTGCGAATCCACCTATACTAAGGCGCTTTCATACTACTACCAAAAAGGCTTTCATTTGATGTTGCTGGGAGATGTGGAAGAGTTTTGGGAGAATAGGTTTCGCAGAGTCCTTAATTCCTATCCGGAGGTACTTAAGTTAGAGAAAAAGTTTTTTGATGGCCAAAGACTAACTCGTATTTGGGGAAATCACGATGATAATTGGAGATTTCAGAGTGTGGTAAGTAAATATTTAGGATGGATTTTTCCCAAGATGAAGGTCTACGAATCTGTTAGGCTTAGGATCACCAAAAATGCCCATCCTCTGGGTGAAATTTTTTTTGTTCACGGTCATCAAGGCACTCTGGCAAGTGAACGGTGGGCCAGGATCAGTCGTTTTTTTGTAAGGTATTTCTGGAGGACTTATCAGCAAGTTTTTAAAAAGCCTCTCAGTACCCCTTCCACCAATATTAAACTGCGATCCGTGCATGATCACGCAATGTATGATTGGGCCAGCGGCAAGCGAGGTTTGGTATTGATTTGTGGACATACCCATCAACCGGTGTTTATGTCACTGACCCATGCGGATATTGTTTCTTATAAAATTGATGAAATGGAACTTCGTCAGGCTAATGAACCGGATCGCGACTATTCCTCAGAATTAAAACAGCTAAGGGAAGATTTGTCTATGATCGAGAAACAGAAACAAGGAACTCATCTGAGCTCAGACCCCAAACACACTCAACCCTGTTATTTCAATAGTGGCTGCTGCAGTTTTTCAGATGGTGATATATCCGGTCTGGAAATTACTGCGGGGATGATCAATCTGGTGAAATGGACCAGGAACCAGGCTGATGACTACCAAGTCCTGGAAAGCGCCTACCTGGAGAAAGTGCTGGAGAAATGTTGGGATCAAACTGTATAAAGCCAACCGCTAGAGTCTTTCCATTACAAAATCGATATTGGCGGGATCATCCACTCCATCTCCATCCAGATCAAATTCAACTGAACCGTTTCCTCCACTTATGTTTAGCATAGGCTCGTTATGTGTTATTGAAAAGAACTCGAAATCCTCAGGGCTATCGCTGAAACTCACGACTAACAGGTCCTCGTCAAATGACATTTGCCCGTTGCTTACCTCCGGTGCCTCACCAATGACTGTGATGGTGACACTGAAAGTACCGTTGTTCTGGATGCTCATGGTTACCGTTCCACCATCAGCTACTACGTCCACTGACATAGCGGGACCAGTGACAGCGCCAAATGAGGCCTGGGTGGCATTCCAATTGCCTGCAATATCTTCAATACAGAGGTTTGTACCGCATAATTCGATACCCTCATCGTCGCTGCAGGTTACCAATAAAGCTAAAATGAATATTGATAAGAAACCCCTTAATACTGGTCGATAAATGTTCATAATTTTCCGTTTTGGTCTATACAAATATGCATCTTTAGATTCATACATAGTGTAAGAGTGTAGACAAATCTCCACATATTGATAAGAATTTATAGGTCCAGCGATAATTGTTTCTCCCCGGTCTGTCCCTGGTTGTTGAGGTTGGTTATGGCCAGTCCAAGCAGTCGTATGGGTTTGTGATGCTCGAAAGCCAGTAATAGATCTTCGGCTAGAGAGATCAGGGTGTGATAGTTATCAATTAATTCAGGGTGCGTTTTGCTGCGGGTGAGCTGTTGAAAGTCATAGAATTTCACTTTTAAGGTGAGCGTACGACCATAAATGTGGTGTTGCTCCATCCAATCAACCAACCTCTCGGCAAGTCGTTGTAGCTCATCTTTCATCTTCTCCAGGTCTTGCAGGTCTTCGGCAAAAGTATCCTCTACACTCACAGATTTACGGATGCGATGGGGATCCACCGGGCGGTGATCAATACCATGAGCGATCTGGTAGTAGTATTTGCCATTTTTGCCAAATTTATTTATCAGTTCTTGCTGAGACAGGCGTTTTAGATCTGCTCCCCGGTAGATACCCATATTATTTAGCTTGTCAGCGGTTACTTTACCGATTCCATGAAACTTTTTTATATCAAGCTGGTCGATAAATGATGCTACCTGATGGGGTTGAATCACGCTTATTCCGTTTGGTTTGTGGTAGTCAGAAGCGATTTTGGCCAGAAATTTATTAATTGATACCCCCACGCTGGCTGTCAATTTAGTTTCCTGGAAAATTTCTTTTTTAAGGGACCGCGCGATACTTACCGCCGAAGCATTATTTTCAGTCACATCAAGGTAGGCTTCATCCAGAGAGAGAGGTTCAATCAATTGGGTGTAGCCTTTCATAATATTTCTCAATTTATGCGAAATCTGCTGGTAAATTTCAAAACGGGGTCTAACAAAAATGATCTGTGGACATTTCCTGTAGGCTTGTGACGAGGGCATTGCCGACTTTACCCCATATTTCCTGGCCTCATAACTGGCGGTCATCACCACTCCCCGTTCAGCGCTCCCTCCAACCGCTATCGGCTTACCTCTCAGCTCCGGGAAATCCCGCTGTTCCACGGAGGCATAAAAAGCATCCATGTCGACGTGAATAATTTTGCGATATCTTATTTCAGACATGGTTCAGTAAAATCTTTTTGCAGTAATCAATCACAAAGTGGCGACCATTCCTCCGATCAGATATAACAAACTGGCCAATACCCCCATGGATAATGCATAGGGCAATTGTGTTTTCACATGATCAATGTGATCGCTGGCAGCTGCCATAGAACTTAATATGGTGGTGTCGGAAATAGGGGAGCAGTGATCACCGAAAACCCCACCACCCAGTACGGCTGCAATGGCCATTGGGACCGGTGCGCTTAGGGACTGGGCCATAGGAATGGCAATGGCCATCATGATAGCGAAGGTACCCCAACTGGTACCAGTTGAAAAAGCAATAAAGGCGCTGGAAATGAAGATCAGAAATGGTACTAAAGAAGGCGAAAGCCAGGATTTCGTTATCTCAGCCACATACATGCCGGTCCCTAAATGACGACAGGTGTCGCCGATGGCAAATGCCAGCAACATCAAGAGCGCAATGGGCATAAGTCCGCCTATCCCTTTAAAGGAAACCGAAATCAATTCATTCAAATTCATCAGATTTGATGCACGGTACATTACCGCGGCTACCAAAAGTGAGCTGATGACCGAATACAAAACCGCTGATGACCCCGATCCTTTACCGATTGCTCTGAAGGCATGGCTCCACCAGGATTCTGCCCCCTGAACTTCCGGCCATCCGGTGAAAGCCAGCATGGCAGGCATCATGATGACCATCACCAGGATTGGGATCAACATGTTTTTGGCTTTAAAGGGGATTCCTTCCTTTGGCTCAAGCATAGTGACTTCAGCCGAAACCACTGGTTGAGCGTCGTCCGAAACTAATTTTCCCTGTTCCATGGTCCGTTTTTCAGCTTGTTTCATGGCTCCATAATCCTTACCGGTACTAATCAGATAAGCCAGTAAACCAATGGCCAACAGGGGATAAAAGTTAAAAGGGAACGCCTGGATCATTAGGGTAATAGGTTCGGAGAACCCTTGTTGCCACAACAAGCCCATTACATAAGCGCCCCAGGCATTGAATGGGATCAAGATACAGGCGGGGGCTGAACTACTATCGGCAATATATGCCAACTTCTCCCTGGATATTTTCAATTTATCAAACATAGGCCGGTATAATGAGCCTACGGTGAGAACAGAAATACTGGACTCTACAAAGATCAACATCCCCGTCACAGCGGCCATCCACTGTACCAGGGTACGCTGAGAGCCCCGATTGGACTGCTCTAATCTTTTTAGACGGTTTTCGAGTCTATTGACAAAGCCT
The DNA here is from genome assembly GCA_965224285.1 of Cyclobacteriaceae bacterium. Classification (GTDB taxonomy): domain Bacteria; phylum Bacteroidota; class Bacteroidia; order Cytophagales; family Cyclobacteriaceae; genus JAJCYK01. The sequence continues at coordinate 183,451 of OZ245043.1, forward strand.
TTTACTCCTCCGGATCTTTGTATTAAGGCTATTAGAGCACCCACCAGTGCGCTGAACATGATGGTCCGGGTGTTACCGTCATCTTTGAAAACGTCCACCAGTGCCTGCAAAGTAAATACCGTACCCTGAATAAAATTCCCTTGGTATATAATTATCCACCCAAACCATATGCCTGCTGTTAGAGCCAGGAAGACCTGTTTAGTTCTGATGGCTAAAAAAATGGCAGCCAGTGGGGGAATCAAGGACCAGAATCCGAAGTGCTCCATCTATAATATGCCCTCTTTATCCAGCCATTTGCAAGTATTCTCGACGATCTTCTCCAGGGACACAGCTTGGTACCCCAGCTCATTTTGGGCCTTAGTGTCATCACAGAGCACGTTATGAGTTAGCAGTTTGGTTTTTTCCGGAGTCAAAAGTGGCTCTTGTCCAGTAAAAATGGACTGCAGCTGATACCAAATAGTGGCCAACTTCAATAGTCCAGAGTTCATGGTGCTTTGGCTGGCAGGCTGGTTAAAATATTTTTGGACCTGGTTAACAAACTCCAGCATACTGGCTTCCACCCCCCCCAGTAGATAATTCTCTCCCGTCCGGCCATGTTCGAAAGCGTTAATATGGGCCTTTGCCACTTCAGTGACATATCCAAAACAACCTCGTGAATCGGGAACGCCCGGAATAGTATCATGGTATACATTTTTAATCAACTGCACCCAGTTCCTTCTGTCATAGGGCCCGATTATATGGGCCGGATTAAGGATGACTGCATTTAAGCCTTCTGCAACAGCCCCTTTTACTGCTTGCTCCGATAAATACTTAGTTTTGAAGTAATTAATACCAGATCTAAAGGCAGTGCTTTCAGTATTTTCATCGATACGGGTTTGGTGCAAACCGTAAGCCGCAATGGATGAGGTGTGAATTAACCTATGGCAATTTTTTATTAATGCTGCCCGGATCACATTTTCAGTACCGGTCACATTGGTATAGTATTGTTGGCGATTATATTTCGACCAAAAGTTGGTGCTGGCGGCGGTATGGAAAATAGCTGACACCTCATCAGGTACGACCTTTACCAGGGAATTTAGGTCCTCAATGTCTCCTACTTGCCAGGTTACCGGTAAATCAGACAGGTACTGAAGATCTGAAGAAGGGCGGTGAATGGCCGTAACTTCCCAACCTTGTCTGAGCAGTTCCCTGGTCAGATTTATGCCCAGGAATCCGGTCGCACCAGTGACAAATGCCTTCTTATCCATGATTGGTTACCAAAGTTGGTGGAAAGCTCCCAGCCATGCGTCTTTCATAAGCACTGCCCCTGCCATTGAAGGATGTACACCATCCGGGCACCAATGACTAGCTGGAGCCCGCTCAAGAGCAGTATCGAAAACTTTTTGATAAGGTACAAATGTGGCCTTGAAGTCAGTGGCAATCTGTCGCACTGCTTGCTGATAGGGTGGGAATTTATCCTTCCAGGTAGCGCTGATTGCAGTGCCTCCTGAAACCGCAAATGGTTCGCCTAGCATAATCTTGATCTCTGGCAACACCTCCAGAGTGGTAGTAAGTAATGCCCTGAGATCCTGGTCAAATACTTCGGGAGTACCGTCATAATTGTTGGTCAGGGTATGCCAAAAATCGTTGACCCCAATAAGAATACTCAAGACGTCAGGTTGGAGTTGGAGGCAATCTTCCTGCCAGCGATGGGCTAATTGAAATACTTTGTTCCCGCTGATGCCCCGGTTATAACATTTTAACTGCTCACCTGGGTGATGAGCCAGCATCTGGGAAACTATTTGAAAAACATAACCATGACCCATGCCCGAGCCATCATTGGCATAGTAGTGAGCTCGGTTACGTCCGGCATCGGTAATGCTGTCACCCTGAAACAAAATGGTAAGATCATCCGGGAATACAGGCTGATCAGAGGAGTCCATATCCATGGCTAACGGGTTCACAGAGACTGCTGCCATTGGAAGTAACGAACTTCTTGCTATAAATTTGCGTCTAGAAAACAGTGGATTCTTCGATTTCATAGGGATTATTTAATTTGCAGGGTTAAAATATCGCTTTTAACCAGAATACCCAAGCCTTAGGTATGATACTGAATCCTGGATGGGTAAGGTCAGATATCTTGTATTATGAAAAACTTCAAATTATTAGTGGTAGCGGCTATCGTCTCTGTTCTAACCGCATGTGAACTCAACGACGACACAGGCCAAGGCGCATGCCTGAACGGTGAAGGTCCCCTGGTAACCGACTCGAGGGTGGTTGATGGGAATTTTAGTACCATTTTACATCAGATACCCGGTAATATCTTTATCACCAGTGGTAGCTTCCCTTCCGTAACGGTGGAAGGTCAGTCCAATCTATTGCCATTCCTGGAAACAGATGTTCAAGACGGGATACTGACGGTTTGGTTTAATGAATGCATCGAAACAGGAATGGCCTTCAACGTATTCGTTACGGTTACGGATCTGGAAACTGTTTCCCTTAGTGGACTGGGTGATGTAGTTTTCAACAATGAACTGGTCACCGACCGGCTTCAGCTGTTTTTAGCGGGACTGGGTAATTACAGTGTGCGGGGCACTGTTGATACGGTGGAAATAAATATCTCGGGTCAGGGCAACGTCAGCGGGTTTGACTTGATCAGCGACCGCTGTGACATTTTCATCACCGGTCTGGGAGACGTTGAAATCACCGCCAACGAAGAATTATTTGTGATGATCAACGGACAGGGAAATGTTTTCTATAAAGGAACCCCTGAGATTGATTCTGAGATAAACGGATCCGGAACGGTAAATGACGCGAATTAGTTTAAGCGATTGCTTGCTTGGCTTGTAAATCAGTTACTAGCCTTTCCAGTCTCTCTTCCAATTTAGGCAAGGCAGAATGTGGTGATTCGAAGTCTACATCCCTGATCTGCCAAAATTCCACTCTGGATAGCCATTGCGGATATTGGCTGGTAAGCATTGGTCTATGCTCAATTTCATCCATTAAAATTATACGACTGGCTTGAGTCAGGTCTTGAGCACTCAGTCTGATAGGGTATCGGATCTGCTTCAAAGGTATTGATTTGATTTTAAGCCTTTTTTTCGCGTTGGGGCTTATGGGCCAGGGGCGGGTACTATCTTCAAATCCCCGGCTGAATGCCATCCAATCAAGGTGGTAACGGCTGGCGTAATCATTAAATAAAATTTCGGCATATCGACTTCTATAGTAGTTGCCAGTGCAGATGAAAAGTACCCGGTTATTCATAAAAATAGCTATAAAGTATAATTATTTGTTATTATATTAATATAACTGAGTACCCGAAAGTAACCCTATTTGTATTAAAAAACTAATTTTTTGTACTTTATTTATATTAAAATCTGATTAATTTCTTTTCGATACCACCCTCAGGAATAGGATTTTAGCTTATAGTATTATATTTCCATATGTTAAAACATTGGTTTGAAGCAATTGTGCTGGCAGCTGGTTCTTCAACTAGAATGGGAAGGCCGAAGCAGCTGCTCCGCATTGGTGGCGAAACTTTGATCAGAAGGTGCGTTAATACCTTAGTCCCAGTTCATCCCAAGCCTATTGTGGTCACGGGGGCTGAGCGCCGGAAAATTGAAACGGAACTTGAAGATTTTGCCATATCCATCTGCTATAATGATCGGTGGCCTTCAGGGATGGCAAGTTCATTACAGTGCGGGTTGACAGAAGCCCTAAAACAAAGCCCCGATACCAGCGGAGTGCTGGTAACCCTGGTAGACCAGCCTTTAGTGGTAACCAGTCATTTAAGCCAGTTGATAACAAAGGCCGGTAAAGCGCCTAATAAGGCTATAGTAGTTACTGATTACCATGCTGATGTCGGCGTACCCGCATATATTGGGAGGTCCTATTTTAAGGAAATTTTTCAGATAAGTGGGGATCAAGGTGCTCGATATTTATTCAAATCTTATAAGGAATGTCTGTTAAAGGTAGTATTTCCCCAAGCCGCTAAGGATGTTGATACCCCTGAGGAATGGCGGGATCTTCTAAATGATCTCGGGATTTAATTGGTTGTAGCTAAAATAACCTATATTTAATGTTCAGTGTTTCTTCAAATGCCCCGGAAAAAGCAATTATACGATAATCATGGCAGGCCAATTAGGTACGTCAGGTTAGCAGTAACAGATCGTTGTAATCTTCGTTGTACTTACTGCATGCCGGCAGAGGGGATCCAATACCTGCCTCGTAAAGAACTGCTGACTTATGAAGAAATGGATCGCTTGTTAAGGGTGCTGGCAGAAATGGGCGTAAACAAACTTCGGGTCACTGGCGGTGAGCCGTTTGTCCGCCAGAATTTAATGGAATTCCTGGAGAAAACCGCTGCTATTAAAGGCCTTAATGATATTCATATTACCACCAATGGAGTATTGACTGGGCCTTATATTCCCAGGCTTAAGGCCATGGGGATTTCTTCGGTTAACCTCAGTATCGATACTCTTGATCCGGAAAGGTTTAAGTTGATCACTCGCAGGGATGAGGTCGATAAAGTCAAGGACTGCCTCATGCGCTTGATCGAGGCTGATATCCCGGTTAAGATCAATGCGGTAGTAATTGCCGATAAAAATGAGGCAGACATCGAGAGCCTGGCAGCACTTACGGAAAAGTTACCCATTGCGGTACGATTTATTGAAGAAATGCCTTTCAATGGAGCCGGAGCTAATTACCCGATTTTAAAGTGGGACCATAAAAAGATCAAATCGGAATTGAGCAGGGCATTTGGTGAACTTCATCCAATGAACGACCCGGTAAGCAGTACCTCCGCCAATTACCAGATCCCCGGTTTCAGGGGTTCCGTGGGCATCATCGCGGCTTTTAGCAGGACTTTTTGCGGAACCTGTGACCGGATAAGGATTACTTCGCAGGGAACCCTTAAAACGTGTTTATACGACAACGGTGTACTGGATCTTAAAAGTATTATGCGCAAAGGGGCCACTGACGCTGAATTACAACAACATTTACTTAAAGCATTTGGCGCTAGACCAAAAAATGGGTTTGAAGCAGAACTAAAACGTCCGATGGCGGTGAGTGAAAGTATGTCGTCGATTGGTGGATAGGAACCCATTTCTGCCTAATCATAAATAGATCATGCCGGATCTGGTATACGTAGGAGACCCCATGTGTAGCTGGTGTTGGGGAATGGCCCCAGAGTTAAGAATGCTGCGGGAATTCTGTCAGCAAAAGGACCTAGGTTTTATTATCAAAGTTGGCGGCTTACGCCCAGTTGCCGTGTATATGGATGATGAACTGAAAGGTTATTTACGCCGCCATTGGCAACAAGTAAATGCAATTACCAAACAACCATTTAATTACAATTTGCTGGACCGCAATAATTTTTACTATCACACCGAACCAGCCTGCCGTCTGGTGGTTGCTGCCCGCAAATGGCTCAAGGATCTGGAATTGGAATGGTTTGAAGCGATACAATCATTGTTCTACACGCAGGCCAGGGATTTGACTGATACGGCAAATATTGAAATTCTATGCCAGAAATTTAACCTGAAGTTTGCCGGTTTTTATGCTTATTTTGAATCACCAGCGGTGAAACAGCAAACACTTAATGAGTTCCAACAAACCAGGGACTGGGGAATAAACGCTTATCCCACCTTGGTCTATCGCAATTCCGGACAATTGACCGGCGTTGCTCGCGGTTACAGGCCTTTCGAGGAAATTCGATCAATATTGCAACGGCTGTTAACTCAAAAGTCATCCTCATAAGTCAGAATATAGCCCATAATTTGTTATATTAAATGGCTATTATCTAGAGATTTTATTATGGATATTGATCAACATTTGCGGACGCTGGGTATAGGCAATATTGTCTACAGTCTGCTACTGCTAATACCAGCGGGATTGGTATTTGGAATTTTAACCAGCGTAGGGTATTTGGTTGAGGACCAGGAGGCTTCCAGAATTCTGCCATTTATTGGTACCGGGGTTGGAATATTCCTGGCATTGCTGTCTATACCAGGTTTTATCGCCGGCTGGGGTTTACTTAAAAAGAAAAGCTGGGGTATGCCACTGGCATTGGTAGTGGGAATATTAAATATATTGTGTTTCCCCCTGGGAACTGCTCTGGGTGGTTACTCCATATGGATATTCAGCAAAATAAATAAATCCTCATCCAGCCCGCCTCCACAACATGCCTAAAGTAAATTTTACCACTGCTCTGCGAAGGTTCTATCCCGATCTTCAACCTTTGGAAGTGGAAGCTGGCAATGTGGCTGAGGTGGTACAAAAGCTCAATGATAGGTATCCTGGTTTAAAGGACTATGTGGTGGATGAGCAGGGGAGATTGCGTCAACATGTTAACATTTTTATCGGTGAGCGATTAGTGACCGATAAGACTGGTTTAACTGATCCGGTGGGCACTGAAGAAGAAATATTTATCATGCAGGCTCTTTCAGGAGGCTGATATTTAAGTGATAACCGATGGAGAAAAACACATTAATGTTGGGTACCCGTAAGGGATTAATCACCCTTAACTACGACGGCAAACAATGGAAACATAACCAGGTGCATTTCCTGGGGATTCCCGTTTCACTGACTTTTGTAGACCCGGTTACAGGTTGTTGGTGGGCCTGTCTGGATCACGGACATTGGGGGCAGAAGCTGCACCGATCGGAGGATCGGGGAAAGTCCTGGCAGGAGGTAGAAGCTCCAAAGTTCCATGAAGGCATGGAAGTAAAACCCGGGGTTACCGCCGCAGTTCGCTACCTTTGGGCTTTTAATCAGGCCAGGCAGGGAGATCATCAGGTTATCTATGTGGGTACTGAGCCGGGAGGGTTGTTCCGCAGCTACGATAATGGTGATCACTTCGAACTGGTAGAAACGCTTTGGCACCATCCTTCCCGTCAGGAGCATTGGTTTGGTGGAGGGCGGGATTACCCCGGAATCCATAGTATTGTGGTAGACCCCCGTGATAATGATCGTATCCATCTTGGGATAAGCTGCGCAGGGGTATTTGAGTCCCATGATGCTGGCGAGACTTGGATGGTTCGTAATAGCGGTCTCAGGGCAGATTACCTGCCTGATCCTCATGCAGATGTTGGCCACGACCCTCACCTGTTAGTAAGTTGTCCCCAACAGCCAGATGTTATGTGGCAACAAAATCACTGCGGTATTTTCCGTACCGCAGATGGAGCCAACGAATGGATAGAAGTGACTGATCCTAACGGAGCGGCAAAATTCGGGTTTGCGGTGGCGGTAGATCATCAGGATGCCAATCAAGCCTGGGTGGTACCGGCGGTTAGCGATGAGATACGGGTTGCGGTGGACCAGGCGCTATGCGTTTGTCGCACTGACGACGGGGGCAAGACCTGGAGGGAGCTCAGAAACGGATTACCTCAGAACAATTGTTATGACATTGTATTCCGACATGCTTTGGACAATACGGATGAGAGTCTGGCTTTTGGCACTACCACCGGGAATTTGTTCTCATCGGATGACAAAGGTGAGAATTGGAGCATGATAAGCCATACCCTCCCCATGATTTATTCGGTAAACTTTGTGTAGTAGGCACTGTTCTGTTATAGGGTCTTGGTTTCTTGAAGCTAATTGATTACTTTAAATTGAATTGAGTGGTACAACACTTAATTTTCAAATAGGACTCAACAAGTCTGCGCCTAGCACATGATTACCCGCACTGCTTATTATATTAATTACCCTAATTAAATATCTTCAATGATCCCTAATTCCTTTGAGTATTACAGACCGGAGACTCTGCAAGAGGCAATTTCTCTACTGGAACAACACGGTGATGAAGCAAAGATCCTTTCCGGAGGTCATAGCCTGATCCCGATGATGAAGTTGCGATTTGCTACCCCAGAGCACTTGATCGATATTAATGGTATTCCCGGATTGGATTATATCCGGGAGGAAGATGGATATCTGAAAATCGGGGCCCTTACCAGAGAAGTGGCGCTGGAAGAGAGCGAAGTGATTCGTAACAAATATCCTATCCTGCTGGATACCGCAAAAATGATTGCTGATCCACAGGTAAGAAACCTGGCTACCGTAGGAGGTAATTTGGCCCATGGAGATGCGGCCAATGACCATCCCGCTACTATGCTGGCGCTAGGGGCCAGTGTGGTTACCTCTGGCCCACAAGGAGAACGAGTCATAGACCTGAATGACTTCTTTCAGGGATTATATATGACTGCACTTGAACCAAGTGAGATACTGACAGAAATCCGTATTCCTCAGTTAAACTCCCAAACCGGCGGCGCTTACCTAAAACTGGAACGCAAGGTAGGGGATTATGCTACTGCTGGGGTGGCTGCTCAACTGTGGATGGAAGGTAGTTCCTGTAATAAAGCGGGAATTGGACTTACCAACGTCAACAGTACGCCTATGCATGCCCGGCGCAGTGAAGAATTTTTGAGGGGTCAGGAAATCAGTGATGATTTGATAGCACAGGCTGCTCAAGCCGCGGCGGAGGATTGCAATCCCTCTGCAGATTTGAGAGGAGATAAAGAATATAAACGGGCTATGGTAGCTATCCTGACCAAAAGAACCTTAAACAAGGCTCTGCAAAGAGCTCAGTCTTAACCTATTAAAGTATGAAAGAGATTAACCTTACAATCAATGGTGTCGAACACACAATTGAGGCAGATAACAGATTGTTATTAGTACATATGATCAGGGAAAACCTGAATCTTACCGGCACCCATATTGGCTGTGACACTTCTAATTGCGGAGCTTGCACCATTTTGCTGGATGGTAAATCGGTCAAATCGTGCACTGTATTTGCAGTCCAGGCACAAGGCAAGGAAATAAAAACAGTAGAGGGACTGGCAGGCGAAGATTTACATCCCCTCCAGGAAGGTTTCAAGGAAACACATGCCTTGCATTGTGGATTCTGTACTCCAGGTATGCTAATGAGAGCGGTAGAATTACTGGAGAAAAACCCCAATCCCACCGAGGAAGAAATTCGATGGGGTATATCGGGAAATTTATGCCGTTGTACCGGCTACAACAATATTGTTAGAGCCATCCAATATGCTGCTGCTAAATTAAGAGGAGATGAGCTTCCGGCCACAGATCCTGAATTTGTTTAAACTGAATTAAGTTATGAGTATGATACAATGTAAGACATCCAAGGAAATAGGGGGCATGGGTCATTCCATGCGCCGTAAAGAGGACGCCCGATTCATACAAGGCAAAGGCAAATATATCGATGATATAAAGTTGCCCGGTATGCTGTACATGGATATTGTCAGAAGCCCTTTTGCCTACGCCAAGATCGTCAGCATTAACTCAGAAAAAGCATTGGAATTACCCGGGGTCCTGGCGGTGGTTACCGGCAAGGATCTCGAGCAGTATAACCTTCACTGGATGCCTACTTTGATGTCAGATACCCAAATGGTACTTCCGGTGGACACCGTGATGTATCAGTCACAGGAAGTAGCGGCGGTTATCGCTACTGAACGCTACATCGCAGCAGATGCGGTGGAATTGATAGAAGTTGAATATGAGCCAATGGATCCTTTGATGGACCCGCATAAAGCTCTGGATGAGGATGCACCGATATTGCGGGTAGATAAGGAAGATAAGAAGGATAACCACATCTGGCATTGGGAAGCAGGTGACAGGGAGGCTACCGATCAGGTTTTTGATTCTGCAGAAATTAAGGTAAAAGAGCAAATGCATATACCGCGTATACATGTAGCTTCAATCGAGACCTGCGGATGTGTAGCTGATTATGATAAAGTCAATAATCATCTCACCATGTACATGACCACTCAGGCGCCCCATGCTATTCGCACGGTGATTGCCTTGGTTGCCGGTCATGTGGGACTTACTGAAGAGAAGGTACGAGTGGTTTCACCTGATATTGGTGGTGGGTTCGGGGGTAAGGTTCCTGTTTATCCAGGTTATGTAATTGCCATAGCGGCTTCTTTCCTGATAGGGAAACCGGTTAAATGGATTGAGGATCGCAGTGAAAATCTGCAAGCTGATAGTTTCGCCCGAGATTATCATATTACCGCCGAGATGGCCGGGACCAGCGACGGGAAAATATTAGCCACTCGATTCAAGCTACTATGCGATCACGGTTACACGGATGCCGCGGCAAACCCCTCTAAATTCCCAACCGGACTATTTTCAATTTGTACCGGTTCTTACGACTATGGACATAGTTATGCGGAGGCTGACGCGGTTTATACCAATAAGCCACCTGGCGGTGTTGCTTACAGATGTTCCTTCCGGGTTACCGAAGCCGTACACGCCATCGAACGAATAACCGACCGCTTCGCTCAGGAGATCAATCAAGACCCAGCGGAATTGCGCATGAAAAATTTTATTAAAAAAGACCAATTCCCTTACAAATCAGCATTGGGCTGGGAATATGACAGCGGTGACTACCATGCCGGCCTGGAGAAAGCCATGGAAGTAATTGGGTATGAAGACCTGCGAAAGGAGCAAGCTGAAAAAAGGGAACAAGGTGAGTTAATGGGCATCGGTATTAGCACTTTCACCGAAATTGTGGGTGCTGGCCCTTCCAGGCAATTTGATATACTGGGAATAAAGATGTTCGATAGCGCAGAGATCAGAGTGCATCCCACCGGTAAGGCCATTGCCAGGTTTGGTACTAAAAGTCAGGGACAGGGGCACGAAACCACTTACGCTCAAATCATTGCAGAGGAGCTGGGTATTCCCGCTGAGCATATCCAGGTGGAAGAGGGAGATACCGATACTGCACCATATGGCTTGGGAACTTATGCTAGCCGCAGTACTCCTACTGCTGGCGCGGCGGCAGCCATGGCAGCCCGCAAACTAAGGGATAAAGCCAAAAAGATCGCCGCACATTTATTAGAGGTTTCAGCAGAAGATTTGGAATGGGAGCCTGGGAAATTCAGTGTAAAAGGCGCACCGGAGAAGGCTAAGACCATTCAAGAAATCGTTTTCGCAGCCTATACCAATCACCCCCAGGGTATGGAAGCAGGATTTGAGGCCACTCACTATTATGATCCTCCCAACCTGACATTTCCTTCCGGCGCTTACATCTGTGTAGTGGATATCGACAAAGAAACCGGTGAGGTAAAAGTAAGGAGATTTGTGGCCATTGATGATTGCGGCCACATTATTAATCCGATGATCGTACAGGGACAAGTCCACGGAGGGTTGACCCAGGGCTTAGCACCGGCGCTCTATGAAGAACTTATCTATGATGAAGAAGGTAATATTTTAAATGGGACCCTGATGGATTATTTAGTTCCCACTGCGGTAGAATCACCTAGTTGGGAAACTGGTCATACCGTCACTCCATCGCCTCATCATCCCATAGGGGCTAAAGGGGTGGGGGAGTCTCCTACGGTAGGAGCGCCACCTGCTATTGCCAATGCGGTAGTGGATGCCTTATCGCATCTGGGTGTAACCCATATGGAGATCCCCATCACCGCACCTAAGGTTTGGAGAGTTTTGAAAGAGAAGGGGGCCGTATAGCATATTAAAAAAAATATATGAAAGCAAACATTGATAAAACCTTTCGTATCGAAAGGCCGATAAATGAGGTTTGGGAATTCCTGAGCGACCCACACAAAATCGTTACCTGTGTACCCGGTGCTCAGTTGACGGAGACGGTAGATGAAAAGAATTACAAAGGTACTGTCAGCATGAAAATTGGCCCGGTGGTAAGCAGCTTCAAAGGACAAATAACCATGGAAGAGCTGGACCATGAGACTTATACTATGAAAATCCTGGGTAAAGGAGTTGATACTAAGGGAAAGGGGAGCGCCAATATGGTGCTGTCCGGAAAACTGATTGACAACGGAGACCAATCCACTGAGGTGACCAATGATATGGAGATCAGTATAACTGGAAAGTTAGCTCAATTTGGTTCCCGAATGATCATGGATGTTTCTGATCAGGTATTTAAACAGTTTGTAAGCAACTTCAGAAGCCAATTGGAAGTGGCTCAAAGTGGCAATGGTGAACCTGGTAGTGAAAAAGACGTAGGGGTTGATCCCGTACCTGAAGCCAAGCCGATAAATGCTATTTCGTTGTTCTTCTCAATGATTCGCTCCTGGTGGGATCGTTTGATAGGACGATCCTGAAAAGGTTCTCCCATGGATACCAATAGCCAAATTGAAGCCATTCGCTTAGGATTTAAACAGCATAACTATATCCTGGATGAAGAGTTGGCCACCATATTATTCCTCATGCTGCAGCTGCATCGTCCACTATTGGTGGAAGGACCTGCTGGGGTAGGCAAGACTGAGTTGGCCTCTTCATTGGCTCAGCACCTGAAAACTGATTTGATCAGGTTACAATGTTATGAGGGTTTGGATATAAATTCAGCCGTTTATGAATGGAATTATCAGAAGCAACTTTTGGCGATAAAGATCCATGAGCAAAGCGCCATGTCCGACGCTGAAAAAGAACAGCACATTTTCAGTAAGGAATTTTTATTGGAACGCCCGCTGCTGCAGTCCATTACCAACGAACAGGCATCACCGGTATTATTGATCGATGAAGTGGATAGAAGTGATGAGGAATTTGAAGCCTATTTGTTGGAGCTGCTTTCCCTATTTCAGATCACTATCCCCGAACTGGGTACAGTAGAAGCCACCCACAAACCATTGGTGGTACTGACGTCGAATAGAACCAGGGAATTAAGTGATGCTCTAAAACGAAGGTGCCTGTATCATTGGATAGGGTATCCCTCATCGGAAAAAGAAAAGGCCATTGTTCACCAACATTTGCCGCAGGTGAACACCAAATTAGCTGCTCAGATTGTGGAGTTCGTTCAAGAACTCCGGGAAATGCAGCTAAATAAAACACCTGGGGTAGCAGAGTCACTGGATTGGGCTGAAAGTTTATTTACCTTGGGAAGGAGCCACTTGGATCAGCAATCCATAAAAAATACCCTGGGGTGCTTACTGAAATCCACTGATGATATTCACTTGGTATTGGACAGCCAACTTTACCAGGCGAAATCCGCGTCGTAACTCATGAGACCTCTGACATACCAACCGCTGGAACATCAATTGATGTCTTTTTCCACATTCCTGCGGCAGCATGGTTTCACTCATGGCATTCAGGAAACCCTGGATCTGATCAGGTCAGTGGAAATTCTAGAGCGGCCCACTGAGCTAAATATCCGGGTAGCCGGCAAGTCTATATTATGCAGTAATAGTGAGGATCACCGCCGATTTAACCCTTTGTTTGATGATTACTGGAAAGGAGACTCTAAACGATTTAAAAGCAACCTATCAATATCCAAAAGATTTAAGGAAAAGCAAGGCATCAATTCTTTAATTTGGATGGGTAAAACTTCTACGGCAGAGGACTCTGAGAATGAACCTGGCCGCCAGGTGTCAGGAGCAAACCAACAGGAGCGATTGAGAAAAACAGACTTTTCCAAGCTCTCAGAATTGGAAAGTCAACAGTTGGAGGTATTGGCTAAAAGGCTATATCGTGAGATGGATCATAGGCTGAGTCGAAGATGGCGAGGCTCCTACGGTTCTGGTAAATTGGATTTACGTCGGACTATCAGGCAAAATATATCCAGCGGGGATAACTGGGGAGTGTTGCGCTTTAAACGTCGAAAACCGCGCAAACCACGACTGGTGGTATTTCTGGATGTCAGCGGCTCAATGGATACCTATAGCTTTTATCTCTTGAAGTTTATTTATGAATTGCAAACCAGCTTTCAGCAGGTGGAAACCTTTTTGTTCAGCACGCGCTTACATTATATCAGTGATTTAGTCAGAAAGGGCCAATTGCCAGTGGTATTGGATAAGCTAAAGTTTCGGGCAGAAGGTTGGTCGAGCGGTACTACTATGGGGTCTTGCCTCCGGGTCTTCAATCGTGATTATGCCAAGTTTATACTTTCCAGAAAATCGGTGGTCCTGGTGTTGAGTGATGGTTTGGATACCGGTGACACTGAAATATTGTCAAATGAGCTCAAGCAAATTTCGCGGCGCACCAGAAAAATTATCTGGCTCAATCCGTTAATGGGTATGAAAGGTTATCAGCCACTGGCAAAGGGCATGCGCACGGCCATGCCGATCCTGGATATTTTTGCACCGGCTCACAACCTTCAAAGTTTACTGGAACTGGAAAAGCACCTTCAACATGTTTAATAACTATTTGGCTAAAGCTCAGGAGTTGATGATGGCCGGCAAGCCATTTGTAGTGGCAGTGGTGGTGAATCACCAGCCTCCAGTATCTGGCAAACCCGGCTACCGGGCTATCATTACGGGTGATGGAGAGATTTGGGGATGGATTGGAGGCGGTTGCAGTCAGGCAATCATACAGGAGGAGGCTTTGGTTGCCCTCAAAAACGACAAACCCAGATTTATTCGCATTACCCCGGAGCCCGCCGATGCTCCAGAAGGTGTTAGTGAACGTAGAATGACTTGCCACAGTGGCGGAACTTTAGAGATATTTATGGAACCTGTAAACAACCCATTTCAATTAATTATATTTGGCAGCTCAGCGGTAGCCAAGATGCTCAGTGATCTGGCAAAAGCCATGGAGATTAAGGTGGTGGCGGTTGGTCCAAATAGTGACAGCCTGGTAAGCGCTGATCGCTGTTTCCTTGACTATGATCCTGTAGAATTAGCTAAAGTAAATACCTCGGGTTATATGGTGGTTGCAACCCAGGGCGAAGCTGATGAACTAGCCCTGGAAACTGCTCTTAAATTGAACCCAGAATATTGTGCTTTCGTAGCCAGCGCCGCGAAGTCAAGGGCTATCTGGGAGAGTCTCAGAGCTCGGGGAATCAGTCAACAAATACTTGATGAAATTAGATCGCCTGCAGGCTTGGATATCGGAGCCACCCTTCCATCGGAAATTGCTCTAAGCATCCTAGCCGAAATTATCAAAACTAGGAGAAGAGATCAGGTTACTGAAATTGAGGAACCAGATATTGCAATAGATCCAATTTGTGGAATGTCGGTAAAAATTACCGCTGATGCTCTCCACAGTGGGTATCAAGAGCATAATTTTTACTTTTGCGGAGCTGGATGCAAGGCGACTTTTGATGCTCACCCGGAGGAATATGTGACTTCACCATAGGTTTTTTACGGTAATGGGGCCAAATCATACCCCGATTGGTGAATGCTGCCCCCAGTGTGATAATAGATCCGATTTGATAGAAAGTCATTACACCGGTTAAACTGCTGTACAAGATCATGGTAGTGGCTATCAAGATTAAACCAAGGGAGACCAGAGTTCGCAGGCCACCGTATTTCTTGACAATGCCGACTACCATTAAAAGAATCAGGGCGGTAGTAATATAATTCTGCCAGGGCACATGATAGCTCGATATACCGCATATGGTGATAGCACTGCCGTAGGCCATTAAACACAAAGGACATTTAGGCACCAGGAACAACAGTATAGCAAAAACCCAGGATGGGGATTTAAGTACTTTGCCTAGCTGAAATTTATGTTTTTTAGCGTACATTGAGATCCTGAAGAATATACCTAAAAAATTTAAGGTCAAGAAATTTCAAGCGCTGCTTTCCCAAATAATAGTGCATCATAATGATCGATATCAAGGACAATCTTAAGACCTGGAGAAAAGAGGAAGGTAAATTTTGTATTGCTACCATAATAAGGACTTGGCGTTCGGCCCCTCGCAAAGAAGGTGCCGCCATGTTGGTCCGGGAAGACGGTTTGATGACCGGCTCGGTAAGTGGAGGATGTGTGGAAGGGGATGTGATCAGAGAAGCACAGCAGGTACTGCAAGGGGGGGAGGCTAAGAAATTGTCATATGGTGTGGTGGATGAAGATGCCTGGTCCGTAGGCCTCTCTTGTGGTGGTCAAATCGACTTGTGGCTGGAACCGGTAGATCCATCCGAAGCGATTTGGGATGAATGGCTTGAAAAAATTGAGTCGGACCAGGGTTGTATATTGGTCACTCGCTTGGAGCATCCCGGTGAGAAATTTCTATTTAACCCTGATCGGCCTTCAACTTTGCCAGCAGACCTTCAGGAAGCCTGCAATGCGGCATACCGGCAACATAAAACCCAAATTGCAGGGGATTATTTTCTCAATGTATTTCCCTCCAGAAGTAGGATGATTATTATAGGCGCTGCTCATATATCGCTCGATCTGATCGGACTGGCCCATAAATTTAATTTTGAAACCATTGTAATTGATCCCAGGGGGATATTTACTCAGAATGAGAGGATGGACCCTAAACCAGACCAAGTATACCAGGCATGGCCGGCAGACATACTACCGAAGTTAAAGCCAGATGCCAATACCTATGTAGTGGTATTGACCCATGATCCAAAGATCGATGACCAGGCATTGCAAATGGTGCTATCAAAGCAAGTTGAAGTGGCTTATGTAGGAGCCTTGGGTAGTAGGAAAACCCATGCTAAAAGGACCGCCAGATTAAGGGAAGCAGGATTGGATGAGGAGCAGATCCAGAAGATTAGTGCACCTGTGGGGCTCCCTATAAACGCCAGGGATCCTTCGGAGATAGCGTTGAGCATTATGGCTCAGGTCATCTTCGTGAAAAACCGTTATTTGTGATCTTTATAGAACTTATGGAAGGCATCCCAACTCAAACGGGCACACTGTTCACGTCCTGGATAATGACTGGACAGGGCTAGGCCGGCATAAAGCTCGGACATGTCTTTCTCTTTACCTTGCAGACAATAGTAAAAGTATCCTAATGCCAATCCTGCGTCAGCTATATTTTTGTTATTAATCTCTTCAACCAGTAACGAAGTTGAGGCGGTGGAAATAGCACAACCATGGCCATAGAATGAAATATTGCTGATGCGGTCATCCCTGAGATCAAAGTAAAGGTCGAATTGATCTCCGCATATCGGATTGTAAGCAGGTATAATATATTCTGCCGAAGCCTGTTTCAAAAGGCCCGGAGGCTTTTTATGTCGGCTCAAAATCGCTCTATTATATAGGGCTTTAAGCTTTTCATTCATAGTAGCAGTTGTTTGGCCTCCTTCAATGCAGACAGTAATACTTCTACTTCGTCATTATGATTGTACACTGAGAAAGAGGCTCTCACGGTCCCAGCGATGCCAAGATGGTGCATCAGGGGCTGACAGCAGTGGTGTCCTGCTCTGACGGCTATACCAGATTCAGCCAATACAGTAGCAAGGTCATGGGGGTGAACATCTTTCAGGTTAAATGAAAGAATTCCGGCAGACTCCTCCCTACGGCCATAAAGCATAACGGCATCATCCTGCTCTAACTGCTCCCAAAGTTGATTTCGCAATTGCAGACTGTGCTTTTCACAGGAATCCACTCCCAGGGAATTGACGAACTTTACAGCAGCCTGTATCCCGGCCACTGAAGCTACTGGGGGAGTACCAGCCTCAAATTTATGGGGCGGATGCCGAAACGTAGTTTCAATTTTCGATACTTGTTGGATCATAGAGCCTCCTTGCCGATAAGGGTGCATCAACTCCAATAAGGCTAATTTTCCATAGAGAACACCTACTCCCATTGGTCCAAACATCTTATGTCCGGAGAATGTCAGAAAATCGCAATCAAGCTCCTGTACATCTACCGTCATGTGCCCTACACTTTGGGCCGCATCAACCAAAACCAAAGTTTCATATTGGCGTGCAATTTCAATGATCTCTTTTACCGGGTTAATAATACCGGTGGCGTTATGAACCTGAGTAATGGCCAGTATTCGAGTTTTAGGGGATAGCTGTCTCTCCAGTTGAGAAAGGTCCAATGATCCATCGGCGCCCAGACTTAGTTCTCGAAAAATAGCTCCGGATTGTTTGCAGGCTAATTGCCAGGGAACATAATTGGCGTGATGCTCCATGGCAGTTACCAGTACCTCATCTTCTGGGGTTAAATGATGTTTCCATCCGTGGGCCACCATGTTGATGGCGTCGGTGGTACCTGCAGTGAATACTATTGAGTCAATTTGCTCCGCATTGATAAAGGAGGCTACTGCTTCCCTGGCCTGTTCATATATTTTAGTGGATTGATCAGCCAAGGGATAGATCCCTCGGTGGATGTTGGCATTCTGGTGGGAATAATATTGTGTAATCGCGTCGATTACCTGCTGAGGCTTTTGAGTAGTAGCGGCGTTGTCCAGATAGATCAATGGCCCAGCGGTATCTGGTGAGCTGGAAAACATGGGGAATTGGCCTCTGAGGTGGTAAGGATCAACCATACGGGTGCAGGACAAGTTTAAATATAAATAAAATGCCTCAATTGTATTTGCTTGTTAAAGTGAAGGTTTAATTTAGAAGATTAGTCATGAGTCATTTATTATTAGGAACTGCCAAGGGATTGGTGGTGTATCAAAAATCTAATAGCAGTTGGAAATATGCCAGTCATCATTTTTTGGGTGTTCCGGTGTCCATCGCTATCGAAGATCCTCACTCTGGGAATTGGTGGGTTTGTTTGGATCACAAGCATTGGGGCCCCAAAATTCATTTCAGTGAAGATAGGGGTGGTAGCTGGATTGAGGTAGGTTCACCAAAATATCCGGAACATGCGGAGTTAAGGCCAGGTTTGCCCGCAACCCTCCGTTATATTTGGTGTATTGCTTTTGGCCCACAGCCCGGAATACTGTACCTGGGAACTGAACCAGGCGGGCTGTTTAAAACTGCGGATTACGGAAAAAATTTTGAACTGGTGGAAGGGTTATGGAATCACCCCTCTCGTATTGATCATTGGTTTGGAGGTGGTCGTAATTACCCCGGTATTCATTCAATAGTGATTGATCCTAATAACGGCAACCATATTTACGTGGGGATCAGTTGCGCTGGAGTGTTTGAGTCAAATGATGGGGGAGAAAGTTGGGAGGTCAGAAACCAAGGCTTAAAAGCTGACTTTCTACCTAACCCTGAAGTTGAGGTGGGGCATGACCCCCATTTAGTCCTGGCCTGTCAGGAGCATCCGCGGGTGATGTGGCAGCAAAATCATTGTGGTATTTTTAGATCTGAAGACGGTGGTTTAAGCTGGAGAGACATTACTGATGCCAAGGAATTAGGTAGATATGGGTTTACTATTGCGATTGACCACCAAGATCCCTTACGCGCTTGGGTAATACCTGCTACCAGTGACGCTCAAAGAATTGCCATTGACCAACGCCTGTTGGTAATGCATACAGAGGATGGTGGTAGTACTTGGATTGAACAACGTAATGGATTGCCTCAATCACATTGTTTTGATATTGTGCTCAGACATGCTTTTGATATAGCAGATGATACATTGGTTTTCGGTACTTCAGCTGGTAGCCTTTACTGTAGTTATAATAGAGGTAATAGCTGGAATGCCCTCAATCATCATCTGCCCCGGATATTTTCAGTAATACATACCCATATATAAATAACCAAGCTTTGTAGGACCTCCGAACCGGTAAAAGGGGTTTAATTTCCCAGTGATACCCTTACATCCAATTTTGAGTTGGAATTCAGGCTCCCCCTAAATACCCGGATTGGTCACAGATCAAATTGGTGGTTTCAAAAGGCCTGGATCTGGAACCCGAAAATTCCATTGCCGCCATTATCAATGGAAATGAGGTATACGGACTTGAGGTGATGCTTGATCTGCTATGGCGTTAATTCACGCTTTTCTTGGAATTGTACAAAAAATAATTTTGCCTTTCAGGTAGAGTTGGTAATGGTGACATTATTTGGGTTAGCCGGATATAGCCAAATGAAGTAATGCTGAAAACCGACAGTTGGGTAAAATAGGAGCCATATTTGTTAAAAATGTTAAAATAATTATATATTTTCATCTAAAAATAATATATTAGCTATTACACCAGCGCCTAAAAATTTAAATCATCGCATTAAATCTTAAAAAAATGAAAAAATTAAACTACTTATTTTTACTGCTCTGTTTGGGGGTGTGGATATCCTGTGACAGTCTGGAGGAGGAAACCGTAATGGAGGATAATATCCCCTTGGCAAATGGCAAAGACGCTATAGGTGCTCTTGACGCCAGTTCTCTGGATCCCATTAACGAAGAGTGTGGTGAGGAAGGAGTTACTGAGCTTATCGCCGGACAATTTACTGATGTTGGAGAGGTCATTGTGAGTTATGACGGTACCATATTGACCGTTGAGTATGTAGTAGATGCGGAAGGTGTGAACCTAACCGATACTCACCTGCATCTTACATCTTGTGATAACTTTGAAGGTTTCCCTATGAAAAACGGAAATCCTCCTCCCGGACAATTTGATTTCCAAGGCGAAAATCCATTCGAAATTGACCTGGCCGCTGAAGGACTGGATTTTGAGTGTCTTTTAATTGCTGCCCACGGGGTGGTGGAAACCCCTGATGGAGATGAAGTCGATCTGGAATTCTTTGCAGAGTGCCTGCCAGAAGGCTTGGTTAAGTACGAAGTGCTTCAAAATCGTCCTGACGGAGATCCATCTTACTTTACTGCCAATCTACCTGGCCAGAAT
The DNA here is from genome assembly GCA_965224285.1 of Cyclobacteriaceae bacterium. Classification (GTDB taxonomy): domain Bacteria; phylum Bacteroidota; class Bacteroidia; order Cytophagales; family Cyclobacteriaceae; genus JAJCYK01. Next base: position 203,837 of record OZ245043.1, read on the forward strand.
TTATTCGGTATACCTGCCTGGTGCTTGGATGTAGACCATAATATTGGCGGTTATCCCGATTTTGCTATGTATATGATGGAGATGATCTCCAGTTACTCAGATGATGCTGCCACTATTGAATGCTTGGTGGATAAGCCTGAAAATTTGGATGTAGTAAACTGGCTGTGCAACCAAGACTTGAGCCAATACAGTGGAGCTGAGATTCAAGGAGCGCTTTGGACCTTAGTAGATGATAATCCCCATGTAAACAGTGGTGGAGGTATTTCCTGGGATCAAACCACCGTTGATGCGCTGGTAGCCCTGGCGTTGCAAAATGGAGAAGGGTTCGTTCCCGGCTGCGATGACAAAGTTGTAGTATTGATGGATCCAGGTTGTCCTGAAGATCCCGACCACAGTCACCTGCAAACTACTTTTGTATGTCTGCCTAATAAATGCAAAGGTGAGGACACCGTATGGGGTGAAGGCGCAGAATTCCCGGGCAATAACTGGGCTATGTACTTCAAGTACTGCGTAGAGGAATAATGTGGTAACTTACATATCTGATATATTTGAAAAAGGGGATTTTTTTCCCCTTTTTTTAATGATAAATTTGTGAGGAAATCATCGGTAGTTATTTTTTTTATAAGTGGTTCATAAAAAATTTGAAGAGCTAGCTAGAAGTAATCCTCATACTATCTCTTTAATTCATGGTAGTAAAAAGATTAATTATGAGCAACTTAATAGTAGGTCAAATCGTCTAGCTAATCACTTAAGCTATAACCTGCAGCCCGAGGAGGTAGTGGGAATTTATATGCACCCATCGGTAGACCAGGTGACGGCGGTTATGGGAGTGTTAAAAGCTGGTGGAGCTTTCTTACTCATCGATCCTTCATTGCCAGTCCAAAAGATCCAGTTGATGTTGAGTCAGTGTGGTTGTAGTAAAGTAATAATAACCGAACAGCTGCCCCCAACCCAGATTAATAAAGAAATTGCGCTAATAACTATTACAAATATCACCCGGAATCCCGGAATTCCACATAACAACCCCAAGATCAATCTGTCGCCCACCAATCTTGCTTACATCATTTTTACCTCCGGCTCTACAGGAGTACCAAAAGGAGTTATGATCGAACATGGATCCTTAACCAACCATATGAACTGGAGAATTAAGGAGTTTGCCTTTACTGCCAAGGATGTGTTCATTTATAAAACTGCTACCAGTTTTGATGCCTGTGTCTGGGAGTTCTTTGGGGCTTTGATGGTAGGTGGCACCTTGGTTATCGCCGGGAAGGAGGATCGGGAGGACCTGGATGACCTGGTGGCGTTGATCGAAGATCACCAGGTTACGGTGTTGCAGGTAGTGCCTTCCATGCTTAAAGCGCTGCAGCAAATATTAACCAAAGGTAATTGGCTATCGCTGAGATTACTATTTACCGGTGGGGAAGAGCTAACCCCAAGACTATGCCAGAAACACCATCAATTACTGAAAGCAGAATTGGTCAATCTTTATGGTCCGGCAGAAGCTACTATTGACGCATCCTTTTTCAGAGTAAATCCTTCTCATACTTATCAGCGAATTCCTATAGGTAAGGCAGTCAGCAACACAGAGCTGCTGGTATTGGATGAAGCCGGAAATCCGTTGAAATTGCCAGGTAAAGGGATACTGTCTGTCAAAGGCGCTTGTGTGGGAAGAGGTTATATCAATGACCCTGAAACAACTGCCAAAAGTTTCCTTGAAAGTGAATCAGGAGGGCGTATTTATTCTACCGGTGACCACGTGGAACTATTGCCGGATGGCAATTTGGTTTACCTAGGGCGAAATGATAATCAAATAAAGATCAACGGTCAAAGGCTGGCTTTGGAGGAGGTGGAGTTTGCCTTAATGAAACACCCCGACATCTCTGAGGTTGCCTGCTTTTACCATAAAGATGGGATACCGCCACAGCTGTATGCAGTAACGGTCTGTAGTAATCGCCTGACTCTTGAACAGTTGTGTTCGTTCCTACAGGATTACCTGCCTGAATATGCGCATCCTCAAAGCCTTATTCAAGTAGGCAGTCTGCCATTAAATGCAAATGGAAAAATTGACCGTAAAAACCTGGTTCATGTATTGCCTGAAGTAACCAAAACCGACAGCGATAACAACCAAATCTCAATTGACCATAAATTTTTGGGTATCCTAACAGAGCTATTGGGATCAATAATTGACCCCAGACATAACTTGATAAGAATTGGTGGCACTTCACTAACTGCCATGCAATTAAGGTCAAGGTTGAAAAGGGCCTTCGGTCATACCATGGACATACAAGCTCTCTTGCATTGGCCTATTAATAAGATTGATGACCACCTTAAATTAAACAATGGAGCCAATCAGATATTATCTGAGGTTAAGGTTAATGGCTCTTATCAAACATACCCATTATCCATGCAGCAATTGGGTATCTGGCTGGAGGGAAAAATCCAAAAAGATGATTCCCTTTATCATGAACCCACGAAAATTGTGTTTTCCCAAAAATGGACTTTTGAACAAATAGGGGAGCTGGTAAGCTTCCTGATCAGGAGCCACCCTGGGTTAAGGACGGTATTGGTCAAAACTGACCTGGAGCCGCAGCAAAGAATTGACTCTGAGCTTCCCCTCGATCTGCAGCGATTTGACCTGAATGGCCTCGAATCCAGCAAAATTCAGGAACTGGAATACAGCTTCCTGGAAAAACCTTTCGATTATTACCGGGGACCGTTAGTGCGTTTTGGTTGGTTTTATACCAATTCCAAACAATATATGATCATGGTAATTCATCATTTGATTACCGATCAGTGGTCACTAAACTTGCTGTTAAAGTCAATTGGCAGGTTCTGCCAAAACCCCGATATCGCGCAGGAACCCATTGCGGGTAGGCTATCCTCATCATATGGTCATTATGTCCATCAACAGCTAGAATGGTCAGAACTCTCCACGGCTGGGGCAGATATGGAGTTTTGGCAACAATACCTTCAGGACGCGGATTTTAATATACCCTTAGGAGCGAATAAGTTAAGGGCTGCTGACAGCGGGCACACACAGTATTTTAATATTGACCAACAGCTTGAAGGAGCCGTACGAAAATTGGCCATAAATGCCGATGCCACCCTATATACGTTTTTTTTGGCAGTTTTTAAGCTTTTGCTTTTTCGTTATACTACACACAGTGACCTGTCCGTACTGACTCCGGTTTCAGATCGTCATCAGCCAGAGTACGAATCCGAGATCGGCTTCTTCGTCAATACTCTGTTGGTAAGGACCAATCTGGAAGGTAATAAACCCTTTATCTATCTACTACAATCAGTCAAGGAGAGCCTCCAGCAGATATTATCATACACTTCGACCCCATATCCCTACATAACTCGCAAGTTAAAAGAGTTGGGACGTGAAGTTCCTGATGCCAGAGTGATGTTTGTAATGCAGGACATGACCGCTGCGAGTCAGGCTCTAGAATCAAATCTGTTCCACATAGAGCATTGTCATTCACGCACCAGCAAGTTTGATTTGACCTTTTTTATATACGCGCATGGAGATCGTCTGGAAGGAGGGGTAGAATACAGTACTGAAGTTTTTGATCGGCCATTTGTGAATGGGATGATCGAACATTTTAAAGTATTATTACATGCAATAGTTGAACGATCTGAGACACCGATTGAGGATCTACCCCTGATCACAGAAAAAGAGCATTACCAACTTATTACCTCTCAATACGAACCGTGGCTGGATTATCCAAAGGATCAATGTTTGCATGAGCTTTTTCAACATCAGGCAGAGGAAACACCTGATAATATTGCCATAGCATTTTATCATCAACAGATCTCCTATAAGGACTTAAACATATTATCCAATCAGATCGCCAACCTCCTATTGGACCAAGGTATATCCAGGGAGTCTCGTGTTGGAATATGCATGGACCGGTCAATCGAAATGGTAGCATGCATCTGGGGCATTCTTAAGGCAGGGTGTGCTTATGTTGCCCTTGATCCGGATTACCCCAAAGAAAGGTTGAATTATATGGCCAATGATTCTCAGGTCAATATTCTTTTATCTGACTCCAAACATGTAAATATGTTTGATCCGGACAATTATAAAATATTGGCCTGGGACCTTTCAGTAGTCAAAAGCTATACTGGTGAGTCTCCCGGTATCACGGTAAACCTAAATGATCTAGCCTATGTGATATACACCTCCGGAAGTACCGGCACTCCCAAAGGGGTTCTGATTGAACACCGGGCATTACCAAGTCTCATTACTGAGAGAATAAATGATTTTGGATTAGGTCCGGGGCAATCTGTGCTTCAATTTATGTCTTTGAGCTTTGATGCCTCGCTATGGGAAATAGCTCTGGCATTGTGTTCCGGTGCACGATTATGCATGTGTAACAAGGAGGACCTGGTTCCTGGTTCGTCTATGATAGATCTATTAAATCAATGGCAAATCACTTGTGCTACCTTTCCTCCATCAGTGCTTAATTATCTGGATCCCCATCTATTGCCTACTCTGGAGGTGATCATAGTAACCGGGGAGTCATGCCCGCCCAGCTTACTGGAAAAATGGGCGAAAAGCCGCAGATTGTACAACGGTTATGGTCCCAGTGAGAGCACCATCGGGGCTACCATCGGCAGGCTGTCCCCAGATGAGCCAGTGCATATCGGCCAACCATTTAAAAATTACCGGGTTTTTATTCTGGATAAGAACCTGAAGCCATTGCCTAGCGGAGTTTCAGGAGAAATATTTATTGGAGGGATAGGTTTGGCCAGGGGCTACCAGAACCTGGCTGAAGACACCCGAATAAAATTTATTCCAGATCCATTTAAAGCCGGCTCCAGATTGTTCAAGACCGGAGACTTTGGTAACTATAACTACCAAGGTAATATTGAGTTTCAAGGACGACTTGACCGCATGGTTAAAATAAGAGGTGTCCGCATAGAATTGGAAGAAATAGAGCGAGCTATTTCCTCCCATCAACTAGTACTTCAGGCACTGGTGGAAGTACAGGAATATGGTGATAACCATAAAAGAATTTTAGCTTTCATAACCTGGGAGGGAACAAAATTGAGTGACAGCGAATTGCGAGCCTATTTGGCTGTCAGGATACCTCAACATATGATTCCAGCCGTCTTTATCTCACTAAGCGAAGTGCCCAAGACGGCCAATGGAAAGATCGATCGGAAAATGTTGCCCATGCCAGATCCATCTGACATCAACTACTCCGGTGAGGGAGCATGCACTGCTTTAGAACAAATTATACTGGACATTTTTAGAAAGGTTTTACAAACGGACCAGATAGGAACCAGCGATAATTTTTTTGATGCTGGCGGGCATTCTCTCATGGTTTTCCAGTTGATTAAAGACCTGGACAAGGCCACAGGAATTAAAGTTAGAACTCGAATAATTTTCGACCACCCAACCGTAACAGAATTGGCAGAATACCTCAGCGCCAACTATCAGCTTAAAACACCGGTTAAATGGGACAGCTAAAAAGAATCGCCCGCTATCAATTGTTATTCTGCCACTAAGTGACTGACCAGCTTCAACCCCTGGTGGATCTTGGCATTCTCAGAACGCTAAAAACCCCGGGATCGCACCTTTGCAAGTCCTTGCTAAAGTAGCATATAAATCTTATATTATATTCCTTTTGCCCTATAACAGAGAGGCTGAATCAGCGACCTTGTAAGGGAGGTTAAATTAAATTTTCAATATTAAATCAATTATTTATGGGAGTACCACTTAGCGTCACTATAAACGGCACTAACTATCAGAGTGAAGTTGATGACCGAACCTTATTAGTGCAGTATATACGAGAGGAGTTGAGATTGACGGGAACGCACATAGGCTGCGATACCTCAAGTTGCGGCGCCTGTACTATTCTGGTAGATGGCAAAGCGGTTAAGTCATGCACAATTTTAGCCGCCAGCGCCCACGGGGCGGAGATCACCACCATCGAAGGCCTAGCCGAAAATGGTGAGCTTCATCCAATTCAGGAGAGTTTCAAGGAGCAACATGGTCTTCAATGCGGATTTTGTACCCCAGGTATGATCATGACTGCGGTGCAGCTGCTTGAGGACAATGCACAGCCTTCGGAGGCAGAAATACGAAAAGGACTGGAAGGCAATTATTGCCGTTGTACCGGATATCATAACATTGTCAAGGCGATTTATCATGCTTCACGAAAACAAAAGGAGGTAAGTCATGGGTAACGTTATTGGAAAATCAGTTAAACGGGTTGAAGACAAGCGTTTTCTTACCGGCAAAGGAAGCTATACCGATGACATGGTATTGCCTGGAATGCTGTATGCCTGCATAGTCCGTAGTCATCACGCTCATGCTAAAATCAATGGAGTCGACACTTCCGAAGCTGAAGCGCTTCCCGGTGTTTCAAAAATATTCACCGGAGAGGATATCGCCGCTGCCGGGATCAGCGGTGTGCCCTGTGGATGGCAAGTGAACTTCAAAAATGGCGATACCATGAAAGAGCCACCCCATCCGCTTTTAGTGGCCGATAAGGTGCGTTATGTAGGGGATGCAGTGGCGGTGGTTATTGCCACAAGTCCGGGGGTGGCGAAAGACGCTGCCGAGTTGGTCTCTGTGGATTATGAGGTGTTGGATGCGGTGGTAAAAGCAGATGATGCTTTAAAACCGGATGCGCCTTTAGTGTTTGAGGATATCCCTAATAACACTTGTTATGATTGGGAACTGGGTGACAAGGAAGCGACGGACAAAGCCATGGATGGAGCCGAGCATATCACCTCCCTGGATTTTATCAATCAGCGTATCATCTGTAATGCCATAGAACCCAGAAGCGCCATCGGTGTTTACGACGACGCCAGTGATAAATACACTTTGTACACAACCTCTCAAAACCCCCATCTGACCAGGTTACTACTCTCTGCCTTTGTTCTAGGTTTACCTGAGCATAAGGTGAGAGTAGTGTCACCGGATGTCGGTGGAGGGTTCGGTAGTAAGATACCTCATTACATTGAGGAGGCTTTAATGGTTTGGTGTTCCAGGCAACTGAACAAACCTGTAAAGTGGACTGCGGAACGCAATGAAAGTTTCATGACCGATACTATGGGCCGCGATCACGTTACCAAGGCGGAGATGGGATTTGATGCCGAAGGTAAAATTGTAGGCTTAAGAGTCAATACCGTGGCCAACCTGGGCGCTTATTTGTCTACTTTCTCCACTTGTGTACCCACTTATTTGCATGGAACCCTACTGCAAGGGCTTTACACCACTCCTGCTATTTATATCGACCTCACCGCGGTGTTTACCAATACAACTCCGGTAGATGCTCTGAGAGGCGCCGGAAGGCCGGAGGCTACTTACCTGTTAGAACGTCTTATGGACAATGCCGCTAGAGAAATGAATATTGATCCCGCGGAGTTGAGGTATAAAAATTTCATTCCTCCTTTCGATGGTATTGAGCAAGAAGGTTATCAAACCCAGGTAGCCTTGCAATACGATAGCGGTAATTATAAGCAAGTATTGGAGAAAGCCTTGGAAATGATAGATTATGAAGATTTCAGGGCTCAGCAAGCACAGGCCCGCGAGGAAGGAAGATTACTGGGCATTGGTTTCTCCACCTACATAGAGGCTTGCGGGATAGCGCCTTCTGCGGTAGTGGGCTCTCTGGGAGCCAGGGCAGGACTATACGAATCCGCTCAGGTCAGGGTACAACCGACCGGTAAAGTAAGCGTCTATGTGGGATCCCACTCGCACGGTCAGGGGCACGAAACAACTTTCGCCCAAGTAGTGGCAGATAAGTTGGGCATTCCCATGGAAGACGTGGAAATTGTTCATGGTGATTCGGAGTCGGTGGCTTTCGGGATGGGTACTTACGGTTCCCGAAGTTTGGCAGTGGGTGGCAGTGCTATCATGAAAAGTATCGACAAAGTGCTGGAAAAAGGGGCCAGGATAGCGGCTCATAAACTCGAAGCCGCGGAATCGGACCTCGAATATAAAGAAGGTAAATGGACCGTGAAGGGTTCGGATAAATCCATCGGATTTGGAGATGTAGCGCTCACCGCGTATGTGCCTCACGACTACCCACAAGGCCTGGAACCAGGGATGGACTTTGCCAGTTTCTACGACCCCGCCAATTTTACCTACCCGTTTGGCGCCCACATTGCCGTGGTTGAGGTCGATCCTGACACAGGTCGAGTAAAATTAGAGCGCTTCGTAGCTTGTGATGACGTGGGTAACGTAATCAACCCGATGATCGTTGATGGGCAGTTGCACGGGGGAATTGCACACGGCATTGGTCAAGCCTTGCTGGAAGGCGCTATTTACGATGAGACCGGACAGCTGGTAAGCGCGTCCTATATGGATTATTCCATGCCTAGGGCTGATGATCTTCCTATGTTCGAGTTGGACCGCACGGTGACCCCGTGCCCACACAATCCTTTAGGGGTAAAAGGAGCAGGTGAGGCAGGCACAATTGCGGCCACGCCGGCTGTAGTCAATGCTGTGCTGGATGCCTTATCACCCTACGGGGTTAAGGATATTACCATGCCCCTGACACCTGAACGGGTCTGGAAATCAATGCAAAAACAAAAACAAACTGAGGAGGCTGCCATATGATACCGTCAAATTTTAAATACTATAGAGCTGGATCAGTAGATGAAGCACTGGAGTTGTTAACTCAGCATGGTCCGGATGCTAAATTACTGGCCGGAGGACATAGTTTATTGCCCGCCATGAAACTGAGATTTAATACCCCAGGATCACTCATTGATATTGCAGGCATTAAGGAACTCAATTATATTAAAGAGGATGGAGATCAGGTGGTAATTGGCGCTGGAACCACCCATGGTCAATTGGCAACTTCCGACCTGATCAGTGAAAAATTACCCATGGTAATGGAAACTGCCATGGTGGTCGGTGATACTCAAGTGCGTAATCGGGGTACTATTGGAGGAAGCATCGCTCATGCGGATCCCGCAGCTGATTGGCCCGCTTCATTACTGGCTGCCGACGCCGAAGTGGTGATACGAAATGTTTCGGGTATCCGAAAGGTAAACGCTTCCGACTTTTTCAAGGGATTGTTTACCACCGCCCTGGATGATGGCGATATAATTACTGAAATTCGCATCCCTGTGAGTAATAGCAGCAATTCAACGTATCTAAAATTTGAGCACCCGGCCAGCCGGTTTGCCATATTGGGATGCGCCGCTGTGGTCATAAAGGATAATGGGAATTTTGAGCAAGTTAGATTGGCGTTTACCGGAATATCAAGTACTCCATTTAGAGATCATAAAGTGGAGGAAATGTTGCAGGGCAAGCAGCTTTCCAAGGATACCATTGCGGAGGCAGCGGAAAAAGCTGCTTCAGATGCAGATATGATGAGTGATCATTTTGCCTCGGGAGACTACCGACGCCACCTGGCCACTGTCTACGCTAGAAGAGCTTTAGAGGCAGTAGCCTTGTAATAATAGACTCTAGCTAAAACATTTACTTTATATTGGCGGGTTCTACACAGACCCGCCAATTCAATTTTCAACATGAAGCCATCATCATTAGATAAAACCAGGGAGCTTCTGGAGGGGGAAGGTTACGTTAGTGACCCAGCCATTACCATGAGCATGCACCTGTCCAGGCTCTTGCAGAAGCCGTTATTGGTGGAAGGACCGGCCGGGGTGGGTAAAACGGAAATTGCCAAGGTACTGGCTGCAGCGCTGGAAACTCGCCTGATCAGGTTACAGTGCTACGAAGGGCTGGACCTGAACCACAGTTTATACGAGTGGAATTATCCCAGACAGTTACTTTATCTAAAAATGTCGGAACAGGATGGAAAAAGCCTGGAAGAAAAAGAACAGAATATTTACAGTCGGGAGTTTTTATTGAAAAGGCCACTATTGGATGCAATTGATAGCGAAAGCCCGCCGGTGTTATTAATTGATGAAATTGACCGCGCCGACGAGGAATTCGAAAGTTTTTTACTGGAGCTGTTGTCGGATTGGCAGATCTCCATACCTGAGGTCGGGACTATCGAAGCGAGGCATATCCCCATGGTGGTGATAACCAGTAACCGCATCCGGGAGTTATCCGATGCTCTCAGAAGACGCTGCCTTTACTTATGGATCGACTACCCTGATTTGGAAAAGGAATTGGCCATAGTCTACCGCAAGATACCGGAGATCGACAAAGATCTGGCCAGGGAAATATGCGTTTTTATGCAGGAAGTAAGGCAAATGCGATTGGACAAAGTCCCGGGAACTGCTGAAACCCTGGACTGGGCCAGGGCTTTGGCAACCATGCATATCGATCATCTCGATAAGGAGATCATCTCCCAGACCCTGGGTTTGGTGATCAAAGATTGGCAAGATACCCGGCATACACAGGATTCGCTTACCGAATTATGGGAAAAAGTGGGAGTGACCTCAAAATTGGATGATAACTCCTGAAAAATTTAAGCATCCCGGATCCCTCAGCCGTCAAATTGTGGATTTCTGCAGATTTCTTAGAGAGCATGAATTTACCATCGGCCCATTCGAGGAGCAGGAAGCCATGTCAGTGTTAGCTAATACACCAGGCAGCAGCTGGGACGAGTTCAGGTTAATTTTAAAGCTTAATTTTTGTAAAAACCCCACCCAATTTCAGGGGTTTGACTTGGTCTTCGATGAATTCTGGGGTAGTCTTTTCAAAAGCTTCAACTCAAAATCTAAACCCAACACCCGGCCCAGAGTGGATAAGCCTCAGCAAAAACCTAAATTCACCGAATTGAAAAATTGGCTGTTCCAGCACGATGTAGATCGCAGGGTAGAATCAGCTTTTTATAGTGAGGGTAATCTGACGGATAGCAAGTTCTCAATGGATCAGGAAAACCAGGTCAGGGAATTAGTATGTCTTTTAAGAAAGTTTGCCTTGGATTGGTCCAATCGACCCGGAAGACGGTTTAGCCCATCCAATAAACCTTCATTTCCGGATATACGCAGGTCAATTCGCTCCAATATCCAATATGGGGAGATATTGGATCTAAAATTTCAAGAGAAGAAACCTAAAAAGCTGGAGTTGGTGCTGCTGTGCGATACCAGCCGATCCATGGAGATCTTTAGCAAGTTTACCTTGCAATTGCTATTTGCATTTCAGACTGCTTTTAAATCCATAGAGACTTTTATATTTAGCAGTGAACTGAATCGGATCACTCCCTCCCTGAAACAGGGGACCTACCGTGATCTCCTTACTAATTTTAAGAAGTGGTCTGGCGGAACCCGTATCGGAGCATCACTAGATCAATTTATCCATGAATATGGAAAACATCGGCTGAGCAGGCGCACGGTGGTATTGATCATAAGTGACGGGTGGGATTTGGGAGAGACAAAGTTATTAGAGCAGTCCATGCAATATATCCAACGTCAGGTATTCAAAGTGATCTGGTTTAATCCTCATGCCGGTAAACCCGGTTTTAAACCGCAGGTGAGGGGCATGAAGGCCGCCTTGCCCTATGTAGATATATTTCATGGAGCCCATAATATCGATACTATCAGAGATTGGCAGCGCAGCGGCTACAGGTCCCTGTATAAGTGAACAGGGTAGATCTCTCCCTGTTTGAATTGTTTTTTGTGAGCAGGCAATTCTAAAAAACCATCGGCATCTACCAGATTGGCCAGGTCGCCGGAGCCATGACCTTCCACTGGCCATGCGCAACAGTGTTCTCCTGAGAATTCGATTTTTACCTGGGCAAAATAGGTGAGATCAGGAGTGAAATTGATTTCTTTTTTGAGTACAGCGTGCAGAGGATCTACCGGATATCCCAATTCCCGGTTCATCCAGGGTTTAAAATACCGGATAAAACACATAAACGAGGAAACCGGATTTCCCGGGAAGGCAAAGATAAGATTTTTGCTTTCCGGATGATGTCCAAACCAGAATGGCTTACCGGGGCGCTGGCCGATGCGATGAAATTCCTTATTCACTCCCAACTCTTCCAGGGCCTGCGGCACCAGGTCAAATTTTCCCTTTGATACACCGCCGCTGAGTATGAGTATGGGATACTTCTTTAATAATGACTTCAATCGGTTCTTGGTGCCTTTCAGGTCGTCGACCAGATGATGGAGCTGCGGTTGTATGCCCCAATGCCATAAGGCCCTGGCCAGAGTATGGGCATTGGAGCTTCTGATCTGATGGGGCAGGGGAGTTTCAGCGATACCAACCAATTCGTCGCCGGTAGATATGATGGCGATTTGAGGTAAGGCAACTACCTTTACCAGACTTTTGCCCACGGTAGCCGCCACTCCAATCTCCGGCGCTCCCAATACGCTGCCCCGGGGGACGATCTGGTTCCCCTGGTGGCGATCACTGCCCTCCCGGTGCACATTTTGTCCGGAGTTAGGACCTTCCAGCACCTGGTATTCTGTGGTAAGCTTTCTGAGATGTTCGTATGGAATCACCGTGTCACTGCCGATAGGCAATACTGCACCGGTCATCACCTCAATACAATTTCCCGGGTGACCAAGCTGTTCAGGAGGACTGCCCGCTGCCTGAACGCTTTTAACGACAAATTTTCTCAATCCTGAATTCCAACCTTCATACTTAATGGCAATACCATCCATGGTGACCCGGTCGAATGGGGGAAATGGTCGGTCAGCTGAGATAGGCTCGGCAGTGGTGCGGTTATAGGCATTGATCAGCGGGACAGACTCGGTGCCCAGAGACAGGTGGTGTTTCAGGATCAGTTGCTCAGCTTGCGTTACGGTGATCATAAACTATAATATGTCCATAATAATCTCTAATTTAATGAATAAAATGGGGGATCATGGAAGCAGATAAAAGTTTTACCCATCTTGATAGCCAGGGCAACCCTACCATGGTAGATGTAGGCAATAAGGCGGTTACTCATCGTACGGCTATTGCGGAAAGTGTGGTAATGTTGGATGAGGAGATCATGAGCAAGTTGGAGCAAGGTGAAATTAATACCAAAAAGGGGCCGGTATTCCAAACTGCGGTTACTGCCGGGATCATGGCGGCTAAAAAGACCGGGGAACTTATCCCCTTGTGTCATCCGTTGCCCATTGAAAACTGTAAGATCGATATCAACACCGACCAGGTAAAAGTATGGATCAGGTGTTCAGTCAGTATTACCGGCAAAACCGGGGTGGAAATGGAGGCGCTGACCGGAGCTTCGGTGGCGGCCCTCACTATCTACGATATGTGCAAGGCGTTTTCCCATAATATTTCCATTGAGAAAACCCGATTATTAAAAAAAACAGGAGGTAAAAATGACTTCCACAGGCAATCATAACGGGCACCAGAAACATGTGAAGTTGACCAAACCGGATCTGGGATACTTCGGTAGAAATGAAGTAGCCCTTATGGGAACGCCATGTGGCAAGATCAAGCAGCTGGCAGGCCATTTGATCTCAGCCCTTTCCGGTTCCAATAAGGTATCTTTTATCGATGCAGACCATAAAGCCGCGGCCCTCGAGCAGGAGCCTGCCCTCAATCACGGGGCATACCTGGCTTATACCGATAAGATCAACTTTAAAAGACTGGATTTTATCGATGAACCGAATGCATTTCAACAGCGGAAAAATTTAAATGACTGTGATGTAGTGCTGGTGAATGGCAATCATTTCAAGGCTCAGCGCCAGATCTTGATCGTCGATCCTAAAAAGCCACTGGAGAAGAAGATGGACCGAATCTCAGATCCCATAATGGTGATCCTAACCCCTGAGGCAGATGGTATACCCGGTTATTTAGCGGCATTGGTAAATGGATTGCCCGTATATCGATGGGAGCAGACCGAAGCCATTATAAAATGGTTCAGTTCCTGGGTAATTGATCGGATACCCGCAGTAAAAGGCCTGGTGCTGGCGGGCGGTGAAAGTAAGAGAATGCAACAGGATAAAGGAGCTTTAAACTATCACGGGCAAACTCAGCGTAGACATTTGGCGGATCAATTAAACTCTTTGGGGCTGGATACCTGGGTTAGCTGCCGGGAGCAACAACTGGATGAGATGAATGATGAATTGCCGATACTGACTGATAGCTTTAAGCAGTTGGGACCTCTGGGGGCCATCCTGACCGCCTTGCAATTTGATCCTAATGCGGCCTGGTTATGCGTAGCCTGTGATCTTCCGCTGCTTAAGAAATCGACCCTGGATTTCTTGCTGCAAAACCGGGACCACAGTAAAATTGCTACCGCTTTTAACAATCCCCAAACTGACTTTCCAGAACCACTGATTACCATTTGGGAGCCCAAATGTTATATGGTTTTATTGCAATTTTTAAGTCAGGGATACAGCTGTCCGCGTAAGGTGCTTATTAACTCCGACATTGCGCAGCTCCAGCCACCTGATCCACGAGAGCTGACCAATGTGAATAGCCCTGACGAATACCGGAGAGTGCTTAAGGAGTTAGGGGCAAATTAGAATTACGAATTACGAAATATTACGAAAGACGAATTACGAATTGAGGTAGGTGAGATAAGCTTAATTTATATGATGGAGTCTGAACAATTTATTTCCAACTACGATTATTTTAACAAACCGCATGAACACCTGAGGAAATACTTTGATAAAACTCATGGAATGGAGCTAATTGATACCCGTGACCATCCAGGTAGGCTGGATCTAATTCCCAGTATGTGGGTTGGCGCAACCTGGAAAATGTATTTTGGAAAACACAGCTTTGAAGTATTTCCCAAACTTAAACTTCTAAGCTTTGAGGGTGTTTATATGATCGAGCAAGTATCTGAAGATGTGGTATTCATACAGCTTTATGAAAAGATCGAGGATTCCGGAACCAGAACTAACCGGCAAATCCAAGATTGTTTTAGGGAGCAATTTAATTTGAACGAAATTGTTAGTTCATTGGGTGATGGTCCTACATGAATTGGAAATGATGCCTATTTATAATCACGTTGTTAGTTGCATATAGTAATGAAGGTCTAACGGCAAATCGTTATAACAACACACCCTACCTTCCTATCGTCATCGCGAGGACCGTAGGGACGCGGTGATCCCCCTGTTCAGCAAGGAGCACGAGCGCGAAAATCAGAAGGATGGTTTTTAATAGGCTAATAATTAAACGTGAAGATCATCCCATGAATGAGATTGCTTCTTCGCTATGCTCATCGCAATGACGACCCTAGTTCGATCCATGCTAATACTGGTCGTAACATGTGCTACGACCGAATTTATGAACTTGGATGACTTCATAAATGACTATCTGTAATAAAGGTGTGACTGTGGAGTGTTGGTGTAGGTCGTAAAAAATTCTACCACCAGTTTAGAGAATAATACCTTCCTATCGTCATCGCGAGGACCGTAGGGACGCGGCGATCCCCCTGTTCAGCAAGGAGCACGAGCGCGAAAATCCGAAGGATGGTTTTTAATAGGCTAATAATTAAACGTGAAGATCATCCCATGAATGAGATTGCTTCTTCGCTATGCTCATCGCAATGACGACCCTAGTTCGATCCATGCTAATACTGGTCGTAACATGTGCTACGACCGAATTTATGAACTTGGATGACTTCATAAATGACTATCTGTAATAAAGGTGTGACTGTGGAGTGTTGGTGTAGGTCGTAAAAAATTCTACCACCAGTTTAGAGAATAATACCTTCCTATCGTCATCGCGAGGACCGTAGGGACGCGGTGATCCCCCTGTTCAGCAAGGAGCGCGAGCGCGAAATCCGAAGGATGGTTTTTAATAGGCTAATAATTAAACGTGAAGATCATCCCATGAATGAGATTGCTTCTTCGCTATGCTCATGGCAATGACGACCCTAGTTCGATCCATGCTAATACTGGTCGTAACATGTGCTACGACCGAATTTATGAACTTGGATGACTTCATAAATGACTATCTGTAATAAAGGTGTGACTGTGGAGTGTTGGTGTAGGTCGTAAAAAATTCTACCACCAGTTTAGAGAATAATACCTTCCTATCGTCATCGCGAGGACCGTAGGGACGCGGTGATCCCCCTGTTCCGCAAGGAGCACGAGCGCGAAAATCCGAAAGATGGTTTTAATAGGCTAATAATTAAAAGTGAAGATCATCACTTGAATGAGATTGCTTCTTCGCTATGCTCATTGCAATGACGGTCTAGTGGAATTCGTCAATAACAACGCACTTTTCCATTCTATCGTTATCGTTATTCTAAAACACATAAAACCAGGATGACGTAGAGTCGATAATTTTAAATGTTCATTGATATGGTGGAATTGAAACAGCTTTTAGAGGGCAATCATCAAGCCGGCTTAGAGTTGTGAGACACGACGGCTGCATATCCACAACCTCCTAATGCATTGTACATCGGCAAATAGCCATTCATTCACTCAATCATTCATTCACTCATTCAATCACTCAATCATTCATTCACTCATTCATTTTGAGGTCAGGCCTGTTCAATGAATCCCCAAGCGATCAGGGCTACACCCACAATAATGGCCAAAGCGCCAACTTCACCGGAGGCCAGAATAGCCACCACGATACCGGCAAGTAATACCACCAGCCCAATGTACATTTTCTTGTTGAACACAACATCCTGCTGACGGGCCTCTTTCTCAGCCGCCTTCATGTTCTGCCGCACTTTCTTGAATTGCTGCCTAATATCTTTTCTCATGGCCTTCCGTTCAGCTCTGGAGGTGGTTTTATAGTTGGCCGCCAGGGCGCCAGCAGCCTTTTCAGCTTGTTGTTGCTGCAGTTCCCGAAGTTTCTGGTCTGAAGGCATGTGCTGAGCAGGAACCTGGACCGGTTTTAAGCTGGCTACCGGAGCCGGTGCTTTTGCAGGAGTAGTTTTCTGGTACTGGTAATGACTAAACTTATAAGCCGACTGGTAATTAAACTTGCTACTGGAACAGGATGAAAAAACCAGTAGTCCGGCAACAAGTAATTTAATAATATGTGATCCGTTCATAGCAGAAAAGAAAAAAATTTGGTTTCGAAAGATAGTTAATAACGCTTTAAGGCCAAAACTATTAGTTCAACTTCCAAAAAAATCTTACCAGTAAAATATTTCGGTGCTTTATCCCTATATTTATTAGGGCTACCAAATTGACCGATGTCCCTATATCCCGTTACCAATTGCTCCCTAGAATCCTATCAGGAAGGCCGCTTGAGCCAAGCCCAGGACCTATTATCTGTGGAAGAGCCTATGGAAATACTTTTGGGTGTGGAAAATCAAAAGCAAGGAGGTTTTCGGTCTTTGGCTATTACCATGCGCACCCCGGGTGATGACCTCGATCTGATCAGGGGTTTTTTGTATACAGAGGCCATTATAAGGCACTGTGATGAAATAATTTCCATCCGTCCCTGCTTTTCGGATGACGAGGGCAGTGGCAACAGCGTAAAGGTAAGGCTGTCTGCCGAAACCAGGTTTTCCTGGCGGCACCTGAAGAGGCATGTATATTTGAATTCGAGTTGTGGTATTTGCGGTAAAGCTTCCATGGAAGCGGTAAAGCGAGCACTACCGTCACTCCCTGGTCCGGGGCCCCTGGTTAATCCGGAAGTTCTAACTTCACTGCCGGAAAAGCTGAATAACCAACAAACCGTGTTTCGTCATACTGGTGGCATCCATGCCGCTGGTATTTTCGATGTACGGGGAGATTTACGATACTTAAAAGAGGATGTAGGCCGGCATAATGCCCTGGATAAAGCCATAGGAGCTGCTTTGAATGAAGGAAGTCTCCCGTTATCTGATAGTATACTGTTATTGAGCGGCAGGATCAGCTTTGAATTGATGCAAAAGGCTATCATGGGCGGAATTCAGTTCATAGCCGGTATTGGTGCTCCTTCCAGCCTGGCAGTTGAGATGGCGGTTAAATTCAACATTAGCTTGATCGGTTTTTTAAGACCTAACAGATTTAATATTTACCATGGGGGCCATCGTTTTCAACGCCTTCCAAATAAACTAAAGCATGAAGATCAGTATAAAAGGAAACAATCTGCGTCTGCGCCTAAGCAGTGAGGATTGGCAAAAGTTCAAAAACAATTCAAAAGTTGAACAGGATGTTCCATTCGGTTATCGCCAAAAATTGATCTATTGTGTTAAAATCACCGACCAATCCCAGCAAATTGAAGCATCACTCAATCATCCCTTTGTCATGGTAATGATTCCCAGAAACTTAGCCAAGTCCTGGATTGATCAAAGCAACCCGATAATTAGCGGTGAAGTGCCGGTGGCTGATGGCGAAACTTTGAAAATTCAAATTGAACGCCCAGAATTGAAGCAAGAGCAACTGGTACACTTTCCGGAATCGAATAATAATTAAATGTCCAGAGACCCTGTACCTTTTAGAGCCCCTTCTGAACCTGATCCGGTGCGGGATTACCCTCCCCAGCAGTATGCTGCGGGAAAAAAAGCAATCTGGGAGGCCGGAAAGTTGGTGAGTTCCCGGGTTGGCCTGGTAAGAGGGGTGAAAGCCTTATTTAAACTCAATCAGGTAAAAGGGACTGATTGCCCGGGTTGCGCATGGCCTGATCCGGACGATGATCGCAGTTCATTGGGAGAGTATTGTGAGAATGGTGTTAAGGCCATTGCTGAGGAGGCCACCAGAAAAAGTATAGGTCGCAAGTTTTTTAAGAAACACTCGATTCAGGAACTTTCAGTATTTACTGATTTTGAACTGGGCCAGCTGGGACGTATTAAGGAACCTTTGATATTGGAGCCTGGTCGCAACCATTATACCGCCATCGAGTGGCAGCAAGCTTTTGAGCTTATTGGTTCCAGCTTAAGAGAGCTAAACTCTCCAAATGAAGCGGTGTTCTACACCAGCGGCCGTACCAGTAATGAAGCGGCATTTATGTACCAGTTGATGGCCCGACAGTTTGGTACCAACAACCTTCCCGATTGCTCAAACATGTGCCATGAGTCCAGTGGAGTGGCACTGGCAGAAACCTTGGGGATAGGTAAGGGGTCAGTAACTTTGCAAGATTTCTATGAAACTGATCTCATCCTGATAATGGGCCAAAATCCGGGAACTAATCATCCCAGGATGCTGACTGCTTTGGAAAAAGCCAAGTCAAAAGGAGCCAAGGTTATTACTGCCAACCCAATACCGGAAGCGGGGCTAATAGGTTTCCAAAACCCGCAGACTTTGTCTGGTCTTTCCGGTAAAACCACTGCAATTTCCGATCTCTATCTGCCGGTTAAAGTAAACGGAGATATCGCAATGCTCAAAGCCATTATGTTGCAATTATGGAAGGAAGAGCAACAGCACCCGGGTGAGGTATTTGATCAGGACTTTATACGTTCCCGTACCAGGGGATATCAGGATTTTTTAAAAAAGCTTGAACAGCAATCTTTGTCTTCGCTTTATCAGGAAAGTGGACTTAGTGCAGACCAAATAGCAGAGGCCGCACAAGTTATTCAAAATAACCCTAAGATGATCATTTGCTGGGCCATGGGACTCACTCAGCATGAGAATGCAGTGGCCACCATCCAGGAGATCGTGAATCTGTTGCTTTTAAAGGGTAGCATCGGCAAACCGGGTGCTGGCAGTTGCCCGGTCAGAGGACACAGCAATGTTCAGGGGGACCGGACCATGGGTATATGGGAAAAGTCGCCTCCGTGGATAGATAAACTAGCCAATGTTTTCGATTTCAGCCCTCCATCCCAGGAGGGTTATAACACTGTGGAGGCCATCAAAGCTATGCACCAGGGAAGGGTAAAGGTTTTCATCGGTTTGGGTGGGAATTTTCACTCAGCGGCTCCAGATACCGACTACACTTCTGAGGCCTTACAAGCCTGTGATCTCACGGTACAGATCTCCACAAAATTAAATCGCAGTCACCTGGTTACGGGAAAAACAGCATTAATTCTGCCTTGTCTGTCTCGCACAGATCTGGACCGACAGGATGGTGGCCTACAAAAGGTTAGCGTGGAGAACTCTATGGGGGTGGTACATAGTTCACAAGGTTACCTGAAACCTGTTTCCACGATGCTAAAAAGTGAACCGGCAATTGTGGCCGGAATAGCCTGCTGCACTTTGAAAGCCCCTTCTACTATTTGGCAAGACTGGGTTTCCGATTATGATAAAATTCGCGATTCGATTGCTGAAGTGATTCCCGGTTTTGAGCATTATAATCAGAAACTGGAGCAGCCCGGAGGGTTTTTATTACCCAACGTAGCTAGAGCCGGACAGTTTATCAATGGTTTTGCCAGGTTTACCCCAGTTGACCTACCAGATAACCGGTTGGCTGAGGGCCAATACATGTTGATGACCATTCGAAGCCATGACCAGTTTAATACTACCATATATGGACTGGATGACCGCTACCGGGGAATAATTAACGGACGACGGGTATTGTTCATGCATCCACAGGATATTGAAGATGCTGGATTGAAGGCCGGTAGTTGGGTTGATGTCTACAGCGAATATGAAGGACGACAGCGAACCGTATACAATTTTAAATTAGTGGCATACCCCATCACCAGGGGTAATTTGGCTACTTATTTCCCGGAAGCCAATCCTTTAGTACCAGTTACCCTTACCGCTAGAAAAAGCCATACTCCGGTTTCAAAATCCATTAGAGTTCGAATCAGGGCTGCTCAAGGGTGAGCGGCTACCCATACTTCACCATCCTCAAATATTTCCTTCTTCCAGATGGGAACGTTTTCTTTTAAAGTATCTATAGCATAGCGGCAAGCTTCAAATGCCTGTGCCCTATGAGGGGTGGATACCGCAATGATCACTGCGGCTTCTCCTATATCCAGTGTACCGGTGCGATGGTGGATTGCTATCCGGGCTTCCGGCCAGCGCTTGCCTACCTGTTGGGCAATCTTGTCCATTTCGGAGAGAGCCATACCCTGGTAAGCCTCATACTCCAGTCTTACTACCTTTCTTCCCTTGGTGTGGCTGCGCACCGTTCCTATAAAGATGTCAACTCCTCCATGATGGGCTACCTTAACCAGGGACAGGACCTGTTTTAGATCAAGGGGCTGGGACGTTATGAAGATCAGATTATCACTCATACTAACCTCCGCTGACCGGTGGAATTAAGGCTATTTCATCTCCTTCATGCAGGGGTTGAGAATCCTCAGCGAATTCCTGATTGACCGCTATCTTGAAATAGCTTAATTCCCTAATATCGGGAAACTTTTGTCTCAGGTAGTTCCTGAGGGATCTGACATCCCTATAACCTGTTCCGTCAAGCTCCAGCTTTTGTTTGCCCACAATGTCCTTGGCGATGCCGAATAGCAATATGTTTAATTTCATACAATTGAATAAAACTAAATAAAACCGGGGGAAAATTAGTAGTGATTATGTATTTGCCTTAGTAAACGCTCCATTTCTCTTTTTATCACCAAACTGCCTTTGGTAAAGTGATTATGCATAAAACTAAAAATAAGCACTCTTCCTTTCTTGGTCAAAAGATAGCCGGAAAGGGCATGGTTATGGCGCAAAGTGCCGGTTTTGGCATATATATAGGGTGGGTTAGCTTTATAGAGATCCTCAATAGTCCCGGATTCTCCGCCTGCTGGCAATAAATGAAATAGCCGTTCACTAGGTATTTCCCGATAAAGTTGAAGCAATAAAGCTGCTATGGTTTGGGGTGTAAACATATTATACCGGCTTAAACCTGATCCATCCACCCACTCTGGTCTTTGCGGAAGGTCCGGAAGTAAGGTGTCTAATGCATAAAGTATAGTTCTTTTGCTGTCGGATTCTCCAAATAGCTGCTGGGAGCAAAGCAAAACCAACTGCTCGGCCATGAAATTATCACTTTGCTGCAGCATGGGACGGAGCACAGAATCTGTTGGATGACTATACCAGATTGAGGCACTCTCAGGGGCTGGCCTATAAGGCTCAACAGCCACCGTATCTTTTAAAGCATGGCCTAGTAATGTTGCGGTTAAAGGGTAACTGGTAATAAACGGTATGACTACCGGCTGTTGCTTTTGGTAATAGTAGTAAAATATATTCTCATTTAATTCGCGCTTGTGACCATTTTCTTCATTGGGGACCACCAGGTTTTGCTTAAAAAAATCAGGCACTACTTGTAAGCTTTGAGTGATGGAGTCCCACTCCAGGTTTAGGGCATTACCGTAGACCGGAAAAGTGGATTTTTCCATTTGGTAGGGATCCTGGTAATCATCCCAGGACCATCCGGGGCCGTATTTCGGTTCAGATCCTCTATCTTTTACTAAAGTTATCCGCTTGACCCGGAGAAAATCAAGTAGTCTTTGCTGATTAAAATCAACGTGTAAGGTGGTAGGATCTCCTGTACCCCAGATCCACAGGCTGTCGGCTGTCTGCACATAGCGAAACGAAGGTATGGAATCACCTAAAACTCTCTGGGATAGGTAGAAAGTGAACAATTTGGTATTAGAGGCTGGGGTGAAATACCGTTCCCCCTGGTGCTCCAATAAGATTTGTCCATCCTGGGGGTCCAGGAGAACAAATCCGGTAAAATTATTTTTTAGATGTGGTGATTCATTGATTTCCTTGATGAAGTTTTTTTGGAATGAAGTGCATCCCAAAAAGCCCAGGACGCCAATACAGGCTGTGTAGTATAAAATTCGACCACCTGTCTTAAGAGTGAATGGAAACAATTTCGGTTTTACTATTTGCCAAGGAAGCTGTTAATTTAGGATATTTTATATAAATGCACTATGTCACTGGAAATATGACCTCACCAGACTGGCCGTTGCCATCAATGCGGAAATTGCTGGGTCAACTTGTGGAACAGTACCCTAAGCATAGGGCAGCAGATTTTGCGAACCGCCGCTTTAAGCATGTTGAGCTGCAAAAGCACTTAGAACACCTGGAAGCATCCCAGTTTGAAGTAAAGGTATTAGGCAGGTCCTTTCAGCAGCGAGAAATATACCTGGTCAAGTGGGGAATAGGCCCCAAAAAAATATTGTTTTGGTCCCAGATGCATGGTAATGAGGCCACGGCTACCCTGGCGCTAATAGATCTATGGTCTTTTCTTGTTGCCCCGGGTATTCAACATGGCCAAGATCTACATTCCAAACTAAGCTTGTATTTTATTCCTATGTTAAATCCTGATGGTGCGCAGTTGTTTCATCGTCGCACGGCCATGGCTATAGATATGAATAGGGATGCCCGAAGATTGGAATGCCCGGAAAGTAGACTTTTAAAAGATTTTGCGGAGAAACTTAGGCCTGATTTCGCATTTAACCTCCATGATCAAAATAACTATTATACCCCCGGTGACGGGCCGGCTACGGCGGCATTATCGTTTCTGGCTCCAGCTTATGATCAGTCCAAAGCAATCAATACCAGTAGGAGGGAAGCAATGCAACTGATAGGTGGTTTGGCCGCATGTCTCCAGCCTCTTCTTAAGGGACGGATTGGGAGATATGACGACGCCTATGAACCAAGAGCTTTTGGGGAATTGATGCAAAGTTCAGGTATCCGAACCATACTGGTAGAATCCGGAGCTTGGCCAGACGATCCCGAAAAGCAGTACATCCGTGAGTTGAATTTCCTGGCACTAGTTTTAGCTGTCAGACTGATCGCCGATAATACCTACCAAAAGATCCCGGAATCGCATTACTGGGAAATTCCCCAGAACCAAAGCAATTTACATGATCTGGTAATCCGTAGACTCGAGATAAATTCTGATGAGCATTCACCGTATCATTTGGATGTAGCCATTCGTCGAGAGGAGCTGGATCACCGGGGAAATTTGCCATTATATCACCGGGGCCTTATTGAGGATTTGGGAGATCTCTCTTCCATGCATGGGTATGAAGAATTAGATGGAAAAGACCTCCACTACCTATCACCTAAAGTGTTTCCTGAGATCTTTGATAGCGTGGAACAGGCTGGTGGTATTGATCCTATGGGGCTGATGAAACAGGGATATACGGGGCTGAGAGTAAGGCGGCTGCCAGAAACCACTCACAGCTATCCACTGGATCTGCTGAATGAAAATGCCCAACCTAACTGGGATCTTGAACCTGAGAAACCCGCCAGTTTCCTGCTGGCTGATAGGGACCAAATTAGGCACGCCGTAATTAACGGCTTCCTTTACCCATTGACTCATGACTCTTATAGTAACTGGGGCAATGGCTGGTATTACCACTGACCAGTTCAGGGAATGACCTGATATAACTCTTGAGCTTTTTTACGGGAGTAGGCATTGAAATGCCACCACTCAGTATCAATACCGCTAAATCCTGCTTGCTTCATGACAGTTCTTAACAGGTTTCTGTTTTCTATCTGAGTTTGAGATAGTAGTCCTTGCGATAATAATTCATCTTCTTTGGTGGGGTATGCTAATTCACCGAAAAAGTCATAGTGTGTACCCATATCCAAGGGTTTGCCTTGCTCATCAGCAATAGTAAGATCTACTGCCGACCCGTAGTTGTGGATAGATCCCTCTTGGGGATCAGCTACGTATAAAGGTTTTAGATCTTCCGGTTTTTGCAGGGTGTCCCATAGTATTTGCTGCACCGACCTGGGACGTGCTCCGTCATAGATTAATAAGCGATAACCTGGACGCTGGGAAGAAAGGTGTTTTTGAGCTTCAGCCAGTTTTTCCGCTACCTCCGGTTGAAGATAACATCGTTCCAGTTCGCCATAAACATCCACGCCTACAAAATTATCGATGCTGGAGTATTTCAGATCTACCATAATGGAACTGTCAAGACTCTGAACATCTACCAGTCCGGCATTGATTAAGGATTTTTCAAGCTCGCTGGTGGGTGTTATCGGTGCATCTTCGGATGGGATGGTTAAATCTGAAGCGGCTACCACCTCCGGCTGTGAATCCGGATTTTCAGCCGGGGGACCACAGGCCCAAACGTTACATAATAAGATTATCGCTCCGAAATAATTTTTAATACCGGCGGCCAGGTATTTTCTTTGCAAAGGTGCAACGCTATCCATACTTAAATATAAGGCTAATTTTAATGGGGTGCTACATGTTTGCAGCACTGTCCACACAGGCTCAGAATAATAAATATGAGTTGAGAGGAGTCTGGGTGGCTTCATTACTTAATATCGATTGGCCTTCCCAGCCAGGGCTGTCCACTGCTCATCAAAAACAGGAGGCCCTGAAGTTATTGGATTTACATCAATCGCAGGGATTGAATGCCGTATTTCTTCAGGTAAGACCTGCAGCTGACGCATTGTATGAGTCATCTTTTGAACCCTGGTCAATATGGTTGAGCGGTAAACAGGGATTTAAACCCAAACCCTATTACGACCCTTTGGCATTTTGGATTGAAGAATGTCACCGCAGGGGTATGGAGTTACATGCCTGGTTCAACCCATTCAGAGCATCGCTGAGCGATGACCTAACGACATTGGCAAGAAGTCACGTAGTAAAGCAAAATCCCCAATGGTTTGTCAACTATGGCAACCGGCTTTATTTTGACCCCGGTATTCCCGAAGTGAGAAAATATGCCATAAAAATCATTGCGGAAGTTGCTAGAAAATATCCAGTAGATGGTATTCATTTTGATGATTATTTTTACCCCTATAAATCAGATGGTCAGGAATTTAACGATCAATTAACCTATGAAAAGTACGGTGCGGGCTGGTCCCGGGCCGATTGGAGAAGAGATAATATCAATTCATTCATTAAAGCCTGTGGAGACACACTGAAGGCCATAGATCCTCAGCTTAGATTCGGCATAAGCCCTTTTGGAGTTTGGCGAAACAAAGACCGAGATCCCATGGGTTCCGATACCCGGGCGGGTCAAAGCAACTACGATGATTTATACGCTGATGTCCTTACCTGGCTGCGGGAAGGATGGGTGGATTATTTAGCGCCTCAGCTTTATTGGCATGTGGGATATGAGCTGGCAGACTACCGCATCTTGCTGGATTGGTGGTCACGACATTCTTACAACCGCCATATTTATATCGGACAAAGCGCCTATAAAGTGAGACCGGATGCCGATTTCAGTTCGTGGCGCAGTGCGGCAGAACTATCAAGACACCTGGAGTTGAACAGAAATTATCCCCAAATAAAGGGTAATGTTTATTTCAGCTCCAGCGCACTTTCTAAAAATAAGCTGGGAGTTGGTGACACCATAGCCTTCAAGAATCGCCACCAGGCAATAGTACCTTATATGGATTATAAGCCGGAAGCATCAGTACAGGCTCCGCAACTTTATCGCATCAGTCACGGTCATAATAAACTAACCCTTTACTGGTCTGCTCCAAAAGATGACTCCAGATATCATCTCATATACCGTTTTAAAGGACGACGAGCAGCAGGTGTGGAAGATCCATCCAACATAATCGGCAAAGTGCCAGCAGGTACCAGTTCCTTCCGAGATGTACCTCCGGAGAAAGGATACTATACCTATCTGATCACTTCGGTAAGCAGAAGCAATCATGAAAGCCCCGCAAGTTATTCACTCACAATTAAATACCGCAAACGAAAACCAAAATCAAGGCCGGCAAAAACCTGATCAGACTTTGACCAGGATCCCTCTTTTATGCATGATCCATATGGGGATAAAAATTATCAATACAAACAAGATGGCAAATACCAGACTGGCCAGGTAGGGATCCATCCAACTATTGAGTAGATTTTGATAGATCCACTGTTTTAAGCTCAGATCCGGTGAAACTTCTATAAGCCCCATCAGTCGGGCCACCAGACCCGATAAAACATAGGCGGTTATGGCATTGCTGCCAAATGCAACCCAAGGTGTGGTCCAGGATTTATAACCCAAGACATCTATAAACCAATAGCAGAAGGCCAGACACTGCATAGCAATACCACTGGTATATAGCACGTAAGAGCTGGTCCACAAGGCTTTATTTATGGGAAAACTTAGATCCCAGAGTAAGCCGGTAAAGATACAGCCGGCCCCGGCTATAAATAGCCAAACTACTTTGTCCAAATTTGGCTGGGAGCTTCGGATAAGATGTCCCACCAGCACACCACTTAGACCGGTACTGATAGCGGGCAGGGTGCTGAGTAATCCCTCAGGGTCCCATACCTTACTTTGACTCCACAGATGTCCCCTCAATAATAGATGGTCTAACCAGGCGCCTAAATTCGTTTCAGGCTCCAGGTTTGGGTGGCCGACACCTGGTACAGGTACAAAATTCAATAGAAACCAATACAGTACCAGTAGCCCCACAGCCCATCTGAATTGATTGACCCAGTCTGTATATACAAAGATCACGGAGCAAACCAGGTAGACTAGCGCAATCCGTTGCAGCACTCCGGGAATTCTAATAGTGGAGAAGTCGTAATAGGGAAAACCATTTAGGAACATGCCCAGTAAAAACAAGATCAAGGCTCTCACCAGAATTTTGCGGATCAGACCTGAGGATGGATTGGACAGCCGCTTACCCAAAGCCAGGGTGATGGCTATTCCTACCATAAACAGAAAAAACGGAAATACCAGATCGGTGGGGGTACATCCATGCCAAGAAGCATGCAGCAACGGAGGGTAGACGAATTCCCAGGAACCGGGATCGTTAACCAATATCATAGCGGCTATAGTGATTCCACGTAAAACGTCAAGGGAAATTAATCTTTGAGTCATGCACTCGGGTATGAGGTGGATAAATTTATAAAAAATATGTGTTTCTGCAATTTCAATACTATTTTAGGCAGAAATTTTTATGCAACCATGGAGGGTAAAGCTATCGTTCTGACCAGAGGAATGCTGGATGATCATCATGCCAAAACTGCTCACGGATTGATCCGCGGATCGCAAAGGTATGAGATCACTGGTGTGATCGATGACCTGCACGCCGGTAAGGACGCGGGTCAGGTAGTGGATGGCATACACCGTGACATTCCGGTGTATAGATCTTTGGAAGACTACCTTCAGGCAGTGCCTGAGCCGGCCGAATACTTTATAATTGGGGTTGCCACCAAAGGAGGCTATATACCACGGGAGATGCGGGAAGAAATCCGAAACGCCGTTTCACATGGTATGAGTGTAGTAAACGGATTACATGAGTTTTTATCCGATGATCCCGACCTGCAAAGTTTGGCCAAAAGTCGCCGGGTGCAGCTAATTGATATCCGTAAGCCTAGAGGCAAAGATCAGTTGCAGTTTTGGAAAGGGACCATCAAGGAAGTTAAATGCCCTAAGATAGCGGTGTTGGGTACTGATTGTGCTATTGGTAAGCGCACCACCGCCAGACTGTTAATGGAAGCGGCCACTCAAAAAGGGTTAGTGGCGGAGATGGTCTTTACCGGACAGACAGGTTGGCTACAAGGGGGTAGATATGGATTTATCCTGGATTCAACCTATAATGATTTTGTTTCCGGGGAATTAGAACAGGCTATTGTATCTTGTTACCGTGAATTAAATCCGGATATGATCTTCCTGGAAGGCCAGGCTGCTTTACAGAATCCCACTGGTCCATGCGGGGCTGAATTTTTGATCTCAGGTCGGGCAGAGGGGGTGATATTACAACATGCTCCCGGAAGAAAGTATTTTGGGAATGACCCCGAGTTGGGACCAATCCCGCCACTGGAAAGCGAGATCGATCTTATCCGGCTGTATGGTAGTGAAACTTTAGCCATCACGCTGAATGTGCAGGGGTTAGATGAACAAACTGCCGACCTTCATCAGAGGGAGATCAGTGAACGGCTAGGCCTTCCGGTGGTACAGCCATTAAAAGAAGGTGTTTTCGGTATTATTGAAATGATTGAACAGCGATATGCCCAGGATTAAAGACATTGAAGTACACCGGGTTGATCTCGAATTGACCCGCCCTTATACCATTGCCTTTAAAACCGTAAGGCATGTGGAAAATGCTATAGTAAAAGTGGTTTTGGATAACGGACTGGTAGGCTGGGGATCTGGTAATCCCAGTGAGCAAGTGGTGGGGGTAAACTTGGATCAGACCCTGAAAGCTTTGGGTATCGCCTGTAACAGACCTGTTCATAAGGACCCCTGGCAGCGATTGCTGGATCGTGATATTGAGCAGCTTTCCCAGCTATGCCAGGAAATACAGGATCATCTTCCTCAATATCCTGCAGCCAGAGCAGCCCTGGAAATAGCGCTTTATGATGCCTATTGTCAGCATCAAGAATTACCGTTGGCCAGATTCCTGGGACAAAAGATTGAAGCACTACCCACCTCTATTACCATCGGTATCAAATCGGTGGAAGAAACCTTAGCTGAGGCGGAAGAATACCTGGGGATGGGTTTCAGGGCATTAAAGGTCAAATTGGGCAACGAGTTGAATGAAGATATTGAGAGGGTATTACGACTACGTGAAGAAATAGGAAAGGACATCCCTATCCGGGTTGATGCAAATCAGGGATATAGCCTGGATGACTTAAATAAATTTTACCTGACCACCCAGAAAGTTGGTCTTGAATTAATCGAACAGCCCCTAGCAGCGGATGACCACCATAGTTTGCATAAGCTGGATCCTCCTCTGAAGTCGATTATTGCCGCCGATGAAAGTTTAATCACGGTCAAGGATGCCCGGAAGTTAAGCGAGCCGCCTGGAGCCTGTGGCATCTTTAATATAAAATTAATGAAATGTGGAGGTATATCACCTGCACTAGCCATTGCCGATGTAGCGGATCAGAACCAAATCGACCTGATGTGGGGCTGTAATGATGAAAGTATCATAAGTATTTCAGCTGCTTTGCATACCGCCTTTTCATGTAGTGGCACCAAATACCTGGATCTGGATGGAAGTTTGGACCTGGCACGGGATGTGGTAGAAGGAGGATTTGTTCTGGAACAGGGGATAATGCGCATCAATGATAAAGCCGGCCTGGGGGTCAACCCTAGCGGATTGGTATAAATTAAAGAAAAAATGAGGGTTATTACGGGTTTGGATATAATTAAAGCAGATAGGGGATCACAAAAAGGGTAACGTTGGCTATTTGGCACGGGCCGGGTCAGGGGTTTCCAATTTGCAACACGGGCTCTAATTTCGTAGTATTTTTCAACCCTGGAAGAAGGGGTAAATGCTGAGGCATAGGGGGTATCAGGTGTTGGGACCAGAGTTTCAAGGGAAACTTCCTCGTACGAAGATGAATTTTCACAAATTACCCATCGACATGATCAACGGGAGCGACAAACCCGGAAAGTGGGAGGAGTCGCGAGATGATTATCAGCAACTTTCAGATCGGGAAATAGTGGACTGGGGGGATTTCGGCAAAAAATATTGGTGGTGTTGGTGTATTTGGAATAAAATGAATTACTTTTTGTAAGTGAAATATTCCCATACATACTTCAAGCTTAGGTTCTGGATACTGCTCATAGCTTCATTGGCAGGGTCGACATTGGGTTTTACTGGCCATACTAAACAGGATCCGCCATTCTTATCTGAGGGTAAACAATGGGTGGATAGTGTTATGAACACCCTGACTCCCAGAGAGCGCATAGCCCAATTGATACACATAGCGGCTTATTCTAATAGGAGCAAAGGATTTGAAGATTCTTTACTGACCTTAGTAGAAGAGTTTCAAGTAGGGGGGCTGATATTCTTTCAAGGTGGACCGGTACGTCAGGCACAATTAGTAAATCGCTATCAGGGTGTCTCCAAGGTACCGTTGCTCATTTCTATGGATGCAGAGTGGGGGTTAGGGATGCGGCTGGATAGTACTATAAGTTTTCCCTATCAAATGACACTAGGGGCAGCCCAAGATGATCTACTGATCCGTGAAATGGGGCGGGAGATCGGGCGACAATTTAGACGATTAGGGGTTCATTTAAATTTTGCCCCAGTAGCAGATGTTAATAACAACCCCAATAATCCTGTGATCAATTATCGCTCCTTTGGGGAGGACACCAAAGCGGTTACCGAGAAGAGCTTATCATACATGAGAGGTTTACAGGAAGAGGGAATTTTAGTTTCTGCCAAGCACTTTCCCGGTCATGGTGACACGGAGACTGATTCACATTATGATCTGCCTCAATTACCACATAGTAGAGAACGCCTAAAAACGGTGGAGTTGGCACCATTCCGAGCAATGATAGAAGCAGGTGCTTCAGGTGTAATGGTGGCTCATATGAACATTCCAAGCCTGGATAGCACTGAAAACCTCCCCAGTACTCTCTCCAAGCCCATCGTTACAGGTTTACTGCAAGATGAGATGGGATTTCAGGGTTTGATCATGACTGATGCTCTCAATATGCAGGGAGTAACCAAGTATTACCAGCCTGGAGAAGTTGATGTGAAAGCCCTAGTAGCGGGTAATGATATGCTACTGTTCAGCCAAGATGTGTCTAAAGCATTGGAAATGATTGAAGATGCCATCAAACAAGGTAGACTAAGCCAAAAGGATATAGATCGTAAATGCCGCAAAGTGCTCGCAGCTAAATATTGGGTAGGGCTGCATGACTACAAGCCGGTGGAGGTTTATCACCTGGTACAAGATCTCAACACACCACAGGCCCAAGTACTTCATCGGCGGCTGATAGAAAGCAGTTTAACAGTTATTAAAAATGATGATGTCCTACCGGTGAAACGGCTGGATACTTTAACCATAGCTTCCCTATCTATTGGTGCGGATAAAATTTCCCGCTTTCAGCACACCTTGGATCTTTATGCACAGGTTGATCATTTCCTATTGCCAAAAGAGGCTTCCCAGGAACAGACACAGCAAATGGGCGCTCTTTTAAAAGATTATGACCTGATAATAGTAGCGCTCCACCAGGTTTATCGCAGGCCTGGTAACAGCCCCGGCTTTAACGAGCACACCTATCAGCTTATTGATCAATTAATGAATGACAATACCCTATTGGTAAGTTTTAGAAATCCGTACACCTTAGGGGAGGTTTCTATGGCCGATCAGGCTGGAGTCATTATTTGTGCCTACCAGGATCAGCCGCTGATTCAAGACCTGTCGGCTCAACTAATTTTTGGTGGGATAGGGGCTTCCGGCAGGCTGCCGGTAACAGTCAATTCAGCTTTTGGCTTTGGTCAGGGCCTTGATATTCAAGGGGGAAAGAGGCTCAAATACACCATTCCTGAAGAAGTCGGTATTAACACCCAGTATCTACATCGCCGGGTTGATTCAGTAGTGCAGGTGGGGCTGGATTCAATGGCCTATCCGGGCGCTCAGGTATTGGCGGCCAAAGATGGTAAGGTTTTTATGCACCGGGTTTATGGCCATCACACTTATCAGGATCTTAGGGAAGTTCGAAAAGATGATATTTATGATCTGGCATCAGTTACCAAGATCACCGGACCATTGCCGGCTTTGATGAGATTGTACGGTGAAGGCAAACTGCAACTGGATCAACCCTTTAGTTACTATTGGGAAGACTTCAAAGGAACGGATAAGGAAGAAATGACCGTTAGGGAGGTGTTGGCCCATTACGCCCAACTAAAATCCTGGATACCGTATTGGGAAAGTACTAAACGGAAAAGCGGAAAATTTAAACGGAGGTTCTTAAGATCCGACAGCTCCCGAAGATTCCCCATCCGTTTAACTGATAACCTCTATTTAAAACACAATTATAGAGACAAGCAGATCTATAAGGCAATTAGAAAATCACCCTTGGAAAAGGAGAAAAAATATCTATATTCCGGGTTATCTTTTTATCTGTATCCCAGGATCATTGAGGATTTAACCGGTATTAACTATGAGGATTATGTTCGCCAGGAATTTTACCTGCGGTTGGGCGCCAATACCCTTACTTATAATCCTATGCGGTTTTATGATATAGATCGAATTGTGCCTACCGAGAACGATGGCTTTTTCAGGATGGAACAGCTTCATGGGAAGGTGCATGACGAGGGAGCTGCCATGATGCAAGGTGTATCTGGTAATGCAGGATTATTTAGTACTGCCAATGATTTGGCTAAAATAATGCAAATGTATTTACAAGGGGGTACCTACGGTGGAGAACGATACATACAGCAGGAAGCAGTGAGTGAATTCACCAAATGTCAATATTGTGCTGAAGGTAACCGTCGTGGATTGGGATTTGATAAACCAGTGCTGGAAAACAAGATGGACGGATCTACTGCCTGGGATGCCAGCGGCAGCAGCTATGGGCATTCGGGGTATACGGGTACTTTCACCTGGGTAGACCCCGAGAATGGACTGCTTTACATCTTTTTTTCTAATCGGGTTTACCCCACCAGGGACAATCCCAAATTATATCGATTGAGCATTCGCCCGGCAATTCATCAGGTGCTATATGATGCATTGCGGCACGGCGTAACTACCTCTAGTAATTAGGAGCTCCTTTCAGGTCTAGTTTGCGAAGTTCATCCCTCAACTTATTCATGAATTCCTCACCCGGATCTTGTTTATGTTCAACAGGTTGTCCATTATAATTCTTCCACAAGGAGTGGGATGAGAAAAGTGGGTATTCATAGTTTCCGATCAGGTATTCGATGTGGTATTTTTTGGCCAGAGACTTTACTAAAAAGCTATTGGCTTCCAGCTGCATTTCTGTAAGCGGTTGA
This sequence comes from Cyclobacteriaceae bacterium, assembly GCA_965224285.1. GTDB lineage: Bacteria > Bacteroidota > Bacteroidia > Cytophagales > Cyclobacteriaceae > JAJCYK01. The sequence continues at coordinate 237,131 of OZ245043.1, forward strand.
TCATGGTTACCTACATTCTTAATGCCAATCGAGCAATAATTTAAGCCCACCACATGATTAGCCAACAAAGAATCAGGCATCAGCTGGTAGATACTGCCATCCCGATCCACCAAGTAGTGGGATGATACGTTCAGTTCCTGGGGAAGGAAAGGGTCATCGTTACGGAATTGAGGTTTTACTGGTTCATAAAAGACCCGGTAAGCACTTTCCAGGTCGCCAAGTGTAGTCCAATGGATCACAATCATTACCGGATTGATCACCGGCTGTTCCCGCACCAATTGGTGTTGTTGCGCCAGATATTCCAGGCTTAAATCAACCCGGGTCTGATCATAGAGAATAGGTTTTTGCAGGATTTCATAAGACTGACAAGCGCTGAACAACCCAAAAAATGTCAACGATAAAAAAAATCTTAGCACGTTATGATGCCTTCTTGTTAGTCATATATTGATATACCATGGCTGAAATATTACTGAGAAACTCCGTTCCTTTATCAAAATCCGGAAGCTGATCGGAAAGCAGTATTAATACGTATCTGCGTCCGTCAGGTAAAAACACAATCCCCGAATCATGATGAAGACCGGATATACTGCCAGTTTTATGGGCTACTTGTACTTCCAGAGGAAGTTTGGCAGGAATGACATCCCGAAACTTCTGTCTTTTTAATACTTCCAGCATCTGTTGAGAGGCATCCGGGGTAATGACCTCACCTTTTGCCAACTTTTCAAATATTACCAGTAAACTCTGGGCATTGGTTAGGTTACTTAAATTTTGTTCATATGCCTTTATATCCTCCACTCCCCGCAATACAAGCATGTCCTCGGCTCCCAGGTCTTTCATGGTTTGAGTGATATTTTCCGCTCCAAAATAATCCACCAGCATATTGCTAGCAATGTTAGAACTCTCGGTGATCATGTGTTCGACCAGTTGCTTTATAGACAGTTTTTCACCCAACTGCTGATATAGGTCCTGGTCACTGTCATCTGCTGGAGTAAGCTGATACCAACTGGAGTCAACGATGCTGCGAAATTGATCTGTAACTATCAGGGAGTCCTCCAAGGTACAATTTCCAAGATGGACCTGTTTGAATGCCTCGATCATAACCGGCGTTTTCATGGTGCTGGCAGCGTGAAAAACAGTCTGTTTATTAATGTAAAATGCATCATCAGGATCATCCAGGTTTTTAAAGATAACGGCGTATTCACCTTCCTGGTGATGGATTGAGTCCAGGATTTGTAACTCCAGTTCAGTGAGTGTCATGGAAGAATCTGGTTTATTACAGGCTAGAATGGAAAATAAAATAAAAGCCAGTGATGGAATTCTCATGGTAAATGTAAAGTCAAGCCGCAAAAGTAGATAATTTATGGGATAAATATCAAGGCCTATTATTTTGAACGAAAGGCTTGGGAATTGGGTTGAATTAATTACGAATTACGAATGAGGAATGACGGATATACATATCCCTGATTAGTGTTGACCGTTAGAAGGGATACCCGATGGCAATATTCAGCACCAGGTTCTCCTTTCTCCAATCCCGGTCCAGAATGTCAATGTCGTCCACCACCCATCTCTGTCCGGATGGCATGGAGGGTTTTCTCAAGGGGAATCCCAGGTCAAAACGTAATACAAAAAAGCTGGCATCTACCCGCAAACCTAATCCGGTTCCCACTGCCAGTTCATTAAAAAAACTGGTAAACTCAAATTCACTACCTGGCCTCTGGGGATCTTCTACCCTGGTCCATATATTGCCTACATCCAAAAAGTAAGCCCCTTTGAACATCCCGATCAGGTCAAAGCGATGCTCCATATTGAATTCCAGCCGAATATCTCCACCCTGATCCCGGAAAGTAAGAGTGTCGGGAATAGTATAGGTGCCTGGTCCTACAGAGCGAGCTCGAAACCCTCTAACACTGCTGGAGCCTCCTGAAAAAAATTGTTTGATATAAGGTAGAACTTCGGAATTCCCGTAAGAAAATCCCGCCCCTACCAAGAAGCGGCTGGCCAGCACGTTACGGCGGTCTAATCGGTAATGATATCGCACTTCCCCTTCTCCTCTGGTATATTGGGAATAGGTCTGTCCAAAGACTTCATTCTCGCCGGCGGATCTACCCAGGCTTTGGGCAAGATTCAATAGGTTTCCTGAAAGATTGAGATTACCTTTTAAATGGAATTGACTGCTACCCACTGTCTGTGGTCGGTAGTTATATACATAATCGGTGCCTATTATAAATTGCTCCTCGTAACTCTGCCTTAAAAAGTTGTTGTTTTCCAGCAAAGCCTCAAAATCATCAGTGGTATCAAGCAGTTTTACCAGGTTTATTTCCACCAGGCGCAATTGGTGGAAGTGTTTTTGACTTCGTTCCCAGTCATAACCGTAATTAAGCCGAAAGGAGTTTAGGGTAAAAAAACGGGGACGACGCAAATAATTATACCCCAATTCAAACTCCGTTAGAGGTGCAAACCCCCGGCTGGCACGAATCCGGAAAGGGCTGATAAAACGAGGTATAATTAGACTGGTTTCCAAACCGAATTCAAAGGAATTGCCAGACTGTCCCTGACTGCTGACCTGGGTTTCGAATCCACTTAATAAATTGATCATCAGCAACTCAGCACCTCTAAAGGTATTGCGATTACGAAAATTCACCGAAAACCTGGGTCCCACGAAGTTATTGGAACCCGCCACCAGATCGGCTTCCAGCCTCAGGGATTTCTTTAATAATGGGGTCAACCGGATATTGGTATTGAGCTGGTCTTCCGAGAGTGAGTCTTGTCGGAACTGCATGTTGACAAATTTGAATGCCCCTAAACCTAACAGCCGATTTATGGAGAACTCATGATCCTGTATATTGTATAATGCTCCCTTTCTGAGGTAAATAGCATTAGATATCACCCTGGGTTTGAATTCCTGCTCATCAAAGATGAATCGATAATTTCGGGTTCTAAGAGTGTCGCTATCGGAATGACTATCCTCGTCGGTAAGGTCGTAATCTGGAAAGATCAGGATATTGTTCAGGGTATATTGTTGTGCTGCTTCATAAGGAATATCGCCTTTCACGGTCAAGTATATATTGACACGTCTGCCTCCGACGGTGCTGTCGACATCAAAGAGTAGATAATCTGGACTGAAGTAAAAATACCCTTGGGTCTTTAAGAACCTGTCAATACGGCGGCGCTCCCCAAGCAAGTCGTTAAGCCGGTATGGTTCTCCTTCTTCGATGAGAGATTCTTCTCTGGTGGCTCCTATGGTTTTTCTTAACGGCCCTACCTGAGGAGGATAGTGGATTTCATTTATTCGATAAGGTTCAACAACCTGTGCCTGGTATACCACTTGGGCGGTATGCGCTTTGGATTTGATCTCATATTCCACTTCTGCATTAAAATATCCGTTATTTTGTAGACGATTGATCAACAGGTTTTTGGTATGTTCAGGGTCGACTTCACTCATGAGCACCGGCGCTCGCCCTACCTGATATTTCAGCCAATGCTTAAATCCCTTCTCTTTTTTAGGCTCTCCGGCTATATGATGAAACCACACCTTTGGTCGCGAACCGAGAAATTTTTCGTTGGGCGTTGGTTCAACTACTTGCTCGAGAGTGGTCATTAACTGACTCATTCCAGGGACCTTACCTGAAGCGTCTAGCTTAATATTGGCGCCTTCATAAAACTGTTCTCCCTCATCAAGAAAACGAGTGGCCGTGCAATTGGTCAGCATAGCTGATGCCCATAATAAAACTATATATCCAGCGGCTTTATTCATTCTTACTCTTACCAGGAGACTTTTTAAATAATTCGCTAAACTCATTATAGTCTTTTACGAATAAGATCCCGATACCGGTTTCAACGATATCTCCTTCCAAAAGCACGTCATAATCCGATCTTCTAAAACCTTTTAGCCGGTAACGTCCATCCTCAGTCAATTCATACTCGATTAGGACATCACCTCCCAGGCCGGTTTGTCCGGTTTGTCGGTTTCCCTCCAGGTTGATATCGCCACCAACCCTGATGATCAACCGATCATTGAAAAGTCTTTTGGACATGGCCAGTTCCAGATCTGTTCTCCCTGGTCCTGAAGCGCCTTGATTATAGGATTGTAAATCAAAACTCAGGTCTACCCCCTGGATGTTTTCTGCAATGCGATTGAGTTGTTGAGTTAATAATTTACTCACACTATTACGTGCAGTATTACCGGGATCAACGAACCCATTCTGAGCGGTATTCTCTGCCAGAAATCTTCTGAACATAATAAGCGAAAAAACTTGCTTATTCAGTTCAGATTGATCTCTTTTCAACTGTTCCAGCCGTGCGCTAACATCGGCATGAGCGACCCGATGCTCATCTGCTAAAGTAATTTCGAAGTTGATCTCGGGACGCAGTAATTTATCTTCCATGTAAAGCACTACCTCGAAAGGTAGCGTACGCCCAGATCTGCTGTCCTCCAATTCGGAAGACGCCAAAAGGTCGTTGGCATCCGTCTCAACTGCGTAAATAGCAGTAATATCCAAATCGGGATTTAGCACATCCCCTGACCATAGGATATTGCTGCCAGGCTGGATCTGAAAACTTCTCCTTACAAAATCGTAAAAAGAGAGTTGATAACTGCCATCCGTGATCTCATATCTTCCGTTCAGTCGCATGGTGCCGTCGCGATCCATTTGGAAATTCAGTGTCCCATTACCGGTGGCCCTTAAATTATCTCCTGCCTGCTGGTCAACCACAATAATTCCTTGAGTATTATCATCTACTTCTATATTGGCGTTGATGTCGATGCCCTGATAGGAAGGAGCCGCTTCAGTATCGGTCCGGTCGGCTACAGCAGTGATCATAGCATCCACCTCTGAAGGTTGATCTACATCAATGAACTGCACAACGCCTTCTCTGCTAACGATCTCCGCATTGGCTTCAGGGATGGTATAAGTGAATTCACTACCTTCTTTCAGTTTTATGTAAGCTTCTATCTGTGGATTTATAATATCTCCTGTGATATCCAAATTGGCATCCACCACCAAAGTGCCATAATAAAGCTCATTATCAGAAGCGGTGCTATTTAATACTCTGAAGTTATCGGCGGAAATATCTAAATCATAAATCATATGGGTAAGTTCCGGTAATATTACCTTCCCATTGATTACCGCTGAATTGCTAACAGAGTCCCGCACCGTGAAATCGTCGAATAGAATCTCCTGGGAGCGAAACCCGATTTTTTGCTGGTTCAGGTAAAGGTTTGACCCCAATACGGCCGGTTTCATACCGGCATCCGTAAAATTTAGATTACCTCTGAAGTCGGGATCTAGAAATGTGCCTCTAAAGCGTAAATCCCCATTTACAGTTCCCGACATCTCAGTAATTGCCCCCAAGAAAAATGGTTCGGCGCTAACCAGGTTTAATGATCTCATATCTAACTGAAGATCCCAATATTTATTATCCTTGCGGTAGGCTCCGGAAATCTCTAAGTCGTTACCGTTTTCCGTCAGCCTTACCTCAATATTATATAACTCTCCATTCATGGTATTAGCATCCACCGTAAGGTGACCTAAGGGGCTGTTTTTGATGATAAGCTGATCTATTTCAAGATCAGAGGAAAATAAGTTACCCCCCTGATGATAGTGTATATTCATTCTGCCATTCATGACCCCTCTCAGCAAAGTATCTTCTTCCTCTACCATATGTACCAGTGACCCCAGTTGAAATTCTTTAAACTCGATGGTGGTTACAGAATCCGCATTGATGGTTCGGTTGACAATTGATAAGGTTCTCTGGTTTCTCCTAAAATTCACTTCTCTAAATTGAGGTATGGTGCTTAAGGTTATAGCGTTACCCGTATCAACATCCCATCGGTTATAGTCAATTAATATTTCACCGGGGATAAAATGAAGGGTATTTTCTCCCTGCTGTCGTTCAAAAATTGCTCCGATATGATACCAGGGGTTTTGCTCTTCATCGGAAATAACCAAGTTAAGACTGAGACTGTCACGCAGTACTTCACCCGATACATGAGTATGTTCTACTTCATATTGACTGAATGCAGTTCTGGGTATATTCAGATCATAATGCATTGATTCGTGATCAGATTCCACATGTAACTGTACCGAATCAATAGTAATGCCCTGATAAACGAGGAGCGGCAAGTGTACGTCCAACAGTGCCTGTTGTTGGCTTTGGCTAAATGAACCACTGATAGTGCCTGGAGCCAACTCATCCAGATTAGGGAACAACACTTCGGTAATAATTTCTGTTTCGAGAATATCCACCTCCAGGTTAAGCGTGGCATCTGGTGGGGGAGAGGTCACCGAATCTATCTGGTAATAGCGCTTAAAATGAGCCTTTAGAGTGGGATAAATATTTGACATGGCTACATTCCCACGTAATTGCGCCTTTAAAAATTCTGCCCACAACCTTAAATCCGTTAATTCGGGAGAATTGTTTACTTCTAACACTAGGCTATCAATGGGATAACGATTATCCGCCTTGATGATAGAGGTATTGTAGACATGCAGCGTGCCGGCAATGCCATCGGGGTCGTTACCCTGAACATCAGCGGTTAATTTCCCCATAAGCGCTATCGGTTCTTTGCTAAAACTAAGCTGTTCTAAACTGGCGCCCTCCAGATCCAAGTCGATCGCATAAAGCGGTATTTCAGGATTGAGATCCGCGGTGGTCTGTAAATTGAAAACCAGGTTTTCATCTTGTAGATCTGAGTAGAGATTTAATATACCGTCCTTAGCTTCACCCTCGATTTTCAGGTCCTTAAAGCTATAACGGTTGACTTTAATGCTGTCGAATGATGCGGTTATCTGATGACGGCCTTCTTTAAGATCCAAACCACGGCCGCTGAGTGAGATAGTACTTTGAACCGGTCCGAATAAGGTATCTGCCGCAATTAATCTTCCCCAGTGATAATTATTCAAATTCACTTTGGCCTTATAGGACGGGTTTTCCATCAGGCTATCCGATGACCAGGATAATTCACTGTTTATCTGACCAAATGAGTCCTGTAACCTCAACTGACCCTGGAATTTCCGGGAGGAACCCTCACCTTTCACCGCTGCATTTAGTTCCAAGGGCAGTACCAATCCAGATGGCATCATACTGTCCGGTACTATGCTATATACATCACTACCGGTAGTACTTAAGTTCAGGTTTTCCAGTACCAAATATGCATTCTTTGGACTGGTGGCGAGACCCCTTATGATACCCTTTGCAGTGATCCGGGTTTGACTTCCCGCCGATAATTGTAGATTATCGATGACTAATTTTTGGGGTGACCCGCTTAAAGCAGCTTGGATTTGGGTACTTTCCCCAGGCAGACTGAAAGACCATTGCTGCCTAAGCTCAGGGTTAAAATAAAACAGGTCTTCAAATGACTTAACCCCAATTCCCAGGTTGACTTGCGCACTTGTTTCCGGTGAGGTTAATAGTTCAGACAATTGGTTATAGGTTATTTCACCATCCAGCTGAAGTTCAGTATGACCGGTCAAAGCCATGACCTCCTGGAAAACCAGTTTGGTATCATCGACCTCCAGGTACCCGCTAAGACCCTTCAGAGTGAACTCATCTTCAGAAAAGGAGACCTGGTTAGCCAACACCGAAAGCTCGTTTTCTTTAAATACTAAATTGGTTAGATCGGCCTTTAACTGAGTAATCTCCCAATCATTAGGGTCGAATCCGGGTTTGAGAGCCTGACCGTTGGAAAAGCTAATTTGATTGTCCGCAAAAAGTAATTTTTTAATATTTACCTCCCATACGGACCTGGTGGTATCTATTGATGCTTCTTGCTGAAAGGCCGCGCTGTCCACGGAGTATTCTATGGACGTGTTATGTACTTTTGCTAATTGCAATTCAATAGTTTGTTCTTTGGAATTGATAGCCTCTGCCATAAACTCTACCTGACCCAGGTAGGCTGCAAGTTGTTGTTTGGGGCGGTTGAAATTCACTTTAACTTCTGAAAGTTCTATGCTTTTAAACCCCCATATCAATGTATCAGTGGAGTTCTGAGAGACGGGTACTTGGTCCTGATTAATAGTAATGCTTGAATTTTGGATGCGGGCGCGATCCAGAATATAGGTGTTGTGATGGGAATTGAATTCATTGAACGGCAGCACTAGAAGGTCACTTTTTAAAAGGTAGGTGTTGTTTAATTCTCGGTCGTAATAAGCTACATCGGAATTCTTCAATAAAACCTGTTTTAAACTGATTTCCCAGGGTGGTTTAGCTGTTTGACTAAGAGTGTCAGTTGGAGTTGCGTTGTCCAGGATAAATTGATAATTAAATTGCTTGTCAGGGGTTTGATTATGTATATCAGCCCTAAGCCCGTTCAGCTTTATGTCTGACAGCACAAGCTTTCTCTTAAATAATGGCAGCAAGTCTACATCAAATGCCAGTTCCTCACAATAGAATAAGGTATCCTGATTTTGATCTGGTAAGTAAATCTCATCAATGGTAATATCACCAGGGAATTTCACATGGATTCCTTCCAATGTCATGTTCATTCCGTATTGCTTTCTGGCAAAATCTTCAACCGCACTTTTGAGGAAATTCTGTAAGGGAGGTAAATAGATTATGGCGCCTAACAGCAACACCAGGACGAAGACCGCAGACACCAGTATTCCCAGACCCTTTAATATTTTCCAAATGCTTGCGGTCATACCATGTTAATAAATAACGGCAAAGATACAGCTTCTAAAAATTTATTTTTTTATCCAAAACCGTTGTGACATAAAGAATTAAGGCATGACTGCCCGGAGTTGGTAATCGGAATGATTAAAATCACTCAACTAATGGCGTGATTATGGCGTAAATAAAGTAAGGACATATCAATTTTTAGTCCACACTTTTTTCAATCTAAAATCTCCGACCATGCCCAGACATAATCTAAAGCCCCTTAGTCAGATAATCAAAGACCTGGCCAACCATGGATATGATTCTCAATTTACTGTCAAAGATCACTGGTTGTATTCATTTAATAGTAAAAAAAGCTATGCACCCCAACAAGTAAGATTGGAGGAGGAATATCGATTTGAAGGGAATACAAATCCATCTGACCAGTCTATATTATATCAGATTCGTTGTGAAACCGGTGAAAAAGGCATTATCGTGGCAAATTATGGTGCCCATGCTAATCAGGAGGTTCATGAATTCGTGCAAGAGGTACAAAACACTTTCAAACATCTTTACCAAAGCTGATTGAAATGAAAGATTGACTGCAGGCCACTTTACCGGGATGCTCTTGTATTTATTCCCGGCTTAAAACTACATTTCTGCCAGATCCCGCCATACTTTTGAATTCTCCTGAAGCGGACCATCGAGGTGGGGTGGTGGATGAAATTCAGATCAGATATTTAGAGTTTTTGCCAAAACTTTAAACAGTGCGGTTTCCATAAGCTCTCATGCATATTAATCCCAAATATTCACATACTGGTAGGTTCTCCACGTAGGTGTGGATTATTTACCTCACTACCTGCCCACTATGCCCTTAATCGGCAGTATAGGAGGGTATTTTTCTGGTTTAAGGTTGGCACTATTATTTCTATAACCTGCCAAAGTTGAGCCATAGGCTGAACCAACTCATATCTGTATTTCATCTTAAAGCTAAATGATAAAATTTGAGGTCCAGACCGGCACATCTGCTTTGGTGGTGGCTGCAATTCACAACGGGCACGAGATCCGTCCGGAAATATTACCTTATTTAAATTTAACGGATCAGCAGCGGGAAAGGGAAGAGGATCCTTTTACGGCAGATTTAACTAATATTTCAGATAATTATATCAAGATTCAGACCTCCCGGTTTGAGACTGATATCAACCGCCCTAGAGATAAAGCGGTCTACCAGAATCCGAAGGATGCCTGGGGGCTTGAACTTTATGGAAAGCCACTTCCTGAAGAAATAATACAAGAATCACTGGCGAATTATGATCAGTTTTATGACTGCATGGATGAATCCCTCAGGCAGCTCTTAGACATACATCCCAAGCTTATAGTGTACGACCTTCATTCCTACAATCACCGGCGAGAGGGAATCGACCAGTACGCCGACCCCCATAAGAATCCCGAAATCAATATCGGCACCGGTAACGTGGATAAATCACTGTGGACCCCTGTCATTGAATGCTTGATAGAATGTGTTAAAAGTTACAATTATATGGGGCGTTCTCTTGAGGTAGGGGAGAATGTGAAATTCAGCGGTGGATATTTCACCAAGTGGCTAAATGAAAACTACGGTGATCGTATCTGCCCGGTAGCCATTGAAATAAAGAAGTTTTTTATGAATGAATGGACTGGTGAGGTTGATAGGGATCAACTGGACCACCTTAGACAAATGCTGATCAATACCATCCATCCGGTAATTGAAACCATGGAAAGCCTATGAAAAAAGAGTTGCTGGAAGAAGTATGCATGGCCATTGCAGAAGGAAAGTCCATTCACAAATCGTTGGGGGGAGCTACGGACAAGTTGGTCATTGAAAAATCACTACCCTATCTATGCCTATATCGATATCTGGGAGACCCGGACCCTCAAATCCTGGATATTATACAAACTCAAGCCTCTTATGCCATCTGTTACGATAAGAAAGAGTTGAAAACTCTCATCACCTGCATTTCACAGACCATCTCCGAGGCTATGAATACCTTTATGCTGTTGGAGATCTGGCCTGGTAAAATAAATAAATTCAAGGTTTATTGCCCTGAAGGTAAGGCTCCGGCAACCCTTGACAGCTTGGTTGAAAATCTTCAAACCTTTGAAAAAATAGAAGGCGCCGAAGTAGAAGTAGTTTCTCAGGAGCCCAGTCCCCTAAGGTTAAAACCTATTTTCACCTTAGCTGAAGCGATTGAAATAGGTTGTCTTCCTATAGGCATTCAAATCCCACCTGCTTACAGGGATGAGAAGGGGGCGCTATATCCGGTATTTTTCAGGGGTTTTAAAGCTCATATGTCGGAGACTATAAAAAAGGCCGCTTTTGAATTCATACGGGTCCAAACCTCCCGATCATTCGACCATCATCTCATGTTGGGGAAAACAACCATTGACGATGCTGCTAAGCAGGTAGATGAATGTTTTGCCGAAATATCTGCCGGCATGAACTTCCTGATGTTGGTTTCACCGGTAAACCAAAACTCCGCCTGGCAAAAATTTAAGCAGGATAAATTTAAGGAGTTACCACAGTTTAACTACCGGATGATCACTATAGATCCGGAGAAGGTGAAGAAGGAGTTATATGAAGTGCCTTTAGATGAAGTTGAAGACCCCACGCTCTCTTTTATTTTGAGAGACAAGAGAAAGGAATTGGAGAGGAAGTTAAGCATGCTTGAGGAACGTGAAACGGCCAACTTTCGATATTTAGGCCAAGCCATTTATGGTGTACCTGATCATGGAATGTTGTCCCTGGCAGAGGATATTTTAGATAAAGTCAAGCCCGGTAAATCTGGCTCTGATAAAATGGATTGTTTTGAATTTGCGAAAGAGGTAAAACAAGAGTTGAGCTATTACCAGGAGCGGTTTCCCGACATTCCATTGGAGGTGGAAATTCGTGAGGATGTGGGTAGCCTGATGGTTTCGAAAAGCAAGTTATTGGTATCTAGGGGAATGTCTATAAACCCAAAGCGGGCCAAGGCACTCATTCAGCATGAAATAGGAACTCACATGCTTACTTACTGTAATGGCTTGGCACAACCCTTAAGGCAAATGGCACATGGTTTTGCCCGTTACGATCAGTTACAGGAAGGATTGGGTGTGCTATCTGAATATTTAGCCGGCGGATTCAATGCCAATCGCTTGAGATTATTAGCTTCCAGGGTAAAAGCGGTGGGCTGCATGGTGAGTGGAGCAGATTTCATCGAGACATTTAACCTGCTAAAAGAGGAATGCGGTCTTTCGGAGCAACTTTCCTTCAAGGTGACTTTGAGGGTTTATCGCGGTGGAGGTCTTACAAAGGACGCCATATATCTCAAAGGACTGGTAGAGTTGCTGCAGTTTGTAAGGGACGGGGGAAACTTAGAGATATTATTCACTGGCAAGTTTAACCTGGAACACGTGCCGGTGATAGAGGAATTGCTCCGGCGCGACATTCTCCGGGAGCCGGTGTTACCTAATCACTATGGGGAAGAGGCTTTTCAAAAACAATTAAATACCATTAAAACATCCACCACTCCGGTGGAACTGCTAAATAAATAATCATGAAAATAGGATTTATCATTAACGATATTGAAACGGAAAATACTAACTATACTACTCCAAATCTTGCCCTTAAGGCTCATCAGATGGGTCACGATATATACATGATCGGAGTAGGGAACTTAGCCTATACCTCCAAAGGACATATGCTGGCTCATTCCAAATCACCGGGGGATAAAAAATATAAATCTTCTAAATCCTTTATGAAAGACATCAAAGACTCAAAGACTACCCCTATAAGTTCCAAAAACCTGGATGTGCTAATGTTGCGTAATAATCCCGCGGATGAAATAGGTCACCGTGAGTGGGCACAAAACGCCGCTTACATCTTTGGCCAGATTGCGGTAAACGACCATGTTATAGTACTTAATCACCCTGCCAGTCTTAGCAATGCCATAAACAAGATGTACTTTCAACACTTTCCGGAAATTCTAAGGCCTAAAACAGTGATCACCCGGGATGAAAAGGAGATTGTGGATTTTTATGGTGAGAACAATAAAAAAATCATCTTGAAACCATTACAGGGGTCCGGGGGTTCAAATGTATTTCTGGTGGATGAGGATAGCGATCAGAATCTGTCGCAAATCATTGAAGCCATCGCCAGGGACGGATATATAATTGCGCAGGAATATTTAGAAGCGGCAAAGGATGGAGATACCCGCATGTTCCTGATCAATGGGGAACCATTGGAGGTAGACGGTAAATACGCCGCGATACGACGAGTGAACACCTCTGGTGATGTGCGAAGTAATATCTCAGCTGGAGGTAGGCCTAAAAAAGCACAGATCACTGAGGAAATGCTGGAAATGGCCGAGGTGTTAAGACCTAAACTCATTCAAGATGGCATGTTTATAGTAGGTATTGATGTGGTGGGAGATAAACTAATGGAAATCAATGTGTTTAGTCCTGGCGGTCTAAACATGATGTCACGCAATTATAAAACTGATTTCCTGACTCCGGTAATTGAAGCGATCGAACGGAAAGTCAATTATCGCAACATATACGGAGGTGGTTCCATCGATAATATCCGTTTGGCCACATTGTAAGGATAAGGTCATCCGCAAATGAATGAGCAACTTCCCAAAAACCTTATTTATGTATCGGATTCTGAGCCGGGTATAACTCGAAAGAGATGGGGACGCGGATTCATATACCTGGACCAACGCCAACAGAAGGTAAGGGAGTCCAAGACCATTATCCGCATTAAGTCCCTGGTGATTCCACCCGCTTGGACCGGGGTGTGGATCTGTATAGTGGATAACGGGTACCTTCAGGTAACTGGTAGAGACCCCCGGAAACGTAAACAATATATTTATCATCATAGATATGTTGAATACCGCCAGATGAGTAAGTACCGTAAGTTAGTGGATTTTGGCCAGCAGCTTCCGGCCATTCGCAAACAGGTACAAGCCGATCTTGAAGGGAAGCTTTGGGATAAGCGAAAAGTTACAGCTTTAGCGGTGCACATCCTGGATGAACACCATTTACGAATAGGTAACGATCAGTACGAAAAATCAAATCTCACCTTCGGGCTTACTACATTGCGCCGAAAGCATATGAAACTTATCGGAGGAGAGTTGATCCTTCAATATCGTGGCAAAAGTGGTAAAGTCCGCAAAATCAATTTAGGCAATGGGCAGCTGCAGAAGTTAGTGAGGGAGTGTTCCGATTTACCGGGTTACGAATTATTCCGATACATTGATGAGCATGGTAAGATGCAATCCTTAAAGTCACAAGACGTCAATGATTACCTTAAGGATATAACTAATTATCAATTTACCAGTAAGGATTTCCGGACTTGGGGTGGAACTGTTGGGGCAGTGGAGTTTTATAAGGGCGCCAAAATAGAAATTAAAAACTATCCACAACGAAAATTGGAGAATGCCATTGTCCGCCGGGTGGCAGAAATGCTGGGGAATACTGTTACGGTTTGTCGGGAATATTATATTCACCCACTGATTTTGGAATTTCTGACTACTCATTCAAACCCACTACCTGATCTGCGATCCTTGGTTACCACAAGATCGAATTATCTTTCCAAAAGTGAACAGATGGTGTTGGCCTTACTGCGGACTGGCAGCAGGGATTAACTTCTTTTAACTTTTCTCAATTCCCAGTATATTCATAGTCAATATCACGTTTTAAACTGTTGACATCATGGTATCAAAATGGCCCAAGCTGGAGTTCCAACACTATGGGAATACTTTAGACACTGTTCATCTATGGTCACAAATCGTCGGCAAGATCAGGTTGAGGTGTATGCCTTGGTTAAATCACTCATGGCATGTAAGTCTGTATATCAGCCCGAGTGGGTTAACCACCGGCAGTATACCATACAGCAATGGTATTTTTGCCATGGAATTCGATTTTATCAAGAATCTGCTTTCTATTAGTAACAGTCAAGGGGAATCCGGAGACATACCTTTGACAAGTGGAAGCATATCTTCCTTCTATCACCAGGTATTCGATAAGCTAGAAGAAATGAATATTGAGGTTTCCATTCATCCGGCGCCTAATGAAATAGAACCAGCGATCCCATTCGCAGAAGATCACAAGGATCGTGAGTACATTTCTTCGGAAATGAAAAAGCTTTGGTCCGGTTTGGTCAGTACCCATAATGTGTTTTTAGATTTTAGAGCCGGATTTATAGGCAAATGCAGCCCGGTCCATTTATTTTGGGGAGCGTTTGATCTGGCGGTGACCCGCTTTAGCGGCAGGGAAGCCCCCCTACATCAAGGAGGGGTGCCTAATATGCCGCTCAAAGTTATGCAGGAAGCGTATTCTCATGAGGTAAGCAGTTGCGGCTTATGGTTTGGCAATGCGGAATTCCCGCAACCCATATTTTATGCTTATTGTTACCCCACTCCGGCTGAATACCCCGATCAGCCCATCAAACCTGAAGGTAGTTTTTACCAGGAGGATCTAGGTGAGTTTATATTACCTTATAAGGTGGTTTGCCAGGCTGAGAAACCTCAGAAATTATTAACTGAATTTTTAGAAACTACCTATGCGGCGGCGGCTAATACAGGTAACTGGGACCGCAATGGACTAGAATTTGACTTTAGAGAGTTCGAAACTTGATCAAGGTTTTAATTCGGTCAAGGAATATTAATTCATTATATTTCAATTTAGCTTGGACCATTTCTATTGTTTGGAATTGCAAAGCATACCTGACTGGATTGTCGATAAACGTATTTGTCGGATGTGATTGAGGGGAATGGGGTGCTACTGCATGACACCTGACAGCATTCGCTGTCATTGGTACCCTGATGTGAGACAAAGCCTGATACTGCCTCGGTCAATTGGGATTAAAAGTGTGGTATTTCGCTAAAGTAGATCAAAATGGTGAGCCTAATCGGCAAATGTTGGAGGGGTAATTTGATCAAGAATCTTAAACCACCAGCCTGATAGTGATAGTTTTAGTCTTTAAGGATTAATACTCAGTGCTATACGGTGATAGTCTATGGCAGAATATACCAGATCCGATTTGAGATCCCGGTCAAATAGACGTTTGAGGTTATTTCCAGCTAAATCCTCAACGGTAGCCCTGATTTCAAGTGTGTAATTCTCTTCTTTCCAAATATTTTCAGGAATAAAGGTCCATTTCCTATGGTCCGGACTCAGGTGGGATCTGCCCTTTACCACTCTATCATCCTGCCCAAGTATCACTAAAGCATCATGGGTAGAAGCATAATCCATGTACTCTCCAAAAGAAACTTCGACCGCTTGCCGGGTACCAGCGGCCGGAGAATTAACTGTCCAATTGCTTACTTTGGGCGAGGTCCTATCTCCGGATCCCACTATCCAATGTTTGACTGTAGTTTTACCAAGAGGGATACCTTGCGCATCTTTCCATGAAGAGTCTATTAAGATTTTCACGGAACTGCCTGCTAAAAGCACCGCACCATGGGTCTGTCGGCTCAGTAGATCACGTTTTATCCTGCCTGGGTCCAGCCAGAGGGTAATAGTACGATTATCGTCACTCCACAATTCGGGCCGCAAGGGTACAAATGGCGCCTTTATCTCCTCACCGCTGTCACTAAAAACCCTAACCCGTTCATAGACCTCGCCTTCCTGCATCGGTTTGGTAAAGGTTACATATATTTTAAGCAGGTTTTCAGGAACCGTGTCGGTTGGAGGATAAATAGCCAGTAGTTCAGGCGCCTGCTTATGCTGGTAGGGTATGCTAAACTCAAATTGACAGTTGTCATTGGTTTGGGCCCGATAAATGACCTCAGGTCTGAATGCCAGCAAGGGCTTAAATATTAGTTTACCGGGCAAAGTATGGGTGTATACCCCGATCACAGGCTTAGAGGCCCATTCCTCTTTCAACTCCTGTGACCCCATAAAAACTTTAAAAATTTCCTGAGGCTTCACTTCACCTTGAGCTAATTTATGATCGAGCTGAGCGTCTTTGTAACGATATTGAATTTGCATACTTTCCCCCTGAGCCAATTCAAATTCGCATTGAGAATATAAAGAATGAATCCTACAGGAGAAAAGCAAGCCGGCTACCATTATGGTTTTACCGGCTTTCATGATGCTAATGTCAGTGCTTGGGGTGTCATCAACTTAGCTATTCTGCCATATGTTCCTAAAGACGGCCCACATCAGCAGTTTTTAGATTTAGCGCTCCATCGGACATTCGCTGCAATAGCAGCACCTTATCCTCCCCGTAGTTATCCATTTGTTGTACGTTGACATAAGGTAATGCGATAAAATCAATACCAGCGGTGGCTGAATTTTCTTTAACCGGTTCTGACAGGGATTGATCAAATTCTGCGATTTTTTCAGGGTCCAGTTTCATAAGCGCCCGGCTGGTATTGGCCAGCAGGATAAATGGCTTACCCTCTTTGTTGTAAGCAACGAAATCCAGAGGGGTGTTGCGGTTACCTAATTCAGCAACCGTTTGACCCATGGTGTGACTGCCTTCTTTCAGCTTTTCTAAGGGGAATACCACCAGGGGGGTGCAGGTATAACTGGCGATCAGGTGAGGTTTTCCTTTTAACTGATAAGGAATGAAAGTCTTTATTGGCGCATGTGTTTCGTATTGACCATGGGCAGCGTGATAGATTTCCAGTGAAGCGTGGTCAGCAGTTTCGCTAAACGGAAATGGGATACTGCGAAATGTGGAGCTAAATTCAGCATTGGATAAACCGGAAACCATCACCTTCCCCTGATAGAATTTTAGATCGGATATGGCCCATTTTCTCAATGGCCGGTCTCTATGATCCTTGGCATCGCTTGAAACAGGATTGCTTAAAGCCTGCTTGGAAAAACTAACTGATTCCAACGGCATATGAGCCAAATCTTTACCATCAGTGTAAAAGATCAAGGGTTGATGGTCATTGGCATGCACTGCCAGGTAAATTCTGCGGGATAGAGGATTAACCGCCAAATCCTGAATTACGATAGCATCGGGAGTGGTACCCAGCAACTGGGCTAATTTCTGATCAACATTCTGTAGGTTGATGTCAGATATCTCTGTGGCTGGATCAGTATCCTTGGTGTCTATGGCAAAAATTTCAGCATTTTTAGAGTCACCGATGAATAAAATACCCTCCGGTCCGAATGCCAGAGCATTAACCGATTTTATCGCTGGATTTCCCAGGGTAAAACCGGCTTTAAGATTGTCAGAGTCATTACCTGAAATTATACCTCCTGTAAGAAGAAGTATTAACATGTTAAGTAAAAATTTCATAGTCTAGCGTTTTTTTGATTACCAAAAAATAATGGCATAGAATATACATAATTTTTACGGTTTTGACCCGTTGATCGGAGTATTTCGCCATTAGGTAACAGTTAGATTTTTTTACAGAAAAAAAGTGGCACAAGAGCCACTTTTTAGCATAACACATAATTTTTAAATCCCACCAATAACCCGGCCTTTAGCGGTCCTGCTCTTTACTTTTAAGTCTTTTAATTTTTGCATGTTTATCATCAGGTAGGTAGCAGCGCTATGTCGATTGACATGATATTCCCTGCCATCGTAGTCTACCGAACCAACACTGTTTTTCCAGTTCTTAGCTAACAAGGTGTAGGCACCCCGCTGATGACGGTTCTCGCCAAAGATAAGGAACCGGTCGCTCCCGTGTTCAAAACTTATTCCCAGACGATTTTCGGTATTGCTGACCAGCACTCCTGGTGTGTAGGGAGCTATCACAATTTCTTCTACTTGCTTCCCGTCCAATATTTTCACCTCACCTCTGACCACCTCAGTGGTATTTTTGGTTAATTCCCGATACAGTACAATTGGGGTGCTGTTATAAAACTGGACCTGTCGCAATTGCTGCTTATTCAGCCCTGTTTCTCGTTCCAAATTAGTGGTAAACGGTACCAAATTTGGCCCACAAGAGGTTAGGACAATCAGGCCTAAGGCCAGCGTATAGATGGATCTCATGACATTTCTTGAAGGTTTGGAATATATCTGAAACAAGGATTATGCCAATTCAATTACGAATGACGAATGACGAATTACGAATGTCACTGTGTATATCCTTATTAGTGTTGACCGTTTTTAGACAAATTTTCGTTGTTAGAACTATGTGACAGTGTCATTGTCCTACCAACTGCCTGCCATTAAGAGGGAAAATGCCGCTAACACAATTCAGCCTGGGTCTTGCCTAATTAAATTATATCTTTGCCTATATCATAAATTGAACTTTATCAATCCGTTATCGTTGTATTTAACTATAATTCCATCCCCGATTATATGAAAGCATACGCTCTGATCTTATATTTAATCCTCTCTGTTTTTTTCCGGCATCACTTGATTGCTCAAATGCCTGAAAAATTAAATGCGGCGGAAATCCAGCTGAAATTAAAGAAACTTGGTAGGCTGGGGTCTGTGCTTTATGTAGCAGCACATCCGGATGATGAGAATACCCGTTTATTGGCTTATCTGGCAAACGAAGAACTTTTAAATACAGCATATTTATCCATAACCAGAGGGGATGGAGGGCAAAATCTAATAGGACCGGAGATCAAAGAAATGCTAGGGGTGATCCGCACCCAGGAACTCCTCCAGGCCAGGCGTCAGGATGGAGCTCAGCAGTTTTTTACCAGAGCCAAAGACTTCGGCTATTCCAAATCTCCGGAAGAAACGTTTGAGGTTTGGGACCGGCAGGAGGTATTGGCGGATGTAGTGTGGGTAATCAGGAAATTTAGGCCTGATATTATAATAACCCGATTTCCCGGCAACGGCAGAGGAAGACATGGTCAGCACACGGCTTCAGCCATACTGGCTCATGATGCTTTTGAGGCAGCAGGAGACCCGGAACGTTTCCCCGATCAACTGCAATATGTGGGTACCTGGCAACCGAAATCTTTACTTTTCAATACACATCCCTGGTTCTACCAGGATGGAGAACATTTTGACTCAACGGCTATGGTCCAACTGGATGTAGGCAAGTATAATCCGCTATTGGGAAAATCCTATACTGAGATAGCTTCTGAAAGCAGAAGTATGCATAAGAGCCAGGGTTTTGGCTCCACCGGCACCCGGGGTAGCGCCATCGAGTTTTTGCAGCCGGTGTTGGGGGATAAGATAACATCTGACTTCTTTACTACCGGGGAATTGTCGTGGGGGCGTATACCCGGTAGTGAGGAGGTGGAAAACCTACTTGCGAAAGCTTACCAGAATTTTGACCCGGAACAACCTTCTGGCACCGTAAGCACTTTATTAAGCGCCCTGAAAGCGCTTGAGCAATTACCTTCATCTCATTATCGCAACTTGAAAATTGCAGAAGTAAAAGAATTGATCCCGGCCACTTTGGGGCTATATCTGGAAGCCAGTGTGGAATCTGAAACGGCCACTCCGGGTGATAGCCTTCGGATCAGGATTGAGGCTATTAATCGTTCTAACATTAAAGTACAACTCGTTGATCTGGGATACGACGAAATCGAAAAGGTAGCGTTGGCCCCAAACCAGCGATACCAAAAGGAATTGGCAACGGTAATAGCCCCCGATATAAACATTACTATGCCTTATTGGCTGGCTACGGAGGGTAGCAAAGGCATTTTTGAAGTAGGGGATCAGAAGTTGATCGGAAGCCCAGAAAATGCTCCAGCGCTAACAGTACCGTTTAAGGTATTAGTTGCAGGTCATGAACTGATTTATGAAATGCCGATACTCCACAAACGAAACGATCCGGTGGATGGCGAGATTTTTCAACCTTTTTACCTGGTGCCGGAAGTTACTGTAGGGTTCGATCAAAAGGTTATGGTTTTCGCCGATGATCAAAATCGCGACCTGGCGGTGAGAGTGAAAAGCTGGGATTCAAATGTTAGTGGGAAATTAAGTATCAATACTCCATCCGGATGGAAAGTTACGCCGGAAACCATAGATTTTACTATGAATAGCGAGGGGGAGGAGTTCATAGCCCGCTTTACTGTTAGTCCTCCAGCAGAGGCAAACACCGGTGTATTAAAAGCAGTGGCAATGATTGATGGACGGGAGTACCACAGGGAGATGGTAAAATTGCAGTATGATCATATACCTAATCAGGTATTATTACCCGTGGCTAGAACAAAAGTAGTAAAACTGGATATCATCACCCGTGGAAGTCAAATCGGTTATATTATGGGAGCAGGTGATGAAATACCCGTTAGTCTAAATCAAATTGGTTATCAGGTCGATTTGCTGGAGTCCCATCAAATTGAGCCTGGAATTTTACAGGAATACGATGCAATAATTTTGGGAGTCAGGGCACTTAATACCGTGGACCAGCTTAAATTTGATATGCAGAAACTCCTGGACTATGTAGAAAATGGTGGCACCCTCATCGTGCAGTATAATACCAATTTCAGAATGGTAACTGATAATTTTGCTCCTTATCCGCTGCAATTGAGCCGGGACCGGGTATCGGTGGAAGAGGCCCCGGTGACATTTTTGCTACCGGATCATCCGGCGCTTAACTTCCCTAATAAGATCACCTCCGCTGATTTTGACCATTGGGTACAAGAGCGGGGATTGTACTTTCCTTCGGAGTGGGACCCGCGTTATCAGGCGATCCTTTCTACTAATGATCCTGGTGAAGAACCTAAAAACGGCAGCCTGTTAATTGCCCAATATGGGAAAGGTCATTATGTATACACCGGTTTAAGTTGGTTCAGGGAACTGCCAGCTGGGGTTCCGGGGGCCTACAGGTTGTTTGCTAACCTTATTTCCTTAGGTCAGGAAGAGCCGGGAAATTAACCAAATGCTTGTCAAATTATTTTCATACCTGCCCCTGCGGGTACTGTATGTATTCTCCAGCATTATTTACGTGATAATGTATTACCTAATTGGGTATCGACGTGCAGTAGTAAGAGAAAATATAGATCAAGCTTTTCCGGAAAAACCCATAGAGGAAAGATCCCGGATCATAAAAGATTTTTACAAAAACCTCAGTGAATTTATGGTGGAAACCCTGAAAGCATTCAGCATAAGTTCTGATGAAATTAAAAGGAGAGTTACTTTCAAAAATTCCCATCTGGTAGAACAGTACTTTAAACAGGAACAATCTGTGTTGATCCTAACCAGTCATCAGTTTAACTGGGAGTGGTTACTGTTGGCAAGTTGCCTGGAATTGTCAGCGCCCTTGAATCCTGTTTATAAATTGTTGAATAACCCCTACTTTGATGATTTGATGTATAAAATGAGGTCTCGTTTTGGCAGTACGCCAATCGAGATGCAAAATACCCTAATGGAGATCATGAAAAGAAGGAAGCAATTAAATGGGTTTGGATTAGTGGCAGATCAGATCCCCCTTGCGGATGCTGAAAAATACTGGACCAAATTCCTGGGGATTGATACCGCCTTTTTTCTGGGACCTGAGAAAATTGCCTTCATGACTAACTACCCGGTTTTGTTTGCAGCAATGAGGAAGATCAACCGGGGCTACTATCAAGTAGAATTTATACCCTTGGCGGAACCGCCCTACGATAGCACAGCCCATACAATATTAGAAGCTTATGCAAACCAATGTGAAAAAATATTATTGGAGCAGCCCGCTTCCTGGTTGTGGTCCCACCGACGTTGGAAACATAAAAAGCCGCTTTATGAGGATTAGCGGCTTTTTGATTTCAAATATTCGGCTAATTCCGAAATGGTGGGATAATCGAAGTAGTCGGTTAATTCCAGGAGGCCTGGCCAGATCTCATCGATACGGTCATGGATTTGAGTAAGCACCAGCGAGTTGGTGCCTAATTCGAATAAATTATCGTTGATCCCAATTGACTTATCCGAAAGCAGGTCGTTGCAAATATCCAGCAACTGCTGCTCTATTTCATTGGCCATTCCCTGACTTGTGCCGATCGACTTTTCTAAAAGTGAATTAATTTCCTGCTCTACCTCACTGAATGAGCCGGCGGCGTATTGCTGACTTAGCTGATATCGCTGAATTTTTCCACTGGTGGTTTTAGGAATTTGCCGCACTGGTAACACTGTATTTACTTCCAATCCTGATTTCTGGCTTAAGGTTTTGCGAATGTTACCAATGAGTGGTAAAAAATCATCGAGGTTGCCTTTATGGAGGACAAATACCGCGATGTCTTCTCCCTGCTGCCGGGGGATGGGAGAAATGGCAGTTTTTCCCAACTCTAACCTCTCTATCCCTGAAATGATCTGTTCCAAGTCATGAGGGAAATAGTTTTGGCCATTGCTAAAAATAATGTCTTTATTGCGACCACAAATAACCAATTGCCCCTGGTGAAAATATCCCAGATCTCCGGTATCCAGCCCGTTTTCGTTTACTGCCAATGCGGTAGCCTCAGGCATATTATAATAGCCGCTGGTAACGTTATTCCCCGATATCACCACATGCCCTACCGTTAACTCAGGCAGAGGCTGATGGTGGTTATCATTTACCTGTACTGTGCAGAAATCCACCGGAAATCCTAGTTTCACCAGTTCCAAGGTGTCTGAACTGGCTTCATTGGTAAGTTCTACCTTACTTTCCGGGGATAAGGATCCCCGCCTTACCCATTGAGTTTCCATGGACTCACCGGGGCGAGGAAAGGTAACAGCCAGGCAGGCTTCTGCTAATCCGTAAACCGGAAACATGACTGAGTTTTTCAGTCCATATGGCTTCAACTTATTAACAAACTCCCGGCATAATTCTGCTGAAATGGGTTCAGCGCCATTTAGTATTAACCGTACCTTGGAAAAATCCCAATTGCTGGCTTTTTGGGAATCGAAAAATCCCATAAAGTGTTTATACCCGAAATTTGGTGAGCAGGTTAAAGTGATGGCCTTTTCCGATACCTTGGACATCCATAATAGCGGCCTCCTAACGAACAGCTCGGTAGGCATAAGGTACTGATCAATACCGTGGGCCAGAGGCACCATATGAAATCCTATGAGACCCATGTCATGGGTCAAGGGCATCCAGCCCAGGGTGCGGTCACTGGATTCCATTTTAGCCCCATTTCTTATAGCCTCAATGTTGGTCAATAGGTTTTGATGGGTGAGCCGGACTCCTTTTGGCGTACTGGTAGAGCCGGAAGAATACTGAATAAAGGCCAGATCCTGGGGCTGGCTGGCGTGCGGCACTCCCTGCCCATCCAAAGAGATTATTTCATCAGTTAGTATGGCACGGGAGTCCAGGTCTATGAGAAGTGTCTGCTGCGCCTCCTTTATCTTATTCAGATTGTCTGCCGATAGGTATAGGTAAGGGTTGGAGAGCTGTTGGAGTACCATCAATATTTTTTCCCGATGTGATTGACTGATGCCCGCAGAAAGAGGAACCGGGATGATCCCACCTGCTATGCAAGCCCAGAAGGCATCTATTAATCGCTGATTACTGTTCACCAACAGTATTAGTTGGTCACCGGCACGAAGGCCTTTAGATTGAAGGTAATGCAATAAGCCCAGGGACCTGTTTAGTAACTCCCGGTAGCTCAAGACAGTTTCCTTATCTTCCCCTTTAATAAAAGTTATGCCTGCTGATGTTTGAGCGCTGGACTCCAGTAATTGAAATAGATTATTCCGTATCATTTTTATTTAAAATGAACCTCCATCATAATTGGATGCTTTGACCGTAGATTTATTTGCGGGTCTAGTTCAATTCTTAGGTTTTTCCTGGCTTTTAACCTGACTCTGGGCAGAAGCACTGCCAGGTGAATTTTCATTTCCACCAAGGCAAGAAAATCGCCGATACATTTTCGTGGTCCGATTGAAAATGGAATATAGCAATACTTATCAGGTAATTCCCCGGCATTTTCCGCCAAAAACCTTTGTGGCTTAAAATCATTTGGCGCTTTCCACCAGCGGGAGTCGCGATGTAGGAAATAGGGACATATAAAAATGTCGGATCCTGCTAGGATCAAGTAATCACCTATCTGATCGTCATGGACACTCCTGCGAGGGATTATCCACCCGGGGGGATAGAGACGTAGTGCTTCGTTGACTACACCGGAGGTATAAGGTAATCCATTAAGAGCAGCAAGATCAAGTGACTCAGTAGCTAAGAATGATAATTCTCTATGTAATTGTGCTTCCTCCTCTCCATGTTGCGACAACAAAAACCAGATCCAGCTTAGTGAACTGGCGGTAGTTTCGTGACCTGCGACAATCATGGTAAAAATCTCATCCAATAGTTGACGATCGCTCATGGGCTCGCCAGTGGCCTTATCTCGGGCACTCATCATCATGCCCACTAAGTCATTGGGAAAACGATGCTGATCCCTACGATCATTCACCACTTTCATGATCAACTTGCCCAATGCTCGAAATTTTTGAGCAAATACCAGGTTTCGTGTGGTTTCCTCCGTTAAAAGATTGAAAGGATTGTCTTGGCTGTTATCGGTTAAAACCGTCAGGTCTTCACTAAACAAGGCTGCCAACATGATTTGAAGGGTTACCCTGCTCATTTCTTGACCAAGATTGATATAATTACTTTCAATGCTTCGGGCCTGCCAGCGCTGATAAAGTTTTAGATTGGAGTCTACCATTAAATCGATAAGACCTGCTATTACTTTCTTATGGAACGCCGGTTGTATCATCTGACGCTGCCGCTTCCAAAGTTCGCCATCGGAGACGATCAGCCCATTACCCAAAAGTACCTCTACCCGGTCAAACCCTAGACCCTTGTGGTAATTCTTATGGTTTGATTGTAATATGTGTTTTATGTATTGTGGATGATTGATCACATAGGTATAATTATCCCTACTGAAAGACTTAACCCGGTAGATGTCCTGGTGTATTTGGAGTGATCTGGATATAGACCTGAAAAGATCGGGATTATATCCCAGGTCATGCTGATCTTCTGGGCAAGGTGGATCTAGGAGGCGGCGTTGGTTAATCATTTTGGTGCTCAGCAAATCAGAGTAAAATTAATAAATCAGCTTCTAGCAGATAAGGGCATAACTAAAAAAATAGGCTTGAATTGAGATTAAATGCAAGAAATTCTCATTTTTGTTTTGATGTCCCAAAATACTACTTCACCACCGGACCCGGATAAACCACCATTCTTTAACAGTTGGAACCACTTATATGCTCTGGTATTGGGATTCCTGATCACCCTGATTATACTGTTTACCTGGCTTACCGAAAGTTTTAAATGAACACATTGGATTGGTTTGTGCTGGGAGGCACCTTGATATTTATTGTAAGTTATGGTGTTTGGAGAACCCGGGGATCCAAGAATATCGGAGATTATTTATTGGCCGGTAATCGGCAAAGATGGGGTACCATCGGCTTATCTATAATGGCTACCCAAGCCAGCGCTATTACCTTTTTGTCTACTCCCGGTCAGGCCTATATGGATGGAATGGGCTTTGTGCAATTTTATTTTGGGATGCCCCTGGCTATTGTGATCTTGTGTGTGACTGTGATCCCTATTTATCACCGGCTTAAGGTTTACACTGCTTATGAGTATCTGGAAAACCGTTTTGATATAAAATCACGTTTGTTAGTGGCTTTTTTATTCTTGCTATCCAGGGGCTTGGCAGCTGGAATTACTATTTATGCGCCCGCAATTATATTATCAACTATTTTATCTATCCCTTTAAATATCACTATTTTAATTATTGGTTTTCTGGTAATTATATATACTGTTTCTGGTGGAACAGAAGCGGTGAGCCAAACGCAAAAACAACAAATGATGGTAATATTTGTAGGGATGATAGTGGCCTTTGTGATTACCCTAAAGCTGCTTCCGGATCAGGTATCATTTGGCAGGGCGCTATCACTGGCAGGGGAAATGGGTAAGATGGAGGTGGTGGATTTTTCTTTTGATCCTGCCAACCGCTACACCTTCTGGTCAGGGATCTTAGGAGGTGTATTTTTATTCGCTTCTTACTTTGGGACCGATCAAAGCCAGGTACAACGATATCTTGGGGGAAGAACGGTAGCTGAGAGCCGTATGGGACTCATATTTAACGCCCTGTTTAAGATACCTATGCAGTTTTTCATTTTGTTGGTAGGGGTTATGGTATTTATTTTTTATCAGTTTAATCTCCCTCCCTTATTTTTCAATCAACAGGAAACAAAAAGATTAAAACAAACAGAACTCGCTTCCGACCTGGAAAAATTGGAACAGAGGCATCAACAGTTATTTGATGAAAAACAGCAGGTGCTGAGGCAATTGATGACCGCCATGGATAACGGAGTAAATCAGGAAATAGATGGCATAAGTGAGGAGTTACAGGCATTGGAAGAGCAAAACAAGCAAATACGGGGGGAGGTATCTGGTTTGATCAAAAGAAATGATGCCAACGCTGAAGTTGAGGATGCCGATTATGTCTTCATTAATTTTGTGCTGGACTATCTGCCCCATGGAATAATCGGGCTGTTAATGGCGGTAATATTTTCAGCTGCCATGTCTTCTACCAGTGGGGAACTTAATGCACTGGCGTCTACCACCACTATGGACTTCTACAAGCGCAATTTTAAGGCCCAGGCTTCCGAACGACATTATTTATGGGCTTCAAAAGGATTTACGGTAATGTGGGGACTATTGGCCATCATGTTTGCCCTGTTCTCCAGTTTATTTGAGAATCTTATCGAAGCAGTGAACATCTTGGGCTCAATATTTTACGGACCTATACTGGGTATATTCGTGCTTGCCTTTGCTTTTAAAAGCATCCGGGGAGCAGCGGCGTTCATATCGGTAATCATAGCAGAGGCCACGGTGATTACGATTTACTTTATGGCAGAAGCTGGTTTGCTTGAGCTTACTTACTTATGGCTGAACCCCATTGGTTGTTTAATGGTGGTGATGATGGCTTTTATTATACAGTGGTTCACAAGTAAACCACGGGCATAATACCTAACCATGGTCAATAGGAGGTCAATATCCTCTGGCTATTAATTCAATCAGTACCTTTTTGTAGCGGCGACTGGATACCACCTTTGAACCATCATCAAATAGGATCTGGTATTCTGATTGCCCAAGGTTGTTAATTTGCCGGATTAGATGGCTATTTACCAGATGAGAGCGGTGTATGCGAAGAAAACCAAAAGGCTTTAGACGAGACTCCATGGATTTTAGGGATTCACGCATCATGTAAATCGGTTGATTACTATAGATCTTGATGTAGTAGTCGTTGGCAGTTATGCGTATCACATCCCTGATCCTCAAGAAGATTACCTTTCCAGACTGCTTAATGATTAGCTTTTCATCATGCGGCGGTAAAGAGGGAATCCAGGTGTTTTTACTGGAATCGATATGCTGATTAATGAATTTAAGTAAAGACGAGAGATGACCTTGTCTGTGATGAGAGATCTTTTTGGCTTTCTCCAGCGAGTCGGCAAACCTTTCGTCTGTAAAGGGCTTTAACAAATAGTCTATAGCATTAACCTCAAAGGCCTTGATCGCAAATTGGTCGTGTGCCGTGATAAAAATTACCGCCGGTATGGAATGTTGAATGGAATTCAATACTTCAAATCCATTTATGCCTGGCATCTGTACATCCAGTAAAACAATGTCGGGTCGGTGTCGGTTAATTTGCTCAATAGCTGATAAACCATCATGACACAAAGCACAGATCTCGATACTAGGATCAGCTGATAATAACCTTTTTACTCCTTCACGGGCCTGCTTTTCATCATCTACAATTATAGTCTTATAGCTGCTCATTGAGTAATTGGTAACGTGAGCGATGCCATCACACCATTTTTATAATTCTTCAATTCAAAATTAAAATCGTTCTGGTAAAGTTTCTTTAATCGGCTGATGGTATTTGACAACCCAATTCCAGCAGTTGAGTTCCAGGACGAGCTTAGTTGAGGTCCGGTATTATATACCGTTATCAAGAGTTGATTTTCAATTTTACGGGCTCTGATTGACAATTCAGCCTGGCCCAGGTGTTTTACCAAACCATGCTTAAAAGCATTCTCAACCAACGGCTGGGTGATAAGGTAGGGCACCCTGTAAGACTGCAGTTTCTCATTAATCTCAATATTTATTTGTAAGTGATCTTCAAAACGAATTGCTTCAATTTCCAGATATTTACCGATTATCCGAAGTTCCTCACTCAATGGCACGAAATTACCTCTTTGGTTATTAAGGGATATTCTCAACAGTTCACTGAGGTTGCTGATGGTTTTGATTGCCTGCTGGTAGGATCCGTTTCTGATCAACATGGCCACTGTGTTGTTAGCATTGAATAAAAAGTGAGGCTGAAGCTGCATTTTCAATGCCTGCAATTGGGCTTGGACCAGCTGGGACTGCAACTCAGCTGCTTCAAGACTTTTTCTTTTATATTTTTCATTTAGGTCGATAATATAAAAGATAGCCATTACAACCCAGGTGATAATAATGGCCTCAACAAAATAAAAGGAACTCAAGCGGGCCAAAAAATCTTCACGAAATGTTGGGGAATACCCAGGTAAGATGAATTTAATGCCAAATGCAGTGATGAAACTAACCATGGTTTTGGTAATCCCAATTAGCAATCCCGCCATCAACAGGGTTAGAACTCTACGAATTTGAGGTAGCCTGGAGCTTATTCCGACCACGTAATGAATAAGATAGGTGAAGGCTATCCACCAAATGAAGGACGGCAGGTAATAAAAGGCTATAAACTCAAAAGTGCCTCTACCAAGGATATTCTTCTTTAATACATCAATTAACAAAAAAGCTAGCCAACCAACAATGATATAGGTAAAAGGGATATTTTTCATAACAGTACCATCATCTTAAAGATAATAGTAATCACCCATTCTACACTCACCACAAATGATTCCAAGCGGCCACAAAATAAGTAAGTAGCATAACATTCAATTGAATCGCTTAAGTAATTTATTGGATATTAAATACTAGATGGCCGATTTCCGAAGGTTGCTAACCTAGTTTTTACTTTTGGACAATAGCCATTCATAGAATTCAGGATCCTGGTAAGTGAGAATCCATGATCCATGATCCGTGTTTGGGTAAATCACCAATTCAGCTTTTCCTTGACAGCTTTTTAACTGGTCGATCATGATTTCTGACCTGCGCTGGGGTATAACCCGGTCATTTGCTCCGTGGTACGCTCTGATGCTGACTTCTCTTGCTTTACAGATATTGCTGGGCTCTCCTCCACCGGCAATGGGTGCTGCGGCTGCAAACCAATGTGGTGATCTGCTCAGCAGGTTCCAGCTAGCATAAGCACCCATGCTGTATCCAGTGAGATAGATTCTGTTTTTATCAACTGAATATTGACTGACTATTTCTTCCAGAAGCTGATCGAAATCAATCTGATTCCAGGAACATCCGGATGTGCAATGTGGAGCGGCCACAATGAAAGGAAAATTGATCTGATTTTTCAAGGCATATTTCTTAGGGTGATGCCGGGTATTGGAGCGGTCACCACCATGAAGAAATAGCAATAAAGGGTACTTTTTATCTTGATTCTCACCGTAGTCTTTTGGAAGCCCTACCAAATAATGGATGTTTTGTGAGGAGGAATACTGTTCAGTTCCCAGATCAGTTGATTGTCCAATGAGGTGCTTACAGAAAAATAAACAAGCAACCAGTACACTAAAACGTATCATATATCTTGATATTTTACTCCCAGCTGGTTCTATTTATAAAGATTGCTCCAATTTGGCTTCAGCATTTTTCAACCAGAATAGCCAAAGCCATTCCTGATTCCAACGTGTGGAAAGAGCCCTATGAGTATCCTGACTTTTGAACAGATCATTGGCCCGGTTGAGCAGCACCTTGGCCGCCAGGAACTCTCTGAAATCCGCATTCTGGTTTACCAGCATGCTAGTACCGATCAGTACCATGATCAACGGATTTTCCGGGTTAAGTGTCAAGGATTTTTGCATTTCACTAAGATATTGTCCCCTGGCCATGTCGATGGTGGATGAATCGGCATTTTGCGCAGTTAGTAGTCTGAAATTAAAGAAATTAACGAATGCCTGAAGTGCGTGCACGTCAGACCAAACCGAGTCGCTTTTAACTTCGGATAGCCGCTCATTGACCTGGTCAAGGTGTTGCTGGGCTCTGGTCATCAACTCCTCAAGACTGATGTCGGCAGGTGGCTCAGGTAATCGGCGATATAAATTTGTTAGCTGGGTATAAATATATGCGGCCCAATAATTAGCCAACCATTGATCAGGGTACTCATCGGCGATGGCTTCATACAATCCCGCTACTTCCTGCTCTGCAGTAAAGCTAGAGGCCGTGTCATGTACAAATAGCGCGGCCTTCATAGATTTCTCAAAATCACCAGCCTGCGCAAAAGACATAAGGCTTGTACCCAATAACGTCCCTACAACTAATAGTAAGATTTTTCTCATAATTAAATGTTTAATGGTGTATTTAAAACCTACTGCCCAGATGCCGATTTTGTTGTCATTATTCAGTCTGTGGCTGGAATAATGCAGGGGCTGGATGCGATGTTGCAGGGAGAGTAAGTATAATTTCCATATTTTTTTTTCAGGATCTCAATATGTGAATACCATCAGATTCTACCTGGTAAGAAAAGCTTAACTGGTTTGCTTTTTCATAGCCAGCTAACCAAAAGTCGATTTTTTAAACATAGGGGGATTGCGGGATTCCCGCAATTTAGATCTATTGATTTCCCTAACCCTAAGATAGCTGGTATCGGGTTACAACTTTTCCTTTGCATGCCCTCAGTAAAATTGTATAATTCATTACCCAGTATTGGGTGTTACATTAGACACTTTAGGATACGATTTGATTGAATATGTCCTGTTACTGTAACTGGTACAGGATTTTCTGTATGCTTGGCTGAATAATGTAAAATAGAATAAAAAAGAAATATGAAACGTATTAGAACTTTCTTGATTGTGCTGGTGGTAACGTTTGTGGCCATTCCTACCTGGGCTCAGTCGGTAGATGATGAAAAAAAGAAAACGGAAGAGGCCATGGAGGAAGCTAATGAGGACATGGATGATCATGCTGAGGATGTAAAAGATCACCTTAAAGACCATAAGCAGCATACTGAAAAGACTAATGACCACGCTTCTGATAAAATAGATCTTCACCAGAAGACGGATGAGGCCATTGACCAAGCTATGGGTAAAAAGCAGGGTCATGATAAGCTCTCTGGAACTCCGGAGGATTTGGATGAACTCTATCTGGAAATTTATGGTACAGTAGATGATTATCCGGAAGTTTCTTATGAATATGAATATCAGGACGATCATGCCAAAGGCGTAAAGGTTTCAGGTATTGAGGATGAAAAAGAAAGCGAGAAATTCCAGTCTAATCTAATGAAATTGAATAAACACAAGACAGAAATCCTGAATAAGCAGGATGAGGGCGGTGTGTTCTATCTCACTGAAACAGAACCTTCACCAAAAGGGGGCTTTGATGAATTCTATAATACCCTGCACGCCAACCTGGAATACCCGGAAACCGCTGAAGTGCAGGGGGTTGAAGGAACCATCGTACTTAAGTTTAAAGTTGATAATGAAGGCCACATCCACGACGTAAGAGCGCTGGAAAAGCTTGACAATGTTAGTGATGCCGTAGCAGAAGACCTAAAGAAAGAAGCTATGAAAGCAGTCAAGGAAACTTCAGGTGATTGGAATCCTGCGGAAGTCGGTGGGAAAGCAGTATCCCAGTGGGTGGTTCTACCGGTACAATTTCGCATTAAAGGCCCTTACTATAGCGACCTGTTTTAAAAGTTAACAACATAATAATACTCCTGACAAAGTCCGGTCTACTGCTGTAGGTCGGACTTTCTTTTTTGATGCCCTTATTACTGCCTGGCTATGGTGTTGGACAGGAGTTTGACTTGAGATTGATTACATGCCCAAGCCCGGCTATCTCCTAAAATTAAAGGCGCCCAATTGATGATCTTTCCTAAACAATTTATAATCAAGCTTGATCCGTTTATAAGATGAATGGGCAAATCGGGTAATGTCGTCAATAAACAAATCAGGGTTGACTGATTCCAGGATTTGGTTTTCCGCTTCATTGTTGGAGACTCCTGCATCCTCATCAGACCTGGCGTGGGTCTGAGCCAGGGTCTGTCCGCATATTTCAGCATACTCCCTCATTCCTTTCTTATCAAGTTCATCTATGTCCATTTCGTGCTTATAAGGGCTGCGTTCTCTAATGAGGTAGCTTTTCTTTTGATATTTAGCATATCCATAGAACCTATCACCGCCTACCAGGTGTACATTATGCGCTTGTACGATGCGATCTGCTTTGTCTGTATCTTCATCATTCCGCTCAGTTTTGCCCACCAGTCCGGTTAGAGCCGAAGTGCGGGCCTGTTTCATTTCCAAAATGATACTGTCATCTTTTTCGTCAGTAGGCCCATTGATCAATATCCAGTAGCGGTCCAGGCCCAGGCTGGCCGTGCCGCTGTTTTTTTTCAACGCCACATCCTTTACCTCAAAATAGTCCTTCTTTGCCCGGTTTACCTCCAGGCCATTGTCCTTCACATATTTAGTGATCACTTTTTGAAAATCACCTAGGTGCTTGGTATAGGGCACAATCTCATCAGTATTCTTAAACCGTTCCTTATCAACGTAGATATTTTCCTTAAGAAATTCTTTGCGTGCCGTTTTAGCTTCTTCAATAAGATTCTTTATCATATCAGGACTGTTGTCCAGACGGAATTGATGCCAGCGTTCACGATCATCCTTGGCAAATGACTCTAATCCCCGGAGATATCCTTTAACGAAACTCCGGACCACTCTTCGGGCATGCTTCCTGGAGAAATCATTCTCCTTGCAGGCGATGTAAAATCCGGTAGCACCACGCTTTACATCATAGGTAAATGGGGCGAAATAAGCTTCATCGAAGTCGTTTACTCCAAAGAATGGGGCATTATTCTCGTTGGGCATGATCCCAAAATTTTCCGGATGAACGTCACCGATAGTAAATACGATGGGCATCTCACTATCAAAACCGGCCTGGTCACGATAATAAAGCAAGGCCGATCCTCTAAAAAACTTAAATATGGAAGTGGACAGTTTATCAAATTTCTGCGAAGCCTCTTCCGGTTTATTTTGAATGCGCAATTCATGGTCCTCCCTCAGGGTGTTACGGATATACATTCTTCTCTGTTCTTTGGACAGAACTGTAGGATGAACGTTTATTTCACCTTCAGCAAATCGTTGCGCAAAGTTTCGAAAATCTTCCTGTCGATCTTGTTCTGGTATATTGGTTCCTGCTATCAGCATAGTTTAATTTTAGAATTTTACAGTAAAAAGGCATCCAAATTTTATGATCTGGTCAACATCGAATGCACAAAGGTTTAAATTACCAATACTCACTTCTAAGTACGAGATTTTGTTAGGGATATTCTATTCATTCCAGTATATAGCCCTCAGCTAGTTTCTCGTATTCCCTAATCTGATGGTCGATCCAGTTCTGATCCTTATTGAGATATTCCGCCAATAGATCCGCTACTTTCGGGGCGATCTCTACACTGGCCCTGGCATCCATAAATAAGGCCCTGACCCTCCGAGCTAATACATCTTCAATGGTACGAGCCATCTCCTCTTTGATGGCCCAAACCACCTCCGCTGCTGTGTAGTCCAGTTTTTCATGCAATTTCTCTCCCAATTCCGGGAATTCCTCAATGATCTGTAAAATGGCTGCCCGGTCAGAACCATAGAAATGTAAACTGTCGTTGGGTTTGAAGTGCTGGGCATAGCCATGAATAGGCATATTTCTAGTGATACAGGGTCGGTCCTCCAATCCTGCTACTAAGGCTACCTTATCCACGGTATCTTCTCCCATTTTTCTGTAAGTGGTCCATTTGCCTCCGGTTATGGTTATCAGGCCCGATAGGGATACCGTAAGCAAGTGATTTCTGGATATCTCTTTAGTAGTTTGATCTTCGCCTTCAGGAGCTGCCAATGGCCTTAGCCCGGCAAATACGCTTAGTACATCTTTTCTCTTAGGTGCTCTGGTCAAATAGCGGCCAGCGGTAGTGAGAATAAAATCAATTTCTATATCCAATGCTTTCGGCTCTAATTCCGGATGCTCCATAGGAGTGTCGGTAGTTCCAACGATAACTCTGTTATGCCAAGGAACTGCAAACAAGACCCGGTCATCATCTGTTTTAGGAATCATTATTGCGGATTCGCCTTTAAGGAATTCTTTATCTAATACCAGGTGTACTCCCTGGCTGGGCTTTATTGTGGGCTTTTGCGCAGGATCATCAACTTTCCGCAATTCGTCTGCGAATACTCCGGTGGCATTTACTACTGCCTTGGCATTAATCTCATAATCAGTACCGGTTTCCATATCCATGGCCTGTACTCCGGAAATCAGCCCTTCATCATTTTTCAACAGTCCGGCAACTTTAAAATAATTCAATAACGTGCCATTGTTCTTGCTGAAAGTTTGGGCCAGATTAATGGCCAGTCTGGCATCGTCAAACTGACCATCATAATATATGACACCTCCTTTAAGCCCATCGGTGCGGATATTAGGGATAGCGTTGATAGTTTCTTCTTTGCTGATCATTTCTGATGGCCCCAGCCCTAATTTACCGGCCATCATATCATAAACTTTCATGCCGAGGGCATAAAAAGGCCCCCCCCACCAATTATAGTTGGGGATTACAAAAGCCAGGTCTTTAACTAAGTGCGGGGCATTTTTTCTCAATAGACCCCGTTCATGCAGAGCCTCCAATACTAAACTTACATCGCCTTGAGCCAGGTAACGCACACCACCGTGAACTAGCTTAGTACTACGACTGGATGTTCCTTTGGCGAAATCCGCTTGTTCCAATAGTAAGGTGGTATAGCCACGGGTGGTAGCATCAACCGCCGTCCCCAGACCACTGGCGCCTCCGCCAATTACCACCACATCCCAGACCTTATGCGGATCTTCAGTGATGGCTTTCAGCATGAACTCTCTTCTCATAAAACTGGATCAAAAATAGTCAGTGGCCATAAATGTAAAAAACTTATTAAAATCTCGGGAATTCATTGCTATCATTTTGAAGGAACAAATATTTAATTATTTTTGATCTCCTATTGAGCTTCCCCATGTGCTGGTGTGCATTGGAATAGAAGTGCCACCTGATAGCCGAGGATGATTGGCGACCGGTCGAGGTATCGATGGCAGGTTTAATTAATGATCCCACCAACTTCAAATTTTGTTAGTTGAATTTCCTCGTGTTAACAGCTCTGCATAAATATATATGGACGCTTCACTTATCGTAGAAAAATTCAAAGAAAAATTTCGGGGTCATCCTTTGTTGGTGCGCTCACCGGGTCGCATAAATTTAATTGGGGAGCATACCGACTATAATCAGGGCTGGGTTCTTCCGGCGGCGATTAATAAAGAGATCGTTCTGGCCTTGACTCATAATGATTCAGAGACCTGCAACCTGTTTTCTGTTGATTTGAATGAAGAATGCAGCTTTTCCCTGTCAGACATTGCCAGGTCCCCCATACAATGGGCCAATTATATTATTGGAGTAGTACATCAGTTAAAAATGGAGGGTCACCAGGTGAAAGGATTTGATTGTGCCTTCGGGGGAGATATCCCTATCGGGTCTGGACTGTCATCATCCGCCGCTTTAGAATGTGGGATCGGGTTTGGTTTGCAAAGATTGTTCAAGCTGGACCTGGATCCTATGCAAATCGTTAAAATCGGTCACCGCTCGGAAAATGATTTTGTCGGACTTAAATGTGGCATTATGGATCAATTTGCCAGCGTATTTGGCAAAGCCGGACATTTCCTTCAGTTAGACTGCCGCAGTTTGGATTATACCCGGGTACCGGTGGACTTCAACGGTCATAAATTGATATTGTTTAACAGTAGAGTAAAACATGATCTGGCCAGCTCAGAGTATAACGTGCGGCACCAGGAGTGTGCGCAGGCCGTTTGTCATTTAAAAAAATACTATCCGCAGATCAATAGTATAAGGGACTGTCTGCCGGAAATGATCGAGCAGCTCAAATCCGATGGTTTACTGACCTTGTATCATCGCAGCAAATTTGTAGTTGAGGAGAACTGTCGGGTAATAGAGGGAGTTGAAGACCTTACGGCGGGCAGATTTGAGGAATTTGGCGAGAAGATGTACCAATGCCATCGTGGCTTAAGCAATCTCTATGAAGTAAGCTGTGAGGAATTGGATCTCCTGGTAGATTTAACCACTAAACGAGAGGGAGTATTGGGTTCAAGGATGATGGGTGGTGGTTTTGGTGGGTGTACCATTAATTTGGTAGGGGAAAAGCAGAATATTGATGAGCTCATAGAGTCAGTATCCACTGCTTATAAGAGCGAAACCGGGCTTGACCTGATTGACTATCAAGTGGCTATTGCTGATGGGACTGCTCAGATCTAAATCAAAGTAGGTGTGAACTTTAGAGTGATCTATAAATTATGACCCTCAACAAAAATCGATTGGTATCTCTGGACGCCTATCGGGGACTTACCATGTTCCTACTAATTGCAGAGGCCGCCTTAGTTTATCACAGCCTGATAGAGATGTTTGATGAGGGATCTATTGGCCATGCCATTGCATTGCAATTCCATCATCATCCCTGGAATGGGTTAAGGTTTTGGGACCTCATACAGCCATTTTTTATGTTTATAGTGGGCGTAGCCATGCCCTTTTCGTTTCAAAGCCGATTGTCCAAAGGACAGAATTGGAATCAGGTATTCAGGCATATCCTGGTGCGTTGCTTCTTGCTCCTCCTATTTGGGGTGGGTTTGCACTGTGTATATAACCAGAAGTTAGTATGGGAATTATGGAACGTGCTTACACAGCTATCCTTTACTATCTTGGTCACTTTCCTATTAATGCGATTTCCGTTAAAGGTGCAGTTGGTGGTATCACTTTTATTTTTAGCGCTAACCGAGATCCTGTATCGCACCTATGCACCGGAGGCCCCATTCATAAAAGATCAGAACTTTGGCAGTTGGATGGATTTAGTTTTGATGGGTAAGATCAATCCGGGTGGGGGATGGGTTACTATCAATTGCCTGCCTACTGCGGCCCATACCATATGGGGAGCTATCTGTGGAGCTATTTTATTAGATCGAGATCATGCAGCAACCTCTAAAATCAAATTATTTGTAATTTCAGGAATCATCGGACTAATAATAGGTTATGGGCTTGATCTGTCGTCAATCACACCTATAGTAAAGCGTATTGCTACTACTTCCTTCGTCTTTGCTTCCGGTGGATGGTGTTTATTGGCGCTGGCATTATTTTATTGGTTCATTGACCTAAAAGGCCATAAGAAATGGGCTCACATGTTCATTATTGTGGGTACGAATTCTATTTTCATTTATCTTTTTGCCGAAGTGCTTGGTCATCGCTGGCTGACCGACTTTGTGGGTATATTTAATTATGGCTTTTTCGGTTTATTGGGAGTAACACACCCCATAATAACCCTATTAAATGCCTTTTTAGTACTGGCAATAATGTGGTATCTGTGCTATTTCCTATATAAGAAAGGGATCTTTTTCAAGATTTAATCTTGGTTCCGGTGTTGTGAGGAGTTTCTGACTTTGAGTTTGGTTTTTAATACCCTGGTTTGCGGTTTGAAATTTTTGGGAAAATTGATCTGTTCTAAAAATAATTCCATGGCTACTCGTCCAATTTCATAGGAGGGTTGTGCTACGGTGGTAAGACTTGGTTTCATATGTTGCCCTATTGGCTCATCGGTAAATCCCACCAAGGCTATATCCCGGGGAATTCTTACCCCACGCTTTTCCAACACCTCCGCTGCCACAATGGCCACTGGGTCATTGATGGCAAAAATAGCATCTGGAGGGTTTTCGAGATCCAACAATTTGTTGGTAGCGGCCTCTGCCGAATCTTTCATAGCAACACAATAGGAGATCAATTCATCATGACGATCCAGGTTGAAGACTTCCAGTGCATCCAGGTAACCTTGTAGCCGTTGCCTGCTAATATTTAAGGTTTTAGGTCCCGCCAGGTGGGCAATTCTGCGGCATCCATTGGCAAATAAATGGGCTACTGCCTGGAAAGCGCCATCGTGATCGTCAACGATGACCTTGCTGACCTGAAGTTGATCACAAACCCGATCAAATAGTACTATCGGGATTCCTTGCTCATGCAGTTGGAGTAAATAAGAATAATCGGTGGTTTCACGGGTTAGGCAGACCAAAAGACCATCTACCTGGCTGGACACTAAGGCTTTGAAATTTGCTGCTTCGGTTTGATAGTTTTCATTGGACTGACAGATCATCACCTGGTAACCGTATTCTGAGGCTTTATCCTGTATACCACTGATCACAGAAGCAAAAAAATGAATTGCAATTTCCGGTACCACCACTCCGATAGTGTGGGTATGGCTGCTCCTAAGGCTTTGAGCAATCATATTGGGTTGATAATTCATCGACCGGGCCGTTTCCAGGACCGCTTCTTTAGTTTGCTGATTGATCTCGGCCACTCCCCGTAAAGCCCGCGAAACAGTTGAGGTGCTTATATTAAGCTTTAAGGCTATATCCCGAATGGTCACTTGATTTTTCATGTACCTGCAAAAATCTGAATTTAACCTGAGAATGATCTTTTTTATGGACTATAGATAAGATAGTAAAATTATCTTTTTATGGGAACGTTCCCGGGAACGTTTTTTTGAAATTCGGGCTAAAATGCCGGTCTTATGTTTTGATTTTAATAAATATGGCTCCTATCTTAATAGTAAGGATAGTGGTCCTGTGGGTCTTGGTGTGTCATTTCCAACCTCAACATTGTATTTTTCCAATATTAGGCTACTACCGAAGTAAAACTAAACTACCCTACTATGCTAAACTTTATCTGTAAAATTTTATTAACTGCTATGCTGCCCTTTGCGGTAATTCCACTTTATGGACAGACTGTATCGGGTACCGTTTCTGACGGAGCCAATGGTGAGGCACTACCCGGGGTCAATATCCTGATTAAGAATACTACCAGCGGTACCATAACTGATGCTGATGGTAACTACTCGTTGCAGGCGCCCAGCGATGCCACTCTGGTATTTTCTTTTGTGGGATATGAAGCTCAGGAAGTTAATATTAACGGCCGCCAAACTGTCAATGTGGCCATGTCACCTGACCTTACCCAACTTTCCGAAGTAGTGGTGGTGGGTTATGGTACCCAACGAAAAGTAGACCTAACTGGTGCAGTGGGGTCTATAACCGCGGAAAAGATCGCTAATAAACCCATTACAAGCCCTGATCAGGCGCTGGCTGGGACCATAGCCGGTATAAACATCACCAATAGGAGCGGTGACCCGGCTGCTCCAATCAACGTACGGATCAGGGGAGTGGGTACACCTGGGGTAAACCAACCGTTATGGGTAATTGACGGAGTTCCTATCGTTCAAACCAATAACATTACCGTTAATACCTCTTCCACCACTGATTCCAACCCACTGGCCGGTATCAATCCTAACGACATTGAATCTATAGACGTGCTAAAGGATGCTTCAGCGGCAGCAATCTATGGCGCACGTGCCGCTAATGGGGTTATTATTGTAACCACCAAAAGAGGTAAGCAAGGTCGAACTAGTGTAAACTACAGTGGCTATGTAGGTGCCAGCAGAGTGCGAGACGAGCTGAGTGTACTTAATGTCGATCAATACATTGACATTCAGGGACAACTGGGTAGAGACGTGACCCAGTTTCAAGGTAGTCCATTTGTGGACTGGCAAGACGCTATCTTTAAAACCGGCCCCATGCAAAGCCATAATATCTCTGTAAGTGGTGGTAACGAAACCGTAAATTATCTGGTTTCAGGAGGATACCTTTCTCAGGAAGGAATCGAAAGAGCGCAGGATTTTGAACGTTATTCGGTAAAGGCCAATGCCGATGTTAAAGTAGGCGAACGATTTTCATTTGGCGAGTCTATCCTGATCAGTTTTACTGACAGACAGACCCAAGCGGAGGGTGGAGGCTTACTGGCCGGATTCAACTCGGTGTTGAACGCTCCATATTTTCAGGTATTTGGGGATGGTCCTTTCGGATATAACTTGGAGTCGGTAGAAAACATTGGTGAGGGATTTGCCTCTAACCGTGTTTTCAGAACTGATCCCAGGGTCAACAATACTACCATAACCAATCGAAAAATTTTAGGAAACTTGTATGGTGAGGTTGAGATAATCGACGGGCTGAAGTTCAGAATGAACGGAGGTATAGATTACAACCAGGGTCAGGGGGATTTCTTACAATCGGAAACCACCTTTAACGGAACGTCTATTCGTCAGTCGTTACTAGTGAAATCAAGACCGGTGGAATTGACCACCAACTGGACCAATACCCTTACTTATACCCGGAGCGTTGGTGACCACGATTTTACTTTATTGGTCGGCTATGAGGAAACTAATTTCCGCTTTGACAAAGTAAGGATCCAGGGACGTAATCTCTTTAACCCCAATTTTGCCAGTAGCGGAGATCCCGCATCTGTGGCTGCCGGAGAAGAGGCTGACCATTGGGCCTTAAGGGGTTTGTTAGGGCGTTTGACCTATAACTATCAAGGGAAGTATCTGGCTACCATCAATGTTCGCCGGGATGAAACATCCAGGTTTGCCGATGGTAATCGCAGCGATGTATTTCCATCGCTTTCAGTGGGCTGGAGAATTTCTGAGGAGGATTTCTTCCCAAGCAACAATTTTATTGATGACTTAAAGCTAAGAGCGGGATGGGGTCAGTCAGGTAATCAGTTTACCGGGGTAAACTTCGCTTTCCTCAGCGCTTTACAAACTACCATCTTTTACATTACCGGTGATGGACAGAACGTGATCAGGGGTCCTGCTCCGGTCACATTTGCCAACGAAGATCTCAAGTGGGAAACCAGTAATCAATTGGATATCGGATTTGACGCCTCTCTTTTAGATGGGCGGTTGAGTTTGACATTTGACTACTATGATAAAACCACCGAAGATGTTTTGATCGGCTTGCCTATACCGTTTGTATCAGGATTTTTCCTTCCTGCTGATGCCAATGTGGGACAGATCAAAAATAATGGAATTGAGCTAGCCGCTACCTATCAGAATTCAGTAGGTGATTTCACATACAGTATCAGTGGAAATCTCACCACTGTCAATAACGAAGTAGAGGACTTGGGTTCAGTGCCCAATATCATTACCGGTATTGGTGGAGCACAGACCCACCGAACTATTGTTGGAGAATCCCTAGGTCATTTCTACGGCTATAAAACCAATGGCATCTATCAAACTCAGGAAGAAGCTGATGCGGCTTTACCCGATGCGTTCTCCTCTGGGGCGGAACCCGGTGATATACGATTTGTAGATGTGAACGGTGACGGCCAGGTGGATGCGGATGATCGTACTTTCCTGGGAAGCCCTATTCCCGGATTCTTTTATGGTGCCACAATTCAAGGTACCTATCGGAATTTAGATCTTTCCATACAACTTAGAGGAGTGGGCGATAGACAAGTTTATAATCAGACTAGGACGCAGTTGGAAGGCATGACGGGATCCAATAACTTCTCTACCAGAGTTTTGGATCGCTGGGATGGAGCGGGAACCAGTAATGAAATACCCCGCCTCACCAGGAACGATCCCAACGGCAATAACCGTTTTTCTTCAAGATGGATTGAAGATGCGGGGTACTTGAGATTCCAAAATGTGCAATTGGGTTATACCATACCAATTGAAACCCTTGAACGGATTTCCAGCGGTTGGGTATCCGAAATGCGAATTTATGTCGGTGCTCAAAACCTGTTCACTTTTACCGATTATTTGGGCTTTGATCCGGAAGTTACCCGTAATCAGAGTTTCCAAAAGGGAGAATTTCCATTAGCCTCTGGTACGGATGGTGGAGTATCACCTCTGCCCAGGATCTGGCAGGTAGGCTGGTCAGTTACTTTCTAAATTAGCATGCAATGAAGCGACTTAAAATAATTAACAACATATCATACATGAAAAAGAT
This sequence comes from Cyclobacteriaceae bacterium, assembly GCA_965224285.1. Classification (GTDB taxonomy): domain Bacteria; phylum Bacteroidota; class Bacteroidia; order Cytophagales; family Cyclobacteriaceae; genus JAJCYK01. The sequence continues at coordinate 279,562 of OZ245043.1, forward strand.
AAGCTTGATCTTAGTATTATTTATCGGATTTAATTCCTGTAATGATTTGGATCTGCTGCCACTGGATAGAGTTACCACGGCAACTTTTTACAAGACCGTCTCTGATTTTGACGGTGCCATGTTCGCCGCTTATAGTTCTATACAGGATTTTTGGGGAACCAGTACGGAGACCCTTTCTGAACGAGGTGAATTTTGGAAAATCACCATGGTGATTACAGACGACGTAGCTGCCGATAACATCACTTCAGATGGTATCTCACAGGATATAGACAACTTGTTCATTCGAGCCAGTGATGTACCCTTTGCAGCCATTTACACTCAGATCTATGAGGGTATCTACCGGGCCAATACGGTGTTGGAAAATCTGGATGGAGAAAACGAATTGTCTGCTGAGGAAAGAGCGGTCTTTGAAGGTGAAGCGAAATTTCTAAGGGCTTGGTTTCATTTTCAGGCCATGAAATTGTTTGGAACACCACCATTGGCCATGCAAATTGTACCGGGGTTAAATGACCAGGCGCTGCCCAACGCTACTCAGGCGGACCTATTCGCGGCTATACTTTCTGATTTCCAAACCGCTGCGGCAAATCTCCCTGAATCCTGGGATAGCAGCAATACCGGCAGAGCCACGTCATGGGCTGCAAAGTCCTATATCGGAAAGGTGAATGTCTGGATGGAAGATTGGAATGCAGCCATTACCGCATTTGAAGATGTGATCGACAACGGCCCATATTCCTTATTGGACAATTATGAGGATGTTTTTGCCTTTGACAATGAAAACAATGCGGAATCAATTTTCGAGATTCAATATGGTGGGCCATTTTCCGATGATAATCTGTGGGTATTCGATGACACCCACTCTGAGAACTTCAAAGCTTCTCAAGGTACCGGCAGAGGTTGGTATTGGGATGCTGGTAACGGCGCCCCCGGTGGTAAGCTCGGGTGGTGGGTTCCCACCGATGACTTGCTGAATTCCTACGAGGCAGGTGATGAGCGGAAACCGGTGACCGTCTATGAAGGTGGAGACATGTATTTTACCACTTTCACTTCATTACCCTATGATGAAACCTGGTCATCTACCGGATTTACCTTAAAAAAGTACCGGGGTGAAAGGAATACGGTTCCAGCTAATCATGCTCCCAATCAACAGGCTGATTTTAACAATGAAAGATGGTTTAGATTTGCCGAATTGAAATTGTTGTACGCTGAAGCATTGTTGATGGCTGGCCGAGATGGAGATGCCACTGATGAAATCAATGATATTCGCAACCGGGCCGGACTTGGAGATCTGGGAGGTACTGCTACCCTAGCCGATCTGCAACAGGAAAAAAGAATAGAGATGGCTTTGGAGCCTCACCGTTGGTTTGACATTGTCCGATGGGGTTTAGGGCCCTCTATATTTGGTTCTGCCTGGGATGCCAAATTCGAAGTATTTCCCTTTCCACAGTCGGAAATTGACCGGTCAGGTGGTGTGCTATCCCAAAATACCGGATACTAAAAAGTGCATTAAAAATTACACCAGTTCATAGGAGCAGTATTGTGAGGGAGTAAGTGGCACTACCACTTAACTCCCTCCTTACTTTTGTGACCTCCACAGTCTGCTTCGATGGGAATTTTACCGGTCCATTAGCATGGATAACCGCCAAATATGTCGTAATTTCTCAATTTATATGAAGATTATCTGGAGAGATAAATGGGTGCTGTTGATGTTTTTTATCCTGATTGGATGCCAGGATCGACATACCTTGTTTGTGGAGATGCCACCAACACAGACCGGGATTGATTTTGTTAACCAACTTACTTACAGTGATTCGCTGACAGTTCTCGAATTTGAATATATGTACAACGGGGCGGGAGTGGCTATCGGTGATCTAAATAACGACGGCTTACAGGATATTTTCTTTACCGCCAACATGACCTCCAACCGCTTATATGTCAACCAAGGAGGCTGGCAGTTTGAGGATCATACGGAACCATCGGGCTTGCAATCCAGAGGGTGGTCCAATGGAGCTTGCATGATCGACATCAATCAGGATGGTTTTTTGGATATCTATGTCAGTCGTGGAGGACCCCGAGGAACTCCCTCGGAACTTCGTGCCAACTTGCTATATATTAATAATGGTGACCTCACCTTTACTGAGTCGGCCGCTTCCTACGGACTAAATAATGACGAGTATAGCGTGCAGGCTGCTTTCTTAGATTATGATCGTGATGGTGATTTGGATGTTTATCTCTTAAGTAATGCTTTGGTAAGTTTTAACCGCAATACCTCAAGGCCTAAAGAAACTACCGGTAAAGCCCCCTCGGTGGATAAATTGTTCATGAATAACGGTGATGACACTTTTACCGAGGTTTCTGAAGAAGCCGGCATATTGATTGAAGGGTTTGGTTTGGGGGTTAGTATATGCGATATCAATGAAGATCTGTGGCCTGATATTTATGTATCAAATGACTTCCTTACCGATGATCTACTTTATATAAATCAAGGTGATGGGACCTTTGAAAATCGGGCTTCCCAGTATCTAAAACATCAGACTTACAACGGTATGGGGAACGACGTGGCTGATTATAATAATGATGGTAAGGAGGATATAGTAGTACTGGATATGCTCCCGGAAGATAATCGCCGGCGGAAATTGACCATGATGGGCAATAACTACGACGAATTTCAGAACAATCTACATTACGGCTATCAACCTCAATATATTCGCAATACTCTGCAACTGAATAATGGCGATGGGACCTTCAGCGAGATCGGGCAACTGGCTGGTATAGACGCGACAGATTGGAGCTGGAGCGCATTACTGGCAGATTATGACAATGATGGTCTCAAAGACCTGTTGGTAACCAATGGCTATCGTCAGGATGTAACCAACCTGGATTTTATTGTTTATGGTCAACAGACTTCCACCATGGGTGAAGCAGAGGCCAATAAGAAATTAAGACTGAAAGCCCTGGACGATTTACCGGGTACAGAAGTTCCCAATTACATATACCGCAATAAAGGAGATCTCACCTTTGAAAATATGACCGCCATTTGGGGGCTGGACAAACCCACCTATTCTAATGGAGGCGCTTACGCGGATCTGGATAATGATGGTGACCTGGATTTGGTGATCAATAATATTGATCAACCCGCACTATTGTACCGCAACACGGTAAGGGAGAAAAAAGCTAATAGCCATTACCTCAGGATAAAACTAAAGGGCTCCTTTAAAAACCGGCAAGGTTTGGGATCCAAAATATATCTTACCACCAAGGGCTCCCAACAATATCAGTATTATAGCCCCTATAGAGGCTATATCAGTTTCGTTGATCCCGTGCTCCATTTCGGATTGGACAGCGTAGATAAGGTGGAGAAACTGCTGGTTATTTGGCCTGATGGGCGCATGCAGGAGCTCAATGACCTTCAGGCTAATCAAACTATAACCCTGGATTATGCCGATGCCTCCAAAGCCAATTCATTCACCCGGGCAGTAGGTGATAGCCCCCCGGTTTTCCAGGAAGTTACCGGAAAAAATGGATTTGACTATCGTCACCAGGAGAATCTGTTTGTGGATTTCAAGGTACAGGCTACCCTTCCTCACATGCACAGTGTCAATGGCCCTGGAGTGACGGTGGGAGATATAAACGGGGACGGCACTGATGATATATTCCTAGGGGGAGCCATGGGATATCCCGGTTGGTTTTACTTTCAAGACCAGCACCAAGCTACTTTTAGCTCCTCAAAAATGCCCATTGACAGTGCTTTTGAGGACCTGGGAGCGCTGCTATTGGACGTGGATCTGGATGGCGATCACGATCTTTATATCACCAGCGGAGGTTCTTCACAGCAACCGCTCAGTCCACTTTATCAGGACCGGCTGTATTTAAATGACGGTGAAGGAAACTTCAAGCCTAGCCAGGCGCTGCCTGAATTGCGACAAAGCACGGGTACCGTAGTCGCCACCGACTATGACCTTGACGGGGATTTGGACCTTTTCGTGGGTGGACGGGTTCTGCCAGGATCCTATCCCTTACCTCCGGAGAGTCACTTGTTGCGGAATACTTTAAAGGAACGCGGGGAATTAAAATTCGAAAAAGTACTGAATGATATGCCCCATGAATGGCCTTTGTTAGGCATGGTCACCGCGGCATTATGGACTGATATAAACCAGGACGAGTGGCCTGACTTGATGCTTACCGGCGAATTCATGACTATCCGGATTTTCTTAAATCAGAAAGGAAAGTTGGTAGAAATTACCGAAGCTTCAGGACTACAGCATCAACATGGATGGTGGAATAGCATTACCGCAGGCGACTTCGATAAAGATGGGGATATGGACTACCTCTTGGGGAACCTTGGACAGAATCATAGGTTCCGGGTGAGTAGAGAGGAGCCCCTTTGTGTGTATGCCAGTGATTTTGATAAAAATGGGCGAATCGACCCCATTATGTGTTACTACGTACAGGGGAAAAATTACATCGCGCATACCCGAGATGACGTTATTGATCAAATCAATGCCATGAGGGCTCGATTCAAAACTTATGGAGAGTATGCAGAAACCACCTTTGAGAAATCCTTCCTGCCATCAGAACTTCAGGATGCCTACGTGGTGCATAGTGAGAATTTCAGTAGTAGTTATTTGGAAAACCTGGGCGATGGGGAATTTAGGCTTGAAGCGCTGCCGCTGCGGGTTCAATTCGCCCCCATATATGGTATGGTGGTTGACGATTTTGATGAAGACGGGAATTTGGATGCTTTGATGGTTGGCAATTCATATGCTCCGGAAGTATCTACCGGACGCTATGACGCCTTAACAGGTATTTTCCTGGCGGGCAACGGTAGGGGTGAATTCGAAGTTAAAGATTCCGGATATAGCGGTTTCAGTGCACACTCAGATGCCAAGGGTATGGCCCAGCTTCTCGAAAGTCAGGGCAGGCCATTGGTAGTGGTTACCAATAATGACGATAAGGCCCAGATGTTTATCTCTGGGAAAGAATCCGCGGTATATCGGGCCAATAGTCGTGATGCCTATGCTGATGTGCTGTTTAAAGATGGAACCAGTTACCGTCATGAGTTCTATTATGGATCCACCTATCTTTCTAATTCCGGCAGATTCATCAGGATATCAGAGGAGATTGCGGAAATTACTGTGGTAGATTTTGATGGTAATCGTAAGAGTGTAAAGCCGTGACGAAGATAGCTCTGATATATTGCTCATTGGCTTTCCTGGTAACAGCCTGTGCGGACCGCAACAGCCTATTCAAGGAATTACCGGCAAGCCGTTCTGGTATTACCTTCAACAACAGGATAGAGGAGGACGGGGAGGATAATGTATACCGCTTCATGAACATTTATACTGGCGCCGGAGTAGCAGTAGGAGACATCAACAACGATGGCCTGATGGATCTTTATTTTAGCGGTAATATGACTTCAGGCAGATTGTATGTGAATCGCGGTGATCTGAAATTTGAGGATATTACCGGATCATCAGGAATTGAGAATCAACGATGGGGTACCGGCGCAGTGATGGTGGATATTAATCAGGATGGATTTCAGGATATTTATGTAGCGGTTTCGGGAAACGAAACTCCGAAAAATCGTCAAAACCTGCTTTATGTAAATAATGGCGATATGACCTTTAGCGAGAGAGGGAAAGAATATGGTATTGCGGATCAAAGGCAGACCCAGCACGCAGCTTTTTTTGATTACGACCTCGATGGTGATCTCGATCTATTCTTGATTATAAATCCTGCCGCCTACGAACAGAAAGTTAATGTAATCCAACCCAGAAAGGTGAACGGTGAAGGTTTAAGCAATGATGTGCTTTACCGCAACAATGGTGATAAGACGTTCACTGATGTCAGCCATGAAGCGGGAATATTGATTGAAGGGTACAGCCTGGGGGTAGGGATAAGTGATATTAATGGTGATCAATGGCCGGATATTTACGTTTCCAATGATTTTGTGGGAAATGATATTCTTTATATAAATCAAGGGGATGGAACCTTTGAAGACCGAGCCGGGGAATATCTCAATCATACCAGTTATGCGGGCATGGGCAATGACCTGGCAGATTTCAACAATGACGGATTGGTGGATATTATGGTACTTGACATGCGCCCTGAGGACAATCTTCGTCAAAAGCTGATTATTTCTTCTAGTAGTTACGATCGTTTTCAATTGATGCTGGAAACCGGCTATCAGCCGCAATACTCCCGTAATACGCTGCAACTAAACCGCGGAGGCAGTAATTTTAGTGAAATTGGTTTTCTGGCGGGTGTGAGCAGCACAGATTGGAGTTGGAGCGCCCTTTTTGCTGACTATGATAACGACGGCGATAAGGACTTATTCGTCACCAATGGCTTTATGCGCGACCTGGGAGACCTGGATTATATTCATTACCAAAATATCTATGATAACCCTATGGGTGACCCTCAGGTGAAAATAGAAAATAAGTTAAATGATATTAAAAATCTGAAGGGAGCCGACCTTCAGGACTATTTGTTTGAAAATACCGGCAATGTCCAATTTCAAAACCGGTCCCGAGAGTGGGGTATACGCAAGAAGGGTTATTCTAATGGTGCGGTATATGTAGATCTGGACAATGACGGGGATTTGGAGTTGGTGGTGAACAATATAAACCAGGCTGCCCATGTATACGAAAATCGCAGTGATCGTTTTGAGGCTGCCAATTATCTAAAACTACATCTTAAAGGCCCGGAACTAAATAAAAATGGGATTGGAGTAAAAGTGCGGCTTACCACAGACGGCGATATTCAATTTTATGAAAACTTCCTGTCCAGGGGATATGAGTCTTCAGTTGACCCCCGACCTCATTTTGGAATGGCAGAGCACCAGATAGTTGATACATTGGAAATATACTGGCCGGACGGCGGCTATCAGATGCTGACCCAGATCCCAGTCAACCAAACACTGGTAATTGATTATCGACAGGCGACGGCGTCCACATCAAAGGCTTTGGTGGATGACCCTTACTTCGAGGAAAGGACTGCACATTATGGGGTAGACTATCAGCATCGGGAAAACCACCAGATTGATTTTAATCTACAACCAATACTTCCAAAAATGCATGCCCAGGAGGGGCCGGGTGTAGCGGTAAGTGACGTTAACGGTGATGATTTGGAAGATTTTTTTGTCGGCGGCGCTGCCGGCAGCCCAGGTACCTTATTTATAAGGGCCCGGGAGAATAATGGATTTATTACCCAATCGCTAAATTTTGACAGCGCCTATGAAGATTTGGGAGCTTTGTTTTTTGATGTGGAAGGAGATGGAGATCAGGATCTGTATGTGGTGAGCGGTGGCACTTCCCATGGGGCTGAATCCAGTTATTATCAAGATAGACTTTACCTTAACGATGGCCTCGGTAATTTTAAAGGCTGGAACCACCTTCCTACCGTTACTTCCAGCGGCTCCATAGTGGTTGGGTCAGATTTTGACCGCGATGGTGATATTGATCTGTTCGTAGGTGGACGTATAATTCCCGGTCAATATCCACTTCCACCCCGTAGTTATCTATTAAGAAATGACAGTAAAAACTATAAACCACGGTTTACCGATATTACCTCTGAAGTGCCCGGATTGGACTCTGTGGGGATGGTAACTTCAGCCTTATGGACTGACTACAATAACGATCAATGGCCGGACCTGATGGTCAGCGGAGAGTTTATGCCTATTCTCATATTTGGCAATCATCAAGGCAAGCTGCAAAAGGATGAAATTGATGGATTGGAGCACAGTAGAGGATGGTGGAATAGCCTGTTAGCTGCTGATGTCGATAATGATGGAGATATGGACTATTTGGGGGGAAATTTGGGTTTGAATTCCAGATACCGAGCCAGCACTGACCAACCGCTATGTGTTTATGCCAGTGATTTTGATAAAAACGGGCGCATTGACCCGGTTATGTGCCAATATATCGATGGTGAAAACTATCTTACTCACACCCGGGATGACCTGATAAAGCAAATTAATGCCATGAGGGCCCGCTTTAAGACCTATCGAGAATATGCGGAAGCAACTTTCGATCAGTCCTTTTTAAAACAAGAACTGGATGAGGCTTATATTTTAAAAGCTGAGCGTTTCGAATCCAGTTATCTGCAAAATAATAATGGTAGCGGTTTCACCTTAAAGGCTTTACCCTGGAGTGCGCAGTTGTCTCCCATATATGGTATGGCTGCTGAGGATATCAACCTGGACGGTAACCTGGATTTAATTGTTGTTGGTAACTCTTATAGTTCAGAGGTCTCTACGGGTCGTTACGATGCTTCTTACGGTTTAGTGCTGATGGGCAATGGCCAGGGGAGTTGGCAGCCTTTGGAGCCAAGAGTCAGTGGTTTCCTTAATAAGGGAGATGCCAAAGGGCTAACTCGCTCATCAACTGATCAAGGCACAAATTTCATAGTCACCAATAATAATGGCCCTCTCAGAATTTATTTCCTTGAAGATCCCTCAAGAAAAATATCATTAAAAGGTGATGAGTGGCAGGTAATAGTGGAATTAGAGGATGGACGAAAAAGAAAGGAGGAGATATTTTACGGCAACTCCTATCTAGGTCAATCTACCAGGTCAGTGACCTTAAACCCCAGGGTGAAGCAAGTGACCATCATGGATTATCAAGAAAATATACGTACTCTTGGCAATTGATATGGGAAATACTAGAATATTTACTTTGATTACTCTGGTTGGATGCTTCCTGGTGGCCTGTGATAGGCATCAACCACAGGAATTGAATGAATTTACCCACGGTAAATTAGTGGAGTGGAATCGACAGTTGACCGAGGTGATTATCAGCGATATTTTCACTCCCCCCCAGGCGAGCAGGATCTATGCCTACTCCAATGTGGCGGCATTTGAAACCATTAGGTTTAGCGATAGCAGTAAAACTTCCTTGGCTGACAAATTGAATGGGCTGTCTGCAGTAACGGGCCCGGATCCCGATGTTTATTTGCCGGCGGCCAGTATCATAGCTTTCTCCACGGTGGCTCAAAAATTGGTTTATGACCAATCAAAGGTACAGGAATTGGAAGCCGATTTTATTGGTGAATTGAGGGAAGTTGGAATTAATAAAAGTACTATGCAATCGACCCGGGAGTACGGTCAAAAAGTTGGAGAGCATATACTGGAATGGGCACAAGCTGACGGGTACAATGAGCGCACTGCCTTATCGCGATATACGGTCACCGGCAATCCCGGAAGGTGGCAACCCACCCCGCCAGATTATATGGATGCCATTGAACCACACTGGAGCACTTTACGACCCTTCATCTTGGATTCGGCCTCTCAATTTGACCCTGGCCCTCCGACTTCATTCGATACCATTCCTGACAGCGATTTTTATCTTGAAACCTTGGAAGTATATGAAACAGTGAAAAACCTGGATGATGAACGCTTTGCTATTGCCAAATTCTGGGATTGCAATCCTAATATTTCTTTCACCCAGGGACATGTAATGTACTATCAGCAACAAATTTCGCCTGGGGGGCATTGGATACATATTGCCGCACAAGTATTAGAGGGAGAACATGCCGACTTGGTGAAAAGCGCAGAAGTCCTGGCTAAAGTAAGCGTTACTATTGCCGATGCTTTTATAAGTTGCTGGAGTGAAAAATACCGCAGTAACCTAATACGCCCTGAAACCTATATCAACCAATATATTGATCAGGAATGGAAACCGGTGTTACAAACCCCGGCATTTCCTGAGCATACCAGCGGGCATAGCGTGGCCTCTGCCAGTGCTGCGGTGATGCTCACTGATTTATTTGGTGACCAGTATGCCTTTGAAGATTCTACGGAGGTGCCTTATGGATTGCCTACGAGGAGTTTTGAATCCTTTAACCAAGCGGCGGAAGAAGCAGCTATTAGCCGTTTATACGGGGGTATACACTATAGGCCAGCTATTACCAAAGGCATAACCCAGGGTAGGGCCATAGGTAAATTTGCAGTATTAAAACTGAATGATCATGCGAACACACCATAGGTATTTTATTGGATTGCTAGGGCTGATCATCTTGGCATCATGTGGTGGGCCGGCCCCCGAGAGTATCGACCAAGCCCCTAACATATTATGGATCTATGTGGAAGATATTTCTCCTGATCTGGGTTGTTACGGCAATGAATTGGCCCATACTCCCAGGCTGAACGAGCTGGCCAGCCAAAGCCGATTATTTACTAATGTAGTAACTCCAGCTCCGGTTTGTTCCCCGGCGAGATCTGCCATAATCACCGGGGTGATGCATACCACCCTCGGTCTTCATAATCACCACAGCTCCCGCACCGAGTCAGCGGCTATCGAATTACCGGACAGCATTTCCACTATTCCAGAACTTTTCAAAGCCGCAGGTTACTTCACCTATAATCACGGAAAGGACGATTACAATTTTGACTATCAAAGAGATGATCTTTACTGGGGTGACTATACGGTTCACCCTCTATATGGTATGTCTGGGGTGGAGGTAAACTGGACCGACCGGCCTGACCCGGATATGCCCTTTTTTGGACAGATCCAGCTCCGGGGAGGTAAGCATGTTTTTAAGCCGGAATTTAGTGAATTGATCGAATACCCTATTGACCGTTCATCGGTCATGTTGCCGCCGTATTACCCTCAGGACAGTATCCTGGTGGAAGAGTGGGCCCGTTATCTGGAAACCCATGAAGTGACCGATAGAGAAGTAGGGAATATTTTAGACAAACTTGCCGCCGACGGGGTTTTGAATAACACGGTGGTGTTTTTCTTTGCCGATCATGGGATGAGAGCCTTAAGGCATAAACAATTTCTTTATGAAGGAGGACTGAAAGTTCCGTTTATCATGGCGGACTTCACTGGTCGTTGGATTCCCGAATCATCAGTAGATACTAACCTGGTGAGCTTGTTGGATATCAGTGCAACCTCCCTTTCTATAGCGGGAATTGAATTGCCTGATTATTTGGACGGGAAAGACCTTACCGCTGAGAACTATCAGCCCCATTCACATTTGATTTCAGGCAGGGACCGCTGTGACTTTACCATCGATAGAATTCGATCTGTGCACAGTGGAGAATATAAGTATATACGTAATTTTTTAACAGATCGCCCGATCCTTCAACCTAATTATCGCGATGAGTGGGAATCAACAATACGATTCAGAGAATTATATCAGCAGGGCCAACTGAATGATTTGCAGTCTAGGATCTTCAGGGAGCCGAGAATTGCTGAGGAATTTTACCATTTGGAATCAGATCCCCATGAAACCATAAACCTGGTTGATTCCGCTGCCTACCAGGATGCCCTCAATCATCACCGTCGACTATTGGAGACGTGGATCACTGCCACCGATGACCAGGGACAATATGCAGAAGACCCCGAAGGACTTAAGTATATGCTGGGCATTTGGGGAGAACAAGCGGTTAATCCGGAATATCAAGAATTAAGGGAAGAATTTCCTGATCTCGGTGGCTCATTATATGAAAAAAGGTTTGATAAACCAAGGTTAATAAGTCACCGTGAATGATCAAACCCATATTTGCAAATTTGGAATGTTAAGGATCGGCCTGTTATGGTTAACGGCCGTAGTTATTGCCTGTCATGATAGCGAGCCCCCGGCACCTGAACCAAAGCCAAAGACCTATCAGGTACACTTTGAGGGGAATGATTTAAACCTTAAAACCAATGACAGTTTATTGGCAGCCAGATTTGAATGGGCTGCGAATAAAGCGCTGTCGTATGCTCATCAGGGAGATGATCCAGTGGGCTTGTGGTACGAGGCTGCCTTGCCCAACCGGGAAGCTTTTTGTATGAGGGACGTGTCCCATCAAAGTGTAGGCGCTCACTATTTGGGCCTTTCAGGGCACACAAAAAACATGTTGTTGAAATTTGCAGAGAACATCTCACCTACTAGGGACTGGTGCAGCTATTGGGAAATAAATCGCTATGACCAACCCGCTCCGGTGGACTATCGTTCAGACCAGGAATTCTGGTATAACCTACCGGCGAATTTTGATGTTTTAATTGCCTGTTGGAAGCAGTATTTGCTAACCGCCGACCGGGACTACCTGGAAAACCCTGATTTTCAGCAATTTTATGATCATAGCATGACAGACTATGTAGATCGATGGGATCTGGAACCCCAGAGGGTCATGAACAGGGAGCGATTCGTAAACCTGCCGGAGTCATTTGATCGTTCCAATAGTTTTCAGGTAAGCCGGGGACTACCCGGGTACGGTGAAGAAGACCCGATAAACTTATATCTGGGAGCTGACCTGCTGTGTTTGCAGTACCAGGCCTATACCACTTACGCCAATATGCTAGAATATAGCGGTAATGATTCATCTTCGCTGGAAATGATGGAAAAAGCCAAGCAGTTAATAAGCTTGTTTAACACAGAATGGTGGGATTCTACCGGTAATCAATATTACAGCGCCAAATTGATGGATGGAAAATTCGTGTCCAAGCCTAATCGATATCTCTTGCAGTCGGGAATTGCTCAAACCATAGACAGACAACGTAGAGCCTTACAGGATTTATTAGACAGGGAGGAGGTAAATGTAGAAAGTCAATCCTATTTGCCGGCCATTTATTATCAATATGACGAAAATCATCAGGCTTATGAAGAGTTGATGGATCTCAGCGACCCTGAAAAACCCCGTAGAGATTATCCTGAGGTTTCTTTCGCGGTGGTGGAAGCAGTGGTTGAAGGCCTGGCCGGAGTGCAGGGTGACGCCGTGGATAAATCCGTACTAACCCTACCCCGGTTGAAGGATAATGATACCTGGGTGGAATTCAATAATCTTCCAATGTTCCAGGGGACTATTGATCTGGCCCATTATGGAAATTCTCAAAGCTGGTTAGAAAACCACACCTCGATCCCTATAATTTGGAGAATCACCTTTCCAGTAGGTTCCCAAACTCTGGTGGTCAATGAAGTGGAGGAACAAGCGAGGGTAGGAACTACCATTTCCGGTATGGAGATCTCGCAAGTGGAGTTTGTGGTGGAGGTGGGCAAGAGGGTAGAGGCCAGAGTACCATAATTTAAGTAACCAAAAGATTTATAAAGTTAACAGTTTATTATCATGCATAGATTAACACTAGTGTTGACCGCTATCATAAGTTTCCAGGTAGCTGCAGCACAAGATTACAGCCTGGAATCACCCAATAGTGCCAATCGCATTAACATTTACCTCGAGGATGATATAACCTACGAAGTAATACATAATGACCGAACTATATTGGAAAGATCCCCTATATCCATTACCATTGGCGGTGTGAATCTTGGTCAGCGCCCCCGGCCCAGAAAGTCTCGAAGAAGTACGGTGAATGAAACCATCAACCCAATTATCAAAGTAAAACGGGCGGAAATTGTCAATCATTATAATGAGTTGGAAATACCCTTTAGTGGCCGGTATTCCTTGACATTCAGGGCATATAATGAGGGGGTGGCCTACCGGTTTAGCACCAAGTTACGGGGAATGGTCACGGTGGATGAAGAGCAGGTATCCTACCATTTTCCTGATGATAAACAGGCCGCTTTTCAGCTGGCGGATGGCTTTTTTACCCACTATGAACGGCCGACCGACGTGATGAAGATAAGTGAACTACATGACACCATTTTCAGTTGCTTACCAGTATTAGTGTTTGCTGATGATCAGGTGAAAGTGGCCATTACCGAGGCAGATCTTTATGATTACCCTGGATTCTATTTGGAGAGAGGCCACGAACCTGGAGAACTGGTGGCTACTTTCCCCCGTTATCCAAAGTCTTACCACATCCCTACTGACCGAGATGTAATACCTGCGGAACGCGAGGCATATCTGGCCCGCACTAGGGGCAGCCGGACCTTCCCCTGGAGAATGATGGCGATTTCTGACAACGACGGTGAACTATTACAAAACGAAATGGTTTACAAACTCTCCAGACCGCTGCAAATAGAGGATCCATCCTGGATAGAGCCCGGAATGGTAGCCTGGGATTGGTACAATGCCAATAATATTTACGGGGTGGATTTTAAATCCGGTATCAATACCGCCACTTACAAGTACTACATTGATTTTGCCGCCCAATATGGATTAAAGTATATCATCCTGGATGAGGGGTGGTACGATATTAAAACCAATGACCTGATCAATCCGGTGGCGGATATTGATATGCCTGAGTTGATTGAATATGGAAATGAGAGGCACGTCGATATCATCCTGTGGGTTACCTGGAAGGCATTGGAGGACAATTTTAATCAGGCATTGGACCAATTTGCCCAGTGGGGTATTGCCGGCATCAAGGTGGACTTCATGCAACGGGATGATCAATGGATGGTTTCCTACTACGAAAAAGTAGCCAGGGCCGCTGCTTCCAGGCAATTACTGGTGGATTTTCATGGTTCATACAAACCTTCTGGTTTGCGCAGGGCTTATCCCAATGTGATCACCAGGGAGGGGGTCAGGGGCCTGGAGCAGAATAAGTGGGAGGGACAATATGCCAATCCTGAGAATGACCTGGTAATACCCTTTACCAGGATGCTGGCCGGACCAGTTGATTACACCCCGGGTGCTATGATTAATGCCCAGAAAGATAATCATCGTCCGGTGTTTGACCGTCCTATGTCGTTGGGGACACGCTGTCATCAGCTCGCCATGTATGTGGTATATGAAAGCCCTTTGCAGATGTTGGCGGATGCACCCAGTCACTACCTTCGGGAACCAGAGTGTATGGAGTTCCTATCCCGGGTTCCCACGGTTTGGGACCAAACAGAAATCCTGGAGGCCAGGTTCAGTGATTATATTGCATTGGCCAGAAAACAAGGAGATACCTGGTACCTGGGATGTATGACCGACTGGCAGCCAAGAGAACTGGAATTAGACCTCTCTTTCCTGGATTCCGGTAGCTATCAGATAAAAATATACCAGGACGGGCCCAATGCCGAGCGATATGCCAGTGACTTTCAGTTAGTGGAGAAAACCATATCCTCCGGGGATAAACTGCCCATTCATCTGGCTTCTGGTGGAGGCTGGGTAGCGATCATCTCTAAAAACACAAAATGATATAACTGATCAATTTCAATGCTAAAAATCATTCGGTACCTTATAACTAAAAATTTAAAATACCGTTAGCATTGTTAGAATCATATGAACCTTAAACTCAAATAAAATCACTATGAAAACTATCCAACTGGGAGATGAGGCTCCTAACTTTACCGCTCAAACAACAGAAGGTGAAATAGACTTTCATCAATGGCTGGGCGATAGTTGGGGAGTGCTTTTTTCCCACCCTGCAGATTACACTCCGGTGTGCACTACAGAATTGGGTGAAACTGCCAAACTGAAATCCGAATTTGAAAAAAGAAACGTTAAGGTATTAGCGGTTAGTGTCGATGATCTGGAATCCCATAAAGGGTGGATCCAGGATATTAATGAAACTCAGCATACCAATGTTAATTTTCCCCTTATTGCGGACGATAACCAAACCGTGGCAAACCTATATGGGATGATACATCCCAACGCTGACGATAAGTCTACCGTAAGGTCTGTATTTGTAATAGGACCGGATAAGAAAGTAAAATTGACCTTGACCTACCCGGCTTCAACCGGCAGAAATTTTGACGAAATTCTCAGGGTAATTGATTCCCTACAATTAACTGCTTACCACAAAGTCGCTACCCCGGTTAACTGGAAGCAGGGTGAAGATTGTGTGATTCTGCCCTCCATCACCAATGAAGTGGCCGCCAAGGAATTTCCTAAAGGTTTTAAGGAATTAAAACCGTATTTAAGGCTAACGCCACAACCTGATAAGTAGGTGTAGACAAAGGATAAATAAAAAAGTGTGCTCTGAGGAGCGCACTTTTTTTGTACAAACCGCGCGACCTTCTCAGTTCACAGCCACTTTGTCAGTGATTCGCGGTAATAATGACTGCTAATCCTGATTGGTTTTGTTTTTGATAGCAACTGATCAGATGGATGATTATTCTAAAGTTATAATTGCTGCTGTTGATCAGATCAAGGATGCGGTAATCCAAATAGAAGTATTTAAGAAAAGGAAAGGAAAACTTCGGCCAGGAGGCAGTGGCTCGGGATTTATATTTTCATCTGATGGGTTCGCCTTCACCAATAGCCATGTGATCCATGGGGCAGAAGATATAAAGGTGAGACTTATGGGGGGTGAAATGTATGGAGCTGAACTGATAGGAGAGGACGTTCACACCGATCTGGCTATCATAAAGATTTTTGCCCCAGAATTTAAAGTTTCCAAATTAGGAAAATCCACGGACCTGAAGATCGGGCAGTTGGTGATTGCCGTAGGTAATCCCCTGGGTTTTCAACATAGTGTGACTACCGGGGTCATAAGCGGGTTGGGAAGGACTCTACGCACCCGCGAGGGGATGCTTATAGACAATGTGATACAATCAGATGCCGCACTCAATCCCGGAAATTCCGGGGGACCTCTGGCAGATGCCAGGGGACAAGTAATTGGGGTAAACACTGCCACTATCAGCGGAGCTCAAGGTTTGAGTCTTAGCATTGATATTGACAAGGCTAAACTAGTTGCCAGTCAGCTGATCAAACACGGACGGGTTTTCAGGGCTCACCTGGGGTTTATGGTGCAGCAGGTAGAATTGAACACTAAGGTGGTGCGCCATTTCGCATTAAAAAATCGGCACGGACTTTTTGTGGTAAAGATGGAACCGGATAGCCCGGCTGCTCGCTCTCAGGTAGAAGAGGGAGATATCATCATTAGTTTTAACGGGATAACCATCAACAATACCTTTGACCTATTTACTCAATTGAGTGATCAGGCCATTATTACTATGATCGATATCGAGGTGATTCGCTATACCGAGAAGTTCACTTTCGGAATATTCCCGGAAAGACAAGCGGCTTAATTGGAAACTTGCACTGTCTCCAGGCAATTCAGTAATTGGGAGTAAAATTGAGGATGAGATTGCCAGGTTTGTCCGGTAACCAACCGACCGTCAGTTACCGCCTCCTGGTCCCCGATAAAGATGCCGCCGCCGGCTTCTACCTCCAGCTTTACATGCTCATAACAGGTAACATTTTTATTTTGAACCAACCCTGCCGCGACCAGGATTTGTATGCCATGGCAAATGGCGAACACAAACTTGCCCCCATTATAGAATTCACGGGCAATGTTTAACACCAGCGGGTTGTTTCTCAGGTATTCGGGTGCGCGACCGCCAAGAAACAATACGGCCAGATATTCTTCCACTTTAACTTCATTAAAACTGAGGTCGGATTCGACAGCGCATCCTGGACGCTCAACGTAAGTATCCCACCCGGGTTCAAAATCGTGAATGACCAGGTTCAATCTTTTAACTTGAGGAGCAGCCAACAGTGGTATAAATCCGGCTTCCGTTAAGCGCTGCTGGGCGTAAAGAGTTTCAAAGCTTTCTCCGGCATCGCCGGTGATGATAAGAATTTTATTAGAGTTCATTTAGCTATACTAAAATTCGAATTAGTCGGGGTTGTGTAACAAAGGGAAAAATTGCCCCTCAATCTTTGAGCCTTTACCTATCAGCGGTACTCCTTGCAATAATTCTTCATCAGTATCGGAAATAGTGCCATCTGCAAACACATTAATGACCAATGCACGACGTTTATGGTTTGAATTGTTGGCATAAGAACCGTGGACCATGAGCGGATGATGAAAGGTGGCATGTCCCGCCTTTAGCTCTATTGGTTTTGGGTTGAAGTTTCGTTTTTGCTCCGGTGTAAGATATTCCATTATCCCATCCATATCACCAGCCAGTTCAGGTTTATCCAGCAAACCCCATTTATGACTTCTCGGGATGTAGTGGATACAGCCGTTCTCTACCGTGGAATCGTCCAACCCAATCCAGCAGGTTAGATGCTGCATAGCCTTAGTCCTGGTCCAATAAGAATAGTCCTGATGCCAAGCTACCACTCCACCGTGTCGGGCAGGCTTACAAAATAGTTGATCATGCCAAAAACGAACAGGCCTTTTATCCAACAATTGCCAGGCAATAGCCAGAAATCGGGGGTGCCAGAGCACATCATGAAATCCAGGCGTGATCCTCCAATGTCCCAGGCAATGAAAAAGAACCTGTCCCGTATCCGATGATTCATTTCGGTGATACTCGTAGAATAAGTGGTTACCCGGATGTCCCTCATCCATTAAATCTTCCAGTTCATTTTTCAACAAGGCTATCTGATCATCATTCAGAATTTTAATATCCGGTAAATATCCCTGTTCCTTAAAAAATGCAACTTTGGCTTCATCCACCTGATAACCCGACCAATCGGATATTTCCAATGGGTTAGGAAATTCATCGCTGAGGGTATGATGATATCTTGACAGGTCCAATCCTTTTTCCATAATCCTATAAAATACCAGGGTTTAACCCTGCCACCGGTTGGGTCATTTGATAAATTTACTTAATTTGATCAGGCTATCCTATAAGAACTAATACACCATTATCTTGAAACAGTTATTATCATTCATTTTGGTTATGGGATTGTTTGGCTGTGACCAGGATCCCGACCGATCAAAAAACCATGCTGAGGCGATACCCCCTAATATTATATTTATTCTGGCTGATGACCTGGGCTATGGAGAGTTGGGAAGTTATGGTCAGGAGAAAATAAGCACTCCTCATTTAGATGCCCTGGCGGCGTCCGGCATGCGTTTTACCCAGCATTACAGTGGGTCTCCGGTATGTGCCCCTAGTCGATATATGTTTCTAATGGGAAAGCATCCGGGGCATGCCAGGATCCGGGCCAATGACGAATGGGGAGACCGCGGTGACGTATGGGACTATGCCAAGGCGGTGGAAGATCCGAATTTAGAAGGCCAACGACCTATCTTGAGCAGTAGCTACACTATTGGGGAAATGTTACAGGAGGCTGGATATACCACCGCTTTAGTTGGAAAATGGGGTTTGGGCGCACCCCTGTCTGAAGGAATTCCTACCCTTAACGGCTTCGATCTTTTTTACGGTTATAATTGTCAGCGCCAGGCTCACCAACTGTACCCGCGGCATTTATGGAAAAATGAGCAAAAGGTCTGGCTGGATAATCCACTGCTTGAACCTCATAAAGATAATGCCTTGGCTGACGGTGCGGACTCGATGGATTTGCAATCCTACCGCCAATGGATCCAGAAGGATTATGCACCGGCACTGATGCAAAGTGAGGCCTTGAATTTTATCAAGGAGAATCGCGATAAGCCTTTTTTTCTTTATTACGCCTCACCTTTGCCTCACCTGCCCTTACAGGTTCCGGAAGAGTATATGTTATTTTACCAGGAGCAATTTGGTGATGAATTGCCATATAATGGGTCTCAGGGCTATTTTCCAAATCGATATCCACGGGCCACCTACGCCGGCATGATCTCTTACCTGGATGCCCAGGTGGGAGAAATTATCAAACAGCTTGAAGATTTAGGCATTAGGGAGAATACACTGGTGATTTTCAGCAGTGACAACGGTCCTAGTTATACCGGCGGTGTAGATGCCCATTTTTTTAATAGTGCAGGCCCTTTTATGGAAGATTACGGGCGTACCAAAGGATTTACCTACGAGGGCGGTATCAGAGTACCCATGATCGCCAGTTGGCCCGGCCATATCGCGGCTGAAACCACCTCTGATCATATATCGGTATTCTGGGATTATATGCCCACTTTTGCCGAATTACTTCATCTGACCTTACCATCGGAGACTGACGGGATCAGCTTATTGCCTACCTTAATTGGGAAACCAGAAGCACAAACCTCGCACCCGTATCTTTATTGGGAATTTTCCGGGTACCAGGGGCAACAGGCAGTAAGGATGGATAATTGGAAGGGAATCCGCAAAAATATTCTCGAGGGCAATCTGGAAATAGAATTGTACGATTTGGAAAAGGATCCACAAGAACAACAGAATTTGGCAGCCTTAAATCCGGAAATCGTAGAGCAGATTGAACAGATAATGATGGAAGAGCACCAACCCCCTGAACTGGAACGTTTTCGCTTACCAGCTTTAGGGGATTAAAAAATCCTGACTGCAACCAACATCAGAGAGGATTTTTCCGTCCTGTTTCAGCCGGTCTGTATACAGACTACAGGGGAAAGTATAGCGTCTGCAGTAGGCATTGACTGAGGATAAATTATCTGGGATAAGAGTAAACAGGATATGGAATTAAAAAAATAACTAACTTACACTATGCAGTAAACAATCAAAGGCCAGTCGAAATATAACGTTATATCTTTATTTTGAAATAAATTGAATTAATTTACTGGGCCGTAAGGGCCGTGAATTGCAAAGAAATATTTAACTAAATTTACGAACTGCATCAAATTTAAAATTATCCAAATGGCTAGACTTTACAAACTACTTCTAATACCGGCAGCGCTACTGATGGTATTTTCATGTAGCGATGACGAACCCCTGCCGACGCCTTCGGTGGCCTTTTTTCTGGATCCTCCTATTGCAGAGGTGGGTATACCGGTGATGTTCGATAATGAAACCACCAATGCCTCCAGATATGAATGGGATTTTGGCGATGGAAACGTCATAACCGATATAAGCCCCACCGTTACATTTAGCGAGGCTGGTCCCGTTACCGTTACCCTTCGGGCATTCACTGAAGATGAACAGATGGAGGAACTCTCTCAGGAAATCACCATCAGGGAAAGAGTGCTTACCGGATATATTGTGAATGTGTTCCCTAATTCCAATGCTGGCGAAGCCTGGGATCCAGGTGAAGCTGGAGCGGCACAGTTTGCTGATATCATTGTACAATTTCTGCCAGACGACGTCAACAATCCCGCCGGGGTATTCGACGGCATATTCGGAGACGTTGGTCAAGGACCATTTGGGTTGGCAGTAGACCCTTTGTCAAATAGGGTGGTGCTTACCGATGACGACTGGACTTTTGTGCTTTTCGATTTTGATGGTGACGATCCCGGAAATCTGCAACCAGAAGATGTTGTTGCTATGATAGGAGCTGGTTTCAATCCATTAGAGCAACCTACTTTTAAAAATGAAGCAGGCGATGCAGGATTCTTTTCATTGCTACTTATTGATGGAAATGATGTGCTGGATGTGGACTTTACTTTTGAACTTCAATAAGTCCGGAGGTGTTAACCTGAAGTAGTCTTTTCTTTTATGGAGTGTAGAAGTATATGGATTGGTACACACCAGACGGTGGTACGTGCGGGCTTAATCTCTTTATTCCTGTTTCTATTGATAATTCCCAGCTGGGGGCAATCCCGTACCATAACCGGTACCGTGGTAGATGAAAATAATGAACCTCTCCCTGGAGTAGGCATCAATATCGAGAATACTACCCAGGGTACGGTATCAGACCTGGAAGGAAACTTTTCCTTACAGGCCGAGGATGGACAGGTATTGCTGTTCAAAATGGTGGGAATGGATGTAGTTCGCAAAACGGTTTCAGCAAACCAAAACTGGAGTATTGAGATGTCAGAAAGCACTGCTTTGCTGGATGAGGTGATTGTGACGGGTTTTCACGAAGTGGACCGCAAGCTGTTTACCGGAAGCTCAGAAAATGTTAAAATGTCTGAGATTAAAGTAGACGGCATGGTGGATGCCAGCAGGGCGCTGGAAGGACGGGTTGCCGGGGTTAGTGTGGACAATGTGTCCGGGACTTTCGGGGCATCTCCCAAGATCAGGATCCGGGGTAATGCTTCCATAAATGGTAATAATCAACCGTTATTCGTGGTTGATGGGGTGATCCTGGAAGACCTGGCCAATGTAAATACCGACGATCTGATTTCCGGTAATGCCAACACCCTGATCAGTAGCTCTATCGCTAATATTAACCCCAATGATATTGAAAGCTTTCAAATACTTAAGGATGCTTCAGCCACCGCAATCTATGGTGCACGAGCAGCCAACGGGGTGATTGTGATCACTACCAAGCGGGGGCAAAGCGGCCGTCTGCAGGTAAACTATTCCGGTAATTTCTCTGCCAAATTAAGACCTACCTATAATGATTTTAACTTATTGAACTCAGCCCAGGAAATGTCGGTTTACCGGGAACTGGTCAGTAAGGGCCTGATCGATATCAGTACCTCGGTAAGAGCGCAGAATTATGGGGCTATGGGTAAAATGTTTGCCCTGATCGCCGCTCATGAAATACCTTGGGGCCCCGGTGGAAGCCTCAATGAAGAATTTCTAAATCAATATGAAAATGCCAATACTGACTGGTTTGATGTTTTATTCAAAGATGTTGGATTACAGCAGCAACACAGTTTGAGTTTTACCACCGGGACAGAAAAGTCCAATAACTATTATTCGATAAGTTATTTAAACGACCAGGGTCAAACCATTGCCGACCGGGTACAGCGATTTACCGGCAGTGCCCGCAATACCTATTTCCTGTCCGATCTTTTCACCTTCGGCCTCAAATTGACTGCCAGTTATCGGGATCAAAAGGTGCCGGGTACCCGTAACCGGGAATTCGATCCTATTACAGGTCGTTTCAGCAGGGATTTTGACATCAATCCCTACAGCTACGCTTTGAACACAGCCAGGTCAATAAGGCCATTTGATGAGAATGGCGACTTAGAGTTCTTCCGTAGAAACTTCGCTCCTTTTAATGTCATTGAAGAACTCGATTTAAACTTTATTGACATTGAGGTAGTGGATGTATCGGCACAGACCGACTTCGAGATCAGGCCCCGGGATAATCTGGTGATCAAAGGAGTTCTACAAGCGCGATATGCCAACACTATCCGTGATCATACTGTTCATGAGCGCTCAAACCAGGCCGAGGCTTTTAGGGCCAATGATACCCAGTTTATACAAGATGCTAATAATTTACTTTTTAGAGACCCGGACAATCCAGGCCTGAATCCACAAGTAGTTTTACCCCAAGGCGGATTCACCTATCTGGATCAGAGCGACCTATTGAATTTCTTTAACCGGGTAAGCCTTGAATGGAATAAAACCTTCAATGAGTTACACGAAGTGAACATATTGGCTGGCGAGGAGATCCGGTTTACCAATAGGTCCGCCAACAGTTCTACCGGTATTGGGGTCATATTTGAAAGTGGGGGAGTAGTAGTAACAGACCCCCGCATCATTGAATTTTTTAACCTTCAAAATATTGAGTATTTCAGTTCCAGTGAGGAAAGAGACCGCTTTATCGGGTTTTTCCTGAATGGAGGATACGCTTATAAGTCACGCTACGTAGGGAATTTTACCGTCAGGTATGACGGATCCAACCAATTGGGCCGCAGTGATGACGCCAGATATTTGCCCACCTGGAATGTGAGTGGTGCCTGGAACATTCACAATGAGCCTTTCTTCCAAAATATTGGGGTATTTCAACCATTTGATTACCTCAAATTGCGGGGAACCTATGGAGTATCCGGAAATCTGCCCCCTGAGGCCAGCGCTTTGCTAAACTTACAAGCAGACATCACAGTAAGGCCCACTGATGTGGAGCCGGTATTACAGATCGCGGATCTGACCAATACAGAACTTACTTGGGAAAAACTTCAGGAATTTAACGTGGGACTGGATTTTGGTATACATGACAGTCGGTATAGTGGTAGTTTGAACTTTTACCTGCGAGATGCCTTTGATCTGATCGGTGTGGTACAGACCAGCGGTGTCGGTGGTCAGGGTTTGAAAGTAGGTAATTTTGCCGACATGGAATCTTGGGGGGTGGAAGCATCCATTTCAACCATGAATATTGACCAGGGAGAATTTACCTGGCGTACTGATTTCAACATTGGTTATACCCGTGACGAAATTACCAGGCTTGATTTTGGTCCCCGGTTAGGAGATGCCATTGGTCAAAACGGGGCTGCGGTGCTGGGAGGACCGCGCAGAGGATTATTCTCCACCCGGTTTGCCGGCTTGAATTCCCAGGGTATTCCCGAATTTCTAAATGAAGATGGAGAGCGGGTATTCTTGCTGGATCTGCAAGACCGGGATAATCTGGCTCAGACTTTAGTATTTGAAGGACCTACCGAACCAAGAGGCGCCGGGGGACTTACCAATACCTTTACTTACGGAAATTTCACTTTAAGCGCCTTATTATCTTTCAAGTTTGATTACAAGATCAGGCTGAACGACGCGTTCTTCTCCAGCTATACAGACTTTGATGCACTCCCAGCTGAATTAGCAGATCGCTGGGCAGTTCCTGGTGATGAGGAATTGACTAACATACCAGTGATCCTCGACCGGGGAGTTGCTCAAAGCAATGGTAATGTTATTCAGGCATATAACTTATTCAATAAAAGCGATGTAAGGGTAGCAGACGGTGATTACATCAGGCTAAAGGCAGTGAGGCTGCGTTATCAACTGCCTAATGATTTTATGGACCGACTGGGATTATCAAGCGCCAGTATCTCGTTGGAAGGTCAGAACCTGGCGTTGTTGTATTCAGATGATGAGCTCAACGGACAGGACCCGGAGTTTTTTAGATCAGGGGGTGTTTCTCTGCCGCAACCCCGTATGGTAACATTTACACTTAATGTCGGATTATAGCCATGTTAATGCTTAAAAATTATCGTTGGATACAGATTGGCATAATTGGTTGCCTGTTTTTAGGCAGCTGTGACGAGTTTTTGGATGAGGTTCCAGATAACCGGGTAGCACTGGACGACCTAGATAAAGCCCAGCAGGTGCTAACCAATGCATATTCCGTAGCTAGTTATGCTTTCACTGATTGGATGACGGACAATGTAGGATTTACTACTGGAGTAAATATACGTACAAACCATCGTCAAGCTTATCGCTGGGAGGATTTTACCGATGGCCCCACCACTCAGGACACTCCAATTTTCTTTTGGTTCGAATCCTACAATGCCGTGGCCCATGCCAACGAAGTGCTGGCCACGCTTGAAGAATTACCTGCTCTGGATGAGGAAGATGAGGCCCGAAAATTGGCAGTAGAGTCCGAGGCGCTTTTAACCAGGGCGTATGCCCATTTTATGCTGGTCAATTTATTCGCCAAGCATTATGATGAAGCTACTGCGTCTTCCGATCCCGGAGTGCCCTACGTAGATACTCCGGAAACAGTTTTTATCAAACAATATACCCGAAATTCAGTACAGGAAGTTTATGACCGGGTAGAAGAGGATATGTTGCGGGGGATCGAGCTGGTAGATGATAACTTCTTCAGTAATTCAGGTAAATATCATTTCAATCGCAACGCAGCGCTGGCCTTCGCTTCACGTTTTTACCTGTTTAAAGGAGATCACGCCAGCAGTATTGAGTTTAGTAATCAATTATTAGGGGGAGAGGCCGGCAATTTTGTTAGGGATTTGACTGGCAGTGAATTCCAAAATGCCAGCTCTTCTATACAAGGCTATCCCCAATTATATTCTTCCCCTGATTTGACTTCCAACCTGCTATTGATGCGAAAGATATCCTTGGTGCAACGCCCTGATTTCGCACACGGCCCATTATCGAGTTTTTATGGCGACCTGTTTGCGGCCCATCCCTTCGGTATTGCCACGGATACCAGGGAAAATCCGGCTTTTGTAAAAGGAGATAATGCCCTGTTTCCAGTGCGTTATGAAAATCTTTTTGAGAGGAGCAGCCTCAACTCTAATGTGGGCTTGCCTTATCATATTCACCTGGCCTTCAGGGGGGAGGAAGTATTATTAAACAGGGCGGAGTCATGGGTTTTCAGAAATCAGTTGGGTCTGGCTTTAGACGATCTGCAAACCTTAACTGATCGACGGTATACCGGCGGAAACACCCAGATTACCATTGATCTTCTTAGACAGTTTTTTGGAGTTGCCGGATTGCCTCAAGTAAGCGATCAGGTGGTAGTGCTGGAGTATATCCTTTTAGAGAGGAGAAAGGAATTTATTGCCCAGGGGCTGCGTTGGTTTGACATTAGGCGTTACGGTTTGCCGGTTGATCACGTTCTGGCAGATGGGCAATCAGTTATTAGATTAGAAGAAGACGATTTAAGAAAGGTATTACAGATCCCTACCTCAGCTATTGATGTAGGAGGTTTGGCAGGAAACCCTAGATAATCATGAAATTAAGCTTAAACTATACAATATTCGCTAGTTGCCTGACTCTGGTGTTAGGATTGGGCTCCTGCTATCCCGACGAATCATTGGATGTTCCCATAAACAATCCAGATGTACAGCCGGAGACTTCCCTGGACATTTTCATTGAAGAAAATTTTACTGAGGAATATGGCATGGCTATACGCTATCGCTTTGTGGACCAGTTTGTCGAACCCAATCAGCGGGTAACACCTCCTCGATTGGACATGGTGCTTCCCATGCTTGATTTCATTCAGGAATTTTGGATAGATCCATTTTTGGAAGTGGATAATGGAGAGGAATTTTTCCGGGATCACGTGCCCGCCGAGATTGTACTGCTGGGAGGATTGATCTTTAATGAAGATGGGACTGTTACCTTGGGAACTGCGGATGCCGGAGCACAGATCACCTTTACCAATGTCAATGCCCTGGATCCAACTGATGGGGATTGGGTATTTCAGCAATTACAAACTGTTTATCACGAGTTCGCTCACATTGTGCATCAGCGTTACAAGCTGCCACCGGCATTTGAGACCATTTCACCTAACGGATATACCAGCCCTGGCTCATGGTTTAATTTGCCCCAGGAGGAAGCCTTGCAACGAGGTTTTGTCTCACCGTACGCCAGCAGTTCACCTAATGAAGACTTTGCCGAGGTGGTGGCTTTTTTTCTCTTTGATCCCAATTTTGAGGAGGATATCCTCACTGATGAGCCCAATTGTACCACTGCGGATTGCACTATGCGAAACGAAGGCAGGGAGCGGATCAGGCAAAAATTGAATGCCATTATGGAGCATTACGAAAAATTTGTGAACGTGGATTTGGAGGCAGTTCGCGCCAGAGTCCAATCCAAGCTATAGACATATATGAGGAAATATTGGTTTTTAGTATTACTAGCTTGGATATGGGGATGTAACGAGGACGATGGCCCTTCCTTGGCGCCAGCAGAAGAAAGAGTATCAGAAGCGATATCCACCTTACGCAGCGACTTAATGGCCCCAGCCCAAGGTTGGCGATTGGAATATCGGCCTACACCAGATGCCGGAGTTTTCTTTATGCTGCTGGATTTTGGAGAAGATGAAGTGACAATTCAGTCGGATGTAGTAGCCGAGGATGGAGAGTTTATCCAGCAAACCATACCCTATAGAATTGATAATGGCCTGGGGCTGGAACTGATATTTGAGACTTTTGGGGTATTCCATTATTTGTTTGAGCAGGATCAAGCTAGTTTTGGGGCGGAATTTGAATTCTTATTTCAGCGGAAGGACGGTGAAAACCTGCTATTTGAAAGTAAGACGGATTTCTTTGCTCCCACCCAGATTGTTTTTGAACCAGCATCCAGCGGTGATGCCAACTCCTTTGCCCGGGATTTGGCGGAAAACCTGAACGCCTTTACCGGATCAGTGCCCTCGGCCTTTATACCGGAACCACCTCATCAGCAGGTAATATTGGAAGACCTGGGCGTTTCTGTGTTTTGGGCTTTGGATGTCAGTAAACGACGAGTTCAGGCTGAACTGGCAGGTAATGGTACCACCCTTAATGAAGTACTTAATAATGGCCTGGTAGCACTTAATCATTCTACGGGATTTGCCCTTAGAAATGGCAGTCTGGTGTTATTGGAACCTCTTACCTTCGTGTTGAACCGCCAGCAGATCACCGTCAATAGTATTTCGCTGAATGCCTTTGATATGGCCGGACCCAGTGTGTGCGCTACGGGTTCACTCAATGGCCCCAGATATCGGGGTACTACTCCCGGGCTTGGTGATGTCACCCTCATAAGCAGCTTGCTAAGTACCAGTGGGTTGGGCTTTCAACCGAATGTTTTCACGGTAAACATTGACTTTGTGTTTGATGGTGAAGGTAATCCGGTTACTGATCCCGGCGGAATAGTAGCAGACCGATTTCCCAATGCTGTGGCATTTATTTTTCTTTATGGCGTGGAATTGGTTGATCCTGAAATACCTATTTGGTCTGCAGGTCTAATATTTGATGATGGCGAGATCTATTTAAGGGAATTCCAGCCGACAGAAACCGAAGTGAACCGGGTCAAGATCAATTTCACTAATAATTATTATCATTCGGCCACTGCAGGTTCAGGTGATCAGCAGAAGTTGCAGGCTATTACCAATGAGATATTTGCCGGTGGAGAGATGTATGCGTTTGAAATTCCGCTCTCCGGCCTTACCCTGTTCAGACTGTTTAACCCTTGCAATAGTTATGACGTATTCCTGGTTCAGTAGCTGTTTGTTAACCATGGTAACATCATAGCGGCATCCTAAAAAGGTTTGTTCCATAACCACAATAAATCAAAATTCCATTTGATATAAATCTGAGGGATTATTTACTTTAGGCGCAAATAACAAAAGGTGAGTAATCCTTATCTACCCAAGATTGAAATCATCGAGGAGGACTATGAGATTCCACAGCTTGAAAGACGACGCCGGATTTCAGCCTTGTTGCCTCATGATTATTACCAGAGTAAAACTAAATACCCTGTTCTCTACCTGCATGATGGGCAGAACCTTTTTGATGAACAATCACCTTTCGGAAATTGGGCCATTGATGAGTCGTTAGCAACCCTGGCCCAGGCCGGTCATTCAAGAATAATTGTAATTGCCATTGACCATGGAGGTGAAGATCGGCTTACAGAATATCTTCCTTTCAGTTCCACCAGATATGGAAAAGGCCAGGGGAAATTATACATCGAATTTCTCAGGCAGACATTAAAACCCTACGTGGATAAAAAGTATCGGGTGTTAAAAGATGCCGCCAATACCGGTATTGGTGGTAGCTCCATGGGGGGGCTTATCAGTTTATATGCCGGGTTGAAACTCCCCAGTATATTCAATAAAATGATGATTTTCTCACCCAGCTTATGGTTGACCCCTAAAATTTATACCGTGGCCAAAGAGGCTGGAGATCTAAAATCCTCAATGTTATATCTATATGCCGGCGGGCAGGAAAGCCGTGCTCATTTGCCAAATGTACTCCAATTTGGTGCTGACTTGCTGCGGGTGGTTGACGGTGATTTCCGCTTTCATTTCTCCCATAATCCTGATGGTATTCACCATGAAGCAGACTGGAGCCAGGAATTTCCTCGAGCTTTGAAATGGCTATATTTCGAGGGTTAATTATTAATTTAGCAACTGATAGAATAACATGCGATTTGATCTTATTAGCGATATTAAAGGTGACAATTTGCTGATCCCCTTTACCGATTCCGATTCATTGAATAAGAATTGGGGCGAATTTATAGATCCTGCTATTAAGGGCCTTAAGCCAAACCACTGCCTAAGCGTTTTGGATGGAAAATCCAATACCAGGCTGCACTTTTTGGCCTTAGGTTCGCAGGGAAATTCAGTGGCCCACCGGGCGATCAGATCGTTCATGATCAAGAAATCTTTTCTTGTCAAGAATGAATTAACCGTAGATCTAAGGCATCTAACCCCGGAGTATCTTTTTGAGTCGGTTCTAGGAATCCGTCTATCCGGATACAGTCCCGGAAGAATGAAAACCGAGCCCGAGGAAACGGATTGGTCAAAATTAGAGGTATTGTTGATAACACCCTCTGGATCTGAGATAGAACCCATGGCCAAAATAGTGGAGTCGTCTGTCAAAACTGCGGAAGCAGTAAGCGATGCCATGTTCCTGGTAGATACTCCTTCCAATATTAAAACTCCTCAGTATATTAGTAAATGGGTCCTTGATTCGATAGAGCCCCCCTCGCTTAATGCCAAAGTACTGCGTCAAGAATCACTCAAAGATCATGGATTAAAGGCCTTGTTAGCAGTAGGTCAGGGAAGTATTCATCCTCCGGAGCTAGTTTGTTTGGAATACCAGGCCGATCCTGAGGCAGGTTACCACTTAGGGCTGGTTGGAAAAGGTATCACCTTTGACACAGGAGGGGTTTCATTGAAAAAGCCGTCCAATATGCACTATATGAAGAGCGATATGGGTGGTGCAGCAGCTATACTGGGTGCTATGAAATTAATTGCTGCCCTGGAATTACCGCTGAATGTAGTGGCAGTGATCCCGCTGGCTGAAAATACCATCGATGCCCATAGCATCAAGCCCGGTGATGTGATCTCGTCTTATTCCGGAAAAACCATCGAGGTGATTGATACCGATGCAGAAGGCAGATTGATCTTAGCTGATGCCCTGGTTTATATAAACCAAAATTACAGTCCGGAGACCATAATAGATCTGGCAACCCTAACCGGAAGCGCTGTGGCAGCTTTGGGGTATCATGCTGCAGCCCTCTTTACTAATGATCAACAACTAGGGGACACAATTACAGCTGCCGGTCAGCAGGTGCAGGAACGAGTTTGGCCTATGCCTCTTTGGTCCGATTATGAAGAAGATTTGCATTCCGATGTTGCCGATGTCAGAAACTACAGCGGTAAACCTATTGCCGGAGCAATTATGGCAGCTAAATTCCTGGAATTCTTTATCAAAGATCACCCCAGATGGGCGCATCTGGATATCGCTGGCGTAGCATTTGGCAATACTGATCATGCCAAGATGAAATCCGCTACTGGCTTTGGTGTCAGGCTGCTGGCTAAATTCGCCGAACAAATTTCAAAATATAACTAATACCCCATGTCTGGATCCCTCAATATACTTTGCGTTTCATCCTATTTTAAGGGAGTTGATTTTATAACAGCCATCAGCCAACGAGGCCATCAGGTTTATTTACTCACCGGCGCTAAACTTAAAGAAGAACCATGGCCCTGGGACCATATTGAAGACTCTTTTTTCATGGACCTTCAGGCGGATGGAAGTTGGAATATGCAGCATTTATTGGATGGATTAGGTTACCGAATGCGTTCGATTAAGTTCCATAAGATTATTGCCCTGGATGATTTTGACGTGGAGCAGGTTGCACATATCAGAGAACATTTCCGGATACCTGGAATGGGTTCTACCACCGCCCGATATTTTAGGGATAAACTGGCGATGCGGATGAAGGCAATGGAGGCAGGGATCCCCGTGCCTAGGTTTAGTAGTTTATTCAACGACCAGGAGATCAATGAATTTTGCCAAAATCAGGATCAACCCTGGCTGATAAAGCCCCGCAGTGAGGCTTCTGCCACCGGTATACAGAAGATCCATTCCACTGATGAACTATGGAATGCGGTAAACGGCTTGGGTGATAAAAGGCCCAGCTACCTGGTTGAGAAATTTACTCCGGGTGATGTTTATCATGTAGACTCCTTGGTGCTGGATGGAAAAGTGATCTTTTCTCAAGTAAGCAAGTATTTGGATACCCCGTTTGAAGTGGCTCACGGAGGAGGAATATTCAGATCCCGTACCCTACAGGCCGACCATGAGGATGCTTACCAGCTTAGAAGTTTGAATGAACAGGTTATGAAGGCATTCGGTATGAAGAATAGCGCATCTCATTCAGAATTCATCAAGTCGCATGAACACGGAGAATATTTTTTTCTGGAAACTTCGGCCAGGGTAGGAGGGGCCAACATTGCCGAAATGGTGGAAGCAGCTAGTGGTATAAATTTATGGAAGGAGTGGGCACATATCGAACTAGCCGTTTTCTTCGGCGAAGAATACCGGTTGCCGGATACCCGTTCAGATAACGCTGGCATCGTGGTATCACTGAGCCGTTTTGAATCGCCGGATACGACGTCGTTTTCCGACCCAGAGGTTTGCTGGCGCATGAATAAAAAATGGCATATCGGTATGATCGTAAAATCTGAAGACCCTCAAAGGGTAGGACTGCTTTTAGATGATTACAGTGAGAGGATCGCTAATGAATTTCATGCCAGATTGGATCCTCCTGATGCTGCCAGGGTTTAGGAAGGCTCGAAAAACCCCACACTGGCGCCTACCCAATCCTTGTCTCGGTTGTATTTGACCCCGATCATAGCACCTTTGGATAAGCGTACCAGATTATTTACAATTTTAGCCTGAGGCTTTCCCTTTTCCCAAATCATCAGCATGCGTATTTCGACCTTAACCCCGCCATTTGGAGCTATGGGGAAAGATTGGTACTGCACCCGTTTTTGTAGGATATAGTTGTCCTTATCCTGGATCTGTTGGAGAATTTCGGGGGTCACGTTTAATTGCACCCCGGATCCGGCAAAAGAATATAAAGGCTTCAATACATATTCTTCTAAATTTTCGGGATAACTCTCCAGCTCATTTAAATACATCGATTCCGGTACATATGGGCCTTTAAGCATAGGCATGATGTACTTACTGATCCTGAAATACCAGTTGGGGTGGCCTACCCATTCTACATCTACTTCGTCCTTGAAATAGAATTCTCTTTTGATGTCAGTTCTTTTGCTTAACTCATCGAATATCACCCGGTTGTATATTCTATGAACCGGGATCTTTTTTCCCTTATCATTTAGGTAATAAAGCTTTTTGCCATCTTTTCTTAATTTACTGATACATAAAACCTTAATGCCTAAAAGCTGTTCGGCTCGCAAAAAGTCTATATTAGTAACCTGTTTTTCGGGTTCTACTTCCAACAGGATTACATTCTCAGGATTATTTTCCCCCACGATAACCTTATACAACAATTTTATGTAATCCTGGGAATCCATTCCATCGAAATATACTGTATAGTTATCGGGCACGTATAGGTGTTTTCGGTAAGCTTCCGATAGTAATTGTTGGAAAAAGTACAAGGATGGAAAACCTTGCAATTCAATAAGTTGGGGCCTTGGTTTTCCCTCTTCATCCACGCAAATGCCAAAATCCATTTGCAGAAAGCGGGTATGGTAGTCTTCACCGGGCACTCTAAGCGTAGGGTGCTTAATGGCATTTTCCGAGGTCTTTTTAAAATCGGGATGGCAAATTACTTGATTGATTTGGTGGCAGGCCTCAAGCAGTTGCTGTTTGAGTGATACCGGTATAAATACCGGAGTTTCCGCGATTCTAAAAGGGGGAACGTGATCCACTACCCGGGCAATATAATCTTTAAATGCCTGGTAGCGCTCCTGGGTAAATTCACGGTTGTATTGATCTCTAACCTGAGGGTGCATAGTTATCCGTTTTCAAAGATTCAACTGCCCGTCTTAGGAAACCGGGTATAACCTGTTGGTAAGTATGGGCTATGGTGGCGGGGTCTTGCAGGTATAGCATCATCTTACGGTATTTTTCCGGACTAAAGTTGCGGATAACTTTGTCCCGGTTTTCCGGCATATTGAAATGTCGGAGCATACCCTTGGGATCTGCCTCGGGGTGGAATTGAGTGCCTACCATATATGGTGAAAAACGTATGGCCATAATAGCTCTTTCATATTCCACATGGGTCCGTATCTTTTCCAGAGCGATAATCTTCGCGCCCATTTCCTCAAATACCGATTTTTGCGGGGTTACCAACTGCCATTCACGGCTGTCTACTCCAAAAAATGGATCTTTTAGTTCCTCCAGCAGTATATCATTCCGTCCGGCCGGGGTCTTGTGAATGGGGTATATACCAAAAGAAGCAGCTTTCCTTAAAGTGATTTTGCATAGCCCGAAATGCTCGCAAGCCATTTGGAAAGAATGACAGATCAGGAATAGGTATTTTTTTTGAGCAGGGGTTTGGTTGTGTTGCCAGATATCGGCGATTAATTGGTGCCAATCATTTTCCCAGATCTGGTCACCTTTCCTGGGGTCTCCTGGTCCGCCGCTGGATAAATATATATCAAAATCCAGGTTGGGCACCTGACCCTTCTGCCGTACTTCAAATTCCTGAGTATCTATTTCATCAACAAACTGTTTGAGGATCTCCCGCAATCCCCGCATCCCCTGATTGGGTTTGCCGTTGTTGAGATCCATTAAGGCAAGTTTGAGCATATATTAAAACCCTTTTTTGGTTTGTTCCAGGATGTACTTCACCACCTCTTTCAAGCTATTGCTATCCTGATAGATCTGCAACTGCCGGTCGGCGCCGGTACCGTTTTCCAGGATATGATGGACGTGTTCAATCTCATCGCGTGAACCAAGGTCGTCTACCACATCATCTACGAAATCCAGCATTTCTAAGATTAGTGAGCGGGTGTTAACTTCTGCTTCTTTACCAAAGTCAATCATTTTGCCATCGATCCCATAACGACTGGCTCGCCACTTGTTTTCATTGATCAGCGCCCTTTTGTAAGTCATAAAGTTAAGGTTTTGTTCCCGCAGTTTATATAGTTTGGCGGTAATAGCCTGGATCAGGGCGGCCAGGGTAATGGTTTCATCGATGGTCATGGGGATATCACAGATCCTTATCTCGATAGTGGGAAAGAAAGGATGAACCCTAATATCCCACCAAATCTTTTTTGCATTATCGATGCAATTGGTCTTTACCAGTAAATTGATATAGTTCTCGTACTCGGCAAAGCTGTCAAATTGCCCAGGGATGCCGGTACGGGGGAATTTATCAAATACTTTGGATCTAAATGATTTGAACCCGGTATTACGGCCTTCCCAGAAAGGAGAGTTGGTGGAAAGAGCATAGATATGGGGTAGGAAATATCGTAGGGAATTCGCTAGATGCAAGCTCATGTTGCGGTCTTCAATTCCTACGTGTACATGCAACCCAAATATCAAGTTGGACCTGGCAGTGTCTTGCAACTCGTTTATAATATCATCGTATCTGGGATGCGGGGTGATCAGTTGAACCTGCCAGGCTGAAAATGGATGGGTCCCCGCCGCCCCAATACGAAGGCCCAGATTGTCGGCGATCTCGCAAATGGTTTTTCTTAAGTGAGTCACCTGGGATCTGGCGTCCTCGATATCCTGGCAGATATTGGTGCCGACCTCCACAACAGCCTGATGCATCTCTGCCTTGACTTGATCCTCCATGATCTTGTCGGCCTCTTCTACAATGCGTTGGTGGTGTGAGGTGAGTTCCAGGGTTTCAGGATCGATCACCTGATACTCCTCTTCTATACCCAGGGTAAAATTATTCGACATGATTTTTTAGAGTTGTTGTTTGATGAAGGTTCCCCAGGTGAGGTTCATTTTCTTGGGGTTATGATTTTGGGCTTTTTCAATAGCCATTTTAGCGGCATGCTCCACTACCCAGTTGAAATTTTCCTGACCCACAGAGTTTAAGTCTGCATCCGGGGCGGGATTACAAAAATCAATTGCATACGGAACACCGTCCCTTACTGCGAACTCCACGGTATTAAAGTCGTATCCCAATGCCTGGTTCAACTTTATGGTATGATTGTGCACAGTCTTTAATAATTTGCTGTCGTACTGGGGAGGATCCTGGATATATCGCAGGTGATGGGGGTTTCTGGGCTCATACGGCATGATATGCACATATTTTTGGCCTAAACAATAACATCTGAAATACTCAGTGAATTTTACTTCCTCTTGCAACATCATTACCAACTGTCCTGTTTCCTGATGTTTGCTGAACAAGTCCTGGTCGTTTTCCAGTTTGTATACGTTCTTCCAACCACCGCCTGAAAAGGGCTTCATAAAAGCGGGAAAGCCTATATAATTGAATATATAATCCCAGTCGGTAGGGTATTTTAAATTGCGAAAGGAGTTCTCATCGGTATTGTCAGGCCTTTGATTGGACGGTAGTAATACGGTCTTGGGCACCGGTACTCCGATGTGCTCTGCCAAGGCGTTATTAAAGAATTTTTCATCCGCGCTAAACCAGAAAGGATTGTTCAGCACGGCAGTACCTCCAATAGCAGCATTCTTTAAATAAGCCCGGTAGAAAGGAACATCCTGAGATATTCGGTCTATGATAACTGCATAGTCGGTGGGTTTGGCCTGTTGCACCACATCCACGGTTACCGGCTCAGCGGTGATACCATCAACTTTCAGGTCGTTCACCCGATCGACAAAAGCTTGTGGAAAGGTATTTTCCTGTCCGAATAAGATCCCTATTTTTTTCATAGTAATAAAATTTAGGATTAAAGTTGTCCCAGATAGTCCGGGAACATCGCTCTCCAAATCGGCCAGTCGTGGACAGCCCAACGCCGCTCATCCAGCCAGTGATTAATTCCTTTTTGATTCAAGATATAAGACATGTGGAGATTGGCATCCCGGCAAATATCCCATTCACCATACCCCAGTGAAATTTTCAGGTTCCACAGGTCTGGATGCTGGTGATCCGGCAGATAATCTACTGGATTATTAAAGTATACATTATCATCATAATAGCCATCCATGAAGTCTTTGATGTCGAAGGCAGCACTCATGCAGAACAGATGGCTTACCATATCCGGATGCCTGAAAGCGAAATTAGCGGCGTGATAACCCCCAAAACTGGCCCCGGTTACTGCCACTTTGGAAATGCCGTATGAATGACGGATTGCCTCTACGATTTCCTCCTGAACAAATTTATCATACCAGATATGATTTTTTACCCGGTCACGGGGATGGATGGATTTATTGTACCAGCTAAAAGCATCAACACTGTCCGGGCAGTATATCTTTATTTTACCATCATTTATAAGATGAGCCACAGAATCTATAAGTTTAAAATCTTTGCTTTCGAAGTATCGGCCCTTAGTGCTGGGGAAAATAATTACCGGATGACCATAATGTCCGAAAACCAGCATTTCAATGTCCCGGCTGAGATTTGGCGAATACCACTTGACGTATTCTTCTTTCAAGATTTTGAATTAATTTGTTTAGGCAATAAATAAACAAAATTATTATATGTCAATGTCTTACTGAAGAATTTTCAAGCGATACTTTAATATATTCTCCACTAATTCAAATGTGTCGGATAAGTTGCAATTACTTTAAAATTTTTTCAAGCTTGTAGGTATAATCTGGGTTAGCTATAATTGGATGTACTGGATTTCCTATTTATGAAGATCAGAGAAGAAAAAGCAACAGACCATAAAGTGGTGGAAGACTTGATCCATGCCGCATTTAAAGGTCAGCCCTACAGCGATCAAAGCGAGCATATGCTGGTTAGGAGGTTGCGTAAATCCCCGGCTTTTATACCGGGACTTTCCCTGGTGGCTGAAGACCAGAATAGAGTAATCGGACATATATTATTTACCCGGATCAAGATAGCTCAGGCAGTTTCACTGGCTTTGGCTCCAGTAAGTGTTCACCCCCAATTTCATAACCGAGGTGTGGGTTCTGCCTTGATAAACGAGGGGCATAAACGAGCCAGAGATATTGGGTATGGTAGTGTGATGCTGTTGGGCCATGCTCAATATTACCGCCGTTTTGGCTATCAAAAAGCCAGCGACTTCCATATCTCGTTTCCTTTTGAAGCCCCCGATGATAATTGTATGGCTATTGAGCTTATTCCAGGAGCTTTGTCGGAAGTTCAAGGTGAAATTGCTTATTCCGAGGAGTTTTATTAACTCACCTACCTCAATTAATGTTGTAATTCCTATCACTTTCTATTTATCAAATCTTTATGAAGTTTTTTCAAGAATTCAAGGAGTTTGCCATAAAAGGAAACATGCTGGATATGGCCGTAGGTATTATTATTGGAGCTGCATTTGGTAAAATTGTAAGCTCGTTGGTAGAAGATATTATCATGCCGCCTTTGGGCTATCTCATTGGAAAAGTCAATTTTGAAGACCTTCATTACGTGATCCAGGAAGCACAGAAAGATCCTGACGGCCAGGTAGTTCAACCTGCTATAATGCTTAAATATGGTGAGCTAATCCAGGTTTGTTTTGATTTTATAATAGTGGCCATGGTGCTGTTCATTGTCATTAAGTTTTATAACCTGATGAAAAGAAAAGCCGAAGATGAAGCCGAAACCACTGTACCTACCCCCCGCGATATTGAGTTGTTGGCTAAGATCAATGAGACCCTGGTGCGTATTGAGAAAGATTTGAAAGATTCCTAACTCCGCCCTGAACTCCACGAAAGGATTTAAAATAACTATATTGAGATAGAAATCAATATGGAATTTCGTTAATGCTCAACTTGCACCGATGTCTTTGGAGCTTACTGCTGGTGGCGAGTACCTATGGCAACACTGAAGCCTGTGAGTTTTTACAAATTCAAAGCGATGTCTTCACCTGCGGGGTAATAGCAGTACCGGAAAACCATAGCCTGACATCCAGCCCTAAGATTGAATTAGCATATGTGGTAATATCCTCCTTTGATGCCCGCAAAAATTCACATCCGGCGATCTTTTTAACAGGAGGTCCGGGGGGAGCCACCCTGGAGAAAAGCTTTTTATTGCAGCTATTAGATCATCCCATTCGAAAGACTCGTGATTTAATCTTGTTCGATCAGCGGGGAATAAACTTCTCTTCAGCTTTACCAAATATGTCAGATGACCTTTTCAAGATCATGGCAAAAAATGTGCATTCTGCGAAAGAGCAGCTTTTGGTTAGGGATTTGATCAAAAAATACAGACATAAAGCAAAGCGAAAAAACATCGACCTCGGTAGTTATAATACCTACCAAAGCGCTAGGGATGTGGGTATACTAATGGACCATTTAGGTTAT
This sequence comes from Cyclobacteriaceae bacterium, assembly GCA_965224285.1. Lineage (GTDB taxonomy): Bacteria > Bacteroidota > Bacteroidia > Cytophagales > Cyclobacteriaceae > JAJCYK01. The sequence continues at coordinate 317,925 of OZ245043.1, forward strand.
TCAAAGTACAACTTGGTAGGGTTTTCTTACGGGACCAGGCTGGCCCGGATCATTCAGGAACTTTACCCCGGTCATATTAATAGTTCAATCTTTGTGGGACCGAATCCGTTAGGTGGAGATTTTCTGATTTCACGCCTACAACTTTATTCAGCGGTGCTGCAAAGCATATTTGATAGTTGTAATCAGCAAGTTGAGTGCTACCGGAAATATCCCCAACTGGAAGAAGATTATATTCAGGCTGTAACGGCTCTTAAAGACCATCCTATAAAGGTACATCTGGAAAACGGAAGTGGTTACGTTATAAATCCTCAAGACGCCATGTATTGGGTTCGCAGGGCGTTGTACAGTCAAGAAGCTGAATACCTGGCTCCGGAGTTGATCCAGGCCATAAAAACAAGAGATCCGGGCCCAATGCGTGAGATGATACAAGATTATTGGGATAGCATGGATAGTTTTAATTCCAGTATGTGGATTTCTGTAGAGCGTTTTGAAATGTTTGACCCCCGAGTGGATGTTGAAGATGTTGACAGTGCCTACCGTTCCCTGCCTTTACTTCCTGCCAAACTTGGACTTTTTAATTCATTATATCTTGAGGCCAGGGAATGGCACCATGCTGAATTGCCTGTAGATCAGCGGAGTTATAGCAATAGCCATACTCCTACGCTTATTTTTGTCAATCTTTTAGATCCGATCACTCCTCCGGCTGACGGCAAAAAAATGATGCGCACCTTAACCAACGGAACGCTGTTGATTCTTGATGAGCAAGGGCACGGGGGTGGAAATTGGGAGTGTCAATTGCAGGTTATGATTGAATTTATGGATAATCCCCATGATAGTTTGGACCTCAGCTGTTTAAATCTCTATCATCGCTAAATCAGAAATTTGGTTCTCCAGCTTAAACCAGGTTATTATAGCAGATTGCGGTTTAATTTTGTAAGTTTCACCAATGGCCAATTCCAGTGATCAAATCAGGATCATTCTGATCAATATTCACGGACTGCTTAAAGGCAGTGGATTAGAAATAGGCAGGGATGCTGATAACGGCGGACAAACCAAATACGTTTACGAATTTGCCGAGCATCTGTCTAACCATTCCTGGGTCAAACAGGTGCATATTTTTACTCGGCTTATTGAAGACCCTGAATTGTCCGAAGAGTACTCCGAGCCGGTAGAAATCCTCAACCCCAAGCTGGATATCCGACGATTGGAATTCGGAGGCCGCAAATATCTTTTGAAGGAGCAGCTTTGGGAGCATCTCGATGAGTTTGTGCATGAGGCCTTTCAACATATCAAAAAGCATCAAATATTTCCCGACTGGATCCACAGCCATTACGGTGATGCCGGGTATACAGCGGTGGAGTTGAGCAAAATGCTAAATGTGCCGTTTACCCATACCGGACACTCCCTGGGGATTCATAAGCGGCAAAAGCTGATAGGGGAAGGTATGAGTGCAGATGAAGCTGATAATATATATAAATTCCCTCAAAGGATCGCTGCGGAAGAATCCACTTTAATGTTATCGCAATTTATCATCACCAGTACCGAACAAGAGATCAGCTCTTATGAGGAGTACGAAAATTTTTCCCTGGCCCATTATCAAGTTATCCCACCGGGCATTGATACTGAAAAATTCTTTCCCTACTACCAGGAAAAAGTGCAGGAAAACACTATCGAACCGGAAGAGTTGCAAAGACGGTATTGGGTGGGAGAATATATTGAAAAGTTCTTGATCAATCCCCATAAGCCAGTGATCATGGCATTGTCACGACCCGATCGAAGGAAGAATTTGCATACCTTGATCGATGTATACGGACAGGACCGGGAACTTCAAAGCCTGGCAAACCTGGTAATTTTTGCCGGTATACGCAAAGACATCAATCAGATGCCCGAGTCGGAGAAGGAGGTTCTGACCAACATCCTATTGTCGATGGATAAATACGATCTTTACGGAAAGCTGGCGATTCCTAAAAAGCATGATGTTGAAAATGAAGTAGATACCATCTACCGCTATTGTGCGGAAAAAAGAGGCGCCTTTGTCAATTTAACCCTTTACGAAAATTTCGGACTTACTACCATTGAGGCCGGAGCCAGCGGATTACCGGTGGTGGTGACCCGTAATGGTGGGCCCAGTGAAATTATTCCCGTTTGTGAAAACGGCATTCTGGTGGATCCGCTTAACCCTTCAGAGATCAAAGAAGCTCTGGTCAAGATTTTGACCAATGAGCAACTGTGGAAGAGATTCTCCAATAACGGGATCATTAATGTACAGAAAAACTTTAGCTGGGAGAGCCATGTGGAACGATACCTGCACCTAGTTAAAGAAAACATCCAGATCATGGAGCAAGATCGCCTGGATTGTGAGATACCTCCCAGGTTTAACTTAAGTGAAGAGGTGAATAAAATGTTGGTTTCCGATATCGATGGTACCTTGATCCTGCCAGAAAAGAAGAACCCCGGGCTGGAGCAATTGTTTACCGAATTGAATAACCGAAAGAATGGAACTGTTTTTGCCGTGGCCTCCGGAAGAAATTTGGATTTGGTTCAGGACGCTATAGAGACCTACAATTTTCCCACTCCGGATATTATAATAGCCTCAGTGGGAGCGGAGATATTTTACCAATGCCCGGAGTTGGTTGAGGATAAAAGCTGGGCCAAGTATTTGAGGAAGGACTGGGACCGGGATGAGATCGCCAAGCGCCTGAAGCAGGTGAGCTGGATGCGGCTTCAGGAAGAAGAAGCGCAAAAAGAATTTAAGATCTCCTATTACTATCGCGAGAAAGACTACCATGAAGAAGAATTAAAGACGATTTTATCCGACTATTGGCACCAGATCAATGTGATCGCTTCTCATGGTAGTTTTATAGACATTTTACCCAAGAAAGCCTCAAAGGGGCACGCCCTGATATATCTTTGCCACAAATGGAATATACCCATGGACCAGGTATTTGCGGCGGGAGATTCCGGCAATGACCTGGACATGTTCCGGGGAGATATTAAAGGAATTATAGTAGGAAATCATTCACAGGAACTTTCGGAATTGGAACCCAGCCAAAATTTGTACATAGCGGATAAATTTGCCGCTGCCGGCATCTCCGAAGGACTTCAACATTATGGATTTAAATTTTAAGTAAATGTATTCTGGCAGCGGTTACAGTGACTGGGAGATAGGAGACGTGGATGTAATTGTGGAGCAGGGGACCTATCACCTGTTTCATCTTATTATCCCTAATCACGATTATATAGCTCATGCGGTTTCAGATGATGGTATTTCCTGGAAAAGAGTAAAGAATGCCTTATTCGTAGGGGATCCCGGAGATTGGGATGATGACATGCTTTGGACCATGCAGACTGTCAAGCAGAACGGTGAGTTTATCATGTACTATACGGGGTTGCAGCGGAGGGACCGTGGCGGGGTGCAAAAAATTGGCTGTGCCTTATCAAGTGATTTGATCACCTGGAAAAAAGCGGAATGTCAAGGCCTGCCTATGCAGTCGGCGGCTCCTCACTACGAGGATATCAATAACAATCCGCGCAAATGGATCAGCTTCAGGGACCCATTCCGGTTTGATGACAACGGAAAGACTTATTTACTATTTTGTGGTCGACATGCCATCGGGCCGGTATCCAGGAGAGGCTGCGTAGGTATTATGGAATTGATAGATGGCAAGTTTGAGATGAGAAAACCTCTGTTCATCTCAAATGTATACGATGATATTGAGTGCCCCTCACTGGTACATATCCAAGATCATTGTTATTTAATCGGATCAATCAGAGAGGATATCAAGGTAAGATATTGGTTTGCCTCCGAAATGCTGGGAGAATATCATGCCTTTCATGATAATGTGCTAATGCCACAAGGCAACTATGCCGCTAGAGTAGTAAAGGACGGCGATCATATCCTTATCTATAACTACTATTTCGTGGGTAATAATGTTAACATATTACGAGTACTTCCTCCCCCCAAGGAACTAGGCGTGGACAAAAAAGGACGCTTGAGATTGCAAAGCTTTTATCGATGGCCGGAGAAGATCACCAGTATTATCCTTCAAAGCGAATTTCCTGACCCCACTTGCCTGTTTGCCAATCCTACGGCTGGCTTTTCCAAAGAGCAAGACCAATGGTTATTACAGTGTCGTAGCGGACATGAGTTGTTTTGTTTTCCCAAGCCCAGTAGCAGCTTTATCTGGGAAGGGCGCCTGGGGCTTGAAGGTATGGGAAAATGCGGGTTGATACTAGACGGAGATCAGGACGGCAATGGCTACTTTATATCGTTTGATTTTGTATACGGACTGGTTCAGATCAGGAGTTGGGGTTTTAATGAAACTGACAACCATCATAATTTTGTATTTGAAACACTCCAGACTAATCAGTTTGTAGTCAAGGGCTTATATCAAGTGGACTTTAAACTTATTAAATATGGTCACTATATTGAATTGGTTATTGATCAGGTAGTGAAATTAACTTTGATTGATTATCGCTACACCGGGCCCTTAATCGGGATATATTCTTCTTCCTCCATTGTTTCGTTGTCGGAGTCCAGGTTGTCGGCCTTAATGGAACCAGAAAGTGAGTATGGCGCTCAGGAATCTCAGGTGCAAAAGATGCAGGAATCAGGACCAAAAGCAGAGGGTCATTAGCTCCACATTCGGCGCCACTTCAGGATTAAGTTTTTCACGTTTTTGATGATGCAAACCGGTTCACCATAAGGTTCGCCCTTCCGATATTTTATCTTACATCTCTATTTGTGGGACACTATAGTGGTTAAATGAAAAAAAATCCAATATGGTGATGAAGTTTTAAGTTTTGATGTCCTTGTATTATAGTTATTGCCAATGAAAACTCCTTATCTAACTTACAAAGTTGCGGATTTTGTTCTGGACAGAGAGTTCAGAAAATGGGTGCTAAACCCAGATAGAGAGTCCAATCAATTCTGGCAGGAATGGTTGGACGCACATCCCGAAAAAACGGAAGTCATTGCAGAAGCGGTGGCAATAGTAAAGCAGCTGCCTTCCGATAATCAAAAATTGACTGATCAGGAGAAAGAGGAATTAATCAGGCGGATTGAATTCTCCCTAAATAACCCTGGGAAAACAGCAGCCACCGAAGGAGAGGATAATTTGATACCGCTCAACGCACAATCAATCGTGGAGAAACGATCACATCGAAGAAGCAAGAACCCCGTTATTTTCTGGGTAAAGATAGCTGCTGTTTTAATGTTGATTATGACCGTGGGATATGTGTCTTACCTCAAATTTGGTTCTACTGCTGAACCATTGACCCAAACAGAGGTAGTACCTGACAGTACTACGCACAGTAGTCCATTAGGGCAAAGAGCAGAAGTATTTCTGCCAGATGGAACCAAAGTAAATATAAACGCCGGCAGTAGTATTTCTTATTCAAACCCGTTTACCGGCGCCAGACGAACTGTATTGCTGAGTGGCGAAGCTTTTTTTGAAGTTGCAGAAGACTCTATCAGGCCCTTTGAGGTTGTTACCGGAGATATCACCACCCAAGCTTTAGGGACCTCTTTTAATATACATCAGTTCCCCGATAATGAAGAGATCAGGATATCCTTGGTAACCGGTTCTGCTGCCATAGGCGTTGCTGATTTCTATCCACAATCCCGACCATATATAATCAATCCTGGTGAGGAGATTATCTGGAAATCCGAAGACAGTATTTTTTCGGTTGGTTTATTTGATATGGAACAAGTCACCTCATGGAAGAATGGGATAATCTATTTTAAACATGATAGCCAGGAGACCGTGTTGAAAAAGTTAGAACGCTGGTATGGCGTGGAGTTCACCATTGAAAATGGCCGGTCGTCCAACTGGGATTTGACCGCTAAATTCGATAATCAACCTTTGATAAATGTGCTGAACTCCCTGGGATATACCTTGAATTTTGATTTTACCATCAATGGCCCAAAGGTGGTCATACATTTTAAACAATAAACAAAGAAACATGAAAAACCTGAACACTAGCTAAAAATTAACCAGCAGTGCCTAAAAGACACTGCTGATCGAGCCTATAACGGTTCATATCGACTTGCAGAGAGATATACCGTTTAAGGCAATTGTTAACTGATTGAACAATCAATTAAACTAGACAAATTTATGAAAATCAAACTTTTACTAAAACAAATACTGATGTATTCATTTGTTGGTATTTGCGCACAAATTCTATGTTGCGGGCTTCTTTTTGCCGTAAATCCCAGTAAGGCTCAAAGCTCCAGCATTAAAGAGATTTCCATTAATATGGAATTGGAAGGTGACGATTTGCAAACAACATTTAGCAAAATCGAAACGGTTACGGGCTTTAACTTTGTCTATACTGGGAAGGACCTAGATAAAGCGGTCAAACTCACCGCCGTTTACAGTGATATCTCCCTTTACGAGATATTATTAGATATAGCAAAAAAGGCAAATTTAAATTTTAAGCGAATTGATGAGAATATTAATGTAAAGAAGTTTAATCCCAATGAATCGCAAATAACGGAGTTGGTGGTTGAGGTCACTGTGAGTGGAAGAGTAACGACCGAAAACGGAGAGCCATTACCTGGCGTTAATGTTTTGGTAAAGAATACCACTAATGGAACCGTGACGGATCTGGATGGCAATTACAATTTGACTGTTCCGGATGAAAATTCGATCCTGGTATTTTCCTTCATTGGATACGTAGCCCAGGAAATTGAATTGCAAGGCAGGTCTCAGATTGATGTGATATTGGTTGAAGATGTGGCGGTATTGGATGAAATTGTAGTGATCGGATATGGCGAAAGCAATGAAAAAGAATTGACTTCTGCCATAACCACCATTAAATCTGAGGACATAGTTAAAACTCCCACTAGTCAGGCTATGCAAGCCCTACAGGGGAAGGTGCCTGGAGTGCAAATAGTGAGTAACGGCGCTCCCGGAGCTTCACCTACTGTTAGGGTCCGGGGGATTGGCTCGTTTGAAGGAAATGCCGCTCCGTTATACGTGGTGGATGGTATGTTCCTGGATAATATTGATTTCCTTAATCCCAATGATATCGCCACCATATCCGTGCTCAAAGATGCTTCTGCGGCAGCTATCTACGGCGTTAGGGCGGCCAATGGGGTAGTGCTCATTGAAACCAAATCCGGGAGTGTTAATCAAAAACCCGAAATTGTGTATGATGGCTACTACGGCATTCAGAATCCTCAGAACGTGATCAAGATGTCCAATGCCGAACAATTTGTGCAGTATGTAAATGAAACCGGCGACCCGGCCGATATCGCCTTCGTGGATGCTGCCATGCAACGCTATGGAAGAAGCCGTATTAATCCCAATGTGCCAAATGTTAATACTGATTGGTACGATGAAATAATGGAACCGGCTTCCATTCAAAATCATTCGCTCACCTTCAATGGAGGTAGTGAAATGACCAGATATTCAATAGGGGGGAGTTATTTTAATCAGCAAGGGTTGATGAAGGATACCCGCAACGAATACAAAAGACTAAATTTCCGAGCTAAAATCGATACTGATATCAATGATTGGTTAACTGTTGGTGGTAATCTTAATGTCAGCACCGCACGACAATTTGTTGGTGAGAACAGTGCATGGTTTCAATCTTATTTTGCAGTGCCTATCATGCCCGCATTCGACCCGCAAAACATTGATGCCGAGCCTTTTATGGTAGCGAATGCCCAACAATTGGGGTACCGGGGCAGACAAAACCCGTTTTTCAGTTTACTGTATAACGATAATCGCAATGATATTGGTAAAGTATTGGGTAACTTCTATTTGGATGTGGAACTTATTCCCAATAAGCTTTCCTTTAAGACCGCGTTTAACTACAACTTGGAGGCCATCAACAGCCGAAATGTTGATTTTGCATTTAACGATGGTGTAACGGAAAATGTGTCCGCTTTACGCCGGCAAACCGTTACCTCATACGATCAGATTTGGGATAACTTCTTGACCTATGAAGACGATTTTGGCCTACATGGAATTACGGTGGTAGGAGGCTATTCCTACCGCAGTGAGTTCAGTGAGCTACTATTTGCCAGAGGTACAGAACTTAATCCCGACCCTGACCGGAATCAAGAAGAATTCTTTTTCCTCTCCAGGGCTTTGAATATTGATCTGACGAATGTGGGGGATGCAAATAATAATACTTTAAACAGCCGCCTCTTTTTCCAATCCTTTTTCGGGCGGGTAGCCTACAATTACGATGGCCGCTATTTGTTGTACAGTACATTTCGTAGAGACGGCAACAATAAATTCCAAAAGAAGTGGGGTAATTTCGTAACCGTAGGTGCCGGATGGGTGATCTCACAGGAAGAATTCTTTAATGTGAATTTTGTGGATTTCTTAAAAATACGGGGGAGTTGGGGAGAAATGGGTAACGACGGTATAGCCCCTGCCGTAGGCGCTCCTACTATAGAGGATACCGAGACCGCTATCAATGATGTCCTGGTTACCGGTAGGGTACTTCGACCTACTTTTGATCTGATTGAAGAGTGGGAAACCACCGTAGAAACCAATTTTGGAATTACCGCCAGATTTTTAAATGACCGCCTAAGCCTGGAGGCCGATTATTACATCCGGGATACCGAAAACCTGGCGGTTACCATAATTCCTCCGGTATTCCGTGATACTGAAAGAAGGAGTATCGGAGAAATTCGCAACACGGGTTTCGAACTCATGCTCAACTGGAGTAATACCCTCCCTAATGGCATGACATATTCGATAGGCGGTAACTTGGCCACGCTAAGCAATGAAGTCCTGAACCTGGGAGGGGCGGATGCACTTGAAGCCGGCCAGGCTGAATTCAGGCAAATCTCGCTGCTGGGAGAGCCTTTTCAAGCGTTTTTTGGTTACGAGGTAGAAGGTGTGTTCCAAAGTGAGGAAGAGATAAATAACAGTGGATATACTCAAGAGTTTATCACAGATAATAGTTTGGTACCCGGTGATTTCTTCTTCCGTGATCAAAACGGTGATGGAGCGGTCGACGATCAAGATCGGGTGATCCTGGGATCCTTCCTGCCAGATCTCACTTATGGGTTCAATATAGGATTGTCTTATCTGAATTTTGATTTTTCTGCCAACTTTCAAGGACAGTCCGGACATGACATTCTAAATCGTAAAAGGGGAGAAATCATTTTCACTAATGATACCAACCTGGATGCTGATTTAACCACTAATCTGTGGAGAGGTGCTGGAACTTCCAATATTTACCCCTCTGCAGCCGGTTTGCGAAAAGGATGGAACCAAAATATGAGCGATTATTTTGTGGAGAGCGGATCCTATTTCCGAATCCAAAATGTCCAGCTGTCTTACTTGCTGGCAGGAAAAGAATTGTTTGGAGCTCTCATGCCTGATACCAAAATTATCCTCACCGCAGAAAGACCACTTACCGTCTTTGACTACAACGGTTTTAATCCTGAAGTTCCCAATGGTATTGACCGACAAGTATACCCAATACCAGCAGTTTATACCATTGGACTTAATGTAAAACTATAAGAATACAAACATGAAATATCTATATAAAATACAAGCGTGGCTGTTGGTTCCCTTGCTGTTGCTGGTACAGTCTTGTGAAGACTTATTGGACGAGCCATTGCAAAACCAAGCCATTGCAGATCAAACGGATTTTACACAATCCGAAAATATGATCCTGATGTTGTTTGGGGCTTATGCTGAATTAAACTCCTTGCAATGGGAGACGTTTCCGGTAATATCAGTGAGAGGGGATGACGTAAATGCCGCGGGCGATCAATTTCCCCTTATTGAGACCGACGAGTTTCGTTATGATAGGAACTTTTGGATGTACAATTCTTCCTGGCTCAATTTATACTCAGATATTCTTCGCTGGCACGGCGCCATGGAGGAAATTGAACGTTTTCGAGAAGCAGGCGCCAGTTCTTCAGAAGCTGACCAGTATATAGCTGAGATCAAAGTAATGAGAGCATTTGAAATGCTGCAATTGGCACGATTGTGGGGTTCCATACTGATACCAGAATCCAGCCAGCCTGGGGACCTGTTCGATATCCCTCTTTCTGATTTTCAGACCGTGATGCAACACTTGTCAGATCAAATGGATGAGGCCGTTCCTTTCCTTCCAAGTAATCGTCCAAACCAAAGACAGGATGTTCCTGGTGGAATTACCCGCTACACCGCCTTGGCGGTGAAGGCTATGGCTAATCTTGAATTGAAAAACTTTCAGGCGGTGGCGGATGCTACTGGCGAGATTATCGCCTCCGGATTATTTATCCTGGAACCTGATTATTATCAATTGTTTAAGGTACCGGGGAAGTTGAGCGACGAAAATCTACTAGAATTGCAATACTCCGACTTCGGCACTAGTTCTGGGACCAGAACCCGTTACCTGTGGAATTTCTTTGGTCCTTCCAGTTGGACTCCCGCGGTGGCTGGGTCCGGAGGAGGCTGGGGGTTTTATGAACCCAGTGTGAAATACATTAAGTTCATGCTGGATAGAGGTGAACAGGTACGCCTGGAAACCACGGTGTTGTTTACTCCAGATGGTATTGCAGAGATTCAATCTGATCCAGAATTTGCCACTTTGCCAAACTTTATATCAAATGTCACTCGCGATGGAGACACTTTCAATAATCATCCGCGTTACAATTTTCTTAGCGGGAAGTTCTATCTGCCTTCTGTGCAATTAACCCAAGGTAGAACAGATTACGGGGAGAATAATAATTTCATTGTGATCAGGTATGCAGAGGTGTTGTTGATGCACGCTGAAGCCTTGGTGAACGGCGCCACCAGCGCCGAGTTATCCGCTGACGAGGCAGTTAACCAGGTCCGGGGCAGGGCAGGCCTTAACCCCTTAAGCGGGGTAACATTAGACGATGTATTAGACGAGAAGTTTGCCGAATTGGCAACTGAATGGGGTATCCGATTTTACGACTTGGTCCGCTACGACCGTACCGGAGAATTGAACTATGCGGGAAGAAGTTATGATGCGGTTGAGGATAGATTTATACCCTATCCGCTTACACAGCAGGGTATTTTACCTCAATTAGATACCGAAAATCCGGGTTAGGCAATTATTTAGAAATGTAATTCAAAGAAAATGAAACTATTAAAAATATTAGGTTTTGGTTTGATGATCCTGGTAATAGGATGCGACGAGGGCTATATCGATGATATTACCGCGGTAGATCCAGGCCCGGATGAGGCAGCTCCTCAGGTTACCATTCAGTTCCCGCAAGAGGGGACACAAATACAGGTACCCGAACCGACTACCTCTATCAATATTCAATTTCAGGTAACCGATGATATTGAGATAAGTACCATAGCAGTACTTTTGGACGGAAATGAAATAGCAAGCTTTGGTGATTTTCCCGATTTCCGTAACGCCATATTGGAATTTGAATACGATAATCTTACTAATGGGGCACATGAGCTTAGGGTGACTGCCACCGATATCGATGGAAAAACCACCTCGGAATCAGTGAATTTTGAAAAAGCCTTGCCGTATGTTCCTAAGTACGACGGTGAGATATTCTATTTACCCTTTGATGGTGATTACTTGGATCTGGTAAGCTTTAATAGCGCTACCGTAGTAGGCAACCCGGGATTTGCCGGTGAAAGTGTTATCGGTACTAACGCTTATGCAGGAGCTACTGATTCATACTTGACATTTCCCACTGCTGGGCTGTTGGGAGATGAATTTAGTGCCGTTTTTTGGATGAAAGTAAACGATGTTCCAGATAGAGCCGGGGTATTAGTGATAAGCCCACCTGATCCTGCTAACCCGGATGCCATGAATAATCGCACCTCAGGCTTTCGTTTCTTCCGTGAAAATGCCGGTGGGCAACAACGATTTAAGCTAAATGTAGGACGCGGGGATGGAGATAGTTGGTTTGATGGGGGCGAGGCGGCAGATGTAGATCCGACCATAGATGAGTGGGTACACTTTGCGTTTACCATCTCCCAATCTCAATCTACGGTGTACATAGATGGCCAAGTGGTAAGCCAAGGAGATTTTGATGGCGTAGATTGGGCAGATACAGAAATAATCTCCATCATGTCTGGGGCGCCACGGTTCACCGGCTGGAATCACCTTTCAGATCAGAGCTTTATGGATGAATTACGCTTATTTGATAAGGTATTGACTTCGGAAGAGATTCAGCAAATTATAGCTGATGAAGCTAGCGGAGGAGGAAGTGGCTATACTCCCAAATATGAAGGTGAAGTATTCTATATGCCGTTTGAAGATAACTATCAAGAGTTAGTGGGTGGAGCAGCTGCCAATGTGATTGGAACACCGGGATTTGCCGCCGGAAAAGTAGGTCAGGCTTATTCAGGAGCAGCTGACTCTTATTTGACATTTCCAGGGCAAAACCTGCAAAATGAGGAATTTAGTGCCGTTTTCTGGATGAATGTAGACGCGGATCCCGACAGAGCAGGTATATTGGTGATGGGCCCTGAAGATTCAGACAATCCCGATTTTCCTGATGTGCAAAACCTGCGCACTAATGGTTTCCGCTTTTTCCGTGAAAATGCCGATGGCATGCAAAGGTTTAAGCTAAATGTGGGCAACGGTGAGGCTGATACCTGGGTGGATGGAGGCACCGATGCAGATGTAGATCCCACTACAGGTGCGTGGGTCCATTATGCCTTCACCATATCCGGGACTGAGGCTATAGTATATATCGATGGCGAAATAGCTAAGCAGAGTGATTTTGCTGGTATCGACTGGACAGGTAGCGACCTGCTGTCAATCATGTCTGGTGTTCCCAGATTTACTCAGTGGAATCACCTGTCAGATCAAAGCTTGATGGATGAGTTAAGGATTTTTGATAAAGCCTTATCACAAGCTGAAATCCAGGCCATCATTGCTGATGAATCCTGATTAATAGTATCACAAATCTCATACAAGTAGAGGATCCCGGGTAAGTCCGGGTTCCTCTTTATGTACTTTGAAACCTACAAGATACCTACTTTTATTAACAGCCTGTTTATCATTGCTTGGTTGCAAAGATGATGAAGAACCGCCGTGTGAGCTAACATTGCAGCAGATTCTGGTGGGTCCACTTGAGATCAGTCTAAGTGGGAGCATTACTGAAGATGTCCCGGTGGACCGCAGCATCAACCTGATTTTCAGCAATCCAATTGATCGCAATACTGTTTCTAATTCCATCACCCTGCAAAATGACGGGGGAATGAAAGATTACAATACTTCCTTCTCCATGCAGGACCGTCAATTAATCATTTCACCTATTGGTGTGCTGGAGGCAAATTCCATCTACACCCTGGGGATTTCCGATCAGTTTAAGGATGTTCATGGACAAGTTCTAGGGAACAGGTCAGTTCAATTTAAAACCGCCTCGGGTGATTTGCAATTACAGTCGGTTATGTTGGGGGGTACGGAAATCACCGGTCAGAATCGGATTTTGAACACCCCACTGGATTTTGAAATGATTTTGGAATTCTCCACGCCTGTAGATATTGTATCCTTGGAACAAGCAGTTAACCTCTCCGGCCCGCAGGCACCATCTCTGGCCATTTCACTTGATAATAACCAGCAAACTGCAACCATCGAAGGCACTTCCCCTTTGCCTTATTTGACAAGTTATAATTTTAGTATTTCTACTGATCTGATGGATCAGGAAGGACAGAATTTCGATGGTTATCAAATTACCTTTGCCACTGCTCTTGATCCAACTCCAAAATTTCCTCTATTGCCCCTGGATGATTTACTGACCAGAGTGCAGGCCCAGACCTTTAAATATTTCTGGGATTTTGGACATCCTGTGAGTGGTTTGGCCCGGGAAAGGAATACCTCTGGCGAATTGGTTACTATCGGTGGGTCAGGCTTTGGCTTAATGGCCATAATAGTAGGAATTGAGAGAGGGTTTATTACCCGTGATGAAGGGATTTCCAGATTGCAGAAGATTGTTGGTTTTCTTGGAAGCGAGGCTGATCGATTCCATGGGGTCTGGTCACACTGGCTTAACGGCAGCACCGGAGAGGTCATTCCATTCAGTGCCGATGACGATGGCGCTGATCTGGTGGAGACCGCTTTTATGGCCCAAGGCCTGATCACGGTACGACAGTATCTGGACCAAGGAAATGCCGCTGAGTCTGGGTTAATCACTGAAATTAATACACTCTTGTCGGAAATCGAATGGAATTGGTTTACCCAGGATGGCCAAGATGTGCTCTATTGGCACTGGTCCCCGAATTTTGGATGGCAGAAAAACCTGGCAATCAGGGGTTATAACGAAGCCCTGATCATCTATGTACTGGCAGCTGGTTCATCCACTTTCCCTATAGATGCTGATGTTTATCACCAGGGATGGGCCAGGCAAGGGGCCATGGTAAATGGAGAATCATTTTTGGGTTATACTTTGCCTTTAGGGCCTGACTTTGGTGGGCCATTGTTCTTCAGTCATTACTCTTTCCTGGGTCTGGACCCTCGTAACCTCTCCGATCAATATGCTAACTATTGGGACCAAAATATTAGCCATACCCTTATTAATCGCCAATGGTGTATTTCAAATCCCAATAACTATGTGGGGTATAGTGATAATATATGGGGACTTACCGCCAGCGACAACCACCAAGGATATTCTGCTCATTCTCCAACCAATGACTTGGGAGTGATCACCCCAACCGCTGCTTTATCCTCAATGCCTTATGCTCCAGATCTATCCATTGAAGCTCTGGCTGCTTTTTACTATTCTATTGGGGACAGATTATGGGGGGATTATGGATTTTATGATGCTTTCAATTTTAGCCAGAATTGGGTGGCAGATTCATATTTGGCCATTGACCAGGGCCCCATTATAATAATGATCGAAAACCACCGTACCGGGTTAATCTGGGACTTGTTTATGACTGCTCCTGAAGTACAGAATGGACTTGAAAAACTCGGTTTTTCCTTTTAAATGAATGCAATAATGAATTGGTTCTATAAAAGCCTAGCCACGACCATAGTTATCGGATTATTAATTATCTGTTGTTCTGAAAATAAGAAATCCACGGAAGAGCTTACCGATCCTCCCTTAAAAACCATAAACACCGATTCATTATTGGATCTGGTGCAATATCAGACCTTTCAATACTTTTGGCAAGGAGCCGAGCCAGTTTCAGGTATGGCTTGCGAGAGAAAACATATGGATGGCATTTACCCTTTGAACGACTCCATGGTGGTGACTTCAGGAGGATCGGGATTTGGATTGATGGCAATCTTGGTAGGTATTGAAAGAGGATTCATAAGCCGGGAGCAGGGAGTTCAACGATTTCTGAAGATCTTGGATTTCCTGGAGACTGCAGACCGATTTCACGGGGCCTGGCCGCATTGGTGGAATGGTGAAACCGGTAAGGTTGAGCCTTTTGGTAAGAAAGACGATGGGGGGGATTTAGTGGAAACTGCATTCCTGGTACAGGGATTGTTAACGGTAAGACAATATTTTAGAGAAGGTAGTGAGGAGGAGCAGAAGCTGGCAGCTAGAATTGACAAATTATGGAAGGAGGTGGAATGGGACTGGTACACCAATGGAGAAAATGTTTTGTACTGGCATTGGTCACCCAATTATGGTTGGGAAATGGATTTTGATGTCAGGGGTTATAATGAGTGCTTAATTATGTATGTTTTAGGTGCATCTTCACCCACCCACCCTATCAAACCTGAAGTATATCATCAGGGATGGGCCATGAATGGGAATATTACCTCAGATGAAGAATTCATGGGATATAGGACGGTTTTGGATCATTATGAAACCAACGATTCTCCGGTGGGACCACTTTTCTGGGCACACTACTCCTATTTAGGACTAGATCCACGCAACCTCAAGGATCAATATGGTGATTATTGGGAACTGAACCGAAATCATGCCATGATACACTATACCCACTGCCTGGAGAATCCTCATAATTACCAGGCTTATGGCGATAATTGCTGGGGACTCACCTCCAGTTATTCAATTAAAGGATATTCATCTCATCGCCCTGATCAGGATCTGGGGGTGATTTCCCCTACCGCGGCACTTTCTTCCTTTCCCTACACCCCCGATGAAAGTATGCGATTCCTTAAGTACCTGTACTTGGAGGCGGACAGTTTAATAGGCGAATATGGTCCTTACGATGCCTTTAGTGCAGAGCATAACTGGTATTTACCGCGATATCTGGCCATAGATCAGGGACCCATACCGGTAATGATTGAAAATCATCGAACCGGATTATTGTGGGATCTGTTTATGTCCGCCCAGGAAGTCCAGGATGGTCTCAAAAAGCTTGGTTTTAGCTACACTCCCAGTTAAACCCCTGTCAACAATTAAACTTAATGAAATGATTAAATGACACCTATCAAAGTTTCTTTAGTCAACTTTAATCGGGCATATGTCATCCTTATACTATAACACTTTTTTATTTCAGTGGAATATGTGTTAAATTAATGTTATGGCTAGCCCTCTTCCTCCTGATAAGAATTATCCGGCCGGATACCAAAGCCAAGATGAAGCGCTGTGGAAGCAATTCAAACAGGGTGACAAACAGGCTTTAAAAGAGATCTATATCAAATACTTGGAAGAGCTGTTTAACTATGGCTGCAAAGTAGTTCCCCATAGAAATTTGGTAAAAGATTGTATACATGATCTGTTTGTGGATATATGGAGGAGCAGGCAGAGATTATCCGACACTGATCATATCAAATATTATTTAATTAAAGCCCTGAGAAGAAAACTGATAAGAAGCTATCAGAAAACTAAAAAGTTCGAGCGGGGTATTGAAAACCACTACAACTTAACTTCGGGAAAGATTATTGAACAGGAGATCATTGAGGTTGAGACCATTGACAATCAGCGCTTAAGACTCCAAAATGCCTTGTCAACTCTTCCCAATCGTCAGAAAGAAGTCATTAACTTGCTCATCTATGAAGAGTTTTCATACGACATGGTGGCCAATATTATGGGCATCAATTTAAAATCGGTTTATAATCTGGCCTGTAAGGCTATTTCCTCCCTCCGCAAGGAATTGATGGTGATGATTTGGTGTGGTACACTTTGCTTTTTTTATATTTAATATTGAACTAATTAGTTTCACCAGGCTCAATAACCTTTCGTAATGCCTCCAATCGGCAGGATTGGCCACTGTGAAAAATGTGGCATTAGTTTTTTCAGAACGGTAAAGTAACTATTTTAGAACCATTGCGGAATTTGCAATAACACATTGATTATATTAAACTTAAGGCATATTGCAAGCACCAGAGCTGACATATTCCAAAGGACGAGGTAAGGAAACATTGTTCAGGGTTAGTCTACAGAATCAGGTAGACCACATTTCCATTGCAGACAGTAAGGCAAACATGATCATTAACATCAATACTATCATTATTTCAGTGGTGATAGCGGTTCTGGGTTCGGGAGTAACCATAGAAGGTCAAACCTTCCTTGATCAAAAGTTGCTGGTTTTACCTATGAGCCTGCTAATGATTACATGTTTGTTTTCCGCTATTTTCGCTGTTTTAGCCACTAGGCCCAAGATTAAAAATTCGGATAAGCAAGACTCCACCAGCAGCTTAATGTATTTTGGAAAGATCAGCTCTATGGACTTTGATCAGTATTTCGAAAAAATGCAAACAATGCTTAATGCACCAAATACCATTTACGATAATCTTATCAAAGACTTATATCAACAAGGAGTAATCTTAAAAAGAAAATATTGGCTGGTGCAAATCGCCTACACTATATTTATAATTGGACTTTCCTTATCAGTTCTCACTTTCTTTATAGTTTGGCTATTCTCCTAAGCAAGTTTTCACTGCCACCACCCTCAGCCTCCTATAATCAACATACCACATCCCCTCCCGGTACAGCTCTGTCTTTAGCCGTTCCTGCACTGATGTCTTAATTTCCTCTTGCTTGTTTGGCTCAATATCATCTAAGAAAGCTTTACCAAACATGGTAAGCCAATCTTTAATATCGGAATCGACTCTACCGAGCTCCGTGGGGCGGTCATACAGTTGGGCAAATTGCACTTCAAACCCCCTAGATTCCAGTAATACCGCATATTCAGATATGGAGGGAAAATACCAAAGCTTTAATTGAGACTGCCGGGAGAAGCCTTTTTCAGCCAAGACCGCTCGCAGGGTTTCCTCGATCGATGCTATATTACCTTTGCCACCAAACTCCAGTACTAACCGCCCGCCATGCATTAAGTTGTAATACATGCATCGGACCACTTTCTGTGGATCCAGAATCCAGTGCAGCGCGGCATTGGAAAAAATAGCATGGAATGGGCGCTCAAACCGAAAATTGGTAGCATCGGCTACCTCAAAGGTCAGGTTGGGATATTGGGTACGGGCACTGGCAATCATATCCGGCGATAAATCCAGGCCAATGACCTGCTGGCATTTTTGAGCTATCAGATGGGTGAGTTCCCCGGTGCCACAGCCCAGATCCAATATACGCTCGTTTGGCTGAGGGTCTAATATTTCGATCAGTGACTCGCCGTAACCGTACACATAGGAATGTTTGTCACGGTAAAACTCAGGGTCCCAGCTATCGTTTTTATTCATAAGCTCACATCCCCTGTTAGGTTTAAATCTAACTGGCTATCACTCTACATATGTTTTATTAATAGAGCGGTGGCAGTGGTAGCTACCACTGCCTGCATTTCTTTATCCAGGTTTTCATTTATCCATACCCGCTGTTTGTTTAAAGGGTAGACCTGGACCGCTCCCATGACCTGGTCATCCCCCATGAATTGATAACCCATGACGGGATTAATTAAAGATGATCTGCCATCTTCACGTTCGAACAATAGCTCTATGCGAATTATTTGGGTGCCGTCGGTTAACGCTCCCTCAAAATCTTGGGCATAATCATTAAAAATGGCAGACATTTCAACGCCTCTCGGGCCACTTATTATAAGATTCCAGGTACTCTTATGAATAGAATTAAAAGTGAGAGAGGTGGATTCATTACTTTCTGTGATCTTCTGGTAATCCCATCCCATAAGGTCCGATAGGAAACTAACCTCCTCTATTTGGGAGGTGTAAATACCTATGTGGGCTTGGATAGTATCTATTTCATTGGCAAGCAGGGTAAATGCCAGGGTTTGTTCCGACTTACTTTCAGCCACTCCATTTTTACGGGATGGCTTTTCCGTAATCCAACTGGTTTTTCCCTCTTTAATCCGATATTCACCAAATTGATATTTACCCACTCTTTTGACACCTTTTCTCTTTACCACTAATGGCGTACTATGTATTTTCAGGTTCTCATCTATTTCCAGAACTTTTTGCGCGGTAAGGGGTAGATGGAAAAGTAGATTCAGGCTCAGCAGACCGGCAATGATAACATTAAAATTCAGATATTCATACTGGTGATTTCTCATATCACGGCGGCTGGTTTTAAATCAATATACACCTTATTAGGGTAAATTGCTTAATGTTCAATCCGTTAAGAATTAAATTTATATTGCGTAGGTTTTGTTGGAGTCCCTTTTAAGAATTTACGGATTTAGGTAATGCAAAATGTGAGTTATATTTGATTAGCTCCTATGAAAGATAAAGCTTATACGATTTTAGAAGCATCCGGATTGGATTACAGGCTGGTTGAGGAGATTGTTACCATCGGGCGTTTAAAGAAGGTAAGACAAGGCCAACTGGTTGCCGGTCTTCATAGTACCACTAAGGAAATTCCCATGGTGTTAGAGGGGTTACTCAAAGTAATGCGGCAGGATCAGCAGGGTAATGAGGTTTTTCTGTACTATCTGGAAGGGGGAGAAACCTGCGCCATGTCCATTACCTGTTGTTTGGAGGGCAAACCGGCATCCTACCAGGTATTAGCTGAAGAGGATTCAGCGTTATGGATGATCCCTATATCCTACCTGGATGATTGGGTAGTTCAATACCGGTCATTCAGGAGATTTGTTTTTAATGCTTATCAGGTGCGGTTTGAAGAATTACTCACCACTATCGACAGTGTGGTTTTTCATAAGATGGACAGCCGGTTGTACAAATATCTGTTGGACACCAAACAGGCTACCGGATCTTTCAACATCCGAAAGACCCATCAGCAGATAGCCGATGAGCTGAGCACCTCGCGGGTGGTGATATCCCGGTTATTAAAACAGCTTGAAAAGGAGGGAAAGATCGAACAACACCGGCACCTGATCGAGATCCTTTAAGTAAGAGTGTTACATTTATTACACTTTGCTAAATCGTAATTGCTTACCATCTGCCTAAGTTTCTGTCGGTGAATCGTATCCAAAGATTTATCCTTATCACTTCCTGGCTCCTGGGCTTAGAAAACTAAAAGGGCATACGTACTTCAGGAATGTGTTGAGATTCAAAATTTGAAATTCTTACAGTTCTCTGGGGATAAACCAAATGTAACTTATGTTACACTGATTCTGGTGGTAAAAGCGTAATATTATAGTAGAAAAGGATAGATCATGAAAATAGAACAAATTTATACCGGATGTCTGGCTCAAGGCGCTTATTATATAGAAAGTGAAGGCGAGGCAGCCATCGTTGATCCGTTGAGAGAGTCAAGCCCTTACATAGAAAAGGCCAAGAAGGAAAATTCCAAGATCAAATATATATTCGAGACTCATTTTCACGCTGATTTTGTTTCTGGTCATGTAGACCTGGCCACAAAAACCGGGGCCACTATTGTTTATGGCCCCAATGCACAGACCGAATATGATAGTCACATAGCCGAAGACGGGGAAATATTTAAGTTAGGAAAACTCAAGATTAAAGTATTGCATACGCCCGGTCACACTATGGAAAGCACTACCTATTTGTTATTGGATGAGAAGGGTAAGGAGCATGCTATTTTTAGCGGCGACACCCTGTTTATCGGTGATGTTGGCAGGCCCGACCTGGCCCAAACCGGCGAATTAACGGAAGATGATCTTGCCGGATATTTGTATGACAGCCTGCGAACCAAGATCATGACTTTACCTGATGATGTGCTGGTCTATCCCGCTCATGGTGCAGGATCTGCCTGTGGAAAGAATATGAGTAAGGAAACCTCGGATCTGCTGGGGAACCAGAAGCAATCCAATTATGCCTTGAGGGCAGATATGACCAAGGAGGAATTTATCGAAGAAGTAACCGAAGGGCTGCTGCCACCACCACAATATTTTGCTCAGAATGTGGCCTTAAATAAATCCGGGGCCAAAGGGCTGGATGAGATTATGGAGCGGGGTAACGTGGCACTAGACGCACAGCAATTTGAAAATATGGCCAACCATCAAGGAGCATTGATGCTGGATACCCGGGCACCCCAAGATTTTGCCGAAGGGCACATTCCCAATTCTATTTTTATAGGGTTGGATGGAAGTTTTGCTCCTTGGGTAGGGGCATTAATTCCTGATTTACAGCAGCCTATAATTTTTATTACGGAAGCAGGAAGAGAAGCTGAAGTAGTGACCAGACTTTCAAGGGTTGGTTATGATAATACCCTGGGCTATCTGGATGGCGGTATTGAAACCTGGCAAAGAGCGGGAAAAGAAATTGACCAGGTAAAGTCTATCCCAGCTGATGAATTTGCCAAACGATGTAAAGACGGTCAATGCGAAGTACTGGATGTCAGGAAACCGCCGGAATTTGAGGCTGAGCACCTTGAAGGAGCCCGTAATTTTCCTTTGGACTTCATAGCTGAAAATATGGATGAAGTCGACAAAGATCAACAGTACTTCGTACACTGTGCAGGTGGGTATCGTTCCATGATTGCCTCTTCTATTCTGAAGTCCAGAGGATACTATGATATTGTGGATGTAGCCGGTGGTTTTAAGGATATCCAAAAAACCGATCTCCCTATTACCCAGTATCGTTGTCCCAGCACGGCTGATTGAATTACGAATTACGAATTGCTATAACTGCTGCTCGATAATTCCACCTTTCGCTGATAGTCGGCACCGATGCCTTATTGGACAGCCGCATTGCCATGCCATAATTAACCCTATTTTTCCTTTGAACGGGATTGCTTCACTTCGTTCGCAATGACGTATTAATATAAGTAACTGATTATAAATTATTTACGAAATCAGTCGCTTGCCTGCCCGGCAGTGTACAGCGAAAGCGGATAGACGGGGCTTTGCCGAGTGATGAATATGCATGATAACCATCTGTATGACCAGATGATCATAATATACTAAGACCAATTTTCGATCTCTTACATCATCCTAGTTTGGTGTGTTTTGGAATCAAAAAATTCCTCCTGCTTATGAAGTATTAATATAAGTATCTGATTCTAAAATATTTACATAACTCAGTCGCTTGGCTGCGCCGAGTGACAACTATGTTAGATTAACCATTGATCGCTACTCCAGATATCCTCTACATCAACAACTATAGCTTGTCCATATCACCTCAACGTCATCATGTTCTGTGTGTTTTGGAATTTTTTGGAATCAAAAATTTATACCTCAAAATGACTTTCTATTGGGACCTGGTCCGCCGTCAGAATGAAAGATCAAACCGCTAAGTTGTGTCCATTTCTGATTTTGAGGGCCATTTTTAGTGCGGGCAAAGTGGTATTCACAGTGGCTAGATTCTCACTCAAGCTGTTACCGATAATTCTTCTACTTACAGGTCAGTGATAAAGGTAGCGTAACAAAATCGATCAGCATATTGAGGTAGGCCTAAATTTAGATGACCACTTAGAGAGCATTTGTGTATCTTAATAGCAGTGAATCAATCTCATTGACAGAAGGGGTGATCATCCTTTTAAATAATATTAAAAATTCACCCTTATACACAGAAAATCCATGGGCTCACTTCTCACCCCACGGCTAGTTCAGATGGATATCAAGTGAATCCTAAAAACCAAATAACCTTAGGGCATTCATATATTGCTTTAATTGTTGCAAGATAATTCCACCTTTCGCTGATTCTCGGTGTCGATGCCTTATCAGATAGCCCACTGCCATGCCATAATTAACCCTATTTTTCCTTTGAATGGGATTGCTTTACTTCGTTCGCAATGACGTATTAATATAAGTATCTGATTATAAATTATTTACGAAATCAGTCGCTTGTCTGGGCCCGGCAGTGTACAGCGAAAGCGGATAGACGGGGCTTTGCCGAGTGATGAATATGCATGATAACCATCTGTATGACCAGATGATCATAATATACTAAGGCCAATTTTCGATCTCTTACATCATCCTAGTTTTGTGTGTTTTGGAATCAAAAAATTCCTCCTGCTTATGACGTATTAATATAAGTATCTGATTCTAAAATATTTACATAACTCAGTCGCTTGGCTGCGCCGAGTGACCACTATGTTAGATTAACCATTGATCGCTGCTCCAGATATCCTCTACATCAAGAACTATAGCTTGTCCATATCACCTCAACGTCATCATGTTCTGTGTGTTTTGGAATTTTTTGGAATCAAAAATTTATACCTCAAAATGACTTTCTATTGGGACCTGGTTCAGGTTTGCAACTTGACCCCATCGGCCAAACCTGAATAAGGAATTAGGTTTTGATCGTTAAAACTAAAAAACTTCCTCCCCCAAACCTGGTTTAAGTTTGCAACTTAAACCGTTTACCTACTAATGGGACTGGGTGAAGTTACATAAGTGTATGAGATCAAAAACATGAAGTTAAAAACTTCCTTACCTTTCGGCCTAAGTTACGCAAGCTAAACTTCAACCAAGTGGAGTAGGGTGGGCGGGTATATGACTGACACAAATCATTCCCCTCCGTAACAATTGTTACGCCATGTTAGATGGAATATCAGTTAATTCGATTATAGATTCAATTTCCATCTAAGGCCATGAATGCACATTATCAAATACTGATCATCGGGGGTGGCACGGCGGGTATAATGACCGGTGCCAACCTTCTGAGAAAAGATAGATCATTTAAGATCGGAATCATTGAACCAGCCGACACCCACTACTACCAAGCAGCATGGACTTTGGTGGGCGCTGGTGCTTATAACTATTCAAAAACTGGTAAGCCCATGAGTGAGGTAATGCCTGAAGGCCTGGACTGGATTAAGGATTACGCCACCAATTTAGATCCAGAGCATAATCAGGTAGGTACAGCTGATAACGGCAATATATCATATGATTATCTGGTAGTGTGTCCGGGATTAGTTATGGAGCCCTCATTAATAGAAGGACTGGATCAGGCATTGGATAAGGGTGTTGTTTGTAGCAATTATACTGATCCCGAACATACTTACCAGGTCATTAGAAATTTCAAAGGCGGCAATGCTCTATTCACCCAACCCACCACCCCTATAAAGTGCGGAGGTGCACCGCAAAAAATTGCTTACCTGGCGGCTGATTATTTCATAAAGAATAAGGTAGAGGCCAGAGTGATCTTTGCCACTCCCGGCAGCGTGATTTTTGGAGTGAAGGAGATTGCAGAAACCTTAAGCCAAGTGATAGATCGCTATGGAATATTTTTTAAACCCTATTATGCACCGATCAAGATCGATGCTGATGCCCGGGTAGCCACCTTTAAGCATGTCCGCCCGAACAACACAGACCAATCACATGAACTGGAAGATGCTATAAATGAAAAGTTAAGCCAAGAATACCCCAATTATATCGAGATACCTTTTGATATGCTTCATCTGGCCCCACCTCAAGCTGCCCCCAAATTTGTGCGGGAATCATCCTTGGTAAATGATTCCGGGTGGCTGGATGTGGATGCCCATAGTTTACAGCATGTAAAGCATAGTAATATATTTGGACTTGGTGATGTGGCTGGCCTTCCCACTGCTAAAACCGGAGCAGCTATACGTAAGCAGGTACCGGTAGTAGTGGAAAATTTACTAGGCCTGATGGGGCAGCAACATAATGGTCAGCTATCATACAATGGATATTCCTCATGCCCGTTGGTTACCGGTTATGGCAAGATGGCCCTGGCGGAATTTGACTATGACGGGCGCTTCACTCCCGATCCTAAATTAAGGCAATTACTGATCTTTGACAGCAGCAAGGAACACTGGCGTTTATGGATGCTTAAAAAATACGGTTTGCCTTATCTGTATTGGAACAAGATGCTGAAAGGGAAGGAGGTCTAATCAAAGCGATTCCTGATCATTAAATGGGATCTCCATTAATCAATCTCAATTTGAATTCTTAACTTGTGTTTAGCAGCGAGAACATCTGGCCATGTTGAGGGCTGTGTGTAGTTGGAGTTTGTGATTAAAAAGGGTTGGAAAGTGCCAAATCTTTGCAAATCACTGAAACTAAATCAACCTTATCAGGTGGATGTGGCTAGATTAGGGAAAATTTCTGAGCTATTACCCACTTAACAGGTAACTTAGGTCGAAAAATTCCCATGCTAGAAATTCGTTTAGAAAAATGAGATCATTTCTATTGATGGCCACGGTTTGGTTTTTCGTCTACCATCAAATATGGGGACAGGAAATCAGGGGATCAACCTACTGCAATCCCTTAAATATCGATTATACTTACAGTGTAGTGAACACTCACCAGGGGCTTTCATACCGCTCAGGTGCTGACCCTGCGGTGGTGCACTTCCGGGGTGAATATTATATGTTTGTTACCCGTTCCTTGGGTTATTGGCATTCGCCTGATTTAACGAGTTGGCGTTTCGTGGATCCTCAAAAGTGGTATTTTCAGGGATCTAATGCACCTGCTGCGTTCAACTATAAAGATTCGGTGCTATTTGTTACCGGTGATCCTTCGGGAATCATGAGTTTATTGTATACCGATAACCCCAAGTTAGGCGATTGGAAGGCAGTGCCTGCTATTTTGTGGAACCTACAGGATCCGGCTTTCTTTATTGATGACGATGATCGCTCCTATATTTTTTGGGGATCTTCCAACAAATTTCCCATACGGGGTTATGAACTTGACACCCGGCAATGGTTTAAAAAAAAGTCAGAGGAAGTGGCTTTATTCAATCTCGATGAAGCAAAGCATGGCTGGGAAAGATTTGGAGAAAATCATGACCATCCCACCTTGGGAGGATATATGGAGGGAGCCTGGTTAACCAAATACCAGGACCGCTACTATATGCAGTATGCCGCACCGGGTACGGAGTGGGATACCTACGCAGACGGAGTGTATGTAGCTGAGCATCCCCTGGGGCCCTATCAATACGCCGCCCATAATCCTATAAGTTATAAACCGGGTGGATTCATGAATGGTGCAGGCCATGGAAGCACCGTGGAGGGGCCAGGGGGACAGTATTGGCATTATGGCACTATGGCTGTATCGGTAAACTACAAGTTCGAGAGAAGAATAGCTGCGTTTCCGGCCTTTTTCGATGAGGATGGATTGTTATATACCAATACTGCCTACGGTGATTATCCGCACTATGCCCCCAGTCATCCCGAAAAGCAAGGGGCATTCAGAGGCTGGATGCTATTATCGTATAAGAAACCGGTTACTGCTTCTTCGCAATTAGGAGAATTCGGACCTGAAAATGTGAACGACGAGCTGGTTAAAACCTTTTGGGTTGCAGATACTGCTGATTCACAGCAGTGGCTGCAAATAGACCTGGGTAAGGGATCCGTTGTTCATGCCATTCAGGTAAACTATCATGATTATAAATCCAGCCTGTACGGGAGACAAAAAGCGCCCTCTCATCAGTATCAGATACTGGGCTCATCTGATGGTGAGCAATGGTTCGTAATCATTGATAAAGACTCCAGTTCTCAAGACACACCAAACGACTATCAGGAATTATCAGAAGGGGTAACCACTCGGTTTATCAAATTTCAAAACATTGAGGTTCCCACTGATAAGCTGGCGATATCCGGTTTGAGAATATTTGGTATCGGTCCTGGTAAACCACCTTCTAAAGTAAAAGGATTGGAAATCACCAGGGGTCAGGATGAAAGAAATGCCAAGCTTTTCTGGAAAGCTCAAAAAACCGCCCAGGGTTACAATGTCAAATGGGGAATTGCTGAAGATAAGCTCTATAACAATTGGCTGATATACCACAAAAATGAACTTGACATAAGAAGTCTTAATGTAGAGCAGACCTACTATTTTTGCATAGAAGCATTTAACGAAAACGGGATCTCTGCACGTAGTCAAATTATAAAAGTTGACTGATCCAAATGTCTATTACTTTCCGGGGCAGGGTCAATTAGAAATACCGGTGGTAAATCCATAAAATGAATGAACTATACTCCGCCGTTGCCAAACTGAATGCAACAATCGACATTGAAATAAAGCGATATCTGTTCTTAGCCATAGCTAGTGTAGGGTGTTTGAACACCTACAGCCAGGATGGCAGACAAGTCTACCAAAGTTACTGTATCGGCTGTCATGGACCTCAATTGGAAGGCAGTGTGGCTTCCGCATTGATCAAGGACCAATGGGAACATGGAGGGGATAAGCAATCCATAATAAATACTATAACAAATGGGATCGAAGGAACCGAAATGATCAGTTGGGGAACAGTACTCAGTGAGTCAGAAATTGAGGCAGCGGCCGACTTTATTTTAAGCGTTCAGGATGGCCCCATGGATTTGACTGAGGTTGAAACTTCCTACACCTTGGAAACCTATCACTATCCGTTAAAAGTTGAAAGGCTTGTACCATCAGGGCTGAGCGCTCCCTGGGGAATTGAGTTTGTGGACGAAAATAAAGCCTTGATCTCTCAAAAAAACGGACAATTGGTATGGATGATCGACGGAGCGCTGCTGCACCAGCCTGTTGCCAATACTCCTATGTCTTATGGACAGAATATTTATGGCGGCTATATGGATATCGCCCTGGACCCTGAGTACGCCGAAAACGGCTGGGTTTACCTGGCATTCAGTCACAACTCACAAAACTCCCTGGACAGCCTTACCCCCGGTATGACCAAGATCGTCAGAGGAAGGATTATAGAAAATAGTTGGGTTGACGAGCAAGAACTTTTTGAAGTACATGATTCCCTGAAGGTAAGTGGCGGGACCCGCTGGGGTTGCCGGTTCTTGTTCGACCGGGAGGGTTATTTATATTTCACCATTGGCGATATGAACCGGGAAGATGATTCCCAGATCCTTACCCGCCCGGCTGGGAAAATATATAAAATCAATCCAGATGGTTCCATACCAGAGGATAACCCGTTGGTGGGGCAGCAAGGAGCCCTGCAGGCTATTTACAGCTGGGGTAACCGCAACGCCCAAGGCATTGCCCTGCATCCGGAATCTGGTCTGATCTATGCCAGCGAACACGGCCCAAAAGGGGGTGACGAAATAAACATTATCAGGAAAGGTTTCAACTACGGTTGGCCGGTGATCACCTATGGCATTGATTACGACGATAGCATTATATCTGATAAAACCCATCAGCAGGGAATGGAGCAGCCCATTTTTTACTGGACCCCGTCTATTGCCGTTAGCGCCATTGAATTTGTAAATGGAACTGTTTTTCCTAAATGGCAGAACAATTTACTGGTAGGCGCGCTGGCTTTCCAGGAGATCCGTAGATTGGTGATAGAGGAGGGGAAAGTGATCCATGAGGAGCTGCTGATGAAAGGCTACGGTAGGGTGAGGGATATCAAGCAGGCACCTGACGGAACGTTATACCTGCTCACCAATGCTCCAGATGCGGTTTTAAGGGTAACGCGGGACAAATGAGTAGGAGCCTTTAAAGAGAGGGATTACATCGATTAAATACTCAGCTTATCCTGGGCATGAATACCTTTTTTATGAAGTTACTCAAATGGAAGTGTAGACGTATTAATCCGCAGTTTTACATTAGCTAATTAGCTGGCATCTTGGATATTATTCTCCTTTACTTCCTCTTCTTCGCTGGTAGTAAGGTGATGGTCGGATTCTCCCAAACCCACAATTTTAATAATATTCACTACTGTATTATACAACATCAATACTACCACGATCAATGCGGCGCTTAAGATACTGGAGATGGTTAAGCTGCTGTAATAAATGATGTCGAACCAGTTATTGGGCACATTGTCGGATTCTGTAATGGGTAGATTGAGTAGTAAAAAGGACATAAGAGAGGCAATTAATACCGCGGTATCTACTTTGGCTATCTGCATGACGTGACGGTAGTGGTCTTCTTTTAGCGTCGATTGGGCACTGGAACTTAATCCTAACAGGGTTAATAATAGAGCTAAGATAGTGGCTGAGGCCAGTACTATAGTGTTGCACAACATATTCAATCCGGAAAGTGAGTGCTTGATTAGCGCTTTGGCTTCGTAGCCACTCAGTTCTCCCAACAGAAAGGAACCTGTTAAGATCACCGTTAAGGCTATACCTCCTCCAACAATGGCCCTGCGGGTATATCTGCTTATACTCCATTTCATGGTAGATCAGTATTGATTTTTAACAAAACATTGGTCATTTAGCAAGTATAATTGTTCTTATGAGCATTGAGCTTTATATTAATAACCAGGTATTACTTGAATAAGATCAAGGTTTCTTTCATGGCAAGAGGCTGAGTATACTTGTTTGAGTATGAAACTTAAAGTTAACCGCAAACTTCTAAGTTAAATGCGATATTTGATTTTTAATACATTCACCCAATCCCTGTTGGCAGGTTTGTTCATCTGCCAGGTTAACGCACAATCACCGGTGGACTCGACCAGAATAATCAGGGTTTTGAGCTACAATATTTTACATGGTGAAACTTTGAAGGGTGATTTCGATTTGCAATTAATTGCTCAAGTGATCAGTTCTGTAAATCCAGATCTAGTGGCATTACAGGAAGTTGATTGTTACACTGAACGGGTGGGCGGTATTGATCTAGCCACGGAGCTGGGCCGACGCACAGGTTTAGCTCCCATATTCGGAAGAGCAATGTACTACGATGGGGGCGAATATGGAGAAGGGGTATTATCGCGGCTTTCATTCTTAAGCACTCGCAATCATGCGTTGAGCGCTCAAGCCGGTAAGGAGCCTAGAGCTGCCTTAGAAGTAAACGTGATAATTGAAAGTGGGGATACCATCCGGTTTGTAGGCACCCATCTTGATCATACCGGTGAGAAAGACAGGTTGATTCAGGCCAGACAAATCAATCAGCTGTTGACCGGTGATGACAGGCCCACCATATTAGCAGGAGACCTGAATGCCAAATCCGAAAGCGAGACCATGAAAATATTATTTAAAGAATGGACGAGGTCATTTTCGGAGGACTTGCCCACATTCCCATCAACCAATCCCAAAGTTAAAATTGATTATATTCTGTATCGACCTGCCAATCGATGGAGGGTTCTGGAAAGCAAGGTTATAGAGGAACAGGTAGCCTCCGACCATTTACCTATACTTAGCATATTAGAGCTTTTACCTGAAGAATAGGCTAAAGTTGTTCAATTTGAATGGAGCCCGGTTATAAAGGAAGCTTAATTAAAATATCGCTGGGTTGTGACAAAGCTTTAATCTCTACACTTTGCAAAGAATGCATCGGTTATAGTTACAGAAATGGTGGTATTAGGCAGGTTTAATCACAAATTTAGCTGAAGAATTCACGCTAATTGAGTTTGACTGATATTTGGTAACGCGAATATCTCAATGATCGCTGTGATTTAAATATGTCCATAAGGTCGGTGAATTTATACATTGGAGATAAGGCAATAGAAGATCGAGATGCATGGTAGCCATACCGCAAACAACTGGGTAGTGGGATGATTGAAAAAGTTGAAAATTAGCGAAG
The DNA here is from genome assembly GCA_965224285.1 of Cyclobacteriaceae bacterium. Taxonomy (GTDB): domain Bacteria; phylum Bacteroidota; class Bacteroidia; order Cytophagales; family Cyclobacteriaceae; genus JAJCYK01. Next base: position 348,494 of record OZ245043.1, read on the forward strand.
CGCCCATAATAGAAGTGGTAATTGCCCAGGTGACACGCAGTAGACTTGGAAAGCTTTGATAATGACAAGCATGAAAGCCTCTTTTTATGAAGGAAACGAGCAGTTCCTAAAAAAGGTGAGAAATTTTAAAGATGTATTTGATCAATTCTTGACTTTCAGGTGGTTGATACTTCTCTATTTTTCATTAAGCTTGTCTTGTCAGCATAAGCTATCTCCGGTAAACCTCCCTAAAGAACCTTATGATTTGCATTTTGATGACCTCTCAAAAGTATGGGATGAAGCAGTTCCTCTGGGAAATGGGATGATAGGGGCCTTGATTTGGGAAAACGAAGGAAAACTTCGTTTTTCACTAGACCGTGCAGATTTATGGGATTTGCGTCCTATGGAAAATTTGGAACAAGCCGAATGGCAGTACCAGTGGGTGTTTGATCAATGGAAAAAAAATCAGTACCAAAAAGTTCAGGAAAAATTCGATCAACCATATGACAACCTACCCGCTCCTTCAAAAATCCCCGGCGCAGCTTTGGAATTTGATATATCTAACTTGGGGCCTGTTAAGTCAGTCCACCTTTATTTAGATAAGGCCATGTGTGAAGTGGAATGGCTGAGTGGGGTGAGATTATTGACCTTTGTTCACGCCACCGAACCAGTCGGTTGGTTCAGGTTTGAAGGTCTTGATCAGCCCATATCCTATGATATTATTCCGCCTGCATATAATCTGCCAGGCAACTCGGGAAAGGAAAATCCTGTTGATGGCCAAGATCTAAGGCGATTGGAATACCCTCCCGGGTCCATTTCAAAGGAAAAAAACTCTATAACCTACTCGCAAGATGGATGGGGTGGATTTAACTACCAGGTCAATGTACGAAATCAAAATAACGGCAAGTCTATAGAAGGTTGCTGGAGTATTAGCTCTACCTACCCCGGTTGGGAGCAAACACCGCCCGCAACTCAGGTTACAGAGCACAATCTAAAAGACGGATTAACGCCTGCTATTATTTCTCATACCAACTGGTGGGACGAATTTTGGTCCAAGTCGCAAATAAATGTTCCGGACACTATTTTGCAGAAACAATGGTATCTGGAGATGTACAAGTTTGGTTCGGCAGCCAGGACGGAGACCCCACCGATCTCCCTACAAGCCGTATGGACTGCTGATAACGGCAAGCTTCCGCCATGGAAAGGAGACTTTCACCATGATTTAAATACTCAGTTAAGTTATTGGCCGGCCTATTCTTCCAATCATCTGGATTTGGAGCAAGGCTTTATTGATTGGCTGTGGAAGTATCGGGAAACTTTTAAAGAATATACCAGGGATTTTTATCAAACTGACGGATTAAATGTTCCCGGAGTGACCACTTTAGACGGTAAACCTATGGGTGGGTGGATCCAATATTCATTTGGTCCAACAGTTGGCGCCTGGTTAGGGCATCATTTTTATTTACACTGGAAATATTCAATGGATAGAAGTTTTCTTAAAAACCAAGCTTATCCCTGGATCAAAGAGGTCGCGACGCATTTTGAACAATTGGCAACTGCCAACAGTGATGGGAAAATGGGCCTGCCCATTAGTTCGAGTCCAGAATTTCACGATAATCGACGGGAAGCTTGGTATGGACAAACTACTAATTTCGATTTGAGTTTAATCCGCTGGACATTTACCACCGCCGCGGAACTTGCATTGGAATTAAACAAGCATGATGAGGCCAGATACTGGAGGGGTGAATTGGCCAAGTGGCCTGATTTGGCGGTTGATGATGAGTTGGGTTTGATGGTTGCCCCAAGTGAATTATATGAGGAATCTCACCGACATTTTTCGCACCTCATGGCATTTCATCCCTTAGGAAACATTGATTATTCAAATGGAAAAAAAGATAAGCTGATTATTGATCATACTATTTCCAATTTGGAGGCTCAGGGCACCAGGTTATGGGTTGGGTACTCTTTTGCCTGGATGGGAAACCTAAAAGCCCGGACCTTGGATGGATCGGGGGCTGCGGACTACCTGAAGAAATTTGCTACTAGCTTCTGTCTGCCCAACAGTTTTCATGTTAATGGGGATCAGTCTGGTAATGGATACACGGATTTTACCTACAGGCCTTTTACATTGGAAGGCAATTTCGCTTTTGCGGCAGGATTGCAGGAAATGCTATTACAAAGTCATACCGGCATTATACATATTTTCCCTGCAGTTCCGGAGAATTGGGCAGAAGTTTCTTTCAGAAATCTCCGAGCTGAGGGTGCGTTTTTAATCTCGGCTGCAAGGTCGGAGGGAGCTGTTTCGATGGTAAGCATGTTTGCGGAAAAGGGAGGTGTAATGATCATTAGAAACCCCTTTGACAGACCATTTGAGACAAATACCGTTTATGAAATCGACGGTGATTTAATTGAGATTACTACCAAGCCAGGGGATACTGTTAAACTTTTTATCCCATAGGGCAGGGGCAGGTAGTTGGATTGCGGGGTACTCTTAAACATATTAATTACTCAGAACATCAAAAATCCATTAGGATTGATGGTTTAACTACTGGTATCGGGTTTCACAATATTTTATCATAAGATCAGTATACAGCTTCAAACCTATGTTTTGCATTAAGTTTTTCCCCATCCTGTTATTTACCGGAAAAATGCTGGTTGCGACCCACTTGTATTCCAGTATGTCACCCACAATCTCTGAAAATACGAACTTACAACTTTGGTATGAGTCACCCGCAGAACACTGGATGTCGGAGGCATTGCCGATTGGCAATGGATTTATGGGAGCTATGGTTTTTGGGGGCATTGAACGGGAACGTATTCAGTTTAACGAAGAATCACTATGGTCTGGCGGGAAAGGAGAGTGGGAACAGTACAACGGTGGAAATCGTCCAGAAGCCTACAAGTATTTGCCTGAGGTGAGAAGGCTACTAGACCTGGGTAATTACCAGGATGCCCATCGACTGGCAAACAGGGAATTAACTGGTATTATTCAAGGAAATCACCCTGAAGGAGGTTGGATCGGCTTTGGCGCCTATCAGAATATGGGTGATCTATGGATTGAAGTAGATAGTAATGGGACTATATCCAATTATCGCCGGTCCCTGGATCTTCAAAATTCAACAGCCGAAGTGACATATACTGACGGGAGGATAAACCATCATCGCACCTACTTCGCCTCCCACCCCCGTCGAATGTTGGTCTTTAATTTTGAAAATGATGCTGCTGGCGGGGTGGACTATATCATTAAGTTAACCACCCCGCATAGCGGGGAAATGTATTATGAAAATGGAGTGCTAAAGCTAAATGGAAATGTTAAAAATAACGGGATGACCTTTCAAGTGGCAATGCTACTGGATGCCCACGGTTCCGATATGGTTTTTGATAAAAAACAGATTAGTATCTCGGGCTCAAATCAGATTACCCTTTATCTCACCGCCAATACAGAGTATCTGAATGAATATCCCCACTATCAAGGTCAGAATTTTGACAGCCTAAATCGTGCTATATTGACTGAAGTTCCTCAACGGAGTTACCATGAGATCTTGAGAGAACACATCAATGACTATCGGGAGTTGTTTGATCGTGTTACATTCACCTTAGCCGCCAACTCAGACCTTAATATACCCACAGATTTAAGGTTACAGGCCTATGCCAACGGCACCCCGGATCCCGGATTGGAAGCACTTTTTTTCCAATACGGAAGGTATTTATTGATAAGCAGTTCAAGACCAGGCACACTTCCGGCCAATTTGCAGGGGAAATGGAATCACAGCAATAATCCCCCTTGGGCTTGTGATTATCATGCCAATATTAACATCCAAATGATCTATTGGCCTGCAGAAGTAACAAATCTGGCTGATTGCCACCTGCCCTTAATCGATTATATTGATAACCTACGTCCACCTGGCAGAATAACAGCAAAGGCATTTTTCAATGCCAGCGGGTGGGTGGTGAATACCATGAATAATATTTTTGGATTTACTGCACCAGGTTGGGAGTTTCCCTGGGGGTTCTTCCCGGGAGGCGCGGCCTGGTATTCCCGGCATGCCTGGGAACATTATCTATTTAATCCCGATACTGCATACTTGAACGATAAAGCATATCCCATTATGAAGGAAGCTGCGGAATTCTGGGTTGATTATCTGGGAAAAGACCCTGATGGTTACTGGGTGTCCTCACCATCTTACTCTCCTGAGCATGGTGGAATATCTACCGGCGCTTACATGGATATCCAAATTGTACATGATCTTTTTACCAATACCATCGAGGCAGCCAAGATACTGGAGGTCGATACTGATTTCAGGGAGCAATTAGAAAGCATATTAAGTGAATTGCTGCCATTGAGGATTGGGAGATGGGGTCAACTGCAGGAATGGAAGGAAGATCTGGATGATCCCGACAATAAGCACCGCCATGTTTCTCATTTATATGCGTTATATCCGGGAAACCAGATAAATATGCTGGAAACACCTAAGCTTGCGGAGGCATCCAGGGTGTCATTAAACGCCAGGGGTGATGAGGGCACAGGGTGGTCTTTAGGGTGGAAAATTAACTTTTGGGCACGTTTAATGGACGGAGACCGGGCCTATAAGTTGTTAAAGAGGAGCTTAAGAATAACAGACGATTCGGGTATTAACATGTCCGACGGTGGTGGTGTATATAGCAATCTGCTTTCCGCCCATCCTCCGTTTCAATTGGACGGGAATATGGGATTCACCTCGGGAGTTGCAGAAATGCTGGTACAATCTCACACCGATACTATTCAATTACTACCAGCTTTGCCTAATAGTTGGCCTGCCGGCCGGGTTACAGGGCTTAAGCTAAGAGGTGGACTGACAATTGATCTGGAATGGGAGGATATGAAACTGATCAGGTACAGAATCGAGTCCTCACTAGGAGGGAAATATCTATTAAGACATGGAGATACTATAAAAACTATTGAATTAGCCTCGGGAGAAAGTGTCAGCTTTGGGTCCTTTTAATAGGGTAAAATCACCCGATTCTAAGTCAAAATGGATCAAGTTCGATTATCCGGAGTTTAATACGCTTATTGAACAGATGCTAGTTTGTTTAACCGTAGTCTACGGATGGCCATTGAGTTATTGCGCACGATCATGAGAAAAAAAAGTAGTAACAATAAGAACACCATTTCAACACGTTCCGTTTGGCTGTGGATGATAGCCGTCCTATGCTGCTTTCAGCTGCCTGGTGCTGGGATGTACTTCCTTTTAAAGCAAACACCCAACTACGATGAAGTTGTAGGTTTGGAAAATGAATTCGTGTCGATTTCCTTTGATAAAGATACCGGTCAACTTATATCACTATTCAATAAAAAGACCGGCGATGAGAACCTTAAAAACCAGGGAGCCGGTAATCCATTTCGATTGTACTTGAACCCAAAGTCTGGCCCGGAATTGATAGCAGGTGCTCACGATCAGCCCTATGGAGGCACTATCATAGACCCATCTGTATGCCGGTTACAATCCCATACCGTAACAAAGAATACTGATTCGCAAATCCTTGATTTAGTGTATGATGTGATGCCGACGGATATTCGTATTGAACTAAAAATAGAGCTATTAGATGACCTGCCTCAATTCGATGCGCACCTAGCTGTGGTTAACCAGAGCAACGAAACCTTGAATGTTCTTACCGCATTTCCCTATTTAACAGGGGTCCAACTAGGTGAGGACCCAGGCACCAACCTGACTGTCAATATGTGGGACCGAGGTTATCCTGGAATCAAAGCTTGGGAGCGGCCTTTGGGAGGAGTATATGGGAAAAGTGTGTCCATGCAATGGCAAACGGTTTACGAGCCAAAGCTAAAGCAAGGTGTGGCATTCATTGCCATGGACCCTGATTTCAGCAATAAGATCTTGAGTACATTCCCCTTCGGAGGCATGGCCTCTTTGTATTTTGACAAAAGAACTATTGCGCCAAACAACACCTCAGAATGGCCCTCTTGTCGGTTCCTGGTATATAATGGAAACTGGCGTACTGCGGCTAGGGCATATGATCAATGGTTTGCACAAACTGTTGAGGTCCGAACTGTGCCCGAGTGGTACAGGGAAGAAATTGCAATTCGTTCCAGCACTTGGTTTCCCTCCGCAGAAACTGTTATGAGGAACAAACAGAGTAGCGATACCATACTGTTTACCTCCTTTAAGCAACTCCATAGCTTGTTTGGTTCGCCAATTTTTGGAAATAAATACAACGACTGCATGGAATTTGCCATGTGGAATGAAGGCGTGAACCTGTGGCCTGAAACCTATGGCCCTTGGATGTCATCTGGATTTATCGATTTTCGCTCCGATCTAGGTGGACTTGAAGCTTTCAAAAAAGGGTTGGCGCAATGTCATAAATACGGAAGGAGAGTTGCCATGTATGTAGCAGCGTATGGTATTCGTAGCAACAGCCCTATGATGGAGGATGATTGGGAAAAATTTGCTATTAAGAAAGCCAATGGTAAACCCGTTATGGATTACCGGAAAGGGAACGAAAAGTTTGGGGCCTTTAATTGTCCGGGTTACAAACCTTGGCAAGATTATCTGATTCGAATTTGTACCATGCTTGCTGAAGCAGGCGTCGATGAAATCCGGTTGGACGAATTTGGCTTTCCCTTCAGGCCATGTTTCAACGAGGAGCATCAACACCGAAGCCCCTATAATGCAAATCAATGGGTGAGAACCTGTTTGAAAAGAATTCGAGAAAACACTGATCAAATCAATCCCGATCTTTTTATTTCAACGGAATTTTTCATGGACTTCTTTCATGAAAGTACCAATGGAGCCTTGGTTATGGATTGTTCAGGTGATGAAATCGATGCTATGAAAATAGCATTGCCGGAGTATTTACCATTGTCCTACCATGCCAGCGCTCCGGAAGCTGCTATCACCGGCGCGATCATAAGCAAAATTGATAATCAAAGGACTAACTGGGCCTGGGCTCAGGTGGGGACGGAGAAACCAGAGGATTACAATAAAGATGTTGTGGTAGATTTAAAATGGCATGAACTCTATCCTACATTGGCAGAAGCTGTTACTTATGGAGAAATTTCCGAGTGGGATCCGGTTGCCCTGAATGATCCGAAATGGATGGGACGCTTGTGGCAGGCTGACAACTTCTGGGCTTTGACTGGTGGACATGTAGATGCCACCCCGCTGAAAACAGATAGTGTAATAATCAAGATACCTGTACTTCCTGATAATATTAAGCTCGCCTACGAATTCGATCTGATAAATTTGGCAATGAGGAGGGTCGATATTGACAGGTCGGATGATGGAATTTTTGTCATGCTGCAATCGCCGGTTTCAGCTATATTATTCCCAACACCAAGCTGTCCTCCTTTGCCGATAGTTAATCAGGAAAAAGCCAGCGTTGATCGAGGCTCAGAAATTAAGGTATCTGTTTCCCTATTTGGTCCTTGGAGGGTAAACCCGTCAAGATTAAACGTAGATGACCTTAAGTTATATGCCCCTGGATTTGAGGTGGCACATCGGGATGTGAACACCGAAAGAATATTTACCATAAAAACTGACTTGGAAACTCCCCTGAATAAGTTTTATTTTCTAATTAGTGGAGAATGCTTGAAAATGAAGAGATGGTTTGAGGTTACTGAATAGTAATTGGAATGATGATTTATCTTAACTATTTGTCCCGGAGAATAATATGTTTCCCATTGAGATATCTCAATGTAGCCTTGGTTGTGTTAGTGATCTGCTGCCAAGGATCCGTGCCAGAAACCCAAGTTCAGACAACTATCGATCCTGAGACCCCAGCAATAGAGGTGCTGAGTCGACTCATGGGAGAACAAAGCAAAATATTCCAATTACAATTAATTTCTAAAGAGGCCCCTGACACTTATTCCATTGATACCCATAGAAATAAAGTTCACATAAGCGCCAACAGTGTAACGGCCTTGTGTCGCGGCGCTTATGATTACTTAAGAAATAATACTAATTCAATAGTATCCTGGACTGGAAACAGGTTTAATATTCCATCCGAACTACCTTCTTACACTAAGGAAGTATATTCTCCCTTCCAATATAGGTTTTATCTCAACACGGTCACTCACGGTTACTCTACACCTTATTGGGATTGGGAAAGATGGGAGCAGGAAATCGATTGGATGGCGGTGCATGGGATGAACATGCCACTTTTGCCGGGAGCTCACGAAGCCATCCTACTCAGAACTTTTAGAAAAATCGGCTTAACTGAAGTGGAAATCGCCGATTACTTCTCAGGCCCGGCGCATTTTCCTTGGAATAGAATGGGAAATATAGGAGGCTGGGATGGTCCGCCCCCCCATTCTTTTTATGAAAAGCAGATCGACTTGACCCATAAAATTTTGCGAAGATTGAAGGAATTACAAATGCAACCAATTATACATGCATTTGCAGGATTTGTACCTAGAGGTATTAAGCGATTGTATCCTCAGGAAAATTTAAGAGAGTTAGGTTGGGGAGGGTTCCAGGAAAAGGTGCATATTCTGGCACCCAATAGCGAATTGTTCAAGCAGATCGGTACAGCGTACATACAAGAATGGGAGGCGGAATTTGGGGAGGGAAGGTTTTATTTGGCCGACAGCTTCAATGAGATGGATGTTCCGTTATCTCCTGATATTGAAACTGCTAAAAGTGAATTGGCCGAATACGGGCAAGCCGTATATGCCCCTATTGTCGCTGCCAACCCTAATGCGGTATGGGTAATGCAGGGGTGGACCTTTCCTTATCACCGAGACCCTGAGGGAAATTTATTCTGGACCCCGGAGCGATTGAAGGCTATGATGTCTAAGATTCCCGATAATAAATTGTTAATACTGGATATGGCCAATGAGTATAATGCCTTATTTTGGGATATCGACTATTCTTGGGAAATGTACCAGGGTTTTTTCGGTAAGCAATGGATATATTCTTTTATCCCAAATATGGGTGGAAAAACCTCCTGGAACGGAGTATTGGATTTTTACGCCACTGCCCCTAAGAAAGCTCTGAATTTTCAGCACAATCAAAGTTTGGTGGGATTTGGATTTGCTCCGGAAGGAATAGAGAACAATGATGTGATTTATGAATTGCTTTCAGATTGGGGATGGGCAAACTCCGGAATTGACCTTGATAAGTGGCTGGAAGATTACTGTCAGGCCCGTTATGGAGGGTATCCGGATAGCATGAAAATCGCTTGGGAGCTATTGAGAAAGTCGGCTCTGGGAAGCTTTACCGACCACCCTCGTTTCCGCTTTCAGTTCAGACCTGAGGGTGAATACCACAGTTCCGTTCATCAATCATTGGAATTTAACCGGGCAGTCAAAGCTTTTTTGTCATGTTCCAAGTTTTTGGAGCGCAGTAACCTCTATCAGGCCGATGCACTAGAATTGGGTACACAGCTTTTAGGCCACAGGGTAGATTCTCTATTGCATGTAGGCATGACGTCCGAAAGTACATCTGACCAGTTTAAATGCTACCAGGAGGCCATCGATCTCATGAGGGTCATTGACCGCCTATTAGCCTCACATCCTACCCACCAACTATCGATGTGGGTGAACCAAGCCCGGAGTTTTGGTGATTCGGTCGAAGAAAAGGAGTACTATGAAAGCAATGCAAAACGATTGATCACAACCTGGGGTGGTGAGGTAAATGAGTATTCTGCCAGGGTCTGGAGCGGTTTGGTAGGAAGTTATTATGCTGAAAGGTGGGCTAAATGGTTAAGTGCAAAGAGGAAAGGGAAGAAATTTGATGTTTTAGCCTGGGAAGAGGATTGGATAAGTACACCCTGGAAAGAAAACAGCAAACCCTTTACCAACCCTTTGGATCAAATGGTAAAGCTGATCGAATAAACCTCAAATTAATAAGTGCTTATTTCAGGTTGGTTTTGCCCCTAAACTAATGTGGAGGACATTTCCATGCGAAAGTGATAATTACAACTAAAAGTTATCTACTGATTACTGATGGATATTTTGCATATACGTGGGATTAATATGCATTCAAACAAATAATTCACTATATTTTGTATAATAATATTAAGAAAGAGTAAAGCTATATTAGCTGTAAATTTAGGTTTTTGATAACCGCGCAAGTGCAAGATTTATTGGCGTGATAATGCAAAAGTCGGGAATAGATAATAGTGAAAAGTATAAAGTTAAACTGTTGATCAATAGCAATGAACAGGCATTTTCTGATTTATTTACCAAGTACGCCAAGAAAGTCTACTTTGTCTGCAGAAAACTTCAGGTGGACCATGCTGGATCCGAAGATGTGGTACAAAAGGTATTTTTAAAAATTTGGAAAAACAGATCCAATCTCAAGCCAGAACTTTCTTTTAACGCATACGTCCTTACCATTACAAAATCCATCGTACTGAAATTGAAGCGAAGACAGGCATACGATCTGGCGTATAAACAATACGCCATAAAAAATATCAATAACTACTCCAGTAACACTGAGGATCAAGTGATATTTTCAGATCTGGAAACTTTTTCCAAAGAAAAACTTGAGGCATTGCCCAAGCAACAACGTCAGATATTCCTGATGAAAACCCAGGAAAATCTAACCATAGAACAAATTTCCGGGAGATTAGAAATATCCAAGAGAACTGCTGAAAATCATTTTTATAGAGCTTGTAAGAAGCTAAAAGCGCAGTTAAAGCAACAGAAAGTAATATAGCTTTTTGAATGTTGCTAAATCATCTCAACATGTTATTTTAAGAATTGGCAGATAAGCCAATTTTAAAATGCCTCCTTTTTTGGTCTGTGGAACCATAAACACTGAGTAAAACTAGCCCGTTGTGGGTATTATTAATAGTGAGGCATATAAATGAACGAAAAAGAATTATACCGAAAGCTACAACGTGGGGAGTGTACCAAGGAAGATGCGGCGGAATTTATAAAATGGTACTTTTCAGATTCAGGTAGATCATTCCTCGAAAACGAGATTGATAGCTTATGGGAGATGGATACCAACCGTATTGAGTTCGATGAAAAACAGGTATTTGATAAGGTTCAAAGTCTAAAGAATCGAGAACTGGTTGTATCTTATAGGTCTGACATTCCGGGTGAAATTCCTTCACTCCGAAAATCAAGCAAAAAGAATCGCTGGATTAAGATATGGGCCTCAGTAGCATGCTCTGCAATAATTGCAGGCAGTTATTTTTGGTATGATGACTCCTTGAAAGTGATGGCTACTGCTGATTCAGAAATAGCAGTTATAACCAATCCCCCGGGACGTAAGTCCAGCTTTTATCTTAGTGATGGCACCTTAATCATGCTGAATTCTAATAGTTCCCTGACTTATCCGGTGAATTTCAATACTGGGGAGAGACAGGTGGAGTTGATTGGCGAAGCCTATTTTGAGGTGGCTAAAAGTAACCAACCCTTTGTGGTAAAAACATTCAATACCATTACTACCGCTTTGGGTACTACTTTTAATATTGGTGCTTTTGAAAGTGAAAAGCAAGAAAGAATTGCTTTAGTCAGTGGAAGTATAGAAGTTAGAAGCATAAAAGCATCCGCACAAGACAAAATACGACTAAATCCCGGAGAGGGAGTTCTTTATAGCAAGTCAGACGATAATCTGGTAAAGACCAACTTGGATGTGAACCAACAGGCTGCTTGGACCAAGAAGGAGCTAGTGTTTATGAATGAGGATTTTAAAGAAGTTATAAGGCATTTGGAGCGATGGTATGGTGTAAAGATTAGCTATGATCACACTATTGATGGCTCATTTTCAGGAAGCTTTAAAAATGAAAGTTTGAGAGCAGTATTGGAAGGCCTATCTTATACATTTTCCTTTAAATATAACATCTCGGATAAGCATGTAACAATAACCGGAATAAATCAAAACTAACACCTATTATTATGAAAACAGCCCACAACAGCACTTGAAAAATGAGCCGGCAATGCTGAGACATTACACGGCTCAATAGTTTTTATTAAATCCTTGAAAATTAACAAAAACACCACAAAATTATGAAATTAAGTGTACTAGAACAAATATTTATGTTAACAAAGTACTGTGCAATTGGTATACTGATTCAGTGTATATTAATTACTTCATTACTGGCTGCCGACCGGGCCTTGGCGCAAAAAAATAGTATTGAAGAAATACAGATCAGTATCAATCAAAACACAACCACTCTGGCCGGGCTTTTTGATCAGATTTCAGAGAAAACAGAATTCAATTTTGCCTTAAACAACAGCACTATTGACCTAAGTGAAAGAATCCGATTGCAAGAGTACACCGGTTCCGTGGCATCTATTTTACGAGAAGTTTCGAATCAGGCTAATCTTGGATTTCGACGAATAAATGATAACATATTCGTTCGCAAGATATCGAAGAAGCACCGTGATCCTGCCCAAACGGTAGAAGAGTTATTGGATATCGAAATTTCCGGAACAGTAAGTGATGAAAATGGGGAGGGCTTACCTGGAGCATCAGTAGTGGTGAAGGGAACTACCACAGGTACCACTACGGATGCAGATGGCAACTACCGATTGACCGTCCCGGAGAATGCAACATTGCTGGTCTCTTATGTCGGCTATGTTACCCAGGAAATAGCGGTAAATGGTCGAAGTGTTATCAATGTGGGGATGGAAATCGATGCCACTGAGCTAAACGAAGTAGTGGTGGTTGGATATGGAACACAAAAGAAACTGAATCTTACAGGGTCAGTTACGGCCGTTTCGGCCAAGGAAATTGATGCAAGGCCCATCACCAGCGTTTCGACCGCGCTACAAGGAACTGCACCTGGAGTGTTTATAAATCAAAATTCGGGTCAGGCAGGAAGGGACAACGTTATTATTCGAATCAGGGGGGTGGGCACATTGAACAATGCCAATCCATTGATTCTGGTAGATGGGATCGAGGCACCGATTGATAATATCAACCCTTCTGACGTGGAGTCGATCACCGTGTTAAAAGATGCTGCATCATCAGCAATTTATGGATCACGGGCGGCTAATGGAGTGGTTTTAGTTACCACAAAACGAGGGACAACCGATTCCAAACCTGTATTCACTTATGACGGGTATGTAGGTGTTTCAGAAGCCACACTACTACCAAACATGGTCAATGACGCGGTGCTATTCGCCGAGTTAAGAAATGAATCCCTTACTAACTTCGGGCAGGACCCATTTTTTAGCGATGAGGAAATAGCGGAATTAACTGCTCAGCGAGAACTGCTCAGCACCAACTGGATCGATGTAACATTTGATCCAGCTACTATTCAACAGCACACCCTGGGAGTTGGTGGCGGATCTGAAAAGACAAACTTCAGATTTTCCCTGGGATATCTGGATCAGGGTGGTGTGGCTATTGGCAGTGACTTTGAGCGGTACAACGCTCGTCTCAATTTGGATAGCAAAGTTAATGAAAAGCTTAAATTGGGTGCAAGTATATCCTATACCCGCGGAGTGAGAAATTCGAGCACTGACAATTTAGCGGACCTGTCATCAGTGATCACCCATACTATCCAGCGAATACCAAATGCTCCCGCTGTATTCGATGGTAAAGTAACTACCGCCAGTCCCGTCGCTGAAGTGCAGGGAAGTAACTTTAATGTTAGAAATGTGGATATTCTCGGTAACGCTTATATCCAATGGAAACCTTTAACCGGTCTCACTCTTAAGGCTACCGCGGGTATCAATTCTAGGGATGAAAAACTGAACGCCTTTAATTCAAGTGTCATTGCTTTTGATTGGATAAGACAGGAAGAGGTGCTGCTCAGCCCTAACCGGTCTGCCACTAACCGTTTTAGTCAAACCTTCAATTACACTATATGGGTTACTGCGCAATATGAGAAATCAATAGGTGAACATAGTTTCAGTGTACTGGCTGGTTATAACGAAGAAGAAAGTGACTTTGAAAGTTTTCAGGCTTTCCGAAATGGTCATTTGTCTAATTCAGTTCAGGTGCTGGATGCTGGCCTGGCCTCTTCCGCCACCAATAGTGGTTCTGCCACTGCGTGGGGACTACGATCTTATTTCGGCAGGGCTAACTACAGCTACTTAGACCGCTATTTGTTTGAGGCTAATGTACGATATGACGGAAGTTCAAGATTTTCAGATGATAAATGGGGGGTCTTTCCCAGTGTTTCTGCGGGTTGGGTGATTTCCAATGAGGGATTTTTCCAAAATGTAGCGTTGATAGATTACCTTAAATTACGAGCTTCCTGGGGGCAATTAGGAAACCAGAATATCGGAAATTTTGCCTTTGCCAGAGCTCTGGATTTGAGCCAAGCCTATAGTTTTGGCGGAACCGTGGTATCAGGTGTGGCACAAACTACGCTTGGCAACAGTGCACTTAGTTGGGAAACTGCTACTATGACCGATATAGGACTGGATATTGGAATCTTTAATAAAATTACTTTGGAGGCAGACTATTTTGTTCGCAACACTGAGGATATATTGTTTGATGTTCCAATTTCTTCCCTTACTGGATTTTCAACTCAAATATCAAATGCTTCTGAAGTGCAAAACAAGGGATGGGAAATTACCGCCAAATATGATGATCAATTCGGTGATTTTCGACTTTCAGTTGGTGGTAACGTAACTCATGTTACAAATGAGGTTGTTACTTTGAATCCCAATATTGGAGTGGGAGAGATTGATAGACTGATCTCAGGCAGGAGAGTAACCCAACGAGGCGCACCAATAAATGCATTCTTTGGGGTTCCGGTAGTGGGTATTTTCCAGTCACAGGAAGAAATAGATTCAGCTCCTGATCATTCCGGGTTGAGTCCCAATTTTGGTCCTGGTGACCTCAGGTTTGAAGACACTAATAACGATGGCGTTATTGATGTTGATGATAGAGTAGTATTGGGGAAAGAAAACCCTACCTGGACTTATGGATTTAATATCAGAGCCGACTTCAGAGGATTCGACATAGCAGCAATTTTTCAAGGTGTTGGTGATTTTGATGCTTATGGTAGCGAGGAGTTGTCAGATCCGTTTTTTAACTTTTCAGGATTGCCTGAGCGATGGACTGATCGCTGGACACCTGAAAATCCGGATGCCAGTATGCCTCGATTGTATTTCTCCAACGGACCGAGTAACTCCATTACCAATTCGTTCTTTGTATATGACAGATCTTACTTCAGATTAAAAAATTTACAAATTGGATACACCCTAACAGATGGCTTATTAGAGAAAGTAGGTCTAAGCCGGGCCAGGGTGTATGTGAATGGCTCTAATTTATTTACGGTTACGGATTTTCCGTATTTCGATCCGGAGAGACCGGCCGGAGCGGATAGGGGTGCAACTGGGTTTCCCAATATCAAGGTATATTCTGTAGGAGTATCCCTAGCATTTTAATTAGAGAGAATTTAAAAAATACATAAAATGAAAAAGATAAAAATATTATTGAGCTTAGTATTTGTTATCCTGTTTTCTTGGGCCTGTAACGATGACTTGCTGGAGAAATCTGATCCCGGATCAGGAAGTGTTGAAGCTTTTTTCAACAATGAAGAAGAGTTAATTCTGGGTATTAATGGGGTTTATAATGCATTTCAAGGTTCATGGTGGGGCGGATCGTTGATACATATTCAACCTCATTTAGCCGCTGCATCTGACAATGCTGTGATCTGCTGCCCTTGGGAGTATGGATTCCCAGCAGTAGGTGATGGTACCATGACCTCCACCACCGGCGGTATTGTGGCCTGGAAATGGGATTTTGGGTTCCAAGCAATTACCAGGGTAAATCAAATGCTTCAGTTGATTGACCAGGGAGTACCAGGGCTGGAACCAGCTGATGCCATAAAGTGGCAGGCGGAGCTACGATTTCTTCGAGGATATATTTATAACGAAATGCTGACGGTATATGCGGGTGTACCTTTGATAACAGAAGTACTGACACCCGCAGAAGCTTTGGAGGTAGGAAGGTCTACCAAGGAGGAAACATTCAATCAGGTGATGACAGATTTGAATTTTGCAGTTGATAATCTCGATACCGAGCCCAATAACGGCCAAAGAGGCAGGCCAACTAAACAAACGGCCCTGGCTTATATTGGAAAAGCTCAGTTGTATAATGAAATGTTTGCGGAGGCGGCCAGCACCTTTCAACAAATAATTGATATGGAAGGAACTACGGTGGATCTCGACCCCGATTATGAAAGTTTGTTCAATGGATCCAACGAAGATAGCCCGGAAATAATGTTTAGCTTGCAAGCTGTAGGAAATGGGAATGGGGAAGGTAACTTCTTTCAAATTCACTACGCGCCTCAATCCCTTCCCTCCGGTGCCACTACCGGTGGCTGGAATTCCATGCAGTATACCCGAGATCTGATAGACGATTATTATATGACCGATGGTTTACCTATAAGTTCGTCTCCTCTATATAATTCTAATGCTATCTTCGCTAATAGGGACCCCAGATTGGCTATGTCCTTCTTGAGACCTGGTGATATCTGGAGTGGCTTCGTATTGGAGGATATTAACTTTACCTTCAATGGGCAGACTCCTCATCCAACCCTCGCGGCTATGGTGGTGAGCAAAAAATGGAGTTCAGAGGAAACCCTAGATCCTGGAGATACCGATGTTGATTTCATACTAATGAGGTATGCGGATGTTTTAATGATGTATGCTGAAGCGCAAAATGAAGCAGTAGGGCCGGATGCGTCCGTGTATAGCGCGGTCAATAAGATACGAGCCCGGGCAGGAATGCCTGACTTCCCTGCTGGTTTGACACAGGAAGAAATGAGAGATGAAATAAGACATGAGCGAAGGATCGAGTTTGTAATGGAAGGTACTAGGTATTTTGACTTAATACGATGGCGGATTGCTGAGACCGTGATACCGAATAGCGTTGTGGGCTTGCAAAATAGGGTTTTTGACCCCTCTAAAAACTATTTGTGGCCTATCCCTCAAACTGCAATTGACTCCAATCCTGAACTGATCAATCAGAATCCAGGGTACTAGAAATATATTATTGATAATACTAAAGATCCTTATAGTGCAAATCAGCACTTAGGGATCTTTTGTTCACTATATAGAATTAATGTTTAACCGTATCATCCTTATTCTGATAATTAATTTCTGGTCCTGCCTGGGACTTAATGCTCAAATTGGTTTTTCGGACGTGACCGTCGAGGCAGGGCTAGATCACGCTTTTGAGGTCTTTCAGGGCACATTCGGTGGAGGTGCTGCTGTAATTGATTACGATAATGACGGATACGAAGATATATTTATTGCCGGTGGTCAGGCTAGGGACTCATTTTATCGCAATAATGGCGATGGCACCTTTACCGATATTACCGAATCCGCAGGACTGGCCATCAATAATAATATAATCACCCAGGGAGCCGTAACGGCAGATGTGAACCGTGATGGTTTCATCGATATTTTCGTTACTACCATAGCTGCTATAGTAGACGGTCAAGAGATACCCAGAGCCTCTGATATTTTATACCTGAATAATGGCGATGGAAGCTTTAAGGATGCTTCGGAGAGTTATGGCCTAACTAATATTAAGACATTTTCTACCGGGGCAGCTTTTGGGGATATCAATGCAGACGGTTTCCCGGATTTGTTTGTAAGCAATTATTTTGATCAGTTTAGCGGAAATCTTAACAAGATCAGCGGTGGTACTATCACCGGAGAACAAAGGCCTTCAAAGGATCAGTTGTATCTAAATAATCATGGACGATTTTTTAACCGGGTAGATGCAAAGTACGGCATTGATTCGGAAGGGTTTGGTTTTGGGGGAATTTTTACTGATTTCGATAACGATAATGACCTGGACCTTTATGTTTACAATGATTTCGGAGACCGAGCCGGTAGAAATAAGCTTTATCAAAATGAGTATCCTGAAGAAAAATTTACCGAGATCAGTAGAATAGTAAATGTTGATTTCGGTATAAATGCCATGGGCGCTGCTTTTGGCGATTACAACAAAGATGGATTTCTAGACTATTTTGTTTCTAATTTATCCATAAGCCCCTTTATAGTAAATAAAGGGCCAGGTTCATCTTTCTCTCAGTTATCAACCATACTAGGTACTGGCTTCAATTCACTGGATGTACCTGGCAGTGGTTTGGTAATACCCATAAGTTGGGGTGCTGTAATGTTCGACTGTGATCATGATACGGATTTGGATCTCTTTATTTCAAATGGCGCCTTAAACCCATCAGTAATTCCAAACCCTAATTTGTTTTTAGAGTTTGATGGAGAGGTGTTTCTGGATAAAAGTCAAGAACTTAATATGAATGATTATGGCATCGGTCGGGGGGCTGTGACCTTCGACTATGATAATGATGGGGATCTTGATCTATTTATAGTGAATCAGAAACCAGTTTGGTCGGCGTCTATAGTGGGTACTGTAAAGTCAATATTATATAGGAATGACACCCAAACGGGGAACTGGTTGAAGGTATCACTTGAAGGGATAAATGCTACCAGCAGAGGGCTTGGCGCCCGGATAGAGGTGGTCGTGAATGGAGAGAAACTTATCAGAGAAATTGACGGTGGATCCAGCCATGAATCACAGAATAGCACAGTTGCCCACTTTGGACTAGCTCATTCAACCCAGGTGGACTCAGTAACCGTGAAGTGGGTTGGTGGACACCAGCAATCACTAACTCAGGTACAGGCTAATCAGCACATTCATATCAAGGAGGATATTAATAATGTAGTTAGTCCATTTAGTCTAGGAGATGTCAGCGTTTATCCAAGTTACTTTAATAACAAAATTGCCATACGCTTCGAATTGGCCCAACTAACCTCCTACAGCCTCGAGGTAATTGATCCGCAGGGCAGGCAAGTTGAAGTATTAGTTAATAAAGCAATAGGTTTCACCGGAACTTATAATTGGAAAGTTCCCCCTAACCTACAGCCGGGTGTTTATTTTTTTAGAATAAAATCGGACATCGGAAGTTTTGTCACGAGGGGTGTAAAGTTATAGGTCATAGGATGCGAATTTTATTCACATTTATTATAACCGTATTCCTGGGTGGAAACTGCTACCCCCAAGTCAAAGTTAGTAATCAGTCAGGTCAGACGGGAAATAGAATACTTACTACCGGGGTTCCATTCTTAACTTTTACTCCTGATGCCAGGGCAGGTGCATTAGGGGAAACTGGGGTAGCTACCAGTCCTGACATTAGTGCCCTGTTTTGGAATAATGCCAAGCTGGCATTCATAGATCACCAATACGGATTTTCAGTTTCACACACCCCCTGGCTCAGTAGTATCACCGACGATATGTTTATCTCCTATTTAGCTGGCTATCTAAAGCTTGGCGATGCCCAGGCGCTTGGGGTGTCTATGCGGTACTTTAATCTGGGCGATTTTGAAATCAACGATGATGGCGGAAGCTTTATAAGTAGTCTAAACCCTTATGAGGTAGCGATTGATGCAACGTATTCCAGGAAACTGTCAGCGAAATTGGGCGCAGGTGTTTCAGCCCGATATATTCGCTCTAATACGGCCCGGCAATTTGCAGCCATAGAAGAAACCGGTGTTGGGTCAACGGTAGCAGTTGATCTTGGCGTTTTTTATCATGATGCTATTTCCTTACCTAACAAAGAGCTTAGTTTTTCAACAGGAGTACATATTTCGAATATAGGACCAAAAATTGACTACCATAATGCGAGCCCTGAAAGTTATATTCCTACCAATTTACGCATAGGGGCTTCTTTAACTTATCCCTTAGATCATGACAATTCCCTATCTTTTAGCATGGATCTTAATAAGTTGATGGTACCAACGCCTCCGGTAGTACAAAGAGACAGCGCTAGCGGAGAACTTGTAATCATAAAAGGAAAAGATCCTGACAGAAATGTTATTAGTGGCATGTTTGGATCATTCAGTGATGCTCCGGACGGCCTCTCCGAAGAACTAAAAGAAGTAATGATCTCCGCAGGGTTGGAATATTGGTACAGGGAACTGCTCGCTTTAAGAGTTGGTTACTTCCATGAAAGCAGGGAAAAAGGAAATAGGCAGTACTTTACTATGGGCCTTGGCATTAGGTATAAAATATTGGGGTTGGATGCATCTTACCTTACTCCGGTTACTCAGAACCATCCGCTGGCCGAAACCTTGAGGTTTACAGCACTTTTCAACTTCAATTGACCATTTTGAGTCTATCCTTAGATCAGGTGAAGGTTGGTGGTCTAATACTATTTAGTCCCTTACTATTTAAATTAGAATCCTGTTGGGCCCAAACAGAGGTATTGATCGATCGTGAGTTTATCGGTATAAGTGTGCAGGAAGCAGTATCTATCATCGAGGATGCTTACCCCGTTCGTTTCTTTTTCAAACCTAATGAAATTCCCGATACACCGTTAAATGTAACCTTCCATGGCAAACCGCTGATTGATGCGGTTGATGAAATGCTGAAAGGATCGGATTTAAAAGCTTTTCATCTCACCGACTATGCGGTGATAATTGGTAAAAAAAGTTTGTTGGATCAGACATTCACCAATGAATTTTACCAGTCATTCTATGAGCTGGATGTAAGTTTTGAGGAATCAGTAGATGATAAGGTTTTAATAATTGGCAAGAATGAACTCAACCCACAAGGTAGAGCTACTATTTCCGGACAGGTGAGAGATGTCGATACTGGACAACAGCTCAGTGGCTGCATAGTGAGTATCCCCGGAAACGGAATGCATATGGTTACTGATGAAAAAGGGAACTTTTCAGTTAAACTGCCTATAGGAAATTATCACTTGAAGTTTGAGATGGTGGGATATAGCACACTATACCAAAAAGTTAAGCTGAGAAATGATGGTGGCATGATCCTGGAACTACCAAAGGAATCGCTTTTATTGGACGAGGTAATTATTTCGTCATCGACCACAGCCAGCACATTAAATACAGTGATGCCTGGCTTCAATTCTATTACAGCATCCCAGGTAAAAAAGGCTCCTTCTTTTTTGGGCGAATCGGATGTACTCCGTTACCTGTTGTATCTGCCAGGGGTCAGCAGTGTGGGAGAAGGGGCATCAGGAATCAATGTCAGAGGGGGAAATACTGATGAGAATTTATTTACCATGCATGAGTCGGTTTTATTTAATTCAAGTCATGCCCTTGGATTTTTTGGAGCCATAAATTCGGATGTAGTAGATAGAATTCAACTATACAAAGGAGCAATTCCGGTTTATTTTGGCGGCCGCATTTCCTCAGTAGTTGATATAAAGTTAAAAGAAGCATCCAATGATAAATTCATTATGAAAGGTGGTATTGGGCCGGTAACTAGCAATTTAAGCTTGCAGGTTCCTTTAATAAAAGATAAAGCTAGTCTGATGATTGCTGGTCGTTCTTCTTATTCGGACTGGTTACTTAAAAGGGTGAATGTTCCTGATGTCAGAAGCAGTTCTATCTTTTTTTACGATTTCAATCTAAATTACACCCATCACCTTAATGACAGATCGAAGATTAGAGGATCCTGGTATTCCAGTCAAGATGATTTTAGGTTTTCCAATGATTTCGGTTTTGAGCATCGGACTACCTCCTCCTCTCTATCATTGAGCAACGAAATTGGAAAAAATTGGCTTTCTGAACTAAGTTTAGCTTACACAAATTACCAATCTTCCAGACAGGAATTAGGTGGAAACACAGCATCTGAATTTAAAATGGCCTTGCAACAGATCAAACTAAAAGAACATCTGAGATATGAGCCTAATGAAAAGGCATCACTCAATCTGGGAGGGTCAATAATTTATTACAATTCCTCTCCCGGTGAAATAAGCCCCACCCATGACGTATCAATTGTTTCTTTCAATAAGCTAGAATTGCAAAAGGGATTGGAAGCTGCTGGATTTCTGGGCCTGGACTTTATTTTGAATCCACGGATATCCGTGTCAGGTGGTGTTCGGGGCTCATTTTATTATCGGTTAGGGCCTGGGAAGCAATTTTTTTATGAGGATCCAACCAGGCCCAGAACCCATGAGATCACTGATACTTTGTTCTTTGCCCATAATTCAAAGATGGCTTCGTATTCTACTATAGAACCTCGCATTGCAATTGCCTATAATGCCGGTAACAAACAGTTTAAAGCTGCCTACAGCAGAACGGCGCAATACATATTTCAATTGTCTAATACTAGTACGCCCACTCCCATAGACGTTTGGTTACTAAGTAATAAATTCCTCACCCCTCAACGCGCTCATAATTTTTCCTTAGGATTGAATGTGGACACACCATATGGCAAATGGTCCACCTCGATAGAAGGTTTCTATAAAATTATGTCCGGCTTGAACGATTATAAGGATTTAGCCGACTTGATAGTCAATGAGCATATTGAAACGGAATTGATACCTACAGAAGGAAGGTCATATGGAATTGAATTTGGACTTTATAAAAAGGCAGGGAAGATGACGGGAAATATGGCATATACTTTATCCAGATCGGAACGAAGATCACTGGATAATTTACCGGAACTATCCGTTAACCAAGGAGAGTGGTATCCGGCAAATTTTGATAGGACCCATGATTTTATGATAACTACCCATTACCGGTTCAACAGCAGACACAGCATAGCTGCCATTTTCAATTTCATCACCGGTAGACCAACTACCGCACCTATAGGCTTTTTTGACATTAATGCCTCTACCAGGGTGCCTGTTTACTCAGAAAGAAATCAATTGAGGATACCCAATTATCATAGACTGGATTTTACATATTCTCTTGAACAAGGACATAGAAAAGATAAAAGGTGGAAAAGTAGCTGGACATTTGGGGTATACAACGTCTATGGCAGGCGCAACGCTTATTCTGTGTTTTATACTCAAGCGCCGCTTTCCGGGGTTAAGGCCAATAAGTTTTCGGTGTTAGGGAGTGCATTTCCGGCTGTTACTTATCATTTCAACTTTGAGTAATGAAGGTTTTTGCTAACTTCTTTATAGGGGTTATAGTGCTAGGTACTATCTGTGGATGCGTTGATACCATTGACTTGCCAGGTGGAGTAGACATAAGCTATGTGGTAATAAATGGACAGATCACAAATGAGCGTAAGCCCTATATTATAACCGTTTCTCAAAGTGCCACCAACGGCGAGCTAAGCGAGCAAAAGATAACCGGTGCCTTGGTTTCTATTAAGAGTACCGATGGAGCGGTGGAGGTATTGACTGAATACCAAAGGGGTAGTTATCGTACGGATTCAACGCAATTTATTGGGATTATTGGTAATTCCTATGTGGTGGAAGTAGTGCTGGATGATGGAAGAATTTATCAATCTTCACCGGAAAAATTGCTACCAGTCCCTCCAATCCAGAAATTAGATTTTGATTTCGTCAAGGAAGCGGAACTTAATGAAATAGATAATATAGTGTTTAGAAAAAGGGTAAAGATCAAAATAAATACGGTCATTCCAGATAATCCGGAAAATGTCTACTTTAAATGGGATGTAACTGGTGAATATGAATTTAAGGAAAGTGAAGCCCTTACAGATATTTTTGCCACCACTGGGGTGGGCACTTTTCTTTTCACCTGCTTTGTCCAGGATCCTGTTGGGATAGGAGATATTAGTATTTTCGATGGGTCAAATGCTGCTTCCGCTCAATTGCAAAGTCAACAGATTAAGTCCATCGAGGTAGATTATAAATTTACCTTTAACTACTGTGTTCATGTGAAACAGCAATCACTAACCCAGGGTGCATATGAATTTTGGAGATCGGTAAAGGAATCAACTGAGAGGTCTGGAGAATTGTTCGAACGAAACCCGGGGCAAATTACCGGGAATATCAGGAATGTTAGTAATTCTTCAGAAAAAGTACTGGGCTATTTTTATGCTTCTGCAGTTGTCAACGATAAACTCTTTATTTCCCCTGATTCGGTAGAGAAACCGGTGTCACCATGTTTAGTAATAGATCCAGATTTTGAATCGGCTTGCATGGATTGTCTTGAACTGGCAAGGAGTACCAGAGAGGTGCCATCATATTGGCCACGATAGGAATCAATTACAAAAAAATGGTAAGTACCATAGTGTTTAGATCCATAATGATTCTGATGCTCCATCTAATTGTGACGATTGCCTTCGCTCAAAAACAGGATGGGGATGACTGTATGATCGTCTTTAACAAGAGTTGGTATATAAGTGGTGATACGGCATGGTTTAATATATTCATGCCGGGCAAATTTCAGTATGAAAACTCAATAGCTCAGGTTCGAATTACAAACCGAAAAAACGGGGGCCTTGTCACTCAATATTATGTAGAAATAGACCATAGCGGTCACAGCAATGGGTACTTCGCCATTCCTCACACCATTAATACCGGCGTTTATTCAACTAAAATTTACCTCAATCAGCAACAAACTAAAAAGAAATTCCAGTTGATCGAACATCCACTGGTTATCATCAATAGCTCTGCCACCGGGGATAGCGGGCAGATAAGCTTAACTGTGCCTCAGATGACCTATAGAATGCCAGGTGGTATCACCACCCAATGCGAAGTCAACCAAAAAGTGTACCGTCCCCGGGATGAAGTCATTTTAGATATTGGTTTTCAGGATAATAATGGAGAACCCGTCGTTACGACGTTTGCCCTATCGGCTTTGAATGTAGAACAGTTAGTTTATTCTCAGGTCCTATATCCATTTAGTTGGCGCCAAATTATTGAACCCTCATTTGCGGTAGAAAATAATATAATTGTTAAAGGTGCTGTCTTCGACCAGGAAACCAGCAAGCCGTTGAACGATACCTTCTTATCAATATTTCTCCCCAAGGTTGGAAATGTACTGGAATTCAACAGCGGTGGATCGGGAGATTTCACTCTTCAACTGCCACCATTTAAAAATGATTTCACCATGCAGTTTTACGATCATTTTTCTCGAAATTTTAAGGTAGAAATTGAAGAATCAAATGAAGACAGTATCTCGCTGGGTTATCGGTATAAAATTTTAGAGCTGGAAAAGTTTAAACATCCTCTTATCAGTTCGGCTAAATGGCAGAAAGTTAAGTTTCTCTTTAGATCAACCAGTAGCGCCAAGGAGAGTTCACAGTGGCCCAATTGGAGTTTTCGCCCTGATTATTCCATTAAGTTGTCAGATTTTCAACAATTCAGAAGCTTGGAAGAGTGTGTGGAAACGCTAATTACACCTTTAAGGTTTCGCAATTCTCAAGGGAAAATAGTTGCAAAAATGGTCAATCCAAGGAGAAAACCCTTCTTTCAAGGTTCGCCAGTATTCTTAATTGATCGTCGAATATCCAGCCTTGATGATGTGCTTTTGCTCGATATTAAGCACTACGATAAAATTGATTTTTACAATACACCGGAGACCTTGCAAAGGTTTGGGCATCTTGGAAAAGATGGTGTGGTTGCAATCCATACCTTGCACGCCGGTATCCAGCGTATGGATTCCAACTCAGTTTTGATAGATGGCCTACAGCCAAAAGCCCAATATCCCATTCAAACAGATAGTAATTTGGCCGTAAGAACTCCCAGTATGGATCCGGCGGTGTATTGGAATCCGGAAATACATACAGATAAACAAGGTAAGGCAATGGTAAAGTTCTATCACAATGATCAAATCGGTGAGTACCGCATTACTATTTCTGCTAGGAGTGAGAATGGAGACATGTACCACGGTTTCTTTAATTACAAGGTAGCTCCTCATGCGGAGCATCAAACGCAGAGTAAATAACATTGCCCCCTCCACCTGGTTGGCGATCAAGGTTTACAATCAGTGAGTAAATAGCCACAACCTTCGCGATCTAAGCACGTCTGAGTATTGTAATGATGTTATGGCTATTTAGTATAGGACCCTTTGGTATGATGATTTTAAAACCTGGTAAAACTTTTAGGCTATCATTCAATTCCATTCGATTACTGGTTTTAATTTGAAAATGAATAGAAAAATATTTTCCATTTTGGTATGTAGCATTATTCAATATGGCTCTTGGTGCCAAACAGGGCCCATCCACTATTCCGTGCCAGAAAAACCCTGGGAGGAATCCTTTGGTAACCACCGGGCGGTATTGGAGGTAGATCGTGAAACATTTGCTGCCCACTTGGATTTAGTTTGGCGCCGACAAGATCTAAACCCCCAGGATCGTAAATTTTTAATAGTATCTCAAGAAGGAGATACGGTGGAAAATATTCACCGAAAAATGGTAAACCAAGAACGCTGTCAAATAATGTTCGGCCCGGTAGAAAAAGGTATATACTACTTCTATTACCTGCCGTTTAAAGTGCAGTACCAGCACGGTTTTTATTCAAAGGATTACCTGACCCAGGAAGATCCTCCTAATAAGGGCTGGCTGGCGCAATTGGATAAGGGTGGGTACTCGCCGCTTCAAGCACAAATAATTTCTATACAATCGCGCACTGCTTTTGACTCCTTTTATCCTATGGAGGTAACGGCTTTGGAAGCCGAAAAAACGGCGTATAGCAGAGCTTATCCAGTGGATTATTTGATTTTTACTGAAGACCGCCAATATCCTGTTAGAATGGATGATCACATTCCAAGCAGATGGCTTGATCGAGATCAGCATGCGACTTTTAGTGGGGTTGCCATGCGTAATGAGTACTACACGTTTCAAGTGGCTTTATGGGCTTTCAAAGAGGAAATAAAGCAGGTCCGGTTCGAGTTTGGGCCTCTTAAAAACGAGCAGGCAACGATTCCAGCTACTGCTTTTACCTGTTTTAATACCGAAGGAGTGGATCCCTATGGAAAATATTTTCAAAAGCAGATTAAAGTACCTGCAGGAAAAGTGCAATCATTCTGGATTGGCTTAGATATTGCTGAAAACACCAAGCCAGGTACCTATCAAGGGACAATTATCCTCAAAGCCGAAAATTTTGGAGAAGAACAGATACAGATTATCCTTGATGTTCAACACGATGACCTTACTGATAGAGGTGACAGCGAGCCCTGGAGACATTCACGGTTGAGGTGGTTAAATTCTAAGGCCGGGATTGATAACCAACCCGTACATCCATATCAGGCTATCGAAGTGGTAAGCGATGACCTTTATAGGATCAATGGAAAGGAATTTACTACTGGTCCCCTTGGATTGCCAGGTTCAATAAAGGTCTGGGGAAGTGAGCTTCTGGCAGACCCGGTATCACTGATTATTGAAACTGAATTGGGCATTGATCCATTAAGCGAAGCTTACAAATCTTCACCCACCACCAGTAGCCCTGGCAAACATTCTCAAAAGTGGGCGTCCAATAGCGAAAAGATTAAAATTAGGAGTGAAACCACATTGGAGTCAGATGGTTGGGTCAATATAAAATCAACCATCGAGGCACTTGAAGATTTATCTGTTAAGGATATTCGATTAGAAATTCCACTGCAAAAGGATATGGCAAGTTATATTATGGGCATGGGCTTACCGGGTCAGGCTACTCCGCCTATTCATGAGGCAAAATGGCAGGGGCCTCATGACTCCTTTTGGATCGGGAATACTATTGGAGGTCTATATTGTGAATTAAACGGAGCAAATTACACTGGCCCGTTACTCAACTTGTATAAGCCTCAACCTCCTGAGAGTTGGCATAATCAAGGGAAGGGCGGCTTCAGAGTTCATTCCAAAGGTCCTGTGACCTATGTGACGGTCTACAGTGGCCAACGAAGATTCAAGAGTGGCGAATCAATAGATTTTGAATTTGATCTATTGGTCACGCCGGTAAAAAAATTGAATACCCACAGTCAATTCACTAACCGCTATTATCATAACGGACAAGATCCCTGGCCAAAACAAGAGGAACTTGAAGCCAAGATTAAAGTAATTAATGTCCATCATGCAAATCAATATAACCCTCATATCAATTATCCTTTTATAGCGGTGGAGGAGATGAAGGACTTTGTTGATTATTGGCATAAGCGGGGTATGAAAATAAAGACGTACTACACAATTCGGGAGCTAACTAATTATACTACAGAGATCTGGGCTTTGAGAAGCTTAGGAGAGGAGATATTTGCCAAGGGAAGAGGTGGAGGATATCCATGGCTGAGAGAGCACTTGGTGGATGAATATTATCCCCAATGGTATGATCGGGTAGATAGTGTTACTGTAGATGCATCCATACTAACCAGTCCTGGCGAATCACGTTGGTTCAATTACTATGTAGAGGGCTTAAAGTGGTTGGTTAAGAATGTGGATATTGATGGTTTATATCTGGATGATGTGTCTTTTGGTCGACATATGCTAAAGAGAATGAAAAAAGTGATGCAGGAGGTGAAACCCGGTTGCATCATAGACCTTCATTCTAATACTGGTTTTTCCAAAGGACCGGCTATTCAATATACTGAATTCTTTCCCTATGTGGATAAATTATGGTTCGGGGAGAGTTTTCAATATGACGATATGCCTGCGGATAATTGGTTAGTTGAGGTTTCCGGAATTCCTTTTGGATTGATGGGAGACATGCTGCACGGAGGTGGAAATGCCTGGAGAGGCATGGTTTATGGTATGACGGTGAGACACCCCTGGGTAACGGAGGGCGTTACATGTGACCCGCGGTCGATCTGGGCGGTTTGGGATGATTTTGGAATCAGTGATTCGAAAATGATCGGTTATTGGGAAGCCAACCCCTTGGTTAAAACGGGAAATCCGAATGTGAAAGCCACAGCATACCTGAAAGATGACAGCATGTTGATCGCGCTCGCAAGTTGGGCAGACGAGGATACCCAGGTAAATCTTAAGATTGATTGGCGAGTCACTGGGTTAAATCAACATCAATCCACTATAATCGCCCAGGAAATCGATAATTTTCAGCCCTATCGGGAATTTTCGATTGGTGAAAGTATACCGGTTTCACCCAAGAAAGGTTGGCTTCTGGTAGTTAAATAATTGCACAATTAACCTTCTTCCGCGATAATGTTGGGCTGTTTATGAAAAACAACATATTCCCGGGGGGTCCTTCCGGTTATCTTTTTAAATGCTTTATTAAAACTCGATAAATTATTAAAGCCACTTTCGTAGCACACCTCCGAGATATTCTTATACTCATCTTCCAATAGTAATTTACAAGCATGTCCAATCCTTAATTCGATGATGTATTTAACGAAGGATTTGTTGGTAGCCTTCTTAAAAAATCTGCTGAAAGCTGAAGTGTTCATGCGAACATGACCTGCTACTGAATGCAGAGAGATCTCCTCAAGGAAATTATTAAATATATACTCCTGAGCGGCGTTGAGTTTTGAGTTGGTATTTTCACTGTGATGTTGCATAAACCCCGGGCTGGCGAGAAGCTCTTTATCCTGAATCGAAGCGAGAATATTGAGGATGTCTAAGAAACACATGACTTTTTCAAAACCCATTAATGACGCTAATTTTTCCATTTTTAGTTTGACTTTATTTCCATTTCCATGGAACTTAATACCCAACTTAGCGTCATTAAATAGAATATAAATTTTGCTCATCTCTGGTAATTCGAAAAATTTGTGACCTAGAAATTCAGGATCAAAATGTACGGCTATAGCCTGAGCGCTATTTTTTTGGCATCTGTTAAAATATTTCTTATCATTCAAAGTCATGTGAGGTAGATTGGAGCCGAACATCAATATTTCCCCTGAACAGAACTCTCCCACGAAATCACCCACAAACAACGTTCCACTACTTTTCTTAATTAGGCATAGCTCTATTTCTCTATGAAAATGCCAAATATTTAAGAAATAAGGGAGGCTGTGAAACCCAACCGAGAAGCTGGAATAACTGGGGCTTTGGCGCGGCAAATTCCTGGGTTTCATGACTCGGGATTTAAAGAATTTATTTGCCTTAAATAAAAACAATATTCTGTTTTAAGCAAATAAAGTTGCAATGACAATACTGCCACAGGCTTAGTTGCTGCTAATACTCAATCAAATTGGGTTGAACTTTTGCCGCTCATATAGTGGACATTTTAGTATTAATGGTGATTTGATTTTCATTTCATACAATTAGTTGGTTCAGGTTGCAAAAAAGGTCTCACAATTGGTTCAAATCATATCAGTATCTGATCTTTCCTGGTATTAACTTAAATGATAAAATTGATGATTCTTTACTTGATTATAGATGAGTCTAAAAAGACCACAGTGCAATAGGGTTTAGTTTAGAAAACATTAAGTCAGATATCAACCATCTGACTTAATGTTTTGTTGCTCCGACCATGAACTAAACCTAACTAAAGTTTCGGCATTTATCTATTAGGAGGTGGAATTTTAATCAACCATGGAGAGACTTGTGCATCCGGTACTAGATTCCTGGGCGCTTCAAACTTGGTTATCCCATAGGTAGAAGTTGATCTTTGAAAAATCAGGAGCCTGATATTTTTACCATGCCGAAGATAATTGACGTTAAGGCCTTTGATATAAGATTCCCAACCAGTAATTCCTTTGACGGTTCGGATGCAATGAATCCTGATCCTGATTATTCTGCTGCTTATGTAATCCTGCTTACAGACAAGGAAAAACTAGAGGGCCATGGATTGACTTTCACCATAGGCCGTGGAAATGAATTATGCGTACAGGCCATAGTTGCGCTCTCCTATCTGGTGAAAGGCAAAACATTGCAAGAGATTACCTCGGATATGGCTGGTTTTTGGAAATTGATGGTGGCCGGCGACAGTCAACTAAGATGGGTAGGTCCTGAGAAAGGAGTAATACATATGGCCGTAGGGGCCTTGGTCAATGCTGTTTGGGATTTGTACGCCAAGTTAGAGCAAAAACCGCTGTGGAGGTTAATTGTGGATATGTCCCCAGAGCAATTAATAAGTTGTATTGACTTCAGCTATATCACTGATGTGATCACTCCTCAAGAGGCTTTGGACATATTAATCAAGCAAGCAGATAGTAGAGAACAAAGGGTGGAGCATCTTCTATGCCATGGGTACCCCGCCTACACCACCTCAGCTGGTTGGTTGGGTTATGATGAACCTAAGATTAGGCGTTTGTGCCAGGAAGCTGTCAAGAATAATTGGACTCATGTTAAGATAAAGGTTGGATCGGATATTCAGGAAGATTTAAAGCGAGCCGCAGTAATAAGGCAAGAGATAGGCCCTGACACCAGGTTGATGATGGATGCAAATCAAAAATGGGATGTACTTGAAGCTATTGAAAATATCAAGCAATTAAGTGAATTCGACATTTATTGGTTTGAAGAACCCACCAGTCCGGATGATATATTGGGCCATAAACAAATTGCTGAGGCCATTAAACCAATTAAGGTAGCTAGCGGGGAACACTGTCAGAACCGGGTGATGTTTAAACAATTAATTCAGTCAGGAGCCATTCAAATATGCCAGATAGATAGCTGCAGAGTTGGTGGGGTTAACGAACTATTAGCTATTATGCTTATGGCGGCAAAATTCGATATTCCAGTGTGCCCTCATGCAGGTGGTGTTGGTCTATGTGAGTATGTGCAACATTTATCCATGATTGACTATATTTCGATCAGCGGTGTCAT
Source organism: Cyclobacteriaceae bacterium (assembly GCA_965224285.1). GTDB lineage: Bacteria > Bacteroidota > Bacteroidia > Cytophagales > Cyclobacteriaceae > JAJCYK01. The sequence continues at coordinate 379,786 of OZ245043.1, forward strand.
GGAAAACCGCATAATCGAGTACGTGGATCATCTGCACGAGCACTTTTTGGACCCTGTGGTTATAAAAGAAGCACACTATATGCCTCCTCAGAAGCCGGGATTCAGTATCGAAATGAAGCCGGGAAGTAGATCGAAGTACCAATACCCTGATGGCGAGTATTGGAGTAATGAGTCAGTTAAGATAGCGCATAATCTGGAATGATTAATTTAAGCGATAAGACTGCGATCATCACCGGAGGGGCAAGTGGCATCGGGCGAGCAATTTGTGAAATATTCGCAGAGTTGGGGGCCTATGTATATGCTTTAGACCTTGATCTAGATGCCGCCGAGAAGCTGGCAAAATCCATCAGGAAGAAAGGTAATAATGCCACAGCATTATTAGCAGACGTAACTAGTTACGGGGATATCAGGAGGATCATAAATAAAATCAATGATCAAAGACCAATAAACATCTTGATTAATAATGCCGGCATTGCACATGTAGGCAACGTGGAAAATACCCGAATAGAGGACATGGATCGGTTATATGAGGTTAACATTAAAGGGGTATTCAATTGTACAAAAGCTTGTATTAGTCATTTAAAGAATAATGGCGGCGGGGCAATTTTGAATATAGCATCGGTGGCAGCAAGCGTGGGGATAGAAGACAGGTTTGCCTACTCAATGACTAAAGGCGCAGTATTGGCCATGACCTACTCAGTGGCTAAGGATTACCTAAAAGAAGAGATCCGATGCAATAGCATTTCACCGGGCCGGATACACACTCCGTTTGTGGATAATTTCTTACGGAAAAATTACCCGGGAAAAGAGCAGGAAATGTTTGTCAAACTCTCAAAGACTCAGCCCATAGGGAGAATGGGCACCCCTAGGGAAGTTGCTGAGCTTGCGGCATTTCTGGGTTCAGATTCTGCCAAGTTTATCACTGGGTCAGATTATCCCGTAGATGGCGGATTTATAAAACTAAATGGATAGTATGCGCTTAATAAGATTTGGATTGGCAGGCCAGGAAAGACCAGGTGTTATTTTAGAAGATGATATCATGGTTGATATTGCTGAATTCGGTGAGGATTATACGGAGAATTTCTTTGCCTCTAATGGGATCGAGCGACTCAGCTCTTGGATAACTTCAAATAGGGATAAATGTCCGGTAATTTCAGGCGAAGTTCGTTTGGGCCCTCCCATACAGAGGCCTTCCAAGATAGTTTGTGTAGGATTGAATTATGCGCAGCATGCTGCGGAAAGCGGGATGGAAATACCCAAAGAACCGGTAATATTTTTTAAGTCTACTACTGCAATATGTGGCCCCTTTGATGAAGTAATGCTTCCAAAAGGCAGTAAGTGTACTGACTGGGAAGTCGAATTGGCATTAGTTATTAGTAATCAAGCTTCCTATGTGGAGGAATCCGAGGCTATGAATTACCTAGGTGGATACATGTTGCATAATGACATAAGTGAGAGAGATTTTCAGCTAAAAAGGGGAGGTGAATGGGAAAAAGGTAAAAGTTGCGATACCTTTGCTCCATTGGGTCCTTTCCTGGCTACCAAAGACGAAATTCCCGATCCGGATAGCCTAAACTTATGGCTTAAGGTGAATGGAAAGCTGATGCAAAATGCCAATACCTCCGACCTCATTTTCAAAATACCCCAGTTGATCAGTTATATTAGCTCGTTTATGACACTGCTGCCTGGGGATATTATCTCTACCGGCACTCCTTTTGGGGTGGGATTGGGATTTAATCCTCCTCAATATTTAAAACCTGGAGACATTATGGAATTGGGAATAGATGGATTGGGCACCTCAAGACAAACGGTAAGGGGATACTCAAGAATATAATAAAACCATGAAAATTGACGCTCATCAGCACTTTTGGTATTATAATCCCCAAATGGATAGCTGGATTGATGATTCGATGGGAGTTTTAAAACAAGATTTTCTGCCTCCTCAATTAAAATCCTGTTTGGATCAACAAGGAATTCAAGGGAGTATCGCAGTTCAGGCTGATCCCTCCGAAACTGAAACCAAGTTTCTTCTTGATCTAGCAGCACAGTACGATTACATCAAAGGAGTGGTAGGATGGGTGGATTTATTGTCACCAAACGTTGAAGAACGAATTTCTCAATTCTCAAAGTCAACCCATCTAAAAGGGTTTCGTCACTTGGTCCAAGGGGAAGCGGAAGTTGATTTTGTATTAAAGGAGAACTTCAATCATGGAATTAAAGCCCTAGGTAAATACGACTTCACTTATGATATTTTAATATACCCCAGGCACCTGCCTTTTGTGAACAGGTTAGTTGAAAGGCATCCTGGGCAGCCTTTTGTACTCGATCATCTGGCTAAGCCTAATATTAAAGGGAAAGAGATCAAAGTATGGCAAGCACATATTAAAGAGCTGGCTCAGGCATCAAATGTAACTTGTAAACTATCAGGTATGCTGACTGAGGCCTCCTGGGATTCCTGGTGTTATGAGGATTTTGTTCCATATCTTGAGGTAATTATGGAAAATTTTGGTGTTGATCGTATAATGTTTGGCTCTGACTGGCCGGTATGTTTGTTGGCAGGAAGTTACTCTGAGGTAAACGGCATTGTCGAAAGTTATATAAAAACCTGGAATGAGGCCGATCAGTTAAAGGTGTTGGGAGGTAACGCGGTAAAATTCTATAAGATATAAAGCCCAATGAATTTAAATCTTCTGGATAAGGTGATTATTGTTAGCGGTGGTGCCAAGGGCATTGGCGCTGCTATAGTTAAGGAACTAATTAACGAAAAGGCCATTCCGGTCATTATCGGTAGATCCGTGGTAACCAAAGATCACCTAGGTGATGCTGCCCCCGACATTCATGCCATCAGGGTAGAACTGGGGACCGCGGAAAGTTGCCGAGGCGTGGTTGAGGAGGTGCTTCGGGTGCACGGAAGAATCGATGGCTTGGTAAATAATGCGGGGGTTAATGACGGAGTGGGCTTGGAACATGGCACTCCGGAAAAATACCTGGATTCATTGCTTAAAAACCTGCATCATTACTACTATATGGCCCATTATGCTTTAACCTCATTGAAGAAAAGCAAGGGTAGCATAGTAAATGTTAGTTCCAAGGTTGCTATAACCGGACAGGGGCACACTTCTGGCTACGCCGCTGCTAAAGGAGCTCAACTGGCATTGACCCGGGAATGGGCTGCTGAGTTACTGCCCTATGATATCCGAGTAAATGCTATTTTGCCTTCTGAAGTGATGACACCGCTATATAGAAAATGGCTGGAGAAGTTTGACGACCCAGCAGCCAAAGAAAATGAAATAGTGGAAAAGATTCCTCTGGGCAAGCGTATGACTAAGCCGGAAGAAATTGCTGCTATGACGGTATTTTTGTTGAGTGACCGGTCAGCACACACTACAGGACAATTCTTGATGGTGGATGGGGGCTATGTTCACTTAGACAGGGCTTTGACCAAATAAGGGGATGAAAAAATCACCGGTGGTTGCCAGAAAAATACTATTACCATTTATCCTGATCACCTCGTTATTTGCTCTATGGGGATTTGCCAACGACATCACCAATCCCATGGTCTCTGCTTTCAAAAAGGTCCTGGAATTGAATAATACGCAAGCCTCATGGGTTCAGGCGGCATTTTATGGAGGTTATTTTACCATGGCGCTCCCCGCGGCGATTTTTATTAAGAGGTATTCCTACAAAAGCGGTATAATACTGGGGTTGGCATTATACGCTACAGGCGCAATTCTATTCTATCCCGCTGCCTCCAACCAAGAGTTTAGCTTTTTTCTTATTGCTCTGTATATACTCACCTTTGGGTTGGCCTTCCTGGAGACTACTGCCAATCCGTATATATTGGCGATGGGTGATCCGGCAACGGCGACACAGCGTTTGAACCTGGCTCAGGCCTTCAATCCGATAGGTGCACTTCTGGGACTATTTGTAGCTCAGCGGTTTATCCTGGGATCATTACAATCAGATGATTTGGATACACAGGGGAATGAGATATATCACACCTTGAGTGACTCGGCTAAGGCCGTAATCAGAAGCGCGGACCTAATGGTGATTCGGGATCCTTATGTGATATTGGGACTGGTAGTTTTAATAATCTTAGTAGTTATAGCTTTGGTAAAAATGCCTGAAAGTAAGCCCCATAACCACCTCAACCAATCAATGGGAGCCTCTTTGCGACGAATTTTCAAAAAGTCCCGCTTTACCGAAGGAGCTATAGCTCAAATGTTCTACGTGGGAGCCCAAATAATGTGCTGGACTTACATCTATCAATATGCGGAAACTTTAGGTATCGACAATCAGGCTGCAGTGAAATACGCCATGACGGCACTGGGAGTGTTTTTAACAGGACGATGGATTTGTACCGCATTAATGAGGTACATTGACTCCAGAAAATTACTTATTTGGTTTTCCTTTTTCGCATTTTTATGTACCCTGGGGGCCATATTTATTCAGGGGATGTGGGGATTGTATGCCTTGGTGGCCATATCATTTTTTATGTCTTTAATGTTTCCCACCATTTATGGTATCGCCCTGGCCGGATTAGGTGAAGATGCTAAATTTGCTTCGGCCTTCCTGGTTATGGCCATAGTAGGCGGGGCGTTCATGCCGGTACTTCAGGGAATGATACTTGATTTGGGCGGCCCCGGATATTCCGATGTTCGAATTCTGGGAGTATCCGAAGCCAATTTTTCATTTGTGCTTCCTTTAATTTGCTTCATGGTGGTTGGTTTGTATGGTTTCAGAAGTCGGCAACGTGATTAGACATTCTTGTCCAAAGAAAGTATCAGGCTTATTAAGTTCAATACTCTATACCTCAATAGCGGTGAATATATGGGATTAGCCGAAGTTGTTATGTTATTTTTATTTACGGCATTCTTGACAAATTGCACCCATAGAACTTCGAATTCATCAGCTGAGGATACGGTTGCTAATAATCCGTATAGCTTAGTTTGGTCAGATGAATTTGAAATCGAGGGTCGGCCTGACTCTTCCAAATGGAACTATGAAAATGGATTCGTTCGCAATGAAGAACTTCAATGGTATCAGCCCGAAAACGCTTTCGTTGAAAACGGCCTTTTGGTAATTGAGGGAAGAAGAGAGACTATTTCAAATCCTAACTATGCATCAAATAGCGAAAATTGGAGGGAAAATCGAAAAGAAGCATCCTTTACGTCAGCCAGTGTAACCACTAAAGGGCTATTTGCATGGAAATATGGACGTTTCGTGGTCAAAGCAAAAATAATCACCAAGCCAGGATTATGGCCGGCCATTTGGACCTTGGGAGTGGATCAGCCCTGGCCTGTTGGTGGTGAAATAGATATCATGGAGTATTACGATCATACCATCTTGGCTAATGCCGCTTGGGCAGGAAAAAATCAAACCATTTGGGATGATAGTAAATGGCCCATGGATCACTTCCAAGATGCCAACTGGTCAGATAAATTCCATATTTGGCGTATGGATTGGGATGAGACCAGCATAAAATTATATCTGGATGATGAACTGCTAAATACCATCGACTTGTTAAAAACCAGAAACCAAAGAGGGGAGATCGAAAATCCATTCAAAATCCCTCATTATCTCATTCTCAATTTGGCCATAGGGGGTAAGGCTGGAGGTGATCCTTCGAACACCACTTTTCCATCTAGATACGAGATCGAGTATGTGAGGGTTTATCAAAGAGAAGATCAAGTTGGAAAGTGAAAATGGAATTGGAATGTTTTCCTTGACTCGTTTAGAATCTGGCACACCGGCTCTAAATTATTTTCAACGCATCATTGGGCTAGTGGGATAAAAATATTGCTGCTTTGGGCTAATAATCGGGTCGAATTATGATATTGTAAAAAGGCCGAATTGGCAAAGATTGATGGACCTTTGAAGGCCTAGATGCATTGTCATTAGCTGTCAAATAATCGAACCGTATTAATATTAATGAACTGATAGCGAGAACCTAATCCCCATGCCCTTTGAAAATGACACGCTTGAAAAATGCCTGATAATCCTAGCAATAATCAACTTTTAATAACGTATGTTAAGCCCCCATTTATGCTGAAAATTATTACTATCGATAAGATCGTGTTGTCAGGTTGGTTGTTTAGTATCCTGCTCATGTCAACCTGCAGCGGAGGTCCCAGCAAAACCACCAGGAAGCAAAATGATTGGCGTTCTTTATTCAATGGTAGGAACCTTGATGGCTGGACGGCGAAATTATATCATCATGAATTAGGAGACAATTATGCTAACACTTTCAGGGTAGTTAATGGAACCATAGAGGTGAACTATGGAGATTACACTGAATTTGGTGAACGATACGGGCACTTGTTTTACCGGGAACCGTTTAGCTCCTTCCACCTAAAATTTGACTATAGGTTTACCGACCAATGGATGAAAGAGGCTCCATCATTTACCTACAGAAACAGCGGCGTGATGTTTCACTCCCAAGACCCCAAGACCATTCTAAAAGAGCAGAACTGGCCCATTTCGGTTGAATACCAAATGCTGGCTGATGCCGGAGATGGAAAACCTCGGCCGACGGGTAATATGTGTTCACCTGGTACTGAAGTTTTCTTCAAAGGAGAGATGGATCCCAGGCATTGTATCAATTCAAGCTCGGATAACTATTCATGGGATCAGTGGGTAAATGCCGATCTGATTGTGTATAGAGATTCACTGGTCATACATGTGGTGGAAGGAGACACCGTATTGGTCTACACCAAACCTCAGATTGGGGGAGAGGTGGTAGAAGGTTTTGACCCCCAAATTAAGGTGGATGGGACTCCCTTGACCAGCGGCTATATAGGATTACAGGCCGAAGGGCAGGGGGTAGCTTTTCGGAATTTGAGGATTATGGACCTGGAGTAATTTTCTTCATGTCACTTTCGCCTGCCTCAACTGCTTTAACGTATTATCGCATATTGGTCACTCGCAGGACGCGAGCGACTGATTATTAGATTGAATTGCCTTGCCAGGCCCCTCACACCTGGATTAAGTTTGCTACTTAATCCGGCCGTCCTTATATCAACATGACGTATAAAGGTTCAATTTATAATCACGCTCTACAACCATAGCAAGTCATTGTGAACGAAGTGAAGCAATCTCCTATACCTGGATAGGCTGGTAAACTTAATCCGTCCCCAGACTATCCCAATGCGGGATTGGGTTGATAGTATAAACTGCGCATTGGATTATTTTAACTTTCCCATCGCTTTTAACTTATTATCGCATATTGGTCACTCGCGGCACGCGAGCGACTGATTATTAGATTGAATTGCCTTACCAGGCCCCTCACACCTGGATTAAATTTGCAACTTAATCCGGCCGTCCTTATATCAACATGACGTATAAAGGTTCAATTTATAATCACGCTCTACAACCATAGCAAGTCATTGCGAACGAAGTGAAGCAATCTCCTATACCTGGATAGGCTGGTAACTTAATCCGTCCCCAGACTATCCCAATGCGGGATTGGGTTGATAGTATAAACTGCGCATTGGATTATTTTAACTTTCCCATCGCTTTTAACTTATTATCGCATATTGGTCACTCGCGGCACGCGAGCGACTGATTATTAGATTGAATTGCCTTACCAGGCCCCTCACACCTGGATTAAGTTTGCTACTTAATCCGGCCGTCCTTATATCGTACATGACGTATATAGGTTCGATTTATAATAACGCTCTACAACCATAGCAAGTCATTGTGAACGAAGTGAAGCAATCTCCTATACCTGGATAGGCTGGTAGCTTAATCCGTCCCCCAGATATCCCAATGCAATTGGGTTTATAGTATAACTGCGCATTGGATTATTTTAGCTTTCCCATCGCTTTTAACTTTTTACCTCATATTGCTCACTCGCGGCACGCGAGCGACTGATTTTTAGCTTGAAATTGCCATTCCAGATCCCTCACACCTGGATTAAGTTTGTGACTTAATCCGCCCCTAGGCCAACCCGAAAGTAGATAAGACAATCATGCCATGTAGACGATGAATGAATTTTCAATGAGGAGTGACTGGTTATCTATGCTTATACCAGTGTACTTGGGGAGGTGAATTCACTTCATCCATAGACGGCGAAGCAAGAAAACAATATCTATTTTAGATCACCCGTTCAATTGCTGACTTCAAATCATCCAAGGAGCCCACTTCACCATGCGCCCCGGTGAGCATATCAACTTCCCAGCCCTGGGATTTGATCTTTTCATAAAATTCCACAGCCTCCTTGCGCACAGGTTCATCGCTACTTTGGGGCACTCGAAACAAATCACCCTGAAATAGAAATTTTGCCTCCGGTATATAAGCCACCAGAATATTATTGACATGGGCATTGGGCCCTATGTCCTGGATGATCAAATTAAGGGAATCAGAAGTAAGGGTCATTGGCTCCTCTTCGACCACCAAAATTTCAGGTGATAATTGCTTAGCACTGTCATTTTGAAGACTGTGGGTGGCGGAGAATAATATGTCGAAGTACTGCTGTGAATTGCGCGGGGCTATAATAGCAGCGCCTTGGCGGACGTATTCACGCAAGCCGCCTGAATGATCACCATGAAAATGAGTGATCATCACATATTTAATAGGTTTTTGAGGGTAGAGTTTCCGAATCTCATCGATGGCCATTTTGCTGGCCCAATCACCCAGCGGAGCTTCTAAAGCTACCAGATAATTTCCAAAATTAAGGAAGGCTGCGTGGTAATCACTTCCGCCAATTTGTTTAATTAGATGAATGTTATCCGCAAGTTCAATCAGCTCAGTTTTAGGAGGAACAGGTTCAGCGTTATTTTCCACCAGATCATACCCTGTCAGGATTTTACTTTTTTCAATTACCAGCTCACTGCTGTCATCCAATTGGTAGTTAAACACCAGGAACCCTTTCTCAGACCTTTGTATGTTCCGAGGGAATAGTTTGCCATCTACTGCCCAATAATCCCTGAAACACAATTCCACTTCGGCATCACCCAGATCGGGAAAATACTCCAGGAAGGACAATTTAAAAAGCTGGTAGTTATCGGTTTTGATAAAGAGGGTATATAATTCATCCTCGATCACAACCGATACCCGATGGTATGGGGTGCCATTTTCGGCCATTTCTCCTTCATAGCGCAGAGATGAGCGGTTGGCAACGATTTTGGCGTATAACAACTCGGGGATCCTGATGTTCCAGGGATTTTCGTGCTTATCGGGAGTGGAGACTGAATAGGTATTGCTGAAAGCCCTGAAAGTATATAGAGTATCATTCAGCATAAGGCTTTTGCTTAAACTTTCAAAATAGGGCCAATATGTGGTGGATTCATAATAATAACCGGAGCTGCCCGCTTCAATGATCACCAGCCCATCTCGTCTCAGCTCTTTGTGCAAGCTATCTTTGCCATTGCCCTGAAAAAGTGCGTACACTTCACCCTGGTAGTAAAATTGTAAACCAGTGGAAGCATCACCGCTGGTATAACCTCCCGCTTGGCCCCATTTTTCTACAATTTCCCGGGCTTTGACATAGCTCTCCAGACTAGATAGATTACTTTCATCGGTAGCCAACTGCTGGTGAGTATCATGGCATCCACATAAGTAAAGCACCACCAAGATTATCCCGAAATATTTCATGTCTGTAACTATTTAAGATTTATAGCTGACTCCCCAACCTGCAGCATATACCCTTTGCCGTATACATTGACCAGCTTAACTGAATCATCCTCATTCAGTTTTTTTCTGAGCTTTGAAATAAACATATCCAAGCTACGGCTGGTAAAAACCCCGTTATCCTCCCAGACCTCTTTTTGCAGGCGCTCCCGGGTCACCAATTGATTGGGTAGATGAGCCAGGATTGTGAGCAACCGGGTTTCAATATTGGTAAGAATACTGGTGCCTGCACCCCTCGAGAGGGTCTGGCGATCTGAATTGAAGGTATAAACACCGATCCTATAAGTTTCTCCGCCAACCGAATTGCCCAACTCTTTGTTCTTAATGTAGTGCAGTCTAGCGACCACAATCAGAATCGAGATCACTGCAATAATAGACAGGCAAAGCAGAATTGGAGTTTTATTGATGGCGGCGGTAGGCATATCAGCAAACTTAATTTGTAAGGTATAGCATCCGTACGGTTGCATTCTCCCCAGACATGGTATTATATCATTTTTCTGCTGGTTAATTTGAAAACCATAAACCACTTCATCGGACAAGCATTTGAATACATTGACGATATAATTTTCTCCTACTCCATGGGTAGATATGGTAGATCGAACCATCTCAACCAATGAATCCGGCATGAAACTGAATGCACTTTGAAATTCCAACTGAAATAGACCTTTCCCCAATTGTTTAACCGGCAATACCCTGGAGGTGGGATCACCGGCATGACGCAGTAATTGATCACCGATAGCACGGCTAACCAACATCGCTTTATCTTCTAGTAATTCTGCTTTATGAGTTACCTTATTAAAGGCTGCCACTGAAAGTATCAGTACCATGATAACAGGGGGACAAAGGATTAAGAGATTCTTCCTCATGGCTTGGGTTTTTAGTCAGTTACATTAAAACTAAAAATCAATGGTAGAATTTACAGGGGTATTTACACTTTTTACATTCTTTTTACTTTCTAAACTACCTCCAAAATTATCATTGTTTACAACTTACAGTGAGATTAAATATTTCATTATGAAAGGTATGCTATTGAAAGGTCAGAATAAGCCGGGAGAAGCAATGCTAGCTATGGTAATCAGTGTCTTATCGGGACTGGCACTATACGCCCAGGATGCTTCATCAACCCAGGGAGAACTTACCATTGAAATTCTAAAAAAAGGGGAGGGCCCTACCGCAGAAGCAGGGCAGGAGGTGGTGGTGCACGAGCGAATGGGCTACCTGGATGGTACCATCCTTTATTCCAGCAGGCAAGGTCCACCGGTTAGGTTTTTGTTAGGAGGCAATCAGGCCATAAAGGGGTTAGACCAGGGAATTCCCGGTATGCAGGTGGGAGAAATACGCAAGCTGATCGTTCCTCCTGCGCTTAGTCAACGAAGAGCCTATCCTTCATTCCTTTCCCCAGATTCCACGCTGGTATATGAAATAGAATTGATTGACATCATTCCACCCCCTGACTTTCCCCCTTTAAGCGCCAGGGGTAAGATTGTACAACAGGTGGGTTTTGATACCATCACTATCGAGTACGAACGGCCGTCGGTGCGGGGCCGCCAAATCTTTGGTCATTTGGTTCCATATGATACTTTATGGAAAACCGGAGCTGGAAGTGGCCCTAAAATCAGATTTAGCGGACCAACTACTATCGAAAATAATCCCGTGGAAGCGGGAACCTATGCACTGATGACTATTCCCGGTGAGCAAGAATGGACGGTGATCTTTACCAGGGACACCACATTTTACATGGAAAGAAAAGCTTACGAACCGGCAAAAGAAGTGGCTCGTTTTCAGGTGAAACAGCAGTCTACCGATCGATTTTATGAAGCATTCACCATTGATATCGATGTGGTTCCCCATAATGCAGTGATTTATCTTTCCTGGGAAAATACCCAGTTCAGCTTCAGGGTTAAAACCTCAACCGATGAGACGGTAGGTAAATATGTAGAGGAAACGCTTCTAACTGGCAAATCTCAGAACCCCGATTTGTATGCCACCGCTGCTGACTATTACTATTTCGGCAACCTGGATCTGGAAAAGGCGCTAGTACTTATTGACATTGCTATAAAAAAGGGGAATGAACCCTGGCACTATCGATTGAAAATGGATATCCTGGAGAGGATGAGACGATATGAGGAAGCCATAGCAGTGGCACAAGCGGCAATTCAGTATATAAGCGGTAACCATAAAGAATGGGGTTGGGATGAGGGTGCCTGGAAACGGAGCGTGGAGATGTATGAGGGGAGAATTGAGCAACTAAAAACGGTTTTGGAAAAATGATATGCTGCCGGTAAACTTGAAAATTTACTCCTGCAAATGGGAAACCTTAAATACTGATGACATGAAAAAGGGGTGATTAGCGAGCGTTATTCCATACTGGCAAGTAAATTGCGCTGGGCGATTTCCAAATGTGTTTGATCCTAGTATTGAATTTGTCGCCTGATTGGAGTAAACAAATATGCCAATAGCAATAAAAAACCCTCAAGGTAATTCATTGCATATTCGAGAAACCGGTTTGTTCGCTGCCGTGCATAATAGTGCGCTAACGTGCAAAATAAAATTCCAAATACGCACCTGGATTAAATTCGACGAGTGGCATGTTTATTGGGCGGGTATAACCTCACCATACTGACTTCAATATGCTACGGCACCACCTACTGCTACTTTATCGAACCTGTAAACGGTATACCAGTACATTTGCCATAAATCTTGTGGGCCTTTCTACGGCATTGACCTCTGTGATCTTGATTGGACTTTGGGTTACCGACGAACTCCAAATGGACAAGTTCCATGAAAAAAACCAGCAACTTTACCAAGTACTTTCGGTGCATAATTTTAATGGCGAATTGGTGACTGCCAAGGCTACTAGCTGGAAATTGGAACAGTCGCTGGTGGAAGAGTTGCCTGAAGTTCGGCAGGTGGCGGTATTGGTCAATTACGGCGATAATATGAGTATATCCGTGGATGACAAATCAGTAAGAGGACAGGGTAAATTTGGCAGCACAGATTTTTTTGAAGTTTTTAGTTTTCCCCTGTTGAGCGGAAGGAAAGACCAGGTACTGGTGAATAAGGACGCTATTGTAATTTCCGAGGACCTGGCCATGAATTTGTTCAATACCACGCGGGATCTAATGGGGAAGACCATCACCGTTTATCAAGAGGACTACACCATCACCGGGATCTTTGAGAATATTCCTGCCAAATCAAGTCTGCAATTCGATTTTATGCTTTCGTTTGAAGGACTTAAGGATAAATTCCCGGATTCCTTTTCCGATTGGGGAAATACCGGCCCCAGAACTTTTCTCCTTTTGGATGAGCAAACCGAAGTAAGTCAATTCAAAGGCAAGATCAAGGATTTCGTACTCACCAAAAACCCCAATGCCAATGCCACCTTGTTAATACAACCCTTTTCCGATACCTATTTGTATAGCAGCTATGACAACGGACAAATACAGGCTGGGAGAATGGTGTACGTCAACCTGTTTATGTTGATAGCCATATTTATTCTGATCATTGCCTGTATAAATTTCATGAATCTGCATACCGCAAACGCTTTCCGTAGGGCCAAGGAAGTGGGTATCAAAAAAGCCATCGGATCTTCCAGGAAGGCCCTTATTTATCAATACCTGGGCGAATCTATCAGCATGGCCTTCCTTTCATTATTGGTGGCACTGTTGCTGGTCTTTAGTTTGCTGCCTCAATTTAAACTGATCACCGGCAAGCAATTGATCATAGACTTGTCCCCTGGCCTATGGTTCTCAGTACTGGGAATAACCTTGATTTGCGGATTTTTAGCGGGTAGTTATCCGGCCTTTTACTTATCGGGATTTCAACCGATTTCAATTCTCAAAGGTAAACTACAAACTACCTTTGGCGAGGTATGGACCCGGAACGGCCTGGTAGTGTTACAATTTACGCTTTCAGTGGTTTTTATCGTTTCCGTGCTGGTAATTCAAAAACAAATCGATTTTGTTCAAACCAAGAATTTAGGCTACAACAAATCCAATGTGGTTTATTTTCAAACAGAAGGTAAGATCATGCAGAATAAAGACGCCTTCCTGTCAGAGCTGAAACGAATTCCCGGGGTTGAAAATGCGGCGGTATCCGAACATCATTTGATGGGGCATGAGCACCGCACCGGAGGAGTAATTTGGCAAGGTAAAAATGATGATGATAATGTAAGCTTCGAGTACGGCATGGTTGGTTATGACTTTATCGAAACCATGGGTATGGAAATTGCACTGGGAAGATCATTCTCTGCCGAATACGGAGATGAAAAGTCAAAGATCATATTTAATGAAACAGCCATAAAAGCAATGGGTTTGGAGGACCCGCTAGGTGAGGTAGTACAACAATGGGGGGAGGAGAAGGAAATTATTGGCGTGCTAAAGGATTTTCACTTCGAATCTTTTCATGAGCAGGTAAAACCTATGTTTTTTGTCTTCAACCCTGCGGCCGCTGAATATGTGATGGCTCGTATTATTCCTGGGACAGAAATAGAAACGCTGCAAGAGACTGAAAAACTTTATGCGAATTTCAATCCTGATTTACTGTTTACCTACGGTTTTCTGGACCAAGATTATCAATCAATGTATGAATCGGAGATGAAGATCTCTGTTTTATCCAAATATTTTGCGGGATTAGCCATACTGATCTCCTGCCTGGGATTATTGGGTTTGGCCCAGTTCACCGCACATCGAAGGGTTAAGGAAATTGGTATTCGCAAGATATTAGGCGCCAGCGCTCTGGGCATTGTAACCCTGTTAGCAGGTCAGTTTACTCGCATGGTACTGGTAGCGGTGGGAATTGCCGTTCCCATCAGCTACTTTCTTACCGACCAATGGTTGCAGACCTTTGCCTTTAGAACCGCACTGAACTGGTCCACTTTTGCACTGGCCGGACTGATCGCTTTAACTATTGCCTGGCTCACCATTAGTTTTCAGACTTTCAGGGCCGCCGGAGTTAATCCCACGGAGTGTTTAAAGGAAGAATGATTTGGAAGAAACTAGGCATGTCGCAGTATCCATTCGAGAATGGACCATTGAATTGGCGACTTTATGATTTTGGAGTTAACTCTAAACCAAATTTTTCTGACCAGCCCACTACTGGTGACTGCCCTGACTCAGATTGGCCGCTTGTCCATTCTGCCGTTCAAGGCGGTAAAGAGGCTAAAACGTCATCGATTTATTATCTAATGATCCAAAAAGTTACAGAAATTCCTCAAATCCGTACATCCCATTATGATAATTTAAAATCATTTAAAATCCCCCAATTCCTGGCCCGTCCTTTGATAAACACAATTGCTTATCTTTGACGGTACTAAACGCGAAACCAGGATAATTGCTTTTGGCTCAAAAAACCGAAAAGATCTGGCATGGAATACGGGTTAAAATTTGCCGCATCACATTTGCGAATTTCTCCGGGCGAATCGATTAGTAAAGTGTACCGGAAACTAAAACGAGTTTATAACCGCCGAATCAATAAGCGATTGTTTGGAAAGTACTTTGAACGAGGGAAATACCCAGCAAATGAAAATGACTAAAGAAACTCATAATAAAACTGCATTGAAGCGTAGTTAGTGGCGGATACTCTGGTATAAATTCACCTGATCAATGACTGAAATGTGCACTTATGCTAAACGCAAACACCCAATAACCGGACGGATTAAATGAAAATAAACATATTAATAATTTTCACTGTTCTCAAAATGGATCTTGCTTACGGGCAAACTTCATTGGCAGATATAGACCTGGTTAATGGGGATCATACCATTGGTTTTTCCCACTACCTGACCTCCGACAGTACTAGGACCTATCAAAGAATATTTGATTGGAACAACCAGCATACTCCCAGGCCGATTCCCGTGAGTATTTGGTATCCTGCCAAAGAGAAAGAGATAAAAAACCAGGCGTTGACGGTGCTAAGTTATATGGAGATATTGAAGGAGGAAGAGGAATGGGAATATTTGCCCAACAGCCAAATATTGAATTGGTTTTACTATGCCAATACAGCAGCGAATCAAGACCACTTAAACGAACAGGCAACAGCCTATCGTAACATCAAACCGGAAATGGGTAAATTCCCCGTAGTCATTTATGCTCCCAGCTATCAGGCTTCTTCCATCGAGAACTTTGCACTTTGTGAGTTTCTGGCCAGCCATGGATACATAGTGATATCCAGTCCCAGCCGGGGAACCGAAAATCGGTTTCTGGAAGGTGGGATCCAAAAGGATATTGAAACTCAGGCCAGAGACATTGAGTTTCTGATCAAAGAACTGGCAAAATTTCCCAATGCGGACCATGACCGTATTGCCACCATGGGTTTCAGTTTTGGGGGCTTGTCCAATGTACTGGCCCAAATGAGGAATGCAAATATAAAAGCTATTGTCAGTCTTGATGGTAGCGTAAAATATCAATACCGCACCTTGAAGCAATCGCCGTTCTTCAATATCGATAAGGTTGACGTTCCCTTTATCCATATGGCCCAAAAGGATATTCCTCAACAGGTACTGATAGAAGACCATATCGATTCAACTTTAAACCACTATTTTGAATTTTATGATAGTCTTCGTTACAGCCAGGGCTACCGGTTAAAATTTCACCACCTGACCCATGCCTATTTCAGTACCTTGGGGGTGCTGTTTCAGGAAAGGGACCATCGGCAGGATAAAAGTGATGAGGAAATCATGGACTCTTATAATCTGGCAGCGGTATATACCTTAAATTTTTTGAATGCTTTTTTAAAAAATGATGCGGAAGCGCGGGCCTTCCTGGAAAACCCACCGGAGCAAAACGGAATTAAAAAAGACCTGATAACCCTCCAAACCAAGCAACCGCAAAACCAGCCTTTCACGTTTCGGGATTTCAATGAGTTGGCCGCTGAGCAGAACTATAAGCGCCTAAAAGAACTATACGATTCGACGCTTATGGTGCATCCTTCTCTACAATTACCTGAAGCTAGTCTCAACAACCTTGGGTTACAACTGATTTTCAATCCGCAAACATCCCAACATGGTATCAACATCCTCCTGCTGGCGACCAGTCTTTACCCGAATTCCGGGAATCTATATGACAGCCTGGCCGAAGCTTATTTTTTTGTGGGAGCTAGGGAGAAGGCTATTGAAAGTTTTGAAAGGTCGTTGCGTCTGAGTCCGCAGAACCAAAATGCCATCGACCGGTTAAAGGAGTTGCGTGGGAGATGAATTGATTAAGAGACAATTGAGTATTTTAAGGTCAATCCGGTGGGTTATAGAATGATTGGCAGACATGCCCTATAATGAGGTTAAGATCAGTAGTTTTCCTTTGTACCGGACTATTTTCGTACATAAATTGAGAAAATTTTGAGACCCGAAAAATGAAAAAACTATATGGATTGGTAGTGATTGTGAACATTCTAGTAGCCTGTAGTACAGATAAAAAGGCAGAAATTTCAACGCAATTGAGTCATTACTATCAAAATAGTTCTCTTCCTGCAGCCATCATGGGAAGTACCACCAAAGATGGAAGGATGGATTGGTATGCTTTTGGCCCATCCACCTGGGATGCTACTGATACGGTCACTAAGGATCATATATTCAGAATTGCCTCCATGACCAAGGCTATCACTTCAGTGGCCGCATTACAGCTGGTTGAACAAGGTTTAATTGGACTGGATGAACCACTGGATTCATTGATGCCTGAAATGGATTCCATCCCAATTCTCACCCCCAATGGTGATTTGATCAAAAGTGAAAAATCAATCACGCTTAGACATCTGTTAACTCACACCTCTGGATTTAGCTATAAATTTACTTCATCAAGGCTGGCTAATTTCAACCCAGAAACTTGGGATTTCAAGGATAATCCCAGGCTTTTTGAACCTGGGACAAGCTGGCAGTATGGTACCAGCACGGACTGGGTGGGTAAAATCATTGAAAAGGTCAGCGGCCAGGATCTGGAAACCTACTTTAAAGAAAGCATTACCGGACCGTTGAAGATGCAAAGTACTTTCTTCAATGTACCGGAAAGCTTAACGGGGAGAATTGTTTCCTGGGGATCCCGAGATTCTACTGGATTCCAGGAGACCCAACGCATTCCTGAGAAACCCGCTACCACTTTTAGCGGTGGCGGCGGACTATATTCTACACCTCATGATTATCTGACTTTTTTAAAATGTTTGTTAAATGATGGTGAACTTGATGGCAGACGGATTCTGAAGGCTGAAACCGTAGCCATGATGTTTGAAAATCAATTACCTGAAAACCAGAGCCTGGTTCACAATTTACCCGAAGGAGACCTAGTATCTTTTGATGGTGAGTTTATGGATGAAGCGGACAAACATGGCCTGGCCTGGGCCATAGAGGATAATGAAGACGAAGTAATACGATCCAAAGGGGCAGCCTATTGGGCTGGAATTGGTAATTCTTATTATACCATTGATAAAGACCAAGGAATTGCCTTAGTATATTTTACCCAATTCCTGCCTTTCAACGACCCAGAATCATTTAAATTTTATCGTTTTTTTGAAAAGCAAGTTTATTCAAAACTCAAAGAGGACTAATAATTTACGGCGACCTCTAGTAGTCAGCGAACAGGGTGAGCGCGAAATTCGAAGGATAGTTTAGTTAGAAACAATTCAACTTTGATACGGAAGGGGATTGCTTCACTTCGTTCGCAATGACCCCTACACTGGTCGTGGCATGTGCTACGACCGATTTTGAACGGGATTGTTTTGCTTCGCGCACAATGACCTTGCAGAGATTTATTGTAAGTTTAAACGCCTCTTGGCCTCCATCCGGGTCATTGCGAAGAGCGCAGCGATGAAGCAATCTCCTTAGTCAGCGAACAGGATGAGCGCGAAATTCGAAGGATAGTTAAGTTAGAAACAATTCAACTTTGGTGCGGAACGGGATTGCTTCACTTCGTTCGCAATGACCCCTACACTGGTCGTAGTATGTGCTACGACCGATTTTGAACGGGATTGTTTTGCTTCGCGCACAATGACCTTGCAGAGATTCATTGTAAGTTTAAACGCCTCTTGGCCTCCATCCAGGTCATTGCGAAGAGCGCAGCGATGAAGCAATCTCCTTAGTCAGGGAACAGGGTGAGCGCGAAATTCGAAGGATAGTTAAGTTAGAAACAATTCAACTTTGGTACGGAACGGGATTGCTTCACTTCGTTGCAATGACCCCTACACTGGTCGTGGCATGTGCTACGACCGATTTTGAAGGGGATTGCTTCACTTCGTTGCAATGACCCCTACACTGGTCGTGGCATGTGCTACGACCGATTTTGAAGGGGATTGCTTCACTTCGTTCGCAATGACCCCTACACTGGTCGTAGCATGTGCTACGACCGATTTTGAACGGGATTGCTTTGCTTCGCGCGCAATGACCTTGCAGAGATTTATTGTAAGTTTAAACGCCTCTTGGCCTCCATCCGGGTCATTGCGAAGAGCGCAGCGATGAAGCAATCTCCTTAGTCAGGGAACAGGGTGAGCGCGAAATTCGAAGGATAGTTTAGTTAGAAACAATTCAACTTTGATACGGAAGGGGATTGCTTCACTTCGTTCGCAATGACCCCTACACTGGTCGTAGCATGAGCTACGACCGATTTTGAACGGGATTGTTTTGCTTCGCGCGCAATTGGAATTAATGGATATAGTTTTAGCCAACAAATCCCATGGTGCCACCCTTTCCCGCCCGCTGTACAATGCTTAACTTCCGATTATGAAACCTACCCCCACCAAACAATTAATGATCCACGCTGATGACCTGGGGCTATGCCATGCCATGAACGCTGCTTCTATCCAGGCTATGGAACACGGTTCGGTCAATTCCGCTAGTATTATGACCCCCTGTCCCTGGTTTGGGGAGATCGCCGCTTATGCGCGCACCCGGCCCCACCTGGACCTGGGGATCCACCTGACCATGACCAATGAATGGGACCATTATCGCTGGCCTCCGGTAGCTTCTTCGGAGCAGGTGCCCACGCTGGTGGATGATCGGGGTTTGATGCATGATCTTAAAACCATTTTCGAGAAAGAGATAAATCCGGCGGAGGTGGAGATCGAACTGCGGGCCCAGATCGACAAAGCCCTGGCCTATGGTATCCAGCCCACCCACCTGGACGCTCATGATTTCGTATTAATGAAGCGGCGGGATCTATTGGAGGTTTATCTGAAAGTAGCTAGAGAATATGGCCTGCCAGCCTTGTTCCATCCGGATTTCATAAAGCAGAAATTTGGAGTAGATGCCAGTGGACTCTATGATAAGGGTGAGGTCCGGGTTGATCGGATCGTGATGGCCTATCCGGATGACTACGCCAGCGGGCTTCACCATTTCTATACCCGGACACTTAAAACGTTGCCCCCGGGGCTCACCATGTTGCTGGTGCACCCGGGCTACGATACACCGGAGCTGCAGGCCATTACCACCGACAAGATCGATTGCTGCGCCGCCTGGCGGGAACAGGATTTTGATTTTTTTACCAGCGATGCCTGCAGCCAGATATTGGAAGAGGAGGGAGTGCAGTTGGTTAGTTGGCTGGAGTTGTAAAGAGGATGGGATCGAAATAAGATAGTAGTGCCCCAACGGCCCTCTATTTAGGCGCATACGGAGGAATTCTGTAACTTTATTCCATGGGATTTTTAGATGGATATATCGAATCAATACAAAAGCTTTGCAAAAACTACCAGGTCAAAACTTTATACTCTTTTGGATCGGTCAATTCAGATGAATTCGATATTAATAGCGATATAGACCTGCTTGTTGATCTTAAGGCTCAAGATCCGTTAGTCTATAGCGATAACTACTTCAACCTAAAATTCAACCTGGAAGAGATGCTAAAAAGACCAATTGATCTGGTGGAAAGCAAATCCTTAAAAAACCCATATCTCAAAAATCGGATAGACCAGACCAAGGCATTAATCTATGGGGCCTGACATCAAAGCCTGGCTGCAAGATATGATACCCACCTAGGGTTTGGTATTTTGTCCTAATTATAACGACATATAGGTAGCTTAAAAAGATACCAGTAAGGCTCTCAAAGACCATGGAAGCTAAATATGACCAAATAGGAGTTGATTACCAGGTCTCCCGCAAAGCTGACTCTTTTATAACGGATCGCCTGCTAAAACATTTACAACCCCAAGCAGAGGGAGTTTACCTGGATATCGGCTGTGGAACCGGAAATTATACCCATGAATTCCAAAAGAGAGGATTTCCATTTATAGGGATTGACCCTTCCATAGCCATGCTTGAAAAGGCCAGGCAAAAAAATAAAAGCATAGATTGGAAAATAGGTGCAGTTGAAAATATTAAACTACCAAATCACTCAATTGATGGAATAGTGGCCATTTTGACCATTCACCATTGGACGGATTTAGACCAGGGATTTTCAGAACTTTCTAGGGTTATAAAGCCAAATGGCAGGGTGGTGATCTTTACCTCCACCCCCAAGCAGATGAAAGGATATTGGCTGAATCACTATTTCCCCAGAATGCTAGCCAATGCCATGGTTGAGATGCCAAGTCTTGAAGAAATAGAAAACGCCATGAGCAGCAGCGGAATGGAAATTACCGAAATTGACCGGTACTTTATCCAGCCAGACCTGCAAGATAATTTCCTGTATTGTGGCAAGCACCGGCCTGAGCTTTACTTTGACCAACAAATCCGAAAGGGAATTTCATCCTTTTCCTCCCTGGCCAACCAGGAGGAAGTGAAACAAGGATTGTCAAAATTAAGGGCTGATATTGACAGTGTAAAAATCGATAAGATCATTAATTCTTATGAAAATGATTATGGGGATTATTTGTTTGTGGTGGGAAGGAAGGTAGGCACATAGTAATGTATTTATACAAAATCTATTTTAGTATTTGAAATTATGTAATTATAAAAATGGCAGCCAATTCAACTATTGTTAATAGTGTTTAATCACATTTTTTCACTATATTAACTGCAATTACGAATAAAATGAAAAAAACCAAACTGGGAGAATTCGAGGAGTTCGTTTTACTGGCGGTGGCAGTACTGAGGGAGGAGGCCTACGGGGTGGAGGTCAAACGGGAGCTGGAAGACCGCTTAAATACCAAACTAAGCGTGGGCTCGGTGCAATCGGCTTTAAAGCGGCTGGAGGGGAAAGGGTTTCTTACTTCGGAATGGGGAGAGGCCACTAAGAAAAGAGGAGGGAAGCGCAAGCGCATCTACACCATCACTGCCTACGCCCGAAAAGTGCTGCTGGAGATACGCGAGGTACGCGCCCAGCTGTGGTCGGCTATTCCTGACCTGGCCTACTAGCATGGAAGAGCATCATCATAAACCGCCTGGATTCGCCCTTTGGTTGCTGCGTGCCATCATCCGGCCCCGTTATCTGCACGAAATTGAAGGGGATATGGAGGAGGTGTTCCGGGAAGACCTGGAGCAGCATTCTTCCCGTAAGGCTAAATGGCTCTACCTATGGAATGTGCTGCTGCTATTGCGAATTTCTCTCATCAAAACACCCCATCTGTTTCCTTCATTTAACCATAACCTTATGATCCGCAATTATCTGAAATCCGGCTGGCGCAATTTCCTTAAATACCGCCGCTATTCACTTATCAATGTGCTGGGCCTTTCCATTGGCTTTGGCACCGCCATTCTCCTGTTCATGATCGTCAGTTATGAAAATTCCTTTGATACCTTCCACCAAAATCACCAGGACCTTTACCGGGTGGCCAACCGGCATGCTGACGGGGAAGTATCGGATTTGATCGTAACCCCCCAGCTCCCTCTGATGAAGCGGGAAATGCCTGAAGTGCTGAGGGCCAGCCGCTTTTATGATGGTTGGGATATGCTGGAACAAGGAGATCAATATATTGCCACCTCCTACCACATAGTAGACCCTGATTTTGCCCAAATGTTTGATTTTGAGGTATTAAAAGGGGATGTAGCAAGGGCGCTCTCTACTCCAGGTCAGGCGGTGATCACGAAGTCACTGGCGGCCAAACTCTTTGGACAGGAAGATCCCCTGGGAAAAACCTTGCGCATTGTTAGTGAAGACATAGAACTTACGGTCTCCGCTTTGATTCGGGATGTGCCTCAACAATCCAGCATGCAATTTGAGCTGCTGATCCCCTGGGATAACGCCCCGGAATGGCTGGGTCCCGATCAGGCCGGCAATTGGTACAACACTTTTATGACCGGGTATGTGCAGTTGCATCCCCAAACCGATATCCAGCAACTCGAGGAAAAGTCGGCCCTCTTTGTAGCAGATCATTTTTTGGAGGGTAGAAGGTCAGATAGGATTGCCTTTTTGCCTTTACTGGACGAGCATTTCCGGGCTACCAACAATAAGAAGATCATCTATATTTTGGGGATCATTGCCGGCGCCATCCTGCTGATCTCCTGCTTTAACTTTATGAACCTGGCTATTTCACAGTTCCTTGGCCGAACCCGAGAAATCGGGGTCAGAAAAGTAATGGGCAGTCAGCGGGCCCAACTGGTGTTTCAGTTCATGGTGGAAGGTTTTATTGTTTGTACCGTGGCCATTGTGCTGGGATTGCTGATCACCTTCCTGGCCATTCCTTACGCCAATGAATACCTGGACTTAAGCATCAGCCGGAATATTTTCCGGGAACTCAACCTACTGGGCATATTAGCCGCACTGATCGCTATCACCGTGATGCTCTGTACATTGTGGCCCTCTTTTACCCTTTCCGGTTTTCCGGCGGTGCGCTTGATGCGGGACTTCACCTCTGGCAGGAGTTCCGGAGGACTATTCAGAAAAGGATTGATCGTGTTGCAATTTACCGCCTCGGTGATTCTCATTATCGGCACCATAGTGGTCTTGCAACAGACCCGATATATGAAACAACAGGATCTCAAGTTCGATGGCAACAATGTAGTGCTTATGGAAGTTTGGCCGGAGCTGTTTTTTAGCGACCCGGAAGCAGCCACCCAAAAACTGTTGACCATGCGTAATGAACTGGATAACCAATCCTTATTTCAGTCGGCCACTTTATCTCAATCTGTGCCCGGCAATTACAATGAGGACTATAATGGCTTCACTTCAGCAGATTCCACCGCCACCACTGTCAGCATGCGCCAGACCAGCATCGATCACCGATATCTGGAAACATTCGGCATCAAGCTGGTAAGAGGCCGGAATTTTTCCCCGGACATTGAAAGTGATAAGGAGGCCAAGATCATTAATGAAACCGCCTTTAAAAGCTTGGGTTGGACCGATCTGAAAGATCGCCGTTTAAAAATAGGTGGTGGGGGCAAGGAAGTTCAGGTGATCGGGGTGGTGGAAGACTATCATTATCAAAGCTTGAAAAGGGCAGTGCAGCCGGTTATCCTGCATTACAACCCCGATTACCCCACCAGGCTGGCGGTGCGACTTGATCCCAATAGAATCAGTGAAGCCCTGGCTTTACTGGAGCAAAAATGGGATGAATTGGGTCCCTATAAAGCCTTCGATTATTCCTTTGTGGATGAAGAGTTTGACCTGTTGTATAAAGAGCAGGAGCGGCTCAGCCTTATCGCTACCCTGTTTGCTTTCATTGGCATGGCCATCGCCTGCCTGGGCTTATTTAGCATCAGCTCCTACACCATTCGCTTAAGGAAAAAGGAAATTGGCATCCGCAAGGTGCTGGGGGCCACCATCAGTAATATTGTGTTGTCGCTGTCCAGGAATTTTGGCCTGCTGGTATTGGGCTCCTTTCTGATCGCCGTCCCGGTAATTTATTTCCTGTCCCTTCAGTTTCTCAAAGATTATAGTTATCGTATTGATCTGTCACCTTGGATATTTATACTAGGCATTGGAGTGGTATTTGTTGTTGCCATGGTGATCGTGGGTACTCAATCCAGATTAGCCGCCATGGAGAATCCGGTAGATGCGCTGGTGGATGAGTAAACTGACCGCTCTGGCTTAAGTTTAGCTCGCGTATCTTAAGCCGAAGATCTAATTTATTTCAGGTTGTTGTTTAGGACAAGACCTCATAAATCTCATTATCAAAGCGGATTAAGTTCTAAACTTAATCCAGGTATCAGAGTGGCTAATTATAAATTTTTGTAAGATATCTGCTCGGATATTCCCGCGTGATGACTAGGCTGGATCCTGTTCTATTGGGCTGCTTTCATTATGAAGTGAGTTGTAATTGATCCCTTAATCTGTAGTCCAGGGGTAGTAGTTATGCATTGAAATAGGCTAATCGGGAAACAGTACTGGCAAATAAATTTATCCGTAAATCTTTACTGCACTAACTCACCAACTCCTACCTTCGCACTTTGCGTTTCGGTCACCTGCGGCACGCCTTTGGTGACGGGTCACGGGCAAGGGAGTCATTCAATCATTCAATCAATCAATCATTCAACTTCAACCCACCGCTCCTCCTTTGCACTCCTTAGCATCGCTTCATTCAATACCAACTCCCTCAGGCCATCTTTGAAGGTAGGATAATTTGGTCTTTCTGGTAGCTTGCCTTCCCGTATGGCCTGATAAACTTCCTTGAAAAGTTGTTTGGAGGTGTCCGGAAAACCCTCATTATGCCCTCCTGGATAGGAAATCAACTGTGAGGCCTCTGGATGGAACAAGGATGGATCCCTCATCAGCTCTTCATTTGGACTATCTCGATTCCCCATCCAAAGGGAGTTAGGCGTTTCTGAATTCCAGGAAAAGGTCTTCTTGGAACCTGCAATCTCTATTCCCAACCGATTTTTACGACCGGCTGATACCTGTGATACGGTGATCACCCCTTTGTGGCCGTTATCAAATCTCAGCAGCACGCTGGCGTAGTCTTCAGTCTTGATTTCCACATCTTGAAAATCCGTAGTTTCTGTTAATTTACCTGAATAAGTGTCGATGGGCTTAGTGGGCTTTTTGCGGGTAGTGTGCACGGTATTTAAATCGGCCATAACCCGGGTGATGCGACAACCTGAAACGTACTCCAACAGGTCCAATAAGTGCGATCCGATATCTGCCAGGGCTCTGGATCTCCCGGATTGCTCTGGTTCTAGTCGCCAATTATAGTCGGTTTGGTAAAATAGCCAATCCTGCAAATAACTCCCGATAATTGAGTATACCTCTCCCAACTCTCCTTTTTCCCTCATCACCTTCATTTGACGGACCATCGGATAATATCTTATATTGAAGTTAATGGCATTGACCAATCCCGTTTTGTCCGCAATTTCGACCAGCTCTTGAGCTTCCTCCAGGCTGGTAGCCAGTGGTTTCTCACAAACCACGTGGATGCCTTGCTCTAAGGCTAGTTTGGTTTGCTGATAATGCAGAAAATTTGGGGTGCATATGTGGACACAGTCAATCCCTAGGTCTAGCAAAGCCCGATAATCATCAAAATATCGGTCCACTGCCAGTTGTTCAGCTTTAGACTTTACCTTCTCCTCACTCCGGTTAAAAATGGCTACTACCTCGATACCGGGTATTCTTCTGAGCGCTTCAAGATGCACCGGGCCGATGAAACCCACTCCGGCTATCCCTACTTTTATATTTTTCATCCTTTAATGGTTTATTGATTATAACTCGCCCAGCCATTGACTTAGATAGGCCTGTAACATTTCCAGGTCCGGGCTCACTCCATTTTGAACATAGGCGCCTGATGCAGCCATGGCCAAGACCATTTGCTGCAACTGATCAAACCCGTTAAGCATTCCAAAGCAGAAACCTGAATTGAAATTATCACCTCCACCGGTCGATACCTTGGGATGGTCAACTACCCGTCCATCCAGGTAGTGGCTATAGGTGTCGTTGAACAAAAAACACCCATCAATAGGATGTATCACCAGCTGATCAATCTCCAGTGCATCAAATAATTTTCTACCCAACAAGTTGATTCTATCAGCGCCAGTAGGCGCCTCGGCCTCTAATCCCATAAAATCAGCTAATCTAATAGTCTCGTTTTCATTAAGCCCCAGGGTGACCCTGCCCTTAGCGGTAAAACGATTTATTAATCTCATCACATTACGTACTTCCTCTGCAGTCTTCTTACTGGGATCTGCCAGATCAAAGAAAAACTCCGGTTTATGATCAACATGATGTTGTACTACATCCAAAAAGAATCCCTGCCAAATATCACTGGCGTGTGGTAAGTTACACCAGTCAACCAGTCCTATTAGACTGGCGTTGGAGGTTTTTTCAACCAGTAAATCTTTAGGGATTTGAGATTTTACCTTGTCCCAGTTCAAGTTTGAAAAGGTAGACAACTCAGACAGAATTAGTTTTCCGTCGTCGAATTCCAAGGCGTTGGTCTCGGCGGCATCTCCCAATGAAATAATATGACAGCCCTCATCCATTTCATGGAAAACCGAATGGATCTGCGGCGCTCCAAAGGTACCCAGACATATATTACTAATTCCCAGCCTGGCCAGTGCATTAGCAAAAATGGGAGCGTTGCCTCCTAGTTTTATGGTGGTGGTATGAAGTTCAATTTGAGCGCTGCGAGTGGAAGCCTCCCTGATACGTTGCCCGAAGCTATCCAGAGAATCATAATAATTGCTTACCCCTTTATCCTGGGTCCGGACGGGTCGCTGTATTTTATCCACGAAACCATCCAGTCCAATGACCGCTTTATAATTACCAGTGCCTTTTGGTAGTTCATTTAAAACGCTCTTTATGGTTTGCGACACTTTTTGCATCAATAACCGGCAGTGTCTGATGGGATTTCTTTGCCGGAGCCTCCTTCAAACCGTTTTTTGGCTTCTTCCAACATAGCAACAGTAGCGGTAGCTCCCACCCTGGTCACCCCCAGTGATCGCACTTCCAGCAGGTCATCCAGGGTTCTGATCCCGCCAGCGGCCTTTACCTGTACCTTTGGTGAGCTGAACTTTCGCATGAGCTTTAGGTCGTGGTGAGTGGCACCCCGGTAGGTATATTTCCCGTCATCGTCTTTTACGAAACCGTACCCCGTGGAGGTTTTTACAAAATCGGCGCCTTCCTCTGAGCAAATCTCGCACAGTCTGATCTTTAGCTCATCATCGGGCAAAAAATCGTTTTCAAAAATCACTTTAAGGATAGCGCCGTGGTCATGGGTAGCCTGACAAATCCCTTTTATCTCATGGCGGATATATTCCCAGTCCCCCTCCAGTACTTTTCCTATATTGACGACCATATCGATTTCGGCTGCTCCATCCTTACAAGCTTTGATAGTTTCGGCTAATTTGATCTCAATGGTGGAGTTTCCATGGGGAAACCCAACTACTGTACCCACCAATACTTCTGATTTCTTCAGCGCCTTTACTGCCAGTGGCACTGCATAGGGTTTTATACAGACGGAGGCTACATGGTATTGCTTAGCTATATAGCAGCCTTCGATCATAACCGCATCGGTCATGGTGGGATGTAATAGACTGTGGTCGATCATTTCGGCAATTGCACTTACTGAGCTCATTCTCCAGGTAAATTTAAGTTACGGGTCAACACACTATGGATTGACAGGGATAAATTACGTAGTTTCTATCTGATCACCCAAGCAGTACCTATGTTTTGAGTAAAGATTCCTTGTTCTAAGCCTGAGATTAAGGACTTGTCAATCGAAAGCATTTACCTTTATTTAACTTATCTAGGGCTCATCCATTATGATTACTAGCCATAATCTAAATTATCAATAGTGGACCAAGTTCGCAGCACAAAATAAGCCCCCAGTTAAAACTGAAGGCTTTTAAACTCTACTCAGCAATCGGATCTTATCCCATTGCTAATTTGAGGCGGATAAGTCTACGTCAATATCGGGTCTGATCACTACGTCTATACGTCGATTCTTTTTTCGGCCATCTGCGGTCTCGTTATTGCCAACTGGTTTACTTTCACCAAACCCCTGGGTTTTGAAATGGTCATGGTTAATATTGGTGTTGGCTTGTAGATAATTAAGCACGGCATCTGCCCGTTCTTGTGATAATTCATAATTAGTGGCATCACTACCTTGGGAATCCGTATGACCCTCAATGGTTATGTCAGTATCCTCAAATATCTTTAAGGCTTGCTGCAGTTTGGTAAGTATTTGGTAATCTTCACTTTTAATCTGAGCTTGTCCTACATCAAAATTTAACCCTATCAATCGGATGATCACATTGTTCTTTTGTCGGAAAACTTGTGCTTCCTGATTATTGAACAGCTGTTGGATACGGTCAAATTTTTCATCGATTTCTGCCATCCGAGTTAATCTGGCCTGCAGTTGTTCCTGCCGATTTCTGGCCTGATCCATTTCATCTGACATTTCGTTTAGCATGGCCTGTTCCAGTTTGCGCTGTTCTTCCAATTGTAATTCCAAGTTGTCAGCCATTCTCTGGGCTTCGTATAGTTCAGCAGTTAGCACCCTATTCTGATTCTTCAGTGCCTCAATTTTGTTAATGGCTTCCTGAGTGGCAGTTTCCAACCCCTCATTGAACCGTAAATTGAGGTCTAGCGCCTGACCTATCTGATGGGGGTATCCGTAGGCCAGTAGCATATAGTCTTCCACTTCGTAGTCTTGCTCGTCAAACTCTTCGGCTTTTTGGGCAATATGCATGGCTAATGCAGCCTGATATTCAGCTTCCTGGGCGTAATAGCGGGCTTCGTCGGTGTCATAACGGTTTTCCACCAAAGCAGTTTCCGATTGTTTAACGAGATTCTTAGCTTTAGCAAGGGTCTTGGGAGCTACCTTTTCCACCTTGGCATTCTCGGCCCTTTCTATTAATTGTCGGGCATTATTCAAATAATTCGCTTCGATGGCTTCTAATTCCGCTTTGCGATAGATTTGTTCCGCTTCTGCGGCATGTTCTTTAGCGTCCTCAACATCACCCTCTTCCAATTCTTCAGCAGCCTTGCGGAACTCTTCCTCTGCTTCCTCCCAAACTTCCTTAACAAAGGAACTGGCATTAGAATGAATGGCATCAGAACGGGCAGACAAGGTCTGAGAGAATACCACTTGACCTAATTCTACATTTTCCAGTGCCTTATTGAAATTAGTCACAGCTTCTGCGAGATTTTCTCGAATATCTTTCAGGTCATCTTCTTCCTTATAATCCTCCACTGCTTCCATATAAACCTCCATAGCATCTTCGTAGGCCTGAGGTGATAGTATGTCAGCTTGAGCATTTTTAGCTAAACCCATCATCCGGTCAGCCTCATGGAATAGAGACGCCTGAACGTCCTGAGCTTTGATAGGTAAAACAATGGCCGTGGCCGCTAGCAGGGTGATGATTTGAGCAAATTTCATAGGGTATTGGTACCGAGTAAAAATTTTCATGATTTTTTCCTTTTCTTTATCATCATAGGAAGATCAAGAATCAGTCCAACGTTATTAGGGCCAAACAGATGGTGTGCCACGCGCTTTGCCTAGCAAAATCCTCAATATTTGTGGAATTAATTACCCAAATCACTGGTATGCGATCAACCAGATGCTCCTAGTGATGAATTCACCCACAGAGGGCACTCAGTAGTGAGTATCCTTACAGGAACCATATTCTTGACCATTAATGAAGGTAGTGATCCTAATAGAACAGTCAATACGGAATTTAATCAGGCTGGTTAGACCAACAATATGATGATCTTGACCATTGTTTTCATAAAGATGTGATGATGTTGTTGCCTAACGCCCATGAGTAGTAAAATGGTTAGAACCTATGGTGGAGGGATACCGTAAGTTTGGTTCCATGGGAACCATGCACAATTTCACCATCGGTGAGATCCAACAATTCACTTACTAAAATAACCTGGTGATCCGCCGGTGGACTATGAAATTGAGTCATGTCGATATAAAGAAAAAGGTATGGAAGTATATGTCATCGATTCCACCGACTCGCCCACTGGTTTGGCGAACCCAGATCCCGTTGACTTAGTGGGTGGTACGGTACCGTGAGTCAAATTAAAAATCACGAATTCAGCCTGGCCTTTAGAGGATACCCAGCCATCTTACCGGAAGGCATTAACAATTATTGCTCAGCTTCGTCCCGTTCATCGATAAGCACAATAGGAAACTTCTTCTCACTGCCGTATAATTTTATTTCCTGGATATCAGCAGGTAAATAATATCCATTTTCTTCCAGAGCTTCCTTCACCACTCTAACTACATTTCCTTTAGTGATTAGTGCTTGACGCCGGAAATCCTCTGTTTCTACCCAGAAAAAAACTTTAAGATTAACTGTACTGGTCGCTAGTTCCTCCTCTATTACAAAATTTTCATGTTCTGAGTCGGAGATAACATCCTCTTGAGCTTCCAAGGTTTCCAACACCACTTGCTTTGCCCCGGTAATATTGTCTTCATAGGCGATACCCACCATGAAATCCCAACGGAAGAAACCGTCTTCAGTATAATTGGTAACCGGCTTGGTCAACACATCGGAGTTGGGAATATAAATGTCCTTACCGTCAAAACTTTTGATCTTGGTATATCTGAATTCCAGGGTTTTGACCTTACCGAAGATATCTCCCATTTTAATAGTGTCGTTCACATTAAAAGGGCGGTTAAAGGCCAGAATGACTCCGGCAATAAAATTCTGACCAATATCTTTAAAGGCAAACCCAAATATGACTGCTGATGCTCCCGCGGCAGCCAGTATACCTCCGGCAATTGCCCCGAAACCAGCAATGTTAAGGGCCATCATGAAAACGGCGATTATTAGTACGAAACGCACCGCCTTTCCCAAAAATTTACTCATGAGTGGATCCGATGAGTTTTGATCCAGTTTACGGTGAGCCAGAGCCCCGATCCATCTTGCTACCAGCACCCCTATTATAAATACCAGTAAAGCAACAGCCAATTTTGGAGTGAGTTCTAATAGTTGCTGCCAATATGCCTCAACTGATTGGGCGATCTTGGTTAATGATTGATTCATATCTCAATAGTTATGGGTTATAGTGATAATGGCCTGTGGTGGTATTCCATTAAAAATCCCAGCCCATTAGACCTGCCTAAATTTAAAGTAATACCAGATGGGTTATTCGCACCAATTATCCCTGTAACATCCTTTAAATAAAACAGCCCAGCATACTTCCATTCCCCTGGGTATAATCTTGAAAAATTTTCACCGGGTTTGGGATCGTAAGTCTCTTAGAGTATCCCATCCAACCAATGAATCAGGTTCAGCAGCAACTGATAATTTTCACCAGCCTGGGGATGATTCATACCTACTTTTACCCGATTGGGTCCGGCCACTTGGGCGGAGAACATTGCGGCCTCTCCAAACATCACTATCCGGCCCTTGCCATATTCCATAAAAGCACCTTGATGCCACCCTTTGGCATTGTGGCGGGTGGTTTTGGCATTGAAGACCCAGGCAGTGTCTGGCAGCAAGTTTACATGATGCTGGTCGAAAGTTAAAATAGGGGTAGCCTCATCGGGTATTTTAAAGGCCTGCCCGGTGAAAGTAGCGACCTGTTGAATTTGCTCACTGTCGTCACGGCCCCTGGTAATGGTACTGGGATGCAAGGTGCTGTCCTGGAGTTTGAAATAGGAAGGGCCTTTGGCCAGGGTATCCATCACAAATCCATTTGTGAACTCAAAATCAAATGCGGCGGCCAACTCCTGTGCGGCACCGGCCATGGGCATGTGATCGGCGATTAGAAATAATCTGCCACCTTGTTGAACCCAGGATCTTATCACTTCAATTTCCTCTCTGGTAAATGCCGAAGGGTTTGGCAGCACCCAATTGTCCACGGTGCTTTGGTGCATTGCATTAGATATTACCAGGATCTTACTATTCTTCAGCCGGGTGCTGTCAAAGCTTCCCTGATAGCTGAGCACCCGGTAGCCATCCTGCTCCAACAAGTCTGCAAACGGCTTATATCGCCCTTCTTTAGTATGGAAGTTAAAATGGCCTCCATCGATGAAAATAACGGGACCCATACCTGATTCGTAAGCTGGGCTTGAAATTTCTGGCTGAAAGGTGGCATCGGCCGCTTGCTGAGAGAATATCCAGCAAGGAACTATAAGCCAAATTAATATTAGCGCTAATCTCATGGGGTTGATGTTGCTATTAAATAACCTAAATCCTGGATTAAAACCAACTTCCCCGTAAGTAAAGGATGGACATCTAATCAAGTAAGATATTGGATATTACCCACACAAGACCCACATATTAAGACTATTTCCCTTTAATTACAGCCGGGACCAGTTCATCAATAAAAAAATCATGTTCGTCAAAATTACCAAAGATATTGGTGAATGCCACTATGAGGGAGTTGCTATCAGGATGATATGCCAGCATAACATTTGTACCTCCGGGACCATCACCCAGGGAAGTATAAACCAATCCATAGGACACATATCGCGCGGTGACAACACCTTGTTTTACTACATCTTTCTGGGCCGCATTCAAGTCATTACCGATGGATAACAACCACGCTAAGCTTTGCTGAGAAAGTAGGTCTTCTCTGTAAAGTGAATTACCTAAAGTTAGAAGATCCTTTGCGTTACTCACTAAACCAGATGAGGCGTCTAATCTTTCACCAGCTATGGAAGTGTGGTAAAGATTTGGTAACACCTGAGTAAACCTTGAATTTATTGAGATAAAATCATCTATAACTTCCGACCTTTTAAGGTAACCTTCAATTGTCGGTGCAGTGTAGTATTGATCATTAGCTGATTTCTGATAGTAGAAACCAGTGTGCTCGAGCTTCAGTGGTCGTAGTATTAGGTGGTTAATGGCTTCTCTAAACGGTCGTTTGGTTACGCTTTCCATCAACAGTTTCAATATTACGTAATTGGTATCACTGTAATAGTGTCCCGATCCCGGAGTGCCTTGCGGTTCTGCTCGATCTCTATGAGCCAATGCCAGAAGCTCAGTATCACTCCATTGTCTTTCTTCGAAAGCGGTGTCCCCGATCAAGGATTCAACATACTCCAGGTCATTATTAAAAGCATATATTCCACTTGAATGGTCCAACAAGTTCGCAACTGTAATGTCATTGGCATAAGGAATTCCAGATAATAACTTTTCGTCAATTAGCTGAAATACAAAATCATCAAGCCGTATTTGATTTTGATCGATTAGCTGTAGAATTGCTATTGCGGTAAAAAGCTTGGTCACACTGGCTATGTGGAATTGGTCAGGTTCAGTCATCGATATTTCCTCTTCTAGGTTGGAAAAACCTGCAGCTCCCACCCAGACAGGCTCGTGTCCTTTGCTAACACCCAAAATGATTCCGGGAAACCCGCGCTCAATACCCGCCTTCAGGAGATGTTGGTACCCCATACTTGCTTGGTGAGTTTGATCGGGCGGCGCCTGGGGAGACGTTCTACAACCGGTAAAAAGTATCACTATGCAGGTGGCGGATATGGTTTTGAATAAATGTTCCATTTGGTAGTTTATGCTTAGATGCTATTTTCAAGGGAAGGGTTGCGCATAGTTTGCGATTGTCAGAGGATTAAGGCATTAGGGGTTCGTTAAATGACCTACCATTGATAATTTTAAATGAATATTTCTTTTATTAGCTTTTTATTTAACAAGGTACTCACCACTCTGGCCAGGTTAGATGAACATTAACAGTAAGCTTAAAGTAGAAGACCTTTCAGCAATTTTAAAGCGTGTTTGGGAATTATCTGAATCAAAGTTAGATGCCATCCAGATTTCCCGACGTTCTAATGATTCAGTACCGGTAGTTACTGTAGATGGACGTTATCAGGGGCAAGAATGGACCAATTGGACCCAGGGTTTTCAATTTGGATCCGCTATCCTACATTTTGACGCTACTGACGACAGATCGTTCCTGGATACCTCATTGGAACAGGTCCGCCGCCATATGCCCCTACATCTGACTCATTTCGGAGTGCATGACCATGGGTTTAACATTCAGAGTACATATGGGAATTTACTGCGGCTATATCGAGAAGGTAGAATTTCTCAAGACAAATGGCTGGAAGAATACCTATCGGTTTGCTTGAAGACATCGGCATCAGTACAGGCTCGTAGGTGGACCAGCCTATCAAAAGGGGGATATATATATTCCTTTAACGGGCCTCATTCTCTATTTGTGGATACCCTGCGAACCATCCGTATTCTGGAAATTGGGCATATGCTGGGGCATAAAGTAAAAGGTGAAAATGATACATCTTTTAATCTTTTAACCCGAGCTATACAACATGGCATAACCACCGCGAGATACTCGGTTTACTATGGTAAAGGTCGTGATACCTATGACGAAAGGGGGCGCACCGCCCATGAGTCCGTATTTAATTTAAATGATGGATGCTACCGTACGCCTTCTACCCAGCAAGGGTTTAGTGGCTATTCTACCTGGACCCGGGGGCTTGCCTGGGCTATTCTGGGTTTTGCCGAACAGTTGGAATTTCTGGACGCCCTGACAGACGAATCTGAAGAGTTGTCGGCTTTGGGAGGAAGAGAAAAGGTGAAGGAAATATTTAAGGAAGCTGCCATGGCTACTTGCGATTATTATCTCACCCATACTCCTATAGATGGGATACCCTATTGGGATACTCATGCTCCTGGATTGAGTTTGTTGGGTAATTGGAGAGAAAAACGCGCTGATCCGTTCAATGATTATGAGCCGGTAGACAGTTCGGCAGCTGTTATCAGCGCCCAGGGGTTATTGAGGATGGGAAAGTTTCTGGAACCAATTGATAATAAGGCAGCTAGAAGATACTGGCAGGCTGGATTGACTGTAACAAATAGCATTTTACAAGAACCTTACCTGTCAATAGATGAAAATCATCAGGGTCTGGTGTTGCATTCTATTTATCATCGTCCCCGGGGCTGGGACCGGATACCAGCAGGCAGTAACATTCCCCATAGCGAATCTTCTATGTGGGGCGATTATCACGCCCGGGAACTGGCGCTGTACTTACAAAGGGTGCTTAACGATGGAGAGTACCTGACATTTTTTAGTGGTATACAAACACGGCATGGCCAAGGTTAAACCTAAATACCCCAGAATGGCTCAGCTAAAGACCCCAGAGGACTTCCTTTCTCATTTGAAAGCCTCCGGCATTCAATTGCCATTTTGTCAATTAAGTGGTGGGGACCTAGCCCTGGCTGAGCCAATCCAATTGCCCTGGGGCAAGGTGGTGGGTAATCGTTTCGCTATTCTTCCCATGGAAGGGTGGGACGGTACCAATGACGGTATGCCCACTGAATTCACTGTTCGCAGATGGAACAACTTTGCCTGCAGCGGAGCTAAACTGCTATGGGGATGTGAAGCGGTAGCTGTCAGGCATGATGGCCGGGCCAATCCCAGACAGTTGGTGATAAATGATAAATCGGTGGACTCCTACCAAAAGATCATACACAATATGCTGGAACTTCACCAGAGAAAGTTTGGCAATAGCGATGATTTGTTAGTAGGACTTCAACTTACCCATTCAGGCAGGTATGCCAATCCCAGCGGTAAGCCGAACCCTATGATCCTTTATGGACATTCGATTTTAAATAACCAGTTGCGGCTTCCTCCGGACTATCCGTTAATTACAGATGATTACATCGATCGGCTAGTGGACGATTTTGTGCAGGCCGGCAAATTTGCGGCCAAAGCTGGATTTGGCTTTATAGATATCAAGCATTGTCACGGTTACCTGGGGCATGAATTTTTAAGTTCGTACCATCGTGACGGGAAATATGGCGGATCGCTGCAAAATCGTCTTCGTTTTCTGCGCTCTATAGTACAGGGCTTACGCGCCGCAACCAGCATACCTATTGGAGTTAGGTTAAGTGTGTTCGATTGGATCCCTTTTCGGACTGATAAGTCTGGTGCCGGTATTCCCTGGCAGGACAATGGCAAATATCGGGAGGCCTTTGGAGGCGACACCAGCGGTACGGGGATCGACGTTGAAGAGGTTAGCCAGTTATTATCGGAGCTGCAGAAACTGGGAATTGATCTGATTTGCACTACTGCGGGTAGTCCTTATTACAATCCCCATATCCAGCGTCCGGCACTGTTCCCGCCGTCGGATGGTTATTTGCCTCCGGAAGACCCATTGGCAGGGGTGGCTCGACAAATAAACATCACCGCAAAACTAAAATCGCGTTTTCCGGAAATGATTATGGTGGGATCGGCCTATTCTTATCTCCAGGAATGGCTGCCCCATGTGGCCGAAGCGGTAGTTCGCCAGAAGGGAGCCGACTTTATAGGTTTGGGAAGGATGGTACTGAGTTATCCAGAATTGCCCCTGGATGTCTTACGAGGAGAAAAACTACAGCGAGGGAAGCTTTGTCGTACTTTTTCAGATTGTACTACAGCGCCTCGTAATGATTTAATTTCGGGATGTTATCCTTTGGATCCATTCTATAAAAAAATGCCTCAGGCGCAAAAACTGAAATCAATAAAAAAACATCTGAACTTGTGAAAGGAAATGTACTAATAACCGGAGGTACACGGGGAATTGGCCTGGGTATTGCCAGGGCTCTGGCAAAGGAGGGATTTAATTTAGCGCTGAATGGGACTCGATCATCAGATCAGATAAAAGCGTTATTGACAGAACTCAGAGCATTTGCAGAAGTCGAATATTTTCAGGTTGATCTTTCTGGGGAAACCGCGGTTAGCCGCTTGCTCTCCCAGGTGCTGGATCGATTTGATAATATCAATGTATTGGTAAATAATGCCGGAGTAGCCCCGGATGAACGGGGTGATACTTTGGATGTGTCAATTACGAGCTTCGACCGGGTAATGAATATCAATCTTAAGGCGCCATTTTTTTTATCGCAGCAGGTGGCCAAGCATATGATTGCTCAGACCGAACAAAATGCCAATTTTAAAGCCTGTGTGGTGAATATCGGGTCGATTTCTGCCCAAATGGCCTCTACCAATCGTGCAGAATACTGCATTTCTAAAGCCGGATTGGGAATGTTGACAAAAGTTTTAGCACTGCGGCTGGCGTCTTCGGGTATACCGGTGTTCGAAATCAGACCTGGGGTGATCAGAACTGATATGACCGAGCCGGTATTGGAGAGTTATCAAAAGATGCTGGAGAAAGGTGACTACCTGCAAAACCGTGTAGGTATATCCGATGAGGTCGGAGAGGCGGCTCGGGCCTTGATAACAGGGAAGATGCCCTATTGTACCGGTCAAATTATCTATATTGACGGCGGATTAAGTATACCCCGCCTATGAAAAATAATCCATTAAGAACTAAAGTTAAGCTACTGGTACTGGATCTTTTGGCAGTACTTATGTTGATAGCAAGCTTTACTGCCATAGTGATTCCTATGGATCGACAAGCTCCCGAATTGTGGGGATTACCTTATACTTTGTGGGTTGGTATATTGATGAGTTTAGCTTTTGTGGCCATAACCTGGATTGGTGCGGTTATATCAAATGATGAATCATGACATCCAGTTTCATACTGGTATTGACATTTTATTTAGGCTGTTTGGTTGTGCTGGCCAGGACCACCAAACTAAAGAAGAAGAACACCAAGAACTATTTACTAGCGGGTAAGAACACCAGCTTGTTTTTAGGTTTACTAACCACTGCTGCTACCCTGTTTAGTGCCTTCACTATGATCGGTATGCCGGATTTTTTCCGGCAACATGGTATTGGAGCCTGGATTTTCCTGGCGCTGGCTGATGCCATGATGGTATATCTCCTGGTACGGTTAGGTCCGATAATGAGGAGCAAAGCCAGGAGCACGGATTACCAAGGAATGGCTGGCTTTATGAGATCCTGCTATAAGTCGAAACTTGCTGGCTATGTCACGTTTGTAGGAGCTTTGATCTTTCTAATCCCTTACATCTCCGTTCAGATCAGGGGAGTGTCTTTCTTTTTAGATGCAGCTTTTCCCAATATGCTCAGTTCCTGGCTTTGGAGTGTGATTATATTGGTAGTGATCTTACTATATAGTGAGACCGGTGGATTAAAGGCTATCATGTATAATGATGCCTTACAGGGCCTGATCTTGTTTGTGGTGATTTGGATAATCGGATTCAACTGTTTAAGCCATTTTGGTAGCCCGGCAAAAATGTTTGAAGCGGTAAA
This sequence comes from Cyclobacteriaceae bacterium, assembly GCA_965224285.1. Taxonomy (GTDB): domain Bacteria; phylum Bacteroidota; class Bacteroidia; order Cytophagales; family Cyclobacteriaceae; genus JAJCYK01. The sequence goes on from OZ245043.1 coordinate 418,281, forward strand.
CCAGGTGGAGTCAAAATTGCTTTCGGTTCCTGGCCCCAAAGGCCTTTTCACTACTCAGTTCTTTATTATTTCGGCAGTATCCATCATGTTACTTCCCTACACGCAGCCACAGATCTCTACCAGAATTGTGATCATGAAGAATGTGCGAGCCTTAAAACGGATGGCTATTGGACTGGGGTCTTTTGCCCTGCTGGTAATCCTTCCCACACTATTTATGGGCATGTACGGTGCGGTTAATTATCCAGAAATGGATGTTCAGGGGTTTATCGGGCAAGTATTGCTATATGACCAACTGGAAGTGGTCGGAGCATTGGCTTTGATCGGACTGATCGCAGCTGCAGTGTCGACTTCAGATTCACAGTTGTTTGCCCTGGGAACCGAACTTCGTTCAATAATAGATATTGAAGATGATAAAGCACTTAAAATCACTAGGATATTTATTGTTATTCTAACGATTTTAGTGTTGATATTTACTTTGTTAAGTTCTGATCATTTGGTGCTGTTGGCTAGGTTGAGTTTTAGCGGCACCGCTTTGATGGGCCCATTGATCATTTTGGGTATTTTCGGGGGAAGTAGAGACGGATATCTGTTGGCTATCCTTACCGGGTTAGCCCAGTTGGCCTTCATCCTGGCAAGCCTGGGCCTGGCGCCAGCTGCCGTTATGGGCTTATCTATGGAGATCTTATTGTTTATAGGGCTAAGTATAACTGCCATAGTGCTGGCCCTAAAGGATAACTCGACTTAGATCCCCCCGGAATTGAAAGTTAAGAACTTGTTAGCGGTTCGGCTTAAGTTACGCCGGCTAAACTTAAGCCGGAGGTGGTGTGGTCTAAAATAAAAACCCTCGCCTGGATAAAGTTTGCAACTTGAGCCGTTCGCCAATACAGATTTTTCAATTAAAGTAATACCGGGAACCGCACCATAGACAGAATGATTTATTATTTTAGCCTTAATGCTATGCTAGCGTCCTGCATTTACAATTAGTTGATTATTTCATGAACAGGAGAAGCTTTATTGAAAAATTAGCGGCCAGTACCGCTTGGGGACTATTCTCACCAATGGTGTTGTCTTTCAAACCTGCCTCAATAGCAACAGAACATCTAAAATTTGGCATAGTGGCAGATGTCCATAAGGATTTAATGCCGGATGCAGATGAGCGCTTGTCAAAATTTATCGAGTCAGCTAAAAGGAGGGAGGTTGATTTTATTTTGCAGCTGGGGGATTTTTGTATGGGACTTGAGCAAAACCGGGAGTTTCTATCAATCTGGGAAAATTTTGCAGGCCCCAGATATCATGTGCTGGGAAATCATGACATGGATAAAAACTCCAAACAGGAAATGCTGGAATTTTGGAGCATGCCGAAAACCTATTATTCATGGGATGTGAATGGCGTTCATTTTATAGTCCTGGATGCTAATTTCCTTTACCAGGATGGCAAATACATCGCTTATGATCGCGCTAATTTCTATGTGGACAATCGATACCGCACCTTCGTAGATCCGGATCAAATAGCATGGCTCCATGAAGATCTGCTGCAAACTGAATTGCCGACCATCGTATTCTCTCATCAAAGTCTCTGGCATTATCAATGGGGTATCAAAAACCGTTTAGCAATCCAAAAAATACTGGAAGAGCATTCCTCAAAGATCATTTGTTGTTTTAATGGCCATAATCATATAGATTTTCATCATCGTCAAAACCAGATTGATTACATAGAAATAAACAGTATGTCCTATCAATGGATGGATGATAAATATCGTAGCACGGATAGATTTCCCGCAGAATATTACCAACGATATAAGTCTTTACCTAATATAGCACCCTATCGTGATCCACTATACGCCTTCGCCAGCCTGGATCCCGGTGGTACCTTAACGATCGAAGGCGTTAGAAGTCAATGGATGCCTCCTTCTCCTTACGACTTAGGAATGCCCCGGGGCGTCTATGGAAGTGAATTTACCCCCCAGATGTCCGATTATTTGTTGGAATTTAGTGGATGATCTCCAGATATTTCCATAAACTTAATTTTCCTCACTTCTCCCGTCACAAATATTTCCGCCCTATCTGTGTAATGACCTGGGTCAGGAAATGCATCTGGGAGAATACCCTAGGGACAAATCGAGGATAGCTAAAAAATCAGTAGATATTTGTTATTATAATTCTAAAGAATATTTTGGGTTCAAATCCCCCCGCAACATTTTGTGGGAGTAACTATATCTGACAACAGAGATTGGGTTGATACACAGGCATGATGATATGATTTTTCATGGCAAACTTTCACATTATTTCAATCATATGACGACCTGGGGCAAAGTAAGCTTAACCCTGGTGGCCGCCACTACGCTGCTGATGTCAGGCTGTAATTCCCTATCTGAAAATAAAATTATCAAGCTGGCCCACGGCCTTAATGTGGATCACTCCGTACATCAGGCCATGGTCAAACTGGGGGAGGACCTAAGCCAGCTCTCAAATGGGAAAATGCAAATTAAAATTTACCCCAATCAGCAGCTTGGAACGGAACGGCAATGCCTGGAATTGTTGCAGATTGGAAGTTTGGACATGACCAAAGTTTCATCCGGGGTAATGGAAAACTTTGCCCCCAACATCAAGGTATTCGGGGTGCCTTTTCTCTTTAAAGATCGATCTCATTCTTTTAGAGTTTTAGACGGACCTATAGGCCAAAGACTATTGGCGGATGGAGAAAAATATCTTTTAAAAGGACTTGGCTATTACGACGCGGGCAGCCGCAGTTTTTATACCAAGGAAAGGCCTGTTTCGGCACCGTCAGATTTGCAGGGCATGAAGATCAGAGTGATGGAAAGTGTGACGGCCATGGATATGGTAAGGGCTATGGGGGGGTCTCCAACCCCTATTTCCTGGGGTGAATTGTACACTTCGCTACAGCAGGGGGTAGTAGATGGAGCAGAGAATAATCCACCTTCCTTTTATCTTTCAAGACATTATGAGGTGTGTAAGTATTATTCCCTGGATGAGCATACCGTTTTACCAGACATATTATTAGCCGGGACCCGATTTTGGAATGGGCTCACCGACCAGGAACGAACCTGGCTTCAAACCGCTGTTTTGAATAGTATCAACTATCAAAGAGAGTTATGGGCTGCCGCGGAGGCAGAGGCGCTGGAAGCCGTGCAACAGGCTGGTGTCGAAATAATAAAACCGGACAAAGCACCCTTTGTGCAGAGTGTAGCGGACATATACCAACAGTACCAATCTGACCCCGCTATGTGGGAACTGATCCAGCAAATAAAGTCTGTGGAATGAACCTGAGAGTTAAAGTCGACAGGATAATTGCCGGGGTACTGATAGGATTGATGGCAACAATGGTGGTAAACGTGCTATGGCAGGTATTTTCCAGGTATGTAATAGGAACACCAAGCTCATTTACTGACGAATTAGCACGTTACCTCATGATATGGTTGGGGATCTTAGGCGCCGCATATGTATCGGGAAAGGAATTGCACATTGCCATTGATATAGTTCAAACCGTGGTAAGCAATAGGACCAGCGCCGTATTGAAAAACATAATTAGGATTGTTATCATGGCTTTTTCACTGTCGGTGTTGGTTATTGGAGGGTCCAGATTGGTCTACTTGACCTATATATTGGAGCAATACTCACCGGCGCTCCAAATTCCATTGGCTTTAGTCTACCTGGTAATACCTCTAAGTGGTTTATTGATATTATTCTATAAAACCAACGACTTAATAAACCGGAAATAGTATGGAGTACATCCCGGTACTGGTATTGATCCTTAGCTTTTTATGCCTGCTGGCTATTGGCATGCCCGTGGCCTGGAGTATTGCCATATCTTCGATATTGACTGCCTTAGTTAACATATCCGCTATGCCGGCCTTTACCACCATTGCACAACGGATAGGCACCGGCCTGGATAGCTTTGCTTTGTTAGCCATACCTTTTTTCATATTGTCAGGTCAGCTGATGAATAAAGGTGGCATAGCGGACCGGTTGATAGCTTTTGCTAAAACTTTGGTAGGATCTTTACCTGGAGGCCTGGCAATGATCAATATTATGGCCGCCATGCTTATGGGGGCTATAGCCGGGTCAGCCTTGGCTTCTGCTTCGGCTATGGGCTCCATATTAGGGCCAAAAATGGAAAAGGAAGGCTACTCCCGTCCATTTGGCGCCGCAGTTAATATAACCTCCGCTACTACGGGATTAGTAATTCCGCCTAGCAACATCTTGATTGTGTTTTCTCTGGCCAGCGGCGGAGTATCCATCGCGGCGCTATTCCTGGCGGGTTACCTCCCGGGCATCATAACCGGAGGTCTACTCATGTTGGTTTCATACCTGTGGGCCAAGAAGTATAAATATAGGGTAGGAGATAGGCATAGCTTTATGGAGGTCATCCGAACTTTCGTGATGGCTTTTCCCAGCTTGATGTTATTGGTGGTGGTTATGGGAGGTATTGTTATGGGAATATTTACCGCAACAGAAGCTTCAGCCATTGCTGTGCTTTACACGCTGATCCTGGGATTCTACTATGGTGAAATTAGCTTAAAAGCGCTGCCTCAGATCCTATTGGAATCTTCCGTCACCACTGCCATAGTGATGTTGCTGATCGGAGCATCCATGAGCATGTCCTGGGTGATGTCGTTTGAAAATATACCGCAGGATATCAGTGCATTTTTATTGAGCTTGAGTAACAATAAAATTGTAATTCTGCTTATCATTAACCTGATATTGCTGATAGTGGGGGTGTTTATGGATATGACCCCTGCAGTGCTGATTTTTACCCCTATCTTTCTGCCGGTAGTAACTGAGCTGGGCATTGATCCAGTGCAATTCGGAATTATTATGGTTTTGAACCTATGTATTGGTCTCTGTACTCCTCCGGTTGGATCGGTATTATTTGTAGGGGTTGGCATCGCCAATACCACGGTACAAAAGGTGGTAAAACCGCTGATTCCATTGCTAATAGCCATGATCATTGGGTTGTTTCTAGTCACCTATGTGCCCGCTATTAGTCTTTGGTTACCAAGCCTATTCGATTTTTAGCATTACCATGGAGAACTAATGCGGTCTGGCAAATGATACCATTAGGTAAGACCTGCTTGCACTAGAACCTTGAATAATTTTTATAAACAAATAACTTACTGTAGCGACCACTAATTGAGAGGTATAATTAGCAGTACTTTTATGCAGCCGATTATTGGCAATTCTATAACACCATCAATCAATTCCATTTCTGAAGTATTAGCAACGGTAGGTAACACAGCCCCTTATTTTATCTTCTAGATTAGTTATATCTTTATTCCATTCGGAGCTATGTTTAAATTAATCAAATACCAGATTTATGTTAGGCCTTGGTCGTTGGGGTTGATGCAGATGGTGGTTTTGATTGCTATTAATATCCAGCTCCAGGCCCAGCAGCAGCCACCGAACATATTACTGATTACCATTGACGATCTCAATCAATGGGTGGGGCATCTTGGGACCCATCCTATGGTAAAGACCCCAAATATTGACTTGCTTGCCTCCCGTGGAGTATCATTCTCCAATGCCCATGCCCAGGCTCCCTTGTGCAATCCTTCCAGAACCAGTTTTCTAACCGGGCTTCGACCAACAACTACCGGGGTTTATGCCTTAGGCCCCTGGTTTCGTTCAATCTCTATTTACCGTGACTGGGTTACGTTACCTCAATACTTTGAAGCTCATGGCTATCATACCATGAGCGCCGGAAAAGTTTTCCACGATGCATATCCTCCGGAAGAGGACCGGCGTGATGGCCCCGAGTTTACCACCTGGGGCTTTAAAGGTGGTTTTTTCCCCAGACCTGATGAGCCGTTGGTTTCCGCTACCGGCCACCCGTTGGTAGACTGGGGAGTGTTTCCCCAGTATGACAGTCTACAGGATGATTGGAAGGTCGCTGAATGGGCTATAGAAAACTTGACCGACCGGCCTGATGACCAACCATTCTTTTTATCTGTTGGGTTTCGTCACCCTCACGTGCCCTTGTATGCAGCTCAGCACTGGTTTGATTTATATTCTTCAAACTCAGGGTTGTTGCCAAAAGTCCAGCAGAATGATCGGGCCGATATCCCTGAGTTTGCCTGGTACCTGCATTGGAGGCTGCCGGAGCCGAGGCTGGCCTGGTTAAAAGAACATAGGCAATGGGAATCCAAAGTGCGGGCCTATCTGGCCAGTATTAGTTTTGTCGACATGCTGGTAGGAAGACTGATTAAAACGCTGGAAAATGAAGGCTTGACCGATAACACTCTGGTGGTGTTGTTTTCGGACCATGGCTATCACCTGGGGACTAAGGATATAACTGGTAAAAATAGTTTATGGCGGGAATCAACTGCGGTACCGCTTATATTTGCCGGGCCTGGAATTGCTCCTGCAGACTCTACCTGTAAAGAGGCCGTGGAGCTATTGGATATCTATCCTACACTGGTAGAGCTAGCCGGGCTACCCCCAAACCACAATCTTGAAGGAGAATCATTACTGTCACTTTTGGTTAACCCTGAGTTATCCAGATCCAAACCTGCCCTATGCACCCATGGTCCCGGCAATCACGCGATAATTACGGAAGAATGGCGCTACATACGGTACGCCGATGGTTCTGATGAGCTGTATGATCTAGTTGATGATCCACATGAGTGGCACAACCTGGCTCAAAACTCGAAATATGAAAAAGTAATTCAACATCTATCAGCGTATATACCAGCCAGTCAGCCGCCAGCGTCGGGAAATAATATCAGATTAATTGATTATCGAGATGGAGATGTCTATTGGGAAGGGGATTTGATTAAACCTCAGGATCCGGTGCCTATGCAATATAAGTAGCTCCTATTTATTGGGATAGGCCATTTGCGAAATAACCGAACCCCATCGTGGATCAGTCTTTAAATTTTTCATAAAAATATCCGACTGCGCATGCACTAACCCTCCGTCACGGTATTGGTAGGCCAGATCAAGCCATTTAAATGCACTGTCCGCAAGCTGGCGATTGGCATAAATTTGAGCAATTTGGTAAGGAGCAACTTGAGCATACTTTGATAACAACTGATCCAAGAAATAGTCTGCGGAATCCACTTCTTTGGTGGTAGTAGCTATCAGTTCCCTGGCCTGTAATTCCAAGATCTGGTAGGGCTCTGATCTGGCTTGTTCTCTTGCAAGAGTATATTTTTGCTGCATCATCAGAATAAGGCTTAATAAAAAGGGGCCTCCAAGGTACTCTGGATTCATCAGCAGACCCTGACGGGCAGCCTCCTCAGCCAGGGTAAACTGATAGTTGTTGAAGTACCCATATCCTAGATCCAGGAAATTCTTAGCATTCACAGGGTCTATTTCTACTGCTCTGAGATCCATTTCGATGGCTTTATCAATATCGCCCAGGCAAAAGGCCAGATTACTGGATAGTTTCAAATTATTTAAGTTATTGGGGTCTGTTACCAATGCCTTTTGCAAATAGGTCTCTGCTTTACTAAAATCTCGGTCAAAATATATGGCGATGCTGGTTAAAGTGCTCCAGGCGCTTGATGAGGTGCTGTCAATGGAAAGCGCGGCATGTGCATAGGTTCTTGCCGATTCATGGCCTTCGATGGGATCAATGGCTCCGATATTGCTCATTCGATTGGTCACAACTGCCAGATAAGTCCATGCTGGCGCATAAATAGAATCCAAGCTAAGGGCTTGTTCCAACAGATTTACTGCGGTTTTCATACCCTGTAAATTTCCCTGCTGCCCTACATGCTTTGCTTGAAGATACAAGGTATAAGCCCTTGGATCTTTAGGTTCCATGGATTGAATGCGACCAACCGCCATAATTTGTAATGACAAAGCGTTTTTGACTGAATCAGCTATCTCTTGCTGCACCATGAAGATATCATCCATGGATTTCAACCAGGTTTGTTCCCATACCCTTCGATCCTCCCAAACATCAATAAGTTCCGTGCTGATACCCACTGAGTCTCCTGAGTTTCTTACATTGCCGTCCAAAATATAACGTACTCCTAATCTCTCGGCAATAGAGGAGATGTCTGCCCGATCCTTGAAAGTAAAGGAAGAGGAATGGGAGGTTACTTTCAACTTAGGTTCCTGCGTTAACAGTACGATGACTTCCCGGGCTAATCCCTCCGCAAAATATTTCTGAGACGAATCTGCAGCAAGGTTATTAAATGGTAAGACTGCAATTGCCGGCTCATTGGAAATCAACTGTGCTGCGTCGACATCGCTCTTTTCCTTTTGAGTGCTATAAAATATTACCAAAAGAGTGATAACAGTTATCACTGTCAGAGCCCATATGAGGTTAGCGGGCAATTTATTAGGCTCTAATTTGCCGGTCAAAGTACCCGGTTTTGGTATAGGCAATCCGGGATTTGACAGGGCTATAACTTCCATTTTATTTGGAATATTCTTGAACCGGTACCAACCCATTGAGGTAAATTTGAAGGAAGTAGGGCTTAATAGGGCCTCCTGTAATTCTCTTGAAAGCAACACCGTACCAGGTTGTCCTAATGACTCAATTCGCGAGGCCACATTTACGGTGTCCCCAAAAACTTTTTGTTGATGATATACTACCGGTCCATAGTGCAATCCCATTCGCAAGGGGATTGAACTTTGTAGTTCCCGTTGTAATGAAAGGGCACAAGCCAAAGCGTCATCAGGATTATTGAAAACGGATAAGCTACCATCCCCATAGTGTTGCATAACTTGTCCCTGGTACATCGAAACTAAATGATCCAGAACCTTCTGGTAGCGATTAACCATTTCAATGGCATCTCTTTCTCGTTCACGAATCATTGCCGTGTAATTCTCAATATCTGAGAAAAGAATTGCGGCGTTCTGATGCTGATCTAAGGGCATTTCCCTTGGCGAAATAATGGAAGTTTCTACTCCAACTAGATGATCAAATATAATAAAGCCTGGCTATTGAGATAATGGTATGGATATATTTAGCTCAGACTTTTACCCTGAGCATGAGATCAATCCTTGGAGAGATCAACTAAGATGTTGCGTAATCTATCCAGATCCGAGTGGTTTTTAAGAAAGGCTTCACCATCAGCCAGGAGTAACTCAATCTGTTGTTGTATTACTTTTTGATAACTCGCATCTGCTTGAGATTGCGATTTCAGGGTATTGAGCATTCCAGCTAATCGTTGCATAACCACCGCGTCATGCTTACAATATTGTCTCAAACTAGCCATTACATTATAAAGTAAGTCCTTAAAACTAACCGCCGAGATAAACAACCTAGGCTCCTCATTTCTATTGCCATAGGATTCGAAATTCCCCAAATTTAGGCGGATTTTGAATAAAAGAGTAAGATAATCGATGGCGTTAATGGCGGTGCCCGGATCATTTATACCTGGAGACATGGCCCGCACGGCTATCTCAGTGATTTGCTTAAAACCCAGGATATAATTTTGTTCAACGAACTCCCGGTCGTAGTATTGAAAGTGCTGTAGTAATTCTTGCTCCTGTTCTGTAGTCAAGCTCTTTTGTGAGCGAAGTAACGGGGTGCCTTGCAAAATGTAAAGTCCTTTTACAGGAAGGATATGCAGTACCGTTTGATACTCCTCAGCCAAATCAATCAAAGATTCGCTATGATAATGAGAAAAGTATCCCGAGGTATCGCCAGCTATATCATGCATATTGCTGCTTCGAGTTAATTCGGAGGGTAATTTTGAGATACTATTGGGTTCAATAGAATGTAAACGACTCTCCGTCTGGCGGAAAATTTTGTTCAGGATGTTACCGACTTGTATTTCCTGGGAAATAGAATGGATGAAATAAATAAACAACAACAAGCAGGCGATCCCCGAAACAATAGCCAGTAACACTGCAAAGCCAGACAGTTGGTATGTACTTACCTCTGGTTGTGTTGAAATGAGTATGAGTATACAAAAAATGATACTTCCTAGATATACTCCCAAAATTAGCTGATGACGCCTATTTGAAATTAGTCCGGGTAATAGTCGTGGTGAGTAATTAGTGGAAGCTTGATTCAACAGTATCATAACCATAGAAAAACTAAATACCATCAAAGAAATAAGTCCTCCTATCAAAGTACTCAGCATTGATCTGGCAGTATCCAGGTTAGTTACTACCAGCAGGGGTGCGTGCTCTTTCAAGTATTCCGTTACTCCATATTTTTCTAATACTAATGCAACTACAGCTGAAACAATGTAGATCACACTGATCAGGGTGGGGTAGAAGGCTATACTACTCACCACAGTTCGGTACCATGACAGCAAAAGGCTTCTGAATTTTTTCATAGATATGTTATTCCAAGGATTACCCTTGGTTTTAGGTATTGTCAGTCAACCGCTGGTACTAATCACTAGGTTGAGCTGCTTTTAAATTAGTCATTTTGAAAGTGGCCAACCGGATGAATTCACGGTGCTTTTTCACCATCATATCCCTGGAGAACTCAGGATCTGCTTTTGATAGATCATTTATAGCCACCTCTACTTCATTAAGAGCATCAAATGATCTTTCTAGTAAACCGGGGCCATTACGATGTATTAATGCCCCCACCATATCAATCCATACTTTTTCCACTTTGAGTTGAGCCTGGTCTGAAAATGAGGGTGAGTCGTGGGCTAAAGTGAATTTTTGGCAAAGAAACTTGTTAAAAGTATCACTGATCCTCCGATACTCTTTAAAAAGCTCGGTTAACATTTTATTATGTTGCTTCAACAGAGGATTTGTTCAAAATTTCAATTGCGTAATGGTTACTGCTCAACAGCTTTCCAATTCTTTCCGCTGTATTCTTACTTAACCTTTTTATGCTACACTAAACGGTAGTCATACCACTCCCTGGGCTTTCATGGCACTGGCCACTGGTATAAAACCAGCGATATTTGCGCCTACCAGATAATCTATTCTGCTATCGATACTTCCATGTTTCAGGCATTTTTTATGAATATTCTTCATTATGCGAGCTAATTCATCTTCCACTTTATCTTTGGACCAGGCAATCCCGGAAGCATTTTGAGCCATCTCTAAACCGGAAACTGCTACCCCACCAGCATTCGCGGCCTTACCTGGACCGTATAGAATACCTGCCTCTCTGAATAAAGCAACCGCCTCAGAGGTGCAAGGCATATTTGCCCCCTCACTGACCAACAAACAGTCGTTTTCAATTAGTTGTCGAGCATCCTCCTTATGCAGTTCGTTTTGGGTAGCGGAGGGGAATGCCAGGTCCGCTTTGAGATTCCAGGGGTTTTGATCTTCCAGGTATTCAGCTTCATATTTATCCGTGAAATCCTTAATACGGCCGTTTTCCTGCAGTTTTATCTCTTTAATATATGCTAATTTTTCCTCGTCAATACCATCGGGATCGTGAATAGTGCCACTGGAATCTGAAAGGGCAATCACCTTTGCGCCAAACTCCAAAAGCTTTTCTGCGGTATGTAAGGCAACATTTCCAGAACCTGATATAATACAAATCTTATCCTTTAGCTCTTGGTCGTGATGTTCCAGCATCTCTTTGGCAAAAAATACATTGCCATATCCGGTGGCTTCCGGACGTAACAGAATACCCCCGTATTCCAGGGCCTTTCCGGTGAGTACTCCACTGGCGAAGTTCTTCATCCGTTTATATTGTCCGAACATATAACCAATCTCACGAGCACCGACCCCAATATCACCTGCAGGTATATCGGTATCCTCTCCAATATATTTACTCAATTCTGTCATAAAACTTTGACAGAACTTCATGATCTCCAGGTCAGATTTTCTCTTAGGGTCAAAATCGGATCCTCCTTTTCCAGCTCCCAGTGGCAAACCTGTCAAACTGTTTTTAAAAATTTGCTCGAAAGCCAGCATTTTCAATATGCTTAGGTTTACCGAGGGGTGGAAACGGGTACCGCCTTTGAAAGGACCCAAAGCGCTGCTCATCTGCACCCGGTATCCTCGATTTACCCGCATGTTTCCCCGGTCATCTATCCAGGGAACTCGGAATATTACTATTCTTTCAGGTTCGCATAACCGCCGTAAAAGCTCCACTTCCTCCATGCTTTCCTGCTCTATCAGATAAGACTCAAGTGAGTCCGCTACCTCACCTACAGCTTGTAAGAATTCCGGTTCATGGGGATTGCGGGTTTTAATCTCATCCTTAAACTCGGACATATTTAATTTAATCTCTGAACCATTTGATTTTGACGCCATTTAATTGTTGATTTTTCACGTTAGGATATTGAATTGCCAAATTACCCTACAATTACGATGCCCATAAATTTATCGTGGTGTTATGGTTTATATTAATGTCTTAGGCCTAGACCTAATTATAGTTGCATCGATCATTGCGCTTAATTGTAAAATTTAACTGTACTTAAAACATATGGAGCGCTTTTTAGTTTGTTCTCTCGAGGATAAAGTGTTAACCAATGGCCGTATTAATCTAAAAATAGTCAACAGCGAGTTCACTTTACCTAAACTTTCACCGATATAAAATGATAAGAAAAGGAACTGACGTCAAATGGAAATGGGGCCAGGGATATGCCAATGGTAAGGTATTAGAAACATTTAAGAAAGCGGTAACCAGGACCGTCCAGGGTCAGGAAGTAAAGCGTATTGGGTCTAAATGCAATAAAGCTTTACTGATCAAGCAGCTAGACGGGAATAAGGTGCTGAAACTTGAATCCGAGGTTGAACGGGATTAGAAATCCAAAATAAACATGGAAACTAAAATTAATATTTGCTGGCTTCGCCGTGATCTGCGTTTTGATGATAACGTGGCGCTATATCATGCGCTTGGTGGTGATAATCCAGTGTTGCTTCTATTTATTTTTGATCGGAATATTCTGGACGATCTGGATGACAGTGATGACGCCCGGGTAACTTTTATACATCAGACTTTAGGGGAATTAAATAAACAACTGAAATCTAAAGGTAGTTGTATCTCAACTTTTTACGGTAAGCCCATTGAAGTATGGAAAGAATTATTGTCCCAATATCAGGTGCAGACCGTCTATGCCAACCGCGACTACGAACCATACGCTCGTGATCGGGATAAGAAGATCGGAGAGCTACTGCAGTCAAACGGTATCTCATTTAATCTTTTCAAGGACCAGGTCATCTTCGAAACCGATGAGATCCTAAAGGACGACGGGGATCCCTATGTAGTCTATACGCCGTACAGTAAACAATGGAAAGCCAAACTACCATCCGACAAACTGGAAGTTTTACCCAGCGCCTTGTACTTTGATCATTACCACCAGCATACCTGGCGTGAGATCACCAGTTTAAAGGAAATGAAATTCAAAGCTAATGATCAGAAATTTCCTGCATCTGAGGTCGACCAGGAACTTTTGGAGAATTATGAAAAACTCAGAAATTATCCCGCTCGGGAGGGGGCTTCCAAAATTGGAATTCACTTGAGGTTTGGCACCATGAGTATTAGAAAATTAGTAAACCAGGCAAAGACTCAAAGTAAAGTTTACCTCAGCGAACTGATATGGAGAGACTTTTTTCAAATGATTCTATGGCATTTTCCAAGAGTGGTAAAGGAAAACTTTTATACCAAATATGATAAACTACAGTGGCGAAATAGTCGATCAGATTTTGAAAAATGGAGTAAAGGGCAAACCGGTTATCCTATGGTAGATGCCGGGATGCGACAATTAAACTCTACCGGGTACATGCACAATCGAGTGAGAATGATCACGGCAAGCTTTCTCACCAAACATTTGCTAATTGATTGGAGGTGGGGTGAGGCCTATTTCGCCCGCAAATTATTGGACTACGATTTAGCCTCAAACAACGGCAATTGGCAATGGGCTGCCGGTACAGGGGTAGATGCCGCTCCATATTTTAGAATATTCAATCCTCATACTCAATTGGAGAAATTTGATCCCAACCATGAATATGTTAAAAAATGGGTACCTGAATATAAAACGGATGGATACTGTAATCCCATTGTGGAACACAAGGAAGCGCGTGAAAGGGCTCTTACCACTTTCAAACAAGCTCTGGATTGATATAAGCGCCCAGGCAAATATAGTTGGTCAGGCAGGGACCAATCAAATAAGACCCAAACCGAGTGGTTACAATCCTGAAGGGTTCTCGTTTAGAATTCCTTGCAATACCGCTTTTAGGGTATTCGCAGAAAGGGCCGATTTTTGATTTTCCAATGATACCGTAAATCGCCCGGTAGCTTGTGCGAAATCCCCGATACCGCCTTCGACCTGGAAATACCAGTTTTGGCGAGGATGACTGGGTGAGGTCGATCCGCTTCCATTGTAAGAGCCATAAATGGAATTTCCATCATGGTCATCAATAGTGAAATAGCCAGCTGAAATAAAGAATTCTTGGGTACCCAGGGCTATCTGTTCAAGGTGTGAGGTCTTGATGTTAAAATCGCCCATCTTATTTGAATTGCCCTGACCAGAATATTGCATTTCCAGGGTTAGTGGTAGGTAATTAACTGGTTTTACATTTACTGGTTTAACCTCCATGAACCCTTCAAATGCCTCCAAATCATTGGAGGATCGATTTACGGGCTCAATATTTTCCGTTTCACTACATGCAAAGGTGATCGCAAAAATTAGTACAAAGCAGGTAATAGTTTTTAAACTCGACATAGCTGTATGGGTTAAAGTGTAACTATAACTACAACATGCGGGAGGTAAATTACGCTTTCGAAACTTCACTGGTCTCCCAAATAGTGATTTTAAAGGTCAAAGGTCGGAGTGTAGCCCAATCAGAATAGGGTCCGGACTTAACCGGACCCATCCCATAGCAATTAAGAAATAGAAATGAATGATGGGCATACACCTATCTATGTCATACTCATGCCATGGTAACCTCCATTTTATTAAAAATAATTGAGGGTAGCTGAATTGCAACCCAGACCGCGCTCTCGCCTCATTAGAGTTAAATCCCATATTGCACGCGAAGAAATGGGCTTACACCATTGGGCAATCCATGGCAGTTGATTAGGGATATGTCCACCATCGGCATCTAGCCCCTGGATTTCAGAATTGTGGCGGCTATTAGAATTTTCAGCTGCTTAGGCTAGGTGGACGGTGTAAAACGGATTTGGTAATTAATATCCACAATGGACTAATTATCAACGACAAGGAAATCACTGATACAATAATCTGATAGGCAAACTCATCAATTATATTTCCCATGAAAGCGGTAGCTCCTAACACAAAGCTAAATTCTCCCACCTGGGCTAATATAGCCCCGGCATAAATACTTTCTTTAAGATCTCTGCCAAATATTCTCATTATCAAGGTATTGATCCCGTGATTTGTCAAAAGAACCAGGACCACCAACCCCAATATTATCTTGATGTTTGCTATCATAAATTCGATATCCAATAATAAACCGACAGATAAGAAAAATAAGGCGACAAAAATTACCCTAAAAGAATGGAGGCTATCATGGAACCATCGTGTGGCTTTCAAGCTGGAAACGAATATTCCCCCAAGAAAGGCTCCCAAAGCGGTAGATAGCTCCAATATACCGGTAAAGGCAGCGAAACCTAAACAAACCACCAACGACACAAACACCTGTAGTTCGTGATCACGTTCAATAGCTGCCTCAAAAGGCAATTCTATATTCTTCTTCCTTAGTATCCATATAACCCATATAGATATTAGCACTAAACCTATCAGCTGTTTAATCATTATTGATGTGCTAATCGGCTCATCACCTAGAAATCCAATAACAATAAGCATCGGTACGATCAGGATATCCTGGGTGAGTAAAATGCCGGCAACGGTTTGTCCCATCGGGGTGTGAATTTCACCGGTTTCCTCTAATAATTTGAATACCACAGCGGTACTACTAAGGGTAATAACAAATCCAAAAAGTAAGATTCTGGTCCAACCCCAATCCAGGTAGCTGCCTATCAAGTAGATCAGCATTACACTGATACCTACTTGCATTAAAGCTCCTACTACGGAGATCTTCCAATTGCCTATCAGGTCGGCGAGAGAAAACTCCATTCCAATGAAAAATAGCAGTAAAACCAACCCAATTGATCCCAGATTGGTAATGAGCTCACCATCACTTATTATACTCAGCCCACTGGGCCCCAATAATATACCGCATATGATGTAAGCGACTATATAAGGCTGATGGAAAATTTTTAGAACAAATCCAACCACCAGCAGGATCAAGGCGATTACCACCACTTGAAGCAGAATTGGACTTACGGCAGAGGCCAGAATTATCGACATACATCCATAAATATGAAATTACCTAGCCTAAGGCATCAAGATCCAGCGGTAAACTTCGAATACGGGTCCCGGTGAGATCAAAGATAGCATTGGCCAGAGCAGGTGCCACCGTGGGGAGGCCCGCTTCGCCTGCTCCATCGGGGGGAGCATCACTGTTTAGGATTATAGTCTCAATCTCGGGACATTGCGACATGGTCAGCAGGGGGTAGGTATTAAAATTCTTTTCCGCAATTGCCCCTTGTTCAACGGTCAAACCAGCGTATACTGCTCCTAACCCCATTATAATAGAGCCTTCGGTTTGAGCTTTTACCGTGTCGGGGTTGATACAGATCCCCAAATCTATAACCGTAGTCACCTTAGTGGGCCTGATGCCTTTATGGTTCCTGGCCACTTCGATTACCATGGCAAAGTAGGCTCCGGATCGTTCTACCACCGCTACACCTCGACCGATATCTGCTTTAGTGGGCGCATCCCAATCGGTTGCTAGGGCAACTTCTTTCAAAACTCTGCGATACCGGGGATGATCTAGCATATTTAGTCTGTACTGCAAAGGATCAACTCCTGCCCGGTGGGCCAACTCATCAATGAAGCATTCCTGGGCAAAAGGATTAGTAGAATGATAGACTGCTCTCCAGTAGGAGATAGGAATGTATCTTTTGAGCAAAACACCTTTTATGCTGTAGTTTGGTATTTTATAGTCGACGTTTATACCTCCCATTAGTTGTCGGCCGGCGGTTAGATCGTCTCCAGTCTGATTTCGGATTTCCTGGGCCACCACCTTATGTTCAAAGGCGATGATCTTTCCTGTTTGATTCAAAACAGCTCTACATATATTCAGACTACAGGCTCTGAAGGGTCCCTGAGTTTGGTCATCTTCTCGAGTCCACACTACTTTCACCGGGGCTTTGACTTTATGGGAGAGATCCGCAGCCTCCTCCACTACATCCGATCTGGATCTTCGTCCAAAACCACCCCCGATAAATGTGTAATTGATATCAATTTTGTCCGGTGCCAGATTGTACTTCTCAGCCAGGAAGGACCGCATACCATTAGGGTTTTGGGTTGAGCCCCAAAAACTTGCCCCGTCCTCCCGTACGTGCACAATAGCATTCATGGGCTCCATGGGTACATGAGCCTGGTAGGGAGTTTCGTAAGAAGCTTCGATGATGTCACTAGCGCCATCAAATAGCTTATCAGCATCACCAGTGGAGAAAAGGGCATTTCCTGGCTTCCTGGCAGCCCGCCGCGCTTCGTGCTGTAAGTTTGCCTGGTTGATATGTTCTCTGCCCTTGCTATCCCACTTAACCTTTAATGCCTTACGGGCTTTAAATGCTGACCAGTAATCTTTTGACAAAATGGCTACACCAGGGATTCTATTACCAAATAAATCACGTGAAGTCTCCAAGATATATTCAACGCCATCCAACTCTAAAATTTCATCGCGGTTGTAGTCCGCTATCAATCCGGAGAAGTACGGGCAACGTTCAATTGTTGCGTACAACATTCCAGGTACCTGAACGTCCAAACCAAATATTGCTTCCCCATTGGTCTTCAAGGGAATATCCCTTCTGGGTAAAGGTTGACCCACTATTTTGAAATCAGCTGGTTCTTTTAACTTGGGAGACTTTGGTACACTTGATTTACTGGCTTCTTCAACCAATTCACCGTATTTGAAACTCGCACCTTGGTGGTTATAAACTATGCCATCAGACACTTTACATTCAGCAGTTGAAATTCCCCAGCGCTTGGCTGCAGTTGTGACCAGCATTTCACGGGCAGCAGCTCCCATCAACCGTAGCTTATCAAATTCGGTTTGGATACTGCGACTCCCTACTACTATCTGGCTACCGTACAACTCCCTGTTCGCCGGTGCCGGTTTGATCACTACCTGGTCCATGCTTACTTCCAGTTCTTCCGCCAAGATCATAGGAATTGACTGAAAAGTACCCTGGCCCATTTCCGGCCGATGACTGAACAATATGACCGACCCATTGGAGTCAATGGCAATAAACTGGTTAAGTTGGGTAACGGATATATTATCTTTAAGATTTACTACAATTCGGTTGCTGCCAGCATCACCGGGAAGGTATCCCAGGATCAATAAGCTGCCGGATAATCCGGACCATTGCAAAAAACTCCGCCGGGTAATTGCTGAACTCATGATTTAGCGGCTAACTTAATGGCTTTCTTGACCCTGGGATAGGTGCCGCATCTGCACAAAACGGAATCCATACCAGCTTCAATTTCTTGGTCGTTGGGGTTTGGGTTATTATTAAGCAACGCTACCGCATTCATAATTTGTCCGGATTGACAGTAACCACATTGAGGAACTTGCGCCTGGATAAATGCCTGTTGTACCGGATGCTCATTTTTCTGAGACAATCCTTCGATGGTGGTGACGGATTTATTCGCTGCTGCTGATACAGGCACTACACACGATCTCACCGGTACTTCATCCAGGAAAACGGTACAGGCACCGCATTGAGCGATGCCGCAAGAAAATTTAGTCCCGGTTAATCCGAGATAATCCCTGATGGCCCATAATAGAGGCATTTCCGGATCCACCTCCAGTTGGTATTTTCGATCATTCACCAACAATTCTGTAACAGCCATGAAACCTAAGATAAGTTAGGTAAAAGATAACTATTTACCCTTGCGAATACAATCGGGAAATTAAAAAAATGCGCTGTAAAATAAGGATTGATCAGGAACTGCCATCGGCAGCAGACATTTCATCAGGATGCAGATCCAATTTTTCTGTTAGGGATTTTCGGATGGCCAATCTGGTGAGGCCAGCCAGGCTGGCGGTTGAAAGAGTCCATAATATTGCCTTACCCCAGGTAGTGGATGGAGCTGCTGGATTCTTGGGAGCCGGCTCATCATGTAGTTTCTCCCAGGCCACTTCCAGTATGGCCTTTAATATGATCCCTCCGGCAATGGTGGTGCCTGCTAAAAGTAGTTTTTTCATTAGTTTAAATATAATCAAAATGAAGGAATCAGGCCGAAATTCAGCCTGATTCCTAGATTTACCAAATCTATGAAGGATTAATTAGTCGTAAAGTTCTTCTAAGCCCCTGAGCTGCTCAAGTTCCCTTCGTATCTCTTCACTTTGCTTACTCAGCACGTTACGTACGTTGGAGGGGGTATCATACTCGTGAAGAATCTCCTGATATTCATCATATGCAGCTTTTTCTCCCCTGATACATTCTTCCAAAATCTCTTCTTCATTGTCATTAGTAAAAGCAGTTTTAATGTCCATCCAGGTACGATGTAAATTGCCGGTCAGCGATCCTTCATCCACGGCATTACCCCCCAGAGCGTTGATCTCATTACGCAACTCTTGATTAAAGCGAGATCTTTCAGTTGCATAATCAGTTAGATACCGCTTCAATTCAGAGTTATTTACTTTGGTAGCAGCTTTATTAAATCCCTCGATGGCATCGTAGTTTTTTTCCACCACTTCATTTAATTCATTTATTAATTCATTATTGGTTTTCATGTTATAATATTATTTGTTCAAAAAATTAATGTTTCTTAAGATGGGAGAAATTATTATGCCACGGCCTATCGATTAATGTTATTAATATGTGGAGTAAGTAATCGGAACCCTGGTGGTAACGGGATGAGACCGGGTAGTGCTGTAGGAATCAGAGAGTACTGAAAGAGGCGGTATGGTATGGCAGCCTTTCAATATGGATAACTGCCTCTCCAATAAGGCTTAATCTATATGGCAATGGTTCTACACATCCGTATGTAAATTTCCACACTTACGGTGGTATTTTAGGCCATTTTATCTTGGTGATGAAGTTTTGTTTAATGGCATGGTTATTTACCTTCAATTTGCAACCAATAAAATAGACAGATATGCACAAATTTTATTTCAAACTTTTTTTGGTGTCTCTTATGGCGTCGATCATCTCATGTTCACCCAAGTACACCAGAAGTTTTCAACCCACGGATTACACTCCATATGCCTATTTGGACAAGGAAGTGTCAAAAGAAACTAATTCTTCGCAAGAGAATTATTGGTCAGATGAAGAATTGGGACTTGATCAGTTAAACCTGCAAGACCCTTCTGATTTAACTGCCTCCAACGAAAGTTCCCCTGAAGCTGAATTACTACCTACCGACCAGAAGCCATCAAAAACTATTGCTTCCGGCAAGGAGGACTTGAAAGATCAAAGAAGTAAAGAGAAGCAAGTGCTTAGGCAGGTGAAACAACAGTTGAAGTCTATGAGTAAGGAAGAGCGCAGGGAATTGAGAGAGGAGACGTTGGCAAAGATGAAGTTAGACGATAAAACCACCGACACCGACATGAATTTAGCATTGCTGGTTATTATCACCATCTTGCTTCCTCCGGTAGGTATGTTGATCTATGAGGGTGGTGTGACCAATAGATTCTGGATATCACTACTACTAACCTTGCTGTTTTACGTGCCAGGTTTGGTATATAGTTTGGTAATAATATTGGGCAATCGCTAATCCCACAACACGACCCAGGATTGTCCATTGGGTGACCGGACTCCAAAACCGGTCACCCATTTTCTAAGAAATACTGGTGCGCTATCAGTTGAAGCGTTTAGCCCACACCGATGCTGGACTTAGTGAAGTTTCATATAGGTTTTGGTTTACTAATAACAGTACGGTGATGGGCTTATTTTTATAATTATTTCATAACCACTTAAACACTAGTGATATGTACACTAAGAAATTTATAATTAGCCTGCTCATTAGCTTGTCCGCATTATATTCCTGTGCTCAGCAAGATTCCCGGGAATTGGCAGAGAAGAACTTTGCCGAAAAGTATAGTAATGCCACAGAAGTAGAATGGTCCACCGACGACCATGGAAACTATGAAGCTCAATTCAAAGATGGTAAGCGGGAGCTTAGAGCCGATTACGACCGGTCCGGGAAGTGGCTGGAAACTGAAGAAAGTGTAAAAATGGAGGATCTTCCTGAAGCGGTGAAAAAAACCATAGAGGATGATTACGATAAGGATGAAATTGCCGAAATTGAATGGGTAGACCATCATAAAAAAGGGATTTTTTACGATGTGGAGTTTAAGGATGAAGGCAAGAACGATGATGTGGAAATAGATGAATCCGGCAAAGTAATCAAAGACTGAAGACTAATTTTCCGGCAACTCACCGGTCAATTGTGGAAAAATTTACCCATATTCTTGTGCTAAATCAGGCAATATTGTCCACATCTGGAAATAAAAATAAATCAAAAATGCCGTTTACCTACTTAAAACCGTGAAAATCAATTATTCTCAATTGCTGGACACTATTTTGAGGTAAGACTAGCGTTTTAACTATGTTCAATTCTAAATATCAAAATCATGCTTAGATGGATTGTAATTTTCTTAATAATTGCTTTGATCGCTGCGGTGTTCGGATTTGGTGGGGTTGCAGCCGGAGCAGCTGGTATTGCCAAGATCATATTTTATATTTTCCTGATTCTGCTGGCCATATCACTAATAATGCATTTTTTCCGCCGGGTTTAGCGGATAACTTTTTCAAATGATCAAATATGATCGGGCAGGAGGCAGGATTTTTTCACCTATTACTTTTTTAATCCAGATCATATTGAATCGCAGCCGATAACCAACGTTCCTCAAATGGACCAAGCCGCAGTAGACATCCATAAAGGCTATCCGGAAATTGAAACTGATCAAAGATTCAGGTGGATTGATCGGATATCCGTGCTTATGGATTCCAAATTCAGAATTCCTGGTACGAAAGTTAGATTTGGGCTTGACCCAATCCTAAGCCTGATTCCGATAGTCGGCAACTTGTCTACTTATGCTGTAAGTGCTATGTTAATTTGGAACATGTATCGGTACGGGGCCAGTAGAAAAGTAGCCCTGATGATGATTGGTAACGTGGTAATTGACACCCTGGTAGGGAGTATTCCTTTGCTGGGAAATGTCTTCGATGTTTTCTACAAGGCTAACAACCGCAATGTGCAGTTATTACGGGAACACTATCAACAGGGTAAGCATACTGGCAGTGGAAAAGGGATAATTGCTACCGTCCTGCTGATATTATTCGCTATATTACTGGCGTTGGTTGCGTTGATCTGGTGGCTATTCGCCTTGGTCTTCTAGTATCAGGTAAATCGGATGAATAAAATATTGTGGATTGCCACAGGCTTTATCCTACTTTTAGTATTACTCTATTTTTGTGTTCCTGTAGCGATCAAGCACTATCTGGGAAAAATTATAGAGAAACGGAATCAGACTCAAGCCTCTCTCACCATTGATTATGATGAACTGAAAAGCCAGTGGCCCTGGACGCTGCTGGAATTTGAGGGGTTGGGAGTTCATATTAAAGATTGTCAGCCGGGAGAGAACAACAGTCTTCATATTCAGGCTGGGAATGTGCTCATTGATAACCTTTCCTGGTATAATTTGATTTTTAATCGGGAGCTGATGGTGGAAGAAGTGAAGATCTCTCAGTGGAACCTGGAAATCATTCGTGATCCTTCTACCCGAGACTTTTACTTAAGTTGCTTAAGGAAAGGAGGCAGCCGGTTTCCGCCTTTTACCATATCAAAGATAACCACCGACCGGGGCCAAGTATCATTCAAAGAAACTACCGACTCAGTACCGCAGATAGTGGCCGTGGGTTGTCCCACCTTATATGTCACTGGGTTTTTTAAGGAGCCTGAAGACGATTGGAAGTATGATAAGGTGGATATTGAAGTTGACAGCCTGGTGGTAGATACCGGCAGTGATCTGTATCAGTTCAACGTTCAATCGGTGCGATTTAACTCCGAGGAAGATCGCCTTTATATTGAAAATCTGTTAGTGGATACCACCTATCCGGAAAATGAAGTTGCTGCTCAAACTGGGCAGAAGACCCATTGGTACCAGGTATCAATTCCCTCCATTCGGGGTGAAAAACTCAAATTGGATAGTTTATTTTTCAATGATCATCTGGAATTTGAGCAACTGGAAATAGACACCGGCTATATTGATATTTATTATGACAAACGCCCGGACGAGAGAGAGATGGTTTACAAACCACTTCCTCACGAGTGGGTGGAAAAAATGCCTTGGTCTTTAAAGTACGATACCATGAAAATTAGTGGCTTGTACATAAAATACCGGGAACATGTTAAAGAATGGACTCATGCAGGTGAGCTGGATTTCAATGCTATTGAAATAGGGATTGGAAAATTTGATAGCAGAAAAGATAGTGTCATAAAGGCTAGAGCAAAAGCCATATTCGTAGGCCAAGCTTCACTGAACGCATACTTCGAGATACCTGCCTATGATCAATTACGCTATCGGGTATATGGAAGCCTTAGTAGCATGGACGTAACTGAAGTCAATCCCATGCTGGCCTTGGTTACCAATACCCATATCGCTTCAGGAATTTCTGATCACCTGGACTTTTGGATTGATCACGATCAAACCCAATCAACGGGCAACTTGGATTGGGAATACCACGACCTTAAGGTTGCTTTGAACGAGCAAAAGGATGAAATTAACCTATTTAAAAAAGTCGGGGGATTCTTCATTAATACCTTCATCGTAAAGCGTGACAATACCAAGGAGGATCTAAGGCCGGGCCCTATAAGTTTTCAGAGAGATACCACAAAGTCTGCTGTTAATTTTTGGTGGAAATCCCTGGCCTCAGGATTACAAGCTTCAGTAAAATGATAACTTGCAAAATCAAGTATTCATGTCATTTTGGAATCGTATTTATACCTTTCCCGGAAAAGGTGAATTGTACATATTTGTTTAAACCTTAATAAACTTATTATGAGTAGCTTACTGTATATTATCGCTATTGTACTTTTAATTGGATGGTTGTTGGGTTTCTTTTATTTCAGCGTAGGAGGGTTTATTCACCTATTATTGGTGTTTGCCATAATAGCCATCTTATTCCGGCTGATTCGGGGAAGGGGCATCTAGCTGTCAAGGTCTTCATGAAGATTGTTCTTGCGGTACTGAGCGCACTCCTGATAATCAGCTCATTTATTCCAGCTATTAAGGGAGAGGCCTGGTGGATCCGGATATTCGATTTTCCCCAACTTCAAATTGCCTTTCTGGTGATCATTTGTCTAGTAATATACTCAATTGGAATCAGGAAAAAGCGATTATATGATTATCTATTGATTATTGGGTTGACTGCCAGTCTGGGATATTTAAGTTATCGCATATATCCCTATACTATTTTTGCCAAGCCACAAGTGCTTATGGCAGATAAAAAAGATCCCGATAATACTATAAGTATTATTTCAGCTAACGTCTTTCAGAAAAATCGACAAGCCGACAAGTTACTTGAATTATTGCCAAAGTATCAACCCGATGTACTCTTGCTTTTAGAGACCAACCAGTGGTGGGTGGATCAGATGAAGGGTCTGGAGAGCGACTATCCCTACCATCGCACCATACCTTTGGAGAATACTTATGGTATGGCATTATATTCGAAATTACCATTGTCGCAGGTGGAAATAAAATACGTGATTCAAGAGGATGTTCCGTCAATCCACGGCATGATATCACTGTCTGAAGGGACTCTAGTGAAGTTCCATTGCCTGCACCCTAAACCTCCCACCCCATCTGAGGAGTCATCATCAGCGCCCCGTGACGCGGAATTAATGATCATCGCTAAATCCTCGGGATTCAATGACCGGCCGACCATCGTTATCGGTGATCTCAATGATGTGGCATGGTCACATACCACCCGGTTGTTCCAACGGGTAAGCCGGCTACTGGATCCCCGTATTGGGCGGGGATTTTACAACACCTTCAATGCCGATATGCCTATGTTGAGGTGGCCTTTGGATCATATATTTCATTCCAATGATTTTAAGCTGGTCGGGTTTGAGCGTTTACCGGATATTGGTTCCGATCATTTCCCAATTTTTGTGAAATTGCAATACGATACCGATGCCGAACATCAACAGCCAGAACCTCAGCCAGAGTCAGAAGATAATCAGGAAGCCTCAGAAAAGATTGAAGAAGGCTCTAAAGAGAACTAAACACTGAATTTTACCCTAATATTGAATTGGTCAAGCTTAGCCAGGAAGCCAAAACCATTCACTGTTAATCCAATTTTTCACAATTTGCAGGGTTGATCACAATGAACTGGTCGCTACTGGATCTCTTACACTTAAGCTGGAATTAGGTTCGGAATTCTATCAAGATTAGACTAGCTTTCCATCAGTAAATTAGACCCTTGGAGTTATGAAAATTCTTGAAAACCCTCATCTCAATCATTTGGTTTTTATCATCATAGTAGTGATAGTGGCTTGGCTGGTAGCTAAGATCATCAAAATGGCCATTAACCGACAGGTTAAAAAGTCCTCTGTGGACATGAACATGGACCCCACCAAATTTTACTTCTTAAAAAACGCAGTTAACGCTATCATGGCAGTAGTAGCAATCATTGTGATTTTCTACTCGATACCTAGCCTGCGAAACCTGGGCATTTCTCTGTTTGCCGGTGCGGGCATTTTGGCTGCCATTGTGGGCTTTGCCAGTCAACAGGCTTTTTCCAACATAGTTGGCGGGATTTTTCTAGTGATATTTAAACCATTTAAAGTGGGTGATGTAATACGGGTGGGAGACCATTTTGGTTTGGTTGAGGACATTACTTTAAGGCATACAGTCATAAATAGCCTGGAAAACCGCCGAATCGTAATTCCCAACTCTACCATCAGTGATGAGACGATTCTAAATTCCAGCCTTAATGACGAAATGATCTGCGCCTTTATAGAATTGGGTATCAGTTATGACTCAGATATTGACCGGGCGTTTTCTATTATGGTGGAAGAGGCCATGAAACATCCCAGCTACATCGACAACCGGACCCATGAGCAAAAAGAGGCAGGAATGCCCTCAGTGGTTACCAGAGTACTGGGTTTTGGTGATTCGTCGGTGAATTTAAGGGCACAAGTATGGGCCAACGATCATCTAACGGCGTTCAATATGAAATGCGATCTTTACAAATCCATAAAGGAACGATTCGATCGGGAAGGAATAGAAATCCCTTTTCCTTATCGGACCATTGTGTATAAGGATCAACCGAAAAGCTGAAAAGGATTTCCATTGGTGGCCAGTTGTTAAATAGAATGGGGGTAATTACCTTGTAAGCAAACCTGCAGGTCTGAGTCTACCAACCGGCTGGGGGCGAGGATACCTGAAAAGGACTGTAATACCTAATACGATCTAAATGAAAGCATCCGATTTTACTCGACCGGACAAATTGTTGCTGTCCGGAATTAAATCATTATCAAGTCTGACTAACGTTCTTTATTCAACTGAGAAATCCACCGCCAAAGGTAAATCCGAAGTGGCTTTTATCGGCAAACGCCGCTTGGATAAGGTTGAAAACCAATTGTATACTTATGACAAGCACTCCGCTGATTATCAGGAAGAAATATCGGAATTTGATTTTATTGATCAAGCCAAAAAAGGTAAAAATTATTGGCTGAACTTTCACGGTATTCACGAGGTCAGTACGGTGTCAAATATTGGCAAGCTACTCGGTTTGGACCGGCTAACAGTAAGGCAGATCCTGGATACCACTCAACGGCCTAAGGTACTACTGTCGGATCAACTGTTATTTATCAGTGTTAAGTCCATTTTGAAGGAGGACTACGGTGAATTAGACGTAGAGCAGATCTCGTTTATTTTAGGCCCTCATTTTGTAATATCCTTTCAGGAGGAAAAAGGTGACCATTTCGAAACCATCAGAAGCAGGATGCTGGAGGGAATAGGTTTTATCCGCTCCTTCAATTGCGACTATTTACTTTTCCAGCTGCTGGATGCCATTCTTGATAACTACTTCGAAACCATTGAAAAAATCAATCAGGAGATTGCATCACTGGAAAAAATACTCCTAAGTGAAGTAAACCCCCATAAAACCATGCTGCTGACCATTGAGACCGAAAAGCGTTCTGCGCAATTAATAAAAAAGTCTCTAACGCCTTTTAAGGAAGCATTGTTGAATGTGACTAATAAAGATACCCCGCTTATTCAAAAAGAGAGCTTAAAGTATTTTATGGATTTGACCAATTCGGTGGTAAGCGCCATTGAAGAGGCGGAATCAACCGTAAGGACTTTAGAGGGACTGACCAATATTTACTTTTCAGCTTTGAGTCAGAAGATGAATGAAATAATGAAAGTATTGACTACGGTAGCTACTATCTTTATTCCCATGACTTTTATCGCCGGTATTTATGGAATGAATTTCAATTATATGCCGGAGTTGCAATATAAATATGGGTATTTTGCAGTATGGGGTGTCATGCTGGTGGTTTTTGCCCTGATGATGGTTTACTTTAAAAGAAAACGTTGGTTATAGACCACAGATATGGCGGGGATGTCAAGGCCTGCGGGTTGACACACCCTCGGTGGTGAAAGCAACTCCTTGTTGACCGCTGGTGGATATCATCACTGATTGTATTACTGGATTGATGTGCTTGTTCTTAGCAGACCATACCACTATGAAATTGGCACCACTGCCTCCGGTTTCATCTTCTTCCTCAATAACGTAGTCGATGGTAGCCATAGGGTGCAAGGAAATGGGAGCATCAATGTATGAAACCAAAAGTTCACCATGGGTATCAAAATAGTCTATGGTATTGACAATCAAGGTATCTTTCAAGCTGGTATTCCGAATACTGAGGGTAGCTGTAAGCAGGAATCGTACATCCCTTGACCTGCTGTAAATGTCGGAATACACGGGAACATATACGGTATCTTGAATGCTGTATCCTGTAATTGAACTCGAGGCGAGTCCGTTCTGATCCATGATTTCCTGGCCAACTGTCCCCTGATTGGGATCTGAAGGCGAACAGGCAAAGATCATTGCAACTAATAGATATATAATGACAATAATTGAACTATTCATGCTCGTAAGTTATAGAATATTACAGCCTAGCGCTTGAAGGAGAGAATAAAAGTAGTTCCTTCACCCACTTCACTCTCCACTTCAATATTTCCGTTGTGGCTGTCAATAATGCTTAAGGTAGTGGTCAAGCCAAGCCCCAGGCCTTTTTTGGTACCAGTATAGAATGGGTCAAATAAATGAGAAATCTTATCCTTTTCGATACCCTCACCGTTGTCGCTGATCCTGACGATACATTCTTCTTCCGTCAGTTCAGTTTCGATCTTAACCGTTCCCGATCCATCTTCCACCGCTTCAATAGCGTTGATGAGTACATTTAATAAAGCGGTTTGAACCTTCTCCTGGTCCACCTCAACATCACACATATCGAGCTCGTATTCTTTTATTATTTTGACATTACGCAGTTTCGCCCTATCTATGGCTAATACTAGAGCAGAGTCAACAATGTCATTTATATCATAGCGAGCCACCTTGAGCTCATCCGGTTTTGCGGATTTCATCAATTCCTTGATGAGCTTGTCTATCCTAATGCCATTTCTGGCAATCATATCCAAGAACATATCTCTGGATTGTTCATCAATTTCGGAGCGGAGTTGTTCAGTCGCCAAGGCAATATTAGTGAGAGGATTCCTAATCTCATGGGCAATGGACTTGGCTATCCGCTGGCTACTGGCTACTTTTTCCATCCACTTAAGCCGGCGTTGGGACCTTTGCAGTATTTTTTCCTGATCCCTCTCAAAGGTCACATCACGGATTATTCCCACGTATTCTTCCAGGTTGTTATCCTGGTCCAATTTAGGAATGGCCCTGGCTTCCAGGTATTTTAACTGCCCTTTAACTTTTATACGATACTTCAACTCATAAGCCTCTGAATTTTTCAACGCCTCTTCAATGATATGCTCTATTTTGTTCCGGTCTTCGGGAACTATGGTTTCTTTAAAGAAATTATAGCTTGGTTTGAAATCAAGGTCATCCACCTCATATATTTTATAGACCTGTTTGGACCAGATCACACTGTCTTCCTCAGGTTTATTCAATTTCCAGGACCAGCTACCTACATTGGCTATATCTTGGGACTCCGTTAATAGTAGTTCTTTGCGTTTCAGATCATTTTCAGCTTGTTTCTGCTGATGAAGATCTACCAATGTAAGAATGAGGTGTTCTGATAATTTGACCAGTTGAATCAGGAGCCAGCGTGTTTTTCCATTTTGATTCCAAAAGGCTTCTTGCGATGAGGCAACTCCGGTGATCAGCACCGATCCCGCCAACTCCAGTATATTGTTATCCTTAAAGCCGGACAGCACTTTACTGGCTTTTTCTCCTATCTCCGGACCAGCGATTCCAATCAATCGGGTGGTACTTGGATTTACATATAGCACTTTATATTCCTTTACATCTTTCAAATCTCCTTGGGGCGCCAGAATTATCTTCCCGCTAACGGAGTGATCCAGCAGTCCTATAAGATCGTCGGAGAAGGGATGTTTAGGAGCTACAGGCATATTATAAATCGATATTATAGGCCTTTAGTTTATTGTATAAGGTTTTCCTATCGATTTTAAGAATATCCGCAGCCCTGGTTTTATTGTTCCCGGTTTTTTCTAAAATTTCAATTATAGCATCTCGTTCCGCAATCTCTGCCACAGACTTAAGGTTGGAAGCCTCACTTGAATATGAGCTTTGGATCTTGGTTTCAAAATATTGAGGTTCAACGATTTGATCAGGAAGAGCATCCTCAGTAATTACGTCTGATTCACTTAGAAGTACCGCTCTTTTCACCACGTTTTTAAGCTCTCTTAGATTTCCGTGCCAAAAATAGGATTTGAGCTTATCGGTGGCCTCCGGACTGAACTCTTTCACATTTTTTCCCAGGGAGGAGTTGGCGATCTTAAGAAAGTGTTGGCAGTATACCATAATATCCATGCGACGCTCCCTCAAGGGGGCCAGGCTTATTTGAAATTCATTAAAACGATAATACAAGTCTTCTCTGAAACTACCTTCCTTTACCGATTGGGATAGATCCTCATTGGTGGCGGCCAGTACCCGTACATCTACCCCGATTTCGGTGTTGCTGCCAAGCTTTTTGATTTTTTTTTCTTGCAATACCCGCAGCAATTTGATTTGATTTTCATAGGAGAGGTTACCGATTTCGTCCAGGAATAAGGTGCCGCCGTTAGCGTACTCGAAACTCCCTTTTTTAT
Organism: Cyclobacteriaceae bacterium; assembly: GCA_965224285.1. Lineage (GTDB taxonomy): Bacteria > Bacteroidota > Bacteroidia > Cytophagales > Cyclobacteriaceae > JAJCYK01. The sequence continues at coordinate 448,530 of OZ245043.1, forward strand.
CTGCTATGGCCCCGGTAAAGGCGCCCTTGACGTGTCCAAAAAGTTCACTTCCTGCCAAATCTTTTGGTAATGCCCCGCAGTCAACCGCTACAAAGGCAAAGGATTTTCGTTTACTCTTATTATGAATGGCTCTGGCTACGTATTCCTTACCAGTTCCGGTTTCTCCTAAAATTACCACCGACATATCAGTGGGTGAAATAAGGTCAATATGTTTCTGAACTTGCCGGGCTTGATTGCTAACGCCTACGATATACTGTTTCTCAATGTTGGGGATTTCCTTGGATGAATAAGAACGGCTACCCAAGGCTTCTTTGATCAGCCCCAAAAATTCATCCGGATATAAAGGCTTGGTGACATAATCATAAGCGCCCAAACGCATGGCCTGGACTGCAATCTGAACGTCACTGTATCCGGTGATCATGATAATCAGACAGTTTTGATCAATTATCTTGATCTTCTTTATGAGATCCAGCCCATTTTCATCCGGAAGCTTAAAATCACAGAGGATTAATTGAAATTTCTCATTTTTCAAAAGGTCCAAAGCCTCTTTGCCATCTTTTGCTTCAGTAGTCTTATAGCCCTCTTTATTCAGAAACCGTGACAACAAAGAGCGAATGTCTTTATCGTCATCTATTATTAGAATGTGGTTCATTTATAACCGTTACTATTAATGATACTTAGTGCTTCAGTAATCTGACTCAGATTAAATGGTTTCTTTATGAATTCTGAGGCGCCTTCCCTGAGAGCCTTTTCCCGCTTATCTTCATAAGCACTGATGACCAAGAATGCACAATTGTTTTCTTTTAGGTCAGGGACCAATGAAAACCCGGATCCATCTGGTAGATTAAGATCTAACAATACAATATCCGGGCTATTGGTTTTAATTTTTTCTTTACCATCTTTTACCGTTAAGGAGCAACTTATACGGTATCCCAACTTTTTTAAAGCATAAGATAACAATATGCAAATCTCCTCTTCATCATCAATGATGAGCAAATTTTTATGGATTAATGTACTAGGCATCTAATTCTTGTTCAAAATCGCAAGGCTTATGCCAAAAATTTTGGGGTTATGGGGAATTACCAGCAATGAAGTTGATAATACATGTAGATAACTAACCTCGAAGAATGTAGAAAAAATTCTACACTTTAAAAAATCAATTTTCAGCCGGCGCTAAGCTGAGGTGTTTTTTCATCGCCCAAAGCCATTTGGATTCGTTCTTCCGCTTCTTGATAATCCTGTTCTTCCGCCATCGGTTCATCTTGGGTATGGTGGGCATCAGCTTCAAGTGAGAGTTCTATGTATATGGGAAAGTGATCTGAACCAACAGCAGGTCCTCGTCGTAACTGTAACAGCTTAAAATGAGTGGAGTGAAAAACATGATCCAGTGGCCACCGCAAAAATGGATAAGAAGCATGGAAAGTGTTAAAGAAACCTCTGCCAATCCGCGGATCCAGCAAACCACTTACTTTCTGGAATAAGCGGGTAGTTTTAGACCATGCCACGTCGTTGAGGTCGCCCATTACTACGGTGGGCTGATCAACATCATCAATATGCTTGGCCACCACTAATAATTCTGCATCTCTCTCAGTGGCCGACTCGTTTTCGGTGGGGCTGGGGGGCGCTGGATGCAGACAGTGTAGGTTAATGGTTGCACCTTGGTTTAATTTGACTTTGGTGTGGATGCTGGGAACATCTTCTTCCACTAGAAATTTGAGCTCCGGGCTAATCAATTCCAGCTTTGAGTATAAGATCATACCATAGGTGTTTTCCAATGGACAGCTAATTTTATAGGGATAGTGGTTCTTCAGTTCAGCGACTTGGTCGGCCCACCATTGGTTGGTTTCTACCAGCAGTACTACATCGGGCTTTAAGTTTTCAACAACTTCAAGGGTACGCTGGTAATCACGATTATCCATGTATACGTTACAAGCAAAAAAGCTTACTGAAGATTCTCCTTGTTTGGTGGAAAGCACCTGATTGCGCGCCAAAGGCGTGTAGGGGAAAATGATCATTACCTGATAGATCAGACATAAAAGGAGCGCTCCTAGTACCACCCAATGCCAAGCCGCGGTCAAAGGATAATAATAATAACCCCAAAGACCTATAGCAATCACGGTCAAAAAACAGATCTGAGCCAGAGGAAAATCAAACCCTCTGATATACCATTTAAGGCTGGGGATCCGGGGTATAGTAGTAGCAGCCAGGCAGAAACCGGTGAGCAAGTATAAAACTACTACCATAATGATAAATCCTTAATAAAAACGGTCATATCGCAACCTTAGAGTTATTAGTTTTTGATCAATCAGAAAGTGGCGGCCGAACGTGACTAAATTTAATTAAAGCCACAAAAACTACTCCTCCGATCATATTACCCAGGGTGGTCCACACCTGAAATTTTAAATATTGTAACCAATTAATCTCAGAACTAACCAAAAATCCTGCAAAAACTTCAATACTTCCCACTATAGAGTGATGTAATCCTCCCAGACCGATAACCGTGGTGATAAGTCCAACCACCAGAATACGGCTTATAGTTTCCTGACTGGAAGTAACCAGCCAACTTAACAATCCCATTAGCCACCCAGCCAGTACACCGCTGAATAGAATGATCATTGAGGGGTGCTCGGTCATTTTTAAAGCCAGGTGCTCAAATGCTTCATTGTTAATTATGCCCATATTTGGGCCTAGAAAAGTTAAAAGATAACTGAAAAGGTACCCACCAATTAGATTGCCGATATACACAATTCCCCATAACCTCATTAAACTGCGTATACTCGCGGAACGATTGATTACCGGGAGCACAGCCAGGGTAGTGTGCTCTGTAAATAATTCTGATTTGCCGATCACCACAAATATAAATCCCAACGGGTATCCCATTGAAACTAAGATATGCAAGTTGCTGTTAGAGAGATCATCAGCGTACAGCGTATACAAAATCCCCATGAGAAACAGACTAAATCCCACTTCTAACCCCGCTGAAAACGAGGATAACAATAATCCCAAACGAGAACGGCTGTGTTCGCGCAGGCCGGTTTCAATTTGCTCCGCTAGGATAACATCTATTTCTTTTGGTTTATCAGGACTTTCCATAAGCAATTCAAATATGTCCAATATTAGTTAAAAATTTTTGATGATTTTGGTATACAAAATGAATTTCAAAATCATTGGTATAGTTATAGACTAGGTTATAAAAACTTAAAACAACTAATTATATGATGGTTAAAAGTGTTAACCCCTACAATCAGGAAGTAGTGGGTGAATTTAAAAAGCATTCGGACCCTGAAATTGAAGAAATGCTGCAAAAATCACAGCGAGTTTTTGAGAACTGGAGGCACTCCGAATTTAGCGAGCGGTCGGAATTGTTGCAAGCAGTGTCCAAAACACTTAAAGGAGAGACAGATCGATGGGCGGAAGACATCACCCTGGAAATGGGTAAGCCCATAACTGAGGCTAGGGCGGAGGTGGAAAAATGTGCCTGGGTATGTGAATTTTATGCTGATAAGGCGGAGGAATTTTTAAGTGATGAAATGGTGGAGACCGATGCTGAGAAAAGCTGGATACAATATCAGCCTCTGGGTTCGGTGCTGGCCATAATGCCTTGGAACTATCCACTGTGGCAGGTTTTTCGATTTGCAGCGCCAGCTATTATGGCCGGTAATGTAGGGATTTTAAAGCATGCCTCAAATGTTAGCCAATGTGCTCTGAACATTCAACAAATATTCCTGCAATCCGGAGGCGCTGACGGACTTTTCCAGACCGTATTAGCAGATGTGGAGCAGGTTGAAAAAATAATAAATAACGACGTTATTAAAGCGGTCACGCTTACAGGCAGTGAAAGAGCTGGCAGCAGCGTAGCTTCTACCGCTGGTAAAGTGATTAAAAAGACAGTTTTGGAACTGGGCGGCAGCAATGCTTTCATAGTACTGCCTGACGCTGATCTGGATGCTGTGGTATCCGTAGGAGTTAAGGCCCGCTTTCAAAACACTGGACAAAGTTGTATTGCAGCCAAGCGATTTATATTACACCGGGAAATTGCGGATGATTTCCTGGAAAAGTATAAGCAGCAGGTAAGCGAACTCAACTCCGGGGATCCATTGAAGGAAGAGACCGAAATCGGACCTATGGCCAGGGAAGACCTGGCTAAAGAAATTGAACAACAGGTAGACAAATCCGTTGAACTAGGGGCGGAAATACTGATTGGGGGCAAACGAGATAAGGCTTACTATTCTCCTACTATACTAACCGGGGTAATACCGGGAATGCCGGCCTTTGACGAAGAACTTTTTGGGCCTGTGGCAAGCGTAACCGTTGCCAATACGGACGAACAAGCGCTGGATCTAGCTAATAACTCCAGTTTCGGACTGGGTGCCACGGTATGCACCACTGATATGAAGCGAGCCCAAAAATTTATCAACGGTATAGAGGATGGGGCGGTCTTCATAAATGCCTTAGTTAAATCTGATCCCAGGTTGCCATTTGGCGGTACTAAGCGTTCAGGATACGGCCGCGAGTTATCCTATCACGGGATCAAAGAATTTGTCAATACTAAAACGGTATTTATAAACTGATATGAGCAAAGCCAGTGATTTAATGATACGGGCCCTGGAAAATGAAGGTGTTGAGCGCATCTATGGGCTTCCCGGGGAAGAAAACCTAGATTTTCTGGAATCCTTACGCACCTCATCAATAAGATTTATTCTCACCAGACATGAGCAGGCGGCAGGATTTATGGCAGCTACCGAAGGGCGCCTCACCGGTAAACCTGGGGTATGTCTCAGTACACTCGGTCCTGGAGCAGCCAATCTAGTCAATGCTGCAGCATTTGCCCAACTGGGTGCTATGCCAATGGTATTGATAACCGGGCAAAAACCTATCACAAAGAGTAAGCAAGCAGGATTTCAGCTCTTTGATGTGGTTGACATGATGCAGCCTGTCACTAAAAGTACTAAGACCATCATTAATGCCAATGAGATCGCTTATGACATCAGAAATGCCTTCCGGCTAGCGGAAGAAGAACGCCCTGGTGCGGTACACCTTGAACTGCCAGAGGATATTGCCGCAGAACAGGTGGAAAACCAGCACCTGGTTACACCAAATCTTTCACCCCCTCCACAGGCCGATCCAAGCACCATTAACCAGATCAGGGATAGGGTAGCGGGTGCCAGTCACCCCTTGATCTTGGTAGGTGCCGGGTCAAATCGCAAGCCGGTTTGTGATGCCTTACGTAGTTTTATAAATAATTTGCAGATCCCATTTTTTTGTACCCAAATGGGAAAAGGGGTGATAGATGAGAGACATTCCCTCTATATGGGTACCGCTGCACTCTCTGAGGGCGATTTTGTTCACCAGGCCATTGATCACGCGGACCTGATCCTCAATATGGGCCATGACTATGTGGAAAAGCCGCCGTTCATTATGAAGCCTGGCGGGATGGAAGTGATCCATATCAATTATACCAGTTCCTATGTGGATCAATTGTACTTTCCGCAGTACGAACTATTGGGAGATATGGCCGCTAATATAGAAGCACTTGGTAAAAGCCTGGATGGTATGACCAATTGGAACTTTAATTATTATAACGAGCTAAAGGACTCTTTCAATCGCGAAATAGCCGAACATTCAGATCAGGTCTCTTCAGATGGCGCTTTATCCCCTCAACTTATTGTAGACGTTACCCGGGAACAGCTTCCAGAAGACGGAATCCTGACCCTGGATAACGGAATGTATAAAATTTGGTATGCCAGAAATTACCCTGCCTATCATCCCAATACCCTGCTATTGGATAATGCCTTGGCTACTATGGGCGCCGGATTGCCCGCTGCCATTGCCGCCAAGTTGCTTAATCCCCAAAAAAAGGTCATGGCCGTTTGCGGTGACGGCGGGTTTATGATGAATTCTCAGGAATTGGAAACTGCCGTAAGACTGAATCTGGACCTTACTATTTTACTGCTTAATGATGCAGGATTAGGCATGATCAAATGGAAACAGGATGATATGGATTTTGGCGATTTCGGCTTATCCTTTTCCAATCCTGATTTTATCCAGTATGCCGCTAGTTATGGCGCCAATGGAATGAAAATAAATAATGCGAATGAACTATCCTCTAAACTGGCGGAGTGTCTCAATACCTCAGGAGTACACCTGTTACAAGTTCCTATAAGTTATCAAAACAGTAATGATACCCTTTAGCTTGAACGATATTCCACACCATATGTTGGCACAGGTCCACACCTGGTAAAAGCTTACATATCATTGTAACCACAATATATTGATTATCATTATCTTATAATCGCTTAAATATTGGCTGCTAATTTGCATTGTAGGTCATTTGGAAAGTAGGAGAAACACTCCTGGTTGAATCTAATAACAAAAGAAAATGATAGAAAAGAAGTGGAAAGAAATATTAGTCAGCAAAAATCTTATAGGGTGCAAGGTGGTTAATCCCAGCCAACAAGAGTTAGGTAGTATAGAAGATGTTGCATTGGATCTGACCAATGGGCAAATTGTTTATGCCATATTAAGTTTTGGAGGCTTTCTAGGTTTAGGAGAGAAAAAATTTGCCATGCCATGGGAGGCTTTCTACCTTGATACAGCCCAAGACGAAACAGTAGTGCTTGATGTCCCAAAAGAGAAACTGGAAAATGCTCCCGGCTTGGAAGATGAATTACCTACCGTTGCCCAGTGGGAATACGTAGATAACATTTATCAACATTATGGTTATGCCAAGTATACAGGCAGACGCCCCATTGGTCGTACTCATGGTAAAACCAGAGAAGAAAGTTTGAGCAGGAATGCGGGCCTAGCAAACTCTGGCGAAGCTAAAACCTTTGATGAAGCCGGATTCGAAAGCAACAGGATCAAAGAATCTGGTATTGGATAAATTGTTGAGTTTCCTTAATGGGTGAAGGCCATTCTCCTGGAATGGCTTTCGTCTTTACCAGGGAATTTTGATTCTTTATGAACTGGTCGGTAATTTTAGCTTCAAATCCTACCTTATGGGTTTTAAATCAAAAAAGATATTTGGGAGATTGAGATGGCAGAGAATCAACTAAAGTACTATGATAATGACGAAGGAAAAAGCAAAGCTAACATCCGAAATCAAGGTTCAAAATGCCCTGATATGTTTACCTGATATTAGCGGATTTACTGAGTTTATGAGCCAAACCGATATTGGTCTTAGTCATAAGGTTATTCCCAGTTTGTTAAACGAGATAATTTATGCTAATACCATAGGTCTTAAGGTTTCCGAGATAGAAGGGGATGCCGTGCTCTTCTATACTTTGGATACTTTGCCAGAATTGAAAGAATTGATCATCCAATGTCAAAACTTTTATCATCAGTTTTATCAACGACTGGCAAAACTCATGAAAAAGTATCGTAATGAAGACGATTCTTTTAACATCGTTTCTATGTTGGGTCTGAAGATTGTAATGCATTACGGTGAAGTTGGAGTAAACAGAATTGGAAAACGGATTAAGCTGATCGGCGAAGATGTAATTGTGGCCCACCGCTTACTGAAAAACAGTATCGAAACTGATGAATATGTTTTATTATCAAAGCCCCTTTTGGAATATTACCATCAAAGGGATAAGGATCAACTGAATAAGGTGGTGCAGGACTCAGACCTTAAGGATGGCAGTGACCGCTATGAACATATCGGCAAACTGGAATACAAGTATTTACTGGTGGATCAAGTAGATGACTGATATTGGAATGAATCCTGGATTATAAATCAGATTTTCCTCGCATCAATTAATTTACATATATTCAACTTGCCAAAGTTTGGGTAACTAGTATAAAAACGGCATTAGTGGCAAATCACCTGAATCTCTCATCGGCTTTAATTGAACGTGGTTATTACAGAAAGACATGTGAAACGATTATCAACAATTTTACTAGTTATCCCATTGGTACTAATTCTTGACAAAGTATTGGCTCAAAGTCAAGGTGAGAGTTTGTTTACCGGAAATATTGGGATAGCCCCCTATACTTTCAGAAATAGTTTTCCCCAGGGCATTGCGGCGACCTTAGATACTATTCAGATGCTGGGCTTTACCGAAATCGAAGGGGGAGGTGGTAATATGGATGCTCATGAATATAAGAAGTTATGTGAGGAGCGGGGTTTGAAAATTCCTTCAATGGGTGCTTCCTACCAACAAATCATTGAAAATCCTGAACAAGTAATTGAAAGAGCCAGAATTTATGAAGCCCGTTACGTTATGTGCTCATGGATACCCCACACTACAGGGAAATTTGATATTCAGGATGCCCGGAAAGCGGTGAAGGATTTCAATCGGGTAGGTAAACTATTCAAACAACATGGTCTTACGCTCTGCTATCATCCTCATGGCTATGAATTTAAACCGTATAAAAATGGCACCCTGCTGGATTATATTATAACTCAAACTAACGCAAACCATGTGTCCTTTGAAATGGATATTTTCTGGATACAGTTTGGTGGAGGTGACCCGGCTGAGCTGCTCCGTAAGTATCCCAGTCGTTGGAAATTAATGCATCTGAAAGATATGAAAGAAGGAATACCTAAGGATCTCACTGGGCTCACCAACCCTGAGTACGATGTTGCCCTAGGCACGGGACAAATTGATATCAAAAGGGTGATACAAGCAGCTCAGGAAATAGGCGTTGAACATTATTTCATTGAAGACGAGAGTAGTAGGATACTGGAGCAAATTCCACAGAGTATAAGATACCTTGAGAATCTTACCGCACAGTGAAACTAGGATTTTGCAAGAGGATGTAATAAATTTAATCTACCTGCATTGAACAAAAATAAAGATGGTTGCCTGGTACCGTCCATCCATTTTAGTGATTTTATTCATTAACGCTGGCCAAATTGCCGCTCAACCTGCAGGGTATAATTTTGGTAAACGTATAACATTAAATTCTTCCGAGATAAGCGGTACTACTGCACTTGCTGATTTTCCTATCCTCATTAGTTTGACAGATAACGACTTACGTACCATTTCAAATGGTGGTGCAGTGGAAAATAGCAATGGCTTTGACATTGTATTTACTTTGGACGACTGCGCTGCCATACTGGACCACGAAATAGAACATTATGATGCGACCACCGGTGAGTTTATTGCCTGGGTAAGGATACCGTCTCTCAGCCCCACCGTTGATATGGATATTGGCATGTTTTATGGTAATTCCAGCGTAAGCACCGATCCTTCCACCAACTCCACCTGGAACAGCGGATTCGAAGGGGTATACCATCTTCACGACGATTTTCTGGATGCCACTGCAAATGGTAATAATGGCACTAATAATGGCTCAACCGACACTGGGGGCTTGTTTGGAGACGGGCAGGAATTTGATGGTGCCAATGATTATATCCAAACTCCTGTGGACCTTCAGACTGAAGACGACTTTACCTTATCAGCCTGGATCAATGCCGATGCGACAACTCAACAACATATCATATGGCAAGGTAATGTTTCGCAGAATGGCTGGGGAGCCAGCGGTGGTGGTAATCAACAGGAAATGCACTTATCACTTGGCAGTTGTTGTCTGGCTACTGAAGTTAGTGACCTCGCTTCAGCTTATCTGGGTAATGATGAGGATGAAACTGACAGTGAAGTACTTACCGCCCAGGATAGTTATACCGATACAGGTAACTGGCATTATCTGACCGCCACCTTTAGTGATATAAACACCACACCTTTGGCTGAATTGTTTATTGATGGAGTATCAGTAGATATAGATGATGGGGTTGCGGATGCATCCACGGCCCGTAATAACTGGACTAGTGATCTCCGATTAGGCCGCCCTGGTGCTGCTACGCGATTATTTGACGGATTAATGGATGAAGTCAGGATATCCACGGTAATTCGCAGCGATGATTGGATCCAGACCGAATATAACAACCAAAACGACCCCTCCAGTTTTTACACGGTATCTGCTCAATTTACCGCCGCTGCTGCTTGTTCAGTGTTACCGGTGGAAATTTTGTTTTTTAAAGCTGAAGTCCAGCAAAAGAATGTGAAATTAAATTGGGCTACCGCCAGTGAACGTGATTTTGATTTCTTCACACTAATGCGATCGGCCGATGCGCAGGAGTTTTATGATATTGCTACTATCAATGGCGCCGGCTATAGCGATATTAGAATCGATTATCAATATCTTGATCAGAATCCACTGCAAGGGGTATCTTATTACTGGCTTAAGGCCACTGACTTCGACGGCAGTATTGAACATTTTAATATCGAAAGAGTGGTTTTCAATTCACGGTTTGTGGATATTACCCCCAATCCCCTGGTTGCAGGACAATTTTTACATGCTAACGTAAGCATTGGAGATGATGAGACCGCTAGCATCAAGCTGTATACTGTTTTAGGACGCAAACTGTTTAATCAAAGTTTGATAAAAGGCTATCACCAGATTGACTTGCCACCTTTATCACCTGGAATTTACCTGCTGACCGTTCAATATCCAGGTGAGACTCGTTACCAGAAACTGGTGATACCGTAATTTTAGCTCCAAGGATGGGGGAGTTGGTATCAATATCAGTAACAATTTTCTCGGATATCAGTTTTCATGGTATGGATATTGAATACTCGGGGTAGCTATGGATTTGTTAACCGTTAACAACAACGGCATCTATTGCCCGCTTGCCGACGTTTACATGGACCCTTGGAATCCGGTAGGCAGGGCGCTGATCACTCATGCGCATGCCGACCATGCTCGCCCAGGACATGGGAGCTACCTATGCCAACACCTCGCTAAACCTTACCTGAGTTATCGATTAAACGAAGCAAAAAATATAGATTCTCTCGAGTATGATGAAAAGATCACTATAAACGGAGTCAAGTTTTCATTTCATCCCGCCGGCCATATCCCAGGATCTTCCCAGATCAGAGTTGAATATAAAGGTGAGATTTGGGTATTCTCGGGTGATTATAAACTGGCTAATGATGGGTTAAGCAGGCCATTTGAACCGGTAATATGCCACACCTTTATTACCGAGTCCACCTTTGGTCTACCCATATTTAACTGGGAGCCTCAAGGGCAAATATTTCAAGAAGTAAATCAGTGGTGGAAGCAAAATCAGGAACAGGGTGAAAGTAGTGTTTTGATTGGATACAGCCTGGGAAAAGCACAAAGAATATTGCTGAATATTGACCCTGAAATAGGAAGGATCTATACCCATGGAGCAGTGGAAAATACTAATGAGATCGCCAGGCAGCAAGGCATAAATTTACCTTCAACCATGAGGGTAACTCCGGAAACCAGCAAGCAAGAAATTATAGGAAGCCTGGTAATATGCCCGCCATCTGCCGCTGGTAGTTCCTGGTTAAAAAAATTTACTCCGTACAGCCTGGGTTTAGCCTCGGGATGGATGGGCCTGAGAGGAGCCCGTAGACGCCGGGCCATTGATCGTGGATTTATTCTCTCTGATCATGCGGATTGGGGCGGACTGAATGAGGCAGTTAAAGCTACTGGAGCAGAGCGAATAATATGTACCCATGGTTATAATACTATCTTTTCCAGATGGCTTAGTGAAAATGGCTATGAAGCCATGGCAATAGAAACACTTTACCAGGGTGAACTGGCTGAAATCAACGAATCTAGTACTAACATTGATTCCGGCACATGAAAAAATTTACCAACCTGTTCATCACCCTTGATCAAACTAATAAAACCAATGCCAAACTACAGGCATTGGTCAATTATTTAGAAGTTGCTACGGATGAAGATAAATTATGGATGATTGCCTTACTATCGAGCAAGCGACCCAGGCGATCAGTGCCCACCTCTCTGTTGAAAACATGGGCGGCTGAAACAGCTGACATTCCAGTTTGGCTTTTTGAAGAGTCCTATCATGTAGCTGGTGATCTTGCTGAAACCATAGCATTGGTATTTCCAAGAAATAAATCAGGGCCTGAGCATTCTCTAAGTTATTGGATGCAATTTTTAATTGATCTAAAGGACCTGGATGAGCAGGCTCAAAAGGAAAAACTCATAGATGCCTGGTTGCAGATGGATCGCCATCAGCGGCTGGTGTTCAACAAGTTAAGTAGCGGGTCATTTAGAATGGGCGTATCTCAGAAGTTGATGGTAAGGGCGCTCTCCCGGCATACAAGTATCGATGAGAACAGCTTGGCTCATCGGCTGATGGGAAATTGGACGCCCCAGGACACTTCATATAGCGAACTGGTGCTTACGGAGGATCCTCTGGAGGATATATCCAAGCCGTATCCCTTTTGTCTGGCTTATGCCCTTGATACCGAACCCCAATCTTTGGGTGATCCTGGTTTATGGCTGGCCGAACGAAAGTGGGACGGAATCAGAGGTCAGCTGATCGTGAGAAACGACAGTATTTTTGTATGGTCTAGAGGGGAAGAGCTGGTTACAGAAAAGTTTCCTGAACTGCAAGGATTAAAATCCAGTCTACCATCAGGTACGGTAATCGATGGCGAAATTCTACCCTTCGATGGAAAGCGCGCATTACCTTTTAATGTACTGCAAACCAGGATTGGGCGAAAGAATATAACGCCTAAGATCTTACTGCAAGCCCCAGTGGTGCTAATGGCCTACGACCTCCTGGAATTTAAAGGAGAAGATATCCGATGGTGTCCCATGAAAGAACGCAGAGAAAAATTAGAGTCACTTATAGAAAATTTAACTGATCAGCAATCTCTAATAATTTCCCCGTTGGTCGCATTTAATAGCTGGGCAGAATTAGAGCAAGAACGGCAGCAATCCAGAACCTATTTTAGCGAAGGGATAATGCTCAAGAAAAAAGACTCCACTTATAAATCCGGTCGCAAAAGGGGGGAGTGGTGGAAATGGAAAGTGGACCCCATGACCATTGATGCGGTTATGATCTATGCCATGCGTGGTCACGGCAGAAGGGCTAATCTGTACACTGATTATACTTTTGCCGTATGGAAAGGCGAGGAATTGGTGCCTTTTGCTAAAGCCTATTCAGGTTTGACAGATGAGGAGATCCGCAAGGTTGACCAATTCGTTAAACGCCATACTCTGGAGCGTTTCGGTCCGGTGCGCAGTGTAAAGCCTGAATTGGTATTTGAGCTGGCGTTTGAAGGGATAAATCTTTCTACCCGGCATAAATCGGGGGTGGCTTTACGCTTCCCCCGTATCCATCGCTGGCGACATGACAAAAAGCCTACGGACGCCAATAGCCTGGAAGATTTAAAGGAGTTGTTGAACGCCTATCAGGCTCATCTTTAGGATGGGCATTCTTCCATTCAAATTTGATTGCACAAAAAACAATTTATTGTTAAATTAAGGTTACCAATCGGTTACAAAGGCATTAAGAAGAAAGTTCCGGGTACATTTCTGGAACCTCCTTCAATTAAACCTGGAACCATGTTATATACAAAAATCTCAGGTTATGTATGCCCACTTCAACACCACGTTTACAGTCGTTAGCCATTATTTATGGAGATTTAAAGCTCTCAAATTAGCCCTGCTTTCAATTCTCATTATTACCGGATGTTCCAGTGACTCTGACCCGGAACCGCTTATATCCGGTATTACCGGCAGCGTTCAGGATGAGCAAAACAATCCTTATATGAGCGCTGAAATTACTTTAGACCCTGGCAATGTTACCACCACTAATATTGAGGGAGAATACGCTTTTACGGATCTGGATCCGGGCAACTATACAGTTTCCCTCCGAACACCTCTGACCAGCGAGGTGATCGGAGGCAACACCCTACAAGTACAACTTAACGCCGATCAGCCTGTAAATGCTGACTTCAGAATACGGAATATTCCGGTTGAAGGACATGTTGTTTTAGGGTTAACTGATCCATTAGGACATGTGAGAACTATAGGTAATGAAATCCCATCCGATCCCAATGAGCTGATTTACCGTTCTGGCAATCCTCCTGTTCCCATCACCGCGCCTGATGGTCATCATGTCACTCTTCAGGAATGGATGTCGACACAAGGGACTGCTTTGGTGACTTGTGATGGCGCCGTTACCCGTTATGAATTAAACTTCACCGGCTTGATTCCCAACGGCGTATTTACCCTTTGGAACATTCCCTTTTCTGTCAGTGTAGGTCCCGGAAGTGGACTTTCAGGTTCAATTGGAGCCGGTTCGTTAGGGGCTGCAAATGGAAGTCAAAACGCTTTTGTAGCCGCTGAGGATGGCACGGCTGCCATTACACTTTCAGTTATCGGAGGCAATCCTTTAAGTGTTTTTGGAGAGGCACCCCGTTGTACATTAACGGATGCCCGGGGATTAATGCTGGTAGTTTTGTATCATATTGACGGCCAAACCTATGGTCCAGATCCGGGACCCGAAAACACCTTATCTGATCATATGATTTTTTATATTTGAGTCGACATACAATATCGATACATCTATGATCAATTGGTGATATTGTATTTGACGGAAGGTTTTAAGCAGCTAAAATACGTCCATAAAATAAACACTATTTGCAAGGGTATTCTGAACCATAAATACTCTGGTCCAGGGCCACCGTGATTGGCCAGTTGAAAATCTATGTTATGATAGGCTGCATAGATATTAGCCGGCAGTATTACCACCAAAAAGATCATCAGTAACCAAGCAGAAATTTTTCGATAACGCTTTATTTGAATGCCAATGGCGAACAAAATTTCAAGAATGCTGGTGATATAGACCAAGGGCAATTTATAAGGAATCATATCAGGGATCATCATCGACATCCCTTGGGGAAAATAAAAGTGCCCCATGGCGGTAAAGACCAGCATAGCTGATAGTCCCATTCGTCCAGCCTCAGCAAGATCGGCTTTGCCCTTGGTCAATTTAAGATATAGCCAATATAAAGCTGAAACACCAACAAGTATGATCAATGGTATCATGGCAATATTGAATAAGTTCAAAAAAAGTTACCGTTGTTCAAAACCATTCGTTCAAAATCAATAGTTTATCTTGATATATAGGGTTCTGCTATGGAATATTAATAACCACGGCTTACATAATAAGCTTCTCCAAATAATACCTTAAACTTTTTTAATTATACAAAACAACTCCGAAGCTGGTGTAACTAATGCTAGCTATACCATTGCAGCTATCTGGAGTTCAGTATCTCGAATTGGTCCTTCAACCCGGGTAATTCTATTCTTCTGGCTCCCAGTTGATAGAAATATTCGCCATTTTGCAACATAAGGGGGAAACTTTGCCCATGCCGGGTTACTTGGGTTGAACCACTAGGAGGAGTATCAAGGGATAAGTTGGACCTTGGATAACCTTCATCAATGCGGTCAACGCGTGTTGGTTGGCGCTGAGGATCGGGAATATGCACCCAATAGTTAGTGGCCCGAATCGGATGATGAGTGGGTTCTGAACCGGATGTAATCTGGATGTTACACATCGCTGGAGGGCTGATCGACCACCATTGAAGGCTGCTAGGGGCTAGCACCGGCAAATTGCCAGGTGGGCGCTTTAAATAGGCCAGATTACCATTGTTTTCATCCCCTGAAATCCAATTAAAACCTTTTTCCCAATGCTGTAGCCTACCATGTCGTTGAAAGGATTGATGCAATTGTTGCCAGAATTCAAATTGAATAGTCTGATTTGGTGCGATGGGGATAGTGGCTTGATTTTGCTGAATGTCATCGATCATGATGGCCAATCCGGAGGCCAGATCGGACAAGACTGAACGCCGTTGTTCTATTATACTATCGGGGCCCCTTTCCAGCATTATAGAACCTTGCAATAGCTCTTCATCTTCGAAAGACCATACCCAGCCATTTGACAGAGCCTGATTTAAGTAGCCCATATAGTTACAAGCCATTTCCACCAGCTGCTGACTAATTCTTGATGGTGATAACCCTGAAATGGTGGAGGGAGATGACATAGCTGAACTATTATCACCCTCTTCCTGCAGTTGGAGCTTTGAGGAAGGTGAAAAAAAAAATCTGTGAGGTTTTATCATGGATGTTACCTGATTTCGTTTTTGGAAGAAAGGGCGGTTATTGGACTTGGTAACAGCTGGATTGACTATCCTACCTCGCATAATGATGTTCTAAATTACTCATGCATATTGTTGCATATTTATATTATCATCCAAAAGAGGTAACCCTGTGGACTTTTGAGAACTGCATGCCTAATTGATCAAGAAATCATATAGGTAAAGTAAAAACGCGATGGAGTTTCTGCTTCCGCACTAACCGGCGAATATAAATAGGTGCTCTAACCATGACACAGCTCGAGCTGGCACTCCCTCGTTTAAAATTATGTGTATTTACTTATTTACGGGTGATTATTGATAATTAGCCAAAGATAATGGTCTATAAATTAAACACTTAAAGACTTCACTAAAAGTTCCAATAGACACCAAATTCAGCCTTTAAGCCGCTGCGATTGTAGTCTTTAGCCTCCTCAGGTAAATTAATTAGTACCTCACTCCAGCGTATACCTCCGGCAATACTTAGTTGAGAAAACAACTCACGATAGTAGCCAAGATACATACTAAATGCGGGCGCCTGTTCATCCAATGAGTAGCCGACACTGGCTTGTAACAACAGTGGTATATCCTCCGTGATGGTATAATTGACAGTGGCCATTATAGCCTCTAATTCATTTTCACACTCCTCTTCGTCATCGTCTTCCTCCATTTCATCATCATCATCGTCGTCTTCGAATTCCACGAATTTACCCTCATCATCGATATACCCTTCCATACAATTGCCCAATCCTCCCATAGCGCTAATACCCACGGAGAACCTGGAATTCAATTTATAAGCTGAGCCAATTTCAGCAATACCCAGGTTTAGCAAATCGCTGGAAGCATTGCCTGAATGATCAAAGCTAAGCGATGGTGTACCCATTTTTAAGGTAAACGACAACTGTTCAATAAGAGGGTCATTTGATACATCATCGGAGGTTTGAACTTCCTGTCCATATACCATAGCCCCTAAAAACATAACTAAAAAAGTAGTAGTGAATATTTTCATAGCTCACAGAAGTTTATGGTTAAGTAAATGTTATTGAAAGTGCTTGAAATATTAAGTCGGTTTATAGTCTAAACCGCCAAAATCTTCAAAGGGTTGGTCGACGTTTGAGATTATTTGAATAATGTTCTTATACACCCTGGGTCATGAGTAATGGTGCAAACTTGATTTTACCTGAGCCAACCAACTGTTAGAGCAAAGCTGCCGTTTTGCCCAGAAACTAATCACGAGAAAATGCAAAAGACAATCCCTTCCGTTTTAGTTGCTTTGTGCTGGTTAGGATGTTCCAATTCTGAGGAACCAATAGTAAGCACGCCTCCTGCTCCTTTGCCGGATATCAACCTGGCGGTATTTTCCGATCCCACGGCTATTTCGAATACTTATTACGGACCAAGCAACGATCAGACATATGTTTACCAGGGTGGTGAAATGAATATGGACCCCGAGGAAGAGATCAGGATTGAGCGATTAACTCAAACCCGGTCTGTAATGGGCATAACTGCCATTATTCATCAGGACCTGGTTTGGGTGGATGGAGTATTGATCGAGGATACAGACGATTGGTTAGCGCAGGACGATGAAGGAAATCTCTGGTACCTGGGGGAATTTGTGGAAAATTATGATGACAACGGGGACTTTGTAGATAATGATGGGTCCTGGGAAGCAGGCGTTGCAAACGCTCAACCCGGGTATTGGATGCCCGCAAACCCCCAGGCCGGGGATCGTTATATGCAGGAATTTTTGCCTGGTGAGGCTGAAGATTATGCAGAAGTGGAGGGATTTCAATCAGTAACCATTGGTTTAGGTACATATGATAATTGCCTGGTAACTAGGGATGTAAATCCATTCGAACCTGATGTATACGAACTGAAGTTCTATGCGCCAGGTATTGGCATGATCAAAGAAGAGAAATATGAGCAAAATGAATTAGTGGAAGAGGTAATGCTGGTAGAAATTATTAACAAAAGTGGGTGATCAGTCCATTTTTCACCACACTGATGAATCCAAACGAAACTGCCTGCTTAAGAATGAGCTGAAATAGAGATCTAAATTATGACAATCATATTCCCGAAAATAACAAGAGTTTTATCATCGGCACTATTGATCACGCTGTTGGCTGGATGCGAGTCGGTGGAGGTATTGAATCCTGCCTCCACTTACATCAAAGAAGGGGACAATTCTTTTCAAACTGAAAACGTGGTGGTGGTGGTAATTGACGGCCCTAGATTTTCTGAAACCTGGGGTGACCCGGACAAGGAATTTATACCCAAGCTAGCCAAGGAACTTGCTCCACAGGGAACAGTATATACTAACTTTTATAACCAGGGGCCTACTTTTACCACTTCAGGGCATGTGGCGGTCACTACCGGCCGCTATCAATTGATGCCAAACGATGGCTCAGCATTACCGCATTTTCCCTCAATATTTCAATTTTATTTAAATCAAACCGGACAAGGACCGGAGTCAGCACAAATAATTTCCAGTAAAGCTAAGCTCGGGATATTGGCGGATTGCACCAATAATAAATGGCGAGGAAAATATAACCCCATTACTGATACCCAGGATCGACCGGATCATAAGACTTTCAATGCGGCTTTGCAGGTCTTAAAAAATGATCACCCTAATCTTTTGCTTATTCATTTCAGGGGACCTGATGCTGCAGGGCACGGCAATGATTGGCAGGGCTATTTGAATAGTATTTCAGAAACCGATCACTATGTATGGGAGTTATGGAACTTCTTGCAGGCAGAGGTGTACTACCGGAACCATACCACATTATTAGTGACCAATGACCACGGTAGGCATTTAGACCATATCAAAGATGGATTTATTAGTCATGGCGATCGTTGCCAGGGGTGCCTTCATATTAATCTATTTGCCGTGGGCCCGGATTTTAAAACAGGTCAGCTGATCCACCATCCACGACAGTCAGTAGACATTGCGCCTACCATTGCCCAGTTGTTGGGTTTTTCCATACCCCAATCACATGGGAACGTTTTGGTTGAACTATTTAAAACAGGCTATGAGGCGATCTAGGTGCAAATTAGGTTTGGTACTCCTTCTGCTGGGATTAGCAACGCATACGTCCTGGGCTCAGGTAAGTCAAAAACATCATGAGGTAGAAATCCAATCCCGGGTGTCAATTTTCAATTATACTTACCGCCTCTCACTTAGCCCCGGCTTTCTATTCAGGGATGGCCGCCACAGTTATGGTCTTGGTCCTGTAGTTCTGATCGGTGCCAATACCGGATCTGGAAATGACGGACCAAGGCTTACCGGATTAAGAGTAGGATATCGCTATTTTCCTTCTACTACCACTAGCAGGCTTAATTTTTATGTCAGCACTGAAATTATTGGGCAAAGAATAGCGGAACAGTGGCAAGCAAATGCTTTTGATACAGAATTAGGCAGCTACCGGGATCTTCCATATAAAAGCAAAGAGTTGTTGATTGAAAATCACTCCGGATATGGAATTCAGTTAAAGTTGTCCCAATCTTGGTACTTGTTCCAAGGAATTGGGGTTGGCTTTTATTACTCGAATTTTGAAGGCGAAGCGCCTACGGTACAGGCTTCCCTATTAGATAATATAGATTACCGTGGGTATGACGATTTCGGTTTCAGTTGGTCCATCAGGCTGGGAATTGGATACAGATTTTTAAGCAAATGAAGGTGGATATACTGGATCATGCAGCCGGCCATGTCGAGGAAATACTGAATGGTTTACATCCCGGTTTTACATTTCATAATATTCTACACACCTATGAAGTGGTATCGGCCAGCAAAATTATCGGGAAAGCATGTGGCTTAAATGAGGAGGAGATGGAGATAGTTTTAATTGCTGCCTGGTATCACGATAGCGGGTTTTGGATCAGTCCTCATAACCATGAAGATCATAGTACCGCGATCGCCAGCCAATTTCTTGTAATGCATAAAGTTTCTTCAGATAGATCCAAAGCTGTTATCTCCTGTATTCAAGCTACTAAGATCCCACAATCCCCGGCTGATAATTTACAAGCTGTATTGTGTGATGCCGACATGTTTCATCTTTCGGGAGACCAGTATTGGTTGAAAAATCAAGCACTGCGTAGGGAGCAGGAGTTTATCCGCAAGAAATGTTTTCGTGATGATCAATGGTGTCATGAGAACTTAAATTTTCTTACCCAACATCATTTCCATACTGAATACGGCCTGAGAGTCCTGACCGAGGGAAAACGAAAGCATATGAATGAGAACGTGAGGCAGCTGGAGGCGCTAAAGGTATTATGAAGGTTCAACTGTCCATTATCATTCCGGTCTTCAATGAAGAGAAGAGTCTGCCACATTTGAATAAGGCTTTACTGGAGTATTTAAAGTTCACACCACTAGAATCCCAAATTCTTTTAGTCGATGACGGGTCAACGGATAATAGCCTTGTCCTGATCAAACAAATGTGCGCCGAAGATAGCAGACATCGATTCGGATATGTATCACTGGGTACTAATCAAGGGCTTAGCGCCGCTTTACAAGCAGGGATCCAAAGGGTAAATACTCCCTATGTAGGCTATATGGACGCAGACCTTCAGACCAACCCTAAAGATTTTATGCGGTTTTTCAATTTTCTGGATGATCATGATATGGTGATTGGTAATAGGGCACATCGCAATGATGGTTTTGTGAAGAAGCTATCATCCAGGATAGCCAACGGTTTTAGACGATTGGTGATCGGGGATGGTATAAAGGATACCTGCTGTCCTTTGAAGATTATAAAACTTGAATATGCCCGCGACCTGCCTTGGTTCCGTGGAATGCATAGATTCATCCCAGCTTTGGTCATGATGCGGGGAGGAAAAGTTAAGCAAATTGAGATACCACACTATCCCAGAATTGCCGGCAGCCCCAAATATCACCTCACCAATAGACTGATTGGGCCATTTTTGGATACCCTAGCGGTCAGATGGATGCAAGGCAAATGGTTTTTCAATGACTTGCCAGCGGAATGCTCATTATTCGATGAACAGATGGCTGAAGTAACCCACCGCCAATGAATAATCTATGGATATACAGCGTAGGATTTCTAGCCCAGATGTTTTTTGCTGCTCGATTAATGGTCCAATGGATCAAATCCGAGCAGGCAGGTAAGGTACTATCGCCCACACTTTTTTGGCAACTAAGCTTGATGGGATCTATTCTTATGATGGGCTACGGTTTACTTAGACTCGATATGGTAATTATATTAGGCCAACTGACTTCTTACCTAGTATACTTGAGGAATCTACATTATCAAAGAGCCTGGGCGAGGTTTCCGGGTTACCTTAAATGGTTGGCACTTACATTACCATTTATCGCCAGCTCTTTTATATGGCTTACCAACGGATTTGAATGGCATAATCTGTTGTATAATCCGGAGGTTTCCACTCAACTGCTAATTTGGGGTAGTATTGGGCAATTGTTATTTACTCTCAGATTTGTATATCAATGGTATCATTTAGAGAACCTCAGGAAATCAGTATTGCCGTTAGGATTCTGGATCATCAGTATTGTGGGGTCATTGATGATTTTATGCTATGCAGTTCTGAGGTCTGATCCGGTTTTATTTCTGGGCCAAATCTTTGGTACCGTGATCTACGCCAGAAACATCCTGATTGATATAAAATCCTCCACCATCAGGCAGCCACACTAATATGCCCGGCGGTCGGATCAAGTTTGAAGAACTCAGGCTACCAATATTGATATTGATATCGGCATGTTTTCTGTACTTTCGGCTGGGTTCCTGGGGAGTAACTGAAACCAGTGAAGCTCGATACGCCCAAATCAGTGAGGCCATGTCCAAATCAGGGGATTGGATCCACCCTGAACTATTGGGTATTTATCACTACCACAAACCTCCAGTGGTATACCTGCTTACCGCGGCGGTATTTAAGTTGGCTGATGCTACAGCATTTTGGGCCAGATTTTTACTACAGATCGCGGTACTGATACAGGTAATACTGGTGTACAAGATAAGCATTCATTGGTATAGGTGTCATGATACCGCTTTTTATGCCGCGGTTATATATCTCTGCTTTCCTTTAGTGATCATTTCTACCCGGGCGTTGACCACCGACGCCTATCTCTGCACATTTTGCTTGTTGGCCATTTTCAGTTGGTTAAAGTATCATAGCCAGGCCGGAATCACATATTTGCATATGTTTGCCACGGCCATAGGTTTGGGATTTTTAACCAAGGGTCCCATGATACTGGTAGTATTGCCGGTAATATTGATTCACAGCTTCGGTAAACCTCCACCTGAGTATTCAGCAATACAAAAGTATCTGGCACTGGCTATGGGGTTGATTATCGGATTTTCATGGTTCGCCTTGGTAGTTGTGGAAGAACCAGGATTGGGAAAATATTTCGTAGAAGATCATGTTATCAAACGATATTTGGATCCAAATCATTTCGGTCGGTCCAAGCCGTTTTGGTTTTACCTGGTGCTGGTACCCTTAACTTCTTTCCCTTGGATTATGATAATAGCTGAGTATCTGCTAAGAAGAAAATCTAGCTACCTGGAGGGGCATTGGCCAAGTCTTTGGTGCTGGATAGTGATACCCATATTGTTTTTTTCATTTTCGGCATCTAAGCTAATTCTATATGTGCTGCCGATTTATGCCGGATTAGCCCTGGCAGCTGCAAAATCCCTGCGAGAACTAGCTCCCGACCATCTGATAAAATGGCATAAGGCACAATTTTATTTTTATGTTGCTGTCTTGCTCATTCTTTGGGCAGTCACCGGAAATACGGCCTGGAACAGGCCGTTTATGACTATTTTATTATTCGTAACAGCACTGGTGGCACTAGTTTGGCTAAACTTTGGCACCAAAGCCATTAAAATGCGAATACTGGTGTCTGGTTATGTTTTTATTGCCGCACTTACCATGGGATCTACCTACATCTTGTCAGCTAATCCTCTAAGGACAAACTCCACCAGTACTATTGCCGGAGTTATAAAAAAGCAATACTCACCTGGAAAGTCTATCCTGATCTATAACCGGCTTACTCCCTCATTGGCATTCAATCTCAAAGCCCCTTTGATCTCTTTGCAGGATGGACATCCCAGTTTGGACCGTGAGACCCAGTTTCAGGCAGATTCCAGCTGGAAGGATGGTCTATTAAATCTAAATTCACCCACTGATTCTCTTTTTTTACAGGAATTGCTAAACCATAAACCTATCCTGGTGGCCAAGTCGGAGTTGCCAGATCATCGTAAATGGCTGGTCGATTGGTCTGACCAGAAGTATTGCCTTGGTAGTTGGAAGATTTATTACTAATCGGTTATGTCAAACATGCTGCCCCTTGATTTGAACCAAGCTGGCTGGCAGGTTGCCTGCATTACGGTGTTGGGTATTTGCACCTTTTTTATAAATAATCAGGCATTAGAGCCCAGCATAATGGAGGCTAGAAACCTAATTACCGCCAGGGAAATGGTCCAGGACCATCATTGGCTGATACCTACCATGAATGAGGAGTATCGGCTGGCCAAACCTCCATTTCCCACCTGGGTGACCGCCTGGACAGCCCAGATTACTGGTGGGTTTCATAGCCTTGGTGTTTTGCGAATACCGGCCGGTCTAATGGGCTTTATTATGGCTTTTTCCCTTTACGCAATAGCCAAATGTTTCACCAGAGATAAATTAATTCCTGTTTAGGCGTCCTGTGTATTATGTACCAGCCTCTATGTGATGTATATGGCAAGGCAATCAACTTGGGATATATATTGTCATAGTTTCATGCTGGCCGGTATTTGGGCACTGATCAAAGGATTGAAGTCGTCAATCAATACTTACCGTTGGTTCGTGATAGCCGGATGTCTTATGGGTCTTTCATTTATGAGCAAAGGACCAGTGTCGTTTTACGCACTGCTACTACCTTTCCTATTGTCCTACGGTCTCTCTTACGGTTGGCAGGAATTCAGACTAAAATACAGGCAGGTAATACTCTTGTTGGTTATTTGCTTAACAATCAGCGCCTGGTGGCCTTTGTATACCTATTTTCAGGTCCCCGAGGAGCTGTTAAAAAACTTCAATACGGAAACTGCTTCGTGGGTTAACCGTAGAGTGAGGCCAATTTGGCACTATTGGAGCTTTCCCATTCAATCAGGTTTATGGGCCATATTTATAGTTGTCTCACTATTTCCAAGCTATGCTAAGATCCGGGTGACAAGCGTGGCGGGCAACTATAAATTCATGTTCTACTGGGTAGTATTTACTATACTCTTATTGGCACTTATTCCCGAGAAAAAGGAGCGCTATTTAATGCCTGGACTAATATCGCAAAGTTATTTGGTGGCTCATTTACTTTACTATTTTTTAATAAACGGCAATTTGACCAAGGCGGACCGATTGATCTGGGTGACAAATGGATTATTACTGGCTCTAGGGTGCTTAGGTTTGTTGATCTGGATAAACTTTATATCTCCGACCGATTTAATAGAGCCACCTGGGTCGTGGGCGCTCACGGTAGCTCTGGCATTACCAGCTGCTACCATTGCCTACAGCGCCCTTTCCTCGAAAATCATCCTGGGTATATATACCATAGTCACTACATCTGCCGTGCTAATAATTGCGGGGCCTGACGTAATTAACCAATTGAATGCGGCTGAGCAAAGTGCAACTACCTTGCGTCCAAAGGATCTAAACGGATTGGGAGCTTACAACTATTATAGCCTCGGATCATTACGACCTGAAGAAATTTGGGAGTTGGGTAGAGCTGTGAAACCTATCGAGAGGGATCAGTTAAATCAAATTGATCAGACGGTGATAATATTTAGTGATCACAGAAGTAATTTAGACATCTCTTTCGATCAATCAGAATACCTGGGAGTATACCGACACTACTCCAATAAAGAAACTTACTGGGATGTATGGCTATGGAGACCTAACATGTAGCATAAAATTTTTGTAGATTACAACCACCACCACGTTTACGCCTTTGTTGATGCAATTGGAAGCAATAAGGGATTTTAACTCGATCACCATCTTTAAAGAAGCAGGATTTACCGGTAAACTAATTAGTACTTTCTATATCCGACCTTATAATGAGTTAGACTTCACACGCCAAGCTTCGCTAAGCTTTCCCCTAAGCTCTAAGTACAGGTACCACGATAGTATGTCGTCATATTACTTATCACATCGGGATATGCTGCTGGAACCTTCCTCTAATAAATTTCAGGTATTAAAGTTTGAACCAGCTCAGAGCGATATCACCTTATCCATAGAATTGCCGGAAGATTGGTGGAATAAAAATATTGACCGTTCCCTTAAGCTGACACGGAATTCCAGGATGAGTTCTACCGTTAGCCGATTAGTAGATGAACCTGATTCGACTAAGATTGATCGCCTGATTAGTGAGATAGAAATAGTGAGAAGACTAATCGAAATGAAGCAATATCTGAAAAACCATTCTAAAGAAGAACTCAATATATCGCAACTGGCGGAGCGATGCTGTATGAGTAAGTTTCATTTTATCAGGGAATTCAGGGGACTTTTCAGTATCACTCCCTATAAATATCTGACCCTTTGTAGATTGTTCGAGAGCCGCCAAAGTTTACTTCAAGGTAATTCGGTGAGGATTGCTTGCTATAACTCCGGATGGAACAGCTTGCAGCATTTCTCTTCATCATTTAAAAAATACTTTGGATTAAGCCCCAGGTCATATCAACGGCAAATATTGAGCAATTTTTCTTAAGTAATTTCTACAGGATTTCTCTAGCTTTCACACCATGAAAAGCTCTTGGATATTACTAACCATTTTAATGACATATTCCACATTAAGTACTGAAGCTCAAGAAAGTGAAACGGGCCAAGTGTTGAAAACGGTTCAAGCGTGGAATGATGTATTTGAAATAAACCTGCCAGACCGCTATTTCGAATTCATACACGATGACCTGACCCTGTTCTTTCCTTCAAGCCCGTACCGTATTGAATCCAAAGCGTCAGACGAACTGGAATTTCGATGGTCCCTAAGTGAGGGCCGAACTAAAATCCATTTCTTTCAGGAGTTGCAACCGCTGGTACAAATATGGAATAACACTGCCGTGGTAACTTACCATAGCCGTATGGCTGTGGGAAAAGACGGAGAGGAGCAAATAGTATACTTGAAAGAAACCAATGTTTTGGTCAAAGTAGATAACAATTGGCGCATAGTCCATATCCACGTTTCGCTTTAGTGGAATTTATACCGCTAAATAGCTCTTGCTTCTCACAACTCGAATCCCTCTTCGGGCCTAACGGGGCTTGCGCGGGATGCTGCTGCACCTACTGGCGGCAGTCCAACGGTGAATATCAAAAAAATAAAGGCGAGAATAATCACCGGAAATTCAAAGCTCTAGTTGAACGGGCTCAACCCCTGGGGATATTGGCGCTGGTGGACCAGCAAGCTGTGGGTTGGTGCGCGGTATCGCCCAGATCGGACCTGCCCCGGGTTGAAAATTCCCGGATTATGACCATCGGTCACCCACAGGCCTGGATCATTCATTGTTTGTTTATAAGCAAGTCATTTCGTAAAACGGGTTTGTCAACGACATTAATAAAAAAGGCCTACGAATATGCTATTAGCTTAGGAGCGAAAATAGTGGAAGCCTATCCAGTTGAGCCCGCCGGGAGTATGGCTGATACCTTTGTCTGGTATGGTATTTTAAGCTCTTTCGAGCAGGCAGGTTTCGAAAAGGTGCAAAGAAGATCTAAGGTGCGGTGGATGGTGAGGAAAGAATGATAGAATGATGGAATGATAGAATGATGGAATGATGGAATGATCCATTTTTATTAAGCAGTCCCATACATTATCTGCGATGATTATATGCAACAACAACCTTAAGACATTGTGGAATTTATTCACCGGTCGAGGGCTCAAAATCTCGTTTAAACCTAATAATGATTATTGGCATGATATTGTTGGTTATAGGGTTACAATTCAGCTAGTGCCTAATTAATAGTACTTCCATACCCAATAAATAGAGGTGAGGGAGAATTTTTAGAATCTTGTAGAATTATAGATGTGGGATAAATGACTTATTTTAAGACTATACTAATTTACCTTGGCGGGTTGCTGTTGGTTAATTTAACAGCTTACAGTTTCACCACAATAGTAAAAGCCTATGAAACGGATGAAAATGTTATTTACCAGCAGATCAATGACTGGGTTGAATCTCCCGAGCACCCTATCGAAGAATCGACGGAATCGCTGGCTAATGGCATCTCCATCAAAGGAAAATAGCGGAATTGTAGTTCTTCTGACAACAAATTATCTGTATTAACTCTTATTTTACAAAAGATAGCTTATCTATCTTATAAGTGTTAACCAACGGATTATTTAATGAAATCATGTGTATTAGTGGTATTACTGGCGATGTGCCCGGTAATACTATACAGTCAGGCTCAGGTGGGTCTACGGCTTGGAGGAAATTTTGCCATTTGGAATAGCAGTGAAGCTGAAGATCTACTGGGAGCCGAATTCGAAACGCTGACCGCAGGCCATATAGGCCCTTATGTCAAAATTCCAATTTCTGACAACCTGGCCCTGGAACCTGCCTTGCTGGCCTCTCTGAAAGGAACCAATATTAAACTTTTCGAAACTGAGATTTTGGGAGAGGATGTAATTACTGTTGATTCCGACAGTGACATTTATCTTTTATACCTGGATATGCCTGTTCTATTAAGATTCTACCTGGTAGATGGTCTAAATATCTTTGCTGGCCCCCAGGTCTCATTTTTGCTAAATAATATCATAGAGACCGAGTATGAAGAATGTTTTAATGGAACCTGTTTCACCGATGATGAGGAAGATGAAGCCGATGTTAAAGATATTGACTTTGCAGTCTCTTTAGGGATAGGCTATGAGTTCCCGTTTGGGTTGAATTTTAATGTGGGGTATGATCTTGGATTAGCGAATATCGATGATAGTGGGATCGCAGAGGTCAATAACCGGGTTTTTAAAGCTTCACTGGGATGGACCTTCGGGGTCAATAGGAACTAAACTCCCAAAGTAGGTCTAAAGTTGATTTAGGGTTTTAGTGTGCTGACCTTCCCCCGACATCAGCATTACAGCCTTTGGAAAACTGCCTAAGCATCCCCGTAGAATGGCCAAACTTTGATAATAATGGTGGTAGCGAAAACCGGTTTCTCCTCTCCACATGGGGAATAATTCGCATGCTTGCTCCCACTGCTCTGCCACGGTTGAGACGTCTAAGTAGGTATCGCCCTGGAATCCTTCCATATCCTCCCAGTTCTCCGCATAATACAATTTGCTGGCAAAGTGAGCGGGTAAATCTCGGTTTAAGGTGTTTAGGCCAGCATAGAACCTGGCATCTTGTACTACCTTGTAGCAATTACGATGATCCTTATGCCAACTGCCTTTCCAATGGGTTATGATAATGGATGGTTGGAATTTTCTGATCTGGTCACATACCGCCAAACTGGCCTCTTCTGAAAATGGTACCTGACCGTCTGGGTAAGTTAAAAATTCCGCATCTGCCCCCAATAGGTTAGCGGCCTCTATGGTGGCAGTCCGCTGCACTTCTCCATATTCCTTGGTGGGAATATCTTTGTTTCCACGTTCGCCCAGCGATAAGCTAAGAAATATGCCTTGGCCGCCGTTTTTAATGTGCTGGGCAATGGGCAAACCCATGGTAAATAAAGCATCGCCGGGATGGGCCGCAATAGCCATGACGGTACCATCAGTAGCATTAGTTAAATCAGGATCTCCGGCATCAGCCGCCAGCATAGCCCCGGAAGCCAGCATGGAGGATCTCAAAAATTCACGTCTGTTCTTCATATCTAGGGCTTATACAACTTATTTCGAAAACGAAAAATAGGCCATAAAATAGATAGCGCCGGCGGTGCCATCCATGGTAGGCTCATTAGTGGAATAATCGCCAATATCATCGTGGTAGACTACGAAAGAATTTTGCACTTCGGTAAAAGGATCGGGTCTGGTCAGGGTTAACCCCCTTAGTTGATTATAAATGGTAGTATACACCGGGCCGTCCACCAGCCCGCCAGGCACTTCTTGCTCCGTCAATTTCCAGATACTGGTATGTACATCAACCGGATATTCTCCCTGGTCAGGAATGCCGGTGAACATGGAAGTTCCCCAGGGATTTCTGCCCAGTAGCCAGTCTCGCTGCTTCACCATAAATTCATTATAACGACGATCCCCGGTCATTTCCTGATAAAGTATAAGCTGGGTGATCAAGGCAGTAGTTAAATTATTGGAGCACCAAATAAACGGAGCCCCAACCTCAAAGGGATTGGATTTTCCCCTTTGCAGATTTTTCTCGATACCTGAGCGATAAAAACTCGCTAGTTTTTCCTGAAACCCGGTATCCACCAATGGATACAAGGCGAAATGTCCCAGGTTGATAAAGGGGTAATATTCATAATGAGCCGCCGAATCCAGCTCCATCCAAGAGGTGGTCCCGGTTTGTAATGCATAACGCTTAGCCTCTTCGAGATAGTGAAGCTCACCGGTAGCCCGGTATAATTCCACTGCCCCCCATTCCATGTCATCAGTCCAGGTATTCTCGTTGTACCGGTAAGGCGCTCCGTAGGAGTTTCCCTGTTGGTAACCGGGCTTTGATATTCCCATCTGGTATAACTCTTTGGCTGCCTTAAGGCACTTGTTAGCATATACTGAGTCATGCAGGTGGTTTTTCCAGATCAGATAACCCAGTGCCATAGCAGCTGCTGAACGCCCGGCAATATTTGCAATACCGGTAGAACTACTTTGGTATTTTGCTAATCCCTGGGGTTCGCCATTGGCAAAATATGCCGCTCGGTAGCTGTTGGGACCCCATCCGTAATCCGAGCTGTCTGTTTGAGGCCATTTCCATCCGATATGATCCCGGTCGTCAGCGATCTGGTGAAAAAGTTGGTCTTTCTGTGGGTGCATCTTGTGGATCCAGTCCAGCCCCCATTTGGCCTCATCCAGTACATCGGCAATGCCATTAGCCTGAGGCTGGCCTAGTTCATTAACCTTATCTTGAAATTTATCTGGTTCAAGCTCAAATGCTTTAAGCATACGAGCGGTAGCATTACTTGATGTGATAAGGTATTTAAGTTGATCACCCGCATCATGCCATCCACCGCTGAGGTCGACGTAGGTTGAATCAGGCATGGGACCGTAAAAAGTGCGACCGTCATGCTGATGGCACACCACATCCAGATAAGGGTTATATCCGCAACGCTGTTGCCTCATAAACTCCAGAAGATACTCTTGATAACCGGTATAGGCATCTGCACCAATGGTAAAGATAGCAGAGGGCTGGCCGGTATTCAATTTCAAGCTATACTGCCCGGCGGTTTGAAAATCGGAAAAATCCAGGGTATAGTAATACTTGAATTGACCCCAGGTTGGCCGATTTGACCTTTGAAGCTTACCTTCATATACTTTTCCATCGCCACCGGCTTCCAGCAAGCTGAACCCCCCTTTGATGGGACTATTGCTAAAGGCCAAAGCCTGTTTGGTCTCTTCAGGGAGGTAACCCACCAGGTTGTGCCTGATATATACTTTTGCTGGTGGATCTGTGTAATGAGAGCTGGATATCATGCCAATACAGAGCAGCAGCGGGAAGACCGTATATCTGAATATTTTCATATTTTGAGGATTAGACACCCGCTATCCGTTTTTTATACTCAGCCAGGGCCCGGTCTAATCGCTCATGCGCCGTGGTATCACCAGGCACATTGTGCGATGGATGGATGTGCAGCTTAACTTTCCTTTCTGCCAGGATCTGGGCTACTGTGGTGATGGTCATCCACACTGCTGCCACAAACCCCAGGGTGGAAACCGGACCGATCTTATCCTGATGGTTTGGCAGATCCACAGAAGCGTCTTGCAAGGGGACGCAGGAATCTACTACCAGGTCAGCAATCTGAAATAGGGTTTTCCCGGAAGAATGCCGGGATTGCTTATCCACAGATTCCGCAACAGAACCATAGGCTACTACCTTCATACCCAGCCTTTGGGCTTCCAAGGCTACATCAATATTTACATTATTTATACCGGTATGGGAAAAGATCCACACAGTATCGCGGGAGTCGAAATTGTACCCGCTCATAATCTTTGTGCCGTATCCCTCAACCCGCTCCAGAAAAATAAATTGATGTACGCCCATATCACCCACGATATGAGTAAAGTAGGAGAGGGGTAATTCTATTATGGGGTGAAAGCCTACAAACCCCCCAATTCTGGGATACATTTCTTCTACCGGCAGCGTAGAATGCCCGCAACCAAAGGTGTGGACCCATCGACCCGCTTGTATTGAATTTGCCATTAACTCAGCAGCCCTTGATATGGGTTCGAACTGGGTGTGCTCAAGTGCATCCATTACCCGGCGGGCATTTTGTAGCCATTGTTTAGCTAGAGGTGCTTTCATGTATCCATTAAATTCTTGTTTTTCCTGATATTCTGTATAATGATAAGCCCATTACGGCGGCCAAGCAAATGGTGGCTGTAAAAACCAGACCCGGCAGGATGCTTAATCCATAATTTTGAGAAAATGCTCCCATTAAGAAGTTAAGCAGTATGTTCCCTGAGAGGGCAATCACAAAAACCAGGCTGAAAGCCGTTCCGGAAATGTCACTATGTAAATCTCCCACATACCCTAAAATAATGGGGAATCCAGCGGCCAGGCCTGCTCCAAGCAGGACCAGTCCCAGAATTTGGAATTTCTCAGTTCCAGTCCAGGCCAATATGGAAACTCCGGCAATAAGCAGTACCACAGAGACCAAGAGTATCTGATAAGGCCTTACAGCTTTCAATATAAATGCCAGGATCAACCTGGTTAGTGTTAGACTTAAAATAAACAGGGTTAAGCTAAAAAGAGCCCTGGAAATGCTGAACTCTATTTCTTTTTCTAGATACAACGGACTCCAGTTATTAAGTATTCCTTCAATGCCGCTTTGAAAGAAAAGTACTAAACCCAGAAGTAAAAGATTTGGATTTTTAGCTAGCTCCCAGATTCTGCTGATTGGCAGGCCTTGGCTTTGTTTAGGTTGAGGAAATTGGACCAGGGCAAAGTAAAAAGCGGGCAGAAGTAACGCCAGCCCAATTGCCATTAGTATTTGCTGGTAATGGAATATCGAATTTAGTATCCCCATTATCGAGGGCATAGCTAAGGCTCCAACCCCAAAAAATACCCCTAATAAACTAAGGTTGGCGCTTCTTTTCTCAGGGTTGGCAGCGCTGATATCGGCTACTAATGCGTTGGTCCCTCCGTTTATCGCACCACCACCCAACCCGATACCCAAAACAGACATTTGGAGGATCACATAGCGGTCGGCAAATGCTAATCCCTCCATACCCACTAAAATTATAAGCACACATATTACCAGTAAGGATTTATATGAATAACGATCTACAATAGGCCCAAAAACCAGGGAACCTATCAGAATCCCCAAAGGCAAAATGGAGGCAAGGGTGCCTGCTTGCAATTCATCAAATTCGAATTTGTCAATCAAGGAAGGCAATATCGAGCCCAGGGTTATAATGACTACCCCAAATAACAACATGCCTAGGCAAGCGGCAGCAAATACTTTTTTGAAATTGTATTGATTACTCATCAATGAGGTGAGTTTTTGAGAAGGCCAGGAAGGCAGCCCCATACAAACCGGCCTGATCTCCCAGTTGCGCAGCTTCCAGGGTTACCTGCTGTATACTTATGGGTTGAGCCCACTTTAATGCTTCCTGGTAAATTTCTTTTAAAAATGGCACAGCAGGTCCGAAGATCCCTCCACCGAAAATGATTTTTTGGGGATTGAAAATGCTTACCAGGTTAGCCACTGCTTTTCCCCAATAGGCAACTGCCTGTGCTATGATTTCTCGTGCTGCCGCATCATGCTGATGGTAAGCGATGAACAAGTCCTTGGTACTAATTTTTTGACCGCTCTTTTTCAGAGCCATGTTAGTGATGCCCCTGCCCGAGGCGTGAAACTCGAAGCACCCGCAAGACTCATATTGTGGTTGGTAAGTATCGGATAAAGCCATCCATCCAATGGCGCCCGCAATATCTCCATGCCCCCTTAATATTCTACCATCGGTTAAGATCCCTGCCCCGATCCCAGTGCCTACCGCTATAAATATAGCATCGCTGCATCCCCGGGCAGCCCCCATCCACACTTCTCCGCTAATATAACAGGCCCGGTCATTGTCTATCACCAGGGGAATGTCATGCTCCAGGTGTTGTTCGATGCGGGAGCGTAGAGGAAATTTCTCCCAACCAGGAATGTTGGGCGCCCATACCGTACCGGTATTGGAGTGATAAATTCCAGGTACCCCAAGGCCAATAGATATTACCGTTAATGAATGAGCTGATGCTTGATTTAACAATTCGTCGATAACCTGCTGCAGTAATTCGCCCACCTGATCACCCTGCCTATCTTGAAGATAACTTAGCTTTTGTTGGTATATGTTGCCGCAATGATCGAATAGAGCACCTGAAATTTTAGTCCCTCTAAGGTCGATAGCTAGCGCTGCCGGTTTCATAGGGAATTTTAGAAAAATTCCAGATCAGATCAAAAATTTTGTCCACGCAGATGCAAGAAACTAACAATCTCAGCGGCGGATTCTTTTATAAATGGAATGAAAGCGCTGAATTTTCCAGGTAAATGTTAGTTTAGTCAATACACCATATCTTGTCGAATACTACTAAAATATCGTAAAAACAAACTGTGATACTAATAGCTAAATCAAATGGAAGAAAATCACCACAGAAATGAGAAAACCGCTGCTCTAAGTCCTCCCAAAGTATTATTTTTTGATGTAAATGAATCGTTACTGAACCTTTCCATCCTTAAAGCCAGCGTAGGTAAAGCGCTAGGTGGTCGGGAGGATCTGGTTCCGTTATGGTTTACTACCATGTTGCAATATTCCCTGGTAACCACTACCAGCGGTCAATTTGCGGACTTTGGAACCATAGGGGCTGCCACCTTGAGCATGGTGGCCGCTAATAATAAGATTAATTTAACGAAATCTGAAGCTGAGTATGCCATAAGCCCTATACTCCGCCTGTCCCCACACCCAGAAGTAAAACAAGCTCTTGCAAATGCGAGGAATGCCGGGTTCACCATGGCCTCTTTAACCAACTCCTCTAAGAAGGGAGTGGAGGAACAGTTTAATAACGCCGGCTTGACAGAGTTTTTCGATGAGAGACTAAGTGTCGAAGAAGTGAGGAAGTACAAACCACATAGGGAAGTATATCACTGGGCTGCAGAAAAACTTAAGGCACGACCCGAAGAATGCATGATGATCGCTGCCCATGGATGGGACGTGGCCGGGGCTATGTGGGCTGGTTGGAGGGCGGCTTTTATTGCCCGCCCTGGACAACAGCTATATCCGATGTCGCCTCCGCCTGAGATCAATGAGCCGAATCTGCTTAAGGTTATAGAAAAATTGATGGAGCTGAAACGATAAGTGTTATTCCAGTGGAATATTATCTCTACACCTTGAAATTCTCTTAATTTTTGGTGTTATTAAATCATACACCTTGATGTTTTGAATAGTTAAGATCTTGGAATTTTATTCACTGAAGCAGTCATGAAAGACACTAAACTGAAACCATACAAAAGCAGAAGAAAGTTTCTTAAAAATTTAGGGCTGGCGGCTCCAGTAGTCGCGGCCACACCGGAAGTGTTGGGGGCCACCACCACAGAATCAATTCAAATACTAAAACGTCGGAGCCCTGTGCCCGCCAATGACCGTATTCAAATAGCGGGCATCGGGATGGGAATTATGGGATTTGGAAATATAAAAGCGGCCTTAAAAACCGCAGGAGTGGAGCTAGTTTCAGTGGCTGACTGCTACCAAGGACGCTTGGTCCGCAGTAACGAAGTGTTTGGCCAGTCGGTTAAGACTACCCGGGATTACCGCAATATTTTAGAAGATGAATCAGTTGACGCGGTGGTCATATCGTCCACTGATCATTGGCACGCTGCCATGGCCATTGAAGCTATGAAAAAGGGCAAACCAATATACTGCGAAAAGCCCATGGTCAAGGAACTTACTGATGGGAATGAAGTAGTGGCTACCTGGAAAGAAACCAAAGTGCCTTTTCAGGTTGGAAGTCAATTTGTCAGTAATATTATCCATCAAAAGGCCCGGGATCTTTACCAGGCAGGAGAAATAGGCCAATTGACTAGCGCGGAGGCATATTTTGACCGGTTCGATGCCTTGGGGGCTTGGCAATATTCAATTCCACCTGATGCTTCGCCTGAAACAATCAGCTGGGACATGTTTTTAGGTCCGGCGCCCACCACACCCTTTGACCCGGTAAGGTTTTTCCGCTGGAGAAACTACCGGGATTACGGCACCGGTATACCGGGAGATCTGTTTGTCCATCTCTTTTCCATGCTTCACTTGATCACCGGCTCTAAAGGACCTGAAACCATATACGCCACTGGAGGTTTACGCTACTGGAAGGATGGCCGGGATGTGGCGGATGTGATGTTAGGACTGTTTGATTACCCGGAAACGGATGAACATGCCGCTTTCAACCTGGCCTTACGGGTGAACTTTGTGGCAGGATCAGG
Organism: Cyclobacteriaceae bacterium; assembly: GCA_965224285.1. Classification (GTDB taxonomy): domain Bacteria; phylum Bacteroidota; class Bacteroidia; order Cytophagales; family Cyclobacteriaceae; genus JAJCYK01. The sequence continues at coordinate 484,007 of OZ245043.1, forward strand.
AGGGGGCAGCGGTATTCGGCTAATCGGTTCCGAAGGAGAATTAAACTTAGGTTGGAATGACTTTACTTTGAAAAAGAATAAGCTACCCAAAGCTCCGGGCTATGGAGGCTGGGATTCATTTGGCACCTTCCCTAAAACCACCCAGGAAAAGTTTGTAGAGGAGTACCGCCAGCAATTCGGCTCTCCTGAAGCTTCAGTAAGAGGGCCTGGAGAATTGGTCTATAAGGCCAGCGATGGCTACGAAAATGAAGGGATGCGCATTGATCATTTTGCCAACTGGTTCCAGGCCATCCGCAGTGGAACCCCTACCATCGAAGATCCGGAGTTTGGACTGAGGGCAGCAGGGCCTGCGGTGGCAGCCAACATCAGTCATTATGAAAACCGGATTGTGAATTGGGATCCCCAAAATATGCGGGTTGTGGGGGATAAGTCTAAAGCAAACGCAAAAAAGAAGAAGAGCTAAATAATGATAGATTTCAGTTTACCAGGCACCAACAGCCTTTAGCCTTAGCATCGCGAGGTGGGTCTAAAAACCCTCCGCGAGTAATAACTGCTGGCTTAATATAGGAATTTCAAAAATATTGAGGTGAAGATTAGCGGAAAAAAGGTCTTATTGAAGTGCAATAGCGATTGCTTTTTGAATCGGTAACTCTTTCATAGCTGTATGCCATTAAGCGTTGAACAATTAAGTATGGCTTGGTAAGAATTGCAAAAAGTTTAAGTAAAATGAGGAGCGATTTATGGGAATAATTATTTGGAGGATGCAGGTCTGGGCCGGAGCAAGATTAAATAATTATTGGTAGTATACATTTTTATTTAATATACCGTAGAATGAGGGGCAGGTAGTTTTAGGCTTAATCGGTACAAATGTCCGTGCTATAGTTCCCATCCATGTAATACCTCAGTGATTACCGGCCAAGTTTTTTCGGGATAAAATTGATGGCCGCCCTTTCCTACGATCAGCATTATATTTTCGTCAGCTCCATCTTCCTGGTAAAACTGTTGCGCAACAGCGAAACCCTCTCGAACACCTTGGATATCCGCCAAATAATCTCGGTCACCTGCTACAATAATGAGATTTCTTGGCGAAATAAGCTGAGCCAGGTCCGCCATATCTGCTAGTTGCATTAAGCCGGGAACATATCCACAGGAACAGTGAGGATATTTTAACCATGAGGTCTCGAAGGTGCTAAAGGAACAAGATACTACGGCTATATCGATCCGAGGATCCATGGCAGCGGCATAGTAAGCAGTGGTACCCCCGGAAGAATTACCTATAATGCCTATCTTGCTATTATCAAGACTGTCAAGGGCGTAGATCACATCGATGGTGCGACTGATATCGTACACCCTTTCACCAAGCATAGTGCGTCCCTGCATCAGTTCATTCAAAGATTGGTGGTTGCAGGTCAAACTGTCCAGTTGCCTTTCTCCGAACCCTTTCTGTTCTATAACCAAAGCTACCCATCCACGGTCAATAGCCTGGATGGCCAGGTCACGACCACCTTCAACCAGTTTTTTCTCCCGATGGTTGCGGTACTCTCCCAGGGATATAAACATACCAGGGGCATGGCCTTGCAGGCAGACCATGACAGGGTAAGGAGGCTCGAGATTTTTTGGAATGACCAGATAACCGGGGACCCTGTCTTCATTTGACTGGAAATGAAAACGGTATTGGGTATAGGTTTCATGATTTTTAGGAGCCTCAAATGTTAGTTGTAAACTATCATTTGTTCGCCCATGAATCTTCATGAGTTTTCCCAAGTCCTCTCTTAAACTTTCTCTGGTCTCAGATACAACCTTTGGTTGGTCTTTTTTGGTTTTATCGCTCACACAAGAGGAGAATATGAGCAAAAGCCCCATTACCATCAGTACATGAACCCTGGAAAGCAAATATTTAAGTTTAGACATACGGCTTGCCATAAAACGGACACACCACATTCCGTAATTTGATTTGGTTGTCTTACTCGTAAATGTTGAACTTTTCATTAAATTATGGGCCACAATTTACCCGAGCGTAAAATTGCAAAAAATCATTTCTTTGCTCCTAATCTTCTTTGCAATACTACTCCAAGCCTGCAAAGAACCTGGCAACCACCAATCCGATGTATGTACTCAAGATAAGGTTTCCTATCAAAAGAGCGACAATCAGAATTTAAAAACTGGTAACGGACAAGATTACGGGCAATTGTTTGACGGTTACAAAGGAATTTGGTTCACACTGGGTCAACCTTATCAATATGGTGATAAATATTCAGGGGGTTTGGGCACCTACACTGCCAAACACCGACCGATGGCTATATATTCCCGTGAAACAAATAAGACCTATTTTGTATATGGCGGGACCACCAAGGCCTCAGAAAAGCACCTTCTCTGTATGATGGGGGAATACGATCATCGGACTGACAGCCTGTCAAAGCCGGTTATAGTGTATGATAAAGCGGGCGTGGATGATCCACATGACAATCCGAGTTTATCCATAGATGATCAGGGCTATTTATGGATGTTTGTCAGCGGCCGGGGCAACAGAAGACCAGGTTTCAAGTACAAAAGCAATCAACCATATGCCATTGACAGGGGTTTTACCAGGATTGCAACGGAAGAAATGGCATATCCTCAGCCATGGTATATCACAGGCAAAGGATTCATCCATCTTTTTACCAAATATACCGGACGAAGAGAGCTTTATTTTGAGACCAGCGAGGACGGTGTTGAATGGTCTGCAGCTCAAAAGCTCGCGGGCATAAAAGCAGCCTCCGATTCTCTAGGGGGTCATTATCAGATCAGCGCTGTCCACGGAGAAAAGATTATGACCTTCTTCAACCGGCATATCCAGGGGGATCCCGATAGGCGAACGGACTTGTACTACCTGGAATCAATCGATTATGGCAAAACCTGGCAAACGGTAGGCGGCATAAAATTGAATATTCCGCTAACCCAACCTCAACAGGGTAGATTAACAGACTATCACACGAGAGATAAATATGTTTATTTAAAAGATATTACAGTTGATAACCAGGGGAATCCCCTTTGTCTATATGTGGTTAGTAATTCGCATAAGCCTGGCCCTGACTACGGCTCGCGGAAGTGGAAAGTTACCCACTGGAATGGAAGCGCTTGGAATACTTATCATATAACCAATTCCGATCATAATTATGACATGGGGAGCATATACATTGAAAAAGATGCCTGGAGGGTAATCGCCCCCTTTGCTCCGGGGCCACAAGCACATCAGGCCGGCGGAGATATAGAGGTCTGGAAAAGTACGGATCAAGGACAAACCTGGGTTAAGGAATCTGAGTTGACCAGCAACAGCCGGTACAATCATAATTACGTGAGACGACCGGAAAAAGCCCAGCAGGAATTTAAAGCATTTTGGGCCGATGGAGATCCGACAGGTTTCAGTAAGTCAAGATTGTATTATCTGGGCAGCGGTAATTCTGTAAATCAAATGCCTTATTATTAAACTTGTAGTTTTATAGGCATTTGTTTATACCTATACAGGTTTCGCATAGGCTCAAAATTGCAATAGTTTACACAGGAGGACGATAGTGCACAGTAAAATGACTTTTATATCATCAAATTCCCGTTAATAAAAGATAAATCCCTCACCTAAAACACGTAGATTGTCCATCATATTATAATAGGTACACCAGTTGATGTCATATTAAAATGGTATATCTTGAGCGCCGCCATAAACCCAATTCTATATGGACCCTCTTGTTATTCTCATTGTTCTAATTGCCGTATTTATTCTAGCCGGAATACGGGTTATTTTTGAATATAAACGGGCTTTGAAATTCAGATTTGGCAAGTACATCACATCATTGGAACCCGGTCTGCGATGGATCATTCCCATAGTAGAAACTATTCAGATAGTGGATATTCGAGTAATAACCATAAACATAGACTCTCAGGAAGTCATGACTGAGGATAATGTGCCCTGCAGCATTGACGGAGTGGTATTTTTTAGAGTCGAAGATCCTGAAAGAGCGGTGTTGGAAGTAGAGAAATTCAAGTTTGCCATTATGCAATTGGCACAGGCCGCCCTAAGGGATGTTTGTGGCAAAGTTGAACTGGACACCATACTATCGAATCGTGAAGAGATGGGTAAAAACATCAAATCTATTGTGGAACAGGAAACTGTGGAATGGGGCATAATGATTAACGATGTAAAAATAAAAGACATCCAATTGCCGGAAAACATGAGACGTATGATGGCAAATCAAGCCGAAGCAGAGCGCTCAAGAAGAGCGAGGATCATACTGGCTGCTGCCGAAGAACAAGCCGCTGGAAAGTTACTGGAGGCTGGTAAACTTATTGACCAATCACCTTCAGCCATCAAGTTAAGACTCTACCAGACCCTAGCGAACATAGCCGCTGAGAAGAATTCAACCATATTGTTCCCGTTTCCGGAAGAAGTACTGCCGAGGGAGCCGAAGAATGATTAAATATCCTCTATTTTGAGAGGGTGCGAGTTCCATAATGGGAATACTGATTTTTACCAGGTAGCAATGAAATTAATTCAGCAGATGGATCGCGGGTTAAGATGGTGGGTTGCCCACCCCTAAGAGGGAGGAAAACCATGAACCTCCGGTACCGAGCCAGCTTTTGCAGGAATTGTAGTATCTCCAATAATCTGACCGAGAGTCCTGTTGCTAATAGGCAGAAAAGAAATAAGAGAACCTGAGCACCGATCTGAAATGATGATTTTACTTTACATCCGAATCTAATTTGGTTTACATCGTCTAAACCAGAATTCCTAAAGTCAGTATTATTAGAGTTCTGGATAAGAAAATTAGGGGCCGATTTCCAGGACAACAGGTTTTATTTGAAATTTTTAAGAAATAGTATAACATTTAGATGATTTTTTGATAATAATCAATTAACTTATTAATCATAACTTGTGTGGGTTACAAGTTGTGGATTTGATTATTAAAAATCAGCTCATGATAGTTAAAGTAGATGTGGGATATCCTTTCAATGACATAGGTCCAATTATTTAGCTTTCTCCTTAGAATAAATGTGACTTCCAAATTAATATTAGGATTGGCCCAGGTTCTCAATAGATGCAGTACTATTGAAGTTGTATGGTTAAATCGCCAAAGATTAGTTTGCTTATCTGGACCTATAATCGGGCGGATGAGGTGGAGTTATCTATCCGATCGGTATTGGCACAAACCTATCAGGATTTTGAGATTATTTTGGTTGATAATGGAAGCACCGATCATACATCTCAGGTACTAGAACAATATCGTACGCATCCTAAGATTAGGATATTTCGTCTGGAAAAAAATCGTGGAGTAACCGGGGGTATGAATTTTGCATTGGACCAGGTTAGTGGAGAGTGGTTTGGAACTTTGGGGGACCACGACGAGCTCGTGCCTCATGCTTTTGAAACCATGATGAGGGTACCAGAAGAGGTGGATCCTGGTATAAATGCAGTGACCTCCAATTCAATTTCATCTACTACCGGTGCTTTTTACGGCCGTGGATTGGATAAAGATCAATATCTACCTTTGGAAACTATAGTCTCCAAAGTAAGCGGTGAATTTTTCGGTTTAGCCAAGACGGAATTGGTGGGGGAGAACAGACTTAACGAAAACCTGCTGGGAAACGAAAACACCTTCTGGTATAAAATCGATGCTGCAGCTAAACGGTATTACATTCATCAGGGACTGAAAATATTTAATACTGATGAAGGTAATTCATTCACTGAGGAATTAAAGTCTCTGGATATTCAAACCAAAATGGGTATGTACCATGAGCTTACTAATGAGGCGTTTTTTTGGGATGTGCTTAATAAATACAACCCTAATAGGGCATTGGCACTTAGCATCAGAGGGTACTTCTTTTCAAAGGTAGCCGGGAATACAGTAGGTTTAGAGTTCTACGGCAGAAAACTAAAAAGTGGTTCAGGTAAATACAGGGGCTTGTACACCATCTTACGGGCTAGTCCAAGACAAATGTTGAAATGGGGTAGTGATTTTATAGGTAATACTTTATTGGGATATAGGATTATGAGAATGTTTGTAAGGCCTTTTGGAGAAATTAGGCAGTCGTAGGACTCACCATTTCAAGCAGTATGCGATCCCGCGGTTTACCGTCAAAAGAATTCATGAATAATACTGACAGGACTTCTTTAGATAACATGGATAGAACACCAACTATCAGTCTTTTGATATGGACCTACAACCGTGCAGATCAGGTGGAAAAATCTATCAATTCAGTGTTGGCGCAAACTTATCAGGATTTTGAGCTGATCTTGGTGAACAACGGCAGTACCGACCATACTGCTGAAGTAATTGAGAAATACCGTAGCCACCCTAATGTCCGCCTTTTCCATCTTAATGATAACTTAGGAGTTATAGGAGGCATGAACTACGCCTTAGACAAGATAAGAGGTGAGTGGTTTGCCACCTTAGGCGACCATGATGAAATTCTGCCGCATGCGTTTGAAACATTACTTAAAGTGGTGGATGAAGTTGACCCCAATATTAATGCTGTCACTGCCAATGCTATAGCCTCTACTACCGGCGAATTTTGTGGCCTGGGCCTTGACAAGGACCAATACTTGCCTTTGGAGACCATTATTTCCAAAGTGAGTGGCGATTTCTTTGGTATTACTAAAACTAAATTGCTGGAAGGTAGACGGTTAAATGAAAATTTAATGGGAAATGCCAATGCCTTTTGGTATAAAATTGATGCGGTGGCTAATCGTTATTATTTGCATCAGGGGCTTAAGATTTTCAACACTGAAGACCAGAATTCGGTAACAGCATCGCTAAAATCCAACAATTTAGGGGTCAAATCCGCCATGTACCGTGAGTTAATTAATGAATCATTTTTCTGGCAAGCAACTAATAAATATAACCCCAATAGGTATAGCGCTCTTTGCCTAAGAGGATACTTTTTTTCTAAAATATTAGGACATTCAGAAGGGTTACGATTTTATCGACTTGGGCTTAAACACAGTTCTTTAAAATATCGTTTACTTTCTCTACTTCTGACACTCACACCTAAAAAATTTCTGGATCGGGTATATTGGTTCATAAGTAGCACTTTACCGGGACGTTTATTGTCCCAAAGATTAGTCAAACCATTTGGTGAAATTAAAGGCCATTCATGAACACCTCTTCAGCAACCAAAGTTTGTCATTTATGCGGCAGAGATGATACCAGGGATTTTTTTCGACTGGAAAGTGTGCCTACTCAGGATGGAGTTATGTGTAAGTCCTTTGAAGAAGCAAAGGAAGTAGTTAGGGGTGACATTTTGCTAAGGCACTGCAATTATTGTGGGTACATCGGAAATGAACTGCATGACCATTCCAAGGTAGCTTTCGATCAATACGACTTTTCTCTGGGCTATTCCCCAAGCTTTTATGAATATCTTAAATCCGTAAGTAATAGGCTACTTCAAGAGTATTCGCTTAACGGAAAGACGGTAGTTGATATCGGTTGTGGTGACGGAGGTTTTCTGAAATTATTATGTGAAATCTCAGGATGCAAGGGCATTGGAATAGATCCGGGGTTTGATTATTCAAAGTACTCACTGGAATCCGACTTGAACCTAGAGTTTAGACGCGAATATTATGGTCCGGAACATCAGGAGTTAAGACCGGATCTGGTCACTTGCCGTTTGGTATTGGACTTATTTAGCAGTCCCAATGACATTTTAAGTAAAATTAAAGATAATCTAGAAGGTCTGCCCAAGTCGGTAGTATATTTTGAAGTCCCTGATGCTACTTATACCTTCAGAGAAAGGATTGTTTGGAATGTAGTATATGAGCATCGTTCCTGGTTTACCCTTTCGTCGTTGAGTTATATTTTTAGTAAGGCCGGGTTTGAGGTACTGAACATGGGCAAATGTTGGAATAATGAGTTTCTGTACCTAGAAGCCCGGGTACCCGCCGATAATGAGCAGATAAATTCTATGGAGAGACCTGCAGATCAATTGCGAAATGATATACCAGAATTTGCCAGGATTTTTGATAACACTAAGCAAGAGGCTTTGCTAAAACTAAAAGAACTACGGCAAGTAAAAAGTAAAGTGATGGGGTGGGGTGCCGGGGCTCGGGCAGTCACTTTTTTTAACCTTTTTGAGGTTTTGGACATGGTTCCCTATATAGTGGATATTAATTCCAAACGTCACCACAAATTTTTACCAGGATCGGGGCAAACTATTGTGCCTCCTAATTTTATACAATCTTATCAACCTGATACTATCATCATTACCAATCCGACTTATTCCCAAGAGATCCAGGAACAAGTTGCGGAATTAGGTCTCTCGCCTCAGTTTTGGATTCTTTAGAGGAATAGTTTCTCATTGCTGCACCAGTAACTTGGCTTTGATAAGAGCATCAATGGATTTTTGTAGTAGCGAAGCTTCCATACCGCTTTTCAAGGCTATAGCTTCCAAATCATAATTGCCATCGCTGAAGTTCAATACCCAAAGCATGGCTAATTGCAGTTCTCTAATATCCTGGCCTCCAATTGTATGGTATAGCCCTCGTTTTCCCAATTGTGGTTCACCATTTATTACAGTTCCCTGGTAAAACCTGACACGGTCCAGTTCAGAGATAATCTTTAGAATTAGTTCCACTGACCCAGCCAATCTATCAACTGAGATAAACTCTAAATTATCATGGGAAGTGTGGTACTCCGGATAACTGCCCCACACAGACCTGCTTAGATTTCCCATTGGCAAGTTTATACCAGGTGAAGAAAATTGCCTTTCGTCGTAGCCATATGGAATAAAATCTCTTATTTCTCCTAATCCTTTTTCTAATAACTTGGTACAGATTCGATCAACCACACTGTCACCTTTACGAGAGCATTGGTAGTGAAAAGTATCCGCATTGCCCAGCCCCGATAATACCACTCCCCCTTTGATATCTTTTAAACGATCTTGATTTGTCGCCAACCAAGCAATACTACCGATTGTACCAGGTATAAATAAGAAGCGATGAGAATAGTAGGGCTTGGATTGGCTGAGCAATTTAGCAACTAATGCCATTACAACCATACCAGATACGTTATCATTTGCCATTGATGGATGACATATGTGGGTAGTAAATAGAAATTCTTTTGAGGAAACACCTTGGATCTGATATTCACCGTAGGTTAAGTGGCCCGGGGTCAATGTCGAATCTATACAAACTTCATACATACCGGGCTCCAAGGATTGCCGCAATTGCTGACTGATGCAAAATCCCCACTGTGGCTGGTAATAGGAAGTACGGTAGGGGATGGCGGTCGGTTGCTCAGGTAGTGAATACAGATGACGATTTAGATCCTCCAAAGGAAAAGATTCCTTTATTGGGATACTGTAATTCAAAATATGAAGATTGCTGTGCTTAAAATCCACAATCTTTCTGCCATTGGGATCTTTTATCCAGGCATCACGGATATTCCATTCCATGGGAACCTGCCAGTCAAATATCTGAGTACCGGTAGGTATTTCTTTTACTAAAAGCGGTAGGTGTTGCTGTAAAATACCCAGGGTCTTCCGTACTCCCTTTCCGGTAATACTGCGACAGATTGGGTAGAGTCGTTGCGTTAATTCACGCAGGTCATTTTCAACTTTAGATGGATCAAACATTTGGCTGTTCAATTCCATTTACGATAAACAGGTTGAACTGGACGGGAATGTAAATACTGCTCAACTCCGTGGTTCAACGCTTTGCGATAGATCCCAAGCGCCTCATCCACCAACTCAACGGTATCATCGACTACCCGATCGGTATGGGCGTAACTAATTACCAGGTTTGGCGCTAGTATTCCCCGTTTGACTAATTCCTGCATGAACAGAGTTCGAAATATTTGTGATCGATTTCCGTCTTGATCGCAGGTAGTATAGATCAGGCATGCCGGATGACCATGTATTCCCACATGCTCCTGTAGGTTATTGTTTTCAATAGACTTTTCAAAACCTGCTCTCAGCCTTTCCCCTTGTGACTTCAGGTGATAGATCACCTCCAGTTCATGGTAACTTTTTATCACGGCCATCATGGCCGCTAAACAGTGATATTCTGCTCCGTGGGTAGTGGACATTAGAAATACCCTTTCGCTGTGGTGTTGAAGTCCACCTAACTCCATAATTTCTCTTTTACCTACCAATGCGGAAACCGAAAAACCGTTGCCCAAAGCTTTTCCAAAAGTGGATAAGTCTGGTTTGACATTCATTAAGGTTTGAACCCCTCCTATATGCCACCGAAGCCCTGTGATCATTTCATCAAATATGAACAATGTACCGTGTTGTTGGCATAGATGCTGGATTTCACTTAAGAATTCAGGGTCCAATGCGACATCCTTTTCGGGTTCCATAATCAGACAGGCCAGCGAATCAGGATACTGGTCAAAGAGGCTTTGTACACTGGCAATGTCGTTATATTCAAAATATTGAGTAAGGTTGATAATTGATTGGGGTATTCCTCGATTGATAGAGGTGGTGCCAATAAACCAATCATCAACCGAGAAAAACGGATGGCTTTTACAAATTCCCACTAATTCCTTACCGGTATAGGCTCTGGCCAATTTTACCGCTGCGGTGGTGGCATCTGATCCATTCTTAGCAAATTTCACCATATCTGCCCCTGGTATTTGATTCAGCAAGTTTTCCGCAGCCTCCAGCTCCAGCATGGTAGGCCTTACAAAATTACACCCCAACTTCATTTGCCGAGATGCTGCCTCCACCACCGGGGGAAATCCATGTCCTAATGAGACCGATCTTAGGCCCATACCATACTCTATATATTGATTGCCCTCCACATCCCAAACATGGCATCCTTTCCCTTTTAATAATACAGGAGCGTGTTCAGGGTATTGATCATCACCTTTGGCATAGGTATGAGCTCCTCCAGGAATAACTGAATGCAATCGGCGCCGGATCTCATCCGATTTATCACTTCCCGACTTTCTGTTTAAATCTTCCACTTTCTAACGTAAAACGCTTCGGCGTAGCGGGTGCTGCTATTACACTCCATCCCCCTCAGCCTCATTAAAGATTGGAATGTTTCCCGGTCAAACCAATGTTTATCTTCTTGTGAGGGAAAGCAATCCATAATGAAATCAATCTTTTGCTTTACCAGATCCTGGGAGATCGGAACAAAGCAGCTGGGATTTCCAAGATCCCCATCGTACTTGGGAATTTCATATTCCAGTATAACATGATCCCTGAAGGTATTCCAGGTCAATTGATTGATCACCCGGTGGTCCTGGTGACGGTCATGCTCATAATGAGTAAAGATCAGGGAAGGTCGAAACTCTTTAAGTGATTCGAAGGTTTTCTTAATTTCTCCCATTTGCTGTGGGAATCGAGCATCTGAAAAATCAAGCATTTTCACCTCTAAGGGTAGGTCAGCGGCAAATTTCCGGGCCCCCTTTTTAGCCTCCAGGGTTCGTTCCTTATTACCGGAAAAAACCACCCACTGCACCTTTTCCACTTGAAACTTCTTGAAGAATTTTAATAAGGTTCCCCCGCAACCAATTTCCAGATCATCGCAGTGAGCTCCCAGACATAAGACCCTTAAGGGTTTGGATTGATCCGGCAAAAACTGTGTCATAAGTCCTGGCCTGGTTTTGAAAATTGACCTGTTTCCCAAACTTCCCATGGCGGAGACCCGGTGGCTTGCAGGTCATCCAATAACATCTTGTCTTTAAAGGTGTCCATGGATTGCCAGAATCCCTGGTGATGATAGGAAGTTAACTTTTCCTGGTCAATTAACCTCAAAAATGGCTCTACCACCAGTTCTTCACCGTAATTTATATAATCGAAAATTTCCTGTTTAAGGATAAAAAATCCTGTATTATACCAAACATCGGCGTCGGATATGGGTTTTATAGAGTTGACCTTGCCGTCAGCATCCGCTTTAACCACATGGAAAGTAGCCGTAGGGCGGTAGGTCATGAAGCTGGCAACTTTATCCGGCTGATTTAGAAAATGATCAATCATATTCGGGAGATGAAGGTCGCAAAGGGCATCCGTGTAGTTGGCCATAAATACTTCCTCACCTTTTAGATGTTCTTTAACTTTCATCAGCCTCATGCCTATATTGGCTGTGGCACCGGTATCTACGAAAGTAATACGCCAGTCATCAATATCAGAATTCAAAAGCTCAATGTTTCTCCCGCCACTGGTGTATACGAAATCATTGGAGATCGTTTCATCATAATTGACAAAATAGTCCTTTATTTTATCCGCTTTATACCCCAGAGCCAGTACGAAATCCTTATAGCCAAAGTGGGCATAGTATTTCATCACATTCCATAGGATAGGCCGGTAGCCGATATTGATCATGGGTTTAGGTATGGTTTCAGAGTAATCGCGAATTCGCATACCCTGCCCACCACAGAATAAAACAACTTTCATATTAATTTAGGTATTAAATATTGAGCTATCATTATAACTTTTAAAGTTGATCTGTTTGGAATACCCGGACCTCCGGTATTGGGACTAAAAATTTTCCACCCCAACTCTCAATATGTTTCATCTGGTGAGAAATTTCTTCCTTCAGATTCCACGGCAAAATTAGAACATAATCCGGTTTGGTCTCCTTTATCCGATCTGGATGATAGACCGGGATTCTTGAGCCTGGCAAAAAGTTTCCTTGTTTGTGCGGACTTCGATCCACTGTGTAATCCAGGAAATCAGTACGTATTCCACAATAATTTAATAAGGTATTCCCTTTACCCGGAGCTCCATACCCCACAATTGACTTGCCTGCCTCTTTAGCTGAAATTAGAAATGAAAGCAGTTTTCTTTTAGTTTCTGTAACTTTATTAGCAAAACCTTGGAAGTAACCCGCACTGGTCAATCCCAATTGATTTTCTCTTTCTAACAATTCATTTACGGCATCTTTAATTGGATAGGTATCATTTTTAGCTTTTCTGGCAAATATCCGCAGCGAACCTCCGTGAGTATTTAATTCCTGGACATCAAATAACGTCAAGCCGAAAGTTCGGAAAATCCGGTTTACAGTGTTAAAAGAAAGGTAAGAGTAATGCTCATGATAAATAGTATCGAACTGGTTTTCTTCAATCAATCTCATCAGGTGCGGAAACTCCATAGTTATTATGCCACTCTGTGATAACATCACGGGAAGGCCTTGTACAAAATCCTTGATATCGGGTACATGAGCCAGCACATTATTGCCAATAAGCAGGTCAGCCGGCGGATATTCCCGAATCAATTGTCTTGCAGTTTGTAAACCAAAAAATTTACTTTCGGTAGTAATCCCCTTATCCCTGGCCGCCTGAGCTACATTGTTTGCGGGTTCTATCCCCAATACCGGGATGGAGCGTTCTAAAAACCATCGCAGTAGATAGCCATCATTAGAGGCTATCTCAATTACCTGATGGCGACGGTCAAAACCAAAACGTTCGATCATTTCGTTCACGTATTGCTTAGCATGGTTCAGCCAACTTTCGGAATAAGATGAGAAATATCCGTATTCCTGGTCGAATATGTCTTCCGGTGTGGCAAACTCCTCCAGTTGCATCAACCAACAATCATTACAAACAAATGCATGAAGCGGATAGAAATTCTCTTTTTGATTTACCATTTCCGGTGTCACATGCTTTTGACATAAAGGCGAAACACCTAGATCCACCACGCTTTGGGTTAGTTCAGTATGACAGAAACGACAAGCCCGTAACAGCTGCTCACTTTCAACTCTCATCTATGATCTTTATTATTGACACTAAGCCCAGAAAACTCTCGACCGAGCGGTGGGTGGGACTGATCTTTCTCAGAGATTTCAGTTACTTCTAAGGGCCATTCAATACCAATCAAGGGATCATTATATGGAACGCCCAATTCTGCAGCAGGCTGGTAATATGTAGAATGTTGATAATTGATTCCCACCCCATCGGAGAGAGTTTGAAAGCCATGGGCAAGGCCCTCTGGAACGTATAGCATTTTGAAATTGTCTTCAGTTAATTCTACCATGAGATGTTTCATGAAAGATGGCGAGTTTCTGCGCATGTCAACAATCACATCGCATATAGCCCCCCGGACACAATGGATCAATTTAATTTCAGAATATGGATGAGTTTGTAGGTGCAGACCTCTCACTGTTCCCTTTCGTTTAGTCATAGAGAAGTTGGATTGTACGAAATCTGAACATAATCCCTGTGCTTTGAACTGCTTGTGGCAGAAAGTCCTCATGAACTTACCTCTGCGATCCTCATGGGGGTTAAGGTCAATGATATATGCTCCGAAGATATCAGTTTTCAGAAATTTCATTCAGCTGCAGGTTTCCGTTCAATACATTTCCTTTAACCAGTTCCCTGATGATATTCAAGCGCATGAAATTAGATTCCCGGAAATTATGATTATTAAATTTGATCGCCTGGAGTCCCTGTAACAGGTCATCTACGGTATCCCTTAAACTAAATACCGGTTGATGATCAGGAGCCATTTTCTCAAAAAGATCAAAATTGACCTGATAGCTTCGTTTATCAGGAGGTGCATTTTGATTGATCCTCACTTCCAAACCTGGTATTACATGCTGCACGGCATGGGCTAAATCTTTTACCTGATAATTCCAATCATTTCTGCCGGTATTAATGCTCAGAAAATGACCGCCATGTCCATGTGGTTTGGTAAGAGCCCATCTAATGGCTCTTGCCATATCCTTAACATGTATTAGCGGACGCCATGGTGTGCCGTCACTGAGAATATCTATGATGCCTGAAGTAAGCGCACCGGCAACAAAGTCATTAAGTACCAGGTCCAATCGCAAGCGATCACTCATGCCACAGGCAGTAGCAAAACGCAGGCAGGTTACCTGAAACTCAGGGCCCGCTAATTTCTCCAAGGCTTCCTCCGACATGATCTTAGATCGGGCATAGGCCGTTAAGGGGTTAAGGGTTGATGACTCTTTTCTTCGACTTTCCTCGGCAGCTCCATAAACACTACAACTGGAGGCAAATACAAACCTATTGACACCATGTTGTTTAGCCATCTCAGCTAGGCGGATGTTGGCCTTATAGTTTATGTCCAGGGTAGCCTCTTCAAATTGATTTCCAATAGGGTCGTTGGATATAGCGGCCAGACTTACTACTGCGTCCATACCTTTTAAAATATCGCCGGGAAAATCACGTACATCACCATAGAACTGCTGGTCAAGAAATACGTCAGGTGAAATAGATGAGCTGGTAATATTACTGGCGAAATAGCCGATGTCATAGCCAAATACCTGAATACCGGGAATATTTATTTTAAGCTCTTTAACTACTCCCGGACCGACATACCCCAGGTTACCGGTTATTAGTATTTGCAAAATGTTGAGTTTAATGACCCTAGGCTTAATTTAAGCATACTTTACCATTTCTCACAATATAGCTTGGTACAATGTTCATGGCTGGTTACCACCTTAAATAGGTTGGGGACAGGCTTGTAAGAGTTACTGGGGCAGCCAAATTGTAGCAAACACAATTGGATATTTAAAATAATTGAGAAAAAATATAATATTTAGATGAATTTTTATTAACATTTACTTAACTTATCATATGCGAGAGCATTATGAATCAATAGTTTATCCCTATTGCTGTATCCTTTTCATTATATCCGCAGTTTCAATCTCCTGTAGAAACTCTTTTCAGGATGTAAGCCTCTCAGGTAAATGGGTGGGTATTTATAAAAACAACGAGGTAGTAGTAATCTTTAAAGACAGCTCAATCTGTACTGCTATTTATTTCAACAATGAAATGGGAAGAAATGATACCATTCATGGGAATTATCAATTACAATTATCCAAAACTCCCATACCATTATCCATTACCAGAATTAAAGAATTAAATCACTCAATGCATACCATAATTGAATTTTTAGATAAAAACACCATAAGGATGGCAACTTTCTCTCCAAAATGGAGATTAAGACCGATAACATTTGAATCTGATAATACCATCATCCTAGAGCGTGAGTCAATTGGCTATTAAGCTTTATTAAAGAATAATTATGATTAGAAATTTAGAAGATCTATTCGGGCCCTCAACCACGGAGATCCCACTACTAGGTTTTGTTTTAAACCTATTGCTGGCTGCTATTCTAGCATTGTTGCTATATTGGGTTTACATTAATTACGCTAACTCATTATCCAATCGGAAGCAGTTTGGCAGAAATTTCCTTCTAATTACCCTAACCACGGTCCTTATCATTACCATTGTAAAGTCCTCATTGGCACTTTCATTGGGTTTGGTGGGAGCGCTTTCTATTATCAGGTTTCGTGCTGCTATTAAAGAACCTGAAGAACTCTCCTATCTATTCATAGCTATCGCCATCGGGCTGGGATTCGGAGCTAACCAACGGATGGTCACCATTGTGGCCTTCGTGGTCATTATGGGGTTAATACTGGGTTTTAAGAAGTTTTCCAAACAGCAGCAATTCGAACAAAATCTAAATTTAAATATAACTACAGGCAACCCAGTACAAATTTCTATTAACCAAATAATAAAGGTGTTGAAAAAACATTGTGAGCGAATTGATATTAGAAGGCTGGATGAAACGGATAAGCTGTTGGAAGCTTCCTTTATGGTTGAATCGCAAAATTTCGATCAGTTGCAAGCCGCTTTACAAGAACTAAGGGATCTTGATAAAAGCTTGAAAGTAGTATTTCTGGACAACAAAGGACTAATTTGAATGGAAGTCGCCATCAGTAAAAAAAAGAAAAGACCTTCTTTCTTCAAAGCTGGTAAAATCAAATTAATCATTATCCTGCTTCTTGGTCTATCCCTAATCGGAGCAATAGCGATCGGATCGATGCTATATGGGGTAAAAATGTATCGGTCTGGTCAAGTGGGTTCAATTAATTACAAGTTGCATGATTTTTACGCTTCTCAGTTTAGTTTCATTCCGAACTACGTTAAAGGGCTTCTCTCCAGCCAGGATGAGTTTCGTATCGATATTAAATTCAAAGATATGGAGGCGCTCCGTTCTTACCGGAATTTAGCCATAACCAACACTGATTTCATAAATCCGGAAGCTAAACAGTATGAAATTTCAGCCCGTCTCACACACCAGGGAAACACCCATAAAATAAAGATGGGACTGACGGGATTTACTATCAGACATGTTGCACATCCAGAAAAATGGTCCTTTAGGATCAAGGTAAGAGATGGCGCATCGGTAATGGGACTCAAGGAGTTCAATTTATTGTATCCGGGTTCCAGGGGATATTTATCCGATTGGATAGGACACCAACTTCAAAAAGAGTTGGACCTGATTGCTTTGAGGCTGCATTTTGTGAAAGTAATTATCAATGGTAACGATCTTGGGCTTTACTGCCTGGAGGAAAGCTATGATAATATACTACTCGAAAGCAACCAACGACGAGAAGGATTGGTATTTAAATGGGGCGAATTGCCGGATGTATACAACCAAAAAAAAATAACTCCGGAGATGGCTCAAAAAATAGAGGTTTTGAACAACCTGGTTAGAGGGTTTAACCTGGGTGATATTGGTATAGATCAACTCTTTGATGTGGCTAAAATGGCAAAGTCCTTTGCACTAAATGATTTGATGAATGGAGGTACGCACGGTGTGAAATTGACCAACACCAGATTTTATTTCAATCCAATAACCAATTTAATTGAGCCGATAGATAGGGAATGGGACATCACTGCAAACAAGTATAAATCCCGTGAGAAAGCATTGTCCATCGAGCTGTTGAGGAACGAGTCATTCTTCGAAAAATTCTTTAAAAATTCAAATTTCCTGAATTTATACTATCAGGAATTAAAGCTCATTTCCGATAAGACCTTTCTGGATGATTTTTTTGAAAAGATTGATGAAGAGATGCGAAAGACCTATAACGCTATCTACCGTGATAATCCATTTTATATATTCCCAAAGGAGGTATTGTACCAAAATCAAGAATATATCAAGGCCAATCTGTCGATTGACCATATGGTGGCAGCCTACCTGAAAAGTTCGAATGATTCATCCACCCAAGTCCTGATTAGGAATTTGCATTGGATGCCTGTGCAGATCAAGCATATGGGAATATTTGATTCTCGGTATTATCCGCAAACCAACATCACCGAAATACCTGGTACTGGTGTCGGTACTGGAAATCAAATCTTAACCGTTGATCATGATAAGACCCCATTGACAGAACTGAGATTCTCCATACCGGGGAAAATCATTTCAAAGCTTAAAGATGGTCAGATGAAAATTTATTATGAAATGTTAGGTGATGACTCAACCCTTTCTGTGAACGTATTTCCTTGGTCTAATAAGAACGAAGGGCTTACTCATAATTTTACCAGACAGCTACCTAACCTCCGTAATTTCCAGTTTGCACACCTCGATCCAAACTCCAAAAGAATCGAATTCGATACTGGGAGAATAGAAATATCCTCTGATCTGATCATCCCCGGTCAGTTTGAAGTAATAATAAACGAGCATACTAAATTGGACCTGACTAACTCTGCATCAATTATCTCGTACTCTCCCATTTTATTAGCTGGATCAGCTAAGAACCCAATTGTGATCGAGTCCTCTGATTCGACCGGTCAGGGACTGATTGTACTAAATTCCGGTGGTCGATCGAGGCTTCATAATGTCCAATTTAAAAACTTGTGTAATGTCTCCAAAAGAGGGTACAATCTAACCGGAGCCGTTGTTTTCTACAACTCCGATGTATCAATTGATAACTGCTTGTTTGAGAACAATCTTAAAGGCGATGACTTTTTAAACATTATCAGATCCGACTTTGAAATGAAAAATACGGAATTCAAAAATGTTCTTGCCGATGCTTTTGATTCTGACTTTTGTACCGGACAAATAACCAATTCACAGTTTACAAATTGTGGCAACGATGCAATCGATGTTTCAGGCACCAATTTGTCTGTAGAAGGAGTTCATATTTCGCAAGTCGGTGATAAAGGCTTAAGTGCCGGAGAGAATAGCAGAATTGAGGCTTTTGATTTGACCATTAATAGCACGGAAATTTCTGTGAGCAGTAAAGATCTGTCAGTGATTTTACTTGATAACATATACCTACAAAACAACGAAATTGGATTAAACGCCTTCAGGAAGAAAACAGAATTTGGGCCGGGATTTATTACCGCTTCCAATGTGCAGATGAAAGATGTGACTGTCCCTTATCTGGTTGAGAAGGATTCCAGGTGTATTGTAGACGGCAAAGAAATAAGCATGAATACTGAAAGTGTTAAGGACTTACTTTATGGGATCAAATACGGGAAAAGCAGTGAATAGTGCATTAAGTGAATCTTCAGGGAATACTGAGGTGTTGTATGAAAGCCCTGTGTATCGATATGAACGTAAATACCTTATCTCCTCACTGTCAAGACATGAAGTTGAAAGTGTGGTCAAATTTCATCCAGCGGTATTCTCCGAGGTTTATAGCGAACGTCGTGTTAATAATATATATTTTGATTCTCTGGTTATGACCAACTTCCTGGAGAACATTGAAGGTGTAACCGATCGCAGAAAGATAAGGATACGCTGGTATGGAGATTTGTTTGGCTGGATAAAAAAGCCGGTGTTAGAAATAAAATTAAAAAAAGGGCATCTGGGAACAAAAATACATTATCCTTTAAAGCCATTTGAGTTAAATCAAGATACTATCATCACTGATATATTTGAATCCAATTTTAGTATCGATGATAATCTTAGATTTAATTTAAGATCGCTACAGCCTACCCTGCTAAACAGCTATTGTCGGAAGTACTACCAAAGCAGTAATAAACATTTTAGGGTTACTGTTGATACTGATCAAACCTTCATTCGAATTAAGCAGCGGGATAATACTTTTTTAATTCGTAAGAAAAATGAGCATCAGGTGATCCTGGAATTAAAATATCATCAAACTCATGATCGAGAGGCCAGAGCTGTTTCTGCTCAATTTCCATTTAGAGTGACCAAAAGTTCAAAATATGTATCCGGTGTAATTCAGGTATATAACCTGAATGGTCATAATTGAGGCAGCCATCGGTAAATAATCAAGTGATGATCCATACCCTTTGGTGTAGATGACCTCGGGCCATGATCTGATATTCTTGATAATTGAGCGGGATACCCTAGCTGCCAGTCTTTTTAACCAACTCTTCCAACCTCTTTTCATCCTCTGTCCATTGCAGAATATTTTTTGGAACCTTTGAATTTATTTGTAGATACTTTCAGCGATCTTTGGTCTTGTAGGAGATGGAGTTACGAAGACTTCTGGTGTGCAACTTTCATGGGAACAGCAATTAGCCATACTATTGACCTGATCTACGGTAAAATGCAACCTTTAAACCAAAAAGTTAACCTAGTCAAAGAAGAAGCAACATAGAAAACCAATTAAATAATAATATTATGGATAAATTGTTATTGCTTACATTTCTGATCACGCAGTTAGTCAGTTGCACTAGCTATATTGTTGGTCAGCAGGCCGAAGCGGAAAAGCTAATGCAGTTGTCCCGAGAATGGGCCAAATCAGCCGCCATTGATGATACTGAGCAAATCTTAAGTTATTGGGCTGACAACGCAGTAGTCATGCCACCAGGGCAACCGGCTTTGAAAGGTCATGACGCTATCCGGCAGATGTTGAAAGAGTATTCGAATATTCCCGGATTTGAAATAAGCTGGGAACCCAAAGAAGCCTTTGTTTCCAAGAGTGGAGATCTGGGGTATGTATTGGCCCACAATTGTGTAAAGATGCAGGATTCGTTAGGAAATACTATTACAACTTTTAATAAAGCTGTAGAGATTTGGCAAAAGCAAGAGGATGGTGCCTGGAAAAATGTAGTGGATATATTTAACGCAGATCCATCTTTGACGGCAATTAAATAACTATCAAAGCCTAAAGCTGGACGTGTGAAAAATTCCCCAGAATCCTTTTTAATCACATCTGAGATGGTCGCTAAAATAGAAGGTTAATGTTAGTCTTATCTAATTGTTGGGGGGAACTCAGATGACAAATCGTTAATCATGTATCAAAGACATTCATTAACCATATTTTTATTGCTTCATATCATGCTTTGGCTTTCCATTGCCTCGAAGGCACAACATGATAGCACTTTCACTATGGAGTCTATCGGACCGGAAGCGTTTGAGGTTATGCGTCAATTCTTCAGTTATGATCAAGATATTCCCCTTGAAGCCCGCATGGTGGAGCGACTTGAGGAACCGGAATATGTAAAGGAAAAGATTGTTTTTAGTGGTGTTCGCGATAGTCGGGTTCCCGGATACCTGGCCATTCCCAAAAATGGGACCATCCCGCATCCTTGCGTACTGCTTCTACATGGTATTGGCGGCTCCAAAGAAAGTTGGTGGCAGGACAATAGCATTTCAGGTAAACAGCTTACCGAACAATTGCTGGCTTCTGGCTTTGCGGTACTGTCTCTGGATGCTGAATATCATGGAGAGCGCTTAATCAACAACGATTATGAATCCCCGGTGGTCTTTACTTTCGAAAAAGAATGGTTAATGCGAACCAGGGATATGGTTGTGCAATCGGTTATCGAGCATCGAAGAGCGATAGATTACATTTCAACAAGGACTGAAATTGATTCCTCTAAAATTGGAATGATTGGTTACAGTATGGGTGGCATGATGGCCTTTAATTTGACCGCAGTGGAACCTCGGATTAAAACTTCGGTAGCCTGTGTAATGCCTGTTTTAAAGGAAGCCTATTCTGCCATGGCGGTCTACAATTTTGCTCCGTATATAAAAGGGAGACCTTTTCTTATGCTAGTAGGTCGAACGGATGAATTTAATTACACCGTTGAAGAAGCCCAACAATTACATGATTTGATCACCAGTACCACTAAGGACTTAGTATTTTATGAAAGTGGACATCTATTGCCTGGTGAATGGATCATAAGAGCTATAGAGTGGATGGAAAAGTATTTGAGGTAAGATAACAATTCGGGAAGTGAAGTACTATGGAGCGCTGGACCCCGGGTCTTGACAGGAGCTGGGCCCGGGATTTCTTTATGGCTTCATTTTTAACTGTAAGAATGAAATGGATGGACATGGCTTACTTGAACGGGTCCAATATCAAAGGGAATTCTGAACCGCTGCATTTACATACCGCAGTGATCCAGGACGGATTAGGCCATGCTACCGAATCCATGACCCAGACATACTTGGATTCCTTTGAAATAAGGTAGTGGATGACTATGATAAGTTGATAATAGGGGGATGACTAGGTCCTAGTCTTGGATATGACCACACTGGTAGGCTCAAGGGCCAGTATGCATTTAATTGAATCCTGTAAGGGCTTACCAATATATTCGGATATCTTTTTGATCATTGAATCAACTACCGGGTTGATGGAGTAAGTAGCGCCGGGATGAAGCAGTTCCTTTATGAAAATATGAAGATATGCAACTGACAGTATCTGCTCCTCTGGAATGCCCCATAAATCCCAGCTTCTGGAAGTCAAAGGCTCCTTTTCACTCACTTCGTAAAAAGTTTAATTTTTTTAAAGCGGGGTTTGTAGAAGTCGTTGATTCATTAAGTAAATCTTCATCGAGATTTTTGGATTTCCCTCCGTTTTTACTGACTAAGAATTTTATGGGATATACATCTCCACCCGGTACCGTGACGGTCTCACCAGAAATAATTCTTAACATCATCAGATTAAGAAAAAAAAGAAGTATTTGTTGATTATGATCAAGAGCAGCAAAAGTAAAAAATACTGACTCATTTTTTGGAACCACTGAAAAGCATTGACTATGTTGAGATCTATGGAATAAGAGGCTATACCCTTTCTGGCAAGCTCTTTTTGAAATATAGTATATCCCTGGTAAGATGGTATTCCTTTACCATCAGGATGCGACCATAAGGACACCCCGCGACCTATGAGTACCAATCAATCACTAGAAATAGAGATTCAGGTTCCTCTAAGTATTACAAATCTTGAAAATCACTATGATTTATCACGAGTTTCCGGTACTTTCCTAAAGCCACCCTTTTCAGGTACGGGATTGTAGAGAGGGCCCGTAATCTACAGGTTCCGTTTATTGATATCGTAAAGCCATTAAAGACTCTTATTCAGAAAACAATGAAACGGAATAACCTACTATTAACAGCATTCATATTATTTGCCCTTACTTTTATAGCCGGGTGTGGCGGGAAGGGCTCAGGAAATTCCGGTAACCAGCCACCACCATCAGAACCCTCACCGGCGCCAGCGCCATCACCGGCACCAACACCAGCGCCATCACCGCCACCTGCCTTCCCCGATCTGCAGATCAGCGATATCAAAGTAGAACCAAAACCCACCGTAGTTCAAGGGCGAGCGGTACTGGTACGAGGCACCAATTATTCTTTTCGTGTTGAGGTTGTTAATAATGGGCCAGGCCCAATGTCAGGAGGCATTGTGGTTGCGGTGGAATATAGCTGTCCGGGTGTTGGTCAGCGTGCCAATATCTCCGTGGGAAATGGACTGAATGTGGGCGAAAGTCGATTAAGCCAACCCTATGTGGTTAACATTCCCGTTTCCAAGCCGCATGGCACTTGCCAATTTCGCTTCAAAGTGGATCCGGATAATATCACCAAGGAAAGTGACGAGAGCGAACTCAACAATGTTTGGGAAAGTACATTAACCGTCCATTAAGCACCTGGCAGATATTCACTCGTATGGGATGGAGAACCCGGTACTTAGCTAATGACTTAAAAGTATGATATTGTGTTTCTCATCCTAATGACCTTCGGACATTCGTATGCTCGTAATACTCGTATTTGGAAACAAGGTGGGTAACAATGTTGATTGCTATTTGCAATATTGTTCGGCTTGATATCGCGAAATATCAACCACTGGAAAAAGTCTGAATTCAGGAGAAAAGCTGAATTAATGGCATTCCTTTTGATTCTCTAATTTGAACTTAATCAAACATGGAGGTAAACACCAGAAAAGGCTAATATACTTGGCTTCCCGAATTAGTCAATACTGCATGAATTCAATCAAACCTTATGAAATTCAGTTTAAAATACATTTCAATCAACCAGCTAGTCTGTAGCACAGACAAAATAATTTAAAACAGAAAAAAGAAGCCGGTTAAGGCTTCTTTCAATCAACGGGATGAAAACGGTCAAGTTTAGTCTAGTTCTTCCTGCGATACATCTACTACAATTTCAAGAATGCCCTCTTTAATGGTAACAAAATTATCACACTCACCTTCACCGAAAAGCAAGATCACTTCCTTATGGTTGACTTTGACTGCGTCTATACCGGAAACGAAGGTAATGATGTGATCACCACAGGTAAAGTCATACACCAACGGTACAATTACCAGATTCCTATAGCTTAAGGCATCCTCATTGCTCAGGTTGCGATAATTTATGTCAGCCACCATTTCCAATATTGTCCAGGCCTCTTCAGTTAATGATTCTTGTCCAACTTGTTTGATGCTCCAAAACTCATCCTCACCCTCTACTTCCAGGTCCTTTACAAAGCTAAACTCCGTAGAAAATCCGTTTATATCTTGATAGCTTCCTTCCAATGCAGCTAAACCATTTATATTCCAAGCTTCTTTTCCAAAATCCTCGAATGCAATAAATGCACGATAGGTTTTGGCTTCCTCATCAATATGATAGGTTTCCACCACTTTGCCTTTCCAAAATTCGCCGTCGATCTCGCATCCATCGCCAAAATCAATCACCCAGGTAAAGCTGCCGTCATCATTTAATACAAAGATCTGAGCCACACAAACTCCATCGTTTACCGAACGACCGTTATGGATGAAAGAGCGCATGCGCTTCCAGGATGAGGCATCAGTTACTCTACCTCCTATTAAGCCGGATTTATCCTGTAAAATTGCACCAGGAGCTCCAAATCCAAGTGATCTGACTTCATCCAGATACTGATTCACTTCAATTTGCTGGGTAGCCTCCATACTTAATTCACTATGGTCCGTTTTCGGTGCCGGTGCAACCTCATCGTTATCACAGGCAAACACCAACATCATAACACCACCAAGTATAAAAAGTCTAATAAAATTCTTCATGATTGTACGTTTATAAGGTTAAATATTTTGTGCGTTGATCAGGCGCTGTTTGTATATAGTACAATCTACACGGTGAAAGGGACCCTGGCTTACTGTAGAAATTTAAATATTTTTTCTATCTGTTTGATAACCTGATGCTTATCAAGCCACTACCAGGTAAATAAGGTGTGAATTATCTAGGAATAATTTCAAAAAACAGGGTATCGGGGCTGGCAGCGGTAAATATGCCCACACCGTTGAAGATGTTGGTGAATTGTTGGATTTTACTGCCAGAGCGGGGATTTCCGAAAAATGCCGCATATTCCTGGTTAATGGCATACAGAATTAAGGCATAGGTCCCATAAAATTTGAAATTATTGAAGGGGATTTCATAACTGCCCTCTACCGTAATATCCAATACCTCTTCCACGTTACCGCGGCTGGGATCCTCCGGATTAATTTTATCGGAGGGAGGGGTGACCAATACCAGCCTGCCCACAAAAAAATTGAGATCTGGATTGTCCCAAAGAATTACAACTGCACCGTCTGATTGCTGATCCGCGGCGTTTACGGCAAACTGTGATTGGCTTACCCTAAAGTTTTGAGGAGGAACAGGAACCTGGGTAGCGCTAATTACCAGCTCTTCACCATTCACTACTAACAATTGATTGATTTGTTGGGGCATAAGCTGTAATTGGCCGCTAGAATCATAATATACTCCGGGGGTACCTGGCTGTGGCGAAAGAAAAAAATCATCGCTGCCGCTTCGTATCACCACTGCGTCCACCTGCAACGGCCTGGGATTTTCCTGGTCCAAAGATGTCAATTCCCACAGACTCAAATCCCGGACCGGCTGTCCCAGGTAAAGCACACCATCCACAGCCACCTGGACGGCGGGAGCAGGATCTTCTTCGGTGCATGCAGCATGCCATAACAGCGTGTGCAAGAGCAAAACATGGCATAGAAAGCGCTTAATCATGACATCAGAGTTCAAAATTGATAAAAAAATTAGGTGTAAAACCCAACATATTGACGTTTGAGGTGACAATTTTTGGTTGATCCAACAGTTCGCCGCCGCTGGGATCTATGATTGCCACGTCGAATCGCCTAAACTTTGTGTTGGTCCGGTCATAGACATTGTATATGCTCAGCCCACTTTCCATTTTCCAGGATCCCCAGTTCCACTGGTAAGTTGCTGATAGATCCAGTCTATGGTAGTCAGGCAGTCGAAAACTGTTTACCGCCCCTATTTGGAATATAGTAATTGGGGTAGCGCCTACCCCCGCAGCTGGAAAATAACCCTCAGGAGCGGTAAAAGGTTTGCCTGTGGCATAGATCCAGGTGCCGCTCAACTTCCATTTTCCAACTTCTAACATATGAACTGTTTTAAACTCATGACGCTGGTCCTCGTTGGATGGAAATGCTAAACCGCTGTTTAATTCCGGGAACTGGTCTTCTACTTTACTCAATGAATAGGAGAGCCAACTGCTATACCTTTTCCCCTCCTTTTGCAGCAATATGTCCATTCCCCGGGCTTCACCAGTGCCCTGGACAAATTGTTCGGCAGGTAACACCTCCGTGGAAAAATACCGACCCAGGGGTATGAAGTCCACTAAGCCGTCCACTGATTTATGGTAAGCTTCCACATCCACGGTCCAAACGCCGGAATTGAATAGAAGGCCTGCCACAAAATGATAGGACTTCTTGAATAATATATTATTTTCGTCATCAGCCAATACCCAAAAGTCAGGAAGACCGTTGTTAATGTCACTATTTATAATGCGATTGACTACCTGATAATATCGGCCCCAAGCGCCTTTGACGGTAAATTTTTGGTTCAGTTTAAGTTGAATTCCCAATCTGGGCTCCCAAAGGGTGCGGTCAATCAAATCAAAGTGTTGATTACGTATCCCGGCGCTAATCAAAACCCGCTCCCAGGGCTGCCAGTAATTTTGCCAATAAGAGGAAAACAGAACACCCTCCTGAAAGATCTCCTGATTACTGAGACTGTCGTCCAGTTGACTGTTAAGCTCGGTAGTCAATCCTTCCAATGAAGCCCCAAACTGCATGGAATATTTAGGGCTCGCTTTATATTCAGTATCAAAGGCCAAGGTGGCTGCCTCCAGATTGTTTAAAAGTTCGGAAACACTTTCAAAAGTTTGATTTTGAGTTCCATCATCAAATAACACCGAAGTTTTATAGGATGTATCGTGATGGTAGTCTGAGCTGGAGAACCGGGCTTGTGAATACCACTTTGGATTCCATTGTCTGGCCCATCTTAAGCTGGCGCCTATGTTACCCCACTCCGCGCGATCATCGAGGGACAAATTTGCCGCTTGAACCTGTTCTTCGGCTTGCAGGGTTAGATCGTCCTCACCTTGGTAAAGGCTAAAACTCAGCACATCTTTCGGACCAGGTCTAAAAGTTAGTTTCAGGTTGTAATCAAAAAAATAAAACGTGGGATCCAGATCCTGGGTGGTAAAACCCAGACGGTTTTGGGGGCTGTTCTTTTCGTTGTTGCGCACGTTCTCCACCAGATTGCGATACAATTTGCTTTGAATGATATCGGTAAATGCCCGACGCCCGGCAGCCAATAAAGTCCATTTTTTACCCAAGGGTGTCTCTACAGCTGCATTTAAGCTGATTAAACTGACACTGGCTCCTAGCGCCAGCTGATGGGCGTTACCAGACTTGCCGGTGATGTCGATCACACTGCTGGTACGTCCGCCGTAACGGGCATCAAATCCACCCTTGTACAATTGAACATCCTTAATAGCCCGATGGTTAAAAGCACTGAACACCCCTAAAAAATGGTCCAGTTGAAATACGGAAAAACCATCAAACAAGATAAGGTTTTGGTCCGGGGGGCTCCCCCTTACCACCAGGCCCGAAGATGTTTCATTGGTGGCGCTAATTCCCGGTAATAGCTGCAATGATCGTAATATGTCTACCTCACCCAAGGTAGGCAGTCCGTTTAGCGATTTGGGGTTGAACGTGGTATGACCTGCATCCCGGTGGGGCTCAAAGGCCTCTACTTCGTGCAATACCAACAGCTCCGGAAGTTGCTCTTCCCGGCTATTGAGCAGTATAGTGCTGGTTTGGACGGCCTCAGAAACTGACAGGGTCTTAGGCTGATAGCCTAAATATGAGATTATAATTTCCGAAGTGTCCGGAATGTCCTGTAACAAAAAATGTCCGTCCGCATTGGAGGAAGTGCCCACATTAGTGTTACGGACCATTATAGATGCGAATGGTAATGTTTCCCCGGTGCTTGCGTCGTAAATGGTCCCGTCCCAGTCCAGTCTGTCAGTTTTATTTGGTTCCTGTTTACCTGGGAGAATTAATACGCCTCCGGTTTGTAGTTGAAAATCAAGGTTATGCGGTGATAATAACTGTCGCAGCACCTTTTGCAACGTCCATCGGTCAGCATTAATGCTCGCCCGGATTTTACCAAGAGCTGCCACATCGTAGGCGAATGACAGGTCATAGGTATCAGCGAGGTAATCCAGAATCTCAATTAATGGGGCATCTTCATACTTTATAGTAATCCCATCCACCTCTTGCACTGATTGCCCCAAAAGGGCACCAGTAGTCAAAAAAATAACCAGTAGAATGGGCAGAATCCTCATTCAATATATACGGTATCACCTCGAATTTGAAAATCCAATCCCATAGGTTTTAACACGGACTGCAGTGCTTGTTGGGGATGTTTGCGGTCGAAGAAGCCCGTGTATAATTTTCCCTGGGCCGGCACATCACCAATGATCACCAAATCCAATTGACGCTGTAATTCCTCCAATACTAGATCTAACTCCACTCCATCATAGTAGAAGACACCATTTTGCCAACTTAAAAGGCGGGCTTCCTCAAAAGATTGCGGGAGGCTCAACCTGCCCTTTTCCAGACTGGTAGCCAACCCAGCGGTTAGCATAACCGGGGGCGCTTTGGAGGTGGTCACCTGGACTTTTCCAGAGGCACAGGCCACTTCAAACTTGTCATTTCGTGCGTATATGTTGAAACTGGTACCCAAAACGGTGACTGTGCCGTGTTCCGTTTTCACCATAAAAGAGGATCCCTTTTGGACTTCAAAAAATGCTTCACCTTGCAACTTTACCAGACGATTTTTATTCCAGGAACCCTCAGAAAATGTAATGCGGCTATCAGCATTAAGCTGAACCTGGGAGTTGTCCGGAAAACGGTAGGCAAGGTGGGTACCCGCAGGATTATAGATTTTTGTATCCCGATTTATCCAGAACATCCATACAGAAACCAGCAATAACAAGGTTGCGGCAGCGGCCACCAAAACAGGCCTTTTCCATAATGGGATCACGTTGGAGGTTTCAGGATGGATCCGCTCTTCAAGGGCTTGCCAAGCTTCCGGAGTAGTTCTTTTTACTTGCCCAGGCTGCCATTGATCCACATGGCGCACCAGGTCTTCCATTCCTTCCAGCTCATTCCTAATACCGGAGGAATTCTTATAGCGTTCCCATTCGTCCTCAGTTAGTTCGCCATCCAACCATTTCCGCAATTGCTCGTCCATATGTTCTTCTGAACTATTCATTTCTTGGGTTCACTAAAT
Organism: Cyclobacteriaceae bacterium; assembly: GCA_965224285.1. Classification (GTDB taxonomy): domain Bacteria; phylum Bacteroidota; class Bacteroidia; order Cytophagales; family Cyclobacteriaceae; genus JAJCYK01. The sequence goes on from OZ245043.1 coordinate 513,530, forward strand.
ATTATACAACTGAAACGTCATAAACGATACTTAATTTTTTCATTAATTAAATCCAAAGCTTTTTTTACCCTTTTCTGCACTCCCTTCACGCTTAGATTTAGTACTTCCGCAATTTGTCGATGTTTCATTTTATCTACCCTGTGCATTAAAAAGGCGATCCTCAGTTTTTCGGGCAACTCGTTTATCGCCTGCTGCAAACGCTTATCGAATTCCTTCAATTCAAGTTCATCTTGAGGCGAATTACCAAGGGAAGGACCCTGAGAGAACTGAGCATGCCGGAATGCCAAGACCACCTTTTGGTGTTTAAAATGATTCAGCGCCAAATTGTTGGCGATGGTAAACAGATAGCTTTTTAGCGTATTCGTTTTGATGTCATCACGATGCTCCCACAATTTTACAAAGGTTTCCTGGGAAAGATCCTCGGCCAAGTCCATGTCACCGGTTTTATAATAGATGAAATTTCGGATTGAAGGGTAGTAAGCCTCAAAAGTGGATTTAAAAAGTTCTTGGCTAAGGTTTGTGGACACTGTAGTTAGCTAAGGTTGGAGGAAAATTAATAGTATTCAACGAATATATCCACCGGTAGCCAAAGAAGTGATGAAGGTATAATAGTTTCGACGCTCAGAGAATTACTGGAAAAGTACTTGGGCTAGGGATTTAAAAAGGACGATTTTGTGTTTTCCCATCCTTTCTAAGCAACAACCGGAGGAGCAATACACATCCACATCAGAAGCAAGCGCGAGCGCTTTAACCGGCGTCTGAAGGATATCGCAAGGACCTTGGGATAGAACCCTTCAGCATTTATGCCGCCAGGCATACCTATGCCACTATGGGCAAAAGGAGGGGAGTATCTACCGGTGTGATCCAGGAGGGGTTGGGGCATGCTACCGAATCCATGACTCAGGCTTACTTGGATTCTTTTTGAGAATAGGGTGGTGGATGACTATGATGAGTTGATAATGGATTAGAATCAGCCAATTTCCACTATACTAATCATTCTTCAAGCAATTTACCGGGTTATTACTGGCGGCCTTAAATGTATGAGAACTGGTTGTTAAAAAGGCCATAATCATTATAACTAGCCCTGGCAAGGCAAACATCCACCAATTTACCCTTATACTGTAAGCATAATCAGAAAGCCACCATTTAGCTAAGAACCAGGCAATAGGGACAGCAAGCACATATCCAAATAAAACCATCTTAAGGAATTCACTCGACAATAGTGCAATCAAACTGTTTATGGTAGCTCCCAATACCTTGCGAATCCCAATCTCTTTTATTCTTTGACTTGCCGATAAAGCAGCTAAGCCGTAAAGGCCCATTGAGGCAATCAATATTGACAAAATGGTAAAGATTCTAAGCGTTTTCCCGGTCTGAAGATCGGATTTGTAGAGTCGATCAAATTCGTCATCAAGAAACTGGTAATCAAATGGGAAGTTTGAGAATTGACTGACTGTTTTCTTTACTTGGGCTATTGTATTCGGTATTTCTTCGGGCCGGATTTTGACACTAATGTATTCAAGCCAAGCTTGGCTGTTCATTTGAAGCATCAATGGCTCAATAGCATAGTGCATAGGAAGCATGTGAAAGTCCTTGACTACTCCTACAATAGTGCCTCGATTTTTAATATTTTGTCCTATGGCCTCATCCGGCTTGAAAGCAAGTGCTTTGCAGGCGCTTTCGTTTATCAATAAGGTGCCTTCCAAAGATGCCATTGGATCTTTTGACGGATCCTGACCGGCAATCATTTTGATCCCATAGACATCCAGAAAATTTTTATCAGTGCTAACCCTATAGATCACAAGAGGGTCATCATTTTCGTTTCCTTGGTAGTTGATAACGGTGTTTGATGTAACATGGGTAGGTAACTCTGTAGAAGCTGTAACCGCCAAGATGCCCGGTTGGATTAACAATTCATTTTTTAATACCTGGTATTTTTCCGAAGATGGAAAATCTTCGATGCGAATAGTAACTATATGTTCTTTATCGTACCCAATTTCCTTTTGTTGTATATAGCGAAACTGAAGGTAGATTATCAGGCTGCCAATGATCATAACAATGGAAACCACATATTGCCCGATAATAAGTAATTTTTGAAAATTGATACTGGTTTGACGTTTTTCGATTTTATTTTTCAAAGCCTCTACTGGCTTAAGCACTGACATAAAAAATGCAGGATAACTGCCAGAAATAATACCAACTATAAGAATCAGTATTAATAGCATTGGCAAAATAGTCTGTTTCAGTAGCAGATTATTGTCAATCGATCGCTCGACCAATTCCGAGAATACAGGCAATAAGAAGGTTAACAGTATCAGAGCTACCAGAAAAGATACAAGCGCCAAAACCATTGATTCTGCTAAGAATTGACCGATTAATTGGCCTCTTGCTGCGCCAACTACTTTTCGTAACCCAACTTCTTTAGCTCTATTTATTGATCTTGCAATGGCAAGATTCATGTAATTAATACAACCCAGTAACAAGACTAAAACTCCAACGATTGAATAAATTTTCAGCTGCTGGGGATTTCCTTTGAGTCCAATATCATCATTCACTTTATTTTCCAGATGATATTCGCTAAGTGGCTGAAGTAGATATTCCTCTTGATGGAAGTCGGTCCAAAGGCTCTGTTCTTGATACTTTTCTAGCAATCCCGGTATTTTTTCTTCCATTTTAGACGGGATTGTTCCTTTGGCTAGAACCATAAATGTATGAGAGTTACTGGTATTCCATTCGTTTGTGTAATAGATAAATGATTGAAGTGGCGCCAGAAATGAAAATTTAAAGGATGTATTTTTCGGAGGGTTCTTTATTACTCCGGTTACCGTAAACTCTTGTATATCGTGGCGAATCTGACTGGTAACAATCTGACCTATCGGATTTTTACTTCCAAAGAACTTGTTAGAGAGAGCTTCTGTTAGGACAATCCCCTCAGGTTTGGTAAGTGCGGTTTCTGGATTGCCAGTGACAAATTGATGTGAAAAGATTTCAAAAAATTCCTCATCGACCCACAGCCCGTTTTCATTGTAAAAGTTATTTTGACTACCTAGTAGTGAGGCATGGGGTTCAAAGGTTGTAAGATGAAGCACTTCAGGAAATTCATTTTTTATAGCAGTTGCCAGAGGTAAAGGAATGGTAGCATATTTTGCCGATCCCATATAGGTTTCTCCACTTTGCTCATGTGTGTAAACACGATAGGTATGATCTGCTTTCTCGAAATGCAAGTCATATGAGAGTTCATGCTCTACAAATAGAAGTATGGCGATGAAACATGCCATTCCCAGAGCAAGACCGCCAATATTTATTACGGCATAAACCTTTTGCTTTAATAAGTTTCTCCAGGCTACCCTAAAATAGTTTTTGAACATACCGCAAATTTTACAATAAATGGGCCAAGTGAAAACTACATGAACTCACGAAATAATTAGTACCTGTTTGTGCGTGCCCGGACATATTTGTGCGATAACGTGCAAGGCTCTAGAAAAACTTTATACTATCCTAATAAGGCTGCTATGGTAGCCATTGGTAAGAACATCTTTCCGCTATCTGGCAAGGTAATAAAACCATATTTTTCATAGAATTTAACTGCGTCTGCATCCAAAGGGTCAACGATTACCGCCATTGATCCAATTTCTGTGGTAGAAACTTCAAAACTTCGCTTTAACGCATCCAACAATAGCAGTTCGCCAATTTTCTGTCCTTGGAAGGACTGGTCTACTGCCAGTCTACCCAACAATGTTGCAGTTAGATTGGTGTAAGATCTGGGATACTTCTTTCTTAAATCTTCCGGTAATTCATTTGAAGGGATCCCGGCATTTGAAAGGGTGTAATATCCCTGTACGGTATTATCCTTGGTGGCTAGTATGAAGCAAACGGTAAGCTTTCTTTTTACATCTTGCTTGGCTTGTTTGTGGAGATAGTTGTCAAGTAAGTACTTACCGCAGTTGAAATTGTTTTTCTTATGTGAAGTATTAAGCGGAACCGTCAAATAAGCCATTATTCACCAATAGCTTCTTGGTACCTGGCTGCTGCTTTTCTTAAATTCTTATTGGGTTTCGGGGGATTCATCATGGCATCGAAAAAGATCTTCTTATCTCGATTAGATGCGATGATTTTATCGTGTTTTTCTACTATTTGTTCAGCCCGTTTTTGAACAGAATGCACTACAAATTCAGTCAGCGATCTGAACCCACCAATGGTAGCCGCATACTCAAAGAACTCTTTTTGTTCTTTGGGCAATCTCGTATCAAAACGTGCTTCAGATTTAGTTTTCATCGACTTTAGGGTGGTAATTAAAGATAAATGTACGTAAATTTAACGTACATTCCTGCTGTTTTAACGAAAATCCATAAACTGTTACAAAGTGAACTTTACCATTTTCTTGACCTTGATTATTGGCATCAAATTAAGTTATTATCTTTACTTCCATGCAGAAAATAGTACTTACTGTTAAGACCCAAGCAAGCTCGAGTTTTTGCTGGAACTATTATAAAGACAGTTTTACCTTATTTAGGATATGCAAACAGCTGTTATCGACAAAGAATCATTAGTGCAAAAATTAACCGCACACCGGAAAAATATCAGGGCGTTTGGTGTAAAACAACTTAGCCTGTTTGGCTCGTTTATTACAGGTAATGTGCATCAGGATAGTGATATTGATTTGTTGGTTGACTTTGAAGTTGATAAAAAGACCTATGACAATTTTATAGAACTATCATTTTATCTTGAAGAACTGTTGGGCAGGAAAGTGGAATTGGTTACAAGACAATCAATAAGCAGATACATTGGGCCTTATATCTCAAAGCAAGCGGAACATGTCGCCATCTAATCTGGAATTACTTCGGCAATGCTTATAAAAATTAAAACATCTACCCTAAGGTATTTTGAATTATCTATCAGAAAAAGACCTATTGACGCTTTTTGTACGAAACAATAACCATTACGTTAATTCTGCTGGTATGGAAATAGGCTTGTCAAAGGAATTGGGTATATGGACTTATTTAAATGTAATCGATTATGATGAAGGGCCATTGAAAGTTAGCATTACGACTGAAGAGGACAGCCCTAAAGAATTCATTGTAGGTTTCAAAATCGAAAGCTGGAAAGAAATTGATAAACTTGATTATACCAGTTCATGGATGCGGTATTTGAATGGAGCTGCCACAATAACTATCAGACCTATGGAACTGGAAGCAGATATTTCCTTCAAGATTGTTAAGTTCAAAACCATCATTTTTAGTTTGGATATGCATTTCTACGATGAAGTGTATGAACATCTTACTATACCGGAAGATTTTCAAAAGTACATCGATGATCATGAGAGGAAGCTTTTCTCGGCAAAGGAGAATCGTTATAAAATTAGCAGGAGATAAAAGTTTTAAAAAAGATGAGAGGCTCAGGGAGATTCTTCCGTTAAATGTACATTGGTATTTTCCGAAATCAGTACATTACTAATTATCGATTATTGGACATATTTATTTTCCGATAACAGGCCAGGAATGACATGCAAAAATCTGCGTTTAAATGGACTTTTCAACATCATTTTCATATCAGATTTGGAAGGGATCAGCTTAGTCTGAAATATCCAGTAACCTTGCATTCCATAAAAATTCGTATATTTTTAACAAAAACTACACAAATTCGTTAATATCAATCCATGAGCAAGGTTAAACATTTTCTTGATTCTAGATTGATCCCTAAAAAGATACTTGAGGCTAACAAAACAAGTATTGAAAACATAGAGTTTTACCGAAAGGTTGATGATATTATCGAGCGAACTAAGATAGCAATGGGAAGGAAAACCGAGTTAAAAACAAACACAGGATCCACCTTAAACAGCAAGATAAATACCAATGCCATCTCCTCAACGCAGCAGATTTAAGTCTTCCCAAGATTGGAACAATTTTATAGGTTCCGGAAAACAATTCACAGGACAGGATTTATTCAATTTAAGAAAAGCATGCTATTCTGAAATTGAGGCCCTAAGAAAAAGACCTCTTTTTATATATGCCAGTAAATTCTTGGACAATGTTCCACCAGGGACGCCTAATTTTATCGATTTGGATGACATTGATGGGTTTACTGACCTAGTCAATTCAGTTGGAAATGAAAATAGTGTAGATGTTTTACTTCATAGTCCTGGTGGCAGACCAGATGCTACAGAGAGAATAGTTGGGGTCCTTAGGAATAAATTTGATGAAGTCCATTTTTTGATCCCTCATTCTGCATACTCAGCTGCGACTATGTTGGCGCTTTCAGGAAATTCTATTTCTCTTCACAGCAGTGCGACTCTTGGTCCGATAGACCCTCAGATAAACGGAACACCGGCAAGATCAATTAAACGAGGTTTCGAAAAAGCCAAAGAGATAATTATTAATGAAGGGCCGGAAGCCCTACCAGCTTATATCCCATTGATTGAGAAGTACACATTAGACCTGTTAGAACTATGCGAGGATTCTGAGAAACTGTCAAGAGAACTGGCAACTTCCTGGTTAAAGGAGTATATGTTTGGAGGTAAGCGCAATATCAGTAGAAAAGTAAGGAAGGCTGTTGACTATTTTTCGAATTATGATAAACATTTGATGCACTCGAGGCCTCTTCTATTAAAAAAGCTTGAAAGATTTGATTTAAAAATCGAATTGGCAAGCCAAGAGTTACAGGAGTTATTGTGGGAAGCATACATTCTGATAAACGGATTTTTTAAAGTAAGTCAATTCGTGAAGTTATACGAATCTCTTCATGGGGTTTCATGGGGGAAACAACAACAGGTCGCTGTGCTTCAACAACCACAACAGAAAACCAAAACTAAATCCCAACTTTAAATGGCGGTAGAAGTAATCGTGCTACTTAATAAAGCTCCCTAAAATTTAAAAACTGAAAAACCCCATCCGCATGCAAATGGCATGCAAATAAAAAAGCAGCTACAATTTTTATCTTGTAACTGCTTCATTTTCAAGCGGTCTGGACGAGACTCGAACTCGCGACCTCCTGCGTGACAGGCAGGCATTCTAACCAACTGAACTACCAGACCGAAATTTTATATATCACTGAATGATATTATTTTAAATGATTAGGTTCTGCGACCTTCCCGAATACTCGGGACAGGCATTCTAGCCATCCCGAAAACTATCGTATCCGACGAAGCTTAGCGAAGTCGGACCAGCCCCCTTTACAATTCGTAATTCGTAATTCGTAATTCGTAATTCGTAATTCACTTTAGGGGTCTGCAAATGTATGCGCATAATCCCTGTTTTGCAACCTATGGATTCAAAAATATTTTTATACCTTAGGATATGCCCAAAACCTGTAGGTAAAAAGGATTATAATCCTAAATTTGTAACGGCAAGAAAATATCCATGCTCTTGGATTTTGAGAAACCGATAGCGGAACTAGAGGCTAAACTGGCAGATATGAAGGATTTGGCGGCCATTAGCGACGTAGATGTCAGCGAGGCCGTGCGATCCCTGGAAGATAAGATCAAGGAACTTAAGCAGGAGACCTTTAGCAACCTCACCCGCTGGCAGCGGGTTCAACTCTCACGTCACGCTGAACGGCCTTATACCCTGGATTACATCAACGAACTATGTGAAGAGTTTATCGAACTTCACGGCGACCGCAACGTGCGAGACGATAAAGCCATGATCGGGGGATTTGGCCGGGTGGATGACCGCACTATCATGTTTATCGGGCAACAGAAAGGCCGCAAAACCAAGCAGCGGCAAATGCGCAACTTCGGTATGGCCAATCCTGAAGGCTACCGTAAGGCTTTGCGGCTGATGAAACTGGCGGAAAAGTTCAACAAGCCTATCGTAACCCTTATCGATACTCCCGGCGCTTACCCCGGCCTGGAAGCGGAAGAACGAGGACAAGGTGAGGCCATAGCCCGTAACATTCAACAGATGTTTACCCTAAAGGTGCCGGTGATCTGTATCATAATAGGAGAGGGGGCCTCTGGGGGCGCCCTGGGTATTGCCATTGGCGACCGGGTACTGATGCTGGAAAATACCTGGTACTCGGTGATCTCCCCGGAGTCTTGCTCGTCTATCCTCTGGCGCAGCTGGGACTACAAAGAACAGGCGGCGGAAGCCCTTAAACCTACCGCTCAAGATATGCTCAAGGGTAAATTGATCGATGGGATCATTAAGGAACCTATCGGCGGCGCACATACCGATACTCCAGCTATGGCCCGCAGGTTAAAAAGGGCTATTTTCAAGCACTTAGATGACCTGGACCCCCTCAAACCTGATGAAAGGGTACAACAAAGGATCGAAAAATTCACCTCCATGGGAGTGGTGCAGTAGCTTCCCTACAATTTCACTACCCGCGTTACCAATGGTCTATCTTTATTATCAATCACCTCCAGATAATAAACACCAGGTATTACATCCACAATACCAACGGTAGCCTCTTCCACAAAACTCGCCTCTTTAATCACCTTACCTACATTATTATATAGTTTGTAGTGGGAGTTTGTGTTTGAGTGTGGGCGTACGATGGCTATGGTCAGCTGATTTTGTGCAGGGTTGGGATAAACCTTGACCGTCTCATCTAGCTCCGGATCCTCCAAGGACGTCACCAAATCTTCAAACACCGACTGGTCCTGCACCCGGGCGGTGTCCAGATTGGTAACATATAAATTATCGAACCAAAGCGTAGTGTTTCCCATATTTTCATGCTCCGCCACGATCTGTATCCGGTCGATATCCGTCCAGTCGAATTTGCCTTGGGGTGAAAACCACTGGCCATTCTCCCAGGCGCCATGCTCAAAAAAATGGGATAAGGGGATATGCAAATGATGCCATCGACGATCAAAAGGCACCGCTTGCTCATCAATGGTATAACGCATGCGCCACGGATGATCCTCAGCACCGGTATCGGTATCCAGAAACCGGATATCAAAAGCTATGGGCTCGGTGGCCCTAAACATGAAATCCAAGGCATACCCCTGGGCCGCTAATTGTGAGAGATCCATATTGGGCCTTAAATCCAAACCAATATATTGATACTGCTCACCATCTTCCCATTTAAGACAGTACTTGCCGTTATTGGGGCTGTCTTCGGAATAGTAGTTGATCTGGGACCCGCTTGTGCTGGATTCTTGCAGAGAATGGCCAATCTGATCGGTGTAGATGGGAAACCCAGCGGTCTGAGGTTGTTTAACAAAAGGAGTCTGGGGCGGTATAACCAAACCCAGTGCTGCCAACAATTCCACGTTCAGGTCATGATCGAAAAGACCATTGCCCCCTGCCTGGTAAAGTCCAAATCCTCCGTGGTAATCCCAGGTAGTCCACGGTATATTCCGGGCCTCCAGGTATTCTCTGACTTCCTGATAGTATAATACACGGTCATCCTGGTTACTGTTGGGGATATATGCGCCAAATTCACCGCAGAAAACAGGCACCTTACGGCTTTCTCTAAACTGCACCGCAATATCTATCATCGACTGCAGCTGGCTAATGGTTCCTTCATTAAGGTAGTTATTGAAGGCTGATTCGATCCAGGTACCGGTTAATGATGCGGGAAATATCGGCATTCTGGCAGCATCGTAAGGGAACGGCACCTCCGCCAAAGGTCCCATAGAAGGGTTGGTCCAGGTAGCCCCTTGATGGGTAAATATGAAGGGGTCGTAAAAATGGAAAGTGTATATCAGCTTCTCCTGGGGATACACCGGCATATCATTAAGATTATGAAAACTATTCCATCCCGCAGGACCAATAACAATGTAATGATCCTGGTCTATGGCCCGGATGGCGTCTACCACCTGCATTTGTATATTATTCCATAATTGATCTGAAATGTCATGGGGCTCGTTAAGCACTTCATAGATGACATATTCCGACCGGGCATGGTAGTATTGGGCCATTTGTGCCCATACCTTTTCCAAAATTGGTCCAATATTGGGGTCAGTGGCTGCCGCTGGATCGAAGGTGTGGTTGTCCAGGATCAGATACATTTGTAGATCTTCGGCCCAGTCTACAGCTTGGTCTAAAAATTCTAAAAATAGCGGTTCTAGCCGGTAGTTGGGGGCTCCGCTGGTCATGGCATGCAGGTTAATAGGCAGACGAATCACATCAAACCCCAAACTTTGAATTCGAATGAAGTCCTCCTTGGTATATTTTCCCAGCTGAATTTGATGAGCGCTGCCGGCCTGAAACCAATTGGTAAGGTTTACGCCGCGGGAAAAAGGGACTTCCTGTGACCATAAAGAGTGTCCGACAAACAGGCAGAAACCAGTTACACCGAGCCCGGTTTGCAGCAGTTTAAATATATGAGACCGTATGCCCATGATTAAAAATAACAATTTTACCGGTCAAATCGGGTGACTGCCCAGGCCGAAGCTGCTGATAGGGTTAATTTCCATGAAGATACTTAAGCGTCAACTTTTTAATCAGAAATTTTACCTACCTGCTAATGGAAGGTTACGCTGCAAGTCTGTTTTGAGCAGGTTGTTTGAGAGGTAAACGATCGTTGAAAGAGAGTGCAGACACTAGGTTTCTTCAGGTAAAACTTCCCTCACTATTTTTATTGAAGGATATCTATTAGTTTAAAGCACATAACAGGATATATGAATCTCCACGTAATCCATACCGGCAATTTTAAACTGGACGGTGGCGCCATGTTTGGGGTAGTACCTAAAGTTTTATGGCAAAAGACCAACCCCTCCGACCAAAATAACCTCTGCACCTGGGCCATGCGCTGCCTGCTGGTAGAAACCGATGACCGCCTGATCCTGATCGATTGCGGTATCGGGGATAAGCAAAGCGAAAAGTTTTTCCGCCATTACTATCTGCACGGTGACCAATCATTGCCAGGGTCTTTGCAAAAAGCAGGCTTTAGCATGGATGAAATCACTGATGTTTTCCTAACCCACCTGCATTTTGATCATTGCGGCGGAGCTCTGTTGAAATCGGGAGATGATATTATCCCGGCTTTTCCCAACGCCAGGTATTGGGCCCACCGGGAACATTGGGAGTGGGCTAATGCCCCAAATGCCCGGGAAAAGGCCAGTTTTTTAGTTGAGAATATACAACCGTTGGAGAAGAGCGGACAGCTTAACTTGCTTGATGGCAATGATAAAAAATGGAATGTCTTTGACTACATCACGGTTGACGGCCACACTGAAAAGCAGATGCTCCCTGTAATCGAGTATAAGGGCCGTACTATAGTGTTTGTAGCTGATCTATTGCCTTCCCGGGGACATATACCCCTGCCTTATGTAATGGGCTACGATATTCGTCCGCTGGTGACTCTAAAGGAAAAAGCGGAATTTTTAAATAAAGCGGTGGAGGAGCACTACATTCTGTTTTTTGAGCATGATCCGGAGGTAGAGTGTTGCACCTTAAAGCATACCGAAAAAGGAGTGAGGCTGGATCGCCAATTTCCGCTGGAGGATATTCTGTAATGATTGGTATAGCTTTATCCGGAGGAGGTGCCCGCGGGATAGCTCACCTCGGTGTATTACAGGCTTTGGATGAATTAGGTGTCAAGCTGCAGGCGCTGTCGGGGACCAGCTTAGGGGCCATGGTAGGGGCTTTCTATGCCGACGGGGTATCACCCAGAGAGGTACTTGAGTTATTCAAAAAGACCAGTTTCTATCGTTTGATCTGGCCGGCTATGAGCCGAACCGGATTGTTGAATATTCAACAACTGCAAAATATCTTGGAAACTCATCTGGCGCATCATCAATTCGAGGATCTGGCCATGGACTTTACCGCAGTTGCCACCGATGTTTCGCAAGGCCGGTCCGTGTACTTTAATCAGGGACCCCTGATCCCCGCAATCCTGGCTAGTTGTTGTATGCCGGTAATTTTTAAACCTTTGAAGTTGGATGGGGTCAGCTATATTGATGGCGGCATTCTCAATAATCTACCGGTGGAACCATTGGAGCCAAGTTGTGATATTATTATTGGGTCTCACTGTAATCCGGTGGAACCTAATTTCAAAGTAAAACATGCTAAAGCGTTGCTGGAAAGGACGTTCTTATTGGCCATACGTAACAACACTTTCTCCCGCATGGAAAAATGTCATTTGTTCCTGGAGCCTCAGCGGTTAGGTAAATTTATCGGATCTGATTTTGATAAGGCCCAGGAAATTTTTGACATTGCTTATCAATACACCCTGTCTAAGCGGGTAGAGATCATGAGACTTACCGAAGATGGAATTTAAGGATGAACTATTACAGGGGATTCCCCGGGATCTACCCCAGCCGCAATCTTATGATCCGGATATAAATCACGCTCCCAAACGCAAGAATGTGCTCAATCTTGAGGAAAGGCGCCTGGCCTTGCGAAATGCTTTAAGATATTTTCCTAAGCAGCATCATGAGGTACTGGCTGAAGAATTTGCCCGTGAATTACAGGATTTTGGTCGGATTTATATGTACCGATTCAGACCCCGATATCCTATGCATGCCCGTCCCATTCAGGATTATCCCGCTAAATCCAGGCAGGCGGCAGCCATTATGCTGATGATCCAGAACAACTTAGACCCGAAAGTGGCGCAACACCCGCATGAGTTGATCACTTATGGCGGTAATGGATCGGTTTTTCAAAATTGGGCCCAGTACCTACTCACCATGCAGTATCTGGCTACCATGGAAGAGGATCAAACGCTCCACTTGTATTCAGGCCATCCTTTGGGTGTCTTCCCTTCTCACAGCAAGAGCCCTAGGGTAGTGATAACCAATGGTATGATGGTCCCCAATTACTCCAAGCCCGACGATTGGGAGCGCTTTAACGCTTTGGGGGTGACCCAATACGGACAAATGACCGCAGGGTCTTTCATGTATATAGGCCCCCAAGGTATCGTTCATGGTACCACCATTACCATTTTGAATGCAGGTCGCAGGATCGGTGTGGATAACCTGCAAGGGAAGCTGTATGTCAGTTCCGGACTGGGAGGTATGAGCGGCGCACAACCCAAAGCCGCCAGTATTGCCGGATGCATCTCCGTGGTGGCAGAAATAAATCCCAAAGCCGCATACACCAGGCACCATCAGGGATGGGTGGACGAGATCATAGATGATCTGGGCTCTTTATTAAACCGGATCAACTTAGCTCAAGCAAAGGGTGAAACGGTTTCATTGGCATATTTAGGCAATGTAGTTGACCTGTGGCAATTTCTGGCCGACCAAAAGATCAAGGTCGATATTGGTTCTGACCAAACCTCACTGCACAACCCCTGGTCTGGTGGATATTATCCCGCTGGCCTGGATTTTGAAGAGGCCAATGAACTGCTTTCAAGCGATCCGGATAGGTTTAAAGCTTTAGTTGAAGATAGTTTATGCAGACAGGTAACAGCCATCAATAAGTGTGTTGCCAACGGTATGTATTTTTTCGATTACGGAAATGCCTTTTTATTGGAGGCCTCTCGGGCTGGAGCACCGGTATGCCACCATGATGGAAAGTTTATTTACCCTTCATACGTACAGGATATCATGGGTCCCATGTGCTTTGATTATGGTTTTGGCCCTTTCAGATGGGTATGCGCCAGTGGCGATGTCCGCGATCTCCGTTTAACCGATCGATTGGCTGCAGAGGTGTTGGAACAAATGCAATACCAGGCAAGACCTGCAATAAAGCAGCAATTTCAGGATAACCTCAAATGGATCAAATCAGCGGCTGAAAACCAGTTGGTGGTAGGTAGTCAGGCCCGCATTCTCTATGCTGATGCAAATGCCCGGATCGCTATAGCCAATACCTTTAATGAGGCAATCTCCAGAGGTGAGTTGGGTCCGGTAATACTGGGAAGAGATCATCATGATGTTTCGGGTACTGATAGTCCATATAGGGAAACTTCCAATATAAATGATGGATCCCGCTTTACTGCTGACATGGCAGTGCATAATGTGATCGGGGATAGTTTTCGGGGCGCCACTTGGGTTTCCCTGCATAATGGAGGAGGTGTTGGCTGGGGCGAGGTCATCAATGGTGGTTTTGGCCTGTTACTGGATGGCAGCCGGGTGGCCGCTGAAAACCTACAGCGGATGTTGTATTTTGACGTAAACAACGGACTGGCGCGTCGCAGTTGGGCGGGAAATCCGGGCGCTGTTGACGCAGTTGAAAATGCCATGTCATCACATTCCAGTTTGAGAGTTACCCTACCACACCAGGCCGATAAGGATTTGATCGCCTCTGTTATTAAATAATTGCTATTTTTGCCAGCAAATAATCTGCTACGGCCTTGCTTAAATTGATAGCTCGTTTTTGTTTTTGGCTCACCGGTTGGACCCAGGTGGGAGTATTCCCTAAAGATCTTAAGCAAGCGGTCATGATAGCTGCTCCCCACACCAGTAACTGGGATTTCTTTTATGCCCGGGCAGCTTTTTTTATCATGGATGTCCCAGTGCGTACTACTATAAAAAAGGAAGCCATGTTTTTTCCCCTTAATTTGGTGCTGAAGTTTTTTGGGGTGATCCCTATTGATCGAAGCCGGGTAGCTGGCGGCCTTAAGAAAAGCAGTGGTATGGTCGAAAGTATGATTCAATTGTTCGAAACCAGGGAAAATCTAGTGATCTTGATCACTCCCGAAGGTACCCGGAAATATGTACCTCGCTGGAAAACTGGCTTCTATCATGTGGCTAAAGGGGCCGGGGTGCCCATTGTTTTGGGTTATTTGGATTATGAAAAGAAACATGCCGGAGTGGGACCAATAATATATCCCGGGGATAATCTGGAGGAGGATCTAGCCAAAATCATGGAGTTTTATCGGGGAATTAAAGGGAAATACCCGGAATTGGGGGTTCGATAGCATCGTCTATCAGTACAGAGGTAAGATTAACATTTATTTAATGTGGGTTTTGTTGCCGTATTCGAATAGGATTTTTTTAACTTTGACCCAGCACCCATGCATCTAAAAACATTTTGATTATGAAAAAAATATTACTATTCGCCACGCTGATCATTAGCAGCTGGTGCCTTAATGTTAATGATTTAATGGCCCAGGGAGGCCAGGGACAAACCCGGCTGGGAGTTCAATTGGGCTTCGGTACTGAGATTGAATCATTAGGGATTGGTGTCAGGGGAGACTACGCAGTTACTGACAACTTATTGATCGCTCCAGATATCATGTACTTTTTTCCCGATGACGATTTTGGAATTGACGTGAATTGGTTTGATATCAACCTCAATGCAAATTATATTTTTGAGGTAAGCAATCCGGATGTATTTCCATATCTGCTGGCTGGTTTTAACATTGCTATTATCTCTGTGGATTTTGGCGATATTCCCGGTTTTACCGATACAGATGAAACTGAAGTTGGTTTTAATCTTGGTGGTGGCGCAGATTTTCTAGTGGGTAACATCGTGATTTTCGGAGAGCTGCGATATGCCGTAGGGAATGACCAGTTGGTACTGGGCGGTGGATTAAAATTTCCACTTAACTAATAAGAATTTCCAATCTACTTGCATTAGCCCCGATAACTATCGGGGCTTTTTTATTGCCGCAAATCATTTTAAGGAGGATTCTAATATCCTTCGGTCGAAAGGAATTACCTGCAATAATTGCTATATTAAACTAATGTTATGTGGCTTTTACCGTCTGATCTTCAAAGTGATAGGCTGGGAGATGATCGGTACCTTCCCGGATGTGAACAAGTTTATTGTTATCGTTGGCCCCCATACCAGTAACTGGGATTTTGTGATTGGCGTTATAGCACGGGGTGTCACAGGTAGGAAGATTCATTATTTGGGAAAAAAAGAGCTCTTCCGCCCACCAATAGGCTGGCTTTTCCGCTGGCTGGGGGGCTACCCGGTAGATCGGTCTCAGCATCAAAATATGGTGCAAGCGGTAGTGGAGATATTTAACAAGCATGAGCATTTCATATTAGCATTATCTCCGGAAGGCACCCGTTCGCCAGTAAAGCAATGGCGCACAGGATTTTACTATATCGCAGTGAAAGCTGGGATTCCAATTGTTAGTGTTTCAATTGATTACGGGCTCAGACAGGTAAAAATCTGGCAGCCATTCTACCCAAACGAAGATATAGCCGGGGATTTACTGGTATTACAAGGTCGTTTTGAAGGAGTTAAGGGAAAAAATAGATAACATCTAATTCATATTTCAGCTGGCGTCAAAGACTGCTGAAGGGGACTGAAGTTGCAAACTTAGGTCTTAATTTCAGGTATTAAGGATTACTTTACCGGTATTTTCATGCTGCTCTAAAATCTCATGGGCGGCTCCAGCCTCTGATAACGGCAAAGTTTGATGAATAATAGGGCTTATTAGTCCTTGGTCCAGATATTCAATTAAAGTAGCAAAGCTTTCCCTGGCTAATGCGGGGTTTTTCATAATACTAAATAAATGGAACATGGAAACGGAATAACTTTGGGAGGGGTCACTGCCCAGGGCTCTAAGCAAGTTGGTAGAAGGATTACCATCGGCGATGCCAAACCAGATCACCTGACCCAGTGTATTTAACATTTTGAAGTTAAGATCGAATCCCGGGCCGGCCACGCTGTCCAGAATGAGGTCAACGCCCTTCCCTGAGGTGAGTTCATTTACCCGTTCTACCACCGGCTCCTGCTTATAGTTTATGACATGATCGATTCCCATCTCCCTGATGAGGTCTGCTTTTTGATCCTGGCTGGTCAGGCCGATCATCTTCAACCCTGCTATTTTGCCCAGTTGAATAATCGCGGTACCTACTCCTCCGGCAGCTGCATAGACCAGCACCGTCTCTCCATTATTTACCCTTCTTACCGTATGCAGCATATGGTAAGCGGTGAGGTAAATAATAGGTAAAGCAGCCGCGGCATCCAGATCGATATTTTGGGGTATGGGTACTATTTTATCATCCGGTACCGCTGCCAGCGAGCAGTAGGAGGGATGTCCAAATACAATCACCTGGTCTCCCGCTTTAACAGCAGTGACCTTATCCCCTACTTCAACTACCTCACCGGCACTTTCCGAGCCCAGGATTGCCGGTAGCTGTGGCATATAAGGGTATTCCCCCCGACGCACTAACACATCCGAGAAATTAACCGAGATACTTTTTATGGCGACCAACACCTGCCGCTCCCCACATACGGGATCATCCAATTCCTGATATTCCATTACTTCAGGCCCACCGGTACGGTTGATTCTTATGGCTTGCATGGATAAAAATTTTATAGGTGATTCTAACCTTAAAAATTGAAGTTGCTCTTCAATATAATATTAATCTTCAATATTCAGGTCATTTTTTTCCGGAAGCAGTATCCAGGATTTGTGCTTGAACCTGGTCCAGTCAACACTGAGTAGATCTACCTCAGGATCAATGTATACTTGCATGGGACCCCGGTTCACACTGATCCTTCCTTCTGCATATATCTGCAGGTCACTACTTCTATTTTTAGCTAACTTTTCGGACAGGAAGCGGCTAAACTGCCAGATCATATCAGGATGGGTGGCCAGGCGGGCAGCCTGTTTGCTCGTGAGGTACTCCCCAGGATCGATCACAGTGGTTTTACCACTATCCTGATCTACCACCCTGAACCGGACATAACCGGACTTAGTGCGCAGCATCATCCTCCAGGACATACGGTGTCCTTCTTCAGTCCATAGCACATCCCCCTTAAACAAATGATGGCGCAACGGCAGGAAAATTTGAAATGCAAAAAATACCCCCAAGGCACCCATCAGCCAGGGTGACAGTGTATAAGCAACAGGCGCCTCTTCTTCTGGTTCGCTAAACCATTTTTGGCCAAACTTAACCTCCGGGAAAAAGAATACCAACGCTGCCAGCATTAGGTAAGGAAAGATGCCAATACCAAAAACCATCGAGTTGAACAAGTGGAAGAACAGAGAAAACACCACTCCCAGCCATCGGGTATTCCGGTACCACAGCAGGGGAATAATGGATAAGTCGAAAATAATACCACCCAACATTACCGCTTTTTGCACCCAGTTTATCTGCAGCAGACCCCCGATCAGAGGATAACTGGCCTTTTGGCTGAAGGCAGCGGCAATAAAATGACCCTCCCACCAACCCGGATAGAGTTTGGCCAGGCCGGCGTAGGTGTATACGATGAACAGCAGGTATTGAAAGACCTTGATGCACCACTGAGGACAATAATTAGAGCGCAACCCGGGGCTTCGGCGGGCATCCCAGGAGCCGTTGGCATGGGCGGGCACCACCAACATCAATAAACAGATTAGGATGAGCAAGTAGTAATGATTATTGTAGCTGGACTTTTGCATCAGGTAGGACCCCCACCATAGCAGGGTGAAAGTCCCTAGGCTATAGCGGTATTTTACCCCCAACATCACCAGTATTCCCATTATCCCCATCAAGGCGTAGTAGGCATACATCCCATAACCGGGCAGTGGCTGTAGCCACTCAAAACCGATGAAGGTGAAGGTGAACTGGGGGTCCACCATAACTCTTTTCACCCAACCCAGGGCTATGGCACCAAATGATTCCAGGGCGATCAGCAATCCAAAACCCCAGCGGAATACCACTAAAGGATGGATGTTGACCGGTTTGGCGAGCTGAGTTAAGATTTGGTTCATTCGCCATGAAAGTTAGGAAGTAATGAGAGTTTTTCTATGGACCAGGCAAAAGGATAACTTAAATTGATCAGGCCACATTTTTATTTATGGGGTAATTTTCTGAATGCCGGCGAGGATATAGGTTATTTATTTGCAGACAGTTGGCGTTCATTGTGTGACTTGCCCAATCCCATTCACGAACCTAATTTTAATAAAATGAAAGTTTGTAAGAACTCTAATATTGGCTTAAGATTAGCCTGCGTAACTTAAGCCAAAAGGGGTGTTGTGGCCAATTTGCAAACTTGACGCAGGGGGAGGTAAGAGGATGGGGCGTTGATCGAATATGCTTGATTTTGAGGGCAATCTTTAAAAGTAACCGTCACTTGGACGCAAGGTGAATCAGGGTCATCAGCTTATTTTAAATTGGAACCAATAGGCCTATTCCTTGCCGGCTATATATGCTTATGGTACAGCTCCATATCGATATACCATTTCAATAAGATTGTCGAATCCCTATTATGCCACCTGAAAACCATAATTTGAACCAGTCTAATAATTATTTAGGTTTTGGCTCCTTGGCGCAGAAATAAGATTGAATTAGTTTTAAAGCTTGTATTAAGAAACATGAATGGTTCAATTCAAATAAGCTTTATGAATAAAATAATTACCGCTCTTGTATTTTGCCTCCTCTCAACGGTAAGCTTCGCGCAAAATTCTGATTTGGGAAATTGGTTGATCTATTTTGGAAACAAGCAAATAGACTCTAAGTGGAACTGGCACCACGAGATCCAATATAGGAATTACAACGCTATTGGAGATTTAGAACAACTACTGCTGAGGACTGGCATAGGCTATAATTTAAGTGAAAACAATAATAATATCCTATTAGGATACGGCTTTATTAACAGCCAGAATTTCATTGACGATACCGACGAGAAGCTCAGCGTTGACGAGCACCGGATCTTTCAGCAGTTTATTACGCGCCAGAGCATAGGACGGGTAAAGCTGCAGCATCGCTACCGTTTCGAGCAGCGGTGGGTTGAGGATCAGGACTTTAAATTAAGGTTTCGTTACTTTTTAGCTTTCAACATACCGCTCACCGAGGAGGACATGACGGATAACACCCTATATCTTTCCGCATACAACGAGATATTCTTGAACCATAAAGAGAATGTATTTGACCGGAATAGGTTATATGGCGGGTTAGGGTATAAACTTAATTCACTGGTAAGATTTGAACTGGGTTATATGAACCAGTTCTTGAATCAGGGGAATCGGGACCAGATAAACGTCATAACATTTCTCAGCTTTTAAATAATAATGTTAAAGCACCATAGCACCCATTTGTACTTGCTAAACCTTCAAACAATGCTCCCTAATTTTTATTAAATTATAGCAGATTAAACAATATACTATGAAGCCCCTTTCAATCAATGGTCTGATTTTCTTGTTAATGCTGACAGCCTTGCCAGGTATGGCCCAGAATGTGGCCAATATGATGGACCATCCCCATGCCAAAAGCTTGGTCATCGAACCCAACCCACTCACTTTAAAGGTGGGGGAAACAAAAAAGGTGGCAGTTAAAGCCTTCGATGACCAAGGCAATGAGTTGCAAGAAGGAAAACTTGCTTTTTTAACCCTGCGGAGTAGTGGGGTGGTGCCTTCCAGCGGTGTATTACCCGACAGCACCGGGAACATTACCGCCCAGGAAGTCGGTACATATAACCTGGCAGTACTGTGGTCTAATCCGGAAGGTAAATTTTTTCGGGATTATCTCACCGTGCAGGTTAAAAACTGGGAACCGGCTAGCATAAAATTCGGCCAAATCCCTCAACAGGTAATGGAGGGTTCAGTAGTTCCCATACAACTGACAGTTACGGATCAACAAGACATAGTCATCCGCGACGCTGCACCTCAAATGAGTTCCTCCAATCCTCAAGTTGCGGTGGTGGATGCCTTTCAGCAAATCCGCACTTTAGCACCGGGAAAAACCAAGATCACCGCGTCCACCGGCAAAGTTCGGGCATCAGTGGATCTGGTGGTCACCCCCAGTCAGGTATCCACTATTCAGCTTTCAGGTGAACACAGCCAGGCACGCACCGGGGATGTAGTGTATTTTAAGGCCATCACCAGGGATAGATCCCAAAATGAGCTTTCAGTACCGGTACACTACAGTATTTCCAGCGCTGGCAGCGCTGCCATGTCCGGGGCTGGAGCCATGATCAGAGAGGATGGGGCTTTTGTAGCGGAAAGGCCTGGATTTTATACGGTTAATGCTATAGCCGGTGGGCGGGCCGCCAGTGCATCAATCAATGTCGTACCCCGGGATATAGAAAGGGAGATCGAAGTGGTGGGCAGAGGAGCCGTCACTGAGAAGCACACCACAGATTTCTGGTTATGGGAAGGTCCTGACAAACGGGATTATGCCGTTACCGGAACTTTCAGCGCCGATGGAGTGGCTTATTTCTGGGATATCACTGAGCCGTCAAATTTGCAGCTGATTGACAGTATTAAAGTGGATGCTCGAAATGTTAACGACGTAAAGATATCTGAAGACGGTAAGATCTGCGTAATCAGCCGGGAAGGCGCTTCCAACCGCAAAAATGGTATCGTAATTCTGGATGTGCAGAATCCCCGGGATGTCAAGATCATTTCCGAATATAACCAGCAGCTTACCGGCGGTGTGCACAACCTGTTCATCTATAAGGATCATGTATATGCCCTTAGCAATGGGCAACATTACGAAATAATCAACATCGCCGATCCGGCCAACCCTCAACGTGTAGGTAGATTCGAGATTGAAAATCCTGCCAGGGCCATTCATGACGTATGGGTGGATGACGGCATTGCCTATAGCTCTAATTGGAATGACGGGGTCATTATGGTGGACATTGGTAACGGAGTGGCAGGTGGATCGCCGGCAAATCCGGTGGAGATCTCCCGTACCAAAGTCACCGGCGATGCCAATCACACTACATTTCCTTTCAGGAGCGCCTCGGCTAACAAGTTTTATGTGATTGCCGGTGATGAAATATTCCCGCTTCAATGGCTAAGTAGTGGTTTAACTGAAACCTTAGCACCTCGAGGTTATGTGCATTTTATCGATTGGACTGAAAAGGATAATCCCAAGGAAGTTGCCACCTACAAAGTGCCTGAAGCGGGGGCTCATAATTACTGGGTAGAAGACGAAACTCTTTACATTGGATATTATACCGGAGGCATCCGGGTGGTAGATATCAGTGGCGAGTTAATGGGTGATCTCTATAAGCAAGGCAGGGAGATCGGGTATTTTCTACCTTATGACCCGCAAGGCAAGGTGCCCAATATGGCCATGACCTGGGGGGCCAGGCCGTACAAAGGTCACGTTTTTTTCACAGATATGAACAGTGGACTTTGGTCCATTAAAGTGGCCCCTAAGCAGCCTCAAAGCGATTTACAGGTGGATATTCAAGACTAACTCAAAGGGGTACCCAGAGAATGAATGGGTTGATATGCTCGATATTGTTGGCTGGTCTATTATGCCCACCCTATTACGGTTGGGCCCAGACCACCCAAAATAGAGTTGAAGAGCGGACGGGTGATAGTCTTATGGTGGGGGTTTTGGCTGGCGGAGCTTTGAGCGCCATAAAGGGGGACCTTACTGAGGCCCATAGATTCCGGGGAGATGTTATAGCCGGAGTGTATGTTGACTACCAGATATCTCAGTATGTCACATCAAAATTCCAATTATACTATATCGGTATGGGAACAGCCTTTAGTGACAATTTGCTGAATTCCAGCCTTCGATTTGGTTATCTGGTATTGCCGGCTTTGATAGGGGTGAAAGTAAGAGATGACATAAACCTGTTTATTGGTCCTTATGGCGGGTATTTATTGCGTGCCATCGACCACACGGATAATTTTGAATCGGATATCAGCGATTTGATCGCAGATTTCGATTTTGGTTTTAAGGTGGCGCTGGAATACCACCTAAATTCTAAGTGGTCGATACTATTGGGATACCACCACGGACTACATGATATATCCGACAACCAGGCACCCCGTACTTTCAACCAGTACAACCGGGCTTTTAGCCTCAGTCTCTCTTATTACTTGAGCATTATACCGCTCAATAAACCCCAAAACCAGCATCAGCCTTAAACAACTGAATTATGAATCTATATACCCAGGGTTGGTTGGGGGAATATTTAAAACTGCGGGAGCGGGATCCCGGTTCGGCGGAACTAGGCGGGATAACCGAGCCTGATGAGATCCTCTATCGATTGCTTCAACCTACCGGGCTGATGTACGGCCACCCCATTCAAACCCCTATTTCTACTGAATTACGGATTACTTCCTGGGATACGGTTACGAAGATGAAGCTCATATTTGTGGAATCCATGTTACATGTGGGCCGCATGAATTTACCCGGTGGTGATCCGGGTTTTTTTTCCACTGATTATAATGAGCAACTGATCCATGAGTTGAATGATTATTATTTAAACCTTTACCCAAAATTATACCGGGGTAAGTTGTCGAGCACCTTTGATGACCCTGTATATATAGCGGAGTTATTATTAGAAAAGCGATTAAAAGTGAATACCTCCCTGATGAATAACTATTTGGCCAACCTATTCCACAATAGTCTGCTGTTTTTGGACGTGTTCTTTTTTGGTCAATGGGTACGTGAATTGGGTTCAGTATCCAGCAGAAAGCTACGTGAAGAAAAACAAAACCTGCGATTGGCCATTTTAGGGGTGATGGCTTACGCGTCAAATGCAGATCAAACCATTACACCGGAAGAAAAAGCGCTGTTTGAATTCTTTTTGCGCTCGGCTGACTTAAATCCGCAGAATCATCAGCTGGCCCTTAATATGCTTAAGTCTCCGGTAGATCCGCAAAATCTGTATCTGCCGTATATAGAAAGCTGGATATTACGTCGGTATTTGCTTGAAATGGCCATCTTGGTTTCCTGGTCGGATCGAGAGTTATCCACATCTGAACTGCGCGCAGTACAGATCCTGGGTGAGAAGCTGAATTTTACCCCGGACCAGGTATCTGAAAGCTTGATAGCAGTGGAGGCTTTTGTGATCGACCACTGGGAAGGGATGCACTACCTCTGGGGTAAGCATAATTTTGAACAGGTAAGCAATCGCTTCATTCGCAGGTTACAGGTATTTATCCACAAAAACAAAGACTATGTGGTTCAGGAGATACAGGAGAGCAAGGAATTGGTAAGGTTACTGGGGAAAAGCCGAAAATATGAATTAAATACCAAAGAGAAAGATATTGTCAATCAGCAGCTTATGGATATTCTGAAAACCATTCCTCCGTTTGTGATCATTGCATTGCCTTTCACTTTTATCACTCTACCCATTATGTTGAGCCTGCTGCCCAGTAAGGCATTCCCCAGCGCCTTTCAGGAATGAGCAGAAAAACCTGCCGGGGCTTTTTCTTTTTGTTTTTGCTTTATCTATATTGGACCGCCTAAAGAGTAACCGGTAATTGGCATGCAAATTGGCGTTTTAAACGAGCCTACAGACCATCGAGTGGCCCTGGTGCCCGATGTAATCAAACAGCTTACAGCACAAAGCAATCAAATTTGGATTGAAAGCGATGCTGGCGCCGGGGCATCGATATCCGATCAGGATTTTAAAGAGAGCGGAGGGCAAATCTCAGATCGCCAAACGGTTTTGCAAAACAGTGATATCCTGATTACGGTAGTCCCCCCCTCAGACGAGCTTTATGCTCAAATAAAGCCCGACACCATAGTAATCTCCATGTTTCAGCCTTATAACCAACCTGAGATCGCGCAGAAGCTGG
Organism: Cyclobacteriaceae bacterium; assembly: GCA_965224285.1. GTDB lineage: Bacteria > Bacteroidota > Bacteroidia > Cytophagales > Cyclobacteriaceae > JAJCYK01. The sequence continues at coordinate 537,800 of OZ245043.1, forward strand.
CCTCGGCTAAGGTAACGGCCTTTAGTCTGGATATGATCCCCAGAATAACCCTGGCCCAATCTATGGACATACTGAGCTCCATGGCCTCAATAGCCGGTTACAAGGCAGTTTTAGTGGCTGCTGATCATTTACCCCGCTATTTCCCCATGTTGACCACCGCTGCCGGGACCATTCCTCCGGCCAAGGTGCTGGTGTTAGGAGCAGGAGTGGCGGGGTTACAAGCCATTGCAACCGCTAAAAGACTGGGTGGAGTGGTGGAAGCCTTTGATACCAGGCTGGCAGCTAAAGAAGAGGTGGAGAGCTTAGGAGCAAAATTCGTGATGGTAGAAGGAGCCAGAGACGATAAGCAGGCAGGAGGTTATGCCGTGGAACAATCAGAGGAATACCAGGAAAGACAGCAGCAATTGATTCAGGAAAAGGCGGAAAAAGCCGATGTAATAATCACAACAGCCCAATTAAGGGGTAGCCCGGCCCCACTGTTGATTACCAGCCAAACTGTGCATAAGATGAAGCCAGGTGCGGTGATTGTGGACCTGGCCTCGTCTACCGGCGGCAATTGTGAACTAAGCAAGGACAATGAGATAATACAAACCAATGGAGTTTGCATAATAGGTAATTCCAATTTAGCGGACCAGGTACCCATGCACGCAAGTCAACTGTTTGCCAAGAATATCCTGAATTTCCTTAAAATACTGATCTCAGAAGAAGGAGAACTAACATTTGACCTGGACAATGAAATTTTAAAATCCAGTTGTATCGCGCATCAAGGGCAGCAACTGTATCAAAAGACATAAACTTATCGCCGATGGAAATATTCCAAACCTTTGTATTGGACAACCTGACCATGATCTACATCCTGGTGTTCATTATATTTCTAGGAACTGAGGTGATTTCAAATGTGCCTACCGTGTTACATACCCCTCTGATGTCTGGCGCCAATGCTATAAGCGGGGTGGTGATTATTGGAGCCATTTTATTGATAAGACAAGCTGAACCTGATAATTACCTGATTCTCAGCCTGGGATTTTTTGGGATACTTTTGGCCATGATCAATGTGGCCGGAGGTTTTGCCGTTACCAACAGGATGTTGGAGATGTTCAGAAAAAAGAAAGATAAATAGCCTTGGAAGGAACTATTACCAACTTCATTTATTTGCTCTGTATTGCCTTATTTATAATAGGGCTGAAGAAGCTTAGTCACCCCGATACAGCTCGGACCGGAAATTTGCTGGCTGCGGCCGGTATGATTGGAGCGATAATAGTGACTTTGGTCACTCCTTTAAACACCGAACAAAACAATTATGGCTGGATTGCCGCGGGAATGGTAATAGGTACCGCCATAGGATTAACGGTAGCTCGCAAGATCAAGATGACCAAAATGCCTGAGATGGTGAGTTTATTTAATGGATTGGGCGGGGCTTGTGCCATGTTGATCAGTATTGTGGAATTTTATAACCACACACCGGGAGAGTCTCTGATGACAGGCCAGATGGTTACCACCTTCTTTGCCCTTTTCATAGGCAGTATATCTTTTACGGGAAGTTTGGTGGCCTACGGCAAATTGGATGGCTTTCTGAGAGACAGCCTGGTTCCGCCGGCTCCCAAGGTGATCAACATGTTGCTGTTGCTGGTAATTTTAGGACTCAGTGCCTATACCCTGATGCAGGACGATTTGAATTTCACCTATGTGATCCTGGTGTTAGCCTTAAGCCTGGTATACGGGGTGACTTTTGTTACGCCCATAGGTGGTGGGGACATGCCAGTGGTAATAAGCCTATTAAACAGTTTCACCGGCATAGGTGCAGCATTGGCCGGCTTAATTTATGGCAATCAGGTGATGCTGGTAGGAGGGATCCTGGTAGGGGCATCTGGTACTATTCTCACCATATTAATGTGCCAGGCCATGAATCGGTCACTAATAAATGTGATTATCGGCGGGTTTACCGCAACGGGAGGAGGAAGTGGTGAGTCCCGTGAGGAGGTGGTAAAAGAGGCAACCTATGCTGATACTGCCATAATGTTGAAGTATGCACAAAAGGTAATTGTGGTACCCGGCTATGGAATGGCAGTGGCTCAGGCACAACATACAGTACATGATCTGGAAAAAAATCTCGAGCAAGAGGGGGTGGATTTTAAATATGCCATCCATCCGGTAGCGGGCCGCATGCCCGGCCATATGAATGTGCTGCTTGCTGAGGCGGATGTACCCTATCCTAAGCTTTTAGACCTGGATGATGCCAATAAGGAATTTTCCAGTACAGACGTGGTATTGGTTATCGGGGCCAATGATGTGGTAAACCCCGCGGCCAAGACTGATAATTCAAGTCCGATCTTTGGGATGCCTATCCTGGATGTAGAGCAGGCACAAAATGTTATCGTGCTTAAACGAAGCATGAACCCCGGTTATGCTGGAATTCAAAACCAGTTATTCTTTGGGGAACGCACCCGTATGCTATTTGGAGATGCCAAAAGCTCCCTTAACAAATTAGTAGAAGAGGTGAATAACGCCTAAAGGCTCTTGGATAAATCTAAAAACTTTTATTGAATTATAATTTTGTTGATAAATCATAACCACCTGATATACAACATCATATAATATTATAATTCTACCGCATTATTTTTGCATTTTTCAAATATATTCATTTAATTGTCAATCCTCTTACTGCACGGCATTTTATCGATAGAATGGATTTTTATCGATAAAGTCATACTTAACATATTGCACGTAATAAATTGGTTTAAATAGTAAGAAAACCATTATTACATTAATCTATATTTGGGTTAGACAATTCAGCTTGGAGCAGGCAAATAGGTTAGAATATTTAAAGTATGTATGAATGGCAAGTACTAGCAAGAGGTTAACGGAATATAGCGGAGACCTAGATAATATCAGGGTGTATAAAATTAAGGGAGTAGACAAAACCATAATCGCCAGAAAAGGCGGGCCCAGCGCTGAACAAGTCAAAAATGGAGAAAACTATGCTGAGCTAAGAATGAATCAGCAGGAGTTTGCCGCTGCTTCCAACCTGGCTAAGACCCTTAGACACTCCCTACCGAAGAAAATGGCTAAAATATGTGAGCCCTATGTTTCAGGAAAACTCACCGCCAAATTTCGTAATCTGGCACAATTGAGCAATGGACCTAAAGGCAAGAGGCCTATCCTGCTTAGCGCTAATGGTAAATCTCTGGAGGGATTTGATTTTAATTCCAATGCTCCGTTTAAGGAAACTTTTCCCACCAACATTATGGTGATGAGCGGATCGAACTATGGACAGTTGATCTTACACATCCCTTCTTATATTCCCCGGGAAGACCTGGTGGCGCCGGAAACAGCCACGCACTTTCAATTATTTTCACATCTGTTGATGTTATCGGATTTTACTTATAAAAATGAATTAAAGGAGTATAATCCGGCGGTACCGGAATTTCATGCCCGGCACACAACCCGTGAAAACCCCATTCATCCCATTATTAGTTATCCGATTGAAAGTACCACCCAGCAGCTTAGTTTGTATCAGGGAGAGTCACTGCCTCCAGACACTACCTTGTTACTGATTCTGGGTGTCAAATTTTATCGATACGACAACCTGAAGTATATAGATCTGCCTATTAACAGTTCTATGCAAATCATTAAAGTGATGTAATACTCTACTACTCCAAGGACAACCCCGATCACAGCATCGGGGTTTTTTTATGGTCATCATGGTACATTGCTAACTAACTGGTCAATGACCACCCTCAATTTTGGAGTATATGATTGGTCATCTAAATTTAGGCCTACCTCCATACCTCATTCCGTAATTCGTAATTCGACTTTCGTAATTCCCATACCCATCTTTCATTTTTTCCGTCCAAATAAATTATTGTGTTTAATTGCAGCGGTAATTGTACCTTTGTGCCCAGAAAAAACAATGAAATTTTAATCGACTGTTTTCATGACCAGACGACAAACCTTGATAGTGGCTGTGCTGGTATTCCTGGGCATGGTAGTTATCGGATTTTTAGCCTCCACCCTCAACCAAGATAAATACCAGTTCAGCGCCCGGCCTGCCCCAAAGTATGTGCAAACCACCGAGGTAGAATATGGCCTGGTGAATACCACCATCACCACTTTTGGCCGGGTAGAGTCGTCTCAACCGGTAGAACTGATTGCTGAAGTATCCGGCAGAATCCTTTCAGGCTCAGTACCGCTAAAGCAAAGCCAGAATTTTCGACGGGGACAATTGTTGTTCCGCATAGATGACAGCGAAGCCCGTTTGGCTCTTAAATCCCGTAAAAGTGAATTTCTCAGGGATCTGGCGACTATTTTGCCGGACCTTAAAATTGATTTTGCGGATTCCTACGAGCAATGGAATCAATATTTTCAAAGCATCAGCATTGATCGTTCACTGCCCGAGCTGCCTGAACATAAAACAGATAAGGAAAAAACCTTCCTGGCCACTAAAAATATCTTCAGTACTTACTTTGAGATCAAAAGGTCTGAAACCAATTTAGCCAAACACCTGATCTATGCCCCATTTGATGGTAGCTTTTCCGAAGTAACGCTGGAAACAGGGGCTTATGTAAACGGGGGCAGCCGTATTGCCAGGATCGTGCGTACTGGAAAGCTGGAATTAAAGGTACCGGTAGAAACAGCAGATATTGATTGGATTAAAGAAGGGGGCGAAGTGCAGGTTTCCACAGAAAATCGGCTGCAGACCTGGGATGGCCGCATAAAACGAATTGGGGAGGTAGTAAATCAAAATACCCAATCCATAGATGTTATCATTGATATCATCCCCAATCAAAACACCATTTATGATGGACTATACCTTAGAGCTGAGATACCGGGTGAAAGTATCCCCGATGCTATGGAAGTGGACCGTAGCGCTTTGCATCAGGGAGATAAGATATTCGTGGTAGAGCAGGATAGCGTGCTGAAGGTTAAGGATATTGATATACATCGAATGAATAGCAAGACTGTGGTATTTAACGGAGTGGAAGCCGGTGCTGCAATGGTGACCGAACCCCTGATCAATGCCTACAACAACATGATTGTCACCACCAAACTCTCACAAGACTCAACTTCCGTACCACCTGAAAGTGATTAGCCATGGAAAATAGCCTGAAAGCGTTGGTAGCCACCTTCGTCAAATACAAGATATTGGCCAATATTGTGATTGGCGTCACCATTGTCTTTGGTATACTGGCTATTATGGGAACCAATCTGGCCTTCTTCCCGGAAAGTAAGCCCAGAAATATTTCTATTCAGGTGGTGTATCCCGGGGCATCGCCCCAAGAGATGGAAGAGGGAGTAACTTTGAAAATTGAAGAGGCGATTCACAATATAGCCGGTATAGACGAGATCATTTCAACCTCCTCCGAAAATTTGGCCAGCATAACGGTTGTTACCTTAAAGGGATACGATATCGATGAAATATACACGGAAATTAAAAATTCGGTGGATGGTATCAGCTCTTTTCCTCAAAGTGCTGAGCGTCCCGTAATTTTCAAGCAGAAACCTCAAACTACAGCTCAATGGTTGGGACTTACCGGCGACGTAGATCTCTTTACCCTGAAACGGGCGGCAGAAGACATCGAAGATGATTTTCTAGCCTCAGGGATAATCTCTCAAATTACCATCATGGGCTTTCCAGATCTGGAGATAAGTATCGACATCTCTGAAGAAGACCTCGCCCGATATGGAATTACCTTCGATGAGGTATCCCAGGCGGTCCGCAGTGCCAATAGGGATATTTCAGCCGGAACCCTGAAAACCGAAAACGAGGAGATATTAATTCGATCCAGAGCAAAACAAACCGAAGCGGAACGGATCGGTGAGATCGTGGTACGCTCAAATCCCGACGGTAGTAATCTGCTGGTACGAGATATAGCTTCCGTGAAGGAGCAATTCTCCGAAACTCCCAACCGCTGGACCTTGAACGGAGAGCGGGCAGTATTTCTGAGGGTGGATAAATTGGCGGAAGAAAATCTGTTAGAAATATCCAGATACATTGTTGCCTATACCAAGAATTTCAATCAGAATCATCCAGCGGTAAAACTATCCATAACCTACGACTTTATGGACATGCTGGGCGAGCGCCTGCGCATGCTGATCACCAACGGAGGATTCGGCTTGTTACTGGTATTGGTGTCTCTGGGCTTATTCCTCAGCCTGCGGCTGTCATTCTGGGTAGCCTGGGGTATTCCTTCTTCCTTCCTAGGCATGTTCATCATTGGCTCTTTTGTGGGCATCACTATCAATATGATGTCCTTGTTCGGAATGATCCTGGTGGTAGGCATACTGGTAGATGATGGTATTGTGATCGCCGAAAACATATATAGTCATTTCGAAAAGGGTAAAAACCCGTACCGGGCGGCAGTAGATGGTACTGTAGAAGTTATGCCGGCGGTTTTTGTTTCAGTCACCACCACCATGATCGCCTTTTCAGCATTATTGTTCCTCTCAGGCGGTTTTGAATTCCTATACGAAATGGCTATTGTGGTGATCGCCAGTCTGGGATTTAGCCTGCTGGAAGCTTTTTTGGTCTTACCAGCTCATCTGGGAACCCCTCATGTCCTGCGCTCTAAAAAGAAAACCCATCGGATTCGCAGGTTCATGAACGAAACCATAAGTTACCTGCGGGATAACCTTTATGGCAAAGCGTTGAATTTCACAATGCGCTACCGGATTATCAGCTTGGCTTTTCTTATGGGCCTTTTCCCTTTAATTTTCGGATTAATGGCCGGGGGAATCATCAAAAGTACTTTATTTCCCAATATTCCCTTTTCCGGGTTTAGCGTGGATCTGGTACTAAAATCAGGTACTCCCGAGCAAAAAACGGAAGCCTACCTAAAAGAATTTGAAAATGAGATCTGGGAACTTAACGAAGAGCTTAAGGAGAAATATGAGGAAGATAAAGATTTTATAACCTACACCTTTGGGGGTCTGGGAAATACCTCGAATGCATCTGAGAGTGGGGGGCATGCCGGCACTGTACAGGTATTTCACCGGGAATTAGACGGGGATCCTATGGATGGGTTTGAACTGGTTGCTGCCGTTAGAGAAAAAATAGGGCAGGTGCCGGAAGCGGAAAAACTAACGGTGGGTGGATTTATGCGATTTGGTAAGCCGGTTGCCATACGACTACTGGGTAAAAACCCAGAGGAATTGGCAGCAGCTAAGAATTTCCTGAAAAATGAATTAAGTAATATCCCAGAGTTGAAGGAAGTTAAGGATGATATCGCTGTGGGTAAACGTGAGTTGGAAATTGAGCTTACTCCTCAAGCCTATTTTCTGGGGCTGAGTCATGACGAGATTACTAAACAGGTAAGACAGGGATTCTTTGGAGAAGAGGTGCAAAGATTGCAAAAGGGAAGTGATGAAGTCAAGGTTTGGGTAAGGTATCCTGGAAGCGGTCGGGTGAGCATAGGGCAGCTGGAAAATATGAAGGTAAAAAACTATCAGGACGACACTGAATATCCGGTTAATGAACTGATCAGCTACCATATTGAAAGAGGAGTGAGTTCAATCCGCCATTATCGCACGGTAAAGGCGGTGACGGTGGATGCAGACCTGGTCGATCCCTATGCTGAGGTACCTCCTATTCTGGAGCAGGTCAATACCCAAATTTTACCTAAGCTGACCAGTCAATATCCTGGAGTGAAGGTAGACCTGGGAGGTCAGTCCCGTGAAAGTGAACGGGCACAGGGTGAGATTGGCAAGTATTTCGGGATGGCATTCCTGATCATATTCATCTTAATCATTCTGGCATTCAAATCCTTCTATCAAGCGGTATTAATTATGATCATGATACCATTGGCTTGGCTAGGTGCTATCGTGGGACACGGCATCCAGGGGATCCCATTTTCCTTGCTCAGTGTGTGGGGATTACTGGCGCTTTCAGGGGTGATCATTAACGATGCGGTAGTATTTCTGGATCGTTTCAACCGTAATATGAAATCCGGTGAAAAGTTGTACCAGGCAGCCTTTAATGCTGGCAATGCCCGCTTCCGGCCTATTGTACTGACTTCCATCACTACCGTGCTGGGCTTATTTCCCATATTGGCTGAAAGTAGTTTTCAAGCCCAATTTTTAATTCCCATGGCGGCTTCCATCGCCTATGGAGTTTTGATCGGTACCTTCATCATTCTGTTGTTCTTCCCGGTCATGATCTTGATATTTAACGATGTCAGGCGGGCAGCCAAGTGGCTTTGGACTGGTGAGAAACCGGATCCTGAGAGTGTAGAACGGGTGGTGATCGATATGGAAAAGGAATTTATGTTCCAGGATGATCCCCAGGGAGGTAATGGGCAGGGTAGGGTAAAGGTAAAGGAGCTATGAAAGTAAGCTACTTTATTTCGATCATCTTGGTTCTCGGCAACGGAGCAGCTATTGGTCAGTCCACCTTAAGCCTGGAAGAAGCTATACAAAAGGGATTGCAGAATAACTTCGGAATCCGCATTGAAGCCCTGAACCAGGAAATCGCCAGAAATAATAACCACTGGGGAGAAGCCGGAAGGTATCCCACCATAAGCTTTAATGTCGGTCAGAATAACGCCATTACCGATATTGACAATCCCGCCTCTTTTCTGCAAGGGCAGTTGAGGACCCATGATCTCAATCCTGTGATCAATACCAATTGGACCCTGTTCAACGGGTTTTCAGTTAAGATAAACAAGGAGCGACTAGAACTACTACAGGTTCAAAGTGATGGCAATGCGGCTATTGTCATAGAAAATGCGGTGCAAGCTATTGTAGAGGCATACTACCAGGTGATATTAGAGCAAGAACGCACTGAGGTGCTAGAGGAGGTCCTGGCCTTATCTCGCGACCGCTATGAATATATTCTGTTGCGCAAGGAATTGGGCAGTGCTGTCACTTTTGATATCCTGCAAGACAAGAATGCTTATTTTACCGATTCCAGCAATTATGTGCTTCAGCAATTGAACTATAAAAATGCTGTGCGCAACCTCAATTTACTCATGGCAGAAGACCTGACCACTGAATTCAACTTTGAGGGAAACCTTAATACCCCGTTACATCTTTATCAGCTGGAGGACCTGATTACTAAAATGACGGAGAATAATGCCAATCTTCAGAATCAATTTATTAATCAAGAACTGCTGCGAAATGAATACTTCCAGAGTAGGTCTGCCCGAAGTCCGTCACTGAATCTTGACATGGGGTATTCCTATACTAAAAACTGGCAAGATCTCAGTGAAGCCCGATTCGGAACGGAGACCGGCCCGGATGATATAATCAAGTCAAATACCACCCGTTATTATGCGAATTTCACCCTGGCGTTTACTTTATTTGATGGCGGCAGAATAAAAAGACAGATACAGAATGCCCGCATTCGGGAAAATTTAGGAATGCTGGAAACTGAGGATTTGAAGCTTTCACTTACCAACGACTTATTGGCTGCTTTTGACCGGTATAACGTGAGGATGAAACTGGTGAATATTTCAGAAGAAAACCAGAGTACCGCTGCCTTGAACCTGGAACTAGCGGAGGAAAGATATAGCGGCGGAACCATCAACTCCTTCGATTACCGGGCCATTCAGGTTAGCTATCTGCAAGCCTCTCTTGATCTGTTACAATCCAAATACGACCTCATTCAGTCCGATACCGAGTTACTCCGTCTAACCGGAGGCATTCTGGACCAATATCAGTAAGAGTCAATGGGGAGAGGGTTCCTCAATCTGAGACAGGCTACCCCATCAATATTCAACTAAATCACACACCATAGAATTTAATGCTCAATAAACCAGTAGGTTAGAGATCCCAGTAAATTTGGTACGCATTTTTCACTATCAAAAGCAACTAACTTTTTAGAACGTAATAACTATAACACTATGAAATTAATAGCATTTTTAATGATGATGGCTTTTGCTACTCCGATAGTAGCCCAGCAAGCCAGTGATGACCTAGCAGTTGTTCAGGATAACAAAACTGAAATTAAAGCAGAGGAGCTTCCTGAAGTGATAACTGCTGCTCTTGAAGAAGGAGATTACGAAGACTGGACTGTTGAAAAAGCATTCAAAATCGTAGCTGAAGACCAAACTACTTATGAACTGCATTTGGTAATGGACGAAGAAACTTTGGTACTGTTAGCAGATGACCAAGGTAACTTGTCTGAACAAGTGGAAGGCTAAGTAAGTTTGAACTAACCAGCTTGAACTTTTGGCAAGTTAGTTAAGTAAGTTGGTGCTTACGTAAAGGTTCCCACCCCGTGGGGGCCTTTTTTTATTGCACCCAAACCACGTTTTTTAGCTAAATTTTTGCGGATTAATTATTAATATAGCTTTTCGTTTAGTTTCGTGCCTGTGGCCCGGATATAGATTCATGCCAAAATAAGCGCTATGCCCAAAGTATTGATCGTCGATGATGACCCGGCGTTTTGCTTGATGCTTTCTACATTTCTAAATAAGAACGGCTTTGAGACCGAGCGGGCGCTCTCAGCTAAAGAATGCATAAGATTGGTGAATAGGCACTCATTTCAACTGGTTTTAACTGATCTGAGACTCCCTGATTTAACTGGTATTGATTTGCTGAAAGAGCTGAAGAAACTCACTCCTCAATTGCCGGTGGTACTGATGACGGGCTATGGCGATATTAAGACCGCAGTGCAGGCGATAAAGCTAGGCGCCTTTGAATACGTGACCAAACCCATCAATCCGGATGAAATTTTAATCATAACCAAATCCGCTCTTGCCAGCGGCAGCAGTAAAAAAAGCTCCCTAAAAGCTGCCCCGAAATTTGATTATATTACTGGAGAAAGTCGTTATTCCCGAGAGCTTCAGGAGCATATTGAATTGGTAGCTCCTACCACCATGTCGGTTTTGATCAAAGGAGAGAGCGGTACTGGGAAGGAATATGTGGCCAGACGAATCCATCTTAACAGTCATCGTGCTGATCAGCCTTTTGTGGCGCTGGATTGTGGGGCGCTTTCCAAAGAATTGGCAGCCAGCGAACTGTTCGGACATATCAAAGGTTCATTTACAGGGGCAATAAGCGACAAGGTTGGGCAGTTCCAACTGGCAGATAAAGGTACCTTATTTCTGGATGAGATAGGAAATCTTAGCTACGATGTACAAATAAAATTGCTGAGAGCGCTGCAGGAAAAACATATCAAAAAGATAGGAGGGAAGGACGACATCGCCGTTGATGTTCGGATCATCGCGGCCTCAAATGAAGATCTCCGGGATAAAGTAAAAAAAGGTGAATTTCGGGAAGACCTTTACCACAGATTAAATGAATTTGCCCTGGAAGTACCGGCACTGAGAGACCGGGGTCCTGATATTAATATATTTGCCCATCATTTCCTTGTCCAAAGTAATCAAGAGCTAAATAAACAGGTGGAAGGATTCAGTGAGGAGGTGATGTCAGTATTCCATGAGTATTCATGGCCCGGCAACATCCGGGAAATGAAGAATGTTATTAAAAGAGCCGTGTTGCTGGCTAAGGGTTCAGAAATAGAAAAATCCCAGGTGCCCAATGAAATTATACTTCAGCACAATAAGGTGCCGGCTGCCACTGCTGCCAATGATCTAAAAAGTCAAACTGAAAACCAGGAACGAGAGATTATCGTCAATACTTTAATGAAAACCCGCTATAATAAATCCAAGGCAGCGGAATTGCTCAAAATTGACAGAAAGACTCTCTATAATAAAATGAAACACTATAATATCGAGGGTTAACCCGCCGCTGTGCTGTGGGTTTTTTTCAGATCCTCGATCTCTTTCTCCAGCACTTTAAGCACCGGCTGAGCCAGATCGATCACTTTGCGGGTGAGCTCGGCAATTTCATGCACGCCATCGCCATTTCTGGCCCGGTTTTCCATATCCCTTAAAAGCTCAACCGCTGACGAAGCCTTAAGATGACCAAAGGAACTGATTAGCTTGTGAGCCATATCCGCCACTTCCCGGTATTGTTTTTTCTCACTGTAGTCTGCCAGTGCTTCCAGATTAAGGTCCAGGTTTTTTTGGAATGATTGAAGAATAGTTAACAAGGCGGCTTCATCGTCCCCCGAGAATTTTTTAAAATCATCCAGCTCAATCTCTATGCTTTTTCCCTCGCTTCGTTCAAGGGTCGCAGGCATATGCTCCTTCAACTTCTCATAAAGGTCGGTTTCAGAATAAGGCTTTAGCACAATATCATTGATACCGCAATCCATATAATGATTCAGATCTCTTTCCATGACGTTGGCAGTTAAAGCGATCACCGGTACTTGTCGTTTTTGGTGATCCTCATGATCCCTCACATATTTACACAGATCAAGCCCGCTGATAGTAGGCATATTAATATCGGTGAGTATCAGTTGATATTCCTGCTGGTCAAAACTTTTCAATGCTTCACTACTGTCTGCAAAGTAATCCGCCTCCACGCCCCATTTGTTTAAAATTGCCCTCAGTAAACCTAGATTAAACTTATCATCATCCACTACTAATAGCTTCAGGAATAGCAGATCGGGTTCAGGCACTACTTCTGAAGTAGGCGACTCAGATAGTGGGCCAACAACGATATCGGCCCGTGGGTAGGTTAGTACCATCCGAAAAGTAGAACCCTTCCCGGGAGTGCTCTCTACCTCTAAAGTCCCTTCCTGTAATTCTATTAATCGTTTACTGATAGCTAAGCCCAATCCCGTACCTTCATATTTTCTGGTGGTAGATAGATCGGCCTGGTTAAAGTCCTTGAATATTCGGGGCAGCATTTCTTCACTGATCCCTATGCCGCTGTCGATCACTTCAATACAAACTCGCACCTGGTCATCCTCGGTACATGTACATCTTATTTTTACAAAGCCCTCGTCGGTAAACTTTATACCATTGCTGATTAAATTGAACAACACCTGCTTAAGCCGGAAAGAATCGCCTTGTAGATTAAAGTCCTTTTTCTGCGGTATTTCCAGGCTTAGATCCAAATCTTTTTCCTGCGCTTTAATACTTAAAGTTTGTACCACATCTGATACAGTACGATTCAGGTTAAAAGGCTCGGAAGAGATGCTTAGTTCTCCTGCCTCTATTTTGGAGTAATCCAGTATATCATTGACGGTATTTAATAAATGGCTGCCTGAAGTACGAACCGCATCCAGATACTGTTTCTGGGAAGGAGTAAGTTCTGTGCATGATAGTTGATTGGTGTATCCAATAATAGCGTTTAACGGTGTGCGTATTTCATGGCTCATATTGGCCAGGAATTGCTGCTTGGAATGGGCCAGTTGCTCAGCTTGATTCTTAGCCCCAATCAATTGCTTTTGATAAAAGTTTCGAAAATTGATGTCCTTTGTAATCAAATAGATCAGCCAGAGTCCGGCGATCATACATAGGATAATTATAATGCTCACAGTGAGCGTGGAGCGACTGGCAATTATCTTGGCTCGATTTGCCTGGGTAATACGCAAATCAAGCTCTTCTCTTTCCAGGACATTGAGCAGGTTACGGATCTGGTTGGTAAGGATCACATTGCCCTCAATCAACTCCAATTCTTGACGGGCCAATATTCGTTGATAACGACGTTCCTCCTGGCCTACTTCCTCCAGGATCCGGCTAACATTGCCCAGCACCGTATCCGCTTTGATAAAGCTGGTATCAGTGGTGACCCTGGTCTGTGTCTGAATATTAGGTTCCAATTCTAATTTCGCAATTTGCTGTGCCAATTCCTGCACCCGCTTCTTTCTTCTTCGCTTTTTTCTCCTTTCCGATTCATTGTCTTCAGTCTCCTGGCTGGCTACTGGAATACGCTCCAGGGTAGTAGTGGTGGTGGTAGTGGTTTTGGTAGTTCTTAACGCCGGCAATGAATCGGATGAGCTATTGATCTCATCCAAGGCCCTCAATGAAAAGTTAATTTCGGCAATTGCCTCTTTGAGGTCCATGAATTGGTTAAGATCCTGAATTTTTTCATTTAGCAGGGCCGCTATAGAATCTATTCGTGAATTAAACTGCAAATCTACCGGTTCCAGCTTTTTAAGGCTATCAAGCTTTTGATGTACCGATGATACAAATTCCCGGTAATTATTTAAGAGGCTGTCATTTCGAGTTAAAGAATAAGCTCTCATACTGGCCTCTGCTTCTGAAATATCTGCCAACAAACCGCTCAGGGCAGTTAATTTCACTTCGGGGTTGGATGTTTCATTCAGTGAACTTAATAGCTCCTTGTAGCTGTTGTAGCTGATTATTCCGGTGAGGATCATGGCCACCACCGCCAGCGAAAATCCAAGTATTACTTTACGTTTGATAGTAATCTTTGTTTTCATTGATGATGCACATTAAATTTAACGAAAATATCAGCTCTCAGGTATGGTCGGGCGCAGAATTGCTCCAACTGCCCAAAAAATAAAGTCAGCATAGAGATGCTGACTTTACTATTTGATAACAAGATAATTAAACCTATATACTTAATCTAAAACTACGACTAAGTACTTACTTGAGTTCCAAAATCTATCTGGATCTACAATTACCAGTTTTTCCAAATTTTCCTCTTCATCCCCTTCCAAAACGTAAGAATCGCTGGGGTGATTTGTAACTAGCTCAGCATGTTTGCCAGTCAAAGGAATTTCTTTAGTCTCAGTAATATCAATTTTACTGAATTTGTCGGAATTAAAATCTGATCTCAATTTTTCAGTTTTTCCAATACCCAGGAATCCACCGTCTTTATCCAGTACATTTTCCGCGACTAGTTCTTTGGAGCTGCCAGTGGTATAATAGGCAGTCTGCAGTTGGGTAGTTTGCTCTTCAATCGTCTCCAATTGTTCATTATTAGCTAAAGTCAGGGTATCCAAGTCCGCACTCAGCTCTTGAATAGTAAAATTGGATTCTTCCAGGTTTACCTTTAATTCAGCAATTTGAGCATTGCGCTCCTCTATTTGAGCGGTAAGTTCCTTCTTGGCATTCTCCATGGCTTTCCTTAGCTGTGAGTTTTGACCGGTTGCGTTGGCGATTTTTTGGTTAAGCTCCTCGATAGTGCGTTTGTTTTCAGTCATGAGCTCGTTGATCATGCGGATATCTTCAGCCACTCTTTTATGAGCGTCTTCAGATTCATTCATATCACTATTACTCAAGGTAATATTCAATTCACGTTCGCGTATCTCTGCTAAGTTTTTCTCAATAGTAGAGAAAGACTCAACAAACTCTGCCAAGGCTTGATCCTTATCCAATGTTTGTTCTTGCAGCTCGACGTTTTCAGCTTGCAGCTGAGCAATCTGTTCTTTCAGCTTGGGCTGGTCACAAGCAAAAAGCGTGAAGGCCAGCGCCATAATTGGGGCATATAATTTCATGGGTGATTTTTTAAATTTGGTAAATTCAAACATTTTCGATTACTGATAATGGGAATATTGTGCCATCCTGTAAGCTTTCTTTAGAAAATACCATTCTATCAGGCTTGTAGGCCGTTTTTCTTAGAATATTGCCAATAATTACTAAGCACTGATATTCAATTGGTTGTGTTCATTGTTCTCATTTTGGGGAACATATTCGCAATACAAACGCAAGATTTGGTGATACAAATCATCGTAAAGCCGGTATTCGTTTATTACATTTAGAGGTGCATTGTAGGGTTAAAATCGTAGGATGACTTCAATCAAAAGAACTACTGCTATTGGCTGTATAATGTTTTTATCAGCTTGTGCTTCTACCCGTTATATCACCGAAGAATTTCTTACTGATAAGTATTTTAACCAAAAGTCCCATTATTATTCCTGGGATGGGATGCGTGTTCATTACCGTGACGAGGGTCAAGGTCCCACGGTGTTGCTAATACACGGAATTTCCAGCTCCCTCCATACCTGGGATGATTGGGTGGAGTCGATGAGAGGATCTTTCCGGCTGATCCGATTGGATCTACCCGGCTTTGGTTTGACCGGGCCCCATCCGGATAATCAGTATTCTATTGATAGATATGTTTTATTAATTGCGAATTTAACCCAACACCTGGGGATCGATAAATTCTCTATAGCCGGTAACTCATTAGGAGGTTGGATAGCCTGGGAGTACACCTGGAAGTACCCCTCCATGGTAGAGAAATTGATACTTTTAGATGCTGCTGGATTTGCTACCCCCGACGATCCTCCCAAGCCTATCAGGATGGTTCAAAAACCAATGTTTAAAAAACTGGCCACCCGAAAAGCTCCCCGGTTCCTGGTACGGAAATATTTAAAGCAAGCTTATGGCAACCGCAAGCTGGTTACTCCACAATTAGTAGATCGTTACTTCGAACTCAATAATGCCCCGGGTAATCCGTTAGCATTTTATACCATTGCCAACAATCAGTATGAATCCAATACTTATCGATTGGCGGAAATAAAAACCCCCACCTTGATTATGTGGGGATCCGAAGATAAGAAATGGATTGACGTGCAACATGCTTATTTATTTCAGGAACTTTTACCTAATGATAAACTTATCATTTACCAGGGTGTGGGTCATCTGCCAATGGAAGAATTACCACAAAAGTCTTCCCTGGATGCCCAGCAGTTTTTACAAGAAGGACTCTAAACTCCCAGAGCGTGTTTCCTGAGTAACTGGTAATATCCATTACATTCTTCCAATAGGGGTAATAGATCAGGCCTGACTTGCTTGTTTTTTGGTGAATAGCTATTAAATCCCTTGGAACGATGAACATTGTGATACCAGTGTTTCGCCCATACACCATCTTCCGGACGGGGACCAGGTTTCCATTTCAACATGCTTGGCTCAAACTCAATCTCCAAATACCGGCAAATTTCAGCCAACATGGCGGAAGGGTCCTGCAGCAGATCCTTGGAATCCACGATCAAAGGGACCCGGTTATTTTTCAATAACCATTCCACTAACTGCCATTGTTTATCCAATCCGGTATCCCGAAGAATAGGGTGGGGGTATTGCTTGATCATAGAGGGAAGCATCTCCCGGGGATTACGTATAAGAATAAAATGATCCATTTGATGCAAAAATGACCAATCCAGTCCTGCCAGATGGTGAGCCATATTTTTTACGAACAGCACCGGTCTTTTAAAATCATGGGTGAGAAGATCTTCAATGACTTTTTCCCCGTCTGTTTCCATACTATCCAACACTTCCCGATATCCCGGATGTTCGACCCCGGTAAATTTTAAGTAATGTCCATAGAGAGGTTCATCCAGCACTGAGGTATCCTTGCGCTGGGCAAAACTGTACATCAAGGCCGTGGAAACGTTACGGGGCCCGGACCATAATGATATCCTGTGGTTTGTAACCATGATTTGCTAAATTACCAGCTAGATTCATGATTTAAAAACCCGGATTACTTAAAATCAGAATATTTACCAAGAGCTTTTTGCATTTTGAAAATAGCCTCAGATTGTCCAATTTAAGTTCAAGCATGTTTCTATTTAGATTCTTCAGGATCATTGGAGCTATACTCATTGTCCTGATACCAGTGGTCAGTTGGTCCCAAACTGAAATTAGAGGGTTAGTGGTGGATACCGAGTCCGGCGAGGGAGTGGCTTATGCCTCTATAGGGGTGCCGGAGCAACAAATTGCGGTAAGTGCTCATAGTAACGGCTACTTTCACATTAGTATTCAGCTGAATACAACTGATCATTTGGAGGTGAGCTCAGTAGGCTACCGCAAGTTGCAGCTGCCATTATCACAGATCGATCCCGGAGAGGAGTTGACTATAAATCTTGATCCAGAATTCACCCTGTTGTCTGAGGTAGTAGTAAGGGGTAAAGCCCTGGAATTGGATGATGTCATTAAAGATGTTTCAAAAAACCGCAAGATCTATTTGCGGGATGACCCCTATCTTTTAAACACTTTTTATCGGGAGACCTTGCTAATCGATAGTATTTATCAAGGTTTCACGGAAGCACAGGGAATATTCATGATAAATGGATATGATCCTCGTTACCGCAATTACCAAGATCGAGGGTTAACCTATGATCTGGCCCAGTGGAAGAACATGCGAAGGTCCGATTACCCCAAAGAGCAGTATTTACGAATTGGCAGGCTTTTAAAAACCAAAGATTACTATCTCTATCAGGGCCCGTTGGCTAACAATAATACCAAGCAGTTTAACTATAAAGTAACCGATACCACTCAATATGACGGAGATCGGGTTCTGGTAATTTCCTTTCAGCCTCCAGCCGGTTCAACAACACTGAGTTATCAAGGCAGTATGATGGTTAAGGAAGATGACTTGGCCTTGATCGGAATGAAAGTTGAGCAAATGGGCGTTATCGGGTATCTGCCTAAAGAGGAAGGCATTATCCCGGTAAGCTCCACATTTGAAATCAACTTTTCTTTGTTTAATGAGCAATACCACTTAAAAAACGTTATTTATAGCGAGCACTACCGACTCCATGAAACTGACCATATTTTTATGGTGGAACTAATTGGACAGGAATTTACAAACCAACCAGCTCCTTTTGTCAATCGTGCTCAAAGGGCGGTTCTATTTAGTGATATGCTGAACCCGCAGGTAAACTACGACCCGCAGTGGTGGTCTGACAGCCCATTTTCCAGCGACCGAGTTTTTACTGAAGCCGCCGGCGATATGGAAGATCTTGAGCAACAGTTTCAAAAGCATCATCAAACCCGGCTTATTCCACTACCTGAAGGTATCGATAGTTATGAGGATATGGTAAATGAGCAAAACATATTGGATTTTTTTATGCAGTATTAATTTCAATCCAAAAATTTTCTTGGGGGGACGATAAAGATACTGGCACTCAGCACCATAGCCGTATTAAAGTTATTTTCTATTAATCGAATAGCATCTCTTTTCGCCGAATTCCGTAAACTGAACTCAATATTTGACCGCATTCCTGCTTCCAGTCCAAACCATAACCAATCGTGGATCTCCTTTTCATACGTAAGCAAAAACCTGATCTCTGATTTTCTTAACAGCATTTCCTGATTTTGGGGAAAAGCAAGGTTGTCCAATTGTATATTATAACTGGCCCCGTTCAATTCCGTAGTGGCGTAAAAGAGGTTCTTATCGTTGTGGGTATATCTCAATTTGACGTTGAGAGGAAGAATTGATTCCAGTCCCCATCGACTGTTGAAGGTGCGGTTATAGGACAGTACCGGATAAATGGATTGACGGCCGAAGTCATAACTATAGGCTACTCCTACTGCAATGGAGGTGAAAGGATCCTTTTTCCAGCCTATAAGCGGAGCGACCGAAACTTTTAAGAAATCGGAGTCGAACATGTCGCCAATATTTTGGTCGCCATTGAATTTCACCCCGACTCTCATAATGAAGTACCGGTTGCCCAACCATGGCTTCACCATGTACATAGCGCCTCCTAAACTCCTGAGCGCCTTATTTTCCAGTGATTGATAAAATGGAAAGTCGTTGTTGGGAAAACCTTCAAAGCGATACTCTTCATGAAAGTACTCTAAACCCATGGCCAGTTTAAAA
This sequence comes from Cyclobacteriaceae bacterium, assembly GCA_965224285.1. Classification (GTDB taxonomy): domain Bacteria; phylum Bacteroidota; class Bacteroidia; order Cytophagales; family Cyclobacteriaceae; genus JAJCYK01. The sequence goes on from OZ245043.1 coordinate 557,159, forward strand.
TGAGGTTTCAATAATAAAGGGAACCGCAACTTTGCCTCCCACCGACGATTTAATCTGACCTCATCCTCGCTATTGTCCAGTCCCGCTTCGCTGCCGTCTGAGGTAATCCGGTAATTTAAAACCCGTTCCTGCTTGATACTGAACCCTTTACTGCGAGGCATCCCATGTACTGAGGGAACACAAAAAGTTGAGTCCGTGCAAATAATTACACTCCCCTGTGCTCGTAGTAAAGCCGGGCTGGTCAAAATAGCTACAGTAAGTAGGAATATATATGCCCTGTTTCTCAAGACCCCATACTTTAGGAGGCTAAATATACAAAATGGCAACGCTTAGATTGCAACAGATGGTAATTGAAAACCATTATAGTATTAATGTGACATAATCTTTGTTATTTTAGTCCAATATTTACCAACTAGAAAGACATAATCTTAAGCCTGTTTATGGAGAAACTCGATAGTTTAAATCAAGTATCTGAATTCCACCGTACTTTCCAACATCCCATCAAAGATCAACCGGGTTTTCCCGATGCTAAAAGATGCCGGTTGCGGGTTTCGCTAATAGCGGAAGAGCTAAAAGAGTTGCGGGATGCCATCGAAGATAGAGACCTGGTAGAAGTGGCTGACGCCCTATGCGACATCCAATATGTGCTGTCTGGGGCAGTATTGGAGTTTGGTATGGGCGATATATTTACCTCTTTGTTTAACGAAGTGCAAAGATCTAATATGAGTAAATCCTGCAATACTAAGCAGGAAGCGCTTGACACCTGTGACTATTACCGCAATGAGAAAGATACCCCCTGCTATTATCGGGAGGTTGACGGCAAGTATCTGGTTTACCGCGAATCAGATCAAAAAACGCTGAAGTCCATATACTATTCTCCCGCAAATTTGAAAGGAATTCTGGATCAGTACCAGGACGCTGAGGTGGGTTAATAGGTTGTGAAACGTCTTGTACTTTGAGTTGTCTTTGATCTCCTTTTGGTGGAATGGAAGGGATATCCACTCAGATTTACCTGATATCATGGTTGTCGGTTTCAACCGTAATTCAGGCCTGTGATCCTGTGATTAAGCAGTCGGAGGAAACCTTTCTAAAGGAAGTGGTGCCGGGCACCAGACCTGTAGTTTTCAAGAAAGATCTGGTACCTAGTGACAAGCTGATTCACAGAGGCATATTCAATCCGGATCTCAATGAATATTATTTCACTTTGTCTGATTCAAACTTTAGGAATTTTGACATTTTTTTCATATCCGAACTTGACGGAGATTGGTCCAAGCCTGAAAAGGCCTTTTTTAATAGCAAATATGATGACCATGGTATGAGTTTTTCTCCCAATGGTGAGGAGATTTACTTTAGCTCCACCAGGCCGGTAAATCAGAGTGATATTGCTGACACTTGGCATATTTGGAGATGCAAAAATATCAATGGAAAATGGACCTCTCCGTCCTATGTCGATATTCCAAATTTAAGACATAAGCTAGTTTCTCATCCCTCCATTACTAAGTCCGGTACACTATATTTTCATTCCAGTAATTTGGATTACAGCGGAATGGATATCTATTATTCCCATCAAACGGGGAATAAATTCTCACCGGCTGGAAAGCTACAGTTGCCCATGGATTCGTCGGTTTTGAGATGTACCCCTTTTGTATCTGACTCTGGTGATTACCTGGTCTATGCCATTATTTCCACCCACCTTGATTTTATGATAACGTATAAAAATCAGGACGGCATATGGCAGCAAGGAGTGCCATTTTCAGATAAAATTAATGCCAATGGTCAGGGCAATCCCTACATTACTCCTGATAATAGATTTTTGTTCTTCACCGCTGGGGAAATTGGTGAAGAGTGGTTCGTAAAATGGGTTAACATTGAATCTACTTTGAATTCCGTATTATCTAAAAACTGATACCCGCCAGCCATCCTGATTTAAATCTATCTTCCCAAATAGGAGCGTAACCTGGGAGCCACTTCCCGTCGGGTCAGCGCCTGATGCCATTTCCAATGATCTGACTTTTCAGGCGTTTGGATAAAATTGACCTCTTTTCCATTTTTTACTCCCACAGGCTCCCCATCCAGATACAATATACGATTGTTGATCAAGGCCGGTACCCTGCCTCCTGGAGTAATGATGCCGGTTAAGTTCAGGGGGTCGGTGGCGCTGACGGTAACTAAATTGCCATCCTTGACTTTTTTAACCGTTGCTCTGAGTAAGGTTACCGCTTCCTTTAATGCAAACTGTTCTCCCCATACTCCGCCCACAAAACGACCTCCCCGTATTTCACCCCGGGCTTCTAATATTCTGAAAGTTCTCACCAGGTCTCTCCAGGGGGGTAATGCTTTCTCCCGGTCTACTAATTTTCGAAAGACCACTCCATAACGACGTAAGAGTAACCAAGCGGTTTCCTGCAGAGTTTCAAGGGGAATTTTTTGCTCACCCGTGGCCAAAGGTATGATGGACCAACGTCCGGCTTCTTCTAAGTTAAAAGTAGGTTTTCGTCTTCGTTTGGAATGAGAAATGCGGAATTTTCCAGGAACCAGTAAAGCCCTTAACCCGGTGAAGCTGTCGGAAGTTATTAAACCGTGGGCTACCAATTCGGACAAGCCCTCTTCTACATTCACCTTTAACATCCCTAAATCACCTACAATTTGCTGATAAAAGGTGGCACCGTGCTTTATCAAGTACTCCCATATTTCTCTGGCCGGGTGATCCATTTCTGGCGGATTTTCAGTTTTACGGAACTGGTGCCATAGTGTCATCCTGGAGCGGGAGATAAAAGTAATGGGCGTGGTTTTAACGGGGGCCTTGGACTGACCTGTAGGGTTAAATCGGCCCCATAGGTAATTGCCGGAAAGACATTGCACATCTATCCACAGATAATCATAATCACAAATTCTGGAAGGAAATATATCACGCTCCCAACAGGCTGCAGGCAGCTCAAACCCCTCCAATTGCTCCAGGACGGCCTCGACGGCCTGCGGACCTTCCAGCCGCTTGTTTTCAGTTATATGCTGCCAATCAAATAAAAAGCGCATAAAATCTCCTGCTGAAACCGGAGCAATTTCCTGACGTAGCTTCTTTAAAGTATAGCGATGGATTCTGGCGAGCAGGCGCCTCTCGCACCACTCTTTATCAGGTGCATCGCTAAAATGGCCTCGAAAAATAAAACCTTCCTGCTCTAATGTGGATAACGGGATCTTTAATCCGGATTCCGGTAAGCTTAGCGAATCGGCTAGTTGCGAGGTAGTTACTGCTCCGATGGTTTCCATCCTTCCACGAATAAGTTCCAGCAAGGCTTTTTCCGGATCAGGTATGGGCATAAATTTATCAGGAATCTTGATCCCAACCGGGAATTCTTTCGGGAATAGGCTTTTAAAACAATTTAATTTCTCCACTGCCACCCAGTAATTCTTCCCTTTGACTGGGAGCTTAGACGCACGACCGGAATCCATTAGTTGCTGGAATAATGGGTTCCACTGCGCTCTTTCCTCCGAAATTTCACTTTCAGTCACAAAACCGGCTAGCACCAAACCATCGTGCAATTCATCCGGGGTTTCAGCTTCGATCCAGGCTTGCTTTTTAACCAGATCTATGGCTGCAGGGTCCAATTTACCTAGCTCCTTGGCTTCCGCTGGATCTATCCAACGCCGCTGATTAATGGCTAACGTTCGTCTCTCTTCAAATGGAGTGTCATCAATAAAGGTATAGGGCTTGCTACTGATGATCTCATGCGCCATTGGACTGGCTTCTCTTAGATCTACCCCATGAAGCCCCAGGTCACCATTTCTGATCTTCTCAATTAATTCCTTCAAACGGTCAAAGTCCATGGCTTCATATAGACAATCTTGCAGGGTCTGTCTTACCAGCGGGTGGTCAGGTACTTCACGTTCTCCTGAAATATTCTCTAAACAAGCCAGTTGATCGGGAAATATTAAGGCAACCAAGTCTTCAGATTGCATTCTTTGAATTTGAGGAGGTACTCTTTTCCCAGACCTCCTCCTAAGCACAGCCAAAGCTATACTGGCATTCCATCTCCAGCGAATTTCAAACATTGGGGCATCTAGCAAAGCCTGCACCAATACCTGCCGCAGAGTTTTAGGATTCAGATATTTGTAGACGTCCATCAATTCAAAGCTGTGGGTGGCTCCCAGAGAAAGAATGATAGCATCTTCATTGGCAGCCGCCTGCAATTCAAAGTTAAATCGACGGCAGAATTTTTTTCTCAACGCCAAACCCCATGCCTGATTGATGCGGCTGCCAAAAGGCGCATGCACTACTAAGTGTTGATCACCTGCTTCATCAAAAAAACGTTCCAGAACGATGTCCTGATGTGATGGGATCACCCCCAATGCTGCCTGGCCGGCTGCCAGGTAATCTATTATTTGTACCGCCGCCTCCTCCGGAATTTGAATTTCATCTGTCAGCCATTGCAACGCTTTCTTATTCCAATCCTCGTGGTTCTCCCAGGTTTCTGTTGGAGGAAATTTACTGCAGAGGTCCATTCTGAAAGCTGATACAGCCTGAGATAATTCCCAACTCCTTCCAGGTGCCTCTCCCAGCCAAAAGGGAATATTCGGGGGTTGTCCCTGGGCGTCCTCCACTCTCATTTTACCTGTTTCTAATCGCAATACCCGGTAAGAATTATTTCCCAATTGGAAGACGTTTCCAGGTAGGCTTTCCAAGGCAAAATCCTCGTTCAAAGTACCGACAAAAGTACCCGATGGCTCCATAATAACATCCACGTCAAAGTTATCTGGAATCGCCCCTCCGGACATTAAAGCGGTTAAGCGGGCATTTCTCCTGGGGGTGATCTTACCATTGACCACATCGTAGAAAATATAGGCCCCTCGGCGGCCCTGTCGCAAGGCAAACCCTTGAGCCAGCATATCCACAATCTCCTCCAACTCTTCCAGAGATATATTGCGGTAGGGATAGGCAGATCGCACCAACTGCCAAAGTTCTTCTAACTGGTAATCCTTGTTGGCCACTTCTGCCACAATTTGCTGAGCCAGTACATCCAATGGATTCTCGGGTATCTCCAGAGTATCCAGTGCTCCTAATTGTATGGCCCTCATCAGGGCAGCGCTTTCTACCAATTCATCGCGGGATAATGGGAATAAACGTCCTTTTGGAGTCCCGTAAACAGTATGCCCGGATCTTCCCACCCTTTGTAGAAAATTAGAAATGGAATTAGGTGAACCAATTTGACATACCAGATCCACTGAGCCAATATCAATACCTAATTCCATAGAAGCGGTGGCCACCAATGCTCTTAATTGCCCGCTTTTTAATTTTAGTTCAGCCTCCAACCGCTGCTCTTTGGACATACTTCCGTGGTGGGCCGTAACCAATTCAGTACCCAGTTCTTTGGACAAGTGATGAGCCATACGTTCTGCCAATCTTCGGGTGTTGACGAAGATCAGGGTAGTTTGGTGGGAAAGTATGAAACTTTGCAATTGGTGGTAAATTTCCGTCCATACTTCATTGCTCATCACTGCTTCCAAGGGGGAATTAGTCACCGTAATGGCAATATCCATTTCCCGCCTATGTCCGGCATTAATGATCCTACAGGCCTTTTTTCCACATAAAAACTCAGCTACCAGCGCTATTGGTTTTTGAGTAGCTGAGAGGCCAATTCGAGTCAGCGATTTCTCAGTCAAGGCTTCCAGCCGTGCCATGGATAAGGCCAGGTGAGAGCCTCTTTTACTTTCCAATATCGCATGGATCTCATCGATGATCACTGTACTAACCGTTGACAACATCCTACGCCCGTTTCCACTGGTTAGCAGTAGGTAAAGGCTTTCGGGAGTGGTCACCAGGATATGTGGTGGTTTGCGATACATTGCGGAGCGCTGTGAGGTGGTGGTATCACCGGTTCTCAAGGCAACCCGGATCCCAGCCTCTTCCAGTCCACCAGTAACCAATTGTTCATTTATACCTTTTAACGGCTCCTGTAAATTGCGATGAATATCATTGCTCAGCGCTTTCAGGGGTGAAACGTACAGTACAGAGGTTTCTTCCTTCAAATCACCTCGCCCCGCATCCCATACCAGGCTATCGATGATGGCCAGAAACGCTGCCAGTGTTTTACCCGAACCGGTAGGAGCTGATATCAACACATGCTGCTTACTCCTTATTAATGGCCAAGCTTCCTTTTGAATTGAGGTTGGCGTTCCTAATTTCTTGCTGAACCAGGATTTTACGGCATGATGGAATTTAGGCATAGGAGAATAGATGAAGTTCCTTAAAAGGCGTCAATTAAAAAAGTCAAATTGGCGATTTTAAATACCATTTCTTGGGACTGGGCCGCAGAATTTGCAGCGTTTGCCTTATCTTGTAAAATAATTATGAAGAGGGAAGTATATTTAATGGTATGTACGCTGCTTGTCACCTTATTTTCGTGTGAAACGGATGATAATATTCTTCCACCCGCCAGAAATATACCTCCTAAAATTCAACCTATTCTCGATCAATTCCTGCTAGAGGCCGAAAGAAGGGGAGTGCCATTGGATATAAGCAAGCTGAGTTTTGAATTTCAGGACAAGATAGAATTGGGCCCCAATCAGGGTTTGGCCGTTGCCAGTTGTTCCAAAACAGAATTAGAGCACCTGGTCAAAATTGACACTACTAATACCTTCTGGATACTGGGTGGTGTACTGGGTCAGGAAGAAGTGGTATTTCATGAATTAGGTCATTGTTTACTGGACCGGCGTCATAAAGACCTCATGCTAAATCAGGATGATTTTGTCAGCATAATGCGGACCCAGGGAAATTTAAGTTATAGCAGTTTTAACCAAAAGGAAATACCGGAAAGGGCATTTCGCAGGGACTATTATTTGGATGAACTTTTCGATGAAACTACGCCCCAACCTTGCTGGGCTTCCAATGATGAACCGTCGGTACCGTCGAATGAAGTAGTCAGCGCTGGATTCCTAAACGACGGAGGCCTTTACTCCATGGTCCTGGATGAAAAGGATGGTTTATGGTTGTACAATCAAGAACGGGTTTGGAAAGAAGTAGCAGGTGGCTTTGTAGAGAAATTTATGGACATGAGGGTAAACTACATGTACCGGGATCAGGGAACCTTATGGGTTGCCGGTATCAAAGATAATCGCGGAGTAGTGGGAACTTACCATATGGAGCAGTTCATACCTGTTTATCAAGATGACCAGCCATTCGGATCTTTGACAAATCTGACACAGTTCATCATTGAAGGTCAAAACATGTGGTATAGCACTTCGGAGGGTCAATTATTGGTACAACAAGCACAAAATCTGATTGAAATTCCCAACCTGAATCAAAGCCAGGTGTTTCAGATCAAGCCCGGTCCAGAAAACACGATACTCGTGGTAAAAGGATTGGACTTTTTAGTCTTTCGGGCTCCTGATCAACCACCTGAGGTATTTGGGCCAGCCAACCATACTTTGCCTTCCGGCTTTATATGGGATCTGGAGATTGATCATGATGAGACTATTTGGATGGCTATGACCAATTCCTCGCTGGTACAATTTAGATTAGGCGTTGGATATACCATATTAGATAACCACCAGGCCAACATCCCCGCCACCAGGCTGACCTGCATTTCCCAAGATTCCCAAGGGATCATATGGATAGGAACATCCAACGGGATTAGGCGGTGGGAACAGGAATATTTTTCAGGGTATTGCCAGTATAATAATGGTCAATCGCGGATATCGGTTATACAGCTGGAAGTGGATAGTAAAGGCAATACCTGGACCTTAGGAAGAGATGCCGAGAACCAGCAGATCAAATTGTTTTTCAGGAGCTTTGGCAGCTAGAAGTACGGGTAATATTATGGCAATAGGTGCGCTTGATGGCATTGGAGGGCTTAAATTTAGGCCAATACTTCTTACCACAAAATTGACAGTGAGGAATAAATCCCATACCGCCTTGTTTGAAATTTAGCCGCCAATCAAGGTGATTTTCACTTCCGCAGCGCCCGCAGGTATAAGAATGACCTTTATCTTGCAAAAAGTCTCCCTCATCTATTGGGGTAATTTCTTCCGGTTTAGCGCTTTCCTGGAGTTCAACCGGCTTGGTAAAGGTTTGCAATTCATCTGACGCATTGGGTTCTGGCTGATTTTGACCCTGAATATGAAGTGATAAACTCAATATCAGAGTAATCGGAATCAATTGTAAAAATCGCATAATATAAAATTACGAGTAGTGTAATTCACTCGAAACACGACTTTTCTTCAATTCTTGGGTTTGTAAGATTTTGGGGTTAATAGCACAGATACGAAGTCATGTGCTTGATTGTGTACTTCTTTTGCGGGGGTTAAAAGAAAACCATAATACCAAAGCAACCAAAATGGCTAATAGTAAATACCATTTCCAATCAGAACGGTCAAAGTTTAATGGCTTTGGATCACCAAGCAAGATGAAGGTAGCCCATTGGCCCGGATGGGCAGCAAAAGGATCAGCTTGTTCAAGGTACTCTATTTTGGCCTTCTGAAGCGCTATATCTTTAGGCTCTCCCGTCTTTAAATGCTCAAAAAAAGCTTTCATAATACGTGCTGTTGGATTATCTGAGGCTTGCCATAGGCTCATGATGATATTGGGAGAACCGGCATATTGAAATGCCCTGGATAAATTCATAACACCCTCACCCCGGACGATTTCACCATATCCCGTATTACAGGCGCTGAGTACCGCTAGTTCGGAAGATATTTGCAGATTGTAAATCTCATGGGCATGCAATGCCCCATCTTCTAAACTGTCCTGGTCTGAGGAAAACATCAATCGGCTGTTCATGGGATCCTGGTCGTCGACCAAGGCGTGCATGGCCAGATGTAAGATTCGGCTTCCTCCCCATGGTGCTTTAAATAAGCTTTCTGTAGCCTCCGAGTCGATATAGACCTGACCTTTAAAGATGTCTCGGGCCTGATGGACTTCGTCGCTGGTTCCCGGTAGTGGCGGTAATTGATCAGAGCCTGAGCTGTAATATTCAGGAGCATACCCCAGGTAATCGTGGGAAAATCCATTGGCTGGTTTTTGCCGATGCAGCAAAGTAAGCGAAGGGGTATAAGAAATAGGATGATCATAAACCAGATAAGGATATTTTGGGCTCAGATAACCTGAGTCACGGGTCAAAAACGCACCAAAAGGCAGGTGTGCCAAATACCCATGAGGCACAATGATCAATCGCCCAGGTGCCGATGTCAGCTTTGCCAATGGTTTTGATACCAGTTCACGGTACAAAATAAAGGGTAGGGGACTGTCGGCGAATTCTCCTGCATCCCCTTCTGTAAGTAGATCCCGAAAGGCTGACAAATCCAGGGAGGAAGCAGTTGAGCTGTCGATACGGTGCAAATGTTGCTCATTTCTATTAAAAGCAAAAACATACCAATGTCGATCCCCCAAAAAATAATTTAATACTGCAGTTTCTGGCTCGATCAGATGCTGAAATTGCGTGGCTGTTATGGTCTCCACTCCATATTTTAAGTTGTAATAATCTGGATATTCTGCTGATAAATACTCAGATAGAGTATCATATTGTAAGTGTAGGTTAAATAAACTCTTTTGCAAAGAGTCTTTTGCCATAGCTTCGACATTCTGAATGGTAGACTCCAAATAGCCTATTCTCTTTTTAAGTTGTATCTCTTTGTTGAGGACACTGTCCGGAACACCCTTGATGCTTTGAAGTTGGTTACCCTGCATAGCTTCTGCCAGCACTGTGGCTTTACTTTTTTCTATGATTTGATGGATCTGGTCTAGAATCCTTCCTTCAGCGGAAATCTGATAAAGATCATAACCGCATTCAATAGCTTTTTCATATGTAGTGAATGCCTCATCTTGAAGGAATACTTTGGAATTATCCAAAATATATCCCCTACGGACATCGTCAATTACTTGAATGGCCTTTTTGAAGGATTCAAAAGCTAATTCCAGGTCGCGCGGATCGCGTGACTCCCAGTGATATTTCGCTTGATAGGTACCAGCAAAATCCCGCAGCAAATCCATGAAAATTCCCTGATCACTGTAATCCTGATGATTTTTCGATCCTGCCTCGCCGGTCTCCTCCAATAAAGCTTCAAAGGCTAATTCGTAATATTCCAGGGCTTTATTGAACTGCTTTTTGGCCTGGTACAGTCCTCCTAATTGTTGATAGGTTCGGGCTATCCAAGGATGGGTGTGTCCAAAATTGATTTGCAAAAGGCTCAAACATTCTCTGAGATACTCTTCGGCCTTGCTAAAGGCTTGCTGGTCCTGATAAAGTTGAGCCAGACCGCGGTAACTGTGATTGATATCAGGGTGTTCAGGTCCCAGATGTCGCTTAAATAATTGTATGGCTTTAAGATAGAGCTTTTCAGCAGTTTGATAATCCTGGTCAATTTTAGCCAGGTTCCCCAAGCCGTAGTGAGCGCTGGCCCATAAAAGGTAAATTTGATTTTTTTGGCTCAATGCAATGGTCTTCTGGTAGTATTCCTGGGCGCTGCTAAACTGCTTCAGGTTTACCAGGGAGATGGCCATATTATAGTAATTATAGGCGAGCAAATAGTAATCCTCCCCATATAGAGTACTGTCAATTTGATTTGATTTGTTATAGTACTCCAACGCCTTTTCGGCTTCTCCTCGTTTATCATATTGAATGCCCATATTCACGTACAAGTTGGAAAGCCTGGGATGCATACCATCAGGATAAGATTTTAAATAGATGGATAACGCTTTTTGATAAACCTGCATACCTTCCTGATACTCTCCGTAATTTAATAGAGCAGTCCCCAGATTGTAGAGGGCGGCTCCGGTTTCAGCATCCTCCATTCCTTTGAATTTGATGGATAAGTCAGCTGCCCTTTGGAGATGTTCCAAAGCTGAATAATGATTTCCCAAAGCGGTATATGCAGTGCCGATTCGGGTATTAGGGTAAATTAACCGGACATGGTCTTCGGGATAGAGGCTGTCGTAAACGGAAAGCCCTTTTCGAAACCATTCCAGCGCATTTTGGTATCGTCGGGAACGATACTCACTTAAACCTGATCTGGTGACGCAGTAGGCATACCTCTCCTCAAAGCCAGCCAGACGGAAAGCTTCACTAGCCTTGCGGTATTGCTTTAAGGCAGCCTGATAATCTTTATGTTCGCGGTAAAATTTGTGACCCTCCTGCAGCCAGTGGTGGGCTTCAACAGTATCGGCGGACTGGGCTACCAGACAAGGACAAACACCAGCCCAAATCCATAGTAATAGATGAAATTTCATAAGAATCCGGGGCGTTTGGAGCTGGTTATATGTTTAAATATAGTCAGCCTATCCGATTATCAAAAAAATTTTTAGGCAGCCGGTAATGAATACCTTGCCGGGCCCATTAAAGGGTAAATGAAGTGTTGATAAGCCCCGGGAATGTATAGATGGTGTAAGTCAATTTCGGCGCCTCATGGAAATTTTTGTAAATTTCGCCGAAGCCGTTTAGACAACTATACATGGATAAAGCTGATCGGGGTGATCTGTTGCTAAAAATTCGTTCAGGTGATGAGAAATTCCTCAGAAATTTATATGAGGAACATCGCGATGCATTCATCACCTGGGTATCACGTTACTATAAGTGCCCGGATGACTTGGCAGCAGATGTATATCAACAATCGTTCACCACCCTTTTTTTCAATGTAAAGGAAGGAAAGCTGGTAAAATTAAACAGCAGTTTGAAAACGTATCTATTTGCCATAGGAAAGAATTTATTAAGAGATCATTTCAAAGTGGCAAAGAGAAGGCAGGAGCTGCTGGAAGTTGCCCTGGAATCTGGTGAACTCGATTATGACATTATGCAACAATATGAGCAATCTGAAATGAAAGCAATAGTAGTTAGGTTACTGGAACAAATTGGTGAGCCCTGTAGAACGGTTTTAGAATTATTCTATCTGAAGAACTTTGCCATGGAAGCCATTGCTCATCGAATGCAATATAAGTCAGAACAAATTGCTGCCAAGAGAAAACACATTTGTTTGAGGCAAATGCGGAGCTTATTGGCGGATGCACAAACCAATGGAATATCTTAAAACATTTCGTTATGGCACAGGATATTGATCAAAACTTATTTGATTACCTGGAGGGCAATATGAGCCCGGAGCAGGAACGGGAGTACCAGCAGGCCATTGACCGTGACCCGGACCTGCAACAAGAAATCAGGGACTTAAAGGCCCTGGAATTAGGATTAAAATCCATAGGCGCCGAGAACTTTAAAAACAAAGTGGGTCAATGGGAAAGCGAGGTAAAGTCATCTTCCGGCGGATTTGGTTGGAATCCATATTTAGCGGTTGCGGCCGCTATATTGGTGGTGCTGATCCCGGCCATTTTTTGGTTTCAAAACACACCACCAGCAACCGAAGAATTGTTTTTATCCTATTACCAGCCATATGAAAACGTAATTACTGTTAGGGGTGAGGACACGGATAGCCTAGCCCTGAGCGGGAGAGACTTGCTTTTAAAAGGTTTAGATGCCTACAGTAATGGGGCATTCGCCCAAAGCTCGGATTTGCTTAGTCAATACCTCGATTTACAACCAGAAGACCACCGGGTAGCGTTATACTTAGCAATTACACAACTGGAGTTGAACTTGCCAATCCAGGCGGAGGCAAACTTTCTCAAAGCCCAGCAAGACCCTTTGTTCAAGCAACAGGCACAGTGGTACCGGGCTTTATCCTATCTAAAATTTGATGATATAACCAAAGCTAAGACGCTATTGGAAGAGATAACCCAAGCCGATGATCATTACAGAAGTAGTCAGGCCGGTCAGTTATTAGAAGATCTACTTTAGGCAACCTATTATTTCTCAATTTAATTTTCCGTCTCTGCGCAGGCCTCACAGTCCTCAATAAAATCAAAAGGTACCACCCCCAAGCAGCCACCCCAGGTAAATGGTTTACACCGTTGTTCTTCCTGATCAAAATAATAAACGGTAATAGCCCCATCACAAGGACCCCGATCTGGTTTCATCCGGCAGCGTCGATCTTGTTGCAGTGATTTGCAACCTGCAAGAAGAAAGAATAATAGGAACCATTTAGCCATAGGTTATAATCATTTGTGGCTTAATTAATTTAGTAAATTCCTCTTTGACAAGCAATTATTTGTGAAAGTGGATGGCTGGTACCCCATTTATCTAAACAGGGTGGAACAGTTTGTCCGCGGGGCTACATGGATGGTTTGCAATAAACTTTAAAAATGTCTATCATGCCGCCTGTTCTTTAATCGTGTATTCCTTTCATTATGTCTCATATTATTTCAGAAATGGTAGGTACCATGCTGCTAATACTGTTGGGAAATGGTGTGGTAGGAGGGGTTTTGCTTAAGGGGAGTAAGGCTGAAAATAGTGGCTGGGTTGTTATTACCCTGGGATGGGGCCTGGCGGTAACCATGGCCATCTACGCAGTGGGTAGCTATAGTGGTGCTCATATTAATCCAGCGGTAACCTTGGGATTTGCCGTAGCGGGAACCATATCATGGAGTCTGGTGCCGGTCTATATCTTTGGCCAAATGCTGGGTGCAATATTAGGAGCAATTTTGGTTTGGATCCATTATTTACCTCATTGGAAGCCCACTACAGACGCTGATCTAAAGCTGGCAGTATTTGCCACAGCACCTGCCTACCGGCGCACCTGGCCTAACCTGATCAGCGAGCTGATCGGCACTTTTGTACTGGTGTTAGGCCTTTTTTTTATTGGAGCCAATCAATTTACTGAGGGATTAAATCCCCTTATTGTTGGCTTTTTGATCGTGGCGATAGGGATGTGTTTAGGAGGTACTACCGGTTATGCGATCAACCCTGCTCGTGATTTAGGTCCCAGAATTGCCCATGCCATTTTACCTATTTCTGAAAAGAGGTCTTCTGATTGGTCTTATAGCTGGATTCCGGTAGTAGGACCTCTAATTGGGGGCGCTTATGGAGCATTGTTCTATCGGGCGGTATTTCAGGGGGAAATGGATCTCTGGTTTGGGATTGGTTCCGTAATATGCGGGCTCATTATCGTAATGGCCATAACCCGCCAACTAAAGGAAGACCTTAATTAATCTCACATGGCTGAATTTGTTATAGCATTAGATCAGGGTACTACCAGCTGTCGGGCCCTGCTGGTAGATCAAAATGGCACCATTGTACAGGTAGCACAGAAAGAATTTACCCAAATATTTCCCCAACCAGGATGGGTGGAACACGACCCCATGGAAATATGGGACACCCAAATGGAAATGCTCCAACAGGTGCTGCAACAAGCAGAGGTAGATATCCAATCAATCAAAGCCATCGGGATTACCAATCAAAGGGAAACCGCGGTGGTATGGAACAGGGAGACCGGTGAACCTATTTATAATGCCATTGTATGGCAGGATAAACGTACTGCTAATATCTGCGAAGACCTGAAAAGCAAGGGACTGGAGTCCTATGTTAGAAAAGAAACCGGTCTGGTTTTAGATTCTTATTTTTCCGGCACCAAGATCAAATGGATATTGGACCAAGTGGAAGGGGCTAAAGAGTTGGCGGAAAATGGGAAACTGGCTTTTGGCACGGTTGATACCTGGTTGATCTGGAAAATGACTGGAGGAGAAGCCCACGTCACCGATTACACCAATGCTTCGAGAACGCTTATCTATAATATACGCTCACAGCAATGGGATCAGAAAATGTTAGGGGAGTTGGATATACCTTCCAATATGCTGCCGGCGGTACAACCATCGGCGTCATTGTTTGGGGAATATCGGTTCTCTGGGCACCCCATACCTATTTGTGGTGTAGCGGGCGATCAGCAAGCCGCACTGTTCGGCCAAGCTTGTTTCAAACCGGGAATGGCTAAAAATACCTATGGCACCGGCTGTTTTATGCTTATGCATACCGGCAGTGACCTTTCATTATCGGATAATGGCCTGTTGACCACATTGGCCTGTAACCTGGACCAACAGGTTCAATATGCACTGGAAGGTAGCATATTCATAGCGGGAGCTGCCATTCAATGGCTCCGTGACGGAATTCAAATCATTAATGATGCTGCACAATCTGAGGAATTAGCCCGCAGTGTCTCTGAGTCGCATGATGTTTACGTGGTCCCAGCGTTTGCCGGACTGGGCGCCCCATATTGGGACATGTATGCCAGGGGAGCAATTTTTGGACTTACCCGGGATACTTCCAGGGCCCATCTGGTAAAAGCTACTTTGGAGTCTTTGGCATATCAAACCAAGGATGTCCTGGTTTCCATGGAACAAGATTCCGGCCTTGCACTGTCCAGTTTGAAGGTAGATGGTGGCGCGGTGGCCAATAATTATTTGATGGAGTTCCAGGCCGATATATTAGGTGTACCGGTAGAAAGACCGGAAATTATCGAAACTACCGCTTTAGGAGCTGCCTATTTGGCGGGCATACAAATTGGCATGTGGTCCCCAGATGATGTCACCGCTAACAGAGGGGTGGACCGAGTGTTTGCGCCTGAGATGGAGTCTGAGCAAAGAGAGAAACTTTATCAGGGTTGGCAAAAGGCGATAAATCGAAGCGCTGATTGGCTGGATCATTGATGGTGATCACTTTGTTATTTGCAATAGCTGTTAAAGGCCTTAATGGCCGTTTTAATTCCCAATTGCTGGGCCTGCAGTAAATCCTGACAACATTCTTGGTTCCGACCTAACTTGCGGTTTACCAAACTACGGTTGAAATAGGCGGCGCCGTCCTCCTGATCAAGTGCTATAGCCTGATTGAAATCTTCCAAGGCCAAATTATACTCATTCAAAGCAAACAATACTCGGCCTCTGCTTTTATAAGCTGTGGAAAAATTATCCTGATACCGCAGTGCTGAATTAAGATCCTTTAATGCTCCCGAAAGATCTTGTAGCTTTTCCCTGGCCAGCCCCCGATTCAGCAAGATCTGGGGATCCTCCGGGTCTAATTGAAGCGCTTGATCGTAATCTTCAATTGCTCCTTGATAATCTCCCAGCTTCATTTTAGCTAGCGCCCGATTTACATAAGGAGAGGTAAAGCCGGGATTATCTTGGATAAGTTGATCATAACTGTGTAATTCCAGGGTGCCTGAACTCTCTTTATAAGCAGTTATATTGAATTGAGCGACAGGGTGTTCGGGGCTTAACTTTAAAGCATTATTAAAATCACGATAGGCCAGAGTATCCCGGCCCATTTGCTGTCGATTCAAAGCCCTGTTGACATAATAATTAGGCTCACTGGAATTGTGTGATATAGCATTATTGAAGGCCCATTCCGCAGAGTCAAATTCGGATAATTCATGGTAGCATAGACCCAGATAATTGTAGACATCTCCTTCGATACCCTCTGTGGTGGTAATGGCGTCAATACCCGCTTCTTCAGAGGAGTTTAGCGGGGTGCTTTTAAAATATACCATCCTGGTCTCCCCGAGAGGCATACGTAGAACCTTTTTAAATTCCGAGGCCGCGCGAAGAAATTGCTGTTCTTTAAAGCGCAGCACCGCACGGTTGAAAGCCGCCTCCACATAGGTACTGTCAAGATGCAGTACGATCTGGTAGTCTGTCAGCGCATTGGCAGGCTGTTTGATATCTTCGTAGAGCTGAGCCCTTTGATGATAGGCTTCCACAAAATCTGGTTGGAGGTAGATGGCTTTATCCAATAACTCCAGAGCCATTGAATGCTCTTGTTCCTGGATCATTTCAACTGCCTTTTGGTAAAGTCGCAGAGACTCCCTGTAATCAGAGCCATAAACCCTTTCTATAGGCTGATCCTGAGCTGTTAAACCACTTTCTCCGAAGCAATGGATGGCATAGATTACTATTCCCAATATTAGCGCCCTTATCAAATACATCTTCTTATCGGTGTAAGATAAATTTAATTAATCACGCTGGTATTACCCAACCTCCGGCAAAACAGCCTAGATTATCTAAGATAAATCACTTATAAGGAGTTATTTTTCAATGTATTACTCTCTGGCACTGCTTTTGATTACTACTATTGAAACAATTTAAGCTCAAGACCAATCTTGGTATGATTTTTAATATTATAGCATTAGATATTATCAAGTAGGGTTGTAGATTTGTATGGAGAATAAAACCGCATCATAATGATTACCAAAAATTCCAGCATATTTATTGCCTTGTCAATAATATTATTGATAGCCGGCGGGGCTTGTAAGAACCAACAAAAGATCGCCGAACAACAGGCGGCAGAGGCTAGACTGGAAAAGGCAAATCAAGCCAAAGCGCTATTAATGCAAATTGTCAATGATGACGGATCTATGACTCTTGAAGAAAAGGAAAGTATACTAGAGGAGGCCAAAGCCATCGGTTCGGACGATCCAGAAGTATTGAGGTTGATCGCAGAGGTTGAAGATGACTTACAGAGAGAGCGGGACGACCTGGCCAGAACCCAGGCTCAAACGGATACTAAGATGAAGGCCAGCCCTACACTGGAAGAGGAGGTGTGGGGATTATTTGGAAATATCGCCTCTGCCTCCTCCAATGAAAGGGCAAATCAATACATAAGCCAGGGATTGGAGAAATTCTCATCTCCAGATGCGTTGGTTTTGATTATTATCAACCAATCAGGCGACATTAAAGACTACGACGAGCCCACTACTATAACCAAATACCTTAATTATCTGAAAGACCAGAAATCCAATCCCAACCGGATATTTGATTTGGTATTGGATGATAATGGCAAGATCAAGGAAGTAGAACTAATCAAGCAATAGTATTCCAGAATTTAATAAAATGAGGAGATTAATTTTTATCCCGGTATTATTTTTAGTGGGTTTACCATCCCTGGCACAGGATGTGATAAGCCCTGAAAGGAAACAAGCCATTGATTCCCTGGCCCTGGAAAAAGTGCGGGATTTAAGCCGTTATATCAGCATCATTGGGGATAAAGATACCCCATTCAGTGAGGCCAACCGGGTAGTTGACCGTGCCGAGGAATTGTTTGCCGATGGCAGCGAGATAGGAGTGAGTTCCATCAACAGGTCCGATATCAATTACTACCGGGTTAAGGAATATTTTAAAAGACTCATGGCCCTCAACTATGACCGGGTAAGCATAAAATGGTTCAATATCCAATATATCAGCGATCTGGAACTTCAGCCGGATGGACGATATGTGGGGGTTATCACCATTTATCAGCGATTTGAAGGCGTATCGGCCGATGGAATGAGGTACATGGATACTACCAAGAAGGATATTACCGTTTATGTGGAAAGGAAAGAAACCCAGATCGGAGGACGCCTAATCGGATTTTGGGATGTATTACTGGGCGATATCAGGGTAACGGAAACCAGTACATGAAACTTGGGCTTGCCATAGCATTATTTATTTTTTCACTGGCACCCGTATGGGCTCAGGCCCAGGTAGGGGAATACCTGGGTGATGAAAAGGCCTTATACGCCACCACCAAACAGGTAAATCAATTTTTTCGCCGATTCAATGGCGAGGAAGATTTACAAGGCAATCGGTATTACCAGAAAGACCGTCAATATCGTGATCGTGACTTGCGCAGCAAATACATTAAAGTACTGTTTGACAACAGCAATAAGGGGATAAGCCTGGAATCCAAGCAACAGTTTCTGGGAGATGTTATCGATGCACAATCTCCAAAATTCCTGGAATTTCATGGGGGAAACTGGTTCGCAGAAGTACACGCCGATTTTACCTACAAGGGGCATAGCGAATCCCTGGTGCTTTATTTACAGCTGCAAAAAGAGGCTGTGGGGTCAAAATGGGTGATATTCAAAGCATTCTTTCAGCCATTTCAGGAATACTTTAAAGTAGATACCACCGATAATAAAAATTTTATCCACCCCATGAGCCATGAGCTGGATTTCATGAACTTACGCAAGATCTTCAAAGATCCGGAACTAGCCGCTACCTATGCCTCTAATGATTTCCACCCGGATCACCTTTCACTGGTTCTGTATGAGATTAAACAGAGTAATCTTAAATTCAACACGGTAAAAAAAGTTAAATTCCATTTTTTTCAACTGGACAACTGGTATTTTGAGCTTTCCGAATATAACCGTCCCGGATACAACACCGGGTGGTTGATTTCTGATCTGGTAAAGGTAAGCCCCCAACAGCGAGACCAGCTTATGAAGTTTATCTACAATGAAGGCTTATAGATTATACTGCTACTTATTACTGCTTACTCTATTGTTCCCGGGCTCTTTGCTGAGAGCTCAACATTTGGTAGAAGCGGGGAATCACCTTGATGTAGAATCCTATAAGCCCAGGGTGCGGGACCTGATTGAGTTCTTAGAATATTCCATGAATACCCTGGGAGATCCGGGGACTCCTGCCCGCGATAAAAATGTTATTATCACCCAAAGTTACCTTAAAGCCTTTAAAGACAGTAAAGTTCAGATTGAAGACGACTTGAACGACAACCGGAGCATGGTAACTCACAAAGACGTCCAGGCATATTTAAGCGATATAGACTTCTTTTTCAAGGTGGCCAAATTTGACTTCATGATTGATGAAATTTCATTTATGACCAATGCCGACAACCAAGGTTATTATCTGGTCAAGATGACCAGAAACTTGCAGGGTATCACCATTGAAGATGATAGTGTAAACTCTACCAAGACCCGATTTGTGGAGGTCAATTTAAATGAAGCCGCCCGGGACCTGAAAATTGCCAGCATGTACACCACCCGACTAAGCGAAGAGGAGGAACTCAACACCTGGTGGGCTCGCTTGCCTTACCCTTGGACCCAAATATTCAAAAATCAATTAGGCATTGATGGTCCGGTTGATCACCGGGTTCTGCGAAATCTGGTGGAGATAGAAAAACTGGACCTTTCCAATTATCCTAAGCTACGCAACCTGGAGCCTGTTTCCAGACTCACCAACCTCAAAGGAATTGATGTATCGGGAACCGAGATAGACGATTTGATCCCTCTTCGTAATTTGACGGAGCTGGAATTTTTAGATTGCAGTAATACCAAAATTACCAGCATAGAACCGCTTAAATACTCGCTGAATCTTCGGGTGCTGCGGCTGGATAGCACCAGGATCACCGACGGCAACATGTTGGACGCTTTTAAGGACTTGGAGCAGCTTTCCCTGTACCAAACCTATTTGCAAACCATGGAACCGATCTCAGGGTTGGAAAAACTGCGTATATTGAACATTGGTAAAACCCGGATCCGAAGCCTGGAAGGGATCGAAAAGCTAAAAAAGCTGGTATTTTTAGATGCCTCTTTTAATAACTTCAAAAAATTAGATCCGGTAGGGCAATTAGAAAATCTCCAGCATCTTAAAATAGATAATAGCCTGGTTACTGATCTTTCGCCGCTGAAGGAGTTGCCAAACCTTCGTATCCTATCCTGTAATAATACCCTTATCACTACCCTGGCACCGCTGGAACAGGTAGGAAGCCTGGAAAGGGTTTATTGCGACAATACCTTGATGGTAAGTAGTGAAGCCAAGACCTTTATCACCCGACACCCTCAAATCCTGGTAGTATATGGTACAGAAAGCTTAAGGGGATGGTGGCAGAGTTTAAGTGATCCCTGGAAGCAGGTACTTACTCAGGCAGCCGATCTTAAGAGTAACCGCCTGTCCCGGGAAGAGATGGCCAGGGTGGCGAATATAACCCGGGTTGACATTTCAGGAATGGGTGGTATCAAGGATCTGGAACCGGTAAGGATCTTGAAGAATTTAAAGGAGTTGAACATTGAAGCCACCGGAGTCACCGATCTAAGTCCATTAAGAGGCCTACTTGAACTACAAATATTGGAGGCCAGTAATACCGGGGTAGCTGAAATGTACTCACTGGAGCAATTACCCAAACTAAGGCTTGTAGGTATCGACAATACTAAGATAAGGCCTCAAGAGATCACCAGGTTTATTAACCGCCATCCCAAGTGTCTGGTAATGTACAAGACTGTTAGGCTTTTGCGTTGGTGGGGTGGTTTATCAACAGAGTGGAAACAGCTCTTGACAGATCAACTGGACCACAAAAACATGTCGGATAAGCAGCGACTGCACGCCTATGTTAATTTGGAGCAGTTACAGTTTAACCACCCGATTTCCTCGCTGGAGCCCATTAAGGAGTTTATTAAATTGAAGGAGTTAAGCTTTAGCGGAAGCAGGGTGACTGATCTTGAGCCTCTGACCAGTATGCAGGACCTGGAAGTCCTGCAGTGTTCTCAAAGCCCAATCGAGGAGTTGGAGCCCATAAGCAAATTGAGGTCTTTGAAAAAATTGAACTTTGAAGATACTTTAGTGGAAGAACTCGATCCGCTGGAGGGTCTGAAAGGATTGAATGAACTGTATTTCTCAGGAACGCAAGTAAAGGACTTGAAGCCCTTGGCGGGACTGATAAACCTCAAGGTGATAGAATGCTACAATACCGATGTAAAAAGCTTGAAGGCTATAGAAGGATTGAGGGGCCTGCGCAACTTAAAATGCTACAATACCAAAGTGAACCACCGGGAAGCTCAATCTTTTCGTAAGGCGGTACCTCAATGTGAAGTAATTCACTACTAGCTTTATCCATACACTGGTAAATTTTTATTATCATTATCAGGAACAAACCAAACTGCTAACAGGTGGAAGCACGGCCTTATATATTGAATGAGACAAACTGGAAGCTGGTTTCATCAACCCAGTTTCAGGTAGCAGTGCTGCCTTGGGGCGCTACCGAGGCTCATAATTATCATTTGCCCTATGGAACGGATAACATTCAGTGTGATTATGTGGCTGCTGAAGCGGCTGGAAAAGCTTGGGAGCAAGGGGCTAAAGTGATAGTCCTGCCTACCGTTCCTTTTGGGGTTAATTCCGGCCAGATGGACATATCCCTATGTCTCAACATGAATCCATCCACCCAGTTGGCCTTGCTCAAGGATCTGGTTCAGGTACTACACAACCACCGTATTCTCAAACTGGTTATCCTTAACGGACACGGAGGTAATAGTTTTAAATCTATGATCCGTGAGCTATCAGTGATCTATCCGGAAGTATTCATTTGCAGTGCTAATTGGTTTCAATCCACCGACCAAACCCAGTTCTTTGATGAACCAGGGGACCACGCCGGTGAGATGGAAACCAGTTGTATCATGCATATCCGTCCGGGTTGGGTCTCTCCCTTAGAGCAGGCTGGATCCGGTGAAGCCAGGTCTTTCAAATTTGAGGGAATGAAAAAAGGCTGGGTCACCGCCCAACGTGCCTGGACTCAGGTAACTGCTGATACCGGAGTAGGAAACCCTTCAAAAGCATCTGCTGTGAAAGGAAGAGATTATCTCAGTCAGACCACGGATGATATTGCTAAATTCCTGCTGGATTTGGCGGCTACGGATCAGGATGATTTTTATGGATGATCATCCCAATTCGGCGATCATTTTATCGATAATTGATTGCTTATTTTCTATATCCCGTAGCAGCTGAAACTGGTTTTGAGCCCGCTGCAGGTTTTGTAATGGATGGTCAATTTTATAGTAGGTATCTCCCCGGTAAAAGTCGGCCAGGAATCTGATACCCATGATATAGGTCAAATACCAGGGTCCTTGGGTCAAACTGTTCAGTTCCGCAGGACTGAGGTAAGGCTTTAATGGTTTCAAGAAGCCCTCACACATCGATGCAAAAACCTCCATGTTAAAGTTGGCTTCCTGCCAGGGATCCTCCTCGTACACTGCATTGCAGAAGGTCCGGGCCATATCCCCAAAGTCATATAATACCAAACCCGGCATCACTGTATCAAGATCTACTACACAGATCCCTTGCGCACTATCCCGATCAAATAATACATTGTTTATTTTAGTATCATTATGTGTGACCCTGAGAGGTAAGCCTGATGAAAAAGCCAGCTTATGCAGCTTTTCAACCCTGGGTTTACGGCTTAAAGCAAACTTTAAGGGCTTGGGGTATTCAGTAACCCGCCCTAATGGATCCTGATCGGCTGCCTTAGCCAGTTGATCATATCGTTTAACCAGGTTATGAAAATCTTCTATGGTAGTGTTTAATTCATTTGGCGGAAAATCCAGCAAAGCCTGGCAAAACCGACCAAAAGCTAAAGCCCCTTCCCGGGCCTGGCTACTTTCTGTCACTTTGTCGATCACATAACTGTTTTCTATATAATTAAACAACCTCCAGTATGCCTCGTCTGCCTTCAGGATAGTCTCTCCCTCAATAGTTGAAATTACTTTCAGGCTCTTCCCTGATTCCCTTATTGACTCACCGTGCAACCGAAGATGTTCGGTGACTTTTACAATATTCAGCATGACCTCATGTGGGCGCTGAAATACCTGGTCATTGAAACGCTGTAGTACAACCTTTTGCCTGGGGGAGTGCAGCTCTATCAGTAAAGTATCATGAATATGACCGGAGCCCATAGGTACGAATTTTTCCAATTCACCTTCCAACTGGAAATGGGCTAATAGATTGCGGATCAATAGCTGATCCATTACCCCCATAAGCTCGCTGGGTAGATACCGTTTTCTACCAGCTGCTTGATATTATCCACAACCGTCTGTTTATCCTCACGATAGGTTACTCCCATCCATTGGTCATGGCAGTTTAATACCTCCACCCGGGCTTCACCATCACTCACCATCTGGTTGACAACAGTGGGAATATAGAATTCAGCTTTGGGGTTGTGGCTGTTGTGCTTGACAAATTCTGTGAATTGGTCGTTCAAAGCTTTGAAAAGGGTAGGAGTGAAACCCCAGAAATTCATAGATACCAAAGTGCCCACTTCAATTGGATACAAGGTGTCCTGCTCCTGGTACTTAATAGTACCAGAGCGCATACCTATGCTGGTTCTTTCTACTACATGAGTTAGAAGACCTTGAGAATCACGATCAATGGTGGCTCGAGAGACCGTACCATTTGGGGATAGGGTATTTTCTATGGGATAACCCACTACCGCATAAGTATGGTCCTCCTTAGCGGTACCGGCTAGAAAGTCTGCCATTACCTGATAGGCATTTTTACCATAAAAGTCATCGGCGTTTATAACTGCAAAAGGCGTGTCGATTGCCGAAGCCGCACTCAATATGGCATGTGCGGTGCCCCAAGGTTTTTGACGGGTTGAATACTCCAGCAAGTTTCCATTATCTCTCACTTTTGGGTTCAGATCCTGAAAAGCATAACCCACCTCAATGTGCTGATTCAGTTGCTGATACTTCTCCTCAAATTCCTTTATAATATCATCTCGGAATAAAAAAACCGCTTTTTCAAAACCGGCTCTTATAGCATCATATAAGCTATACTCCATTAAGGTTTCGCCACTTGGACCCAAAGGCTCTAGTTGCTTTATCCCTCCATAGCGCGAACCCATTCCGGCGGCTAGAATCAATATTGTAGGCTTCATAAAAAATAATACTTATATTAAATCCCCAACAGCCGCAATATAGTTTATCGCTGGCATAAAAGCTCATTCACCAAATACAGATTAATGGTTTTATCAACTCTTGACTGGATACTTATAGCGGTATTCTTTGCCATATCATTATTGATCGGATTATTGGTTTCCAAAAAGGCAGGCAGCAGTTCTTCGGAATTCTTTCTATCAGGTCGCAATATGCCCTGGTGGCTACTGGGCGTTTCCATGGTGGCGACCACGTTTTCAGCCGACACCCCAAATTTGGTCACTAACTTGGTTAGGGATCAAGGCGTATCCGGAAATTGGGCATGGTGGGCCTTCCTGATCACAGGTATGTTAACGGTCTTCGTTTACGCTAAGCTATGGAGGCGGTCCAAGGTTATGACTGATATAGAATTCTATGAGCTGCGATATAGCGGTAAACCTGCGGCATTCCTGAGGGGTTTTAGAGCCCTTTATCTGGGATTGATCTTCAATGTATTGGTGATGGGTACCGTTTCTTTGGCCGCGATCAAATTTGGAGAAGTAGTATTGGGGATGCCGGGTTGGCTAACCTTATTAATAGCGGGAACCATTACTTTGCTATACAGTGCATTAGGTGGACTAAAGGCGGTCATTATAACTGATTTTGTGCAATTTATTATTGCCATGACCGGGTCTATCTGGGCATGTATATACTTACTTAACCTTGAGCCGGTAGGAGGGCTTTCCAGCCTGCTCAGCAACGAACTGGTACAATCGAAATTATCCATTTTGCCAGATCTCAGTGACCCCGCGATCTGGGGTCCGGTATTGCTGGTACCCCTGGCAGTACAATGGTGGGCTTCTTACTACCCTGGGTCAGAACCTGGAGGAGGAGGATATATTGCACAAAGAATGTTTTCTGCCAAGGACGAAAAGAATGCCGTAGGCGCTACCTTGTTGTACAATATCGCCCATTATGCTATAAGACCGTGGCCCTGGATCTTGATCGCCTTGACTTCCCTGGTGATTTTTCCAGAGATATCAGATCTCAGTCAGGCGTTCCCCAATCTATCCGCTGATAAACTGGGACATGATGTAGCTTATCCCGCCATGCTAACATTTTTGCCTAGCGGATTACTGGGTTTGGTGGCCGCCTCATTGATAGCAGCTTACATGTCTACTATGTCTACTCAACTCAACTTGGGAGCTTCTTATCTGGTCAATGATTTTTATCAAAGATTCTTTAGACCTGATGCCTCTGAACGCAGACTGGTATGGGTAGGACGTTTTTTTACCATTATTTCTATGGTGCTGGGCACTATATTAGGCCTGTTGCTCACTGATGCAGGTCAGGCATTCAACTACCTGCTGCTACTAGGTGCGGGTACTGGCCTTATTTATATTCTGCGCTGGTTCTGGTGGCGTATTAATGCCTACACTGAGATTATAGCCATGATCTCCAGTTTGATCATTGCAAGCTATCTGACCTTTGTCCATGATCGGCTTGAATGGTTTCCACTTGAAGATTGGCAAAAAACTATCCTGGGAGCAATTTTGACCACTGTAGTTTGGATTGCGGCCACCTACATTACCCCTCAGACAAACCGACACACTCTATTCAGTTTCTACAAATTGATCCGGCCGGGCGGGCCTGGTTGGACCAAGGTGGTGCAACAAGCTGAACAAGAGGGTGTAAACTTGCAACAGTTACACCAAGAATGGAAGGTTCCGCTGGAAATTCTGGCTATGATAGTGGGTTGCTTCACCGTTTTTGGCGCCTTATTCGCTACTGGCCACTGGATATATGGCAATATTAAACTGGCCTCCATCATGACGGTTATTGCCGTTATAGGTGCAGTGGCGCTGCTCAGGATCTGGAGAAATCTTAAAACCGATCCCAATTCAGCTTAGCATGCTTTAGAAGCTTAAAGCGAATTTTGGCTTTTCCGTCATCCAGCGGCCTCTGGTGAAGTCGGGAAAGTTGACCGGTTTACTGCCCGAGGCAATCGACTCCTCTGATAAAGGTGTTATAGCGCTCCAGGCGGCTGCGTCGTAAACATCCATGGGTGCGGGGGTTTTATTTTTAACGCTTTCTATGAACTCATGTATCACAAAAAAGTCCATTCCACCGTGCCCTGCTCCCATAGCCTGTTCTTCATATTTCTTCCAGAGGGGATGATCATATTGCTCCAGATATGAAGCAGCCGGCTCCCAGGTATGCGGTTCCGGGCTGATATCCTCCAGGTAGATGGACTGGTTGATATCCATCCATATACCCTGGGCGCCCTGTACCCGGAATCCCAGAGAATAAGGACGGGGGAGATTGGTATCATGAGAAACGATGATGGTCTCTTCGTTTATGGTCTTAATAACAGTGGTAACCACATCTCCCAGCTTGAATTCAACTTTGGCATTAGGGTGGTCTTTTCCGCCGTGCTTAACAATGTAGTTGTGAAGTCCCTGGGATTTGCTGGCCGTGGAAGTGAGGTAAGCGAAGCGGTTACCCCGGTTTATATCAAGGTATTCGGCAACCGGGCCGATTCCATGAGTTGGATAGAGGTCACCGTTACGCATAACTGAATGTTTGGTTCGCCATTTGGCCTCAGAAAATCCCTTGGGCCCAAATTCCACGCCCCCGCCATATGCCTGCTTTCCATCATTAAACTTTACCTCTCTAAGGTCATGTTGATAACCACACTCCAAGTGGGATAACTCACCGAATACTCCCTCTCTTACCATCTGTAGAATAGCCATTACATCCCGGCGATAGCATACATTTTCCAGGATCATACAGGGTACCCTGGTAGATTCATAGGTATTGACCAGATCCCAGCACTCCTGTAAAGTATTGGCTGCCGACACTTCCACCCCCACATATTTACCCGCTTTCATAGATGCCACTGCCATCCTAGTATGCCATAACCATGGAGTGGCTATGATTACTACTTCTACATCCTCCCTGGCCAGCAGGTTAAGATAATCTTCCTCACCTTTATTGTATACCGCTACATTTTTATACCCAGCCGACTGTAACATCCTTTGGCTGATTTCTACCGCCCCTGGATCGATATCACATATGGCTACCACCTCAGTATCTTTCCGGCGTAATACCAAGTCCAAATGATTGCGTCCCCGTAATCCGGTTCCTATGAATCCTAATCGCACCTTGCGATCATCCCGCCCCTTTAGTACCTCTGGAAATCCCAGGACTGAAATTCCCATGGAGGCAGCAGTACTCTTCTTAACAAAATCTCGTCGATATATTTTATCTGCCATTTTGAAGTGATTTTTGATATTCTGATAAGTTAGCTCAACCTGAGTAAGATTCCCAATGCAACTTCGGAAAGCAGCACTAAATTGTTAAATTGGACAGGTTATGAAATTTGGAAAATTAGATGGATCGGCATTGGATGATTTGCAGTTGAACCTGCCTGAAGATCATCCGGACACCAAGAAAACACTGGCAATGGCTAAAAGCGATAGGGACCTTAAAGTCTATGCTGGCTGTGCAAAGTGGGGAAGAAAAGAATGGGTGGGATTGATCTATCCGGAAAAAACTAAAGACAAGCAGTTTTTGGAAAACTATGTAAATCATTTCAACTCCATAGAATTAAATTCGACCTTTTACGGAACCCGGAAAGTGATCGTGGAAAATTGGGCTGCTATGGCTCCACCGGGATTTAAATTTTGCCCGAAGTTTTTCCGCAGCATTAGCCATTACAAAAGATTAAAAGGGGCTGAGGAAGTGACCGAGGCATTTCTGTATATTATGGATAGCTTTGGCGACAATTTAGGCACGTCGTTTTTGCAGTTGCCCGATAATTTTACTCCTAAAAAATTTACAGACCTGGAGGCCTATATAGTATCATTACCCCGTGATATCCCCATTGCTGTTGAATTGCGACATGGAGATTGGTTTACCGATCCCTCCGTAAGTAATGATTTATTTACAATGCTTCAGGAAAATAACAAAAGTCTGGTGATTACCGATACTGCGGGACGACGGGATTGCGTTCACCAAAGACTTACTGTCGATGAGGCTTTTATTAGATTTAATGGATACAATCTTCATCCCAGCGATTATACCCGAATAGATTCATGGGTGGAAAGGATTAAAGATTGGATAGACCAAGGGCTAAAGACAGTGTATTTTTTTGCCCACCAGGAAGATGAAATTCACACTCCGGTAACCTGTGACTATTTCATAAAGGGCATCAACCAGGCCTGTAGTCTTAATATACCCAGGCCTAATTTTATTTGACTATTGGATGTTCAGCCTGAGATTCTGTGCTTTGGCGCTTAACTCAGGATTACTTTGTACCATGGACTCCAATGACCTCCAGATATAATCCGGTATCCCGCGTTGATCCCGTATCCTGTTTTCTACATCGAACAACAATTCAACCAACTCACTTCTGGAGGAGAATTCATCAAGCTCCTGTACATAACTCTTGAATTCGTGGATTTTCTTAAGGCGCAATACCTGTATCTCCGTGAGCGGCTTCTCCACCGCGGTAGCCTCCGCTACTACTTCCTGAGATATATTTGATGCCTGCTCCTGCGGCTGTTTAACCGGATTAGCGGGCGGTGCTGGGGTGGTAGGATTTGGAGGTGTTACAGGGGTAGTAGCTTGACTATTATTAGTAGATTGGCTAGGTGACGGGGTTTGGTTTGAGGCAACCGTGGCCGAAGGCTGGGTACCAGACATACATTGATCATATTCCAAAAACATCTCCTGATGGTTTTTAAATCGATATACTTTATCCTGGATTTTAGCGACTACCAAAGGACAATCTTCCAAAAACTCACTCATTTGAGCTTTAAAAGTCAGCACGCTCAATTCTACTGCCTTGCCGTCAGGTTTTATGGCTAATCTGGATGTGACTACGCTGTTGTCCCTTTGATGCACATAGTTATAGAGACTGATATTTTCCTTTTCCCAAACAATTTGCATGAACAGCCGTTGATTGCGATAAGGTACTGACCTAAACTGATATTTAGGATTATAATAAATATAGGTGTACCGAAGAGGTTTTAGTCTATCCCGGGATCCGTCATCCCCTTTAAATATGATGGAGGTACTATTATCCCTCACCGGATTAATCATCAACTTTCCGTACAAAGTATCACCGGTGATCTTGACCACATACTGTTTTTCTTGACCATTTATTACTGCCATCGACAGGAATAAGATTGTTGTGACTGCCCAAATTCTTCTCATTTGCGGTTTGGTTTAAGTTTAAAATTAAAAAATTAGCTTTAAAAAGAGAGCTTGATGATCCAAACTTCGGTGTTTAGCTATATTTTTATAGTTTTAAGCCAGGATGGCAACCCTCGATTTATGATAGTATTGGGAATTGATATCGGTGGTTCCGGTATTAAGGGAGCCCCGGTCAACGTTGAAACCGGAGAAATGCTCAGTGAGCGATATCGCATCCCAACCCCGCAGCCTGCAGAACCTGGGCCCATGACTGATGTGGTGGCTGATATTGCCAAGTTTTTTAATTGGGAGGGACCTATTGGCTGTGGATTTCCGGCGGTGGTAAAATCTGAGGTGGCCCTGACTGCGGCCAATATTGACGATTCATGGATCGGGGTAAATATTGCAGAGCTAATTAGCCAAAAGACCGGCTGTCCGGTGCATGTTTCTAATGACGTGGATGCGGCAGGGTGGGCAGAAATTCGATTTGGTGCCGGCCGGGATCAAAAAGGATTAGTGCTGATATTAGCATTGGGGACCGGAATCGGCAGTTCCTTATTTATGGATGGATACCAAATACCCAATACCGAGTTCGGACATATAGTAATGCATGGTGATATTGCCGAGAAATATGCGGCCAATTCAATAAGAAAAAAAGAAGAACTAAGTTGGGAGGAATGGGGTTCCAGACTGGATGAATATCTGAACTATGTAGTGAGCCTGTTCCATCCCGATCTAATTATTATTGGCGGGGGTGTCAGTAAATATTATCAGGAGTTTTTCCCCTACCTGGATTGCTCTGCGAAATTGGTTCCGGCCGCGCTGCGCAATGAAGCTGGTATTGTTGGAGCTGCCTGTTCCGCAAGTTATCTGCTCTAATACAATTTACTTGCCAACTGCCCGTTCATAACTTCTGCCAATATTTCCAGCGCTTTTTCAGCTTCATTTTGATTTAAGCTGGCAAAGCCCAAACGGGTAGCCCTGTGGGTTTTGATAATCTGCGGATTAACATCCAGTGACATTCGCCGTTTTTCCAGATCCTGCTGTAATTTTCCGATGTCGATTCCAGGGACAAACTCTGTCCATACCGCCATACCTCCTTCCGGAATACAGAAGTTAACAAACTCATCGCAGAGCTCCAGTAACAACCGACAGAAGTGATCTCGCCGTTGATGGTAAGTGCGCAATGATTTTTTCAGATGTCTTTTCAGATCGCCGTCTATGATTAACTGTGATAAGGCTCGCTCTAGTACGAAATCACCCTGACGATCAATGTGTCTACGGGTATGGCATAGCATTGAAATAAGGTTTTCCGGAGCCACCAGATATCCGACTCTGATACCTGGGGCCAGTAACTTGCTGAAAGAACCCATATAAACTACGGCGCCCATGTGGTCATAGCTGGCTAACGGCAGGATGGGACCACTGGTATAATGAAAATCATAGTCATAGTCATCCTCTAATACGGCAAAGCGGTATTTATGGGATAACTCCAATAACTTCAATCTCCGTTCAGCACTGAGGGTTACGGTAGTAGGGTAGTGATGATGGGGGGTAATGTAAATGGCCCTCGGCGGGCATTTGTTGCAAACCTCTTCCACCTGGTCAGTGGAAATTCCCCACTGATCTACATCTACCTGGATTATACTTCCTCCACAACTTTCTATGATGCTATTTGCAGCAGGG
The DNA here is from genome assembly GCA_965224285.1 of Cyclobacteriaceae bacterium. Lineage (GTDB taxonomy): Bacteria > Bacteroidota > Bacteroidia > Cytophagales > Cyclobacteriaceae > JAJCYK01. Next base: position 588,296 of record OZ245043.1, read on the forward strand.
TAATTCGACTTGCCCACGATCACTTTGTCCCCGGGACCGATCAATTGATGTAGTACCACGTATAAGGCCATTATACTACCCCTGGTGATCATGATGTTTTCTTTGCGGCAATTTAACCCCCGGGTGGAGGCCAAATACTGAGCCAATACCTCCCGAAACTGGACATCGCCTTGTAAATCTCCATAGGACAAAAGCCGGTTTTTTAGGGGTCCCCGGGTAAGGCCGCGACAGTTGCGCCATAAAATATCCAGAGGAGCCAAACGAGTGTCTGGTGAGCCGTCGTCAATGGCCAGCTCGGTTCTTTGGTGCCGGAAAGGATTTTGCAAACTCCAAGGTTCCACTTGGTAATGAGTAGACACGGGATATGGCAAAGGATCAGGGCTCTTAGATAGTGCACGATAACTCACCAAGGGTAAATCGGCCGCCACGAAGGTGCCTTTTGAAGGCATCACCTCAATCCACCCCTGTGCCGTTAGCTCTTCATAAGCGATACTAACTGTTTTACGGTTTACGGATATTAGATTTGATAGAGCCCTGCTGCCAGGTAGGCGTTGGCCTGCTTTCAGCCTGCCGCCGGTAACCTCCTTTATTATAGCGTTGGATATTTGTAGAAATATGGGGGTCTTTGAAGCGCGATCTAAGTGAATTATAGTTTTCCAGGGGAACATACCGGACCATCAACTTAATAAAAAACGGAGTACATAAGTAATCCGTTAAAGTTACATTTTGCTTTCAAAAAACACCATGCATTACATTCTTTATTTGCTACTACTTTCAGCTGCAGGACTATGGCTGGTGCCAAATACCAGTGATTACTTCGCGGATTTCGATTATCTGGAGGAACCAAATGATGGCCGAAAAGATTTTGACTTTCTATTAGGTAAAGAGTGGAAGGTGCTTAATAAAGTCAGATCGCAAAGGCTGAAAGGAAATGAGCAGTGGCAGGAGTTTGAGGCCACACTGGTCGATGGGAGAAAGATAGTTGGAGGCATGGGCAACATAGACAAATTCTCTGGAGACCGACAGGGTCGATATTTTGTGGGCAATAGCATTAGAATATTTAGCCCTGCCGATTCAATATGGACCATATACTGGGTTGATAATCTCTCCACCAAACTTACCTATCAGGTTAAAGGTAAATTTAATCAGGGAGTAGGTACTTTTTTTGGAGAGGAGTTATACGAAGGCAAAATGGTGAAGATGAGGTTTATTTGGAATAATATTTCCAACTCATCAGCTCGTTGGGAGCAAGCCTATTGGGACGAGTTGCGCCAACAATGGGAAGTCAACTGGATAATGGAGTTCTCTGAAATATAAATATTTTAAACAATGTCAAAAGCGGTTATTTCGGATAAAATAAAAGTTAAGAGAGTCCCTAAAAGGGGTTTGTATGATCGCCAGAGTATCAGTGATATCTTGATGAGCGGTCTAGTGGCTCAGGTTGGCTTTGTGGTCAATGATCAGCCGTATGTCATTCCTATGGCCTACGGCTACCAGGGTTCCAAACTTTACTTGCATGGGGCAAATTCCAGCAGGTTGATTAAACATTTGAGTTCGGGTGTCCCTGTTTGTATCAATGTAACCTTATTAGATGGTTTGGTATTGGCTAGATCTGTATTTCATCATTCTATAAACTATCGTTCGGTAGTAATATTTGGTACGGCCTCGGTGGTTCCACCGGAGGAAAAGGCAAAAGCGCTTTTCGTCATTTCTGAACATATCTTATCAGATAGGTGGGCTGCCAGCCGTGAACCTAACGCCAAGGAATTGAAAGCCACTGCGGTACTTCAGGTCGACATCAATGAGGCATCAGCCAAGGTGAGGGCCGGAGGCCCGGTTGATGAGCCGGAGGATTATAATCTTCCCATTTGGGCCGGCACCATCCCTATGGAGATGCGTTTCAGACAACCCGTTCCAGATGAAAAATTGATCCCGGGAGTTGAGCCTGGAGAGGAAATCACTAAATTATATCTTGATATTTAACCTTTTTTAGCAATTATATTGGCCAGCACCTGGTAGTATTTTTGCTATGTTTAACCTGCAGAACTAATTAATGTGGCCCTGCTTTTGTGAAACAGCAATTAAGGGGGTGTCAGATATTTACCGGGTTGAACAAACTGTTAAGAATATTTGCTTTTCTAGTGTTATTAGGATGTTATCAAACGTTCTTTCAAGAAGAATGCTATGCCCAGGGGAGATCTACCATAGATGTGTCCGGTAAAATTATAGACGCGGACAGCCTGGACCCCATCCCAGCGGTGCACGTTTTTATAAAGGATCAAACCCAGGGTACTATCAGTAATCGAAACGGTTTTTTTTCTATAAGCATAGGTGTAGGGGATACGCTTGTTTTTAGTTCTGTAGGGTACCACACCCTGTTTTACCGGCTACCGGACTCTCTTAATATCAGGAATCCCTTTATTGAGATCAGCCTTAAAAGCGATACAATAAAGTTGAAGGAAGTTCTGGTGAGGGGACATTTAAATCCGGCAGCGGTGCGCCGATACCTTGAAAACATCAAGGCTCAAAAACGACATAACAATCCAGCTGACCTTACCAGGGATATCCCTAAATCTACTCCCAAAACCAAACCAGAGGGAAGGGCGCACACCGTTGGGTTGGGATCATCTACTGAAGGTGGTGCCGCTCTGGAGGGAGTGCTTACTGGCTTGGCCAACTTATTCAATAAAAGAGCACAACAACAAAAACGCATTGCCCGGTTACTGGAAGAGCGTCGAAATCTGGAAGCTCAAAAAGCTTACCGGGAATTTCTTGATACCAAGTTCAATGAGCAGATCGTAGCTGAAGCTACCGGGCTACAAGGCTCCCGGCTGGATAAGTTTCTAGCTTATTGCAATTTTTCTGATGAATTCATATATGCGGCTACCGAGTATGAGATCCTAGCGGCTATTTTTAGTCGATTAGAGAGATTTGATCGGTAGTCAATACTGTCAGTGATCCATCCCCTTATCACTAATTCCGGCACAATTTTGGCTATAATACTTGTAGTGATGAACCTATAAATGAAGGAAATTAGATATGAAAAATATAAGGATTTTAAGCTGGATTGCCCTCACCATGGCAATGGTATTGGTCAGCCAGCACTCACACGCCCAGGAATTGGACCGCAAAACACAAAGAAAATTAGAGAGGGTTAAGAAACGAGAAGCCAGGAGAGCGGCACTGGAAGATAATAAGGCCCGCATTCTGGATTTAGTGCGTCAACAAACTTTTGTCATAGAGGCCAATTCACTCTTCGATAAATATCAGAACCGCTATGAGGTTTCACCTGATATCAACTTTATTAAGATCGAAGGGGACCAGGGGATCATCCAGTTTGGCTTTAATCATCTGGTCGGATATAACGGACTTGGGGGGCTCACCATCAATGGGTTTATTTCAGGATACACCGTTAACAGCGGGGAACCATCTGATCCTATTACCATCACGGCAAATGTCAGTTCGCCGAACTTGGTGGGACCGGCTACTCTCAGCCTGAGCATTCTAAGTGATGGCTCCTCCAGGGCTACCATAAACGGTGCATTCGGAGCCAGGCTTACCTTTAGCGGAGATGTGTCCGACCTGGAAAATTCCAGAGTCTACCAAGGTATGACTATTTTGTAGTCAAGAGCGCTGTAAACAAGAGCGTTAATACATTAAATAAGAAAAAGCCGGAGGCACTCCGGCTTTTTATGTAGATTTTATTCTTGGAATGAAGGCTAAAAAACAGTTCGCGGCTATATACAAAAAGCGGGAACTCTCATCTAACGAATCGACTTCCCGCTTCATGACATATATTCCTTAGAACACATATCACGCCAAGTTACTGTTTTGGCTTCAGTTTCCAGTAAGCTTTACAGAGAACTCTTACCTTCAACCTCTGACTCCATTCTTCAGTATCCTTTTCCCTTTTCCGTTCCCGTGAGAACTTCTTATTTCCAAGGCCTTCCGAACTTCGCCTGGCTAATTAAAGCCAGCCATCTATCTCTCACTTGGTAATGTCTAAGGTATGTGAACCTTAATATAATGCAAAATTATCTTGCCATTACTTTTGCACAAGTTATTCACAAAGTTGTGCACATTTTTTGCGGATGAAGCAAGAGGAGTAAATTAAGTGATGGGTCTGGTCCCTGACCCACGAAACTTTCCACCTACGATAAAGTCAATAATTTTGGCTACCACTGGTGGAATTTGTCATTAGTTGAGGTGAGCTAAATCATCGCCGACAGTTTGGAATAAAGTTATTTTGAAACCTTATGAGGGAGGATTCCGCTTGGCGATTTCATCAGCATGGAAAAAATTCAAATCCAGGCAAAAGCTTTTTAAGGGAATTTGTTTATGGCGGTATCGATGGCGGAGTGACTACATTCGCGGTAGTGGCAGGTGCAACTGGAGCTGATTTTGACCATTCGATTATTATAATCCTGGGTTTGGCCAATCTCTTGGCTGATGGCTTTAGCATGTCTGTGGGCAGTTATCTAAGTGTAAAGTCGGAAGTTGAAAAATATCACAATTTGGAACGTTTTGAAAAATGGGGTGTAGAGAATATCCCGGAAACCGAAAGAGAAGAAATCAGAGATATTTATCGACAGAAGGGGTTGAGCGGCAAAATACTGGATCAAGTAGTCGATATCATCACCGCAGACAAGGAGCTTTGGGTTAAGGAAATGATGAGAGGTGAATTTGACTTAACTCCCGAAATAAAACCTCCATGGATGTCAGGGCTTTATACGTTTGTTTCTTTTTTACTGGTTGGTTCTATTCCACTTTGGCCGTATGTATTTGGTTATAGGGAAGATGCCATTGGCGGAGTTAACCTGTTTCTTCTTACTTCCCTGCTGACCGGAATGGCTTTCATTCTGGTGGGAGCCATAAAGTCTTATGTGAACAAAGTCGATATCTGGAAGTCGGTTATTGAAACCTTTTTCCTGGGTATGCTGGCTGCCTTGGTCGCTTTTTATACCGGCGCTTTTTTAGATCGCCATTTCTAATTTCAGTGATGATGATGACAATTCTAGTCCCTACCGACTTTTCCAATTGTGCCCGGAAGGCTGCTAACTTTGCTATGAAAATCAGCCAAAAAACCGGAAGTTTAATCCATTTTCTGCATTTGGAAGATATCCCTCCAGGCTGGCTGAATATTGATGATAACCAAAAATTACTTCCGGAGGTTACCGCCAGGGTTAAGCGTGCGAAGTCGGAGTTAGATAGTCTGGTAACTTTGAGCAATTCCCGTCAGTTGACCGCTAAAAGCTTCCTGTTGTACAATCGATCCTATGAGGCAATTCTCGATCATGCCAGGGAGCACCAGGTAGATCTAATAGTTATGGGCTCAAAAGGCGCCAGCGGATTAAAAGAGTTCATGCTAGGCTCTTACACTCAAAAAATAGTACGCCTTTCCGATGCTCCGGTTTTAGTTATAAAGGAAAGTGCTGCAGTCAATCTCAAAACCAGTAGAATTGCCTTTGTTTCCGACTTTCAGGAAGAAGTGATGGATCAGTTTTTAAAATTTGTGAAATGGGCCAAAGTGCTTAATGCTAAGCTGCTGCTGGTATTTATCAATACACCGGTCAATTTCACCGATACCCTGACCATAAAGATGCGGATGGGTAATTATGCCATGCATGCTCCGGGGATGGTACATAATACTTATATTTTTAACGACCATCAATTCGAGGACGGACTAACTAAGTTTTGTAAAGAGGAGGAGGTGGATATAATAGGTATGATCACTCACGGACGCTCTCCCGGTTGGCAAATTTTCAACAATAGTTTAACGGAAAGTATAGTGAACCACCTGGATACCCCAGTGCTTACCATGCATTTCTAAGCCACACAGAGACGTCCGTGGTTTTACTAAGCTTCAGTATGAAAAGCAAGCAGTGGAATATTGGAGTGATGTGCCAGTTGTTTGGTAATGCTACTTTGGAACAGCCTTTCTAATAAACTGTGCTTTCGGGGCATCACACAGATCACATCCATTTGGTTGTTATCCAGATAACCCATAATGCCATCTTCGACATGTTCATCTTCCAGCATCTCGTATTGATGAGGTACTTTTCTCAAATAAGACTCCAGGATCTTAGCCTCCTCTATGGCTCCCTGATGCAACCGGTCCAGCTTATCGGTAATGTGCAATACGTGTATCATGGCGCCGAAATCCAGGGCAAATTGTATAAGCGGGTCAAGTGATTGTTTTGCACCTAATTCACGGAAGTCAAATGCAAATAATATATGGTCGATTTGAAAGTTCTCATAATTGGCTGGAATAGCCAGCACCGGCACCTTTGATCTTTTAATTACGTGTAAGGTATTACTTCCAATTAGTTCATCAAAAGTATTGCTGGCTCCGTGAGTACCCATGATAATCAGGTCGACGTCAGATTGGTCTATTTCCTGCAGTATGGCATCAAAGGCGAAAAGGGCTTTCGTTTTGAATTCAACCTTTACAGATTGCAGTCCCGGAAGGGATTTACGGATTTCGTTAAACTTTTCTGTAGCATCTTTTTCGAAATCCGTAATTATATTAGTATTCATGTAGACTCCGGATTCTGCAGCTGGTACTGGTACATGGTAGGCATGCAGTACGATCAATTTGGACTCTTTCTCAGTAGCAAATTGAATGGCATATTTTAAAGCATTTAGTGCACATTTGGAAAAATCCAGGGGCACCATAATATTCTTGTATTTCATCTTTATTGATTTTTATTTTCCTAACGGTCCCGCTGTAGCTACTTGTTTTATATCACCGAGATGCAACAGGCTTTAGGCTATCAAAGCTCACTTTTAGCATCAAGGAAATCTATGATCTGGATCAGAGAACCGGGTGAATTGAACACGGGCTAGGAATGAGAAATATCAGCGGCACCAATGACTTTCCTCATTTTTAAAGGTCAGTACCTGCCCTAAGTTGGACGTTTTAAAGCAGGTGCCTTTAAAATCCATAACTGTGGGCATTATTCCCAATCAGCTAATCCCGTATTCGTGTGGATAGGTTGAGCCATCATTACAGGATAAATTTATAAATTGGCCATGTTTAAGCTTAAAAGCATGTTGTCTGATAGTCCCACGGTTTTTAAAACCCTATTTCATACCGCTAGTGAAGGAATTATGATCGTCGACCAGGAGGGAGTTATTTTGAAAGCCAATCCTGCAGCTCAAAAGATGTTTGGGTATGAGAACTCCTTGGAGGGGAAGGTAGTGGAAGATCTGATCCCAGATCACCTGACGAGCCGTCACAAGGATCACCGCAAAAGCTATAATTCCAACCCCCAAACTAGAACTATGGGTGGGGGATTGCATCTGCAGGGGAAAAAGGCTGATGGAAGCAGCTTTCCGGTAGAAATTAGTTTGAGCCCCACCTGCGTGGGAGATAAAGCAGTGGTTATGGCCTTTGTCGTGGATATAACCGAGCGTAGAAACCGGGAAAACAACATGGTAAGTATGGGTCGGATTTTTGATAACTCCATCAATGAGATCTACCTGTTTGCCGTGGATAACCTGCGGTTTACCATGGTAAATCAGGCTGCACAGCGGAACCTGGGTTATAGTTCACATGAATTATCTTCCATGACCATTACCGACATAATTTCAATGAACAGGGATGATTTTCTATCCACACTGGAAGTTTCACCGGAGGAGCATCCAAAAATCGTTATTGAAACCACCCATAAACGAAAGGACCTAACTACATATCCCGTCGAAATGCATATCCAGACTACCGTATTTGACGATAAACCTACTTACTTGGCGGTGGTGATGGATATTTCGGAAAGAAAGTTCGCCGAGGATCAGCTGCGAAAATATTCCCAAGCCTTGGAGCAAAGGGTTCAGGAACGTACGGAAAAGCTAAATGAGAGCCAAAAACTGTATCACGCCATCGCTCGTAATTTTCCGGATGGCACCATTAATGTGTTTGATCGTGACCTGCGGTATGTATTCGTGGAAGGTAAGGAGTTGTATACTCTGGGCATAGACAGCCACCGGTTAATTGGTACCCGATATATAAAGAGATTAGCCCCTGAAGTAGCTGCTCAAACCGAAAGGGAATTACTAAAAGTATTCGATGGCAACTCAAAAACTATTAATATACGCCACAAACAAAACGACTATGTCCTGGAGGCCGTCCCCTTACCTTCTGGAGGAGGAGAAATCGAACAGATCCTGGTAATTGAAAAGAATGTTACGGTGCAGAAGAAAATGCAAGATAAAATTCAGCGCAATCTCGAAAGAGAACGTGAACTGAATGAATTAAAGTCAAGATTTGTTTCTATGGCTTCTCATGAATTTCGAACTCCGCTCAGTACTATAATGAGTTCAGCTTCATTACTCAACCGCTACACCGAGGGGGAACAGCAGGGTAAGCGTGATAAGCATATAAATCGCATCAAATCTTCGGTGCATAATCTCACCGGTATTCTCAATGATTTTTTATCACTGGATAAATTGGAAACAGGAGGTGTAGCCTGTAAAGCTCTCCCGTTTGATCTGCCTAATCTGATGCGGGAGGTATCAGATCAGATCAGGCCTACTCTAAAAAAAGGCCAGAGTCTCAATTACTCTCACCATGGCTCCCTCCAGGTAGTTTTGGACCCCCATCTTTTAAATAACATCCTCATCAATTTGTTATCAAATGCCAGTAAATATTCACCGGAAGGAAGTGAAATACAACTTAATAGTGAGGTTAGCGAAGCTTTAATCATGATAGAGGTGAGGGATAAAGGCATTGGAATTTCATGGGAGGACCAGCAACATTTATTTGAACGATTCTTCAGAGCACAGAACGCCATGAATATTCAGGGAACCGGCCTGGGGTTGAATATTGTAAAGAAATACCTGGATCTCATGAACGGTGAAATAGAATTTTCCTCGGAGTTGGGGGAGGGTAGTACCTTTACCATAACTTTTGACCGTCAACCGGAACCATGAAAACCATTCTGCTGATAGAAGACAATCCCGAAATGCGGGAGAATACGGTAGAGATGCTGGAATTGGCCAACTACACGGTACATGCAGCAGAAAATGGTAAAGTGGGGGTGCGTAAAGCTCTTGAAGTATCACCCGACTTGATTATATGTGATATTATGATGCCGGAATTAGACGGGTACGGCGTACTCTATATGCTGGCAAAAAACCCCAAGACATCGGGAATTCCTTTTATTTTTCTAACTGCCAAGGCTGAAAAATCTGATTATCGCAAAGGCATGAATATGGGAGCTGACGATTATTTAACTAAGCCTTTCGATGAAATGGAACTATTGGAGTCGGTTGAGGTTCGGTTGAAGAAAAGCGCCCAATTTGATCGTGAATTTAAAGCCGGGATACCAGGGGTTGATCAGTTTATAGAGGAGGCTCGCGGATTGGAGGAATTACGCAACCTCTCCAAAGAGAGGCGCAGCAGAACCTACCGGCGTAAAGAGGCCTTATTTTATGAAGGGGAGTATCCCAATTTCCTATACTTTATTCATCAGGGCAAAGTGAAATCATATAAAATGAATGAAGACGGCAAGGAACTGATCACGGGACTATACAAACCGGGTGATTTTTTGGGATACCTGGCGATATTGGAGAATGCCGAATACCCGGATTCTGCGGTTGCTTTGGAGGACTCCACGGTGTATCTCATCCCCAGGAATGATTTCATGGCGCTTTTACAGACCAATCGCGATGTCTCTGCCAAATTTATTAAGATGCTATCCAGAAACCTGGTAGATAAGGAACAGGAACTATTGAATTTAGCTTACAACACTGTACGCAAAAGAGTGGCGGACGCCTTGCTGCACTTACAAGATCGATATCAGGAAAAGCAGGACAGCCCCTTTAAAATTGCTATAAGCCGCGATGACCTGGCCAGTATGGTAGGTACCGCCAAGGAATCGGTGATCAGAACCTTGAGCGAATTTAAGCAGGACCATTTTATCCAGATTCATGGCAGTGAGATTACCATCGTAAACCCTGAAGCGCTGAAAGCGCTGAGATACTGACTATAATCATCGGTATTATGAAAAAATATCATGGGTTGAATCCCGATATTATAATGATCTTAATGAATTATTTGTAATCCCTTGGCTTCTGTGAGAAGTATATTATTGGCTACGGATTTTTCAGAAACTGCTCAACACGCAGTTGAATACGCGTTATTGTTGTTTGGAGATGAACAATGTGAATTTCTGCTGTTCAATTCGGTTCATCGTCTTCCCAGCAGCCCGGATATGCTCATTTCAATTGAAGATCTTCTATCAGAGCAGTCAAAACAAAATCTCGCCCACCAGGTAACGGAATTGAAGCAACGCTTCCAATCTACTTCATTAACCAGCATGTCAACACACGGGGATCCCTCAGGGGTGATACGAAATATGGTAAAAAAGCATCCCATTGATATAGTGGTGATGGGTACTCAGGGGCGATCAGCTTTAAATGAAGTGTTCCTGGGCAGTAATACCCGTAACCTGGTGAATACCATTGCCAAACCTCTGTTAATTGTACCGCCTGATTACCCGTTACGTACCCCTAAGAAGATCGTATTTGGCACAGATCTGGTTCAAGTGGAAAATCTTGATCTGCTTAATCCTATGATCTATTTAGCTAAAAAATACCAGGCTGAAATTACCATTCTCAACATCACCGGTGACGAAGAACAGGCCCCGGTAAGACATGCCTTGCATCAACTGGATTTTAACCGGCATTTTGCTGGTATAAGTTATCATTTCGAAGTGGTACACCACCTCAATCCACTTGAGGGTATATTAAAATTCGTAGCCCGGGAAAGGGTTGATATGTTAGTGCTACTGCCGAAGCAATATCCTTTGTTTCGGCGCCTTTTTCACCGAAGCCTAACCCGTGAGATGTTGAATTATACTGAAATACCCCTATTAGTAGTGTAGCTTGCTCCATTGCCCTAGGCTCCATACCTGATTTAAATCATTATCCAATATGACCAAAGTCATATCCCAGGGCTTAGCCATATCCTTTATTAGCAATCCAAAATAAACCAATTTTTATGCGATATAAACAAAATGTATCCTTGGGCATCTTGATGGTGGTCATCGGATTGCTGTTAAACTGTAGTTCCGCACCTGATGACCGTGAAAGTCAGCAACAGGAGGTGGGAGAATCACCCACACCTACCACTGAAAGTCAAAGCGAAGCTGAAAACGACCCAATGAAAAACAAAGGCATAGGTCCCATATCTGAGGTAGAACTAGGACCTATCGATGAGCAAATGGTACAGGAAGGCAAAGTCATTTATGATGAATTATGTACTGCCTGTCACAGGCCGAACGAGAAATTTATCGGACCGGCGCCTGCCGGTATTTTAAGTCGCCGATCACCGGAATGGATCATGAACATGATACTGAATCCGGAGGAAATGGTTCAAAAGGACCCTGTGGCAAAACAATTATTAGTTGAGTATAACATGGCGCCAATGGCCAATCAAAATCTCACCGAGGACCAAGCTCGCAAAGTACTGGAATATTTTAGAACCCTGGAATAATTCAAACCCCTAGATCATGAAAAATATATGCTATAGTCTCCTTGTTGCGCTAGCTTTTCTGGCTTGCACGAATCAAAATACCGATAATCCTGGCATTTTAACCGCCGGCGCCTCCGGCGTAAAATCTTATGTGGCTCCCGGTGAACTTGACGAGTTCTACGGGTTTCTATCCGGCGGTTTTAGTGGCCAGCTAAGTGTTTATGGTATTCCTTCAGGGAGATTACTAAAAGTGATACCAGTATTCTCTCAAGATGCAGAAAAAGGTTACGGGTATAATGAAGAAACCAAACCCTTGCTGAACACCTCTCATGGCTTTGTGCCCTGGGATGACCTGCACCATCCGCATCTATCGCAAACAGAGGGAATACCCGACGGACGTTGGGTATTTACCAATGGCAATAACACCCCGCGTATTGCCAGGATCGATCTTACTACTTTTGAAACGGTGGAAGTGATTGAAATACCTAATAGCGGAGGGAATCACTGCTCGTCTTATGTAACTCAGAACACGGAGTACGTAATTGGAGGTACCAGGTTTAGTGTACCCATACCACAAAAAGATGTCCCTATAGAATCCTACAAGGAAAATTTTAAAGGCACCATAACTTTCGTTAGTGTAGAAGAAGAGGGAGGAATGGAAATAGCTTTCCAAATTCTGGTTCCGGGTTATGGTTATGACTTGGTCCGTGCCGGTAAAGATAAGTCCCATGGATGGGCGTTCTTTACAACTTATAATTCTGAAGAGGCGAATACCCTTTTGGAAGTTAATGCTTCTCAAAAGGACAAGGATTATATTGCCGCTATTAATTGGAAAAAAGCTGAGGAATATATGGAGCAGGGAAAAGGACAGGAGATGCCCGCAGAATATGCTCATAACGTATATCACGAAGATACCCATAATGCCACTAGCGAGATGAAAACTTCTGTAACAGTATTGGATCCACAGGAGTGCCCAGGGATTATTTATTATATCCCCACCCCGAAGTCTCCCCACGGAGTTGACTTAGATCCATCTGGAGAGTATATCGTAGGGAATGGCAAGTTGTCGGCGGATATGGCGGTCCATTCCTTTGATAAAATGTTGGCTGCTATTGAGAACGAATCGTATGAGGAAGTGATCGACGGCATACCGGTTTTGAAATATGAAGATGTATTAGCCGGCATGGTAAGCAGCGGTGGGTTAGGCCCTCTCCACACGGAATTTGATGACCGGGGTAATGCATATACCACCTTCTTTATCTCTTCGGAAGTGGTAAAATGGGAGCTGGGAACCTGGGAGATCCTGGATAGGGCGCCGGTTTATTACTCGGTGGGTCACCTTATGATACCAGGAGGAGGTACGGTCAAGCCATGGGGTAAATATCTGGTGGCAATGAATAAAATTACCAAGGATCGTTATTTGCCTACCGGTCCGGAGTTGTGTCACTCAGCGCAATTATTTGACATATCCGGAGATAAAATGGAGCTTATTCTTGATTTCCCTACGATTGGCGAGCCTCATTATGCTCAAGCTATACCAGCAGATTTAGTAGCGCCGAACTCCAAAAAATTCTATCCCATTAACGAAAACAACCACCCTTATCACATCAAAAGAGAGGATGAAGCCAGAGTGGAGCGGGATGGTAATGATGTTCATGTTTATATGTCCACTATAAGAAGTCACTTCGCCCCCGATAACATTGAAGGGGTTAAGGTTGGTGATAAGGTTTATTTCCATGTAACCAATCTGGAGCAGGACTGGGATGTGCCTCATGGATTTGCTGTTCTAGGAGCGAACAACTCAGAAATTCTGGTAATGGCAGGACAGACAGAGACTCTGCTTTGGGAACCAAAAAAAATCGGGGTTTATCCATTTTATTGTACCGATTTTTGCTCAGCCCTTCATCAGGAAATGCAGGGATATATCCGGGTTTCTCCTAGTGGATCAAATACACCATTGAAATGGTGGCTAGGGGACTCCAAAGAACCTGCATAATAAGGTGCTTTTAACCCAGGGAAGATCGCTTAAGCTCATGTTAGCAAAACCCAAATTCCTAATGGTATTGGCAGTGATCTCCCTGGGTTTAGTTTTTATTCAGCCTTTGTGGAAGATCACCCTGACGGCCCCCCAATACAAGGAGGGCATCAGTATGTATATCTGGATCAATAAGATCACCGGTGATACCGATCATACCTTACAAAATATAAATATTCTAAATCACTACGTGGGCATGAAATATATCGAACCGGAATCAATTCCGGAACTGAAATATTTCCCCATGGTGGTCTTGGCTATGATGGTATACGGCCTTATTGTGGTATTCATTGATCGTAAATGGTGGTATTTAAGCTGGTCAGTTATGCTGCTGATCCTTGGTACCTTGGGCCTGTATGACTTTTATCTCTGGGAATACGATTACGGGCATAATTTAAGTGATACCGCTCCCATCAAGGTCCCAGGTATGGTATATCAACCACCATTAATTGGCAGCAAGATGCTTTTAAATTTCAAGGCTGAATCCTATCCGCACTGGGGAGCGCTGGGCTTAGCATTGGCATTGGCATTTGGATTTATGTCATTTCTGCTTGGAAAGGTCCGGCATTCATCTACTACTATCGCAGTGGGATGCTTGATATTTTTATTTTCCTCCTGTGCACGTTCACCTGAACCTATTCAATATGGCATAGATGCCTGCACCTTTTGTAAAATGACCATTATCGACCAACGATACGGCTGCGAACTAATTACTGATAAAGGAAAAGTTCTGAAATTTGATGCCATAGAGTGTCTAATTCAGCATTCAGATCCCAATGCCCATTCTGAGTATCAGTACCTGGTAACTGATTTTGAATCCCCGGGGACATTGATTGCTGCAGATAAGGGCCACTATGTAAAATGTGATGAACTCCCAAGCCCTATGGGTATGAACCTCAGTGCATATTCCTCAGCTGAATCCGCCCGAGCTATGAAAACACGCCATGGCGGAGAATATTACCACTGGAAATCCCTACTTAATAACTTTGAGAACCTGGCTATTACAAATACTCCATAACTACCGTTGGTGGTTTAATATTAGCAAAGGCAAGTTTTCCATATGTATGCTGAAGCTATGGATCATGGTGGTCTATTTTACTATTTGCTGCTTAACACCAGTATCCGGAAATACTATAACGATTTGCCAGAAATGCGCTGTTACATCCATTGCTGAAGGTTTGGCTCAATCTTCAGAAGGAGATACGCTGTTGGTAAAAAAAGGGTGGTATAGAGAGGGGGAGCTCAGGATTACCAAAAGCGTGGTATTAATTGGGGATCAATTTCCGATAATAGACGGCCAGTCCAAACACCGGGGTTTTCTAGTGGAGGCGGATAATGTGTTTATTGGTGGGTTTCAAATCCAAAATACCGGCAGCCACCCCACTGAGGATTGGGCGGCCATAGAAGTAATCAACAGCAGTGGCTTTCAGCTGGACAATAACCGTATTATTAATGCTTTTTTCGGAATTTATTTGCGTCGAGCAAACTCAGGTGTTGTATCGGGCAACAGCATTAACGGGTCGGCCCTGAACGAGATCAATTCGGGAAATGCCTTGCACCTCTGGCACTGCAATCAAATTATTTTGCGAAATAATATGGCATCCGGGCATCGCGATGGACTATATTTTGAATTTGTTACTAATAGCGAAATACGACAAAATGTTAGTCGGTCAAACCTTCGTTATGGATTGCATTTTATGTTCTCCAACAACAATCAATACTTTCAGAATACTTTTCTAAATAATGGTTCCGGGGTGGCAGTCATGTTTTCAAAAAATATTTCTATGACCGAAAATCGCTTCATCGAGAATTGGGGGGGAGCTTCTTATGGTTTATTGCTGAAGGACATTACCGATAGTAATATTCTGAACAACGAATTTAATAAAAATACCATAGGCATTTATGCTGAAGGTGCAAACCGGCTTAATATCGAAAATAATGATTTTAGCAATAATGGTTGGGCCTTTAAAATGCTGGGCAGCTGCCGTGATAATACCATTACAGGTAATAATTTTCTGGGAAATACCTTTGAGGTAACCACTAACAGCAGCCGCCACTTTAATCACTACAGCCAAAATTATTGGAGTCAGTATCGAGGTTATGATCTTGACAGGGATGGTTATGGAGATGTTGCTCATCGTCCTGTAAGTATCTTTTCATTCTTAGTAAGTCAGTTCAATACCACCATTATCTTGTTGAGAAGCCCGCTGGCAAATCTTATCAATTTTGTAGAAACGATACTGCCCGGATTAACCCCCGCAGGCCTGATCGATGAAGAGCCTCTGATGAACCCGAAAGATCGTGATATCATTTCATAACATACATAAACGGTACGGGAAATCCTGGGTGCTGAATGGAATTGATTTGGAAATCCCGCCTGGCAAGATCACTGCCATCCTGGGCCCTAATGGTTCAGGAAAAACCACTATTCTGAAAACTATTTTAGGTCTGGTTAAACCTTCACTGGGCATGATCAGCTATCTAAATACCCCCCTGGATAACGCTGGAAATTATCGCAGGCAAATTGGCTACCTGCCCCAGGCAGCAAAATTCCCGGAAAACCTTAGAGTTGAGGAGTTGCTGACCATGATGGCAGATATTAGAGGGCAAGAAGCACTATACCTGGAAGATTTGATAGGCTTATTTGAGCTTAAATCATACCTGATGGAACCTATTAAAAATCTTTCCGGAGGTACCCGTCAGAAGGTCAGTACAGTGATAGCTTTTATGTTCGATAGTGAGATATTTATCCTGGATGAGCCAACAGCGGGGCTAGACCCTCTTTCCTTGTTAAAGCTGAAGCAGCTTATTTACGATAAACAACAAATGAATCAAACAGTGTTGCTCACCACTCATATCATTGGTTTAGTGGAAGAAATCGCGCAACATATAATATTTCTTTTAGAGGGGAAGATTTACTTTGAAGGATCTGTAAAGCAACTATTGGTAAACCAAGATCAGCCGAATTTAGAAAAGGCTATCGCCAATATTTTACGCAATGAAAATAGTATGAGACATAAGTGTGCCGTGAGTAATAATTTAGCAGGACCAGCTCTATGCTAAAAATCGTTAAATACAGTGTTTACCATCTGAGCAGATCCTTCTGGATCTACTTCTATTTTGGACTTTTCTTGATGGTAACTTTTCTATTGATCTGGCTTATCGGCGATAGCTCCAAAGTGTTGGTCAGTTTAATGAATATCAGTCTTTGGATAGCGCCATTGATCGGCATATTAATGGGGGCTTTATACTTTTACAACTCCAGAGAGTTTGTAGAATTGCTACTAGCTCAACCCATTACCAGATACAAGGTGTTTTTAGGTGAATATATTGGTATATCACTTACTTTATCCTCTAGTATTATTTTGGGAATAGGACTACCATTGCTCATATTCAATGGGGCATATAAGGAACAAATCAATAGTTTTATGCTTTTGATTTTGATTTCTATAGCGCTTACCTTGATTTTCACGGGTATTGGATTCTTGTTGGCCGCCCGATACGAAAACAAATTAAGAGGATTCAGCATGGTAATCCTGATATGGTTGTTGTTTACTGTAGTTTATGATGCCCTGTTATTACTTTTTATGGTAAGTTTTCATGAATTTCCCATTGAAAGAGGAGTGTTGGCCGCTGTGGTACTGAACCCTATAGATCTATCAAGGATCATCATGACGTTGCAATTGGATATGGCAGCTCTATGGGGGTACTCCGGCGCCATTTTCAAAAATTTTTTCACCTCTGCTCAAGGCTATATCTTGGCTTTTTCAGCGTTATTTATTTGGATGATCTCACCTGTGACCTGGTTTTTGAGAACGGTACTTAACAAAGACTTTTAAGATATGCCGGTAATCACAGATCAGGAAACACTTTGCTACCACTGCGGAGAACCTTGCCATGCGCAATCTGTTAAGCGTGATGATCATTTGTTTTGCTGCACTGGGTGTTTGACAGTGTATGAGATCCTAAAAGAAAATCAACTGGAAGATTATTATAAACTGGAATCTTTTCCAGGAAAGCCGCAAGCTTCAAATGCAGGGGAGTTCCAGTTTCTGGATCATGCTGGACTCTCTAGTAAATTATTACGGTTTGAAAGTGATGAATTGAATAAGGTGGATTTATATTTGCCGCAAATCCATTGCAGTTCCTGTATCTGGTTATTGGAACATCTAGACCGGCTTCATGCCGGAATCCTTTATACCAAAACCACCTTCAACGAAAAGCGACTGACTGTAGAGTATGATCCTAAACAATTGGATCTAAGTGAATTAGCCCAATTAGTCTCGGATCTTGGTTATAAACCTAATTTCAATCTGGACGGGGAAGAGAATCCCCTAGGCAAAATCCATAACCGGGAATTAATACTACAAATTGGAGTGGCAGGCTTCTGCTTTGGCAACATCATGTTACTGAGTTTCCCAGAATATTTAGGTCTGGGAACCGGTGGGGAACAGGCCCTCACTTCTTGGATCTCTTATATTCAATTATTACTTACTCTGCCAGTTATATTTTACTGTGCCAAAGGATATTATAAGTCAGCGCTAAATAGTATTAAACAACACTATCTCAATATCGATGTACCCATAACCCTAGGGATTACGGCATTGTTTTTATGGAGTCTTTACGAAGTAACTACAGCTAAGGGCCCGGGATACCTGGACACGCTATCGGGATTGCTGTTTTTATTATTGATAGGAAAATGGATCCAAGAAAAAACCTATCAGGGCTTTTCTTTTGACCGGGATTATCGAGCCTATTTTCCTCTGGCGGTTACCAGAGTAAAGGATGAAAAGGAGGAGCCGGTGCTGGTTAGGGACCTCAAGATTAAGGATACTATATTGATCAGAAATCATGAAGTAATCCCGGCAGACTGTACCCTGATGGATAGCAAGGCTCTGATCGATTATAGCTTCGTCAGCGGAGAGGATAGACCAGTATCTATTACCGAAGGAGAAACTATATATGCCGGCGGGCGACACATTGGAGTTTCCTGCCGCTACCAAGTGCTAAAGCCTGTTTCGCAAAGCCGTCTAGTGGAACTATGGGATCAACCTGCATTTAGGAAAAAGTGTAATTCAAATACCCAATATCTGGTAAATCAGATAAGCCACTGGTTTACTTATGTGATCGTTGCCATTGCCATAATAGCTACTGGTTATTGGCTATGGCAGGATCCCGGTGTTTCGTTATTTGTATTTGCTTCAGTACTGATTGTGGCATGTCCCTGTGCCATATCCATGGCCACGCCCTATACTCTCGATGCCGCCAGGAGAGTATTAGGCCTTAATCAATTCTATTTAAAAAATAGCCGGGTTCTTGAAACCATGGCCATATTGGATCGGATCGTATTTGATAAGACTGGAACCCTCACTGCACAAACAACTAAAATCCAATATTGCGGCAAACCACTCAGTGAAGAACAAGCGGCGTTAATAGCCACGTTAGCCGCTCAGTCTGTTCACCCTGTTAGCCGTGAAATTCTTCATTACTGCAAAACGGAATTTAATGCCAAAGGAGATCTTCCCCGTGCTCATATACGGGAAATTACCGGACAGGGCATTGAGGGTAAAATAGCAGGGCAGAAAGTGGCGATCGGTAAGGCTGGTTTTGTAGGGTTATCTTCCATCGGCAATTCAAACATATATACTTATATCTCTGTAGATAAAACCGTTATAGGGTACTTTGTTAAACAACGAAGTCTGCGAAAAGGCGTAGAGCTTCTATTTAATTCTCTGGAATGTAATTACGCACTCTCCGTGCTATCAGGAGATGGTCCCAATGAGTGGGAGCTACATCAACTGCCTGAGCCGATACCAGCTTCTTTCAACCAGTCCCCTTTGGACAAGCTGCATGAAATACAGCAAATCCAACAAAGCGGGGCGAAGGTGGCCATGGTAGGGGATGGGCTCAATGATGCCGGGGCCTTAAAGCAAAGTGACGTGGGGATAGCAGTGACTGAAAATATACATCAGTTTACGCCTGCTTCAGATGCCATCATAAGCGGCAAGCAACTTCATAGGCTTCCGCTATATTTAAAATTGGCTCGCTGGTCCCGTCATATTATCCTTGGAGGGTTTATGCTATCATTTTTATATAACTTGGTGGGATTAACCCTGGCAGTAACTGCCCAGCTAACCCCCCTTACCGCTGCCATCTTAATGCCGGTCAGTAGTATTTCTGTGGTAATCTTCAGCTCACTTTCAGTGCAGGTAGCTGCTAGGAAACTAAAATTACAGTAATGGGCCTCATTATTGGACTTATACTTATTAGTTTGATCATCGCCCTTATTTTCCTGGGGGGGTATCTTTGGGCAGTTAAAAATGGTCAATACGACGATACAGACAGTCCTCCGGTAAGAATGCTCTATGATGAGAAAAGGCCAGATTCTGCTTCACCGCCCAAAAAGTGACTTTTGTCAACTTTTCCCCTGATGCAAATCATTTGGTGACCTGAGGATGACCTTTACTTTCGCCATAGTTCATTAACTAACCGATCACTCTATGGCACTGGAGCAATTTAGTTACGACAACAAGATCGTAAAGTACTTTTCCTATGCGACCATGATCTTTGGTCTGGTAGGCATGCTGGTAGGGCTGACACTGGCCATACAGCTATTTTACCCCATTTTTAATTTCGAACTACCCTACACCACTTTTGGCCGTATTCGGCCCTTACATACCAATGCGGTGATATTTGCCTTTGTGGGTAATGCTATGTTTGCCGGAGTATATTATTCTATGCAAAGACTGCTAAAATCCCGCATGTATAGCGATGTTTTAAGCTGGATCCACTTTTGGGGTTGGCAGCTGATCATACTGGCTGCGGCTATCAGTCTTCCTTTAGGCTATACTACTAGTAAAGAGTATGCCGAGCTGGAGTGGCCCATTGACATTGCCATCACTATTATCTGGGTGGTGTTTGGCATTAACATGGTGGGTACTATTTTAAAACGACGGGAACGCCATATGTACGTGGCCATTTGGTTCTATATCGCCACGTTTGTCACGGTTGCGGTGCTCCACGTGGTAAATTCATTTGAAATACCCGTAAGTTTTCTGAAGAGCTACTCCATGTTTGCCGGGGTACAGGACGCTCTGGTACAATGGTGGTACGGGCATAATGCGGTAGCGTTTTTTCTAACAACCCCCTTTCTTGGGTTGATGTATTACTACCTGCCCAAAGCAGCCAACAGGCCGGTTTATTCTTACCGATTGTCCATCATACACTTTTGGTCCCTGATATTTATTTATATCTGGGCTGGACCACACCACCTGCTTTACACTTCACTTCCCGATTGGGCTCAATCACTGGGAATGGTATTTTCCGTAATGCTGATCGCCCCATCCTGGGGAGGCATGTTGAATGGTCTCTTAACTTTACGAGGAGCCTGGGACCGGGTTCGGGAAGATCCGGTATTAAAATTTATGGTGGTGGCGGTAACCGCCTATGGTATGGCCACTCTGGAAGGTCCACTTTTATCTATTAAGTCTATCAATGCCGTCGCACACTTTACAGACTGGATCGTAGCACACGTGCATGTTGGCGGATTGGGGTGGAATGGGTTTCTTACTTTTGGCATGTTATACTGGATGGTTCCGAAAATGTGGCAAACAAAGCTTTATTCCCTGCGCTTGGCCAACTTCCATTTTTGGATTGGTACTCTGGGTATAATTTTTTATGCCTTACCAATGTATTGGGCTGGTGTTACTCAGAGCCTGATGTGGCAAGAGTTCACTGCCGATGGTTTCCTGCAATACCCAAATTTCTTGGAAACAGTCACCCAAATCATTCCCATGTATATGACCAGAGCAGTGGGTGGAGCCATGTACCTGACCGGAGCTATCGTAATGACCTACAATATCTCTAAAACCATTGCGAAAGGTAATTTCCTGGCCAATGAACCAGCCGAAGCTTATGGCCTGGAACGGGCCAAAGTGACCGGAGGCTCCTGGCATCAGGTATTGGAAAGAAAGCCGGTACTGTTTACCGTACTCACCCTGGTCGCCATATTGATCGGCGGTATATTCGAAATGGTCCCGACTTTTCTCATCAAGTCAAATGTACCCACTATCAGCAATGTAACCCCTTATACCCCCCTGGAACTTGAAGGACGAGATATTTATATCAGAGAAGGTTGTGTGGGTTGTCATACCCAAATGGTCCGACCGTTCAGGAGTGAAACGGAGCGATATCAGGGAGAATATTCCAAAGCAGGTGAATTTGTATATGACTACCCATTTTTATGGGGAAGCAAACGAACTGGTCCAGATCTACACCGGGTCGGGGCGAAATACCCCCATAGCTGGCATTACTATCACATGTTGGAACCTACTCAGATTTCACCTGGTTCTATCATGCCAGCTTATCCCTGGCTGATCGAAAACCGCATAGATGCCTCAGATCTGGTAGCAAAAATCAGAGCGCTTAGAAAACTGGGAGTTCCCTATGATGAAGGCTATGAACATGAAGCTATGGCTGATTTACAAAAACAGGCTGCGGAGATCGCCAATGATCTGAAAGAAGAAGACGTTGAAGTGTTTCCGGAAAGTGAGATCGTGGCTTTGATCGCATATCTGCAAAGATTGGGCACCGATATCAAGGGTAATGTAACCGCTTCTAATTCACTCACCCCTAAAGCTGAATAGTCATGTTCAAACACTATTTTCAAGAAATTCAAAATGTGGCAGTTTGGCCGGTAATCTCTTTTATTATATTTTTCGGGTTTTTTATACTGCTTCTATGGTGGTTGGTTAAGGTCGACAAGAATTATTTGAAAAAGATGAAGAACCTTCCTTTGGAAAAGAATTCTTTGAAAAAGATGACTGTAACTGGCATAATTATGGGGCTTCCATATTTGCTCAGCGCCCAGGATCAGGCCTCTTCCACCCCCTCCGATCAGGATATTCTTTTGATGTGGATCCTGATTACGGTTTTGACCATTGCCGTTTTAGTGCTCTTAGTGGCTATTTATACCATGATGGTGTTGCGCATGGTAGTAAATCAATCGCGTGAACCCAGCGCGACTGCAAAATCCCGTACCAGCTGGTTGGAATGGTGGGATCGCTTCAACAATAGGGTTCCTCCGGAAAAAGAAGACCAGGTATTACTAGACCACAACTATGATGGTATTCGGGAGTTGGATAATCATTTACCTCCCTGGTGGACTGCCTTGTTCTATTTTACTATAGTGTTCGGAGTGATCTATATGTTGGTATACCATGTATTTGAAGCTGCTCCGCTACCAGATGAAGTATATAGACAAGAAATGGCCGCTGCTCAGACCGCCAGAGATTCGCGATTAGTTATAGAGGGTGAAGCAGAGGGAAGTATTGATGAAAGCACGGTGACCTTTGTCGATGATGCACCAGCCTTGCAAAATGGAATGCAGATCTTTAATATGCAATGTGCCTCTTGTCACCGGGAGGACGGAGGAGGCAGTATAGGTCCAAATTTAACAGATCCTTACTGGCTCCATGGCGGCAGTATCCAGGATATTTTCAGGACTATTAAATATGGAGTGCCCCAGAAAGGTATGATATCCTGGGAACCCTTGCTTACTCCCCAGCAGATGCGAGATGTTTCCTCATACATCATAACCATGCAGGGAAGCAACCCACCTAATCCTAAGGATGCACAGGGTGATCTTTACGAACCTGAAGAGGATTCCGAAAGTCCCTAAATGCAGGAACTTTATCAATATGACCAGGAGTACCGGAATTCTATATCCACGGTAGATGCCGCTGGAAACCGGGTTTGGATCTATCCTAAAAAACCTTCTGGCTATTATCACCGGCTAAGAATCCTGGTTACCACAATTTTGTTAGCATTGTTGTTTGCCGGGCCTTTTATAAAAATAAATGGTCAGCCCCTTTTACTGCTCAATTTTATGGAGCGGAAATTTATCATTTTAGGGCAAATATTTTGGCCCCAGGATTTTATTCTTTTTGGCCTGGCAATGATCACTTTTTTCGTGTTCGTGATCTTGTTTACCACAGCCTTTGGTAGGTTGTGGTGTGGCTGGGCCTGCCCCCAAACCTTATTTATGGAAATGGTTTTCCGTAAAATAGAGTATTGGATAGAAGGAGATGCCAATCAGCAACGGAAATTGGATGCCGCTCCCTGGAATACTTCCAAAATTTTTAAAAAAATTAGTAAGCAGTTCATATTTCTGGCTATTTCCATCCTGATCGGCCACCTGTTAATGGCTTATATTATAGGGATTGAACAACTAGTGGAGGTGGTTAAACAAGGTCCCGCTCAAAACTTAAGTGGATTTCTGGGACTGATTATTTTTAGCGGAATATTTTATTGGGTGTTTGCTTATTTCCGGGAGCAGGCATGTACCGTGGTGTGTCCTTATGGCCGGTTGCAAGGGGTATTATTAAACTCCGATTCAATGGTGGTAGCCTACGACTGGTTAAGGGGGGAGCCCAGAGGTAAAATGAAAAAAGGCGAAGTGCAGCAGGCCCACGGCGACTGTATCGACTGTAAATTATGTGTCCATGCCTGTCCCACGGGCATTGATATTCGGAATGGTACACAACTGGAATGCGTCAACTGCACTGCATGTATTGATGCCTGCAACCAGGTAATGGAAAAAATTAATCGTCCCAGGGGACTTATAAGGTATGATTCGCACCATGGTATAAAAAATAAAACCCGTTTCAAATTCGGAAGCAGACTGATTGGCTATTCGGCAGTATTAGTGGGACTTATTGGCCTGTTGGGATACTTGTTGCTTAGTCGTAGCGATATTGAAGCTACTTTTTTACGGGTACCAGGTCAGACTTTTCAAAAAACCGATGATGGAAAAATCACCAACCTGTATAATGTACAGTTTATCAATAAAACTTTTGAGGATATCCCTTTGGAGTTAAAAATTGAAAACCAACCTCAAGCGGAGATTCAGCAGGTTGGGCATCAGTCAGTTCTGGTTCCGGCCAACGATATGCTGGAAGCGGTATATTTCATCGCAATACCAGTTGAAAAAATAAGCCAGGCTAAAACACCGTTAAGAATAGCGGTGTACAGTGAGGGTCGATTCATAGATAGAATTAAAACTAATTTTTTAGGTCCAGTTATAATAAATCCGTGATGAATTGGGGTAGGTCTATAATATTGGCGTTTGTACTGTTTGGATTATTCTTAACATTGCTGGCGGTGAAATCATTCAGGTCAGATATCAGTCTGGTTTCTAACGACTATTATCAGCAGGAATTGGCCTATCAGAATCGGATTGACAAGCTTGAAAATGAGCAGAACTTAGAGGAGTCGGTAGTCATTAAACTGAACAAGGAGGCTGGATTGTTAGTAGTTAAGTTTCCCGAATCTTTCTCCAGGGTAAAGGGTACTGTGGTGCTGTATAGACCGGCCGATGCTGCTCAAGACCGGCAATGGATCATAGACTTGGACCACAACAATTTACAGAGTTTCCCTTTGCAGGATTGTGCTTCTGGCTTATGGAAATTAAAGTTGGATTGGGAGGTTCAGGGGTTGGCGTATTACAAAGAACAAACTGTTTATTTGCCATGATCTGGAGTGCCTTGGTTATGGGTTTGGCTGGAGGATTTCATTGCCTTTCAATGTGTGGGCCTATAGTATGGACGTTACACCAGGTGCGATCTCAAACCAATTCTGACCTGTGGCGTTATCACGGTGGTAAAATTACCGGGTATATGTTCATGGGAGCAATCGCCTCATTGCTAGGGTGGGGGATAGAATGGGTAGTTGGGCCCAAAGTTCTTACTATAGGGGCAGGGTTGATTTTAATTGGATTTCTCTTTAACCGGAACCTAAATGGAATATTGCTGGGTTCCAGGTGGTGGAGATGGGTGAAGCATAGAATTTCTCTGTTAATAAAATCCCGTAAAAATCTTTATTGGTTGGGAGTGCTAAACGGATGGCTTCCCTGCGGTTTAACCTATGCCGCACTTACTATCGCGGCTTCAACGGGCGATCCTATTTCAGGGATCAGCTACATGGCTCTTTTTGGTATCGGCACTACTCCCTGGCTAATCGCGGTAGTGAAAGGTACCGGTTGGATTCCTCAAAAACTCACCTCTATAAAATATATGGTCCGGGGCAGTATTGGATTTTTAGCAGTTTTGTTGATATTAAGGGGTATGGAATTGGGTATTCCCCTGGTAAGTCCTGAATTCCAGCCACCAACGAATTCGGTTACTGTTTGTAAATAAACCACCAACAGATCAAATGGGAGAGCTACAAGTAATTCCCGTGCTTGATTCAACTGATATCCGCAGCTACAGCCAGGCATTATTTGATGATGTGGCAGCTCTGGAGCAATTAATTGAGCAGGGAATGATTGAACAGGGGGTTTATCGAATGGGAGCCGAGCAGGAGCTTTGCCTGGTTGATCATCATTATCGGCCCGCACCTTACTCAGATGAAATTCTGGCCAAGATAGATGACCCTCATTTTACTACGGAACTGGCTAAATTTAATCTGGAAATAAATCTGGATCCTTTGAGTTTTAAAGACGATTGCTTTGCGCTTTTGGCCCAGCAGATTAATACCCGCCTGGACCAATGCAAGAAAGTGACGGCAACTTTTGACTGTCAACCTTTGTTGACAGGGATTTTACCCACTATTCGTTCCACAGAGCTTAGTTTGGACTTTATGACCACCCGTCAGCGGTATTATGCACTCAACGCGGCTATCCAACATACCAGGAATAAACCGCAGGAGTTTTATATCCAGGGCACTGATGAGCTGGTGACCAATGATAAATCGGTGATGTTCGAAAGTTGCAATACCAGTTTTCAAATACATTATCAACTGGGAGCGGAACACTTTGTGCCTCTATATAACTGGGCGCAGGCTATTTCAGCTCCGGTATTAGCCGCCTGTACCAATTCGCCCATGTTTATGGGTAGAAGATTATGGAGGGAAACTCGCATTGCTCTTTTTCAGCAAGCTACCGATACTCGGGGCTACCAGGATGAACTACGGGTTACCAAACCCAGAGTTATGTTTGGCGATAGCTGGCTGGAAAAAGGGCTTCCAAACATGATCAAAGAAGATATATCCACTTTCAGACCCTTGGTAATCAGAGAAGGGCTGGCTGCATCTTTAAAAGAACTGGAACAAGGCAAGATCCCTTCGTTAAAAGCTTATTCACTATTCAATGGTACTATTTATCGTTGGAATCGTCCATGTTATGGAATAACCAAAGGCAAACCGCATCTCCGAATAGAAAACAGGTATATACCTGCTGGGCCAACCGTAGAGGACCAGGTGGCCAATGCCGCTTTTTGGTTGGGATTAATGCATTTTGCCTTAGATAATCCCTTGGAGGTTGAGCGGAGAATGGAATTTCACCAAGCTAAAACAAATTTCTTAAGAGCTGCCAGACATGGTCTCAACACTACTTTTGACTGGCTGGATGGAAAAACTCAAGTTGCTTCCAAATTAATCTTAAAAAAGCTATTACCTGCTTCAGGGAAGGGCTTACACAGCGCCGGAATTGCCGATTCAGATATTGACCACTATTTAGGCATCATCCAGAAACGGGTCCATAAGGGAAAAACTGGTTGCTCTTGGATTTTAAATGCTTTCAATAGTTTAAGTAAACAATATTCTCAAGACACAGCCCTGACCGGACTTACTGAAGGAATGATCCATAGACTGGCTGAGGGACATCCGGTGCATAAATGGAAGCCCATACAAGCCGATGAAATTTCTGATGGTGAATTCCGGTTCCAGCGGATTGATCAGATCATGTCCAAGAAGCTCTACACCGTAAGCCAGGACGATATAATTGATCTGGTCCCCAATATTATGAAATGGAATCAAATCCGGCACATGCTGGTCGAGGACCGGTTTGGTCATCTGGTAGGCTTGGTTACCATAGGCAGGCTGGGTCAGTATTATGCGGAACAGCAACAACAGCAGCCGGCAGTAAAGGTTAAGGATGTAATGATCAGCAAAGTGATCACCGTAAGGCCAGATACACCGACTCTGGAGGCTTTAAAACTTATGAAATCCAAACAAATTGGATGCCTGCCGGTGCTTAATGAGCAGAATAGGCTGGTAGGCATAGTTACCGAAAAGGACTTCCTGCCAATCGTTGAGTCTTATCTGTCTCGGCCAAAGAGTTGATCAAATTCAATGGTCATTGTGAGGTAGATCATACATTCTCACAGATCACTTTCACATCTTATGCTGTATATCGAAGCAGACTGCATCATGAAAAGCATTTTGTTGCCCACGGATTTTTCTACAGTTGCAAAAAACGCTCTGGATTTTGCTACCCAGTTGGCCATTAGAAAGCATATGGAAATCAAACTGTTGCATGTGGTGGAAAGGTCAGATTTATACATTACGGCAGTTACCGAGGGGCTTCACCACCAGATGAACAATGTTCACTTGCTCAGGCTTTTGGAAAAAGTAAAATCACAATTGGAAATGATTTGCGGGGAATTGGAACGAAAGGAGATCCCGACCAGCTATCAAATTAAAATTGGTCACCCTTTTCACCATATAAGTGATGTGGTTAAAAACCAGCAATGCGATCTGATCGTGATGGGTGCGCATGGAGCTTCCGGCTTTGATCAATGGGTTTTCGGGACTACTGCCGAAAGGATCCTGCGGTCCTCATCTTGCCCGGTAATTATATTAAAAGAAGCCACGATCCTGAATGAAATCAAAAAAGTAGTTTTTCCTTATTATTCACTTGCAGCACCAGAGGATCAGTCCTATATGTTGAAAGCAGTACAGGACCTCTTCGGAGGCGAGATTTATCTGGTAACCATAAACGTTCCTGGAAACTTTATCTGTCAGCGGGATGGGATGATGAAATTAGCGGACTTTGCCAGAAATAACAGCATTCATAATTTCCACAGTTTTATTTACAATGATGTAACTGAGGAAGCCGGGTTACTGCACTACGCAGAGGATATTAAGGCCGATCTGGTTGTGATAGGATCGCATAGGAGAGGAGCCTTGAGCCATATTTTTAGCGGTAGTATTACAGAGAGCCTCGTTGATCATATCGCATTGCCAGTATTCTCCTTTCCCCTTGGGCAATCACCCAAATCATTAAACAAAAAAGAAAACAGCTATGATCACCAGTAATCAACTTGCAACACATCATCAATATCTGAAATGGAAATTAGAATTAGAGCAATGGCTGGACGAACTTGAACAGTGGGAAAGCGAATTGACTGAGTTAAATGAATATTTGGGGATAATAGGTCAGTCAATACACCAACACCGTAATCACTATCAACAACATCGTCGCCTTCTTCTTGAACACTCCTTGCATATTAGCAGCCAGGAGATGGATTTAGAAACAGATGCCAGGCAACCTACGACGCATTCCCGGTTTTCCGAAAAACATCAAAAACTTCAGCAAATTCAGTTGGAGTTTAAAGCACGTTTTCTGGAACTGAAAAAGCGGCACAAATCGCTAAATGAACTAATTAAAGCCTTTAGGCGAATGCTGGAACTCAGGTAATCTCTAATGTATTGCCACCGTAACAGAAAGATTTTCGTAACCTTTCCGGAGATTATTCAGTATAATTTATAGATTAGTACCTTGTAATACAAAATACCTAACTAATGAAAAGCTACTTAATAGTATTCGCCATCCTGATCGGCTGTAGTTACGGGCAGGCTCAGAGCAAAGTGCACGCCAGCGACCTTAAGGGTAAATGGAAGATGGTTTTCGATATTGATGAAACCGATATCGAAGAGGAATTGGAAGATGAGGATGTGCCTTGGATTGGCCGCTTATTTGCTAAATCGGTGACCTCATTAGTGTTTGGAATCCTGGATGAGATCGATGTTGAGATGCATTTCCTCAATCAGAATCGTTTAAAAATCGTAATAAATGCGTTCGGGGAACGCGAAGTAGAGTATGGCAAATGGTACATTGATCGTCATGGAGCCTTAATTTTGGATGACCACCGTTGGGACCAAGATCGTCATCACCACGATAATGATATCTGGTTAATGAAGAACCGGCAACTGGTAGCTTACGAACAGCAAGGTAAAAAGCTGGACAGACAGCCAGTGTACTTAGTGCGCATTGACTAATTCCGCAAAATCATTACTATGAAAACCGGTGTTTCACTCATCGGTTTTTTTATAGAATTTTCTAGCTTTAGGCATGTCGTATGCCCAAAAAATCCTGGATTTCTACGCTAACCTAGGAGATGTCCCTCCAGTTCCTGATGCTGTAAAGGTGCTCAATCCATTCCGGGATCAGAGCAATTGGAAATTGATCAAGGCTTTTTATGAAAAATTCTACTCCCAGGACCAACCCCGGGTTTTTCTAATTGGAATCAACCCCGGTAGGCACGGTGCTGGCACTACAGGTATCCCATTTACTGATCCCATTCGGCTTAATAAAGTGTGTGGGATTAATAATTCCTTTCCACAACGGCCCGAACTGTCTTCTAAATTCATTTACCGGCTAATCGATTCCTGTGGTGGCGTAGAGCCTTTTTACCATCACTTCTATTTCACTTCGGTCTCACCTTATGGATTTACCAAAAATGGAAAAAACCTCAACTACTATGACCACAAAGGGTTACAAAAGGCTTGGGAACCGTTTATGGTGCAATCATTGAAAGATCAAATTGATTTTGGCTGTAACCAAATTGCCTATAGCCTGGGCAAGGGAAAGAACCTAAAGTATCTGCTAAAGATGAATAGCCAATATCAACTTTTCAAAGAAATTCGTCCCCTGCCTCACCCCAGATGGGTAATGCAGTACCGACTTAAAATAATGGATGAATTCGTGGAACTCTACCGGAAGCAGTTGACCCCTTATATGGTGGGGGAGGGTGAAAACTAATTTATGAAGCGTTGCATGATCATATATATGATCAATACTAATGCCAATAAAACCTGTATAATCTCCTTTTCATTTCTCAAAAGGAAATCCTGCAGCGACTTGAATACAAATTTGGTTTTATTCATTTCTAAAACATAAAAAACTGATAAACAGCTTTATATATTATATCATTTAGATGGATAATATAACGAATTTCAGCGAAAGTTGTTGTATGACTTGGCACAAACCTGAAATCCCTCAATGTCCTTCAATTAGACCATTGATAATGGATGTGCCAAAGAGTATAAATTAAATCGGGGTCTACAGCTCGCCGATATCCTCGTACCAAAGGTCAGGATGTTGCTCAATAAAATGGGACATCATTTCTATGCATTCCTGCAGGTTCAGATCAAATACTTCAACTCCATGTTGCTCCATGAAGCTGCGAGCCCCGGAGAATGTCCTGGATTCACCTACAACCACCTTGGGAATTTTAAACTGGACTATGGTACCGGCACACATGTAGCAGGGCATTAGGGTGGAGTAAATAATGGAATCTTTATAACTTCCAATCCTACCGGCATTATTGAGACAATCCATTTCACCGTGCAGTATGGGGTTTTGTAGTTGAACTCTTTTGTTGCGACCTTCAGCGATCACTTTATGGTCTTTTACCAGTACCGAGCCAATGGGAATTCCCCCTTCATTTAAGCTTTTTTTAGCTTGATCTATGGCGGCTTGCATAAATTCATCCATAAATATCTAACTATTATTCGGGTTTAAAATCCAGCGAAATTGAGTTAATGCAATATCGAAGTCCAGTGGGTCGGGGACCATCCTCGAAAACGTGCCCTAAGTGCCCTCCACATCTTGCGCAATGCACTTCTGTTCTGACCATACCGAAGGCCCGGTCTTCCTCAGTGCCTACATTTTGAGATATAAGTGGCTGATAGAAGCTGGGCCACCCCGAAGCCGATTTGAATTTGTGTTTGGAACTAAATAGGTCCAAACCACAGGCGGCGCAGACATAAATACCCTTACCCTCATGAGACCAGTATTCACCGCTGAAAGCTAGTTCAGTACCTTGTTCCCTCAGTACCTGATATTCTTCCGGTGATAGGAGTTCCTTCCATTCCGCCTCTGATTTATTAATCTTCTCGAAAGTTGGAACACTCGCTGCTGCATTACTAGCAGTTCCGTTAATGGTGCCGTTTTGAGCACAGGCGACAAAGCAGGCTGACAAAAGCAGGTAAAAACAAATATTAAATTTGTGTTTCATATATTCGTGGTTCAAATTATAATACTGCAACATTTACCTCCTTAATTAGTTTCAATGTTTAAGTTAAATTAAGTTAAAAATATGCCATTGGCCACCCGCATCCATATTTTATTAACCTGGATGGTAGTGACTGGTTTATATAGCTGCCAGGGACAAAGTACCAATCCCGTTGATATCCGGCAGGTAAGTTCTCGTGACTTATTTCGGGCGGCCAGGGAACACCCTACTCTGCTAATGGTGTACGGTTCAAATAGAGACAGCGATCATCAAAGGATGGTAAAAACGGTTGCTAATATTAACCGGGAAAGTTCTAGAGGGATGATCTTACTGAAGAAACCGGACCAACTAACCGCCAATGACCTAAGCGACTTTCCCTTATTGATGCTGGGAAATCCCGGTAACAATGCCTGGCTTAAAGTCTTGATGGAGCAATTACCATTTAGGTTGCAGGGAGATACATTAGAGTTTGACGGGCACAGATTCACCGCCAATGAGCACGTACTAATTCTTTCGCACTTTCCTAATCCATACAACATATTAATGCCCGTAAGTGTAATTACCAGCTTAAACGACCAACTCATTGCAGATGTACTTAACAGAAATTCGCGGACAGTTTTTCGCGGTCGTTGGGATTATCAAGTTTCAGATGGGAACAGATCTTTACTACTAGGAGATTTTTCTCAGGATGTTGAAACCAGGTGGGAAGTTGATCCGGAACGTCAATTAAAACTGCCGTCAGCACCAACTTTCCATGGGAAAGAATTTCCCTATACCTACTACACCTATCATGCAAAGAGAGACAGCACAATTTTGAACAACTTTATAGCCGCTCGGGCAGCAGAGTATGACAATATTCTTAAAAAACTGCAGCTCTCTTCAAAACATCTGCCGGACCTGCAGTTTTATCTTTATCCTTCCACAGAGTTAAAAGGTCTGATGTTAGGTAATACCCTACCATGCCAGACAAATTATCGGAAAAACACTGTTCATGCAGTGGCAAATCACCTTGTTTGCCGAAACCTCAGGTACTGAAAATATATTACTGCTAAGGACATTGATGGGTATTCCCAGTTTTGAAATACTGGAAACCGGGCTGTCCGTCTATTTTACGGAGGATTGGAAAAGAAAAGGCTTCCAGTACTGGACACAAAAGATAAAGTGCGCCGGACAAAGGCTCACTATCCGGCAACTTCTGGAAGATCGACCGGAACACAGCCCTTTGATAAAGCAGGCTTTGGCGGCTAGCCTAGTGGAGTTTTTGATGGAAGAATGGGGCTTGCCCCGCTTTAAACAAATCTACCAGGAATGGAATCCGTCTGAAAAAGAGCTCAATATACTGGATGATCGCTGGATAAAACGTATTGGCAAGGGACCGGATCCAGAGCATGAAGGGGATTTCACATCTAAATTCATGCAGGGTTTTAACTTCACCCACGAGGGATATAGCATTTATAATGGCTATGGTTCACAACTGTCTGTAGCCTCCCTGGAAAGGCTTAAGGCCATTCACTGTAATAGCGTGGCGCTGGTTCCATACACCGGTACTCAAGAAACCGATAAGCCAAGTTTATTCCATTTTAGTCAACGCGCAGGGTCTGAGACCGACGAAGGTATCGTTCATGCTATCCTAAATGCCAAAAAATTGGGTATGACTACCATGTTAAAACCTCATGTGTGGATCAGAGGAGGATGGCCAGGAGATATCAACATGAAGTCCTCTGGAGATTGGGATCAATTCTTCAAGAATTATGGACACTGGATAAGCCATTATGCCCTAATAGCAGAAATATATCAGGTAGATATTTTTTGTATAGGAGTAGAGTTTTCGCAGGCTACACTTAGCGGGGAAGATCATTGGCGGCACCTTATTAAAAGTCTGCGAAACATCTACAGTGGTCCGCTGACCTATGCGGCAAATTGGGGAGATGAATTTGAAAAGGTGGAATTTTGGGATCAACTGGATTATATAGGTTTAAACTGCTACTATCCCATTTCCAAGCAGGACGAGCCCGACCTGAAACGACTTAGACAAGGGGTAAAAATGGTCTTTGATAAAGTGGATGAGGTACATCAGCGATTTGGGAAACCGGTAATCTTAACGGAGATTGGTTTTAGAAGTGTGCAATCACCATGGAAACAACCTCATGAAAGAGCAGGGGATAAACCCTATAACCAAGAACACCAAGCCAAAGCTTACCAGGCTGTGTTGGAAGAATTGCCTTCTCATCCGGGTATCAGAGGAGTTTTATGGTGGAAATGGCCTACGATTATGGAAAATGATAGCCAATTCGATCGCCGCTTTGTACCGTATGACAAAACCGCAGAACAGATGGTAGGGCGGTATTTTAAACAATATAAGTACAGATTCAATCCTTAAAATAGCGACCCCTCCGCAGGCGCTAAAACATAATACCTACATCGGGGTCGCAAACCTAAACTTGATCTTTAATATTGTTGGGGGTTAATTCATTTGATTAGTATCAGTTCTTTATTCTGATATTTTAATTTTATTTCATCTTTTTTGAATTGCTCTATATACCAATCAGCATTCAAATCTACCAGCACATCAGTATCCCCAAAATCAATACTTAATTGTTCGCAACCCTTTAGCAGTGACCAGGATCCATGGAAATCATCTTCACCCTCCTCGGCCATTAAATTTCCATCAGGCTGAAACTGCAGGGTAAAGGATTGCAGTAATTCCTTCTCCTGACTATCTATTCTGAACCGGCTTACATTCCATCTTCCATCCTTTATAATGCTGATAATAGAATTACAGATCTCTGAGGACATGGGCGCGCCTTTGGAAAGTTTCACTTCCATATTTTCATGTACCAGGTATATAGATTGGTCTTCGATCTTTTTTATCGTCCAATTTCTACTCAACTGTTGCAGTGACTCAACTTGTAGATCCACCAGTAATTGATCACAGTCACCCCCCACTACCCAGGTTCCCAGTACTGCAGGGCCTACCAGCACTTCCGTAACTAATTGGTTATTGTCCAATAGTGTAAATCCGGTACCCACAAATTGGTCGCTGATATCCTCACCCTCAACATAGAATTTATTAATATACCATTGAGTATTGATAAAACTTTCCGTTTGGTCGTGACATGCTGGGAACCTGCCCTTTATCAGTCGCATATTGTGGTCTGCATTGTCCTTGGATTGCAAGGAGATGGAGGTCTGATCAAATGTGGTTATCAACCAGGATTTAGCCAGCTCTCCATTTTGATAAATTGGTTCCTGGCCCCAATCCAGTGTTAAGAGTTGGCAATCATTGGTGACCGCCCAATCTCCGGTCTCCTGCATATCTTCCGCAAACCAGGTTATCAGCCCATTTCCCTGAAACTTGAGGTAGTTGCCTTTGAAATCAGCGGTAAGATTATCAGTGGGGCTTTGCAGCCAAGCCACTGACCAAACACTATCGGTTACGATATTTTGAAACTCCCGGCATTCCTGGCAGTTAATCGCCCGTAACGGCGCTATCTCAAAGCGAAATTCCTCATCCCCTTTATCATCCTGCTCGATGATATGGAATTGATCGTTGGTTATATTAGCGATGACCCATTCATCACTAAGTTGCTCCAGGGGTGCCGGCACGTTATTCATACGCACTACCAAGAAAGTACTATCGGGGGATACCACCCATTCACCTTCAAACTCCTGGCATCCTTTGGTTACCGACAATCTAAAATTTGGTAAAAATTGCAGGTATACATCGGAAAATTGATGGGTGAGATTTTCTCCATTATCTTCAAATAGAGCTACCCTCCAAAATTTATTTAGAATTAGTTCGCTATTTATTCGCAACCCGGGCCTTTCTTGGTCACCGGAATCCAAACAGGAAGTAAGGCCGATAAAAACTAGTAACGAGATGAGAACTAGAATTGACCAAAGTAATTTTTTCATATATTGCAATTGCCTACATGACGTACCGGCGGTTGACTACGTTGCCTGTCGGATTTTCGCATGATTTTTGCGGTTACCATGTTTAATCCCAACGTATTTATAGGATAATAGTTCGGGGTCATTGAATAACTACTTATAGGCAACCAAATTTCCCATAACATGCGTCCAGTAATTGAAAATCTCGGCTATTTGGATCTTGATAACAAGAACTTACTTGATCCTTTACTAAACAAGTGCCGGAAAGGGGATCGCCGCGCGCAAAAAAAGTTATTTAAGCTTTTATACCCGTATAGTATGAGTATATGCTTGAGATATGCCCATGATGAAGAGGAGGCGATGGAAGTATTAAACGATGGGTATTTAAAAATTTTCGCCAAAATAGATCAACACAATCCCAACAGGTCCTTTAAAGCCTGGGCACGTCGAATTTTCATCAACACCGCCATCGATCATTACAGAAAGAATGAAAAGCACTATCATTCCTTGGAAATCAATACCGTGGACACTGAACATATAAAACCTGATGTATTGGATAATCTGGCTGCAGCGGATATAAGGGCCATGGTCAGTCAGTTGCCTCCGGCTTACCGGCTAATATTTAATCTGTATGTAGTGGAAGGATATAACCACCGGGAAATTGCTGAGAAGATTGGCATTAGTGAGGGCACTAGCAAATCCAATTTGTCCAAGGCTAGGATAAGGTTAAAAAAGATGATCAGTATCGCCAATTCAGAGGGCACTACCAATTATGGATAATAGCGGTTTTGATAAGGTAATTAAGGACAAACTGGAATCGCTCCAGCCTGCATACCGCGAGGGAGCTTGGGAAGAACTTCAATATAAGTTGGATCTGCTGGCCCCAATTCCGTGGTACGCCCGATGGAAGAGCGGTTTGGTGGTTGGTAGCCTGGCCCTTATCACCTTATTTAATGCTGGCATCCTCTACAAGGTGAATGAAAACCAGAAACAGGTTGACCAGGTGCTGCAGCAATTGGATCAACAAAAATCCGCCTCGAATCAAGTGGTCCATGTTACCACTTCGGACAATTACCTGGGCAGTTGGTTAACTACTAGCCGTACCACCAATATCCCACTTGGCCACTTCAATTGGGATCAGCCAAGTGAGTTACATAATCCCCTTTCAGTTTACCGCATTTCCAAACAATCCCAAAGCCACAGAGAAAACACTACTTACGGTAGGCGGAAAGTTCGTTCAGTGGCGACGCCGGTAGCAAGCCTTAGCGCCGCTGAGGAGTATTTTAACCGATTGGCTAATCGCCCAGTGAAATTAATCACCAACAAAGACGCTTTCGCCACAAACTATCAATCTCCACAATTGAATGCCGAAGATATTTTTGTAAGGGGAATTGTAGTCCCTGCTACTAAGAAGAAGTGGGAAAATCCACTGGATCTCAGGTTGGGAATTGCCAGCGGATATCTGGTTCCGGATCCTGATCTGGGAGAACGATTTGTAAGCTCTAGGCAGACATTATATCTGGAGACTCCAATTAGCAGTAACGTACATGCTTTAACCGGAGTATCATTTCAGGAGATGACTTACAAACTCGATGACGTAGACGATGATAATTTCTCTGAGTCTACCCTTCGACGTTATCCAGACTTCACTAGTTTTACCAATACCCCTGATGAGATCCAGACTAAAAATCAAATGCTGCAGTTTCCTCTTTATTTGAGATACTATCGTAGCTTAAACGACAAATGGTCCGTATTTTTAGGTGGAGGACCAGTATTTGATCTATTGTTAAAGCAAAGATTTACCTACAGCTTTCTGGAAATAAGGGATGAGCAACTGGTAGAATTTGAAGAAATCAGGTTCTCCAGAAAACCACAATTCACTTTAGGATCAATCTCAGGACATGCCGGGATCGAGCACTATTTCAGTCCTCGATTAGCAGCTCAAGTGGAATTAAATTATCAGTACGGTTTGGGTAACATTGGTCTAGATCGGAGATCCTTCAATTCTTTCTCAATTTCAGGAGGTCTATTCTATAAGCTAAAGGCCCGATAGAAGTGTTCCCAATTACAAATTAGCACCTCATAAATTATTAGTTACTAGTTAATAAGGTTTACCTTGGATAAGTTTACATTTAAACTTATATTTTTAATCCAATCAACCTAGTAACTAACCAATCTGTGGCTAAGCAAAAAGTAAAATCCACTGCATCTCAATACCTTACGGAGGTAGCTTGGGAGGTGTGCAATCAAGTAGGTGGTATTTACACCGTTATCCGTACCAAGGCTGGAAGTATAGTGGAAAAGTACGGAGACAATTACGGTGTCATCGGACCGTATATTCATAAAGACGTAAAAGGTGAATTTGAAGAATTAGAGGCGGATGATACCCTGTTTTCCCAAGCGGTGGAAAAGCTAAAATCCATGGGTCACAAAGCTCACTACGGGCGCTGGCTAGTTACAGGCCGCCCCCTGGCCGTGTTGTTAGAGCCGTGGGATCCGCTGATAAAGCTGGAGGAAATAAAATACTTTTTATGGGAGCACCATTATATCAGTACTCCAGATAAAGATGAAATGGTGGATAACGTAATAGCATTTGGCTATATGGTGGGTAAGTACCTCCAGGCTTTGGATTCTCTGCGTGATTCCGAAAGCACCGTTATCAGTCACTTTCATGAATGGATGGGCGCTACTGCGATTCCCGATCTACGAAGGGAGTCTATTGGAATCAAGATGGTATTCACTACCCATGCGACCATACTAGGACGGTATCTGGCTATGAACAATCCCACTTTTTACAATCACCTCCCATTTTTTGATTGGGAAAAAGAAGCTCGTCATTTTGGAATCGAAACCCTGGCCAGATTTGAACGTGCTGCCGCTCAAAACTGCGATGTTTTCACTACTGTTAGCGATGTCACCGCAAGAGAATGCGAACACCTACTTGGACGCAAGCCTGATGTAGTACTTCCCAATGGAATTAATATCAAGAAGTTCGATGTTCAGCATGAGGTCCAGGTAATACACCAGGAGTATAAGGAGGAGATCCACCAGTTTGTAATGGGTCACTTCTTTCAAAGTTATAGCTTTAACCTTGATAAGACCCTCTACTTTTTCACTTCCGGTCGATATGAATATATAAACAAGGGATTTGACCTCACCCTGAAAGCATTGGAGAGGTTGAATGACCATATGAAAAGGGCCAACTCCGATATGACTGTAGTGGTCTTTTTTATAACCAATAAAGAATGTCATTCCATCAACCCCGATTCACTTCAGTCCAGGGGTGTTATGGAGGAGATCCGGCAGACCTGTGACGTTATTATCAGGCAGATACGAGAACAGTTGTTTTATACTACTGCGGCCAACGCCCGTTACCATCTCCCAGACCTCAATGCCATGGTGGACGATTATTGGAAATTAAGATTACGGCGTACGGTGCAAAGCTGGCAAACCGACCGCACACCCAGCGTGATCACCCACAACCTGGTGGATGAGAGCAATGATGATATTTTGAAATTTCTCAGTAGTTCAAATCTTCAAAATAGGCCTGAGGATCGGGTGAAGATCGTTTATCACCCTCAGTTTATTTCCCCTGCTAATCCATTATTTGGCATCGAATATTCACAATTTATCAGAGGATGCCATTTGGGTATATTTCCCAGTTACTATGAGCCCTGGGGCTACACACCTTTGGAGTGTATCGCCAGCGGAGTGCAGGCAATTACCAGCGATCTATCGGGATTCGGCGATTTTGTTTTGCGCACTATTCCTAATCATGAATCTTCAGGAGTATTTGTGGTGAGAAGAAGCAAACAAACCGATGTGGTATCCGCGGAGCAATTAGCGGAATATTTTCTATCCTTCATACATAGCAGCCGCAGAAGTCGTATTACCATGAGGAATGAAGTAGAGCGTTGTGCGGAAAATTTCGACTGGAAATATCTGATCACTCATTACCTAAAAGCCTATCAAATGGCCGATAGCAAAGTGGTTACCTGAGGCATAATTGCTTACGGAATATCTATAATATGCAAGTAACGTTTTTGGGAACAGGGGATGCCTTTTGCAGCGGGGGGCGCAACCAAACCTGTTTTCACATAAAATTACCTCAATTCCAAATCATGCTGGACTTTGGCGCTACTTCTATGCAGGCCATGCACCAACAGAGTATAGACTCTAATACCATTGATGGAATAGTCATAAGCCACTTTCATGGGGATCATTTCGGCGGTTTACCTTATTTTTTGTTAGATGCCCATTTTATGAAAAAACGGAGCCGTCCGCTTCACGTTGTGGGACCACCCGGGATCAAGGAGCGGGTAGAGGCCTTGATGGAGATCACTTATCCGGGAACTACCATTGGATCATTTTCCTATACTATTGACTATCACAACTACCAGCAAAATCCCATCACCCTTGGCCCGTTAACTATTGAAGCTTTTCAGGTGGTACATGCCCCGGAGTCTATGCCGTATGGAGTGAGAATCAGTTATGAAAATATCATATTAGGTTATAGTGGTGATACTGGCTGGACCGATGAGCTTTATCCCATAGCAGATACAGCTGACCTTTTCATCTGTGAATGCAATTTTTTTCAAACAAAACTGCCTTCACATCTCAATTATCAGTTGATAAAAGAAAAGCACAATGGTTTCAGTTCCGAAAGGATAATTCTCACTCATCTCGGCCCGGAAATGTTGGAGTGTTGGACTGAATGTGACCTGGAATGTGCCTATGATGGGTTAATCCTAAATCTTTGAAGGATATTCTCACAACTTATTATATTTAAATACGTAAGTACTTACATAATTAAATATATTTACAAATGGATATCTTTAACAAGCTGGGTGAATTGGCTTTAGGCAGCAGATTAAAACGTTTGAGTGACCAGATTATGAAAGACGGATCGAAGGTTTACCAGAACAATGATATCAATTTTGAACCGAAGTGGTTTCCAGTATTTTACCTGTTAAGTGAACATGCCCCGTTGGGGGTGACCGAAATGAGCAAATATCTGGAAGTGTCACATGCCGCGGTCAGTCAGGTAGCCAGAGAGTTACTGAATCGTAAATTGGTTACCGCCATCCGGGATGAAAATGATGGCCGCAAGAGATTGCTGTCGTTGTCTCCTAAGGGAAAAGATCTACTGCCCCGCATCCGGGAAATATGGAATGATATAGCCATTGGGATCCATGAGATGCTCAACTCTCATCAGACCAATATTATTGATGCCATTAGAGAAGTAGAAATGTCATTTTCACATCAATCTTTGGATCAAAGAGTAGCGGCCATAACCCTGCGAAGGTGCCTCGATAGAATTGAGGTCATACCTTATGATTCATCGTTAAAGAAACATTTCAGGGATCTTAACTATGGCTGGATAACTAAATACTTTGAATTAGAAGGGCTTGATGAGCAAATAATCAATAATCCAGATGAAGAAATATTGGATAAAGGCGGAAAAATAATATTTGCCAAATTAGAGGGAAAAATTGTGGGCACCTGTGCCTTAATTAAGATTGATGATACTACTTATGAATTAGCCAAGATGGCAGTCGATGAAGCATACCAGGGGAGAAAGGTAGGGAAAAAGCTAGGCTTGCATTGTATTAACCTGGCTAAAGAACTTGGCGCTAAAAAGATTATTTTAGAATCAAATAAAAAATTGAGACCGGCTATCAATTTATATCAGAACCTGGGATTCGTTCCAGTATGTATAGATCACCATAAATCCATATATCAACGTGCCAATATCAGCATGCAACTTGAATTAAATGATCAATCATAAAGGTATACTATATGCCGGAGCCGCGGCACTTATGTGGGGATTTTTGGCGATATTCTTAAAAGTAGCGCTAAACTATGCCTCCCCCATGACCATTGTATGGTTGCGGTTCACTATAGCATTTTCCTTATTGGCAGCCATTTTATACCTAAAAGACCGGGAATCACTTAAAATTCTAACCAACCCCCCGGTATTGGCCTTGGTAGCTGCTCTAGGGCTAGCTTTCAATTATATAGGTTATGTAACTGGTCTGAGCCTTACCACTCCTAGCAATGCCCAAGTGATTATCCAGATTGCCCCCTTACTACTTTCCTTGGTGGGAGTGATCATTTATCGAGAACGTCTTACCAAATGGCAAATAGTAGGGTTTCTATTTGCGGTTAGCGGCTTCATAATGTTTTATCAGGATCAAATTTCAAATCTATTGAGCAGTCCGGCCGATTATCGTACCGGGATATTTTGGGTGATCGGGGCAGCACTGGCCTGGGTGGTATATGCTGCGGTACAAAAACGATTGGTTACGCACCACAAGCCGCAATCCCTCAACTTAGTGATTTACCTGTTACCGTCGCTGCTATTATGGCCTGGCGCAGATTTCACATCCATCGTGAATTTTTCCTGGAAAATTTGGTTGCTTATCGGGTTTCTGGGGTTAAATACTTTATTAGCATATGGAGCAATTGCGGAAGCATTTAAGGTGCTGGATACCAATAAGGTAGGCATAATTGTAACCATAAATCCTTTAATCACCATAGCGGCAATGGCAATATTAGCAGGATTTGATGTGGACTGGATTCAGCCTGAAAGAATATCTACTATGGGTATACTTGGCGCACTGCTCATTCTGACCGGCGTGATGATAGCGATAACCAGCAGCTCTGTCAGATCAAAACCAGCTTCAAAGAAATTTCCAGCATCTAGAGTAATAGTAAACTTGAAAGAATAGTCATGGAATCTACTCATATCATCAACTCCGATACCTCACTACTAAGAAGCATGCTGGGTGATGCCCTTTATGGCAAGAATTCGCATGTATCACCCGAACGGGCGCTAGAGGGACTTAGTTGGCAGCAAACCGGCAAGCATGTACCAGGTGCCCCTCATACCATTTGGCAGCAAATCATGCATTTAAACTATTGGCAGGACCGATTCATCAGCCGTATTGAAGGGATGAAGGTTTTACCAGCCAAAACCAGTGATGACGGCTGGTGCTTCCCACATTCACCCAAGAATGAACACCAATTTCGCAATGAAGTGGGTAAGCTATTAACTGGGATTAATTATATCGCAGAAATGCTGGAGCATAACCATCGTTGTTTAGGTTCTCAGAAAGGAGACTATCCCCATGGTTTCGCAGTAATACAGGCGATGGCATCACATTTAAGTTATCACCTGGGGGAAATTGTATTACTGAGGCGAATGATGGGTGCTTGGCCACCTCCCTCAGGTGGATATAGTTGGTAAAAATCTAAAGATATGATCAAATGGTTTGACAGAAAGTTCGACTTTCAAAACCTCAGCGGTACTCTACCCATGATTTTGGAACGTTTGTCGGGAACACCCCTGAGATTACGGCAAAAAATTAAGGCAATACCTCCTGAATTATGGACAGTCCGATGGGAAAGCCAGTGGAGCATTCAGGAGCAGGTAGGACACCTGGGTGATCTGGAATCCCTTTGGGAAAACAGGTTAGGTAATTTTATCAAAGGCCAGGCTTATTTGGATGAAGCTGATCTATCCAATCAAGCAACTTACGAGGCAAATCATAATCAGCGGAATATGCAAACCTTATTGGATGATTTTGGGCGATCCAGAAAGACGATTTGCACTACTCTGGAGACTTTCGGTGATAAAGCGGAGCAATGGCAGAGCCGCCACCACAGACTGGATCAACCTATGAGGCCTATCGATCTGGCTTATTTTGTGGCAGAACATGATGACCATCATCTGGCCTATATCACTTACCTTTATCAGCAACTTGATAAATAACTATGAAGGATATTTCTTTAGATGTAGACAGTCAAAGTTTTGAGAAAATACTGAACCGGGCGGCCAAACTGGTGGCTGACACACACCATAACCTGGAAAATAAGCCGGTATTTAATAAAAAGACCCCCGCCCAGGTCTTGGCCCCGTTTCAGGAGTGCCTGCCTCAGGAGGCCATGGATCAAGAAAAATTATGGGATTTAATGGAGTCACAGGTGATCGGAAATGCTACCCTGAATTCAGGACCTAATTTCTATTCCTATGTGCTGTCACCGGGGAATCAGATGGGACTGGCTGGGGAGTTGATCAGCGGTTTTTTAAATCAAAATGCCAGCAAATGGCACCTAGGACCAGCGGCCTCTGAAATGGAGAAGGTTGTAATAGGGTGGATTCGAGATTTTATCGGGTACCATCCCGACTCTGGAGGCATTCTGGTCAGCGGTGGGTCTATGGCCAATCTTACTTGTCTTACAGTAGCCAGAAATCAACAGGCCAGGGTGGATATCAATCATAAAGGTCTGTATTCTAATAAACCCCTTATGCTAT
Source organism: Cyclobacteriaceae bacterium (assembly GCA_965224285.1). Taxonomy (GTDB): domain Bacteria; phylum Bacteroidota; class Bacteroidia; order Cytophagales; family Cyclobacteriaceae; genus JAJCYK01. Next base: position 632,086 of record OZ245043.1, read on the forward strand.
ATATGACTGATCAGGCCCATTATTGTGTGGACAAAGCGATGGCCATTTTAGGGTTGGGCAAAGAACAAATTCGCAGAGTTGCTTGTGATCAGCAGTTACGTATGGACTATAAAGTACTGCAGGACATGATTGAACGGGATTTGCAATCCGGATTACAACCCTTTTGCGTGGTGGGATCGGCAGGGACAGTGAATACCGGTGCGGTAGACGCTATGGAAAGGCTAGCAGATCTTTGCGATCAATACGGATTATGGTTTCATATTGATGCGGCCTATGGCGGACCAGCGGCGGGATTAGAAGCATATAAAGAACTGTTCCAGGGTTTGGATCGGGCAGATTCACTGGCCCTGGATCCCCACAAATGGCTATATGTACCTCTGGAAGCTGGTTGTGCTCTGTTTAAGGATCCGGAACAACTAAAAGAAACCTTTAGTCTGGTTCCGGATTATCTCAAAGTAGATCGTGACGCTGATGTAGGCCGTACTGATTTTATGGAATACGGCCCCCAACTCACCCGAAGTTTTCGAGCCTTAAAGATCTGGGTAACCTTTAAAGCTTATGGAGCCAGAAGATTAAAAGAGAATATTCTAAATGACATTAATAAAGTCCAATATCTAGATCAGAAGCTGCAAGAGAATTCTCAGTTTGAAATTCTATCACCGGCACAGCTATCAATTCTTTGCTTTCGCTGGAATCCGGAACCGGGTACTTTTACGGAAACCCAACTAGACGCCATGAACGTCCAACTATTACATGCTTTGGAAAAGGACGGACGGGTTTTTATTACCGGTACCCGGATCAAGGGTAAAATCGCCTTGCGAGTTTGTATTGTTAATCACCGTACCCAACAACGGCATCTGGATAAGTTAGTGTCTATTTTAGATACTCTTACCGAAGAAATTTCAGTGGCTGGTTAGGACTCAAATGGCACCAAGGATTGTGGTGGTAGTAGAAACTACTAGTTATAATCAGAGCCAGGTCGCCCTCGGTAGGTAAGTTTAACAATATTGTCCTGCACCGGTGGTAACATCCGATACAACCTATTATTTAGACGTGTTACCTACTACTAATTATTCACCTAAAGCAATATGGTATTTCTCAAACCTATAAGCCCCGCTTCTTCGTTTAGTAGTGTGTGCTAATTGCCCTTGTTGGTCATATATATGCAAAACGATATCTGGACCACCTTCGGTAAATGATTCCACTACATTCTTTACAAATTGCTCTTTGCGGTAAAGAATAGTAAAACTTCCATCGTGGGAGGTTTCACCTTGGCCTAAAAAATCATCCTCCGAGGTTAAATCCACATCAAAAGCACGGACCGATAACCCGGATAGGGGTTCACCACTACCAGTAGTAATAGTGCCGGAAATCAAATAAGAATCAGACATAAAGTATTATACCTTTAACGCTGCTAAAGGTACGGATTATTTCAGATTTGCCTAAAATTCAATATCACTATGGAAATTCTTCAAATTATCTTCAAAAATCTCCATTACCTTTGTGATAATGAAAGTGTTAGTGGTTGAAGATCATAAGGAGTTGGCCTCCAACGTCCACACATATCTGGAACAACAGGGGTATGTCTGTGAATTAGCTCCGAATTGTATTGAGGCCCGTAATAAACTTGCAGGATTCAATTACGATGCTGTAGTATTGGATTTAATGCTGCCAGACGGAGATGGTCTGGATATCCTCCAATGGATAAAAGTAAATTTCTCCGATGTGGGGGTACTGATCCTTTCGGCGAAAAATGCCATTTCAGATAAAGTTAAAGGTTTGGAGTTGGGTGCGGATGACTATCTGGCCAAGCCATTTCATTTTTCGGAGTTAAATGCCCGGCTCAAAGCCCTGTACAGACGACGCCAACTGCGAGGGAGTAATATAATCCAGTGTATGGATATCCGAATCAATACTGAGACCATGGAAGTGTGGGTTAAGGATGAATCGATCTCATTGACTAAAAAAGAGTATGAACTTCTGCTGTATTTGATCGTCAACAAAAATCGAGTGCTGACCAAGCAATCCATCGCAGAGCACCTGTGGGGTGATTATATTGATGCCATGGATTCTTTTGACTTCGTCTACCAACATATTAAAAACTTGCGGAAAAAAGTTACCCAAGCCGGTGGGGATGACAGCATTCAAACCATGTACGGATCAGGCTATAAAATGGTAGTTTCGGAATGAAGCTGATCTATAAGTTCATCCTGTGGTACCTGCTTATTTCCCTGGGGGTTTTTGTGGTAGGTGGTGTCATGACCTATCAAATCGTAAAAAAGGAAATTGACCTGGAACAGGAACGATTTTTGGAGGAGCGTTTGACTTTTGTTAACCGTATGGTGGAGAACCGCAAGCCGGATAAAATTCTTATTAGGGATAAAATCAGGATAGAACCACTAGCCGCTGGCACTCAGGAAACGGAAATCAAATACTCCGATACCCTGGTGATGCACAGCACTTTGGAACGGATGGAACCTCATACAAAACTTGAAGTGGTGAAAATTATTCAAGGCCGGCCTTACAAAATTTCTTTGTACGATGTAATTGTGGAGCAGGATGACATCGTGGAAAGTGTGAGGGAGTCTATGATAAAGGTATACTTGCTGCTGGTAGGGGCAATATTATTATTAGGAGCATTTGCCGGCATGTATTTGCTCAAACCATTTAACCAAACCCTAAATAGCATCCAAAATTTCTACCTTGACGATGGGAAACCAATAAGTAACCCAGAACATACTGGTACTCTTGAGTTCGATAAACTCAACAAATTCCTGGGAGAAATGACCGCCAAGATCCAGTCGGACTACAATTCACTAAAGGAATTTTCCGAAAATGCTTCACACGAGATGCAAACTCCACTGGCTAATGCTATTGGTAAACTGGAATTACTGTTGGACAACAATAGCCTCTCCGAAAATGAGTCCGTTAAAATATTGGCCGCTTTGGATTCCCTGAAACACCTTAGCAAAATGAGCCACTCGCTGGGATTGATTACAAAAATTCAAAATAGAGAGTTCAGAAATATTGAACCTCTTGATTTTTCAGAAATTGTAAACCAAGCCCTGCAAAATTTCCAGGAGCTGATTGAACTAAAATCACTTTGCCTGGAAACCCGGATAGAGCCTGGGGTAACCGTAACCATGGATCCATATTTGGCCACTATTCTGATCAATAATTTGATGAGTAATGCCATTCGCCACAATTATGAGAAGGGAAAAATCCGAACAAAATTGGATCAAAACGGTTTTGTAATATGTAACACAGGAAAAGTGCCTGAATCAGAACCAGAGCTGATGTTCGAACGATTTAAGAAGGATTGTCAAAGTCAGGAAGGAATGGGGTTAGGTCTTGCCATCGTAAAGAAAATATGCGATATCAGTGGGTTTGGCCTCACTTATAGTTATGAAATAGGCGAACATCGATTGGAAATGAATTTTAAAAATTGAAAACTTCAAAATTAACTCAGAATTCATACCAAATTACTTCAATCGTCCGAAGGATTTTTAGGGTAAAATTAAATGTGATGAATAAAATTTTTTTGTTGGTAACTACCTGCTGCTCTTTGTCCCTTATGGCTCAGCGGCCCCAAGGCGCTTCCGGACAGGGTCAGGATTCTCCTTTTAAAGTCCAAGGAGTAGTACAAGACGGTGATAGTAACGAACCTTTGGAGTACGTCAGCGCGGTACTTTTAAACAATGCAGATAGTTCCATTGTCAGTGGGTCTATTACCGATGTCAATGGTAAGTTTGTAATAACAGGTCGCCCCGGAAATTTCATTCTACAAATTCAATATGTAGGCTATCACGATAAATTTATCAGCGGTATACATTTAAACCGCCAGAACCTCACCAAAGATCTGGGTGCTGTTTCCATAAGCGCCAATGTGGGGATATTGGATGAGGTAGTGGTGCAAGGGGAGAAAAGCAGCCTTATCATGACCCTGGATAAAAGGGTTTTCAATGTGGGAAAAGATCTGAGTAATACCGGTGGCACCGCAGCCGATATATTGGATAACATCCCCTCTGTAGCAGTGGATGTAGAAGGCAATATAAGCCTTCGTGGAAGTGATAACGTGAGGATCTTAATAGATGGCAAGCCTTCGGGGTTGGTGGGGATAAGCAGTAATGATGCCTTGCGCCAATTACAAGGAAATATGGTGGAGAGAGTAGAGGTGGTGACCAACCCCAGTGCCCGGTATGATGCAGAAGGATTGGCTGGCATCATCAATATAATCTTGAAGAAGGAAAATCGCGAGGGTGTAAATGGTTCATTTAACCTTACCGCTGGCCATCCCGATAACTATGGGCTTAGTTTCAACTTAAATTACCGTAAAAAATGGGTGAATCTTTTCGCTAATTATGGGATTGACTATCGTAAAAATCCAGGTGGAGGCTCCAACCGTCAGTCATTTTTTAGCCAGGACACTACCTATTTTACTAATTTGGAACGCGATCATATAAGGGGTGGTTGGTCCAACAGCATACGTTTTGGTTCGGACTTCTTTTTGAATGATCATAATACCATTACGGTAGCGGCGCTTTACAGGATTTCGGATGAGGACAATGAATCCACATTACTGTATAATGACTTTGATGAGGATTTTGATCCACTATTTGTCACTGATCGACGTGACAATGAAACTGAGATAGATCGAAACGAGGAATACTCTATCAATTATAGCCGAACCTTTGCTAAGAAAGGACAAAAACTAACCTTCGATATTCAATACCGTGATAATGACGAGGAGGAAAACTCAAATCTGATCGAGCAAACCTTTGTGGTAAGCGAAGGAATTACTGAGCCTGATCTCTTGCAGCGTTCTTCTAATAACGAATTCGACCGGGGATGGCTATTTCAAGGGGATTATGTTCACCCATTCGGAGAAAAGGGTAAAGTAGAAGCGGGCTTCCGCAATACTATCCGCAGGATCGGCAATGACTATCTGGTGGAAGAGCTGGACGAAAATGGAGTTTGGCAAAACCTGGTTAACTTCTCCAACAATTTCGATTATGATGAAAATATCTATGCAGCCTACGCTATTGTGGGTAATAAAATAAATAGATTTTCATATCAGGGTGGCCTCCGAATGGAAATTACCGATCTAACCACTGCATTGGAACAAACCAACGAAGTCAATCATAAGCAATACACTGATTTTTTCCCATCTGTGCATTTTACATATGACCTGAAGGAGGAAAAGTCATTACAGGCCAGTTATAGTCGTCGCATAAGACGACCCAGGTTTTGGAGCTTGAATCCATTCTTTAGTTTCAGCGATGCGCGAAACATTCGCACCGGCAATCCTGACCTGGACCCGGAATACACTGACTCCTATGAAGTTGGTATTTTACACAACTGGGAAAATGCTTCGCTGTTTTACAGCGCCTACTACCGTTATGGTACCGGTATCATCAGTCGGATCACCACGGTAGAAGACGGAATTACTTTTAGCGCACCGCAAAATCTGGGCACTGAAGACGCCTTTGGGATTGAGGTAACCTATAGCAATGAGTTCACTCCATGGTGGCGGGTAAACGGCAGCACCAATTTTTATCGACAGGTGACTGAAGGTAAAGCCCAGGGAGAAGACCTATCCGCCGAAACTACTACTTTATCCACTCGTATCATGTCACGTATGACCATTAAAAAAACTTTGGACTTTCAAACCACACTAAGCTACCGGGCTCCTCAACAAATACCTCAGGGAGAAAGGAAATCCTTATTCGTAGCCGACCTGGGATTGAGCAGGGATATTATGTCCGGAAATGGTACCCTCACTTTTACCGTAAGAGATCTGTTCAATACCAGAAAATGGCGCTCTGAAACTTTCGGCAGCAATTTTACTGCCGATTCTGAATTTCAGTGGCGTAGCAGGTCTGCTTTGCTATCATTCACTTATCGACTTAATCAGAAAAAGAGAAATAGCCGGAATCGAAATCAGGGCGATTTCGACGGGGGAGAGGACATGGAATTTTAATCGATGGAGCGACGCTAAAGAATGCCTTACCTCTGGCTCTATTTGGTTTAAATTTAGCTTGCATAACTTAAGTCATAGGTCGATTAAAAATTCACCTACATACTCAATTTTCTGTAGCATAAGGCGGTTTAAGTTACAAACTTAAACCAGGATAGGGAGTTGCAAACTTAAACCAGTAAGGTACAGTATTTCCACAGATACATAATGGACGTATTCCACCCTAAAACAGTTTTGAGGATAGAACAAAATCCATCGTAATCATCAAGAGACTCCTTGGGGAGTCCCCCCGTCCCCCGCCCCGGTGCAGGCTAAAGGACGATTAAGCCTGCAAGTTAAATCTGTACTGATTTTTTAAGCAAGTTAGGGAATGAGGGTAGCAGAAATTGAGATTGGGTAATAAATTTTATTTTGCTGGTGATATTTTTTCGAGTAGGAACAGAAGGGATATAGGAAAAATGATATAATTCATCGATTACTTATCCACATTGATCTAATATTTCTTTCCATTGCCGGGATTATTGGTTATAATTTCATTAAACTCATAGAATATCCACGGATTAGTGATCCGTATTATTAGCTAAAAATCATAGACATGTCAGACAACATATTAGATGCAATAACCAATCAATTCGGAGGTTCTGTACTGGACTCTATTAGCCGCCAGGCAGGCCTGGATAAAAAAGATGCCGGGTCGGTACTCAGTGCAGCTCTGCCTATCTTAGTAGGAGCTATGGCCAGGAATTCCAATAGGAGGGAAGGAGCGGAGGCCTTACATAACGCTTTAAGACGCGACCATGATGGAAGTCTACTAGATAATTTGGGAGGACTATTGAATAATCCCAATGCAGGTCCGGGAGCAGGAATACTAAGACATGTGTTGGGTGCACGCCGAAATAACGTGGAAAAAGTTATCAATAAAGAGACCGGCGTGGACATACAATCCATCAGCCGTATTTTGGAAATGGCAGCTCCCATTTTGATGGGCCTCTTGGGCAAGCAGCAGCGTCAAAAAAATCTGGATCCCGGTGGGCTCTCCAGCATTTTACAATCGGGTTTGAATCACATGAATCGACAATCGCCGGGAACGGAAGGCTTACTGGCAAGATTGCTGGACCAGGACGGCGATGGTGATATTACCGACGATATCACCCGCATTGGTGGTGGTTTGCTGGGAAGTTTATTTAGGAAGTAATTCCCCAAAATTAAGCTGCGGCTAAGCCCGCCTATGGGCTGGTATAATGGGAGGCTCACCGTTAAACGGGTTGACCCTGCCAATAGCCCTGGAGCCCATGGCAGCAGCACGCTTAACCGCATCCTGTCCATATCTTTTGCGTAGCATATCCATAGCCTGGTACAGCCTGCATTGCTGTTCGGTATCATGGAGAAAGTTAATTTGCTGTCCCCCGCAAACCAAGTGGCTATAACGGACCCCGACCAGGCGTACTCTGAGGCGGCGATCATAAAGTTTGGTAAATAACTCCTGGGTCAGTGAAATCAAGGTGCGATCGCAAGCAGTATAGGGGATTCTTTTTTGTTTGGAATACACATTCATATCAGCATACCGAATTTTTACTGTGACACAAGAGGTGAGTTTCACCCCATTACGCAACTGAAAAGCCAAGTTTTCGGCCATCGCCAGTAAAATGCTGCTCATCTTTTGTACATCAATGGTGTCCTGCTCGAAAGTCCGTTCGATGGAGATGGATTTTCGTTCAGTATAGGGAATAACCGGACTTTGATCGATACCCTGGCATTTATCCCATATGGAGGCTCCCGACTGTCCCAGCAAAGCTTGCATAAGGTCCTTGGGCATCTTTTGCACGGTACGTACTTTTTCTAACCCCATTTCTCGTAGCGCTGCAAAAGTCTTGTCACCCACTGACGGTATCTTTAGCAGAGACAAGGGTGAGAGAAACGTTTTCTCCTGGCCAGCAGCTACCCGGAGATGCCCATTGGGTTTGGCCTCATTGGTCCCTATTTTGGAAACGGTTTTGTTAATAGAAAGCCCCATGGACAAAGGCAGGCCGGTTTCCCGGATAATACGCTCTCGCAATTCCATAGACCACTGGTAACAGCCGAAAAAATGATCCATGCCGGTCAGATCCAGGTAGAATTCATCAATGGAAGATTTTTCATATAGAGGGGCATACTCCCTGATGATCTCCGTCACCAAATGGGAATATTTGCTGTAAAGGCCGCTATCACCCCGGATCACCACCGCTTCCGGGCATAGTTGCAGCGCCATTCGCATGGGCATAGCTGATTTGATACCAAAACGCCGGGCTTCGTAGCTGCAGGATGCCACCACGCCCCTGGAAGTTACTCCCCCGATGAGCACCGGCTTACCATTCAGCTTTGGATTCAACAGCCGCTCACAAGAGACAAAGAAAGTGTCCAGATCGATATGTACCACAGATCGTTTTATACTATTATTAGTAGTAATTAGCTATTAAAAATAGTAAATAAAAATAATATTCCACTCTTTGTCCGGTATAACAATTACTTTATATTATTTTTTGATTTAACCCTGATATGAATTTCAGACTACTTTCTATAACTATTGGGCTGGTAATAATCACCAGTCTGGTATATGCTCAAAGTGATCAGCCCCCGCACGTGATTTTCATCCTGACCGATGACCTTGGTTATGGTGATCTAAAACATTACGGCCATAGGTTTATAGACACCCCCAATTTGGATACGCTTGCCAAGCAAGGTTTGACCCTCACCCATTTCTATGCCCCCTCACCGCTTTGTTCACCCTCCAGAGCCGGGATGTTAACCGGCAGGACCCCCTTTCGCACCGGTATTAAAAGCTGGATCCCGGAAAACAATAATATTTATCTCAGGCAACAGGAGCTCACCATCGCCTCCTTGCTAAAGCGAAGAGGATATCAAACTTTTTTTGCAGGGAAGTGGCACCTAAACGGGGGGCTTGACAATCTTCAGCATCCTCAACCTCAAGACCATGGCTTCGACTACTGGTTGGGTACTCATAATTTCACCCTGCCCACTCATCGCAACCCTGATAATTTTTTTAGAAACAGCAAGCCTCTGGGGGAAATTGAGGGGTTTGCTGCTCAGATCGTGATGGATGAAGCCATCGGTTGGTTGGATTCCATAGACCGCCAGCAGCCCTTTTTTATGTATGTGAGCTTACATGAGCCTCATTCCGAAATTGCCAGTCCCGATAGTTTTAACATACATTACCGGCAGTTTACTGATGGGCCTGTTGATCTGGATAACTTAATGGATCGCGGTCCCGGTGAATATTACGCCAATGTCAGTCACCTGGACTTTCAAGTGGGTCGTTTGATGGATAAATTGGATCAGTTAAAGCTTACGGAACGGACTCTGGTGATCTTCACCAGCGACAACGGACCAGTGACTAATCAATGGCGATATTGGTGGGAAGTAAATATGTATGGAGAGACCGGCGGCCTTAGAGGTAGGAAAGCCGACCTATTTGAAGGAGGTTTACGGGTGCCTTGTATTCTGCGATATCCCGGGGTGATAAATGCAGGTGTTACCTCGGATATTCCCATCCACGGCTATGATCTTTTACCCACAATCTGTGCCCTGACCGACACCCCCTTACCCCGGGACCGGATCCTGGATGGCCAGGATTTTTCGGGTATTTTTCAGGGACAACCTTTGAACCGGTCACAACCATTATTTTGGGCATTTGAGATCAGGGATTATGATGATCCCTATGGCTACCACTATGCCGCCAGGAAAGAGCATTGGAAACTGATCACCGATAAAACCTTGGAGAAAGCATTGCTTTATAACCTAAATGAGGATCCTTACGAAGTAATTGATCACTCATCAGAAAACCCGAAATTAGTGCAAGAACTAAAAGCCGCCATCAAAGTCATTTCAAAAAGCATTGAGGAAGATGCTTTGAGGCCGGAATATGACAAACCCAGCCGGGATTAAACGGATTTAACCATGGTCAGTCAGTACTAATTGGCCAGTCGTAACATTAAATCGTAAGTATTCCGCCACCAATCCATCTGGGGTACGGGAAAACGAACAATCTGAAAAGCCAGTAACAAAACACCACAGGAGATGGTAACAGGATGTAGACGTCGTATGGTTTTCAAATCATAGAAAACACAGGCCAGCAGGATCACATCAATTGTGACAAATACTAACCACGGAGATGGAGGTGACGGTGCAAAAAAGGGTCGATACAATCTACCTACCGGTGGTGTCATTAACATACAGGTGGCAAATAACATAAGACGCTTGTGGGATGCTGGTCGATTTCTTTTATAGATCGCAATGACCATCAGACAAGCAAATGAAAGCAGTGCGAATGTATTGCTGAATCCAAGAGCGTAAGCACGTGCTATTTGTCCAGTCTCAAATCGTTCGATGTTGGCAGTCAAGCTTACCAAGAAACCAAAAATGACCATTGCTGTGGCCAGCTAGATTCCCACCATACCAAAGCTGCGATGTATGGCCAGGGACCTTTGAGAAACCAGCCAGCTTTGTAGGAAAAAAATATTATCCAAGAAAAAAACAAGATGCCATGTATATGAACAGCGGCTGGTATACCTTCCAATTTTGAATAAATTAATGGTCCCCAGTAGGTAGGTATAAAACCAGCAAACGTGAGCAGTGCACAATATCCGGCCACACCTACGAAGAAAAGGTTGCCAGTGGTTTTTCTCAGGGATTCACACTGGTTCGTAATAATAGTATGAAGATTTGTATCACGTACAGTTTTCTGAGGCTCTGTGGGTTCAGTAGACTTGCTGACTGACATATGTGCTTGGCAGCTTATAAAGCTAATATCGTGCATATTGACCTCCAAGCCAAGTGGAATGATGTAAAAAACATCGTTACTTAAGAACATGCAGGAAGAATATACAAGTAATTGAGCTTAATCGGGTTTAACGGATTTGACCATGGCCGACAAACCAATTTGAATAGCATCATCTATAATCTGATCATAATTTATGAGCGCCGAGCTGGCTTGAGGTGTGCTTATAACGGGGCAAATAGTACCACAGGAAAAATTTAGTTGGTGGCCCAGGTGAAATATCAAGCTGGACTCCATTTCCATATTTACTACCTTTAAATCTTTGATCACTAATTCCGTCAGCTTGAATTTGATATCCGGAATAGTATTGATCAAACCTTCTATAACCCGGCCACATGGGCCATAGAACCCTGGTGAAGACACGGTAATACCCGGTTTGGCAATGATGTTCATTTCTTTGGCTGAATTCAACAGATTCTGGACTATCCTGGGAGTCGCCTTGGAGGCATAGGGAGAAAATTTATTCCTGAAACGAGCATGGGAAGGTGTATATTTATTCAGCACCTCCTCACATGCTGTTTCAATCTCCATGATGGTCTCATCAGCCGGGGGATGATCATAGAACAGGCCGGTGCTGTCAAGGCCTAAGGCATATTGGGAAATAGCCATAGTACCGACCTGGATGTCAGGTTGTATGCCTCCCGAAGTCCCAATTCGGATCATATTTATAGAGGGAGTGTGACCTTTGAGTTGGGAGTTTTCAGGGTCGAAATATAACAACTGGTAAGCTTCCACCAATACGATCTCTACATTGTCAGTACCAATTCCGGTGCCTATGACCGACATCGGAACACCCCGGTAAGCACCGGTTAAGGTCAGGAATTCGCGATTCTGCACCTGAAAATCGATTTGGTCGAAATGGGCCGCCAGCTTATGCGCTCTGGCAGGATCTCCTACCAAGAAAATATTTGGCGAAAGCTGCCCCGGCTCTAGGCCCAGGTGGTAAACTTTCCCGTCAATAAATAACAGGTCGGATCTTATCATGAATTATGCTGGTAACTGCTTTTATTAATTAGGTGGTTTGCTTATGGTGAATTAAAAACCGTCCTCGTTGTCTCATTTGCTCTTTCTCTGGCAGGGGATGGAAACTCACTGCCTGTACGTCCCGGAACAATTTTTCAATCTCTGAAGAGCGAAAGTAGCTTTTACCACCAAGGATCTCTATGGCTTTATCCACACAGGCTTTGCAGTTTTTGGCTATCAGGGTCTTTCTGGTCAGCATTGCCATCCCAGTTTCTTCATTAGGCTCAAAGTCAAAATTTTTGGCTCTGGTGATCATATCTTGGTGTGCCAATTGTGCGGAACAGAGAAAGTTATCCATTTCACCAGCCATTAATTCGTCATCAGTAGCCAGATTTCTTTTAGTTCGGCAATATTGGAGCACAATTTCTTGTGATTTCTCGGCAATACCCAGGTACGGGGACATTATAAGGGGCGTAGCCACCGTTAGAACCACATTCCACAAGTCTGGAAACTGATTTCTTGGACGAATTGCTACGATGTTTTCATCAGGTATGAATACTTGATGCAAATCCAAGGTTTGGGAACCAGTACCTCTCATGCCCTGAGTATACCAGTCATCATGGAGGTTGATGCCCGGAGAGTCTATGGGAATAGTAAAATGTAATACCTGGTCGCCATGCTTATGATCCTGTAACACGGCACTGCTTACCAGAAGATCGCCGGCAACAGATTGACTGGCGAAATGCTTTCTTGCGTTAACCAAATATCCCTTTTTTATTTTTTTCATCCGGCCGCTTGATTGCCTCCAGTCACGGGCACCGGTACTGACCAGGATCAAATCATTTTCGACTACAGACGCCAGTAATTCTACACTTTCGTTTTGATGGATATGACGCCATATATTGGTGGCTACTACATGCTGGTGCATGGAAAGAGCCAGCGCTGTTGAGGGACAATGATGAGCGATACGGCGAATAGTATCACACATTTCCGCATGCGACACCCCCTGACCGCCTATTGACTCCGGAATCATAGCGCTTAGAATACCCAGTTCGACTAATAGAGCATAATTGTCTGTAACAAAGGAATCCTGTTCATCGTGTTTTTTGGAATTTTGAGCCAGGACTGGACCCAGCTCCTGAATAACCTGTTTCCAATCAGTTGGGTTAGCGGTAGATTTGGTTTTTTTCTGCTTTGTTTTAATGAACACTTTTCTAAACCTTAGGGTATAGATTTTGGGCTTTTTGATATTGTCTGGGGGTTACACCGATGGCCTTTTTAAAGCAGCGATTAAAATGGGAAGGATTCTCAAATCCACATTCGAAAGCTACTTGGTAAACTTTTTTATCAGTCCTTTCCAAAATCATCTTAGCATGCAGCAGTCTTTTTCTGGCCAACCATCTGCCTGGAGGAATACCGTAGATCTCCTGGAAATCCCGATGAAAAGTGCTCAAACTACGATTAGATAACCGAGCGAATTCTTGTATAGATAGATTGTAAATAAAATTATCCTCCATGATATGTTTTAGGCTGGGCTTGGTGCTTTTGGCGATCTCCAGAAAATAGTTTGCTATTGGAGGGTTGGTTTGTAAGGTTAGAATATTGAACAGCAGTTCTTTAAACTTAAGTTCAAGCAATAGGGGAGAAGGCTCAATATGGTGGTAGAAATAAGCTTGGAAAGACGTAAAATAAGCATTTAGCATATGATCCATTTCCAAGGGTATCACACTATCTGATCTTTCGGTTCCGGCACTGGCTATTAGATCAGGATGATTGTTGACCAGGGTCCTTATATAAGCGTCTGGGATAAAAATCACCAGAGCACAGAAATCAACATCAAAATATTTGTGAATAATATTAGCTCCTTTCTTCACGAATAAAGCTTCATGAGCGTGTACGGTATAGCGGTTATTCAAGGTCTTCCAGGTTTTTTTCCCTGAAAGCACATAAATGAAATAATTTAAATGGGTCCAAGCGGTGAATATTGGTTGCTCCTCCATACACCTGTATTCAGAAAAAAGCATCGACGATACCTTGATCTTTTTAAAGCTTGGAGAAGCCAGGGCAATGTCGTAGCCGTTATCCATCCCTAATAATTAAAATTTAGCACAAATAAGTTATCACTTTTGTGGTGCATTTTCAACCCACCCCATCATTCTATTGCTACCGGTTTTAATATCAAATCGTGTTCTGCGGCTATTTTCCCAAATTCCTCCGGGCTGAAATTGGTGGCTTCTTTTCCAGGCTCAGCGCCTACTTTCTTAAAAAAACTAAGCAACCCCTGCTTTTCATTTGGTATGGTAGCAAATACCAAAGCTAGCGGCTCATTGGTTCCAGTATTTTTGAATGCATGCCACTCACCGGGAGCGGTGTACCATACATAACCTTCGCTTACTGGAGTTTCAATCCTTTTATCACCATCATAAGTGATTACCACCCCTTCCCCGGAGAGGAAATAGGCAATTTCTTCAGTCTTCATATGCTTATGTTCGGGTAGTTGTCCGCCAACGCCGAGTTCATATTTAGCAAAGCTTGCAGCCGCGTGAGGATGTGACTGAGCATCCAGGTATATCTGTAATTTCCCCCCCGATCCCAGTTTGTCCTTGGATTCCGGGAACAACCAGTAGTGACCCCCTGCATCAGGAGCAAACACCTCACCTTTGTGGGCTACATGATCATGGCTGTGATCTCGTACCAGTTGCGCTTGTTTAACCTGGGGTGAACTTTTCTCAGTACAACTTTGAAAAGCTAGCAATAAAGCCAACCCAATAAAACTTGATTTAGTGATGGAGCTGAAATATACTAGTGGACTATTCATATTGATTGATGTTTACCTTGAATTTTATTCAAATCGTTATGATAAATTTAGCATATAATAGCATACTGGAATTGACTTAGAATTTCTATCTCTTGACTCTGCATGCCAATTGTTTAAGATAATAATCAAATTAAAGAGTAGGTCAAAAAAATCGGTGCTTACTGATGATACCAGCTAAATCTTTTCAAATGAGAATCTTTCATAACTACAGAATTGCAGCTATCTTGCATAAGGTATTGGTTTCTTTACTGCCAACAGCAGGAGGAATTAAAATGGGAATCCGGTTCAAAACCGGAGCTGTCCCCGCAACTGTAAGTTCAATTGGTTTGTTAACCGATCTTATTGCCACTGTGGGGCCGTCTAATAAGTATCAGGAATCACACAACTTGAGGTGATTTAACATCTGATACCTTATTAGATAGCTCTATGGGAAGGCCTTAACAACTGAATCAGCCAGGAGACCTGCCAATACGTTGTGATGTAGCCACGCTCGGGAGAAGCGGGGTTCGTACCGAAAAGTTTTGAGCTTTGCGTATTTATTGGAGTCTATTGGTACTGGCCTTGAGCTGTGAAGCTTTGGCGCAGAACGATACCATTACTTTAAAAGAGATTACCGTAGAGGCCTCTACTCCAGAGTCATTCATTCCTGGAGCTTCGCATTATGCGTTTTCTACCGATAGCCTGGTTTATCAAAACCTGGCGGAAACACTATCCACTCTACTCCCGGTTTCATTTATAGAGTATGGAGCTCCAGGACAGCTGTCCTCCATCAATTTTCGGGGTTTAGGCGCCGGCAGGACCACCTTAAGGTGGCAAGGAATGGAAATCAACTCATTCAGCCTGGGGCAATCTGACTATGGTTCACTATTCACTTTACCAGGGTATGGGATCAAAGTAGGTATGGGCCCGGGAGGAGCGATTTATGGTAATGGAGCCATTGGAGGAGCCATATCAATTGATCATGAGCCAAAAACAAAGCCAGGGCTCGGTCTTAGTTTGGGGCAAGAATATGGCAGTTTTGGAAGCTATGGAATTCAGGCAGGAGTGGATCTAACCAAAGCAGGGTGGGGCTGGTCGGGAGTGTTTTCACAAGGCGGAGCCCGGAATAATTTTCCCTTTAAAAGAGATGACGGGTCCACTATCAAGCAGGTTAATGCCGCGTATCAAAATACCAACTTGGCTCAAAATTTTTACTGGAAACCAGGGGCTAGCCACCAGCTATCCGGTCATTTGTGGTATAACAAGACTTATCGGGAGATCCAGCCTAACCGTCAGCAAATCTCTAGTGATGAGCAGTTGGAGAACCACAGCCTGCGGGCTTTGGTCAATTGGGTTTGGGCCTATCGATCCCTTCTGGGAAGTAACAGCCTGGGTTATACCCGTGATCATCAAATATATAATGGTGACCGGCGGGTAACGGTCGATCGATGGTATAGCGCTTACGAAATGGAGTGGGCTTTATCTGATTGGGACCTCAAGGCAGGCACTCAATGGAATCACCTGGTGGCCAGAGTGGATGCCTATGGCGGGAAAGTCAAAGAAAACCGCAATGACTTTTATTTCGCCTCTCGTTGGGAGATTCGCAAAGGGCTGATTTTGGCATTAAATGCCAGGGCTCCTGTGGTGGATGGCAGGTTTAAAGCTCTTTCACCATTGGCCAGCATGCAATTCCAACTTCCCGGGCCAAAGCGTTCAACCCGCTTTAGCTTGGACTTGCAAGTAGGACGCAGTTACCTTATTCCCACTTTAAACCAGCGGTTCTGGCAGCCTGGAGGTAATCCGGATCTAAAGCCGGAAAACTCATTTAACTGGGAGACAGGAATTAAAGCTGCCTGGAGCAGCCCATTGATCCTTTATGAGGGAAAGATCCGATATTTCCACCACCGGGTAAAGGATTGGATCATCTGGATACCCGGTGGCAGCGATAGAGACGGTGAGGGAAACATTACCAGCTTTTGGTACCCGGACAATCTCAGGGAAGTTCTGGCACAGGGTATTGAATTTAATCATCAGGTTGGTCTAAAAATTAAAAGTTCCAAATGGAGCCAATCTCTGGCACTGAGTGGAACTTTTCAGCGAGCTGTAAACAAAAGGTCGCTTAGTAGTTTTGACCGCGGAATTGACCGACAGTTGCCCTATACCCCTCAATGGATATTAGTTCCAACCTGGGAGATTACTTATGATCACTGGAGTGCAGGTATAACGGGTAGATACATCGGTGAACGCTTCGTGGAAACCAATAATGAACTGCCCCCATTGCCGGCATATACGTTATGGCAAGTTAATGCAGGCGCCTCTGGCAAATGGCGACGGTTGCATTGGTCGCTGGAATTGGTGATCAAAAATTTATTCAATCGGGACTATGAAAATTTTGAGAACCGGGCGATGCCTGGAAGAAATTTCAATTTGAATCTATTACTTACTTATTAATTTAAAAAAATGAATATTCCCCCTTATCGGTATTTTTGCTGGCTCTTACTGTGGTTCTTCAGCTGCTCTGATGACGACCCAGGGCCGGACCCTGGCCCCTTGGTAGACCAGGTATTAATTATCAATGAAGGCAATTTCTCTGCAGCCAACGGTACTATCGACTGGTATGATGCCAATACCCTAAATCATCAGCTGAGTGCTTTTGAAGCGGAGGCAACCCTGCAAAAAGCCAGGGTATTCCAGCAGCAGATCTTTCTAGTGACCAATACCCCGGCAGCCGTGGAAATTCTGGATTTGGAATTGAATCCAATGGGAGTGATATCCTTAGGGCTTGATAATCCGGTGGACTTTGTTTCTGTAGGCTCACAGGGGTTTGTAAGCGATTGGGGTAATATCAATACTGCTTTTACTGATGATCCCGATTCTTTCATAGCAGTAGTCGATCTTCAGCAGCAACTGGTGGTAGATTCGGTGATGTTAGAATCCCGTCCCCAGGGTTTGTGGGTAGTAGATGAGCAAATATTTGTCGCAGAGGAAGGAGGGTCTTCCATCACCATAATAGATTCAGAGGATCTGAGTTCACGATCATTGGAAGTTGCGGCTGGTCCCAGTAATTTCGTAACTGATGCCAATGGACGGCTTTGGGTGATTTGTACCAGCGGTCATTTGATGGGGATCGATCCTCAAAACCTGTCCGTAGCTTCAGATATATCGGGACTCACTACCGGCGGTTTTAACGAAAAATTGGCTTATGACCAGGCGGCAAACCGGATCTTATTTCTGGGAGGTAACAATGATACCTTTACCGGTCTCACCACCGTGTATGCTCTGGACTTGATCACCGAATCCGTAGACCCTTTTATAGAAAATGGATTTTCGTTGTATGGCATCGGAATAGACCCGGATGGGGGAGAGGTCTACCTAGGCGACTCTAATGCTTTTCAGTCTACTGGAACAGCCATCCGGTATGACAGCCAGGGCAATCAGCTGGATCAATTCAGTACTGGAATCGGACCAAATGGATTTATATTTCTATAAACTAAATGTCGCTGTCTTAACGAAGGCCCAGGAATTTCAAAACCGATATAATGGCTTTTTTCAGAATTCCCCAAAGCAATAGGTCTATTTCAAACACCCTTTCGATGAACCAGTACAGTGATATAAAGATCAGTACTATTGATCCATAAACTACTCCCTTAGGATATAACCGATGATTCCTTAGCAAAAATAAAAGGGGAAAAATTATCAAGATGATGCCCAGCTGACCAATTTCTACTCCTAGATTGAATCCAAGTAGGGTGGTGACCAGGTGTTCTCCGGTCAACCCCAAATCACCCAGCACGCTGGCAAAACCAAAGCCGTGGAATAAACCAAAGCCAAAGGCAATGACCCAATCCCGATTGGCGCCAAACAATGGCCTTATATTATTAAGTGCCGCCAGTGCAATGGACAATGCAATAATGGATTCCACCAACCTCGATGGTAGATTGACAATATTTAAAGTAGCCAAGCTGAGGGTGATACTATGGGCAATAGTAAAAAAAGTGATGATCTTTATAATGTATATAAATGCAGGCTTGAAGGCCGTAACTGGTTGCCAGCTTTGAGCAGATCGGGATAGTGACCAGGGCTTGTTCTCCAGGTTGCGGTCAATTTTACGTCTTACCACCGAAGGTAAGATCAAGGCCAATAAAAACAGGATGTGGTCAATTCCAATAAGAATATGCCATATTCCTTGCTCGATCATGGCTTTAAAACCCAGCCAAAGTGAACCTTCTTCTAAAGCAATTGACCCTTGCCTATCATCCTCATCCAATACCAGTGAAACTTGAGCTTCATTGTTGATAATACCACCTTTGTACATCAATTCGATCACCACCAATGTTTGATGGGTGGGATCCTGGTCAAATAAAATATTACTTTCAATTTGCAACTCCTCCGGAACCCGATCAAGGCCATCCAATACGAAGTCTATTTGTACATAGTCTCCCAAATTACCCTGTTTGGAAATCCTCACTTCTTTGAATTGCAGCTGATGAACACCTGCTGATGTAGTAAACTCCAAATTTTCCTTTAAGAAGGCTTGAAGTCTAGGCATTGAGTTCTGCAATTCCTCTACAGTCATATCCTGCTCTAGTTGTAGGCCAAGGGCGCGGTTGTACTCGCCTATTGCAATGTCTATATGACCCTCAACAGAAGCCTCGAATATCCTGAGAAAGATATAGCTTTGATTGGGATTATGGGCCTGAGTTTGCAGAATGCTGAAAGCTGCAAATACTAAACCCAAGGTTAGAGCTTTTGAGTGTTTCATACTGAAATACAACGATATACTGGTGTTTTCACGGCGGCACAATATCTGTTTTTCACCGCCCATTTCCTATGTAATTACCTCTATTTTATTACATTTTCGATTCGGCCAATACATTTTCTCTAGGGGTTAATCTGGAATAGACCCAGACCAATAAAATTCCCCAAATCGATGTGGATACCAGCAATTCCAGCAGGTGGCTCCAACGGACTGACTCCGGCATATAAGGATTTGGCAGCAGAAGCTGAGCACTGGAAATCACTGCAAATAAAACCCCAATTATCCGATATTGTTTATTCCTGCTTACTTCTGATAGAGATTTGATTAAAGAAACGCCCAACAACGCCCATATTACTCCCCGTATCGTTTGTAGCAATACTGAGCCGCTTAAGAAATTTTTCTGCATAATTTGAAAAAACGAGATCAATTCCCGATCACCTGAATAATACGCACGCAAATCGGGGTTTTGCCAGGCAATAAAATACCCGGCTAGAAAATAGATAAGAGGGTAAAGTAAAACTCCGGTCAAGAATGCTACTTGCAAATCTTTTACCGTGGAGGGCAAAATGGGAGCTTTTACAGTCTGATTGTGGTCAGGGTAGGCAAATATGGTAACTAATGCGAAGACCAAGGACATAAATATGCCCCCTAAGGTAGTGGCCAGAATTAACATTAGGGGCATGATATTTTCAGAAAGATAAAACCATGATTCCACTTGTGGTAATAAGAATTGCAATAATACCAGGATCGCCGATACTACCCAGAATCGTTCCCAGATAGCAAGCCGGGTATTTATTAGATATCCGTGTAGGACTAGTACTTGCAGCAGGCAGCAAAGCAGCATCAGCAGCAATAAGCTGCTCCCTTCATCTCCGCTTTCACCCACTTCTACCTGCAACATAGACTGCGCCATTATGACGCCTACGACCCATAAAAAAGCCATCAATAGGCTTAATGCGATAATTTTTAGCCATGTTTTCATAGTTGTATATGCAACTTTTTTATTAAGATTATTTCAAATTGTCGCGCATAGTATCTATCAGTTTCAGCATGTGTCTGACATCCTCATCCTTGAGTTTTTGTAAAGCTTGGAAATACAATTCACCGCTTATATTTACCAATTTATCCTGCAATTTTCGACCATAATCAGTAAGGTAAATTCTTCTGTACCTTAAATCGTCACTATCTGTTTCCCGCTTTACCAGATCATTGCGTATCATATTGTTTAACACTCTACTGATGGTAGTTTTGTCTTTGCCCACTGCCTCTGCCAAGTCTTGTTGGAAAAGACCGTCCTGATACCAGAGATGAGTCAGCAGATGAAACTGTTCGGGAGTCACCTTATGACCTGCCCGCTTAAATCGAAGTTGTAATTGATCTTGGACATCCTTAGTAATCGTGGCCATCTGGTAGATGATATTATCCTTAAGGGAAGTAGGGATCATAATCATTAGTTGTATATACATCTATACGTGCTTATGTATTAAAAGTTTCAGCAAGAGGGTAGAGCGCAGTTTTATATATTCTTACTGTAATAGATCAAGCTATGTATCATAAAATATTAATATTCTGTATTTTATATTGTAACCTAATGCTTAGCTATCCAGCTTTTGCGTGCCGTTTCTTCCTGGTAAATTTTGTTTTGATTTTTCTGACAAATCCTTAAATTGAGTGCCCAACCAAAACAATAAACACATGAATACCTCAAAATTCATTACCGGCAGCCTGGTCGGTGGTATCGTCTATTTTATCCTGGGTTTTGTTTTCTATGCTATTTTGTTTGAGGGCTTTTTCGAAGCCAATTCCGGGTCTGCTACCGGAGTGATGAAAACGGAAATGTCCTGGTGGCCACTGATATTAGGTAATATTGCGTTGGCGGCATTAATTACGTATATTTTCCTTCATTGGGCCAGTATCAGCACCTTTGCCACCGGATTGAAAGGAGGGGCGGTGATCGGTTTCTTAATGGCCCTGGGCTGGGACATGATCATGTACGATACTACTAATATTATGACCTTACAAGGCGCTTTATTCGACGTGGTAATTGCCACCGTAATGGCCGCCATAACCGGGGGAGTAATTGGAGCAGTATTGGGAATGGGAAGTTCAACCAAAACAGCTGCGGCATAAGACTTCATAAGCAATACCCTCAGAAACCCGCCTACTTGACTATCCCGGCGGGTTTTTTTATGCACTGGCTCTTTTTTGGCTCACATATTCAGCTGGGGTCATACCAGTATGCTGTTTAAATGCCCTGAAGAAACTGGATTTATTACTGAACCCGCATTCCAGTCCGATTGCCTGAATAGAAAATTGCTTCAGCCTATCACTCTGGAGCATCTGCTGGGAGCGCCTTACCCGATAGCGGTTTACCAACTGATAAAAACTCACCCCCATATGACTGTTCAACACCTGGGATAAATGATGTGAGGGAATTTTAAGCTCTCGGGCCAGATTATCCACCTTGAGCCGGGGATTTAAATACATTTCCTGACCTTCCATAGCAGCTAGCAACGACTGCTCAATCTTTCTGCGCTCTTGGCCGGAGAGGGGCGAGGTGCGGTACTTCTTATTATCTGCAGCCTTCGGTAGCAATTGCCGAATATCAAGGATCCAATAGCCCATGATCAATACCGCTAAAGCCAGAATACAGGACAAAATAATTTCCGATGTGATCAGGGAAGCTCCGCTGAGGATGAACCCGCTTTGTAGAAATAAGTATACCAGGGAAAGGCTGAGAAGTAACCAGCAGAACCTTCGTAGCAATCTGCTATTATAGGGTCTATTGCGGTTGATATACCTCACAGCCGCCAAGGTGTAAAGTAGTAAGATCAATACGTAGAAGTTGAAGAAAAACCATTCCTGCCAACCCAGTTGACCTTGAGGAACCAGCTCATAGTAGTAAGCAATTTGTGTCAGCTTGCTCTCAAGGCTGGCGGTGAAAATGTCAACGGTAACAAAAATCAGGATCCCAAAGGGAATAAAGGTGTGCGGCAAATGACGCCACTTAAAACGAAATCGAGGATCAGCATAGCTGTGCACAAAAAAGTAAAACGCCGGCCCCAGGGAGAACAACAGAGGCGTGCCTACTCCCAACAAGTAGGGCCATTCCAGGATCAGTTCTGTAATAAACAGCCAAAAGGTCAGCAGGTGCAACAGTAATCCCAATAGTAAAATACTTATTAGCCATTTACAAAATCCCAAATCACTGCGCAGCAGTAATATCATGATCAGTACCCCCAGTAGAATGGTACCGCCCAACACGAAACTGAGCAAAAGAGAAATAGGTGTTACGCTACTCATCACTTCAAATTTAGGTATAGCTCAATTAAATGCGATTACTTATTAAGCACTCCGTGGTATAAAGTGGTACTAATTAATTGAGAGGTCCTGATTAGCCAGTTTTTTGGACCTCAGAGCCCCTTTTCGGACGTAAGATTGTATTAAAAAAATCATGATACGCAAAACACTAAAAAGAATGTTAATTACACTTGAAGTTATTATTGCTGTAATTCTGGTATATGGGGTAGTACAGTATCAAAAGGCTAAAGGGGTCAATCATTTTATAAATGAGCGAGTGGTACAGGCTCCCAAAGAAAAGGTATGGGAGGTCATATCAGATGTAGGAAATTATGAACATGTCACCACTGCGGCAATCAGTAGGGTGGACATCCTGGAGGGCTCTGGGGTGGGAATGATCCGGGAATGCGCTGATGAAAAGGGCAAGAGTTGGCAGGAAACTTGTACCATTTGGGAGCCTGGTAAGCGTTTTAGATTTGTGGTGGATACCCACCATCCGGATTTTGATCTGCCATTTGATGAAATAGCCGGGACTTGGAGCCTTCATCCTTTGGGACCTACCACCACCAAAATTGTGATGGATTTTGCATACCAGTTCAGCAATCCATTTCTTTCAGGATTTCTTCTGCCTTTGGCAAAAAAGAAAGCCAGAGAGGATACTGAATATATCCTGGATAACTGGCAGCGGATGGCGGAAAGCCCTAGACAAGATCAAATTAGCGCCAGATAAAAGGCAGTTTGGCCACTTAGCAAATAAATACAACCAATGGTGAAAAATCCGGGTCTATATCATAGTGGAAGCTAGAATTTAAAACCATGAACTATATACCCGGATTAATTTCAGGCATACTATTGATTTTCAGCGCCTGTGATAATGATGATACCAACGACCTGTTGGATAAACAACGACAGCTGGCCCGGTTGCAAACCGAGATTGATGCGCTGGTAGAGAATAAAACGTGCGGTGGGGCAGGGGACTGCGCTACCATTGCCTTTGGCAGCAAACCCTGTGGCGGACCCTGGACTTACCTGGTCTATGCCCCCACCCAGCTGGATGTTGATGAATTGCAAGCCAAGGTGGCTGACTATAATATCCTCCAATCTGAGATCAATCAAATGACCAATGCACAATCAGATTGTGCCATTGTACCAGATCCGGATGTGGGTTGCCAGGATGGGGTGTGTACGTCAATAGAGTAATTATACAATGTCCTATTGACTATGTCTATCAAAACCTCATTGCGATGAGCGGTAGCGAAGAAGCAATCTCATCCAAGAGGTGAACCTCATTCAATTGTAATGGTTTCAGACTACAAATGCCAACTTCGGATCTGGCGCTTGGCCTGTTCGCTGAACAAGGGGATCGCCGCGTCACTGCGCTCCTCGCGATGACCATAAAACAAGAGGCGGCATTTGCCAATGCGAATCACCTTTCAAACGTCATTGCGAATGCAGTGAAGCAATCTCATCCAAGAGGTGAACCGCATTCAATTGTAATGGTTTCAGACTACAAATGCCAACTTCGGATCTGGCGCTTGGCCTGTTCGCTGAACAAAAGGGGATCGCCGCGTCACTGCGCTCCTCGCGATGACTATAAAACAAGAGGCGGCATTTGCCAATGCGAATCACCTTTCAAACGTCATTGCGAACGCAGTGAAGCAATCTCATCCAAGAGGTGAGCCGCATTCAATTGTAATGGTTTCAGACTACAAATGCCAACTTCGGATCTGGCGCTTGGCCTGTTCGCTGAACAAGGGGATCGCCGCGTCACTGCGCTCCTCGCGATGACCATAAAACAAGAGGCGGCATTTGCCAATGCCAATCACCTTTCAAACGTCATTGCGAATGCAGTGAAGCAATCTCATCCAAGAGGTGAACCGCATTCAATTGTAATGGTTTCAGACTACAAATGCCAACTTCGGATCTGGCGCTTGGCTGTTTCGCGGTTATCCAACTTTCACTGGAATATCTCCAGACTGGCAGGAACGACTTAATGGTTTTGCTTTTAAACAATTGTAGAATCATTTCTTCTTCTTTTTCAAGCTTCTAATAAACCTTCCAATTCCTTTATTTGGTCCACTGGAGAACAAAGTGAAGTCCTTCGGTTGATTAATACCCCGATAGTTTTCATACGCATCGTAGGAAATTTTGGGGCCTACGATGATTTCCAAAGTGAGGTACTCTTGTTGCCTGAGTAAATTTTGTGGGTTGAAAGCACGATTATTTAGATCCAGATCCAATATTTCCTGCTTAAAATCCTTTAGAGAAGCGGGAAAGGGATTAATCTCAATTTCAGAAAGTAGTCTAGTAGTTTTTTCCAAAAACACGGTTAACACCACAGTCTTGGAGCTATCAACTTCATATATGATATGATGGCTGGATTGGTAGGAAACATGCGATATGATTAAGGTATCCCCCGCATTGACCTTTATTTTGAACCAACCAGATTCATCTGGGGTGAGAGCGGATTGATGGTTTATCACCACATGAGCGAACGGCAGTGGGTGAAAGGATTCTGCATCCAGTACTATTCCCGAAACTGTTATAGGTGCTTGTGCCAGACATTCGGTAACCAGGATCATTACAATAATCCCGTACCAGTGTCTGTAAATACTACCAGCCATTATGGTATTAAGGTAGCATAAGATAATTTACCATTGAGTTAAAAACTGTGAAGTGGTGTTAAAAACCGTGAATTTGGGGAAGACCAACCTACACTGAAATTAACTACGTCCGGTATGAACTCACTGCGCTGGTTATTTGCTGCTAAGAGACTATTATGTAGGGGTTTTTTTTTGCAAATCTAGTAGACTGATCCCTGAGCATACCGTTCTAAACAATCGTCTAATAATGCAATAAATTTTTTGAATAATTGAATTAATATAATATATATAGTTAATTTATTATCAGATAGTTATAAACTATAACCCGTAACAACCCCTAAATAATTGCACCCTAAAACCCAATCCGGTTAATAGAATATTTAATCACGACTAAGCCTGTTGATTGGTGTCAACAGCAACTTCCGAAACTCCACCTCAGATCCTTCCGCCTGCACTGCGATTTGACCGTGATCCGTGGTGCAATCAAAACCGTAATTGACCAGGTCACCATTCACCCAAACCTTGATCTCATCACCCAGACATTCGACGGTCATGGTGTTCCACTCACCTAATGGTTTTTCCGAGCCGTCGGTAAGGTTGAGGATGCGCCGCTTCTTACCTTCGGTGATACCCCAGTCAGCTTCCGGTCCCCGGCGTTCCACCATATCTGGCACTTTGATGTCTTCCACGATACACCAAAAGTCACCGGCGTTTTCATGCATCATCTGCACCTCCAGGGACTTGGGAAACATCTCATATAAAGCTCTGGGAGTAGATGCGTGTACCAGCACCCCGCAGTTGCCCGGTTCACCGGCAAACCGATATTCCACTTCCAGCCGGTAATCACGGTATTCTTCATCGGTGATCAGGTGACCACCCGGAGTGCCCAGGCTGACCAGAAGACCATCACGAACTATAAATGGGCTTTGGACATCGGTGGTATCCATAGCCGGTACATCTACATGCCAACCGCTGAGGTCTTTTCCATTAAATAGTTTTTGGGGCTGCTGAGAATGGGCGCAGCCGGAGATAAAGGCTAAAAGGAAAAAGAATGACCATTTGATCATAGGGTGTAGGCTTAGTTTCAATAAAAGATTTACAGGTAAGATAATTAATATTTTATCCAGCCTGAATTTAATGCATGCATTAAAACCATGCTACGGCTTCAACTCCCGCATTCCCTATCAATTCGCCTGGTTTTGCTGCGCCGCCCATTGAGGAAGGACTATCAACTCCACATTATCGCTAGCACTATCAGCCTTAATTCCTTTACTCGTTACACTAACAGTATTTAGACTACGATCCATATAACCCGTAGAGATTGCCAGCATTAGTAAGGCACACAGATAAGATTAAGTAAGCCATCGTATTTTGCGCCCGCGCCTTAGCTGGGTAAAGTTTTTATTGTAATACCACATCCCCAGTCCTGGGTCAAGTTTGCAACTTGGCCCGTCAGCCAACCGGCCAGATTTGGATTAGTAAATGGGTCATAGTAAGTAAAGTTAAAAACTTTCCCGGCCTGTGCGGTTTAAGTTACGCAAGCTAAACTTAAGCCAGAGGTGCTTAATTTATTACCAATGTCATGGCGTTTTCTGTGTTTTGAGCTAAAAAATTCTGCCTCGTAGTGATGATAGAAGAGTAGACGTCCTGGTGTACCCAACCAATCAATAGAAGGTCATTGCGATGCGCAGCGAAGCAATCTCATTCATGGTATAATAGTGTTACGATTAATAGTTCTGGTTTGAAAGCGCTAGTTTCGTATTTCGCGCCCGTGCTGTTCCCTGTCAAAAAGCCTTCGAATTTCGCGCTTCACGCTGTTGCTGGACAAAGTTGGTTCCTTACCTTTTATGTTCTAACTTTTCCAATATGAAAATAGACCCCAGCAATCCCTGGCACAAGGTTCCGGTGGGAGAGGATGTTCCCCATAAGGTGAATGGCATTATTGAAATTCCCAAAAATACCAGGGCCAAGTACGAATTGGACAAGGACACCGGTCTATTGTTGATGGACCGGGTGATCTATTCTTCCATGTATTACCCTGCCAATTATGGCTTCATACCTCAAACCTATTGCGACGACCACGACCCGCTGGACATCCTGGTGCTTTCGCAAATCACTATCGTACCGATGTGCATTGTCTCCGCCAAGGTGATTGGGGTAATGCGCATGCTGGATGCCGGGGAACTGGACGATAAGATCATTGCAGTGGCCGAACATGATATGAGCGTGAATCACCTGGACGACATCTCCGAGCTCCCAGAGTATTTTTTTAAGGAGTTGAGAAATTTTTTCGAGGACTATAAAAAGCTGGAAAATAAAACTGTGGCGGTAGAGGAGTTCCAGAATGCCGAGGTGGCCAAGGAGATATTGCTGCAAAGTATTGAGGACTATAAGCAGTTGGTGGAGGATGGATAGTTATTTACGCCGGATAATACCCCTTTTTGAAATACGGGGGTTGAAAAGATTAAGTTATAAAGACTTTAATAAAAATGTACAAAATGAGACAATATACAGCAAATCATAGCATCAGAGCGTTATGCAGCGGTGCTGGTGCCTTCCATACATTCACGCCATGAAAAAAGTGCTTTACTGTTGCCCGATTATGCTCGATTTAAGGATGATGTACATTTAGTAGACAGCGTACCCATTAATTTCGATCAAAGACTTAAATAAATACTGTAAATAATTACATATCAGTATGTTATATACCTTCAACACACTTTCAATCGTAAACTAATTTATCCAGTAAATGACCATAATCAAGATCTCCATCGAAAGCAAGGTGTTTTATGCAGAGTTGCTTGAGACTCCCACAGCCTCAGCCATCATTCAGACACTGCCAATTCAGTCATACGCCAACACCTGGGGCGATGAAATATATTTTGAAGTGGCGGCACAGGCCACGTTAGAACCAGGGGCCCAGGCCCAGGTCGAGGTGGGAGATCTGGCATATTGGCCCAGCATGCCAGCCTTTTGCATTTTCTTCGGACCGACACCGGCCAGCACTAACCAGGCACCGGTAGCAGCCAGCCCGGTTAATGTGTTCGGCCGCCTGGTAAATGCAGATTGGGAACAGTTGCGTAAGGTGAAGCATGAAGAGAGTATAACGGTGGAAGTAGCGGATACGGAATCATCCGGGGTGGAGGAGATTAAGTAGGGCGAGAATTGTCATTAGAATTGATAGTTAACATAATATAAATTATATAACAATATTTACCAGCTGGGTCAATCACATTGGTAAATATCCGGTGGTAGATTGTGTAACTAACTCTGGTGGCTTTAATAGGATTTGGTGGAGATGGTAACCTTTTGTGGGTAGTTGTTGAAGTTTTTTTGGGTTAATACGGGATTAATTGTGCTAAAAAAGCAACTAGGTGAATTACCCGGTGGAATAAAGGTTGGGCATTGATTCAACTATTCTAGGGAGTAAATCCCAGTCTTACCCAAATCATAGACCACCGCACTCACATGGCAGTCAAACCATTCGCTAAAAACTTTGAAGGTCCGACGTTGGGGCCAATCGTCTTCAACCAACCACATCCCTAACAGCTCATTTTCAAAGATTATCTTAAAACGCTTCTTTAATACCTTTACCGGATCGATAATTTCATCGGTGACCATATAGGAATTGTGTTCCTTAATCTCCTCAGGATTTATAGGATGTTCCGGATCCAGGTAGTTGATCCAATCGTAGAACGGTTTTTTGGGAACCACGGTAATGACCCCTCTATTCACCATGGGCAGATATTCGGCTTGCATATGTTAGGCTTGTTTAAATACTACAAATTCATTTGCATCAATATTAATCAACCTCATAATAATTCTTATAGTGCTGCAATTATCGGATCCGGCCACATAGAGGGTATCGCTATAAGTTGTGGTGATCGCTACCAGGAAAAGAAACGAAATTCAGGTTAT
The DNA here is from genome assembly GCA_965224285.1 of Cyclobacteriaceae bacterium. Lineage (GTDB taxonomy): Bacteria > Bacteroidota > Bacteroidia > Cytophagales > Cyclobacteriaceae > JAJCYK01. The sequence continues at coordinate 661,237 of OZ245043.1, forward strand.
GGGAGTTTGTACATCAATATGCCAGTGCCAATACTGGTGATTTCGGTAATCATATTCCTTTAATGGCGGCGAAGCAAAAAAACCGCACAATAAAAATGAAAAACCCGGTACTTACCCTACTCCGATGAAGATTTTCAAGTACAGACATGTAATAATATCCCCTGTAATTAGCAAGTTCAACTAAAAATTTAGTTAATCTCTTGCACGCCTCAAACTAATTGTTTAGTTTTAACTAATGATTTAGTTATATCTCGGTAAGAGCTATCAAATATCGGAATATTTAAAATTAAGCCCGAAATCTAATAGAATATAGCACCTATGAAAGAGTTGACCAAAGCTGAAGAGGAGATCATGCAGATACTGTGGCAACTGGACAGCGCCTTTGTGAAAGACATTATCAGCCAGCTACCTGAACCGAAACCGGCATACAACACCGTTTCTACCATTGTACGCATCCTGCAGCAGAAGGGCTTTGTAGGGCATGAACCTCTGGGAAAGTCCCATAAATACTATCCGCTGGTAAGCAAAGAGGCCTATACCAAGTCTTTTATGCAGGGATTTGTAAAAAAGTATTTTAGCGGCTCCTATCAACAAATGGTTTCCTTCTTCACCCAACAAGAGGACCTGAGCCTAAAGGAACTGGAACAATTACTTAAGGAATTAAAGGACCGGCAATCATGAGTAATTACTTGGTAGAACTATCGCTGATCCATCTGGTGCTGATACTGGGTTATTGGTTGTTCCTCAGAAATGAGCGACAATACCATAAAATGCGCTTTTATCTGCTGGGCGCTACCTTATTGGCGTTGACTATTCCTTTGCTCAAATTACCACGGCTGTTTAATCAAAAAGACCCATTAATCGGAGATGTCATCACCTTGGATGCCACTGCCTTCACCCCTACCCCTGAAGTGATCCCATGGTACCACCAGCTATTAATTGGGGTCTATGCGGCGGTCAGCCTCTTCCTATTGGTGAAGTTTGTAAACAACCTATACCTAATCCTTAGGTTAAAAAGGCAAAGCAGCTGCCAAAAGTTTAATGACCTTTACATTCACAAGGTCCGCGATTATGAAGGGAGTTTCACCTTTTTACACTGGATTTTCCTCAATGAAGATATCGATGAAAATCGTGAAGATTACCAGGCCATCGTTAAACATGAAAAGGCCCACGCTGACCTAGGTCACACTTACGATCTGCTATTCCTTGAGCTATTCAAGGTATGCTTCTGGTGGCTCCCCAGTGCCTGGTTTATCAATAATGAAATTAGAAAAATACAAGAGTACCAAGCTGATGCTTATGCACTTAAGTGGTGTCACATCGACCGGTACTCCAATATTCTGGTCAATTCAACCCTAAAATTAAATGGACTGAGCCTGGCCAGCTCATTTCATGACGGTCTAATCTTAAAACGCCTTAACGCAATGAAACAAAAAGCAAAAAGTCTTAATCCCTGGAAGTTGGGAGTATTATCATTATTGTGCACCCTGTTGATCGTAGTATTTGCCTGCACTGAAGACATGGAGCCACAATCCAATGAACAAGCCAACGAAAGTAGTTTAGCAACAGAAGGTGAGGTTTTTGACCTAGCCGAAGAGCTACCTCATCCGGTTGATGGAATGAGCGCTTTTTATGAATATGTGTCCCGAGAATTGAAGTATCCGGAACAAGCACGCCGGAACGGCATTGAGGGACGGGTATATGTGCAATTTGTAGTAGAAAAAGATGGCTCTTTATCACAGATTGAAGCCCTTAAAGGGATCGGGGCCGGTTGCGATCAGGAAGCAGTACGGGTGCTGCAAAGCGCCCCTGCCTTCAAACCCGGTACTCAGAGAGGTAAACCCATCAGGGTACGCATGCAGTTGCCGGTGACCTTTAGACTAAACCACGGTAAGACCAATCCTGACAACACCACCCAGGGCATGATCATCCCGGAGGAAGTTGAATCAAAACTAAACCTGTTTAAAGTTGACGCCAGGTTTGAGAAGGGCATTTGGTCCGGTACTATCTACGATGAGCAGGGCGGCGGGCTTCCGGGCGCCAATATTGTGGTGGCAGGCACTAATACCGGCACAGTATCCAACTTGGATGGTTCCTTTCAAATTAAGGCCGGAGAGTCCGACCAGCTGCAGGTGAGCTTTGTGGGTTATAAGACCGTTAAGGTGGCCAATGAATAGCAAGATAGTTGGATAGTCTTAACTCTAAAGATTGGACCTAAGAATTATAATTGCTCTCGAGAAGAAGCATAGCATGAGCTGTTCCTAATTATGAATGAGATTGCTTCTTCGCTGTGCTCATCGCAATGACGTATTAATATAAGCATCTGATTATAAAACATTTACATAACTCAGTCGCTTGGCTGCGCCGAGTGACTATTATGGTATAATAACTATTGATCGCTGCTCCAGATGACCACTACATCAACAACTATAGATTAATCATACCCCCTCACGTCATGGTGATTTGTGTGTTTTTGTAGAAAAAATTCTACCTCGCAATGACTTAGTATTGTAAGTGACGGATTATAATTTATTTACAAAAAAAGGCACACCAGCCTGACAGCCTTACCATGCAGCGAAAGCGATACAGTTAGAGATATTCCGAGTGTCGTCTATGCTGGATCCAAAAAAGTTAAAAACTTTCCCGGACTGTGCGGCTTAAGTTACGCAAGCTAAACTTGAGCCAGAGGCGGGTTTATAACTCAACTTATTAACCAAACGTCATGGGATTTTTGTGTGTTTAGCAGAAAATAATCTGCCTCGAATATGACCAGGGTTTTAATAATGCCTTCTACACTGCAAAATATAGAGTCCATCTTTCTCCATTCGATAAACCAGCCTGTGCTGGTGATCTATTCTTCTCGACCACCACCCGGATAAATCTCCTCTTAACGGCTCAGGCTTTCCAATGCCCTTATAAGGATTTCGTAGGCACTGCTTAATTAGCTCGTTTATCCTGTTGAGAATCCTTTTATCCCTTTTCTGCCAGTATAGGTAATCCTCCCAGGCTGGGCTGAGAAAAATTAACTCCATTAATCCAAAAGCTCTCTGTTGGTACCCTTACCTTTTTCAAACTCCTCAATACCACGGTACAACCTTTCCGCATTTCTGGCGCTGCCTAACAAGTAAAGGGTTTCTTGCATGCTTTCATAATCGGACTTGGAAAGCACCACCACGTCTTCTCCTTTGGCCCGGGAAACGAACAGTGGGGATCGGGTACTTAAAACCTTATCCAGAAAGGACTTAAGATTTCGACGAAAATTTGAGTAAGTGGTTATTTCCATTTTACTAAAATAATAAATATAAGTATATTGTACAATAATTTGTACAATGAGTTCTTTTATATTTCACTTTAGGTGGCAAATGCTGTGGACCAAAGTAACTAGTCCGTGTCTCCGGATGCGGATTGATAATGCTGTGCGTTTTCTAAAGCTACGCCCATTAGGCCCTAAGGCTATCGGTTATTCATAACGGCGTTCATTCAAGTGACGTTGTCAGTACACTTAAACACATCCTGATCCCTTCTAGGAAATTGCCCAGCCGCAAATTCTCATTGGGGCCATGAATGTTGTTATCCGGATTGGGAATGCGCACTGAAATCGCGGGTATGCCTAAAGTAGAAATAAAAGGGGCAATAGGTTGAGAACCTCCGGTGGCCTGCATTTTGACATAATTAGCACCGAAGATCCGTTCCATACTGACTGATAGCCAGTGACCTATAGGAGAATCCAGGGGAGTGCGGAAGGGTTGCGAGCCGATGCGATAGGTGAACGAAACTAAACGGGGATAACTAACCCGCTCTTCCTCTGTAGGCTCTTCACTTTCAATGATATGGTATCCCTTATCCACTATATAATTTCTGACTAACTCAATCATACGTTGTGCTGGTGTTTCCGGGACCAGCCGGATGTCTATTTCCGCGATGGATTGAGCGGGAATTATAGTCCTTACTTCCTTTTCCACCCAGGCTGCCTGAAGACCCCGGATATTGAGGGAGGGGTATTGCAGCGCTTCCTGGTAGCTATCCCCCACTCTTTCAGCCTCGGCAATACCCAAACGAGCTTTTAATGCCGCTTCGTCTTCCTGCTCAATGCGGATCTGCCGCTTGAATTCGTCGGTCAAATTTATACCCTCATAAAATCCAGGAAAGGTCACCCTGCCTTTAGTGTCTTTCATGCCCGCCAAAATATCTGCCAGGTAAAAGGCGGGGTTGGGCGAGTAATTACCGTACTGTCCGCTATGCAAATCTTGCTTAGCGCCGAAGGTTTTAATTTGAATGGTGGCGATTCCCCGAGCCCCGAAAGTAAGCGTTGGCAGGTTGGAGACATGCCGGGTACCATCCATAATGACCATGACGTTGGCATCCAGCAGTCCCCGGTTTTTTTGCACCAGAGCCGGTAAAGTAGGCGAACCCATTTCCTCCTGGAAATCCATGATCACTTTAATATGATAAGGGGACTCCACGTCCTTTTCCTGTAATATTTTCAGCGCCGTGATCAGGCTGAGTGCGGGACCTTTGGAATCGGAAGCGGAACGGGCAAAGATGCGCAATTCGGGATCTTTCAATTCTGCTTGTTCCCAATCTACTGTGCGGTAGCCGGAATGAGCAGGCATTTTCAGTACCGGTTGGTAAGGGCTTTCCTGATGCCATTCACTGGTGTCTACCGGTTGACCGTCAATCTGCAAATAAAACAATACGGTTTTGGAGGTTGTGCTCTTACTATAATTGCTGGCTATTACATGGGGCACTCCGGATGAATACACCAATGAAGTTTGGAAATCCAGGGCTTTAAATTGCTCCATGCACCAAGCGGCATTAGCGGCCATATTCAGGCTGTCACGACCATTATTGGGAATAGTAAGAGCTTCTTTTAGCTCTTCTACCGCATGGCTAAATTCTGCTGATGACCAGGATTCTATCTGTTGCTTGTTTACAGACTGTGCAAAAATTTGTGAAAGGGCCCCCAGCAAGGCCGTAGCGCTGAATAGGATTTTTATCATTAGTTACTAATCTACTTCGGGTTAAAATAGTAATTATTTTATTGAATTAACCGTGTTTGTTCCACCTTCGCTGGATAGCTTCGGTGGACTATGACCACACTTTCGCTGGATAGCTTCGGTGGACTATGACCACACTTCGCTGGATAGTTTCGGTGGGCTATGGCCTCCCTTAGTGTAATTGGTTTCGGCTGGTAAGTAAAGCCCGTTTAGGATTGGCCCAAAATTGAGATTTTATATTTCTTTGCTATTAAATTGCCCGATGGTCACCGCACAGGACCGATCCTGGTGACAGCCTTTAATATCTGATTATGACCAGTACGCAAAGTTTCAGTTTTGAGGACGTTCACTACTTCAAATTCGGATATAGCCCACTAGGCAAACCTTTTTTGTTTACCTATATCTATTTTATAGACGGGCTGTTAATCGATACCGGTCAATCCAGAATGCGTAAGCATGTTCTAGCTACAATCCCCCAACTAAATGTAGATCAGATATTTATCACTCATCACCATGAGGATCATTCCGGTAATATTACGGAGCTTAAAAACCAATTTAACTGTCCGGTCTTTGCCCCTTCACTCTGTTGTGAAATTATGAAAAGTCCACCCCCGCTCAGCCTGGCTCAGAAATTAGTATGGGGCGGAAGACCACCTAATTATGAATTGATTCCAAAGGATGATCTTTTACAAACCCGTGATCACCAGTTCTCCATAATACCGATACCTGGTCACGCTGAGGATATGGTGGCCTTATATGAGCCCGATAAAAAATGGATTTTCTCTTCGGACCTATATATAAATTCCTATATCGGATATTTTATGAGAGAAGAAAGCCTCATTCAACAGATCCAATCCATTAAAAAGATTTTAGCCCTTGATTTCGAGGTACTATTTTGCAGCCATAATCCACGATTAAACGATGGCAGGGATAAACTTTTAGATAAACTTCATTACCTGGAGGAATTCTATGAAAAGGTCACTATGGAGTATCAAAAAGGATATACTGCAAAGGAAATTTATGAAATGTTAAAATTAAAGGAGCATGGCATCACCCACATCCTTTCCAACGGACAACTTTCCAAGCTAAATATGGTAAGGTCAGCCATCAGAGATTTCCGAAATGACAAGCAAACTAGCACATCTACAGAATTTGATTGAGCCAGGTAACTATACCTTCTTCCGAAAGCACAAAACCAATTTGTTCACCGGTAAGAAAATGCTGCAAGGCATGATTGCCATTAGGTTTGAAATGGACGGTAAAGTCCTTGCCGCCTTCGTCAATCACCTGTTGCAATAGCTCCATGGAATACTGGGTGGGAATACTTTCGTCCATTTCGCCAAAAATCCATAAGGCAGGGATATCCAATTCCCTGATAGAAGGAATGGGGTCGAAGCCATGTTCTCCGGAAAAGGTTTTAACTTCCTCATTCAGCTCTTCCACCGTTTTGCCGTTGATCATGCGGTTTTCATCGTATTGCTGTTCTTGGGTAAGTGAACTATAAAAAATTTCTTCCCCCACCGAGCAAGTAGCCCCAACAATATTGATAATAAAGGCCACATCAGGAGATTGCGCTGCTGCCAGGGGCATAATCCAACCTGCCTGGCTTACTCCAGTCATTCCAATACGATTAGGGTCAATGGCCTCCTGCTGTTGTAAGAAGCCTACCCAAGCCAGTGCATCGCTGGCAAGCTGCCCCAATGCTTCTTCGCTATTAGAGGGCCCTACATCTCGATAAATCCCAGTGCTTTGGCCCACTCCTCTCTTATCATAGATCAATACCGCGATCCCCCTATCGGGCAACAGCTGTGTAGCATAATCGGAGCTGTTAAACCGATCTGCCGGTCCTGAACCATGTACCACTATAACCGCTGGATGAGGCCCAGGCCCGTCCGGAAGGATTAATGCCCCTCCCAGGGTGATAGGGCCGTTGGAAATTGTGATGTTGTTGAGGTCAATAACAGGAGGAGGATCAGGTGTGTCATCGTCACCACCGCAGGAGGTAATGATTAAAGCCATTAGTAGGGACAATAGGGGCTTAAGCTGTAGTATTAGCTTTTCCATAGAGCATGTTTATGGCAATAATACCAACCCCTTTAACAGGCAGCTAGTATAAAGTTGCTAATTTACATCCTCCTGAAATCCGAGGGCGTCAATCCCACGGTGGCTTTGAATTTCTTGGTAAAAGCATTGGCGTCATAAAACCCCACTTTGGCGGCAATTTCTCTGGCAGATAGGGCATCTTCCTTTAAAAGTGATTTGGCTAACTGCAGCCGGAGATGAATCACATATTGATTGGGTGTAGACCCATAAACTGCTTTGAATGAACGGATCAAATGATACTTGGATAGACAGGCAATTTTGGAAATTTCATCTAAATCAAACTTCCCTGTGAAATTATCCGACAGATAATCCTTTACTAATGATAGGCGTCTTACCAACTCCCTTTTGGTAGTGATTTTGATAGCCCCTACCCTATTAAGAAAATCTCGATTTCGGAGGTGGCCTAGTAACATTAATTCCACAATGCGATAGTGAACTGAGGCGGTATCTCGCTGGTCCACCAAGCCGGCATCCAACTGTTGTTTCAGGTTAACGAGAAAACGCCTCAATGGCCGATAGCTGCTGGTGTGGGTCAGCTCCGGGTAGAATTCACAGTGGAGATCATTTTGAAGGCTAGATGCTAAAATTTGATCAGCGTTCAGCACCTCCTGCAGCAGGTCGTCTTCAATAAATATGGAAAAGGCAGTGGACACTTCTCGAATGGAGCAGGTGACCTCGCTACCCTGGTTCACAATAAATAGTTGCCCAGGTTTCACCTGATTGAGCTTGCGATTAACGGTGAACTCCTCTAAACCCTCCAGCACAAATTTTAGAGACAGTCCGGAAGTATAACTATGAGGATCTAGATGGCTGGCGCGGGTATAAAAGATCTCGTTGCTGAACTGAGTGGGTAGGTGTTTTCTATCGATCGCCGACCCCCGTATCCTGGAAATGGCACCACCACTGTAGACTGATAAACCCATTTGAGGATTAACATTGATGGTATGGGGAAGGTTCCATGGAATTAAATTACGAATTACGAATTATTACGAATTACGAATTATTACGAAAGACGAATTAGGACAGGACTGACTGACTACAGAGGTTCTTGCCATCCGTTTGTAGCTTGGACCGGATAATCATATGCTTTTTCTAAGCCGCCTCAACATTTAACTGGATACTACTATTTTCTTTTCCAGCACAAACCCATCCTCTAAATTCCCTATTACCATATCAGCCATGTTATGTTCCAGACCGGATTCAAATACCGAGTCTCTTTGGTTGGAAATATAGCGAGTACCCTGGTAGTGGCGGGATAGATATACTTCATTACATACCTCTTCCGGGAAGGCAATCTGAGTAATCAACAATGACTTCTCCTTTGAATCCCGAAATTCCAGATGTATATGGGGTGCCCTACCGGGATAATATCCGGGGAAAATACTGACGAAAGACACCTTGCCTTGCTCATCGCTTACCTGACGTCCTCTCAAAAAATGGGCCTGGGTTAGATCCCTGCGTTGTAATCGGTTGGCTCCATATTCGGAATAATGTCCCTGGCTGTCACAATGCCAGATATCCACCTGGACATCTGCTAGAGGTCGACAATTTTTGTTTTTATCCAAAACCGTAAGCTTGACCATCAAGGGAACCCCTTCCCTGTCCCCTATTATGTTTTCCCGTACATAATCTGCCGGAGTCTTATTGGGAAACGGTCCACGGGTTTCCCGGGGTGAAGTTTCACAATCGTTAGTGATATCCGTTTTATCCTTTCCTTTACGCAGGAAAGCAAGACCGGATAAACCCAAAATACCGCCTATACCTAAAACACCTTGGGATAAGAAATCTTTTCTTTTCATGATGAAAACATAATTTACTAAATTCTTCACCATTTTAACCTCTGATGATAATTCAATATTTAACATTAGATTAGGGCTAAATGATAACTTACTATAGAAATTTTTCTACACTTACCAGCTCGAAATGAAGGAAGGATTACCAGTCAGCACCAATATGGGTTCATTTTCTGTAGGTTTTCTTACCGGTTCTGTTATTTTTATCTTGTGGTATGATATTTGGCCGGTATGTTATTAACTCAACGTCATACACTTAATAATTGATAACCAAAACCACTAAACATGAAATGGAAAGGCAGAAGACGCAGTGACAATGTGCGAGATCAACGGGGTCGCAGCGGCGGTGGTATGAACACCAATCTATTATTTGGTCTTTTGACCATGTTCTTCCGGGGAGGAATAACCAAAACTAAAATAGTAATCGCCCTGGTGGTGGTCGGCATTTTCTTTTTTGTGGGCAACCCATTAAACCTATTTAATTCATCCCCTGGCATATCAGCCAATCAGAACCAAAATCAAGCGGCAGAAAAAGATGAACTGTACCAGTTTGTGGAAGTGGTAATGGCCGACACCGAAGACGTTTGGAATAAGATATTCAGCGAGCAAGGGGCTAATTATCAGGAGCCGGAGATGGTGGTTTTCAACGGCGTCACTCGTTCCGGTTGCGGTGGTGCCAGCAGCGCTACAGGTCCGTTTTATTGCCCGTTGGATAAATCAGCTTATATAGATCTCAGCTTTTACCGGGATTTAAGTAACCGATTTGGAGCCCCCGGGGATTTTGCTATGGCCTATGTCATCGCCCATGAAGTAGGACATCATGTACAAAATCTAATGGGCACCAGCGGCCAAGTACAACAAGCAAGAAGCAGACTATCTGAAAGGGAGTACAATCAATTGTCTGTGCGTCTGGAACTACAAGCAGATTTCTATGCCGGGGTATGGGCCCATCACGCAGAAAAAATGCATGATATCCTGGAGCAAGGTGATATCGAGGAAGCTCTCCGTGCTGCCAGCGCCATCGGAGATGACAATATACAAAAACAGACCCAGGGCCGTATTACCCCGGAGAGTTTCACTCATGGTACTTCCGAACAACGAGTTCGCTGGTTTAAAAAAGGTTTTCAAACCGGTGACATCTCCCAGGGCGATACTTTTAATACCAACAGCTTGTAAAGCTATCATTCCATACTTCTAACAAAGCCATATGAGTTTCTCACAAAACTCTGAACATTAGTATTTTTGATTGGCCCAGTTGTTAATTTCCGCATTTTGATGATCTTTAATGTTTAGAATTAATTTCTGTCCAGATGCATAATTGCCTTACTCTATTCATTATATCCGTGTTTCTCCTGCTACCGGCTTGCCAGACTGAGCAGCCAACAGCATCAGAAGAACCCGAAGTACTACAACAAGATAAAAAGAAAGTGACCATTAGCCAGGTGGAAGCAGGCATACGGGAACATATCGATACCAAAACCCAGGAAGCCGGAGGGTATTTTGACTTCCAAAACGATACTATTGATCTAAGCCTGAAACTGGTAAGGGTGCATACCGAATACCTCTCGGTACTGGGACCCAATGAATTCTTTGCCTGTGTGGACCTGGCTACCGAGGAAGGTGATGTATACGACATGGATTTTTTTCTAAAAGGAGAACCCGGTAATATGCAGGTGACCAAAACCACTTTGCACAAGCTCAATGGTAAACCTTATTATACCTGGAAGCAAGCAGATGATAAAACCTGGTTCACGGTCCCCGTCAAACAAGCCACTAACGAATTGTTGGGAGTAATTGAGGGAAAGGATCAATTTACCTTCACCTATGAAGCAACGCTGCCCGAAATTACCGGTCCTGCCCGTATTTGGTTGCCGATCCCACAAAGTGACCGCTTTCAATCTATAGAGTTGTTATCGCTGGATGCACCTGGAAAACAACAAACTCTGCAGGATGAGGATTACGGCAATTCCATCCTTTACCTTGAACTGTTACCGGAGCATAGCCTTCAGCCTATTACCTTGCAATATCGGGTGTCCCGGCAAGAAAAAGCCCCTTACCAGGAGCAAGAGGAAAACTTAACAAAATACCTGGAAGCAACCCCGTTACTGCCGGTGGGAGATCGCTTTGGGGTAATCGTGGACGAAGTAATCAGGGATAAGCAGGCGCACAGCCCACTGACTACAGCCAGGGCGCTATACGATTATGTTATTGATAATATGCGCTATGCCAAAGAAGGAGTGTATGGCACCGGTGATGCCAACTATGCATGTGACTCTAAGTCCGGTAATTGTACCGAATTTCACTCCCTTTTTATCTCTTTAGCCAGAACTGCCGGCATACCGGCCAGGTTTGCAGTGGGGGCCGCAATTCCCTCAGAGCGGGATGAGGGCGGTGTAGATGGATATCACTGTTGGGCTGAATTTTACGCAGAGGGAAAATGGTGGCCGGTTGACATCAGTGAAGCTGATAAGTATACTCCCTTAGCCACTTATTATTTCGGACACCACCCGGCCAATCGCATCGAATTCAGCCGCGGCCGAGATCTGGCTCCTGACCCTACGCCTCATTCGGGACCTATAAATTTTCTAGCCTATCCGGTATTGGAAATTGAAGGAGAGCCAGCTTTAGTGCAAACTACATTTACCTTCAACCGGCAAAACCCCGACAGCTAATATTAGCTTAGTTTCCGTCTTTATCTTCTTCCTCGTCTCCTTCGGGATGCTCTTCTCCCTCAGGGTGCTCGTCATCATCCTCACCTTCAGGATGCTCTTCGCCTTCAGGGTGTTCTTCGTCCTCAACAGCGGCTTCCACGGAATCTGAATCTGCAGTTTCCTGTTCTTGGGGGCTGCAGGAAACGCTCATACCCACCATAAATAACATAGCCAATAAACCGAAGGCCAAGCTTTTAAATTTTTCCAGAAAAGAAATCATAATTACTCTTTTTTAGTTGGTATTAGTTTTGGTAAAGATAGAAGATATTATAGAAAAGCAAACAGTTTTCTATACCTCCCCTGTCGACCAGGGTTATAAACATTGCTATTTTACCTGTCCTAGGCTGTACTGCCCAAGGGAGAGGACGCGGTGTTTAGATTGATCCCGGAGGTCTATTATTAAGTATGGGAATGCCTAACCTGGTATCTACATACCGGAAATAGTAGTACAATTTGCGTTCCAATTCAATACCATAATCTATGGATGGATCATAGTTTATGGTGGTACTGAAGAACTCCGCGGTACTGGGTTGAGTAGCCTTTATATTCCAAGCTGTCACGTATTGATAATTCCACTGATGATAGTATTGTACACTGCGATCCTTAGCAGGACTCCATCTGGTGGCATACCAGGTATCAAATCCTGGATCTAATACGATTAATTCATATTCACCCTCGTCATTTGGTTGGGTGAGGTCAATCACATTACTGGCGGGGGTCCTCAGGCTCCTCCTAGAGGTGGAGGTACAACTTGCCAAGAAAATCACTGACAAGAGTATTACAAATACATTTTTCATACTTTGTTTAGCTTTAGCAGTCTAGTATACAACAGATTAATCTATGGTATAGTTTACCTGGACTATATAATACCACCCTTTATAAAGCAAATATCATGCTTTTCGTTTGGCAAGGGACAAAAAATTTTCACCAGCAACCGCTTCTACTATTAAGCTAATTTAATTGGAAGATCTTTGACCCGTTTTCCGGTAGCAGCATATATAGCGTTACACAAGGCAGGAGCCACCGGTGGCACCGGCGGTTCGCCAACCCCGGTAGGTTTTTCCTGGCTATCGATCAGATGTACCAAAACTTTACCGGGCGCCTGACTGATACGAGCCAATTTATAGTCGTGGAAATTGCTTTCTACCACCTTCCCTTGCTTGAAATTGATAGCGCTGGCCAGGGCTCCACTCAATCCGTAGACCGCTCCGCCTTCAAACTGGGCTTTTACCCGGTCACGATTCACCACCACCCCACAGTCGACTGCAAAATGTACCTCAGGGATGGTGATTTGATTTTGATCATCAACCTCAACCTCGACCACACAGGCCACATAAGTGAGAAAGCTCCTATGGGCACATATGCCCTGTCCTTTGCCTGCCGGCAGAGTTTTTCCCCAATTAGATGCTTGTGCAACTTTCCGAATGACTCCTTTCATGCGCTTGGTATCAGCGGGATAATTTGTCAGAGTTTCATTGTAATTGAAAAATTCCGGCATTTCTTTGTCGAAAGCAATCAGCCGGTCTTCCCCCAATAATTCCAGCAAATTATCCACTGGATCCTTGCCCCGGGCTTCCGCCACTTCATCCATCATGCATCCGATAGCAAAGGCATGCTGAATGTTACAGACCGAACGCAACCACCCAATGCGCGTATGCGCTTTTGCCTGGTGGGCCTCGCAGCAAATGTTGGGCACGTCGTAGGGGTAGTCCAGCATTCCCAGGCCCAGTTCAAAACCTGCCGGCTCAACTGCTTCAGCCGCCGAAGTACCTCCTATCGATGGGAAAGCAGAATGATGATTCCAGGAAGTAACCTGATTGTCTGCCGATAGCCCAACTTTGATATGTTGAGCGCTAATGGCATGTAGGAAATCGTGCTTTACATCATCCTCACGGGTCCAGACTACTTTCACCGGCACTCCGGCTTCTTTGGAAATTAGGGCTGCCTCAATAGCAAAATCTGGCTTGGACTTACGCCCAAAGGCCCCTCCTAATAGGGTCACATTTACTTCCACATCCTTCGGTTCAAGTTCCAGGGCTTTGCCTACTTCATCCTTTACCCATTGAGGATGCTGGGTGGGTGCCCAGATAGTGCATTTCCCTTCGGTAACATGAGCCAGGCAATTTGGGGGCTCCATGGGAGTGTGGCTGATATGGGGTATACGATAAGTAGACTCCAGTACCCGGTCCGCCTGCCTTAACGCCTGTTTAATATCACCTTTTTCCCGGTGGATGGTGCCATCAGTATCGATAATTCGCACCATCTCTTCCATGTATACATCCGTGTCGTAATGGGCGTTATCTCCTTCCTCCCAGTTTACTTTTAGGGCTTCACGACCTTTGATAGCGGCCCAGGTGTGATCGGCCACTACCGCAATGCCTCCTAAGGGATTAAAGCCGGTAGGGAAACCAGGCGATTCAATTTCATGAACACTGATCACACCCGGTACTTTCAGGGTTTCACTGTCATCATAACTGACTGCTTTGCCCCCGGCTACCGGACAACGGGCGATTACCGCCACCTTCATATCCTCAGTAGTGGCATCCAGTCCAAATCCCGCCGTACCCTTGACAATATCATGCAGATCATAAATTGGGGTTTCTTTTCCTATATATTTAAACCTACTGGGGTCTTTAAGTTGTATATCATCTTCTTCCGGCACCTCCAATTGAGATGCTGCTTCTGCCAGTGCGCCAAAATCCAAAGTTTTTCCCGTAGGTTGATGCACCACCTGATGATTTACTGCCTGGCATTCCTCTGCCTCCACTTCCCACCGGTTAGCCGCAGCTCGCTCCAGCATCATGCGAGCCGCCGCTCCTGCCTGGCGCATGGGTAGATAAAACATGCGCACGCTAAAGGAACCATCTGTATTTTGATTTCCGTATATCTCCTCATTTCCCACCGCTTGTACGATCTTCACCTTGCTCCAATCTGCCTCCAATTCATCAGCAATGATAGTCGGTAAAGTGGTGCGTATTCCCGTTCCCATCTCTGATCGATGTGCTACAATACTCACTTCTCCTAAATCATTGATGTTCAGGAATACATTTGGCTCGAAAAAGTACTTGGGCTCCTGCTGATAGTTCATTTTATTGTCACAGCTCAAGTGCAGACCCAGGATGAGGCCGGAAGTTCCTACTGAGGTGGTTTTGAGAAAACTACGTCGATCGATTTTGGTTATACCCTTTTGGATTGCTCTTTTCATGACTCGCCTCCTTTCCCGGCCGCGATTTGAATGGCCTCCCGGATACGATTATAGGTACCACAACGGCAAAGATTACCTTCCATGGCTTGGTTGATATCCGCCTCCGTGGGGTTAGGATTAGCTTCCAGGAAAGCGGCAGCATTCATAATCTGCCCAGTTTGGCAGTATCCGCATTGGGGCACATTGGCTTTTATCCAAGCTAATTGCACCGGGTGGTCTCCATTCTCTGAAAGTCCTTCAATAGTGGTAACTTCCTTGTCCTGAGCAGCAGCTACCGTAGTGGTACAGGATCGCACTGCAGTCCCATTTATATGAACCGTACAGGCGCCGCATTGTGCCATACCACATCCGTATTTGGTTCCCGTGAGCCCTAGTAAATCCCGAAGTGCCCATAACAGGGGCATGTCCTGGGCCACATTTTCAA
Organism: Cyclobacteriaceae bacterium; assembly: GCA_965224285.1. Classification (GTDB taxonomy): domain Bacteria; phylum Bacteroidota; class Bacteroidia; order Cytophagales; family Cyclobacteriaceae; genus JAJCYK01. Next base: position 676,470 of record OZ245043.1, read on the forward strand.
GATTATGGTCGACACCATTGATTTTTAAAGTAATAGTAGTCATGTTGATGAGGTTTGTTCTCAATTTATGAAAATCTGCTGATTTTATGCAGCTTGATTCCAATCAGCTTATGTATTTATTTTCAACCTTAGATACCTAATCATTTGATGATCGTACTATTGGGAATTTAAGTTTATGAATGGTAGGAGTAAGTATGAAGAGTTTTTTACTCATTAGATTAATTGATCACCGTGGTCAAAAGGATAGATTAGGGTAACATTACCTCATGAAGCTAGCACAGTTTAGATCTTGCAAGTCCGATTCTAAAATGTTTCAAGCATTGAAAAAATCCTGGCTTCGCAGCCTGACGGCCCCTCAGGATGATATGTGGGAAAGTTTTATGGACAGAGCTGAACACTGGGTATTTACCTTGGATCAACACGAAATTGGCTATGCCTGTGTCAACCAGAATAATGAATTGATCCAGTTTTACCTGGAGCCACTCTGGCTTATTGATGGCCATCAGATATTAAGGAAGTTTCTCGCAGACAAGCAATTGTCCAAGGCTATAGTAGGTACAAACAACCCGATATTTCTATCAGCGGCCTTGCACCAGCAGGTCTCGGTAAAAATACATTCCTATTTATTTCAGTCCGTTGAGGATGTGAAATTACACCCCATTGATGGTTTGTTCAGGGCGGCAAGCCTGGAAGATATTGAGAATCTCATTAATTTCTGTCACAAAATACATCCTGCCTCCCGAGAATGGCTAATGGAATACATAAGTACCAGAGTCACCAGAGAAGAGTATTTTCTACTAATGCAGCAAGCGGAAATATTAGGCACCTGTGAGGTGAGAAAAAGTGACTCAAACCCATCTGTTGCCAACCTGGGCATGATGGTTTCTGCAGATCATCGTGGTAAAGGGCTGGGTACCTTTCTTCTAGGAAAAGCCAAAGAAATATCACTTCAATGGAACAGGCAGCCCATTTGCTCCTGCAGCGTTGATAATACCGGTTCTGTAAAGGCCATCACCCGTAACGGATTCAGAAGCATTCACCAAATATTATCCATTAAATTCACGCCCATATAATGAAATTCGTATTTAAAATTCTCCCTGCTAACGACACTTAGCATTCTGTTAAACCCAACGTATATGTCAGCACGAGATTCATTTAATGAAACCCAATCCTTATTTTTATATCATTTGACTCTTTCATATAAGTATCCGGATACTGCCAACTGGTCAGGAGCTATTTATCAGATCATGGAAGAGCATGCGGAGTTTCTACAAAGCCTGGGAGAAAAAGGAGCAGCTGGTCTTTGCAGGCAGGACTCAATTTGATCCCGGCCGCCCCGATTTGTTTTGAGTAGCCCTGATTATAGTCAGTTCCTTAAAAGAAGCTGAGGTGATAGTGGAAAAAGACCCTGGTGTCGTGAATGGTATTCAAAATAGGAAGAGTGCTGCCCTTTTCATTGGGCATCAGATATTTGGAGAATTTGGATGCCGGTGGCTAGATAGGTTAAAAATCAATGTGGAATTACCTAATGGGATCGTCAATTCACTCCTCGTTTACCATATAGGGATAGATCGTGTCCAGCATAAATTTGCCGATTTGTTGCTGCTGTTCGGTAGCTCCTCCTTTTAGATTTTGCCAATTGCAGGTGGTTACGGCGGTATATCCACGGTCAGGTAAGATCATGATATTCTGGCCGCCAAAACCTATGGCAGCAGCCACCCGCTCGGGCCTTTTACCATCTACCCACCATAGATACCCATAACCCAATGATCCTTTGACCTCTAGCTGATAGTCGATTGACTCATTAATCCATTGGTTGTTTATAACTTGCTTACCCTTATACTGTCCTTGGCCACACATTAATTGGCCTATCTTAATCATGTCCGATGGCTTCAATTCCAACCCTGCCCCTCCATTGTAATATGGTCCTAGTTTTTGCCATCTGGAATCCACAATATCAAGTGGTTCAAATAGATTTTCCCGAGCAAATTCCAGGGTACTCTGGCCGGTGGCCTCCGTTATCACCAATGACAATAGGTGTGATGCCCCAGAGTTATATTCAAATTTACTCCCTGGGCTGTTCACTATATCTCGCCTCAATACATACATTACAGGATCACTGGAGGTCACCCATTGATTAAATTCAGAGACCTTAGATTCGTCCCAGTTCAGACCTGAAGACATCGTAAGCAGATGCTTTAAATTCACCGCATGGTACTTATCCCTATAATTGCTGTATTTACCTTTCAAGAATTGGGAAATTGGCTGGTCGATAGATGTGATGAATCCTTTTTCAATGGCAATACCAATAAGCAAACCCATAATGCTTTTGGTAACTGACCGAATATGATCTAGGCTGTCAGTAGGATATTTGGCGTAGTAGGATTCCAGCAGCGGCTCATAGCCATTATAGATCAATAGACTTCTCAAATTATATATTTTACTGGCTTGAGAATCTATTTGATCTATGGTAAGCGCATTTGAGGAGCTGGCTGTTTTATTGGAGCTCTCGCACCCGCCAAACAACCCATTAAGTATAATACCAAGGCTGATCCAAGGTATAAATATGTCCCTCGGGTTCATAATTTGCCGCTTTTATAATTAGACCATGGTGCAGAGTATAAGGTTACAGGTTTTTACCAAGCTTTATCTTTCGCTAAGACAAACCTGGATTGGAAACCCTATTCCAAGCTTAAAGTTTTAATTTCAGGGGGAATGGAGTAAACCGTATCCACTCTTTTTTGTCCTAGGTCATAGGCCAGAATGGTTTCATTGTATGGGCTCTGGTGCGTGATATAAATAATTGGACTGCTACCCTTTTCCACAGCCACCTTTAAATTGCCTGCAGGTACATGATACAAGTATAAATGACGTATTTCCTGCCCATAGTCCAAATATACCTGCCAACTATGGCCATGCTCCCACATGGCTCTTCCCTGGCCGTCTTTTTCAACGTTAGCCATTAGCACCAATTGCTCCCTTTCACCATCTCCATCCACGTCTAGATCATGAGCAACATAATGTTGATAGCTACCTCCACCAGCCTTTTGCTTAGCTTGACTGTCGTCGATGTAATGCTGAAAAGGATCTGTACCAGCTTGATCTGATAGCTCCTCATCCAACCCTGATAGTTCTTGCTCCGAAATATTGGTGCTTTTTTCCTCCGCAGATTGACAACCTGCTAAAACTACTATAAGCAAAGCAAGGCATACAGCCTTTACCCTAATTGGAATTATATTTATAGTGAAAACGAATTCAATTATTCTTGCGAATCTAACTAATGGCACTGCCACTGATCTTATTATTTGTTCAAGCAAAATTAAAAAATAAATGGTGTTCTCAATATTTGACACCCTAACCTCTTACCTTGCATTTAAAACATTTTTTTTTGGTTACCTACCTTTCATAGTGCACTTCGCTCAGACCCATTCTGAGCATCGGGGAGGGATTGGGGGGATTCCCCCAGCATTTTGCTAAAGTCAATTTTTGGGGATTTTTTTTAATAAAACGGGCGATTATACTGACTAATGCCAGAGTTGAAAATCCAATTATCATGCCCCAAGTTATCTGGCTTGGTTCCATCTGAGGCAGGATCACCCTAAATATTAATGTCCCGATCAGCACCAGCAATAAGACTCCCGTGTAGCTACCGGGAATATGTGCCTGTTACTAGGGTAATCACCTCATGTATGATACCATTCAGGATTAATAACTGCCAAGAGCGATAATTACTAGTGTGCTCCTATGAAATATATAACTCCAGGATAAAGCCTGAGACAATTATTAAAGCTTTGGTATTTTATGATCAGAAAATCAAGTTTGGAAAGCGAAGCATTAAGCAAATCAGGATACCTACGTGGAGGATCTAAAGTATATTCCTAAACTTGAGGTGCAAAAAGAACCACTGGGATAAAAGCGGCTAACCGATCCAATGTCAGAATTTTAAAAGCAAAACTGACACAGTATTAAGAAAAGCCACTCTTCGATTTAAGGTTCAGCCATGAGTTCGCTAAGGTCTATAGTCGAGTTATCTGTGATCATTACCAATAAGAGTCACTCCCCCACCCTGAAGCCCAGGGCTTAAACTCAATGGAATCATTATTCGAGTAACTACCAATCTTTTGTAAACTTGCGCTGCGAGGGTTAAACCAGTAGGCTGATAATGGTTCGTTTCTCAGTACTGAAAGGTCTATTGTCATAGCCATTCCAATGGGGCTATAAGCTACCAGAAAGTTCCTCCTCTCTCCAACCGCACAGACTTGATAGGATTCACCCTGGTGATTCTCATTCAGGATCAGACTTTGATCGAAATGCAGTTCGTACCAGGGCAAAGCCTCAAAAATCTTTCTTAAGTAACCCATTTGAGATGAGCCCGGAAGATGAAGGGCTTGTTGCCATCCCGTTCTGGCTTGGACTAATGGTTCATGATTGGGATCATACATTTGCCAAATATCATTACAACCGTAAGTATATCCCGCGGCGCCAGATATAATGCTCCAATACGCTGAAACCCTGACATCGGCCTGATCCAGCCAGCCATATGCCTTTTCTCCCCAAAAACGATCGGGAATGTTTTCATACCGCGCCTCCCCGTTTACTACTGGTCTGGCTGGAGTTAGTTTTCGGCTTTCAATAACATATTGGTACTCCTGAGCAATATGGCTATGGCCGCTTTGGTACATATCAAAATCCAACCATTTATCTGAAAAATGATCTCTTGCTTTCTGCGCACCCGAAGGGTGATAGCTCATCAAATGTAGACTGTCTATTTCCCCTATGCCATGGGCCATGGACCGAATAATTTGAAAATGACTCTCCTCTTCAGGAATGCGGTCTCCACCAAGTATCCATATTATATTGGTTTGGTCTGAATATCGTTCCGCCAACAGCCGTCCAAATGATCTGGCATTTTCAGAAGTGAAAATCTCCGGGCCCATCCCCCACCTCTTGTTGAATTTATCCCCCCAGGTTTGGAAGCAACGCCACATACAGTCCACGGGACGCAGCTTGCTCCAGGATATAGTCCACATGCTGAAAATAAAGTTCATTCAGTTTAGTTGGATCCTTATCTATTAAGGGCAACTGGCCGTAAGCATTCGGGCTACTTAGGCCATCCAGTTCAGCCAATATTACAGTTTGAATTACCGTAAATCCTTTACTCGCCCTGTCGGTTAGTTATTGGGCAACCTCTTCACGGTCTAGACGGTGGATGAGTTCCCACGCAGTATCTCCAAGCCAGAAGAAAGGCTTGCCATCCTCTGTAATCAGATAGCGGTTATTATCGGCTATTTTTAACAACGGCAGCTGCTGCGCGGACAAATCCGTGATGTTGAATATAAAGATCAGGCTGTAGGCCAGGTGTTTCATACCTCTACTGTAATCAATGTATACGCAGCACGGATACATGTAGTAGTTTTAATTTCGTTTAAATGTAAACCATTGATTATCTGAATATAGAAGCAAATTCTTCTACAGTAGATTTAAATTTTTCGGGTTGATCTACATGCAAAGCTATAGCCTTGAATTTACGGGTGTTACCATATAGTCCATTCAACTGGTATTCCTGACCTAACCTGAGGAGTATATTTTGGCTTTCAAGATGACCCAGCAATGACAATTTGATTGATTCAGTCTTTTGGGATAGACCTGTTGACCAGCGATCTATACCTGTAATGTCCTTTATGTCCACTGTGACCTCTTGCATGATTCCATATCTCAAATGTAGTTGCTCATCCTCAATGGCGATTGGGCGGTGGGAAATGGATTTGGAAAAAGCCAGGATCTGGAGGAAAGCATAAATGCTGATTCCGGTTACCACCCAGGCAGCTACCAAACTCCATTGAGTTAATAACAGATGGAAAATTAAGGTCTCCACCACCAACAAAAATAGTATCAAAGTAAATAATACTCGTGAACTGCTGGTTTTATGGTAACTGAATTCAAATTCATTTAAAGGAGTGTGCCTCCATTTCATAAATGTGTAATATATAACGGCAATTTCCGTCGCCACTACAGGGGCTAGAGCGGAGGGAAATAAGTCACTGGTAGTGCTTTTTACTGCCGTAAAAAAGTCTATTCCCGGAGTTTTCAAATCCTGGTAGCGTAGTACTGCTCGTCTTACGTTTACCATTACCAAGGCTAATACTGCAATCTCAATGAACGGCAGGCCCCAGGATTTAAAAAGGCTTAAGTACAATTGATCTTCTTCCGGTAAGATTAATGTACCTAGCGCCAGCCCCAGTACCATCACTGGCAATACCGTGATATTTGGGATGGAGGTTTTCCTGACCAGCAAGAAATATAATATTGGCACGGTAATGATCAAATCAACGGTAACCGCCAAGGGCATATATTCATGCTGTAAATAAAGCTTTGAGCAGATCAAAAGCCATAAACCCGTAAGCAGCAAAATAGGAAGTGCTAAGATCAGCCAGTTTCTATTTAGGTTAGCTATTGAGTTCATCTTCGGTCTTGGTTTAACCTTTTTTTACGGAGGTAAAGGTAACCAAATCTGACCGCTAATGGGGCATTTCTATTGCAGATAATTGCTGCTTTCCCACCAGAATTTTTTGCCGCAGTTAAATCCAACACATCAACCTACTTCGTAAGTCTTCCTAAACAATTTTTAACAGGAAAATTTAATTATATGAAAAAGTTATTAACAGCCCTGGGTGCTGTTGTCATCGCCTTTGGCGTGGGATATTGGCTTATTGCGGCTGACCACATTGAGGCTCCGGCGGTGACCGGTACCAGCGCGGATATTACTGATTATTATGCCTTTGAGAGCCCTGCTAATAGTGACAACTATGTATTTATAGCTAACACACAGGGGCTTTTAGCTCCTGGAGCCACTGCGGATGCTACGTTCGACGAGAATCTATTATTAGAGTTTAATATAGACAACGATGGAGATAATATCGAAGACCTGGTCATTCAAGGGCGGGTGCGCAATGGAATCCTCAAAGTCTATGGGCCATCAGCTCCTGCATCCCCTGGATTAAACAGTACTCTGGTTAGATCCGGACCCCTCACCAGCGTGGAGGTTACCGGCTATCAGCAGACGCCTATTGTTGGCAGCGAGGCTGGCATCAGCGTTTTTGCTGGCCCCCGGGATGATCCTTTTTTTATGGACTTCACTCAATTTGGAGAGATAATAGCTGGTAATGCTACCGGATTTAACGATCCGGGCACCGATACTTTTGCCGGCACTAATGTACTTTCAGTGGTGGTTGAAGTGCCCAAATCAATGCTGGGCAGCAACACTATTAACAGTTGGTTGGAGGCTAAAAATAAAACCAACTAAAAATTTGCTGCCACCATGTATCAATCAATAAAATATGACAAAATGAAAAGAATATATAAAATACCCGTCCTCTTGGCGTTTTTAGCGATAGGAATTATGATTGCCTGCGATGATGATGATAACGCTCCGGGCACTATGAACGTAATGGCCAACGCCGGTCCGGACCAAACAGTGGAGCCTACAGATATGGTATCCATGGATGGTACTGGTTCAACAGTTTCCGGAGGAGGATCTATAAGTTATAGCTGGATGCTAACTGCTGCACCCGATGGCAGTGCTGCAGCGTTGACCGGAGAAAATACCGCCACACCCACCCTCACCACAGATTTGGAAGGCGATTATGAGCTAACTCTAACTGTTTCCAATGGAACAGAAATGGCCACTGATATGGTGATTGTCAGTGCAATCGAACCACAATTTAGTCAAAGTGACCAGATGGCCCGACCGGCTATCAATACAGTTTTTGTAATGATGGGTAGCAAAGATGATTTTAATGTGACTATTCCCAGTGATATGGGAGCGGTATTTGCCGGGCCGTTTGAGACCCGATTGTTGGCATTGAATCCCGATTATACCGTAAATGTGTTAGGGTGGGATGCCGCCACCATGGCAGGAGCCCTGGCTACGGATGTGCTGAATAGTGATTTAACCACTCCCACTGCCTTTGGCTCGCTTAATGGCAGAGCCCTGGATGATGACGTCATAACTACAGAACTGACCCTGATATTCGGTGGGCCCTTAGGTTTAGACAAGCCAACCTTGAGCGATGACAATGTCGATAGCAACGATAAGGCTTTCCTGAATAACTTTCCATATCTGGCAGAGCCCCATTAATCTTCTACTTTTTATTACCCGGCGGGTATAATTCTGCCCGCCGGTATTTTCATCAACCTTATAATCCAACATTAAAATGAATTATTCCATTATAAGAGCCATAATTTATACAGTCATTATTTGGGGGGGATATTCATGTCTAAACCCTTCAGTTGAGCAGCTGGTCAAAAGAGCAGACTACCTTCCCTACCTAAACCAAGATGAGGATTCAGAAAAACTAACCCGCATTGATGAAGAAATTGAATTCTGGAGCACTAGATTATCGCAACAACCAAATAGCCAGCTTTATGGCCACAAATTAGCTTTATTATGGTCTGAACGGTTTAAACTGAAGGGTAAAATATCCGACCTATATAAATCAGATAGTGTTCTGAACTCTCTGAACATCGCTAATTCTTTAAAGCAAACTGCGATGCTTCAAAGTTTAGCGGCCAATGCCACTACTGCTCATCATTTCCAACTAGCCAAAGAGTTTACAGAGGAAGCATGGCAGGTAGGTGAAAACAGATACATCACTACCTTGCTGTCGATTGATGCCAATTTGGAATTGGGTAATTATCAGGAGGCCTCTGAATTGCTTGGCCTGGTGGCTGAACCTAACTCTTTCGACTATTTAATTAGACTTTCACGGATCAAGGATATTCAGGGGGATCTACCCCAGGCTATAACCATAATGGAGAAAGCTTTAGACCAGGTCATGGTAGATAATCAACCCAGACTGTATATATGGACATTGGCTAACCTGGGGGATATGTATGGCCATGCCGGAAGAATCAAAGATGCCTATTCAAATTATAAAAAAGTTCTTGAGCTTGACAGGGATCATTACCATGCCCTGGAAGGATTGGCATGGATTGCATATTCCCACGACCTGAACACCGCCTACGCCTGGGAGATAGTAAACTACCTACAGGATCACAATTACCTGCCTGATCAACTATTGACGGAGGCTGAATTACTGGAATATTCTGGAGATAGCCTAAATAGTGCCCTAAACATGTTGCAGTTCGTAGAAAAGGCTTCCCAGCCTGAATATGGAAACATGTTCAATCGCCAATTATCAATACTAGCAGGGGAGGTTTTTGGTAATTATCACCAAGCTCTCGCCTTAGCGAAAAAAGAGATCGAGAATCGTCCCACTCCCTTGTCTTATGACTTACTGGCCTGGTGCTACTTTCAGGCAGGCGACTTGGAGCAGGCATATTCTATTGCACAAACCAAAGTAAAAGATCAGAGTTTCGAACCTGAGGTGATGTACCATCTTGGAGCCATATATCAAGCTTATGGAAAAAAACAGCAGGCCCGTAAAATGTTACGTGAAGCTATGGCCAGTTCATTTGAGCTCGGTCCTTTAACTACTCAGAAAGTTAAGGCATTATTAGAAAGTTAGTTGTAGGTTGATATGTTGGTGATGAGGCCTCCCGCACTATTTTGTGGGGGGCCTTTCATTTTTAGCCTGATGCACTGAGTTCGAAGATCAGACATTCCCGATTACCTGCAAATCTTCCAAGGTAGGTGCTTCGCTGCCTCCCGCTGGCTCAAGAGTGATGGCGAAGGCATCTGCCGTATCCATATGGTTCATTTCCAGCAGGGACTGCTGATCTGCAGGTAGATCAAATACACCGGCATCAATAGGTTGGCCATCCACCAGAGCCCACAGCTGATACTGTTTGCCAGGAGGTGGCTGTGGTAGGGAACTGACGTGTAGAAATACCCTGCCATTGGTATTATTCCAATAGACTGAAGCCCGGGATCCCGAGTCCTGGGTAGGGTTCATGGTGACCTTTCTGAAATCATCCGAGACTACAATCCTTAATTCTTCCGAGGTCAGGGCTAATTGGTCGGCAGTCTGGTTGAACTGCTCAACCATTAATTGATTTTGAGTGATTAAATCGGAAAGCCGTGTTTCTGCGAGCTGCCATTTATTCCAATAGTTCACTGCTAGAACAGAAGAAACTATGGCTAATATTACAGCTGCTGCGGCCATGAGCTTCCACAAGGCGGATCCTGGTTTCTGGGATATTGATTTCACATCAGCCTCTGCGGAACCGGGTGAGGAGGTGAATTCCTGCATCAGGGCTTTCCCAATTGCCGGAGGTGGGGTAATAGCCGTTTCCCTGGCTGTGCGCTCCAGGGTTTCCTCTACCAGCTTCAATTCCTGTTCTACCTCTGGATGCTCCCTGGCCATAGCTTCTACTTCTTCACGCTCTTTATCGGTCAATTCTCCCAATAAATAGGATTCTAAGATACCTGATGCTATATACTCCTGAACATTCATTTTTTTAGAATTTTTCTTAGCATCAACAAGGCAGCACGGGTCCTGGTTTTTACCGTACCCAACGGGATCTGAAACTCACTGGCCACTTCAGATTGACTGTAACCTTTGAAATATAGTAGATCTAATACCATCCTTTGATCTTCATTCAACTGTAACAACAGGTCTTTTACTCCAATATCGTCAGGGTTTTGTTCAATATATCTTTGTTTGTCAATAGTATATACGTTACTAGCTACAGCATCAGTTTTAGTCCCTTCTTTAAATTTTCTTGATCTGGTTTTATCAATGGCCATGTTCCTTGAAATGTTTAGCATCCAGGTAAATAATCGGCCTTTTTGTGGGTCATATAGATGTGAATTATTCCAAATTCTCATAAACACATCATGGAGCACTTCTTCTGCCAAGTTTTGGTTTACCACAATCCTTTTGATTATCCCAAAAAGGGCGGGAGAATACTGTTCATAAAGCTTCCCAAAAATCTCAGGATTTTTCGAGTTAAGCCCCTGTACCAATTCTTGTTCAGAAGTAACAGTTTTTTTGATTTGTTGATGGATTATTGCAGGTTAAAGATAACCGAATTTATCAAACCGGGACCTTGAAGACTGTTAGATACCGGTTCTACCATCAGTACAAAAAAATCCCAGAACTTAACAGCCCTGGGATTGACTCTAAGACACTCAACCTCTATGAAGGTTCATTCTCACCTTCGATATCCCCCCTGATCTCTCCTGGAGGATTAGCGATGGTGTGAACATTTACGTAAATCTCACCATCATTCATAGCATCTATCAGATCTTCCAGGCTTTTGCCTTCCAGTGAACCTGTAAGAGAATTGGCGGTGATCTCCCCTTCTGCCAGTGTGCCATTGGTCCTCCCGGGAATGAGTTGCGGCGGAGGGCCATCGGGATAAAGCCATACCACTATCTCACCGGTAGCACTGACGGGATCATTGATGCGATGCAAGTGTGCCATCCGCACATCTTCGATATTGGCTACAATCAATTTGAAATGGAGCGATTCCCCGTCGTTACTTAATTTGAAAATAGCCTGCCCCTGGGCTCTGGTATCTACCGGGTTAGGACGTTCCTGTTCCCCATCCAGGTGCACGGACAAATTGCGATTGTGATCGACATCCAAGCCATGAGGTGATTGGCTATGCACTTCAATTGGCAAGGTGGTTTCGAAAGGTTCCTCCTCAGCACAAGCTGCCAGGAATGCCGCGATTAAAAAGGTATGGTAAAATTTCATTTGATTAGGATAATTTGATTAATAGTAATAGATAAGATAAAACTACAGCCACGGAAATCCCATTTTAGGTTATTGACTTTTTATGGACCTGGGTCTATTCAATTTTGGGATTGTCCTGGCTAGGAACTGTTCCAGCTGATCACTAACGTTATTAACTAACAGGAAAATCAGCATTTTAAATTGATTACATATAGATAAATTGGTGTTTCACTCAACCTGGACCACTAACATCGACTGACCGCCATTATTTTTACCGACATTGACGGGGTATCCCTTCTATAGAGATAGTGAATCGGCAGCCTTATATTTTCGCGATAGGCGCAGGGAGTTTTGAATAATTCCCTATATACATGATGGCAGCATCATTCCAAAGGAAAGGTCAAAACAAGCCTCATTTTAAACCACTCAGGTACCGGTCAAGTGGCCAAATTTATGTACTGAATCGTAAACCATTAAAATCTGGCCATGTTTTTCCTGATCAATCAGCTCTTCCAAGGCCTGCAATTCCGCCTCTAGTTTAAGATGAGTGATATACAAGCCGAATAACTTGATGGTTATGGATACCAGCAATGAGATGCCGCAACTTATACCGACTACCGACCAGCTGATTTCATTATTGAGCAGATAACATCCCAGTATAAGAGCAGAAAACGAAACTGCAAAGGAAATCAGGGTCCAAAGGTAAGCACCGTCATTGAATAGCGCTTTTACCTTAGCTGCTATTTGCCTGCTCCTTTGTTGATCTAAATTTAGATCGACCTCGACCTTTTGCACTGTGGGACGATTGATCCAGGTGTTGGCCGCTTTGGCCCTTTGGATATCTTGTGGAAAACGGAGTACCATATCTATTTCTTATAATACCCTTAATAGCACCTCAAGCTATATGTAACCCAGGTATTTATATTTGTATGTAAATAATTATGGAGCATGAATTTTTGGTTTGGTCGCAAAATATCACTGCAAGCTTTGACTAAATGTCAAAACACACAGAACATGATGACGATGAGGTGACATGAATAACTATAGTTGTTAATGTAGTGTTCATCTGGAGCAGCATTCAATAGTTAATCTACCATAGTCCTCACTCGGCTGCAGTCCTGTCTATCCGCTTTCGCTGTACACTGCCGGGCAGGCAGGCGCTTGAGTTATATAAATATTCTTAATCAGATACATATAATATTTCGTGATAAGTACCAGGAGCTTGCAGATGCCATTTTTTGCTATTGGAAAAGAGATTCCCTTATAATATGGTAGAGACCCCATACCTGGTAGAAACCCCATACCTCACTATACTTTGCTTAAAGTTGCTATCTATAGTGTAATCAATCCTTTTTAGGGGCATTGGAATACTGGGCCCATTTTAGGAAGTTTAGAAATTCAATCCTGGGCTCCAAACTTACATGAAATCTAATTGGTGTCTGAAGCTATCCTGTTCCCGCACCAGAATTCCTCAACAATCATAGTATTCTATAACCGCTTGATTTTAGTTAAATTACTGGCAATAAATTTTAGGCTATTACCAGGGCCTCGACATTCAACATTTGAACCTAAATGAAAAAACTAGCCAATTATGTATGCGGTGAATGGAAAGATCCTCAGGGAGAGGGTATCCCCCAGTATAACGCCATTACCGGTGAGCTAATAAGTGTGTGTGGCAGTGAAGGTTTGTCATTCTCCGATACCATGCAATATGGCAGGGATATAGGCAATCCAGCTCTGCGACAATTGTCCTTTCAAGAAAGAGGAATGATGCTTAAAAAACTGGCCTTATTTCTTTATAAAAAAAGGAAAGACTACTACCCCATTAGTTATCAAACTGGCGCTACCAAGGCCGACAGCTGGATTGATATTGACGGCGGTATCGGCACATTATTCGCCTACGCCAGCCTTAGGAAGCAGTTTCCCAATACCTCTTTTCATGTAGAAGGTGAAGTGGCCAACCTATCACGTGAGGGCAGTTTTATAGGGCATCATATTCTGGTTCCGAAGCGAGGGGTTGCGGTACATATCAACGCTTTTAATTTTCCCATATGGGGGATGCTGGAAAAGTGTTCGGTAAACTGGTTGGCCGGGATGCCGGCAGTGGTAAAGTCTGCAGAGCCTACCTCCTACCTTACCCAGGCAATGGTGCGGGATATTATTGATTCGGGCATTCTTCCGGAAGGTTCGCTGCAATTGATTTGCGGGTCGGGGGAAGGAATTTTGGAACCACTGATAGCCCAGGATGTAGTAACTTTCACTGGTTCTGCCAGTACGGGACGAAAACTGAAAGCACATCCCAATATCATTGAAAATTCCATCCCGTTTAATTTGGAAGCTGACTCCCTAAATGCCGCGGTCTTGGGCAGAGACGCGGTGGCGGGAACTGTTGAATTCGATCTTTTTGTAAAGGAAGTTTACCGGGAGATCATCACTAAATGCGGTCAGAAGTGTACTGCCATTCGACGAATTTTGGTCCCTGAGGACATTGTGGAAGATTTCCAAATTGCTTTGGGCAAGCGCCTGCAAAAAGTGACCATCGGCAACCCGGAACACCAGGATGTCAGAATGGGTGCACTGGTCAGTAAAGTACAGCTGGAAGAAGTAAATAAACAGGTTCAGCGTTTATTGGAGGAATGCGAGGTGGCCATTGGTCAACCAGACCAGTCATTGGAAGCGCTGGATGCCCAGTGGAACCAAGGCGCGTTCTTCGCTCCTCTTGTGCTGATGAATGATGCACCTTTAAAAAAGATAAACACACATGATATAGAAGCTTTCGGTCCAGTAAGTACTATTATGCCCTACCAGGATCTGGAGGAGGCTATCACCATTTCTCATATGGGAAAGGGCTCGTTGGTGAGTTCTATCGTTACCTACGACGATGAAATAGCCAGCCAATATACCCGGGAGGCAGCCTCTCATCATGGCCGTATCCTTATCCTAAACCGGGAATGCGCAGCAGAAAGTACCGGCCATGGCTCACCGATGCCGCTACTATCGCATGGCGGACCTGGTCGTGCCGGCGGAGGGGAAGAAATGGGAGGCAAACGAGGGGTGATGCACTATTTACAGCGCTGTGCTGTTCAAGGCTCACCCACCACCCTATCACATGTCACTGCACAATATCAGCCTGGGGGGAAGGTCAATGAAACTCCTCAACACCCATTCAGATACCACTTTGAGGATATTCAGCCGGGCATGTCTATACTTACCCATAGAAGGACCATTACCGATACCGATATTATCAATTTTTCCAATCTCACCTGGGATCATTTTTATGCCCATACCGATGTTACCTCGCTCCAGGGAACCATCTTTGAGAAGAGGGCAGCCCACGGGTATCTGCTGCTCTCAGCTGGTGCCGGATTATTTGTACATCCAGCCAAAAGTCCGGTAGCGGCAAATTACGGGTTGGATGAGTGCCGATTTTTGCGGCCTATCTATCACAACGATACCATTCAGGTCCGTCTTACCTGCAAACAAAAGATCGACCGGGATACCTCAGGGCGGGAGTTTCCCTCGGGAATTGTAAAATGGTATGAGGAAATATTGGATCAGGATGGCGAGTTAGTGGCATTTGCTACTATCTTGACTTTAGTGCAGAAGAAATGTCCCTTGAATGATGTGGATGAAGCCTTCATTACCAAAACGCTATCTTCTCTAGATGAGGATAGTAAACCTCTCTGGGGCATAATGTCGCCGCAACATATGGTCGAACACCTGCAGTATGTTTTTGAGATGGCAATCGGTAATATTAAGGCGGAGTTATACACTCCAGAAGAAAAATTGGAAAGGTTACAAGCGTCATTATACAACTACAACCCCCTTCCGCAAGATTTCCAGCACCCCATGCTTAAGAAAGGCAGCCGGGAAGATCTGCGATATGACCACCTGGAAGATGCCAAACAGAATTTGGTAAAGAGTTACCGGGAATACCAAGACTACTTTAAAGAACATCCCGATGCTCAGCACCTTCATCCGGTGTTTGGAGATTTGGACAAGGAGTTATGGGATCTTTTGCATCGTAAGCATTTTGATCATCATTTCCGGCAGTTTTCATTGATCTGAAAATATGGAACCATATGTAACATCTAATACTGGAAATTTGGGAGTGACTCAGGTAGAGTTTTACCACCCTTCTCATAACTCCCTTCCTGGAGAGCTGCTGACTAAACTGGCGCAGACCATAGAAGGTGTGGGAGCCTCCCCTGAAGTATCAGTGATCATATTAAAGAGCGGTGGCGATCGCACTTTTTGTGCCGGAGCCAGTTTCGAGGAATTGATCAACATCCAGGATTTGCCCACAGGAAAACGGTTTTTTATGGGCTTTGCCAATGTAATAAACGCCTGCAGGAAGTGTCCTAAATTGATTATAGGCAGAATTCAAGGCAAAGCAGTAGGCGGAGGAGTAGGGCTGGCTGCCGCAACCGATTATTGCCTGGCCACCAAGTTTGCTTCGGTAAAATTGAGTGAATTAAACATCGGCATTGGACCCTTTGTAGTGGGCCCGGCAGTGGAGCGCAAAATTGGAGTGTCAGCTTTTAGTCAACTGGCTATCAATGCCAACACCTTTTATGACGCTTCATGGGCCAAAGAGAAAGGATTGTATGCCCAGGTTTATCAAGACCAGCAAGCGCTGGATCATCAGGTGTCAGAGCTAGCGGAATACCTGGCCAGAACCAATTACCAGGCCAGAGTAAAATTGAAAGAAATCTTCTGGCAGGGTTGTGAGCATTGGGACGACCTGTTAGAGGAACGGGCGGCCGTAAGCGGTGAATTAGTGTTATCTGATGAGACGAAAAAGGCGCTGGCCAGATTCAAAACGTCTACTCCCAAATAGCATGTCCCTAAAAGTATGCCTATCTTATTTGGAAAAAGAATAATGCCCAAATTCCCTCAATACTGCGGGGTGCTCCTAATTGCCCTCAGTTCCTGTACTGCCACCCCTCCTAAACCAGTGGAATTCGAAAGCCTTAGTGATGAAGCACGCCGCCTTCCAGAGCATGCCATTTCCGGAATACAGGTTAATTCCGGTTTGGCTTTGCAGCTGTTTGCCTCAGAGCCTATGATGATCAATCCTACTAATATTGCTGTTGATGAAAATGGGAGAGTATGGGTATGTGAAGCTTTTAACTACCGCACCAATCTCAACCCGGACTATAAAGAAAGGAAGGAAGGTGATCGGATCCTCATTTTAGAAGATACCAACGGTGATGGGGCGGCTGACCAAAGCACGGTTTTTTATCAGGGTCCGGAAATTAACTCTGCGCTGGGGATCTGGGTGGCGGGCCCTAAAGTGATTGTATCTTGCAGCCCTTCGGTTTTGGTATTTACAGACGAAGATGGGGATGGTAGAGCCGATAAAAAGGAGGTGCTATTTTCAGGTATAAAAGGGGTACAGCACGATCACGGAGTGCATGCCTTTACCTTCGGACCTGACGGTAAATTCTATTTCAACTTCGGTAATGAAGGATATCAGCTTTTGGATGCCAACGGACAACCCATAACCGACCAATTTGGACGACCGGTGGTAGCCGAAGGAAAGCCCTTCCGGCAGGGGATGGTATTCCGTTGTAATCCCGATGGTTCTCAGTTGGAGGTATTAGGTCATAACTTTCGCAATAATTTCGAACTTGCCGTAGATCCTTACGGGAATATATGGCAATCGGATAACGATGATGACGGAAATCGTGCAACTCGTATCAACTTTGTTATGGAATATGGCAACTATGGATTTACCGATGAAATAACGGGAGCGGGTTGGCGGCAGAAACGTATAGGCATGCACAAGGATATCCCACAAAGGCATTGGCACTTAAATGACCCCGGGGTAGTACCCAACTTACTTCATACTGGCTCCGGATCCCCTACGGGAATGGTGTACTACACCGGTGATTTGCTTTCAACCTTCAAAAATCAAATGATACACTGCGAACCCGGACATAATGTGGTGCGCAGCTATCCTACTGCTCTCAAAGGCGCCGGATTCACTGCGCAGATCAACAATTTGGTTAAAGGAAAGGACGAGTGGTTTCGCCCCTCTGATATCTGCGTAGCCCCTGATGGATCCCTATTTATTGCTGACTGGTACGACCCGGGAGTAGGTGGACATAAAATGGGTGATCCTGATCGAGGCCGAGTTTATCGACTTGCACCTTCTGAAACTACTTATGACGTGGATGAATTCAAACTGGAGAACCCTGAGCAAGCCATAAATGGGCTTTTAAGCCCCAACCTAGCCCGGCAATATTTATCCTGGCACTATCTGCATGCCATGCAGGATAAGGCCATCCCCTATCTTGAAGATCTTTGGACTCAATCGGAAGTTGATAAAAAGGCCCGGGCCTTATGGCTGTTAGGAAATATAGAGGGAAAGGCACCACATTACATCTCGCTGGGACTTGAACATGATGATCCAAATCTGAGAATAACCGCCCTAAGATTGGCCAGACAAAGAGCTTCCGAAAATTTACCGGAATATATCTCCAAACTGGTTTCAGACCGAAGTCCCCAAGTGCGCCGAGAAGTAGCTATCGCTTTATATGGCTATGACCATGAAAAACTACCTCAATGGTGGAGTACTTTAGCCGGGGGGTATGACGGCAACGATAGATGGTACCTTGAAGCATTGGGAATTGCTTCCGACAGGCACCCGGATGCGATTCTGGATTACTGGTTGGATCAGGTAGGCGACAACTGGAACTCCCCTATGGGGCGGGATATTATTTGGAGAGTAAGGGGAAAAGCAGCCCTTCCCCTGTTGGCCAACTTAATTGCTGATGGTAAATCCAGTGAGGAGGAGATTAAAAGCTATTTACGAGCGTTTCATTTTCATCCCAATGACCAGTCCCAGGTCCTGCTGGCGGGTTTGTTGGGATTGGATCACCCTATGCAAATTAAGATCGACACCTACGTATTAGGATTGTTAAGTCCGGAATATGTATCTAAATCAGGGTCCATAAAACAAAGGTTGAATAATCTGCTCCCTAAGATCAAGGGATCGGAGGAATACTTGGATATTGTACGCAACCAAAATTTACCTGAACAAAACCAATACTTGCTGGATATGGCTGTGAATGGATCTGATGCTGAACTCAGCCAGGAAGCTGCCAATCTTTTACTAAATAGGAATGGGCTGGAGCTGATAATTAAGGCCCTTGATGAAAGCGAATCAACACAACGTCGAAAAATAATGATGCTTCTGGGCCGTAGTGGGGAGTCTGAGGTTAGAGAATTTCTAAGGGCCCAGGTAAACCTCAGCCGTGACTCCGTAAACTCAGAGTTGGCAGTAGAGGCTCTTAATCAAACCTGGGGGGGACAAGAAGCTTTATATCGTATGCTTGAAAACAATGAACTTCCTGCTTCATTGCGACAAAAAACTTCAGTGCTGTTACTCTCCGCCTTCAATAGTGACATTAGAGAGGCAATGTCCGTTTCGTTGGACAATGAGCAGGGATTTCAGAATTTATCAACGGTGTTAGAAAAACTGGATCATAACCAGGGCGCTGCCAATAGAGGATCCGAGATCTTCAGTACCCACTGTGCCAGCTGCCATCAGGTGAATGGTCAGGGTACTAACTTCGGGCCTGATCTATCCGAGATCGGTTCCAAACTGGCTAAAAAGGCCCTGTTGGCTTCGATTGCCCAACCTTCTGCCGGGATCAATTTTGGTTATGAAGGGTACAGCGTGCATTTGAAGGATGGAGTGATACATACCGGTTTCATAGCCTCTGAAACCCCTGAAAGTTTGATCTTGAGAACCATGGGTGGGTTATCCAGGGATTTGGATAGGGAAGACATTGCCAGTATTGAACCTCTAAATCAATCCTTGATGCCCGCTGGGTTGCACCTGGCCATGAGTGAACAGGAATTAGTCGATTTGATCTCTTATTTGGAAACTCTGAAAACCGCCGAATTAGCTAGTAGCCATTAACTCTATCGACGATTCTCATAGATCTCAATATATCTTTGGTCTAATTCGACGGAGTCCTGATACTTCTCCCTTAGTTGGCTCAGCCGCATTTTCAATTCCTCCACCACATCGCTATATTCAGCATCATGATATACATTTTTCATTTCCAGAGGATCATCGGTACGGTCATATAATTCCCACTCATCGATGTCGTAATAAAAATGAGCAAGTTTGTATTGGTCGGTGACTATCCCGTAATGGCGTTTTACCATATGTACGCTGGGATATTCGTAATAATGATAATAGACGGCATCACGAGTCCATTGCTGATCATTGCCAGAAAGTAGTGGCATAAGACTTTCACCTTGCATATCTTCAGGGGCTTGAATGCCAGCGGCTTCTAAAAAAGTTTGGGCAAAATCGAGATTCTGTACCAATTCCTGGCTTTCGCTGCCGGGTTCTATCACCCCTGGCCAACTGATCATTAACGGAGTTTTAAATGATTCATCATAGATAAATCTTTTATCAAACCAACCATGTTCTCCCAGATAGAAGCCCTGGTCAGAAGTATACACCACCATAGTATTTTCACTCAAACCGTTGGCTTCTAGATAGTCCAATACCCTCCCAACCCCGTCATCCACTGCGGCAATGCATCCCAGGTAATCCTGCATGTAACGCTGATATCGCCATCGCATTAGGTCTTCCTTGGACATACCGGCATACTTCGATTTAAAATCCTCATTGATAGGACGGTATACCGAATCCCAAGAAGCCCTTTGTGCCTGGTTCTGTCTGCCCACCTCCCGTTCAAATGCTGCTTTATCCCAGTGGATGGCTTCGGGAATATTAAGCTCATCCATCACTTCCGGATAGATCTTTGAGTCCCCTGCCCAATTCATGTGCTCCAGGATATTCATCTCGGCCTCTTTAGCGGCAGTACCCCTCCCTGCATAATCATCAAATAAAGTCGGAGGCTCCTTAAAAGTACGTTGGGTAAACTCCCGGTAGTGTCTTCTGGGGGGAAGCCATTCCCGATGAGGTGCCTTGTGCAGGTACATGAGCAGAAACGGCTTGGCAGTATCCCGCTCCTGGCTTAACCAATCCAGGGTCATATCGGTGATGAGGTCTGTGGTATATCCTTCCAATTGGATCTTCCCTTCATCCTTGGTGATAAAATCCGGATTATAATAAGTACCCTGACCAGGCAGAATTTTAAACTGATCAAAACCTTTCGGGTTATTGCCGAAATGTAGTTTTCCAAACATAGCCGTCTGATAACCTGACTGCTGCATTAGTTGAGGAAAAGTAACATTAGTAGTATCAAATGGCATCATGTTATCGATCTTACCATTGAGGTGAGTGTGCTTGCCAGTGAGAATGGTAGCCCTCGACGGGGCACAAATGGAGTTGGTCACAGAAGCGTTGGTGAACAGCATACCTTGTTTGGCGATCCGATCAATGTGGGGTGTTTGTATCAGATGGTCGCTATAAGCGCTTATAGCCTGGTAAGCATGGTCATCAGACATGATGAATAAGATATTTGGCCTTTTGTGCCTCTCTTCATCTGGCTTAGTTGAATCTTCCACACAGGACGAGAGAAGTATCAATCCCCAACAAAAGGCCAGCAATAGCGAATGCATTCGATTAATTATTTTATCTTTCATTTAGCATAGTTTAAAGAAGGCAATTTCCACTAAAATTTAATTTATTCAAAAGATGACTTACAGCCCATACGGTAAACTATTAAATATTACCTTATTTATATTAATCTTCACTTGTCCAACCCTCATAATAGCCCAAGATGTTGGGGTAAATACTGCTCCACCAGCCGATGCCATAGTGTTGTTTGACGGAAGTGAGGAATCTTTACACGCCAACTGGATTTACTGGGAAGGTCCCAGATTGGCTGCCACTATGCCCATTGCCTGGGCTTTACAGGATGATCCTGAGGGAAAAGGTAAAGTATTTAACAGTAACGACCCGGCTGCTGCCGGTGGTAAATATGGGGCAGCTGATATTGTGACCAGGAAGAAATTTCGGGATTTTAGATTACATGTGGAATTTTTTATCAGCGAACCGAAAGGAAACAGCGGTGTATATCTACAAAACCGTTACGAGATCCAAATCCTGGATGGAGATAGCACCAAGCACGGTATGGGTGCCATTATTAATGAGACTCCCTCTCCTTATCATGCCTACCATGGAGTGGGTAAGTGGAATGCTTACGACGTAGTGTTCAAAGCCGCCCGATTTGCTGACGGGAAGCGGGTAGAGCCCGCTATGGCTACCGTGTATTTCAATGGCAAAAAAGTGCATACCAACCAAAAGATCAACCAAGTATGGGGTGGCGCCAATTCTGGCTTGGATGGCGGCAATCAGGAAGGAAAGGGAATTACAGATCGTCCGGGTGGGATCAAGCTGCAAGCTGAAGGACATAATGTCTTATACCGTAACATTTGGATAAAAGAATTGGATCTGGATTCAAAGGATACTGATTTCTGATCCTTTATTCGTTTTAGTCTCACTGCTGGGATCCCTGGATTAAGTTTGCAAATTAATCCGCTCCACCGGAACCAAAGTCAACTATCCCCCTAGAAAGAATGAGCTTAAACAATGCGGTAATTTAAAATTAATACCCACCAGAGCTAATACCAGACGCCAAAGTAAATTACCAAGCTGCTACTTATGGGATTGCTTTGCTACGCGCGCAATGACAGCCTGGTGATGTTTTGTATGAATCATGAGATCGCACATCCCTCAACCTGGATTAAGTTTGCAAATTAATCCGCTCCACCGGAACCAAAGTCAACTATCCCCCTAGAAAGAATGAGCTTAAACAATGCGGTAATTTAAAATTAATACCCACCAGAGCTAATACCAGACGCCAAAGTAAATTACCAAGCTGCTACTTATAGGATTGCTTTGCTACGCGCGCAATGACAGCCTGGTGATGTTTTGTATGAATCATGAGATCGCACATCCCTCAACCTGGATTAAGTTTGCAAATTAATCCGCTCCACCGGAACCAAAGTCAACTATTCTCCTAGAAAGAATGAGCTTTAACAATGCGGCAATTTAAAATTAATACCCACCAGAGCTAATACCAGGCGCCAAAGTAAATTACCAAGCTGCTACTTATAGGATTGCTTTGCTACGCGCGCAATGACAGCCTGGTGATGTTTTGTATGAATCATGAGATCGCACATCCCTCAACCTGGATTAAGTTTGCAAATTAATCCGCTCCACCGGAACCAAAGTCAACTATCCTCCTAGAAAGAATGAGCTTAAACAGCGCTGCTATCTACAGCAATACCAGTGCTGCCGAGGTAGTCACGATACCCAAACTCTCTTTATGGGCGGCGAAGCAAAAAATTCAGCACTAAGGAGGAAGCAAGAAATACGAGGTCACCATGTGTCCAACATTCGTCTTTCGTCTTTCGTAATTCGTAATTCTGCATATCCCTCCAGTTAGTGACGAAGTAAAAAGAAAAATAAGTCTCTAGCTATTAATCCAGGGCTTAATCAAAATCATGTAGGAGTAACATTTAAATAACTCTGAAAGATCGTCAATCCTGGATTCTATTGGATTCATCTTCCAACCCCGTCTTGCGCTTGCGCACTTTTACCTGACTATTACCAAAATTATAGCTTAACCCAATCTTAAAGCGCCGTGAATCATACCCTCCATCTCCCCGAATGGTCAACCCTGCAAATTCGCTTACCCCATTCCACTCCTGGGTCTTGAACACATCGGTTAAATTGACGGTAAGATTGCCACGATTATCCCATAAAGATTTCTTTAGTCCCAGGTTCAGGCTCCACATATCACCGGTTTTGAAGGTACCGCCCCAAACTGATGGTGAATTATACCAACCACTTACTTCAAGCTTGAAATCCTGAGGTAGTGACACACTATTCTGAACATAAATATTGTATGTTGTCTGATCTAGATCAATTACAGAACCTTCGATATCAGCATCATAGGAGACATGATATAAAGTTATGTTTGAATAGATGCTCCACCATTTAGCCACATCAAAAGGGTAGCTGATATTTAGCCCTGAATTGCGGGCATCGGCTATATTTTGGCGGCTTATCAAACTACCTCTTTGTCCGGTAGTGTCGGTTACCTGGGCGAAAAAGTCAGTAGTATGACTATAACTCAATCCAGAGGTTAGCTTTGACTTAAAGGTATGACTCAATTGGTAACTGTTGGTGTATTGAGGGTTCAAAAAGGGGTTGCCTCTCTGAAAGGTCAGTTCATCAAGTTTAAATTCAAATGGATTCAAATCCTTATAGCCCGGTCGGTCTATTCGTCTGCTGTAATTCAATGCCAATTTATGAGCCTTATTAGGCTGATAGGTAATACCACCGGAAGGAAAGAAGTCAGTATACTCACGCTTTACCTGATCCAACTCGTTTACTTTCATACTTTCCAATATTCCATTGGACCTGGTATGCTCCATTCGGATACCGGCATTAAAGGAATATTTTTCCCCCAGCTTCCTGGCATAGCTAGCATAGGCTGCCAATACTTTTTCGCTGTAATCAAATGCTGAGCTTCGATCGATATCCAGTATATTACCACTCTCCTGTACACTGTAGAAGTTATAAAGGTTATCTGTTTCCACATCAGACCATTTAGCGCCAGCCCCTAAGGTACCTCCTGCAAAATTGCGTTGGTAATCTGCTTTTAAGGTCTTAATGTCAATACGGGTGCGCTGCTCATCCGTGAATATTCGTTCTAGTTCTACCGTTTCGCCGCTGGGATCCAGATAAAGGTTGGGTTGATACAGCCCGCCATCATTCCAGTAGTATCCATAATCCCCATCCACATTGAGACTGGTACCCATATCATTCTGATATTGGTAATTCACATTGGTTTGGATATTATCGGTTTCAAAAGTTCGGCGATTGTTGGCCTGAAGTATTTGATCTATTTCCCCGGTGGCCAGACTCCCAAATGGAGTGGTAGAATTTGTCTCCCCTCCCCTTTCAGCAATGCTGCCATTTATTACAAAACCTATGGTATGTTGCTTATTCAGGTAAAAATCGGAACCGGTCCGAAAGCTATGCCCTTGATAGGACCAGGTGGAGAAGCTGGTTTGATCCAGGAAATTGCCATTCAACTCCTTAAACAAATTGGTGAAGTTAGCGCCTTCATTATCTACATAATTATAGCTGCCAAACCAGCTAAACTTTTTATTGCGGTAATTAGTACTAAATCCTCCACGATACCGGTCCTTCTGCCCTACATCATAACCCAGGTTAAGGGTGGCGTTCATTCCCAAATTTTTATCTCTTTTCAACCGTATATCGATAATGCCGGCATTGCCTTCGGCGTCATACTTGGCAGATGGATTAGTAATGATATCCAGTTTTTCAATATCTTCCGATTGCAGGCTGCGTAACATGGCAACCAGGTCTTCCCCTCGCAATTGGGTGGGCTTGCCGTCTACATATATCCGAACTCCATTCTTTCCCTGTAGAATAATATTGTCGTTATTATCGACTATTATACCCGGTGCCTTACGCAGCAATTCCATGGCATCGTTACCTTGAGCGTTAACGCTACCTTCCACGTTGAATACCATTTTATCGGGCTGTATTTCTACCAAAGGCCGGGTGGCGGTCACCTTGACATCTTCCAGCTGGGTCACAGCTGATTGAGCCTGAATTTGGTCAAGCTGTTTCGCTTCACCTGCTTTCAGATCGAATGGCTGGGAAATAAATGGTTGATACTGTACCGAACTTAGTTGTAACCGATAGGTTCCCGGATTTATCTGCTCAAAAGAATACGAACCATCGTCTTTAGAGTAATCCGCTTTGATCATGGCCGAATCTGGATCTAACAGAACGGTAGTCACAAATGCAGCCGGATCTCCATTTTCATCCACGATGGATCCTGATACGGATCCTGCTTGAGAATAAACCAGGGTTATGCTTGAGCTTAAAATTATGGTTAGTAAAAGATTTTTCATGCTTCAGGTTCAAATTCACCCGCTGTTGGTCAATTTCTGTGCCCAAAGTAGAAATCGCTCTGAATTTGCTTTATTCAAAGCTTTAAGGCCAGACAAAAGAACGATCTCCCCTAAAATATGTCCATTTTCGGACGACAAATCTTCATAACCGGACGGTCTAAAGAAAAGCTTGAGAAACCGTTAACTAACTAGGGATTGGTGGTCTGTTGGGGATCTTGGATAAACTCCACCATCATATCACGATACTTGCTAACCCCTGCATTGGAAAGGTGTCTCCAAAGACCAGCATGATCAAATTCTTCGATGTGAACCACATCGAAAGCAGTAAATTTTTCCTTCTTAATCAGATCCTCCAGGATCTTGGTATAATCATAGGTGCCCGGCTCGGACATCAACAACATAGGTACTGAGATGTTGGACACATAAGAAGTGGGGGAAGCTAGCTCAAAATGCTTTTTGGTTTCACCAAAGACAGCCTGAACATGTTGCTCCGCCAGATGTTGGCTGTTTTCACTATTTAAAAATCCATGGTAATAACTGTCGATATCGTACGCTCCTGCTACCGGAATAACTCCTTTCAGCACCGATTTATCTAAATCTACTGCTTCAAGATAGCTGTGGTCCAAACTTATCAATGCTGCCAAATGCGCTCCGGATGAGAACCCGCCTACAACAACCCGATTGGAATCATATCCATATTCATCGGCCTGGTCGATCAACCAGCGGACCGCCAGGGCCAAATCCATGATATGGGCCGGGTGTTTCACTCCGGTAGTCCTTTCGGGATCTTTCCAAACACCCGAACTTAGCCGGTGGCCGATAGTAGCCACTGCAATTCCCTCTTGGGCAAATTGCCGGGCCAAAGGCAATTCAACATTGCGATCCACGAAGGACCAGGCTCCTCCACCAATCCAAATGAACAGTGGAGGCTTGTCCTGAGCAGTTGGCAAAACCAAATTTAATTTCCGCAGAGTATCTTGGGGATTGCCTTCCTCCTTGGCATACGCCAAATCCAAATGTTCCGTATAGTCCACTTCCTGTGCGGTCAGCGGCAATATGAAAGTTAAGGTCAGGTAAAATGTAAGAAAAGCTTTAAGCATTTGATTCTGAATTTTTACTTTAAATGCTAAATATACCAACCAGCTCTCAACCGAGTCTGGTGATTTTGATAAACGGTTAAATTTTTACCTTATTAAAGTTCATATTATGGTGTCTACTGTCGGAAACTCCTCATCCCACTTAGAGAAAAAGTTGGGCATCAAACAGGATTTCAGGATCAATATCCTAAATCCTCCAGATCACTATTTTGATCTTTTTTACCAGCTGCCACCAGTAGTTATGGCGGATGAAGGGGAGGAATTGGATTTTATACATATGTTTTGTACAAATTTTAACCAGTTGGAAACTTATTATAATTCGGTAATTGGCCATTTGAGAAAGAAGGGCATTCTATGGATTTCATGGCCCAAAAAAACTTCGACCATTGCTTCAGAACTGGATCGAGACTCGATTCGTACCTATGTATTGCAGCGGGGGTTGGTAGACACTAAGGTGTGTGCAGTTGATAAAGATTGGTCCGGACTCAAATTCATGTACCGAACCAAGGACCGCTAGACCCGCCGTCCTTTATTGAAATGACCCAGTCGGCTGAATAAGGTCCCACAGGTTTCCGTAGAGATCTTCGAATACCGCTACTTTTCCATAGGATTCCATTTTAGGGGGCCGCACAAAACGTACTCCTTTGGATTTAAAAAGCTGAAAATCCCGTTCAAAATTATCGGTATATAAAAACATGAATACCCGGCCGCCGGTTTGGTTACCTACGGCCCCCAATTGACGTTCTCCTACGGCCCTGGCCAACAGCAAACCACATTCTTCAGATGCCGGTGGCTTAATAACCACCCATCTCTTGGTCTCTGAAAGGGTGGTATCTTCCAACTTTTCGAAGCCCAGCTTATCGATATAAAAACTCAGAGCTTCATCATAATCACGAACCAGTAAGGCTACCTTAGAAATATGCTGGTTTGCCATAATCTAATGATCCCCCATGATCGCACCTTCCAACATCACCGGCAGGTGGTCTGAGATGTGCAGCCCGGTAGGCAGCGTGTCGTCAATATGCCTATAGGCATTTACGGTAAAACCCTTTACAAAAATATAATCAATCAGCCGCTCCGACGGTTCACTGGAGAATCCATTATAAGTTCCGACTGGGCCATATAGAGGTTTGCTGCTGATGGAGTAACCTAATTCTAAAAACCCATTTAGGGTAGTAATGGGCTTTTCTTGGGGAGTGGCGTTGAGGTCGCCCATCAAGACCACCGGCAAATTCTCAGAATTCAGCTCGCGTATTTTTTCTACCACAAGTTCGGCCGATTGGTCCCGCGCCAGGCTTCCGCGATGATCAAAATGAGTATTGAATACCCAAAACTTTTTCCCGGAATGTTTATCAGTAAAAAGGCCATAGGTGCAGATCCTCTCCAGAGCGGCATCCCAGCCTCTAGAAACCTTCTCTGGCGTGGGAGACAACCAAAAGGTGCCTCTTAGGTTTATTGAGAAACGTTCCTTTTGATAGTAAACTGCGCAATATTCTCCTTCGGAAGCGCCATCATCCCTGCCCACGCCAAAATATCCATAGCTGCTGAGACTGCTGTCAATATACATCACTTGATGATGGAGACCTTCTTGAATGCCAAACACTTCAGGTTGATAATACTTGAACATTTCAATCATGGTACCCCTGCGTTTAGACCAGTGATTGACCGTATCTGAAGGGTTGTCATACTTGATGTTATAGGTCATGAATCTATAATTCTGACCAGATATTTGCAGAGTGGAAAACAGTAACAACGGTAGGTACCAATATTTGTAGTAAGTCATAAAAGAGGTCTAAACAAGAGCAAGGTAATTATTTGAAAGGAAGATTTACAAATAACCGTATTGCTATGACGGGTTTGATATACGTCTTGAGCAACTCGTTAATACATTTAATTTATTCTTAATTGTCACAACCCGATAAATTAATTAAAGCAAATTGGTTATCCTCGGAGTTGTGTATCTGCTTCCTAAAACTATTTGGACTTGTATTATCCCGCTAATGTTAATTAGCTGCACTTACTATGACAGTAAATTCCAATTATCAGCATCCGATTGTGTGGTGTGCGATCGATTTACCCCTATTTTTCAAGAGTAAGACCGTGATTGATAATGGAATTTGGCCAGGTTTATCAGGAGGAGATCATAATCCACCTTTATTGTATTTTACCAGTGGAACCACTTATGCCGCCTTTCTGGAAGAGGGGTCATTTCCCCACCATGAGTACCGTACCATTACCTGTTACGAACATACTCTTTTAAAGTTAAACCGAAGACTTGATGATCAACCTTTCCATATGGAAAATAGAATGAACTTTGCTGACAGTAATTCCTTGTATTTTTTTCGTCCCATGATGTTATGTTCTGATGTTGAATCGATGACTGAGTTTGTACCGGATTTCAAAACCACTGAAGACTGGTTGCCTCTGGTTATGCATGAATATTTTCACAGCTTCCAATTTTCACACCAACCTTCTCTATTTTACCTGCAAAACCTTATAGGGATGGCGGCTGATACCCTCAGTACTTACTACCTCACTAATGCCAGTTTTCAGCATACTTTAAAGCTGGAAAATGAATTATTAATAGGATGTATTAAAAGCGAAAACCAGGATTCATTAGATCTGTATCTCGATGAATTTATAAAATTGAGGGAGCAACGACGAAGTGGTTTTGCAGATTCTTCATCCTTCAATCTTGCCATTATGGAAGATTTTTGGGAAACAATTGAGGGAACAGCCCGGTATATTGAATATTATCTAGCAGGCAAGTTTGCCCAAATGCATGTTGAAGACCTGATGGGGTGTGATTCATTGTTCCATAATTTCGCGATGTTTAAGGATTCCTTACCATTTGAACAAAAACCTCACTTTATAGAGCGCACCAAAATTATGCCTGCCTATTATTACGTCACCGGTTTTAATATCTGCCGACTTCTGGATAAGCTGGAGTTAGAATATAAACCCAATCGCTTTCAAAATCCAGAGCACAGTATATATGAAATATTAAAGGAGTATGTGGAAGCGAATAAGCCTTCTTAACCAGCAGTTATTTTACCATGTTTTTGAAACTGCTTAATTACTACTTCGCAACCACGCTCTGCAAGTGCTAAAATAGTATTGGCCGGATTAGGCCCAAGTGAAGCGGGAATAATGGAGCCGTCTAGAATCACAAAATTGTCGTATTGGTAAACTCTACCATAGGTATCTACCACCCCTTGATCAATGCTTTCTCCCATTAAAGCCCCGCCAAGGTTGTGGGGAACTTCAATGATCTTAAAAATCTTAGCTATAGCATTTGGAATGAAATAGCTTTTGGCTTTCCTGGCAAATAATCGCCCCAATCTATTCAAATATCCGATGTAAGGTTCATGCTGATCAAAAGGGAACTTGATCTCCAAATTTCCCTTTTCATTCAATAGGTATTGTCCCTTAGCGTCATCTCGACCCATCATAAGCATGGGAATTGGCCAAGATCTTTCTACCAATTCAAAAAGCGGAACATAGCGCCCCATCCAATTTACTAACCTGCTGATGGTTTTATACCTTGAAGGTCTGAAGGCTTTTAGCAAGCTCATGGTTACCGCAATTCCCGCCTTGATGGGAGTGGGATATCTACCCCCTTCAATATAGGCACCCTGGGTACTGCCATCACGGTGCTTAAATCGGATGTAATCACTATTGGTGGTTCCCTTATCAGGCTGGGCCCTTTTCCCGGAATTGATCCAGCCCCCCACATACAGGATGACCCCCAAAATGGTTAACCAAAAAAGATTTCCCAGGACTCCTGCTAGGGCCAAAATTACGCCCAACCAGGAGATCAGCAGACCTTTCTTAGGGGCCAAAAAAGTGACGTAATCGCCATTGGAAAAATAACTTTTCCCCAATTGTTCAGATAAGTTAGGCAGGTTTCCGTATTGTATTTTATTCCTAAGCAATAGTTCGGTGGTGCCGATCGCGCCTGCTCCACAAATCAGTATTTTAGCTTGCACCATGCCGTGGCCTTGGTGATCTCGCCGCGGATCACGCCAAGTGATCTCATACCCCAGTTCAGGGTATGGTTTTATCTGAGTTACTTCCCTGAAGGCCTCCACCTTGGCTCCCTTTTTCATGGCCAAATAGAGATAATTCTTATCCAGGGAGTTCTTAACTTCAATATCTCCACCCAAAATTTTTTGCTCATCAGGATCTGAATACCTTTGTTTGGCTCCATGCCGGTTAATAAATACTTCTCCAGGTTTTTTATCAGGAGGAGCAAAAGAAATTCCCAAAAGTATGTCACCGGTAGCCTCAACCAGATCTGGTCGTTCAGCCAGTAATTGCTGCTCTGCTTGGCGGAAAATGCGGTATGCAGGCAGTTGGTTATAAGGAGGATAGTCCGGGTATTTTACGGCCTCCATCATCTGTTCCGCCTTCCGGTAATAACTGTCCATTTCCTCCACTGTAATTCCTCCGGGAAAATCATCAAAAAACTCACGTCTTTTTAGAGTAGCCGCATAAACATGAGATCCTCCGCCCACTCCTGCTCCCAGCCATGGTATTACATTTCGGCCACATTTTTTAAAATCGTTCATACCACACCGTCCTTTTTCCGGTAACCAGAACATATCATCATCAGCTTCAAATCCCTCCCGTGATATCCAGCCTCCTCTTTCCAAAACCATAACTTTAAAGCCTGCTTCGCTAAATCTAAGGGCTGCCACCGAAGCGCCAAACCCGGAACCTATAATAGCTACGTCAGTGCATTCAGTCATTGACAGCTGATTTTCTACGGTTTTGGATCTCATTGGTAATTGCCGATTTTAATTCCTCCCATAACGGATGAAGCTGACCTCCGGGATAGAGGTAGTCCATGATCTCTGCCTGCAATTGGGATGGCTGGTCCCCTTCCAGATTTTTAACTTCAAAAATCATTCTGCCACCCCCTTCCCCATCATTATACAGTCTCAAGGACTGAACATCATGGTACTGATCAACTATAACTATGGAAGCGCCGATCTTAGGAGAAAACTCAGGAGGAAGCACCCAACCTCCGCTATTCACTATTTTTAACTTAGGGTAGTGATCTGTGGATGTTCGCTTTTCAAATGGCTTATGGGTATGACCCCAAACTACCGTCAGAGATTGCCTGGGATCAATATGATCATCCAAGATCTGGGAACACAGTTCGCTCACATAAGAAAGTAAGCCTTTGAGGGTGCTATCGGAGCAGGTGATTTTACCCTGATATCGTTCTGATCTTATTTCTTCGGCAATTTTTGACAACAAAGTTCTAGCCAGAATCCTTTCTGTCCACTCCATCGGAAGGTATGGAAAGTTTACCGCTTTAGCCAGGTTACGGGATAACGGCTCTATTTCAGACTCCAGCTTTTCCTTTTGGCTTAGGGTATTCATCAGGCGCTCAAAGTGCTTACCGGCCTCTCCGCTTCTGCCAACTTGACTGAAGGCAAAGTCAATCCATGAACCATTATCTGATTCCAGGCTTTCCGGGGACATTGGCAACTCCATTTTGGGGTAGAATGCCTGCATAGCCAAGCTGTTGAACCGATAGGTGTCTTCTGAGAAATGTCCATGATGAAACAAGATATTGGGTTGGTCTGCCCGGGTGGCCGCTAACAAAAAATTTGGATAGTACACTCTAATTTTTACTTTGGATCCACTTACCATGACTGCTTCAAGAAAGTCACTTTTAAACCCTTCATCAAATATTACCGGTGAGCTGTTCTGCAAATTTGGAATAGCACCTTCAGGGTGATTATTTCTTAGTAAATGGAGATAATGCTGCTCCTTGGTCAGATTCCATATATGATGATCGTGATTTCCAGGTATATAAACTATGTGATCACATAACTGGTGTTCGGATATTAAAGACTTCAGTAAATGCTTAAACACCGGAAGACTTTGACTATAGCTGCTGAAGGCCAGGCCCAATATGTCACCATTTAGGATCATACCAGGCAATGTGTCTGAGTAGGCGTTAAAGGAATCATTCAGATCGGCCAGACAACGGCCTAAGTAATTCACTAATTTTGGATCATCAGAGTGTTCAGGTGTGAGTAAGCTGTCCTTTTCACCCAAATGGAGATCAGATAGCACCAAATATTTTAGTTGACTTCGATATTTCATCAACCAATTAGCAGATCAATTCCCTGACTAAAACAGTTAAGAGTTATCCGGTGGCAGGGAAAGAACCACAAAAAGCCGACCGCAGTTCCCGGTAAGTGGTAAGAATGTCTTGAATTTCCTTACTGGCGGTCCTCCTTCAGCCATACTGGCTGGGTTATCGCATGATGTGAGGTGCTAAGGATATCTCCATATAATTCCGGTCGTCTGGCCTGTCGATATCTCATTCCACCGGATTGCTCAACCGCCTGCCGGTTAATGGCAACGGTCACCGTTTCAGCATTAAAACTTCTGGTTTCTGCCAAAACTTCCCCGTAAGGGTCTATAACCATAGCATTTCCGTTCTTTAATTGATCTCCGTCATAACCAATGGGGTTTGAAAAGGCATAATAAACACCATTGTCATAAGCCCGAGCCGGCAGCCAGCGCATCAGCCAGCCTCTTCCTTTGAGACTATCGAATTCTAGTCGCAAAGCTTCTGGATCCTGTTCCCGCTGAGCCCAAATATGGTGGTCAACAAATCCTCTGCCAGGCATAGTGGAGGGAGTACAACCGGTTACGTGAGGAGCAAAGATGAGTTGGGCACCCAATAAGGCTGTGGCTCTCACATTCTCAATTACGTTATTGTCATAACAGATCAGGATGCCACATTTCCATCCCATAAGATCAAACACCTGGTACTGATCGCCCGCGGTCAACAAGGGATTAATAAAAGGATGAAGCTTCCGGTATCTGGCAACCAAACCTTCCTGGTCCACACAGACATAGGTGTTGTAGAATTGATCATCACACTCTTCCAATAAGCCGGCCAATATGGTCATTTGATACTTGCCCGCCAATTGCTGAAGTTTCCGGAACGAGGGACCCTGGGGTACGCGCTCTGCTAATTCTTTAAGTCCGTTGCCATCCAGGTCTTTTAGATGGGTGTAGGCCGTAATGCACAATTCATGGAAACTAATTACCTGAGCGCCGTCTTCCTTGGCTATTGCTATTAACTGTTCCATAATCTGGAGATTATAGGATTTATGGCCGTCGCGAGGCTCAAACTGGCATACCGCTAGTGAAACTGTTTCCATCAATGATAAAGATATACTTAAAATCACTAGCAATCCCGTATTATACACCCATGTTTACCATTTATCACTTATCAGTATTATACTGTAAATTTCAGAGAGATATTTCCCTATAGGGTTTAGAGCCCGAAAATAATGATCAAGTATCTGACCAATACCTTATTCGCACTATTCGTAATCATAGCATCCTATTTATCGGTGGCTTTGGTGTGCTCAGTAATACCAGCCAAACAACCTGAGGTGAATTGTATTAAGAATTGCACCCTTTATCTGGCCGACAACGGGGTACATTTGGATATGGTTATTCCCCAAACACATGCGGCCCCCTGGATCAAAGAGTTATCGTTCTTTGAGCATTATAAGTTTTTAGCTTTTGGCTGGGGAGACCGGGGCTTTTACCTTAACACTGCGGAATGGAAAGATCTGAAACTTTCGACCGCTCTGAATGCGTTGTATTGGAAAAGTAAAGCAGCCATGCATGTAACCGGCTATCACGAACCTGCCGGACATTGGATTGAGCTAAATATATGTCCCCATCAGATGAAGTTGATATCGGACTACCTGCTTCAAAGCTTCAGGGGTAGCAATAGCCTGGATTTTAAACCTATAGCTGAAGCAGGTTATGGGAATAGGGATCTGTTTTATGAAGCGCACGGCAGTTACTCTCTGATTACTACCTGCAATCAATGGGTAAACCGGGGGTTAATAAAAGCAGGATTACCCTCTTCAATATGGAGCCCTTTTCCCTTCGGGATTAAGTATCAACTATCGCGGTACGAATTCCAAAAAGAAGACTTGAGTTCTTTGTCCGATTGAATCCAAACCTGTATAATTGACCTAATACCTTGCCCCATATGCAAACTAATATAATCATCATTTTCACTTTTGTAATAATGTCTTCATGTCAACAAGGCCAGCCAAACACCATTGAAGCCCCCATAGCTGATAAAGTTGATACCGTATTATCCACTCATGGCCATAACCGGATAGACCCATACTTTTGGATGCGTCTAACAGACCAGCAGAAATCTGCTCCGCAACCGGATATTCAAACCGAAAAAGTGCTCGACTATCTGAAGCAGGAAAATGACTATCTCGATGCCACCCTGGGCCATACTGAGCAGTTACAAGAAAAGCTTTACCAGGAGATGATTGGTCGTATTAAACAAAATGATGAGACAGTGCCCTACTTTGACAATGGATATTGGTATTATACACGCTACCGTGAAGGGCAGGAGTATCCCATCTATTGCCGTAAAAAAGAAACACTTGAATCTAATGAAGAAATTATACTGAATGTCAACGACTTATCCGAAAGCTATAGCTATTATTCCGCTGTGGGGCTAACCGTAAGCCCCGATAATAAAATTTTGGCTTTTGGCGAGGATACTCTGAGCCGCCGCATATATACGGTACGGTTTAAAAATTTAGAAACCGGTGAGTTCTTGGAAGACCGCATTGAAAATACCAATCCCGGTGGAGCCTGGGCTAATGACAATCAAACCTATTTCTACACCACGAAAAATCGGGTGACCTTACTTTCTGAGAAGATCTTTCGCCATCGATTAGGGCAATCCAGCGCTCTAGATGAAATGGTCTATCAAGAACAGGATCCGGCCTACTACATTGGGGTTCGAAAGTCCAAGTCGGGTGATTATATAATCATTTGGAATACAAGCACACTTATTAGTGATTATTACATTTTGAAAGCAGACGATCCCAATGGCGAATTTAAACAGTTTACTCCCCGCAATGGCGCCCATGAATACAGCCTGAATCATCGGGGGGATAAGTTCTTTATGGTTACCAATTGGAAGGCTAAAAACTTTCGACTGATGGAAACCAGGAGTGATGCCACATCCATTGAGAACTGGCGGGAAGTCATTCCCCATCGGGATAGCGTCTATTTGGAAGGGCTGGAGATATTTAAGGACTACTTGGTATTGAATGAAAGAAAAGACGGCCTGACCAAACTTCGCATCCTCCATCAGGTAAACGGTGATGATCATTATCTGGAATTTGAGGAACCAGTCTACACCGCCAACATATCCATCAACCGGATTATGGAAACTGATAAATTGCGATTTAGCTACACCTCACTTACCACCCCCAATTCCACCTATGAGTACGATATGTCCAACCGGATTAGGACCTTATTGAAAAGGGATGAAATAGTTGGTGGTCATGATCCCAGGCAATATCAATCGGAAAGAATTTGGGCTACCGCCCGGGATGGGATTGAAATTCCTATATCCATGGTTTACCGGAAAGGTTTTAAGAAAAATGGACAGGGTCCTTTATTACAGTATGCTTACGGTTCTTATGGCAGTACCGTGGACCCCTATTTTGTACCCAGCCGGCTAAGCCTGCTCGATCGGGGGTTTGCCATTGCTATTTGCCACATACGTGGAGGTTCTATGCTAGGCCGGGAATGGTATGAAGCCGGAAAAATGTTTAGCAAGAAGAATACATTTAATGATTTTATCGACTGCTCGAAATTCCTGATCGAACAAAATTATACCTCAGCCGACCACCTGTATGCTCAAGGCGGTAGCGCCGGTGGCCTATTGATGGGAGCTATTGTAAATATGAATCCCGAGTTATACCATGGGGTAATTGCCGCTGTTCCTTTTGTGGATGTGGTTTCCACCATGCTGGATGCATCAATTCCATTGACCAGCAACGAATGGGATGAGTGGGGCGATCCCCGAAACAAAGATTCATATGAATACATGCTATCTTATTCCCCTTACGATAACGTGGTAGAAAAGGAATATCCCAACATGTTGGTTACCGCGGGGTTATATGACTCACAGGTACAGTATTGGGAACCTGCCAAGTGGGTGGCTAAGCTGCGGTCTAAGAAGACCGATAATAATCTCTTGCTACTAAAAACCGATATGTCCACTGGACATAGTGGAGCATCCGGCAGATTCAAGCGGTATAAGATCACAGCGCTTCAGTATGCGATGTTATTGCATCTGGAAGGAATCACAGAGTAAAATCTCACTGCTAATGTTGGGGTTTATTGGTTTATTTGATGTTAACTGATTTTAACCATTGACCCATGGTTCGACTACCCCCTATCAATCTCCTAATTGCCATCAATTCCAGTTTTTAGTGCTTACCGGCTGATCTGGAAGTAAGTACATTATTATTGCTTCGCCGGCGATATAGGGAAATTTAGTACACTCCTGACCACACAAATCCCAATTATATACCAGGACTTAACCGTAGGAATGAGAATAGATCAGATCCTATGTGCAAGATCTACCGAAGTTCCCACCTCTGGCTAAAGTCACGCAGGCGTAACTCAAGCCACTATGGAGTAAATTCCCATATTGATGAGATAAGGGGGTTTTAGCTGAAAATAAATCAAACATACAAGTAGGTATTAAGTAAAGTCCACTTGAGCACCTCTGACACATAGGGGAGTCCCCCCGTCCCCCGCCCCTTACGCAGGCTCAAAGATGACAGGGCCTGCTAATTACAGATCTGAAGCTGATTTTTTTAAGCAAGTTCGGGAATGACAATAGCAAAAATTGGGATTGGCAAAAAATTTTTAATAGAGTGAGCTTAACCTGTTAATCGAACCCAATTCGCATGAGATAGTTCGATTTTTGATCCTGTCATTGAAAGATTCGATTTTTGATTCCAAAGGTTAAGCCTTGGTTATGAAATGGCGACAAGATATTAGAGCTGTCTTCTCTTGGGTAAATTTGCAACTTGGCCCCTGTAATGACAATTTTCTAAACCCATTTCTTTAGCAGAAAATAACAGTTGGGTGTTTGTAATATCAGTTGTTTACTTGCTATTCTCTTCCCTTAAAAATTAATTCCATTCAAAAAATACTCCGCGTGGTCCGGCATTAATTACAGTGGATCTCCCAACTATCTGCGACTGACCAGCTGATTCGTGAATGTGACCGCACACCAACAACTTTGGTACCTTGGCCTTCAGAGCTTCCAATACCGCAGTGCTCCCCAAGTGATCCCCACGGGAAGATACATCCAGTATCCCATTAGGCGGAGAGTGTGAAATAAGCACGCCACCGCCTCTATACTTTTCTAAAAGACCCTGGGCTTGCTTTTCCGAAAAATCATAACTCCAACTACCAAATGGAGTCAGGGGTATTCCCCCACCAATACCATAGAACTGTAGTCCTTCCAACTCCACTCCCTCACCATGCAGCACGGTTGCTGAGGGCCATTGCGCACAAGCAGCCCGTAATTCTGACTCGCTTTCCGCATTTCCCGGCACCAACAAAGTGGGTTTATCTATATCACTGAGCATTTCAATGGTTTCTACAATTCTGTGTCTCATCACCCCAAAATCACCAGCCCCGATCAGGAGATCAGCCTCCGCAGATAATTCCACCAACCGCCGACAGTGTCCGCCGTGATTATGAATATCGCTGAATGTGAGGATTCTTTTCATTTGAGCTATATTGGTATCTTAGTAGTCTCCGGACTTAACCAAGATAGCTCATAAATGCCAATCCAACACACAAACCGGTATGATATCCATCGCACTGACACATCCAACCCGTAACTGATTTCTAATAAGTATTTGAATGGCTGCACATCATCATCATAGAGATGGGAATCGCAATTTAAAAGTTGCTTTTTTTCTAAACTTATCATTTACCATACTGGAATTTATTGGAGGGCTGTATGTGAATAGTATTGCCATAGTAAGTGATGCTATTCATGACTTAGGCGACTCTTTGTCCTTGGGCACCAGCTGGTACCTGCAGCACAAGTCACGAGGGCAAGCCGACCATAAATTTAGTTTTGGTTATTCCCGTTTTTCACTACTGGGGGCCTTAATCAACAGCCTGGTACTTATCGGGGGTTCAATATATGTCATATATGAAGCCGTGGGCAGACTTATGGAGCCTGAGCACTCGGAAGCCGACGGCATGATCATTTTTGCTTTGATTGGAATTGCAGTAAACGGGTATGCTGCCTGGAAGTTAAGCCATGGGCGCTCAATGAATGAGAAAGTGGTAAGCTGGCATCTGCTGGAAGATGTTCTGGGCTGGGTGGCAGTGCTTATTGTAGCTATCATACTTAAATTTGAAGACAATCACTACCTGGACCCGGCTTTGTCCCTATTCATAACCGCCTATATCCTATGGAACGTAGCCAAAAGGCTAAAAGAAACCTTGTTTATTTTTCTTCAGGGAGTCCCCAATGATATTGACATCATGGAGATCAAGCAAAAACTTCAAGGAATTCCAAAAGTTCATTCGTTGCATCACACCCACATCTGGTCACTGGAAGGTGCCGACCATGTTTTCACTACCCATGTCAAACTTAAGGATATAGCTAGATTCGAGGAGCTCATCGCAGTCCGGACAGAGATTAAAAGCATTCTGTCAGATTACGGCTTTACTCATTACACCGTAGAAACTGAACTCGATTCAGAATCCTGTGAACTTTATCAACCTCCTGGCTCCTTATCACCTAGGGCTTAGGTTTAAGAATATCACCGCTACCACCGCAAATTATCCGCCTAAATAATCCAGGCTACGAAATATCTAGCTCCCCGTTAAAGTAAAGTAAAACCTTGATCTTATGTATTGGTATCACTATTTGCTAGTAGTTATGGTCGTGGCCTGTAAAATCGCCGGACAAACTCCATTTAAGAATGTCAGTAAATCTCATTTGATTAGTAATGCTGTTGATCATAACTCCATGGACGGGCAAAGCGTTGATATTGACGGAGATGGCGATATCGATATGATAATTGCCAGGGAGTTTCGCTCTAATCTAGTGCTAATAAATCAAGGCGATGGCCGTCTCAAGGATGAAAGTGATATCCGTTTTCCCCAAACTCAACACGATTCAGAAGACATTGCCATCGGAGACTTCGATAATGACGGCGATCTTGACCTAATTTTTGTTAGTGAAGATGACCAGATAAATGAATTTTATCGCAACGTAGGCAATGCGCACTTTGAATCTGATCCCAGTATGATACCTTTAAACGGCACTTCCAATGCCGTAAAAACAGCAGATATAAACCTAGATGGTGACCTGGATCTCGTAATCGGCAACGCCGGACAAAATTTCCTCTTAATTAATCATCAGGGGAGATTCGTAGATGAAACCATCTCCAGACTCCCAGATAATGATTATACTACTCAGGATCTGGAACTGGTAGACATCGACCAGGATGGAGATTTAGACATGATAGAAGGTAATGAAACCTATAACCGGATATTGATTAACCAAAGAATCGGGGTGTTTAGCTACGAACCAGGTCGATTGCCGGCAGTTAATGATCAAACCAGAGATGTTGAAATCGGCGATATAAACGGGGACGGTTATCCGGATATCCTATTTTCTAATGTAGACTTCGGAGGGTTTGGCAATCCCCAAAACCGCCTGCTCTTTAATGATGGTAAGGGCCATTTTCATGAAGTAACTTCCACGCATCTACCTAAAAGCAACCTGCGTACTGTCGATTCTGATTTTCTGGATATCGATAGTGATGGTGACTTAGATATTTTAGCGGGTAATCGGTATAACGGGCTGGAAAATATCGTACTTATCAATGATGGCAATGGTAAATTTACTGATCAAAGTCCGCAATTCCTGCCTCCCATAAACCTTTATCCCTTCGATTTTCAAATCGCGGACTTTAACGGAGACTCTCGAGCTGACATCTATATATGCGGATTTAGATCATCCGATGTCTTATTGTTTTCCGTGGAATGATTAGCTTTATTTCCCTCAGAGGATGTTGAGGGTGCGGCCGTTGATAGTTTGGATAGATGCCGGTAAACGGCATCCAGATCAAGACTATCCATGATTTCATGCCGGCAGAGGTTCAATAAATACTGATCCTGCTTTCTTCCGATTACTTTGGCCTGAGAATACGGTAAGTCTGGTTTGAAAGTCACCAGAGAGTATTTCGAGTAATAGTCAGGATATTGTTGTTCCAGTTCTCTTTCAATGGCTCTTTTTCTTATAAAGTCCGGATCATCAACCCGGTCCCTCATTTCCCGAAAGTTATCAAGGGCCAGATCGGCAATGGCTTCAGCGTCTATTTTGCGTTTTTTCTGGAATTCAGTAAAAACCTGATGCCAGTTTTGGGCAGGTTTATCCAACAGTTCATCAAATATCCGCACATCTTCAAAGGAGGCGTTCATTCCCTGTCCGTAAAAAGGCACAATAGCATGAGCGGCATCTCCCATTAATAGGACTTTTCCAAAAGCCTGCCAGGGGTAACATCTTATGGTCCCCAAGATACCAACTGGGTTTTCCTGAAATTCCTTTTGGTAATGAGAGCTGTGAGCTACAAAATCAGGGTAATAATCACCAAAAAATCTTTGAACCTGTTCTGGTGATTTAATTTCATTAAAACCATTAGAGCCATTATAGGGATTAAACAAGGTTGCAGTAAAACTTCCATCTGTGTTGGGCAAAGCAATCAACATGCAATTACTCCTGGGCCAAATATGCAGTGCGTTTTTTTCTAATCTATAATCTCCTGATTTATTAGGTTTTATACTAAGCTCTTTATAACCATGGTTTAAAAAATTCTGCGAATAATCAAACCTTAGCTCCCCAGTAGCTTTCATAAAACATGTCCTTACTGCAGATCCCGCCCCATCAGTACCCACTACTACATCAGCGCTCAGTTCTACCATATTACCGGTAGTTAGGTTTTTAAAGATGGCCCTGGCCTCTTTAAGATCTACCCGCAGGCATCTATGATAATATTTGATCTCAATATTGTTCATAGCGTGTGCCTGCTCCAGCAGGATCTGGTTTAAGCCAGATCGGGAAACCGAATTAATAAATGCCTGAGGTCTGCCGCTATAAGGGGAAAAAAATGGTTGGCCCTGTGGAGGATGGATCATACGCCCCTGCATGGGTATGCATTCATCTATTACTTGACTCTTCACCCCTGCCTTATCCAGTGCCCAAATCCCTCGATCAGAAAGGGCCAAATTAATAGATCTCCCGCTATCTACCGGCCGGTCCGGAATGGGGCCCCTTTTTTCCATAAGGCTAACCCTAAATCCTCTTTGAGCCATCCTCAAGGCCAGCAAGGTGCCGCAAAGACCTGCCCCTACCACCAATATATGCTGGTCATTCATGGGGCAGTAATTTTAAAATTTCTACCAGTTGGTATACATCCATGAATGAATTGTATAAAGGGACTGGAGCCATTCTTATCACCCCCGGTTCCCGATAATCCAATATTACTCCCTGGTTTTTAAAATAATCTTCCAGAACCAGACTTTGCTGGGATATTTTTAACGAAAGCTGGCAGCCTCGCTGGTCGGGATCTCTAGGAGTAATAATATCAATACTGGGCAATCTCAAAGCATCAATCAAATACTCCAGGTAGCCGGTAAGGATAATGGATTTTTGTCGCAAGGCATCCATACCCACCTCCTTGAAGATGTTCAACGAA
Source organism: Cyclobacteriaceae bacterium (assembly GCA_965224285.1). Lineage (GTDB taxonomy): Bacteria > Bacteroidota > Bacteroidia > Cytophagales > Cyclobacteriaceae > JAJCYK01. Next base: position 718,731 of record OZ245043.1, read on the forward strand.
TTCCAGATCGCAGCCATAGAAAATATAGGTGGATTGCTTAATTGCCAGGATTGTGCCCCTGGAATGGGATCGAATTTAGTACTCATCTCAAACCGGGAACTTTGTTTATGTCCCCACCAGCCCCAAAATTTAGGTAAATCCGGGTTATTGCTATGTCGTTCATGCACAAAACAGCCACCCAGGCTCCCGGGCCCCGAGTTTAAATACTTATAGCTGCACCATACCGCGAAATCCGCCCCGGATTTGTGCAAATCCAAAGGCAGGTTTCCCACTCCATGGGCGCAGTCAAAACCGACATTGCATCCATTGCGGTGACCTTCAGTAGTGATCTGTTTCATGTCAAAAAACTGACCGGTATAATAATTGGTGTTACCCAACAAGATCAAGGCAATTTCTGACCCTCTTCTTTTGATGGCTTCCAGAATACCTTCTATCCGTAGATAGGATTCACCTGATCGCGGTGTCAACTCTATTAAACATTCCGCTGGATCCAACCCGTGATACCTGATTTGGGATTCCACAGCATAGCGATCCGAGGGAAAAGCTTGACTTTCAATAAGTATTTTACATCGATCACCTTTGGGTTGATAGAATGAGACCATCATTAAATGCAGGTTCACTGTTAAGGTATTCATTACCACTACTTCCTCAGGTTTTGCCCCTACCACCAGCGCCATGGCCTCAGTAAGAAAAGAGTGATAAGGCAACCAGGGATTAGATGCCTGTTCATGACCCAAAACTCCATGTTGCCGCCAATCTATCAACTCGTTTAGAATGGCCTCTTCAGTACCTTTAGGTTGTAAACCCAGGGAATTTCCACTAAAATAAAGGTATGGTTTTCCCTTCTCAGTTGTAGGAAAGTGGAAATAGTCTCGGTAAGACTTTAGAGGATCCTGCCGATCCAGCTCCCGGGCGAATGCTTCCCCGGGTTGATATTTTAAGCTGTCGGCTCCCAATTCTCTAAGTTCAATCGCTCACTGAAACTTGGATCGCGATCAGCGCCCAGCCATTTTAGCACGTTATGACCCCAGATCTGTTTGTGATCCTGATCATTGATGATCTGCTCCTTTAGGGCCAGGTCCAATATCTTACCCGGATAGGATGATTGAGGTTCGCTCTCCATTTCACCTAAGGGATAGGGATCGTCTAATCCTATCAATATCTGGTTGGTTCCTCCCAAACGTTTCACCATCAGGTCCAATGAAAAAATATCATGGACCAGGGTATCGAAAAAAATGTTGGGGTGTCCCACCGCTTTTCGCGGGTGGGTCATTCCTTCAAAAAGGTCCGGCCGGCCATCAAAGCCCTGAATTCTACGCCCCAGATTAATTTGAGCCAATTGTCCGCCGTGGGCAAAACAGACCCTTAAATTTGGATATTTTTCCTGATATCCTTTTATGGTATAAAAATGATAAGCATCCGCGCATTGGGCCAGCATCCAAATTAGGTGAAATCTCCAGGCTTTATTTTCCAGATGAATAAATTTTTCACCGTCATATGGATGGATTTCCACTGCAAGTTTATACCTATCGGCCAACTCTAAAACAGGCTCGTTCTCATCATCAAAAATGGTACGCCAGCTACCAATAGAGTCCATGAAATGAGTGGGCAGGCAAAGCACTTTAAGCCCTAATTCTTCTACACACCGCTCCATTTCCCAAAGTGCGCCACGGGTATAGGCAGAATGCACAACAAATCCACAGGTAAATTTATCGGGATGATTGTGTTGTATCTCGGCATTAAAATCGTTTTGGAATCGTAAAGCTTGCTTCATTTCCTCCAATCTCAAGCCATTGCCATAAAGTTGAGAAAGGTTTAACACCACGGCATGATCAATATGATTACGCTCCATCCAGGCCATTTTTTCTTCCAGGAAAAAACTGGAATCGGTAACCGGTCGTTTCCAATTTTTTTGAAGCATGTACTTTCGGTCGTTATCCACCCATAGGATTTCCTTTTCCTTCATGAAGGCTGGAATTTGCTCCGGATAAGGAAGAATATGCGAATGACCGTTGATCCTCATATTTTAGTATTGATTATTACTTACTTGCCGGTGGCTCCATTTTATGTCCACAGCGGTTGCAGGTCAGCAGCTCCTGGTTAGCATAAAACTTTTCAAATATTATGGGCAGGTCCTTTTCGATATTTTCCAACCGAAAAGGTTCCTGGTATAACTGATTGTTACAATTCTCACAATACCAGGCCAATGCGTCCATAACGTCACCCGGTCGCTTCTGCTCAATTACCAAACCGATGGTATTCGCGCCTCGCTGCGGGGAGTGTGGTATGTCGGACGGGAGTAAGTAGATCTCGCCCTCTTTAATATTGATATCCTTCGGTACTCCCTCATCAATCACCTTCAAAGTTATATCTCCTTCTACCTGGTAAAAAAATTCCGGAGTACTGTTGAGATGGTAATCTTTTCGGGCATTGGGCCCACCGACCACCATTACTATATATTCGCCATCTTCCCACACACACTTGTTGCCTACTGGTGGTTTCAATAAATGCCGATGATCATCAATCCACTCGGCAAAATTAAATTTTGGAAGTAATCTGGACATGAATTTATTTTTAAGTTACTACAATTTTATACAAACATTTTTTGGTTCAGTGAAAAAATCCAGGGCGTGCCTCCCTCCTTCTCTACCTAAACCGGAATTTTTCATTCCTCCGAATGCGGTCCTTAGATCCCGGAGCATCCAGGTATTGATCCATACCACACCGGCCTCAATGCTCCTGGCCAGTCGGTGGGCACGACCCAGGTTTTCCGTCCAGATAGTGGCAGACAAGCCATAGTCACTCTGATTGGCTAAGGTTATAGCCTCTTCAGGATCTTTAAATGGGATCAAGGTCACCACCGGTCCGAAAATCTCTTCTTGATTGGTCTTGCAATCCATAGGTAATCCCTCTATTACAGTGGGTGCCATAAACCAGCCTCCTTTGCACCCAGGTGGCTTTACAGATCGGCCACCACACAAAATCAACCCTCCTTCCCGCTCTGCCAACTTGACGTAATCCGTAACTTTTTGCTGATGGGTTGGTGATATTAAGGCCCCAACTTGCGTATTGTCATTTAATGGATCACCTATTAGTAAATTTTTGGCCTTTTCCACAAAATCGGACTTAAACCGGTCATAAATATTCTCCTGGATCAGCAACCGAGATGTGCAAAGACAGATTTCACCTTGATTGCCAAATGTGGACCAAATGGTGTTTTCCAGCATTTCCTGGTATTGGCAATCACTGAAAATGATTCCGGCATTCTTGCCACCCATTTCCAGGCTTATTTTTTTAAATGTGGGGGCAGCTAAAGAAGCGATCTCCGAACCAACTCTGGTACTTCCGGTAAAGGATATTGCCTTTACCCGAGAATCTGAAATTAATGGCGGTCCTATTACCGGACCTTCCCCGTGAACGACGTTCAGTACCCCAGCCGGCAGCCCAGCCTCTATACATATCTCTGATAACAGATGGGCGGTCATAGGAGTATGCTCAGATGGCTTGGCAATAACCGTATTGCCCGCGGCCAATGCAGGGGCTATCTTCCAGCTCAATAAGTACAGGGGAAGATTCCAAGGGGCAATACCTGCTACTACTCCCAGTGGCTGTTGCAAAGTATAATTTATGGCATTTCCATCATTGTTATGGGAGGCTGAGCTATACTGTGTAATGGCATTAGCAAAGAATTCGAAATTATCCGCAGATCGGGGAATCTCAACCGAAAGCGCCCTGGTGATGGTTTTGCCGCTATCAATGCTTTCTGCCGTCGCCAAATCTTGCAAATTATCCCTGATCAGCTGGGCTATATTGGTTAGGTGCTGGTGTCTTTGGTTTAAGCTGGTTGCGGACCATTCTCTAAACGCCGACTGGGCTGCAGCCACTGCCCTATCGACATCCAAATCATTTGATGCAGGCACTTTTGCATATGGCTGACCTGTAGCAGGATTATATACATCCAAGAATTGGCCAGATTGAGCTGGTATCAACTTGCCGCCAATATAGTTCGATATTTTTTTCACAACTGCCTGAGCCGGATTACAGGTATCAAGGTAAGATTTTTTCAGTAAACCAGGTGAATTTGTCGTATCTGACTGGTTAAGTTAGATCAGCTTCGGGATTTTAAAGTAATAAGCGTTATTTCAGGATCCATCCCAATCCTGCCGGGATAAGCCAGCACTCCCAAGCCCCGGTTGACATATAGTGCTTGTCCATTTTCCCGGTACATACCTGCCCATTTTGCATACCGGAACTTTACCGGGCTCCACTTTATATTCAGCCCGGGAATCTCGATTCCCATTTGCATTCCGTGTGTGTGGCCGGAGAGGGTAAGATCTATATCCGTATGCACTTTTACTTGATGATCAAAATGTGTGGGGTCATGAGAGAGCAAAATCTTAAAATGATCTTTGGGAACTCTTGACATGGCTTTGGATAGGTTACCCACCTGATGGAACCCGTGACCCCAATTATGAACTCCGATTAATGAAATAGCCGCACCACCATGATTCAAGGCCACATGTTCATCCTCCAGTAAGGTAAACCCCATTTCACCGTGTATTTCCTTTAACCGTTTGACACTGTCGGCTTTTTCTTCAGCTGAGAAGTTGCCATAATCCGCATAGTCATGGTTGCCAAATACACTGTACTTTCCATACCTGGCCCCGATTTTCTTAAATAATTCAATCCATGGTTCCGCCTCTCGGGCATGGTTATTTACCATATCGCCGGTGAATACCACATAATCGGGATCTGTATCATTGATCAATCTTACGGCCTTTTCAACCGGCTCCAAACGATCCCCGAAGCTGCCCAAGTGTGCATCACTGATCTGTACAATTCGGAGCCCATCCATTGAGGGCGGAATCTTGGGCGAGACCAGATCCTCTCTTCTAATGCGAAAATTGAATTTACCCCAAAAAATACCATAAAGCATACCACCAAACATCAAACCGCCAGCCAAACCTCCAAGTTGAGTTATAAAAAATCGTCGTGAATAATCTATAGCAGTAACCCTGCTGACTCCCCAATAAACCAGATTGGTTAGGTCATCAAGGGCATGAAACAAAGTAAAAATTACTTTAGGTATAAAGAAGGATAACCAGATCCCGATTATCAGAGTCAGAACATTGGCATTTCTGAAACTACCTCTGTTTATTATTCCATACAAAAGCAAGCCTAGGCAAGTAACACTAACCACCCAGTAAATGATAGTAATCCATAGCTTACCAGAAGCAGTGCTGCCATAGATACTGGTTATACCTTTAAAAACATAAAGATCTACCAATAAAAAGGCTGCGGTAAAAATTATCAGGGTTTGCATTTCCTGGTGATTTTCTAATTCAGGGAGCTGGATTGGGTATTGACTCTTGGATCTGGTCAATCTCCCCTACCAGTTCTTCAGACAACTTAAGCTCCATACTACCCAAGTTTTCCTTTAACTGTTCCATGGTGGTAGCTCCTATGATGGTACTGGTAACAAATGGCCTGCTGATTACAAAAGCCAAAGACATCTGGGCAAATGAAATTTCGGCCTCACGGGCCAATTTTGCATAGCGTTCTGTGGCGGCCACCGCATTAGGTGAAATGTAACGAGTATATTGAGGGAACAGGGTAATTCTACTATTAGCTGGCTTGTTGCCATTTAAGAACTTACCGCTTAAGGTACCAAACCCTAAGGGAGAATATGCTAATAATTTTATATTTTCTCTCATGGCAAATTCAGCTAATCCCGATTCAAAGGTCCTATTCAACAAAGAATATGGGTTTTGTACGGTAATTGGCCGGGGTAGATCATGGTTTTGGCTCTCCTGGATAAATCGCATTACACCCCAAGGGGTTTCATTGGACAAACCCACATGTCGCACCTTTCCCGATTTAACAAATCCCTGTAAAGTAGAGAGCACTTCATAAATATTATCCTGCCATTCTTCGTCAGGGTGGTATTGATAGGACCTCTTACCAAAAAAATTCGTGGTCCGTTCCGGCCAATGCAGTTGGTACAGATCAATGTAGTCAGTTTGCAGACGACGCAAGCTGCCATTTAAGGCCTGATGCAGGGATTCTGAGGTAAATCCGGTAGTACGTATATGTCGGGTAAAAGGTGCTTTACCAGCAATCTTAGAAGCCAAGATAACTTGATCACGCTTACCCCTACTCTTAAACCAGTTACCAATTATGGTTTCCGTAGCGCCGTAGGTTTCAGGTCCCGGTGGAATGGAGTATAATTCAGCGGTATCAAAAAAATTAACACCTTGATCCAAAGCATAATCCATTTGGGAAAAACCTTCAGATTCCGTGTTCTGCTGGCCCCAGGTCATAGTGCCCAGGCATATCTTACTGACCTCGATATCAGTTTGAGGAAGCTTGTTATACTCCATAAAATATTGGGGAAATTGGTTTGTTAAACGGATAAAACTAATTAATGTTTTTCAAACCGTTAAACTCAAACCATTGAATTATCCAAGCTTGATGACCCTCGCTACCTTTTAAGATAACGTGAGCATAAATATGAAACCAGGTGGCTTTTTCGCAATCGGCTGGTTACTGCCAGGCGCCTAAAATCGCCCCCATTATAGCCAGAAATACAATTTGATAACCGGAGTCAATAGCCCAAAGCTTAATACTTCGCCTTTGGTATAGCAAATTAATCCCCATACTGGTAGCTACAAAGAAGATGCCTACGTACAGTCCATGGTATAATCCTTGTTTCCAACCTATAGCCTCGCCTTCGGAATGACCCTGTACCAACATGGCCATTCCCAACGCCATGATCAGCATAAGAACGAAACTACTGCCAAAGATCTTTGCCATATTACCTTCTTTCAGGTATTCATCGGAAAAACCCAGCTCAACTTGCCAGCTTTTGCCAAACAGCGCTGTACCGTACCATACAGCCCCTAGTATGAAACTGGCAACTGCCGCCGCCACAACTGCTAAATAATTGATATTAGAAAAGTCCATAGTTTAAGTGATAGTGTTGATCGAAGCGATAATAGCTTATATTTTAAGCATTTATGCCTGGAAAAACAAAACAAGGGCGGATTAAGTGAAGTTATGGGTTAGCGTCTAATGAAATTCAATTCGGCCGAAGCGGCATCAAAGACACCGTCTGGCTGAAAATCAAAAGTCATATCACCCTGAAGAAACATAGTAGTAGTACCTAATTGTGCTCCCCATGGCAATGTGACGCTGGGATCGCTATCCAAAACGACCTCCAATCCGGTAGCCCCAATGGAAAATAATCCGGTGGTGATTTGCGGATCTTCACCATTAGGGGTAATCACCAGGCTGAATCTCCCACTAATTGACACCTCCAGAACCCCTGTTCCGCCATTGGCTATAACATTGGCATTCAGTGGTGGATTGAGATCCAGGCTGGTAAACTCAGCGCTGATGGCATCCCAGATACCTACCATTTGGTCGATAGAAAGGATGGGCGTACCGGTAACATCGTCATCACTTGAACAGCTTTGCAATAGCACCAGAAATCCTATTACAATAGGGAATAATTTTGACTTCATCCTGCTAGCTAATGATCTATGTTAGAGTAATAAACCGCAAATTACATGATTTTGGGAATTTGGGGACCCCAAGTCAACAATTTCTCTCTATTTGTCAATTACTCATACCGGATGGCGTCAGACTCACAACTTTTTTGATTCCCTGCCTTCTTTGATCAATAGCTGGGCCACCTCCCTGGAGATCTTCATCTCAATCAAATCCACTTCAAAATTTTTGCCTGCCTCCCAAAGCTTCGACATACTTTCAGCGTTAAAATATAGATCCCAGGGGTGCTGTTGATAGGTACTTTCCTTCATAAAATGCAAGTTCACCGCGATATAGGGCTCTTGCTGAGGATCTACCGGAGCCCCCATTTCCATATTGTAAGCATTTTGCACCTCTGTGGGTAAGCTTATATCGCTCTCTCTGACATCAAAAGTCAATATATTTACAGTTCTAAACAGCGAAGTCAGTATTCGCCGCCGTCGAATGGGTTCCAAATCTATCACTTGCCGGTTGTTTATGATCACATCAATCGAGGGACTTCCGGTGCATTGGGGATTTTGGTCCAGGATGTAAGCAATTCCTCGGAGTAAGGGAATATTTTCCCGGACCCCTCCATCCACCCAACAGTTGGGGCCGGATACTGAGTTATCCCCGTCCGTAACTTCGCCTGAAGTGCAATCAAGGGTCATAAAAAGAGGTTGATTGGCAGATCTCCATATCCAGTCCAACATAGCCTGCCTTCGTTGGTCCTTTTGTTGAAGGCACTTTCTTAAGTTTTTTCCGGACAATCCTTCACAACTTATTTGCCTGCTATCAAAGGCTTCCTGTTGAGAATTAAAATAAAACATTTCAGCGTTGCTGAAGTTGGTGACGGTCACAAAAAAGGGATCCCCTTGACTTAAAATGTTTTCATATCGATCCAGATCATAGGTAGCCATGATCAACCTGCGTAGGTTTTTGGATTCACCCAGGGTTTTTTTACCAAAAATTATTCGAAAAATCGCTTTAAGAAACTTTAGTTTAATCGATACTACTTCTCCCTGCTTCCTTTTAACTTTAAAAGGGTTGACGTTGAATATTGATTTTTGCTTGACACCGGTGTACATTTTATTCAGCGTAGTGAAGTCCTCTACCGCAACTAAGGGTGCCATTAGGCTACCAGTACTGGTGCCGATGATGGCTTGATAATCTGCATCTTTTTCTAATACCAGATGCTCGGCAATCCCTCCGCCCCAAGCCCCGCGAGCACCGCCTCCAGAAATAACCAAAACCCTCTGAGCCTCGGCTTCATAACAAATACTAAAAATGGTAAATAGTAAGAATGCTTTTAAATAGTCCATGATGATCAAGTATTGAGGATACTTCCGTAAATAATATTAATTTACCAAATAGGCAATGGTAACCCGCTATTCAACTAATCATTCTACATGAAAAAGCATAATAACCCAATACCCTGGCTTGTAGCCATCATCATTGTTACAAGCATCTTCGACCTTTCGGCCCAGGAAGCCAAACGGCGCTGGAAAAAAATGAATCAAATTCGGCATGATAAATTCGAGCTTATCTTGCCTGAGGTGATGAGGGAAAATAACATCGATATGTGGATTATAACCAACCGGGAAGGCAATTATGACCCCTTATATCCCGATATGGGCGGAGGCTACACCACCACCAACGGGTATTATGTCTTTACCGATAACGGCAGCGATCATATTGAAAGGGCATCCTTGGGAATGAGCGGCTATCTACTGGAACAAGGAGGTTTATACGACTACGTAGGGCCTGCTACTGAACTGAAAGATTATGTGATGGAGCGGGACCCACAACGAATAGGGTTGAACTTTTCCAAAAATTTCGGTGGGGCTGACGGCCTGACCTACTCACAATACCAGGAACTGACCGAGATATTGGAGGATAATTATGCTGACCGCTTTGTTTCAGCGGAGAAATTAGTCTCAGATTTCCGTTCCCGCAGGGTTGCCAGTGAAATTGCCGCCTTTACGGAGGCCGGTGAATATTCTTATCAAATCGCGGAAATGGCATTTTCCAATCAAGTAATTACACCTGGGGTAACTACCCTGGAGGATGTCGCCTGGTGGATGATGGACCAATTGCACCGGCACAATCTGGGGTCGTCATTTGGAATGCCTTCCGTGTACATCACCGGACCGGACGGCGTTGAGGCGCTTTCTACGGATCGTATAATCCAGAGGGGCGATATGCTAATGCTGGACTGGGGTGTGGGACTAATGAATTTCTATACAGATATGAAAAGGATAGCCTATGTACTGAAAGAAGGTGAAACGGAAGTGCCTGCCAGTATTCAGCATGCGTTTCAACAAGGATTAAAAGCCAGGGATATCATTACCAGCACCATCAAGCCCGGCATAACTGCTCAAGAAGCCGAAAACCGGATTTACCAAGGCCTTGCCGATGCCGGCTTTAATAAGATTGCCTTTAACGCACCGTCTGACGGTGAAGTAACAGATATTATTATCGGATGTCATTCTGTGGGAAACTGGGGCCATGGTATAGGGCCTTCTATTGCTTTCTTTAATCCGGTCAGACTAACTTATACACTTCGTCCGGGAAACCTGTTGTCTATTGAATTGTTTGCTTATACCCCAATTCCGGAATGGGGTGGCAAAAAATTACGCATACCCCTGGAGGATGATGCAGTAATTACAGAGCGGGGGGTGGAATGGCTTTATCCAGCAAACTCAGGTATTCTGGTGATTAAATAACCCAAGTCTCTTTCTACGACACCAGCAGAGCTTATCTTGGTTTATTATGGTCTCTAGAATTGGAGTTTTCCTGCTATTAATTTTCCTGAATTCCCCAAAATATCTGGCTCAGGTGGTTATCTGGGAAGAAGATTTCAATTCATACCCTGATGGAGCTATCATCGGGATTGATCTGAATACAGCAAACCCGGATATTGATTGGGTAACTGGTGGATGTCTGGCTTGTGCAGATTCTGTTGATGATTGGTGGGAAGTCAGGAACGGAATACTTGAGGCTAAAGATTTAAATCAATTAGGATATTGGCAAACAGAAGTAATTGATATAGCCAACTATCAGCAAATTCAATTTTCATTAGATGTTGTGGAAACGGGAGACTTGGAAGGTTTATATTTTGGCAGTGATGACTGCGTGGATCAAACAAATCAGGACTATGTAGATATATTTTACCGCATCAACGGGGATTCCTGGAAATTGGTGGAAAACTACCTCAATTGGTGCGGATTATATAATAGTTGCAGTAACCACACACTTTATGGGGATGATGGTGAAGCTAGCGGAGATTGCCGCAATACCGATAGTGATTGGGATTCAGTAAGAGTTAGTGTCGACGGCTTGACTGGCCAAACCCTGGAAATAAGGGTGGAATTGATCAATAGCTCAGATCCGGAAGTTATAGGTCTGGATAATATGACCGTCACAGGGGATATATTGCTCCCAATCGACTTGTTAAGTTTTACCGCCCGTTGGCTGGACCGGCAGGCAATTCTTGAATGGCAAACAGCCTCAGAACGGAACAACCGGGGCTTTATCATTGAGCGAAACTCACACCACCCAGTTGAAGAAGAGTACTGGCTTCCCCTGGCAGAAATTAGGGGTAAAGGTGATAGCAATGTACCGCGAGATTACCTATTTGTGGATGAGAAAGCTAAAGCAGGTAAGAATTATTATCGCCTGAAGCAGATCGACTGGGATAGCAACTTTTCATATTCACCAATTATAGTACTATCCATACCCTCAGAATTCAAGATTTATCCAAACCCCGCTATAGACTTGGTGTATCTGTCCCCTGCCCTATCTGAATCATGTACCTGTGTAGAATGGTTTGACCAAAAGGGGCAGAGACTAATGGTAGATATTAACGGTATTAATGATAGGACCTATTTCTCGGTAGCTCATTTAGCCGCCGGTTGGTATCGGGTGATGATCAATTGCCAGGGGCAATGGGAGTCAATAAGTATGTTGATTCAGCGCTGAGTAGATAATTGATCATCCTCTGAATTCAGTTTCTGATATATATTCAGAAGGATTTGAGCAGCCGTAAGATCTTCAATTGCATGACCTACTGATTTAAAGCAGGTAATTTCTGAAGGGTCATTACGGGCTAAGCCACCGTTTACAGAAAGACTATGGAGGGTTCCCAGGATGTCACTATTAACAATCTCCTGGTTTTTCAGTGGTATTATTAAATCCCCGGATTCCTGAAGAGCAGATTCCGTATCGATATATATGGAAGACCGTATCATAACCTCACTATCCGCTTCTCGCGCGAATGTTTGATAGGAACCGATCAAATCGATATGTTGTCCCTCCCGAAGATATCTGCCAAAGATCAATGGTTTATCACTAAGGGTAGCGCAGCTAATTACATCGGCTTCATCAATACCTTCTTCAATTGTATTTACTGATCTAGCATTCAATCCATTATGGATTAGATCTTCTGCGAGCTTCTGGGCTTTTGAGGGAGTTCTTCCCCAAATCAGAATGTTCTTTATCGGTCTTACAGTCCGGTGAGCGTCAATAAAATGCTTAGCAGCTCTGCCGGTACCTATGATCATGAGGGTTTTGCTGTCTTGTCTGGACAGAAAACGAGAGGCCAAAGCTGAAGCGGCAGCTGTACGCCTGGCTGTCAATTCATTGCCATCTATCATAACCACCGGACAGCCAGTTTCCATGTCGAATAGCAAGTAAATGGCTTGTACGGAAGGTAAATTATGGTGGCTATTACCAGGAGATACTGTTACTAGTTTAACCCCCAGGTTATTACCCTGTTCCCAGCTAGGCATTAATAGCAAACTTGAATTTTTCTCGTATGTGGTGGAATATTCGTGACTATGCCGGAAAGGGGCATTGATATTATTTTGACTAAACGCCTCTTGTAGCCCATCAATTAATGGTAAATAAAGTAGATGCTGCTTGATATAATCCGCGGAAATAAATGGTATCTGCATTCTTGGGTGGTATAGGTTTGGTACAGTTTACTTAAGAAGTTTGACGGTAACTTTGACCTTATCAACTATGATTAGGAAGAATAGTTTTCAAAACAGGTGGGCGATAGCTTTTGGATCTTATCAATAAAGTTGAGATCTAAAGGGGAATTATGGGCAGGTATTAGTTTCAACCAAATATTAGTAGAATCAAGTATGAGGTAATGATTGCTAACCGCAATTTTTAATTTCCTAAAAGGTAAGGCTAAAAGGAAGGTATGAAGCTTGTACCAGCACCAAAGCTGCACACCACGTGGTCTCAGACCAATATTACAATAACGTTGTGGGCCGGGGTGTAATACTTCCGCCAGATCATCACATGATTCTTTCAGCACAAATCTTTGTGAGCCCACTGTCCACATCCTCAATCGTTCCCTTAGGGTAAAGGGTTTTCCCACCAGGTCGTTAATAACTTGAGTAGTTTCGGGGTCGCTGTAAGAAACGTCAAAAAGCATGGCCCTGTCAATCGAATTCCTTAATGCGCATCTCAGTAAAGTATATATCCGAGGGGCCCTGATCGGAAAATATCCTCACTCCCCCCTGAAGGGCTATTTGTCCCGGTTTGTCAAAATGCGAGGGTAAGTGGGCTTCAGCTGATTTTGCTCCATTTACCTTGATCATAATATGCTCATCTTTAGCAAAAATTTCCATAGTATTCCAATCTTCGTAGTCGATAATGCCATACCAGGCTCTTGCGTGAGTGGCGATGGAGCCTGTGGAATAAGCGTGCGCTGGTCCATTGTGGTCATAGATGTTACATTCTATGGCATCTACCAGGTTAAGATTGGTTGAATCGGGATGCTTCCGTATAAAAATCCCGCTGTTATCCTCTTTGATGATCTTGAACTTAGTATGTAGGTAAAAGTTATGATAACTCTTTTCACTGGCCAGGAATCCACCATTCTCACCTGAATATCCATGCAGCACTCCATCTTCCAATTCCCAATGCCCATCGCCATGCGGAGACCAGCCGGTTAAGTCATTACCGGCTAATAGGGGGACCCACTCCCGGGCAGTATCAGTTTGATAACGATATTCCAACAGTTGCCCGATATCTTTCGGGCTATTTTTAATGATCCTCGAGTTTCTAATGGCCAATTTCTCCCCTGATGCTGGAATTTCAATGCCAATATTTCCCGGTTCAGCTTCACTCCGATGTGTCTCCGCCACTTTCTCCTCATCCAGAAAAACCTGGATATGATCTCCTTGCACTTCCAATCCTAATTTATGCCAACTTTCTCCATTTAAACTATCCGGTACAGTAGCCCTGGCCATATTCAATATGGTCCCGGTAGGATATTCACTATCGGGATTAAAGTCTATAAGTAGTCTATTTCCCGAGATATTATCCTCAGGGTCCACGTCGAATAATAGTGCAGTTTTTATATCCGGAGCCATTATTTCCAGCTCCCATATGAAATCCCGGTATTGATGGGGAGATAGAATGCGGGAATCGATACCGCCATCAGTTTGCAGATATAACACATCGTCATTCCAGGAAACAGTTACAGCTCCATTGGCGGTCCAACTTTCAAAGCTATCCGGTGTAAGTTCCTGCCATTCGTCGATAATTAATTGTCCCGTGTCATTATTCTCCGTCTGGCAACCATAAAAATGGACCAGCATAAGAAGAGCGGTGCAGTTAATAAGCAATTTGGATTTCTGCATTTAACTTAAGATATCGTGTACAATGTGTCCATGAACATCGGTTAGTCGTATATCACGACCACTAAACCTGAAGGTGAGATGCTGATGATCAACCCCCAACAAATGTAGCATGGTAGCGTGCAGATCGTGAATGCTGGTAGGATTTTCCACTACCCGGTAACCGTATTCATCTGTAGATCCATAGATAGTGCCGCCTTTTATTCCTGCACCGGCAAGCCAAATGGAAAATGCTGATGGATTATGATCCCGGCCATCTTTTCCCTGTGCAAAAGGAGTCCTGCCAAACTCTCCAGCAAACACCACTAGAGTGGTTTCCAGTAAACCACGGCTTTTGAGGTCTTTAAGGAGCGCTGCAATGGGTTGATCCACCGCATAAGCATTGCGCTGGTGGCCGTCTTTTAGCCCAGTGTGCTGGTCCCACCGATCTGCTTCTACCTGGGGACATGTCAATTCAATAAACCTTACCCCTCTTTCTACCAATCGACGAGCCATCATACACTGCGCTGCGTAGCCGGCTAAATGAGGGTTATTAGAATCAAGGCCATACAATTTTTTCATTACCTCGGATTCGCCTTGCAAGGAGGCCAGCTCTGGTACCGATGCCTGCATGCGGAAGGCCAATTCATAATTGTTGATGGCAGAGGAGATTTCACTGTCATGCCCTAATTTCCCCAACAGGGAGGCATCCACCTGGTTGATCAATTCCAGCTTTTGTTTTTGAATGGCAGATGATTGCTCAGTAGGGTTGATATTAGGTAATGGAGACTCACCAGGTTTTAGAATTGAGGCCTGATAACTAGCCGGTAAGAATCCAGCATTAAAATTATCCAGGCCACCAGGCGGGATCAGACCACCGTCTAACACTACGTAACCCGGCAAGTCCTGATTCTCAGATCCCAATCCGTAATTAATCCAGGCTCCCATACTAGGCCGTCCCTGCAAACCGTGTCCGGTATGCAGAAAATAATTGGCATTGGTGTGTTCAGGAAAATCAGAAACCATGGACCTGATCAAAGCGATATCATCCACACAACTGGCAATATGTGGAAATAGCTCACTTACCCACATTCCACATTCACCATACTGCTTAAAATCCCAGGGACTTTTTAGAATAGTGCCAATATTATTGAACTGAGTGGCCTCTACCTCGAACTTATCATAGGGATTTTCTCCATTTTCCTTTTCCAATCTAGGTTTGTAATCAAAAGAATCTACCTGAGACACCCCGCCATCCATGTAGAGAAATATTATACTATTGGCCCTGGGTGGGTAATCAGGCAGTTTACCAACCAGCTGTTGAGCGGGGGATGAACTGTGGCCCGAACGTGTACCAAAATTACCTAGTAGGCTCATTAATGCCAGGCTGCCAAAACCATTTCTGGCTAAAATAAGTGCCTCTCTGCGGGTCATAGCTAGATCAAAAATATAAATTCTTTCATATTATATACGGAATGACAGTAATCCTTCCATAAAATCCACTCCAGATTAGTCTGATCTGCGTATAATTTTCTTTGCTCCTCAAAAAAACTGGTCGCCTCCTCCATCTCCTCTGCCGTGGGCTTTCGGGCAAAGGCTTTGATATAAACGTTTTTTACCTTCTCTGTAAAGTCCGAATGGCTATTGATAATTTTTGAAGCCCAGTGACCGGCTTGCTCACTGACAAAGGGGTCGTTGAGCAGGGTTAAGGATTGTGCCGGTACATTGGAAGTATTCCTTTGACCGAAGGAGGTGAAGGGGATGGGCATATCAAAAGCCAACATCATAGGAGGTAGAAAATTTCTCATCAGCCGCTGGTATATGCTCCTTCTACCCTCTCCATCAAGTGGTCCGGATTGAGATGGCCGGCCCCGACCCTTTAGAAATTTTGTTAGATATACAGGGACGGTAGGCCCATACAGTTGTTTGTCCAGGCTTCCTGAGGTGGTTAAAATCGCATCCCTGATGGATTCGGCGGTAAGCCTACGTACCGGATAATAGTGCCAAAACTGGTTATTTGGATCTGCCAAGGCCACATCTGGAAGAGGGTCAGAGCTCCGACGAAATGCCTGAGAGGACACCAAATATCTGATCATAGTTTTGATCGACCAGCCTTGTTCCATGAAACGGGTCGCTAGAAAATCCAATAGCTCGGGATGGGTAGGCAGCTTTCCCTGTAAACCGAAATTGTCCACCGTTTCTACAATACCCTTTCCAAATACATGATGCCAGATCCTGTTTACCATCACTCTGGCTGTCAAAGGGTTTGCAGGGTCCACAATACTTCGGGCTAATTCCAATCGCCCGCTGCCGGACGACGAAAATTCCCTGGTAGTATCTCCCAAGCTGGTTAAAAAACGGTGAGGTACCTGGTACTGACTGAGATTGGTGTGGCTTCCTCTTATAAACACGGAGCTTAACACCTGATCACCGTCGGTCACTCCCACTAAATGTGTACTATCATAAAGTGCCTCTCTTTTTTGATGAGCGGATTTTACCTGCTCTTCAATGCCAGATAAAAACGGTCGATACTCCTCAAAATATTTATCCAACAACCTAACTTCGTAGGGTGATATATTATTACTCTGCCAATTTTTCCAGGCGGTGTTGAGGTTGAGTACCTTGGTG
Organism: Cyclobacteriaceae bacterium; assembly: GCA_965224285.1. Taxonomy (GTDB): domain Bacteria; phylum Bacteroidota; class Bacteroidia; order Cytophagales; family Cyclobacteriaceae; genus JAJCYK01. Next base: position 735,521 of record OZ245043.1, read on the forward strand.
GTGGATTTAAAAGGGTCCTGTGTAAGGCTGTCATAGCTGTAGGTATAGGCCACTTCGAGCCACGCGTCAGGGTCTATATAATATTTATGATAGCCTCTTCCATGGCTAGGCTGGAAGCTGCCGGAAAGTAACTCTATATAGGCCTTATGTCCTTTCCACATGGATAGATCAACTTTATAATCCTCCATTTCCTCACTATCGGGCTGAATACTAAGCTGGCCATAAATTGGGTCCTGGATCAATTGAAAGTTATCGATGATAATCCTGATTTCGGATAAACCACCTGCTGCTCTCAACAGAAGGCTATCCTGCTCAATAATGAAATTTGGAGAACGAACTGCACCTTGTAAGCCCCGGCCTTTAGTCTTACTGGAAACTTTTCCCTCTTCTAAACCCACCAACCGGTTATTTTCAATCACAGGAACCCCCAGGGCATTTTCAAAGGCCAATCCCTCCACTGTCCAACCCTGTAATCCTCCTGTCCGAAAATCTCCCAATATCCTGATTTCTGGTCCGGGATCAAGATTCATGGTTGTGGATTCTTGTCGCTGGTCATCGTAGGTCAACTTACTGGCAATAAAATCTCTTATTCCTTTATGATCCCGATGAAGACTGTCCAAAATCTCCAGCTTATTACCATCCAATCCGGCGGGGATTAGGCTAAAGCGAGTGCTTTCAAATATGCCGTAAAGTGAATAGTAATCCGTAGTGGGAATGGGATCAAATTTATGATCGTGACATTTGGCGCACCCTATGGTCAACCCTAAAAAAGTCTTTCCGGTGACATCAATAATATTATCGATGCGTTCAGATTCATCTTCCTTAATATCAACCGGACTATGCTTACCTTCAGTCAGGCAGTAAAACGCAGTGCCCAAAACTGATTCATTGTACCTACGGACCTGGTTTTTTCTCGGTTTTTCCAATAAATCACCAGCCAGGTGTTCCAGAACCAATTGGTTATAAGGCACATCTTGATTAAACGCCCGGATTAAATAGTCTCGATAGCGCCAGGCTCCCAGAATTTCATAGTCGAATTCATGCCCTCTGGTATCGGCATAGCGAACCAGGTCCATCCAATGGCGAGCCCAATGCTCTCCAAAATGAGGGGATTCCAGATAGTGATCTACTAACTCCAGATACTGTGATTCCGTGAGGGTATCACCGTATTTTGCAATTATCTGTGGATCTGGAGGCAGGCCTGTTAACACATATGACAACCTTCTGATAAGCTTGTTGTGGGATGTCAAACCTACTGGATCTAGATTCATTTCCTCCATTTTAGCCAGCAGGAAATTGTCAATTTCATTCCCGCTAGTTTGATCTCCTTCAGCCGGTGAAGGAGGAGGCGGGTTTACAATTGGCTGAAAAGCCCAATAGGGCTGCCACTCTGCCCCATCCTGGATCCATTTTTTTAATATAGCGATCTGCTGCTTATCCAAGCGCCGATTAGTTTCAGCCGGTGGCATTGCGTAATCCGTGTCGTGGGAGGATACCCTGCGAATCAATTCACTACGTCTCCAATTTCCGGGCACCACCGCCCGATTTCCACTAGGTAATTGTGCGATAGCTCCAGTTCTGATATCCAAACGCAACCCGGCTTCCCGGCTGCTTGAATCCGGCCCATGACAAACAAAACAATTTTCCGAAAGGATCGGTTGTACATCAAAGTTAAAACTGACCTCACGGTCTATCTTTAAGGAGGCATCTTCAGGCGAATGGCAGTGCCAAAAACTAAAACAGATCAGCAGCCATGCTGCACAACTCAATGCCTGCCTCAATCTTATTTTCTGGATACTGCTCATATAAATTTTGCCTGTCTGGCAATATAAAAATAGCAGTAATAATTAATATTTCAGAACTGATTCCCAAACTCTGGGATCACCGGAGTTAGGGGAAGCGGGGATGTTCAATAGTACACACCACAATTCATAGAGATCTACACTGCTCACTTCTCCAAGCTTAAATTCATTTCTAAACGCAGGCCCGCTGGCAATAAATATACCCTTCATTGACCTATTACGGGGATCATAACCATGAGTCCCTCCCTTAAAGGCCCCGGGATTGATTGTGAAAAACTCCTTGGTGGTGATAGACCACCCCAAGTCGGCTAAAGCTACTACCGGTGGAATACGAGGATGAGATACGGGAAGCAAGTCGGCCGGTGACTTCGTTGAAGTAAAAACCCTCCAGTTCTCGTTAGCAGCCATCAGGCAGCTGGCCAGCTCTTCCGGGTGGTCTCCCTTTGGTATTAGCTCCAGAATGGGTGACCAATTAACCACTTCCACCTGATCCAAAGCCAAATGATCATCCAGAAATATAATTTTATCTCTGCTTAGCTGAGCCATTCCATGATCGGAAATAATTACAACATTAATCTTATCGGCAATTGCTTGTTTTTTGATTTCCTTAAACAAAACGCCAAGTGCTTCATCCACTTTCTGCACTTCATTTCTCACCAGTTCCGAATGTGGTCCTGCCAAATGTCCGGCCCGGTCAATACTCTCCATATAAAGACTTATAAAATGTGGTCTGCTTTGGCCATCTGATAACCATTCCACCACTTGCCTGATTCTTACTTGATTTGAAACCTGGTTATTAAAAACGAAATATCTATCCGGGCGGTAACCAGCTATGCACGCGTCCGAACCAGGCCAAAACATAGTGGCTGCTCTGAGTCCATGACTTTTGGCGGTAACCCAAATGGGTTCACCCGAATACCACTTTCCCTCCCGAACGCTGGCATCCCCTATTGAAAAGTACTCCTCGAAGACCGGATCATACATTCGATTGGATACAATTCCGTGCTGTCCGGGATACCATCCGGTAACCTGGGTATAGTGATTGGGAAAGGTTTTGGTAGGATAGACAGGAATTAGGGCATCTGCCTCCACCCCTATTCCGACAAGGCTATCCAAAACCGGAGTATGGTACCAATCACGGTATCCCGAAGCAAACCCATCCAATGAGATGACCAGCAGCGTTTGGTGATCACCATCAACAATTGATTCAGGGAAAAATTCACAACTGGTAAACCCACCTCCTAACAGCGTGTGGAGCGTGACAGTCACCGTTATTCTGAAATTGGCCATCATCAATACTCAAGATAATAGGCTACAGTATCAATAACTGAGAATGGATTTTTTATATCAGCTCAGGACCTCTTTGACCCGTCCTACTTGTCCATCGGTGAGCATCACCTTTATGCCATGGGGGTGATGAGATGATTTAGTCAGGAGTTTCTTCACCTTTCCCTGGGTTAACTTTCCAGACCTTTGATCCCGTTTCTTAACTATCATTACTGTATCCCCTGGTTGAATGTTGTGCCGTAGTTTACCCGACTTTGTCATTTGTTAGGTTTGTGCTTTGATGCCAGTTTAAATACCAACTTCCTGAATAAAATTAGCAGAAATATTAGTAGCATACTGGTAAGTGCCATGATCGCAACCTCCTGGTCATAAGACAGATCCAGGGTTGATCGCGACATAATGATGCCGTACAAAGCCCAAATGACTACCAGGCCGAATGAAATGTTACGCTCCCTGATGATCATCAGCACACAGGTAAAGGTAATCAGGGCTATTACCAATCCCGTTATTATCATGGCTGTAGTATTGCTGACCGGCCATCCCGCCGCAGTTAGATAAATAGCGATATTGGCAGTTACTGCTACACATATCCAGGCCAGGTAAACGGAAAAGTTGATTCTTTCAAAAAGGTAATCAGTGGATTGACGGCGATGCCCGCTTACATGCCTATAAGCTGTTACTAAAGCTGTCAGCATGATAAGAATGATCAGCACCGCCAGCCCCAGATTCTTATGGTGCCAGTTGTGCAACCATAAAATGCTGAGGATATTGATCAATATAAATAGCGCGTTCAACCTTGGGTTAGTGGATAAGGGCGCTTTAAAGGACTTGTAGACCTGGTAGATGATAAAAATAAAATTAAGAAAATAGATCAATCCCCAGATAGCAAAGGTAAAACCAGCTGGCGTGAAAAGTGTAGGATAAGCATCGGAAACCTCGCCTGTAGTTGTATCATTGATACCACCCTGACCAGCTATATAATTGATATACAGATTTATAATAAATGATAAGAAGCCGATAAAGGGAATTACCTTATGCATTGGTATTTAATTTATAAGGTATAATACCAACATTACGGAAGATTGTTTAGTATTCAAACTGCGCCTGGCTTTATAAAATAAATTACAATCATATAAACAGAGGAATGGCTTCGGTAAGAGTAGCACAAGTTTGCCTACAACTTGTCAATCTAATTTGCGATCCGAAATAAATACAAATATCCAAAGGAATTGTTATCTTATCCTGAATAGCATTTTATTCAATGGCCGCTTTAATTAACTCATTAACCTATTAAATCGCTCAATATGAAAACTTTTGTAATCGAACGTGACCTTAAGGGCGCCGGGGACTTAACGCAAGAACAATTAAAAGGGATCTCCCAAACCTCATGTAAGGTAGTGGATGAGTTGGGCAGTGATATCAAAATGGATACATAGTTATGTTACAGAGGATAAGGTTTTTTGTGTATATAAAGCCCAGAATCAGGATTTAATTCACGAGCATGCCCGGAAGGGAGGCTTTCCGGTCACCGCGATCAGGGAGGTTTCTTCGACCATTGGTCCTGAGACCGCTATGGCATAATATCGCAAATCCGGTATTTTTAGAGAATTGGTGTCCGGATTGCCGTCATCTAACCGTTAATTAAAAAAAGTAAATACTATGAATAAACTATTCTTTGTGGTCCTGGCCATGTTGTGTACCTGGCAGGGCTTTGCTCAAAAACCACTGACGGACAGTGAGCGGGAAAAAGCAATCGCTCATCTTTCTGCATCCCAAGCCGACTTGAAGAAAGCGGTAAAGGGATTGAAGCCTGATCAACTCAACTGGAAGCCATCAGAGGAGGCCTGGTCGATCGCGGAATGTGTTGAACATTTGGCTATCTCTGAAAACGCTTTATTTGAGATCGTAGAAGGCACTTTGGAGAATGACCCAGACCCGGAAAAGCGCGCAGAAGTGAAGATGAGCGACGATCAGTTGCTGGGATTTATTGAAGACAGATCCACCAAGGTAAAGACCCAGGCCGCTTTTGAGCCTTCCAACAAGTTTGATTCCTTTAAGGGGTCACTTAAGGCGTTTATGGAAAGTCGTAATGATCACCTTAATTATTTGAGAACTTCTGCCGATGATCTTCGTAACCGCTATTTCGAATTCCCGTTTGGCAAGGTGGATAGTTATCAGATTATCCTATTTATTTCCGGTCATACCAACCGTCATATACAGCAAATACAGGAAATTAAAGAAAACCAACACTTTCCTGCATAAAAAGCACTGGTGCGGGTTTCATCGCTGATCGACAACCCGCGCCAATTTTCCACCTTCGCTTCTGGGAATACTACCCGGTGCTTCCAACGACACTTTGATGGTTAAACCCAGATTGCTTTTGAGTTTATGGGCCAATGCATTTGCCAGGTAGTCCGTCTGTGCGAGGCTTTCCCCTGTTAGGTAAGGTTCCACCTTAAGAGTGACTTGATCCAGACTTCCTTCCTTGTTCACCTCCAGTTGATAGTTAGCTGAGAACTCATCAAACTGCTCCATTACATGTTCCACCTGGGTGGGAAAAAGGTTCACCCCTCGAATAATCAACATATCATCGGCCCTACCGGTGATAGCGCTCATCTTTATATGCGTTCTCTGAGAATCGGAGTCATATTGGATACTACAAATATCGTTAGTCCAATATCTGATCAACGGATTGGCTTCCTTAGTCAAGGTAGTAAGCACTAAAACCCCTTCGTTCCCATATGGCAATGGATCGCCATTGTGAGGATCTACCACTTCGGGATAAAAGTGATCCTCCCAAATATGGCTGCCAGCACCTTTTTCTTCAAGCGGCTCCTGGGAGACCCCCGGTCCCATGATTTCGCTGAGCCCATAGATATTGGTAGCTTGGACATCCAGCATCAATTCCACCTGCTGCCGTACCAGTTCTGTCCATGGCTCAGCCCCTAACACGGCATATTTGAGGGCCAAACCACTGGTATCTATTCCATGTTTTCTACAGGCTTCCCCCAGGGTTAAGGCATAAGAGGGTGTGCAGCAGATTACCTCAGGAGCAAAATCCTTTAATATGGTCAGCTGTCTTTCCGTCATGCCTCCTGATACCGGGATGACGGCCATTCCCAAGGCAGTAGCTCCTCCGTGCATTCCCAATCCCCCGGTGAATAGCCCATAGCCGTAAGCGTTATGCAGCTTCATACCCGGCCTGGCTCCGGCACATACCAACGAGCGGGCCACAACTTCGTCGAAAATTTTCAAATCGCCCATTGAATAACCTACCACAGTCGGCTTACCGGTAGTACCACTGCTGGCATGAATTCTACTTATCTTATTATGAGGAATAGCAAACATCCCAAAAGGGTATTCAGTCCTCAAATCCGACTTTCTAGTAAAGGGTAACTTATGCAACTCATCAACCCCGCGAAGATCGGATATTTTTATTTCGTGTTCTTTCCAGGTACGGGTATAAAATGGCACCTGTGCATTTAGCTTGGCTAACACCATCAACAGTCGTTCATTTTGCAGTGTTTTTAATTTTTTTCTGGAAAGCGCTTCTAGTTCAGGATTATACATAGACTGTGTAATTTATGGTTTTGTGTTTCAATTTACCGCCCAGCGTTGTTATAATAATTTGATATTATTAGCTTGTAAGGCTGGAATAGCATATTAAACCCGGAGTAACTATTAATACCTAAAGATTCTTGTAATGACCGACTTAAAATCTCAAATAAATGCCCTGGCAAGAGTAAAGTTAGCTCTAATTATCGTCATTCTAATCCCTGTTCTTTGTTGGGGACAAAGAAGAAATGTAAGTGCCAATGCCAACTGGCCGGCCATGTTCAATGACAGTACCTTTATGGGACTTGAACTAAGAAGTATTGGCCCGGCTTTTATGTCTGGCCGGATTGCAGACATTGCCATCCACCCTGATAACGATAATACCTGGTACGTGGCAGTGGGATCCGGCGGAGTATGGAAAACCGTCAATGCCGGAGTGACCTGGAATCCCTTATTTGACCAACAAACCAGTTACTCTATTGGGTGTGTGACTATAGACCCCAATAATCCCCATATCATTTGGGTAGGTACCGGTGAAAATGTAGGTGGTCGTCATGTGGGTTATGGCGATGGTATATATCGCAGTGAGGACGGTGGTGAGCATTGGAAAAACATGGGATTGAAGTCCTCCGAGCACATCTCAAAAATTCTGGTGCATCCGGAAAACTCCGAGGTAATTTTGGTCGCTGTACAAGGCCCCTTGTGGGCTCGTGGTGGAGAAAGGGGATTTTATAAATCAACCGATGGCGGGCAAAACTGGAAAAGAACTTTGGGGGATGATCAATGGATAGGTGTAACTGATGTAGTTATGGATCCTCGAGACCCCGATGTACTATACGCGGCCACCTGGCAAAGACACCGCACGGTGGCAGCCTACATGGGTGGGGGTCCGGGCTCCGGTATCCATCGCAGTTTGGATGGAGGAGAAAGCTGGACGAAGCTCACGGAAGGTCTCCCCAAGACCGATATGGGTAAGATCGGCTTGGCCATCTCTCCTCAGAAACCAGACGTTATTTATGCGGCTATTGAACTGGAGCGCACCAAAGGCGGTGTATACCGCTCTACAGACCGGGGTTCCAGCTGGGAAAAACGTTCCGATGCAGTGTCTGGAGCCACCGGACCGCACTATTATCAGGAGTTATACGCATCTCCCCACAAATTTGATCGCCTTTATCTTATGGATGCCTGGATGCAGACTTCTGAAGACGGGGGTACGACCTTCACCAGGGTTAAGCGGGATCACAAGCATGGCGACAATCATGCCATTGCTTTTAGACAAGACGACCCCGACTACCTGCTTGTGGGCACCGATGGGGGGCTGTATGAAAGCTTCGACCTGGCGGAAAACTGGCGATTTATGGCCAATCTACCTGTAACCCAGTTCTATAAAATCGCACTGGATGATCAGGAGCCTTTTTATAATATCTATGGCGGTACCCAGGACAACAGTACACAAGGCGGTCCTTCCCGTACCGATAACGTACATGGCATACAAAATTCCGACTGGAAGATCGTGTTGAATTGGGACGGACATCAGCCTGCTACGGAACCAGGAAATCCTAACATTATCTATGCCGAACGGCAGGAGGGTAACATTTCCAGAGTGGACCTGCTCACAGGAGAGGTAGTGGATATTCAGCCACAACCAGATCAGGGCGAACCCCACGAGCGCTTTAATTGGGACGCGCCTATCTTAGTAAGCCCCCATGATCCGACGCATATTTTTTTCGCCTCCCATCGGGTATGGTACAGCCAGGACCGCGGTGACCACTGGAAGGCCATATCCGAAGACCTCACCCGAAATCAGGACCGTTTTACTTTGCCCATAATGGGAAGAGTGCAAAGCTGGGATGCTGCCTGGGACGTCGGAGCCATGTCCAATTATAACACTATTACCTCTTTATCCGAGTCGCCTCTGCAACAGGGTTTGCTCTATGCCGGCACCGATGATGGCCTGATCCAGGTGACCGAAAACCAGGGTGAGAGCTGGCGTCGGATCGACCTCTCTGCAGTACCTGGAGTACCTGCCAACGCCTTTGTAAATGATATTAAAGCGGATCTTCATGATGCCAATACCGTATACGCTGCGCTTGATAACCACAAGTATGGGGATTTTGCTCCTTATTTGATTAAAAGCACTGATCGGGGCAGCACTTGGACCTCGATCAAAGGTAATATACCCCAAGGTACCTTGATATGGAGGGTAGTGCAAGATCACGTTGATCGCAATTTATTATTTGCGGCTACGGAGTTTGGAATATATTTCACCCTGGATGGTGGTAACCAATGGGTGCAGCTTAAAGGAGGGGTTCCCACCATTAGTTTTCGGGATCTGGCTATTCAAAAGAGAGAGAATGATCTGGTTGCAGCATCATTTGGCAGAGGAATATTTGTTTTGGATGATTATTCAGCATTAAGAAATGTCTCCAGACAACAGTTAAATGACCTAGCTACCCTGTTTCCCGTACGAAAGACCTGGTGGTATGTGCCTCGACCCCACCTCAGTTTTAGTGGTGAGAAAGGAAGTCAGGGAGCAGCCCACTTCGTGGCGCCGAACCCTGAATTCGGGGCTACATTTACCTATTATTTAAAAGAGGATCTCAAGACCCTTAAAGAAAGAAGAAAAGATGCCGAAAAAGAGCTCCACAAAACCATGGCCGATATCCCATTCCCTGGTTGGGAAGCCCTGGAGAAGGAACGTCGCGAGTCTGAGCCCAAAATTTGGCTTACCGTTACTGATGAGTCAGGGCAGGTGGTCCGCAGAGTTGAGGGGCCTATCAAGAAGGGCTTTCATCGCGTAAGCTGGGACCTACGTTTCCCACCACCTGATGCCATCGATCTTAACAAGGAGGAGACTTCGGATCCTGATGACGAATCACCTCAGGGATTACTAGCATCTCCCGGAAAGTATACAGTATCGCTTTCCAAGCAAGTGGACGGTACCGTAGAATCACTTGCAGCACCTCAAACTTTTGAGGTGGTACCTTTACGCAAAGGGACCTTGGAATCGGCTAGTACGGAAAATGCCTTATCTTTTTATCGTGAATATGAGGAGGTCTTCAAAATTAACTCCGCATTGCAGTTGGCATTCAGCAACGCCCAAAGCAGAGTAAAGGGTTTAGGCGATGCTCTTGCCAGGTCGGGTTCTAAACCCGGTGAATTAGACCAAAGGTTATATTCTATACGACAGTCTCTGTACCAACTTGAAGAATCTTATACCGGAAACAAATCCAAACAAGAGCCAGGAGAGAAGATCGATCCCACTATCGCCCAACGCCTCTTTGCCCTTAATAGAGGAATTACCCGATCTACCTATGGACCGACAGAGCATCATCAAAAAAACCTGCAACTGATTCGCAGTGAGTTAGCTGGTATTCGGGCTGATTTTGAAAAGCTAAGATCAGATATGAACCAGCTGGCTCAAGACCTGATGGATGCCGGAGCACCATGGGTTGAAGGAGAGGTATTGCCACCAACCGGAGAAAATCGATAATGGGAACTGGATCTCTTTAATAGTCAAAATAGGCGCAATGGGTCTGACCGATTGGTGAGCCATCGGGCATATCGAGAGGCTTAAAGTCTACCATATCCTGCGGGTTTTCTCGAAATCTGGTCAAGGTACTAACTGCCTGCTGGTAGTGAGCCATTAAGTCCTCATTAGCCTTGGAATTCAGTTTTAGCTCGAACCATGTATGCAATTTATGTAGCTGATAGGCAGCAACTGCCCTGGCCTTTGGGGAAGCAGATTGGTCCCTGGCTAATTGCATAATCCGGTGCAATGCTAAATGTGCCACCCGCTGATTTAGCTCCCGGTAATAGCCATTATCATAGGTCTGCTTCCAGATGTTGTCAATAAGGATTTCCAGTAGATCTGCAAGTCCCGGCAAATCTGGATCATAGGCTTGCTGCTGTACCAATCTGGTAGCCCGTTGTCCATCCAGCAAGAGATTTAAGCTGGCGGCAGCGGCTCCTTCCGCAGCGGTGATTGGATCAAAGGTCACCCCCGTGCGATGATCAAAACTCTCACGGGTTCTTTGATAACCAGGTGGTTTAGGTGGAATAAGCTCTCGGATGCCTTGAGGTATCTCCAGGATGGAAGGGCTTAAAGTATGAATTAGTGCATTAATCGCTCTTATCTGAATGTCAGATGGTAATCTATTCCATGGCTGTTGACCATCTCCTTTTACCGCGTAGGTATAGTCCACCCCTCCTACCAGTTTTGCCACTGCCTCCGATTGATATCGATGGCTCAAATAAAGCGGTACTAATACTTCTTCTAGACTCGCCAAGGGTGTCCCGGGAGCCAGATTAGAAAGCCCAAAACGGTTTAATGCCGATGCTCTCAAAGTTAATATTCGCTCCATTTCTGCCACAGCATCCTCCCCATTGTCCCATAGATGCGCTAACGGATGACTTCCCCCTTGGGGTCTGGCATCCCGGTCGGTAATAAAATAATAACCTTCCTCAATGGTTTCCTGGATTATTTCGTTTAATGCCGTCCGCTCATCGACAGCAGCTGGAAAGTCTTGATAACCATACAATATAGCGCGAATGTCCCAGGCCCCTATTTGCTTATCGTAAGCGGCACTAAAGTCAACATCGTCTTCTGCCATCAGCACTAACGGATGAGGGTAGTCCATCACTGAAGCTCGATTATTTACGCTGGCTGCGAAGTTATGTGTCAACCCTAAGGTGTGCCCCACTTCATGAGCTGAAAGCTGCCTCAACCTGGCCAATGCCATTTCCAAAAGCTCCGGATTGGCAGTTGCTCCCTCTTTATAAGCCTCAATCAATCCTTGAGCGATGAGGAAATCCTGCCTGACACGAAGAGAGCCCAGGCTGACATGCCCTTTAATTATTTCACCAGTGCGTGGGTCTTTAACCGTATTCCCGTAAGACCATCCCCTGGTACTGCGATGGACCCATTGAATTACATTATACCTGACATCCAACGGGTCTGCTTCCGGGGGTAGCATCATTACCCGGAAGGCGTCTCGGTATCCGATGGCTTCAAATGCCTGATTCCACCAACTGGCACCGTCCAATAGTGCAGACCGGATAGGCTCGGGAGCTCCGGGATCCAAATAATAGATTATAGGCTCCACCGGATCACTTATTTCGGCCGCTGGATCAGCTTTTTCCAATCGATGACGTTGTATAAATCTCTTGATCAAAGGCTGATCAATAGGGGTAGCATAGTCATGGTAGGAAATTCCAAAAAATCCACTCCTGGGATCCATTACTCTTTTCTCATAACCACTGTCCGGAAGTTCCACAAAACTGTGATGTTGGCGGATAGTAACGGATTCGGGCGTAGGCGCCACTGACCTGATCCAGTCCGCTGGAGGATCCGTGCCTTTGTAGGCAAAAGTAAGCATGCTTTCAAATTCGCTGTTTTTAGGAAAGTTCTTGGTCCGTTCCAGATAAATGGCGCTTCGGGAAAGGTCCAGATCATAATTCCCCTGTCCCGTCTGCTTGAGGCGGGAAGTTACCTGATGCCTATCGCTGAGTAAAAAAGCGGTGATATCCACCAAGATATTATCTCCTGATTGCTGGGCTATCTCAAAACCCGCTAACACTGACTGGGCAAATGCTTCCTGTACCGATTTTCTTTCCGCTTCCACCTCACTTTCGGCTCGGTACTGATAATTGGATTCAAGCAGCAGGAGCTTTGGGCCGCTACGGATGAATTTGACCACCTTTTCACCTCCGAGCTGTCCACGGTCTAATCCGATGTCATTTGACCCGACTCCCGCTGCCAAACTGTGTACATAAAGAAATTCCCGGTCCAATTCGTTAACCTCCAGCCAAATTTTACCTTTCTCAGCATCCCAATAGAAATTGAAAAACCCAGGGAATTCTTGCATACCGCTAATGGAGATTCCTCCCCGGGCACCATTTTTATTCGATAATTTTTGGGCGCTGCTCTGGTAACAAATCAAAGTTAATATGCAGCAAAAGCTTAGTTTCAAATAATTTAGCGTCATAAAATTTTATTATTAATAATCCAGGCACTGGGTTGATATAAACACCGTTATCCTGTATTTGAGGTTTTCAACACCACTCCAAAATGGTTTTCCAGGATCTCCGCTTCATGTGCGGCGTTCTTAATTTTTAGGGTCTCTTTATCCGGTCCTGAACGGATGCTGAACTCGTCATTTCTCAGCGTTTTACGACCATCAGTGGTGGCCATAGTGCAAATCTTATGCTTTACAAAATGCGAATCTGGCTCCGTTTGCTTTTTCTCACATTCGGCCTTGAATTCTTCGATTGACCGAGGTGTTTGATCAAATTGATACAAAGGTGTCCAATTGTCTGATTCTCCCTGATTACGGGTTACCCGGCAAATCCGGCTATTAATATCCACGCGATACCGGCCCCCCGGATCTTGCTGGATGCTTTGGTGGTGGAGATGCAATGGACAAATAAAAGAGCCACCGCCAAAACCTACGTCACATAACCACGAATGATTAACCCTCAAGGTCAAGTGATCGTAGTAACTACCATATGTATTATCCTCGCCATACACCTGGGCCGCTAAGTAATCCACTTCAAACCCCAGTTTTTCCAACAACTTTCCAAACAAATAATTGAGCTCATAACAAAATCCACCTCGATGATTCAAGACAATCTTATTATAAAGGTGGTTTAAGGACAGTGCCAGTGGAACCCCAGTGTGTATATCCAGGTCTTCAAAAGGAACATTCATCATATGATTTCGATGCAAATCCTCTAACCCAAAAGGGCTAACTTCAGGAAGTTCTGCTATTCCAATCCGAGTAAGATACCGGCTAATCTGTTCGGTGTTCATGATCATGATATCCTGGTCCCTTAACAAACCTGCCCGGGTATTCGCCGGTATGTTCACCGTTGGAAATCACCTGTTGTCCATTCACCCAAACATGCACCACCCCGCGAGCATATTGATGCGGTTCTTCGAAGGTAGCCAGGTCTCTTACACTGTCGGCATTGAAGAGCACTACATCCGCGAAATAACCTTCCTGTAGCTTTCCACGTCCTTCAAGGGCTAAATTTTGTGCTGGCAGCCAGGTTAATTTCCTGACCGCTTCCTCCAGACTAATCACTGCTTCATCACGAGCATACTTTCCCAAAACTCGGATAAAAGAGCCATAAGCACGGGGATGAGTACTTTGCTGCAGAAATACCCCCTCATTGGTATAACTACCAGCATCTGAACAAAAACTTACCCATGGAATAGCCACCTTTTTCTTAATATTCTCCTCAGACATGGAAAAATAGACTACCTGTATGCGGCTGTCATCCTCCACTATGAGATCAATCATGGCCTCTGCCGGTGTTTTTCCCAGTATTTCCGATACTTCATCCAAACGTTTTCCTATATATTGCCGCAGTTCCGGATTTTTAAATCCCACCAGCAGGATCCTGTCCGGACTGTGCTCAAATTCTGTTTCTTTCAGGATTCGGTCGCGCAGATCAGGATTTGCCAACCTCTCAATGGTAGCTTCAACTCCGCCTTCCCTGACCCAGTCCGGCAGCATGACATGCAAACCAGTTGAGCTGGCGGGATAAGTATAGATATCGGCAGTTACCGGTAAGCCCACAGACCTGGCGCTATCGATCTTAGCAATCGCCCCATCCAGCAAATGCCAATAATCCACCCCGGAGGCTTTAAGATGATATACTTCAGATCTTATTTCTGCCTTATGGCATATTTCGATCAGCTCGTCGATAGCTTCTAGCAAGTGACAACCTTCATCCCTGATATGGCTGATGTACATACCTCCATGCCGGGCCGCTACTTGGCTTAAGGCGATAAGCTCTGCCGTACTGGCATATCGGCTAGGTGCGTATAACAGGGAGGAGCTTATCCCCACTGCACCTTCCAACATAGCCTCTTCCAACAAATCCTGCATTTGGTTGATCTCTTCGGCGGTTGCTATACGGTTATCATACCCGATCACATATTGGCGCAAGGTACCGTTTCCCACAAAAGAAGCCACATTGGTAGAAATGCCCTTATCTTCCAAAAACTGGAGGTATTCACCTAGGGTGGTCCAAGTTATATCGTATTTAATATCTTGTTGATTCTCTAGTCGCTCCTGTTTCATGACATCATTCCATGGTCCCATAGACCTCCCCTCTCCTAAAATTTCCAGAGTCACTCCCTGACGGATATCACTCTGAGACCGGCCATCCTCAATCAAACTTTCGTTGGCCCAACTCAGCATATTGATAAACCCCGGTGCTGCCGCCAAGCCTTTGGCCTCCACTTCCCGGGCAGCCCTATATTGGGACAGATCACCAATAGCGGCGATGGTATCACCTGCCAAGGCAATATCACCGGAGAATGAAGCTTCACCGGAGCCATCGTAAATGGTAGCATTTCTAATAATGGTGGGGTAGTCAGGAGCCTGGGAGCAACTTACCATTACCGCCAAAAGAGTCAGCCAAAAAGGATGAATGCCATAAACACGGGGCGCGGATTCCATTAACGTTAGTCCTTTAAATCGAGGTTGGCTGCCAGGAACTGGGGTCAAATTGCTGATTCTTTTTAATTTGTTCATCCACCTTTTGCACTTCCTCCATCCGGTTTAAAGCCACAAGTGCTTGCTTTTTGCCCTTGAGTGCGTTGGTTCTATTAGGAGTGCGGCTCAAGCCTTGATCAAACTGGGTCAAAGCCTCTCGAGGTCTCCCCTGTTCCAGCAGCCAATACCCGTACTGTTCAAAACTGGGATAAGGTATATCCGGAGGGCCAAAGCTATAACCGGTGGCCATCTCCAAATTGGTAGCTTCCCGCAGGAATTTCTCTGCAGCTGTAAGATCTTCAGACAATAACGCTCTATAGGCTGACAGTTGGTGTAACATTACGGTTGCTCTTTGAATATCGGTACGATTAGGAGCGTATCTGGTAGTGCCTGCGCTACATAAAGTAATGCCATCGGAGGTAACCACTAATTCAGCAGCTGCGATTTCCTGGTTGAGGCTGTCCATTTCTGAACTCAACCTGGAGGCATTCCCATCCAGATATGCCATACGTCCCTGGAAAAAGCGGAAGCCTGCCTTGCTGGACAAAGATAAATCCTGCCTGCTGACCACCAGAGGCTCTATCTCCTTGCTCCAAACCGGTGCATCCGTTAGATAAGCATTGATCATTGAGATCCAATAAGATCTGGCCTGTCTGGTGGGAGCGCTTTCCGTAAACCGTTCCATATCCTTCAACAGCCGGTGAGCTTCCTCGATCCGTTCTTGCTGCAGATATCCGTAGTGCAGCCAGGAATAGCTGTGATAACCTCTCGCCGAGCCGTCCAAACCTTTCCGTTCTAGTCGATTGAGGCTGGCCTGATAGCTGGCCTCGTTGGAATTGACTACATCCGACCACATGCCAAGCGCCAGGTAGATGTGGGATGGCATATGCAGGGCGTGAGTAGCATCTGGAGCAACCTTGGCATAGGCATCAGCGGCGTTTATGGCATATTGAGCGTATTCAGGATCATCATAAGCATGGATCATATAGTGTAAGGCCCCGGGATGATTGGGGTTTTCCTTTAATATTCCAGCAGCTACCTGGGCGGATCTATTGAATACCTCTTCATCCCGACCCAATGGTACTGACCACATCAGACCCAGGGCATAAAAGGCTGCTACTTCCTGATTATTGGGATATTTTCGGTAAAGTTGTTCCATATGCTCAGCATAAGCTTGATTTCTTTCGTTGAACTCACCTTCTCCATACAATAACTCTACCGCTTTCCAGAAATCCTTCTCCAGTTCATTTTCAGCTTTTTCACTGCGTTGTTCTGGTGTGCCTCCCAAGCGTTCTATTACAGCCCTACCGGCATCCACATCCTGTAATCCCCATAAGGCTTTATAATGGGTCATGGCTTCTCCCCAATATGCCATTACTTCATGAGGATCTTGATCGATAGCCTGCTGGAAGTACTCGCGTGCGTCTTCATATTCGAAGCTGTGAAGTAGTAAAAGCCCTTTTTCAAAATCTGGCTGAGCAGCTTCACTAACGGAAAACTCATGTTGTAGTTTACCCAAGGTAGCCACCGAATCCCCTTCAGAGGGTTTATCCGTCCGTTGGCAACTAAGGATAAATATGAATGAAAGTATGGGAATTAAGCGTGTCATATTTTTAAATGTGGTTTCCTTTCAAGATACAAAATATTGCGGTCTTGGGCAGTTTCAGCCTATCAGCCTTCGCTCGATTTCCTCCCTGGTGGGTGCAGCAACCTGGGCTCCCAGCCGGGTTACTGCTATAGCTGCTGCCGCGCTGGCAAAACGCACCGCTTGTAACAAAGGCTGCCCTTCTACCAGGGCGGCCGCCAAACTGCCGCAATATACGTCGCCTGCCCCGGTAGTATCCACCGCCTTGACCTTAAAAGCCGGCACCAATTCCCTTGTCTGACCATCTACCACATAGGATCCCTTGACCCCCAGACTGATAATAACTGCACCACTTATTAATGAGGCCAGGTAGTCGGCCGCTCCATACACATCATCCATGGATTCAATAGTCCGGTCAACCAGGGTTGCCGCCTCCACTTCATTTACCACCAGGTAGTTAACGTGCGTCAAATGTTTGCCTTCCAATGCTTGGGCCGGAGCCAGGTTCAACATGATACTCTTTTCTTCTATTGACGCCCAATTGAGCAAAAACCTCAACATATTGGGATGCAACTCACCCTGCAGCAATATTATTCGTGCTTCTTTAAGCATGGTTTGTGCTTTCTGAATATGCCTTTCGCTGAGCCGGTGATTAGCCCCCGGTGCCACGGAAATACAATTCTCTCCCTGTTCATCAACGGTGATCATGGCCACACCTGTGGATACATTCCCCTCCTGAAACACATTTAAGGTATCGATCCCATCCAGGTCAAATCGTTCCATAAAACTTTCGGCAAAGCGATCAGTGCCCAGGCAACTCACAAAGGAGACTTCCCCCCCTGCCCTACTGGCAGCTACCGCCTGATTGGCACCTTTTCCCCCAAAGGTTTGGGTAAAAATTCCGCCGCCAACCGTTTCACCCGGTTTGGGGAATTTGTCAACTTGCATAATTAAGTCAATGTTGGAGCTGCCTATTACGGCTATTCGATTGGACATTATCTGGCTAAAATAATCAGGGTAAGACCCAGGGTGAAACAAATAAACATGGCCACTATCAGATTATCGGTACCCGATGGAGCATTTTTAAATTCTTTCCATATGAAAACACCCCACAGCGCCGCCACCAAAGTAGCTCCCTGAGATAGACCGTAACTAATGGCCGGACTGGCTACATCGGAAGCCAGGATGCTCAAGAACATTCCCAGGCACCAGATTACGCCACCTAGTATACCGATTAGGTGTAAACGCGGGGTTCCCTTTCTGAAATAATCAGCATAGCTTACCGGTGAACCACTCAATGGCTTGTACATAAATATGGTATTCCACAGGAAATTGGATAATAAAACCCCCAGTGAAAAGATGAAGACTGCGGTATATGGAGTTAACATGCCAGGTTGAGGATCGGCAAAATTACCGGCCAAGGAATCTGCCACAAACCTATAGAAGAAGCTCATTATAATCCCAGCTATTACTGAGATCACAATACCTTTGGCAGAGGAAACTCCCTGTCCTTTACTCTGCCGACTATACGCCAGGGCGTTCAACACAATGGCCAGGGTAACCAATGCCACTCCACCAAATAATAAATAGGGGTTTCCAGCCGTTTCACCAAGATAATTAATCATCACGCCCAGTACCAGGGCCAGCCCTATAGCAATGGGAAAAGCGATAGCCATACCAGCCAGGTCAATGGCTATCACCACTAATAAGTTAGCCAGGTTAAACACTACACCACCCATCAAAGCCCCAATTATACTAGGTCCAGAGGCTTGTCGTAGGTCATCCAGGAAACTGCGCCCCAGATCGCCCCAACTACCCAGCGTCAAGCCCATCAATAAGCTTAGTATTACCAAACCCAGAGTATAGTCCCAATAGAACAGTTGGAAGTTCCAGCTTCTGGAGGCCAGCTTTTGGGTATTCGCCCATGAACCCCAACACAACATGGATACAATCAACAGCAAGACCGCTGTGGTATAAGAAGAAATAACCGTCATAAGCGAAGAATTGGGCCAAAATATAGCAAATTATATTGGGTATTGTGCATTATCGTGGAAGCCACTACCTTGGCATGGTAATTTGCCTGAACCTAAGAGTCCATGAAAGTTTTTTTGGTCCTTATTTATTTATGTATAAGATGAAACCTATCCCCTGGATTTACCGTTCTTAGATTAAGTGCTAATTTTTTAACAGTTTATGCCAAAAAAAGATCTTTTTGATCAACTCAGTAAAAGAGAGCGGCAGATTATGACCGTGGTATTAAAGGAAGGTAATTGTGATGCGTCCCAGGTTTTAGAGAGATTGCCTGACCCGCCATCTTACAGCGCTGTCCGAGCTTTGTTAAAAATAATGGTGGACAAAGGATATCTATTAAGTCACACCAAGGGGAAAAAGCTGATTTACAGATCCGCCGTTGAAAGCGAAAAAGAGAAGAAAACCATACTGAAGAAGGTGGTAAATAATTTTTTTGAAGGTTCCGCACCACAAGCTATCTCCACAATTCTAAAGTTTTCTTCAACCGATCTATCTCAGCAGGATTATGAAGAATTGAAACGTATCATTGAGGAAGCAGAAAATAAACGCCCATGATTGAATTGATAGAGGCTATAAACGGGATATTATACCAATTTCTGCCCAACGATTTTATTATCAGCCTTTTCCTTAAGTCCTCCCTGATCGTCGGCGCTTCCTGGATGGCATCAATATTATTTAAAAAATATACTGCGGAGGTCAAGCACAAAGTATGGAGTTTTTGCTTGGGAATTATTTTGCTAGTGGCACTTCTCCCGTATCCCGGAGGAACATGGCGCATAGAGCTGTATGATGAAAATGCATCAAACTCATTAACTTATTTAAAGCATCAGGATAAAGGGCAAAATATGCTCCCTGCCGACTTCAATCAAAATCCCAGTGACCTCCAATGGTCTTCCGCTTTTTCTGAAATCGTTTTTATCGAATGGCTTTCCTTTGTCTGGATCATCGGAGTAGCGCTTTTAGCGCTGCTGATGATAGTGGAAACTATTTGGATCTGGAGAATTCGATTGATGGCCGGTTGCTGTACTCAAGAGAGAATCCTTTTGTCACTTAGCATGGCTGCTGGGGATCTGAACCTGCGCAAATCGGTTTTGATCACCCTAAGTAAACGGGTAACCAGCCCTCTGGCATTCGGGTATTTCAGCCCGGTGATTGTACTTCCATCATCGGCCTTGAAGTGGGATCATCAAAAGATCAGAACCGTATTATTACACGAACTAGCACATATTAAGCGAAATGACTATCTGTTCAACCTGCTGGGTAATCTGGTGCTTGCCATAAATTGGTTTAATCCATTGGTTTGGCTGGCCAACAGGCAACTGAAGAGTGAATGTGAAAAAGCCTGCGATGAAATGGCCTTAGAAAAAGACCTTACTCCTACCGCCTATGCTTTGAGCTTATTACAGATCGCCAAAGAATCAAGTAAGAATAAACCATCATATCCCAAACTGGCCGTGGCCATGAGTGGATTTACTGACTTGAAAGACCGGATTCAAAACATACTGTCCAAGGACGATAATAAGAGTCTATCCACTGAGATGCTTCAACTGATGCTATTTGGTATGATTGCTGTTTCAACATCTATAATAACTCTTTCCTTCTCGAAGACTCCACTTAACCAGAAAGAAATTCAAGAACTTTTATTGCTTACCAATGATGACAACTATAAAACTAGGTTGGCTGCTACCGGAAGACTAAGATATGCGAATGACCCGATGATCATCAATCCCCTGATGAAGGCGTTGGAAAAAGAAACCGATGAGGACATCAAGACCAACTTGATCACCGCTATAGGAAAATTTGGTGACAATCGCACATTTTACCTGGTCGCTTCAAATCTGTACACCGCTGATGAAAACCAAAAAATAGAAATACTAAAGTCGTTATATGCTATCGGGTGTTTTCCTTCCTATTTGCTGCTAAAAGCCAGTATAAATGATCCCAACCCAAGGGTAAGCGGGTTGGCTGCTAGTTTGTTAGGGCAATTTGACTCAGGCAAATTAAGCAAATCAATAAGAGACTTCAGCGAGGTATTGCTGCATTCCGATTGGAGCTTGAGGTTAAGTAATAAGCTTGATAAAATTAATGGGTACCACCACATTGATCAATTAAAACGCCTATACCAGATCAATGATATGAATTTAAAGCGAGGACTAAATTATCAATTAGAGGAAATCGCCTCAAACCAGAATTTCCAACAATTAGAAAGTTTTATCAATCAAGTACAGTAAAAAAATTTATTTAAATGTGCTAATATTTTAGCATTAAATTTATTAAAGCATGAACACTACATTTATATCACTTATTTTAATCTTGGGTTCGGGAGTTTTGATCACCAAGGAATGTATTGATTACCCAGAAGCCCGAAGGGTAGATCAGGTTGATGTGTATCATAAGGTTGAAGTCAAGGATCCTTATCGTTGGATGGAGCAAACCGACTCTGAAGAGGTCAAATCATGGATTGATGCTCAGGAAAAATTATTGACAGGGTTCACGGCAGGTGAGATTCAGACTACTATAGCTTCCAGGATTGAAGCCCTCAGAAATACCGGGGACCGTTTCAGCGCACCCACAAAAGCAGGCTCTTATTATTATTATCAGGTAACAAAAAAAGAAGTACGTCATCCTATGATAGAACGAAAACAAGGGTTGAATGGAAAACCCGAATTAGTTTTAGATTTCAACCAGGTACTGGAGGATAACCGTACCTTCGGCGGATATTCAATTAGTGCAGATGGAAACTATATGGTTTTTAAAGAAAGTGAGGGTCAGTCAATTTGGGGCAATTTAAAGATCTATGACCTGAAGCGGGAATCTTTTCTGGATTATAATTGTGAGGGAGTGCGTTCCCCCGGGGTGGTTTGGAATGAAGAAAATGATGGTTTTTACTACGTGAGTTACGGAGAGACAGAAGCATTAAGTTCCAATAATTCCACCATTGACACGAAAGTTCAATTTCATCGGATAGGGAATAAAAATGATAAAGTGATCTATACTAACCCCGACCATCCCAACTGGTCTTACGGTATCGCTATGAACAGAGAAAAAGATCATTTGGTGATTTCAGAATTTCAGGGGTCCAATTCCGCCAATACAATACAAATAAAAAGCATCTCCGGCGGTGAAACAAAGCCGCTGTTCCCTCAAAATGCCTTTAACTATACATTCCTCGGCAACTATGGATCCGACTATTATTTCTACACCAATGAACATGCCCCCAGGGGTAAAATAATAAAACTTAACAGCTCAAATCTTAAACTTACGGAGATCGTCCCGGAGTCGGAAGAAACCATACAGGGTGGAAGCTCTGCTGGTGGAAATGCCATGGCATTAATTGCCAGCAGGATCGTGCTGCTTTACCGGTTAGGACCGGAAGCCAATGTTAAAATATTTGATCTTAATGGAAAGCTGGAGAAAAAAATTGATCTGGAAACTGGTTGGATTGGATCAGGTTTGGTAGGCCGCAACCATGACCCGGAATTATTCTATTCTTTGACCACATTTCATCAACCTTCGGTTATCTACCGGCTTGATCTTGAATCAGGAAAAAATGAACCATTCTTTGCAGGGTCAACCCTTGTCAATCCTGATGATTACATCAGTAAATATGTTTATTACCAGAGCAAAGATGGAACTTCCATTCCACTCTATGTTACCCATAAAAAAGGAATGAAACTCGACGGTAATAACCCGGTTTATATGTATGCTTATGGCTTCGCAGGATGGGTAGCTGTTCCCTGGTATCAGCCACATCTACTTACCTGGCTGGATATGGGTGGGGTTTATGTGTTGCCCGGTATAAGAGGTGGCGGCGAATACGGTGAAGAATGGGAACAAGCCGGTGTCAGACTGAACCGTCAAAACGCCATTGACGATTACATTGCCGCTGCAGAATACTTAATTGTTCATGGCTATACCTCTCCTGAATTGATGGTGGCCAACGGTTGGAGTGCCAGCGGATCCCTGGCTGCGGCAGCGGTTATGCAACGGCCCGATCTCTTCGGTGCTGCCATAATCGGTATACCTTCACTTGATCTATTGAGATATCAGGAATTTACCCCTTTCAAAGGTTGGTCGGGTGGCTATGGATCACCGGAGAATGAGGATGAATTTAAAGTGTTGTACTCTTACTCACCATATCATAATATTAAGGCAAACACTTGCTACCCACCTATCCTGGTTACAGTTGGGGAAAAGGATCAAACCACTCCACCTCAACATGCCTATAAATTCATCGCCAGAATGCAATATAACCAAAGCTGCGATCAGCCCGTACTAATGAAGATAGTTCGGGGCGGAGGCCATGGTTTTGGAACTACTCCCGAACAATCCAAGGAGGTATTATCTCAAGAGTTGACCTATCTGGTAAAAGTATTGGGCTTAGATCAATGGAAAACTAAATTATAGACCTGCCTAATAGGTTGTTGGTTATCTCTTATTAAAACATTGCCAACCTCAAATCATGCAGGATCGTTTAACATCAGATAACCGGGATACACTCATCCCAATAGAGTGGTGTGCTGGATTACAATCGGTTTGGGTATAGGATTAGCTATTTCTCAGGTGTAATATAAAGTTAATTGAGTAAAGGGATTATTCTTCACCATAACCGGGGGAATATTTCCTATTCCAAGCGGGAGTACTATGAAATCTGCCCCTAACCTAGTAATTTAATGACTAGAAGAAATTAACCGACAAATCATGGCAAGTTACACTCTGAAAGTAAATGGAAAATCACAAACCGTGGAGGTTGACGCTGACACCCCTCTGCTTTGGGTATTACGAGATGAATTGAAGTTGGTTGGGACGAAGTATGGCTGTGGAATCGCCCAATGCGGCGCCTGTACGGTGCATGTTGATGGGGAAGCAGCCCGGTCCTGTTCATTTCCTATCTCGCAAGTGGGTGAAAAAGAAATCACTACTATTGAAGGCCTATCTGAAAACGGTGATCACCCCGTTCAGCAAGCCTGGATAGAGCACGACGTTCCTCAATGCGGGTACTGCCAGGCAGGGCAGATTATGAATGCTTCAGCTCTGCTAAATGCCAATAACAATCCCAGCGATCAGGAAATCGCAGAATCCATGAACGGCAATATCTGCCGCTGTGGCACTTATGTACGTATCAAACAGGCTATTAAAACCGCGGCCTCAAATAGTTAATCAGGATTAAAATATTTCATCATGACATTAGTAAAAACTTCTTATAACCGAAGATCTTTTTTGAAGGCATCTGCACTTTCCAGCGGTGGATTTTTGTTGGGCTTTAGCTGGATGGCATCCTGCAAGCCCACTGCTGAGGAAATCGCCAGCATGCCAAAGGAATGGTTTGACATCAATGCCTTTTTAAAAATTGCCGATAATGGTATGGTTACCATTATGTCACCTAATCCTGAAATCGGACAAAATGTAAAAACCGCAATGCCCATGATTGTGGCAGAAGAACTGGACGTTGATTGGGATCAAGTAACGGTCGAACAGGCTGGGCTTGATCTTAACAAATACACCCGCCAACTTGCCGGCGGTAGTCAGTCTATTCGCCAGGGCTGGGAGAGTTTGAGAATGGCAGGCGCTACTGCCCGCAGAATGCTGATCGAGGCGGCAGCCAAAAAATGGGAGGTCTCTCCTGATGAGGTCACCACTAATGCCGGAACCTTGAATTATGGTGAAGAGTCACTCACCTATGGTGAGGTAGCTTCAGAAGCGGCCTCGGTGGAAGTACCGGATGAAGTGCTGCTCAAGGATCCCAAGGATTTCAAGATCATTGGCACCACCCGGAAGAACGTGGACGGGCCGAAAATTGTCCGCGGTGAACCCTTATTTGGCTTGGATACCCAACGGGATGATATGCTAATCGCCATGATCATTCATCCACCGGCCTTTGGTTTGAAATTGAAATCCATTGATGCCACAGAAGCCAAAGAGATGCCCGGAATACGGGAGGTGTTTACTATCAATACCGCGGTACCGGAGGGTGCGGAAAAGCAATGGTCGGATGTTAACGCATTTAATGATCTGGCAGTGGTGGTTGGCGAATCAACCTGGAAAGTGATGAAGGCTAAAAAAGCCCTCAAAGTTGAATGGGAAAAGGATACAGAACTGGAAAATACCCAAGATCACGAAAAGGAACTGGAAAAATTATTGGCAAGTGGAAAGGCAGAAGTAGCGCGCAGGGATGGCAATCCGGAACAGGCGTTTAAGAATGCTACCCAGGTTATCGAACGTACTTACAGCGCTCCCTATCTGGCACATAACCCCATGGAGCCGATGAACTTTTTTGCAGACGTAAAGCCAGATCATGCAGAATTGGTGGGCCCTATCCAGACTCCGGAATATATGATCAAAACCGCCGCAGTAGTATTGGGAATGCCTGAGGATAATATTTCTATCATGATGACCCGTATGGGAGGTGGATTTGGCCGCCGATTGTACGGGCATTTTGGCATTGAGGCAGCTGTGATCAGCCAAAAGATCGGGGCTCCGATAAAATTGGTATATACCCGGGAAGATGATATGACCCAAGGTACCTATAGGCCAACTTACCGAGTTACTTATCGGGCTGCGTTAGACGGGGATAATAATTTGACCGCATTTCATGTTCGAGGATCCGGCGTACATGGCAGCCCGGTATTTGCCAACCGTTTTCCCGCCGGTACTGTTGACCACTATCTGGCGGAGAATCTCAGTTTGGATTCAAATATCACTACTGGAGCCTGGCGCGCTCCGCGCTCCAACTTTATTGCAGGAGCGGAACAATCTTTTCTAGACGAAGTTGCTGCGGCTGCAGGAAAAGATCCGATCGATTTTAGGCTGGCATTATTTGAAAGGGCGATCAACGATCCTGTTGGCGAGGATAATGATTACGAAGCAGAAAGATACGCCGGTGTATTGAAACTGGTACGAGAAAAATCTAATTGGCAACAAAGATCCACAGGTATTTACCGTGGGGTATCCGCTTATTTCTGCCATAATTCATATGTAGCACAAGTATTAGATTTGGAGATGATAAATAATCAACCCAAGGTTAAGAAAATCTTTTGTGCGGTGGATTGCGGGATCGTGGTCAATCCCGGTAGCGCCCGAAACCAGGTAGAGGGTGGTATGGTAGATGGCATTGGGCACACCATGTTCAGCGCCATGACTTTCAATAATGGGCAGCCTGAACAGAATAATTTTCACCAATACCGGTTGATCCGATATCAGGAAGCTCCTGAAGAAATAGAGACCTATTTCGTGGATAATGGTATTGATCCCACGGGATTGGGAGAACCGTCACTACCACCTATTTCAGGAGCGCTGGCTAACGCGATTGCTCAAGCCACTGGCGAAAGATTATACCACCAGCCTTTTGCAGCTGGTCAATCCCTAGGGTTGGGATAAAATGAATGGATGAAATTGAAAAAGCGCTGCAATATCGGCAGCGGGTGGAGAGAGTAGTAGGAGAATCTGACCCCATGGATATCCTGGCCTCTACAATAATGGATCTCCGGGCTCAGGTTGAAGGGTTGAATGAGCAACAATTGCTCTACAAGGTGGCACACCAATGGTCGGTAATGGATGTGTTACAGCATTTGATCGACGCGGAACTGGTCAACGGCTATCGAGTTCGAATGGTGCTAAGCGAAAACAATCCCTTACTGCCCGGGTATCGCCAGGAATTCTGGGTTGGTCGTTACCATCATTATCAGGAACTTGAGGAAATTTTAAAGGCGTTTAGTGTGTTCCGAATCCATAATTTAGGGCTCTTAAAAACCTTGGAACCACAGGAGTTGAAGCGTACTTATCAGCATATGCACCGGGGTGAAGAATGCCTGAAAGATTTGATGGTCTTAATGGCTGGTCACGATTTAATTCACAAGGAGCAAATGGCCCGGATTATGCAAAATTTTTAGTGAGAACCTTATTGCAGTTTACTTTCAAGGCGCTTTACCGTGCTGAGTATTATCTCTAGTGATCTGTTATAATCAACTTCATCAGTAGCCCAATTGCTAACACTTATGCGCATGGCATTTACTCCTTTCCAGGTGGTACCACCGACCCAAATCGTACCCTCCTCCTGAAGGGCAATTATTATCTTGTCAGTATGGGGTCCAAAATTTACCAGAACCTGGTTAAGCGTCACTTCATTAAGTATGCGGTAACCTGCGTGTTGTAGATCCTCAGCGAATCTCCTGGCCCAATGGCAGCAAGTTTCGACCAGTTCAGCAACTCCGGATTTTCCCAGTGATAAAAGTGCTGCATAAGCCTCTACACCACGTGCTCTACGGGACATGCCCGGAGTGTGTTGATAAGGGCCCTGACTTTCCATCTGAGGCAGGTATGCGGCATTGACCGACATTGATGCCACCAGATGCTTAGGGTTTTTACAAATCACCAAACCACTGTCATAGGGCACATTTAGCCATTTATGAAGATCAACTGCCCAAGAGTCGGCTAAGGAGGCTCCTTGAATTTGACCAGCAAACTTAGGTGAGGCCGCAGCCCATAACCCAAATGCCCCGTCAATGTGCACCCAAGCTCCTTGATCCCTGGCCAAGGGTATTAGCTTATGCAAAGGATCGGTAGCTCCGCTATTCACGTTACCAGCTTGCAGACAAACAATACTGGGACCCTCATCCAGTTTTTTGAAGGCCTCAACTTTCATTCTTCCCTGTTGGTCTGATGGTATTCGGGTCACTCTTTCGCTTCCAAAACCAAGCAATGCCAAGGCCTTTAGTACGCTTACATGTACCTCCTCTCCCACTACAACTTTAATTTCCGGGGCTCCGTACAGTCCCTTGGCTTCTACATTCCATCCCAGGTCTTTCAATAACGCATGTCGGGCAGCAGCCAAGGCGGTAAAATTAGCCATGGTGGCTCCCGTGACAAAACCAACTGCTGCCTCCATGGGAAGATTAAGCAACTCCTTAAGCCAAGTACCAGCGATTGACTCCAGCTTTTCCCCTACTGGAGAAAGCGCCCATAAACCTGCGCATTGGTCCCAGGCTGTGGCTAAGCAGTTGGCTAGCAAAGCGGATGGCAAGGTACCACCGATTACAAAGCCATAATATCTGCCCCCCGCGGAAGCAACTGTTGCCGGTGAGCCATACTTATGAAGCTTTTCTAAAATCTTACTAGCCGGAATACCCGTCTCGGGCAGGTTACCGGAAAAGTTTGCCAAGTCTTCGATTGCTTTGGCGCAGGGAAATACACGTCTATCTGGTAGACCAGCCAGATAATCGGACATATATTCAATCAGTAAATCAAGATCTTGCCTTTCAATTAATTGGTGCATGAATAAAGTTTAATCGGCACCTTAAACTACATGAAATTGCCAAAATTTCGCGGGTTTAACCTAATAAATAGCTAAATTCAAAAACACCGCATGTCCTACAATAGACGAAGCCCCAAATCGTCATAG
Source organism: Cyclobacteriaceae bacterium (assembly GCA_965224285.1). Lineage (GTDB taxonomy): Bacteria > Bacteroidota > Bacteroidia > Cytophagales > Cyclobacteriaceae > JAJCYK01. The sequence continues at coordinate 763,685 of OZ245043.1, forward strand.
TAGTAAACCAGACGAAGGGGCTTCAGTCACCTATGGAAATTGTCAGGCCCGTGCGGTTTTTACTTTAGTTCAACAAACCGCTGGCGCTTCTCTTTAAGAGTAATTTCTTTTTGATACAGTTGTTCGTGATGGCGAATCTCAAAATAATACACGCCTGCAGTCAAGTTTTCCAAGTTGAGCACTCCTTTGTAACTCTTGGACCCACTGTATGACTGTTGGAATACAATATCTCGATCCTTATTCTTAACCCTTACCCACAGCGGAGTGGGAGTATCCACCTTGATTAGAAACTTGACGCCCAATGCATCTTCAACGGGGTGAAGAGTTACAGTAATTGGCCCTTTAGGATCAAAACCCTTGCCTTCAACCGATTGAAGGCCCAACCAAGTCGTTGAGCACATCAAGAAAAAAACAGCCACTATTCGCTTCATAATATATTTTTTTTATTTCATTCAAATACTCTAACGTCTTATTCCCACTAGGGATGAACTTTTTGTGACCACTAGCAAAAATTGTTACCAGTGGTTACTATCGCTGCTTGAGATAACGGGAAACCACAGGTTTGTATGAACGGCTGGAATGATGGATGGCGTCGTTGGTAAAATTAAACTGGTATTCATTATTATGCAGATATTTGATCCTGGAAACATAATTGGTATTTACTAGTAACCTCCTGTGAATACGTAAAAATTTATAATTTTTAAGTTTAGCGGTCATGTGCATCAGGGTGGCTCGATACATATGCCATCTATCTTTCATTTGTAGTTTTACGTAATTTCCCTGAGCTTCAATCCAATAAATTTCACATATGGGAATGTGCTCGAATATCCCGTTTTGCTTGATAGGAATAGTGCGAGGATCAAGCTCCTGTTCCCATTGATAGGAAGTCACCAGATCGTTTATGTTTTGATATACTCCCGTAGACTGGTGCATCATAACTTGAACCTTGGCTGCATGTAGTGATTTGCGGAACCGTTGGTCGTCAAATGGTTTTAAGAGATAGTCCAGGGCATTGATCTCAAAGGCTTGTATGGCAAACTGGTCGTAAGCCGTAACGAAGACTATCACTGGGTAACGGGGGCCCTGCATTTTAGATAATACTTGAAAACCGTCATAATCCGGCATTTGAATATCCAGGAATAATAAATCCGGACATTTCGCTGCTATCATCTCATTAGCTTCCTCCCCGTTGCCAGCCTCTCCTACCAGATCTATATCGTGGTCGGTTTCCAATAAATCCCGAATACGATCCCTTGCTAAAGGTTCGTCATCTATTATTAGAGTTTTAATCGCCATAGTCAGTTTTTCTCAAATAGGATCCTTATCTCTACTTCAAACTGCTTTTGATTGGCATTCAAGGCAAATTCATGTTGTGAACCATATATTTGCCTTATTCTTTCTCTGGAGTTAGTAAGACCCACTCCTGCTTGTTTCCAGATATCTGTAGTATTACCGTTTAATCCACCATTATCCCATACTTTTAACATCAAGTAAGGCGGCTGTCGGTCTGAAGAAATTACAATCTTGCCGCCATTGATATTCTTACTGATACCGTGTTTTATGGCGTTTTCAACTAGGGGTTGTAATATTAATTTAGGCACTAAGGCATTCTTACAACCGGGATGGATATCATAACATACCTGCAGACGGTCGCAGAATCTGGCCTGTTCAATTTTAAGGTAATGTTCAATATACTCCAGTTCCTCTTCCAGGGTTATTAAATGTTCTTGATCCTGTTTAAATAAAGCCCTCAGTAGCTGAGCTAAATGTGATAGCACCTGCTTTGCCGCTTCAACATCCCGTGTGATCAAAGCACTTATTGAATTTAAAGTATTAAATAAAAAGTGCGGTTGCAGTTGAGAGGTCAGCGCATGTAGTTTGGCTTCGGATAATTCACTTTTGATTTCTGCGAACTTTACCTGCTGGTTTTTAAATGCTTGATAATGATTCCATATCATCAGTCCAAAGAAGATCATCCAAAATTCAATAAAACGTGAAGAACTACCCAATCCAATCATATAAGGAAATCTGGTGAAAAAGTCAGCGTCAAATTCTATAATTCCCAGCAGGTATTTTGAACCATAGAAAAGTGAGGTAGTAGTGAGCTCATGGGCCAGGGACAAGCCTATTCCCCCCAAAGCCCATGCAGCCAAATTCTTTAACCGGATCTTCTGCAGAGGAGGGAAGGAGCGCACCATTCGCCACACTAATGGACTTAAAAATGACCAAAAACCATAGTTGATAAAGGGATAAAGCAGGTGAGTGCCCGGATTAAACACTGGCAAGTAGTGCGCCTCTGGATGTAACGCCGGTTTGTTATGGGCGATTAAGGCTAATACATAGTTCTGTAAGGCCACAATGACGGTCAACATCATAGCAATGGCTAGAATGTAAGGGAAGGGAAACCATTTGCTGTTTCTGTGCAAGGGGTCTAATATCCAAAGGGTGACCCATAGTATACGGGAACATGTTCCCGTGCTTCAACGATTTTGTGATGAATGGTAAAATTTGTGATACTTGGTATTTATCCTTACACCTGACTACAGTCTGGAAAGCCAGTCGCGAAAGCGCTGCATGGTGCCTGACCAGTTCTCCACTTCAAATTCAGGAGTCTCGTTAACCTTGACCTTAAAGCTTTCGCCGGATTCCCAACTATGATCGTCGGGGCGGAGCCTGGTATACTTTTTCCTAAGATAGGAAAATTGGCGTCCGGAGTGCCTATGTATCACATGGATTCGGCCCCTTCGTTTTACAAAATCAAACTGGTCTTCCTGAAAACCTTGCAACTTCATTGAATTTAGAATTTCTTCCCTATGCCTAACAGTGAGCTTCATTATCCAGAACCTAGTATAAAAGGCCAGCCTGAAGTCAAATTATGCATAAATTCGTTCTTTTTTACTTTTCTCTAGGTAATTTAACTTTTCATATCCAGCGTTAAATACCCTATAAAAGAAGGCCAGACCTTCACGAGGCCCGACCTATCTTCAACCAGCTATGAACCTAAATACTTCTAGTTTTACCTAACTATTCTTATTTGATACTATAAATTAAATTATATTTTAACTTGTATTTATGCAATTTGTAGTAGATACTGAATAATTATAAAAAGTAACCGATACAACCGGAAAACTTTTTGAGAAAAATAAAAAAACCCTATCCTACCGCCTAGATTGCAGATTTTAGGCAAAAAAAAACGGTCATAAATATTTATGACCGTTAAAGCTATGTTGGGGAATTTTACTCCTCGTTACTAGTAGTATAGCCCAGTTCTTCCATTTTTTTATGAACGGCTTCCGCCTTATCATTCATTTTAAGTTGCACATAAACAGTTTGAAGCGTTTCCAGTACTACCTGGTCTTCGGGGTTAATTTCATGTGCCTTTTCCAAATAAGGAAGTGCATTTGAGAACTCAGCTTGAGCTTCTTCTTCTATCTTCTTACCTTCTTTTTGATAGGTTCGCAAATCCATTTCATTAGCCTTTTTTAAGATCTCTGCAGCCTGGTTATAGTAATTCACCGCCAGGTTGAAGGTTGCGTCAAAGTACTCGGGGTCGATCTCAACAGCTTTCTTGTAATATTCCACAGCTTGATCATTTTCCCCGGTTTGTTCGCTGAGATATGCGAGGTTATAGTACAAGTTGGCATTATCGGGCTCCGCTTTAACAGCATCTTGTAATTTAGCTTTAGCTTCATCAGTCTTCTCGGTGATTATCAGAAGGTTAATCTCTTCCTTCATCAATGCCTCGTTCTCTGGAAAATGTTCTCTGGCCTTGGTTAGTACCTCTAATGCGGCCTCATTATCCTCGTTATGAGCTCTCTCCAAATAAATCATGCTGCTGTAGATGTCTTCGTTATGATAGTCCAGATCTACCAGTTTGTAGTAATTCCGCAGAGCGGCTTCATAATTTTCATGCTGTTGAGCGGCAATACCAGCGTAATAATAGGCGGTAGTGTCTTCAGGTTTTAGAACTGAAGATTTCTCGAAGTAAACCATGGCGTTTTCATAGTCGTCCTGGTTATACAGTTCTGCTCCCTTATTGATCAGTTGACCCCACATATTTTCAATTTGGAGATCTACCAATCCAGCGTACTTGCCCTCATCTCCATCAAGTTCTTTGGCTTTCTCATAGGCAGCCATAGATTCCTTCATGGCTTCATCGGCCATATCTTGATGAGCTGGGTCTTCACTAAACGCAATTTTTTCATAAACCTGGCCTTTGGTAAACCAAGTTTTAGCTTTATCGGCTGTCTTCTCGTGTGCTACAGCCTCGTCAATTTGGGTCTTAGCCTCAAGAAGTTCACCTTTGTCCATATAGGATGTAGCTTTATTTACCGCAGAGTTTTGGGCAAAAAGTCCAACCCCGGTAAAATAAAGTATACAAAGTAGTGCAAGCTTTCTCATAGTGATAATAAGTGTTTTCTGAATAGTTAAGTTAATGAATAATTCTCAAAAATCAGCTCTGCGGCTGTTCATTTTCATTTTCATCAATTTCCGTGCCTGTTTCTTCCTCTAGGTTCTCAATCTTCTCTACTGAGCTGATTTCATCCCTATTATTCAGGGTGATCAGTTTTACCCCCTGGGTAGCTCTTCCCATCACTCTAACCGGGGCTACATTCATGCGAATAGTGATGCCCGACTTGTTAATGATCATCAGATCATCGCTGTCAATCACTTCTTTGATGGCTACCAGGTGCCCGGTCTTGGAGGTGATATTGATGGTTTTTACCCCTTTTCCGCCCCGTCTGGTGATGCGATAGTCATCCACAGCCGAGCGCTTTCCATAACCTTTTTCCGAAACCACCAGCAAGTCACTGTCCTTCCGGCTAATACACACCATACCAATCACTCGATCATCTTTGCCCTCTAAAGTAACTCCCCGTACTCCAGCTGCGGTACGACCCATAGGTCTCACATCTGATTCGTGGAAATGGATGGCCCTACCGGATCTTTTGGCTATCACAATGTGATTATCGCCATTGGTCAGTTTTACTTCCAGCAGTTTATCACCACTATTTATAGTAATAGCGTTTATTCCATTGCTGCGGGGCCTGCTATAGGCTTCCAGGCTGGTTTTTTTTATGGTCCCCTTCCGAGTACACATAATGAGAAAATGATTGTTTATATAATCGTCGTCATTGAGGTTCTGGACATTTATCACCGCTCGTACCACGTCTTCACGCTCAATGCTGATCAGATTTTGTATCGGGCGTCCTTTGGAAACCTTTCCTCCTTCCGGAATGGCCCATACTTTTTTCCAGTAGACCTTACCGTACTCGGTAAATATCAAGAGGTAATTATGGGTATATGCGGTAAATAGATGCTCGGTAAAGTCGTCGTCCTTGGTTGCTACTCCTTTAGCCCCAATCCCCCCTCTACCTTGAATGCGATATTCGGTAAGCGGGGTCCGCTTAATGTATCCCTGATGGCTAATAGTAATCACCATTTCCTCGTTGGGGATCATATCTTCATCAGTAAACTCGTCGGCGCTGTGAACTATTTCCGTCCTTCTGTCATCACCATAGCGGTCCTTCATCTCCATCAACTCATCTTTGATGATCTGCATTCTCTTTGCCTCGCTACCCAGAATTTCCTGTAAACGACCAATTAATTCCTTTACCTCCTGGTATTCATTGACGATCTTCTCCCTTTCCAGGCCGGTCAACCTCTGAAGTCGCATCTCCAGGATCGCTTTAGCCTGGATCTCGGATAAGTCATACTGTTCCATTAATTGCTGCCTGGCAGTCTCAGGATCCGCTGAGTTTCTGATCAAAGCAATGACCTCATCCAGGTGATCCAAGGCAATCAGGTAGCCTTCAAGGATGTGGGCTCTTCTTTCAGCTTCTTCCAGGTCGTACTCCGTACGACGGATCACCACCTGATGACGATGATCAACAAAATGGCGAATTAACTCCTTCAGGTTAAGGGTTTGGGGACGCCCCTTTACTAAGGCAACATTATTTACCCCGAAAGAAGACTGCAATTGGGTGTATTTAAATAAATTATTTAATACCACCTGGGCAATTGCATCTTTCTTAAGTATATATACAATTCGAAGCCCATTTCTATCTGATTCATCACGGATATCCGAAATTCCCTCCAGTCTCTTATCATTAACCAATTGAGCGGTCTTCTCAATCATACTGGCCTTATTCACCAGATAGGGTATTTCTGTTACAATGATGTGTTCCCGGCCTTTCACCTCCTCAATCATAGCCCGCGCACGCATAACTACCCGCCCCCGACCGGTTTCAAATGCAGACCTAACTCCCTGATAACCGTAAATAATGCCTCCGGTAGGAAAGTCCGGCGCCACGATATACTTCATGAGATCCGTAATAGTAATCTCATTATCATCAATGTAGGCAATAATCCCATCCACCAACTCCCGAAGATTATGTGGAGGCATATTGGTAGCCATTCCCACGGCAATTCCCGAAGCTCCATTGGCCAATAGATTAGGTATTTTAGAGGGGAGTACGGTTGGCTCCTGTGCGGAATCGTCGTAATTTGGCTGAAAGTCAACGGTGTTTTTCTTTATATCCGCTAACAGTTCTTCTGAAATGCGGCGCAAGCGGGCTTCCGTATACCGCATAGCAGCGGGAGAATCTCCGTCAACACTACCGAAATTACCTTGACCATCAACTAAAGGATACCGCAGTGACCACTCCTGCGCCATCCTGACCATAGTATCATATACTGCAGTATCACCGTGAGGATGATACTTTCCCAGCACATCCCCTACTATTCTGGCGCACTTTTTATAGGGTCTGTTATAATTGACACCCAGTTCATCCATACCATACAGGATTCGTCGATGAACGGGCTTTAAACCATCTCTTACATCTGGTAGCGCTCTGGAAATAATAACCGACATCGAATAGTCGATGTAGGCCCCTCGCATTTCATCCTCAATGTTAATGGGAATGATATTCTCACTTTCAGCTTCAGCCATAAAAATGTGGGTTCTCTAGCCTTAAAAATAACCCCGGAAAGTTAAGCAAAAAATGTGAATGTGAGTGTCTTGAAATGGCACTTCTTTTCTTAAAAAAACACCGGCCTTTAAGTTTGATAATCAAGCTCCTATGAGCCTAATATGGATTGAGTTTGCGCTTGTTGCGACCGCGGTATTTCAGCAACTTTTTATTGAGCTCTCCATAACCCCGGTATTGGTTAATTGGCAAAGGTTGACCCCGGTATTCATTACCAAAATGTACGTGTTTGATCTGGGTGTGGCATGCCCTGATTGGACAGCGAGGTAAATCCGGATAACGAATACTAAAACCCACCATCAAACTAACTGCTGGCATTTTATATCGGGAAGATGAAGCCCCGGTGACATCAAGATTTCGAAATTCGTAAGAGGGTTTAGCGATGAACCTGAAATATTCAGACATCTCTTTTTCGATTGAAACACCGAGATTTATGAAAAGACCGTTGCTTACAGAATCCGAGTTAAATCCTTTCCCCAGCTTTAATTTTCCAATTTGCAGCTCCGGGACCAGTATGTAATCCCAGTATCGGTAAACCTCAGCCCCTATATTTCCATAAAACTTAGTAAATGTAGTGCTCTTTTTATTTATAAAGCCTCGATCAATGGCCAATTGGTCATCCTTAATGGAATGAAATTCCAAACCAGCTCCAGCGCCAATGCGAAACCTGTCCGCATGAAAATTCAAAGTACCGCTTAAAGGGAAACCACTACCGTTAAAATCCAGGGCTTCTGTGTCATTGGGAACATCCTCCCGATAAAAAGTTTTGCTGTATCCCAACGCGGGAGTAAACGAAAACTTATTTAAAAACCTGCGCAGTCCATACTTAGGATTGAATCGTCGATTGCGAAATGGGCTTTTTTCATCAATCCTCTCCTTGGTACTGGTGGGTTCCGCCTCTTCAGGTTCAATTCCGCCATTTTCATCTACCACCTCAGCATCTTCATTAAACCCCTCCTGATCTGGTATAGAGTCATTTTGCCCCCAAGCCAGGCATAAAGTACCGAGGGACAACCATAGAATCATAATGACACGAGACACCAAATTCATAACACCTTTTAATAACCTTTAAACCTGGATTTAATTGTACATTCTTACTGCTAAATCTTTCAGGAACGCCTTAAAAAGTTCATTGTCGTCGAAACTCAGTTTGTAGGCAATTTCCTCTAATTTATGGTATTCTTCAAGAGATAATTCCACATTGTGATCAATCAATCTATCCCCCTCGGCAAGAAAAAAGGTTTCCAGTATTTTGACCAAAATATAAGGGCTGCTGATCATGATCTTAAACATTTCCTTGCCTTGGAGGTCGCTTTCAATTTGATGGGTCATTACTGTTTTGATCACTTCCTTAAGATGCTGATACATGGGATCTCTCCATTGCTCCCACTGCTGTACCAACAGTTCCACCATCTTCACCACCGGGTCCTGTCTGATAAAAAATCCACCTTTTGAGAGTCTGCGAGCTTTTTTATTGAGAGCAAGCTCTTCTGCCAAGCCTATATTACCATCTGTTAAGGCCATATCAATAATCGGTATCATCAGCATCCCTGCAAAAAAATCGTGGCGGCTGATCATATCGCAACCTGATTTTTTGAGGTATGGTTGACGCAGCTCTTCTACCGCCCGCATCACTTCCGGGATTTCGATTAGTAATCCTACTTCCTGTTCCGAAAGCATAGTACTGGCGAAATTAGGTAATTTTTAGCCATAATTTACTCTAAAAAGGGCCTGGAAAGTACAACTGTAAATTGCTGTCATCTAAGCAGTATTTAAGCCGTTTTAGGAGTTAACTGACCATTTTTGTGGTTCTTAAATGGCCATGAGCCCTATTTGCCCTCCCGCTATGCTCCATCGGGGTGCAGAGGTCAATTAAATATTACAACCTCTGTGACATTTTTTGACAATCCTTTACCCCTCAATGACACTATAGAGCGGGTAACTATCTAGTTTTGATTTAATCAAACTAAATCCAAAACCATAACCCTCAGCAATGTTTGACCTGGACAAATGGGAAGAGGTATTTGAGACTCTGCAAAAGAATAAGCTCCGAACCTTCCTTACCGCCTTTGGAGTGTTTTGGGGTATCTTAATGCTCATCATCCTACTGGGAGCCGGCAAGGGTTTGGAAAACGGAGTGGCCCGCAGTATGCTGTTGGATGCTACCAATAGTATTTGGTTCTTCACCGGTCGCACCTCCATTCCCTATAAGGGACTTCCCCCAGGCCGAAGTCTACAGTTCACAGAAGAGGACCTCAAAGCGCTGGAGCAACATATTGAAGGAATTGAGATCATCAGCCCTGAGAATTATTTACGGGGTAGTTATACTGTATCTTACCAGGGGAAGACTGGCCCTTTTATTTTATACGCAGCAGAGGAAGATTACTTTCCCATCAAAGTTACTTTCAAATATGTCCAGGGAAGAGCTATTAATCTCAACGACAATGCCGAGTCACGAAAAGTTTGCAATATCGGCGATAGAGTGGCGGAGGTACTTTTTGGTGAGGAGGATCCTATAGGAAAATACCTCCGCATCAAAGATGTCCATTTTAAGGTAGTTGGGGTCTACCACTTCGAGGGCAATTCCTTCAATCAGGGGGAAAGGATATACATACCTTTTTCCACCTTTCAGAGAACTTTTAACCCACAGGGATCTGTAGATCTTTTCGCGGTAACCACTGATCAAGCTGTAACAACCGGCAAAGACCTGGAGCAAAGAATATTGAGGTTTCTGGCACAGCGCCATATAGTGCACCCAGAGGATAACCAAGCCTATTGGACGCATAATCAAGAAGACCAATATCACCAGGTCATGGGGCTTATGACGGGGATCAAGGCTTTTGTTTGGATTATCGGGGTACTAACTTTATGTGCGGGTGTGGTGGGTATAAGCAACATTATGATCATTGTAGTAAAAGACCGCACCCGAGAAATTGGCGTACGTAAAGCCCTGGGCGCCACTCCCCGCTCTATAATCGGATTAATATTACATGAAGCTATTTTTATCACCAGCGTGGCGGGATACCTGGGGCTACTGATGGGCATAATTACGCTGGAAGGTGTGAATCACTTATTGGAGATGGCCGGAGCTGATATTGAGTTTTTCTCCAAGCCCGAAGTGAATTTAACGGTGGCAATCTCGGCTACTCTTATTTTGATCATTGCTGGAACCCTGGCTGGTTTATTTCCAGCGCTTAGAGCTGCCCGCATTAAGCCGGTGGAAGCACTGAAAGAACAATAATAAAAAGTTATGATAGACCTGGATAAATGGCAAGAGATTTACTATAGCCTTCGCAAACACAAAGTCCGCACTTTTCTCACTGCTTTTGGAGTGTTCTGGGGAATCTTTATGCTGGTTGTTTTGATGGGCGCAGGAAATGGTCTCCATAACGGCGTGATGCAAGATTTTGACATTGCTAAGAATGCCGTTTTCGTCTGGACCAATCAAACCAGTATGCCATTTAAAGGCCTGCAACCCGGCCGAAGTATAAACCTAAAAAACAGTGATATCAGAGCCATTAAAGAACAAATCAGGGATGTGGAGGTCATTGCCCCCAGGAACGTCCTGCAAGGTGATTTCCGGGTGGTAAAAGGCCAGAAGAGCGTCTCATTTAATGTGGTGGGGGATTATCCGGCCTTTCTAAAGGTAAAACCGCTGGAGATCACCAGGGGTAGATTTATCAATCAGCACGACATAACACAATACCGGAAGATCGCAGTAATCGGGGCTCAAGTGCAAAACAGACTTTATGAGCCGCATGAAGTGATCATTGGAAGTTATATAAGAATCAAGGGGGTGTTCTTCAAGGTAGTGGGAACCTTCGATACCTTGCTTAAAGGAGATGACGCCATTGAGGATGTTCAAACCATTTACATACCCAATACCACCATGCAGCGAACCTTCAATCAGGGTGATAATATTGGATGGTTCGGATTGGTCCCAAGGCCGGGAATTCCCGCGGCCAGTATCGAAGGCCAGGTAAAATCGCTGCTGGCAGCCAGGCATAAAGTACACCCTCAGGACCAGGCCGCGTTTGGCTCATTTAATGTAGAAAAGGAATATATGGAAGTACAGGGTTTATTTTCAGGAATCAGTGCAGTTAGCTGGTTGGTCAGCATTATGACCATCATCGCGGGCGTTGTGGGTGTGGGAAATATCATGCTGATCATTGTAAAAGAACGAACCAAAGAATTTGGCATTCGAAAATCGGTCGGCGCTCCCCCCTGGTCCATTATCAGTATGATATTACTGGAATCTCTGATACTTACTGGTTTTGCAGGGTATTGCGGGCTCCTGGCAGGAGTGGGATTTGTGGAATTTATAAACTTTAGCCTAGTAGAATTTGCCCTTGAAAGCGAATTTTTTGCCAATCCCCAAATCGATTTTCAGGTGGCTATTACCGCAGTCTTTATACTGGCCCTAGCTGGAACCCTTGCCGGTATTATACCGGCACATAAAGCAGCAAATGTAGACCCAGTGCTGGCTTTACGAGATGAGTAGTATGCCCCAAGGTACGGGACCCAAAAAAAGCACGGTACCGGGATTTCTTCTAAAATCCGCTCGATATCGGACATTTAACTATTCGATATCGTACACATTTAAATTAATTTTGAACAATTAGCATTTATAAATCATTGATATCCAAAGCTTTATTATGATGGCATGATAATGGACCATCTGGATAGCAAAGGTACTACATAATACACCAGTTAAATCTTTCGATTCCAACGTTATGAAAAAGAAAACCTTTCTGATAGTAACAATCTGCGCAGTAGTATTGCTGGGGGGAGCAGGATTCTATCTATCCCAGTCCCAGGAAGAAACCGAAGCCATAGCCACCGAGCAACCTGAAGTAACCGATATTTTGAAGAAAACCACTGCTACCGGCAGTATTAAGCCCCGCAAAGAAGTAGATATTAAATCGCAGGTATCAGGGGTAGTAGAAAACATCTATGTGGAGGCGGGACAGTTAGTGCAGAAAGGACAGTTATTGGCCAAAATTCGGATCATCCCCGATATGGTGGATCTCAACACCGCTCAATCCGAATTGCGTAGCGCCAGACTGAATTTTGAGAATGCCCGTAAAGAAAAGGAACGTCGACAATCACTATTTAAAGAGAACATCATTTCCGAAGTGGAATACAACGAATTCGTTTTGGATTATGACTTGCGTGAAGAACAACTTCAGGCTGCGGAGAGCAACGTGCAGCTAATCCGCGAAGGCGCATCAAGGAAATCCGGTCAGAGTACTAATCTGGTAAGGGCTACCACCGAAGGCATGGTGTTGGATGTTCCGGTGCGGGAAGGCAGTTTTGTTATAGAATCCAATACCTTCAACGAAGGTACCACTATTGCCAGCGTGGCTGACATGAATGCCATGATCTTTGAAGGTAAGGTAGATGAAGCCGATATTGGTAAGGTGAAAGAGGGAATGGACTTGATACTGACTATCGGGGCTATCGAGGGACAAACCTTTGATGCTAATTTGGAGTATGTTTCGCCCAAGGGAATAGAAGAAGAAGGGGCAATCAAGTTTGAGGTAAAGGCAGGCATAGAAATCCCCGAAGATCATTTCATTCGAGCAGGATACAGTGCCAATGCGGATATAGTAGTGGAGAAAAAGGAACAGGTACTGGCTATTAAGGAAAGTAATCTGATTGTGGAAAACGACAGCAGTTACGTTGAATTAATGACTGGTGATAATCAGTTTCAAAAGACATTAATCGAAACGGGTCTGTCTGATGGAGTCAACATTGAGATCATTTCTGGACTGGACAAGCAGGACCAAATCAAAAAATTATAATTAGCGGTATCGCAATAATAATTAGCTCGTATACCATACTATGATCAATTTAGAGAAAATCCACAAGTCATATCCGGTAGGAAAGCAAAAACTACATGTGTTGAAAGGAATCGATATGGAAGTGCAGGAGGGTGAATTGGTATCCATTATGGGATCCTCAGGCTCCGGCAAATCCACCCTGCTCAATATAATAGGTATTCTGGACGGTTACGATGCCGGCAACTACCATCTGGCCGGCACCCTGATCAAGGACTTATCGGAAAAAAAAGCAGCCTATTACCGCAACAAATTTCTGGGCTTTGTTTTCCAATCCTTCAACCTGCTGAACTTTAAAAATGCCATGGAAAATGTGGCGCTGCCGCTATATTATCAGCAGGTAGGTCGCAAAAAAAGAAACAGTATCGCCATGGAATATCTAGACCGTGTGGGACTCAAAGAATGGGCAGAGCACCTGCCAAGTGAGCTTTCAGGGGGACAAAAGCAGCGTATTGCCATTGCCCGTGCCCTGATCTCCGACCCTAAAGTGATCCTGGCTGACGAACCTACCGGGGCCCTGGATTCAACCACCTCCCAGGAAGTGATGGATTTATTCAAAGAGGTGAACAAATCAGGTAAAACTGTGGTGATCGTTACCCACGAGCAGGACATCGCTGAAGCAACTGGGCGGATAATCATGCTTAAAGATGGTGTGATTCTAGACCGGGATTATCAAATGGTATCATAATTATCAATTGGATTCTACATGTTTGATCTGGATAAATGGCAGGAAATTTTTCACACCATGGACAAGAACCGTCTGCGGAGTTTTATTACTGCATTCTGTGTAGCATTTGGGATCTTCATACTTATTATTTTAATGGGTTTCGGAAGAGGATTTCAAAACGGAGTCCACCATCAATTTGACGATGACGCCGCCAATAGCATCTTCATCAATGGCGGCACTACCACTATCGCCCATAAAGGCATTCAGCCCGGTAAACAAATCAACTTCACTAATGAAGATTATCAAATGATCCGCGATAAGGTGCGGGGAGTTGAGTTCCTCACCGGGAGATATTATGTGACTGGTGAATTTACCGTAAGGTATGAGGATAACTACAGTTCATTCAGCATACGGGCCGTGCACCCCGATCACCTGCACTTGGAAAAATCTATTATGACCGAAGGTCGGTATATTAACCATAAGGATTTGATGGAGAAACGAAAGGTGGCGGTAGTGGGGATCAAAGTGGTAAAAGTGCTATTCGGCAATGTAGAACCTATTGGAAAATACATCACCATAAACGGTATAAAATACAAAGTGGTAGGGATCTATGATGATCATGGACAAGAGGATGAGACCAAAGTCATATATATTCCTATTTCCACCGCTCAAATAGCTTATGGCGGCGGCAACCGCATTCACCGCCTGATGCTAACCGTCGGGGATGCCAGCCTGGAGGAAAGCCTGGCCATCCAGGAGGAGATCCATGAAATGTTGGCGGCAAAGCACGTATTTAGCACCGAAGATAAAAGAGCCGTTTGGATATTTAATATTTGGGAAGAATACATCAAATGGATGAACATATTTGACGGGATCCGGGTGGTGCTGGCTTTTCTGGGCATTTTCACTTTGATAGCAGGCGTGGTAGGTGTAAGCAATATCATGCTTATTGTGGTAAAAGAGAGAACCCGGGAGATAGGGGTTCGAAAGGCCATAGGAGCTACACCGGCCTCAGTGATCGGATTATTCCTGATGGAAGCTCTTTTTATTACCCTGGTGAGCGGGTACATGGGCATGATCCTGGGTATGATGTTTATCGAAACAGGTCTCCTTAGCAAACTGATGGCTTCATTTGATTTCCCAATGGATTTCTTTATAGACCCCGGAGTAAATTTCAGAAACGCCCTGGCCGCTACTATGATATTGGTTTTAACCGGGACCCTAGCGGGATATTTCCCTGCACGTAAAGCCGCCCGCATTAAGCCAGTAGAAGCGTTAAAAGACGAATAGAATGTTCGACTACGACAAATGGCAAGAGATATTCAGCACCATTCGAAAGAATAAGCTGCGCACCTTCTTAACCATAATAGGAATATCCTGGGGGATCTTTATGATCATTATTCTGATCGGATTAGGCAACGGGTTTCGCAAAGGGGTTACCAAGGATTTTGGTAATTGGGCCACCAACTCAGGATTTGTCTGGGGGCAAAGAACCACTATTTCATATGGAGGTTTTCAGCCAGGCAGAAATATAAGTTTCGATAATAGCGATACTAAATTATTGAAAAGCCGGGTAAAGGAGATCAACTTTTTGGCACCCAGAAATCAGTTGGGGGGATGGCGCGGTGGTAATAATGTGACCAGAGGTACTTTATCCGGAGCTTTTACTATCAATGGCGATTACCCGGAATTTAACAGGATCAACATTCAAAATATCGAACAAGGTCGTTTTATTAACGAAAAAGATATTGAAGATTACCGCAAGGTGGCAGTCATTGGTCAGAATGTAGTCAACCTATTATTTGAGGAAGATGAAGATCCGTTAGGTGAATATATCACTATCAATAAAGTAAACTTCCAGGTGGTGGGATTGATCAAGCCCATCAGGAGCAATGGTGATGAGCGTGAATTGAATACCATTCATGTGCCGTTCACTACCTTTCAACGGGCCTTCAATTATGGCGAGCAGGTGGGCTGGTATGCGTTTTCCGCTTACGGACAATTTGATGTAGAGAAAGTGCAGCAGAAAATGCTCAGTTTGCTTAAAGAAAAAAACAGGATCCATCCTTTGGACGAAGATGCTATTGGCTACTTCAACTTACAGCAAGAATTTGAGGAAATTAGCGGCTTATTTAGAGGATTGGAGTTATTTACCTGGTTTGTGGGTTTATGCACCCTGTTTGCCGGGATCATTGGCATTAGCAATATCATGCTGATCATTGTTAAAGAGCGAACCAAGGAAATTGGTATTCGTAAATCACTAGGGGCCACACCCGTTTCAATTATTTCTTTGATCCTGCAAGAGTCGGTTTTCTTATCAATTGTAGGTGGCTATGTAGCTCTGATCATCGGATTGTTGTTGTTGGATGTGTTGACTAAGGTCATTCCCGAAGAATCGGTCATATTGAATCCGGCAGTGAGTCCAGGGGTGGCCATCGGATCTCTGTTATTATTGGTTATAGGAGGAATGCTGGCTGGGATAATGCCCGCTCGCAGGGCGGCAGCTATTAGCCCCATTGAAGCTATCAGACAGGAAAACTGAGTATGAAATTATGAAAAGAGTATTAAGAATATCATTGTTGGTTTTATTGGTAGCCAGTTTCTTATATATGAGCTATTTCCTTTATTCTAAATCCCGGGAACCAGATGTAGTATATGAAACTGATAGTACCTTTGTCAGCACTATAATAAGAAAAACCGTGGCTACCGGCTCAATCGTGCCTCGCAAGGAAGTAGAGATCAAGTCTCAGGTTTCCGGGGTGGTCGATAGAATCTATGTGGAAGCAGGCGAACCCGCCGATAAGGGTCAACTGTTAGCCAAAATCCGGATCATCCCTAATTCGGTAGCCCTCAACAATGCTCAATCTCAATTACGTACCGCCCGCATTAATTATGAGAATGCCAAAAAAGAAAAGGAACGACAGGAGCAATTGTTCAAGGAAAACATCATTTCCGAAGTAGAATTTAATGAATTCCAACTGGATTTTGAATTGCGGGACGAACAACTGCAATCTGCAGAAAACAACTTGCAATTGGTACGCGAAGGAGCCTCTAAGCAAGCGGGAACTGCCACCAATGAAGTGCGATCTACAGTAGACGGAATGATCCTGGATGTCCCGGTAAGGGAGGGTAGCTTTGTGATTGAATCCAATACCTTCAATGAAGGTACTACTATCGTTTCAATTGCCAATATGCAGTCTATGATCTTTGAAGGAAAAGTGGACGAGTCGGAGGTAGGAAAAATCCGGGAGGGCATGCCCATAAAACTGGTGATAGGCGCCCTGGAAGGTGAGACTTTCGATGCCGCTCTTGAGCATATCAGCCCTAAAGGAATTGAAGAAGAAGGGGCGATTCAATTCGAAGTGAGAGCTGCTATCGACATTCGGGAGGATATGTTCCTACGAGCAGGCTACAGCGCTAATGCCGATATTGTGTTAGAGCAAAAAGACAGTGTGCTTTCCATTAAGGAAAGTAACCTGGTCTTCGAAGACGATAAAGTATTCGTAGAAGTAATGACCGGCCCTCAACAATTTGAGAAACGGGAAATTGAGACCGGAATTTCAGATGGTATTAACATTGAAGTTGTTTCTGGGCTCACTGAGGAGGATCGAGTCAAAAAATTGTAAAGTCAGAAGTCATCAATAACAAAAAAGCCGTCTTTTTGGAAGACGGCTCTTATTTTTCTGGGATTGGTTATTTATTGTCCTTCGCTGCCTTCATCTTCCACCTCTTCCTCTTCACCTTCGGCGCGCTCGGATTTAATGCCTTCCAAAATACCCTCATAACGGGCTTTGAGTTCAGCATCCGATTTAAGTTCTTTAGTGATGCGATTATAGAGCCCTGCACCTAGCTGCTCATTATCCTTGATTTTCTCCGTATAAGCTTCTTTGAAAGCTTCAATGCGTTCCTTGTTAGCTTCTTCAATTTGGTTGTATGCTTCAATTTCTTCGGGAGTTGCCCCGATCTCTTGCAACTTAGCTTCGTCACCGTCAGCTCCTTGAATTTCCTTAAACCTTCTACCACCATCCATAAGCTCATTGTCCTGGATCGAGGCATTATAGGCCTCCTTTAATTTTTCTTTCTCTTGATCTGCAAAGTCCATAACTAGAGCGTACTTCTTCAGTTCTTCGTCTGTGAGAGGTTCCTCATCCTGACCCTGTACACCGGTTACACAAAAAGCCGTCAGCATTAAACTCAGGAGGGTATACTTCCAATTCCATTTCATTTCATTCTAATTTAGGTTGTTCGTACTATTCCAACTTGAAAGAAAATAGATTTTTCCAAGAAATGCAAGCCGGAAAACTATATTTGCTTTATTAACTGATATGTGTCCATGAAAGTTTATTTCTTGAATAATTGCAGCACCTGCCAACGTATCCTGAGCGAGTTATCGGAACATGAGTTTGAGAAACAGGATATAAAAAGTCAACCCCTGCGACCCCATCAATTAGACAAAATGGCGAAGTTGTCAGGTAGTTACCAGGGGCTCTTTAGTCGTAGGGCTATGAAATATCGCCAACTTGGCTTGAATCAAAAAGAGCTTAATGAAGAGGATTTTAGGAATTGGATCTTAAAGGAATATACTTTTTTAAAAAGACCGGTATTTCTAATTGATAACGAAATATTTATCGGAAGCTCGAAAAAGGAAGTTGAACGGTTAAAGCAAAAGCTGTCGACTTTATAAGTGGGATATTAATTTAAAATTCTTTCTAGTCGGACGCATCAGCGAAATTAATACTCCTGAATTTGATCCAATATCGAAGCAAAATCCATCCATTTAAAGGCAGTACACCTAGGGGAGTCCCCCCGTCCCCCGCCCCTGTGCAGGCCCAAGTACGATAGGGCCTCGCCGTCGCCTAGCTTTGGCGGACTAGGCCTGCTAATCAGATCTGAACTGAATTTTTTTAAGCAAGTTAGGGAATGAGAGTAGCAGGATTTGAGATTGGGAAATAAAAATTTGGTTACTGAAAAATTGGATGGATATAATTTGACTCACAGCCCATTGCTAAAGCAAGGGAGCTATCAAAATTCCAACCAAATTTTCAGATTGAAAAATCGTTGAGACAGGTTGTTGGGCACAGCAAACTCCCGGTTCTGTAAGTCGGTGATCCAAGTATAGGAGATAGTATTGCGTGCCCCCAGCAGATTAAGTATCTCAGCATTTAACCAAATGGCTTTTACTCCTACCTGATGGTTTTCAGTATCGCGCAAACTGATTAATTTGGAGAAACCTACATCCACCCGTTGGTAGGATTTTGCCTCAAAGCGATTGCGAAATTGCAGGTTTCCCGGAGGGCCAAAGGGCAAACCGCTACCAAAAAGTAGATTCAGATACACTCTCACCGTAGGATCATTGGGCATGTGGTCCTCAAAGTAGATTCCCAGGTTTACTCGTTGATCAGTAGGGCGGCGAACGGCACCCTCAATCTCGTTCAATTCCTCCTCGGTTTTGAGCAGACCCAAACTAAACCAGGACTCAGTGCCTTTTATAAATGCTCCGCTAACCCGCATATCCAGTCCCATTGCATATCCGTCGGCCAAGTTGTTGCCATAATAACGAAGCCGGACATTATCGATATCGTAGGGTATGAGGTTTTCCAGGAATTTATAATATGTTTCTGTGGACAGCTTAAAGCTCCTGCCCCACATTTTAAAATCATAATCAACGCCCCCTATTAAATGCAAACTGGATTGTGCCCGGATATTCAGGTTTAGGCTTCCTGAAAAATCCCTTAACTCCCGGTAAAAGGGAGGCTGACGATACCATCCTACAGCTGCGGTAAAAGTGAGCGGCCTGACCCATGAGGTCTGGTAATTGTATTGCAGCCTGGGGCTCACCAGCCACTGTTGGTTCAAGGACCAATAATGCCATCTGACACCGGCGTTGATCCAGTGTTGCGCCCATTGCTGTTGATATTGAACATAACCGGTGAATCGGGTAGACTCCAAGTCAGCGGTATTGTTTATTGGAGGTGTATTGACTACGGAAAAATCAGCGGAATCCGTGAATTCAAATTCCCTCAAACGATCTGCTATTGACTCCCTGACTAGGCCTAATCCAAATTGAATTTTTCTGCGGTCATCCCAAAGGAAAGTGGTGTGGTTTAAGGCATTAAAAATAGTAGCGTTTAGTTGATTGCGCCCCCAACGGTAATTAAGACCCAACCCTCGAATGATGGCACAATCGTTAAAATTAGCGGATCCCGGATTAGTATCAACGTCGCACAATCGATAGGCTCCCTCCACTTCAAAATATTCTCGCTCCCTGGTGGTTAATGCAGAAAGTATTAGCTGGCTATGCCAACGGGGACTGAATTCATGCCTCAATTGTAAGCCTCCTTGCAGGGTACGATACCTGAGAATTTCCCGCCCATCAAAACCTACCAGAAACTGGAATGATTGGTCGAATGTGCCAAACCGGGTTTCCCGGGTCTCAGGTACTACCAAATAGCGGTTGGCGGCATAGCTGGCCAGTAACCCAAGGCTGGTTCTATTCTGAGGATCTAAATAATACCTCACGTAGGTTTGAATATCCGTGAATCTGGGCAGATATTCACCGTCGGTTTCCAAGGTATTTAAAAGATATTGTGAATTTTTATGCCTGACTCCCATTAAATAAGACCATCGTCCATCCTGGGAAGCATCTTCATAATGCGCCGATCCGCCTAAAAGGCCTATAGTTGCCGAACCTGCCCGGACCTCTGGTTCTTTGTAATTTATATTGAGTGAACTGCTCAACTTATCGCCATATTTGGCCGACCAGCCGCCTGCAGAGAACTCAATATTCTCCACTAATCTTGGATTTACAAAACTCAACCCCTCCTGTCGTCCGGCTCTGATCAAAAATGGACGGTAAATGGGTATGTCATTTACATAAACGAGATTCTCCTCAAAATTACCCCCTCTAACCGCGTAAGCAGCACTTAATTCATTATTTATGGACACTCCGGGCAAAGTGCCAAGGATTTGATTAAACTCACCAAAGGGTGAGGGCAAAAGCTTGGCCGCTTCAGGATTGATCACCGTCACTCCCGGCCTTGATGCTGATCCGGTTGATGAAACCTCAACCTGAGAGAGCATAGTAGTATCGATAGGCAGTCTAAGGTTAAGAAGTAAATTTTCGAAAGGGTGTAGGGCAACTACTCGTTTTTGAGTGAGATATCCCACATGACTAATAGTTAGTTCCAGGGTAACATCCGCCTGTACAGTTAAGTTAAACCGTCCCTGACTATCAGAGGTAGTTCCGGTACCACTATCAACTACTACATTAACCCCCGCAATAGGATCCGAATCTTCATTGGTGATCTTACCACTGACAAACGCTGTCTGAGCGGATATCGACAGGCACCAGCAACAAATCAAGTATGTCAAGCAACACTTTATCCTCAAGTCATTATACACTTAAGGTCTTTAATGGTCTCAGATGGGTTTGAACTGCCAAATACAAAGCTGCCTGCTACCAACACATCTGCGCCAGCTCTGATTAGCTCCGGAGCCAGTTCGATATTTACTCCTCCATCGATCTCTATCAAGGTATGACTGCCTTCCTCCGCAATCATTTGCCTCAAATCTCTCAATTTGTTAAAACTTCCCCCGATAAATTTTTGTCCGCCGAACCCTGGATTGACCGACATCAAACACACCAAATCCAAATCAGCCAGTATGGGGGTTAATAAACTGACCGGCGTATGGGGATTTAACGCCACCCCTGCCCTGCACCCTAGTTCCTTAATTTGTTGAACAACCCGGTGCAGATGAGGACAGGCTTCGTAATGCACGGTAATGTAGCCGGCACCCAGGCCAGCCAACTTTTGTAGAAAATGCTCCGGACGTTGAATCATCAAATGAATATCCAGCGGTTTAGTTGCATGCCTGGCGATGGCCTCACAAACCGGGATACCAAATGAAATGTTAGGAACGAACTGACCATCCATGATATCCAAATGAAACCAATCGGCATCACTGGAATTAACCAGTTCAATATCCCTTTGTAAATTGGCAAAATCAGAAGCCAGAAGTGATGGGGCAATAATGGTGCTCATGGAGCAAATATACGATTATCCCATTTGCAAACTATCATTGTTAAAGGGAAGAGGGCTCTTCACTGAAGGCATACCCTCGGCATCAGGGTCAGTATTTGATCAATCGGAAAGAACCCTGGTTTTCTGAGCTGAAAAAGTTTACCAGGTAGATGCCCTCCTCCAATGCTGGTAGTTCTACGGAAATTTCCTGATCAGGAGGTATATGCGAAAAAAAAGATTGGGTAATCAGCTGTCCCTGGAGATTGTGAATTTTTAGATTTACTTCGGACAAGGGCTTATGACTAACAAAAAATAAGTTATGGGTAATGGGATTAGGGTAAAACTTCACCTCATCTGTTAGAGTATTTTCATCTACACTTAGCACAATATCATCGGCTCTGGCAAAATTTGGGATACCGAACCCCAATTGATTATCCGGTTCCTGTACCTTACTTCCTGAATTTCTCACAGCTGCCAGCACTTGTTTATAGCTAAGTTCGGGATTATTCTGCCAAATACCTGTAGCCAGGCTCGCCAGTTGGGGAGCGGAAAGGAAGTACCATTATTAAATACTTCATTTCCCTGAGCGTTGATCACTGATGTGGTGACGCCAATGGCCACTACATCCGGTTTAGTCCTGCCATCGGAAGTAGGGCCAATGGAGCTAAATCCGGGTTTAACGGTATCACTGTTTATAGCGCCGACTGCCAATACATCTATTGCATCGGCCGGAGCAGTGATCTTTTGCCAAAGTGAATTGCCACTATTCCCTGCACTAACCGCTAAAACCATTCCTTTGGTAGCCGCTATAGACGCAGCCCGGGAGATAACGGTGCTCTGGCCATCTAACTGCTCCACGGTATAATTCATCTCAGGGTCGTCAAATACATTATACCCCAAGGAGGTATTAATCACATCAGCTCCAGCGCTGTCTGCCAGCTCCGCGGCAAACACCCAGTTGTATTCTTCGATACGGTACTCAGACGATACATCCTCAGTTACGCAAAGAATAAAATCAGCCTCTGGCACTCCTCCGGTAAATACTCCCGGTATTTCGGCAGCAATGACCGACAGCACTTTGGTGCCGTGATCATCATAACGATAGACGTTCTCATTGTCGCCTAAAAAATCGTAGGTGATCAGCAGCTGGCTGTTATCAAACAGATGCGAGAATGCATCAGTGCTGTTAACGCCTTCAAATCCATCGTCAAATACCGCCACCAACATGCCTTCACCTTTTATCCCAGCCTGGTGCATCTGGTCAATGCCTAACAGCTGATTTTGGAGATCTGTACTGAGAGTAGTCCTGACATTACGATTTTTATGCTTATTCTTGAAGGGCTTGGCGGTGCCATCCCGAGGTGTTAATGGTCCGGGAGCTACATACTCGATGGAAGTTATGTATTCAAGAGAACTTAAATCATTCAGTTGTGAGGAATCAGCCTGTATCAGCGCTCCATTCAACCACTTAGTAGGGTATCGTACCAGTACACCTATACTTGCCAGATCCTCTAAATAGGTACTATTTACCGGCAGGTCTTCCTCGGTGACAGGAATCAATTGCTTTATTCGTCGTTCTACTGCTCTCTGACTGAGAAACTCCAGCGGTTCCGCCGTGCTAAATTCATCGCCTTTATCCGTAAAGAACACCATGAATCGATGGTTCTGGGCTTTTATTGGCGCACCCAATACCAGCACGAGTAATATGCTAAATACAATATTATTCCCTGCCATAATCGATCAATATTTGTTCAAACTTAATGCCAACTTCCAACATTCCCAGACAACTCGGTTCAGTGTTGCAAAAATCCAATATACTGGAATTCTTGTAAATGACCCCGATTTCCCGAGCATATACCACTTGACGGATATCTTGAAAAATCAGGGTATCTGGTTCGTTATTTTCTAGTACCGTAAGGGTTTGATTGAATTTCCCGGCAGGAGTTTCCATAGTGCCATCGACCTGGGAAACCTGATATTGGTCTTCATCCCTTGAATTAAAGATGTTACCATCCCAGGTGTTATTAAGGGCTAATGGAAATACCAGTTTGGCAAAGGGTATGTTGTTCTCCACCATTATCGCGTGCTGGGGAGTGCGCCTGGCAGTCCATACGGAGTCCAGGTCCCATGGATCGTCCGAAGTTTGCCGGGTGGAACGATGAATGATATAGGTGATCTGTTCGCCAACCCCAAATGAATCCACCACTTGCTCCCTCAGCTGAAAATCAGCAGTATCGCTGGACCCAAATAATGAAAATTCTTCCCGGTGCACCTGATAGTCACGATACATTCCTACTTCCAATGGGAAGTAACTATATCCCACTACGTCGGGATCAGGGGGTATAGTATCAGAATCACAGCTCAGCGTCAGCACCACTGAGAACAGCAGTATGGACCAGCGTGTCATTAATGGTGATTTTGTTGAAAACTGGAAGCTATCCAACCGCCACCCAGAACATCCTGACCTTCATAAAATACCGCAGCTTGCCCAGGGGCTATGGCATGAACCCCATTTCCAAAGTACACCTTAATGGTGTCTCCAGCCTGCTCTAATACGGATGGGTGGCCAGGATCGTTATAGCGCACCTTGGTGACCGCTTCTACCCTATCAGGGCCCAATTCGGCATACTTGACCATATTAAGCTGATGGACGTACATGCCATTTCTCGCCAACTCATCAAAAGTGCCCAATACAATGGTATTGGAGTCTTTTCTGATCTCGGTTACATAAACCGGGTATCCCAGGGCTACTCCCAACCCTTTTCTTTGCCCGATAGTGTAGAATGGATATCCCTGATGCTGGCCAACCAACGAGCCATCTTCCAGTACAAAATCCCCTCCTGCTACCTCCTTTTCCAGCCCAGGCACTCTTCGTTTCAGAAAACCGCGATAATCATTATCAGGGACAAAACAGATCTCATAAGACTCTGGTTTATTCACCAATTCTTTGAACCCGCGGTCTATGGCCATTTCCCTGATTTTACTTTTAGTAAGATGCCCCAATGGAAACTGAGTGCGACTTAAACTCTTTTGTGATATTCCCCATAGGGCATAGGACTGATCCTTCAATTCGTCTACCCCTTTGGAAATAACAAAGCGTTGATCTACCTCTCTCACCTGGGCGTAATGCCCGGTAGCCATGAATTCACAGTTTAACTGGTCTGCCCTGCGCAGCAAGGCTTCCCATTTAATGTGGGTATTGCAAAGCACACAAGGATTAGGTGTTCTGCCTTGTAAATATTCCTTAGTAAAATGATCAATGACATAATCTCCAAATTCCTCCCGGATATCCAAAATGTAGTGGGGAAACCCCAGGGATACTGCAATATTCCTGGCATCATTTATGGAGTCCAGGCTACAGCATCCGGTTTCCTTTTTGCTGGCACCAGAGCTGGCATAATCCCAGGTTTTCATGGTCATACCAATGACCTCATAACCCTGTTCATGCAGTATCACCGCAGCCAGACTGCTATCAATACCGCCACTCATAGCCACTAAAACACGTCCTTTCCTACTCATTATCTCACCTTTTTACGGTAAGCCTCAATAGCCTGTTTAAAATCGCACCCCGTGGATCTCATGGCTTCTACCACCCATATCGCAGCTGCTATATAAGATAATTTCTCACCCGGAGTATCCCCGGCAATATCTATAGGAGACTCCTCGCCATTGGCCAACGCCTCTTCGGACTCCTTTAAGTCCAACCAGTGGTAGCGTTCCACCAAACGCTCAATTTCACGATTGTCCATTAGTGATAAAAGCTATTGCAAAGATAAAATTTTGCAGTTTTAAACGCATATACCAACAATATTTTGGGTTATTTTGTTTGAAATTCGCAAATATTTATGACGTTAAAATGTGTGGTGAAGTTAACCTCGGTCAACAACCTAAGCGATGCCCGATATGCGGCCGGAATGGGCGTTGAAATGCTGGGCTTTGATCTGAACCCCAATTCTCCCAGGTGGCTACCTCCCGAACAATTTGAGGCTATTACCGGATGGGTATCGGGGGTAAAGCTGGTAGGGGAACTAAGCGATACTTCCCAGGTGAAATTGACGGAGATTACCCAAAACTACAAATTGGACATGATCCAATGCACCGTCTCTGATCATAGTGAAATCCCAGAAACTGAGTTGCCGCTGTTGCTAAAGCTGGATCCTTTTTCATCTCCTCAAGTAAGCTCCCAATTAAAAACTTATGATAAAATGGCCAGATATTTCCTATTGCCTCAGTCAGAGGGAGGTCTTCCGGAGAAAGAAATTATTGAATGGGCTGCCCAATATCCGATTATTTTGGAAGGGAATTTTACTCCACAACGATGTGAGTATTGGTTGAATAAGGGAGTTATAGGTTTTTCATTATCAGGAGGTGATGAAATAAAACCAGGTTACAAGGACTTTGATGATTTGGCCGACATACTGGAATTTCTGGAGTTGGACTGAGACCTCCGATCATTTTCTTTTTCGCTCATTTAAAGCTTTCTGCAACAGGTATTCAATTTGTCCGTTTACACTGCGAAACTCATCCTGAGCCCACTTTTCAAGTTCTTTGAGCGTCTCCGGGTTGATCCTTAAAGCAAAAGCTTTCTTCTTTGGCATTATGACTGATCCAGGTTCTCCAGGTATTTCTGTAAGGCAATTTTCATTTCCATAGCCCGCTGGGTACCTAAAAGCAATTTCTTTCCATCTTTAAATATCAGCTGCAGACCCTGATCACCTTTGATGGTAAGCCCCCGCCCTTTTTTGTTCAGAATAAAGAACTTGTATCCCCTGCCACCAAATTCCTTCCGGGCATGGTACTTGCGTACCTCTGCTTTATCAAGTTGCTGCTTATGGATGACTTTCCATTGATTGGTAAAAGGCCGGAATCGATATTGAATACCTTGGGAGGTAATTTTGGTTTCCAACCGGGATCCGAATACCAATACATTCACTCCCACCACAATTAGTACCATGGCCAAGGTAATATACAGCATGACAAAATTTGAAGGGGCTTGCTGCCCCCAGGGTTGACCTAGGATCAGCTGGCGATAGCATGCAACTGCTAATGGTATCAATGCGCCCGCGCTAATTGCTATCATTAATAACTTCATCCATAACTGATCAAAGCTTTGACTTTCAGAAAAATACACCTTGCTCATTTTACTATTGATAAAGTGTGCCAGAGTTCACCACTGGTGTTACGTCCTTGTCAGCACACAGTACTACCATTAAATTACTCACCATAGAAGCTTTTCGTTCTTCATCCAGCTCGATAATATCCTTTTTGGAAAGGTCATCCAAAGCCATTTCCACCATACTTACCGCTCCTTCCACAATTTTATGTCGAGCGGCTACAATTGCGGTAGCTTGCTGTCTCCTCAACATCGCTCCAGCAATTTCGCTGGCGTAAGCCAGGTACCCAATTCGGGCTTCTATTACCTCAATACCCGCAATATCCAATCGATCCTGCAGTTGGGCTTCCAGGGCCTGATTTACCTCTTTTACCCCAGAACGCAAGGTGATCTCCGCGTCCTCATCGCTAAAATTATCATATGGGTAACTGCCGGCGAGATTTCGCACCGCAGCGTCGGTTTGTACCCGCACGAAACTTTCGTAGTCATCAACCTCAAAGGCCGCCCTAAAGGTATTTCGTACTTGCCATACTAATATTACGCTTATCATGATAGGGTTTCCCTCTTTATCATTTACCTTAACTCGCTCGCTATCCAGGTTACGGGCCCGCAGCGAAATCTTTTTCCTCAGGTAAAACGGATTTACCCAAAAGAACCCGTTCTGCTTTATGGTTCCTTTATAATTTCCGAATAATGTCAATACTCGACTGCCATTGGGGTATACTATGGTAAAGCCTACCAGCATAAACAAGGTGATCAATAATGGAATGGCCAGCAGTATCATTCCTGAAGCCAAGCCGATAATACAGCCGGCAATAATTGCCAGATAGATTAGGAGGAATAGGTAACCATTGGAAGGATTAAACGATTTTTCTGTGTTCATTGTATTTAGTTAAGTGATATTAAAATGATATCACTTTAATATTACGAAATATTCTGCAAAAAGTTGTAGCTGCCGCGTTTCGGAGAAAAGAAAGGCGCCCAATAAAATATCCTAGAACTTGGTAGTCCAAAGCCCATGGTCCCAATCAGATATGGTCCTAACTCTTTGCTTAGAAAAGTAGTCTGGAAACCTACCGGTTATTTGAGTTAAGAGATGAGGTTAACTGAACTATTAGACTGGTCTTAGTTTTTAAAGTCCACCACTATGGAACTTAGGTCAAGCCAAAAGAAAGATACTTGATAGTTTGTCCATCCCGTGAAAATAATTCTTCGTAATGGGTAGGTATGGCCAAGATATCATCTAGGAGGTCAGATTGATAAAGGTCGTGGGTGTAGATGAGGTCCTGTACGCCCGGATAGTCTTTGACAGTTTCCAAGGTATAGGAGAAAAAGATGTCATTATCGGTTTTTAAATGTACCCGTCCATCGGGAACTAGTATTCTACGATAAGTTTCCAGAAACCGAGGGTGGGTCAGACGGCGTTTGATATCCCTCTTCTTAGGTCTAGGATCGGGAAAGGTGATCCAGATCTCAGTTACTTCGTCCCGCTCAAAAAAGGCCTCCAAATCTTGAATCTTAGTGCGCAAAAATGCTACCTGGGTCAATCCTTCAGCCTCTGCAATTTTGCTGCCTTTCCAGATACGGTCTCCCTTTATGTCAACACCCACATAATTCTTTTTGCTGTCCATCCTAGCCATGCCCACGGTGTACTCACCCCGGCCACATCCCAACTCTATCACTAAATCCATTTCATTTTTAAAGTGATCCGACCTCCACCTGCCTTTTATCTGTTGAAAGATTGGCTTGCCTTCCTGAATTACATTACTGCGCCGCTCATTCTCACTAAACCTCTCTTGCTTTTTTCTCATATGACTTTAGGATATCTGCCACCACAAAACTACTGCCTCCCACAAATATTAGGTCTTCAGCATTAGCTGACGCTTTAGCCCTGGCAAGCGCCTCTACCGGATCTTCTACGGCCCTCCCTGTTATTCCCATGTCCCGGGCGATAGCCTGTAAGCTAACAGCATCCAGCACTCTGGGCACTGATGATGAGCAAAAATAGTAGCTGGCATCGGCAGGCATAAGTTCCAGGATTTTGCGATGTTCCTTATCCTTTGACATGCCCAACACCAGGTGTAGCCTGGCTTGATTCTGATTGACCAAGCGACTTACAATCAATTCCATGGCTTCCCGGTTATGACCTGTATCGCATATAATCATGGGATTATCTGATAGCTTTTGCCATCTGCCCATCAATCCGGTGGAACGGACCACTGAGCTCATGCCAGCCTCAATAAGGTCATCGGCACAGTTGAAGCCTGTTTTTTCCAATTCATCCAGTGTTTGCAAAATACCAGGTACATTCCGTACTTGATAAGGTCCTGTAAGATCCATCACCAACCGTTCCCACCTTAGATCACCATGGTGGTAAACCCGCAGGGCCAGCTGGGGTTCAGTATGTATAACCTGCAACTTAAAATTATCCTGAGCTTGAATGCATCTGCTGTTCATCGATGTGGCTATTTCCCCAAAAACCTCCTCAGTATCAGGATGCCTCTCCCCTATTACTACCGGGATTCCCGGTTTGATAATACCTGCTTTTTCTCTGGCAATGTCCTGGAGGTTGTTCCCTAAAACTGCTTGGTGATCATACCCGATATTTGTGATGAGTGATATCAATGGGACCAGGATATTAGTACTATCCAACCGCCCTCCCATCCCTACTTCAATCACTGCTATATCCACGTTGTTAATAGCAAAGTAATCAAATGCCATGGCTGCGGTAATCTCAAAGAACGTAGGCTGAATTTGATCAATGAGAGGCATGTTACCCTCAACAAATTGAACTACATAGTCCTCGCTGACAGGTGCTCCGTCTATTTTGATCCTTTCCCGATAATCCAGTAAATGCGGTGAAGTATACAGCCCGGTTTTCCAGCCATGTGTTTGCAGTACCGCTGCCAGGGCATGGCATGAGCTACCTTTGCCGTTGGTTCCGGCAACATGAATCGAAGGAAATGTTAAATGCGGATCTCCAAGTTGATCGGCCAAGGACTGGATATTATCCAGGCCATATTTAAGTGCCTTCTGACCGTCTTTCTGATAAAAAGGCAAACGCTGATATAAGAACTCTACACACTCCTGGTAATTCATCGGGTAATCCCTCTGAGATGCCGCATACTGATAAGTCTACCGGGATCTTATGATAAAAGTGATCCTGCCCACTGAGGTTGGCGCAGGCCTGGCATTGCCTGAAGTAGGGCTAAAGGTCAATTTCAGTACTTCGGCCCTATAGACCTTCACCAGGGCATCACTGACAGTTTTCTCTAGGGTTCTAACCGATATTATCTCACCGTACTCATCGATTTTAATCTCAAATACAATTCGCCCGCCCTCATTGCTGGTATCTTTTGGCCTAGGTAGAAAATCCCAGTTCCATCCCGCCATATCCAAGGCAGCTCCTCCGCCACCGCCACCGGGCTTTCCGTAAAGCGCCCTGGAGTCCAGCGTTCCATCCGGATCCCCTTGATCACCGGTAGTGCCCGGTTGATCACCCTGATTATTATTGCTGGGATTTCCAGCCTGGTCTCCTTTACTATCCGAATTGGTCTTATTGGGGTATGTAGCGGCAGGATTAAGCTGTGGTGCTTTCTTTTCTTCCTTGGGTTTTTCCGCCGGTTGCTCCACCGGCTTTTCTTCTACCACTGCCGGACTGGGATCCGGTTGGGTAGTTACTTTTTCTTCCACTGGAGGCGTTTCAACCACGTCTTCTACCTCCGGTATCTCCTCTGGGGTACTGCTGACCTCCGTTTCTTCCACGGTTTCTTCCGGCGATTCCGTGGCTTCTGGCTCTGGATCCTCATTGATCTCCTGGACATTATTAGCCGGTGTCTCTGGTTGCACCTCCCCAAAACCAGCTTGATCAAGTCCAAAATTCAGTTCAATACCATATTCTGGTATGGGAGGAATAGGCTCTTTCCAGGCTAAAAGGAAAATGAAAAGAATCAACAAAGCCGCGTGCAGCCCCACGGAGATGCTTAAGCCAATACGATCATTTTTATTTTCCAATTTATTCACGGGTTTCTTTCAGGACTGGTTGCAATGGACACCTTGGCGTTAAGGGCAGTGGCAATCCCCGCTACCTTTACTAAATGCTCCACCGGCACTTCCTTATCTATGTGCAATACCACAACTCCTTCTTTTTCCGTAAGTTCATTGCGCAATATGCCCTCCAGCCCCCCTAAAGTGGTAGGCTTGGCATTTACAAAATACTGCAGATCGGGAGTGACGGTCACAGTTACTTTCTGCATCACAATATTAGAACTCTTACTTGAGGGCAGATTAACCGGCAATCCTGAAGGGGTAATAAAGTTAGAGGTGAGCATAAAAAATATCAACAGCAGGAAAATGATGTCTGTCATGGACGACATGCTGAAAGCTGGATTGATTTTATGTTTCGATTTCAGGTCCATGCTACTAGCGTGGTTCTTGTAACAGGTCTATAAAATCAATGGAGTTGTATTCCATCTTGTGAATTACTTTAGAAACCTGTGCCACCAGGTAATTATATCCCAAATATGCTAAAATACCCACAAACAGTCCTGCAGCAGTGGTGATCATAGCTTCATAAATTCCAGAAGAAAGCAGCCTTGGGCTGACCGATCCTTCTTCCTGCGCAATAGCAATAAAGGCTCTTATCATCCCGATCACAGTTCCCAGAAACCCCAGCATCGGTGCAGCCCCAGAAATAGTAGCGAGGGTGCTTAAACGGCGCTCCAGTTTGAAAATTTCTATTTTACCTACATTCTCAATAGCCACTTCAATATTTTTAAGCGGGCTACCGATTCTGCTGATCCCTTTATCAATCATTCTGGCGATAGGAGTATCAGTCTGATTACACATCATCTTGGCCCCGCTGATATCACCTTCTCCCACCAATTGTCTGATCTTATCAGTGAAATGCAGGGGCGTATTTGCTGCTCTTTTAATAGTGAGCATCCTTTCAATAAAAATATAAACTGCCAGAATTGACAATATGATCAAAGGGATCATCATAAACCCCCCCTTGAAAAGCAGATCGATCACTCGAATAGTCTCTGCCCCCTGGTCCACGACTACACTATCAGCCGGTGCGGTGGATATCTGTGTTAAAAGCATATTAATATTTAGATACAACAACTTCATTACCATATTTATTCTTTATCATTTCCGCATCGCCACTAGCCTCGTCTTCACTGCTATAATTTCCCACGGCAACTCTTACGCCTACCCAGTTATCCGGGGTAATTAATTTGACTGCAAAACCGTCTTTTGCCAGTTTATCGGCATGACGGCGGGCGTAGGCCCTGAACTTATAACTGCCCAGGAATATGTAATAACGCCCTGTTCTTTGGGAAATTGTGACAATGGAACCGGGTTCATCCTGGATGTCAGGTTCTTGATCATCAGCATTGGAGTCTCCAGACTCATTATCTGCAATCTCCTCACTTGAAGTCCCCACATCCTGATCACCTGTTCCTTGGTTCAGCGGCTCTTCTACAGTCTGTTGATTGCTAATTTCAGGGGGGTTGGAGCCCCAGAAAAAGTAGTAGGCCAGTCCTCCAATAAGCAAAATAAACCCCAGTACGATTAACCAGGGAATGATGCGGTTTTTGTTATTTTCAGGGTTATTTTTTTTGGCCGGTTTTTCACTCACCCTGGCTACCCCTGGTTGCCCCCGGTCGATTGGCTTTAATTCAACTTTAGGCAGGCCATAGTCCTTATCGGATTTTGAAAAATTTTCAGCCATGTACTATCTATCTGAGAGGCTCTAGCTTAAGGCAAATGTAACGGAATTATCACCGCTCCACAAGCCGAACCCTACAATTGTATCGATTAAAACGAATAGCTTACCCCGCCTATCACGGTAATGCCCCTAGCCGGGTAATTCATGTAGCGTTGGTAATTCTGGGAAACTAAATTCTTACCTGTTACAAACACAGAAAAACGAGGTGAAAACAAATAATCTACGGAAAGATTCACATCGAAAATGCCATCAAGTTCCCTTACA
Source organism: Cyclobacteriaceae bacterium (assembly GCA_965224285.1). GTDB lineage: Bacteria > Bacteroidota > Bacteroidia > Cytophagales > Cyclobacteriaceae > JAJCYK01. The sequence continues at coordinate 796,310 of OZ245043.1, forward strand.
GTGCCGCTTTGCAAATTGAAACCCTTGATTCCTCCCAGAGCAGTGATGCTACCGGATAATATTAATTTTTGATAGAGGTTGTAACTACCGTTTACCCCTACGGAATAAGTGTGGCGGCCCCAAGGTTCAATCACCTCATCGGTATCGTATCCCAATAGTTCACCTTTAAAGTTGATGATAAAATGCTGTGCCTTAGAATACCCCAGTTCAGCAAATAACCTCACTATGGAAGGACCATCAGTATCGTAAACAATGTCGAATTTGGTACTGTCTGCCCCACTATTAGGGAAAAAAGCAAGATTATTATAGAAACCAATGGAAAGTCCGGTATTAAAATTGACTTCTTCCCAAAGCTTTCCTTTTAGTCCGCCATTTATCTCCAATGTTTTAATATTATGGGATAGGGCTACATTAGGCGCTAGAAATGGATTTTCTTTAACATAACTCTGCCAGGAGCGGTAGTCGACATCTCCGGTTAAACCCGCATACAGCACCGCGTTATCGGTAAGCTGATAGGAAGCCTTTGCCACCGGGCTGAGGTGAACCTTATCCATGTTCTGGATGGTATCGTTTTCATAAACCACATTGAGCCCTAATTCCACCTTAAAAACATCGATCTCGGTTTCAACAGTAGGTCTAATTCTAAAATAGGTCCTGTTTTGGTCCCCTATTTCCGCCAACTTGTACTGAGAAAAGTGAAGATCACTTAATACCCCAAATTTAACCTGATCATTGAATTGATAACTACCGGTAAAGTTAAAAGATCCCTGATCTTCGCTGTTATCCCATCTATCCTCAAAAGAGGTAAAGGTAGCTCGCACCCCGTAATCCAAATCAGGATTTTTATTGCTATCTTCCAAACCCAGTGAAATCAATATTTTATTGTATACCTGCTTTAAGGTATCCCGGTCAACCTCTGTACCGGGGGTGTAGCCATAAAAAAATCTCTTGATTCGCTGGTATTCGGCTTCACCGGTAAAGATCACCCCATCGGTAAAATAGGATCCGTCAAAGCCTAGCAATAGATCGCTGGCAGCGGAGTTTCTTTTGTCCACCGGACCCCTGCTTGATGCCAGTGATTTTAACTTGCCCCCAATCACGTAAGTGTCGCTTCGTTTGTTATTAAAATAGCCCTCTAATAGGCTGGTGCCGTAATTACCCACTCCCGCTTTTATGTAATTACCATACAATTTGGAAAGGGGTTGATCCTTAATGGTTAATACCCTTATGTTCGGGGTGAATGGCGTTGCCTGATAGTCAATTTTTTCAAATGAATAAGTCTGGGTGGAACGATCTACTTCAATGGGCAAAGGGGCCACTTTCTGATAACTCCTGTTGGCCGGTGGCAATTCAATTTGACGATCCTTTTCTATTATGACTTCTGCATCCTGTATCTCGCCATCTTCCTCCCAATCCTGATCCTGGGCATTAATGGGGACCGCAGCAAATGTCCCTGCGGTAATAAAGGCGCAAACCAATCTAATATAAACCAATTTCGTCATATTCGTCAGTTCTCAATTAGTTGTGCCTCATCGGTTCCTGTGATGGACGCATCCTCACCATCCCCTAGTTCAGCAAGTTTTGCCTTAGCAGCTTCCACAATAGCTTCCTGGGGCGCGTTTTCAATTATGGATTCCAAGGTAGCCCTGGCCTGAAAGATCTCTCCCAAGCCCAGGTAATTATCTGCAATCAATAAAAATGACCTGCCCAGCCACTCCTGGTATATCCCGAATTTATGGTTAAGATCATATAGGGTCTCATTAGAAGATTGGAACTGCCCTTGATCATATTGGATAAGGGCCAACATATATTGAGCCTCCGCTCCATGCTCGTCCTGTGCGGAATTGAGGGTATTCAGAAAGTAATCGGTAGCCACATCCGGTTTTTGTTGCCGATAGGCTGATTTACCTAGATAAAGCAGACTGGAGTTTCTGGCATTGGCGCTGACACCTCCTTGATCCAATATCTTCTGAGCGTAGTGGTCCACTTGAGCATAATTCCCTGTTTCAAAGTTACTTTCCATCAAGCCTGACCAGGCATAGTAACTATCTTTTTTAGTCCGTGCGATCTCCTCCAATTGTCGGTAATAAAGGATGGCCTGATTGTAGTCCTGTTGTTGTGCCGTAAGGTCTCCCATTCTTCGTAGTACCCGATTAATTTGGGTGATGCGATTATCTTCAATGACTTGCCGGTAGTACTTCATAGCCGGTTCATCCTGCTGCAGCCGATAATAAGACTCAGCGATATAGTATTTCGCTTCATATATGTTGGAGTTAGCAGGATTAGAACTGATGAAATCCCTGAATTTAGCAATAGCATTCTGATAATCTTCAGACAGATAAAGATTCTTGGCCGATTCATATTCAATACCAGCCAGTGAAGAATTGTCCGGGTTGGCCTGTTTAAATTTGGCAAGATAAGGCCCAAATTCGTTTGACCTTCCCAGGTTGTTCAAAGCCTCCTGCAATCCGATCAGGGCGTCATTTGCTTTGGGATGGTTGATATACTGGTCAAGTACCAGCTTATAATCATCTACGGTTTTCTGATAATTTTGCAGATTGTAATTGGCAATTGCTCTTTTAATATGAGCCTGTGGTACTAAAGAGCTTTTGCCATAGGCATTGATCACCTGTGAGAATCCGCTTATGGCATCCGGGTAATTTCCTCTTTCCAGATCCAATTGAGCGGACTGGAAAATGGCATTATCAACAAACCGGGACTGCGGGTAATTTATAATTACCTGTTGGAAATTGTTCTTAGCGGCGCCGGTGTTACCCTGGATGCCCTGCACCACACCTTTTTGAAATAAAGCGTAGTCGGCGTCCGCGCTACTGGCTGAAATGGCTCGCTCATAATAATTAACCGCCTGCTCATAATTCTTCAGAACATAATGACAATCTGCTAACCGCACCAGGGCATCGTTGTGAAAATATTTATCCGGCTGGCCACTGGAGGCCTTTAGATATTGGGTGAACTCTTCCGTTGCCGGAGGATATTGCTTGGTGTTGTAATAAGCATATGCTATACCGTATCTTGATTTTACATACTTATCATGACTTTCATCAGGAGCCTCCCTAAATACCGCCCGGTAATGTTCTATTGCCTGAGGGTATCTCCTACCTATTGAATAAGCCTCGGCCGACCAAAAATGGGAAAGGACCACCGTTTCCTGATCATAAGGATATTGCAGGGACCTCTCAAACATCTCTACAGCATTCCGATATTTGCTGTTATTGAAGTATTCCGTGCCTTTAAAATAAGTGACCTTTTGATAGGCCTTTTGTGCCCGTTCACTTTTATTTTCTATAGATTCCAGATGCTTGATGGCCTGAGAATAATTATTAGTGTGTAAGTACGCCTCACTTAGCAAATCGCTGGCTTCCCCCCCGTATTGACTTTGTTGGTATTGATCTAGGAAGGCTTCCAGCGCTTCAATGGACTCTGGATAGTTATCCAGGTCATACTGCACTTTGGCATAGTTGAAGGTGGCGGCTTCTTTGATTTCTTGATTGTAGGAATCCTTTCGGGCTTTGTCAAAGGAAGTGGCAGCAAAGTTTAGATTTTCTTGTTTGATGTAAATTTCACCTAGGTAAAATGAGGCAAACTGACCTAACTCCTCATCCCTTGAGGCAAGAGCTTTGAAATTTTCCAGGGCACTATCCTCATCACCACTTACGTATTGCGAATAGGCCAATTTATATTGTATATCCCGGTCCGGCTTGGTTTTGGTCCGTTGGGTATAATTATTAAAGTATTCTGAAGCCTTTTCGTAGTTTCCCTTAAAATAGTAAGCCTCACCAGCCAGTAAATAGATCTCATCTGCATTCTTTATATCCGTCCGGTCCAGCACCTCGTCGGTGTAATCCAGCAGATCATCAAAACGACGCTGACGATAGTATACATTGGCCACCAAATAAGGAACCAGAGGTGCGTACGACTGGTTTTTTTCGGCTCTCTGCAAGTCAATGAGGGCCTCTTCATAATCCTCATTTCGGTACTCTATGTAGCCGGCATAATAACTGGATGCAGCGCTATATTTGTTGGGGCTGATCTTGATTTGGTTAAACTTTTCCAGAGCCTGGTCAAATTTCTTCTGACCGAAGTACCCATAAGCCAGTTTGAAGCGGGTCTCCAACTGCTGTTCTGAATTGACCCTAGCCAATGGTACCTGTTCCAGGTACTCAATTGATTTTTGGTAATTTTTGTCTTTAAAATAAAAGTTGCCTAGTTCATAGTAGGCCAGGGCCGCTTTGGGATGTTGATCATAGCGATGTACAAAATCCTCAAACAGTTCCTCGGCATCGATGTGATAAAGATTTAAGGCGCTGTAGGCGCGATAATAAAGTGCTTCTTCCTTATTAATTCCTTGAGGATTGTCCTGTAGGTAATTCTCAAAGGCTTGTCTAGCTGCCCCATATTTCTCCTTATGAAGTAACTCCAAGCCGTCTCTGAATTCCCTGTCTTCCCGTTGATCATACCAGGTAGTTTGGCCAAATGTGGATCCCCCACCCAGCAGTAATATGCAAAAAATAATGAGCCTAAGCATAACACCCATTTAAATCTGTAAAGATAACCAACCGCCCTCATAATTATTGTGAATTAAGGGCTTTAAATAGTTTGATATCAAAAAATGTTCCATTAGTAAACTAATTTGTAAATCAATTCCTTAAGTATCTCTCCCGGTTGGGCATTGCTGCTGGTAATCCCTTTGACCTGAAGGTCTGCCGCCCGGAGAAATCCCAAGTTGCTTATAACCTTACCCCGGCTATAATTCCTGGCTGCCTGCTGATATTCTTGCAGGAAAAAAGGTTGAATTCGAAGTTTTGAAAGCAGGTCCCCGGGATTCTGGGATTTGCTTTCATGGATCAACAGAATCTTGGTGAAAAAAGTGAAGAGTACCGCGATCACTGGTATCAAGGGATTCTGCCTGGGATTAGCACCAAAATATTGAGCAATCTGTTGGGCCTTATAAAAGTCTTTTCTGGTCAACGCCCGTTGCAGTTCAAACACATTATAATCCTTGGATATTCCCACATATTTTTGCACTGCACTGGCATCAATCTCTGCCCCTTGCTTCAGGTTGATAATGATCTTATGGATCTCTCTGCTAAGTCGTTCTAAATTATTGCCGCTAAAATCGGCTAATAATTGGGCCGTTGGGGGATTGATTGCATGTCCCAGGGACTTAACGTGACTGGTGATCCATCCTGGTATTTTATTGTCATATAGCTTTTTGCAATCCACCAGAGTACAATTTTTAGCGATGGCTTTGGAAAGCGCTTTCCTCTTATCCAACGTGCGGTTTTTGTAGCAGAAAACCAGAATGGTGCTGTCAAGTGGATGCTCGATATAGTCCAGCAGTAACTTTTGACCATCAGACCTGCCAAAATCCGTTACTTCCTGAGCCTCTTTTACTATTACCAACTGGCGCTGAGACATCATGGGGTATCGGCGGGCATTGTTCAGTATATCGCTTATGGTGCTATCCTTGCCATACATAACCATAAGGTTGAAACCCTTAGCAGATTCCTCCAAACCGTTTTCCTGGATATAGTCGGAGATCTGATCTATGAAATAAGGCTCATCCCCCTGGAGAAAATAGACGGGATCGTAGTTGCCCCGGTTAAGCTGTTGAATTACCTGTTCAGGTTTCATGGGATTTGTGGAAGTTCAGATTGAGACACCTCTTCTACTATGAAAAAACCATCATTTCCGGAAGTTTGATAAAGCGGCATAAAGATCAGTCCTCCTATGGGAGCGGTTACCGGTCCATACCGGTCATGGGCCACTACCTCTCCTTTGCTTACCGGTTGAAAATTCTCAAATCCGGGCATCATCTCGAATTGGTGCATCGGTTCTATCCAGTGGTGATACAGTACCCGTAGGTAGGCCGGAAGATCGTTGGAATATTGCTGCAATATATGACTCTGGAAAAAATCGGCATTACCGGTGCTGGGATTAATATTACCGGATGCCTGAAGGAATTCCCATATCCCCGCCACGTGCAGGTCGATAGCTTCCTGGGTACCGATCATACCCCCTTCAAACGCAAATGATAAATATCCATGATCTTTAAAATAACGCAGCAGGGTACCCTTGAGATATTGATCTAGGTCTATCACCACAGGCTGTTTCAGGGAACGGATTATGGGATGGGATGCCTCTGCTTCAGATATAACGATAAAATTTCCCCGGGCCGCACTGGTAGTATGAAGGTCCATAAGTACCTTAGGCCCACTATGTTCAGCTGCACGCTGTACCAACAATTCGTGTAAAGCGTAAAGCTCTATATCCTCGGCATAAGTATGTCCTTTGCCATATACCCGCTTTATATTGCTCTCCCACCAGCATCTATTCAGGTCGTAATCAACGAATCGGATATTCTTCCCTATGGCCTGCAAATTTCCTGCAATGCCCAGCAAGGTACCTGCCACCGGTATTTTCCTTTCACGAAGAGCGCGAAATACCTGGAATATGGCTTTAATACCAGCGGCCTCATTACCATGAATACCACCTACCAGTATACTTAAAGGCCCGGGAAGGTCACCTACTATTTCTCCTAATACCCGATTCATTTATGGCGGTTGTTCGCTAATAAAATTTAAAAATTGATCTGAATCTGCGTTAAAATTTATGGCCGGTTGCGGAGCCACTAAGTTAGAGTTTTTTAACACAGCGATACAACCATACCTCCAATAATTAGTAGACCCTAAATTCAAATTTATACGTATACAAACTGGAAATTGCTACATTGTTTATATTTGCCCGAAATGTATATAGCGCCACATGGTCGATTTTATAGCTGAACTGAAATGGCGGGGACTGGTTCACGACCTGATGCCAGGGACCGATGCACAATTAAGTAAGGAAATGACTTCCGGTTATATCGGCTTTGACCCTACTGCAGACTCCCTTCATATCGGTAATCTGGTGCAGATCATGTCTTTGGTCCACTTGCAGCGATGCGGCCACAAACCTATCGCCCTGGTAGGAGGCGCTACCGGGATGGTGGGAGACCCTAGCGGCAAATCTGATGAAAGACAATTGCTGAATGAAGAAGTACTGCGGCATAATGAATCCTGTATAAAAGAACAATTAGAAAATTTTTTGGAATTCGGCAGTGGCGAAACAGCGGCGGAACTGGTCAACAATTACCATTGGTTTAAAGATATTGGCTTCATACCGTTTCTACGGGATATTGGCAAGCACCTAACGGTCAACTATATGATGGCCAAGGAATCGGTTAAAAACCGCCTGGAAACCGGCCTGTCATATACTGAGTTTACCTACCAATTGATGCAGGGATACGATTACTATTGGCTCTACACGAACAAGGGTGTGAAACTACAAATGGGCGGATCCGATCAATGGGGAAATATCGTTACCGGCACAGAATTGATCAGAAGAAAAGCGGGTGGAGAAGCTTATGCGCTAACCACACCGTTAATCACTAAATCCGACGGGTCAAAGTTTGGCAAAACTGAAAGAGGCAATGTTTGGCTGGATGCTGCCAGAACTTCGCCCTATCACTTTTACCAGTTCTGGCTCAATTGCAGTGATGAGGATGCTCAATCCCTGATAAGGATCTTCACTTTAATGGATAAGCAGGAAATTGAACACTTAGAAGCCGATCATGCCCAGAAACCACATCAGAGGTTATTGCAAAAAGCGCTGGCAGAAGAAGTGACGGTGCGTGTACATTCCAGGGATGAGTACCAAAGAGCCATTCAAGCTTCGAACATTCTATTTGGCAAGTCCACTGCTGATCAGCTTCGTACCATTGATGAAAGTATGTTGCTATCTGTATTTGAAGGGGTTCCTCAAGTGAATGTGGACAAAACCTCTTTGACTAATGAGCTTAATGTAACTGATCTGTTGTCAGAACTCACCGGAGGAGAAATTTTCAAATCCAAAGGTGAGGCACGGAGGATGATCAACGGCGGCGGCGTGAGTATCAACAAAACAAAACTGCAGGATGCCCAACAGCCTCTGGATTTTGAGTTGCTGCAGGATAAATATCTACTGGTACAAAAAGGTAAAAAGAATTATTTCCTGGTCAAAGCGGAATGATCTACTAGGACCTGCTCCACAGAATATATCTCAATGGTCTGTTGTTTGCCTTTCAAATTGAAAAAACCAAGATTCTGCCTTTCCAGCCCAGGGCAATCGGGAAGTTTCTCTTCTAAAGCACTAGAGATCAGTACTTCTTCTTTAAATTGATTGCATTGCTCCTGAATGCGGGCGGCGGTGTTGAGCGTGTCACCATGGTAGGCAATCTCCCTTTTGATAGAACCGATTTCAGTAGCGGTTACCTTACCGGCATTCAGCCCAGCTTTAAATTCTGGCATGACCCCATACTTTGAGCGGTAGTATGATGCTTTTTGGTTTAACGCGGATTTGAAGTCATAAAAAGCCCACAAGCAATTACAATTAAGTAATCCCCTGTCAAGTTCCCAAGTTAAAATAGCTTCATCTCCAACGTATTGATATACTTCCGCCATTCTTTGACGTACTACACTTAGATCGTTAAAGCAATCTTGAAGCATTTGGCTGAATTTTATATGGCCCAGATCTTCAGCTAGACTAGTAGATCCGCGCAGATCTAAAAACATAAAGATCCTCGGTTCTTGGACTGGCTTATGAAACTTTCCCTGTAAAAATCTCCATAAATTACCAGGACCGAACCTTTGATCGATTTGCCGGCCGAAATTGAGCAAAAAGCTTATCGCTGTGGTGTATAACAAAAGCATGATCAAATCGGGTCCCAGCAAAGCTGCTTTTAAATTGTCTATGGTACGTTCTATTTCCAGTACATCGAAGGCCTGTAATCGAACGACTACGGAAATGGCTAAAATCACTACCAAGTGTATTACCCCTTTAATGAATAGTATGGCGCCGAATGAGCGTTTTTGCAGCCATGGTTTACTAAGCAGAATATCTACCATACCATAGATAACGCCCACTAAAACTCCGCCCATAATAGTTATTGGTAACAGTAGTTTGAGATTGAACTTTTCTTCAACCTGTAAGAAAGGGATATCATTTATTCCGGCGAATCGCAGCAGGATGTAAAATACCATAGCAACTGGCCAAACTACCAGATCAGTAAGGAGAATAGAGAGATTTTTTCTTCTAACCCTCATTATTTGAATTGGGCTGTATAGTGGGGTGCAAACTCCAACGTAACCACCCATTGAAATAAGAATAATTTATTCCAAAGTCAAATCAGGGTTTGCAAAGGGTAACTAAAAAAGCCCTTAATCCACCACGATTAAAGGCCTTCCAAGGAATCAGCCGATTCTAAGATCCGATCACTTTAATCCAAGTTCCCTGCCTTAGATTATCTGATATGCTCATGCCATTGAGTATAGCCAGCTCTTCATGCCGATCCTTGGGCATATTGAAATGACTTAAAGCCTGACTTAATGACATATTGCGGGGGACAGACTTTACCCTGATTCGTTCCGGCTTTACGTTTATCCTTTTGGAGTCTGTAAGCTTCCGAAAATTGGTCATGGTATTGGAAAAGGTCCTGGCATAATTGTTAAAATCATTGGGGCTGCTCAGGCCGTGGAACACATAAATTAGATTATCGTATTGAATCAGATAGGTCAGAATACTGATAGTCTGTTGTTGTCCCTGCTGATTTTGGCTCACTTGCTGGGAAAGAATAGCAGCAGCAGGAAAGCCATTTACTTCAGTAGATTTAGATTCCTGAACCGTTAGTTTGAACTGTTCTACAATTTCATTAGCAGCTGATTGAAGATCCTTTTTAGATGACAAGGTAAAGATCATCAAAGCCCGGCCATCCTGGGGTGCCATCATAACCTGTTGGGGGCTATTTTGCACTCTCCAGCCTGTGGGGACCGGATATTGAAATTTTAGCTCCGGATGAAAGAATACATTATCGTCCACATAACCTTGTCTGGGATCCTCGCCGTATACCAGCCCTTCCACCATTTGCAGATATGAGTTCCGGCCTACTTCGTAGCTACTCTGCGGATCCTTGGCCTGCCATTGGGCAGCTAGTTTCTGCACCTTATTATAGCGGTCTATAGGATTTGGATGAGTTGAAAGAAAGTTTGGGATTTCACTGGCTCCACTTTTCTCACCGAGTCTGTTCAGGGTTTGAAAGAACCCAGCCATTTCTTCTGCATCATAACCGATCTTGGTGCTGTATTCTACACCTAATTTATCAGACTCTCTCTCGTTGTCCCGGCCGAATTTTAGGAATAATAATCCGAGCCCTTGCTGCGCCTGCTGGCCAAATTGTCTGAAAGTCTCAGAAGCGATCATCCCTCCTACCAATAATACCTGAGCCAGTTGGGCATTGCTGTATTGACGGGCGCTGTGTTTCGCGGTAACGTGGCCAATCTCATGCCCTAAAACACCTGCAAATTCCGCTTCATTATTGAAATGAGCCATAATGCCCCGGGTAAAATAGACAAATCCACCGGGTAGGGCGAAGGCGTTTACCACTGGAGAATCCACAATCTTAAATTCGTAGGGCAAATTAGGACGATGGCTTACCGCCGCCATTTTTTGCCCCTTCTCGCTTATGAAATTCTGTAGAGTTTTATCCTCATATAGTCCAAATTGGGCCAATACCGCAGGGTCAGATTGTTTACCCATTGCGATTTCCTGCTGTTCAGACATCAACATTAATTCCCGTTGTCCGGTTACTGGATTCACTGCGCACCCTGTGTAAATAACCATCAGAATGCACATAAAACTGATGGATCTATATAGTTTGGTCATGGTTTTGGTAGCGTTTTATGAAAAAATGTATAATCATTATAACGATTTAAGGACACATTTTCAACCTTATTTTTGAATAGAAAATGATCTCAGTTGCTATAGGTATAAATTACTTCATATAACCTTGCAAAAATAATTCCAAACCTTGATGGGAAGAGTTAGCAGGGATGGTTTTCCACAGTCCGACCTTACTTGCTCTCCTAAACGTTGACCCTAAAATAGCCCACTCTGTCCCCACCTCTGGCTTAAAATTGCTGACATAACCCCACTCCTGGCTTAAGTTTAGCTGGCGCAACTTAAGCCGAACCGCTAACAAGTTTTTAACTTCTAGGTCCAGGAAAATCGGATTGCCGTAAATGAAAAATCTGTATTGGCGAGCGGGTTAAGTTGCAAACTTGACCCAGGTGGGAGATACAGTATAGAAAACCCCAGTGGTATTTACTTTTTAACTTTCAATTCTGGGAGATCGGATAACTTTAAATGAAATGTTTGGTATTGGCGAGTTATTAAGACCCCATCCTGGCTTAAGTTTAGCTGGCGTAACTTAAGCCGAACCGCTAACAAGTTTTTAACTTCCTATTCCTGGCAGATCGGAACACTTTAAATGAAAAATTTCATTGGCGAACGGGTCAAGTTGCAAACTTTACCCAGGTGGGGGGTTGAACCTCATTACTGGTTTTGCCATAAAAAACCACCCGTCCTGGCTTAAGTTTAGCTGGCGTAACTTAAGCCGAACCCTAACAAGTTTTTAACTTCCTATTCCTGGGAAATCGGAACACTTTAAATGAAAAATTTCATTGGCGAACGGGTCAAGTTGCAAACTTTACCCAAGTGTGGGGTTGAACCTCATTACTGGTTTTGCCATAAAAAACCACCCGTCCTGGCTTAAGTTTAGCTGGCGTAACTTAAGCCGAACCGCTGACAAGTTTTTAACTTTCAATTCCTGGCAGATCGGAACACTTTTAATAAAAAATTTTCATTGGCGAACGGGTCAAGTTGCAAACTTTACCCAGATGAGAGACATAATTTAAATTGATATCATCCAGCGAAACTATCTATTTCTATATTACTTAGAATGTGCCCGAGATACAGTATAGAAAACCCCAGTGGAATTTACTTTTTAACTTTTACTACAGTAAGTTGGGTAGATGTATTTACTAGGCCTGCTTATAAAAAAATTATTATTGAAAGCCTTAAATTTTGTCAGCAAAATAAAGGCTTAATGATATATGCCTGGTGTATAATGACTAATCATCTACACATAATCGCAGCAGCTGAGTTTGGATTTAACTTATCTGATATTATTAGAGATTTTAAAAAGTATACTTCCAAGAAGTTAATAAAGGCTCTGTGTAGTAATCGTGAAAGTAGAAGGAATTGGATGCTTAAAATTTTCAAAAATGCTGGCAGAAAAAACAGCAATAACAAATTTTATCAATTATGGCAGCAACATAATCATCCTATTGAACTGTATAGTAATTTCATAATGGATCAGAAACTGGACTATTTGCATTTCAATCCGGTGGTGGAAGGGATTGTATATCAACCTCAGCATTATCCTTATAGTAGTGCCATTGATTATTGGGGTGGAAAGGGATTAATTGAGGTAAAATTTATACAATAGCAGATCCAAAATTTGAATTGGCAAACCAACTCCTGGCTTAAGTTTAGCTGGCGTAACTTAAGCCGAACTGCTGACAAGTTTTTAACTTTCAATTCCTGGCAGATCGGAACACTTTTAAATGAAAAATTTCATTGGCGAGCGGGTCAAGTTGCAAACTTTACCCAGGTGGGGGGGTTGAACCGTTGACAAGTTTTTAACTTTCAATTCCTGGCAGATCGGGACACTTTTAAATGAAAAATTTTTATTGGCGAGCGGGTCAAGTTGCAAACTTTACCCAGGTGGGGGGTTGAACCGTTGACAAGTTTTTAACTTCCAATTTCTGGCAGATCGGAGTACTGTAAATGAAAATTTGAATTGGCAAACGTACCGGTATTAACAGATAGCATAGTTTAGCCGGCGGCTTGCAAACATCAATCCCGTGGTTTGGTCAAGATTCGCCAGGAAACTCCAAAGTCGAAAAAATAATCCGTCAATTGATCATTTTTCCCATAGCCGGCGCTAAAATCCAACTGCAGATCTTTGTTAATAAAATATCCCAGTCCGGTGTCAAATCGGGTATCCCAGTCACCGCTGTTAACTGAGCCATAATTTTCGATGAAAAGTGATATGTGTTCACCTATAGGATGACTTAAATTCAGCACATAGAAGCCCACCGGCGCCAATGAATTGCCTCCCCAGGTAATGCCCAGATTAGCGGTCAATCCCAATTTTTCGGTCAGATTTTGTCCTATTATCAAAATGGTAGTGGTACCAATTTCTCTTTGCTCAAAATCATCGCCCAGAATATTTAACCGTAACCTGTTTTGAATACCAATAACCGGTCCCGAAACTTGACCGTCCCGGATATTGAACCTGAAACCCAATTGAGCATCACTGACGCCTTTTGACCTGTTCTTGCCAAACTCCGTGTTCTCTCGGTTGGTGGAAATTCCCAGTACTCCGCTTATCTCAAAGTGCTCAGTAATCCCATAACGTATAACGGAATTGAACAGGGTCAGATCATGATCGCGGTCAACGTCATCAAATTCTTCCCTGCCAAAAGTGACTCCAGATTGCACTTGGAATACGTACTTACCAACAGTAAATGGCCCAATGGCCTGTCCGGGTCTGCCACTGCGAATGGACTCACCATATTGGGCCTTGAGTGCACTTGTAACTAAAAGCAGGAGCAATAAGATCAACCAGCGCATAGCTAAAGGAATTTGCGCTAAGCTAAAAAAAATTTGAAACTAGGGAACTGTGAGGTGGCCGGTTAAATTGCACATGTGCCTAAAACTCATAAATTTCAGGCGTGGGATAAAAAGCCCCGAAGGCAAACCAATATCCCATAAAACTTTGAGTGGGAATCAAATTTTCATCTGTTGGTCCCTCTATGTGATGCCCGAAAATATTCCATTTATTGCCTTGGTCATCCCCAATAATTACATTTCCTTCATCCAACGGGTTAAAATTAGGTTTAGACCCGTCTCCCAGCTCACTTAAAAAAGTGACGATGAAATTTGCCCTGATATTACCCACCACAATTATTTCCTGCCCGTTGAAAATATCGTGGTTCAGTTCATTACCATCCCTGAAGGAATCAAACCGGTACACTTTTGCCTGGCCATCCACAATCACACCGTGCACCCTTTCTTTGCGAGGCAATCGGCGGTCGTCGGTAGTTAAAGGAACAATTAAGTTATCGTGATTGGTTCGGAAATCGTTATAAGGATAAGTGCCATAAGGGCGGTCTATGCCGGTATTACGGCTCACTACCTTGGTTTCAGGAAAAAATTCTTTCCAGGTGCTCCAGCGGGTTTCTACTAACTGGAAAGTGGGGAGCTCCATTCCGATCATGGGACCGTTAACCGCTTTCAGGCTTACCTGGGACCAATTGCTCCCGGTATTGCGGTCAAAGGCTATCAGGTTATTGTTGTAAAGCAATCCTGAAACCCCGAATTCCGACTCAAAACCGTCCAAAGCTTGAGGCCAAGCTATAGCGGTACCCGTAAGAGGACAATAAGTAAATACCAATAAATCATGGTTAACGATCTCATGCCAATCCACGATGTGATGAGGGATTGCCAGTGCAGTGTTGCCGTCATAGTAGCCAATTACCAATTCGGGGTCAAACATATAAGATGCCTCCTCGGCTTCGATCAGTTCCGGGTTGCTAAGTGCCGGTATGGCGTCTCTTCCGGTAATATCAAATATCCGATCTACCGGAATCAACCAGTCTTGATTCATGGGTGGTGGGGGAATCTGACCAGTTCCTCCGCCTCCGGGATCCCCAATATCCCCACTATCGCAGGCAATCAATAAAATGATCAGGCCTAAAACATAGGTTCGTTGATTTTTTAGTATCAGTAAGAGGTTCTTCATCGAAATAAGAACTTATATATTTAACTGTAAGTTTGTCACTCACGCGACAAATACTGTTAAAAATCACCCAATTAACGGGACATTAAAATTGATAATTGAGTTTGAGGCCCAGATAATAATTAATGGGGAGGCCAGGATAAAAGTATCTGGGAGCATTACCACCAAATGACCCGGCATTAACCGCCAACATAGAGGCGTATCGGGTATTTGTCAGGTTGCTCAACCCGCCGTAAAAATGGGCCATTAATGCTGGTACCAGCTGTGTCCGGTAGCCGACCTTGGTATTGATCAGACCATAGGCCTCTGAATATATGCTGTTATCATCCCGGATAGGCATTGCTCCCACCCCAAGCAAGTTAATATTGCCATACCAACCGCTTTGATGGGTTAAATCTATCCCTGCGCTAACTTTATGTCGTGGAGTCCCGGTTAACTCATTCCCCGAAAAGCTCAGATCACCGTCAATAAATTCTTTAAAGATATAATCGGAGAAAGCGTAGTTACTCCAAAAAAGGAAGGACCAGGCAGCAACGGGTAAACGGTAATTTAAGCTAAAATCAATTCCGTTATGCCGCGTCTTACCAGCATTCACACCTACAAAGATATCATCACCGGTACGCCTGGCTACCAGTAAGTTGCGAATATGCATGCTGTAGAAAGAAATATCCCACCATAACCGTCCATGTAACAATTCCCCCCGGGTGCCCAGCTCAAAATTATAACCTGTTTCTGGCTGTATGTCGGGGTTAATGGCCCCGTCTGGGGTCAAGGTTTCGCTCAAAGAAGGCGGAGAAAATCCATGGCTAATCTGCCCGTAAACTACGGTAAATGAATTCAACAGATGGTTTACCCCGATTCGTGGTGACCACTGATTATCAAATTGATAGTCCCCGGATAGATCCCCATTCTCAAGAAAATTATCCCGGTAATCGAACTGGGTAATGTTATAATTCAAACCAGCGGTAAGGGTAGTACTCGGAGACAGGTCTAAGGTAATCTCTGTGAAGACATTTAAATATTTACGCAATTCATTATTATCACTGAGCAGATCACCTGACATCCGGTCGACGGTTTCCAAGGTTTTCCACTTATAGCGTTCCCGAAATAATTCTCCTCCCAAAACCAGACTCAGTTTACCAAAAGAAACTTCCGGCTGGTAATCAACTTTGAACCGGCTCCCCAAAGCAGTACTGGTCTCATCCAGCACATTGAAGGGGCGGAGTTCATAAGCCTGTCGTAAATTGCCAAAGAGGCTAATACTAATACCCCATTGTTCTGCAACTTGCTCTTTTATATTGACCCCAAAAAGGCCCTTTTGGTAATCTTCAAAGCCTCGGGTTTGAGCCCAGGTAAAAGCAGCCTGCGAGGGATTTTCAGCAAAATCCGCACTATCCAGGGAAGAAGGAATAAAAGCCTTAAGGTCGATCCAGTTGCCCCAAAATGTAAGTACTCTATTCTCTTTTAAAAAATAATGGGTCATCAGGCTTAAACTACTACGATCGTATTGATTATTGTCCCGGTATCCGTCTTGATGCACCTTACTGAAATTGAGCTTGAGATTCAAACGATCACGGCCCACCGCCAAGCCGGTTACATTCCGGATCAACCCATAGGAGCCTGTGGAAAAATCATTGAATACATTGGTAGCCTGAGAGGGCGCTTTACCCACTTTTAAATTAATGGTGCCTCCCAACCCAGCCCCGTATATGGAGCTTGAAGGTCCTTTGATAATCTCCACCCGGTCAATTAATGAAAGATCAATATCCTCCAGGGTTGTTTCGCCATCCCCGGAGGTCAATGGTATATCGTTGAGATAAGCTCGGATTTTGGAAGTACTGAAGAGCGATCTGGAACCAATACCTCTAATAGTGATCCTATTGGTGTTTAGGGCGCCACTATGCATGTAAACACCTGGTATCCGGTTAAGCGGCTGGGCGATATTCAGAGAATTATCCCTTTCCAGCTGCTTTCCGGTAATTATTGCCATAGGGCCTGGGACCTTAAGCAAATGCTGATCCTGAGCAGTACCTGAAACTACCACATGAGGCAGTTGGTATAAGGAAGCATTCATAAAAATTCTGACCGGCCTGGATACGCTTACTAAAATAGATTGAGTTTCATAGCCCAAGTGACTAACTATTAGCGTAGTATCTGATGGGATCTGTTGGTTCCATCTAAAATAACCCTCACCATCCGTTACCGTCCCCTGCGGGGTTGAGCTGGTAGTGATATTGGCTCCCTCCAGGGGTTGCTGATTAATGGCATCCAGTACCCACCCTTCTATACCTTGAGCGAATAAAGATGGTTGAAGTCCAATCAGGACCAATGCTACCCAGGGCCAGGTGGCAATGCCTTTTGCCATTTATTTGATCTATCGAATTTAGCTTCCGCCCCTAACAACAGCTACTTGTTCGGCGGTAACAGCCTCACCATCATTTCCAAAATTGGAGCGAACATAGGTAATGACATCGGCTACCTCCTGATCTGTAAGAAAATTATGCGGCGTCATGGCGCTGTTATACTTCTCACCATTGACCTCAATTTCTCCGGTCAATCCATTTAATACCACCCCGATCAACCGGTCGGTATCTCCTAGTACCCATTCGGTACGATTTAAAGGAGGAAAGGCGTTAGGCACCCCTTTACCATCAGCCTGATGGCAAACGGTGCAATATTGGTCATATACTTTTTTGCCGGGATGGGGCTCAGTAGATTCTGGCTCCTCAGCTGGTACGGGAGTGGATTCGGTAGTATTGTCAGCAACAACTTCCGATTCACGGTCTTCCGCAGGTTTCTCTCCTCCACAAGAGCATAAAATAAAAACTGGTATCAGAAAAATTAACTTATAAAAACTCATAATTGATAATTAGGTTGCAGGTTCACTATAGGTGATTCTCCAAATTTTACCCTTTACTGAATCCGTTATATAAAGCGATCCATCAGGCCCCTCTGCAAGACCCATAGGTCGATGCACGGCATCACCTGGGCTTTCTATTACCTCCAGGTTGGTAAACCCGTCAGCAAATACTTCCCATTCTCCGGATGGGCTGCCATTTTCAAAAGGAACGAATACTACGTAATATCCTTCCTGCGGTTCAGGTGCCCGATTCCATGAGCCATGGAAAGCAATGAAAGCACCCTGTTGGTACCGCTCGGGAAACATATCTCCCTGGTAAAATAACAGATCATTAGGAGCAAGATGTCCAGGAAAAGCCAAGATTGGGTCTTTTTTATCCTCACAACGTCCCACCTCGCTGCCATCTCCTCCGTATTCCGGCGACAGTACTTTAACATCCTGGATCTGATCATAGTAGCAAAATGGCCAACCGAAGTCATCACCGTCATTAATTTGCAGGAATTCTTCCGCCGGCAGTTCTGCATTCTGTTCGGCGGTAAACAAGTCTGGCCACAATGTATTGAGTTGATCCCGGCCATGCTGGACAGCGAACAGACTATTGGTCTCAGTGTCCCAGTCAAGCGCTACACAATTTCTTATTCCCATGCAATATTGGTGACCATCCTCCTGTTGAGTTTGTCCTGAGGTAGTGGCGTTAAATCTCCATATACTGCCTTGCCATTCCCGTTGAGGACAGGGATCTTGCCCCTTAGAGCCAGGGGTGCGGCTTTGTTCCATACAGGCGTTGGAAGGAGCCCCAACATTGACATAGATGTTACCACTACCATCAAAAGTAAACGACTTGGCTTCATGGCTGGTTTGTTCCGGGAATCCGGAGACAATACTCTCACCAGCCGTATCGGGCATCAATTGTTCGGGAACCAGTGCATAACGAAATATTTCATCTGTGGAAGAAGCATATAAATAGCCTCGATAAATATCAATCCCAGTACCTCCATACTTTCCAAACTCCACTTGTTCATCTGCTTTTCCATCATCATCCGTGTCGCGTAGGCCAACAATTGCCTTGCCATCGTCACTGCGCATTTTCACATAGATATCTCCATTATCATTGACCACGATGTGCCTTGCTCCCCGATGGGTGCTATCGGCTACTATAGTAGAGATAAAGTTTTCCGGTAATTCAAGACCGCCATCATTGCTATAAGTTGGGCCTTGTTCCTCAGGTTCCTCCGCGGTTTCCGGGGTCGACTGCTGGCAGCTGCTCCATAATAAAGCAGTAAACAGTATAAGTGTAAGTCTCATATTTATTATTCTATTTAATGATTGTCTTTAGGTACATAACTCCCGGACTTTCCCACTAGAAAATCCATATCGGCACCTTCATGCGCCTGCAGCACATGATCTATATATAATTTTACGTAACCTCGTTCCTGATGCTCAAGTTTGGGATTATTTTGGCCTCGCCGCCGGTCTAATTCCTCATCAGTCACTTCGAGGTTGATTTCCCGATTTGGCACATCTAATTGAATAATATCTCCATTCCGCACCAAACCTAACACACCCCCCACTGCTGACTCCGGACTCACATGTAAAACTACAGTACCAAAGGCTGTCCCGCTCATGCGCCCGTCGGAGATCCTTACCATATCGGTTACGCCCTGGCTTAATAGTTTTTTGGGGATAGGCATATTTCCTACCTCCGCCATACCCGGATATCCCCGGGGTCCCACATTTTTCAATACCATCACACTATGGGGTCCCACCTCGAGCTCGGGATCGTCAACCCGTTGGTGGAAGTCGTCGATATTTTCAAATACCACTGCCGGCCCTTTATGGGTCATTAATTCAGGGGTAGCGGCGGAAGGCTTAATTACTGCTCCATCAAGGGCTAAATTACCTTTTAAAACGGCAATGCCGGCCTCTTTTTGAAAAGGTTGATCAATTTCGGCAATTACCTCCCGGTTGTAACATTCGGCATCCTTAATATTTTCTCCAAGAGATTTTCCATTGACCGTCAAAACATCTGTATGCAGCAAATCCATTAACTCTTTAGCCACCACCGGAATACCGCCTGCATAATAGAAATCCTCCATCAGATACTTACCGGAGGGCAGTAGATTTACTAGCAAGGGTACTCTGCTACCCAGAGTATCAAAATCATCCAAAACCAGGGGCACACCCAGCCTGCCGGCAATGGCGGTCAGATGGATAATGAGATTTGTCGATCCGCCAATGGCCGCGTTGACCACAATTGCATTTTCAACCGCCTTTCGATTAATTATTTTAGAGATGGTCAAATCCTCATTTACCATTTCGACCACCCTTCTGCCTGCCTGCTGGGCCAAGGATTTTCGACGGGAGTCGGCCGCAGGAATGGCAGCTCCTCCAGGTAGAGTCATTCCCAGCGCTTCGATCATTGAAGCCATAGTTGAGGCCGTTCCCATGGTCATACAATGTCCCCTGCTTCGGGACATGCAGGCTTCTGCCATGGAGAACTCCCTTGGGCTCATCCTTCCAGCTCTCAGATCTTCGCTGAATTTCCACACATGGGTGCCTGATCCAATATCCTGTCCCTGATATTTTCCATTCAGCATAGGTCCCCCGGAAACTACAATAGTTGGAAGGTCCACACTGGCAGCGCCCATCAAGGTACTGGGAGTGGTTTTATCACACCCGCAAAGTAACACCACCCCGTCCAATGGGTTTGCCCGAATGGTTTCTTCAGTATCCATACTGGCCAGATTTCGGAACAGCATAGCTGTGGGGCGCATCATGGTTTCCCCCAATGAAGTAACGGGAAATTCCAGTGGAAAACCACCGGCCTCAAAAACCCCTTTCTTAACCGATTCCGCCAACTCTCTGAAGTGAGCATTACATGGGGTCAATTCCGACCAGGTATTACAGATACCTATTACCGGCCGTCCATCAAATGCCTCATCAGTCAAACCCTGATTGCGCATCCATGACCGATAAATAAATCCCATTTTACCTTCCCGGCCGAACCACTCTTGACTACGAAGACTTTTTTCTGTCATGGATAAAAGGATTTTGGACGCCTAGTTAGTCGCAATATCATTAGTCAGGTCTACCAAGCTATAGCTAAGGTGTCGTCCTGTAAAGGTAATGAGCAAAATAGACTGTTTTATGATGTATTCCAACTTTCAGAAGCTTAAAAAAGATATATAATGCTGGTTAATGAATACACCATTATGTAGTATTATAAAGTAAATAAACAAACCCAACCGGAAGGATGCGGCTGGCTTAATACTATGTCTACAGTTGAACTATCCGAAATCAGCATCACTAATTATGTCAATGGCGAATCTATTGAACATCACGGTGAATTCTTTGACCTTATAAGTCCCTTGACGGGAGTTAAAATTGCCGAGGTCCCAATCTCTGCCACATCAACCCTTGATCAGGCTGTGAAGGCGGCCCGGGATGCTTTTCCTTCCTGGTCTGAACTGACCGTAAAAGAAAGAGTACAGGTTTTTTTCTCCTACCGTGAATTACTAGCAAAAAACGCTCATGAGTTAGCTCAACTCATCCAACTTGAAAATGGTAAAACCAAAAGCGAAGCCGAAGCTGAAGTAGCCAAGAGCATTGAACTAACAGAGTTTGCCTGCTCGTTGCCACAACTGGTAACTGGAGAGATCCTGGAAGTCAGTAAGGGCGTTGAATGTCGCATTGAACGCAAACCATTAGGGGTAGTGGCCTGTATTACCCCATTTAACTTTCCCAATATGGTTCCCAACTGGACCATACCTAACGCCTTGGTTTTGGGCAACTGCATGATCATGAAACCCTCGGAAAAAGTCCCTGCCAGCGTAGTGCGATTGGCAGAATTGTTGGCGGAAGCCGGACTACCTAAAGGAGTTTTTAACGTGGTGCATGGAGATAAGAGAGTGGTGGAAGACATTTGTGATCACCCTGGTATTGCTGCTGTTTCATTCGTAGGCTCTACCAAGATAGCCCAGACGGTATATCGCCGGGCCACCGATACCCTGAAAAGGTGCGTGGCCTTAGGGGGCGCCAAAAATCACTTATTGGTATTACCGGACGCAAATATTGAAATGACTGCCAACAATATTGCCGCCTCCATGTCTGGGTGTGCGGGACAGCGATGCATGGCAGCTTCTGCTATGGTGGGGGTGGGTGCAGTGGACGCTATTATTGAAAAATTATGCCAGGAGGTCAAAACCATAATCCCGGGTGAAAACCTGGGGGCTGTTATCAGTCAGGAAGCCAAGCAAAGGATCGAAAGATATATTACTGAGGCGGTGGAGGCCGGCGCTAAACTGCTGGTAGATGGCAGAAATGTTCAGGTTAAAGGACGAGAGTCTGGTTTTTATGTGGGCCCCACAGTTTTGGATTTTGTGACCCCGGATATGGCCATCGCCAAGGAAGAAGTATTCGGACCGGTGATAGCCATCATGCGGGCTGATACCTTGGACCAGGCATTGGAGATTGAAAACAGTTCCAACTACGGCAATGCGGCCGCAGTATTTACTCAAAGTGGCAGTTGGGCCAAGGAAGTAATGCAGCGTGCCAGCGCAGGTATGATCGGGGTAAACATCGGTGTACCGGTGCCCCGTGAGCCATTTTCCTTCGGAGGTTGGAACGAATCGAAATTTGGAGTTGGGGATATCACCGGAAAAAGCTCTATTGAATTTTGGACTCAACTTAAAAAGACCACTACCAAATGGAATCCGCAAGACAAGATCAACTGGATGAGCTGACCACGGCTTCGGAAGCGGTACGAGCCGCTAATTTGAACCATACCATATTCTCCTGGACCAAGCAATCAGGTCTTGACCCCATCCATGCACAGAGGGCTGAAGGGGTATATATCTATGATAATCAGGGCAAAAAGTATCTTGACTTCAGCTCTCAGTTGATGAATGTAAATATCGGTCATGGTCATCCGAAAGTAACCGCTGCGGTACAGCGACAAATGGAGCAATTAAGCTATGTATATCCCGGCATGATCACCGATGCCAGGGGCCAATTAGGTAAAGAACTGGCGGAAATCAGTCCGGCAAATCTCACCAGAACATTTTTCACCCTTGCTGGTGCGGACGCCATAGAGTCGGCAATCAAACTGGCACGGGTAGTTACCGGCCGACCCAAGATCGTGAGTCTCTACCGTTCCTATCATGGTGCCACCTATGGAGCTATATCCGCCGGCGGGGATCCCCGGAAGTTGCAGGTAGACCGCTATGGTTTACCTAATATGATCCATGTAGAAAATCCTTATTTTTACCGTTGTCCCTGGAACAGCAAAACCCCCGAAGAATGCGGAGAAAGGGCCTTTCAGCACCTTAAAAGAATAGTAGAGTACGAAGGACCGCAAAATGTTGCCGCCATAATGTTAGAGGGAGAGTCCGGTTCGTCGGGATGTATAAAGTATCCTTCTAATTATTGGGGCTTAGTGGCGGCATTTGCCCGTCATCACGGTATTCTTCTGATCGACGACGAAGTGATGAGTGGATTTGGCCGTACCGGTAAATGGTTTGCCATCGAACATCACGGAGTGAATCCCGATATGATGTGTATTGCCAAAGGGTTGACTTGTGGTTACCTCCCTCTAGGAGGGGTTATGGTTTCAGAAGAAATAGCAGCTTTTTTCGATAATCAAAATATTCCGGTAGGACTTACCTACTCTGCACATCCGGTGGCCTGCGCCTCTGCCCTGGCGGTACTGGAAGTGTACCGTGAGGAAGATCTCATTTCCCGCGCTCAAAGAATGGGAGACTATGTTGAACAACAAGTCGACAAGTTAAAGGAAAAGCATCCTTCCTTAGGTGATTTTCGCAATACCGGTCTGCTGGGGTGCATTGAGCTGGTAAAAAATCGTGCTACCAAAGAACCCCTTACCCCCTGGAATGCTAAACCCAAAGATATGGCGATTACCAATGCCATGGCCGCTAAGATCCGGGAGCTTGGAATGTTCACCTTCGTGCGCTGGAACTATATCTTTATTGCACCACCCCTTATAATCACTGAAGAACAGATTGATGAGGGGATGGAAATAATTTCAGAAACTCTAAGCCTGGCTGATGCTTATTACAATGATTGAGAGAAGCATTGGCCTTTATGCGCCTTCCATTCTAATATATGACTGATATTCATTCAGTTACTCTTTCTGATTCAGCAAAGGAATCACCTCTTTATAGTGAGGAGCTAGCCCCTACCCCGATTGATCAACGCACCTGGTCCACCTGGGACCTGGCCGCTATTTGGGTGGGAATGGCCGTTTGTATCCCCACCTACATACTGGCCTCTTACATGATCAAATCGGGCATCAGTTGGCAGATGTCCTTGATTATTATAGGAGCCGCTAACCTAATTATTACAGTGCCAATGGTACTTAATGGTCATGCCGGTGTAAAATACGGCCTTCCATTTCCAGTAATTGGCAGGGCTTCTTTTGGCACTAAAGGAATTCATCTGGCGGCTATCGTAAGGGCGGTAGTAGCTTGCGGTTGGTTTGGCATACAAACCTGGGTCGGGGGATTAGCTGTTTACGCTATTTGGTGCGCTATTACCGGTCAAACCTATCTACAGGAGTTGGTAGCCGGGAAATTCGTAGGCTTTGGTATTTTTTGGTTATTGAATCTCTACTTCATCTGGACCGGCACCGAGGGTATTAAGTGGCTGGAAAAATTTGCCGCACCTATTTTAATCGGTCTGGGCATATTCCTTATTGTCTGGGGCAGTTACCAGGGAGGTGGGTTTTCGAAGGTATTGGCATTAGGATCACAGCTACAACACCCTTCAGCCCAGATTGTCAAAGAACCAGAAGAAGATCCTGTACTATTACTGACACCCTTCACTAATTTGGATAATGACCCAAAAGCGGAATCTTTCAAATTGACCTATCAACATAATGGTCAAGAACTGCAAACCTCCTGGATGTCACTTCCTACCGATAACCAAACCATTGAAATCAAATCTTTGATACCTCAAAAGGATTTCGCTGAAGCAAGCATCCAATTTCGATCTAGTGAGTTGATCTCGTCCAGGGTGCCTCTTCCGCTGGAAACGGATAATAGCCAAGGATTTGGCGCTACCCTATGGGGATATGTATTATGGCTAACCGCCATGGTGGGTTTTTGGGCTACCATGTCATTGAGTATTGCTGATATCACCCGCTATGCGCAGTCCCAAAAATCACAGGTAGTGGGACAGTTTATTGGGCTCCCCGGTACTATGATCCTATATTCATTTGTAGGTATCTTCGTAACCTTTGCCGCAGTAGTAAATTTTGAAGATATTTTAATCGGCGAGGATGCTCCCTGGGATCCAGTTTCTTTTTTAGCTCGATTCGAGAGCCCTATGGCGGCAATAATTTCACAGTTTTTTATGCTGATCGCCACCTTAAGCACCAATATCGCGGCCAACGTGATTGCCCCGGCCAACGCATTCTCCAACCTGCTGCCCAGGCATATTAATTTTCGATTGGGAGGACTAATCACCGGAGTGATCGGCATCCTAATTTGCCCTTGGTGGCTTCTAGATGAGATCAGCGGGGTGCTGATATTTGTCAGTGGCTTATTGGGTCCTGTTTTAGGTATATTGTTATGCGATTACTATCTGATCAGGAAAAAGCGCTTGAATGTGGAAAGCCTATTCAGTACTTCAGGACCCTATACCGGTTTCAACTCTGCCGCCCTGTGGGCCCTGGGCCTGGGGGTAGCGTTGGCCATAGTGGGCTATTGGATACCCTCTTTGTCGTTTTTATACCACTTATCCTGGTTCACCGGTTTTTTGATCTCCTTTTTCATCTATGCATTACTCATGAGAAACCAAGGGGCAAATGGTGATTAAGTACCTGGTAGTAATCGCTTACTTTCTGGTACTTATCCTGTTGGGGTTTTGGGCATCCAAGAGGGTACATGATCTGGTCGACTACTATGTGGGAGGTAAGCGGTTGGGCTTTTGGGTGGTGGCTTTCTCAACCAGAGCCACCGGTGAATCTGCCTGGTTGTTGCTGGGTCTAACCGGCCTGGGTGCTATTGCTGGCTTTAGTGCGTATTGGGTAGTTCTGGGTGAGTTGATCGGAGTTTCAGTAGCCTGGTTTCTTATGGCCAAACCGTTTAAAAAGTTATCCGATCAGTACGGTAGCATCACCATACCCGATTACCTGCATAGTCATCTCAAACCAACTACCAACACTTTGCGATCAATTGCCGCCGGATCCCTGGCAATATTTGTAATGATTTATGTCAGCGCCCAGATCGACGCTACCGGATCGGCATTCGAGTCTTTCCTGAACTGGAATTACTACGCGGGGGCTATTATAGGCTTTTTGATCGTGGTAGCCTACATCTTCTACGGTGGTTTCGTTGCGGTAGCCTGGTCCGATGTTTTTCAAGGGAGTCTGATGTTCCTGGGATTAGTAATCCTGCCCCTTTATGCCCTGATGCATATTGGTTCGTGGGACCAGGTGGCAATTCGTCTTAGCCAGATCGATCCCGGGCTTACCAATATTTGGGGTCAGGGAGGCTTTAATACCTATAACTTATTTACCGTTCTGGGATATGCAGTTATAGGTCTGGGCTTTATGGGTTCACCTCAGATTTTTGTCCGTTTCATGTCCATAAAGGATCAAAGTGAGATCCGAAAGGGCCGATGGGTAGCGGTGGTATATACGCTTTTAACCGATAGTGCCGCGGTAACCATTGGTATTCTTGGGCGCTATTTATTTGATCAACCTAACCTGGGAATAGAAGCCGTATTTGGCAATGGTGCGCAAAATGTCCTACCCATCATGACGGAACACTTTTTCCCGCTGTTAATTCAGGCCGTATACATTGCGGTAGTACTGGCAGCAATTATGTCCACTATTGACTCATTATTGGTAGTGGGGAGCAGCGCCATCACCAGAGATTTCGATCAACAGGTATTTGGCCGTAAACGGCTGAACTTACCCCAATTTTCCAGGAAAGTAACACTGGGCATGGCCTTTGTTGCCCTGCTGATCGCGCTGACCGTATCGGTGCTCTCCCCCACCCGAACCATATTTTGGTTTGTAGTATTTGGTTGGTCCGGTATTGCCGCTACCTTTTGCCCGGTTATGATCCTCTCCTTATTTTGGAAAGGCCTCAATGAAAAAGGTGCCATTGCCAGCATGATCGTAGGATTTTTAGGTGTACCACTATTTAAGTTTGCCGCAGTTGAACTGCCGGTCATTGGAGATTATTTTGTGCAGCTAGCTGAACTTCTACCCTCATTTATAATTGCTCTTATCACAGGTGTGGGGGTATCGAACCTATTCCCGAATAAATGATCAAGGAGTTATTTAACCTGGATTTTAATTGAGCAATTATTTGTAGCTTTAACCATATAACCTATTGCCACAGTAATGTCCATCTTAATAAAAAATGGCCGGATAGCTACCGCGCAAGCTGTATTTGAAGCAGACATTTATGTCGAAGGAGAGGTTATTGAATCCATTGGCCGCAACCTGCAGGTAAATGCCGAAAAAACCATTGACGCGGAGGGCAAACTGATTTTCCCCGGTGGTATTGATCCTCATGTGCATTTGGATATGCCATTCATGGGCACACTTAGCAGCGATGACTATACCACCGGTACCGCGGCTGCCTTACATGGGGGGACCACCATGGTAATTGACTTTATCCTTCAAACTCAGGGGGAAAGCTTGCAAAGTGCGTTGGATACCTGGGAGCAAAAATCAAAGGGGAAGGCCTGCGCCGACTACTCCTATCATATGGCGGTAACGGATTTCAACCCTTCAACCCGGGGGGAAATCAAAACCATGATTGAAAAAGGGATCACCTCGTTTAAGACCTTTATGGCTTACAAAGGGGCGCTTATGATAGATGACCGGCAGATGGTGGGACTAATGCAGGAAGTAAAAAAACAGGGAGGCATGGTGACCGTGCATGCTACCAATGGCGATATAATTGACCATTTGATTGCAGAACACCGGCAGCAAGGGAAGATGTCCCCTCTTTATCACTACTTGTCCCAACCGGAATTTACCGAGGCAGAAGCATCAGCCCGTTTCACCGACATGGCCCATTTTACGGATGTTCCCGGCTATATTGTCCACCTCACCTGCGAAGGAGCCTTGAATGCAGTACGTAAAGCTGGGTATCGCAACCAGAAAGTATTCGTGGAAACTTGTATCCAGTATCTATTGCTGGACGCCTCTTTGTATGAAAAGGATTTTGAGGGGGCCAAGTGGGTGATGAGTCCTCCATTACGGAAACAAAAAGATCGCGATGCCTTATGGGCGGGTATTTCACAAGGTTTGGTGCAAGTGGTGGGCACTGATCACTGTCCCTTTACCTGGGAGCAAAAGAAAATGGGCGAGGGAGATTTCAGCAAGATCCCCAATGGCCATCCGGCACTGGAACATCGGATGGAGTTACTGTATTCTGAAGGTGTTGCCAAGGGTAAGATCAGTTTAAGTAATTATGTAGCTTTGACCTCCACCAATGCCGCCAAAATATTCGGTATGCATCCCAGAAAGGGCGCCATCGCTGCAGGTTCCGATGCCGACCTGGTTATTTTTGACCCGAACCAGACTCATGTAATCTCAGCAGATACCCATCACCACCGCTGTGACTATTCTGCTTACGAGGGATGGAAGGTACAGGGTAAGTGCCATACCGTATTACTTCGTGGGAACGTGGCGATTGAAAATGGCAAGTTATTACTTGAGCCGGGTAGCGGTAGGTTTATTAAAAGAAATAAAATTAGTAAAGTGATCTGATATGCCCAGAAAAATTAAATCAGGATTGATCCAGATGAGCCTGCCCATTTCAGAAGGTGAGGGCACCATGGATGAAATCAAACAGGCCATGCTGGATAAGCATTTACCATACATTGAAGATGCCGGCAAACAAGGGGTACAGATACTTTGTTTGCAAGAAATTTTTAATACGCCTTACTTCTGCCCCAGCCAGGATTCCAAGTGGTACCAGACAGCAGAAAGCATACCCGGGCCCACCACGGAAATGATGCAGGAATACGCGCGCAAATTCAATATGGTAATGATTGTGCCCATATATGAGAAAGAGCAAGCCGGTATTCTATATAATACCGCTGCCGTGATCGACGCCGATGGCCAGTACTTGGGGAAATATCGTAAAAATCACATACCACACACCTCTGGATTCTGGGAGAAATATTTTTTCAAACCAGGGAACCTGGGTTATCCGGTGTTTGATACCGCTTATGCCAGGATTGGCATCTATATTTGCTACGATCGTCATTTTCCCGATGGAGCCAGAATTCTGGGATTGAACGGTGCCGAGATCGTCTACAATCCGTCAGCTACGGTTGCCGGACTATCACAATACCTGTGGAAACTGGAACAACCGGCTCATGCTGCGGCCAATGGTTATTTTATGGGATGCATTAACCGAGTTGGCAAGGAAAAACCCTGGGACCTGGGAGAGTTTTATGGCACCAGTTATTTTGTGGACCCCCGGGGACAAATATTCTCTGAAGCATCTCAGGATAAGGATGAGTTGCTTGTAGCGGAGTTTGATTTGGATCTCATCGAAGAAGTGCGGGCGACCTGGCAGTTTTTTAGAGATAGGAGGCCTGAGACCTATCAGAAACTTGTTGAACTGTAGCGAGATGGCTGAGTTTAAAAGACCTACTACCGACGTAGAGTTTGATGAGAATTTCCATCAGCTTGAGCCTATAATGACCCCCACGCAAGCTCATTATGAAAGCAGTCGGTGCCTTTTTTGTTACGATGCTCCCTGCATCAAGGCCTGTCCCACTGGCATAGACATCCCCTTGTTCATTAAACAGATCAATACCAAAAACGTTTCCGGAGCTGCCGATACTATTTATCATTCCAACTGGATGGGTAATATCTGTGGTAAAGTATGCCCCACCGAGGTCTTGTGTGAAGGCGCCTGCGTCTACAACAATACCGAGGTTAAACCAATTGAAATCGGGCGCTTACAGAGTTTTGCCTGCAGTACCACCATGGACAGCTCCAACCAACGGTTTCAATCAGGAGAGACACGCTCTGAAAAAATTGCGGTCATCGGTTCAGGCCCTGCAGGAATTTCAGCCGCTTCAGAACTGAGTTTATTGGGATACCTGGTAACGGTGTATGAAGCCAAGCAACGACCTTCAGGATTAGCTCTGCATGGTGTCGCTCCCTATAAGATTCATAACCAGGACGTATTGAGAGAAGTAAGGTATTTGCAGGATCAATTGGGCTTTGAGATAAAATACGGCAAAGAAATTAGCAGTGAGCAAGATTTTAAACGCTTAGAAGAAGAATATGAGGCCATATTTCTGGGAATCGGGTTGGGTAACACCAGGGAAATTGGCATTCCAGGTGAGCGCCTGCCCGGTTGTATTGGTGCAGTCGAGTTTATCGAAAATTTGAAACTACAAAAGCATCAAGTGACTATAGGCAATAAGGTAGTGATCCTTGGAGGCGGAAACACCGCTATGGATGCTGCCTCCGAAGCATGCAGATTAGGTGCAAACCAGGTGGTTTTGGCTTACCGAAGAGACCGTCCATCCATGAGAGCCTATGATTTTGAGTACGAACTGGCTAAGTCAGTGGGAACTCGAGCCCTGTGGAATGTATCCCCGGTTGAAATATTGGGATCTGAACGGGTATCGGGGGTGAAATTCCATGGTACTGAACAAGACAACGGCAAATTGAAAGAGTCGCCAGAAAACAGTTTGGTAGTGGAGTGTGATATGGTGATTATGGCTACCGGTCAATCCAAACACGAAGCACTATTTCAAAATATTTCCGGGTTGGAATGGGACCATCGAGGAAGGATCAAAACGGTAAATGAGTGGCTACAAACTCATAACCCACGATATTTTTGTGCTGGTGACGCCTACAACGGCGGCATGGAGGTAGTCAATGCCGTTGCCGAGGCCAAAGTAGCCGCCCGGGGAATTCACAATTATCTATCGCAAGAAACTCAATATGGTTGATCTATCCACCTCATTGGCAGGTATTAAATCCCCAAATCCTTTTTGGCTAGCTTCTGCCCCACCTACCAATTCCGGCTACCAAGTTATGAAGGCTTTTGATCAGGGATGGGGAGGCGCTGTCTGGAAGACCTTAGGAGTCCCTATCGTAAACACTTCCAGCCGCTATGGGGCAATACACTACCGGGATACCCGGATCATGGGCTTTAATAACATTGAATTGATCACAGACAGGCCACTTAAAGATAATCTTAAGGAGATTGAGGAAGTAAAGAAATACTTTCCCGATCATGCGGTAGTGGCATCCCTGATGGTGGAATCCCGGGAAGAATGGCACCAAATCATTAAAGATGTAGAAAATGCCGGTGTCGATGGATTGGAACTTAATTTCGGCTGCCCCCATGGCATGTGCGAAAGAGGCATGGGATCAGCAGTGGGTCAGGAGCCTCCGGTGTTGGAAACCATTACCGATTGGGTCAAAGAAGTTGCTAATACACCGGTAGTAGTAAAACTTACGCCCAATATCACTGATATCACTGAGCCAGCTAAGGCAGCCTACCGGGGCGGGGCAGATGCCATCTCGCTTATCAATACCATTCAAAGCCTGGTTGGGGTGGATATAGACAACATGGTTCCATATCCTATTGTAGATGGCCGCAGCACCAACGGTGGATATTGCGGACCTGCGGTAAAACCTATAGCCCAGAATATGGTACGCAGCTGCGCTCAATTGCAGGAGCATAAGCTTCCTATTTCGGGAATCGGAGGAATTGAAAATTGGAGGGATGTGGTGGAGTATATGTTATTGGGGGCCAGCAATATACAGGTATGTACTGCAGTTATGCATTATGGGTTTGGCATTGTGCGCGAACTGGAAGCAGGACTTAAACAATACATGAAAGAAAAGAACTTTACCCAGGTCCCTGAGATGGTTGGCAAAGCCCTTCCCAATGTAACCAACTGGGAGAATTTAAACCTTAAGTATCAGGTGATCGCCGACCTCGACCCTGAAAAATGTATTGAGTGCCAACTTTGCTATACAGCCTGTGAAGACGGCGCCCATCAGGCGATTGGACTCCCGGAAAACGGGCGTATCCCCTATATTATTGAAGAAAACTGCGTAGGTTGTAATTTGTGCTCACTGGTTTGCCCGGTTAAGGGGTGCATCACCATGAAAAGAGTGGATGACGGAACCAGTCATACCACCTGGAAAGAACGCACGGAGCAGGGAACTATCCCTACTACCTTTAACGACAATTTAGCCGGAGGATTGGGGCATGAGATTCCCGCTCCAACCGCGGCTTTAAATAAAAATAAAAAACTATGAAAACAATAATCATCTCGGTGTTGATGTTGACCAGCATTCAACTATTGGGACAAGTCTCCATTTTAGGCGCATGGGAGCGACAGGATCAGGATCAGAACCGGCAAATTTTGGTGCTAACCGATGGCTATTGGTCCCTGACTGAATATAATATTGAATCAAAAGAATTCGTGGGAACTATGGGGGGCGATTGGGAGCTTGACGAGAACCAGTTAGAACGCAATTTTGAATTCAATACCTTTCCGGAAGGAAAATCTTCGGAGATGCTTCCGGAAGAACTTTCGCAAGCTGACGGCACCATGACTATTGGTTCCTTTAAATGGCAGAGGATAGATGACGGAACTCCCGGTGCACTCAATGGGGCCTGGCTAATCACCGGCCGGGAGCGGGACAGTGAAATGAGAACAATTACTCCCGGCGACCGTAAAACCATGAAAATACTATCGGGCACCAGATTTCAGTGGATCGCCTACAACTCCAAAACCATGGAGTTTATGGGTACCGGAGGCGGAACATATCAGACAAAGGATGGGGTTTACAAGGAAAATATTGAGTTTTTCTCCAGGGATAGCACCAGGGTCGGGGCCAGCCTAGACTTTAGTTATGAACTGAAAGACGGACGTTGGCATCACCGGGGAAAAAGTAGTAAAGGGCAACCTATTTACGAGATCTGGTCTTTGCGCCCATTGGATTAGTTAGCAGCTGGATCAAATGGGGCTTCACTAATTTACCCAGAGCATTCCGGGGTAACTCTGCAAGAAAGAAATATTCCCGTGGTTTTTTATAAGCCGGTAACCTGGCTGTAACCAATCGGTCCAGGTCTTCAAGATTTGGTACAGGTTTACCTGTGACCAGGGCAGCTACTATCCTCTCTCCCCATTCCTGATCGGGTAATCCTACCACTCCACATTGTTGGACCTGGGGGTGAGTAAGCAGCACATCTTCAATTTCCAGGGCAGAGATCTTATATCCCCCGGATTTTATTATGTCCACTGATTTGCGTCCCAGGATCCGATATCCTTGAGGAGTTCTTTTTGCCAGATCTCCGGTTTTAAACCATCCATTCTCGAATTGATCCTCGGTGGTCTTGGGCAAATTCCAATAGGCTTTAAATACAGTGGGCCCTTTTACCCAAATTTCGCCGGCTTCACCCGTTGAAACTTGACATCCTTGCTCCATTAATTTCAACTGTACGCCCGGTAATGGCCAGCCTACATGACCCGGATGTCGATCTCCCCGGTATGGGTTGGACAAAGCCATCCCAATCTCTGTCATACCGTAGCGCTCCAATAATACATGACCACTGATCTCCTTCCATTGTTTTAGCGTTTCCACTGGCAGCGCCGCCGAACCGGAGATCATAAGCCTGAATTGTTGCAGGACCTGTGAAATTTTCTTCTGCTCTTCTCTTGCCCTGGATTTCCAGGCCTTAATCAGCTGGTAGTAGATGGTTGGCACCGCCATGAATAAATTAATATTTCCTTTCTGAAATCGATCTAGCACTTGATCGACCTGATAACCTCCTGGCAGAAACTCACATATTGCCCCGTTCCAGAGCGCACAACAGACCACATTCACGATACCGTGGACATGATGCAATGGCAATACGCTTAAAATATGATCTTTGGCATCCCATTCCCAAGCCTTGGATAAGCAATGCATTTGAGCTTGCAAATTGCTATGAGTTAATACTACCCCCTTAGGCAAGCTGGTGGATCCGCTAGTATACAACAGTAAAGCCTCCTCATGGTATTCATCCTGGAATGCATGACTGCTATTCTCCGACCCAGCGGACATTACTGCAATGCCCAATTCCCCGGCAATAGCCGAAAAATTTTCTTTCAGCTGGTCTTCCACAATCAATAATTTACATCCGGCATCACTTAGCACATGACGAAGGGAATCAAGTGGATGGTGAGGAGATAGCGGAACTGCCATAGCGCCGGACCGCCAGATCCCCCATAACGTTACCAGATAATTAAAGCCTGGAGATACTACAAATGCGATTGGTAAACTGTCTGCATTAATATCGATTATACCAGATGCCAGGCTATGAGAATACTTTAACAGATCACCGTAGGAGTGGCGTTTATCACCCTGCAGAACAGCGGTTCTGTGGTGATAACTACGGATTTTTGATATAAAATAATTCAATTAATTTCCCTGAGGCACTTCACTAATATCCAACTTTTTACCCGATGCTGAAATAGCCGATACACTAAAAAATCCCAATACCGGAGGCGGGTCTCCCTCACCGACATAATTCAAATTCGTAGGTATGTTGCTTAATGGGGTAGCAAAAAGTTCAGCAAATCCTCCCGGGCGGTCGGTTTGAGTTCTAAGCTCATTCAGAAAGTCGAAGGTTTCATTAGTAATACTGAGGACTTCAACAAAAACGGAGTCACCATCTGCAAAAGGAGACATAAATTCATCGTTTTCATCCTCTTCAAAAGGGTTGATAGCATCCCGAACTGGCGGAATGAAGACCAATCCGTCAACATTACCCCCCTCACTGAACCCGGCATCAAAAGCAATATTGATCTCATTTGGCTGGTTCAGAAATACGCCGTTTTTATAGGACCTTATCCAGTATGTATCACCGCGACCTAAAGGATCTCGGGCCCAAAATTCGGCAAAGTAACTGTCAGGGAGAAATAAATTCTCTTCCTCAAATCTGAAAGTAACGCTATCGATAGGCGGAACCCGGTTCATAGTGCTCTGAGCTTGAAACTCCTGACCGGCAATGGATACCCGCAAGGTAAAGGTCTCTCCTACCTGGCCCAGTGGGTTACCCTCATTGGGTATCCATGTATAAAGCCCTGCACCGGTTTCGGCAAATGTTATTAAGCCCCCTCCAGTACTGGTTATGGTAACTGTAGCACCTTCTACCCCGGTAGCTAAAGTGTTATTGAAGTAACCCTGAGTTTTGGTTAGCCTCACCTGCTGTACACTGTCCGAATTGTCCAGAAAAGCATCGATCACCAATACTTCTGGTGCCTGATCCAAGGTAGGGAAGATCTGGTCCTCACATGACGTTAGGAGTATACCGAATATCGCTATGATACAAGCTTTTTTCATCAGAATTTAAAATTATAGGATATAGCCGGAACCAAACTCCCTATTATAGAAACCCTGGTTGCCTGTGATTCAATAGGCAATCCGGGAACCGGCCGGTCTTCTGCCTGAGCAAAATATATAGAAAATGGATTTCGGCGAGCGTAAAGATTATAGACACTAAATACCCAATAGTCTTCATTTTTCCGCGCTTTTCCCCTCCTGGTACGCTTACCGTATAAAGTGGCCGATACATCCAGCCGATGGAACCAGGGTATCCTGACGTTGTTCCTGCTCTGCAAATAATTGTAGGGAGCCAGGTAGTCTTGGATCTCGAAACGGCTGGTAGGGAATGTGGTGGGTGTACCGCTCAGCAATGTAAAATTCGCAGAGAATTTCCACCTGGATCCGGGTTCATAGAATGCCACAGCTTTAAAATTATGGGTCTGATCAAACCTGGTGGGATACCATGCATCGTTATTTATTCCAGTCACCTGCAGTTCGGTTCTGGATAAAGTATAACTCAACCAGCCGTTTACTTTTCCACTATTCTTTTTAAGCAATAATTCCAAACCATAAGCCCGGCCTTTTCCCCGCAGCAGATCCCCCTCGATAAACTCATTGATCAGTAGGTCAGCGCCGTCAATATAATCGATTTGGTTGCGCGCCTTGCGGTAATAACCCTCCAGGGAGGCTTCGTATTGATTACTTACAAAGTTTCTGAAATAACCCAAAGCAAACTGCTGAGAAGTCTGTGGTTGAATGTTATTAGTGGATGGGGTCCAGATATCCAATGGATTAGAAGCGGTGGTATTGCTAATTAAATGAATATACTGTGCGGTGCGATTATAACTGGCTTTAATGCTAGAGGTTTGTGAGGCTTTAAAATTCAGGGAAATTCGTGGTTCCCAATTCCCATATCGCTCGATTACTTCTCCCCTGTCCGCCTGCATGGTATTGATCACATTTTTGCGAGTACCAGCCGGGGGATTGTCAAACTCAAAATAACTCCCGGGTCCCAACTGCATAAATTCAGAATATCGAATCCCATATTCTGCAGTGAGGCGGGAACTGATTTGGTGGAGATTACTTATATATATTGCCCATTCCAGAGCGTTTTTATTCTCCGCACTAACGTCTGAAACTTCTCCATTGCTTACTCCCACGGCGTTGGCTGGTTCGAAATCATATCGGATCAACTCCCCTCCAAATGACAATTCATTTTCCGGGTTAATGAAGTAAGTGAACTCTGGCTTAAAGTTATAGGTGCGAATACGTGAATTCCAATCGAACCTATCCAGGTCATCATCTCCGAATGCCAATTCGTAATCGTAATCGCTAAAAAATACGGTAAAGTTGCTGAATAGGCGGTCGTTAAATAAGTGGTTCCAGCGGAGGGTGCCGGTATTATTTCCCCAGTTAAATCCCTGAGCCTGGTCAAATTTGAAATTATCCCGACCAAAATATCCGGATAGATATACCCGGTTACTCTTATTGAAGTTATAGTTGGTCTTTAAAGTAAGGTCATAGAAATTTAGGGCAGCCCCATCCTCCAGAGCATTGGTAAAAGCTTTGGCCATAACATCAGCATAGGAGCGCCTGGCAGCAATAATAAAACTGGACTTATCTTTTTTTAGAGGTCCCTCCAGGGTTAGACGGCTAAAAATAGTTCCGATTCCCCCACTGGCTTTAAACTCCTGATTGTTACCTTCTTTCATGCGAATATCCAATATAGAAGCAATCCGGCCCCCAAACCTGGCCGGGATCCCACTTTTGATCAGCTGTACATCCTTGACCGCATCCGGATTAAAGACTGAAAAGAACCCCAGCATGTGGGATGAGTTGTAAACCGGAGCTTCATCCAGCAACACCAGATTTTGTCCGGTGCCGCCGCCTCGCACGTTAAAGCCCGACGCCCCTTCGCCTACAGTTGATACCCCTGGGAGAAACTGAATGCTTTTCAAAACGTCTACTTCTCCCATGAATGCAGGTAAGCTTTGAATGGTGTTAATAGGCAATTTGTGAGTGCCCATCTGAATACCGCTGACATTTTCATCCTCAGGATCTCCGGTCACCACGATTTCCTCCAGTAAGGTATTTTCACTCAATAGATCAAGGTCCAGCCGAAGATCCCGGTCCAGCATTATTGTCTGGGATTCGGTTTGATAACCCAAATATCGAAACTCTATGTCATAGGTCCCTTGATCCAGGGTTATGCTGTAAAAACCATATACATTGGTCACCACCCCGGCATTCAACCTGGGGATGAACAAGGTGGCGCCGATCAACGTTTCACCACTACTCTTATCTTTTACATAGCCGGATAGGGTGTATTTTTCCTGGCCTTTTAACGGAAGGGGATCTTTGAACCAGAAACCAAGAGAAAAAATGACAATGAGGGCACCTCTCATAAACATCTAAAAATAACCATCAGATGTTAGAACGGTTTGCCTTGAGATAAGTTTGGCTATTTGGCAAAATTTGTACTAGTAGCTGAAGTCCACTTTGGAGGTATGGACTTCACCTAGCCTATCCACAAATTCAGTGGTAGTAAATAAGGGGTAGTCGGGGCCCCAATATTCGATGGTGTTGTTATACTCCTGTACCATTTGGGGATTTGCTTTTTGAAATACTGTTTTTCTGGTCCAGTTATTGGCCGTTAGAGGAATATTTTGAAAGAAATCATAGCCAATGTCACGGTAGACGTTTTCAAATGGGTTGCGCTTTTTATCGTATTCAAATTCAAATACCCAATCCAATTCATCGCTGGTGGCTCCATTGTGGACCTGATATCGGGATATATTATCACCATCCCACTGGTAGGTAACTTCGTTTACAAACCCGCTTCTGTATATTTCGATCATAGTTTCGATTTTTCTATGATCATTGTAGAAAAATAGAAACCGCACTCTTTCCTCATTATCAACTTGAAATTCAATTCGATCT
The DNA here is from genome assembly GCA_965224285.1 of Cyclobacteriaceae bacterium. Taxonomy (GTDB): domain Bacteria; phylum Bacteroidota; class Bacteroidia; order Cytophagales; family Cyclobacteriaceae; genus JAJCYK01. Next base: position 834,194 of record OZ245043.1, read on the forward strand.
AACAGCTGGTCCTCATAATAGTAAAAAACGTCATAAACCCGTTCAATCACCTCAGCGTGCATTTTAACCGGTTGTTTGTGCTGGTCATATTCCAGGTGAAATTCAATATCGCCATTAGGTCCGAATAGTGTTTGGGTTTGCAAGGTGTTACCCTGGTAGGTAAAACCGTATAGCGGCTCCTCATCCTGGATATATTCGGTTAATAGCCAATTTGCTTCAGGCAGGTTTTGATATATGGATGGGTCGAACTCAGACTCGATGGAGCAGGCAGTCAACAGCATACTCACCAACAAAATATTGCCCGCCACAGACCTTTTCATAACTCAATATAACTATAAGCCCTACCAACTCAAATAAATACGCTTTCACATCTGACGGCTACAGGACATTTATGTAGTTTTGATATATGGAAAAGATCAATTTGAAGCAGAAATTCTCCCTTATTCAAGATTACTGGAACCCCAGGGTAGTGGCTGAGATGAACGGCCAGCAGGTCCGCCTTGCTAAATTAAAAGGCCCTTTCATCTGGCATCGTCATGAACATGAAGACGAGTTGTTCTGGATCCATCGCGGTGAGCTGCAATTGGAGTTCAGAGACAAATCCCTGCTTTTAAAAGCAGGAGAAATGGCCATAGTGCCAAAAGGAGTTGAGCATCGGCCAGTGGCCAAAGAAGAAGTGGAACTGGTGTTGATCGAACCAGCCAGTACCATTAATACCGGAGAAGAGCAAAATGATTTGACCAGGGATCAACTGCAATCTCTTTAATAGCTTTAGTCTTTCCGAGGTGGAATATTTATGCAAAAAAAGCAAACCATGACCTCATGATGAAAATGAAGGCAGCTATTAGAATAGGATCCAGCATAGTCGTCTCTCGGGATATCCGAGCCTGATATTTTATAGAAATTTCAAATCAGTGCCACTTACGATTATACGTCATAAGCAACCCAGTGAAACAACCCGTACCATAATCAGAAGCGTCTATATGATACGATTACAACCCTAAGCAGATTGCTTCTTCAATACGATCATACTTATTACTGGGAAATGAGCGATTTTTATAGCAAGCGACTGAGCTTTGTAAATATTTCATAATCAGTTACTTAATAAAATACGCTATAGGAAGCTTGCCTAGATATCTTATAGGTTGCCGGCGGTAAGGAGTATAGTTAGAGTAATAGATATTGAGTCTGCTATTTAACTAAAAAGACCTGATACCTGTATTAAGTTTGGAACTAAATCCGCTTGCTAATGAGATTTATCAGGACTTATCCTAATAACAACCTGAAATAAATTAGATCTTCTTTTTCGGCTTAGGCGGCCTGTCCAAATCAATACGACCTCCGTAAAGTCATTGCGAACGCAGTGAAGCAATCCCATTCAGGAGTTCGAAGCGTAACAACCTGAAATAAATCAGCTTGATATTGTGATGGGATTGAATGGTCATCAAAATGTAAACCCTGTCCGGATTCGTCTTTCGTAATTTTCGTAATTCGCCATTAGAAGCATGCGACAGTGTAGGTTATTTTTTACTGTATCAACCTAGTCATGATTTTGTAATCGCTAAAACTTTCTGGCGGCTTGACCCTAACTTCTCAATACCCAACTCCACCTCATCACCATCTTTAAGGAATCCAGGCGGAGAAAGCCCCATGCCCACCCCGGGAGGAGTACCGGTGGATATTACATCACCTGGCAGCAGGGTCATGAATTTACTGATATAGCTTACCAGATAAGGTATGTCGAAAATTAATTTACTGGTACTGCCTTGTTGCTTAATATCCCCGTTTATTTTAAGCCACAGATCCAGGTTGTGAGGATCTGATAATTCGTCAGCCGTGAGCAGAAAAGGGCCTAAAGGGGCAAAACTATCACAACTTTTTCCTTTTACCCACTGCCCGGTACCCTCCAGTTGATAAGCTCTTTCGCTGACATCATTCATGATAGTATATCCGGCAATAGCTGAAGTTGCCTCGTCATTACTAATATTATTGATCTCCTTTCCTATTACCACAGCCAACTCCACCTCCCAATCCGTCTTATCGCTATCTGCAGGTAATACTATCGGATCGTAGGGCCCGCATAGACTGGTGGTTGATTTAAAAAATAATATTGGCTCTTTTGGTATTTCCATGCCACTTTCACGGGCATGATCGGAGTAGTTAAGTCCTACACATACAATTTTACTGGGCCGGCGTACCGGGGTTCCCCAGCGTTCTTCAGGATCTACCAAAGGTATATCCTCCTGGTGGACTTCAATCCAGTCCGACAGGCGACCGAGCCCTCCTGATCTGAAGAATGATTCGCCAAAGTCATTGCCAAATGAGGAAGCATCGCGGCGACTTCCGTTTTCATCGATAAAACCAGGCTTCTCGCAGCCCGGTTCACCAAATCTGATAAGCTTCATATCAAGTGTTCAAATTAATAAAACCTCCATCTATGGGGTAATTCGTGCCGGTAATAAAAGAGGCCTCATCTGAGCAAAGGTACAAGGCCAGCGCTGCAATCTCTTCAGGTTTACCCATTCTCCCTACCGGTTGGGTTGCTGATAGTTTTTTATACATCTCCTGCTGCTGCCCTGGATAATATTTATCCAGGTAATGATCAACAAATGGTGTATGCACCCGTGCCGGAGAAATGCTATTACAGCGGATGTTATAAGATAAATAATCCTTAGCCAATGAAAGGGTCATGGAGAGAACTGCACCTTTGGTAGCGGAGTAAGCAAACCTTTGGGCAAGACCCATGGTGGCCGCCACTGACGCCATATTCAACACCACCCCCTGTCCTGATTGCTTCATTTTAGGTATCACCACCGAAAGGCAATTAAAGATCCCTTTGACATTTATCTGGAATATCCGGTCAAAATCCTCTTCACTGGTTTCTTCTATGTTACCGATCAGGGATATACCGGCGTTATTGACTAATATATCCATTCTGCCGTGCTGCTCCCAAACCGCTTCTACTGCCCGCTTTACCTCCTGTGAAGAACCAATGTCCACCTTTAGCCACTGAAGATGATCTCCATCTCCTTGCTTTGGGTCAAAATTAATGACCCTGGCGCCTTGTTCTACAAACAGATCACAGATCTCAGCGCCAATACCACTGCTGCCACCGGTTATAATAGCAACTTTATCCTGTAAAGAGAACATATCTACCAATTAGAGGAATTTTTGCTAAAAAGCCAACAATAGGAGCAGGTACGAATTGCAAAAGGCGAATTACGAATTACGAATTTTTGACTAATTGGTTATTTGTCATTTGGTAGTTATTGCTAATAATTCGCAATTAAAATCTGTGGGTATAAGTGAGCTTCAAAGCACCGCTGGTTTGCAAAGTGGAAAACCGATCTTCCAGCCTCAGCCAGTTATGGTTATAAACCAGAAACAGATCCGAACCGGGTGTAATAATCCATCTCAATCGGTTATTCATACCCAGCAAATCACTGAGATTATCGTATTGGATTATGGATGAAAGAAAAATAGAGGTAGTGAAATCAAAATTACCTTCAAACCTAAATAGGTCAGTCTCAAAACTCCCTTCAGCCAGATCGATCTCAGTGTGGACATATTCGGGAGAAAAACTAAATCCAGCAAAAGGTCTCAAGGTAATACCAACCCCAAATTCACGCTGATGTCCAGACCAAAATCCTCCACTGAGGTAACTGATTTCAGCGGACACTTTCCGATATGAGGCCGTCTCTAAAACGGAACTGAACCACCAATTGCGATAGATATCCAGGGGAATGATAATGGATCCATCCCCTTTAATGTCAAACGGTTGCTGCAATCGTTCGAAATTCTGCACTAGTTCCATACCCCATGCATCACCGGAGTTAAATGTAATGTTGAAAAGTGTGAACTGGGTTTCTTCGGTGAGTAGAGTCAAGTCCATATCTGTCAAGTATTCAAACCAAATGCCCCATTCAATTTGTTGGATAAGGTTACTATTAGTAAGTTGAGGAACGAAGCCTATACGGGGATTTACCCGCCTAAAGCCTGATCTGCGATTGAATCCAACTGCAGGGTCATAGGCAATACCAAATTCGCGGTAAGAAATATGCCCGGACCAGGGCTGATTGGGGAAATTCAGCCGAATACCGCGGGTAGAACGGTCCCATATATCCGTGCTGTCGTCTTCTTTGAAGGCTGAATTGTGAAAAACTAAGAAAGCCTGAAACTGTAGGTTTTTATCTCCCAGGAATTTACTGGTGCTTAGTTCCAGGTCTGCTCCCAGGGTATGTCGATCTTGTAATGGTTCTGGAAGTTCGTTGCCATCTTCCGTCGAGCGCCTGGTGTAAACCAAACCCAGGGTGCTTTCAGCCCCAATATTTTTTTTAACCCGGGCCACCGTAAAATTTTCGGGTTTTATTTCACCTCTTTCACCGGTCCTCACCTGTAACAAGGCCAGGTTATAATCGCCAGCATTACCCAAGATGCGAGCGCCATAGGTAATCGGGATGGGCCGGCCATTTCTAAGTCCGATACGCCGACTGAAAAAGGGATTAATGCCGCTGGCAGGAGCGAACTGATATATATTGGATCCTTCCAGGAAAAAATCCCTTCTTTCCGGAAAGAACAGGGGGAAGCGGGTCAGGTTAACCTGCCGCTGGTCTACTTCAGTTTCAGCAAAATCGGTGTTGATAGTAAGAGAAGCTTTCAAACCCGGCGTAAGGCTATAGTTTATATCAAAACCTGCGTCTAGCCTCACGTCTGTGTCCTTGATGGTTTCCTCCCGGGTTCGCTCCGCTATGCCGTAAGGGATAACTTCCAACCCCAAACCCTGAGATATTCCGCTCAAGCCCCTTAACTTACCAGCGTCTTGGGGGCGGGTAATACCCTGGTTCCGTTGATAACCAGTCCACAACACTGTTTCATTCTTCCTGCGGATCACCCGCATGAAATTGGCTCCCCAGGTATCACTTTCAGGATCGAAGTTTAAACTGCGGAAAGGTATTTTTATTTCTGCTGACCACCCAAAATCTCCAATTACTGTGCGTGCATCCCAAATGCCATCCCAGTTTAGATTTAAACTCCCACCCTGACCTATATTCAAAAGACCGTCGGTCCGCATGCCGTTAGGGTTTACTTCCAGAAAATAGCCCCGCCTGCGGTCGTTGAAAGTGTCAAACATCCAGGTAAAACGCTCATCAGAAACCATGGGTTGGTCTCGTCGTTTGAGGAAAGCCTTTATCTGATCTGGATCACTATCATACAGTATCACGCCCAGATATAAATTTTCTAAGTCGTAGGCGATACGAACTTCTGTTTTCTCGGTTGCATCAGCCCCTTCCTGAGGTTGTTGCATTTTAAAATCAGTAGCCGGCATAACCTTGCTCCAGAATTGCTCTTCCACCTGCCCGTCAAATATCAACTTCTCCCCTTCCGATAGTTGGTAAGCCCGAATTTCAGGTGTAGTAAGGTTCTGTGCGGCTAATCTCATGGGAGTCCCGGTAAAGATCAGAATAAGGGAAAAATTTAGAAATAAGTGAAGTTGAGACAATCCGGATAATTTATCTTAATGATCAGGAACCAATTATAATTAATAAATCTGAAGCAAACCTGAGCCTGCAACCGATTTTTGCCTGTCTAACTGTCGCTTGTATTACATTAATTTCAAGCGGTAACCTGCATTTTAGCATCCTCCTGTACCCACGTAATTTTTGAGAGCGAAATCGATTTCGATATCAATTGAAATTTAGCTACTTGAAAATGAGATATATGTGTAAACACATGTATAATTTCTCAAGAGCAAGTTTTCAGCACTAACCAGCGGTGAAAAGTTGACGTATGGCTCTCAAACAGCTCAACGGTGGATCAAGGCCCGCCAACCTAGGTGGCCCAGCAGGCTATTTAAATCTTTATCGTATTACGAGGGGATTTGTAGCAGGAATCATACTTGTCATATTAGCAGGGGTTTACCCCTTATCAGCGCAGAATTGTGATGTACCTTTTCCCGGCAGCTCTACCCTGCAATTTAGTAATACCTGTGGTGGAGCTACCATTGGAGACCTGCATCTAGGCAGTGGTGATTTTCTAGGAAACGGCGACTCCTTCAGCTTCGATTCACCTTCCCTAATAACCATTGATGGCAACCTACATATTGATGCCAATGGAAATGGGAGGATCATTATACCTCCAGGAGTGACCGTTAATGTGCTGGGTAAAGTTGACCTCCACTCCAAGGATAATCAATGTGACAAGAATGCAGCCTGCACCCTGGTGTTTGAGGTTTACGGTACATTGAATGTATCTGATAATCTGAAAAACGATGTTATTACATTGCAATGGGAAGGAACCGGTCAGGTAGAAACTTTAGGCCGTTTTGAAAACAGTTCCAATGGCTGTATGACTTGCGGTAATAATTGCCCGACGTTCCTGGGCATCGACTGCAAAGATTCGGGAAAAGAATGTACTATTGCTGATTTTTGCACTGCAGTAAACTATGGCAAGAGTACTCCGCCAGGATTAATAATTAACAACTGCCCGACCAACATTGTGGTATCCACCACGGCCAATGATTGCCAGACCACAGTCAATTGGGTGGCTCCTACCGTAGTGGATGACGGAACTTTGGCCAGTTTTAGCAGTACCCATGACCCAGGTGATCTGTTCTCATTGGGTATTACTACCGTGGTATATACTGCTGTGGATATTTTTGGCAATACCTTAACCTGCAGCTTCAATGTTGAAGTACGTGATCTGGCCGCGCCTGTTATCACCCAGTGTCCGAGTGACATCCTCGTTAACGCATTCTCTGCCGGCACAACTGGTGTGATAGTGGATTGGCAAGCTCCTATCGCCAGTGACAACTGCAAGGTAGACTTAAACTCCACCCACAACCCAGGAGATCTCTTTCCCAAAGGCACTACTACCGTAGTTTATACCGCAGTCGACGGAGCAGGAAATGTAACTACCTGCAGCTTCAATGTCATCATTGATGAAAACAATCCTCCCCTGGTAGAGCCGGTATTTTTGAACACTCAGGACAGTCAGCCGGTAATGGTATGCTTTAAGGCCTCTGACCCGGATGGTGATGCGGTAACTTTGACTAAAGTAGATGCGAACCACCCACTAGGAACTATAGATAATATTGATTCCGGGAACTTGTGTTTTACTTTTACTCCCAATTCAGGGGTTTCGGGTACTGCCCATATAGCGGTGGCTATCTGCGATGAGCGTTCCGCTTGTACCGAAATTTCCGCGGAAATAGAAGTGATCAACATTGAATTGGTGGTTTATCAAGCGATCACTCCCAACGGCGATGGGGCCAACGACCGCTGGAAGGTCGAAGGTATAGAATTGTTCCCGGATAATAAGGTAACCATTTTTGACCGCTGGGGATCGGTGGTATTTCAAGCCCGGGGATACAACAACGAAGATGTGGTATGGTCTGGGAATGGTAAATCAAGGGATTCCCTACTACCCTCCGGGACTTACTTCTACCATATTCAAATAAATGGGGCGGAAGCTAAAACCGGGTTTGTAGAATTAATTAATCAGCCATGAGATCATTAACCAAGATCATGGGGCTTTGGTTTATTACGCTTTTGGTTCAAACAGCCACAGCACAGCAGCCTGGACATTTTACCCAATATCGCGCCAATCATCTGGTAATCAATCCTGCATTTGCAGGCGCTCATGAGGCATTATCTGTAACCCTACTTTATCGCAGCCAATGGTCAGGGTTAGAAGGCGCCCCCAGAACCATGACCTTTTCCGGTCATTCATTGTTTAAAAACGACAGACTTGGTGTAGGGATCAATATCATTAACGACCGGATAGGGATACATCAGAACTTATCTGTTAATGGCAACTTTGCCTACCACCTGCAAATAAATGAGCATGCTGTTTTATCCGCCGGATTGCTGGTGGGGATTAACCATAAACAGACTGATTTTAACTCATTATCAGGGCAGATCCAGGTGAACATGGATCCCTTCATAACGGAAGGAAATCTATCGGAAAGTACTATGGATATAGGAGCGGGCCTTTATTATCGACACCATAGGCTTCATCTTGGGGTATCTGCTCCAAGAATCCTTACCCCAAAATCCCAAGTTACCGATAGCCTAGCCATAGTGTTGAATCATCGCCACTATTTTGTTTTCAGCAAGTACCAACTGCCTATAAAATCCAACATTACCTTACAACCGGGATTTCTTTTGAAACACGTACCTAACCTGCCACTGGGATTTGATATTTCCATAGACGCTATCTTCAACCAGGTTCTGTTGGCCGGGTTAACCTATCGTATTTCGGAATCTGTGGACTTGATGTTACAGGCTAAAGTTACCCCACAACTCAGTCTGGGATATTCATTCGATCATCCCATCGATGAAGTCTCGGATCTTAGCAGTAGTTCACACGAATTTATGCTGAACTATTTATTCAGTTTTACTCGAACCCAGGTAAAAAACCCCAGGTAACATCATGCAGAGCACTGCCGTCATACGGACGTTTATACTGGGGGCTTGGATAATTAATATCAGCCTTGCAGGGGTCAATGCACAGGAGACCGTATTCACAGGTTTACAAAGTCCTATGAAGCGGGCGGAGCGCTACAACAACAATCAGCAGTACACCAAAGCCTTGGAGTTATACCTCCAGGCGGCTGCACATAAAAAGCCACCTAAAGACTTGCCCCTTAAAGTGGCACGCACCTACATTAGGTTAAATAAGTCCGCACAGGCAGCGGATTGGTATCAACGCTACCTGGATGATCATGAAACCTTACCTGCCGCTGATCTACTTGCCTATGCCGAAGTCTTAACAGGCCTGGAACGCTATAAGGAAGCAATCAGTTATTACCAGTGGTATCGTAAGCAGCATCCCGAAGATGAAACCATAATGGAAAAAATATGGAGTCTTACCCATATAAGTCGATTGTGGGAGGACTCGGTTTATTACTCAATAAAAGAGGTCCCATTTAACTCCAGCTTTTCAGAATTCGCCCCTGCTTTTGTAGATAAGGGTTTAGTTTTTGTCTCCAACAACAAGCCTAAAGGTGGAGTATTGCAATTGGATCCCACAACCAACCTACCTTATCTGTCACTTTATTATCTTCCCCTGGAAACAGACACCGTAACGGCCACCATAAACTATGGCAGTACCAGAATACTGCTAAAATCAAGCTCAAAATTACACCAGGGACCGGCCATACAAATGCCCACTGACAGCTCCAAACTAATCTTTACCCGCAGCAGCAGGGATGCTCGGGATGAAATAAATATTCAATTATTTTGGGCGCACCGGCAAAGGGATAAATGGGTGGAAGGCAAAACTCTGAGCATACATGAGCATATTCGGTCTGCCAGCTATCCTGCCATTTCCCGGGATGGCAAACTCCTATACTTTGTCAGTGACAGTGAGGGGGGCTTTGGAGGGAAAGATCTTTACAGGTCGGAATGGCAGCATGATCGCTGGGCGCCGCCTGAAAATCTGGGAGCCGCCATCAACACTCCCGGGGATGAGACCACCCCGTTTATCCACAGCGCCAATGCCTTATATTTTGCCTCTAACGGCCACGCGGGAATGGGAGGGCTTGATCTTTTCAGAGCCTTTCTGCACCAAGATGAGATCTTGGATATAGTAAACCTAGGATACCCGATCAATACCTCGTTTGACGATTTTGGCCTAGTCCTGGATCAGTGGGGCGCTCACGGTTTTATGGCCTCCAACCGGGGAAAGAGTGGTTTTAACGACGATATCTATGAACTGGAAATTGATTTGCAGACCTACCCGCTCACTATAAGTGGCAAACTTCTGATCAGAGAATCAACATGGGCAGACTCGATAAGCTCGCAGCCCTTGGCTGGCGCCACCATGATGCTTATCGACAACTATCGTAAGGTGACACTAAGCCAAATAGAGAGTAGTTCAAGCGGTGAGTTCATCTTGGAAATCCCTTATGCCAGTCAATATAAAATCCGGGTTATCCAGTCTGATATAGGATCGGCCGTGGTAAGCCTGGAAGTGCCAAAGAATCGAAAATTGCATCATGACCATCAAATTGTAGTGGTAAAAAGCATGTTCCAGAGCCCTGTAGACGAAGCCGGTAATAATCCAGATAACCTACTGAATTATAAGCAGAAATGAGAAGGGTCTTAACTATATGGATAATAGCTCTTACCAATTTCCTTGCGACGGCTCAGGGCAGAACTTTAGTCCAGTTAAAATCCTTTGATCAAGCTCTTCAACCATATCCCGCAGTAAGCATTGTAATCAATGACTCTGTGAGCGTTAACATGAACGATCGAGGTCAAACGTTTTTAGAAATTGATACACGTAATCTACCGCCATCTTCAATAAAAGTCTCTGACGAGCACTTGGAAGTAGAATCGTGGAACTACAGTCAAGGTGAATTGGAAGTGATCCTAAAACCCAGCAGTTACCGGGTGGTGTCCATAACTGTCAAAGATCATCGAAATCGTCCTATATCCGGTTTAAAGATAAAATTAAACAATGACGAGTCAGTGACTGGAATATCAGACAATAAAGGAAAACTGAACCTTCCGGTGCCGGTCAATGAAAATCTAAATCAAAGTGGCGTTTTTAAAATTGATGGCCATCGCCTGCTAAGTCAAAACTTCAAGGATAAATCCGGGATTATAAAAGTAGTCCCGTTGTCTCAACAAAGGAGAACAGTGGTAACCGATCAATCGGCTAGAGATTTTCAGAAATTTGATTTTAGCAATCTTGATTCGGTGCGATCATTAACGGTCTTTTACGCTGTGATCAGGCATGTTGATATATCTCAGCTTGACCCTGACCTGAAAGCCAAAATTGATGACAAATTCCAGGAACTAATGGCTCAAAGGGAAGACTCGCTGAACAACCTGCTCCTGGACAATTTTTTAGAGCGAATTACCAGTACTTCACCAGTTAAGGAGGATGTAGACCTGCTTATAGACCAGGCACTTAACGAAGATGTCGCCCTGGATCGTATTAAAGAAGCTTTTGATAGTAAGATCAGCCTGATTGACCAGAAACTGGATAAAGGCGGCCTTAATTTGTCCGCAGAGGATCGCCAGGAAATTTTACTGGATCTGGACAGATTGAGCGAAATTCTTAGGGAAAACGAGGATAAATTCTTCCGAAACCGGGAACAATACGAAAGAATTCTTACCTCATTGCGCAATCGTTTAGCCAATATCGGAGAATTGGAACAGCAGCTATCTCTAAGTGAACGACAGAGGGCAGAAGAAAGAAAAGCACTTAACCGGAAATTGGTTATTGCAGTAGCTGCCTTGGTAATATTTGCCATTGCCACCATTCTGTTCATTTTACTCAGCCGGAAATTCAAGAAACAGAAAAACGAGCTCGCCTTGGCCAATGCCGAAATAAACCGTATTAACGATCATTTGGAAGAATTGGTGACACAACGCACCGCCTTATTGCGCCAAACGAACAGGGAATTGGAAACCTTTTTGTACCGCTCTTCACACGATCTACGGCGACCTCTATGCACCATCATGGGTCTTACCAATCTGGCATCTCACCATAATGGTTCCTCCCTGGTGGAACTATGTGATAAGGTCACTATTACCGTAAAAAAAATGGACCAAATGTTGGACAAACTAATAAGTGTCAGTGAAATAAACCACCCATCCAAGTTTGAAACTATTGATTTTCATGACCAGGTCACCAACTGCATCGCCGATCGTAAAGAATTTATGAAGGATCAAAATATAAGTTTTGATTGTAAAATTGATTCTGACATAACTTTCAAGTCTTATCCTCACCTGATCAAGATGGTATTGCATAATATATTGGACAATGCTATTTGGTACAGCAGTCTTTCGGCAAATGGCCATCCGGCTGCAGTTGAGCTACGAGTTTATAAGGAAAATGGAAGTATAAAACTGAAAGTATCTGATAACGGGCCAGGTGTATCAAATGCGGTTAAAGCCAAGATCTGGGATATGTTTTTTGTTGGCCATGAAAGAACCAAAGGCAACGGATTGGGTCTGTATGTAGTACGGAAAGCCGTATCGGCGCTTAATGGTTCAGTCAAACACTATTGCGGAGAAAAAGGGCTTACCATATTTGAAGTGGATTTGCCACAGGTACATCGCGCCAAAAAAGCTGAACTAATGCAATCGCCGGCAAATCACATTTGACGTAAGGCCCTTAGCTGCCTCTTAAGCTCTTTTAACTGTCGGTTGGCATCCTCAATCTTATCGGAAAACTCTTCCCGAAGTTTGTCGGCGGTCCTTGATTCGGCAAAGAATTCCAGGTTATTCTTCCAGGTGGAGATATCGTTTTCCAGAGCGCCGATTTCGCGTCTTAATCCCTGTTCCATTTTGCCTTTTCTTCTGTTGGCGTCCGGGCCTTCATTCAATCCCTGGAATTCAATTTGATACTTTAATTCCCTGGCTTCTGCTTTCATTTCCTCCGGAACCGAATCCAGGTAGTCACTGGCAGTATCTTTAAACTGTCGACGAATGTTTCGCACTTCCGAACCCGGCACGTATCCAATCTGATCGAAATCCTCCTTCAGCTGCAAGAATTTATCCAGGTCGTACTCCTTGGAGGTGGTCATGGTCTCAATGGCAGTACATATATCTTGCTTTTTCTTGAGGTTTTCCACATAGGATTTTTCGATCACTTTATTTTGAGCCCTGCGATTATTGAAGAATTCATCGCAGGCCTTTTTAAAGCGCATATACACTTCATTTCGTTGTTTCTCCGGCACTGGTCCTATATCTCGCCAATCCTTTTGCAATGCTTTAAGTTGATTGGCGGTCTCATTCCAGTTGGTGCTGCTCTTCAATGCTTCCGCTTGCTCCACCAACTTCATTTTTTTCTCTAAATTCACGCTCCTCTCTCCTTCCAGCTCTTTAAAAAATTGTCCTTTGTGCTGGAAGAACGTTTTAAAAGCACCCCAGAACAGCCGGTTGGTTTTCTTGGCGTGCTCCCGGGGTAAGCCACCGATGGATTCCCACTTCTTTTGTAAAGCCTGCAACTCTTTGGTCTTCTTATTCCAATCGCTAATCCGATCTGATTGGTATTTTGCGAATTGCTGGACTTCCTCGGCCAGAGCGGATTTTTTCTCAAGATTCTCTTTTAAATCCTTCTTAAGGTTCTTCACAAACTCCTTGCGCCTGGCATAGATCCTATCACTGGCCGTTTTGAAACGATCCCAGAGGGGTTCCTGATCACTCTTAGGAACAGGTCCTATGTGTTTAAACTCTTCGTGCAGATCATTCAATTCAGAGATCGCAGTACGTAGGTCTTCATATTCAGACAACTTTTCTGCGCGCTCACACAACTCCAATTTTGCCTCCAGGTTTTTCTTGCGATCAAGCTCCTTTAATTCAAAATATATACTACGGCGATCATAATAAAGATCTAATAGTGCGTGATAATTGGCCCATAGAGATTTTGCATACTGACCGGGAACCTGGCCTAAACTACGCCACCTTTCCTGGATCTTTTTAAGATCATTGATGCTGAAATTAGTTTCCTCTGCTTCAACCAGGGTTCTCAACTGTTCAAGTAATTGGATTTTTTCCTGATAGTTACTTTCTTTTTCCCTTTCCAGGTCCTTGATCCGCTGCACTTTTCGATCTTTAAGTAACTTGAACGCAGCATCGAACCGGTTATCCAACTGGTCAAATCTATAAGCAAAGCCGGAGGCATCGTTGCCATCTTTGACAAACTGTTCCTGAGCTGCATTTTTTTCATCCTTCTGCAGTTTTGAAAAATATGGCCTTACCTTTTTAGCCGCCTTGGCAGCGATGATGGGATCAGGATGTCGGGCCATGGCTTCAATAAGCTCTACCAAGCCCTTTTTGTCCAATTCTGACAGCTCCACCTGCTCCCAAATAGGAGCTTTGGTGGTATCTGGTACATCTTTAGTGGTAGCCTCCTTCTGACCATCATCCTTGGCCGCATCTTCATTAGAATCAGTGGTTGCTGTTTCAGCAGATGGTCCATGGTCCACCACATCCATAGCCTTTGTTACATCATTCTTATCTTGATCAGTATCTTCCGCTTTAGCCTCGGTATTTGGAATGGACTTCTTCTGAGCTGAACCTGAAACCTTATCTCCGCTAGCTTCAGACTCAGGTGCCTCCACCAAGCTCTTTTGAGGAGCTTCCCCAGTTCCTGTCTGCTCTTGAAGTTCGTCATTGTCTTGAGATCCAGTAGATGTTTGGGAAACCGTGCCTCCCCCTTCGGCGCTAGCTTCTGCCGCATCAGAAACCTGTTCCTGATCAGTATCTTGTCTTATGGTTTCCCCTTTAGAGGTGTTGGTTTGCTCCTGGATGGTATCCGAATTCTTCTCTGTGTCATCATCAGATTTGGCGGTCTGTGACATGGTCTCATCAGCCGCCATTTGCCCCTTGACCTCATCCTTCTCCAAGGGTTCAGAGGATTCCGTTGGATCATCTTTCTGATCATCCTTTTCAGCCGAGACCGGTTTTGCATCCTCCTCTCCGGGGACGGTTTCAGCAGCATCAGGTACTACCTCTCCGCTTTCCCTTTCCGACACCTGTTCCCAGGTTTGTTGAGCATGTTGTGATTGTTCCTGAGGAGCCAGTTGATTTTCATTCTCTTCCTCCGCTTTTTCCTCGCTCGACTTTTTGGTTTCTTCAGAGGTATGTTCGGACCGATCATTCACCCCACCTGTATCTTCACTAGTCGGCACACTGTCCTCTTCCCAATGGAATTCGGAATTGGAAATTGCGCTCCGTGAGTTGATCTCTGGGGCTTGTGACATAGTTTTCCCCTGTTCCTGGGATTCCTCCAGGGGATCTGGCTCTACTCCCCTACCATTTGTCTCCCCTGACGAATGGGGATGGTTTTCAGAGGTTATTGGCGGATCGGTTTCAGAGTCGAGGTGTTTCGATATTTCGTCCTTTTCTGACATATATAATATGGGAAATATACCCCATAGTAATCAAATATAAGCAAAGGTTTCAATTTAGACGGGGATCAGTGGGATAATTTGAAAACATCCTATACTTACCTCCCATCTTCTTTAAAACCTCTCTCCATAGCATTTCAGGGTCTAATTCAAACACCTGTGCCATAGTGGCTTTGGGAGAGACTATCCAGGATTTTTCTTTGAGTTCACGGTCTAATTGTCCTGGCGCCCAACCCGAATACCCAAGGAAATACATCACATCCCCGGTATCAATATTATCTTGCTGTATTAATACTTTCATCTGTTCAAAATTACCTCCCCAATAAATCCCGTCTCCAATTTTATTACCCCCTTCCAGGTTTACACTTCCCCTATGGATAAAATGCAAACTGTTTTGTTCAACCGGCCCACCCACCATTACTTTCTTCTCAAAATGAACTAAATCCTCGAATACATCACCTAAATGCAACATCGAAGGCTTGTTCAATATAAAACCAATGGTACCATCACTATTGTTTTCGCATATCAGCACTACGGTTCTTTCAAAATTAGGATCCGGTAAGAAGGGCTCCGATATCAGGAGATCTCCCCTTTTAGGTGTTACAGTAGCTCCTTCATGAAAGTAATTGGTCATGTCTTCTAAGTTCTTCAATGCAAGGCTGCTTTTATGGGTAAGGATTTTAAAACCTGCGCTTCTATCTCATTTAATTCTTCCAGTCTTTTATAAACAATTTTTTCTTCAAAATAATTTAAGGCCATTTTAACAAAAATGTTTCCGTGTTTAGCTTCGGAAGCCCAGAGCTGGTGATAAAATTGTTTTAGCTCACTATCCTCCAGGTGCTGGTAAACCAAACGAAACCTTTCTGCGCCTCTGCATTCAATAATAGATGCCAAGAGCAATCTATCAAGAAATCGTTCTAACCGCCCTGAGCGGCAATGATCCACCAGCTGTTGCACATATTCATCCCTTCCCATTTGCGCCGGCAATTGCACTCCTCTGGCCTCCATAATCCGGTATACAGCCTGAAAATGCTCCAGCTCCTCTATAGCGGTCTCGATCAATTCCGGAATGATTTCAAGACGATCCGGAAATTTTGCCACAAAACTCATGGCCATGGCCGAAGCCTTTCGCTCGCAATTGGCATGATCTTGTAGAAAAGCATCAAAATCGCTCATCACCGCTTCGATCCACCCTTTGCTGCTGGTGCATGCTAGTTCAACACTAAACTTCATGATCTAGGAAAACGTGGTTTTTATTGTGTGAAATTGGTCCTATAAGACCGGGGTCCACGTAATAATAGTTAAAAAGATTAAATTAAGAAACTAGATCATACACCTTACCATATAAGACGAATATTAGCTCGAATTAGTTTATTTTTGAATTAATTAATGGGTTTAAATCTGAAATTTTCAACCATGTCAGAGGGAGACTACGGAAACTATCGCGAGGAATACGGTATAAATATCTTACAGAGATCCTCCATGGACCCCGACCCCATCATCCAATTCCGGCAGTGGTTTGATGAAGCTCTGTCCGTAATAGGGAGTTCAGCCAATACCATGACCCTGGCCACAGTTGATTCTACTGGACAGCCCAGTGCAAGGATCGTACTGTTAAAGCACATCCAACAGCAAGGTCTGGTATTTTATACCAATTATCAAAGTCGAAAAGGAATGGAGATGAAAGACCATCCTAAAGTGGGGGTGAATTTCTTTTGGGAGCCCATGGAGCGCCAGGTGCGATTCACCGGTGAAGTAGAACCGGTTTCCCCTCTAAAATCGGATGAGTATTTTCGAACACGGCCTCGTGGGAGTCAGTTGGGTGCCTGGGCCTCACCACAAAGTGAAACTGTCCCAGACAGAAATTATCTTGAAACCCGCTTGGAAGAATTTAAGCAACGGTTTGAAGGCCGTGAAATACCAAGGCCACCTCATTGGGGCGGATACCTGCTGGTTCCAGCAACGGTAGAATTCTGGCAGGGGCGTCCTAATCGGTTGCATGACCGCCTGCAGTATTACCGTGAAGCAGGAAAATGGAAGCTGGATAGGCTGGCTCCCTGAATGTTTTCCCTTTACTTAAAGCGTTACGCATACCCTGAAGATCTGATAGAGGCAACGCCGTCGCCTAATTTGGGTATAACAGTGGTAATTCCCAGTTATGGAGAGCCTGATCTGAGTGATACCCTCCACTCATTAAAACACTGCCTGCTACCTGAATGTGATGTGGAAGTAATTGTAGTGGTCAACGATAGTGAACAGTCAGCGTCGGATTTGACAGCCTTGAATATTAAATCTATTGAGGAAAACGCAAGTTTTATTCGAAGTAAAGAAGAACAGATATCTTTTCACCTATTATACCAAAAACTTCCGGCAAAGCATGCAGGAGTGGGTTTAGCCCGTAAAATAGGCATGGATCAGGCCATTCGCCGATTTCAGGCTGTGGGTAATGATGGAATCCTGGCCTCTTTGGATGCTGATTGTAGGGTAGAAAACAATTATCTCATCGCCTTAGAGCAACATTTCAATAAGTTTCCAGCGTCACCGGGCTGCTCCATCTATTTTGAGCACCCCCTGCAAGGATCACTACAGCCTGCTGTATATCGTGGTATTGCTGCCTATGAACTGCATCTTCGATATTACATCCATGCTTTAAGATACTGCCGGCATCCCTATGCTTTCCAAACGGTGGGCAGCAGCATGGCGGTGCGGTGTTCAGCTTATGTGAAACAGGGCGGGATGAATAGAAGAAAGGCTGGAGAAGATTTCTATTTTCTGCAAAAGATTTTCTCCTTGGGAAATTTTACTGAATTAGTAAGTACCACAGTAATACCATCTCCCAGACCTTCCCTCAGAGTCCCTTTTGGCACAGGCAAAGCAATCCATGACTGGTGTACCAATAATGTCGATAACTTCTTAACCTATAATAATTTGACATTCAAAGATTTTAAAGTATTTATTGAATGTTCACTTAAAGATAACTGGGTAGATCCTAAGAGTAGCTGGCGCCATTTTCCAGAATCGATTAAGAGCTTCCTCGGGTTCTCCCCGTTTGAATCCAAAGTTTTAGAACTACGACGGCAAACTGCCAGCAAGGCACAATATCAAAAACGATTTTTCAGTTGGTGTAACGGATTTTTTGCCTTTAAATTCGCCAATCACTGCCGTGAGCATGGTTATCCAGACCTTCCGGTAGAGCAGATGGCATCATGGCTATTAAAGGAGGGGTATAATATTGAGTTCGCTCCTGATCGGGAGGCGCTGCTGAAAAATTACCGCGATCTGGACCGGGGCCTATTGGCTGTAACACCTGAGGTTATAGCAAATCGAAGAGATCCTTAACCCCCAGGTTTCGATCGGTGATAAACCCTTCTCCATAGGTAGTCCCAATGGAATGTCCGAATTCCACTCCTCTGGCCTCCACCATCTTCAGAAATTGCGGGTTGGAGATATAGGTTTGAGGCTCCTTGTTATCCCCATTAAAAAACTGAGATTGATAGGCTGCTATAGCTGCCATCTTGCTCTCCCAGTGATCGGAAACATCCACCACGAAATCCGGTTTAAGCAAAATACTCTGAATATAATGATAGAGCGCCTTAGGTCTCCACGGCGCTTGTGCCTGATCTTCATGAGTAGTATTGATTTTGACCAGTCCCGATAAGAAACAGGACTCCACTATCAGCTTTGAGGCCCGGGGGTGATCCGGATGTCGATCTTCAGGAGCGGAAGCTAAAACAATATCAGGTTGATATTTTCGAATCATCCGGATAAGCGACAACTGATGATCTTCGTCATGAGAGAAAAATCCGTCCCTGAAATTCAGGTTTTCCCTTACGGCCAGACCCATTATTTCAGCGGCCCGGTGTGCTTCGTTTTCCCGGGTTTCCACTGATCCCCGAGTACCCAATTCTCCTCGGGTAAAGTCAATAACTCCTACTTGTTGACCCCTGGAAGCCGCTTGTATCATAGTTCCCCCACAACCCAATTCTGCATCATCAGGGTGAGCGGAAAGCACTAATATATCCAATTTCATTATTAGCCAATTCTTAACCTGCGGCCGATGCGCAGAATGGTTTTGCGGGATATTCCGTTGAGTCTACATAACCTACTAATAGAAACCCCATAGCGTTGACTTATATGACCGAGTGTATCACCTCGTCGTATTCGATGAAAACGTCTCTTCCGGGCTTCTTTAATATAAGCAAAGGTAGAGGGAGTAATGGTAAAATAGTTGGACTTCAGGCTATCGCTGGTGAAATCATAAATAGAGCTGGGGTCAATAGCATTACCCTGGTACCGTACCTCAAAATGCAAATGGCTACCCGTGCTGCGGCCGGTACTACCGCCCAAGCCGATTAGCTCCCCTGCTTTCACGGTTTGACCAACCTTTACCTTCACTTTTGACAAGTGTCCATATAAGGTCTCCAGGCCATTGAGGTGTCTCAACAATACATATCGACCGTAGCCATATCGCTCATAATCTACGATTCGCACCACTCCATCAAAAGCCGCTACCACCGTATCACCATGATATAATTTAAGGTCTGTACCATAATGCCAGCGATATCTTCTAAAGCCAAACGGAGAGGTAATACGGGTTTTGGTAATGGGAAATGCCCAATCCTTTATGGCCAGGCTATCATTAATAGAAACGGTGATAGTATCAGCAAATTTGGCAGCATCCAATTCATAGGGGTTAACCTTCTCGGAAGTCCAGGTGCCGAAATATGGATACTGAGTGATCCAAACACAATCAATACTGATATTCTCATCCAGGGCAAACTTAGGGGCAATGGCCCGGACAGAATCCAGGATAGCGCTGTCTTTGTGGATAATCCAAACCTCATCAATAGGAGGTGGTTTCGATTTTTGAGACTTATCCAGTTGGGCCTGTAACAACTGGTTCCACCCAAACAGCAATATAGTTATAGCCAATTTTGCTGGCATAACTTATGCGGTTTCCAATTCTTTGGCACTTAAAAATCGCTCCGCATCCAATGCAGCCATGCAGCCTGTACCAGCGGCGGTAACTGCTTGCCGGTAAATATGATCCTGAGCATCCCCTGAAGCAAATACCCCTTCCACATTAGTTAGGGTCGATCCTGGATTGGTTTTTATATAGCCATTTTCATCCATATCCAGATATTCCTTAAATATATCAGTATTAGGCTTATGGCCGATGGCCACAAAGAATCCCTGAACCGGTATCTCTTTCTTTTCTCCAGTTTGATTGTTAAATACTCTCACTCCTTCCACCTGCTCTTCCCCTAAAATCTCCTCGGTTTCAGTGTTCCATAAGATCTCAATGTTAGGGGCCTTCATTACCCTTTGCTGCATAATATTTGAAGCCCTCATTTCATCTCTCCGCACTAATAGATATACTTTATTACATAATTTAGAGAGATAAGTGGACTCCTCTGCTGCGGTATCACCTCCACCCACCACAACAACGTCCTGACCTTTAAAGAAAAACCCATCGCAAACCGCACAAGCTGATACTCCCTTGCCGTTGAGTCTTTCCTCGGAAGGCAAACCCAACCATTTGGCCGAAGCCCCAGTACTTATAATTACACTTTTCGCTTGGATTTCCTGCTTTTCATCGATGGTGACCACTAAGGGGTGTTTGGTGAAGTCGACAGATGTGGCCATGCCGTAGCGGGTATCAGTGCCAAATCGTTCAGCCTGTTTCTGAAAATCAATCATCATCTCGGGGCCCATTACTCCCTTAGGGTAACCCGGATAATTTTCCACATCATTGGTAATGGTCAGCTGTCCACCCGGCTGATCTCCCTGATACAATATGGGAGTCAGGCCGGCTCGGGCTGCGTATATGGCGGCGGTATAACCTGCAGGCCCAGACCCCAGGATTAACACGTCTACTAGTTCAGGCATCAAAATCTAATTAGGTCCAAAAAAAACGCTTTAATTTAATAATTATTTCATAAAAAAAGGTCCACCGATATACCAGGGACCTTTGGTCTTTGCTTAGTAATGTTTTATTTCATCCTAGATAAGGTTTCAGTGTTTTACTTCTGGAAGTATGTCGTAAGCGGCGTATCGCCTTCTCCTTAATTTGACGTACTCGCTCTCTGGTTAGATTGAATTTTTCTCCTATTTCTTCCAGAGTCATGCTGTGTTCTCCGTTCAATCCAAAGTACAACTTGATTACGTCCGCTTCCCTTTGGGTGAGAGTAGATAACGCCCTTTGTACCTCCCGGCGCAGGCTGTCATTCATCAATTCGTTGTCAGGAGTTTCCTCCCCGTCATTTTCCAAGACATCCAGTAAGCTATTTTCCTCACCTTGCACAAAGGGAGCATCCATGGAGACATGCCTACCGGAAATTTTCATGGTATCCACCACTTCTGAAGTAGTTACTTCCAGTACTTCTGCCAATTCATCCGGTGAAGGTTCCCTTTCGAATTTTTGTTCCAGTTCGGAAAAGGTTTTCGAAATTTTGTTGAGAGAACCAACCCTGTTGAGGGGCAAACGCACAATACGGGATTGTTCCGCTAGGGCCTGGAGAATAGATTGCCTAATCCACCAAACTGCGTAACTTATAAATTTGAATCCCCGGGTTTCATCAAACCGCTGCGCTGCTTTGATCAAGCCCAGATTACCCTCATTGATCAAATCACCTAATGACAGCCCCTGATTTTGATATTGCTTAGCCACTGATACTACAAACCTTAAGTTTGCCTTAGTCAGTTTTTCCAGAGCCATTTGGTCACCTTCGCGGATCTTCTGCGCTAAAGTAACTTCTTCATCTGGTGTGAGCAGGTCTACCTTGCCAATTTCCTGCAGATACTTGTCCAGGGACTGGCTTTCACGGTTGGTAATCTGCTTACTAATCTTGAGTTGTCTCATTCAGATCTGTTTTGGTTACACCATGCCTTATAGTTAAATTTCCTTAAAATTTGGCAGAAATACCATGATATTCTCCAAACTTAGTTATTAGAAACTGGTTTTTTTTGCGGTTTTGGTAATAATACCTTGCGCGATAACCTGTATTTGCCGGTCTTTTTATCCACATCAATGAGCTTCACGGTCACCTCCTCTCCCACTTCCATAATGCCATCCATGCTTTCTATTCTCTCCCACTTGATCTCTGATATATGAAGCAATCCATCCTTACCCGGCATAAATTCTATGAACGCGCCAAAGGGCATAATAGACTTTACGATCCCGTTGTAGGTCTCACCTACTTCTGGTACCGCTACGATGGTTTTGATACGGCTTACCGCATCGTCCATGGCCTCTTTATTAACGGCAAAAACATTTACCACTCCACCTTCTTCAACTTCTTCTATAATAACGGTAGCGCCAGTCTCTTTTTGAATTTCCTGAACCACTTTTCCACCAGGGCCTATCACCGCACCGATCATATCACGCTCAATTTTAAGGGTAACGCTCCTGGGTGCATGTGGTTTAAGATCTTCACGAGGAGCATTTATTGTTTTACTCATTTCCTGCAGAATGTGAAGCCTGCCAGCCTTTGCCTGTTCTAACGCCGTTTCCAGCACATCATAAGATAACCCATCGACTTTTATATCCATCTGGCAGGCACATATTCCCTCTGTAGTACCCGTTACTTTAAAATCCATATCCCCCAGGTGGTCTTCATCACCCAAGATATCCGAAAGAATGGCATAATTGCCGGTTTCAGGATCCGAGATCATTCCCATAGCGATACCGGATACCGGAGCTTTAATTTTAATTCCCGCATCCATTAGACCCAGGGTGGCCGCACATACTGTAGCCATAGAGCTCGACCCGTTTGATTCCAGTATATCCGATACTACCCTGATGGTGTAAGGGTTATCATCTTCCTGAGGTAAAACTTGTTGTATGGAGCGAGATGCCAGGTTACCATGACCGATCTCCCTTCTCGCGGGACCGCGGTTAGGCTTTACTTCGCCGGTAGAAAACCCCGGAAAATTATAGTGAAGGATAAATTTCTTAAAACCCTTCTCCATGGCATTGTCGATCATCTGCTCATCCAGCTTGGTTCCTAAAGTTACCGTGGTCAAAGATTGGGTTTCACCCCGGGTAAATACCGCGGAACCATGAGCGGATGGAAGGTAATCCACTTCAGACCAAATAGGACGTACTTCATCCAGCCTCCGTCCATCCAAACGCATGTTTTCCTGTAACACCAAGTTACGAGAAGCTTCTTTTTCAATCTTTCCGAAATAACGGCTGATCAAGTCCAGATCCATTTCATGTTCTTCAGGCAAGCTATCCAGATAACTTTCCTTGATTGCCTTGAAAGCCTGCTTTCTTTCCGATTTGTTAGCAATTCCCCGCTTTGCCACCTCATAATACTGCGTATAATAGGTGGTGTGAAGCTGCTGGAAAAGATGCTCGTCGGCAGGCTCTCCTTCGTAGGTGCGTGTTTCAGTGACCTGGGCCTCTTGCCTAAGCTCTAGCTGCACCTCACATTGATTTTTAATAGCCTGATGAGCCACTTTAATGGCTTCAATCATTTCCTTTTCGGAAACTTCTTTCATCTCACCTTCCACCATGAGAATATTTTCTATAGTTCCGGCGACAATCATATCAATATCTGCCTTCTCCCAATCTTCAGTGGTGGGATTAATTACGAAATTTCCATCCACCCTGGCCACCCGGACTTCTGAGATGGGTCCATTAAAAGGAATGTTGGATATCATAAGGGCAGAAGAGGCCGCCAGTGCAGCCAAGGCATCCGGTTTTGCTCCGGGATCTGCTGAGATCAGGGAAATCATAACCTGGGTGTCGGCATGATAGTCATCCGGAAATAATGGCCGGATAGCCCGGTCAACCAGTCTACTGGTTAATATTTCATGCTCTGATAATCTTCCCTCACGTTTTAGAAAACCGCCAGGTATTTTACCAGCTGCGGCAAATTTTTCTTGATAATCTACTGATAGTGGCAAAAAGTCAACGCCTTCTTTGATTTCATCTCTGGCTACTACGGTTGCCAACAGCATAGTATCTCCCATGCGCACTACCACTGCACCATCGGCATGTCTGGCGAGTCTGCCAGTCTCAATGGTAATCTTGCGACCATCTTCTAGATCAATGGTCTTGTTAACGATGTTTAATGACATAAATTTTCTTCTTTCAAATTAGTTTCTACATGCATGCCCGTTGCATACATCGGTCAATAAAGGTGGGATACAAAAATAGGGAACCTTTCAGAATCCCCTATAATCGTTTTATTACCTTCTTAAATTTAACTCCGCTATTATTGAGCGATACCGCTCAATGTCCCGCTTTTGTAGATAATCCAGCAAACGCCGACGCTTACCTACTAAACGTTTCAATCCCAATTCCGTGGAATAATCTTTTTTGTTCTGCTTTAAATGTTCCGTTAGGTGGTTGATACGGTAAGTGAAAAGTGCGATCTGTGATTCCGGTGAGCCCGTATCAGATTTTGCTTTTAACCGACCATGATTCTCAAATAATTCCTGTTTCTTCTCTTTTGATAAATACATGCTTAGCTAAAATTTTATGCTATTTTCTTAAAAACAATCCACAAAGGTAGCCATTGCGGTCTGGTTTAACAAGGGATTACATCTTTTCATGCTGGTTTTTTTTACCGAAACGTTTCTTAATTTTTGCTACCGTAACTGCGTAGAAGTCAGACTCTAATAACCTGGCATCATTACGTGCCTGACGCAGAAAGAACAGTCCTACCGGCAACAGGATAAAAGCATAACCCCAGATGCCCAAAAACGGAGTAACTACATCCTCCTCTGCCCACTTCTTGCCGGTAATGCTAAACACGTAATAAAGTATGAAAAAAATTATGGATATGATCACCGGTACTCCCAATCCTCCCTTCTTTATTATTGCCCCCAGTGGGGCTCCGATCAGAAACATTACCAGGCAGGCAAAGGCCTGGGCATATTTCTTATTAACCTCAATCTTATACTTGGTAATCATCAGGTTCTGATTCTTCATGCGGCTGGTCTGTACGTTGATCTTGTTTTTAATATTGCGCACTTCACTTAGCGCCTGCCGCACTCCCTGGGCCTGATTACGTTGAGTTTGAAATATGCTGTCTAAATTCATTTCGGCTAAGGTTTGCTGACTGGCGCTGTCCGCTTTGCGGGTAGCAGGGGTATTTATTTTGGTCACTGCCGATACCTGGTTGGTCTTATTAGCTGACTTGGTGGCCGGGGTCTGCGATTGGTTAGCTTTGGCTATCACCGGTGATACCTGTGGGGTTTCTCTTTTATCCTCGTCGCGAAGCAGGTTCAGTATTCTCCTGGGCTTTTCAGTCAGGGAGTCCCCCGGTATACTATCTGCCGATTGATTGTACTGAATGCGGTAATCGATAGAGTCTCGCTCCATTTGTGCTTCCCTTACAGAATCCCGGTATTGCTTCCTGGCTACATATTCCTCAGGCATTTGCACCCGATCGCGAAATTGACGTATAAAGAAACGTTGGGCATCACCATACACATCGATACGGGCATCCGTCAGAGCCTGGTGCATGGAATCCACGTCCACTTTGAGTTGATTGATGCGCTTCATGTAGTAGTGGTTCTGCCACAGCTCCTCTTTACTTTTCTGAAAATCAAAGCTGGCCAAACTCAAAACGAATTTACTGTGTTCGAAATCATTGCGAATAAAATCGGTGACGGTGCCCATGCGGGGGCCACCGGCCTTGGGAATTTCCTCGTACCGCTTTCCCCGATACAGTTCAAACATCAGGTAGCGATTTTGGTGCACTGAATACATGCGCCCGCTATCGGCAAAAGTCACCACATTATTACCCATTTTACCGCTATGATCGTATATGATAATATCTTTCAGGGTTTCCCCATCAGAAAATTTCTTATTGATTTTAATGGAAAAATCCGGTATGCCGTTATAAAACGCACCCTCCCTGATGTCCAGTGAAGGCTTATGCTTTTTGATGTCGTATAGCAGGCTGTATGCTTTAAGATTAGCCCTGGTCACGATATAGTTATTGTTAAAAAAGGCCAGCACAGTAATGATCGATACTAAAATGAAGGTCGGCTTTAAGGTTCGAAGCAGAGAGACCCCAGCTCCTTTCAGGGCAGTCAACTCTGAAAATTCTCCCAGATTTCCATACGCCATAAGAGATGAAAGCAAAACCGCCAGTGGCAGGGCGGTCTGGGTGAGGTTGATGCTGAAATAAAACATCAATTCGGAAAGCACCATCACCCCCAGGTCTTTCCCTACAAACTCATCCATTTTATTCAGCATCAGTTGGGTGAGCAGAATAAACACCACCACGAAAAGGGTCAGGATCAAAGGACCTATAAAGGCTCTCAGTACCAGTTTATCCAGTTTCTTCATCAGATGGTAAAATTACAGAATAGCTAGCAAAAGACGTACCGGATCACCCTCCGACAATCTCCTTGAGGTTGAAAACCATGCTTTCCCAAAGATCTTGCAATTCTTCTTCATCGTCGTTTTCAGAATAATCCACAACTCTCAGAAATACTGACTGGGTTAGTTCGTTCATCTCCAATCGCAATTCGAAATAGTTGGGATCCTCGCCATCCTCTTCCGTGGATTCAAATTTTACAAAAGAGTTGGTACGATGGGCGGCCATTCGATAAGGATGGTCTTCTTCCTCCCAGATGAAATTATAGATCTTGTCCTCATTGATATTTACATCTTCAGCAAACCATTGAGCCAGGCCGCTGGCGGTATAGATGTAGGGGTACAACATTTTTTTGGAGGCATTGATTTCGAACTCAGTGTGAAATTTACTCTTTGCCATACCCGTTAGCAGGTTAATTCCCTTTAAGTTAAACAAAAATCTCAAACGAACAACTAAAATTAGTTTATTCAAACAGTGGTTTTTAGGGGTCAATATGCTTAATATTGCAGCACTTTTGGCGAGGTAGCTCAGATGGTTAGAGCGCAGGATTCATAACCCTGAGGTCGGGGGTTCAATTCCCCCCTTCGCTACCAGTTTAAATGAGTGAAGGAGTGAAGGACTGATGGACTGAATGAGTGAATGAGTTGCAGACATTCTCCCACCCTCACTCAAACACACACTCAAACTCAAACTCACACTCAATATCTGGTTTTGACATTTTCGGAAACGAAGAAAGCGTGCTTTCTGGAGTTTGGAGGAAATGGCAGGGCACCGCGATAGCGGTATTTTTCTGGTAAGTTTCCCCTACTAGGAATCACCGACAGGTAATTCCCCCCCTTCGCTACTTTGATAATTGCTGATTTGGTGAGTTAGTGATTCACTGAATGAATAGCAGATGGTACATATCACACCCAAACTCACACTCAAACTTCAAACTCGGTTACAACGGTGTTTTTCTGGTAAGTATCCCCTGTTAGGAATCATGGAACATAATTCCCCCCTCCGCTACTTTGATAATTGCTGATTTGGTGAGTTAGTGATTCACTGAATCAATAGCAGATGGTACATATCACACCCAAACTCACACTCAAACTCACACTCAATTTCCCCCTTCGCTACCACTTTAATGAGTGAGGGACTGATGGACTGAATGAGTGAATGAGTTGCAGACATTCTCCCACCCTCACTCAAACACACACTCAAACTCAAACTCACACTCGGTTACAACGGTGTTTTTCTGGTAAGCATTCCCCGGTACGGAATCATAAAATACAATTCCCCTCTTCCTAACCAATTTAATGATTGAGGGACTGAATGATTGATTGAGTGAATGTATTGATCCTAGTACACACCCAAACTCACACTCAATTTCTGGAATCATGGAACATTATTCCCCCCTTCTCTACCAATTTAATGAGTGAATGAATGATTGAATGATTGAATGATTGAATGATTGAATGATTGAATGATTGAATGAATGATTGAATGATTGAATGAGTGAGTGAGTGAGTGAATGCCTGCCCGCCGAAATGCGTAGCATGTAGGTGGGAGTGAAGGAGTGAATGTTTGGCAGTCCACACTCACACTCAAGCTCAAACTCAATTTGGAGAAAATGACGAAGCGCCGCGATAGCGGTGTTTTTTTGGTTTGGCTTCTCCTTTAAGGAAATCACCGCCAGGTACTTGACCGGTCTATACTTCCCTGAAATTCCGGATCATCTGCAAAATCCTCCTCGCAGTCTTTAGATCACCTTTGACCCATGCATCATGGATAGCTACGTATTATTCGTTTTGTTTTGGCTGCTGCAGATTCCATTTCCAGCATTCATCTTTTATAACTCCGGCGAAGTACATTTATGGATTCTTGTTCCATATCAGGCAGTATATTTTCCAGTCTCCGCTATTATTCTTTCTGAATAGCATCATATACTTATCATTAACCTGCCACGATGAGTCGGTAGCAGAAAACACAATCAATCCCTTGGTTCTCCCAATGTTCACCGCCCAATTATCACTGACCTTCGTTTCATGGGATTCGAATCCCAGATCATTAAAATCATAGCTTTCAAACAGGTTTGTGTAGTGTTTTTCTATTGCCTTTATTCCTCCTATTTCTTCACCTGAAGGTGGCATTAAAACGGCCTCTTTGTCGTAGAGACTGACCACTTTTTTAATGTCCTCTTGTCTGTCGGCATCAATCAACTTTTGAATCTGGTCATCTATTTCAACCACCAGATTCGGTTGATGGCATGACAGTAACAGGATACCTATTCCAATGAAGCAATATTTAAGAACCTTTCTTAATGGAGTCATTTAATCGGTAATCAGAATCCACCGGTTTGCCCTCACATAGAGGATACAAATCTTCAGTAAATGATAGACAATAACTACTTTTTTTATGTAGCTGTTGAGCTTCTTGATCCTTGAACGCCATGATATGCATAAATCTGGCAACATCATTTATCCCCTGAAGAGATTTATACATTATTGTTCCGGGTTCCCGTTCTTGAACGCGATTTACAAATTCACTGATATATACTTTAGCCTCTTCAATTTTCCGGGGCTTTATGCGGAATGTAACTACACTGTAAATCATGTCTGGACTATTTCGCTGACAGGACCAAATCTAAGAGACTTTAGGGTTCAAACGGCTTCCCTTTTCCCGTTTCACAATACTCCTTCAAACTATAGAGATAATAGCCCCAATTGAAGTTATATATGCCATAGTCTAAATCACTGATTTCTTTGGCGTAATGCTGGGTAAACATTAATTGTGTAGTGCCGTCCGCCTCCTCCAGCTTAAAAGTGAATGTGTCGTCTTGCCATTTGTCGTGGCCCGCAACACATTCCCACGCTAGTTCTCTTGAGGGGGTCATGGTGGTAATTTTCATATCGGGATTGAAATCTCCCCTGAATTTAAAATCAACTATACCGCCAACCCTTTCTTCTGCTGTTACCTGTGTGGACCACCAGCTGGAAAGCCCTTGAGCAGTGGCAATTGCCTCATAAACCTGGTTTGCAGATTTGTTAATATTTAATACGTGGATGATCTTTTTCATAGTGTCTCGTATTGGGTCCTTATCTTCAAAATCAGATGATCACCAGCTCTCAAGCCCATCCTTCGATGTGATGAAAAAACTCTATTTGGCGGTGCCTCCGTGGTGATATTATGCCTGATATCCGTCATAATCCGTTTCTTTTTTTAGATTTTTGCGATTTGCTCTCATGCGCCAGAAAGATGATGTCCTTATGAGCCCGTTAGCTTGACTGCACCGATCTGAACCATAACACCCATAAAGTCCGCTTCAGACCAGATTTCAGTAATTAAGTCCCCCTCTACACGATATGCGTGTAGTTCCGTCCAGGTAACCGACTTTCCTGTTGGAGCGATACCCATGATTTCACCTTTATGCGTCGCCTTTGCTTTCGCCCTTTCTACAACGATATCCCCTTCCACCACAAAAAAATCCCTCGCCACACAGACATCCGGGAAAGCGTTGCACATGATTTGACCATTAAGCCGTACACCTTCCCGGCCTTCAGGCAAGCCGGGGAAAGGCAAATGAAACTTGCAATCTTCAGTCAAATACAGATCTACACTATCCGGACTCTGATGATTCTTATACTGATCAACAAATTGATCTACGATATTTTTTTTATGTTCTTTTGAATCCATTCTATCTCTCCAATTAGCTAACACCTTGCAATTATATTTCGCCCGGGCCTGTTCCAGTATTTGCGATGACCGGTCCGGCAGGCATGACCACCGACCCCGGATCAATCAGCGGGTATAACCTTTCCACAAATCTCCTGGTGCCTTCAGATTCAATCTGTCGATCAAGAGACTCCTGTGAGCTGTATGTGGCGATGTGAAAATGACGTTGCGGATTATGGTTTGTTTTGAGCCAGAGACTCTGTTCAAGTTCTGGCTCATTGGCTGTGAGATAATCTATATATTCTCTCATCGCCATCATGGCTTCGTCCATATCGGCATCTTTCAAAAAGTACCAGTCATTTACTACTGTAACGCTCATAATCGAGTTATTTCAGTTTTTCATTAAGGTCATGGGAGCCTATCATCTTGTGGATTTCGAACATGCTGACATTCCCGTAATGTTCCTTGATCCTGCCATTGACCACTCTCCAGAAGTGCGTTTCCGTCCAGGTGACAGGATTGCCGGAGGCCGGCACTCCCATGTATTCCCCCTTGTGGGCTCCACCATCTGCCTCTACCGCTATGGCGACCCATTCCCCTTCCGAGATTTCAGCAATGATGGATGGTTTGACCTCGGGAAATGCGCGGCGAGCGGCTGCAACTGATTTAAGTAGTCCCGCGCGATCCGGTGTATCCATAATGGGCATGTGGTCTACGTAGTCAGGATCAAATATCTCATCGGCCACGTCCACGCTGCCCTTTCCCATTACTTCCGAGTATAAGCGTCTGACCACATTTTTGTTTGCTTCTGACATTTAGAAACTGTTTTTATTATTCAAATAGTATGTGGTTCAATATACAGAATAAAGCACTGGCGGTAAATGGGAGTTTGTGCCAGATAATAGCGCGTTTGTGCCATCTCTGTGGATCAATACTCAAATATTGTATCTTATGAAGTCATCTAACGGCTGCTTAAATATGAAACATGTTTCAATTCTTGTGCCTACCGGAGCCGCTTCCGGGGCAGTTACCGCCCCAATGGATGTGTTGAATGAAGCGGGAAGATTCAGAATGGAATCTGATCCGTCAATGAATAACCCGTATTTTAATGTAGAACTGGTTGCTTTAAACGGAGAATTCGTTGAATGCCTGGGGGGATATCCCCTTCGGTGTCATACAACTATCGATGAAGTTTCCAGGACTGATCTGATCATCGTCCCCAACCTTACCGACAACTTTGAACAGAAAATTAAGGACAATCAGGGCTTTATTGAATTTATGACCCAGCAATACGAAGCCGGCGCGGATATTGGCGCGTTTTGTACCGGTACGCTACTCCTGGCGGCCACCGGACTTCTGGATGGTAAAAAAGCCACCACGCACTGGATGGCGGTAGACTTTTTCAAGGCTATGTTTCCCAAGGTTGACCTGGTCCCGGAGAAAATAATAACTGATGAAGAAAGATTATTTTGTGCAGGAGGATCAACTTCCTTTTTTAACCTGGTGATTTATCTGGTTGAAAAATATTGCGGTCACGAAATAGCTGTCCTTCTCTCCAAAAGCATGCTTATTGATATGGACAAAGCACCACAATCCGCATATGCCATTTTTAGTGGCCAAAAAGAGCATGGACAGGACGATATTCTCAAGGTCCAGAGGTTTATAGAGGAGAACGTGCAATCAACCATTAAGATAGATGATCTTGTAAAACTCACTGCACTAAGCCGTAGAAGTTTCATCCGAAAATTCAAAAAAGCAACCGGTAACACCCCAAAAGATTATATACAGAGGGCAAAAGTGGAATGGGCTAGGAAAAAGCTGGAGTATGAAAATATCGACATCCAACAAATAAGCTATCTTTTAACTTACAAGGACTCGGGCACTTTTAGTAATATTTTTAAAAAGCATATCGGAATTTCCCCAAGTGCCTATCGGAAAAAGTTTAAAAAAATGAATCCTGATTAATTCCATTACGGTTATATCATGCTAAGATATTTGAAACGAGGTGACCAATACCAGCAACGGATTCACCGTACCTGGTCCTTCACCAACCTCACCCGCATCTCCCTCATACTATCCACCCCCCACTCCTTATCATACTTCTTCAACAACGCCTCATCCTCCGAAGCTTAAAAACAAATAGTTGAAAGTTATAATGTTCATCTGGGTATTCCTTAAGTTCTGGATATGATCGATTAATTGGAATTTGCCGGAAGATGACCTGAATCTGCATATCCACCTGGAAAACAACATTTTCTTTCCAAAAGCTAGTGAAATGAAAAAACAATTCAACCTATGACAAAGCACCTAAACGGCATATGGCTTTACCGCCACTCAGCCGGGAGCACCATCACAGTCCGCCCGATGACGCTATCGGTGATTAAATAGTCTTTCTATATCTAAAAATGGCCAGACCATTTAATGAAGCGGCATATAAAAGCACTACCAAAATATGCCATCGTATATCCCACAGTCCGGATCCTTTTAGCATCACCATGCGCACAACTTCAATAAAATAACGGATGGGATTGAACAAGGTAACTTTCTGTGCCCATACCGGCATGTTTTCAATGGCTGTAAAAAGCCCGCTCATCAATATAAAAACCACCAGGAAAAACCATGATATAAACATGGCCTGCTGCTGGGTCTCTGTCATGGTGGAAATGAATAGACCCATCCCTAGAATGAGCATTAAATACAAAGCAGCAAAACCGTAGACTAACCATATATTTCCTACAAATGGCACCTTAAAGACCAACCAGGCAATCAAAAATCCAATGGATAATTCCACCATTCCCAACAGCCAGAAGGGAAATAACTTGCCTACAATAAACTGATATTTCTTGATGGGAGTCACGTTAATTTGCTCAATGGTACCTATCTCCTTTTCCCTTACTATATTCATGGAAGAGAGAAAGGCCCCGATCATGGTTACCAGTAACACCAGTATGCCCGGCACCATAAAATTCTTGTAATTAAGATCCGGATTGTACCAATTGGAATAAGTAATGTTAATTCTATTTTCTGCGGCCCGATCCTGAACTATAGCGCTCCTTGCTGAATATCTATCACGAATTTCCCGGTTGTAGTCTCCAATAACTTCAGAAGCATAAATAGAAGCTAATCCAGCTTTGGTGCCATCTATAGCGTTAATGCGCAATTGAATTTTATCAACCTCTTCCCGCATCAGCCTTCTTTCAAATCCCCGGGGAATCTCTATCACTAAATCAGCCTGATCATTTTCCATGGCAATATCCCCTGGTTCGGAGGCAAAGCCGTAGCCTGTGATTTTGAAGTATTCAGATCCATCCAATTTACTTTTTAGCAACCGACTAATAGTAGATTGGTCGTTATCTATTAAGTATAGTTTAAGGTTCTTTATCTCAAAATCCGCCGCATTAGAAAGCACTACCAACTGGATAACCGGTATGATAAAAATAATAGGCAGCATCCCCTTGTTGCGGAAGATTTGCAGGAGTTCTTTTCTTACCAGATAATAGATGATCCGCATATCAGGCTAATCTAATGTTGAACTTCTTAATACTTAAAGCGATAAAAACCACCGTAAAAACTATCAAGATCAGCGTTTCACGCCAGAAAAAGACTATTCCAGTGCCTTTCAGCATAATGTCCTTTAAGATTAGTATGAACCATTTGGCGGGTATGATATGAGAAATCAGCTGTAAGGGTAAGGGCATATTCTCCACCGGAAATATAAAGCCAGATAATAATATTGTGGGGAGCATCAGCCCCATCAGAGATATCAACAACGCGGTTTGCTGGGAATTGGTAACTGTAGAAATCAATATGCCCATTGATAAAGCCAGTACGATGAACAGCATGCTTTCCATCAATACCATAAACAGACTTCCCCTTATAGGAACTCCGAATATCAGATATCCCAATACTAAGATCACTACCGCATTTAAAAAGGCCAATAATAAGTACGGTATGACCTTGGAAATGATCACCTGGGCGGGTTGCATAGGTGAGGCCAGCAACACTTCCATGGTGCCAATTTCCTTTTCCCTGGTAATTGATATTGAAGTCATCATGGCTGAAATCAACATCAGGATCACCGCGATCAAGCCAGGGACAAATAGAAAGACGCTCTCCAAATTTGAATTATATAGCATTCTGACCTCCGGTCTGATGGCCAAATGACCCGGCTGATTAAGATTCAATTCCTGCTGGAAGCTTGAGATAATGGATGTGGTATAATTGATCAGGGTATTGGCAGTATTGGGATCGGTGGCATCTGCCAATATCTGCACTTCTGCTTGCTGATCTTTTTCCAGTTTTCGGGCAAATTTGTGGTCATATATGACCACTTGCTTTACCTGGCCTTTTTGGAATACCTGCTCTACTTCTGTTTCAGTATATAAATATGCTGACAGTTGAAAGTACCCGGATGACAAAATTTTGTCGGTCAACCGGGCGGTTAAATGGTCCCTGGATTTATCCAGGATGGCTATTTTCGCATCTTTGATCTCATTGGTGATGGCGTACCCAAAAAGCAGGATTTGAACCACAGGCATACCAAAAAGAATGACCAGGGTACGGGTGTCCCTGAAAATGTGATAGAACTCTTTTACTACAAAGGCTTTAAATCTTCTCATGTGGCCTCGCCAATTTTACAAACACCTCATGCATGGAAGAGGCATCGAATTGCTTCCTTAATTGATCGGGAGCATCCAAGGCCTCAATTTTACCATCGACCATCATGGATATACGGTCGCAATATTCCGCTTCATCCATATAATGGGTGGTAACAAAAACGGTAATACCCTGATGGGCCGCTTCATAGATCAGTTCCCAGAATTGCCTTCGGGTGATTGGATCCACCCCACTAGTAGGCTCATCCAGGAAAACAATCTTAGGGTCATGGATTATGGCTACTGAGAAAGCCAGTTTCTGTCTCCAACCCAAAGGCAAGGATTTGATCAGGGCGTTTTTTACTTTTTCCAAAGCCAGCTTTTGCACCAATTCTGCAGTTTTTTCTTGTATTCGGCTGGTTGACAGGCCATAAATGCCCGCATAGAATCCAATATTTTCAGCCACAGTTAGATCTTCATACAGGGAAAATCGCTGGCTCATATATCCGATGTTCTTCTTAATATCTTCGGCCTGCTTATATACATCAAATCCTGCTACCCTAGCGGTACCTGAAGTAGGACTCAATAAACCGGTAAGCATTTTAATGGCCGTGGTCTTACCAGCCCCATTGGAGCCTAAAAACCCGAAGATCTCCCCTTCCCGGACGGCGAAAGTGATGGCATTCACCGCAGTAAAGGCCCCAAAAGTTTTGGTCAATTCGTTCGCTTCAATTACTATCCGTTTCATTTCACCACATCATCATTCATCATGGCCATAAAGCAGTCCTCTATACCGGGGGAAATGGGGCGAATCTCTACCCCACTGTGTCCGCGAGCTTCCAGATATTCCTGTAGTTGTGTTAAGGATACTTCACCTCTACGATCGGTATAGTGAACCTGCGCTCCGAAGGGAAAAACCGATGCGGCATTGGGGAAAGCCTTAAGATCTTTAAGCAATTGGTATTTGTGTTCAGCCCTCACCGCATAAAGCGGCGCCTTAAATTTTGCTACTATCTCCGAAGGCGTATTTACACTTAGCATAGTTCCCTCCTGGATCAAAGCTACCGTATCGCATAATTTGGCTTCGTCCATATATGGAGTGGACACCAGAATGGTAATTCCCTTGTCCCTCAAGTCTTTCAACATCTCCCAAAATTCATTTCGCGATACCGGATCTACGCCCGTGGTAGGCTCATCCAAAAACAGAATTTCAGGCTGGTGGATCAAGGCGCAGGAAAGGGCCAGTTTTTGCTTCATTCCACCAGATAATTGACCTGCTCTTCGATGCTTAAAAGGCTCAATTTGCTGATATATATCCTTGATCAAGTGATAGTTCTTTTCTATGGTAGTATTGTAAATGGCGGCAAATAACTGGAGGTTTTCCAATACGGTCAGGTCCTGGTAAAGCGAAAATCGCCCCGGCATATATCCCATTTTATTGCGGATGCTGCGGAACTCTTTTACCACTGGATGCCCAAGCACCGAGGCGGTTCCGGCATCCGGCAGCACTAACGTGGCTAATATTCGGATCAACGAAGTTTTTCCCGCCCCATCAGGTCCGATCAAGCCAAAAAGGGATCCCTTTGGCACATGAAGATCAATACCCTTCAGCGCCGAGGTAGTCCCATAATTCTTTATCAGGTGTTCTGTTTTAATGGCGGGGTCTTTCATATGATCTAGTCCAGGTGGTTCTCGATAAATGCCACTTCTCCCGGCATGCCCACCTTCAAAGTACCATCATTGATGGTGGCCACTTTGACCGCATATACCAGATTCACTCGTTCCTCTTTGGTTTGTATGATCTTGGGGGTGAATTCCGCCTGTGAGGACACCCAGGTAACTTTCCCATCCAAGCTTCGATTAGTTTTTTTATCCCGGTCAACCAAAACTTTCACCGGCTGCCCAAGGCGAATACCAGCCAACTGATGGCCGCTCACATACACCCTCAATTCCATATTCTTCAAATCGGCCACTTTGAACAAAGGTTTTCCGATGGTAACAAATTCCCCGTTTTCTGCATACTGAGCTAATACTATTCCTTCTATGGGGGAGGTGAGGTAGCTTTTCCTCAATTGGTCATTAACTTGCGCTACCCTAACCTCCAATGGCGCTATTTCACTGAGGATTCCCTGATTGGAGGTGCTCATTTGACTATGGGTAGCCAGTATCCTGCTGTCCACCACCTGTATTTCTCCATTGATATCATCCAGTTGTTTTTGGGTAGCCGCC
Organism: Cyclobacteriaceae bacterium; assembly: GCA_965224285.1. Taxonomy (GTDB): domain Bacteria; phylum Bacteroidota; class Bacteroidia; order Cytophagales; family Cyclobacteriaceae; genus JAJCYK01. Next base: position 870,883 of record OZ245043.1, read on the forward strand.
TGGTCCTTGTACAAATTCTGTAGTCGCTGTTGCTCACGTAAAAGGTTGGCCTTTTGCTCTTGTAATACATTTACCTGCACTTTCACATCTTGTATTTTACTTTTCACAGCTGCAATGCTGTAAATGAGCTGTTGTTTTTCCAAGTAGAGTTGCGTAGTGTCAATCACACCCAGGCTCATGTTTTGATTAATCTCGTGGCCTTCCTGAACCGAAAAATCAATCAGTCTGCCATTGGCTTCAGCGGAGACAATTACTTCAGTGGCTTCAAAATTTCCGTAGGCATCGGAACCTTGTTCATTTTGACAAGCTGTGATCGACCATACTAGTAAAAGAATTGTTATGTATTTCATGATTACCTGAGGTTAAATATTTCCCGATTTGACTAAGAGGTCAGCCTCGGTTTTCAACAGTTTCAGCTGATGAAGTTTAATGTTAGTTTTGGCTTTGGTCAGGTTGCTCAGTTCTATTAAGTATTGGGTCGAAGTAATCAAGCCATTCTTTAACTGGGAATAAGATTCCTTGACAATTTCCTCCTGTAGCTCCAGAATGGCACGATCTTTTTCGATAATGTCTGCAAGTTTTCGAATGTTAACCTGTTCTTCCAGCATTGATATGGACACACTTCGGTCAAAGTCCCGTTTTCTGCTGGTAACCACCCCCCTTTGGAGTTCCAGTATTCTTAGATCATTCCTTTTCTGTCCCCAATCCAGTAGTTGCCACCGCAGTTTGATACCAGCAATATAAAATCCATCAAAATCCGTTTCAAATGGATTGTATGGATTTGGACTGGCAAAACCTCCTTCTGCAAAGGCAGAAACTTGAGGATAATTCCTGATAGCAAGCAATGAATGGTTAGCGTCTAACTGTTTGACCTGTAGGTCAAACAACCTTAGTTCAGGCCTGCTTATAATCAAATCATTAAAGGCCACCGAGTCGTAGTCAGGGATTGTTAGCCGGGTAGTTTGAGGTATTTCCATTTCTATCCAGCGAGACAGCATCAGCAGCATAGCCCTTTTGTCATGTCTGATCTCACTCAACTGTTGATCCATAGCAAGAAGCTCCTTTTCAAGTACCAGAGCATTGCTCGTCAATAATACCCCGTTATTCACTCTGGACTGTACCTCATGCAATTGTGTTTGAAGCGCCACCATCACCGTGTCCAGTATTCTTTCATTTTCCTGGGCTATCAGGGCACCGAAATAGAGTTGATTGATAAGATTCTTTATCTGATTGAGCTCCACAGCTACTGTCTGCTGATCCAGATTGGCCTCTGCCAGCGCCAACTGTTGTTCGAGCTTGACCCGGCCTCCATCATAGATCCTTTGGTTTAACCCGAGTTTCAGCTGATACTGGTCGTTGGGTATTTCCGGTACCTCCATGTCAGGATCAGTAAATGGCAAAGTAAATATATCCGATTGATAACTGGCCCGTCCGCTTAATTCCAAGCTAGGTAAATTCCGTTTGGCAACGTTCTTTGCCTGCAGTTCAGCAATTGATGCATAGTACAGCTTTTGCTGACTGACCGGACTCAAGCCCTGTGCCATATTATAACATTCCTGGAGTGTTAGGAACTGTGCTGGCATAATGGTTACGGAACTCATAAACACTACCAGTAAACTCACTGACTTTAGGTGCGCTCTTTTCATCACTCTAATTGTTAATGCTTATAGCAGACATGATAAATTCCGGTATCACAGTTTTTCTTTCCTCGATAAAGGAGTCGAATTCTTGCTTTTGCAAGCCAAAAACCTCTTGCAGCATAGGTTGAGCTAAAAACGGAAAAACCGATAGGGACATCAGGTTGGCCAGAAAATGCATTGGGGAAATTGACCTGATCTTGCCCTTCTTTGCCTCTTGTTCCAATTGTTTTTCCAGGCGAGCTAAAGCACCTCCACGCTTAATTCCAATTTTTTCAATGATCTCCTGGGGCTGATTTCTAAGTTCACTGAATAAGAACAGCGGAAGGAAGGGATTGGCCGCCAGCATATTAAGGTATTGGTCAACAAATTTGTTGATTTTCTCTTCCAATGGCAGATCCTCACCCAGGATGGCCATGATTCCGGGGGCAAACTCGGCGATAACTTCTTCAAATATGTTTTTAAATAATTGTTGCTTGCTGCGATAATAATAATGCAGCATGGCCTTGTTTATCTGTGCTTCATCAGCAATTTCCTGCATGCGGGCACCAGCCAAACCCTTATTGATAAACACCTTTTTAGCGGCTTCTTTGATCCTTTGTTCGGTGGGTAATGTATGTTCCATAATAATATATACGCATATTTAACTGCATGGTTTAACTATTTGGTTAAAAACAACCCTAACCCTCTATTTAGGTTGAACCTCCCCAGGGCAATGTGCTTCATATCAACTACGGTGCTTCTATTGAAGCGGTGAAAGGGTAAAGCTCTTTAACTATATAGTTAGGATCCTTATGTGAAGGGCCAAATAGATTTTCAGAGCTAAAGAAAGAACTTGATGGCATTACTCCCAGGGTACTAATAAAAGAGTTGCGATACCTAGAAATGAACAAAATGGTAGATCATGAAAGAGGCACCTATTCAAAAAACTCCGTTGATTACAGCTTGACTGAACATGGTAAGCAATTGGAACCTCTTATATATAAAATCCATGATTGGGCCAAATACCAAGGGATACTGTTTTAAAGCGAAATTAAATGCTGCTGTATAGGCAATCTTATAAATTCAGGTGTTGCTCCTTACCTTGTAAAAGGTAAGTTTTCGATTTTGTCAAATTGCGCTTCTGCATCGTAATACGCGTTTTCAATAACCTCATTTTTCCAGACCTCTGTCAGCTCCTTTGAGATCGTTAGCATGTTGTCTAAAACCACTTGTTTGTCGTTGGTGGCCCACTCCCAAACCACCGCAAAGTTCTATCTTCCAATTGCGCGAGTGTCGTTTTCAGATGTTGTTTCCTGCTGTCTTTGTTTTCCACCAGAATCTTGATCGTTTGATTGGCTACAACCAATAAGCAGCGCGATAAAAAGCCACAAATACAATATTTTTCATTTGTATTGTGTATAGAAAATGATGGGAATATGGTTATATAATTCTCTTTAAAGTGTTCTCTTTCATTACCAGGTAGTGTTTTATGACCCCGATCACATGCATTACCAACAATAAAATCATGACCAATGACATCAATTCATGTCCTTTTAAAGGTGGAATTTCATCTCTTGGTACAATCAGGTTAGTATTTCCGCTTCTGAGGGCTTCTCCATACCCTCCTAAAACTAAGGTGGCAATTCCAGACAACGCAATCCCAAAAAGCAGGAAGTAAAATGCATTATGCACCCAGACCGCCAGTCTATCATTAAACTTCGAACCAGTTTTTAAGTCGACCGGACGGTTGCGTTTGAAAAACAGCCAGCTTCTCACCAGTGTAAGTATGAACACAATGATACCGAGCAAGGCATGCAGTTTTATCAAACCCATTTTTTCAGAAGGATCAATACCCGACATATACTTTCCCAGGGGAAATAAGACAACTATTAGAATGGCAGTAATCCAATGAATAGCAATAGTTCCCTTGCTGTATTTCTGACTTAAATCATTTTGAATGGGATCTTCCATGATTCTCAAGCCACGCAATGTCCGGCAACTGCCAGCTTTTTGAATAAATGCGGTGAAGCTACGGCGCTACCCGGGTATTCTCCAATTCGTTTTTGAAACTCCGGATTGGTAAATGCAGCACGGAAGCTCTCTACACTTTCCCACACCGCATAATTTACGAAAGTGGTACTACCACCGATGGCCTTGTGCAACTGTGTTGAGATGTAACCCGGTTGTTGCTTCATAAAGTCCGCATCATGAGACCAGGCGGCAATCAATGCAGCTTCGTCCCCGGCATCTATGGTAAAGACGTTGATAAGCACCACTGCGCCTTTTTCGTTTGACCGTATCTGGTCTGCTAAACTTACATATTCATTGAGTTCTTTTAGTTCTGGCATTTCGTCTATTTTTTATATTATTAATTTAATTTTCAAATGAGTCAGTTCGATCTCGAATGGCTTGTATCACTTCATAAGTTTGCTTAATATCTTGTTCTCCAATACCCTTTGATAGCTGGTTTACCCAGGCAATCTGAGCCTGGTCCATTTTGGCCATTACGGTTTTGCCTTTCTTGCTTATGGCAACCAGCGGGGAGCGTTTGTGATCAATATTGGCCTTCATAACTACCATTTGGAGATTCTTCAGGTCATTAACAATGCGCTGTACTCCCTGACGAGACAAACCCATACGACGAGCAATCTGGGCTACCGTCAACGGTTGGTCGGCCAATTCAATAGCTCCGATTACCTGCCATCGTGCACTGGTAAGCCCAAAAGGTTTAGCAATATGATTGCCTGCATTCAACAAACTACCGTTTAGTCTGAAGATCTCTAAAATTAAATCGGTCATAGATTGGCCTGCCGGAGTTCGTTTTTCCATACCGCAATATATAACCATTTTGACAACATATTGTCATTTTATTTTATTTTTTTAATATTTCTTAAACTCCTGGTATTAGGTGCTACATTCTGTCATTTCGTGCTTCTTTGAAATTTCTAATATGATAGGTGAATGACACCATAAAATATTGACTTAGGGTTTCCGTTTCCTGGTCCTGAATGTAACTGTCAGTAATGGTTCTGGAAATATTGCGATTCTGGTCCAATAGATCATATACGGTCAACTTAATCTCACCCCGTTGATTAGCGAAAACCTTTTTGCCAAAACTGATATTCCATAAAAGGTAATCTTGGTTAAAACTGCCGACTAAGCCTTGATAAAAATTGTGCACGACTTGGTTGTTTAATACCAACCCTTTCCAGAAAATCCAGTTAAACTTAATCCCCAGCAGATGGTAATAATAACTGTCGTCAATCTCCAATTGCACGGAATTCTTAACAATGTTATAATTTCCGTTGTATGAAACCGTAAAATCAACATGCTCACTGATATTGCTGCCTAATACCACCCCCTGGCTGAAGTTATAGGAGTTGGAAATATTCAGGATTTCATTAATACTCCCCGGTGTTCTAGTATAGCCAAATCCGGTGTTAAAGTTAAGGTTGGATTTGAGGAGATCAACAGGCAATCCATAGGTGAAGAAACTACGCATATTCCAGTATCCGCTCAGGTTAACCGGATAACTTAATTGAGAACCTGGGTTTAAAGTAATCCCTTCGAAGTCAACTGTATCCCTGCCAGCTATGACAGTGGAATTACTAATAAAGTCTGAAGTGTTCTTTAAGTAAAAAAACACAAACATGTTTCGGGATTTTTCAAGATTGTTCCAGGAATATCTGGTGATCAGGGTCTTGCTAACTTCTTGTTTCAAATCCGGATTACCCACAGTAAGTAAAAGAGGGTTAGAGTTATCTACCACGTTTTGCAGCTGACCCATGGAAGGAGCTTTTGTTTGGGTGCGGTAAAACATTCTGATACTGCTTTTCTCGTTGAGCTTATACCTCATCATCGCGGTGGGAAGTACATTAAAGAATTGCTTTTTGGTGTTGTTTATGACTGGAAAGGATTGATTGCCCTGAAGTGAAGCAACCTGAAAAGCAACTCCCAATGATAGCGTCAAATCGTTTGAGCGATGACGGATACCCGTTTCAAACTTGTTGGTAAAATAGTCATTATCAAAATTATTGGTTAGGGCGGTATCCAAAGCCGTGTAATCATAAACTATTGAATTTAGGTTGTATGTTTTTTTATCGGAAAAACTATTAGTGTAGGCCCTGTTAAAAGACAACTGCAGTAGGTTCTTCTTACCGATTGGCTCAGTATATACCATATTTGCCGTGAGCAAATAACCATTGGCCTCCTCATTGGACCGCTGATCGATAGAGTCATTATTTACCGTAGATTCCTCTGGGTATTTATTGACCGCTTTTAAACTGGTTTTGCCATCCTTACTGTTGGTTTCGGTGCGCAGATCTATTGAAAATGTCCTTCCTCTTCTAGCGAACGCGTGTCGGTAAAGTAAATTGCTGTTGATATTAAATCCCGAATTTTGACTTTGGTAATTGTCTGTTAACTCGTTGATCTCCTCTCCGCTTGAAATGAAATTCATTCCTTTTAGAAAGCTAAATGACTTGTACGACTGAAAGCTTAACCGGGGAGTGAATACCAGAGAATTAAACCTGTCAAATTTGTACTCGGCTCTTATATTGACCCTATGATTGATATTCTTGCTATCTACCAAATTGTGCTCCTGATAAAATTGGTTGGAATCTCCGGGAATAAAATACTCCTGTAACAGTGATTGATCGGTGATATTGTTGGTTTGATTATAGAAATAGCTTCCGGTTAGATCGAGCTTTTGATTCCATGTGTTGCTGAAGTTAAGCCCGAAAGCTTTAGTAGTATTGATGCCTGCTTGTGGGCCAACCAGGAAATCGTTAATACTCCCGCGCTGACTAAATGTAGCGCCTGGGCGTCCACCCCCTGATCGTACTTGCCCTCCTGTTCTTCCCGATCGGCCCCCTCCCCCCATTCGCCGTTGACTGCTGCTGCCAATAACTTCCAGTAAATCCGCGGCAGCAAAATTCTGTTGATTTACATTGTTTGCCAGCCCCAAAATGGAGATCCTCTTGTCGCCGTTAAACATATTCAGATTACCGCCGCTCATGTAACGGTCGTCAGTGCCCAATCCCCCGTATGCCTTACCGAATTGCCCATTGCGCATTTCGGTTTTGGTGACGATGTTGATGGTTTTTATCGACTGGCCGTTATCAAATCCGGTAAATTGGGCCTGATCACTCAATTTGTCGAATACTTCGATCTTATCAATCACTTCAGCAGGCAGATTGTTTAGCGCTATCGCAGGATCATCACCAAAAAATACCTTCCCGTCTACCAGTACCTTTTGGACATCTTCTCCCTGTGCTTTAACTGTGCCATTTTCAATGACAATGCCAGGCATCTTGACGATTAGATCTTGAGCGCTGGCATCAGGATGGGTCTTATACGCCTGGGCATTATACTGAACTGTATCTCCCTTTTGAATGACTGGAGGTGTTCTACTTTTGACCTGGACCTCCTCCAACAACCTGGTTTCAGGAATTAAATAAATGATTCCCAAATCCCTAGCAGAAGTATTGATCTTTACCTTTAGATCCGAGTCCAAGTAGCCCAAATAGCGGGTCTCTAATACATAGGATCCCGAAATTGTGATAGCAAATTCAAACCTTCCGGCCTCATCACTAACCGCGAAATATCTGTCCGTGGAATCCTGCGCACTAACTAGAGTTACATGGGCTCCGATTAGCGGTGAGCGATCCTCGTTATCCTTTACCATACCAAATATAGTATAGTCCTGGGCCAAGGCAGAGTGAGCTATTGCCAGCAGAGTAAATATGATGACTATATCCTTCCAACCGGGCAATGAAATGGTTATGAAATTTTTCTTTCCTGTCATATCATAATTGATCCGGCCTTCGGTGGTGCTTTGACTGGCTCCAATAGTAGTAAAGGAGGGATATAAAACAGGGGCTAAAAAATGTTTTCAACCAATGGGCAAGAAAAATCAACCGAGGTTCTTATGGAGTAGTAAAAAAAGCCTTCAATAGACCTCGTATTACCCTGTGGATCCGCTGTTGGCGCCCACCACTTCGTACCACAATTCCTGGTTCTCTGTGATTACTTCTTGATAGTAAACCCCGTCCAATTCATAATATTTCCGGCCGTCAATAATGGTTGTATTATACCCCTCCGGTAAAGCCGGTATCATGGCTCCTATCGGTGGTGGGACCACCTCGTACTGGCTTGATGTGCCGACCCTACAGTAGAAAGTTCCATAATTATAAAAGTATGATTCAGATCTGAGGTTCACCACAATATGCTCGGGCGGCAATGCATTGACTCGTATTCCAACCGGGGGGGCCACTACCACAAATTGTCCTCCCAGGGGCTTATAAAATATTCCCCTTACGATATGATAATTAATCCCTCTGAACTTTACCGCTACCGCGGGGCCTCCAAGCCTTACTATCTTCTGTCCCCTTTTTGGCAATTGACGATATGTGTGATGAGGTTTATGATATTCAATTCTTTTCTGGGCAAATCCTTCCTGAGGTATCCCTGAAATAATCACAAACCCTAAAACGATTATTATTGCTGTTTTATAATTCATCTTACCTTATATTTCATTGATCTTCAGGAGATTAAACGGCTTTCGTTAATGGTTGTTATGTTTTTTCAACCAAGCGCCATCAAAAATCAACGAGGGTACTTATGTTCTCAAAAAATGACAAAGAGAACCTACCAACCCATTGGTTGAGAAGTGAACAAAGTTATCTGGAGCCCAGGAGATCTGCCAATTATCAAACCTCCGATAGGATCAGGATTAAAGCCGCATGGGGAAAGTATTATCAGTTCGTTACCAGAACTGTTAGAGAAGATGTGACTGAAGGAAGTAGAGATTTTTGGTTAGTAGCCAACGGATGAAACCATTCCTGTCAGTTCTGTTTTGCACTATATCGGTGGAATTACCACTGTATCTGAAACACCAGTTGGGCTAAGCATTTACAATACCGAAGTATTGGTTCCACCGATATTCTCATTTTTTGATATTCGAAATAGGGCGGTTGAAGATGTCGAAATATACTGGGACAATGGGACCAGTAATCCCTACTATGTATTGATTGAGATTATTGATAAATGCTGAATAACTGAGTAATCAATAGAATAAAACTTGGCTAACGCATGATGATCCCTAATCCAGCTAAGTCATCCCGATTGATGGTTGGGCTTTGCTGTTGGAGGATTTTATCCGCTACCTGGCGGGCCACTTTATTGGCATCCTCATCAGAATCAAAACCTTTGACTCCCTCTAATGCAGGTATAAAAGGCTGGTAAACTACAGTTTTGCGACTAATTAAAACTTCATAGCCCCACCCTAAATCAGTCTTAAAAGTTCTTATCTCAACAACCTCTTTATGGGGGCCGGCAACAGCTAGTTTCCAGGTAACTAATACTACCATTATCGATAGCACCATAAGTATTACCTCAGGGGTAAAGCCGTGGTCAATCCTCTTCATCATAGGGCTCTAATGGTTCAAATTGCCATATATCATCCAATCTAAGACTTACGTTTTTGCCAGTAGTAATATATCCAACATTGTTGATCACAAATCCTACCGCCTCTTCTCTTGAGGTTCCCTCGAATGCAGTTTTCTCCTCCCAGTAGTCTCCCTGAGGATCGTATTCCCAGGTAGAGGACAACAAGGCTCCATGAGCACCAGTTGAAATATATCCTTTCCCCTCAATGGAAAAACTTACTGTATTCTCTCTGAGTACCTGTGGGTCACCCCAAGTATCATCATCCAGATGGTGTTTTTCAAGCCATGAATCAGTTATAGGATCATAAGCCCAAAAGTCGTTTTCAAAAACTCCATTGTGTTTCCCCCCTCCTATATATCCCAGGCCGTCGATGACAAAACCGAAGGCGTTTAACCTTTTGGAACCTCCTACGCTAACTTTTTGGGTCCATACATCAGATTGAGGGTCGTATTCCCAAAAATCCTTTAGATCATTGCCGTCAAAGCCTGTTCCCACATAGCCCTTGTCATCGATGGAAAACGCCACCGCTCCAAACCGGGCAGAACCTCCAAAATCCTCCTTTTGCTCCCAACTGTTCAAAACTGGATCATATTCCCAGAAGTCTTTCAGTTCATCACTGCCATTGTATCCGGTACCCAGGTAACCCTTACCTCCTACAGAGAATGCAATCGCCGCATTGCGGGCTACTCCAGGAAAATCGGCCTTTTGAATCCAGAAATTCTTCTCAGTATCGTATTCCCAAAGGTCATTCAATCTTTCAAAACCATCATAGCCGGTAGCTACATATCCCTTATCTCCTATGGCAAAAGCCACAGCTCCGCTTCTTATCACACCCTCAAAATCAGAAAGCTCCTTCCAGTTTCCTAGCTCAAGTAGCACCTCCTCACCCGTTCCGCAGGATAAAGAAGTTAAAATAATTACCACCTGTAATATCCATTTATTCATATCGATTAGTTTATATTTTGATTGCTAACAATATAGTTCAGTTTAAGTCGGGTTAAATTTTCCTGATTTCTATTACTCCCAACATACAATCTGTCCACAGTTGTAGTGTAATTTCCCGGAGGTGTGGCCAGTAAAAGTCCATGTTGAATAGCGCTTTGAAACACTTCATTTTCCAGGTACTCAGTAAGTGAAAAACTGTAGTAAGTATCCAAGTTTAATTCTTCATCCAGGTTCAATCCGGCGTACTGAACAGACCCCGAGAAATCTATTGGTACAGGTTCCCCTATGGTATTAAATTCATCGGTTTGGTACAGAATTAGACTATCGGGAAGATAATGCCATTGACTGTAGGAGTCCTGAACTGGTCTGATCTCCAATTCCGCATTGATTATAAAAAAGCCTTCTGTCTGGGTCAGATTTGCTAAATAAGGGAACTCTATTTTGGTCATCACACCCGTACCGGCCTGGACAAACGATTGCTCGCCAGTTTCCGCAGCTGATAATGACTCTCTTTGTGTTTGTAACACACTTAATGTGGTATTGCTCCGGTCACCTTGTAAATAATTGAATTGATGTTGTTCATTAATCAAAGGAAAAGTATAGGATTTATACGCTACCATCTCATCATGATCATGATAATAGAGCCTCATGAAGATACTAGTGCCAGTAGCATCAAACCCTAGCACAGAACCACCACCGTTTCGATCGGCAACTATAGCTAAGCCTTTGAAATACTCCAAAAAGTCAGCCTGAGAGCTCATCTCACTAGCACTGGACATAGCCAGATCGAAAAACTCCTGTCCCAGGGCATCCGGTAAACGCATAATTATGCTATCGAACTGGTTAGGCCTTGGTACAAATGTGATCGATGCGAGAGGCTCCTCCTCAACTGCTAATTGGCTGCTATTATGGAATACTGAACCAGAAGGAGGCTCGAAGGTTTGTATAATCCTCTGTACATTTAAGGTTTGGGCTTTGGTGGTGTCACCATAACTATAGCCAGTGAAATGCATTACCAAAGCCAATGAATCAAAAACACTTTCTTGATCATTGGTTAGCAAAGCGCTTGAAAGCCCTTCGGTTGAGCTCAAACCTACCTGGAAATATGATTTTGCGCTGACTTGACCAAGTTCCAAATCCGTATATTCCCCCACTAGTATTATTCCAGTTCCCGATGTAGGTAGTGAATCCAATGTTACTGTGGACGTTGATACCGTGACCGTATCGGAAAAGTAGAATCCGTTATCATTGGGTATGAACCCTAGTCCTATTTCTCCGGGATCTTCACAGCCAAAAATTAGTACAAGCCAGGCCACTCCAAGTGCACCAATTATTCTGTTCCACACCACCATCGGTAGCGTTTGAAAATATTTATCCGGTACCTGGTAAATGTTTACCTTCTTGAGCTTGGCAATTCTTATCTTTTTATGTGCTTTATCTGGTTTCACTTACGCTAGTAGTTATTTTTTACTTCAACCTTGACCCAAAATTGAACAGGGGGCGCAATTTCCCTTGAGGGTGATCTGCTTTCGCCGCTACGTCCCTGTCTACCGCCGCTTCCTTTTCTCAGCTTTGCCTGAGGCCTGGTTACGGCACCCATTACGCTTTCTCTACCCAGTTTAAATCCTATGCCCAGATATTTGCTTTTTCTTTTTTTCACATTTTGATATAACAGCTTAAAAGGAACTGCAACCTCATAAATGAGGTTATCTTGCTCATCTACATCAATTGCTACCTCCAGCCCGTTATTGATCTGGTCCAGCCGGGTTAAAAAAGTTTCAGAGCCAACAAAACCCTTTAATTCAACCATTTCCTGTAACTCAGCCAGTCTATATTTCAATTCTTCGGGGTGTTCTTGATTAATTCCATTGGCTTTTTGTAGAGATTTTTTATAATCCGACGCGGCCAGCGGATATATAATTCCCTTCTTCTTTCTCTTCTTGCCCTTGGTATCCAACCACAAAGTCATTCCCTGTAATAATATCTTCTTTTGGGTCTCTGGATCATCAGTTTTCAAACACACATATAATTGATGCTGATCAAGAAAAACCCCATAAATGACCTTGAGATCTTTGTTATAGTAAGTCAATTGAGGCCAATCGTCATCCTTGCCATCAACCTCTAAACATGGCAAGGAATCATCTACCTGAGCTATTATCGGCTTAGTGCCAGTAATCAGGGCAAGAATCAGCCCCAATAGACCCACTTGTTTGCAAAATGTATGCACCTGTTTTAAGATGAAATTCTAATTATTTCTTGTACCTCGTTTCCCGGTACGATTCTGCTTGGCCTCAGCCCTTAACTTAGACCAGGTTGCTAATTGCTCATCATTTAGGACTTCGATCAGCTGTTGGTCTCTTTCCTGGCCGACAGCTTCCAGTTCATCTCTAACAGCACGACGATCTGCGAGGCCGTTACTCCTAATTGCCGCCATTTTTTCAGCTGCTTCTAAATTGATTTGCTCTACCTGACTAAGTTGATCGGCGGACAAATTCAAACTGGTTTTCATCTTTTCAGTCTGCTCTTTTGCCGCCTGTTTTGGGTCCACATTGGATCTTTGCGCTAATGCTGCGTTCATGGTTAGAAATATTAACAGCATTATCTGTATAGCTTTATACTTTTTCATCTTCTACACTATTTAAATGTGAATTTTAATTGTTCTGGGACAAATTTTATAGATGGAACCCAGACGCCGAAATTTTTTCAATTAACGACTGATAAAAATAAACCAAGGGGTTGAAACACAGTGGAAGAAAGAAAGCAATGCTTTGATGGAGGCCTGTTGCTACCGTTTGTTGATAATATTATGGTGTAGGTAGGGAAATATAATGGGTTGGTTGAATAACTGCCCCAATCAATAATGAAATGGTTAATTTTGAACATGCCAGAACTGAAGGCATCATACAAACTATCTAATTTTCTTCTCCACATTGGGTTGTGGATAGGATACCTTATTTTCGCAGTTTTTATTTTTTATGAAAGGTTTCCACTGGCCACTGCATTTCAGCAAGCCGTTATATTTTTAGTTCCACAACTGATGGTGGTATACCTCAACACAGAAATTTTGATACCTCAATTTATTATCAAAAAGAAGTACTTATTATACGTCCTAATGATCCTGACATCGTTGGTAGCGATTTACTTTTTGTTTGACTTCATCAGTACCAACCTTTTAATGAATAATGAGAATTTTGCACCTCGGCGGTCCCGCATCGAAGAAGGTTTTGCCCGTCCTTTCAGAGCAGCAGGTAGCCGCAGGCTAACCATCAATAACTTGGTACTGACCATGGTGATTTTATTCTTAATTACTGCTTTTAAGACCAGTCAGATGGCACTTAAAAAAGATAAAGAAGCAGCTGATCTGAAGAGCGAAAATCTTGATACTGAGTTAAAACTACTACGATCACAAATTAACCCGCATTTCTTGTTTAATGCTCTACACAATATCAATAGCCTGGCATTAATAAAATCTGACCTTACCTCACAGATGCTAGTAAAACTTTCTGATATGCTTCGATATATAATATATGATTGCAAGGAAAACAAAGTGCCATTAGGCAAGGAAATAAGTTATATTCAAAATTATATCAGCTTGTTAAAATTAAAGGAGCAGGACATAAACATAACCGTCAGTTTTGATATTGAAAATGACCAGGTGTGGATAGAGCCAATGCTGCTAATTCCTTTTATCGAAAATAGCTTTAAACACAGTGGAATTGAGGATACTGAAAATGGTTGGATCGAAATTAATATGAAGGCAACCACTAGACAAATCGATTTTCAGGTGGATAACAGCATTCCGAAAGAATCCTATACTTTGGATAAAGTAGGTGGAATTGGTCTAAACAATGTCACCAGGCGGTTGACGCTTCTCTATCCCGATAACTATAACCTGGATATTGATCAAAATGAAAATAGATTCTCGGTCAAACTTACGTTACTGCTATGAGAATAAAGTGTATTGTGGTAGATGACGAGCAACTAGCCCGGAACACCTTAGAAGATTTCATCAAAAAGTTGTCGGGATTTGAATTCCTGGGGCAGTTCAAAAACCCGTTGGAAGCGATCAATTTCTTACAAGATCAAACCATTGACCTGATGTTTTTAGATATTCAGATGCCCCAGTTATCCGGAGTGGAAATGTTGAAGACCTTGAGTAATAAACCGATGGTAATTTTCACCACCGCCTACTCTGAATATGCAGTAGAAGGCTACCAATTAAATGCCGTAGACTACCTGCTCAAACCCTTTACTTTTGAACGCTTCCTGCAAGCCGCCAATAAAGCCATTGAACTATTAAAACTAAAGGGTGATACCAGTAAAATCCAGCAACCGGCCGATTATATTACAGTAAACGCAGATCACAAAGTTTATAAAATAATTTTGGATGATATCATGTATATAGAGGGGCTTAGAGAGTACGTTTCGTACTTCACTAAGGATGAAAGAATAATAGCCCTGCAGTCACTCAAAAGTTTGGAGGAGACACTTCCAAAAAATAGATTTTTACGGGTACATCGATCTTACATTGTTCCTATCGACAAGATAAAAACCCTTGAAGGAAATCAGCTACGTATTAGTGATAAGATGATCCCTATTGGCCGGAGTTATAAGGATTTGGTGATGAAGCGGGTATTTAAGGATCGGCAATAAGATAGCCAGCTTGTTGGTCGCTGTATAGCCTGTACTAGTTCAATCATCCCACAACATAATTACTCCCGCATGTCCATTGTTCCATAATGTTAAAACCATCCTGAAAGATTCTGCTTTTATCCTATGGATAATAATTTGTGAAATGCGAAAAATCGGACATTAGAATCTGCTCCGTTTTAACAGTACAATAGGTATGTTGAACACTGTAGCCAATTTGGCTAACGCGGCAATATTATTTTAGTATGTAAAAAGGACAGGGCCAAACTAGTTGGTCCGATCCTTTTGGTTATAAATCGAACAACGATAAGAGCGAGCTTTGACCTGCCTTAATAAATAATTACCTTCGATCATGGAAGTCTTCGAAACACTAATAAATGAGTTGATTGGTTTTCTGGGCATAGGACAAGTAATTGAAATCCTGAATACAGGGGACTACAGTAAATTCAGAACCTACCAAGGGATAACTTCCCTTATCTACCCAATCATACCTTTGCTGCTTATTTTGGAGTTGATTTTAGGTTTGATCTACAAAAGACCACAGGCCAAAGTGTATAAGGTGAATTTTTTGATATACATATTTAATCGATTCGCCGGTAGGTTCATCGCCATTGCCATGGTTACCTATTGCATTGGTCTTTTTCAGGAATTTGCACCCTTCCAAACTACCCTTACCTGGTACTGGTTTTTATATGGCTATGTGGCTTGGGAGTTAGGCCACTTTGTTTACCACTATCTGGGTCATAAAGTTCGACTTTTCTGGTGCTTGCACTCCACCCATCATGCCCCGGAGGAGATGAATCTTTCGGTCACACATGCACATTTTTTCCTGGAAGCGCCCTATGCAGATGTTATACGTACTACGGTGTGCATCTTGCTGGGTGTGCAACCAGGACTATTGTTTATCATTATGTTTGTTGACGGCACCTATGGGGCTTTCATTCATATTGGTGAAAATTTGCTTAAAGATGGCAGATTAGGGTTCCTGAATAAAATCATTCTCACCCCTTCGCATCACCGGGTGCACCATGCCCGCAATCCCCTGTATATGGATCGAAATTTTTGCAATCTTCTCAATATTTGGGATAAGCTATTCGGTACCTTTCAAGACGAGCAGCATTCCATTAAAATTGAGTATGGAATTACCCGCAAGATGAATTCCGGGAATTTCTTTGACGTGTACTTCGGGGAAATTGTGGCATTGGTTAAAGACGTTTATCACGCTCCTGGCTTGAAGAATAAACTACTGTATTTAATCATGCCTCCTGGGTGGCATCATTCCGGTGTACATCAAACTGCCAAGGTGGTTAGGGAAAACTATTTAAGGAACTCAGCTGCCAGTTTGAACATTTAATAGCTATTTCACACTTGAGCTTAATTTGGGTACAACATAGGTACAACAAATCCCGGTTCTAACCGGTTTTAACTGGTCTCAAATGGTTTATCGATTTTCTTTAGGTGCATCATTTAGAACCAGTTAGCACCAATTAACACCAATATATTTGAGGTTCATAACCCTGAGGTCGGGGGTTCCTCCGCAGGAGTTCGTTCGGGTAATTCCCCATATTGAGTGTGAGTGTGAGTTGGAGTGTGAGTGTGAGTGTGAGTTGGAGTGTGAGTGTGAGTGTGAGTTGGAGTGTGAGTTGGAGTGGAAGTGGGAGATTGAGATTGAGGAGTAATAGTGTTTATTCACAAAAGTATATCATGGCAAAATTTACCTTCTCAGATTCTCCTGATATCCACAACCCAAATTTCCATAATCATAGCTGTTGCTTCAACTCCAACGGCAGAACCATTCAGTAATGGAATAGGATTCAGGTCTTGTAGTTGGCGTTACCCCCTATGTTTTAACTATAAGATGTAGCCAAATGAGGCTGGCTAGTAATTTCTGATGACAACATATCTTGGAACATAAATGCTGTAAATTCATCATCCCGGGGCCAATTAAAGCAACGAAACTGCGAATAATAGGATAGCAAAGTGAAGAGATGGTTTGGAATCAGGTGTTTGAGCATTTCTACATAATTACTATTATAGTTATTACTGGTTGATGGCCAAGCAATTATCATCCTGACTTTTTGTTGGATCTAGCATCCGCACATCGTTGTCTGAAGTCTTTACAAAGAGCGTCTACCTTGCCAAACCTGTTGGGTCGAAATGGGTCAATATCACAATATGGTGTGATACCTGTAATTAATTCAAACATGATTCTACCGATACCTCCGGAAATTGCAACACCAGCTCCTGAGCAACCCGTGGCAGCCAAGAATCCTTTCAAACCCGGTAATCCTCCCAGCACAGGCATACCATCGGGAGTATAGGTGGACAGACCTGCGATATATTGTGGTATCTCAATATTAGCAAACTCCGGAAAAAATCTTTGTAGTTTATCTCCCTGCCGGATTAGGATGTTCCATCGATCTTCAGGATCACCAAATACATACCCCGTCAAATCTTCAGGGAGGTTTCTTGGATCAAAATGAACCGAGTTTGACTCTCGCAATCCAAACAGTAAGGCACCAGATTCCGGACGGGTGTAAGCTGAAGCATCCGGAAGTATCACAATGGGTTGATTCGGGCTGAAAAGCTGAGGATTCTGGGTGGTGATCCAATAATTACTTCTTATGGGGGCCATAGGCAGATGTACACCGGCTTGAAGAGATATTAAATTCGCCCAGGCACCTGCTGCATCAATAGTATGGGTCGCATGCATGACTCCCTTTGAAGTTGATACCCCTGCTACACAGGCGTCCTGGAGGATTAACGCCTTAACATCGGTATTTTGGTGTATGGTGGCACCGAGCCGTTTTGCCATTTCCAAGTATCCGTTGGCCAGGACATAGGCGTCGGTAAAGCAATCTTCAGGCATAAAAGTGGCCTCAAGGATTTCCTCGGTATTTAACCAAGGTACCATCATTATTAAACCATCAATTTCGATATCCTGGTTTTCAATATTAAATTCATCAGCGATCCGCTTTAGATTATTGAGTGCGTCCACCGTGGATGCCGAAGCAGCCAGATGTAAACTCCCTACTTGATGCACTTTTAATGGGTGCTCTAACCTGTCATTTAGTTCAGTCATAGCCCTATATGACTCCTGGACCAGTGGGATGATGGCAGGGTTGCTGCGTGCTTTGGTCAGCAGGGAGGCAGCAAGACTAGTACTACCAGATCCTACGGTATTTCTTTCGATCAACCCCACTTCGACCCCTTGTTTAGCCAAATAGTAGGTTATTGCACATCCAATTACTCCTCCACCTATAACCAGTACCTCCTTGGTCATTTCCATATAAGTATTTGTATCAATTCAATAGCATACAATCGTTGGTGCAATGCTCTACTCAATTGGTATCCAGCCTGTACCGGGCCATCAGCTGCCTGATGGCCGCTCTCGGTCAACCAGTTTACTCACATAATTCCATTTACTGACAGCCAGTCCCGCCCCAACCAGGGCTAATACTACAAATCCATAAAATAAAGCATTCCAACCGAATTGCTCTGAAAAATAAGCGGCGATCAAAGGAGATAGCAATTGACCTGCCGAGCCTACCCCATTAATAATGCCGGCGGCCATCGCTGCCCCTTTCTTACCTCCTATATCCATGGCAGTAGCCCCGCTAAGCAAAGAATCTGGTCCGTAAGTCATTATTCCGATCAGGCCGATGTTAATCCCGATAACCAACATACCCAAATCAGCGATCAGAGGTTGAATAAAACATATCACCGCCATCAGGAACAACATAATCGCCACGATCGGAAACCTTCTTGACTGGTAAAGGTGGTCGGAAATATAACCTGCAGATATCACCCCGAAAAAACCTACCAATTCATAGACTGATGACAGGTAGCCCGAATCTTCGGTGGAGTATTGCAATGCCTCCACCATATATAGAGGCAACCAAAACAAAAATACATAACGGGTTAGTTTAAGAGTAAAATAGATAAAGGAAACCACCCAAAGCTCACTTTTTACCACCAAAGACTTAATGAGAAGGCGTCGTTCGCCCTTTACAGTAGCTGCTTCATTGTCTCCATCCTCTTCAAACAATACAGGCAACCCGGCATCAGAAGGGCGGTTGCGAGTTACGGAGCTATATAAGAGCATAATGATTACCACTAACCCTGCAGGAAATATAAAAGCTCTTTTCCACCCCCACTCCACTAAAATGGTATCATTGTTGGCCCAGTAGGTAGCAAAAATGGTTGCAAGAAACGCACCCACTACGTAACAGGTACACCACCATGACATCACCACGCCCCTTTTATTGGGACTAAACCATGGGGTCATATTCTTTACCAGACCTGACCATCCGGTAGATTGCCCCAGACCATTGGTACCCATAAGAAAAATAAACGCCGCTAGGCTACCCATTAGTCCCATAGTAATGTTAGCTACCACCGCAATGGCCAGCCCTAGGCTAACAATCAATCGTGGGCCCCATCTATCTGAAAGGTAGCCGCTTACAAACTGCCCCACCATATAGGCCAGGCTGTAGACCGTAAGTACTATAGCCAGATCATTTTTAGTATAACCAAACTCATCAACGATGATGGGCATGGTTACACTAAAATTCTTCCTGACGAAATAGAAACCCGCATAACCCAGCCAGGTAACTGCGAAAATCCTAACCTGCCACTGTTTGGTGATCTTATCTAACATTACATTTTCACCTTTATGTTTTTAGGATCTACAATGGTGTTGTTTTCCACTCTTCCTTCAAATTTTTTCAAACGTATTTCCACGGTTAATTTAGTACCCGGTTTGGCGTACTCCAGAGGAAGGTAAGCAAATAAAATAGTCTTTTTAATGGTATGTCCATATCCTGCGCTGGTCACCGAGGCTATGACCTTTTCTCCATCCATGATGGCTTCTTTGCCAAAGGCTACCGCGGTTGGATCGTCTACTGTAATTGTACATAGTTTGATTTTCAATCCATGCCGCTTTTTGGTAATCAGTGCCTCCCGCCCAATAAAATTACCTTTATCAAGTTTGACGCAAAATCCTAAGCCAGCTTCATAGGGAGTATAATCCGGAGTGATATCGTCACTCCAGTACCGGTATCCTTTCTCCAGCCGAAGTGACTCAATAGCCCTATATCCAGCATTTATCATACCATGAGACTGCCCCGCCTTCCAAAGTTCGTGATATACATATAGAGTATACTCGGTGGGGATATGCAGTTCCCATCCCAACTCTCCCACATAGGTGACCCGCAAGGCCAAAACAGGGGCATAGCCTATGGTAATCTCACGCGCAGTTAGATAAGGGAATTTTTCGTTGGAAACATCATCACGAGATACTGCCTCCAACACTTGTCTTGACTTTGGACCACATAGATTTATAGTGCTTTTACTACCAGTAACGGTGTTAATAGTAACAGTCCCATCCGTTGGCAAAGATCGATTCATCCAATATAGATCGTGGGTTTCAAAAGCCGTACCGGTGGTAATGTAAAATTTACTTTCCGCCAACCGGGTAACGGTTAAATCGCAGGCTATTCCCCCTTTTCCCGTTAGCATTTGAGTATAGGTAATGGAGCCGATGGGTTTGTCAATTTGATTATCGGTAATTCTTTGTAAAAACTCCAAACTGCCAACACCGGTAACCTCGAATTTTGAAAAAGAACTCTGGTCAATTATGGCGACTTTTTCTCGAATTATTTTACACTCATTCCCTACATGCTCAAACCAGTTCGGCCGGTCAAAAGAATATATATCTTTGGGTTGAACACCCTGAGGAGCAAACCAATTAGGACGTTCCCATCCAAACTTTGTACCGAATACAGCCCCCTGATCCTTCAGGCACTGGTATAAGGGGCTGATTTTTAAAGGGCGACAAGAAGCCATTTCTTCTTCAGGCCAAGATATTGCATAATGATGGGCATAGCTTTCAATGGTTCGGTCTCTCACAAAATCCCTGCAGCGATGGTGTTTGCCAAATCGCAGTACATCCAGCTTCCATAAATCAATGGAAGGGGCGCCGCTTAAGATCCATTCAGCCATCATCTTACCAGCGCCGCCGCCAGCGGCTATACCAAACGCATTGAATCCAGCAGCTACAAAATAATTCTTCACTTCCGGAACTTCACCCATTATAGGGTTGCCATCAGTGGTAAAAGCCTCAGGCCCGTTAATCAGTTGATGGATTTCGGCATCGGCCAAATCAGGAGTCCGCCGCAGACACGGCTCCATAATTTGTTCGAATTGTTCAAAGTTTGAAATTAACAGTTGCTGCCCAAAATTAGTTGGTACGCCGTTATCAGCCCAGACCATGGGCTTATGCTCGTACCCTCCCATGGTGAGCCAATTCCCTTCCTGTTTGTAATAACAGAGATTATCGGGATCCCTCATGGTAGGCATTTCCTTACCAGAGTTTCCGGTATCTGTCTTAGTTTGCATAAATTGATGCTCCATTGGCTGAATAGGGACATTTACTTGCAACATTTGTCCCAATTCATAAGACCAATTTCCAGCACAATTCAGAAAGTATTCAGCGGTAATCTTGCCGTTTTGAGTTTCAACTTCAAAACGACCATCGGCCAGAAGCTTCATTCCAACCACACGGTTATGGGTATAGAATGTAGCTCCGCGGCCACGCGCGCCTTTGGAGAGCGCCAGGGTAATTCCATTGGGGTCCGCGTAACCATCTGTTGGCAAATTAGAGGCACCTACTATATCGTCTTTGATCATCAAAGGAAATAGTTCTACTGCTTCTTCCGGGGTATGCATGTCCATGGGCAAACCAAATGTTTTGGCCATGGTGGCTAAGGCTTTAAGTTCTTCCCACCGTTCCGGGGTACTGGCAACTCTCAAGCCACCAACCGATTTAAACCCGGTATTTTGTTCTGTCTCCGCTTCAAGCCTATCATAGAGCTCAGTACTGTACCTGAGCATTCTGGTTACATTCCTCGAGGAACGGAGTTGGCCCACCAATCCCGCAGCATGCCAGGTGGATCCACCGGTCAATTCACCCTTTTCAATAATAACCACGTCCTTTTCGCCCATCAGCGTTAAATGATAAGCGGTACTGCAACCTATTATACCTCCCCCAACAATAACTATTTTTGCATGTGATTTCAATTACCTCTTATTGTGTAATGGCACCTTCGATAGCTTTTCCGGCTTTTGGTTCATCATATGTCATACCAAGCGCTGCAAGGACGGTGGCGGCCACCTGATTTTGGTAAAGCTGTCCCTTTTCTTTTACCTCACCCAAAGCTGGGGTATCAGGACCCAGTACCGCAATCCATATTTCTCCACCTCCAACAATTTGTTTACCGTGATGTCGCCAGGTATCTTTGGGCTGCGTGCCTCTACCATGATCAGTAGTAATAATAAACGTAGTCTTATCTTTGTATTGCTCATCGGACTGTACAAAATCCCATAACGCTTTAATATAAGCATCCGTTTGCCGCGCTGATTTTAGGTATTGATCGTATTGGCCCTGGTGGGCGTAATCATCCGTCTCACCATAGGAAATATATATTACTTTGGGTTTGTTCTTTTTTAGTTCTTCCAGCGCATAATGATGAGTAAAAACATCCAATCTTACTCCATCCCATGGCCCTCTGATCTCATCTTGAATTTTGTTGAGAAATTGTTCTATTTCAGTGAGGTTCCCACGGGCCTTGGCAAACCCCGCGTTTACCTGGATACCGCTCCTTTCCTCATTGATTATGTATGGAAATACCTCCCAAGAGCCAAATGCGGCAACTTTATTCTGGTAAGCTGGCTGTTTATTAAGATATTCCAAAATGGTAGTATTGGGATTATTGGTCTTACTATTACTGGTAATATGCTCATCGTCGGCAAAGCCACAAAGAATCTCATTATAACCCGGATAGGAAAACCACATTTGATTCGAACAATCTACCTTACTTCCATATTTCCTGTTACCATAAAGCTGACCATTTTTGGCAATGGTACTCCAGAAAAAAGGCAGTAGGGTTTGTCTTCTTGTTAGTGGGTCCTTATCCCAGAATTCGCTAACTAACCCTTCGGGATCCTCAACGTAGCCGGAATCATCTATAAGTAATGAGTCCGCTCCATTATAAAGCTCTTGCCAACGAAATCCATCCAGAGTGATTAATATTACATTTTCTGTTTTCTGTGCAAAAGCTGTGTTGCAGGTAAATAGGAGGTATACTAATAATAGTTTTCTCATGGTTGCTCTGTTAATTAGTTGCTTATATACAGGAATGTTGCATAAAATAGAGATACACCCAAGGATGTATCTCTATGTCTGCTTTATTTCCATAAACTGTGGCTATACACTCAATTGGACTCCCACCAACCTTTCACGTTGATATTGTCATCACCACCCATCGCGGCCACCGCTGCCTGATAATTATCCGCATTTAAACTCTGCTCCACATCTGGGTACATGAATCGAACCGGAACTACATCTTCATTCACGTTGTCCGGACCCGGAATAATTAAAGAGGGCAATCCTGTACGGCGGAAGTCATACCATGCCTCATATCCTACCAGAAATGAGGCCAGCCATTTTTGAGTAATTATGGTTTCCAATTTACCATCATAGGCTACTCCTGGCTGTGAAAGGTAAGCAGGGATATTCTGATCAGTATTCCAATACTCAAACGACGCAGCAACTCCATTTTCATAGTAGGTTTTGGCATCACCGGTAATCATGCCTCTTTGGGCCGCTTCCGCCAATATGAACTGCACTTCTGCGTATTGCATCAATGCAGCTCTTACGGAATTCGGAGAATCGAAAAACAAGGGTTGATTTAACCTTGAAACATTCTTTGCTCCGCCGTTGTAGTTCGAGGCATTGTCTTCACTTAATCCATTGGGCATACCAGTAATTAAATTAGGATCATCATCCGGATTGTCCGTGGGTTGAAACCAGGTAAATAACCGATTATCATTATACGCCTTCAACACCGACTCGCTGGTAAGACTTAACCTATGTTCGTCAAAACTTCCGATCCGAGAGGTACTGACCGGCCATGAATCTACCTGGGTAGTGGCTGGGTATACCATAACCGCATTATCATCATTGCTTTCAAAGATGTTTCCAACATCCACAATGGATTGCATTTCTGAACTGACATCAACTTTGTTGGAGATCCTCATAAGGTATCGTAGCCGTAATGAATTGGCCAATTTTCTCCATTTATTGACGTCACCGTTGTACAGTAAGTCGCCTCCGACAATCGGCTGTCCTTGTGCTAATAGTCCCTCTGCAGTTACCAGATCGGCTAGAATGCCGTTGTAGATCTGCTCCTGACTGTCATATACGGGTTTAAAATTTCCCTCAGTTTCCCCTTTTATCGCTTCAGAATACGGGACCGCTCCCCAGTTATCCGTGAGCATTGAGAAAATCCAGGATTTCAAGACCAGGGCAATCCCTTCATAGCTGGTATTCCTGGAACCTTCGGCCCTACTGGTTTGCAAAATAATTTCCAATTCCGGCAGATCATCATAAAATCCATTCCATAAACCGGACTCTGATCCCCAATTATATCGGTCAAACCCAGTAAAGTTGATCTTAGCGGTCAATTGAGCCACAATATTTCCACCGTTCCAACCCTCCAATGCTACCCGGCCTACGGAATTGGAAATAACTTCAGCCAGGATCAGGTTGGAACTGGCCTCTTCAGGTTGATTATTATTGGTGTTGATCTCTTCGAAATCATCGGTGCAACCGATAACCATAACCACCGCGGCAAGTATTACTAATCTATTATTTTTCATGATTTATATCTTTAAAATTGCACATTGAGGTTGAAACCAACGCTTCTAGTACTTGGAGTTGCCATATCTTCTACTCCTGGAATGATTGTAGCACCATTAAATGACAACGTCTCGGGATCGAAATGTGGATTTTCTGTCCACAACGCTAGATTTCTTCCTACCACTGAGAAGGTTACAGACTGAATAGGCAGGTTTCCCCAAAGTGAGCCAGGAAGTGAATATCCCAGCTTTACTTCACGCAATTTCAGGAAAGAAGCATCGAACATCCCCACTTCTTCGTTGCCTCTATTGTACCTCCACCAGTAGTAATCCCTTCCGCTCAATCTCACATCATTAGGTCTGTAGGAACCGTCTGCCTGAAGAATCACTCCATCACTGATGATCCCTTCCTCGCGGCCGACAGCGGTAAAATCCATCATACCGGAAGTTCCACCGATAAGTACTGTCCTGGAATTAACTACGCCGCCCTGTCTCCAATCGAAAAGGAAGCCCAGGTTAAAACCTTTGTAGGAAAAATCATTTTGGAACCCCATCATGAAATCAGGATTGTAGTTACCGAGATTCTTGATGGTTGGATCACGGAGTGCAAATCCGTCTTCATTGTGAACTACCTCGCCAAAGAACTGACTTGAAGGATCGTCCACAGTAACGAACCCGGTACCGTAAACATCTCCTACTCGTCCTCCTACTTTTGCCAGAACCTGCACGTAGTTACTGGAAATGAGATAAGTATCGAGGCCATCGGTAAGTTCCTTTACTTTGCCCCTGTTACGGGTAAAGTTCAACAAGGTATTCCAGGTAAATCCACTTGGTGCAGTAATTGGGGTGGCATTTAGCATGATCTCTATCCCCTTATTCTCAATTTTCCCAGCGTTGATTATCCTGGAACTGAAACCGGAAGTATTTGAAACCGGCAAGGTCAAGATCTGATTTTTTACATCAGCCTGATAGTATGTGAAATCCAGGCCTAGCCTACCTTCGAAAAACCGAATATCAGCGCCTAATTCTATGGAATTCGCTTTTTCAGGTTTTAGATCCGCATTCTTTAGTGTAGAAGAGGCGCTTACCCGCTGATCATTACCCCATGGTTCGCTGAATGCGAAAGTATTCCTCAGTTGATAGGGGTCCGTGTCGTTACCTACAATAGCCCATCCGGCCCGTACTTTAACAAAAGAAAACGCGCTGGGAAATTTGAGCACATCGGAAATAATAGCGCTTGCACTAACGGATGGATAGAAATACGAATTGTTATCAGAGGGCAAGGTACTAGACCAATCATTTCTTCCGGTTACATCCAGAAAAAGTATATTCTTATAAGATATGTTGGCAAATGCGTACAAACTATTTACGGTTTTCTCACTATCAAAGTGAGTTTTAGACAAGGGTTCGGCGGCATTCTGGAAATTATATATGCCTGGTACTGATAAAGAGTTAGCACTGAACCTTCGATACCGGTTTTCCTCATTTCTATGATTGCCACCTACAGATACGCCTAATTGAAAATCCGAATTGATCTCCTTGTTATAAGTCAATAAGAAGTCAGTGTTTTGCTCCTTAAAATAAATGTCGTCCTCCCGGAATTGTCCATTGGCAAATCTCTGAGTACTGAACGCCCTTTTACCGGTCCTGAGCTCGTTGAAATAATCTAATCCGGATCGGATCATCAGCGTGAAATTCTCAGCCAGGTCAATATCTACCTTGATATTCCCAAAAACCCTATCCTTGTCAAAAGCATTGGTGTTTTCGTACATGGTGAAGTAAGGGTTATCGTGCCAGTTGTAGTTATAATTGAATTGTTGCACACCTTCAAAACCTGGCTGCCAATAGTCCCTGAGTGATCTCATATCAATTTGTCGGCCGAACCATACCCATAGATACATGATGTTTTCCGTGCCGTAGGAATTATTTGGTCTGTTCTTGCTATTTCCATTCACATAATTTATTGAAGAAGAAACTTTCACCCGGTCATGTAATTGATAGGAACCATTCATGGCATAGGTCCTACGGTTGTAATCAGTATTAGGCAGAATACCTTCATTTTGAAGGTCCGTTACTGAAACCCGGAAATCCCCCAAATCATTAGCGCCGGACACTGATACATGAGTAGTAACCGTGGTACCGGTTTCGAAGAAATCCTTGATATTATCCGGATTTGGCAACCAGGGAGTGGCAGTTATATTATCAGTGAAGTTACCATCAGGATCTCTGGGCCTCACGAGAAAGTCTCCTGCCCTTACACCGCTCGAAGTTGGGCTGTTGTGCTGCTGGATCATTCTTCCATCCAAAGGTGGTCCCCAACTCTCGTCAATATTATCGTTGGTTCCCGCCCCAAAGCCATCAACAAATTCAAATTCGCCACCGGCTCCCTGACCGTATTGATTTTGATACTTAGGGATTCTTAAAGGACGGTCGAAGGTAACATTCTGGTTATAGGTGACACCGAAACCCTTTCTTCCCTTTCCTGATTTGGTGGTAATCAGGATTACGCCATTTGCACCTCTGGAACCATAAAGGGCGGTGGCACTGGGACCTTTCAAAACTGACATGGTTTCGATATCATCAGGGTTAATATCCTGAGCCCCATTGCCATAATCTGTTTCCAGATTTCCTTCTGTTCGGTTACTCACCGTACGATTACTAATCGGGATTCCATCAACCACGAACAATGGTGAGTTCTGTCCTGGTATCAATGAACCTTCTCCTCGAATGGTAATTTGAGAGGTTGAACCTATTCCTGAGCTTCCTCCAACCACCTGTACACCAGCTACTCGGCCCGAAAGAGAGTTAACCACATTGGATTCTCGTGCGGTGGTCATTTCATCACCCTGAACTTCCTGTACCGAATATCCTAAAGCTTTGGTCTCTCTTTCCACACCCAGAGCAGTAACCACCACTTCGCCTAGTACTTCAGCACTTTCGCTTAGTACTATATCAATTCTCGAACGGCCGTTGACAGAGATTTCTTGTGTTTCATAGCCCACGCTGGAAATAACCAAAACGGCGGTTTCCTCAGCACGCAAGCGATAATCTCCATTTTGATCAGTGGTGGTACCCTGTGAAGTACCTTTTACTAATATATTAACCCCAGGCAGACCTTGTCCTACTTCATCGGCGATCCGACCTTCTATATCTATTTCCTGAAGTGATTTTAATGGGGACAGGTACTCCTTTCCAAGCAAGACATCTACTATTCCTATTTTAGCTTGCCGGTTGAACTTTGTGAACACTTTGGTCATACTTGTATCTTCATGATTAGCATGACCCTCATCTGCAACAGCTATAGCAACCAAAATAACTGCTAATGTGTGCAGGAATCTTTTCGAAAGCAAAATAGTTGCTTTTTGTAAGTCTGATTTCATACTATTGTATGGTTTTTGATTGAAAATTCATTAAAGTAATGTGATAGGCCGAGGACAGAAAGTGGAGTTACATTATCCGGCCTATCACTTTTTAAGAGGTGTCTGTTTTCATAATGCTAAGGCTTAAACGTTTTTGATCCGAAGCACGGACCTGAGTTAATACACTTTTTAACAATCATTTAATTGGCTCCCACAATAGGTTAAATCAATGATCACATATTTTACAAATAGTAAAATTTACTTAAACCGTAATTCAGTGCCAATCTTCAATTCTTTATTACATTAATATACATCAAAAGTATGAATAGGCCACCTAAATACCGTTTACAATTACGCAATCGTTTGCGAAATTTTCACCAAAAATAGAAAATTCACATCGGAAATGCCGTATGCATTTTTAATATTTGTCAAATTAATCTGTTTTATTTTCATTTTTAGGAGGCGTCATTTTTCAAAAGCAATAAGTAATATGTTTGTAAAATAAACTGGGTTAATTAATTATGAATCTAGTTATACCATTGTGTTATTTATGCTCACCGCCAAAATTTTCAATCGCTAGGTTTTAGTAGCGTTTTCCATATGCTTTGCTTGAGCCTGCCCATTTGACAGATTGTTTTGTTTGTTCAAATAATCATTCCGCACCATAGGATCAACCGCATGATCGAGCCAGTTTTTAATCTCTTGGGTATGAAGTAAATAATCTGAAATCTCTGCTGGTAGATCATTGTGATCTTCTAGCTTTGTTATATAATCTAATACTGCCTTCTCAGAGTCAAATATTCCATCCTCAATGAGTGATTGCGAAAGTAAACGGATCATAAATACCATGTCCGATACCAGGAATTCCGGGTGGTATTGAACACCAAAAAATTCGGTGTCTTTATATTGGATGGTTAAGGCCTGGACTTCCGAATGATCATTTTTGGCCAGTACATTGGAATTTGCCGGCAGTTTAACCACTTCATCCAAATGCAAGCAAAGTACTCTATAATTCTTTTTTCTTCCCTGAAAATACACATGCCCCGTTCCGGAATCTGTCATTTCTATTGGTTCGGAAATTCCGATTTCACGCCCATTACGACAAGTAGCAACCTGGCCTCCTGCCACCACCACCGCAATTTGTAACCCCCAACAGCTTCCGTAAAAAGGCACCCCGCTTTTGAAAACATCTTCTGCAAAAGTCAGTTGACGTTGTACCGCCGGTGATGGATTGTTCACATGTAATGAGCTGCCAGTCCAAAGTATGCCGTGGAACGATCGAAGCTTATCAACAGAAGGAAGCAAATTGTCATCATCCGCAGGAAAAGCAAAGGTTACCTTGGCCTCAGGACATAATATTCTTAACATGGCCTTAAACCGTTTATGATAGGGTACGCTACCGCAGATTTCACGCTCTTTCCATGTTTTCTTTTTGTTTCCCTCAACCACTAAAAGTCGCATAATTTCTATTTTAAGTACTCCAATTTCCCTTCAAATGCTGCCTTGAATAGATTCTGTAAGTCCTGTGCATTCACAGGTTTAGCGTTGGTAGGCGTGGAGGGGTCATTAAACGCCTTCTTGCCGATATCAGTTGCCCTTCCTCCATCCACATCTACTTCTTTTAAGCTATTGGGTATACCAAGTTGCCTTCTCAACTTTAGTATATAATTGATCACCGCATCAGTTCCAGGGTTTTCCAATCCCAATACCGTACCCAGATGAGTCATTTTGCCCTCAATGGCCGAGGAATTTTGCCTTAAACCATAGGGTAATAAAATGGAATTCGCCAAACCATGTTGAATATTATAGATTGCACCAAGTTGATGTGCCACCGAGTGAATTGAACCCAAACCCTTCTGAAATGCCACTGCAGCCATCGAAGAAGCTGTCAACATGAGTCCCCGGGCTTCCAAATTCAAACCGTCTGCTACTGCCGTGGGCAAATATTTAGTGATAATTCGAATCGCTTCTATGGCGATACCATCGGCCATAGGGTGGAATCCGGGAGCGCAGTAAGCCTCGAGGGCATGCACCAAGGCATCGATTCCCGTCCAGGCAGTAATATTGGAAGGAAGACCAAGGGTAAGCTCAGGGTCTAAAATAACCAGTTTTGGCAGCATTTCAGGATGAAAAATTATCTTTTTAGAACGGTCCAGCTCATCTAAAATAACCGAAGCACGCCCAACTTCAGACCCGGTACCAGCAGTGGTTGGAATGGCAATAATCGGGGCTATACCGTTGGTATCAGCCAATTTCCAGTTGTCTCCGACATCCTCGAAATCCCACAGCGAGCGTGTTTGACCGGCCATAAACGCAATTGCCTTGGCTGCATCCAATGCAGACCCTCCCCCAAATGCGATTACCCCATCATGGCCACCCGCTGTATAAAGGGCAACCCCTTCCATTACATTTGTTTCAGTAGGATTACTCTGAACATTGCTATAAATGTTGAATTTATATCCTTCCGACCGCATGAAACCGGTGGTTTTGGCTACAATATCCAGTTGGATCAGGTTTGAATCAGTAACAAAAAGAGGGTTTGGCACTTTTAATTGTTCACAAGCGTTGATGATTTCCTGTATTCGTCCATTGCCGAACCAAACAGTGGTAGGAAAATTCCAATTTGAATTCGTCGCGATCATTATCACAGTTGTTTCCGAGTTCTTAAATGAAATGATTTTACCCGGGTAACCTGGTAATAGCCTAAACCTGAAAGCGAAATTCCCCTGCCGGTGTTTTTTACTCCGGTCCAAGCCAGTGCCGGATCCAAATAATCGCAGCGGTTCATAAACAAAGTTCCGGTGTCAATTCGGTTTCCTATTTCACGGGCAGCCTTTTCATCTTCAGTCCAAATCGATGCGGTAAGTCCATATTGAGAGTCGTTCATCAGGTTAATCGCCTCAAAATCATCGCTCACTTTCATCACACCTACCACAGGCCCGAAACTCTCTTCTGTCATTACGTCCATGCTGTGATCAACTTTGGTTAAAACTTGTGGGGCTAAATATGGGGTACCCTTTTTAGAAGCTTTATACAATGATTCATCGATTAGCGCTTTTGCTCCTTGATCTACAGCCTGCTTAATTTGTTGGCGTACATAATCCGCGGCACTTGCCTTTACCATAGGGCCAATAGTAGTGTCAGGGTCTAACGGATTCCCTAAAACATGTTTTTTCGTCTGTTCTACAAATCCCTCTATAAAATCATCATACCGGCTCTCATGAACATAAATTCGCTCAATTCCACAGCAGGATTGACCGCTGTTGAAGAATGACCCGTCCACGAGGTTAATAATGGCAAAGTCCAGGTTGGCATCTGCTCTTACGTACGCGGGGTCTTTTCCCCCCAACTCCAACCCGCAGGTAGCGAATTTTTCCGACAATGACTTTTGAACTGCGATTCCTCCCTCCACTGAACCGGTAAAAAAAACTCCGTCAATTGACCGGTCGGCAATCAATAACGCAGCATTCTCATGATTTAGGTGCAGTATTTGAAAAACTCCGTATGGCAGGTTTGCGGACTTGGCCGCTTCCAGATAGCGCTCTGCAACCAACGGCGTTTGAAGGGAGTGTTTTAATATTACCGTGTTGCCTGCTACCAGGGCCGGTATGATGGCATTGACAGAAGTAAGGTATGGATAGTTCCACGGACTCAAAACCGCCACGGTTCCCAGTGGTACATACTCTATCCATCTTTCAAATCCGCTTTTCTTTTCAGGTTTGTAGGGCCTAAGAAACTCCTCAGCAATACTCATCATATAGCGGGCCCGCTCTACAAATCCGTTTATTTCTCCTGGTGATTGACTAAGCGGTCTGCCCATTTGCCAGGTAATCTCTTCTGAAATTGCTTCTTTTTCGTTGTCAACGGAATCCACAAAATCCGAGACATACTTTATCCTTTCGTTCAACGAGAGTTTCGACCATTCTACAAAAGCAGTATCGGCTACCGATATGGCAGTTTTTAAATCAGAGAAACTGTGCTGTTCACCAGAGTAGTAAACCGAATTGTCAATAGGTGATATGGTCTTTATTTTAGTCATTCGGTACTCTCAAATAATCTCAAAATATCGATTCAACTGCCCATCAGTTATTGCTTTACGCTGTTGGTGGCCTTCCCATTCCCGGGCCACCTTGAATGTTTTCAAGCGAAAACAACATCGATTGGTTATCCTCGGTTGGAAACATCCTGCCGCTGCTTGAATCTATGTGGGCCCATACATCAGGAAAAGCGGTGTGCCACCCGGTAAAAGAATCATTACTGTATAGGGAATCGCTGGTATTCCACCCAAATGTGACATCACAAACGCCAAATCCATTCTCTAATGCTGAGTCAAATTTTTTCTTTTGCACATACTTGCCACGCAAGACACCGTCATAATCTGTAACTACCCGCTTGATATTCTGTATCCTTTTTTCTTCGATAAACTTCCTGCTGCTCTGAAAATCCATAGTAATGACGTCGACTAAAGGTCAGGAAGACATCCGCTCCGGACCAAATTAACTCACTAAATCATGATATGGCCTGTGTATAATTCGTCTTCGGTAACAAACCATTGCCTGAATTCTAATGAAATAAGGGCTTCAGTTCTTAATATTAACCACCATCTTTGTAGACTCTAGGATGGAAACCATGACTAATATTGCATATAATTTTCATTTTTACTAGACTATGAAAAAAAATTTTCATAAATATATTCAGTGTGAAAATCAACTCTACCATGTCTTGTTTTGAAAAAATCAGTAAACTGCTGACCTCAGGAACCAAATCTGAAAAGAAGATAGCTGGTTATTTCTTATCTGATTTTCCTTTTTCAGCAGTGGGTAATCTTTCCGATATATCCAAAAGTGTACAAGTTTCGAAGCCTACCATCCAGCGTATGGTTTTGAGGATGGGATATTCAGGATTTCCTGAGTTTCGTAAAAGCGTGATGGCAGAATTGACCAATGAGCAAAAAGCCAGTCCTTTGGCCAGAATGAGTAATACCATACACGGTGATGGCGAGAATAAAACTTATTTGCAAACCATACAAAACATTCAGGCTACCTTCGCTAATCTAAAACCTGATGTCCTTGACCGGGCCGCAACACTTCTAGCCGATACGGATTATCGACTTAATTGCATTGGTGGTCGATTCACTGGCACCCTGGCTACCTTGTTTGCACGGCATCTTAAAACCATCCGACCACGGGTTTATGAGTTAGTTTCATATGCCGAGGCACTAGCTGATATCTACATTAATGCCGACAAAGATAGTTTGTTATTTATCACAGACATAAGGCGTTATGATGTGCCATTATTCGAGCTGTGTAGGGCTTCCAAAAAGAAAAGAGCCAAAATTATCCTGGTAACCGACATCTGGGGTTCCCCATCCAAGACGTTTGCGGATATCGTGATACCCGTGCATACGACTTCTCCTTCAGGATGGGACTCCAATGCTTCACTAATGGTAGTACTGGAAGAGATCATGGCGCTGACTACTAAAAAACTAGGAAGGAAAGGACGCAGCCAGCTTAAAAGCCGGGAGAACTTTAGCAAGCGCATATCCGGTTCTAATGGACTGCACTAA
The DNA here is from genome assembly GCA_965224285.1 of Cyclobacteriaceae bacterium. Taxonomy (GTDB): domain Bacteria; phylum Bacteroidota; class Bacteroidia; order Cytophagales; family Cyclobacteriaceae; genus JAJCYK01. Next base: position 904,170 of record OZ245043.1, read on the forward strand.
GAGGATTGCTAATTTAGTATCTCGTAAAAGAAGTAAAGCAACTTGAGCATCCTAAGTAGGTTTCCCTTTGAGAAAATAAACGAATCTAGCTACGACTTCTTTATAAGTGAAGGTACCATTATTCTCCTACCAAACCAATGGTAGAAAGAGCATTTTCTCTTCTTTGTGGCTAAGCTATGGATATGAAATGACCTTCGTTAAATATAACAGCCTTAATATTTGGGTGCTGTAAAAATGGATAATCAAGTATTGCCGCCTTTATGCCTACTACAACGACAAATATCGGCCTTTAACTATATAATCGCTATTAAACTTAGCGCCCGGTCCGTTTTGGTGATCATAGATGGATGCCAAGGCTCTAATTACCGTACATATCATGATTACATTACATATATCATTTCCTAAACACCGTTAGATAAATAACTGTAAATTCTACCCCAATGAGTATCATCTGAATGAACGTTTCAGCAAAACTAATAGTGGAAAATTTGACATGTTGGGAATCCAAGGTAGATATTGAGCCGCTCCAGGGAGGGATGACCAATACTAATTTCAAGGTTCGACATATGGGTGAAGATTATGTGGTTCGTATTGGGACAGATATACCGGAACACGGAGTGATGCGTTTCAACGAAAATGCTGCAAGCGAGGCAGCCTTTAAAGCCGGTATATCACCTGAGGTTATACACCATGAACCAGGAGCTTTAGTGATTAGATATATCCAAGGTGAGACATTAAATGCCAATGATGTCTGTGAAAAGGACACCCTTACAGACATAGTTCAACTATTAAAAACTTGCCATACCGAAATCCCAAGGCATTTGAGATCGCCTGTCCTTACCTTCTGGGTATTCCAGGTTAACCGTTTCTATCTGACTACTCTTAAAGAAATTGCTAAAAATAATAAGGAGCTTGATGAGTCTGAACTGCTTCGGCTCATAGAAATCAATCATCAGTTAGAAAGTGATGTAGGAAAAGTAAACATTGTTTTTTGTCACAATGACTTGCTCGCCTCAAATATGATAAGAACCGGGAAACGACTATGGCTTATCGATTGGGATTATGCCGGATTTAATAGCCCATTATTTGATTTAAGTAATCTGGCTTCCAACAATGGTCTATCCATTTACCAGGAAGAGGAAATGCTCTCCGGGTACTTTGATTGTAAGGTGGATGAAAAATTATGGAGAAGTTATATAGCTATGAAGTGTGCTTCCATATTGCGGGAAACACTATGGGGTAGGGTTTCCGAATTATACTCAAAAATCGAATTTGATTTTGGAGCTTACGCAAAAACAAATTTAGCCATTTTCAATCAGACCTATCAACAATTTTTGGAACTGGACTGATTGGTTGGTGCTCTTAGCAGGTTCTAAAGTGGTACCTCTTGCCATACTCCATTTACCAGGGTTTGTTGAAACCGATAGCCAATTGATTTTAACTGCTCAGTGGCAAAATCAAAACCTGCGGTTATTTCTTTGGGGTGATGAGCATCAGAACTTACTGCGACTTGAATATCACGCTGGTACATCTCTTCTAGTATCCATGCTGAGGGATATGTGTCTGAAACGAGGTTCTTATACAACCCACGAGTGTTGACTTCTACTATTACCTCATTTTGTTTTATGACTTCCAGCGTTTGCAAAATTTCATCCACATACCAAGAAGCTGATTCAGAAAACAACGCGTTTGGTTGGTTGTGTTTCTTAACCTTGTCCAAATGACCAACAATATCCGGGCAGCTTTCTTCAATCATATTTCTGGTCAATTGAAAATATCTTTTAACGGCTATTGAGTAGTCTCCCTGAAAACAATCGATTACACCTTTTTGAAAGACCGTTAAGGGGCCATCTGCCTCGAAAAGTGGGCAGTCATCTATTGGTTTTATAAAGTGTATGGATCCAATTACATAGTCGAGATTATAAATGGACTTCAGCTTTTTGGGGAAAACCAGATCCGGAACATAGTCGGCCTCTAAACCACAATAGATCTCAATTTGTCCCTTGGATTTAGTTTTTATGCCGTTGATAACCGAGAGGTAGTTGGATAAGTTTCCTTCTTTCATGTTCCAAGGACTGTAAAACGGTACCGGAGCATGGGAAGAATATCCGTAGGATTTTAATCCTGTGCGAATTGCTGCCTTCATATAGTCCTCTGCATGATGCGTACCATCACAGAAGTTAGTATGGCTATGTAAATTGTAAAGCATCGGTGCTGGCTTTAATGTATTATGGCACCCTATTGAGACCAAATTGGTAGAAAATATTTAAGGTAATTATGAATGGTTAAGGTTATCTCACATGGTTAAGGTTATCTCACATGGATCACGGCGTACCGTTGCAAACGTAATCGATATTATAATATTAGTCAACTAGTTTTATCTATAGTAAATTTATTCTCTAACTTTGTACCGTAGTAATCAACACGTATGGCCACTAAAAAACTAAAAGGTTAATAGGTGCCCGGTACCTGTAGACACTGCCAATTGCAGTAGCATCAGCTTAAATGTAGCGCCAACCTTGAGCACTTTATTAATTATGAAAACACGACTTATTGTAATAACATTTTTATTAATAGCCTTTGTAGGACTTTCGCAAGAACAACCAGAAATCACAGTACAGCCATATTTACAGAATGCCACCCCAAGTTCAATCATTATCAAATGGGAGACCTCCTTTGGTGAAGAAAGTATAGTTGAGTGGGGATTAACATCAAAACTTGGTAAGAAAACAAAAGGTGACGCCTATGATGTTAATTTTAGCGACACTAGAATTCATGAAGTTAAAATTGAAGGGCTTAAGAGATTTACTGAATATTATTATAGAGTTGTAACGGATAAAACAAAGTCTGATATTTTTCAGCTTAGAACCCCTCCTTTTGCAAAAGATAACCGGTCATTCAATTTAGTTGCAATGAGCGATATGCAATACGACCATAATGAACCGGATAAGTTTCTTGAAATGGTCAACGATGGGGTGCTTGCTTATATGAAAAAGGAATACGACGGTAACTTACCTAATAATTTAGCCATGGTGCTTATCCCTGGTGATTTGGTTGAAAACGGAACAAAATATCATCAGTGGAAAGATCATTTTTTTAGACCCGCTAAACAGCTCTTTGCAGAGGTCCCTGTATATCCAGTATTAGGTAACCATGAAAAGAATTCTGTGTTTTATTTTAAGTATTTCAGTTTGCCAGAAAATGGTACACCGGCCTACGCAGAACATTGGTGGTATAAAGATTATGGAAACACAAGAATAATTGGTCTAAACTCTAACGATGGTTATAGCAATAGTAAAGAGCAAGCCATATGGCTTCAAGTATTGTTAGAGGAGACTGCCAAAGATGAGACCATAGCTTTTGTTTTTGCACAATTGCATCATCCACATAAATCAGAATTATGGATACCTGGAGAAAGAGATTTCTCTGGAAAAGTGGTTAAGATGTTAGAACAGTTTTCAACTAAATCTGGAAAACCTAGTATTCACTTTTTCGGTCATACCCACGGGTATTCCAGAGGGCAGTCTAAAGATCATAAACACTTATGGATTAACGTTGCTTCCGCAGGAGGAGCCATTGACAATTGGGGAGAATTTGAAGGAAGAGATTATGACGAGTTCACAGTAACCCAAGATGAGTATGGATTTGTAATGGTTGAAGTTGATGGAAGTGAAACCAACCCAAAATTTACTATAAAAAGAATAAGTAGAGGTAATCAAGAACTACCTAGAGATAATGAGGTAAGAGACAGTATCACAATTTATACAAAAGGAACCAGGCCAAAAACTCCTGTTTCCATTTCCCCAAGTAATCAGGAAGTCGGGATTATGGGTGCGATTTTAAAAGCAGATGCTTTTTCTAGTGACTTTAACGAAGCGCTTCACGCTGCATCTCATTGGCAAATAGCAACGTCTAAAGATTTTAAAAACCCAGTGTTTGAAAGTTGGAAACAACATGAAAACTGGTATTACCAAGAAAACAGGCAAAAGGAAGATAATCTTACCGATGAGTTGGTAACAAATAGATTAGCTCCAAACCAAACTCATTACTGGAGAGTTCGCTACAGAGATCAATATTTAAACTGGAGTAGTTGGTCAGAAATTAAATCATTCACAACTAAAAAACATTAGGTAGAATCATTCCCTGCCCCTGCTCATTGGGTGTTCAAGGGGATACAGCTATCAAGCTTAAGTTAATAATTTATAATATTTATCAATTTATGGTGGTATATTTTTCATATATGTAAATATATTCTAGCTTTACAAAACGCCTGTAAATAGAACTATTAAATGGGATTGCCAATTATGAATTACCCTGAAATTCCTGATAACCCATACATTTTGCTAACTCCGGGTCCCTTGAGCACCTCCCAAAAAGTAAAAGCTACCATGCTTCGTGATTGGTGCACCTGGGATGAGGATTATAATACAGGAGTGGTACAGCATATTAGAGCAGATTTGGTCACCCTGGCCTCAAGTACCGGTCATTATACTTCAGTACTCATGCAGGGCAGCGGCACTTTTAGTGTCGAAGCTACTATAGGTAGCGTCATTCCTCCTGACGGCAAGTTACTGGTTTTGGAAAATGGTGCTTATGGCAAAAGACTGACCCAGATCTCCAATCGTCTCAATATCAAAACCATCGTCCATGACTCCGGGGAGATCAGACGGCCCGATCTTGAACTTCTCAATACCACGCTAGAACAGGACCGGGATATCACCCATGTGGTTGTTGTACACTGTGAAACTACCACCGGCATGCTAAATCCCATCGATAAAATCGGAAAAGTGGTTAAATCGCATGGTCGGGTATATATAGTTGATGCAATGAGTAGCTTTGGCGGAATTCCCATTGATGTTGAAAGAACAGGCATCGACTATACTATAAGCAGCGCTAATAAGTGTATCCAGGGAGTTCCTGGGTTTGGGTTTGTTATTGCCAAAAGAAATGAATTGCAAAAAACAAAAGGCTTTGCCAGGTCCCTGTCTCTGGATCTATACGATCAATGGAAAACCATGGAGGATAACCACGGGAAATGGAGGTATACATCACCAACGCATACAGTAAGAGCATTTATGCAGGCACTACAGGAATTGAGGGATGAAGGTGGAATTGAAAAGCGCTATCATAGATACCAACAAAACCACCGGATCCTGATAGAGGGGATGACATCGCTGGGGTTCAAATGCTTACTTAAAGATGAATTACAATCACCAATCATTACCTCATTTCTCAATCCTGAACATCCTGATTATGACTTTAGAAAATTTTATCAAGGCCTCAAAAAGAAAGGTTTTGTCATTTACCCTGGAAAAGTATCTGTTGCGGATACCTTCCGAATTGGTAATATTGGGCATATTTTCCAGGAGGACATGCAAAAATTAATCGAATGTGTGAAAACAACCATATTCTGGTAGTTAACTACATGGCTTTAGCTTTGTGAGAAAAGATATACTTTAAATAACACGGCCTGACTAGTCATATTGTTTTTTACTGAGTGAGCAAAACGACCATCAAAGTAAAAAGTATCTCCTTGGTTTACGGTTACTTGCTGGGATTCGAAGCCATAGGTAAGTGATCCTGAAATCACAAAGATCAATTCCATGGCATCTGTGGCTACAGGGGCTCTATAGCAATTAGGTTCAACCCGTACCAGGTTTACCCTTAAATTAACATTTTTAAATTCCTGGTGGAGCAGAAACTCATAGCGCAACCCATGGGAGTCTTCCCGGTCTTCAATCCGACCCTCATTTTTTCTGATCAGGATGAATGGTACTTCCTTTTCATTTATCACGCTCACTACCAGGTCTGCCATATTTACTCCTAGTGCTTTTGAAATATTTAGTAACACAGGTAGTGACGGGACTGCCCTGAAATTTTCGATCTTTGACAATAACCCGGCGGTGATGTTACTTCGTGAGGCAACGTCCTGTAGGTTAAGGCCCTGACTTTTCCTCTCTTCCCGTATTTTTTTCCCAATCTTGCTTAGTGCATCATCTTTTATCATGAATTCCTCTTTTAATCCCCAATTTTAAATGACATTCAATGTAGGTGGAGGCCAAAATATAAACTTATAAACGCTTTCTGAAATTAATCTCGATTAAACAATCTCATTTTACTAATAGTTAATATTATTTTATATTTTTGACTTATATTATAATTTACCAAACCGGATAATGATCAACGTAAACAATAGGAGTTATAGAATCAAAAATAAACCTGTAGTGGGAATTTGCATGGACGGCACATCTTATGATTATTATGAAGCAGCCAAAGACCAAATGCCTAACCTTCAACGGTTTATTAAAGAAGGGTCAATGGGATTGGTTAACACCGTGGTGCCCTCATTCACTAATCCAAATAATATGGCAATTGCTACCGGTGTTACCCCTGATGTGAACGGGATCTGCGGGAATTTTTATTATGACAAAGCTCTAGACCAAGAGGTGATGATGAATGATCCCAAATACATGTCAGCAGACACTATTTTTTCTGCCTTTGTCAATGCCGGCAAAAAGGTTGCTGTGGTCACCACCAAAGATAAATTGAGAAAAATGCTAAACAAAAATCTCAATGGTGGCATTTGTTTTTCAGCAGAGTTATCGGTTGAAGCCAACCTGGCAGAGAATGGAATAGAAAATGTTATTGAACTGATGGGTAAGCCAAATCCAACCATATATGACCCGGATATTTCGGTCTATTGTATCGAAGCCGGCGCTAAGCTATTGGAGAAGGAGCATTTTGACCTCATTTACCTCACCACCACAGATTTTGTACAACATAAATACGCACCCACTGACCCCAATGCCATCGATTTCCTAAGAAAAGTAGACCATTGGTTTGGTAAACTTGACCGCCTAGGTGCAATTATAGCGGTAACTGCCGATCACGGTATGAGTGCCAAAACCAACCCAGATGGCAGCCCCAAGGTTCAGTATATCGAAACATTGTTGGCGGAGGCTGGTATTAAATCAAGAGTTATTCTTCCCATTACCGACCCCTATGTGGTTCACCACGGCGCCTTGGGTTCCTATGGGACTGTTTATTTGGAAGACCAAGACTTGGTTAAAGCCAGATCGCTGCTAACCGCACTTGAAGGAATCGAGTTAGTACTAACCAACCAGGAAGCTGTTGAAAGATTTAATTTACCCGCCGATCGTATTGGAGAACTGGTGGTATTATCGGACGAACACACGGTAATCGGACGCTCTGAGGATTGGCACGACCTGGATAAGGTCAAGGTCGGACTTAGATCTCATGGTGGACTACATGAAAGCGTGGTACCGTTGATATTGAATAAAAAACTTAGTCCTGAATATTCAGAAAGACTGGCTTCGGGTGAAGCTAGAAACTTCGATGTTTATGACTTTTTGTGCAATGGAACAGTTGATTGAGTAATGGGACAAAATTCAATTACAGAGTTTGGTAGTATTATTGGCGGCCAGGAGATCACCTCCGGCGAATGGATAGATGTGTTCAATCCCTATACCGGTAATATGGTAGGTCGTGTGGCGTCGATCGATGCCGAAACCTTGGACCAGGTGATGGAAGACACCTATAATACGCGATTAACACTTACCAGGTATGAGAGGCAGAACATTCTTAATACAATGGCGGACGCTGTCGATGACAGGGTGGACGAAATAAGCCGCCTCATCACAGACGAAGCCGGGCTTAGTTTAAAGGACACACGTTATGAAGCAAGCAGAGTAGCCGATGTATTGCGGTTCTCTGCCATAAAAGCACTGGATGACGATTCACAGGTGTTTCCCTGCGACGTTTCAAAAAATGGTAAAAAGCGCAGAATCTATACTACCAGGGAACCACTTAAATTAATATCCGCCATCACCCCCTTCAATCATCCCATGAACCAGGTGATCCACAAAATTGCACCTGCCATAGCTACAAACAATACGGTGGTTTTAAAACCATCAGAGAAAACTCCATTGTCTGCCTATTATTTGGCAAAACTCGCACTAGAATGCGGTTTACCAGCTCACGCACTCAACGTCATCAATGGCCCCATTGAGCAGTTGGCCGATACACTGGTGAAAGATCCTCGGGTAAGCTTGGTTTCCTTTACAGGAAGCAGTGCTATAGGAAAGCTTATTGCCAGAAACTCTGGCTATAAAAAGCTAGTTTTAGAGCTTGGCGGTAGTTCAGCCATGATCGTTTTGGCAGATGCAAATATCGATGAAGCGGTAGAAATTACCATTAACGGGACTTTCAAAAATTCAGCTCAAAGATGTACAGCAATCAGAAGGATCCTGGTCCACCAATCAATAGCTGAAGATTACGCTAAAAGTCTGGCAGCTGCGGTTAGTAAAATCACCTACGGCAACCCTTATGACCCTGAAACTGATATGGGTACCGTAATTGATGAAAATGCCGCCATTGAAATGGAAAACAGGGTAAAAGACGCCATTGAACATGGTGCTATCTGCTTGGTGGGTAACAAAAGAGAAGGGGCCGTTTTTTCGCCAACTGTTTTGGATCACGTACAGAATAGTTATGAAATTGTGTCCAAAGAAACCTTTGGACCAGTGGCTCCGATATTGAGATTCAAAACCCTGGATGAAGCAATTGAAATAGCTAATGACACACCCTATGGACTATCCGGAGCAGTGGTTAGTGATCACTGGCCCTCCATCCAACGGGTCATAACGGAATTGGAAACCGGTACGGTAAATGTAAATGAAGCTCCGAGTTACCGCTTGGAGTGGACTCCATTTGGTGGAGTAAAAGACTCAGGACTTGGTTATAAAGAAGGTGTTATTGAGGCTATGAAAGCGTATACCAACGTAAAGACGTACTCACTACCCTGGGAACTACCTTAAAATGCCAGGAACTACCGATACGGCTACCCGGTCTTTCAACTGCCATACCAACTCAGGTCCGGTTAAGGTTCACCATATCATGACCGGCATTTTCTCACCATGCGCAGCAAAAATAGGGTGGTCACTGATCCTGTCCCTGTGAATATGATAGGACCTATCTCCTGACGAAGAGTACCATAAGCGCGCTTAAAAAACAAATAAACGCCGTCAGCACAAAAACAATATTCTCCTGTCCAGTTTGATCGACCAGGTAACCGATTAGCGGTTCCCCTCCGCCTGCAAATGCGTAGGCAAAGGTATTCATTACACCCACTCCTGTACCGGATCGGTTAACACCCAATAAATCCGGACTTAAGGGCCAAAAACAAGCCTGCGGTCCGTAAACGAAAAATCCTGCAAAAAAAAGTAGCAGCAATCCTCCGAAAACCAGATTCTGAGGAATGACATAAACCAGTAAAACCGCTATTCCAGCTAACGCCATGGAAAGGGCAATTGGTTTGGACCGGTTGGAATTAAAATATCTATCAGATAGTTGTCCAAAGAATATGGTTCCCATGGCCATTCCCACCGGTAGTGCCAAGGCAATCCAGGTGCTTGGATGATTCGTCAATTTTGGTTCCCAAATAGTATAGAGGAACCCAGATCAACAATCCATAACGGGCCATATTTTGAAAGCCGATTGAAAAACAAGCCAGTATAAACTTCTGATTTTTCAGTACTATCAGGTATCGCTGCATTGAACTTTCCTGCAAGGAATCCGTCTTTCCCGAATGGTTGTTGTCATCCGGAATTGAGAAACCGCTATCTTCCGGCTTGTCCCTGACCACCGAGAAAAACACCACGCAACCCAACAGCAACAGCAGTACCGGAATCCGAAAGATCCATCTCCAACTTAAATCATAAATATCCAGTAACACAATAGAGAGTAGATAGATAAGGATCGAGGAACAGGCCGCCGCAAACACATAAAAACCGAATGCTTTACCTCTTTCCATTTCACCCCACCAGTTGGCCACCAGGCGGCTTCCGGGAGCCCAGCCTAACGATTGGCAAAATCCATTCAAGGTCCAAAAAACCAGTATCATCAGGTAGCTGCTTGCCAAACTGGTAGCCCAGTTCATGGCAACCGAGAGCAGGCCGCCAAGAACCATTAGGTAACGAGCCCCAAATTTATCTGCCAGATTCCCGTTAATGAATTGACCTAATCCATAGGCCCAGAGCATACTCCCTCCAATCCATCCAACCGCTTGTTTTGAGATATTGAGCTCCTCTCCCATACCTAAAATAGCCCAACCAAAATTTTGTCTGCCGGTATAGAAAAAAAGATAGCAAAACATCACCGCAAATAGCATTCGCCATTGAGCTTTCCTGAATTCAGGGTTTGTAGCACCTTGAAGGATCATAGATTAGGTTGAATAGCCACCCTGGCCCATTTTTGCCGTTTGGCAATGCCAACAGCTTGTTCAAGTTGGTCTAATTGATAGGGAGGGCTTACCAGTGATTCAAAAGGAAAACGATCACTGATTTGTTCAAGGAATGCTACCGCTTCATCTAAATGCCAGGGTGAATAATTGTGAACTCCCTTGATATATAGGCATTTCCGTATAATTTGCTCTCCGGTAATATTCAATTCGGAATCTGGGTGGACCAATCCAACCAACAGGTAACCACCTCCCGGGCGAAGTAGGTTTACCCCCTGTGGGATCAATTTTTTTGATCCTGCTACCTCAATAACTGTATCAACCCCACCGGCAACCTGATCCAAAACCAATTTGGCAGCTGCTTCGGGGTCCCGGGCATCTACCGCCACAGCCCCGAATTGCGGAATCAATCCCAGGCGTTCTTGGTTAATCTCCAGACAAAATATCCTCGATATTCCCATCACACTAAGTAAACTACAGGCGTATAGTCCTAATAACCCCCCACCCTGAATCACCACATTCCTGGAATTTTCCGCTATGTAAGAAACGGCATTGACCATAGTAGCCAATGCACAGTTGGCTGGTGCCGCCACTGAATTGGGCACTGAATTGGGCACTTTAACCATATGTGTACCAGTCCGGATATGAATATGACTGGCATAGCATCCATTCAAGCCGCTTCCATTATTAATAGAAACATGACCGTATTTAAACAATTTATGACATTTTTCAGGAAGCCGATGTTCAGTACAGGCCATACATTGGCCGCAACTATCGGCTATCGACCAGGTCACCCGGTCGCCTATATCAAAACCATCACGAGCGTTGATGGCCACGATTTCCCCAACTGCTTCATGACCAAGGATACAAGGGGTTTCCTCTTTTCTCAGACCATCGATAGTGTGGACATCCGAACCACAAATTGTTGATAACAGGATCTTCACCAAGGCATCACCCGGCTCAAGATCAATGTGCAATTCTTTGGTCCTGTATTGAAATGGTTTACCTGTCCCTTGAAAGAGTTGGAAGTTAGTTATTATAGGTATCTGAGTACTCATAACCACTAATTGGACTCTGATTACCCTTGGCTATTTTTAACAGAAACCTCCCCAAAACAGCGGTCCAAAATCGCTATTGCCTGATCCATTTCCTGAAGACTTATGGTGAGCGGCGGTGTTAATGTTAGGATATTACCCATGGTCAATTTAAAATTCAAACCCCGTTCCAGGGCCCTATACATAATTTCTTCAGCCTCATCAATCGGTTTTCTACCCTTTACCTCAGCAAGCTCAACTCCAAACAGCAGTCCAATACCTCTGACATCCTTGATCAACTGATATTTTTGACGGAGCTTAAGCAGCTCCTTTAATACATATTCGCTCATTTTATTGACATGTTCCAGGATATTCTCGTCTTCCAGGAACTTTATGGCCGCCAGCGAGGCTGCGCAGGCCACCGGGTTTTTTTCATGAGTGTAGTGCCCCAACGCCCGGTCTTTCATTATATCCAGTCCCTCTCTGGCAATTAATGCTGCCAGGGGAAATATTCCCCCTCCAAGACCCTTACCTATCACTACCATGTCCGGGACAATCCCGTAATGCTCGAAGGTAAACATGGTCCCAGTCCGGCCAAGACAGTGCGGAATTTCATCAAGGATCAACAGAGTCCCATGGCGGTCACAGGCGGCCCTTACCTTTTGCCAATACTCTTTTGGAGGAATAAACGGAGTAGACCTTACTGTCTCCGCTACCACAGCCGCCACATCCCCTTCTTTCTCCAAAACATATCCTATGTAGTCCGCACATTTCAACTTACATGCTCCGGCACAATCCCAGGGACAGTTTTGTTCATCCGGAGGGGGCACATGCTCGGTGCCGGGAAGCAGCGGACCGATCCCGTTTCTAAAAACCGCCTCACCGCCTATAGATATCGCATCCAGTGAAGCACCATGAAATGAGTCCCACATTGATATGGTTTTGAATCTGCCGGTTTTTACCCGTGCCAGTTTGAGCGCCATCCCTATGGCAAGCGAGCCTCCAGGTGCGAATAAAACTTTGTTAAGATCCCCGGGCGCTAGCTCTGTCAACTTTCTGGCCAATGCAATGGCTGGTTTGTTAGTATATCTTCTGGTACAAAATGACAGCTCTTGCATCTGCTCGGTGATAGCCTGAATTACTTTAGAGTTCCCGAAACCTACTTGGTGTACATTATTACCATGAAAATCCAGGTAACTGCGTCCCTGGACATCTACAATAGTAGCTCCTGAGCACGAATCCATCACATTGAGGCATGGCGTAGAAAGAGACTGGTGTAGAAAGTACTTATTGTCTTGTTCCAATAAACCGACAGTTTCCCGATTAAGGTGGTTATGCCAGTAATCAACTCTTTTGCTGGTTATATTTATATCTCCCTCCGATCGTAGATTTTCCTGTTCCATATGGACTTGCTTGGTCGTAGTAATACTAAATTAGTTGACATATTCCGATAGGTTCACCACATTCATACTAGCATGAATACACTGGTTTTATATTACTCTATCACAATTAAAATGATAACAGTATCTCCTACAGATTCACTGTTGAGTTGGTAAATATCGAAACAATTATTTACATATATTATATTTTAGCAGCTATTATTGATATATATTATATTTATGTGTTAAAGCCAATCAAGCAACAAAAACTGACCAAGTAACTTAGTAAAAGTTATTATACTAGCATTTACCCAGCCAAACCACCTGTTGTCTCCCTGCTGTTGGTTACTGGCAGGTCCATTGATATTTTTCAGTCATTCTTCCCCAGCCCAAAAATCATCCCAAGTACTATCGCCGGAAGAGTGGTCTTCTGATTTTTACTTTATATTATCTTATGCCTATGAAGTAAAAGTTTTTTGCTAATTTATATAGGATACTTTTGTCCTACTTGATTAACCTGCGTATCTTTATGGCTAAATGTTTTCGAAAGCCTGTGAATATGCCATTAAGGCTACTGCTTACGTAGCGCTGCAATCTTTGGGAGATCAATGTACAAACCTAAAAGCCATCGCTGAAGAAATTGGATCCCCAGTAGCTTTTACCGCCAAGATCATGCAACAGCTGGTAAGACATAACATTATGTATTCGGTGATGGGACCCACTGGAGGCTTTCAAATGGACCAAGAAAGGATTGATCAGGTGAAATTAAGTGAAGTAGTAAACGCCATTGACGGGGATGCTATCTACCAGCGCTGTGGACTGGGACTGGAGGCATGTGATGCTTCCCAACCTTGTCCGGTGCATGAAAAGTTTGCCAAAATACGTGACGACTTAAAAAGAATGCTGGAAACTACCAGCATTTATGAATTGGCTACCGGACTGGAAGTGGGAATGACATATTTAAAAAGATAATATTTTACTATAAATAAGATAAAAAGGTCTTTAATTCCTAGTTAAGGATTTAATTGATTGGAGTTATAAGTTCAAACTAATATTTTTTCTAAAGTGAAGACACCGCAACAGATCATTCAAATGGATGATATCAAACTGCTGGTAGACAGCTTTTACGCCAAAGTGCGGGAAGACAGACTACTCGCCCCCATTTTTAACCAGCGGATAGCTAACAAATGGCCGCAGCACCTGGAGAAGATGTATCGTTTCTGGCAAACCGTTTTACTGGGTCAACATACTTACTATGGCAGCCCCTTTTTGCCTCACGCCAAACTACCATTGGATAAAGCTCATTTTACACGTTGGCTTGAACTATTTAATAACACCTTAGATGAACATTTCAGTGGTGAAAAAGCCCAGGAAGCCCGATGGCGAGCAGGAAAAATGGCCGAGATGTTTTATTACAAAATTCAGTCTAGCCGAAATAATCCCACTAATTCAATACTATGAAAAAACCGACCACCAACCAGAAATTGGCCGCCAGTGACCCTAATGTGGCAAGGAAGGACGGTAATGTGATGCATTCTGATTTCAAGGTATCTGCTCATGGAAAGGATCAACCATCAGTCTTTGATTACCGAAACAGTAAGCCGAACCACGGGTAATCATGGACGCGGCTTGATACCCTTCGAAAACATACGGAGTCTTCAACTTATGGCATAGCAAATGAATAATACGGTGGACCAACGCAGAACAACTGTGAAAATTTACGTAAACAACCCCATAACTGTGGTCGCCATATTTCTTTGGATAGGCTTTGTGGGGGCCATTAGTTTTATGGAAGCCTGGCTCAAGTTCCAAGCTCCCGGAGTAACCTTACCGATCGGTCTTGGAATAGGCCGTTTGGTTTTTGGGGTTTTAAACAAAGTTGAGTGGGTTTTTGCCCTGGTAGTTTTGACCTCTACTCTGGTAAAAAAAGAACGGGGTTTTAATTGGCACTATTTATTTTTTATAATACCCTTTCTCATTTTGGTACTGCAAACAGTATGGCTGCTGCCAGCCCTGGACACCCGGGCAGCCCTCCACATAGAAGGAGAACATGTATCCTCTTCCAACCTGCATTTTTACTATGTAGGAGCGGAAATACTTAAAGTGATTGGTTTGGCAGTTTTCGGAATCAACCAGTTCAGATCAAAAGGCCGGTTAAATATGTAATTTCATTTAAACAAGTAATAATATCATGGAACAGTTAACAGATAAAACCATCGGAGAAATAGTAGCTGAAGATTATCGAACAGCCATTATTTTTGAGAAATACGGCGTAGATTTCTGCTGTAATGGCCGTCGCAGTATACCAGAAATATGTGCAGAAAAGGACATCAATGCTAAGTCATTGCTCGATCAGATTCAGGGAATAAAATCAGAAGCCCATAGCGATCTGCCAGACTTTAAATCCTGGCCCCTTGACTTGTTGATAGACTATATTGAAAAGAAACACCATCGATATGTAGAGGAGCAAACACCGCTGTTGAAACAATACTTAAAAAAAATATCCGAGGTGCACGGTATCAAGCATCCAGAATTGAGACAAATTGCCGAATTGTTTGAGAAATCCTCCGGACAGTTGGCTGCCCACATGAAAAAAGAGGAATTTATACTATTTCCTTATATCCGGAAAATGGTCAAAGCTCAACACAGAAGTGAGCAACCAGAGCAACCACAGTTTGGCACCGTAGAAGCTCCTATTCAAATGATGATGAAAGAACATGAAAATGAAGGGGAACGTTTTCGAGAAATTAACCAACTGAGCAATAATTACTGCCCTCCGGAGGATGCCTGTAATACCTACCTGGTGGCATTCGCCTTACTGAAGGAATTCGAGGATGACCTGCATCTGCATATCCACCTGGAAAACAACATTTTATTTCCAAAAGCTAGTAAAATGGAAGAACAATTCAACCTATGACAAAGCCCCTAAAACGGCATATAGCTTTACAGCCACTCAGCCGGGAGCACCATCACAGTTTACTGCTGTGCTGGAAAATAAGGACAGGTTTTAAAAAAGGCGTGGATGTAAAAAGGATAAAGCGATATGTAGATTGGTTCTTTGACACCCATATTAAATCACATTTTGAAGTAGAAGAAAAGTTTCTTTTCCCGATTTTAGGCACGGATGACGAACTGGTAAAAAAAGCTTTGACCCAACACAGACAGCTTTACAGGTTATTTACTAATATCGATGAGAATGAAAAGCCACTTAGGCTAATTGAAGAAGAATTAGAGCGCCATATACGCTTTGAAGAACGGGTTTTATTCACTAAAATCCAGCAGGTAGCCAGTGCAATACAGTTAGAAATATTTAGCAAACACCATGCTGAGTCTAACTTCCGTGAAAATACCCACGACGAATTCTGGAAGTAGCTAATTATCTAAAATTTCGCCCTATTAAGGAACCTTCCGTTCTCGTCTTCAGGCGACCCAGTAATACTGACTGGTACCTGCAGGTTAGCTAAGAATAAATCTGCGGAAACAACTCTCAAAAAAAAGAATCTTGGGTAGTTTTAGTAGTTATTTTTTCCTTCCAATTACCTTTGAATTGATAAAATATTGTCTAATATTTTGATTGATATTTCAACTGGTTCAAGCTCTTCTGCTTGGCTGCAATACCCTCTATCTGGAGTACAAATCTTCCATATGCCAGAAACAAAACGTTGTTCCACTCTGTAGCTACGGCAGGTTTGTTAATCCAATCAAATTCTTAGTTGAACGGAAATTCTTGGCAACACCAGTAGGTGAAGAGGCGGGTTTCCAGGATGAGCCTATTAATTCATATCCACACGCTACATGGTGCATCCTAGGTAAACCACAGTGCTAACTTATTAGAACCGCCCAAACCCACATTGTTACGAAGACCAGACTTTGTAGTCTATCCTATAAACAATTTTAAAGGCGATACGTATCCTTACATGATGAGAGTCATATCCATTGCATTTTCTGTTATGATCTTGATCATGGTATCCAGTCCCTGCGCCGATGTAGTGGCTTATGATGACTCAATCGAGTACTATTCCCTAGATAGTCAGGAGCAATCCCCTCATTGGGATTTTTGTTCTCCTTTTTGCAGCTGTCATTGTTGTCATTCACATTCCAGCCACCATAGTCCTTTCACCTTAAGGGACCTACCCTACTTTGATAATGGTCCTTACCACGTAGGCTTTCAGATCTTCACAAACTTGACCTTTGCCATTTGGGACCCCCCCAGGTTGATGAGTTAGTCTCTTCCTATATCAAATAGAGTTCTAATTATTAACTTTTAACTATCAAATGAAGCAAATAATCTTCGTATTGCTGTCCTTTACCGGGCTGGCAACTTACGGCCAAAATACTTTTAAAGCGCGAATCATAGATGCTGAGGGAAACCAGCCATTAATAGGCGCTACTGTTCGCACAGGCGCCAACAAGGGCGCTGTTTCCGATGTGAACGGGTATGTCGAGATATCTGGTATAGAAAACGATACTATTCAAATATCAGTCTCGTATGTGGGTTACCAATCAGCGGAAGCAACTTATATTTTTCCCTTGAAAGATATTCCCATAATTGCATTGGAAGGAGGTAAAGTTCTGGAAGAATTAGTAATTACCTCTACCAGGAGCAGTCGTACCATTGACGACATTCCCACCAGGATTGAGGCCATCAGTTCAGAGGAACTGGAAGAAAAAGCCATCATGAGGTCGTCCAATATTGCTATGGTACTTCGGGAAAGCACCGGCATTCTTATGCAACAAACCTCAGCCAGCTCGGCCAACCAGAGTATCCGTATCCAAGGCCTGGACGGACGGTATACCCAAATCCTAAAAGATGGATTTCCCTTGTTCGGAAGTTTTTCAAGTGGTCTTAGCATCATGCAAATTCCACCTTTGGACTTAAGACAAGTAGAGGTTATTAAAGGAAGTAATTCCACCCTGTTTGGCGGTGGAGCCATTTCTGGCCTGGTAAACTTAGTCACTCACCTACCGCATGACCAACGCAAATTCACTGTCATGCTGGACCAGACAAATGCCGGAGGAACCACTTTTAATACATTTTACGGAAAACGATTCAACAAAATCGGCCTGACATTTTATGGTTCCGCTGCTCGCCAGCAGGCCTACGATTCCAATGATGACGACTTTTCGGATATCCCCAGGATTCGAGGCATTACCCTCAACCCATCCTTTTTTTATAATTTCAATGACCGGTCCCAGATCAGGGTAACCCTGAACGGAACCTTTGAAAACCGCTTGGGAGGAGATATACAAGTTATTGAAGATAACGCCAGGGGTATTCATCAATTCACGGAGGAGAACCGGTCCAACAGGCTGTCTTATCAGTTGACCTATCAAAACCAATTGGAGGAAACTAGATCAATAACCGTGAAGCATAGCCTCACTTATTTTGACCGGAAAATCACCGAACCGGATTTTATATTCAAGGGAAATCAATGGTCCAGTTTCAGTGAGATTGCCTATAACTTCGGCAGCCACAAATCCAGGTGGATTTCAGGGGCAAATCTATATACAGATAGGTTTGAAGAATTTCCCTCAGATACCCTGGACCGGAATTACCAATATTCCACTTTGGGAGTATTCACCCAGAACACCTTGGATTTTTCAGAAAATCTAGCGCTGGAAAGTGGGATAAGGTTTGACTACGATCTGGACTATGGCTTTTTCGCGCTTCCCCGATTTTCGCTGTTGTCCCGTTTTAACCAGCGGTGGTCTGCCCGGATTGGTGGTGGACTCGGCTACAAATTGCCCACCATCTTTACTGAGGAAGCCGAGAATTTGACCTATCAGGGCATATTACCAATTAATGAGGACCACACTGATCCTGAAAGATCCATAGGGGGAAACCTTGATGTAAATTTCCAAACCACTTTGGGCAAAGACTGGACCTTCTCATTCAACCAACTTTTCTTCTATACCCGATTGAATGACGCCCTGGTATTCCGTGAGAATAACCTGGGACATAAGTTTTATGAAAATGCCGATGGTCCTGTTACCAGTCAGGGAATTGAAACCAACTTGAAGCTAACTTTCAAAGATTTTAAGTTTTTTGCCAACTACGCCTTGATCGATACACGGTTGAAGTATGACAATTTAAACCGACAAAAACCACTGACCCCTAAACACAACATCGGCTCGGTACTGATCTACGAAGTAGAAGACCAATGGCGAATTGGTTATGAAGCCTATTACACCGGCAGGCAATTCAGGAATGACCTTACCAGAACTGAAGATTTCTGGTTAATGGGCTTTATGGTGATGCGCAAATTCAGTAAGCTGGGTGTTTACATTAACTTCGAGAATTTCACCGATACCCGGCAGCATCGGATGGAAGATTTTATGATAGATAATCATATCAAACCTAATTTTCCTGATCTCTGGGCGCCTACCGACGGCCGGGTAATCAATGCCGGACTGCTATTAGAGTTTTAAGATTTCCCATTGGGTTTTAAGGAATAATAAACCCAGAAATTCAAAATGGGAAATGTTTATTGGCCACACGTTCTATATCCATTTAGAACGGCAACTTTTTCATAAATGTATCAGAAAATTATTATTTAGTTAGGATTCCTTATTATATTTGCCTTGCAATAGTGCACAAACAAAAATATATAAACAATGAGCAAGTCAATTTTTTATCACGCTGGTTGTCCGGTATGTGTAAGCGCCGAGCATGACATTATTGATCTAGTAGGTTCAGAAAATATAGAAGTGGTTCATATTGGTGAAACCAGATCACGAATTGAAGAAGCAGAAACCGCAGGAGTGAAATCAGTACCCGCATTGGTAACTCCACAAGGCAACGTGCTTCATATTAACTACGGCGCTTCTATTGAAGAGGTAAAAGGGTAGTTACTTGTCTTCGTAGTAAGGATCCCTTTATATATTTTATATGTAGGAGGAAGTGCCGGCTGGCGCCTCTGTACCAGCCAGTGTCCGGGACGGCGGCGCCTCGGCGATAGGGTCGCCTCAGATTTTACCTTTGACCTGATTGGAATACTGAAATCTTCCAAAACCGTCCCGGGCAATTACTATTGGAAATAACATTATTACAATACTATGAAAGTTTCAGTTTGGGATACTTACGTGGGGCGTGAAGACGGTAAAGTTATGCATTTTGATATAGTGGTACCTGATACCATGATGAACCCTGTTAGGGTATTTGAGTACGGAAGAAATTATTTAGCCACTAAACCTTATGGAACAGGTAGTCTAGCTTCAGAAGAGTGCAGGTTTTGCCATATCGAGGAAGCTTCTGAAGCAATGATACAGGACATACAGAAACAAGGTTATCATATAATTGAAATGCAAAACTGTGAATAGATGGGCACAGTTTTGGCGCAAAGCTGCCATACCCGACTATTTTTCTGACCATGCTAATCTGGTCTTGCTCCAACACGGTACCCTTTGATTATACCCCCGTGTAATAACATCCAAGGCTTCCGTGCGAATATGGGTTAGGATCGCCAACTTTTACTTAAATTGGGCCTAATATATGGATTTAAGTTCAAAGATTACCGCAGGTTTAAGCCGTCTGTCGGAAGTGTTTAAAACATTGCTTTGGGAGCAGGCAAAGGATCTACATTTGAGTCCTATACAAATACAATTACTCAATTTTATTGCCATCCATAAAGATAACTTGTGCAATGTGAGTGCCTTGGCCAGGGAATTTCATGTTACCAAACCTACCATAAGCGATGCTGTGCGCGTACTGGTAAAGAAGCAACTATTAATAAAGGACTTCTCTTCACCTGATAGCCGCAGCTACACGTTGCACCTATCAACGATGGGAAAAGAACTAGTTGATAAAACCATATCTTTTAGTAAACCCCTAAAAAACCAGCTTGATAAGATGGATGCCAGGGAACAGAAACGGCTATACGCGTCTTTGAGTTGGCTCATCTACCAATTGAATCGTAATGGCGTGCTTACGGTGCAACGCATCTGTTTTGGCTGTAAATTTTACCAAAAGAAAACCAATGGACATTATTGTAACTTTCTTCAGATGAAGTTGATGGATTCAGATATTAGGTTGGATTGTCCGGAATTCGAAGAAGCGGTATAATAGGAGTCGTTCTAAAATATTTATATTTCCGTTGATTTCATCACCCTGAGATCGGGGTTGCACCGCTAGGTAATTTCCCCTTCACTACCAATTCAATTAGTGAATTAGTGAGTTAGTGAATTAGTGAGTTAGTGAATTAGTGAGTTAGTGAGTTAGTGAGTTAGTGAATTAGTGAGTTAGTGATTTAGTGAATTAGTGAGTTAATTCACAGTCACGGTCACACTCTATTCCGAAATCATGGAATATAACTCTTCTTTCTAATGAATGATTGATTGAATGAATGAATGATTGATTGAATGGGGTGGTGATTGGTGATGTAGGGAAGGATCTGATTTCTCCGCGTGTGAAGATTTGGATTCCCACTATCATGGAAATTTCTTATAGGATCTAAAAATTCTGAGGATAAACTGAAGTATGGATCCATATACCCAATCACTATTAATATTGAATTAATCAAATCCTCCTGGTACTCCTTCGGCTGCCACTTCATTTCAAAGTTATTGCCTGTTGTCTTTGAGCTGACAAACCTCTCTATTCAGGATCAATTTTGTAACGATCTCTCAACCGTATCATCTAATCCCTGTAAATCTCATTTATGTAACCTTCCTGTACATCACTTTAAGATTGAATTATGAGCGCTAAGAAATACTTGTTTATACCTTTTACCATATTTGTTACCACCTTCTTGATGGTCCATTGCGATGATGATGATCCGGGTGGTATGATGGTGGATGATGATGAAATTATTATTTCAAAAGACGTGGACCTGAACCCGGCACTGGTTGAAGAGGGGAAGCAAACATTTAGGTTTGATACATTTGGAGACGAATCTTTTTGGACTGATGTTCTTCACATTGACAAAGCTGTACTTGGCGCTGAGAATGGTGGTTTTGGACCTGGGGTGAGTCCCGAGACTGCTCTGGCAGTAGGCTTGAAAGTGGATGCTGATGCCCTGTCACAGGAAATTGTGGATGCCATATCAGCCGGAGAAGTCGATCTTAGTGATCCTAAGACTACCATAGCATTACTTCAGGAAGAAGCTGTCATTGGACTTAAGGGAAGTTTTAATGATGATGGCAGCCTGGTTTCTCTGGGCGTTACCTGTGCGGTATGTCATTCTACTGTAGATGATTCGTTTGCAGCGGGAATAGGAAGCAGATTGGATGGATGGCCTAACCGGGATCTTGATGTGGGAGCTATATTGAACCTTTCAGATAATCTGGAACCGGTAGCAGAATTACTGACTGTACCGGAGCAAACTCTTCGTGATATTCTTGCTCAATGGGGGCCGGGCCGCTACAATGCTGTAGTATTTTTTGATGGTAAGGCCACTACACCCTCGGGTGACATCGCTACCAATCTTATACCGGCTGCCTATGGTATGCAAGGACTGGATTTAGTTACCTATACCGGTTGGGGTGATTTGAGTTACTGGAATGCACTAGTGGCTACCTTGGAAATGAATGGGCATGGCCCGCTAATAGATCCCCGGCTGAATGATCCTGTGAAATACCCCATTGCTGCGGCCAATGACTTTGGTAATACCATGGACCCTGAAGACTTGGTAACATCCAAATTGGAAGGCCTTCGGCAATATCAGCTATCTCTTGAACCTCCTATACCGCCCGATGGTAGCTTTGATGAAGTGGCTGCTCAAATTGGCAAGGATCTATTTGAGGGTAAGGGACAATGCTCCAGTTGTCATTTCCAGGAAATTTTGGCGGATAATGTACTGCATAGTGCAGAGGAGATCGGTATAGATGATTTCGAAGCCAGTAGATCGCCAACCGGAATGTACCGTACAACACCACTCAGGGGTTTATTTGCCAGAATGAAGGGAGGATTTTATCATGATGGACGCTATGCCACTTTGGATGAAGTGCTTGATCATTATGATGACCATTTTAATCTTCAGCTGTCAGACCAGGAAAAATCAAATATAGTTGAATATTTGAAATCGATTTAAACCATTGTTTGGGTTATAGAAAAAGAACCAGAATATTCAACTATACATGGTAATGATATTATTATCCTAGGTTATCTGTAATCATCCCTTCCCCCCTTCCGAGTTTAACCAGCCCGCAACCTGATAAAGGGATTATTAATCGTTTTGTTCTATTTTGCCAGCACAGCGTAAATCCAAAACCAACTGGTCTTCCCACTTCAGTCTAGTCATGGTTGTGAGCCAGTCGGTTTTATGAAAACAGAGGTTGGTACCCGGATCCTTATAATGTTTCAGTTAGCATCGAGTTGGTTAATTTCGGTCAACTTGGCCAAGGTAAAAGCGCCAATAGCCATCACGATATCTCTCACAGCTACATCAGCATGGTGCCAGGTAAACAAAAGGCTCAATGCTATCACCACCAGCCATCCAGATACTACATATGCACCTACTCTAGTCCTTATAAATACCAGAATTCCGGCAAAAATTTCTACCACTCCCACTACTATCATAAACGAAGCAGCCTCCATCGGTAACAGGCCGGCAATAGCTGGGGAAATGTAGCCATCCCATTGGGTGAGCAAGTTCAGGAACTTATCGGCTCCGGCAGCAATTGGAACGATTCCGTAGGTAAGTTTCAACAGGTTCTCAATTTGTTTGATTTCCATATTTATTTTAATTTTTTGATTTGAAAATTTATCGGTTAGATGAAACTCACGGCATTCTGTTACAAAAAATTGTAACTATTTTTAATCTCCGGCATCTAATCAATAAACCTGTACCTTTAAATTGGAAAAATAAAAATGCAGACTGGAAGGATAACCGATCAGGAAGTAGTTGAACGAATTTTAAGCAGCGAAAAGGAGTTATACGAAATACTGCTGAAACGGTATAACCAGACTTTGTATCGGGTAGTTAGAGGCTATCTGAAAGATGATGAAGCCGAAGACGTTATGCAAGAAACCTATATAAAGGCCTTCAGGAATCTTAAGCAATTTAAGGGTCAAACTGGCACCTTTTCCACTTGGTTGATCAGGATTGGGATAAATGAAGCACTTCAATATCTCCGGAAAAAGAAAAAACATCAGGTGATGCAAATACCGGGAAATAATAAATCTTCCAATGGATTAATGAACCCTTATATAACTGTTAACATGAATCCTGAGCAGCAATTAATAAATAATGAAGGACGATTGTTATTGGAGCAAGCAATTGAACAATTACCTGAAAAATACCGCATTATTTATATTTTGCGTGAAGTAGAAGGGATGAAGAACCCGGAAATTGCCGACTGCCTGAAATTAAGTGAAAGCAATGTTAAGGTTAGGTTTCACCGGGCAAAAACATTGTTGAAGGAAAAACTGCTTCAACTTTCTTCGGAGACTTCTGTATTTGAATTCGGCAATTCCAGATGTGATAATATGGTGAAGAAGGTGTTATTTCTTCTGTTCAACCATACCAAGAGTATATCATAATAGCAGTTCGACCTCCTACTTTAATTGACCAATTCGTTGCCTAAGATCTTGTCATTTAGTTCGCTATGCTGGCGCCCATAAGATTTATGACCATTAAGCAAATCGAGGTACAATTTCTAATACCCTTTTGCTGGGAGACTGATCTTTTGTCTGCAGCTGTGGTTATATATGCATAAAGGCTAAATCCGCTCAATTAGTAATTTAAAATTTGTCTATCACGCAGAAGTCTTGCCTTAAGTTTCAGGTAGTCTACTTCTTGAACCGGTAGTTTTTCATCCAAGGCCAGACATGCTGCCGTGGCTGCCGATTGCCCTAAGATCATAAATACCGGTTCCATACGAATCGATCCGAAGGCTATATGGGAGGCCGATAGACATACCGGAACCAACAGATTCTGGCATTCCTCCTTCTTGGGAATGATAGCCTGGTAACTGATCGGGTAGGGACCAAAACCGCCCACTTCTACGTCTCCTTCGTTTTTGACAAAGCCCTGCTCATTTACATACCGCTGCATATGGTGCGAATCCATGGTATAGGCGCCCATACCCACCGATCGATCCGCTGAAATAGAATCCTGGGTACAATGATGCTCGGTCATTACGAAGTCGCTGACCATGCGTCTAGCTTCCCGAATGTATAATTGTGGTGACCAATTTCCATGATTAACAAACTCATCCTTAGGTAGTCCCCATCTACTGAATTCTTTTCTTATTTCTGCTGGGATCCGGGGATGATTAGCTAGTGTCCACAACAACCCCTTTTGGTAAACTTCATGTTCCTTGATGATCTGCTCCCTGGTCTGGTAATCTCCTTCCGGATAATGGTAATTCCTCCCGATATAATCGGAGGACACCGGTCCTTTGTTGTTGCTATCCGTTTTTCCATTTGGCATTTTAGACATAATGAAGAAGGGCCCTTGATAGCCCGCTTCGATGGCTCGAAATAAAAGCTCGTACTCTTGCTCTTGGTAACCCTGTGGCTTCTCCACCGGCACCCTATTTTCAGGAATATCCGTCAAACACATTCTAAAGCAATACCCTTGCACTTTTTTATCGGCACTGCCATCGATGGCCACTTTCGCATTGATATTTGGAAGCAAGCCGCTGGTAGAATCTCCTGGAATAATGTAGGGATCCACGCCATCGGGAAACTGATGATACTTCCCCAGCGCTTTTTGCACTCCGTTCAGTGTTTCTCCGTATTGCGCATTGGATTCCCTTCCCAGGGTATAACTCACCCCGCTAAGCGCCATCAGGTCACCTTCATAAGTGGCATCGATAAACATTTTTCCATAAAACACCCTTCCCGATTCCATAACTATATATGAAATAGCGCCACCATCCTTGGTTATCCGTTTTTTAAGATCCAGTCTTTGATTATAAATAATTTCCAGATTGTTTTCGTAGATCAGGTCATGGAAAACTTCCATGGCAACTCTGGGTTCAAAAGTCCACATGGTAGTGACCGATTCCTCCTTTACACCTTGCCCGTAATTTTTGTATTCCTCTCTTTTTTGCCATTGCCAAGCGGTATTTTTCCAGTACTTTTTAGCGATCCGCTGATAGAATTCACGTGAAATTCCACCGATTACCTGCTTGTTGCCAATATCGGTCTGACCTAATCCCCCTGTGGTCAAGCCACCTACCCTATCGGAAGGTTCAATGACCACTACACTTTTACCCATCCGGGCAGCCTGAACCGCCGCTGCTATACCTGCAGATGTTCCCCCGTAGACTACTATGTCATATGTTTTTAACTCTTGGCACGACCAATTAATATATAATAGAAGTGCAAATGTTAAGAATTTCATTATCCGCAATCTTTTTGCTATTCAAATATGGAAATCTGGTTATTATCCGGAACCAATTAATTAGCAAGTAAGCATTTACCACTGTGATTTGATAGAAAAAGTAGTATACGTTGTAACCATCTAATGAACAGCTGCGGTAATCTAAGGATGAGCGGCCCGTTATTACCGTCTTCTATAAGCCCATGTGGGTCATTTTAGCAAAATTAAGATACACTAATCTATTGATCCTCTATGCGATTTATGGGCAATTTCTGTGAAAGGTTACCATGGGGATATCAACACCGACATTCAAACCTAAACATGGTGGTTATTTCATTTTAGGAACGATTTGCCATCAAATTGTGTCCTAATATCCTCTGGTACTTTTATGTTTAAATGATCCAGAATTGAAGGCAGGATATCTACCACCGGGGGATTCTGATAAAAAGATGATTTCAGGTTGGATTTATTGGTTATAATCCAGGTGGTACGTTCTCGATCGGATTGTCCTCCATGATGCTTGCCATCATCAGGTCCTCTGCCATGGTCTGTGGTGATCAGGATCATCCAATCCTCTCGGTGATGTTTTACCCGGTACTTCACAGCAGACCAAATCCTGCCGACCTGTTTATCGGCTTTCTCTACTGCCTGGTAAAATTGTGGACTGTCTCCATATTTGTGTCCCATATCGTCCGTGAATTCCAGATAAACCCAGGACAGATCCGGACCATGGCTTCGGATGTTACGTGCCGCTTCCTTGGTAACATGCTCATCGATTCGGAAAATAAACTGTCTATCGTCATCATGCGGAAACATAATAGTGTCATTCTCAAATCCATCATACACGTAATCAAGGGTTATATTCCCTGCATTCGGCAAACCTTCACCTATCAATTTGGTTCGATTATCTTCCCAGCTGGAGAAAATAGCGGTGGTCATTTTGGGATTTTCATATTCTACTATCCTGAATATATTCCAATAATCGTAATTCGGGCTATCCACCTTATTGTCCCAAACATTATGCTTGTATCCCCAAGTACCGGTTATCAGGTTCATATAACCTGGGGCAGATATGGTCGGCGTTTCACTGGGCTGGCCTTTTTCGCCCCCTTGATAAGCACGGGTATAACCACCTGCTTCAGCGATCTCATCCATCGACGGTGTCTCAACCTTTTCTACCACATCGGCCGGAACCCCATCTAATAGAATGAATACCGCTTTTTTCTGCGCTAATAGTTCAAAGTGCAGAGCAAACCAGATCAGCAGCATCAGGCACTTTGGTTTATTCATTATCATTCTATTTTGAATGGCTTAAAATTTTATTCTTTAGCATCCCATAGCCGGCGATAGCGCCCCAAATAGCACAACTGGCCGCCACGGGTATCGAACCGTGATATAGGGCATTGATCACCGACAAAATACTAGCAATAATGTTTAATAAGTGGAACTTATTTGAATTATAGGACCAGCTGCCTCTAACCAGCAAGTAGTATGGTATAAGATATAAGGCAGTTCCAAGCCAACCCATTAAATCGATCAGTAGGGTTATTGAATTTGTTGTATTCATAGAATTCTGATACCGTGCCGCTAAGATTAAATTCATTTGATATTCAGCCCAAGTTATACGGTGACCGTAAGGAATCAATATCATATCGAACCTTTGACCCATAGCCTTCTAATTGGTTTGGAGTGAACATCTAAAGGGTTACTTGGCTTCGATTTCAACCTCAGCTAAGTTCAACATGTCAAACGCCACTTTTTTATATTGTTCGATATTTTTTTGTCGTTGCTTGGCCAATAACCCGAAATAGTAGTACGACCCATCCACCAGGGTGAATATCAGATCGGAAGTTAATTCCGGGTCCTCTACATTTATATAACCATCATTTTTAGCGTTAATGATGGCATCCGACAATAACCGTCTCAAATCCTGATGAAGTTCCAGGAAATGTTGTCTAATCTTGTCATCTCGAAAAACCAAGGCATAACAACTATAGAATACACCGTCATCAAACAAGGTGCCCCACTTGCGGGAAAACAGCTTGTGAATCAATTGCTTGAGTTGCTTTTGACTGCTTCCATTGCCCTTTTCTGTTCTAAATATCAACCGATATCGCTCTAAAGTGTATTCAATCAGCCCAAATATCAATTCCTCCCGGGTCTTAAAATAATGCATGATCAGGCTGGGATTAATTCCAAGATGGCCGGCTACTTTGGCAATAGAGGCATTCTCAAGACCTTCTTTTTTTGAAACCTGATAAAATGCCCTGATAATTTCTTTTTGTCGGATTTCCTTAATGCTTTTTCTTCCCATTAACTCAATTGGTTAGTGCCTATTAAAGCTGACGCAATATAATCATCATTGGCAAATTATCAATATATATATGTATTAAATATACAATCAATTAATTAATTGAACATTCATTCAATTTTTCTTGCATGTTATAGTATAATGATTTAGGTTAGCATCTCAAGAAACGAACTATCTAATTATGCAACGCAAACCATTACCAACCATTGCAGAAATGCACCGGAGTGCGAATAGGTGCCTGTGGGTTATTTGCACAATCCTCCTTACGACCAGCTTTGCTCAAGCCCAGACCACCTTCACTGGAACGGTCACTGACGCCAACGACGGTTCCCCTTTAATTGGCGCGGCAGTGATGATCAAAGGGGGTAGTCAAGGAGTAGTTACCGATGCGAAGGGTAATTTTGCCCTGGAGACTGAAATAGGAAACACTATACTGGTGTCGTATATCGGGTTTAAAGCCAGGGAAATTGAGCTTATAAATGCAGATCATATTCAGGTGATCATGGAAAATGATCTGGTGCTGGATGAATTGGTAATTGTGGGCTATGGAGAACAGCAAAAAGTAAATATATCCGGGGCAGTGGACGCAATTGATAAGAAGACATTGGCCAGTCGCCCTATCCAAAGCATTGCCCAAGGGTTGCAAGGCGTCTCCCCTAACCTGAACATTGATTACCTCAGCGGGGAGCCCGGGACTGCCCCTAAGTTCAATATACGCGGATTTACTTCCATCAATGAAGGTAATCCTCTGATCCTGGTAGACGGGGTTCCCACCAGCCCGGAAGAACTCAATACCATTCCCCCGGGAGATGTTGCCAACATATCAGTGCTAAAGGATGCTTCTTCTGCGGCTATATACGGTGCCAGGGCAGCCTACGGGGTAATTCTTATTACCACGAAAACACCAGAGAAGGAAGGTATTAGTTTGAGCTATTCCAACAATTTTTCCTGGAACAAACCCACTGTACTACCTAGAAAATTGACTGATCCATATATATACTTAAGAGTTAGAGAAACTTCCACAGATAATACTCCTTGGGACAATCAGAATTATAGTGATCAGACCTACCAATGGGCTAAAGAACGTTCTGACGATCCAAGCTTACCTAGTGTTAGGGAAAATCCAACTGATCCAACACAATGGGAATACATGGGTGGCAAAGACTGGACCCGGGAATTTTTAGCTGATCCTACATTTTCTCAACAGCACAATATCACTTTTGGAAGTCGGGGGGAAAGATCAAACCTGTTGCTGTCAACAGCCTTCGATGATCAGCAGGGTATCTTAGACAATATTGCCCATGACAGCTATGATCGGTATTCCGTACGGGGTAAGGTGGACTTCGAAGTTTATGATTGGTTCCGCATTGGCAATAACACCTCATTAGCATTTACGGAAAGGGCTAAACCATCTTATTTTAGTGATATGTGGGAAATTTACAACTTCCACCCTACTGACTGGGATATCAATCCAGATGGAACACACGCCAATACCGGTGTTGGTATATATAAGTCCCAACTGCAAAACGGTGGCGAAAGCGTTTCTAAATTAAATATCTATCAAACCTCCTTTAATGCTGAGATGAGGTTTTTTCAGGGAGCCCTGAAGCTAAATAGTGACTTTACCATACGAAAAAATGTAGGCGATGACCAGTGGTTTCGCACTAAATACAACGTAGGCTATGGCCCCTCAGATGTCCGCGAACTAGGGAGTAGTCAGGCATGGAGATTAAGTTCTGAAAACACTTACTCAATTTTTAATGTATATGCCACCTTTGACCAAACATTTGAAAACCACTATGTAAGCGGCGTACTGGGATTCAACCAGGAAGAAAATGTCTATGAGGAATTTTATTCGCAAAAATTTAACCTGATATCCTCCTCATTACCTACTATTCAGTTGGCCACCGGAGAAACCTTTGTTGGCGAAGAAATCAGAGAATGGGCCGTGAGGGGTTATTTCTTCCGGGCTAATTACGTGTTTAACGATAAGTATATTATAGAATTCAATGGCCGCTATGACGGATCTTCGAAATTTCCCAGTGACAATCGCTGGGGGTTCTTCCCCTCTGCCTCCTTGGCCTGGAGAGTGGATCAGGAGCCGTTTTTTAGGTTCCTAGAAAATACGGTGAATATGTTCAAATTAAGGGCATCCTATGGATCTCTAGGCAATCAATTTGTCGATGAGTATGGCTATTTGCCTAGCATGTCCGCAGGGCTTGGTTCCTATCTGATCGGTGACCAGCTGCCAATAACGGTTTCATCCCCTCCACTGGTATCGGAAAACTACACTTGGGAAGAAGTGAACAGCAAGAACCTCGGAGTAGATTTTGGTTTACTGTCCAACCGGCTCACGGCTTCTTTTGACTATTACTCAAGGGAAACCCTGGGAATGCTTACTTTGGGTAAAGAACTTCCCGCAGTTTTAGGAGCCAGCGAGCCCTTAGAGAATGCTGCAGATCTCAACACCACAGGATGGGAACTGGCATTGCGATATCAGAATGAAATGAATTTGTTTGGGAAGCCTCTGAGTATTAGCTCTAGATTTATCCTATCAGACTCTAAATCCGAGATTACCCGTTTTGACAATCCTAATAGAATACTGACTCAATTCTATGAAGGTATGGAAATTGGTCAGATATGGGGGCTTCAAAGTGATGGCCTGTTCCAATCGGAGGCTGAAATTGCTGAGCTGGATCAGTCAGATATAATCCCCTGGGGTGCGCTTAGCATCGTACCTGGATGGCCCAGGTATGTTGATCTGGACGGTAACGGCAGAATTGAAAAGGGTTCCACCGTAGATGATCCAAAGGATTTGTCGATAATTGGGAATCTTCAGCCCAGGTTTCGATACGGAGTAGATCTGAGTTTTAATTGGAACGGGTTTGACGTACGTGCTTTCTTCCAGGGCGTGGCTAAGCGAGACTTCTATCCCCTGCATTACCTCTATTGGGGATTCTACCAGCAACCCTATGCCGGTGGATACCAGCATCTTTTGGATTATTACCGGGCTACCGGAGACAGTGAAGTAGACCGAGCCAAACATTCACAGGCATATATCGATGCCGGGTTAGCCGATGCCAACACCAATGCTGAGTTCCCTCACTTACAGGCCTGGTTGGCCGACAGAAATTTAGGCGAAAGGATCGACCAAGCTCAGGGATTGGCCATTCCACAGACCAGGTATATGTTGAATGGTGCATACCTGCGATTTAAAAATTTAACTATTGGCTACACCTTACCAAATCCCTTAACCGAAAAAATAAAGGTGGCCAATGTGCGAGTTTACTTTAGTGGTGAGAACCTGATCGAATGGACTGAACTTAAGGATTATTTTGATCCTGAGGCAATAAATGATGATGTCGCCAAATTAGATCCCAGAACCCAGACCGCCAATGGATGGGGGTATGCATATCCATTGCAACGAAGATATTCCCTGGGGTTGAACGTGACATTCTAAAATAAACATCAGGCATTTAAATATTATAAGCATGAAAAATATAGTAACTGTGATATTATCGGTAGTCATGTTTGCTAGTTGTGAAAATGACTTCCTGGACAGGGTTCCCAAAACAGAGATCTCTGCCGAGAATTTCTTTAACACTGAGGAAGATTTGATGATTTACACCTACGGGCTATATAATTTTCCCGGACATGGCGCTGTATACACCGGGGATGTCACCACAGACAACCAGGCAACCACCGGGACCACCGAAATCAAAACCATGATGACTGGCAATCCAAGTGCCAGTACCATAACAGGTGGCTGGAATTGGGATGAGCTGCGTGATATTAACTTTTTCCTGCAAAACTTTTCCCATGCTGACCTACCTCAAGACGTGCTGGATCATTATGAAGGGATCGCCAGATTTTTCAGGGCTAATTTTTATATGGAAAAGGTAAAGAGGTATTCCGAGGTGCCATGGTATGACTTGGTTATCGATACTGACAACCAGGAAGCGCTGCAAGCTGCCAGAGATCCCAGGGATATGGTGGTAAGTCGCATCTTTGAGGATTACAGCTTTGCCAGCCAATATGTAAAAACCGGACAAGCCAAAGGATCGGTTGATAAATGGGTGGTTATGGCTTATAAGGCCAGACAAGCCCTTTATGAAGGTACATTTAGGAAATACCATCCAGAATTGGAATTAGGCCCCACTGCGGAACAATATCTGCAAATCGCCAGGGATGCGGCAAAAGAGATTATGGAACAGGGCGGTTTTTCTATATTCAGCACTGGCAATCACAGCCAGGATTATCTGGACCTGTTCCAAAGCACAGAACTTGGTGGTAATGACGAGATTATTTTTTCCATCTTTTCAGAAGATGAGATCAGGAACAGCGGTTTATGGCCCTATATGTTCGGTAATTATGAGTCCAGTCCTACCAGAGACTTACTATATGCCTATTTAAATAGCGATGGATCCTATTATACTGGTATTTCAGGTTTTGAAACCAACCAATTTGTGGAAGAATTCAAAAACCGAGACCCCAGGCTGGCTCAAACATATGCTTACCCGGGATGGGAATTGTTCAATACCAGTACCTATTCCCAAGGTGGTGGCACCTATGTGCAACAGTTGCAGAAAAACTTTTCAGGATATCATCAGAGAAAAGGCTTCATTAATGATCCCGACCCCAGCATCACTAATAGTGTCGATCTGCCCCTGATTCGTTATGCTGAAATTCTGCTGATCTATGCCGAAGCCCAGGCAGAGCTGGGTGAGTTGACCCAGCACGATCTGGATAATAGTATAAATTTGATTAGGGATAGAGTGGGTATGCCTCACTTAACTATGGGAATGCCAGTCGATCCCTGGCAACAAGCTAATCATCCTAATGTAACCTCCCCGGAATTGCTGGAGATAAGGAGAGAGCGAAGAGTTGAGTTAGCCTTAGAAGGATTTCGTATGGATGATCTTATGAGGTGGGGTAGCGGAAAGTCAATTGAGAAAAGCCCGGTGGGACTATATTTTCCCGGACTTGGAAAATACGACCTTACCGGTGACGGGGTTGAAGATATTATTCTGATCTCTAATTCAGAATCCATTCCTGACAACAAAGAGCGCAATGCTAATGGAGTACCATTAATATACTATCGTGTTGGCCCTCCTGGCAGTGATGCATCGTTCTATTTGACAGCTGGCAGCCATGGTTATGTAGTAGCTATTGATAATCGCGGGGTTTTCGAAGAGCCCAAATACTACTATCGTCCGGTACCTGAGAACCAGGTGGCCATAAATCCCAACCTAACCCAGGTTTTTGGTTGGTAGAGGATGTGATCCTTAACGGTAATTTAGTTCTAAAAGAAGGCCCATCAAAGAGGCCTTCTTTTTTACTTGGTATATGTCCGGTACTGTTTTCAAAGGAAACGTTAAGTTGCAGTCTATAGAATCACTGTAGATCCAGCCGGTTGCTCCCACATATTATAAGAACTAAATCTATAATGGTGATTAAAGGAAGGTGCCCTTTCCGACACCTTCCTAAGTCCTATATTTCAGGATCCGGCGGAGTATTTGGATTATTTTCTCGTTCTATAGTGGGATAAGGATAGAAATTCCGGTTTCTCTCATTAGTGGTATTAGCTTCCAACGGAACCTGAAAATCCGGATGAATTCTCCGGCTATCCTCTAACCTCATGCCGGTTAAAAACATCTCTATGGACCGATTCTTGTAAACCTCTTCCAAAATATCGGTCATGCTGCTTTCATCTCCGGGCCACGGGCCAAGATTTGCATTCACTCCCAGCGGGTCGTTGTTTTTTTGTCGCACCATATTCAATTGTGTTACCGCGTCCCCCAGCTGGTTTTGTCGGGCATAGGCTTCAGCTTTAATTAATAACATTTCTCCGGGAAGATAAATTGGTATAGCCGAAGTGCCATCGGCAAAGAATCCCAGCATTTCACTAAGTGGTTGGCCTCCGGCATCAGCGTTGGCAAACCCGGCGTCTGCACCCAGGTAAAAATCCACCCGACCATCCCCAGCCTCAGGTATCAGGGCGCCTACCAGTCCAAAATTGGTCTGAGGATTTAGATCCGCTGAATTTACGGTACGGTTCCAGATAGGATTTTGATTATTGGCATCGTAAATCCAAAGAGATACATCCGGGTCACTGGTATCGTTGAGTACAGCATCAGCCGCAGCAATAGCTTCAGGGTGGTTCCCAGCCAGCAAATGATAACGAGCCAGAAACGCATTGATGGTCTTTTGCAAGTTCAGATCTGCCCACATCACACTGGATCTGAATTCATCGGATATGGGAGCTGTTGCCAGCGCCGAGTTGGCATCCTCCAATAAAGTAATAACTTCTGCCAGTACGGTCGCTCGATCACTAAAAGGCGCTGCCCCATCCACGGCGTTATTTATAGGTACCTGCTCGAACATCTGTATCAGGTAACCCAAGGTCATAGCTTTGAATAAGTGCCCATATGCAATCAAACCACTACGGGTTCCTGCGGCCATCTCTACATTATTCGCCCCATCGATCAGCGATTCGGCCATGCCTTTAGCTCGGAGCAAGGTAACCCATGGATTGGTTATTCCACCGCTTTCGCCTTGCAATTCCGCCCCCCCGCGAGCCAATTCGTTAATATTTAGAAAGGTATTGGTTACGCCTAATTCTCGGGTGGTAATTCCCGGGGCCTCAATTATTTGTCTTAGCGCAGTAACTGAATAATATTGCCTAATTCCCACCGCCAATGCAAATAACCCATCCTTTGTTCCCAGCACTACATCTTCTGTGGGATTATTGGGGTTGGGAAACTCGGTATCACAGGCGGTAAAAAAGGTAGCGACCGCCAACAAAACTAGTATTAACTGATATATTATTTTTTTCATTTTCTTATGGCTTTAACTGACAAACTATAATGTGATACTTGCACCAAACCTTATTACCCTTGGTATTGGTATTAAGCCCATCACCCCTCCTCTTGATCCATTACTTTGAGCATCCATATTCACTTCCGGATCGTAGCTGGAGAAGTCATCGATGGAGAAAACATTGCGACCGGATAAGGTGAACTTAATATTGCTTACCCAATCAAGCGGGTTCCTCCAGTTGTAAGCGGCCGATACTTCGCGAAGCTTGATAAAAGAACCATCCTCAATATAGGACTCGGCTATACCAAATTTAGCCCGGCCGGTGCCACGAACTTCCTCACCCTGTAGCTCTCTGGCCTCCTGAGGGCCTCCGCCAAAACGGAAAAACATCCTGGTATCCCAGCTAAGCACATCAAATCCCTGCACCGCATCGAATTGTACTCTAAAGGAGAAGTTTTTATACTCAATTTCATTGATCAATGAGGCGATGAAGTCAGGATTGGGATCACCAATCACCTTACTCAAGTTAGCTCCACTGGGCTGCCCTTCGGTGTCCCTTTCCGGTACCGGATTCCCTTCCTCATCAAAAGATCCTCTTTCCCTCTGGGGTAATCCTCCCGGGGTTAGCAATAAACTGCCATCAGGATTCCTCGCATAGAAACCTTGGTAGAAAACACCCAGCGGTTGACCGTTTTTAGCTACTGAAAAGCCGAAATTCCCAATTCCAATTTGCTCTCCTTCAACATTATTCACCTCGTTCTCATTGGTGGAGAAAGTGCCAATAACGGACCACTTTAAGTCGTTATTTTGCACTGGGACCGCATTTATAAGGGCTTCAAAACCTTTATTAGTCATGGTCCCAATGTTCTCAATCCTGGTAGAAGCTCCGGTGGATGGAGATAAACTGCGAGCCAGCAACAAATCCTCAATGTCCTGTGAATAATAGGTCAACTCCACACCCAATCTATTATTGAGAAGAGCCATGTCTACGCCGATTTCCACTTCAGTTTGTCTTTCTGGTTTCAAATCCGGATTGCCCAATTGGCTGGGAGCTATCAGACCGGAATTTCCATCAATACTTACCGCCGGATAATTTGATAGTCGGTCAAATGGTCCAATGGCAGTCAGGTTACCTGCTTGTCCCCAGGCGGCCCTTAAT
Source organism: Cyclobacteriaceae bacterium (assembly GCA_965224285.1). GTDB lineage: Bacteria > Bacteroidota > Bacteroidia > Cytophagales > Cyclobacteriaceae > JAJCYK01. The sequence continues at coordinate 940,398 of OZ245043.1, forward strand.
TTGAAACTATTGAAGGTATTCCCCAGGTTATTGCGCCAGAAATCCTCCTCGGATATCAGATAGGAAGCACTGGCTTTTGGATAAAACTGGTTTCTTTCGTCCTCTCCAAAAACCGATGCGCCGTCCAGTCGTATGGCCCCGGTGAGGAACAATTTGTTTTGAAAGCCAAAAGTTTGTTGCAAATAACCTCCCCAAATTGATCGTTCACTGCGGAGTTCATCGGTGTCGATAGTAGCCGCACCGTCTGTAGTTTGAACCCCTAGAGCCAATCCGGTAGCGGATATAGTCCTTAACTGATTCTGATCGGATTGCCACGAAAAACCAGCTGAAGTAGTGGAGTTAATATTTGAGTTGATCTGCTTTTGATAGGTAGCATTAAGATCACTGTTCAATAACTGGGTACTTATAGTCGAGGTCCTGGCGGTGCCTAAGACTACGGTGGTGGTACCTATCGGAACATAGCGATTCCCGATAGATTCCGCATTGTCATATCCCAATATATAATTAATATCAAGGCCCTCTATAGGGGTTAAGTTTACCTGCAAATCGCTAATGGTGCGATTGTTTCTCTGGCTGAAATCAAAAGTCCGGATATATTCAAGGATATTGGGCATAAAAGTCATTACCGGAAAATTGCCGTTTTCATCCGGTTCCGGGTTGATGAAATTATTAGTAAACAAAATGGTTTGCAGAACCCCGAAACCATAACCACCATTGGGCATATCACTACTATTACTGGTAGAAAAATAGGTTCCCAGGGAGGCGGTTATCCAATCATTTACAATTTGATTGATCCGGATCCTTCCGCCTACTCTTTCATAGTCAGTAGACTCCAGAATTCCCTCATTGTGCAGATAGGAAAAAGAGGAGAAATAGTTGGTATTCTCTTTCCCTCCGCTTATGGATATATAGTTGTCTGTTCCTATGGAATTTCGGAAAACCATATCCTGGTAATCAAAGCGGGTGACCGGTTCCGTATCCAATACTGTAATATCACTTGAAGTCCAATTGAGGGGTACCTGGTTAAAATCCCGGGTTTTCCTTATGGAATTGAAGTTGACACTGGTGGAAAAATTGATCACCGGTTTTCCCGATCTGCCTCTTTTGGTGAAAATTTGCACCACGCCGTTGCTTGCCCTGGAGCCATAAATGGCGGCAGCTGCTGCCCCTTTAATAACTTCTACCCGCTCAATATCCTTGGGATTGATATCCGTCAGGCGGTTTTGCACTACACTGGTCACATCCAACACATTAGTGGAGTTATTATTCACAATAACTCCGTCAATGATATACAACGGGTCGGAGCTTCCGTTCACCGTGCTGGCGCTTCTCAAACGAACGCTGATGCCGCCGGCAGGATCACCGGAGTTTTGGGTCACCTGAATACCCGCCAATTTACCGGATAAGGCGGCTGTCAAATCTGTGGCGCCGGAACCTGCCACATCTGCTCCTTTAATAGTAGAAATGGTATTCCCAAGCTGCTTCTTTTCCGTAAGAGCGCCTACTCCGGTAATGACCACTTCATCTAATCCCAAAATATCCGGTTGGACCGTTACATCACTGGTTACCTGGGTCTGATTTCCCAAAGTAATCGGCACCTCCCTGGTCATTAATCCTACTGATCGAATTACCAAAGTGTGATTCCCTGGAGCAACATTCAATGACAGGGAATAGTCTCCCGAAGCGTCAGTGACCGCTCCGGTGGTAGTGTTTTTTAGCTGGACAGTGGCTCCCGGTACCGGCTCATTATTTTCATCGGTCACCTTACCGGTTATGGTGTAAGCTGTTTGGCCCTGAAGCGAGATAGTGGTCAAGACCATCCCCATCAGCAAAAGGCTACAGAAATGCAGCCATTTGATGGGGTTGAAATAAATGGGGTTAAAATTTCTCATAGATCTATGGTTAAAGATTTTGCAATTGGTCACTAGAAATTACTAAATAAATAGCAACAATTAAATTTCTGAAGGGGGATATTGAGGGTGGTTCGGATGTGTTGATTGCAGGCGTTGCAGGTGCTACCACTAATTTTGGTAGATTTTGTATTTTATAGATGGCGGTGAGGTATGCTATTACCAGTTTGAGGTGGGACCAGCTGTATTTAGCTGAAAAAGAAATTGGTGATATTTAACCTAAATTTGCGCCGGCCCTGCTATATTTGCATGCCATTCTTTCTTCGACAAAGAGTGAATTAAAAAAAGCCTCCGTAGCTCAGTTGGCCAGAGCAGCTGACTTGTAATCAGCCGGTCGGCGGTTCGAATCCGTCCGGGGGCTCATACCCCAGCAGTCATTAGACTGCTTTTTTTATGCGACTGTATCTGGTTTTGTTGGGCAGAGGATCCCAACTGTACTGAATAGCGTGCTCTATTTTCCTCACCACTAACGTCCACCAACCTTTAAGGCCTATCCTTGCGTTCCGGCTAGTACCTAATTGGCATTATGCCGATCCAATACTCAACTTAAACCACATGATCATGAAATTAAAACTATTGGCGCCGGTCTTATGCGCGGGCATCCTCCTCCTGGGATGTGACCCCGCAGAATTTAGCATGGATGCTCCCCCCAGGTCCTTCACCGGAGATGATATCTCTCTCCAGGGAAAAGGAAAACCTATTAATGTGGCGGATGAAATAGATCCTGCAAACTTCACCATCGTCATTGATAATCCTTATTTCCCACTTAATCCCGGGGCTGAATTTATCTATGAAGCAGAAACTGAAGACGGTTTGGAAGTGGTCACCAGTATTGTGACTAATAATACTAAAGTAGTGATGGGAGTAACCACCAGAGTGGTGTCTGTAGTGGAGGAATTAGATGGTGAAGTTATAGAATTAACCGAAGACTGGTATGCTCAGGATCTGGACGGTAATGTTTGGTATTTTGGGGAATTTGCGGAGGAATTTGAAGACGGGGAAGTTAGCACTGAAGGTTCCTGGGAAGCCGGTGTGGATGGCGCTTTACCAGGTATCATTATGCTGGCAGATCCCGAGGTTGGCCAATCTTATGCCCAGGAAAGAGCCCCCGAAGTAGCCTTGGATATGGGTCGAATACTGGATCTGTCCACCACCGTAACTGTCCCCTTTGGAACTTTTGAAAATTGCTTAAAAACAGCGGATTTCAACAACTTTGAACCAGGTAGCAACGAATTTAAGTATTACGCTCCCGGAATAGGATTGATCCTGGAAGTTCAACCAAGCGGTGGCGCCACTACCCGGGTGGAGCTAGTGTCGGCAACCGGATTTTAGGATTAACGGATATTTCTTTGCTTAACTCAACGTCCAGTAAAATATACCAAGTCCATTGAATTGCGAATTACCAAAGACGAATTTAGGGGATGTATATCCACATTCGTAATTCGTAATTAAAAAAGGCATCCCGGTGGATGCCTTTTTTACACCCGTTCAATGAAATTTTAATTGGAATTTGCCCCAATATTACCTTGTGCAATCAAGGTAGCTAGATCAGCAGCGCTTAAATGCACGTTGATATGTCCGTCAAAAGCAATCAGGTCTTCGTAGGTCACTTCTGTCCCGTCGTCGAGCATGGTCACATGCGTTCTACTCAATCCTGATCCGCCCTCTACGTTGGTAAGACTCACTGCTATCCCTCCCCCGGTGGCTACATCATTGGCATGAATGTGCATGGGGTGATCTCCGCCGGTGGTAGTACCTGTAAGTTGAACAGTGATCAGTGTAAATCCACTGTTCCGTTCGGCAAAGGTGGCAGTGCCACTAATGGAAGGATCAGAAACCGAAGCCAGATCATAGTCTTCAAAATTACCGTTAAGGGCATTCTGTCCTATGTCACCTTGGGCTATTAGGGTTGCCAGATCCGTGGAACTTAGATGTACGTTGATATAACCGTTGAAAGTAGTGAGGTCCTCAAAGCTAACCGCTGTGCCATCGTTAAGCTCACTGACATTAGTCAAACTCCTACCTGATTCCCCATCCACATTAGCGAGATCAAGTGAAATTCCTCCCCCTTCTACTGCAGAATTGGCGTGAATATGTGAGGGATGGTCTCCCCCGGCAGTAGTACCTACAAGATCCAAAGTGATCAAGGTTTCACCGTTGACCCGCTCTGCGAAAGTAGCGGTTCCAGATATAGAAGGGTCGGAAACCGAATTCAACGCATACTCCTGGGAATTTCCGTTTAATTCGTTTTGTCCAATATCTCCCTGAGCTACCAAAGTCGCCAGATCGGCATCGCTTAGGTGAACGTTGACATATCCATCAAAATCGATCAGTTCGGCATAACTGATGGGCGTGCCATCATTCAAAGCGCTGACTTCAGTTTCACTGGAACCGGTGGTCCCATCTACATTTACCAGATCCACAACAATACCTCCTCCTTCAGCGGCAGTATTTGCATGGATATGCGAAGGATGATTGGCTCCATCGGTAGTACCGTTCAACTCAATGGTGATTACAGTAACGCCGTCGTCGCGCTCTGCAAAAGTAACTTTACCACTTATTCCCGGATCACTTACGGAAAATAAAGAATACTCTTCGCTGTTACCGGTTAACATGGGGTCAGGATCTGGGCCTGGATCTGGATCATCATCGTCACAGGCGATGAATATTAAACCGCCTAATAGCATGCATAACCACCATTTGACTCTAAAAAAATCTTCAATCTTCTTCATAAATATTTTGGTTTAAATAGCTCTGCTCCTGAATTCTTCAGGATAGCACCAAACTAACTGGTATAATCAGGACAGTATTTATTGATTGGAGGTTGCGTAGAGCTAAGCAACTGAAGGTAATTTTTTAGTAATCATTTCCGTTGCGCAGAAATAGAATTTTGAGTTTTTGTAAAAAACAAAAAACCACCTCTCAGGGTGGCTCTTTGTCGTTCGCTTGGTAGCAAGTTTTTCAGGTACGCCTTATTTAGATTGCATATCCTTATTTACGAAATGATATGGCGATTCCACGAATTCTGCCCGATTATGATAAAGAGCAATAGGCGTCCGTAATTTTGGTAAATCATTAGCCAGATATCTCGGTATATCATCCTGGGCGATCTTTTCCTCCGATATTTCACCGGGGTCGATCATTTCCTCCAGTGAGACCCCCAGCTTATCCGCTATCTCGATTATCTGGCGTTCCGTTAGCTGGTCATATTTCAGATCCAAAACCTTCAAAGCCAAATCGCTGAGGCCCTGGAAATATCCATGGGCCTTCTTCTCTTGCACATCTGAAGAGTTGTAGATCAACAATATTTCATTATGCTTTACCTCCACCTTAGGGATTTACGGTGTGTGTTTCCATTGGTTCCATGGTGGATTTTTTAGTTCTCATCTTAGCTCTGGCCTTATCCACTGTCTCTTGTCCCTTGGTGGATAATTCATCTATCTTGTTGGAAACCTGAGCAGAAACTTCATCGGCGGTAGTGATGAGAGCATCGCGCGCGCTATCTACATACTTCTTGGTGGTTCTACTTAATTCCTCACGGGTCCTTCGTCCACTGTAGGGGGCGAACAACAAACCGGCTGCAACACCTGCTATAGCTCCCAGAACGAAACTCGACAGTATTCTAAATTCATTTTTCATCTTTATTAATCTTTGTGGTTATACAAGTTTAAATCTGCCTATATATAATTAGGTCTTCATGTTTACGCCATATATAAAGAAAAAATAGTACCAGCTTTGAAAACAGCAGCTACCTATCTGATAATTAACTTTTTATCTACTTACAATACCCTTAATCGATGGTAGCATGTGAAATTAAATCCACACCACACCTACCTTATTCCCCATTCTGTGGAGCTGTGATCTTCAATTGCTGGACCTTGCAAGCTTTTTTGATGGTTAAGTATCCTGCTATGGAAGCAAGCAACGATGCCCCGAAGATCCCTAATTTAGCCTGGTCATGAAGCAGCTCGCTTTGGAAAGCCAAGCCGGAGACAAACAAAGACATGGTAAAACCAATGGCCGCCAGGAACCCCGTACCTATCAAATGATACTTGTTTAGTCCTGCGGCGAGCTTACCCCATCCTACTTTCTCAACCAGCCAAACCGTAGCCACCACTCCTATTAGTTTCCCAAAAATCAGTCCCAGGAATACGCCCAGTGTAACTGGGCCCAGCAGCTGTTCCAATTCAAACTCTTTAAATGAAATTCCAGCGTTGCTCAAAGCAAATAATGGCATGACTATAAAGGAGACAAAGGGATGAAGGGCATGTTCCAACCTTTGAAGAGGGGTAATCGCCATTTTTGAGAGCTGCCGGATATCGATTGCCACATCCACCTGCTCTTCACTTACCACGGGTGCATCAATGGTTTTTACTCCCCGGAGCCGGTCCAACATTTGAGACAGCCCTTGCTCAAAAGCAGGCTTGGATACTTTAGTGTCTGCGGGTATGGTGAATGCCAGTAATACTGCTGCTATAGTGGGATGTATGCCGGATAATAAGAAAGTAAGCCAGAGTCCTCCAATACCGAATAATGCATAGAACATGGTGCTGCGTACCCCTAACTGATTGGCCATAATGATGAACAATAAGAATCCTCCACCAATTAGCAAATGAGTCACACTGATATCGGAGGTGTAAAAGATGGCAATTATCAATACTGCACCCAGATCATCTACTATAGCCATGGTAGTGATGAAAACTTTTAACGATACCGGCACCCTGTCACCTAACAGATATAATACCCCTAAAGCAAACGCTATATCAGTGGCTACCGGGATTCCCCATCCACTTTGAGGGGTTCCTGTGGAATTGAGCAATAAATAGACACAAGCAGGTACTATCATCCCCCCTATGGCTGCGGTGATAGGCAATATAGCATTTTGTAACTGTCTTAGTTCTCCAGCTAGTATTTCTCTTTTTAATTCCAGTCCGATAACAAAAAAGAATATCGCGACCAACCCATCATTTATCCAATGATGCAGGCTCTTATCTATAACTAAATCTTCAATGGTGAGGCTGATCTCAGTGTTCCAAAACTGATGAAAACCTTCCTCCCAGGCGGTGTTGGAGATGACCATGGCCAACAAGGCGGCAATAAATAACACCACCCCACTCATAGTTGAGTTACCAATAAAATCTCTTACAGGATCAACTACCCAGTTATCAATTGGAGTTTTCTGGATTTTTGGCATTCTGTGTTAGTAGATCTTTATCTTACTGGAGGCATTTATAAAAAGAACATTGCCCAGTTCATTATAATCATTGAAAACCTCCACTCCTTTATTTTTCACCGCTTCAATACGGAAGCCGATAATAGTTAAATCACTGAATTTTGAGTATTGATTTATGGTTGACTTTATACTTTTCTCGGGCTGTTGGGGAATTATATTAATATTGTTTATTGAGATGGGCAGACGACCTTGCTCTATCAAATTTTTGAATTCCATACGCTTCTGATCAATACTTTCGGCAGGATAAACCGCGTTTATCTTTAAGCTGGCCCGGCGCCATTCTTTATGCCCAAGGATCACGTAGCCCAATAGGATCATCAGGTTTGCATTCATGTAATCACGGGGTCTGATCCAAATCTGAATCTCTTTCTTTAAACCAAATCCCCGGTCGCTACATGAAAGTATGCCTATATCAAAGTCCATACATTTTACTAGTGGTATATTTTCCAAAATCTCTGGCAGGTTTTCAGGATCGTGCCGCGGGTAACTATGAAGAATCATATTGTTGGCCTTGCCGGATACACCAGGTAGCTGTATGGCTTGGGCAATAGCGGTAGTGAAAGAAGGGCTGATGATGGTATTGATGTAAACATTGCTATCAGTATATTCTGCCATGGAAAGCAACTGATCCAAGGTTTCCTTTCCCTCCTTGACCGAGCGTTGTGAGAGATATCCCTTTACCAAATGAATGTGGGTGCCAAACCCATACCTTTCCGCGATCCAGCGAATTAAATTGAATTGATCGAAATTATGGAAGGCCTGGTCGGCAATACTTACAATTGAAGGGCGCCATTCCTCAATCTGGTAATGGTGATGTCGCTTTTGCAGAAATACCTGCAGTGCGCGGCTCATTTGAAAAATCACTCCTCGAAATATTGCCGCCATACTACGCTCGTCTCTTTTGAATCGGCTGATACTGAAATAAAGTATCAGTATTACGATCAAGGCCAGAAAAGCATATGTAGTGTTCATTTTAAACATCAACCATATGCACATTACCGCACCCACCAAGGAAATGTACCACCGGGATCTAAAAGTTGGACGGTATGCGGGGTTGCTGGCGAAATGCTCCAAAAAAGATATCAAGCATAGAGACCCGTAGGTGACCATGAAGAACATAGAAATGATTTTGGCTACAAAGTTGATATCGCCCATTGCGATTACTACAAAAGCCAGGAAGCAGGTGATCATGGTGGCATTAATGGGCTCATTGGTATCTTTTTGGCCAAATGATAGCCACCGATTAAGAAATGGAGAGGGTAAAATGGCGTCCTTACCCAAAGCTTGAAGAGTACGGGGAGCTACCATAATGGATCCAAGTGCTGAAGACAGGGTAGCACAGGCCAAACCTATCGGTATTACAGGCCCCCAAAGGGCAATATAACCCATAACCAGTTGGTCTTCTACCAACCGTTCAGGGCTGGCGGATATAGCCAACTTATAGGCGATGAGCACATACATGATCATTCCGGCCAAGGTAGCTGCGATGGTCCCCAGGGGAATAGATCTGCCGGGGTTTTTCAGGTCGCCCGATAGTCCTACGCCGGCTGTCATACCGGTAAATGCCGGAAAAATGATAGCAAATACCGTAAAAAAAGAATCGGGATTATCTATTTTGGTAACCAGCCGATTGGTCCCATCCGGTGGGAGATATCCGGTTTTTCCCATAAAAAATAACACCAGTGCCACAAACAACACTGAAACCACCACGTAAAGCAACTTTACACCGGCATCTGCACCCCTGGTGAGCATCAGCGCAGCAAACAGTACCATAGTAGGTATACTGACGAAACGGGTATCCACGGCAGCCAGATTCATCTGATCTGCCAGCCATGACAACACCGGGGTAAAAGCCTCCCCAAAGGCGATAATATAAAAAGCCACACTTATGGCCTGTGAGAAAAACAATGCAATTCCAATAGTTCCCCCAATGGTCAACCCGAACGAACGGGAAATAATATAATATTCCCCTCCTCCTTCCACCTTTTGATTGGTGGCAATTTCAGCAATGGCCATTGAAGTAGGTATGGTGACCAGATGCCCAATCAAGATAATCCCTATAGCTCCTAAAAAACCAACACTACCAACCGCATATCCAAAACGCAGGAATAAAACCGCCCCTAAAATTGTGGAAATGGCGGTAAGGAAAACCGGAGCGGTGCCTAATCCTAGCTTTTCAATGCCGGCTGATGGCGCTTTTTGACTCACTCCTCTTTTTTGCTGAACACCTGAAATATACGGTGTATTTTTCGATTATACTTTTCCTGAAATACTTCATCCTTGTGGTAAATGTCACTACTTAGTAGAGCTCCTAATGGTTTTAAAGGTTCTATATTCTCCAAAGTGACTTTTAATACTGCAACCATAGGAAGGGCCAGGATCAGCCCGGCAACCCCCCACAATACCCCTCCGACTATCAAAGAGAAGATCGCTGCCAAGGGATTAATTTTCACATTATCACCAATGATTTTAGGGGTTATTATATTTCCTTCCAGCTGTTGTACCACTATAAACAGAGCTGCCACTGCAATTGGCTGCCAAGTTTGAGATGCGGTCACCAGGGAATACAGAAATGGCATAAAGGCCCCTATGAAAGTGCCGACATAGGGTATTATAGCCAGGAAAGCGGCCAAAAATCCCCAAAAGAAGGGATAGTCAAGGCCAATGATCCATAACCCGGTACTATTTAAAATGCCCAAGATGATAATTACAATAAATAATCCATTCAGATACTGCTGAACCACTGTTTGGATATCTTTGATCAAATCAGCAGCCGAACCCCGGCGGGTCTCCTTGAACTGCGACAACCAAAAGTTTTTTAGTGCCGTGCGATAAAGCAGCAACAAAAAAGTATATATCAAGCTGAGTACAATGTTGGCCAGTATGGTGGTGCTGGAACGTATACTGTTGCTAATAAAAGCTAAAGGAGTTTGAATAAAATTACCTAAATTATCTTCCAACGAATCCCTGCTTACGTCAATCTGAAGATTTTCCTCAACCCATCTGGTGAAGCCTTTCACCATTTCCTTGAATTTGGCTTCCAGGCCGCTCATATCGTTTACCAACGAAATAAGCTGGGAAGAAAATAAGGTAATAATTCCTCCGATAAGCAGTAATACCATTAGAAAAGACAGACTAATGGCCCAGGGTCGTCCAATCCCCCGCTGTTCCCAAAAATTACAGAGCGGATACAATACGAAGGCCAGAAATATCCCAAAGGCTACTGGTACGAAAATGATCCTACCGGCCACCAATAAATAGCCAACGATCAGGAGTATTACTAAAATCGCCGCTAGTCTTTGGAAATTGACCTCAGATATAGTCATGATACCCCATCATCCTGTATTTCCAACTTCTTACCGTGATAGTTTTTAAGCTCCAAAATATCTCCTGGCATGTAAATGCCTTTACCTTCCAATGCATCCAGGACTTTGTTAATGGCCTCTGTTTTAACCTGGAGTCCGGATACTTCCGGATCGAAAGTGTCTAACCAATAGAAAACCTGTAATGCCAGGGAACTGCTTCCTAGGTTGGTAATATGAACCATTGGTTGCTTCTCCTCGGTCAACACTCCGGGAATTTCCGAGATGGTACCCAAAACTATGTTTAAAGCGGTATTGATATCAGCGCCGTAGTCCACCCCTATTACAAAGTCTTGCCGAAGAAAGCCGTCGATAGTATAGTTGATCAAAGGGTTTTTGATCAAATGGCTGTTGGGTATGAAGACATCTTTTCCGTCAAAAGTTTTTACCTGAGTATTGCGCAGATCGAGAGATAGCACATTTCCCTTGATATCACCGGATTCAATAGTATCCCCTACGTTAAACGGCCTCTGAAAAGCCAGTAAGATACCCGCTAAAAAATTTTCGCCAATATCTTTAAAAGCAAACCCAAAAATAAAAGCGGAAACTCCTGCTCCCGCTAACAAGCCTCCGGCCACATCACCTAAATCAATGGCTCTTAAGGCGGTGATAAAGGTCAAAACCAAAAAGATCCATTTAGTGATCCGTGCCAGAAATTTGGCTAACAGAGGATCTTCGAGTCTTTGATTCAGTCTGCCTAAGGCAAATTTGCCTAACTGGAGGGATACCAGCCAACCCAATATCAATATTACTAGGCCCAATAGGAGCTTTGGCGCCCACTGGATAAAAAAATCATAATATTCGTTGATTGCATTTAGCAGATCTTGCTTTATATCAAGCAGCATAACTTGATCAATTAACTGGTTCGAGTACCTTTGTTACGAAGGCGCTGGTACCTTTTTTCTAGTTTCCTAATTTGGTTTAGCTGAGATTCCGAGAATGCCTCCTGCAGGTCGTCTTTCCGTAACTGTAATGCCTCCCAAAGTTTATCCATTTCATCCCAATATTTAGCATTGCGGAATCTTTCATTTTTTATGGAAGATACAAATTTTTTCAGCTCCTGTACAAACTCGGAAGCGGGGTCTGCAAAATCAATTTTTTGCTTTTGACCATCATGATTAATATTTAGGTAGGATGTATCATCGCCTGGACCCTGATTAAAAAACAACATCCCTGCTGCTGCTAAAACATATATCTTCATATTCTCTGGTTAGTTATTCTGATTTTTCCACACTTCGCTCAGTTTCTGACCTCCTTTAATTCCGAAATCCAAAGTTCTGATCGGGAAAGGAATCACAATGTCATTCTCATCGAAAGCTTTCTTCAGCGCCATAACTGCTTCACCAGCGGCCACTAGATAATCCTTTTGTCCCACTTTATCAATCCAAAACCTAACTACGAAATTTATAGAGCTATCACCAAATCCCGTAAACATAAACTCCAGATCCTTCTCTTGATTGTACTCTACGTTTTTCTCAATTGCCTGCATGGCCACCTCCTTTACTTTTGGTAGATTTTCCCCATATGAAATACCGCATTTAAGATTCACCCGACGTCTTCCGGTCAATGAATAATTGACCAAGGGATTTTCCAGTATAGTTTTGTTGGGAATGATTACCATCTGGCCATCGGGAGTGAGGATCTTAGTGAAGCGCATATCAATGGTGTCAACCACCCCAAAATAATCGGTGGTATCTACTATATCTCCTACATGAATGGGGTGCCTGGCAGCCATAAACACACCAGATATAAAATTGGCAGCGGTAGTTTGAAAGGCAAAACCTAACGCCAGACCCACTACCCCTACACCAGCCAATAGCGATGTAACTGTTTTATCTAATTGCAGTACACCCAATGCTACAAATATGCCTACCACCACCACCGCCATATAAACTATATTGGATAACAAAGTGGTGATGGCTTGGTTATCTGAGAATCTTCTCAGCCCCTTTACGGTAAATCTGCGGACAAATTTTGCTATTAAAACAAAGGCAATCACAATAAGAATTGCCACCGCCAGATTAGGCAGCATGAGTACTAACTGATCAATCCAATTAGCGAATTTATCAGTAAGTTTTGACAGGCTTTCAGTGAACTGATCGATCATCAGACAACAAATATTAGAAGTTTATATGAGTAAAATTTACTTATGATTGAATGCGGTGAACATCCAATGGGTTTTTTCTACTTGTTTGATAAAATTATTGATCAGGTCCTGAGTACCCAAGTCACCAATTTCAACTGCGGAATCAATCACATCAACCATACTTTCCAGCAGTATTCTGAAATCAGACAATACCTCGTCGACCATTTCCATCCCGGTCAACTCCGTACCAACTTCTTTGATTTGGCTCTGGTCCAGATAATCTTTTAAGGTACTAAGGGGTGTTTGGCCAAATACCCTTATCCGCTCCGCAATTTCATCAATATTGACTTTAGCTTCATTATACTGAATCTCAAACTTTTCATGCAGGTCGAAAAAATCTCCACCTTTAACATTCCAGTGAAAGTTTCTCAATTTCTGATAGTGAACATGATAATTAGCTAATAGTTGATTTAGTTTGGTAACCAGCTCAACGGTTTCCATGGGACTAAATCCCAGTTTAATATAAGTTTTCTTTTTCAAAGATACTTGCTCCATAATCCGTGTAATTTGTTCTATAACAATTATTTAATTTTTTCTGTCTGCTTCTTCGTCACCCGCTAATTCATCCAGATTCAAGGTCAGCACGGGCCTTTTTGCTGTACTTACTAGGCTCTCAGCGATATCCGTAGTGAATAAATCCGTGAAGAAGCTGTGGTTTTCAGTAAAAACTGCAATCAACCCGGCATTTTTAATTTCCGCCAGACCGCGGATGCCTCCTACTTCATCGGAATCCTGCACATAGTTCAAAGTGTATCGTGTTATTTGGTGTTGGGCTGCAATTAATTTTAATTGAACGATCGCTTCTTTCTTCTTGTCGATTGCTGAGTCGTTTACGAATAACAAGTGCAAACGGGCATCAAACATTTTGGCAAAGCTCACTACCTTGGCGATAGCTTCACTTCTTTCACCTAGATCTACCGCCAGGATCATTTCATGAAAGTTCAACTTTTTTTTAAATTTCTTGACCGTTAATACCGGGCACGGCATTCTTCTAATAACCTGCTCAGTCCGGTTACCGGTAAATTGTTCTTCGAAATTTCTTTCTCCGCTGGTACCCATTACCACCAGACCTGCGTTCAATTCTTGAACTAATTCTTCAAGACCGTCAACCATGTTATCCATTTTCAAGATTACCTGAATTTCCGTGTTTTTGGATTGGTATTTCTGCTGTCGCCGCAATAACTTATCGCGCTGAGCCTCAATCAACTTTAAGGTGTAAACATCTTGTATCTTACTGGCTTCCACATTTAACTCACCAGTGCTGGTAATGGTAACTCCGGGAGTGGGTTTTATCCAGTGTACCAGATAAATCTCAGCTAAAATTCTATCGGCTAAGCGCAAGGCGGTTTTCAGTCCTGCTCTGGAAATATTGCTAAAATCAGTGGGTACTACAATAGATATGGGTTTGGTCATTAAATCCTTATTAGAAATGATTGAAAGTCCTGTTGCGCCGCTTACTCAATAATGCTAAACCTAGCTTTAACGTCATTATATTTTTGGTTGTAGGTTTCCACCACCTTTTCCGCGGTCTTTATGTCGGATTCCAGTTGCTCTATTTCACGAACGTGGTCTTCATTCTCCCGCTTTAGCTCCGTAATTTCCTGTTCCATCTTGCGAATATCATCCTTATTTTTTTGCACCTTCTCTTTGAGGTCCTGTTCATCATCTTGCAATTTGCTTAGATTCTTTCGAGCCTGGTCCAACTCTTCCTGATGATATTCTACTAAATATGATTCCAGGAATTGTTCAAGCATTTCTTTTAAGGCCTCCGACTCCTGCCTGTGATCTTTGTGATTCCAGCTTTGGCCGGTAGTGGGTACTGCAAAAACACTTATTTCACTGCCAGCTCCTTTTTCCACTACTTTAGCATAGAGGTGTACTGCTTGATTGCTTAGGCTAGAGATTTGTGCGTCCTCGGCAGTTAAGATATCTTTATTACTAAATAACCCAACTCCTTTGACATCAACCTGGTGATGATCATCCAAGTGTTTTTTCCAGGCTTTCTTTAAGTCATCTGCCGGGGCATCCACCAGGGCGCTCCAGCTGTCCCGTATTTCATCAACGTGATGTACCGTATTGGAAGAAATTTCAGCATACTGCGCTTTGACCGGAAGGGTACATAGGGCAACAATAAATAGTAGCGAGAGAAAATGGTATAGTGATTTCATGATGGTGTTGGTTATTTATTAATTAAGCAGGAAAGATCGTTCCTAATTTTCATATTAGGTTGAAACCTAAAATAGGCAGTTTTTATTAAATATTAATTCTTAATCGGTGTGAAAATTACACCAGGACTGTAGAAATATCTCTACAAGCTGCCAATCACTGATCTGAGCTGCTTATAATATCTCTTGGGCTAATTTATCAACATGAACCATTGACAGAGATAACATTTGTCGCTGTCTATACAGAATATCTTTGATATTTAAAGGGATAAAGCCTTCACTTATCAAGGTGGAATAATGGGAGAGTATGATCTCCTCGTGTTGTTTTATGATGCCCATCAGATGTTCAGGCGTATCCGTACTGGAGGTCAAAGTCCATCCCTTGGAAGGGTCTTCTTGGGAGGTGCCAAACCATTCTCCGTTCCGTAGTAAGGCTTCTTTCAGCTCATAGGAAAACTGCCTGATTCTCCTCGATTTACAGGTCATTAATTGTTTAAGCACCTCATTAGAGGTCAAATTGCCTAGGTTATTTAAAGTTTTTATTGCACCTAACTGGGTGGCAATTAACTGGTTTATATTTGGGGTGTGTTGTTTGTAAGCTTCCATTGGGTCAAAAAATTTTCATTAAGGATACCAAGATATAGAGCTTAAATGAATTTCATTCGGGATAAAAAATACCCCAAAAAGGAGAATTTTAGTTATCGATATGACCAAGACAAGTTGCAATTCCCCTTAACTTCACTAAATTGAGGGATGGCTGACTCCCTGACCAAGATAAAGCTAAAAACCGTACAACCCTCCCATGAAATTGACTCTCTGGCAGAATTCTTCGAGGTGGATGTTCAAACGGATTGTGATGAACATGTAGTGCAACTCCCTAAAAAGTTTGGCAGTGTCACGGTGAAT
Organism: Cyclobacteriaceae bacterium; assembly: GCA_965224285.1. Lineage (GTDB taxonomy): Bacteria > Bacteroidota > Bacteroidia > Cytophagales > Cyclobacteriaceae > JAJCYK01. The sequence goes on from OZ245043.1 coordinate 956,120, forward strand.
GGAGTGGATTTTTATGATGGATATGGCCTGTTAATTTGGAGTGGTACCCTGGAGCAGGACATCTTGCTGAAGTATAAACCTGGTAAGAGACAACCGTTGAGATTTCTATTTTGCCTGGAGGGTGAACTGACTCATTTCATTAATGATCGCAATATTCAATATCAGTTAAATCCTTTACTGGGAAGCATAACCACATCTCCCGCGAAAACTACTGAAAGTATTCGCTTGCCGGGCGGAATGGACATTCACTTTTGTTCCCTGGTAATAAGACGGGAAGACTTCCTGAATAAAGTGGAATGTAACCTGGAAACCATACCTGATCAGCTTGCTCGAATATTTAGAGACACCGATAGTGACCAATCCTTCTTTTACGAAGCCAGCTACAGTGTGGCTTGTGCGGAATGTATTAAGAAAATTTATAACACCTCTTATGAAGGCTTGGTGAGGATGACTTACCTGGAGTCCAAAGCCCTGGAATTGCTGACCTTCCAGTTAAAGCAATACATGGATGATCAAAAGCCTACCAAGCGGCAAGTCCTGTTGAGAAAATTTGATGTTGAAAAGATCATTGAAGCTAAGGACTATATAACCTCGAATTTAAGGGATTCACCCAGTATCAAACATTTGGCTCACGTGGTTGGCATCAATGAAAACAAGCTTAAACGTGGCTTTAAGCTTATATTTAATCAAACCATTAATCAATATTTACGCAATGAAAAATTGGAGTTGGCCAAATTACTGTTAATGGAAGAACGTTCTGTAAGTGAGGTGGCGGAACTGGTGGGATACCAAAACAAAAGCCATTTTTCCAAACGGTTCAAGGAGAAATATGGTGTATTACCTAAGGGTTTCGTTAAGAAAACTCAAACTCAAGTGAAAGAAGCACTTGAAGAGGAATAAATGCCTGTATTACTGCAGTCCTTCCTTGAGAAATTTAGATGAAAGCTTCTTAGGTGGAACTACAAACAGACTGACATTGAAAAACCCTGAAGACGACACCTCATTTTCCAGTACTGCGCGATTGTCGAAGGAATTATCTTGGGCTACATCGAAGTTAATGTTTATGCGATAGCCGGCCTCAAGACCAAACCATAGAAAATCATAGATCTCCTGTTCGAAGATTATCTTAGGCATTATGTCTGATCTTCTCAACTCCAGAGCCGGAAAGTCAGAAAGAGGAGGGCTGTCAATAGTTATGTGATAGCTATCGCCCTGTACCTCATATCCCCCTAATATGATGGTGCGCTCAGATATGTTGTGTCTGAGAAAGAACCGGGCTGGAAGCAATGATTCAAAACCCCAGCCTGGGTTGAAGGTCCTATTCCACAACACTACCGGATAGATCGCCGGCCTGCCCAAAGTATAGTTAAATGACAATCCCAATCCCAATGAACTGTTGGGATTGTATTTCCAACCATACAGGGCAGATAGTTGAGCCTTCACATAGCGCGTGATGGGAAATTCTCCTCCTGAGTAATCACCATTAAGAGCAGCTCCAACCCGAAGGATGTAAAAATTCCGGTCGTCAATGGATTTCAACCAATTGACGTTAATCCCCAAGGCGTGCAGATTTTTGTCCTCTAGGTTGGTGTTTATATCATTGTCCAGGCCGGCAGGCGTTTTAAAATTATACTCTTCGAGTTGATAGCGGATACCAATGATTAGTTTTTTATCCGGCTTTATGATTACCGGAGCGTTGATCTTTAATTTAAACTCATTCAGCCTCCTCACCGTGGCTTCAGAGTCAGGTACTCCCTGCAATTTTGAATTCGAGTCGATGGAATATTTGGTGATAAGATTATAGGTCAAGGATAACCCTTTACTTTTCCTCGACCCCAAGGTGCTGGGGCTGGCAGTACCGATAGGGTCGACACCAGTGCTGATCTGGTTGGAGGTTGAGTCAACCTGACTCAAAAGGTTTGTATGGTAAAACCAGGCTGCTGAAAGTGCTAGTATAAATTTAAACCAAAATCTAGAATTGCATACCATAGTTAATTCTAAACAACTTTTCCTCATCTGATATGCCATATTCCAAAGTTAGAACCGAAATTCCAAAGAAGTTAATCCACAAACCAGGGCCATAACCCTGTTTCCAGTCATTAGATAGAATGCCCTCGCCATCGGTCCACACCCGGCCGTGATCGATATATCCAAATACACCCCAGTAGCCATTAAAGAAATAATTGCGAATTCTGGACAATCCTATCCTGATCTCTGTATTTTGATAGGCAGCGGTTTTACCGGCAAAGCGGGTTCTGCGGTAAGCCCGCAAATTCTCACTTTGACCTAAAAAATTAGATTGATAGAATTTATAGGATCCTAAATTGGCTGCTACTCCAAAGCGGGTGGCAAAAGTTACAGGAAGAGGTAAATTCGGGGTAATATAGAGTGACAGATCAGAACTCAATCGATGGAAACTATCTCCTCCCTTTCTTTCCCGTTGATAGTGCCACTGGTTCTTCCAGATCATGCCCCTCCGGGGGTAAACTGCATAATCAACTAATTCAAAATCCAGAAACAGCTTGGCGCCTAAAAACTCATCTGAGGTCAGATCTTCCGGGGCATCAAAATCCAGTGAGGTAGTAATATTGTTAGGACGGGTTTTAACATTATAATAAGTAAAAGTTGGGCCCGCCCCTACTTTGAATTTATCACTGAAACGATAATTGACTGTGGGTTCAAACCTTCCATGATTCATGCTAATTCGATAGAAATCAATATCATTTACCTCCTGAATAGTTCCGTTTCCAGTGCCAAAATAATTGAAAACATATTTAGGCCCGAACAATTCCCCGTTCAATGCCAAGTCCCAGTTTCGACCAAACAATGAATAGTGAGTGCCTTCATACTTGAAATTAAAGGCAGAGGTAGCTAAAGCTGCATTGGCCAGAACTAAATGTTCGGATTTGTAAGGGTTTTTACGGAAGCCGTAGGTGTTCCAGTAAATTCCTCCTCCCAGATACAATCCGTCGTCGATATTGAACTCGGCGGAAAGCCTGGGTCCTACATAATTATAGTGATATTCCTGGGGGTCATAATCATTTATATATTCCTTATCTGAGGTTTTAATTCTGGTCCTGGTTGAAGTTACCACCTTATTATCTTCCAGCGCATTATCATAAACTATAACAGGTGCTCCCCTGGAATTATCTATAATGGTATTTTGGTCATTTCCCCCGATCACCCGCAACTTAATTGCACGGGAAACATCTCCGCTAATTCGCACACTATCCTCACCTCCCAGGGTGTAAATCCTTATTTCCTTGGTGACCGCCGGATCAAACAGTCTATGGTAGATCTTCTGTTCAATTCCTCCGTCTTCCTGCGCCTTAAATACCGTGATATCTGTTGAACCATCATCCAATCGATTGACCACAAAATATTCGTGGTTTTCGGAGCCTGCAATGTCAACATGTTTGCTTAAGGCTTCATAATATTTCCTCAGAGCCGGCTGCAGGTTATCTCTTCTGGATTTTAGTTTTCGGGCTATTTCCTCTCCCGTGAGTTGAACCGCTTTGTCCGGCATTTCCTTTACCGCCTGGTCAATGACGTCATCAGACAGGGCATCTTGAATAAATTTTCCGGTCTCTTCCCATTCATCCCAATCCAATTCACTGAGAAGCTGTCGATCTAAAGAGGTGGCCGCAAGATTTAGCCCTACAACATCACCAAATTCATCATCAAAATGAGAAAGGCTGCGCTGCGCCCATCGCCGGCTGACAATCCATGGTATAATCCCGTCGAATTTAGTGAATACCTGGTCCCGGTCACGAGGTATAGGGCTGTAAACTGATCCCTTTCCTTCCTTTTCAAACTCTGCCCAACGCCACTGGTCTTCATGCCGGTCCCAATCACCGATCACCATGTCAAATATCCGGGATCTCAAATAGCGGTCCGATTCAACTTCATTGTCATTATCCTCCCTGATGTTTTGCCTCATAGTGTTGGTGCTAACTACATTTTCGCTGAACCCAAACCGCCTGTATTGAGAAAGATCCTCATCAGGCCGGATTTCAAAAAGAGCCATCATGCCTCCAAACTCATGGCGGTATCGACCAAGGCTCATATCGTCAGGAACATAAAATAGCTTGGGGCTGGTATGATAAATATCTGCGGCCGTGGCCAGAGGGGGAATAACAAAGGCTCCATACGGATGAGCTGAAGAGATCTGGTCCTGAACCAGATCCTGGGCAAAAGTACCATGGAATATTTCAGGGACAGCTCCTTCTGGGTTTTTGTTAATAGACCTTATGTTGTATTGTACTTCATCATCACCCATCATTCTCAGTGAAATGGTCTGTTTGCCCCCTCCTTTTTTAATGGGTACTAACCCACCTGCTTCTGTATCCATATCCAAATAGTTCACCCTAACCGGAGTGGTCCAAACCTCACGATAATGATTACCCAACCACATGCGTTTAAAGCTTGATGCCTTATATTCAGGGCCCGCTGCCATTAGCTTGGTACTATCCGAATAGTTGACCGGACTCCGCACCACTACCGAATCTTCGGCCTGCTCTTCCTCGGTTTCCAAAGTGTATAGTAAGGTGCGGAAAGTCAACTCCCCTCCCGGCTTATCCTTTGCTGGCTTCCAGAATTCCACCCAGGCCTCCCCATTGATATAGTATACTACTTTAGCAAAGCCTTTAGATTGGTGGGTAAAATCCATTTTTCGACCCCGAGCCACAAAATTCACTTTAGATGCAGAGCCACTAACTATATGCGGCGCCCCCTCCTGCACTTTAAGCTGCAGATTGTGATCGTGCCCGGATGCCACCACCGCGTAAGGATGGTCTTCTAATATATTGTCGATCCCTTCCTTCAGATCCTGGTATTTAGGATTGGGTATATCTTGTCTGGATACGCCATATTTTCTAAGTAACGGATAAAGTGATCCAATCACCGGTAAGGGGATCATCCATTTTTCATTTATAAGTCGTAGAGGAAAGATATTATCTCCTAAGGAATAATGTCCTCCGTGATTACTATTGCTATATAATGGATGGTGCATGGCGATTATCACATGCTTGTCATCATTGTCCTCCACTACGTCTTCCAGCCGCACCAAAAAATCGAACTCACTTTCTGTTTCGCAACCGAAATCAGGTGCTTCAGGTCGGGTGTGCGTGGTTAACCACCACTCTGAGTCTATGGCTATCAATATCACGTCATCGCTGAGGGTAACTTCTACGGGCCCGGCACAGCCATTTCCGGGGAGATAAGCATCCCGGCCATTGAGGTAGTTCTCTACAAATTGTTCCTGCCGTCTGACCGCCGCCAAACCACCAGAACGACTCTTATTCCAATCATGATTACCGGGAACGAAAAACATGTTGCTGCTGGTGGTATCTACCGCGTCTATCTGCGCAGTCAGTTTTGCTTCCATTTCCTCTCTGTTGTCGTCATCTTCAGGTGGTAGCCCATAATCATAAATGTTGTCCCCCAGAAATATCACACTTCGATCTACAACCTGAGGTTCAGGCCGAGTCGGCCCTAAGATAGGGTTGGCGTGAAATCTAGGAGTATCCTGACTGCCTCCAACAGCAGAGGTATCCGTTGGTGCTTGATAACGGCTTTTATCTCTGGTAGTATGATAACGCAACATGGAGAGCACCTCATCTTCTTCCTCCAACTCAGGTTCCCCTGCATCTCCTATTAAAATTACCGTATGGGCCACGGTAGAGTCTTTGGGTTTAGCTTGTTCCCAGCTTTTAAGCTCTTTGGCAATAAATGGCGTGACAGAACCGCACGAGGTGGAAATAATAATCCAGATGCCTAATATACAAGCTATGAGAAAATTAGACCTTCTCAATTCTAAACATGACATTATCAGTTCTATTTTATGGGGGGGGCGTTGCGATATATTCAAACCCGATGGTGTTTAGTTCAACGATGCATTAACAAAAGTACAATATAGTCAGTGGCCTAGCACTAACGGAGTAGACAATAAATTTGTTGATGTAATAGTTTTATAATAATGATTCCAAGGATTTAACCCGGTTATAGGCATTTTCAACTGATCGTTGCTGGTTTCTCAATAGATTTCCGGTAGTTCCTGCAACTCGTAATTCTCTAAGCACCTGATTATATTCATCCAACGCCGCCTGCTCACCTTTGATGCAGGCTTGTAAGACCGATTCATCCTTATCCGCCGATAATGCGGTCTTCATGTCTATCCAGGTTCGGTGCAAATCCCCACTAAAGGAACCTTTGTCACGAGGAGTTCCCCCTAAATTTATAATTTCATTACTCAAATCAATGACAAATTGATCACGCTGTAACGAGTAATCATTAAGGAAACTTTTTAGTGCTGGGCTTTCAGCCTTTTCAGCCGCTTTCTTATATCCTTCACAAGCGTCCAGATTTTTCTCAATGAGATCATTTAGCCGCGATATCGCCTGTCGTTTTCGTTTCATAGAGTACTATATAGTAGGGATCTACCTTCATTATTGATTCAGCTATTGGACCAATTCCCTGCCAAGCATCTTAGCGAATCGCGCTCCGCTATGGAGCTATAATCATAAGCAAATTTCTCCGCATTATTGTAGAATATTCTCCCCAGCATAAGAGACATGAAGTATAACTATCCAGTTTTGAATGCCTCTAAAAAGCGATCTGCGCCATGATTAAGGCATTTTTTCGAAGTTTATGGTCAAAGTGGCGTCACTGGAAAAGTCTTTGATCACTTCTGATGGTAGTATTAAGAACCAAACTTTAACACAATGTTACGATGGACCATAGTATTCCTGGTACTTGCTTTAATTGCGGCGGTATTGGGATTTGGAGGAGTTGCAGCCGGTGCTGCCGGTATCGCTAAAATACTCTTCTTCATTTTTCTAGTAGCACTGGTAATATCGCTACTAGCAAAATTCTTCAGGCGTGTATAGCGCTACCACCACTAGAAAAAAAATTATCAATTCAAAAACAGAACAACTATGACATACATCAAATCACTTCTTTCCATGATAGTATTACTGATCTGGGCCGTGGGGTGTACCCCTGAAAGTCGAGAAGAGGCTGCTGACAGTTATGATGAGATGGAGGAGAGCGCGGAAGCTATGGAAGCTGAGTGGTCTAATGAATGGGAGACTATGAAGGCCGATCTCAAACGGGATATAAATGAATTAGAAACCGATATCCAAAATTACAAGGACCGAGTTGAAGCTAATGCCGAGGCCTTGGAAGACAATATCGAAGCCTCCATTAATGAAGGAATCGCAGAATTGGAGAACGAAAAGCAGCAGCTTGAGCAAAGAATGGACGAGCTGGAAAATGCTACCGAGGCCGATTGGGAAAATACCAAGCGTAGTATCAACCAAGCCTGGAATGACGTAAAAAATTCTGCTGAAAGTACGGAGAATGAAATTGAACGATTTTTTGAAGGCGATACAGACTAGACTGTCTATATTTTTTTAATCCGTTGGTTAGCAACCGGGGTCTTTCCTTTGGGAAATGATCCCGGTTGTGATTTTAAACTCAAATTAATGATTATGGCAAAGTACAACCACATAACCAGGAGGTTCATAAAAGCAGATCCGTTCGGCATTATGATCTTGATCGTAATCGTGATCTGCTTAGTTTGGCTCCAAATCTAAAAATTAGTGCACATCCATCTATACTCAGTCCCGTCATCCGGGACTGTATGCTATAACCAATGGCTATCCTTCATTTTTACCTTTCAATTTAATCAGCTATCTTTTTGCATAACCAACAGTTAGAGATAGTAAGTCCATGAGCAAAGAATCATCATTAGTGGAAAAAATCCAGACCAGAGTATTTGACCACTTTATCAATGAATTGCCTGACGGTTTTGTGTTCCACAACTTCCAACATACCCAGGATACAGTTGATGCCTGCCTTGAATTGGGTAAGCACTACGGCCTATCAGATAAGAAAATGGAAAATCTGTTGCTGGCAGCCTGGTTACATGATGTGGGCTACACCGAAACTTACGACGGACACGAGGAAGTAAGCCAGGAGAAAGCAAAAGCCTGGCTTAAAGAATTAAAGGTTGAAGATGACCAAATAGACGATATAACCACTCTGATCGCCTCTACCGAAAAGGAAAGAGAGCCTGAAGGGTTGTTGCAGGAGATCCTGCACGATGCAGATATTCTCCACATTGGAAAAAAAGGTTTTTTCCACAAGTCGGAGATGTTGCGAATGGAATGGGAAAGAGTATTGAATCTCCGATATAGCAACACTGAGTGGCAACAAAATCAAATTGATTTTCTAATTGCCAAAAAGTTCACCACCCAATACGCTGAATCCGAGTATGGCTCCAGAAAGGAAAAGAACCTGAAAAAGCAGCGTAAGGAACTTAATAAAAGTCGCAGGAAAAGAGAAAAAAGGAAAGTCAACAAGATTAAAACACGGAAGCTTGGTCGTGGTATCGAGACCATGTATCGATCGACCTATAGAAATCATATAAATTTGAGTTCCATTGCCGATGCTAAGGCCAACATGATGATCAGCCTTAACACCATTATCATGTCGGTAATAATTACTGTGGTGGGGTCGGGATTTGCTTTTGGAGGAGGCTTGTTTGAAAGCATCAGATTTACTGTACCTATCACTATCCTGCTAGTGGGTAGTTTAATAGCAGTGATATTCGCGGTTATCTCAGCCCGTCCGGATGTTACCAAAAAGGATGTTGACCTGCAGAAAATTAAAAATAAGCAATCCAGCGTACTGTTTTTTGGAAATTTTACCAAACTGGAATTGAAGGAGTTTGTGAAGAATATGCAGGAATTGAAGGCTGATAGGGACATATTATATGATAACATGAGCATCGATATTTATTATTTAGGTAAGGTGCTAACCCGTAAATACCGGTTGTTGCGATACAGCTACACTATCTTTATTTCTGGCCTTACCCTTTCGGTACTATCCTTTTTATTCATATTGACCTATACCAATTTATAGTTTACCAGAATGAAGAATGCTTGGAAAAATTATTGGACCTCAGTAAGAGAGCGCTACTCCGATCAAAAGGAGTTTAAAGTGTTTATAATAACTTTGATCATTGGCACTGTTATAGCGTTAGCTGCTACCAAAGTTTTTCTAGAGCTGGCCGAAGCTCTAAGGGAAGAGCTGCTTGAAGACTGGGATCATAAAGTGAGCAGCTGGGTGCATAATATGCGAAAACCCGCCCTGACCAAGTTCATCCTGGTAGCCACTGAATTTGGCAGTGTGTGGGGGTATTTATTGTTGATCCTGCTGATCACCTGGTATGTACATATTAAGGAAAAAGGTTGGCGGATAACCTTGGAGATTTTGGCGGTTTTATCCACTGCGGGTGCCATGAGCTTTATTTTAAAATGGATAATGGATCGGGAGAGGCCTCAGGAAGTGCAAATGATTGAGGCAGGAGGTCTCAGTTTCCCCAGCGGTCATTCCATGAGCAGTATTGCCTTTTACGGATTCTTGATTTATCTGGGTTGGATCCATTTCCGCAGTAAGGGGGTTAAAATTACCCTCACCATTGCTCTGAGCTTATTTATTCTGTTGATCGGCTTCACCAGAGTTTATCTGGGTGTGCATTATCCCAGTGATGTAGCCGCAGGATTTGCTGCCGGTTTGGGATGGCTGGCGTTTTGTATATGGATCTTTAATCTGCTTAATCACAGAAGGATGGGCAGATTGGAAAACACCGGCCCTGTATAAACTAATTTCAATTTTTAATCTATGAAAGTTAACGACAATACCCTGATATATATCTATGACCCTAGCGATGAAGCCCAGGAAATTGCCCTGGCATCTCTGCAAAAGTTGCAACATTACCAGTTGGTCAAAATAGGTATCGACAGCGACTTGTCTGCTGTAAACCTGGATACTTTGGAAAAAGCCCTGGAGAATTCTGATGCATTTTCGGATAGTCCCCAAGAGTTTACCCGAACCCTGAAAGAGGAGCCTGATCAAGTTAAAACCCCGGTAGTTATCACCTGGAGGCGATCTATGTATCTTGAGGGTGATCAGCCGGAAAGTTTCTCCGACCAACTAAGCTGGCTAAATAATCCTGAAATGGATTAGAGATTTTTCAGCTAGGAGAGATTTACCAGTTGCCGTATTAATTCACGATCATTTCCCACGGCTTTTACCTGTCTGTGAAGCATATCTCGTTCACCAGGCTGAAGATCGGGATGCTTCAGGATGGACTCATATAGGGCAATAAGCTCCTGATTGAGCTCAGCGAAACCTTTCGATGTGGGCTGATGGTTATCTCCGGTCACATCGTGGGGAGTTGCTACCACACCAGTTCGTTTATCGATCTTACTACCGAGATCAATAATGAAAAATCTTATCTCTTCAGCGAAAGATCTTCGTTGTTGAAAGGAGTCCTGTAACTGCTGCATTAAAGCATCCGGTAGATGGTCACCTTGTTTAATTACGGTTTTATATCCCTCCACTATACTGATTTGCAAGTCCAGGATCTGGTTAAAGTAGTTCCGAAGTTGCGTATCTGGTTGTTCCGTCATTTGGCAAATATAAAAAAACCGGATCATTACGATCCGGTTCCGAATGTTGATTTTAAACTTCCGCCGTTTCCCAATATGGCCGGTATCCATAATGATTATAAACACTGGTCAAGTAATCGTGGTTGGCATTGGTTGGCCAATGATCTTGATCAAAGCCTGGGGCATTTTCCAATTTTTCCTTGGGAACATCCAGGACAAAGTTTTTGTCCTCCGTATCAATCCTAAATGCTTCAAACGGCAGCGCGAAGTACTTGTCGCCGATGCCTAAAAAGCCTCCGAATGATATGACTACATATGACACTCTACCGGAATTGGTATCGATCATAATTTCCTTAATGTCTCCTAAATTTTCGCCTTCAGGATTCACCACATCAGTTCCTATGATGCTATTTGCTGATAAATTCAATGGTAACATATCTATATATTTTTATGGTACATATTTGTTTACTCATTGAGGTGGAAGAATCATGCCATTGTATGATTAAGAAACATAATATACTATGATCCTGCTATTTATGATGGAACGTTTAAAGCTTTTAATGATATAGATAAGTGAAATTTCTACCCATTGATGAGTAGGTTATTCTACAAAACCCCAGACCGGTGTAACCATACGGCGGCTATGCCGTCTTACCCCACAATGGAGTCACAGATATAATCCGGGATTATGCCAGTTGATGAAATAAGAATATCAGCCCTTTTAGCGGAAGTATTCCCGGTCAGGACCAGGGCTGTATGCAGACCAAACTTATTACCACCTAGTATATCGGTATGTAGGGTATCCCCCACCATAAGAATTTCACTTTTCTTAAGTACCACCTCCTGGGATAACAGTCCGTAGGCATACATGAACATTTGACTGTCGGGCTTGCCAAAATGAATGAACTTTCGGTTTAGAATATTTTCCACAAGCTTGGCGATCCCACCGGTACCAACGGCCACGTCGCGACTTGACACCGGATACAATTTATCAGAGTTGGCTACTACTACCGGAATATTCTTGCGTCGGAGTAAATTGATGGTTTTGTTAATATCCCTATTCCAATCAAAACCCTCATCATCTAGGAATACAAAGGCTGCAATGTCATCACATTTATTCAGGTCGATGTCTTTGATGGAAATAGAGGCTTTTCCACTCTGCAGAATGTAATCAGCGGCATTTTCTGTGCCCAGATATCCAATTTTTCCAGGTAAATTTTTGTCCTCCAGGAATAATCTTGCCAGTGTTCCCGAGGTTATGATCTCATCCGGGCTAATATTATCTAGCCCAAGCTCGCTAAATAGATTTGCCTGCTGTTTTCTACTCCTGCTGGCATCATTGGTTAATACCCTAAAGGGGATCCCGTGGTTTCTGAGGTATTCTATAGTGTCGGTTACCCCTGATATTAATCCCTCATGATTTTTCAGCACTCCATAGGAATCCAAAAATACTGCTCGGTACTGTTTTACTAAGTTATTAAATGATATTTTGTCCATGTTAAGAATTTATGGCAGTTAGTATCCGGTCTATTGGAAAGTCTGTAATTGATGGTAAATATTGTTGATAGGCTTCTTTCTGCAGACGGGTGGCAAACAGTTCGTGAAAAAAATAACGCCCATCCTTTATTACATAATTCAGGATAAAAAAACGGTAAGCCTCAGGTAAAAATCTAATCTCATACTCGTTAAGAGGATATACCCGATGATAAGCCCTTAAAAAAGTGATGAACCGGTCCTCCCACAAAGTGCTCAAGTTGTAGCTAAATGCCGATTGGTCACCGGCATCGGAAACTACTCGGCTGAGAAAATAAAAGTCTAGCACCCGGCTGCTGATCCGGAACCAATCATAATCCCACCGAGAATACAGCTGCATATTAGAGACTACAGAGAAATTTCCTATGTTCCAATCCACAAATACCGGAATAGCCGTTAACTTGTCGTGACCGATGCGCTGACAGTTCTCTTTAAACAATTCGCAATGTTTCTCAATGGTAGATTGATTTGAGCGATGTTCGAACTGCCCTAATTCCGTGTGGATGATCTCCATCAAATGATCGATGTCAGTTTCCATGGTCTTGGAGCTGGGTGGCAAGGTGTTTCGGATATTGTAACAGGCTTTATGAAATTGGGCCATAGATCTACCTAAATCGGTGATCTGCTTGGTTTGCAGTCTTTTAGGCAATCTTTTTTCAATAGCAATAGGCCGATAAAATACCACCCAGGCATCCAGAATACTACTGGTATGGCGATAAATGTATAATTGATTGCCTTTCATCAAAGATCTCGACAACAGGTTCTCATACGGATGTGGCAGGTTGTTAGATAAACTGTTGATAATGGTATGATCTTCCACGAAGTGCTCATAAAGGCCAAAATAGGAGAGCTTGCCAATTACCGGCTGGTGACCTTCAAATTTTATCAGATAAACGTGGTTGGTGGAAACCCGTGCACTGATATCGCTGATCTCCTTGATCACCCTACTGGAATCGTAATTTTCCCAGGCCTCTCTTACGATGGATATAAAGTCAATTTGGGACATTAGGCAGATATAATATATATCTGCCGCTAATATAGAAATTGTTTGGAATTGTTTGGGATTACCTGGTATTTAACCAAAATGAGGTTTTCAATCCCACGCCTTGCATTTTAATCTCCTCGGCACCCAAAGGCTCTAATCCTTGTTCATAGTAAGCTCCTATCTGCCAGCGGGTCTTTTCATTTAAGTACACTTCGGTGCCGACCCCCACATTCAAGGTGCCAATGCTGAACCCCGGGGTAATATCTTGTTTCGCTCCCATAAATCTTCTGAATTCTCCACTCTGTTCACCAGACCCAGGATCGTTTTCAATGGCGTATTGAAAGTCATATTCCTGTTCAATTAACCATTGTGGAGATATTCCAGCGCTGGCATACCACCGCTTGTTATGATCCAGAATACCCATGAGTTTTAGGTTTAAAGGAATTTTAACTACTTGGGCGTCTGATTCCAGACGTATTAATTGACCGACCTGGGAATCATACCCCGAGAATTTTTGTAGAGTAGCCTGAGTGACGTTCTCTAGCTCTTTTTCCTTGATGGTATAGGATCTGCTTCCATAATGTAACCCGGTTTCCAACCGCAGGGCTGGAGAGAATATCACTTCAGTAAGTAGGCCCAGGCTGGTATTAGCATCTCCGATTCCCACAGAAGGCAACGCATGGGTAACCATGGTTTCCAATCCAAACTGAAAATCCAGTCCGCTGTGTTGATGCTTTTCAAGCGCCCATAAGGTCTTATTGGAAACTTTATGACGTTTCATACTTTCAGCGCTATTTGCCACTAGTTGTTCAGTATTCCAAACCATGGGTAAAGCAGAGGGCAGGCGAATTGCTAAAGGTGTGTTATTATTACTGGATTTTGTCAGATAGCCTGGAACCTGACTGTTACCTTTTACCAGCAATATCTTGTGCCCTTGATCGTCCAGGAGTAACAGATTGTGTGTGACAAGAAAGTCCGTAAGCTCTTCAGATAAGTCATTTCCCTCCGACAATAATAAGTATGAATCCGGTGTAGCATTAAGCACCCATGAGCCGCTATGTGACTGATTTACATCACCACTATTTGAAACTGAGGCTGAAACGAAAGGATCACCGCCGGCAGCAGGATTAACTATTTCCCTCACTAGATAGATAGTATCTACTCTGCTGGTAGATTTCCATTCCTTAAAATCAGCCTGTAAGGTTAGCCATTGGGCTCTTTCCGCTTTTAATTCCACCAGTTCTGAATTCAGCTCTGTAAAGCGGCCTTCACTGAAATACCATAGTATGCCAAAATTGAGCAAGGTAAAAGCTAGAAGTGCCGAAAGGGCGCTCCATTGGCCTTTGCCAAAGGACCTTGAATTCGTCTGGGATAAGGTGGCCAACCGTTGACGCATATCCGTCAATGCATGAGGATCATACCCGGAGTCCGCATACCCCTCAGCTTTTTTGCGTATTATATTATCAAATGATCTGTCATCCATGGTCTAAATAACTTGCTTTTTGCATTCCCAATACACCTCGCTTTAGCTTGGATCTTGCCACCGCAAGATTTGATTTGGAAGTTCCTATGCTTATATTAATCTTCTCTGCAATTTCCCTGTGAGAATAACCTTCGATCACAAATAGGTTGAACACCAATCGATACGAAGGTGGTAGTTCCTGTATCAGGGAGATTATTTCCTGTTCACTTATTTTATCTAAAGCATCCTCCGTGACGAACTCGTGGCGGGCATATGATATATCCACGTTGTGGTAATGTTTTTCATTTCGCCGATAATAGTCGATGGCGGCATTGATCATGATCCTGCGCAACCAGCTTTTAAATGAAGTCTTTTCCCGATATTTTTTCAGATTGGTAAATATTTTTACAAACCCATCATTTACTATTTCAATTGCCTCCTCCCGGTCTTTTGAATATCGCAAACATATGCTGATGGCATAGTTGTAATACAGAAGATATAGTTCTTCCTGCTTATCCCCCTTACCCTCCTTACAATGGGCAATTAGCTTATCCAGGTGTTCGGTTTCCATCGACAAGGGGTTCTGGTCCTTGTTAGTAGTGATTATAAATAGATGCTGGTCTACATCAGCCAAAACGGGCTTGATTCCCTATCGGTTGGTCGGAATTGAATTTTTTTTCAAAATCTCGAATAATGACCCCAATTATTCGAAATACTTAGTACAATATAAGGAAAATATTAATATTAATCAATTTAATATTAAAAAAGTACAATATTGTGGATGATTTGTCCAGAAAAATTAAGTGATCTATGAAGGATTTTCCGGTGGTCTAAGGCATATAGGTCCTCGAGAGAATTTTCCCATATGGCCCTAAAGATTTAGCACCCAAGACA
This sequence comes from Cyclobacteriaceae bacterium, assembly GCA_965224285.1. Taxonomy (GTDB): domain Bacteria; phylum Bacteroidota; class Bacteroidia; order Cytophagales; family Cyclobacteriaceae; genus JAJCYK01. The sequence continues at coordinate 971,451 of OZ245043.1, forward strand.
ACTGCGGTAAAGATCCATGGTTTTCATCAATCCAAAGAATTTATCCATTGGGCAATTTTCAGGGCTTCATCCTTCGGTACCTGAGGCATAGGCGCCATAGGTGTAGCGTACTCGGGCCAATTTTTGGGTTGAGGATTGTATATAAGCTCAACCATTTTCTCTGCGGTGTATTTCCTTTTAGCAATATCCAAAAACGACGGCCCCACCATCCTTTTTTCCGTCTGGTGGCAGGCTATACAGGTATTTCTCACTAACAGTGATTCAACCTGATCAAAGGTAGGCGCGGATACCGAAGTACTTGATTTTCGGGAAGGCCGCGCTTTTGAAGCAGCTTTTGGAGAGGTGGTACGCTTGGTGCTTAAATCAGAAAGAGATAACTTCTCACCATCTGGGATCTGATTTAAGGTATAATAGGCTCGATCATGCAGTAGCGGAACGCCCTCCTGGCCCCTGATCCCTTCCAATCTCAATTCATGCAGATAATAGGGTCGCAGGTTTTCAATCACCAGCCTTACACTTAAGCCGTCAGGAGCCACCTTGACCCCGGCTATCTTCAGTTCCTGTTCCTCCACCGGTGGGCTGCCGTAGACGGGATGATATTTATATATGTAGCTCTTGCCACGGTAACTGGCAAGATCCTCTGCGGTGGTTATGTCCACCGGCGCGGTAAATCGGATCTCAAATCCATCAGGTCGTGCATTTACTGTTATCATTTCCATGGGGGTTTTTCCGCTCCAGGTCAGCCGCTGCAGGCCGGAATTCTTGGTGCCGGCACTGCCCCATCCCCGGTTGGTTTCTCCCACAAACAACTCACCTTGTCGTCCCCAGGCCATTCTCAGCACTCCGGATTGAAATCCGGATCGAAAATCAAAAGCTACCCCCTGATATTCTCCTTTTATCTCTTCCAACACCACCCTCATGATCTTGCTTTGGCCTTGATCCCCTACGAAAAGCTGTCCAGAAAAAGGGCCGAACTTTCCAGCGGTCTGGTCCACAATGATCTCCGAGTTGGATATGCCCAGTACTCCATGAGGCAGCCAAACTGCTGGTAATTGTAAATCGGGAAAATGCTCCTTCAATTGATATAAAAATACCGGGTTCTCTTCATCCCGGATGTTTTCCGGTTTAACATATTGACCTTCTTCTTTAACCTGCCTGGGGTCTACATAGCGGTACAACTGTTCGGTGCTAATCTGCAGGGGGGATTCCGGTCGATCAGTCCATCTCAAACCCGCAGGATGTCCGGTAAAGCTTCCTTTTTTAAGGTGCCAAATACCACCGGAACCCATCCAGTCTCCTTGATTATCAGTATAAAACAGCTCACCCTGGTATACACCGATGCCGCATGGTGACCTCATGCCAGTAGCCCATGGCTCCATGGTGCCGTCTTCCAATATCTTCATGGTCCATCCCCGCCAGGGCACCCGGCTTTCACCCCTCCACCATTCCTCACTGCCGAACGCCACATTACCGGTAACAAACAATCCGCCGTCGGGTCCTAATTTTGGCCCAAAGCTATACTCATGATAATGCCCGGAAAGGGGCCAGGCAAAGACCGTGGAATATTGGTCGGCGCGGTCATCTCCGTCGGTATCACTCAGTTTAGTAAGCTCTCCCCGTTGCGCAATGAACAAGGCATTGTTCCGGTAAAGCACTCCCAGTGGCTCGTGCAACCCACTGGCAAAACGTACAAATCGAGGATTGGAGCCCATCGATCCCTCAGGATTTTCAATAAGCCAAACGTCCCCCCGGCGGGTACAGACTGCCAGCCTGCCATCAGGTAAGGTAGCTATACCACCAACCTCCAGATTTATCTCCTCCGGTACAGGAATGGTGGAAATCATGTAGTAATCTTCTTCCGAAGGGGCCTTTTGTGCCTTTACAGGAGTATAATAGGCTATTAGAATTAATAGCATGAAATAGGCAAAATTAGTTTTCATAAAGCTTACCAAATTAAGGAATATTTTATTGGGGCATCATTAATTTCGGCTACTAACTCCTGTTCCCCTGCTCCCTCGACAATATTTACTGTCCCTTGTGACACTCTCAGGTAGTAACTAAAATCATCTACAGCAAACGACCCGTCCGGCATAGCCCTGATATCACTGCCGGATGCTATGCAGTATTTCACGTCTCCAGCAGCTGAATCGACACTGACTTCATGGACCACTCCTTTACCATCCTTCTGGGGGTATATTTTATTGGTAACGGCCACCTTTCCGGATTGATACTGGAAAACCGGCCTTCCTGTATGGGGGTCCAGGGTATAACCGATAGGGGTGATCTCCACAAGTGGTTGACCTGAAGCTGACCTCAGTGGTGAGCCCATAGGCAGATACATGGCTGCTCCTCGCGGTTTGAAGGACCCGTTGCCTCGATCGTGCCACATAGGGGTAGCATCGGCAAATTCACCTCTCCAAACACAGACTAGATTGCCCGAGGCTATATCATATGCGTAATGCACTCCGGTAGGATCCCCCACTCCAATAGTGTGGGTTAAACGTTGCCTGCTATCTCCCTTATAATCCAAGAAGGCTCTTAATAGCCGCACCTCACCTTGCGGATCAATCACTATATCGGCTACCGGATCATCTGCCGGCGGGTAGCTGGACGCAGCATGTAGTGGCTTGGGATAGGTATTGCTGGCCTGGACCGTCAGGCTTAATCTTGGAGGCATCCAGGCCGCATTTTTGAAGTAAATCAATTTTAGTTTATGGCTACCGGGATCCAATGATATTCTCCCGGAAGTCCTGGGCCACCAGCCGTCGGGCGTTTGGCTATCCACTACTACGGCACTGTCTATGGTCAGGAAGGCGCCGCCGGTGTAGGCCAAATTGAAAATGTAGGTTTCCTTTTGAGGGATTTCCAGGTTGCCCTGGTAGACAATAGCAAATTGATCCGGCTCTTCCGTCACTTCGGCAGTTAATGAGCTCAAACTATCCGTTTTGACCGAACTTGATGCGGCTATCTGTTGTCGGTTGAGAAATTCTCCATAGTGCAACGAATAGACCACATCAGTCAATTCTACCCTAGACTCCTGTAGCATTTTATATCGTATATTTCGAAATGCCACCGGTCCGTGGTCACCCTGGATCATCAAAGGACCTTCAGGTTTTTCATTGTTTTCAATAGGGCCACCGGTGGGTAGCGGTATATCCAGGTTTTCATGGATCCGCACCCCGTTTAAATCCACATAGTTCAAATGGGCGTTAGTGGTTTTCACGCCGGATCCATCAAAGCGAGGAGCCCTGAAAGAAATTGATAGAGTTTGCCAGAGACCGGGGGCTTTGCTGGGATTGCTCAAAGGCGCCTTCCCCATGTAGATCTTACCAGGTTCGGATTCCCAATTGCGATAGATACCCCCGATATCAGAAAACTTCGGGTGCTTGACGCCCCAGCTGTCGAACAATTGAACTTCATACCTGCCCTGTAAATAAATACCTGAATTTGAACCTTTTGGAAGCATCACTTCCAAATCCAGTTGAATATCACCATGTTCCCAGGTAGTGAGTAATGGATCTCTTCTCTCCTCGTCGTTGAGGTTGAGCAATATACCCTCTCCAGCCTTTATGGTTACTGCTTGTGGAGGTTCGGGTTTGGTCTGTCGTTTTCTTTTTCTCTTACCTCTATCATCCCTTGCTTCGTGGTTGGCCTGCTGATGCCAATCCACCTGGGGATTCATCATCACCTCACCCACAATTTGCCAGTTTCCGGCTTGAGGGCGAAAAGAAGATAGGTCCCCTAGAGGAAGTTTAGTATAGCCGTCTGCATCCTGAGCATGATTGCCCAAAGAAACGATAAGCCAACAGATCAAGGTTAGTAATAAACGGGGATTAGTCATTCGATTCGAAATGGTAAGTGATGGTATTTTTTTATCTAAGAATAACTCAGTAACTTAATTTTAAGATAATGAAAGTATTAAAACCAAATATAAACATCTGTCCAAATAAATCATGTCACTAGCAAATGAAAGGCGAAAAGCAATCAAAAAAATTGCCTACGGTGCTGCCGCCATTCCTGCCACTTCCGGAATTATCAGCGCTTATCCCAAGCCTGGAAGCGAGGAAATCAATAAACCTGTCAATATGAACCTCAAAGGGAATATTAATCACTCCGCCTGTCGCTGGTGTTACAACGGCATACCCCTGGAACCATTTCTGGAGCAATGCCAGGAAATGGGACTTAAATCTGTTGAGTTATTGGGACCTGAGGAATGGGATTTAGCGGATAAAAATAATTTGACCTGTGCGGTGGCTACTGATTTTAGCTTCGTCAGCATTGAAAATGCCTTTAACCAGCCTAAAAATCACGCCACACTGCAGGAAAAATATAAAGGACTTATCGATGGGGCGGCGGACCGGGGTTACCCCACGGTGATTGTTTTCAGCGGCAATAAACGGGGCATGGAAGATGATACCGCTATTGAGAATTGCGCAGTAGGCCTTGAGCCCCTGGTTAAGCAAGCCGAAGCCCGTAATATTACCCTGATCATGGAGCTGTTAAACAGCAAAGTGAATCACAAGGATTATCAATGCGACCACACACCCTGGGGAGTTAAAATGGTAGATAAGATAGGATCCCCAAATTTCAAGTTGCTATACGACATTTACCACATGCAGATCATGGAAGGGGATATCATAGCTACTATTAAGGATTATCACGATTACTTCGCTCACTACCATACCGGAGGAGTACCCGGTAGGCATGAGATCAACGACTCACAAGAATTAAACTATCCAGCCATTATGAAGGCTATTGTGGAGACGGGCTATAAGGGCTTCGTGGGACAGGAATTTGTGCCTGCTGGCGAGGATAAGATGGCATCCCTTAAAGAAGGAGTGTTAATTTGTGACGTCTGAGTTAATTTTAAGGCTACTTTACTGGTCGTAGGCTAGATGGACAAAAAGTAATTTGGGTCTGCCTGCCCAGCACCCCTGCAGTCATATCGAGACTGCCGAAATATCTTTTAAGTGAATATGGAAGCACCTTGGATTGGGGTCGTAGAAACATTCTACGACCAGTGTTGCGAGATATGTTCAAGAATGATACATTGGTAAGGAACAATTGAACATCAATTAATGATAAGGTAGTAAGTATTAGGCATTGTACCATCCCTAACAGTTTAAGTTCCAAACTTAACCAATACTTAAGGTCAACCACTTCCAGTCATATCCAGGCAGAATTTTTTGATTCCAGAACACAAGAACTAGTATGACTATGATGGCTCGAGTTAAGAACCATAGGAAATTAAAATCGTCCGCGCCTGCCGGCCAAAAGCTGCTGACGATGTGTGGGCATTAACAACGGAGTTGGCACAGTGAGGGCTGGCCGTGCCAGACCGAAGCTTCTTGTGTAGAATGGAGATTTTAAATTGTCACCCACCACAGCGAAGGCTGGTTTTCAAACGCGGATGCCAGAGTCATGAGTTTTCAAACTCGCCTTTGTGGATTTAAAATTAATCACAACACAATGAGTGCGTTAGAAACGCACTTCTCTTCAATCCGCATCTGAAGATGCGGACTAGTTGCCAATTCCAAAACACACAACACTAAGATGACGTTGAGATGGTATGGATAAGCATTAGCAGTGCATAATGTCACTTAGCGCGGCTATCGATGGATAACCATCATAGTCGTCACTCGGCTTAGCCAAGCGACTGAGTTATTTAAATATTTCATAATCAACTACTTATAAAATACGTCATAAACAACCTGCCGAGGTATCTTTTAATTGAGCATGGAAGCACCTGGGTTTTTGGTCGTAGAAAAATTCTACGACCAGTTTTGTGAGATATGTTCAAGAATGATACATTGGTAGGAACAATTGAACATCACTTAATGATAAGGTAGTAAGGATTAGGCATTGTACCATCCCTAACGGTCTAAGTTCCAAACTTACCAATACTTAAGGTCAACCACTTCCAGTCATATCCAGGGAGAATTTTTTGATTCCAGAACACAAGAACTAGTATGACTATGATGGCTCGAGTTAAGAGCCATAGGAAATTAAAATCGTCCGCGCCTGCCGGCCAAAAGCTGCTGACGATGTGTGGGCATTAACAACGGAGTTGGCACAGTGAGGGCTGGTTTTCAAACGCGGATGCCAGAGTCATGAGTTTTCAAACTCGCCTTTGTGGATTTAAAATTGATCACAACACAATGAGTGCGTTAGAAACGCACTTCTCTTCAATCCGCACCTTGCCAGGCATGCCACCAACGGTGGAGACTGGTCTGAAGATGCGGACTAGTTGCTAACTTATTTTAAGGGACTAAAATTCAGAAACTTACAATAATACGTCATAAACAACCTGCCAAGATATCTTTTAAGTGAGTCTGGAAGTACCTTGGCTGGGGGTCGTAGAAACATTCTACCACCAGTGTTGTGACGTCTGAGTTAATTTTAAGGCTACTTTAATGGTCGTAGACTATATGGGCAAAAAGAATAATTTGGTCTGCCTGCCCAGCACACCTGCAGTCATATCGAGCCTGCCGAGATATCTTTTAAGTGAGTATGCAAGCACCTTGGATTGGGGTCGTAGAAACATTCTACGACCAGTTTTGCAAAGCGTTAATTTGTGACGTCTGAGGTGGCCTTAGGACTATTGATGGTTACGGTAAATGGAAAGATCCATTTACCTGAATCCCCTTGGAAACCGCACTCCACGGTGTACGGTCCCTCGTCCAGGTAAAAATTATCCACTTCGATATCACGTATACCGGCAGAGTCTAAGTCGATGGCTCTTTGGTATGGGGCCAGCCTGATCATCAGGCGGCCTGTTTCCGGCAGGGGTTCCTCAAACCTGATACTCATACTGTATAGCCCAGCATGGGCAGCAGCAATATCCCAGAAGAAATAATGGTCATTGAGTCTCCACACAGCTGGTACCCCCCGGGCGTCATTGCGGGTAAGAATAGTCTGGGTTTGCTGCTCCGACCCCACCACCGACCTCAAATATTGTAAGTTACCGTCCACGAAGGCCTCCTCAAACCAACCATCGAATTGCTTTTTTAACTCCTCTACCAGTCCGGGGTGCTCCTCGCTGATATCCCGTAACTCATTGGGGTCATTATCCAGATCAAATAGTTCAAAACTATCGGGAGTGGTTTCCAATCCGGACTGCCCTACCATCTTATAAGCTCCTTTTCTAATGGCAATATTGCGATATCGTTGAGGGAAGCCCCGGTTCCAATGGTGATACAAAGCCCTTTCCCGGAAAACTTCTGGCTCACTTACTTCCCCATTTAGCAAGATGTCTTTAAAACTGGATCCATCCATGCCCTCGGGAGGAGGTTGTTGCAGGTAGTCCAGCAAAGTGGGCATTAAGTCAATATGAGATAATACAGTAGTAATCCTACCGCTATTAATTTGGGATCCATTGATGAATGCGGGCACTTTTATACCTCCTTCGTATACCGTGCCTTTGGCGCCCCTTAAGCCCATACGATACCGGTTTTGTTGCGGCCCATTGTCGGATAGGTAAATGATCAGCGTATTATCCAACTGGTCATTCTCTTTTAACTTATTTATTACCCTGCCTACATTGTGATCGATATTGGATATCATGGCATAGATCCTGCGGGCATCCTCTAAATCCTGAGCGGTGAGCGCATCCCTCATGAAGGTGGTGTCACTATGGGTAAATTGCAGGGTATCATACATCTGATAGTAAACATCGGGCACCTGTAATGGGGTGTGAGGGGCATTAAAGGCCAAATACGCAAAAAACGGCTGCTGGTTTTGACTATCTAGAAACTCCAGCAATTTATCGGTATAGACATCCGAGCAATAGCCGGAAAACGATTTTGCCAGGTTATTTTCATAGAGCACCGGATCAAAATATGAGCTATCGAAGTCAAAGTAATTGTCTGGATCACCGGGTTGTCCAACTCCCCCTGATTTATGGATCAAAGAGTATTCGAATCCTCGCTCTGATGGTCTGAATGGGTAGTGGTCGCCTAAGTGCCATTTGCCAAATACCGCAGTAGCATATCCTTTTTTCCTCAATACCTCAGCCAGCGTCAGTTGCTCTGCGTTCATAATGGCTCCGGCATTATAAGTATCAAAAACTCCGGTTCTCATAGAAAATTTTCCGGTGAGCAGGCTAGCTCTGGAAGGCGTACAGACCGGCGAGGCATAAAAATTTTCCAAAATAACTCCAGATCGAGCTAACGAATCCAGGTTTGGAGTCAGTATATAGGGGTTGCCATTATATCCGATATCGCCAATTCCCTGATCGTCAGTGAATATTAAAATGACGTTTGCATGATTTGCCTGCGGCTCTGCCACAGGTTCATTAGACTGCTGACAGGCCCCAAAAGTCAGCATTAACCCAGTAAAGACTTTACTAATGGATGCTTTCATGGTTTAGTGCGGAGTTTGATCGCTCACGCAACGGAACCCGGTATGACTCAATCCAGTGTCATGACTTGATTTCATACGTCGGGATACCCTATAGCCGCTGCAATAGCTATCGTTGCATAAAAATGACCCTCCTCTCACCACTCTTTTAGGGGTATAAGGTTCTTGGGGATCAAAGGATTCTGCCGGTCCCTGTGGATTTGTTTCCAGTCCGCTTTTTAGGGCAAGCTGATAAGCATCATAGTGATACCAATCGGAACACCACTCCCAAACATTGCCGGCCATGTCAAACAGACCGTAACCATTAGGGGGAAAGCTTTTTACCGGGGCGGTACCGAAGTAACCATCTTCCTCCCGGTTGAGATAGGGGAAAAACCCTTGCCAGAAATTAGCTTTATCACTGGCTCTTTCAGCCGGTTGATCACCCCAGGGATAAACCGGTTCTGACAAACCACCTCTGGCAGCCCATTCCCATTCAGATTCGGTAGGCAGTCGCTTTCCAGACCACCTGGCATAAGCCACAGCATCATCCCAGGCCACTTGCACCACCGGGTGGTCCATACGATCCTCTATGTCAGTATTTGGTCCTTCAGGATGTCTCCAGTTAGCTCCAATCACCCACTCCCACCAAACATTGACATTGGTAAGTGGAACGGGGCCCTCTGTGGGTCTGAATACTAAAGCGCCAGGCTGTAACAGGCTATCCGCAGGTTTTGGTGTGCCCGGTGGAAGTTGCGATTTCATGTCTTCCCAGTCCACTGTTCTTTCAGCAATGGTTTTATAGCCGGTGGCATCAGTAAATTCCATAAACTGGCGATTGGTTACTTCATGAATATCCATCCAAAATCCCTCTATTTTCACCTGATGCTTAGGGAATTCGTCTTCATCGGCTTGTTGACTATTGCCACCCATATCATAATTCCCGCCAGGGATCCATACCATACCGTTTATAACACTGTCGGGGTTGTTCTGAGGATAAGATTTACTGGTGGATTGCGTGTTGGAAGGAGTGCTCTTCTCTTTTTCGCTAGGCCCTTGGGCATTACAACCCCATAGCAGTATGATCAACAAACCGGTGTATGACCATTTTTTCTTGAAGTAGACCAAAAACAAATTATCCATGGTTTGATTCATCGTAGTGGCCTAAAGTGATACCCCTCGCTTCCAGGGGATAAAATCATTCTGCATTAACCGAACTGCCGCCGGAATTTGCCGCCCACTGGCCACTTCAATCAGATACTCTAGCAAGTCTTTTCCCTTCTCCTCAATGGTAGCTTCACCGGTAATCACCTCACCAGTATTGAAATCAATAATGTCTCCCATCTTCTTAAACAATTGGGTATTACTGGACACTTTAACCACCGGAACCACCGGATTACCGGTGGGAGTGCCTAATCCAGTGGTAAATACAATGAGATTGGCGCCGGCACCTGCCAACCCGGTAGTACTTTCGACATCATTACCAGGTGTACATAGCAAATTCAAACCAGCAGTAATACCTGCTTCGCCATAATCCAGCACCTGGCAGATAGGTGAAGTTCCACCCTTTTTGGCAGCCCCGGCGGACTTAATGGCATCGGTGATCAGCCCGTCTTTAATATTACCGGGAGAAGGGTTATTTTCAAAACCCGATCCAACAGCCTCCGCGCTACGGGCATATGCCTGCATCAGGCTTGAAAACTTTTCAGCCAGGGCCTCATTTTGGCATCTGTTGATCAATTCCTGCTCCACTCCATTAAGTTCGGGAAACTCTGACAAAATAGCGGAAGCACCTAACGCCACCAGTAGATCACTGGTGTACCCCAGTACAGGATTTGCGGAAATACCAGAGAATCCGTCGGATCCGCCACATTCCAGTCCCAGGCGTAATTTAGAAATAGGAGCCGGTTTTCGGTTAATTTCATTGGCCTGGGCCATACCGGCAAAAGTTTTTTTAATAGCCTCTTCAATAAAGGCTCTTTCGCTACTACTCTGTTGCTGCTGCAGATAAAATACCGGCTTGGCAAACTGGGGATCTCTTTGATGTATAGCCTGCTGAAGATCATCGATCTGAGCATTTTGACAACCTAAGCTTAATACAGTAGCTCCTGCCACGTTGGGATGGGTGATATAACCAGCCAACAATCGACAAAGCAGTTGGGAATCCTGCCGGGTACCCCCGCATCCACCCTGATGCTTTAGAAATTTAACCCCATCTACCTGGGGGAAAATGCGATTTGACGGATTTGCATTATCGGCGGTGTCCAGATCAATTGCCAACAACTCCTCCGGGGTAGCGCCGTTGCGGTAACATTCCACCAATTTTCCTACATCCATCCCATAATCTATCCTTCGTTCATATCCCAGAGCCTCGGTGAGCGCAGCATCCATAACCTCGAGATTGCGGTTCTCACAAAAAACCAAAGGGATCACAATCCAGTAATTAGCGGTTCCTACCGAACCATCGTTTCGATGGTATCCTAAGAAGGTACGGCCTTTCCAGGGTGAAACATCCGGCGCTTCCCAAACCGGAGATTGGCCGCTAGGCCGGTAGGAACTGGTTTTATGTACTATATTTTCAGTGGAAATGACTCCACCCGCCGGAATGTCGCCCACCGCTTCTCCCACCGTCACCCCGTACAGACTTACTAGATCTCCTGGATTCAACCCCTTTAAACTAAACTTATGCTTGGCCGGTATAAAATCCTTAAGGGTCACCATGCAGCCTGCTACCTCGCAAACCGTACCTGGAGGCAGGTCCTGCAAGGCCACCACCAGATTGTCCTCAGAATGGATATGCAAATATTTCCTAAACAATTATTGGGATCTTATGTTTTTTATGATGGATAACGCCCGGGTCACCTGCTCCTTCAATCCCTCAAAATCGCCATCAGCCAGCACTTGTTTGGAGATCAATTTTGAACCCATTCCGACACACGTCACACCCGCCTCAAACCAGGATCGCAGGTTGGCTTCATCAGGCGAAACCCCACCGGTAGGCATTATTTCAGTCCAGGGACTAGGGCCCCTAACGGCTTTGACAAACCCGGGTCCATAGGTACCCCCAGGAAACAGTTTGACCACTTCGCAACCCCATTCTTCCGCCCGGGCTATTTCAGAAGCAGTACCGCAGCCCGGAGCATACATTACCTTACGGCGATTACACACTTTCGCTATATCCTCCCGAAGTACCGGCGTGACTATAAAATTCGCCCCCAACTGCATGTAATATGAGGCAGCGGCGGCATCGGTCAAAGAACCCACGCCCAGGATCATTTCCGGTAATTCCCTCATGGCAAATTGATTCAGTTCCCGGAACACCTCGGCCGCAAAGTCTCCCCGATTAGTAAATTCCAATAACCGGGCCCCTCCCTCATAACAAGCCTGCAATACCTTTTTGCCAAGAGCAACATCCGAATGATAAAAAAGAGGTACCAATCCCGTCTGCTTCATAGTTTGATATACCTCCACTCTATTAAATCGAGCCATAGTTTCTTAGGTTAACGGCTTACCCTTCCGGAAGCGTCTCCTCCCATCAACTTCTCTACTTCATCCACAGTCACCTGATTGGCATCACCATATATGGTGTGCTTGAGACAAGAAGCAGCCACTGCAAAATTTAAAGCTTTTTGGTGGTCATCGCCATAGGTGAGCAGACCGTAGATCAAACCGGCCATAAATGAATCACCGCCTCCTACACGATCTACTATGTGGGTGATCTGATAGGTGGGCGCCTCCAGGAACTCTGAGCCGTTATACAGCACTCCCGACCAGGTATTATGAGAGGCGCTTATTGATCCACGCAAAGTGGTGATCACTTTCTTGGCTCTGGGAAATCTCTTCATAAGTTTCTCACATACAGATTTATATGCACTAGCATCCATACTTTCACTTTTGGTAACATCCACTTCATCAGGATGGATTCCAAAGTGTTTTTCCGCATCCTCTTCGTTACCTAAAATGACATCACAGCCATCCACCAACTCTGGCATGATCTCCCCGGGTTCCTTGCCATAATTCCACAATTTTTTGCGATAATTGAGGTCGGTGGACACTGTTACACCCATGTCGTTAGCAGCCTGAATAGCCTCCAGGCAGACATCAGCTGCCCCCTGGGAGATCGCCGGCGTAATACCGGTCCAATGAAACCATTGCGCATCCTTAAATACCTCTCCCCAGTCGATCATACCTTTTTCGATGGTACAGATCGAGGAATGATCACGATCATAGATAACTTTACTGCCCCTGGATACTGCGCCGGTCTCCAGGAAATAGATACCCAGTCTATCACCGCCAAAAATAATATGGTCAGTTCCTACTCCCCGCTTGCGCATTTCCATCAAAGCACAATAGCCAATATCGTGGTCGGGCAGGCGGGTTACAAACTCCACCGGAATATTATAGTTTGCCAGAGATACTGCCACATTACTCTCACCCCCGCCATAAATGGCATCGAAAGTTGAGGTCTGGGAAAACCTCAGGAACCCCGGAGGGGCCAGGCGCAACATGATCTCGCCAAAGGTCACTACTTTTTTTGTCATTACTATTTTACTTAATTCCTATAAATCATTCACCAAAAAGTAAAATTAAAGTATTAGCCCTATTATATACCACCATATGGCAGTTCAATGATTTAATGTACAGTTTCTGTACAGTATCACCTGCTAGATTACCAGAAAACCGCATACAAAAATGCGATGATCAATAACACCAGCATGGCGCTGATATTAAAGATCGGCTTGGTGGCAAAGAACTCCCGGGATATATTGATGCCTTTTGCATGGTCTGCACCCCTGCCTTCCAAGTAAGTAATCAGGATCATGATGGCCATGCTGGATAATAAGGTCCAAAACATTTGGTCCAGGAAAGGAAGTGTCACAAAAATGGGACTATCAGACCAACCCTCAGGTCCAACTTTAAAGTATAAGGCTATGGGGATCGACAAAATGACTCCCCAAATGGCTGCGTTATTAGTGGTTTTTTTCCAGAATAAGCCCAAAAGGAAAACTGCCAGAATTCCAGGACTGACCACCCCGGTGTATTCCTGGATAGCCTGGAATACCTGTCCAAAATTTTTAAACTGCGGGGCTAATACGATGGCGATAACCAAGGCTACAGCAGCGGTAACTCTTCCCACATTTACCAATGCTGTTTGACTGGAACCGGGTTTTATATAAGGCTTGTAAATATCCATGGTAAAAATAGTTGCTGTAGAGTTCAGCATGGATGCCAGGGAGCTCACAATGGCCGCCGCCAGCGCCGCTAAAACCAGTCCCTTTAATCCGGAGGGCACAAAGTTTCCAATCAACCAAGGCGCAGCACGGTCGTTGACAATGTTGTTATTTTCCCCCAGAAATGTGGGTTCAACCGTGGAAGCGGTCACCACCCCATCAGGACCAGCATTCAATACATAGGCAATGATACCGGGTACTACTACGATAAGCGGTATCAATATCTTCAAAAAGGCGGCAAAAGCAATTCCGTTCTGAGCCTCACTGAGGCTTTTGGCAGCCAGCGTCCTTTGGATGATATACTGGTTGAAACCCCAATAATATAGGTTAGCCACCCACATACCCCCGACCAACACTGCCAGGCCAGGCAAGTCCCACCAGGCATCGTCACCATTGGGGGTGATGATCTCTCCCTGCTCCAGGATCATACTAAACTTTTCCGGCACCACTTCATAGATATACCTGAATCCACCCAGGATCGAACCATCCGGACTAACATGAGCAAGAGCGATGAAGGTAGTAACCAATCCACCCATAATAAGTAATGCAACTTGCACTACATCGGTCCAGGCCACTGCAGAAAGCCCCCCCCATAAAGAATAGGCGGCAGCGAAGACCGCCAATCCGATAATACTGGTCATTAAGATAGAGCCATCTCCGTCGCCGATAATGGTATCAAGAGCAGTGGCGCCTAGGTATAGTACAGTGGTTAAATTCACCAGTACATAAAGGCAGATCCAAAATACCGCCAGGATGGTTTTTAGGTTAGTGCTGTAACGTTTTTCGATAAATTCCGGAATAGTGTACAACTCCTGCCGTATAAATACCGGCAGGAAATACTTTCCCACGATCAACAGGGTCACCGCCGCCATCCATTCATAACTGGCGATTGCCAGCCCTATGGCAAAACCAGAGCCGGACATCCCGATAAATTGTTCGGCAGAGATATTGGCAGCAATCAGCGAAGCTCCAATGGCCCACCATGGCAGTGACTTGCTGGCCAGGAAGTAATCTTCGGTGGTCTTTTCACCTTTCCTCGAAACCCATAGTCCGATACTGATGATCAGAATGGCATAACAAATGAAAATGATGTAATCCAGGTAATTAAACTCCATATCGATTTGTTTTCAGATTTAATATCTACTTAATTAACTGTTTTTGCAGGTCTTCTAAAGGGATACCCTTGGTCTCCGGCATTATTAACCAGACAAAAAGCAACTGTAATATCATCATGCCTGCGAAAAAGGCAAAAATTGGTCCGCCAGAAAAGGTATTTAATACAAAGGGCATCAATAAAGTGATAGCTCCTGCAAATACCCAATGGGTAGAACTTCCTATAGCTTGACCTTGTGCTCTTAACCGGTTGGGAAAAATTTCAGAGATAAATACCCAGATCACCGCACCCTGGCCTACTGCATGAGAAGCTATGAACAGGAAAAGCATAATGGGCACTCCTGAATAATCATCAATAAAGAAGGCCCGGGATACCATGGCTAATGAGACGATATAGCCGATACTACCAATATACATCAATATCCTTCGTCCAGCCCGGTCTATCAGATACATCCCCAATAAAGTCACTACTACATTCACCAGCCCGATACCGGCAGTTGATAATAGGGCGCTACTGGCACCAGCCCCGGTTTGTTCCAGTATTCTGGGAGCATAGTAAATGATAAAATTGATCCCCGACAGCTGATTAAAGAAGGCGATAGCAAAAGCCAGAAAGACCAGTTTCCGGTATCGGGGCGTCCACACATTCTCTCGTTTGGTTTCGTTGGCCGACTCCTGTATTTCCTTTAATGCCGTTTCGGGATCGGTATCACCCTGAAGCTGCTCCAGCAGTTCCTTGGCCTTCGTATAGTCCTGCCGGTAAAGCGCCAGCCAACGGGGGCTATTGGGTACGCCAAAGATCATGATCAAGTAAATGGCGGCCGGTACAGCCTCCACTCCCAACATCAGGCGCCATGCATTAGGTCCTTCACTGCCAATCACCCAATTGGAAATAAAGGCGATCAAGATGCCCAAAACGATCATAAATTGATACAGAGCAACTAACTGACCGCGGCGTTGCGATGGGGCTATCTCGGATATGTAAATAGGCGCTGCCACCGAGGAAGCTCCTACTCCCACCCCACCGATAAACCGAAAGAATGAAAACGTAAAGGGATCCGGTGCTAAAGCTGAACCTAGAGCTGACACCAGATAAAGCACCCCAATCCAGATCAAGGTCTTTTTTCGACCTATAAGGTTGCAGGGAATACCTCCAAACATAGCCCCCAATACCGTACCCCATAGGGCCATGGACATGATAAAGGTACCGTGAAAGAGGTCACTTAATTCCCAAAGCTTCTGGATGGGTTGATCGGCTCCGCTGATCACCGCGGTATCAAAGCCAAACAAAAAGCCCGCCAAGGCTACCGTGACCGACCAACGAAAGGTTTTCATTTAATTTTTTTGAAGCAAGATGCCAATTTAACTGTTCTTGCCTTAAATTCAAGCTTTTTATAAAGTCATTGCCCTTGCTGTTATTGAAGCGGTTGTGCTATCAAATTGGGGGTGATACTACATTATAGACAACATGAAAGGAATAATTTTTGACATGGACGGTACCATGGTGGATAACATGATGGTCCATCACAAGGCCTGGCAAAGAAAACTGGCTAGCCTGGGAATGGAGTTATCCTTAGATGAAGTTAAAGAACAGATCCATGGCATAAATGAAGAAATAGTGGCACGTCTATTCCGTGATCGGTTCACCCCAGCGGAGCGTAAACAGATCAGCTGGGAAAAAGAGCAGGCCTACCGGGATATTTTTCAGGATCAACTACAATTAATTCCGGGGTTAATGGAGTTTCTCGATGAATTGGCTGCACAGCAAATACCTCTGGCCATAGGCACCGCGGCTCCGCCGGAAAACGTGGACTTTGTTTTAGATGGGTTGAAATTACGGGAAAGGTTTCAATCGGTGCTGCACTCAGGAAACGTCAGCAAGGGAAAACCCGATCCGGAGATCTTCCTGCGCAGCGCGGAGAACCTTGGGTTGCCTGCAGTGGACTGCCTGATCTTTGAAGACAGCGTGGTGGGAGCTGAAACCGCTCTCAATGCCGGATGCCCCGCGGTGGTAGTAACCACCACTCATTCGCCGGATGAGTTTGCTCATTTCCCACATATTCTCAAATTTATTGACGATTATCATAATCTCTCTTTTGAAGAATTAATAGAAATCTGTAGCTAAGAGTTTCGCTGCTGCCAAGAATCCAAAATCCTATTAAAGGATCTCAGATGAAGTTCATCAGCAGTTAATCCGGTGCTTGCCTGCACCTCAGCTTCCGTTAAAGCGCCACAATTCACCGCTTTAATAAAGTAGTTTAACAACCCCTGTCCGGTGGCTGCGTCATCGAATACATCCCCGGTAAGGGTAGCTCGAGCGGAGGATTTCAGGAATTTCTGCAGCCTAACGGCGGCAGCATGAAAACTTTCCAGGAAGAAGGCATACACTGCGGTGTAACGCATAGGCAATTGGGCCGGGTGGAGATCCCATCCTTGATAGAGCCCTTTATACAAAGAATGCCGGATATGGTCATATCCTTTTTTCCAGGCGGCGTGCACCACTTGCTGGTTTTCTTCCTGCTGTTTGGAGGTCAGCTCTGTTCCGCGATGGGGGCCTATGGGCATGACATTGGTTGCCCCATCGGAAAGCCAAATCCCGGTGCCCCCCAGTGCTACTTTGGTCATATGGTGGGCAAAATCACACACCTGGTGCCCCATGTCCTGATATTTTGCAGTGATATTGGAAGATGCAGTATAGTCATAGGTTCCGAAATGACAGGCAATGCAACGCCCTTCGCTGGTCTGAACCAGTTGCATCAGGCTATTACGGCCTTGATCATTCATGACGGACTGGGTGGTTTCCACCATCATTTCCATTTTAAGAGAACCGGATGGTAAATGATGCCTAGTCTCCAATAGCTCAAATATCTGGCATAGCGCTGCAATCTGTTCGGGAATGGTCACTTTGGGCAGCATAACCACAAAATTATGTGGAAGCCTACCCCCGGTAATTCCCAATAGAGTGGAAAGGTAAATATCCAGGGTGCGCACCCCGCGGTCTTTAAAATCTTCGGTAAACGGCTTAATCCGGATTCCCAGAAATGGCGGTAAACATTCCAATCTCATGCCCTCCGCGGTTTCCTTTGCAGCTTGCTCTGCCACCTGGTCTTCCTCACTATCAGCGCGATTGCCAAAGCCATCCTCAAAATCAATGCGAAAGTCTTCCACCGGCTCATTATCCAGTTTGTTCAACACTTTCTGGTAAACAGAATAGGCCAACCACGCTGGGTGATTTTTCCATTCCACCTGGTCCATTTTCTCAACGAGGGATTGGAACAACTCCGGCTTCTCAATAGTTGGGAGAGTTTGATATCCCTCTAGTTCCAAAAGCCGTGCTAGAGTAGAAAAGTCTGAGGCATAGGTCTGTAAACTACTCTTTGCCACCGCACCCATTTTTTCTACCAGGTCATGCTTAAAAATGTGAGCCCCGCCGTAAACCGTATGAATCGGCTGTCGTTCCAGGCGGTCTCCGGGATATATTTTTTGAAAAGCTTTATTGGCTACCGATAGCTTGTGGAAAATCTGTTGCTTATCTTTATCAGAAAGTGTCTGCTCCATAATTTATAATTTAGGGGTCCTGATGAAGTCTGTTAAGACATGATCAGGAGAGGTTGACCATTTAGGAAACGCTGCTTAAGAATAAAAAGAAATTGCAATAATTCGCATTAAAATGGCTGTAAAAAGTAAATCTAAATCACCATCATCTACTGCCAGCCACCAGGAGGGAAATAGAAATCCTGGTATGGCGCTGGATCTGGAATTGATTAGAAACATCCGTATAAACCGCAGTGCTATTGAAAGACGGGCCGGAACCATCAGCAAAAGGCGTTCGGTTAAAAAAGAATGGCAAGCAGCCTGGCTTTTGCGGGCTATTACCTTCATTGACCTGACAACCCTGGCAGGTGATGATACTCCCGGAAACGTCCGGAGACTATGCGCCAAAGCACAGCAGCCTGTCAGAAGTGAAATTATGGAAGACTTGGGAGCAGCTGATTTAAACATTACCGTAGCCGCTGTTTGTGTTTACCATAACCTTATTCGCATTGCAAAGGAGGCATTGGGTGATTCTGAAATTCCCATAGCGGCGGTATCAACCGGATTTCCTGCAGGTCAGAACACCCAGGCTCAAAAACTGAACGAGATAAGAGCTTCCGTCCGGGCGGGGGCCAAAGAAATTGACATCGTAGTGAGCCGGGGTAAGATCCTTACCGGCGATTGGAAAGGATTATATCATGAAATTCAAGCATTTCGAGAGGCTTGTGGCGAGGCACACATGAAAACCATCCTGGCTACCGGGGAATTGAGTACCTTGACCAAGGTAGCTAAAGCCAGTCAGGTGTGTATGATGGCCGGAGCTGACTTTATCAAAACCAGTACAGGCAAAGAATCGGTCAATGCCACCATTCCCGTGGGCCTGGTAATGACCCGGGCCATTCGTGATTACCACCAACTAACTGGTAGTAAGGTTGGCTTTAAACCCGCTGGTGGTATAAGAACTGCTAAGGAAGCATTGGAATGGATGATTTTAATAAAAGAAGAACTGGGTAACGACTGGCTCACACCCCAATTGTTCCGGTTTGGGGCCAGCAGCCTGCTGGGTGATATCGAGCGGCAATTGGAACATTTCCTGACTGGCAGTTATTCTGCTTCCTATCGTCATCCCATGAGTTAGAAAAAAATCCAAAATGAGCATAAAGACACTTTATCAGGAACTTGATTATGGTCCGGCCCCGGAAAACGCCAAGAATGCCCTGGATTGGCTGCAGGCACATGACCATAAATTCCAGTTGTTTATTAATAATCAATGGGTAAAGCCCTCTACCGGTAAGTATTTCAATAGCCAGAATCCCGCAAATAGAAAAAAGCTGGCAAATCTTGCACATGCGGGCAAAAAGGATGTAGACCAGGCGGTAAAAGCGGCGGGTAAGGCCTTGAAAAAGTGGGCGGCATTATCCGGGCACACACGGGCCCGTTATTTATATGCCATCTCCAGGCAAGTGCAAAAAAATAGCCGGCTATTTGCGGTGTTGGAAAGCCTGGATAATGGCAAAACCATCAGAGAAACCCGGGACATAGATATTCCGCTGGTTGCCAGGCACTTTTATCATCATGCCGGGTGGGCTCAAATACGAGACAACGAATTTCCAGGTTACGGTGAGATTGGTGTGGTAGGTCAGATAATCCCCTGGAATTTTCCACTGATGATGCTGGCCTGGAAAATAGCCCCTGCATTGGCCATGGGCAATACGGTAGTATTAAAACCGGCTGAATTTACCAGCCTTACGGCGTTATTATTTGCGGAGATATGTCAGCAAATTGGGCTTCCCGAAGGGGTGGTCAACATTATAACCGGCTATGGGGATACTGGAGAATACCTGGTAGGTCATCCGGGGGTTAACAAAATAGCTTTTACCGGCTCCACGGAGGTAGGTAAAATTATCCGGACTAAAACCGCAGGAACGGGAAAAAAGATCTCCCTGGAGCTGGGAGGCAAATCCCCTTTTATAGTCTTTGAAGACGCAGATCTGGATAGTGTGGTGGAAGGCGTGGTGGATGCTATCTGGTTCAACCAAGGGCAAGTTTGCTGTGCAGGATCCAGGTTGTTAGTACAGGAAAGCATTGCACCAAAATTATATCCCAAGATTAAAAGAAGGATGGAGAAATTGCGGGTAGGTGATTCCCTGGATAAAGCGGTTGATATTGGAGCTATCGTCTCGCCAGTGCAATTAAAAACTATTGAGGGTCTGGTAAAAAAAGGCCTAGACGAAGGAGGAAATTTATGGCAGCCTTCCTGGGCCTGCCCCAAAGACGGCTACTTTTATCCCCCTACGCTTTTTACAGAAATAGCCCCATCAGCCACCTTGGCCCAGGAGGAAATATTTGGGCCGGTTTTGGTGGCCATGACCTTTAGGACCCATCAGGAAGCGGTTAAACTGGCTAATAACACCCGTTATGGGCTGGCTGCCAGCATATGGACTGAAAACATTAATTTGGCTCTGGATCTGGCTCCCAAGGTAAAGGCCGGAACCATATGGATCAATTGCACCAACGTTTTTGATGCGGCATCCGGTTTTGGCGGCTATCGCGAATCTGGTTTTGGGCGTGAGGGAGGCAAAGAAGGTGTATACGAATACCTCCAAAACGCATCTGAAAATGCCTTGACCAAGGCACCGCCAAATAGACAGACTTCCAAAAAAGCATCAAAAAACAACGGCTCCCTATCCATTGACCGTACCGCTAAAATGTATATTGGCGGCAGGCAAGTGCGGCCTGATGGTGGCTACAGTTTCCCGGTGATCAACCCCCAAGGAATCCAGGTAAGTGAAGTAGGCCAGGGTAATCGCAAGGATATTAGAAATGCGGTGGAAGCGGCTCATAAGGAAAATAAATGGACTACTATGACCGGACACGCCCGGGCACAAGTATTATATTACATTGCGGAGAACCTGCAGAGCCGACAAAAGGAATTTGGTAAACGCCTAACTGATATCTTGGGGCTAACCAGCAAAGAAGCCCAGACTGAGGTTGACCTGAGTATTGAACGGCTCTATATCTATGCCGCCTACGCAGATAAGTTCGACGGGCAAGTACACCATACTATTCATCGAAACGTCACCCTGGCTATGCCTGAAGCCATCGGAGTATTGGGCATAGCTTGCCCTAATGAGTTCCCTTTATTGGGTTTCATATCTGTAGTTATTCCAGCCCTGACTATGGGCAATACGGTAGTAGCAATACCTTCTGAATCAGTGCCGCTTCTAGCCACTGATTTTTACCAGGTGCTTGACACTTCAGATTTACCGGCTGGATCCCTCAATATTGTGACTGGAGAGAAGGAGGTACTCACTGAAGTATTGGCCGACCACTATGATGTTGATGGATTATGGTATTTTGGCACTGAAGAAGGCAGTAAGATGGTTGAGGAGAAATCCGCGGGTAATATGAAACGTACCTGGGTGAATTATGGCAAACTCAGGGATTGGAGGGATCCCGAGCAATCCAGTGGAGAGCTATTCCTAAGAAAAGCCAGCCAGATAAAGAATATATGGATCCCCTACGGCGCCTGATCGACCAGCCGGTTCAAGACCGTTTCGATCATATGATCAACGCTCATTTGATAATCGCCACTATATGATTTGGCCCAGCGATTGGCAATGATGGTACAACAGGTGCAACATCTATGTCCTAAGGCTTTACCAAGGGCATATAAGGCGGAGGTTTCCATTTCAAAATTGGTGATCCTTTGACCCTGGTAAATAAAGCTGGCCAAAGATTGGTTAATATCTTCCCTGCTTAGCGGCAAATTCAGCTGCCGGCCCTGAGGGCCGTAAAAACCGGTAGCAGTAGCGGTAATACCGGTAATCATTTCCGGTTCCAGACTCTGTTTCAGTTGTTCATCCGCCGATATTAGGTAGGGACTGGCCAATCGACTGTCCCAATTGAGGTGCTCTTTAATGGCATTGGCAAGCCTGTTTTCATCCTCTGAAAATTCATATTGGTAGTAGTAGATCAATCCATCAAATCCCAAACCGTAACTGGATAACACCAACGAATCTACCGGAATATCCTCATGTAAAGCGCCTGAAGTACCCATTCGGATAATATCCAGAGATCGTTTTTTCCCTCTGGCAGTTCTGGACTGTAGATCTATATTCACCGCCGCATCCAGTTCATTCATTACAATGTCAATGTTATCGGTACCTATACCAGTACTGATTGCGGTAAATCTTTTTCCCCGGAAACTACCAGTATGGGTGACAAATTCCCGGTTTGAAATTTTCAGTTCAATACGGTCGAAAAAGCGACTGATCCGGGAGACCCGTCCCTGATCTCCCACCAGCAGCACCGTATCGGCAATGTGCTCCGGTAACAGCCGTAAATGATATACGCTGCCATCGGTATGTAAAACCAATTCCGATTCAAGAAAATCTGGGGTTTTCATGATTTTTTACTTAAGTTGAGCAAATGCACTTAAATATAGATCAGCCCGCTGAATACCGGCAGCAGGTTTGTAGATTTTTCATATTCTTACAGCTTACTTAAATCAAAAAATATCTATGAGTATCCATATCAGCGCCCAACCTGGTGAAATCGCAGAGACGGTTTTATTGCCGGGAGATCCTCTTAGAGCTAAACATATGGCAGAAAATTTACTGGAGGATATTCATTGTTATAACCAAGTACGCGCCATGTATGGGTACACTGGTACCTACAAAGGACATCGGGTCTCCATCCAAGGAACCGGCATGGGAATACCTTCGATCAGCATCTATGCTCATGAATTGATCAATGAATACGGGGTGAAAAATATGATCAGGGTGGGGACCTGTGGCTGCCTTCAGGAGGAGTTCGAATTGGGCTCTATACTGTTAGCTATTAGCGCCTCTACAGATTCCAATACCAATTTGATGGTTTTTGATGGCTTACAATTTGCTCCCAGTCCCAATTTTAACCTATTAGATAATGCCTACCATTTGGGAAAAGAAATGGAACTCCCCGTAACCGTAGGCCAGGTTTTAAGTTCTGATCTATTCTACCTGGATGATCCCCATCGCTATGATGTCTGGATCGACCATAATGTGGTGGGCATAGACATGGAGACCTCGGCGCTATACACCATGGCGGCTCGTTCCAATGTAAACGCTCTATCCATCCTGACTGTTAGCGATAATATAATTACCGGAGAGGTCAGCTCTTCCAAAGCGCGTCAGGAAAAGTTCAAAGATATGATCAAACTCGCTTTGGAAACTGCCGTCAAGAGCCAACCTGGCTAAATTGACAATAAAATTACACTCTGTGGTGATTTAGACATTAATCCATAACTATCTTTTGTCACTTTTGAAATGAAAAACTATCTGAAAGCTTGTTCCCTTTTATTTTCCTTTATATCGATACCATGGCTGGCTGGAGCCCAGGAGAGCACACGTTTGATGCACAGCCCTGCAGTCAGCCAGGATCATATCGCCTTCATCTATGCCGAAGACCTGTGGATAGCCAACCTGAATGGGACCAATCCCCGCCGGTTAACCATCGATGAAGGAGTAGAATCAAATCCGGTGTTTTCGCCGGACGGAAATACCATAGCTTTTAGTGCGGAGTACGATGGCAATGTAGACGTTTTTACTGTACCAGCCACCGGCGGCGTCCCAAAACGATTGACCTGGCATCCATACGGGGATTTTGTGCGGGATTTTTCATCAGATGGCAGCGAGGTGCTATTTGCCTCGCAACGAACTTCTTTTACCAACCGGTATTTGCAATTGTTCTCAGTTTCAGTCAATGGTGGTCAGGTCAAGCAGTTA
Source organism: Cyclobacteriaceae bacterium (assembly GCA_965224285.1). GTDB lineage: Bacteria > Bacteroidota > Bacteroidia > Cytophagales > Cyclobacteriaceae > JAJCYK01. The sequence goes on from OZ245043.1 coordinate 995,434, forward strand.
CCTATCCCATACGCCAATTACGCCAGTGTTTCCGGAACCGGGGAGCAAATAGCCTATACCACCCTACCCGACCGGTTTCTGCAATGGAAAAATTATCGCGGAGGTACCCAGTCACGCATCTGGATCTACCAGACCTCAGACCACCAGGTCCAAGAAATACCCAAGCCGGAGAGTGGCAGCAATGACACCCAACCGCAATGGATAAATAATGGAGTATACTTCCGCAGCGACCGTGATGGTGAATTTAACCTCTATCTATATGAACCAGAGGGGGACAAAGTGGAAAAATTAACCAACTATGAGGACCATCCGGTGTTGGGGTTATCGGTAAATCAGGGAGTAGTTGCCTATGAGCAGGCGGGTTACTTGTATCGCTACCACCCGGAATCCCAGGAATCTACCCGAATAAACATAAATATTGCCACCGACTTGTTGGAAATGAGGCCCCGATTTGTGTCGGGAGCTAATTATCTGCGTTCAATCCATATTTCGCCCAGCGGAGCCCGGGCTGTCATGGATTTCCGTGGGGAAATTGTAACAGTGCCAGCGAAAAAAGGAGATGCCGTTAATCTCACCCAGACTCCCGGCGTTCATGAGAAATTTCCCAGTTGGTCACCCGATGGTAATCACATAGCCTATTTTTCAGATGAATCCGGAGAATATGCCTTGCACCTTTGGAACCGGGAGAACAATAATGTTAGGAGGATATCCCTGAATGGAGCGGGATTTTATGCCTACCTGCACTGGTCTCCTGATAGTAAAAATCTCTGTTTCGTAGACAACGGCCGCAATCTGTACCATTTGAACCTGGCCACCAGTAATATCGACAAAATTGCCAGCGACATTTATTATTTTCCTGGCGTGTTCCGCGATCTATTTGGGTCCTGGTCTCCAGATTCCCGGCATATCGCTTATAGCATTATCACCGAGAGCAATTTTGAACAGGTTTTTATTTATAGTCTTGATACCAAAGCCTCGAACGCCCTTACCGATGGATTGAGTAATGTCAGCGAGCCGATATTTGACCCCAGCGGGAAGTATATTTTCTTACTGGCATCAACCGATGCCGGTCCCGTGGTGAATTGGTTCGATCAGTCCAACCAGGACATGGAAATGACTAACAGTATTTACCTGGTAACACTGAAAAAAGAAACCCGTTCACCTCTATTCAAACAAAGCGACCAGGAAGGAGAGGAAAAAGAAGATCAGGAAGAGGATGAGGATGGAGATGAGGAGAAAAATGATACCCCGCCCATTCCTATAGTTACCATTGATTGGGAGGGCATTGAAAACCGGATAGTGGATCTACCCCTGCCACCCGGATTATACCGTTCCCTGCAGATGGCCAAGGAGGACGACGTATTGTACTATTTAAAGCAACCTGCCCATAGTAACGATCCGGCGAAATTGCACAAATATGACCTAAAGGAAAGAGAGGATAAAAAACTCTTAGATGCGAACTCCTATCTCCTGGCCCAAAACGGCAAAAAAATGCTCTACCTTAAGGAAGACAAGTGGTTCATAAGCAAGATCGGTGAATCAAGCAAAGACCCGCCGTTGAAGATAGATAAAATACAGGTTAAAATAGATCCCGTCCAGGAATGGCAGAATATCTTTAATGAAGCCTGGAGGGTAAACCGGGACTACTTCTACGATCCCGGTATGCATGGGGCCGACTGGGAAGCTATGAAAGCCAAATATGAAGTATTCTTGCCGCATGTGACCACCAGCAGCGACCTCTACCGGGTCATGCAGGGTATGTTTAGTGAACTGGCAGTAGGGCATCACCGCTTTGGCAATCAAGGTGATCGCCTGCATGATCCTCAAGAAATCGCCGGGGGCCTCTTAGGAGCAGATTATGAGATCAATCAGGGCCGGTATCGGATTAAGAAGATTTACGGTGGATTAAATTGGAATCCGGAATTGAGGAGTCCGTTGACAGAACCTGGAGTTAACATTAATGAAGGTGACTACATCCTGGCGGTCAATGGGCAGGAGGTTACCAGTGATGATAACCTATTTCAATTTTTCGAAAATACTGCGGATAAGATCACCAAGATTACGGTCAGCGCCAGCCCCAACCTATCGGGTTCCCGGGAGGTTGAAGTAGTACCCGTTAAAAATGAATATGCTTTACGCAACCGCGACTGGGTGGAAGGTAATATCAAAAAGGTACATGAGGCCACTGATGGTCAGGTCGCCTATGTGTACGTCCCCAATACCGCCGGTTTGGGGCACCAGTACTTTAAGCGTTACTTCTTTCCGCAAGCCAACAAAAAGGCAGTGATAATTGATGAACGCTTTAATGGGGGTGGCCAGCTGGCTGATTACTATATAGATATTCTCAAAAAGCCTTACCAGGCACATTGGAACTTCCGTTATGGAAAAGATCTCAAGACGCCCAGCGCTTCCATTCAGGGACCAAAAGTAATGCTGATCAATGAGACAGCGGGAAGCGGGGGAGACTATCTCCCCTGGATGTTCCGAAAATTTGAAATGGGAACTATCATTGGCAAGCGTACCTGGGGTGGCTTGGTAGGTGTTCTAGGCTTTCCAGAGTTTATCGACGGAGGTTCGGTTACCGCCCCAAATATCGCCTTTTGGACCAGCGATGGGTTTAGAGTTGAAAATGAAGGGATCCCGCCGGATATTGAGGTAGAGCAATGGCCGGCAGAGGTAATTGCAGGGAAAGACCCGCAATTGGAAAAGGCCATTGAGGTGGTAATGCAACAATTGGAAGAATATGGGGATCCCACCCAGGAACGCCCTGACTATCCTGTAAGAGTGAGGACTCAAAATTAACCTAGTTGATAACGATATGATATCCACAGCCATAAAAATTAGCAGCATAGCGGCTATGATGGCCTGGTTATGTTGGAGTTGCCAGCCACAACCTCAGCCTGAGGAAGAAACTGCTCCTGAGCGTCCGAATATTGTATTCATTATGACCGATGATCACGCCAAAAATGCCATGAGCATTTATGGAAGTGAACTTATCCAAACCCCCAACCTGGATCGTATAGGCAGAGAAGGCATTACCTTTAACCGGTCATTTGTTACCAATTCCATCTGCGGGCCCAGCCGTGCGGTATTTTTGACCGGCAAATACAGTCATATAAACGGTTTTAAGGATAACTCAGACCGATTCGACGGAGACCAAATGACCTATCCGAAAATTCTGCAGGAAAATGGCTATTATACCGCAGTGGTGGGAAAATGGCACCTTAAAAGTGTCCCTCAAGGCTTTGATTATTGGAATGTATTGATCGGCCAGGGCGATTATTATAATCCCCGTATGGTAACAGCCCACGATACTACCACCCATACCGGCTACACCACCACCATGATCACCGATATTGCCTTGGAAACCCTGGAAAACCGCATCCCACAGGATAAACCGTTCTGTCTGATGATCCATCACAAGGCGCCACACCGCAATTGGATGCCGGACTCGGTTCATCTGGCGCTGGGGGAGAAAGAATATCCGTTGCCGGAAACGTTTTACGACAAATTTGAAAATAGACCGGCAGGAGCTGAACAGGACCAAAAAATTTCCGGCATGTTCATGACTTCGGATATGAAATTGCATCTGGATCCATCCCAGGAAACCGGTACCGGAGGAGCGCCCCAAAGATATGACGCCACTGTGGACTGGGATCGCATGTATTCCAGGCTTACCCCTCAACAAAAGGCATTTTGGGATGATTATTACGGTCCCATTAATGAAGAATTTAAGCAGAATCCTCCGCAGGGAAATGCTTTGACCGAGTGGAAGTATCAGCGATATATGAACGACTACCTCAAGTGTATCATGAGTGTGGATGACAATGTGGGGCGGGTATTGGATTATCTGGAGGCAGAAGGATTGATGGACAATACGCTGATTGTGTATACCTCCGACCAGGGATTTTATCTGGGAGAGCACGGTATGTATGACAAGCGATTTATGTATGAGGAAAGTTTCGGTATGCCCCTGGTTATGCGATATCCACCTCTGATAGAAGCAGGTTCAACCAGTGATCAGTTGGTACTCAATCTGGACATAGCCCCAACCTTTATGGAATTTTTGGGAATAGAAACCAACGAGCCCTGGCAAGGTAGGTCGCTGGTGCCCCTATTGGCTGGGGAAGAAATTTTGGACTGGCGTACTGCGGTTTATTACCACTACTATGAATATCCACATGGATGGCATAAGGTGAAACGGCACTACGGCATTCGCACACCCCGCTATAAACTTATCCACTTTTATCACGACATCGATCATTGGGAGCTTTATGACCTGGAGCAGGATCCGCAGGAAGTGAATAACATATATGAAGAGGCCGGAGAATTATTGATTCAGGATTTAAAGTCAAAATTATTTGATCTGCAGCAGCAGTATGGGGATAGTATCAGGAATGGGGTGTAACGAAGGTTGGATAGAAGTCATATTTCTAACAAATCGGGTTATATTTTCGCCTCAACGGAGAGCCAGGTAAGAATAAACATGACAAATCCAGAGATTTCCATATATGACTATACCATCAAGGCCCTTGATAGTGATAATATTATCGATTTGTCCAATTACCAGGGAAAAATGATGATGTTGGTTAATGTGGCGTCGAGGTGCGGATACACCCCACAGTATCAGGATTTGCAAAACCTCTATGAGAGGTACCGGGAAAAGCTGATAATTATCGGATTTCCCTGCAACCAATTTCTGTTTCAGGAGTCGGGATCTGAAGAGCAAATAGCACGCTTCTGTGAGAAAAATTTCGGAGTGACTTTTCCTATAACTACCAAGATCAAGGTTAAAGGAAGTAAGAAGCATCCGATTTATAAATGGTTGACAAACAAAGAGCTGAATGGAGTTGATGATTTTAAAGTTTCATGGAATTTCAATAAGTTCTTGATCGATGAAAAGGGAATCTTGTCAGGTCATTTTAAATCCTCCGTGAAGCCGTTTGATGAAAGGATTATCAGTCATCTAACATAGAAGTTTAACAGGTTTGATGAAGGACACTCGGTTTAATTACGAAAGACGAATTACGAAAGAGGAATTACGAAATATTTTCACTGTGTTATCCCCGAATAGTGTTGATCTTAGGCCTTAATTTTAGATATATGCAATACAAACCTAATCCTGTCGCCTGACCACCTGAAAACCCAACTATAAATAAACTACGAATTACGCAATTGATGTTGAATGCCAGCCCAGATAAATACCCACTGCAAATGCATCTGATCTTTTATAGGCATAGCCTTTAGTCCAAGATTTCCAGCTTCTTGTAATACTTCGGCTTCAGATATCTGGCCGCTTTGTAATTGAAGCTTCCATCTATTCATGCGTTCGCTCCATTTAGTTAAGATGGCATCAGGCCATTGAAGGCTTTTGTGCTCTCTGGGTAGGATAAACAAAGGCATTTCTGTAACTAATGTCAGGCATGGATCACCCAGGCTTCTGATCGACTCCATAGAGCTGGCATGAAATTTTTCCGCCATTTCAGGGTTTCCCTGGTTATGGAAATATTCTCGCATCGCCATACTATTAGGGCGTGAACCAAACCCCTCACCCAACCTGTAAAACCCTTTCTCACCACGGCGATCCACATCATGTAGTTGATAGCCTAATTTTTGAACTTCCTCCCGGCAAGTATCTTTCAACTGACCCAGCTCTTCGTTAAAATCCTTGTCCAACAAGAACCATGGTCCGTAAGACTGTCGCATACCATGTAGTGATACGTGAAGATCAAATCGGGTTTTTGCCGTTTTCCAAAATTCATAAATCGCTTGATTTTCAGGCCTCAAACTTGCTATATCTGGGGGTAGAGGAAATCCAAATTCCACATCGTCACCAGGTAATTCGCGCAGGGCGTGCTTTAAATTTTTAGCAAGGTTGTAAACCTCATCGTCTGGTGCATACCAAGCCTGATTTCGATGTTCCCCATCTGGATTCACCTGCGGAACGATCCACCAGCTTAAGCCCTGTAATAAAGGATGGCCATGATCCAGAGACTCCAAGAATCCGGTTAGATGACTTAAGAATCTGGGGCCTGTGGGTTCATCGGCGTGGCAGCCCCCAATAAGGCTGATGCGCAGTGCACCATTACCAAACCTGTAGCCATGGATGGGCCGACCTTCCCTGCTTTTGCCAATTACCAGGGGAGATTTACCAGAAGAGAAACCCAGGATGTACTCCAGCTTTGTTGGTTCAAGCATAATCATTTTCAAACCGTAAAACCGGAAGAGTAGTAGCGGTATCTAATTAGAAAGGCTTGGCTTAACTACTTTTTCAGTACTGGTACTGGTCACTGGTTTTTGCTCAACCTTTTGAGGCTCGCTAGTTTTGGCTTTGGCTGAGCCTAAGTCCTCAGGATTCTTAAAGGAACCCATTTTACATTTTCCGTCAAACATGGCTCCGGCTTCCATAACTAGTTTTCCGGTGTTGATATCACCTTTGATCTTGGCGTTTGACTTTAATGTTAATAGGCCTTCAACCTGCACCGTGCCTTTTACCGTGCCTTCGATATCGGCATTCTGGGCATAAATCTTGCCTTCGACTTTGGCGGAAGACCCCAATACAACTTTGGATTTGGCTTTAATGTTTCCCAAGATCTTCCCCTCAATTCGCAGATTTCCTGAAGTCTCTACATTTCCTTCGATGGAAGTTTCCCTGCTAATAGTGTTGCTTGAGTTGCTGATCTCCTCTGATCTGTAATCTTCCTTGTTGGTAAACATAGTTGCTGGTTTAAATGTTAAAAAAATTAAGTTTTAAAAAAGCACTAATCATAAAAACGTCCTGCCGGCTCCATTATTGGCTACCGGCTATTAAACAAATCTCTTAATTTTTTCTTAAAAAGAAAGTGCAGGCTGGCATTTATTAGAATTTGCTATCGTCGCTATCGATAAATATTTATTAATCAGCTCTTTCCTCAAGAGGTGGATTTAAGCATACCACTGTACTGTTCTTTGAATTTCTTGAGCTTGGGATTGATTACCAATTGGCAATAAGGCTGCTGACTATTTGAATTAAAATAGTTTTGGTGATAATTTTCTGCCGCGTAGAAGGTATCAGCCGGCACTATTTCAGTGACGATGGGTTGGTCCCAAATTTTTTGAGCATCCAAACTTTGCTTCAACTCTTCCGCTATTTCCTTTTGCTGTTGGTTATGGTAAAAGACAGCAGATCGGTACTGAGTACCTACATCGTTGCCCTGCCGGTTGAGAGTGGTGGGGTCGTGGGTATGCCAAAACACCTGTAAAATCTGCTGGTAACCAATGACCTCCGGATCAAAAGTTAACTGCACTACCTCGGCATGTCCGGTAGCGCCGGTGCATACCTGTTGATATGTGGGATTCGGGGCGCTACCTCCCATATAACCTGAAACTACATCGTTGACCCCATCTAGTTTTTGAAAGACGGCCTCGATACACCAGAAACATCCTGCGCCTAAAGTTGCTTTTTCCATAAATCAGAACCCTAAACCCGAATTTAAGATAAATTCTCCAGCTGGTACCGCTTAAAAGAAAAAAGGACTTCATTCAGAAGCCCTTTAAAGTTTGTTCAATCTGCTTATTTAAACAGCGGCCGGTATCTCTACCGCCTTTACAGTTTTAATGATCTGGGCTGCAACCTTATAAGGATCACCATTTGAAGCAGGTCTGCGGTCTTCCAACCAGCCTTTCCAGCCATTTTCCACTGTTGCGATAGGTATTCTTATTGAAGCTCCCCGGTCAGAAATTCCGTAGCTAAACTGATCGATTGCCTGAGTTTCATGCAGTCCAGTTAATCGCATATCATTGTCAGCGCCATACACGGCGATGTGTGCGTCAACGGCTGGTTTAAAAGCTTCACAAATGGTCTTGTAGGTATCCTCGTTACCTGCATTCCGCAACACGCCATTGCTAAAGTTAGCATGCATCCCACTACCGTTCCAGTCCCCTTTAACCGGCTTGGGATGCCAGTTGATGGAAAGACCATATTTTTCCGCTGTCCTCTCGATCAGGTACCGCGCCACCCAAACTTGATCACCGGCTTTTTGAGCTCCTTTGGAAAAGATTTGGAATTCCCATTGTCCGGCAGCTACCTCAGCGTTGATACCTTCTATATTAATACCAGCCTCCAGGCATAAGTCCAAATGCTCTTCTATTATCTCCCGGCCATAAGCTCTGCCAGTACCTACCCCGCAATAGTAAGGCCCTTGAGGCGCGGGGTAGCCGCTTTCCGGAAACCCAAATGGAAGATTGGTGGCTGGGTCCCACAGAAAGTACTCCTGCTCAAATCCAAACCAGAAATCGCCATCATCATCGTCGATAGTGGCTCTGGCATTGCTGGGATGTGGACTGCCATCAGCACTTAATACTTCCGACATCACCAAATAAGCGTTCTTTCTTCCGGGATCCGGGAAAATAGCCACTGGTTTTAACAGGCAATCCGAACTATGGCCCTCAGCCTGTTCCGTACTACTGCCGTCAAATGACCAAATTGGACATTCATCCAGGGAACCCCCGAAATCACCTACAATTTTTGTCTTACTACGTAAAGTCTGAGTGGGCTTGTAGCCGTCCAGCCATATGTATTCTAACTTCGTTTTCGCCATGATTTAAACCTTTTTTTAAGTTTTGATGATAAGTGGGTAAATATTTGACCCCAAAAATAACTTTTTTATAAAAAACTAACAATTTTATGTGAAAGTTTAAGCCTATCTCCCTTAAAATTTTAACAAATATCAAAATTCAAGTTAATTTTTGAAGCTACTGCAATTTGCCTGCTTTGGGACTGGGTCATTTTATTATTTTCTTAGAGTTAAGTAATAAGTCTTTTGTAGTTGCTATCAGGTACAGGGGAATAGTGATATTTTAATTAATTTGGAATGTAAGTTATCAAACCTGATTATGAAGGAATCCGGGACTATCACTTTTATGCTAAATGGACAGGCTGTGGAGATTGATTTTCACCGTTCCCCGGAATATGCCCCTACCACCACCCTATTGAATTACCTGCGCAGTAAAGCGGACCTGCAAGGGACCAAGGAAGGTTGTGCCGAAGGAGATTGCGGAGCCTGTACCGTAATGTTGATTCGCAGCCACCCTGATGGTACATATTCTTTTGAATCCTGTGATTCATGCCTCCTATTCTTGCCTATGCTGCATGGTAAAGCGGTGATCACAGTAGAAAACATTGGCACCCCTGAATCCCTGCACCCGGTGCAAAAAGCTATGGTAGATCACGATGGTTCCCAATGCGGCTACTGTACACCCGGATTTGTGATGTCCCTGTACACCCTGCTTCAAAATCATTCCGATCCCTCGCAGGCGGTGATCGAAGACGCCCTAACGGGTAATTTATGCCGCTGTACCGGCTACCGATCCATTGTAGATGCTGCCAAAGCTACCCGCAATGACCATCCCGCAATCCATCAAGAGGAGCAGCTCCGAATTCAGGAAGGACTGCAAGCTATTCCTCTCCATGCTTTGGCCATACTGGGGGATAAACAAAAATATTTCCAACCCCGGAAGTTGGATGAAGCCCTGAAACTAAGAAGCATGTACCCACAAGCGGTGCTGGTGCACGGTGCCACCGATGTGGCCCTGCGGGTAACTAAGAATAGTGAGCTACTGGAAGAAATTATCGATTTATCTGCCTTGGAGGAAATTCAATACCTAAGGCATAAGAATGAGGGAATCAGACTGGGAGCCGGTGTTTCCCTGGAGCGGGTTAAACTGGAATGTGAAACTAAACTACCCCCACTATATAATTCCCTGGTGGTGTTTGGTTCCCTGCAAATCCGCAACCTGGCTACCATGGGTGGAAACCTGGCCAGCGCCTCCCCTATTGGTGATATGCCACCCATATTGATGGCCTACCAGGCGCAAGTGGAATTAGCTAGTAGTTCCGGATCCCGTATCCTTCCCCTTACCGAGTTTATCACCGGATACCGCCAGACCGCCTTGCGTGAAGATGAGATCATTACCGGTGTTAACATCCCGCAACCTCCAGAAGGAGTTACCGTCTGGTGGTTTAAGATCTCAAAAAGAAAAGATTTGGATATCTCTACTGTCAGCGCCGGCTTCCGGCTTGAACTGACCTCCGACAATAAGGTAAATGACCTACAGCTCTACTACGGGGGCATGGCTGAAAAAACCAAAGCCGCGGAAAAAACACAGCTGTATCTACTGCAAAAACCCTGGCAGAGGGAGCACATAGAGCAGGCTATGGATCTGTTAACTGAGGACTTCACTCCCATTTCTGATGCCCGGTCAGGCGCCGAGGGACGTCTATTAATGGCCAGAAATCTGTTACTAAAATTTTGGACAGAAACTCGTAATGGACAATAAGGAAAAATTACCCCTGGCCCACGAAAGCGGGGTTTACCACGTAACCGGAACTGCCCGGTATATAGACGATCTGCAGATGGGAGATCAATTGTTGCACGGACGAGTGGTGTACAGCAAAGTGAGTCACGGCAATATCACCTCGCTGGATGTTACCGCCGCCAGGGAAATGGCAGGGGTTTATGCGGTGCTTACTCACCATGACGTGCCCGGAGAAAATAATATGGGACCAGTAATCAAAGACGAGCCGGTTTTAGCGGAAAAGGAAGTCACATTTATAGGACAGGCCATCTGCCTGATCGCCGCTAAAGACGAAGCCACTGCCAAACAGGCGGAAAAGTTGATCGAGCTGGAACTTGAACCACTGCCGGCAGTATATACCATTGAGGAAGCTATTGAGAAGCAAAGTTGGCTGCATCCTGAAAGGATCATTGAACGGGGCGATGTTGTTGGAGGATTAAAGGAAAGCGCTCATCAAATTGAAGGCACCTTGCAAGTGGGCGGGCAGGAACACTGGTATTTGGAAACCCAGACCTGTTTGAGTATTCCGGGTGAAGGAAAAGAGATTAAGGCTTACAGTTCTACACAACACCCCTCAGAAACCCAATCACTGATCGCCGAAGTATTAGGGATCGAAAAAATGGAAGTGGAGGTGGAAGTACGCCGTATGGGCGGGGCTTTCGGGGGTAAGGAAACCCAGGCCAATCATACCGCGATTTGGGCCTCCCTACTGGCCTGGACTACCAAACAGCCGGTTAAGATCCGTCTTTTCAGAGATGACGATCAGAAGATCACCGGAAAGCGGCATGCTTACCTGATCAATTATAAGACTGGCTTTGATGATAATGGGATCATCAATGCCATGGAGGTGACTTTAAACGCCAATGCCGGATCCTCCACCGACCTATCCATGGCGGTTTTGGAGCGGGCCATGATGCATGCGGAAAACTCCTATTACATACCCAATATCAGGATCATCGGCAGGGCCTGGAAAACCAACCTTCCCTCCAATACCGCATTCAGAGGCTTTGGCGGACCTCAGGGGATGGCAGGCATGGAGCAGATCATCGATCGTATAGCCAGGTTTTTAAAGCTGGATTCCATGGAGGTGCGCCGGGCTAATTTCTACAGCAACGAAGGGCGCAATATTACACCTTATCAGCAGAATGTAGAAAACAATAGGCTACAGATGCTAACTGAACAGTTGCTGGCTTCTTCGGAGTATCAGCAAAGACGGAAAGAGCTCAATCGTTTCAACCAAAAGAATGAGTTTTTCAAGAAAGGCATGGCCTGCACTCCGGTAAAATTCGGCATCTCCTTCACTACCTCCTTCCTGAATCAGGCAGGCGCCTTGATACATATCTATAAGGATGGTACAGTTTTAAGCAACCACGGGGGCACGGAAATGGGCCAGGGTCTGCATACTAAGATCCAGCAGATCACCGCTCTGGAAATGGGTATCGATCCCCGGTTGGTTAAGGTAAATGCCACCAGTACTGCTAAAGTGCCCAATACTTCAGCCACCGCTGCCTCCGCCGGCACTGACCTCAACGGGATGGCGGTTAAGGATGCGGCAGGAAAATTAAAGAAACGCATCGCAAGAGTGCTCTGCCAAAAATTTCAGGCAGAAAGCGGAGTTGCAGTGAATCCTCAGGACCTGCTGTTTAGCGAAAATCACATATGGCACCCCGGTCATCCGCAACTAAATTTTTCCTTCGTAGAAGCAGTAAACCTCACCTATATGGAAAGGGTAAGCCTAAGCGCCACCGGCTTTTATCGCACTCCGGAAATACATTTTGACCGTGACCGGGGTAAAGGCAAGCCATATCACTACTTTGCTTTTGGTATGGCGGTGACAGAAATCACCCTGGATACCCTCTCGGGATTTTTTACTAACGACCGGGTGGACATCCTGCACGATGTTGGCGATTCGGTCAACTACCGTATCGATATCGGGCAAGTGGAGGGAGGTTATGTACAAGGTGTAGGCTGGTGCACCACTGAAGAATGCAAATACGATGATAGTGGCAATTTGCTTAATCATTCACCTGATACTTATAAGATCCCCGGCGTCCAGGATATCCCTAAAGATTTCCGGGTAGAGCTACTGCAGGGAGCGCCTAACCCCAATACCATCCGCAAGAGCAAGGCGGTAGCGGAGCCACCGTTGATGCTGGCCTTTTCCTGCTGGCTGGCCATTAAGGATGCCATTTCAGCGACTGCTGAGCATCAAGTAGAGCCTTGGTTTGCCCTGCCGGCGACTAACGAGGTGATCCTGAAGTCATTGGAACAGCTAAAGAAAATGAAGTCCCAGTCCCTAGCTGCCAATTGATGGAGATCTCGACTATCTGGATCCTCTCACTGACACTGCTGCTCCTGTTATTGTGTTTATGGCTGCTGTTCCAGTCCCAGCAGGTATTGGGACTGCTGAAAACCTCCTTGCGGGACCAGCCCTGGTTTAAAGCCTTTCCTTACCTGGTGCTGGTAGTCATGCTGCTGGTGGTGGGGGCTTATGTGGTATTTATCCAGGGTTGGGAAAGTCATGCTTTGAGCTGGTTAAACCTGATCGTCCGCTGGACCCATGTGATCATCGGTATAGCCTGGATCGGGGCCTCTTTTTATTTTGTATTTCTGGAGAACAGCCTAAATCGTACCGAAGGCCTTAGGGATGAACTGGCGGGAGATCTATGGGCCATCCACGGGGGCGGATTTTACTACCTGGAAAAATACAAGGTGGCTCCCAAGGTACTCCCTAAGAAACTTCATTGGTTTAAATACGAAGCCTACTTCACCTGGATTACCGGATTTTTATTGTTGATCATAGTCTATTACAGCCAATCCAGTGTTAATATGCTCGGTGATTTTCCTATGTCGCCGGGTTGGGCCATAGCGGTGGGCATAGGCAGCCTGATCGTGGGCTGGAAGTTTTACGACGGCCTCTGCCGTACCCCTCTGATCCACCAGCCATTGTGGTTTTTTCTGATCATGTTTGTCTTTACTGTCTTAATGGCAGCTTTGTTGTCTCACCTGCTCAGCGCCAAAGCTGCTTATATTCATGTTGGCGCAATGCTGGGCAGCATGATGGCCGGCAATGTGTTCGAGGTGATCATCCCCTCACAGAAGGCTATGGTGAAGTCCGCCGAGCAGGGACAACTACCCGATCCCAAACTAGGTCAATATGCCGGTTTGCGTTCCCTGCATAATAACTATTTCACCTTGCCGGTGGTGTTTGTGATGATCAGCAATCATTTTCCCTCTACCTACGGACATACATTCAACTGGCTGATCCTGGGAGGGCTTTTCCTGGTCAGCATCGGCATCAGGCATTATTTAAACCTGGTGGAAAAAGGACAATACGCGTTTTGGATCCTCCCGGCGGCTACTCTGGGCGTACTGGTGCTGGCCTTGGTTACCGCCCCTGAAACCGCTAATAAGGGCGACCTGGGAGCAACCGTCAATTACAGGGCAATTGAACCCATATTTCAGCAACGCTGCAACACCTGTCACAGCGAAAACCCCAGTGATGAGATTTGGCGGGCCGCCCCTAATGGGGTGATGTTCGACACCCCACAACAGATCCAGGCCATGAAAGACCAGATCCTGATGAGGGCAGTGGTGACAGAAACCATGCCCCTGGGCAATAGCACCAATATGACGGCAGAGGAACGGGAATTGCTGAGAAGATGGATCCTGCAGGGAGCGGAAGTGGGGCCGTGAAACCGAGTCTAACTCGATTGTACGGATATTGGTAATTAGATTTAAAATGGATTTTTGGAGTGGGTTGGAAACGCAAAGCTTCTTCGATGCCCACCACCCCTGGCTTTAATTTAGCTTGGGTAACTTAAGCCGAACAGGCCTGAAAGTTTCTAACTTATTAAAGTCGGTATAAAACTTTAGCCGGTCGGGCCAAGTTGCAAACTTGACCCAGGATTTGGGGGAGCAAGTATTGGATTCCTCATACCTATCCATTCCTCACCTCTATCAACCTTGCCGCAATACTGACCGCAATCTCGGCAGGCGTCTGGCTATGGATATTTATTCCTGCCGGGGAATCAATATGATCTGTTATCCCGGGTTGTTCATTTTCCAATTCCTCCAGCAACTGCTTCACCTTGGCCTTGCTGCCCAGTAGTCCCAGGTATTTGAATGACAGATCTTTTAGCGCCTGAAGCACTATCTTATCAGTTCGGTAACCAAAGGTCATTACCACCATATACTGGTTGCCTTCGGCAGGGATTTGTTGATGAATATAAGGATACTCCACCTGATGCCGGGCATGACAATACTCATTCTGTTCCAGGGTATTTAATTTTTCCCGGTCATCATAAACGGTGATATGAAAATCCAGATCCCGGGCCAGCTTGGAAAGCGCCAGGCTGATATGCCCTCCTCCTGCGATATGCAAAAAATGCTGATAACCTCCTCGCTCGTAATAGGTCCATGCTGGTGATTGTGGTTGCTCACAGAGATAATCCTCTGTTTTTGGGGTTTCCAAAAAACCCAGCCCCGCCGCCGATAATTTCAGATTTCCTGGTTGGTTCTCGACGTAAGCCTCAATAATAACGCTAACCACCTCCAATTGTTCATGAAATAGAGGGGCTAAGGCAATGGTCTGCTCACCACTGCAGATCATGCCCGAACGATCCATAACCTCATCATCGCGATGGATCTGATGTTTCACCAGTACTTCCCGGTTTCCTGCTGCCATTAGCGATTTGGCCCACTCCACCAGCTTGTGTTCCATGATGCCCCCACCCAGCGAACCAATCATATCACCTGCTCCATTCACTGCCATCTTGAATCCCTGCCGTCCGGGGCTGCTTCCCTGGTGATGGATCACCACCATCAGCATCACCGGTTTTCCGGCAGCTAATTGATCGCGGATAAAAATCCACTTTTCGATATCGCTATGAGCCTGACTAAGTTGGGTCATGCTTGTGCTGTTAACTGGTGGATCGCTGAATCGGCCTGGGATACTCCCCCTAATTAATCCTCCATTCACCGGTATCTACCCGCATTTTACCGATTTTTATTAGTACTACCTTAAGGTAACAGGTACATTTAAGTATAAATCGAGCCTACAATGAGCCACCGCAATCAAGAACGACGCAATTGGATAGGGGTCAGCCTGCTCATCCTGGGAGCTGCCTTCCTGTTTGAAAATTTCAACTGGCATCTATTCTCCTTCCCTCACTACTTCAATTCCTGGAAATTTGCCCTGGTCGTGGTGGGCTTTATCCTATTGGTAGGTGGTTACCGGTTGGGAATTGGTCTGATGATGTTGGGGGCATTTTTACTCTGGCCGGATTATTTCTTCCAGGTGATTCACAACCTGGATCAATGGTGGCCTGTGTTATTGATCCTGGTAGGACTGGTAATACTGATCCAAGGTACCCGATATCAACACAAAAATAACAACAGTCACCAATGAGCCATTCTGCTGATAACACCAACCGCCGCAATATTTTCGGCTTTATACTAGTCCTGGTGGGGCTGGCATTTCTCTTCAGGAATTTGGGATTCTGGTATATCCCTTCTTTTATCTTTTCCTGGAAAACCATCGTGATCACCATCGGGGTGATTTTTTTGGCCACCGGCAAAAGAGATGGTTGGATCCTGGTGGCTATTGGAGGGTTCTTTCTGATCACCCAGGATATTCTGCATATTTATTTGGATTTCGGATCCCTATGGCCGCTCATCCTGATCCTGGTGGGTATCGGTTTGATCATCAGGCATCGAAAACAGGGTACCAGTACTTCCAGGGAACTGGACAGTCCACAGATTGATGAGATCGCCGTATTCAGCGGGTTGGAAAAAAAGGTTACTTCAGACCGATTTGAAGGTGGTAAGACCACCGCAATATTCGGAGGAGCAGAGATCGACTTGCGAAAAGCAACCTTATCCCCCCACAAAAATGTTATCGACATTGTGGCCATGTTTGGCGCAGCCTCATTTATCGTGCCCTCAGATTGGACTATAAATATCAGCCAACTTACCGTAGTCTTCGGGGGCTTCTCCGATGACCGCGTAGTAGATACCACCAGCGCCGATCCTACCAAGGTACTCCATATAAAAGGCTTGATCCTTTTTGGTGGTGGAGAGTTAAAGAACGGCTGATCCTTCCATGAAACACCCTCTACTAAATGGATTCGGGGCAGTTTACTATGGGCTGGTCTGGTTAATTGTGATCGTGATGCATGCCATGGTGCTGCATTTGTATCACAATTTTAGCTGGTTGACCGCCATCCAGGACAGCTTGGTATTCAATGACCTATTTGCCGCCTTGGGCCTGGGAATCTGGTACCTGGTTTATTATTCCCGACCGGAAAGCTCTGGGACTGTACGTACCGTGGCCACGCTGTTGATCGCAGGACTATTTATACTGGGTTTTTGGAGCTGGTTGGGGACTTCCATCATGCACATGCTGTCCAATGATGTCGAATACCTACAGTTCCTGGATCAAACTCGACTTTGGAGGGTTATTTCCGGGGGGTTGTTCTATGCCCTGATGGTGCTGATCTATTACCTGCTGCTGTACCACCAAAACCTGAGAAATCAGGAACGTAATCAACTCCAGCTATCCAGTGCAGTAAAAGAAGCCGAGCTCAGAATGCTCAAATCCCAGATCAACCCTCACTTCATTTTCAACAGTCTCAACAGTATCAGTTCCCTCACCCTCACCGATCCCTCCAAAGCCCAGAAAATGATCATAAATCTAAGTAACTTCCTTCGTTACAGCATCGGCAAAGACAACCAGGAAAAAACTGCCTTCCAGGATGAAATCGACAACATACAATTATATATGGCTATTGAGAAGATTCGCTTTGGCAATCGGTTGGAATTCGTCAATAAAGTACCGGAAAACTGCAAATCCTGTATGATACCTAATTTAATTCTACAGCCCCTTATAGAAAACGCTATCAAACACGGGGTGCAGGAAAGCATTCAGACCATCAGCATAGAGTTGACGGCGGAAAAGTTTCCCCGAACCCTGAAGATATGGCTAGTCAATAATTTTGATCCGGATGCCATTGCCGCCGGCGGTACTGGCATTGGGTTGAAGAATATTTCTCAGCGCTTGTCATTGATCTATGGCAGTGACAGCTTGATACAGTATCATAAAGAGGGCAATTTATTTAAAGTACAACTAGAGATCCCGCAATGAACCAGAAAATAAAAGTGGTCATTATCGATGACGAGGTACTGGCTATTCAGTTGATAAGGAATTATTTGAAAGACCAGCCCGATATTGAAGTGGTGGCGGAGTGCCAAAACGGCTTTGAGGGAGTAAAGGCCATTCACGAACTACAGCCGGATCTGATCTTCCTGGATATCATGATGCCTAAATTGAGCGGATTTGAAATGCTGGAAATACTTGATGATCCACCAGTGATCATTTTCTCTACAGCCTACCAATCACATGCCATCGAGGCCTTCGAGAAAAATGCCATCGATTATTTGTTAAAGCCTTACGATAAATCCCGCTTGCTTAGCGCCCTGGAAAAGGCCCGGGAACAGTTGGACAGCCGCCATCGGCAAACTCCGGAATTGGCTCATTTGATCAAGTATCACCAGGAAACCGGGGAGTTACATCGCGTGGTAGTTCGCCAGGGAGCAAGAATTAATATTATTCCCATCGATAAGATCCTCTATCTGGAAGCCATGGATGACTATGTGGCCATCCACACGGCCAACGGAAAATTTCTTAAACAGCAGACTATGAAGTATTACCAGGAACACTTGCCGAAAAAGGAATTTGCCCGGATACATCGTTCCTTTCTACTGGCCTTGGGGCACCTGGCCCGGCTGGAGCCTTATGGCAAAGATTCTCATGTGGCTATTTTGAAGGATGGCAGCGAGCTGTCAGTTAGCCGCAGCGGCTACACCCGGTTAAAAGAAATGCTAGAATTTTAGCCATGTCAGGCAAAAGATTTGGAATTTACTCACGGAACATTGTAACCCCGGAAGAGATCATTGAAGGAACCTTAATCGTGCAAGATGGTTTCATCAAGACCATAGAGGAATCAACACCTCATAACCTACCCATAGTTGATGCAATAAATCAGGTGGTGATGCCGGGATTGATCGATCCCCATGTGCATATCAACGAACCTGGGCGCACTAACTGGGAGGGTTTTCTTACCGCAACCGCCGCCGCTGCCGCAGGGGGTATTACTACTCTTGTGGACATGCCTCTGAATTCCGATCCGGTAACCGTCAGTGTATCGGCTTTAAGAGAAAAAATAGCAGCGGCCCGGGGTCAGCTTTATGTCAATTGCGGGTTTTACGGAGGATTGATCCCTACTAGTCATCATCAGTTTAAGGATCTGTTGCAGTCGGGGGTTCTGGGAATTAAGGTTTTCCTTTGTCATTCGGGTTTAGACCAATTTCCCAATGTTCATGAAGAGGACCTGCACCAGGCAATGCCTGCACTAAAAGCAGCCGGTCTCCCCCTATTGGTTCACGCAGAACTTATTTCTGAAGATGAGCCATGGGCTGGCCCCGCTACTAGTTTTCAAAGTTTCCTGCAGTCGAGGCCTGCGCATTGGGAACACCGGGCAATTGAATTGATCGTCAATTTGACCCGCAAATACGGAAATAGATCACACATCGTGCACCTGTCTAGCGCTGAGTCTTTAGCAATTGTCAAAGAGGCTAAACAGCATTGCTCTCTGACCGCTGAGACCTGTCCTCACTATCTGTATTTCAATAGTGAGGATATTCCGAATGGGCAGCCTCAATTTAAGTGCGCCCCTCCTATCCGGGACCGCCGGAACAACCTTCAACTATGGGATGCCTTAATGGATGGGTCACTGGATTTTGTGGCCACCGATCATTCTCCTTGCTTACCTGATTTGAAATATTTAGATAGTGGGAATTTACAGAATGCCTGGGGGGGTATTGGTAGTCTTCAGTTTTTATTACCTTTAATATGGACCTTGGGTAAGTCCCGGGGTATGTCATTGAAACGTTTAAGTGAAATTGTTAGCAGTAAAGCGGCTGATTTTCTGGAACTGTCTGATCGCAAAGGCAAGATCAAACCCGGGTATGACGCCGACCTGGTAGTTTGGGATCCGGAAGGCAGCTTTAAAGTGGTACCGGAAATTATCCGGTTTAAACATCCGGTTACACCCTTTATGAATGAGACACTTACCGGGGTGGTGACCCGAACTTATGTAAAAGGTAACTTGGTATATAGTGAAGGAAATTTATCAGAGGCAAAGCAGGGCGAATTGATCCTGAATAACTGATGGACATGGAAGCTAACCCCAAGCATATGCTAGAGGCCATCAATATGGCCATAAAGAGCATGAGGGACCATGCAGGTGGTCCTTTTGGAGCAGTGGTGGTTAAAAATGACCAGGTGGTAGCACGGGGTTATAATCAGGTTACCACATTAAACGATCCTACCGCCCATGCCGAAATGGTGGCCATTAGAGAAGCCTGTAGTAACCTGGGTACATTCCAGTTGACCGATTGTCATATTTATTCTTCATGCGAGCCCTGCCCGATGTGTCTGGGGGCCATCTACTGGGCCAGGCCTTCTCGTTTATTCTATGCCTGCACCAAAGCCGATGCTGCACAAGCCGGATTTGATGATGATCACATTTATCACGAAATTGATAAAGAGCCAGAAACTCGTCAGATACCTTTCCTGCAGTTTATGCGGGAAGAAGGTTTGCAAGTGTTTACGGAATGGATCCGAAAGGAAGACAAGACCCGCTATTGATTCAAAGTGGGTGACGATTCACATTTTTATAATACAGATAGACCGCTGGTTCTTTGCCCATGGCTACAAACCATTGCGGGCAGTATGGCGCCATCCAAATACAATCATCTTTCATCACCGGAAACCAGGCATTATCCAATCGATAGATCCCTTGCCCGGATAAATAAATTAAACCGTGTTCCATAACGTGGGTTTCTACAAAAGGCAAATTCCCTCCCGGGTCATAGGTAAAGACATTTACCGCCATGTCAAAGCTGATATCATCGGGCAGCAAGGTCTGCATATGCAGTTGGGTATCTTCCAGGTATATCTCAGATTTAACTTCTTCAATGTTTCCCAGGTAATGATCCGGTGTGGGATGTCCTTCCAAGGGATGATAGTGCTTTTGGAACAAGGTGATCTTTAAACCTTGGGGGGAATTAATTTTAAAATCACTTCCTGCTGGTACAAATGCGAAGTCCCCAGAGCCTATGGTTTGTGATCCCTGGGTCAGTTCCAGATCTCCCGACCCTTCCATGGCGTAGATAAAGGTTTCCATATCGGTAGCGGTAGCGGATCCCTGGGCATCCTCACCCATAAATATTAACTGTTGGGTGAAACCTGCACCCATAGCGGGATTAATAATTACGTGAATCTGGCAGTTGGTCCAACCTGGCAAAGCGCTGTTGACCCATCCGTCCGGAGCAATCAAGGCATAATTACGGGCAACCCTGGTTCTGGTTTCAGCAGTGGATTTCATAAGGCTATCAATTGATTGCGGTCAAGTTATCAAAAAATTTATCACAGACCTGAATCGCTGAAGCTATATCTTCCACCGAAGTATATTCATCGGGATGATGGCTGATCCCGCCTTTAGACCCCAGGAATAGCATACAAACCGGGGTCAGGCTGGACATGATCACTGCATCGTGGCCGGCTCCGCTCATTACTGGATGTAGTGAAAAACCACAGTCCTCGATGCTTTTACTCAATACCTCACTAAGCCCGTGGTCGCAGGCTACCGGGTTGATTTGAGTCATCATTTTCCATTTGATTTCCAGTCTACGTCCGGCGGCAATCTTTTGCGTACTTAGTTTTAATCTGGTTTCCACTTCGTTCAATATGGTTAGGTCCTCATGTCTAATATCCAGACTGAAATGTACTTCACCGGGAATTACATTGGTGGACCCGGGAAGGGCCTCCAACCGGCCTACTGTGGCCACCAATTGAGGATACTCCGCGGCGGTGGATTCTATATCCAGTAGCATTTCCGCGGCGCCCATCAACGCATCCTGACGCAAAGCCAGGGGGACGGTTCCCGCATGACCGGCTGCTCCTTTCACTTTAATGCTGTACCGTCTTTGACCGGCTATTCCAGATACCAGCCCTAAAGGTAAACCCTGTTTATCCAACACAGGGCCTTGTTCTATATGTACTTCTAAGTAGCCGGCCAATTGCTCCCGCTTCATTGCCTGCTCTTTAATACCATCGCAGGATTTTCCACATTCCTCCAATACCTGAGCCAACTTCAGTCCATGCTCATCGGCTAACTCCAGATCCCCGGGTTCTAATTTACCGCAAAAAGCCAGCGAACCCAGATAAGGCTTTTTGAACCTGACACCTTCCTCTTCTGAAAAGCCTACTACCATTAAGTTGTGGATCCACGAGCTATGCTTTTGAGTTAAGCGGCGAGCCTGATCAATTCCCATCAGGACTCCCAGAGGGCCATCGAAGCGCCCTGCATTAGGCACGGTGTCAAGATGGGAGCCCATCACAAAGTAACGAGGCTGTTGAAAGTTTTTGATACCTCTTAGGTTAAGCAGGTTATCTTCTTTTACCTCGAGTCCTGATTCATTCATCCAAGAGGTGATCAGAGTACGGACTCTGGCACTAGCCTGTCTTCCGAATTCCCTGCTGATACCGGTTTCCACATCACTGTAGTGTGATAGGATCTCCAGGCGCTGCATAATTTTCTCTGCTCTTTGGCGGACGGTACTCACAGTATGCAAATATCACCAATTTACCATAATTTAGCCCCTAATTATGGCTCTGAAACTGAAACTGCAGGAATTTAACCAAATCACAGGGTCCCAGGCCAGGGAAGTATTGACCCATTGCTGCGGTTCTGAGCAATGGGTGAGCCAGATGCTGGCTGGGAGGCCTTACTCCGACCGTGAACTGATATCTGAAAAAGCGAAAAAAGTGTGGCACTCGTTGGACAAGTCTGACTGGTTGGAAGCCTTTCAGCATCACCCTATGATCGGGGATCTAAAAACACTACGCTCCAAATACCGCAGTACTGCTCAGCTGGCGGAAAAAGAGCAGCAAAGCACTGCAGGGGCCAGCGAAGAGACCTTGCAATCTTTGGCCGAATATAACCGGCTTTATTTGGATAAATTTGGCTTCATCTTTATAATTTGCGCAACTGGAAAGGGTGCCGATGAAATGCTAGAGGCCTTAAAATCCAGGATGGAAAATCCTAGATCGGTGGAAATAAGCACCGCGGCAGAAGAGCAATTGAAGATAACCTTGTTAAGATTAAAGCAGCTAATTACATGAGTCAGATCACCACTCACATACTGGACACCGCCACCGGAAAACCTGCCTCAGGCGTACGGGTAGTGCTGTGTCAAAAGCAAGCAGCACAATGGGAAGAACTGGGATCAGGAGTTACCAATGCCGATGGGCGTATTGCTGACCTTCTGCCCGAAGATTCACTATTAGAACCCGGGACTTACCGCCTGGTGTTTGAGATCGGGAGTTACTTTAGGGGTCAAAATATGCCTGTCTTTTACCCGGAAGCCCAGGTGAGTTTCAACTTAAGCGATCATTCACATTACCATATCCCTCTGTTAATCAGCCCATTTAGTTATAGTACCTACCGAGGAAGTTAAACTAATACCGCAATACCGGCCAGGTCTTTTTTCAGTTGCCCTGGGGTAGTAAAATGGAATGAATGAATACCTAATTTTCTAGCCGTTTCCACATTAGGCAATGTGTCATCGATAAACACTGTACGCTGGGGTTGTAAATGATATCGAACTAACATAAGTTGATAAATACGGGGATCAGGTTTTTTGATTTTTTCAACTCCTGATACTACCACCCCTTCAAACCATTGCAGGAAGGGAAACAACTCCAGCGCCTTAGGCCAGGTTTCATGTGACCAGTTGGTAAGAGCTAATAGGCGATAATCACCACGCTGGCGCAATTGCCGGAGAATATCCATGGTCCCTTTGATTGTTCCGTTTAACATCTCCTCCCATCTTTCATAATAGGCTTCGATTTCTCCTCGATGTTCTGGATGGCGCTGCACCAGCCAATCGGTCGCGTCTTGCAGAGTTCGCCCTGAATCTTGCTGTGAGTTCCACTCATAGGTGCATATCTCATTCAGAAACTTGTCCACCTGCTGCGGATCATCAAATATTTTATCATACAAATACCTGGGGTTCCAATCAATTAGCACCCCACCCAAGTCAAATATTATTGCAGAGATCATTCATTTATATCTTTTTCCGTGCTTGATCACCATATCCACCCGTTGCAGCAGGCTGATATAACGCAGCACATCTCCTTTTACCGCGATGATATCGGCGTATTTCCCTTCACTTATGGTGCCAACTTGGTCATCCACCCCCATCAATACCGAAGGCCAGTAGGTAGCAGCCTTGATGGCATACATCGGATCCACCCCAAACTCATTTACCCAGACATCCAGTTCATTCCAGGTGGATTGGCTGTGAAATTTCATAGGGATTCCGCTGTCTGTGCCAATTAACAGCACAATGCCGGCATCTTTAAGTTGCTGAAATTTTCTTTGAAGCGTAGGCCTGCGTATAGGAGTAATTTGAAAATAAGGCAATCTGTCGGGGTGTTTAATGGAATTGCGGATGTCCGTCACTACGGAATCCGGTAAACCAAGGTGCCAGCTTTCATTATCAAGCTTTTCCGGGTTATCCCGCACATATTCGTAGTTATACAATCCCTCTATGGTGGGGGTCCAAAATAATGGACCAAGGTTCATTTGAGCAGTACGATCCTTAATAGCTTTTAGCACCTCAGGCGGATACTCCGGAGCTGATGCCAGTCCCGTATGCTCAAAACAGTCTACTCCTGCTTCCAATCCCAACAAAATTTCCCTAGGTCTGTGGCTATGGGCGACTACTGTGAGGTTATGTTGATGAGCTTCGTCTACCACCGCCTGTAGTTCTTCACCAGTCATCTGGTCCTGATCGATCAGCTTAATACAGTCCACTCCTGCATCAGCCAACCGGCGTACTTTAGATCTGGCGTCCTGTGCTCCATTGACCCCCCATCGAAAGGCCTCGGTTCCAGGATATGGTTGTTTCTGAATAAAGGGCCCAGATACGTATAAGGTAGGTCCCGGTATTTCCCCTCGGTTAATGGCATCTCTCACAGCGATGGAAGGTTCCAATGGAGCGCCCAGATCCCTGGCGCTGGTTACTCCCGCCATCAGCAGTTGGTGGGCTGAGGACGGCATGATCACTTCTTCAAACAGGGTGGGATAAACCCGGTCCCAATAACTATAATCGCTATGGCCATTGATCATCAAGTGCACATGCATATCCCATAATCCCGGGAGTACCGTCATACCTTCAGTGGAAATTATTTCCGCTCCATCCGGAATTGTTATCGACTCAATAGTGCCTACCTGTTTTATCCGTGCACCCTCAACTAGAATTA
The DNA here is from genome assembly GCA_965224285.1 of Cyclobacteriaceae bacterium. Classification (GTDB taxonomy): domain Bacteria; phylum Bacteroidota; class Bacteroidia; order Cytophagales; family Cyclobacteriaceae; genus JAJCYK01. Next base: position 1,020,161 of record OZ245043.1, read on the forward strand.
CACTATTCCTTATGGGTTCACCACCGTATCCATCGATCAGAGTGCCCCCCACCAGCGCTTTAAGCGAAGACTGACCATAAATACCAACTATAGGTGATAATAGTAGAAAAAGGGTTGTCAGGCTTAGTTTTCTCATAGATTCTCATTTAGCTTTTGCGATGGCTCTTTTCTTATAAAGCGAGTTCAGCGCATATAAAATTAGCCCCACCAGGGCAATGCCGATACCGATCAAGGACTCCTGGGTTTTATCGATAAATACATATACCATTATCCAAACATTAAGTACCACATAGATCAAAGGAGTGATGGGATATCCCCAGGTTCTATATGGGCGGTCCAGCCCCGGGGCTTTGAATCTCAGTACTATTACCCCCAAAACTGTTAAAGTTGTAAATAGGGTCAACATGAAGGAGGCATATATCAATACTTGTTCAAATGATGAGGTATAAATAAATACCAAGGTGATCATCATTTGAAAAATTATAGCATTGACAGGGATGTTACGTCCAGACTTTTTACCCAGCCACTGGAAAAGAGGCATATCCTCCCCCATGGTCATGGAAATCCGGGGGCCTACAAATACCATGGCGCTGACGGTGGAAATCAACAAGGTGGCAATAATCAAGGACATCATCTTGCCCCCAACTTCCCCAAATATTACCGTAGCGCTAAGAAAACCTACTTCCACCTTCCCATCCAAATCAGACATAGGTACGGTGTAGAGAAAGACATAATTCAACAGTACATACAGGGTGAGTACTATAAGAGACCCCATAAAAAGAGATTTGGGTAGGTTCCGGGATGGCTGTTTGATCTCTCCTACAATATAGATGGCCGCATTCCATCCGGTATAGGCATAGGATACGTATATCAGCGAAACCGCAAATCCCGAACTGGTCATTAACTGCAGGTCCGAAAAACTGGGTAATGAATTTATGTCCTGGTGATTCCCAGCAACAAAGGCAGCTGCTACAAAGAACATTATTAGCATCACCTTTACCACGGTGGAAATATCCTGAAATCTACTGCCGGTCCTGATGCTGGATGCATGGATCAAGCTAATCAGGATCACTACCGAAGCTGCCAAATGAGTGCCACTGATCCCCGGAAAAACCGCCTGGGTATATTTTCCCAGGGCAATAGCGGCCAGAGCTGTAGGGGCGGCAAACCCCAGGGTAGCGGAAATCCAGCCAGACATATATCCAATAACGTGATTGTAAATGTTAGATAATAAATGGTACTCACCACCTGACCTGGGAAGCGCTGCACCCAGTTCCCCATAGCTCAATGCGCCGCACAATGCTATGATACCCCCCACCACCCACAGCATGACCAAGGTAAATACACTCGGTAACAAGCCCACCTGGAACCCCAGGCTGGTAAATACTCCGGTACCCACCATGTTGGCTACTACCAATGATACGGCGGTAAAAAGACCAATCTTAATTACGTCGGAGGTTTTGTTAGCCAACGGCGGTTCTTGCTTTTTTATGATTCCAAGACAGGAACCAAAGATACGAAAAGCTCTTTCATATACATCCAATTAATTTTAGAGCATAAAAAAGTACTATAATATGTGATAGTTGTTACGGGTAAGACTTCTAATAATTATATAAAGCGTTAAAAAATGATAATGCTAGCTGTGAGTAACTGGGGCTGTCAAAGTACATTTATGCACCTTGGGGTGTGATTATTAAAATCTATCAATTGTCAGCGAAACTTGCATGCACAAGGTTTACCCTATACCCCGATGTTATTTGATACTGGACCCTAATATATTGCAGTCAATGAACCTATGTTAAAAGCACAGTGAAAAAAAGAATAATCAAAAACTACCATCAGTTGCCATCGAAGATATTGGGTCAACTAGAAAGCCGGTATCCCTACGGATTTAACGAGTACTTGATAAAGTTTAAGAATGCTCAGGGTGAGTTCATCTCCGCCTTGCCCTATGAAACCGACGATACTTTCTACCTGGTGAAAATCGAAAACCATGGCAATTTTCATCTGATTGATGAAGATGACCTGATCGATGACTACGATGAACTGTCAGAAGCGGAAGAACTGGACCTGGATGAGCCGGAGATTTAATTAGAGTCTCTTCTGTATTCTGAGAACTGATAGCGAGGCAATAACAGTCGACGATGTAGTGTCCATTGATCTCGATCAATCTGAGGAAAGCAAATATCTCCACGATAGCTACCCCTGATCACAGACAAGTACATGGACAGGGCCACCTCCAAGCCCAATCGATAGATCGAGGCGCCTCCCGCAATGAATATCTTCTTACCAAATTCGTCAGCCCGGTCCAGCGCCATACCAAAATCATTAAAGACTTCGAAGTCACCGCTGCTGGCGCCGCTTCTGGATATCACTAAATTATTTTTGCTGGTCAGGTCGTTGCCAAAGATCTCATATGACCGCCTGCCCATGATCACGGTCTGTCCCTCCACGAAATTCAAATATTGCTGGTACTCTTCCTCAATGTGCCAGGGCATGCCATCTCCCTTACCTATAATGCCATCCTCACTCATAGCGGCAATAATTATTATTTTTGGATCTGTATCAGTCATTTGGTTGTAAGGTCTTACCTTCGACCAGTACTAGTTATTTTTTTTGATAATATAATCCCACAAATCATAGGATGAAATCAGAATCAGTAAATATTCCCCTAAAAGATCAACAGATCAGCGGACTTTTTTACCTACCGGACAACTGCAAGGCCATCATAGTATTAGGGCATGGCGCCGGTGCAGGCATGAAACATCCCTTCATGGAGCAGCTGGCCCAAAATTTGGCCACTTGCAGCATTGGTAGCCTCCGTTACAATTTTCCCTACATGGAACAGGGCCGGCGAAGCCCGGGTTCGCCTCGCATAGCACAGGCCGCTGTAAGAGCCGCTGTGATCATGGCAGGCGAACTTGCTAAAGAAAACAACCTCCCATCAGAAACTCCGCTTTTTGCCGGTGGCAAATCCTATGGAGGGCGGATGACCTCTCAGGAACAAAGTGAAAAGCCTTTGGCCGGCGTTAAAGGACTAGTGTTTTACGGATTCCCGCTGCACGCTCCGGGAAGGCCGGGAAGCCAACGGGGTGATCATCTAAGGTCTATCAAGGTGCCTATGCTGTTTTTACAAGGAACCAGGGATAAGCTGGCAGATTTGACTCTGTTAGAACCACTTACCGAAGAGTTGGCTGGCAATGCCACTTTAATTAAGATAGAGGGAGCAGATCACAGCTTTAACCTGCTTAAAAGTGCAGATCAAGACACAGATACGGCGCGGATGGAACTGGCCGAAAAAACCAGCATATGGTGTAGTGGACTAAACTAACCTAACTTTTTGGAATTAGTGGCACCGGGCTCTTCCCCTACCCTCCTCATGGGTTTGATATCTATCTGAGGTGGCGCCGATAATGGACCAACGATCATCCCCTGTAATTTTTGCATTGCGAATCGCTCGATGTCTTTAGCGATTGTCAGGTGACCTGGCTCCTCTTCTTTATGTGGTTGCCAATTCGTCCAATAAGAATTCCAATCTACAGGACCTGAAGATTGTCTCCACAGCTCAAATTCCTCCGTACGGAAGATAATGGATTTTAACTCCAGGCTGCGTTCCCAATAGAACAGCTCAATGGTATGATCAGTGACTTCGATATGATCGATGGAGAGGGACATTAATTACGCTCAGTTATCGAATGTTTCAACCCCTCGATCAAGTCATCGGTATTGCCGATATCATTTTCCGGAGCCAGGCATCGGTATTGAGTCAGGATAGACACTGCCAACTGATAATCTTTCATCATGGCCAGCACCAATCCCAGGTTGTAATAAGCGTTGATAAAGTCCGGCGCTAATTCTATGGCCACTTGATAATGAAATTTAGCCAAGGGATAATTCTTTTCTTCAGAATATAAATTCCCCAAATTATAATGAGCCTGATAATGGCGAGGGTTTTGCTGTATAGCCTGAGTAAAGCAGTTGATGGCTTTAATATTTTGGTGTTGCTTAAACTCTATGATCCCCAGATTGCAGTAGGCATCCGCCTTTCTTTGATTCTTTCCAATAGCGGATTGGTACATTTCTTTGGCTTTCTTCAAATCACCGGCTTCGTCGTAACGCAGCGCTGCGTCAAAATGGGTCAGGGATGAGAAGTTTACTACCCGACCTTCTGCTTTAGCCTCAAACAGGTTCATCTGTCCATGATCCTCAGCAATTTTTTGTTTGGTCTTGCGTACTCCCTTTAAACCGAAGCCCCCATTGGACTGGTTGCTCAGTTTTACAATCTTAGCCATAATCTAGGCTTGCTTGCGTTTCCTTTCCTTACCTTTAGGTTTATCCTCCGCCTTCTTCATGGGTTTTTTCTGACCCTTGGCTTGTTCTATACTGGCCTTAAGCGCAGTCATAATGTCTACCACCGGTCGGTCCTCTTCAGCCATGGTGACCACTTCCTTACCTTCTATCTTAGCTTCGATCATTTCTCGAAGGGCCTCCCGGTACTGGTCTACAAATTCCATATCACCGAAAGACTTTGCCATACTGGATACCAGGGTTTTAGAAAGCTCCAATTGAGCATCATCAACCTGGCCCTGATCCAACTCAGGTACCTTATTGATGTCCCGCACTTCATCAGGGTACCTGAGGCGATACATTACCAGGCCCTTCCCCTGAGGTGACAACAGTACCGGGCTTTCCCGATCTCTGATCACCACCTTTCCTACCCCCAATTTGCCAGTTTCTTTCAAAGTTTCGCAGAGCAAAGCATAGGCTTTCACCGCAATATCCCCGTCAGGTCCCGCATAGTAAGGGGTGTCATAAAGTGTGGGATGTACTTCAGCGGCATCTACAAAAGCTTCTATCTCAATGATCTTAGTGCTTTTTAATTTGATTTTTTCAATATCCTCAGGGTCGATGATCACATACTGACCGGGCTCATACTGATAGCCCTTGACAATATCCTCTTTAGGCACTACCTCCCCAGTGCTCTTATCCCGCTTCTCGTATTTTATGGGGCTATTGGTTTCCTTATTCAACTGGTTGAAGGAGATGGACTTAGCAGTATCAATAGCATTGTAGATCCTCACCGGTATGGTGACCAGTGAAAATCGAATATGTCCTTTCCAGATGGCTCTCATATGATTTGAAAAATTTATGCCAAATTAGTTATTAAATTGCATTTTTCCAATTTTCTTGCATTTCCAGGTCCGGTCTGAGCCTCACAAATACCGGCTCCCTATAGGTCTTATTAGGGGTAATGCTAGCATATTCGATTTCGCAATACAATGATGGTTCAATCCATCGTGTTTTGGCATCATCCACCGGTCGCTGCTTTACCACCCTGGTATGCTCAGGGATTTTCTTTAATTCCTTCAGGATATCTTTCATGGTCTTCAGATCGTATCCGGTGCCCACTTTCCCCCGGTAGATCCATTTATTATCAATGAGATCTGCGATCTGTAAGGCTCCGAATAGCGACTTGCGATCACCCTTACCCTGAGTATATCCGATGATCACTGTTTCCGCAGTCTGTCTTACCTTAACCTTGGACCAGGCATCACTACGCCTGCCTGGCAAATATTTACTGGTGATATTTTTGGCCATAATGCCTTCCAGACCCATGGTCTTTGCCGCCTCAAAAAGGGCATCTCCATCATCAAGCACCTCACTTACCCGATATGGAGTATCTTTCCGTACCGCATCTTCCAGCCATTCCCTCCTCCTGATGAGAGGCTCTGAAACTATGGGTCGGCCATCCAGGTAAAGGCAATCGAATAAATAGCAGAATGCCGGTTTGGTTCGACTAGCTCTTTCAATCGAACCAGCCTTACTGCTATGCATCCGGCTTATGACATCTTTAAATACCGGCATTCCCTGAGCATTAAGGCATACGATTTCACCGTCAAAAACCGCAGACGTAGCCCGAAAGGCTTGTTCAGGTATATTTAATTCTGGAAATAAACCTGTGACGTCCCTCTGGTTGCGGCTCCGGATAGTCAGCTCCCCTTCATCCAGGGATATGATCACCCTAATCCCATCCCATTTTACCTCATAAAGATACCCTTCACCGTGGGGAATCTGATTACTGGTTTGAGCCAGCATAGGTTTAATAGCATCCTGAACCCAGTTTATTTGAGTGGGCGTGACCCGCTCTAACAACCACTCGTTGCCTTTCATCAAATGCATCCGGTACTCACCGCTCAATTCAGGGCTATTCAGCCTGAAGTAAAACCCATTCTTCTTGTCCTTGGTCTTCTCGTACTTCCCCAGGGCATAGCGCCACATATTCCCCCCTCCGTATTGACCCTTTGGAATGGTGCCCTCAAAAGTCAGATACTCCACCGGATGATCCTCCACCTGAACTGCCAGCCGTTTAATACCTGGTCTGGGAGGCATACCCCGGGGAACAGCCCATGATTTCAAGGTTCCATCCTGCTCCAGCCGCAGGTCATAATGCAGCCTGGAGGCGTGATGACGGTGTACCACAAAAGCCTGATTACTGCCGATCAATACCTCCGCCCCGGGCTCAGGGGTTTTGGAGAAATCCCGTTTTTGCTGATATCCTTTTAACTGGTCTGGTGTTTTGTATTTATCCCCTTTAGGCAGTTTTTTTGGTTTACCTCCAGAGCTTACCTTGGTGTGTAATCCCGCAGCATACGCTCCCATCGATTCCCAGGCATCACCGTCTCTAAGCACTTTATCCAAGGCATTCCGCAAATGGTATTCTCCGGGATGTTGGGTGTCCTGCAACTCTTCCCAAGTAAGCGGCATGGAAACTGGAGCATTGGCCCTTCCTCTAAGGCTGTAAGCGCTGATAATACTTTGAGAGGGCCGGTTGCGATAGATATCAATCAGTACCCTTCCTTTTCGTGCATCTTTTTTGATATGGAGGGTGGTATCCTCAGTCCGGCTTTGAACAAAAGGAGTGGCCAGTGATTTAGCTGCCTCAAAGGCTGTATGAAAATCCCATTTGGGTTCTATAGGGGTGAGAATATGTACTCCTTTACCACCGGTGGTTTTTACAAATGCCCGGTAACCAAATCGCTCCAGATGCTGTTTCAAGGATATAGCAATATCCACCACTTTATTGAACTGATAATTCTCAGGGGGATCAATATCGTATACGATATAATCTGGGGCGTCGTAATGCGGTCTTCGAGAGTGCATTTGATGCATTTCCAAACAAGCCAGATTGGCCAACCATACCATTGATGCTTCCTCGGTGGCCAACATATAGTCTTTTTTCTCTTTGCCCAGCCTTACATAATCTATCCAATCCGGCGCCCATTGGGGCCGGTTTTTTTGATAAAACATTTCCCCGTCCACTCCGTCGGGATATCGTACCAAGGATAGCGGTCTTCCTTTTAAGTGACTTAGGATGGTAGGGGCAATTTTCAGATAATATTCGATGATCTCAGCTTTGGTGATCCCGGTATCCGGGTAAAGCACTTTTTCCAAGTTAGAAAGTTCAAGTTGCCGTTTACCGACTTCTACCCTTTGGGATTTCCGGGCCATAAGCAAAGCTTTGTCGTAAATTATTTAAAATCAGTGAAAGTCTGCAATCCTTCTGATTATATTGGCAGCTGTTAGCACGGTAAACTAAAGGACTTGAAGTACGATATTATTATAGTGGGAGCTGGTATCGTGGGCTTAGCCACTGCCTTCAAATTGAAGAGAAAAGCTCCAGGCCTTACCATTCTCATACTGGAAAAAGAATCAAAGGTAGGTCAGCATCAAACAGGCCATAACAGCGGGGTCATTCACAGTGGACTGTATTATCAACCGGGGAGTCTCAAAGCAAGGAATTGTATTAAGGGTTATGGTGAATTACTGGAATTCTGTGACCAGTATCATGTCCCTTATGAAATCTGTGGCAAACTGGTGGTGGCTACTCGGAAACAGGAACTTCCCTTATTAGAAAATTTACGGCAGCGGGGTAACCAGAATGGGTTGCAGGGTATCAAACATATCCCCGGCGGGCAACTTAAAGAGTACGAACCTCACGTCAACGGATTAGCCGGATTATGGGTGCCCCAAACCGGTATCATCGACTATCTGCAAGTGGCTCTCAAACTGGCTCAGTGGTTGACCTCTGAGGGAGTGGAGATAGAATTCAACCGAAAGGTGACCTCCATAAGTCACAATGGTAGTACTATCATAAAGTCGGGTGAGAATGCCTATACTACCAGGTGGGTAGTTAACTGTGCCGGGCTATACTCAGATCGCATAGCCGCCATGACCCAAACAGGGCTGCCCTACAGGATCCTGCCGTTTAGAGGGGAATATTATAAGCTAAAACCGGAGCGGCGAGATTTGGTCAAAAATCTGATCTATCCCGTTCCCGACCCCAGCTTTCCCTTCCTGGGGGTACATTTTACCCGTATGATGGACGGCGCTGTAGAGGCCGGACCCAATGCCGTTCTTGCCTTTAGCCGTGAGGGTTATCATAAGACGGATGTGGTGCCTAAAGACCTGGTACAGACCTTATTGTGGCCAGGGTTTCAACGCATCGCCTATAAATATTGGCAAACCGGTCTGGGTGAGATGTATCGCTCTTTTTCCAAATCGGCTTTTACCAAAGCATTACAGGCTTTGATTCCTGAGATCACAGAAAAGGATCTGGTACCTGCGGGATCCGGAGTCCGAGCGCAAGCCAGTGACCGCGATGGAGGGCTTATCGACGATTTCCTGATCATTGAAAACTCCAGCGGGATCCACGTAGGCAATGCTCCTTCACCCGCGGCTACCAGCAGCCTGGCCATAGGCGGCACTGTAGCGGATCTGCTGTTGAAAAGGATGGACTAAACAATTATGGGCATTTTTAGGAACAATTTTCCCGGGTTTGCGTTATTACTGTAATTGAGATTTAGAACATGATAGAATTGACAAATCAGGTAATTCCTTGTTGCTGTTGTTCATTAAAGCAAACAGGGAAGGACTGAACTGTCTGAATTGAACAAAAAGACCGCCTTTCCTGCCCAGGAAAGGCTTTTTTTTTATATGGAAACAATTACTGCAGTCAAACCAGACCTGAAGTCCCTCTATAACCTGGTGGGAAATACTCCTCTACATCCTATTGAGAGAGTGTTCCAACACCCAACGGTCAAGTTGTATGCTAAGTTGGAATGGATGCAACTAGCCGGGAGTGTAAAATGCCGGCCTGCCTATTACATCTTTAAGGATGCAATTGAGAGGGGAAAACTGGGTGCAGGGCAAACTCTGTTGGATGCCAGCAGTGGAAATACAGCTATTGCCTATGCCACCATCGGGGCTGCTTTGAACATCCCGGTGGCCATTTGTCTGCCAGAAAACGCCAGCGCTGAACGTCAGCAGATATTAAAGGGCTTAGGAGTTGAATTGATCCTTACTTCTAAGTTCGGAGGCACTGATGATGCCCAAAAGAAAGCCAGAGAGTTGACAGAAAGAGATCCGGGCAGATACTACTATGCCGATCAATATAACAATGAATGGAACTGGAAGTCGCATTATTTGAGTACGGCGGAAGAGATATATCAACAAACTGGCGGTGGCATTACTCATTTGGTAGTTGGGTTGGGTACTACTGGAACGGCTATGGGAACCTTTATGAGATTAAGAGAGCTAACGCCAGATATCAAGTTGGTCACCTTACAGCCCGATCTGGCTATGCATCAACTGGAGGGTTGGAAGCATATGGAAACCGCCATAGTTCCCGGCATCTATGACAGCGACCTGGCAGCAGAAAATTTGGAAATTGACAGCCGGGAGGCGCTGGACATGATGAACAGGATCGCTCGACTAGAAGGCCTGATGGTAAGCCCGTCGGCTGCTGCAAACCTGGTGGGTGCCTTGAAAGTGGCGCATGAACTTGATGAGGGTGTGGTAGTAACGGTATTTCCGGATGACGTCAGCAAATATTTAGATCTAATGGATAGACCATGAGCCTGCTGATTCCACACCATTTACTTATCACCATGCACAAGCATGCCTTGGATACTTTTCCCAATGAATGCTGCGGGTTTTTTTTCGGAGAGGAAGCCGGTAAAGATCGTTTTATCACTGCGGTAAAAGCTACCGCCAACAGTAAGCCAGGCGATCAAAGAAGAAGATTTGAGATCCACCCTAAAGACTACATGACTGCTGAAAGAGAGGCCTTGGTAAGTGATACTTTGTTGCTGGGTATCTACCACAGCCATCCAAATCACCCAGCTACACCCTCTGAACATGACCTAAAGCAGGCCGTGCCCTTTTTCTCTTACCTTATTATTTCACTTTCGGAAATTGAAATATTGGATACCACTTCCTGGCAACTGCAGAAAGAGAATTTTATAAAAGAAAAAATAATTATTCAAAACGAAGTAAATTCAATTAATTGACTAAAAAATGGCTAAAATTATAATTCCTACACCATTGCGTAAGTTTACTAATAACCAGGCTACTATAGAGGTAGAGGCAGTTGATATACGTGAATCTCTGGAAGCATTATCCTCACTCTATCCGGATTTGAAGAACCAGTTGATGACCGATCGTGGAGAGATCCGTCAATTCGTACGAATATATGTGGGAGATGAGGATATCAAAGTACTGAATAATGAGCGGACCCCAGTTACTGAAGATGCGGTGATCAGTATAGTTCCGGCAATAGCCGGCGGAATTGGCAAATAAGTCGCTTATGATTGAAACTAAATTTACCAAGCAGGAGCTGGAGCGATACAGCCGGCATTTGATATTACCTGACTTCAACATCGAAGGCCAAAGGAAACTGAAGCAATCCAAAGTGTTGGTAGTCGGTTCCGGTGGCTTGGGTAGCCCATTATTGCTTTACCTTACCGCTGCAGGAGTTGGCACCATTGGCATTGTGGATTTTGACGTGGTGGATGAAACCAATTTACAGCGGCAAATTCTTTTTACCGTCGAGGATGTTGGCAAACCCAAAGCCGAGGCCGCTGCAGCCAGGCTAAAAGCTCTAAATCCTCACGTAAATTTTATAGTCCACAACACTCAGCTGACCTCAGAAAATGCCCTCGATATTGTATCGGGTTATGATGTGGTGGCAGACGGCACTGACAATTTCCCCACCCGTTATCTGGTAAACGATACCTGTGTCATCCTGGAAAAAACCAATATATATGCTTCTATTTTTAGGTTTGAGGGTCAGGTATCCGTTTTCAACTACCTTGATGATGAAGGAAACCGGGGGCCTAACTACCGGGATCTATTTCCTACCCCTCCTCCTCCGGGATTGGTGCCAAGTTGCGCTGAAGGAGGAGTGATTGGCGTTCTGCCTGGAATAGTCGGTAGTTTGCAGGCTAATGAAGTCATTAAGGTACTAAGCGGTATTGGCAAACCACTTAGTGGCAGGTTGTTTCTTTTTGATGCCCTTTCTTTTGAAACCCGGACCTTAAAATTAAGCAAGGACCCCCAGCAAGAACCTATCGTTAAATTGATCGACTACCAGGATTTCTGCGGTATCGGAGCTGAATCTGATGAACCTCTCAAGGTAAAGGAAATTACGGTAGCTGAATTAGAAGCACTCAAGATGCAAGGCAAACCGTTTCAGTTGATCGATGTCCGGGAACCCTACGAATACGAAATTGCCCACATGAATGGGGAACTGATACCATTAGGGCAAATTGAAGATTCGGTGGATCGTATCACGTCCGACAGACAGGTCATTGTGCACTGCCGCAGCGGAGTTCGAAGCGCGCAGGCCATTGATAAGCTGGAGAAGAGGTTCGGATTTAGGAATCTCTACAACCTAAAGGGAGGCATTTTAGCCTATGCGGATCAGGTTGATCCCAGCCTGGCCAAATATTAGCACTGTGTAGCCAGATCTATCCCTGCAATTAATCCGAGATAAGCTCCATTTAGCAATACCCATCGCAGGAAAAACCTCAAATACCTATAAAAATAGGGGGTTTATATCCAAATTTGTATTTGGGGTAGGTTTAATTGGAGCAATCTCGAGTGGATTTCAAAATTTTATGTCTGGCTATGTGCTTGCTGGGACTTAGTGAAGGCATCCTGGGTCAAAATAACTTTATAAAAGTAGTGGACCAGGAAACTCTACGTCCGGTGGAAAATGTATTGGTATTCAATCAGGACCAAAGCATAAGCGACCAAACAGATCACCTGGGCCGTTCTTACCAAATAGGCTATAACCAGGACGATATATTGACCTTCAGCCACCCCTCCTTTGAAGATTTCATCATTGCCTGGCGAACCTTGAAATCCGCTGATCTGCAGGTGAGCATCCGGGAAAAAATAATAGTTATCGATGAATTAGTGATATCAGCCAGTCGATGGGAACAGGATAAACGCGAGACCCCCCATAAGATCCTTTCCCTGGGTCATCGATCAGTTGAGTTTTCCAATCCCCAAACTGCTGCTGATATGCTGGGGCAATCCGGTCAGGTTTTTGTTCAAAAAAGTCAGCTGGGAGGCGGCAGTCCCATTATCAGGGGATTTGCCGCAAATGCTGTCTTGATCGTAGTGGACGGCGTTCGCATGAATAACGCCATCTTTCGCAGTGGTAACTTACAGAACGTCATCAGCATAGATCCATTTACCATCCAAAGCGCCGAGATATTATATGGGCCAGGCTCAGTAATGTATGGCAGTGATGCTCTGGGGGGCGTGATGCATTTTCGCACTAAATCACCAGGGTTCATAGAAGAAGGTGAGCAAAAGTTGAATGCCAATGCTGTGGTCAGGTATGCCACGGCAAATCGGGAAAAGACCGGCCACTTGGATCTTACTTTCAGGTCTCATCAATTGAGCAGTTTTACCAGTATATCCTTTAGTGACTTTTACCATCTGCGTTCCGGCAATAAACGAACCGACAAATTTCCGGACTATGGTAAACGACAGCAATTTGTCACCAGGCAAAATGGGCAGGATGTAGTAGTGGAGAATCCTGATTTTGACCGCCAGATATTCAGCGGCTATAACCAGTTTAATCTGTTAAACAAGCTGCATCTTCGATTGGGCCCTCACAGTGACATTAAATATACCTTCAATTTCAGCACCACATCAGATATCCCCCGTTATGACAGGTTGATCGAAAAGGACGACCAGGGTAATTTTGCATCAGCGGAATGGTTTTATGGCCCTCAAAAATGGCTGACCAACAGCTTGCAATTAACTCACCTCAAGTCACACAAATGGGCAGATGCCACCCGACTGACTTTAGCCTGGCAAGTATTGGAAGAGAGTCGCAGTGACCGTGGTTTCCAAGACAATAGAATCCGTACTCGTACAGAAGAGGTGGATGTGGTCACTCTGAACCTGGATATGGAGAAGTCCACCAGTGATCATCTGGAATGGTTCTATGGTATGGAGTGGTTTTATAATCAAGTCAATTCCCAAGGAATCCGCCGGGATATCGTTACCGGAGAAGTAACCGCGACTACTCCCCGGTACCCAGATGGAGGTTCTGATTATTACGGGCTGGCCGGCTACATAAGCGCCAAGTGGTTGGTATCTGACAAAGTCAACATCACTTCAGGGTTGCGATATAATCAAATCTGGTTAGACGCCCGTATGGAGGACAACGGAGCCTTGGGTTTTCCTTTTGAAAGATTGCAGATAAATAATCGGGCCATCAATGGTAATTTGGGATTAGTATGGACTGCTGCACCTTCCTGGCAAGTCAATTTGCTTTATTCTACCGGCTTCCGCGCTCCGAATGTTGATGATATCGGGAAGATTTTTGATGGATCAAACGGGATTGTTACAGTGCCCAACCCGGAACTTCGATCCGAATTCTCCTACAACGGGGAACTGACCCTGGTAAAAACCATAGAGGATAAACTCAAACTCAGTGGTACCGTATATTACACCTTATTGGACAAAGCCATTGTACAACGAGACTTTACTTTCAACGGCTTGGACTCCATTTTTTTTGATGGAGAAAAAAGTAAAGTACAAGCCCTGGTCAACACCAGCAGCGCCAATATCTATGGCGGCAGCGTGGGTCTGAACTATGCCTTCCACCCTAATTTTAATCTTAATGGGAGTTTTACTGTTAGTCGGGGTGAAGATACTCAAGGTTTGCCGTTGCGACATACCACTCCTAATTTCGGTATGGCTGCTCTGACCTATCGATATCAAAAGTTAAGGTGTGAATTAAACTTTCGCTTCCAGGGTAAAAGATCTTTTAATGACCTCTCCCTGGGCGAACAACAGAAGACACATCTTTACACTGCTGATGGAGCCTTATCCTGGCAGACCTGGAATTTTATTGGGTCCTACCACTTCAGCAAAAATGTCACTTTCACTGCTGGGCTGGAGAATATACTGGATAAGCACTACAGACCCTACTCATCGGGTATCAGTGCGGCGGGGCGGAATTTGATGTTGTCGCTTAAGGTGGGTATTTAGGTTTGGAGGCCTCGATTCATGAGTTTGTATAAAAAGTTCATTTACACTACCTTGTATTATTGATCACAAACCTTAAATCTATTGACATGGGAATATTGGATAGCATTAAAAACTGGTTTTCAGGAACCGCCGATAAAACCAAGGAGGCCTCTGCTTCAGCCTCTCAAAAAGCCAGCGGAGCGGTACACTCGGCTGCCGATAAAAGTTCGCAAGCTGTACAGGAGGCAGCAGACAAAGTAGATCAGGCACTGGATAAATCCAGGGAAAAAATTGAAGAAGTTGCCGATAAGGTTGCTGATAAAGCGGAACAGGCGGTCGATTATACCGAGGATAAAATTGAGCAAGCTCGGGAGAATCTCTCCGATGTGGTAGAAAAAGCCGGAGATATGGCAGAAAAAACCGCAGATTCCGTTGGCGAAACATTCCAAAAGGCCAAGGATGTAGCGGGTGGTATTGCCAACAACGTGAAAGAATCAGTTGAAAATACCGTGGAAAAAGCCCAGGACCTGGGCCAGGAAGCACACAGAGAAGGTGAAGAAATAGTAAGCGGCTACTTCGGAAAAGACCAAGAGGAATAACCTCACAGCCCTTAAAAAGCTGTAAATACCTTCCTCGGGGCTGATAAAAACATCCATTTATCAGCCATGTAAGTAATGGGGCTAATTTGCATCTTCCATTGTTTCAAATAAGGGTATCTTACTATTTCGAAACAACGGCAGAGCTATGAAAATTTTCACCCTTCTGTTGACCCTATTATCCCTATTGCCTCTTAATAGTCAGGCGCAAAACCAGGATGATCGAGAGGCTATAGAGTCCAGAGTCATGCAATATTTACAAGCCTGGCACCAGGGAGATCCCGATTTAATGTCAAGTTCTATTCACCCGCAAATGGGAAAAAAGATCGTTTTTGACACCGGTGATAAACATGGGGCACTAGCCTATTTAAGCAGCCGGGACCTTCTGGCACAAACGGAGCGCAAACGACCTCAAGCCACTGAATATGAGGAGCTGAAAAATGGTATTACCATTTTGGATATCTACCATCATACGGCTACGGTAAAAGCCGAAGCTCCCAATTGGATCGACTATTTGCATATGGCAAAAATAGACGGGGAGTGGAAGATCGTCAATATACTCTGGGAGCTGAAAGTAGAAGGCCTTTGATGGTGTTTCCAGGTTAACCATAATTGGTTATCTTAGTCTCATCTATCGTCCTTATCTATGCATATAGCCGTTTCCGGTAACATTGGCTCCGGAAAAACCACGCTGACTGAGAAGCTGGCCCGTCACTACCGCTGGACCCCGGAATATGAATCGGTGGACCAAAATCCGTACTTAAAAGACTTCTACGAAGATATGGAGAGGTGGGCATTCCACTTACAGGTGTATTTTCTGAATAGCAGGTTTAATCAGATTAAACAGATCCGGGAGTCCTCAAATACCGTGATTCAGGACCGGACCATATACGAAGACGCTTATATCTTCGCCGCAAATCTCTACCATTCTGGAATGATCTCCAGCCATGATTATCAAAACTATCAGAATTTATTTGAATCAATGATCAAGTTTGTAGAACCTCCTGATCTCCTGATTTATCTAAAGGCAGATGTTCCTAAACTAGTGTCTCAAATCCAAAAAAGGGGACGGGATTATGAGAATTTGATAAGGCTGGAATATTTGCAAAAGCTCAACCAATATTATGAGAAATGGATAGCAGATTATGACCTGGGGAAACTGCTAACTATCAACGTCAATAAACTGGATTTTGTGGAAAATGTGGATGACTTTTCCGCCATCGTAAGTATGATTGATCGTGAAATTTACGGATTATTTAGCTGAGGTCGACCTACCAGTCCTTATCCCTGTTACCTGAAATCTGAAATACCCTGGAGATATTAAATCCAAAATGAATATCTCCGTCAAAAAAATCTCCAGTAGTTTCAGTAATAAACCCTTTTTCAATCATGGCCCGGCTATTGGTCAAATGTAGTTGAAAAACATGACCACCGGTTTCGATGTCCACCCCGATAGCCAAGGCATCATGCAGTCCAAGCCCTTCTGGGGAATTGAACATATAAAAATACTCAGCATTGAGGGCCAGCCTTTTGGTGATTTTTTGCCGGGCTCCGACTCCTAAAGCATATTGGTCATTGTCATCGGCCTCTCTCAACACCAGATTCTTATGTACCAGCGTTGGAGTTATCTGCATTGAAAAGTTTTGGTTGAACTTCCTGGCCAGTAACAGTTGATAAGTATAATTAGACCTATTGGAGAAGTCAAGATCCCGGTCGGGGAGATCTTCCAGGGTGTTAATGGCAATGCTGGCAAAGAAAACAGCCGATATGGGCATATTGCGGGCGCCTTGTTGCTGCCTGAGCCAACGATATTTAATAAAGCCGTCATATTGCTTTTCAAAGGAACTCCGGCCTATGCCAATATTCAAATTTTTAGTCAGCCCAAACTCCAGTCCCAATCTGATGTTGGAGTCATCTAGCCCGAACAGCTCCCTGGCCCCTTCGTTTATGCGTCCAAACCGGTGAGAAATAAGAAACTCCAGCACACCCGGTGATCGCATCTCCACCGAATGGCCGTTGATCACCCGGCTGCTTTTAAAAATAGCCTCCGCATAGTTGGTGGAAGCAGAATCCTGATCATCCAATATTGACATCAGGTCGTCCTGGCATTGTACCCTGGCGGTGGCAAAGAGTATTAAACAGGTGATAAGTATTTTAATTCGATACATGGGGCTTTAACTCAAATTTCAAGGTTACTTCCACTTCTTCTGCGATATTACTGAATAAGATTTTGGGGATCTTTATATCATAATCTTTAAGCGCCACCGGAAACACGGCTTCCATTACCACTGCGTTAGTACTGACTTTCAAATCACCTTTGATCTCTACTTTTCTGGTTTGTCCGTGAATGGTTAAATCACCCACCGCGGTAGCAGCATAATTGCCATTTTCAGGCCGATAGTTTTTAAGTTTCCCTTTGAAGGTAGCCTTGGGGTATTCATCCGAATCCATATAATTTTCATTGAAATGCTTTTTCATCAACGATTTCTTGAATTCAAACTCCTTTATGGGAACTGAAAACACAATTTCACCTGAACCCAGATCAAATACACTAGAAGCCTGGTGATTTACTGCGGTTATATTTTCCAGGGGGGCCTCTGAGAAAAATTTAATACTCCCGGTATTGCTGATATACCGTTGGGCTGGTAGCTGCCAGGTAATTAGCAGCAATAAACATATCCATCCTACACGAATCATAATTAGTTATTTTGTGCGCCACTGTCCACCCAACAGGCGATAGCCTCTATTTCTGCAGCAGTCAAGCTTACATTTGCGCTGGAAGGCGGCATGGTGCGGTTGGAGGTCCTGGTCTTGATATTGGAAGCATTGGCTTGCACGTTACTAAACACAGTCCAGTTTGGTACAGAATTATTAGTTCCGTTATGACAACCCGGTAGTGCACACTTAGCAGCTATAATGGGCTCAATCACTCCACTGAAAGTAGTGGTTTGAGGATCGCAGTCGGGAGCGCCAAAAACCTCCTCTTCACTGTCATAAGCGCAGGATGCTGCACTTACCACCAACACTATGTAAGCCAGATGCTTTTTAACTATCCCTACCATCATTGAACCAATAAGGAGTTGATAATCATTAAATTTTATTAATTATTCTGAGCGCCTTCATCTATCCAGCACAGGATCATGGAGATCTCTTCACCTGTTAAACTACCAGACCTGGGCATATCACCGGTTTTAACTCTTTGACGGACCCCGCCGGGCTGATTATTGGCTCTCGCCTGAAAGTTTTCAAATACCGTAAAATCTGGCTGGGTACCGTCGTGACAGCCTGATATAGCACATTTCGACTGTACGATCGGGTCGATATCGTCAGCATAGCTCAAATTAGCCGTCATAAATCCCACTGTAACAGTTTCGCTGGTAGTGCAGTTATCATCATCGGTTACTTCAACCGTATAGGTGCCTGGTTCCATAGCAGTGAAAGTATTGTTGTCAAATGAGAACCCTATAGGTTGCGGACTAATGGTAACATCCAAATTACCTGTGCCTCCGGTTACATCTACCTCAATCTGTCCATCATCCTGACCGCAGGCAGTCTCCGTAGCGGTCAAACTTATACTGGGCCCGGTGGCATTACAATCCACCGTAGGAGGCGGAGCGTCGTCATCACCATCACTACAAGAAATTACTACCGCTGAAGCCAGCATTATTATTAAGTGGGTTCTTAAAAAGTGTTTAATGTTCATAACCTTATTATTTAGAGTTCATACTATTTCCAACCGAGATCATTTTAAATTCGTGCCCTGATCATATAGACTAATTATTCCATTTAGTTATTTAACGCTCCATCATCCACCCAGCATCCTATGGCATCTATTTCGGACTGCTCCAGCGTAATCCCACTGGATGAAGGCGGCATGGTCATATCTGAAGTCCTGGTTTTTATATTGGCGGCATTGTCCTGAACATTAGACAGTACAGTCCAGTTGGGTATGCCTGCGTTGCTGCCATCATGACAATTCGACAAGGCGCAATTGTTATCAATTATTGGTTTGATTTCTTCACTGAAACTGACTCCGCTAAGCACTGACACCGAACTACTGGTCTCACAGCCCTCGCTGTCGCTCACCAAAATGGTGTAATCGCCGGCGGCCAATCCTGAAAAGGTGTTTCCATTTTGGGGGGATCCGCCATCAAGGCTATAGCTAAACGGTTCAGTGCCTCCCTGTACATTAGCGGATACCGACCCTTGTGGGGTATTACAACCAGAGATTTGGGATACTAGCTCAACGGTCAGATCATTGACCTCGCCAATGGTGAAGTTTTCGCTCACCGTACACTCATTGTCATCTCTCAGCACTAAGGTCTGGGCGCCAGGAGCGATATCCTCTATAGTAGTAACTCCTGCGGCAGGTTGAAAGGGAGAGCCGGATAAACTATACTGAAGATTTGATCCGCTACCGCTAAAGTTTACTTCAATGGAGCCGCTATTCTGATTACAGGAGGCGTTCTCCTGATTCAAAATACTGATAGATAATCCACTGGCCGAGCAGTCAACAGGTTCCGGATCGCCATCGCTTCCGCAAGCCAGGCAGGTCATCATGATTGACAACTGATAAGTAAAAAATAGACTATTTCTCATAAAAAATAACTTGCCTTAAAAAGCTAATATGAACTCAATAAGGTCTTGTTTACGAGTGAGCGCTAATTTTTTTCGGATCCGGTAACGGGCCTTATTAGCGCTTTCAGGGCTGATGCCCAACTTGGTGGCTACCTCTTTAGTAGTAAGATTTAGCTTTAATAACGAACATACCCTCAGATCATTGGATGATAATGACGGAAATTCCGCTTTAAGTTTTTTCACAAATTCCTGATCAACAATAAGATCAGTATCTATATATTGATCTTCACTTGAAGATTTATATTCCTTTAGGAGTAGTCGTAATTCTTTAAGAAGCAGTGAGAGAGAATGGTTCTGACCCAGATTATCCAGGCAACGATTTACTTTGCTTATTAACTGTTCGGATTGCCATACCTGGGCAGCCAGCATAACCAGATGTTTCTTGAGATGTGCTATTTCCTGGTGGGGAGGCAATTCTAGAATAGAGGGAATGCGCCGGTTATTTACTGCATTACCCAACATGCTGCCTGCGTCATCAGTTGACTGATTTTGAGGTTTATAATGTAATTTATCGTTGTCTTTAATGACCATCTCCGGGGATTCTAAGGTAAGTGGTATCTCAAGGTAAATGCCGTCCCGGTACTCCATAGATTGACCCTGCCGAATCCTATCCCGGATAGGGGCGCTTTAATGAAAGGTTCTATTTCCAGTGACCAGTTGGGGTTCAATTTGCGCTGATAACCTATCGACAGGTTGTATATCCCAAATAAATGTTGGTTTTCATTTCTAATTTCCCAGTACCGAGGCACATTAGGATAAGCGTTTTCATATTCATAGTCATACTCCTCTCTAAGCATGATATAAGTACTTAATCCCATTGAAGCATAAAACGAGTGTCTTTCCCTTAGGGCCAGGTAGTAACGCAGATTAAGAGGTATGTCCAATACATTACAAACCGCTTCCGCGCGCTCCGGCGCAACTCCGTAGGGCCAGAATCCATTAGGAGGGTTGTAATCCTCCCCTTCGGCAGTATAAATTTTTCTGCCATAGGTAATTCCCGATTGTACACTTAGCCGCGGATGCAACTGATAATCCAGGCTGAAAATGAAATTCGAACCGGGGCTGGTCAGCTCGGCAAACCCAACCAGGCTCACATCGGGAGCAAAACCCAATCCCATCGACCACCTTGAAGGCCTAGCTGGAAGCACCGGCGGCTCTTGCAGAGCAACTGATTCAGGAGCAGCCTCAGGAACCATTTCTTCATTCCAGGTTAGGATGGCATCTTTATTTGACAGTTTCGTTACCACCGTTAGCCTGGAAGATCCTGAATTATTTTCCGTTACATCGGTGAGTTGATCAGTCAAGTTACTTCCAGTATTACTCTTGGTAATTGAATTTGCCTGTGTATCACCATCAACATCAGGGCTGGATACCGTTTTTTTATTTTTCGCGGAAAACTCACCATCGGGCCGTGCCACCTTATTTAAGTTGGCATTAGCGGGTGGAGCTGGTGATGGTGTAATATTGCCGGCGTCTGAGTTGGCTCCGCCCTGTGCGACAATTTCAGCTTTTTCACTACTCTGTACTCCCGGCGTAGCTACTGAATTACTTGGAGCAGAGGTATTTACACCTGCCTCCGATTTCCCAACGATGTTCCCTGTGACGCTGGTGGGCTCTTTTGGCTCTTTTGTATCTTCAACATGATCATCGGTGGAGGAGATATTTTCTAAATTCTCCCGATCAGTTGATGATCCGCTTCCCCCAGAACCAGTATCAGCAAGATCAGTATACTCATTTTGTACCAGATCTGAGCTTAATTGCCCACCTACTTCCTGAGAATACCCGCTATAGTTGCTGACATTCCAAAAGAAAAACGCCGACAGTAATAACACGATGGAAATTAGACTCCAGGTGCTGCCTTTACCTGAACCATTCGGAGCATAAGACTCCAGTTTGCGGTTCATTTTCTCCCAAGCTGCAGGGTCAAAGGGAGGCTCTTTGCCCTGTAAATAAGCCCTGAGCTTATCGTCAAATTCTTGTTCCGATAAATTATGCCAATTCATCCTTGTACTTTTTCCTTAATGCTTTCTGCAGTTGAGCACGTGCCCTTGATAGATTCGATTTGGAAGTGCCTACAGAAATACCCAGCATCTCCCCAATCTCTTCATGCTTAAAACCATCCATAACATAGAGGTTAAAAACCGTTCTGTAAGAAGGAGACAATTGTTGGATCTCCTGAATAACCTCATCAAAAGCCATTTTATCTATGGCGTTCTCTTGATTAGATGGTTGATCGTAATCGCTTACATCATATCTATTTAGCTGGTGTTTTGACTCTTTACGGTAATGATCAACTGCGGTATTGATCATGATCCTTCGCATCCACGCTCTGAACGATTTATCGGGATTGTACATGCTAATTTTGGTGAACACCTTCAAAAAACCATCATTCACTATCTCCACCGCATTTTCATAACCATGGCCATACCGCAAACAGATGCTCATGGCATAGCCGTAATACTGCTGGTATAACAGTTTTTGACTGTACCTTTTGCCCTGCTTACAATCCTCTAATAGGGACTTTAAGTCTGTGTTTACATCTTGATTGGAGCTCACAATCCCGCGTATTACAATGTCAGCACGAAGTATATTGCCAAATGGTTGCTTGAATCTGCTAGATCTTCTATTTTCTCAACAGCAAGGTATCGGACTGCGTGGTGTCTGCACTAGGGATATCCTGC
The DNA here is from genome assembly GCA_965224285.1 of Cyclobacteriaceae bacterium. Classification (GTDB taxonomy): domain Bacteria; phylum Bacteroidota; class Bacteroidia; order Cytophagales; family Cyclobacteriaceae; genus JAJCYK01. The sequence continues at coordinate 1,042,410 of OZ245043.1, forward strand.
CCGGGAAAGGTGGTTCTGCGACCAAAATCAAAAGCGATAAAGCCTAAAATCGCCAGGAAGATCAAGGCAAACCACAAGAATATCTTCTTTGAACGTTGCACAAGGTTAGACCCTTATTCCCATCATTAGCATATCATCAGTCTGTTCCCTGGTGCCGCGCCACTCTTGGATGGAGGTTTCCAAATGACTATGCTGATCTTCCATAGGATGAGGTTGCATCAAATTGAGCTGGTGTTTCAGGCGCCAACTGAGGAATTTTTTATCCTCTGGTCCGCCAAATTGGTCAGTAATTCCGTCGGTAAAGAGATAGAAAGCATCTCCGGGTTTTAGCTGCACCGTATGCTCTTTAAACCTGCGATGATTCTGATATAAATTTCCCCCTATACTATGGGTGCTGCCTTTTATTACTTTCAGCTTATTATCCTGGTAATAATACAAGGGTCGCTTTGCCCCGCTAAAAATCAGCTTCAGGGTTTTCTGATGGAATCGACATATTGCGATATCCATCCCATCATTGGTTATCTGACCATAATTTTCCTGATGAAGGGTGGTGGTCATTTCTTTGTGAAGGGCTTCCAGTATCTCTGCTGGGCTCTCAATATGCTGCTCCAGCACAATTTGATTTAGCAGACTATTGGCCATTACAGTCATAAAGGCTCCCGGCACCCCGTGACCTGTGCAATCGAGCACGGCAATTATTATATGATCAGAATCATCCCTCTGGGCCAGCCAATAGAAATCTCCGTTCACAATATCGCGGGCTTTGGAAAATATATAATAATCCGAAAACCCGGACTTTAAAATATCCGGATCCGGCCTGATGGCATCCTGAATACCCTTGGCATACATAATACTATCCAGGATATCAATGTTCTTCTTGGCAATTTCCTGGTTTTGGGTTTCCAGAAGTTCGTTGGACTTCATTCTAAATTGGTTGCGCTGATATAAAACTGCCGCCAGGATAAAAATCAAGATCAAACTTCCCAGTAAGAAGTAAGTGACTACCCGGTTTTTAGATAAACTCAGCACTTGGATCTCACTTTCCTTGCGCAGCAGTTCTATCTCTTTTTCCCTTTGCTGAATTTGATAATTAGTCTCGATCTCAGCAATTTTCCGGGTGTTGCGCTCACTGAAAACCAGGTCCTTTAGATCAGACTGCTTCTTGTAGTAATCCAGGGCGGCGCGATATTGACCACGCTGCTTAAACGCCTCTGCCAAACCCCGGTAGCTGGCGATCATTCTGGCTTTGGCGTCCATGGGCTCACTTAGTGCCAATGATTGCCTATAGAGATCGATGGCCTGCTGTAGGTTGCCCCGTTCCAGATGAATTTTGGCAATATTGTTATAAAGGTGGGCTTTGTCATAATTGTTTTCCAGGTTTTGGCCTACATCCAGCGATGCGTTGAAATAGTTCAACGCCGAATCATATTGCTGCTGTTGAAAATAATATAGCCCGATATTATTGTAGGTGCTGAACATGCCCAGGGTGTCCTTTTGATCCCGCCCGATGGTCAATGCCATGGAGAAATACTCGTAAGCTTTTTCCGGGTTGTCTATTTTGTTGTATAAAAAGCCGATATTATTGATGGTGTTGGCTATGGTAGCCCGGTCTCCAATTCGACGCTTTAATTCCAGGGAGCGATGGTAAAAATCCAGGGCGGTGGCAAATTTTTTCAACTCATCATAAATTATACCCATATTATTATAGGCGCTGGCTATGCCCTCCACATCATTGCGGGCTTGCTGGATCTCTAAAATCCTGGAAAAAGAGGTTAAACTGCTCTCGTAATCCCCAGTACTGTAATGGGTGAGGCCCAAATTCTTTAAGGCCAATAACATCAGTAAAGTATCGGACAACTGACTAGCACTCTCCAGAGATTGATTGGCAAATTCTATCGATAATTCCGGGGCGTAGCTGCGGGTATTTTCTGAGATCTTGAGTAAAACCTCGACCTTTTCCGCACCCTTGAGGTTGTTGACTTTGTTCAATAAGCTGTCCTGCTGTTGAAAAGCATATAATGGTGTGATCCCCATAAAAATAACCACAACCAAACCACATATTTTCATATTTAGCATCTCTAGGACCGCTTTTATGGCTTTCGGAAAAAGAAATATAGCCTTTTTTACTTAATTAAGAATGAAATAAAATTTCCTTTTTACAGTTACCTTTAGCAGATGATTCTCACTATAAAGACGGGATTTTTTAGAAAAAGTGTGCTTTGGGCCATGGCTCTTCTGATATTATGGCCGTTTTACAGCTCTTGTGCCAAGCAGGACCACAATACTATCCAGGTGGTAAAGCCCCGCACCAAAAACAGACCTTATAATCCCAAGAAAGACCGTTACCGCAAAAGAACCAGGACCATCAGGGTCCAAAATTAGCCCGCGGCCTATCTTCTTTTTGGTTTAATTCAAAAAGCCTATCTTTCTGACAGTCTTATTCGTTATGAAATATCTTGTAAAGACTGTAATAATCATGGTCCTGGCATCTGGATTGTCGGCACAGGAGCTGGATCTTGAAGAGATCATGCAAGGCTACCAATGGGTGGGGCACTCTCCCCAGAATCCCCGCTGGGATCATTTTAAACCGATCCTGTATTTTGACTGGAACCCCGAGTTCAATCCCGGCGACTCCTTATACTTCCTTTCCGTTCAGGATACTGTACCCAAGCCGGTCCCCCTGGAGGAATTACGGTCATTACCTACCTCAACTCCTGTACTAAACCAGGAAAATGATAAGATGTTATATCTGCGCTACGGTGATCTATACCTCAAGGATTTAAACCACGGACAGGTGATCCCAATTCTCGCCACACTGGATGATGTTACAGATCCACATTTCTCTCTTGACGGCCAGCAGATCCAGTATACCACCAGACAAAACCTGTATAGCTGGAATAGTAATACAGGTCAAACCACTCAACTAACCTGGTTCGTGAAAGGTTCCGAGCCTAAGAAGTCCGAAGTCAGCAAGGCGGACGAGTGGCTAAAAAGAGACCAATTAGGTCTATTTCAGGTGTTAAGCAAAAAAGCTCATGAGGATACGTTGAAATCAAGGCGTGAAAAACTGATCAAACCTTCAAGGCCAAAAAAGGTGTATTTAGGCAAAGCAGAGGTTGGAAATATCCATCTGGATCCCGGTGGACAATTCATTACCTATGTATTGGAAACCAGCCAGCAAGCGCCCAGTACCGCGGTAATGCATTATGTGACTCCCGAAGGTTATGCCATCAGTAAGAATGCCAGGGCCAAAGTAGGCAACCTAGGGGCTCTATATACATTCAACATCTACCATATCGAAAAGGATACTTTCTATCAACCGGATCTCCAATCCTTACCCGGGATAAAGGATTCGATTGACTACAGCACCGGACAGCGATACCCCGCCAGCAAATTGCGGGAGGTAAATTTCAAAGGGCCCTACTATTCTGATGACGGCGCCAAAGCGCTGCTGCAGATCAGAAGCGCCGACAATAAAGATCGCTGGCTATGCCTGCTGCAACTTTCTACCGGCTATCTCGAACTGCTGGACCATCAGACCGATCCGGCCTGGATCCAGGGACCGGGCATCGGCTATCAATTCCAGGAGTCAGCGCTTGGCTGGTATGGCGATAATCGCACTATATGGTTTCAATCTGAAATGAGCGGCTATAGTCACCTCTATAGTTTAGACACTGAAACTAAACGGTTAAAAGCCTTGACCAGCGGAGAATATGAAATCTATGATCCGCAATTGTCCAGGGATAAAAGCCGCTGGTATTTTAGTTCCAATCAGGTTCACCCGGGCGAAAGACATTTTTACACCATGTCTTTAAACGGGGAAAACATATCCCAATTGACCCATATGCCCGGCAGGAATGATGTATCCCTGTCACCGGATGAACAATACATGGCCATACTGAACAGCAGAGCCAATCAACCCTGGGAGCTTTACCTCCAACCAACAGGTTCTGAACAAGCACCCACTCGTATTACCTATTCACAGACCGAAGAATTCAAGGCTTACCCCTGGAGGGAACCCCAATATATTACTTTCCTGGCCCGTGATGGGGCACAGGTACACGGGCGGTTATATCAGCCCGCTGAATCCGAAAGGAATGGTGCGGGAATAATTTTCGTTCACGGAGCCGGCTATTTGCAGAATGCACACCAATGGTGGAGCGGATACTATCGGGAATACATGTTCCATAATTACCTGGCTGATCGCGGATATACGGTACTGGATATTGACTATCGCGGCAGTGCAGGCTATGGAAGGGATGTCAGGACGGGCATTTATCAGTTTATGGGGGGGCAGGACCTCACTGACAACATCGACGGGGCCAATTATCTGGTAGATACCCATGACATTGATGCTGACCGCCTGGGGATCTACGGGGGTTCATATGGCGGATTTATTACCCTGATGGCCATGTTTACCCAGCCGGAAGTTTTTGCCGCGGGAGCTGCTTTGCGCTCTGTAACGGATTGGGCCCATTACAACCATCCCTATACCTCCAACATTTTAAATACACCGGTAGAAGACAGTACGGCTTTTCGGCGGAGCTCGCCCATTTACCATGCGGAAAATTTGCAGGGGGCATTGCTCATGCTGCACGGTATGGTTGACAGCAATGTCCAATTCCAGGATATTGTGCGATTATCCCAGCGCTTGATCGAACTGAAAAAGGAAAACTGGGAACTGGCTGTTTACCCGGTGGAAGGGCATGGCTTTCAGGAAAGCTCCAGCTGGTATGATGAGTATCGAAGGATATATAAGTTATTTGACACTCATTTATCAAAAAAATAGATTAAAATATCGAGCATATTAAAAGATCAATTAACACTCAGCAGCTATGTCCACAGAACTAACGCGGTATCCCATAGGTCGATTTAAAGCACCGGAATCTCTGACGGAGGAGAGTAGAGTTGACCTGATTGAGGAACTGGAGCGATTTCCCGGTGACTTAAGGGCAGTAGTTACCCCCCTTTCCGGGCCGCAACTGGATACACCATACCGTGTAGGAGGATGGACCATACGGCAGCTGGTTCATCACATCAGTGATAGTCATACCAGCAGCTATATTAGATTTAAATGGACGCTCACCGAAGACTGTCCAGTGATCAAGGCTTATGACGAAAAGGATTGGGCTTTATTACCGGATGCCCGTGAGGCGCCTATCGATATTTCCTTGGACGCTATATCCACTCTCCATCGCAAGTGGGTATGGCTTTTAAAGAATCTGGCCTTGGATCAATGGAAACGATCTTTTATCCATCCGGAGACCAATGCAACAGTGCCACTGGATCAAAATCTGGCGCTCTATGCCTGGCATGGAAAGCACCACTTAAAACATATTACCAATTGTATCCATTACTGTAATTGGTAGTGAATTGGGTAGCACAGATTATATTTGTGAACCATTTTAGTAAAATTACATGAACATTCTAACCACTCTTAAAGTATCCTCCGTGATGTTGCCCATACTGTGGGTAACAACGGCCGTCTCCCTATTTGGGCAACAACAAACCATTACCTTACAATTAGAAGAAGAACCCGTGAAATTAAAAGCCGGTGAGTCCGTTGGGTTAGCCATCAAGGCCGTGAACCAGCAAGGACAACCGGTGGAAGGCGGACGCTACCAGTATTTCATGTTAAGATCAGAAGGAATGGTACCTACCAGTGGGGCAGCAGTGGATAGTACGGGCGTGGTCACCGGACACCTGCCAGGAAAATACCGTTTGGTGGTAATTAGAGCAGGAAGTGGTCAACAATCATTTGCCAGGAAGTACGTGGAACTACAGGTTTTGCCTCAGGACATCGTTGAAGTGGAGTTGACAGATCTTCCCGCCCGGATCTACAGTGGCACTTCCTTCCCGCTTTTTGTAAAAGCCAGGGATAAAAACGGATCAATAGTGGATATACTGGAACCAGTTATTACCTCCTCCAACAGTGACCTGGCGAGGATAGATGCACTAAATTATTTTCATGCCCTACAGCCCGGCAAAGTTGACCTGAAGGTTGAGGCCGGTGGTATTACCAACAGCATACCCATAAAGATCTTAACCAATCCGGTGGCAAAGCTTAAATTTGAAAACAGTACCCACCAGGCTCGTACCGGTGATGTGCTCACTTTAAAAGCCACTGCCTATGACAAAAATGATAGTGAAATACCGGAAGTGCCGGTAAATTATTCAGTAAGTGGAAAAACCAAGGAAGACGCTAGCGGGGCCTCTGCTATCATAACTGATGAGGGTAAATTTGTAGCCGAGGAACCCGGAACCTATACCATCATTGCTTCAGCGGGAAACAATAACGCCATTGCGGTAGCAGAAATAGCGCCTCGTAAAGTTCAGCGGGAGATCAAAATGACCGGCCACGGGCTGATCAGCAATAAACATACCTCGGATCTCTGGGTATGGGAAGGAGTCGATGGTGGTGACTATGCGGTAACCGGTACCTGGAGTGCAGATGGTACCGCGTATTTTTGGGATGTTACCGATCCCGGTAATTTAAAAATCATCGACAGCATTAAAGTTGACGCCCGAACGGTAAACGATGTCAAAGTTTCTGAAGATGGAAGAATCTGTGTAATAAGTCGTGAAGGGGCCTCCAACCGGAAAAATGGCATGGTAATTCTTGATGTTACCCAGCCAGCTGAAGTGCGTATCATTTCCACTTTCGACGATCAGTTGACTGGAGGGGTTCACAATTTATTTATACATCAAAACCATGTGTATGCTTTGAGTAACGGGCAACGATATGATGTGATCAACATTGAAGATCCGGCCCAACCACATCGGGTGGGAAGTTTCAAGCTGGATAATCCGGCAAGAGCCATCCACGATGTATGGGTGGAAGACGGGATCGCCTATTCTTCCAACTGGAATGATGGGGTGGTGATGGTGGATGTAGGCAATGGCCTTGCAGGAGGTTCACCTGAACAGCCGGTAGAGATTGCCCGATACCGGGTGCAAGGCGATGCCAACCACGCAGCCTTCCCCTATAAGAGCAAAGACACCGGAAAATTTTATGTCATAGCCGGTGATGAGATCTTTCCTATAAACTTTCAGCAATCGGAAGTCTTCGTACCGGATGGTTATTTACATTTTATTGATTTCACCGACCTGGACCATCCAAAGGAAGTGGCCAGGTATCAAATCCCGGAGGCAGGCTCCCATAATTTCTGGGTGGAAGGTGATTTGCTTTATATCGCCTATTACAATGGCGGCTTGCGAGTACTGGACATTTCAGGAGAGTTGTTAGGTGATCTCTACCAACAAGGTCGTGAGGTGGCCCATTTTGTACCCCTCGACCGAAACGGAGTAATACCGAATGCCGCTATGACCTGGGGGGCACAACCTCATAAAGGGCACATTTTCTTCTCAGATCATAACAGTGGATTATGGGCTGCTAAGCTGGAGGGTGAAGCGCCGCAAGACACCCGCATTCAGGCCAAATGATTTAGAGTTTCGCATGGGTACCGTCGCAATAGGGGGCGTTACCAGTTCTCTTGCACCCGCACCAGGCAACGGTTTTAGATTCAGTGATCTTTTCCACTACCGGGCGGTGATCCGTAGTCTTGTGGGATCCGTCGCAATAGGGTTGGTTTTCGCTTAGGCCGCAGGCACACCAGGCGTAATTACCTGGGCTTACTTCTTCAACATAAGGGGATTTTTGCGGGGATTCAGGGGTGGACATAACCTTGGTCAATTTAGTTAAGCAGACAATATATTATGCCTTAGCTCAATATTCTAACTATCCGGTTACTTTTTTAAGGCTGCCACTTCAGTTCTCAAGTCCTCCACCGCCCTTAGCAGTTGATCCAGATTGCTTCTTTGAGCAGCGCCGGCGTTGCTGAGATGACAATAATAAGACCAGGCCTCTTTAACCTCTGCAATAGCCAGGGTATAGGGGTCATAAACCGGGTTATCAGACAATAATATTAGTTGCTTCTTGGATTTCACTTTATTGATCACCCGTTTATACACAATGCCATCTTGTTCCGTAACCAGGATATAGGTGTGGTTACTTTTAATATCCCTCCAGCTCTCTACATATTGTCCTACCACGATAGTGCCTGCCTGCAGCGGCAACATGGAATCTCCTTGGATCTCAAATGAGCGATAGGTGCCATGACGCACTCCGGGAAGGCTATAGCTGGATAAACTTTCGATAAATTCAGGATCACCGTATCCGGTAAGGTACCCTGCCCTTGCCTTAACCGGAACATGCACAATATTCTCACCACCCTGCTGGTCATCGCATACTACCAGCACCCTAGCTTGCTGGTCCATGGCAGAAACCTTTATCATAGGGTCGACTGCCAAATCCTGCCTGAGAAACTGATCCAATGACACTTGAAAATAGCTGGCAATCTGTACAAGCAAGGCCAGTTTAGGCTCTGCCAATCCCAACTCATAGTCACGTATTCTGCTGCCGCCCACCCCAAGAGCCTTACCCAGATCCTTCTGAGTAAGATCCTTTTGTAGTCGTAAATATTTTAAATTCTTATCCCAGCTCATTTCTGCAGTACCTTATATTGCAACTCCACCATCCCTGAAGGGTAAGACTGATGCTGGACCAGGTTGAGTTGAGTCTGGGGATACTTACCATTGAATAGGGGTATGCCTTCACCCAACAACAATGGCAGGTAAAATAAGTAAAGGCTGTCGATAGCCCTGGCCTTTAAAAAAGCGGCATTTAAGATCCCCCCTCCCATCAACCATATATCTTTGCCGGGATTTCCCCGTAATTGTTTGACGAAACTGCCGGGGTCGGCGCTAATAAAACTCACCCTGGGATCATCGGAATCCCGGTGCTGATCCGTGAATACATAGTATTTTTTTCCCCCAAACACGTCGCCTTCAAAGGTCAGGGATTTCTGATAGGTACCATATCCCATGATCACTGTATCCACCGAGTTTTGGAAGGGGGCAAAATCAAAGGTATCATCGGCTTGAAGCCAATCCACATCTCCATTTTTCCGGGCAATATAACCGTCAAGGCTGGAAGCAATGTACAGGATGGTATTTCTCATTATAGCTGTTTATATACGTAGAAAATATCTACCAAGGTAGAAATTATCTATATATTATACAATAGGAAAGTGACAGAAATTTAACTCGGATAAGTGGACCGCATTTTTGGTTATGTGAACGAATTGAAGCAGCTCCAAATTAGAATTGAAAAGATTTGTAGCAGGTGTTGGTAGCGCACAACTTTTCAGTCCGCAGCTGAAGATGCGGACTAGTTAGAAGCGGGCCAAGTTGCAAACTTGACCCAGGTATTTGGCATAGGCAGGTCGGGATAACTCCAATAGAAAGTCATTGCGAACGCAGTGAAGCAATCCCCTCCAGGAGGACAAATAGGATTATTGGACAAATAATTTATAATCAGTTACTTGCTAAAATACGTCATAAGCACCGAAGTGGAGAGGTCTTTTTGGTTGATCAGCTAACCAATTAAATTTCAGGTAAATAAGCAGGAGCCTGCTACTAACTAAAAAGATTTCTCGACAAGCTCGAAATGACTGCAGAGGGTGGGAATTAATGATTTTTATGGCAACGGGCCAAGTTGCAAACTTGACCCAGGTATTTGGGATAGGCAGGTCGGGATAACTCCAATAGAAAGTCATTGCGAACGCAGTGAAGCAATCCCCTCCAGGAGGACAAATAGGATTATTGGACAAATAATTTATAATCAGTTACTTGCTAAAATACGTCATAAGCACCGAAGTGGAGAGGTCTTTTTGGTTGATCAGCTAACCAATTAAATTTCAGGTAAATAAGCAGGAGCCTGCTACTAACTAAAAAGATTTCTCGACAAGCTCGGATGACTGCAGAGGGCGGGGATTAATGATTTTTATGGCAACGGGCCAAGTTGCAAACTTGACCCAGGTATTTGGGATAGGCAGGTCGGGATAACTCCAATAGAAAGTCATTGCGAACGCAGTGAAGCAATCCCCTTCAGGAGGACAAATAGGGTTATTGGACAAATAATTTATAATCAGTTACTTGCTAAAATACGTCATAAGCACCGAAGTGGAGAGGTCTTTTTGGTTGATCAGCTAACCAATTAAATTTCAGGCAAATAAGCAGGAGCCTGCTACTAACTAAAAAGATTTCTCGACAAGCTCGGATGACTGCAGAGGGCGGGGATTAATGATTTTTATGGAAAGGTATTTTGAGCTAGAAAAGCCTGTCGAATTTCGCGCTCTTTCCTGTTCGATGAATAATTATTTTTTAACGATAGTAAACTCCACTCTGCGGTTCAGCTTTCGGGTAGTTTCACTTTTGTTGCTGGCAATGGGCCTGGTGCCGCCATATCCCCTACCGCTGAGGCGATTGCGGGGGATTCCCTTACCCACCAAATATAACAATACGGTTTCTACCCGGTCCTGGGAAAGTTTAAGATTCAGTTTGGCGCTGCCCTGGTTATCGGTATGCCCGGATAAGGCGATCTCCATTTCCGGGTTTTCCTCCAGCAGATCCGCTACCCGGTCTAATTCTTCATAGGAACCCGGCAGCAAATTGGTAGTGCTTCGCTCGAACAAAACATTAGGCAGCTGTACCGTTACTCCTACTTCCAAAGGGGTCAGTACAAAATCAGTTTCGATCTGATCTTCCTGTCCCTGCTCCAATTCTATAAAAGTGTTGTATCCCAGATAGCCGTCGGCTTTGATCCGAACTTCATAACGGGTATCCGTGGGCAGGTTCACCTGAAAGCTTCCATTGGAGACATTAGTGGAAATAGAAGCCACTTCTTCTCCCTCTGATACCTCATGCACGGTAATGCGGGCAAATATGGGGTTTTGGGTTTCTGAATTTTTCACCGATCCTTCGATGGTATAGGACGGCTTGGTGACAATGGATTTAATCAATTCAATGGTTTCATTTTCCGTTTCATCGGGGGTAGTTTCAACCGGATCCTGGTCGATGATCAGTACGGTATCGGGTTCCGGCAGTACCGCAACGGGCTCTGTTTCCACAGGCTCAGGTTCCACTTCATTATTGGGGCGATCTTCCGGTTTGATCCGTACTCTCTTAAGATCACCGTAGCCGTCGCTGTTTTGGGTGCTCACTAAATAGGCGAAATCTCCATCAGCGGGAATAAAATAAGACAACTCCACTCCTTTGGTATTTACGGAACTACCCAGGTTCTCCGGTTGGGACCAATTCAGCCAGGTATTATCCAAACGTTTGGCCATAAAGATATCCCGGCCGCCGTAACCGCCGTGCCCGTTGCTGGAAAAGAATAAGGTGGCATTATCTTCGGCCAGTCGTGGGGTCATTTCCTGAAACTTAGTATTAATGGTAGAACCTAAGTTCCTAGGCTCGCTCCAATTGCCATTGGACTGCAGGAAACTCACATAAAGATCTTCTGCCCCAAAAGTTGAGAATGACTCCAGCGACATGATGATGATCTTGCCATCATGGGAAATGCACATTGATTGCAGGTCCGATTTATTGTGAAAGTAATCCACCGGCATCTTCTTGGGATTGCTCCAACCTGATCCCTTTCTGCGGGAAAAGGATACTCCACCGGACCGGTCTTTGGACAAATTTTGCATGTACATGATGTCGCCGTCGCCGGAAAATCCGATCACCGCATTCAACCCCTTGGTATTGATGGGGCTGCCTAAATTTCGAGCCTGACTCCAGTCATCAGCATCCTTGGTGGTGACCCAAATGTCGCCTGGGTCTTTGGTGCCTCCTACATTTTGGGGATGTTTGGTGCGGGTGAAATAAATGGAATTGCCATCCGGGCTTATTACCGGATCCAACTCATTATAAGGCGAATTGACGTTTTGTCCCAGGTTTTCCTGTTTATCACCGCCATTCTGTGCCTGAATATCCTGAACGCCGCAAAACAGCGTCAAAATTAGTATGAAGACCCTAACATTCATTTATCCGGAGTTAAAAGTGGCAAATTACTCAGAATTAGCCTTAATTAAAACAATTGCCTATGCCAAAATATTGCCAAACTCTTTCGGTTTAGCGCTTTGGGGCCGGAGTTTTACTCACCCATTGGCTGTCCTGGAGATAAAACCTCCAGGGGAGCAGGGCATCCTCCCCCGCATAATCCACCCCAATTCGAGGAGTGGAGATGATATTAGGAACAGCCGGGCTCTGCTCCGGATTTTCAATCCATATTCCATTTGAGGGTTGCAAAATCAAATTGTTATGATCTACGGACACGCCTAAAGCTTCGGTCAACCTGCCAGGACCGGCGGTGAGCTGTGGTTTTACTACCCTTTGGCCTCGCCGCTCCAGCATGTCATCCAGGCCTTCCAGCGGCTGGATGGCCCTGATCAGCACTGCGGCGGCCTCTCCCTCCGGCCCGGTGGTGACGTTTAGCAGATGATGGATGCCATAGCATAAATAAACGTAGGCTCTGCCACCTGGATGAAACAGGCATTCGGTGCGGGCAGTGCGGCGACCATTATAGGCATGGCAGGCTTTTTCCGCCTGATCATAGGCCTCGGTTTCGGTGATCAACCCGCAGCTATATCTTCCTGAGAGCGTGGTAACCAACACCTTACATAGCAGATCACGGGCCACCTCCACCACTTCCCGCTGGTAAAACTCGAAGGGAATCACATGGGCCGAATTCACGTTCACTTATCAACTAACACTTTAGATCAATTTAATTAGACGGTTGAAATTTACTTTGGTATGGTGTAACTTCAAAGCTCTTTAATAAGTAACAAACTATCAACAAAATGAAAACACTATTCACTGCCGCAGTGGTAATTACTGCATTTTTATTTAGCACTACAGTTGATGCCCAGGTCAACTACCCCGCACCCAGTCCACTGGGTAAGATCCACCAAAAAGTAGGTGTAACTGATGTGAAAATTGAATATTCACGCCCGGCCAAAAGAGGACGTACCTTATTTGTGGACGTGGAAGAATTTGGCAAGATCTGGCGTACCGGCGCTAACGCCAGTACTAAGATCTCCTTTAGCGACGATGTTAAATTTGGCGGCAAAGAAGTTGCCGCTGGAGAGTACGCCTTGTATACCATTCCGGGAGAAACCGAATGGACGGTAATGCTGTATGAAGATCTCAGTCTGGGGGGAAACGTAGGCAATTATGATGAATCCAAGGAAGCAGCGAGAGTGCAGGTACAGAGCGAAGAGTTCCCGGTGGAGGTAGAAAACTTTACCATCCATATCGGCAATCTCACTAATGATGGCGCCACCTTAGCCTTAATGTGGGGTAAGCACTATGTGCCGGTGGAACTGAGTGTAAATACCGATGCCAAAGTGATGGCCGATATCGAGCAAGCCATGAAAAACCCCATGGCCGGTGTGGCTAACAATTATGCCCAAGCTGCCAACTACTACTTCCAAAATGACAAGGATTTAAATAAGGCCCTGGAATGGATGAATGAAGCAGTGGAGATCAACCCCAATGCATTTTGGAACATCCAGACCAAAGCCCGGATTTTAGCTAAAATGGAAAAGTATGACGAAGCGGTGGAAGCCGCTCAAAAATCACTGGAAGTGGCCAAGGCCGCGCAGAATGATTTCGGTTATATCGCTTCCAATGAAAAGTTGATCGCCGAGTGGAGTAAGAAATAAAGGTTGATAAAATCTAGTTGAGGAGCCCCGCCGAACGGTGGGGCTTTTTGTTTAACTTCAATTCTGCTGCTAATGAGATTGCTTCATCAGTGCCGTTATTTATCAATGCGCTGTTAAGGAAATGGTCATTTAAATTTAGGCTTACCTCACCCTGCTAGGTTAAATTCATCTTTGGTAAATAGCTTAACCGAAGTCGATCATTTAAGCGAGCTGGATTGTTGTGTCAAGTTAAAAGATGTCTCGACTACGGTCGACATGACTGCGGGGGTGCCGGTATGACAACTCTCAACAGCGATTTGATTCAGCTCTCCTCGGATTTCAGGCTATTTATTCTTCGATGTCCAGAGTCTTCCGATTTTGAGTTCCGCCCTCTCCCTTGTCCAGTCATCCCGAGGTAGAATTTTTTCTACGAAAACACACAAAACACCATGTGGTGAGGGGGTATGAATAAGCTATAGTTGTTGATGTAGTGGTCATCTGGAGCAGCGATCAATAGTTAATGAACCATAATAGTCACTCGGCGCAGCCAAGCGACTGAACTTATGTAAATGTTTTATAATCAGATGCTTATATTAATACGTCATAAGCAGCACAGTGGAGGGAGCCTTCTGTGCCAGCCCCATAGCTAGTGTGAAGGATGGTACTGTCCACCATAGCTGCGGCGGATAATACCTACTGATCGCTGGGGGTCTTGTTGATTCATAACACAGGTTTAGATCCGTGTATTAAACCTAGTTGAATGCCTTCCGAAACAAATTAATGCGCGATTCTCTAATAGCAAATACTTTATGCCCTCAGGCCCCCTTTATTCCTAATTGACATAATGCTATAATCAACAATATTAAGCGCCTAATGACGATAATAAGAGTGGTGTCGATCAAAGTCCAGTCATCATCAGAACCTCATCACCCGTGAAGCAAAGCAATCTCATTCATGGGATGGTTTCACTCTGAATGTTTTCTGAATCAAATCCCTTCCTTCGGATTTCGCGCGCGCTCTAACTTCCCTTCCGGGTCATCCCGACCGCAGCGGAGGGAGGCAGCGATCAATAGTTAATCTACCATAATAGTCACTCGGCGCAGCCAAGCGACTGAACTTATGTAAATGTTTTATAATCAGATGCTTATATTAATACGTCATAAGCAGCACAGCGGAGGGAGCCTTCTGTGCCAGCCCCATAGCTAGTGTGAAGGATGGTTCTGTCCACCATAGCCGCGGTGGCGGATAATACCTACTGATCGCTGGGGATCTTGTTGATTCATAACACAGGTTTGGGATCCATGTATTAAACCTAGTTGAATGCCTTCCGAAACAAATTAATGCGCGATTCTCTAATAGCAAATACTTTATGCTCTCGGGCCCCCTTTATTCCTAATTGACATAATGCTGTAATCAACAATATTAAGCGCCTAATGATGATAATAAGAGTGGTGTGATCAAAGCCCAGTCATCATCAGAACCTCATTGCCCGCGAAGCAAAGCAATCTCATTCATGGGATGGTTTCACTCTGAATGTTTTCTGAATCAAATCCCTTCCTTCGGATTTCGCGCGCGCTCTAACTTCCCTTCCGGGTCATCCCGACCGCAGCGGAAGGAGGCAGCGATCAATAGTTAATCTACCATAATAGTCACTCGGCGCAGCCAAGCGACTGAACTTATGTAAATGTTTTATAATCAGATGCTTATATTAATACGTCATAAGCAGCACAGCGGAGGGAGCCTTCTGTGCCAGCCCCATAGCTAGTGTGAAGGATGGTTCTGTCCACCATAGCCGCGGCGGCGGATAATACCTACTGATCGCTGGGGATCTTGTTGATTCATAACACAGGTTTAGATCCATGTATTAAACCTAGTTGAATGCCTTCCGAAACAAATTAATGCGCGATTCTCTAATAGCAAATACTTTATGCCCTCAGGCCCCCTTTATTGCTAATTGACATAATGCTGTAATCAACAATATTAAGCGCCTAATGATGATAATAAGAATGGTGTGATCAAAGCCCAGTCATCATCAGAACCTCATTGCCCGCGAAGCAAAGCAATCTCTTTCATGGGATGGTTTCACTCTGAATGTTTTCTGAATCAAATCCCTTCCTTCGGATTTCGCGCGCTCAAACTTCCCTTCCGGGTCATCCCGACCGCAGCGGAGGGAGCCTTCTGTGCCAGCCCCATAGCTAGTGTGAAGGATGGTTCTGTCCACCATAGCCGCGGTGGCGGATAATACCTACTGATCGCTGGGGATCTTGTTGATTCATAACACAGGTTTGGGATCCATGTATTAAACCTAGTTGAATGCCTTCCGAAACAAATTAATGCGCGATTCTCCAATAGCAAATACTTTATGCCCTCGGGCCCCCTTTATTCCTAATTGACATAATGCTGTAATCAACAATATTAAGCGCCTAATGATGATAATAAGAGTGGTGTGATCAAAGCCCAGTCATCATCAGGAACGTCATTGCCCGCGAAGCAAAGCAATCTCTTTCATGGGATGGTTTCACTCTGAATGTTTTCTGAATCAAATCCCATCCTTCGGATTTCGCGCGCTCAAACTTCCCTTCCGGGTCATCCCGACCGCAGCGGAGGGATCTTTTTAGTTTTAACTGCAGTCTAAAGTTTATTTATGTTAAACAAACTTAATTGCACTAACCCACCTAAAAGATGTCTCGTCTACCCTGTTTATGATATTACTGTAAGTTGCTGATTATAAAATGTTTACAAGGATCAGTCGCTCGGATATTCCGAGTGACGACTATAATGGTTTATAAATCGATCGCTGCTCTAGTTGACTTTTAACGCAAATTTCCCGAAGGCCCTTGGTCAGCGAACAGGAAACAGCCCGAAATACGAAGCCGAGAATATGTCCCGGCCAGATAGTCGAAAGACTGGTTAAACTGCAAAATTAATATCGTTTATACTGAATGAAGTGGTCTTTGAAAACCACCTAGTAAACCGGCTCCGAGTCTGACCTGGTGGCCCAAAAATTCGTCATCTGTAATTCCCACCAGAGGCGGGTGCCGTGTCTTTCGTAATGCAACTATAGCCAAAACCCAAACCGCACCATCAACCGCTTATCATAAGGCGTGATCCCTTTATCGTACAACAGGTCATACAATACCATCACCTGCCCCTGGATGCCTTTGATAAACTTGTACTGCTTGCCCACTCCTACCAGGCCTCCGGAATTCCAACGACGGTGGGCATGATCGGTGAGGTTGACAGAATCCGGGGTTACGCTTAAGTTTTCATATTCCAGGTGCAGGAAAAATCCTTTATAGGCTTCTCGCTCCAGAAAAGCCCGGTAACCGTATACCTGATCTTCGTTATTGAACTGGTCAAAGGAGAGGATCACCCGGTAACTGGCCCCCAGCCCTATCCGGTACTTGCGGTTAAGCCGGTAGGCGATCTGGGGGGAGATATCTGCCGAGGTGGGGTCTTGGTTGACCTGCAAGCCTAAGCCGATGAGGAATCGCTCACTAAAAGGCTCCTGTTGCAGGCTGTTCCGTTTGACGGCGGTGGACAGATCCTGGGAGGACTGCACCGCGGAATACTTTTTCTTGAGGTCCGACAGCTTCTTTTGGGCCACTTCCAGTTTTTCAGTGTGTTGGGTCAGGTTATTATCGCCCAGCTTTTTGGCTTGCTCCAAAGCTTTCTGCCGGAGATATTCCGGATCCTGATACTTTGCTGCTTCTTCTCCTAATCCTTCCACCTCTTCAAATTCAGTGATATGGGCCTGTAACTGCTGAAACTCCTCCCGCTGTCCCAGTTTTTCCTGCAGTGATCTCATCAGCTGACTGTCCTCCGTTAGGCCTCCGCTTACTGCCTGGTTTACCTGCTGAAAATAGCCCTGGGATTCCTGGGAGAGTTGTTGCAACTGCTGGCTGTAGCCTTGAAGCTGTTGGATCTCTTCCAGTTCCAGCGCCTTGCCCTGATAATCCTGTACCACCTGGTCCAATTGGTCCAGTTGACCCCGGTAATGCTCCACCCAGGCCAGTTCTTCCTGATCTTTGATCTTGGCGGTGTATCGATCCATCAATTCATCGATGCCTTTCATCTCCTGGCTGTATTGATCCAGGTCTAAGCCTAGGTTGGAAAAGGAATTACCTAATAAACTGTCCGGCGCCATGCTGTGGAGGGAATCGAGCCCGGTAAACTTGCTGGTGGCCTGTGTTTGTAAATGATTGATCTTCTCCTGGATCAAGGCAGATTTTGTCTGGATCAGGCTATCCAATTTGGCGGTATAAAATTCCGGTAAATGGGTAAGGCTGTCCACTTTACGGTTAATCCCTGGTGTCAGTTGGGAGTTAAGGTTGACACTATCAAGGGGATTGGTGAGGTAATTAGTAAGGTCAGTAACCGAATCCAGTTTTTGCAGCCATTTTAACTGCGGCAGCAAGCTGTCAGCTTGCGGAATAACCAGCTGGAGGTCAAGGCTATCCTGGCTATGGGAAGACCAAGCCAGACACATCAACGGTATTATGAGTAAGTATCTGATAATGTGCAAGTTGAGAATAGAGTAAGATACGATAATTTTATGGGAATTGCTATGGAGTGTGAAGGAAGTTTTATAATAAAATAAGCAGAGCTATCGGTTCGGAAAAACAGCTGATCCGTAGTCAGGTTCACACGCTTTTGGTCCAATCAAAAAACTGGTGGTAGAATTTTCTACCACCCTCATTAACATTAAACCGGAATAATCTATAACCCTATCAAAAGTAATCCTGAATCAATAATCGATATGGGGGGCTATGGATAGCGGCGGGTAGTTTGGCCCTCTCAAAAATTTTGGTAAACCAGTAGTTAATCTCGTATTACAACTTATCTAACAATTCTGTATACTGTTCAGGGGTAAGTTTTATTTGTCTTAAAATTTCTCTGGTTAATGAACGGCCTATTACCCGACCCTTATGGTGCGGAAGCGTAGTATAACGTCCGTCGGGATGACGGTAAAACGAATGACTACCTTTTCGTCTTTTTACCATGAATCCAAGCTTAATTAATAGTTTTTCGAATGTTTTGATTCATCTACCAATGGTAGCCTGCTCATATTGCTACGGAGATCTGTTGAAAACCTACAAACTCAGATAAATTGTCTAGCTCCTCCGGGCTGAGCTCTTCTAGACACAACTCAATCACCTCTTTGAGGTTTTTCTGCAATTCATCTAGGGTAGCCCCTTGGGTATGAGCTCCCGGCAGACTGGGCACACTACCGACATAGAGGCCGGTGGCTTTATCTCGCTCAATCTGGGCGGTAAATTGGTAATTCTTCATATTCATAAAGATACAATCTTTAGAGGTTCTTGTTTAATGTTATTCCTGTTAGCCATTTATTTTCGATTGGATCAAGTCAGGTTATGCTGATACAGGATATTTATTTTCCCGGTATCCCCCCTGCCTTATACCTTTATCCAAAACAGCTTCAGGTAAGACAAATCCAGACTAAGGATTAAATTAGATCAATTGCATTCACACAAAATCTATAAATGACATTAATCCAGAAATTTTATTCTCACCAATCCTGTACCTCCTGCATATTCCCCTGCGCTACTCCACTTGTAATGCTCACTACATAACACTAATCCTGCCTTTACGGGATTATCATGAATATACCGTAATTTTTGATCCATAAAGGCACTAGTTGCCAGTTCCTTTGGTTGATTATCCTGGCGCCAGAACTGATATTGTTTATTACGTTTATTTCTTTGACCGCTAGCCCTGAATATGCGAAGCATCCATTGCTTACGGCTTTCGCTGGTACTGTGTTCTATGTATCGCAAAATTTGATTAGCCGTATATTTTTTAAAATCCCTGAGGATATCCGACAATCGATAGCCTTCTACCTTAGCAGGTCACCTCGATCACATTTGCTTACTGTGCCCATCAAAGCACAGAGTGCGTAGATGGGAGATGGGGAAGACTACGGAGAGATACGGGCATCATTTCTGGTAAGACAATAAATTCAAGTGCTTAATCTTGCCGAAGTCTTTATCTGCGCTAAACATTGGGATATCCAGATACAATGCAGTACCGGCAATAATGCAGTCTGGAAGTTTGAGCCCCTGGCTTTGACGCACCTCAATGGCCTTGGCTTTTATACCTGCATTGATATCGATGATGGTACATTGGGACAATACCTTTTCTATCTTCCCGCGCTCAGCCTTGGTCAGCTTTTTAAAGCCATAAAGTTCCAGCTCACTGATAAACGATAGGTAGGGGTTTTTATCTTCCAGGATGCTGGCCAGGGTCTGATCGCCAGCCAGCAAATATAAGATGATATTGGTATCCAACAGCAGCCTATTTCCATTCATCGCGCAGGCGTTTTTGGATAGCTAATGCATCTTCATCGATCTTTAAGATGCCACAAAATTTTTGCGCTTCAAACCCTTTCTTAGAACGTCTGGTTCCCAGTTTTTTTAATATGGATTGTATGGAGCTTTTGCTGGCTCCCGATTTTAGTACCGTTACCATAATAACCTTGTTTTCCATAAAATTAAGATTTATTCTCTAACCCAGTTGTTGATATTGATTGATATGCTGTTAATTAATTTAAATTATCAGAAACGATGGAAAATTCCATCCCTAATTTTTGCTCCGCAAATGCATTAGATACTAATCCCTTCGGTTGATTGTCCTGGCGCCAGAACTGATATTTTTTATTACGTTAATACTTTTACCAGCAGCCCTGGAGATACTGTAAATCCGTTCTAAATTTTAACAACATCCAAAAAAAGGCCTTCGAGGGGTTTGGCGTTAAAAAAACCGTAATGGAAAGCGTGAAGAAATCATCGGTGTTTGAGCCACACCGAAGGTGGGGCGAGCTTTGATGATTTTAGCTTGGAATGAAGGTTTTTAGCCATAGGCCCTCGACAGCCTAGATTTTTTGCCTCCTCGTATGTTTGATTTTCCTGGTTTCTTTGGAGATATAAAAAGGCAAGGAGAGTGGGAGATTTATTTTAACGCTCCGATTATTTTGCAATTGACCTACAATTCCTTGCTGATTTCGGATCAGTAACTGGAATCAGACATGCCTGCAAGATAGGTGAGCAGGATGTCAAGTTTTATTTTATTAAGATGTTTATGCAGCTGCTTGATGTCCGTAGTCTCGCCATCGCTCGGGCTTACCTACATTGCCCATCGAAGCACATAGTGCGTAGATGGGGAAGACTACGGAAGCGGTGGGGGAAGACTACGGAGAGCGGGGGCGTAGATGGGGAAGACTTATGGAGAGCAGGAAGACAAAGATAGTTAAGGTTTGCTAGCTAAAAAGTTTGCCTACGCAGTGACTAATTATAGTGTCGACCGTACACGCACTAAACCTTTCTCTTACTAGGATCTTGTCGGTTGTCCCAAAATGTTAGCAACCGGATGCATTCTTCTTTAACTTGATAGTATAATGTGGTTTGCTTGGTTATTACTGCCTCATGGATTGATTTGCGCTCGGACCTTCGATAAAGCTCCGGATTCTCCGAAATGAGCTGGATCACCTTCTCAGTTTGCCTTATGAAGGTAGATACCTCACGAGCACTCCAATTGGATTCCAAATAATTTATGATGCCATCGAAGGTTTTAACAGCCTCTAAGGTCCATTCAATCTTTAAAGCCATTTTTGTACTGCTCCATCACTTCCTCATGGCTGCGAACTTCTCCTCTGGTAGATTGAGAAAGGCTTTTTTCAATAGATGCCTTTAGTTCAGGATCTAACTCATTCCAAAAATCGGACTCATTCAATGTTAGAAACTGCTTCAAACGGGAAATCAGACCAGAATCCTTTATTTTGGTGATGCGTTCAATGAGATAGTATTTTTCCGCTTTGATATCCATAAAAGTCTTTCTTAGCGCCTATAAAGATAACGTTTTTAACTTAACCTTAGTTTAATGGTTAGATTGGAGATGGCAAAAATAATTGCGGATGCCCTGGAAGTATCTTTAGATTATTTAGTGGGAAGTACCGAGCAACAACTTGATAAAGCTACCATTAACCGTATTCAGGAGGTAGCTAAACTTTCATCAAAAGAAAAGGAACTGGTCTTTGAGTTCCTCGATGCTTTTATTACCAAGGCCAAGATTAAAACCGTTATTCAGTAACTACAAATAATTCCGTAGTCAAGAAGACTACGGATCGCAGAGGGATCTTTTTAAAAGCTTCAATAGAATTTAGCTACTCTTTTACAAAAAGATAGACGTCCTTATCTTTTCTATTTATTCGCTTTTTATCTTTCTCCCAAATCAAAAGATTCTTATTGTCTTTATACCACTCATACCACTTGTCATAAGTTGCTTGAGTGATTTCGATGGTTCCGAAAAAAGTCCCATCTGATTCTGACCCAATTCCGGTGAGAAGAGTTAAAACTTCATTTGCCTCTGGAACATCAACCCAGTCATCGTAGTATTCATGCTCCTCTTCCTTTAAAGTTTTTTCGAGAATGGTGAAGTATATATTCATAACGGAATCAATTTTGATTGAATCACTATTATTGACTTGGGCTGATTTGCATGAACCATTAATGATTACAACCCATAATAAAACTAGAAACACTATCCTTAGCATATCAATTAATCACTTTTTCAGTAACACTTAAAACATTAAATTTTCTACTTTTGATGGTGACTACTCCTATCCTTGAACCCCTTTTGTATCTTATTTGATTAGTTCGGACACCATTTTGTGTCCTTGTTCTGTCCGCGTCCCTAACTACCCCTTGTATTTCTCCTTCTGCAACTTTTCCCCTTCTATGAGCCTCTGGAAAATCTTCTTTTTTATCCAGGCCATCGATTTGTCTAGCACCCTGTTCAACAACCTCATGACCCAAAGTGCTGGCCTTTGATATAAACTCTCCGTCTTTAATTTTCGATATATCACCAACATCAATAGCCTCTTGATGAAATGAACCGATAAGTACATCTTCCGAATCATTGACGATATTAATAGTAGCTGTTCCATTTTCTGAATTAACAATTCCTCCAAAATTATCAACAAAAGCTTGTTAGAATTCTCATTAACGACTCCTGCTAAATGTCATCAATCCAGAATTTTATTCTCACCAAGCCATTATATCAGTATTCTCACCTATGCTACCCCCTGTCAGATGACCACGGAGAGCGGCGGACGTTGCAGGTTTTCATCTCACCCATCGAAGATCCTTTTTATATTTAACCCTGAATATTTAGAGTTGAAATAATATCCAAATTTCCCATTTCCAAGATATTCAACTCCTTCTGGAACAGATATCACCATGCTGTTTAACTTTGTCTGCTTTAAACCTACCATATCTGGAAAAAATGAAATACCCTGTTGGTTAATGACTACACTATCCCAATCAATTTCATCCAAACTATAACCTTTTACGTCAATTACAATGGCGTAGCTGCAATCAAAACGAGTGAACCGATGTACAATTTGTTCCATTACACATGCTTCATTGCTCTCAGTTAGTGAATCCGTAAAATATTCCTCGATGCAGAATGATTTGCAAAACCTGACCGACCGCAAGAAAAATTGATTTCGAAACGCCAAGTAATGAAGTGTCTCTCGTTTATTGAGAAATTCTTGTCTCAGAACTTCTAATTTAATGGTATAAGGTTCTCCTTCTTTATCTACTAGTACAATATCGTTCCCATTTACCCTACGAAATGGAAAAACCGAATAAAAAAGATCTGACCAATCATTATCTATCAAATAATATAATGAACTAAAATGGGGGCTCATCATTCAGGATCTTTAAAATTTGGGCATTGTCTCCACCCTAGTTGTTTTATTGCTAACTCTTGAATTTTTTCTGGATTATTTACGACTTAAAATGCTTTAGCATTTACTCCATTTTCCTCTTGAGGCTCACTGCTATCCTGAGTGATAAACCTATCCAAAACAGCTTTAAGCAAGTTAAAATCAGACCAAGAATTAAACAAACTGGCGTTCCCAGTCACGGAATATTAATGAATTGTCAACAAATACTCTTACAAAGCAGGTCAGACAATTCTCTATGGCGGCCTACTGTGGATTGCCGGTTATTGATGGGATTTTGGTAAATACTATGTTTGGCACCTTCACGTAAAAGCACACAGCCATGCTTCTTTAGATGCTTGATCAGTTGATGACGCTTCATGCAACCACCAATTCTTCACGAATAACCTCCTTTCCTTTATACCCCTGACTGGTAGATTCCTTATTGGCTTCCAACAATAATTCCCAAGCATCCAGTAGATTAGCTTTTAGCTCTTCGATGGTTTGGCCTTGAGACAAAACCGCAGGAAATTCCTCAATCTGTCCTACATACCAGCCGTCGGTTGATTTCTCTATTATGGCAGTCAATTTCATCATAATAAAGATAGTGATTTTGACATTTATGGAACTGTCATTCCCGGTATAATTCAAACTATGAGGTGCTGTTTATTAAGGAAATTCCCAGCGTTATTCCGAAAGGGTACTAGAACATGAGTATATAAATTTAGGGGGGTGGAGTGTCAGAAATAGATAGATTGATATTTTTCTGTAGGTACTGCCTTCATCTACCGGTGACGGATCATCTCGATCACATTTGCAAAACCTACTTTGCCCCCTCGAAGTATCAATTGTGCACCTTGCCCAATCAAAGGACAGAGTTCGTAGATGGGAGATGTAGAAGACTATGGACAACGGCGGTTAAGTAGACAGAAAGCCTATGCTTTCTTACCGGTTCGGAACCCAATGGTTGTTCTCGGTTTTTTAGTGGTTTGCTGCCTTACTAACTCTTTTACATATTTGAAAACTACTGCGATTTCCTGATCATGTTGGGCGAGCTTTCTTTCAATTTGCTCCAATTTTAATAGAGTCTCTTTAGAAGACAGGATCATTTCACGCATCCTGATAAAAACCCTCACGATCGATATATTTACCTGGATAGCTCGATTGCTATTGAGTACGCTTGAAAGCATCAGTACTCCATGTTCAGTGAAAGCTATTGGTGGTGACCTTCTGCCGCCCCATTGACTTGAAGTCGCATTTTGCGACTTCAAGTTTCTCCATTCACCCTTGGACAGCTCGAACATAAAATCCACTGGAAAACGATTCAGGTTGCGCCTTACTTGCTCATTTAATCGCTTGGTTTCTACCTGATACAATTCTGCTAAGTCACTATCGATCATTACCTTCATTCCACGGATAAGATGGATCTTTTTCAAGATCATTCCCTCTGAAACTGGAAATTCTGAAGTGTTTCGCGCCATGGAGATAAAGATATCGTTTCACAGGATCATAATATTTTGAATCTCAAAGTTAGTAACGTGATGTGTGTCCATGTGCTAAAGTGATAGTTATGATAAAACTAGTACTGCACACTTGATAAGATGGCTCCTATGTATAGGAAAATTTTGATTGATGGTATCTTTTTGAAGATTCCTCAAGATACAGGATGTCAGTTCTGTTTTTACACTGCATCCTTACTCTTATACCCTTTATCCAATACAGCTTCAGGTAAGACAAAATCAGAATAAGGATTAAATTAATTCAGTTGTATTCCCACACTGCTATCCTTAGTCTTATACCTTTATCCTAAACAGCTTAAGGTAAGTCAAAATCAGACTAAGGATTAAATTAGATCAGTTGCATTCACAAAAAATTATTAATGCAATCAAAAAACATTAAACGGGAATAATCTATAGCTCTACCAAAAGTACGACGGAATCAAAAGTATGGGTATCATTTGTACACCTCCCCCAATAAAAGCACAGAGTCCATAGATGGGGAGACTTCTGGATAACTAGAGTATTAACCTACCTTTTCCGTTTACTGGGGTTCTGCCGGTTATCAAACAGCGTGATTATTTGGATCTCTTGTTCGGTGATCCTATAATAAATGCTAGTTTGGCGGGTAACCACACATTTATACAATCCTTTAAACTTACGGGACTGGGGGCAGCTTTTAGGATGGGTGGCCACTCGTTCGATGCTTCTATCTAACTTGATAATAAACTCTTGCTTCACTTTTTCGGACCACTGATCTTGTAGATAGTCAAGTAAAGCATCTAATTTCCGACGTGCGGTAGGAGATAATATTACTTTCATCTACCGGTGACGAGACATTACTTTTTGATAGTCATGGTTTTTACCCTCATCCAGTTCTTTAGCACCTCGCTTGATCTCCTCTTGCTGCTCCGTGTTTAATTCATCCCAAAAGTCTACATCTTCTTTGCTAATGGCTTCAACCTTGTTGAGCAACTTCTCGTCAGTTAAACCTGCAAGCCATTGAATGAGGGTTAATTTCCTAGCCTGGATGTCCATAGTAAAGAATTTCGATTTATTAAAGATAACGAATTTAATCTAAGCTTTATTTTTATCGCTAATGCTGCTAAAAGCCATATGGTTACTCTGGCGCTTCTCAAGTTCACAGCTATCCTTAGTCTTATACCTTTATCTTAAACAACTTCAGGTAAGCTAAAATCAGACTAAGGATTAAGTTAGATCAGTTGTATTCACACACAATCATAAACACCTTCAATCCAGAAATTTTATTCTACCAAACCTCTACCTCCTGCATAATCCTCTGCGCTACTCCATCTGTAATGCTCACTGCATAACACTAATCCTGCGTCTACCGGCAGCCCTGAATATCCGAAGAATCCATTGCTTCCGGCGTTCTAACTTAGCAGGTCACCTCGACCGCAGCGGAGAGGTCTTATAAGTTGGTTGGCAAAGCAGAGGGGTTGTATTATCTAAATTGATAGATCCAGCAATTAATCAAAAAGATTTCTCGACAGGCTCGAAACAGATGAAGTGAAGTCCTTGCTGATTTCGGATTTTGTAGCCAGAATCAAGCATGCCTGCAAGATAAGTGAGCAGAATGTCAAGTTATATTTTTAACAGTTGGTTATGCAGCTGCTTGATGCCCGTAATCTCGCCGTCGCTTCTGGCTTACCTACATTGCCCATCGCAGCACCAAGTGTGCGCTTTGCCCATCGAAGCACAGAGTGCGTAGATGGGGAAGACTAAGGATAGCTATGGGAACTGCTTGTTTAGAAACCCCTCGGCGCTTCACCTTGTCCGCATATCAACTTACCTTTTTTAGAACATCCCGTTATGAAGTGTACTAATATTTAACATTGTTTAACAGTTTGCCAGATGAATCTAAAGTGAGCCATATCCCAATTTTCTCTCCATCTAAATATTTACCAATTAAACTGGGGCAACCATTTTCGTGGTACATAATGTATAATCCATTTAAAACACCGTCCAAATAAGTCGACTCAATTTGAATATTACCATCCTGATAGTAATCCATTGATGCACCATTATAGTCGTTATTGACAATTTCACTTTTACTCAACCTATAGCCGAGTGGAGAATATGTTTCCCTTATCCCATTTTCTTTACCGTCCACATAGTTGGTAATCATAATTAAATTTCCCTTTTTATCAAAGGTCTGGTGGGCTCCATCTAACTTATCATTTTTGAAATAGCCAGAAATGCCAATAGTGTCATTAGCATAATGTGCCGTAAATTTACCGGAGCGAATACCATCAAGGTAGTTTAATATTAGATATTCAAAATCTTTGTCAGGACTAGTCTCCTTCCATGTCCCATGTTTTAAACCTTCCGTATTATGGAGGTTCGTTATCTGGCCGTAAATTCGAACTTGCTCCGAAGCATTATAGACAAGTACTACTAAAAGTAATATCAATGTTTTATACACAACAAACAAAATTTATTAAATAGATTTATCCATCCAATTCCTTAAAACCTTTGTTATATTCTTAAAATAAATTCTTGCTCTTTCAATAATAATCACTTGTATTATCCAGCAATAATTAAAGTAATCGAAGTTGCCTTTAATATTAGGGTATTTCCGAGTAAGTCTCTCATGTCCAATGAGATTTTCTAGAATCTCGTGGTTATCATTTATCATCTTGACCAATACCTCGTATTTCAATTTAGTTTTTAATTTTAGGGAGTTCAAATGATAATCTAAACAGCCTATCACTAGCCTTTTCGGCCGATTCTAAGGGAAACTTTAATGTGGTTTTACCATCAAAATCATTAGGAACAAGTTTCTCCAGTCCCCCTGTTGAACGGTTTCCGTTCCCTAAACTCCCTAGCCCTAGTAGAAAATCATCTATAGTATTCTCTGTTCGATCTTGTGTGCTTAAACCTGGTAAACTGGGATTTTGGGTAATCAAGGCTTCTCGGTTTGGGCTTTTTATCAAGGCTGACAATCCAGCAATAACTGGATTTGATTCAGCGATCTCATTTAGTTGCTCTTCATCTGTAACAACGTTGCTACCTATTCTGGTTGATTCCACCTTGACCACAGATCGTTTTATACTTCCTAATACACCCCGTTCTTGTTGAAAAGTTCCAGTAAGATTTGTAGTTGTGGAAGAAACATTTACGAGATTTCCATCAGCATCTAATTCGAAAAATTCTTCAGTTAAAGTTACATTTCGAACCTCTTTTGAAGATGTAATATCGTTGCTAAAATTTGCGGTTGTTTGCCCAAGGATTGTTCTACCTGTTTTCTTTATCAAAATTGACTACGAATCCTTGAGTCTTACCAACTGCGTTAACTATCTTATTAATATCCGGATGGCCTAAATCAGGTGCGGCCCCACCTGTATCAACAAAGCGAGTTGGGTTATTGTACACATAATTATACGGGCTAAGGCTTGTAAACTTTGAAGCCAAAGGGTCAATAGATAACCATCTACAAATCGTTGGATCATAAAACCTAGCCCCATAGTCGTACCACCCCAATCCCAATTCATCCTGCTCCTCCTTCCCATTATACTTCCACGGATTACTCCCCTTCTTCCCAACCCCACTTAACGTCAGCCCAAAGGGATAATAATGATCTTCCTGTACAATCGGACTTTCTGTCAATGTAACCTGTATATCATCAAAGAACACTTCGTTAGTCGACTGATTTTCATAACTAACATATACATAAAGATAACCATTTTCTCCTATCTCCAGGGTGTTAAAACCAATGGTTTCCTGGTTTAAATGGGCCGCGGTGGTTACCGGCATATAGCCGCCATCGCGGTACACCATCTGGTCGTCAAATAATAGGTAACTCAAATAGGCGGCGGGCTGGTTATCCCCGTTATTGCCGCCTAATCCTAATAAATTCAGGCCAAAGTCAATGGCATCGTAGATCAAGCCGGATTCTCCGCTGCCGCCGGAAACGCCGCCAAAAGCGCCGGCTACTGCGGCCGTCATGGCGGCTAATGTGGTGCTGCTGCCAAAGCCGCTGTTGTCCAGATAATAGGCTACGGCTTCTATATCTACCTTATCTCCTTTGCCCACTTTTAGTTGCATGGCCGGTCCTACCGGCTGGCTGCTGTTGAGCCGGGCAGCGTATTGTTGATGGAATAAAAAGTACGATTATGTTATTGCTAGCATCCTTAGTCCCGCTGGCCCGCTAGGCTGAAGGGAAGACTAAGGATAGCGGGGGGTATTGGCCAGGGTTGGTACTATGGAATAAAAACTCGATTTTGTTTTACCGTGTCCGTGGTCTCGCCTTCGCTGTGTCCTGATTACATTGCCCATCGAAGCACCAAATGTGCTCCTTGCCCATCAAAGCCCAGAATGCGTAGATGTGGAGGTGGGGAAAACTACAAAGAGCGGTGGGGTCTTGAAGTAGTTAGTTGTACTTTTGGTTTAACTTCTTAATTAACCTTAGATTTTCTTCGGGTATTTGTTCACCAGTCTTGATCATTATGGCACGATATCGATAATTCATATCCACATATGCCGGTATACCCTGAATTTTGTACACTGAATCATTAACCTTTTCATATTCAAAAAGCCAGGTTATAGTATCCACATGTTTTTCAACGCGAGGACCAACCATTAAGATGTTGCAATCATTGGTCCAGGTTAAATTAGCAAATTCATAATCTTCATCATATTCTTCCAGTTGTATAGAATCCATCCTGTATATAGTTCCCACGTATTGATCATTTTCATATAATGAAAAGGTCCCACTCTTGAAGTTATCACAGGCATTTTTGCATGATACTACCCAGGATGTTACTATAAATATTAACAATAATAATCCTAGCCTTGACATTAAGCAATTAATTCGAAAAGGATAACCAAGAGGCCAACTATGATCAGAAAAGCACCAATATTGAAACTACTGCTAAAGGACATCGTATACTTAACACGCTCATCCTTGTTTGGGTACTCAATCCAATACGTATAAATTAATACAATGACACCCAATACGACGGCAATACCACCGCCTATAATTGATTCAGTCATCGTCTTCTATCAATAGATCAATAATTGGTTTAAAAAACTCTACAACTGCATTTTGCACATTTTGTAATATTGATCTCTGTGTATTTTCATTATTACCACTCCTATTAGGTGTTGTTGAGTTTGTTCTTTCAACTGCTTTATCCACAAGTTTGTTTGTTACCTTACTTATTGCAATTGTTGCACCAGCCTCGATCAAACTTTCAGAATTTCCATCTGAGAGATCTACGGCAACCTTCAATGCAGTTCCTACATTGGCTGCTCTATCAGCTGCACCAGCTACAGTTAATGTCGCACCTCCCGTAAAAGGAGCTGCAATAACTGCCCCGTTCCTGACAACATTGCCGCCAGTCTCCAAGGTCTCTCCTGCTAGAAACGTAGTGCCCTTAGCTGCTTCAACTACCCCTGATCTAATCTGTTCGCGACCTTTTGAGAATTCGGCCAGTCTTTCAACCTCAGCTCGATCTTTTTGTTGGCCTCCTTGATTTAATTGTTGCTGTCGTTCCACATTGAGCTTTTCATTTAGAATTATATCCAGCCCTCCACTTAACTCATTAACACCACCTCGGGCTCTTTTTAATTCCAATCCTTCCAACTCAACCCCTAACCCTAATTTATTTTCAGAAAATGAATATGTACTATTGTAGGGGAAATCATCGGCTAATGGGTCAATTTGAATAAATCGTCCTAACGCTGGATCATGAGACCTAAAACGATAGCCATACCAACTAAGATTGAGCTCATTTTGCTCCTCCTGCTCACCAAACTTCCACGGATTACTACCCTGCTTGCCAATACCAGTTAGTGTCAACCCAAACGGATAGTAATGATTTTCTTGCACAATGGGACTCTCGGTCAGAGTAACCTGTATATCGTCAAAGAACACTTCGTTAGTCGATTGATTCTCGTAACTAACGTATACATAAAGATAGCCATTTTCCGAAATCTCCAGAGTGGTGAAGCCAATGGTTTCCTGGTTCAGGTGAGCGGCGGTAGTTACTGGCATATAACCGCCGTCTCGGTAGACCATCTGGTCATCAAACAATAGGTAACTCAAATAGGCGGCTGGTTGATTGTCGCCATTGTTTCCTCCCAATCCTAACAGGTTCAGGCCAAAGTCAATGGCATCGTAGATCAAGCCTGATTCGCCGCTGCCGCCGGAAACCCCGCCAAAAGCCCCGGCTACCGCGGCAGTCATGGCAGCTAAGGTGGTACTACTGCCAAAACCGCTGTTGTCCAGGTAATAGGCTATTGCATCGATATCCACTTTATCGCCTTTGCCAACTTTTAATTGCATAGCCGGTCCTACCGGTTGGCTGCTGTTGAGCCGGGCGGCGTATTGCCCTGATGGGGTGCTATTGGCTTGTTGCTGAATAAAGCGGGTATCCAAATTGGTCCAAAGCACGGATTCTACCGCCTCATTTCCCGGTTCCATGGTAGCGGTAAAGTCCACCGGGGGTTTGGGCGCGGTAAAGGTCATGCGAATATTGCCCAAATGGTCCTTGTGATAAAACTGGTATTCCACACCTTCCGGGGTACTGGGCAGCACCCGGCCTTCTTCATGCTGGATGTATTGCAGCACGTTGTCTTCGTAAATAAACTCGCCCAGGTATTCGGTGGTTTTGGTGGTTTGCCCCCCTTCAATTACTTCTTGCTGATGCTTCACTCCTGCGGCGTCGTAGGTATAAAGCAACTGGTTGCCATCGGCAAAGGTGATCTGCTGGGGCAGGTTTAAGTAGTTGTAGCTAATGGCGGTGATGTCCTTATTGGCATCGGAGGTCATATTGCCGTTGTCATCATAGACATATTCCGTGGCTAGTTCCGCGCCATCGTAAAAATCGCCCCGGTCTTTAGCGCCATTGTCGATAATGTCATTCACCGCCTGCAGTTGGTTGCCATCATAACTATACAGCAGGCTGTCCATAATTTCATGCACCGGCAAGCTGCTAATGGGGTCGAAATCCACCTGCCCGTTACGGGCCAGGCGCAAAATATTGCCATTGCCATCGTACTGCATTTCCCCCATGCAGTAGTTGTTGTATTCTTCCACCCAGCCGGCAGGCCCTTTGGCGGTATAGGCGGCGCCCAGGATGCGGTTTACCGGATCGTACAAATAGCCGTAGGTTCTTTGCTTTTGGTCCAAGGCGGACTGCCAGCGCACCCCGGCAATGTTGCCGTTAAAAGCATTTTTATCATAACCGTAATCGTAATACAGCTCCATGCCGAAGTAGTCACTGGCATCGCTCAGTTCCGCATCGTTGATGTGGGTCAACCAGCCCCGGATGTTGTACAGATAATCCACCGTTTGCAGGTTGTTGCCCAATATCTTCTCGGTCAGCTCACCTAGTTCATTGTATTGGTTTTGGGCTAAAGGCACAAAAGTGGCCCCGTTCAGGCTGTGGTCTATCGAAGTCAGCCGGTCGGCGTGGTCATAGCTAAAGCTGCGGTCCAGGGTGTGAGACTCGGTGCCGCTGTGCTGCAGGCGGGTTTCCAAGACTGTACCCACGTAATCGTAGCGGGTGGTGAGGATATCCGTCCCCCCTTGGATGTTGTCGCTTTGGGTTTGGATCACCCGGCCAAACTCATCGTAGAAATTGGCGGTGACCAGAAACTGGCTGCTGCCCAGCACCTTGGTCTTGGAGCCGGTAACTAAAGTCTTGGTGCGGCTGTCCGCTACGGGTTCCGGGCTTAAGCCGGAGGTTTGATAACTGTAATCCGGGGAACCGTCATTGTAGAAATCATAATCGTCATAATAAGTCAGGGTATACACTTCCGAGCCATTGTTTAGGTTGAGCTTGGGAAATGCGTCATTGGTATACCCGTGATAGTTGTTGATTGCCGCGGTGGTCCGGGATTCGATCAGCGTGTATTTACCCGGCTTATTCATCTCGGTGATCAGCGCCGCCGGGGTGGTATCCTGATTGTCCCGATAGATCCCTGTCATCACCGGACGGTTCAACTGGTCGTACTTGGTAAAAGTCCACTGATTTTGCAGCCTTTGATTGCCATCCTGGCTGAGGATCAGCAGATCCCGGTTATTATAGATCATCAGCATAGGTTCCGCTCCCGGCACCTGCTTTTCGATCATGCGCCGGCGGCCGTCGTAACGGTAGCTGAACAGCCATTTATCCCGGAAAACATCATTGATGCTGAAATTGCCAGCTGCTTCCAACTCCCGGATAGCCTGGGGCGGGATCACCGCCCGCAGTTGGTCGAAGTCATCATATACATAGTGAGTCTCCAAAAAGTCGGTAGCTCCTCCCATACCATCCTCCTCATCCTCCACCTTCTTCAGCACCACCCTGCCCCGCTTATCGGTGTACTCGATCACCAGGTTGCCGTGCTCATCCACGGTTTCCTGCACCAATAATTCATTTTCCCCATAACTGGCGGAGGTTTGGGGCAAATTATTGGTTTCGTTAATTGTCCACAAAGGTATGTTACCATCCTGCGCATTGTTGTTACTCCTCTGGGTGAACTGCAACTCATGGCCGCTGCCCATCCGCCAGTTCTCTCCAGGAGCCGCCTGAGCCAGTATCCGGTTCAAGGGTGAATTTTCAAAGCCGTTAAAAGTAAAAGGATAATCGGTATCGGCAATATTGTCTCCTCCGGCATGGTAAAAATCGTATTGGTCTCTTAAAGCATTAGGCTGGTAGGCCCCCCCAAAAGTAGCAGTGCTGCTGTAGGGCAAATATTCCTTTTCTTGCCGCCCAAAGGCATCGTATTCTATAGGCTGGATCACATCATCTTGATCCGGCGATTCACCTCTAATCACCGTTTGGATGGGCCTTCCCAAACCATCCAGGTATTGGGTAGATACCTGCACATCGGCGGCGGAGCTGTTGACGGTTACCTGGGCCTCATTGCTGATTCCCTGAGGAGCCCGGGGAGTCAAGGTACGCACGAAGTTGATGGCAGCTGGAGTGGTTAAATTGGTAGCTGGCGGGCTAAGGATCCCGGTAGCCGGGGCATTGCTGTTTTCATCCGGGTTGTTTTCTGCCAGGTCCGGTAAATTGCCCAGCCGGCGCAATACGTACTCGGTAGAGTAGAAGGTGACCCCGGTCACCCAATTATTGGTCTTGGCACAACGGAACCTCCCCTCCACCTGTCCGGGTTGCAATGAAGCATTGTATGTCGGATTGGTCTCCCCGCTCAGATCCATCCAGGCGCCATTTACTCCCACCTGCCATTGATAGTTGGTCTGTGCCCCGTCGGTGGCGTCTAAGGGCACCTGCAACCCTTCTGGCACAGTTTGAATGTCCTCCGCTACTTCCGGCTGCTGGTTCGCATAAGTAAGGCTTTCAAATAGCGTACCGGCCGCCGAAAAGTTCGGCTCGAAATCAGCAAAACCCAGCTGGTTGTTATGGGCGGTTACCTGAATCACCTGCGGTGAGGGATGGCCGCTAAAATCCGGCATCCCGCTAAAGGTATTATCATCCAGCAGCAGATCCTGCAAAAGCGTCAGGTTGGCAATTTCCTGAGGCGCGGGGCCGGTGAACTGGTTATTAGCCAGGTTTAGGTAGGTCAGGTTACTGAGATTGCCCAGGGTGGCCGGCGGAGAGCCGGTTAAGGCGTTTAAAGTAAATCGCAAATAAGTCAACTGACTGAGGTCCCCAGTGCTGGATGGCAAGCTGCCCTGCAATTGATTATTAATCAGCTCCACCCTGGTCACATCGCCATTTTCTACGGTAATGCCATGCCAGCCACTTAAGTCTGTACTAGTAGTGCCTACCAACCAGTTGTCATTATTGGTCCAATTGGGCCCATTGGTGGCGTTATAGAGGTCGGTTAGGGCCTGCAGCTCCATGGCATCATCCACCACCCCGGGATTGACCTTTTGCGGATCGAAGATAAAGCTGGCAAAGATATGACTAGCGCCGTCGAAGTTGGCGTTGATGTCAGCTTGGGGGATAAAGTTGTTTTGGATCTGAACATCCATATTAGCCGCATTAGGATGACCATGGAAATCAGGGAAGGAAGTGAAGTTGTTATCATAGAGCCATAAGCTGACTAAATCGGGTGAATTGGTGATTCCATGGGGTATATCTCCGCTTAAATTATTTATATACACCAAGAAGTTGGTTAGATTGGTCAGATTCGACACTGAGGCCGGGATGGTGCCGGTAAGCTGATTGCCCTGCACCTGGAACTGCTCCAGATTGGTTAGATTTCCAATAGAGCTGGGAATACCCCCGGTAAAGTTATTTCCGTTTAGCACCAAGCGCTCCAGGGTGGTGAGGTTTCCTACCAAATCGGAAATTCCTCCCGATAATTGATTGAAGCTAAGGTACAACCAAGTCAAGTTAATGGTGTAAAGCGTGTCGGGAATGGTGCCAGTGAGTTGATTCTTGTTCAGAAACAGCTTGCGTAAGCCTGACATGTTTCCGATGGATTCTGGAATTGGCCCTGACAGATCATTATCCTCTAAAAACAATTGGCTCAGCGTTTGCAAATTCCCTATTTCTGCTGGAATAGACCCACTCAGATTATTCCACCGCACATGTAAGTGTATTAAAGAAGTTAGATCACCTATAGAAGCAGGAATGGAACCCGTCAAATTCTTGCCTTCAATTTCAATACGGGTGACATCTCCATTGGCAACGGTTATCCCAAATAGACCTGTGATCTGATCTACACTATTTAAGGTGTCCCAGGCATTACCAGATGGCCAATCATTGTTAGGGTCACTATCGGTCTGAATGGTCCAGTTGTCGCCGTTGGTGGATTCATAGAGGTCACGCAGGGCTTGGATTTCCGTAGCATCCGGTACCAGTCCATTAGGCGTGTTCTGCGGGTCATAAGTAAAGCTGGCGAATATATGATTGGCGCCGTCGAAGTTGGCGTCGATATGGGATTGAGGAATGAAGTTGTGTTGAATGTTGACAGAAACCGCCCCTGGATTCAGATGCGCATGAAAATCCGGAAACGAGGTAAAATTATTACTCTGTAAATCAAGGGTTCTTAAATTACTGAAGGAGGTAATAAATTCCGGAATAGCCCCACTTAAATTATTAACTCCTAAACCGAAGAATGTCAGATCCGTAAGATTACCAAAGCTCAAGGGAATAGGACCACTGAAGTCGTTGCCGGTCAAAGAGAAAATTTTCAAATTGGTCAGTCCACCGATCCAATCCGGTATTACACCCTCCAATTTGTTTCCCGAGATCACAAAGGTTTGTAAAGCGGTCAAGTTTTGATAGCTAGACGGAACAGTTCCCTCAAAGAAATTTTTTTCTAATCTTAAAAGGGTAAGGTCAGTTAACGTGCCTATGGCCTGCGGTAGTGGTCCGCTAAAATTAGCTTCTCTAAAATTAAGGATCTGCAACTGGGTTAAGTTTCCGATACTTTCGGGGACAATACCTGTGTAGTTGTTACCCTCCAGTTCCAGGTGTATGAGGTTAATTAGGTTATCCAAGAGCCAAGGCTCGAGGGTTCCAACAAGCAGATTACCCCTTACAGAAAGAATGTTTAAAGCGGTAAGGCTGCCTAAAGATGAGGGGAGAGTACCAGACAGGCTGTTATCGGGTAAAACAATTCCAGTAAGATCTCCATTTTCCACGGTAAGCCCGAATAACCCAGCTACTTGGTCAATACTGGCCAGTGTATCCCAAGCTGTCCCAGAAGGCCAGTCGTTACTGGGATCAGCATCGGTTTGAGAGGTCCAGTTATCGCCGTTGGTGGCTTGATAGAGGTCACGGAGTGCTTGGATTTCAATATTATCAGAAACAGACCCCTGAGGATTTACAAAACCTTCAGACAAATAAATTTCATTGGTCCTGAAATTGATGCCGGTAACCCAGCTATTATCCGCAATACAGCGGTAGAATCCCTCATCGGAAAGGGAGGCAGCCGGGATGGCTAACTCTGGTTGATCTTCATTGGCAATTTCAATCCAATTTGCACCTTCTTTCTTAAACCATCGATAGGTAGTGTTAATACCTGCGATATCCGAGGGTATAATGGCCGATTGTCCACTGGTAAAACCAATGGTATCCGCAACGTGGACAGTCCGTTGGCTGGTTCCATAATTATACACTTGGAAGGGATGAATGTCCGGAGCGGTCATATTTCGTTCATAATCGCTAAAGTCAAAAGCGTTATAAACGGTCAGTTCCAGGTTAGCAGCATTTGGATGATTGGTAAAATCTGGTAATGTCGATAGTGAGGTGTTCTGAAAGAAAACTCTTTTAAGTTGTGGAGATAAAATTATCTCTTCCGGTATATCACCTCTTATTTGTTTATTATTTCCCAGATATATCTGTTCCAAATTTTGAAGGTTTTGAAATGAATTTGGAAGAAAACCTTCAAAGTGATTGGTTCCCAAATCAAGGTAAGTGAGCTGCGGGAGGTTACCTATGAATTGCGGTATAGTTCCGGAAAAATCATTTAATGATAGATCAAGTACCAAGAGATTGCTCAAGCTAGCAATGCTTGAGGGTAATGGGTCTACCAACTGATTGCTACGCACCTGTAGCTTTTCTAGGTTTGGCAAAGACCCAAAAATGTCTGGTATGATTCCGGTGAAATTGTTAAAACTTAAAGTCAGGACCTTAAGTTGAGTAAGATTGGAGATGCCGGCAGGAATTTCCCCTGAGAAGCTGTTAGTATTAATAAATAGTTCCACTAATTGCGTCATCCCCAATATTTGAGGTGGAAATGGACCTGTGAAGTTATTATCATGGATTTGTAGTTTGGTTAATTGATTTAGGTTGTTGAGGAAATCAAAGCTTGTGGTGGTCAAATTATTCTTGTCGATCCTGATTTGAACTAAACTGGCAAGATTGCCCAGGCTTTGTGGTAAAACCCCTGAAAGATTATTTTGAGTTAAGGAGATGCTGGTTACGTCTCCATTGGTAATAGTTAATCCTTTCAATGAAGATAAGTTATCTACAACATTGATCGTATCCCAATCACTGCCTGAAGGCCAATCATCCGAAGTATTTCCATCGGTTTGAGAAGTCCAGTTATCCCCACCAGTGGACTCATAAAAATCCCTCAGCGCTTGGATCTCCACCACATCGGGCACATTGCCGTTGGCCGTATTCTGCGGATCAAAGGCAAAGCTGGCAAATATATGATTAGCGCCGTCGAAGTTGGCATCGATATGGGCCTGGGGGATGAAATTACTCCTAATATCCACTGTAATCGCACTCGGGTTTGTATGCCCATGAAAATCTGGAAAAGATGTAAAATTGGATCCAACTAACTTTAAATCTAACAGGTCAGCGTAAGTG
The DNA here is from genome assembly GCA_965224285.1 of Cyclobacteriaceae bacterium. Taxonomy (GTDB): domain Bacteria; phylum Bacteroidota; class Bacteroidia; order Cytophagales; family Cyclobacteriaceae; genus JAJCYK01. Next base: position 1,080,442 of record OZ245043.1, read on the forward strand.
GTAATAAAATTTGGGACAGGGCCTGTAAACTCATTGTGCGAGAGCAATAACTCTCGCATGGCTATTAAATTGTCAAAACTATCAGGAATCTTACCGGTCAAAGAGTTAACATGTAAATACAGACTGTTTAGGTTCGATAAGTTACCGAGGGTAGCTGGGAGCTGACCGCTAAGATTATTTTGATACAACCATAATTTTTCTAGGTTAGCCATGTTTCCAAGCTCTGGAGGAATTTGACCAGTCAATTGGTTGTTGCCTAAAGTTAGCACCTGTAGCAGGCTTAGATCTTCCAGCCAAGAAGGAATATTGCCTGAAAGCAGGTTGTTGCTGACGGTAAATTTTCTCAAAGCGGACATATATTGCAGGCTGTCCGGAAGATTACCGGTAAGATCATTCTGACCAATATGCAGTTCATGTAAGTTGTTCAGGGCACCTAATGAGCCAGGTATCTCGCCGGTTAAATTATTGGTATGTAATAGTAAGTACTGTAAACCGGCCAGTTGCCCCAATGATGCAGGAATAGCTCCGCTAAAATTGTTATTATCCAAATGCAATCGCGAGAGGTTGCTTAAGCTTGATAAACTAGCCGGAATACTTGACGTCAAGCTATTGGAGGATAGTTTTAATTGGCTCAGTCTGGTCAGATTACCGATAGAAGACGGCAGTGGGCCTGATAGATTATTGGATTCCAAAGATAGGGTCATCAGGTCACCGTTGGAAACAGTAACTCCAAACCAGTTGGCAGCTTCAGTAATGCTGGAAACTGTATCCCATTGAGTCCCCGAAGGCCAATCGTTGCTGGGATCAGCATCAGTTTGCGAAGTCCAGCTGTCGCCATTGGTAGATTCATAGAGGTCTCGCAGGGCTTGGATCTCTGTAATATCCGAAACCGTGCCATTTAATTTTTCCACTACAATTTCGTCTATTTCAATCCAATCACCGGGAGTGTTATCAGATCCGGTAAAGCTGTCAATATAGATCCCATTATCGTTGGAATTGCTGGTAGCGGTAAAGGATACGGCTTGAGCATTACCAAGATTTGCTCCATAAAAGGACTGAATACCTGGAGCTTGAGCAGTATTCCCCTTAATTCCCCAATTGATATTTGAACGATATTTGAATGAAACTCGATACATAACATTATCCTCAAAAGGGAAGGTATTTCTAATAAGGACTCGAGTCCCCGTTACCTGCATCCTTTGAGCACTCCCATTGAACCCATTTCCGGTCACAACCGAAAAATCCCCCCCTTTCATGTGAGGCCAAAACCACCAGTAATCTGCCAACCCATCGCTATCGGAGTCCATCCAATCCGTAGTTCCGATGCCTCCAGCATTGGCCAATAAGTTACCAGCCCCGGTGATCCTATCGGAAAGTGTGGAAAATACTTGGGTCGGGGAAAAGGGACTATTTAATTCATTGGAGCACTCCGCTTTTACTTTCCACTCATATTGGGTACTGGGTATTAAATTAGCAGTTTCACCATTGGGATTGGTCGAGGTTAAAACCAGCCAATTACCGGTACCAACTGGACGAAAGTTAATTATGTATCTATCGATATCAGATACTGGGTCCCAACAAAATATAACTTGCCTATCTGTAACCACCCTGACAAAAGAATTTTCAGGATAAGGACATACGGAAATTTCTTCATAAGTACCAGTAGTAATGAACTGGGTGGTAATGGAAAAATTAGATTCCTCTCCCCCACAATCAGCTTTAACCTTCCAATCAAAGGTATTGCCGGGAGCCAGTCCGGTAAGTTGCCATGAATTGGCCCCTCCGGTGCCTATGGCGGTCCACACATTGGTAGTAACCGGCTTGTAGTTAATGATATAGTTGGTAGCCCCGGCCACCGCATCCCAGGTCAAAGTAGCGGTGGTATCGGTGGTATTGGAGACTGATGGGTTGGCTGGAGTGGTACAGACCATTGAATGGTTCCTTTCAGAAGCAAAACTTGGAACGACCGAAATTAGAATAAGGAGGGAAATTGCAGTGTAGTGGTAAGTAGTAATGTTCATATAGCTGCTAATTGAGAAATTAAGTGGTTAAGGCAATTTAAAGTGGCCGGTTTATAATCTACTGGGTGCCGTCATTACCGTACTCATAGCGGTACTTTTGCACGATATTATTATTATGATCCCGGATCAGTTTAAGGCGATTGAACTGATCATATTCGTAGGTGGTGGTGAGGCCGCGGGGATCGGTGATGGAGGTAACGCCCACTAAGGGATCGTATGTGTAGCTGGTGATCTGGGCTTGGGGCAGTTGAGTGCGAAGTTGAGCATCCTGGGTAGGAGTTAACGGTCCTGAACCCAGATTAAAACCTGTGCCCAGTACTCCCTCAACTTGGGAAAAGGAGCAGTTGACCAGTTCAGCCACTGGCTTGGTTTTATCATAACCCCAGATGTAGCTGATATGGACATCATCTTCTTTACTGAACTCAAGGACATTGCCTTCATTGTCGTATCGGTGGAAGGTAGCTCGTTGAGAATAAGAAGGAAATGCTACCCCATCTATGGAACTTGTAAAACCTGCTCCTGGCTCGGAAGTCTCGTATATGTGAGTATTGACGGGGACTAAATTATTTTGATCCGTTTGGTACTCCCTTCCAACAGCTTTTACTTCTATACCATTTACCTTTTCTATTACCTCAATGGGCTCACCAATTTGATGGCGCTGAATCATATTATCAATAGTCGAGGCTGGGGTTAGATAATCGAATGGATACCTGTAGTTTTTACTGACAATCTCACCAGAACTAGCCGTTTGGGATTCTTGTGTAACTAGAAATTGCTGATTATAAATAAAGTTCTCAGTTGTTTTAAGTGCCGTTCCCTGATCGTGCCGAGTAATCTCAACTTGCTTAGGTTGTACGAAATGAGAATTTAAAGCATACGCCTTAGAAATATAAACGGGGGCGCTACCACCGCCTCCTGAGTATTTTATGCCATAGGTAGTCCCGGTCAAATCTGAAAAATCTCTAAATTCTGACACACTTTTAACCTCTCCAACATCCGTCAGGACTAATTCACTGGTCAGTTGTCCATTAAGATCTTGAAAGCTTTGGGTAGTTTGTGCCAGGGGTAGTACCAAATTGGGTTGGTTCTCAAAGAAACTAATAGTACTGCCTGAAGTTTGAACCCCATTCGTACTTTCTATTATCTCCTCAACATTGTCATAACCAATATGTGATCCTTGTGCAGCATTTGAGTTGGGCAGGCTGGAACCGGAACTTAGAACCCAGTAGCAGTCAAAACATAAATTGGTTTCCAGAGGATTCACCCAACTAAATAAATTCCTCAGGGGAGTCATTAGTTTCCCTGAGCTAAACTCACCGGCTCCAAGATTACTATCGAGGTATTTGTAGGATCTCCTAATTGCTAATAATCCAGTTTCGCTGAACGATTCAATTGATTCGATCCGTGCGCCTCCGGCAATTCTATTTACTGGAGTCGGATCACCTGGTACACTTTGATATTGTGGATCGCAAATATTATAATAGCTTATATTGGCACTACCGAAGTACTTTACATTACCAGCACCATCCGCAATAGCATAAGCTTTTGCGATATAGTCACCAGGGGGGAACAAACTCCTTTCAATAAAAAAAGAGTGCTGACCATTTTGAGTAGCATCTTCCAAAAAAGTAAAATCATAACTCATCATCACAGCCCCAGTATTCGCGTCAACAATTTCGAATGCTGTTTTAACCCAATCTGCAAAATCGACTGAGCACTGACAGTTTAAAGGGTTACACTCATTGCACTGAATGGTAATATCCACTTCCACAGCAGAGGGACAGTCCCCATCTGGCTCTCCAAAATGTCCCGTATAGCTGAACGCTAATTCTGAATTCTGTGAAAGTCCATTAACTGAGTATGTTAGGAGCTCTAAGGGATTGCCCTCTTCAGATTCTGTTGTTTGATAAATATGAGGTTCATAGTTGAAGATTGTATGTCCACCTGTCGGATAATCCATCCTAAATAAAAGACCTGCTTTACCAAAATCAAAATTTGGAATACGTTCCGGTGATTGATAGTAGGTACTGGTTGGAATTCTATCTTCAGGATCCAGGAATGAAGGCGGCACCACAAAAGCAGGAACTACATATTCGTTATCATCTCTACCGTTGTAATACCACCAGTAATCTACTCCTTTGGTGTCCTTTGATGGCAAGCCGTCGAAGTAACTAAAGGAATATACTTGATCCAAAGTAGTGACCTGTAATAATCGTAATCTCCAATCCAAAAACGGATCACTTTGGGGATCATTTTCATTGAAGTAATCCTGGGAAAAGTCGACCACTTGGATGTCCTGATTCCTTACATTATCGGAAACTACAATTTGGGTTAACCGTTGAGGATTCTTTAAAGCATTTTCATTTTGAGGGAAGCCTGGATCGTTGGTAAAAGAAATGTTCTTTTGCAAATCAGTTCTATCACTGCTGTTGAAATTAATGCTCAAATATTTATAATTAATCTCATTGAGGTAGATGTTTTCATGAATTACCTTGGAACAGCTTTTAGTGTTTCTTAAGTCACCGGCACTTCCCGAGTTCAAGAAGGTTTGTTGCTCACCGAAATAGGGTGAGGATATAGAAACATACTCACTATTACCTAATGGGTTCAGTTTGTAATCAAAGGTAATTATTTCACCACGAGGGCTGGTGATTGATGCAAGATACCAGGATGAGATAGTCCTAAAGTTTCCATTAGACTTAACTTGCTGGATATCGATCAGAGCATCGTCACATACATTAATTTGATTCTCACATTGACATGTAGTAGCTGAACCAAGGGAGGGGCATGGGCAGGAGCCACTTAAATTGGTGGTATATTCCTTAACAGTGAAAACTGCTTTGTATCCAAATACCGTTGTTATTTCGAAAGTTTGACTTATTTCATCAAATAAAATTCGGTTGGGGTCTTCTTGAATTTTAATTACAACTACTTCATTGTTATTTTCAGATTTTTTACCTAGCAAGAATTTTCCAGTAGTACCAAATAAATTATAGGTGAAAATGTCTGGTTCAGTATCCGGTTGATCCTGTTGTAGGTGATCCCAAAAATCCGAGTGGAATTCAACCACCTCTTGGGGAATGATATCTGGGTCGTAAACATATCCCCTTCTGGGCCCATCTTGTTTGAGGTCGTCTGTGCCCATGATGGTTCTGGAGACTACACCGGTGGCATTTAGAGACCATCCCAGTCCTACCCAACTAGCCTCTTCGTTTGCTTTAATCCCACCTGGAAAATAGGATAAACTGATAGGTAAACTCATCCCGTCGAAATCGATTTGGTAAAGCGGGACACTAATATTAGGGGCGCCGGTATGGAGGTTAACCGGTATCAATCCATATTGTGCAAGTTTGGCAGCATTGGGAGCCGGTGGAGTAGCACTGAATTCTAGATCATTCTGAGCTACAGTATAAAGAGAGAAAAGAGAGAAAAAAGAGAATAGAATCCCGGCCATCGACCGGAGGTCTTTGCTTTCTCATATTTAAGTGGTTTTTAGGTTGAGAAAACTGTCGCAGCGTGGGACACTCCAACAGCTTCAGTGGTCAAGGTAGGTGATTATGCCGCTAAAAGAAAGTGGGAAATTGGAGAAAACCTTACGTGCATGAAAAGTCTATACCGGATTCCAAACTAGCTTGATTTCTATCATTATTTACAGATTTATAGCATTATTCTTAGCCTTCTCATAACAAATCTTCAATTTGATAGTCATTTATTACATGTCGTCGTCGGGTGTTGTGTTTAAAAATCTAGGTATGATTGATGTTACTTTTTGAACAACAGGACCGATTACCACATCCTGGCTTCGATTCTACCATTGATGAGATTGCTTCTGCGCTAACGCGCATCGCAATGACTGGATAAGACGGTGTCATCATGTGCCGCTGCAATCAAAAGCAAGTCATAAGAAGGGATCTGAAGCAATCCTATTATATAGCCTAGGTTGCTCTGATAACCATAAAAGATAAACTCCACAGGGTGCGGCTTATGTGGTTTATGATTTCATTTGCTGGTCCGCATCTCCAATCCAAACCTACCCTGGAATAGCTTTGGTCAGCCCGGCTAGGGCGAGATTAGTAGGTCAAGGAGTAGGTCAAGGAGCAGGAAACGGAGCGAGAGCCGAATGTAAGGCGTATCAAGTTTATACCGGACTTAGGCATTCTGTGCTAGAAACTAGTGTTGATAGCTGATTCTGCCCCGAGATGGTTGAGCATCCAATATCTTCCTCTAAGGCAGCGAAGCAAAAAATCAACAAGTAGAGAATAGCTACCAAGTGCAAAAAATCTGACAGTAATCTAAATTTAGGCCTACCTCAAATTTTCATTCGTCTTTCGTAATTCGTAATTCGTAATTTTCCCTATCTTTTCGTCCTAAACAAAAACCGCCTCTCATCCATAAACCTTGACCCTCACCGTTGTCACCTTCGTAGGCTTCACCTTGCTGGTGGCCGTTTACTCCTGGTATAAGCTGCGCCATCACGCTTTGGATAGCCGGGAAGGCTACTTTCTGGGGGGCAGAAGCCTTACCGGGGTAGTGATCGCCGGCAGTATGCTGCTCACCAATATCTCCACTGAGCACCTCATCGGGATGAATGGGTCTTCCTATAAGAATGGTTTTATCATCATCGCCTGGGAAGTGACTTCTGCCCTGGCCCTGGTAGTGGCGGCCTGGTATTTCGTACCCACCTATCTGAAAATGGGGCTGACCACCATCCCCCAGTACTTGGAGCAACGGTTTGACGGCACCACCCGCACCCTGGTGGCTTTTTTCCTGCTGATCTCTTTCACGGTGACCCTGCTGCCTATCGTGCTGTTTACCGGGGCTATCAACCTGGAAAGTATTTTCGGGATCTCGGAATGGCTGCAGGTGTCTCAATCACAGGCTTTGTGGATCACCGTGATTTGTATCGGGGTGATAGGTTCCATTTATGCCATTTTCGGAGGGCTTAAAGCAGTAGCCCATAGCGATACCATCAATGGCGTGGGCTTATTTATCGGTGGTCTAATGATCCCTATTCTGGCTTTATGGGATATCGGCGACGGCAACCTGCTTACTGGATTGCTGAAAGTTTACCGGCACAGTCCGGAAAAATTCAACGTGGTCGGCGCCCCGGATTCGGTGCTGCCGTTTGGCACACTGTTTACCGGACTGGTGATCAACCAACTCTACTTTTGGGGCATGAACCAGGCCATTATCCAACGGGCATTAGGCGCTAAATCCTTGGTAGAGGCCCAAAAAGGGTTGTTGTATACCGGTATACTTAAAATTCTGGTGCCTGTCATCATCGTGGTCCCCGGAGTGATCGGGTTCTACTATTTCGGTGATAGCCTCTACCAGCAGCAGGATACGGTTTACCCGGAGTTAATAAAGCAGGTGCTTCCTGTGGGCTTTGTAGGCTTTTTTGCCGCAGTAGTGATGGGAGCGGTTTTAAGCACCTTCAACAGTGTGCTAAACAGTACCGCCACCATCTTTAGTGAGGGCATTTATAAAAGATTGATCAATAGAGCGGCCAGCGACCGGCAAATGGTAAAAGCCGGGAAATTGGTCTCGTTGATACTGGCCATCGTGGCTATCCTGGCCGCGCCGATGGTGGCCGGCGCCCCCGAAGGTCTATACCAACTGCTGCAACAGCTGAACGGGATCTTCTTTATTCCTATCGCTTCGGTGATGATCGCGGGGTTTTTTATACCAAGGATCTCCGCCACAGCGGCCAAAGCGGCTTTGTTTACCGGCTTGGCCTTTTATTTGATGGCCATGTTCATAACTCCCATCAATCTGCATTTTGTGCATATCTGGGGTATTGAATTTGTACTCAACATGGTAGTGATGTTTGCCGTATCTTACTATTACCCGGTCCAACAAATATTCAAACCCCGGTCGGGCGCTAACCTGGAACTGCAACACTGGACTTATGCTAGACCTTTGGGGGTATTCCTGATCCTGACGATCATTGGGATATATGTTTGGTTGGGTGCTTAGAATCTGCTAATTTAAGGCTATGAAATCCATTAAAAAGCCCCTGGATATCGAAGAGCTTTGGGAGCGGGATTTGAGAGCGCGATATCCGGAACCGGGCGCTAAAACCAAGGAAGATTTCCGAAATTACCAAAGCCCCGAGCGAGATACCGTGCGGGAGTTTTACCGGCAAAATCACCTCAATCAAACCTACCAGTTTGTTTTGGACAAGGAGGCGGAATTTTTGACGTTGCAGCGAAAGGAAATGTCCTTGTGGGAAGCGGTTGAATTCCTCAACACCTTAGTGGATGACTCCGATCCGGATATCGACCTGGACCAAACCCAGCACCTGCTGCAAACTGCTGAGGCCATCCGTCAAGACCAGCATCCGGATTGGTTTATACTTACGGGATTTATTCATGATTTGGGTAAGGTGTTATGCCTTTTTGGTGAACCGCAGTGGGCGGTGGTAGGTGATACTTTCCCTGTGGGCTGCGCTTTCTCCCCCAAAATTGTATACTGGGAATATTTCCAAGATAACCCCGATAACCATAATCCTGAATTCAATACCAAACTGGGCATTTACCGGGAACACTGCGGGCTGGATAAGGTACACATGTCCTGGGGACACGATGAGTATCTTTATCAGATCATGAAACCATACCTTCCGCAGGAAGCCCTTTACATGATACGCTACCATTCCTTTTATGCCCAGCATAAAGAAGGAGCCTACCACCATTTGATGAATCAGGAAGACCATAAAATGTTTAAATGGGTTGAGAAGTTCAACCCCTACGACCTATACAGTAAATCCCCCACTCCCCCTAATGTCTCAGAATTGAGACCCTATTACGAAGATCTGGCAGCTAAATTTCTACCGGATAAACTGGCGTTTTGATATCCTCACTCTTTCCTACTTATGATCTGAAGCCATTTTATGAGCAATAATTATTTTGACCTGACAGACAAAGTGGCGCTGGTTACCGGCGCCGGGGGTGTACTGGCCGGCGAGGCAGCGAGGTATCTGGGCGCCAACGGCGTTAAAGTGGTTTGCATAGGCAGAACGGAAAAGACCATTACCGCCACGGCCAACCAGATTGCCAGTGATGGTGGAGTGGCCCTGCCCCTGGTGGCGGATGTACTGGATCGATCTTCTCTGGAAGCGGTAAAAAATGAAATCGCTCAAAAATTCGGCCGGTTGGACATCTTGTTAAACGCTGCCGGCGGCAATCAATCGGGAGCGGTGGTGGCACCGGATCAATCCCTGTTTAAGATGTCCATGGATGCTTTTGACCAGGTAGTGAAGTTAAACCTCCATGGCACAGTGCTGCCCTCATTGATCTTTGGCGCTATGATGGTTGAACAAAACCAGGGATCAATTATCAATTACAGCTCCATGACCGTGAGCAGAGCCATTACCCGGGTTGCCGGATACAGCGCAGCCAAAGCTGCCGCAGAAAATTTTACCCGCTGGATGGCCGTAGAATTCGCCAAAAAACACGGTGAAGGGATCAGGGTAAACGCAGTGGCCCCGGGGTTTTTCATCGGTGAACAAAACCGGGATCTGCTCACCAATTCTGATGGTAGTTTGACCAACCGGGGCAAAGCCATAATCACCAGCACTCCATTTGGCAGATTTGGTGAACCGCAGGAGCTCAACGGCGCTATCCATTATCTGGCCAGCGATGCTTCCAAATTTATAACCGGTATAGTCATTCCCGTGGATGGGGGATTCAGCGCTTACAGTGGAGTTTGACCTATGAATTTCATTCAATGCATGAGATGGTACGGTCCGCGCGATCCAGTAAGCCTGTCGTACCTTAAACAGGCCGGGGCCACAGGCGTGGTATCGGCGCTCCATCATATCCCGGTGGGAGAAGTTTGGCCGGTTGAGGACATCCAACATCGCAAATCTGCTATCGAAGAAGCCGGCCTTTCCTGGGAGGTAGTGGAAAGTGTAAACGTGCACGAGTCCATAAAAACCGGCGATGGCCAGCGGGAACGCTATCTGGAAAATTACCGTATCACCTTGCAAAATCTGGCGGCAAGCGGGCTGAAAACGGTTTGCTACAACTTTATGCCGGTACTGGATTGGACTAGGACCGATCTGAATTACCCCACTGCCACCGGCAGCGAAACCCTGCGCTATGATCATTTGGCGCTGGTTGCCTATGATGTATTTCAGTTGCAGCGGCCTGGTGCAGTGCATGATTATGAGGAGAGCTCCCTGGAAAATGCCGAAACTTATTGGAAATCCCTGGATCTTCGTCACCAGCAAATGTTGGAGAGGAATATCCTGGCCGGCATTCCGGGATATGAAGAACAATTTACCCCGGAAGTGTTCTTAACAAAACTGGAGCAATATAAGGACATTGACCGGGATAGCTTAAAGGAGAACTTGCGGTACTTTATTGGGGAGGTTATGCCTGTAGCGCAAAAAAGCGACATCAACCTGGGTATCCACCCCGATGACCCTCCGTATCCATTGTTCGGCTTGCCCAGGATCATGGGTTGTTTGGAGGATTTTGAATTCCTCTTATCCTGCTCCCCGCACCCCCAAAATGGTATTACTTTTTGCACGGGCTCCTTGGGACCTCGGCCAGAAAATGATCTGCCAGGGATGATACGTAAGCTGGGCCAAAGGATCCATTTTGTTCACCTTAGAAGTATTAAAAGGCAGGAGGGCGGCAGTTTTTATGAAGCCGATCACCTGGACGGTGATGTGGATATGGTAGAGGTGATGCTAGCTTTGATGGAAGAGATGGCAGATCGTGCGGCATCAAGCCAAAAAATACCCATGCGACCGGATCACGGCCCTCGCATGCTGGATGATCTACAAAAGCCTATGCGGTTTCCCGGATATTCCGCAATCGGCCGCCTGAAGGGGTTGGCAGAGTTAAGAGGCCTGGAAACCGCCCTTGCCAGAGTACGGGTAATGAAAAACCTTCAGCTATGACCTCTAGCAGTCTGTCCTTTATGGATGAAAATTTTTTACTGGAATCTCCGGCTGCCCGGAAACTCTATTTTGATTACGCCCGTGAGCTGCCTATCATTGATTATCACAATCATTTACCACCACATGACATAGCCAACGATATCAACTTTAAAAACCTCACCCATATCTGGCTGAAAGGCGACCATTACAAGTGGCGGGCCATGCGTACCTATGGCATTGAGGAATCTTTCATTACCGGTAAAGCTTCAGATTGGGAAAAATTTCAGAAATGGGCAGAAACTGCTCCATACACCATTCGCAACCCGCTTTACCATTGGACCCACCTGGAATTACGCAGATATTTCAATATAGATCAACTGTTAAATACCGATTCTGCCAAGCATATTTATGAGACGGCTAATGAACTGTTAGCATTACCTTCCTACAGCACCAGAAGCCTGTTGCAACGGATGAAGGTGGAGGTGCTTTGCACCACCGATGATCCGTTGGATAACCTGGAAGCCCATCAAGAACTGGCAAAGGAACATCGATTTAATGTCTACCCAACCTGGAGACCCGATAAATTGACCGCTTGGAATGACTCCAATGATTTTATCATCTATTTAAATAAGTTAGAAGAGGTTACTAATCTCAATATCAATAACATAGATGATCTCTTAGAAGCTATTCTTAAAAGACATAATCACTTCTCCGAACATGGGTGCAGGTTGTCCGATCATGGATTGGAATACCTGCCCTGGGCTACATTCACCGGGGCCCAAGTGGAAAAGGCATTCACTAAATTGCGGGCTGGCCATGATTTAAAAGAAGAGGAAAAATTGTCATTGCGGTGTTACCTGTTAATGGAACTGGCTAAGATGGATCACAGCAGGAACTGGGTGCAGCAGTTTCATTTAGGCGCCATGCGAAATAATAGTTATCTAAATTTCAAGAGTCTTGGTCCGGACAGTGGGTTTGATTCCATTGGAGACTATCCACAGGCCTATGCGCTATCCCGATTCCTGGATGCCCTGGACCGGGATGAAAAATTAGCGAAAACCATTATTTATAATCTGAATCCATCTCAGAACGAGGTGGTGGCCACTATGATCGGTAACTTTAGCTACGGCGGCATCAAAGGGAAATTACAATTTGGATCTGGTTGGTGGTTTTTGGATCAGCTGGATGGTATGGAAAGACAATTGAACGCCCTTTCCAATATGAGCCTCTTAAGCTGTTTTGTGGGTATGCTGACGGATTCCAGGAGCTTTCTATCCTTCCCCCGGCATGAGTATTTCAGAAGACTGCTTTGTAATTTATTGGGCAGGGATATCGACACCGGTAAATTGCCGGAAGATTATTCCCTGATAGGTAAAATCGTGCAAGAGGTGTGTTATTACAACGCACGGCAGTATTTTGGTTTCGATGATATCGATTGATGCCATGTATATCATATTGGCTATTTCAAAGGATTTTATCTAATTAGCTTAACAAACATTAACCTCGTTCTATGAATGACCTGAAGAGTTGGATTGAGATACCTTCAAACTCGGATTTCACCCTACATAACCTTCCCTACGGCATTTTTTCTACCGACGGAGATAGCGAAAAACGTGTCGGCATCGCGGTTGGAAACCAGGTATTGGACCTGGCGGTATGCCATGAATTAGGATTTTTTTCTGACCTGGAGTTGGACCAGTCCGCGCTGAGATCGACATATTTAAATGACTTTATCGCTTTGGGAAAATCCATTACCGGAAAAGTCCGGGAACAGCTAAGAGGCTGGCTAAGTGATCCTGAAGCAGCCCTGAGAGAGTATCCTAAAGCGCTGGCGGCCATGGACCGGGCAAAACTGCATATGCCGGTAAAGGTGGGAGATTATACGGATTTCTACAGCAGCATAGAGCACGCCACCAATGTGGGCAAGATGTTCCGGGATCCCGAAAATGCCCTCTTACCTAATTGGCGCCATATTCCGGTAGGATATCACGGCAGATCATCCTCCATTGTGGAAAGTGGCATACCGGTGCATCGACCATGTGGTCAGACCAAACCCGCCGATGGGCCGCCGGTGTTCGGGCCTTCCCAAAGATTGGATTTTGAATTGGAGATGGCTTTTGTCGTCGGCAAGGAGACCCGTCTGGGGGAAAGGGTCTCCACTACCCAGGCAGCTGAACATATATTTGGACTGGTTCTGTTTAATGATTTATCTGCCAGGGACATTCAAAAGTGGGAATATGTTCCACTGGGACCATTTCTGGCTAAGAGTTTTGCCTCCTCTATATCCCCCTGGGTAGTTCCTTTGGAAGCATTGGCTCCTTTCAAAACTGCAGGCCCGGTCCAGGAGCCGGCCGTACTGCCCTACCTGCAATTTGAAGGGGATCAGAATTATGACCTAAACCTGGAGGTATATATACAGCCTGAAAAGACTGCAGCAACCAGAGTATGTCAGACTAATTTTAAGTATATGTATTGGAACATGGCCCAACAATTGGCGCACCATACCGTAAACGGCTGTAACCTGAATGTAGGAGACATGATGGCTTCAGGAACCATCAGTGGCCCTTCTGAGGAGTCATTTGGCTCACTATTGGAGTTGAGCTGGGGGGGCAGTAAGCCCATCACCCTGAATGACGGATCCCAGAGAAGCTTCCTCCATGACTACGATACGGTTATCATGCGCGGATTTGGGTCAAAGGGTAGTCACCGGGTAGGTTTTGGCCAGGTCAGTACCCAAATTTTACCGGCAATAGAAAATTAACCAGGCTATGGACACCTCAGATTTTCACTCCGTTGATCCCCAAGACTTATCCTTAGGGGCCATACATCATTTGCTGCTGTCGGCTGTGGCCCCCAGGCCCATTGCCTTTGCCAGTACCGTGGACCATAAAGGACAGGTAAACTTAAGCCCTTTCAGTTATTTCAATGTCTTTAGCGCCAATCCACCGGTTATGATCTTCTCTCCTGCCCGCAGCGGCTGGGATAACACCACCAAGCATACCCTGGACAATGTGCAGATGGTCCCGGAGGTGGTGGTTAATATAGTGGATCATGCCATGATTGAACAAATGTCCTTAGCCAGCACCGAATATCCCAGGGGAGTGAATGAATTTGATAAGGCGGGCTTCACTCCGGCGGCTTCCAAGACAGTTTCTCCACCAAGAGTAATGGAGAGTCCGGTGTCCTTTGAGTGTCGGGTGGATCGCATCATTGAGCTGGGTACTGAAGGCGGGGCTGGAAACCTGGTGATTTGCCAAGTAAGCTATATCCATATAAAGCGGCAATTACTGGATGACCAAAAACGATTGAAACCTGAAACCTTGGATCAGGTAGCCAGAATGGGGGGCAACTGGTATTGCAGAGCCCATGGAGAAGCTTTATTCGAGGTTAACAAACCCGGAAGTGATCATGGTATTGGAGTGGATCAGCTGCCAGAGTCAATACGCCACAGTGAGATATTGACCGGCAACAATCTGGGACAACTGGGTGGCATGCCCGCCCTGCCCAACCTCGACCAAATCAATGAAATAAGAAGCCGGGTGGAGGTGATGGAAATTTTATCCACCTATGGGAAACCGGAGAAGAAACTCATGGCCTTGCATAAGCTGGCTAAAAACAAGCTAGAGCTTAAAAAAGTGGCTCAAGCCGCTGCTATTTTGATGCTGGCCGATCAATTTATGGCGGAAGGCCAGGCTTAACTTTTCTTATTAATACATTGAGGGTCATTCCCACCATGATCAGTACCATGCCGATAAAGCCTAAAAGCGTATAGCTCTCACCGAACCATAAATAGCTGATAATGATCACAAAGATGGCTTCTGTGTACCTGATCGGCGATACTTTATTGGTTACTTCCATCTGTAGTGCCCTGGTCATAAAATACTGACCGAAAAACCCGAAAATCCCAATAATCAGTAAGGCTGGTAACTGCGCGGTAGTCGGATTTACCCAGGTGGCCAGACTTATCGGGAAACTGATGATGGAGGCACAGACCATAAAATACCAAACCACCACTACCGGATGCTCAGATGTTCCCATTCTCCTGACAATCACATAAACCATCCCGCTGCTGGCAGCCGATCCCAACGCCAATAAAAAGCCGTAGTTCTGTAACTGCACCTCAAACCCCCGTAATAAAAACAACCCCAATAACGCCAGGGCATAAAACAGCCATTGTCGCTTTAACACCTTTTCCCCCAATAGGGCGATGGCTAGAATCACTGCAAAGATGGGCGACAGATAACGGATGGATACCGCTGACCCCAAGGGAATAAGTTTCACCGATAGGAAAAACAAGGTCATGGACAGTGTCCCCACCAGGCCTCTCATAAGCAACCAGCCACGGCTATTGCCCCTGGGATTAATGCCTTGATGCTTCAAGTATAAGTAGCAGATCACCAGAGAAGTAAGGGATCGAAACAGTACCAATTGATAAGCTGAGATACTAGCTAAATATTTGATCAAAAGGTTCATTATGGCAAATGCCAGTGCGCTGATGATCATGAAGGACACTGCCTTCCAATTGGTAGAAGTGAGTTCTGCTTCAGGCAAGTTAAAAGCCCTGTTATATATCGGTTAAAATTGGCAGATCAGCCAGGTTTTCAATTCCTAGCTGCACCATATTATTTTTCAGATCACCGATAAGGATCTCCGCCGTATGATCACCGCCTAATTCACCTAAAGCCGCTACCCCGTATAAGAAAGCCCGACCCAGAAAAACGAAATCCGCACCAAGGGCCAGGGCCCTTAGCACATCCAGGCCGGAGCGTGCCCCACTGTCAAATAATATTGCGGTGCGACCTCCCACCGCCCTGGTGATAGCCGGTAGACAGCCTAAGGCGCTAGGGGCGCCATCAAACTGGCGGGCGCCATGGTTGGATACTACCACGCCGTCCATCCCGATATCCACGGCTGTTTCAGCATCATTAGGATGTAACAAACCCTTAACTACTATGGGTCCCTGCCAGAGGTCTCTTACCTGCTTGCAATAATCCCATGTCAAGTTACCGCCCATTTGGCCTTCAACGAATTCACCTACCGACATCATAGTCTTAAACTCCGCATAATCTTCCACCGTTCTGAGCGTGGGCAGTCCATTTTTTAAAGTGCCATATGACCAAACCGGATGGGTAATTCCCTGCCATATAAAGCTCGGTGTGATCTTTGGCGGCATTCCTAAACCGGCTCTTTTGGTACGCTCCCTCCTGCTTGGAGTGGGAACATCCGCGGTAATCATTAATTTCTTAAACCCATGATCCCAGGCTCGCCGCAGGATCTTATTTCTCAACTCCGGCTCCCGGGGCGGGTAAAGCTGAAACCACCCCACCTCTCCTACATGCGGACCCACAGTTTCCGGGGTTTCCGTGGCCAGGGTGCTAAGCGTAAAAGGAATATTATATTTCACCGCGGTTTTGGCCAGAATCACCTCTGCTCTGGGCCACATTAAGCCGGTCAAGCCCACCGGTGCTACGCCGATAGGAGCCTGATATTGCTGCCCTAAAAGTGTGGTTTCGGTTTTGGGGGACAGTTGTCCCTTGCAAAATTGCGGAGTGAGCTTCACCTTCTCAAAGGCCTTTACATTGGCGTCGACAAGTTCTTCCCTGCCGGTTCCGGTAACCAAATACTCCCAAGCCACCTTAGGTATCCTTTTCTTGGCCCGCCATTTCAGATCCTCAATGGCAGGGTATTTCATCAGCAGCTTTTGTTTTTGTTGAGGGTAGTTCAATTTACAGGTACTTATCCGGGACCGAATATAGTAGAAACCTGCCAACCTTACAACCGGGGTTATTACCTTACTTGTTGAGTCGCAGCCACAAATACCGGATGATGTGTTTTTGATTTCCGTAAACCGTAAATTAGCTTCACCCAAAATCAAGTGCGGTTAATCACTATTTTAAAAGATGGGCCAATTAGAAAAAGCATTAAATCGGATATTAGAACCAGAGCAAATAATAACCGGCGAGGAATTGAGCCATCGCTATCCCCATGTTTGGCAGACCGATCAACCTTTATCCGCTTTGGCCTTGGTACTTCCCAAAAATACCAACGAAGTATCCAAGGTACTGCAACTTTGCCACCAGCATGAACAGCCCCTGGTAGTGCAGGGAGGGTTGACCAACCTGGTGGCCAGCACTCAATCAGGCGCCACCGACTTGGTCATATCCTTGGAAAAAATGAATAGCATACTGGAAATTGACCCCCAGGCCAGGACCTTGACGGTGGAGGCCGGTGTCATCCTGGAGGCGGTACAAAATGCAGCTCGTGAACATAACCTTTGGTTCCCGCTAAATTTTGGGGCGAAAGGATCTGCACAAATGGGCGGAATCATAGCTACCAACGCCGGTGGACTGCGGGTGTTTCGTTATGGCATGACCCGGAATTTGGTTTTGGGGTTAGAAACGGTTTTAGCAGATGGTACCATACTCTCATCCCTGAAGAAAATAATTAAAGACAACTCCGGCTATGACTTGAAACAGCTATTCATAGGATCAGAGGGTACTCTGGGTATTGTAACTAAGGCAGTATTCAGATTGCATGAAGCCCCGAAAAGTAGAATAAGCGCTTTCATCGGATTAAATGATTACGGGAAAGTGGTGGAATTCTTGAAATTTATGGAACAAGGGTTATCTGGAATGCTTAGTGGCTACGAGCTTATCTGGCAATCTACCCTCAAGGCTTTGACTGGCCGCCATTCAACCATGACCAGTCCCATCAGTACTGAGTTTGATTATTATGTCTTATTGGAGGGTTTAGGTAGTGATCAATCCAGGGATCAGGCCCTTTGGGAAAACTTGCTTGATCACGCCTTGTCACATGGTTTGATCCTGGATGCCGTACCAGCTTATGCTCCTTCGGAATTAGAGAAGTTCTGGGCTATCCGGGAAAATGTGGAGGTGCTGGTAGCCCAGTGCAGAGTACCGCAGTCCTTCGATATAAGTTTGCCCATAGCCATGATAGGTGATATCACTAATGGCATGGTGGAGAAATTGCGAAACCTGGATGAGGTCGACAAGGTATTTGCATTTGGCCATGTCGCGGATGGAAACATCCATTTGATGGTGGATAAAGCTAATGACCTGCCAATCTTGCGCCAAAGGATCAACGAAATTGTGTATGAACCGCTGCTAGAGATTGGTGGATCAATATCGGCGGAGCACGGTATCGGATTGGAAAAAAAGCCCTATCTGGAGAATTGCCGTACTGAGCCGGAGATCCGGATAATGTCCCTGCTGAAACAAACGCTGGACCCACATGGTATTCTCAATCCAGGAAAAATTATTCCCGATAACTTTAATCCTCACCAGTTTACATAACACATGAAGGTATTAGTTACACTTAACATTCCCGCCAATGGCGTGGAAGATATGAGAAAAAGCGGTCTGGAAGTACGCCAGTGGACTCACCCGGTACCCATGTCGCCGCAGGAATTATTAGACGCCACCGAAGACTGCCAGGCCTTATTGTGCACCGGGATGGATAGAATAGATCGCTCATTTTTACAGGCTCGTAAAAACTTGAAAGTGATTTCCCAATACGGGGCGGGCTATGACAATATTGACGATGCCGCAGCCGCGGAGTTTGATATTGTGGTAGGAAACACCCCGGGAGCCATGAATGATGCTACTGCTGATATTGCTTTCCTGTTGATGTTGGCGGTATCGCGGAAATTATGCTATCTGCATAAATCCATCATAGCCGGGGATTGGGGAAGTTTCCAGCCCCAAGCCCATCTGGGTCAGAAATTACAGCACAAAACCCTGGGCATTTTTGGACTGGGAAGGATTGGCGCTGAATTGGCCAGGCGCTGCCAACAGGCCTATAATATGGAAATAATCTACTGTAACCGATCCGTCAACAGTATCGCCGAAAGAGAACTCAATGCCAGAAAAGTAGGTTTTGATGATCTCCTGTCCACCAGTGACGTGCTTTCGGTACACTGCGCATTGACCCGGGAGACCAGGGGCATTTTCAATGCTGAGGCTTTTGAAAAAATGCGCGGCAGCAGCATATTTATAAATACCGCCAGAGGTCCGGTACATAATGAAAAGCATTTAATACAGGCATTGCAGTCCGGGGAAATATGGGGAGCCGGCCTGGATGTAACAGACCCTGAGCCCATGAAACCGGACAACCCCTTGTTAGCAATGGAAAATGTGGCCATAACTCCTCACGTTGGTTCCGCTACCCTGGAAGCGCGCCAGGAGATGTCCAGGCTGGCGGCACAAAATATCATAGAGTTTTACCAGGGGAAGGCCGTCACCAATCGGGTCAATTAGCCCGTTAAAGCTAAATATTACTAGCAGACTAGTGAAACACATCTTCAAACGAGCTGTATCCTGCTACTAACTAAAAAGATTTCTCGACAAGCTCGAAATGACTGTGGGGTGGTTATTTTGTATACCAAAACTCTGGCTATCATGCAATTTATGAGTAAAAGGACCTCAGATTTCGCGCTGTTTCCTGTTTGCTGAACAGGGAGATCGCCGCGTCCCTGCGGTCCTCGCGATGACGAGAAAAGGGAGTGTCTTTATTCACTCAAGACCCCATCAGAACGTCTTTGCGAGCGTAGCAAAGCAATCTCATTCAAGGGATGGTCTTCACTATTTTGGTTTCTGGCTTTAAAGGCCACCTAAAGGTTTGTTTTGGGAGAGAGTTAGCTATACTAACCAGCTAGTCCTTTCACAGTCATCCCGACCGAAGTGGAGGGATCTTTTTGGTTGATTAGCACACTGATATGGAAAATAGTTATAAGAACTAGATCCCGCTAATAACTAAAAGATTTCTCGGCAAGCTCGAAATGAACTGTGGGGTGGTTATTTTGTATACCAAAACTCTGGCTATCATGCAATTTATGAGTAAAAGGACCTTCAGATTTCGCGCTGTTTCCTGTTTGCTGAACGGAGGTAACTATATAAAACCAATACCCATTTGAAAGTCATCCCGACCGAAGTGGAGGGATCTTTTTGGTTGATTAGCACACTGATATGGAAAATAGTTATAAGAACTAGATCCCGCTAATAACTAAAAGATTTCTCGGCAAGCTCGAAATGAACTGTGGGGTGGTTATTTTGTATACCAAATCTCTGGCTATCATGCAATTTATGAGTAAAAGGACCTTCAGATTTCGCGCTGTTTCCTGTTTGCTGAACAGGGAGATCGCCGCGTCCCTGCGGTCCTCGCGATGACGAGAAAAGGGAGCGTCTTTATCACTCAAGACCCCATCAGAACGTCTTTGCGAGCGTAGCAAAGCAATCTCATTCAAGGGATGGTCTTCACTATTTTGGTTTCTGGCTTTAAAGGCCACCTAAAGGTTTGTTTTGGGAGAGAGTTAGCTATACTAACCAGCTAGTCCTTTCACAGTCATCCCGACCGAAGTGGAGGGATCTTTTTGGTTGATTAGCAAATCCATAAAATTTTTGTAAATAAGCCAGATCCTGCTACTAACTAAAAAGATTTCTCGACAAGCTCGAAATGAACTGTGGGGTGGTTATTTTGTATACCAAAACTCTGGCTATCATGCAATTTATGAGTAAAAGGACCTTCAGATTTCGCGCTGTTTCCTGTTTGCTGAACAGGGAGATCGCCGCGTCCCTGCGGTCCTCGCGATGACGAGAAAAGGGAGTGTCTTTATTCACTCAAGACCCCATCAGAACGTCTTTGCGAGCGTAGCAAAGCAATCTCATACAGATAGATTAACCGGTCTGGACGCCCACCGAACCGGAACCCATGAAACCCGATAACCAGGTTGGCGGCACAAAACATCATAGAGTTTTACCAGGGGAAGGCCGTCACCAATCGGGTCAATTAGCCCGTTAAAGCTCCCTTACCCAAATATTTCTAAAGCTCACCGGATTTCCATGATCCTGCAGCATCAGGGGCGCCTTTTCATGCGGCTCATAGTGTGGTAATCCCACATGCTTAATGATACCTTTGATCTCGGTATGATTTTGTATCAACACCCCATTGTGGACCACCGTGATATAGCCAGGAGTCAGCAAAAGGCCGATGTTATCAAACCGGGGCGCGGTATAGTAAATATCATAACTTTGCCATTTACCCGGTTCCCTACAGGCATTCACCAAAGGAGCGGATTGCTTGTATATGGCGCCAGCCTGGCCATTTACATAGGTGGGGTTATTGTAACAATCCTGGATCTGGAGCTCATACCTGCTTTGGATGAATATGCCTGAGTTACCCCTGCGCTGTCCTTCACCCTCAATCACGGTGGGAGATTGCCATTCAATATGCATTTGCATATCACCAAAGCTTTTCTTGCTGCGGATATTAACCGGGTGTTCCAGTTGTGATGCGGAAGGCACAATGGTCAGGATCTGATCCTGAACCTTCCAACTACTGCCTTCTGGTACTTCCCATTGATCCAGGCCAGAACCATCAAACAGCACCATAGCGTCGTCAGGCGGATCGGCATTATGTTCTCCTGGAGTTACTACCTCAGGAACTGGTTCCCAAACTTCGGTATCTTCAGGAGTGAATTCCTTCTGTTGTCCATATACTAGTGCGCAGGTCAAGGCGCAGGTTAAGGTAAAATATAGTCTTTGCATCAGTTTAGTAATCAAAGGTGGTTTTAAAATATTGGAATCATTGTGATTCAGGTTTTATTCCGGATACTCCCAGGGTGTGCGGTACTGTCTTTTAAGGAATTCATTGGCTTCCGGGTCATTAATAATGATTTCCTTTTCGCCATCCCAGGCCACACTGCGCCCCACTTTATGGGATAGCATGGCCAGCAAACTCATATTGGTAGCCAGGTGACCTTTTTCAATGTCACATACCGGTAGCCTCTTTTCGGAAATTGCATCCCGGAAATCTGCCCAGAGCTCTTTGATGTTCTGATGATCTGGCATATGTAAGGTGGCTGGAAATTGGATCTTCTCCCTATTTTCGCTTGCCGGATAAAAAGTCCAGCCATCTATCCAACCTAAATGCAAGGTGCCTTCTGTTCCGTAAAAGTAACATCCTACGTTATGGTCAGTATTGGCATTGGCAGCACAGAGTTTATGTTCCCAGGTAAGGGCAAATTCTTCGAACTCAAACACCGCCATTTGGGTATCCGGGGCATCCCCACTGTCCTGCTTGACAAAGCGGTCGCCATGTGAATAAACAGTGCGGGGATATCGTTCATCAGTCCACCATAAAACCTGATCGAACCAGTGTATGCCCCAATCGGCAATGGTGCCGTTAGCAAAATTTAGGAATTGCCGAAAACCCCGGGGATGAATCTGAGGGTTGTATGGTTGATGGGCCGCAGGGCCCAGATAAAAATCCCAGTCTAAGCCATCTGGAGGCGCCTGGTCCTCCGCTGGTGAACCGGCATTTTGGTTGTAGTTGATGAAGGCCTTCACCTGGCTGATCTTGCCTGCTTTCCCTGCTTTGAGAAATTCCATAGCGGCAATATTATGAAGGCTCACCCGGCGGTGGGTTCCCACCTGCACCACCCGATCATGGTCACGGGCCGCCTTCAATATAGCCTGGCCTTCCCCAATGGTGTGTCCGATCGGTTTTTCCAGATAGACATGGGCTCCCGCCTGGATGGCAGCAATAGCCGGTAAAGCATGCCAGTGATCCGGAGTAGCTACGATCACGATTTCCGGCTTCAACTGATTGATGGCTTCCCGGTAATCCCGGTATTTTTTAGGGTCATGATTAGATACTTTAGTGATATCCTGATGCGCTTTGTCCAATGCAGCATTATCCACATCGCAGATCCCCACCACTTTGCAATGGCCGTGGGCTATTGCCACATTCAGAATATTCATACCCCACCAACCGCTGCCGATCAACAGTATAGTATGCTCCTTGGCTTGGGCAAATCCGGGAATAAATGGCAGGGCAGAAAGTGCCATGCTGGTATGCTTAACAAATTTTCTACGTTTCATATATCGGTAATGAAGACTAAAATGCAAGTTTTAATGTCTATGAATATTAACTCCACAATCGATCCCAGGATCGAATTTCATTCCATTCAGGGGTGGGTGCAAACATTTTTTCTCCTTCAATCAGAAACTCCTCCACCACTTCCTCATTAAGTTCAACTCCGATGCCGGGTTTTTCAGGTACTTTAACATATCCATCCTGTACCAGGGGTTTTTCGATGCCGGTAACTAAGTCTTCAAATCTGGGACTGTCAACTGCGTGATGTTCCAGCCACATAAAATTTTCGGTGGCGGCCGCACTGTGCACTGATCCCAAAAATGATACCGGGCCTGCCGCATGATGATGCATAAAGCCAATGCCTTGTGCAGCGGCGTAGTCACCAATCCTTTTGGTTTCCAGTATACCACCGGCAGTGTTAGGGTCTGGATGAACGATATCTACCGCCCTGGAATCAATAAGCTCTTTAAACCCACCCTCCAAACGATAGATATCCTCACCGGTCTGGGTTGGAGTAACCGTGGAGCCTGTAATCTCCTTCCACTGGTCGGTATATTGCCAGGGGATGATATCCTCGATATAGGCCAGGTTGTATTTCTCCACCGCTCTGGCAATCTTAATAGCCTCATTTACCCCAAAATGGCCCCAGTGGTCAGTGCCCATAGGTATTTCATAGCCAATCTGATTTCGCATCACTTCTAAAAATTCCTTAAGCCGGTCCAAACCTTTATCGGTGATTTGCACCCTGGTGAAAGGGTGTTTGGTAAGATTATATTGACGATACTCATACTGATAGGGCTTTAGATCTCCATCCGGGGCGTTGATCAAGGCGCCGGGAGTGTCTTGTAGCAGGTTGATGCCAATGTCCATTTTTAAGGCGGTGTAGCCTTTGTCCACCCTTTGCTGCATCCGCTGGGCATACTCCTGGGGATCCTGGGAGATGGTAGTATCACAATACAACCTGACCCGATCGCGGTATTTCCCTCCCAGCAGTTGATAGACCGGCACCCCATAGGCCTTACCGACAATATCCCATAAAGCCATTTCCACCCCGGAAACACCGCCACCCTGACGCCCATGGTGGCCAAATTGGCTGATAATTTTGAACAGCCGTTCTACATTGCAGGGATTTTCTCCCAGAATGCGGCTCTTGAGAAATAATGCGTATTGTTTGGCTGCCCCGTCCCTTACATCTCCATGACCCACTATTCCCTGATTGGTATATATTCTTACAATTGGAGTACGAAATACTACCTCGCTTATCTCAGCGATTCTCATGTCGGTAATTTTAAGCTCGGAGGGGCTGGAATTTCTGTTGACCTTCTGTGTGGTGTACTCTAATTGTTCTTCAATAGGTGCAAATGCCATACCGGCCAGGCTCAATCCACCCAAACCCAGGGTATTCATGAAATTCCGGCGGGACTTATTTTTAGTGGTGCTTTTCATAATGGGATTGAATAGGTGTTATTATATTCCTTATAATTTACATACCACTTTGTCGGTTTACAAATTCTAATAACTGTTGTTGAGCTGTGAGCTAGCTTGACAGCAGTTTATTTATCCTAATGACGTGGTTTCCCTTCCTACATCTTACATCTGTAGCGCAATACCAAATTTGCATTTGAAGTAGTGACCATATTGTGGTTCTTTGTTTTAAAATATGAGTCGATGAAAGTTAAGCTAATTCCAGAGTTTCCCAGATTGATTTTTGCACTGTGCCTAACCGGGCTATTAGTGAGCAACTGCTCCGAATCAGATGATCCGGATCCCGGAAATATGGGCACAGACCCCGATAAGTCCGCCAACCAACAACCGGTGGGAGCTTCGGCCAATGACTTTCTAAGCGGGGAGGATTTTCAAAAGCTTACCGTGGAAATTCAATATGTGGAAGGGTTCCAGCCCACAGAAACGGCTCTAAATAACCTGAAAGCTTTTCTGCAAACGTACCTGAATAAATCTGAAGGCATCACTTTTAATACCACTGCCCTGGCCTCCCCCGGATTGGCACCTTATTCGGTACAGGACCTTCAAGCTATTGAGGATGAAAATCGTACCGCTTATAACCGGGATAATGTTATGGCAGCTTACATTTTTTTTGCCGACGGCGCTTACCATCAAGACACTGACGATTCCAAGGTATTAGGTATCGCTTACCGTAATACTTCAATGGCCATTTTCCAGTCTACTGTGCAGGAGTTTTCTGGCGGATTGCTGCAACCCAACCGCAGTTTGCTGGAATCAACCATCCTGAATCACGAGTTTGGCCATGTTATGGGATTGGTAAATATAGGAACACCACTCCAGAGCGACCACCAGGATACCGAACACGGCAATCACTGTGATGTGGAAGATTGTTTGATGAACTGGGTGGTGCAAACCGGGAATATCGCGGAAAATTTAGTTAATACCGAAACTGTTCCTCCATTGGACGACCAATGTATCGCTGACCTTAAAGCCAACGGGGGGAAATAGTTATTTTGAGTGGTCAATCCTTGGAACCTTAAAGATGAGGCTGGAGTATAGCCTTTAACTGGTGAGCGGGCTGCACTCCAGATTGCCTCCATACCAATTGGCCTTCCTTGAATAATATCAGTGTCGGGACACCCTGTATTTGGTATGCTGCTGCCAGTTTTGGGTTTTTATCTACGTCGATCTTAATTATTCTGACTTTATCTCCCCATTCCGCTTTGAGCTCTTTCAGGATCGGGGGCATCATTTTACAGGGACCGCACCACTCGGCTGAAAAATCCACTAACACCGGAGTAGCGGAGGCAATTATGTTGGTAAAATTATCGTGCTTGGTAGCCATCACAGCATGTTTATTGGTTTAATGCGGAAGTTGATTCCTTATCAATCCGTAAGCAAAAGTCCCTAAAACAGCGCTGGCTATAACCACGACCATTACTCCTATACCATGACCTACCAATACGAACATTGGACCGGGACAAGCCCCGGTCATAGCCCAACCCAATCCAAAAATAATTCCACCTGCGAGATAACGTGCTACAGAGGGATTTTTGGGAGTGAAGCTGATTGGCTGGCT
This sequence comes from Cyclobacteriaceae bacterium, assembly GCA_965224285.1. GTDB lineage: Bacteria > Bacteroidota > Bacteroidia > Cytophagales > Cyclobacteriaceae > JAJCYK01. The sequence goes on from OZ245043.1 coordinate 1,106,285, forward strand.
ATTAATGGAGTTTACTGCTCTTCTCTTGATGAACTGTACTATCAATATCCCGGTAATAACGGCGCTGCCGATCACACCATACATATGGAAAGAGTCGAATTTGAACATTTCATAAATGCGGTACCAGCTTATCACTTCAGATTTAGTCATGATAACTCCGAATACCACCCCCACCAATAAGAATCTTAAGTATTTCATGGGCTATATTAAAATTGGCAATATTAGATAAGTAACAAACAAACCTCCGATGAAGAAGCCAATGACCGCAATCAAAGAAGGGATCTGCAGATCGCTTAATCCGCTAATAGCATGTCCAGAGGTACAGCCACCGGCATACCTGGCGCCAAAGCCCACCAGAAACCCACCTCCCAGGAGCAACATAATACCTTTCACCGTCAATAAATGGTCCCAGTTAAATAAGCTCAGGGGAATAAAATCCTCACCTGCCCCCCTAATTCCCAACTCCTCCAACTCAGCTATGGTATTGGGGTTTAAATTGATTCCCGGGTCTATGGTTAGGTAACGGTGTGCTAAAAAGCCACCCAGTACCGCTCCCAGCACAAATACCAGATTCCATATTTGATTTCTCCAATTAAATCGAAAAAAGTCCGAAACTCTGTCCGCACCACCCAAGGCACATAGGGTTCTCAGGTTGGCTGAGACACCAAAATTACCGCCCAGGTACAAAAGCAGGAACATCACAAATGCGATCAGGGGGCCGGCCACATACCAGGGCCAGGGTTGACTTAATAACTCAATCATCATTATTTAATTAATAGGTTGTTTAGAGTAAAATTTCTTTTATAGATCTAGTTCACACTCCTCCATGCAATCCAGTACTTTCAGTACCTGCTGCATTCTCAACTGGTAATAGATATTCTTGCCCGCCCGGCGGCAACTCAATATCTTTTTCAGCCGCATATGTGAAAGGTTGTGAGAGATATAAGATTGCTCTGCCTTCAACTGATCACTGATCTGATTGACTGTAAGCTCTTCATGATATCGTAGAAGGTTGATGATCTGAAGGCGAATCGGGCTGGCCAAAGCTTTCAATATATAGGCTGCTTTTTCTATTTTTTCATGGCTTAATGCGTTGCTGGTCATAGATCTATGAGTATTAGTTTGCCCTTTTCTTTAACTATTTTCGCCATCTTCAGGATCCCTGTTGTTAATGTTGGTCTGCAGGGCATGTTCTTTTAAGTCTTCTTCGTGAAATTTATTATCATAGTAGTTTACTGCATCGTGAATATGCATGAAAATGTGATCCCTGCCAATCTCATTGATCAAACCCGTTTTAAACATGACATCCCTCACCGGTCCAATTACTCCGGAAACAAAAACATTAATCCCTCTTTGTTTTAGATCAGGTAAAAGTTCACGAAGCATTCGCACCGCACTGCTATCCAAACCGGTTATTGATTCACTATTTAGCACCACCAACCTTAGCCTGTTTCCCTTTTCTGCCATCAAATCAGTCAAACGATCTTTGAAATAATTGATATTGCCAAAAAAGAGAGGGGCGTCGAAACGCATTACCAGCAGGTCTGGTCTTTCCTCCACCTGTGGAAAGCGATCGACATTACGGTAGTAATTGGTATCGGGTAATTTTGCCTGTGAAGCAATATGAGGATAAGTACTTTGATATATCACCATAGCCAGGGATAGTACTACTCCCACCAGAATACCCTGTTCAATACCTAAAATTAAAGTAGAGGCAAATGTTACCATCAGCATGATAAAATCACGACGGTCCGTTCTCCACAGAATTACTGCATCACCCACGCTGATCAGGCCAAACACGGAGACCATGATAACGGAAGCCAGGACAGCCTTGGGCAGATGATAGAACAAAGGGGTCAGAAATACCAGTGTTAGCACTATCACAGTAGCGCTGATAATAGAGGCAATACCGGTTTGGGCTCCAGTTTGCACATTTACCGCAGTCCTGGAAAATCCGCCAGTGGTAGATATTGATTTGAAGAATGAACCTAAAATATTCGCCAAGCCTAAGGCTATCAATTCCTGATTAGCGTCGATCTTATAATCCTGAGATGATCTTTGCACTGACTTGGCCACTGCAATGGATTGCATAAATCCTACCAGTGAAATGGTCAAGGCGGTGGTGAATAAAGCATTGAAACCATCCCAACTCATCTCTGGTATGGCCATTGATGGCAGACCTTCAGGTACAGTACCCACTATTCTTACCCCTTCTGATTCCAGCTGAAACCAATAAGCAAATAAAATCGCGCATACCAGCGCCACTAAAGTTCCCGGCACCGACTTTATATAATTCCTAAAAAAAAGGATGATCAATATTCCGCCTAAACCGATTCCCAGAGTAATTAGATGTAGTTGATCCATTCCGTAGTAGGCATCCATCAAAATCTCATGAATGTACTTGGTACGACCGATATCTATTCCCAACAGGTGTTTCAGTTGGCTTAAACCAATTATCAACGCGGCCGCTGAAGTAAATCCGCTTATTACCGGGTAGGAAAGAAAATTTACCAGGAACCCCAGTCTGAATAAACCCAATAACAATTGAATAGCGCCAACCATTAAGGTCAATTGAATCACCAGGGATATATAATCCTCACTTTCCGGTTCAGCCAAATTGCTTACTCCCGATAGAATCAATAAGGAAACCATAGCCACCGGACCTACAGCAAGTTGGCGGGAAGTACCAAATATGGCATAGATAAACAATGGTATAGTTGCGGCATACAGGCCATAAGTCGGGGGCATACCGGCCAATAAGGCATAAGCCATACCCTGTGGAATTAGCATCACCCCCACGGTAATCCCAGCGGCTACATCATCCTTGAGCTGGGTGTGACGATAGTCCTTGATCCATCCTAATAACGGAATCCACCTCTCTAATCCATTGAAGCCTCCTTTAGGGGTACGATTACTCAACCTTTTTGATAATTATGATCTGGCAAATATATGAATATATGTAAATATTTTCATAAGATGTGTTAGAAAAACGCATTAAGATTCACGCCTTACTAGTTTGTAAAGTCCTTTTCCTTCAATTCCCACATAAAGATAGCCATCAGGGCCTTGTTCAACATTTCGGACCCTGCCTATTCCTTCAGCCACTTTTTGTTGACCCACTACTTCTCCATCCTCTATTGATACATGTACCAAATAACTGAATTTAAGTGATCCTAAAATTAGATCTCCCTCCCAGCCCGGGTATCGATCGCCTTTGATAAAGGTCATACCACAAGGAGCGATCGAAGGCACCCAATAAATCACCGGCTGCTCCATTCCCTCTTTAGCAGTAGCTTCTGCAAATGAGGTCCCGTTGTAATTTATACCGTAGCTTATGACCGGCCAGCCGTAATTTTTTCCAGGCTCTACTATATTGAGTTCATCTCCACCCCTGGGGCCGTGTTCATGCGCCCATATTTTTCCGGTTGCAGGATCCATGGCCATTCCTTGAGGATTGCGATGGCCGTAGGAAAAAATAGCCTCTTTGGTTTTTGACTGTCCCACAAATGGATTGCCTTCCGGAATACCGCCATCATCATTGATGCGATAAATTTTTCCTCCATCTCTGGTAATATCCTGTGGGTTTACATCCCGGTTGCCCCGATCGCCTACTGAAAAATATAAGTAACCTTCCTGGTCGAACTCCAAGCGACTGCCAAAATGCTGTCCCCTGGTGGTATTTGGAACAGCTTTATAAAGAATTTTTTGATCTTCCAGCTTATTGCCTTTCAGGCTAAATCTGGAAATTTCCGTATTACCGCCATTGCCCCCACCCCTGGGGCTGGAATAAGATAAATACAGCCATTGGTTATGGGCAAAATCCGGGTGGAGCTCAATATCCATCAACCCTCCCTGTCCTCTAACATAAACCTCGGGCACACCTTCTATTTTCTTTTTTAGCAACTGACCATCCCTCACAATGCGTATTTCACCCTGGATTTCGGTAATCAGTATATCTCCATTAGGTAAAAAAGCCATTCCCCAGGGATTTTTTAAACCCTCCACCACCATTTCAAAATCGACGGCCTCGTTATCGGGCTGAATCTCCGATGGTTGGGATTGGCAGCTCCACACCACCATAAACATCTGTGATAATAGATAAAAACAAAAGAAAGGTCTCATCAAAGAAGGAATTAGATTCAAACAAACCCTAATATAACCGTTAGCTAGTGAACTGCCTTAAGCTTTCCTATAATATATCCAGCAAATCCCCATTAAACTAAGTTTAAAATATAATGACCATTATCATATCAAGGTATGATCCAGCTAATGGTACTCTGCTCAGGAAATGACTACCATAGTATGGTAAGTTATCCCCGAATTATGAAGCGCTTAATTATACCTACAGATTTCTCCGAAGGTGCCTGGAATGCCTTTGTGTTTGCTCTCGATATGGCACAAGCCTTAAAAGTGGAGCAATTACTTATCCTAAACGCGTATTACGAGCCGCATGCCGGAGCAGCCACCATGATTTCCCTACAGCAACTGATGCGCGAAGAATCGGAAAAGAACATGGAAACGCTTCAGACCAGGATCGAAAAGAAGAAATACCATCAGATAGTTGATATGGTATTCAAATCCATACATTTGCCCCTAAATAAGGCCATTAACTCCCAGATAACTCACCCGGAGGAAGACCTGGTGGTGATGGGTACCCAGGGAGAAACCGCGGCATTGGAAAAGCTGGTAGGCAGTAATGCCTTTTCGGTAATGAAAACCTGTCGTAGTTCGGTAATGATAATTCCCCCGGAGGCTAGATTTGGCCTGAATGGCAAAATTGTTCTGGCAGTTGACCAGGAGAGGCTCCCTTCACAAAACAACTTTCAATGGTTAAAAAGTCTTTCACAAACACACCCCTTGGCCGATATCGAAGTGGTTCAAGTCCTGGAACCGAACCAGGAACCTGTTACCTCTGATGTAGATCATTTACTGGACAACATACCCCACAAACACCGCTTCATTTACGGTGAAAATGTTGCTACCATGCTGGACGAGTATATCAAACAAGAGCCGGTAGATGTTTTAACGCTGGTAAGAACGTCGCGTAACTTATGGGAGAGGTTGTTCCACAAAAGTATCACTAAGAAGTTAGCTCTTCATGCCCGGGTTCCCATGTTGATCCTCAAACCTGTTGAGTCTTAAGCAGCGCCTACCAATAAAAATCTGAGTAATTAATTTTTATATCTGCTGACCCCAGTATAGTTTTTTCCGTCTGCTTAACAAGGGAACAGAATTTCAGCAGCTAATTATTCATTCTATCCAATATGTGTTTAATCTACAGATTTTGTCCCCTGGTCCTCATCCTATTTCTATCTACTATTGAACAAGCCCTGGCCACCCATATCCGGGCTGCCGAGATCACTTCCCGCCGGATCTCCAATGTGGCATTGACTTATGAGTTTACAGTAAATGCGTTCGCGGATGTAGAGTTTGGCGTAAGATTTGGCGATGGCATGATTAACTTTGGTGACGGGAGGGAAGTACAACTGAATCTGGAGGCTGACTCTTTTGTTGATGGTATTTTCCATGGGGAAAACGATGAGACTGAGCAGTATATTATCAAGATCACCCACACCTATAATTCCCCGGGGGTTTATACCATCAGTTATCGAGAGTTAAACCGCAACGATGAAATTGTCAATATTAATACAGGGGCTTCTGATCAATTCCCTTTTTATATCGAATCACAAATATTGATTGACCCCTTTATAGGTCTCAACAGCTCTCCTATCTTACTGGTCCCTCCAATAGATAATGCCGGGGTTGGTATTAAATTTATCCATAATCCCGGAGCTTTTGATCCGGATGGTGACAGCCTTTCTTATGTGATGGTTACACCACTGATGAATGAGAATCAGCCGGTGGTTAATTACGAACAACTCAACGACCCAGATTTTTATCTTGAACCTTTTACCTTTGCTCTGGGCAATGAGGGGATGACCGGGCCGGCCACCCTCAATCTGGACCCGGTGGTGGGTGACCTGATCTGGGATGCTCCCGGCAACCTGCTGGATAACTCCCAGGGCGACTTTTCGGAATACAACGTGGCCTTCCACATCCAGGAATGGCGCAAGATCAATGGAGAGTACCGCCAGATCGGGTTTGTGACCCGGGACATGCAGATCATCGTGGAGGGTACTGACAACCAGCGCCCGGAAGTGCTCATTCCCGAGGACACCTGTATTGAAGCCGGCACCACCTTGACCGCCCTGGTACAGGGCAACGACGCGGACGGTGACCTGGTGCTGATGGAAAGCTTCGGCGGAGTGTACAACAACGTACCCCTGGAATTTGCCACCTACAGCGCCCCTCCCGGAGTATTTCCCCCTGAATACCAGCCCCAGCCGGGGTTGTTGGATTTTCAGTGGGAAACCAACTGCGATCATGTGCGCCAGCGGCCCTATCAGATCCAGTTCAAAGTGACCGACAGCTCGGCAGTAGACCAGTTTCACCTGCCCCTGGTGGATATCAAGACCTGGAATGTCACCGTAGTGGCCCCGGCCCCGGACCTGACCGCCGTGCAGGTGGGAAGCAGTACTTCGGTAAACCTGCAATGGGAACCCTACCTGGATCAATGTCCCAACCATCCTGATGTAGAGGTACAGATCTATCGCCGTATCGGCAGCTTTGAGTTTGACCCGGAAGGCTGTAACATCGGCATTCCGGAAGGTTCCGGCTATGAACTGGTGGGTACTGTGGGCGCAGATGAAACCATATTCACCGATGACGACGGGGGAGCGGGGCTCAATCCGGGCTCCACCTATTGCTACCGGCTGGTAGCGGTGTTTCCCGGCCCTGCCGGCGGCACCAGCTACGCCTCCCAGGAGATCTGTGCCACCATAGAGCTGAGCGGGTCGGTGATCACCAACGTGGACATCACCCAGACCGGAGTGGACGACGGAGAGATCTTTGTGCGCTGGATACAACCCATTAATGTGGAGGCCGGGGTATTTCCCCCCCCCTTACCGCTATGAGCTGAGCCGGGCCATCGGTTTCAGCGGAGAGGCGGGCCGCACGGTACTGGCCAGCGGGCTCACCGATACTACCTTTACCGATACCGGGCTCAACACTGCCGAGCAGGTATACAACTACCGGGTGAAGCTGTTCGACGCCAACGGCACGGTAGTGGACAGCTCCTCCACTGCCTCATCGGTAAGATTGGATGCGGCTTCTTTGAATCAGTCCATAGAGTTGAACTGGGAGGCTCAGGTGCCCTGGTCGATCAATACCGGCAGTTTTCCCATCCATCGCATCTACCGCGACAATGTACTGGCCTCAGACCCTGATGAGCTGGTAGAAATCGCCCAGGTGGATGTCACGGTAGCCGGACTGACTTTCCTGGATGACGGCAGCGCTACCGGCCAGCCCCTGTCCCAGGATATTGAGTATTGCTATTTTGTGGAGACCTTTGGCAGTTACGATAACCCGTTGATCGCCGAGCCGCTGATCAACAAGAGCCAGATCATCTGTGCCCAGCCCGGGGATGAGATCCCGCCCTGTACCCCGATCCTGTCATTGGAGGTACCCGACTGCGAGCAGTTTCTCTCTGACAAGTCCTGCGGGTTCAGTGACTTCAGCAATACCTTGAGCTGGCAGCGGGACCCCGATGCAGCCTGCGATGATGATATCCGTAGTTTTAATATCTACTTTTCGGCTACCGGGGTAGACAGCGCCTTCAGCCTGATCGCCAACGTGCCCGATACCTTCTTCATCCATCAGAACCTCTCCTCGTTTGCCGGCTGTTACCGCATCTCAGCGGTGGACCGCTCGGGCAATGAGAGCCCGCTGACCGAGATGCTGTGCATCGACAATTGTCCTAACTACTATCTGCCCAATGTATTCACTCCCGACAACGGAGATGATATCAATGATGAGTTCCAGGCGTATTTCGATGTGCCGGGATTTGAGAATGTAGACCTAACCAAATGCCCCCGCTTTGTGGAGACGGTGAGCATCCAGATCGTCAATCGCTGGGGTAAAGAAGTGTTCAGTTTCAATTCCGAAGACCCCGGCAATGAAGGCAATATTTTGATCAACTGGGATGGCCGGGACAAGAACGGCAATCCACTGCCGGGAGGCATCTACTACTATGTAGCCGATGTTACCTTTGATGTGCTTGACCCCAGCCAGGCTGATACCCAGATCAAGGGATGGGTACATTTGCTGAGGATTAAGGAAGTGAACTAAAACATTAGTGCCCCAGTGGGTCCTTTCTGATATTTAAGGTTTTCATATAACTTCTTCCATTCACCTGCAAAGTAACCCGATAGGTTCCAACCCCGGCTTTAGGCACCAATAATTGCTCATCAATATCCAGCCTCAGAAAGCCCCTGGTCAATGTAGTCACTGCTTCGCGTCTTTCTATTGGATCTTCCGCCTCCTGGAATGCTGTGTAGGTACGTTTAAGGGAATTATAATTATACCGGTCTATCAGGGCGTTGAATACACTATCAATATATTGATATTCCTCATCATTATATGCCTGGGTATCAAATTGAAGATCCCAGTAGTAGCGATTTATTCCAGCCTTGGGCTCAAGTTCCACCAACCTGCTTCTATCACCGTCAATCTCCTCAATAATAAGCTTAGCTGAGGTAACATCCCCCCCCAGAAAATAGCTAATAGACGCCTGGCTCTGAAATTCTGCCCTGGGTATGCTGGAAGTATTCTTGATGGTTTTAGGATTTTCACCGGAGAACCAGAAGTGCCCCCGCTGCCCGCCCCGGCTAACGTTGTCCCAAATGGTGGCCACTTTTTGATCGAAGAGGTACCCCGATTGTGATAGTATGTCCGGATTCAATTGCTGTAGGGGGGTAATATCGTCCATGATCCAAATACTGCGGCCGTGAGTGCCAGCGATCAAATCCCCATCCCGGGGATGTATTTTCAAGTCGTAAACCGAAACCGTTGGCATTCCCGGCATTAACCTGGACCACTGGGCGCCCCGGTCTATACTCCACCAGATCCCTGTTTCAGTGCCGATGAACAGCAGGTTTGGATTTTTTGGATCTTCCCGGATCACTCTGACCACTTCCTCCGAAGCAATTCCATTGGTGATCCTCCTCCAAGTTTTGCCATAGTCATCAGTTACAAAAACCCAGGTGTCAAAGTGATCGGACCGGTGGCCATCAAAGGTAACGTAGGCCCTGCCGGCTTGAAAATTGGAAGCTTCTACCCTACTCACCCAGATTCCATCAGGCGCCGATGGTATATTACCCCTCAAATTATTCCAGCTATTTCCAGCGTCGGTGGTCAGCTGAACATTGCCATCATCCGTGCCTACCCAAATAATATCCTCGTCAATGGGTGATATTGAAACTGTGGAAATAGTACAATGAGTCTCGGCCCCGGTATTATCAGGGGTTATACCGCCACTCACCCCCTGAACCCGCTTTTCGGGATGGTTAGTGCTCAAATCCGGACTGATGATTTCCCAGCTTTGCCCTTTATCCGGAGATTTAAAAAGGAAGTTTCCGCCGGCATATAAGGTGGTTTGATCATGGCTTGACAACCACAGCGGTGCAGACCAATTAAAGCGCAGGGCCGTGGGAGGATCATGGGGATCTTCGGGAAAATACTCCCGGTAGTTGACAATGTTTGATGCGGTGGGATTAATTCGGTTGATTTCATGAGTCAATGGATCGTAATTAAAATAGGCCCCATTCTCCATAGAAGTGTAAACCTGTCTCCAATCGAAGGGGTTTACCTGGATATACTGTCCGTCACCCCAGTGCAGTTTCCAATTGGAGTCGTTCAGGATCCCCCTGGCATCCCGCGAAAAGCTGGCTACTCCGTACATGCCATTATCCTGAAATCCGCCATAAACATAATAAGGGTCCCGAAAATCATATCCTATTCGGTAAAACTGGCCGATGGGCAGATTGTCGAACAATAAAAATTTCTTGCCATGATCGTGGGTGAGTGATAACCCTTTATCTGCCCCCAGGTAGTAACGATGAGGGTTTTGGGGGTCGGCCCATAGAGCATGGAAGTCTCCATGTACCTCCTCATCCTCACTGCCGTTGGTCAAGGTTGCTCCACCATCTTCCGAAACCATAAACCTGGTGGTCAGCACATACACCTTTTGATCATCTCCCGGATTGATGCGGATCTGGCTATAATAGAACGGCCGGTTATTATAAGTATTGACATATTCCCAGGATTCCCCGGCATCTTCCGACCGGTAAACCCCACTACCCGGAATTGCCAGAGTATCCGTCTTCTCTGCTTCTACCAAAGCCATCAATATCCGGGGATCTTTGGCATAAAGCGCTAATCCGATTCGTCCGGTCACTTGCGGTAAGCCATTGGTGAGTTTTTTCCAGCTCTCCCCCCCATCAATAGTTTTGTAAATACCCCCCAACTCCCCGCCGCTATGGAAGTGCCAGGGTCGCCTCAACCGGTGATAAAACGCGGCATACATGATCTTGGGATCGTTGGGATCCTGGATCAGATCCGTACAACCGGTTTTTCCGTCATCAGGCAGTCCATTGGACAATTTATTCCAACTCTGACCTCCATCTTCAGTTTTGAAAACACCTCTGGTGCCAGAGTATCCCCACAAATGACCGACAGCGCAAACACAAACCTGATCCCCATCATTGGGATTTACAATTACCCGGGCAATTTGATGAGTTTCCTCAAGCCCTAAATGCTGAAAGCTCTTTCCGCCATCCGTGGATTTATAGACGCCGTTTCCCCAGGACACGCTATTGCGGTTATTAGCTTCACCTGTACCTACCCAGATAATTTCGGGATTGGTCTGATCCAAAGCTATATCACCGATACTGGCGGTAGCATACTGATCAAATACCGGTTCCCAGGTAATTCCTGCATTCAGGGACTTCCAGATACCACCCGAGCCAGTGGCTATATAAACCTTGGTATAGTCGTCATGCCTGGCCTCGATATCTACAATACGGCCTCCCTGATTGGCAGGTCCGATATTTCGCCAGTGAAATCCGCTTTGGAGATCTTGCATAGATACCTGACTGTAAAGAGGGATGGTGATAAGCGCCGTTAATAAGAGTATTGTATGTTTGAACATGACCGGAATTATAATTGATCGGTCAATTTAAAGTTTTGATTGAAAGCCTCCAAATCACTGGTATTCCGAAGCTAATGGGGCCAAGTTGCAAACTTGACCCAGGTTGGGTTCTAACCAGGCCACGCTAATTAGTACGTCATTGCGCGCGAAGCAAAGCCATCTTATTTAATGGAGAGTCCTCCATTTAATGGATTCTGGCTTTAAAAACCAACCTTCGATTTCGTGCTGTTTCTTATTTGCTGGTTAAGGGCCAACTTGCAAACTTGACCCAGGTTGGGGTTCTAACCAGGCCACGCTAATTAGTACGTCATTGCGCCCGAAGCAAAGCCATCTTATTTAATGGAGAGTCCTCCATTTAATAGATTCTGGCTTTAAAAACCAACCTTCGATTTCGTGCTGTTTCTTATTTGCTGGTTAAGGGCCAACTTGCAAACTTGACCCAGGTTGGGGTTCTAACCAGGCCACGCTAATTAGTACGTCATTGCGCGCGAAGCAAAGCAATCTCATTTAATGGAGAGTCCTCCATTTAATGGATTCTGGCTTTAAAAACCAACCTTCGATTTCGTGCTGTTTCTTATTTGCTGGTTAAGGGCCAACTTGCAAACTTGACCCAGGTTGGGGTTCTAGGCCTGCCTCATACCTCAATTCGTCATTGGTAATTAGTCATCCGTAATTAATTTTTGTTATTTTACCAGAAAAACCTCTTCATGGGAACGACTCGCAGAACATTTCTAGAAAAAAGCAGCCTGGTAGCTTCCTCGCTATATTTTTCGCCTCATGTTTTACTCAGCGCCACCCAGCCAAAAAAAGATAAGCTGGGGGTAGCCCTGGTGGGATTGGGATACTATAGCACAGATCTATTGGCACCTGCTTTACAGAAAACCGAGCATTGCGAACTAAAGGGTATTGTCACCGGTAGCCCGGATAAAATCCCGTTATGGCAGGAAAAATATGGCATTGAAGATAAGAACATATATAATTATCAGAACTATGACAACATTGCCAACAATGACGACATTGATATTATTTATGTAGTACTCCCTCCTTCTATGCATTGTGAATACACCGTCAGAGGGGCGGAAGCCGGAAAGCACATGTGGTGCGAAAAGCCTATGGCGACTTCGGTAGCGGAATGTCAAAAAATGATCGACAGCTGCAAATCCAATCAGGTAAAGCTGGCGATCGGCTATCGTTGTCAACACGATCCCAATATCCAAGCCTACATGAAAGTGGCTAAAGATCAACCTTTCGGAGAGGTTAAAATGGTCACCTCTGCTGCCGGATATTTCGACGGGCGTTCGGATCACTGGAAACAGAAAAAAGAGATGGGTGGTGGGGTGACCGGCGACATGGGAGTATATGCCATACAAGGAGCTAGATTGTCAACCGGTGAAGAACCTGTTTCCGTAACTGCACAGGCTTCCACTACCAGACCTGAGATCTACCATGAGGTGGAAGAGACCATGATGTTCCAGCTGGAGTTTCCCAGCGGGGCCCGAGCTGCCTGCCATACCAGTTTTGGCATCAATATGAACTACCTGCAAGTGAACTACCGCAGCGGATCCTTGCATATGAGCCCTCATTCTGCCTACGGCAACAACCGGGGTCACCTGTCAGATGGCACCAAGATCAATTTTCCACTGGACTCACAACAGGCCAGACAAATGGATGACGATGCCCTGGCCCTGAAAGAAAAACAGTCCATGCTGGTGCCTGGAGAGGAAGGATTAAGGGATATAAAGGTGGTAGAAGCCATTTATAAAAGCGCTGCCCAAAATTGCCAAGTAAAAATCTAAATTAAATATGCATAGATCGAAAATCACCTGTAGTATTCTCCTTTGGATATTTTATTCTGTAGCATTCGCACAGGATGACCGGATCCAGGAACTCAAAATCGGAGACAAGGCCCCTGATTTTAATCTTCCTGGGGTGGATGACAAACATTATTCATTGTCGGATTTTGATCAATATGAGCAACTGGTAATAATCTTCACCTGCAATCACTGTCCCACTGCTCAAGCCTATGAAGACAGGATTATCAAAATGGTTGATGAGTACCGACCAAAAGGAGTAGGATTTGTGGCCATATCCCCTAATGACCCCAAAGCGATAAGTTTGTCAGAACTAGGTTATTCCGACTTAAATGATAACCTGGAAGACATGAAAATACGAGCAAAAGAAAAAAAATACAATCTGCCTTACCTTTATGACGGTGAAAATCAGGAGGTGTCATTAGCCTATGGCCCCTATGCCACCCCCCACGCCTTTGTATTTGACCAGGATCGCAAACTTCGCTATTCCGGTCGCATCGACGATACAGAAAACCCCTATCAACCACCAAAAAACCGTGACCTTAAAATGGCGCTGGATGCCTTATTGGCAGCAAAACCCGTCAAAGTAGAGAAAACCAAAACGTTTGGATGCTCTATCAAGTGGTCCTGGAAAGACCAATGGACCAAAAAATTGAAGGAGGATTGGGCCCAGGAGCCGGTTAGCCTGGAAGAACATAACCTCACCGAAATTCAGGATCTGCTAAAAAATAATTCCGATAAACTGCGTTTGATCAACTTATGGGCTACCTGGTGCGGGCCCTGTCTGATCGAATTTCCAGAGCTGGTCAACACCAATCGCATGTACCGGGGAAGAGATTTTGAATTTATCACCATCAGCACCGACAAGCTGAACAAAAAAGACAAGGCTTTGGAAATACTTACAAAAATGGAGGCCTCCAACGCTAATTATCTATATAATGGAGATGATATATACCAGTTGATCGAGGTAGTGGATGAAAACTGGAAAGGTTCTTTACCTTATACATTATTAGTAGCTCCTGGAGGAGAATATATTTATGCCAAAGAAGGGGTGATCGAGCCCTTGGAGCTTCGTAAAAAAATTGTAACTCATCTTGGCCGGTATTATGCTGACGATTGATCAATTCTCTAAATTATACCTGCTTTTCCTTTTGGGATTAATACCTCTGGCTACTACGGCACAGGATGTAAGTGACCAGGAAATTTTAGCTCGCTATAAAGGGCTAAGAGTAGCTGATGTTTCCGATGGATTGGATATGGTGGGCTTAAGAGATCTTTGTATTATGCATACTGATATCGAAGCCCTGTGGAAAGATACCGACAGCATGAGCCATATCATCGCCGGGGTAGCGGTAACGGCCAGGTATGTACCCACCAATGAAGTAATCAAAAATCCCATGGAGAAAACTGAATTCCAGAATTGGGAAGGCCAGTGGTATGGTCAGTTATCCAATGAACCTTTCGTGGAACACATCATTCCAGGCACTGTAGTAGTACTGGATGTGCAGGGGGATGGGGATACTGGTTCGGTAGGTTCTTATAATGCACTTGACTGGTATAGCCGTGGAGCTCGTGGTGTGGTTTCCAATGGGGGCATACGCGATACCGATGAGATCATTAAACAAGGTATACCGGTATACCTTGATCATAGCAATCGGGGCAGAGGTATTCGCCCAGGTAGGAACGAAATTGAATCAGTTAACCAGCCTGTGACTATTGGAGGGGTATTGGTACGCCCTGGTGACATTATTGTAGCCGACGGAGATGGGGTGGCCGTGGTTCCACGGGAGCATGCTATGGCAGTAGCTGACTATGCCGCGGAAATCCTTCGTAAGGATAAAATGGGCCGCCGAAGCCTCTATGAAAAATTAGGAATACCCCTTGATCAAACTGTTGAAATTGAGGAATAACAGCCTCACAACCCTGACAGTAAGAATCTCAGGTCCATCCACAAACCTGCAAAATCTGCTTCACCCCAGGAACCTGAGCAGTATTCTTATAATATGGTTTACTTTAGCATGTACTTCCAAGAAGTCGGAATTAATCTGGAGTGAAAATCTTTACACCATTGGCTCTCAATCATCTCCCCGAGCGGTGGATTTAAACAACGATGGGATAATGGACCTGGTGATGGGAGCCGCTAAAGCTGAAAATCAGTACACCGACCATGGAGTGCTGGCTTTTGATGGTGCAACCGGAAAATTACTATGGAAACACCCGGCTGACGATCAGGTCTTTGGTTCCGCCGTTTTTCAGGATATTACCGAAGACCAGGTAGCTGATATATTCATTAATGGAAGATCCGGGGTGTTTAAGGCAATTAACGGTTCAAACGGGGAACTCCTATGGGAATTTAAATACCAGTTTGAAGATGATCCGGTATTGCAATACGCAAAATTCAATTTCTACAACTCTGTTAAAATACCTGATCAGAACCAAGATGGCTTTCATGATATTTTAACGGTAAATGGAGGCAATGTGAAGGCTGCACCGCATTCCGAAGAAGATCGGTTCCCTGGAGTATTAATGATCTTAGATTCCAGCTCCGGAAAGATACTGGCAGCTGACACCATGCCGGATGGCAGAGAATCCTATCTTTCCCCGATTCTTTTCAACCCTTCCCCGGAGTCTAATCAAGATCCGATGGTAATTTTTGGCACCGGTGGAGAAACTATTTCCGGAAATCTATACCTCGCCAGTTTGAAAGATCTAATGAGCAGTAACCTAAGTAATTCCCGACGGTTACTGTCGGAATCTGGCCATGGCTTTATCGCGCCTCCGGTTTTGGTGGATCTAAATAGGGATGGCGTGCGCGATATCATAGCCGTTTCCCACGCAAGTACCATAAGTGCCATTGACGGAAATACCTTGAAAATACTTTGGCAACAGCAAATAAATGGGACGGAGTGCAGCAGCAGCTTTGCGGTGGGCCATTTCAATGATGACCCCACCCCGGACTTGGTAACAATGGTAAGTAAAGGCACCTGGCCTGAGAGCACCAGAGCGGTACAAGTGATGCTGGACGGCCGCACCGGTGAGATCGGTTTTATGGACTCATTGGGTTGTGTGGGTTTTTCATCTCCTGGGGCTGTAGATCTCAACGGAGATGGCTTTGACGAAGCCATTTTCAGTATTACAGAATATGACTGTGAGGTGGGAGTGAACGGCAACCCCGCTGAAGTTAACCATCGATTGGTGGCCATCAATTTTGTCACAAATCAGGTGATAAAACTCGATCAATTGCAGCAGTTCAAGAACTTATTCTCCACGCCCTGGCTGGGCGATCTTGATGATGATGGCTATCTGGATATCGTCCATGGCGTGTACTACAGTCCGAAGGCTGATATGCTATCATTTTTGGGGATGAATCTTCGTCGAATTTCCACACATTTTAAAATGCGGAATAGGCCTTATTGGGGTACTTATATGGGAACCATGGGAGATGGGGTATTTGCAGAAAGTCCATAGTCATAGCGTTAAACCACATTTTAATTGTGGCAATAATGATTTAAACTTAGGTGATTTTTCCTAATTTTTAGCTCATGCTGATGAAATCACAACATCTGTACCTGGCACTGGTTGGTCTATCAATTCTAGTCTGTTGTGCTGGTCAGGAGGAGGAATTAGCGCCTGCCACCTCGCAGGACCAGGAACAACCCCTGTTCTCTCTTATGGATCCGGAAGTATCAGGTGTAACCTTCCAGAATAATGTTGCTGATGGAAAAGATTTTAATATTCTCACTTATCGTAATTTTTACAACGGAGGTGGTGTGGCCATCGGTGATATCAATAACGATTCACTTCCCGATTTGTATTTCACCTCAAACCAGGAGCAGAACAGGCTTTATTTAAACCTGGGTGAATGGAAGTTCCGCGATATTACCGAGCGTGCCGGGGTCTCCGGGACCAAATCATGGAGCACCGGGGTCACCATGGCCGATGTAAACGGCGACGGGTTCCTGGATATTTATGTATGCAACTCAGGGGATATCGCAGGAGAAGGCAAATCGAATGAGTTGTTTATAAACCAGGGTGACATGACCTTCAAGGAAGAAGCTCAGGGTTATGGCCTGGACAATTCAGGATATTCAACCCATGCGGCTTTTTTCGATTATGATGGGGATGGCGACCTGGACTGCTATATTTTAAACAATAGCTTTCGGGATCCCAGTAAAATTGAACTTTATCGCAAAGTCAGAGAAACTTCCAATGATCCTGGCGGGGACAAACTTATGCGCAATGATAACGGAAAATTTAGGGATGTGACCCGCAATGCAGGGATATTCAGCAGTGATATCGGGTTCGGTTTAGGTGTGGCGGTGAGTGACCTTAACGGAGATATGCATCCTGACATTTACGTTAGTAACGACTTTTGGGAACGGGATTATCTGTATCTCAACCAGGGGGATGGGACCTTCAAAGAGAGCCTGGTGGATCGCATCAACTATTGTTCCATCAGCAGTATGGGAGCCGATATTGCCGACCTGAATAATGACGGATATCCTGAAATATTCACCACCGATATGTTGCCGGCGGATAACTATCGGTTGAAAACCACCATGGCCTTTGATCCCTATCATCTTGAGGACCTGAAATATCGAGCAAATTTTCATTATCAAATGGTACAGAACTGTTTGCATTTGAATAATGGCAATGCTGATTTCCAGGAAATTGCCTTATTGTCAGGGGTAGCAGCCACCGACTGGAGTTGGGGCGCTTTGATCTTTGATTTCGAAAATGATGGGTACCGGGACATATTTGTCAGCAACGGCATCTTGCGTGACCTTATGTCCATGGATTTTCGTGATTTTCTAGCTGATAATCAAAGCCGGGAACAGATCATAGCGGAGAAAGGCGCCTATGATCATCGAGACTTTATTGCCTACATGCCTTCACAGCCGCTGAAAAACTTTGCCTATACTCATAGTGGAGTTTTGAACTTTCGAAACGTCGCTACGGACATGGGACTTGCACAGCCTTCATTCAGCAACGGTTCAGCCTATGGTGACCTGGATAATGATGGTGATCTTGATCTGGTAGTAAACAATATCAACCAGCCTAGCTTTGTTTATCAGAACCATGCCGAATTAAACCCGCATCATTTTATCAAACTTAGTTTCCAAGGACCGGAGGGTAATCCCTTCGGCATTGGTTGTAAGCTAATCCTTAAAACACCCAACGGTATTACCACCGGTCAGAATTATAATACCAGGGGGTTTCAAAGCAGCATCGAACCTCAAATCGTGCTGGGGTTAGGAGACCTTGAAACCATTGAGCAGCTTGAGGTTATCTGGCCTGACGGTTCTGTTCAGAATTTGACTGATATCTCCGCAGATCAGCACATTCGCCTGGATCACCGGGATGCACAGAATGCGGACACTCAGTACCTGAAGCCCAAAGCCCCTACCCCAATATATAAAGAAGTAAGTAACTCGCTCCTTCCCCAAAACGCTATTCACCGGGAAAATCAGCATAACGATTTCGACTATGAGATTTTACTACCCAGCATGTTATCGACGGAAGGTCCCAGGATTATTACCGGTGATGTGAATCAGGATCAGCTAGATGATTTCATATTGTTGGGAGCCAGGAATGATCCTGATAAATTATTCATACAGACCGCACAGGGTAAATTCAGATTTAGCAGAGTTCAAAACTTCCTGGATGATTCAGGTTTCGAAAGCACCTGTGGGGCAATGATAGATTATGATCAGGACGGTGATCTGGACCTCATGATAGGTTCTGGTGGTAATGAGACCGCAGTAGACCGGCAATTCTATTTAATCAGGCTCTACCGCAATGATGGTCAAGGCAACTTTCAGGCTGACCCTTCCAGAATTCCGCAGGTAGTGGGAAATTTCAGTACTCTGGAGGCTGCAGATTTTAACGGAGACGGCAATGTGGAGGTCTTCCTGGGAGCCCGCAACGTACCCGGCAATTATGGCCTGCCCCCACGCAGTTACTTATTGTCTTATAGGGATGGCGCCTGGCAGGATATAGCCGGTCATGATCTGGGAAATATCGGCATGGTGACGGATGCATCATGGGGTGATCTGGATAACGATAATGATCTGGATCTGGTGGTGGTAGGTGATTGGATGGAGGTATCTTTATTTTATAATCAAGGCAATCGGCTGTCGGCAAAACAGTCGCTGCCTCAAAGTAAGGGATGGTGGAATCGAGTGGAGATAAATGACCTGGATCAGGATGGTCTACCAGAGTTGATCCTGGGAAATCAAGGCCTCAACACCAAATTTAAGGCCACAGCCGGCAAACCGCTTCAGATGTATGTAAATGATTTTGATAATAATGGTAAAAGCGAGTTTATAATTAATTGGTATCCACCCCAGGACTCCATGTCTTATCCCTTTGCCACTAAAATGGAACTGGTTTCGCAGTTGCCCGGGCTGAGAAAAGATATACTGAAATATGAGCAATATGGTAACAAAACCATTGATTCATTATTCTCAGGTCCGTTGCGAGAACAGAGTATCTTATATACTGCCAATTATTTAGAATCAGCCATAGCCTGGAACCGAAATGGCAGTTTTGAAATGGAAGCATTGCCACTGGCAGCTCAGGTTTCGCCGGTTTATAGCATTCTTTGTCATGACCTGGATGGCGATGGTATAAAAGATATATGGCTGGGTGGAAACTTTTACGCCATGAAACCCCAGACTGGCAGGCATGATGCCAGCAATGGCGTATTCCTCCGGGGCGGGAACTCCTTGGTTTATCTGCCACCGGAGCATTCAGGGCTGAACTTGAACGGTCAAGTGCGGGACGGTGCGGTGCTCAAGGTCGGTGACCAAGAGGTTATTTTAGTAGCTCGCAACAATGATTCCATGGTAGCCTTCCAGAAGTAATCCTAACGAACTTGGCTCGGAAATAGCCTTATAAGAAAGAGATAAAAAGCCTTTCCCCGGAAGGAAAGGCTTTTTTAATATTACCTATTTAAAAGATCATTTCGATATCAATCCGGACCACCAGCCCACCAAACGGCGGTGGTATAGGTATCCGGAGTAGTAGCCCCTGTAGAGAAATTGGGATTTGCTATTTCTTCGGTAGGGTATCTCAGCCTTTGGGGTATTTGACCGTTAGTTTCATTCCCCGGGAAATCAACCGGAACCAGGTTAGGGAATCCGGTTCTCCTCCAATCGGCCCAGGCTTCCCACCAATTCAGGAATTTACTGACCCACAACTGCTGGTAGATCATTTCCAACGGAGGTGCCGCTACCCCGTAAGGATAGTTGGCCAGGAAGGCATCCACCGCGCCATCAGAAACGGAAAGCGAAGGATCATAAACCGTATACATCTGCATAGCAGCCCGCACACCCGCATTATAATGTCCTTCGGCGTCAGTGACCCCTCCTATACCTCTTTCTGCCGCCTCAGCCAGTAATAACTCCACCTCAGCATAGTGCATCAGCATATAAGGTTCATCATCCTGCAGCATCAGGAAATTAATTCTGGAATAGGTTTCTATGGCATTCACCGGGAAGCCCTCGATTTCATCCAGACCGGCTTGATCCTGCCCATTGGGCATACCTTTCTGGTCCAAGGGGTTGGTATTGGTGGGAGTCCAGGCGTCTGGCGTCCACATGGCTATACCCCCACTGATGATCATCAACCGGGGATCATCATCAGCCACCGAGTTGGGATCATCGCCCTTGAGGTAATCCACCAAGGTCTTGCTTAGGAAACTCGGCTGTCCGCCATCTCCGGGAAAGAAAGCCCGAGAAATACCATTTTGATTGGTCCATTCACTGGGAGCTAAGTCCATCGGTACAATGACATTGTCGGCATTGCTTTCAAAAACTCCTCCCGCTACTGCGGTGGACACATAGGTTTCAGCCAGAGAAGGATCTACATTGGACACCCTCATTGCCAGGCGCAACATCAGGGAATAACCCCACCTTCTCCACTGCTCAATATCCCCATCATAATAGAGGTCCGCAGCACTGAAACCATCATCCGGATTGGATGCACTCAGAGCAGAGCTGGCTTCATCCAACTCCCTTAACAGATCAGCATAAATAGCTGACTGATTGTCATAGGAGGGAAAGAAGATAGGTTCCTCTGCGGTCGCTTGCAGCGCTTCAAAATACGGAATGCGGCCATAGTAATCGGTTAATCTATGGAATAAAAAGGCCCTTAATATCCTGGCCGCCTGCCGCATGTTTTGATTACGCCCCTCAGCAAATCCTCCCGGACCGGTCTGCTTTAGAATTTCCGCCAGGTTCTTCAATTGATCCCCATAAAGAAACTGAAAGGGAGCCGCAGCAGTCTCCGGGTTGTGGGTATAGCGGTCGCCCGGTGCGATCCCGCCCTGACCGCCATTGGCCAAATGCTGAATGGCATAGGCAGTCATGCCAATATTGGTCCTCCAGTCAATAAAACGATTGTCACCGGCCGAACCGCCAGAAGCCGCTCCTAGCTGAGCCGCCGTAAACAAGAAGTTCATATCGATCTCATTTACTGCTTGAGGATTTATATCCAGGTCTTGCAAATCATCGGTGTTACAGCCGCTCACCAGAAAGGCTGCCGTCACCATGACACTGAAGACTTTATATATCAACTTTATCTTCATCTTTCTCACGTTTTAGAATTTAGCTCTTAAATTAAACCCATAAGTCCTGGTAGCGGGAAAACCGAAATAATCCAATCCCTGAGCATTACTGCTGGTATAAGTGGACTCCGGATCGATATTGGGCACATCCTTATGAATGATGGCCAGATTCCTCGCTACAAATGACAACGACAAGTTTTGGAAGGGCAATCTTTCCAGTAAGGTTGAAGGGAATTGATAACCTAATACTACCTGGCGCAGTTTAATAAAAGAGGCGTCGTAAATAAAATTCTCCTGAGCCCGGTTACCCAGTTGACTCCAGTAATTTCTGGCCTCCCCGGGTGTTAAAGTCTTGCTGAAAGGCTCAAAAACACCTTCTGAGGTCTCGGTTACACCCGATACGGTCAGTGGCGCTTCCCCTTCACGTCCTTGCAGGGTCCAATCCGTGAAGCCTGCCTGGGTCATCCTTACATTAGTCCCGCTGTAGATATCACCTCCTGACTTAAAGTCGATCAATACACTGAGGTTAAAGTTATTCCAATTGAAATCATTATTTAAACCTCCGGTGAAGTCCGCCACCCCATTACCGAGAACTTCAAATTCATTGGTAGTGATCGGGGTACCGTTCTCGTCATAAACCAATTGCCCATCAGGTGAACGTTTTTGCCGCACCCCCAGGATCATGCCATAGGGCTGGCCCACTACGTGGAACACGGCGGCAGTCCTGGTTCTGGGTTCCTCAATGAACAACCGATCCTGACCCTCGATCAGACTGACCACTTCATTATCATTTTGAGCGAAGTTCAAGCTCACATTCCAGGTCAGGGGACCTTGAACCGGAGTACCCGTGATCAAGAGTTCCACCCCTTTGTTGGTGATCTCTCCCAGATTCACTGATGTGGTATTAAACCCTGATGCCCGGGAAATGCCCGCATCCAGAATGTCATCAGTGGTTTTCTGGTCGTAGTAGGTGAAGTCAACCCCTAAACGGTTATTGAAGAATCGCACATCAAAGCCCACCTCCCATTCCGCTGAAGTAAAAGGCACCAGATTGCGGTTAGGCAGGTTGGTACGATTGCTCTGTCCGGGAGAAAAAGTAGCCGTAGGCGTCCCCACGTGAGGATTGCCCAGCGAATAGGTCAACCGGGTCTCATAGGCCCCTACCGAATTGGCATTACCCACCTCAGCATAACTGGCCCTGACCTTTCCAAAACTCAACCAACTGGGCATGTCGGGAAAGGCATCAGTAAACACGAAACTGGCCCCGATCGACGGATAATCTATACTATTGTTATCCGGATTCAACTGAGAGAACCAGTCCCTGCGCCAGGTGCCCGTCACAAACAGATAGCCATCCCAGGCCAATTCCACGGAACCAAATAAGGAATTTATCCCATTTTCAGAGAATCCAAAACCAAAATTCCGGTCCCGCGCGTTGTTGATAGCAGCAAAAAACGGCACATTAAATCCGTTACCATTGGCCTGAATTCTCTCCCACAAGGCACGCATGCGGTTACCCCCGGCAAAAGCATTGACGTTGATGCGGCCAAAGCTTTTGTTGAATCCTAAAATATACTCCAGGTTAACCTCCCGGGCCCTGGTTTCCATCTCCTGCATAGAACCTCCACGCTGGTAACCGGTACCTTCAGGAGTTAAGTTGGTCCTTCTGGTGGTATTCCAGTCGATACCAGCTCTCCCCTGCACATACAGGAAATCAGTGATGTCATAACGCACCCGGGCATTGGCGATCACCCGGTCCCGCAGATCACTATTTTGGAATTGATGGGCGGCCCACCAGGGGTTTTGTCCCCATAAATTGGTGGACTGCTGGAACTCTTCCCCGGGTGCCTTGCCATCTACTATGGTGAGCCCTTCGGCTTGCTGCTGTTCCAAGCTGGGCACCGCACCGGGTTTATTGGGATCGCCGATAAAATCATTGACATTCATATCGGCGGGTACGTAGTACATGGATAGAATACCATTACCTGGAGAATCTGACAATCTGGGCCTGTTCTGGGCATCCTCATGAGAATACATAATGTTGGCCGCCACTGTGATGTTCTTACCAAACTTAGAATTGGTAGATAAAGAGGCATTAAAACGGTCAAAGCCCGAATTGGGCACTACCGATTCGCTCCTCAGATCGGAAACCGAAAATCGGAAATTTTGCAGTTCGTTACCGCCACTGAATGCCAAACTGTTGGTCCAGGTCTGTCCGGTATTGAAAAACCTGGGCCAATTATCACCCTGGTAGGAATAATCCCGCACTACACCGTCCCAGTGTAATACCGGGCTGCCATCTAGTCGAGGCCCCCAGCCTTGTCGTGCCCAACCGCTGAAGGCATTGCTGAGCTGTGAAGGATCATTGGGATCAGTTGGTTTGGTAGCCACCCGGGTTTCCAGATCAGGCCCTACCAGATCTCCACTGCCGTGGCTGGTTTGGAATTCTCTCAGATCATTGACCGTCTCCAGTACAAAGTTTGAATTAAATTCAATACCTATGCCTTGCCGTTTGCTGCCCTTTTTAGTAGTAATGAGGATTACACCATTAGCAGCACGAGACCCGTAAAGGGCAGCAGCGCTGGCGCCTTTCAATACAGTAGTGGACTCGATATCATCCGGGTTGATACTGCTCATGCCATCACCCTGGTCAGCGCCACCCCACAAACCGGCTTGACCGCCATTAACATTGGTGATGGGTACACCATCCACCACATACAAAGGCTGATTCAAATTAGAACCCAAGGTCTTGGCTCCACGGATTACTACCCTGGACGACCCGGCGGGCCCGGAAGCGACCTTGGAAACGTTTACCCCAGCCACTCTACCAGCCAGTGAATTTACAATATTGTTTTCGCGGGCTTGCGTAAAACGCTCTCCGTCTACCTGGGTCACCGATGATTGGAGAGCCTTGGTTTCTCTTTCAATACCAAGGGCGGTTACCACCACCTCCTGCAATTGCTGGATGTCGGCCTCCATGGTGACATTGATGCTGGTACGGGTACCAACGTTTACCCGTTGTTCCAAATAACCGATAAAGGAAAATACCAGCACCGACTCCTGAGGTACATTAATGCTGTAGTTCCCGTCACCATCGGTTATGGTACCCTGTGTAGTACCCGCAACCAGGATGTTTACTCCGGGCAAAACTTCGCCCTCTTCATCCATTACCTGGCCGGTCACCGTGTTCTGTCCCCACACTACCAGGGAGCACAACAACAGCACCGGCAACAATAGTAACTGTTTGTTCATGTTAGCAATAGTTTAGTTAGATTTCATTTGAATTGATTGGGATACTTCTGTCCCAATTTATTTGGTATAAGATAATGGAATATATACAATTCAACAAAATAAAATCTTTGATTTCAGTTCAATCTCATAGGCTACAATCGTTTGCAACCTAATTCAAACAGAATATTATTTGGATTTATTTACCATTTGGTGTTCGAAACTTCAGAAAATGCTAAATTTGCAAGTCTGAGCATTATATTTAGCATCTAGATCCATGTTTAAAAGGCTAACATTCTCCCTCTTAGTATTGATCTTTGTTTGGATCATGACCAGCCCTGGCACCATAGTGGCACAACAAGATTCACCACTTTTCACCCTGTTGGACTCCGATCAAACTGGGATTCATTTCAACAACCAGGTTGAAGATACCAAGGACCATAATATTTTAATTTATTCAAACTATTATGGGGGCGCTGGAGTAGCCATAGCGGATTTCAACAATGATGGCATGCAGGATATCTGTTTCGGTGGAAACCTGGTTGCTGATCAATTGTATTTGAATGAGGGCAATTTCAAATTCCGGGATGTAAGCCAAGCGGCAGGAATTAAAGATAACGGAGGATGGTCTTCCGGCGTGATCGCGGCGGATGTGAACAACGATGGCTGGATGGATCTGTATATCACCCGGGAACTATATGACAATGAACCTGAATTGCGCAGTAATCAATTGTATATTAATCAGGGAGTTTCTTCAAATGACGGTGTTCCATACTTCAAGGAGAGCGCCCATTTATGGGGAGTGGATGACCAACGAAGAAGCCGGCATGCGGTATTCCTTGATTATGACAAGGATGGGTTTTTGGATTTGTTTGTGCTTAACCAACCTCCAAATCCGGGAAATTTTTCAGAGTTGTACGGGGTAAAACCCAGCCCTGAATCCGCACCCCGTTTATACAGAAATCTAGGTGATCGTTTTCAAGACGTTACCCAAAAAGCCCAGGTGGGAATCCCTGGGTATCCCAATAGTGTCAGTGTGACGGATACCGACAATGACGGATGGCCGGATATATATGTAGCAAATGACTTTGGGGCTCCGGATTTTCTTTATATCAATAACGGAGACGGCACCTTTAGGGAAACTATACAACAATCAACCAGGCACATCAGCTACTTCAGCATGGGAGTGGATGCCGCTGATATAAACAACGACGGGTGGACTGACCTGATGGTACTGGATATGGTAGCAGAGGACAATTTCCGTCTGAAAGCCAACATGAGTGGAATGAATCCTGACGCTTTCTGGAAAGTGGTGGATGATGGAGGGCATTACCAATACATGTATAACACCCTGCATCTCAACCAGGGCAACTTCCAAGGAAATCCGATTTTTGGAGATATCGCACAAATTGCTTCAGTATCCAGCACGGACTGGAGTTGGTCCAACCTGATCGCTGATTTTGATAACGACGGGTATAAGGATATTCATGTGACCAACGGTTTGATGAGAGACATCAGAAATACCGATGCCGATAAAAAGTTTTCGGAATATGTGGAAAAAATATCATATGAGTGGATAGATGAAAACCCCAATGCAGGGACCGTCAGCATCTGGGAGATAATTGATCTGGAGGAAGCCTTAAAAATTGTTCCTTCCCAGGAGCTTCCCAATTACAGTTTCAAAAATAATGGGGACCTCACTTTTACTAAAATAGGAGAATCATGGGGTCTTGATCAACCCAGTTTTTCCAACGGGTCTGCTTACGGGGATTTGGATAATGATGGGGATTTGGATTTAGTAGTGAATAATGTAAATGATATGGCCTTCGTCTATCGCAATAATGCGGAAATCCTAACCGACCGCAATTATTTCAGGGTTCAGTTAACCGATTCCATGCAAAATCGGCCTCTTTACGGTTCAAAAATCCACATACAACACGGCGATCTATCTCAGTGGTATGAATTTACTAACGTAAGAGGCATGTACTCCACCAGTGAGAATATAGCCCATTTTGGGGTCGGTTCCGCTACTAGTATTAATTCCATAAAGGTAACCTGGCCTGATGGCAAGGTCAGTATTTTGCAAGATCAGCCGGCTAATCAGTTAATTGTCCTGGACCGTGGTCAGTCTTCTGAGGTTGCGGCGCCTGTTAGTAAAGCACCACCATTATTCCTAAGGAGGGCAGAGACACCGGCATCTCATGAGGAAAACACCTTCGATGATTTTGAAAAACAGGTGTTGCTCCCTCATAAAATGTCACAATTTGGACCTGCCATGGCCGCAGGTGATGTCAATGGCGATGGTACTGAAGATATTTTCCTGGGAGGCGCCAAAGACCATCCCGGGCAGCTTTTATTACAAAATCCCGGCGGTGGGTTTGAAATTCAGCCTGTGCAAGCGTTCTTACAGGATAACATACATGAAGATGTAGCTGCCGTTTGGTTTGACCTGGATAATGATAAGGACCTGGATCTATATGTAGTCAGCGGAGGGAATGAATGGGCGCCGGGATCGCCAGAGTACCAGGATCGGATATACTTAAACGACGGTAACGGCGGCCTGACCAGGTCAAAGCATGATACCGGGATAAGAAGCAGCGGAAGTTGCGTACTGCCTTACGACTATGACAGCGATGGTGACACCGATCTTTTCGTGGGAGGCCGACATATTCCCTGGGATTATCCCGCACCTGCCAGCAGTACTATTCTGGAAAACCGTAACGGGGACTTGGTAGATGTCACCCAAAGTTTAGCTAAAGACCTGAAAAAAGCCGGATTAGTCACCGACGGGGTATGGACAGATTTTGATGGAGACGGGCTTACTGACCTGGTGCTTTCCGGGGAATGGATGCCTCTTACTTTTTTGCGGAACGACGGAAAAAAATTTCTGGACGTTACAAAAAGAATGAATACCAACGTGGGGCACGGCTGGTGGTACAGTATTGCAGCCAAAGATATTGACGGCGACGGGGATCAGGATCTGGTAGCGGGAAATTTAGGGCTCAACTATAAGTATAAGGCCAGTAAGAATGAACCCTTTGAAGTTTTCTATGACGACTTCGATGAAAGTGGCACCAAAGATATCGTTTTGAGTTACTACAATTTCGGCGATCGGTTTCCTTTACGAGGAAGATCATGCTCCGCGGAACAAATCCCGGACCTGAAGTACGAATTTCCTACCTATCAACAGTTCGCAGCTGCCAATCTTACTGACGTATACGGCTTATCAAACTTGAATCAAGCCCTGCATTATCAAGCCCAAAACTTTGCCAGCGTTTGGCTTGAAAATCATGGTTCGGGAAGATTTGTCGCACACGAACTACCCAATGAGGCCCAATTGTCCTCAATAAATGACATTTTGATTCACGACTTAAACCAGGATGGCTTCCAAGATCTGTTGCTGGCAGGGAATCTATATGCAGCAGAAATCGAAACTCCCCGGAATGATGCCTCCGTGGGTGTGGTTTTATTAGGCGATAAAAATCAGGAGTTTACCGCCTTAATGCCACAACAAAGCGGATTGCAGGTACCTTTTGATGTAAAAAAAATATTACTGATAAAATCAGGTCAAAACGACCAGGTCCTGTTTGGTGTGAATAATGGCCCCATGCAGTGGTTTGAAATTTCCACCAGCGGTGCGAAATTGATCACTAATTAATTCACACCAAGTGTAGTATTTCCGGAATATCTGCCAGATTTTCAATACTGCCGTTATTGGCCGCTGATTTGTATATTTTTTCGATGATATACATATCTCTCATTCCCATTTCTCCTGGCACCAGGATCTCGCTATGGTTCATGACATTCAAGGCAAAGGCGTCCATTTGCCTGGCCTGCTGGTTTACCGGTTGGAAATTCATGGGCCCGTCTGAGGTATTTCCTTTCAAACCATCATAGACATAGGCAGGGCTCAATTCAAAAAAACCATTTTCTGCTTTAGCTTTTAGGTACTGAATATTATCCTCATATGTGGTTTCGTACTGAGCAATCATTCCTGAGGGGAAGGTCATAGTCCATTCCAAACTACCCTCCACCTCATTCCAGGCATTCTTATCTCTGGTAGTCTCTCTGGCCTGAAGCTCTACCGGTAACTCTCCCAAGGTGTATATAGAACCCTGAATAGCATAGATCCCCACATCCATTAATGGGCCTCCGCCAGCCAGAGCCTTCTTAGCTCTCCACTGATCCAAGTTGCCCATTTTGAAGCCAAAAGCCGCCTCCAATTCAGTCACTTTACCATAAACTTCATTTTGCCCCAAACGCATCATCTCAAGATTAAAGGGATCATAGTGAAGGCGGTAGCCTACTCCCAGTTTCACTCCTGCGCTATTACAGGCATCGATCATCTGTTGGCACTCCGCTACTGAAATGGCCATGGGTTTTTCACAAATCACATGTTTACCGGCCTGTGCAGCCCTAATGCTGTATTCCGCATGCATTGAATTAGGTAATACTACATATATTATGTCGATATCGGGATTATCCGCGATATCTTCGTAGTTGTCATAGTTGTAGATATTTTCTGCCGGAAAGCCGTATTTCTCCTGCCAAACAGATTCTTTTTCTTTAGTTCCGGTTACCACCCCACTTAGGTAACAGTGTTCCGTTTCCAGCAATGCCGGGCCCAATTGATTAGTAGCATAGGAGCCTAATCCCACTAAAGCAATGCCTAATTTTTTCGGAGCATCCTCTGCCTGGTTCTCGTCGGGTTCAACCTGGGTTTGAGATTGAGGTTTGTCACACCCTGAGCCCATCAGGCCCAGGCCTAAAATGCCCATCCCCATGGATGATTTTCGGATAAAATTTCGACGATCTAGAAAATTGGATTTGTTTTTAAGGTCCATCTATGCTTGATTTAGTTGTGTTTGGTGGTAGGTTAGATTTAACTCCACAACCGATCCCATGACCGGTCTATATCCCATTCAGGTGTTGGTTTAAAGTAACTTTGGTCCTCCGGATCGAGGTGTTGTTTAACCACCTCTTCATTTAATTCAACCCCTAATCCGGGAGCTTCCGGCACCATGGCAAAACCTTGTTCTATCATAGTGTGCTCGGTTTTAACCAGATCCTCCCAGTAGTCAAGGTCTACTGAATGATGCTCGAGTGCCATAAAGTTTTGAGTAGCTGCCGCACAGTGTACATTAGCCAGGAAAGAAACCGGAGTGCCGGCGAAATGCATGGCCATAGCTACCCCCCTCTCTTCAGCATAATCGCCAATCTTTTTAGTCTCCAATAAACCGCCGGAAGTGGCTAGGTCAGGATGTACAATATCCACTGAATGATTATCAACCAGCTTGATAAATTCTTCTTTAAGGTATATGTCTTCACCTGTAGTTGTGGGTGTTTCAATGGCGTCGGTTATCTTCTGCCAGTGGGTGGTGAATTTCCATGGTATGAGATCCTCCAACCAAGCCAATCTGTACGGTTCAACCGCCCTCCCCAACCTAATGGCGTTGTTGTGATCAAAATGTCCATAGTGATCTGAAGCCAACGGGATCTTATAGCCTATCTTGTCCCTTACCATGGCTATTCGTCCCGTTAATACCTCTAAACCCTTGTCGGTAATCTGTATTTGGGTAAAGGGATGTTCCGTCGCTCCATAGGTCATTGGCTCATTGGTCCACTGTCTGCCAATATCCCAGAAATTACTATTTACCGTAGTTCCGGGAATATCTTGAAGCAATTCCAACCCGAAGTCCATCTTCAAGAAGGTGAAACCGTCCTGATCCATTCGCTTGCTAACTTTCGCATTGAATTCATCCAAATCCCTACCCATCGAAGTATCGGCATACAAACGTACAGCGTCCCGGTATTTACCGCCCAGGAGTTGGTAGGCTGGAACCTGGTAAGCTTTCCCGGCAAGATCCCACAAGGCCATTTCAACCGCGCAAACCCCGCCACCCTGTCTGCCGTGAAAACCGAATTGTTTGATGCGCTTGAAAATCATCTCCACATTGCAGGGATTCATACCCAGAATCCGGCTTTTTAAAAACAGGGCATAGCGCCAGGAGGCTTGATCCCTGACCTCTCCCAACCCATAGATACCCTGGTTGGTATCTATCCTGATCACCGGGCAACGGGCATGTCCGTTCATGACCACTGCATATCGCATATCAGTGATCTTCAGGTCGGAGGGGGAGGATCGTCGGCTGACTTTAGAGGTTGATGCAGCTAACGTATCTTCTACCGAGCTGAATATCATGGAGCCCAACATAATACCACCTAGCCCCGCTTTTCTTAGAAATTCTCTTCGCTGATTTTCAGGTTCTTCAATTCCTAGCTTGGTGAGTAACTGACTGGATGGCGTATTCATGGAAGGATGGTTATTTGATGTGAGGCAGATAATTTAATAAAAAATTTTGCTATTACTGCCGGGGCATCAGGAACAATTCCCCGGAATAATTGTTTCCGATGTATGGACACCATGTCGAATAGCATGGGATTTTTTCTGGAAGATGACAGCCGGAAGATAGAATTATATCTCAAAGAAAGAGAGATCATATCTCCTGACCTTATGGTGCAGCACATAGAGAAGCCAGGAGAAGGGAATATGAATAAAGTAGCGCGGGTAATGCTGTCCGATCTCAGTTCAATAATCCTTAAACAGGCCAGAGGATGGGTAGAAAAGTATCCTCAGATTGAAGCACCCAGAGAAAGAATTGTAGTAGAATATACCTTTTACTCCACCGTGGCAGAGTATCCCCGGATCAGCAGGCGCTCCCCCAAAGTCCTGTATTTTGACCCCGCCAATTATCTTATGGTCCTGGAAGATCTGGGGAAAGCCAAGGATTTTAGCTTTGTATACCAACGAAATAGATCCTTTACTGCCTCCGATATCCAAACTGCAGCAAGCTACTTAAACGGTATAAAACAAATCAGCATTTTAAGCTATCCCCAAAACCTGGCCTTAAGAAAACTAAATCATCAGCACATATTCCATTTACCATTCATTGAAGAAAACAACTTTGACCTGGATCAGATACAACCCGGTCTACAAGAGTTATCAAAGATCTGTAAACAAGACCAGAGCTTAAAAAGTTGTATTGCAGAATTGGGTGAGCTTTACTTATCATCTGGCAAGGTGCTGGTTCATGGAGATTTTTATCCAGGAAGTTTGTTGAAAACCGCTGAAGGGTTAAAGGTGATAGATCCGGAGTTCTCCTTTCTGGGCCCGGAAGAGTGGGATCCGGCGGTGTTTACTGCTCACTTACTGTTATCCGGGAGTCAGCATGACACAGCCATGACCATTTACCAAAAACTGCAAAGGACCCCGGATTTTAATCAGGGGCTTTTTGCAGGATTTACCGGAGTAGAGGTATTGAGAAGATTGATCGGTCTGGCCCAACTGCCTTTAAACCTGTCGTTGGATGGTAAAGCGCGGTTACTGGAAGAAGCCATCACCTGGGTTAAACAGCAAAAAATACCTACCTTATCCCCCATATGATCCGACTTGGAATATTTGGAACCTGCTTGATCTGCTTCTGTTACTGTACCACCTCAGACCATAATTCAGAAGAAAGTATTATGGATATCCAACGCTCCGAGTCTCATTATACCTTGCAGCTGCCAGTCAAGGATAGCCTTTACAATAAAATTCTAGGGGCCCTGGTGGGATCAGCCATAGGGGATGCAATGGGAGCGCCAACAGAAATGTGGTCACGTGACGACCGTCAGGTGCAATATGGCTATATGCAGGATCTTGAGCCAGGGGCTATCAATCCTTCGCCGGAGGGGTTGTGGGACTTCCAATTACCGGCTGGGGCCACCACCGACGACACCCGGTGGAAGTTACTGATTGGCAGATTTTTAAGTCTAAACATTGCAGAATTTTATGCGGAAAGCGGGCCTGATCCTTATCATTTTGCCGAGTATATTCTTCAATCCTACCGGGACGAAGTAACCAGGGTCAAAGAAACCGAAGGGATAGATCCCAAAAACCTGGAAAATAATATCAGAAGAATGGCCTGGCTGCAAGAATGGGCTTTGGTAGCTGATCCCTTCGTTAAGAAAGATCTGGAAGGTTATACCATGGCTCTGCATAAATTCTATGGGGGTGAATTGTTATGCGCGGGAATGTTATATGCCCCAGTGATGGGATTACCATATCCGGGGAAGCCCGATGACGCTTATCGCGCTGCCTACCGACTGGGGATCTTCGACCAGGGTTATGCCCGGGATATCACCGGCCTTACTTCTGCCATGGTAGCTGCCGCATTATCCCCTCAAGCCAATAGTAAATCAATCTTGGAGGTATTCCAAAAAGTTGATCCGCATGAGTATTTCCATAGCAGATTGTTCGGACGCATCGCCTATCGCACTTATCAACAAGCCTTGAGGATCACTGCCAGGGCTAAGCAGCTAAAAGAGTGCCCAGAATCGCTCCGGTTGGCCTTGGTTGAGAATGACTCTTTATCAACCTGTCAATTACAAGCTGCATTTTCACTGCTCGATCAAAACAATCAGCATGCACCGGCACATGCTCAGGAGATCTTATTGGTATCCCTGACTGCAATGGTATATAGTGATTTTAATTTTGAGCATTGCATGGAATTCATTACCAATTATGGACGGGACAACGATACCTCCGGGGCGGTAGCAGGAGCGGTACTGGGAGCGCTTCACGGATTTAATAAGCTTCCCTCCCATCTGCGTGAACAGGTATTAAATACCAACAAGAAGCATATGGGGATCGACCTGGAAACGGTAGCCAATGATATATCTGAAGCGATAATTAACCAGGCTCCTGGAAGCTCGATTTCCGGCTAAGGATTACCGGCAGTGGTCAGTCCTAACGCTTTACGTTCCACATAGACTTCTCCTTCGATCACTACCCCTGCCTGGTTGCCAAAGCTTTTACGAATATAGGTTAGGATAAGGGCTAATGATTTGTCATCAAGATGTGAATAAGCAGGCATTTCCTGCTGAAACGACTCACCGTTTACCTCAATGGGTTCGGATAGCCCTGATAATAATACCCTAATCAGGCGGGTTTTATCCCCGGTCACCCAATCGGTAGTAGCCAGAGGGGGAATCAACCCTGGTGCACCCAACCCATTATCGCGATGGCAGGATGCGCAATGAAGATTGTACAGTTGTTCGCCGGAATTCAATTTAAGGGTATCGGTCTGGTAAACCCAATTTTCAGATTGTAGCCTAATCGGCAGGGTATCCTGATACCAGATGGTAGACTCCGCCAGCATTTCATGCTTTGGGGGGATACCGGCAGGTGTAATCTTAATAATACGATCCAAGCCTTCGGGCAAACTATCATATAACCAGGGTTGCAGTTTGGGATGCCAGTCGCGGTTGCTGGTAGCCAGTAAAATCTCTCCTTCTGGGGTGACGCATACATCTCGCAACCGGCCAAAAGTCCGGTAAAAGTAGACCTGTTCTTCCATAACCTCCGTTCCCGGGGGATTTAATTTCAAAACCCTCAAGGCCTGACCTTTTAAACTCACTGCCAATAAGCTGTGTTTCCATTCAGCAATGGCATCAGACCCATAATAAGCCAGGCCAGAAACTCCTATGGTAGGAGTCCAGGATTTCAACGGCTCTAATACTGATGAATCTTCGGCATAACTCTTCTCTGATTCCAGATCGGCAAAACCCTGCACCTGGGGCCAGCCATAATTACCACCTTTCCGCACCAGGTTTACCTCGTCGTCATTGTGGGGTCCGTGGTCCGTGGCATATAGAGTGCCGTCTTCGGCAAATACCAGGCCCTGAGGGTTCCGGAACCCCCAACTCCAGTAGTATCCGTCTTTAGGATTATCTGCCGGTAGGGTTCCGTCCAGATTTGTCCGCCAGATCTTACCCCCGGGAAAACTAAGATCCTGGGATCGAGGGGGGGCACCGATATCCCCGAAAGAAAAGTAGAGTTTTAGATCAGGAGATATCACCAACCTGGAGCCGTTATGGTAGGTGTTGCCGGGAATACTGTCTATTAAGATAAAAGGGTCTGTCAGCGTGTCCTGGTGGAAAGTATAGCGCACTACCCGTGAAAAAATATCTTCCAGGTGTTCGGGGCGGGGAACTGAGAAGTTATAATGCAGGTACACATAAGGCTGGCTACTAATTTGGGGATGGATGGCCATTCCCAGCAGGCCTCGGGACTTAACATGGTGTACATCTTCTATTTGCAAAACTTTACTAGTTTCTCCAGTAGAAAGGTCCAACCGGTAAACATTGCCCTGATGTTCGGTATACCATAAATAGCCCTCGGGACCTAAGGCAATATCCCAGGCCACTTCAAGCCCATTGACTAATTCCTCAACCTGCAAATAGCTTGACTCAAGCGCTAAAAAACCCAGCGGATCCTTTGCAGGCGGTTTTCGGTCATCTTCGCCATTGCAACTAACCGCCAACAACAAAACAATAAATGAAAATCTTTTTAACCTTCCTGCCATAACTTCGTTAAGTATTCCCTATCTTTTTTCATAGCTGCAAAAATGTGGGATGAGCTCAAAGACGGCTCGCGCTCTCCTTGCTCTGCCCCACCTAAAGGATACTCTAAGTGAAGGCTGATAGGCGCCTGAATTTCATATTTTTTTAGCAGCTGAAAATAATGCTTGAAATCCACCATGCCCTCGCCTAGCGGGGTGTTTTCAATGATCCATTTTCCTTCCTTTAGGGCCCATTTAAAATCTTTTAACACCAGGGTTTTGATGCGGGGCGCTATTAACCTCAATCCCGTCTCCCATGATCTGCCACCCTCTACCGTGGCATGCCTGATATCATACTGCACGCCCATGGCGTCCTGGGAAGCCTGCTCCAACATTTGGTGTAGTTCAAATATAGAGGCTCCTGCCAGTTGCCCGGCGTGATTCTGATAGCACCCGATTAAGCCTAACTTTTGATTTAGTATGGCCAGCTGACGGATCTCAATGTTGAACTTTTCAACCGCCTGCGGTACCGTTAGATCAGGTGGATAGGAGAACCAGTTCATACGATAAAATTGAATATCCAAACTAGCAGCCGTTTCCAGTACTTTTATGTCCATAGGATCTGCGGCATCATCCACAACGGTGGTGATCATAATTGAATTAATACCGTGATCACGTATAGCTTGAACCGCTTCGGGCAGTTGTCGGGTTACCCTCTCAGGCTCCACATGACCACCGGGCCTTACGGTCAGGTCAATCCCATCAAAACCCATTCGAGCTGCAGATTCAGCCATTTTGCCATAATCCAAAAACTGGAGGTGTTTGGAAAAAATATGGATCGGTAAGGAATCACGAGAGCGATTAATTAACCCTGAGCCCCCTAGGAATGGCAGGCACACTCCAGTGGCCATGGACTTTTTGAGGAATGATCTGCGATTAAGATGAGCCATAATTCAAGGTGTTTCTAACCCTTTCGTCAATTCCCTCAAACCCTCCAGATTCCTTTTCAGCACTACCTCCACATCTTCATTTTCCAGATGACCAATTATTCCTATATATCCCCGGTAATCCGCCTCCACCAGCGCCTGTAACATAGCCTTTTCCTGATCTCCCTCCCCTACCGTCAGGATTTGGGGGCCGTTCTCACGCATGCCGTTGATATTCACACAACTTAAATAAGATTTCATAATTTTTAGCAAATGGGGGAAATCATCCATCTGTTTATGGGCATGGTGAAAATTATAAACAATTCCAACATCATTCAGGCCACTGGCTTCAATGATCTCCACCTGGTTGACCGGATTTCCAAACCATTCCCCGTGATTGTACAATTGCAGCCGCAGGTTGAGGGGATCCACAATAGCGTGCAACTGCTGAATACTACTAACCGCTTTCTGTAGTTTAGCTGAATCCTCCAGGCCGTGAAAGAAACGTTCGTCAAATGACATCCAGATGTCACATGCCAGGTTTAATGAATCCAGGTAATGCAGCAACTGACGATTGGAAGCATTCAGCAGGCTGTCGCCTTGTCCGTCGATCCACCACCAAACCGCGGACAACTCTATGCCATGTGATTGCATCGCCTGAACTTCCTCCGCGAATGTGGGAAGGTGTTGTTCCCTCCAGTCATAAGCAAATTTAGTGAATCCCAGGTCATGCAACATCTGCGCCCTCTCATAAGGTCCACGTTGCAGGCTATCAAAAGGTACTACACACCAGGCTACCAAATTATCTTTTTCAAAAATGTCTGTAGCGGAATCGGTGTTGTTTACGGCTTGCGGGGACGGATCGGTACAATTGCTAATCCACCCCAGGAAGAAAATAAAGTAGATGGCTAGCCTCATATTTTTAATTTTATATTCACCTTTTCCAGCAGCCCGGTAATAAAAATGATGATATAAGCAAAAAGAAGGGATTTTAGAATACCCACCAGCCCTTGTGTGAATATCTCCGGGGCCTGCCAATCAAATATTCCCATTAGGGCATAAGCCACGTAGGGAACCAGATAACAAGTCAGGGTACTGCGTCCGGCGGGAGCCAGGGGTTTTGCCCACCGGGTGAAATTTAGCCTATCGGCAAGGAGGTAAATAATTATAAAGAACCATAGGCTGATCCCAATACATATAGTGGCCCAGGAAGGGGTTGAACGAATTTTAGAGATCTCCCATTCCCCCCTGGTCCAAAATCCGAATAACAGGAACAAGGCACCCAAGACCAACAGAGACCCTACCAAAATCCATAGCTTATCCCGTTTCATAAAGTATTGCAAGATCAAGGTAATTAATACTCCAGCCATCACCATGGAATAAATGGCGGCGCTCACTACCAGCTCGATGGAATTGTCCCATAGGGATTCCTGGGCATTCAGGAAGATGAAAGTACCTAAAAAAATGGCCACCAGCCAAATTCTATCTTTTGAAAACAAATACAAAATTGCGCATACCAGGTATCCCCATCCGATGAGTCCCAGAATACCCCACCAATAAGGGCGCATGCCGGTAGGCTGATCTGTAGTGCCTCCATGATAAATAACTGCCAGGAATATTAAGATCAAAACTCCCAGTGCCTGGAACCACCGACGATCAATCCCCCAAACTTTCCGATCCTGGTAATGATTCCAAATCAACACAAACGATACGATCATCAAAATTTGCCAAAGTTCTTTGGCAATAAGCAGGTTACTCTTATCAATGTTCTCCAGATTTACCATAAAAAAGCCCATGACCAAAAGCGCTACAGTGCGTACCGCTATATGGGCCAATATAACTACCCAACCATCTCCTTTTTTTCTTCTGGCTTGAATGGCCAGCGGAATCGACAGGCCCACGATAAACAAAAAGGCGGGAAAAACCACATCAGCCAGCCCCATACCATCCTCATGTGCCAGGGTATGGCCCAGCCATTTCGGATAATCTGACAAGGTCCAAAGGTCGTTCACAAAGATCATCAGGAACATGGTCAAGGCCCTGAGTATATCGATCGATGCCAGGCGTTTGGTAGCCATCAAGTCACCATTCTTTACTTATGTTGGCTAAAATAATCCGCTAAAAGATTAAAGCTTTCCACCTGGCCCATGGCTCGGGAATCACCTGTTTTTATGCCATAATACAGATCCAGGAAATTTTCCGCAGAGGTCCATATGGTTTGCATTATGCCTTGATAGCGATGAGCAATCTTTGAATTGCTTCTTTTTAGAAAGTCCGCGGTCATATCAATTTGTTCCGCAGTAACTTTTGGCCTGTTCCAGGGACAGGTGATCACTGAAAACCCTTTAAGTGCAAAGTAGGCGGCAGTGGGAGTGGCATTCTCATAATGCCAGTCGCATATTACCACATCCTTTGGAATGAGGTCAATGGCGTGGTAGGTCTGATTTTCGCTGGCTTCCCACATACCCAAGCCGGTTTCCTCCCCGTCCAGCAGCCGGTCACCCCATATCCACAATTTCCATCCTCGCTCATTGAGATGATCCCGGATCCTGGTTACTTCATCGGCGAATAACTTGGCTTTATCTTTTCCGGCACATCTGGGACATTGGTCCATCCCGATATAGAATACCTCATCCATGCCTGCATGAAAACTGGTGGCTTCAAATACCTCCATGATCTCATCCACCAGGGCAAATACCACTTGATGAACTTCCGGGTGCAGGGGGCAATAACTTTTGCAATAAAGGCCATCGTCGTTGGGCCATTGATAGTCTGCCGGCAACTTAATATTGGGGGTTTCATCGAATTCCGGATACTCTTTTAAAAGGTTCCCTAAGTTGCTATGCCAGGATTGATGTCCCAGTAGGTTAATCTGCGGGATAAGGTCGATGTTGTTCTCCTTAGCTGCCGCCACCAACTGCTTTACCTGGGATTTACTTAGCGCCTCCTCATCTCGCAGGTTGGGGTAGGATTGGTATTCATAATTATAGTCCACCCGCAACACCAGGGTATTATAACCATTGGGACCCAAATCTTCATTTATAAACTCTATAAATCGGTCCAGTCCCTCTGCAGTGGGAATTTTGATGCTGAGTCCGCGTACCGCCATTAAGGAATCAGGGTTTCCTCCCCAAGCTGCCTGAGGCAGGATACTTATTAAAATTGCGATTAGAAATTTCATGATGGCATATTAGTTTAATTGGTTTGATGACTATGGTGACTGGTGTCTCGACCCCGGTTCATACAGTTCATCACGGATCGAATAGTATGGTAGTTTACTTTCCAAATTTGACCTTTGGGAAAATTCTTGCGGTCTGGTTCTTTGTCCAGTCCCCCCCAGTACCATCCGTGATGCTCATGGTCGAGCAGGTATTTCTTTATATACCTCCACTGTTTGAGGTACTTATCCTGAAAATTTAATGGATCATCCGGATATATTCCAGCCATTAAATGCAAAGTATTCAGGGCTTCAGCCTGCGCCCACCAGACTTTGGTGTCCTTTACTATTTCCAAAGGCCCGCTGAGATTAAAATAATATCCTCCGTCGTAGACGCCTCCCAATGAATCATCCCATCCATAATGCAGGGTATGATCCACCATTTGTTTGGCCCGGTTTATGGTGGTACTATCGTGGCCTTTCCCTAAAATCTCCATTGCTTCTAACAAGAGGTAGGCGGTCTCAATGTCATGGCCAAAAGACACATGGTCCAGGTTAAAGTTTGTTTGCCTGGCTTCAGCCGTTGAATCCCGAAAGGAAAGGGGGGTCCAGTCGGCTTGAAAGAACAGATCCAGATATCCTTTTTCTGTTACCATGGTATCTCGTATCAAAACCAGCATTTCTTCTAACCGTTCGGCTACTAAGGTATCCGGCCAGACCTGGTACAACTCTGTAAAGGCTTCCAGCAAGTGAATGCTGGAATTTTGATCTTTGGGAGGCACATCACCGTAGCCGGTTTCATAAGGTGTACCCTTCCGGGCTAAGAATTGAAAGTAACCTCCAAATTCAGTATCATGACTGTTTTGCTCCAGCCACATAAAGGTTTTACGAGCCAGATCCAAAGCCTCCTGCTCCCCGCCGGCGGCGTAATAAGCGGCCAGTCCATAAATAGCGAAAGCATTACCATAGGCATGCTTAATAATTTCGTCATTTTCATTTTCGATTACCATTCCTTCCCGGTCCACCAGGTCATAAAAACCACCGTGCTGCTCATCCCACATGACATCTTTTAAAAACTCGAAACCATGCCTGGCATACTGTAAATACTGATCATCTTTATAAAATTCTTTTAGTTTGGAGGCGCTCCAGATATGTCTGGCCTGGCTGACGATCATTTTGTTTTGAGGGCCATCCAGCTGCCAGCGGTAAACAAGGTCGCTGAGGTAGCCACCATGAACAGTATCCAGTACCAAAGGGTACCACGGATCCACACAATGTTCATAAAGGACCTGATCCAATTCTTCCTGAATGTCATGTCCTTCATCAATTTTGGCATCTTCCGGCTGATCATCAGAATTGCCGCACGACCAGACCAGAGCCGAGATAATTGTGGGAATTACCAGTTTGAAGGCATTCATATGGACCGGGCTTTATTCTCCAATGTCATCATTTATTTCTATCCAATAGCCATCGGGGTCTTGAAAATAGATTTGCTTTACTCCATCCGGCCTGATAGTTGGAGCCTGGGCATCGCCGGGCCAGTTGGTATAGGGGATTTCATTCTCAGAAAGCAACTCCATAAAATCGTCTAAGGACTTCATGCTAAAGCACAAGTGATTGTTCTTATTGTGCTCCATGGAAGCATCCGCTCCCGATATTATATGCAATTCACCGGATCTACCGAGGCTAAACCAACTATGCCGGCCATCTTTAAAGGGCTCCGGTATCTGTTGCAGACCTATAATTTCCCGATAAAATTTAGTACTAACCTCGAGATCCTGTACATACAAGGCCAGGTGATTCAAACCTACAGGCCCAGGATGGGATTGGGCACTGCTGGTGTTACTAAAAGTAGTTAAGATTAACATAATTATAATATTGAAGACCGGTATTCTCATCATTGGTACATTAGATGAAATATTAACTTATTATATGTTTGCGAAAAGTAAGATATAACCTGACTTCTCCAAAAGCCTACCTGTGAAATTTTTCGGTGGTCAGGGTAATGTAGGAAACCGCAGGCGCTGCCAATTCCGCCCTGCCATCCCTCACTTTTACCTTGCCCATCTGTTCCATGTCCTGCTCATGGTTGGTTACATAGGCCCTAAGCCTACTGATCCCATCTGGTATTCCTTCCAACACTACCGGCCTGGATGCGGCATTATTAACCAAATGCACCACCATAATCTCTGCTTCCAGATCTCCCAACACTGCGGCGCTGATATCTTTTTTATCCATTGACGAGCCCCAGGCAGCCACTCCCTTGGGAGTAGAGGCCAACTGCTTTAAATTCCAAAAGCGCTGAGTGGGTCGAAGAGGTTCCTGGTGATTGCCAAAAACTCCCCCTCCTGACATCAATGAATAGTCCGCCGTCAACTGCCACTGCAATATAGATTTAGGCTGACAAATGGCTAATATGCGAACATAGAGGTTGATTTCTGCACGGGCATAAGTGGGTTCTTCAAATATTTTGGGAAAACGCCAGGCAGCCGCATCTATGCTGCCCTCACCCACCACCAAAGGAATATCCAGTTTATCAGCAGCCTCATCCCATTTGCTCAAGGTCTTATGAGACCAACCTCTCCAGGAATGGAATGAAACCGCCCCAATATAGGGCAGAGTCTCGGGGTCATTCATGGCATCCTCTATAAAAGGCCACCCGTTGGCATCGGCGGTGTCACCTAACAGCAGTTTGGTTTCCAATCCGTTGGAGGCAAAATATGCACCTAATTCTTTGATCAACTGGGTATGTTCTTCAGGAGTTTGTCTCACATAAATACCCAGATCTGATTCATTAAAAGAAAACATCTGAGCCTCCACCCCATATTTTTCCTTCATAAAGATCATATAACCGGCGATGGACTGATAAATCCGCTGACGTTTAAATTGGTTTAGGGGATTTCCCCTTAAGCCACCTGGCCGAGGGCCGAAACGCCGTTCCCCAATAATGGCCCATTCAGGAGCTCCCCAAATGGCTACCATTACCGGTATCTCCAATTGGTGCAATCGTTGAGCCATTTCCATTGCTGCCTGGACTCTGGGATGCAGCTCGCCCTTTCTTGCTGCCTCCAAAGGATCAATATGCTCCTGCTGATGCCAATAGATCCAGGGTAATTCCACCCGGGCCCAGGCTACCCGCAAATTCTCCAAGCTATAATTGATAACCGGCGGATCTGTTTTAGGGTTTTGCAGTCTGAAGTTTCCTCCCAACCCATCAAATTTTCTTCCCTGTACTTTTGAATCTATGGTAAGAGTACCGGTGCTATGATCGGCCTCTCCCTGTGCCCAAACCTTTATAGACAGTGAGGCTTGCTGACCCGAGATCAGGCTGTCTTCTGCCAAAGGTATATACAGCAATAGATCTTCACTCTTATTGATAGTATCTGAGGAAAAGTAAATATTCTGCTTTTGAGGTAGCTGTATCAGGAGCTGGCGTGACTCGCTGCTGATATTGAGGCTTTCTGCTGCCAGATTCAAAGACTTGTTCCTGACAGAGGCAACTGGTTCAGTTCGTTCCCCGGAATCAATGGTGCCCGGACCATAAAATCTATGGGGAAATCTGATACAAAAATAAACTCCAATTAAAGCAGTATCTGCGTGTGAATCCAACGAAACATTAATCTCTGCGCTTCCTGGTGCCAGATCCTCACTTAAAATATTTAAGTAAAGACTATCTATGCGGGTAGTGACCGATTGCACCAGCCCCTTGCGGTGGTATATAGGGCGTTGTCGCTCCTTAGCGGTGGACTTCGACGCGGTGGAGTCAGAATAGATCAGCTTAATACTAGTTTCAAATTCCATAAGCTGACCTTCCACTCTAATCCCATTTACGTTACCCCACCCTTCCATCTCCACTTGGGCCAAACAGGAAAAAGGGTCATTTAACAGGACTATCGCCACCAGGTAACCCACACATTTTAATACTGGCTTCATTCTATGGCGCCATCCGCTGACCCTTGATCATTTTCGGCAAAACTCCCCGTATTACTAACAAAGCCCAGGTGCTTACTATCCGGTGACCAACTGGGCACATTGATAGTGCCTTGCCCGCCATACAGATAGGCTATAGTACGCGGTGCGCCTCCAATCGCCGGCATCAGCCGAAGCATCACTCTCTTGTATGAAGGGTGTGAAGCAGGGTCGATATGAGTAGGAAAGCTTATAAAAACAATCCACTGGCCATCTGGCGAAATATGGGGAAACCAGTCATTATATTGATCAAAGGTGATCTGCTCTTTATTAGAGCCATCAGGCCTCATCCTCCAGATCTGCATAGTGCCGGTGGGGCTGGCGTTGTAGTAGATGTATTTGCCGTCCGGGCTATACTCCGGTCCATCAGCATGAGACCCTTGATAATTAGTCAATTTTTGCTCCTTTCCCCCTCGAATGGACTTTTTATAGATGTCGTAATTCTCCTGATCTCGCTGGGCCACGTATACTACCTCCCTATTATTAGGAGCCCAACCATGCCAATAAGAAGGAGTCTCTTCCGTCACCAATTGAGGCTCTCCCCCTTCGACAGGAACCACATAAATTGTTGAACCACCTCCCGGCAAACCATCCCGATGGTGGCTTATGG
The DNA here is from genome assembly GCA_965224285.1 of Cyclobacteriaceae bacterium. Lineage (GTDB taxonomy): Bacteria > Bacteroidota > Bacteroidia > Cytophagales > Cyclobacteriaceae > JAJCYK01. The sequence goes on from OZ245043.1 coordinate 1,149,984, forward strand.
CCAGTAGTTTACCATTAAAGGAAATCCCATGATCGTTATTATTTCTATCTGCAAACCCGGTATTGATTTTAGTTTTACCTTTTCCTTCAGTAGTGATTTTGTAAAGGCTGCCGTCCTGGTTTATAATAAGATGTTTCCCATCGGGCATCCAATTTGGCGCTTCAAACCGGCTTTCTGAAGTGTGAATGATCTTTCGTTTGCCGTCAAAAACATTAATGGTTTCCAGCCTGGAACCTAGCCAACCTTGCTGATAGGGGTTATAATCATCCGCTACCGGCCGGTCAATACGCACATTCCAAACTTCACCCACCTCACTCACATCCTCCCGGTGTGAGCAGAGGAATATCCCGGCATATACTCCGGTGGGTAGATCCCCCATGTTTTTCTTTCCAATCACTTGTAGAGGCTCGCCCTTGTGGGCAGCGCGCATGATGATCTGGCTACCCTGTCTTTCCAATTGCAGGATTTGATAATGGCTTTTAGGGGCGAAGATCTCGTCCTGAGGGTCTCTCATATAAGCTCCCCGTAAACCCCTCCATTGCAATACCGTCAATCCATCCCCATGCAAAGTAGCGCTGATATGAGCGCTATTATCATCAAGGGACTCACGGATCATCCAACCGATTTTACGGTGAGGATCGGCCCCATCTCCTTTAAAGGAAAAGTTGGCGGTAAGGATAAAATCCCCATTTAATTGGCGGTAGGCATAATGAAATTCATCCCGGTTGAACCAAATGTTATAGCCGCCGGCACTGAGTAGATATGTTTGCTGATCCTGATCGTATAGACTACTGCCCGCTACTTTGGGATCGCCCACATCAGCAGCAGTTTCGAATATTCCAATCTGGCCTAGTAAACTCACGGCGCTCAATAGCCATATCACGGCTACTAAGCTGAGTTTATGTCTGTAGAATTTTTTCGATTTCATCTTTTTCCTCCTGTGAAAGCTCCAAATTATTTAAAATGGCAAGATTGTCTTGTAGTTGGCTCAGTCGACTCACCCCGATCAGGGCTGAGGTTAAATCATTCCGTAGTACCCAAACCAGGGCTAGTTGAGCCAGGGATTGATTCCGCGCTTTGGCAATTTCACCCAACTTCCGAACTTTGTCCAAAACTTCTTTCGACACTTCCTTCTTCTTAAGAAACCCATGGGATTTAGCTGCCCTGGAGTCATCGGGGACACCTGCTAAATAACGGTCGGTCAACAGTCCCTGGGCCAAAGGCGAAAAAGCTATGGACCCAATGCCCGCATTGTCCAGAAGGTCGAACAAGTGGTCTTCCTCCGCCCATCTCACCAACATCGAATATTTAGGCTGATGAATTAGACAAGGAACCCCTTCATCCTTTAATATTTCAATAGCCAGAGAGGTCTGCGAAGTATTATAATTTGATAATCCCACGTATATAGCCTTTCCTTGCCTAACTGCCTGTACCAGGGCTCCCATAGTTTCCTCCATAGGCGTATCGGGATCCGGTCGATGGGAATAGAAAATATCCACGTAGTCAAGGTTCATACGTTTCAAGCTCTGATTCAGGCTGGAAAGCAGATATTTTCGGGAGCCCCACTCGCCATAAGGCCCAGGCCACATTCGATAACCTGCCTTGGTGGAAATTATCAGCTCATCGCGGTAAGGGGCTAAATCTCTGACCAGCATTTGACCAAAGAATTCCTCTGCCGATCCTGGAGGAGGGCCGTAATTATTGGCCAGGTCAAAATGGGTGATGCCCGCATCAAAAGCGTGCCGGATAATTTCACGACCTTCAATGTGGTTATCCACCCCTCCGAAATTATGCCATAATCCCAATGAAAGCACCGGTAAGTGTAGGCCGCTATTTCCACAACGGCGGTATTTCATGTCCTCATATCGGGTTTCCTTAGGCAGGTAGGTCATATGTCTATTTTAGTGATTTTAAATGGTACAGCTCATGTAATGAAACCAGTACTAGGGTCACTGCTATCAATATAGTTAAGTTTTCCAAATTGCCAATGTATTGGACCTATCTGTCATCGGCTATGATATTTTTCGGCTTAGTAACCAAGGCAAAAAGGGGGGATAGATATCTGGACATAAATACCTGGACTTTATAATTGATACCTATACTACAGACAGCCAATTGAACCGATAAAAGGTTGCGGTAGATCGTACTCGCCGGACTTTTTACTTTGAAAGGTATTCTCGGAAAACCGACCTTAATTGTTCTACGTTAAAAGGTTTTTTAATGCATCCATCTGCTCCCACTTTCTGGCAGATATCTTCCAGATCATCACTGGCAGAGAACAACAGAATCGGAATCTCTTTGGTCTGAAGATTATTCTTTAACTTTCTAACCGCCTCTTCTCCGCCAATAACTGGTACGGAGAGATCCATTAGGATCAAATTAGGCGCTTCCATGAGCACTAAGGATTCGATATCCTCAATGGTATCGGCTATAGACAGATCGATGTTCATGGGCTCAGTAATGATCTCGATCAGGGTAGATATATCCCTATCGTCATCACACAACAATATTTTATTTGTTGTTGCCATCAATATTATAAGGGAGAGTAAAATAAAAAATAGAACCTTTCTTGGGAGTGCTTTCCACCCATAGTTTGCCTTGGTGTAAATTGATTATCTCCTGGGAAATATTAAGCCCAATTCCCATACCGGATGGTTGCTTGCGATTTTCGCTTACCCGGTAGAAACGGTCGAAGACCTCCTCCTGGCTTTCCTTGGGAATCCCCATTCCAAAATCTTTTACCGAAACCTCTACCGTTTCAATTTTTGGACTTATTTCAACCACTACCTCCTCCGCCTTAGGTGAGAATTTAATGGCATTGCTAAGTAAGTTAATTAATACCTGTTCAACTCGCCCCCGGTCGGCATTTACCACAACCTCTTTCGATGAGTTGAGTAAGATCTTGTGGGATTTAGAGGTAATCTCCACTCCTTGGATCACTTCTTCCACTAATTCGGTGAGGTCGAATTTCGTTTTTTGCAAGGTCAATTTGCCGTTTTGGATACGGGTGACATCCAAAAGGTCTCCCACGAATTGCTCTAGCTTCTGTACACTTCGACCTGTTTTTTGAAGATAGTCGGCCATTACCGGATCTTTACCGTTTTCCATATGCTCCTGTAACAGCTGTACATACGCCTTGACCGAAGTCAACGGTGTCTTTAGCTCATGACTGGCTACCCCAATAAAATCATCTTTGTTTTTCTGAGTGATTTTCTGCTCGTTAATATCGGTAGAGGAAGCGACCAATCTGAGCAACTCACCATCATGGTCCAGCATGGGTTTTACCTGGAGCTTGTGCCAGCAATAGTCACCGTCGTAGTTGCGGGGACGATATTCCATTCGGAAATTTTTCTTTTCCTTAAGCGCCTTATCCAAGTTCTCTTTCAACTGCTCCATATCATCAGGGTGAACTTTATTTATGATAGTTTTTAATGAATTAATACTCTTAATTCCGTAAAAATCCAGAGCCGCCTGATTCATAAATTGCACTTTGCCATCCGGCAGCACCACCCACACATGTTCAGGAATATTTTCTGAGATGAGCTTCATAAACAGCTTCTCCTGCTCTATCTTTTCTCGTTGCTTCACTTGGGGGCTGACATCAACCGCGTGAGCCACCACATTGGGTAAGGGCTCATCTTTTTCGTATACCGGAAGGAAAGTTATATTGTAATATCTTCGTTGTACAGGGTCGGACCGCACTGCTACTTCCTTTTGATGGATGGTCCTTCCGGAGCTGCGAACTTTGTCCAGAACGGAGATAATATCCTCACGTCGCTTAGGTCCCAGAACATCGGCAATGTTTTTATTGAGTAATCGCTTTTGGTTGAATGCTTTGCGGCAACTCTTATTGCAGTAAGAGATCAGGTAGTCTTTTCCGCTTACTATGGCGACAGGTTCCGGGGTACGATCGAAAATCGCCTTCCATAGTTTGCGTTCTTCCTCGGAACGCTTATAAGCTACTTCCAGTCTTTTCTGGAATTGTACTTTTTCGGTGATATCAATAAAGCTAACCGTAACCTTGTCAATGCTTTTAGTATTACCCTCCACCGGGGTGTAGTTATAAGAAAGATGCCTGATGTGGCTCCTAACCCCCTTTATTATCTCATCGCTTTGCGATTGTTTACCTTTTAAGGCATCTACGAACTTGCTTTTGAAGCTCGGTAAATAGTCCGCTGGAAGAATATCAATGTAATTGACATTCTCTGTTAGGGTAACATTGAAGATCTCTTTATAGAGGTGAAAGGCATATTTATTAAACAAAATAACCTGGTAATCCGCATTAATTAGAATGAAGCCTTGTTGGGTATTATCCAGTACGCTTTTAAGATTATTCTCCGATAATTTAATTTTATTTGTCTGTTCCTCTATGCGGTTTGAAGCCTCCCGCAGGTCGGTGTAGGCAATGTTCAGTTCCTCGTTGGTAGCCTGTAACTCTTCATTGCTGGTTTCCAGTTCTTCATTGGAGGCCTGCAGTTCTTCATTGGATGATTGCAGTTCTTCATTTAGCGATTGCAACTCCTCATTGGAAGTTTCCAGTTCTTCAATTAGGGTGTTGAGATGTTCCCGGGTCGATGCCAGTTCGTGCTCCATTTCAGCTATCAACAGGGAGTCCCCTCCTTCTGCATTGGACTCCGCGGTAAGAACAACCTCCGTTCCCTGTTCAGCCGCCTCAAAGATCACAATAAAGAAAGGAGCATTGGGCTTTGAATAAAGCAGCGGCTGCACTTTTAATCTTACTATTCTCTCATCAGAGTCTCTTTTTATTTTGCGGAAGGTACCGGTGGCGGCCGATAGGCTCTTAAGGGCCTTGGCCACCAGGGTTCGTAGATCAAGCCTGAGATCTTTATGGATCAATTTAGCGGCGGTAAAGTTAGGCGGCCCATTTTGAATAGTAAGGTAAAAAGAGACGTCTTTATTTATCTCCAAAATGTTCAGAGACTCGTCCACCACTATATAAGGGTGTACGAATGTGTTGTAAAAAGTTTCTTTGACCAGATCAGGAACCGTCAAGGTTTCATTTAAAAGATTCTCATTGGTCTTTTCGGTTCTAGGTCTCTGCAGAGGTTGTAGTATTGGGATATGCGCCACCCGGGCATCGGCTTCTTTGCGCCTAAACAATTTATTCTTTACATCCAGTGTTTCAAATAAATTCTTGAATCGGCCGATACTTTCTGACTTACCCAGGAATAATAACCCTTTGGGGTTTAAAGTATAATGAAATAGAGGCAGTATTTGATTTTGCAGAGGGGTCTTGAAATAAATCAGCAAGTTCCTGCAACTTACCAGATCCAGTTTTAGGAACGGCGGATTAGAGGTGAGGTCATGTTTTGAGAAGAGAATATTCTTTTTAAGTGTGGGGGAGATATTGTAGTGACCCTCGTAATAAGTGAAATAGGATTTTTTGTAGGATTCGGGTAAAGAATTGAGACTGTTCTTTGGGTAGCGGCCTTTACGGGCTTTATTTAAGGGTTTTTGGTCAATATCAGTAGCAAATATCTGGATGCCATTGGGCTCGGGGCTTCCCTCCTGAATGAGGTTATCCAGTATCATTGCGATGGTATAAGCTTCTTCCCCCGTGGCACACCCGGGTACCCAAACCCTAAAACTGGTGTCTTTGGGGTGCTCCGAGAGACTCACTTTTAAGGCTTCTTTAAGCACCTCCATACTTTCAGGATTCCGAAAGAACTGAGTCACTCCGATCAACAGGTACAGAAATAGATTATCCAACTCTCCCGGATTATCTTCAATATCCATAATGTAATCCTCGACCGAAGTATATTTCTTGTCGTTGATCCTTTTTTCTAAACGTCGATGAATGGTGGAAGCCTTGTATCCCGAAAAGTCCGTTCCGGTTTTCTGGTGCAACAAGCTCAGGATCTTTTGTACTGTCTCCATCTGCTCTACCTGTTCGAACTCTACTTGATTCTCCCTTAACAGCATCTCGCGATAAGAGGGGTCCAGCAGTTTAGGGATCTCCTGCCCTATCCTCTCTGGTGAAAGTACCAAATCAACCATATCGGTAAGCATGGCTGATTCAGGCATTCCGGGATACTTAGCAGTCTCCGGATCCTGGGCCATGGTAAATCCACCTGCTTTTTTGACCGCGATTATGCCTTTAGACCCATCATGACCGGTGCCAGAAATTACTATTCCCACAGTAGATTCACCAAAGGTTTTGGCAGCAGATTCAAAAAGCATATCTACACTAGGTTTGGGCCCAATGATATTCGGTTTAGAGAAATTGAACTTGCCTTGCTTCAGGGAGATGTTTGTATCAGGTGGGCAGGTGTAAATGGTGTTTGCTTCGAGCCCCATGGAGTTTTTAGCTTCCATGACTTTCAGGGAGGTGTTTTTTTCCAGCAATTGCACTAACATACTTTCATAGTTAGGGCTGGTATGTTGCGCAATTATCAGAGAAGTGTTCTTGAGCTTGTCAGGAAGGGCGTCAACGATTTTTTGTAAGGGCTCGAGCCCGCCCGCCGATGCTCCAATGAGGACTACATTTTTAATCATTTATGGCAAAACAATGCGGTACATAGATTTTTCGGAAACTGAAGATAAGTATTCAAGCAAAATAAACCTAGATGGTATCTAACCCGATCAAAGCTATCATCGGTACATTGATTGATCAAGCTGCTGGCTTTCCTTTTTTCCAGTAACTCAATATGATTCAATATTAAGGGTACTATGCGGCGACTGGCCTGGTGGTTATCTGTGACTGCTTATCGGAAAAATGCTGATAACTTCTCATTCCGATCACAGTAAAAGTCCTCAATTCAAAGAAAACCTCAGTATAAAAATCCCCTAACTTGTATAAGTTTAATCCCAGGTCGTAATCTTCACCTTGGTCGATCATGTGGGATAGAACAAACTTGCCAGAGGTCCACAAGGTTTCCCATTGAGAAACATTGGATAAACCGCGAAATTCTCCAATAGTCATACTTTTTAATTTACGTTGATGTATAAATGGCATCAAATAGCAAAATATGTGCCACCGGCCAAAAAGTTTGGCTGTAATGACTATAAGTTCCTTTTTACGCTACCTCTGCAATAAGTGCGCTACTATTAAGTATCGATTGGTTCATTGACGCGTATTGGACGGAAAGCAGGTTGAACAAGTCAGGAGATATTTGTTGACATTTCAATACCCTAGAATATCTAAAAGCCAGATCCTGTTCCTGCTTTGCCATTAATTCAATGGCCCCATACATGGAATCAACTGGATGATGTACACGGATTGAGATCACAATGTTTTCTCCCGACATAATTAAAGCCTTCTTTAATTGGTTGGAAAAGTCCAGCATCCTACTGGACTTGCAATCAATTATTTGTCTGATGACCGCGGAGCTAGAATCATTCGAGAGCTTTCGATACAAATCCAAGGTAGACAATTGGGTGTAAAGGAGATGGCGTATTTGGCCGCTGGTATATTCTTCGTTACTCATAACACTTAATTTTTAGTTCGAAGTTTGATTGGGCAAATAATATTCCTCGAAGATCGTTCCTAGACCCCCAGGATGCATAAGCTCATTATTCAGGCCCAGGAATGCAAAAATTCTGGTGAGATGTAAGTTATCGCAGCAGATTGAAACGAATCCGGTCTGGTTGGATGTTGACACCAAGTTGGGGCAACGTAAAATTTTCCACAGTTACGAGTATATTTTTACCCAAACCTACCAGAAATATTGCTACCTCGCGGGTCTGATCATACTCATTCCTACCATGGCATCGACCATGATGAAAGTGTTGCCTCCTAACTATGGGTATATAAAATCTCACTTCTGTGGAGGCCGATTCACACCAGATGATAATGCGTCAATTTTCTCGAAATGGTTTTTTACAATCAATTGACCTTAGAAATCAAGCACTTATCAAAATCTATGTGAGTTGCCGGGTTGCTGGGTATAATATTTATTATAACTGGTGAAGGAATGTTTTACTCCACTTGTTATGAGTCTCTTTAAAGCTTTCACATTTGTGGTTTTATATATATTCACCGGCTGCGTACTAAGCAGGGAAGCTGATCCTAAGCAGTTAGATTCTCAATTACGGGAATCGTTAGTAGTGAATTCTCCTTTGGAAAACCTGCAATCGGAAAAAAGTAAGCTTGCGTCAATACTAGAAGAGCAAAAGTCTCACATAAACCAAGAGATTAAAGCATTGAGGTCAAATGAGTTCTCCCAAGATAATCAAGGCTATGCTGACTTTGCCCTCCATGAACTGGAACGGTTGTTGAGACGAATTGAAGCATCGCAGAAAGCTATAACCGAGGCTTCAATGGAACGTTGGGACCAAGTAAAAGATGACATGGAGTATGAGCTAAAAAATATTGAGGATGATAAAGAAGCATTGGCAAAGACGCTTTACGCAGATCTTGAATAATGTGGATTATAGAGATACATCGCCAATTTCTTGAGGGTATACATGGCGATGTATCTTTTTTTTAATTATTAACCTAAGACCAATTAGCGTGTTAAACATCAACTTAATACCACCGGATTCTCGCTGTTATAACATTAGATCAAAACGGATGGAGATAAGGAATATTCTAATAATTGATGACGAAAGGGAAATTTGTATTTTACTTTCCCACCTGTTGACTAAGCGGGGCTATAGTGTGGACTGTTCACATTCACTGCAGGAGGGCATCAATAAGGTGCGTAATAATACTCCCGATCTGGTTCTATTGGACTTACACCTACCCGATGGATCAGGAGTGTCCATAATCCCCCGTATCAGGCAACTACAAAGTGATGTTCTGGTAATTAGCGCTTATGACGATACCCGTAACAAGGTATTAAAGTTAGGTGCCTCAGATTTTGTAAAAAAACCTTTTGACCTGCAAACCTTATTGGGTGCTATTAACAGCCTGGAAACAGAAAGCACCTGATATGATCATTGCTGCCATAAGCATTTTAGTGCTATCATTGATCGGTATTAATAAATTTTAGATGACATCCCTCGATACAAAAGCGAAAGGAAAGAGTAAGCTCATTATCATCATTGGCAGCATTGTAGCTGTGCTCCAGTTGATCCAAATCATCAGTGAATTCTTGCTGATCTTTGAACAAAGCTAATACCGGACGATCATCCTGCGGATTATCCAGGATAGCATAAAAATGACGGTCTTTTAAACCCTCAATATTGGAATTAAACCTGCCACCAGGCAGCATTTCGATAAATAGGCCGGCTTGAGGAGCTATTGGTTCAGTTATGTAACCGGCTCCGGGGGAATAACCTCTTTCTACCAATAACCATTTTCCAAAATACTCCTGATCCAGATAATCACAACAGCCCTCATCTTGATGGCAGGAGCCCAGCCCAAATATCCACAAAAAACTCCAAAAGAATACTTTTTTCATTGTTGGTAAAGGTTATAACAAGATGACCCCTAAAACCACCATAAGGTTGTAAGCATTAGTGATAAATTTTGGTAAATTAATCCGGCATGGATATAAAATTAAGACACTGGTTTAAGAGGACTCCAATGATTTGCCTTAGTTGGATGTTGACTTTAACTACTCTGGCTCAGCAAAGTGAGTATAAGGTGATTGCTTATTATGTGGGGTCCAGAAATATGCCGGTGGCGGAGATTCCCGGCAATTTCATCACCCATATCAATTACGCATTTGCCAATATAAAGGACGGTAGGATGGTAGAAGGGCATTCCAATGATAGTTTAAAGTTAATGGAACTACAGCGATTGAAACAGAAATTCCCTCATCTTAGGGTGTTGGTATCTGTGGGTGGGTGGAGTTGGTCTGATCATTTCTCAGATGTGGCCTTGACAGTTAGTTCAAGGGAAATTTTTGCTCAAAGCGCCCTGGATTTTATCCACAAATATCGTCTGGATGGAATTGATCTTGATTGGGAGTACCCCGGGCAACCGGGCGAGGACAATGTTTACCGACCGGAGGACAAACAAAACTTTACCTTATTATTGCAATCCATGCGGGAAAAACTGGATGGAGATGAACAGGAGCTGGCAAACCACCCCGACCACCACTATCTTCTCACTATTGCCTCAGGCGCCAATCAACGGTATTTGGATCATATCGAAACGCCGGAAGCGGCCAGAATACTGGACTTCATTAATATTATTACCTATGATTTTTATGGCAGCTGGACCTCAGTCACTGGCCATCATACCGGGTTATACCCGAACACAGAGGGTGGTCCTGGCGACCTGAGAAACGCTCAAACAGGGGTTGAACAACATCTGGCCGCGGGAGTACCGGCAAATAAGTTAGTACTGGGTACCGCCTTTTACGGCAGAGGTTGGACTGGGGTCGAAGTACAGGATGAATTTAAACTTAATCGTCCCTATAAAGGAAAGAACGTAGCATTTTCCCATGACTCCATCGCTTCTATGTTGGATGGAGGCCATTTTAAGCGTTATTGGGACCAACAAGCCAAAGCGCCTTATTTATGGCATGACGGGGAATCCATGCTGATATCTTATGAAGATCAGCAATCTCTCAAACACAAAGCTGATTTCGTTAAAGAAAGAGGGCTTGCCGGAATTATGTTCTGGAAACTAAGCCAGGATCAAAAAGGCAACTTGTTACCAGTGATTCACTCTACATTATCGGAGTGAGGCACTTTATTCTCATCGGATGCTTCATTAACTGGTTCCTTTCATTGTGTGCTCAGACCATGCCTGAATTCAAGGGGTATATCTGTTACCGAGCGGCGGAAAAACCTATTACCGTAGATGGAATGCTGGATGAGCCTTCCTGGGCCTCCGCGGACTGGACTGATGATTTCCAGGATATAAGGGGTGGAGATTCTTTAAAGCCCCTATACCGAACCAGGGTAAAGATGTTATGGGACCATCACTATTTCTATATAGCTGCTGAGCTGGAAGAACCCCATCTGTGGGCAACTTACCAGGAACCGGAGTCCATTATATTTCATGAAAATGATTTTGAGATTTTTATTGATCCCGATGGTGATACTCATAATTATTTCGAAATTGAAGTTAACGCTTTGGGAACTGTTTGGGATCTGATGTTAGTCAAGCCATATCGCGACAGAGGTCCTGCACTCTCCGACTGGACTATCAGAGATTTAAAACATAAAACCTCCCTGAAAGGAACTCTGAATAATCCGAACGATGTTGACCAAAACTGGACTTTGGAGATGGCCATACCATGGCGATCCATTATGCAGGGGGTGCGTGGAAAGAAAAAGCTGGTGCCAGGCGATCAATGGAGAATAAATTTTTCTCGGGTGCAATGGAGCCTGGTCATCGACGGGCAAAACTATATAAAGGAAAAGGATGGGGCGGGAAATCTCTTGCCTGAATCCAACTGGGTATGGGTGGCGCAAGGCAAAGTCAACATGCACATGCCTGAGATGTGGGGTATGGTGCAATTCAGCCAGAAATCTGTTTTCGAGAAGGGAGAGAGCCTGCTGGTCAAACCTGAAGAAAAGGTAAAATGGCAATTGCGTAAATTGTACTATCAAATGATTAAATTACAGGAAGAACAAGGTAGCTACCAATCCATTCCCATGCCATCAGGGTACAGCTTAGACTATGGTCCGGAGCAGTATCTGGTCACTTGGCGTGCTCCTGAAGGAGGTCACTGGCATATTGACCATACCGGAAGAGTATGGTACCATCTGTAGAAGAATTTGAAATGAATAAACTTTTATCCGTAGTGATCATCTGTATCGCAGCATATCTGGTAAGTATCCATATGGCAGCGGCTCAAAATCAAGGCTTACAAAATCCGGTGCTGTCCCCTCCGTTGTACGGAGAGGATGCCGACGGCAGAATAATTGAGATCCCCTTGCCAGCGCCCAAACTGGAAGGCAGCACTTATATTTATGACCCTTGGAGATTGGGGGATATCCAGCTTACAACCGGGGAACGTATCAAAGGGCAGTGGATACGCTATGACCTATTTAATCATCAAATGGAAATAAAATCAGAGGGGGAGGTAAAGGTGCTAAAAAGTAACCGTATCAGTAATGGAAGTTGGCTTGATCCGGATCGGAATGATTATATACCTTTTGTACACGCCTCCACTATGGAAGGTTCCGGTCTTCCCGGCGAGGGAATTCTGGAAATATTGGTGGATGACCAGGCCAAGCTGATGGTTCACACCGGGTCTAAAATTATTGAATCAAATTACCTACCCCAATTAGCTGCTGGAAACAGGAATGATCGCATCAAAAAGCAGCGTACATATTATCTGGACTATAAGGGTGAACTCCGGGTAATAAACGCTAAGAAAAAAGAAAACCAGGAGTTATTTTCTGAATTTCAGCCGGCTATGGACTCCTTTAACAAGCAAAAAAAACTTAGCTATAAGGTTGAACCCGATCTGGTCCAAATGGTGCAGCAATTAAACTCGCTGTTGGAGTAGGGCTCAATATTTCACGGTACGCCTTATTAATTTCCGGTAGTTTTTAATTCTTTCCTTATCGGCAACATCCAGGGAATATTCTGCGCTTCTGGGATCTCCCAGTGATAGGTCATCGACTTGAAATTTCATTTGGCTGGAGCGCTTCGACCTGGCCGAAATATGAAACTCACTTACTCCGGTTTGATTGAGGATCTCAGCTATGGTCTGCTCGTTTATGCCTGAGCCAGGCATAATGGTGATGGCATCGCCAGCCAATTCAACCAATGATTTTATAAGGGGAATGCCATCATAGGCTTTTTGCTTTTGCCCCGAGGTTAATATGCGATCAATACCTAACCCTATAGCATCTTCCAACGCCTGGAATGGATCAATGGTAAGATCAAATGCCCGGTGAAGGGTAACTTCCATGGGTTTTGCCTCAGCTACCAGGACGCTCATAGTTTCAGTGTCCAGGGTACCATCTGCCTTTAAAACGCCTAACACTACTCCTTCTATGCCTAATTTTTTAACCGTTCGGATATCATAGCGCATTATTTCCAACTCTTCTGGGGAATAGAGGAAGTCACCACCTCGCGGCCGGATCATGGCAAATAATGGAATGTCAAGCTTTTTTTTGGCCAGGGAAAGGGCGCCTAAACTGGGTGTGGTCCCACCTTCAAAATAATTATCACAAAGTTCCACCCGATCGGCCCCGCCAGCCTCTGCTGCTAACGCTGAGGCGATGTGATAACAGCAAACCTCTATTTGGACAGGCTCTTTTTCCATAAGCTTACCTTCATTATAGCATTAATATCCGGTGTCTGATAAATAGAGTAAATAAGGCAAATCTGAAACGATTTGCCTTATTTATATCAAACTAAACGGTTAAAACTAAATCATTGAACATCCCACCACACGTGACCACTGAGATCATTGGAACCAGTATCACTTTGTCTGGCCACTGCCTGCCTGAAGTTTTCCGAGTTATCTCCCGCTTCTCTTACTGGGTAAGGCATTTTACGGGGAATGGTGCTGATGGTCCTACTTGGATTATCGCTAGGCGTTAAGCTTGGTATTCCCGTTCTTCGCCAATTGGCATAAGACTCGAAACCATTCATAAACATGGAAACCCAAAACTGCATATGGATGCTCTCCATACCTGACTCAAAGGAGCCTCCGTCATAAGGATTCAACAGCAAATAAGCATCAACCTCAGCAGTAGGGATAGTTGGATTACCGGGATAAATAGACCACATGGCCATACCGGCCCTCACGGCATTTTCATAGTGAGTCGCCGGGTCTGAAGCAATCCAGCCTCTCAACGCCGCCTCAGCCAATAACAATTCTACCTCAACATATCGAAAGTGAATATAAGGCACATTGTTAGGTCGAAAATGATCCAAATGAATTTGTGCTTCACCTGGCTCATTGGTCTGGGCTCCCACCGGCATACCTTCAAAGGTAATCGGAAGGGCTCCGGTTAAGGCACCATCCTCATAGATTCCGCCGTATATACCAAGCCGAGGGTCATTGGTAGCCTTCATGTAATCCACAAAGGGGTCCATTAAGCGAAAGTGGTCAGCTTGTACCACGGCAGAATTACCGTTGCGTCGGTCATCATCGTGAAACAGCACCGGTTGGTCGTCCAGGCTTTCCATCACTCCAGCGGCGAAAGCCGCAGCAGCTTCGGACTCAGCGGTAGCCGGATCAACTTTAGTTAATCGCATGCCTAATCTCAATCGCAATGAATTTCCGAACTTTCTCCACTTCTCCAGATCGCTATTGAAAATAACATCACCGGCCACCGGGTTACTGCTGTCATTAAATGCAGCCACAGCTTCGGTAACTTCTTTCAACATATCCATATAAATGGCCTCCTGAGAATCATAAGCAGGAGTAAAGTTTTGATCGATAAATCCTTTACCCGCTTCAAACCAGGGAGCATCTCCATACAGGTCTGTCAGACGCTGGAATAAATGAACCCTCCACAAACGAGCCGCGGATAAGGTATTGACATCCGTACTGGGGTCCACCCGGTTGATCAGATCAACCAGATTTTTGCCATAACCAGTGTAATAGGTACCCCACCAAGCTCCAGTCCATTGATCTACGATAGTATAGTTATTACCTGACCACCAGGTTTGGCTGGCTTGCTGCACTAATGCAGTGGGGTAGATCAAATTAGATCTCCAATATTCAAACCGGTTGTCCGAAGATTGGATCATAGCCCGAGCGAATTGAAATCCAATATCCAGATCAGGGCTTTGATTGGGATTGGTGTTTAATTCTGCAAAATCATCGGTGCAGGAGTTGGCGCTAACCACTATCAGTGCTCCTAACGCGATATATTTAAGTTGCTTTATCATTTTCATAATTCTTAAAAATTCTAACATTCCCACACTTAAAATTTCAAGTTCACATTAAACCCGAAGCTCCTAACCGTAGGCAAGGTGCCATATTCAAATCCCTGGGCATCATTCCTGCTGGAGTAAGTAGATTCCGGATCGATGTTATCCACGTTCTTGTGGATGAAGAACAGGTTCCTTCCTACTACGGACAGTTTTACCCCTTTAAAGGGAGTGTTGCTGATCAAGGAACTGGGCAGATTGTATCCCAGCACGATCTGACGCATCTTAATAAAGCTGGCGTCATATACAAATTCTTCGTCAGGCAAACTGCCGAAATAGGTTTCCGGATCAACCACTGTGGTATTTGTCGAAAACTCGGGATTAGCTAAAGTTCCATTATTAACTACCCCTTCTCCCACTACACCACCGGTACCGGCGTAAAACGCCTCCCTTCCTTCCAAAGTGTTTATATGATTACCGTTAGCATAGGCTATGGCATTGGTCTGCGAGTACAATTCGCCGCCTTCCCGGATGTCGATTAGAGCGCTTAAAGAAAATCCTTTATAACTAAAGGTATTGGTAATACCACCGGTCCAGTCAGGATTGGCTACACCCAGAGCGGCCCGCTCGTTGATAATTACGTTGCCGTCATCATCCAGCATGGGAGTTCCATTGGCGTTATACACGATCTCGCCAAATAAGGGAGTACCATCAGTATCATAAATTATATCGCCATCGAAGGTACGTCGATAGGGAGCTCCCACAATAGCGCCATATGGTTCGCCTACCCGGGCCTCTACCGTTACGAACGACCGGGCAGTTCCAATGGTCAATCTTTCCACGGGATCTCTCAAGGTAAGCACTTCATTTTCATTTCTGGCAAAATTAATGGCCACATCCCACTGGAATCCGCTGGCAGATTGTACCGGAGTACCTGTCAATAGCAATTCAACACCAGTATTTTCCAGTTCACCGGCGTTTACGATGGACGAATTAAAACCGGAGGCTTGTGAAACATTCACCGGAATGATCAAGTCCTTAGCTTTTTGCGTATACCAGGTGAAGTCAACCCCTAATCGGTTGTTGAAGAATCTTAAATCTGCACCAACTTCAATGGCGTTGTTTTCTTCCGGTACCAGGCTGGAGTTAGGGATACGGTCAGTACCTACTTGACCTAAACCCTGGCCATTAAACGGTGGTTGGCTCAATGAGTAAGTGAGCAGCTGTACATAAGGATCTTCACTGTCGTTACCCACACGTGCCGCTGAAACCCTGACCTTTCCGAAAGTCAGCGGACCCCAGTTGGTATTAAAGGCATCAGTAAAGGCAAAGCTTAAACTAGCCGAAGGATAGAAAAAGCTGTTATCCGAACCATCCGGATCCATGGGGTTGGTCAAAGTGGATGACCAGTCATTCCTGGCAGTCAAATCCAGGAAGAGGAAATTTTTGAAACCAACTTGAACTGCTCCGTATAGTGAATTTATTTCTCTCTGGCTGGCAATCCTGGATTCCAAAGACTGATTTTGGGTATTGGTGATATCCTGAAAATCAGGAGTAAAGAAGTTGTTACCCGATACCCGGATTATTTCGGTTTTTTGAGTTCGGTGATTTCCACCAACGCTGGCAGTAACTCTGAAATCTTCATTGATTGGCTTATCAACTTGGAAGAGAAAATCGTGATTTCTCTCCTTCACATCCCAGTTCCTCTCGGTTATCCTACCTTCAGGAACATAACTGGTACCAAAACCGTCTATATCGGTTTGCCTTAAAGTGTATTGGTCAGTACCGGTACGTACTTGTAAGGACAACCAGTCAGTAAATTCATAGCGCAGTAAAGCAAAACCCAACAATCTGTTTTTTACGTCCAGGTTGGGTTGTTCAAATACTCCCCAATAAGGATTGGTGCGGAATATGGAATTGTTCCAGGGAATCTCCGCACCCGTTTCATCCTCATAGTTTCTCAGCAGATTCACGCTAAGGGTAGATGCCAGTTCAGGCAATACCAATCCGGGATTTTCAGGAGTATCGGACAAGGATGGCCGGTTGTCGGCGGTTTCCTGGATGTAATTCAATTTAACATCAGTGGACAATTTCTCACCCAGCTTTGAAAAGCCCCGCAAGTTGAAGGTATAGCGCTCCAAACCGCTTTCCGGTACTAATCCTTCGTTATCCAGGTAAGACGCTGAGAAACGAAAGTTAGTTTCAGCATTACCACCGGTCAGGGCTATAGTGTTGGTATATGTACGGCCGGTTTCGTAAAAGTCCTTGATATTGTCCCTCTGTGCGGTGTAAGGCCGATTGACTCCATCGTAGAAAATTACACTTTGGCCATTGATAGGTGCTCCCCAGCTATTTCCCCGATTAAAAGCGATAGCTTCATCCACGGTAGTAGGCGCAACACCACCAGTACCAGCTCCGAACTGATATTGGAACTCTTCATACTCTGTGAGTAAGGGGTCCTCAAATAGGAAGTTACTGTTTATCTCCACGCCGATGCCGTCACCTTCGCGTCCTCTCTTGGTAGTGATCAGAATAACTCCGTTTTGGGCACGATTACCGTATAATGCAGCCGCAGTAGGGCCTTTCAATACGGACATAGATTCAATATCATCGGGGTTAAGGCTGGATATACCATCTCCCAGATCCTTACCTCCCCACATGCCTGCAGCGCCCAGGTTGGAATTGTCGACAGGTACACCGTCGATTACGTACAGCGGCTGGTTGTTTCCAGTGATGGAAGAATTTCCCCGGATCACCACCCGGCTGGATGCCGCAGGTCCCGTTGCCGGGCTGCTCACCACCACACCTGCCACACGACCGGCAAGGCTGTTAACTACGTTGTTTTCTCTGGCTTCCGTTACACTTTGGCCTTCCACTTCGGTCACTGAATAACCCAAAGCCTTCTTCTCTCTTTCGATACCAAAGGCTGTTACCACTACTTCCTGCAACTGAGACACATCTGCCTCTAACTGCACGTTGATAGCTGACCTTCCCGAAACGGGGACTTCCATACTTTGGTAGCCCACAAATGAGAAGACCAAGGTAGCGTCTCCGGAGGGCACGTTTAATTTGTAATTGCCGTCCACGTCCGAAGTAGTACCGGTAGTGGTGCCTTTCACCAGGATATTAACTCCCGGTAAACCCGTACCGTCCTCCACGGCAGTTACCTGCCCGGATACAGTCTGCTGCTGTGCTTGTAAGGGTATCACCCCCACCCATGACAACAGTAAACCAAAAAGTAATAATCTCTTCATAGGAATACGTTATTTATTTAGGAAATAGATGTTTACCGGGTAAAATTGATAAAAATAACTGCAAAATCAAATAGATTTATGCGTATTTATGCATGATTTATGCCGTAATTTCACGCAAATCGAGTGAATCACCGGGAACTTTTGCTGTTAATTGCCATTTTTCTTGAATCTAAATTGCTTATTATTGTATAACAGCCATAGCAGTAACAGTCTGGTTATGTTAAAAAGGGAACGACAAAACTACATTTTAGAAGAAATTCGCATCTACAACCAGGTGCGCTCCACTACCTTGAGCGAAAAACTGCAGGTTTCAGAAGACACCATTCGACGCGACCTCAAAGAACTGTCAGATGCCGGAAAAATATTAAAAGTGCATGGCGGGGCTATGTCAAGCAATGGGTACATCCCTTTTAGCCATCAAGACCGAGAGGTACATGCCCATGCAGAAAAGGTTAAGATCGTTAAAAAGGGATTGTCGCTTATCCAGGATGACCAGGTGATATTAATGGATGGCGGCACCACAAATCTGGAATTGGTAAGGTTGCTTCCCGCTTCCCTGAAGGCTACCATCTTCACTAACAGTATTCCTGTGGCCCTGCAATTGACAGAGCACCCCACCGTGCAGGTGAATTTATTAGGTGGCAAGGTATTGAAAAATGCCCAGGTTACTATTGGATTGGACGTCATTGAGAGCCTAGAAGAGATACGGGCAGAATTATGCTTCATAGGTACTCGCAGTCTGGATTCCAAACAAGGTATAACTGACATCAACAGGGAAGAGGCTCAGGTGAAACGCGCACTTATGAACGCGGCTGCTACTACGGTATCCATGTGTATCAGCGAAAAAATAGGAGCCATCCAACCTTATATGGTAGCGGCTCCCGATAGACTGGATATCCTTATTACCGAACTCGATCCAAGATCTCCATTATTGGATCAATTTGGACATCTGGGACTTAAGATCATTTAAGGTGATGCTTCTACACTGGTGAGCTGAGATTCCAGTTCCCAGCCAAAATCAATATCAACCTCAGGCAGGGCTTCCTCTATACCGGTGACTTGTTCCGGGGTAATGGCTGTTTGCCAGAGAAATAGTTTTTTTAAGGAGGGCAGGCTTTGAAAGACTTCCAGAGACTCGCCGGTAATACCGGTGGCATATAGGTTTAAGGATTCCAAATGAGCCAACCCCGCAATAGACTTTATTCCGGCATCTGAAATGGGATTATTATCCAACCTTAGCATGGTAAGGTTCTCCAGTTCTGAAAGCACGGATAAATCTTCATCCTGTAAGTCAGCCTCGCTCAGGGTAAGCCAGGCTACCTGCTCAGCCACCGAAGACAAGAGCGCTAAAGATTGTTTTTCTACCGGTGCGGTTTTTTTCTTCTTTATTTCAATAAAATTATTATTAGAGGCTAACGGTTGAGCAAAGAATCCTGCTGTCTGAAGTTTTTCCAGAATCTCGGTATTAGCCGGCGGTACAAATGCACGTTCCACATAGGGTTTAGGATCGGAATCCAGTCCATAATTCTGAGCCAGCACAAACCTTATCTCCTCGGGCACTCCCGTCTGTAGGACTGAGCTTTCTAAGTCGGCACCAGCATCCAGCCACCATCCAATGAGTTGAATTTGATGGTAATTCAAGGGGGCATTACCGTCGGCTGGCATAAACTTTTTATGATCCACCGGCAAAGTAATTCGCTTAAACAGTTCGCTTTCCAGGGCCAAACCTGGCTGTATCACTTCCCCGCCATCTCCACCCTCAAGCATGGCCTCCACACTTTCCAAATTCAAATCTCCTTTTTTCTTATCCGCATTATGACATTCAACACAACGACTGTCCAGGATTGGCTTAATTAAATGATCGAATACCAGCACGGAATCCGGGTCGGAGGCAAGTTGAACTTCTTGCTGCGCCCCACCTCCCAATAATCGGCTCAGACCTGCGGGAGCATATTCCAGCAGGTAAGTGGGCCCGTGGGTCAAGGTCCCTCCCAGATGTCCGGTAATGGCGATGATCACCGCCAACGCTATCAACATGCCTTTATACACCCACACTGAGGAAAACTTGCCATAAACATTGATCCACCAGGCCAATAAGGCTATGACTGCCACGGATATCCCCAACCAGCGATGCCAGAAAAGCGTATCCCCACCATATCCACCTCCTTCAGCCAGAAGCCAACCCAGCGCAGCTGAAATTGCCGCAGTCATTGCTCCTGCTATCAATATCCAGGAAATGGTACCGGAGGTGATATTCAGTTTATCACGCAGAAATTCCAACGCGATAACCAAAAAGAGGATACCAATAGGCAAATGGACCACTACCGGGTGAAAACGGCCCAGGAAACCGGTCAAATCAAATTCCAAAAGCATCATACCCGTTCCAGTTTAATAGGATAAGTTTTATCCGCATTCCATTGGCATACATAAATGTTTTCGTCATTGTCGATGCAGACATCATGACAATGCTGGAAGATCGCTTCTTTTTGTACCATCAGTTGCAATTCTCCTTTATGATATTCTGGTTTGGTCCCCCCGGGATTGGATACCACCTTGTTTTCCTTATCCAGAATAGTAACAAACCCCGACTGTGGTGTTTGATTCAAATATTTAAGACGAGACCAGCACACGCCTGCATACAGATTTTCACCATGGATGACCGGCCGGCAAACGAAGGCCCCGGGCAGAAAAATAGTTTCCAGATACTTGCCATCCAGGGTGAACCTTTTAAATGAATTGTGTGCTCGAGAAGTTATCAATAACGTGGGGTTGCCATTCCTGTTATCTACGCAGATACCATGAGCAGTCTGAAACTTGTCATCTTCATCACCTCTTCCGCCAAACTTTCGGATGAATTCTCCGCTCTCAGTAAATTGGAAAATGTAATTGGAGCCGTAACCATCGGCGATATATATATCTCCATTGGGTCCGATGGTGGTCTCAGTGGGAGAGTATTTCTCTTCTTTTTCCAGGGCGCCGTATTTACTGGGATGCTCCAGTCTCATCAGTTCCCGACCATCAGGAGTGGACTTAACTACAAACCCGGTGGTATCCGAAATAAATAAAAAATCTTCTCCGCCGGCGTTCCACAAGGTCATTCCATGTCCCCCGGGAAAACCAGTGCCCCAGCTGTCTAATAATCGACCGCTACGATCGTAGATCAATACGTTATTTTTGGTTTCATCACCCACCATGATCAGTCGTCCCTTTTGATCCATCACCATTTCATGGCAGTTATTTACCGGGGTCTTTTGCGGGTCCAATTTCCCCCATCCTTTTTGTACGTGGTATTTGAAAGACCCATGACCTATTGATTCGTGTAAGTACTTCGGTTTCGCCCTTCCTATGTTAAAAGGAGGGTGTACCATGGAAGCCCCTGCTATCAAGGCAGCGCTTTTAATGAATGAACGTCGTGGTTGTCTCATGATCTATGCTAAAATATCTTTCACTACTTCACCGTGAACATCGGTCAATCTGAACCTACGTCCCTGGTATTTGTGGGTAAATCGCAGATGATCTACTCCCATTAAATGGAGGATGGTAGCCTGTAAATCGTGTACGTGTACTGGGTTTCGGACAATATTATAACTAAAATCATCCGTTTCACCATAGGTAACACCACTTTTAATCCCCGCGCCGGCCAGCCAAATACTAAAACAGCGGGGGTGATGATCACGTCCGTAATTATCCGGTGTTAGTTTTCCCTGAGAATAGCACCCCCTGCCAAACTCACCTCCCCAGATGACCAGGGTATCTTCTAACAGGCCTCGCTGTTTCAAATCCAATAATAACCCAGCAGAAGCCTGATCGGTACTTTTGGCCATGATCTTTATATCGTTGGGCAGATTTCCATGCATATCCCAACCTTGATGATATAGCTGTACAAATCGTACATCGCTTTCTACCAGCTTTCTAGCCAACAGGCAGTTGTAGGCAAAAGTCCCGGGTTTTCTCGCTTCCTCGCCGTATAGATCGAATATGTAATCGGGCTCTTTGGAGATATCCAGGGTTTCCGGCACTGCCACTTGCATACGAAAGGCCATCTCATATTGATTTATGCGGGACTCGATTTCGCTATCCAGGGTATGCTCGTATTGAGATTGATTCAGACTAGCTAAGTAGTCCAGCATCCTGCGCCGGCTGGTTCTATCCATCCCCGGGGGGTTATTTAGATACAATACCGGATCATGACCCGACCTGAACATCACACCTTGGTGATCAGATGGAAGAAATCCGTTGCCCCATAGTTTAGCATACAGAGGCTGATCCCCTTCTTTACCCCGTGATAATAAAACTACGAAACTGGGCAGGTTTTGATTTTCGCTGCCCAATCCATAACTGACCCAGGCGCCTATGCTGGGCCGCCCTGCCTGCTGAGAGCCAGTCTGGATAAAGGTGATGGCCGGATCGTGATTAATGGCTTCGGTATACATGGTTTTGATCATGCAGATATCATCTACGATATGGCGATGATAAGGCATCAGGTCACTTAACCACATACCGGCATCCCCGTAGCGATTAAAGCTAAAATCCCCCATGGCCAGCGGGAAAGAGCGCTGATTGGCAGTCATTCCAGTTACTCTTTGCCCCTTTCTGACAGAATCCGGCAATTCCTGGCCAAACATTTCCTTCAGTTTAGGTTTGTAATCAAACAGCTCCATTTGCGAGGGGGCCCCGCTTTGAAAGAGATAGATTATGCGTTTAGCTTTAGGAGCAAAGTGAGGTAAGCCAGATTGTATGGGATTCGGGTCGTTACCCAGTAACCGGCCGGGGATCATGGTGGATAAGGCCAGCCCGCCGAGGCCTAAAAGGCCGTTCTGCAAAAACGCCCTGCGATTCAGCTTATCCTGCACCTGATATATGTGTTTCGTTAGATCCATTGTTACCTTTTCATAGTGAATTCATCAAAATTCATGATGGTAGTGGCTATTGTAGTATATGCTGCCAGCTGAGATCGATCCAAACTTTCGTCTATGGGATGCTCTCCGCTGCTCAACCAGGGATCTAACCTATCCGGCTGATCCTTAAAATCCCTCAATTCCTGCCGGTAAAGTTTCGCCAAATGATGCAATTCCTCTGTACGGGCTGACCTGCCGACTAAAGCCTGAAATCCAAAGTTGATCTTATCACTCACCTCCTTACCCCCGGATTTGATCATTCTTTCCCCCAACATGCGCGCTGCCTCCATGAATTGAGGGTCGTTCATCATGACCAGGGATTGCAAGGGAGTTGAGGTATTTTGACGCCTTACCACACAGTAGTACCGATCCGGGGCGTCAAAGTTAGTCATCGAAGGAGGCGGTGAACTGCGTTTCCATACAGTGTAGATACTTCTGCGATATAAACTGTCACCGTGTTGTTGCACGTATTCGGTAGCATTACGAGTGGCTAAAGCCTTCCAGATCCCAGGCGGCTGATAGGGGTAAACGCTGGGTCCACCGATGACCGGCACCAACAGTCCCGCCGCTGCCAGCGCCTGATCTCTGATGATCTCCGCCGGCAACCGGTGGGCCGGATAGTAGGCATAATAGAGATTCTCAGGATCCTTCTCCAATGCGGAAGTGGTGGGTACCGAAGACCGACGATAGGTAGCAGAAAGCACAATTTCCTTGAGGGTAGCTTTTATGTCCCATTGATTTTCCAATAACTTTACCGCCAGCCAATCCAACAGCTGTGGGTGCGTGGGCAGATTACCCTGGATGCCAAAATCCTCCTGAGTAGCCACCAATCCTATACCAAAGCACTGGGCCCACAGGCGATTGGCCAATACCCGGGCAGTTAAAGGGTTTTCCTTTTGGGTCAGCCATTGCGCCAACCCCAGCCGGTTGCGGGGCAGGGAGTCCGGCATGCTGGGAAATATTCCCGGTGTGTTGGGACTTACCGTATCCGCAGGTGCGTCGTAAGCCCCCCTATCCAAAACAAAAGTAGCCCTGACCTGGGGATTTTCCCTCATGATCATTATTTCCGGCTGATCGGTGATCAGCAAATTATAGTCTTTTCTCAGCTGGAGGAGTTGGTGGGATAACTGGTTGTATTCCGGATCTTTACCAGCTTGCAGATAGTAAGCCAATTGCTGCTGCTGAGTTAAGTCTTTTACCGGATACTCCTTATCCTCATAAATGCCCCGCACCTCCACCGGCGTTAATTCCCGGTCATATACCCGGAAATCATCCATAATCACGTCCTGGATGGATTTCAGGTTCTCCTTTCCCAACATTAGCGGTAGATAGCTCCAGTTGGAGCCTTTCACACCATGTAAGATACTTTTATGCAGGTTGTCAGTAATTACCTTATGTGCTGGTATTTCGCCGTTAATATACGGGTTCAATCCCTCAGCACGGCTGCTGCCATCATAAGTCATGGTAATATGATACCAAGTCTTAGGCTGCAACGGTTCTTTAGTACGGATATCTATGCAGTTATCCGGCCATACATGATTCAATTGAAAAGAAACGGTGCCATCCGGATTGAGCTTGCAGATCCATCCCCGGTATCCTTCAAAATCACCGTTGGTTTTATTGAAGATCGGCCCTTCCTCTCCTTCCGATTCCAGTCTAACCCAAATACTGGCGGAGAACGGCTGGTGCCTGTCGAAGTCCAGATCTTGATGAAACCTTATCCCGGCATCGCCTCTAAATTTCAACCCCTGGCCATTTTTCCCCTGTACTATTAAAGGGCGGGAATCCACATCTCCCAGGATCTTGGCCCTCAAGGCATTATGAGCCTGATCGAAAAAGGCGTAGTTGGCCTGGTAATCGGATCCCCTGGCTGATGATTGCTTTTGCAAAGGAAGATCATGATCGTTGATCTTAAATTCTTTTTCAAAATCAAAATCTGCTACCAGTCCATGCTTAGAAGGCAGGGCATGCTCATCCGGTATCTGTTGCAGCCAGGATTTGAGCTTCTCCATATAGGACTCTTCTACCATAAGATTTTCCAGGCTATCCATTTGGTCCCTTAGGATACCAAGTTCGACTTCAGCTTCTTTGGAAGGCAGGATCAGGGTAGGCGAAGCCTCCCCATTGTAGGGCACAATCCCGGTATCGTTATTATTGTTAAAAAAAGCATACAGGGAGTAATAATCCTTTTGAGAAATAGGATCATACTTATGGTCGTGGCAGCGGGCACACTCAGCTGTCAACCCCAGAAAAGCTTTGCCGAAGGTATTGGTGCGATCGGCCACGTATTCCACCCGGTATTCTTCATCCACTACTCCACCCTCCTGGGTTTGGGGGTGATTTCGGTTGAAGCAAGTGGCAATAAGCTGCTCCTTACTGGGGTTTGGCAACAGATCACCGGCCAATTGCCAGATCAGGAACTGATCATAAGGCATATTTTGATTGAAAGCTTTTATTACCCAATCCCGGTAGGGCCAGGTATTACGCATGCCATCATCCTGGTATCCGTGGGTATCGGCGTATCGTGCCAGATCCAGCCAGTCCAAAGCCATCCGTTCACCATAGTGTGGTGAAGCCAACAAACGGTCTACCACTTCTTCGTAGGCATCAGCATGGTCGTTGCGCAGGAAACTTTTTATTTCCTCAGGAGTCGGCGGCAGCCCGGTTAGATCAAGGGTCACCCTGCGCAACCATCTTTCTTTAGATGCAGAGGGAGCTAGTTCCAAGCCCTGACGGTGGGCTTCCTCTATAATAAAATGATCAATGGGGCTGTATACTTCCGTTTCATCATCGACGGCAGGGACTTGGGGTTTTTCCGGGGTTATGAAAGACCAGTGTTCTTTCCATTCAGCTCCCTGTTCCACCCATTTGGCAATCAGGGCGATTTCCCGTGGGTTCAGGGATAAGTTGGATTCGGGGGGAGGCATCATCCACTCCGGGTCAGTACTTATTATACGCTTCACTGCCAGGCTCCTGTTTAGGTTACCCGGCACTAAGGCATGTCCCCCACTAGTCAGCGCCATAAATGCTCCTTCTTCCGTATCCAGCCGCAGATCCGCTTTGCGAGCATTGTCATCAGGGCCATGGCAGGTATAACAACGGTCGGATAAGATCGGCTTTACATGGAAATTGAAGTCCACATATTCGGGCAGATCATTATAGGCTTCCGCTACGTCCGGTGGTAGGTTGGGGCCGCAGGCGGTCAATGCCCATAGTAGTGTCGCTATGTACAGAGTAGTCCGCAATATTACTGTTTTAGTCTATTTACAAAATTTAACAAAATTTACCGGGTAGACAAGTGGTTTAAATATCCTATTAATTTCGGTACTTGACTTTAATAATCAGCTTAGCAGGCATTCTTCAAATTTAATGTTTAGATCAAGTTTCCATTAAAATAGTTATATTCATAATTCACCATTCTAACATCAACTCAGTTATTCCCAGTAATAATGAAACTCGAAAAAGTCTTAGCCCAACTAAATTCATTTGAGAAAAACGCATTTTTGAAAATTTTGGATGGAATCATCTCGGAATCGCCAAGGAATGAAAAACAAATTAATACAATCTTATCTGATTACAGCCGTGATTTAAAAAATATGGATACCCTAAATATTGTGAGGGTATTTAAACTTGTTAAAGATGAATATCGTGAATGCATTCTAAAAGAGTTTCTTAAAACCTCGTCTCAACTGGACCTTCTAATTGATATCATCACACGCGATGGAAATTGTATCATCAAACATGATTGGTTTGCAAAACTTTATCAGTCCGAGATTAAAAACATCAAAAGAAAGGTAAAAGAGTTTCAGAAAGATATTGACAATTCAAAAGGAGGTTTTGGAACAGGTCGTTTACGGGACTACAAGGTATATAGAAGCATTGTCAATGTGGCCTATTATAACGATGAACTAGTAAATCAAGAAAGCAAAATCACTTTCCAAGAGCAAAGCATACTAAACGAACTAGTCCGGAGACTTGAGCTTTCACATCAGGAAGTGAAACTTCTAAATTATATGGTTCTCGGAATTAATCCAATGCCAATTGAGGAGGTAATCAATGAATTAAAAAACATTGGCGTAATATTTTATTCGAAAAAAACGAACACTATATATGTGGCCGATGAAATGGTTCGGCTACTGCGCTCTGTTCGTGGGAAAGAGGTAGCAGATAAACATTTTCGAAGAGTATTGAGACAATTAAATAGCTCTCACATCAACCTAATATGTCGGAAGCATAATATCCCTTGTAAAGATGATGTTGACACAAAAATAAAAGCCATTATCACAGAGGGGATTGATTTTAGATCTGTTTTGGAAAACGACATTTTTAGAGAAAATGTTACAATAACTGATAGGAAGAAGTTCTTAAATACACTATGTGATAGGAAACTTAGGATTTCTCCAAAGATAAAAGGATCTAAGCTTGAAGATAAAATTGATAATCTAGTGAAGTATTTTGGGGGTATCGAAAAGGATGAAAAAGTAGGGATTTCAATTGAAGGCTATGATAAATTGTTAAGGGAAATGAAGTTGTATGATGGGCACATTAATATTCTAATTCGAGATAGATTCGAATTACAAAATGAGGATGTTATGTCAAGCAGTTTATTGCTAGATTACAACATCAAACCAAGGGATGTATTAGAAATCCTTCCAGAAGAAACTCTTAACAAGTATTGCAGTCAAATGGGTATTAAAACTCGAGGGGATGTATATGAAAATGTTTTAGAAACATATCGAGATGCCGAAAATATGTATCTCGAAAACTATTCTAATATTGGCTATAGAAACTTGAATCAACTGAAAGTAAATGGAATATCGGTGAAAGAGATTAATCTTGGTAATTTATTCGAAAAACTCACTAAGAAAATTTTTTTGCAATTAGGATTTAAGGTTGATGATGAGCTAAGAAATAGGCTAAATACTGCGAAAAATAAAATAGATATCGTATTAAATCTAGGGAGAAATTCGATTATAATCATAGAGTGTAAATCCGTAAAAGAAAGAGGTTACAACAAGTTTTCATCAGTTTCAAGACAACTTAAGTCCTATATTGATTTAGCAAGAAAAAATGATTTAAGAGTAATGAAATCTCTTCTGATTGCTCCTGAGTTCTCAGATGAATTTATCAAAGACTGTGGATTGGATTACGAGTTAAACCTATCCTTGATTTCCGCTGACTCGCTTTATCATATACTGTTGGGCTTCAAAGATTCAAAGCTGAAAACTTTCCCGCACAATCTGCTTATGCGAGATGTACTAATCCAAGAAGATCGCGTGGTTAAAGCATTGGGAAGATAGCCTATTTAGCAAAATATATATACCAAGCATACATTGGTTTATTAGCAAACTAAAAAATATCATATAAATGAGCTGGATTCCACTCCCATCTCTGGCTAAAGTTTAGCTTGTGTAACTTAAGCCGAAAAGAAGATCCCATTTATTTCAGGTCGTTGTTTAGGATAAGACATGATAAATCTCATTATCAAAGCGGATTAAGTTCCAAACTTAATCCAGGTTCAGGGGAGTAAAGTCGATGTCTTGAAAATAAATGAAAATTACAAATCCTTACCCCATAAAAAGACCTCTTGACTGAGCTGCTGCTTACCACTGCAGGGGGTGTGGGGGGCAGTAAACAACAGCCATTTGATTCAGCCCACCTTCGGATTTCACGCTCGCGCTGTTCGTTGACCAGTCATCCCGAGACGGAATTTTTTGATTCCAAAACACACAAAACACAATGACGTGAGAGGGTATGAATAAGCTATAGTTGTTGATGTAGTGGTCATCTGGAGCAGCGATCAATAATTAATGTACCATAATAGTCACCCGCCGCAGCCCCGTCTATCCGTTTATGCTGTACACTGCCGGGCAGGCAAGCGACTGAGTTATGTAAATATTTTATAATCAGATACTTATATTAATACGTCATAAGCACCGCTGCGGAGGGCCTGCCCCAACTAGAACGTCGGGGATCTTGTTGGTTAACAGCAGCTTAGTGGTCGATTACAGTAGTCTACTTAAATCCCACCACACCCTTAAATGATATCCCACCTCTGGCATAAGTTTAGCTTGCAATTGATCTAGGTCCCCTCTCAACTTGACCATAATCACCTGCTATCCTAATAAATGTAATCCCTCAATCACCCATCCTCCTGTATGTTAGCCTTTGAAACAGAATGGCTAAATGAATATGAAAAATTTATCAATCTTCGGGGTGATCGTAGTGATCACCGGTGGACTGTTAATGACCCAGTGTACCCATGACGACGAGACAATAGGCCCGGAACTTCCCGGTCCTAATCCTGTAGAAAGGGGTGATGATATGATCAGCTTCAATGACGACTGGAGTTTTGACAAAACCCATTCCAGCGTGCGCTGGGAAACAGCCTATTTAGGTACCGCCGCGCTGTTAACCGGACGGTTCAATCAATTCGATATCGAGGTGGAATTTGATGAAGATAACCCGGAAAATACGGTGATCAACGGAGTAGTGACGCTCTCAACCGTCAATACCGGGGAACCTGGAAGGGACCAGGGCTGCCTATTAGGAACCTTTGGGGTGGAAGATTCCGATGAGGCTATTTTCACTAGTACCAGCGTGGAATTTGACGAATCGGATCCTACGGGTTACCTGGTAACCGGTGATCTTACTTTCCACGGAATAACCAGCGAGGTGACCATGCAGCTCAATTATCTGGGCACGGACCAGTTAAATCTCAGAGGTGCCGAAACCAATGTGGCCGGTTTTGAAGGTCAGTTTGAGATCAATGCCAAAACAGTATTCGGCATCGAGTCCGGTAGCATCGCCGACCGGGTGGTGATTAACATCAACGGCCAATTCACTCAACCGCTGTAACTGTATAATTATGAAGTATTTGAGTTTCATCTTTTGTCTGGTATTCTTGGGTTCCTGCTATTATGACGATCCCCCTGAACCATCGGAGATCGATCAGGATCTAGTATTCTTTAACTCGTCAGTAATTCCCATCCTGGAAAGGGCTTGCGATAGTCCCGGATGCCATAATACGGGGGAAGTTCCTCCGGACCTCACCGCGGATCAAGCTTACGACGAACTGGTGGGCGGTGGCTATGTTAACACTACCGTGCCTACCAATAGCATTCTTTATCAAAGACTGGTGGGTAATTCTGCCGGGCCCTTAATGCCTCCGGCCGGGCGCCTGCCCCAATCCGATATTGACATCATCCTGGCCTGGATTGAAAAAGGGGCCCTAAACGACTAAAGACTATGAAAAATACTTTTCAAATTTCAGCAGGTTTGATATGGGGTCTGGGGCTATGCTTAAGCCTGATCATAGCTCCGGTGGTGAAGGCTCAGGACCTTGAAGAAGAGGAGGACCACCGCCCCATCAGGCCTCCTTTTGAGAGCACTATACTGATCGATAACCAAACCACGGTGGTACCAACCGCCAAGACTTTTCAGTTCAATATTCAGCACCGTTTCGGGGTGGTGGATAATGGCTTCGAGGATTTGTTCGGCCTCTATGCCCCCTCTAATATCCGGCTGGGGTTTAGTTATTCCGTCTTGGAAAATTTGGCAGTGGGCTTTGGTACCACCAAAAACCAGCGGCTGCAGGATTTCAACCTTAAATACGCAGTGGTAAAGCAAACCCGGTCCGGCAAGATCCCGGTGTCGGTAACCTATTACGGTAACGCCACCCTGGATTCACGCAACGGGGATTTCTTCTTCAATACCTCCGACCGCTTTTCCTATTTCCACCAGGTGATCATTTCCCGGATGTTAACCCCTGCTCTGTCCGTCCAAATAGCTCCCAGCTTATCACATTTTAACCTGACGGAATCTGCTATGGAAAACGATCACATTGCCATCGCCTCCGCCTTGCGCTATAAATTTTCATCACAGTCTTCTATTTTGGTGAACTACGACCAACCCATAACCCAGCACGATATTGGCAATCCCCACCCTAATATCAGCTTTGGCATTGAGGTCTCTACCAGTTCCCATGCCTTCCAGATATTCCTGGGTAATTACCAGTCACTGGTACCCCAGTATAATAACGTGTTCAATCCCTTCGATTATGAGAACGGCGATTTTATGATCGGTTTTAACATCACCCGTTTGTGGAATTTTTAGGGGCATGGATAAGCGTAATTTTTTAAGCAAAGTAATCAGGGCCCTCCCGGCAGTATTGACTCCGGGGCTGATCAAAGCCAATGCTCCAGCGCCAAAGGATGATCAGCACCGGGTAAAAATGCTTACCCGGGAGGGTCAACTGGTGTGGGTGGAGGTCAGCAAAACCAAAACCCTTAAAACCAGGCTGAGCAATAAGGCCCTGTTTAACTGGCTTAAACTAAAAAAAGTAGATCATGGATAACACTTCAACTTCCCGCCGAAAATTTATCCGTAATAGCCTGGCGTTGGGTGGCGCAGCCGCTGCTTCAGCAGTGGTGGCTGATCAGGTACCGGTGGCCAAACCAAAGACTGTACAACTACTTTCTCCTGAAGGGGAATTAGTGGAGGTGGACGCTTCACTGATCAACCCTACCCTGCCGGAACCCCCTATGGTCTCTAATAAAGAAGCACGGCAAGGTATCAAGGGGCGCAAATTTGTAATGGTGATTGATCTGGCCCGCTGCAAGAACGAGCTCAAATGCCAGCAGGCTTGCAATAAGATGCACTATATCACCGATGAACGCAGCTGGATCAAGGTGAAGAAGATGCAGGATGCCGAAACCACCGCACCTTACTGGCAGCCTACCATGTGCCTGCACTGCGATGAGCCGCCCTGTGTCAAGGTGTGCCCGGTGGATGCCACCTTCAAGCGAAGGGACGGCATAGTGCTGATAGATAACGAACGCTGCATCGGTTGTCGTTTTTGCATGGCTGCCTGCCCCTACACTACCCGGGTGTTCAACTGGAGCGAGCCGGAACTGCCGTTGGAGGTATTAGAGAAAGAATACTCACCGGAAACCAGCGTGCCTCCACGCTGTGGTACGGTAGAGAAATGCGATTTCTGTCCTAACATGATCCGCCAGGGTAAACTGCCTGATTGTGTCACCGCCTGTCCTAACGGGGTGTTTTACTTCGGTGATGTCAACGAAGATACCGTGACCAACGGCTCTGAAACTGTGCGCTTCAGTGAATTGATCCGCGACCGGGCCGGTTACCGGTTGATGGAGGAGCTGGGTACCAAACCCAGTGTATATTACCTGCCTCCATCAAACCGGCTATTTCCCTTTGAAGAACCCAAAGTATCAGAGGATGAATTATAAAACCCAACCGGTCCCCGCTGCTTCCGGTAGCAAGGCCCGGAATTTGGTGGAAGAACTATTACCTAAAAGATTCAGCCTGGAAGGCAAGATCTGGGTGGGTGTACTTGTATTGATCTGTCTGGTAGGGGCTTTTTCCTATTACCGCCAGCTTAAATACGGTCTGGTGGTCACGGCTATGCGTGATTACGCCTCCTGGGGTATCTACATTACCAATTTCGTTTTCTTTGTTGCCATCAGCCTGGTGGGGTCTTTGGTAACTGCCATTCTGCGGCTGACAAACGTGAAATGGAGCACCCCGCTTACCCGCATCGCAGAGATCATTGCGGTGGCATCGATTATCCTGGCGGCTGTAGTGATCGTGGTGGATATGGGGCGGCCGGACCGGCTGTGGTATGTGATCCGCTATGCCCGGCTGCAGTCGCCCATCGTGTGGGATGTGCTGGTAATCTTCACCTACCTGGTGATCAGTATATTGTTGCTGTATATCCCACTGATTCCGGATCTGCACCTGATCAAACAAGGCACGCTTAACGGTGAGAGGTCACTTCGGCCTTGGCAACATAAATTATACCGCTGGCTTTCCCTCAATTGGAAGGGTTCTGCCTCACAGGTAAAGCGCCTGAACCGCTCCATCCGCCTGTTGTGCATTATGATCATCCCGGTGGCCTTTGCCATTCACACCGTCACCTCCTGGTTGTTTGCCACCACCTATCGTCCAGGGTGGGACAGCACCAACTTCGGCCCCTATTTTGTCTCCGGGGCTTTTATGGTAGGTGCAGCGGCAGTAGTAATTGCTATGTATGTGTTCCGTAGATACTATGGGCTGGAGCACTACATTACCCACCGCCATTTCGACCACATGGGTAAGCTGCTGGTGTTGCTGTCTATGATCTACCTGTACTTCAATATCAACGAATATTTGCTGCCCGCCTATAAGATGAAAACCACCGAGGCCGATCATATCGTAGAGCTATTTACCGGCGACTTTGCCTTTATGTTCTGGAGTGTACAGGTATTGGGGATGTTGGTACCAATCGTGGTGTTGCTGTTTAGCTGGGGGCGCAAGCCCTTGCCTATGTTTATCATCGGGGTGATGGTAGTGGTGGGGGCCTGGTTCAAACGCTATCTGATCGTAATCCCTACCTTGCTGCATCCCTTCCTGCCGGTGCAAAACGTACCCCCGGAATGGCAGCACTACTTCCCCACCTGGGAAGAGTGGAGTATTGCCCTGGGCACCCTGGCGGCGTCCCTATTGATCATCACCATTCTGGTGAGACTATTCCCGGTGATCCCCATTTATGAAACCGCTCGGGAGAAGAGAATTAAACTTAGTAATCCGTTATGAACCGCTCAAATTCTTTAATCTGGGTGGTCCTGTGGCTCACCACCTCCGCACTACCCGCTGCAACGTTGCAGCCGGAAAAGCCGACAGTACGCATCGACCTCAGCTATTTTAAAGTAGCGACGGACAGCAGCTATTTAATGGTACAGGTAAAAACCCGGGTGGATCGGCAATATGAGCCGGTAGAGGGGGTGATCATCAAC
The DNA here is from genome assembly GCA_965224285.1 of Cyclobacteriaceae bacterium. GTDB lineage: Bacteria > Bacteroidota > Bacteroidia > Cytophagales > Cyclobacteriaceae > JAJCYK01. Next base: position 1,183,639 of record OZ245043.1, read on the forward strand.
CTGTTCCTGGAAGAGCAAACCAAAACCGGCATGATGGGTAATGTCACCACCGACCGGGAAGGGAAAGGGGTTTTTGTGTTACCCCCCAAATATTACCGGGCTCAGGATACCCTGTCCGTGATGCAGTTTGTGGCACGGCTACAAAACGACCCCAATTTCCGGGATAAGCTCACCACCCTGGAAATCCGCGAAGCCAGCATAGCGTTGGAACCCATAGAAACCGATTCCACCCTGCAGCTGCAGATAACCCTGACGGAGAAAGACAGCGCAGGTAATTACCTACCGGTGGAAAGCGCGGATATCAAGGTGATGGTAAAGCGGCTGTTCAGCAGGTTGGCAGTAGGAGAAGACTACAACTTTACGGACGAAAATGGCCAGGTACTGATCAACTTTCCTATAGACCTTCCCGGTGATGCCCAAGGGAGCTTAGCCATCGAAGCCGGGGTGCTGGAGAACGACACTTATGGCAACGTGCTGGTTAGCCAGTCGCTACCCTGGGGCTCTGATGAGTTGAAACAGCCGGATCGATTTGATGAGCGCAATATGTGGTCCGCCCGGGACAAGGCCCCTATTTACCTGCTGATCTGGCCCAATCTCATGCTGCTGTCGGTATGGGGAGTGATCGCCTACCTGATATTGGAATTAATAAGAATATCCCGAGATAAAAGTATGACTTAACCATAAACATTATGAAAATTATATTGAATTTATGTACCCTTTTAATGGTAGCCGGCTTATTGCTATTAGCCAATCCACTGCAATCGCAGGACTGGCAAGCGCCAGCCTCCGCCAAACAGATGAAGAATCCCACCAAAAATGATAAGCAGGAACTGATGATCGGCAAGAGTTTGTATGACAAGCACTGCCGCTCCTGCCACGGCAAATCCGGACTGGGTGACGGGCCCAAAGCGGCGGAATTGGATACCCCATCTGGCGATTTCACCTCCTCCGAGTTCCAGGACCAGTCCGATGGAGAACTTTTTTGGAAAACCACTCATGGCAAGGATGACATGCCAACTTTTGAAAAAAAGATCCCCAGTGATGAGGATAGGTGGTTGATTGTGAATTATATGAGGACGTTTAAAGAGTAGATGTTTCGGTTTGCGGGCTCCAACTCCATACCGAGGGAAAAGGGTTTAATTCAAGCCTGCTATGCCCCCAGAATGTTATTGCTTCACTTCGTTCGCAATAACATTCATGGATGGTCTTCACTTTTAATAGTTTTTAACTTCAAAAAAGCCAATGTTCAATATCGGCCCTAAGGCCTCGGGTGGATCCGGTAATTAAAGAACCTCTCCCGCCTCTGGCTTAAGTTTAGTTTGTGTAACTTAAGCCGAAAAGAAATCCAATTTATTTCAGGTTCTTATTTAGGATAAGAACTCATATCGGGACTCTCTGCTATAATCCTGTCATAGACCTTTCTGGCATGATCGTAGGCCAGCCTGGCATCGTCCAGCTCACGGTCATCATATGTTTTACTTTTCTCTGACCAACATTGGTCAACTCCTTGACGACACCATTCTGCACTTTTACGGCTAGCCCTTATGGGCTTATCATTAATTATAACAAATACCGGGTTGGTATGAGAAGAAGGGTAAATTCGAGCAGCGATCCAACTGCTCTCTTCCACCGGCACCATGAAGGTATAAGTTGTTAATTTACCGTTTGGAGTAAAGGCAATTTGGTCTACCGGAACACCGTTCTTCACAATCTCAAGGACCACTTCCGACTCATCGTTAACCGCATTTTCTATTCCCCAAGGGACAGCATCAAAGGGTTCCTGATCACCGATAAATAACTTTTTAATAGTCAATTGTTCCTCCCGGCCAATTAAAGCCGCGGCCTCCACACTGACACTCACCACACCCGGGCCAGATAGCTTAACCTCACTTTTTTCTTCACCCATTAAGGTTTCATTTACTTTGAAATCGATCAGGTGACTCATGCCATCAGACACGTAATTGCTGCCTCGTTGTATTCCCAGACACCAATCATCATAATCCAAACCGGCCTTCTGGCGCACATATGACCGCCAAACACCTACCCTGGCCCCAGTAATGCATGGAAAATCTGTTTCCCCACTAATCCTGGTACGGAATCCGCAGTTAAGGGTATGATACCACATGTTCAGTTCAGCTACTGGCCAGGTATCGCCGGTGGAAATAAAATCCACTGCTGGAACTTTATTCCCTTTAGGACCATCAACCAAATGTGTTACATCCACCACATACTCATTGGCCCCAATACTGTTATAAGGTGGAATCTCATAGTTCGGCAATTCATTGCTATAGGTATTGATTCCGAATCCTGAATGGGCAGGACCGGTAATAGCTCCCTGCCTTTTAGCCTACTTTAGGGTATTTAAGCCCAGCGTAGGCCAATGATCCTTGGAATCGCCGCCCGGATATATCTGCTCCTTTAGTCGCAACAAGACCAGATGACCTGATACATGTGAACCAAACCCAGAAACCTCAACATCGTATCGAATGGTGTAGGGATATTTTGAGGTAGTATCTTTTATACCGGTAAAAAATTGCTTTTGGTAATCAAACCCCGGACCCCAGGTAAGTACACTGCCTACTTTCAAGTCCTCTCCCTGGATATACCTGGACATTGCCTCCGGCAGAACCCCCTGAAGGGGGTCAATGTAATGGGCACATCCAGCAGCATGGATATGGTGATCCCCTGACCAGTAGTTGTAGTCTGATGGGTCAATCCACCGTTCCAAGTTAAACGACACACTTTCGCCTTGATCACTCAACTCCACCTGCTTCTGCAGTGGAATATATTCCGGACCTCTCAGGCAAGTAATGGAGTAAGATCCTTCAGGCAACATTATGGCATCACCTGAAGTGCGATAAATCTGGGGTTGGAACCAAAGGTCAGGTGAAACCCGGTTGGTTTGCCCTGGAAAAACTTGTCCGTCCCGGTCTTTTATGATCAGCCCAGCCATCAAGTCCTCCCCGGTGGCATCTGTTATTTGCTGGATTTCCAGAGGATAGACAGGCAATGTATTGAATACAATAGGCAGATCGCTGCGGAATCCTAAATCCTGGGTACCCTGACCCACATTAAAGCTTAGCGTGGCATCTCGCTTTCCCCTTTCACTACAAGTAACAAACACCACCCCGTAGTTCACTTCAAGACCGGTAAGGTTGTGCTTTGAAGGCGTGTGCAGCCAACTTCCTCCTGGCATATATACCCGGAAATGGAACAGATCCCTGTTTTGTTGATCCATTTGGGCATGGGTGTGGTCAGGCTCCCGGTTAGAATAGGGAGACTCATCTGAAGTCAACCTTAACCGGCTGGTCACACCCGCTTCATTGATAATCTTCACCAGAAACATTTGAGGGTGATCAACATACAATTTAGCGGGGGCAGGACCCTGCATGGATTTAACCCGTGACTCCGGATTGATCATAACACTGGCCAGACAATAAGAATCCAGCAGTTGCTGGATCTCAGTCACAGGCTTACTAACAGTATCAGCAGTAAGCTGGTGAAGTCGTTCAACTGTCGAAGCCGGTAAAGGAGCCCCCAGATATTCAAGCTTCCTTACCAGGCGATTTACATGTTTAGCCAGCGGTTGAAAATCCACCTTTTCCACAATGTCTGGATCAGAGCCGGTACTGAAACTTTGATCTATCTGTTTTTCCTTACATCCGGACACCGCTAGTAATAAACAAATAATCAGAGGATTAAATAGATATTGCATAGGCTAAATATATATATATCAGAATGGTATGTTGACCCTATCACGGGTTGCATTACCACATTACCAAGTACAATATGATTATGATATTTAGTATTTTCAATTCCTAAGTCATTTTAATTACCGCTCGCAAAAGTATATGACTGTGGGTATCTCCCCGGGCATGGATACCAACATCTAGCAGTAGCACGGGCCAATTTATTAAACCTACGACATTTCTTGAATGACAGGATCGCAGGGCCAGCGGGTGTAGATATGAATACTTACAAACTGTCCACCTGGCATGGTCCATAGCTTACATTCTCTACTTAGTCCACATTTTCCGGATCAAACCTTCGCAGTTTTGCTGCGGTTGACATTGTGCATCCTTCGCTGTAAATAGCTACGGCTGCCAGGGCGGACTGAAAAGTAGTGCGATTCTAACGCACATTTGCCCACTGTGATTAATCTTAATTCTACAAAGTTGAGTTGGAAACTCAGATCCCTGGCATCCGCGTTTGAATCAGCCTTCGCCTTTAAGCTGCGGTTGACAATGACCATTCTTCGCTGTGTCTAGTACGGTAATAGTGCCAATCCTCCTAATAGCTTCGACCTGGCACGGCGCGGACGAGTTTTAAAGTTCCATCATCACCAGCATAGTTCATTGTGCGCGAAAAAGCAATCTCATTCATGGTGGTCTTGATTTCCGACTATGCCGCAACTATAGCATGTCATTGCGAGGTGGAATTTTTTGATTCCAAAACACACCAAACTAGGATGACGTAGGAGATCGAAAATTGGCCTTAGTATATTATGATCATCGGGTCATACCGATGGTTATCATGCATATTCGTCACTCGGCAAAGCCAAGCGACTGATTTCGTAAATAATTTATAATCAGTTACTTGCTAAAATACGTCATAAGCAGGCAGAATATTTTGATTCCAAAACACACAAAACTCGATGACGTAGAGGTGATACGATTAAGCTATAGGTGTTGATGTAGTGGTCATCTGGAGCAGCGATCAGTAATTACTACCATAGTCGTCACTGGGAATATCAGAGCGAATAAAGTAGTTAAACATTTTTATATCAGACACTTATTATAGTGAGTCATTGCGAACACAGTGAAGCAATCCCATTCAAGGTTAGCCACGTACATAGTCAGACTAACCAGGTTGCCAAGGAGATTGCTTCTTCACTACGCTCATCGCAATGACTGGGAAGTGGGCGATTGTATAGCAAGCGACTCACTTGGTAAATATTTAATTATCTGCAGCTTAACATAGGACGTCATAATCAGCGAAGCAAAGCAATCCCATTCAAGGTTAGGATCTTTACTTTTAACAGTTTCTAAAAATCGAAAACAAACCTTCGGATTACGCGCTCGCACTCCTTGCTGACTAAGGGTTTTGACGGGAGAGAGTTGAAGGATATGGGCTTAGGTATTGGTAACTGCCCACATAAGCTGTCTATCATTATATAGAAAATTAATCTTATGTAAATACTTTATGCCATCTGGCCGGGTTGCTTTACTTTTTTCTTGATAAAAAACAAAAAATCAAGGCTGTCGAGGGCTTAGGGCTAAAACCTTCATTCCAAGCTAAAATCATCGAAACTCGCCCTGACGGCTAAGCATCAGGGCCTCAAACGCCGTTGATTTCTTTACGCTTTCCATTTCGGTTTTCTTAACGCCCAATCTCTCGAAGGCCCCCTTTATTCCTAATTGACATAATGCTGTAATCAACAATATTAAGCGCCTAATGACGATAATAAGAGTGGTGTCGATCAAAGCCCAGTCATCCTCAGAACGTCATTGCGCGCGAAGCAAAGCAATCTGATTCAGGAAGGTGGTCTTCACTTTTAAGTGTTTCTGGCTTCAAAAGCCAATTAGTAAGATTGGCCCAAAGGCTTCGGGTGGATCCGGCGATTAAAATCCTCTTGAAAATTACCGGCATACCACCAAAAGCCTGCAACTATATTTGGGTTGAAAATAGCAGCTTTCGGTCTCAAATTTTGATACTTAGATTTTACATTGGCTACAGCCATTAAGGCGATTATCTCGTGGTAAATGGAAGGTAGTGCTTAGGATGAATTAGCCCAGGTACTTTGTATATTGAATAAATTCAGAAAACGACGAACATATGAAGCATATCAACGAACCAAGTTCCCGCACCAGGCGGAATTTTCTAAGGAAGGCTTTTGCCGGTGCTGCTGCCGGCAGCCTTGGATTACCAGCCCTGGCCACCTCTGTCCATAATGACCACTTTGCTGCTGGCAAGGAAGGAGAAATAAAGATTACCAAATTAGAAACCTTCAAGGTACAGCCCCGATTTCTGTTTTTAACCATACACACCGATGCCGGCATTACTGGTTTGGGCGAACCTATCACGGAAGGACGGGCTGACACCTGCGCCACCGCGGTTCAGGAAATCGCTCCCTACTTAGTAGGCAAAGACCCCAGACGGGTGATGCATCATTGGCAAGCCATCTACCGGCATGCTTTTTACCGAGGGGGGCCCGTGCTAACCAGCGCTTTAAGCGGAATTGAGCAAGCCCTGTGGGATATCAAGGGCAAGGCACTGGGAGTACCTATCTATGAACTATTAGGCGGACCTACCCGTGACCGCATTAGGGTATATGCACACGCCAGAACCCCCGAACGGATCAGGGAAACAAAAGCTGAAGGATATACCGCCTTTAAAAGCGGTGTCAAAAATGCCAGGCAATCCGGTGTGGTGGCCAATCCCCAATTCATCGATGAAGCCATTGATGATTTCGCAGCGCTAAGAGAGGCGGTGGGTAAGGACGGCGATATAGGGATTGACTTCCATGGGGCCATTTCCCCCCAAAATGCAGCCTTGCTGATCCATGGACTGGAGCCGTATCAGCCCTTCTTTATCGAAGAGCCGGTAAATTGTCAAAATGTGGAGGTAATGGCTGAACTGGCCAAGGAGACCCACCTGCCCATTGCTACCGGAGAGCGGATCTTCACTAAATGGGGGTTTCGGGAGATACTGGAAAAAGGGGCAGCCAGTATATTGCAACCCGACTTATGTCATGCCGGCGGTATATTCGAGGGGCGGATCATTGCAGGCATGGCCGAAGCCTACTATGCCTCAGTAGCTCCCCATAACCCTTTGGGACCGATCTCACTGGCGGCGGGAATACAGCTGGCTGCCAGCATACCTAATTTCCTTTGCCAGGAGCAGGTGACCCTTGGTGAGGGATATCTTAAAGCGCCCTTTAAAGTAGTGAATGGCCATGTGCCCCTGCCCACAAAACCCGGATTGGGAATTGAACTGGACCAGGATGCGTTGGCGGATAAGTTGGGTCATGATTGGAAGAACCCGGAAACTTATTTGGAGTCCGACGGTTCGGTGGTTGACTGGTAAATGACCAGGGATAGCATTGTGTTTCACGGGGTGAGGCGTTTAAGCCGCAGATTTTAATTGTAGCATTTAAATTATAGGCTAATTCCTTATGGGCTTACTGTCATTCCCAGAAAAGACGGTTATATTTTGGTCAAATTCTACTAATGAACCAAACTAACTGATTCGTGGTTTTAAAGTAGAAGGTCAATCCTTTTATGGATTAGACTTAGGATATTGCCCGCAGGGCAATATGAAAAACCTATAGCCTTAGCTCCGGATCCAACAGGTCCGGAGTTTATTTTTTTCACCATTTGCGTGGCGGTGACTGTCGGATATTATGAATGAATGGTTATAGTTTAATTGCCCATCCTTAAAAATCTTTTTTACTGACGTGTAGATATCATAAAACCAATCCTGACGGATCTGAATCTCGTGGATTATGGCATATGGATCCACATGCTTCTGAATTTCATATGGTGGACTGGAACAAGAGAAGTTGACTTCATGACCTTTGATGCATCGTTTGAAGATGATTTGGTGAAAATGGCACCCTGGACGGACAAAAACAATGGTCTACCCCTACCGGAGGAAATGAAAATGGATAGGCATTTGACCCAGCTGCCAAAACGAGATGGCAATTTGTAGAAACTCGTGGATATGTTATTCTCGAAACACCAGATCTGGACTCTTCGCTTTATGCCTATGGGGTTGGTAACGGTGTGGTAAGTAAATTTTGAAGAAAATGTTATTCGCGGACTACTGTGAAAAAAGGTGATATTGTGTTTAACCTCAAGAGACCAATAATCGAATAAAAGACCTAAGAGTATCTAAAAATAGGATTCACACCTATGCAGGCCATAATGTGTGCTGCAAAAGTGAATGCAGAAATTCTAAAAAAGGAAAAGGAAATAGGTACCATCGAGGTGGGAAAGTATGCTGACATTATTGCCAGGATAGGAAATCCGCTTGAGGATATAAGCGAATTGCAAAGGATCAAATTTGTGATGAAAGGGGAAAAGATAATTCGACAAGATAAATAGATTTAATAGCAACTAATAACTCAGCATTTCAAGTGGCCTGGGCCGAACTATAAAAATTTCCCGGTGCAAAAAACCACTAACGAATACCAAGGGAAAGTAACACCCTAGGTAAACACCTATACTTTTGGTGTGACCAAATACACGACCAGGGCCCACTGATTGATTCTATGGTTTGGAATGTCATCGATTACAGTCATCTTGCAGCCATATTTCAGGGTATATGTAATTTTAAAAGGATCCTTTTGCCGCAACCAAAGAAGAACTCCCATTCTCTTTGGAAAACCCCCGAGATTTAATAAGGCAAATTGACAACTGTCTCAGCCAATCTTCGATTTATTGAACAACATACAACCCAATATTTCCTGTTTTGATTGGATTTGAGCACCATCCAAAAATTTCATACAGTAGCCTGATATTTTTGGTTTTTCTATAATGATACTTTTAACTGGAAGACTTTTCTTCCTGACAGGATATAACTCCATTCAATGCAACGGCCACCATGGTGATTTCCGTAATCATGCTTCCTCTATGGCCGGCGAAGCTAAAACCAGCTATAAAAAAAAGTATGATGAATGACACTTGCCAACCAGGGGCAACCTTTTAATGGGCCATAAAAATAAAACCCCTCCTGACATTAGGAAGGGTTTTAAAATAATATGGTCATTTTATACTTGCACCATACCGCCATCTACCTGCACCTCATGCCCGGTGATATAACTGGCTTCAGGGCCCGCTAAGAAGGCTACGGTTTTGGCAATTTCTTCTGCTCTGCCAAAACGGTTCATAGGTACCTGCGATAAGATCTGTTCTGCCATTTTCTCCTGCTGATCGGCGGGTAGATCAGCTTCGTTAAAGAAGTTGGTGTCTATGGGCCCGGGGCTTACAGCATTTACCCGAATCTTTTTGTCTTTAAACTCATTGGCAAAACTTTTTACCAGGTACTGTACCGCACTCTTGGCCGCACCATAAATACTGGCTCCGGGCATGGCCATTTCAGTGACTACACTGGTATTGACCACAATTGCGCTTCCTTCGCCTAGTAAAGGAAGGAGCTGCTGAACGGTGAAAAAGCAGCCTTTAACCAAGGCATTGAACTGGGCGTCAAAAAATTCCTCGTCAACTTCTGAAACTGGTGAAAATTTGCCAAAACCGGCATTTACAAACAGCAGATCCAAGTGATCTGTATGAGCCTTTATTTGTTCCCGGAGATCCATTATATGGTCAAGATTACCAGCATCGCTTACTATCCCCTGGATATCACCACCCAACTCTGCAACGGTTTTATCGATGTTATCCTGCTTGCGGCTGGTAATTATGACCTTGGCCCCCCGATCCAAAAACTCTTTGGCTGTGGCTTTACCTATGCCACTGGTTCCTCCGGTAATTATTACACTCTTTCCTTGAAAATTATTCATAACTAAGTTTGATTTGATCTTGAAAAATTACGGTTAAATTGATTTTGTGTATGGATATATAAGGTCACATAAGCCAATTATGGCTTGATATATCGGGACCATCCAGATACTTTAACCTCACTCAGGAAAATTTGTTTAGCGGTGTGTATAGAACTATACCATTTGTCAACCTGTAGACCTAATGGCATCATAATGTTTGTTGAGCATGAACTTCGGTAGTTTCTTTGCTTCGAAGATATTTCCCATCCTCCTGGTGAATTTTATCGGGATCATGGGATATAGTATTGTTATTCCCATTCTGATCTTTATGGTACAGGATTTTGGTGGCAACGGATTAATCTATGGAATTTTGGTGGCCCAGTATCCTTTATTTCAGCTTATCGGGGCGCCATTATTAGGTAAATTGTCGGATCGAGTAGGCCGCAAACGGGTTTTGGCGCTTTCACAAGCTGGAACATTCCTGGCATGGGTGTTATTCTTACTGGCTTTTGTTCTCCCCTTGACTCCTTTATTCGGAAGCGGACAGCCGGAGCAGAATTATGTGATCACCCTGCCTCTGATAACCGTATTCCTGGCCCGCATAATTGACGGATTCACCGGCGGTAACGTATCCGTGGCCAATGCCTATCTCAGTGATATCAGCACAGATCAGGATCGCAACAGAAATTTTGGTCAGATGGGCGCCTCCACCAGTTTGGGATTTGTCATTGGTCCTGCGATCTCCGGCCTGCTGGCCTCTACCATATGGGGAGAAGCGCTCCCAGTGATGCTGGCAGCGCTGATTTCTTTAGTTGCCATTATAGTAATTCAAACCCGGTTAAAAGAAAATGACCCCTGCGAAGTGAATACCGCCGATCTAAAGTCAAGCAATTTTCGTCGATTCTTCCAGGTAGAGATAAAGGACTGTTACCAGGAGGGAGAGGAAACTCCCAAGGATAATCTCAGATCTGTAATGAAGATTTCCGGAATCCCTGGTTTATACATAATCTATTTTCTGACTTTCTTGGCCTTCAGTCTTTTCTATGCCGGTTTACCCTTATATGGCAGCACCATATTATCCTGGACAGCTGTGGATCTGGGTATTTTCCTGGCCTGGTCCAGTGCGGTCATGATGGTGGTTCAAAGTATGGTGCTTCCACGGTTATCAACTTTGGTAGGCAATCAAACTTTAATAATTGCGGGATCGGTATTCATGGCCGCTGGCTTTGTACTATTGTCCTTTCCAGGATTGGTCTCCTTATATTTGGGTAATACCCTCTTTTCCATCGGCAACGGTCTGATGTGGCCTAGTTTTCTATCCACCTTATCCGGTTCCGGGCCTAAAAACCTGCAGGGAGCCATTCAGGGGTTTGGTCAAAGTATGGGCAGTTTGGCTAGTATTGCCGGCTTAGCCCTGGGGGGATGGTTGTTTGAGATCCTTACCACCCGCATATTCCTGATAACCGGGGTGATATTCCTGATTATTGTCATTTTGGCAAGTTTTAAGGACAGGCAAATTCAAAAATCGATAGCGGGAACTCTGGCAGGGGTCAGAGAATAATCATTAAGCCGGAACCATCTCCAATCTGGATTGGGTTACCGGATCATGGGGGAGAAATCATCAGCTGAACACAGCGCTTCCAAAATCCACTGTAGTGCTCCCAATAAACAAAATTACAACCCCAGTGGGGAGCGGGATCGGAAGTATAAGCCAATACTTTCCCCTCGCCAAATTGACCAATAGCCAGAGCTGGATCTCCTGTTTCTTTAATGCTTAGTAACACTGAACAATTTTTCCTGGGCCGCACCTGGTTATATCCCAAAATTGGTGGACAAGATTCCACTTCCAGGGTCGACAGTAGATCATTGCCGGCATCGGTAAGCTCAAAGTGGAAGCCTTCGGTGCTCTCTACCAAGTCTTCATAGGGCAAACACTCCACGGGTAAAATATCTCGCAATGCGGTCCTACCCCACCCTCCTTTGCCCAGCTCTCCGGTAAAGGAATACCAACCGCCCAGGAACATAACCGCCATGCCTGCTTTCACAGCTTCCACCGTGAGGCGGATTCGGTCGGGAAATGTCAATACTTCCCTGCCAAATTTTTGCCGGTCAAAAAATGCAGGTGATAACTGAAATAGCTTGGCATCTACATCGCTGAAGATCAGAACTTGGTATTCTTGCAGGATCTTTTCGTAGTCGCCCGGTCCCAGTTTATTGTAGAAATCCCAGGCAGAAACCGAAGTAACCTGATGCACATCATCTTCCTCCAAGGCCTCTTTCAACCATTCGCCATAGTTAAAGATTTCCAGACCCTTAGGAGAGTAATGAAATGGCGTTTCCGCAAATACCGGCCCGGTAAGTACCGCCCAGTCGCCTACATAATAAATTTTAGCCATGCTATTGCCTATAGTAAGGTACGGGATAGGTCCTCAGTACGTGGCCCGTCCTCCTGAAATATCGAAAACATACCCTGTATTGAAACTGGCCTCGGGAGATACTATCCAACAAGCCAATGACGCCACCTCCTCCACCGTCCCCAGTCTTTTCATGGGTATTTTGTCTATCATATATTGCAGGACCTGCTGATCGGTTTCCAGGTTCATATCGGTAGCAATCACCGCAGGGGCCAGCCCATTTACGGTTATCCCCGATTCCGCAAATTCCTTTCCCACTGCCTTTACCAGTCCCATAAGTCCGGACTTGCTGGCCGCATAGCCAACCATCCCGGGGTTTCCCTCTTTACCACCGATGCTGGAAATGTGTAAGATCCGTCCGTAATCATTTTTTAGCATGTATTTAATGGCCTGTTGGGTTAGGATAAAGGATCCAGTCAAATTCACCTCAAGCACCTGGCGAAAATCCGATAATGCGTATTCAGAAATATTCATTCCAGTAGGCCCCACAATACCGGCGCAATTGACCAAAATGTCCAGCCGGCCGTATTGCTGATAGATCTCGGACAACATTTCATCCACTCCAGGCTCAGAGGTGATATCCTGCTGAAATGCCGTTGCTCCTTTTATGGTTTTTAATTGACCTTCCAATCCGGATCGGTTGGTATCCATTAAGATAAGATGGGCCCCTTCCCTGGCCAGCCTCTGCGCTATGGCTGCCCCAATACCCCGGGCAGCACCGGTAACCAGCGCTACCTGATCTTTAAACCTGGTTGTCGTGATATTTTGCATCGGTCAATCTTTTTATCATCTGTCTTATATCGCGTCCGCCTCGATAGGCGACCAAAACGGTGATCAATAAATACCAGAGTACGGTGAACGCCACTACCAGGGTCCAAAATATCATAATTTCCTTAAATATGTCTTAAATACACTGCCCAAAACCATCGCCAGTGCAGTTATAATATAAGTGAAGATACCCCATTTATAAGGTCCGATTTGTTGAACCCATAATTGGGTTGCGGGGATCTGTTGCAGCACTAAAAAACTTATTGGCAGCAGACAGCCAACAGCTATGGCGGCAATTGCTCCCCAGTTATTGGCTTTATCCCAATAACAAGCGGAGATCAATATCACGCTCATACTGGCTAAATATACGGTACCGGTAACCTGCATATAAACCCATAGATCCCCTTTCAAGGGATACCATAAGCCGTATAGTAACAAAAACACCCCGATCAGTCCGATAAGAACTCTGTTCCATAATATGCCCCTACGATCACTCCATAATCCTTTATGAATCGGTTTTAGGATATCATTATATATGACCGAACTCCAGGCGATCATGTAGGAACTATTGGTGGACATGTCAGCAGCCAACATACCGGCTACCAGGATGCCTAACAAGCCAGCTGGAATCCATTGAGCCAATAAATTAGGCATCGCCAGAATCGGTTTTTCCAAGAATTGTCCGTTACCAAAGGCAAATAAAGCAGCGATGCCCAAAATGGCCGGTAGGATAAATCGCACCAGGAAAAATGGACTGGTACCCATATAAATCTTTTGTCCGGTGGCTACGTCCCTAGCAGATAATACCCTGGAGATCATGGTCTGCCAGGTAAGTACAGAGGCAAATGCCACCAAGATATCCAGCACCACCCGCTCTGTTCCATAGGTACCGGTAAAAGGATGATATATATCCTCTCCCCGCACTGATTCTGCAAAGCGGATCATGGGCTCCCAACCAAACTGCAGCACTAAATAAGTCAACACAGACAACAGGCCTAAGCCCATAAATAAAAACTGCAGATAGTCGGTGATCAGTACTGAAAGCATGCCACCAAATATGGTATACAGGGCAATGCCTGCCAAAAGCACGGTCATGATCACTTCCAGGTATTGGGGTTCAAACCCACAGACCACTGCCAGAAAATCTCCCGCTTGACGTAGAAAAACTCCCATGTTTAGCAGTCCACCCACCACAATTACCACCCCGCTTCCCCATCTCACACCCGGTCCGAATTTATGTTCAAATAACTCGGGAATAGTGACCACATTATTAGTTCGCAATGGATTGATGCAAAACCCGGTGAGGCCCACAATAAACATAGCCAGCGCCAGGGCAATTCCCGGGGTTATCCCGGCAAATCCATATTTGTAGCCCAGCTCGGCATTGGCCATACAGGTAGCAATCCCAAACTCTGTGGCGGATAAGCTGGCGATACCTAAATAAAGATCTACTTGTCTTCCGGCCACTAAAAAGTCGTCCACCTTGCGTAGATATCGGCGCATATATAGGCCGGCTGTTACCACAGCAATCAAGTACAAGAGGATTACAGACCCGTCTACATACCAGTTAAAATTGGACATCTGTGGTTAATGAGGTCACTGCAATAGATCGTCCACCATAGAAGCTAACTTTCCCACAACCACATGGGAGATCTTAGCCCCTTTCTCTGCGGTAGCGGCAGTGGGATCGCCATAAATGCCATTGGGTGTCATATCTTTCATACTCCTATAATGAGATATTTTAGGAGCATTTAACATATCACCTTCAGCCCAGGAATGGCCCGGTTGGTTACCACCCCTGGTAATGCGGGAATCATCTACCAACTCAGGAGCAATATGAAGCATCAGTGAGGTTTCGAACTCTCCAGCATGACCGGTCCCACCAAATGGAGTAGTAGTGATTTCTCCAAATTCCTTGCCGGCCAGCTTCCACCAGGTGACCAAAAAAATGTTCCTGTCCGGAAATCGGTGCCCCTGAGACTCCAAAATGACCTGTCCAATGGCCTGGTTACCTCCGTGGCTGTTGAACAGGATCAGATTCTTAAAACCGTGATGAAAAACAGAATCCATTACTCCCACTACCTGACTCATAAACACTTCATGTTTTTGGCTGAGGGTACCGGCAAAACCCAGGTGATGTTCTGAGCATGCTACTGCTATGGGAGGGAGTATCAATATATGATCACTTAGTTTCTTATTCAGTTCCTCTAAGAAATGTTCTCCAATCAAGCGGTCGGTTGCCAGGGGAAGATGACTGCCGTGTTGTTCGGTGGCTGCGATGGGCAGAAATATTGGACTATTGCGGTCCAGAACTTCGATTTGAGGAGATGTCAATTGGTCCCAGATCATGACTTATGAGCCCACATTTCTATTTCCACCTTCAAGGTCATTAATAATTCAGACCCTACAGCAGTGCGTACCGGCAAGGGATCATTGAAATAGGATTTGTAGACCTCATTGAATCTGGGCCAGTCATTCAGGTCCACTAAATAAACATTGACCTTAAATACGTCATCCAGCGTACAGCCGGCAAAGGCCAATTGTTTTCGGCAATTATCCAAGGTGAAAGCCGCTTGTTCCTCGATGGTAGCGCCTATCACTTCACCCCGTTGGTCGATGGCTGCCTGTCCGCTAATGACTACCAAAGTGCTTGGGGTAACCTGCAGTACTGGTGAGTAGGGCCCCGCGGTGGCATGCTGACTAGCGCCTGATGGTTTGCTGATCCCGGTTGGCGAGCTGGATTCGGATAGAATATGAGGCATATAGCCCACGAATCCAGTGATCTTCCATTGACCGCCTACTTTTCTACAGCGGTAAAGAGTCTGCCAGTTGGTATTTACCGGAGGAGCCTGCTCGGCCTGGATAGCCCCAAAAAATTTCTTATGCAAAAGAGCTGAGGAATCCCGAATCTCAATATCGCGTAGGGTGGTCACCCGTAATAAGGCCTGCTGGGGGTCTTCCGCCCAATTGGTAGCCTGGAAATCCCTGGCCTGTTTCAACCATTCGGTTTTATAACTTTCCAGATCTGGAAAACTGAGTTGCCAGGCATCTGGGTGAGGGGATCTGCCCGCATTGATGCCCATAAAATTATCCTCTATGAAATCATCGGCAACCATATTCCAGTCCGCTGCCAGAAAGGCCTTTATATCACGGTCGACTAACATCTCCCATAAATAATTTCGGTCGGGGTCGTTTGGAAAAGGGTTCATTTAGCTTCAAATTCACGTTGATCAATACTGTATTTTTTTAATGCCTCCGGATCTGGTGTCACCCCCAAACCCGGGCCTTGAGGCAACTGGGCGTAAGGAGGATCTATCTTCAGAGGTTGTTCTAACAGGTCATGTTCCCGGATCAGGCGGCCAAAAATATCAGAGGGCCAGATGCAGGCTGCTGCCGCAGCTGCGGAATGCAAGTAGCGGGCTTCCGATATGCCCAGATCAATCTCAGACCCATGCCAGCAGGGCAGCTCCGCGGCAGCGGCTATGTGGGACATAAGCTGAAAGTTAGCCAGCCCGCCATTAAAATTAAAACCGTCCACCGCTCCGTAGTTCAAAGCCTGGATCACCTCCTTAGTCCTTTGTCCATGTGCTACATAAGGTAAAGATACATGGAGCACTATGGGAATATCACTGAATTGCCGTAGGTCGGCGTAGTCTTCCAGTTTCCACCTCGGTATGGGATCTTCCAGACAAAGGATATTTCCCAAAGGCCTAAGCTGATCCAACCTTTTCCGTACTTCATAAGGATAAGCCCATCGTTCGTTGGGGTCCAGGATGACCTGTAGTCCGGGGCACTGCTCAGATATGATCCTACACCAGGCTTCGACATCATCCTCCAGATCACATTTAAATTTTACACAATCGAATCCCTGCTGGTGGAAGCCTACGACTAGGTTCTCCAATTCTTCAGCAGTCCGGTGACTAGACCAGGCTCCTACTCTGATCCGGTCCCTAACCGGGCCTCCCAATAGATCGACTATCCTCAGCTCATGAAGCCTGGCAAAGGCATCCCAAACAGCACATTCGAAACCATCGTACTCGCGGCAAAAAGCCATAGGGAGTTTCTGCAAACTGAGGGAATTAATATCTTCTCCCAACAATCGATCGACCATTTCCTCTATCATAGACCACTGGTGTCCACGATAAAGTTCACCCCACCCTGCAATCCCATGCTCCAATTCCAATTTAAGTATCACCTTCGAAAGCTGATCAAATTGAATACTCCAGCCATCGGTAGCGCCAACTGCCAACTTGTGCAGGGGTTTATCAACCTCGGCGCTGGCAATAGTTCCTGCTTTAGCGGGAACCACCACTTCATAGCATACAATTCGGCTAATCCTCATGACTTTCGGTAGAAAAGCGATTAAAAAGCAAACTGGTGGTGCCTTTATCCACGTATATGGTTTGTCCGGTTATGGCCTGGCTTAGATCTGATAGCAAAAAAGCGGCTACATTGCCACAGTCTAAGGGGGTGATATCATGCAATAATACCTGTTGGTCCTTCACGAAATCCTTTACCCATTTCCGGGGGTCATCACTCCAGGTCTTGATCAGATCATAGTTTTGTTCAGCATGTACATAGCCCGGGCCTAAAGCATTCACCCTGATGTTATGAGGCCCTAATTCCACCGCCATGCCCCGGGTAAGACCCTCCACTGCCGCTTTAGCGCTGGCGTATATGGCATACCTGGACATGGTGGAATGCGCATTTACACTGGATATATTTACTATATTCCCGGTTTGGTCTGAACCCAATAACTGGTTCACGAAAGCGCGTGAAACCAGCCATACTCCTCTGATATCAATGCTGAAAAGTTTATCGAATTCCTCTTCACTAGCCTCATGAGCCCGTTTACTTAATCCCACTCCAGCATTGTTAACTAAACCATGAATAATGCCCACTTCTTCTCTCAGGATCTCAAACATATTTTGGACCTGCCCGGGTACACCCACATTGCCTGCCACTGGTAATGCTCCCGGATACTTTGCCGCGGCTTCATCGGCCTTTTCCTGGGTTATTTCATTGACAATGAGGTTAGCCTTGAACTTGACCAACGCTTGGCATACACCAGCACCAACGCCCACTCCGCCTGCTCCGGTCACTAATATGTTTTTTCCTTCCAGGTTCATAGCTTACATTACCCCATACCGTTTAAAAGCTTCACAAGCAGACATACCTTCTTCGATGGCTCTCTTAACCGTTTTTTCAGCCGTGGCCTTCTCCATGGCAAGTTGCAGTATCTCAGTAGTATGTATTTTAGGCACCACGCAAACCCCATCCAGGTCACCAAATATAAGATCACCTGGTTCAACCTGTACGTTGCCAATGGTTAGCCTTTCTCTGAATGCTACCACTTTGCCTCTGGGCGCCTGATCCTGGGCATAGTTTCCCCAGGAAAAAGTAGGAAAGCCCAAGGCCACTACCCCTTTGGTATCCCGCGAATAGCCATTTACTACTGCTCCTGCTGCCCCTAGCTTCATGGCTCTGGTACTCATCAGTTCCCCCCAAAGAGCGTAACGTGGCGATGCGCCACTACAAATATAAACTTCATCTGTCTTCAAATCGTCAAGCGCTTCCAGCATTAGGCCAAATGGTTTATCTGCCAATGGCAATGCTGACTCGGTATCTGCATCAGCTTCCATAACGGGCATGGCTTTTCCCACTACCACCATATTTTCGCGAATTGGTTTTATTTCCGGGGGCAGGAATTGATGTAACAACCCATTCTGATCCATTACATCCCCGATTACTGCTGAAAAGAGCTCCTGTCGAGCCCGAGCTAACAATGATGGCTTTATTGAATTAGATGTCGGCAATTACTTATTGAATTTAATAATTGATAAAAGCTGCTCGATGATTTTATGCTCTAATGGTTGCTGCTGTTTAAGAGCTCTCCAAAGCTGTTCGTTTTCGTCATTATGACCCTCCAAAGTAGTTAAATAAGCCCACCTACCCCAGCGGTTATCCTCCTTATGCTGGTATTTTTTAAGTGCTTCTGCCAACCGCTCAGTCTCCTCGGTCATTCCTTTACCATAGGCAATCAACCAGCCCAGTAAAACCCCTTGAGGTTGACTATTGGGATTGGATAGAGAGTAGTGAACTATATTTTGATGTAATTGTTCGGCCTCTTTAACTTTATTAACCTTAGCATAGCAATGAGCCAATAGCCAGTCAATCTGCCGGTGATCGGGTTCATAAGGCTTACCCACGCCAAGGTGCTCTGGCCATTCCTTGGCTGCTTCCAGCACTTCGATAGCAGGTAAATAATCTTCTTTGTCAATCAGCTGAGACGCCCTTAAGATATGTGCTTGCTGGTAAATGGCACGGCTGGCGCTGGCACCTTCGAAGGGCAGAATATTTAACTTTGCCAATTGTTGGATACTGCCCAGATAATCCCCCTGATATAATAGGGCTTGAGCTCGTGAGAGACCCAAGTTGTAATTGTCGGGCCATTTTTTAACTGCATCCGAAGCCAAATTGAATTGTTGTTGAAAATTTCCCTGTTTTTGATGATAGGTTATAAGATTGCTCCAATGCCGCCATTGGTCCGGGTCCAGCTCAAGAGCCTTTTCCAGGTCATCCAGGGAGGGGTCACCGGTTAGCTTTTCCTGTAACAGGGCTCGAGAGGCATAAAACACTCCATCGTCAGAGAGGTCATCACAGGCCTGAAGCAGATCAAATGCCTCTTGCTCCCTGCCTTTTCCCCAGTAGTTTAGCGCTAGTAAATATTTAAATTTCCAATGGTCATGCTGTTGGACCGCCCATTGTAAAACCGGTATGGTTTCCCGCCGGAAAGGGAAAACAAACCGGATAGGCTCAGCAACAAGCGATTTCAATGACTCCGCAGTCTGCTTAGGCTCAGTCCAAGCCAACCATATCTTGGAAATTAAGCTACTCGAGGCCTCCAATAAAATCCTGGCCTTATCTGGTTCACCCCTACTGAGGTAATCCATAGCCAACTCCAGGTAAGACTGATGGGGAAATTCATTATGCAGGATATGGCCAAGTTCTCCATGTTTTTCCCAATTACCAAAATAATTCAGAGGGTCGATCTCCAAAATACGGTCGACAGTTTCAATGGCAGATTGGTGCATGCCCAATCGTTGATAAGCCAAGGTTTTAGCTTGCAGCGCGCTGATATTTTCCAAATTGAACTTTAGGGCTTTCTCGGCATAATGTAGCGCGTCATGATATTCTGTCAGGTTCAGGTTCACCATGGCCATTTGGGTATAGGCTGCTGATCGGTACTCCATGGAGCGAGCAGCCCATCCTAAAGATTCCAGGGCATTGGTCCAGTCCTTAATTTCAAAATATATATTTCCTGCCAGGTAATTGGCGCCGGGGTCATAGGTGTCCAGGCCCAAGGCAAATTGTACCTCTTTCAAGGCTTGTTTAGTTTCGCCGCGACGAAAATGTAAGGCTGCCAGTTGTGTTCTGGCCTCCAGGTGATGGGGATCCTTATCCAGAACTGATTGAAAACCCTGCAGGGCTTGTTGAAACTGCCGGTACTCCAGTGCTTCCATACTGGAATTGTACCAGGAGGCAGAGCTTGAATCGCTTTTTATATTAGGGTATTCAAATGGTCTGGCCAGGGTGTCGACGGTATAATTATCGTAGGCCAGCTTCAATTCTGGAATCATCAATTGAATGGAATCTCCCTTAGCAACGGCCATTGAGTGTCGAAAAACCTTTTGGGGATCAAGGCTGATCTGCCGACTCTCTGCTTCACCGCCATTTTTGGTAATTACCAACCGGGCCTCCATCGCCTGAAAGCTATTCACTTTTGTTTCAAGCTGACCATCTTTGGTAACCATATGCATGGCCCCCAGCTCACTGGCATCCGTAATTCCTCCTAATTCCCGCACCGGGAACCATATCTCTCGCCAACTGTCATAGGTATGGGAGGGAAATGGAGCCTGGGTGATGGGATTCAAGTGATCCTCAGGTGAATACTGATCAAATAGACGCCCAGCCTGGAATTCGATATATTGCCCGTCGCTATCGGTAAGCAGATCCTCCCAAATGCCTCCGGAACGGCTCAATGCCCAGATCCACAACTTTTGACCCGGCATTTCATCATACCTGGACCAGTGGCCGAAACCGAAATGATCATCGTGATAGTATCCCCCAAAAAAATCGTTGTATTCGCCTACCACATGGTAAGACTTGCTGGGACCAAAGTTATTCTCCCTATATTTAGCCAAGTTTCGCCCCTTTTCGTCAAAAGGCCACGGTTTCGCCTCACCACTATGCTTCAGGTACAGATGCCCGGGGGTATAAAATTCAAGATCTTGGCGGGCCACAGCCGCTGCGGTCATCCAGTTGTAGTAACTATGAGTGAAAGGAGTTGAATTATAGTGCAGGGCCTTGGTTTCGAAATAAGCCTTATCTGGGGGCAATGAAATTTCCACCCTCCAGTAAGTTCGTGAAGGCAGGTCGAGGTTCCCCACAAAACAACTAACGCTACCATCAGGATTTTCCCTCCACAAATAATCTACCGGAGTAGCGGTTGCCGGATGATGTCCAATTATCCCAAAATTAAACTCAATTCCGCCAGAAGTCCAGGGGCCTCGCATGGCAATATTCCGAAACTTCATCACCTCATTGCGGTAAATAAACTCCTGTCCGTTGTGTTTGTCAATAGCTCCCCAAACCTTTCCCCCTACCTCCGGCAGCACGAAAACCTGAACCTGAGCATTTTCAAGGGTGACCACTTTCCATTCCCGCTGAACCGGCTTATGACCATAACCGTCAAACCGGTGATAAGGATAAATTTTAGGATTGCTAGTCAGAACAGGAATGGGATCGGGGTCTGAAAAAGGGTAGGTTTGAAACTGTCTGGGTACTTCCGCAATGGCAGATTGTTGTGACCTTACCGGATGAATATTTATCAATACCATCAAGGCAATAAAGTATAGCCTTATCAACATCGTCATATAGTCAATATTTTATGGATCTGCTCCTATAACCGGAGGATGATGGAAATATAAGGCTGCAGTATCATTGTTTACTGCAAATACGAATAAATTTCCATTACTCCCCCTCAACTTAGCCATATCTCTAATTTCACCTTCCAGCCAAAGCCCACTGAGGCTATTGGATGCTGCTTGAAATTCCCCATCATTTTGCAGCAGTAATACCCCCCGGCTGGCATCGTAATTACCGAACTTAACCCGGGACCCTAAGAAATTACCGGCCAGTAAGATGTCCGGGCGCTGATCGGAATTTAAATCCTCTAAATGGATGGTGTAAACCGGAGCCACTTGAGCTGAGAGCGGAAGGGGCGTGATCTCAAATCTACCCGATCCGGTGTTTTTGATAACACTGGTTCCCAGGTTAAAGGCGCTAAGCACGGTAGCTTGTTCCAATTCGGCTTTATCAAAGATCTGGGCCATGGTTTGATTGGCGTAATCTTTATAATTCTGATATTTTTTCTTGATCATGGGAATCTGCTGTTCCAGGTCGTCCTTGGAAAAAGCAGGGTAGCTTACTCCATCGATATAGTAATTTAAAATTGGGTCTATGGTGCCGTTATGGTCAAAATCGCTGACATACAGCGTGACTGGTTCGGAGGGTGAAGCCGTGATTTGTGCATTATACCCAAAATTACCGGCCACCAAATCCTGGTCACCGTCTTCATCCAGGTCGGCGGCTTCTATACAATTCCACCAACCAGCTGATTGAGAAAGTCCTGCATCTTCGGTTACCTCATTTAATGATTGTCCGTTGTGCGCAAAAACCCTGATTGGCATCCATTCACCAACTATGACCAGATCCTGATAGCCGTTTTGATCATAGTCGACCCAAAGCGCATCGGTAACCATTCCGGGATGAACCAGGGACTGATTCCAATGCGCCGTTTGGTCCTCAAATATCCCGGACCCTTGATTCACCAAAAGGTAACTGCGGGGAAATTCCGGATAATTCCCAGGTACTGATCTGCCACCTACAAAGAGATCAAAATCCCCGTCGTTATCAACGTCGGTAACTTCCACGCATGAACCGGCATCCAGCATGGCGGGCAAACCCGTTTTGGATCTCACGAAAGAACCATTATCATTTAGGTACAATCGATCCTGTAACCAAGGATCTCCGGGATCAAATTCATGCCCTCCGCTTACCACATATAAATCCAAGTCCAGATCACCATCGGCATCAAAAAAAGCGGCTTCTACATCTTCGAACCCCTCCTCAGTCTGAAAAGTTTTTTGGAATTCGCCCTCTTTGGTCTGCATCAATATTTTTCCGGGGTAACCTCGGGCACCTCCCAGGTAGAGGTCATCCAAACCGTCTCGATTTAGATCTGCCACCGCGATTCCAGGTCCTTCAGTAGACAGTTTGTGCGGTAGTAGCCGTTCTCTTTTGAAGTCTACAAAGGCATTTTCCCGGTGCACCAACGATGGTTGTGGTTTCCTGATACGACTGAAGAGACTCTGACTTTTCGCTGATGAGGTTGGTGATGACACTTTAGCATGGTTTTGGTTAAGGGAATAGGTGCTATCTGCCGGAAGATCAGACAATACTTCCATGGTGCTGTCCGGCCAAAATACCGACAGGCTGTCAATCATGGTACAATTACCGATGCCAAAATTAAGCACCTGCGATACTGATGATTGGAAGCCTCTGGTGGGGATTTGTTCTTGGCTGTAACTTTGACCACCGCAGTGTATAACCACCTTGGCACCAATACCCTTAGTGTTGGCACCCTTACCAACCAGTCGCACACCTACATAATGGTTGCCAGTAATTTCGTTGGCATGATTTTCATAGATATGGGCTACTTCATTGATATTATTCACCACTAAATCCAGATCTCCATCGTTATCCAAGTCCCCATAGGCTGCTCCATTGGATAAGGAGGGACTGGTTATGCCCCAGGCTTCATTCTGTTTATGGAAGGAAAGATCACCCTGATTCTGAAAAATATAGTTAGGCTCCATAATGGCAGGCATCTTTTCAATGGTTTCCATGGAAGCCACTCCGGAAGTCTCTCCCTGCCGTTTCATAGTTTCGCTTACCAGGTAGTTCATGAAGTCCATGTTGGTATAATCACGTTGGTAACCGTTGGTTACAAACAGATCTTTGAATCCATCGTTGTCGAAATCCGCAAAAAGAGCTGCCCAACTCCAGTCGGTATTGGAGACTCCTGATATCTGACCTATTTCCGAAAAGCCTTTACCCTGAAGGTTCAGTTGCAACATATTGCGCATGGATTGGTGATAAAATCCAGAAGTTTGCAGTTTCTGGAATTTTTCATAGTTATCCGGTCCGAAGATCAATTTTTGTCGGTAATTGCTTTCGGGAAGCATATCCAGGGTCATGATATCAGGAAAGCCATCGTTGTTGATATCTCCGATATCCGATCCCATAGAAAACAGGGAAACATGACCCACATATTCCTCTAATCGATCGGTAAAAGTGCCATCCTTGTTATTAATATAAAGGTAATCCTGTTCATTATAGTCGTTGGATATGTAGATGTCAGGCCAGCCGTCTTGGTTTAGATCTGAGATTCCAATCCCCAGGCCAAATCCTAAAACATTGGACTTGATACCTGCACCACGCGAGACATCAGTGAACAGCACTTGATCGTTGCGATATAACTTATCACCATGGTCCTGGCTGAAGCGATGCTTTAAGTTGGCCGTAATATTGCTGAAGCCAGCGTACTCCTGTACGCTGTGGTTTAGTAGATACATATCCAGGTCCCCATCACGATCATAGTCAAAAAATGCCGCTTGAGTGGAGTAGCCCGGATCGGCTAAAGCAAATGTTTCTGCATGTTCGGAAAAAGTGAGGTCCTGATTATTTATGAAGAGTAGATTCCTGCGGTTTTGGGGGTTTACCGCTGCGGAGCGGCAAACATAAATATCCAGAAAACCATCACCATTGACATCTGCCATGGTGACACCGGTATTCCATAATCCCGCCGCGGCCACTCCAGCAGGATCGGCGATTTCTTTGAATTTCCAGTTGCCTTGATTAAGGTATAGGCGGCTGGCCACCATATTTCCTGTAAAATAAATATCCTGTAGGCCGTCATTATTGATGTCACCAATGGCCACCCCACCGCCGTTGTAGAAGTATCCGTACTTAAGCACATTGAAGACCTCAGTCTCCTTAAGCAAGTTTTTAAAAGTGATCCCTGTTACCTTGGAAGGGACTAGCGAGAATAATGTTTCCCGAGATGTCTTCTGCTGGCAGGCCCAGAGAAAGATAGGCAATAATAACCAGAAAGGTCTGAACAAATAACTGTCCTTGTGCATTCTATAAAAGAAAAGTGCCAATATTAAAATGGCACTTTTCTCAATCAATTACAGAATTAATTTATTTTTTATCCCACCATACTTTGGTGTCGTTTTTGTCACCTCCGGCAAGCTCTGATAAGCTCTGGGCTGCTTCCACTGCCGCCAGGTTATTGGAAAATTCTCCCTCTACGAAGGTCACCCTCCTCATTATAGCATCGGCGGGAACGTCCGGATTATCAGAATTCAGCCGCGGATATAAGCTGGGATAACCGGTGCGTCTCAATTCCGACCAAGCTTCCCAACCATCGGGATAAAGTGAGATCCATTTCTGGGTAATGATCTGCTCCAATTGACGCTCCATGCCGCCACCGGCATCAAAAGCAATAGGTACTGTAGAAGCTACCCCAGAGCCAAATACATCATCAGGTGAGGTAGGAGTAGCAGAACTATTGATGTAGGAATCAACCGCACCGCCGGAGAAACCCCATTGATCCATACTTTGTCTAATACCTTCTTCATACAACTCTTCAGCAGAGCCTCCCATATTCCAGCCCAGCAAAGCTCCTTCCGCTCGCAGAAAATAGACCTCTGCGGCATTCATCACTTTGATTGCCGGATTAGTCCCGCCTCTGGAAGCATCCAGAAATTCCGGGGCCATATCAGAATATTGGGTGTTCAGGGTAGCGGTTTTATCCACTTTGGCCAATCCGTTACGTAGCCCTTCATATGGTGAACCATCACTATCGTCATCTCCATCCGCTGCAACACTGAAGAACTCTCCGATTCGAGGGTCGTTATAACCTTCCAGGATACTCTCCATATCAGCGCTCATCCGGAATTCACCCCAATTGGTAATGGTGAAGAATGGATTCCGAGAATTGTCGGTGGTCAATAATTCAGCAGTATCACTGTTATCCATCATTACCCCAGCGGCCACCGCTTTCTCAGCTTCGGCCTGGGCTTTAGCGGGATCAGCATAACGGATACGCATAGCCAATCTCAATCGCAGAGAGTTGGCGAATGTCAGCCATTTATCTACGTCACCGCCAAACAATTGGTCATGGGCGGGAAATACGCTGGCTCCGCTATTGCTTTGTAATACTGATACTACCTCATCAAGTGTGGTGAAGAAATCGTTGTATACAAATTCCTGGGTGTCATAAGCTACGCTGGTTTCTCCATTCCCAAATTGCGAATAGATGATGGGACCCCAGTAATCCGTAATTCTATGGTAGGCCTGAACCCTCCAAACTTTGACTACAGCATTTTCCACCGATAGTCCTAACTCGGAAGTTTGATCCTCAACCAATTTTATTTGAGGTGCTGCCTGACCATAGAAAGAACTCCAAGCTAAGTCAATCCATCTACCCACTTCAACGTGCCTGTCGGAATCAAAATTGGCGGCGGTAGTGGCAAAGTATTGTGCGAACAAGTCTGAAAATAGATTTTCAGCAATCTGGAAACGCCAGCTTTCACCCATCATACTGAAATATTGCGACTGGGCAAACGCTTGTCCCAGCAGATTGACATCCAGTTGACTGGCAATCAAAGCATCTGGCTGGGTATTCAACTCTTCAAAATCTTCGGTGCAGCTGTTAGTAGTCGCCAAAATACCGAAGGCCATCAAGAGAGCCATAAAATACTTTAAGCTATTCATGATAAATAATTTTATGATTTTATATGTAAACATATTTATTCGAATTTGGTTCTAGAATCCCAATTGAACGTTAAATCCAAAGGAACGGGTGGTTGGAGGAGCAAATGAATCAAATCCTTCAACCGCCTTATCAGTACCGATAGCTACCTCAGGATCCAAGTTTTCTGCCTTATTGGAGAAGAAGAACAGATTTCGGCCTACAAGGCTAATCTTAACTGTTCGGAAAGGCGTATCTCCTATAACCGATTCCGGTAGGCTATACCCCAATACAGCTTCTCTCAACCTCACGTTGCTAGCATCCACGGCAAATACTTCACCTACAGGGGCATTTCTACCTCCCATGGCACGCCAGAAAGTTTCGGCATCAATTTCCAGGTTATTAGGGCTGCCGTCTTCTAACACTGCTGTTTCATTGGCGAAGAAATTCTGTCCAAATATCAACCCACCTTCTCTACCTTGCAGGGTTTCTTCGGTATGACCGTCTGCAAAAATAATCGCATTGGTCAATGAAGCGGTGCTACCTCCGTTACGGATATCGATCAGGAAGCTTAAACTGAGGTTACGATATTCAATAAAGTTCTGAATACCTCCCAACCAATCTGGGTTGAAATTAGCCACTGGTACACTTAATCCATCGGAGATGGCCGGTAGTCCGTCCGCACCTACGATCACCCTCCCTTGGGCATCACGCTGAAATCCTCTGGAATAAACCTGGCCAAACGGCTCACCTTCCACAATTCTAAATTCCCGGAGAAAATCCTGTGCCACCGTCAAGCTAGGTCGCTCATCATTGATCTCAATAACTTCATTACGATTGCGAGTGAAGTTTAGAGTAACATCCCAGCGGAAGTCAGGGGTTTGTACCGGTGAACCGGTCAATACCACTTCAATACCTTTGTTTTCTACATCCCCACCATTGGTAAAGAAGCTGCTGGCTCCTGATCCTACTGGAAGAGCAACGGTAAACAATTGGTTCTTGGTATTGGTCTTGTAATAAGTGAAGTCAAGACCAATTCGGTCGTTGGCAAATCGCAGATCGGCACCGATCTCCAGTGATTGTGTTTCTTCCGGTTCAAGGTCTTCATTAGGAATAGTAGTGCTCAAAGATAGAAATCCATTTAATCCTCCGGCTCTTAAAATAGCTGTCCGCTGCAATTGAAAGGGATTTGTGTCACCACCAACCTCTGCCCATGAAGCTCTGAATTTAGCGAAACTGATAAAATCAGGTAGCGTGGTCAGATCCGAAATAACCGCATTCAACCCAATAGACGGGTAGAAAAAGGACCAGTTGTCTTTAGGCAAGGTAGAGCTCCAATCATTTCTACCAGTTAGGTCCAGGTAGATAGCATTCCTAAAAGCTACTTGCGCAAACCCATAAACCGAGTTTACGTCACGGGGTACGCCAATACCAAATCCCACATCATGAGAGGTACTGGGCAATTGGGTATTACCCAAAGCAAAGAAATTAGGAACGGTAAGCGCATTTCCGGTGTTGCTACTCAATGCCGTGCCTCGTTCCTGTCGGGTATTGGCCCCCAAATTGACGTTAAAAGCCCAATCCTCGTTCAAGTCACGGTCATAGGATACCAATATGTCATTGTTCCATTCATAGCGATCTCCTTTGGATAGGCTAAAACGTCCGTTATCAGCGATGATGTAGCTGTCATTCCAGAATCGTTGCTCTACCGCAGTGTTTAAACGGTCAATGGTAGAACGCACCTGCACGCTTAAGTTTTCGGTAAATTCATACTTTAAACTTGCCAATGCCACTACCCGCTCCGTCAAATCATTGCGACGATTGCGGTTAACCGTCCAATAGGGATTCGCTCCACCGTTCGATCCTGGATTCCAGAAATGCTGTCGGTTTCTTCCATCATCAGTAGTGTATTCGAAGATGGCGGCATCCTCGGTACGGATATTCCTAGGCAGGCGGAAAGCATGCCGGATGGGATTGGCAAAGTTCTCACCAGTGAACAGTCTGTTGTCCAGGTCTTCCCTAATATAATTTATCTTGGCATCCAGACTTAGTTTATCGGTCAGCTGATTGGTTACCCGCAAATGAACATTATGCTTTTCCATGTCATTGTTAGGTACAATCCCTTTGGCATCGGTAAAAGTGTAAGAGAAGTAGGTACTGCTCTTCTCATTACCGGTGCTTATAGCCAGACTGGTAGCCCAGTTGTGTCCGGTCTGAAAGAAGTCCTCTACATTATCAGGCTGTGCTGTAAAAGGAACAGAGGCCGGAGTAAAATTGGGATCCGGAGACCAATGGTCTACTGAGCTTCCATCCAATCTGGGTCCCCAGGACTGTTCGGAATTAGGTCCGTAAGTACCGGCATTACCCTGTCCAAATTGATCCTGGTAGTTGGTCAACAAGATAGGCCGCTCTGCCATAAATGTAGTATTCAATTGAATACTGAAACCACTATCACCGGATTTGGTGGTAATTACAACTGCACCGTTTTGGGCACGGTTACCATAAATTGCCGCGGCATTGGGGCCTTTCAAGACAGTGATGGAGGCTATGTCATCTGGATTAATATCAGAAATATCACCTATGATAGGTACCCCATCTACAATGTAAAGCGGTTGGCTGCTACCTGCTATGGAACGATTACCTCTTAATATAACCCGAGTATCGCTTCCCACACCGGTACCAGCCCTGATAACGGAAATACCCGCTACCTTACCGGAGAGTGATTCAGCCACATTTTGAGGACGGGCCTGAGCAATCTCCTCAGTAGTAACATTCTGGGCGGAGTATGTCAACGCTTTTTTCTCCCGTTCCAGACCAAAGGCAGTGACCACTACCTCCTCTAAGGTAGCGAGGTCAGCTTCCAGAGCAATATTTATATTGGACTGGTTGCCTACGGTTATCGTTTGATTCTGGTACCCTACAAAGGAAAAGATCAAGGTGGCTTCGGGAGTCGCCCTGATTGAGTAATTACCATCTACATCCGTAGTGGTACCTTGGGTAGTGCCTTGGATCAGCACGTTCACCCCTGGCAAGCCAATCCCCTCATCGACTGAGGTGACTGTTCCTGTTACCGTTCGCTCCTGGGCCCAAACCATGGTGCCAAAGAGGAAAGTAAAGGACAATAGTAATAGCTTTCTCATAGTTTACGGTTTAGTTATTAATTTAAGTATAAAATACTTGTTTTCATTTTCCATATCAAGCTAGAATAGTCCTATTTCAACTAAATCTATTCTATTTAGGGGCTATTTGGGATTAATTAAAAATTATTATCTCAGGTGCCCGGAAATATCGCTTTTCTGCCCTAAAACCGATAAAATATGGAATCATGTTGTTCAGCAACAGAATCATGTAGTTCAGATAATTATTACGACCTACAATTCAGAAATTAGTAAATTGCTACCATGGGATAAGACGAAGTAGTTGATAATGGCAGGATCAAAGGGCCGTTTCAGGTGGCCGGAAATACGACAATACCTCAAGCAACCCCTGGTATATCACGGACTGTTCTGGTTGGTTTATTTCCTTATCAATGTAGCCCGCTGGGGAAATTATCACCAAGATTATTACTATGCGCTCCAGGCCAACTTGATTGAGTTTCCACTACATATCATTCTGGCCTATCTCAACATTTATTATTTAATTCCAAAATTACTACCCAAGAGGTATTTACTCTACATCCTGTCCATGGGGTTGGGTGTAGCGGTGGTGGTTTCCATACGTCTACTTCTGGAAAACTGGTTCCAGGTATATCCTGCTGCCCCGCCGATGGTGGGTATCCGCTATATCTGGGAATTGCTTATCGGAGAAATTTACGTACAAGGGTTTGTGACAGCCTTCAAATTACTCCTGGACTGGGGCAAAACGCAAAAACGTACCAGGGAACTGGAAAAGCATAATTTTGAAACAGAGTTGGACTTTCTGAAATCTCAAATCCAACCTCATTTCTTTTTTAATACCCTAAATAATTTATACTCCCTGACTTTGGACAAATCAGATCTGGCGCCTGAAACTGTATTAAAACTATCTGAACTAATGAGTTATGTGATATATGAGGGCAAACAGAAATCAGTGCATCTGACCAAGGAAGTTAAGTACATACAAAATTATATTGATTTAGAGAGACTGAGATATCAAAACCGGTTGCAGGTAGAGTTTAATATTTTAGGAGACATAAAAAACCAACAAATAGCACCCATGTTACTGCTGCCGTTTATAGAAAACAGCTTTAAACACGGAGCAGGTAAAAACATGAAGAAAGTCCCCATTCAGATTGAACTACAAGTTGAGGACCACAGCTTAACTTTCTCCGTAAAGAATCGCAAATCCGACCACCTGGAAGTACATCATCAAGACCCCTACCACCATGCCGGTCACAACGGAGTGGGAGTTGATAATATTAAGAGGCGATTAAAACTGATCTACGGTGAACATTATCAGTTGCAAATGGACAATGAATTACATCACTATAGTGTAACTTTAACTATTCCCACCTATGAAAATTAGATGTCTGATAGTTGATGATGAGCCATTGGCCATTAATGTAATAGTGAAATTCCTGGAGCAGGTCAAAAACACTGAAGTGGTGGCCAGCTGTGAAAACGCCATGGAGGCTTTCAGCTATATTTCTGATCAATCCGTAGACCTGCTTTTTTTGGATATCAATATGCCTACCATCAACGGCCTGGATTTCTTAAAAAGCCTTAAATCTCCACCTCTGGTGATCATCACCAGCGCCTATCGGGATTACGCGGTGGATGGTTTTGAACTGAATGTGCTGGATTATCTAATTAAACCTATTTCTTTTCAACGATTTCTGATGGCGATGGACAAAGTAAACCAGGTATTACGAGGCCGTGGGCCTTCGGAATCGGCTGCCCAGTTAGACCCTGAAAAATCAAAATCCTTTATTTTTATTAAAGTCGACAAGCGAATGGTAAAGGTATACCTGGATGAAATTCTCTACATCGAAAGCCTCAAAGACTACGTTAGGATCTGTACAGTCTACGAAGACCTGGTCACCCATCAAAATCTAAACGGTATGGCAAAGATCCTGCCTTCGGATAAGTTCATCAGGATACATAAATCCTACACTATTGCGGTAAACAAGGTGAAATCGATCGAGGGAAATTGCGTTGAGATCGCCACTAAATTAATTCCTATGGGACGCAACTATCGCAAGGAGGCTAAAGAGATAATCCTTAAAAGCAATGTATGAATATTATTATGGATGGCAGGATCCAAACTATTGCTGGAGATACCAGTTAGCAGTAGGCCTACCTCAATACAAAATTCGTCTTTCGTCTTTCGTCTTTCGTAATTCCTAATTGAGCAACTGTTAAAAATACCAGCGTTTAAAGGCTTCCATGGCTTCGTATTCAGCTAATCCCAAACTATCATAAATAGTAGCGGTATGACGGTTTCGGTCTTCTGCTCGTTGCCAGAATTCTCTTTGGTCCACTCCTGGAAATAATGCCGAATCTTTTTGGGACTGGTGTTTGAATATCGCTTTTCTTTTTCGCATTAATTCACCCGGGCTTAGGGGCACGGCCATATCTATTTCTTCAATACCCCATTCCTGCCAGGCACCGCGATAGAGCCATAGGTAACAGTCATCCAGCCAGGGCTCACCTTTCAACTTATCCAACGCCTGGAATATTGCATCCAAGCACACCCGGTGGGTGCCGTGGGGGTCTGAGAGGTCTCCGGCAGCATATATTTGATGCGGCTTAATTTCCTGCAGCAAATTACAGGTGATCTGTACATCTTCTTCCCCGATAGGTTCCTTGCGAATAAGGCCGGTTTCATAAAATGGCATATCCAGAAAATGTACCTTGTCATCGGTAATCCCCACATACCGACAAGCTGCTTTGGCCTCCCCTCTTCGGATCAATCCTTTGATTTTTTGTACCACCGGGGTGTCGATATCCCCTGGCTGCTTGTTCTTTATACTGGTTACCACTTCTTCGTAAAACCGCTTGCTGTCCCGATTGCCGGCACTGTAAACTGAATTAAAGTCTTTAAAGAAATCGGCGAATCGGATCACGTCCTCATCAAATACCGCTATGTTTCCTGAGGTTTGGTAAGCCACATGCACATCATGACCGTGATCTACCAAGCGAATAAAAGTCCCTCCCATAGAGATCACATCATCATCTGGGTGGGGGCTAAAGATTACTGCTCTTTTCTTTGCAGGTTCGGCCCTCTCCGGTCTATGGGTATCATCAGCGCCCGGCTTGCCGCCTGGCCACCCGGTTATGGTGTGCTGTAGCTCATTAAACATTTGAATGTTGATGTTGTAGGCCGGGCCATGTGCTGCCACCAGGTCGCTCATGCCATTGTCAGTATAATCCCTGTCAGTTAATTTTAAGATGGGTTTATCCAGCTTTTGGCTGAGCCATATTACCGCTTTTTTAGAAAGCGGGTCATCCCAATTACAATCACCAACCAACCAAGGGGTTTTAACCCTCACCAGTTCTGCCGATGATGCACTATCCAACACGATGGTCGCATTAGGGTGATTTTGCAAATAGGTTGCGGGCACTGCCTCCGTGACATCTCCTTCCACTGTCTCCTGTATGATGGCCGCTTTACCCTCTCCCCAAGCCATCAGGATAATGCGATCCGCATTTAAAATGGTCCGAACTCCCATGGTGATCGCCCTACGAGGTACATTATCTTCTCCGAAAAAGTCGCTGGCGGCATCCATCTTAGTGATATGATCTAGAGTGATCAATCTGGTGCGTGAATTGTAGTGAGAGCCGGGTTCATTAAATCCAATATGACCGGTTCTACCAATGCCCAGGATCTGCAGGTCCAACCCCCCATAAAACTTTATTTTTTGTTCGTAATCGGTACAAAAGGCACTGACCTCATCCTTGGACATAGTGCCATCGGGAATATTTATATTATCCTTATTGATATCCACATGATTAAATAAATGATCATCCATAAACCTGACATAGCTCTGTAACGCTTGAGGCGCCATAGGATAATATTCATCCAGGTTGAAAGAAATGACATTTTTAAAGCTTAAACCCTCTTCCTGGTGTAACCTCACCAGCTCCTTGTAGACACCTAATGGTGATGATCCGGTAGCCAACCCCAATACACAGGGCTCCTCATTTTCTTGCTTGGCGCGGATCAATTGAGCTACTTCCTGTGCTACCGCGACGGAGGCTTCGCGAGAACCCTCGAAAATTTCTGTATGAATTTTTTCAAATCTTGTGAGTTGGTCCAATCCACATTCCCTGTGTTCTAGAGACCTGGTTGGCTGATTCTCAGTTATAACTATCTTTTCCATGTTTAAATTCTTATAACAATCCTATGGTGTTACTTATATTATTCGGTGACCGTTTCCCCGCAATCAATCCGCAAGCGCCTAACAGTGATATCTTATCCGGTGGCAATGCACTGCCCCGAACCTCTAGTTCACTCCTAAACGATTTCATCTGGTGGTCTTGTAGAGATCGGCGGGTGGGCTTAAATAATAAATCTCCGGCCTGAGCCATGCCACCTACCAAGAATATAGCTTCCGGATCGGTAATACAAGCCAGGTCCGCCAGATGTCTGCCCAGGATATCACCCGTGATCTCAAAAGCTTTGATGGCCATGGGATCGCCGGCGATGGCAGCCTCTGTAATCTGTTCTGCGGTTAATTCACTAAATGTGATCTGAGTCAATTCGCTAACGCCCCCATTATGACTGGATAAAAGATCGAAAACCGTTCTTTTAATCCCTGTGGCCGATACATAAGTCTCAAGGCACCCTTTTTTACCACATCCGCATAATCTTCCGTCTGCTTCAGCCATAGTATGACCTAGTTCTCCAGCCATACCGTGATGACCTCCTACCAATTCCCCGTTACACACTATGCCGCTGCCCAATCCCGTGCCCAAACTAATGGTAATAAAGTTTTCCATTCCCCTGGCTGCCCCAAAGTTCATTTCGCCCAAGGCAGGCAGATTGGCATCATTGGTGACCATTACTTCGCATCCAATGCGCTGCTGAAGCTCCTCCTGGATATTAAACTTTCCCTTCCACCCCAGATTTGCAGCGTTCTCAATGATGCCGGTACGAAAATTGGCGCTGGGCGCCCCCAAACCGATCCCAGCTATCTGCTGATCCAATAAGGATATCATGCGGGTGATCTCACCTTCCAGTGCATTGAGGAAATGGTCTGCGCTTTGATAACAAGTAGTATGAAATGATGATTCGGAGACTAGTCTACCCCCTCCATCAACTATGCCCAGCTTGGTGCTGGTTCCTCCTACATCTACCCCCAAATACATATTAAAATCAATAGATAATAATGTGACTATATAGCTGCCATCAACCACATGACAAGATCCAAAACTAAGCTTACTGATAGAAATCGACAAATAATTTAGCTGAACAACCTGAAGTAAAACCTTAAATACCGAGATCTAACTATAATGCAGTTCAGCTATAAATTATTGTAGTTCAGCTAAAAAACATGTCTACCAAATTAATATCGGCGAAATTGGGATATGGCCCACCAGTATTTAACGGAATTACATGTCGGTACGTCCAGTAAGGAATAAATCTCTGGTACTCATATCCCTTGGTAGCCTGATACTAAGTTGTCAGCAGCCGGAACCATCGGGATTCTCCAGTGAATGGCCTCAAGAGGTCACGAGAGTTTGGCTGGGACCGGAATATTGGGCCAATCCCTTGCAGGACTGGAGGCTGAGTAGCGGTCGTATTGAGTGTGTGACCAGCGGGGGTGATCGCAATGTATTTTTGTTAACTCACGAAATTTCCGGGGCTGGCAAAGGTTTTCAAATCAGTGTGGAAACCGGCTACTTAAGCCAACCTCCAAAACATGACGGCTGGGTTGGGTTCAAAATTGGGATCCGGGGAGAGTTTGACGATTATCGTGACGATGCGGTCAGAGGGGAAGGCCTACCTTTGGGAATCACCACCAATGGACATCTTTTTATTGGTTCTAAGGTTAAAGAAAACGCCGTGAACATTACGCTGGACGCAGTGAGGCTTAATCTGACTGCAGAACAGAATGTCGATGAACCGGACACCTATAATTTGACCATTGAGATTAATCACGCAGACTCAGGAGAAATAGAATCATTTACCGAGTCGGTTGAAGCAGATTGGTTGAAAGGGGGTCTGGCTTTGGTTTGTAACGCCGGATCTCCGCCGAAGATCACAGATACCAGGGAAATATATCAGTATCCCGATTGGGGTACTGATCCCGATACGCCTCGCAGAGGGGATGTCAACTTCTGGTTTGATCATTGGAAAATTTCAGGTGATATGATTCAGGAGTATCCGGAAAGAAAATGGGGACCGGTACTGTTTAATCAATTTACCATACACCAAGAACAGGTGCGAATGACTGCCCAATTCCCTCCTCTGGGCCCCTCTGATCCATTAACGGCTTACCTGGAAATTATGGACGAGAATTGGGAAACGGTAGATACTGCCCTAATTGATACCATTTCGTATACCGCGCAATTCGATTATACTCCCCTAAATCTAGAAGAAGCCATCCCCTATCGCATTACTTATTCCGCTCTAACTAATGAAGGTGCAGCCAGTTTACATCATTATCGTGGTACCCTACCGGCAAATCCTACTAATAAGCAGGATTTCGTGCTAGCCGCTTTTACCGGAAACAATGATCTGGGTTTTCCCAACTCCGACCTGGTGGAAAATGTACGCATTCAAGACCCTGACTTGCTGTTTTTCTCCGGTGATCAGATCTACGAGGGAGTAGGAGGATATGGTGTGCAGCGAAACCCATTATCTTTATCGGTTTTGGATTACTTGCGTAAATGGTATCTATTTGGTTGGGCTTATGGAGAATTATTACGTGATATCCCGGTGGTGACCATACCTGATGATCATGATGTTTATCACGGCAACCTCTGGGGTGAATCCGGCAAAGCCACCGACGATGCCGAAACCGAATCGGGTAAGCAAGATACCGGAGGTTACAAAATGCCTGCGGAATGGGTCAACATGGTACAAAAAACCCAAACCAGCCATTTACCAGACCCTTATGAGACCACTCCGGTCAAACAAGGCATATCAGTATACTATACTAATTTGGAATATGCCGGTATAAGTTTTGCCATTCTCGAAGACCGCAAGTTTAAATCTGCACCTAAATTACTTTTGCCTGAAGCTCAAGTGGATAATGGATGGGCCCAGAATCCCGAATTTGATCCCATTACTCAATCCGATCATCCCGAGGCCAGGTTATTAGGCCAGCGGCAATTAGATTTTCTGGAGTATTGGGTAGAGCACTGGGGGGCTGATATCTGGATGAAGGCTGTGCTTTCTCAAACCATTTTTGCCAACTTGGCCACACTCCCGGTTAATGAATCGGGTCACGATCGAATAGTACCCCAATTAAGGATATTATCCCCCGGCGAATATGCCCCAAACGATATCCAGGTTGCTGATATGGATTCCAATGGCTGGCCAAAATCAGGTCGTGACCGGGCCGTAGCAATTATAAGAAAAGCATTCGCCTTACACATTGCGGGGGATCAACATTTGGGTAGTACCGTGGAGTACGGGTTAAATGAATTTGGCGATGCTGGATTTGCCCTATGTGTGCCCTCTATCAGCAATGTATGGCCCCGGCGCTGGTATCCTCCGCCATCAGATCAGGAACCTCCTTACAAGGGAAATTTTCTGGACGGATTTGGGAACAAGGTTACGGTATATGCTGTATCCAACCCCCTTTACACCGGACGACAACCGGCAAAGCTTTATGACCGGGCTACCGGGTACGGTATTGTCAGATTTCGTGCGGCGGACAGAAAGATCATCATGGAAAACTGGCCCAGGGATGCTCATCCGTTGCATGACCATCCATACCCTGGATGGCCGGTGGTAATAGATCAGCTACAAAACTACCAACCGAAAAATGGTATCTTTATTCCAAAAATAAGCAGCCCGTCATTGAAGGGCAGCCTGTTACAAATTTACGACCTACAAGGGAATCACGTGTTAACTCTAAGAGCCGGCTCCGATTCATTACGTCTTAGTGTGCCAAAAAGCGGTAAATATCGCTTACACATTTCCTCAGGCAAAATGGAGTCACAAGAATTTGAGGTTAGCGCTTTACCGGACAATCAAGAAGTAATCACTCTGCCATGATCTCAAAAATAGTCGTTTTACTTTCCTTTATAATCCTTTTATGCTGCTGTCAGGAAACAGAAGACCCCAGTGTGCTGCCTAATATTATCATCATTTTTACTGATGATCAGGGATACGGTGATCTCGGCAGTTATGGGGCTACTAATTTTACCACACCGAACCTTGACCAAATGGCGGTGGATGGTATGAGATTTACTCATTTCTACAGCGCTCAGGCAGTATGCAGCGCTTCCCGTGCGGCCCTGTTGACCGGGTGTTACCCCAACAGGATCGGTATTACCGGGGCCTTATTTCCCTGGTCAGAGCATGGTTTACACCAGGATGAAACCACTATCGCCGAAATGCTCAAACCGCTGGGGTACGCTACCGGCATTTTCGGAAAATGGCACTTGGGCCACCAAAAAAAGTTTTTGCCTTTACAGCATGGTTTTGACGAATTTTTTGGCGTACCCTATTCCAACGATATGTGGCCGGTAGATTTTGATGGTAAACAGGTGGAGGATACCAGCCACCGGAAAAACCGTTATCCTCAATTACCTCTAATACAAGGGGAAGAGAAAGTGGAAGAGGTCAGAACCCTGCAAGATCAGGATCAACTTACTTCCAGATTTACCGAAAGAGCTATCCAATTTATTCAAGACCACCGTGATCAGCCGTTTTTTCTCTATCTCCCGCATTCTATGGCTCACATCCCATTAGGGGTCTCCGAAAAATTCAGGGGCAAAAGCGCTCAGGGATTATATGGGGATGTGATGATGGAGATCGACTGGTCGGTGGGGCAGATTATAAAAACATTGGAAGAACTGGAACTGGCAGAGAACACCTTGGTTGTTTTTACTTCGGATAATGGTCCCTGGTTGAATTTCGGAAATCATGGAGGGTCCAGTGGAGGATTGAGAGAAGGTAAGGGCACAACCTATGAAGGTGGACAGCGGGTACCCTGTATAATGAAATGGCCTAGGGTGATTCCCGCAGGCCGGGTAAACAATCAACTGGCTACCACCATGGATTTATTACCGACCATAGCATCCTTCACCGGCGCCGGTTTACCGGAAAATGCCATTGACGGAATAGATATTAGTAGTTTATTAAAGGGGAATACGGAAAACAGCCCCAGAGAAACCCTTTATTATTATTATCACCGCAATGATCTGGAGGCAGTTAGATACCAACATTGGAAATTAATGCTGCCCCATATCACCACCCAATCATATCGCAATGTATTACCGGCTAACGATGGATGGCCTGGTCCCTACCACAAAGATACCGTAGAGGTAGCTCTGTACAATCTCAGAAGAGATCCCGGGGAGGCTTATGACGTAAAGGAGCTATATCCTGAAATTGTGGACCGGTTACAGGAAATTGCGAACCAAGCCAGAACCGATTTAGGTGATAATTTAGTGGGTGTTACGGGTAAGAATGTGAGAAAACCGGGTACCCTATGACAGCTAAAGCAATTTGTCTAAAGACACTTACTATCGTCTGCTGGTTCTTGATTGGATGCGACTCAACGGATGATATCAATCCTATAGATAGAAATACCATAATCTGTAACCCTACCGGTAATCTGGAGAATCCCTGGGAAAAATTGACAATTTCTGAATCGGAGCTTTCGGACTACCGGGAAAAGGGAGCCCTGGCAGCAGGCTCCCGGGTACCTGGGAGGTCAGCGGACATTCTGATCAATAATCAGTGCCAGGAAGTATCTCTATCTCCTGTGAGTTTCAATGACGGCGTATTTTATGTACACCCTGAAGACAATTGCGGAGCCAGCGGTTTACCCTGGTCTATTTCATACAATGTGACCGGCGCCACCTCTCACATAGATGGAGTATCTAATTCCAAGACTATTTTATTGGACCAAAGCGGGGAGCAACAGTTATTCGCCGCCCGGGTCTGTGATGATTTGGTTGCCTACGGCTTTGACGATTGGTACCTGCCTAGCCTGGGGGAATTAAATGCCATGTTTGAACAGCTTAAATTACAGGATATTGGCGGTTTCCAGGATGCTATCTACTGGAGCAGTACGGAAGCCTCCCCGGAAGATACCCCGGATTATCAATTTGATAGTTGGACCCAGGTATTTAGCACCGGACAGCAAAAACTCGGTTTTAAAAATATCAGTGTCAGATGTCGTTGCATAAGAAAGTAGTGGACAATTAAACATAAAATAAAGATGAGATTTGTAATTATTTTAATATTCCTGTCGGTAGTGATTGGATGTCAGTCATCAGAACAGTCAAGCCAGACCAGCCAGGTAGCAGATTCGACCAGCCAGCAGGCTGAAGCAGATCAATGGATTATACTCTTCGATGGTTCAGACACTGATCAATGGCGGGGCTATTTACAAGAAGAATTTCCCCAGCAAGGTTGGGAGATACAGGGCGATGAACTGGTACTGCTTAAAACCCCGGAAGGAGGTACAGGTGGAGGAGATATCATAACCAAAGAAAAGTATCGCAATTTTGAATTAACCCT
This sequence comes from Cyclobacteriaceae bacterium, assembly GCA_965224285.1. Lineage (GTDB taxonomy): Bacteria > Bacteroidota > Bacteroidia > Cytophagales > Cyclobacteriaceae > JAJCYK01. The sequence goes on from OZ245043.1 coordinate 1,223,828, forward strand.
GGAATTTATGGCCACAGATACCGCCAATAGCGGTATATTTTATCTGGCACAAGAACTGGAGGGAGAACCAATTTTCCACAGTGCACCTGAATACCAGATACTGGATGATCAGACCTATATAAGCATGGGGGAAATGGATATGAACACCCATTTAACCGGCGATAATTACGATTTGCAGGCTGCTGATGAAAGATATTCCAATCCTGTAGGTAGTTGGAATAATGCCAGAATTGTGGTAAACGACGGGCATGTTGAGCATTGGTTAAACGGAAACAAAACCATCGAATATCAGATCAACTCAGATGAGTGGAAGGAATTGGTAAACAAAAGTAAATTCTCGGAAATGTCTCAATATGCCCAGGCGGAATCCGGCTACATTGGGCTGCAGGATCATGGGCATGAAGTGCGATTTAGAAATATTAAAATTCGAAAACTATGATTCATTATCTTTTTATATTCCTATGGCTAGGAACTTTGATAGTAACGGAAAAAACATCCCTTTTCAACGGGAAGGACCTCCAGGGCTGGGAGGTGTACGGTACTGAGAAATGGTACGTTGAAGGGGGGGAATTGATATGTGAAAGCGGACCTGATAAAGGCTATGGCTACCTGGCCACTACCGCTGAGTATGACGATATTGATCTACACCTGGAGTTTAAGCAAGAGGCCAATGGCAATAGCGGCGTTTTCTTTAGATCATCACTTGACGGGACCAAAATTTCAGGCTGGCAAGCAGAAGTGGCTCCCCCGGGGCATGACACAGGGGGCATCTATGAATCCTACGGACGAGGATGGTTGATAAAACCGGACCCTTCAAAGGATAAGGCCTTAAAAATGGGAGAGTGGAACACCATGCGCATCAAGGTAACAGGAGACCGGGTCACTACCTGGCTAAATGGAAAGCAGATGATTGATTTTCAAGATGAAAAAATTGGTGAAGCTTCAGGCAAAATAGCTTTGCAGATCCATGACGGAGGAGGGATCAAAGTACGTTGGCGTAACATATACCTGGTGGACTAATGCGCTTATATACCTGCTGTTTCCTGGGACTTTGGCTGGCTTTTTCCTGCTCCTCTCCTACTAACGAAAGTGATACACTGAAAACAGAGGTACTGGTAGTGGGCGGTGGAGCCAGCGGGGTAGCAGCGGCCCTTCAGGCGGCTCGTAGCGGCGCTCAGGTGACACTAGTGGAAGAAACCCCCTGGCTGGGTGGTATGCTGACTGCCGCCGGTGTGAGCGCTATTGATGGCAATCACCGGCTCCCTTCTGGAATCTGGGGTGAATTTAGAAGTCACTTATATGAACATTACGGGGGTCCTGACAGTGTAGAAACCGGATGGGTTAGCAATACCCTGTACGAGCCAAGTGTGGGTAATGACATCTGGAATCGACTGGTAGGCGCCGAAAAAAACCTCCAACGGTACCATGGCTACCGCCCGATAAAGGTTATAGATGGTGAGTCTCAAGTAGAAGGTGTCTGGTTTGTAGGTCAACCAGAGCAGGATACGCTTAAAATTCTAGCAGAGGTAACCATAGAGGCTACCGAATTGGGCGATGTCCTAAAACTGGCAAAAGTACCTCACTACACTGGTCAGGATCCTCAATCCCTTACTGGAGAAGCTCAGGCGCCTGCAAGCCGTACCGATGCCATCCAGGATCTGACCTACGCCCTGATCGTAGAGGATTTTGGCCCGGAAGCCGATATGACCCTTCCTCTGCCAGATGGATACGACCCGGAAGAGTTCAATTGTGCCTGTAAAGAATTATGCGATGACCCTGAATTTGAGGTAGTAGGTTGCGAGCAGATGCTTACTTACGGCAAACTTCCCAATGGCAAGTATATGCTCAACTGGCCTATAAATGGCAATGATTATTATTTCAATAGCCTTGACCAAAGCCACCAGCAGCGACAAACGGGATATCAAGCGGCCAAAATGCAGTCGCTGCGCTTTTTATATCATATTCAAACCCAAGCCGGGTTTAAGCATTTGGGGATTGCCAAGGATGAATTTCCCACAGAGGATGGGTTTCCGCTAATTCCTTATCATCGTGAAAGTCGCCGGGTTAAAGGTTCTGCTTTTCTGACTGTTAATCACCTGCAGGATCCATATAGCGACAGCCTCTATCAGTTTGCAGTGGCGGTGGGTGATTACCCCCTGGATCATCATCATGATAAAAATCCTGATACAGCTGAAGAGACTTTTCCCTCAATTCCATCTTTTTCCATACCCTATGGATGCTTAATACCGGAAAAAATGGACGGATTAATTGTAGCGGAAAAAAGTATATCAGTGAGCCATCTGGCCAATGGTTCTACCCGACTCCAACCTTGTGTAATTCTCATTGGGCAAGCTGCGGGGGCGGCGGCTGCCCTAAGTGTCCGCGACGATTTATTGCCCAGACAGCTAAATATCAGGACCCTGCAACAACATCTGTTGGAGGCCGGGTGCTGGTTGATGCCATTTATTGATACCCAACCAAATGACTCGCTATATTTTCAGGCCGTGCAAAGAGTTGGAGTTGCCGGACTTATGAAAGGTACCGGTGTACCTTACCAGTGGGCCAATCAAACCTGGTTTTATAGTGACAGCCTGGTACGGGCTGAAGACATAATACAGGCTCTAAAAATGGTTAAAGAGGAAAACAACTCAATTATTCTTTCAGGCAATCCGGTGTCAAGAGGATCATTGGTTAGTGCCCTCTGGCAATGGCTGGGGAGTCCGGAGGCTTCGCAACAGGCCAGTTTTGTTGACATAAAGGATAATGCGGCAGCCTCTGCTATTGACTATTTTAGTCAACAGCAATGGCTGGAGATCTGGGCAGCAAATCAGGAGTTTCAAGCTGAAAAACCAGTTACCCGTAAGGAAGCAGCTTACTTACTGGACAAAGCGCTTGGACCTTTTGCTTTCTAAGAGGAGTATTGCTGTAGCAGCGCTTTTATGCGATTAGCCACCACCCGCTCCTGACCAGGCTGCATCATCCAGGTGGTAATTCCCACATACTCCTTATCCCCCACAGTTTCGATAGAAGGATGCCCTGACCGAAGCTCATCCCTCAATTGGTCTGGCGAAATCTTCACTAATTCCTGGTCCCATTTAAGTTTCAGGGAAGGTACGTGATTCGCCACATCAGGTACGTGTTTATAAGGATTCACTCCATCTACGGATGCCGCGGCATCGTGTATAAGCTGGATCTGTTTCTCCCACAGCTCCCACTCCTGCTGATGATCTTTATTAAGGTAAAGCTCCAAAGCCACCAGCATCCCCAGGATCTCCTCTTTATTAACTTTCATGCCACGCCCAACAGTGTTGCCTCTGGGAGGAGCATGTAACCGGGCAGCCTTGATCAAGTCTTTTTTACCTAATAACAAACCCGCACTCTGTGGTCCTCTGATCCCCTTACCTCCGCTAAAGCAAACCAGGTCAAAACCCATTTCGGTGTATTTCCATAGGTTTTCGACCGGGGGAACATCAGCTGCGCAATCATTGAATGTGGGTATCTCATATTTCTGTCCCAATTCAACCCATTCCTGGTCCTTGATCTCTCCTTTAAAATTATGTGCATTTAAGAACCACATCATGGCTGTTTTCTCGTTGACAGCCTTCTTCAGGTCGCTTTTGGACTCGATAAAAACAATATCCACTCCACAATTCCTGATGGCATGAGCATAACCGATCTCATGGGATTTTTGCATGATCACTTCGCTTTTTAATCCACTCAGATCAGGAATTTGTTCCACCTTATCTTGATCCAGCCCGGTTAATACTCCAGCTGTTCCTAAAGTGATCGCTGAGGCGGCACCGGCAGTAATGGTGGCATATTCGCATCCAATTAAATCCGCGATTCGCTCACCAACCTTATCCTGCAACTCATCCAGATTAACATAATCACCGGTGGCATATTTAATAGCATCCGTAACCTCCGGGGGCATCAAGGACCCGGTCATTGAGGTGTAGGTCCCGGCCGCATTGATGAAAGTCCTCACCCCCAATTCCTTAAAATAATCCCTGCCGGCTACCAGGGGTGTAGGTGCGCTCTCAGCCAGGGCGCCGGTGGTCAGTAATCCTCCGAAAACAGGAATTCCGGATAAGCTCTTCAATAATTTTCGTCTGCTGATCATGATCATTTGATTTTTAGTCCAAAGCTGCAATACAGTCAATTTCAACCAGGCTATCCCCTGGGACTCCCCCGTAAGTAGCTACCGTAGTACGAACCGGGGGGTTATCACCGAAGCGTCCGCGATAGGCTTCGTTCATAGCCTTATAATCGGCAAGGTCATGCAAATAGACATTCACTTTCAATACTTTATCCATGGAAGAACCATGCTTTTCAAGTTCTTTCTCCAACTCATCCAGCACATGTTTGGTATGGGCAGTAATATCCCCTTCAAAATGAGCTCCTTTTCCCGCCAGGTACAAAGTATTTCCGTGCTTTACAGCGCTGGAAAACAATGGCACTTGCTTGGAATTTATCACCTTGCCCACTACCACTTTGCTAGTTTTGTCAGGGGCTGCCGCACCGGCGGCTATGCCGCCTGCTCCCATAGCAGCCGCTGACGCTACCAGAGTTTTAACGGCTTTTCGTCTATTGGTTTTATTTAAATTTTTCATCAAAATATGGTTTAGTTATTACCAGGTTCTGTTCTCTAATAATTCTTGTATTTGTGCCTTGGGTACCGGCAGGTCATCCATATGGTCTCGCAACCACTGAGAAAAATCTTTTTCAATCTCCTCGGACCATCGGCTGTCAATTTGTCCGGGGGTATATTTTCCTTCTTTTAGTCTTTGAATGCCAAACTGATCTCTAAGCATTACCACTTCTGCCGTGGTCACCACCTTAGTGGCCAAGTGGGCGGGAATAAAAATAACCCCTTCCTTTTTTGCCAATACGATATCACCGGGCAACACCGTAGCGGCTCCCATACGGATGGGCACGTTAAGTCCGGTCAGCATTACTTCCTGCAAAAATGAAGGATGCCACCCTTTAACAAAGGCGTTAAAACCGTCTATCTCTGCCAGGCCCTCCAAATCCCGGGAGCTGGCATTGAACACCACACCGTTACCGGATTTAGCATATATAGAATTACCCAGGTTATCTCCTATAAGGGTGCCGTCTACGATCTTGCCAAAGCCGTCCGCCACATATACGTCACCATTAACCAGCATATCAATTGGCCAGCTATTGGTATTGCCAATGCGACCTTCCTCCGTACCTCGCGCTTTGACCTGCTCGCTGACGTCAGGACGATTGGGCATATACTGCACCGTTAGCGCCCGACCCACCATAACACTATCAGGATGTAACATTTGCCATTCGCCCTCAAATTGATTGTGATAGCCTTCTCCTCTTAACACCCCCCAGGCCTCTTCTATGGAAACCTTTTTCATTCGCTGTAGAATATCGTCTGGGACCTTAGGGCGGCCATCTTCAAAGCGTTCGCCCTCCCATTTTGAAGTATAAAAGATCAAGTCATCCCGGGTCATGGTCTGTGCCAAACATAACTCGAAAGTTAGGATCAAACACCACAGATAAATTCCGGACTTAATTATTACTGAGCTTCTCATTATCTATTGCAATTTTAATGTTTTCAGTTGATTCCAAAGGGTCCTGGTCTCTCCAATATGTGGCCAAAGAAGAACCTGAAATATTCATCCAGGGACCAAAAATGGCCGGCGCTAATCCGATTGTAGCCACCTTTCCCATTTCCAGGGCAATTCCAGAGGCCAAACCGGCATTTTGCATGCCCACTTCTAAAGCAATGGTTCGGCAGTCCCGCTCCGGCATTTTGAACAAACGGCAACCCCAATACCCAAATAGATAGCCCATCAGGTTATGTACTATGCCCGCTAATACCAGGGCTATCCCAATTTCCAGCAGGCTGTCTCGTCCCGCTGCAGTGATTATAGTAATTATAAAGGCGATCCCAGCCATACTAACCAGTGGCATAGCCTGATCCAACCATTTCGCCTTACCGTGAAAAATATGATTGAAAACCAAACCCAATATGATGGGGACAATCACAATTTTCACAATACTGATCATCATGCCTATGAAGTCAATGGGAACAAATTGCCCGGCGAATACCTCCATAAGTATAGGAGTAGTTAATGGGGCCAGCATGGTGGATACTGCCGTAAGTGTTACTGACAGGGCTAAATTAGCTCTGGCCAGGTAGGTCATAACATTGGAAGCCAACCCGCTCGGTGAGGAGCCTATCAATATTACTCCAGCGGCAATTTCCGGGGGAAAACCCATAACTGTAGCGATGGCAAAGCCCACTATGGGCATGATGGTATATTGGCAAAGCAGACCCACCAAAACGCCTTTAGGCATAGTCACTACTCCTTTAAAATCAGATAAACTCATGGTAGTGCCCATGCCAAACATAATGATCTGCAATAAAGGCACTATTAGAAGTTTGAGGTCAAAACTTCCCACAGTTCTGAAATACGAGGGATAGAACATGGCAGCCGCCACTGCAGCAAAGATCATTACGGTAAAGGAGAACCCCTTGAGGGTGTCGTACCCTCTAAAGCCTATGGCCAGTAGCAACAATCCTATAATCCACAAGGGGCCAACCAAGGTCATTTGGCCTACGATGGCCAATATAATACCGGCTACCAATAGCAGCAGGGCAATCCCAATAAATGCTCTGTATAAACCGTTCATACAATTAAGGTTCGGCGTTCCACATAGGGCTGGCCAATCCATTTAAGTCGTATACCACTTCACCATCTCTTAAAGTAAGCTGACATTCCAGCTTTTTATCCCCATTCATTTTCTTGCCTCTAACGTCGATAAACCCGAACTGGCCTTCCCGCAAGCTGAATATAGCCAAATCAGCTCCCGCACCTACGGTTAGGTGGCCTAAATCTTCTCTTTTAATCACCTGCGCGGGAATCCAGGTTGAGCTGGCAATCACCTCCTGCATAGACATTCCCAGATTGAGGAACTTAGACATCACATTGGCCATATTTTTCATACCCCCATTCATACTGCCTATATGCAGGTCAGTGCTGATCACGTTGGGCCTAAAACCTTGTTCCATTGCAGGTACTGCTTGTTCAAATACAAAACTTCCCCCTCCGTGGCCGACATCAAATATTATTCCCCGTTCCTGAGCTTTTGGAATGTAGGGCTCTAATTTTGCATCCTGGTTCACAATGGGTATCCTGCCGTTGACATGGGCAAAGGTATGAGTAAGGATATCTCCGGGCCGAAGTTTCTCCATAAGTAGTGTCTCCAAAGATAATTCCGGTACTACTCCTCCAAAATCTACCATTACCGGAATGTCCGCTTGCCTGCCGGCCTCAACTGATCTCTCTACTGGATCCCATTCCGATCCTGCATAGTGAGCCACTTTCACTCCTACCACGTAATCCTGGTAACGTCTTGCCGTTATCGCTGTTAATTTAGCATCCATGTCCGTCAAGTCCTGCTCCCTGGCTCCTCCCTGCATTCCTAGTCCTACAATGTTCAAAAATGCCAGTACCCTGGTTTTAGAGCGGTCAATAGTTTGCCGCTTGAAGTCCGCGAAGTTCTTCCATCCTGAACTCCCTACATCCACCACAGTAGTCACTCCGGCCCTGAAAGTAAATCCGTCCGGTGGGACGGCATAATAGCCATCAGCCAGGTATTCACCTTCATTACCGTAGAAATTATGAGTATGGATATCAAGGATCCCCGGGGTTACATATAGACCCTTAGCATCCACCTCGATCTCGGCTTCACCGCTGATATTCCGACTCACCTCTGCCACTTTTCCGTCTTTAATGGCGATGTCCATGGTGGCGTCCAATCCATTCTTCGGATCAATAATATGTCCTCCTTTTATCACCATGTCATATTGCTGGGCGTTCAGTGAAAGGCTTAGCAAGCCCGTCAATCCCAGGTATAAACAACAAGTTTTGACTTTTTTCATATTAGTGGTTTAGTGTTTTAATATCCAGGACCGTCCCGCAAAATCCGCTTTAAAAGTCTCCAGATTGCCGTGATCGGCTACAGTGATAAAGCAGGTTTTACCATCATCACCGCCAAAAGCGATATTGGTGATATTTTTACCGGCTGCCTTATATTCTTTCAAAATTTCTCCTTGTGGACTTACTACCACCACGGTGCCTTTTCCGTGTCTGGTAATATATAAATTTCCTTCGCTGTCACAACGCATGCCGTCCATTCCAAAATCCGGGAACTCTATAAGCATCCTTTTATTGGATATGTTGCCCATGGAGTCCAGATCATAGGCCCATACTTTGCGTTGAACGCTCTCATTGACATACAGTATCCTGTCATCAGGGCTTACCTCCAAACCATTGGTGGTACCCATTGATGTTTCCAAAAGAGTAACTTCTCCTGAGGGCGTTATCCTCCACAATTGACCAGTGGATTCCTTCCAGTTTGGATCGCTGGCAAATAGTATATCAGTGCTGGTTATGGCCAGATCATTAGGTTGGTTCATTTGCGGTTCGTGAGCCAATACACTAATGTTGCGATCTGACATATTCACTTTTAGAATGTTATGACGGGTATAGTCCGCAATCAGCATGTCACCTTGACTATTAAACCGTATTCCGTTTCCGATGCTGCTATCGGGCAACGCAATAAATTCACTGGCCATACCATCAGGATTGATTTGGCCGATTGTGCCCTGTCTTCCATAATTGACCGCGTATAATATGCCGTCCGCCGCCACCGCAGGTCCCTCAATCCCGGAGGTAAATGAATTCCGGGGTGTTAGCTCCCTGGTAGCGGGTTGGGTTTCCAGTTCCAACTGCTCTGTGGATTCCTCCTTTTCACCGGTTCCACAGGCAAACATCAAGGCTATAATTATGAAGATTTTAGCATCCATCTGCTATTGAAATTTGAAAGTACCAAATAACTCATGGTCGTGAAAGTTATTGACAATTGGACGCCACGACCACCATACAGGTTGTTCCCGATCATAGTCAATGCGATACAAGTTAGCCCTCCAAGTAGTACCCGGCTGTGGTGGTACATTACTCAGCGGGGTCAATAAGGCGTATGGGATAAAAAATTCAGCAGTCCAGCCTTCCACTTGATCACCTGATCGAAAGATGTGAGTTTCATGTCGGGTGAGCCGTTCCCCCTTATAATGCCAGGGACGCCAGCCCAAAAAGGATTTACCAATTTTTGGGATCAGGATGGGCAGTTCATAATTCAGGGGAGAAACTTCATATTCAAAATAAATCGGATACTGTTCATCAGTCCACAGAAATACCTCTACCACATCCTCATTGTATAAATCAGCAAAATCTTCCTCCAGAGTAGCGGTGATCTGCTGGTCCTGGCAATTAAACAGAAAATATATACCGGTAGTAGAATATAATACCTTGACCCGGGTATCATATACCTCTCCCGGGTCTTTCAATGCGTTGAGTGTGATCCATGAGGTAGTTTCCCACGCAGATGCGGTGCCTTGTCCGTCAATTTCAAAATCGTCGGTGGCTGTGATGGTCAATTGTTCCTTGCTCATGTTTTGTGGGGTCTGGGCTAAAAGTTCATCGCTGACCAGGGTGATCATGGCTGCAGCGATTAGATATAATTCGATATATTTCTTCATATCATAAAAATTCTCCGGATAACTTGTGGTGTACATAACTCAACTTTCCACTTTTTGCTTGTTTCGAACCTGGGATACTTCCTCTTCGGTTATGGCGCTGGCTTGATTGCCGAAGTTCTGGCGGATGTAGGTAAGGACCTCAGCCAAATCCCGGTCAGTCAAAAAACCGTGCTGGGGCATTATATTGTTGTATGTTACGCCATTCACCTCCATTGGTCCTTCACGTCCGTTTAATACCAGTTCAATCAACCTTTCCTTATCACCAGTCACCCAATCGGTACCCGCTAATGGAGGGAATCGGCCACTGGCTCCTTTGCCATTACCCTGGTGGCAAACACCGCAATACAAATAGTAAACCTCCTCTCCCTTCCCGGAGAGGTCCTTCTGAATATTATCATTGACCTCGTGCGGAGTTCTGATATGGGCAAGCTCTTTCCTGGCCTCCATAGAGGCTAATTGGGCCTCACCAAACGAATTTCGATCACCTTTAAACATTACCCTCCAGATTTTTCCATAATTCGAATCACTGATGTAAAGAGATCCGTCAGGCCCCTCGGCTATTCCCATAGGCCTATATACTGCATCATTTACGTTTACGATAGGATCCACCTGAGCAAAGCCATCGGCAAACACTTCCCAGGATTCTGTCATTGAGCCTTCCTCAAAGGGCACAAACCCCAGGAAATATCCGGATTGGGGATAAGGTGCACGGTTGGTTGATCCGTGAAATGCGATAAAGGCGCCATGGCGGTATCTTTCAGGAAACTGATCACCCTGGTAAAATAGCAACCCATTGGGCGCCCAGTGACCGGGAAAACCTATAAGTGGAAGGTCAAATTCCGCGCACCGGCCTATACTGTCGCCATCACCCCCATATTCGGGGGCTAATACCTTTTTGCCGTTTAGTTGATCATAATAGCAATAAGGCCAGCCAAAGTTTGAGCCCTCAGTAACTTTCACAAATTCCTCAGATGGCAGTAGCGCACTCTGCCAGGGAGTAAAGCGGTCCGGAAATAACCTGAAGAGATCATCACGGCCATGAATGACTACATACAGTTCCTGGTCCAGAGGATTCCAATCAATAGCTACTACACTGCGGATCCCTGAAGCATACCTGGTTCCATCCTTTTGAGTTTGATTGAGCTTATTCGCCTCGAACTTCCAGATCCCTCCGTGGTCCTGCAGTTGTGGGCAAGGATCCAATCCTGGAGCTCCGGGTGTCCTTTTCGGCTCCTGGCAGGCATTGGTTGGAGCGCCGAAAGGCACATATATATTCCCTGATTGATCAAAGGCAAAAGGCTTTGCTATGTGTTCGTGCCGTCCATGAGCATGATCATCCTGCAATATCACCTCTAGCGGGCCTTCAGGTATGAGGTCACCGTCAAGCTTGATCCTATAAATCGTCAGTTCAGAACTAAAATAAAGATAACCCTGGTATATTCGAATGCCGGTCTGCAGGCTCCATCGGCCTTCGGTCTGATATTCCCCAAATTTTTCCAGTATATCTGCTTTACCATCCTGGTTATGGTCTCGCAAAGCTGCGACTCCTCCATCCTGGGAGAACTTGACTTTGGCGTATATATCTCCGTTGTCGTTTACTACCAAATGTCTCACCTTGCCAGGAACGCTGTCGGCCACTACCACTGCTTCAAACCCATCCGGAAGTAACAAGCCCCCATTGTCCGGATCGGCAGTGGGTAGTGTTTGGCAACTGCTGAAACAAGTGATCACCGTCACCGAAGCCAGCAACAGCACTTGACAATTGGAAAAAGTAGACCAAAAATTGCTTAAGGTATATATTTTGCTCCTCAGTTGATGGATCATTTTTTGGTTACGATGACTACAATTGCAGATGAACAAAATACCAAACTTTCGGCATAATTCACATTTTTTAGAAAGCCATAAGTGCAGTTATAAAAAAGGTGAAAATAGTGGGTTGCAGGATTTAAGTGATTATGGGTAATTCGGATATAATTTACTGTCTTTCAGATATAAAAAGCATTTTTGAAAAACTTCCTGCTCCACTTGATAAAAGGCGCTGCCGGAGGCTGGCAGGTACTCACTCCTACTGCCATTGGTGATAAAGATCAAGCCGGTTCCGGTGGCTGGCTCCAGGTAAATATCACTTATTAATCCGTAGGCTTCTCCCGGGTGCCCCACCAGGGTTCTCCCTGGAAAAATAACATCGGTTGAGTCCTTGGCAGTTAGGATATGAGTCCCTAGCCCATAGGCCTGAAAGAATCCGTTAGCAGTATTGCCGTTCTTTCCGTCAAATTGCCATTGCGGCGATGTCATGGTTTCGATACTGGACTTTTTCAACAACCTGTGAGTTTCCCATACTCCATCATTCAGTAAAGTTTTTGCCAATACACCCAGGTCGTTGACAGAACATCTGGCACCTCCTTGGGGTGCGTAAATTATCCCGTTCTTACCTGGTTTATATCTTTCATACATCAGCGGTGCAGGGGGATTCTTACGGTAGTTGTCTACCTGCGCTTCCCAATGGCCATCCTTAAAACGGTACAGGGTAGCCAACTGGGTTAAATTCAGGTCCTGAACGTTATAGCTGGAGGTAAGAGCTAAAGGTTTGAAAATATTCTGCCTGCAATAATAGTCGAAGGTTTGACCGGTGACCTTCTCTATAACAGAGGCGATAATACCCCAGGCAGCATTGCAGTAATTAAAATAACTACCTGGAGCGGTTTGGTACATATCCCCAGAATAGTAAGCGCCGCTTTCTAAAAATAACTCTTTGATATCCAATCTACTGGTATGCATATCTTCAATAAACCTCCCATATCCTGTTCCATCTCTGATTCCCGACCGGTGACTCAATAACTGTCTGAGGGTAATAGGTAATCCGGGAAAAACAGGATGCTTTAGCTCCCAATCCAGATAAGTACTTACATCCCGGTCAAGGTCCACCAATTCTTGTTCCGCCAATTGCATTATGGCAATAGTGGTAACTAATTTTGATATGGAGGCAATCCTGAATTTTGTATCTGGAGTAACAGGTGTTTGCAACTCCAGATTGGCATAGCCGAAACCTTTTTGGTAAACCATTTCACCCCCGGCTAATACCAGTACCGCCATCCCCATTAGTTGATGCTGCTGTACAATATTCTGCAAGCTATTAGTCAGAGCATCACTGGGGGGCAGGGGTGATGCCTGCCGGCTTTGACATCCAACGGTCACCAGCAGGCAATATATCAGTATGGGCCTCATATCCATTTATTATCAATTCAATCTCACCCAGCCCATGGCAGGGGATGGGAAACCATTCAAGATAGTGTTTTGTTAATCATGGGTGTAAATTCTCCTGAGAATACTTATCTATCCTAAAATAAACATATCAAATGAAATATGATTTAATAGTTATCGGTGCCGGTTCGGGCGGCTTAAGCATTGGTCTGGGAATGCATGAACTTGGATTCAAGGTATTGTTGATAGATAAAAGTGATCAGGCTATAGGAGGGGAATGCCTAAACAATGGCTGTGTACCCAGTAAAGCTCTGATCCACGTGACCAAGTTGATAAACCAGGGTCAAAAAGCCCGTGAATTTGGCCTGCAAGTTGAGGGGAAAGTGGAAATTCAGAAAGTCTGGGACTATGTAAAGAAGTCCCAGCAAGCCATAAGGGAGCATGAGAACGCCCAGTACTTCAGGTCCCAGGGGCTGGATGTGGTATTAGGCCATGCAGAATTCAGCGGGCCCGACCGGATTAAAGTAGACGACAGGGAATACCGTGGTAAAAAAATCATAATTGCCACCGGGTCCAAACCCCGAAAACTAAAAGTACCCGGTGTAGAATCGGTGAATTATTATGACAACGAAAATATCTGGGACCTTCCTGAATTACCGGAAAAAGCGCTTTTCATTGGGGCGGGCCCCATTAGCATGGAATTGGGACAATGTTTTGCCAGGATGGGTAGTAAAGTCACCATGCTGGAAAGCAGTGACCGAATAATGTCTATTGAGGCTCCGGAGATCACAGAGATCCTACAAGCCCGATCCGAACAGTTGGGTATTGATTTTAATCTCAATACCGATCTCAAAGAATTCCGGGATGGGCACATAGCAGTGGCAGAAAAAGACGGTGAAACCCTGGAAATCGGTTTTGATATAGTAGTGGTGGGCATCGGGCGGGTAGTTGACCATTCAGGCCTGAGCCTGTCGGCCGCAGGGATTAAAACAGATGAGCAGGGATTGATAGAAGTAGATAAATACCTGGGCACTTCAAATAAAAGGGTCTATGTGACCGGAGATGCCGCCAACCGGCTCAAATTTTCACACGGGGCGGAATTACAGGCCACTCTCTTAATTAATAATTTCTTTTCTCCCTGGCGAAAAAAGCTCAGCTATGATCATTTTAGCTGGGTCACTTTTACTAATCCGGAGGTAGCCAGCTTTGGTTTAACGGAATCACAGATCAAAGACCGCGGGCTGAACTACCAGAAACTAACCCTTGACTATGATGAAGACGACCGTGCTATTACCTCGGACTACGCCTATGGGAAACTTATTCTATTGGTAAAGCCAGGATGGTTTAGTTTCAGTGATGCAAAGATCCTGGGAGGCACAATGATCGCCCCTCAAGCCGGTGAAATGTTTCAGGAATTAGTGCTGGCCCGGTCGGCTGGGCTGGGTATTAAAAGCCTATTTGACAAGATCTACGCCTATCCTACTGGAGGAAGGGTGAACAAAACAATTGCCCTTAACCAATATCGCGCTGCTCTTAAGCCCTGGATGACCAAAATTATGAAGATGTTTTACTAGATTTGAGCCATGGATACCTGGGAGCTTATTAAGGAATGGTTCAACAGTCTGGGTTCAGAATACGGGGTGAACCCGGTAATTTTTGGATCACTTTATGTCGGCACCATGCCCTTGTTTACCTTATCCCTAGGTTGGGTAATTAAGAACCTGCGTCGAAAAAAGCCGGTCTTTGTGCCACTTATACTTACCGGAATATCATTTATCAGTGCCTATCTTTACCTGCTGGTGGTGGGAAAAAACATTCCACTCTGGGTATACTTTTTGGTGTTATCTATTATTCTAATAGGTATTATGGGCACTATACAAAAAGTACGGGGCCATTCCCGATAGTCAAATTTATCCCCACGCATCCATTTCATAGTGCTTTACGTCCTGTTTAAACAGTAAAGCCCTGATTAGTAACATGAAACTCAGAATATACCTGGAAAAGAGCAGGTCCCTTATGCTCCTTCCCCTTATAGAAATAACTCCAAAAGTCAATCGTCCGGTTCCAAAACCCCTGGTATTCTATATCTACTGGAATTGAGGTCTCAACCCCGGGGCTTTAAAACATAAAGCCCAACCGTAGCATAAAGACGTTATTACCCTCATCTTCGGAGGTGGCAAATTCTCCGGCGATCACGGTTCTGCCAAATGGCGCTACCCAAAGTCCTCCTCCATATCCTCTATGCCAATCTTCCAGGTCAGGATCCTCCAGTATCTCATCGGGGTTATCGGCCCATACCCGACCAATATCGTGGAAGAGGTTAATGCCTACTTGGCCGGGGAATAGATTGGTTCTGAAATCCGCCATCTTAATCCTGAGTTCAGTGTTTTGATAAAAACTCTGATCTCCGTTGAAGCGGTATATCCTATAACCCCGTAGATTTCTAAGGCCGCCTAAATGATTACCTTGATAAAATTCGAAATCCCCCGTGTTTACCGCTCCGCCAGCCCGTACTGCTAAAGTAGTGTTTAAAATACCACCTGTGCTCAGGTAGAAGGCAGCATCTGAACTAAAGTGCTGATAGTTATTTTTCTCGTCCCCAATCTGTGACACCGATTTACCCATCAGATGAAACCTGAATCCCTTACGTGGCACAAACTCGCTGTCGCGGGTATCGAAGCTGTAACTAGCCACCGCGGCAAGGTAATTCCGGCCCACATCCAGCAAAGGGCTGTTACTGTCACTGCCTCTTCCCACCAGATCGGCATAGGATAAAATAAAACGGTTAGGTTCCTCGTCATTATTGCTGGTTTTCACCTCCACTGACCTCCAGTATCCGCCTAATTGAAGTTCATGAGCGCCAAAATTACCTCTCAGTTTGGGATGAAACTGCCATTGTGAGTACCTAGCGCGATAAAACTGATTATCCTCATCCCGAATGTCCTCATCACTGCGGGTTTTATTCCCGAAGCCATAAAAGAATTCGGCATAGCTGGGTTGATTAATGTCAAGGGTCATTACATAATCCCATTTGCCCAGTACGTCGGCAAACTCACCTTTGTAATCAAAATCAAAGGAACCCGATTTAATGGCATATCTCCCGGTTAAAGTGTGACGAGCGGCATAGGGTACCTTTCGGAATCCATTTTTGGTATACACGAATCCACCCCCAAAGTAAATTCCGTCATCGGGATTAAAACTTAGCAACACCAACGGCATAAGTTGATCATACTTAAAAGCTTTGCGGTTATAATCGTTGGCTCCATTTCCCGGTCGGGTCCTGTCTGCCACCTTGCCGATTATCTGATTTTCTTTATTACTATTATCATAGTAGAGGACCTTAGAGGCAGCGCCACCCTGTATCTTATTTTCAACCTGGTCATTACCTTTACCCCCGATTATGCGAAGTTTTATGGACGAGGATTCTTCTCCACTGATCAAAAATTGGTCGGGAGCACCATATCCATAGACCCGGATTTCTTTGGTTACCTCTGGGTTAAAGGTTCGGGTATAACGTTGGAACCTCACCTGGCCCTCCTTGTTAAGGCTTGAAACGGTAACCGTAGTTCTCCCGTCTTCCTGACGGGTGATTTCGAACAATTCCCGGGCGGAAGTACCGATAATTTCCACTTCCTCTGAAATAAACTCATAGTATTGCCGGGCATAGCGCTCCAGATCATCCCGCCTCCTTTTCAGTTTTTCGGCAATAGTGCTGCCACTAATTTCATAGATTTCCGGGGGTAATTGCTTCAACCCCTGCTCAATTACCTCATCGGTAAGCTTCGCCTGTATATCTTCGGCGATAATTTTCCATTCCTCCCAACTTGGTTCAGTTATAAACGTGCGATCAAACCAACGAGCGTTGAATTCCAATCCCTCTATATCCCGTATCTCATGATGAAAACCCTGGGTTTTAGGGTTACCCCATTTATGAGAGCTGAGTTGCAGTAAGGTGCCATCCCCGTAAAAGAACGCCTGATCCCGGTCCCGGGGGATGGGGCGGTATACCGTAAATCCATCCTCCTTGACTGAGGCCCAGCGCCACTGGTCATCGTGTCGATCCCAATCACCAATCACAATATCAAACAAACGGGACCTCACTACATGCAGCTGATCAACCTGGTGTCGCTCTTTTTTCTTCAGGTTTCGGATCACTTTCAAAGTGCTGATAATATCTTCTGAGTTACCAAAACTGGCAAGATCGCTCCAGTCTCCTGCTGGTCTTTCCTCGAATAGAAAAAGGTGGTCGGCAAAGTCTTCCCGGTAGATCCCCAGCCGAGGGTCATCAGGCACATAAACCAATTGGGGATTGGTATGATAAACGCCTACTGCATCTGCCATAGGTGGTATGGCCAGCGCGGCATAAGGATGTGATGCTGATATTTGGTCGCTAACCACATCCGATGCAATAGTGCCGCGCAGGATCCTGGGCACCGCCTTTTCGGGATATTTTTCAATACTTCTCAGCACATATTGTTTACCGTCCTGGGCTTCCATTCTCAGAGAGATGGTTTGTAATCCCCCTCCTCTTTTTATGGGAGTTAGCCCTCCATGAGTTTTACCGATATCAAAAACAGGGATATTACTGACCTCAGTGGTCCACTCCTGTCGGTAGTTGTTGCCCCGCCATCCTGGACGTTCCTGTTCTTTTTTTAGTTTGCTATTACCCACTGCGGTGGTGGTCTGCCCCTGAAAATCCAATTCTATATACCGGTCTGAATCTGGCTCGGCGTATTGGTGATTAAACAACAGCTGTCTGTATAGCGGGGAATCGCTATTTGAGGATGACCAGAACTCCAGCCATACATCTCCATTTTGGTAGAGATTAATTTTACCAAATCCTTCCTGCGAAGCGGCAAAAGTGGCCTCCCCTTTACTACTTACCGCCGTAGCCTGATCCAAAGATCCCCCGGTGATATAATGCTGATCATTCTTGTGATGAAGCTGCATTGATTTCTCAAGTCCTCCCACATAGATCAAATTGGGGAAACCGGAGCATACCGTTTGAAATGCTTTGCGTAAACCCCGGTATCTAAGATTGGCGAAATCCTTTCGATTACCTAAAGATTTACGGTATTTAATGTATAAAGCTCCCAGTATAGGCGGAGTCCAGTAGTATCCCGGAGAAAAATAACCACCGTGCAAACCATCGCTATATATGGGGTGATGGCCAGCTATGATCACTTTTTTGTTCCTGTTTCTTCTTAACACGTCCTCAAAGTGAACCAGGAAATCGTCTTTATCCACCAATTCACAAGCAGACTCCACCCCGGGTTTCTCCCATTCGTGCAGCCACCACTGGGTGTTGAGCAGCAGCAGCACCAGATCATCTGCCAAATCGATTTCCACCGGACCGGGGCAGGCTCCATCGGGCATGACCACATCTTCTTCATCCAAGTAGTCCTCCACTAATTCCTCCATATTGATCACATTTCGATAGCCATTAGGACCTCCCGCATCCCAGTCATGATAGCCGGGTAGCATAATATTCATACCCTTAAATCTATCCATCAATTGAAGGCGTTGGGTCAATGATGCCTCTGCCTGCTCCCTGGATCGGGAAAATCGCTCATCCGGCAAGCCCTTGTGGTAAAAGTTATTACCCAGCCATAAAGCCACCCCTTTGGCTCCGCTTTGAGCCATTTGCTCTGATAACAATGTCACCCCGGCATCTTTGGCAAAATCCACCTGATAGGAATCCCCTATCAGGAAAAAAGATCTTCTCAATTGAGTTTCTGGAGGAGGAGTTCCCGCAGAAGTGGCGATTGTAGTGATTTTTTTAGGAGCGGCGCATCCTATTACTAGCCCCAACAGGACATATGACAGGACTTTGGTAAACGTTGACATGCTTTAGTTTGGCTAATTTAACCCTTGATCAATCTTTTTAATTTAGTAATTAAATCGAATTTAAAACAAATTGATTGACAAACAATTGAGCATTTGGACTTCATTGATTTGTAGGAATGTAGTCAATTACGAATTACGAAAGACGAATTACGAATTGCTGTATATCCCTGAATGGTGTTGACCACTACTACCTCTGGCTTAAGTTTAGCTTGCGTAACTTAAGCCGCACACTTCTTGTGGCTTCCGTCTTCAAAAGTCATCCTAGTTTTATGTGTTGTAGGAATATCCAACCCGCAGTAAACTATGGTGATGGGGTTACATAGACCACACAGTCCTTGGGTTTGCTGGAGTTCTTAAAATGGCTAAACTGGAAACTTGCTGGTTGTCACCGCCAATATATCCCCCACTATCAGTAAAGGTAAAAGAATCCCGGTTGAGGCTTTACCACCAAATGCCAAGGCAAAAACTGTCACAATGAGTACTGCAATGCCTTTGAGTCCTGCTTTGGACACTCCACTCAAAGCTGCAGCCAGAAACACCAGGATCCATTCCCACCAGGTAAGAGGCCCTTAATTACTGCGAACAGGGTCTCTATAAATAATAGCAAGCCGTGAGGATTAGTCAAAGATGATTATCTTTAAGCAAGCAACCATTATCTCAAAAATGCCAATTTACCACAGTTTAGGTAAAGTGCCCGCCAAGAGGCACACGATATTCAAAAAACCGGACGGTTCTTTGTATCACGAGCAACTCTTTGGGACCGTGGGGTTTGACGGCATGTCCTCATTACTGTACCATCTACACCCACCAACCATGGTTAAGGATATAGGGCCTACCAAAGATCTAACGCCCAAGATTGCAGTAAATAAAAATATGACCGCCCGTCTCCTTAAGGGGTTTGATATCATCCCAAAAGAAGATTTTTTGGAAAGCCGCGAACCATTATTGGTCAACCAAGATCTCCATTTGGGGTTGGCAGCGCCCCAGGGATCAATGGACGATTATTTTTATAAAAATGCCGACGCCGATGAATTGATCTTCATTCACCAGGGAAATGGGATATTAAAAACATTTCTGGGGAACATTTCATTCGAGCCCGGAGACTATCTGATAATACCCAGGGGCATGATCTACCAAATATCCTTTGATCATGATACCAACCGCCTGCTGTTTGCCGAGTCTTTTCACCCAATATACACCCCTAAACGATACCGGAATTGGTTCGGTCAACTATTGGAACATGCTCCCTATTGCGAACGTGATTATAAGCTTCCCAGAGATCTGGAAACACATGCTGAAAAAGGTGATTTTTTGATCAAAATAAAGAAACAAGGACTTCTGCATGAGATGGTTTATGCCACCCACCCATTTGACGTAGTGGGCTGGGACGGGTACAACTATCCTTACGGTTTTTCGATCCATAATTTTGAGCCTATTACCGGTCGTATCCACCAGCCTCCCCCGGTGCATCAGACCTTTGAAACCTCCGCTTTTGTGGTCTGTTCTTTTTGCCCCAGGCTTTATGATTATCACCCCAAAGCAATACCAGCTCCCTATAACCACTCCAATATTGATTCCGATGAGATCTTGTATTATGTGGATGGAGACTTCATGAGCCGGAAAAATATAGAAAAAGGAAATATTACTTTACACCCTGGCGGAATCCCGCACGGGCCGCATCCCGGGACCTACCAGGGAAGTATTGGTAAGGAAAAAACCGAGGAGCTGGCGGTCATGATCGATACTTTCCGGCCTACTATGGTCACGGAAAATGCCTTAAAGATCGACGACGGCAAATACTACCAATCGTGGTTAGAATGATGGCCTCTAAGCCCCAGGAATTCAGAATTTAGTAAGGGAATACTTCGGCTCTCTCTGTACCCTGAAATTCTCTAATTATCTTTAATGCCGACCTATCTGAAGTTCATTACTTAACTTTAGACCCTTTTTAGCTTTTTCAGATCATGGAACAAATCCCTAAGAAAAAAATTAAAGTTGCTTCCCTGGCCTACGTTTTTCGGGATATAATATGGCCTCGCCGCTGGCTATTGCTGCTGGGATTAGGATTGATCATAATAAACAGATTGGCCGGACTGGTGTTGCCCGGCTCCAGTAAATACCTGATCGACGACATTATCGGGAAAGAGAAAACGGATCTGCTGGTAGTGTTACTGGCGATAGTAGGAGCTGCGGTAACTATTCAGGCGGTTACTTCCTTTTTTTTGACCAAGTTATTGAGCGTAGAAGCCCAAAACCTAATTGCCCAGCTAAGAGCGAAAGTGCAAAAACAGGTGATCCATTTACCTGTGAGGTTTTTTGATAACAACAAATCAGGGGCTTTGGTATCTCGTATTATGACAGATGTCGAGGGTGTGAGAAATTTAGTGGGAACCGGGCTGGTTCAGCTCTTTGGAGGTGTTCTGACTTCAATTGCGGCCTTTGTTATCCTGTTGAATCTAAATGCGGAAATGACCCTTTACGCCCTGGCCCCCATGCTGGTCTTCGGCTTCATATCTCTCAAGGCTTTTGAATACATCCGGCCCATTTTCAGAAAGCGACGGATTATCAATGCAGAAGTGACCGGCAGGCTGACCGAAACTCTCAGTGGAATTAGAGTAATAAAAGGATTTCGTGCCGAACCTCAGGAGATTAAAGTTTTTGAGAAAGGTGTGCTCAAGATATTTAAGAATGTAAAGAAGTCACTTACCTCAACTGCCTTAGTCACCAGTTCTGCCACCTTATTACTGGGTATAGCCAGTGTAGCTATCATGGGAGTGGGCGGTACCAATATTGTAGCAGGGGAAATGACTGTGGGCGATTTTTTTGCCTTTACCCTTTATCTGGGTTTCTTGATTGCTCCTATTGTCCAAATGAGCAATATCGGAAGTCAGATCACCGAGGCCTTTGCCGGACTGGACCGTACGGAAGAACTTCTCAATATAGAGCGGGAAAATGAAGATCCTAAAAGATCGGTTGAACTTCCCGACATAAATGGCGACGTTGTATTCAATCAGGTCTCTTTCGCCTATGAATCGGATGTGGATGTTATCCATAATATCAGTTTTGAGGCTCCCGCAGGCTCAATAACTGCTTTAGTTGGAAGTTCCGGAAGTGGTAAAACCACCATTGCCGGATTAGCCGCCTCTTTTCTTGAGCCATCGGCCGGCATGATCACTGTGGATGGAGTTGACCTGAGCACGGTAAACTTATCCAGCTATCGACGGCAGTTGGGGGTGGTGCTACAGGACGACTTCCTTTATGAGGGTACCATTAAAGAAAATATTCTATTTCCTCGTCCTCAGGCCACCCCTGAACAATTGCAACACGCAGTAAAGGCAGCTTATGTAAATGAATTTACCGATAGATTTGAACTCGGGTTGGACACTTTGATCGGTGAGCGGGGTGTTAAGCTATCTGGCGGACAACGACAACGTATCGCCATAGCCCGGGCCTTGCTGGCAGAACCACGTATTCTCATCCTGGATGAAGCCACCTCCAATTTGGATACCGAAAGTGAGACCTTTATTCAGCGAAGTCTTGGCGAGTTAATGGAAGGACGAACTACTTTTGTTATTGCTCATCGACTAAGTACTATACGACAAGCCCATCAAATATTGGTAATTGAAGAGGGTAAAATTGTAGAAAGGGGAACCCATGATTCCCTGTTGGAAACGGAAGGGCGCTATCACCAGCTATACACCTACCAGAGCAGGATCTGATCAGGTATATCTTTCTTTGAATACCCGCTGATGGTGTCTTTCATGCCCGGCAATGACATAGCCAATGCCCGCCACCGAAATGTCCCATCCACTGGCTTGACCCCGACGATTTAACATCTCTTCGGTAAAGTTTTCAAATAATTTTAAGGTGCTCTTCCGAATTAAAGAGAACTCCTCCAACAGATCCGGCACAGGCCGATGGGCTACATTGGATTCCGGGACATACAGATCCTGATCAAACCCTGGCAAAGGTGTGTGGTCATTGCGTGAGAACCTCATCGCCCGGGTAGCAAATACCCTTTCCGCATCACAGAGGTGTCCTAAAATTTCTCGCAGACACCATTTATCCTCCTCATATCGGTAGTCCCACTTCGCTTTGGGGTAGGCACCGAATAGTTGTTGCGATTCCTGCTGGAAGCTTTTAAGGCAATTAATCAGGTCATCGCTATCCACTGCATCAATATAAGGCTGGTAAAATTCCGGATATTGGCCGGGTTGTGGTTTGGGGATCATTACGTTAAGTTTTTGCAAGTTGTATGAACATAAACTATAGGCTTGAGCAATTTGATAATTTTATGCCTATTTTTAGCCGATCTGCTGCTAAAATCAAAAAGAATATGCCTAGAAAAGCGCTAGTAGTAACCGGTGGAGGGGACTGCCCGGGATTAAATGCCGTGATCCGTGCTGTAGTAAAGAGAGCTTCCCAGGAGAACGATTGGGAGATCATCGGAAGTATCGAATCTTATAATGGTATTTTAAGGGACCCCATGGAAATTGTGGTGCTGAATGATCACGCGGTTGCGGGTATTCACGTGAGAGGTGGTACCATCATCGGCACCACCAATAAAGGTGGACCCTTTGCCTGGCCGGTTAAAAAGGAAGATGGGTCCTGGGACACCACGGACCGCTCTGCAGATTTGATAATGAGGATAAAGGACTTGGGGGTTGAAGCAGTGATCAGTATTGGGGGGGATGGTTCGCAAAAAATCAGTCAGAAATTGTATGAAATGGGGTGCCCGATTATCGGGGTTCCCAAAACCATAGACAATGATCTTAGCGCCACGGATTTTACTTTTGGGTTCCGTACTGCGGTGCAGATTGCCACTGAGTCAGTTGATAAGCTGGTGACCACCGCCGCCAGTCACAACCGTATCATGATCATGGAAGTGATGGGCCGGGATGCAGGGTGGATTGCCTTACACTCGGCTATTGCCGGAGGAGCGGAGGTATGCCTGATCCCGGAAATACCTTACCAATTGGACAGCGTTATGGAAAAGGTAAATAGCAGATTTGTCAACGGCAAAGGTTTTGCCGTTATCGTAGTGGCTGAAGGAGCCAAGCCCAAAGGTGGCACCGCAACAGGCCACACCAGTAAGGAAGCGGGATATCAAAATCTCAGACTGGGAGGAATTGCTTACAAACTAAAGGATGAAATACAAAATAGCGGATGTGAAGCCAGTATTAGAGTTACCGTACTGGGCCATCTGCAGCGGGGGGGCATACCAATTGCCTTTGACCGGTTGTTGGCTACGGAATTTGGGGTTAAAGCTTTTGAGATGATCTTGGAGCAGGACTTTGGCAAGATGGTATCGTATCGGCACCCTAATATTGTGTCAGTGTCGCTTAAGGAAGCTACCCGCGAGTATAATTATATCCGAAAAGATTCCTATTTGCTTAAAACCGCCCGGGGCATTGGAATAAGTCTGGGAGACTAAATCCGGAAACTAATATTTCGGCTGATGGCCATAGTTTCAATCCTTGTTCATTAGGAATTAGGTCTGGAAGTCTTCAGGAGGACAAAAATAAGCTCATGGAGAGATGTTTCAATCCTTGTTCATTAGGAATTAGGTCTGGAAGGCTTATTAAATTCTTTCTTGTCTCCCAGGGCTAAAAGTTTCAATCCTTGTTCATTAGGAATTAGGTCTGGAAGTTATGGACAGGCCGAAAAATCTCAGGGAGAATATTAGTTTCAATCCTTGTTCATTAGGAATTAGGTCTGGAAGGCGTGGAAGGTGTGCCGGTCGTGATTGTCCAGGATAGTTTCAATCCTTGTTCATTAGGAATTAGGTCTGGAAGGCTGAAATGTTGGATCGTTAATGGTTGAAGCGGCAAGTTTCAACCTTGTTCATTAGGAATTAGGTCTGGAAGGGTTCCACTGGAATTTGAAGTTTTTTAATTATGGCAGGTTTCAATCCTTGTTCATTAGGAATTAGGTCTGGAAGGACGACACTAAAAAATGTGTAGTGATTAAATACTATGTTTCAATCCTTGTTCATTAGGAATTAGGTCTGGAAGAAAATATTGCCCCGTTGTTCCGTTCTCAATCTCAAGTTTCAATCCTTGTTCATTAGGAATTAGGTCTGGAAGGGAGAAAACAAGGTGCCGGTAGTCCATCCGCAAGCATGTTTCAATCCTTGTTCATTAGGAATTAGGTCTGGAAGATGACGGACGATATCTGAATGCGGGAACCAATCCTATGTTTCAATCCTTGTTCATTAGGAATTAGGTCTGGAAGCCATGCGGAGCGAGTTTGAAACCCTGACCGCAGTGCGTTTCAATCCTTGTTCATTAGGAATTAGGTCTGGAAGATTTATACTACAGCGAAGACAACAGGATTTATAGCTAGTTTCAATCCTTGTTCATTAGGAATTAGGTCTGGAAGATACCGTCCCGCTAGTAGCCTTCACTAAATTTTCTAGGTTTCAATCCTTGTTCATTAGGAATTAGGTCTGGAAGGCAATGGTATGAAGCAGAAAGTTTTAGACAATGCCTGTTTCAATCCTTGTTCATTAGGAATTAGGTCTGGAAGAGGGTTGAAGTTGCCGTTTACCTTGTTTAGGGCTCCAAGTTTCAATCCTTGTTCATTAGGAATTAGGTCTGGAAGCCAACTGATTGTTTGAAATAGTCCATGCCCCGGTGGGTTTCAATCCTTGTTCATTAGGAATTAGGTCTGGAAGTCTATTGTATTGTTGATAATCTTGCTTTCCGGAGTGGGGGTTTCAATCCTTGTTCATTAGGAATTAGGTCTGGAAGTAAATTTTTATGATTATGCTGTGGTGCTTGAGATATGGTTTCAATCCTTGTTCATTAGGAATTAGGTCTGGAAGATGATTGAAATGCTTTCTGCCGCTCTGGGTAAGGGCGAGTTTCAATCCTTGTTCATTAGGAATTAGGTCTGGAAGTCCGGGCGGACATTGATTGCGGTTTCGGGATTCATAAGTTTCAATCCTTGTTCATTAGGAATTAGGTCTGGAAGGCCGGTATTATTAACCACAATTGTTTCCGATACGGGTTTCAATCCTTGTTCATTAGGAATTAGGTCTGGAAGACTAAAAGTTGCCGCACCATCAACCCGGGCAGTATGCCGTTTCAATCCTTGTTCATTAGGAATTAGGTCTGGAAGACGCGCCTCCAATTATATCTCCTGTCTTATTGCGCTCGTTTCAATCCTTGTTCATTAGGAATTAGGTCTGGAAGCCAAATGGGCAAAGCACTTCCTTCTAATTCCACGCTAGTTTCAATCCTTGTTCATTAGGAATTAGGTCTGGAAGCCTTGATGTCTTGCGCTTGGCATTCTTCTCTAACGTTGTTTCAATCCTTGTTCATTAGGAATTAGGTCTGGAAGTGGAAGTCAATAACAGCCGGGAAACAGTCTAGAAAGTTTCAATCCTTGTTCATTAGGAATTAGGTCTGGAAGGTAAACGATCTGCTGGTAGCGGAAGGATTGGCAATCTAGTTTCAATCCTTGTTCATTAGGAATTAGGTCTGGAAGCTCACATTTTTAATTGATCCGGTTGCGCTTGAAAAGGTTTCAATCCTTGTTCATTAGGAATTAGGTCTGGAAGATGATTGAAATGCTTTCTGCCGCTCTGGGTAAGGGCGAGTTTCAATCCTTGTTCATTAGGAATTAGGTCTGGAAGTCTACCTTAAATTTTCCATCCTGAAAGGGCACGTAATTGTTTCAATCCTTGTTCATTAGGAATTAGGTCTGGAAGAGAGAATGGATTCAGGATTACCGAAAAATTACCTGGTTTCAATCCTTGTTCATTAGGAATTAGGTCTGGAAGGCTATGAGTTTTCTTTTGAAGAGTGGAGGTCAAGGTAGTTTCAATCCTTGTTCATTAGGAATTAGGTCTGGAAGTGTAATCAGGTCTGTCAATTACGATCCTGAATTATTGTTTCAATCCTTGTTCATTAGGAATTAGGTCTGGAAGCATGTATCAAGCGCACGGATGGTGGTACTATGGATGGTTTCAATCCTTGTTCATTAGGAATTAGGTCTGGAAGGTGGATTAATTGAAAGCTTTAAAGAGGGCATAGGGTGTTTCAATCCTTGTTCATTAGGAATTAGGTCTGGAAGTGAGCAACAACCAAAGAACCGCAAGTTTGGCTGACAGTTTCAATCCTTGTTCATTAGGAATTAGGTCTGGAAGCCAATATTCTGAGGTCTTACCGTGTCCTCGTTGTTGGGTTTCAATCCTTGTTCATTAGGAATTAGGTCTGGAAGTCTACCTTAAATTTTCCATCCTGAAAGGGCACGTAATTGTTTCAATCCTTGTTCATTAGGAATTAGGTCTGGAAGAGAGAATGGATTCAGGATTACCGAAAAATTACCTGGTTTCAATCCTTGTTCATTAGGAATTAGGTCTGGAAGGCTATGAGTTTTCTTTTGAAGAGTGGAGGTCAAGGTAGTTTCAATCCTTGTTCATTAGGAATTAGGTCTGGAAGTGTAATCAGGTCTGTCAATTACGATCCTGAATTATTGTTTCAATCCTTGTTCATTAGGAATTAGGTCTGGAAGCATGTATCAAGCGCACGGATGGTGGTACTATGGATGGTTTCAATCCTTGTTCATTAGGAATTAGGTCTGGAAGGTGGATTAATTGAAAGCTTTAAAGAGGGCATAGGGTGTTTCAATCCTTGTTCATTAGGAATTAGGTCTGGAAGTGAGCAACAACCAAAGAACCGCAAGTTTGGCTGACAGTTTCAATCCTTGTTCATTAGGAATTAGGTCTGGAAGCCAATATTCTGAGGTCTTACCGTGTCCTCGTTGTTGGGTTTCAATCCTTGTTCATTAGGAATTAGGTCTGGAAGCTATGGTGTCTATCTCACTCATTTGGATATTTGTTATGTTTCAATCCTTGTTCATTAGGAATTAGGTCTGGAAGACATAGAGCGAAAAAATGAATTGGTACACCACAGAAAGTTTCAATCCTTGTTCATTAGGAATTAGGTCTGGAAGAGCAGATTGGGTACTTAGAACGTCTTTACAAGATCGTGTTTCAATCCTTGTTCATTAGGAATTAGGTCTGGAAGCATAGAGCGAAAAAATGAATTGGTACACCACAGAAAGTTTCAATCCTTGTTCATTAGGAATTAGGTCTGGAAGGGAGAAAACAAGGTGCCGGTAGTCCATCCGCAAGGGTGTTTCAATCCTTGTTCATTAGGAATTAGGTCTGGAAGGAAACAATAGAAATCAACCCATTTAAACTACCACCGTTTCAATCCTTGTTCATTAGGAATTAGGTCTGGAAGACTGCTTCCTCATCGTTAGCGGTAATCGAAAATGAGAGTTTCAATCCTTGTTCATTAGGAATTAGGTCTGGAAGATGTGTACCCTCATGATTTCTTATGATTTCTGATTTATGTTTCAATCCTTGTTCATTAGGAATTAGGTCTGGAAGAGTAGGTTAGCAGGCGGTATAGCGTTGTCCCAAGCCTGTTTCAATCCTTGTTCATTAGGAATTAGGTCTGGAAGTATAGTAATCATTTTCAAGTCCCCCATGAACATTTCAAGTTTCAATCCTTGTTCATTAGGAATTAGGTCTGGAAGACATAGAGCGAAAAAATGAATTGGTACACCACAGAAAGTTTCAATCCTTGTTCATTAGGAATTAGGTCTGGAAGTCCGAAACCCCGTTTATGGATTTGTCTTCTCTTTTAAGTTTCAATCCTTGTTCATTAGGAATTAGGTCTGGAAGCCGTTGTGGCTTCTAAAACCCTTACTATTAGCATGTTGGACCCAACTTCCAGACCCTTATCCCATGTTTTACAATATGTCAAAGAACTGTTTTTTCGTATCATTTTGAGAATTTCCGAGTCAGTATTTCACTGAATACCAGCAAATTGACCTGACTTTTTAACGATGCCAAAATAAATTAAGCGCCGGAGTGGCTTTTTTGACTATCTAACACATAAATTTCGGTAAGTACAATTTAAGCATCGCTTCTTATATTTGGTAGCGCTAGGATAATAATTATCGCTTATAATTTTCATAATCTTATCGGCACTATCCTTAACCTTGTCCTTCTCTTTATGACTAATAGGCACTTCCATCAATTTGTGTTTGGAGCGAGTGTAAACTAGAAATCCCTTATTTACTTCGATACCAAAATTATCTTCGATAAGCCAGGCATAACAAAAAAGCTGTGTTTTATATGTATCATAAATTCGATCGTTGTACTTGGCGAATTTGTAATCCAGCGGGGCCATTGTATGGTCTTCCAAAACTAAAACTTCATCAACCATGCCTCGTAATAAATCATTGGTTAGGTATTGATCTAAGTGTTTATCAATTACTCCAATCCGTTTTCTTAGATATTCTTTGTTGCGTTCCAGCTTGTGATCGTGAATTTCACGCCCTCTCATAGCTTTGTAGTCTTTTTCTTCGTATTGTGGGATGGCCAACACATATTCGTAAAACGTAAACCTCGGACAAAAAAGATATTCAATAATATGTGAGGGAGTCAAGCTCATTCCAGGTAGTTTCTACAAAAACATTTCCCTCACTTCATCAGTCACGAGCTTTTTATCAAAAGCTTGACCGAGAAGCACAGTTTGTTGTAGCTCTGACTTACTCATGGGGAATACGTATAGTGAGTCTACTTCTTCATCTAGCCATTCACTACATCTTAGGGTTAGGGAATCTTTTTCGCTGGGCGTTAAGGTTCCCAGGAATACTGAATATTGAACTCTGTATAAGCCATCTTGCTTACATATTTTGGATATTTCCCTCCGTGCTTTATTGTCTTGAATGTCATATACTACCCACACAATCATAATTATTTAATTAAACGGTTGGCAAAATTATGCGCATCAAGTTGAATGGCGTGGGAGCGCACAAGATTTCTGTTGTTGTAGCGGATCTTTTCCTCTTCAATGTATTGATTGAATCTTTCGACCAGCAGCCGTTTTCCTTCATTATTAAGCGAAAACCCATTGGTAATGTTCTCTGTATGTGATTTATTCACCCGTTTGCCGGAAAATAATCTGTAAACCACCCGATCAGCGTAGATCCGATAAGGCTCAATAAAATCATATACAAAGCTCAATTGGTTATAGTCATCACGGTGCATAAATCCTACATATGGATCCAAACCAGCGATCATTAGGGCCTTTTCTGTTTTACTGTAAAGCATTCCATAAGCATAGTTTAGAAAAGCATTAAAAGCATCGGTTGCCGGACGATAACTCCTGCCTTTAAATTGATAGGCCTTCATTAGAAGATTGCTTAGGCTTTCGAAATAAATTCGCCCGGCTGTCCCTTCAATTCCACGGATTGTATCAGCTACTTCTGTTACAGTTTCAGCCGAAAGTTGATGGATCTTATCCTTTTGTTTTGTTAACCGGTCGATAGCTGATTGAATCTCCGTTGCTTTGGAAGTGCGGTGCCTTTTCAGTTCTGTCAGGAATTCTCGTTGGTTATTGATTTTAGCGATGACCCATTTTTGTATCCATAGAAAACCTGTTTGATTGAGACTTGCTTCAAGTTGGGCTTTTCGGATCTTGGTGGTGCTGCCAAGTTTACTATGCCAGACCCTGCCATACGGTTGCCCATGGTAGTTTACGAAAACAATGTCGACATTGTGCATCATGGCCAATTTAACAGCGTCTGTGCTGAGGGCTGCACTGGTTGCCAGCAATATGGTCTTAACCTTCTTTGAACTAAAGTGATGTTTCTGTGTGTTCCCTTCCCTGTCCCTTACTTTGATCTCGAAGAGTTGGTCTTTAACGTGCAGATAAGATCCCGGAGTGTTAATATGCAGTTGCATGTTGTAAAATTTAAGCCACCCTCTGAATGGCTCCATATCCTCTGGAAACCGCCTTCCCCAAGCCTATAAAGTCTGGCAATAAGATATTGGCCGTAAATTGCCCCGAAAAGGCTAACATCTTTTGGTCTTTGAATTGTGTTTGATGCTGGTCGATCCTAAGCTGTGCAAGCAAGCGTTGGTCCGGCCTGAGATGAACATTAATTCCTTTTAGAAAAGAAAGAATGTTGCCTATCAGTATCCCGGTTAGGTGTTGCTTCCGATCAGTTTCATTCTCTCTAAGGTATACCAGGTAGTTCTTCCGGTTGAGTGCCATCCAAAGGGTTCTAAAGTCATAAGAATAAAGATCTTGGCCCACTTTCGGTTGCCATAGTAAGCTTTGTATCTTTTTCGTATGAAGTAGGTAGTTCTTTCCTTCCAGCCGAAGTTCCTTCACCTGTAAAAAGAGACTGGCCAGTAATTCTGCTCCTTCCCCCAATCCCACCAGGTATGGAGTCTTGTTGATCACTTTGTATTGGACTAAAGGGTATCGAAATACAAACGTTCCATCTTCAAGGTGGTTATGAAGTAACGGAGAGTGTTCCCTAAAAAGGTTGCCGAAATAACCCCGCAACTTGTGTCCGATAGACGGGTGAAACTTAAGCTCAGGAAAGGTGATGTGAACGATTTGGGTAGACATGAAATGGCGTTTATAAAATATGCAATTCGTTTTCTGGAGACGTGACGGAACGAATAAATCCAGTCTGTGAGTTGTATGTTTGTGGCATAATATTATGATCAACCACCTTTAACGTATCATCAAATTGATTAATATACGGTAGGCCCTGAGTCAAGTAATCCGGCACAGTAATGATTCTTTGTTGGAAAGCTAACTTATAATTCTTATCAAAGTTTGCCTTAGTTATGTGTTGAGTAATTTTTTGAAGATATTTTTCCCTTAATATTTTTTCTTCTTCACTTAATTCAATAAATACTGCCTGAGATATTCTAGACTCCTCAATAACTTTGAAGGATGATACCGGCCTTTCCTCTTCTTCTGCTTCTGATGTGTAACGCAGCATTTTCATCGACTCGAAAATTTTATTGAATCTCGTGAAAGATTTGCGGTCTGAGATATTATCAAAATAAAGGTTTACAAGTTTTAGGTAATCTGCTTCGAAAACTTCTTTCTGTGGTGTCAAAGCTAGCCTCGCTTGATCATATGTGATTTTTCCATATATTTTTTGTGCGTCCGAAAAGTCGACAATATACAGCGGTGAGTCCTTTTTTTGGGGGTCATTATGGCGATTGATCCTACCTGCTACCTGCACAAGAGAATCAATCGGCCCGATATCTCTAAATCCCATATCAAAATCTAAATCAACACCTGCCTCAACCACCTGTGTGGCTATGAGTATTGGTGCCATCCTTTTAGTAATGTAGTGGCTTAAGAGTTGGATTCTCTCGAAACGATGAACAGGTATAATATTGGTCGATAAGTATTCGACAGGATTTTGATAATTCATTTTGGCTAAATGTTCTTTTACTGCGTTATAGATCTCAATTGATCGGTTAACAGTATTGCAAACAATGATGCAGGATTTATTGTGGTGCCACTTTTTTGAGAAATCTTTTTGAATAAAATCACTAGCGAGATTTTCCTGATCATAAGTCCGGTTTAGAAGAGAAACTATTTTGGTCCTGTGAAAAATGGCAAAAACTTCCTCATGACAGGCAAGCAATTCCAACGGACTGACTCTTTCCCCTTCATTTGACAACAGTTGGTCTTGTGCAAGTTCAAATATTTTGGGCTTAGTCGCCGTCATCAATATAATTCGGGCTTTCAGGAATTTTGATAGGTAGTAGAGGGATGCACCGATCAGTGGCATCTGATCCATCCGCATAGTTTGTACTTCGTCCAAAATAATAATGGAATTCGCGTAATGATTGAACTTCTTCAATAGCCTATTTTTATTACTGATCAAGGTTTCAAGAAACTGGACAAATGAGGTAATAATAACATCTGCCTGCCATGTGTCCAATGCCATGAGTTTTTTATTGTAGTTGGTTTCGGAGCCATCCTCATTCCCGGTTTCCGTGTCTTGTCCAAAAATATCCGCATATTGATAATGCGCCAGTATCTTAACATTCTTGGGTAAAGTATCTTTATATTCCTTAAAGGCCTGCTCAATGATGTTTATAAACGGCAGCGCATATATGATTCTAGCTTCCTGGCTTAGAGATGGACTTATTTTTTCTCTTAGTTTTAATGCAAAATCGAGAGCTGTCAGAGTCTTTCCAATGCCTGTAGGAGCTGTCAGAGTAAAAATATAATGATCAAGTATGCCTGGACTATTCAAATTAGCAATGACTTGGTACCGACATAAATCTCTAAGTCTGTTGTTGCCCAGATTTTCAAGTGCGAGTGGTCTTGAACTCATATTATGGCTATTATGGCTCTGATTTGGAAAAAGCCTTCTAATTCTTTTTTCAACCGATGCACTGTCGATTTTCATCGGCAAATATGGAATGGTGTCTGAAGCATCCAGCTTATCAGCTTCAATCAACAAGGAAAAGGAATAATTTATTAGAAAGTAATTTTGGATGTTTTTTTCTTTGACGGCCATGTGCTTTAGCCCTCTTCTGATAGATTTTTCATCCGGATAATAAATTGCTATACTAAGATCAATACCCAGTTCATTTTCAATTAGCGATACATTTGGAATAAGATCAACTATTTGTCTTTCAATTACCCATCTAAGATGATCATCCAACTTTTGAGTAAAATATCGATGACTGCTCAATTTCGTGTGATGTAAAAAAATGAGGAAAAATGCTATTAATGCCAGTTTTTCATCTTTATCCTTCAATAAATTATAGGCAATAAAAGCTCCAATTCGTGCGTGTTGTTTTAATTGAAGATCTATTGGCTTCTTGTTAAGGAGATAGTTTTGGAAATAACTGGTGTATTTTCCAAAGTCGTGAAGTCTAACAACTGTTTCAAGCAAGTTGGTAAGCTCATTTTTAGAGATTCCAAGCTCTACGTTTGGTGCGTAATGAGTTATAACTTTATTAAAAACACCATTTACGTGGTCAACCAAATGCTTTGACCCACATGAATCGCCACTAGGATGGGCTCTACTGTGTGAGAAAAAGATCATGCATCCATAAATTGCAAATTGATAGTCTCGTGATGCAATTCGGTTTGAAAGAAAGGAGAATTTAATTTCACATGAATGGGATTCGGAGTGATGGAGAAAAGCAAACGGTTCATTTTACGAACTTCCCGATTTGAATTTTCCATAAAATCTCCAGGCATCATATCTTCTTCTATAAAGTTGTAGTTACGAAATTCCACCTTACTGAAACTTAGGTCCAGTACATGCGAACTGGGTATAGCTGTATGCATTTCAACAAAGTCATCAGATGACTTCTCAATTATTTTCTCGGAATCAATAATTTCAACTTCATTAATCGAAGCAGTAAAGTTGGCAGTACCTAACGTTACATTAAAGACAGGCTCGTTTTGAGTGAACTGGATCTTAATGTTTTCGAATATGTCTGTTCCAGATTCCGTAGGGGAAATGAATATATGATAGATTACTTCTCCTTTATTAATATCCCAGCCACTCACTATTTCGAAGGGAGTTTGTATCCTCCCACCCTCGCCCCTAAAATCTGATGACCACTTTTTAGCCATGTCACCTGTTGATTTGATACTAAGAAAGTTAAGTCGGTGGAAACTTTTTTTAAGAGGTGAGAGTACCCTTACACCAAATCGTATTTTTTCTGATGCAAGGTCTTCGTAATAGGAATCCCTTGCCCATCCCATTACTGCTGCGACCATACCCATCAAACTCGTTCTTGGAGGAATAGTAAAACTGAAAGCCGTATTATTAGCATAGTATTTTTTGAAATGAGCCAGCTTTCCCCGTATTTTAAAACTTAGTATTTCCATAACATTATGGATTGTAAAAGCCTCAGTTAAAGAGAAATACTAATGTCAGGTGAAGTTTTGATTATGACATCCTTAATCTTTTGGTTTGCCCCTTTTTGTGTTCTTAGTAGGTCTAAAAGGTTGTCATATTTAATTTCCAGATCCCCAAATTTCCTAACTTGCTTATCTGTAATATTAGGCTTTGGGTTCACATTAACATAATTTCTCAAGTCCCCAAACTGACCATTTGATGTTCCTTCATTGTAAACTATCTCCAGATAAACCTTCGGATATTGATTTAGTTTTGAACGTGTAGGATTGGCAGGAATACTTTCCCAAATTGCATTTCTAAAAGAATTCAAATCAGCTTCGGTTAGGCCAGTTGTTTTAGCTGCAGTAGCATTGATAGTGCCATTAAAACCCAAGAGGCTGTAATGTACACGATAATCTTTACCAAAGGTGCTACTGTCATCATTCATAATTGTTACTATAGAACTCGAATCTATTAATTCTACCTTATTAAATGAGTAACCCCAATTGAGTTGGATTGGCCCCGTGTAAGCCTTCGTAAAGCCTCCTACGGCAAAGGCACATCCAAACATTCGGATGTCAATAAACGTCTCAGTTACCAAATAAGCTAGCAGATCGTAATTGACTTCCTTATGTTTGAATTTTTTATCTGTTATTACAGCCCATACTCCGTCAGCATCCTTTTCTTTTTCAATAATATTTTGGTAGATATTTAATGATTCAGGATTACCTCCCAAAGCTCTTTTTAATTCTGATGAATTATCAATGGTTCGTTTTACAACCGCCTTAAGCTTGCTGTCTACACTTACTTTTGAATTTCCTTCCATATCAACAAAAACCATTTCCTTTTCAGAAATAGATTTCAGATAGTCCCTTATATATCTTTTAACTCGCGTATCAGTAACCAAATTGGTGTTGGTATCATAATCCATTCTTGGCTTATTCTCCTGATCAGGATCTCCGTTAGGATTGCATTGTATTGCCTCATAAATAAACAGGAAATCCGAAGAGTTTTTAATGGTATTTTTCATGGTAATTTGATTAATAAGGATATTTAAATAGCAATATCTTCTATTTCTTCTGCTTTTGATACTTGAGCAGCATCCTCAGTTTTTATTCCAAACGAATAACCCGTTAACAGAAAAAAGAGAGACTCATTCGGATCTATCCGTTTATCATCCCAACTATTGTAATCGAATAGCTCTCCGAATTTCCTGTCAAGAAACAATACCCTGCCCACTTTGTTGTGCTGTCTGGCTTTATCAATCAGATCCTTTCGCAATCTTTTAATATCACCTTTTTCAATTCCATTAAAATTGACCTTGTTAATAACTGTTTTCTTGATTTTTTTCTGTATCTGAATCCATTCTACCGCATTTAACATTCTTCCAAGGTAAAACATGGATTGTTGTTCTTCAGTAAGCTTCATCTTATTGAAGAAGCTAATAATAGCTAGATCATATTTATTCCCGGATTCTTCAATCTTCGTTGTGTTTTCATCCATATCAATTAGATTTAGTTTTTTAAGCACTTGAATCAAAGCCAAATATTTGAATACGCTATCTCGAACGGTTCTAAAAAGATAACCCCTAGAAGACTCCTTTATATTGGTGTAACTTTTGTACCTCTCATAATAATGACAAAGAATGAGTTCGCTGAAGTATTTGAAAAGATTTTTGTGTTCGATTTTTCTGTTTTCTAAGAGGGCTTTAAATAAATTGAGGGCTTTGTTGGTTTTCTCTTTGTCTTTTCTTACTGGGATGAGTTTATAGCAAGAGTTCAGGTTAAACACACTAGTCACTTTTTCCTTTTTTTTAGAGTCGTACTCTGACATGACGTCATCCCATTCGACGAAACTACCAGACCGCATCTCAGAATCAATACCACTGAAAGCTTTTATGATATCATTAAAATGAAAATTGACAACATCTTTAATAACTCCCGTAGACTTAAAGGAATTTCCATCTGTTTCATACGCAATGAAATTGATCCAAAAAATATGCTCAGTTTCATCTGCAATATCATAAGCAACTGTTGCTAGCTCCTTGAGGTTAAACAATAAATCTGATTTCTTTTTCAAGCCTATTAAGACTATCTCTAAGTCTAACTGGTCATAATCTCTTAGCTGAGGGAGTATAATATGATTGACATTTGCAATTTTGGTTCGATAATTCTTAGCCAAAAACTTTGCCGCAAAATCCAAGCTTATTTGTTCTTCGCTACTGACTTGGTAGTTTTTCGAAAAGCCTTTATCTATGAAATTACTGGCATAGTTTTTTGTAGTGGTAACAAACATAGCATTGAGATTGTCACGATCGGTTAACTTTAGCGATGAGACATCTGGCTTTAACTTGCCCGATACATAAGATATCTTTTCGGCTCTCTTCTCGCTGGGATTCTGGGGAAAGAATATAGCTTGCAATAGTTTTAAATATTCATCAAAACTTGCGATCGGTTTTGCCTCTGAGATTTTAAGTTTTTCCGATTTAACAGCAAAAGTTACTAATGAAACCTCAGTTCCCATACTCAAGTTAAGACTATCAAGAATATTATGATAGTCAAAACCGTTTTCCGATGTTGCTTGTTCGATGTATAATTTTTTACAGGCTTCAATTCCTATTAATAGATTAATGAAACTAGTAACCTCATTTGTAAGACCATACTTTTCAATAGTTTTGATCAACTCTGATCCGTCTTCATCAATCTTTCCAAAAAATGCATCAAAGCATCTTTTCAGTTTCTTTGGTATAGCTGTCGTATAAAAACTTTGTCCTCTTCTTTCTTTGGTTATAAGATTAAAATATTTTCTTGCATCATTCTCTCTATCGAACTCTTTTAGATCAAATAGTAGTTCTTTTTGATCTAATTCGAAAATGATCTGTACCGTATAATGCAATTTATTGGCTCTTTCTTTGGGCCATTCCAGAAATCTATCCCATACATCCTTCCCCTCGCTTTGCCATTCCCCAATTTTTAATAGACTTTTGAGCATTGAACTTAAAATCAAGTTTTTAATTGGGTCACCAAAATAAAACTTAGTGATGATGGAAAATAATCATTCCCACTTAACCAAATGATACATATCAAACCTCCTCTTCAATAATATTTCGGCTGGTACAATTGAATGTAAAAATTTCCCGGTGCCTTAAAGTGGGTCACCAGACCATAGCCATGATCCTCAATCCCGTGAAGAAATTCCACCTCTTTTTCCTTCAACTCCTTTACGGTCTGTTGAATGTCTTCGCAATAAAAGGATATGTCACGGGTCCCGGATTTTACTGATTCCCCCTCGGTGGGATGTACTCCCATGTCGGCCTCGGGAAGATCAAATATTAACCATCCTTCGCCTACATCCCTGGCTTTAAAGCCAAGCTTTTCCTTCAGGAAGGCCCTCAGCTCTTGAGGCTGGTCACTGTAAAACATAGTATGTACCCCTTTTATCATGTGGTCACTTTTTTGGATTCCAGATATTCTTTTAAACTTAGGATTGCCTGGGGCCAGGCCTCTTTTACTGCCTCGTAGTACCAATCCCAGTCCCCTCCGGACTGATAGCCTGATTGACAAATAGAGACGGCAGTTTGACCTTCTTCCTGCGCATCGGCCTTTACTGTTAGCTCCATAGGACCCAGCGGCTGACGCAGAGGGTTTAGATAGATCATCTTCTCAATATGTAGATATGCATCAGCATCATATAATTTGACGATGCCGGAAGTTACATAACCAAAACCCTGGTCTGATATGTTCCACAACAAAGTATACAAGCCTCCAGGTTCTGGTTGGATACAGCTTTGCTGTACCTGCCACCAACCATTCAGCAGACTTAATTCCGTAAATGCCGCAATTACCCTGTGGGATGGTACCGCCATCACTGAGGTTACTTCCACTTTTTTCATAGTCCAGAAGTTTATTTGAATATAGGAATTTTCCAGTCAACCCGAAACTCTTGAATAGCGATTAATTGGCTTATGTTGTCATTCCGTAAAACTGATCTGTTATAAGAGTCTTCCTTTCTTTTATTATTCTCTATAATCGAATATGTTTATGACATCCGGAATCAAATTCAAGAATAATGTTAACTAAAAGTCGCTACTCACCTCAGGATCTATTTATGTGGACCCGATGGGAAATCCTAATATTTATCGCATTTGCCGCTGTAGTGACGGTATTATATGATGTATTCGGGTACACATTTCTCAATGTCCCTTGGACCCCGGTAGCGCTGATCGGTACTGCAGTTGCTTTTGTAATTGGATTTCAAAATAACTCAGCCTATGGACGCATTTGGGAGGCGCGAAAGATCTGGGGCGGTATCGTAAACAGTTCCAGGACCTGGGGCATGAAAACCGCTGACATGGTCACTGCCGAATACACCAATGATAAACCCTCGGCCGAAGAACTCCAACATATTAAAAAAAACCTGGTATTCAGGCACATTGCCTGGCTCACTGCCTTGCGTCATGCCATGCGCCAACCACGTCCCTGGGAGGAGTTTGAAGCAGCTCATACCAACCGGGAATGGGCCCAGATGATCCATGTTCCGGAGAAGCTATACTCACTTGAGGATGACCTCCAGCCTTATCTTCAAGGTGAGGAATTGGCATACGTACTTTCTAAAAAGAATAAGGCCGCAGCATTGTTGTTTCTGCAATCTAAACACCTAAGAGCCTTAAAAGAGCGAGGCCTTATCTGGGAATTCGCCTTTTTGGAACTGGAAAATCTGTTGGAAGAATTTTTTACTTTACAAGGCAAGTCCGAACGTATCAAAAACTTTCCATACCCCCGGCAATACGCTACTCTGTCCTATCATTTCGTGAGGATCTTCCTTTTTTTATTACCCTTCGGCATCGTGCCTGAATTTGCTCGGATAGGATCACAAGTTGCGGATGGCTTTCCGCTTATTGGTGAAATCTTCGTCTGGCTGGCGGTTCCTTTTTGTCTGGCAGTTTCCTGGGTATTTCATACCATGGAGCGGATAGGAAGAGTTGGTGAAAATCCTTTTGAGGGTTCTGCCAATGATGTACCCATTTCCACTATTGCCAGGGGTATTGAAATTGATCTGAGACAAATGCTGGATGAAACTCCGGATACCATTCCCGAACCATTTCCGGAAGAGCACAATGTACAGATGTGACCGTTGAAGCAGTGGTAAAGGATTTCCGTTCTTAATAGGAAGTTTTAAGTTTTTGCTTCGCCAGCCATCGAGGAAGTTTTTGGTCCATCTATCACTACGATTCTATCCCTATTACTCAATTATTGGCAATGGATCAGGAAGGGTTTTTTCCTATCTATTAGATTCGCAGTCGCTCTTAAGTTGTTAGCATTAAAGCACCCGACCTTCCCAGTCATGGCGAAGAGCGCTAGCGATGAAGCAATCTCCTTATTCAGCGAACAGGAAACAGCGCGAAATCCGAAGGGGGGTGAATGGACGGGATTGCTTTGCTGCGCGCGCAATGACATCTTGAAGGTTATTAGGCTTCAGATAGTCTACATCCAACTCTATTGGGTCATTGCGAAGAGCGCAGCGATGAAGCAACCTCCTTATTCAGCGAACAGGAAACAGCGCGA
Source organism: Cyclobacteriaceae bacterium (assembly GCA_965224285.1). Taxonomy (GTDB): domain Bacteria; phylum Bacteroidota; class Bacteroidia; order Cytophagales; family Cyclobacteriaceae; genus JAJCYK01. The sequence continues at coordinate 1,263,734 of OZ245043.1, forward strand.
AATCCGAAGGGGGGTGAATGGACGGGATTGCTTTGCTGCGCGCGCAATGACATCTTGAAGGTTATTAGGCTTCAGATAGTCTACATCCAACTCTATTGGGTCATTGCGAAGAGCGCTAGCGATGAAGCAATCTCCTTATTGTTTTGAGTGGGTTTATCCATGACTTTTAATCATTGGGGATCACTCCATCATCTACCTATTTCATTGAACAAATCTCTCCAATCGGGATTCATGCTATTGATTAGCCGAAGATTTTGGGCCCTGGATCCTCCCTTTATTCTTTTTTCCTCCATTATAGCAGCCTCAATACTATCGAAATACTTATAATAAACAAGTTTATATAGATTATACCTTGCCGTGAAGGACTTGGGAAATTCATGGATTCGATGCTGAACTACCCTCACATATAAATCTGAAGTCACTCCGGTATATAATACAGAATTCCACTTGTTGGTAAGAATGTAGACAAATCCATCTTTTGATGTCATTGCGGAAACTACTGCATTTGAGTATCAAAAACTGGCTTCTGCTTTATTTCATCTTTATTTCTTTGGGTCATTGCGAAGAGTGCTAGCGATGAAGCAATCTCCTTAGGATCCTAATCGGTACTATGTTGGACGCTTCTACCTTTGAATGGGATTGCTTCACTCCGTTCGCAATGACTTTAAGGAAGTTTATGCAATAAGCTTAAAAGCACTCGACCTTCCCGGTCATTGCGATGAGCGCAGCGATGAAGCAATCTCCTTATTCAGCAAACAGGAAACAGCGCGATATCCGAAGGGGGGTGAATGGACGGGATTGCTTTGCTGCGCGCGCAATGACATCTTGAAGGTTATTAGGCTTCAGATAGTCTACATCCAACTCTATTGGGTCATTGCGAAGAGCGCTAGCGATGAAGCAATCTCCCTGTTCAGCAAACGGGAAACAGCGCGAAATCCGAAGGGGGTGATTGGACGGGAATGCTTTGCTGCGCGCGCAATGACATGTTGAGGGTTGTTAGGATTCAGATAGTCTACATCCAACTCTATTGGGTCATTGCGAAGAGCGCTAGCGATGAAGCAATCTCCTTATTGTTTTGAGTGGGTTTATCCATGACTTTTAATCATTGGGGATCACTCCATCATCTACCTATTTCATCAAACAAGTCTCGCCAATCGGGATTTATGCTATTGATTAGCCGAAGTTTTTGGGCCCTGGATCCTCCCTTTATTCTTTTTTCCTCCATTATAGCAGCCTCAATACTATCGAAATACTTATAATAAACAAGTTTATATAGATTATACCTTGCCGTGAAGGACTTGGGAAATTCATGGATTCGATGCTGAACTACCCTCACATATAAATCTGAAGTCACTCCGGTATATAATACAGAATTCCACTTGTTGGTAAGAATGTAGACAAATCCATCTTTTGATGTCATTGCGGAAACTACTGCATTTGAGTATCAAAAACTGGCTTCTGCTTTATTTCATCTTTATTTCTTTGGGTCATTGCGAAGAGTGCTAGCGATGAAGCAATCTCCTTAGGATCCTAATCGGTACTATGTTGGACGCTTCTACCTTTGAATGGGATTGCTTCACTCCGTTCGCAATGACTTTAAGGAAGTTTATGCAATAAGCTTAAAAGCACTCGACCTTCCCGGTCATTGCGAAGAGCGCTAGCGATGAAGCAATCTCCTTATTCAGCGTACAGGAAACAGCACGAAATCCGAAGGGGGGTGAATGGACGGGATTGCTGTGCTGCGCGCGCAATGACATCTTGAAGGTTATTAGGCTTCAGATAGTCTACATCCAACTCTATTGGGTCATTGCGAAGAGTGCTAGCGATGAAGCAATCTCCTTAGGATCCTAATCGGTACTATGTTGGACGCTTCTACCTTTGAATGGGATTGCTTCACTCCGTTCGCAATGACTTTAAGGAAGTTTATGCAATAAGCTTAAAAGCACTCGACCTTCCCGGTCATTGCGAAGAGTGCTAGCGATGAAGCAATCTCCCTGTTCAGCAAACAGGAAACAGCGCGAAATCCGAGGGGTGAGTTTATTAGTGACAGGCCATTTTAAGTGATTGGACGGGATTGCTGTGCTCCGCGGGGAGTGCTCATTAAACTGTGTCATGGTTCATTCTATCTTCAAAGTAAATGGCCAGGCTGTTGAGTACGGTAGGCCAATTATGTATGGAGTTTTTCCATCGTTTCTGGAAATTCAATGTGGCTAAATAAACTAGTTTAAGCATTGCCATATCAGAAGTGAATGCTCCCTTGGATTTGGTCACTTTGCGCACCATGCGATGATAGCCTTCTACCGTGTTAGTGGTGTAAATAAGCTTCCGCACTGGTTCAGGATACTTGAAATACTGAGTTAATCGATCCCAGTTAGTACGCCAGCTTTTAATAACCACCGGATACTTTTTACCCCATTTCTGTTCTAGTAAATCCAATTGGTGCTGGGCTATCTCCAGGGAACTGGCTCGATAGACTAGCTTTAGGTCCTTGATAAACTCTCTGTGTTTATTCCAGGGAATATACTTAAGGCTGTTTCGGATTTGATGGATAACACAGAGCTGTACTTCAGTTTCAGGAAAAATACTTTCAATGGCCTGAGCAAATCCTTTCAAATTGTCGATGCTGGCTATGAGAATATCCTCTACTCCTCGTTGTTGCAGATCTGTGAGCACCTGGAGCCAGAAGGTGGCACTTTCATTATCACCCAGGTACAGCCCCAATACTTCCTTTTTTCCTTCTATGTTGACACCTAGCACCGTGTAAATCGCTTTGCAGCGGATCTTTCCCTCCTCACGTATCTTGAAATGCATGGCATCCATCCATATGATGGCATAGACCGGTTCCAGGATACGGGACTGCCACTCCCGAATAGCAGGGATCACACGATCTGTGATATTATTCAGCGTACCATCACTAATTGACAGCCCGTACATCTCCTGCAAGTGAGATTGTATATCGCTGTAACTCATGCCAAGGCCGTACAGGCCGATAATCTTATCCTCCAGGTCTCCAGGTAACTGACGCTGGCGCTTTTCTATGGTCTTGGGAGTAAAGCTACCGTCGCGATCGCGGGGGGTGGAAATCTCAAAAGTCCCTAAAGAACTTTTTAGATTTTTGCGCGTGTGCCCATTGCGACGGTTCTTCTTTAAAGGTTTTTCCTGTTTTAAGTGCGTGTCTAATTCGCCTTCCAGAGAAGCTTCTAATACTTGCTTAATTAAGGGAGTGAATACTCCATCGGTGCCAGTAAGTGGTTTACCGGCTCGAAGAAGATCCGCCGCTTGCTTGCGGAACTCCTCCATGTTCATCTCTTTGTCCATTTTGTATCAATTTAGTCATTTATAAATTGACACAGTTATTTGAACACCCTCGCTCCGCGCGCAATGACATGTTGCAGGGCAGCCCTCAACAAATACGCAGCACAAAAATTGAAAGCAGCTTACCTCATTCAATCATTTAATCATTTAATCACTCATTCATTCTCTTGCTATAATTCTCACTCTCCCCTTTAGGTATGGACAAACTGCGCCACTCATTTCCCCTGATCAACTTACCTAGGTAAACAATTTGGCCTACATGGTAACTATAGTGGGTTAATTGCCTTTGAATAGCCTGCTGCACACTGTGCTCCTGGTTTCTGATCCGGATGGCCCTGGTGAAATTATTTTCATTGATTCCTTCTAGAGCCTTGAACAAACACTGCCAACCACTTTCCCAAAGCTCTAATATCTCATCCTTGGTTAGAGACTCCATCTCAAATTCATCATCCCGCTCCCTCCAAGGTTTTTCACCATCCGAGATTAGAAAATCAGTCCAGCGTGATTTCATATTACCTGCCAGATGTTTCACTATGATGCCCACCGAGTTAGCTTCTGGTGAGGGCGTCCACCACAGCTCTTCTCCTGATAATTGTTCGAAGGTGCGCTCCGCCAATAACTTATAATAGCTAAACAGCTGAGTTGTATTTTGCAAATATTCTCCGGTATTCATTCCGGAATTATTGATCGATTTTTCAGAATAATAATTAAAAAGGCTCTGTTTACCGCAGAGAATCCCTGCCAAAGTTTTCGCCATTAGTTCAAAACTATTCCAAAAATCTTGGCAGAAAAATAATGATACCAATCAGTGCAGCAAAAAGAGCCCCTACCAACACCGCGCCTGCTGCCAGATCCTTGGTGTCCCTGATCATGGGATCAGGCTGATCAGTGACTCGGTCACATAATACCTCTAAGGCAGTATTTATCATTTCCAGGCTGATCACTAGTGCAATTGCGATTAACAGCATGACCCATTCTATAGCGCTTACCCTCAACCAAAAGGCGGCAAGGATAACCATAATGGCCGCCAAAAGGTGGACGCGAGCATGGAACTCCAGTTTCCAAAATATTTTCCACCCATCGACAGCATTATAAAATCCCTTTATCCATTTATTTTTCATCTTATGGGGTTCTGTTTCAAAATTACCATAAATGATGCACCAACGGCTTGATCCGGGAGCCATAGATCCGGTTCATAGCTGATACCTGCTCGTCTGTCAGCGGTGATAAGTGGGAGATCTCAACATTGGCGATCACCTGCTCCACTGAGGAGGCTCCCGGTATAACACAACTTACTTCCGGAAATTGCAGGATCCATTGGATTGCCCGGGGCGCTAGATTGGATTCTTCCAGAAACAGCTCCTTTAGCTGTTCCACCGCTTCCAGTCCTATTTGATAGGGAATACCTGAAAAGGTTTCGCCTTTATCAAAGTATTCGCCATCCCGGTTGAAATGGCGATGATCGCCCTCCTCAAATTGAGTGCCAGAACTAAATTTTCCCGTTAATAGACCGCTGGCTAAAGGGACTCTGGCTATTATGCCAATATTTTTCTCTCGGGCCTGCTGAAAGAACAGATCCGCTGGCCGCTGTCTGAAAAGGTTGAAGATAATTTGCACCGTAGTAACATTGGCAAACTCTATAGCTTTCAATGCCTCCTCCACCCTTTCCACACTTACTCCAAGATGCGCTATTTTTCCCTGTTGTTTTAATCGGTCAAACAGCTCAAATATCTCCGGCCTGTAATAAACTTCCCACGGTGGGCAGTGTAATTGGATCAGGTCAAGGCGCTCCAGACCGGTACGTCTGAGGCTGTCTTCCACATATTCTTGCAGCGCCTTGACGGTATATCCCTGATTTTCGTGAGGTTGGATCTGGCGTCCGCATTTAGTAGCAACGTATAGCTGCTCACTGCGGGACCTAACCACTTTACCTACTGCTGTTTCACTTAATCCATTTTCATAAACATCAGCAGTATCTATAAAATTAACACCCCGGTCTATGGCGCTGTTTAGGATATTTTCAGCTTTTTGATGGTCGAAACCACTGCCCCACCTACCTCCCACCTGCCAGGTCCCTAAGGATATCTCGGATACTTTTAAGCCACTCTTGCCTAATGATCTGTAGTTCACTTAAATTTCCAAAGTTTATTGACTTTTTACTTCAAACATGGTATCCCTGATTCCCGGTCAGGCCCCAGAGGCGGAACCACCCGATAATTATTAATTACCGACTCCAGGTCAAAATTTTGAAACTGGTATTGCGGCACATATCTAACAGTGTCCCAATAGATAGACTCGGGATTTTCGAAGCGAGGATCATGGGTGTGTTCCATCCAGTCATCCAGTTTGCTCCGCATGCTAGCCAAGGTCTCCGTATAAGCGGGGTCTTCCCATAGATTGTTCATCTGATAGGGGTCTCTGGTCAGATCGTACAGCTCTTCGGGTGGTCGTTTAGCAAAACTGAGAGCAAAATAATCAGGTAAAGAATCCACCGGACCGGCCATTTGCATGATCAAATACTTTGTAATTGAATTGTCCACATCCCCAAACTGACCCACTGATCGGTGAACTGATGGGTCGCCTGCTGGCCATCTTTCCGGAATTATATTTCTGATGTAAAGCAATTCACCATCTCTAACAGCCCTCATAGGATAGCTTAAATCGCCTTTTCTCACATTGGCGTGACGTTCTCGCTCCAAATAGATCTCCTTTCGCACCCATGGTTCGTCCTCCTGGTTGAGTAGGGGCCACAAGCTATAACCACTGTATACTGCAGGCACTTGCAGGCCTGCCGCTTCCAAAATGGTGGGGGCAAAGTCTGCGAAGCTCATGAATTCATAAATCTGAGTATTGGCATTAATTCTGGACGGCCACCTCAAAACCAGCGGCATCCTGGTGCCAAAGTCATAAAGATTGGCCTTAGATCGGGGAAAAGGCATGCCATTATCACTGGTCATTATGATCAAGGTGTTGTCCAATTCGCCGGCCTCAGCCAGGTAGTCCAAGATCTGGCCACACTCCCGATCAAACCTTTCCACTTCAAAATAATAATCCAATAAGTCATTGGCCACACATATATTTTGTGGTAAAAATGGGGGAATTTTCACCTGTTCCGGATCCATACCAGCTTGAATACCGGTATTAACAGTGTATTCCCGGTGTGGGTCATTACTGCCAAACCAGAAACAAAAAGGGGCTTCGCCGGGTTTTTGAGCATAGAATTCACTGAAGCTCTGAAAATTTCTTCCCGCTGGATTGGTTTCATAACCACCGGCTTCAAAATCTCCCGGACCCCAACCTTTGCGGGACTTGCCGGTGAAATAGCCATTATCTTGCAATATCTCCACCCAGTTAGAAAATTTCCTGGGCAACACCGACCATAAATTGCCACCGCTTTCCAATTGGTGGGGATAAAGACCAGTGAGAATAGAAGCCCGTGAAGGCGAACAGGATGGTGAGGTCACAAATGCCTGATGGAATAGTGCCCCCTCCCTGGCCAATCGGTCGAAGGTAGGAGTGCGTACCACCGGATCTCCGTATACTCCGGCATGAGGATATGACCAGTCATCTGCAATAAGAAATAGAATGTTGGGTCGCTGCTGGGCAGTAAGGTTTCCCAAGCTGACAAGTATGCTGCAAAACAAGCTGGATGCCCAGCGGGATATTACTAAGTTGACTCTCAACTTGTAGATGTTCAGCATGCTAGCCCCCCCATTTCATATCCGATACTCGTTTAAATCCCCGCACTACAGTAGTGGCTGGCTGCACCTCTACAATGGAAAAACTGTTATTTTCCAATCCACTGAAATCCACCATGGCGTTCTGGGTGTAATAATTAATATCATGGATTCTCTGGTATCTTTCCTCGTGCACATGCCCTTGAAAAACCGACAATACCTTTCCTGATTTCTCCATTATGCTTTGTACTTCCCGGAATTGATTCACATGAAATTTCAGTCCATCACGAAAATATTCAAACAAAGGATGGTGGCAGAAAACTAAGGTAGGTAAGCTGGTGCTTTCCAGATCCTGTCTTAGCCATTCCATTTGTTCCCCGGTAATGTTAGTATCCTGCCAGTCTGCGCCAGCTCGATAGAAGTGATGCCGGCCGTCCCGGTGAAAATTGGCATCCAATACCGTAAAGTGAAATCCTTTCAGATCGAAAGAATAATAGCTTTGGCTATTGGTTATATCTGAGTTCTCGATGTTCTTCAAGAATTGGGACTTTGTGATACTGTCTACGTCGTGATTGCCTACACAGTGATATCTGGGACCGGCAAACAATCCATATACCGCCTCTAATTGACGCAAGTAATCAAGTGTGTCTTTGGTGCGCTGGTTCGGGTCCTCATCCTTAAAATCACCCATATGCATGATCAAATCCACCCCTTCCTCATTCACCACCTGGATAAATTCCTTCATTTTATCTAGCGCCTGCCGATAATAGCGGTTGTTGGCCGGCTCCCTATCCGCATAATGAGAGTCCGTTACTAATCCGATTTTTATCCCCGCTGAGTGGGGAAATTTAAAGGCGCCAAGATGGATGCCAGCACCTAACCAGGCCACCTGGTTTAGAAAGCTACGTCTCGATACACATCTCCAATTCGTCATACGTTTTTCAAAGTCACCATTCTCTCATTCAATCATTCAATCATTCAATCAATATCCCAAAGTAACCGCGTCCGGTCTTCTGGGATCTGATGCACCGTATAGCAGCCCATCTTTGATCATTATAGATTGAGTACTCCCCATAGCATTGCGTTCCTCCACCATATGTCCCCATGAACTTAGTTTTTCCCGGGTATCGTTATTAATTCCTTTCTCCACATAAAGCACATCTGGATACCACTGGTGATGTATCCTCGGAGCATGGGTGGCCTCAGCTATATTCATATCATATACCAGAGTGTTTAATATTACCTGCAGCACGGTAGTGATAATTCTGCTGCCGCCCGGACTGCCCGTAACCAGGAATGGCTGATCATCCTTAAATATGATGGTAGGAGTCATGGCGCTCAGCGGCCGTTTGCCAGGTTCTACCTTATTGGCTTCAGCTCCCAAAAGACCATAAGCATCGGGCACTCCAGGTTTGGCGGAAAAATCACCCATTTCATTATTTAGTATAATACCGGTGCCTTTGGCCACCGCGCCAATGCCGAAACTAAAATTCAAGGTATAGGTATTACTTACCACGTTACCATCTTTATCGACCACCGAAAAATGGGTGGTTTCTTCGCTTTCATAGTCTTCAGGGCTACCTGGTAAAATATCTTCAGCGGGTCGGGCCTGTAAGGTGTCTATAGTCGAGCTCAAATATTCAGCATAGGCTTTTCCAATTAATTCTGCAATAGGACCTTCCCAAAATAGAGGATCGCCCAAATGCTGGCTGCGATCTGCATATGCAAGTTTCATGGCCTCAGCCATAAGATGTATAGTGGCAGCGGTATTATGTCCTTTCTCCGCAAGAGGGAAGTGTTCCAGAATATTGAGTATCTGAAGAATATGCACACCCCCGGAACTGGGAGGGGGCATGGAGGCGATGCTATAATTTTTGTAAGTACCCCATATAACCTCTACTTCCTGAGGTTGATAAGCTGCCATATCCTCCATGGTAATTATTCCGCCATGGTTTTCCATATCCGCTACGATCTTCTCTGCAATAGCCCCATGATAAAATGCATCCGGACCATTTTCAGCGATCAGGCTTAAGCTTTGAGCCAGATCAGTTTGGATAAGCAGCTCTCCGGCTTCATAAAAACCACTGTCAGGCTTATAAAATATAGCTGCGGATTCCGGCCAATTGCGCATCTTACTCTGATAATCCCTCAACACCCGGGCCAGGTCATGGGTAAGGGGAAAACCTTCGCCCGCCAATTTAATAGCAGGGGCCAATACCTGTTCCAGGGTCATGGTACCATATTTTTCCAATGCCATGGTCAACCCTGCCACCGTGCCCGGTACACCGGTCGATCGATAACTCTTATTAAAAAGGGAGTCATCCACTTCTCCTCGCTGATCGAGATACATATCTGATCTGGAAGCTTTTGGAGCCATCTCCCGGTAATTGATGGCAGTGGTGCTGCCAGTGGCGGCTTGATGATATAGCATGAAGCCACCACCTCCAATGTTGCCTGCCCGGGGTAATACCACTGCCAGGGCAAAGCCTACTCCCACCGCAGCATCTACCGCATTACCCCCTTCTTGTAGTATTTTCAAGCCTACTTTAGTAGCTTCAGGATGCTGGCTGGCCACCATTCCATGCTGGGCTACTACCGGATGATGAAGAGCCCGAGAGGAGTGAATGGGCTCCTGAGCGTGAAGCTCTACTACCGTCAGAATTACCGCGGCGATTAATACAGTTATTCTCATTTCACAATCTTGAGCAACCATAATTTAGCATTTTTCTTAATAAAAAGTCTTACCGTTGCCCCCTTGGTTATGACCGTAAATAGGCTAGGATCTAAGGGTAGGTGTAACTGGCTTGGAGGCCTAAAGGTATACCCAACATCCAGTAGAACACCAGGAACAATGACCAGAATATTAAGAAAGTTACACAATAAGGCAACATCATAGCGGTAAGGGTACCAATGGCCGTACTCTTCACGTAACGTTGGCAATAAACCACTACCAAAGGAAAGTAAGGCATCAAGGGCGTAATAATATTGCTCGAAGAATCCCCTACCCGGTAAGTGGCCTGGGTCAGCTCTGGTGAAATTCCTACCTGCATTAGCATAGGCACAAAAATCGGGGCTAACAAAGCCCATTTAGCCGAAGCAGAGCCCACAAATAAGTTCACAAATGCGGTAAGCAAAACAATCCCCATCATGGTAACCTCACCGGGCAGGGCCATAGCCTTTAGTACTGCGGCTCCTTTTAGCGCCAGCAGAGCGCCTATATTACTGCGTCCGAAAGCATCTATGAAAAGTGCGCAGAAAAAGGCCATCACAATGTAGTAAGCCATCCCATTCATGGATTTGGTCATGGCATCTATCATGTCTTTGGAGTTCTTAAAACTTCCCGACATATAGCCATAAACTGTGCCGGGAATCCAGAACATCAGGAAAATCAAGGGCACAATAGATTGCATGATGGGGGCGGCAAATGAGGTCAATTCTCCACTTGGCCCTCTTAGTGGAGAGGTTTCCGGCAGCAATATCAGAATCAGAACTAAAACTCCTGCCAGCAGCACCGCTGAGGCTGTATAAAAGGCTTTTTTCTCTTTGGGTGTAAGGCTGTCCATGGCAGGCGGGGCCTCTGCATCTTCGTCAACCGGCGTCTGATTCAGTCTGGGTTCGATCACCCGGTCAGTAAGGAACCAACCAAGGCCAACGATCAATATGCTGGAGGCAGCGGTAAAATACCAATTACAAAGTGGGTTGACTTCCACAGAAGGATCTATGATCTGGGCTGCCGGTTGGGTGAAGCCCTGCAATAAGGGGTCGATAGCGCCGGGAAAAGGGTTGGCGCTGAATCCACCTGATACACCGGCAAAAGCTGCGGCAATCCCCGCTAAGGGGTGCCTGCCGGCTGCATGGAAAATTATGCCCCCCAGAGGTATTACTAAAACATATCCGGCATCCACCGCGGAGTGACTCAGTATCCCTACAAATATTACCATAGGGGTAAGTAAGGAATCTTTTGTCACACTGAGCATTAGCTTCAGACCGCTGTTAATATATCCGGAATGTTCTGCCACCCCTACCCCTAACATGGCTACCAATACCACTCCCAAAGGAGTAAAACTGGTAAAAGTGGTCACCATAGTGGCCAGAAACTGCGCCAATTGTGTACCGGTTAATAGGTTATTCACGGCAATAGCCTCGCCGGTTCTGGGATCAATCTCAGAAAAAGTCAATGGCGCCAACAATGCCGAGAGCACCCAAATAATGATCAACGTAATCAGAAACAGAACCGCTGGATCTGGCAATTTGTTGCCTACCGTTTCGATGGTATTGAGGAATTTGGCTACCCATGACTGCTGGTTGTCCGGTGTGTTTTGGGTTGGTTGCATGGATTTATCAGCTTGACTACTAATGAATTTGCCCTAAGATGTGAAATAATTTGCTAAACGCAAATTACAGGCTGCGCTTTAGATGGTAGGCTTTAGGCTGGACCAGGCTCCTAATACCCAGATGTGACAATGTAGTCCCTAATCCTGAATTACCCCTGCCGGACCAAGGCAGCCTGGCGCTCACCCGGTCGGAACAGTTCCAATACCCGCTTCCGGTGGGCAGCTGTTTAAGGATCTCCTTAGCCTGATGCGGATCTTCGGTAAAGACGGCCGCGGTCAATCCATAATCCGTGTCCCGCATTAAAGCTACCGCCTCTTGATCATTTTCCACGGATTGAATACCGATTACCGGTCCGAAAGATTCTTCTTTCATCAGCTTCATCCCATGGTTGGTGTCAATAATAACCGTAGGCTGGAAATAGTGGCCCTGACGGGTTTCACTGCTGCCCCCGCTGAGAATTTTTCCTCCTTTAGCTACCGCATCGGATACCTGGTCTTGCAGGATCTTCAGTTGCTCCTTTCTGGTAAGAGGGCCAATAAAGACCTCTTCATCCCGGGGATCACCCATTTTAAGCTGTTTGACCTCCTTAACAAAAAGATTTACAAAATCATGATAAATGGAATGATGAACATAAATTCTTTCTACAGCACAGCAGCTTTGGCCATTGTTATAGAATGCTCCTTCCATAGCTGCGGCTGCGGCCTCTTTTAACCTGGAATTAAATTGGGTTATATATAGTGGATCCTTCCCTCCCAGTTCCATTTGAACCGGTACCATCCGAGGTGCTACTGCCTGATAAATGGTTTTTCCGGTGGCATAAGACCCGGTAAAAAAATATCCATCCAGAGGCAGGTCCAGCAGGGCCTGGCCCGACTCCCGGCTTCCGGTTATTGTTTGAAAAATACCTTCAGGCAGTCCCGCTGCTTTCCACAAACGCTCGATCTCCAAACCGGTCAACTGAGCGTACTCAGAAGGCTTATATAAAACCGCGTTACCCCCTATGATAGCAGGCACAAAAACGTTCACTCCTACTAAATAGGGATAATTCCAGGCTGAAATATTGGCGATTACCCCCAATGGCTCATAGGAGATTATTTCTGTTAATTTGTCATCCTCCCAAACCACTTCGTCTTGCAAATATGGCAGGCTCTGCTCCAAAAAATACTGGATTCGATTTCGAGCTCCCTCCAATTCGTTTTTGGATTGCTGGATTGGCTTACCCATTTCACCGGTGAGGATTCCGGTCAGTTTCTCTTCATGGTCTGCCAATAATCTGCTGAACTTCCGAACAACCTCCAGGCGTGACTCCAGGGAGCCCGTATGCCAATCGGCCTGCCGATTGCGACTAAGCCGGTATTTCTGGTGAATGGTTTGAGTACTGTCTTCCTTAATATTTTTAATTACTCGTTCGGTAGCTGGGTTAATGATCTTCATGAGGGGGTTTATTCATGGATGGTGGTCAGCAATACTTAAGGAAATGATGATAGACCAGATCCGGATCGATCAGCTTGTCAGGATAATTTTTAAAGAATTCAGGGTGCCATTGCACACCCATTACTTTACCGGGTTCACTGCCCGTCCAGTGGAAGGCTTCGATCAAATCATCTTCCAGGCAGGTAGCCAATACTTCCAATTCATTTCCCAATTTCTTTACCCCCTGATGATGAACGCTGGTAACCCAGTACTCTTCAGATTTAGGGTGCAGCTTATCTAATAGTTTATCTCCTTCCAGGATCAACTGGTGCCTTATCCGGTCGTATTGAACTGCGTCTCTATGCACCACCCCATGATTATACTGGGTTTCCAGATCTTGATATAGAGTTCCCCCAAAGTATATGTTCATCAGTTGAAATCCCCGGCAGATGCCCAGCACGGGCTTGTGGTTTTGTACCGCGAAGTGTAACACTTTTAGCTCATAGTCATCGCGAAATCGATCACCGAACCAGCGGCTATTGGGCAGAGGCTGCTCCCCGTAGCTAAGAGGAGCGATATCTGTCCCCCCTTGAAAAACGAATCCATCACATTGAGCGAGGAACTCCTCCAGTTCGCCCTGAGGAAAGTTGGGGATCAGTATGGGCAGCGCACCAAATCGATGTAGGTATTCAGCCATGTTTTGTTCGATATAGGCCAGGGTTTTTGGACCAAAAACCGTCCTATCCTCATCTGGATACATAAAAGCTGCCGTGACCCCTATCTTTTTCATTCCAGACTTTCTAAATATAAATCGTTTATTTGATCCCGGTTTGCCGGCCTGGGATTACTGGGAAGACAAAAATCCGTAAGCGCCAGATCCACCAGTGCAGGAATATGTTCCCGGCTGACTCCCACTTCTGTTAATTGGGTAGGCAGTCCCAAAGTCATATTCAGTTCTAGAAGAGCAGCCTTTAATTTCTCCGCCCGTTTCACATTCAATGCGTGGGCCATTTCCCTAAATTTGTCAGGTCTGGCCAGCCGGTTGAACTCCATGCCATAAGGCAGGTTGATGGCATTCGCCAAACCGTGATGCATATCCATTAGCGTGGATAAGGGATGTGAAAGAGAATGAACTATGCCCAGGCCTTTCTGAAAGGCTACTGCTCCCATCAGGGACCCCATCATCATATTATGCCTTGATTCTTTATCCGGCAGTTTTACTGCCACCGGTAATGATTTACCGATCATTTTGATCGCTTCCAGAGCGATGCCATCGCATAAAGGTTGATTTCCATTAGCTATGTAAGCCTCCATATTATGCGTCAGGGCATCCATCCCGGTGGCCGCGGTAACCTCCCTGGGTAGATCGTAAGTCAGTTCAGGATCCGCAAATACCTGCTGCGCCATCAAACTGGGATGAAAAAGAATGCGCTTTCTCTTGGATTGATCTTCGGAAATTATAGCTGCTCGTCCTACTTCGCTTCCTGTTCCCGAGGTGGTGGGTACCGTTATGAAAGGCGGAACGGGCTCAGTAATATTTTCACTCCCCCCTTCCAGATCATCGTAGTTGAAAAGATCACCTTGATGATTAATACTTAAGGCGATAGCACGGGCAGTATCCATGGCTGCTCCTCCACCGAGTCCGATAATACTATCACAGCTATTCAGATAAGCTTCCTTCCCCCCCTCCACATCGGATTTTAAGGGATTTTTGTGAATGTCAGCATAAACCTTGGTGGTAATATGCTGGTGGTGGAGAGACTGAATGATGCTTTTGAAAAAAGTCAATTCCCGGACCGTGGAGTCGGTCACTATCAATGGCTTGGTCAGGCCCTGCATTTTCAGGTAATCAGGGAGCTCTTTGACCGCACCTTCACCAAAAAGAATACTGGTGGGAAAGCTGAGGGAATACATCAGATAATTTCAAAATATCGTTTTAATTCCCAATCGGTAACCACCGGAGCAAACTGACGGTATTCCCATTCCCGGGTTTGGGTGAAATGGTTGACAAATTCCTCACCGAACAGTTCCCGGGCTATCTCAGATTCCTTCATTATTTTGGTGGCTTGCTCCAGGCTTGAGGGTAAATTTCCGTATTGGTCATCCCGGTACCCGTTTCCTTCGGTAGGTGACTGGTTTAAAACCAATTCCTTGCGTATACCATACAGTCCTGATGCCAAAGCCGCAGCCATGGCCAGGTAGGGATTTACATCAGAGCCAGGAACCCTGGTCTCCAAGCGAGTGGATTTATCCGATCCCGGTATAGCCCTCAATGCCACAGTCCTGTTATCAATCCCCCAAGTCAAGGTAGTAGGAGCCCAGGCGCCTTCTACCAACCTCTTATAGCTGTTGATATTGGGGGCATACATGGGCAATATCTGAGGAAGGCAATACAATTGGCCAGCCAGGTAATTTTTCATCAGTGCACTCATTTGATGTTCGCCTTCGGGATCATGAAACAGATTGGTATCAGATTCGGCATCCCACAAGCTTTGATGAATATGACCACTACAACCTGGATAATTAGAGTTCCATTTGGCCATAAAACTAGCCATATAACCATGGCTATAAGCAATTTCTTTAACCCCGGTTTTAAACAATACCGCACGATCAGCAGCGGTCAGAATGTCACTGTACAAGATGGCGGCCTCATAAACGCCCGGACCGGTCTCAGTGTGTATTCCTTCAATAGGAATGTCGAATTGTTCCATTTTATCAAATAGATCCTGGAAGAACTCGCTTTCCATGGAACTCCGTAAGATACTATACCCGAACATCCCCGGGGTGATGGGTTGGATACGCCTAAAACCTTTTTCCTCCAATTGCTCTGGCGTTTCCGCAAAATTAAACCACTCGAATTCCTGAGAAAATATGGGCTTGATCCCCGATGACAGGCACCCGTCGCAAATATTCTTCAGCAAGCTCCGGGGGCATATCGCTGCTTCATTGAAATCAGCTAATACCAAAGGCAACCCATCTTCCCAGGGGATAGTACGAATGGTATAGGGATCCAGCAATGCCGGGGCATCCGGATATCCAGTATGCCATCCAGTGTAGTCCGTATTGTCATAAGCAACATCTGAAGAATCCCAGCCAAACACCACATTGCAAAATCCGAACCCCCCTTCTACTATACCATTGAATTTGTCCAGGCTCACTACTTTACCCCGCAGGATGCCGTCGATATCAGCTATAGCGATTTTTACCTTGTTGGCTTTGCTTTCTTTTATTATACGCAGCATTTCCTCCTGCTGCTTACTGGCACTCAATCTCATATCGTCAGTTCTTTTTTATTCAATTTAGAATTTTTTAAGGTTGACCTATGTCATTTTAGTGATTATCCTTTGCTTCCAAAGCAAAACGATACCAGATGAAAGCCGCACCCAGTATCCCGAAATAAATTAACGCCAAGTAAAAACTATATACTATCAGGGCAATCAGCGCTACTGTAGCTATTAGTAAGGCCGCACCGGGAAACCAGGGATATAAGGGAACCTTAAATGGGCGTTCCAGATCGGGCTCTTCTCTGCGTAAGGCAAATAAAGAGATCATCGACACTATGTATAAGGTCAGTGCTCCAAAGCAGGCAATGGTAATGATCTCCCCGGTCTTGCCGGTAAGGAGAGCTATAATTCCTATGGCCATATTGAAAATAAGAGCGGTATAAGGCGTTCGAAACTTCGAGTGGATCTTGCCTAGGATACGGGGACCAAAACCCTCTTTACCAAATTCATAAGTTGCCCTTCCGGCGGCTAAAATGATACCGTGAAAAGAGGCTATTAAGCCCACCAGGCCAATGGATATCAACAGATGATACAAAAAGTGGCCCTCTCCTACTATTTGCTTCAAGGCTAATGGCAGGGGCTTATCAGATGCCGGGGCGCCCGGTTCCGGATATACCACTGCCTCCCAACCTCCTATCCCAACAGCAGACGAGAAAGTAAGAATACAAAGGATCACCAAAGTGGTAATAGCCGAGCCAAACCCGATCAGCACATTGCGCTGTGGGTTTATAGTCTCTTCAGCTACATTGGCTACCCCTTCAATCGCCAGGAAGAACCAGATGGCAAAAGGGATGGCCGCAAAGGCTCCCTGGTACCCATTTGGTAAGGCATTGATCTTCAAATTCTCATACTCAAAATGAGGTAGGCTGACCCCGGCGAATATTAGCAGCTCCCCAACCGCCAAAATAGTGATCACCAGTTCAAAGCTTGCTGCAACCTTAACTCCCCGAATGTTGAGTGCGGTGAATATTAGGTAGCTCACAATAGCGATGGGTAAAATGGGGATTGTAGTAACAAAGTCGTTGAAATAAGCACCCATGGCAAAGGCGATAGCCGGCGGGGCAAAAATAAACTCGATGTTTTGAGCCATGCCAGCTAAAAATCCCCAACGTTTGCCCAATGCGCGGTGGGCATAATCGAAGGCCCCTCCGGCCTTGGGAATGGCACAGGCTAGCTCAGTGTAACCGAAAGTAAAGGTTACATACATGATGATAATAAAGAAAGTGGCGATCGCCAGACCCAGGGTACCACCCTGCTCAAGCCCCAGGTTCCAACCAAAATACATCCCAGAGATCACATACCCTACTCCCAGTCCCCACAACATGAGAGGTCCAAGGGTCCTTTTTAAGCGGTGATCCTGGTTTTCAGTCATGCTATTTCATGTATCCGTCCCGGATTGATTTAAACTCGGAGCCTTCCTTCCATTCCGGAAATTCAGTCTCGTTGGCCAGTTTATTTCCAATATTATAAAATAACCTGGTATCCTGAACCATACCCTGAATATTCCAGGTTTCTGGAGTGTATTCGTCGGAAGGCTTATGATAGCGCTCTGCCGTATAAGCCTCCTTTTGTTTTCGGCCCCAGTCTTTGCCCTGATCTTCACTGTCCAAACCACCTTCTGCATATAAAGCCGGAATGCCTATCTTGGCAAAACTGAAATGGTCCGATCTAAAAAAATAACCCTTTTCCGGTTCCTGATCAGGTACAATATATCTTCCCTGTGCAGCCGCCGCTGCTTCCGCATAATCATCCAATTCGGATTGTCCATAACCGATGACAACCAAATCTTTAGTAGGTCCGTAGCTGCCCAGCGCATCGATGTTAAGATTGGCCACGGTTTTTTCCGCTGGGAATAGGGGGTTAGCCGCATAATAGGCTGATCCCAGCAACCCTTGCTCCTCAGCAGTAACCATCAGGAATACCACGCTCCTTTCAGGCGGTGGCTGACTCTCTGCAAAGGCCTGGGCTATCTCCAGTAAGGCAGCCACTCCACTGGCATTGTCTTCCGCTCCATTGTAAATAGAATCGCCGTTTACCGGCTCGCCTATGCCCAAATGATCCCAATGAGCAGAATAAATAATATACTCATCAGGCCTGGCGCTCCCTTCTACCATGGCAACCACATTGCGGGACTGGTCCCGGTTGATAGTGTTTTTCAGATTAACATTGAATGTCAGGTTAAGAGGTACCGCTGTAAAGGAGCTATCACTTGCCTGCTGCATAATTTCTGCGGGCTGTCCCGCCATTTCCAATAGCCGCAAAGCGATGTCCTGGGTAATCCAGCCCTCGACTTTGCACCGCGATGAATTATTATCCTCAGCCAGCAGGTACTGATTGGGACCTGACCAGCCGGCCCGCACTACTGCCCAGGGATATCCCGCCGGACCATCATCATGAACTATCAGAATGCCGGCAGCCCCTTGACGTGCCGCCTCCTCATACTTGTAGGTCCACCTGCCGTAATAGGTCATGGTGTTTCCCTTGAAAAATTCGGAATCCTCGGTACCATAACCAGGGTCATTGACCATTACCACTACGGTTTTCCCTTCTACATCCAGGCCCTGGTAATCATCCCACTGATACTCCGGAGCCACAATGCCATAACCGGCAAATATCAGTTCAGATTCCTCTACGGTAACCTCATCAGTCACTTGCCGGGTTAATCCCACGAAATCATCCAGGTAGGTTAGTTCCAACTGTTGGCCGTTACCTTGGATATTGGCGGGGCCGCCCGGTACTGAGTTTATTTCCACCAGTGGGACCTCCTGGGTAAATTGTCCATTATTACCCGGTTTTAAACCCATATTTTCGAACTCCTGGACCAAATAACCAACGGTCTTTTCTTCTCCCGTAGTAAAAGGCATCCTTCCCTGGAATTCATCCGAAGCCAGTATTTCAATGTGTGCGCTTAACCCACTTCCCTCTATGAGAGACTGACCCGTAACCTCTTCACCTCCTGATGCCCCACAAGATGTTAAAAATACTAGCAGGGGTATAAACCCCAGTAAATTGATCTTGCTCATAACGTTTTTTTGTATTCCTGCCTAAAGAAATTCAATTATCAGGTGAAATAAAAATGATGACTAACAAAGAAAATGGAAGGCGTGGCTCACACCCTGGGAAAGGGGACCATAGAGAGATAAATATCCACCAGCCTCCTTTGGGGGTATCCCAGGAAATAAAATAAGTAAACCACAAAATAAGCCAGCTGCAGTCGGTAAGGGCCATTTTTACGATACTTACGAGCTGAAGTTAACACATAACCCGACAGTACTTTAAATCTAGATAAGCGGGACAGTCTATGTATAATGTCCTGATCTTCAAATAAAAACATCGTTTCTTTAAACCCTTTACTGCAATTAAATAATTCCTTCCTTACAAACAGGCTTTGATCACCGAACCTCAGAGCATTCCAATTAAAACGAGTGAACCAGCTATTGAATTTCAGAAACCAGTGATTCCAATCAAATTTTAAGCGAAAGCATCCACAATTATATCCTTTTTGTATAGCCTGGCAGATCTTAGCGGCAAAATCAGGGGGCGGAAAGGTATCGGCATGCAAGAAATAAAGCACATCCCCTTCAGCTTCTTCAGCACCTAAATTCATCTGTTTGGCCCGGTTTCGCAGATCGGTGACCAAAACTTTGGCGCCCAGAGATTGGGCCAATGTACAGGTATGATCATCACTTCCGCCATCCACCACAATTATTTCCCTTATTAAATGAGCAGAATTATCCAATAAGAGGTATTTAATTAATCTTGGTATGTTAATGGCCTCGTTTAGTGTAGGTATTATTACACTGATCCTCATGTCTAAAGGGGCTCGACTTTTATATTCTCCAACTCGATACGGGAAAGAAGTTTAAGGTAGTCCTCTTGATAAAGCAGGTGATAATCCTCCAGGGGTATTTCGGGATCAGACTCCCGGTAATTTTCGTAATCCGAAAACCGGATCCCTCCCACGGTTCTGATATTATATGGCGCCCTGAAGCGCAACCCGCCGCCATCAGTATAGTATCGGTAGGCCAAGTATTCCATGGTCAGGTTTTCGGTGTCGATCCAATAAACGAATCGATCCTGATGATCCTCTCCACCCCCTTCTTCCTGGAAGGTAACTTCGATCATATGGTAGGAGCGGGAATTAACGACTGCTTCTCCCAAATAGGCTTTTTTCACCGCAGGGTCATTCAACTTATAAGGGAGCAAGGCGAAATAGGCTACGGAATTTACTGAACGGGCATATGCCGGAGCTTTTTTAACGGTATCCGTGATACCCTGCTCATTCAGATATCGCTGAAAGCCCTGGTTGGTAAGCACATCCCGTATATTCCCTGTGCTGTCACTGAAATGACGTTCGTATTGGAAACGCTCGCCGTCGTGAATAATCACATAATGCCGGTCGCGAAAATCAAAGCTGATCCTGACAGATTGATAGGCTTCCCCACCGTGATTTTCAATTGCAGCATCAATAATACGCTGGGGGTCTGGGCTTGAATGACATGCCATCAAACCGATTAAGGCTACAAATAAGGTATTCCTACTCAGCATAGAGCTTAGGCGCATTTTTACTTTTTCTCCACCTATTAATGACTAAAAATGCCCTATAGTTCCAATATAAAAGAAATTAAGTGGTTTTACCTAGTGCATTAGACTAGTGGGGTCAATTGTCGTCCAGATAGCAATTGACCAGGGTGATCAAGGCCATAGCAGTGGCTAACAAAGGATCGTCCTCCTTACTAATGGCTCCTGCAGCATTCTGAAAGCTTCCGTCGCCTCGCTGCTGAGCCATGAGCCACTGTCCCGGATAAGAGGTGGTAACTAATCTGTCTGGGTATATCCGATGCACTTCCGATCTCACCATAAGATGGTAGAATCGCATGGCCGATGACCAGCCTTGAGGGGTTTCCAAGCCCCAATCAAACCAACCAGAGTGGTTCTCCAGCCAGGATAAAGCCTCCATTTGACCTTGCGCTATACCTGCCAAATGCAGAGCCAGAAAACCATCACAAGTTGCGGTGGGATAGCTAATCGCAGCACTATCCCTCATTCCGGCTTTATTAGCAGGCATGATCACCGTTGAGTAATGAAATCCTCCGTCACTATATCTTTTGGCATTCCTGGAATCTGGTCCATTGGTTTTCAATACTCCTTGTGACCTTGCCAAGAATATTTCAACATCAGGCAACAGGCGGTCAATAGGATATTGCGAGGTAGTCAGTGCCTGAATAATGCGCCGGGTATGACTTAGATCTACCTGCCCCGCGATGCCTGATGGCAGCTGATCTTCGCCAAATCCCCAACCCCCATAGGCGGCATGATCCGGCGAAATTCCTCGTAATTCCGTAAACTGCTGGGCTGTTAAGTATTGCTGGAGCTTGAGAATTCTCAAGGAATCAACGCTGTTCTCCCCATAACTACTCAACAACATCAGCGCATAGGCGTTGGCATAATTAGGGTATTCCAGAATCCCTGGTTTGGGAAATCCCAATCGGTCCTGCTGGTCAATGGTTGATCTCAAATATTCCAAACTCAGGTTAACTTTACTCTGATCTAAGGGATAACTTGATTCCGGCACCTGCAATAAAACCCATAGGATAAACGGGGTCAAAGCGTGACCGGCGCCCATGACCCGGTGGGTGCGGCTACGCCATGCCCCATCTTTATCCTGCTGTGACCACAAGTAGCTGCAAGCCTGGCCAACCACCTGCTCAAGAGTGTTTTCTGCGGGAACGCCACAGGCGGTCAACCAAATCCACAATATCCCCGCCAGAATGCTACTTTTTCTCAATCCCGGTATATTTCAATAGCTGCTCATCATTGGAGGTGGTAAGGGTTAAAAGGGCGGCTGCGGTACAAAATACCGGGCTGGTGATACAATGATGTCCACTCCAACTACCGTCCTGGTTTTGGATTTGGCTCAGCCTTTGATCCATTTCTTCACTCCACTCCAGCCATGGTTTTCCTCCCGCAATGATCATCGATTCACTGGTCATCATGTAACTGAGAAATTCCTCCCCACCGTAATTACCAAAACCCGCCAGGACTTGCTGGTCGCTCAATTGATCCCGCACGACCTTATTGCTTTCATAAGCCTCCCATAAGCTCTCCAACTCTTGCGGGGGAGCTTCCAGTTTTTCAAAATCCTCTTTTTTTAATTCGGAATCCTTTGATAGATCACCTCGTTTACGGGCCTGGTCAATCAATTTGTGGGCCTTCTGAACTTCCCGGGCCATTGCCCGTTGATTTCCCGCGATAGTATAAAGTGAGATGCCAGCAGCATCGCCGGTGCTTACCTCCGCAAGTCCCCCACGGACAATGACATTCCCCCGTTGATAAGCTTTGGCTTTCGTCAAGACCTCAGAGTCGGTTTCCATGCCCAATTCAACGGCATTTTCCAAAGCTCTGAAGGCAGATGCCGATTGCAACACCCCTGCCCAGCCAGCCTGGCTCCAGCTTCCATTCTCCATCTGGCTCATTTCCAGTTTTTGAACGCATACCTGTAAAGCCTCCCTCCAATCTGGATTGATAGATGCCTCATCCGTTTCCTGCATAATTCTGGTTAAAAATTGTGCCGTCAATGCCACATCGATATAGTTACCCAACTTTACCTGGGGCTGGGTTCCCGTGACGGGCACCAGGTAAGGGTTTCCAGAGGGGCTGGCCAAAGCAATCTCTACCAGGTAATCCAGCGCCTTTCTAACCTGTTCGTGATAGGGTCCGCTGGAAAGTGTACTTCCTGCTCTTACCAAAGCCAGGGCCGAAAAAGCAGTGGTGGCTGGATCTCCCTGATAGGCTCCCTCGCTTTTAATGGTTGATTGATGGCTTCCAGCTCCCCAGGATCCATTACTCAACTGGGCGGAGGCCAGCCAGGAAAGGCCTCTGTTAACTACCGGATCTTCATCTTTTTCCGCACTTGGATAAATACTAGCCAGCATCAAGCTGGAGACTAACAAAATACCTGCTATTGCTATTTTTTTCATCATCTTAGGGTTTAGTTTTTAACTAATAATTCCGTTGATCGCACCAGGTTGATAAATTCCGATCGATATCCCTCAAGGTCTGCACCTCTGGCAGCCTGAGCCCATTGGGTAACTTCTTCAAAGCTGGAATGGCCTTTAAAGTCAGAATTCCTTAGAAGCATGCCGAAAGAAGCCACCGCTGCGCTCCAGCGAAAATTATCAGAGGTTTTATCCCAGGGCTTTATCCTGGCTTTCACTATCTGCTGCATCAAGTTGCTACTTTTCTCACCTGGGTTTTTATACCTCAATTTGATGGTTACTACCTCATTGCTATTTGAGGTTTTGGTATTAAGGGTATTGCTTTGATATTTAAGTGGATCGACAGGTCTGATATGATCCGAGGCAGCATTTTCTGCCGGTATGATTTCGTATAGAGCGGTGACGGTATGACCTGAACCCATTTCACCGGCATCTTTCTTATCATTATTAAAATCTTCACTTTCCAGCAAGCGATTTTCATAACCGATCAAGCGATAAGCTTTGACTTTAGCGGGATTAAATTCCAACTGTAATTTTACGTCTTTGGCAATAGTAAATAGCGTCCCGCCAAATTCCTTGACCAGTACCTTACGCGCTTCGGTGATATTATCGATATAGGCATAATTACCATTGCCATGATCTGCCAAAATTTCCATTTTTGAATCTTTATAGTTGCCCATGCCGAACCCCAATACCGTTAGATAGACGCCTTTGTCTCTTTTGGATTCCACCAGGCGCCGCATTTCGGCATTGCTGGAAACACCAATATTGAAATCACCATCGGTAGCTAGAATGATCCGGTTATTGCCACCTTCTAAAAAATGTTGTTCCGCCAAACTATAAGCTTGTTTGATCCCAGCACCGCCAGCTGTTGACCCACCTGCCTTAAGTTCTTGCAAAGCGTTGAGGATAGTTTGCCGACGATCCCCGTTGGTGGGAGTAAGCACCACACCTGCTGCTCCGGCATATACCACTATGCTAACTTTATCCTGTGGCCTCAATTGATCTACTAAAAGTTTAAACGCTGATTTTAACAAACCCAGTTTATTAGGGGTGTCCATGGATCCTGAAACATCGATTAAGAAAACCAGATTACTGGGTGGCAGATCATCAGAGGGAATTTGCCGACCCTGTAAGCCGATGTGAAGCAGATAATGATCCTCCTGCCAGGGAGCTTTGGACAACTCGGTGTTAACTGAAAAAGGATTGGAGTGCTCCGGCTGGGGGTAATCATAGCGGAAATAATTGATCATCTCTTCGATTCTCACCGCATCCTTGGGAGGCTGTTGGCCTTGTTGGAGAAAACGTCGCATGTTGCTGTATGAAGCGGCATCCACGTCAATGCTGAAAGTAGACAAGGGGTTTCTGGCAGGATCCAGAAAACCGTTCTCCTTTATAAAGGCGTATTCTTCAGTATTGAACTTGTTTCTGGTATGGCTGCCTATGCTGTAAGAAAGGCTTTTTCTCTCATGACGGGGAGCGGCGCCTGTTATCACTACTTCTTGCAACAATTGTGCTTCTTCATCTGCAACTTCTTGGATGGGAGTCAGGTATACCTTTAGATCTGTCTTGTTAGTCGCTTTAAGTGTGACTTGATTGAAGCCCTTGGCCTCAAATATCAAATAGACTTCGGGCCCTGATACCTGTAATGAAAATCTGCCCTTGCTGTCAGTGGTGTCGGATATTTTGGTGTTTTTTTCTTGTACCAAAACACCACTTAACGGCGCGGAGGTTGCACGGTTAAATACTGTGCCCTTAACCGTGATCGAAGATGAATATTCCTGGGTCCGGCTATGGCTGAAAACTACCAGAAGTATAAGCATGATCTGTTTCATATGAATATGTTTTTATCTAGAGGATGCCTGGCATAGGAGAATTCCATAAATTACCGGTGACTTTTTTAATATTCAGGTTATTATTCTCTTTGAGACTGAAGCAAAACCTATGTTTATTGGTGGCAAGTCGAAGTACCGATCCATAAAAGATGAGGTACTACTGGAAAAATTTCGTCAGTCACAGGACCTTGAAGTGCTGGGAGCGCTCTACCGACGTTACATGGATCTGGTATACGGGGTCTGTTTGAAATACTTAAAACATCCGGAAGATAGCAAGGACGCGGTGATGCAAATTTTTGAAAAGCTGATTGTAGAAGCTGAAAAAACAGATATCGCCAATTTCAAATCCTGGTTATATGTAGTCAGTAAAAATTTCTGTCTTATGATCTTGCGTAAAGAGAAAAGCTCAAGAGAAAGAGGTGAAAATTTTGAATCTTTTATGGAAATTGCTCATGATAAGCATCATGATGATAGAAGCCAGGAACAAGAACTGGAACAGACCTTGGCCAAAGCAATGTTAACCCTGCCTAAACACCAAAGGACATGCCTGGAGTTATTTTACTATAATGGAAAATCTTACCATGAGATAGCCCAGGTTACCGGATATGAGCTGAAAAAAGTGAAGAGCTATATACAGAATGGGAGAAGAAATTTAAAAGAAAAAATCAAAGGTGAGTGATCTCAATTCCCATAACGAAAATCCCTTAGAACAACTTTCAGAAGAATTGGTAGATGGATACCTGACTGGCACTTTATCAGAAGAGTTACGGGCCAAGGTAGAGGCCTATCTTGCTGAAAATCCTTTTGAGAGGGAAGCCCTTGAAGGATTAGCGGGTAGGGATAGCCGAAGCCTAAGAGCTGATCTTAAGGAACTTGATGGGCGATTGAACACCCGCACATCAAAAAGACTGCCCTCCCGGATATGGTGGCAAATGGCCGCTGTTATTATGTTAGTAGCTGTTTCAGGATTAGTAATCTATCTTCTACTTCCTGATAATGAATCAAATACTATCACTATTGTGCAGGACAGCTTGGAAGTTTCCCCTCCCCCTCAAGCTCCGTTGAAACCGGAATCAGCTGATGAGGAAGAGGAGAAGGTAAATGGCACTGGTAGTGAAAAAATTATGATAGATCAGGAGTTAACCCGCTTAGAGAGGCAGCGCGATAACACTAACCTGATCAGTGAGGAGGTGGAATCTGCCCACCAGAATTCTCAGCCTGAACCAGGCCCCAATTATCGTGAATCAGATCAGGATTCAAGACTTTCAAATACGCCAAGCCCTGCAGTTGAAAAAAAGTCCTCACGTCCACAGGAGATCCAAAGCCCATTACCACAAGAATTGGCCTATGATGAGATCCCCATTCCAGATTCAGTACGGGTAGTGGTGGGCAAAGTAACCCACCAACAAACGGGGGCTCCAATAATGGGGGTAGAGATTTTGGTAGAAGGCACCGCAATATCCAGCACCTCGGATCGAAACGGATTTTTCCACTTGGAGGCTCCACTATCAGCCGGTTACTTGATAACTCAGGACGCTCGTTATGTCCCTGAACAGGTACCTTTGGAAGAACAGCCACAAATAAATGTATTGCTGGAAACCTCCTCATCCGGTTTTGCCAAGGAAAGATCTCCTTCAATAACACGGGCGGAGGCTGCTGATTCCCGCCAACAGCCACCGCCAACGGCCCAACCACCCCCCGATATGACTGAATATCTGCGACAAAATCTTACATATCCGGAAGACGCCAGGGACCATGATGTTCGAGGTAAAGTAAGATTGCAATTTTGGGTGGAACCAGATGGCACACTGAATGATTTTGCAGTGCTTGAAAAACTGGGCTATGGATGTGAGGAGGAAGCGATCATGAATTTACAACGAGGTCCGGCCTGGCAACCTGCTAAAGTTAATGGTAACAAAGTAAGATCCAAAGCCGAGATTGAGATTGCATTTCCACCCTCCAACCGGATGAAATCCGATTGAACTTTAAGCGGTTTTTTTATTAATGTAAGTAGATTTTTTACGCCAAAAACAGTTATAATTCACTATATTGAAGGCTGTTGACTATAATCAGGTGGATGGATAAAAAACTTTTGACGGATTGGGTGGGGATCAAAAACCGGGATGAATCGGCACTTCTACATAAATATCTGAAAACTAAGGATATTGCCCTTCTATTAAGAGTTTATGAACCATATATGTATCTGGTATACGGTCTGGCTTATAAGCTAATACAAGAACCCAAACAGAGTCAGGAGATTGTATATGCTATATTCAAGCAACTAATTAAGGATGTACCCGAACAGGAAATTCGTGTTTTCAGTACCTGGCTTTACCAATATACCAGGGAATTCTGCTTCCATTGGAGATCTAAAGCCCGCTCACGGAGTGATGAGATCATCGCCCTAGGCGGGGACCAGCGCACACCTATTACCTTCTACGAAAAGGACGATCAGAGTTTTGAGGAGGAGATCAGTAAACTAGAAAATGAAATCATTAATTTAAAAAACGAGCAGCAACGCTGCCACGAACTTTTCTTCAAAGATCAAAAGTGCTTCCAGGAAATCGCCGATATTACCGGTTGGGATGTTCAGCTGATCAAGCGACACATAAGGAATGCCAAAAAAAGTATTAATGTATATCAGGATTAAAGAGTAATCAGGTTGTCATCACAGTTCAATTGCCGCAGACATCTTTCCCAGGAAATGACACAAAAATACCTGAATGGCTCTCTGTCGCCGGATGAAATGTATGAAGTTGAGGATCGCCTACTGGAAAGCGATTTCTATTTTGAAGCCATGGAAGGGCTGGAAAAAGTGCCGTGGGATCTTTGCGAAAAGGCAGTCGATAGCGCCAGGGAAAGAATTGCAACCAAATACCATATCTCTAAAAAGAAGTCGGGAGCCACTACTAAAATGCTGGTGGCCGCTTTTACCCTAGTAATGGCGGCTGCAGGATTCTGGTGGTACATGCAAAGTGAAACTTCACAAACCTATGACCTTTCACCCCCACCCCAGGAGACGTATCCACCATCATCCCAACAAATGCCCACCTCAGGTGACTTGAAGTCGAATGAGACTCCGGTAGACTTGCAAACACAGGTACAGGATACCATTGTCGCTGCTGAAGTCAAGGCAGAGGATCCACCTGACGATATTCCCAATAATGGTGAGCCTAGGCAACCAGCAGTTGGTGATGCTAGTAATTATGTGGCTGTAGGCAGGATCATTGACCAGGATGGCCAGGCGATTGCAAATGTGACGGTCAGCATGGGGACCACTTCCGATACCACCGACAAAAGTGGATACTATGCCTTAAGGGTACAGCCGGGGAAACAGACTATTCAGCTAAAATATGGTGAATTTACCGCAGATGTCGATGTAAATACCAATCAGAATTGGGAAATTGTGCTGGACCCGGTTAAGTCGGCAATAATCAGTTCTTATCCGGTTATAGGAGCTAACCGGTTTAAATAATGACGTTAGAAAAGGCCCTATGGATAATTTGGTTATGCTGTATCCCCCTAAGCACAGCGGCTCAAAAATCTGATGATATAACCGGCATTTGGCTTAGAGACGATAAAAAAAACTATAAAGTAAAGATTTACCCGTGCGGAAAAAGCTTTTGCGGCAGCATAGTGTGGCTGGCCGAACCCAATGACCAGTATGGTAAGCCGCGTTTGGATGTCAACAACCCCGATCCCACCAAACGAAATCAGCCATTGCAGGGAATGACTATATTAAGGGATTTTAAGTTCAACGGATCTACTTGGACAGGAGGAAAGGTTTATAGTTTCAACCGCGGAAAGGAATATAAGGCTCAGATTAAAATGAAAGATGAGGAACTTTATCTCACCATAACGGTGCTTTTTATTACCAGGACTTATCGTTGGATCAAATCGGAATAGTCATGAACCCAGTATTGGATTTTTTTGCTGAATTACCCTGGTGGGGGTATGTCATCATTTTTTTTATACTACTTTTTCTCAAGGACATCTTCAACCGAGAGCATACTATTAAGCATAACTTCCCTATAGTCGGGCACCTCAGATACTTATTGGA
Source organism: Cyclobacteriaceae bacterium (assembly GCA_965224285.1). Classification (GTDB taxonomy): domain Bacteria; phylum Bacteroidota; class Bacteroidia; order Cytophagales; family Cyclobacteriaceae; genus JAJCYK01. The sequence continues at coordinate 1,292,651 of OZ245043.1, forward strand.
ATCCATTGGTCCGGAGCTGAGACAATATATAGTAGCTAACAACAGGGAGGAACTGCCGTTCAATCGACGTCAACGATCCTGGATATATGCTTCAGCCAAAAGTCAGAACAACTACCAGGGATTTGGTACTGATCAAGATCAGCATATGCCAGGGTTTGTTTTTATTAATCCCGCGATGATTCCTTATTCGGTTCCTGAAGGCCACCCTAATCGGGATGACCCAGCTTTTTGCCCTTGTGCGAAAGTAATGGGTGCTGGTAGGAGAAGACGTCCCTACCGGCCGGCCAGTGTGATTAATATTAGCGCCATGAGCTATGGCTCTCTATCCGCCAGGGCAGTTACCTCTATGAATCAAGGGGCTTTGAAGGCTAACTGCTATCACAATACCGGCGAAGGAGGACTTTCGCCTTATCACTCCCACGGAGCTGATGTGGTATTTCACTTTGGTACCGGATATTTTGGTGTACGAGATGATCAAGGCAATTTCAGTATGCCCAAATTGAAGCAGTTGGTGGAGGAAAACCCCTTTATCAGGGCTATTGAAGTTAAATTGTCACAAGGTGCCAAGCCGGGTAAGGGTGGAGTGCTACCTGGGAAAAAAATCACTCAGGAAATCGCTGATATCCGTGGCGTCCCGGTAGGTAAGGATGTGCTATCGCCGGCATCGCATAGTGCTTTTAGCAATATCCCGGAAATGGTAGATTTCATAGAAGATATTGCTGATAATACCGGCCTTCCGGTGGGAATCAAATCAGCAGTAGGTAAAATGGATATGTGGCAGGAATTAGCTGAAATAATAAAATCAACCGGGCGGGGCCCCGATTTCATTACCATTGACGGAGGAGAAGGTGGAACCGGTGCAGCACCTCCTTCATTTGCCGATCATGTATCCTTACCCTTTACCTATGCCTTTACCACTGTATACCGGTTGATGCTAGAGCATGATTTAACTGATAACATGGTTTTTTGCGCATCTGGTAAATTAGGGCTTCCGGCCAATGCCCTTATGGCTTTTGCCATGGGAGCAGATGTCATTAATGTAGCCCGTGAAGCTATGATAGCAATCGGTTGTATCCAGGCGCAGATATGCCATACCAATCGGTGCCCGTCTGGGGTAGCCACTCAAAATAGGTGGCTACAGAGTGGAATTCACATTCCTGATAAGACCGATCGGTTCTATACCTATGCTAAAACCTTAAGAAAAGAGATGCTGGAGATCACCCATAGCAGCGGTTATCAACATCCCTGCCAGTTTACTATGGATGATGTGGACCTGAGCATGGGTGACAACAACTACACCAAAACCCTGAAAGAGGCATATGATTATCACAAGAAGAAAGTCCCCTTTGAGAACATGGCTTCCTTGATGGCCTGTCGTCATCTTGGCGGATCATATAAAAATACTACCTTTAAGGAGCATCAGGACCAAGGCTAGGGAATGATAAAACTGCGATTTATCGACCAAACCAGGATTGAATTCCAAAAAGACCTGTGGCCTAAACAAGAATGGCGTCGAAGGATTTTCATCGTAATATTTGGCACTAATACCCATGCGGGCCAGAACTTTGACGTAGCGCTGCTCTGGGCTATTCTTATGAGCATCGCAGTGGTAATGCTGGAGAGTGTTGATCATATTCGTTCCCAGTATGGTAGCGCATTGCGGTTTGCAGAATGGGTATTTACCGGATTATTTACCCTGGAATACCTGGCCCGCATGATATCCATTCGTAAGCCCATCTATTATATATCCAGCTTTTACGGGATAATAGATTTCCTCTCGGTAATACCTACCTATTTGGGTCTGATCTTTACCGGCAGCCAATACCTTTTAGTTATCCGAGCCTTGAGGCTATTAAGGATATTTAGAATATTAAAATTATCCCGGTATTTGGGCGAGGCAAATAGCCTCACCCAGGCTTTAAAAGCCAGTCGTCATAAAATAACGGTGTTTGTGGGAGCAGTTTTCACTATAGTGGTCATTATGGGTACCATAATGTATATGGTGGAAGGAGCCGAAAATGGTTTTACCTCCATACCCAAAAGCATATACTGGTCTATTGTTACCCTCACCACCGTGGGGTATGGTGATATCGCTCCACAAACTATCCTGGGCCAGACCATTGCATCCATTATTATGATCATGGGTTACGCTATTATTGCTGTCCCAACCGGTATTGTTACTGCTGAGTTGACCCAAGTCCAAAAAACTAACACTCGATTTAGCTGCTCCAAGTGCGGGGCGGAAAATCACACGGCATCCGCTAAATTTTGCTACCATTGCGGAAATAAATTGGAGCAATCTTAAGTTAATAGGTAAATGAATGCAATATGGATTACTCGAATAGGGAAATCATTGATAAATAAGAATTTATCTTTTTCTATCTCAATTTAATCCAATTTTTTATATTTGTATTACAGTAGATTTTTTAGACAAATTTATTTTTTATGACTGCTCTAATAAAAATGACCCTGCCCTACCTCCTTTTGGTAGGATTATTGGTATTAACACTATGTACCAGAGAGAAACAGCCTACGGCAGAAGAAATTCAACGGATCGAGACAGTGGATTCACTGGCTACGGAATTGGAAATGGAAGTAAAGGCTGTTCAGGAAGAAACCCGGGAAGCTGAAGCATCAATCGACCAGCTACTGGAAGACATTTAACATTATTTAAATTTTTTAATTATGATACGCATAGGATTAGTACTCCTTCTTTGCACTTTTTTATTTTCACCGGTGTCTATTATGGCCCAGGGGAAATCTCAGGAAAACAAGGGTAAGGGAAAGGAGAAAAAGGAAATCAAAAAACAAAAAGCCCAGAAAGTCGAAGCCGAGGACATGGAGGACATGCAGGATGCCGCGGATGATGCTGAAGAATCAGCTTCAGCACAGGCGGAAAAAGCTCAAAAGAAGTTTGATAACTCCAAAGCCGAGAAGGATAAAGCTGATAAGCGATCGGAATTCAAGGGAAAAGGTAATGCCTACGGTCGCAACAAAGAGGTATATGGAAAAGAGTTCGGTCAGCAGAGAGCTGCCGAGGCCAGAGCCAAGGTGAAGGAAATGGAAGATGAGTTAGCTGATAGTGAAGGGAAGCTGGCGGAAGCCAAACAGAAAGTGGAAGAAGCCAAAAGAAAAGTGGAAGAGGAAAAGGAATCCGGAGAGGTGGACGAGGAGGTGATCAAGGAAAAGGAAGAAAAAATTAGTGAGGCTGAAGAGAAAGCACGTAAATGGGAAGAAAAACTTGAAAGTCGTCGTGATCGCATCCGCAAAGCTAAAGAAATATTAAAAGAGCAGGAGGAGGCGGAAGCCAATGAAGAATCCACTCAATAATTATTGGATACAGCATTGTCGGGTTTGACCCAATCCTAAGGTCGCTTGCAAAAGCGGCCTTTATTTTTAAAAAAACCATGAAATAATACATGCGTCCGCTAGCCGATAAAAAGTGGCTGAATTTCTGAGCATTATAAGTTAGAATTACCCTCCAAGAAAGACCACTATGCAGTTTCTGGAGGTAATTACCCTATTAATTTTTTTGGCTTCGGTGTTCACCTATTTGAATATCAAAGTCTTAAAGATGCCTTACACCATTGGTATGATGATAATGGCTTTGGGCATGTCATTGGCTATTGAGGTGTGGGGTATGTTCAATCCAAACATCACGCAATTAGCTGGCAACGTTATACGGGAGGTAAACTTCAGCGATGTGTTGTTAAACATTATGCTGAGTTTTTTACTGTTTGCCAGCGCTCTCCATATTAATTTACAAAAGCTGGCTGAGGAGAAATGGTCCATTTTGACCTTGGCGACCGTAGGGGTATTAATTTCCACCGGGGTGACAGCCGGCTTGATGTACTACCTGCTGCCGTTTTTGGGGATCCAACTTGATTTTATTTATTGTTTACTTTTTGGTGCCCTGATTTCCCCTACCGACCCTATTGCCGTATTGGCGATGGTGAAAGAATATCAGATCTCCAAAAATCTGGAAGTGAAGTTCAGTGGTGAATCTCTTTTCAATGATGGGATCGGTGTGGTGGTTTTTCTGACCATTTACGAAATATCCAGCGCCGGAATGGAGAATTTTCAAATTTCCTCAGCTATGGGTCTTTTTGCACAGGAGGTAATCGGTGGAATTGGATTAGGCATTATTTTGGGTTACGCAGGATTTCATTTCCTGAAAGCAGTAGATAATGACCAGGTACAACTTGAGATCCTGGCCACGCTGACCATGGTATTGGTGGGCACCGTCACCGCCCAGAAATTGCACGTGAGCGGGCCCCTGGCCATGGTAGTGATGGGCTTATTTATTGGAAATGAAGGCAGGAAAAAATCATTGGCTAATGTAGCAGGGGATTACGTGTTGAAATTCTGGGATCTGGTTGACGAGGTGCTTAATGGCATCCTTTTTATACTGATCGGATTGCAGATGGTAGTGGTAGTTTTTCCTTTCAATCATTTTATGGCAGGGATAGTAGCGATTGCCGTGGTCCTTTTAAGTCGACTGGTGGGAGTGGGCTTACCTCTGCGACTATTGAACCGACGAGGTGATTCACCTAATAAAACCATCAAATTATTAACCTGGGGAGGCTTGAGAGGAGGTATAAGTGTAGCGCTAGCCTTATCCCTGCCGGAATTTGAGTACAAGACTATCCTGGTAACCATCACTTACTGTGTGGTAGTATTCTCAATTATTGTCCAGGGATTGACCATAGGCAGAATGTTTGCCAGCGATAGCCATAGCTCCTCATTGGATGATAAACTGAATCAAGCGGCATAAGTACTAAAACATCCAATTTAAGCCATTAAATTGCATATTTAATAGGTTTAGGGTAATTTCAAACTAGCCGGCGATGGTTTAAAACCGAGATGTATACCCGACCATTAAACTTATTAGCAAGAGTCAAGTACCTCTGCACAATAGCGGTATGTCTGATGGGCCCGTTACAGCATATGGGTCAGGAGTTGCCTTTCACTCATTACACCCAGGAATCCGAGATAATGCAACTGCCATCGGCGGAAGTGCAAAGTTCGTATCAGGATCAATACGGCTATTTATGGTTTGCTGTCTATTCCTCTGGTTTGATCCGCTATAACGGAAATGAAACGGTTTTATTCACAGAAACCGACGGCCTGCCTACACTTACGGTTTATGAAGTAATCGAGGACGCCCTGGGACGGTTGTGGGTCAGTACTGACGCGGGTATTGCAGTAAGTGAAAAGCCTTTGCAGGATTACCTGCTTAATGAAAGACCTCGCTTTAATAATATGATCGATAGCATACCTCTTGCTAATATAGCGGTGGTACATAATCGTATGATTAGCGATTCTTTGGGTAGCATTTGGATAGGCACCGAAGAAAACGGAATCATTAAATACAGCTTTGAAAGCCTATCTGATCTTACAGTGGATACCATCAAAACCGATTACGGAAATAATCATCAGAATCGAAGAGTAAGGGCATTAATTTCCCGCCAAGACGGAACAGTGTGGGTAAGCCTGGAAGATGGCGATGTGGAATTTTTCCCGCCCGGAAAAACGGAAGGGATATTATTTACCGATGCCGATACCGCCCCCTGCCAAACAGAGGTGCTATTTGAAACCTCTTCAGGACAGCTTTGGGGTGGTTGTTGGAATGGAACTCTCTGGAAACTAAACCAGGCAAATATTGAAGTAATCTCCACGGAAATCTCTAACCGTTTAATTGCCATAAAGCAGGATTTACAGGGCACCATCTGGGTAGCCAGTTATGGTTCAGGTGTATTGAGAATAGACGAACAACAAAGCATCACCAGACTCAATCAGCAAAATGGTTTTTTGAGCAATAACATAAATGACATATTTCTGGACGGCGAAAACAACCTTTGGTTTTCGCAATCCGGCGGCATAAGCAAACTGCGCAGTAACCACGGAGCCTTTCTTAGCTACACTGAATCCATGACCTTAAATGGTCGCCCGATATTTGCAAATCCATCACTTAATGCCGTCTTACGGTCCGGAAGACATTCCGGTTTGATCTGGGCGGCCACTACAGGCGCCGGAGTTACTTCAATAACTTCCGAGGGAAATTCACAAAGCATACGCAAAAACCATGGTTTGTTGTCTGATAGAGTTACCAGTCTGTTAGAGGATAAGGAGGGCAGGCTTTGGATAGGCTCTTCGGAAGGCATCAACTGCCTTTCCGTGCTAGATGCTGCTCCCCCACCCCCTGGCCTATACCAGCAGACTATTTCGTTCTTGGGACAGCCTGCTACGATGACTACCTACGATGACCACAGTATATACTCTGCTACTAAGATCTCACTGCCGGTGAATGATCTAGGTTCAGCTACAGTGGAAAGTTTATGGTTCCCTGGTTATCAGCATCTTTATTGCCTGGTGGAGGAACAATGGTATATTTTTCGTTCCGGTGCCGGACTGCCCTCAACGTACTTCCATGCCATCGCCGGTAACAGTCAGGGAAAACTATGGGTAGGCACCCGTGACCGTGGATTATTTTCCAGTAGGGACAGGCTTACTTTGGCAGATCTTGAGCAAAAAGCCAGTCGACCACATTATTTCCCCGGTAGTACTGAAGTGATGGGGCAGGAAATCGTCGAGGAAGTATTTCAATCAACCTGGAATGAGTCAATGGGATCACTATCTGATAACGTGGAGTCGCTTTTGGTGGTGGAAAATGTCATCTGGATGGGAACCACCAAAGGATTATCAGCATTGGAAGGTCAACCTGTTAAAAATGTTGCCACGTTAAGCAAGGAGGAAGGACTTGCAGCAAATAATATCACCTCCATGGACTATTCAACGGCAACTAATACTATTTGGGTGGGCACCAACGGGGGCTTAGCTGAAATTGATCCCGAAACAAAAACTGTTTTAAGAAGGATCACTAAGCAGAACGGGTTAGTAGACAATGAGGTCTGGTACTACGGGTCGGTATTTATAGACGAACAAGGCCAAGTGTTATACGGCACAGCCAAGGGATTGACCATATATAATCCGGCGTTGGATGCTCAGGTTACCCACGCCCCACTGCTCAACCTGGAGAAAGCCGAATTTTCTGAGGGTAGTACCGGTAATAACGAGATCTCCTTCCAATATGCAGCCCTTAGTTATATAGCCGAGCGTAACCTACGATATCAAACCAGGTTGCAGGGATTTGATGAAGAGTGGTCCGAGATAACCGAAGAAAACAAGATCCGGTATACTAATTTACCGGCCTTCCTTATCCCCAGAAAGTATACGTTTCAGGTTCTAGCAGGATATCACGAGGGGGCGTGGACAGAAACTCCCCTTGAGTATTCCTTCAGCGTTAAACCTGCCTGGTGGTTGAGATGGTGGTCCTTCCTGATACAGGCCTTAATTGCAGGTGGTTTACTATTCGGCTACATACGCTATAAAACCAAAAGACAGGCGTTGGCACTGGAAAAGCAAAAAGAAGTCAGTCGAAGATTAATACAGATAGATAAATTAAAGGATCAGTTCTTGGCCAACACTTCTCATGAACTAAGGACACCGCTTAACGGAATTATTGGACTTACTGAATCCCTGATTGGACAAGAAAAAAATCCCAAAATAAAACAGGATCTGTCGATGATCTATTCATCGGGAAAACGTTTGGCCAGCCTGGTAAACGATATTCTGGATTTCAGTAAGATTCAGAATGAGGACCTGGCCTTACAACTGGCGGCAGTTGATTTAAAGGCTACCGTGGAGGTAGTATTAAATCTGTCCCAAATCCTGGTCCAGGGAAAGAATGTAGAGTTGACTAATGAGGTACCGGAGAACTTACCGGCGGTAATGGCGGATGAAAACAGATTGTTTCAAATATTGCATAATCTGGTAGGGAATGCCATCAAATTCACCCAAAACGGATTTGTGAAGATCAGCGCGGCATTAGAAGGTGAATTTGTTAGGATCAGTGTTGTGGATAGTGGAATCGGAATACCAGAGGATAAAATAAAGGTCATATTTGAGTCATTCAAACAGGCTGATGGTGAGACGGCCAGGGAATATGGGGGAACCGGTTTGGGATTAAGTATTACTAAGCAATTAATTGAGTTACATGGTGGAAGCATTGGAGTGAGCAGCAATCCAGGAGAAGGGTCGGAGTTTTACTTTACCCTTCCATTAGCCTCCGGCGGCAAAAAAGCAGCAAAGTCAGCTAGGACATCAACTCCCAGTACAGTCATTGAATTCGATGGAAATGGCGTGAGTGAGGATGAGCCAACCACAGATCTTGAGTTAGCAGACCTTAGTGGAGAATTTAAGATCCTTATAGTGGATGATGAGCCGGTTAATCGCAAAGTACTGTGGAATCACCTTACCGCGGAAGGCTATCAAATTCTACAGGCGCCAAATGGAGGAAAAGCGCTAAAAATTATTGAGGATAACGGACAGAAGATTGACCTGGTATTACTGGATGTCATGATGCCTAAGATGTCGGGGTTTGAGGTGTGTCAGAAAATGCGTGAGCGCTATATGGCCAATGAGTTACCTATCCTTATGCTAACCGCCAAGGACCAGGTTACCGACCTTATCCAGGGGCTGGCTGCCGGAGCCAACGATTATATCACCAAACCTTTTACCAAGTCGGAGCTGTTGGCCAGGATTAAGACTCACTTAAATTTGGCTAAGATCAACTTTGCCTACGGTCGTTTCGTACCACGCGAATTCCTGAAAAGCATTGGAAGGCAAAGCATATTGGATGTAAAGCTGGGCGATCAGGTGCAAGGAGAAGTAACCGTGTTCTTTTCTGATATTCGCAGTTATAGTTCACTTTCTGAGACTATGACACCGGAAGAAAATTTTAACTTCCTCAACGCCTATCTAAGTCGGGTGGCCCCACTGATCCGAAAACACGGCGGGTTTGTCAACCAGTTTCTGGGAGATGGTATTATGGCCTTGTTTTTAGGCAATCCAAAGGATGCGGTGATGGCCTCTATTGGTATACAAAAGGCCGTCAGTGAATATAATGTAAAACGTATTAGAGATGGGTATAAAGAGATCCAGGTAGGTATTGGCCTGCATACCGGCCCATTGATGTTGGGTATTATCGGCGATGGTGAAAGAATGGATGCCGGAGTGGTATCAGATACGGTAAATACCGCAGCTCGAATGGAAGGACTCACCAAACACTACGGGGCATCTATCATTATAAGTAAACCTACTTTGGATGGCATCGAGGACAAATCTGACCTTAATTACCGTGGTTTGGGGCTGGTGCAGGTTAAAGGTAAGAACCAGGCTTTAAAGATTTATGAATTCTATGACGGCGATCAAGAACAGACTGTGAAGCTTAAGCAAGAGCTACAACCGATATTTGAAACCGCACTAAACGATTATTTCAATAAAGATTTTACCCATGCGGCCACTGCTTTTCAGGAAGTGCTTAGCAAGCTGCCCGGTGATAAAGCTGCCACCCTCTATTTGAAGCGGTCAGCTCAATTCATGGTAAACGGAGTCAGTGAAGATTGGAGCGGTATAGAGACCATGACCGAAAAATAATTTGCTAGTTTGCCCCCGTTAAAGCATTTTTTTATAGCAAACTCATAATTACATCCCGCGTGGTAAACTAAAGAGTTCCTAATGTTTAATGCGTGAAAATTTTTACGACGCGTTGAAGGTGATCTAGGATCCATAATTCAAGAACCTCTAATTTACTAAACTAGTTATTTCCTCAGTCACACTGTCATTGCCACCAAAGCTTATTGGTCATACCTGGAATAGTAAATGGGTTTTAATAAATAAAGTTAGAAACTTTCTCGAGGCTTGCGGCTTAAGTTATGCAAGCTAAACTTAAGGCGTAAAATGGTTCTTTCTTCCGGCTGTTAATTTGTTGAAATCGAACCGTTCGGAGGCCATCCTGGTCTTTGATTAATGACCCTCATAAATAGAAAAGGAGGAAAATGACATCATTTTCCTCCGTAATTTTATCCGTTTTAGTTACAATTAGTTTCCAGCTCCTCCGCCTCCGGAACTCTTATTAATAGAACCGAATACGCTCAAAGCATCATCGAGTCCACCTGAGGTTCTCGAAGTGGCGGTTGATCCCTTTTCAGGGCTGGATCCAATGGCTTGGGCTTCCACCAGGATCGACTCACCCCATCCGATTAGGATCTCTTGCAGTTCCAAATCATTAAGCAATCCCAATCCCGCTGCGTGGTTAAACTCCGTTGCCAGTAGCTGCTGCCGTAATGCATCCACATCGGACTTATTGGTTTTAACACTGAGTATTGCTAATGCGGCCTGTAGAGCCTCATCATCTGTCATACCGACAAAATAAGGATCCCCAGCGTCCGTAAGTCCTAAACCTCTGATTATAGCGATAAATGCTACTAATTGGGTTTTATCATAAGTTGGAGGTCCTCCTTTCCCGCTAACTGCAACTTTTAATTGATCCTTCCAAAACTTCACCGATTCCCCGTTGGTCAACAAATCATTAAATTTAAGGTCATTTACAATAACCGCCGGCTTGGGAGCAAAGCCAAAGTTGATGCCGCTGGCATCGGGGCCTACGGTTACATCAAGCAGGGTAACCAGCGGTTCAATATAATCAGAACCGGTAGCAGCCACTGTCTGAGGGTCCACCTCAACGGAATAATCTCCCTGTACTGCGTCTTCAAACAGGTAGTTACCTTCGTCGTCAGTTTGCATGGAGGTTAGCAAGCTTCCCGTTTCGTCCAGCAACTTAACTGTTGCACCTTCGATGCCGGTTTCATTCTCATCTAGTACGAAATCATCATCTGCATCAGTAAACACTTTACCGGCGATATCGAATGTACGGGCGCATGCTCCGGAGATGAGGCCCACTTCGGTGATATTGTTAGCTTTGACCGAAACCAAAACCAGTCCTTCTGGTACAAATCCTTCATAGGTTACCTTAAATTCAAATGGGCCAGCTCCAGTAGGAGGGCTCCATTCCACACCGGGATTAACCAGTGGATCATTTGAAGTATTGGTACCATTAGCAGGTATAAAGCTTGGGTCTGCTGGGCCACATTCAGGAAGCTCCAGTCGAAAATGCATGTCATTGGAAGGGCCAGTTACCAAGTAATTAAAGGTGGTGGAGGTACCATCAAAGACTTGACCCTGATATTCCACTGTAAATCCAGCCAGCACCAAAGAGGTTACTCTGGTATTGGTATTAGTATCTTTTAAACTATTCCCTGTTTCCGATATTTGTTCTTGTTGCGCTACATCCGGCTCTTCAGTCAGCTGTGAAGTATCGCAGCCAAACATAAGTATCGAGATAACTAAAGGAATATAAAATAACTTTCCGGCGACTTTCATAGTTAATCAGTTTAGGTGTGTTTGGGTATAATAGGGTATTAACGATATAATTATATAAATTATTTATATAATTATATTAATAAGCTGGCGATACTAAAGTTAGATAAATTTGAAGCTAAAACCAAACAAATCAATGTTTTAACACCTTTTTGATATTTGCCCCATTTCTGAAAGCCATTTTACTAACTAAGACTAACCTATTCGGTTTCTATTATAGTTTATGTATCTTATTCCAAGGGTAACTTTCAAGTACACCATGGATTCCATTAAATATTTGCCAATCTGCATCACTGTGGCGCTTATAGTGCTGTCTAGTTGTGCCAGGCCAGATACCACAAATCATTTGGATCAGCTTGAGTTATCTGAAATCACTATAGCTGAAGTACATGCTGCCTTCCGCCAGGGCTCCCTGTCCAGTGAAGAGCTGATCCAATATTACCTGGATCGAATCGAAAAATGGAATGATAAGATCAATGCCATTACCTACCTAAACCCGGATGCCTTGTCTGAGGCAAAAAGCCTGGACAGCCTGTTCAGGACCACCGGGAAATTGCTACCCCTTCATGGGATACCCATGCTGGTAAAGGATAATTATCATACCAAAGGCTTACCCACCACCGCAGGCTCAAAAGCGTTGGCCGGTTTCATTCCCGAAAATGACGCATTCCAAATACAAAAGTTGAAGGCTGCAGGGGCCATCATACTGGCTAAAACCAATATGGCAGAGTGGGCTTTCAGCCCTATGCATACCAACAGCTCAACCTTTGGTACCACTAAAAATCCTTACAGTTTAAAACATGTTCCGGCAGGTTCCAGTGGAGGAACCGCTGCAGGTATCGCGTCTAATTTAGGGTTGGTGGGACTGGGAACAGATACCGGCAATTCCATAAGAGGCCCCTCCTCCCATACGGCTCTGGTAGGAATTCGCAGCTCGCTAGGCCTTACCAGCCGCTCAGGTATAATACCGTTGTATCTTCGCAACGATGTGGGCGGGCCTATGTGCCGGACAGTTACAGATGCGGCGAAGGTTTTAGAAGTAATAGCAGGAGTTGACGCTACTGACCCCATCACCCAAAAGGGTGGTGATTACATAAAATCATATACCGACTATCTGGACACCGACGCTTTGACCGGAGCCAGGATTGGGGTTTTAAGAGGGTTAGCTGATGAGCCTCCAAATCAGGAAATTGACAGCCTTTTTCAAGCGGCGCTCGGGGCGATGTCTGACCAGGGCGCCCAAATCGTGGATTCTATTTATATTCAGGGTTTTGATTCCTTGCGTAGAAACCAGTGGTGCTCGGAATTTCGGAAGGATATAGAAGCACACTTAAAAGAATTTGTTGATGACCCGGATTTACGATCATTGGAGGACCTGGTTGACAAGACAACAGCCACTCCTTTTGCCAGGGAGCGTATGAATTATTTCCTCACTCACAGCGGTCGTGCAGCTGGATTACCTCCTTGCGGTGACGCCTTCACTGACCCTCATAGGATTGCCTTCCGTCAGGCCATTGAAGAGGCAATGGACCGGGAGCAGGTGGATGTATTGGTCTATCCCAGTTGGGAACACCCGCCAGCCAACCTGCTTAATTTCGAAGAGGAATACTTAGGCGATAACAGTCAAATTATTGCACCTCATACCGGTCAGCCGGCTATCACGGTTCCTATGGGCTTTACCTCAGGATCATTACCGGCCGGATTGCAAATATTGGGGAGATTGTTTGATGAAGCGAGGATTATAGCCATCGCTTACAGTTACGAGCAACATACCCATCATCGACGCCCTCCGGCTGACTTTGGATTGTAGATTAAAGATTATGTCATTACTAAAAGATAAAGTAGGGATCATCACCGGAGCTGCAGAAGGCATAGGCCTGTCCATTGCTGCTGCCATGTTAAATCAAGGCGCTAAAATCCTTATTAATGATCTAAACCAGAAATCCCTGAAATCGGCGCAAGAGTCTCTGAAGCAACACCAGTCCACCTGTATCTTTCATGCGGGCGATGCTTCGGATAAAGATTTGGTATATGAAATGGTTGACCGGGTATGCCGGAAATTTGGTCCCTTGAGCTTGGTGGTAGCAAACGCTGGTATTACTCATGCCGGTCCCTTTGCTGATTTCCCGGAGGATAAACTGGTAGAGATGTTAAACTTGAATATCAAAGGCTCCTTCTTTTTGGCGCAAACTGCTTCAAGGTCGATGATCCACCACCATATTGGCGGCCGCATAATATTCTTGTCTTCGGTAACCGGCGTCCAAGCCCATAAAGGTATGGAGGGCTACGGAATGACCAAGGCTGCTTTACGCATGTTAGCCCGTAATTTGGCCCCGGAGTTAGGTCCTCACGGAATCACCGTAAATTGTATCGCTCCGGGCGCAACGCTGACTCCCCGGACACTTAATATTGACCCTGACTACGCAAAAGACTGGAGCAAGGTGACACCAACCGGTACGCCTGCTACCACCGATGATATTGCAGCCGCATGCCTGTTTTTATTGGGGCCACAAGCCCGGCATATCAATGGACAAACCATTATTGTGGATGGAGGTTGGACCAATACCAGTCCCCTACCCGACCACATGTAGCAACATCATATCGAGCTTGAATATTTTCTACAAAAACACACCAAACACCTGACGTTCGGGTAGCAGGTTAGGCTATAGACAAAGTGAACATGAATTAAGCCACTGAATTTGGTAAAAAGTTTAAAATCAGACACATCCCCTAGTAGGTCATTGCGAACGCAGTGAAGCAATCCCATTCAAGGTTAGCCACGTACATAGTCAGACTCACCAGGTTGCCAGGAGATTGCTTCTTCACTACGCTCATCGCAATGACTGGGAGTGGGCGATGGTATAGCAAGCCACTGAATTTGTAAATATTTAAGCGACTGAATTTGGCAAAAAGTTTAAAATCAGACACATCCCCTAGTACGTCATTGCGAACGCAGTGAAGCAATCCCACTCAAGGTTAGCCACGTACATAGTCAGACTCACCAGGTTGCCAGGAGATTGCTTCTTCACTACGCTCATCGCAATGACTGGGAGTGGGCGATGGTATAGCAAGCCACTGAATTTGTAAATATTTAAGCGACTGAATTTGGCAAAAAATTTAAAATCAGACACATACCATAGTACGTCATTGCGAACGCAGTGAAGCAATCCCATTCAAGGTTAGCCACGCACATAGTCAGACTCACCAGGTTGCCAAGGAGATTGCTTCTTCACTACGCTCATCGCAATGACTGGAAGTGGGCGATGGTATAGCAAGCCACTGAATTTGTAAATATTTAAGCGACTGAATTTGGTAAAAAATTTAAAATCAGACACATACCATAGTACGTCATTGCGAACGCAGTGAAGCAATCCCATTCAAGGCTAGCCACGTACATAGTCAGACTCACCAGGTTGCCAAGGAGATTGCTTCTTCACTACGCTCATCGCAATGACTGGGAGTGGGCGATGGTATAGCAAGCGACCTACTTTGTAAATATTTAAGCGATTGAATTTGGTAAAAAATTTAAAATCAGACACAGACCATAGTACGTTATTGCGAACGCAGTGAAGCAATCCCATTCAAGGCTAGCCACGTACATAGTCAGACTCACCAGGTTGCCAAGGAGTTTGCTTCTTCACTACGCTCATCGCAATGACTGGGAGTGGGCGATGGTATAGCAAGCGACCTACTTTGTAAATATTTAAGCGACTGAATTTGGTAAAAAGTTTAAAATCAGACACTTACCATAGTACGTCATAAGCAGCAGCAGCATAGGCACTCGGAATACTCCTGACTGCTTCGCTTTCGCTGTATCGCAATGCTGTCAAACAGGCGAGTCATAAGCAGTCACAGGGGAATTGGGTTAATTTAGGGTATTTTCCAGAATGACGGCATGAATATTACTTTCAGTCCAACCATCTGACAGTTTCTGCGGTGCCGCTCTTATTTTAAACAATAGCGACCCAATGACTATATCCGTATCACCATCCCGGTCATAATCTGCCACATCGATAACCAGCCAACGTCCTTTGACCTGTTGAGGAAATGTGGAGGTGACAAATGTGTAATCACCCTGATTTTCCAGATAAACAAATCCCCGGGGGGTCGGGGCATCGAAATCAGGGAAATAGCTGACCGCAGCAATATCCATATCTCCATCCTGATCGAAATCTGAAGCCATGGCGTTCATAGCACCATACATTGGGTAAAAATATGCTTCGCTGAAATTGTTCTCTCCGTCGTTGAGATAAACTCTAACTCCGTGATAATTCTTCAATGAGAAAGTAAAGTCTGCGTTGTCTCCTGCCGTGTACAGGATATCCTGGTCGTTATCGCCGTCAAAATCAACCATTTGAAAACTACTGGATCCATAGACCGGCGGAAAACTAAGCACTCGGTCTTCTCTGAAGCCGTCATCAGACTGGTAAAAGATAGAAATCCCTTCGTCTCCCTGAGTAAAAAGGGCGGCAATATCGGGTTTGCCATCCTTATTAAAATCGCCATAGTGGGTTTGTATAGCTCCGGGTACTTTCTTAATAATTCTCTCAATGTAACCGGTGTCGACAGCTTCATACCAGCTTAATCGACCTAGTTGATCGCCAAATTGTGATATTAAAAAGTCCGTTAGATTATCCCCATTCAGGTCAATTGCTGAAAAATCAACTGGACGTTTAAGTTTAGTAAGCAGTTCCGAGGTTTGATATGGATCATTAAAGATCATTAATGAGCCAAGGGCTTCTTCTGAGGGGTCCATGTTACCCATGATAAGCAGATATTCTTTGCCATTGGAGATGACTAAATCCGATGGACCGCTTGGAAGTTCAACCTGACGGGTGACCCGACCAGCTGTATCGATCACCATAAAATCACCTCGCCGGCTTCCCCAATATACCCGGCTATTTTCAGTATCAAATTTGACCATGGTGGCCAAGGGTTCCGCCGGTAGATTATTTATAACATGTACCTTAAAATTTTTCAGGACGATGTTTAAGCTATCGACCTTAACGGCCTCTATTTTAGGAGGCGCATGGTTCAAATAAAAATCAATTATCCTCTGATATTCCTGGCCGGATATAACACTGTCCTGCGGATAGATACCTCTGCTACGTAAAAGATAGGCATCCATCATGGTACGCTGAAAGTACGGATCATAATCATCTATGCGAACTCCCAACCTCCGCCCCATGTCCTTAAGTACCCTTCCTTCCCACATGGATTTTTCTAAAAGCCCCGGGGAAGGGAACTGATGGCAAGCGCCGCAAAAAGCCCGGGCCAGTTGTTCGTCAGTGAGATCAGTAGTGTTTCTGGGATATCGGATAACGTTTTCAGGGGATTCCCTTTGGTCACACCCCAGCCAGAAAAAAATTAATATTAATATTGAAAAACCAATTACTGAGAACCACCTCATGGAACAGCTACGGCATTCGGTTTGAGTATTTTGATGTAATCCTGGTTATTGGCAACTACTATCAGAGGACCATAGGTGGTCTGAAGTTTAGACATATTTTTGGTATCGTGAGGTAAATAAATACCGCTGTTCTGGTAAGGAACAGCTTCGAAATTACCATTTCCATCTCCAACTAATAGATTACCATAACCGGCATCATTCCTGGTGGTTTCTACCTCAGCTCCATAAAGGTTTCCTGCTGCCAGTACATCGAGATGTCCGTCTCCGTTAAAATCACCGGGTACCATGGCGTTGATACTGGAAAGTTGAACCTGATTAGGTAAGGGCCGAACCTCGAACCGGCCATTGCCTTGGTTTTCAATGTAACTACTGGCAAAGGTATGGGCCTGATAGTGCAAAGAGGCCTCCAAATCCTGATCTGAATATATCTCCGACAGAGTAGCATTGGCAAAGGAGTTATAATCTTCATACTTTATGCTGATAACAGGGATCTGTTGGGAAGAACATTGACGGCCTCTTACCGGATATTGCACGCCGTCCTCGTAGTACCCCAATACGATGTCCAAATTGCCATTTTTGTCGTAATCATAAGCATACACATCAAACGACTCCTCAAGAGAGGCCTGATACTTGTAGTTTAATCCTAAATTTCCGGCCATCAGATCCTGATCTCCATCGCTATCAAAATCCTTGGAAATTATACTATACCACCACCCGGTGGTTTTACTCAAACCGTACTCCTCAGTTTTATTCTCAAAGACATTCCCGGTATTTTTGAAAAAGGTGAGGGGCATCCACTCTCCTACTACTATCAAGTCCAGCAAATCGTCCTGATCATAATCTACCCAGCCAGCATCTGTCACTAAACCTGCCTGTTCCAATTCCGGCGCCAATTGGGAAGTGGCATCTACAAATTTAGGAGTTCCTTCTTCATTACCTTCATTAAGCAAAATGTAACTTTTAGCCGGTTGAGGATAGGTCCTGGGTTTTACCCGTCCTCCTACAAACAGGTCCATATCTCCATCCTGATCAAAATCGGCGGGTCTTACCCTGGAGCCACTGGTGAGCATTGGAGGTAAAGACGCCTCGCTGTAAACAAATCCTCCACTTCCATTATTTAGATAAAGCCTGTCTTGCAATTGAGTGGATCCCAGGGGGAATTCATTGCCCCCGCTAACCACATAAAGATCTTGATCTCCATCGCCGTCTGCATCAAAAAAGGCAGCCCCTATATCTTCATAGACCTGATGTTCCAACCAGGGTCCGCTACTGAGACTGTCAAAAGTGCCATCAGTTTGTTGATGATAGATGGCAGCGGGAAATCCCGCCGAACCACCGACAAAAAAATCATCCAATCCGTCGCTGTTGATATCACCCACTGCTAAGGCTGGCCCGAATTGTGAATACACATGGGGCAAAAGCACCTCATAGGCAAAGTCATTATAGGGGTTTTCCTGATGCAAATGATCCAGTCCAATTTGATCGCTTACTTCGGCAAATAATTTTGATTCCGTATTCTTCTTCCCTGGCGCGGAATCTATGGCATTCGAATGTAAAACTTTCAGCACCTGGTCGGCTGCAACATGGTTTATTATCTGCCAACGGCCGTCGGGCCAACTAACTTCTACTTCCTCTATCCGGGTTTGGGAGCCTAAACCAAAGTGAATAAATGGTTCTGTCGAAGACTGGAATCCTCTGGTAAGGGTATGTGAATGCAATTGCTTTCCTTCTGGAGTTTTAATGGTCACTACCGCGCCTAATCCCAGAGGGTTATCAGCTGACCCGATCAAATCGATTCTCAAGTAGTGACCTTTACCACGTTCTACCGTATAGTTTTTAAATATCTGAGAAGGATCATCAATGTTGTTAACCACTATCTCCAGATCGCCGTCATTATCCAGATCGGCATATGCGGCGCCGTTGGAGAATCCCTCAAAACCAAGACCCCAATCCTCTATTATACTGGTAAAATTCAGATCACCGTCATTTCTAAACACATAGTTATTTATGCGATCATGAGGAATTTCCTTACTAAGTTTTACGTAATCAAATTTCTCACGCTGAGCAGGTGTGGCCTTATCAATTTTCTTAAAATAATCCTTATTATTAATGTCCTTGCGGGTGCCGTTGGTTACAAAGACATCTTTCCAGCCATCGTTGTTCAAGTCAGCGCACAAACCCGCCCAACTCCAATCGGTAGTAGCCATGCCCGTGATGCGGGCTATATCGCTAAAATGAGGGTATCCTTTCTCCAACACTCCCTGGTTTAATTGTACCGCATTTTGCATGTACTGGAAATGCAACCCCAGATTAACCATCTCATAGAATGCCGGCGGATTCATACTGGCCATATTGGCTTTGTTGCGAAAATTATCTTCCGGGGTCATATCCATTTGTACCAGATCCAGCAGACCATCATTATTGAGGTCCCCGGCATCGATACCCATGCCAAAAAAAGCAGTATGCTTAGTAGTCTCCCGGATTTTTTCCGAAAAAGTACCGTCTCCGTTGTTGAAATAGAAGAAATCCGGGGTGGCAAAGTCATTGGAAACATATATGTCATCCCAGCCATCATGGTTGAAATCACCGGTAACGATACCCAAGGCCAATCCGAAATTCAAAATCCCCGATATTTCAGTAACATCCTCAAAAGCTCCATTTCCCGTATTCCGATAGAGTTTATCGGAGTGCTCCGGGTTTTTCAGATCCATAAGACGTCGATACGTATTGTTGGAGGTTTTAAAGCTGGTAAAGGGATAGTTGGCCAGGTATAAATCCAGGTCTCCGTCCTTGTCATAGTCGAAAAAGGTAGCTTGTGTGGTACGCCCTGAATCCGCGATCCCCATGACTTCAGCCATTTCCTCAAAAACAGGCATCCCTTGATCATCAACACCTTGATTAAGGTAGAGCAGGTTGTTGCTCGAGGTAAATTTTCCCGATACACTGACATAAATATCCAACCATCCATCTGCGTTGATGTCCACCATGGTCACTCCGGTACTCCAGCGTCCTTCCCCGGTTACTTTGGCTTGATCGGTGATATCTTTAAATGTCAACTCACCGGTATTCAGATAAAGTTTATTATCCACCATATTACCGGTGAAGTATAGATCCTGCAAACCGTCGTTGTTAAGGTCGCCCACTGCCACACCCCCGCCCATATAAATATAGGGGTAAGTGAAGTAGTTTACCGTTGAATCCTCCTGCAGCTGGTTTAAGAAATCAATTCCCGATTGTTCCGTACTGAGCAATTCGAATAGCGGATCAGGGGTACCTGTTGATGTACCCGTCTTTCCTTCTGGTTGCTGGCAGGCAAACACCAGCAACGTCAGTCCTATAATCCTATATGTCATAGTGATCAACATCTCCTTAGTCCGTAAAATTAATACACTTCACTTTCCTGAAAAACCAAATTTTAAGATAAAGGAAAAGGCAAGATGGATCATCTTGCCTTTTCTTAACAGATCTATGAGTATCTATTAATAACCAGGGTTCTGAACTAAAACATCTGTTCCCAGTAAGTCAATCTCATTTTGAGGAATAGGCAGGAATTCATCCTGATTAGGGGTAAAGGTAGCTCCTACAAATTGCGGAATGAACTGGTTTTCATGTGTCAGATAATCATTCAGCACATCTGCCGCGATTCCCCAGCGCACCAGGTCATAGAATCGGTGACCTTCCATGGCTAATTCCAATTTGCGTTCCATACGTAAGGCGGTGCGGGCCTCGTCTTGAGAGGCAAAAGAACCATATTCAGCACAATCGTAATTGGCAGGTGAGCCAGCAATAGTGGAACTGGCGGCACGCGCCCTGACTTGATTGATCAAAGCCAAACCGGCATCAAGATTACCCAGTTCGATCTCAGCTTCAGCCGCCATCAACAATACATCAGCATAGCGAATTACACTGTAGTTCACCGCCGTATAGCCCGGAGTCCAGGAGGATACATCGTTTTCGATTCCAATACCTTCCTGGAAATAGCTAAACTTCTTGGGTGAATAAGGGCCACCATTAGGTTGGTTCCTGATCCAGAAACTACCGGGGTGAGGCCCCCAATCCAAATAAGGAATTCCTCTTCTACCTACCGCATGGTCCACCCGGGGATCTATTGGCTGGGCATCCACGGTGAACGGATCGTCACTTGCCAAACCCATATCAGAATCCACTGCTTCAGAGGCACTATTATAGGAGCCATCCAACAGAGGTAAGCCGTTTTCGGTACGATATGAATTAACCAGATCAAAACTGGGCTGGAAGAATCCACAGCATCCACCAGGCCTCGCAGGGCCGGATGAGCCGTGCGGGAAATTCAACACCATGGCTGGATTAGCATTTTGAATATTACCGGTCCCGGCAGCTGCCTGAGCAGCAAATACCGATTCCTTGCCATTGTCGAAGATGGAGCGGAAATTATCGCTATAATCATCATAAAGGCCATATGGCTCACCGCTAGCGGTAACACCGTTGGCAATGACCTGATCGAATATGGCTTTGGCTTCTGCCCATTTTCCCTGGAATAGCAGAGCTTTGCCTAAGTAAGCGCCGGCAGCCCATTTATTAGCCCTTCCGGCATCACTCTGAGTTTCCGGCAAATTATCAAAGGCAAACTGGAAATCCGCTTCGATGAAAGGATACAAACTTTGATTATTGGGTACCGGTTCTACCCCGTCCCAATTTTCATCCACATAAGGCACATCATCGAAGTTCCTTTTCAAATCAAAATAGTAATGGCCTCTCAGAAATCTCGCTTCCCCAGTGATCCTGGTTTTATTCTCATCACTAACACCTTCTGCCAGTGCCACTAGCTTTAAAGTATTGTTGGCTCTGGCCACTCCCTCAAAGGCAGCAGAGTATTTCTGATTTACCGAGGCATTATTGGTTTGGGTGGCATAAGTTTGGATCTCATTAACCTGAGATTGGTCGCCAGGGTCAGTGCCTTTATTGGCATCTCCACCCAGTACACTGCCCCAGAACCAGTTATCTGCAGCATCATAGAATCCAGTGCTCCTTACAAGCATGGCATAAGTAGCGATCAGGCTACCTTCCAAACCACCTAAAGTGGCCAGTTCGGTCTCACTCAGTGAACCGGCAGGCGCTACTTCCAAAAAGTCATCCTTACAGGAAACTGTGGAGATCAGCAGCACCGCCGTAGTCATCCATATTAATTTTACTAGCTTAAATTTCTTCATCATATCTATGTTTTCAATTATGATAGTTACCATCTAAAATTCCAGGTTTACACCTGCTGTCCAACTTCTGGTGATAGGAAAGTTACCTAAATCGATACCGAAGTTCACATCCGCATTACCTCCAACACTGGGATCTAAGCCGTCATAGCCGGTAATAGTAAACAAGTTATTCACACCGGCGAAAATTCTAAATCTACCGACACCCCAACGATCCAGGGTCTCTACCGGTAGGTTATAGCCAAAAGTCAGGTTTTGTAGTCTAAAGTAAGATCCATCTTCCACATAAAAAGAGTTCGACTGGGTGTTGGTACTGAAATTCGAAACATCCTCGAAGATAGGGATCTCGGCGTTGGGATCTTGGAAAGTCCAGGAATCCAATACCCGAGCACTAATAGCCGCCCCTGGGAATAGAGGATAAAAATCGGTGAACAGTTTGGAAATATTGTAGATGTCATTTCCAATGGAGGCAAAACCGTAGACTTCCACGTCGAAATCTCGCCAGGTGGCTTTAAAGGTAATACCGCCGGTAAAATCCGGAATTGGATTACCAATACTGGTTCGATCATTTTGATTAATCACTCCATTACCGTCAAGATCCCGGAATTTAAATCGTCCCGGAGCTGCGCCTTCTTGATCAGCATGGCTGTCCACATCACCTTGATCGGCAAACAGCCCTTCCACTTCAAATCCAAAATAAGTAGAAAGTGGCTGCCCTACCTGGTTTAATACCGGTGTAATTCCTCGGTAGCTTGCACTGCGGTCGGGAAGGTCTTCGATACCTTCGGCTAACGCTACAATTTCATTGTCCAAGAAGCTGGCATTAACGGTTAACTCATAAGTCACTTCACTGCTTAAATTCCCTTGAGTAATAACCCTTAAGTCAATACCCTTATTCCGCATTTCTCCTACATTAACGGATGGAGCCTGCGCATCTTTCCCATTCTGAACGGTTACCGGTAAACGGAACAATAAGTCCTCCGTATCACGCTGCCAAGCATCAAAGATAATATCAACTTTTCCATCTAGTAGAATAGCATCAAAACCGATACCAGTGGTGATAGAAGTTTCCCATTGTGCCAAGGGATTTCCGATCCTGTTTCTGAAAAACCCAGTAGACGCACCGCTATTACTTCCATTAATATCATAACTGGAGTTAGCTATGGTGGTACTGAAAAGACTGAACTGGTTACTACCAGCCACATTGTTGGAATTACCCATTTCTCCGTACCCAGCTCTGATTTTCAAGTCATCTATCCAGTTTGCTCCGCTGAGAAAGGGTTCCTCGGAAATCCTCCATCCTACAGAGATCGCAGGAAATGTTCCGAATCTATTTTCTTCACCAAACACAGAACTGCCATCCCTTCTAATAACAAAGGTGGCCAAATATTTATCTCTAAAATCATAGGTGAGTCTTCCAAAATAAGAAGAGAAGTTCACACCATTGTTGTTCCCGCCATTTACTACCCTGTTTTCAACAGTGCTTAGGTTTACAAAGTCCGTGGATTGAGAGAATGGATCAAGTCCGGAACCATTTATAGTTCTCAAAGTAGGCGGCTCTGCTATGGTTCCCGTATTCAGTGCTTCTTGCCCCAGCAATATTCCGAAATTATGGTCTCCAAAATCCCTTTCATATCGGAGGGTATTGCTCCAGATCCATTCCGTAAAATATCCGGAAAACTGGCTGAATGAAAAGGCTGAATTATTTTCAGAATTTTCGTACTGCCTCCGTTGATAATCCAGGCCATTAAAATTAAGATATCGGCCTCCGAAGCTGGTTCTGGCCACTAAGTCCTCAATCGGTTCAAACTCCATGTATACATTACCAAATAAGGATACTTGAAAATTGCGGTCGTTGCGATCGCCATCGATTTGGGCCACCGGATTACGGGGATTGTTAAATCCCTGAGCCGCGGTACCGGCCCATCCACCAAATTCATCGAAAATGGGGATTATGGGGGACATTCTGGAAGCATCCAGGATAAAGTTCTCATCATCGCTAGAGCCGGATCCACCGCCCGCGCCTTGCAATAACCTTATCGCACGGTAGGTAGCCTGAATATTTTCTCCGATACGCAATTTTTCCGGAATAATATCAAATTCAGAGTTTACCCTGGCGGTATAACGCTCAAACTTTTGGTTCATCAAGATCCCTTCCTGATCCTGCATGCTCAATCCGATATAATAGCGGTTGTTTTCACCTCCCCCGGAAAGTCCAATATTATGTCTGTGAAGCAAAGCATTGCGGGTTATGGCATCATACCAATCAGTACCCTCCCGATTCGCTCTAACTACCTGAAAAATAGGCCCAGCATTAAAATCCACGTTGTACATCGCAGTTGCCGCTGCCAGATCAAAATCACCTGAGTTTAAGCCAAATTCAGATCCGACCAAAATAAATTCCGGAATCACCGGTGTGTCACCAGTTCCGTATTGGGGATGATTGAATTCGGGGGCTTCACCGCGTTGAGTAGCGGCATTGCGAATGGCATTCCAGGTCCATTCCGCTTGCTGTTGCGGATTCAAGATAGGCGCTGCATCACCGGGAGTAGTAACCCCCACCATTCCATTATAGCTGACCTTCATATTTTGGGCTCCTTTTTTGCCCTGCTTGGTGGTGTAAACGATCACCCCGCCCGCAGCACGAGCTCCATAAATGGATGCAGTGGTGGCATCCTTCAACACAGTAGTAGTTTCAATATCATCTGGCGATAAAAAATCAATACTTAATTGTGGAACTCCGTCAACAATGTATAAAGGCTCATTTCCACCTAAGGCACCATACCCCCGAACCCGCACTTGACTGGTAGTCCCCGGCTGCCCGTTACTAATTACTGTAACACCGGCAACCCGACCTTGCAATTGCTGCTCAACATTACCGCTGGGTACTACGGTCAGCTCTTTAGGATCAACGGTAGAAACTGATCCAGTGGACTCTCTTTTGGAATCTACCGAATAACCAGTTACTATAACTTCCGATAATGATTGAACATCACTCTCCAACAAAATATCAATGGCACTTTGGTTGTTCACTGTCACTTCCTGGGTAATAAACCCCACCGAAGAGAAAACTAATACACTACCAGAAGACGCCGCTAACTGATAAGCGCCGTTAATATCGGTAACTGTTCCTTGAGTAGTTCCTTTGATCAGGATATTAACTCCGGGAATTGGCTCCCCGGATTCAGTATCCACCACGGTACCGGAAATTTGCCGGTCTTGGGCCATAACCAAAGAAAAACTCATCATGAGCAAGCCTATTAGCCAGACTTGCTTAGCCCATCCAATCAGACGGCTAAAGTAAGTAGAGTTTTCAAACATGTGTGAATTGGTTTAGTTTAATTTGATTCGTATAAATTGAATTGATTAATTCCAGAATAAATGAGGGAAACCAGATATGGGAATGTGACACACTTCACCTGAGCGGGTACGGTTTGCACCGAAGCAGCAAAAAGCTGAGATAAAGGGAAGTACATTAGGTTAAGTAGTTATATATCCAAGTATCTTCCGGTTTACACCTGAGACTATACTTAATTAGTATAGTTAAAATTGCGCGAAAACCCATATATAATACCATGAAAAATCGCACAAAAAGGGCTGGTAATTGTTACCAAAGCCTCATTCTAGACTAATTTACCAGTATTTTATCTATTCTGGTCAGGATTTGTGGAATATTTTGAAGGGGTGACCCCAAAGTGTTTTTTAAAGCATTCCCTGAAGTACTGCAAGTCATTAAAGCCTACCTCATAAGTGATTTCTGCAATAGTCATCTGGTCCTGTTCAATAAGTTGTGCCGCTCGCTGCAGCCTAATCGCCCTGATAAACTCATTAGCCGACTGTCCGGTAATGGACTTTAATTTTCGATATAGTTTCATCCGGCTAAGGCCTAATTCCTTGCCAAATTCAATCACGGTAAATTCGGGGTTGGACATATTTTCTTCTACCACGGTCAGGGCATTCTTTAAGAAAGTCTGGTCCGAGGAGCCCAATTGAACTTCACTGGGTTTCAAATATAATTTTTTGTCCCCTGAAAAATAGTTCCGGATGGCTTGGCGTGATTGGATAATATTGTTTACCTGGATCTGAAGCAGTTTAGAATTGAATGGTTTAGTAAAATAGTAGTCGGCCCCTTCCTGCATGCTTTCTATCTTTTGCTCCTCATCAACTTTTCCGGTCAATAGAGCCACCGGAATATGACTTACCCGGGGATCTTCCTTGATCTTTTTGCACAAATCCAACCCATCCATTATCGGCATTTTAATATCGGAAATGATTAACTCAGGTTGATACTGTAAAGCCATCTCAAAAGCTTCCTTACCGTTGGCGGCTTCCAAGATCCTATGATTGGTCTCTAAGTATTCCGTGATATAGGCCCTCATGTCATGGTTGTCCTCCACTACCAATATCTGCGGTAATGGAGTTTGAAGGTCTTTCTCCGGGATGTTCTGATCCTGATGTAATCCCTTTAATTCTCCGAATTCCGTAACTTCCACCTGACTATCGGCTATTATCTCATCAGGTCGCAAATGATCACTTCCCAATGGCAGATAAACCCTGAACTCTGAGCCTTGATCCGGTCTACTGGTCACCTGAATCTCACCATGATGCAGTTCCACCAATTCCTTGGTCAATGCCAGGCCAATTCCGGTACCTTTCACCGTGCTATGCTGCCGGTTTTCTACCTGATAGAACCTTTGGAAAACAATTTCCAATTGATCTTCCGGAATACCTATACCGCTATCTTTCACCGTGATCACGACTCGGGAACCGGGTGAGGGCGTTGATTCTTCAAGTGAAAGCGACAAGGTGACCGATCCGTACTCCGGGGTAAATTTAAAAGCATTAGAGAGCAGGTTACAGACAATGTCTTCTAATTTAACCGGGTCGAAATATGCCATCAGGGGGGAATCCGTCCCCCGGTAGGCAAAATCGATACATTGTTTCTGAGCCTGGTTTTTGAAAGACTCAGCTACAATATTTAGGAACTTATTTAAATCACTATGTGATGCCCTTAATTTCAGGTTGCCAACCCCCAGCTTTGACAAGTCCAGAAGCTGGTTGATCAATCGTAGTAGTTTCTGAGTATTCCGCAGCATCACCCGGAATTGATTTTTAGTATCACCGGCATATTCTCCCCGGTACATGGCCATCAAAGGTTCCTTGATCAAAGTGAGCGGTGTCCTGAATTCGTGAGAAATATTAGTAAAGAAGCGAGACTTCATTTGGTCCAATTCCTGCATTTTGGTGAGTTCCAGATGCTCCAATTTCAGGTTACTTTTCAATCTCTCGCGATTTATAATGGATTGCCGGCCCCATAAAAGTAGTCCTGCGATCAATAAACTATAGGTCAGGTAGGCTCCGGTGGACTTCCACCAAGGCGGATTGATGTGGATAACTATTGAATTAACATCACTCCAATCCACCTCATTGTTAGATGCCGAAACCTTAAAAAGGTAATCTCCCGGTGGGACATTGGAGTAGCTGGCTTTACTTATATTGCCAACATCTTGCCAGTTGCGATCAAAGTTCTCCAGTTGGTAACGGTAACTGATCTTGGCTCCCTGTGAGTAATCCAGCGATACAAAATCGAATCCAAAAACTGACTGGTCATGAGACAATACTATCCGCTGCACATCATTGATATGCCCCGATAGCGGAGAATCCTGATCAGTAGATTTAACAGATTGATTGTTGATTTGAAAGTCCGTAAAAATTACCGCTGAAACACTGCGGGGGTTTACAATGTCTTCAGGATAAAATGTATTATATCCTGCTATACCTCCAAAAATAAATTGACCATCCCGGGTTTTATAGTAGGCGCCGCGTATAAATTCATCTGCCTGCAGTCCATCAGAATGGTCATAATTTCTAAAAGTTTCCAGCACCGGATCGAACTTCGATAGTCCCTTGTTGGTACTGATCCAGATAAATCCCTTATCATCTTCCAAGATCCCATAAATCACATCGTTAGGCAGGCCATCCTCCTGAGTATAGGCCTTGAACTCTTCCTTATCGCGGTCAAAGAGATTGAGCCCCCCTCCCTCGGTGCCTATCCAGAACCGGCCTTGTGAATCTTCAAAAATATTGATCACCCCTTTAGCAGTGAGACCATTGGAAGAACCAAATTTGTAGGTATAATGCTGCATATCCCAGTTTGGCTCACCCGGTGAACTCAATAGAGTAAGGCCCTGTTCAGACCCCATCCATATTTCACCGTTATTATCCTCAAATATTTTATATATACTGCTATTACCGGGAAAATTTTCATCCCGGTAGTGGGTAAAGGATCCCAACTTTGGATCGAATAACTCCAGGGCTCCAGCAGTAGCGCCCACCCAAAACCTGCCACTACTGTCCAGTAACATGGTGAAAATATTATTAGTGCTGATACTTCCAGGCTGTCCCTCATCATGGATAAACCTGGTAAAGGTTCCGGATTGAGGATGAAAGAGATTTAGTCCTCCTTCCCAGGTTCCCACCCATAATCTACCCTCCATATCGTATAACAGGCTAAGCACGGCATTGCTCCCGATGGACCCGGGATCTTGAGGGTCGTGTTTATAATGGGTGTAACTGTTGGTTTCCCGATCATAATAGTTCAAGCCACCACCATCCGTACCAATCCATAAATTTCCGGATGGATCCTCAAGAAAACAGGTGACATTGCTGTGGCTTAAAGTATTGACCAGATAAGGTTTAACTGTGTGCCTACTGAATTGTAAGCGATAGGGATCGTACTTATTGATGCCACTATTAAGCGGACCCAGCCACATGATGCCAGACCTGTCTTTATATATACACCAAAAACTATTGCTCCCGACACTGGCGGGATCACGCGGGTTGTGATAATAACGGGTAAAACGGTCTGACCGGGGATCATAAATTGACAGGCCTCCATTTTCTGAACCCACCCAAATATTGCCAAAATCATCCTCTTCCAAACACACCACCACGTTGTAGGATATGCTGCTACTATCCTGAATGTCATGCTTAAAGTGTTTGAATAATACCCGATTTATGGGATCCCGGTACATCAGATTCAACCCATCCTGGGTAGCGATCCAGGTATTACCATCTCTGCCTACCAGTACGTCTCTTATGGCATTGCTTGATATACTGTTTGGTTCTTCGGGGTTGTGACCGTACCGGTAGAAACGGTTGTGTTGACCATCGAATAGGTTCAATCCGTGATAACGGCTGACTATCCACAAATTCCCCTGTGCATCTTCAAATATCTCTTCTATCTGATCATCAGATAAGCTGTATGGGTCCTGTTCTGAGTGAGTGTAATGCTGCCTATAACGCTGGGTTTCCCGATCCAATAACACCAACCCTTTGTCTTGAGTGCCAACCCAGAAATTTCCTTTGGAGTCTTCATATACGGCGGTAACTGAGGAATGCTGGAGGCCAATAGGGTCCTCTTCCAGTTCAAAACTAATAAACTCATCCCTCTGCCGATGGTACCAGTTTAGTCCTCCTTCACGGGTACCTACCCATAAGGAGTTATCCTTGTCCTCGTAGATACAATTGACAAATCCGTGGCTTACCGTGATACTGTCACTGAATCTTCTCTGATATTGACTAAATACTACTCCGTCGTATTTATTCAGACCGTTTCTGGTACCGAACCACATAAAACCAATATGGTCCTGCAAAATACAGGTGAGGGTATTTTGGGAAAGGCCTTTAGAAATATGCTGAAATTCTATATCCGAAAGGTCATTAGTTACTTGAGCCGATAACGGTGACATGGTAGCCAGCCATACCAGCAGCTTCAACCATATTCTTCTTAGCTGTAAATAAATTTTACTCAACATCATTTTCAGAACCGAATAAATAAAGTTAACGGATGATTTCCAATCCTATAACCTAAAATTATCTATGGCAGTTCGTCACTGTTTAGTGTGCATTCTTTTAAAACCCAGGGGGTTGGTACCAGTAATTTTTTTAAATATCTTGTTGAAATAAGGTATACTTTCAAATCCGCTATCAAAGCAGGCATCGGTAATGCTGCTCCCCTGAAGTAATAACTTTTTTGCCGTATCTATGCGATAATGATTTACAAACTGGGTAAACGTAAGCTTGGTCATTTTCTTAAAATAGCGGCAAAAAGCTTCTTTGGAAAGGTTGCTCAATGCCGCTGCCTCATCCAACCTGATCTTGCGTTGATAGTTAATTTCAATAAACTGATATATGGTCCGTATCCGTTGCTTCTCCCGGAATGTGACGGGATTTTCTACCGGATGCTCATGTAGCAGTTCTCTCTGCTCATCGCCTGAGAGGATCTCTAAAATACGCAGCACTTCAATAACCTGTTGAAATGGCGCTAACTTATGCAGATTCATTATTTTAGATGCCACCTGAACCTTTACTTTTGGGCTAAAGGATACTCCATGGGCTGCTTCTTTAAAAAGACGGAGAATATCAGCCATTTCCGGGACTCTTTCCAGTACCTGCTCCTTGAAGTCCTCCCTTAAATGAACCACCCGTTTTTGGTAAGAAGTCTTTATCCCATAGTCGAAATTAAGATGCGGGATGTTAGAACCAATTAAAACCAAGTCGCAGTAATTAAATTTCGAATAATGTTCTCCCACATGACGGGTGCCGTCCGCTCCCTCGATATAGACCAACTCATACTCCGGATGAAAATGCCAGAAAAAGAAATCGCTTAAATTGGGATTTACCATCAACCGCAATGAACTATGCTCAGTATCCCGGATCTCCTCCAGTTGAATTTTATTCATTTTTTTACTTAAATTACCTTGATACGGCTATTAATAAATTAATAAATATCAATATAGTATAATTTTTGATCATTATGGGTGTGGCTTTTTACCATTTATCTCTTGTATCTTTGATTTGTACTATCAAAATACCAAAATGGAACCGACACCCACCAAAAACCCTAATCAGGCACACCAAGAAATTCCTGGCAATCCCTCTACAGCCACCAGCAGCAAGAAAAAATTGAACGACCGTTCCAACGGAAAGCCACTGAAGGTCCTTACAGAAGAGCAATGGAAATTTTGGATCGAAAACGGCTATATCGTAATCAAAAATGCCGTGCCTAGAGAACAGGCAGAAGCCACGGCAAATTTTCTATGGGAATTTGAAGACAAGGATCCACGAGATCCTTCCACCTGGTATACCTCTCCCAGAGCAGAAATCAAGATGAAAGAACTGGCGGGGACCGGTATGGTAGAGGTGTATAATCACCAACATCTTTGGAATAACCGCCAAACTCCCACAATACATAAGGCTTTTACCGATATCTGGGGTACTGAAAAATTATGGGTCACCATAGACCGGGCCAATCTCAATTTCCCCATGCGTCCTGGTAATGAGTACCGTGGTTTTATTCACTGGGATTATGATCCTGAAACCAAACCTCAGAACGTACAAGGTGTATTGGCGCTAAGTGATCAAACCGATGAGAATATGGGCGGATTCCAATGTATCCCCCAACTTTACCGCACCTACGATCAGTGGAAATTGACCCAACCTGCTGATCGTGACCGGTTTAAGCCGGATATCAGTCAATTTGAGGACCAGATCGTCAAGGTAAAACTGGAAGCCGGAGATCTGTTGATATTCAATAGCACACAACCACACGGCATTAGACCTAACCGCAGCGATAAAGTACGTATAGCCCAGTATATATCCATGATGCCAGCGGAGGAGGAGAATGAGGAAATGAGGGAATGGAGAATAAACTCCTGGAAAAATCGTATCGCACCTGAAGGTTATGCATTTCCTGGAGATCCCCGAAATTGGGAGCAAATTAAATACTCAAGGGCGGAGCTGACTACTCTGGGCGAAAAACTTCTAGGTCTGCGGTCGTGGACAGAGTAGCGATCGGATAAGTTAGAGGAAACACTACATGATCACTTCTCTGGATTCATCTGCCATCGTGCTATACTTCGTGGGTATATTTGCCTTGGCTATTTGGGTCACTCGCAAAGACAAAAAGCAACGAGGATCAGCTGATTATTTTCTAGCCAGCCGGGACGCCGGCTGGTTTTTAATTGGGGCCTCCCTGTTTGCCTCCAATATCGGAGCCGAACATATTATCGGGCTGGCGGGCTCGGGCGCCCGGGGCGATATGCCTGCTGCCCAGTTCGAAATATTAGCTTCTTTGGTTTTGATTCTACTGGGATGGTTGTTTGTCCCATTTTACCTGAAGAGCGGCGTATTCACCATGCCCGAATTTCTGGAAAAAAGATACTCACCAGCAGCCAGGACCTACCTGTCGTTGGTATCTATAATAGCCTACGTGCTCACCAAGATTTCGCTCACCATCTTCGCGGGCGCCTTGGTATTTGAAGTGTTGGGCATTCCTTTTTGGACGGGTGCACTGGTAGTAGTGCTCACCACCGGGTTATATACCATTTTCGGAGGATTCAAGGCGGTATTATATACCGATATGGTGCAGTTATTCCTGCTACTGGGGGGTATGCTGCTGGTCACAGTTTTTGCTTATTTTGCCATTGGCGGGTGGAGCGGGATGACTGAAACCCTCCACCAAATGGGCGTGGCCAGCGGGCTGAGCGGAAGGGATTTTTTCGATCTATGGCGGTCTGCCTCAGATTCTGCCTACCCCTGGACCGGTATGATCTTTGGGGCGCCAATTTTAGGCATTTGGTATTGGTGTACCGATCAATTCATTGTACAACGGGTACTATCGGCCAAAAATATCTCAAATGCCCGCTCTGGTGCATTATTCGCCGGGTACCTTAAGCAACTGCCTCTTTTTATTTTTGTTATCCCCGGCGTTTTGGCATTTGCCCTGGCTGCTAAGGGCCTGATCACTCTAGACTTGCAAAACCCCGATAAAGCCTTACCTATCCTTATTACCGAACTCCTGCCTTCAGGAGTTCGAGGACTGGTGCTGGCAGGATTATTAGCAGCGTTGATGAGCTCCTTGTCCTCTGCATTTAATTCCTGTTCCACCCTGTTTACCATAGACTTCTATAAAAAATTTAAGCCTGCGGCGTCGGAGCGGGAATTGGTCTGGGTGGGGCAGCTGGCTACCGTAATTCTAGTGGTAATTTCACTGCTTTATATTCCATTAATGAGAGTTTTTGCAGAATCGGGAGGCATTATACAGTATATGCAAAGCGTACAAGCCTATATATCACCCCCCATTGCGGCAGCTTTTCTGCTGGGATTGTTTGTAAACCGTATCAATGCCAGAGGTGCGATCGTTAGTCTATGGATAGGCTTCGCCCTGGGTGCTTTTCGACTGATCATGGAGTTTATATATAAAGAAGATAAAATTCTACCGGGGCAATTTCCGGCGTTGGAAGCGATGGTTAACATCAACTTTCTACACTTTGCTTTATACCTCTTCCTATTGTCCTGCGGGGTATTGTGGTTTTTTAGTCTTACCTCTGCCAAGCCAGGTGGGGATAAACTTGAAGGAGTGACTTTCTCCCAGGTTCCCTCAGGTTTTTTTGAGGCCAGAAGCAGGGAAATCGTCTTAACGATAGGACTGATTATTTTAGTAGGATTGATCTGGCTGATATTTAGCGATCTGGGTATAGGATAACCGCATGGAACTTGGGATCGAATACCAAATAGCGCTGTTAACCGGATCCACCCGAGGAAATGGTTTGGCCCATGGCTTAATTCTACAGAGGAAATGCTCAGGTAATAATATGTAGTTAAAGCCATAAGAAACCGAACTCAACCTAGGAATCACTAGCTAATAATTTTGCGGGAGATACTGTTAATACCACAAAGATTGATTTCAACCATCAGGATAGTATTCATCATTTTCTGGAAGAAATCGAGGAACTGGCCATAGCTTAAGTTAGTAACGGAAGAAGAGAATGATTTTCTGGTAACCAACTTCCCGCTCTATTTAAGCAGATTGCACACTGAAACGGAGGACGAGAATAAGGTATTCCACTTTGCTAGCCCAACATCTTATTGCTACCAATGGAGCCGCTTTAAACTTGGATGGAGGCTCAGTACCCGGTCCATTTTAATGGGGGCTTAATTCCGTTTGCCGGCTATAAATATTGATTGACCAGATTTTCAAATAGTTCCTGCTGCCCACTGATGATCTCCGGATGGTCCTCGCTGGAAGCCAATTGATGTAGATCGTCCAAAGTCAAAGCGCCATCTTCAAAGCCCTTACCTGAACCCCGGTCAAAACTGGCATAACGTTGTGTCCGCATAGACCGGTATTCACTATTTTCCAGTATTTGGTCAGCCACCACTAAAGACCTGGCGAAGGCATCCATACCTCCAATATGGGCATAAAATATATCCTCCAGATCGGTGCTGTTTCTACGGGTTTTAGCATCAAAATTTATACCACCGCCCTGGAATCCACCGGCTTCCAAAATCACCAACATGGCTTCAACCAATTCATAGATATTTACCGGAAACTGGTCGGTATCCCAGCCATTTTGATAATCACCCCGATTGGCATCCATGCTGCCCAGCAAACCAGCTCCCGCTGCCACTTGCAATTCGTGTTGAAAGGAATGTTGCGCCAAGGTAGCATGATTGACCTCCAGATTAAGCTTAAAATCCTGCATGAGATCGTATTCCCTGAGAAATCCAATTACGGTGGCCGCATCGAAATCGTACTGATGTTTGGTTGGTTCCATGGGTTTAGGCTCTATAAAGAACGTTCCTTCAAATCCCTGCTTTCGGGCGTAATCCCGGGCCAGCTGCAGGAATTGGGCCAGATGGTCCAACTCACGCTTCATGTCCGTATTCAATAAAGACATATAGCCTTCCCGGCCTCCCCAAAAAACGTAATTTTCACCCCCCAGTTTAATAGTGAGGTCAAGAGCATGCTTGACCTGAGCTCCAGCATAAGCCACCACTTTAAAATCAGGGTTGGTGGCAGCGCCGTTCATATATCTGGGATGCGAAAACAAATTGGCTGTGCCCCACAATAGCTTTACTCCGGATTCCTGTTGCTTCTGCCAAGCATAGTCGCCAATAACTTCTAATCTTTTCTGGGATTCGGCCAGGGTATCTCCCTCCTGGATCAAATCG
Organism: Cyclobacteriaceae bacterium; assembly: GCA_965224285.1. Taxonomy (GTDB): domain Bacteria; phylum Bacteroidota; class Bacteroidia; order Cytophagales; family Cyclobacteriaceae; genus JAJCYK01. The sequence goes on from OZ245043.1 coordinate 1,327,544, forward strand.
AAATCATGAAAACAATAATAGGACATACCCATTTTTGTGATAAACTCAAATGCCGCGTCCATCTTATCCTTGGCTTGCTGTATGGGATCATTTGATTCCAGCCAAGGAAATTCTTTAGTCGGTAAACCAAACGGATCAAGCCCTGTGCCGCAGAAGGTATGCCAATAGGCAGTGGCAAACCGCAGATAGTCTCTCATTTTGATCCCACCTACCAATTTTTCCCCATCGTAATATTTAAAGGCAAGAGGATTGTCAGAGTCCTTCCCTTCGTAAGGTATTTGTCCGATCTTGGGGAAATAACGGCGATCACCTTCCGTAAGGGTGGGTTTATTTAATGATTTGACGGTTTCCATAGTCTTATATCTGAATTTTTTAAATAAGTTTTAAGAGATCTTCTCTCCAATGCTCATAGGCCGCCCGGTAGGGTTGAGCATCACCCTGAAAATCATAAAGCTTGACGCTTTTCTCTTTACCTAAAGCTTCTTCCCAGTTGCTATAGATACCGGCCCCCAGGCCGGCTGCTTTCGCTGCGCCTACTGCTCCTGTGGTATCCAGCATCTGAATCCTGGTATCTAAAATAGCAGCAATGGTATAAGAAAAGATATCGGATTGAAATAAATTGTCATTACCTACCCGGATCACCTGCAGGGAAAGTCCTAATTGCTTGAAAACCTCCATGCCATAAACAAAGGCAAAGGCAATCCCTTCTAGGGTTGCCCTGAAGATGTGGGGTTTACGGTGACGGTTGAGTTGTAGATTAAACAAGTGAGTACCTATATTTTGATTTCCCAACATTCTTTCGGCTCCGTTACCAAAGGGAACTAGTCTAAGACCATCGGCCCCTACAGGCACCTCAGCAGCTAAAGTTTCCAGCTCTTCATAAGGAGTACTGCCATCAATGAGCAAATTCCGGATATAGCCATACTGGATACCGGCCCCGTTGATGCACAATAAAACACCAATTGCAGGATGGTCAGCATGATGATTAACATGGGCAAAACTATTGACCCGCTGCTCAGCATCGGGGACAGCCCGGTCAACGATCCCATAAACCACCCCTGAAGTACCTCCGGTAGCTGCTACTTCACCGGGGCGGAGCACATTCAGGCTCATGGCATTGCTGGGTTGATCCCCCGCACGATAGCCTAAGATAACTCCAGATCTCAATCCCAATTGCTCTGCTGCCTCCTTTGATAAAACACCTTGATTGGTGCAATTTTCCATCACAGGCGGAACAGTATATCTGGGTATTTGATATTCATCCAATAAAAATTCTGCTATCTGGTGATTTTCAAAATCCCACAGGATGCCCTCAGATAAGCCTGAAATCGTGGTGGTCACTTCACCGGTTAATTTCATGGCAATAAAATCACCCGGCAACATAAAATAAGCTACTTTTTCCATAATGGAGGGCTCATTTTCCACCACCCATCTTAATTTACTGGCGGTAAAATTACCGGGGCTGTTCAACAGGCATCTGAGGCAACGATCTGGACCTAAGGAATTAAAGGATCGTTCACCAATTTCCACTGCTCTGCTATCGCACCAGATGATGGATGGTCTTAATACTCTCAAGTTGGAGTCTACCAGTACCAGCCCGTGCATTTGATAGGAGATTCCAATTGCTTTTACATCTGAATTATCAATTTTGGCCTCGTGCAACAGTTTTTTAGTGGCAGCACAAAGGTAGGACCACCACAATTCCGGATCTTGTTCAGCCCAGCCCGGATGATGTGAAATGATCTCCATTTCTCGTGATGGATAATGAACCACTTTTAACTTTTCTCCGCTATTAGCATCCACCAAGCCAGCCTTTACGGATGAACTGCCAATATCATACCCCAATAAATAGGCCATTTGTTATGGTAAAAGGTAAGTAGCTGGAACCAATGAGAGCGGTCGTAGCCGTTTGCACAATATGGTCGAAGCTTACATAAATTATTGCAGTTTTGCAACGATTTTAGACCGATTACAGGCATTTAAATCGATTACGGAACTTGTTTACCACCGTTATAAGCAGGCAGAAATTACTTTTGAAAGCAGTAACTATAGAGTAGCCGTCAACCCAATGGGACAATGATCCGAGCCCAGTTTTTCAGGATGGATCTCCGCCTGTGTTATATGATCCAAAATCCGCTTACTGCAGAGGAAATAATCGATACGCCAACCCGTATTATTCTCGCGGGCATTAAACATATAACTCCAATAACTATAAGCACCGGTTTTTTCGGGATTGAAATGTCGGTAAGTGTCCACCAGGCCGGTATCTAATAACTGCTGAAAACCGTCAATTTCCACCTGAGTGTATCCGGCAGTTTTATTATAGTTGGATTTGGGATTCGCCAGATCTATACTTTGATGAGCTACGTTGAAATCTCCACCGGCAATGACCGGTTTATGCTTATCCAGATCCCGCAGATACTGTCTAAAATCCTTATCCCAGGATTGACGGTAATCCAAGCGCACCAGTCCCCTGCCACTGTTGGGAACGTAGACAGTGACCAGGTAAAACTGGGGATACTCGGCAGTGATCACCCGTCCTTCCTGATCGTGTTTTTCCCTTTGAATATCACAATTAACGGCAAGCGGTTTCACTTTGGAGAGTATGGCGGTACCGGAGTAACCCTTCCGGGATTTCGAGGCATTGATATAACACCGGTAGTCTGGCAATAGCGACAAGGCCGTTTTAGCGTCCTCACTAGAGGCCTTAGTCTCCTGCAAGCATATTATATCGGGATCCAGTGACCTGACCTGTTCTATAAAATCCTTTTTCAGTATTGCTCGAATACCGTTGACATTCCAGGAGATTAGTTTCATATTTTTAATAAAAGTGGTAAATATAAGGAAATTACCTTGTTTTGATCCTAGTTCAATTTTATTGTGATGAAAGACAGTATCTTTAGGTAAAAATCTCAAAATCGACAAACCTTAAATTATCATGGACCGACGAAAATTCCTCCCTTTCATTGCATTAGGCATCATTGGATTTATTGTAATAGTAGCGCTTTCCAACAGCATTTTTCTCACCATTGAGGCTGGGCACAAAGGAGTACTATTTAAAAGATTTGGGGGTGGGTTGGATAAAGAAACTATCTATGACCAGGGGTTTCATATCATCGCCCCCTGGAATACTATGTATGTTTATGATGTGAGAGTACAGGAAGCTGTGGAGTCAATGGAAGTATTATCCAAAAACGGCCTAACCATCAAGTGCGACCTCTCCTTTAGATTCGAACCTATTGATCAGGAAATAGGATATCTTCATGACAATATTGGCACGGATTATAAAGGCCAAATAATCATTCCGGAGATTCGCTCCGCCACCAGAGAAGTAATCGGTAAATATTTGCCGGAAGAACTCTATTCCAGTAAACGGGAAGCCATTCAGGACGAAATCGAAACCAGAACCAGGGAAGCCATAAACCAGAAGCATCTCACCATGGATGCGGTACTGATCAGGGAAGTAACCCTACCCGCTACCTTGCAAGAGGCCATTGAGAAAAAACTCAGACAGGAACAGGAGAGTCTGGAGTATGAATTCAGGATTACCAAGGCCGAACAAGAGGCGGAAAGGCAGCGAATAGAAGCTGAAGGAAAGGCCAGGGCTAATACCATTATCTCCGCCAGTCTAAATGAGAGGATCCTTCAGGAAAAAGGAATCGAAGCTACCAAGGAACTGGCCCAATCCCAGAATGCCAAAGTGGTGGTCATTGGCAGCGGCGGGGATGGACTACCCCTTATTTTGGGTAATAACTGATCAATTTAGGGAACTGACTTCTAATACTTTACTGGAAGCCAATTTTTGCTTAAATTCACAGCCCATTCCCGGTGATAATCCGCCTGGGGGTTTCCATTTTACGAGTCACCAAATCGATTTAACCAAATCACAATGTCCGATACTGCCCAATTAATTCTCGACGGTAACACCTACGAACTCCCAATAGTTGTGGGCACTGAAAACGAACGAGCCATTGACATTAGTAAACTTCGAAGTGCTACCGGAGGAGTAACTACTTTGGATGCGGGATATAAAAATACCGGATCCACTAAAAGCGCCATTACTTTTCTGGATGGAGAACAGGGAATCTTACGGTACCGTGGGTATTCCATCGATGAATTGGCACAAAAGTCCACTTTCCTGGAGGTAGCCTATTTATTGATCTATGGCGATCTTCCCAATAAGGAAGAATACGAAAACTGGACCTCCGAAATTACTATGCATACCTTGGTGCATGAAGAAATTAAAAACATTTTGGATGGATTTCCCAGTAACGCTCATCCTATGGGAGTGCTGTCCTCACTGGTTTCGTCTCTCACAGCGTTTTATCCTAAAAGCCTGGACCCCAATCGATCGGCTAAGGAAGTCAATTTGAGCATTATCCGGATAATCGCTAAAATGCCCACTATCGCTGCCTGGGCTTTCAAGAATCAGATCGGGCATCCGGTAAATTATCCCGATAATACCCTTAGCTATTGCGAAAACTTTATCAAAATGGTGTTCGCTACCCCTGCTGAAGCCTATGAGGTGGATCCGGTGCTGGCCGATGCCCTGGATAAATTACTAATCCTGCACGCCGATCACGAGCAGAATTGCTCTACCTCAACAGTCCGCATTGTGGGAAGTTCACAAGCCAGTTTATACTCGTCCATTTCAGCGGGAATCAGTGCTTTGTGGGGCCCGTTGCATGGAGGGGCCAACCAGGCAGTGATCGAAATGCTGGAAGGGATCAAAGCTAGTGGTGGGGATACCAAGAAGTATCTGGACAAGGCTAAAGACAAAGAGGATCCTTTCAGGTTGATGGGATTCGGACACCGGGTTTACAAAAATTTTGACCCTCGGGCTACTATCATAAAGAAGGCGGCAGACGATGTATTAGCAAAATTAGGAGTTGATGACCCGGTACTGGATATCGCTAAAGGTTTGGAGGAGGCTGCCCTAAACGATGAATATTTTGTTTCCCGTAAGTTATACCCTAATGTCGATTTCTATAGTGGCATCATTTACCGGGCTATGGGCATCCCCACGGAAATGTTTACGGTCATGTTCACCTTAGGCAGACTGCCCGGTTGGATCGCTCAATGGAAAGAAATGCGGGAAAATCGCGAGCCCATCGGACGCCCCCGGCAGGTGTATACCGGGGAGAACACCAGAAATTACACGGAGATCGACCAACGTTAGTGCAACTCTTTTACCAGCCCCTGATTGCTGACGGGGTTTGCCATCTTACTCCGGAAGAATCCCGGCATTGTATTAAGGTAATGCGAAGGCACCTACACGATATCATCCATTTAGTGGATGGATCAGGCAATTTTTACCGAGGGCTAATTACTGAAACCAACCCACAGCGGGTGGAGTTTGAAATCTTAAAGCAATGGTCGGAGGAGGTGTCGCGGCCAGATATTCAACTGGCGGTGGCTCCCACTAAAAGAGCAGAACGCATGGAATGGCTGGTGGAAAAGGCCACGGAAATTGGAGTATCTCGTATAAGTTTTATCCACTGCGTTAATTCGGAACGGCATCGATTGAAAATGGACAGGCTGAAAAGAAAAGCTATAAGCGCCATGAAACAAAGCCTCAAAGCGTCTCTACCGCAGTTAGAAGATATGGTAGCTGTAGGCGACTTTGTAGATAGCCTTCAGCATTATACCAGCGGATATTATGCCCATATGGACGACCCCAAGGCCACCCCTTTGTCTAATATCACTGATATGACCGGCAGTAGCTGTATCCTAATAGGACCGGAAGGTGATTTCCATGAGATGGAGCTTCAAATGTTCAAAGAAGCCGGATTGCGCCCTGTGGGTCTGGGACCTAATAGATTGAGGACCGAAACAGCAGCCCTTACTGCGTTGATTCTAATAAATCATCAATCCAGTTAGTTTAGGGGGTTCTATCAATATACATTTTGAGTACCTCCACGTAACGTTCAAAAGCCATGATCCCCTTGTGAGTGATACTGCAGGTGGTTAATGGTTTTTTACCTCGAAATGACTTTTTTATTTTCAGATATCCCGCCTGCGAAAGTTTATCGATTTGTACGCTTAAATTTCCTGCAGTGGCGCCGGTTTTTTCTTTGATAAAAACAAACTCAGCGGACTCCAGCGGCAAAAGCAATGACATCACCGCCAAGCGTAATTGAGAGTGTAACAGGGGGTCCAGGGGTTCAAAGTCAGACACGGGTCTTGTTAATCCCTCCTTCTTGACGTTTTAACAGGTATCCTGGAACCATGTAGCCGATAAAAATCGCTATAGCTCCTACCAAATACTGATCAATGATGGATACTTTAAAGGCAACTATAGCCCCTACCCATAGCGCCACCCCTCCTATTACCAGAGGTACAAACCTCAATAATCTTCCGGTAACAAAAGTGCCTAGGCCGGCCAACAATAATATAACGGCATTATGGTGATAGTTTACTTTATTCATGAATATTAGCACCGTTGCCAGGGCTACGAAGATCGCCAACCATAAATTACCATATACTCGGTCTATTTGAGTGCTGACATTAGCAGCATACCGCAATTTGGCATGGTAACGTAAGGTAAGAACGATACCTGGAATAGTGATCAGCCAGATCATATGGGGCTGGGGCCACCAATCATACCTGGCAATCAGATAATGCCCCAAGTTCCCAATAAATACGATCCATCCCCAAAGCAAAAAGTAATAGCTCCCTTTGGTGGCAACGTTTCGTTTGGCCTGCTTGATCATTTCAGTGATTACTTGCAGTACCTCGGTATTGGTCAATTCACGCTCCTTCATAATTTATATGATTAGGTTATAAATATAAACAAGTTTATGTTATAAACCACAAATTCGATAAAAACTGTAGATCGGAATATCGGTTCTAATTTAGGGATGGAGCGGTATTAGTGTCCTGCTTAACCTTTTCTTTAGAAAAAGCTCCATCTACCAACCGGTAAATACCCTGGGGATTATTGTCCTGAATTTCCTCCGGTAGCAAAAATTGAGGAAAATCCTGAAAACATACAGGTCTGACAAATCGCCTGATGGCCCTGGTACCAACCGAAGTGGTATGAGGAGCTGTAGTGGCCGGATAGGGACCACCATGCACCATGGCAGGGCAGACTTCAACTCCGGTAGGGTACCCATTGATGATCAAGCGACCAACTTTTCTTTCCAGAATATTGATCAGATCTCCAAATTCTTTCAGGTCACCGGTAGTCCCGTGTAGCGTTGCCGTAAGATGCCCATCCAACCCCCTGGCCACCTGCAATAACTGGTCCTTTTCTGTAGCTGTAACCAATATACTGGCAGGTCCGAAGATCTCGTGGGACCATTCCGGGCGCTGTAAAAAATTCCCTGCATCCACCTGAAACAGGGTGGCCGCCACTGCCAAGGCACCCTCACCTTCGGCCCCTTTACTCATTTCTGTCACAACCGGATCTTCAGCCAGCTCTGCTGTAGCAGATTTATATTGTCTCTGTATACCTTCCGTAAGCATAGTGCCTACTTGAGATGTACTTATTTGGTCAGTTAAGGCCTCTTTAAAACTGTCCAGGTGATCTGTGTGCATTGAAAACGTCAAACCAGGATTGGTACAAAACTGGCCTACTCCCAAAGTAATGCTGGAAGCCAATCCTGCAGCGATTTTATCTGATTGTTGTTCCAGCGCTTCTGGCAGTATAAAAACAGGGTTGGTGCTACCCATCTCGGCGAAGACCGGAATGGGGATCTCACGGCGATTCGCTATATCGTAAAGTGCTTTTCCCCCTCTAAAGGAGCCCGTAAATGCCACTGCCTGGATTAGCGGATGTCTCACCAACTGAGCGCCAACTTCATGCCCTTGTCCCTGCAACATGGAAAATACTCCATTGGGCATAGCAGTACGCTCAGCAGCCTTAAGAATGGCCCTGGCCGTAAGCTCTGATGTCCCGGGGTGAGCCGGATGACCTTTTACTACCACCGGACAACCTGATGCTAAGGCGGATGCGGTATCTCCTCCCGCTACTGAAAATGCCAAGGGAAAATTACTGGCGCCAAATACCGCAACCGGTCCTAAAGGTCTTAGCATTGACCTGATATCCGGTTTTGGGATTGGTTCCCTGGCAGGTAGTGCAGTGTCTATTCTGGCATCAACCCAGCTGCCTTCACGTATCAACTCAGCGAATAATCTCAACTGATTAACCGTCCTGCCTCTTTCGCCCTGTAACCGGCCAAACGGTAAACTGGTCTCATTTTCCGCCCGCATAAGCAGCGCATGGTCCAAAGCCAAAATCTCTTCTGCTATAGCCTCCAAAAACTCAGCCCGCTGTGGAGGCTGTATATCTCGGTATATTTTGAAGGCGTCTTCTGCCAATTTAGCAACTTGATCCACCTCACTTTCCGTAGCTTCGTGAAACTCTGGATCCAGTAGAATTCCGTCCTGAGGGCTAAAAGCTTTGAATGTTGCTTCACCTTCAGCCTGATCTCGATTACCAATAAATTGTTTGCCGGTCAATTCCATACCATAAATTCTTATACATATTCACCTCTATAGCCTCAGGATTTTGGCAGCATTTTGGTAATATACTTTGGTGAGCACACTATCCGGGAGACCCAGCCCCACCACCGTACGACCGCTGGAGCTAAAATTCGTGCGGTACTCCATCTCACCGGATTGACTCAGGTATTTGAAATGGGTATCCATCATTCTTAGAATGCCGTCTCTCTCAGATTCCAATTCTTCGGCGCTCTTTTCAGCTTGATCCCCGGATGTTCCCAAATCAGTTCCGTATAATACCCTGTCCTGATATTTAATAAAGAAATTTCTTACCACCTCTGAATCCTGTCTGATGAAATCACCAAAACGTGCCGCTGGCTCCACATAAAAATTAGGGTAGCGCTCCAAATGCTCACCGATCAGCCCCACATCATGCGACATTGAACCGTTGTGTGCCCCCACCACAATCAGGTCCGGATTCCTTTCAAGCCAGTTGTTGCGGGCTTCCTGTATGGTTTCCCAACTGGGTATTTCAGGATGTTGATAGGCGTGGTACTCGGGGTGATTGCGATAATAATTGGCATGGGGGTTATCATCCTCCAACGGTCTCCAGGCCTGCAGTGGTTCTCCGATATGAGCCAAAACAGGAATATCGCGTTCGATTAGAAAATCCCATATCGGTTGTAATCGTGGATCATCAATCTGCACAAAGTTACCTTGCTGGTCCCGGCTTACCATCCCAAAGTTTTTCCAAACCTTTACCATCCGGGCGCCTTCATCGATCTCCCTACCTAACCGGTCAATCACAGCCTCGGCATAACTCTCTTCATCGATCCCGTTGGCCGCAAAAGCCGCACAATAGTAGTAGCGGTCAGGATTATGCTGCCAAACCGTTTTTAATCCACGCAGATTATTCATCCATTCCGCAGTATCCACCCGGGCAACGTCAACCAGCACCGGGGTTAGATTCAGGCTATCAAGTAAAGGGATCAAATAGTCCCTTTCTCCCCGGTAATGGGCGTGAATATCGATCTTTTCAAGCGCCCGCTTGGCAATTTCACCTACTGGTTTTTCTGCCTGGTTAGTATTTTCGGTAGCACAACTATAGCCGAGATACAGCAATAAAATTATTCCCAGGTGTCTTAATTTCATCGGATTCCTGCTCGAATGGTTTAGTCTTTCAATATATTGATTTATGCGGTATTTGAACAATTCTTGATAACTGAATTAATTCATCGGTTCAATTTTATCCCACTTGCAGTAAAAAATGTAGTTTAGTCCTAACACATCAGAAATCGAACTATGAAAAACCGTAAAATCACACTTTCGGAAGCAGAGATACCGGATAAATGGTACAACATCGTAGCGGACATGCCTAACAAACCACTCCCCCCTTTGCATCCGGAAACTAAGCAACCCATAGGACCTGAATCCCTGCAACCATTATTTCCTATGGCCCTGATTGAACAGGAAGTTTCAGCGGAAAAGTGGATCCAAATACCCGATCAAGTCCGTGACATCTATACCATGTGGAGACCAACCCCACTATACCGAGCTTATGGGCTGGAAAAACTATTGGATACCCCAGCTAAGATATACTACAAATATGAGGGGGTCAGCCCGTCTGGCTCTCATAAACCGAATACCGCTGTGGCCCAGGTATTTTACAACCAACAGGAAGGTGTTAAGCGGATCACCACAGAAACCGGAGCAGGTCAATGGGGATCCGCTTTAAGTTTTGCCTGTCGGCATTTCGGGCTGGAATGTGAAGTTTATATGGTTCGGATATCTTATGATCAAAAACCCTATCGCAAGCTGATGATGAACACCTGGGGAGCAACGGTATATCCTTCCCCGTCCAACGAGACACAAGCCGGTCGGAGCATTTTAGATCAGAATCCTGATAGCCCCGGGAGTTTGGGGATTGCCATTTCGGAAGCCATAGAACGCGCAGCCGCAGATGAAGCCACTAAATACTCCTTGGGCAGTGTGCTTAACCATGTACTGCTTCACCAGACTATAATCGGATTGGAAGCCCTCAAGCAAATGGAAAAGGCTGGTGAATTTCCAGACCTGGTAATAGCTCCTTTCGGAGGTGGTTCCAATTTTGCAGGCCTGGCGTTTCCCTTTTTAAGACACAAACTGGAATCTGGCCGGCAGGTTCGCTGTATTGCCAGTGAACCATCATCCTGCCCTAAATTAACCCGTGGGGTATTCCGCTATGACTTTGGTGATACGGTAGGCATGACGCCGTTACTTCCAATGTACACTTTAGGTCATAACTTTGTGCCGGCCCCCATTCATGCTGGTGGTTTGCGATATCACGGTGCAGGTATTATAGTCAGCCAATTGCTCAAAGACCAAATCATGGAAGCACGTTCTCACCACAACCTGGAAATATTCGAAGCTGGAGTAAAATTTGCCCAAGCAGAAGGTATCATCCCGGCGCCGGAAGCAGCTCACGGTGTTGCAACAGCCATTAGTGAGGCCAATCGTTGTAAAGAGGAAGGTAAAAGTAAAACCATCCTAATGAACCTTTGCGGACACGGCTATTTTGATATGAAGGCTTATCAGGATTACTTTGAGGGCAATTTGAAGGAACATGAAATTACCGCTCAGGAAATAGCTGACAGTTTATCTGAGTTAGATACCCCTGAGATCTAACAGGATAGCAAAGCGGGCCTCACTTTCATGCAGAATTACTATTTAGAAGTACTTGGGCTGTCTCATGGTGCCACCAAAAAAGATATTAAAGCGGCCTATCGCAGGTTATCAAAATTATATCATCCTGATGTTAACTCAGACCCTCAGGCCAAGGAGCAATTTATTCGTATAACTGAAGCTTATAAATTTCTGAGTCAGGTGGGACCTCAACCAAGTGGTCAAGCCAGGTCATATGACTATGATCCATTTAAAGAATCCTATCGGCGACAAAGAGCCAAGGCCCGGTATTGGGCCAGGCAAAGGGCAAAAGAAGCCACCAAGCAACATTTCCAAGCCGTCAGGCGATTTAATGAAATGTTTACCTATCCTCTGATAGCTGTAGTAGTCATAAATCTGATATTAGGGCTGGATTTCCTCCTACCAACTAAATCCTCCTCAGCCCGAGTAATCGAAGTCACCCCGGAATATCAGAATAAGAGGATAGCGCCAGGGGTGAATATCAGGCTACACAACCATGACCGTATTCATTTTGAGCATCACTCCCTTCGGGTAAAGTATAGCCGGAAGTTCTATTCATTGGCCGATCAAAATGTTACCTTAAAACGGACCGCTCTCATCGGAATAGTGCGAGAAATTCGGACCCGATTGGTAGATACTTCCTTTATTTACCGACACCCTTTTGTGCTATATGACTTTTTCTGTTTTCTAATACCCCTGATGCTAACCATGGCGCTGGTCTATCAATACGCCAGGCTTAGTCTTGAGCTACGTATGAGCTTGGCAGTATTAATTTTCATGACATTTATAATAGAGATTTCCTCTATTTGGTTTGCATGACTCCCTGATCTACCATTCAATTCCAAAAATGGCCGTTGGCCAAAGATAGTGATCCAAAGCCCCGAATATCCCGTTGATACCCATAAAATCTCTCTAATGGACCATGGCTAATTTAAAGATTATTTTACTGGCTGTCACATTGATAACTATCGGACTAGTATGTTGCCATGCTCAAGCTGCATCGAAATCAAATTTTAAACAGGGAATTGTCAATTCTCATGATCAGCAAATCTTTTACAGAGTATGTGGGCAAGGCTCGCCTCTGTTAATGATAAATGGTGGGCCCGGTATGAGCAGTTTGGGTTTTATCCCACTGGCGCTGAACTTTTCTCAGGACCATATAGTCATACTCTTTGATCAACGCGGTACCGGTAATTCCGAAATCCAGAAGCCAATCTCTGAGAATATCACAATGGATCTGATGATCGACGATATGGAAGCCATCCGTAAACAGCTGGGAATAAAGCAATGGGCAATTTTAGGCCATTCCTTCGGAGGAATGTTGGCAGCGTACTACACCACAAAACACCCGGACAAGGTCAGCGGTTTGGTATTTTCGTCTTCCGGAGGACTTGACCTTCAACTGTTTGATTACCTGGATATCACCGGCAGACTTACCCCGTCACAACGGGACTCCCTGCTATATTGGAATGAGCAAATCAACCGGGGTGATACTAGCTATCACGCTGCATATCAGCGAGGGTTATATCTGGCCCCGGCATACCTGTTTAATAAGGAGTATGTTCCGAATATTGCCAAACGACTCACCCAGGGTAATATGGAGATTAATCGATTGGTATTGGAAAATATGCAAGAGATACAATTCGACTGCAAACCTGATTTGCAAAATTTCAGCGCTCCAATACTGGTTATCCAAGGATCTGAGGATATTATTGCCCGGAATACAGCCGAAATCACAAAAGAGGTGATGCCCCAGACAAAGATCGTTATTCTGGAAAACTGTGGTCATTACGGATGGCTTGATCGCAAGAAAGCTTATATCAACACCATAAAGGAATTTCTGGCCCAAACAGGCGAATAAGGAACTCCTGGGGACTTATTCTATGTTATCTCCACTGATCTAGTTGGCTGGTTCTAATGTTTTCCCTTACTTTAGGATATTAAATTTTAACCATGCCTTAAGTTTTTGGTATTGGAAATCAATCAATGAACAAGTCGCGACGGCTCTACTATTTATTCCCAGGACATGGTTCAGAAAGAGTGAACATGGCCCGTGAACTCTATGATCACTATCCTCTCTACTCTGAATATTTAGATCACTGTATAGCGAAGGCCAATAGCTGTTTGAGTTTCGATCTGAAGCAGGTGCTATACCCAGAACCTGAATTAATTTCATGGGCGGCTGGTCATATTCATCAAACAGAAGTATCACAGCCCCTGCTATTTGCCGTAGAATACTCACTGGCTAAAATACTGGAAGAAATAGGATTGCGACCCAATGGCATGATGGGTCACAGTGTCAGTGAATATGTGGCTGCCTGTCTAGCAGGCGTATTTAGTCTAGAAACGGCAATGAAGATAGTGGTAAAGAGAGGCCAGCTGGTGCAGGGAAGACCTCCAGGATCGATGCTGGCAATAGCCCTTTCGGAAGAGGAAGTACAGCCATGGCTAAGTGATCGGATATCGTTGGGCTCTACCCTTGGTAAAAATCAAACAGTAGTTTCAGGTTATCCCGAAGCCATATCCGAATTGCAAATGCTCCTTGATGAAAGACAAATAATGAATAAGGAGGTATTGGTTACCAGGGCTTTTCATTCTGTAATGTTGGATCCTATCCTAGATGAATTTGGGAAATTCTTAGCTAAGCAGGAGTTCAACACTCCACAGCTAGATTTTATTTCTGGGGTTACCGGGACCTGGGCGGATCCTAAAGCGGTCCAGACTACGCATTATTGGGTAAAGCAATTACGAGACCCCGTTAGATTTCATGAAGGAATTACTACCCTGAAGGGAAATTCCTCAGCAAGCTACCTGGAAGTTGGAGCGGGTAATATGCTCAGTAAATTGATCAACCGGATTGACAGTAGCGCTAGTTGTTACAGTATTTGTGGCCCTCATAATCAGGAAATACCGGAAAAAGATCATTTTCTCCGTACCATCCGAATACTGAGAGACCAGTACAACATAGCCGGTTTGCATAAGTTGGATTTGCATGAATCAGATTTAACAGAAATCCACCCTAAAGCCAATGAACCACAAACTATAAAACAACTCGATCCTGTAGAGTCTGAGGTTCATCAGGTCTTTTGCAAGGTATTGGGATTACCACAAATAGGGTCTGGTGAGAATTTTATGGAAGCCGGAGGTAACTCCCTGATGGGTATGCAAGTAGTTTCCAGACTTAGAGATCATTATTCCATAGAACTGCCTTTTAAAGTGTTTTTTGATAATCCCACTATAATGGGATTGAGTCAATACATACGATCAAATCCAGATAGACGAGCACAACCTCGGGTCATTTCATCTCGGGTTAAACCACGGTCGGCCAAACACGTTCAAGCCACCTCTACTTCGACTAAACCACCCTCAAACAGTGAGGATCTATTGAAATTTAGCTTGTTCTTTTTTTCAGGTGATCAGGACAGCAACCCGCAAGATCGCTATAGAATGGTTATGGAGGGGGCAAAATTCGCAGATCAATATAATTTTGAGGCCATCTGGATACCAGAGCGTCATTTTAATAAATTTGGGGGGCTTTATCCCAACCCCTCGGTATTGGCGGCGGCAATTTCGGCTACCACCAACAGGGTTCATGTAAGAGGCGGCAGTGTGGTAGCGCCACTGCATCACCCGGTACGTATTGCAGAAGAGTGGTCAGTAGTAGATAATATCTCCCAGGGTAGATGCGGCATATCCTACGGCTCCGGATTTCACCCCAAAGATTTTATTCTCAACCCGGAAGGATTTGATGATCGTCGGAATATCATGTTTGAAACTATTGACCAGGTACGAAAGTTGTGGGGTGGTGAGTGGTACCAGGGCAAAGCGGGAGGTGGAGAAACCATGAAAGTACAAATTTTTCCCAAACCATTTTCCCATGAACTTCCTTTATGGCTATCAACAACCCGCAGTAAAGAAACTTTTACGGATGCAGGCAAGTTGGGAGTAAATGTCCTCACCGCTTTGCTGAGACTGTCTATTGACGAATTAGAAGAGCGTATTACAATTTACCGTAATTCTCTGGAAGAACATGGGCACGACCCGGAATCAGGGGTAGTAACCCTGATGCTGCACACCTTTATCGAGTCGGATTTTGATCAGGTAAAAAACCACGCTTTTGCCCCTTTAAAAGAATATTTAGGAAGTCATTTGGAGCATACCATGGCGGTATCTGAAGAAAAGACTGGCGGCCAGTCCTTTACCATCAATGATGACGAGATAGAGGAACTCATTCGTCACGCCTTTGACCGTTATGCACGACACAATTCCCTGCTGGGAACTGTTGATTCTTGTACCCCCATATTGAAGAAACTCCAGCGTATCGGTGTAAATGAAATAGCTTGCTTGATCGACTTTGGAGTGGATTTAGAACCGATGCTTAGTAGCCTGCTACATATTAATAAGTTAAAAGAAACTATAAATAATCCTGGTTAAGGGTTAAGGTATTGCAAAATTCCATAGCTGGCAATGGCCAGAATGCTGATTATGCTGATCCAGAGGATAAAATCATAACCGGGGCCTGGTTTCAGTGCGTCAATAGTGCATTGATAGCGAAAGTGTAAAGTAGCTCCCACTACCAAAATAAGAAGAATAGATCCCACGATACCCCCGCTGATCACCATGATCAAGGGCAGTTTGATAAAGAGGAATAAGCTTGCCCATAATAAAGGCAGTACCCAGGAGAGAATGGCAATACTTCTTTTACGTTGATCCAAATCAAAAAAGTCGATCCAGCCAAATTGCCCAAAGATATCGGAATATTGCCGTGTCCAGGCAGCCAAGGCTGCGAATAAGGTTGAGAAAAGCACAATAAAAGAACCTATCAAAAACCAGGGACCAGCACCAGGTCCCAAAGAGGCAGTATACATATTAGAAAGAATTCGTATCATGGCATATCCCTCGGGCTGCTCCCCTTGCGCATGAAGTACCGCTGCTCCTAATAAATAGAAAGCCGCCGTTACTACGGTATAAATAATCATGGCCATTATGGCATCCAGGTGCATAACTTTGATCCAGCCATTTGCCCTGCTCAACCATGACGGCGATCCGTCATTAGGACCGGTGTGCGCAGCATACCCTTTCTCCAGGCACCAATAGGTATAATGTATTATTTCATCCCCCCCTACTCCAGTAATACCGAATGCCCCAATGGCCACCGCTACCGCATATGATGGAAGTTCAAAAGTCAAACCTGAGGCCAGATCGGATCCAGTAATGGCAAATTCGGTATAGTTGAGAAAGTATAAAGCGGCAAAAGTAAATGCGGTAAATAGAGCAATTAATACCAATGATACTCGCTCGATGAACCGGTAATACCCTTGAAAGACAAACAATGCAACTGCTGCCGCTATCAAACCGGCTGAAACTCCCAAGGACATCCCGGGGATTACCATGTTAATTATGATAGCTACTCCACCCACTATACCTCCTAACTGAAGTAATTTGATTATCATGATCAGGGAAACCAACCAAACCGACCATCGAGCAGGGCCCAGCTTTGGTCCTGGCAATTTGTTGAAGGCTTGCATGGCGGTTTCTCCACTTACTATGGTATGCTTTCCCATCTCCAGTTGTACTGCTACTTTCACCAGACAACTTATTATAATGACCCAAAAGGTAATGAATCCAGCCCTGGCCCCCAGAGCGGTAGTTGCGATCAACTCACCTGAGCCTACAATGGATGCTGATAAAATAAAACTCGGCCCCAGGTAACGAACCCTTTCCTTAAGGGTAGCGGGTGGAGGCTTTATCTTATCCAGCGTCAGTATATAGGGATCTTTGAGCATCTTATCTTTTGCCAATATGAATATTAGTATGGTAGCATCCAAATACCCACAACATGGAACTCAATCCTCCAATAACCAGATATTCAATGCTATAGCTCTTCATTGACCTGATCCATACTTTATAGGATTATCAGCATTACCATAAATGCCGGAGAATGCTTGGGTTTCCAACTCGGCTAAGATTACTTAAAATTCTACGGGAAAATGGACAATTTCTCTACAGGTCTTTACCTTTACCACCATAACATTTGGTTGTAGATGACAATTCATGTAAAAGGATTTACTTTGGCCGTGAGAGATATGGTCTCAATGGTAAAATTTTATCAGGAGGTGTTTTCCGTAGAATTTCAGCAGATAGAGGCATTCCACGACCATCTTTATCAGGGAAAATTCGGGGAGTTGAACCTCTTGCTCTGCCCGGCTTCGGTGGCAGGGAATAATGCCCTGGAAAACCGGCATCAATTCGATATTGAAGTGGATGACCTTAAAACTTATAAAGATAGTATTGTACAATATGGCGGTCGCTTGATGGATCAAAACAACTCCGATGAAAGTTTAGCCTTTTACGATCCTGATGGTAATAGCATGGTATTGATCCAAAGCCCAAAATAATTGAGAGTCAAATAAACTACCCTTTTCAGCGACCATAGAAAATGCCTGTTTCCTAGCAGAAAAGATTAACCTACCTGGAATTTTCCGGAAAAAAGTCCGAATATTATTTTCATTTCGTTCAGTAGTTAGGTACTTATCATTAATCTAATATCACAAACATGGATCATAAAATCGTCTCCAGAGAAGAATGGCTGGGACTACGAAAAGAACTGCTGGAAAAAGAAAAGGAATTTACCCAGGCCAGGGAAAACATGAGTGCACTTAGGAGAGCACTACCCTGGGTAAGGATTGATAAAGAATACCGGTTTCAATCCGTTGAAGGGCCTCTCCCATTCGCCGAAATTTTTGACGGCAGCAGCCAACTTATAGTATATCATTTTATGTTTGGCCCGGACTGGGAAGAGGGCTGTAAGAGCTGCTCATTTTGGGCGGATAGCTTCAACAATGCAGTAGTGCACCTGAAACAGCGTGACACTCAGCTGGCAGCCATTTCCCGGGCGCCGATAGAAAAACTACAGAAGTTCAAAAATAGAATGAACTGGACCTTTCCCTGGTATTCATCATTCTCCAACGACTTTAATGAAGATTTCCAAGTTTCATTCCCCGGAAAGAAACAGGGAGTTTACAACTATGGTCCATCCGATGTAGGCGAAGAAATGCCAGGAATGAGTGTATTTTATAAGGATGAAAATGATACTATCTATCATACTTACTCGCGGTACGCCCGTGGACTGGATTTGATCAATGGTATTTATCACCTATTGGATATGACACCAAAAGGCAGGAATGAAGCCAAGTTGTCTTATACCCAAGCATGGATAAAGTTGAAAGACCGGTACGCTGCTAACAGTTGATCTAATTTAAATTCAGGAATATAATGGGATTTGATTTCATGACATTATCTTAGAATAAGATTATTATAAAATTTATGTCTACCTAGAATTCCCGAGGGATCGGTGTAAGTGGTAATTTCAGAGAAGCACGAAATTAGCTATACTGACGAAGGTTTTTGAAAATGGGAACTAATGGGGCATTCGGTATTAAAATTAAGATTATGGTTAAAAAGTCAATGTTTGATCCTCCAGTGTATCAGGAGTGCTTGGCACGGTTGCATAAAATCGAGGAAGATACTAAACCTCACTGGGGTTCCATGACCGCGGCTCAAATGATGGCCCATTGTGCGGAAATCCAGGAAGTGGCCAATGGAAAAAAGCTGGAAAAGACTCCTTTTATGGCCAGGCTGTTCAAAGGATTTATTCGCAAAATGGTGGTAAATGATAAACCTTATCCAAAAAGCACTCAAACCCACCCGCAGTACAAACAAATTGAGGATAAGAACTTTCCGGAAGAGAAAGCACGCCTGCTTGAGGCCTTGCAGAAGTTTCAACGAATGGATCCGCAACAAGCGGCTAATATTCGACATCCTTTATTCGGGACTATGACCATCGAAGAAAAAGGATGGAGCAGCTACAAGCATCTTGATCACCATTTGACCCAGTTTGGGGTCTGAATGGTTTGCCCTTGACCTTTAATTCGCAGTTGGCATGATCACTGTTCAAATTGATACCGATATTGATTATCCCCCGGGGGAAACTTTTCAATTCATTGCCAATCCGGAAAATAACCCCAAGTGGCAAAATGGTATGAAGCGTTGTGTGATTACCTCAGAAGGGCCGTGGGGGCTGGGTTCGGAGTATCGCCAGGAGGCGGAATTTATGGGTAAACCGGTGATCACCACATTTAAAATTACAGAATATGAGCAGGACCATTATATCAAGGGTGAGTCCATACAAAGTACTTTCCCTATCACTTTTAAGCGAATAGTGGAATCCACTGATACAGGAAGTAAAGTGATGGCAATAGTAACCGGTGCCCCCACAGGCATTCTAGGTTGGCTGCCATTTTTGACCCGGGCTATGATCAAAAGCAGCATAAAAAAGGATTACCAGCAACTTAAAAAGCTGCTGGAATCCAAAAATTAGTGTCGAGGCTTAGCCTACTGCGTATTATTCTCCTTCACAGTTCCTTTTACCACTAGCATTACTGGTGATCCAGTATTAGCATTTACAGTGATGGTTTTATTGAAAGCCCCACTCTTTTTTGCGTTATAAGTGGCAGTGATGCTTCCTTTCTCACCCGGAAGCACTGAACCTTGGCTGTAGTTGGTCACGGTACATCCACAGGAAGCTTTTACACTGCTTATTATCAGGGGGGCGGAACCTGTATTTTGAAATTCAAATTTGTGGGATACCGGCTCATTCTGGGCAATCTCCCCAAAATCCTGCACCATTCCGGATTCCCAGCTGAAAATAGCGGTATTGGAAGCGGCTTGAGCCTGTACCTCCAGCGAAGTCATGGTCATGATCACCAAAGCGGAAAAGTATAATGCAGTTCCGGCAGTAATTCTTACGATCTTTTTCATAATGAATATTTGATTTAACATTAGACAATGGTTGCCAAGCTATGGTATTATTGATTGCGCCCCTGTTAATAAGTGCCTAATATTTGTTAACGAGTTGTTAAATTTCTCCCTGAAAGCACCGGTTTTCGTATTTTCCCCTATGAAAAGTCGCACCCTACGCTTGTTGCTCATTATTGGTATAGCCTCCTTAACAGGAGTGTTGATCATTCAGATATATTGGTTTAAGCAGGCTTTTAGGGCTGAAGAGGATCAGTTCCATCGAGATGTGAGCTCTTCCTTATTCCAGGTAGCCCGCCAACTATTTGAGCTAAGTGATGCACCAGTGCCAGCTACTAATCTGGTGAAGCAGCTTTCTAATAATTATTATGCTGTGATGATCAACGGAGAGATAGACGCCAACCTGCTCTCTTTCCTGTTGGTGAATGAGTTTGAAAGAAGCCGGGTGCAAGCGGATTTTGAATATGGAATCTATGATTGCAACACGGAAAAAATGGTTTTTGGCGACTATGTGCGCAAAAATGCTGCAGCCTCCACCAAACGCTCCGGCAATTTACCGGTTTGGGGAGACCAAAGCTATTATTTCGGGGTATACTTCCCCAGTAAAACCTCGGTTATCACCAGGAGACTGGCAATCTGGATATTTTCTTCTGGTGTATTGGTTTTGATCGTACTTTTTTTTGCCTATGCGTTATACTTATTGTTCAAGCAAAGGAGGCTTTCAGAAATACAACGGGACTTTGTCAACAATATGACCCATGAGTTCAAGACCCCGATAAGCACTATTTCCGTAGCGGCCCAGGTACTTAAAGACCAACAAATTATCGAGCAACCGCAAAGGCTTCGCACTTATGCTCATATCATTGATACCGAAAACCAAAGACTGAAAAACCAGGTTGATCAGGTATTAACGGCTAGTACCCTGGAAGACCACACCTTAAAAAAGGAACCTCTCGACATGCACAATATCATTCAAAATTCCCTGGCCGGTGCCCGGGCAAACTTGAAGCAACAGCAGGGAAAAGTGATCACTAAGCTCAAGGCTGGCAATACCAAAGTGCTGGGTGACCCACTGCATTTAACCAATGTGGTTTATAATTTGCTGGATAATGCCATAAAATATTGTCGCGTACAACCAGTAATTGAGTTGGTCACCGACAATTGCAAGGAACACTTTACCTTATCTATTAAGGATAATGGCATTGGCATCCCGCAGGATAAAAGGGATAAAATATTTGACCGATTTTACCGGGTGCCAACTGGCAACATACACGATGTCAAAGGTTTTGGCTTGGGGTTGAATTATGTGCAAACGGTGCTAAAAGCCCACCGCGGTACAATCTCTCTTACCCCCAATCAGGAAGGGGGTTCTATTTTTACTATTAAACTAAAAAATGCCTGATATAGAAGTTCTGCTGGTGGAAGACGATCCGGGTCTGGGATTCGTGATTCGTGATAACCTGGAGTTAGCAGGTTACCGGGTCACGGTGAGACAGGACGGTGAATCCGGCTTGGCAGTATTTAAAAAAATAGAATTCGATTTATGTATTTTAGATGTCATGCTACCCAAACTGGATGGTTTCAGCCTGGCCCGTGAAATACGTCGGCTAGACCATGATATTCCGATTTTAATGCTTACGGCCAAAACATCGACCGAAGACAAACACACGGGTTTTCAATGCGGGGCTGACGATTATATTGTAAAGCCATTTGACTTAAAAGAATTATTGTATCGAATCCAGGTGTTCTTAAAGAGAAGGAATGGGCATGATGGGAAAACTTCTATATTTGACCTCGGTGCCTATCATTTTGAGTGGCATAACCTCCAACTCAAATCCCCTGATCATATAAGAAACCTAACTCAAAAAGAGGGTGATATTTTAAAGTTGTTGTGCCAGCACCAAGGTAAATTGTTAAAGCGTGAAACTATCCTGCAAGCGGTATGGGGAGATGACGATTATTTTATGGGACGAAGTCTTGATGTATTCATCAGCAGGTTGCGTAAGCATCTTTCCCATGACCCAAGAATTACTATTTCCAATCGTCACGGTATTGGTTTCCAGTTAAACGTAGCTACTGGTATCAAGTGACCAACTAATCGCCCTAATGTTCCATTTAGTTACTCCTATTGGTAAAATATTTTCTTATTCACCCAACTATGGCGGGTCATTGGGTGTCATATAATCACTATGAAAAAGACCATAAAAGTTGGCCACTTAGCCTTGTTGGTTCTGGTGGCATTATTTGCTTGCAATGAAGACGACAACGCTGAGCTTAATACACAGCCCGGTGAACTATTGGCGGTCGAAAGGACCACCAGTAATATCTGGGAAGGCGATGGAGAAATAGACTATACTGAATTCTTTACTATCGATATAGAACACCCCAGCGCCAATTTGGAGGTTAAGTCAGTGGATCAGGAGGTCATAGACGACCTTAACGCAGACTACACCTTTGTGGTGGGTTTGAAGGATGTCGAAGATAACTCGGTATTGGAAAGTGTAGATATCGAATACCAGGTGCGCACTACCGGGGCCCACGTACTGAATTTCTACTATCAACAGGATACCGATGAAAGGGTCAAAATAGGCGACTTTACTTTTGCCCTCGATAATTAAGAAAAGCACCCCGGGCTGCTTAAGGCCGATTGCTCAAGCGATCGGCCTTCATTTTTTTATAGTCAATGGATTGGATGTAGCGCCAAAAGTTTGAAACCATTCAAAGTCAGCATCAGTGGCCAGTTCTAATATATAATAAATATAATTCGTTTTAAAGCCCAAGCTCATTGTTTCGGATTGGATATCAGGATAAGGCTCAACTAAGCTATTTGATAGTTTTTCTATTCAGGAGCACCACAAACTACTTTGGGACGATCCAGTAACATCTGATTGATTAAAAAGTATAAGGGATCAGCATATTCAGAATTCTTAGTGAAATTGGATAGTCTTCGGATAAATGTATAGGTACCGTCACCTCCATTGATAATTCCATTGAAACCATATTCATCGATGTAGAGTCCTTACAAATTCTTCCGGATTCCCCTTTACAAAACCTTTATAAGTATTACATGGTTGGGAATATTCTTCTATCATGCCCTGTTCAATCGTTTGATACGATTTATAATCCGGAGATCTTATTTCTTTCTTTTCCAGAAACAGGCTCCAGAAATGCTTTCCATTTATGTTTAGATCAAGTGAAATATTGTCCTTTTTTGATTTGGCTAGGTTATTGTTTCCAACCAAATCCAGGGTAAATACCTTATAGTTTCTAAGAGATTTTTGGATTTCTATATGATCTTTCTCAATTAGTTGTCTTGGCGAAGAACTAAATGTGGTTTGAGATTTAAGATAGAGGGATTGATTGCAAATTAGGCAGACCAATAACGTCTTTAGATAAGTTGTTTCATAGCTAGGTGATTAATATTTAAATTAGTAATTACTCGATTTTCACTTCCACTCGGGTTAACTCAAATGGTACTCCATATGTATCATGTGGTAATTCCTCGTATAAATGTCCGCTGAACCTGATCTCCGTTCCGTCATTTCCAATTCCAGTAGACATCGGGTTGCATGGTAGTAAAGAGCCTCCTTGGGTAACTTCCGTACTCACCTTTATAACAAATGGACTTATCTGGTCTCCAGTACTCCTAATAATTCCATTTAAATTTGTGAATGTGCCCACTTGGGGTAAGTTAAGATTGCAGCCCTCTTCTAATATGACCTCTTCATAGTTAGAATCTACATTATCGTCTTCACAGTTTGAAGAAACAAGTAACATCAACAAAATTAGGTATGGGGCTATTATTGTTTTAGCTGTTTTTGTCATATCACTTTGGTTCTTGATGACACAGTATACAAGCATAGGGGCATTTCGACCCTTATAATATAATTGAACACTAGAAAATCAGGAATGGTTGCTATAGAAAGGATTCCGAGTTCCATACCGGTATAACTGAGAATTTGATGCTGTTCCGTGAAGTAAGATACTTTTAATAAAGTTACTCTTATTCTCAT
Organism: Cyclobacteriaceae bacterium; assembly: GCA_965224285.1. GTDB lineage: Bacteria > Bacteroidota > Bacteroidia > Cytophagales > Cyclobacteriaceae > JAJCYK01. The sequence continues at coordinate 1,351,501 of OZ245043.1, forward strand.
GTCAACAGAACGACGGTTATAGTATTTTTCAAATCATTATTTAACAGCCTCATGCTTTTAGTCCAAATCGAGTAGAAGATAGGGATTAAATTTCCTATCTGTCCTCTCACACCACCCTGCGTACAGGGCGGTTCCTTAAGTTTTAACCCACACATTTCGGTAGTAATCAGACAGAAATACATATCCTGACTGCCAAAGACCCTCAGTAGTGATTGTGGTACTCAGAATAAAGCTCTTGGCAATGTGCCAGTAACCTTTCCTAGTGTTGGTCCACTCTCAAGCTTTGGGTTTCGATACCCCTAGCTTGATCAGATTCGTCCCCTTGGTCTTTGTCCGTTTCCATTGTTTCCAGATGACCACGCGCAGACGTCTCCTGTGCCACTCGTCTGTTCTTAATAGCACTTCCTGCATGTCTGCCAATTTGAAGTAGTTTACCCAGACCGTAATGTACCGGCGAAGTGCGTCCTTCCTGCGATTGTTGCCCCAGCCATTACTGTGAGATGCTAGTTCCTTTATTTTAGTCTTCATTTTTTAATACCCTTTAGGGTATCCGTAGTCGTCCTTGTCCTTTAACAATGGACATCCTTGCCTTCGGCTAACACTCCTCACTGCCAAGCGTGTTCGGGACTATACACCATAGTTATCCCCCATGCCGGGCACACATCGACTAAGAAGGTGCCCTTTTGAGACACCTTCTTTTCTTTGCAGAGGATGAGTCATTCTTGTGGTTGCACTCCTACCGCTTGATACAATTCATCCGGGTAATATAGGTTACCGTTCTTGATGGTCAATCTCACATTTCTGATATCACTTATATCCTCGGCGGGGTTTCCCTGGACCAGGAGAAGATCAGCTAATTTACCAGGTTCTATGGTCCCCAACTGCTCACTGACCCCGCATACTTCAGCTGAGGTTAAAGTTGCCATTGCCAATACTTCCTGCGGAGGTATACCCGCTTTAACATAATTTTCAAGCTCCTTGTGTAAGGTAAATCCCGGTATGGCATCGGTACCCGGTACTAATACAATCCCTTCCTCGTGTAGGATCCTGATCACTTCCAGCATTTTATCGTGAGCGGTAGAATACTGCTCCTCCATCCCTTCAGGTACTGGAAAACTGCCGGCATACATTCTTCGTTTTACCTGGGGAGGAAACCGATCCAATACTTCAGTGTATATGGGGTTGGGCCGACCCGCTCTGGCTTCGAAAATTCTCTCGAAAATTGATACAGTGGGGTCTATAATCACATTATTTTCTTTAAGCAGGGCCACAAAATCTTTAAAATCCTCTCCCTCCAAATCCAGCTGTTGGTGGTGTTCAGCTACCATGGTAAACCTTTTTGGAGTCCGGGTATCAATAGTATCCGGCAGAAAATTCAGAAAGATCATGTTAATGTGCTGAATTTCATCATACCCATCCCGGATGGCTTCAGCAGCAGTCATGTAGGCGGGGATATGGCCGCTAACTTTCATATCCAGGTCGTGAGCTCTGGCAGCCAAGGCCGCTACCCATTCCGGTTTAATAGAACTGTATAATTTAATCTGCTTATATCCTTTTTGATGGTATTCATCAATAAACCGGTATCCCAAAGAAATGTCATTTTTAATCAGTTTGTTAATGGGACCGGCGTACTCTCCTGCCCCATCGATAAAACCGCTCATGGCTACGATTCGTGGCCCCAGGTAGGTATCATCAAGATATTGCTGATTTAACTCATTGAGGTCTAAAGAATTGGCCATGTCCCTAACTGCGGTTACTCCAGCAGCTAGGTGTAACAAGCCATCAATTTTCTGTATGTGTACATGCATGTCGAACAATCCCGGCAGCAGGGTACTTCCTGCACCGTCAATCACCTGGGCCTGTTCCGGGATCTCATATTCAGCAGTCGAATCTATTCGGCTAATAATATTCCCTTCTATTATTACAGTACGTCTTGGCTGTATGGATTTGGACTCAGAATCGAATATATCTACGTTTCGGATGACCAATACCCCGGTGGGCTCTTGCACTATATCGGTAGCCAGTCCGGCCAGGAATTCATGGTCGGCCTGCTCCTGTAATTCCAATAGATCCGGCATTAAACTACTGTAACCTTTCCTGATACAGCTACGCCATCCCGGAAGCAAGCCAGCAAAGAATTTTTGATCTTGATCCAGCCAAATATTGGTAGGCTCGAAGCCCAGGCCCTGGATGGATACCAGATTTAATCGCAAGGAGTCTCCAAAGTTCTCAGGGCTATTCCGGATCAATTTTATCTCGCCAAAAGGAAGAAGTTCCAAGCTACTGTCAGGGCTCTGCAGTAGTTTTCGAACTAAATGCTCCCTGGCTGCTTCGGATCCGTTGATGCTGAGATAATAACTATTACCATCAAACCTACTATAGCCTTTTTCCAGTCTGCTATTCCAAAGAGCGCTATCGTTGCTTACAACAAACTGCTCATCAACCGGGTCCTTTAGGTAGTTATGACCGGTTATCTTTTGTTTTATTAGAATGCCGTCATTATTCACTGTTAATGACTCGTTAAACCTGGGCCCTCTTCCACGGTCGTTGAATTGGTAGGTATAATAGTAAACACTGTCCTCAATCCAGGAAGTTTGTTTTCCTGCCAAGCGGTCATTAAAGTAAATTTCATAATGAACAGAGTCAATCGCAGAGGTATACGGAGCATCGCTTTCATTCCCGGAGCAAGCACCCAATACGATCACTAGAAGGGCAAACCATAAAATCGGCGGTGTCATAAGCACTTATAATGATAACAGATATGATGGGAAGTTAATCATTTAAATCTCAAAAACTGATCATTTGACGCCCTCAATATAGTAGCTGGTCAACTGCTCCCTTAAGAAAATCAAAAGTTCCTTAAATGTTTTGCAAAAACTCGGTGAAGTCGTCTTGCTAATATATTGTCGCCGCTAATTTTTCGAGAGCTGATATAAGCGCTGCCGATATTAAACAGCTGGTAATTTCTACTCATTTCCCTACCCCTAATATACATCTGATCCACCCTGGAAACCACCCCGCCTTATCTTGTTTTACCATGATACAGATAGGCTTAATTCATCCACAAATGCTTTATAATCAAGGTATTAGGAAGATATTGGAAGACCACTCAGAGTTTGAAATGATCGCTGTGGCCAAAAATATCAGTGAATTGGTAAGGGGGTGGCCACACAATATCCTCGACATTATTCTTTGGCAGATCTCAGGACATCATGCACTTCCACCGGGGTTGAAGGTACTAAAAGAGCATTACCCATTAGCCAGGATCTTAATACTGGCGGATGGTGATAATCAGATCTACTCCGGGTTATTGGTAAACCTGGGAGCACACCTGGTAATGAGCCCCAGCTGCTCAGCTGAGGAGTTATGCCAAAAGATCGTGGATCTAAGTAGAAGCTACATTCCTCCTGCCTCGTCCAATCATGTTCAAGATCCATTGCCGAAGAGCTCTGTACTCACCCCCAGAGAATGTCAGATCCTGCACCTGATCTGCCAGGGGTTCAACGATAGGGAGATAGCAGAAAGATTGAACCTTAGCAAGCGTACGGTTGATGGACACCGGCTAAAACTCAGAAAAAAACTAAAAGCCCCCAACACTGCCATGTTAGTGAGAGTGGCTATAGAAGAACAACTCATTTCAATAAATCGCTAAATATATGTACTATGACTTTTTACGATAAGGCCAATCTCATTTTAAGGTTAGATCAAATGATTAGATTAAGATTTCGAGGGAATGCGGACTCATTTTCTCGAAGGCTGGGGATCTCCAGAAGTACTTTTTTCCGTCTAATAGACGACATGAAGAATTTGGAAGCGCCGATTGAATATGATGAAAGCGGCCAATTCTATTATTATGAAAAAGCTGGAAGATTCCGATTTGGTTTTTTTAAGCAATCCCAGGATCATTTCAGGAGGGCAAGAATGTGATTTCAAAAGCGGCCAGCACCACTGACAATTTCTCTATTATCTCATAGCAAATAAGTATTTCACCCACTGAGTTGGTGCTGCAAGTTGAAATTTCGAGACTTTTTATGGTAATTGTATAGGAACAAACTCTTGTTGCCATGAAAATTTTGGAGCAAAATCGACAAACCTTAATGGTTGATCTTCACCGGTTAATTGAGGAACAAACTCACCGTACTATAGAAAAGATATTTGACCATCCTTTGGAAGATCGGTCCATATATCCACCGGACATAAGTAAAACTGATGAGGAAAAACAAGCGCTCTCATCACTCCAGTTCAGTGATGAGTTAAAGGGCGCTTTAGAAAAAACTTTTAAGGATAATACCGCCACTGTGCTTTTTAGACTACTCAGTATAATGGACGGCACTGGCCTTCCAGCGCCTGAATCCGGCCCTTGGTCTAAGGTAATGTTGGTCGATAAGCCCGAGGATCATACCAGACCTGCTGTAACCCTTCATGATCTTTTCTTTGAATCTTACTGGGATTGGAAGGAGAAACAACCCGAAAAAAATGTTTCATAATTAAAAGTACGCCTTAAATCTGACATAAATCAACCACAACCGGCGCTGACCGGAAACCTGACCGCAATAGAACCGTTAATTATTTATATTTAAGTTATATAATCACTATCTTATTGCCCGGCTAAAATTTTACTGGTGAAAATTACCTGGATCTTAATGATTTGCGTCATTCTGCTAAACTCGGGAGTTCCTTTCCTTCCGGTACAAGAATATAATGGTTTTGTCAGCTATTGCCAGGATGCAATGGATACTGAATCCGATAAAGAGGAAAACACTAGCAGTGAAATGGATGATAAGGTCCAACCAGGCTTTTCTCAAATGCTAATCCATTTAGTAACAGACGCTTCCCGGGTGGCATTCTACAGTAGTTTAAAATACTGCCATCATCCGGAACAAGTATCCCCCCCTCCGGAGAAGCTTCCGGTATAGCTCAATTCAACATTAATATTAAACCTTTAATAAGGTATAAATCAAGCCTAGCTCTAGGCCTTAACTCTAATTTTATAATAGTGGCATGAAAAAATTTTATGGATTCGACTTTTCACATTTGAGAGGTGACTTTTTCGGAGGAATTACCGCGGGGATTGTGGCCCTACCCCTGGCCTTGGCTTTCGGTCTACAATCCGGATTAGGTGCGGCAGCCGGGCTGTATGGCGCCATATTTATTGGGTTTTTTGCAGCCTTGTTCGGAGGTACCAATACCCAGATCTCAGGTCCCACGGCTCCGATGACCGCAGTTAGTATGGTGGTAATAGCAGGAATTCTGGCGGCATTTGAAGGAAATATGGAGAGAGCTCTGCCCACCATTTTAATGGTTTTCATATTAGCTGGATTAATGCAAATCGGTTTGGGGTTATTGAAAGTCGGTAGCTACATTCGTTTTATACCCTATCCGGTGGTTTCTGGCTTTATGACCGGAATAGGAGTAATTATCGTTATTACCCAGATTTTGCCTTTACTGGGTTACTATCCCAAGGAAGACGATGAATACGTGAATCGCTACAAGCCCCAAGCAGAGGAGGTTTTATTGGAAAGAATACTAAGGGAAGAAGCGGAAGAAGAGATTCTGGTGCTGGAAGATTTTAAGGAAACAGTGCGCAGGTCAGAAGAAATTACCGAAGACGAAATTATGCAGGAATCTCAGGTACTGGCCGCTAACAATTCGTCAGGGGTGGTGGGTGCTCTAAGTGTAATGGGGGTCGCTATCCAGAATATAAATATGATGGACCTTCTAATGGGCCTTGCTACCATTTTAATTATATATGGGTTTAAAAGAATCACCAAGGCCATTCCCAGTAATTTGGTGGCCTTGCTGGTGGTCTCCGGGTTCGCCGTGGCATTTCTTCCGGACTACCGCACCATAGGGGAAATTCCCATGGGCTTTCCGGCCATTCACCTGGACATATTTACCGGCTTTAGTATCGCCCAGCTGGCACCCTATATATTTACCGCGGCCTCACTGGCAGCATTAGGAGCCATCGACTCCCTGCTAACCTCTATTGTAGCCGATAATCTTACTAAGACCAAACACCGCCCTAATGAAGAACTGATCGGTCAGGGTATTGGTAATTCTATTGCCGGATTGTTCGGTGGGATCCCTGGTGCAGGCGCTACCATCAGAACTGTAGTGAATATTGAAGCCGGTGGAAAGACCAAACTGTCGGGTATGATTGCAGGCTTATTACTGCTGGTTATCTTATTGTCATTGGGGCCCTTGGCTTCCAGGATACCGGCTGCCGTGCTGGCGGGTATTTTGATTACCGTGGGTATCGGAGTTATGGACTGGAAAGGAATACGGCATGTTAAGTTGCTGGCCACCAGTGAAGTAGCTGTTATGGTTCTGGTGCTGGTACTTACCGTTTTCGTGGGATTGATTGAGGCTGTAGCCATCGGGCTGATCCTTTCATCCATTCTTTTCATGAAAAAGATCTCGGATGTAGTGGAGAACAGGGCTCAAACCGCTCCTTTGAAAGAATTTTCACGCGAACTTCCCTGGGAAGACGAAGGAGATATTATCGAAAGAATAGGTAATAAAGTATATATAAAACACCTGGATGGTCCCCTATTTTTTGGATTTGCCACTCGATTCCAGGAGATGCTAAAAGCCCTTCCTGAAGTAGAAGTAGTGGTCATCCGCATGGATAAAGTGCCCTATATTGATCAATCGGGTCTTAATGCCATGGAAAACGTGATCATGGACCTGCAGCAGCAGGATATCAAAGTAGTATTTACCAACATACACGGTCAGCCTCTCGATATACTTGAAACGTGGAATCTAATACCCGGATTGGTGGAACGGGAATTCTGCTTTGACAGTTTCCATCATTGTGCTGATTGGCTGGAACGTTATCTCATGGATAAGGATTACAAACCGGAGCCCACTTTAAACGAATGAAGGAGGTAAGTCCCGGGGGCTAAGCCATAGCATATTGTCTTGCATAAAATTGTTATCTTGGCCCCCATGGATTTCACACCGGCTTTTCCCAATTTTCGCCAGAGGATATTTGATTCTTTCCAGAGACAGCCCTTTATGGCGTATATCGGGGCTCAACTTATTCTAGTAGAAGCCGGTATAGTGGAGCTTCGTCTTCCTTATAAAGAGGAATTGTCACAACAACACGGCTACTTCCATGGGGGCATTATTGGCACTCTGGCTGATAATAGTGCCGGTTATGCTGCCTACACCTTAATGGAGCAGCATTCTTCAGTATTATCAGTAGAATTCAAGCTCAACTTATTGGCGCCCGGCAAAGGGCAGGCACTTACTGCCAAATCAAAAGTGTTGAAGAGAGGAAGAACCCTAACCGTATGCCGTAGCGAGGTATACGTTACCAATAGCAATAATACTCAGATATGTGCCGCAGCACAGGCCACCTTGATTGAACTCAAAAACGCTCCAGACAAGTAATCCCTGCGAATACCACTTAAATATGATGCCTTAACTTACAAGGGTACTTTATAGATGCAGGTATATTAAAGGATTTGCTGCAAGTATAAGTACTTTTATTTCAGGCGATCGCATAGTTGGGCACCATGAAAATCTGGGTACTTTTGTTTAGCATTTTATGGCAGTCATCGGATACTCTTGAAATCAAAACCTCTCCTGATGATCAGCCCGCCAGGGTTGATCAATTAAATGAGCTTTCTAAAATCGCCTTGCCCAACAACCCGTTTGAGGCTTTGGATTATAGCGATCAGGCGCTTAAACTAGCAGAATCGATCAAATATGACCGGGGGATTGCCTACGCCTTGAACAATATTGGTGTGGTGCACAACAATATCGGAAATCTGGATAAAGCCCTGGATTATTTTTTGCGATCTTGGAGAATACATCAAGCCATCAACAACCAAGACGGGGTCGCTTCCAGCCTGAATAATATTGGCACCATATATTCCTCCAAAGAAGACTACGACAAAGCGTTGAATTATTTTATAAGGGCTTTGGAGATTGTGCAAAACATTCCAGACACTACCCGCATTATCGGGTCATTGAACAATATTGGAAATATTCATTTGGCCCGCAACGAAGTGGAACAGGCGGAGCAGTACTACAAAAAGTCATGGGATCTTTACCGTCACCTCCCTAATCAGTACCGGGCATTTGATCCATACACTAACCTGGGAAACGTTCACTTCCAACGCGGTGTATACGACAGCGCACTTTATCATTACCAACAATCACTGGCTATAGAAAGCGCCAATGAAAATGTAGCTGGCCAAGCCCAGGCCTGCCATAACCTGGGAGTAACATACAACCGTTTGGGAGAAAATGATCTAGCCTTGGAATATCAGTTCAAGGCTTTGGAGATGGCGCAGGTCATCAACTCCAAACCGTTAATTATGACTATCTACAAATCTTTGAGCGATATTTATTTTGATCAGAAAAACTGGTTCTTGGCCAAAGACTATTTGTTGTGGTATGGAATGGTAAAGGATAGCATTTACAATGAACAAAGCAATAGAAAAATCGCTGATCTGGAACGTACTTATGAACTAGAGGAAAGGGAAAGAGAAATTGAACTTTTAAAGAAAGAAAGCCAGATCCAACGGTTACAATTAAAGAATAATCGAAACAGTATCCTAGCCATTGTATTCGGATCCGCAGTACTGTTTAGCATAGCCATCTTTTATTATCTCAAACATAAAAGCAGCCAGAAAACCCGGGCATTGCTTGCCAGTAAGAATCGGGAGATCACAGAAAGTATAAAATACGCACAAAGTGTGCAGCAGGCAATCCTAGACCGGGAATCCATACAAAAAAGTTTCCCGGAATCCTTTATCTTCTTTAGGCCTAAGGATATAGTCAGCGGTGATTTCTATTGGCATTGTAAACTAAATGGCTGGGATATATTGGCCACCGTTGATTGCACCGGCCATGGTGTTGCAGGAGCCTTTATGACGGTAATTGGTAACTCTCTGCTTAATCAGATCATTGTAGAAAATCAGGAAGCTGACCCTGCGAGGATCCTTGAGCAATTGGATATTAAGCTAAAGGAAACCCTGAAAGAACGCCAGGTTGATCTCAACAAGCACGGCATGGACATAGCAATTTGCAGAATTGATAAGAGAAGGAAAACGCTGACCTTTGCCGGTGCCAGGAGCGACTTATATACCATCAAGGGCGGTTCTTTTGAAGAAATCAAAGGCGACCGACATACCATAGGTGAAAATATTAATGGCAGTACGAAAAGCTTTCGTCAGCATCAGGTGAGCCTTAATAAGAATGATTTATTCTATTTGTCTTCAGATGGTTTTGCTGATCAATTCGGGGAAAACCCCAACAAAAAGTTCATGAAGAAAAGCTTCAAGGAGTTACTGACGTCCATTTGGTCCAAGCCTCTGTCGGAACAAGAAGCTTGCTTGGATGAGACCCTAAATGCCTGGCAGGGTACCCAGGAACAAACTGATGATATCCTGGTAATGGGTATCCGATGCAACTAACGGGTCAGCGTCGGCAGATCGTAATATGCTATCAACTCAGCAGTTTCCTTCTCTAGCAACTGCCACGATTTAAGGTTAAAGTTTAAATGTACTAATGAAGCGGGAATCATAGTCTTGATGTCCTGCTGACATAAATAATCGGCGATATGCGATATGGTGGGGTTATGCCCCACGATTGCCACACAATCCCTACCATCGGGCAACTCTTGTAGTAAGTTTAAAAATCCCCGGGCACCGGTTTCATAAAGCTCATCCATCATCTTTATGCTCTCAATAGGATGCTCCAGCTGAGTGGCAATTAACTCAGCGGTTACTTGGGCCCGTGAGGCGGGACTGCTGTAGATGAGTTGGGGAAAAACCCCCTCATTCTTTAAATAAATTCCAAGTAAAGAGGCGTTTTTCATACCTTCCGCAGTTAACTTGCGGTCAATATCCCGGCCGGAGTCACTTTGATCCTGGGTGTGTGCATGACGTACTAAAAGCAATTTTTTCATGAGAACGGCGTAAGCAGTAGCTGATTGAATTTATGATTTCCAAAGGTAAATATAAGAGGGGATTAATTCGGCTATTTGTTTTTTTAGAAAAAATTTAGGGATATTTGGATTTTTGCAAAAGTTGAAAATTTGAATTCGAATGGCCAAGAATCTGGTAATTGTTGAGTCACCGGCTAAAGCCAAAACTATAGAAAAATATCTGGGTAAAGACTTTACCGTCGCCTCCAGCTATGGGCATGTACGGGATCTACCTAAAGGAAATAATGCGATCGATAAGGAAAATAACTATAAACCTACCTATGAGATAAGTAAGGATAAGGTTAGTATTATCAAAGCGTTAAAGAAACTCGTTAAAGATGCTGAATTGGTATACCTGGCCAGTGATGACGATCGGGAAGGTGAAGCCATCAGCTGGCACCTAAAAGAAGCGTTGGATCTGAATGATCAAAATACCAGACGTATCGTATTTCGTGAAATCACCAAAAATGCCATACTGAATGCTATACAAAATCCTCGCGGAATCGATCTGGATCTAGTGAATGCTCAGCAAGCCAGACGGGTTTTGGACCGATTGGTGGGCTTTGAACTGAGCCCGGTGCTCTGGAAAAAAATAAAGACTGGGCTTTCTGCAGGAAGAGTGCAGTCGGTGGCAGTAAGGCTGGTAGTGGAGAGAGAGCGGGAAATTGACCGCTTTACCGCCAAAAGCACCTATAAGGTGGTGGCCGAGTTTGATGTTGGACAAGGGAAAATTCTTACTGCTGAGCTGGGAACACGGTTTAAAACCGAAGAAGAGGCCGCAGAATTTCTCAATAGTTGTAAGGATGCCGACTTCTCTATCGAGAATCTTGAAACCAAGCCTGCTAAAAGATCCCCAGCACCGCCCTTCACTACCTCTACCCTACAGCAGGAAGCCAGCCGAAAGCTGGGGTTCTCCGTAGCCCAAACCATGACCTTGGCGCAGCGTCTCTATGAAAACGGGCATATCTCCTACATGAGGACCGACAGCGTTAATTTAAGTCAGGAAGCGGTGCAAGGTGCCAGTAGTCAAATAAAGCAAAACTTTGGTCAAGAATATCTGCAAAACCGGGTATATAAAACCAAATCCCAGTCGGCACAAGAAGCGCACGAAGCCATTCGGCCTACGAATTTTAGCGAGAACAGTCTGGGATCGGACGGTCGCGAACAGCGACTATATGAGCTGATATGGAAACGTGCTATTGCCAGTCAGATGGCCGATGCCAAGCTTGAAAAAACCACCGCGACTATCAAAATATCTACCGTTGATCAAAGGATGACCGCTACCGGTGAAGTGGTCAAATTCGATGGGTTTTTAAAGGTTTACTGGGAATATGCTGATGAGGAAGATGATCACGCAGCCAGTAAGGGTATGTTACCTCCACTTACAATAGGACAAGTACTACAGCTCACGGTGATGCGTTCACGGCAAGGATTTTCGCGACCTCCGGCCCGCTACACAGAAGCTAGTTTAGTAAAAAAGTTGGAGGAAATGGGTATCGGACGACCTTCTACCTACGCTCCTACCATTTCTACCATCCAGAAGAGAGATTACGTGCTAAAGGAAAATCGTGATGGAACGGAGAGGGAGTACGTAGAACTATTATTGAAAGATGGTAAAACCAGCAGAAGCATTAAAACAGAAATCACCGGCACCGAGAAGAATAAACTATTTCCCACCAATACTGCCATGATCGTCAATGATTTTCTGGTAGAACACTTTGAAAATATCATCGACTATTCATTTACCGCCAAAGTAGAAAAGGAATTTGATGAGATCGCCAGCGGTGACAAAGAATGGGATCGAATGATAGACTCCTTTTATCACGGCTTTCACCCAATGGTGGAAAAAACTGAGGCCCTGGAGAGATCCGAGGTAGGTGCCAACCGTGAATTGGGCACAGACCCCGCTTCCGGTAAAACAGTTTATGCCAAACTAGGGAAATTTGGGGCCTACGTGCAAATTGGAGAAAATCCCAGCGATGAGGAAGGCGGGGAAAAGCCTCAATATGCCAGCTTAAGAAAAGATCAATTTATTGAAAGCATAACCTTAGAGGATGCGTTGGAGCTATTTAAGCTTCCCCGGGAATTAGGGCAGTACGAAGATGAAGTGGTGACTGCGGCCATAGGACGATATGGTCCCTACGTGAAGCACCAAAATAAGTTCGTAAGTATACCCAAGGATGAAGATCCATTGTCTATTTCGCTTGACCGGGCCATTCAGTTGATAGAAGAAAAACGCAAGCTGGATGCAGAAAAATATATCAAGACTTTTCCTGAAAATGAGGAGGTCATGGTGTTGAACGGCAGGTACGGACCTTATATTAAAGCCGGCAAAAAGAATGTGAAAATTCCCAAAGATAAAGTGCCTGAAGAACTAACCCTGGACGAATGCCTGGAGCTAGCTGAAAAAGCGCCAGAGAAAAAGGGCCGTTATAGCCGGAAAAAGTAGTCCATGGCCAAGCCTAAACTCGTGGTATTATCCGGTGCCGGTATCAGTGCAGAGAGTGGTATCCCAACTTTCCGTGATGCCAATGGATTATGGGAAGGCCACGATATCATGGAAGTAGCGTCGCCACAGGGATGGCAGCGCAATCCGGAATTAGTACTTGACTTTTACAATCAACGACGAAAAGCGGCCTTTGAAGCAAAACCAAATCTAGGTCACAAGATCCTGGCTGAACTTGAAACCCATTATGAAGTGACAGTGATTACCCAGAACGTGGATAACCTTCATGAAAGAGCAGGGTCATCACAGGTAATTCATTTACACGGTGAACTGTTCAAATCACGCAGCACCCTGGATGAAACCTTGATATATGATATGGACCAGTGGGAATTAAAACTCGGTGATACCTGTGAAAAAGGTTCGCAACTAAGACCTCATATCGTGTGGTTTGGTGAAATGGTGCCCATGATGGAAACGGCGGTGAAATTTGCTCGGCAAGCTGAGGTCTTTATTGTGGTGGGTACTTCTTTGGTAGTGTATCCCGCTGCCGGGCTAATAAATTATGTCTCCCCCAATGCGCTGAAATTTATAGTTGACCCCAATACACCGCAGGTCAGCACCCTACTGAATTTACATCTTATTGCCAAGACAGGCAGTGAGGGTTTAGCGGAAGTGAGAGATACGCTACTAGGCTCCGGTCAGTGAATTGAGCAAATATCCATCTTTAATGATCAGAGCACTGTCGATATTGTTTACAAACAATTGACCGGTACCTAGACCTTGATGACCTTTAAATTCTATTGATGAGGTGAATTGTGCTAGAGCGCTCAACCCAAGATTAGATTCCAGAGCGGAGGTAATCCACCAACCTATATTACGCTCTTCGGCCAACTCGATCCACTCGCTGGTACTACTAAAACCGCCTAGTAAGGTAGGTTTCAGTATAATATACTGAGGTTCTATTTCATCCAACAAACTGCTTTTCTCCAACCTAGAATATCTGCCGATTAACTCTTCGTCCAGCCCTACCGGTACACTGCCTGTTTGGCAAATTGTTTTCATGGTTGCAACTTGCCCGGGGGCTATCGGTTGCTCAATTGAATGCAGGTGGTATGGTTCCAATAAACGCAGTTGTTTTATAGCCTCACTGGCTTTAAAGGCGCCATTGGCATCCACCCGTAATATGATATCAGTGGAAAAAGCGCTCCTTATATATCCCAATAATTGGAGCTCCTTTTCAAAATCAAGCGCCCCAATTTTGATCTTAATACAATCAAATCCCTGCCTTAACTTTTTATCTACTTGCGATTTCATAAACTCATACGGGCCCATCCAAATCAACCCATTAATAGGCAACTTCGAACTACCTGTGAGAAAATCGGTTTCAAAATACCGACCCCTACATCCGTTCAGGTAATCAAGGCTGGCCATTTCCCAACCAAATTTTAAGGCTGGAAGATGGTGATCTATAGATGTCACAAATTCACTTAATTCCTCTCTATCACCCTGAAATCCCAGTCGATTAAAATGGTTACATAAAGCGGTCAGCGCCCTGGGAATATCCACCTGGCAATCAGGGCTAAGCCCTACTAGTGGAGCTGCCTCACCTTTTGCTATATTTTCCGGGGACTCCTCATCCCATATATGGATCAGGAAAATATCTCTATACTGCATGGCCCCTCGGCTGGTGCGGGCCTTGAAGTTGAACTGCAAGGTGTAGGGCTTCCAATCTGCTACTAACGGCATGGTGGTTACAGTCCTGCCATTAAACCATCACATAACTTCTTCATATCTTCCGGGGTATTATACAGATGTGGTGATATCCTTATGGCATCCCCCCTAAGGCTGACAAACACTTTTAATTCTTTTAGCGTTTCATACACCTTCTGCCATTGGTAGGATGCTGGTGTTCGTATTCCGAAAAGATGGGGGGCACGGAATCCCGCTTTCTCGATGGTAAAACCATTATTCTTTAGCTGATCGATCGGGGACGCAGTAATCCGCTGACAGTATGACTGTATTTCTGTAACCTGCCAATGCAAAAGCTGGGATAATGCGGCATTTAGCATAGGTATTAAAATAAAGTTGCTTTTTTCTCCCATATCATAGCGTACAGCCTGAGGATGATAATGCGCTTGATACCCCACCTGACCTCTAAAGTCGTCGCTGCCCAACCGGTTTATCCAATTCTCCTCCAAAGGCTCTCCACCATCCATAAATTCATCAAAATAACCCAGGGCAATGCCATATGGCCCTAATAGCCATTTATACCCAGCACAAATTAAAGCATCAGGCTGTAGCTTAGCCACATTAATAGGCATAGCACCTACGGACTGAGTGCCATCCAGAATTAATTTAGCCCCAACGGCCGCTGTCTTCGCTCTGATGGCTGCTAATTCGAAACAAGTGCCATCTGTCCAGTGTATCGTACCTATCGCCACAGCTACCGTGTTATCATCGATTGCCTCCATCAACCCAATATTCCATTGCAATCCTCTCTCTTGGTTATTATCAGGAGGTGCAATGATCCGCAGCTCCAGTGAATGATGCCGGCATAATGACATCCAGCAATATGCGTTGCTGGGAAATTGCTCCTTGGCGATCACTATATTTTGACCTTCTTTTACTTTTAGGTTTTTAGCTACTGATGCCATTCCGTAAGAGACGGAAGGAAAAATAGAAATCCTGCCAGGCTTAGGAGCGCCAATAAGTTGGGCGAAATTTTCTTTTAAGTGGCTTACCGGCTCAAAAAAATGCTCAGCAGTGATCAGGTAAGGCTTACTTTTGCACTCTACGGCCTGTTGTCCGGTCTCTATCACCTGGTTACTCAAAGGACTCATATAAGCACAGTTCAGATAACTGACGTCAGAAGGAAGTTTAAATTGCCGGCGCTGACACTCCATATGCTATAAAAATTTAGGTGAAATCAGCGCTATTTATCAAACTGACCCCTGCATTTTCCATTTCCTCCATGGCCTTTTGCTCATCGGTAGGATTGAGGTTGACTGCTCTTACTGCATCGATAATCACCGTGGTGGAAAACCCCAGGGCTATGGCATCCAAAGCAGTGTACTTTACGCAGTAGTCCGTAGCAAGGCCCACCACATGAACCTGATTTACCCCTTCCAGTTTAAGATAATCCCCCATCCCGGTCGCTTTGAGATGGCCATTATCATAAAAACCACTATAGCTATCAATCTGAGGATCCGTGCCTTTACGAAAAACCTTTGCTATGACGTCTGTATTCAACTGATTAGAAAAATCCGCTCCCTCAGTTTGCTGTACACAGTGATCTGGCCATAGCACTTGCTTCAGGCCCTTTAGCTCAATAATATCCCCCACTTGTTTCGTTGGATGATTACTGGCAAAACTATGATGTCCTGGCGGGTGCCAGTCCTGAGTGGCCACCACCAGGGTATAGCCGGGGATCAGGGCATTTACTACTGGCAATATGGTATTTCCATCACCCACTGCAAGTGCTCCCCCCGGCAGGAAGTCGTTTTGGATATCCACTAGTATCAAAGCGGTCATGAGTTTTTACGAAGATCCATGATCAATTGATTTTTCAGTTGGTGCAATGATTGCTCTAACCCCACCGGGTAGCGATGCGGATTAATAAATCTCTTAATTCCTTTATCCAATTGCGACAATCCATGTCGTACTTGAGTGCGAATTTCCTCGATTTCTGGTAAGGAGTACACTAACCGTCCTTCTTTAAAAACCGGAATTAGCAGGTCCTTGTAGGGTGTTGTTTTGGCTATGACCTTCCTCCGAGTATGATCCAGGGGGTCAATTAGTTTAAACTGCTTTTCCTCAAAAGAGTGTATGTCGTATATCATATCCGCTATCATTCCATCATTATTAAAGAATCTTCTTACCTGTTGGACCCCGGGATTGTTAATTTTTACTGCTTGTTCTGATAGTTTAAGCTTATAGATCCATCCATTGTCTTTATGAATTGCACCCAGTTTATAAACACCACCTAGGGCGGGCTGATCAAAGGCGGTAACCAGCTTGGTACCTACACCCCACTGATCTATTTCTGAATCCTGATCGTTTAAGCTGTCAATGATATGTTCATCCAGATCATTGCTGGCTACGATTTTGGTTTCCATGAAACCTGCTTGGTCCAGCATATCCCGGGCTATCGCACTAAAATAAGCCAGATCACCAGAATCAATACGAATTCCTAACAATTTTTGGTTTCGGGCTTCAAGGATCCTGCCCACTTCGATGGCTTTCTCCACTCCCGCTATGGTATCATAGGTGTCGACCAAAAAAATGCAGTTTCCTGGCATAGCCCTGGCATAGCTCTTGAAAGATTCCAGCTCCGAGTCAAATGACATTACCCAGCTATGGGCATGGGTCCCTGCCACCGGAATTCCAAATTGTTTGCCAGCCAGCAAGTTGCTGGTAGAACTGCATCCTCCGATATAAGCAGCCCGGCTAGCGCTTAAGGCACCGTCGATTCCCTGGGCCCTTCTCAGGCCGAACTCCATGATATCCTTTCCTGCTGCCGCCATCACCATTCGGGCAGCTTTAGTGGCAATCAGCGATTGGAAATTAATCATGTTTAGCAATGGCGATTCAATGATCTGACACTGGATAACAGGTCCTTCTACCCGAATAATTGGCGCATGCGGAAACATAACTGTTCCTTCGGGAACTGCATCGACACTACAGCTGAATTGCTGTCTACCTAAATAGGCTAAAAATGATTTTTCAAACATGGGGGTGCCATCAGAAGATTCTATGCCCTCCAGATAATGCAGGTCCGCATTTGAAAAGCGCAAATCCTTCAAAAAATTTACCACATACTCCAGGCCAGCTGTCACTACGTATCCACCTTTAAAGGGGTTATTTCGGAAAAAAAGATGGAAAACACTCTGTTGGTTTGCCAGCCCTTCTTTCCAATAAGCCTGAGCCATGGTGAGTTGGTAGAGGTCTGTGAACAAAGCAGTAGAGCCTCGAGATAGGTCGGTAGAAATATTCAAATTTTTTATTTGAAAATAATGCTGATTTTGCTGACTAGATCAACTCCATTTGTTCGTCACCGATGTCAATATTATGGTAAACCTTTTGCACGTCGTCGTCATCTTCCAAGGCCTCAACAAGTTTCATAACCTGCACCAGCGACTCATCATTTAAACTCACTACCGTATTGGGTATCCTTTGCAATTCGGCATTCTCCACTTCGATAGCCAGATTATCCAATTTCTTTTGAATGTTGCCGAAATCTTCCATTGCGCAGGTTATATGCAGATATTCTTCATCAGTTTCAATTTCTTCGGCGCCGGCATCTATTAATTCCAAAGTAAGTTCATCCATATCCCAGCCCTGGGGGATTTTCAAGGAAAATACTCCTTTGCGATCAAAAATAAATTCCAGAGATCCATTAGTGCCAAGGCTGCCTCCATATTTTGAGAACAGCGACCTTACTGATGATACGGTTCGATTTAAATTATCAGTGGTAGTTTCAACGAATACGGCCACCCCGTTGGTAGCGTAGCCTTCATAAGTGGTTTCCACGAAATCCTCTGCATCTGCTCCACTGCCTTTCTTAATGGCCCGTTCGATGTTGTCCTTTGGCATATTAACCCCTTTGGCGTTTTGAACGGCTAATCTGAGCCTTGGATTTGATTCAGGATCATCCCCTCCCAGCTTGGCCGCTACGGTAATCTCCTTGATCAGTTTGGTAAAGATTTTTCCCCGCCTTGCGTCCTGGGCTCCTTTCCTTCTCTTAATATTAGCCCATTTACTATGTCCGGCCATAATGAGTTGTTTTCTTAAAATTAAAAAGTTTTACTTTTCAAATGAAATCCGCAAGGCAAAGGTCAGCCGTAAATGGACTTATATCTCAAATTTAGCACTACTCCCAGTAATACCACCAACATACCTGCATAAACCGGAATGCCATAGAATTCATCAAAAAATACAAAGCCAAATCCCAGCGCAAACATTATACCCAGATAACTGATTATCGACACCTTCGACAGCTCTTCAGACTGATAAGATCTGGTCATAAAATATTGCCCGAATTGGGTCAATATCCCCACTAATATTAAATATAACCAGTCCCGGCCACTCGGGGTAACCCAGTAGTACAGGCATATGAAACCGGTAACCGGTACGGATATCAGGGGAAAATAGAGAATAATGACTAACGGGTGTTCAGAAGTCTTCAATCTACGAATCATATTATAGGCAAGTCCGCTAAAGAATGCCCCCACTATTCCCACCAAGGCGTAGTACCAGGTGATCCGATGATCAATCCCCTGAATAATAACTACCCCACCAAAAGAGATCAGGAAGAACAGCCATTGCCACGGCTTTACTTTTTCTTTTACCAGAAATATGCCCAAAATTGAAGTGAACAATGGAGCCATATAATGGATGGTCACTGCTCCGGCCAAAGGTATGCGCTGCAGGGTAATAAAATAGAGAATCAGGGCTACAGTTCCAGCAAGACCACGCCAGAAAAGTATCTTTCTCTGGTTGCCCAGTAATGGGATGT
The DNA here is from genome assembly GCA_965224285.1 of Cyclobacteriaceae bacterium. GTDB lineage: Bacteria > Bacteroidota > Bacteroidia > Cytophagales > Cyclobacteriaceae > JAJCYK01. Next base: position 1,370,401 of record OZ245043.1, read on the forward strand.
TACGATACCACAGAATCCCCCCCGATAAACCTAAACTTATTATGGATCGAAAGAACACCACCTCAACCGCCGGGATGTGGGACAGGAACTTTACGAACAGATTCATCAAGGCGAAAAAGGATATCGCCAGTATCATATCCCTGACTCCGGGAGTAATCACGACAATAAGGTTTTAAAGCAATGGCGAGCTGATAAAAGCCCCTAATGTAAAGGAATTTTTAGTAGTAAAAAAAGTATCCCGCCTGAGGCGGGATACCAAAACCTAAATTAAATATGAAAAACCTAGTTAAAAAATTTAAACCTTGTTAAGGTTAAAAATTGAGTTTAAAAAATAATGATGTTTCTTGTTTAGTAGCCTTACTTTCCAAAAATATTAAGATTAAAAAATGAACATCATTAAAACATAAAGCTCATAGCTTGCTGTTTCAGCTCTTATATAACAGTAAATGTGCCAAAACTTGTAAGCTTAAACTTGATTTAGTACAAAAAACTGATAACCAGTATTTTAAATAAAAAATTAAAAATTTACTTTAAGTGGCACTTTTGAGGTTTTTATCATTTTGATAGAAAAAATATCATTTTGATAAGAAAAAACCCCTAAAACAGCGCTGTTACTTGCATTCTTCCGGTATGGACAGATTTCCCACCTGGGGTATTTCTACCGTGATAATTAAGCAAAAGCTGTAATCCAGCGCCAATTTTTAACTGCCAGTTTGCCGACCAAATTATATTTGTTCCAGGTTGCAATGCCTGCAGTAATTCGTAACCTACCGCAGTATTTGCTACTCCCTTAAATCGTATGTCGGTGGCGCTGACCTGAGCTTGCAAAGTGCTACGACGAGATTGATTTTGACGTACTTCAAGGGTCCACTGGTCTATCTTGGAGGATTCACCATCTCCTTCAAGATGAGTATTGCCTCTCTCTGTTCTTTCATATCGGGTAGTAACCCTGATTTTTTGATTAGGCTGCCAAGACAGTTGTGGTATCCAACTACTTTCATCGATTACGTAATTACGGTTGGTAAGGAAGTCTGAAGAGGTCTCCCGGGTTCTCTGACGCTTGGTGAGTTGAAAGATCCAGGGTTTTGACAAATTGTATCTGAAATTGATATGAGACTCCTTTAGCCCCCGGGACTCAAACCCTTCTACCAGCAGCTGCTGATTAACTGAACGCACAAATCCGAAGTCCAGTCCGTATCTGGTATGGCCGCGATTGTAGAAGCCGGTGGCTCTGAAGTTCTCCCGGGATGAGAGTATGGTGGTAGGTTCAATACCTGATTTAAAAGGAGATAACCGTGCAGCAAGATCTTCATCCGTAAACTTGTTTAAAGCATTCCAACTGGTAAGCGCAGAAAATTTGCTAAGGAAAGCCTTTAGTCCAGGTACGGTTTTCCAATTACGGGGCATTTCAAGGGACATTCGAAAATTGACCATATTGGAAAATGCCGGCACATAATCATCAGTAGGGGTAAAGAATTTAGCATAATTGCGTTCATCGGGATTAATAGCTAAGTAGAATTCATCTAAATCCTGAATGCCATCACTATTCTCATCACGCCAAGTATGAGTACCTTCTCCCGTGGGTACATTTATAAATATAAACTCCCGTCGTAATTCACGGCTGTTTCCCATCTGATAATTAAGTTCCCCCCGAATATGCTGGTCGAGAAAACTACCTCTCCAGTCCAACCCAATATTGAGAGTTTCATCATTTGCGGCTGCATCAGATGATCTTAAATTTGACAGCTGCCGATAAGTAAGTAACCACTCCAGATGGTGAGATTTACCAATCTCGGAAGATAACCTCAGATTAGTGGTATGGCTCCTATCATTGTCCACTAAAATTCCACCTATCGGTATTTTGTCTTCCCGGTAACTATAGTCCAGTAAAAATTGAACTCCTAAACTATCGCCATCTTGCAAATAAAAGCGATGGGATTGGAAATTCATGGCTGAAGCAATCACTGAGTCGGTGGATAAATTAGTAATCCGATTGCGATCCATTTGAAATTCATATCCTGGAATAATCATACCTCCATCATAGCTAGTATTTATTGTAAACCTATTCCACTGAGACCTCTGACTTCGCTGCTGATTTGACATACCAAAGACATTGGCAGAAACGACCCATCTTTTGAAGCTTTTTACCAGATCCAGGTGATGTTGATTACCCTCTACTACGCCCATTCGGTGTCGCTTTATCCATTGGTAATGCAATCTATTAGTTGGATCTTGCTTCAATTGGATCCCCATGGTGATCAGGTGATCATCCAACCCGGCCTCTAATTGTGAGCTTTCCACACTCCAATCCCGATCGAACTCGATTGATCTGAAACGATCGATACCACGAAAGTTCCTGGAAGTAAACTGATAATCAAGATAGTGGCTCCAGCTTAAGCCCATAAATAAAGGCCTGTCATCGCTGCGGTAGCCTAAACGGACAGCGTGACCACCATTATCACTGTCATCCTGGCGGGAATAAAGATTTTGATCATTGCCGGAAAAAGCAATTTCCGCATAAACCTGCCGGCTGCTGTCAAATGTATGGGTGGCGCCCAAGGTTAGCATGTTTTTAAGTTTAGGGGTAGTCACAGGAATAAGCGGGTCGTAGTTACCTTGAGGAATGCCCGCGCTATCCAGGCCCACCCACTGGTAGATTTTACCATTTACGGTAGATGACAGCAATTGGTATTGACCGTTTCCCATGCCTACTTCGGTAAACACCGCCCGGTAATGCGCCTGGGCAGGGTCGGTTGAAAAATATAATACGCTCTGCTCACGGCCGGTAGCATCTATAGTATCAACCAGTGCATACGAAACCTGCTGCTCGCTAAACCCCAAACTGTCAATGCCAGAGATGAAAGCATTCACAGGGTCATCTCCACTTTCAATTAGGTTTCCCAGATCCTGTTGGGCAAGATCGAAGGACAACGGCCGGTTGGGATTATCTTTTTCCTGAAAAAATTTCATAAAGATATTGGTCCGCCCCCATTGTTGTTGATGTCCTCCGGTCAGAATTTGTCGTTGATAATTTTGGTCGGAGTATTCAAAATCTACCCTTATTCGGGAGAACTTAGTGATCAATACCCGATTGGTAAAGGTGATCTCCCCGATATTATAATCAATAGTATAGTGCTTATTAAATCCTCTAGTGAGAAGCTGCCCGTCCAGATATACTTTTTCTGAATTGGCTAATACCATGATGAATCTTTGGTTTTCCGGACCTTTCAGCCTATATGGCCCTTGTACTCCGTCTATAGGTTCTACCTGCATAGAGGCAAATTTCCCTTTGGCTACGGAAACTCCCAACGAAGTTTTTGCCAAACTTTGCATAAGGTTATAACGGCTTTCAATTATTCCACCCTGCACGTTTTTATAGTATTTAAGAAAATAGCTATCCGGATGGTCTTGGCGGCGATTTTGCAGGACAATATCACCTGCACTAAGGGTTAGGTGCTTATTATACAGTTGTATGAATACCTTGTCAAAATCCTGCAATTGCTGGGTATTTCCTTCAGGCTGAAAAGGAATATCCTGGTCAGTTATGGTTGCCAGAATATTTATTTGATCATTGAGTTTACCTTCCAGTTGTAAATTGAGATTGCTATTTACAAATACATCCTGCTGATTACCAAAACTAATACCCCGGGTTATGCTGCCACTTTTATATAGGTCTTCAGTTTTAAAAAGTTGGTCACGCTGATCTTTGACAGCAATCCCGCTACCGCTGGCAAGGAATAGGGCGTTGGAATCATATTGGTGAATACTGCGATTCTGATAAGTGCGGTGAAAGGAGAATGGAAGAACCCTATAGCATATCCTTAACGAGTCAACCGATAGGTCCTTCCTGATCTCAATGGTACCTCGGGTGTAGTTGTAATCATACGGCAGAGAATCGTGATCAGGGAAAAAAATGGTATGGCTGTCAACCGACAAGCTGTCCAGGAGGATGGGCTTTTCTGAGTTTTGGAGCCAACGGCATTTGAGCGTATGATCTTGGGCCTGAAGCTGGTGGTAAACTAAACAGAGTAGAAAAAGTATCCCCGCTTTGCCAAACATTAATCCACTAATGGCAATTCGACGAAAATCGCTGTTCCAGCCTCCGATGTAGAGTCGACCCAAATTTTTCCCCCCGCATGTTCAATGCCTCGTTTAGCGATGGACAAACCGATGCCGGACCCCTGCTCTTTGGTGCTAAAATTTGGTATAAAAATTTTGTGCGTAATGTCTGGGGGTATCCCAGACCCGTTATCCTTAAAAGTAATCACTACCTTATTTTCCACTGTTTTCAGACTGATTTCTATAACAGGATCTCGGTCCGGTGGTACCGCCTGTATTCCATTAATAATAAGGTTAGAAAATATGCGCCCCATCAATTGTGGGTCGCCGGTAATATAGTGATTTCCGCCTTCAATTTCGGATATTATCTGGTACTGTTTACTGTTGTCATGCAGTTGGATGGTCCTGGTCAGTATGGAGGAAATCTCAATCCTTTGATTTTCCGGCACCGGCATTTTAGCAAAGCTGGAAAAAGAGGTGGCAATGTCACTCAGGGTATCTATCTGATGTAAGAGAGAGTTGATTGGTTTTTCAGAGAGATTACTGTTTCCTGATTTGGAAGACGTCAGGGTCCTTTTTAAGTGCTGCAGGGTGAGCTTCATGGGAGTAAGCGGATTCTTTATTTCATGGGCCACCTGTTGTGCCATTTCTCTCCACGCCGATTCCTTTTCACTTCTGGCCAGGGCCGTTTTACTGGCCTCCAAGTTTTGCAGCATGCGATTGTACTCTCCTACCATGAGCCCGATCTCATCGTCGGAATTCCACTCCAGGGGTTCATTATAACCGGTGAGTGTGGTTTTCTTAATTTTCTGGGTGATCATATTCAGTGGCACAGTCAGAACCCTGGAGGCGAAATAGCTGGCAATTAAAATTACTATAAATATGATGGTAAATATGTTGAGAATATTAGTAAGAATTACCACAATCTCTCTGTCCAATTCATACTTGGATTCAAAGAAAGGGATACTGAGAATTCCCAGCAGGTCACCGCTGCCAAAGGATCGAATGGCCAAATAAGCTGATTTATATCCCAAAGTACCAACGGATTCATTTAGCAGTACACTGGCATTTTCCTCCTCCACAATTTCAGTAAATGCCACTGGGTTAATGAATCCTGATAGAATTTGATACTCATAAATTTTAGGCTGGCTGGTGCTGATAATCCGGCCATCGGTGTTGAACATGTTGATATCCGATTCAGAGTACTGGGCTATTTGGGTAATCTCTTGGTCTATTTGTTCAGGGCTGAGGGCACCTGACAAATAGTCGTCTAAAGGATTAACTATATTGTTGCGTATACCTTCGGCTTTCTCGAAATACTGTTCAATTACTTCCTGCTTGGAAGAGGAGCTTATCAAGCTCAAGGTGGTCAAACTCACAATAAGCAAAGGAAGGAAAAAAGCCAGATTTAAGTAAAGTTGGATCCTGGTGGCGTAATTGAGTTTAACCGGCTCCCTGCGCAGCCAGATGTAACCCAGAATGAAAAATATTACTGAAAAAATAAAAATGATAAACAACAGGGAGAAATTCGCCAGAATATTCCTCATAGGATAGGCCACAGAGCTGATAACCGCTAGTCTACCCTGGGTACTTTTCACTCCGTAGTGATGATATCCTTCCAAATTAATTCCTTTGGAAAACAAACGTTGATTTTCAAAAGATACCTGCTTAAAATCCTTGGCATAATTGAAATTACCGGAATTATTGATCAGCTTACCATTGAGGTATATGGCATAACTATACTGGTTTAAACTGTTGTCCCTTGGACTGTTGTACACCAGTAACTCCGGATACACCGTATTGGGAATAACCCGCTTGAGTTGAAGGTCGATTATGATATAACCGACCACCGTATTGGCAGCGCGCAGCTCTACAAAACCCAGATATCGATTTAATAAATCTGAAGTAATCTCATTTATGTAGTACAGGCCTTCATAATCGGACTGATAATCTTCCATAGCAAACTGCCCCTTAAAATCCTGATAACGCAGAAATGATTCATTCATGGGATCCGGGTCACCTCTGGAATCAAAAATATTAATAGTAATGTCGTAACGATCTAAGTGTTGGTTGATATAAATCCGGTTAATTTTTTGCAAAATGGCCTCACTGGAACCAATGGGATTAAAGAGCATTTGATTGATAAGAAAAGGGTCATGCTTTACTTTTTCCATGGCCTCAGCCAGTAAGAACTCCCCGACTACATCCTTTTCGTTTAGTAATTGATCCGCAAGTTGAGATTTCCCGTTGCGATCTTCGATCTTCTCGTAAGTATTGATAGCGTAAGCGCCGATAATAGCGCATTGGATGGAACCTATGAAGAGATATAGAAATGACAGATAGTTATACTGTCCCAAGTAACTGATAATTCCCAGTAAATAAAGTACCATCAGATACAGGGTATTCAATAAAGCAACCGGCAACCAATTCCATCCAGCTACTATCCCAACAACTGCGAATACCACTAAGGCATAAGCATATAGGGCCAATAGTTCTCTGCGGTCTTTTACGGCTATTTTAAGGGTCTCTTCTGCCGCTATATGTGTGATCAAAAAATAGATCACTGCATTGATCACGATTATGATGAGACTAAGGAATTTGAAAAAATCAAAATCCATGATGGCGGATATATCCAAAGACCATTGGGACCTATAAAAGTCGGCAATGATGTGGTATTGGAAATAGAGCATGATTAAACTTAAGGCGAGCCAAAATACTGCCAGCGCTTTTTTCATATCAGCCCGGTGAGAAAACCGTTTCAAAAACTCAAAATAGCGATAGTAACGAAACAAAAACACCGCAACTGCGAGCAATACCAATTGGTTCAGAAAAAGATCACCCAGGCTATGGTTTAAATCGGACGAAGCGTATAGCTGAGGGTTAAAAATATCGGAGTGCAACGTGGACCCTGGAAAATCATAGCTGAGCATCACCGCACGTATCACCACTAGGCCTAAGGTCATGTAGAGCAAAGCTCTCTGATAACGAGCATTATAAATTTCATTCGAGGTGACCCTATATAGGTAAAATAGTGCCAATAGCAATGCCAACACCACCAAAATAAACACCAAATAATAGATTGGAGCAGACTTAGGGGTGCTGCCATCATCTATGCTAAAACTAAAGAGATATTGATTCTCAGGGGTATATAAAGCATTTCCCTCTCCTTCAGCCACTATATTTACATTGATGGCCTTTTGGGGAAACAGTTCACTGTTGAATTCCTCTTGGATATAGTTATTCTGGATATTTCTGGTGCGATGGACCGGCAATGTCATCACTAACAACCGGCGGTTTTTCAGTTGGTGAGCCCTGGCGATAAAGTGCACGCCCTGATCACTAACATATTGGATTCCTGCTAGATCTTTCACCGCAGCAAAGGAGGGCACGTAATGGAAATCTGACCAATATTCTAAGGAGTCATCCCTGAATATGTAGTATGGATAAGGCACTTCAACCCGGAAATCCGAAAAGGTTTCCGGTTGATTCAAATTACCCAGCACCTGATTAAAGCTCTCCTCCAATAGCTGAAGCTTGGTGTGTAATCTTTTTGATACCTGGCGGTAATACTGAGCTTGGTTCTTAACTTCATCCGCCGATAATTGCCATAACCCCCAGGCAACTAACAGCATTACTATGGCCAGTATTAAAGGGTGGTGCTTTATGGAACCTGTTTTGCCCAATATTGAATGGGTTGAATTTAAGGAGACCGATACTCAACCCCTCCAAATAAATGCAGGAATAAAACTCTCGAATATCGATACATCAATGGCAACAAAATTAATACCATTAGTGGTATAGCAATCATATAATAGTAAAATTCCGGATTATTGAAGAGCCAATACACACTCGCTCCCACTAAAACAAACAGACCCAGACTCATGGCATAACTGATGTACATAGCCCCTATAAAGAAACCGGGTTCTACTTCAAAACGCAACCCGCACACCGGGCAGTGTTGATGCATACTGCTGAATTTTGATACTCTAAAAATGGGAAACTTAAACATCCTGCCTTTTCGGCATTGGGGACATCTAGCCTCTATTATGGCTTGAATTCTGGAATTTTCTGGCATCTAGTTTGGTTTTTCTATACCACAGAATACCAATGACCATAACCAGTAGATAAGGGGCTACAAAAAGATATAATATTCCGGTATTTAAGCCAGCTGCAAATCCTGCGCTTTCCGTACTGGCATTGTTTTCTACTGCTGCCCGGCACATGGCGCATTGCGACCAAAGCTGGGTAAGAGTACTTACCACCAGCATGATTGATAACAACAGAGATTTACCTAAAATATTCACCGTTAGGTCTTTGTTTGCTGTACTAAATTACGAAACCTTTTTCAATTGGTGAAAACCTAATAATATGGACTGATCATAAAATAGACCAAAACCCCGCTTACGGATACATAGAGCCACACCGGGTAGGCAAACTTAACCGTCTTGCGATGTTGTTCAATTCTATCCGACAATGCGAAATAAAGGGCCATTATTACTAATGGAACTACTACCACTGCCAGTAATATGTGAGAAATCAATAAAACATAGTATACGGTCCTTAACCAGCCAGTGCCCCCGAAACTGGTGGATGGTACCGTGCTGTGATAAATAATGTAGGACACTAAAAAGATTGACCCCAATATAAAGGCAGAGATCATACTATTACGATGTCTGGCGATCTGATTTCTTTTGATAAACACTAACCCGGCCACCAACAAAGCGGAGGTAGAGCCGTTGATGGCTGCATTGAGATGAGGCAACAGATATACCCACTTATTTTCTCCATCCTGCACGGTACCAGAATTGCTGAACATCAGATAACCCACCAGGAAGGGCACTGCTATGGCAATTATACCCACCAGGTAGCCAAACCTGCGATCAGAACCAGTTTCAGGTGTCCTCACCATTTCTTAGAAGTATTTCTATTTCTGCTAATAACCTGTCCATATCCTCCTGATCTGGTGCCTTGAAGTATCCCCGTAGGCGCAAAGCCCCATCTACCAGCACAACCCGCTCGCCGTCTTCACATCCCGCAAATGGAATGTTAAGAATGCAAGTGAAATCCGCAACCTGGTTTCCTCCGCGGATAATACTCCATTTGCCCAGGTCAAAGTTATACCTTTGGCCGATCTGATTCCACAATTGAAATTCATTGGCAGAATCCGACACCAGCCCCATTATCCCCACCCGAGAATCATTCCTGTAGCGGTTGCCAATAGCCGCCAACTGATCAACAGCTTCATGAGTATGATCACAATTTGATTTGATCAAAGCAAATACTGTCAATCGTCCTTTTAGTTCATGCAGGTTACTCCAGGGGCCGGTACCGGAAAATGATTGATTTGGCAAATAATAGGGTTCAGTAGTCTCAGGGCAACCGGCGACCGGCTCCCTTATTCCCGATTGGTAAAATATCGGCACCTGGTATTGATTAGTACCATATCTCTGTAAAAATAGGTACAAACCCACTGGTAAACCCAGTATTAAGGTCAGTAGGATTATCTTTTGCCAGTTTATAGGCATGCATCAGAAGCGAATATTAAATATAGCCTCCCCTTCTATAAGCAAAGCCAAAAGTAGCCATACTATGAATATAGTGGGGATCAAAATAGACCATATCAGCACTTTTACTTCATACTTAAGGTGCATGAACTCACTAACGATGTAGAATGCCTTTACCAGGGTTAGTCCAATGAATATAGAGGTTCGCAATACCCCGGCATCCATGGTAAAAGCAAAAAGAAACTCTATGCCGGTGACCACCGCCAAAAATAATGCTGTTCTCCAAATCCTACGGATTTTGGCCTTGTCGGGAGGGGCGGTGGTTATGGTTTTAGGTTCTTCAGAAGCCATAATAATTCCTTTTTAATGTTTAAATCAGATAGAAAAAAGTAAAAACAAACACCCATACCAAATCCACAAAGTGCCAATATAAACCGACTTTCTCCACCATTTCGTAATGACCTCTACGGTCATATAAACCGGTAACCACATTGTAAAAAATAATCATATTGAGTACTACTCCACTGGCTACGTGGGTCCCGTGGAATCCGGTAATAAAGAAAAACAAGTCAGCAAACGGAGGAGGGCCATACTGATTTTGTACCAAATTGGCGCCAAAGAAGGTGGTATTTTCTGCCACCATGGATCCCTCATGAATGCCATGGATAAAGTGTGACCATTCCCAGGCTTGACAACTTAAGAAAGCTATACCACCTAGTATGGTCCAAAGCATCCATTTTTCTACCGCCAGACGATCCATACGGTGCCCGGCTTCTACTGCCAGTACCATGGTAACACTACTCATAATAAGGATGAAGGTCATGATCCCCACAAATACCAATGGCGCGGGAACATGAATAAATGGTATGGCTTCAAATACTTTTTCCGGAATCGGCCACCACTGATCGGGAGCAAAAACGAAATCGGCGGAACTTCCCTCGTAGGCAGGATAGCTGTACCTAATAAGGCCATAAGTGATCAACAGTGCAGAAAAAGTAAATGCATCCGAAAGCAGGAAAAACCACATCATGAGTTTTCCATAGGTCACTTTTAAGGGAGAGATACCTCCGCCCCAGATGCCTTTTTTCGGAGTTGTTATCGCTGACTCTGTAGACATAGTTTTTTTATCAATGGTAAAACACTAAAAACACAAACAAGTATAACCAAAGGGCACCCAGGAAATGCCAGTAAGTGGTGCACATTTTCATGCGAACCATATTCCGGGAATGGACCCGGTATTTCAAGGCCGATATCAGTACGATGACCAGAAAAATAATCCCGGAAATTAAATGAAATGCATGCAGACCGGTAAGTACGTAAATGAATGAGCCTGCCGGATTGCCCACGAAATATACTTCCATTGCCACCAGCTCTCCCCAGGACATCCACTGCCCCAGCAGAAATACCAACCCCAAGACCAGGGTAGCAGCCAGTAATACTTTAACAGTTTGTAATTTATCTTTTTTAGCTGCAAAATAGGCCCATTGCAACGAAACACTGCTCAAAACAATTACTGCAGAAGTATACCAGAACATCTGAGGTAATTGATAATCTTGCCAGCTTCCCTCGCCTTGTTTTACAATGAAAGCGCTGGTAAGCGAAGCGAAGATCATTATAATACTTACGATAAAAAGCCACAAGGCAAACTTGTGGGGATGCATAGACATCGGTCGCGGCGGATTCTCTACTAACCTGATATTAGTTCCCATCACCATCAAATCTTATCCAAAATAAACGCTATCTGCACTACCGGCAGATAGATAAATGAACCAAACATAATGCGCAGTGCTGACTTTCTGGTGTTACCTTCCTCAGTCAGACAGTTCTTCATCAGAGTAAAAGTTTGGGCCAGAAATAACACTCCACACACGGTAACTACCAAAGCCGAATTAATGCCCGTCAATCCCAGCTTCGCCGGTAATAATCCTAAGGGCAGCAAGAACAAGGTATATACCATGATTTGCATGGCTGTCTGAAAATCTTTTTGTCCACCTGAAGGTAGCAATTTAAACCCAGCCCTTTGATAATCTTCATGAGCCACCCAAGCGATAGCCCAAAAATGAGGGAATTGCCATATGAATTGGATCCCAAATAAAACCAGTGCCTGATAGCTGATACTCCCGGTAGCAGCAATCCAACCCAATAAAGGAGGCAAGGCCCCGGGGATTGCTCCTACAAATACTGCCACCGGTCCTACTCTTTTAAGCGGAGTATATACAAAACTATAAATTAACAGGGATGCCAGGGATAGTATAACTGTCAAGGTGTTGGTATACATAATCAATACCATAAAACCCGCCAGTGCAACAATCATGGCAAACCAGATAGCTTCCCTAACCTGCATGCGGTCCTGTGGAAGCGGACGGTTCCTGGTTCTTGTCATCAATCCATCCAGATCTTTTTCAATGATCTGGTTGATAGTGACCGATGCTCCTGATATCAGGAATCCTCCCAGGCACAACATCAATAAAGCATCCCATTGGAAACTACCGGAACTACCTAGCAAATATCCAAAGGCGCTGCTAAAGGCCACCAATAAAGATAAGCGCACTTTCATCAACTCTACGCAGGCCTTAACCTTGGATATTAAAGCGGACCAAACTCCTTGTAAATGTATGGATTGGCTAATCATGCGATCTTACTTTGTTTTATTCGTAAAAGCAGCCAAAACTGAAAGCCTATAATTAGTGTACCTAGTAGCAAATGAGCAGGCTGGGACCATGAGGGGATAGCAAAATAAGACATAAATGCTCCCAGGGCTATCTCCATCAGGATCAAAGCCAGCAACCATCTTGACCATTTCAGGAACTCCGGATGATTGCCATTCCTCAAAGTCAGGTAAAGCATTATGTTCACCGCCAGAATAAACAAGGAAAAGGAGCGATGAAGGTAAAATTCACTACCTAATTGGTCAATCCACAAAGACCGTGAGTTAAACTCAAACGACAGCGCAATGCTGTCAATGGCCTCCCTTACCTGAGTCCCCAAAGCGATTTGAATGGTAATGGCCACTAAGGACACCAGGGTTAAAATTCTAATTAAGCGATAGGTCTCTTTGCTGATGGTTTGTTGCTGATCTTCACGGCTAATCTGATACAAATATACCAACAGCCAAACCAAGGCGATGGCTAGCAACATGTGAATGGTCACCACCCAAGGCAGCAGGTTGGTGCTGACCACAACCGAACCCATCCATCCCTGAAAGACTACCAAGAGGAAAGCTGCTAATGAACCCAGAAAGATCCTGGTATCGATTTGAATATAGCTGATGGATTTCCAGAGCACCGCCATTATTAAGAGGCCTACAACAACTCCCACTAAACGGTTTACGTATTCAGTCCAGGTCTTTCCTAAGTTAAAGGCTGCCTCAGGCTCCGCCAACTTCTCAGCTCTTAAAGCCACCGCGGTTTCAGCAAATCCCAATTTTTCCAGATAACCCGCAAGTTTATAATTCTTCTGCATTCTTTGCTCCGCATAATGCACTTGATAATTCGCTGGCAGTTGTGTAGCAGTAGTGGGTGGAACCCAACTACCAAAACATTTTGGCCAGTCCGGGCAGCCCATGCCGGACCCGGTACTCCTCACTATGCCTCCAGCCAAAATCAAAAGATACACTGCACAAATAGTTATAAATACCAGTCGGTTATAGTTTTTATTTTCCGGGGGTCTTCTCATCAATGGTGATGCCCTCCTCTTCCTTCTCCAGGGCTATTAATTCGTTCTCGTGTGGAAGATTCGATTCCATGGTCTGAGAAAACGGTATATATTGGGGAATAAAGTCCTCGTCTGCTCCCGGCTTACTGTAATCATACGGCCAGCGATAAACTGTTGGAATGGCGCCAGGCCAGTTGCCATGCCCGGGGTGCAATGGTGTGGTCCATTCTAAGGTATTGGAACGCCAGGGATTTGGGGGCGCTACTCTGCCTTTCCAAATGCTGTAGAAAAAGTTAAATAGGAATATGAACTGGGCGGCCATAACCAGGAGGGCGGCCACGCTCACAAAAGTATTGAGATCTGTGAACGAATTGAACAGGTCAAAAGTGGTCCAACTATAATATCGTCGGGGAAATCCGGCAATACCTATATAATGCATAGGGAAAAACACTAAGTAAACCCCTACAAAGGTGGTCCAAAAATGAATGTACCCTAATTTTTCATCCATCATACGGCCAAACATTTTAGGGAACCAATGATATACACCGGCCAGCATACCGAAGAATGATGCACTGGCCATTACCAGATGAAAATGTGCTACTACAAAATAGGTGTCGTGCAACGGAATATCAATTGCTGCATTCCCCAAATAGATCCCGGTAAGACCACCGGAAATGAAGAAGCTTACTAAGCCTATGGAAAACAGCATGCCCGGAGTAAACCTGATATTGCCTTTCCACATGGTGGCTAAATAATTAAATACCTTTACAGCACTGGGCACTGCTATGATCAGGGTCAATATCATAAATATAGATCCCAGGAAAGGATTCATCCCAGTGACAAACATATGGTGAGCCCAAACAATGAAACTCAGAATTGCGATACCCAGAAGCGAGCCAATCATAGCCCGATATCCGAAAATGGGCTTTCGACTGTTGGTAGCAATAATTTCGGAAGTAATTCCTAACCCGGGCAACATCACGATGTATACTTCCGGATGCCCCAGGAACCAAAATAAATGCTGAAAAAGGATGGCGCTGCCACCCTGATTAGGTAATGCCTCCCCCCCGATGTATATGTCCGATAAATAAAAACTGGTACCAAAACTCCGATCAAAGATCAACAGCAATGCTGCAGAGAACAGCACAGGGAAGGATAATACGCCGATCACGGCAGTTAAGAACAAAGCCCATATGGTGAGTGGTAATTTACTAAAGGTCATTCCCTTAGTCCTAAGGTTGATAATAGTAGTAATGTAGTTGATACCACCTAACAGGGAAGATACAATAAACAACGCCATGGCTACTAACCATAGGGTCATGCCTCCCTGACTACCTTGAATCGCCTGGGGCAATGCGCTGAGAGGGGGATAAACTACCCAGCCTCCGGCGGCCGGACCAGATGATAAGAAGAACGAAGACCCCATCACCACACTTGATGCAAAGAAAAACCAATATGAGAGCATATTCAGGAAACCGGAAGCCATATCTCTGGCGCCGATTTGCAGCGGAATCAGGAAATTGGCAAATGTACCACTCAGGCCGGCAGTCAGCACAAAGAATACCATAATGGTCCCGTGCATAGTGACCAATGCCAGGTAGAATTCAGGATCGAGTTTACCAGCATCAGTGATCCAGCCGCCTAATACCGGACGGAGCCATTCCAGGCTCATATCGGGAAATCCCAACTGCAACCTGAAGATGCTGCTGAGGATACCCCCCACTACCGCCCAGAAAATTCCCGTTATAAGGAACTGCTTGGCAATTACTTTATGATCCTGACTAAATATATACTTGGTTACAAAGTTTTCCTTATGATGACCATGTTCGTGCCAATGTTCATCGTGATACCCTTTGGTTTCTGCGGTATATTGTTCCATCTGGAATATTTAATTTTGTTTGGTTAAACCGGTAGCCAAGGAGGCTACATCTTTCAACTTTTCCGGAACCTTGGATAAGTAATCCGGATTTGAAGTGAGCCATGGTTCCTGGGAAGCGTACCAGGTATTATACTCCTCAGGTTCATCCACCACTAAGGTAAGTCTCATAGAAAAATGTCCCCTTCCGCATATTTCCGTGCAGGCCAGTTCATAATTAAAGTCCGGATTTCCTGTTTCTTCTCTCATTTCTGCAGTAGATTTTGTAGGTACAAACCAGAACCTGGTGGGCATACCGGGTACTGCATCCATTTTAACCCTGAAGTGAGGCAAATAAACACTGTGAAGTACATCCCGAGCTCTTATCTTTAACAACACCGGTTGGCCCTTCGGTACATGTATCTCATTGGGCACGAAATCATCAAAGCTGGCTCGGTCAGTGAAATCCATCCCAAATTCATTAACAGGATCAATAAGCTGGTAATTATAGCTGCCCAATAAACCGTCCTTTCCCGGATATCTCACTTTCCAGGCAAACTGATAACCCATTATTTCTACTACCTCCGCATCCTGCGGTGGTTCATTAGTGATCTGGGTCCAGACCTTTAAGCCGTAACCCACCAATAAGGTTAGCACTATTGCAGGGATCACTGTCCAAATAATTTCAAGCTTATGATTATCCGGATAAAAATAAGCTTTGCCGGTATCCCTGTATTGATAGCGGAATGCGAACCAGAATAATGCTATGTTTGCAAGAACAAAAACGATCCCTGTAATAATAGTGGTTATCCAGAACATTCTATCAGTTAGTACGCCGTGTTCCGAGGCATTAGGCAGGTTATAATTGTCAACCTCGGCAATGCTGTACCAGAAAAATGCCACCAACCCTATGATCATAAAAAGCAGGAAAAGCACACCGTTGACCTTGTTGCTGGTGGTCTCAATTTTCTTGTGAGATCCCTTTGCTACGTTCAAGAGCGCCTGTACCCGGAACAGCATTAGCAGAATTACCAACACCAAGACGACACCTATACCAATTGCAACTTGAAACATATATAGTAAATCTAAATTTTATGTTGTTATTTTCATACTACCCGTAAGGCAGTTAATTGTTTAAGCTTATATATGATGGTGCAAACTTTCTTCCAGCATGGGGTGATTGCGGCCGACCAAGGGGATCTTGGAAAGACTACTTAACACCACAAAAAGAAATACCACTCCATATAGTAAAGCCATCCCTATCTCCAGAAAACCAAATCCTCCGTTTTCTTTCAAAGTACCTGGAGTTACCATCAGGTAAAAATCCAGCCAGTGGCCTGCAACCACCACTGAACAAACTATCTTAAGAAAGATCAAATGACGCTTTGAATCCCTGGTCATTAGAGCCAGAAACGGAAAGAAGAAATTCATGATCAGAATCACATAAAAAACCGGAGCATATTGATCACTATTTAATCTTTCGAAGAAATAAACGGATTCCTCAGGAATATTAGCGTAATAGATCAACAGATATTGGGAGATCCAAATGTAGGTCCAGAATATACTGAAACCGAATACAAATTTACCGAGGTCGTGAAAGTGATTACTATTCACCATCGGTAAATATCCGCTCTCCTTAAGGAATATGGTAATCAAGGTTATAACGGCCAGCCCTGTTACCCACCAGCTGGCAAATACATACCACCCAATCATGGTACTAAACCAGTGGGTATCGATTGATAGAATCCAATCCCAGGCCGAAGTGGAGGTAGTCACTGCGAAAATAACGATGAACCCAGCACTGATCTTAATTAACTTAAACCAATGTTCGGTACTGCCAGTAAGATCTTCAGCCAATATCTCTTTGCGCATCCAGCGGAAAAAGAAGAACCATAAAGCGAAATACAACACCATCCTAAGCAGATAAAACGGTGTGTTTAGGTACGCTTTTTTACCATTGATAATAGCATCAAACTCCTCATGTCCCTCAATATATAGTTCTTTATGGGTCCAGTGAAACAGGTCGTGACCTGCTACCAACCAGATAATCAACATCATGATACCGGCAACGGGAAGCCAATTGCCAAAGGAAAGCGGAATCCGTATTATGGGTGCCGACCAGCCAGCCTGAGCCACGTACTGTACCGCTACAAAAAACACCCCAATCAGAGCTATCCCGGCGAAATATACATTGTTGATCCATAAATTGGCATAGACTCGTTGTATCCAACTAAAGCCATGCCCTTCACCACCGTGTCCTGCTGCAGCATCTCCGTGAGCGGCTCCTTCAGCTCCGTGTCCCACGGCATCGGCCCCATGTTCCACGGTTTCATGGCCTACCAGATTTAACAGTACCACTCCCAGGATCATCAATACTACCCCAACGATGGCTAATATTGTCAGTCTCTTTTTTGCTGCGGAGGTAAATTCAAATTTCTTTTCTGTCATACGTTTATGCTCTGAATTTAGCTACTGCTTTTGCAAGGTTTGTACATATCGAACTATCTTCCATCGTTCCGTCGGACTGAGTTGAGAGGCGTGTGCCATCATTCTCCCCTTGCCATGAGTAATTACATGATAGATATGCCCGCCTGGTTTATCTTTGACTGCTGCAGAATTGTAAGGGGTAACCCCCAGATAAACCTGACCCACCAGGCCGTCGCCTTGACCAGTATCTCCATGACAGTGGACGCAAAACCTCTCGTAGAGCAATTTGCCTTCTCCTACAATAGTTTCATCCTCTGGCAAAGGGTCTTTAAGTACCCTGGCGGCCAGATCCAGACTATCCTTGGGGATATTATAAGGTAAGATACCATCTGAATTCCGGCTAACGGAATGGGGCGGAGGTTGCCTCATATTCATTCCATGAGGATTGTAAGGATTTGAATTATAAAATTCACCTTTTCCATCCTCGCGATTGCTGATCAGAGATCCCTTATCTTCGTCGGTGATCTGACTCAATGGATCGTACGGTACGGAATGATACATTTGAGGCGCATATTCAAAACCGGGTCGGTCACCATCAGCACCGCAGGAAGCCAAAAATATGGCGGCTATCAAAACTAGCGGATTATTTATCCTGTTATGCATATTTAATCTTCAAATATCTTACTGTTTACTTCTGAAGCACCAGTGGTTGAAAGCAAGTCAGCAATCTCATCTTTTAACACATTATTCTCATCCAGATCAATGGCCATAACATGTTTATCGTCAGTACTCCTTTTATCAAAAATCCGAGGTTGAGCCCATGGTTTCATATTACTGACCACTAAGAAAGTTCCTACCATGCCGAAGGCGGCTAAAAGTACCGTCATCTCAAACGTTACCGGGACAAAGGTCACCGATGCATAATTCTTACCTCCTATGATCATGGGCCAGTCAATTTTGAGCATATAGGTCTGCATAATCAGCGCCAAGGAAGTTCCTAAAAAACCAAACATGAAAGCTGCAATAGGCAATCTGGTGCGTTTATACCCCAAAGCCTCATCCAATCCATGAACAGGATATGGGGAAAACACTTCATATATCTTTATCCCGGCGTCCCTGATCTTTTTTATAGCTGTCATCAGGACATCCTCGTCCTCGTAAATTCCCAATAAGTAATTTTTACCACCTTCCATAGTTACTAAATGTTTACATGTTCTGAGGCCTCTTTTGGAGTAGGAGCTTTCTCTGAATCTGACCGTAAGATACTTTTAATCTCTGCAATATTAATTACCGGAAAATACTTGGCAAACAGGAAGAATGCGGTAAAGAAAAATCCAAAGGTGAACAGATATACTCCCATATCATAAAGTGTAGGATGAAACATCGCCCAACTGGATGGCAGGTAATCCCTGTGCAGTGAAGTGACAATGATCACGAACCTTTCAAACCACATCCCAATATTTACCACGATAGACAATACAAAGGAAGCAGCGATGCTGGTTCTGATCCTTTTAAACCAAAACAGTTGTGGTGAAACTACGTTGCAGGTCATCATCATGATGTATGCCCAGGCATAGGGTCCTGAAGTCCGGTTGAGAAAAGCGTATTGCTCATATTCTACCCCTGAATACCAAGCCATGAATAACTCGGTAATATAGGCCACTCCCACAATTGAACCTGTCACCATGATGATAATATTCATCAACTCGATATGCTTGATAGTAATATAATCCTCCAGTTTGTAGACTTTACGGGTCACCAGCATCAGGGTCATTACCATGGCAAATCCGGAAAAGATAGCTCCGGCCACAAAGTAAGGTGGAAAGATAGTGGTATGCCATCCGGGTATCACCGAGGTGGCAAAGTCAAATGAAACGATGGTATGCACCGAAAGTACTAGAGGAGTTGCCAACCCGGCTAATATCAGAGAAACGGTTTCATATCGGGACCATGCCCTGGCACCGCCGGTCCAACCAAAACTCAAGGCTCCGTAAATTTTTTGTGAAATGCCTTTGGCTCGATCCCGAATAGTAGCAAAATCGGGAATTAAGCCCATGTACCAAAAGACCAGTGAGACACTGAAATAGGTAGATATGGCAAAAACATCCCATAATAATGGTGAATTGAAGTTTACCCACAATGATCCAAAAGTATTGGGAAGCGGTAATGCCCAGTAGAATCCCAACCAGGGGCGTCCCATGTGCACAATGGGGAACATAGCGGCACAAATTACCGCAAAGATGGTCATAGCCTCAGCAGCTCTGTTTATGGACATGCGCCATTTTTGGCGGAACAGCAACAAGATGGCAGAGATCAACGTTCCAGCGTGACCAATACCAACCCACCACACGAAATTGGTAATATCCCAGGCCCAGCCTACAGTGCGGTTAAGTCCCCACATTCCAATTCCATCCCACAGCGTTCTCCCCAGGGCCCAACCACCGGCCGCTAATGCTGCTAATGAAACCGCCATTGCCAATAACCAGGACTTTGAGGGCTTCTCCTCCACCCTGCGACATATGTCATTAGTGACATCGTGATAGGTCTTTTTGCCAGTGATTAAAGGTTCTCGTACGGGTGATACTACCTGCATAAGTTTTTCGATTTAGGCGTTTTCGCTTTCCTTGTTCCTGATCTTTCTCAAGTAGAAGATATTGGGATCCACATTTAACTCCTGTAAAACAGTGTAAGCCCGAGGCTCTACCACTGTTTTATGGTCCTCATGATGTTCTACTTTCAGCAATTTGGATACCTGACTTTCAGGATTATTGAGGTCTCCGAAAGTGATGGCCTTGGTAGGGCAAGCTACCGCACATGCTGTATCAATATCTTTATCGGTAGGCCGTCGGCCTTCCTGCTTGGCAACTAATTTACCTGCCTGTATCCGCTGTACACACATGGTGCACTTTTCCATAACCCCTCTGGAACGAACAGTCACGTCAGGATTCAATACCATTCGGCCCAAACTATTACTCATAGACAGATTCTCTGGGAAGTTGGAATTATCGTGGTACTTAAACCAATTGAACCGCCTCACCTTGTAAGGGCAGTTGTTAGCGCAATACCTGGTGCCGATACAGCGGTTGTAAGCCATCTGATTAAGTCCCTCAGTACTATGAGTGGTGGCGGCCACCGGACAAACTGTTTCGCATGGGGCATTGTTACAGTGCTGACACATCATGGGCTGGAAAGTCACCTCAGGATTTTCCGCTGCAACTTCCAGGTCCTCATAATCCCCCACTCCGACGCTGCTGTAATAACGATCAATGCGCAGCCAGTGCATTTCCCTTCTAGTCAACACTTCTTCCCTGCCTACTACCGGTATATTATTTTCAGCCTGACAGGCTATGGTACAGGCGGAGCAGCCGGTACAGGAATTGAGATCTATTGCCATACCCCAATGATGGTTGACATACTTATCCTGATGGTGTTTCCACAAGCTGATGGTGTGGGGCGCTACCTTCCCCTCATCTCCTTTCCAGGTAGCTATTTTCGGGGCAAATTCACCGGCGTGGGCATCTTTTTGATACTCTGAAAGCAAAGCCTCCTGAATAATGGTTTCCCGCCCCATGTAAGTTTCATGCGTCTGGGTTTGGGCAATCCGGTGGCTACCACCGGCTTTCTCCACCTTCACTCCCGAGGTTACATGATAGTGGGGTATACCCTGAACCATACTCACCAGGGGATAAGCGTTTACTCCCAGGTTATCCGCTACCGGTCCCGCGTGAGTTCGGCCATATCCTAATGCCAATCCCAAGGTGCCTCTGGCTTGACCGGGTTGTATTAGAACGGGAAGGTTTAGCGTGACATCACCGACAGTCAGATCCACCCGGGAAGTATGTCCTTCCTTCATGGTGATCTTCAATTCCCTGGCCATACTCTGGGGCATAGTCAGATAATTATCCCACACTGCCTTGGTAACCGGATCAGGCATCTCCTGCAGCCAGGGATTATTGGCTTGATCTCCAGTTCCTATACCCACCTTCTGGTACAATACCAGCTCCAGTTCAGCATTATCTGCCTGGTAATGATTCTTAATGGCACTGGCGACTTCACTCATATTTACAGAGAATGACCCCGTACCACCAGCAGGTGCAGGTGGAGAGTTCAACTGTGCACCATTAGCCACCGAGTCAGTGGGTTGTGCGGCAACTACCACCAGTTCCTTATCAGAGTAATCACTTGATGTACTGCTTCCAGGTCTATATACTCCATCATATAAGGTCTGATGCCAGAAAGTGTCGAAATCCGGAGCCCCAGATCCAGGAAAAAACTCATTCCTCCAATTTTCCCGCAGGAATTCGTAATAATCCGTTTCTTCTGCTTCCAACCAGGTAAGCATAGAGCTTTCTGCCTGACGGGTATTAAACAACGGGGTTATAGTGGGCTGAATAAGGCTGACTTGACCATCGACCGGCTCCACATCTCCCCATGATTCCAGGTAATGGTGAGAGGGCGCTACATAATCGCACAGCACTGCGGTCTCGTCCATTCTACCGGAAGTGGATACTTTTAGTGGCACGTTTTCCAGGCTCGCTGCCAACTCAGCTCCCTGGGGATGATCATATAACGGATTACAATTGTAGAAGATCACCGCATCGACTTCGCCGTTGCTCAACTGTTGAATGAGATCGCTCATCTCCTGGTCATTACCCTTACGGTAATTCACCGGTTTCGAGTTATCTATAGTGTTGCCATAATTACCCAGTAGTTGGTTGATGGCATTGACTGCAATTTGGATATTCAAGTCGTTGGAGCCCGATACCACTAGGCTTTCACCCCTGGAAGTCCAGAGATCTTCCGCGGCTTTTTCCAAAAATGGGATTTCCAGGCTGGTTGCATTAACCCGGGCGGCTCCGGACTTGCCAGCCAGCAGATCGTATAAGGCCAGCGCAATAAATCCCTGTTGAGAAGGCTTCACCGGAATGCGGTAATCGGCATTGGAACCGGTCATGGACATTACTGACTCGAATTGATAATGGCGGGACATACCCGGATTCCCACCTGCTAATTTTCTCCCCTGAGCATACTGACGAGCATAAACAATAGGTGAGATCCAGGTGCCCAGGAAATCTGCATCCAAGCTTACGATCACCTTGGCCTTACTGAAGTCGTAAAAGGGGATCATGGTTTCCCCAAAGGAACTCTGATAAGCCTGTGCGATCCCGTACGAAGACCGGGCATCGTAACTATATACCTCAGCTTGGGGGTATTTGCCAAATAGTTGATCTCCTACCTTGCCTAAAGTCGGGCTGCTTACAGTACCGCTGATTATCCTCAGGTTTCGGCTGGAAGCTAATTTTTGCTTCACCTCATTATCGAGTGTTTCCCAGTCAGTTGCGGCGCCTGCAGCATAGGGGCCTTTCAGACGTTGCTGGTCATATAAAGATAATATCGAAGCTTCTACCTGGGCGCTCACTCCACCTTGGGTTAACTCGGACAGTTTATTACCCTCGATCTTAATGGGCCGCCCCTCTCGAGTTTTAACCACTATACTGCAGAAATCACCGCCCTGGTTATAAGTAGTGGCATAATGGTTGGCCACTCCGGGGTCAATGGTCTCCGGTTTATTGAGATACGGTATGGCTTTCCTTACCGGAGCCTCACAGGCCGCCATTGAGGCCGCCGCCACACTGAAACCCATCATTTTCAGAAAATCACGTCTGGTTGAGGGAGGTGTATCCCGCATTGCCGAAGTGCGATTATTATTGATTGGCAGATACTCTGGAAATTCCCGATCTGCATATTTTACATACTCAGGATCGTTAGATAACTGTTCTAAACCTTTCCAGTATTGTTTTTTACCGTTACTCATACCATCAATAAATTCTCCTGTAACTTTAATAATGACATTTGGAACACTCTAATCCACCGATGTCCTCCACCTTCAGGGGCTCATCACTATGCTGGGCGTGTAACTGCACCAGATTATCGTAGTAAGCATTATCCCTGGTATTTACATTGGTTTCCTGGTGGCAATTGATACACCATCCCATGGTAAGAGGAGCGAATTGTTCTACTACCTCCATCTCCTCAATAGGCCCATGACAGGTCTGGCATTCCTGATTCCCCACATCCACGTGCTGTGCATGATTGAAATATGCCAGGTCGGGCAGGTTATGTACCCTCACCCATTGAATGGGCCGGTTCTCTTCAATGGCGGCATAAATTTTTTGAATTTCCGGTGATTCCGTTTTAATCTGGCCATGGCAATTCATGCAGATATTAGCGGAGGGAATATTTGCTGACTTGCTTTTCCTCACCCCGGTATGACAGTAATTACAGTCTATTTCGTATTGGCCTGCGTGCAGCTTATGAGAAAAAGCAATAGGTTGCTGGGGTGCATACCCTTGTTGGATGCCCACCTGATATAATCCATCTATCACGGATTTAACCACGAAGATGCCAAATATGAAAGCCACAATACCGATAAAACCTGGGTTGCTGGTGAGCTTTTTCAGATTAAATCGCTGCTCTACTACCTCCCTATCTTCTTCATCCAGGTCTTTGCGTTCTTTTAGGAATTTTGTGAGGAAGCTGATTATCAATACCAGTACGATCAGAATCAGGCCCAAGACCACCACCAGCCCCACCATGATAGCCGTGATGTACTTGCTGGGGCCAGCAGGAGCGGCAGTAGCCGCATCTCCAACCTCCGAATCTGCGGCAGCTGGTGCCGCAGCTTTCTCTTCCTCCGCCCGGATATAGGCTACCACCGCCTCAATATCTTCATCCGACAGGTTGAAGGAGGTCATCACAGTGCGGTTATATTTTTCAAAAAGGTCTACTGCGTACTGGTCGCCGCTAGCAATGACCGCTTGGGAGTTCCTTACAAAGGCCTTGATCCAATCCATGTCACGACGGTCGTGCACCCCTGCCAACGCCGGGCCAACCAAGTCCCGATCCACCGCGTGACATGCCCGGCAATTTTGATTGAATATTTGTTCGCCCTGGGCAATCAACTCTGAATCAGCAGAAATGCCACCCTGGGAGGTGGCAACGTCAGCAGATCCGGTAGCAGCAGCTGTGGTATCCGTCGCCTGTGGCGCTTCAACCGAATCAATTTGCGAAATATCAGATTCTGTCTGACCCTTCAATCCAAGAACACTTGAAGCACTAAAAAGTAATATTAAGAATAATGTGAGACGCGCTAATCGGGAAGTGGCGGACATATAAATTTGAGACTTTAACATGAAGGCACATACCGTCCTTAAAAACTGCCACAAATCTAATATGGCTTCCCTATATTTCAAATATATTTTTAACCTAATTGGCAACCGGGTATAACCACCCTTAGACCATATGCTTATATCTCTGATTTCTAGAACTATAAGTGCCGTTGTTCCCCTTATTTAGAATGATTTTAAATAATCCTATTATGAGTTAGTGAAGTATGTCATGTGGCAATCCCCGAAATAGTTTAATCCATATCCAAGCTCCGTGTTTCTACCCGTCAGCTGTAGAAAGTATATAGTCATTATTGATCTTGAAGGAAATTTGCAACTACTTTGCAACGCATTGAATTTTGAGGACTTCAAATACCGATGAAAGCTAAACCTATTTTGGTCTTTAAGGTGGGAACTGCATCAATAACTAAATCCAATGGAGATCTGGATCAGGCTGCCATGGTCGATATTACCCGGCAATTGGCAACCCTGCACAGTTCCTATCATATCATTATGGTGTCATCAGGAGCAGTGGGCAATGGAAAGAACTACATTGAAAATTACCAGGGAGACATCATTGAAAGAAAGGCGGCAGCCGCTATAGGTAATCCTCTATTGATGAATAAGTACATGCAATTTTTCGCTCCATACGAGATCTTTGTGGCCCAAAGCCTGTGTGAAAGACAGCACTTCACTCGACCTTCTCAATTTGAGCAATTAAAATCCACCTTTAAAGAGTTATGGAAAAATGGTATTATCCCTATTGCCAACGAAAACGATGTGGTGTCGAACCTTGAGCTTAAGTTCTCTGACAACGATGAATTGGCCACTCTTCTGGCAGTGGGATTTGGAGCGGATTTATTATTGATAGGCACATCAGTGGATGGCGTTTACGATGCTAAGGGAGCTGTTATTCCGGAGATCAGAAAAATCGATGAGCAGATATTAGGACTGGCCCGGGATGAGCGCTCAGGCCTGGGACTTGGTGGCATGAGCACCAAATTGACTTTTGCCAGATTAGCTACTCAAATGGGTATTAAAACCATTATCTTCAACAGCAGGCAACCCGATGCCATTATCAATGCAATTGGCGGCAAGACCGGCACCCTGTGCCATGCCGGTGAAAGTACGCCCGAAGAGCGTCAACGTTGGCTTGCCAGTGGAAATTTAGTCCGAGGGAGGGTCAGCGTTAACTCTCAGGCAGCCTTGAAATTAAGATCACTACAAGGGCTTTCTAAGGAGGATGTGGTCAACATTATGGAGCACTTTAAAAGTGGAGAAATATTTGAGATCTTTGAGGAAGGTGAAAATTCCATAGCGGTGGCCAGAGCCAGGGTCAGCTCTAGGGAAATTATTGAAACTGACCCGGATATATCTTTGGAAATAGCTCAAAAAAATGAAATCATATTGTTATAATTAAAATTCTGTATCCTTGGAAACTACACCCACTCCTCTAAAATCCGCAAAGGACATGGATTCAATAGCGATGCTTTTAAAAAGGGTTGCCACTGCCTCTGACCAAGTGAGGCAACTCTCCGACCAACAAAAACGGGACATTCTCTATACCTTGGCATCCTTGATCAAGGAGAACAATGTCAATATTATTGAGGAAAACCAGAAGGATCTGTCCAGAATGTCGGACCGGGACCCCAAGAAGGATCGATTACTACTGGACTATGACCGCATTCAAAATTTGGTGGAAAGCATCAATGAGATCGCTAAGCTCCCCGATCCCACCGGCCAGGTACTGAGTAGTATGACCAAAGAAAATGGTTTGGTAGTACAGAAGGTCACTTGCCCACTGGGGGTAGTGGGATTGATCTATGAATCAAGGCCTAATGTGACCGTTGACGTAACTGCTTTATGCCTGCGTTCCGGCAATGCGGCAGTGATGCGGGGCGGTTCTGATGCCTATCACAGCAATAAATACCTGGTGTCCTTAATTCGCCTGGCGCTGGAGAAAAATCAAATCAATCCGGATGCCTACGTATTGCTACCCACCAATCGCAAGTTCGTGGAAGAAATGTTGACAGCCATCAAACAGATCGACATTATGATACCCCGGGGATCTCAACAATTAATCGATTTTGTGCGCGAGCATTCTAAGGTACCGGTCATTGAAACCGGGGCCGGTGTATGCCATACTTATGTTACAGAGCATGCCGATCTGGATAAGGCTTCAGATATCGTCCTAAATGCCAAGGTTTCACGTCCTTCTGTATGCAACGCTTTGGATACTATAATAATTGATCAGGCCATTGCCCGAGACTTCATAGCGAAAATTCTCCCCGGTATGAACCAGCATCAAGTAGAGATCTATGCCGACCAGGAAGCCTATACTGTATTGGAATACCTGGAATACCCCAGGTTGAAACCTGCCCGTGCAGAAGATTTCGGCCGGGAGTTCCTGGATTTTAAGTGTTCGGTAAAAGTTGTGCCTGGGATCTCAGAGGCCTTGGAACATATTCGGAAATACTCCTCAAAACACTCTGAAGCAATAGTTTCAGAGGATCCCGATCAGTGCCAGCGATTTATCGATGTGGTCGATGCAGCGGCAGTTTATGCCAACGCCAGTACCCGATTCACCGATGGATCTGAGTTTGGTCTGGGGGCTGAAATAGGTATTTCCACCCAAAAGCTACACGCCAGGGGACCATTTGCCTTAGAAAAACTCATTACTGAAAAGTGGATCATCAGGGGAGATGGGCAGGTGAGGTGGTAATGGAATTTAATTTAAACTAGTCATAAATGAGCGAACGAATAGCCATAATCGGGGGTGGAAATCTGGGCGCTTCCATTGCGGAAGGATTAATGAAAGGGCACTTTACTCCAGCCGACCAAATTACTGTCACCCGGAGAAAAGTGGATCTGCTTCAAGCTTTAAAGGATCGAGGAGTTGAGGTTACTACAGATAATTCCGCAGCAGTCAAAGAAGCCGGCGTGGTGATCCTGGCAGTAAAACCCAACCAGGCAGCCGATATCTTAGGGGATATACGAGATGTAATGCAACCAGGCAAACAGATCTTTATTTCCGTAGTGACGGGCTTCACCATCGCATCCATCCGGGCACAAATAGGGGACCAATTCACTATTTTCAGGGCTATGCCCAATACCGCCATTGCCATTCAGGAATCCATGACCTGTCTGTCGTCCTACAATGCTAGTTCCCCGCAGGAAGATCGGATCTTCAAACTGTTCTCCCAATTAGGACGGGTGGCTCTGATCGACGAAGAGCTAATGGAAGCCAGTACTGTACTCGGGGCTTGCGGAATTGCTTTTGCCCTGCGTTTCATTCGTGCGGCCACCCAAGGCGGTATCGAAATAGGATTTGATTCCAAAACCGCTGAATTGATAGCGGCACAAACGGTAAAAGGCGCGGCCTCATTATTATTGGAACGTAAACAACATCCTGAAAGAGAAATTGATCTGGTGACTACCCCGCAAGGTTGTACCATCGCCGGATTAAACGAGATGGAGCACCGGGGCTTTAGCAGCGCTTTGATCAAAGGGATTGTGACCTCCTTCAGAAAGATAGAACGCTCCTGATCAGGGCAGAAATTCCCGCCAGTGAACCTCTCTTAACTGTGGTGTAATGCCCTCCTGATCTGCAGCCAGGCAACATTTATGATGATCGTCAAATTGCAGAGGATACAAGAACCAAGTATGGCCATCATAATTTACTTTTCCATCCTCGATAATAATATCGGTCAAGGGAATTGATAAGCCCCGCCCATCGGCCTTGATCACACTTTCCTTTATAGTCCAGTATTCAAAAAATTTATCAAAAGGATCAGTAGCAGCCATGATCTCAGCCCATTGAGAGTCGTTCATAGTGTACTGGAAATCTTCCAACGTTACGGATTTTTTAAACTCAACGTCGATACCCAATCTATGGATGGCTGAGAAAGCGCTAACTACATAGGCTCCTGAATGAGATATATTAAAGTCAACCGCTGTATCGGGAAGAAAGGGCCGATTGTGTTCATCAAATTGCAATTCCGACCAGGCGAGCTGCATATCCCGATATTGTCTGCCGTGCATTCTTAGCAGCAATAGTCCGAATAGATTGCGCTGTTTATCTTCAAAGTGTACAAACCTATCATTGCGCTGTTGTTGAGAAATGGTCAACCGTGAACGCAAACTATTCCATGATTGAGCTGGTATATTGGGGTCTATTTTACAATAATATACCTGCAAACTTTTATCTGGGAGAGAAATGTGATTATCGCCCACCTGCATGCTCTATGTGGTGGTGCTTGTCAATATTCGGCCAGTCGATAGCCCGGTATAATTCACTTATCCCAGCTGATATCTCAATACTATGCCTCCATCCCAGTTTATGTAATTTGTCAACACTTAACAGTTTTCGCAGCACACCATCGGGTTTGGTGTGGTCAAAGTATATGTTGCCACTATACCCGGTGACGGCTTTTATCAGTTCAGCCAGCTCAGCAATGCTAATGTCCTTTCCCGTGCCGATGTTGATCAATTCTGAACTGTGGTAATGTTGCATTAGGAAATAGCATGCATCCGCCAGGTCATCCACGTGCATGAATTCCCGTCTGGGCTGGCCTGTACCCCAGACTGTAACCGAAGGGCTCCCATTTCTCCTGGCTTCATGAAATTTCCTCAATAGCGCTGGAAGGACATGGGCAGTGCGTAAATCGAAATTGTCATTAGGGCCGTAAAGATTGCATGGCATCACCGAGATAAAGTTGCACCCGTACTGTCGGTGGTAAGCCTGACACATTTTTATACCGGCAATTTTGGCCAAGGCATAGGATTCATTGGTGGGCTCCAATAAACCGGTCAGTAAAAACTCTTCCTTAATAGGCTGCGGAGCCAGGGCTGGATAAATACAGGATGAGCCTAAAAAGAGCAACTTCTTGACTTTATGGATATAGCATTGATGTATTACCTGATTCTGTATAGCCAGATTATTGTATAGGAACTCCGCCGGATAGTCCTGATTGGCCATAATACCCCCAACCTTAGCAGCAGCCATAAAGACGTACTCAGGTTTGTTTTCATTAAAGAATCGGAGGGTTTGCTCCTGATTACGAAGATCCAATTCATCCGGAGCACACAAAATCAGATGGTCATGTCCAGCCAATTGCAGCCTTCGAACTAGAGCGGAACCTACCATACCCATATGACCCGCGACAAAGATCCTGGAGTGCTTATTCATCAACCGCGGTGATAATAGGTGTTGGGCCGTCTTTCTTGGTGTAGCCCTCTCGTTTAAGTAAATCCAGATCAGCGATCACCATTTCTTTGACTAAGGTTTCCAGGCTCCTGGTAGGACTCCAGCCCAGTTTGGAGCGTATTTTGGAGTGGTCACCGGTTAAGGAGTAAACCTCTGTGGGTCTAAAATGACGGGGGTCCACTCTTATCACTACCTGCCCTATAGGCAATTGATAATCTTTATCGGTACATTGCACCACCAAGCCAATCTCGTTTATGCCCTCTCCCCTGAATTTCAACTCAATTCCCAAACACTTAAAACTCCGTTTCACAAACTCTTTAACACTGCAGGAAACTCCGGTGGCCACCACAAAGTCATCTGGTTCATCTTGCTGCAGCATCAACCAGACAGCCTCCATGTAATCTTTTGCGTGCCCCCAATCTCTTGTCGCTGCCAAATTTCCCAGATACAGGTGCTTATCCAAACCCATAACAATTCTACAGATCCCTCGGATAATTTTTCTGGTTACAAAAGTCTCACCTCTTATCGGGGATTCGTGGTTGAATAGGATACCATTAACCGCAAACATATTGTAAGCTTCCCGGTAGTTAATAGTGATCCAATGGGCATATAGCTTTGCCACTGCGTAAGGCGACCTGGGATAGAATGGAGTAGATTCGTTTTGAGGTGTTTCTTGAGCCAGGCCGTACATCTCAGAGCTTGAAGCTTGGAAGAATCGTACTTTATCGCTCATTTCCAGTATTCTAATAGATTCCAGTAAGCGCAGGGTACCCAGAGCATTGACATTCCCAGTGTATATTGGACTGTCAAAACTCACCTTCACATGTGACATAGCGCCCAAATTATAGATCTCATCCGGCCTTACCTCTTGGATTATCCGTATTAAATTGGTGGAATCTGTCAAGTCACCGTGGTATAATTTCAATTTTATGTCCCGGTCTTGAGGATCTTGATACAGATGATCAATACGTTGAGTATTGAACATTGAACTTCTGCGTTTAATACCATAGACCCTATACCCTTTAGCCAAGAGGAATTCGGCTAGGTATGCCCCATCTTGGCCGGTGATGCCGGTTATTAAAGCTTTTTTCATTTCTTCATGGCTTACATCCTGCGTTGAATGGTTCCCATCAATTTACAAAATTATATGGCATTCAATATGGGCTATAATTCGACAATTCTGATCAATCTCAATACAAGGGTAATGAAATCAATTAATTCACTGGATAGGCGAATATAATCTTAGTATAATTGGTGCATTATATTTAAACCTCATTATTAGCAGCATACCTTATGCTCATCGTCCATTTAAGAGACAATATCAAGTCCGATCTTCTCCGATATACCGGGAAAAGGGGCTTATTGGTATTTATAAGGGCATTTTGGAAATATCCAGGCTTCAGGTATTCATTCTATCAAAGACATTGTTATTACTATCAAAGCCAAAATTCACTTAACTACAAGCTGCGCTATACTTTTTATAATTTTTTTTTGAAAATCATTGGAAACCAAACAGACTTCCGCATCCATTATAAAAACAGGTTCGGCAAAGGGCTCATGTTGCCTACAGCGGGGCCAATTGAGATAGGAGACTGGGTTATTTTTGGCCATAATATAAATTTGAGCCCTGGTTTAAAAATAAAGATACCGGAACAGGAAGGTGATTCGGATTCAGTGCCGACGTTCGGCAGTATGATCCACATTGGAGAAAACGTGACTTTAGAAGGTATAAAATCTATAGGAAATAACGTGGTTATTGCGCCAAATAGTGTGGTGATTACAGACATCCCAGACAATAGTTTGGTGGCTGGTAAACCGGCAGTAGTAAGCCCACTTAATGGCACGAATAATTACATAAATAGACCGGTAAAACCACACAAAACCAGAACCACTATATTGTAGTCAGGTATTATGTATAAATTGTACTTTTCGCAATTGGTAGAATGTTGGTGATAGGGAAGTATTGATATGGTATTTTGAATAGAAATTATTAAAATAATTATATAAATATAAAATATTTTCCTAGTTTTAGCCCAGATAAGCCATCGGATCATTGAATTTTTTGATATGATACAACCCAAATTTTCCGGGTTTATAATTGCACTAATCGCATTTATGGCCTCATGTGCTCCGGCAAGCAAGCAAACCTATATCAGCACCGGTGCTACCTCTACTTTGGCAACCGGCACCAATACCCATTATGAAATCTCTGAGGAATATAAACTACAACCAGGGGATGTCATACAGATTAAGGTTGCTAGTCTAACACCAACTGAATTTGATTTTTTTGCGGATGCGGGCAATGCCGATATACGGGTAGATCCGTTACTCACCGGTTATTTACTGGATCAAAACGGTAGGGTTACCCTACCCTACATTGGTTCAATCCTGCTTCAGGGTCTTACGGTCAACGAGGCCCGTGAGAAATTACAAGAAGTGATAGCAGAATACCTGGAGAGCCCCACCGTTGGGGTGAGGCTGGTAAGTTTTGATTTCACAGTGATTGGTGAAGTTACACGACAGGGTAAGTTCAGTATTCTGGAAAATCGTATTAACATATTGGAAGGTCTTGGAATGGCCGGTGGTTTAACAGAGTTTGCCAACTTTGAAAGGGTACGCATAGTCCGTACAGAAAACGGGGTGAGTACTACGGGGGTAGTAAATCTGTTGTCCGAGAAATTGCCCTCCTCTCCGTATTATTACCTGGCTCCTAATGATGTGGTAATTATTGACCAACTCAACAACAAAAACTTTCGTATAAACTCATCCAGGAACATTACACTAATTTTATCTGCGGTAGGTACTGCTGTTACCCTTATTTTAGCATTTGATAGGCTGGCAGAATAGAGGAATTATGGAAAAGTGGGAATTTAATAATGAGGAGCTGATTCCAGCAGCAAGCCCCGGACTTGATTTCCGTAAGATATTAGAAAAAGTCCTAAATAATTGGGCATATGTTCTGATTTCATTGGTGGTTGCTCTGGTATTGGCATTTTTTATCAATAGGTACTCAGAGAGGATATATGAAATACAAACTACTATCCTGATAAAGGCTCCTAAGGAATCTAATTCTATTTCAGAACTTCTATATGGACAGGAAATTTTCGGCCGTTCTACCATACAATTGGAAGATGAAGCCTTATTATTCAAATCTGGTACTTTGGTGGAAAAAACCCTGCGTGAGCTGGATCTGGATGTTACCTATCATTACAATGCCGGCATAAGGGATGAAGAACTTTATACCCTGTCTCCGATACACATGGATGTGTCTGATAGTGCTATAAATGTACCTTACGGCATTACCATCGAATGCAGAATCATCGACGATAAAACCTACAGCCTGCAACTGCAGTCACCGGCATTAATGGACCGCCTGCGAAATATGATAAGCAGAGTCCCTCCAATGGTAGACAATTTCAAAGGACAGCAGTTCGCTTTTGGAGACGTTATTAATATAGACGGTTTTGTTTTTAGACTCGACTATATAGCGGTCAATGACCTGCCGATTTACAACAGCCTTATCCATATTCGGATAAATGATTATCCCGATATGGCTAAAAAGTTCTCCAGGAAAATTTTAGCCTCTCCTTATTCCGCTGAATCCTACATCATGCAACTTTCCATGGAAATAGCCAATAAGGAAAAGGGGATAGATTTTTTAAAAGGATTAGTGGCCAACTTTATTGAAAGTGAGTTATCCCTAAAGAATACTATAGCCACTAATACCATAGACTTTATCAACAATCAGATTATGCTGATGAGCGACTCTCTCAGCGTAGTTGAAGACAGGCTGGAGAATTTCAAAAAATCCAATAGTAACCTTACATTATCTGATCAGGGGAACAATTACCTGGAGGTAGGCCAGCAGTTTGAATCACAACGAAACCAGGTATATCTTAAAAATCAGTATCTGACTGATTTGGAGAGGAGTATTAACAGCAACAATATCGGCGAAATCTATATCCCCTCATCAGTGGGAATAGATGACCCTAACCTAAATCAGAATATCCAGGAACTTGCAAATCTACAGTTACAATTAAACGCAATTGATCCCAACAGAGGAGGAACCAACAATCCTATCATCAGGAATTATCAGCAGCGAATCGAAATTCTGAAAAAAGGTATTAGCGAAAATATTAGAAGCATTAAAGCTTCCAATCAAATTGCTCTAAATAGCATAAACCGTCAGCTTGGCCAGGTCAATGCCACATTACGTACCCTACCGACTGCTGAAAGACAATTTATTAACATTCAACGGGACTATAACTTGAGTGAGGAATTGTATTTGTTTCTCATGCAAAAGAAAGCTGAAGCGGGAATCGCCAAAGCTTCCAATACCATTGATTACCGTATAGTCAATGACGCTGACATGAAAGGCAGGGGTCCTATAAAACCTAATCCTATGCTCAATTATGTGGTGGCGGGATTTCTGGGCTTAGCTTTACCAATCGGATTATTATTGGTAGGTAGTGTTCTCAGCAACAAGGTAAATTCCAAGGAACATCTTCTAAGCCTTTCCACCATCCCCTACCTGGGAATGGTGGCTAAAGGAAGCGGAAAAATAAAGCTGATCGACAATGAAAACGTAAGATCTGAAGTCTCTGAAACGTTTAGAACCGTAAGGTCCAATTTACGGTATATGTTGGGTGATGATGAGCAAGGCAAGATTTTTCTACTCACCTCTTTTATCAGCGCTGAAGGAAAATCTTTCTGCTCCAACAATCTGGCCTATATCTTTTCCAATTTTGGCAAAAAAGTGGTGCTGATAAATGCTGATATGAGGAAGCCCAATGATTATGAGGCATTCGATGTTTTTGATAATGTGGGATTAAGCGATTACCTGGCAGGTATTGCTACTAAGGAACAAATCATATGTAAATCAAAATTTCCTAACCTTCATATCATTACCTCAGGAGGAATTCCACCTAACCCAAGTGAATTACTGATCAGTGGCCGCATCAACTCACTGCTTGATGAATTAAAAAAGGATTACAACTATATTATACTGGATACCCCTCCTGTCGGTATTTTAGCTGATGGACTGGAGTTAATGAACAAAAGTGATGTAAACATATTAGTGGTACGACAAAATTATACCGATAAACGAGCACTGCAAGAGTATAACGAAATATACAGCAAGAGTAAAATTCAGAACCTGGCAATCTTGTTTAATGACGTTAATCTGAAGAAATCAGCATACGGGTATAAGTATAGCTACTATTATCAACAGAACAGGCAGAAAAAATCCTCCTGGAGCCTTTGGTAGTAGTTTCCCTCCAGGATCCGAGGCACTGTTATGAGCACCATTGCACTAAAAAGGAAATACGCCACCTCTTTTGACGTTACCACTGATCATGGTTCCTGGATCAAATTATCTCTGATTTACTTAGCATGCTGGCTAGTACTGGACTTCGATCTGGCCACCATGCCCTTTCACTATTTGATTGTACTGCTGCTGGTGGCAATTCAATTCACGTCATTCTACAATGCGACACTGATAATGTTGTTTGCAGTATTCGTACCCTTTGCCGGATCGATAATGAACGGCGAAATCAGTGGTCTGAAGCTACAGCGAATCATTCTTATACCTTTTCTGATCCAGGCGCTTAATTCTGAAACTAACAGAAAACTTCAGTTCGATCAAAAAGGACTCATGGTAATCTTTATCTCCATAGTCCTGTTACTAACCACAGACCACATCAGGCATATTGTACAAACTTTTCCCATCAGTGAAGGGATGGATGAGGAATTCAGTACCAAGAATCAAATTGCCCGCTATGCAGATAATATTGTGATATCATTTGGATTTCTGTACTTGATCTTTCGGAGGCTTCCATTGGATCGGTTAAAAAATTTAGCGGACATCATGATACTGCTCATGGTACTTGAAACTATCACCATTTTATACCTGGTATATCAAAATCCAGCTATGGTGATACAATCCAGTAACGAGTTTGATAAAACTTATCTGTGGAATAACCCATATTTTGGCCATAAGAATAATTGGGGCATGCTCATGGTACTGTTCGTTTTCATCATTTTAGCCAGAATGAATACACAGAAGGGCAAAAACCGAGTTTTTTACATTACCTCATTGATTATTGTGGTCTGCGGAGTGGGGGTATCGTTATCCCGACAGGCCTATTTTACCCTGTTTGTGGGATTTCTCCTGGTAATAATCTGGCAGCGGGATTTTAAGACTCTAAGCTATCTCATTTTACTGATCATTGCCTTGGCAATCATTCAACCATCTTTTGTTTTTGACCGTATGGAATCTATGTTGGCGGTACGGTCAGCAGAAGAGTTTCAATCGTTGAATACCAAAGTTGGGGATGATGCTTTCCGACAAATTAAGGAGAACCTCAGCCTGATACCTATGATGTTCTTTAAAGACTGGGAATACAATTGGTCTGAAGGATTCTGGAACGGAATGTTACTTCAGTTGGGAATTTTAGGTCTGTTATATTGGATTTACATGTATTCATATTTGTATTCCAGATTTCAAAGCTTTTACCGCCTACCCATGAAGAAATTAAAGTTGTACGGAATGCTTTGCATGTTGTTTATTATTATCATGACCATTTCGAATTTTAACCGGCGAGGGGTTAATTTCAGTCATTATAATGGCAACATTGAACAAATAGGATTCACTGTCCTTTTTTGGATGTTTTACACCGAGATGTTATATCACGGTTTACGGCAGAAAGTAAAGGGGGTACTATATCTTTGATGAGTGTGTAATATGGTGATTATTGCTTAAGCACCTTTCGCATTACCACTTCATTTCCGGATTTTACTTGTATTATATACAGACCACTGGGAAGGGTACTCATGTCAATCACGCTTTCAAACTGGGCCTCGATAGTTCCCATATCCCGCTGTTCCACTTCGAAACCTGAAATATCATAGATCCCCAAGGTCGTTTCGGCCGGTTGTCCTAGTAACACGTCCACATTAACTTGGTCCTGAACCGGATTGGGATATATATCTACCTGCTTCAGGTATTCTCCTGTATTGATTATGTTATTATCCTCTACCAAGGTATCATCGTCCGTTTTCTCAACATAAAGGTCATCCGATGCTGTGGTACAGCCGTATTCCCCACTAATGCTAACCGAATAGGTACCGGATGTCTCAATCACGTAAGTGTTGGAAGTGGCCCCTGAAATGGGAGATCCTTCCAGGTACCATTGAAACATTTCCCCGGTGTTGACAGATAGTGTATTTCCATTCACTTCAATCTCAGGCTTTGCAGGTCCTGGATCGGCATTCACTGTAAATGTTTCTGTGGTGTAACAACCCTCAATATTGGTAACAGTCACAGTATAGTTACCAGGCTCTAGGTCGTCCAATTCCGGTCCTGTAGCCCCGTTAGACCAATCATAAGTGTAATTTAGGGGTTCCTCAATCACTATGGATCCACCTGAACCACTACAATTAGCATTAGTTACTACAGCTTCTACACTAAAGTCGGTGGCCCCTGGTGCAGTATGAACTTCAAATGTGAATTCGGCCGAGCACCCGGTTTGATCCTGGATTATTACTGTGTGGCTACCGGAGCTTAAATTATCAGGGTTTTGAGCAGTTGATCCATTCGACCAGAGGAAAGTATAGGGAGCTGTTCCACCATTTACTGAAAGTGAAATGGCTCCGTCGTCGTTACTGCAGGTGGCATCCGTCACTTCACCGGAAGCGGTTATCGGGGCAACCGTGTTTTCAAGGATAAAGTTTTGACGGAATTTACACCCGTTTTGATCAGTAACGGTAACTGTGTAGGTTCCTGCCTCAAGATTGGATACGTTTTTGGAGCGCGCCCCATTGGACCACTGATAACTATACGGTTGATTAGCTCCACTCACATTTAAAGCAATGGAACCGTTATTGGTGCAAGTAGGTTGAGTGGTCTGGCCTTCAACATTGATATCTGTAATACTTATACCAACATCAAATGATGATTGGGCAACACAGCCTTCACTATCAGTTACTACCAATGAATACTCGTCGGCTTGCAAATTATTTAGGGAAGCGGTAGTTGACCCGTTAGACCAGCGATAAGTATAGCTTCCAGAGCCGCCAGTTACTTTGACTTGAATAATTCCATCTTCTCCTCTACAGGTTTCATCAATGATGGTAGCAGCTACCTCTAAAGGCCTAGGCTCGGAAATGGTTACCTGATCGTCTACAGTATTTCCAATGGCGTCAGTTACAGTTACTGAATAAGATCCTGCTGTGAGATTACCAATTGCATTAGTTGTAGCCCCAGTAGACCACTCAAAAGTATAAGGCGCCACACCGCCATCAACAGAAATCTCCGCGCTTCCATCCGAATTACCATTACATGAAACGTCAATGGCAGAGATCTGGGAGCTTAAGTCATCTGGATCACTAGATACTACGGTCAACTTAAATGAAGTTTGAGCCTGATTGGTACCATCGGAAACTGTTATAGTGATGCTGGCGCTGCCATGCTTACCAGGCTCAGGAGTAACAGTAACCGTTCGATTTGATCCACTTCCGCCAAGTATTATATTGTCATTGGTGACCAAATTTGGATTACTGGATGCAGCGGTAACTGTAAGATCGCCAACCGGGGTATCCTCATCGTTAATGGTAAAAGCAATCGGTCCGATAGTCACATCCTGATCTGTGGATTTACCGGAAATATTACTGATGGTGGGCGCTTTAGGCAATGCATTTACTTCCACTTTAAATGAAGTCGAAGCCTGGTCCACACCGTCGGATACGATCACGGTAACTACGGCGGAACCACTCTGATTAGAGGCTGGAGTAATGATGATATCCCTGTTAGTGCCGCTACCATTGATTGTCATATTTTGGTCAGGAATAAGATTTTGATTGTTGCTTTTGGCGGTAATCCTCAATTCAGAGGCCAGGTTATCTGAGTCACCCACCGTAAATCTGACAGGCCCAATTTCCTGATTCTCTTCCGTTACCTGGTCATTTATATTACTGATGGTAGGAGCCATATTCTCAACCTGTTCAATCACCACTAAGGTAAACATCTCTGTTACCTGGTGAGTGCCATCCGAAACCGTGATGGTGATGTTAGCTTCTCCAAATCGGCTTGGATCAGGGGTAATAGTTATGGTACGCTGAGCATTTTGACCAGCCAGCACAATTGCGGATGCTGGCACCAACACGTTATTTGATGATTTGGCAGAGACATTTAATTGCCCGACAGGGGTATCGGGGTCGGAAATAGTAAAAGCCAGGGCGCCTGTAGAAGTACCTTGGTCAATACTCTGGTCAGCGATATTAGTGATACCCGGGGCCTCTGTAATTTCATTTACTATCAATTTGAATGTTTCACTTACCTGATCGATTCCATCCGAAACCGTGATGGTGATGGTTGTTTCACCAAACTGACCACTGGCCGGAGTCAATTGAATTTCTCTGGTTTTTCCCGATCCTGATATTGAAATATTCTCATTGGGTACCAGGGTTTGGTTACTGCTATTCGCTGTGATCACTAAATCGTTGGGATCATGGTCCAAATCGTCAACCTGAAAAGCGAGCGGACCCATACTTTCATCCTGATTAATCACTTGATCGACAATTTCGCTGATAGTGGGAATACTATTTTCTCCGGCTATTGCTATAGTTAAAAGAAAACTTTCCTCGGTTTCGTTAACGCCATCGGAGACAGTTATTCTAATGGTAGTACTACCGGAAACAGAATTATCGGGGGTGATAAATAAAGATCTGTCAGTACCACTTCCTGTTATTTCTATTACATTATCAGGTACCAGGCTTTGATCATCCGAAGTGGCTGTTACAGTTAACTGATCGACAGGATCATCCGGGTCTGAAATTTGAAAATTAACGGGACCCAATGAAATATCCTGATTAATCTGTTGGTTGGGTATATTGCTTATGGTTGGAGGGCGGTTATTGGTGCTGGTTATGGTTACTTCAACGTCTTTGGTAGTTTCGAGTTCACCATCTGATACGGTAATGGTGACAGTTACATTTCCTACAGCATTGGTCTGAGGAGTTATCACCAGGCTTCTGTCCCTGGTACTGCCACTCAGGGCCAGGCCTGAATTAGCTATTAGTGACTCATCTTGAGACGCCACGGATAAATCCAAACCACTGGAGGCAGTTTCATCATCCCATATCTGAAAAGAGATGGCATTAGAAGGGGTATTCATCTCCAGGTTTTGTGCTGGAATATCACTGATTGAGGGAGCTGTATTGCCCGTGTTACCAGGGTCGCCTGAGTCTGTAATGGTCACCACAACATCCTGGGAGGTTTGGGACTCCCCATCAGATACAGTCAGGGTAATGGTCACCTCTCCCACTGCATCCGGTTCTGGGGTAATGATTAAAGTTCTATTTCTGGTGCTTCCACTAAGTGTCAATCCAGAACCAGCCACCAAAGTCTCATCCTGGGAAGTAACAGTTAAATCCAATCCGCTGGAAGCAGTTTCATTATCCCATATCTCAAAATCAATAGGATCAGATGGGGTATTCATCTCCAGGTT
Organism: Cyclobacteriaceae bacterium; assembly: GCA_965224285.1. Taxonomy (GTDB): domain Bacteria; phylum Bacteroidota; class Bacteroidia; order Cytophagales; family Cyclobacteriaceae; genus JAJCYK01. Next base: position 1,410,777 of record OZ245043.1, read on the forward strand.
TTGATCCGCAATATCACTGATTGAGGGAGCTGTATTGCCCGTGTTACCAGGATCGCCTGAGTCTGTAATGGTTACCAAAACATCCTCGGAGGTTTGGGACTCCCCATCAGAAACAGTCAGAGTAATGGTCACCTCTCCCACGGCATCCGGTTCTGGGGTGATGATTAAAGTTCTATTTCTGGTACTTCCACTAAGTGTTAATCCAGAACCAGCCACCAAAGACTCGTCCTGGGAGGTAACGGTCAAGTCCAACCCACTAGAGGCGGTTTCACTATCCCATATCTCAAAATTTATGGGATCAGAAGGAGTATTCATCTCCAGGTTTTGATCCGGAATGTCACTTATAGAAGGAGCTTCATTAGCGGTGGGCTCTACAATTGAGACCACAAATGATTCCTTGGTTTCCAGGGCGCCGTCAGAGACGGTAATGGTAATGGTAACATCACCAACGGCATCAGGCTCAGGGGTAACTACCAAGGTTCTATCTCTTTTATCTCCCCCTAAAGTCAGTCCGGAATTGGCAATTAAATTGCTATTATTGGAGGACGCCACAACTCCCAAACCACTGGCAGCGGTCTCTGCATCTGCAATTTGGAAGGCTATGGCATTGGAGGAAGTATTTTTAAGAATTGATATGTCGGAAATATTGCTTATTGTGGGAGGTGTATTAGGGGTGGTAGTTACCTCATTGGAAAAAAAAAGATTTATATAATCCTCTATGTTGGTATAGCCATTCCCGTTAATATCGCCATTATGATCAGAGCCATTATTAGGATTTAAGCCTTGACTTAGTTCCCAATCATCCGGCATTCCGTCATTATCTGAATCTCTAGGTGCGGTACCTCCATTGTACCGGGGCATACCTCCAACTTGAGACTCATCAGAGATAAACTTGCCATTGCCATTTAAGAAGTGTTGGATGCTGCGTGCATCAACGGCATCCCGGGGCATTGCTCCGGCATTCTCCAGCACATAATCTCTGGCTTCAAATGCCGAGATGTCCTTAATCCCGGACCCATTAATTACTGGTGCGCTAACCACGTGCTCCCTCCCTTTGCTGATGTTCACAATATAGTTTTGCGGAAGATTATCCGTTGGTCTGGCAGGCCCTATGTTTCCCCTCACATAAACCCTGGGAGTTCCATCGATTTTTTCAATTTGTACTGCATTAAGTTCATTAATTACTTGTGGCCCCGGTTTGTAGTAATTGCCTATTACATTGGCCCGGCCATCAGCTACCCTGGTGGCTTTAAAAGTCCAGTGATAAATAACATTATTGATGGTCTCAACCTCATTGTTATATCCAATAGCAGGTAAACGCTCAACGCTGTTGGCAAAAAAGTTGTTGTAAATAGTAATATTCCGGGGGTATGCAGATTGTCCTGCCTTACCCTGGATCAACATTCCCTTTGAATGAGGCATTAATCCCTCAGCGGTAATAGAATTTTGAATAGTGACATTCTTAACTACAGCATCCCTGGCGTTTAACCCGAAGTTTTCATCGGTAGCCCAAGATGCCGAGATGTGGTCCAGGATAATATTGTTCAAACCAGCTCCCACCCCATTGATACTGATACCGTCTATTCCCGATCCGGCACCCTTACCTAATCTCAGCCTGATATTCCTGATTATTACCTCAGAGGTCATGATCCTAATCGACCTCCCGGTAATGCAAATACCATCACCGGGGGCTGTCTGTCCCGCAATGGTTATATTGGGGTCTGCGATCTTAAGATGTTGAGTCAGCCTGATTAGCCCTCCTACCCTGAATACTACAATTCTTTTGCCCTTGGTTTCCACCGCAGCTCGTAAGCTTCCGGGCCCGCTATCATTGAGATTGGTTACTAGAATTACCTTACCACCTCTTCCTCCCACAGTGTATTTTCCAAAACCCTCGGCACCGGGGAAGGCTGGCAGTTGTGCATAGATGTTTGGGGTAATAATTAACGAAAGGAATAGTACAATTGCTATAATTACATCTTCCCAAGGCTTATTCCTATTGACCATATGAATTCCACAAATCTTATTCTAAATCGACCCAGCTGAGATAAGATTAGTGGTGACTCAACAGGAAGTATGCCAGAAAACTATGAACTGCATCTGTAACCCCATATGTACCTGATTGTCAATTGAATAATAAAATACTTCGCATCACCTAATTCAAAAGTATTTGTTTCATAATGATAAAATGTTTTCAATATGATAATTGAGGATTTAATTGAGATGAGAATTTCTAATTGGTGAGGTCTATTGTTGCAACAACTTTAATTGCACTATTCGAATACAGAATTAAAATATTCTATCATGAATACTGGTGAAAATAGAGGTTGAACCTGCTGCTGTTTCCAGTCAAATGCCTGACACTTGCAAAATTCAATATTGGCAACCATCCTGTCTGCGCATGATAGGCCTGCAATCGTTTATTAAAAAAATCGTATTCTATATTTAAATAGTAGAATTTTGTAATTTAGGGCCCATCCTTTAAGCCTTCCAGGTCCGGCAATTTCCGTAAATGAATAACTATCAGAAAAACATTCTTACCGCTGCTAAAGGAGGGAGTATCGGCTTTTCTGGGACTGTGTTCAGTTATGCGATCGGCTTCATTTTTACTTATATACTGGCCAGGTATTTAGGAGCGGAAGACTTTGGCTATTATAAACTGTCACTCACGTTTGTAATTATTCTTTCTGCTATAAGCAATTTTGGTCTTAGCGCCGGAATTAAACGATTTATTCCAATAGCACAAGGCAACAAAAACCAACGGGAAATTTGGGGAGTGATCCAAATTGGCGCAGGAATACCCTTTCTGGCAAGCATCCTTATTACAGTACTTACCATCATTTTTGCGGATACCATCGCCTTGGGGATGTTTGACAAACCACAACTTGCTCAGTACCTAAGACTTATGAGTGTGGCAATACCCCTCTCGGCCATTATGAGCAGTATGGCAGAGATTTCCATAGCCTTTAAAAATATGCGGTACCCGGTAATCACCAGAGAAGGGGTAGTTAATGTGGTTAAATTATCCTTAGCGATAGTAGCCATTCTACTGGGACTGGGCTTGGTAGGAGTTATCGTGGCCTACGTGATTGCCAGCATCGTCGGGACCTTACTGATGATTTATTTTGTCAATAAGATCTTTCCCTTAAAAAGGCCCATATCCGAAGCACAGCGCAAAACCAGGGAAATTCTAAATTTTTCTATTCCAGTATGGCTGTCGAAATTGCTCAATCAATTCTCCAAGAATCTGGAAACATTGGTTCTCGGTATGTTTGGTATTATTTCTGAAGTTGGTGTGTATTCAGTTTTGATTAATATCAGCAACATCGGAAAAATGGGCTTCATTGCCATTCGTACCATTTCCTACCCCATCTTTGCTGAGTTGCATTCACAGGGAAAACTTAAGGAGTTAAAGGATTTTTATAAAACCACCGCTAAGTGGGCCTTTACTATAAACCTGCCTATTTTTCTTACCATCACAATTTTTGCGGAAAATATCTTATTCATATTTGGCGAAGAATTCACTACTGGCAAATTAGGCTTGGTCATATTGGCTTCTAGTATAATATATGATGCTGCTACCGGTGCATGCGGAGCGGTCCTGAATATGGCCGGTTACTCCAGAATTAACTTTATAAATTCCATTGTATATTTAATTACCACTCTGGCACTGGATTTTATTCTAATACCAAAATATGGGCTGGTAGGAGCTGCATTGGCTGGGGCCATCACTATCGTGATAGTCAACACGCTGATGATGGTGGAAGCCTACATCCTGATTGACCGTTTGGTACCGGTAGATCGCAGTTTTTTAAAACCTGTTATAGCTACATTAGTTGCTGGCGCAGCAGCATTCTACCTGAGGGATATAGTACTGGTAGATTCCTTGATAATCCAGCTAATTGTCTTGACGGTGATCATGTGGGCTATTTTCCTGGGAATGATAATTGTACAAAAATTTTCTGAAGAGGATAAGCTGGTAATAGGGAAAGTGTTGGCCAAATTCAAAAAAAATAACAAGTAGCGAAAACATGAGTGTGACAAATAACAGATTTCTTAATCAAAAACCGATTTTTATAAACGGATTTTCCAGAGGTGGATCTAATTTGTTGGTAAATATGTTAATATCACATCCTGAAGTTTGCATATCCAACGGAGAGACCCATAAGGTATTCAAGGGAACTGCCAGAGCCGATAATAAATTTAAAACCATCTTCAAAAAGCTCACCAGGGATTACCCTATCCGGATCTTGACCGGACAAGATGTGTTTAGGACAGATTTGCTGGAACCCAGAAAGCCTCTACCATCTTATCTACAAAACTATATTGATCAAATCCTTTACCGGGGACGATTTAATTGCCGAATTCCCACGCATAACCTTTACAAATCCGAAAATGTGGAATACCGGGATGAGGAGCTCGCCAAATGCCGCCTACTGTCCAAAGGGCTTAACGGATTGGCGTATACCGCTTCCATCTTCTATCAAATGTATCCCGACGCCTGCCATTTTGCGCTGGTGAGAAATGGGTTAGCTATTTGTGAAGGTAAAATTCGCAGAGGACATCGCGATATCTCATTACTGGCAAACGAATACAATCAAGTAGTGGAGGAAATGCTTCGCAATCAGGAGAAGTTTCCGAATTATCATGTGGTTAAATATGAAGAGATGGTTTCACAACCTCAACAATTCTTAAAACAGCTATATATTAAAGCCAACCTCGACATCGAAAAGCTGACCAGTGTCAGATTGGAATCAAAACCCATCATGGATAAATCTGGCGTACATAAACTGAAAAAAGGATATGATCATCAACTATTTTGGTATCATTTGGATGATCTCCATAATCATATCCGCACCGACATTAATAAAAATCAAATCAATATGCTCGACCCGGTACACCGTAAAAAATTCTTAGCGATTGCAGGTGGTACCTTGAAAAAATTGGGATATGAATATTAATACTCTACGAAAATCTAATTGTCCGGCCATAATATTTTTCGGTTTCAAACTGTTTTTCTTAAATAGTCCATTATGAGCAAATATCAGGAACCTACCTTTATGGTAATTGGCGCTCAAAAGTCCGGTACATCATGGATATACCAGTACTTTAAAATGCATCCCGGCATCCGGTCCCTGCCGGTCAAAGAATTTCATTTTTTCGATGACTACGAACGCAGAATCAATGGAAATTCCATACCCAGAGGGAAACTCCGAGCATTTTTAAAATGTATTTGGTTTGGAATCACCAAACACCCTTATTATGCCATTTGGGGGTTTATATTTACTTTCACCAAACGCGATATCGATAAAAAGACCCTTGATCGTTATGCCAAACTTTTCTATTGGAATAAACCGTCAGGTGATATTACTCCCGCATACGCAACCCTAAGTGAAAAGACCATTGCCCATATAGCCAGACGATTCCCCAATCTGAAGATCATTTACATCATGCGTAATCCTGTAGAAAGACTGTGGTCAGCCACCAAAATGAATTACTTTGTCCATCTGAAGGAGAACCGTGATACCATCACTGAGGAGAAATATTTGCAACAATTCGACAAACCTAACTTAAGAAATGATTACCTGCATACCATCAACAGCTGGTCTAAATATTTCCCCGCTGAAAATATCTTTTTGGGGTTCTTTGAAGATCTAAAGGTAGATGCAGAAAAATTTATCAGAGAAATTGAGGTGTTTCTGGAGATACAACACTACCACAATCCTCAAAAACTAAGCAAAACCATAAATAAGGGTAAATCCATGAAGATAAGACCGGAACATGAACGATACCTTTATGAAAAATTCTATCCAATGATAAAGGAGTTATCCATTTATTTTAAGGATCATCCCCAAAATCCACCAAAGAAATGGCTGGAAAAAGCAAATAATATTTTGGACAAAGATTGAAAAAATCAACGCACTATTTGGGATCCCATCCTCAACTCAAATGATGTTCCAAGTTTTCGGCAATTTGATTATTGATGAAATAATCATACCAAAGTTCGAAAGAGAAAAGGGTATATATTTTTATCAAATTACGCCCATTTTCACCATCCATTTCACTGACCAGGGATTTAATGTAAGACTTATCAAAATAAGTACCGCAGCCCGAATTGTCGCGTTCCAATAATTGGAGGAACATATCGGATAGTCCCTCCTCAAACCATTTGCCAATAGGAACCTCAAACCCCCGTTTTTCACGATATATTATTTCTTGTGGAAGCCATTTTTCCATGGAAATTTTATGAATGTACTTGTGTGTATTACCTTTTATTTTATAGCTAGCTGGTAAAGACTCTACATACTTTATAAAGTCCAAATCGAGGAATGGTACTCTGCACTCCAGGGAGTTGGCCATAGTTACCTTATCACCAAATAGCAGCAAATTATCCGATAATGAGTTTCTGGTATCTATATAGAGCATTTTATTTAGGGACTCGGTTAGGCCGTCGGTTTGATCATATAACTTCTGTATAAGATCCGAATCCACATTTTCCATTTTATCCTTAAATTCTGGTCGGATCAATCGGTCTTTCTCATCCGCGGTGAAAATGGAATAAATGGCTACAAACCGCTTGATTTGATCGGAAAATTTAGAGGCATATGCGGCCCGTCTAAATTTTGGACCCATTTTAAACCAATCATCAATAGTTTGTAAAGGCATAACCTTCAATAGGTTAGAAAATTTAGAAAGATATTTCTCACCCATGTAGCGATTATAGCCGCCCAGCGGTTCATCAGCACCTTGCCCGCTTAGTACCACTTTGCCATGTTCTGACGCCAGTTTCGAAACGTAGTACAAGGCTGGAATCGTTGGGATAGCTATAGGCTCTTCAGTATACTGGTAACTCTCTATTAGAAAATCCAAACATTGCTGACGGTTAATGGTGATCTCGTAATGATCTGAGCCAATATATTTTGCAGATTCTTTTGCCTCCTCCAATTCGTTATGACCTCCTATCCCTGGGAATCCAATACTGAAGGTTTTAATAGGATTGGAAGAGTATTTCTGCATTAGATGGCCTACAATGGCGGAATCCATTCCCCCACTGAGGAACAAACCCACCGGCACATCACTCAATAATTGTCGTCTGACTGCCTGTTCTAGATAATATTGATATTTTTCCACCGCCTCTTCTTCTGAAATGTTCACAGTTTTCGGTCGGTAATTCCAATAGTGCTGCTTGGTTATTTTCCCATTGGCATCCACTTTTAGATAATGGGTGGGCTCTAATTTTTTTACATCCTTCAATAAAGTTTGAGGGGCTGGACTATATCGGTAAGTAAGAAAGGAATTAAGTGCGGTGAGATCCACAGACCTTTGATAACCTTGGTATTCAAGTATGGATTTTAGTTCAGAACCAAATAAAAGGCTATTATTGACAAAAGCGTAATAAAGCGGCTTTACCCCAAAATGATCTCTGACCAATATTAGACACCTCTTATTAGTGTCGTACAGGGCAAAAGCAAATATCCCATTTAACTTCTCCCAGGCATCTTCGCCATACTTCTGGTACATCACCATTATAACTTCCGTATCACAATTGGTATGGAACTTATAACCGTCGTCAAGTAATTCCTGTTTTAGCTCCGGAAAATTATAGATTTCTCCATTGAACACAATCCATATACTCTTATCAACTGTTGACATTGGCTGTATACCACCCTCCAAATCAATAATACTCAACCTCCGATGAACCAATCCCAAACTACCGTCATCAGATATGTACATTCCATCATCATCCGGACCCCGATGACTGATCACCTTTGACATACTCCATAACAAATCTTTGTCAACGGGTTTTCCATTACTATAATTGAACACTCCTGCGATTCCACACATAACAATTAAAAATAAAGTACGATTCTAAAAATTACATTATTGAAGCAAGTTGGTATATATCGATTTTATGGTTCCAGCCACACTTGCCATGTCCAGTTTTTTAGCGGCTAGAGCCGACCTTCCCTGAAATTCACCCTGATACATAAGGGCCTGATGAGCCAATTCAGCTATTTCCTGAGGATCCAGCGAGCTACTCACTTTACAACCACTAATATCCCCTATCATATGTTTGACGTTGCCCACATCGGTGGAGACCACCGGACGATTACATGCCAGGGACTCTTTAACAGAATTTGGTGACCCCTCAAATCCGGAAGTTAGCAAGTGCAACTTAGATGCGTTAAAATAATACGGCACTAAATGGCGTTCTGTCTTGATTAATAACAATTCCTCCAGGTTATGGTGGTACTGGGAGTTCAGAATGTCAACCACCTGCCGGAATATGTCGTATCTCTTCTGAGGTCGATCCCGGCTACCGCTAGAAACAAAAAGTGCGTAATCCTTAACCGGCAAGTCCAATTTTTTACAGGCTTCCACTTCAGATACCGGAAAAAACTTCTCGGTATCTACTCCATTTGGGACGTAATTTCCTTTTGATGGATAAGTCTTACTTATGGTCGGGTCATGCTTAACAATAAAAGCCGCTGAGCCATCTATGACGCGCTTATTTATCAACTTTTCAATAAATGGTGATTTGCTTTCACCTCCCACAATATTTAGAAAGGAAGTTACTACCGGCTTGCTAATACCAGCCAACTGGGTAGTACTGAAGCCACAAAAAGAATGATGGCAGTGTACAATATCAAAAGATTTGGCCAACTTACGGATCATCGGAATAGTCTTGAGATACTCCATCTTGCCTTTTTGCAAAGCGTTAATAAATATGACATCATTCTGGATACCAACATCAGTTAAAGAATCAATTTGCTCCTTAATGAAAATCCCATAAGTTGGATGCTCATCAAAAGGATATAGATTGGTTATATGCAATACCTTCAAGATAAGATCTCGTTTACTCTAGGAAAAAGTTTTAGGGTAACCCCCTGGCTCAAAAAATAGCTTCATTTGAATAAAAAAATTTACTTCTACGGCAATTACGAAACTACTAAAGTCTCCTGGTAAATGGGAATACCGTGAAAGTATGAAATAACTTTCTTTAGCGATAATTTTGCAACGAGATTTTACACTGATTTTACATCAATTTTATTAAAAAGTGTACATGCGGAGGGATTTGATCCTTAATTTCACCTAATTTGAGCCTGATTTCAACGATGTTAGTGGCCGCCGTATTTATTCCGGTAAAGGTTTAATTTTTTAGTATATGGTTATAGTTGTACTCGGTATGCATAAATCAGGCACTACCCTGGTGTCGGAAATCTTGCATAAATCAGGCATTAACATGGTGGAGCAGTTTGACGAGGAACAGGGATATTATAAAGGTAACAAAATGGAGCGAGCCTCGACACTAGATCTCAACCATGAGATGTTGAACAGCCGGGGGGTTAGCAGTTTGGATATTCCGGTTACACCTGAAGCGCTAGATCCTAGTCCAGCTCAGATAAAACGGATGGAAGAAATTATCGATGATTGTAATATCCGATACAAATTCTGGGGATTTAAAGATCCCCGTACCTGTATTACCTACAACATCTGGAAAAAGCTGCTACCTCCTCATAGATTAATAGTGGTTTATCGGCATCCCGCCAAAATTTTAGCCCACTATAACAAAAGGTCTACTTTCATGGATCGCATTAGTCGATACTTTCGGGCTATGGAGAAATGGAAGGCCAACAATCAGTTACTGCTTGCTCATATTTCTCAATCGGAATATCCTCAAATAATCATCAACTATGAAGATCTCATGAGAGGAGATAACACGTTTAAGCATCTATCTGAATTTGTAGGTCTTAAATTACACGACGCGCGTGACTGCAATATTTCGGAAAATACCAATACCAAGAACAAACTGTGGAAACTTTTCGATAAGCTTACCCCGGGAAATGCAGAAGATATTTACCAACAATTAGAATCACATAAATCATGCTAACCTATTAAATGAGACTGTTATTTTTTGATACTGAAATACCTGATCTATTAGCAGATAATGGGAGAAGTACCGGAGGGGCTTGTGTCCGGCAGTATGCGTTAGCCCAAGGTTTGGCACACCTGGGGCAAGATGTTGGTATTTTAACTTGGAAAGGAGCCCGCGATTATGTTAATAAAGATTTGGATTTCGAATTGGTTGAAACTTACGATCCGGTGGTTAGGATCAGAGGATTGCGCTATTTTATCTACTTACAAAGCTTCTATCGTAACATACGATCTTTCCAACCGGATTTCCTGTTTGTAAAAACATGTACTATTCACAATGGACTGCTGGCAATCTGTGCCCAACTATTAAACATTCCCTTGATCTATCTGGTCACCAATGACAAGGATGCTGACGACCGCTACAAGGAAGGAGCTGATTACAAAACCCAGTTGGCCTATCGATATGCGTTGAAAAAAAGCAAAATGATCGTCTGCCAAAATAGGTATCAACATGACAGGTTCAAAGAGATGTTTCCGGAAAAGCATTTAATGATCATGCATAATCCCTACCTTGAGCAAGGTCCTTTGCCTGATGCTTTGCCTAAAACTCAGAGAAGCTATATTTCCTGGATCGGAGTATTTAGTAAGCAAAAGAACCTACCTACTTTGCTCAAAGTCATCAGAGCCCTGCCTGATCAAGACTTTAAAATTGCCGGATCATTTAATACTGGACTTATGGATGGCCAGACCTCCGTGGATAAAGCCCTTGATAACACCTTAAGCCAAATTGAGTCATGTAATAATGCAGAGTTGGTGGGGTATGTCAGACGGGTTGATATCGGTGATTTTTTGGCCAAAAGCACTCTGTTACTCAACACATCACATTACGAGGGATTCTCCAATACATTTTTGGAGGCGTTTGCTGTGGGCACTCCGATTGTTACTACTCGCAATGTTGACCCTGATCACATCATTGAAAGAAACCAATTAGGGGGTGTAGCGGAGACTTTTGATCAACTTCCCCATGCAATTAAGGCGATTGAAAATCACCCCGATTACCACAAGATATCCAGAGATTGTCAACAGTATTTGCAGACACATCATCGAATGGAAGTCATTTGCCAGCAACTCATAGATGGTGTTTGTAGGCTGCAGACTATAGATAGTCAAAATGTTTTAGCGAAGTAAGGCAAATTTCTTTGATATCTTCTTTTTGGGTTTCATTCAATCTACTTATCTGATTCTCATTGGCATCGGTTACGAAATGCTTAAAGAAGTCATCCACCTGATACCAATGTAATTGCTTTTCAACTCCTTGCCGGGTCAGATTATGAGTCCCATCCGCATTGACCACCCGTTTAGTTTGTAATCGTATTTTACTGACTTGTTTTAAATCCAATTCGGAGACCTGGTACAGACTTCTCAGTGACTCCAGGGGGTTTTCAATAAAATCTTCGTAGCGGAAAATATGGTAATTGGAATATCGCCTATTGTCCTCAATCATCTGGAGGCAAGACCTCTCGTAGTGATTGGCAAAAGCTCTAAGGTCATAGCCCCTCCTCACATGTCCCTCAATCACAGCAAACCCGTTGCGCACTAAGGCAATGAAAACAGCATCCGGATACATTCGCTGCAATTCCGAAGTGAGAAAAATTAAGCCATTTAGATTCTTGCAAAGAAGTCGGCTGGATCTTATCTCCTCCTTCGAATATTTTTGATTTTCAGACTTGTAAAAGTTTTGGCTTATATCAGTAGCTTTTTGCTTATCATTAAACAGTATCCGGTCTATTCTTTTTTGCGAACTCCGGCTCAGGGGGTTTCTGGGTTGCCAAAAATCTATATTAAAAATATCCTTTTTTTCCCGCACTAATATCGGCAGGTAATCGATCAATTTTGAGATCTTTACAGACCAAGGTTCTGCTCCTTTCCCTTTAAATACCTCCTGTAATTCCCCCCTGGGTGAACAAACCTCCGGATGGCTCCTGAATAGGTTTAGGAGAATATTTGATCCTCCTCGAGCAAAACCTACTATAAAAATTGGTTTAATATTAAGCATTGGCGAACCCGGCGCTAGTCAATTTTTCCTACTCCCAATCTCATCAGCTTATAAGCGGACCAAAGATAAAAGAATTTCGTTTAATAGCTTACGTTCAAAATATTGAACGGAATATAAACAATTAATTAGCCATATTATATTTACTTTCGTGCCTTGAAAGAGGCTGGTCTTTCATTTGGACTATCTTGCATGCAAGTTAAAAAAATCGTTTCTACCCCTTCCCATCAAGATCAATTGAGAATCTTAATGATAACCGATATTCTGGGCCCGGGAGGTAAAGAGCGAAGGATGGTTCAATTGATTAAAAACCTTAGTGAATCCTACAACTGCGATTGCGGTTTGGTAGTTCTATCCAACGATATACATTATCGTGAGGTGGAGGAAATGGATGTAAAGCTGGTAAAGTTACCGAGACGTCATAAAAGGGATCCCAGCATTTTAACTAAATTATATCATACCATCAGGAAATTCAAGCCCCATATCATACAGAGTTGGGAGTCAATGGCCACTCTTTATGCCTTACCTATCAGCAAATTATTCAAGACCAAGTTTGTAAATGCATCAGTTGCCAGCTCTCAGGATATTGTATTCGGTAGTAAAGAATGGATCCGGTCTAAATTGACCTATCCCTGGTCAGACGCTATTGTCGGAAATTCTTTAGCCGGTTTGGAAGCTTTTTCTGCACCCAGAAATAAGTCATATTGTATTTATAATGGATTTGACTTTAATCGTTTATCTCATTTGAGCCCTCCAGAGGAAGTTCGGGCTGAATTTGGAATAAACACCCAATTTGTGGTTGGAATGGTGGGAGCATTTCACCCCAGAAAGGATTATCATACCTTCGTGGAAGCTGCGCAGGCTGTACTGACGCAAAGAAATGATGTGACCTTTGTAGCAGTTGGTGAAGGCGAATTGTTAGAGCCTATCCAAAATAACCTAAGGGATGAGTTTCGTGAGCATATTATATTTACCGGCAAGCAGTCCAAGGTAGAGTCAATAATCAATGTCTTCAATATTGGTGTCCTCACCACGAATCAAAACATTCATGGAGAAGGTATTAGTAATGCAATTATGGAGTATATGGTATTGGGAAAACCCGTTATCGCCACCAATGGCGGGGGTACTCCAGAAATTGTGCAGGATCAAAAAACAGGTTATTTAGTTCCGGCCTTTGATTCACCGGCCTTAGTGGATAAAATACAAATCTTGTTAGACAATCCCCATATAGCATCCGCTATGGGTTCTCGTGGAAAACAGTTAATCCAGGAGGAATTTAGTATTGATAACATGACCGAAAAGTTCGTCAGATTGTATAAATCCCTGTTAAATAAATAAGTATGTGCGGAATTGCTGGCATATTACATTACCACCGGGAAAGAACTGTCGATCGAGAAATCCTAAAATCCATGACCAACATCATCGCTCATCGAGGTCCGGATGGTGAAGGGTTCTACGTTGATGGTTGTGTGGGATTAGGCCACCGAAGGTTGTCCATAATCGATCTGGAGACTGGTGATCAGCCCATGTTTAGCTGGGACAAGAGTCAGGTATTAGTATTTAACGGGGAAATTTATAATTACAAAGAGCTGCGTGCTGAATTAATAAGCCACGGTTACGAATTTCATACCACATCAGACACCGAAGTAATATTAATAGCCTATCAACATTGGGGGTTTTCCTGTCAAGAAAAGTTTAATGGGATGTGGGCTTTCGCCATATGGGATTCCCGAAAACAACTCCTTTTTATTTCCAGAGACCGTCTGGGTGAAAAACCTTTAGTTTATATGGAATGGGATAACTCTTTCCTATTTGCATCGGAAATAAAAAGCCTGAAATGTTACACCCAGGAACTGAAGCCCGATTACCAAATGCTGGAGTTCTACCTGGGATTGAATTTTGTGCCGGCACCCTTTACTTTTTACCAGGGAGTAAAAAAACTTCTACCAGGACATTGTTTGCTCATTCAAGATGGTACGGTAGAACAGATTAAGTATTGGGATCTACCCCAGATAAATAAAAGTGATCTGTATCGTGAACCAGATATAGTTCACCGAGAATTTGAGAATCTGTTCCAGGACTCTGTAAGGTTAAGGATGCGCAGCGACGTTTCTTTTGGAGCCTTTCTCAGTGGCGGCCTGGACTCTGGTACTGTGGTTTCAGTCATGGCCCAGTACAGTGAATTACCGGTGGAAACTTTCACTATCGGATTTGAAGACGAGCGATATGATGAACGTGATCTAGCCAGGGCAGTAGCTACCCAGTATCACACCAATCACCATGAAAAGGTGATATCGCTTGAACATATCGACAATTACTTAGATAAGATTGTATTCCACTATGACGAGCCTTTTGGGGATGCAGCGGCATTACCTACCGGATACATGTCCCAATATGCCAGGGAACATGTGAAAATGGTCTTGACTGGTGACGGTGGTGATGAAGTACTGGCAGGATATACCGCATTCAAAGGGGAAACTTTTGTAGGCCAGTACCAAATACTCCCCATGGGTTTACGAAAACTAATTTCAAATGTGACCGGAGCAGTGACTCAAGGGTTTAAGGGTAAGGCTAGATATAAGTTAAATCGGATAAATAGTGTATTATCCCTGGCAAACCAACCTTTTGAGCAGAGATTCATACTCAAAAGTGCCCGGATTAACCCTTTTTCAATGAGGGACTTAGTACCTAATCCAACGGATATGGTGCAGGATTTTTATAGCGATCTTGTGAATCAATGTAATCTTTCAGATCCTTATCATAAACTTCAATATGTCATGCTGAAATCCTCTCTTCCGGATCAAATGCTGGTAAAAGTGGATAAAATTAGCATGGCCCATTCACTGGAAACCAGGATCCCATTTCTCGATCACCGCATTGTTGAATTGTTGTATTGCACCGACAAAAAGGTGCAACTACCTAACTATCAAAGTAAAGCCGTTTTAAAGCATACTTTAGCCACCCGGCTTCCCAACGAAGTTTTAAATGCTCCAAAACGCGGTTTTGGGGTACCATTACGGGATTGGTTCAAGGATGATTCATTTGATCATTATTTGGGAAGTCTTTTAGAAAAGGATCTTGGTCTGGATCACCAAATTCTTCAACGAATCATAAAGGAGAATCTTCAGGGAAAAGGGGATTACGGAGATTTTATTTGGAGGGTAATGATCTATGAAAAGTGGCTGGAAAAGCAGTAACCCGTAGCAACAATTTGTTTAGATCAATCTTATATTTGGTAAAAAGTTGGTTGCTTGACAGGACTTTTGCAACAGCCTCCTGGCCGACTTGTACTGCTACGAAAATGATATTCTAACATAATTTTTAACATTAATATAGATTAAATCCAACTTTTAAGCATTGAATTGCACTTATTTAATATATAACATTATTTATTTTAGAAAATCATTTGGATTTAGCAAATAATTAATATAATTTTACGAACCTAGAGGGTTACTACAGAACGTAATAACTATAAACGCAAGGATAACTGAAAAGATTTAATGAGAATACCTTTACATAAGATACTACTTATTACTCACGATCTGGTAATTATCGCCTTTGCGTTGCTACTGGGAAATTTGACCTACAGTAATTATAGTTCATATTTCCACATGGGCGATATCAACTCCGACTTGATGTGGGGCTACATATTTATAATCGGAACTACCTTATTGGCTTTCAATGAGTACGATCTGTACAAATATCAGGTAATACTGAACCGGAAACGTCATTTTAGCAGGGTGCATAAGGCCTTGTTCACCAGTTTCATCGGACTGTTACTGTTGTTGTTTATCTTCAAGAATGTTGAAGTTAGCTCAAGTAGGGTATTACTGTCACTTATTTATGTTCACGCCTCCATACTATTCATCATAACGAGGGTCATAATAATTCCCAACCTGTTCTTTACCCTGGTGAGAAACAAGCTAATTAACCGTAACCTATTAATCGTGGGGGCTGGAAAATTAAGCCGTGACCATGCTGAAGAGCTAATAGACAACAATAGTTATTTCAATATAGTGGGCTTGGTTGATGATGGTGAATCCGATCTAAAAGACCAAGTGAATGGAGTACCTGTACTGGGCCAGATTAAAGACCTGGAGTATTTGGTAGATACTTATAATATTCATGATTTACTGGTAGCTTCCGATTGTAAGAGCGAGGACAGATTGCACGAAATCATAGAACACTGCAAACTTTCACATCGAACAGTACACATTGTTTCTGAACTTTATAATGTGGCTGCAGAAAAAATTCAAATTGAGGAAATAGGAAGGGTTTCAGCATTTCGATACGAACCTCCCCAACCCGGACGTAGATTGTTGTATCCTTACGCCAAAAGGTTGTTTGACTTGGTAGTGTCATTACTCATTATCTTGTTGTTTCTACCGGTGTGGTTAGTGTTAGGGGCATTAGTGAAATTTACCTCGCCTGGCCCGATATTCTATAGGGCTAAAGCCATTGGCAAAAATGGAAAGTTATTTTACATGTACAAATTCCGATCCATGTATGTTAATGCCAGCACTAAATTGCATGAAGATATGGTGAAGAGGATGATTCAGGAGAATGGTGCTACAAAGAAGCTTACCAATGATCCTAGAATTACACCTGTAGGCCGGTTGTACCGCAAATTATCATTGGACGAATTTCCACAATTGATTAATGTGCTTATTGGAGAAATGAGCCTAGTAGGCCCAAGACCTTGCTTACCTTACGAGTATGAAGTGATGAAGGAATGGCAAAAGCAGCGTTGCGACATCAAACCGGGTATGACAGGAATTTGGCAAATTAAGGGACGGGATGAGGTTTTGTTCAGTGAACAAATTGTAATGGACCTATACTATAAAGAACACCGTTCTATCTGGATGGACCTGCAAATTATTCTTGGCACCATTCCAGTAGTAATATTCGGAAGAGGCGGTGCATGATTTTTTCTGACAAGTACCTGAATTTTTTTTAATCTATGATAAAAGTCGGTGTTATCGGCTACGGCTATTGGGGACCCAACATTGTCCGAAACTTCATTAGTCATCCGGAAATCAAAGTAGCCAAGTTGGCAGATATGGACCAGGATCGATTGGCCCTGGCCAGTTCACAGTATTCGGACGTCGTTATTACTTCTGATGCCGACGAGATTCTTAACGACCCTGAAATCGACCTGGTGGCCGTTATTACTTCCATCTCCTCCCACTATCCCCTGGCTAAAAAGGCCCTTCAGAACGGAAAGCATGTATTTGTGGAGAAACCGTTCACCGCAACCAGTGATCAGGCTAAGGAGTTGATCGATCTAGCCCTGGCCAAAGATCTACTAATTATGGTGGATCATACCTTTCTGTTTACCGGCGCCGTCCGTAAAATGAAACAGCTTATGTCATCTGGAGAGTTGGGTAACCTCTATTACTACGACTCGGTTAGGGTAAACCTGGGTTTGTTTCAATATGATGCTAATGTGATCTGGGATCTCGTCCCACACGATCTGTCCATAATGGACTATATTAATGATGACTTTAAGCCCACTTGTGTTAGTGCCATCGGAGCAGATCATCTGGGAAAAGGATTTGAGGATGTGGCATATCTTACCGTGAAGGGGGAGAATAACTTTATTGGCCATTTTCATTGTAACTGGTTATCACCAGTAAAAGTGAGAAAAACATTAGTAGCGGGAGATAAAAAGATGTTGGTTTGGGATGACTTGGAAGCAGATGAAAAGATAAAAGTTTACAATAAGAAAGTTGAGGAAGTAAAAGAAAAGGACGAGTTTTACCAACTACAGGTTAAGTATCACACGGGTGATATTCTAGTGCCGGTGGTTGAACAAACTGAAGCACTAAAACTAGAGACCGAGCATTTAGTGGAATGTCTATCCAATGGCACTAAGCCCATTAACGGCGGAGAGGAGGGTCTGACGGTGGTTAAAATTTTGGAAGCCAGCGATATTTCACTAAAAAATGGAGGTAAAGAAATTAAAATTTGATTATGAAATATTGCTTAATCGCGGATGATGTACAACTGGGAAAAGATGTTAAAATCTTTTCCTTTGTTAATTTATACGGCTGCCGCATTGGCGACCGTACCAAAATTGGAGCCTTCGTAGAGATTCAAAAAGGAGTCAGTATAGGTTCAGATTGTAAAATTTCTTCTCATACCTTTATTTGTGAGGGAGTTCACATTGAGGATCAGGTGTTCGTTGGTCACAATGTAACTTTTATTAACGATAGAACGCCAAGGGCAACCAATCCCGATGGTTCCATGCAAACGGAAGATGATTGGAAATGCGAGGAAACTTATATAAAGAAAGGAGCTTCGATAGGTTCAAGCGTCACTATATTATGTGGACTCACCGTTGGAGAGAATGCCATAATCGGAGCGGGGGCGGTAGTAACTAAAGATGTACCGGCCAACTCTATAGTAGCAGGTGTTCCTGCAAAAAATCTAAAATAGAAATATATACCTAATAATATGAAAGTTAATTTTTTAGACTTAAAGTCTCAGTACTTATCCATTAAACCTGAAATCGATCAGGCAATTGCTAAAGTCTTTGAAAAAACAGCCTTTGCCGGCGGTCCATTCGTGGCGGAATTTGAAGAAAATTTTGCCAAGGCACATCAAAGTAAATTCTGTGTGGCAGTCAATAATGGGACTTCGGCCCTGCATGTTATGTTGATGGCACTGGATATCGGTATTGGTGATGAAGTAATAGTGCCAGCTAATACTTTTTTTGCCACTGCAGAAGCTGTGAGTCTAGCTGGAGCTACCCCCGTATTCGTAGATTGTGACCCTGATTATTATAATTTGGATCCCCAAAAAATAGCAGCGGCCATTTCTCCCCAAACCAAAGCCATAATGGTAGTCCACTTATACGGCCAGCCAGCTCCAATGCAACCTATTAAGGAAATAGCGAATAAACATGGTTTAATACTTCTGGAAGATTGTGCTCAAGCGCATCTGGCAACCTACAAGCAACAATATGTGGGGAATTTTGGTTTGGCAGGAAGCTTCAGTTTCTACCCAGGTAAGAACCTGGGGGCATTTGGTGAAGGTGGGGCAGTACTCACCAATGATGAAGACCTGTATAGCAAAATGCAGGTAATTAAAGACCACGGGTCAGCCAAAAAATACTATCATCAGGTTATTGGGCATAATTACCGAATGTCAGGCCTTCAGGGAGCTATACTGAATGTAAAGTTGGATCATATCGCCAACTGGACTAATCACCGTCGTAATTGTGCGGCAGCTTACCGGGAAAAACTTCAGGGAATTTCCCAAATAGTACTTCCAACAGCGTTACCAGAAGCGGAGCATTCCTATCATTTGTTCGTAATAAGGGTGCCCGATCGGGATGCCCTTCAGGAATACCTCTCAGAAAACCAAATATATACCGGTATCCACTACCCTATCCCGTGTCACTTTCAGGAAGCCTACCAGCACCTCAATTATCCGGAGGGCAGTTTCCCAATAAGTGAAGAATATGCCGGACAGCTCCTCTCTCTACCTATGTCTGAACAGTTAAAAGAGGAAGAAATACAATACGTAGCGGACAAACTACGAGAATACTACGATTGATTTGAATTCAAACTGATCAGATGATCTACAATCCGGTGTGAGGCCTTTCCATCCCATAGAGGAGGTATGGTGCCCTCTTTCCAATGGCCCTGATTTAGAGTATTAAAGTATCGTTTGATCAAATCCGAATCGAAACCACAAATTACATTGGTTCCCATAGTCACGGTTTCAGGACGTTCAGTGTTTTCGCGTAAGGTCATACAAGGAACTTTCAAATAAGTAGTCTCTTCTTGGATACCACCAGAATCAGTTATAACGGCAAACGCATTTTTAACCAGGTACATAAATTCCAGGTAGCGTAGTGGTTCAACTAAATGAATATTCTCACCCTGGTAATTGAGTCTTTCCAATATTTGACGGGTCCTGGGATGTACTGGAAAAATGATGGGCTTACCGGCGCTATTTTCGGAAATTAAATCCAATAAAAAAGCCAACTTTTGTTCCTCGTCCACATTTGCCGGACGATGTAAGGTCATCACATAGAATGGATTTTTCTTTAATTGAAGCTGGTTATAAATTTCCGGTTGCTCCAATCGATGCAGATTACCCACCAGTGAGTCGATCATGGTATTACCTACCAGCACAATAGACTTTTTATCGATTCCCTCCTGAATGAGGTTATAGCCGGCCTCTGCAGTAGTGGTATAAAAAATATCTGTCAACGCATCCGTCGCCATCCGATTGATCTCCTCGGGCATCCTCAAGTCATATGATCGCAATCCCCCTTCTACATGAATGACTTTAGTATGCAATTTCTTCGCTACAATCGCACATGCCATGGTGGAATTTACATCACCTACCACCAAAACAAAATCGGCTGGATTCTCCATTAACTCCTCTTCAAACTTGATAAGGATATTCGCAGTTTGAGTGGCATGGCTACCAGATCCTACACCTAAATTTACCTGTGGTTCAGGTATATTTAAATCTTTGAAAAATGACTCGCTCAATCGTTCATCATAGTGCTGGCCAGTATGTACCAATCGATAATTGAGATCAGCCCCCCGCTCTTTAGCATATTCCATGGCATGAACAATTGGTGCAATCTTCATAAAATTGGGCCTGGCCCCGGCAATAAGTGTTATATTCATAAAAAAATTATTGATTAAAAAGTTAAACGGCAGCAAGCTTTTTCTGCTTGGCCACGTTTCTTAATTGGTTTAAATCAAATTCCCTAAAAATGGCGAAGTACCAGGGGTTAGCTTCATTATTCACATATTTCAAAAAGCCCGAAAGACTCCTCTCATTCCCTTTGGTAAAAATCTTTGAGTGTCCGATGGCCACTACCGGAATTTGGCCGCTGATGTGGCCATACTTTTCTTGTATGTTTCTGGCCATTTTTATCAATTGCTTACCGGTGCATTGATTGAAATCCATTTTCAGAGCGTGTTTTTCAGTTAGCAACCTTTTGATTTTTGAAAGGTATCCGCCATTAAGAGGAACCTGTATTTTTTCCACCATACCATCATCCAGTTCATCACTTTTAGGATGACGGTGAAAGCTTGCCTGAACCACCCTGAATAGTCTATTAGGGGTAATGAAATCCCAAATTTTGCGCTGCTCGCAGTAGATAGGTACTTCCAACAACTCGCTGTCCTGATCTAGTTTACATATGTTATTAATATCAGCCGGCCAGGGCAACAAAGCGCTGAAAGCATCTTCATAGTTAAAAGTGACTCTCCCTTCCCGTTGTCCGTACTTAAATACTGAGGTATCAATATCAATACTATTTTTTACCAATGATCTGGACAAATTTTTCGACGGCATCATGGACCAGTTGGCCGCTCTGAATACGGTACAAGTATACTCGGGTACTACCTCCCTTAATATTCTTTCTAAAAACTGCTTACCGGTGCTGATCAATTCATCCAGCCTGGGATATGGCAGATCGGCCAGGCTATACTCCGGCCAATACTGCTTCCATCGTTTGCCATCATATTGAGAGTTGAAGTAGGAAGAATGGATGTGAAGCTGCACATCGTGGCCTGTGGTAATCGCCCGTTGTAATTGTGCTTTTATAGGTTGATAAGAAAATTTATCATCACCGGTACTTTCATAATATTCTTTGAACTTAAGGATTTCACCTACATCAGCCAATATGGTCAACTTAGCTCCGTAATGGTCAAAAAGCTTTAACATCCTATCCGTAGGCTCCACGATCAACTCATGGGGGTCTCCCTCCCCATTGCCATGGATCTCGTAGTCCAGGGTAAATATCACTCCAAATTTCCGGTTTGAATCTGTCATGACCACTAAGCTATTAATTTTTCGACATGGTTAACAATGATGTTCAACACGCCATTTTCCTGATCACCGGGTCTTGCAGGGCGGAGTCTTTTTTCTACCTTGATCTCATCAATATCTGCGTCGGTCCTTATGAGTTTTAACTGACCACTGGTTTCTAAAAACTCATCCACCGCCCCTGTCTGCCCACCAAAAATACTGTAAGCGGGGACGCCCAGGGCTGTGGCTTCCCTGATCATAGTGCCACCGCCACTAATCACCAAATCTGAATGCCATACTAAATTTAGTCCGTTAAGCACTTGATCCGGATAAAATATCTTTTGCTGTTGAAACCACTGGCTGTATTCTTCTGCAATTTCTTTCTTCTGGTCCTCGGTACGGGGCAACATAAGGATCTTGATATCGGGATGCTCACAGAGATAGGCAATGGTTTTTTTGAAATGCCGGTCACTTTTTGGATTGTGATAATGTGCATTGGTGGCAGGAGGCCTTACCGTAACTAAAATATGTTCAGGATCAACCCCGATCATTTGTAAGAAATTAGGATCTACATCAAACCGGCTAGCATATACATCCTCTTTTATTCCTGGATAGGTGGCGGTTGTTTTAAAATACTTATTTCCAAATTCTTTTGGCAATACTTCGGGAACAATTCCCAAAGATGATTTGAGGATAGGGAAGAATTTCACGAACTCATAGTCAATGGCTATCACATTTTTTAGGCCCACCAAACGTGAGAATAGCAGCTGGGACCTGGACCCATGAGAGAAAGCGACATCCGGCTTGTTCTTGATATAGACCGGTATCATCTGTAGTGATCTTATGACCAATCCCAATCCCTTCATTAAGGTATTTTTCCCATAGTGCTTTCCCAAGGGTTGGTAATCCAAGCCATACAAATCAGCCAGTCCGATAGCCTGAGCATAATCACGCACAGTGATTACCACCTTATGCCCCCTGTTTTTCAACTCTTTGATTATGGGATCAAAAAACAGAATGTGCGGAGAGTTGTCCAGATCGATCCAAATAACTTTTGGTTTCATTTAACTTTCTGTATTTAATTGATTCTCCAGCCGTTGGTAACCCTTAAAAAGAGTCTCCTGTACCTCATGAGCCCAACTGTAGAATAATTCGGATCCATGAAATTGCCATTGGGTAATGGTGGATGTAATGGGTGGTGGTCGGTGCTTCTCTACTGCTCTGGGCACGGTAAGGGTATAATGGATTTCATTTTGCCGATCATCTATCATGATCACCTGGGCAGTATTGAGGTTGTATTCACGCGGGTGCCTACCTTCTTCGAGTAGAATATGCTCCGGGCAATGCATTTGGGTCATGCAACGGAAGTATGGTATACCCAAGCCACAAATTAAAGTCCTATAATCCAGGGCCATCTTGTGAAAAGGGCTGCCAGTACCACAAGAATACCGGCAATTCTCGTGGTCATTCACCAAATCATCAGCATGTGGGCCAAAAGCTATCACACGGTGGGTAGGATGGTGACTGATCTTGGCACCAGGGTGGTTTCGGAACAATTCCGTTAGTAGTCCCATTTGGGAAGGAGTATCATAAAGGTCAAACTTAGATTGATCCCGAAAGTATTTGATTACGTCATAGTGATATCCGGCACTACCGAAAAAAAATGCTGGCATAGCCAGGGTCCTATTTTTTCCACAAAGATCCAATAGTATTTGCAAAAGTTGTTTAAGATGTCCGGTATACATGGGGAGGAGGCCGGCATGGGAACTATGTACCATCAATACCTCAAAATCCTGGGGCAACTTCTGCTCCAACTCCTTCCTGAGAGCAGCGGTATCATATGAGCCATAATAAGCTTTTCTCAAAGGCGCCATCTTGGCCTTCAAGTTGTATTGCACAAGTTTCAGCCTATCCCTGGTTTTTTGAGAGAATATTTTTCTTGCTACCGAATATGCCAGTGCCTCTATTTCCATTTAAATAATTTTGAAAATGCGGATCTCGATTTCTTTTTATCGGGTTTCCATCCCAGCTGAGATATCTCCTGAGCAAGTTCCTTAATAGTCTGAGCTTTAAATAGGGTTTCCAAAGGTATTTCAATTCCTAACTTCTTCTTTATCTGAAAGGTGATCCTGGCCGCCAAAAGGCTGTGGCCTCCTAAATCAAAAAAGTTATCGGTAGTACCAATAGGCTTTACGTTCAATAATTTTTCCCAAATTCCTACTAGCTCTGCTTCTAGTTCTCCAGCAGCCTGTGTAGGTTCAGAATTGCTCTGAAGTTCCGTAATATCAGGGTCCGGGAGATTCTTGCGATCAATCTTTCCGTTGGAGGTTTTAGGGAATTCATCCAGGAACATCAAATGGGTCGGAACCATGTAATCAGGTAGCTGATTTTTTACCAGCGCTTTCAACTCATCGACAGAAGGCCTGTCCTCCTCTGAGATCAAATATCCAACTAATCGGGAATCTAAGACACCGGTACCTTTTACCTCTACTACACAGTCTCTAATGGCTTGGTGAGCACTCAAACTGGACTCTATTTCTCCCAATTCTATGCGGTAGCCCCTTATTTTTACTTGATTATCCAAACGCCCCAAACATTCTATTTCTCCATTATTAAGGATTCTTGCCAGATCGCCGGTGCGGTAAATTCGTGCATGGCCAATATTACTCCAGGGGTTCTTAATAAAGCGGTCAGCAGTCAATTCAGGTCGGTTCAAATAGCCTCTTGCCACTCCATCACCTCCTATACACAGCTCTCCGATTACTCCCTTAGGAGCCAAATTCCCACGAGGATCCGTAATGTAGACCTGTGTATTGTTCAAAGGCCTACCAATAGTAATTCTATCCTCCTCCCCTATATTCTTAGTAGTTGACCAAATGGTAGTTTCCGTAGGACCATAAACATTCCATAAGGAACTTGTTCTAGCAATTAATTGCTTGGCCAGATCATGGGGAAGCGCCTCACCTCCACAAAGTACCTTCAAATCCAATTTTTCATCCCACCCGCTATCCAACATTATTCTCCAGGTGGAGGGAGTGGCCTGCATAACGGTAACCTGCTCATCCTTAATGGTTTTCAACAAAAACGTTCCATTCATCGACTGCTCCTTGGTAACCAGCAATAACTTTGCCCCGGTAATCAAAGGCAGGAAGATCTCTAAAATCGAAATATCAAACGACAGAGTGGTCACCGCTAGCAGGGTATCAGAACTGGATAAACCAGGTTCACGTTGCATCGAAAGTAGAAAATTAACCACACTACGATGCTCAATCTGAACCCCCTTAGGCTTTCCGGTAGACCCGGAAGTGTAAATGGTATAAGCCAGGGCATTGGAATCAATGGTTATGCCTGAGAAATCGGAGTCTGTATTCAATATCTGCTCCCAGTCGGTATCTATGGCGATAACTTTACCTGAAAATTCAGGGA
The DNA here is from genome assembly GCA_965224285.1 of Cyclobacteriaceae bacterium. Lineage (GTDB taxonomy): Bacteria > Bacteroidota > Bacteroidia > Cytophagales > Cyclobacteriaceae > JAJCYK01. Next base: position 1,435,915 of record OZ245043.1, read on the forward strand.
AATCCGATTTTAACCGCTCTTCGGTTAGCAGGATGCCGGCTTCTCCATCATCTAGCATATATTGTAAGCGTTCATAAGGAAACAGCGGATCCATAGGCAGATAGGCTGCACCTGATTTTAGAATGCCCAAAAGTCCCACAACCATGGCAATGCCGCGGTCAAGGTAAATTCCAACCATCTGTTCAGGGCCAGCTCCTGCTTGTTTTAAGTAGGAGGCTAACTTGCTTGATTGCAGATCGAGCTCCTGATAAGTCAATTGTGACTGGCCGAATTGTATCGCTAAATTATCCGGTGTTTGCCTGGCCTGTTTTTCTACTAATTGATGGAGCAGCGATTCCCGGGGATAGTCGACGGTAGTATCGTTCACCTCATTTAGCAAGAAATTACGTTCGGAAGGGTGAATAATTTCAAGTTCACCGATGGCCTGATCCGGATCAGCTACGATCGAACTCAATAACAGCTGGAAGTTTGCTACCAATCTGGTGGCGGTTTCTTCAGAAAAGAGTTCTGTGTTGTACTCCAGAAAGCCCTTAATGCCATCGGGGTCCTCTTTCAATTCAATTGATAGATCAAACTTGGAAGTCCCAGTACCCACTCGCAGTGGTTCGGAAGTAACACCTTGAAAGCTAGCATCATACCCAGGTTGTGATTGTAATGCGAGCATAGCCTGGAATAGCGGGTTCCGGCTGAGTCCCCGGTCAGGTTTGATCTCCTCCACTAACTTATCAAAAGGCATTTCCTGGTTATCGAAAACATCCAGTACGCTACCCCTCACTCTTTTAAGCAACTCGCGAAAGCTAGGGTTTCCAGAGAGATCAGTTCGGTAGACTACTGTATTAACATAGTAGCCGATAGATTGCTCCAGTTCTTGCCCCTGGCGACCGGCCATGGGCGATCCAAGGGATATATCATCCTGACCACTGTACCTGGATAACAATATCTTGAAAGCACTCATCAGAGTCATGAATAAGGTGCTGGATTCTTTTATCGATAATTGTTTTAAGCCTTGTACCAAATCTTTTGGCAGGTCAATAAAGACCATATCTCCTGTAAAACTTTGTTTTGAGGGGCGTACAAAGTCTGTGGGCAATTCCAGCGGTTCCGGGTTCTTACCTAGATTCTCCTTCCAAAAAGCCAACTGTTCGTCCTTGGCCTCGGTCTCGTACCATTTTCTTTGCCAAACCGCGAAGTCTGCATACTGCACTTCCGGTTCCTCCAAATCAGGGATTCGTGCTTGAATTAGTGCATTATAAATATCAGTAAGCTCTTTTTTGAAAATTCCGGCCGACCAACCGTCGAAAACAATGTGGTGAACACTAAAAAGGGTAATATAGCCATCATCCGCATACTGGATCAAATTCGAATTCAACAGGGATTTGGACGACAGATCAAAGCCTTGCCGGGCAATTTCCTTAGCTTTGGCAAAAGCCTCATCAAATGAACCCTCAACCACTACATGGTTCAATTTGGCATGATATTTTTTTTGAATGACCTGTGATACCTTATCCTGAATTTCTCTGAACCCAGTACGGAGTGATTCATGCCGGTCCACCATCATAGTTACCGCCTTAGCTAGAATTTCCGGATCAAGCAAACCTCTTACATGATGGCATATCGTAACATTATAAACCGGCAGCCCAGGTTGCAACTGATCTAGGAACCACAAGGCCTCTTGTTGAAAGGACATGGGGAATACAAAAAATTCCTCTGCAGTTGAGTTTGAATTAACCGAGGGGGTCTGTTGACTAGATGTCTCCATAATAAAAAATTATATATCTCATTCCCTATAGGTTTCTCTGGAAACCCTTACAATTTTAGGTTTCTTATCAGATCTTTTACCACTTTCATTGCCAGATTTTTCAGCAATGCCACTAATGGTGGGTTTATCAAATAGGTCTTTTATTGAAATGTTTATTTCGATTTTTTTTCTGATCCTGGAAATTATTTGAGTAAACATCAAGGAATGACCTCCTAATTCAAAGAAATCATCATATACTCCGATCCCCCTTATTCCTAAAGCCGATTCCCAGACACCGGCAATAACCTTTTCAGTCTCATTTCGAGGAGCCACAAATTCCGTGGTGAGTTCAGGTCTTTCATGTCCTTCAGCGTGCTCCACTTCCTCCTCTGATTCCTGATAAATACTGCTGAGCACCTTATTTTGCAGCCCCTGTAACTCCAATGGAGATACCAGTATCTGACGGGTGCCCTCAACACCTAAAGCCCTCATAAAAGCTTCTGCTCCTTCTTCCGGAGTCATACCTTCTCTTAAGGCCTCCTCCAGTACTACGTTTCCCAGGTTCTCCTGCGTACCGGTTGATGAAGGAGTGATGGATTGCATGGCTCCTTTTCCCACATTCCTGATGACAAAATCAGTAATGTTAACTAGTTCATTTCCCAGTGAATCCATTAGTGATACATCATAAACTGCCTGTCCATCTTTACTGCTGTGCTCCGGTTTGTACTTTATAAAACTCAGGACGCTGGACTCCAGACCTCGATAAAATTTAACCTCACCATAACTCATAGCCACATGAAAATCTTCCGTAGGATCATAGCCTTCTATCAAAGGTTTGGCTCCGGCTGTGGCCAAGTCTAGCAGTGCCGGGTGCAGGATGTGTTTCTGTAAATCAGAGTGAAATTCCTTAGGCAGCTCAAGTTTACAAAGACAAGCCCCATTTCCGTAAGTGATTTCCTGGACACTATCCCATCGCTTACCAAACTGCATATGTTCACCCTGGGCCTCACTTAGTTCATTTCGTTCTGGGCAAAGTTTTTCAAGCGCGACTAAATCAAACTTTGTGGGGGTGTGATTTTCACTTTTTTGAAGTTCACCACTAACATGATCCATCCGGTTTCCTTGCAGGTCATAGCTGTAGAAAACAAATTTGCGGATTGGCGAGGCCTCGGTAATTTCCAAAAACAAATCTTTCTCCTCCCCTTCAGTAACGGCGAAAGGCGCTTCAAAAATAATTTCTTTAATGTCAAAAGCCGGAGCAGCAATCATGGCAGCTACTTTGATGAGTTCCACAAAACCGCTTCCTGGTATAATTGCGGGCCCATCCTTAACCCGATGTTCATCCAGTAGCCAATGTTTACCCAAAGAGTAATTAGCGACAAAATGATCGGTAACACCCTGTTTCCAATGTCGGTCCCACCAGGGATACTCCAGTTCTTCAGCCGATTCAGGAATATGGTTATTGCTTTCCACCATTTGAGGCTGTTCCATTAACCTGGCGGCCATTCCTACTTCTTTCCAGGTACCCCATTGTATAGACAGATATTTGACAGATCCGTTTAACTGATCGGCAAAGCCATTTAAAAAGGCATTCGCGGCCACATAATCCACTTGAGATAAAGAACCGGTAGCAGTACTCAAGGCTGAACAAGCTACAAAAAAGTCCATTTGCTGGTCTTTCAGTATCTCTTTAATAATCCTGGTTCCGTCGACCTTGGTAGCAAAAACTCTTTCCACGCCTTCTTTGGTTTTTAATGCAATAACCCCATCATTTAGGGTCCCCGCTGCGTGTATCAGTCCATCGATCTTACCATATTTCTTAACTGCTGAATTCACTACCTGCTCCATTTGTTGCCGGTCACTTACATCAGCTGCTTGTACATCCACCCTTGATCCGGACTGCTCCACCTTGATCAGTTCCTCAATAACCTCTCTTTTGGGATGAGTGCCCTCTTGCACTATACTCTGCCATTGATCACCTGCTGGTAAATCAGTTCTTCCCAATAAAATCAGGTTACAACTTTTTTCTTGAGCTATTCTTTTGGCGATAGAAAGTCCGACACCACCCAATCCACCAGTGATCAGATAAGTGCCATCACTTTTGATCAACTCCGAACCCTCAAGGGCATTGTGAATGGGCGCCTTTTCGTAACCTTTTACATATCTCATTGACCCGCGATAGGCCACTATTTGATCCGATATTGCGGACTGCAATTCTGCCATTACCCTGGCTGGGATTGGATGTTCGTATTTTGGCTCCAGATCCAACATCTGGGTTTTGATATAAGGTAGTTCCAAGGGAATCACTTTTAATGGACCCAGAGCTAGGGATTTGGCAGGATTGACTTTATCCCCGGATTCTACCATCTGGGCACCACGGGTAACCACACAAAGCTCTATCCCTTGCTTCCAATCCCTTTGCGCCAGGGCCTGAGCCAGATAAAGGAGACTGTAGAAATGACCGTTCTTTTGGTATTTTAGATCATCCACCTTATCATCACGTAACCCTAATAAGTGAATGAATTTATAGGATTTTGAAGTATCCAGGGATTCGATCAACTTATGGTAGTGTTCAGGCTTTTCAATGTCGATGGTAATATGTCCGTTGTTATCAAAACTATAGCCCTCACCGGTGTGAACCTTAATTGTGGCATTAGACTTAAAGCTTGCCATGCAAGTTGCTTCTCCGATTAATACATAGCTAACCTCCCCATGCGAGAACTGAGGCGCAGGTATGGTTCTTTTCCAAGTGGGTATATAGAACCAGGATGAGATGTCTGGCCTTTTACCCTCCGATAAAGCCGTAGGTTCACTTTTTGCAGAAGCATCCCCGGCTTCTATCCAATACTTCTTTCGTTGAAATGCATATCCGGGAAGCGGTAGGCTATTCCGGGTTTCATTTTCATAAAATTTATTCCAATCAAGTGCTACCCCCGCCAGCCATAGTTTACCTACTAGGGTTAATAAAAATTCTATGTCATGCATTTCCTCCTTAGGGTGACGCATGGAGGAGAATGCCGGTTGGGACCTACTTCTATTTGGATGCTGGCTGGCCAAAGTGCTTAAGGTTCTTCCCGGCCCCACTTCCAACAACATCATCTGGTCATGGGCCAGAACCTCCTTCAATCCGTTGGAAAACTCCACGGTTTCTCTTAAATGTTTTACCCAATAATCCGGATCAGTTGCTTCCTCCGGCTTTATCCAGGTACCGCTCAGATTCGAAATGAAAGGTACTTTCGGATGATGCAGTTCGACCTGTGAAAATACTTCTCTGAATTCTACCAGGATATCTTTCAACATCCAGGAATGTGCCGCCACCGAAATCTTGATTTTTCGGCAATCTATTTCTTTACTTTCCAGGGTACGCTGCAGCTGTTCAATGGCTTGGACAGGCCCGGAAGCGACACAAAGTTCCGGCCCGTTAATAGCGGCAAAGGACAACTCATCACCCATAAGCGGTTTTAATTCTTCCGGTTTTAGCGACACACTAAGCATCCCACCCTCAGGCAACTGCTCAAATAATCTTCCCCGGCTGGTAACTAAAAACAAGGCGTCCTCCAAACTGAAAGTTTCTGCCAGACATGCTGCCACATATTCACCCATGCTATGTCCAATCATTCCCTTGGGTTCCACACCCCAGCTAATAAGTAATTTGGACAAGGCATAAGAGGTGGTAAAAAGGGTAGGAAGGGCTACTGAAGGTTTTTGAATTTCTGTTTTAGCATACTCCGTTTGATCACTGTGGGGAAAAAGTACTCCCCTTACGTCCAAATCCATCCGGCTCTTCAGGATTTCAAGGCACTGATCCACTATTTTCCTGTATACAGGTTCCAGCTGATAAAGGTCCGCCCCCATATTGGGATACTGGGCCCCTCCGCCGGCAAACATAAACGTCACTGGCCGGTGCTCCTGATCTGAATTAGCAGTAAGTATTCTCTCCGGGTCCTTTGAAATCAATGCTTCCGCAGCATCCTGGTTATCGCTGGCAACCAAAATTCTACGATAGTTATAGTGGGTCCTTCCAGTCATCAAAGTATAAGCCACATCCGGTAGTGGTGAATCTGAATACTTTTTTAACCATTCTCCCAGATCCCGGGTATAATCATCCACTGCAGCTCGATTTTTTGCAGAGATGGCAATAAGCTGATACGGCCTGGATGGCTGTGGGGATATTTCACGGTTATATTCCTCCAATACCACATGTGCATTAGTACCACCCAACCCGAATGCGCTAACTCCGGCCCTTCTGGGATGACCGGAAGTTTTCCACGGTTTCAGATCAGTATTGATATAGAAAGGGCTATTTTCAAAATCAATTGTGGGATTTGGGTTTTTAAAATGTATAAGGGGAGGTATCGATTGATGCTTCAGCGCTAATACCGCCTTGATAAATCCCGCTATTCCAGCAGCGGTATCTGTATGACCAATATTGGCTTTTACTGAACCCAGGGCACAATACCCTTTTTTAGCAGTACTCATGCGAAAGGCCTGGGTGAGCGCACTTACCTCGATGGGGTCCCCCACTACGGTACCGGTTCCATGTGCCTCTAAATATTCTATGGTATCCACATCAATCGCAGATACCGCGTGCGCCATGGCAATGGCCTCAGCTTGCCCTTCCACACTAGGCGCGGTAAAGCCGGCTTTTACAATACCGTCATTATTGTAGGCACTTCCTCGAATCACCGCATAAATATTGTCCCCATCTTCCAGGGCATCCTCCAGTCTTTTCAGAACTACGATACCAACCCCATCGCCGGCAACCGTGCCCCCGGCGTTAGCATCAAATGGCCTGCAATGACCGTCTTTGGACAGAATAGAACCCTCCTGAAATTTATAGCCCTGATATTGCGGCAAAGTAACCCGCACTCCACCTGCCAAGGCTACATCGCTTTGATAGCCAAGCAGGCTCTGGCAAGCCATATGCACCGCTACCAATGAGGTTGAACAAGCTGTTTGTACCGTCACACCAGGCCCTTTAAGGTTTAGTTTATAAGAAGTTCTGGTGGATAAAAAGTCTCTTTCATTGGCCAAAAACATTTGGTATGAACCAAAGACATCCCAAATGGCTTTATTGGAAATGAGATTACTGATCAGGTAATTGTTAAAACCGCCTCCACCAGCATAAATCCCAATCAAACCCTGATAGGTTTCAGGATCGCAAGCGGCATCATCCAACGCTGTCTTGGCAGTTTCCAAGAAAATGCGTTGCTGGGGGTCCAGGATCTCCGCCTCTCGGGGATTAAATCCAAAAAAATCGGCATCAAAGTATTCTACCCCTTTCAGCAGCGCATTAGCTTTGACGTAATCAGCATCCTCTAGCTGCTTGTGGCTTACTCCAGCTTCTAATAACTCTTCATTTGAAAAGTGATGGATGGTCTCGATACCATTAGCAATATTATGCCAATATTCATGGAGATTCTGAGCGCCGGGAAAACGCCCTGCCATTCCAATTACCGCTATGCCTTCTAAGTTTTCCAAGGTATTAATAGTCTTATCTATTAGGTCTTTTATTCATTCTCAACTTTTCCCTTCTTTCTTTTTGTCTCTTAGCCCTATCAGTTAAGCTTTCAGAAGGGGGCGGCTTACTGCTATGCCCCTCTGAAAGGTATTCCGCTAATGCATGTACCGTGGGATACTTGTAGAGATCTACAATTGATATGTCCTGATCGAATTTCTCATTAAGTTCATTAAAAATGTTCAACATAAGTAATGAGTGACCTCCTATATCAAAAAAATTGTCATTCACATCCACGGAACTTACTTTTAAATAGTTCTGCCAGACTGAGGCTATTATCTCTTCAGCGTAATTTTCAGGTGCATGAAAATCCTGATTTTCAGTCCTTTCCATAGAAGGCGTTGGTAATGCCTTCCGATTTAATTTACCATTTGCCGTCAAGGGGAACTCTTCCATAACCATGTATGATGCGGGTACCATGTACTCCGGCAATTTTTTGAGTAATCCTTTTCTGAGGTTTTCTCTGTCTATATCATGGTCCCCGGTGGTGAGCAAATAGGCCACTAAACGTTTATCACCGGGGTGGTCCTCTCGAACCAACACTACAGCTTCTCGCACACCGGGTTGTTCCAGCAAAATGGATTCTATCTCACCTAATTCAATCCTGAAGCCCCGAATCTTGACCTGGTGATCAATCCTACCCAGATATTCAATATCATCGTCCTCAATAAATCGGGCAAGATCGCCGGTTCGATACAATAATTCCCTGGGGTTATGAGGATTCTCAATAAATCTGCTGGCATTTAATTCCGGCCGGCCCAGGTATCCCTTGGCCAATCCGGCACCAGCTACAAACATTTCCCCAGGTACACCCAGAGGTACCGGCTGCAGATTTTGATCAAGAATATATATTTTGAGGTCTGGAATAGGTTTACCGATGACGCTGCCAGATTCCAGGTCTTTTTTACTAATTGGTCGGTAGGTCACATGAACCGTTGTTTCGGTGATCCCGTACATGTTGATCAACTGAGGAGTTTGATCGTCATGGCGTTCGAACCAGGGTCTTAACTGTTTAATTTCCAGGGCTTCGCCTCCAAATATTACTTTTCGCAGTGCCAGGTTCTGATGGCTGGACTTTGATTCCTCGGCTTTTATCAATTGATAAAAAGCCGAAGGAGTTTGATTCAGAATAGTAACTCTTTCAGTTTCCAGTAAATCATAGAATTTATCCGGGGCCCTGGTAATCAACTGCGGCACTACTACCAATTTACCTCCGTAGAGTAAAGCACCCCAAATCTCCCATACTGAAAAATCAAAAGCATAGGAATGAAACAGGGTCCATACATCCTTATGGTCAAAAGAAAACCAGTGATCTGTGGACTCAAAAAGGCGCAGCACATTATAATGAGTAATCTTTACGCCTTTTGGTTTGCCGGTAGATCCAGAAGTATAAATTACATAGGCCAAGTTGAGAGCCTCTAGCGGCAATCCAGGATTAGTTTCCTGGGTATTATGAGGAATATCTTCCAGGGTAAGTGCTTGGGCTCCAGAAGGCGGGATCCGATCCACTAAATGGGGTTGCGTCAAAATAATTGAGGCGCCAGCATCTTCCACCATAAAGGACAAGCGCTCCGCGGGATAGCTTAAATCAATGGGTAGATAGGCTGCCCCGGTTTTCAGAATTCCTAAAACACCTGGAATTAAGTCCAGGGAACGCTCCATACAGATCCCTACCAGATCGCCTGATTTGACCCCCTTTTTTAATAAATAATTGGCCCATTTATTTGCCTTATGATTTAACTCAAGATAGGTAAGCTGAGAGTCCTGATAGCATACTGCGGTATGGTTTTCAAATTTACTTACTACCTCCTCAAATTTATCAATCAGAGTTTTACTAATTACCTGGCCCATTGAAGGGGTCTGGCATTTAGATTGGAATAATTTCAGCTCCTCTTCTGTTAGGATATTAATTTGATCTATTCTAGCCGTGGGGTCTTTGGCAATGGCATTGACGGCTGTTAAAAGGTGTCGACCCATCCGGTCAATCGTGGACTCTTTAAATAAATCCGTACTATATTCAAAATAGCCATTCAAACCCTGCTGGTCCTCAAATAAATGTAAAGCCAGATCATACTGGGCAGTTCCACTGTCAAAGAAAAACTGTTCGATCTCCAACCCTTTTATTTCGAATCGATGCTTGGGTGAAACCTGTAGAACTACCTGGAATAATGGATGATAGCTCATATCCCTGGTAGGCCGTAGTTTTTCTACCAGCTTCTCAAACGGAGTGTTCTGGTTCTGATATGCTTTTAAAGTATTGCTTTTGACCTGGTCTAGCAGTTCTATGAATGAAGGATTCCCAGCCAGGTTATTCCTCAATACCAGCATATTGAGAAATATCCCAATTAGAGGTTCTAGCTCAGGTTTATAGCGTCCACTTATAGGAGAGGCTATTACCACATCATCAAGACCGGAATACCGATGAATAAGAAGTTGATAAATGGCCGTTAGGGTCATAAATAAGGTGCATTCTCCCTCTTTGCTCAGTTTCGTTAAATTAGAGTAAGTATCCCCGGTAATATTGACTTTTCGCTTCGCTCCTTTAAAGGATTGCATGTTAGGCCTGGGGTAATCCTTGGGAAGTTCCAGGATCTCTGGAGTTCCCTCTAAGTGGTCTAACCAGAAATCGTATTCACTCTCTAAAACTTGTTCGTTGACAACGATTCGCTGCCAGGTGGCATAATCCGTGTACTGGATGTTGAGTTCCTCCAGCTCCGGAGCCGCTTCTTGATTTATTCCGGCTTCATAGAATTGGGATATTTCTTGGTATAGCAGTTGCAAAGAAGCCCCATCACTGACGATATGATGCATATTTATTAACAGAATCTGTTTTTCCGGGCCGATCCTAAATACAACTACTTTCATTAGGGGCAACTGGTCAAATGAAAATGACCTTATAGCCTCCTGGCTTACCATTTGTTGTAAGTCGGAGTCACTTATCTCTTTATTTACTAAGTCAATCACCGCTATGCTCAATTCTACCTGCCCTTCGAGGTTCTGGATTAGTTTATTTTCTTGCTCAATTATTCTGCATCTCAATATGTCGTGACGGCTTATTACTGCATTAAAGCTGGATTCCAGAAGTTTGATATCGAGCTTTCCCTTGATCAAAAAGGCCATCGGCACATTATCCGAGGCATCACCACCAAACATTTGGTGCAAAAACCACAATCTTTCTTGAGCAAATGAGAGGGGATAAACATCACTATCATCAATTGCTATAGGGAAATCAAAAATATTGATACCCTGCTCCTTTATCAATCGAAACAACTCTTCCCTTTGGTCTTCAGCAAGTGCTGTAATATTTTTAAATAGCTCTTCCATAATAAATCCGCTAGTATTTGAAGTCTATTTTCTATAGAACCGTATTACTGTTCTTTTATATTTTATGGTCGTATTTTACATATTCAATTAATTAAATAACTAGTGGTGGTCCAGTATGCCAAAGCCTAATTTCTCCGCATTTTTTGCCTCCTTATTTTTCTCTGCGCCTGCTGTTTGGAAGCACGCGCGGATATTTTTTGATTTTTATTTTGGTCTATATGTTCACGGCTGATAAATGATGCCAACATGGATATAGTCGGGAATTTATACAATTCAATGATGGATATCTTCCGATTGAATCTCTCCTCTAAATCACTATGTACACTGATCATTAAAAGCGAATGCCCTCCCAAATCGAAGAAATTATCCTGACTGCCTACTTTAGCAATGCTCAAATGGTTCTTCCAGATTTCCGCTATTATCCGCTCCACCTCATTTTTCGGGGGAGTAAATTCAGTAGCCTGATCCCGTGTAGCAGCGGGTTTTGGTAGCGCTTTGCGATCCAGCTTTCCATTTGGGGTTAAAGGAAAAGCCTCTAGCACCATAAAAGCCGAGGGGACCATATACTCCGGTAATCTTTTTTTCAAACTACTCCTCAACCTGTTAACCCCTTCTGTCTGGCCACTACCCACCATATAAGCAACCAACCTTTTATCACCAGGATCATCTTCCCGAACCACAACACAGCATTCTTTCGCATTCGATAAATCTCTGATGGCAGATTCTATTTCACCCAGCTCAATTCTAAATCCTCTCACTTTTACCTGGTAATCCCTCCTTCCCAGGTAGTCTATACTGCCGTCTTCCAAGTATCTAACCAGATCACCTGTTTTATAAATTCTGGATCCAAGTTGCTGCGAAAAAGGATCGGGGAGGAACCTTTCAGCAGTAAGTTGCGGTCGGTTAAGATAACCCCGGGCAATTTGAACTCCACCCAGATACAACTCACCGGGAACACCTATCGGAGCTAAATTAAGGTTATCGTCCAGAATGTAAGTCTGCGTATTAGATATAGGTTTGCCGATCGGAACTCGTTTTAAATGGGATTCTCTATCACACTTCCAACAAGTAACGTCAACAGCCGCCTCTGTAGGACCATATAGATTGTATAACTCACAGGGCAAAACTTTAAAAAACTGCTGCTGCAGCTCATAACTTAAAGCCTCACCGCTACAGATCACTCTTCTCAAGCTAGGGCAATCCCTAACCTCTGGGTTATCTATGAATACCTGTAGCATGGAAGGAACAAAATGTATAGTGGTTATATTGCTACGCTTGATTAGTCCAATTAGGTAATGATTATCCTTATGCCCTTCAGGTTTAGCAATTACCAGGCGAGCCCCGTATAACAGAGGCCAGAAAAGCTCCCATACTGAAACATCAAAACTAAAGGGCGTTTTCTGAAGTATGCAATCATCTTCCTGTAATTTAAACCTCTCTTGCATCCACATTAATCTGTTACAAATAGCCCCATGTTCGTTCATAACCCCTTTTGGCTTTCCAGTCGATCCTGAGGTGTAAATGACATAGGCGAGATCAGTACTACAAATATCAATGTCAGGGTTATGATCAGGATATTGGTCGATCAATTCCCATTGCTGGTCTACAGCAAGTAGTTCAGATTCACACTTAGGTAGTTTGGAAAACAGTGCTGTAGTAGTCAAAATCAAGGATAAGTTTGCATCGTTGATTATAAAATCTACTCGGTCCTGAGGATAACCGGGATCAATAGGAAGATAAGCCCCTCCGGCTTTCAAAATACCGTAAATGGCCACAACCATTTCGATTGACCGTTCCATAAATACTCCCACCATTTGTTCTACTGCGACACCCCTGTCCTGTAAGTAGTGTGCTACCTGGTTAGTCCGCTCATTCATTTGTGAATAAGAAAGTTTTTCACCTTCAAATTCAATTGCGATACTATCCGGAGAAAGCCCGACCTGACGCTCAAACAATTCTATCAAACTGGATACCGACGGGTAGTCTGTCTTAGTATCATTCCATTTATCTATTAGTTCAATCTCCTGGTCGGTGATCACTTTAAGTTGGGATATGGGAACTTGCGGATTGGCCACCATGGATCTCAGTAACTCCTTGAAGTGGCCCACCATCCGTTTTATGGTGGCTTGGTTGAATATGGTGTGGTTGTATTCAAAATACCCGTGTAGATCCTCACTGCCCTCAAACAAATGTAAGGCGAGATCGTATTGGGAGGTACCACTATCAAAATGGAATAAGCGGCATTGTAATCCTTCCAGGGTCAAATTGTGCTGGGGGGAGATCTGTAATATCACCTGGAACAAGGGATGGTAACTCATATCACGAGTAGGCTGTATTTTTTCCACCAGCTTTTCGAATGGGACCATTTGATTCTCATATGCTTCCAGAGTATGGGATTTTGTTCGGCTTAAAAGCTCTTTAATATTGGGATCTCCGGCCAGATCCCCCCGCAGGACCAGCATATTCAAAAACAGTCCGATCAAATGTTCTGTTTCGGGTTTATCTCTGTTGGCAATTGGTGTACCGATTACAATATCCTGCTGCCCGGTATATTTATGAAGCAAAACTTTGAGGGCGGCGCTTAAAGTCATAAAAAGAGTGCAGCCATTTTCCCGCGCCAACTTTTTGATTTTATTCAGAAGCTGATCTTCAATAGATATGGGAAATTTCCTCCCCTTGAAATTTTGCACTCCGGGCCTTGGGTTATCTTTGGGCAGCTCAATTGCCTCGGGAATTCCTTTAAGTCTTTTAGTCCAATAGTTAATCTGATCCCCTAATAGTTCCTCGTTATAAAGACTTCGTTGCCAGTTAGCATAATCGGGATACTGTATATCCAGTGGAGGCAATTCAGGAGGCCGGTTGTTGATAATGGCGCTGTATATTTCCGATAGCTCACGGTACAAAATCAGCATTGACCATCCATCGGAAATAATATGATGCATATTGATCAACAGTATATGATGATCGTGATCTATTTTGAATAGGGAAACCTTTAGAAAAGGAACCGTTTCGAAGTTGAAAGAATGCCGTGCCTCCTCTCCTACCAATTCCTGGATCATATCATCTGTAACAGGTTTATCGGAATAATCCCGGACACTGATTTCAAACTCAATATTATGGTTTATATCCTGAACCACGCCCTTATTTATCTTTTTAAAGTTGCACCGCAGTATTTGGTGCCGCTCCAATATGAGGTTAAAGGCCTGCTCTAGCGCATTTAGGTGAATTGGACCCAGTAATCGAAATGCTACGGGAATATTGTCGGAGGCATCTCCCTGAAACATTTGATTTAGAAACCACAGTCTTTCCTGAGCAAAGGATAAAGGTAAGTTCGAGTCTGTAGATTGAGCAGTAATAGGAAAATCCTGGATATTTACTCCTTGCTCTTTCACCATTGAAAAGAACTCTTTTCTCTGTTCTTCTGATAAGTTTGATAAATTATTTAAGATGTCCTCCATTCCTTAGATTAGCTTTTCTCTTGTTGTACCTTCTTTAGCAAATCCGTTAGTTTGTTGGCATTCTCTTTCGAGCTTTCAATCCGGGATTCTACAATATCAGCCTGGGCTTTTACCGTAGGTGCACTTAAGAAATCTTTAATACTGATGTTAATGCTGGTTGATTTATTGATATCGGCGATAATTTGGGTGGCAATTAAGGAATTCCCCCCTAAATCATAATAGTCGTCGTAGATACCTAAATGCGAGATTCCCAGCCGCTTTTTCCAGGTCTGGCTGATCTTAATTTCCATGTCAGTACGGGGTGGATGATCCGTACTTGTAGTCGCATCATCCTCAACGGGACTGATACTCTGATGAACTACCGGTTCCAGTGATCGTTTATATTCCGCGTTGAGTTCTTTGGGATAGACAATCACTTGAGGTGAACCACTTTTAAGTGACTCCTCAAATGCTCTGATCCCTTCCTGGTTGAGTATGGTGTTTTCAGTAGCTATTTCCTGGATCAACTCCTGATTCATTCTTGATACTATGCCTGTTTCTTTCCAACCAGGCCAGTTAATGGTAACTATCCGGGTATCTTTGCCATCCTGCTGTTCGCTTACAGCATCCAGATAAGCGTTGGCCGCACTGTAGTCTATCTGTCCTGCAGGAGCCAGAAATGAATTTACCGATGAAAACAACACCAATAGAGGAATTTTACGTCTCATCAGTTGCTCCAACAGATTTTGGGTGCCATCAACTTTGGCCTTCATAACCCGTTTAATGGAATCTTTCTCCTTTAGGAGAATGGGGCTATCTTCAATCAATCCAGCACTGTGGATTATGCCGTCGATGGCTCCGAAGTTTTCGTTTTCATAGATATTTGTAAAAACCTTTTCTACAATATGCGGATCAGAAACATCCATCTGAGGTGTGAGAATATCCACACCGGTTTTTTCAAGTTCCCTAAGTCCTGTAATTCGGTCCTTGAGAGGGCTGTTAGAAGCCATGATTTGATCCCACTGCTCGGAATCAGGTACCTCACTGCGACCCACCAGTACTAATTTAGTTCCATATCGGCTTGCTAAATGATTGGCCAGCACCAGTCCAATACCGCTTAAACCACCAGTGATGAGGTAGCAGCCGCCTTTCTTAATAGGGCTTGGGGCGCTGTCAGGTATCACTAATTGATCGAAATACCGGGTCCAGGTATATTTGCCTCGTATCACCCTGATGGGGTCTTTCAGAGAATTGGTTATTTCTGCTTCAATCCTGTTAATTTCCACCGGGGTTTCAGAATCCAGATGTATAGCCTGGATATTAGTAAATTCCTTGTTGATTACCCTGACCGGGCCGGTGACCAGTGAGGTCTCGATTTGCAGATCACCTGCCCCTGTGATATCATAACCCTGCTGGGAAATCACGATCAGGTGATGTTGTCCTTCAATTTGATTAATGGTCCGAGCCAGATTAAACAATAGGTAGAAATACTTTTCTCCCGGTATTTCCGGTTCAGAAATTTGAACAAGAAAGTTGTAACTCATCTCTCCCAGAGTTTCCAGCAGTTTTCGCAATCCCTCCTCCTCATATGGATTGACTTGAAATATATCTTCCTCTACTTGATTGAATTGATCACCGAAATTAACTAAGGGTACCTCCTGTTGATATTTGGACTTTACTGCGGTCCTCAATTCCACGGTATCCTCTCCTATCACCACCCAATTCCCATCTAAAGTTGTTTCATTGCTCAAGGAGAGGTGTCTGACCCATGAAGGAGTATAATACCATTGATCTGGTAAAAGTTTAGATCCGGGCACGGACCGGAGATTAGACTCTGAGAACCAATACTCCTTTTTAGAGAAGTTATACAATGGCAATGGAATTCGCCGCAATGGATTTTTCGCTCCTCGAATCAATGACCAGTCAAGGTCCAAGCCAGTCAGGTATAACTTAGCCAAAGTATTAAGCATAAAGATCACATCATTACCTTCCTCCTTGGGGTGCCGAAGTGAGGTACAAATATGATGACTTGATGTCTTATCTGAATGCTGGGCTAATAAGGTGGTTAAAGTTCTACCAGGACCCACCTCGATAAATACCCTGTTTGGCTGTTTGAGTAGTTCTCCAGCATTATCCTTAAATCGCACTGCATTTCTGAGATGATCCAGATAATATTGGTTACTCGTGGCTTCTGCTTTGGTGATCCAAGTACCACTCACATTAGAAGTATAGGGAATTTGAGGCTGGTTCAGGGCAATTTTTTTCAACGCTCTGTTGTATTCCGGCAGAATATCATCAATCATTATGGAATGAGCAGCCAAGTTAATTAGCAGCTTACGCGTTTCAATTCCCCGCTCTTTTAAGTTTGATTCCAGTTCGTCGATGTCTTCATTGGGACCGGAAACCACAGAGGAGGTGGGGCTGTTTATAGCAGCAAAAGTTAATCTCGGGGTAAGAAATGGTTTGATTTCATCTTCGGTCATAGGAAGACTCATCATGGAGCCGGGGGGCATCTGTTCAAACAAGCGGCCTCTAATGGTTACCATGTATAAAGCATGTTGCCAACTCATTACCTCGGAAAAGCAAGCCGCCAGATATTCTCCCACACTGTGTCCCACCATGGCTACCGGATTTATGCCCCAGTGCAACCATAATTTTCCCAAGCCGTAAGAGACGGCAAACAATGCTGGAATACCAATTGAAGGCCGTTTAAATTCTTTTTTTGCCTCTTTTAGCTGACCTGGCTCTGGAAAAAGCAGCGGTTTTAAACTGAGATCCATCTCGGTTTCAAGATACTGTAGACACTTGTCCACCTCATCTCGAAACACAGCTTCCTCATGATAGATATCCTTGGCCATGTTCGGATAAGCGGAACCAGATCCGGGAAAAAGAAACACCACTTCTTTGGCAGGCTCCTTTACGATTTTCTGCGGAACCTTGGAGGGGTCTGGATTTTTAAGCAGCTCGGCACCTTGCTGTTTATCTTTTACTACCAGCACACTTCGATGATCAAAATGGGCTCTACCTTCCTGAAGGGTATGGCTGATATCGTCCAGGTTTTGTGCTGAACTTTCCAGGTAATGAGCTAGATCTTCAGTATTTTCCTCCAACGATTTTCTGGTTTTGGCCGACCAAATCAGAAGCCTGGGTTTTCCTGAATTTTCTATTTTTTCCAGGGCCGGCGCTTCCTCCAGTATGACATGGGCATTGGTACCCCCAATTCCCAATGAAGTAATTCCGGCTCTGCGGGGGGTGCCGTCGCTTTGCCAATCCCTCAAAGTATGGTTGACATAAAACGGGCTATCGGAGAAATTGATCTCCGGATTGGGCTTATCGAAATTTATGGTGGCCGGGATCTTTTTATGCTTAAGCGCCAACACTGTCTTTATCAGTCCTGCAACTCCCGCCGCCGCGTCCAAATGGCCAATATTAGATTTTACTGAACCTATTCCGCAGAACTGTAAGCGATCAGTATCCATCCTAAATGCCTTTGATAAGGCGGTCACCTCAATGGGATCCCCCAGGTAGGTACCGGTGCCATGGGCCTCTATATAGGAAATGGTGTCGGCTGTTACTCCGGCACTACCCAAAGCCTCTATAATAACTTCTGCCTGGCTATTGACACTAGGAGCGGTATAATCAGTTTTCCTGGAGCCATCGTTATTTACCGCGGATCCTTTTATTACCGCATGAATGCTATCACCATCAAATACTGCATCCTTCAGCCTTTTTAAGGTAGCCATTCCCACACCACTGCCAAATATGGTTCCCTGAGCAGTGGCATCAAATGGTCGACAATGACCGTCAGGAGAAAATACTGCTGCCTCACTATAGAAATGGCCTAATTCCATGGGTACCCTAACGGAAACTCCCCCGGCCAGCGCCATGTCACATTCTTCATTTATCAGGCTTTGGCAGGCATGGTGAATTGCCACCAGGGATGTGGAGCAGGCTGTTTGAACCGTAACGCTCGGTCCTTTTAAATTAAGTTTATAACTCACCCTGGTGGTAAGGAAATTATTATCATTACCAATCAGGGTACTTAGGTAATCTGTCACAAATTGACCATGATAACCGCTATTCATGAAATAAGTATTCATTGCGGTACCTCCAAATACTCCTACCGGTCCCTCGATTGTGAAAGGATTATAACCGGCATGCTCTAAGGCGTGCCAGGCACATTCCAGGAAAACCCTTTGCTGTGGGTCCATCAACATTGCCTCCTTAGGGGAGTAATCGAAAAATCGGGCATCAAACGACCGGTAGTCATTCAATACAGGTGCTGCTTTAACATAGTTAGGAGCGGCAATAAACGTGGGGTCTACAGCTGTTTGCTGTAATTCCTCATCTGAGAAAAAAGTTATGGATTCCCTTCCATTAGCTAAATTATCCCAATATTCCTTGATGTTATTGGCGCCTGGAAATCGACCAGCCAGCCCGACTACCGCAATATCAAACTCGCTAATGTTTTTGATAAGGTCCTGCATAGATGCCATTATCGCCTGCTTCTTACTTTTCTGCGTTCTCTTCTACTCGCTCCTCTAGCCCTACTTGATTCTGCGCTTTTCTGGGTGACCTCATCACCTCCTTGGAATCCCTGTACCATTGAACTAATGGTAGGGTTTTCAAACAGGTTTACAATGGATATCTCCAGATTTAATCTCTTCTTTAATAAAGCTACTAATTGGACTCCTTTCAGCGAAGTACCACCGATCTCAAAAAAGTTGTCATTGACACCAACTCGGTTGGTTCCAACTACCTGCTGCCATATCTCTGCTATGGATTTTTCCAAATCATTTTGAGGCGCCACAAAATCTGCACTGGGGTCCTCCTTTACTTCGATAGCCTGTTCCTTCTGGATCTGCTTAAGAATTTGCGTTGCCGTAGTTAGTTCCCGGGCCACCTCTGTAAGTGTTTCGTCAGATACCAGAGTAACTGCCTCTTTTTTGTTGGTGGGCTTGGTACTTTGAAGCAACTCATCCTCATGATGCGGATCGAATTTTATTTCCGCAGCTTTTTTGGCCGGTAAATTGAATTGAAAACCAGTTTCCCACTCTCGTTTGTATGCTCCGGCAACAGTTTCCAGAAAATTCAGGGCTGGCGTATTCTTTGGCGTTGGCAGATAAGACAATATTACTTGAGATAGTCCATGATCCTGAGCAATAGTGCCCAACTCATTTAGCATGCGGTATGCCACTCCTTTGCCTAGAACCCGGCAACTCAATAAAAAGGAATCCACCTTCAAAGACTTCTTTTCAAAAGAGTAAAGCATTACCCCCACTAAGCCATAATCCCCAAATCGGTCATCTACATGCACTATCCTGGCTTGTAAATCACCTGATTGCAGCAGTTTAGATACCTCGGTCTCGGATCTCCTAATGGTGGTAAAATTGAATTGGTTGGTGCGGTGACTAAGCTGAGATATTCGAGGTATATGCTCAGTGTCGGGTTCTCCTACCCGGATCGTCAGATTCAAACCATCGATAAAGCTCTTCAAACTCAAAGATTCCTGCTTGAGTTGCTCCCTTTCCAGATTCTGTTGGTACATCAGGGTACGTTTCCTGTCCTCGCTGGTTACCGTGCTCTTCTCAAACGCCCAGATATTCTTCAGGAACCCTGGGATCTCCTTATCATCGGCAGGGAGATTAAGAGTTACTACACTGGGGCAGGCAGCCCTAACTTCAGCACATTCCACCGGGTTATCATCAATGAAAATAAAGCTGTCTAATCCCAGTGACAATTCCTGAGCCAGCTGTTTTATATTCTCCGATTTGGATTCCCAATTGATTTTATGAGCAACCACTTTATCAAGCCCTAAAACCATATCGGATCGCTTTTGGAATACCTGTAAAACGTCACCTTCCGCATTCTTGCTACAGAGGCACAATATCATTCCGGCTTCAGTTTGCTTGACCATGAATTCCTGTAGGAATTTATGTCCGGAGGAAATTTTAATATTTTGATAACCATCTTCTCCAACCACCCCTTGCCATAGCGTATTGTCGCAATCCAATACTATCACCTTTTTAGGAGATGCCAATAAGCTGTAAAGTTTTCTGGATACTGTACTGCCCAAAGCCGCAAAGTACTCAGGTGTATAGGGCACGTGCCCGATCTGATTTCCTTCTGGGTCATGAATGTGCTCCACCGGATAATACTCTTCCACCACCTCGCTTCCATAGGCATAAACATTATCGATCTGAACGATCTGTGCTACTAAAGAGCGTTCTATATCCCTTATCCTATCCCGATCCAAATCGTTCATTTCTTCAGGCGGAGGAGTAAACATCACTAAGTAGGGTACAGAGGACCGGGGAGCAGTGTTAGCCAAAGCTCCTGCAAAATCTTTAGCATTGTCCCGAATGTCTTTTAAATGATCGGATTTATCTACTGGTAATTCTATTCCTTTGCGGGTGGCGAAAATATTGTATAATCCAGAATGCTGTAGTAGATCCTCCTCCTCTATATGAAAATCAAATCCCTGTTGTTCGAGAATACTGCGCACCTCTTCGATAACCGGACCTTCGGTGTCGTGCACTTCCATTACAATCTGCTTGATCTTCAACCAGTTTTCATCTGATATTCCCTGTAAAATCGGTAACTCACTTTTCTCGGCATCGATTTTTAATAAATCGATATGTTCGATGTCGTTTTCTTGGATGATATCATCAATGGATATAAGCTTGCAGGTGAAGTGTTTACTCTGCATGCGGTCTACCATGATCTCTTCTACATATTGGTCCAGTGCTCCTGTATCAGTGGTAGCGCTCTCGCGTAGCATATTGCGAACCACCGCACTAATGGCCTCTTTGTCGAGCTCTTCATCAGCATTAAAACTGGAGAAAACCGAGGATTTTTCATAAAAGGTGAACTCCGCCTCCTTTCGACGGTCAGAGACGCCATAGGCAAACGGTCGAATATTCTTCCCATACAACTTGGCGTTAGTGGCCAAAATTTCGTGTACCACCGGAGAAGGCTCGTAGGCATAAACCACCGGGTCTTGGCACATATGATTCACCCAAAGAGAGAATAGCCCAATGTTGGCGCCAATATCTATAATGATATCCCCATCTTCCAACGCGATATCATGCTTTAAATAACTCCGGTCCAAAAAGATTTCCTGAAACACATATTCGGTCTCGTACTGATTAAGGTGAGCAATTTCCAACCCATTTGGCAAGCGATATGAATTCCTGTCTTCAAGAATTCTGCGGGTTTCTGATCGGTCAAAGTTATGATGCAATCGATGCCCCTTTCTAGCCCAGTCGGCCAGATTAATTAATAATATATTGGCTCCACTTTGATTGGATTGCAACCCACTAGCCGGGTTTAATAATTCTTGGAAAACCTGATTATAAGGGGCTATTTCCGTAGAAAATGGGATGGCCAACTTACTACTCCAAAAATCCAATGACTCCTTTACCAGGTCAGCAGTGAAATTGGAGGCTATTTGCAGTTGATTGGTAGGCTGCGACTGATTCTGGTAATCCAGAAAACTATAGCTCACCCCTTCCAAGGCTCCTATTGGCTGACCCTCTAAATTAAATAATGTCAGATCGGCACGATGCTCCTCAGTCAACTCTATCAGACAGAAAAAATCTTCGGTTAAAGGTTGTTGCAAATGGATATTTTCAAATCCACTTAGTACAAATGTCTGCCCGGGTTTACTGCCAGTTAGAGCCAATACCTGCACACAGGCATCCAACATAACCGGATGAACTGCAAAATGTTGCTGTTGCTGTCTAATGGAATCATTGACGGCAATTAATCCCAGGGAACAGTTCTCACCACTCCAAACACGTTGTACTGTTCTAAAATGCGGTCCGTATTGGTTACCATTTTCCAGCAATTTATGGTAAAAGACTTCACTGCTGGTAATTTCAACAGCTTCTTCCCGGAATTTATCCAGATCGCGTTTCTTAAAGGTATGGGATTGTTTTCCTGGCAAGACCATTTTAGCGTAAGGGCGGTCTGCGGGCATGCTAGAACCTTGACATTCTATTTGCTGGCGGCCATTTACCCTGACCGGCACCAAGGTTAATTCTTGCTTCTGATCATCCACCAGGTGGACCTGTTCAAAACTTACTTTTTGTAAGCTTATAGTATCAATATTCTGTGCTTTAGCAAATTGTAACGCCTGATCAATATAGAAAGAACCTGGAAGTACTATCATATCCTGAAAAGCATGGTCTCTCAGAAATGGATAGCGACTCAGATCAAAACTAAAGTTCCAAGGATCAGCAGGGTTTGTAAAGTCTCCTAAATTACTGTCACTCAGATGCATAAGTAGTAATTATTAATATAAAAATTTCCGTTGGCAAAATCGCCTGTGCAAGCTCATTCAGCATGCTTCGGCAAATTACAAATATCCTGGTTTTTTTTAATTTAAACAAGATTAAATAATATTATTTTAAGATTTAGGTAATCTAAAATTACCATAAATTCCGGTTTAGGAAAATGTTATTTGCACTAATTGAATCTCACCTAATTCCTTGTCTTTAAGGGGGGCTACAGGTTAGAACAAATATTAACATTACCATCCTTTGAACAAATACAATTGAAGGCGAAAATCCATGCATGTAACATTTGATTAGGTAAATTCAATTATTAAATCATGGTCTAAAAGAATATAAGTCAGCATGCTCTACCACAACCCAGGCATTCAATCCTTAGCCTTAAACAGGGTTAGTAAAATTATCCATTGATGGGGGAATCATCAATTAGTAACCTAAGCCCAGTTTGAAGTTGAATTTTTAGGTAATGTTTGCAATTGTCTAACATTTTTTTTCACTTTAGACAGAATCAATTCTGCTTGCAGGTAATGAAGGAATTCCTGCACCAGTAAAACCCAATCCCGATTAAACCAATACACCAACTAAAATTTTCCAATTTATTATACCAGAAAGGTCATATCCCGGCCCTGGACGGCTTACGAGGAGTGGCGGTATTACTGGTTATCATTCATCACACATTCGGATTATCGGATTATCCTCTTAACCGAATCTGGTATTTTGGATGGGTAGGCGTGGATATTTTTTTTGTGCTGTCAGGGTTCCTGATTACAGGTATATTACTAGACACCAGGCTTAAACCAAATTATTACAGGAACTTCATCGGACGCAGGACCCTGAGGATCTTTCCATTATATTATTTGGTACTGGCTTTATTCTTTATTCTTATTCCTAAAACAGAGGAATTTCGGTATTTGATTGACCACCAGGAATATTTTTGGACTTACACCCAAAATTTACTCTTCGCTTTCCAGGGTTGGCCACCTAATAGCACTCTAAATCACTTCTGGTCGCTGGCTATTGAGGAGCAGTTTTACTTGATCTGGCCTTTTCTGGTATTGTGGGTTCCAACCAAACATATCCCAAAAATTATTCTGACTGGCATCTCAATTAGTGTGACGATCCGGTTTGTATATCCCGAAATGCCTTTTGCCTATACTTTTACTGCAGCTCGTTTCGACACCCTGCTCATTGGAGCATTGTTAGCCTTTGGAATTCGCCACCACCAACTGCTATTGAAGAAGATCGCCGTGCCTGGTCTTCTGCTATCCATTGCAGGTCTATTAATGGTGGTGGTAATTTCCAGAAGTGTATCTATGGGCAATCCGCTAATTATAAAATTCGGATATCTGTTTATCGCTTTAAGTTCAGGGGCAGTCCTGATCCTGGTATTCGAGCAAGGAATTATTGGAAAGTATTTACGGGGGATATTGGAGCAGAGGTGGTTATTATTCCTAGGAAAGTATTCATACGGTATATATGTTTATCACTGGATAATATATAACCTATACTATCAAGAAATTCTCCAACTTGTAACACATGATTGGTTGGCGCTTCCAATTTACTTGGCCGTGACTCTAATAATAAGTTACGGTAGTTATCATCTGTGGGAAGCCCGGTTTCTGAGTCTAAAAAAATACTTTTAAAACTTTCGGTGCATGGAAACTTTTATAATTCTATTGAAATACTCCCTTATACTATGTGTTTCTTACATGATTTTGTTTCTAATTGACCGCAGGATAATAAAGGGCAATACCAAGTTTCTACCCGTTAGCATTCCTTTTATTATGTTGATGGTAATTTGGATTGCCGTTGCAGATAATTTCACCAATAATCGAGAAATGAAGTTTTGGCAGGTGATGATTTTTGGTCTGTCTATATCGCTCATAGCCGAAGCTGGGCTTCAACTCTATAAACTATGGCTGAAAAAAATGACTACGGTCAACATCAAGCAATATCTTCCCGTTTGGTATCGCAATATGGGCCTTATGAAATGTATCGCAGAAACGTTGATATATGGCCTGATGATATCCTTACCCGTGGCTATTCACTTCTGTTTAAACCAAAAACTGCTAACCGGGGCTGCTTTGATTTTGATAATAATCCTCCTTGCCACAAAGCCTATCATAGCAGGACTTTTACGAAAAATGGGCTTGTGGTTTAAGTAATAACCTTTTCTGTTTGCGGATTACAATTAATACCTCAACACAGCATTCATGGGTTCAACCGGCACCGGCATGGTGTCTTCATCCATAATATACACCTCACCACCTTGTTGGAACGATCGCACCGCGGCAAGATTCAACAAAGACGTATTGGCTAGGTCTTTTTCCTCTTCAATCATAGTTTTGTCATGCTCCACCACATATTTGCCATAAATTTCCCGCCTGGGGTTAATCATCAGTATGTCGACTTGTCCGTTTACCGCGGCAGAAACCACCTTGTTCAATTCGGAAGTAACTTTCACAGGATCCGGCTCCTCTTTATATCTTGTAAGGGCCTTATCACGTGCTTCGGTAAATACTGGTTTTACCAGTGGCCAACATTTTTCATGTAGACTTACAGGGTCGGTTTGGTCGTGATTTCCGGAAACATGTTGAGAAATCAGGTGAAGATAACTATTAGCTTCGCGGTAGATAGGTATCAGATAATCAACACCTGCAAGTACTAATGGTACCTTCTCATCGTGAATCATTTGCATAAGTCCTTTGTCAACGGACCTAAAATATTTGAGAATTTCCTCTTTCTTCTCAGTTTCAGAACCAGAACCGTGTCCATGATACATAGCTTGATCACCCTCTGTATGACCAGACCGAAACTGCAATTGTTCCTCAGTGGTTTGAGTGCCCACAGCCTCTTCAATTGATTCCGGAACCAGGCCTTCCATGATCACCGGGGTGATGGTATAACGGGTAGCTTCAAAAAACCTTAAATTTCCCAAGCTGAGATTCATTATAAAAAATCGGCCATCGCCATTAAACAGGTTCAATAATGGCAGTAAGTAAAAATGATTGGCAGTATAAACCTTTTCTTTAACGTCCAATGGTACTTGAAAAGTCTGGAATTTGTCCTTGGCCAGGAAAAACACCAGTCCATCGGAAAGATGACGCCAGAAGTAAACATCCTCAAGCTTCTCTTTTAGAGGGTGCAGAATTTCTTCCACCTCAGTATGGTTTAACCCCACCGAGGATAGTTGAGCGCTGGCCTCCTTAATTGAATTTTTCAGCCTTATTTGCTGTTTTCCCCGGTCAACACTTCGTCCGGCACGGGAAGTGGGCAAGTAAATTGAAACGCAGTGTGGTGCCTGGTATTCTATTAGGTCATTAAATTTTTGGCGGTTTAAAAAACTCATCGTTTCTCTTTTTGAATTTCATTTCTCTTACGCAGTTGCCCGATTATCTTATCTGATACTCTACCCAATGTTTCCGGAAAATTACTTCCCTCAGCATCGGCATAGACATCCTCTCCCGGTATGAATATCCGCATTTCAATCTTGGTTTTCTTCTCCGGCACCGAGCTGTTTAAGTCTTTTAAATATACATCCACCCCGGTTATACCCTGATAGTATCTATCGAAAGAATGGATCCTGGCTTCGACTTGCTCCCTAAAAATGTCAGAGATAGTAAAATTTACAGTTTGAAGATCAATCTTCATAGTTAAGTAAGTTATGTTAAGTTTTTAAATGTTATTGAGGTATTCTTTACATGCGTCTATACACTTGCGACATGCTGTAGCACAAAGGCGGCAGTGATCCGAATGATGTTGTTTACAGCCACTAGCGCATGATTCACAGCTGGCAATGAACGATTCTAATGCTGGTTATAGTAAATCTGATTGCCGTATTACCAAATTAAGAGATTATGAACAAATATCAGCGCAATCCCGATCCGTCTCTATACAAGATATCATTTTGTCCACTATTTCTTCCTTTAAACAACTGGCTGCGCATTGTTCACAGGCCATAACACATTCGGCCAAGGCGTTGACTACCTTGGCCGAATTTAATGGAATCTGAATTTACTAATTCCATGTATTAGTTATTCTGCTCGTCTTTATCTTCTTCCTGCTGGGTATCGCCTTCACGGATGTCTTCTTCGCGCTCTCTGGCTTCTTCAGCAGCATCTTTCCGTTGCTCCGCTAAATCTTCTGCTTGATCTTGAGCATCTGTAGTTCCTTCTACTACATCTTTTACATCATTAGCAGCTCCCTCCACTGCTTCACCTACATCTCTTCCTGCTTCCTTAACGTCCTCTTTTACATTTTCAAAGGTACTTTCCTGTTCCTCTGTTATATTTTCCTGCTCATCATCATAAGCGTCGTTCATCGTCGAACTTTGCTCAGCTGTCTGACAGCTCAATGCAATTATTAAAGGTACTACAAGTATTAAATCAAAAATCTTCATGGTAGTTGGTATCTTATTAATATTAAAATAATTGATTGCGTGAAATAGTGCGATTTCTATGCCAAGGCCCCGAAATAGCAGTAAAACCTACTTTTATGGCCTGGCACGTGGAAATTGATACTCATTATGGGTAATGATTTACGATCTAAAGATATCTCCTGACGTGGCCCCGGATGAAAGATTTTGATATAAACTGCACGCTTAACCTGAAATTCTACAATCTTGTCTGGATATATCATAACTACTGAGCTTTAATTGGTATGTGAGAATAATTCACCTCTGTCAAAAGCGCTCGGCAACATACAGTGAGGAAAAAACTCCACACTTTTGATCCTAACATGGTATCCGCCTACATCAGATCGCGCTGGCGGTAATCCCTGGATAGCCCATCTTCTGCAAACCAGTAGATATTTGCTTATTTTTGAAAGTGAGAAAGATTCTCGCTTTCAAAACTGATAATATGATGAAAACTTGGAAAGTACATTTTAGCTGTATCCTGATGCTTATATTGATGGCTTGTTCCCAAAAACAGGATCAGGACCATCTTCAGCGGACCGTTAGCGCGGATAATTTCGAACAGGATTTACAAACTTTATTAATATCTGCCGATAGTGGAGCAGTGATATTGATGCCTGAAGGCCATTTCGAATTAACCCGATCTTTATCCCTGGATGGTGTACCCGGTATTACCTTAAAAGGTAAGGGCAAAGAAGAAACTGTATTGTCTTTCAAAAGTCAGATTCAGGGGGCAGAGGGTTTACTTCTAAAAGCTGACAACTTGACTTTAGAGGATTTCAGTGTAGAGGACTCGAAAGGTGATGGTATAAAGATCCAGGATTCAGACGGATTAACGCTGCGTAATCTAAGGGTAACTTGGACCACCGGCGCTGACTCCACCAATGGCGGTTACGGCATTTATCCGGTGGCTTGCCGCAAGGTACTTATTGAAAATTGTGAAGCGTCCTTCGCATCAGATGCAGGGCTATATGTTGGTCAGTGTACGGACGTAATTATGCGAGACAATTTTGCCCATCACAACGTGGCGGGCATTGAAATTGAAAATAGCAGGAATGTAGACTGCTATGACAATCTCTCGGAAAACAATACCGGAGGGATATTGGTGTTTAATCTACCAGACTTACCCCAGGCTTTCGGCTACAGTGTTAGGGTCTATCAAAATATCTGCCGGTCAAACAACTTTCAGAACTTCTCACCTAAAGGAGGAATGGTAAATATTTTACCACCTGGTTCGGGTATAACCTTGGTAGCTCACCGGGATGTGGAGATTTTTGAAAATGAAATTCTAGACCACAATACCCTTGGCTTAGGTGTTATCAGCTACCTTTTTACCCAAAGGCCCTATAGCACCACCAACGGCTTTGACCCGTTTTATCAGGGTGTTAATATCCACCACAATACCTTTCTGGCGGGAGAAGGACCTATGGACTCTACCACTGAATATGGCCAGTTATTATCAGCCTTATACCAAGGTGTGCCACAGGATATATTAATTGACGGTATTTTTAATCCTGAGAGCAGTGAGCCACCTATTTGCTTCTCTGATAATGGTGATGACCTCAAGACTTCTAATTTGAACGCTCATCTGGCCAACGATGTGGCGGGTTGGATAAAAAATATGGATCGAGATTTATCAGATTATCAATGCGACATGCCGGCGATTGAAGGTGTAAATTTGTGATTAAAGAAAATCCCTGGGTAATGCGGCCATCAAAACTTGCCTTTGTAGTTTGGGTTATCCTCATTGCTGTGGGTTGTAATCATGTAAATCAGGTACATGTAGACCCCAGCTCACCCTACCAAAAATTATCCCAGTATCAATTCTTCAAAGGGGATCTGTGGCAGTTAGAACCAAATACCGGAGTGCTTCCTTACGACGTGATCTCCCCCCTATTCAGTGATTATGCGGAGAAAAAACGATTCGTGTGGATGCCCCCCGGCGCCAGCGCCCGGGTAGTTCAGGCTGATGAGGTGTTCGTATTTCCCACTGGCGCCGTACTAATTAAAAATTTTTATTATCCGGTAGATACAAAGGATTTTCAATCCGGCCGGCAAATTCTGGAAACAAGGCTATTGGTCAAAGGGGAGGAACGATGGGATGCCCTGACCTATGTCTGGAATGAAGAGCAGTCAGAAGCATATCTCGATGTAGCGGGTGATATTAAAAATGTGCTCTGGACAGATGCAGAGGGTAATGAAAGGGAAATAGCCTATATCGTACCTAATAAGAACCAATGTAAAGGATGTCATGAATACAAAGAAGAGTTAAAACCCATCGGGCCCAGACTATCCTATCTGGATAAATCATACCCCTACGATGGAGGTCATGAAAATCAACTTCAAAGGTGGCAGCAGATGGATTACCTGACCTTCGACCTACAGGGTGACCGTGAGTATAAAGCTATCGTTTCCTGGTCAGACACCACCGCGTTACTGGAGGATCGGGCCCTGTCCTATCTGGAAATAAACTGCGGCATATGCCATAATGAGCATGGGCCGGCTTATGTTTCAGGATTATATCTAACCACTGACTATCAGAACGATTCCCAATTGGGCATTTGTAAATCTCCAGTTTCAGCCGGTAGCGGTTCCGGAGGGCGGGATTATGACGTGGTCCCTGGTAAACCGGAAGCCTCTATTCTGGTATATCGAATGGAAAGCACCGATCCCGGAGAAATGATGCCGGAACTTGGCCGTACCTTAGTACACAGGGAAGGTGTAGACTTAATTAAATCCTGGATCCTGTCCTTGGAGGGAGACTGTCCTAAAAGTCTTTAGTGCCAATCTCTAAAATTACCTCAAGCTTGGTGACCATTCCCGTATTTCATATATGCTGACCTGCTGCCCTTTACCCCTGAGCATAACTGCTCCCTGGTCGATTACTTCATATCCATGATATTCCGGTAGATGATTTAGCATATTTTCCGAGATCAACAACGAGGCATTTTTTTGGTTGCATTGTTCCTGGATCCTGGCTGCGGTATTCAGCACATCACTATGGTAGGCAATCTCCCTTTTAACCACTCCTACTTCAGCAGCCATTACCGGGCCCACGTTTATACCTGCTTTAAATGAAGGCGATACACCATAGGTTTTTTGGTAATAATCTTCTCTGGATCTTAGCTGGCGGACAAATGCAAAAAACAACCTTACGCAGTTGGCGTTTTCCATCGCCTTTGCTGACTCCCAGGTCAGTACTGCTTCATCACCAACATACTGATACACCATAGCGTTATGAGCCATCAAAGCTGGATGCAGATCCTTAAAACAATCCTGAATGAAGTAGCTGTACCGTTCATGGCCTAACTGCTCGGCTATGGTGGTAGAGGACTTAAGGTCTAAAAACAGAAAAGCCCGGTTCTCTTCCTGTGCCGGGCGATATTTCCCCAATAGTAGCTGATAAAAAATACCCTCTCCAATTTTTAATTGCAGAGTCGAAAAATTCCCAATATCAGGTTCCCGATGAAAGCTCCTAAAAAAAGGAATTGCACTGTAGCACTGAATACATATTGTCGGAATCCGGTGGTTTCTCCATCTATATTGCCTTTCTCAACATCCAGAAAAAAATTGACATAGGAAATCCCCAACAGCACCGCAGCGGTAATAATAAATTGAATGGCGGTTCGGTTGATCATTATACGAGCCAGGGAGTATTTATATAGACCTTTGTTTTTAAGGTAGGCCTCCATTATACTATAAGGTATACCTACTAATATGCCTAATATTAAACCGTTGCCGTAAATCCTGACCAACGGTATTTCAAAGTCTTGTTGAATAAAGGCTATATGGCCAATGTCATAATATCTTATCGCCAAAAATGAAGGTAAACAACAATATCCAGTAAGCGACATTGAAAATTATATTCACCATGACCGACAGCCGAATTTTGATTTATACCACCTGAATATATCATAAGGTAATAAATAAAATAAGATTGGTTAAAAAAGAATAGGCCCCTGAACCATCAGGGACCTACATGAGGTCGCGAGCGGATTCGAACCGCTGTAAAAGGTTTTGCAGACCTCTGCCTAGCCACTCGGCCACACGACCTTCAATTCCCGGAAGTTAGGCATTATTTATTTTTAGTACAATGCCGGTTATTCCTCCTCTTGCGCGGGAGAATCCTCCGAAGTCTTCTTTTTCTCTTCCTCTTGTTGGTCACTCATTTGCGCTTTTAACACGGAGAACGCCTCAAGATCACCCAAGGTAGATTTCTCTGGTGCCTTGGACGGAGATCCGGAAGGTTTTGACGACTTTTTACGCCGTGCCGGAGGCTCAGCTTTGGTTTCAGTGTGGGTGTTGGTATGAGACAACAGGATTTTGCGGTCTTCTTTGGAGAAGTCAATAACCTTAAAATCAAGAGACTCTCCCAATTCAACCTGTGATTTATCCTCCTTTATCAAGTGTCGTTTGGTGGCAAACCCTTCCAGGCCGTAGGGAAGTTCCAGTATTGCACCCTTATCAGTCTTGTTCAATACCGTGCACTTGTGGACTGACCCAGGTACAAAAACCGTTTCGAAGGTATCCCAGGGATTTTCTTCCAACTGCTTATGGCCTAGGGCCAGACGTCGATTCTCCACATCCAATTCCAATACCTGCACCTCCAGTTCTTCTCCCACTTTAACAAATTCTGAAGGATGCTTGATTTTTTTGGTCCAGCTGAGGTCGGATACATGGACCAAACCGTCGATCCCTTCTTCCAATTCTATAAATAAGCCAAAGTTAGTGAGATTGCGTACCACTCCGCTGTGCCGGGTGCCCACTGCATATTTAGTAAGCACATTTTCCTTTGTCCAAGGATCTTCTGTTAGTTGTTTTATTCCCAAGGACATTTTTCGCTCCTCACGATCCAGGGTCAATACCACTGCCTCCAACTCGTCCCCTATATTGATGAAATCCTGGGGGTTCCTCAGATGTTGTGACCATGACATCTCCGAAACATGTATTAATCCTTCTACTCCAGGTTGTATTTCCAGGAAAGCGCCATAGTCGGCAACATTTACGATCTTACCTTTCACTTTGGTACCGATCTCGATAGTTTCAGGCAGGCTATCCCATGGATGAGGAGTAAGTTGTTTCATACCCAATGAGATGCGTCTCTTATCATCATCGAAATCCAATACTACTATGTTCACCTTTTGGTCCAGTTCGAGAACTTCTTCCGGATGATTGATGCGACCCCAACTGATGTCAGTAATATGAAGTAATCCATCCACACCACCAAGGTCAATAAATACCCCAAAGTTGGTCATGTTCTTGATCACTCCTTCTAATACCTGACCTTTTTCCAGGTTGTTCAATATTTCTGCACGCTGCTTTTCCAGGTCCTTTTCGATCAATATTTTATGTGAAACCACTACGTTGTCGTTGGCATAGTTGATTTTCACTACTTTCACCTCCATTGATTTATCCACAAATACATCAAAATCCCGGATGGGCTTTACATCGATCTGAGAACCTGGTAAAAAAGCCTCAACCCCGTAAATATCAGCTATCAAACCTCCTTTGGTTCTCCTTTTAATCACACTTTCAATGACCAGGTCATTTTCATATGCTTCCTGAATTTTTTTCCAGGCCTGTACAATCTTGGCCTTTTTCCGAGAGAGCACCAACTGACCGTTTACGTTTTCCTGCTCTTCTATATACACTTCCACCTCGTCACCAATTTTGAGATCCGGTATATCCCGAAACTCCGATGCAGATACTAATCCATCTGATTTAAACCCAATGTTCAAGATAACATCCCGGTCATTTACTCCCACCACTTTTCCTGTGATTACTTCCTTTTCTTCAATCTCGGTCAGGGTATCTTCATAAAGCTTTTCCAGTTCAGCTTTTTCACTTTCCGTATAATTATCCCCAAATCCCTTGGATTGTACATTATCCCAATCAAAGCTGCCTTGCTCGGGAGCCTCTGACTTATCCTGACCCTTAGCTTCTTTTACCTCAGTAGTGGATGATTCGTTCGCTGATTGTTCTACTGATTCGGGCTGCTGAGAATCTGAAATATTCTCAGCCTGTGGCGACTGTTCCGGAGTAGTTTGTTCGTTATTATTCATATTATATGTTAGCGGCTCTTTAGGTACGCCGGTGGATAGAGCCATCGCTACCGGCATTTGTTTAACATACCCTTTGGCAATAACTTAAACACCAAAGGATCCATTCACCTGAATGGAGTGCAAAGGTAGTAAATTATCGGAATATTGCAGGTAGTGACTTTAATTTTTAACCCGCAAGTCACGGAGCAAATTCATCATAGGTTTGGTCATCATAAAACACGATTACCCGGACCGCTTTTTTAGATTTTGCCTGTGGAGAAAACTCTAACCTGGATGTCGGGGGCTTAGGGTTAGACTCATCAATGTACATGTCGCCTTTACCTAATAATAGCCAGTCGGTACTGACCTTGGGAAAGCCTTCCAGGATCTTATTGATCAAATCCAGACTGGGCTTGTTTCGCCCTGAGATTATATGACTGATACTGGAACGCTGCACCCCAATAGTTTCGGCAAACCTGGAGGCGTTCATTTTTTCCGCTTCTATTAACTGTTTGATTCGATTCTCCACAGCTCGTGTTTACAAATGTAAATATATCAAAAAATAGAAAGTAGCACAGATTAATTGATTATTAAACTAATAATATAATTAATATTAGTTAAGTATATGATAAATAGATATATATAATATTATTGTTGTATTATGTAAACCTATGGGCAGTTTATGAGAATACTAGAGGGAATTCCGCTTCACAGAAATGGTTTGAGGCTGATTTTCCTGGATAGAGTTAATTAAATAATGGTTATATTGTTCACTAAAAAAAGGAATGATAAAAGCTATAATACCCCTGTTTTTGATCGGACTACTATGGTCCTCCACTCCCCTCTGGTCTCAAGACTCCTCAATAAAGCAACGCCTATCGGATATCATTGCCGACCTGGAACCACAGATGGTTGAATGGCGCAGACACTTTCATCAAAACCCGGAATTGTCAAATCGCGAATTCGAAACCTCAAAAACCATTGCAGAGCATTTACGAAGTTTAGACCTGGAAGTACAAACCGGAATTGCCCATACCGGAGTAGTGGCGATTTTGCGAGGAGGAAAACCAGGTCCGGTAGTGGCGTTGAGAGCCGATATCGATGCCTTACCGGTGACTGAGCGAGTGCAGGTCCCCTTTGCCTCAAAAGTCACCACTGAATACAACGGACAGCAGGTGGGCGTCATGCATGCCTGTGGTCATGATACCCATATTGCCATGCTACTGGGAGCGGCTCACGCCTTAAGCCAGATCCGGGAAGAGCTGCCGGGTACTGTAAAGTTTATTTTCCAACCTGCTGAGGAAGGGGCACCACAGGGTGAACAGGGAGGAGCTGAGTTAATGATCAAGGAAGGTGTTCTGGAAAACCCCAAGGTCGAAGTGATTTTTGGGTTACATATAAATTCACAGACCACTGCGGGCCATATAAAATACCGACCGGGTGGCACAATGGCTGGCTCAGACTCCTACAAAATAGTGGTGAAAGGATCTCAAACTCATGGAGCCTATCCCTGGGGTGGTATTGATCCTGTAGTTACAGCCGCCCAGATCGTAAACGGTTTACAAACTATTGTAAGCCGGCAGCTTCCTCTTATCCAAAATCCCGCAGTAATTAGTGTAGGTTCCATTCATGGGGGGGTTCGCAGTAATATTATACCTGAGGAAGTGGAAATTGTCGGAACCATAAGATCACTGGATACTGATATGCAGCAGATGATGCATGAGAAAATCAGACGTACCGCCACCAAAATTGCAGAGAGTATGGGCGCTTCGGCAGAGGTTACCATAAATATTGGCTATCCCGTAACCCATAACGACCCGGAATTAACTGACCAAATGCTGCCTTCTTTATTGGAGGCTGCTGGAAAGGAGCAGGTGCATTTGCGTAGTGCAGTTATGGGAGCCGAAGATTTTTCCTATTACGCCAGGGAGGTACCGGGCTTGTTTTTCTTTGTTGGCGGGGCTCCCCCCGACATTGATCCCAATGAAAATCCACCCCATCATACTCCAGATTTTTATATTGATGAAAGTGGATTTACCGTAGGAAGTAAAGCACTTTGCTATTTGGCGCTGGATTATATGACTTCACATCAGCCATGATCCAACCAATCCCTAAAAATTAACGTCTAATTTAATAAAACCGCTAATCATGGACCTACCTTACCCCCTCCGCACTCTGCCTTATTTCATAATGAGCCTGTTTTTAATAATAGGCTGTGACCGCACGGTAGATTTTGTGCCTCCGGCAGCCAATACCAACCTACCTTCAGAAGTATTTCTTAACAATGAAGTTGAACCTGTGGAATTTAATGTAACAGCTGAGCTTGGCGATACTTTATTGTTGGATGATGAAACTAGTAATACGCCTACACAGCTTATTTTACCCCAGAATTTGTGCGTTTACGGAAATGGGGATCCCTGCAAAGGGGAGCTTGAAGTTCAGCTAATTCAGGCTTTTACTAAATCAGAGATGATATTTTCTGGAGTGCCTACAACTTCCAATGGCATTCCCCTGGAATCAGGTGGAGCTTTCTATGTGAACATCACTCAGGGTGGTGAACAAGTATTTATCCGTCAAGATGCCCGCTTTATTCTGAAAGTACCGGTTGACCGGACTACCGGGGACCCAGAGCAAATGCAATTCTACAGGTTCCTGGAAGTTGCTCCAGGTATAAACGATTGGCAGCTAGAAAGCGACCTGGAAGCACGTGATGAGGAATACTATACTGTATCCTT
Organism: Cyclobacteriaceae bacterium; assembly: GCA_965224285.1. Taxonomy (GTDB): domain Bacteria; phylum Bacteroidota; class Bacteroidia; order Cytophagales; family Cyclobacteriaceae; genus JAJCYK01. The sequence goes on from OZ245043.1 coordinate 1,471,416, forward strand.
CAACGAGCTCGATCAATGGCTTAATGTGGATTATCAAATCCCGGTAGATGTAGAGGAATTGTTGATCAACCTGCAATATGAAGGGGAACCCGTTTCAGATGCGGAAGTATACTATTCCCTGAATGGCTATAACTCTGTGGGCAAAGCGGAACTTCAGGAGGGTAGTTTTACTTTTAAAGGTTTAGTGCCAAAGGGCACCGAAGTGCAGATAATTGCCATTAGAAAAGTAGAGGAATCCTGGTTTTGGAATGAGATAGAAGCCGATCTTCAACGTAACCTGAACTTGAACCTTGAACCTGTTAGCTATCAGGACATCGTTTCAGTATTACAAAAATTATAAACTAAAACTTCTGCTCAAAAATAGTCTCTGTCTGTTGTTATTCCTCTACCTGTCCCTCCATTCGGGAACCGCGCAAATGCGCTATCAGCAGCCACACCAAAATTATTTTAGAGCGTATGCTCACCCGATTAATACCAACTGGTCAGTGGCAATAGCCGGAGGAGTTGCTATCTACACCGGGGAACTTAGTAACTTGGGGGATGGTGACCTTCAACATGGGTATGGTAATTTTAGCTGGGGTATGGACATTGATTACCGGCTTACCCAATTCCTAAAACTATCCGCTAAGTTCAGGGGATTCGCCCTGGCTTCAGACTCTGAGCCGGAATTTTGGAACAATCGCTCTTTCACCTCTAAAAACCGACAATATACCCTAAGTCTGGAACACAACGTTTTTCCGCATCATCAAATTGAATCCTCAAGCAAAAAAGTTAACTTTTACCTTTCCGCAGGTGTCGGGTTTAATAGGTTTCGAACTACCGTTGATGATCCTCCGTTGGAGTCCGGGGTGGTGTTCCAAGAGTCAACACTGGTGGTCCCCATTGGTGCGGGAGTGGCATATTATCTCAACCCCAATACCAGCATCAGGTTTCAAGGTCACTTTTACCATAGCTCCAGCGATTTACTGGACGGTACTACCTTGGGACAGGGGCCAAACGACGGTTATCTAATCCTGGAGTTGCAATATCACTGGCAAATCGCCAACGGGTTCGTCTACAAGAATTACCTGCGGCATGTCCGGTAAATTATTCTGATATAGTATCAGACTCCTTTTCCAGATCCTTCACTATTTGATCCAATAACTCAAGTGCCAAATCAATGTGCTCTATATGGGTCCTAAAATTCAGTACCGCCATACGAAGATAAAACTGCTGATCTAAAGTAGTTGAGGACAGGAATACCCTTCCATCCTGCTGTAAACGACGGGCTAGTTTCTGGTTGAAGTCATTGCTTTCCCCCCTGCTGGGTAAGTACCTGAAAATGGTAACAGACAACTCCGGATAAGGGCCTATTTCGAATCTATAATCTTGAGATAGTCGGGCGTGAAAGTATCTTGCCAGCCACAGTTTTTCTTCCAAAGCCGCTCTGAATGCCGCTAATCCGAACAATCGCAGCGGCAGCCACATACGCAACCCCCGGAAATGCCTGCTCAGCTCAGGAGAGAGATCGGCGGGAGAAACCTCTGATTGGTCAGAAACGGCATCTTGCATATATGAGGCAAAATAACGTTGCGACTTATACAATTTTTGCTGATCCTTCACCAGGAGCGCCCCGGTACCAAAGGGCAGAAAAAACCCCTTATGGGGATCTATTATAACTGAATCAGCAGCTGCTATTCCTCTTAAAGCTTCTTTTCCATAGGGTGTCAATAAGAATGCCCCTCCGTAAGCAGCATCTACATGATACCACAACCTCAGTTCCTCGCATAGAGAGCCTAGCTTTTCCAGAGGGTCTATTGCACCGGTATCGGTAGAGCCTGCGGAAGCCATAACCATGAAAGGTTGGAGGCCACGCTGTAAATCCTGCCTGACAATTTTCCTTAACTTTTCAGCATCCATCTTATAACCCTGTAGGGGTATCTCACGGATTACACATTGGGCAAGTCCTGCAATATGTAGGGCCTTTATCGCGGAATGATGAAGTTGAGAACTGGTATAAATCACAGACCTTGGAATATCGGCCGGAGTCACCCCCATAGTATCTCTGGCATTTACCACTGCAGTCAGTTGAGCGATGGACCCCCCGGAACTCAAGGTCCCTCCTGCGCCTTCCTTCCAGCCTATCAGTTGACACATCCAATTCACTAAGGTATTTTCCAAAGATACCCCTCCCGGGGAAGCAAAATATACTCCGGTGTACCGGTTACTTATAGCCGCCAGGAAATCACCCCAGGCGGAAGGAACTAGCCCACCTCCTGGTATATAGGCCATGTAACCAGCGGAGGCCGGGTTAAGTCCTTGTGAATCGACCTCCTGGTCAATTACTTCCACAATCTTTTCAATGTCTTCTCCCTCCTCCTGCAATAAAAAAGGATTGTCGGGGTGTGGTTTTGTTTTATCGTAAGTTAATCTTGCAGGCAGCTGTTCAAGGTATTCCTCCACATACTCCATAACTTTATTTGAAAGTCGCTGGCGAAAATTCTTTTTCGGATCCAGCACCCTGGCCTCAGTCTCAAGTTTCCTGGCCTGGGACCTCAATTCATCAATGGAGAAATTTTGGCAGGAGGCGGCCATCAGTTTCCAATCCTCACCAATGGCAATGTAAGGCAATGCGGACCACCGCCTGCCCGGCATAATTCTGAAGACGGTATCGTAATGATCAGTCGGGACAGTTCAGCTCCCTCAAGTTGCCGATCCTCCACGGCCTGCAAAAACTCAGTAGCCGGAACCACGTGATAACCAAAACTTTTAAGGGCTTCCAGGGTCTTTAAATTTCTGGCGTAAGAGATGGCTACGCTATTCTTAAGGGCTACAAAATTGCATCCACTGGCATACTGTTCGCGTTCATCATAAGGATAGCGCCCGTCTCCGCAAGGGATGAGGTTAACGTTCGGCTGGATGTCTTCCATTAATTCCCTTATTGAGTGAAAGTGTTTAACCTTATCTACACTTCCCCGGTATTGTTTGATTTCAAACTTTCTGCTAGCGCCTAGATAGGGTTGATAGTAAACGAAATCCTGTGCGGCAATCTGGGTAAACAACGTATCCAAATGAATACAGGTAGGCAGTTTTGGTATATCGATCATAGTAATTTGCTGAACCAGATCCAATTCAAACATCAAGCGGGCCACCTTTTCAATAGTATATTGGTTGGTTCTTTCGCTACAGCCAATAAACAAGTTTTCCCGGTTGATAACCATCAGGTCTCCTCCTTCAATAGCGACAGCGGGATCATTCAATGCCTTTAGTAGCTGCTGAGGGTTGCTACACAGATCCACATGGGGTACATGCTTAAATAAAGGATGGAAATGGGTTACGAACCAAATTAATATTGACTCCCTCATTCTAGGCCTTTTACTAGCCAGGCAGGTAAAAAAATGACTATTCACTACCGCCCCGAGATCCCGGGTAAATATATGATTAGGGAGTGGAGAAAGCAGGGTGCGAGGCAACCCGGGCACCACTCCGGAAATAAGAGTAGCCGCCAGTGATGCGGGAGGTAAATGCCCTATAAACTTTTGATCCTGTTGGTTTACAGTCTCAAACTCGAATACCAGCTGCAATATTTGATTCCTTATGGGAGTATCTGTTAAAAGCTCCTCCAATAAGTCTTGAAATTCTATCAGGGCATCTTGTCCCAACACCGCTTGTATTACTTGCTGGAAGAGTAGATGCTGGTGCATCATTTGAGGCAGGAATACAATATCATCATAAAGCAAAGATTCCGCATTGCCGGGTGTCACCCATTCTATACCGGGGTCCGGCCGATGGACTATTACCTTTTGCAAGGCCTCTATATCGGAATTTACGTTCAATGTCAGCGGTAGATCAGATGCAGGCATGAACATTTGGGTTATTTGAGGGGCAAAGAACGGTAAAATTCAGTTCATTAAAAACCCTTTCTATTAAGCGCTGCGAGCATTACCGAGAAAGGGTCTCCATTCATCTTGAATATAGCCTGAGAAATCCCTGAGGAATAAAATAAAAGAAGGCTTATAAGGTTTGGTACGTAAGGCCAATCCGGCTTCTTCCGGTAAAGAATCTCCTTTACGGGCATTACAGCTTTTACAGGCAGTCACCAGGTTGGTCCAGGATGAACGTCCTTTTCTGGACCTGGGCAGTACATGATCCAGGGTCAGTTCAGTTTTGGTCCCGCAATACTGACATTCATAGCTATCTCTCTTGAAAACATTCTGTCTGGATAACTCCACTCCCTTATATGGGATACTTATATATTTGCTTATGCGAATTACCGCAGGAGCAGGAAAGCGATGGGTAACGGTTCTTAGAAACTGACCTTCGAACTGGGATACCAGTTCGGCCTTCTGCAGAAAAATCAACAAAAAAGCCCGTTGTATGGAGCATATAGACAACGGGGAATAATCTTGATTTAACACCAATACCCTACGGTTCATTTCAACACCCGATTTATTCGGTTCATTTTATGGGTGATCATTTTATTTACAACAATGCCAGCCGGCTCAATAGAATCAATTCTCACTTTTCCGGAAGCGTGGATAATTCGATTCTCCTCTAATATAATACCCACATGATTAATTTTATTACCGTCAGAGGCAAAAAATGCTAAATCACCAGGTTTCTGCAGATCCCATGTATTCACCCGACTACCATGCCTAGCTTGCTGGTACGAATCCCTGGGCAGGGCATATCCGGCTAAGCGAAAAACCTGTTGAACGAATCCACTGCAATCTATTCCCCAGGGGGTTCTGCCTCCCCATAGGTAAGGAGTATTGAGATATATCCTGGCATAATCAGCCAACTCCCGGAATTCAAGACGTTGGCTAAGGGGTTTGGTAAGGGCATCAGAGCTAAAATGTCCGGTATTAGTAAATAATTCAGGGCTTGACAGGGGGAATATGCTTCCCATAGGCAATTGGTAAACTTCCGATTGTATTTCAGCCTGAGCTGAGCGCTGGGCTACTATCTGTAGATCAGTATTATTGGTTTGATGATAATATTCTTCACTAATAGAATGGTGTTGTAGGCTATTAAGCCAACCGCTGTAGCCATCAAAACTGTGGACGATTTGCAGCCATTCCAGATCCTGGCTATGTGCAACTATCTGGTAAGATTCACCATATAGCAGCTGAGAAATCATCTCGCTGCTGTGCGCCGGTTTACTGCGCAAAGGAACCACCGGCAGTCTGCAAATTCCATAATCACCCATGTCTCATTGCCGAAGCCGTTTCATTTCCCTTTGCTCTTCCTTTTTGCGTAGATCCTGCCTTTTGTCATACAATTTTTTTCCGGAAGCCAGGCCTATTATCAGCTTTGCTAGTCCCCGTTTATTTATAAATAACTTTAGCGGTATGATGGTATACCCTTTTTCTTCACTGGAGCGCCGCAATTTTCTCAACTCCCTTTTTGTCAACAAAAGCTTACGCTTTCTCAGGGGTTCGTGATTCATATATGATCCTTGTTTGTAGGGGGCTATATGCACTCCCTGCAGCCACAATTCTTCTCCCTGAAACACCCCGTATCCCTCTTGGAGGCTGGCTTTACCCATTCTTATTGACTTTATTTCCGTTCCGGTAAGCACCAAACCGGCAGTAAACTGATCCAGGATCTCATACTGATGACGAGCCTTTTTATTCTTGATATTTATCTCACGATATGGTGATTTCTCCCTGCCCATGTCGGCCAAAGATAAGGTTTAATCAACTAAACTGGAATTAATAGTTTAGGTTACCCGCCAACCGGCAAGCGGGGGTCAGGGCTTTCGGCTTGTGAGGAAAAATCTCCAGCAAGAAACTTGTAGTATGCGGCCTGTGCGATCATTGCGGCATTGTCTGTGCAATGTTGGAAATGAGGAATATATAACTTCCACTTCAAATCAGCGGCCAAAGCTTTTAGTCTTTTTCGCAACCCCAAATTTGCGCTAACCCCTCCCCCAATAGCAATAGTTGAAATATCATAATGGGCTGCTGCTTTTATGAGCTTGGCTACCAACATTTCAATTAAGGTGTATTGGATACTGGCAGAGAGATCTTCCCGGTTCTCGGCGATAAAATCCGGATTGAGCTTTTCCTGATCGCGTATGAAATATAATACTGCTGTCTTTATCCCGCTAAATGAATAATCCCAGCCCGGCATCTCAGTTCGTGGAAAGTCAAATGCCTGAGGATCACCAAGCTGAGCGAGTTTATCAATATGAGAACCTCCGGGATAAGGAAAACCCAGCAATTTGGCGGTTTTATCAAAGGCTTCACCTACCGCATCATCCTGAGTCTGCCCGATAATTTCCATTTTCAGGTAATCTTTTACCAGGATCAACTGGGTATGCCCCCCACTGACTGTCAAGCAAATAAAGGGAAACTCAGGGCTAGGTTCCTCAATAAAATGGGCTAGAACATGGGCCTCCATGTGATTTACCGCTATTAACGGCAGTTGCTGGGATATTGCCAAGCCTTTGGCAAAAGCCGAACCCACCAACAGCGCCCCCAGTAGCCCCGGGCCTCTGGTGTAAGCCACAGCGTCCAGCTTATCGGGCCCTAACTCAGCTTCTTTTAAAGCAGCTTCTACAACCGGTACAATATTTGATTGATGTGCTCTGGAGGCTAATTCTGGCACAACACCTCCATAATTTTCATGTATAGATTGCGTTGCTATTATATTATTGAGTACCTTTCCTTGGTATAGCAAGGCCGCCGATGTTTCGTCACAGGAGGACTCAATGGCAAGAATAGTGGGTGCTGTAGACATTCGTAGATGAGCACATCAAAGCATAAAGTTATTAAAAATCCCCTGGTCCGAGCAATTTTTTGGGTGGTGATGAGTGTCCTCATTTTTTTTGTCATCTTCACCACTGCATTGCAAATTCCCTTCATACAAACCAGGGTAGTAAAAGAACTTTCAGAAACGGCCTCTAAACGAATACAATTTCCCGTAACTATCGAGCACGTGGATATCAATTGGTTTGATGAGTTATCAATTGATGGACTCCGCATACTGGACCGCCAGCAAAATCCTATGATCAGGATCGACAATCTGTGGATTGATTTCAATCTGGGAGGATTGGTGTCAGAGACTCAAATCAAGCTGGATCAAGCCAATTTGACGGGCGCCGATATCCGACTGACCAAATATCAGCTGGACCAGGAGATAAATCTGGGTGTATTCATAAAAAGTGTAAAAAATTGGCTGAATCCTCAGGATCAACCGGCGAAGAGAGAATTTATCGTGGATAAGGTAATGTTTTTTGATTCCGAGGTACGATTGAATAATATTCAAAAGGATTCCATTACCAACGGGCTTGATTATCACCATTTCTTGCTGGACAGCCTGGATAGTGAGATACACGACCTCAAAATACGCAATGATACAGTAAGGTTATCGATCCGGGAAATGGAAGCTATTGAACCACTCACAGCTTTAAGGGTGCATAATTTCTCTACCGACTTTTATTTTAATTCTCAGAAAATGTCCTTCCAGGACTTGCAATTGGCGGTAGGTAAAAGTCATATCCAGGATTCTCTGGTATTTAATTTCGACCAACCTTCAGCTCTCAGCAGTTTTACGGATAGCGTGCAGATCTCCGCAAAATTTAATAAAACCACCATCGCATCAGAGGACCTGAAACTTTTTGTGCCGGACCTAATGCACGTGGAACAACGCTATGTACTTACCGGTATATTCAATGGACGGGTACGGTCCTTTAACTTCAATGACGTTGAGCTCTCATTTGGTAAGAATAGCCGGTTAGCAGGTAATATCAGTTTAGAAGGCTTGCCGGATTTTCAGGATACCTTTATCGATGCCAGTTTGTCAAACTCAGTGGTCAACCCCCATGACCTGAGGCCGTTCATTGGCAATAAACTGTTTCTGGAAGCACAAAAATTTGGTACCATTAGATTAAACAGCCAGTTTTTAGGATTCCCTAAAGATTTCGTGGCCAATGGTACCTTTAACACTCAATTAGGTACCCTGGTATCGGATATTAACCTTAAAATTGATAATCAAACTCAAAGCGCCACATATTCCGGAAATCTTGCCACGAATAACTTCGACCTGGGTGGCTGGTCAGGTAAGCCGGAGGTATTTCAAACCGTGGCGCTTGACGGTCAGATCCAGGGGTCCGGATTCACCATTGAGGAAGCAGATTTTCAGCTAAATGCTCAAGTCACCAAATTTGGATTTAATAATTACAATTACACCAATATTACTACCGATGCCAGATTGGCGAAAGAGCTTTTTATCGGAGCATTGGAAATAAATGATCCAAATCTCAAATTCAATACCAATGCCTTTATTGATTTAAGAGAAAATGTGGATCATATCGCCCTGGAGGCTACGCTTGATACTGCCGTCCTAAAACCGCTGAATCTTCTGGAAACCGAGGCTTCGTTAAGCACTTATGTTGAGCTTGATTTCACCGGGCTAACGGTAGATGAGATCGTAGGTTTTGCCAACCTACGGGATATGGAGTTCATCTATGAGGGTAAAAGATTGAATATTGACACCCTGGCGATAATATCTCAGAAAAAAGTCAATGAGCGCCGGGTGAACCTGGACTCTGACCGGGTATCCTTCAATGCCCAGGGAGATTTTGAATTTAGTACTCTATTCGTGGATCTACACCGGTTGATCCAGGAATATCGTCTGAACCTCATCAATGATCAGGACCGCATACGTCAGTACTATGCCAGCAAGACCTCTCATTCAGACAACAAATACCGCATTGATTTTGAGGTAGAGTTCAAAGATGCCAACCCTTTTCTGGAATTGTTTGTTTCCGACCTGAAGATATCCAATAACACTCATGTGGAAGGCTTTTTCAGACATGGATATAATTCCATTCTATCTGCTACCACCAACATTGATACCCTGAAGTATAAGAACAATATTGTTTACAATGGACTGTTTGATTTTAACACTTCAAAAATAAGTGACAGCACCAATGTGCTGGCCATGTTCTATTTCGGTTCGGATGAGCAGGAAATCGGTACCTTGGCCACTACTGAAGACTTTATGTTCGAAGCCATTTGGAGTAATGATCATATCAATTTTCAAACCAATGTAGCGGTTAAGGACAATCCCGGCAATGACGCCCAGGTGAGCGGGAGGCTCCAATTTAAAGACGATCTCACCATTGTAAATTTTGATAATTCGGATTTTAATGCACTAAATAAAAAATGGAGGTTGGCCCCTGACAACCAACTCACCATAAGTGAGGGAAATTTTGACTTTAAAAGTCTCACTTTGTTCAATCAGGAACAAAGCATAACCATAAATGGTATCATCTCCACCGACAGTTCCAAAAGACTCCTGGTAGAGTTCAACCGTTTTAAAGTGGATAATTTAAATCCACTGTTGAACCACAAACTTTATGGAGAATTGAATGCCGATATAGAATTCAGGAATTTATTCAACGTCCCGTTAATTAATGCCGGGCTCACTATAAACGAGTTTCAAATTGGTAAATTTCCGGTGGGCGATATTATGGGGAAATCCTACTGGAATCATCAAGGTAAGTACTTCGACCTGAGTTTAAGCACTATAAGAGAAGATCAACAGATATTAGAGGTCAAGGGCATTTATACCCCGAAAGTAGCCGAGCAATTGAATTTATTGGCCCATTTTAACGGTACTAATCTTAATCTTATCGAACCATTTGTGGACAAAACATTCACCAGGATCCAAGGGACTCTAGAAGGAGATATAAAAGTTACCGGTACTTTGCAGAATCCTAAACTGAATGGGTTGCTTCAGGCCAACGAGGTCAATTTTCATGTCAATTACCTTAATACCGATTATAGCTATCGGGGTGGGATTTATTTTACCGACAACAGCTTTGGCATTGAAAATAACATATTGTACGATGAGAATGGCAACCAAGCCATGATCAACGGTGGTATGATCCATGAAGGATTTAAAAACCTTAGGTTGGATCTTCGGGGGGATCTAACTAATTTCATGGTACTGAACACATCAGCCATAGATAACGAACTGTACTATGGTACGGCCATGGTAAGTGGAGATATTCACTTTTACGGACCTTTAGGAAATTTTCAGGTTAAAGCATCAGCCACCTCTGAAAAGGATACCAGGTTGTTCATCCCCATCAATAACTACACCGATACAGATAGCAAAGAATTTATAAATTTTGTCAGTTTCAATGATTCCACTACTCTGGACCTGGATAAAAGCCCGGTTAAGAACGTAAACCTAAGCGGAATCAACCTTGATTTTGATCTGGATATTACACCTGATGCCTACATTGAAATAATTTTTGACTTAAAAGCCGGTGATATTATCAGAGGTCGTGGGAGTGGTCAGTTAAATTTGTTAGTGGATACTCAGGGAGATTTCAACATGTTTGGTGATTATACCATCCTACAGGGTGGTTATAACTTCACCCTTTACAATATCATCAATAAGGAGTTCAACATTTTACCGACCAGTAAAATATCATGGTACGGCGATCCTTATGAAGGGGTTTTGGACATTCAGGCCACTTATGAACAAACTGCGGATGTTTCACCTTTGTTTATTGAGGAGCAGGAAAACCTCTCAACCAGCCTGAGATACCCCGTAATTGTCTTGCTTGATCTGGAGGGTAGGCTACTAACCCCTGAAATAGATTTTGACATATACTTAAAAGACAACCAAATTGTAGATCCGGGACTGACCCGTCGATTGCAAGAGATCAAAAACGATGAACAGGCCCTCAAAAGGCAGGTATTTAGCCTCATTGTACTCCGTCAATTTTCACCTCCTGATGACCTGAGGCTGGGTCAGGGAAATGCTCTGGGAGGAAGTGTCAGTGAGCTTTTGTCCAACCAGTTAAGTTACTGGTTCTCCCAGGTAGATGAAAACTTAGAAATTGATGTAGACCTCAACGGCCTGGACCAGGAGGCATTAAATACTTTTCAGTTGCGTTTGAGTTACACATTTTTAGATGGTCGTTTACGTATTACCCGGGAAGGTGGATTTACTAACACTGTGGAAAGCAGTAATGATTTCGGTAGCATCGCCGGCGACTGGACCCTGGAATATTTGTTGTCTCCTGACGGAAAGTTCAGGGCTAAGATGTATAATCGAAACACCTACAACTCCCTAAATATCGGTCTGGAGGATGCCTATACCAACTCAGCGGGTTTTAGCCTGATTCACACCCAAAGTTTCAATTCCCTAAATGAACTTTTCAGTAAGGACGATAAGAAGAAAAGCCAGGATGTATCGCTCAATACTGATCCCGAAAGTCAGGTAGATGCAGGTGATCGGGAATAGAGCAACTATTATTTTATTGGTTTGGTCCATAATCATCCAGATCTTTCCACTAAAGGCCTCGGACACCATTAGCGGGGATACCACAACCCATAGAAAAGTTCGCAATGCCGCCTTGATAACCGCGGGGATTTACGGCTTATCACTCTTCGGCCTTAATAAGGCTTGGTACAGCGAATTTCCCAGGAGTAGTTTTCATTTCTTTAATGACAACCAGCAATGGATGCAATTGGATAAGGCAGGACATTTCTACTCCTCTTATCATCTCAGCAAGGTCAGCGCTGAATTTCTTCTCCGGTCAGGGATGCCGGCAAATAAAGCTTACTTGTGGGGGGGATTGACTGGTGTCTTAATGTTAACCCCTATTGAGATCCTGGACGGTTTCTCAGAGCAATACGGCGCCTCCTGGGGAGATCTTGCAGCCAATACCGGCGGGGCTCTATTTGCTGTAGCTCAGTATCTTTGGTGGCAGGAACAACGGATCAAGCCCAAATATTCCTTTGCCAGTACCGCCCTGGCCTCACGACGGCCGGAGGTTTTGGGAGATGGTTTTCATGAAGAATTTATAAAAGACTATAACGGCCAAACATATTGGCTGAGTATCGACCTTTGGGCTTTTTCCAAACACAGTAATTTTCCTAAATGGTTGAATATTGCTGTAGGCTATGGTGCGGATAATCTTATTTATGCCAATGAATCACAGAATAAGCTGAACGGGCTGGACCCGTACCGCCAATACTATGTGGGTTTAGACTTCGACCTCAGTTATATGCATAGCCGAAGTGGCTTGATCAATACTCTGATCGACCTGATAGATCTGATCCATCTCCCGGCCCCAACCCTGGAATACAATAGATCTATAGGCCTGAAGTTCCACTGGCTGAAGATATGAGATTCAGGTCGTCAGCCCTCGTTTGAGGTTTTCTATTTTATTGGTAATTTAGGTATTCAAGGTAAATTGATGGACTTAGCCAAATTCATGCGCAACTACGCCCGGGAAACAGGAGGGCAATTTTCTGCCTATGATGATCAGAAATCCATCATTGTAGTGCCACTGGATCAAGGCCGTTTTCAAACCATAATCGCCTATATAAAGCCCACCTCTAACCCCAATAAAGAATTGATTGAGATCAGTTCCAAAATTTGCCAATACCGTAACTCCTTGGATTTACTGGCATTAATGCGGGAAAATGGCAATCTGAATTACGCATGTTTTTCCGTGGTCGACGAATACCTTAAAATTGAAGCCTCATTATCCACCCAAAATGCCTCCGAAGAAGTATTAAAGGATATCATTATTGAGGTTGCCGAAGCCGCGGATCACTGGGAGCAGCGTCTTACCGGCGCCGATGTTCATTAACAAATTCGAATCTTTTTTATATTTGAGGATATGCAAGCCGTCTTATCGCTCCCATGATTATGGGGGAGGAAAGTCCGGACAACACAGAGCGCCGTACTTCCTAACAGGAAGGTTCTTTGACTATTGAAGTCAGGAAACAGATAGTGCCGCAGAAAATATACCGCCTGGTGGTATAGTCCCTCTGGGAATACTATTGGGTAAGGGTGAAATGGTGAGGTAAGAGCTCACCGCCTCAACGGTGACGTTTGGGGGCAGGGTAAACCTTACGGGTTGAAAGACCAAATATATTATCCGTCCTATGGGCCATGAGCTGCTCGTTCATGTTTTGGATAAAGGGTAGGTCGTTAGAGGTTGTCAGTGATGGCAATCCCAGAGAAATGATAAGAATGCCGTCAAAAGCGGTAAAACAGAATCCGGCTTACAGGCTTGCATTTTTTATTTAATAAGCAGATGACAAAGATTTTAATCATAGATGATGAAAAAAGTATTCGCAGTACCTTGAGAGAGATATTGGAGTACGAAAAGTTTTCAGTTGAGGAAGCTGAAGATGGGGAAATGGGTCTGGAAATGCTCAAGAAAAACGAGTTCGATGTGGTGTTGTGTGATATTAAGATGCCCAAGATGGATGGTATTGAAGTGCTGGAAAAGCATTTTCAACAAGGCAAGGATACTCCTTTTATTATGGTTTCCGCACATGGCACCATCGAAACAGCAGTGGAAGCCACCAAGAAGGGTGCATTTGATTTCATACAAAAGCCACCTGACCTTAATCGTTTGTTGCTGACCGTCCGCAATGCGCTGGATCAGTCCAACTTGGTAACAGAGACTAAGGTCCTGAGAAAGAAAGTCACCAAAACCCACGACATAGTAGGAGAATCACCAGCTATTGTGCAAGTGAAGGATACTATCGACAAAGTGGCGCCTACTGAAGCCAGGGTACTTATTACCGGCCCCAACGGCACAGGTAAGGAGTTAGTGGCAAAATGGCTGCATGAAAAAAGCCAGCGATCTAAAGGCCCGCTGGTAGAGGTAAACTGCGCCGCCATTCCCGCAGAATTAATTGAAAGCGAGCTTTTTGGACATGAGAAAGGAGCTTTTACCTCAGCTGTCAAACAGCGAAGAGGCAAATTTGAGCAGGCAAATGGCGGAACCTTATTTCTGGATGAAATTGGGGATATGAGCTTATCGGCGCAGTCTAAGGTGTTGCGCGCTCTTCAGGAAAATAAGATTTCCAGGGTAGGTGGAGATAAAGAGATCAAGGTAAATGTTAGAGTTATTGCCGCCACCAATAAGGATCTAAAAGCAGAAATCAAGCATAAAAAATTCCGAGAGGACCTCTATCATCGTTTGAGTGTAATATTGATCCAGGTCCCTCCCCTAAAGGAGCGCTCTGAAGATATCCCTCTACTGGTGGATAAATTTTTATCGGATATAGCAACAGAATACGGTACCGCCAAAAAAAGTATAACCAATTCAGCTATTAAGGAGTTGCAAAAGAATCCCTGGACTGGAAATATTAGAGAGCTCCGAAATGTGGTAGAAAGATTAGTGATCATGTGCGGTGAAGAGATCGACGCCAAGGATGTGGTGCGATACACCGATATATCATCCTGAGGTTATATTACTAACAAGTTGCAGCCTCGCTGGTCACTGTTATCCAAACGGCCTAAAACTTCTACTGTTCCATCGGTGAACTGTCGTGCCAAATCAGCAGTGGCAGTAAAACAGCAACTGTTCAAATTAGCCAGATCAATAATATTTAACCCGCCCGCTCTGGATTCAGGACTGGGTGAAAGGGGATCATCGATATCCCTGATAACAAATTTCATCCAGGGAGGTGGCTGGAATTTACCATTGTTGAAGGCATAAGCCTGGGAGTTAAGCTCCGTCATTCCGTATTCTGAATGTACTTCAGTTGCCCGGTAGCCGTGTTTGAGCCTATGGTGCAATTCTTCCCGTACCAACTCATCCTGCTGCCCTTTCATACCTCCGGTTTCCATTATATACAACCGGGTATTGTCTGCCTGAAAATGAGGGGCAAAATCCAAAAGGGCAAAAGGCACTCCCCATAACCAGGTTTTCCGGGAAGTATCCGACAGTGCCTCGGTCAATCTCCGGGCCAGGGACTGGTAGTCTTGCAAAAAAAAACCCGAATATGGAGAAGCTGTGGTTTCGATAAAATGATTTACCATATGCACCAGAGAGGATCCCTGGCGTTCCAGGTAATGCGGCAATAGGGCCAGTAGGTGATAGTCTGTAAGGCTCCCGTAAAATCTTTCGAATATGGTTTGACAGATTTGATTATAGAAATCAATTTCGCGTAGGTAATGCCTACTGACCCCTTCCCCAGCGGTCCCGCTGCTGGTAAAAACCACTTGTTCCAGCCAGTTTCCAGTTGTCACCCTGGCATGCTTGAATAATTCGATAGGAAGAAATGGAATCTGGGACAGCCGGGAAACGGTTGACGGATCTACCCCCAGATTTCGGAGGTAGGTTTTATAGACCGGGTTTTCTGAGCTTTGCCAACTGAAAATGGTTAAGGCAACCTCAGAAAAGTCCTTCTCGTCAAGTTTTAAGATACGCTGATGTAAACTATTATAATCAGCCATGCGTTAGTATTTTGGCAGAGAATTAAGCAAAAATCATTACATTTGAAGCTTAACCAACAGCGAATATCACTAAAATAAAAACCTTGAGAGAATTTTTATCAAGTTTCAGTAGCAGGTTCATTCTGGCTCTAGGGGTATTGGCTGGCGTTTGGGCCTGTGAGCGCCCACCAGAATTACCAGTCCAGCCAACTATTACCTTTCAGGAAGTTCGATTCGCACCCGGGCCGAACGGATTTGATTCGCTGGTCGTTACCATTGGTTTTGAAGATGGTGACGGAGACTTGGGTCTGTTGGGATCTGAAAACGACCCGCCATTCAACCCTTTGAACTTCCCTACTAACTCCAGTGGCGATTTTATACTATTTGGTGATCCGGAGGCTCCTGAGGATTTTAATGTTTGTGATTTTGTTACCGACATTGATATCAACAACGATCAGATCAATGATACAGTCCACGTAGAAGTGAACCCCAACAGTTTTAATATTGACGTGGACTTTTTTATCAAACGAAACGGGGAATATAGCGAATTCGATTGGAGGCGTGAATTCGGACCTTTTAGTTGTATCACTTTCGACGGTAGATTCCCTCCCTTAAATAGCGAAGAATTCGAAAGGCCATTGGCTGGCAGTCTCAGTTACAGTATGGTATCCAGTGGGTTCCTACCCATTTTTGGCAATGATTCGTTGCAATTGAGAATTCAAATTAAAGACAGAGCTCTTAATTTCAGTAACATTGCTGAAAGCCCGGATTTTATCGTTGGCCAATAAGTGCTAGTGGTAAAGATCCGGGAAGGCTATTGGATCAGATTCCGACATTAGAGCATATACTTTATCAAAAACCGTTTCCGGATTGGGTTTAGAAAAATAATCCCCGTCCGATCCATAGGCCGGTCGGTGATGAGCGCCGCATATAGTGGTGGGTTCGGAATCCAAATATCGATAAGCTCCCTGCTCCTCGATCACTTGTTGCATCATGTAGGCGCTTCCTCCTCCGGGAACGTCCTCATCCGCAAATACCACTCTGTTGGTCTTTTTTACAGATTCCAGAATAATTCCTTTCAGATCAAAGGGAAGTAAGGTCTGCACATCGATTACCTCCGCAGAAATCCCTACCTCCTCCAGCTGACTTGCCGCTTCCATAACCACCCGGCACATAGATCCGTAGGTAACCACGGTAACATGCTCCCCTGCTCTTATTACTTCAGGTACCCCTAGGGGTACGGTAAATTCATCGATGTTTTGAGGCAATTGCTCTTTAAGGCGATATCCATTAAGGCATTCAATAATCAATGCCGTATCATCTGATTTAAAGAGAGTATTATAAAATCCAGCTGCCTGGGTCATATTCCTTGGTACCAATATGTACATACCTCTCAGGCTACCCAGTAGCATTGCAATTGGTGATCCACTATGCCATACCCCTTCCAGCCGATGCCCTCTGGTACGCACTATCAATGGCGCTTTCTGCCCGCCTTTGGTTCGATACTGAAGCGTTGCCAAGTCATCGGTAAGAGTAGCCAGAGCATATACCAGGTAATCCAGATACTGGATCTCCGCTATGGGCTTTAAGCCTCGAAGTGCCAGGCCAATTCCCTGACCAATGATAGTACATTCCCTGATTCCAGTATCCGTAACCCGCAGTTCACCGTGCTTTTTCTGTAGTCCTGCAAATGCCTGATTTACATCCCCTATTATACCTACATCTTCCCCAAAAGCCAGGATACGGGGATCGCGGCTTAGCGCGGCATCAAAACATGCCTGTAGCACCAATCTGCCATCTACCAATTTCTCATCTCCTTTGGGATATTTAGGCTTTACCTCTTTAACTTTCAAGGCGCTTTCCGATGATTGGCTATAGAGATGTGACCCATATCTTTCGCGATTTGCCTGCTCATTCTTATGGATCCATGATATGGCCTCCTCCCTGGCTGTCACTTTTTCATTACGCATATAGCGCAAAGCTTGCTTCATGGCTTTAAACGTATCCATACGCAAGGGATTCAACGTAGTTTCTAGTTCACGTTTAATATCGTTGATAGCTGTTTTATGACTGCTTTGCAAAGTGGCTTTCTCCAGTATTTTTATGGCTTGCTGATAATCCTTTTTCATAGAAGCATTAAAAGCTTTCCAGGCGTCATTTTTGGCGGTTTTAGCCCGAATCTTTGCTTCAGCCTCAATCTGATCCAATTCATCGGCAGTGGCAACTTCTTTTTCTAGTAGATACTGCCTGAATTTGAGATTGCAGTCATGCTCTCTCTCCCATTGCAGGCGTTCTTCTGATTTATAGCGCTCATGAGATCCTGATGTACTGTGACCTTGGGGTTGGGTTAAATCCGTTACATGAATAAAGGTGGGTACGTGATCTTTCCTGGAAATTTCAGCGGCCTGCTCGAACACCTGGCATAACGCAGGATAATCATAACCCTTGACTTTAAATATTTCAAATCCTTGATCTTTTTTAGTGCGCTGAAAACCAGCTAGAGCTTTTGATATACTCCCTTTGGTAGTATGATATTCCTTTGGTACCGATATACCGTAATCATCATCCCATATGGCCATTACCACCGGTATCTGTAATACACCAATAGCATTTATCGCTTCCAGAAACATACCTTCAGAAGTGGCGGCGTTTCCGATGGTACCAAAAACTACCTCGTTGCCATTTTGGGAAAACTCTTTAAACTGCTTCAGATCCGGGTTTTCCCGGTATAGCTTAGAAGCATATCCCAGGCCTACGATCCTGGGCATCTGGCCGGCGGTGGGCGATACGTCCGATATTGCGTAGTTGTGCTGGCTGAGATCTACCCAATTACCGGATTTATCCAGGGCGCGGGTAGCAAAGTGGCCATTCATCAATCTACCTGCACTCGCCGGATCCGCCTCCTCATCCGTATGGGCATAAAGTTGGGCAAAATATTGCTCGAGGGTTAGCTCACCCAAGGCAAACATAAAAGTTTGATCGCGGTAATATCCAGACCTGATGTCACCACTCCGGAAAGCTCTGGCCATGGCCACTTGAGGCAATTCCTTTCCGTCCCCGAAAATCCCAAATTTTGCTTTACCCATAAACACTTCCTTTCTCCCCAACAAACTGGCCTCTCGGCTCTCACAACACACTTGATAATCCCGCAATAAAGTATCTACGGAATGTTTGGAGGTTGATATGGATTTTGTACTATTCAATAAGGAACTTGGATGATTTGAAAGATGCCTTCAGCGTACACTAAAGACAGTCAAAAATACGCAATTTAAGGGGTTTTTCAAAGTTCTCTCCCTCCCCCCGGATGTAAGAAATTGCTATATATTAATGTGCCCTTAATTGAAGCAAATATTATATTTGTCCAATCGTTGCTTGCGGTAAAAATGACCGGATATTTACCATATTACCAAATAATTATCTTTCTCCTTTGGGCAGGGATTAGTCAGGCTCAGCCCAAGATGGTATTTAATGCTAAAACCCACGATTTTGGCCAGATTGAGGAGGGTACGATGGCTGAATATGAATTTGAGTTTACCAATCAGGGTGATGCTCCCCTGGTAATATCTACCGTCAAAGCTTCCTGCGGATGTACCACACCCTATTGGACTAAGGAACCTGTAATGCCTGGAGGTAATGGGGTGATAAAGGCCTCATACAATAGCCAAAACCGTCCGGGTGGCTTCAACAAAACCATAACGGTAACCGCGAATGCAGCCAATGCCACTCATATATTGTATATCAAAGGAGTGGTAATAAAGCCCACTACTTCCCAACCAATGTTCACTGCAGCAGAGTTAAGCAGATCTCCAAAGATAGAGATCTCTAATCCGCAGGTAGACCTGGGTAAAGTACCCCTCGATAATACCCATACGTTAGAATTTGAGGTCCGGAACTCTGGACCTACCACCCTACAAATTAAGGGAGTACAATCTGCATGTAACTGTTTGAGACTACACCAGGGAAGAACTTTGACTATTGAGGGAGGCGCTGCCGGATCTCTCAGGCTTGATCTGCTTCCCAGCAAAACCGGGGACTTCACCCATCAAGCCAAAATTCTGAGCAATGATATAATACAACCGGTTCATAATATTTATGTTAAGGTACAGGTAGTACAAACTGCTACCAGTATCGTAAAAGATTCTCCCTCAAAAATTACTTTCTGATTTCTGCAAACAGAATTAATTTCCTCCTGTATTCTATGAGGCGGGTTGCGTATATTTACGCTCCACAAACCACTAAACCCCATGATCGTAGGAGTACCTCAGGAAATTAAAAATAATGAAAATCGGGTGGCGGTCACACCTTCCGGAGTCAGAGAGTTTCACAAGAACGGACACCAGGTATTAGTACAGGCTTCAGCAGGCGAGGGGAGCGGATTTTCGGATGATCAGTACCGGCAAGCGGGAGCGGAAATCATTCAGGATATTGAAGGAGTCTATCAGAAAGCAGAAATGATCGTTAAGGTTAAGGAACCCATCGAACCAGAATATGATCTAATCAAGTCAGGCCAACTGGTGTTCACCTATTTTCATTTTGCTTCCAGCGAAGCCCTAACTCGTGCCATGGTAAAAAGTTCGGCCATTTGCCTGGCATATGAAACCGTGGAAACTATTGATGGAAGCCTGCCCCTCCTGATCCCAATGTCGGAAGTAGCGGGCAGGATGGCCATCCAGGAGGGAGCTAAATACCTGGAAAAGCCACTGGGGGGAAGAGGCATCTTACTGGGAGGAGTGCCAGGGGTACGGCCCGCCAAGGTAATGATCCTGGGTGGTGGTGTTGTGGGTACTCAGGCCGCCTATATGGCTGCCGGGTTAGGGGCTGATGTGATAATATTGGATATTAACCTGCCTCGATTAAGATACCTGTCGGATATCATGCCTGCTAATGTCAGTACATATATGTCCTCCGAATTAAATATCCAGGACTTATTGAGCTCTCATGATCTTATTGTAGGTGCAGTATTGATTCCCGGAGCCAAAGCACCCCATCTGATCACCCGCGACATGTTGAAGCTCATGCGACCCGGAACGGTGGTAGTGGATGTAGCAGTAGATCAAGGTGGGTGTATTGAGACATGCAAGCCTACCACTCATGAGAATCCCACCTACACGGTAGATGGGATATTACATTATTGTGTGGCCAATATGCCTGGAGCGGTCCCCTATACATCTACCTTGGGCCTTACCAATGCCACTTTACCGTATGCGTTGAAGCTCGCCAACCTGGGCTGGAAGCAAGCCTGTAACATTGACGCTGGGCTTAAACTAGGTCTGAATGTGATAAATGGAGAAGTGGTATATGGGGCAGTTGCTGAGGCTTTTGACTTACCGCTGACAGCAGTGGATCAATTTTTAACCTAGCCAGCCTAGGCATACGCAGGCAAGTTTTCAAGAAAAGTGTATTTCTTGCTAGAATAGTCCATCAGACAGCAATAGTGTTGCAACCCATTGGTGATAACCAAATGCCTGGCCTTTAATCCCTGATTGTACCTGGAAAGCTGCTCAAAAACCCTCTGATCCAAAGGCACTCGTGCGGCCTTACATTCAACCAGCATAAAGGGATTGGCAAGTCGATCATATATCATGATATCTGCCCGCCGACTTAGTTTTGGGTAAGACCTTACCCCGAACTCCACTTTCATCAAAGACCTGGGATAACCGAGATGATTCAATAGATAATTGAGAAAGTTTTGTCTTACCCACTCTTCAGGGGTAAGTACGATATATTTTTTCCTGAATTGGTCATAGATCAAACGCCTGCCATCATGCTCCCTAATGCGAGGATGAAATTCTGGTAAATTCAAGGAAGTCATTTGATTTGAAATGATTAGGCTGTTTGATACAATTTTACGGAGTATACTCTATATTTGCCGGGATTACCACTAAGGTAGGATGATCCCTAATAACATTCAAGCGCTATTCGTCATGGCCGTGATTGTCATGGCGTTTTTATTGATATACCGGCGATTACTTCGACCGCCCATCACTTTTCTTTTAGCTAATCTGTTATTTTTGGTTTCAGGCATATTACAGCCAGGGGACCTTTTGGCAGGGTTAGCTAATGAGTCTATAGTAAGTATTATTCTATTGATATTATTGACGGCTGGTCTGAGAAAAAACTTTCGCATGGAGATGCTGCTTGACCGAATTTATGGCTCAGTGACATCCTATCGGGGGTTTTTAGGGCTAATGATGACTAAAGTAGCCTTGATCAGTGCCATTATGAACAATACTCCAGTAGTCGCTGCCATGTCTCCCTATGTTTTTAATTGGGGGAGAAAGAATAAGGTAAACCCTTCAAAATTACTGATTCCGCTGTCCTACGCTACCATTTGCGGAGGTATGATTACCCTGATCGGAACTTCCACTACCCTGGTTCTAAACGGCTTTTTAATCGAGAGGGGTTTGAACACCATCCCGGTATTGAAATTACTGGTAATCGGTTTGGCGGTAACTGTGGCGGTTATCTTGTTCATGGTGGTGTTTGGTCATTTTCTGCTACCTGATAGAAAAGAAGCTTTGGACGAGTTTGAGAATGAACAACGTCAATATCTCCTGGAAGCCAAGCTGGACCCCCAATCTCTCATTGCGGGAAAAACGGTAAAAGAAGCTGAGTTGCGGCATCTTAAAGGGCTATACCTGGTTGAGATTATTCGTGAAAATGAGATTATTAGTCCAGTCGATCCTACTGAGCAATTGCAAGGGGACGACACTCTTATATTTGCAGGGAATACCAGCGACATTTTAGATCTGGTCACTTCTGGAAAGGGCTTGAACTTGCCCCACTCCGGGACTTCAATACGCAAGGACCACATTCACCTGGTGGAAGTGGTGGTAAGCAGTGACTCCAATCTAATCGGTAAAAAAGTGCAAGACAGTGATTTTAGGAATCGCTACCAGGCAGCTATTGCGGCCATACACCGCAACGGGGAATTCCTAAGAGGTAAAATTGGAGAGATCCGGATCCACCAAGGTGACCTGTTGCTGTTGCTGGCTGGAAAGAGGTTTAAGAGGAATCTGGAACTCTATCGAGACTTGTACGTTATCTCCGAATTAGAGCCATTGATCAGACCCAGTAAACAAAAGGCCTGGTCACTGGCGCTGGTTGCCTTAACGGCCTTGGTATTACTGATGATTGGCCATTTTTCCTTGTTCACCTCATTATTGATCGTGATAGCGGTAATGGCAGGCTTAAAAATGATCGATATGCAGGACATTAAAAGAGAGATAGATTTCAATTTGGTGGCCATTTTGGTATTTTCCCTGGCCCTGGGGATGGCTGTGATCAATACCGGGGCGGGCGATTTAATGGCACAGGCAATAATTGATCTATTTTCGATATGGGGGCCTCCAGGAGTTATGGCAGCCTTACTAGTCATTACCACCTTATTGACCTCCTTTATCAGTAATGTAGGGGCGGTTTCAGTCACCTTCCCTATAGCCATGTCGCTGGCCAACTCCTATCAAATTGATGGTTCACCGTTTTACCTGGCCCTGGCATTTGCTGCCTCAGCTGCTTTTCTTACTCCCATGGGCTATCAAACCAATCTGATTGTATACGGTCCAGGCGGATACACTTACGGTGACTTTTTTAAGGCCGGATTGCCGGTAACCATAATATATCTTACCTCGGTGTTTTTATTGTTGAAGTGGCTTTATCCGGAATTATGGTACTAAAAAAAGCCTTCGCTAAGAGAAGGCTTTTCCGATATTAATTTGAAACTATTGTTGGTTATCCGCCGCTGGTTTCATCGGTTTTTTCCGGAGTAGCATACATGATCTTGCGGGCATTGGCCTCACGAAGTTGTTGCTGCACATCCGATACGATCCCCATTTTGGCCTCGCTGTCAATTTTAAGGCTAATGGTGATCTGATCCCTTTCCACCTCATCCAGCTTATCCTTTTCCTTGTTTACCCATAGCACCAAATCCTTAGGTTCAATCAGAACATCGTTAGCCTGAATCTTAGGCTCGGTTCCATAAAGGTTGGTTTTCTTGGGCTTGCCGATATAGAGATGGCTTACCAATGATTTTTTTTCCAATTTACTCAACTGAGTGGCCCGTGGTAACTGCTGCTGCACCAGTATGTCCGTCTCTCGCAATACGGTGGTAACCATAAAGAAGAACAATAACATAAAGATAATATCAGGCAGCGCCGCAGTGGGTATCTCCTGTGATGCTTTGGTTTTCTTCTGAAATTTAGACATACTAACCTCCTACGTTACTTGGTTCCGCAATTGATATGTTTTTAGGAAAGGTTACTTTTCCATTTTCCTTACCCCGGGCCTGATCATACAGTCGACGTTGCTCTGGAGTTTTTTTAACGGTATTTCGCAATTCCCTGAATTCATCACCGGTCATTCCCACCCGCTCTCCGTACATCTCGTTGTATGCGGCATCCAACTGGTCCAATACTTCTATGAATATCTCATAGCTGCTTCCGCGGTCAGTTTTAAAGGAAACTACTGCCTCTTCAGGACTATCGGATAAACTTGGGTTGCGGCCGTTATTAAGCACGAATTCCTTCACCTCATTCTTGATAATAGAGATATCTGTAACCGGTTCATCCTCCACCAACAACTGATCATTTGAATTCACCAGAATCTTGAAAATATTCCGATCATTCTTGGTGATATCAGGTGGTGGTTGATTGGGATCCGGCTTAGGTGGCAGGGTAAATAAAATACCCCGGTCATTCGGGAATGTGGTGGTTACCAGAAAGAATATTAACAATAAGAAAGCAATGTCGGCCATAGAGCCGGCATTGATTTCATTTTTTCCTCTTCTTGAAGATCTAGCCATTAGTTAAATGCTTTAGAAACTTCGGTATAAATAATGCTGACAATGGCTGCTGCAAACAACAAGTACATGGTTATCAGCAGACCACCTACAAACTTGGATATCCCAGCTCCCACATTTTGCGCGGTATAGGTAGTTAATACCTCATTACCGGAAATAAAATAAGAGATAAAGAATACCACTAGCAACACTCCCAAACCGATAGCGGTTGAAACCAAGGTTTTGGGGTTGTCCAGCGCTTTTATTAAAGGCAGAACAACAACTGCAATTACTGCTATTCCTATTAGGATATACGTTAAATATAATCCAATGTTTATTACTCCATCCATAATTTACAGTAGTTTAATTAAGGTGTGGTGGTAGTATGTGGATGTTTGTGCTTAACCAGCATGTCAACCAAGGTAATGGAAGCGTCTTCCATGCTGTTGACCAGGCTGTCAATTTTGGATACACAGTAGTTGTAGAACAACTGCAGGATTACCGCCACAATCAGACCTGCTACTGTAGTTAAAAGTGCTTGTTTAATACCGGAAGCCACCAGTGAGGGAGATATATCCCCGGCAGCCTGAATGGCATCGAAAGCTTCTATCATACCCAATACCGTACCCATGAAACCCAGCATCGGGGCTAACGCAATAAATAACTGCACCCAAACCAATCCTTTCTCCAGTCGGCCCATTTCTACTGATCCATAGGCAATTATAGATTTTTCAACCATTTCAATACCTTCTGACATTCGCATCAATCCCTGGGTAAAAATAGAAGCCACAGGGCCCTTGGTGCTCTTAGTCACTTCCTTGGCAGCCTCTACCCCTCCCGACGCCAGGGCATCTTCTACCCTTGCTAATAGTTTGTCGGTATTAGTGGTAGCCAGATTTAGGGTAATGATCCTTTCAATAGCTATAGCCAGGCCTAAGATGAGACAAAGCAGAACAATGCCCATAAATACCCATCCGCCTTCAATGAATTTCTCTTTAACTCTTTGGTGGAAATTTTGGCCATCATCTGGTGCAACTAACTCGGTAGCTTCATCAGCGTCCTGTGCATAGCTGTAATCAGAGTAACCCAAGGCTAAGAACCCGGTAAGCATTAACAATGCGAATAACTTTTTCATAGTTTCAATTTTAATCTTCAGATAAGGATAATTAAAGTATAATTTATAAGGTCATTCTGTCGAGAAGCGGAGAGGAAGGGATTCGAACCCCCGGTACCCTTTTGGGGCACACTCACTTTCCAGGCGAGCACCTTCGACCACTCGGTCACCTCTCCAGTTTTAAAAACACGATAGACACAAATAAATCAATAAAAAACACTTTATGCAAATTTTACAGAATTTTTTACCTAGGTCATTTCACCTCTAATTGGGATACTTAACTGCTTCATTATTTGATCATAACTTAAGGTTGTACTAAGTAAAAATTGCAATTTGGCCAGGGCTGCTTCAGCCGTGATATCGCCGCCACTAGCCACCCCCATATCCAGTAAATGCTTGCTGGTCTCGTAACGTCCCTGAAGCACTCTTCCTCCACTGCATTGAGATACATTATACACAATGATCTTACGTTCTATTGCACTCTTTATCAAAGCAGTAAATCGTTTTGATGTGGGGGCGTTACCCGATCCAAAAGTCTCCAGCATTATCGCTCTAAGTCCCTCGGCAGCCAGCACATATTCCAATAACTCTTCCTTAAAACCGGGAAATAGCATAATGGGAACAATCGCCGTGGGAGCCATACTATGGACCTTGAAAACTTCTGTGGGCGGCTGATAAAGAGCATTATAGTTAAACTCAATGGAGGTTCCAGCCTCTGCCAATGGAGGATAATTATCTGATTCGAAAGCATCGAACTTCGCACTTTCCACTTTTTTGCATCGATTACCCCGAAGCAACAGATAGTCAAAATAGATGCACACCTCTTTTATTAATGGACCTGTGGAGGATCTCGTAGCGGCTATCTGGGTAGCCGCGATTAGGTTTTGTCCAGCATCACTTCGGGTGGCCCCAATAGGCAACTGCGCCCCGGTAAAAATTACCGGCTTGGTCAATCCCTCAAGCAAAAAGCTCAAGGCGCTGGCGCTATAGGCCATTGTATCCGTTCCATGAATTATCACAAACCCCTGATAATCACCATAGTTATTTGCTATTATTTGAACTAATTGGTTCCAGTGGTCTATACCCATATTACTGGAATCTATGGGAATCTGAAAAGAGATCACGGTGAGTTCTACATCCAAATGGGCCAAAGCCGGCATTTCCTTAAGGATATTTTCAAAATTAAAAGGCATCAAAGTACCGTCTGGATTGTGAGCCATGCCCAAGGTACCTCCGGTATAGATGATCAAAATGGAGCAGGATCGTTTATCAGATGGTGAATGTATTTTGGTGGTTTGGTAATGCATGAGTCAATAAGAGAATAGCCTACGGGCGTTTTCAGTGGTCACTTGCGTTACTTCCTGGAGATCTTTCTCCTTTATTTCTGACAGTCTCTGGGCTACCAGGCTAATATAAGAAGGCTCATTGCGTTTACCTCTGTGGGGCGCCGGAGCAAGGTAGGGGCTGTCCGTTTCCAAAACCAAATGTTTCAAGTCTATCTCCTCCAGAGTTTGGTCCAGTCCGCTATTCTTGAAAGTAAGCACTCCCCCGATACCCAATTTAAAACCAAGCGACAGCATTCTTTCCGCTTGTTCTTTACTATCTCCAAAACAATGGAAAACACCTGTTAAGTCCGGAACAGCCAGGGCTTCCAATATTTCCAAAATCTCCTCGGTGGAATTACGGCTATGAATTACTACCGGCCTGCCAAGATCCCCTGCCCAGCCAACTTGGATAGTGAAAGCCTCCTTCTGATATTCAAAAGTGCTTTTATCCCAATGAAGGTCTATCCCAATCTCCCCTATCGCTGCAAACGGGCGGCGATCCAGCCAGGCTTCCACCTGATAAAGTTCTTTTTCAAAGTTCTTATTTACTGAACAAGGGTGTAATCCCATCATTGCCTGGCAAAGATGTGCCTGTGCAGTTTCCAGTTCCAACATATCGTCAATTGAAGTGTGATCGATGTTGGGCAAGAATACCTGTTCTACTCCTGCTTCCTCTAATCGCTCCAGTACCTGTGGTAAATCCGGCTTAAACTGGGGTAAATAAAGATGGGCGTGTGTATCGATCATCGGAAGTATCTCCCTTTCCAGGGAATTTTTAACCCTGACAGGTAATGGATCAAGGCCACTAAGGTAACGAAGCCATAATAAAAATCGAAACAAATACCGGCCACTAAACTCACTCGAAGTCCCCAGGACCAGGCTACTCGGGAAATAAAAACAAACTGCAGCATGATATGAGTTATCAGCAGTGTCACAGCTAAGTTGATATCCCACCAGCAGATCAACAAAATCAGGGGTAGAATCAGGCTGCGTAACAATAGCCAAGTTACCAGCCACCAGGGCAGTTTCATAGCTCCATAGATCCACCTGGACCTTTGCATGATCAACTTTTGTAGATTTGACTGAGGAAGTACCTCCGCCAGGGCGCTCGGGTCCCATACATTGACCGCTGAATAACCTTCTTGCCTGGCTGCTATCAGGAATCCAATATCCTCGGTAAGGGCATAAGGTATTTGCTCATAACCGCCGATAGATCTGCAGGCGCTTCTAGTGATCATCATATTAGTGCCGCTAACCGCCTGGGTGCTGATAAAATTACCAGATACCCAAAGCATACCCTGAGCCAGCAACCAGTCTATTTTTTGTAAAGAATTGAATAATCCGTTTTGTCGTACCACGGAACATCCACCCACAACTGCCGTGTGGGAAGTAAGACCCCCTAATAGAGCTCGTATCCAACTCGGTGGTACCAACACATCGGCATCTGTGATAAAAATAAATTCACTTTTAACCAAGGGCATCAATTGGGCCAAAACATTTGCTTTGCCCACCATGCCCGGAAGGTCCTGGGATATCAGTACCTGATTCATATTGGGAGAATCATTAATGAGTCTGGCCAACTCCTGTTCCGTACCATCAGTAGAACGATCATTGCCAAAAATGATCTGAAGTTTGTGCTTGGGATAATCCAAAGATTTTAGTCCACGGATCAGTCGGCTTAGGTTTTCCTGCTCATTTCTCAGGGCTATCAGAATGGTCACCAGTGGCTCAGAAGCAGAGTGTTTAGCGGGCTTCTTAATTCCCGGAAACCACCATAGTAATATCACATCAGCGATGACAAGTAGTACGACCAGTGATACCGTTAACCACATAGAACTCGCCTACAACGGATAAAAGTCAAATCCCTGCTTTAAACAAAATTCCAGATATCGCGGCAGCACCCAGTCGAGCTTCTCAGACGTTTTTAAGCTGTCATGAAACAATACTATAGATCCCTCCCTGGTATGACGACAGGATTTTTCCAAGCAGCATTCGGCAGAAACCTTGGGGGAAAAATCTCCGGACAATACCTCCCACATTACTACTTCGTATTGGTTTTTCAATTTGGCCAGCTGTAACGGCGTCAGGCGACCGTACGGTGGGCGCATTAGTGGCTTAGCTTTACCTGGATCATTAATCGCCTGCTGACATTTTGCCACATTCTCCAAATAAGCTTCGGTGGTGGTTTTCCAGCCGTCCAGGTGGTTATAGGTGTGGTTGCCTATGGTGTGGCCATTTTGCACCAGAGCGTTATGCAAACCAGGGTATTTTATCAAATTCTCGCCAACACAAAAAAAAGTAGCTTTTAAATTAAACTCATGCAAGTAGAATAAGACCTTTTCAGTAGCTTCCGGCACCGGTCCGTCATCAAAGGTTAGATAGACTGCCCCGGGTTTCTCCGGCCTTCGCCAGGTTAAACCGGGGAAAAGCCAAGAAATCCAGGCTGGGGTTTTAAAAGGGACCATTAGCTGTCAGCATGGTTGATTTCCACCTTACAGCTTAACCAGGTAATATCATCATGGTAACCGCTTTTGCCCCGAAACTGATTTAGGCTCCTAAGTAGCTCACCATTTATCTTCTCCAAATCAGCACCGGCATTTACCCGCAACACCTGGGAAAGACGGTCAAGCTCATAAGGTTCACCCGATTCATTAAAGGTCTCCGTAAGCCCATCGGTGTAACCAAAGAAAAGAAAATTTTGGGCAAAGTCCTTTTTCCCTACTCGAAGAAATGGCAATGGTTCAAAAGAGCCTAAAATAGTGGTACCCGATTCCAGAAGTTGCAAAGGTTCGTCATCACAAAGCAGGATCGGTGGATTATGACCGGCATTTACATAGTATATTTCCTTTAGCTTTTGGTCTATTATAGCGACAAAGAACGTGATAAAGTTTTCTCCTCTGGCCGTGCGTACTGTTTGATGGTTGAGTTCTCGTATTATTTCTTTTAAATCAGTGGTGTGCCTGATCATGGTCCTCAAAGCAGCTTGAAAGTTTGACATCAACAGTGCGGCCGGTACGCCCTTCCCGGACACATCGGCAACACACAGGAGAAATTGGTTCCTGTCAATCTCAATGTAGTCGTAATAATCACCACCCACGTTCTGGTGGGGAAGGTATACTGCGCTCACTTTTAAATCTTCCCGGAGCGGCAAATTTTTAGGGAAAAGCAATTGCTGTACCCCCCTGGCGATTTCCAGTTCCTTGCGGAGGGCTTCCTGCTGCAGCTGCTGGCGGGCCAGCCTTTTGTTTTCAATGGCCACCAATATGATATTGCTCAGGGTTTGGATAAAACTGGTATCCGGATCAGCGGCTTCGCCACCCTCACCAGATAAAAGGCCTGCTACAAAAACAAATGCCAACAAACTAGATTTATGTAACACCGGCACTACCATATCAAATTCCTGAAATCCTGGAGAGGTAAGTTCGGGATCAATAATTTGCTTTTCACGAAAATCCAGAAAGCTATCATCAAGAGTGATGGTAGAAAAATCCAGTTTGGTGCCATAGTTGGCTTTACAAACCCAGTCATCCCCCTTTACGTAAAGAGCCAATTTGGTTATACTTAAATTAGCTCTCAAGGTAAAGCCGTATATCTTATACAGTGATTCTTCCGGCAGGTTGTTGTTAATTGCCTGAGTGATCTCTAATAAAGCATTCAGTTCAAGCTCCTTGAGATCGAATTGATTCTTTAACGAATTAAGCTCCATACAAATCGATGGGAGGGGGATTCTTCATAACTGATCGCTGACCGGAGGGAAGTTTGTTCTGGATAGAACCATAATACCTGTTTAACCTCTTTACCGGCTGTTGTGGGCGAATAAACCCTCCTTACTGGCAAGATAGTGATAAATCCGGTAATTAAGGTCAAAATCTACCTCTTCATGCGGTAATTCGTCAGAGACATTTTTAAAACATTTTACATAGCTTTTTGCTACTAAATTCCCCAAGACACGCTTTAATTTTGTTTCATCCAGGGATATCTTTTCCATTAGTTCCTGGAAGGAAATTACAAAATACAATTCATCCATTATCTCAAACTCCTGATCAGTCATGAGTAAGATCGGTCTTTCCATTTATAGCTGCCAAAATTGGCTGCCAGTCCCATTACCACAGCGTACGGGGAATATAGCAATTGGCCTATTAAAAACCATCCCCAGGGAAACCTTTTCTCCTGAAAACCAAAAGCAGCGCGCATGACTGATAACTCTGCCCCTATTTTGAGCCCCCAGAGTGCGGGAAGCCACTGCCAAGGAAACCAGGCTAAAAGCGCCCCCACATGAATCATTAACCAACTACTATGAAAAATAAAAATGAAGGTCGCCAGTCCCCTGGTGGTCCATGATCGATGGTGCTTCCACTTGCCACTCCATCGTTTTCGTTGATCCAGCATCTCCTTCCAGGATTTTGGAGGAGCCGTATCCACCATGGCATCCTGGTGTTTGAGGTAGCCAATCCTCTTAGGATATCGGCGCCAGATCTTGTATAGCAAAAATTCATCATCGCCAGAGACTACGGTTTCAAATCCGCCATAACCGTCCACCCGTTCGTAGGCCTGCTTATCAAATGCGATATTGGCTCCGTTGCACATATTGGGCTTTCCCCAGGCTAAAAAACTAGCCCCTACTATCATTAACGCCCCTGTTTCCAATTCCCACAATGAGGACCCGGTAATATCTCCTGATAAAACCCTCACAGGCCCGCTCACAAATTGCAAGTCATTTCTTCGCATAAAACCAATGGTGGTAGCCAACCATTCCCGGGGAAATGAGCAATCGGCATCTGTAGTGATAACCCGGGAAAATTTGGCTTGGGCAATCCCATATGCTAAGGCCCGCTTTTTAAATGACCCAATGAAGTTAGCGGGAGAATCCAGCCGGTGGTATGACAAGTTCTGATAAGAAAGACTTAGAGATTCCAACAGTCTTAAGGTTTCGTCCTGAGAATCATCATCCACCACCACAACTTCCCATTTATCTCTTGGGTAGTTTTGGTCCGCTAGAGAGGAAATGAATTGTTGCACATTATCCTCTTCATTTCTCACGGCTACCACTACCGTTACACCAGCAGGGTTAGAATCTTCTTTTTGATCCTCAGTAATCCCCATCCCCCTCCACTGGATGTAGCAGGCCACCAGCAATCCTGCATACCCGAGACATATTAGGGTGATGATCACTACCATAATAGTAGCTTGTTCTGTAGAAACAAGGAAGGATCAATAGCCGAAATTCCCGAAACTGTCATTAAATACTGGTAATCTGCTATTATAGGTTTCCGGTTAAGATATTCTGGCTCCTGATCACTTAAAGCTCCTTTGTCAAGCGGGCTAATATATTTATCTTGCATCAATGTCTGCTTCCCCACAAAATAAAAGAGAAAAGATAATACTGGGTGTAGACCCAGGCACCAGGGTAATGGGATACGGGGTAGTGATGATTTGCGGTCAACAGCTGAAACTTTTGCAGTATGGGGTTATACACCTAAACAAATATAAGAATCACGAAATTAAACTGAAGAAGATTTTCGAGCGGGTATCAGGGCTTATCCGGGACTTTCATCCTGATCAGGTAGCCCTGGAGGCCCCTTTCTATGGCAAGAATATTCAGTCCATGCTAAAACTCGGCCGGGCCCAGGGCGTGGCCATGGCCGCCGCCCTGAGTATGCAGGTGCCTATCGTTGAATATGCCCCTAAAAAGGTCAAACAATCCGTGACCGGCAATGGTAATGCCTCCAAAGAACAAGTAGCTCGTATGCTGAGTAATCTGCTATCCTTTGACGTCTCCGATAAACTGCTTGACGCTTCAGATGCGCTGGCCGTAGCCATCTGCCACCATTTCCAGCATGGCCCTACTGCGGTTAGCTCAAAAGGTTGGAAGTCTTTTATCAAGGAGAATCCCCACCGGATTAAGTGATCTTATAAATAATGTGAAGCGATTCCACTAGCTGTTGCTGAAAGCTGTTCTGGGGTCGGATTTAATTTGGGCCGGGTAAAGTCCATGTCTTCCATGGATTGCATGGGGATCAAATGAATGTGGCAATGAGGTACTTCCAAACCTATTACCGCGACCCCTACCCTGACACAGGGTATGGCCTGCTGAATAGCCAGTGCTACTTTCTTGCTAAATACATGTAGATCTGACAGCTCCCGATCCTCAAGATCATATATGTAGTCAATCTCCTTTTTAGGAACTACCAAAGTATGACCGGTAACTAAAGGATTGATATCTAAAAAAGCCAGGTGTTGGTGGTCTTCTGCCACTATATAACCCGGGATCTCTCTATTTATGATCTTAGTAAAAATAGTGGACATCAGGCGGTGATCTCCAATACCTTGAATTCCATCTCACCTGCCGGCACTTTGATCTTAGCAACTTCATTTACTTTCTTTCCCAGCAGCCCCTGTCCGATAGGTGATTGAACGGAGATTTTACGAGCTTTGAGGTCTGCTTCTTTCTCGGATACCAGGGTGTAAGCGATCACTTGTCCATTTGAAATATTTTTGATTTTAACGGTGGATAGAACGGACACCTTTGAGGTATCTATCTTGGTCTCATCGATCACACGGGCGTTACCTACTACGGACTCGAGTTTAGCAATTTTCAGTTCCAGCAGCCCTTGAGCATCCTTGGCCGCATCGTACTCAGCATTTTCACTAAGATCACCTTTGTCTCGGGCCTCGGCGATTTGTTTGGCAATATCAGACCTCCCTTTGGTCTTTAGTTCATTCAACTCATCTTTAAGTTTCTGCAATCCCTCCTCTGTATAATATGAAATCTCCGACATAGTAGTTGTATTTAGGTCTGGGAATAAATAACGGCTCCTTGACAGAACCGTTTGTTTTTATTCGCAGTTATGTTGTTTAGCTAAGATAGCATAATTGTTTAAAATTTTGTAGTAAACAATCTAACGATGGTAGATTTTGTCAGGGTTACTGTAGGGAATCTTCCTGATTTAAGGACAGCCACATGGCGGATTGTTTCAAGCAGGGATCAATGGAAATTGAAAGCCTCTTTTCCCAATAAGTCCGGATAGAGCTCTGTCAGTTGATCCATTACCTCATCATCAAACCGAGCCATATACAGGGTCTTAACCGTGGCCAGGTTATGAAGATCCAGGCCTTTCACACCGCGGAAATCAGCTTTATACAGGTTGGCATTATCGAAATGAGCGCCGGTAACGTGACAACCCCTGAGGTTGGCCTCCATCAAAAAAGCATTGGTGAAATCGGTTTTTATCAGGAAGGCATTTTCGAAATCTGCTTTTATCAATACCGCATCCTTAAAGCTGGCCCCACTGGCGAATGAGTCCCTCAGATCCACCTGGTTCAACTGGGCGTTCTCCAAACTGGTTTGATTCAGTCGTGCTCCTGTCAAATTACATCCAACCATATTAGCGCTATTCAAATTACTGCTGTTAAGATTAGAGCCGGTGAGGTTTACATGGCTGAGATTGGTACGGGCCAAATAGCAGTTAACCAAATTGATACTGTAAATTTTATTTTGATTTAATCTTTTTATGTTACCCACAGTTCGGAAAGCCGCTTCGTCGGATTCCCATAAACGAAAATCATCGATCTCGTCTTTGTACGTTTTAATTCTCAGCCGTTCCTCACCTATTTTGTTGAGCCAAAAAATCAGGATACCAATGATGGCTACATCGAAAAGCATACCATGAGCCTCCACCAATATCTGAGGGAAAAATACCTCAAAGCGGTGCATGTAGTGGGGCAAACTGAGGCTGATAACCACCAATGAAAGCCCCATCAGCACCAAAAATGAGGTGAGAATGGGTTTTTCTAGTATATGCTGACCTAACCTGGTAAAATTACGAAGCAAAGGGCTGATTTAGGTTTTTCAAATAAACGGGTGTTAAAGATAGCGGGATAAATCTTCAATTGCCGTCTATTATAATTGTAAACCTTACAGGTATAATTGCTTGAAGTATTCTTTTAATCGATCAGACCGTTATTCCGGAGCTCAGCAATTTTA
This sequence comes from Cyclobacteriaceae bacterium, assembly GCA_965224285.1. GTDB lineage: Bacteria > Bacteroidota > Bacteroidia > Cytophagales > Cyclobacteriaceae > JAJCYK01. Next base: position 1,505,810 of record OZ245043.1, read on the forward strand.
TTTACCAGTATTTTATTGATTCGTTGGTATGACTCAACACTCCATCCCGCGATGTGTGGCGATAGTAGCAGGTTGGGTGATGTAACTAAAAAATTTTTTACATCTTCCTGATAGTCATCAAGATATGAGATGGGTTCACCTTCAAATACATCCAGGGCAGCGGCGGTGATGGTCCCGGCTGCCATAGATCTTTTGAGATCTCCCAGGGGGAGGATTTCACCTCTAGCGGTGTTTATTAAGATTAAACTCTTGTTAAACTGCTTGAAAAATTGAAAATCGTAAAAATTTCGAGTTTCAGCGGTCAATGGTACATGTAGGCTCAAAATATCACATTCCGTAAACAAGTCTTCCAAGGAAGTCTCTATAATCTGATGGTCACCAAATCCCCGCTTGTATTTGTCATATGCCAATATTTTACAGTTGAATGAAGTCAGTCGCTTGGCAAACGCCTGGCCCATATTTCCATACCCGATCAGCCCTACTACTTTTCCTCCCAGTTCTATTCCTCTGAACTGTTCACGTTTCCACTCACTCCTACGTACAGACTGATCCGCGGCCGGTAATTGGTTCATCAGCGCCAATAACATACCCATAGCATGCTCTGCCAGAGCATCTCGATTGCCCTCCGGAGCATTGATTACCTGAATATCATGATCTTGCAAGACCTCTAGGTTTAAATTATCCACACCTGCTCCGGCACGTGCCACAAATTGTAACTTGCCGGCATCAGCTATCAGGTCATGGTCTACAGGGGTTTTGCTCCGGATGATCAATCCGTTATATTCTTTAAGCTTTTCTTTTAAGGATGCTCGATCAATATCAGGGTGATAATCAACCCGATACCCCAAGTTCTCTAACTCGAAGATGATATCCGGATGCATCTTATCCGCTATGATGATAGCTGGACCTGACATGATACTTTTCTACAGTGAATACAGAATGTTGGCTACTCCAAAGTACACTGCCAGGCCTAGCAGGTCGTTGGCCGTAGTAATAAAAGGGCCTGAGGCCAGCGCGGGATTAATGCCAAAACGGTCCAGAATCAACGGCGTAGCAGTGCCCATAAAAGAAGCTAGCAACACTACACTGAGTAATGCCAGGGAAACGATCAGCGCCAGCCTTACACTATTGCCCATCAGAAATTGTACTCCTAGAAACACCATAGCTGCCAGCAATAGGCCATTCAGTATGGCTACCCATAACACTTTCCACAGGCGCTGCTGGGTGGCGTCGGAGAATGCCGATTTATTGGCCAGCCCCTGAACTACCAGCGACGAAGATTGGATCCCCACATTACCCCCGGTAGCCATTATAAGTGGAATAAAAAAAGTCAAAGTCAGGTTTATATTATCCTCAAACGCTTCCATGAATACTGCACCCAGTAATCCACCTACCATACCGATCACCAACCAGGGCAGCCGGGCCCGGGTAAGCATCCATACACTATCGTCTTCTTCCACATCTTCGCTGATCCCGGCCATCAACTGGCGTTCCTGTTCTGCCAGTTCAGTAATTACATCTACAATATCATCGATAGTGATCCTTCCTACCAGCCTTCCCTGTAAATTAACTACTGGCACTGCTTCCAGATCATATTTTCTCATAATCGAGGCCACTTCAACTTCATTTAAATAAGTCTCAACCGCTGTCACCTCCTGATCATAAATCTCTGAAACTTTAATATGGTCTTCAGCCAGCATGATCCGTTTAAGGGAAACTCTTCCCATTAACTTGTCCCGGTTGTCCACTACATATATAGCATAAACCTTCTGCACCTCTTCCGCTTGTCGTCGTATCTCCTCGATGGTTTTGCCAATAGTCCAATTGGTATTGGCCTTGATCAACTCTTTCGCCATTAAACCTCCTGCACAATCCTCATCATAGCGAAGCAATTCCAGCACATGGGCGGCCTTTTCTTCATTTTCCAGGCCATCTATTACCGCCTCTCTTATTTTTATGGGCAGCTCATTGACGATATCCGCCGCGTCATCACTGTCTAACTCATTGATATACCTGGAAATCTCCTGGGTCTCAAATTCGTTCAGAAACTGGGACCGTACATCACTATCCAGATCATTGATGATCTGTGCACCGGTCTGTAGATCGAGTAGACCCAAAACATATTTGGACTCCTCCCGGTTGAATTCGTGGAGTAGCGAAGTGATATCGGCAGGGTTAACACCTTCCAAACTTTGCCTAATAAACTCCTGGTCCTCATTCTTGAGTGCCTCTTGAAATCTCTCCAGAAATTCCTTACTCAATTCAAACTGTTCTACCGATTCCAATATGCTGTGATTTTATTAGTAAGTGAAACAAACTCCCGCACATCCAACTGCTCTGCCCGGTGGTCTAATAATTGAAGGCTTCGTATTTCGGGCGGTAAATTAAGTGGTTTTAAAGCGTTGCGCAAAGTTTTTCTGCGATTTTGAAATCCCTGTTTTACCAACCTTCTAAACAATTGCTGATCGCATCCCAGATCGGGGTTAAACAGACTTTGCAGCCTGATTACCGCAGAGTAAACCTTGGGAGGGGGCATAAAGTTTTGCGGGCCCACTTCAAAAAGCAATTCTACCCGATAATGAGCCTGCAGTAAAACACTTAAAATTCCATAGGACTTAGATCCGGGAGATGCTGCCAGTCGTACCGCTACTTCGCGCTGCAACATACAGACCAGTTCCGGAACCCGGAGATGAATCTCCAGTATCTTAAAAAATATTTGGGAAGAAATATTATAAGGAAAGTTGCCAATAACCGCAAAGCTGTCCTCCATCACTTCGGAGGGATCCCATTTCAGAATATCCCCATGAATAACTTTATCCTTTACGGTCGGAAAATTCCTTTTGAGATATTTAACCGATTCCCGGTCAATCTCCAACATCCAAAAATTCCACTTGTCTTGGCTGAGCAACTTAGACGATAATACTCCGGTTCCCGGGCCGATCTCAAGCACCTGCCGGTAACCGCCATGCCCGGTAAGTGCATTAATGGTATCCCACGCGATTTCATGGTTGGTTAGAAAATGCTGCCCCAAGTGTTTTTTTGCTCTGACCATCAGCGGTGACCGATAAAATCATTTAATTTGTGCTAAAACTACGACAAACGAGCGCTGGAAACCAATTAAACCATGATCTCTAAAACAGAAGTACCGGTAATTGGAATTACCCTGGGGGATATGAATGGCATCGGTCCCGAAGTCATTATCAAAACCTTATCCGATCAGCGTATACTGAAAATTTTAACTCCGGTAATTTACGGAAGCGGAAAAATCATATCCTTCTATAGGAAACGAATGGAAGCTCATAACTTCAATTATCACCAAATTGGGTTTGACCAAAATCCAAAGCCTAAAAATGTGAACGTCTTGAATTGCTGGGAAGATAATATCAATATACGACCAGGTACTTCCTCACAGGAAGGGGGAAAATATGCGTTTTTAAGTCTGCGATATGCCACTGACCATTTATTGGAAGGAAGAATAAAGGCTTTGGTGACCGCTCCCATCAATAAAAAAAATATGCAGCAGGAGTCCTTCGAGTTTCCCGGTCATACCGAATATCTGGTCAACCGGTGTCACCAGGCCCAGGGTTTGATGTTGATGATAAGTGACAATATGCGTGTTGGGGTGGTTACCGGTCATATTCCTATAAAGCGGGTTACATCTGAGATCAGTGCAGATATCATCAGAGAAAAGATCCGCATACTGGAGCAAAGCCTCAAACAAGACTTCGGGATCAGTAAACCAAAGATCGCAGTACTGGGTCTGAACCCTCATGCCGGGGACCAAGGTCTTTTGGGCAGAGAGGAACAGGAAATGATAGCCCCTTTGCTAAAAGAACTGCAGGAAAGCGGTAAGTTAATTTTTGGCCCTTTCCCGGCAGATGGATTTTTTGGCTCACAGCAGTTCCACCACTATGATGCCATACTGGCGATGTATCACGATCAAGGCCTAATACCGTTTAAATCCCTTTCGTTTGGAACCGGGGTAAATTATACTGCAGGGCTGCCGGTAATCCGCACCAGCCCCGATCACGGTACAGCTTATGCACTGGCCGGAAAGAACAAAGCAGATGAAAGCTCCTTCAGGACTGCCCTGTTCGCTGCCCTGGATCTGTTGAAGTCCCGGAAAAATACCCAGGAAGTCATCTCTTAAATAACCGGTATTATTCGGTTTTTAAATTATATTTTTAACTTTGCACCTCTGGTTTGGAGGAGGGTATGAAGCAATTTCGAATTGACATATTTGGGCTTAGGAATAAAAAGTATCGGTTTGAATATGACGTGAATTCAAACTTTTTCCAGTCCTTGAAGCAAGACCTGGTGGAAAACGGAAGTCTGAAGGTGATGGTGGACCTGGATAAAAATGACCGGTTCATAGCTTTGAATATTGCCATTTCGGGAAACGTGAAGCTGACATGTGATCGCAGCTTGGACCATTTTGATCATCCGATAGATTTAGATCAAAGAATAATTTTTAAATACGGAGATACTGAGCAGGAGTTATCGGAAGATATGATCATGATCACTTCCCAAACCCAGTACATAGATGTGGGACACCATATCTTTGAGTTCATCGGATTAGCCCTGCCTATGAAGAAATTACACCCCAGATACACGGATGAGAAACTGGATGACCAACAATTCATCTATAGCTCCTCTACCAATAGTACTGAGGTTGAGACGGATCCTGATCCCAGATGGAAGAAATTAGAAATACTTAAGAAGAAATAAGCTAAAAGAAATTTGCTATGGCACATCCTAAAAGAAAGATCTCAAAATCAAGACGAGACAAACGACGGACTCATTATAAAAGTACCGCAGCCACTTTTATGGAATGTTCAAATTGTGGAGCCCCGGTCCTCTATCACCGGGTATGCACTGAGTGCGGATATTATAAAGGGCAGCCAGCTATTGATAAGGAGATAGCGGTCTAGTATATGAAAATCGCTCTTGACGCTATGGGCGGGGATTATGCCCCGGATTCTACCATAGAAGGAGTCAAACTGGCACTGGAAGAAATCCCAGACCGGGCAACTTTGGTTTTAGTTGGTCCAGAAGATCATATTAATGAAAAGTGCCGGGAATATGGTGTGGATACTTCACGAGTGGAAATAGTAAATGCCCCTGAGGTGATTGAGATGGGAGAACATCCCACCAAAGGTCTTTCTCAAAAACCAGGTGCCAGTATACCAGTCGGTTTCCATTTATTAAGAAGTCGTCAAGTACAAGCCTTTTGCAGCGCCGGAAACACTGGAGCCATGCATGTAGGGGCTATGTTCTCTATTAAAACCATCCCGGGCATTATCAGGCCGGGTATAGCCGGGTTTGCCCCTAAGGAAGACGGCGGTTTAGGAGTCATCATGGATGTAGGCGCCAATGCAGACTGCAAACCAGATGTATTACTTCAATTTGGTGAAATTGCCTCGATATACGCCCAACACGTACTGAAAATAGAGAATCCAAAGGTGGGGTTGATGAATCTGGGAACAGAAGAGAAAAAAGGAACCTTGCTGACACAAGCAGCCTACCAGCTATTCAAGATCAACAAAAAAATAAATTTCATCGGCAATATTGAAGGTTATGATATTTTCAATGAAAAAGCGGATGTCATCGTCTGTGACGGATTTACAGGTAATGTGCTGCTCAAGCTGGCCGAATCAATTTATGATCTGCTTAAAAAACGGGGGTTTTCCGATCCATTCTTCGATCAATTCAACTACGAAGCTATAGGCGGCAGTCCGATTTTGGGAGTAAACGGCAATGTTATTATCGGGCATGGAATTTCTACCGCACCGGCTATTAAAAACATGCTTATTCAGGCTGTGCAGATGGCCGATTCAAAAATACACGAAAAGATAACAGATAGTCTCAGCGACTGAGAGACATAATAATGGCCATGGATAAAATTTTTGCCAAAGTAACCGGAGTTCATGGGTACGTACCCGATTACGTTCTTACCAATAAGGAGTTGGAAACCATGGTGGAAACCACAGACGAATGGATCACCACCCGTACCGGTATCAAAGAGCGTCGATTATTGAAAGGGAACGATCAGGGAACTTCCGTGATAGGAATTAAGTCGGTAAATACCCTGCTGGAGAAAACCGGTACTGCTCCTGAAGAAGTGGACCTTATCATATGCGCCACCTGTACTCCCGATATGTTATTCCCATCCACCGCAAATCTGATCGCCGATGGAGTAGGAGCCATTAATTCATTTAGTTATGATATACAGGCGGCTTGCTCAGGATTCCTATACGCCCTGTCAACCGGAGCTCGTTTTATTGAAAGCGGCACCTACAATAAGGTGGTGGTAGTGGGAGCGGATAAAATGTCTTCCATAATTGACTATCAGGACCGGGCTACCTGCATTATTTTCGGCGATGGAGGCGGAGCAGTATTACTGGAGCCAACCCATGAGCCCTTCGGTGTGTTAGACAGTATTATGCGCGCTGATGGCTCCGGTGCACAATTCCTACATATGAAAGCTGGTGGCAGCCGCAGACCGGCTAGCCATCAAACGGTGGAGAACCGGGAACACTATGTTTATCAGGAAGGCTCCACCGTATTTAAATTTGCCGTTACCAAAATGGCTGATATCTCTGCCGAAATAATGGAAAAAAACCATTTGAAAAGCGAGGATGTTGCCTGGCTGGTACCTCATCAAGCTAACCTGAGAATAATTGACGCTACCGCTAAAAGAATGGGTATCGGCCCTGAAAAGGTAATGATAAACATTGAGAAATACGGCAACACTACTGCCGGCACCATTCCACTTTGCTTATGGGATTATGAGTCACAGCTAAAGCAAGGCGACAATCTGATTCTGGCCGCTTTTGGCGGTGGATTTACCTGGGGGTCCATCTACCTTAAATGGGCTTACAATGGTTCGGATTAAAATTGTTTTTAATAATTTGATTTGTAAATTACACCAAATTACTAGCGATGGCTAGCACTGCTGATTTCAAAAATGGGATGTGTATAGAATACAATGATGACCTGTACACTATCGTCGAATTCCAACACGTAAAGCCGGGTAAAGGTCCGGCCTTTGTTCGGACTAAATTAAAGAGCGTACGGAGCGGTAAAGTAGTGGACAATACCTTTACTTCCGGCGTAAAGGTGACAACTGCTCGCATTGAGCGGCGGCCACATCAATTTCTCTATAAAGACGATATGGGCTATCATTTTATGGACAGTAATACCTTTGAGCAGGTAACTCTTCAGGAGGATCTTATAACCAGCCCACAGTTTATGAAAGAAGGGCAAGAGGTAGAAGTCCTATTCCACGATGAAACCGAAACCCCGCTTAATTGTGAACTTCCCCCGTTTGTCAATCTTAAAATAACATATGCCGAACCGGGAATAAAAGGAGATACTGCCACTAATGCCACCAAACCGGCAGTTCTGGAAACAGGAGCGGAAATTCAAGTACCCCTTTTTATTGATCAAGGCGAGCTAATAAAAGTAGACACCCGCAGCAGTTCCTATTCTGAACGTGTAAAATAATAGATATGAAAGCCAAAGAAATTCAAGAACTGATTGACTTTATCTCCAAATCCGGCCTTGATGAAGTAAACATAGAAACCGAGCAGTTTAAGATTAAGGTTCGTAAGAATTCAGAAATCAAACAGCAAATAATCTCAACTCCTGCCCCTGCACCCACTCCTATACCTGTCACCACCGCTCCTCCTGCCGCACCAGCAGTGAGCGACAATAACGGAACGGCTCCAACTCCTGAACCTGAATCAGAACCCACCAAGAATGGCTATGTCGAAATAAAATCGCCTATGATAGGCACTTTTTACCGGTCCAGCGACCCGGACTCCGAGGCGTTCGTGTCTGTAGGAGATCAAATCGAAGTAGGCCAGACAGTTTGTATTGTAGAGGCCATGAAATTATTCAACGAAATTGAGTCGGAAGTAGCCGGTACCATTATCAAAGTGTTGGTGGATAATTCTTCACCGGTGGAATATGACCAACCCTTATTCCTGATCGATCCCGCTTAACAGAAAGGTCGGCCAGAGTCCTATTTTCAATTTAAATGAACTGACTTGTTTAAGAAGATTCTCATCGCCAACCGAGGGGAAATTGCTCTTCGAGTTATCAGAACCTGTAAGGAAATGGGTATCCGCACGGTTTCCATCTATTCAACTGCAGATAAGGAAAGCCTGCATGTCCGGTTCGCCGACGAGGCCGTTTGTATCGGTCCAGCTCCCAGCTCAGAGTCTTACCTGAATATTCCTAAAATTATCGCGGCTGCGGAAATTACTAATGCAGATGCTATTCATCCCGGTTATGGTTTCCTCTCGGAAAATGCCGAATTCTCGGAAGTTTGTAAGGAATACAAAATTAAATTTATCGGAGCATCCCCCCAGATGATCAGCCAAATGGGGGATAAAGCCACGGCTAAGAGCACCATGAAGAAAGCCGGCGTACCGACCATTCCCGGCTCAGACGGTTTGCTGCCCAACGTTAAAGCGGGCCTACGTTTAGCGAAAAAGATCAAATATCCGGTGATCCTTAAAGCAACTGCAGGCGGTGGCGGACGGGGAATGCGTATCGTGAGAAATGATTCCGAGTTCCAAAAGGCCTGGGACAATGCCCGCCAGGAATCCAAAGCGGCCTTTGGTGATGACGGGCTATATCTGGAAAAATATATTGAAGAACCGCGTCATGTGGAAATACAAATTGTGGGAGATAAACGGGGGAAAGCTTGCCATTTGTCGGAAAGAGACTGTTCAATTCAGCGTCGCCATCAAAAGCTGGTAGAAGAAACCCCTTCCCCTATCATTTCAGATGAATTGCGGGAAAAGATGGGTGCTGCAGCTGTTGCCGGGGCTGAGGCTATTGCCTATGAAGGAGCTGGTACGGTGGAATTCCTAGTGGATAAAAACGGGGAGTTCTACTTTATGGAGATGAACACCCGGATTCAAGTGGAGCATCCAGTCACTGAAGAAGTGACCGATTTTGACTTGATCAAAGAGCAGATCAAGGTGGCCGCCGGTATTGACATTTCCGGCAAGAATTATTTCCCAAAAATGCACGCTATCGAATGCCGTATCAATGCAGAAGATCCTCGAAACGAATTCAGGCCCTGCCCGGGAAAGATCACCAATCTCCACCTTCCCGGCGGACACGGGGTGCGGGTAGATACCCATGTATATTCCGGTTATACCATCCCCCCCAACTACGACTCCATGATTGCCAAGTTGATCGTATCCGCCACTACCCGGGAGGAAGCATTGGTCCGAATGAAGCGGGCATTACAGGAGTTTGTGATAGAGGGGATAGAAACTACTATACCCTTTCATATTAAATTAATGGATGATCCGAAATTCCGCAGTGGTAATTTCACCACCGCTTTTATGGAGAGTTTTGATCTGGAGGATCTGTAAGGGTTTCAGTTACGGCGCTTTCTAAGGCTTCAAACCAGGCTCTGCCATATTTCCTGATTAATGGTTCCTTTAAGAACTGATATAGTGGTATTTTCAAAGATTCTCCTAAGGCACAGGCAGGACTACATATCTGCCATCTGTCGTAGTTGACCGCATCGAATTCACTATAGGAACGAATGCGTACCGGGTACAAGTGACAGGAAATGGGTTTTTGAAAATCTATTTTTCCCATTTCATAAGCCTTTTCAATTCCACACTTTAGGATTCCATTTTCATAAATGGCATAGGCGCACTCCTTGCCGCCTATGGTTGGCGTGGAATAATCGCCCTCGTGATCTTTAATATAAGGTCCCTGCTCTCTGATGGCGTCATTTCCTTGCCGCGACAGCAGTGGAGCGACCTTAGGGTATACAGCTTTCATAATCTCTAACTCCGAATCTTCCAGTGGAGCGCCTAAATCCCCCTCTACGCAGCAGGCGCCCTTACATCGATTGAGATCGCAGACAAAATGGGATTCTTTGAGATCTTCACTAATAATGGTATGATCAATCACCATCATAACCGGTAAAGTTATATTATTTTTGCTGAAAAGATATTTTATTAATTTTAGGTAATGAAAAAATGGGCATTTAAGCAATTGGCGAAATTAAACCGATTGGTTTTGCCGAGTTATGCCCGTCATGATCTTACCAAACTAAGTAAATTTCAAAAAGCTATCGTAGGTTATAGATATTGGGTCACTATCAATTCCCTTCCCGACTAAGGTATACTTTAGTAAATAATACTAAATAAAGGGATACAAACCAAAAACGGGAACTCCTCTGTCGAAGAATTCCCGTTTTCACCTTCTAACGACCGTGATCATCAAAAGGTGTCAAGTTACAGTTATTTTGGCTTCCTCTTTGGTAAAGCCCCCGGAGGGTCTTAAGCTAAAGTATCTGAGTCATCAGGGGCACCATTAAGTCCTTAATTTACCTCATCAGACCCTAGTCCTTTCGACTAGCCTTTTATCTCTCACTTGATGATATCAAAGGTATGGCAGCGCCTCTTAATTTTCAAAATTAGGGGGTTTTCTTTGTGAACAATTTTTGCACACCATTATCCACAAACAAGGGTTTAATTTGTCAGCATATCCCTATAGGATTCAACCACCTTATTGTAAATTGCAAAGCACCCGTCCCAATATATGGATTACCTGAAACAGCTAAACGATCGGCAACACCAAGGTGTGATTCATACCGACGGTCCTTGTATGATAATAGCGGGGGCAGGTTCAGGAAAAACCAGGGTGCTTACTTTTCGCATAGCACATTTGATAAGGGCTCACCAGGTTGATCCCTTCCATATCCTGGCACTAACTTTTACCAATAAAGCTGCCCTGGAAATGAGGCATAGGATCGAATCGGTAGTAGGTTCTGAAGCGAGGAATTTATGGATGGGTACTTTTCATTCTGTTTTTGCCAGGATTCTCAGAGCTGAAGCTTCACGACTGGGATACCCTGGTAATTTTACTATTTACGATACAGATGACAGTAAATCACTGATTAAATCACTGGTAAAAGAAAAGGGGCTGGATGATAAAATTTACAAACCCAACATAATCCTGAATCGAATATCGGCTGCCAAGAACCGGCTAATCTCTTGGCAAGCCTACCAGCAAAATCCTGTATTTCTGGCCGACGACCAGACCCAGCTAAAGCCGGAAATGGGTAATCTTTACCGGAGCTATGTTGAGCGGTGTTTTAAAGCAGATGCTATGGATTTTGATGACCTGCTTTTTAATACCAATGTCTTGTTTAAGAACTTCCCTGATGTCCTTAATAAATATCAGCATAGATTTCGGTTTGTGATGGTTGACGAGTTTCAAGACACCAACCTGTCGCAATATCTCATCACAAAGAAACTGGCGGCAGTTCATCAAAATATTGCGGTGGTGGGTGATGATGCCCAAAGCATTTACGCGTTTAGAGGGGCCGACATTCAGAACATACTGAATTTTGAAAAGGATTACCCCGATCTGAAATTGATCAGACTGGAGCAGAATTACCGGTCTACTAAAAATATAGTCGAAGCCGCAAACTCCGTAATAAACCGAAATAAGGCTCAATTGCATAAAACGGTTTGGACCGATAACGAGCAGGGTGAACTGGTTCATCTGTTTAAGGCAACTTCAGATAATGAGGAGGGAAAGTTGGTGGCTTCTTCCATATTTGAGGAAAAAGTGAATCACCAATATAAGAATACCGACTTCGCGGTTCTCTATCGCACCAATAGTCAATCCAGGGCCATCGAAGAAGCCTTGAGAAGGGTAAATATCGGTTACCGGGTTATTGGGGGGTTATCATTTTATCAACGCAAGGAGATAAAGGATTTTATGGGGTATTTGAGATTTGTGGTCAATCAAAATGACGAGCAAGCCCTGCGGCGTATTATCAATCTCCCCAAGCGAGGCATCGGTCCGGGTACTATGGAGAAAATAGTGGTGGCGGCCTATGACCACAATATCTCCTTGTGGGAGGTTTTGGTCCATGCCAAAGATTTCCTGGCACCGAGAGCAGCAAATGCTGTGCATGACTTTGTAACCTTGATCCGAAGTTTTAAAATCAAATTGGAGCAGGTGGATGCCTTTCAGGTGGCTAGTCATATCGCTAAAGAATCCGGGCTGTTGAAATCACTTTATGAAGATAAAACCATAGAGGGATTGAATCGCTATGAAAATTTACAGGAACTGCTGAACGCCATTAAGGAGTTTGTTGACCATTCTGATGAAGAACGTAAAGACCGTTCGCTGGGGGCCTTTCTACAGGAAATTGCCCTTTTGACTGATGCCGATAATGACAAGGATCAAGATCAGGAAAGAGTAACCCTGATGACCATCCACAGCGCTAAAGGACTGGAGTTCAAGAACGTTTATATAGTGGGGTTGGAGGAGGATCTTTTCCCCTCACAAATGATGCTAAGCAGCCGAGCCGACTTGGAGGAAGAACGCAGGTTATTCTACGTAGCTATCACCCGGGCTCAGAAAAAACTTTTTCTTTCCTATGCACTTACCCGCTACAGATTTGGACGCTTAAAGAATTGTGAGCCCAGCCGCTTTATCGAGGAAATTGATCAAACTTATTTGAAGGTAGACCGAAAGTGGAGTAGCGGACAGTTCACTGGTCCCAGGACTTCTACCCCAGGATATGCTAAGAAACTGGTTTCAGGCTTGAGAAAAAGATCCCTTAAACCGCTAAACGGTATTACCCAACACACTGTGGATCCGGATTTCGAACCCAGCGATACCAGTAATCTCAATGTGGGAATGAAAGTGGAACATCCAAAATTTGGTTTTGGCAAAGTAATTAAAATGGATATTGATGGGGCACAACGCAAAGCCAGGGTGCACTTCGAAAATTTTGGTGAGAAGACATTATTGCTTAGTTTTGCCAAGTTAAAAATACACTAGTCGTATTCTATGAACGAACTTATCGATTACAATACCGGTCGACCGGAATTGATACTGAAAGAGTATGGAAGGAACATCCAGAAGTTAGTCCGGTATATAACCACTATGGAGGATGCGGAAAAGCGGAGCCAATATGCTCACACCCTTATCGAATTAATGAAAATGATCAACCCCGCCCTAAAAGACGGTAATGAACACAGCCAAAAACTTTGGGATGATCTGTTTATTATTTCTGAATTCGATCTGGAAGTAGATAGCCCATTTCCCAAACCAGAAAAAGAGGTTTTGACTCGAAAGCCGGAAATGCTTGATTACAATAACCATCAACTGAAGTATAAGCATTACGGCCGAAACATTGAGTTATTAATTGAAAGGGCAACAGAAATTGAAGATCCGGCAGAACGTCAGGATGCGGTAATTTATCTGGGGCGACTGATGAGAAGTTTTTACGGGGTTTGGAACAAGGAAGTGGTAGATGAAGGGGTGATTGTTGACCATATCAAAGAATTGTCCAAAGGTAAATTGGATATCGACCTGAAAATGGTCAAGGAGCAAAATCTATTTGAACCCACTTATAAGGAGCGTCCCAAAAGAAGCAACTCCGGCGGAGGTAAACGTCGCGGCGGCAAGCGTAGAAAAAATAATTAATGGGTTCATTTGAGATTGATGGGGGGCACAAGCTTCAAGGCACCATAACCCCGCAAGGTGCTAAAAATGAAGCACTACAAATTCTCTGTGCGGTCTTATTAACGGCCGAGCCAGTTACTATTCATAATATTCCTCGCATAAGAGACGTCATTAAATTAATCCAATTACTGGAGAAAATGGGAGTGAAAGTTGAACCTCTCAGCGACTCCAGTTACCGATTTATTGCCGATACCGTTGACCTGGCTTATCTGGAAACATCTGAATTTCAAGAACAAGCAAGAGCATTACGGGGTTCGGTTATGACATTGGGACCCCTGTTAGGCCGGTTTGGTACCGCCAAAATGCCCAAGCCCGGGGGGGATAAGATTGGCAGGCGACGACTGGACACCCACTTCATAGGATTCAAAAAACTTGGCGCCAGCTTTAACTTCGATTCAGACAATTCCTTTTTCTCTGTGGATGGCAAGGATCTGAAAGGGACATACATGTTGTTGGACGAGGCATCCGTTACCGGAACAGCTAACATTGTTATGGCCGCAGTATTGGCCGAGGGCACTACCACCCTGTATAACGCCGCCTGTGAGCCATATTTGCAGCAACTCTGTAAGATGCTAAACAGGATGGGGGCAGATATTCAAGGTATTGGCTCCAACCTGTTGACCATAAGGGGAGTAGATCAGCTTCATGGTACTGAGCACACCATGTTGCCGGATATGATTGAAATTGGGAGTTTTATAGGACTGGCGGCTATGACCGGCTCCTCCGTTACCATCAAGGATGTTCAGTTTGGCGAGTTGGGTATCATACCGGAAATATTTCGCAGGATGGGGATCCGGTTCAATCTGGTAGAAGACGACTTGGTGATCCCCGAACAGGATCACTATGAGATCGAATCCTATATTGATGGAAGCATTATGACTATTTCCGATGCTCCATGGCCGGGATTTACTCCAGACCTATTGAGCATCGTGCTGGTGGTGGCCACCCAGGCCAAAGGGACAGTCCTGGTGCATCAAAAGATGTTTGAAAGCCGTCTGTTCTTTGTAGATAAGTTGATAGACATGGGCGCTCAAATCATTTTATGCGACCCTCACCGGGCAACGGTGATCGGATTGGATAGAAAAAACCCACTAAGGGGAATTCAGATGACCTCTCCGGATATCAGAGCTGGTGTATCCCTGTTGATCGCGGCCCTTTCGGCCAGCGGTACCAGCGTAATCCATAATGTGGAACAAATTGATCGGGGATATCAGTATATCGATGAACGTCTGCAGAATATAGGAGCTAAAATCAAAAGGTTTTAATTTATCCAATGCAACTCTGGACCATATCACTGATCAGCTTATGCAGCGTGGTCGGATTATGGGCTCAAGACACCAATCCTAAAGAACTCGAACTTACCAGTCTTCATATACTGGCCGAATACCCGCACCGCTTCGATCTTAGCGGAATAGTAGCCGATGGAAAGAATCATTGGGTAGTGGGTGATAAAAAGTGGAATCAATACGCCTATCGAATTGCGGTTGACTCCAACCAGTGGTACCTAACGGACAGCATAAAACTAGGATTGAGAAACAATTCTGACCTGGAGGGAATCGATTTCTGCCAGCAATCAGGTTTATACTTTATTGACGAGAAATTTAACCGCGCCTACCACCTTAACCGTGAAGGGAAAAGCCAGGTAATATTCAATAAGGGAATATTACGAGAAGGGTTGAAATGGGGAACCAATAGCGGCCTAGAAGGTATCGCCGTAGATTGTGAAAATAATATTTTGTATCTGGCAAAGGAGCGACAGCCGCGATTTGTGGTGGTTTACGACCTGTGTAAGGAGAAAGTGGTTGATCGATTTAATCTTTCGACGGAGGAAGGAGATATATCTGACCTCAAATACGAAAACGGGTTTCTGTACCTGTTGGAACGAAACGACAACTACATTACTAAAATAAATACGGTAACCAAACAAATAGTGGACCGGGTTTCTTATAAATCGGTTTGCAGCCACCCCGAAGGTAAATTATACGGTCCCTCTGAATATGGATTGGCAGAAGCCTTGTTATTGACCCCGACTGAAATTTGGCTAGGTCTGGACAACAACGGACTGGAGTTTACTCCCCATGCACGCAAAAAATATGGATTAGAAGGCAATCAGCCGCTGTTGCTCAAGTTTGAACGGCCTCCGGGTTTCTAGATCAGACGTAATTGTTCAGCATCACCGGCATCACCAACATCAGGATATCTTCCTGATCTTCCGATTCATTGGGAAGAATCAAACCGGCCCTATTGGGTGCCGATAGTTGCACTGTAACCTGCTCACTGGTAAGATTATTGAGCATCTCCAACAAAAACCTGGCGTTGAATCCAATCTCGATGTCCTCTCCGTCATGATCACAGGAAAGTCTTTCATTGGCCTCATTTGAAAAGTCCAGATCTTCAGCGCTGATGAGTAACTCACTACCTGTGATCTTTAACCTGACCTGATGAGTAGTTTTATTGGCATAAATAGCAATGCGCTTCAATGAAGAGAGTAATTCCAATCTATTAATCACCATCTTGTTTTGATTGTCCACCGGAATCACGTTTTCGTAATCGGGAAAGCGCTCATCAATCAGTCGGCAAATCATTTGGATCTGGTCGAATTTGAAATAGGCATTCGATACATTGTACTCCAGGTTTACCGGGGTACTTTCTGAAGGCAAAGTACTTTTAAGCAAATTGAGGGCTTTCCTGGGGATGATCATGGAATTCTCCATATCACTGGCCACGTCTACCCTGCGATAACGTATCAGGCGATGGCCATCGGTGGCTACGAAGGTAGTGTTGGAATCGTTGAGGTTCAGATATACTCCCGTCATGGCCGGCCGAAGCTCGTCACTACTGGTAGCGAATATGGTATTGGAAATAGCTTTGCCCAGTACTTCTGAGTCAATGGTTACGTTATAACCATCAGATACTGTGGGTACTTTCGGGAAATCAGTAGCATTTTCCCCTGCTAATTTATAACGTCCATTATCAGAGTTAATTTCCACACTGTAAGTGTCCTGATCAATGGATAGCGTTACCGGCTGTTCCGGCAAATTTCTCAAGGTCTCCAGTAGAATCTTGGCAGGCACTGCAATGCTTCCGCTTTCTTTGGCCTCAACCTCCAATGAGGTGATCATGGAAGTTTGGAGGTCGGAAGCGGTGATAGTCAACTTACCTTCCTCAATCTCAAAGAGAAAATTTTCCAAAATAGGCACAACCGGATTTGTGGTAATGACACCGTTTATGGCGGAGAGTTGCTTCAGGAGCGCAGAGGAGGAAACGATAAATCTCATATTTTGGATATATTTAACCTTGGTATGGCTGGCAAATTTAAAAATAAAAAGATTGAATGCAATCGAATCAAAAGGGTTATTAATCTGATCGCTTATTCCTGCTGGACCAGTCATAACCGGTCAAAAGTAGCATGTGCCTCCCATCTAACCCTAATAATGCTGGCGTCAGTGGTTCTTAATGTAGCTCCTAATAGCTCGGTGGCGCAACAATCACCGTTAAAGGATTTTCGATATTATTATCAAAAGGGAATGAAAGCGTGTGAAGAGGGTCGGCTATCAGACTGCCAGAAGCAATTGGCTAGATCCAACCATCTTCGTCCCGGGCATCAGATCATCATGTATCAACTGGCCAAAGTCCTTGCTCGCAACGGCGCAGCTGACAGCAGCATATTTTATCTGTCCAGGGCAGTGGCCATCAAAGCGGATCTCGACCTGCAGGATTCCTCCTTTGCAAGTTTGGAAAACAATTCGGGGTTTCAATCTTTATTGCTACAAAAAAGCAAACTGCTGGAGCCTGTAAACAGATCCAGGGAGTTTCTGAAACTGCAGGAACGTGACTTGCACATCGAGTCTATAGCTTACGACCAGGTGGAGAATCGCTTCTTTCTGGGCAGTGTCCATAAGAGAAAAATTCTTCAATACTTCCCAGACTCAGAACGTTTGGAAGAATTTGTGGCCGAAGGGCAAGATAACATAGGATCCGTCTTTGGGATGAAGGTAGACCAGAAGCGCAATTTGCTTTGGATATGTTCAGTCTCCACCCCTTATATGAAGCCGACCAAATCAGAGCGCCGCGAAAATTCGGCTATCTACAAGTATGATCTTGATTCCAATCGTTTAGTCAAAGTATACAAACTGCAATTTGATACCTTGCAGCATTGGTTTGGGGACCTCACTTTGCACCCCGCCAGTGGCGATGTGTACATCAGTGACAGTCGAACTAATAATATTTTCAGGATTACCATGACTTCGGACAGCCTTGAATTATTCATGGCACCCAAGGGTATGCTTTCACTTCAGGGATTGGACTTTGATCAAGACGGTTCTTACTTGTATCTATCGGACTATGTGAAAGGCATTTTCAAGATCGATGTAAACTCCCATGAGATGCTGAAACTTAAAGAACCAGGACCACCCCTCAGCTTAAAATCCATCGATGGATTATATTTTTACCGGAACTCGCTTATAACCACCCAAAACCAGGTGCACCCTATGAGGGTAAGCCGATATTACCTCAATAGGGATCAAACCCGGGTGGATTCAGTCAAATATTTGGAGAAGGTGAATCCTCAGCTTGATGAACCAACTCTGGGAGTGATAGTAGGAAGCAAATTCTATTACGTGGGTACTAGCCAATGGGGAGGCTATCAGGAAAACCATCAACCCAAACCGTGGAAGGATCTTAAAGATATTTCTATCCTGGAGACGGAACTTTAAGGATTAATAGATGAATGGCTGAAATACTCCGGGTCTTTTAGAAGTTGCTCAATCTGACTTTTGCGAAAAATGTAATGTCGCTTACCTGCCTTGGCCAGCAATAGGGAATCCCCGGGATAAACCGTTAAGAACAAGTTCCTACTGGGATTGACATCTTCAACTTTAAGCTCCAGCCAAGGTGAACCTTGAAAACTGGTATCTACGCTCTGTAGTGCCCTGAGGCCAGTCAGTCCCTCAAGGTAATTGACCACTTTATTGCTGTCGATTTGTTGAACCCCTTGGACCTTGAAGAATGGATCGCTATACTCTATACTAAGATTGGATTGAGGCTGTTGTAATTTATTGATTGAAAATGATAGTAAAGACCTCCAAGTGGATTGGATCAAGTTTTTAGATCTCCACTGATGCGGCTCCAGCTGAAAAAGCCCTCCTAAGTAGCTGGTGTAGCCCGGAAGATTTACTAAGTAAACTTCACCATCCGGGGTGCTGAAATAGGACCTGTTTTGTGAAGGATCTCCCCCCGCCCAGAAAGATTTCAGCTTATCCTCACCCCTGTACAATTCCACCAAAGTCCCATTAGCCTTTAAACTGTCGAACAATACTGATTGACGGTCCTCAGCGACAGGTCGTTGTACGTTGACCCTTTGCAGTACCGTTGCCAAAAGAGTCATCAGCTGGGGGTCCATGGGGTAAGAATCATTGATCAAAAACCCACCTGAATAGGCTTTGGCATCCAGCACCTGGCTGTTCTTTTGCATCACAATGCGATCAATATGCTCCACATTTTCTAACTTGAAAATATCACTGTGCCTTTTCACTGGCGGCTGCCGATCCCAGAAACTCAATCCCACAGAAATGAGCAATAATACTGCTAGGAGCAGGGCGAGTCTAAGATTTTTTTTGGTCATGAGAATGATGCGTATTTACGTTTACGCCATATATGACGGATAATCCCGTATAGAACCAGTAACAATATCGGTACCAGTATATTGATCAGCTGCCATTTTACTTTTTCCTGTTCTACTCTTATGGTATCCAACGGTCTCATCACTATCTCCTTGGAGCGGGCATTGATAATACCCTCATCATTGAGCAAGTATGCCAGCGAGTTTAGCAGGAAGTCCCGGTTGGCAAATAAATCCTGGCCACTGGCCAGATCAAACCCCATCGGTAAGGGTTGTTCATTTTGGGGATTGATATCATTGCGAACGAAATCGCCATCAGCAACTACTATAATCTTGGACTCTGCTCCTTGGGGTTTGAAAGCATCGGTGGCAACCGCCTCAGGCAATAACCTGTTTTGATACAAGGAGCTAAACCTACCCTCTAATAGATAGGCAAACGGTATAGGCCCCTGGTTAAAAGTCTCTGGATTAAAATCCTTGCGTAAATCATTTAAACTGATCTTTACCGGAAAATTGACAGTTTGAGCATAATTTGAGCTAAACAATAAAGGTGTTTTAGTGATACCCTCCGCTTTTACGGTATCAATGCTGGAAATAAACTTTCCTGACAGGGCATCCAGGTTCTTTACAGCCGGATGACTACCGGTATAATTGATCAAGGGGTAAAATGGCCATATTATCCATTGGATGTTAGGCTGATTACCTAAATTTCCCGTGACCACCGGATGACGTTGGGCAAATCGGTCCACAATAAAATCCTTGTTTATCCTCACCCCATATTTAAATAGCAGATCATCCAGATTGGTCTCATAAGGAAACGCATAGGTGCCTGGACCGGAAATGCTGTCCATGTTGGCTTGAAGGGCATCCAGAAAGAATATCGCTTTTCCTCCGTTTAAGATGAATTGATCTAATTTGAACTTGTCTGCTTCGGAGAAAGGCAGTGTTGGTTTGACAATAATGGCTGCATCATATCCAGTTAGATCCGTCCGCTGAGGAAGATTTACATTTTTCAGGGTATAATGATCCAGCAAGCTGTTACTCAGATCAGCTAGATCGGGGCTATCCAGTTCCCCATGGCCTTTGATCAAAGCGATTTGAGGAGGATTTTCAGTAGCCAAAGCCCTTATTGCCGACGCCAGTTCGTATTCTAGGCCCTCAATACTTTGATTGAGTTGTTGCTCCGGGGTGGTTCCTTGATTCCCCTTGAGCAGTAACACCCCAATTTCACTATCCCCCTTAGCCACTAGAGCGCCGGGAAATATCAATTTCTCGGTTCGCTCTCCATCTTTGGTATCAACCACGTTGGAAGGTGTGATACCATTTTGTATGAGTTGCTGATAGAATTCCTGTCTGGCGGGGGCAGATTCTGCCTGTTCCGGGTCAATAAAGTTATACTGTAGCCGGCTTCCGGCATGCACCCGGAATTCATCCAGGGTTTCTCTGATGGACTTTTGCAGTCTTAAAAACCCCGAAGGAAGGTTCCCTGCTAGATATACCTCAACATAGACGGTTTCTTCCAAATTAGCCAGCAGATCCACCGTGGCCGGCTGTATGGAGTACCGTTTCTCCTCCGTTAAATCCCAGCGGAATATGAAGTGGGCACTCAGCTGGTTGATGATGACCAGTAGCGTAATTCCTATTCCCAGCTTCAGCAGGTCTTCAACAAGTCTTTGACGATTGGCTACCATTTCCTGCTTCCAATTATAAATTTAGCCCACAGCAGAATACCAGCCGACATGCTGATAAAATATATGATGGCCCGGCTGTCAACCAGGCCTCTGCTCAGTGACTGATAATGATAAGCAGCACCCAGTTTTTCGATTCGATATCCCCAGGCGCCCCAAAAATCCATGCCAGCAATTGAATCTATACCGTCATATGACAGAAAGCATAAAAATGCTGCCAATAAAAAAGCTACTATCTGATTTTCAGTAAGGGTAGATGCACCAAGGCCCAAGGCGGCAAAAAAAGCTCCCAGCAAAACCAGGCCTATATATGAACCCATTATCCCGGCGGAATCAAGATTCCCTTGCGGATTACCTAACCAATATACTGTGAGATAGTATATTACCGTAGGAAGTAAAGCAAACAGTATAATGAACACTGCAGAAAAATACTTGCCCAGGATAATCTGCATATCGGTCAGCGGTCTGGTATACAATAGCTCCAAGGTCCCAGATTTGCTCTCTTCTGCAAACAACCGCATGGTGATAGCGGGGATCAGAAACATAAAAACATATGGGCCTAATCCAAATAGAGTTTGCATATCGGCATATCCATACTCCAATATGCTGGTTTGAGGGAACACCCACATTAGTAAGCCGATGCCGGTGAGAAATACACTGATCACCATATAGGCTATCAAAGAGTTTAAAAAACCCGATACCTCCTTGCGAAATAGACTAATCATCTCGGCTGTCTTTCATGGTTAGCCCTTGAAAAATTTCCTCCAGGCTTTGGGAGACTATTTGCATCTCCAGCAGGATCCACTGGTTTTCAACGGTATAATGAAATATTGCTGCCCTTATTTCATCGGGGTCACCCTCAGCCTTGAGTACATACCCGCCTGAAGGATTAGGCTCGACATCTTTAACTCCCGGTATAGCCGTAAGCCGTTTTGGGTCCACCGGATCCTTAAAGTCCACCTGTATGGTCAAGCCAGTATCGGCCTGTTTATGGGCTGCTCCTAATGTTTCTACCGCCCGGTCCGCCACTATCTTTCCATTATCTATGATAATAACTCTTTTGCATAATGCCTGTACCTCCTGCATGATATGAGTGGAAAACAGTACCGTTTTATCCTTACTTATGGATCTGATCAAGCTCCTGATCTCCACAATTTGATTAGGGTCCAAACCGGTGGTGGGTTCATCGAGGATCAGTACCTGGGGATCATGTATCAGGGATTGGGCCAAACCTACCCGTTGACGATAACCTTTGGATAAAGCTCCTATCTTTTTATTTTGTTCCTTCGACAAACCGAACAATGCCACCATATCTTTGGCCTTGCTGCCTAGATTTCTTTCGGACAGTCCCTGTACCCGACCCATAAACCGGAGATATTCGTGTACATACATGTCCAGATACAGTGGATTATGCTCAGGCAGATAACCCACCCGCTGTTTCACTTCAAGAGGCTGATCCTCAACATTGTATCCCAATACTTCAAGTTTGCCGGATGTGGGAGGCAGATAGCCCGTGGCTATCTTCATGGTGGTAGACTTTCCGGCACCGTTAGGCCCCAGAAATCCAACGATCTCCCCTGCTTCCAGGCTGAAGGATACGTCGTCTAGGGCTTTTTGAATACCGTAAGTTTTAGTTAAATGTTTTACACTGATTGACATAACACAACTAGGTGTAAAAGTAGACAGCAGTCATTATATTTTAAAATCGATGAAACCTAAATATTACATGTGTGGCATTGATTATAATTAATACTGAGCCTTCCATCGAATGCCTTAACCGGCGCCTTTCTTTAAAAAATGAAATATTCAATTCTGTCCGGCAATGAGCTCTTTAATCAATAACGTCATACCGGGCTCAGCTATTTTAGCCGCTTCGATCACGTCATCAATACTGATCTTTTTAATTTTACCCGGTATTCCCAGATCTGTAATCACCGAAACAGCAAAACATGGCAATCCCATATGTCGAGCGGCCAGGTTTTCCGGTACGGTAGACATCCCTACAGCATCAGCCCCAATAACCCGGAGGTATCTATACTCAGCTATAGTTTCCAATGATGGCCCCGGTACGGACACATACACTCCCTGATGGCAAGGGATCTTAAAATTCAAAGCTATGGTCATGGCCTGAGAGACCAATTCCCGGTCATATGCCTCGCTCATATCAGGAAAACGGGGGCCTAACTCCAGAGGGTTCTCACCCCTTAAAGGACTTTCAGGTTGTAAGTTAATGTGATCATTGACCACCATTAGGTCGCTTAAGCCATAAGCTGGGTTCAGGCTCCCTGCCGCATTGGAGATAAATAGTTTCTGGATCCCCAATAGTTTCATAACCCGCACGGGGAATACCACCTGTTGCATGGTATAACCCTCGTAATAATGAAATCTCCCCTGCATAACCACTACCTGTCGGGTAGCCAGCCGACCGAAAATTAACCTTCCACTGTGGCTCTCAACCGTGGAGATGGGGAAATTGGGTATATCTGAATAATCAATGGTGTGTTCAATTGAAACCTCCTCTACCAACGAACCTAAGCCAGTCCCTAGAATAATTCCGAACTCCGGAGTAACTGAATACTGTGTTTTAATAAAGTTTACTGCTTGATTAAGTTTTTCCATTTCTAGAATAATTGCATTTGACGAATGCCTAACAAGTAACAACATGGCGGCAACATCATTACCTGAAGTTATGAAAAAGCCTCCTTACGGAGGCTTTTTCCCACTAAACATCAAAAAACCACTTAACTATCAACTATAAAAAATTCCCTAACGGGACTTAGTCCACATTATCATGCAAAAACCGGTTGTTGCCTAATATCTGGTTATCATCGTTTAGATGATATTTAGAAATATTTTTTTCCGAGCTATGAGGGACATCCTGCAGGCGAACTTCTTTTCTTAAATAAGCCGGTACGTCAAGTTTTTCCTTGAAATTATCAGTTTCAACTGGTGGGCTTATCCCTTTCAGTCTATCTATCCGCTCTTGCGCCTGTCTTCTCAATTGCTCCCTCTTGTTTTCCATAGTTTCAGTATAATTTCCAACCATTGAAGAAGGCTGTGATATCTCATCCTCGGAAGAGGAAACCGGAAGGTCCAATTCCCATTCCACCACTTTCTGCTCGGATGTATCCTCTTCTATTGGTTCTTCAATATGGTCTGGCTCCGCCGGTTTGGAAAAACCCTCGAAAGCGTATCCCTTAGTTACTGCGGGACTAGGATCAGGATTGTTTTCGATTTGATCCGATTCCCTCTTCTCAAACAGTTTGATCTGCTTGTTGGATTCCAGATCGAATATTGTCTTCTGGTTTTCACCCCGATACTGTGAGAGGTTACTTTCGAAGCCAGTTGCGATAAGGGTGACCCGGATGCTTTCTCCTAAATCAGAGTCTACTCCATGTCCGAATATCACTTCCGCGTCCGTACCGGCTATTTCCTGGATGTATTCTGTGATATCCGTAAGTTCATCCATCTGTAACTCCGCTTCTTCTCCGCTGATAATGGACAGCAGTATTTTCTCAGCGCCGTGTATATTTTCATTATTGAGTAAAGGAGAGGAAATTGCCTCTTCAGCCGCTCTTCTGGCTCGGTTTTCCCCCTCCGTGGTGGATGAGCCCATAACCGCTGCTCCGGATTCCTTCATCACGGTTTTCACATCTTCAAAGTCAACGTTTACATAACCGGGAACGGTTATGATCTCTGCGATCCCCTTACTGGCCGTGGTCAATACATTATCTGCTTGAGCAAATGCCTCACTTATGGCAAGATTGCCATGTATTTCCCTTAGTTTATCGTTCAGAATAACCAGTACGGTATCACAGTTTTCTTTCATTTCCTCAATACCCAATTCGGCTTGCTTCATTTTCTTTTTACCTTCAAAACCGAACGGAACCGTTACTATCCCTACAGTGAGGATATCCAATTCTTTGGCTACTCTGGCAATAACCGGCGCCGCCCCGGTTCCGGTACCTCCGCCCATACCTGCGGTGATGAATACCATTTTGGTGTCTTCATGCAACATGTCGCGAATGTCCTCTTTATTTTCAATGGCGGCATTCTTGCCAACCTCTGGATTAGCTCCCGCTCCCAAACCTTGGGTGAGGTTAACCCCGATCTGCAGTCGATTGGGAACAGGGCTGTTGTTCAGCGCCTGGGAATCAGTATTGCAGACTATGAATTCTACATCCTTGATTCCTTGATTATACATGTGATTTACGGCGTTGCTACCACCGCCGCCAACACCTATCACCTTAATGATGGACTTATGATGCTGGGGAAATTCGAATTTATAGCTGTTTAGTGTCATGGGTAAAAAAATTTATTTTTTGATATGGTTTAATAGTCTTTATCATCAAAATCATCGATGAGCAGGTCTTTGGTTTTATCCAGTATCCTGCGGAAAAAATCGGCGCCGTGGTTTTCCCTTACCGGCGCATGACCCACACCTACTTGGTGATATCGGTTTTCTCTTTCATCCAAGGCGCGGAAGCCTGATAGTACCAGGCCTATACTAGTGGCATACATGGGGCTCTTAACTACCTCTACTTTGCTTTTCCCCAGGTGCTCATTAGGATATCCGATACGGGCATCCATGCCAGTCATGTATTCGAATAATTGCTTGGCATTTTGCAGCTGGGAACCGCCTCCGGTAATTACCAACCCCCCCGCTAGCTTATTTTCAAATCCGGAGGTGATTATTTCGGTGTGCACCAATTCAATGATCTCCTCCATGCGAGCTTCAATGATATGAGCCAGATTCTTAATGGAGATCTCCTTAGGTGGACGGTTGCGCAAACCGGGAATACTTACGATTTCATTGGGGTTGGCTTCTTCGGCTATAGCTTTACCAAATTTCACCTTCAGCTGTTCGGCCTGATGTTGCATTACTGAGCATCCCTGTTTGATGTCGGTAGTAATAATGTTGCCCCCAAAAGGAACTACTGCCGTATGACGAATGATATTGTCATAGAATAAGGCTATATCTGTGGTACCACCGCCTATATCGACCAGGCAAACTCCGGCTTCTTTTTCCTCATCACTCAGTACCGCAAGGCTGGAAGCTAAAGGTTCCAGAATGAGGTTATCAATTTCCAACCCGGCTCTGCGCACACATTTATTTACATTATTAATGGCATTGGTCTGGGCGGTGATTACATGAAAATCAGCTTCCAGCTTAACCCCTGACATTCCTACCGGATCTTTTATCCCCTCCTCATAATCCACCGTATAATCCTGTGGCATTACATGAATGATCTCACTTCCGGGAGGGATCACAATCCGGTACATATCATTGGTTAGGCGGTTTACGTCCTCGATAGTGATCTCGTCATCGTTTGACTTCCGGGTGATTCCGCCATGGTGAATTGAACTTTTAATGTGCTGGCCCGCAATCCCCACATTGACCACACGGATGTTAATACCTGCTTGCTCCTCAGCCTCCTTAACGGCCTTGGAAATGGCATGTACGGTTTTGTCAATATTGGTGACAATACCACGGATTACCCCATCGGAGACCGCTTTTCCCATCCCCATCACCTCCAGTTTTCCGTACTCGTTCTTTCGGCCAACAATGGCACATATTTTAGTGGTTCCAATGTCTAAGCCAACTACGATTTTGTCTTTTTGCATTGTTCTGGTATTAGTTGTTAATAGTTAAGTTCGGTTTTATGAAATTTTAAGTTTACTCACATATTATCTGATCCTGATATCGGACGTTAACCCGCTCATAGGAATTCCATCCCTTCTGCGGTAATATTTTCTTATAAAAGAGATCCAAGCGGCGAAATTTATCCTCTATATTCCGTAAATCTCCAAATTCTATTTGCTGTTTGCCCACTTGAGGAAACATGGTGACCTGTCCAACTGAAGTGATTTCCAATTGGGCGATTTGGGCTCTCCAAAATTCATGATGCTGGATATATTCCAATAAATTTAAGAAGTTCACCATGTCTTCCGGGGCCACAGATCCCTCAACGAGTTTATCCGTGAAAGCTCCCGAGATCAAAGGTACTCGTGCCGCATAACGGTCTGATAAGGGAAGGATCTCACCGTCAAGCGTAATGTAAGCACCCGGATCCTTCGCTCTCAACAATCGAGCTGCTGGATTACTTTGTACCACTTCTGCGATCAGCGTGCCCTTCAGATCCTCATACACCTGTGCTCCGGAAATATATTGATGCGCTTTCAGGCGTAGTTCCATATCATTCAGGGCCTTTTTGGTCACTTGCTGTCCTATTATTGGCTGTGGAGTGGGAGCAATCAGGGAGACCACCTCCGCTTCGGTGATAAAGAAATTGCCATTTTGATTCAGAATACGCACTTCCACTCGGTCACTGGTCCTTAGTTGGTGCTTCTTTTCGACAAAGCCTATGGCAGACAATACCAGAATGAACGCCAGTCCCCACCGGGCAAATATGGTTATGGTTTTATTTATTTTCATGGTACTTGTTTAGCATAGTTTGTTTAATAGGTTCTACCATTTTGTCAATATCTCCTGCCCCTATGGTTACCACTACCTCAAGTTCCATATCCTCTAAAGCCTGGCAGACATTTTCTTCATTCACCAACTCGTAAGGCACAGTCAATTCCTTGGCAATAATGTTAGAAGTGATCCCTGGGATTGGTTTCTCGCGGGCAGGATAAATATCCATTAGCAGCACCTTATCGGCCATATCCAGGCTACTGGCAAATTCTATGGCAAAGTCCTTGGTGCGACTGAATAGGTGCGGCTGAAAAACGGCGGTAATGGCCTGTTGGGGAAATAACTTCCTTACTGAATATAGCAAAGCTTTTATTTCTACAGGGTGGTGAGCATAGTCATCAATTAGCACTAGGTCTGGCTGGTTAATGATGAATTCAAATCGCCGCTTCACCCCGGTGTACGAGGCCAGCGCTTGACGAATTTCCTTCTCGTCCAAACCCAGTGACCAGGCCACAGCAATGGCGGACATGGCATTTTCCACATTGTGGAATCCTGGCAAGTTTAAGTTAAGTCGATCCATGTTAATCTCCGGTGAATAAAAATCAAAAATGAAGGTGCTATCTACGATCTGTATGTTGATAGCTTTAAAAATACCCGAGTCAATTCCGTAGCGGTAAACTGATAACCTGTCCGGAATATAAGTTTGCAGCTTATGAAAAACCGATTCCTGAATAAACAGCTTTCCATTCTGCTTTATATTTTGAAGAAACTGCCCAAAACTTTCTTGCAATGCAGAAGTATCTCCGTATACGTCGAGATGATCAGCGTCCATAGCGGTGACTACCGCAATATCAGGGTGGAGCGTTAGAAAAGAACGATCAAACTCATCGGCTTCCACCACCATTATTTGATCCTTTGCAAGTTCGGTGTCGAGTAATAGGTTACTGTGGTAGTTTTGGGTAATCCCGCCCACAAATGCCGTACACGGTCTCCCCGCAGATTTCAATATGTGGCCTATCATGGAGCTGGTAGTAGTCTTTCCGTGAGTGCCTGCTACCGCAATAGTGTAATAAGGTTTAGTAATGATCCCCAGCACTTGGGATCGTTTTTTGAATTCCAGCCCTTTGGATAGTAGAAACTGCCGGATGTGGTTATCCTCCGGTATGGCAGGAGTGTAAACTACTAGCCGATCCGGAGCGGATACCCTAAATTCATCAGGGATGGTATCTTCCGAATCCCGATAGCTTATCGGGATACCTTGAGACTCCAGCTGATGGGTAATATCACTGGGATAACGGTCATATCCGGCAATGGCTTTCCCCTGCTGATGACACCACTGTGCCAATGCGCTCATCCCAATTCCTCCAATGCCTAAAAAATAGACCATATTTATACTTGATAAATTCAACTTGCCAATTTGAAAACTTCCTCGGCAATGTGCCGTGCCGCCTGCGGCCTGGCTAACTTGCCAATATTCTTACTCAGGGTTTTTTGTTTTTCCCGATCCTTAATTAGAGCGATCACCCGATCCACTAAAAGTTCCATTGCCTGGTCATCAGGTACCAGTATTGCAGCATCAGCCTCTACCAAGGCGCGAGCGTTTTTAGTTTGATGATCTTCAGCCACGTTCGGAGATGGCACTAAGATCACTGGTTTCTCTGTCAGGCAAAGCTCGGCGATGGATAAAGCGCCTGCCCTGGAAACCACTACCGTAGCTGCGGCATAGGCCATGTCCATTTCCTTTATGAACTCATAGATCTTGCAATTATCAACTGGAACCATGGAATCCCTGAGCTGCTGGTAATACAAACTTCCCGTTTGCCAGATCAATTGTACTCTCGCTGCTGTCAACTTAGCCAGGTGTCTCTTAATACTCTGATTGATGGTCCGAGCACCTAAGCTACCTCCGATAATCAATAGCGTAGGTTTTTGTGGATCCAATTGAAAGAACTCAAAAGCTTGCTCCCGCAGCACCGCTACCTGTTTCAGTTCCTCCCGAACGGGGTTGCCGGTAAATACTATTTTATCCCGGGGAAAATACTTTTCCATATTGGCATAGGCCACACAAATAGTTTGTACTTTATTGGCCAGCCATTTATTTGCCAGCCCTGCATAGCCGTTTTGTTCTTGAATCAGGGTTGGGATTTTACGCCTGGTAGCGGCATACAGTATAGGACCGCTGACATATCCACCAAACCCCACTACCACGTGAGGACGGAACTCGCGCAATATGGAAAGGGATTTCCTGATACTCGCCAGCAACCTTATAGGAAACCATAAGTTTGACCAGGTCAATCTACGTTGAATGCCACTTACCTTTAACCCCGTTATCCGGTAGCCTGCTTCAGGCACTTTCTTCATCTCCATCCTGCCGGAGGCGCCTACAAACAAAATATCTATGTCACTTTCCATTGATCTCAAGGTATTAGCCACCGCGATTGCCGGATAAATGTGTCCACCGGTACCCCCTCCCGAAATAATGACCCGATATGTCGCTTCCTTTTTTTCCACGTTTACGCTACGGTAGATAGATTACCAGACAATTTTAACTTTCTGTCCATTTGTTGATTTTGTTCCTCTTTACTTACACTGAGAATGATACCTAAGGCAATTCCGTTAAACAGTAAGGAGGTGCCGCCCATACTAACCAATGGCAACGGTAAACCGGTGATCGGTCCCAGCCCTACTGCCACACCCATATTAACCAGGGCCTGTAATACCAGGGCAAAGGCTAGTCCCGCTGAGAGCAATCCGCCAAAAGCCCTGTCACTTTTGGCTACCGTACGCATTCCCCGGTATAACAGGGTAAGGTATAACAGAACCACAGTGACTCCCCCCGCGAATCCATACTCTTCAATAATTATGGCGTAGATAAAATCAGAATAGGGATGTGGCAGGAAGTTTCGCCGAACACTTTTGCCTGGTCCTTTACCAGTAATACCACCCGTCGCGATGGCTATGTAGGATTGTTTGGCTTGGAATGGTATTTCCTCGTCACTGAAAAAACGGTCCACTCTAG
The DNA here is from genome assembly GCA_965224285.1 of Cyclobacteriaceae bacterium. GTDB lineage: Bacteria > Bacteroidota > Bacteroidia > Cytophagales > Cyclobacteriaceae > JAJCYK01. The sequence goes on from OZ245043.1 coordinate 1,536,085, forward strand.
AGACTACGGTTTCTCCGCGCTGGCCAAATTGAACAGCTAAGCTTCCCGCCAGTACACCCACTATTGTTAACATCAGTAAATATTTTAAGGGTACCCTACCAATGAACATGATCAACATGCAGGTAAGGAATAACAGCAACCCCGAGGAGAAATCTGTCAGGGCAATTAAGCCGCAGATCACTCCGCACCACAACAGCATGGGAATGAACGACTCTTTAAAGTCACTTATGTTTTGCTGCCGCTTGGATAACATACTGGCTAGGTTAGCTATTAGCGCCAGCTTCGCCAGATCCGAAGGCTGAAAGGGTTGATTGATCAGGGGAATGGTGATCCACCTGGATGCTTCGTTTATATTGACCCCATATTTCCAGGTTATCAGCAACAAGGGAACTGATATCCATAATGCCAGCCTGGATATTCTGGAATAATAACGGAAGTCCACCTTATGGGCGATCCACATGGCAGCGAGGCTCATTATTACCAGACCTGAATGCTTGAACAGGTAATGTTCGGTGTTGCCATCCATCATTTTATAGGCCAAGGTTCCGGTGGCGCTATAAACTACCAGAATGCTCAAAAAAGACAGTATGAGCACCACCGTCCAAATGACGGGATCTCCGGTTAAGTGCTTCTGGCTCCAGGTTTTGACTGTCACGCTAGTTCTTTTAATACCCTATCTTTTTTTTTAAGCTCCACCAACTGTTTAAATTGATTGCCCCTATCCTGATAATTCTTAAAAAGATCAAAACTGGCACAGGCCGGTGAAAGCAATACAATGTCCCCATAAGTTGCTGATTCCTGCGCCGCCTCCATGGCTGCCTCCATTGACTCTACCTCAATAATTTCTCTGACAAGAGCACCAAATGCCTGTTTCAGGGAGGTATTATCCTTACCCAGGCATATCAGGGTTTTTACTTTGGAGGCTACCAGATCTTCAATTAGCTGATAGTTGTTGCCCTTATCAATACCACCGGCAATCCAAATCAATGGTTTATCAAAACTTTTCAGCGCATAAAAAGTGGCATCCACATTGGTTGCTTTAGAATCATTGATGTAAGTAGCCCCTTGTATCTCCCCCAGATATTCCATCCTGTGAGCTACATTTTTGAAGCTGTTGAGGGCTTGCACCAATTGGTCGAGAGGTACTCCTGATAACAGTGCCGCCAAAGATGCTGCCATAGCATTTACCATGTTATGAGGACCTTCCAGGGGGATTTCGCTGAATGCTATCTCAAAAGGACCTCCCGCAGGAAGGCTTATATTGAAATGAATATGATCATCCAAGGCATAAGCGCCAGGGTTTTGATGGGTTGCCAGGGAAACAGCAAATTTCGCTGCTTCTAATTGTTGCCTGCCCAGTTCGGTGGAAATAACCTGATCATCCGCAAAGTATATAAAGCTGTCATCACCGGTCATATTCTGGGTTATCCTGAATTTGGAGGCAGTGTAATGTTCAAAATCCCGATATCGATCCAAATGATCCGCGGTAATGTTCAGCAGTACCGCGATATCGGATCTGAATTTAAACATGCCGTCCAATTGAAAACTGCTTACCTCCAACACATAGTGGTCAAAGTCGTCATCTATAACTAGTTGAGCCAAGCTCTTGCCAATATTCCCTGCCAGTCCGGCCTTGATACCAGCGGTTTTCAGGATATGATGAGTAAGTAAGGTGGTGGTAGTTTTGCCATTGGTACCGGTAATGGCAATAATCTTGGCTTTGGTGTATCGATGAGCGAATTCCAGCTCTGAGATCACTGGAATGCCTTTATCCTTAAGGGTTAGGATTACCGGTGTCTTTTCGGGAATGCCCGGGCTTTTTATGACTTCAGTAAAGCGGTCTAAATTATCAAGGTTATGACCTTCCTCTTCAAAAGGGATATTCTGGTCAATCAATATTTGACGATAATTCTCTCCGATAGCACCGTTGTCAGATACAAAGACTGGTATCCCCTTTGCCCGAGCTAATAAAGCAGCTCCGGTACCGCTTTCTCCTGCTCCCAAAACCATTAAGTTTTCCGCCATCATCTTAGTTTTAAAGTAGCTAGTGAAAATACTGCCAGCAGCACCCCAATTAACCAGAAGCGGGTGGCGATTTTAGACTCGTGATAGCCATCCTTCTGATAATGGTGGTGCAAAGGCGCCATTCTAAAAATTCTACGTCCTTCGCCGTATTTTTTCCTGGTATACTTGAAATATGAAACCTGGATCATAACTGATAAGCTTTCAATGAAAAAGATGCCGCACAGCACCGGAACCAGTAACTCTTTTCTCAAGGCCAATGCCAGCACGGCAATGACCCCGCCCAGGGTAAGGCTGCCGGTATCTCCCATAAAAACCTGGGCTGGGAAGCTGTTATACCAAAGAAATCCTATGGCTGCCCCCACCAGCGCGGTACAGAATATCACCAGCTCCTCTGAATCCGGGATGTACATGATGTTGAGGTATTCAGACCATATCACATTACTGGACAAATAGGCGAATATACCCAGTGTAAGTCCCACTATAGCGGAAGTTCCTGCAGCCAGGCCGTCGATCCCGTCGGTGATGTTGGCGCCGTTCGAAACCCCGATCACCACCAATATTACCACCAATACGTAGATGACCCAGGTGAGGTCCTTGTCCAACCAGGATACCAGGATCTTATAATCGAATTCATTATTTTTTACAAAAGGAATGGTTGTGGCACTGGATTTCTGATCCTGAAAGCTTTTTGGCTCTTCACTTATCCCCTGCTCTATGGTAACCGGAGAACTGAGATTTCTGACCACCACTTCAGGATGGAAATAGAGTATACTGCCCACAAATAACCCCAGGGTTATCTGCCCGGCAATTTTAAACTTGCCTTTAAGGCCTCCTTTGTCTTTCTTAAATACTTTTATATAGTCATCTATAAAGCCTACTAATCCCATCCAAAGCAGGGCGACCAGCAACAGGATGATATACACGTTATCCAGTTTGGCGAACAGTAGCGTGGAGAAAAATATGGCCGCGATGATCATCAGGCCACCCATGGTGGGGGTACCCGTTTTTTCCACCTGACCTTTTAATCCCAGGTCCCGCACGGTTTCGCCCACTTGTTTTCGATGCAAAAAATCGATTATCCTTTTACCTAGAACAATGGTAATGAGAAGGGACATGATAATAGCCATACCGGCCCTAAAACTGATGTATTGAAATACACCAGCACCCATCAAGTCGTACTGCTGATCTAAAAATTCAAATAAGTAATACAACATACCCGTTATACAATTGAAAAAATAGCGTACGAATTATCATCATCCCTTCCCCTTTACCAATTTCAACATCTTTGTTAATATCTTCTTATCGTCAAATTCATGACGGACTCCCTGAATTTCCTGATATGTTTCATGACCTTTACCGGCCACTAAAATGATATCTTCTCCGGATCCCAGGCTGCAGGCCGTTTTGATAGCTTCCTGCCGGTCAACTATGGAAAGTACCTTGCTTTGATGTGCAGGATTGATACCCTGTTGCATATCCTCCAGAATACTTTCCGGCGCCTCGTTTCGCGGATTATCTGAGGTAAGTATGACCTGATCGCTATACTTACAAGCAATGTTAGCCATCAGTGGTCGTTTTCTGCGGTCACGGTCCCCTCCACAACCCACTACGGTGATGAGTTTTTCCTTGCCAGAACGGAATCCTCTAATAGCCTGTAACACTTTTTCCAGGGCATCGGGGGTATGTGCGTAATCCACAATTGCAGTTATTCCGGTATCGGATGAAACTCTATCGAATCGACCGGGAGCAGGATTGATATCCGACAACTGAGTCAGCACCTCCTCCGGCGGTTCATCCATCAAGCAAGCTACCGCAAATGCCGCCAGCAGATTGTAAGCGTTAAATGCACCTATCAATTTAAACCAAACCACATGGTTGTCGATTTCCAATTCCAAGCCTTTTAAACTGTTGCTTAAAATTTTACCTTTAAAATCAGCCATCCGATGCAGGCCATAGGTAACCTTTCTGGCTTGGGTATTTTGCAGCATGACATATCCGTTCTTATCATCGATATTGGCCAGCGCAAACGCATCTTTTCCCAATCCGTCAAACAGGCGTTTTTTGGCCTTTATATAAGCCTCAAAAGTTCCGTGATAATCCAGATGGTCATGGGTGAGGTTAGTGAATACGGCTCCCCTGATCTGTAATCCGGTAACCCTTTTTTGCTCCATAGCATGGCTACTGGCTTCCATGAAGCAGTAGTTGCATCCCTGCTGTACCATTGAGCGCAATAGACGATTGATTTTTATGGCATCCGGTGTAGTGTGAGTAGCTGGCAATTCTTCCAGGTGTATGCGGTAATTTACCGTTGACAGCAATCCTGTACGGTAACCCAGTGCCTCAAAGAGTTCATAAAGCAACATGGCCGTGGTAGTCTTGCCGTTGGTTCCGGTTACCGCCACCAGGTTTAATTCCCTGGAAGGGTGTCCATAAAAATTGGCAGCGGCCCACCCCAGAGCCTCCGTGCTATCCTCAACTTCGACGTAGGTAATACCATCCTGAAGGGCTTTTGGCAGGTGCTGGCAGATGATACTGGTAGCCCCCTTTTCAATGGCTTGTTCAATGTAATCATGGCCATCTGTCTGGGTTCCTGACACCGCCACAAACAATCCGCCTGGCACTGTCTTACGGGAATCCATGGCAATATCCTGCACCATGCGACTGGTATCGCCTGAAACTGACTTAAGAGAAACCTTATATAATATGTCCTTTAATACTGCCATTATCCCAATTCCAATGAAACCCTGGTTCCGGGAACAATTTTCGCGCCCTGTGGTTTGGATTGTTTGACCACCCTGCCATATCCTTGATAGCTGACACTGACCCCGTGATTTTCCAGCAAGGGCAGTGCATCTCTCAAAGTCATCCCAATGACGTTAGGCATTTCATCGGAGACAATCTCGTTCTCCATCCATTTGACCGAATTGTAATTCCGTTTGGAGATTACCCAATCCGAATTAGTGCCAGAGTGATTGGACACTCCCATTTCATTGCAGATCAATTTTAGATCATGGAGATGACCAGATCGTATCACGGGAAAAATACCCACCTCTCTCTGATGATTTTCAGTGAATACCGCATGCATATCTGCATCACGGCTGTAAATGTTGTCGGCAATCTCCTTAAATACAGGAGCGGCTACATCGCTTCCGTATTGGCTGTACCCTTTTGGTTTATCGATAACTACGATACAACTGTATTTGGGATGATCCGCGGGAAAGTAACCGGCAAAAGAGGTGTAATAGGTTTTTTCATAACCTCCGCCGGCCTTTACTTTTTGAGCGGTCCCGGTTTTTCCGGCGATCCTGTAATCACTATCCCTGATATTGGAAGCGGTTCCTTGCTGCACTACCTTTTCCAGCATACCTTTGACCTTAACCAAAGTCTCGTCAGAACACACGGATTCCCGAATTACCTGAGTCTTATATTCCTCTTGTACTACACCGGCTTTAGATATCCTTCTCACGATAAGTGGCCGCACCATTTTACCGTCATTGGCAATAGCATTGTAAAGGGCTAAGGTATGCAATGGTGTCAGCTTTAATTCGTATCCTATGGACATCCACGGCAAAGTTACTCCACTCCAGGATGGGTCTTTTGGATCCTTGATATACGGTGAGCCGGTGCCTTTCATTTGGAATCCCAGAGGCTCATTTAGCCCCATGGCATGGAGGTAACCAATAAACTTCTTCGGTTTAAGGCCAAAATGCTGGGTGATCAGGCGACTTACTCCAATATTGGAAGAATTGTAAAAGGCTTGCTCCGCGGTTATAACCCCGTATCCTCCCCTTTTATGGTCCCGCATCTTTTTATCGTAAAAATTGAATGAGCCCTTACCTGTATCGATGCTGTCGTTGAGTGATACCTGGGAATCTTCCAACAGGGCAATCATGGAAGCTAGCTTGAAAGTACTACCGGGCTCTGTCAAACCCTGTTGGCCTACGGCATAGTTATAAAGTTCCCAATACTGTCCTTGCTTGTTTTTGCTAAGGTTAGAAATGGCTTTGATATAACCGGTCTCCACCTCCATTACCACTACACAACCATAGTTTGCCTGGTGTTGCTCCAATGCTCTCAATAGAGCGGTTTCAGCGACATCCTGCAAATTGATATCTATAGTGGTCTCTATATCCATTCCTTCTACCGCTTTCACCTCACTGCCATCATAAAGAGGCTTCCAGCCACCTCCAGCGATCTTTTGAAAAAGAGCTTTACCATCCTGACCGGCTAGAACATGGTTAAAGCTGTATTCCAAGCCAGCGCCGTTGTTATTTTCATTGACAAACCCAATGGTTCTGGTGCCTAGATGGGAGAACGGTTTAAATCGCAAATCAACTTTCTCAAAAATTACCCCCCCTCGCATCCGGCCCTGGCGAAAAACCGGCCAGTGTTGCATGGTCTTTTTATCCTGGTAGTTGATTCTTTTATTATTGATGATCAGGTACTTGCGGTTTGACTCCTTTGCTTTGAGAATTTTTCGTTTATAATAATCACTTGAGCGATCTCCAAAATATGCCGAGAGCAGCAGGGATAGAGAATCCAGCCCTTCCCTGAAAATCTGATCATTAACCACTGTCGGGTCAAAAGCTACCCGATAAAATGGCAGGCTGGTAGCCATTAAACTGCCGTTGTCGGAATATATATTCCCCCGGGTGGCTTTTACCTTACGGAACTTTAAATCAACCTGATCAGCCATGGCTGACCACTTTTCACCTTCTTTTATCTGAATCTGACCGATCCTTACCACAATGGCCAGAGCGAAAAGGGTAGCCAGCAAAAATGCTGCTCTGACTCTTAATAATATGGATCGTTTTACGTTCACTGTTCGGCAATTATTTTCACTGGTGGTTCAGAGCTTTCACGCAGGCCGAGCTTGGACACTTTAGCTGAAACCTCTGATTGCTTACTGTCAAACATGTAGTCTGCTTTCAATGTGTGATAGTCAGCGCGCAGGTCTTGTACCTGCTTTTGGATCCTGTCAATCTTCCTTATAGTATTCTCGGCATAATGTCCGTTTCCTACATATATCACCCCAAGCAACATCAGAAACAATCCGTGGGGCAGATAATCCCCGGAAATTCGTTGAATAGAAAATTCATCCACTTTAAGCCAGCGCTCCAGTACGCTGAAGAAGCCCATTCCCGAACGTCCCTTTTTTCTCTTTACTTTATAAGTATTTAGTTTCTTTGCCATGATAGTCTTTCAGCGATTCTCAGTTTAGCGCTCCTGGCCCTGGAGTTGGCTTTCATTTCTTCGTCGGTAGGAGTCATGGGTTTTCTCAACAATGGCTTAAAAGGGCGTTGAGGATTACCGTAAAAATCCTGCTGTACCTTACCCCTAAAATTGCCTTTATTGATAAAGTTTTTAACCAGCCTATCTTCCAGGGAATGATAGCTCATTACCACCAATCGACCTTCGGTTTCGATCACCTGTTCACACTGAAGCAAAAGCTCACGCAGCGCATTCAACTCATCATTGACTTCAATGCGCAAGGCCTGGAATACCTGTGCCTGATATTTGTTTTCCCGATTTCTGGGTGCCAAGGGCTTTACAATTTGCTTTAAGTCCTCTACAGTGTTGATTGGTTGTCGCACGCGAGCCGCCACAATAGCGGCGGCCAGCGTTTTGGCATTTCTCAACTCTCCGTATTGGCCTAATATTCGATGTAAAGCTGCTTCATCATAGGTGTTGACAATATCCCTGGCTGTTTGAGCTGTCTGCCGGTCCATCCTCATATCCAGCTCCGCATTATGGCGAGTGGAAAATCCACGGTTTGGAGTATCAATCTGGTAAGAGGAAATTCCCAGATCAGCAAGTACGCCGTCTACCTTATTAACCCCGTTTAGCCTTAAATATTTTTTCATATACCTAAAATTGACCCCTATGAAGGTGAATTTTTTTTGGTCTAACTCCTCAGCGTTTCGCGCGGCGTCAGAATCCTGATCAAACCCGATCAATCGTCCGCTGGTCAGTTGCTGTATGATCATTTTTGCATGACCTCCCCCGCCAAACGTGGCATCCACATAGGTGCCTTCGGGATTGATGTTAAGCCCTTCGATACACTGCTCCAATAAAACGGGCACATGATAATCCATATCATCATGTTTCCGCAGATAATTGCCATAACTCCCGGCGCCTCGGTGGTCTCTGAAGAATCGTTTCCAGAAAAATCAATTCATATCGGAGTCCGTTTTGGTACCAGGACATTGTTCTAATCATCTAAATATTTCTGGGCCAATCTGGAAAATTCCGACTGGTCCTGAATCAAGTATTTTTCGTAAAGTTCGGGATTCCAAATCTCCACGCGATTGCCCATGCCAACTACTATCACCTCTTTTTGGAGTTGAGAGTACCTGATCATGGGCTTTGGGATTAAAAATCGTCCCATGGAATCAAGTTCCACTGGAGCGTTCCCTCTGAAAAAATTTCGCTGGAGCATTCTAAATTCTTCATTAAACTCGTTGAGCCCGGCAATCTTGTTATAGATCTTTTTGTATTCAAGCAGTGGATATAATACCAGACAAGGTTCGAATCCACGCCGCAGCATGAGTTCCTTTCCGCTACTTTCCGGCAGCTGGGCCTTTATCTTGGCCGGCAATACCAAGCGGCCCTTGGCATCGAGTTTACAATCGTACTCACTGGAAAAGAAAGCCATGCTTTATCCAACAATCCTTAGCTCAAAACAAATGTAGAAAAATAAATGACATAATCCACCACAGATTGACACTTTTTACCACTTTTTTATGAAATGACTCTTTTTCAACTAAAAATCAAGAATAGTCCGGGAATTTTGGTTCGGATGAAAAACTATAAAATAGCTATTTAAAGCTTAAAAAGCCCTAAAATCATACTATTACTGAATAATTATCATAGCGTCTTTTTCAGTGGTAGAAAGTGGGAAAAAATTTGACTTTTTGCTTAAAAAGTATTGAGTATTCTATTATTTCTTTGACTATTTACTCTAATTCTTACTTACAGATCAGCCAGTACCCTGGAAATATTATACCAAGAAAGCGATGGGATAAAGCTCAAAATAGGTGGCCACAACCAAAAATGGGTTAAGTCATGAAAACTGCGGTTCTCCTCCCTGGCAACTAAAAAATGGCTATACTTCACTTAGGAATTAGCGGTTGCGCTCAATGGTAAATGCCACCATATCCTTTAGGGAGCTCTTGTAGGCGGAGTCATCAAAATGATCCAGCATGGTCAGGGCATCAGCTACGTACTGTTCCATTACCTGGTTGGCGTAGGCGATTCCCCCGGATTCTCTTACAAACTGGATAACTTCCTTTACTTTTTTGTGTTGGTGATTATGATTTTTAATAAGATTCCGGATGCTCTTGCGTTCTGACCAGGTAGCATTTTTTAATGAATATATCAGGGGCAAGGTCATCTTTTTTTCTCTGATATCAATGCCCAGCGGCTTACCAATTTCACTGGTACCATAATCAAATAGGTCATCCTTAATTTGAAAGGCCATTCCTATCTTTTCCCCAAAGGATTTCATGAGTCCTATATGATGATCAGCGGCTCCTGCAGAGGTGGCTCCCACGGCACAGCAAGAGGCGATCAAACTGGCAGTTTTTTGGCGAATGATATCGAAGTAAACAGATTCTGTTATATCCAGGTTTTTTGACTTCTCCATCTGTAGCAACTCTCCTTCACTCATTTCCCGGACTGCTTCTGATACCAACCTCAAGAGGTTGAAATCTCCGTGATCTACCGAAAGTAAAAGACCCCGGGAAAGTAGATAGTCGCCTACCAGAACGGCGATCTTATTTTTCCATAAGGCATTCACCGAAAAAAAGCCCCGGCGATAATCCGCGTCGTCTACCACATCATCATGTACCAGGGTGGCGGTATGTAGCAATTCGATAAGCGAAGCGCCTCGGTAGGTGCTTTCGGAAATGGTGCCACTGGTTCCAGCTGAAAGAAATACAAACATAGGTCTCATCTGTTTCCCTTTCCGCTTGACGATATAACCCATGATCTTGTCCAGAAGCAACACCCTACTCTTCATCAAAGCCCGGAATTTCTTTTCAAATTCCTTCATTTCAATGGCAATAGGGGCTTGGATATCTACCAGTGACAGACTCATAAAGCGGTTACAATAATACTATCAATTTAATCCAAACCAAAAATGTTGGATAAGATTCGCATCCATTTATAATCAGGTATTTAGCCCCCTGGTAGCTGTTGGAAGAATATTGCTCATATATCTGTGGGTTTCCGCTAAATTTTGTTTACTCTTATGCGTATTATTATAAACAATTTAAACCACTTTGGGTTATCTAGTTATGGCTGGGAAACTTCCCCGAGGTAATGCGGTACGATAATGAGTAAATATTCAATTAAAGACCTGGAACATTTAAGTGGTATAAAAGCTCATACTATTCGTATTTGGGAAAAGCGCTATCAGTTGCTTTCACCTAAAAGAACTCCTACCAATATCAGATACTATCAGGCAGCCGATTTAAAGCTGATCCTTAATATATCCCGGCTCAAAGAGCATGGTTTCAAGATCTCCAAAATTGCGGAAATGAGCCAGGAAGGAATTAATGAGTTGGTTATGAATCTATCTGGCAATGAGTCAGATGATGTGACCCATTATATACACCGTCTCACCACCGCAATGATAGACCTCGATGAACCCCTCTTTGAAACGACGCTATCAACCTGTATCCTGCAATTTGGATTTGAACATACCATGCTAAAGGTGATCTACCCCTTTCTGGTGAAAATTGGATTTTTGTGGCAAACTGAAGCCATACATCCTGCTCAAGAGCATTTCATTACCTGTTTGATCAGGCAGAAGATCATTGTCGCCATAGATGGGCAGCGGCCGGCAGCAAACAATTCACTGAAGTTTCTATTATTTCTACCAGAACATGAACTGCACGAAATCAACTTGTTATTCGCTCATTATTTACTGAGTAAGCACGGACAAAAGGTCATCTACCTGGGACAGAATTTACCCTTTGCCGATTTGTTACTGGCCTATGATCTCCATCGTCCTAAATTTCTATTGACTTCAGTTACCAGCCGCTCGAAACCCAGGCAGCTCAAAGATTACCTAGTTAAGCTGAACACCTCCTTCCCCGACAGCGAAGTCTTGATCGGAGGAGCCTCTCTATCAGAGATGTCGTTTGAGCTCCCATCCAATCTGGTAGTTTTGCAAAATATACAGGACCTACAAGGGTATTGCCACCTTAAGCCGGAGCCGATAACGGCAGATTAACTGCAAATCTCTGGTTTAGGCATTCTATCTAATTTTAAGTTGTTTAACTTTTATTTTTATTTGTTAAACAATTTTGAGTATATTGCGTTTAACTTTTATAAGGAAATATTAAACAACAATATGAAATATAAAGATTTTGGATATACCCTTCATCAAGTTACCGGCACTCTTCGCCCAGCGGCCTTGCAACTTACCCGTAATCGAGATGACAGCAATGACTTGCTTCAGGAGACTTTACTTAAAGCTTTCCGCAATCGGCATCGTTTTAATCCAGGGACTAATCTCAAAGCCTGGGTTTATACGATTATGAAAAACACTTTCATTTCTGACTATCAGAAAAAAGTAAGACGCAAAACTTTTACTGATCCTACAGACAACCAGTATTTCCTGAACAGCGCCAGCAACCTGCCCAGCCATCGGGAGGCTGATTCAGAGCTGCGTCTCAGTGAAATACACCACGCTATTAACCAGCTGACTCCACAATATCGAATCCCTTTTGAAATGTATTTCACCGGATTCAAATATCAGGAAATTGCCGAAAAACTCAGCTTACCCCTGGGGACGGTAAAAAACCGTATTTTCTTAGCTCGGAAGGAACTGAAAAGCAAACTGAAGAACTTTATCTAATTCCGCTATCTTTGCTCAATGCCCCCAAGAACAGTGGTCATTATCGGTGCAGGAGTAGCAGGACTGGCGGCGTCATGTTGTCTGGCTCAAGCCGGTTTTGAAGTCGTCATACTGGAAAAGCTTCAGACTCCTGGTGGCCGCGCCCGGCAGTTCAAGGAACAAGGTTACACTTTCGATATGGGTCCCAGTTGGTACTGGATGCCGGAAGTATTTGAACGCTTCTTTGCCAAATTTCAGCAATCCACATCTGACTTCTATCAACTGCAACGGCTTGACCCCTCCTACCAGTTAATTTTTCACCATGCTGAAAAAATATCCATGCCTGCCGACTTCCATGAGATATTACAAACCTTTGAACATATAGAGCCCGGCAGTGGGAGAAAATTAGAAATATTCCTGCAACAGGCTGGTGAAAAATACCAGACCGGCATGAATAGTTTGGTATACCTTCCCGGCAATTCAGTGCTCGAATTAATTTCGGTCAAACTGCTAAAGCGTCTTTTCCAGCTGGATATTTTTAGATCCTTTGAAAGCCATATCCGAAAATACTTCCAGGACCCACGACTTCATCAAGCCCTATCATTTCCCGTGATGTTTTTGGGGGCCTCACCAGCCCATACACCAGCCTTATACAGCCTTATGAACTACGCCGATCTCAAACTGGGTACCTGGTACCCTGAAGGGGGTATGTTCAGCTTAATCAAGGCCATGGCCTCTCTCGCCGCTAGTCTTGGAGTTGACATCAGGTACAACCAGGAGGTAAACAATATCAAAGTAGCCTCAGGCAGAGCCACCGGGGTAGAGACTGAGCAAGATTATCACCCAGCTGATGTAATTTTGGCGGCCGCGGATTACCACTATGTGGATCAGGTACTGGTACCTGAAAGCTTTCGTCAATACTCGACCTCTTATTGGACCAGCCGCAAGCTGGCTCCTTCCTCCTTGATCTTCTACCTGGGCATTGATCGAAAAATACCCGGGCTTTTACATCATAATTTATTTTTTGATGCAGATTTTGATACTCATATCCAAGAGATCTACAGCAACCCAAATTGGCCCGCTCAGCCTCTCTTCTATGTCTGTGCTACCAGTAAAACCGACCCCTCAACTTGTCCTCCAGGGCATGAGAACGTGTTTGTGCTAATTCCGGTAGCCCCAGGACTGAAGGACAGCCCGGAGATCCGGGATCGCTATTACCATCTGATAATTGAAAGAATGGAGAAAAACCTTGGCTGTGCCATCAAGCCTCACGTGCATTACTGCCGCAGTTATGCCCACGATGATTTTATTGCGGACTATCACGCTTTCCGGGGCAATGCATACGGATTGGCCAATACCCTGCGGCAAACAGCCATGCTAAAGCCCCGCATTAGGAGCAGTAAAGTAAAAAACCTATTTTTCACTGGTCAACTGACCCTCCCTGGACCGGGATTGCCTCCGTGTGTAATATCAGGAGAAGTGGTAAGTCAGGAAATTATACGACATTTCAGGCCAGCATCATGAAGGAAATATACGATAAGGTCTCCTTTGAATGCAGTAAGCTGATAACCAACGCCTACAGTACTTCATTTTCACTGGGCATCAAGAGCCTTGATGGACAGTTCCATGCTCCAATTTATGCTATCTATGGCTTTGTCAGAGCAGCCGACGAAATTGTGGATACGTTTCACGAATATCCCAAATCCAAATTACTGGACAAATTTAAGCAGGACACTTACCAGGCCATCCGGGAAGGCATAAGCCTGAACCCGATATTGCATAGCTTTCAGGCGGTAGTAAACCAGTTCAACATAGATCTGGAATTAATTGATACCTTTCTTCACAGCATGGAAATGGATTTGCACCGCCAGGAATACAACACTCAAAAGTATAAGCAATACATTCGGGGTTCTGCCGAAGTGGTGGGATTGATGTGTCTTAAGGTATTCGTGGTCGGAGATGATAAGGAATATGAAAAACTAAAGTTACCCGCCATGAAACTGGGGTCGGCATTCCAAAAAGTTAACTTTCTAAGGGATCTGAAAAATGACTACCAGAACTTAGGCCGCCGGTATTTTCCCGGCATCGATCTGGATAAATTCGATTCCACCTGTAAGACCACACTCGAGCAGGATATAAAGCGCGATTTTGAAGAAGGCTATGGGGGAATCAAAGACCTACCCCAAGGAGCCCGGTTTGGAGTTTATTGTGCTTATGTGTATTACCGGGCATTATTGACAAAAATTTGCCGCACTCCGCCTGAACTTATTATGTCGCAAAGGATTAGGATCCCCAATTTCAAAAAATACCTGTTGTTCTTAAACTCCTATTTCAAATACCGGTTTAATTTGATTTAAACCGGGACTTCAATTCATCCATAATGATCACCGCATGTCCCCGGGAGTTTTCGATAAACCACTTGTTGGTTCTCAAGCCACCGCAAATTACTCCGGCCAGGTAGATATTTTTTTGATTGGTCTCGTGAGTATCAGGATCATATTGGGGTGACCGTATCTCGTTATCGTTTATCTTTATCCCCAACGAGCGCAAGAAGTTAAAATCGGGCTGATAACCGGTCATGGCCAGTACGAAATCATTCTCCAGGGTCATAGACCCGTCAGGTGTCTCTATATCGATCTCATGCTCCCGGATCTCGGTAATAGCTGAATCGAAATAAGCCTTTATGGCGCCCTCCTTAATCCGGTTTTCTACATCCGGCTTCACCCAGTACTTCACACTAGGGCTTATCTCAGTTTCCCTCATAATCATGGTAACATGGGCGCCTTTGCGGTAGGTTTCCAACGCCACGTCTACCGCGGAATTGGCCGCACCTACCACTGCGATCTGCTGACCGAAATAGGGATGAGGTTCATCGTAGTAATGCCTAACCTTAGGTAGATCTTCCCCCGGTATATGCAGCATGTAGGGCAAGTCATAAAATCCGGTGGCTACAATAATAGAGCGGGTTTTATAGCGTCCTCTGCTGGTAGTGATCTCATAGTGGTCATCTTTCGGCTCCGAGTTCAACACCTTTTCATACAATTTAGTCTTCAACTTCCAACTGGAGGCTACTCTTCTGTAATACTCCAAGGCTTCAGAACGGGTAGGTTTGCTACCGTGGGAAATAAAAGGAACCTCCCCAATCTCCAGCCGCTCGGAAGTGCTGAAAAATGTCATGTTGTAGGGATAGTTATAGAGGGAATTGACCAGACAGCCCTTATCAATGATCACATAGGAAAACCCGGCCTTTTCCGCTTCAATACCGCAGGCCAAACCTATAGGCCCGGCGCCTACAATCAGAGTTTGTAATATTTCGTCAGTCATAAATGGTTCAGGCCCAAAACTAAACTTTATTTTTAAAACAATTAAGCGGATGCGGGGTTTGTCAAACGGTGTAACTTAAACAATTAGGTTGCACTACACCAGTTACTATGAGCGTGAGAAGACTGAAACAAAAACAATGGCTGGGGGTTTCCCCTGAAGAAGCCTGGGACTTTTTTTCTGATGCCAGAAACCTTCCCCGTATTACCCCGGATTACATGAAATTTAAGATAATGAGCGATCTGCCGGAGAAAGTTTACCCGGGCCTGATCATTCATTACCAATTGCAGCCAATCCCCGGTATACCGGCCCAGTGGGTTACCGAAATCACCCAGGTTAAGGATTTAAAATACTTTATCGATGAACAGCGAATAGGACCTTACGCCTTCTGGCATCATCAGCATCATTTCAAGGCTTATCAGCAAGGAACGGAAATAATGGACTTAGTGCACTATAAATTACCTTTGGGTCCCTTGGGGGATTTAGCCCATTGGCTATTCGTTAAAAAGCAACTTAATGCTATCTTTGATTTCCGGAAACAGGCGCTGACTGAAATTTTCGGGCAAGGTAAAGTTAAATTCAGTACCACATGACCGTAATAGGGCATATTCTTGTCGTTGCCGCCACCTTCTGCTTTATGGAGTTCATGGCCTGGTTCACCCATAAGTATGTGATGCACGGATTTTTATGGGTGCTGCACAAAGACCACCATGTCAAGGAACATGGATTCTTCGAGCGTAATGATGCTTTTTTCCTGATCTTCGCCATACCGAGTTTCCTATTCTTCCTACTAGGCGCTGCCAATGGCTTCGACTACCGGTTTTATATCGGGTTGGGCATCTTACTTTATGGCATTGCTTATTTTTGTGTTCATGACATATTTATTCATCAGCGGTTTAAAATATTCCGAAACTCGGACAATGCTTATTTCAAAGCCTTAAGACGGGCCCATAAAATGCACCATAAGCATTTGGGGCCGGAAGATGGCGAATGCTTTGGTATGCTGGTGGTTCCCTTCAAATATTACCGTCAAGCTTTACGACAACAGTCCCAAAGTAATTAATGTCCCGAATTGGACTTAATACCTAATTCCTACACCTATTTACTAATCAACCTGGCCAGCATTGCTATTCCTTTTAGCTATAGTTTTGAATCCAGGATATCCTTTTACCGTCAGTGGCGCTACCTGTTCCCCGCTCTGGCCATTACCGGCTTATTTTTTATAGTGTGGGACATTGTATTCACCGATTGGGGGGTGTGGGGTTTCAACCAGAAATATCTAACTGGCATATACCTTTTCAATCTGCCTGTTGAAGAATGGCTGTTTTTTATTTGCATCCCATATGCCTGTGTATTTACCTATCAAGCCCTCAGGCATTACCTCAAAGTGAATTACCTGGAAGTTGCAACCCCCTATATTGTTAACATACTGGTGGTGATATTGCTGGTACTGGCAGCGGTTAATTATGACAAGGCTTACACTACAGTAACCTTCACCAGTCTGGCCCTGTTTCTCCTATGGCACCACCGATGGCTGAAGAGCAACTATTTGGGATGGTTCTTCCTCTCCTTTGGCTTAATACTTTTCCCTTTTTTCCTGGTCAACGGCATCCTGACTGGGTCATTTCTGGAAGAAGAGGTAGTGTGGTACCATGCGGAGGAGTTTATGGGCATCAGGATGTTCACTATTCCTCTGGAAGACACTTTTTACGGCATGCTGCTGATTTTGATGAATGTAACCCTTTACGAGTTTTTCAAAAATCTAAAGGCATCTCCATCCCGCACTTTTAAAGGCCCTTAATTGAAGTATTTTATTAATTTTACGCCCCCTTGTTAATCTTTTAATATGGCCAAATCGTCGTACGATCCTGCAAATTTTGAATCCAAGTGGTACCGGTATTGGATGGACCATGAATTATTTAGTTCCTCCCCCAACCCTGATAAGTCCTCTTACACCATCGTGATCCCACCTCCCAATGTAACCGGTGTGTTGCATATGGGACACATGCTCAACAATACCATCCAGGATGTGCTGATCCGCAAAGCCCGTATGGAAGGCAAAGAAGCCTGCTGGGTACCGGGCACGGACCATGCCTCCATTGCCACGGAAAATAAGGTGGTGCAAATGCTGCGGGAGCAGGGCAAAACCAAACAGGATCTTAGCAGAGAAGCATTTGTCGACTTGTGTTGGGAATGGACCCATAAATATGGGGGCATTATCCTGGAACAGCTGAAAAAGCTGGGGGCTAGCTGTGACTGGGAGCGTACCCAATTCACCATGGATGATGAGTACTACCGGGATGTGATCAAAGTGTTTGTGGATCTTTACCGCAAAGGCTATGTCTACCGGGGGGTGCGTATGGTCAACTGGGATCCTGAAAGTAAAACCGCACTTTCCGATGAGGAAGTAAACTACCGGGAGGTCCCATCCAAACTGTATTATGTCGACTATGAGGTAGAAGGTTCTGATGATAAAGTAACTATTGCCACCACCCGGCCCGAGACCATCCTGGGCGATACCGCAGTTTGTGTGCACCCTGATGACCAGCGTTACCGGCATCTGCACGGCCAGCGGGTATTAGTGCCCATGGTACAACGGTCAGTACCGGTAATTGTAGATGATTACGTATCCATGGAATTCGGCACAGGGTGCCTGAAGATCACTCCCGCCCATGACCTCAACGACTATGAAATAGGTCAGCGGCATCAGTTGGAAAGCATTGATATTTTTACCGATGACGGTAAGCTAAACGAAAAGGCCCAAAAATTTATTGGAGAGGACCGGTTCACTGCCCGGGAGAAAGTGGTAGAAGCGCTCAAGGCCAGCGGGCAGTTGGTCAAGATTGAAGATCATACCAACAACGTGGGTTTTTCCGAACGCACCGAAGCGGTGATCGAGCCCCGGTTATCCATGCAATGGTTTATGAGAATGGAAGAACTGTCCAAGCCGGCCCTGGATCATGTATTGAATGGCAACATCAACTTCTACCCCCATAAGTTTATCAACAGCTACCGTCACTGGATGGAAAATATCCGCGATTGGTGCATTTCCCGCCAATTGTGGTGGGGGCATCGCATACCGGCCTATTTCCTGCCCGATGGTAATTTTGTAGTAGCGGAAACCAGGGAGGAAGCCTTAAAGCTGGCCCGTAAAATCAACCCGGAATTGCAGGAGGAGGAACTTCGCCAGGATGAAGACGTGCTGGACACCTGGGCTTCCAGTTGGTTGTGGCCTATAGCGGTATTCGACGGTATCTCCCACCCTGATAATGAAGAGATCCAATACTACTACCCTACCCAGGACCTGGTCACCGCCCCGGAGATCCTGTTTTTCTGGGTAGCCCGCATGATCATGTCGGGTTACCAATACCAGGATGAAAAGCCTTTTAAAAACGTCTATCTCACCGGTATTGTGCGGGATAAAAAGCGAAGGAAGATGTCAAAGTCTCTGGGCAACTCTCCCGATCCGCTGCACCTGATAAGTATTTACGGGGCCGACGGAGTGCGCACGGGGATGCTTTTCAGTTCACCGGCGGGTAATGACCTGCTATTTGATGAGAAGCTCTGCGAACAAGGCCGAAATTTCAGTAACAAGATATGGAATGCACACCGGTTAGTGCAGGGGTGGGAGATCGACAATACCCTGCCTGATAGCAATCAAATAGCCATTGAGTGGTTTGAAAACCGGTTTCAGGAAGTCCTGGAACAAATAGGGGATTACTTCGGCAAATTCCGCATCTCGGATGCCTTGATGGCTATTTACAAATTGATCTGGGATGATTTCTGTTCCTGGTACCTGGAGATGATCAAGCCTGGATACCAAGCCCCTATCGATCGCTTTAGCGCCCAGCATACCATTTCCTTCTTTGAGGATTTGATGAAGCTCCTGCATCCTTTTATGCCCTTTATTACAGAGGAGATATGGCAGCAGCTAGGACATAGGGAGCAAGGGGCGTCCGTTATGATGGCCCCATGGCCGGAAAGGGAAAAATACCAAAAACAGATTTTGGAAGAGACTGGGAGGATTTTCGAAGTGATCGGACAGGTACGAAATGCCCGCAAAAAAGCCGGCGTTTCTCCCAAGGAGCCGTTGGAACTGTATATTATGACCAGAAATTCCCAGGTGTATGAGAAATTCCGACCGGTGCTGGTAAAACTGGGCAAATTCAGTGAATTACACCTTCAGGGGGATTTACCGGATCTGGCAGGTTCCCGCTTTGTGGTTAAAGAGGACGAGTGCCTGCTGGCAATGGACATAAATACCAGTGAGGGCTCTGATAAAGAGGCGTTGATGAAGGAGCTGGATTATACCAGAGGATTCCTGGCCAGCATCGAGAAGAAATTAGCCAATAAAGGGTTTACGGAGAATGCCCCGCAGCAAGTGGTGGACAACGAGCGCAAAAAGCAGGCGGATGCTTTGGCCAAGATCAAGGCCCTGGAAACCAGCTTAAGCAATTTCTAGAAGCGAGTGCCAATAAATAAGCTCAGGTCTTTGCACTTCATCTTAAACTTACGGCCCACATCGGCATTGGTAAGATTGCCCTTGAAAGTGTAAACCCCTTTCATAAACCAGCGATTGGAAAAGATCATATCTTCGATAGAGCCCACCTCGGCGATTTGCAAAAGTATAGGAGTGAAAATATGAGCAAAGGCCTTGGTGGCGGTCCTGGCTACCCGGGAGGCAATATTGGGCACGCAATAATGGATCACATCGTATTTTTTGAATACCGGCTTGTGGTGGGTGGTGATGGTAGAGGTTTCCACACAGCCTCCCTGGTCAATGCTGACATCGATAATGATGGAATCCGCTTTCATAGAGGAGACCATATCCTCGGTTATGATACTACGGGGCCTGCCCTTTTCCGATCTGATGGCCCCGATCACTACGTCTGCGTTGGTTAAGGCCTCCTTCAGGGTGGCAGACTCGATGGTTGAGGTATAGATCTGTTGTCCCAAAGCATGCTTGATCCTGCGTAATTTATAGATTTGGTTGTCGAATATTTGGATCTGGGCCCCCAAACCCAAGGCCGCTCTAGCTGCGTATTCCCCTACCGTACCGGCGCCCAGGATCACTACCTGCGTTGGAGGTACCCCGGTGATCCCTCCTAAGATAATGCCCTTGCCATCGTTGACGCTGCTTAGATATTCGGCCGCGATCAGCATCACCGTACTGCCGGCTATTTCGCTCATGGCCCGCACTACCGGCAAACCTCCCACCTTGTCCTCGATCTGCTCGAAGGCGATGCCGGTGATGCGCTTGTCATTCAAAGCCATAAGATATTCCGCGGTTTGATTGCCAATTTGCAAGGCGGAAATCAGGGTATTCCCTGGCACCAGATATTCAATTTCTTCCGGGGTGGGCGGCTCTATCTTTAGTACGATATCGCATTTGAACAGGTCTGCCGTGTCGTAGACGATCTTGGCTCCGGCTTCGCTGTATTCCCGGTCGCTGAATTTGGCGCTTACCCCGGCGCCGCTTTCCACCTGCACCCTATGGCCATTGGCGGTCAGTAGTCCTACCGACTCCGGATTTAGTGAAACCCGGTTCTCCTGCAATGAGATCTCTTTGGGCACCCCAATAAGTAACGACTGGCTGCCTTCCTGGATCTTCAACAGGGACTCCTGAGGGTAAATGCTTTCCTGCGGAGAGGGATTGTTCTTGGGGTCAGCCATGATCAGTGATAATGTTCGATTACAAATTTCCTCATCCCCTCTGTGCTTGCTGCAATATTGATCTTCAGGTGTTTCTCGGGTATCAGGGAAGCCACTTTATTGCCCCACTCGATCAGGCACAGATTCCCGGAATAGAAATATTCTTGGGTACCGATATCCATAGCCTCCTCCAAAGATTTGATGCGGTAAAAGTCAAAATGATAAATTACCTGTCCTTGAGCGCTTTCATATTCGTTGACCAAGGTGTAGGTAGGGCTGGTGACCACTCCATGAACCTCCAGCTGCTTGCACAGGGCTTGGATCAGCGAAGTTTTACCCGCGCCCATCTCCCCTTCCAGCAGCCAGATAGTATGATCTCCCGCCTCTTTTATGATCTGAGCGGCAACCCCGTTTAAATCCGATGGACTATGGGCCTCAAAGCAGGGTCCAACTTCCTGATAATTAACCATTCCGCGAAGTTAAGGAAATTATTGGAAAAATTTGGTTGGGGAGGGGTATGAGCCAACAGCAATGAGCGCGAAATCCGAAGGGGGCAATACCAAGCTAATCCAACAATATATGTATAGACTATCCATGAATAAGATGCTTCACTCCGTTCGCAATGACGCTCTTTTTTATAAGTGGGTTTTATCAATGACGCTTTCCCTGCTATGGACGCTGCGAGGAGAATTTTTTGATTCCAAAACACACCAAACTAGGATGACGTAAGAGATCGAAAATTGGCCTTAGTATTTTATGATCATCCGGTCATACAGATGGTAATCATGCATATTCGTCCCTCGGCAAAGCCAAGCGACTGATTTCGTAAATAATTTATAATCAGTTACTTGCTAAAATACGTCATAGGCAAGACCCCAGGGACGCGGCAGCCTCTTGACTCAGCAAACAGGAAGGAGCGAGAAATCCGAAGGCTTCTTTTACTCATTATCGCATGACTGACAGGTTCTAATATCCATTAACCCGCCCCGGCAGTCATTTCGAGTTTGCCGAGAAATCTTTTAAGTCAGTATGAAGCTTCAGCTCGATTAAAGATGTATTTCATTAGTCTGCTAGTCATTTAAAAGACCTCTCCACTCCGGTCGAGGTGAAATCTCAACAAACAGTACGAAATCTGAAGGTTAGTTTTGAAGCCAAAATTCATTGAAATTTAAGAGCTGCACTTGAATAAGATTGCTTTACTCCGTTCGCAATGACGTATTAATATAAAGTATCTGATTATAAACATTTACATAACTCAGTCGCTTGGCTGCGCCGAGTGACTATTATGGTAGATTTACTATTGATCGCTGCTCCAGATAACCACTACATCAACAACTATAGCTTATTCATACCCCCTAGCTATCCTTAGTCTTCCAATCTCATAATAACCAGCTTCGATTAAAACGAATCCAGACTAAGGAATCAGAATAAAGTTAGTGACCCCAGACACGGAATAATTAACAATGAATCCGCATGATTACTCACAAGATTATCCTTTCTTTGTTATAACACTTGATAGATTGGCAATGCTGGATCGTAATTCTGAGAATGATTGTTCGGCCCCACAAAATATCGTTGAAAAAGCAAAATTTCATCGAATTCTCCTTTCATGAAGATGAGGAAAACGATGAAGAAATAATCCCTGATTTTGAGAAATTTAAAACGCTGAATTCTGCCGAACAATATTTCCTCGCGGACCACTACAACTGGGATGATGGAACTTTGGTGTTGGATTGGATCATTGACAGTCCAAAATGCGACAAAGGAACAGCTTCATTGATATTTTGGAGAGCGGAACCTGACTTTTATTTTGACTATACCGCCGAGACCATCGAAGACTATGAAAAACCGGTTTGGGATTTATTGCAAAAGATTTTGAAAAAATTTAAGGCCAATGAATTTAAGCACGGCAAGCTAAAATTTGACCCTGTAGCCGAAGGGTATAAAACCGACTGGGAAACCAAACTGGCTATGTGGGAACTTCCAACAGAATTAAAAACGGCGACTAAAGGCGAGAAGCCTTTTACATTTGGATTATGATAAAACATCGGGTGAAATCAGCAAAGAAGAAAGAGCGCGAGATCCGAACCTTAGCAGCAAACAGTGCGAGCACGTAATCCGAAAGCTTATGAAGACGGAAACCATGATTTATGATGTGCATCTCATGAATGAGATTGCTTCACTTCGTTCGCAATGACGCCCTTTTTATAAGTAGATTTTAACAATGACGCTTCCCCTTCTATCGTCACTGCGAGGACGCAGTAATCAGCAATGAGCGAGAAATCCGAAGGGGGCAATACCAAGCTAATCCAACAATATATGTATAGACTATCCATGAATAAGATGCTTCACTCCGTTCGCAATGACGCTCTTTTTTATAAGTGGGTTTTATCAATGACGCTTTCCCTGCTATGGACGCTGCGAGGAGAATTTTTTGATTCCAAAACACACCAAACTAGGATGACGTAAGAGATCGAAAATTGGCCTTAGTATTTTATGATCATCCGGTCATACAGATGGTAATCATGCATATTCGTCACTCGGCAAAGCCAAGCGACTGATTCGTAAATAATTTATAATCAGTTACTTGCTGAAATACGTCATAAGCAGGGTCATATCGAGGTATAATTTTTTGACTCCAAAACACATCTAAACTAGGATGACGTTTGGGTAATAAGTTAAGTGTTAGTGAACATGATGAAATTGATGCAGCCGTTAGGTTGAGATCCAGCATAGTCGTCACTGGGAATATCCGGGCGACTTATCCTTGTAAACATTTTATAATCAGAAACTTACAGTAATACGTCATAGGCAAGACCCCAGGGACGCGGCAGCCTCTTGACTCAGCAAACAGGAAGGAGCGAGAAATCCGAAAGCTTCTTTTACTCATTATCGCATGACTGACAGGTTCTAATATCCATTAACCCGCCCCGGCAGTCATTTCGAGTTTGCCGAGAAATCTTTTAAGTCAGTATGAAGCTTCAGCTCGATTAAAGATGTATTTCATTAGTCTGCTAGTCATTTAAAAGACCTCTCCACTCCGGTCGAGGTGAAATCTCAACAAACAGTACGAAATCTGAAGGTTAGTTTTGAAGCCAAAATTCATTGAAATTTAAGAGCTGCACTTGAATAAGATTGCTTTACTCCGTTCGCAATGACGTATTAATATAAAGTATCTGATTATAAACATTTACATAACTCAGTCGCTTGGCTGCGCCGAGTGACTATTATGGTAGATTTACTATTGATCGCTGCTCCAGATAACCACTACATCAACAACTATAGCTTATTCATACCCCCTAGCTATCCTTAGTCTTCCAATCTCATAATAACCAGCTTCGATTAAAACGAATCCAGACTAAGGAATCAGAATAAAGTTAGTGACCCCAGACACGGAATAATTAACAATGAATCCGCATGATTACTCACAAGATTATCCTTTCTTTGTTATAACACTTGATAGATTGGCAATGCTGGATCGTAATTCTGAGAATGATTGTTCGGCCCCACAAAATATCGTTGAAAAAGCAAAATTTCATCGAATTCTCCTTTCATGAAGATGAGGAAAACGATGAAGAAATAATCCCTGATTTTGAGAAATTTAAAACGCTGAATTCTGCCGAACAATATTTCCTCGCGGACCACTACAACTGGGATGATGGAACTTTGGTGTTGGATTGGATCATTGACAGTCCAAAATGCGACAAAGGAACAGCTTCATTGATATTTTGGAGAGCGGAACCTGACTTTTATTTTGACTATACCGCCGAGACCATCGAAGACTATGAAAAACCGGTTTGGGATTTATTGCAAAAGATTTTGAAAAAATTTAAGGCCAATGAATTTAAGCACGGCAAGCTAAAATTTGACCCTGTAGCCGAAGGGTATAAAACCGACTGGGAAACCAAACTGGCTATGTGGGAACTTCCAACAGAATTAAAAACGGCGACTAAAGGCGAGAAGCCTTTTACATTTGGATTATGATAAAACATCGGGTGAAATCAGCAAAGAAGAAAGAGCGCGAGATCCGAACCTTAGCAGCAAACAGTGCGAGCACGTAATCCGAAAGCTTATGAAGACGGAAACCATGATTTATGATGTGCATCTCATGAATGAGATTGCTTCACTTCGTTCGCAATGACGCCCTTTTTATAAGTAGATTTTAACAATGACGCTTCCCCTTCTATCGTCACTGCGAGGACGCAGTAATCAGCAATGAGCGAGAAATCCGAAGGGGGCAATACCAAGCCTAATCCAACAATATATGTATAGACTATCCATGAATGACATTGCTTCACTCCGTTCGCAATGACGCTCTTTTTGTAAGTGGGTTTTATCAATGACACTTTCCCTGCTATGGACGCTGCGAGGAGAATTTTTTGATTCCAAAACACACCAAACTAGGATGACGTAAGAGATCGAAAATTGGCCTTAGTATTTTATGATCATCCGGTCATACAGATGGTAATCATGCATATTCGTCCCTCGGCAAAGCCAAGCGACTGATTTCGTAAATAATTTATAATCAGTTACTTGCTAAAATACGTCATAGGCAAGACCCCAGGGACGCGGCAGCCTCTTGACTCAGCAAACAGGAAGGAGCGAGAAATCCGAAGGCTTCTTTTACTCATTATCGCATGACTGACAGGTTCTAATATCCATTAACCCGCCCCGGCAGTCATTTCGAGTTTGCCGAGAAATCTTTTAAGTCAGTATGAAGCTTCAGCTCGATTAAAGATGTATTTCATTAGTCTGCTAGTCATTTAAAAGACCTCTCCACTCCGGTCGAGGTAAAATCTCAACAAACAGTACGAAATCTGAAGGTTAGTTTTGAAGCCAAAATTCATTGAAATTTAGGTAACTATATACTTGTATAACCCATTTGTTTTTACTATCTTTATCTTAAAGATTTAAACGACATGGGTAAAATGATTGAAATTAAAGACTTTAACAGCCTAATTGACCTTATTACCTATTTTGATTCCGAAGAAAAATGCGCTAAATACTTAGCTCAAATGAAATGGGGTGGTAACCCAACCTGTCCCCACTGTGACCACAATCATTTATATGAACTTAAAGGTAAGAACAAACGGTACAAATGCGCAAAGTGCAGAAAGCAATTTTCAGTTAGGGTTGGAACCATATTCGAAGATAGCAAGATCAGCCTCCAAAAGTGGTTCGTTGCTATTTACCTGATTATCAATCATAAAAAAGGGATTTCTTCACTTCAATTGCATAGGGATTTGAATGTAACGCAAAAAACCGCTTGGTTTATGCTTCAAAGAATCCGTTATGCCTTGGACTATGATTTCACCGACTCTATGTCAAAGGAGGTCGAGATTGATGAAACATTTGTAGGAGGTAAAAACAAGAACCGACACGCTGACAAAAAAGTCAAATTCACCCAAGGAAGAAGTGTTAAAGACAAGTCCGTGGTGCTGGGAATGGTACAAAGAAAGGGGCATCTTTCCGCTAAAGTATTACCAGATACCACAGCTAAAAGTATAGCCCCACAGGTGCTTAATACCGTTGTGAAGGGAACCAGTATTTATACTGATGAATTTAGAGCATACAAGACACTTGACAGGGTATATGATCACAAATATGTTAAACATTATGAGGGACAATATGTTGTCAATCAAGTACATACTAACACCATTGAAGGGTTCTGGTCACTTCTGAAAAGATCGGTAATAGGCATATACCATTTTACTTCTAAGAAACATCTTCAAAAGTATGTCGATGAATCAGTATTTCGATACAACACAAAATCCATGAATGAAAATTACCGATTTCAGTTGTTTCTAACAGGTGTTCATGGGAGGCTAACTTATACCAGTTTAACAAAAGGGTAAATTTACCCTTTTCCGTATGAAATATGCCGTAAACGGGTTATATTTAGGGGTAAATTTACCCCTAAATACTGTTTATGAAGAATTTCGATGTGGACAAAATCCTGGAACAAGCTCTATCGGATTTTTATTCTGAGGTCAATCTATATGAACTATTCAAAGCGAAAGCAGAAGAATACGGACTTTCAGTCACTCAGGCAAGGCAGTTATTAAAGATTGAACGCAAGTCACTTCAAACAATTTTTGAAGGCACATCCAAACAGCCTAACCTTATTACCGTTATGAAAATTGCCAGATTTTTAGAGATAGACATGAATACTGCCATTGGGTCAATAATGACCAGTCAAAGTTCAGAAAACATTGCTAAAATAGAAGATGCTAGAAAGGTCACATTTCTAGCTAAGAACTTTGATCTGGACAGGCTATATAAAGCCGGATTTATAACATCAAAAACAAACACCGATGAAATAATTAAAAGGATACTTGCCTTCTTCAATTTCAAAAGTATAGGAGAATATGAAGAATACCAGCAGAATCTATCTGCGGCAGTATTCAGCAAAACCAAAAGAAACTTTGCGGATAAAATGCGAAGGTTATCAATCATGTCATCGTTCAGAATGTTCGATATGATTGATAATCCTAATGAGTACAATCGTGAGGAGTTAAAGAATTTAGTTCCTAAGATTAAGCCTTATAGTAGGGATGTGGAAAATGGTTTACTATCAGTATGCAGGGCTTTGTTTAACGTGGGAGTAACTGTTATTTTTCAACAATATCTTCCTACCTCACAATATTATGGCGCAACCATGAACTATAATAATAAGCCATGCATTGTGCTTACCGATCTGAACAAGAACTATCCTACAATTTGGTTTGCGTTATTGCACGAATTGTTTCATGTGCTATTTGACTTTGAGGAGATTAAAGGAGTTGGATACCACCTTACCGGGGATATTGATGCAGAGTTGGGGTTATTTGATGAGGAGAAAGCTAATGAGTTTGCAAGAGATTTTTTCTTCGACTATCAAGAGTATCGGTTTATTAAACCACACATACACTCTAACTATTTCGTTAGCAAATACGCTAGAACCCATGGAATACACCAGTCAATTATTTACAGCCATTTTCAATATTTCATTGAACAAAAGGAAGGTAAAAACTACTGGGGGGCATTCAAAGAATTTTTTCCTGATGTGTCAAGGGCAACAAAGAACCTAAACCCGCTAACATGGGATAAGAACCTGATTGAAGTAATTAATGTATTGAAAAAAACTTTTCAACTAGAAAGCAATGAATAAAAAGAATCAAAAGTCGAAAAAGAAAGAATACTCTGATAAGAGTCACTACGAAAAATTGGAGATTTTAGAGCAAGCCAAAAAGCAAAAAGGGACTCAATTGGTGGCAATTCCAGAAGACCACGGAGCGGGATTGAAGGAATTGGACGAGCTCAAAGAACTTCTTCAGAAGAAAATTGAAGACCCCAAGCAAAAGTTCGAGCTTTATTACAATGGAATTCAAAATATCCTAATCAAATACTTGCCAAAGGGTAAGGCATTTAAAGCCGAAAGACAGATTATATATGATGAGAAAAACATATTTCTCAATAGAGGTAAAGCAAAGGATAGGTTTGGCAGAAGGGGAAGTGATGGCCGAATGACGTACAATGAAGATTTATTGGAAATGGTGGAAATTGTTAGGGAGTGGGCAACTGGATCGCAAGACCCTGTAAGTCTTTATAAAGCGTTTTATGATTTAAACGAAAAATACGACTATGGTCACCAGCCTTACTTTGACCAAACAGAAAAATCATTTCATAGGGCAATGGAAAAAATTTCAAAAGTTCCGAAACCGGAATAGTTTTCTTGTTATGGGTTACACATATATATAGTTACCGAAATTTAAGAGCTGCACTTGAATGACATTGCTTCACTCCGTTCGCAATGACGCTCTTTTTTATAAGTGGGTTTTATCAATGACACTTTCCCTGCTATGGACGCTGCGAGGAGAATTTTTTGATTCCAAAACACACCAAACTAGGATGACGTAAGAGATCGAAAATTGGCCTTAGTATTTTATGATCATCCGGTCATACAGATGATAATCATGCATATTCGTCCCTCGGCAAAGCCAAGCGACTGATTTCGTAAATAATTTATAATCAGTTACTGGCTAAAATACGTCATGAGCAGGGTCATATCGAGGTATAATTTTTTAACTCCAACACACTCAAAACTAGGATGACGTTGAGGTGAAATGAATAGGCTATAGTTGTTGATGTAATGGACCAGTACTTGAAAGCGCATGAAAACCTGAAAAAGTTTGCAATCATTCAATCAATCATTCATTCTATCATTCTATCATTAAATACACCTACCTCGCCGAGGCCGTTACCACCGGAATGATCATTTCCTCCAGTGATACCCCGCCATGCTGGAAGGTATCCTTATAATAATTCACGTAGTAATTAAAATTATTAGGATAGGCGAAGAAATTATCTTCAATGGCAAATACGTACGAAGTGCTGACGTTCACTTTGGGCAGATGAAAGTCATCGGGCTTTTTTACCGCAAAAATACTCTTGCCGTCGTACCCCAGGTTCTTGCCTTGTTTGTACCGCAAATTGGTATTGGTATTCTTATCGCCTACAATTCTGAATGGCCTCTTCACCCGAATAGTGCCATGGTCCGTAGTAATGATCATTCGCCCCCCAGCTTCGGCAATACGCTTCATAGTTTCCAGTAAAGGAGAGTGAATAAACCAGGAGTTGGTGATCGACCGGTAAGCGGATTCATCATGGGCCAGTTCCCGGATCATCTGCATATCGGTGCGGGCATGACTGAGCATATCCACAAAGTTGTACACGATCACATTCAAATGGTTGTCCATTAGATTATTGATGCTGTCCAGTAATTGCTTACCCTGGTTGGCATGAATGATCTTGTGATAGCTGTGCTTGATCTGTAATCGCTGCTTGGCGATCTGCCGCTCTAAAAATGCATCTTCATGTTTATTCTTTCCCTCCTCGTCATCCTCCCCTACCCATAGATCGGGGTGGAATTTTGCCATCTCCAGGGGTAACATGCCAGAAAAGATGGCATTTCTTGAATACGCGGTGGTGGTGGGAAGGATGGAATAATAGAGTTCTTCTTCATCAACATTGAAATAGTTCAACACCACTGGTTCTATAATCTTCCACTGATCATAGCGCAGGTTATCAATGAGGAACATAAAAAGGGGCCCTTCATCATTGACTTGGGGAAAAACTTTCTTTTTCATCAATTGATGAGAAAGTAGCGGCTTTGATACGTTGGGATCGTTCAACCAGTCCTGGTAGTTATTGAGTACATACTTGGCAAAATTGGCATTGGCCTCCTCTTTCTGGTTTTCCAACACTTCTGCCATACTCCGGTTTTCAGTGTTATCTATTTCCAACTCCCAATAAACCAGTTTTTTATAGACCTCCGCCCATTCCTGGTGATCCATGTGATCGTTGAAGGCCATGGCCAGATTCCGGAAATCCTGCTGATAATCCAGGTTGATCTTTTCCGTTACCAACCGCTTATTATCCAGGATCCGTTTGACCGACATCAGGATCTGGTTGGGGTTCAACGGTTTGATCAAGTAGTCGGCGATCTTTGACCCTATTGCTTCTTCCATGATGTGCTCCTCTTCGCTTTTAGTGATCATCACCACCGGAATATTAGGCCTGGTGGATTTGATAGCGCCCAGGGTTTCCAGCCCGGACATTCCCGGCATATTTTCATCCAGGAATACAATGTCGTAATAACTGGTTTCACACTTGTCTATGGCATCCGCACCACTATTGACCGGTGTAACGTTATAGCCTTTATCGTTGAGGAACAAAATATGCGGCTTTAGCAAGTCGATCTCGTCATCAGCCCATAATATATTGTATCTTTGCATGTTTAAAATCTTTGTGTTAAAGTTACTATTTACCTGGTTTTAAATTGAATAAGAAAAAAATTATCAATGACCCTGTCTATGGTTTCATCACCATTCCTGACGGTCTTATCTTCAAGATAATTTCTCACCCCTACTTTCAAAGGTTACGCAGAATAAAGCAGATGGGTTTGAACGATTTCGTTTATCCAGGTGCTTTGCATACCCGTTTTCATCATGCTCTGGGAGCCATGCACTTGATGAGCATAGCACTGCAGAACCTCAAAACCAAAGCCCATAAAATCAGCGATCACGAATACCAATCCATGCTGGCGGCCATTCTATTGCATGATGTCGGGCATGGACCTTTTTCTCACGCTTTGGAGACTTCACTGCTATCCCAAAGTAAACACGAAGAAGTGTCATTAATTATTATGCAATATTTAGACCGAATTTTTGAGGGAGAGCTGGAAACCTGTCAACAGATCTTCACCGATCGGTATCCCAGAAAATTTTTTCACCAGCTGGTATCCAGTCAACTGGACATCGATAGATTGGACTATTTAAAACGGGACAGTTTCTTTACCGGTGTTTCCGAAGGTACAGTAGGAGCGGATCGTATTATTAAAATGCTGGATATAGTGGATGATCAGCTGGTGGTGGAAGAAAAAGGCATTTATAGTATAGAGAATTTTCTTCATGCTCGACGCTCCATGTATTGGCAGGTGTATCTGCATAAAACTTCGGTTGCCGCGGAACAAATGATGGTACAACTGATGCATAGGGCACGTGAGTTAACCAGAGAAGGTCACCAATTAAATTGTTCCCGTCAGCTGTCCTTATTTTTGGAAAATGACATCACTTCTGACCAATTACTGGAGCGGGAGGAATACCTGCAGGCGTTTTGCCAATTGGACGATTACGATATATGGGCGGCGGTTAAACATTGGCAGGATCACCAGGATCAGGTACTATCTGCTATCAGTAATATGTTCCTTAATCGCGAATTATTTCAAATACAACTTCAATCCAAACCTTTTGAACCGGAGGTTGTTTCAAAGCTAAAAGAACGGGTTAAGGTCCATTACAACCTTGATAATCATACGGTTGATTATCTAGCTGGTCACGGTACGGTGAGCAATGCGGCCTATACTTCGGGAGATACCGGCATCAATATCCTTACCAAAAGCGGGTGTGTGGTGGATATCGCCAAGGCCTCCGATCTTCCCAGTATTACCGCACTGAGCAAAATTGTAAAAAAATACTATCTATGCTGGCCCAAAAGTGTAAATTTGTGACGTTTCAAAATCCCTAAAACAAGATGGAATTTACCGTTGACCAATTGGCTTCACTTTTGGATGGAGAAGTGCATGGAGACGGTTCGCTGACCGTTGATCGCATCAGTACACTGGAAAATGCCGAACCCGGAAGTATTTCTTTCCTGCACAATCCCCGGTACGAATCACTGCTTTATACCACCCAGGCCAGTGCGGTGATCGTCAACCGGGATCTGGAAGTCAAGCAAAAGTTGGACACCACCCTGATAGCCGTACAGAATGCATACGACAGCCTTACCACTTTACTTAACCAATACGAACGCCTCACCCAAGAACAAAAATCCGGAGTGGAGGAGCCGGCCTTTATAGGGGAAAATTCTACTACAGGATCAGGTGTTTACCGGGGGGCTTTTTCTTATATCGGAGAGAATGTTAAAATTGGCAACCAGGTAAAGATTCACCCACACGCTTACATCGGTGACCACGTAACCATCGGTGACCACACCATCATACATAGTGGAGTCAGGATCTACCCACAGACTAAAATCGGGAGATATTGTGTGATTCAGGCGGGGGCTGTGATCGGTAGTGAGGGTTTTGGCTTTGCTCCACAGGAAGACGGCAGCTTCAGGGCCATACCTCAGATTGGACAGGTGGTATTGGAAGATCATGTGAGTATCGGAGCCAATACCACCATTGACCGAGCCACCTTGGAGCAAACTATAATCCGCAAAGGAGTTAAACTGGATAATCTGATCATGGTAGCGCACAACGTAGAAGTGGGCGAAAACACCGCAGTAGCGGCCCAGTCGGGTATTTCAGGTTCCACTAAGATTGGCAAGAACTGCATCATCGCTGGACAGGTTGGGATCGTAGGCCACCTTGATATTGCCGACCAGGTAACAGTCGGCGCTCAAGCTGGTATCGGCAAATCCATAAAGCAAGCGGGCAGTGTGATGTTGGGCAGTCCGGCTTTCGATATCGGCCGATATAAACGCTCCTATGCAGTTTTCCGTAACCTCCCTGAAATCGCAGGCAGAATCAGTGAACTTGAGAAAAAAATACTAAATTTGCCGGCCAGCGAGAAGTAGTATGAATACAAAGCAACACACTATTAAAAAGCAGGTTACGGTGTCCGGTGTAGGGCTCCATACGGGAGTGGAGGCCAATATGACCTTTATGCCGGCAAAAGCGGACCACGGAATAAAATTTCAAAGGATCGATCTGGAAAATCAGCCTATTGTACACGCTGATGTAGATAACGTGGTAGACCTTTCCCGAGGAACCACCATCGAAGAAAATGGGGCCCGGGTAAATACCGTAGAACACACCCTGGCAGCCCTGGCAGGACTGGAAATTGACAATGTACTGATCCAGTTGGATGGACCTGAGCCGCCTATAATGGATGGCAGTTCAAAGATGTTCATTGATGCTCTGGAAGAAGTGGGGACCGAAGAACAAAATGCCCTGCGTAATTTCTTTGAGGTGTCCGAGGCCATTATTTACCGGGATAAGTCTCGTAATGTAGAGATTGCCGCCTTGCCACTGGATGATTTCAGGATCACTGTAATGGTTGACTACAACTCACCGGTTTTAGGTAGCCAGCACGCCTATTTGAATGACATAAACGACTTTACCAGGGATATCGCCAGTTGCCGAACTTTCTGTTTCCTGCATGAATTGGAAATGCTGCATGCAAATAATTTGATAAAAGGCGGCGATCTTAATAATGCTATTGTGGTGGTGGACCGGGTGGTCAAAGACCATGAGCTTGATTCCCTGGCCAAGCTCTTCAATAAGCCTAAAGTTGAAGTTAAAAAAGAGGGAATACTCAACAACGTGGAATTGAGGTACCGCAATGAGCCGGCCAGGCATAAACTGCTGGATGTATTAGGTGATCTCACCTTGGTAGGACGGCCTATTAAAGCTCAAATTCTGGCCGCCCGACCTGGTCATGCGGCTAATGTGGCTTTTGCCAAGAAACTTAAAAAGGCCATGCTGGAATCCGACAGCAAAGTGCCTCCTTACAACCCCAAGTTACCACCGGTATTGGATATCAAGGAAATTGAAAGTAGGCTGCCTCACCGATATCCTTTCTTACTGGTAGACAAAATCTTCCACCTGGATGAAGAAAGCGTGGCCGGAGTGAAGAACGTCACCATGAACGAACCCTTTTTCCAAGGGCATTTCCCTGGTAATCCGGTAATGCCTGGTGTACTTCAAATTGAAGCTATGGCTCAGGTAGGCGGCATCCTGGTGCTGAATACCGTTCCGGATCCTGAAAACTACTGGACCTTGTTTTTAGGTATAGAAAGCTTTAAGTTTAGGAGGATGGTAACCCCAGGCGACACCTTGGTAATTCAATGTGATCTAATGGCTCCCATTAAGAGAGGCATTGCTAAAATGAGAGGTAGGGGTTATGTAGGCAGTAATCTGGTATGCGAGGGAACCATGACCGCCAGAATCGTTCGTAAAGATACATGAATCAACCGCTTGCCTATATCCACCCTCAAGCGAAGATCGCCCACAACGTGGTCATTGAACCTTTCGTCACTATCGATAAAAACGTAGTTATTCAGGAAGGTACCTGGATTGGGTCCAACGTCACCATAATGGAAGGCGCCAGGATAGGTAAAAATTGCAAGATATATCCCGGTGCGGTAATATCATCTACTCCTCAGGATCTGAAATTTGTAGGAGAAGAAACCACCGCAGAAGTAGGAGACAACACCATCGTGAGGGAATTTGTGACTATCTCCAGAGGAACAGTTGATAAACATAAGACCGTAATAGGAAAGAATTGTCTGATCATGGCGTATGCCCACGTGGCCCATGATTGTTATATCGCGGATAACTGCATCCTGGCTAATGCTTCACAGGTAGCAGGTCATGTCACTATAGATGAGTTTGCCATAGTGGGAGGAGCTTGTGCAGTCCATCAATTTGTTCATATTGGCGCTCATGTCATGCTATCCGGTGGCTCTTTGGTCAGTAAAGATGTACCACCCTACACAAAAGCTGCCCGTAAGCCTTTAAGTTACTGCGGAATAAACTCCGTAGGGCTGCGCCGACGGGGATTTAAAAACGAAAAAATTAATGAAATTCAGGAGATCTACCGTCATATATTCCTTAAAGGCCTGAATAACAGTAAAGCGCTGGATTA
Source organism: Cyclobacteriaceae bacterium (assembly GCA_965224285.1). GTDB lineage: Bacteria > Bacteroidota > Bacteroidia > Cytophagales > Cyclobacteriaceae > JAJCYK01. Next base: position 1,571,119 of record OZ245043.1, read on the forward strand.
CATCGAACTGGAGTTAAGTCCCTCCAAAGAACGTGATATTATCATAAATTTCATCCGAAACTCCAATAGGGGGATCATGAAAGGATATACACGAATCCGCTAGGATGACGGTCGAACTTCAGGGTATTTCCCAAAGATTTGGCAATCAATGGCTGTTCAAAAACCTGAATTATAAGTTCTCCAGCCCCGGGGGTTGGGCCATCACCGGGCCCAATGGATCAGGTAAAACTACTTTGCTTAAAATAATAGCCGGAATGATGCCTTCCACTGAAGGCAAAGTTCTATATTCTTACCAGGGCTGTACCATAAATCCGGATGATATTTATCGGCATTTATCCTTTTCCGGGCCTTATATGGAGTTGTTGGAAGAGTTTACCCTGAAAGAGCTGCTGAGGTTTCATTTTGCCTTAAAACCAAGGCGAGAAGCCTGGTCAGAACAGGAAATGGCAGAACACCTGGGCTTGCATCAAGCTCTGAACCGCCCTATTTCCAAGTTCTCCAGTGGAATGAAGCAACGGATCAGGCTGGGGTTAAGCACCTTTTCGGATGTTCCTATGATACTGCTGGACGAACCGGCCTCTAATCTGGATCAGGAGGGAATAGCATGGTACAATCATCAACTGCGCAAACTTCTGGATCATAAACTGGTCATCATATGCTCCAATACCCCCACCGAATACGAGTTTTGTCAGCACCAGTTGAGTTTGAAAGAGTTAGGTTAACAATGGTTTTAAGTAATTTTATTACAGAAGGGACGTTAAAAAGCAAATATCCTTCAAGGAGAGGCAATTTTTACTTAATATTGATTTAGATTTTTTAAATATTATGACATACTTAGGTAAACTTCAGCTATGGCTATTAGCTGGCATTACGGCAGCCATCTTATCATGCGGTGATGATGATGAACCAACGCAAAATCAGACTCCTGAACAAATGCAGACCTCAAGGCTGGTGGATGGTAGTCCATGGGTGCCCGGTACCGTAATACAAGAAATAGACGGTGATATAACCGACGATCGATTTTCGGATTTTTCCATCAGCTTCAGCGCAGATGCCGAAGGGAATAATAAGCAGTACACGGTGGCCAATAGTAGTGGTGAAGCCTTTGAAGCCGGCACCAAAAGCTGGGATTACGTGGATAATAATCTCAATCGTATCGAACGATTGGATAACGGCTTCCAATTTGACATTCAGTTTTCCAATAACGATACCGAACTCCAGATCTCATTGACTGTGGATGAATCAGGCACCCCACTGGGGCGCACTGCTAATACCACCGGAGGATATGTTTTTAATCTGGTACAGCAGTAAGTTTTATTTCAACTGAACCAGAGTGACTCCGTCGCCTCCTCTCTCTGGCAATTCACTTTTGAAAGAAGTTACTGTCGGCTGCTTTTGCAGGAATTCCCGGATCAGTTGGCGCAGGATACCATCACCTTTGCCGTGAACGATCCGCAAGTTTTTTCTATCCAGCATAGAGCCCTCATCAATGAAATTTATTACCGCCTGCAAGGCTTCTTCACCTCGTTTACCTCTTACATCCAACTCTGACGAATATCCGGCATTTTTAGTATATACCTCGATACCGCTACGCCGGCTGGACCGGATGGGTGAAGGTTTCGATCCAATTTTCTCCAATCGTTCCACTTTTATTTTGGATTTCAATGATCCCAGCCTTACTTCTGCCCATTTACCGGATATACTGATCACTTCGCCTTGGGCCTGATTGTCTATTATTCGCACCATGTCGCCGGGCTTTATTGGCCCCGAATGCTTGTTCTTATCGTTTGGTCCGATCTTAGCTTTTTTAGCAGGTTTTATTTTATTGCCATACTCGGTCAATTGATTTCGGGCTGCCTTGGTGGTTTCTTTTTCAGCCCGGTTCTCCTTGATGGTGCGGATGGTCTGTTCGATCTTTTGATTGGCCTCTGATAATATTTGCCGCGCTTCTGATTTGGCTGCATTCAATAATTCTTTTTTGCGGTCTTTGATCTCCTGGTGTAATTGAGTGTAGGCCTTGCGCTGTTGATCCAGCGACTTTTGTAACAACTCCTGGTGCTGCAGCTTCTGCTGAAAACGGTTACGAGTATCTTCCAACTTATTTACCAGCTTCTCGTATGCTACCTGATCCTGTCCGATTCTGTCTTTGGCTTTTTGAAGAATATTATCTGGAAAGCCAGTTTTCGAAGCAATCTCCAAAGCAAAAGAACTTCCCGGCCGGCCCACATCTAGTATGAACATCGGCTCTAATTGCTCCAGATCGAATCTCATGGCCCCGTTTTGCACTCCTGCGATGTTTTCCCCAAACTCTTTCAGATTGCTGTAATGTGTAGTAACCAGGCCATAGGCCTGCTGTGCAACCAAAAACTCCAGGATCGCCTCCGCAATAGGGCCTCCAAAATTTGGTTCTGTACCACTTCCAAACTCATCTATGAGAAATAATGTGGAGGGATTTACTTCCTTAATAAACCGATTCATGTTTTTAAGGTGACTGCTATAGGTGCTGAGGTCATTCTCCAAGGATTGCTGATCTCCGATATCCACCAGGATTTTTTCATAACAACCCAACTCCGTTCCCTCATCCGCCGGAATTAGTAACCCGGCCTGAAACATCAATTGCAATAGGCCCACCGTCTTAAGACACACGGATTTACCTCCTGCATTGGGGCCGGAAATTATCATCACCCTGTTCTCCCGGCTGAGGGTAAGGTTCAATGGTATGATGGGTAGGCCGGCATTTTTATGAGCAACCTGCAATAATGGGTGTCTGGCATTTTTTAAGTTAATTCCGGGCTTTTTACTAACTGCAGGTTTTGATGCCTGCAACCGGATAGCCAGCCTGGCCTTGGCCCTGGTAAAATCAAGGTGGGCTAGATACTCCTGGCACCTCGCAATTTCAGCTAGATGCGGCGCCACTATCGCCGTTAACTGTTTCAAGATCCGGTTGATCTCTCTTCTCTCCGCAAACTGTAGTTCACGGATGGTGTTGTTAAGATTAAATACTTCCAGAGGTTCCAGGAACACGGTCTTCCCAGTAGCCGATTCATCCAAAATCACACCCTTGATGCGGCGTTTATGCTCTGCCTGAAGGGGTAATACCAATCGCCCCTCTCGTAAAGTTAAAGCACTGCTGTCATCGGTATACCCCGATGACTTGGCCTCTCTCAATATTCCTTCCAGGTTTTTTCTGGCTCTCTGTTCTGAACGGCTAATCTGTCGGCGCAAGTCCTGGAGCTCTGGGCTGGCTCCATCCTTGACACTTCCCTGGCGGTCAAATACTCTGTCCAGTTCCTTCATCAAATCCTTAGGCATGACAACTTCATTGGATAGCGTGTTCCAAAGAGGGTAATCTTCGGCATTGGCCATAAAGTGTTTGCTGCAGGCTTCAGTAAGTTCCAGATTGAATTTCAGTTGAAATAATATCGATCCGCTGAGCTGATATCCATCAACCCTGGCATAGGCTAATTCTTCTTCCAAGGGGAACGCGTTCAGTTCGGGAAAACTGCTGCCGGTTTCAAGCTGATGTTGTTGTTCGGCTGTTTCCTCAAGCAGCTTTTCAATAAGGTGAGGTTTACTGATAGGCTTGAGTAGATCAACCTGCTTCCTTCCCAAGTCACTGGCTGCCAATTCAACGAGCATAGCCCGAATTTTATCAAATCCCAGTTTTATATCCAGGTTTTGGGGGAATAGCCACATCAGCTTACCCTCCCTGGTTTATGAGCATTTTTTCTCGCAAACTGAGACTGTCAATAACGGCATCATAAATGTCCGCCAGTTCCTCTACATGATCAAGGTAGTAATGATAGCTAATGATGAATTGATTGGAATCGATGCCGTGTTGCTGATATAGTTTATACTCGATTTCGCTAAATACATGTTCCATGGAGTCTTTGGCTACCCGAGCCGCCTGCAACTGTCCTTCGGCCATATGAGAATCAATAAGAAAGGCTACCATTTGCTCCTTGGACATAAGGTTCTCCGGAATAGATTGAGCCTTCTTAGCACAGGAAGCGGCCAATAATGCTATCAAAAAAAGCTTTCTCACCCTGAAAATTACTTAAATAAGTTCTAATTTTAAACCTAATATCCGCTGATAATGAGACAGCTGCTCCATAAACTAAGGCGTTACGAAATTAAGATCCGCAAGGCCATTACCTCACAGATGCAGGGTAATTTTCACTCTATTTTCAAAGGATCCGGCTTGGAATTTGACGACGTCAGATCCTATCAGTACGGTGATGACATTCGCACTATTGACTGGAAAGTTACAGCTAAAGGTCACGGTACTTTTGTAAAGACCTACAAGGAGGAGAAAGAGCAAACCGTCTATTTTATCCTGGATATCAGCGCCAGCCAGGAAATTGGTACTCCAGGTAAGCAAAAAATAGATATCGGCAAAGAAATCTGCGGGGTATTGGCCTTATCCGCGGTAAAAGAATCAGGCCAAGTAGGTTTGATAGGCTTTACTGACCGCAAAGAGCTTTATATAAAACCCTCCAAAGGGAATAAACACGCCTATAAAATCATCCAAAAGTTATTCGAGTATCAGCCGGTTTCCTTGAAAACCGATTTGAACAAAGCGCTGACCTTCTCTCTTAATCTTATCAAACGGCGTAGTGTTATAATCCTGGTCTCTGATTTCATCGACACCGGCTATTGGGACACCCTCAGGGCAATGGCTAAAAAACACGATCTGGTAGTAATTCATCTCTCTGATCAACGGGAAACCAAATTACCCAGCCTGGGAATAATTCCGCTGTTTGATAAAGAATCGCAAAAAACCATTTGGGTGAACACATCCTCCAGTTTCTTTAGAAAAAAACTCAGCCGGAGTTTTTCACAAAATCAAAATGAACTAAGGGATTTCTGCAGTAGAAATCAGGTCAATTACCTGAATATCAATACCAGGGAAGACTACGTTCCCAGCCTAATTAAACTTTTCCAGTTGAGGAATAAAACCAAAATGAAAAGTGCTTAAGCCACCGCTATCCTTTTCCATCCTTTTGGCTTTGTTTGAAACTGTCTCCTTCGCACAAGAAATCAAGCCCAAGGGATACTTCTCAAAAGATACCATCAAAGTGGGAGAAGTGGTGAATTATCATCTGATAATAGATTACCCCCGCGGGATGGAAGTTTTATTTCCTGATTCCACGCATGACTATTACCCTTTTGAATATGCAGGCCGACAGTTCGAAAGCACTAGTTCAGATATCAATACCAGTTACGATAGCGCTGTATATCAACTTATTACCTTTGAGTTGGACAGTACCCAAAGCCTAAAACTCCCGGTTTATCTCATTACAAATGGAGATAGTAGTGCCATATATACGGAATTGGATAGTCTGCAACTGCAGTTCCTTATCACCGAAGTGGCAGATTCGTTAACAGTAAAGGAAACCGCAGCATACCAGCCGGTGAACCGTGCTTTTAATTATCCTTATCTGTTCATAGCCCTGGGCGTGGTGTTTATTATAGCGCTGGTGATTTTAGTGGTTTTCGGCCAACGAATCCGAACCTGGCTTAAGCTTTACCGTATGAAACGATCACATGAACGTTATGTAGCGAGATTTGATAGGCTGCAGTCAGATGGCCTGGATACCGTTACTAAGGCCGAAAGCCTGCTAGCCCTCTGGAAAAAATACCTGGAACGTTTGGAGGGCCTGCCTTACACTAAACTAACCACCAAAGAAATCGTAACCATAGAAGACAATCAGGATTATCGAGATACCTTACGATCAATGGATTCGAACATTTACGGACGATTTCATTCGAATGTGGTCGACCAATTGTCCACCCAACTGAAGGAATACAGCATTAATCGATATTTACAGAAAAGAGAAGAAGTGAAGCATGCTTAGCACCCTACTGGCTTGGGCCTCTTGGCTGAGTTTTAATTGGTTTTCCCCGGAGACGCTGCAAAGTTTTGACTGGGAACAGCCATTTTGGCTATACCTGATCCCTGCTATTCCTTTGCTAATGATCGCCCGTTGGCTGATCCATTGGAGCTTCAGGCAGAAATTAGCGTCAGCGTTACCCGACAAAGAATTGCGCTGGCAACCCAGTAGCTTACTTCGTTTTTTGCCTACCTTGTTGATCATGCTGATCCTTTCCATGTTGTTGACAGCTATGGCACGCCCTCAAAAAACTAATGAAGAGGTTGAACAATGGTCAGAAGGGATCGACATTATGCTTTTGGTGGACATTTCACAATCCATGCAAATTGAAGACTTCCAGCCCAACCGCCTGGAAGCGGCTAAAGAGGTGGCTAGAAAATTTATTCGAGGGCGATTCCAGGACAGGATTGGGATTGTGATATTTTCCGGTGACGCTTATTCATTAGCGCCTCTAACCACCGACTATGACCTGCTGTTCACCTACATTGACGAAATCAGCTTCGATAAAATTGAAAATCGGGGAACTGCCATAGGCAGTGCTTTAGGGGTAGCCACTAATCGAATGTCAGAAACGGAATCCAATTCCAAGGTACTCATTCTTTTAAGCGATGGAGATAATACCGCCGGCAATATCGACCCCATTACCGCAGCTGAACTGGCCCGGGACCGCCAGATCAAAATGTACACCATCGGTATTGGCAAAGAAGGCCAGGTACCCTGGGGAAAGGATTTATTCGGTAGACCTAATTACGTCCAGAGTTCATTAGATGAAACTACCTTGAGGAAAATAGCCGAAATCGGCGAAGGTAAATTTTTCAGGGTATCTAATGAGAAGGCGCTGGAGGAGGTATTTCAGGAAATTGACCAGTATGAAAAAGTGGAAATTAAAGAAACCAGGTATACCAATACTACGGATTTTTATCACGTGTATCTGACCTGGGGAATACTGTTGTTTTTACTGTGGTTGATGACCAAATCAACTTTCATCAGTAACGCTTTGGAAGATTAAATAATGTCGTTGGTAGAAAATATCAATAAGTTTCGGGAAAAGTTAAAATCCAGTGATTGTCGCCTTATCGCGGTAAGCAAAACCAAGCCACCGGAGCTGATCTTGGAAGCATACCAGGCTGGTCTAAAGGATTTTGGAGAAAATCGGGCACAGGAACTAAGCGCAAAACAACAAGAGTTGCCGGAAGATATTAAGTGGCACATGATTGGTCATTTGCAGCGAAATAAGGTAAAGTATTTGGCACCTTACGTTTACTTAATTCACAGCGTGGACAACCTAAAACTACTTAGGGAAATCAACAAACAGGGGGGCAAAGTAGGTCGGATAATTCCCTGCTTATTGCAGGTGCATATAGCTCAGGAGGAAGCAAAATATGGCTTCGAAGAACGTGAACTACCGGAACTTCTATCACAGGGCGCTTTTCAGGATTTGCCCCAGGTAGAAATTCGAGGATTAATGGGAATGGCTACTTTTACTGAGGATGAAACCCAAATTCGCAAGGAATTCAGGTGCCTTAAAAGTTTATTTGACCAATTAAGTCAAATGGAGAGCCCTGGAAACTTTCACATGGAGGAGCTATCCATGGGCATGAGCAACGATTATAGTATCGCCCTGGAAGAAGGGGCCACTATGATCAGGGTGGGGAGCAGTATCTTCGGAGCAAGAGATTGATTATGCAAAAATTTATCTTAATTACCGGGTCTCTATTAGGAGGCCTCGCTGTGATTGTCGGTGCCTTCGGGGCCCACGCTTTACAGACCTTGCTGGAAACCCATGAAAGGGTGCAAACCTTCGAGACTGCGGTAAAATACCAGTTTTATCACAGCCTGGCTTTACTTTTTTTAGGTTTATTGATGTATAATTTTTCCCATAAATTTCTTAATTACAGCGCCTGGTCCTTTATAATCGGGATTGCGTTATTTTCAGGCTCTCTGTACATATTGTGTTTGACTAACAATCCCAAGTGGGGTGCGGTAGCGCCTATCGGAGGTCTGGCCTTTATTGTGGGATGGATTTTGATGTCGATAGCTTGCTACAAAAGTTTATAAAAAAAGCCCGGTAAAACCCGGGCCTTTATTCTGAAGTCGTTGTTGTTTTATGCTTTAAGCATCATCCTTTTTCTTCGGCAGAACGTTAGTTTTTATGCTGACTTTCTCCCTGGAATTAACGGCATTGGAAACAACGGTCACAATCTTGTTTTGAGCCCCGCTTTTCCCTTTGCTGTCAAACCTAACGGTAATTTCTCCGCTTTTTCCCGCGGCAATAGGCTCACGGGGCCATTTAGTAGCGGTGCAACCACAGGTTACCAGTACATTGGATAATACCAAGGGTTGATTTCCCTGATTTTCAAAAGTGAAGGTATGCTCAACTACATCACCTTGAACGATGTCACCAAAATTCTTGGAGTTTTCTGCAAATACGATTTTTGCGCCATCGGAGTCCTGGTCTCCATTTTGGCCGAACGAATCGGTTATCTGTATAAAAAGCAAGCCGATAACTGTTAATACGAAAAATTTCCTAAGCATAATCCTGTAAATTTCTTGTCAAATTTGTTCAAAAATACTACTAATAGGGGAGTGATACAATAATCTTGCCTTTCTATTAAAAAAAGGAATTTTTAAAATTTACCAGGAAAAGTTCATCAGTGGCCCTGGTAACCCCCGTATACAGCCAACGTATTTGGTCCTGATTTAATTGCACCTCAGGCAGATAACCTTGGTCTAAAAAAATAGCCTTCCACTGCCCTCCTTGGGATTTATGGCAAGTTAAGGCATAGGCAAATTTTACTTGCAGGGCCTGCAAATACGGATTCTCTTTTAATAGTTGGTTCACCTTCTTTTTGTTACTGATATCAGCATAATCCATCCGTACTTCCTGGTAAAAGGCGTTTTGCTCCTCCTGGGTCATTGATGCCGTTTTGGAATAAAGGCTGTCCAAAATGATCTTCACTTCCATGGTGGTCTGATCGGGATCATCCAATAACCTTACCTCTAAATCAGCGAATCGTCGCTGGTAAAGCTCCTCAAATCGTTTGATCTTCAACACCTCGGCAAAATCTCCATTTGCCAAGAATCCCATAGGAGAATTTTCTGGCTTATAGAAGTAGTTATTCTTTACCACCATGATTCGGTCCCCGCATTCTATTTCATTTTCATAAAAAAATATGGACCGTCGAATAGCCTGGTTGTAATGTGCTGCATTGCGATTGGTTCGGCAAATAACTGCGGTGTCATCCAGCCCGTATTTATCATAGGCATAGCGCAACCCGTCTTCCATACGCTCACCGTTTACTCTAAAGATATCTTTGGCAGTAAGATTGAATTGAAAATGCCCGTTATGGTCTAGGGCTCTAAGCTTGTTAGCATTGTGTAAGATACCTGAGTCAAGTGCCTGCCGCATCACTTCTTTCAGATTCACGGAAATCACCTTTAGTTTATACTTATTGCGCAGGTGACTGGAGGATAAAGCAAAACTATGATCCTGCCCAACCGGTGGTAATTGGGCATCATCCCCTACCAGGATCAGTTTATTATCCGGATTTTGAAAGACGTAACATAGCAAGTCATATAAAACCCCTCCCCTGCTTGCTTCCTCATCCCAGATCATAGACGCCTCGTCTACGATAAAGATGGTTCGACGGTGATAGTTTTTTTGCAGTATAAACTTGACCCCTCCAGATTCCGCTGACTCCTTCAATCGATAAATTTTCTTGTGGATGGTGTAAGCAGCCCTACCAGTGTACCTAGACATTACCTTGGCAGCCCTTCCAGTGGGCGCTAACAATACGGTTTTATACCGGAAAATAGGCAGTACCCTCACCAGAGCTCCCAGCAGGGAGGTTTTTCCGGTTCCGGCATAACCGTTAACCAACAAAGTGCAGCGCTCTTCAGCTGACTTGATGAAGGTATCCGTACTTTGAAAAAAATTACGCTGATCCCCCGTTGGTTGATAAGGGAATTTAGCGGCCAGGATTTTTGCAGGCGCCGCCATATCAATGAGGAGGGATAATAGCCATTACTGCACTAGCTTTGGCAATCAGGACTTTATCTCCATAATCGATATCCCACACTTCCGCCTCACAAAAATGGAGCTTTTTGCCAGCTTTCAGCACCCATCCCACAGCCTCCAGTTGAGTACCCCGTCCAGGATTTAAATAACTTATCTTGAGTTCTGCCGTTACCACGTGATAATTTTCTGGAACTAGGGTATAGGCGGCAAAACCGGTAACGATATCCGCCAAGGTGGCAGTCACTCCTCCATGGACCAAACCGGTTTGCTGCTGATGCTTCTCCGTTAACTTAAGCTTCCCAGAGGTGCGCCCCGGTTGAATTACTTCCAGGTGAAAGCCCAATAATTTCATAAAGTGCTGTCGCTCCAGGAATTTTTCTACTCTTTTCTTATAGTTTGGATTGGTTGTTTTCAAAATTTTTGAAATGCTGTTACTTTTGGACTTTTCGGGATTATAAAAATAGCGGCTTTTGTATTCATTATGTAAGACCATGCTATGAAAAACCAAATAGCTGAGGATTTTGGAGGAAAACTTCGAGTTAGGGTAAGTGGAATATTGATACAGGATGGAAAGTTGCTAATGGTAAAGCACCGGGGACTTACACCCAAAGGATATTTATGGGCTCCGCCCGGCGGCGGTTTAAACTTCCGGGAATCTTGCCATCATAGGTTGAAACTAGAGTTTGAGGAAGAAACCAGCCTTAATATTGAAGTGAATCGACTATTATTTGTCAATGAACACCTTGATCCTCCTTTACATGCATTGGAATTATTCTTCCAGGTAGAAACGATTAAGGGCAGACTGAAAAAAGGCATAGACCCGGAACTACCTGCCAATAAACAGATGATCGAGGAGGTGAGATTCTTTGGAAAGCAGGAATTTGCGGAGGAAAACGGACCTCAAATGCATGCTGTTTTTCGAAATGTGAAGGATCCTGAAGAGGTTTTAAATATGGGCGGGTATTTCCAAAATTGGAAATAATTACATAAAATAGCGGTTCGTGAATTATGTTTTGCCCTATATCACGGCTGTAAATAACACTAAAATAATCGAAAATGAACCTCACGAAAATTTTAACCATAGTATTTTATGTAATAAGCATCGGTTTGGCTTATTTCCTGATCAGTAGCATCTCGCATGACATACAGGAAGAAAAAAGAATTACCGCAGAAGAAGCCAAGGTGGTTAAAAAACTGGAGATGATCCGTGATGCGCAAATTGCTTACCGCGATGCCAATGGCCAATTTACCAGTGACTGGAAAAAATTGATAAGCTTCGTGGACACGGGTAGAATATATATCACTGAACGTAAAGAGACCATCATACCCCTGGATTACGGCGCGGATAGCGTGGTAATAGATATTGATACTTTAGGATCTGTGGCGGTAATTGACTCTCTTTATAGTGATGGATTTGACCCTCAAACTCTTCCCAAGAAACCGGGTAGCGATCAGGAATTTAAAATTTGGGCTGATAAGATCAATAAAAGCGGCGTAATGGTCGACGTTATAGAGGTAGTTGATCCCAGTCCGGTAGACCGTACCAGAAGTGAGGACAACGACGCTACCAACCGCAAACCCTTACGATTTGGTAGTCGCACTGACGTAACCACCGCCGGAAATTGGGAATAACCACCGCAACAGCCAGTGTGGCAGATTACCATCTCATAAAGAAAGTAAAGAGCAGCAAATTTAACGTCGACCACTTAAACCAGTATCATCTTTGTTTCTTACTGGGAAAAAGACACTTTGAGTTCTGTGTCATAGACGGTAAGTCTAATTTATGTCTGCTGCTGGAAGATTATTTACTGGATATCGAGGCCTCTAATAAGGTCTATATACTCAGGAGTATTTTCGAAAACCATCACTTACTCAATGCCGGATTTTGGCAAACAGTCAAACTGGCGGTGAATAATCCGAAAATGGCGTTGGTTCCCAGTGCGTTGTTTGAAAAGGACTGTGCCGGTGACTATCTAAAAATTAACAGTACCCTGGAGCCACCGGGAGAGGAGCTATACTATTATAAACACTCCACCGAAAAAATTGTCAGTGTATTTGCAGCCGAAAAGGCGGTAGTGAATTGGTTCAAATCTATTTATCCCAGTTTAAACCTACATGTGGTTCATCAATCCAGCGCCCTGATCGAAGGGGTTCCCCGGCAAAGGGACCAAACCCGGTTGAAGTCTATGGCTTTATTATTAAGTACAGCGGCAATAGATATTCTGGTCCATGAAAACGGCCATCTACAGTATTGCAATCAATTCCGATTTGAGACACCATTGGAATTGATTAATTACATCATGGTTGTAATGGATCAACTGGGACTTGACCCGAATATGATCCGGGTACACTTATGGGGAAATATCAACAGCCAATCGGATCATTTTAAGATACTGTACAAATACATTCGAAATATTTCTTTTGGGGCACGACCTTCACATTTGAACTTTAGTTTTGAGTTCGATGAAGTAGAGGAACATCAGTATTTTGATCTGTTGAGCCTCTATTACTGCGAATAATGCCATGAAAAAAGTCGCTATTTTCCCCGGCTCATTTGATCCTTACACTTGGGGTCATCACGACATTGTCAATCGTGGTTTGGGACTCTTTGACCAAATAGTGATTGCCATTGGCCACAATACCAGTAAACAACGTTATTTTGAGGTCGATCTCATGAAGGAAAAGATCAGATCAGCCTTCTCAACCGATCAACCCGTGGAAGTGGTGATCTACGATCAGCTCACGGCCGATTTGGCCAAAAAGTATCAGGCGGGCTACCTGTTGCGCGGCCTTAGGAATACCACTGATTTCGAATATGAAAACGGCATCGCCCAGGTTAACCGTCATTTAAATGAACACCTGGAAACCGTATTCCTGATCACTTCACCCAAATATGCTTCTATCAGCAGCTCGATTATCAGAGAGGTTCATAAATATGGAGGTTCGATAGAAGATTTTATACCCTACACGCTGAATTAGGCGGATTTTTGGGTTTGGAAACGTTCCACCACGTATTGAATTGAAGGATAGGTATTGAACATGGCGGTTTGCAGGTCTTCACCCACCTTCCATTCCACAGCCTGGATATCTTCGGTGATCTGAGGTTTCATATTGCTGTCATCCATGCACTCCATGGCAAACCACACCGTCTGCTTTAAGATCTTTTTACCATTGAGTGAATAGGAATGCCAGGTGGCTCCAATCCGGCTTTGCAACGACACTTTTATGTTGCATTCTTCTTCTACTTCTCTAACCGCCCCGCTTTCCCAACTCTCCCCTTTATCCAACTTTCCTTTAGGCAAATCCCACTTATTAAGCCGGTAAATCATCAGAATTTCTTCACCTTTATACACTACTCCTCCAGCGGCTTTAATAACCTTAAACCTCTTTTTGACAAAGTGCTTTACCGATTTACGGTCATCAACAGTAAAAGTAATGGTATTCAGCTTCTGCAGTCGTTTGCGAGACATCAATTTAAACACCCGGGAGATTTGATCCAGAGAGGCATCATGGACCAGAACATCTCCTATTAACATACTCACATAGATGTTTTTGTTTCCCCCGTTGATTATAACATCATACTCCAGAAAATCTTTAGCCTTCCCCATTTTCTTCACCCTGACGGGAATGGCGTTGATGAATAATTTCATAAAAAATCGCGCTTATAGGCGTACGTCACCACAAATGAAGGAAATATATGTCTGCCTGCAAATAGCCATAAGGTTTTTTTAATAAATATTGCCGTAATTTGGCCCATGACAAATCGGATAGCAGACGCTGAGATATCGCAACAAGTTGCCCGGGATCTATTAAATATTGAAGCGGTAAAACTAAGCCCTGAGCGCCCATTTACCTGGGCCTCCGGGTGGAATTCTCCCATTTATTGTGACAACAGGCTTACTCTAGGCTATCCGGAGATCAGGAAAAATATTACCCACGCTTTGGTCAAACTGGTAAGATCAAGGCATCCTGGTTGTGAGGCAGTCGCCGGAGTTGCAACCGCTGGGATTCCCCAGGGTGTGTTGGTGGCGGATACTTTAAACCTGCCGTTTTTATATGTGCGTTCGAAACCCAAGGGGCACGGCATGGAAAACCTCATCGAAGGCCATGTGGTCAAGGGACTGAAGGTAGTGGTGGTTGAGGATCTCATTTCAACTGGAGGAAGCTCACTAAAAGCGGTAAAAGCCCTTAGGGAAAGGGAGTTAGATGTCCTGGGTTTGATCGCGGTCTTCACCTATGGATTTAAGGCGGCCGATGAGAGCTTTCAGCAACAGCTGGTGGATTTTCAGGTGCTTACAGATTACTCTAGTTTGCTGAGCATTGCCAGGGAACAAGGCCTGGTCAAAGAAGATCAAGTAGATCTGTTGAAATCCTGGAGAGAAGAACCCGAAACCTGGCCCCAATCTCAATAGTTTTCCATCACTCCTAACCCAAAAAGAGCAAAATCGTATTTCACAGGATCTGCGGGATCAAATTGCCTTAACTTTTGAGTCAACAGCTCGGCAGTTTTCCAGTCTGATTGCTTCCTTTGGATCAACCCTAGTTGATTTGCCACTCTGATGACGTGCACATCACAGGGGCAGATCAAGTCCTTGGGATCCAATTTATGCCATATTCCAAAGTCTACTCCCTGTTCATCTCGGCGCACCATCCACCTTAAGAACATATTCAATCTTTTACAGGCGCTGTTTCTGGCAGGAGTGGCTACGTGTTTCCTGGTTCTGGAAGGAGCATACTCCGTGTCAAAGAATAGCCGGTGAAAACGGGTGAGGGAATTTTTGATGCGGTTTACCTCATCAGAATTTATGAAAGCCTCCTCCAGGCTACGGTGATTGCGGTAATAGCGCCTGAAAAAATCCATAAAATATAAACCATCAGTACCTTGAAATGTACGATGGACAAACTTCTCCAGCGGCCTTAGTTCGTGATCCTTGCAGTTAAGCACAAATTCATAAGGAGAATGATCCATTAATTCCAGCAGCTGCATGCCCTTATTGATTATGGTTTTCCGTTGACCCCATGCCAACATGGCAATCCAGAACCCCGAAATCTCACGGTCTTGTTTACCGGAAAACTGATGGGGGATAAATATGGGATCCTGCTCGATAAACTCCCTTCGGTTATAAAGCCGTACTTTACCATCCAGAAAGTCCTTAACGGATGAGGGTTGCTTCATTAACGAGCTGGAATGTAGGACAACTCTACCCTGAACTTGTCATCCAACGCCCCCAGACCTTCCTGAGCAGCTTTGGACAACCGGATCAATACCTTCTGGTTAACTCCGGTATCCGGCAGTTTACCCACCACCCGGACGAAAACTGAAAGATTGGTCATCTCGTTGCGAATTTGCATTATGGTGCCCACCGGAGCTGTGCGATGAAGGGCCAGATATCGTTGGGTGTCATCATCATTGAATACTGCAGCGATGCCGTTTTCCTTAATAAGCTTTGCCGCTTCATTTTTTATTCTGACATCACTGGCTGATGGATTTGATGAAGGCAGAGGCCTGGAGTTGGAAGCTTTTTCCTTTTTTGAAGGTTCGGAGGTATGGGCATCCTCCGGCACAGAGCTGCTGTCTGAGTATCTTGACGCTGGTGATTCGATCACCAGGGTGTCGCCAATATTTACCCCCGATCCGGTAAGATTATTCCAGGATTTAAGCTGCTTTACAGTGATGTCATATGCTTTTGAAATACTATATAAGGTCTCTTTGGGCCGGACTATATGAGCGGAAGCCGGTAGAGGCTTAGGCGGCTTTTGCGGTGAATTTGCGCTTACTTGCAGCATTGATGATACCTCCAATTCATGCGCATCTAACTTATTCCAGTGGTGCAGATCCTCCACAGTTATACCATAAAGTCGTGATATAGAGAACAGAGTCTCACCCCGTTTTACCTGGTGTAACAGAGGCCCCTGCCAGGGGATCTCCAATACAGCTCCCACTGCTACGTTACTACTACTGAGATGGTTATGCTCCTTGATGAATTTAATATCACAACCATACCTTTGCGATAAACTAAAGAGTGTTTCCTGAGATTCCACTCGGTGCAGTATATAAGGTTGACCGTTTTTTATCTCAATTCTTAACGAATCATAGGAAGTTGCCTTCACTTTGAAGAAAGTTAACCAAAGCAGTACGATGCCTAAGATTATCTTTTGGCCCATTGCCCAAAGTTGCGTGCTTTTATGAAAAAAATACAATATTAAACCGGGAAATTGGATATATGGTCTCCTTATCTGCAAACGGCGCAAATGTATTTTTATTTTGCGATAATAATCGGTTTATAAGTACTTTTGAATAAACCATTTGAAGTGACCACGGTATTAAAAAATATTATTCTTCTTTTTTGTTGTTGTCAGGGAATTTGTTTTTCCCTATTAGGGCAATCCACGTCAACTGATTCCATATTGGTTATGGAGATCCGTGATGTAATTGATCCTCGAATGACCCGTTATGTGGAACTGGCTTTGGACGAAGCAAAGCGGTTAGATGCCAAGGCGGTTATAATAGATATGGACACTCCTGGTGGAGCCCTTAATGATGCCGATGAAATAAGCACCGCTATTCTGGAGTTTGAAAAACCTGTATATGTGTATATCAATAAGGACGCGGCATCGGCAGGAGCCTTGATCTCAATCGCCTGCGACAGTATCTACATGACCTCCGGAGCACGCATCGGAGCCGCTACGGTGGTTACTGGGGATGGAACTGCCGCGCCAGACAAATATCAATCCTATATGAGGTCGATCATGAGGTCCACAGCGGAGGCTAACGGCCGCGATCCGCGAATCGCCGAAGCAATGGTCGATGAAAACCTGGAGGTCCCCGGCATATCCTCCGAAGGTGAAGTGCTTACCTTTTCCACCAGCGAGGCTCTACAGCACGGGTATTGTGAAGCTCAGGTGAATAGTATTGAAGACATTATGGCGCGACATTCCGTGGAAAATTATGAGTTAATCCGGTATTATCCCAGCTCCACTGAAAAGGTAATAGCCTTTTTTCTAAATCCTTTGATCAGCGGTGTACTGATCCTCATTATTATTGGGGGTATTTATTTCGAACTTCAGACACCGGGAGTAGGATTTCCCATTCTGGCTGCTGCGGTTGCTGCGGTTTTATACTTGGTGCCCTACTACCTGAATGGTCTGGCGGAAAATTGGGAGATAATTTGTATAATCGCTGGACTGGGTCTGGTGGCGGCGGAAGTTTTTGTGATACCAGGGTTTGGTATTGCCGGAATATCCGGCTTGATCCTCACTATCACCGGACTTTCCCTGGTTATGATCAATAATGATTTTTTTGATTTTACTCTGGTACCCCTGTCAAACATTATAACGGCTTTCTCCACTACCTTAGTGGCCATACTAGGCAGTATTATCCTGATGTTTATTGGAGGAGTCCGGCTTACTCATAGTAAATTATTCCAAAGAATTGCCCTGCAGGGAGAGCAGCGTCGGTCGGAGGGTTATACCAGTAACTTTCACACCCAGTCCTACTTGGGAAAAACCGGTATCGCTTATACCGTTTTAAGGCCCAGCGGGAAAATAGATATCGAAGGAGAAATTCTGGATGCCTACACCAGAGGGGAGTTTATACCTGAAGGCAGTGAAATTTTGGTAATAGGGGAAGAAGGCACTTCTTTAAAAGTGAAAGTAAAGGCATGAAAATACTGGGAATAATTCCTGCACGATTTCAGTCCAAGAGATTTCCAGGAAAGGCCTTAGTGGATATCAGAGGAATGAGCATGGTCCAAAGGGTTTACCATCAAGCCACCAAAGTAGGATCCCTTTCAAAAGTGATTGTGGCCACCGACCACCAGGGCATTTTCCAGCATGTAAAAGAATTTGGTGGTAAAGTATGCATAACCGGAGAACACCATCCCAGCGGCACCGACAGATGCTATGAAGCTTTGAAACTTCAAGAGGAGGACTATGATTTTGTTCTGAATATACAAGGGGATGAGCCTTTTATACATCCTCAACAAATAGCCGATCTTACCGAAGCCCTGAGCCCCGACATTCAAATCGCTACTTTGGCTAAAACCATGAAAGAACCTAAAAGACTGTCGGACCCCAACGAAGTTAAAGTTTTAATTAACAATCAAGGCTTGGCCACTTATTTTAGCCGTATGCCATTGCCCCATGGCAGGGACCTCCCTTTACATCAGTGGCCCTTGGAGGCAAATTATTACCGGCATATCGGTATTTATGCCTACCGGGTGGATGTTTTGAAAGTCATTACCACTTTACCAGTTGCCGAATGGGAAAAATTGGAAGGATTGGAGCAGTTACGCTGGTTATTTAATGGTTATAAAATTTCTGTATTTAGTACCAATCATGAATCTACCGGGATCGACACCCCGGAAGACTTGGAAAAGGCACTCAGTATTTATAAGGTCTAGAAAAGCGCCGAGGCAATTCTCCGCACAGGCTCGGCTTTTCCCATGGAGTAAAAATGTAAACAGGGAACCCCATATTCTATTAGTTCTTTGGACTGTTGAATCGCCCACTCCACTCCTACCTCCTTTACCTGCTGATTATCCTGACATTTCTCGATTTCATCACTTAAAGCTTCCGGGATATCGATATGAAAGATGCGGGGTAGTATAGTGTTCTGCTTTTTAGTGGTGATAGGTTTCAATCCCGGTATGATGGGGACCTCGATGCCTTCATTTCGACACATCTCCACAAACTTTATATACCGGCTGTTGTCAAAAAACATCTGGGTGACAATATAATCGGCACCTTTATCTATTTTCTTTTTCAGGTAGTTGAGGTCAAAGGTCATATTGGGTGCCTCAAAATGTTTCTCCGGATATCCTGCCACCCCAATGCAGAAATCAGTGGGGTTAGCATTTTGCAGATCCTCATCTAAATAGCATCCCTGGTTCATGTTTACCACTTGCTCCAGCAATTCAATAGCATAGTGATGGCCTTTTTTCTCTGGCACGAACGCGCTTTCAGTCTTTATGGCGTCACCCCGAATAACTAAAACGTTGTGAATATCTAAAAAATTTAAATCGATCAAAGCGTTCTCGGTTTCTTCTTTGCTAAAGCCACCACAGATGATGTGAGGCACCGGATCTACATCATACTTATTCTTTATAGCTGAGCAGATACCCACTGTGCCGGGCCGTTTCCTGATACTTTTTTTCTCCAGTAACCCATTCCCCCGATCCTTATAGACATATTCTTCACGATGATAAGTTACGTCGATGAATGGCGGTTTAAACTCCATCAGAGGATCCAGATGATCAAAAAGACTCTGTATACCCTGTCCTTTCAAGGGCGGCAAAATCTCAATACTGAAGAGCGTTTTATCAGCGTTCTTAAGATGATCGATAATTTTCATAGAATTAATTAAGGCTCATAGTTCAAATTTGGCTTTAACCAACGCTCCATTTCATCAACCGGCATCATTTTGCGTTTGGCGTAGTCCAATAATTGGTCCTTACCTATTTTTCCCAATCCAAAATAACGGCTTTCAGGATGGCTGAAGAAATATCCGCTAACCGAGGCTGCCGGATACATGGCGTACGACTCAGTGAGCTCAATGCCAATGGATTGGCTTACCTCTAACAGATCGAAAAGAAATTTTTTCTCCGTATGGTCAGGGCATGCGGGATATCCCGGAGCAGGCCGAATGCCGGCATACTTTTCCTTGATCAATTCCCGATAAGAAAGTTGTTCATCTCTGGCATAACCCCAAAACTCCTTTCTAACCCGGAGATGCATCAACTCAGCCAAGGCCTCAGCAAGTCTATCAGCTAATGCTTTTAACATAATACTTTGATAATCATCCTGATCACTGGTAAATTGTTCTAAACGCTTTTCAATACCAAAACCAGCAGATACCGCAAAAAATCCCAGATAATCTTTATTATCGGAAGAAATAAAATCGGCCAAACTCAGATTCGGGATCCCCTCTCCTTTCTTCCCTTGTTGCCTGAGGAAATGAACCGTACCCAGTGATTTCGAACGTTGCCCTGATTCATATATTACTACATCGTCGCCAGTACGATTGGCAGGATAGATCCCTACCACGGCACTTGCCTGCAAAGCCTCTTCCTCACAAATTTTATCCAAAAGCTGTTCAGCATCTTTAAACAACCGGGTCGCCTCCTCTCCCACCACTCGGTCTTCCAAGATATCGGGGTAGCGCCCCTTGAGCATCCAGGTTTGAAAGAAAGGTGTCCAGTCAATATAGGGCCGAATTTCTGACAGGGGGTAATCTCCTACCACGTGGTTGCCAATTAATAATGGTTGAACTATTGGTGATTCCTCACTTTTAGGGGTCCAACAGTTTGCCCTAGCCGACGCCAGGTCCAAATAACTCTTCAAATTCCTTTTGGACGCGTGGTTCTCACGCACTTCCCGATATGAGTCTTTGGTAGTGTAATGAAATTGTTCAGATTCCTTGCCGCCTAAAGTGCTGGCCACTGGTACACTTCGACTGGCATCAAGTACATGAACTACTGTGCCACTGTACTGTGGATCGATCTTGACCGCAGTATGTAACCGGCTGGTAGTGGCTCCGCCCACCATTAGAGGAATCTTCATTGACTGTCTTTCCATCTCTTCAGCCACATGGATCATTTCGTCCAGTGAAGGGGTTATTAATCCACTTAGTCCAATAATGTCAACTTCATGAGAAACTGCCTCCTCCAGGATCTTTTCAGCAGGTACCATGACTCCCAGATCAATGATCTCAAATCCATTACAAGCCAGCACCACACTGACAATGTTTTTACCGATATCGTGTACATCGCCTTTAACGGTAGCCAGGAGGATCCTACCAGATCCTTTTTTGCTGGTCTTTACCTCTTCCATAAAAGGCTCCAGATAGGCTACCGCGGTTTTCATAACCCTGGCACTTTTTACCACCTGCGGTAGAAACATCTTACCTTCACCGAAGAGGTCCCCTACAACATTCATACCCTCCATCAGTGGTCCCTCTATTACTTTTAAAGGTACCTGGTATTTTTCCAACGCTTCTTTGGTATCATCTACAACATGGTCAACCACTCCATGAACCAAAGCATGGGACAATCTCCTCTCCACTTCCCAGGTACGCCATTCCTGTAATACTTTTCCTTTTTTTTGCACCCCTTTATAAGACTCAGCCAGCTCAAGCAATCGTTCGGTAGCATCTTCTCGTCTATCCAGCAGCACATCTTCAACCCTTTCCAGCAGGTCCTGGGGAATATCATCGTACACCTCCAACATAGCGGGGTTTACAATTCCCATGTTCATTCCATGCTTGATGGCGTGATATAAAAAGGCTGAATGCATCGCCTCTCTTACTTTGTTGTTGCCCCTGAAGGAAAAGGATACATTACTTACTCCACCACTCACTTGTACCCCGGGCAAATTTTGTTTGATCCAGCTGGTTGCTTCAAAGAAATCCAGCGCATTTCTGCGGTGATCCTGGATCCCGGTAGCTACGGGAAAAATATTGGGATCGAAAATAATATCCTGAGGTGAAAAGTTTACCTGATCCACCAGCAGGTGATAAGACCGCTCACAAATTTCAATGCGGCGGGAATAATCATCAGCCTGGCCTTTCTCATCAAATGCCATCACCACCACTGCTGCACCATAGGTTTTGACCTTTTGCGCCTGCTCCAAGAAGGTGTCTTCTCCCTCTTTAAGACTAATAGAGTTTACGATTCCTTTGCCTTGAATGCATTTCAATCCTGCTTCAATAATATCCCATTTTGAGGAGTCGATCATAATGGGAATACGAGAAATCTCCGGTTCAGACATTACCAGATTCAAGAACTTTACCATGGCGGCTTTACCGTCGATCATGGCTTCATCCATGTTAACATCCAGTATTTGGGCTCCTCCTCTGACCTGATCCAGTGCCACGGATAGCGCCTCCTCATACTTTTCCTGCTGGATAAGTCGCAGAAACTTTCTGGAACCGGTGACATTGGTGCGCTCTCCGATGTTGACAAAATTGGTTTCGGGAGTAATGACCAGTGGCTCCAGGCCGCTTAGTTTCAAGTAAGAAATCTGCTTGACACTCATACTCAGACAGTCACCGTAAGTTTTCTGGGCGGATATTTAGCAATAAGTTGGCTCAGGGCCTCAATATGCTCAGGAGTAGTACCGCAACAACCTCCTATTATATTCACTAAACCTTCCTGTAGGAATTCCTCTATAAGGGCTGCCATTTCATCAGGAGTCTGGTCATATTCACCAAATTCATTAGGTAGTCCTGCATTAGGGTGAGCGGACACCATAAAGGGGGCATTTTTAGCCAATACCTGAAGATATGGTCGTAATTGTGCTGCACCCAGGGCACAGTTTAGTCCAATACTCAGCAAGGGAGCGTGTGAAACTGAAATAAGAAAGGCCTCGGTGGTCTGACCACTCAATGTACGGCCACTGGCATCGGTAATGGTTCCTGAGACCATTATTGGAATTTTATAGCACTCTGGTGACTGTTGAATGGCATAAAGGGCCGCTTTAGCATTGAGGGTATCGAAAATGGTTTCCACCAGTAAAAGGTCCACCCCCCCTTCAACCAATGCCACTGCCTGTTCGGCATATGCTTCAGCTAATATATCGAAGTCTACAGCACGAAACCCGGGATTATTAACATCACCGGATATTGAAGCAGTCCTATTGGTAGGCCCCAATGATCCGGCTACAAACCTTGGCTTCGATGGGTCCTCCGTAGAGAAACGGTCTGCAGCTTCCCTGGCAATCTTTGCTGCAGCCAAATTGATCTCTTTTACCATATTTTCTGTTTGGTAATCAGCCTGGCTTATGGAAGTCCCATTGAAGGTATTGGTCTCGATAATATCAGCTCCGGCAGCTAAAAACTGCCGATGGATCTCACCAATTACATCCGGCCGGGTCAGGGATAAAAGGTCGTTATTCCCAAAAAGGTTTTGGGGATGATTTTTAAATCTATCACCATGATAGTCCTCATTGGTCAATTTCTGTTGCTGTATCATAGTGCCCATAGCACCATCCAGCAGCAAAATTCTATCCTCCAAAAGGCTATATAACTTTTGTTGCATTATATTTCTTATCTAATACTTATCTGGGAAGCCTGGGAGATTGGTAACTCATCTCTTCTGCTTTAGCAGGTGGGAATTAGCACCACATCCAATAAGGTAGACAGGTTGCTAAGACATCATAGGGCCCATTCCCTCAGTCTTTCTTGATAAGCCGGGGCAATTTACAATATTTTTATAAATGTCTGGAATAATTTGAGGGAATACCTCAAAATAAACGCGCTTTCATTACATCGACCAGAGATACCTTGAAAAACTCTTTATGCACGTCAAATGGGGGGGCGCCATTTGATTCTTTTTGCAGGTAATTGCCATTCTCCAGCATGACATAAGAATTCACATTATCTTTCAAGCAGTAGAGCAGGATGTTTATGGCTTCCTGTTTTAGTTTTTCATCGGTGATCAGGAACAGGGATTCCAAGCGGCGGTCATAACTGCGGACCATTATATCAGCACTGCCACCGTAAACTTTTGGCTCACCCTGGTTGTGAAAATAATATATCCGGCTGTGTTCCAAGTAATCACCTACTATAGAATACACTTCAATATTGTCACTCAACCCTGGGCGCCCAGGACGCAGGCAGCAAATGCCCCTTACAATGAGTTTGATGGGAACTCCTTGTTGCGAGGCCTGATACAGTACATCGATAGTCTCCCTGTCCTGTAGTGAATTGATCTTGATCACTATACCGCTTGGCAGACCATTTTTGGCATTTTCCGCCTCGATATTGATCAGATCTATCAGGCTTTGCCGCATGTCACGAGGAGCGGTAATTAGACTTTGGTATACCTGGGGGCTGGAATGCCCGGTTATTACATTAAAGAATTCTGAGACGTCCCGAGAGTACACCTCATTGGCGCTTAAGATGCCAATATCTGTGTATAATCGAGAAGTTTCCTCATTGTAATTCCCGCTGGACATATGCACATAACTGCTAACTTTCTTATTTTCCTTTCTTACAATAAGCAGCAGTTTGGTATGAGTCTTATACCTGCTGATACCATAGATTACAAAGCAGCCTGCTTGTTGAAGGCGCTGGGCATGCCGCATGTTATTTTCCTCATCGAAACGGGCTTTAACTTCAAAAAGCACCGAGACGTGTTTGCCATTTTCTGCTGCCTTATGCAAGGCCTCAATAATTCTTGAATCCTCCGCCAGGCGGTAGATCGTCAATTTTATCAGTAGGACGTCCGGATCAAGTGCAGCCTTCTCAATCAGATGGACCAATGGTTCAATACTGTTGTATGGATGATGCAAAAGAATATCTTTATTCCTGAGCACTTCAAAAATATTGCTGGCTCCTTGCTCGGGATAACTCAATGGCTTAACCGGGGGATGCGGGGTGGGTAACTTGTCGCTAAACTGATTATGCTTGACGATTTGCCAAAGCCGGGTAAAGTCAAACAGGGTATCATCTTTAATTCTGAAGATATTGTTCTCGTCCAAACCCCAGCGCTTTTTCAATAACTTCAGCAGCCATTTGTTGGTTTTAGCAGACATTTCGATCCTCACCACCCGGCCGGTTTTTCGGGTTTTGAGCTTGCGCTTTACTTCTTCCAGAAAATTAGCTTCAATATCATCGCTTTCCTCCACAGAAAAATCGCCGTTTCTGGTCAATCGGAAAAGGCAGGTATCAATTATTTCAATATTGCGGAATAGCCTGTCTATGTACTGCTGTACAATATCCTCCAGCGGTACAAAGATCAATTCTTCTTGATTCGGTAATTCAAAGAACTTCGGCAGGTTGGGAGGGATCTGGACGAAGGAGATCTTTTTGTTGAACTTTTCCTTCTTACCGACGGAAATAATATCACCGGGACTTCGGGTCACCACCCCAAAGGTCATAACATTATTCATTAACACCGGAAAAGTATGGTAGCTGTCGTATACCATAGGGGTCAGCATGGGATAGATGGTCTTTTTGAAATATGATTTAACCTTATCCTGCTGTTTAGCATCAAGTTCCTCCACTTTACAGATACGGAATCCATTCTCCGGGAATAGAGGTTTTAAAACCTCCACAAAATATTGATTGAAATGGTCAAAGAAATCTTTACTTTCGACCAGAAGTTTCTTCCTGAAAGGGATCTCCCGCAAACCCGAATAGTCGATTCGCTGACGCCCATAATCCAGATAGTTATACAAGGACCCCACCCTGATCATAAAAAATTCATCCAGATTAGAGGCGGTGATCGCCATAAATTTCAATCTTTCAAATATGGTGCGTTCGGTATTTTTGGCTTGATCCAGTACCCTGTCATTGAAATTTAACCAGCTCAGATCACGGCTGATAAAATTACTTTTCTCTATTAGGGAAGTCTCTCGATTTTTTAGAAGCATCTATATCGGATTTGAATTCGGTACATTAAAATCTCACCGAAAGTTCCAATATAATGATTGATTGGTTAAATATCTACGTTGGCGTACTTGGCGTTCTTTTCAATAAACTCTCTCCTGGGGGCCACTTCGTCGCCCATCAGCATTGAAAATAAGTGGTCGGCTTCTGCTGCGGACTCAATGGTAACTTTTTTAAGGCTTCTGGATTCAGGGTTCATAGTAGTTTGCCATAATTGTTCGGGGTTCATTTCACCCAAGCCTTTGTAACGCTGAATATTGACGGAGTCTTCCTTTCCATCCGGAGCCAACTCCTTTATCAACCGATCACGCTCATCATCACTCCAGCAGTATCTCTCCTGCTTACCCCTTTTTAGTAAATAGAGGGGAGGTAGAGCGATATACAGATAGCCGCTTTCGATCAACTTATGCATATAACGGAAGAAGAAAGTCAGGATCAGGGTTCGGATATGGCTTCCGTCCACATCTGCATCCGTCATGATAATTATTTTATGATACCTGAGCTTAGCCAGGTTTAATTCTTTTTCATCCTCCTCGGTACCGAAGGATACTCCCAATGCAGTGATCATGTTTTTGATCTCTTCATTTTCATAGATCCTGTGTTCCTGGGCCTTTTCCACATTAAGGATCTTCCCTCTAAGAGGCAGAATAGCCTGAAAATTCCGATCCCTTCCCTGTTTGGCTGAACCGCCGGCAGAATCACCTTCCACTAGGTACAATTCACAAACAGCAGGGTCTGAATCACTGCAATCCGCTAATTTTCCCGGCAATCCTGTGCCTGATAGCACATTCTTCCTCTGCACCATTTCTCTGGCTTTGCGGGCTGCATGTCTGGCCTGAGCAGCCAGTATCACCTTGGACACAATTCGTTTAGCTTGCTTGGGATTTTCTTCCAGAAAATATTGTAATTGCTCACTTACCGAGGTGTCAACTGCCCCCATGGCTTCTGAGTTACCTAGTTTGGTTTTGGTCTGTCCCTCAAACTGCGGCTCAGCTACCTTTACTGAAATAACCGCGGTTAACCCTTCCCTAAAATCATCACCGCTTATTTCAACCTTTACCTTATCCAGCAAACCTGACCGATCCGCGTAGCCTTTCAAGGTACGGGTTAAGGCTCTTCTAAATCCTGCCACATGAGTGCCTCCTTCTATGGTGTTGATGTTGTTTACATAAGAAATTACATTTTCAGAAAAGGAGGTATTATAATTCAAGGCCACTTGCACCGGGAATCCATTTTTTTCTCCTTCAATATAGATCGGTTCAAGGATCAAGCTTTCACGGGTGGAATCCAGAAAATTCACAAATTCCACCAACCCTCCTTCTGAATAAAAGCTGTCTTCCTGGTAATTTCCCTCATCATCCTGTTCCCGCAGATCTTTTAAGTTGATCCGTATGCCGGCATTTAAAAATGATAGCTCACGCAGGCGGGAAGCGATGGTTTCATAATTATACTCGCTGACATTGAAGATGGAACTATCGGGAAGAAAAGTGACCTCTGTTCCGGTTTCATCGGTAGTCCCAATTTCCTTGACCGCGTATTGTGGAATTCCCTGTTGGTATTCCTGCTGGTACATTTTGCCGTTCCGTTTCACTAGCGCTTTCAAATCCGCGGACAAGGCATTTACACAACTTACCCCCACCCCATGAAGACCACCTGATACCTTGTAGGTGTCCTTATCAAATTTTCCTCCGGCATGAAGTACAGTCATCACCACCTCCAGAGCTGATCGTTTCTCTTTGGGATGGATGTCAATAGGGATACCACGACCATCATCAGATACCGTGATACTATTATTCGGATTAATGGTTACATTTATTTCCTTACAGTATCCGGCCAGGGCCTCATCGATGCTATTATCAACCACTTCCCAGACCATGTGATGCAGACCTTTATAGCCCACATCCCCAATGTACATAGCAGGTCTTTTTCTAACGGCTTCCAGCCCCTCCAGTACCTGAATATTATCTGCTGAATAATTGGATCGGGGAGATCCAACCTCTTGACCTTCACGGTCGGTTTGCTCTTCGTTCATATTAGATTTAAAAAGGTCAAAAATACTAAAATAATAGCATTTTTTCAGCCATATCAACCATTAAAATAGAGCTCAAGCCAATGGATTATCATCTTGTTTTTCACCGGGTTGGGTTAGTACGATCCTACTGTCAGCATAACCAGGGTACAGGCTTCCAATACCTCGATGCCAGTGTTCTGAGCTTTGCGGTAGAGATCTAAATTTTCAGCTCCCGGATTAAAGATGATACGTTTAGGTTTAAGGGCTAGGATGTAGTCGTACCAGGGTAATTGATTGCTGGCGTTCATATAGAGGGTGATGGTGTGGATCTCGCTAACCACAGGCTTATCACGCAGATCGAGGATCGGTTGATCGCCAATGCTCCCGGACCTAATGCCGATGGGTACCACCGGATAGCCCTGATCCTGTAAGAGCAAAGTCACCTGATGCGAAAATCGGGATGGGTTGGGGCTGGCTCCTATGACTGCAGTTTTCATAACGGCGCATTTTGATCGACAGCATCTGCGCACCTTATACCGTCCAACGCTGCCGACATAATACCTCCTGCATAACCAGCACCTTCACCACAGGGATATAGGTTTTCCAGCTGTGGGTGTTGCAGAGTGTGAGGGTGGCGGGGAATCCTCACCGGAGAAGAGGTCCGGCTTTCCAATGCTACAATTTGCGCTTCGTTAGTCAAATATCCTTTCATCCGTTTTCCGAACACCTTTAACCCCCCTTTAATTCCATTTAGTAAGTAGCCAGGTATAATTTCTTCCATAGGGGCTGCCACTAAGCCAGGTTGATAAGAGCTCTGGGGTAGATCTTGGGAGACCTTACCTCCTAGGAAATCCATTACTCTTACTGCAGGAGCTCTCTGAGTACCTCCTCCAATATCACAAGCGCGCTGTTCCATTTTTTTTTGAAAGTGCATGCCTGCCAGAGCACCGAAGCTGGAAAATTGCTTAAAATCTCTGGGCCCAAGGGTGACCACCAATCCTGAATTGGCGAATTTTGAATCCCTGCGGCTTGGACTCATGCCATTTACCACTAATTCTCCCGCTTTGGTGGACGCCGGAACAATAAATCCGCCCGGACACATGCAGAAACTGAACACCCCTCTAACCGGTTTGGGAAGTTGACAGCTCAATGAATAGGACGCTGCGGGTAATACTCCTCTGGGTTT
This sequence comes from Cyclobacteriaceae bacterium, assembly GCA_965224285.1. Lineage (GTDB taxonomy): Bacteria > Bacteroidota > Bacteroidia > Cytophagales > Cyclobacteriaceae > JAJCYK01. Next base: position 1,599,616 of record OZ245043.1, read on the forward strand.
ACCGTGATATTGTATCCTGTCAATTAGATCTTGGGGGTGTTCGATTCTCACGCCGAGAGCAAATGGTTTTATTTCTAAAGTTGCCTCCATGTTGGCTAGCATTTCAAAAATATCTCGTGCACTATGGCCGGTGGCTAGAATTACCGCCTTACCCATAAATCTATTATCGCCGGAAACTTTGACGCCCGTAACCAGCTGGCCCTTTATCATCAACTGCTCTACCCGGCTCTGGAAATGGATCTCACCGCCGGCATCCAGCACAGATTGCCGGATATTGGCCACCACCTTAGGCAATTTATTGGTGCCGATATGGGGATGGCTGTCGTATAGAATTTCATCGGGGGCCCCGTGGGCTACCAGAATTTCCAATATTTTGGAAATGTCTCCGCGTTTTTTAGAACGGGTATATAATTTGCCGTCGGAGTAGGTTCCAGCCCCTCCCTCTCCAAAACAATAATTTGAATCAGGGTCTACCAGATGCTTTCGGTTGATTGCTGCCAAATCCCTTCTTCTGGCCCGCACATCTTTTCCTCGTTCCAAAATCAATGGGCGATGACCTTTTTCCAGTAGCCGTAGTGCGGCGAATAACCCTGCGGGGCCTGACCCTACGATGATCACAGGTTCCCGGTCGGCGGGTACCGGCTTAAGCTGGTAGGTAGTGGATTGCGGCACTTCCCCCTTTAGGTAGATATCTACTTTAAAATGGACCTTAACTGCGGTTTTTCGAGCGTCAATAGATCTTTTTCGGGGAATTATTTTAATACCCGAAGAGTCCTCGATACCGGCCCTGTTTAATACCTCCCGACGAAAGGAATGGGGATCAAAAGCCGACTCTGGTGATAAGGTGATATTTAGGCGCTTCATATTGGGGCTCATCGTGCTTCCAACATGAAGCCAATATTAACCCCAAACCGAAAAGGGATACTCAACTCATCGGTATCCAGATCTTTAAAGATATTTGCGAAATTTTCTGAACCAGGATATTCACCATCAAAATCACGATATCCCAGTCCAATCCCAGTGAATGCATCTATGGTAATCCCAGAGCCGCCGGCATCCCTTAGAAACCGGTATCCCAGTAACAAGGAATATTCAAATCGCTTTTCGTTGGCTCCCACCACCAAACGATTTACTGTACTGCTTGAATCCACAACGTTGGCAAAGTGATCGATGGTGCTGAACCGCAGTTCATGCCCAAAGTAAAGCATACCCAACCGTCCATCCTGGTGATAGAATTTTTGCCGCAAGGCCAGCGAATATCCCCGGTCATATACTTTATTTATCCTCACGTTGGCATCACTGGTAAAGAATGGGTCCCGAATAATGCTGTACTGCAATTCGTATCCCAATCGCTCCTGCATATAATACTCTACCGCAAAAGGAATGCTCCCGGTAACCATTGAAACCGGATTGGAACCAATTATTATCCCCCGAAACTCGTTTACCTGCGGGCGGAAATAGCGCATTTTCTTCTTTTTAAACAGATATTCCGGTTTGTCGTAAGGAATGCGGGTAGTATCGACTTGTGCTTTTTCCTCTTCAATGATACGAAATACTGGCTTGTCATCCTCATAGTAGGTGCGGTAGTAACCGGCCAGGCTTCCATCTCGGTTATATAGCCTCCAAATGCCGGTCTTTATACCATCTTCGATAGTTCCCTCCATTTTCAAGGTACCGTCTTTATAGAAACCCGCATACTCACCGGTACCATTTATAAAGCGGGCTTCGCCCTCCAAAGTGCCATCCTCATAATAGTACAACCATTTTCCCTGATTGACACCATTTCTTACCAATCCACTAACTTTCAGAGCTCCGCTTTCATAATACTCTTTGTAAAACCCTTCTCCGTTTTTGAATATACCGCGTCCCTTGATACTGCCATCGTCATAGTATAATAACCAGTAACCATCCTTTTTGCCAGATCGCTCAACCCCCTGAGAGGTTAACACGCCATCCTGATCATAATGGGTCCACTCTCCTTCCTCTAATCCATTTTTATAGGTGCCCGTTGCAGAAGTATTGCCATTGGGATGAAAGAACTCCCATAACCCCTCTTTGACTCCACCTACAAACCCTCCCCGCGCTTGAACCGATCCATTCTCATAGTAATATTCCCAGGCACCTTCATTCTTATCCCTGATCTTAACTCCTTTAGCTTTCAGTTTACCTGAGATATAGAACTCCTTATATTCTCCCCGTTGCTCATCGTAATAAATCTGCGATTTGATATCACCTTCTTCATAAAAGTTGTTCCAAATTTTAATTTTTCTCCCCATGCTGTATTGGCCACGGGTTTTCAGAGCGCCTGACTCATAATAAAATTTCCACAAGCCATCCCGGATACCGTTCACCAATTCTCCCTCCATGCTGACATTGCCATTTTCAAAGTAATAATTCCAATAGCCCTGACTCAAGTTATTGTGGATATCACCCGACATTTTAAGATTTCCATTCTCGTAGTAGTAGGTCCAGGTATCAACAGGCATATTATTTTGAAATTGACCAATTTCCTTGATCTGCCCGTCCATATAGTACGATTCATAGGGACCTTCCAGCAACTGAGTACCCGACTTGATAAAATAGGTCTCTTTTTTTTGGGTAAGCTCCTGGTCGTAGTAGGTCACCACCTTCTGGGTTTGGGCCCATCCGAATATCGAAGCGCCTAGTGCTAAAATGAGGAGAAGAGCTGATTTTGGTCCCACTTTTCCTGAGGATAAGTCACCCATAAATATCACGGCAGCCGGGTGAAGGAATGGCTTTGAAATTATCCAGAATCGGCACGCCGTAACTACCTATTATTATTGTAAATTTGGATAATTTGCAGATAACAAAATAACAAAATGTCATCTAATACCTTACAAGGTAGTACTTCTGCCGCAAAATCCTCCGCCACTGACCATTTCGAATCCCCGGATTTCTATCAAATCGATGATTTACTGACCGGTGAACAAAAATTGATAAGAAGTTCCGTGCGGGATTTTGTTAAAAGGGAAATAAGCCCAAACATTGAAGTATGGTGTCAGGATGCTCATTTTCCGGAAGGGATAGTAAAAAAATTTGGGGAAATGGGCGCTTTCGGACCGACCATCCCAGCAAAATATGGAGGGGGAGGCCTGGACTACATTTCCTATGGTTTGATCATGCAAGAAATCGAACGGGGTGATTCCGGCATGCGCAGTACTGCTTCGGTCCAGGGCTCACTGGTAATGTATCCTATTTTTAAATTCGGAACTGAAGCACAGAAGCAAAAATACCTTCCCAAACTGGCGAGTGGTGAGCTTTTAGGTTGTTTTGGGCTTACCGAACCAGATCACGGCTCCAATCCCTCCGGGATGTTATCCAATTTTAAGGATGGCGGAGACCATTATATTTTAAATGGATCCAAAATGTGGATATCCAATTCGCCATCAGCCGATATCGCGGTGGTATGGGCGAAAAACCCTGAAGGTCGAATTCAGGGTCTCATATTAGAAAGGGGAATGGAGGGTTTTACAACCCCTGAGACCCATAACAAATGGTCACTTCGAGCAAGTTGCACAGGGGAATTGGTTTTCGACCAGGTGAAAGTGCCCAAGGAGAACCTCCTAACCGGAAAAGATGGATTAGGCGCACCTCTAATGTGCCTGGATTCTGCCCGTTATGGTATTGCCTGGGGTGCCATCGGAGCGGCTATGGACTGCTATTATAGCGCTCGTCAGTATGCCCTGGAGCGCATTCAATTCGACAAACCTATTGCTTCCTTTCAATTGGTACAGAAAAAGCTGGCTGAGATGCTAACGGAAATAACCAAGGCCCAATTATTGAACCTTCGTCTGGGCCAGTTAATGGATCAGAACCAAGCCACCACTGCCATGATATCCATGGCCAAACGAAACAATGTGGCAACAGCCTTGGATATCGCCAGAGAAGCCCGGCAAATCCACGGTGGCATGGGAATCACCGGAGAGTACCCCATTATGCGTCATATGATGAATCTTGAATCAGTGATCACTTATGAGGGCACTCATGATATACACCTATTGATTCTAGGGAATGAAATTACCGGGATCCCGGCCTTTACCTAGTCCTTGGGACCTCTAAGCAATCCCTTGAGCGACAGTACGGTCACCGGTTGGGCCGGATCATTAGTAAATACGGTCACCGATTTTTGTTGATTTCCTACCCTTTGGTGGGTTAGGAAAGTTACCCGGATCTCCCCTACTTTTCCAGGCCCGATTTGGTCATCGTCTACCTGCACCCTTATACAATTGCAACTGGTAAAAGCTTTCCTGATCTGCAACTTGCGATTTCCCTGGTTCTGGAGTTGATATACTACCGACACGGTATCACCCTGTTGCTTTATACCGAAGTCCTTCATAGTCTCGCTTACCATAATCCTCGGACCGGTATCCACTTTCGCCGTCGGGGTATCCATAATGGTTACAGTAATCACCAGGTTTTTACGAGCTTCTGTGGGTTCATCGGTAAAAACAGTGATGTCCTCCCGGAAATACCCCAGGTCTCCCTTTTGCTTAACATCATAGTGTACCCATAGTTTGCCCCGGCTTTTGGGAGGCAGAGTAAACGGCTCAAAGGCTATAGTAACATGATCTCCGCCCACAATTTCATCACTGAAAAACAGAGAACTATCGCCCTGATTATAGATGTCAAAGCTCTTGGAGTACATACGCTCTGCAGAAATATTACCTAAATTTAGAAACCTGTTTTTGATCCTGAGTTTTCCTACGCTTATTGGAAACTCCTCCTCTATCGATGAGGGTGATGGCACTACAAACCCGATGATCCGCAATTGAACCTCGGCATTATTGTCCACAAAGCTCACCTTTAAGGTTTTATCAAACGGTCCCGGGCGATTGTGGGGGTCAAATTTAATATCTACATACCCATTGCCACCTGGCTGTATAGGCTCTTTGGTCCAATCCGGGGAAGTACAGCCGCATGAACTTTGTACTTGTTTGACCACCAGCGGTTTCGCAGTACTATTGATAAATTCAAACCGATAACTGACTACACCATCTGATTCCTGAATTTTTCCGAAATCCTTTACATCCTGCACAAACTCAATTCCGTTACCCGGCTGGGCAAAAATGGGCCCTGCCAAAAGTAATGACAGGACGCTAAAAATAATTCCATGACGAAAATACATCTGCTACAAATATCTTAAATCCCGGAGAAGTATAAACTGTAAATTACCAGCAATATTGCAGAATTTAGGGATGACCTGAAGGTTTTCCCTTTAAATAATAAAATCAAAATTCCTTTACTTTGTCCGTCAAACTTTAAATTTACCTCCATGGCCAGAATTCTTACCGGTATACAAAGCAGTGGCAGGCCGCACTTAGGTAATTTGCTGGGAGCCATCCTACCCGCTATTGAGCTTTCCAGGAAAGGTACCAATGAATCGTTATTTTTTATCGCCGATCTGCATTCACTAATCAGTATTAAAGATCCAAAACAAAGGGAGGAGAATACAAACGCTACTGCAGCCGCTTGGATTGCCTGTGGGTTTGATACTGAAAAGCACATATTCTATAGACAATCTAGGGTAAGTCAGGTTTGTGAGTTGACATGGTATCTCAATTGTCTCGCTCCTTATCCAATGTTGGCCAATGCCCATTCTTTCAAAGACAAAGCCGATAAACTCTCGGACGTTAATGCCGGATTATTTACCTATCCCGTGTTGATGACGGCTGATATCATATTGTTCGACGCTGATATTGTTCCTGTGGGTAAAGATCAGAAACAGCATTTGGAGATTGCGCGGGATTTAGCACTGGCTTTTAACCGCCAATACGGTGAAACTTTCGTAATTCCGGAGGCCAGAATTGATAAAAATGTAATGACTATTCCGGGTACTGACGGACAGAAGATGAGCAAATCATATGGCAATACTATCGATATTTTTGAAAGGCCAAAGAGGCTCAGAAAATCGATCATGTCGATCGTTACCGACAGTAAGCCGTTGGAAGCTCCTAAAGATCCGGATAGCTGTAATGTTTTCGCGCTGTACCAATTGCTGGCAACTGCCTCACAACAGGATGAAATGAGAAAAAATTATCTTGCTGGCGGTTATGGTTATGGGCATGCCAAGGAAGCCTTATACCAATTAATTATGGAAAGATTTCAAGATGAGCGTGAGATCTTCCAAAACTTAATGCAGGAACCGGAAGAAATTGATCGTAGATTAAAAGTGGGGGAAGCTAAAGCAATTAAACTAGCCAATGAAGTGCTTAATCGTGTGAGGACTAGGCTGGGTTATCTTTAATCACCTGAAGCTGCCTCCTCCGGCCAAACCTGTATCCTCTGGGATTTGCCTAATTGTACCAGAATCCTTGGGGGCGTGGGTACCAGGACCATTCTACTATATCGATCAGGATATTCGTCTAGTACCACCGGAACACCCTCGTTATCGGCGACATCAAAACTTTCCCCACCTTTCTTGTCTGACTCGGTATGGATATAATGGCTAGCGAGATAAGCTATAGGCAATAATACATCGGTATCCGGACATAGTTCGTCATGGACATCTTGCAGAATGTCTTCCAACGGCTGGCCGTACTGCTCAATAAAATCATCTTCCAGGTCATGCAACTCTTCTTCCACCTGATCATATTCTTTATGATGGTAGTCCAGTTGATGTAATTTGTTTCTTTTCCTGACAATTTCCAGCAGCGCCTGGTCTAAAGCTTGGTAGTTCATTAATAGAGTAGTCTACTTGGTATAGGTCTTTATTAGCAGAGTAATAAATATTATTTTTACAAAGAACCGAGTTTTTTAAAAATTATAGAAGGATGAAGCAAGATTTTCTACCATTAAGAGGTACCGATCATATCGAATTTTATGTAGGGAATGCCAAACAGTCAGCTCATTTCTATCAGCATGCTTTTGGTTTTAATCTGGTGGCCTACGCCGGACCTGAGACCGGACTTAAGGACCGGGTCAGTTATGTGCTGCAGCAGCATAAGGTTCGCTTTGTACTTACCTCTTCATTATTACCCAACCAGGAAATTAGTAACCATGTAAACCAGCATGGAGATGGGGTCAAAGTATTGGCGCTATGGGTTGATGATGCCGAAAAAGCCTATTACGAAACCATGCAGAGGGGGGCTGTATCGGCTATGGAAACCCAAACCTTCGAAGATGATCAGGGGGTGGTTAAAATCTCAGCGATTAAAACCTACGGTGAAACCATTCATAAATTTGTGGAAAGGGATCAGTATCATGGACCATTTCTTCCGGGCTACCGCGCCGCTAGCAGTACTTTTGATGTTACTCCGGTGGGGCTTAAACACGTAGATCATTGTGTGGGCAACGTGGAATTGGGCTCTATGAACAAATGGGTAAAGTTTTATGAGGATGTAATGGGCTTTACCCTGCTAATCACATTTGATGATGAGGATATTTCCACGGAGTATTCAGCTTTGATGTCCAAAGTGGTCTCCAATGGCAACGGGTATGTCAAATTCCCTATCAACGAGCCAGCTGAGGGTAAAAAAAAGTCACAGATCGAAGAATATATCGAGTATTACAATGGGCCGGGAGTGCAGCACATTGCTCTAGCCACCGACGACATCCTCCATACAGTATCTGAACTTAGGCGCCGTGGAATAGATTTTCTATATGTACCTGAAGTTTATTATGAAGACCTACTGGAACGAGTAGGGCACATTGATGAAGACCTCAACTCGCTGAGAGAACTGAACATCCTGGTAGATCGCGATGAGGAAGGCTATCTGCTCCAAATTTTCACCAAACCGGTCCAGGATCGCCCTACGGTATTTTACGAAATTATTGAAAGAAAAGGGGCAAAATCGTTTGGCAAAGGCAATTTTAAGGCTTTATTTGAAGCATTAGAAAGGGAACAAGCCATCAGAGGCAATTTGTGAATCAATTGAGTCAATATTTGATACATTAATGGAAGCAATAATCGAAGAAAAGATCTCGCTTTGGCTGAACAGTGAGGCCATCGATGCCCAAACCAAAGAGCAGGTTAAGGCGCTCCGGGAAAATGAAACAGAGGCTATAGAAGCCTTTTATAAGGACCTGGAGTTTGGTACGGGGGGGCTGCGGGGGATCATGGGCGCAGGCTCAAACAGGATGAACCGGTATACTATCGGCAAAGCCACTCAAGGAATGTGTAATTACCTTAAAAAATGCTATCCAGCCATCCCTATTGAGGTAGCCATCGCTCATGACAGCCGAAATAACAGCGACCATTTCGCCCGGGTGACTGCCGGAGTTTTCGCGGCCAATGATATTAAAGTTCATCTGTTTCCGGAACTGAGGCCAACACCTCAACTGAGCTTTGCAATCCGGGAATTAGGCTGCCAGGCAGGTATCGTTATCACAGCTTCGCATAATCCCAAGGAATACAACGGTTATAAAGCCTATTGGCGGGATGGCGCCCAGTTGGTACCACCCCATGATAAGAATGTAATTGCGGAAGTAAATAAGATCACGGATTTTAACCAGGTACACTTTGATGGACCTGAAGAATTGATCCTACCCATCTCTACGGAACTGGACCAAAAGTACTTGGATGCAATAAAAAATTTGGTGGTGAACCCAGCAGTGATCCAGCAACAAAGTGACCTTAAAGTAGTATTCAGCTCCATCCATGGCACTGGGATTACTATGGTACCACAGATACTTTCTCAACTTGGGTTTCAAAACCTGACCATCGTTCAGGAACAGGCGGAACCGGACGGCAACTTTCCCACCGTAGTGTATCCTAACCCAGAGGAAGAAGAAGCGATGACCATGGCCTTGAACAAGGCCCGTGAGATCAATGCCGACCTTATTATGGCTACCGATCCAGATACAGATAGAGTTGGGATCGGGGCCAGGAATCACCGAGGAGAATATCAATTACTAAATGGCAATCAAACCGGAGTTTTGCTTTTTCATTATCTGCTGGATCAATGGAAAGCCAAGGGTCAATTGACACCTGAAAACTATATTGTCAAAACCATTGTCACCACTGACCTGATTGATACTATAGCTGCAGGTTATGGCGTCGATTGCTTTAACACTCTTACCGGATTTAAGTGGATCGCCAAAATGATTGGTGAACTGGAAGGTTCCCGGCAATTTATCGCTGGAGGGGAAGAGAGCTATGGCTACATGATCGGCGAGCAGGTCCGAGATAAAGATGCAGTAGCTTCCTGCGCCATTATCGCAGAACTGACCGCTTATAACAAGAACCAAGGCCTCAGCCTTTTTGACCGTTTGATAAAAATTTATCAAGAGTTTGGTTATTACAAAGAATCTTTGATCTCTATCACCAAGCCCGGAAAATCAGGAGCTGAAGCGATACAGAATATAATGAAACGATTCAGGGAAAGTCCTCCCTCCGGCTTTGGAGGTAGTGAAGTCATCAAAACCTGGGATTATTCCAGCAGCACCAGTCGTGACCTTAAAAGCGGGGAGACTTCCCATTTGGATCTGCCCCAATCAAATGTGCTCCAGTTTGTTACGGAAAACGGTGATAAGATCAGTGTACGGCCATCAGGTACCGAGCCTAAAATAAAATTTTACATTAGTGTTTGTGGTGATTTGGATGCTCCGGAAGAGTTTGACGCAATCACCGCGAAATTGGAGCAAAAAATTGCCTCAATTAAAGATGATTTACAAGAATTCACTAAATAAAGGATTACAAGTCCTTATTTTTCCTTAAAAAGTTAATATTTAGCGGATTTCTTACATTCGACCTGCTTCTTGCAAATCGCCGGGCAAAAAAGGGCTCGATTTAGTAAATTAATACTATTTCTAGAGCAATTTTTTGGATGTTCACTCAAGAATCAGGCACTAACCTACCATTACTGGTAAAGCAGCTCCGCCAGGAAAATAAGCGACTTTCCCGGGTGAATATCCAATTGCGAGCTGAAAATAATCTGCTCAGTAAATTGGTAGAAAATTCCAGGACCGGTATGTTCGTGAAGAACAGCGACAATATGTTTACCTTGGTAAACAGCGCTTTTTGTCAACATCTGGGACTTCCATCGGAAAAATTATTGTTCAAAGAGCCCAGCAGCTTACCAAAAACTGTAAGAAAGTACATCGGCGATGATGCCGAAATATTAAAGTCAGGAGGAGTAGTATTCAACCTTATCGAGGATCTGGATAAATCAGGGGAAACTACCTGGGTCGAGACAGTAAAATTCCCGGTGTTAGATGAATCACAGCAGGTAGCAGGTGTTTTTGGATTTACCTATGATATGACCGATACTTTTTCTGTGCAAAAGGAGTTGCAACTGAATAAAGTGGACCTGAAAAAGGCACACCGGGTGAATGAAGCTTTACGGCAATTTTCCTATGCCGCATCTCATGACCTGCAGGAACCAATCCGGTCCGTACAGGGCTTTTTAGGGATCCTCAAAATGGAATACAGTGATCGACTTGATCAAAATGCCGATTTATATCTGGAAAAAGCCAACGATAATTTGGTGCGGATGCAGCAATTGATAAAGGATATACTGGATTACGCAGTTATTAACGGCGCCAAATATCAAATGGAGCCAGTGGATCTCAATGAAGTAGTGCACAATGTGGTATTGAACCTTGACCAAGCTATTAAAGATCATGAGGCCACCATTGAAGTAGAGCCCCTGCCCAAGATCTCAGGTAGTCAAGGATTGCTGATCCATTATTTTCAAAATATGATCTCCAACGCCTTGAAGTACAGATCGCCTAAGAAAAGTCCACACATAAAAATCTTCAGTAATTCTCAAAAACAAGGGTATGTAATCGGTATTGAAGATAACGGGATCGGAATAGATCCTATATATTTCAAAGAGATCTTTAAACCATTTAAAAGATTACACCGGCAGACAGAAGTGCAGGGATCAGGTATCGGTTTGGCCACCAGTAAAAAAATAGCAGATATACACCAGGGGAAGCTATGGGTAGAGTCTCAGCCTAATTCCGGATCCACTTTTTACATGGAGGTCCCCAGATAAAACGGCGGAAAAGTATTAAGCAAAATTAAGTAGCTTTGGCCGTAATTTATGCCTTATGCATATTGAAAGACAGGTATCCCTAGCTCCTTATCATACATTTGGAATCCAGGTGAAGGCCAAGGAATTGATTAGGATCAGTTCAACCTCCGAACTAGATGATCTACCGGACCTGCCTCTACCTGCCTCAGGACAATTGATTTTAGGAGGTGGCAGTAACTTACTTTTTACGGAAAATTACCCCGGCAGGATCATCAAAAACGAAATCCTGGGTCGGGAGATTGTCAAACAAACTGATAAGTCCGTTTGGATCAGATTTGGCGCAGGGGAGAACTGGCATCAGGTGGTATTATTTGCCATAGAAAATGGCTGGGGAGGCATTGAAAACCTCAGCCTGATACCCGGTACGGTGGGGGCTGCTCCCATGCAAAATATCGGGGCTTATGGAGTTGAGCTTTCCTCTGTATTCAGCTGCCTGGAGGCCATGAATATGGATACCGGTAAGATGCATACCTTTAATGCAATTGATTGCGATTTCGGCTATCGTTACAGCGTTTTTAAAGGGCCTCTTCGCCATAAATACCTGATAACGGCAGTCGAACTTAAACTAAGCAAGGATCCGAAATTCAATACCAGCTATGGCGCTGTTGCCAACACTCTGGAATCAATGGGCGTGAAAAAGTTGACCCTTAAAGCGGTGAGCGACGCTGTGATTAAAATAAGAACCAGCAAATTGCCGGATCCTCAACAAATTGGAAATGCAGGCAGTTTTTTTAAGAACCCCAGTATCAATCAACATACATATGACCAGTTAAAGAATCGCCATCCGGATATGCCAGGTTATCCCGTGGATGGCCATCAAATCAAAGTACCAGCAGGTTGGTTGATCGAGTCATGTGGCTGGAAAGGAAAGCGACGTGGGCCCATCGGGGTCCACCACCTACAGGCATTGGTATTGGTCAATTATGGCGGAGGGCAGGGAAGCGCCGTGTACCAGCTGGCCCAGGATGTCCAAAGTTCAGTGCTGGAAAAGTTTGGCATTAAGTTGGAGCCCGAGGTCAACATTATTTAGATCATGTGGGTTACGTTCATCAAAGAACCCTGATACTGGGCTATTTCTATCCCGAATTTTTGCAGGAAATCAAGGCCTTCATCATTGGGCAATCCCTTATAGGCACCGTATGATTTTAAGTAGACCACTTTGTTTATCCCCATGGAATAGATGATCCTGGCACAGCTCAAGCAGGGAGATAAAGTTACGTAAAGAGTCGATCCTTCAACACTGGTTTTGTTCTTTACCGCATAAAGTATGGCATTCTGCTCAGCGTGAATAGCCAGGCTGCAACTCCCCTTGGAACTGCGGGGACATCCTTGCTGCGGCCATTCTTCATCACAATTGTGAGTACCGGCAGGGGGACCATTATAGCCTATGGATATGATGCGGGTATCTTTGGTCAATACCGCTCCTACATGCCTCTTGATACAATGAGATCTTTTGGCGAGATTAACCGCCAATTCCATAAATATATCGTCGAATGCAGGACGCTGTGAGCTCATAATTACATTTTTTCTCCCCTGAAACCAGTTTGGTAAAATTATTGTATATTCATCAATATTGAGACTGGTTGATCAATTTTATCTAATGAAAAAAGCACTCCGAATTCTGATCCTTTGGCTGTTAATTTCGGGAACACATCATTTTGCCAGCTCCGCTCAGGAGGCCCTAAAGCCACGTCCCAGCCCATTGGAAATGGTTACTCTGAAATATGAAGATACCTATGTGAAGGTAACCTATTGCCGGCCACACAAAAGAGGTCGTAATATTTTCGGTGACCTGGTGCCTTACGGAGAAATATGGCGTACAGGGGCCAACGAGGCCACAGAATTGACCATTACCGGAAACATCAGTATGGCCGGACATGCTATAAAGCCCGGCACCTACACCTTGTTTACCATTCCACATGAAGATCGCTGGACCATTGTTTTGAACAGTGAACTTGGGCAGTGGGGCGCCTATAACTACAATGAAAAGTTTGACGTGCTGCGTTTTGAGGTGCCTGTCAATCAGGTCGAAAATACCTATGAACCTTTTACCATGGAGTTTGAGCAGAAAGCCCAGAGCGCTGAACTGGTGATGATGTGGGATCAGATAAGAGTCTCCATTCCGTTGGAGTTTATGTGATCAGGCTTATCCATCTCCACACATATCATTTTTGTAACTTCCAACCCTTTTATAATTTTGGGGGATGATCGCTATTAATAGTCTCACTTATCACATAGGTGACCGGGCTCTGTTTAAAGATGCTTCCCTTCACATTAAACCCAAGGACAAGATCGGTCTAATTGGGTTGAATGGCACCGGTAAGTCGACTTTACTAAGATTAATCAATGGTGATTATGAGTCTCCACCTGATGTCATCAGCAAAAGCACCCAATGTTCCATTGGATTCTTGGATCAGGATCTTTTGTCGTACAGCTCGAATGACTCCATCTTGCAGGTGGCTATGGAGGCCTTTGCCGAAGCCAATAAATTACAGACAGAAATTAATTCCATCTTAAAACTGATGGAACAAAAATTTGATGAATCATTGGTAACAAAGCTCGCCAACCTGCAGGAACGTTTCGAGCGCCTAGATGGGTATAGCTTACAGGCAAAAGCAGAAGATGTACTGGAAGGCATCGGTTTCTCTACTGCCGACCTGAGCCGTCCCCTTAACGAATTCTCCGGAGGCTGGAGAATGAGGGTCATGCTGGGCAAATTATTATTGGAGCAACCAGACCTGTTAATGCTTGACGAGCCTACCAACCACTTGGATCTCCCTTCAATAAAGTGGGTGGAACAGTATTTAACCACTTATGAGGGAGCAGTACTGGTGGTGTCCCACGACAGAAGATTTTTGGATCAGGTTTGTTCCACCATTGTAGAAGTAGAATCTGCTAACCTCACCAGCTATCCGGGCAATTACAGTTACTACCTGGAAGAAAAATCACAACGCACAACCATACATAATAACACGGTCCAAAATCAACAGCAAAAAATCAGGCAAACGGAGCGCTTCATAAATAGATTTAGGGCAAAATCCAGTAAAGCCCGTCAGGTTCAGTCCAAAATAAAGTCCCTGGAGCGTATGGAGCGCCTGGAAGAGATCAGTGACACGGTGGCTCCTATCAATTTCCGATTTGAATTTAAGCAAAGATCCGGTCGCTTTGTTAGCACCTTATCCCGGATCACCAAGTCCTTTGAGGACGTTCAGGTATTTGAAGACACTTCTATTAAAGTAGAACGGGGTGATAAAATTGCCCTGATAGGGGCAAATGGTAAAGGAAAGTCTACTTTGCTGAGAATTATGGCTGGCACTGAACCGGCTGAAGGTTCCAGTGAATTGGGATACAACGTCAACATGGCCTTTTATGCTCAACACCAGCTGGAAGCTCTAAATACCAACCATGAAATCCTGGAGGAACTTAAGCTGGCTGGTTCGGGTAGAACCGAACAAGAATTACGAAATACCCTGGGCTGTTTTTTATTCCATGACGAGGATGTTTACAAAAAGATAAAGGTGTTGTCAGGAGGTGAAAAATCCCGAGTAGCCTTAGCTAAAACACTTATCTCAGAGGCCAACTTTCTGTTGCTGGATGAGCCCACCAATCACCTGGATATGCAGTCGGTACAAATTTTGATCCAGGCATTGAATCAGTACCAAGGTAGTTTCGTAATTGTAAGTCACGACCGGCATTTCATATCCCAAGTGGCCAATAAGATCTGGTATATTGAAAATAAAGAAGTCAAATCCTATCCGGGAAACTACCGGGAATATGATTACTGGAAATCAAAGCAAGTGCCCGGGCCGGTAAAAGTAAAAACGGGCCACAAGCCTGTCCCCCATAAATCAACTAAGCCAAAAAGGACCGCTGCCAATGATAATCAGCTGGGAAAAATGAAAAAGCAACTTGCCCATCTGGAAGATAAAATTACCCGCTTGGAAAAAGAGCAACAGGTAGTTGAAGCACAATTATCGGATCCTTCGATTTATGGTGATCCCAAGCTGCTTCAACAAACCACCGAAGCCTATCAATCTTTAGAGCATCAACTCACAGCGCACACTAACCAGTGGGATGAATTGGCCTCAAAAATTGATTCACATCCTATTAGAAAGTAATGCCAGCGGTAAGGTTTACCCTTTGAAAGGTGGAGACAGTAGTACTTTGACTGCTATTACCATTTCCGAACACTACCGGGTCCCACACAGTTGTTGAGTTCTGCCTAACATAACTCACGGCTAATTCCAGGACTCTATTGGGTAAGTTCCATCTCAGGGCCATCCCCGGTTCCAGGTATAAACCCCCTTCCACGTCATCCACAAATTCTTCTATGTCGTTGGTTCCAAATGCCCAACTCCACCCCGTTCTCACAAAATACGCTGGCGTGATCCTGGTATTCATCAGCTGACCATTCAGTTCAGCATATAGAGGGATATGACGGGCCTCGGGATAATAGTATATTCCGGTTCCAATTCCGGTCGCCAAATGAGGGTTGAACCTATAGCCTGCAGTAAGTGAGGCGTTAAAAGAAGTTTCGTTCGGTACAAACTGGTTGCTTTTACCCACCAGCAGGCCCAGGTTCAAGCGATAATACCTGCCAGTATCCTGTTTTTGGTAATAGTGGGGATTAAGCTTGTTCTTTTTGATGGAACGGACCTGGTCTAGTGGAAAGGTCAGGTCATTTCCCCGGTCAAAGTGAATCACTATCTCCTGCTCTCGAGTTTCCACTATACCCCAAAGCACACTCCCATTTTGTAATTCAACTTTATCCAAATATTTATCCGGCTGATTGGATTGTCCCAGCGCCACCCCGGATGACAGCAGAATGAAACTGAAACACATCAGTAGAGGTATATATTGCCTAAACATGATTAGGATGCAGTTTCAATTATACTTAGCAGTCGAAGATCACTGGGATCGGAATAATCAAACTGATATAAGCCACCCTTGCCAACCAGGATCAGATGGCTGTCAATGGCAATTACATCAAATGACGGAATGTTGGAGAGGTGATTGATCAAATTTTTATCGATGTTCAGTTTATCGTTGATATCAAACACTTTTAAGCCAAAGTCCCCCTCACAAATGAACAGCAAATTCTGATCTACTGCCAGGCCATGGGGGTTATCCATTGGAAATGATTTGACCAGCAACGGCTGTTCTATATTGGTGATATCGACTACATCCAGCTGGTCTTCAACTCCAAAACAGCCATTCCCTGAACGCAGGGTGACGTAAGCAAAGTTATCCTGTGCCACCACTGGATCACAGGCAAAGGCATGGTCAAATTCACTCAGGAATTCCGGCGCCTGGGGATTTTCATTATTGAAGATCTGCATACCAATGTTTGATCCGATAAACAATTTGTCTTGATAGGGAAATATAGTTTCGATACCCCATCCTAAATCAATAGTATTTACTTCATGTGGATCGGTTCTTATCGCAAGATCAAACACATGCATTCTCGAATGATCAACCACGTACAGATGGTCTTGCGAAATGGTGAACCTGGCCATGGAGCCCCCCAGGCCGGCACCCGGGCCGAAATTCTGACGATTGGCAGCATCAAACTCGCTCAACATTACCCCTCCCGACACGTTAGGCAATATAGCCGGTCCATCACACTCGTAGGATTGCACACTTTCTATTTCTTTAAAATCAGTAATGAACCCATTGTTTTCATCTACCCAAAATCCCAGTATCTCCACATGGTCTATGGCGTTTTCAATGCGCCTTATCAATGAAACTTGTGTCGGATCTGATATATCCAGCACCAGAAGATCTACAAAACTGTCCACATACAGATATTGACCCATGGCGGCCATATCGAAGTTGCCGGGAATGTTGAGGAAGGCTATCGGTTGAGGGTTGCTCCGGTCATTATTATTAAAGATATGCACTCCCTTGCCGAATTCATTTATAAATAGAAACTGGTCCTTGCGATAGATCTTACCGGGAAACTCAAGGGCTCTTGGCTCCTGGCTTTCGTATGAATTTCTTACCACGCTGGCAGGAGTATAGACCGGTTCCATATAAATATAGGTCTCTGTAGTCTCACACTCATCAGTGCAGCTAACCATAGTAATACCCAATAACAAGAGCCCCCAGATAATAGCGGCGGTACCCAGATTTTTCAATAGTTGATATTTAGATTTCATAAAAGGTTATTTTAAGATTATAAATCACGACTCTCCCCGCATGTTCAGTGATATTGTCATTTAAAGTTGTACTTAATTCCCAAACCCAGACCGAATGAAGAAGGTTGGCTGGTATAGTTCAAATCCGGCTTGGTAAATTGATTTAGCGCAACCTTATACTGTGGCTGTAAAGTGAGGCTGTACCTGGGTAAAAACTCGTAACTGGCGGCTACCCCCACCAAACCGTTAAAAAATACTGACCTGAAAGGGCTGTTGGAGCCGGGTGTGATAGATATGCTATTCAGGCTCTCATCTTTGGGGTCAATAGTATTTTTAAGTAGTAAATCCGCTGCTACGCCCGCATTTAAAGTAATAGCAACTTTCCCATCCATCACCCGGTAACCAGCTTCCAGTGGTATGGAGACAAACTGAAAATCATTGTCCAGCTCAGTGGGAGAAAAACTACTGACATTCTGGGCATCAGAGCTTAAACCCAGTGACTCCACTACCGAGGAAAAAAGCGGTGTTTGACCTAGTACGGCATTGGTACTGCTTTGAGCACTATTTCGATAATATTGCAGCCCACTGTTGATCTCCCATCGACTTGAAATTTTCATACCAACATCCAATGATAGCCCCAGCGAAAATCCGGAAGATGTCTGTTCATCCCGCAAGAACTGTTCATTGGTATCGGGATCCCGGCTGGTGTTAGGATTGAGACTAAAATCATTTTGGCTATCGTTTAAACGATAATTTGGATCAAACTGACCGGGAGCCAAATTCAACCCTGCCCATAACTGTGATGACTCCTTTTCCCTAACTATAGGTGGCACTGTCAAGGCTACAGAGTAAACATGATCAGGACCCCTGAAAACCTGCAATTGTGTTTCGGTATGGGGGTCTAAAGGATTTAATTGGGCGGCCAAGCTTTGCTGGTGTCTTAGAGAAACATTATCACCAATATTATCATTATTAGTTACAGCAAGGTCAGATTGACTGTTCTCAACCCCATCCTCAACTGGAGATGTAACCAATGCTTCCTGATCTTTAACTGGTGTCTCTGAATCCTGCCCCTTCTCGGTACTAACAGCAATCAAGTTTTCCCTTTGATCTTTAGAAATATTATCCCTTTCAGTAACGGATGGATCCTGAGAAATGCCGGCGGCCGAGTTTTCAGATGACCTATCGCTATCCTCTCCTTGCTTATTGTTTTCAGATTGGTCACCTGACTGATCAAATTGATCTCCAGCAGCCGTATTCCCTGCATTATTTTCCAGCTGGTCAAGTGCATTATCAGGGGTTGAGTTATTCTCGATTTGGGAAGTACCGGATTCTGTTTCCTGATCAATAACCTGTTCACTTACCCGCTGATTTTTAGGAGTTATCCACTGATACGCCAAATACCCCAGTGCAGTAGCAAATAGCAGTAGTCCAGCCGCAGCTACCCACTTATAATAGCCCAACCTTTTTTTATAAGTGGCGGCTTCATCGTTGGCAATTGCCGCCTCAATCCCTGTCCATACTTTATCGGAAGGGGTCATCGAAGCACCTTTGAATGCTTCCCGCCATTCTCTATCAAATTTCTCTGCAGCCATATCACTGAAAATTTTCGTAGTTGATGCTATCAGTATCCGTTACCATTTTCTGCAACAATATCCTGGCCCTGGCGTATTGTGACTTTGATGTTCCTTCGCTGATATCCAGCATTTCAGCTATTTCCTTATGTTTGTACCCTTCTATAGCGTACATATTGAAGATCACCTGACAACCCACCGGCAGTGCTTGTACCATCTTGATCAGATCCTGCATTTGAAAATTAGCCAGGGTCACTTCCTGATTGGTACTAAGATTGAGGTCCTTAACATCCACCATGGGAAACAGATAAAGTTTACTACGCTGATAGTTTAATGCTGTATTGATTACGATTCTTTTAATCCAATATCCCAGGGTGCTTTCACCCCGGAACGACTTGATCTTATTAAATACTTTTATAAAAGCCTCTTGAAGAACGTCTTCCGCATCATCCTGATTTTTACAATACCGCATACACACTACCAACATGCCTCCGGCATAGCGTTCGTATAACGCGCGTTGCATTTGCCGTTTGCCCTGTTGGCAACCGGTAATTAATTGCTCCTCGCTGTGCATTCAGGGTGTAGTAGTAGCTCCTTTCAGTGACTTTATAAATAAGACACAAAATTTACAAAAAGGGTTGGAAATTCGTCTTTCTATTAGATTATAGCTAGCTTTAGCGGCCATGCCCTTGCAATTTCCGATACCCCTGAAAGTGGTTATTCCATGGATCTGGATGGTTATTTTTTGGGGATGTGTTCCGCTAGATCAGGCCAGTACCAATGTAGGGCCGCCTGCTTCACAAAAACAACTTCGATATACCGATCACGAGTACGAAGAGAGCATCAGAACGGTGAGGCTGTATCCTGCCTCAAATAATTACGACGAAGTAATTCAG
This sequence comes from Cyclobacteriaceae bacterium, assembly GCA_965224285.1. GTDB lineage: Bacteria > Bacteroidota > Bacteroidia > Cytophagales > Cyclobacteriaceae > JAJCYK01. The sequence continues at coordinate 1,619,220 of OZ245043.1, forward strand.
CCATCGGTAATTTCTCTCAATAGAAATGAGCCTTTGATATTAGAATTCGATCAGTTGGTGGGAGATTTTCAATCCTACTATGCCAGAATTATTCATTGTAACGCCGACTGGACGAAGTCGAGGTTAAATGACCTGGAGTTTTTGTCACAGTATAATGAATTCCCCATCACCGAATACCAATATTCCTTTGGCACCCGTACCGCCTATGTACATTACCAATGGGAAGTGCCTCTGGTAAAGATTTCCGGCAATTTTCTTATTAAAATTTACCGGGAAGGAAACGAGGCTGATCTCATACTGACCCGCCGTTTTATGGTTTATGATAACCTGGTGCGATTTGACGCTACCGTTAATTTATCACATGGGATTGTTGAAAGGGAGTTCAATCAACAGATTGATTTTGCCATCAACTATCCCAATTTAGAAATAAACAATCCTCTGGAGGATATACAGATAGTTATTCGGCAAAATAAAAGATGGGATAATGCGCTGGCAAATCTCAAACCAACCAGTATTAAAAGTGATATAAAGCGCCTGGAATACCGGTACTTCAATCTGGAAAACAACTTTGCCGGCGGGAACGAATTTCGCTTTTTTGACCTTAGGTCGGTCAATACCCTGGGAGCCAATGTGGGGAGCATCGATCGCCAGGAAAACCGAATAGATGCATTTCTTTTAAAAGATGAACCTAACAGAGAGGTGAGTTATGGGTTGGTACAGGACATTAATGGGGAGTACGTGGTGGGAAACCTGGAAACAGATCCGCCGGATATCACCAGCGATTACGTATTTGTGCATTTTTTTCTGGAGTCAGAACCAATTAGCAGCCCCGTTTGTGTATTAGGGGCCCTCTCCAACTGGAATTGCAGTCCCGCTTACACTATGACTTACAATAGTGAACTTGGGGGGTATCAAGCCTCCCTTTTATTAAAGCAAGGCTGGTATAACTATATGTATTTTGCTCCAGAGGATGAGAACCCATACCGCTTCGAGGGTAGTCACTTCGAAACGGAGAACCTGTATGAAATCCTAGTGTATTATCGGGAAGTAGGTAGTTTACACGACCAATTGATCGGTTATTCCAACATTATCCACAATCGTCGCAATTGATTACTCGGGTATAGGGTAACGGGGGTTTTCTTTACCCGGATCGTTGGAGGTGACGTCAAGCATGCCAAAACCTTTGTGGCAATATTTTCCCAACCCACCCATAAACACAAATTCCTGGACTTCCGGTGCGGCGTATAAAGTAAAAGGCAGGGTATAACCCCTTACCTCATATTTTACATCCTGATCAAACATGGGATAAATTCTGGCAAATTTCTTTTGGCTTGCCTTTATTTTATTCAGATAATTGGAATCGGGAACCGTCTGAAATTTGTAAAAATTTTTCAGCTGATCCGCGGTATATTTTCCATGGCGACTCATTCGCTCCATAGTGGCCTCATAAAGTGAATCGGAAAAAGAGTCGTGCTCAGGGTCAATAAAGCGCTTCCCTTGATTGTCGTGAAAAGATGGCTCCAGTAACACCACTGGCGAAATACAGATATATTTCATAGTGGAGTCAAGCTGTGGCAAGATCTCCTCTTCCGCGTATTCCGGCTCCAACACCAGGTTACCCACTTCAATCTCCTTGAAGCTGAATAAGTGTTTAAGCAGATAATCGATGAATGATTTCTCGAAAGCGGATATTACCAGGGTTACTTTATTGGAATAGAAATGTAATCCGCTGCGGCTTACTTTGGTCTGCCCTTTAAGGCCTGAAAAATTAAACCATCGATAATCGAAATACTCTTGACCTCCCCCTCTTAAAAGTATTCCTTTCAAAAGCTGAGCAAGCAGGTATTGGTGATGAAAAGGCACGGCGGCACCTTTATTTTTTAACTGAAATATGATCCTTATTCTCAATTTCCCGTGGTTAAAAAATTTATCCTTAGCTGGTCCGCAAAAATACAATCTTATCCAACTGTCAGTGGATCAAGGTATTTAACCCGTAAAAGAACTAAAAAACTTTCAATTTTACCTATTTAACCGGACAAAATTTAAGTTAAACATTAAATCGAAAATGTATTATATCACCGTCCTTCACTAGGTAATCTTTTCCTTCTATAGCCATTCGGCCCGCTTCTTTACATGCCTGTTCAGAACCAAAATTCTGGTAGTCATTTATCTTGATCACTTCAGCTTTTATAAACCCTTTTTCAAAATCAGTATGAATGGTGCCCGCGGCTCTGGGAGCTTTCCAACCTTTCTCTATGGTCCATGCTCTAACTTCCTGTGGACCGGCGGTAAAAAAGGTTATCAGATTTAGCAGTTCATAAGAGGTCCTGACCAATTTATCCAGTCCCGATTCCTTCAATCCGTACTCAGACAAAAACAATCCCTGTTCCTCCTTATCCAACTCTGTTATTTGGGCCTCTATAGCTCCCGAGATAGTAACCATCACCGCTTCTTCTGCCAATACCACTTGCTCCAGGGCAGCGCTCAGCTCATTACCTTCGGGAAGGCTATCTTCATCAATATTGGCTACGTAGATTACCGGTTTTGCAGTCAACAACTGTAGGTCAGCAATAGCATTAAAGGGGAATTCCCGGTGATCAAGGGCTCGTATACTCACTCCATTTTCCAGTTGAGTTTTGAATAATCCCAAAGCTTCCAAGTCGGTCCGGGCTTTTTTATCCCCTGATTTGGCTATTTTCTCTATTCTTTGAATTCTTTTCTCAATACTCTCCAGATCTTTTAACTGAAGCTCGGTTTCAATCACCTCCCGGTCAAACAAAGGGTCGATTGACCCGGCAACATGGGTGATGTTTTCATCCTCAAAGCACCGAATCACATGTACAATGGCATCCACCTCCCTGATATTGGCCAGGAATTTATTTCCTAATCCTTCGCCTTTGCTGGCTCCCTTCACCAGGCCTGCGATATCCACAAATTCCATAACCGCAGGAATAACTTTTACCGGATTGACCAGGCCTTGCAATATTTGCAGCCTTTCATCCGGTACCGTTATTATCCCCACATTAGGCTCAATAGTGCAGAAAGGATAATTTGCAGCTTCTGCTTTAGAGTTGGATATTGCATTAAAGAGTGTGGACTTACCAACATTGGGCAGCCCTACGATCCCTACCTTTAATCCCATTAATAATCTTGATTTATCAACTTTTTACACACCAGGTAAGCCACCCTGATTGTCACCACGGTCATAAAAAAAGCCCTTGAATAAACAAGAGCCAGGTGATACTTTCCAGGGTTAGTAACCTATTCCCAACTAAGTTCCTGATCCAATCCCGAGTTGGTCTCAACTTGGGAGGTGTTGCCCTGATTCTGTTGATCAAATTGATCGAAGTCAACTTCTGGCATCAACTCGTTTTTAACGTGATCGACAGTTTGATTCAAGGCCTCCACAAATTTGTTGAAATCCTCTTTGTATAAGAATATCTTGTGTTTTTCGTAAAAGTAACCATCATCCTTATATCTGCGTTTACTTTCAGTAATCGTTAGATAATAGTCATTTGATCGTGTTGCTTTTACATCAAAGAAATAGGTACGTTTACCCGCCCTTACTCGCTGTGAGTATATTTCTGCTTTTCCGTTGTCTTTATTCTCTTCCACTTTCCTGAAATTTGAACTAACCAGTTGTAAAAATATGAATTTTGCCTAACTATAAAAATAAATTAGTTAATTTCCCTATAAACTTGGAATTATCCTTAAGGTGCTCATTCACTACAAATTAACTGGTTAAACATTAAGATTTTATGGAATTCAGTCTGCGGGATATTCGCGAGGTAGGTAACATTGAACTGTTAGCCAAACAAATGGTTGAGGGATTTATTACGGGCCTTCATAAATCACCATACCATGGATTCTCCGTGGAGTTTGCCGAGCACCAGCTTTATAACAGCGGAGAAAGCACCAAACATATTGATTGGAAAGTATTTGCCAAAACAGATCGTCTATACACTAAACGCTACGAAGAAGAGACCAATCTGAGATGTCACTTGGTGGTGGATTGCTCATCATCCATGTATTACCCCAAGGAAAATAATGGTAAGATCACCTTTAGTATAATGGCGGCTGCGGCATTGACCTATTTATTGCAAAAACAACGGGATGCGGTGGGTCTATTTACTTTTACCGACAACATCAACCTACAAATGCCAGTGAAATCCACCAGCACCCATGCCCATAAGATCTTATTGGAATTGGAGCGGTTGCTGCACAGTGATAATAAAAACCAATCTACTGCCATTGCCCCGGTAATTCATGAGATAGCACAAAAGATTCATAAAAGGTCACTGGTGATTTTATTTAGTGATATGTTTCATAATCAGACAGATCATCACGCACTTTTTACCGCACTTCAACATTTGAAACACCAGAAGAATGAAGTCCTGTTATTCCATGTTATGGATCACGAAACTGAATTGGATTTTGATTTTGAAGACCGCCCTTATGAGTTCATTGATCTGGAATCAGGAGAAAAGACCAGACTAGTACCCGGTCAGGTTAAAAATTCCTATAAGCAGGCCATGCGGCAACACTATCACCAACTGATCATGAAGTGTAATCAGTTTAAAATCGACTTTGTAGAAGTCGATATAAAAGAGTCTTTTAAGAAAGTATTAGGTCAATACCTGATAAAACGGGCGAGAATGAAATAATGCTATAAGTGCATCCGTTCCTTTTTGGCCATTAGCTCTTCCTCGGTTTCCTCGTTATCAGGGTCTGGCACACAACAATCAACCGGACAGACTGCAGCACATTGAGGTTCTTCGTGAAAGCCGGTACATTCAGTGCATTTGCCACTGACAATGTAATAAAATTCATCTGACACCGGTTCTTGAGGAATATTGGCGTCTTCAACCGAGCCATCTTCCAACTCTATCTCCGATAAAGAAGTCCCGCCGGCCCAGGTCCATTCCATACCCCCCTCATAGATAGCAGTGTTGGGGCATTCTGGTTCGCAGGCGCCGCAGTTGATACATTCATCAGTGATCATTATCGCCATAATTACCTAATTAGTGGTTTGTACATTAATATTCTACCTTTACAAAGGTACTTACTATCTGTAATTCCTACAACATAATCAGTACTCATTAGAATTCAAATGGACCTCGAAAAAAGGATGGAAGTGCTGGCCAAATGGGGTGATGCACTGGCTGATCAGGACTGGCTGCCTGCTCAGGAGTTAATTGAAGCCTCCAACCCCTGGTTTACCGCTGGCAATATACAACTTGCTTTAAGGGGTGTGCAGCAATTATTGGATCTGGATAAAATGAGGGACTTAACGAACAGATATTCATGGTCTGCGAATGGATCAAGGACTATATTGATCATCCCTGCTGCCAACCTGCCCTTGGTGGGATTTCATGACTTATTATGCGTGTTGCTGAGTGGCCATAAGGCCGTTATAAAGCTCAGCAGCAGGGATAAATGGCTGTTGCCTGCAATGTGCCAATTACTGAGCGATAAACCGCTGGGAGCTGCCCTCCAATTAGTATTCAAACCTCCAAAATTACCTGATGCGCTTATAGCAAGCGGGGGCGATAACACCGCCCGTTATCTTAAATACCAATTCCCGGGAGTGCCGCATATAATACGGCAAAACCGCACTTCACAGGCTATTTTGAAATCCGGAGAAACCTCGGATTCACTGAAAAGGCTCGGTATGGACATTTTTAGCTATTTCGGTAAGGGCTGTAGAAATATTTCTAAGCTCTGGATTCCCCATGGATTTGATATAGAGGTGCTTAAGGATTCGTTTCAATCTTATGAATCTATTCTCGAGACCGTGCCATATGCCAATAACTATCGACATCAAAAAGCTTTTCTTAAAACTGCCAATCAACCTTATTTTGACCTGGGTTTTGCCGTTATGCAGGAGCATATCGCAGCGGTAAGCCCCATTGCCAGTCTATATTATCAGCGATATCAGTCTATAGATGAGCTTACAACCGAATTGGGACAAATATCCCATAAAATTCAGTGTCTGACTTCCCAAGGCGGGTGGTTTCCAAATAGTATCCCTTTTGGCCGGGCTCAATTTCCAGAGATTTGGGACTTTGCCGATAAGATCGATACTTTGGAGTTTCTTAGCAGCCTAAGCTAAGGGTTTTTACCCCGCCATAATTCAATCCATCCCTTATAGACTCGTCCATCTGCCTCCAGGCGATAAAAATAAGTGCCGTCAGAATTATCATCTCCATCCCAATCGTTCTGATAATTATTGGATTCAAAAATCACTTTTCCCCATCGATTGGAAATCACCAACACAGACCCATTGGCGGGTAGGTTTCTTATGAAGAAGGTTTCGTTGATATCGTCATTATTGGGTGTGAAAATATTAGGAATGAAAATACCATCGTCAAATTCCAAAGTGAAATTGAATATGATGGAGCATCCATTGGCATCACGTACAATAATTTCATAGGTGCCAGCAAATAAACCGTTATAAGAGATCTCATGATTGCCAGTACTCGAGTTTAGCGAAGCCGGTGCGAAGTCAGCGAAAAAAGACTGAGGCGGGAAACTGGGTATCACTAAATTCAGTAGGACCTCGAAAGGAGGTGTTCCAGAGGCGGTAATAATTTCCACGGTAAAAGACCCCGTAGCTTGATCCGGCAGGCTTACTACCGGATCAATGACATTAGCCTGAATGGGGGCTGCGGGCTGCCCCAAAGATACCTGGGCGGTGAAGGAATTAGTGCAAACCCCGGTCTGTTGCACAGTTACTGAATAATCACCCGCTACTAAATTATCGATAGTGAAATTAGCCTGATCTGTTTGCCCGACCAGACTCCCATCCAAGAAAACGTCTAATACCGGTGAAGACCCACCGGCTCCTACGATATTGCTTAATTGTATCTCGCCCTCATTGTCTCCGAAACATACCACATCGACCGGGGTCGCGTCAAAATCTACTGTGGGACAAAGAGTGCTGCAAATAGGATCAGCGCTATCGAAGACATTAACGGTTACCGGGCTGGCCACACTCTCTCCGCATCCAACATCCTGTGTTACGTAAAATGTGGTACTACCAACCACCGTCAAGTCAAGTTCCGCAGGACCGGGCTGGTATTCGGGGCCAGTGGCTACCTGGTTGGTTAATCCGGCGTCGGAATACCACTTTAAATCTGTCCCTTGCGCCATTAGCCGGGGGGACACAAAATTCTGACAAATATCAACCGATGCGGGAGCAGATGGAGGTATGGTAACAATTACTTCAACCGTGACCTGGGCAGTATCACTACAGCCAAGGTCGTCCTGTATTACCAAAGTATAAGTAGTGGTGGTCATAGGGGTAGCCAGGGGGTTAGCAATGGTGGGATCATCCAATCCCGCAACCGGGCTCCATTGAAAATTAGTGGCCCCAGAGCCACTTAGCTGCACTGACTCTCCCTGACAAATTGTAACATCGGTGCCCGCATCGGCCAGTGGATTAGGGTGGATCTTTAATACCATAGTGTCTACCTGGGGAATACATCCCAAGGATGTGGCGGGGTCATCAATACTCAGTATTATCAAAATACTATCGGCTGCCACATCCTGGGCACTGGGATTATACACTGTAGTCAGCGACTTGGGATCGTCAAATGATCCGGTGCCGTTGGTAGTCCAGGTGGTACCATTGGAAATACAGGCCGCCAAACCTGTCAGATTCACTACCGAACCTTCACAAAGGTCCTGATCGGGACCCGCGCTTACTGTATTACCCGTAACAATTAAAACTGTCATCAGGTCACTTTGGGCTATACAGGGACCTGGGCCATCCGGGTCATTGGTGGTCAGGATAAGTATGACGCTTCCTGAAATAATATCCGCTGCACTGGGAGTGTAGGTGGCGGTTAAGGAAGTGACATCATCAAAAACACCGCTTCCATTGCTGCTCCAAATGGAACTGGTAGCAGATGCACCTATAATACCATTCAAATTGACCACACTACCGGCCTGGATTGCCTGGTCAGCACCGGCATCAACCACTGGCAATTGGTTTATGGTAACTTCAATAGTATCGGTGACTGCTGGACACCCACCCGGACCATCAGGGTCGTCCGTAGATAAAATCAGTTGAACTGTACCCGCAGCAATGTCGGTCGCATCGGGGATGTAGGTGGTCGATAAAGCTGCAGGATCATCGAAAGATCCCCCCCCCAGGGTTATCCAGGTGGGGTTACTGGCAGCGCCGGCCACAGATCCATTGATGGAAACATCATCACCTTCACAAATGGTTTGATCCGGACCGGCATCAACTACCGCCGCAGGATTAAAGGTAATGGTTAGTGAACTACTTTGCACGGAACAGGGTCCGGTAGCATCCGGATCGTTGGTAATCAGGGTCAAGATCACGCTGCCACCGGTAATGTCATCATTGCTGGGTGTATAAATAGCACTCGGGTTGGTGTCGTCATTAAAAGTCCCGGTGCCGGTGGTGGTCCACAGGCCGGAAGTGGCTCCACCTCCGATAGTCCCGTTCAACATAACCGGATCGGTAGCACAAACCAGTTGATCAGGACCTGCATCAACAGTAGCGGCGTCATTAAAATTCAGGGTAAGTGTCTCCACCCTAACACAGCTGTTTAAGCTGTAGGTAACCTGTATATCGATCGGACCAACCAAACCTGCAGGATTCAAGTCGGTACCAATCACTCCGGGACCATTGAACGTCAGTGTGCCGCCCATGGGGTTGACTGTAACCATAGTGAGCAAGTTTAATAGACCGCTGTCGTTACATATTTCGGAAGGTGCGTTGAAAGTAATATTGGGTATCGCCTGGACATCAACCTGCATGGTAGCACTGATGGCGCAAGCTCCGAGGGTATAATCAACGTTAATGCTGACAAAACCATTTAACCCGGCGGGGTCAAAAGTGGTGCCCGTCACTCCTGGGCCGCTAAACGAAAACGTGCCTCCGCCTGGGTTGGCAGAAACCCAACTGGCAAGATCCTGGGGGCCCGCATTTACACATAACGGGGTGGTGGGAGTAAGAGATAATGTAGGCGCCTGCTCAACTTCAATTATAAGAATCTCATTAACGGTACAGGCGCTTAACTGGTAAGTGACCGCGATATTAACCATACCACTTTGCCCCATTGGATCAAACTGGTTGCCTGACACTCCGGGCCCGCTAAACGAAAACGTGCCTCCGCCTGGATTGGCGCTAACCATGGTCAGCAGATCATATGGACTGTCCGCATCACAAACCGGTGTAGTTGGGTTGAGGGTTATCTGAGGTGTGGGCTCGACCTCGATCACCATTACCTCAGATACGGTGCAACTTCCTAAATCGTAAGTGATATCTATATTGATGGGTCCGCTTAATCCCTGAGGGTCGAAATTGTTGCCGTTGACACCAGATCCGGAAAAACTAAAAGTGCCTCCGCCTGGATTGGCGCTTACCATGCCGAGAAGATCCTGAGGACTTTCATTTTCACAAAGCGGGGTAACAGGATTGAGAGTTAATACAGGTGTCTGCTCTACATCAAGGGTCAGTTGATCCGTTACCAGGCATGAACCCAAGATATAAGTAACATCGATATTCACAGTAGAGCCTCCCAACCCGGATGGATCAAAATTATTGCCGGCAACGCCCGGACCCGAAAACGTTAATGTTCCTCCTGCAGGATTTACGCTTACCATTGTCGTAAGGTCCTGGATTCCGGAATTTTCACATAATGGGGTAAGTGGCGCCAGGGTAAGTATCGGAGCGCTCTCAACATCGATTATCAAAGTTTCGTTTACCGTGCAACTGTTCAACACATAGGTTACATCAATATTAACCGCGCTCCCGCCTAATCCTGCCCCGTCGAATGTCGTCCCACTAACCCCGGCTCCACTAAAACTGAAACTACCACCTCCGGGATTGGCACTCACCATAGCTAATAGGTCCTGAGGACCACTGTTATCGCATAAGGGTGTAGTTGGATTAAGGGTCACAACCGGCGACTGCTGAACATCCAGCACCAGTACCCCGCTCTCACTACAAACACCCTGATCATAGGTAACATCAATGTTAATAGGTCCGGATAATCCTGTGGGATCGAAATCATTGCCCGATATACCGGTACCTGAAAAGGTGAAGGTGCCACCGCCGGGATTGGCAGAAACCACCGTGGTCAAATCAATTAACCCCTGATTGTCACAAACGGCAGTAGCCGGTAGATCTAGAACCGGTAATTCCTGCACGGTAATATCCAATATGCCGTTAACGGTGCAATTATTCAAGGTATAGGTAGTGGATATGGGTATCAATCCACTCAAGCCTGTAGGATCAAAATTTTGTCCTGAAACCCCTGCACCTGAAAACACGAAACTCCCTCCCGGTATATTGGCGGTCACCAGCGTTAGCAAATCCACCAGGCCATTATCTTCACATACTGTGGTGGGTTGGGGAATAATGATTGGGGCAGGCTCAATATCGAAGGTAATGGTATTGTTTACATTGCAGACTCCCAGTGTGTAGTTGACGGTGACGTTCTCGAATCCGCTTTGCCCTACCGGATCATAAAAATTCCCGCTGACCCCACTGCCTGAGAAAGAGAAGGTGCCACCCGGAATATCCGCACTGACCAGGGATAATAAGTCCTGAGGACCATCATTACTACAAACGGTAACAGGTATTGCTGGTACCGTAATTACCGGATCGGTGATATCAAGCGCTACAAACACTCCAGGTGCTATAGTACCTCCGGAAACAAAGAAAACATCAATAAAATAATTGCTTTCCGAAAGTCCGGTATAGGTCATCACTTTGGAAGTGGTTTGATCTGTCTGAACAAACGGGGGATTGTCACCTGCGATCCTGAAAATCACTTCAGGTTCAGAACTGCCTACTAGTTCCACTTCGATGATACCACTATTAGGGTCGGTACAAGTGGGTTGCACTACATTATTGATCTGTAAAGTTTGTGCCTGTGCCAGGCAGGCCAAAAACAGGAGGGGAATAATTAGAAGTCTAAGGCCTGTCCGCATCTACCTTACTTGGGTCTCAATTTCATAAAAACAATTAGCAGCATCAAAAACCACGATCTTATACCAACCTGCTGGTAACCCTGCCCGGGTGTTATCTCCCGGAGTGGGAGCAGTTTGCAACTCAAGCCTATTTGAGACCCAACTGAATCGATAAGGAGCAGTGCCACCCTGGACCTCTACTTTGATTGCGGCCTTGGATCTGCCTGATCTTTTATTGTGCTCCACCTGGGTTATAGCACTCAATACCGGCGCCTCTGTAATAATAAGCGTTCTCTCCCTGACACATCCGATCACATCCGTCACCCGTACCTGGTATTCCCCCACTCCCAAATCCTTTAATTGAGACCGGGTGCTCCCATTACTCCAGGTAATTTTATAAGGGGGCATACCTCCGTTTATTTTAAGATCAATAGCACCGTTTTGCATGCCGCTGCAGGCTGGCCGCAGGTCCGCCACGATCTCCGGAGGCTCACATTTTCCGGATTTTTGCTGCGAAAATGAGATAGCGTGGGTGATAACGATAATGAGACAAATAAAAAATAGCTGACAAAAGTTGCCGTTCATATAGATTTTACAATTGCAGCGTAACTGTAGCCTTGGAAAGAGACAAAAAATTCACCGTTCCGGGGGCTTTTAACTTTCCGCCCTAAATATTCAAGATTTATTCAAATAATACAATTATTTATAGGTGTTTTTTATATTAAAAGCTAAAACCAAATTGCAAAAATCCAACAAAAGCCTACCCTGCCATCACCGGCTACCCTGCTTTATGGTATTAAGCCTGCGGTCCAAAAATTCCAGCGGTAATCTCATACCTTAAATGGTTGGGCAAACCGGGTCATCGTTGGACAATCAACGAGTGTAAAAGAATTATTTTATGTACATTTATAGCCGAAAAATGGCTACTCAATTAAACTAAAAAATACGTCTATGGTGTTCGATATTGATATGATTAAGTCCACTTATGAGCAAATGCCAGAACGCATTGCCAAGGCTAGAAAAGTAGTGGATAAACCTCTTACATTATCCGAGAAGATCCTGTATTCTCATCTCCACGCTGAGCAGCCTCTGGAGGCCTTTAAAAGAGGAAAATCGTATGTCAACTTTTCACCTGACCGGGTAGCCATGCAAGATGCTACCGCCCAAATGGCGCTGTTACAGTTTATGCAAGCCGGTAGAAAAAAGGTAGCGGTCCCCTCAACCGTGCACTGTGATCACCTTATTTTGGCAAAATCCGGCGCGCAAGAAGATCTAAAGAATTCAAAGAACGTCAATAAAGAAGTCTTCGATTTTCTTGCCAGCGTCTCTAATAAGTATGGTATTGGATTCTGGAAACCGGGAGCTGGTATCATTCACCAGGTTGTTTTGGAAAATTATGCCTTTCCAGGGGGAATGATGATCGGTACGGACTCTCATACCGTGAACGCAGGTGGTTTGGGTATGGTAGCTATCGGTGTGGGAGGCGCGGATGCAGTAGATGTCATGGCCGGCATGCCCTGGGAGTTGCGCTTTCCCAAATTAATAGGAGTCAAACTCACCGGTAAGTTGAATGGATGGACCGCATCAAAAGATGTTATATTGAAGGTTGCAGGTATCCTTACGGTAAAAGGAGGCACCGGAGCTATTGTAGAGTATTTTGGTGAAGGGGCCAGAAGCTTATCTGCCACCGGTAAAGGAACTATTTGTAATATGGGGGCTGAAATTGGTGCTACTACCTCCACCTTCGGTTACGACGAAAAGATGGCGGAATATCTTCGCGGAACCGGGCGGGCAGAAGTTGCAGACTTGGCAGATGGTATCAGGGAACACCTCACCGGAGACCCCGAAGTATACCAAAATCCCGAACAGTATTTTGACCAAGTAATTGAAATTAACCTCTCAGAGTTGGAACCTCATATAAATGGGCCGTTCACTCCGGATCTGGCTACTTCCATCTCAGACTTTGCCAATGCCGTTAAGGAGAATGGATGGCCGCAAAAATTAGAGGTGGGTTTGATTGGCTCTTGCACTAATTCATCCTATGAGGACATCACCCGGGCCGCTTCCGTGGCTCAACAAGCCATCGATAAAGATCTGGTAGCCAAATCGGAATTTACCATAACCCCGGGTTCCGAGCAGGTGAGGTATACAGTTGAAAGGGACGGGTATCTGGGTATATTTGAAAAAATTGGAGGTGTAGTACTAGCCAACGCTTGCGGGCCTTGTATAGGACAATGGGCCCGGCATACCAGCGATCCGGATAAGAAAAATTCTATCATAACCTCCTTCAACAGAAACTTTGCCAAGAGAAACGACGGAAACCCCAATACCCACAGCTTCGTGGCTTCTCCTGAGTTAGTCACCGCTATGGCCATTGCCGGCGACCTTACCTTCAATCCCCTGACCGATACCCTGACCAACTCACGGGGTGAAGAAGTAAAACTTGAGGAGCCAATGGGCATTGAGCATCCTGTTAAAGGCTATGCGGTAGAAGATAATGGCTATCAATCGCCGGCTGACGATGGCAGTAATATTGATATCCATGTCGACCCAGATTCCAAACGGCTTCAGTTGCTGACTCCATTTAAACCCTGGGACGGACAGAATTTATTAGGCATGAAACTTTTGATTAAGGCCAAGGGTAAATGCACTACAGATCACATCAGCATGGCTGGACCCTGGCTGAGGTTTCGCGGTCATCTAGATAATATTTCCAACAACCTGCTCACTGGTGCCGTAAATTATTTCAATGGTGAAACTGACTCAGTGAAGAACCAGCTAACTGGTGAGTATGGTCCGGTACCTGATACTGCCAGGGCGTATAAGGCGGCCGGAGTACCATCCATTGTAGTAGGTGATCACAACTATGGCGAGGGCTCCAGCCGTGAACATGCCGCTATGGAGCCCAGGCACCTGGGAGTATATGTAGTGTTGGTAAAATCCTTTGCCAGGATTCATGAGACCAATCTTAAAAAACAGGGTATGCTGGCTCTTACTTTCCAAAATGAAGATGACTACAACAAGATTCAGGAAGATGATACATTGGATCTAATCGATCTTGAGGAGTTTGCCCCGGATAAACCCTTGACCCTGGTCACTACCCATAAAGACGGAACGCAAGATACCATCATCACCAATCACAGCTACAATCCATCCCAAATCCAGTGGTTCAGGGAAGGTTCTGCTTTAAACCTTATTAAAAAACAAAACGCATAGCATAGGTTGGTGACTGGGATATACTTGTTACAGTCTCCAGAAAATAGTACATTTAAATGTCTTCGAATTAGGGCAAATTGAAACACACTGAAATATACCAAACAGATAAGGGAGCAGTCTTGCAGGATGATTTGGCCAGGCAGTTTATTTTGAACTTTAAAGGTAAAACCGTCCGACTTAAGGCCTGTGAATTTTTGAACTTCAAGCGATATGTGGATCAAATCAGCCTTGAAGACATGATCCTGAGAGACGGTATTGGCATGGACCTGCAGATAATACATCATCCGCGGGCCAATCAGATTTTTGTACTTACCCTCTGTGAAGTGATCGCCATGAAGGAATTATTGAACGGAACCATGGTGATGCTAGAACTGCAAAGGATCCTAGATGACCGCTTAGTAAGTTTTGTGATATAAGTAAATCACTACCATAACAATAAAATCAGCATTTACATGAAAGACCTTATAAGAATGAAGACCTCACTTAGCGAGGAAATTGAATCGATGCTCAATGCACAGGTTAAAATGGAGGCCAAATCCAGCTCTATCTATCTGTCTATGGCCGCCTTTTGTGATGAATTGGGTTTCGAAAACAGTTCTGATTTTTTTTACGACCAGGCGGAAGAGGAGCGACAACACATGCTCAAAATCTTTAAATACATCGCCGATGCCGGTGGCACTCCGATAAGCCCTGAGGTAACCGATGTCCCCCAGGAATTTGGCAATTTCAGGGGAGTTTACGAAACTGCCCTGGAGCAGGAAATCGAGGTAACGAAAGCCATTAATAAGATTGTCAGTGCCGCCTATAAAGCCGGTGATCACACTACCGCCAATTTCCTGCAATGGTTTATTACCGAACAACAGGAAGAGGAATTTACCGCCCGTAAAAGGCTAGAATTGTTTGATGTGATAGGTGAAGAAGGTGTTGGTCCGTTTATGATTGATCAGAAAATTCCTGAAATCGGGCCTCCAGCAAACCCGATAGACCCTCAAGCTTGATCAATCGCTTCAGATTGTAAGATCTGATCTATTTCATCGCGCTTTACCTGGCCAAACCATTGGTGACCGAACACCAGGGAAGGGGCAAATTTACAACGATCCAAGCATTTGCACTTGAGCACCTGTATATTCTTCTTCCCTTTGGTCTTTTTTAGTTCGTGTTTTAACTGCTTGTGTAGGGATTTGGCTCCTTTTTTAAGGCAATCCTTTCCATGACAAACAAAGAGAAACTTATCGGGTTTTTGAGATTTTTTCATACTCCGGAAGCAGCTGCCTGCATCAGTATTCCACATAAAATTGCTCCATAGGTTCCCAGCGCATAGCCTAGTACCGCCAATAACACTCCTACTGGAGCCAGGGCTGGATTAAAAGCTGCTGCCACCACCGGAGCGGATGCGGCCCCTCCCACATTGGCCTGACTGCCGATGGCAGTAAAAAAGAAAGGCGCCTTAATGATCTTACCCACAGAGAGCAGCAAGATCACATGCACGGACATCCATATCAATCCCACCAGGAATAACCCTGGCTTGTCAAAAATCTGGGTCACATCCATATTCATGCCGATAGTGGCTACCAAAATAAAAATGAAGATGGTCCCGATACGAGAAGCCCCGACACCTTCAAGCTTTTTTAGCTTGCTAAACGACAAGGCAACACCGATGGTAGTAGCCACCACTACCATCCAAAAAAACGATGAACTAAGTGATTGAAGATTAAATCTCTGTAGCAATTCCTGGTTCCTTTCAAATATCGGAGTGATCAAATCCGCTCCCCAATGAGATAAGGCTACACCCCCGAACCCTACGCCCAGCACTTTCATGGTATCGGTAGTGCTGGGCATGCGGTTAATGCTCATCCGGTAATTTTCGATTTTCGTCTTCAATGCCTCAATGGCACTGGCATCAGCTTTGAATAGTCGGTCCAGTTTCTCCGATCTACCGGCCCCCAAAAGCAGGAAAGCCATCCATATGTTGGCTACGATAACATCTACCGTGATCATTGAAGAGAAAATTTTATCACTGGCTTGAAAAATCTCCTTCATGGCCGCTTGATTAGCGCCCCCTCCTATCCAGCTACCAGCTATGGTAGTGAGCCCTCTCCACACCGCATCCGGCCCTGCACCACCCACAACTTCTGGATTAAATGCTGACATAATGAGAATTGCCAACGGCCCCCCGATTACTATGCCTACGGTGCCAGTAAAGAACATGATCAGGGATTTTGGGCCCAAATTAATAATTCCTTTCAGGTCAGTGCTCAAGGTTAATAAGATCAGGCTGGCAGGCAATAAATATCTGGAAGCCATAAAATACAAATTGGATCTTTCAGCCGATATAATTCCCAGAGAATTGAATATGGAAGGCAGGAAATAGCACATTAGCACCATGGGAAAAAAAGTATAGAACTTCTTCCAAAAAGGGTGTTTGCTATGAGCTGTAGTAAAAACTAATGCCAGAATTACTAAGAGTAATCCCAGAATTATGGCGTCATTGGTGATTAAAGGCTCGGTATTCATAAAACTTGAAGTGCAAAACTAACAGAATCCTCGCAGGGAAAAAATTTCGAGTTTGTCAATGCACTTTTTTTAGCACTGATAAGAATTCATTTAAGATCATAGCCGTAGCCCCCCAAACCATTTGATCCTGTAAAGTAAAATGTGGAGCCTCAATTTGGATCCCTCGCACCTCAATTTCTGCTGATTTGCGGTTATTTATGTTCTGGAGGTCGGAAGTATTAACTTCGAAAACTTGTTGGACCTCCCTTAAATCTGGCTGATAACGAGGACGCTGCTCAATCATGGCCACTACCGGTAAAACCTTATAATGACTGGCGGTGATATACAATTCAGTGAGGCATCCCAAAACTTGGTTTTCATTAACCGATACTCCCAACTCCTCCCTGGTCTCCCGTAAAGCAGTAACAATTAAGTCAGAATCCTCCCGCTCCATCCTGCCCCCCGGTAAGCTGATTTGACCGCTATGGACTCCGTTATATGTAGGTCTTTGCATCAAAGGAAACCACCAATTTCTATCATCGGGATAAAGCATGATCAGTACCGCGCCCTGTCTGGGGGCTCCGGCGTGTCTAAAGTTCAGGTTACTTCCGGCGATCTTCCTGGCTAACATTTCCCTTTGGGCGTTAATCCCCGGTAAGTCCCCCCTAAGTGCTGCTTTTAAGCTCTGGCCAAAATCCTTCACGGCTCTTTACGCTTTCGATTTGTGACTTCCACATAGGCTGTGCCCTGCACCGGTATTTCCCCCAGATTACCCCTAACCCTGCACATACCTTCCCAATAGTGCAATTTAACCAGGGCGGCCAGTTTTAGGATTAGTTCCTGTTTGGGGAACCGAGCGGTAACGGAGAGCTCCAAATTCATATGGGGAATCCTAACTGTCCAGTCCACTGGATAGCTGATTCCAGATTCAGGACTTCGCCAATAGGCATTTTCAATTATCTCTATTTGATCTGTATTGATCTCCTGGTTATTTCCCGATTGGTCAAGATAAGAACCTCCGTAAACAACCCGACCGTCAGCCCGGTGATAAAGTTTAAAGATCATTAAATTTCCCTGATCACCCAATTTAATAGCCATCCAATCCCAGGCCACCTGTTTCTGATACACCCCTATGCAATTCCATTGCCGATCATACCATAAAGTACCTTCAACTTCTTTTTCCGCTCCGTTAATCTTTAACTTCCCCCGGGTCTTAAGCTTGGGATAGCTGTAATACCCGGCGCTGGTATACTCCCCGTATTCCTGATATCCCTTACCTCCACCGTGCAACCACACTTGCTGTTCTGGTGAGGTATGCAGTGAGAAGGCATAGCCCGGACTGCTGATCATTTCGGCGGTCAACTGATATTTGCCCAACTGTCCCGTCATAGTCCACTGTTGATCCTCATAAGGTAGTTTTAAATCCAGCGGTAAATTGGGCTGCAAAATGGAATCAGAACGAATTAAAACATAATCGTAATGAAAAGAGGAATCTTGGGGGTTGGAGATGGCAAAATTAGCCATTATATAATCGTGTTTATCGCGGGGGTTGAAATGAAAAAATACATATTCAATCCCATAGAGACTATCCGTGCCGATTTCATTCAAGTCGCCGGTGAAATACCACCACTCCAGAGAATTCTTTACATGGACCCCTTCATCGATTTTTGGATCGGCCTGTTCATTATACACATCATTGACACTCAAAGGTTTAGGGCATCCCATTAGCAACAGGCTCAACATGTAAAACAGCACCGGAGCAAGGTGGAATTTTGTGATTGGCAGTGAAATGAATAAGTATGCTTTTCTATCGGTCAATTTTGTAAAAGCCAAGAAATTGCTATGAATTCGGATATTACCATGATGTCAATGAGGAACAGCCACATCCTCTAGATTGTTTCCAAACTAAGCTATAGTTTATAACTTTAAACAAATATAGGAGGCAAACTTGCTAAAAAATTATTCCAAAGAAGAACTGGCGAATTTTATTACCCATGCCATTGGATTTATACTGGCCTTAGCAGGGTTGGTGGTTTTGATCCGAGTGGTATATCATGACCCGGATTTTTGGCGTCAATTCAGTTTCGTCCTTTACGGAACAACGGTTGTGATGCTATTTGGGGCTTCCACCTTATACCATGGAGTCACCAAGCCCTCCTTAAAGCGCATATTACGGGTGGTAGATCATATGGCCATTTATCTGTTGATCGCCGGCACCTACACCCCCTTTATGGTACTTCCTTTAAGAGGGTCCTGGGGATGGTGGCTGTTGGGAATTATCTGGTCACTGGCTTTATTCGGGATTGTGTTTAAGCTGTGGTATACCGGCAAGCTAAACAGCCTTAGTACCGGAATTTATCTGGGAATGGGTTGGTTGGCCATTGTAGCCATTGAGCCGATGATGCACAGTGTACCACCCGCGAGTTTAGGATGGCTGATTACTGGAGGCTTGTTATATACTCTGGGAGTAGTGTTTTATAATTGGAAATCCCTGCCCTACCATCATGCTATCTGGCACTTATTTGTGTTAGCAGGCAGCGGTTGTCATTATATTTCTATAATATTTTATTTGTAATAAAGCTCGCCGGTAGCACCACCCTGATCCGATAACTTTATGAACTTAAACATTTGAATAGATGACCGCTAAAACCATCAATGGATTCCCTCATATCCTATACGACCATACCACCTATGATCACGGGGAAATGAGTGATCGGTCTAAAGGCTATTACCAATGGTTGGACCAAAGGAGAACCGTACGAGACATCAGCAGCAGACCAGTACCCCGGGAAGTGATTGTAAACCTCATTTGCAGCGCCTCCACTGCACCATCCGGAGCACACAAACAACCATGGACTTTCTGCTTGGTAAGTGATAATAAGATCAAAAGCCAGATCAAGGAAGCTGCTGAAAGCGAAGAATACCGCAGCTATCATGGTCGCATGAGTGAACAGTGGCTAAAAGATCTGAAAGCTATAGGCACTGACTGGCATAAGCCTTTTCTAGAGGAAGCTCCCTGGCTAATTGTAGTCTTTAAAAAGGCCTATCAACTGAAAGAGGGAAAAAAAACCCCTAATTACTACGTCAATGAATCGGTGGGCCTGGCATGCGGCTTTTTGTTAACAGCTATACATAATGCCGGTTTGGTAGCGCTAACCCACACTCCCAGCCCCATGGAATTCCTATCTAGCATACTTAACCGGCCTGAAAATGAAAGGCCATTTTTGCTCATCCCCGTAGGATATCCTAAACAGCAGGTATACGTACCTGATTTAAAGAGAAAATCACTGGAAGAAGTCGCGGTATTTTACGAATAGGAATCGGTAGGCAGAAAAATTCCCGCCATCATGCAGCGCACACTGCCTCCTCCGTACTTTTCAATGGTGTATATCGGAACCGAGACCACCTTGCTGGATTTTTGAATGATTTTCAACTGATTTGAAGATAAACTTTGATAAGCGCATTCAGACATTACCGTGACTTTTTCACCTTTTTCATTAAGCAACTCCATCATATTGCCGGCAAAAGCCTCCATTTGGGCAAAACTTAAATTCACTATTTGGTGCTGAGTATCCAGTAAGCTCCGTTCAAGCATGGTTCTCTCCTGATTTATTGGCAGTGCATCCAGGCATACCACCGCGAAATCACTGCCCACGCACATCAGAACATTGGTGTGATAAATATCCAGGCCGTTTCTATCAACCGCTTTAAACTGTACTTTCCTATAACCCAGCAGGTCGATTACCTTGTCGGCTAAAACGGTATGGCTTCTGTCTGAAGTGTTCATATAGGCTATTTTGTGCTCATAATCGAATACCAAGCTGCCGGTCCCTTCTAGAAATACTCCTTTTCGCTCATAATAAGAGAAGTCCAGGATCTCATTAATAAGAAAACCGTGATCTTTTTGTAGAGAAGTGATGAAGTCCATTCGCTTCTCCTGCCGCCGGATGGGAGACATCATGGAATAGATGATCACCTTTCCATCGGAGTGGAAACTCACCCAATTATTGGGAAATACCTCATCTAAGGTATTCAGCTGGTCCTTTGGATCAAAAACAACCACTCTAAGGCCAGATTCTCTCATAATGGAGAGGCAATGATCAAATTCAGTCAGGGCCTTTTTTCGAATCTCTTCCGTGTTCTCCTTGCCATCAACCTGCTGAAAATGATTGGATACGGCGGTTTCCTCATTATAACCGAAGTGCCGAGGCCGTACCATCATTATGGCGCTGGGGGCTTGCTTACCAGCCATAATATTTGTCCGTTAGATCAGTACAAGATAAAGATTATGTCTCAATTTAACAGTAATTGCTTCCTCAATTTAAAAGTCTCCCGGAGTCCTTTAACCAGTTGGCGGCTTTGGTTAAAGTCGATGGTCTGATGCCCGTCCGAAAAGGCTTGATCGGGCGTTTGATGGGTTTCGTAAATGACTCCGTCAGCGCCTGCCAACACACTGGCTAAGGCAATAGCTGACACATGGTCTCTAATCCCTATTCCATGTGAAGGATCAGCGATAACAGGCAAGTGAGACTTCTCTTTAAGAATAGGTATTGCATTTAGATCGAATGTGTTGCGGCTTGCTTTCTCATAAGTGCGAATACCCCGCTCACAAAGCAGCAGCTTCTCGTTTCCACCTGAGAAAACATATTCCGCTGAGTGCAATAGTTCTTCAATGGTTCCGCTAATGCCCCGCTTTATTAACACCGGTTTATCTACCCGCCCCAGCTCGTCTAAAAGAGTAAAATTTTGAGTATTTCTAGCTCCTACTTGAAAAATATCCACGAAGTCATGCATCTCCGGAATCTGTGACTCCCTCATTACCTCAGAAATAATCATTATGCCGCTCTCTCTGGCAATGCGATTCCACAATTTTAAACCCTCAATACCCACACCCCGAAATGAATACGGTGAACTGCGAGGTTTGAATACTCCACCTCGCATAATTTTAATTCCTGCATCTACCAGGTGGGTTACAGTATTACGGATTTGAGCTTCATCTTCAATAGAGCAGGGTCCGGCCATTATGGCCAAATCTCCCTGACGCACGATTAAGTCTTCCCCTATTTTGATTTCACTGGGATCTACTTTCCATTTATTGGAAACCAATTTATAAGTATCTGATACCACGTGAATGTCCAAAACACCGGGCATAAAACCGACAGAACGTATATCATAAGAGGCATCGCCAATTCCCACCAGGTAAGCATGATCCTGGGTGACCACCTCTTTGGATTTATAGGACAAATGCTGCAGGTAAGCTTTCAACCTTTCCAGTTGCTCCGGGGTGATGTTAGGTTGCAGTTGTATTATCATGAGATCTCAAAGGAGTAATAAAATCTTTTATCGTCTGTTTTATATTATTCGAGTGGCTGATCGCTTTAATAAAGGCACTTCCGATTATGGCGCCATCAGCATAATCACAAGCTTCGCGAAAGGTCGAGGCATCGTATATGCCAAAACCAATTATAAAAGGGTGAGTCAGTTTCATATTACCAA
Organism: Cyclobacteriaceae bacterium; assembly: GCA_965224285.1. Classification (GTDB taxonomy): domain Bacteria; phylum Bacteroidota; class Bacteroidia; order Cytophagales; family Cyclobacteriaceae; genus JAJCYK01. Next base: position 1,641,375 of record OZ245043.1, read on the forward strand.
GTCTTTGGAAATACTTCCGCTGTGAAGAAGTGATATCCCGAGTCTTACCGGTTACACTGGAATCGGAAACCGCATAAATGAAACTAGTACTTCTGTCGTCGATCAACCTTAAGCGTTCTTCAGTGGTTTGGGGGGTGACTAAAAAAATATGATGAAGATTAAACTGATGGAAAATCCTTTGATAATGCTCCATATACTCCGACATGGGTAAGTCAGGGATTATAAGTCCGTCAATGCCCAGGATTTGACATTGCCGACAAAACTCCTCAACCCCATACTGTAAAACCGGATTTAAATAACCCATTAAAATTACCGGTATATCGGACTTTTGCCGCAGGGTTCTTAGTTGATCCATGAGGATCTTTACTGTCATACCATTATCCAATGCTGCTTGATTGCTTTTTTGTATGATCGGCCCGTCAGCTACCGGATCAGAATAGGGGATTCCGATCTCAATTAGATCGGCTCCGGACTCACCCAGCAGGCAGGCAATTTTCACGGTATTCACCAGTTCCGGAAATCCTGCAGTAAAATATATTGACAAGATATCCCTCCGGCTAGGGGCAAATAACTTATCCAATCGATTATCTGGTTGCTTCATGATGCTCAATATTCACCCTCCCGTATGTAAGTTTCCAAATCCTTGTCTCCCCTGCCGGATAGGTTAATTACCACCAGGTCACTGGGCTTAAAATCAATTTTCGGGAGAGCGGCCAGGGCATGGGCGCTCTCCAAGGCTGGAATGATCCCTTCCAGTTTACTCAAGGTTACTCCCGCTGCCAGCGCTTCCTGGTCCGTAGCACTGAGAAATCTGGCTCGACCGGACTGATAGAGAAAAGCGTGCAGAGGTCCTATACCGGGATAATCCAAGCCAGCGGAGATGGAATATGGCTCCACCACCTGTCCGTCATCGGTCTGCATCAACAGTGTCTTGCTACCATGTAGTACCCCCTCCGTGCCAATAGCGGTAGTAGCAGCGGTTTCTCCGCTATCCAATCCCTTGCCAGCTGCCTCAACAGCCACTAATTCAACCTGGTGATGGTGGTAAAAATGATAAAATGCTCCGGCAGCATTGCTGCCCCCACCTACACAGGCTATCACATAATCTGGAAATTCCCGGCCTTCCTGTTGTTTTAATTGGAGTAGAATTTCTTCGCTGATCACCGATTGAAACCGGGTAACCATATCGGGGTATGGATGAGGTCCCACTACGGATCCTATGATATAGTGCGTATCGCTAGGATTATTGATCCAGTGTCGTAAAGCTTCATTAGTGGCGTCCTTCAAGGTTCTGCTGCCACTTTTAGCAGGTATCACCTCCGCTCCCAGCAGCCGCATGCGCTCAACATTTGGTTTTTGCCGTGCCATGTCGACTTCACCCATGTAGACGATACATTCTTTACCCATTAAGGCACACACGGTGGCTGTTGCCACCCCGTGCTGACCAGCACCGGTTTCGGCAATAATTTTGGGCTTATTCAAGGCTTGCGCTACCAGTATCTGTCCAATGGTATTATTGACCTTGTGAGCGCCGGTGTGGTTGAGGTCTTCTCTTTTCAGATATATTCTACAATTGTAACGCTGGGATAGCCGGTCCGCAAAATATAGTGGTGATGGTCTGCCCACATAATGCTTGAGCAAGTGTCTAAACTTTTGCTGAAATTTCCCAGATTCAATTATATCGAGATAATGGCGTCTTAACTCCTCCACGTTAGGGAAAAGCATTTCGGGGATATAAGCCCCCCCAAATTGACCATAGTAACCCGATTGATCTATAGGAAACCCCATCACCCTTTTATTTTTTTCTTAAGCGATTCCAGCATATCAATATTTTTTATCGCAGGTTCCGTTTCAAAACGGCTGTTTACGTCAATTCCCACCAGGGGAAGACCCTCCAGTACCTCCAATCCTGAAATATTCTCTAATGAAACCCCACCGCTTAAAATGAAAGGCTTTTTCAGTTTATAATGGGAAAGGGATTCCCAATTAAAGGTCTTCCCGGTACCTCCATATTGAGGGCTCTTAGTATCGAAAAGATAATACTCGATGTAAGGAGCAAACTCAGCAATCATGTCCAGGTCCTGGGTATTTTCCAGATGGACTACTTTAATAAGATTAAAGCCCTTTTCTTGTAACTTGCGGCAATATTCCGGACTCTCATCACCGTGTAGTTGTAACCATTGTAGTTGATATTTATCAGCCAAATCAATCACCTTTTCCTCTGATTCATTTACAAAGACCCCTACCTTCTCTATTTCCGGGGGAAATCCCACTGGTACTCCGCTCCAATTTTCTCCCACATATCTGGGAGACCCTTTATAGAAAATAAAGCCCATGTAATTAGGTTTAAGCGACATTACCTGCTTGATATTTTCCATGTCTCTCATACCGCATACTTTCCATTTCAGCTTCATTCTGCCGCAGGAGATGGTGAATAATTCTTGAGTTGTGCAATAAATTCCCTGCATTTGATCTCAGGACTGCTTTGTTCCATAAAGGTTTGTCCGATCAAGAACCCCTGAAAACCGGCGTCCTTTAATTGGAAAATTGTGGAGGCTGTAGATAATCCACTTTCTGAAACTTTGATAAAGTTAGCTGGGATCTTATCCGCCAGATTCAAGCTGGTATCGATGGAAACGTTAAAGTTTTTCAGGTTCCGGTTATTGACTCCCACCATATCCACTGCTGGATTCAAATGCGATTCTAACTCTTCTGCATGGTGAACTTCCAGTAAAACCTCTAGTTTGATGCTATGGGCAAATTCTGCCAGTTTACGGGTCTCGGCTGGTTCCAGTGCTGCTGCGATCAATAAAATAGCATCAGCGCCAATACTTTTGGCTTCCAGTATTTGATATTCACTGATGATAAAATCTTTGCGCAGGATAGGGCAAAAATTAAATTCTCGGGCGGTGCTCAGGTCATCATTAGAACCGCCAAAGAATTTCTCATCAGTCAGCACCGATAAGGCCGAAGCACCGGCCTGCATATAACCAATACTGATCCGTTCAATGGAAACTTGGTGATTAATTACTCCCTGGCTAGGACTTTTTCGCTTAATCTCAGCGATAATACCCCACCGGTCCTTCCTTAAAAGATACCTTTTCAGGGATACCGGGTTGGTGTTAAAGTATATACTTTTCTCTAAAAGTTTCACCGGGAATAAACCTTCCCTTTCTTTAACCAATTTGCGTTTGTATTCCAATATCTGATCCAGGATGTGCATAAGCTTCAGCTAGTTTATTCTACCAGATTTTTAAAACTGGTCAAGGCTTGGCCGTTCATCAACGAGATCCTGGCCTCTTCCAGAGCAGCTTCCCGGCTAAGATGAGGGCGCGCACACTGCAGCGCCATACCTGCATTAGCTATTACCACATTCTGCTGCCCCTCGGTCCCCCGACCATTGATTACTTCCCAAAAGATGTTGGCGGCTTCTTCAATAGTCTTGCCACCAAAAAGTTCTTCCGGTGCATATTGCGGCATTCCCAGGTCCTGGGGCATGATCACTTCTTCTATCTCATTACTGATGATCTTCACCGGCCCGGTTAAACTCACTTCATCGTATCCATCCAAAGCGTGGAGTATAGTGAACCGTTTATTTGAATCCTGATAAAGATAGGCGTATAACCTGGCCAATTCCAGGCTGAAAACTCCCACTAATTGATTGGGCGGCTTAGAAGGATTTACCATGGGACCAAGCATGTTAAAAAAAGTCTTTACCCCCAGGTCTTTGCGAATCGGAGCTACTTCCTTCATGGCCGGGTGAAATAAGGGAGCATGTAAAAAGCATATCCCTGCCTTATCTAAACTCCTCAGCAGCTTTTCTCGGTCATTAGTAAATTCATAGCCAAAATGAGCCAGTAGATTGGAAGATCCACAAACTGAGGATACTCCGTAGTTTCCATGCTTGGCCACTGGTTGCCCGGCACCTGCCACCACAAAGGAGGCTAAGGTTGAAATGTTGAAGGAGTCCTTGGCATCCCCGCCGGTTCCACACAGATCTATTACCTGGTATTCATCTAAAGGCATGGGTATACACAATTCCAGCATAGCATCTCTGAACCCTGCCAACTCTTCTACCGTAACCCGTCGCATCAGGAAAACAGTAAGGAAAGCTGCCACCTGGCTGGAGTTGTAGGCTCCCATGGCCAGATTCTTTAAGGCATCTTTAGCCATCTCCCGGTCCAGTACTTTATAGGCAGTCAAATGATTTAGTAACTCTTTCATCAATTTTCGACCCAATTTTTAATTATTTGTTTTCCGTGTTCAGTCAATACAGACTCGGGATGGAACTGCAGGCCCACCACATCGTATTTTCTGTGCCTGAGGCCCATGACTTCCCGGGAATTGTAGGTAGCAATGACCTTCAAGTCGCCGTTTACTGTCTCCGGGAGAACCGCCCAGCTGTGATAGCGACCAACTTCCAGTTCGGCTGGAATACCTTCGAAAAGCGGATCATGCATATCTGTAATGCTGACTTTGGATGCCACTCCATGCAGCACTTCGCTCATATTATATAATCTGGCGCCATAAACTTCAGCGATCCCCTGGTGACCCAAGCAGATACCCAAGATGCTTTTTTCAGCCCCGTACCTTGCAATCAACTCGGGCATGATCCCTGCTTCCGAAGGAATACCCGGTCCCGGTGAAAGAAGAACCTTAGAGTAAACTGATACCTGATCTAAACTTAATTTATCGTTCCTGATTACATCCATAGCTGAGCCATGACCCAGCTCTCGTAGAATGTGCACCAGATTGTAAGTGAAGGAATCGTAATTATCAAAAACCAGGATCCTCATGATTTTATATCTTTACTACCAATATTGTTGGCCACTTTCATGGCTTGCCTTAGAGCTGCTAGTTTATTGTTCACCTCCTGTAGTTCGCTTTCGGCTTTAGATTTGGCCACAACGCCGGCTCCCGCCTGATAATACAAATGCCCATTCTTGCTCAATAATGACCGGATCATTATGGCATGGTTGAAATCGCCGTTAAAGCCCATGAAACCAATTGCTCCACCATAATAACCCCGTCGAGTGGTCTCATACTTATCTATTAGCTGCATGGCCATGTGTTTAGGCGCTCCTGATAAGGTTCCTGCGGGAAAAGTATCAGCCACTACTTTGATAGGAGATATACCCTCCGGCAGGCTTCCCTTGACCTTTGATACCATGTGAATCACATGGGAAAAAAACTGGATCTCCTTAAACGAATCCACCATAACCTGCTCACTATTCCTGCTCAAATCATTCCTGGCCAGGTCCACCAGCATAACGTGTTCAGAATTTTCTTTGGTGTCGGCAAATAACGCCTCAGCCGCCTCCGAATCGGCAGTATCATCACCGGTCCTGGCAAAGGTTCCGGCGATGGGGTGAATTTCAGCGGTACCGTCTTTTATTATTATTTGGGCCTCAGGAGAGGATCCAAAAATCTTGAAGTTACCATAATCAAAGTAGAACAGATAGGGAGAAGGGTTGATAGAGCGTAAAGCCCGGTAGACGTTGAATTCGTCTCCTTTAAAACTGGTTTGAAACCTCCTGCTAAGGACTATTTGGAAAACATCACCTCGTAAACAATGATCACGGCCATGTGTCAGGATTTTGAGAAACTCCTGGTCTGTCAAATTTGATATCTCATCGCCGGAATGACTAAAGTGATAATCGGTATGGTTGCGATTATTGATCAAAGCCAGCAATTCTTCCATTTCACTGGTTTCATCTTCATGAACTTGAAACTCAAATACATGCATCTCATCCTTAAAGTGATCTATGGCAATTACATAGCGATAAACCCTGTACAATACTTCCGGGATGTTGAAATCATCCTGCTTATCCCCGGCAAATTGAATATCTTCAAAATGCTGAACCGCATCGAACGCCATATAGCCAAAAAGCCCGTTGCTGCTAAATTTCAGTTGGTGGTCGTCGACCTCAAAACTCCCAGCAAAGTCAATAAGTCTATCTACTACCCCCACATCAGCTAGGGATTCCGTTGCTGTTCGACCATCTGGCCAGTTTATATTTATCTCTCCATTGGCTACAGCGAAGCTTGCCAATGGTTGGCAACATAAATAGCTGAAAGTATTCTCGCTTCCGTGATAATCGGAACTTTCAAGTAGAATACAGTTTGGATATTTGTCCCGTAGCCGCAGATAGATCCCTACTGGAGTTTGAGTGTCAGCTAATAGCTTGAGATATCGGGTATGAAGTTTATGTTTTCCCAATGTTTCTTATTTTCAGCAGTCATAAAAAAAACCCGCCAAACAGCGGGTTATTGATATTTTATATACTAATTGGCTGTTCAACGCACGGTTAAGTACCTTGAATCCACCATATTGTCATTATATTGCTAATTATACTCATTGCAGATTATAAAGATAATCTGTGAGGTATTAATTGTAAAATTTATTAGTCACTTTTTTTAGCTGCAGTTTTGGTTTTTGAACTGGCAGCTTTTTTTGGCTTATCGGTTTTCTTGGTTTGAGCAGCCCCCTTTTTAGTGGTTTGAGCAGCTTTGCTGTCCGTTTTACCTGCGGAAGATTTCGCCGGAGTTTTATCCTTGTCCTCTGTCTTTTTTTCAGCTTTAGCTTCCTTGGTTTTAGGCGTTGCTTCTGATTTAGCGGCCTTAGCTTTAGGTTTTGCCCTGGATTTGGTCTCTTTGGCTTTAGCCTCTCCAGCTTTGGCGTCTGTTTTGGTTTCTTTGGCTTTAGGTTCTGCTTTGGCTTTAGATTCTGCCTTGCCCTGGGGTTTAGGCTCCACCTCTGCTTTTTGCTCCGGTTTAGGCTCCTTGGTAGCAGATGTGGCTGCGCTGGCAGCAGCTATCTCCTCCTGCTGCTTGTCAACTTTTTTCTGTTGCTCAACTTTTTCTACTACTGTCTCTTCTGCGGCCGGCTCTTTTACTGCTTTTTTCCGGGTCCGGGTTCTTCTGGCAGGAGCCTTTTTAACTACCTCCTGTTCCTTGGGAATATATTTACTTTTATTTTTCTTAGCTCGTGGGCGACTTACTCCATAGGTACCCTTGATTATTTTACCTCTCCTGGTTTTTCTATCTCCTTTTCCCATCTATCTGAAAATTTGTAGCATGCAAAAAAAGTAAATTTTCTCATATAGGCAAGCAAAATACTGCCGATCGCCCCAAACCCCAAAGTGAAACTACATCACCAGATATGAACTCTTAAGCTGTCCGGTCTCCACATGGGGTCATCCGGGCCTACGTTAAAGGCCTCATAGAAAGTAGGTAGGTTGCTGATCGGGCCATTAGCCCGATACATGGCAGGAGAATGAGGATTGGTATTGATCAAAGTACGTAAGCTCTCATCCCGATATTTTGTTCGCCAGATGGTAGCCCAGGAAATAAAGAAGCGTTGTTCCGGAGTAAAACCATCTATTTCGCCAGGATTCCCATGCTCTGCCAAATGACGCTGTAATCCATCAAAAGCCACACTGATACCCCCCAGGTCGCCTATATTTTCTCCCAAGGTCAGTTTACCATTTACAAATGTGCTATCCAATGGTGAATACTGATCAAATTGATCCACTAGCTTCCCGGTTCGTGCTACAAATTCAGCTGAATCTGAGCTGGTCCACCAATTATTCATGTTACCCTCTGCATCAAACCTGCTACCGGAGTCGTCAAACCCATGGCTTATCTCATGGCCAATCACAGCTCCGATCCCGCCGTAGTTCACCGCTGCGTCTGCTTTATAGTTGTAAAATGGGGGTTGTAAAATAGCGGCCGGAAATACTATTTCATTCATCAGCGGATGATAATAGGCATTCACTGTCTGGGGATTCATCTGCCATTCATCCTTATCCACAGGTTTTCCCAGTTTGGCCAACTGCCTATTAAACTCGAAGTTATTGGCATTCATCACATTGCTGTAGTATGATCCTCCTGATTCTCCGCTGGATTCTACCTGAGGTTTTTCTACCACCAGATCAGAATAATCTCTCCATTTATCGGGATATCCGATCTTAACATTAAAAGTGCTGAGTTTTTGTAGAGCTTTTTCTTTGGTTGAGTCCGACATCCACTCCAGGTTCCGAATGCGGTCACCAAATGCCTCTACGATATTATCTACCATCTCTTCAGCTTTGGCCTTGGCTTCAGGGGGAAATGTTTCACTTACGTAAAGCTTGCCAAGAGCTTCTCCCAAGGCCTGATTGGTCTGGTTCAAAACCCGTCTCCATCTTGGTCGCATGGAATCCGTACCCCGTAGTTCCTTACCAAAAAAATCAAAATCAGCCGATACCACTTCATGATGCAGAAAAGGAGCTGCCTGGTCGATTAGATGCCATCTAAGATAATGCTTCCAATTAATTACCGGACTGCTATGAATCACTTTATCAAATGCCTTCATGTACTTAGGTTGGGTCACAATGATGGTGTCAAGATCCTCAGCCCCAATGCTTTCCAGGTATCCATTCCAATTAAAGTTTTCGGAAAGTTCGGATAAATCATCCACCGCATATTTGTTATACAACAGAGGAATATTCCGTTTCTCCACGTTGGTCAAAGCTGCTTCCGCCAACTCTGTTTCCATTCCCATAATGATTTCTGCCGCCTCATCGGCTTCTGTAGCGGAATACTGGAGAAACTGAAGCATTCGGGCCACATGTTTCTGATACTTCTCACGTATCTCAACAGACTTGCTGTCCGTTTTGGTATAATAATCGCGATCGGGTAGTCCCAGGCCGGCCTGAAACAAATACGGCGCCATAATATCACTGTTTTTCAGATCAGGTAATAGTCCGAAATTAAAAAAAGCGTTACCCCCGATGAGTTGATCCTCAGAAAGGTATGACTGTAGATCTTCCAGGCTTTCGATGGATTCTATCTTTTCCAACCCTGCCTTTATAGGCGATAGCCCCATTTCTTCCGCCAAGGTTGAATCCATACCAATGGCATAAAAATCGGCCACCTTTCTTTCATCTGATCCTTCCCTATATTGTTCATCGGCAGCCGCTTTTTCCAGCACCTGGAGGACTATCTCATTATTGTATTCATTCAATTCGTTGAAGCTTCCCCAGCTTCCCTCATCACTTGGAATATCAGTGGTTTCCAGCCAATGACCATTTACATAGCGAAAGAAGTCTTCGGCCGGGCTTACTGTGGTATCCATATTCTCCATGACAATACCCTGGACTTCAGGATCATCGTGTTGAGTGGTGCCTTCTTGACAACCGGAGAATACAGCTGTTGCTATTACAGTGATAAAGAGGGTAGTAATTTGGAATTTCATTCTAGCTATTTCTACAGATATTTTTTGACTAATAAACTGCAATAATACCTGATTATAGCCGGAGAAGCTAGGGAAATTCTATGAGAGGTTATTAACCCGGATCAGTGCCCCTTTGATAGAATGACTGGAACCTTCTATGGAGAAATGATTATTGCCGGGAGGAGAATTATTTTTGGAAAATGATTTACCAATTAATTATATTAGTCTAAACCATACACCGATGGCTAAACCCAACCCCCTACTGATTGATACGCTACGAAAAACGGCGAAGCGCTTACAAGGAGCAGCGGATTACCAGTGGGGGCATATGGGAAGCTGTAATTGCGGGCACCTGGCGCAGGAATTAACTAATATTTCCAAAGCCGATATACACCGGCTTGCCATGCATAGTGAAGGCAACTGGACGGAGCAAAGCCGGGTATATTGCCCCAATAGCGGACTGCCTATGGACCAATTGATCAGCAAAATGCTGGCAGCCGGATTGAGTATCCAGGACCTGGAGCATCTGGAGAAGTTGTCAGATCGGCAAGTATTACAGAAAATTGGAGTGCCAAAACTCAGATTTAATCACAAACTTCATGTGATTGATTATTTATTGGCCTGGTCGGATTTATTGGAGGAGCAACTGGTAACACAAATAAAATTACCCCAGGATCTTCCTGAGTTGTCCTCTGTATCTTACTCTTACCGCTCTTGATGGCAGGACACACTATTCATCAGTACTATAAACTTCAGACCCAAGATTTTACCATCCTGGTGCAGGTAGATCCGGAGACTTTGAACGGGGTGGAATTGTTATTGGACCGCCAGGGTCAGGTTCTTAAAACAGCACGGCAATTTGATCCTGATATTTATCAGGATTTGGATGCTGATGGATTTACAGAGGGCAGTGCACTGGAATTCAATTTATATTTGAAGGGGCTGGTATAATTATGCACAAGTCCTGACAAAGATTACCGCCGTTTACCTTTTTATATTAAATTTGTACTGGCAAATCGATACGACCAGCTCCTGTCGAACTCCCCCAGGGCCGGAAGGAAGCAAGGGTAGACAGTCGTAGCGGTGCGATATCCGATTTGCCTTTTTTAGTTTTGGTCACCTCAAAGTATTATCTTGGTTTAATAATCAAAAACACCACCATGAAGTTTTTTATCGATACTGCCAACCTGCAAGAAATCCGTGAAGCCCAGGATTTAGGTATTCTGGATGGCGTCACTACCAACCCCTCCCTTATGGCTAAAGAGGGCATAGCCGGGGATGAAGAAGTTCGCGCTCATTACAAAGCTATTTGTGATAGCGTAGATAATAATGTAAGTGCTGAAGTGATCAGCACGGACTATGCAGAAATGATCGAAGAGGGTAAGAGCCTGGCCCAAATCGATGATAAGATAGTGGTGAAAATACCAATGATCAAGGACGGGGTAAAAGCCATAAAATACCTTTCCAATGAGGGCATACGGGTTAACTGCACCCTAATTTTTACCTCAGGACAAGCGTTATTAGCGGCCAAAGCCGGAGCGAGTTATGTCTCTCCTTTTATGGGTAGATTAGATGATATCGCCACTGACGGTGTGGGACTTATAAGTCAAATAGTGCAAATTTTCCACAATTACGGATTCCCTACTGAGGTGCTGGCCGCCAGTATCCGGCACACCATGCATCTGTTGCAATGTGCTGAAGTAGGTGCAGATGTAGCTACCTGTCCTTATAAAGTTATTATGGGCTTGTTACATCATCCTTTGACAGATAAAGGATTGGCCCAATTCCTGGCAGATCATCGCAAAGCGCAAGAAGCTGGAAAAGTTCTCAGTTGAATCGCCGGATGACCTATTCCACACCATGTATATAATTAAAGTAAGAGGAAAGGCTAAAATTCCAGATTACATACAACTGCGGGATGAATCATTCGTTTTGATTGCCTACTTCAGGGCGGACAGGCCTTTAAAAAATTTGGAAAAATATGGCCTAGCTGGCAAGGAAAACCAACTGGCCGGCCTTATCGAAAGATTGCCATTTGGAAAATTACAAAAATTGAAGTTGTAGATGACCTTTAATGAATCTGCGGTGGTATCGGTAAAAGATGCCGCCGTATTTCAGGAACAACGTACTATAATTGGAGAGCTTAACTTTGAGATCGACAAGGGTGAGTTCGTGTATTTAGTGGGAAAAACCGGACAGGGAAAAACCACCTTGCTTCGAACCCTTTACTGTGACCTGCCACTTCAGTTAGGGGCTGTCAAAGTTGCCGGTTATGATCTCAGCTCCATAAAAAAAAGTCAAATCCCCTACTTACGGCGAAAGCTGGGAATTGTCTTTCAGGATTTTCAGTTGTTTGACGACCGCACGGTGGCTGAAAACCTATTTTTTGTCATGCAGGCCACTAATTGGAAAGATCGGGCAAAAATGAAAAACCGGCTGGCAGAAGTGTTGATGACGGTGGGGCTAGGTAGCGTTGATAGTAAATTTCCTCATCAATTAAGTGGTGGGGAACAACAACGGGTAGTTATCGCCAGAGCTTTGATCAACGAACCCGAGTTACTTATTGCGGATGAACCTACAGGAAACCTAGATCCACAAGTATCCGAAGGAATCTATAATATCTTCCAAAAAATTAACAACAGCGGCACTGCAGTGCTGATGGCTACCCATGATTACAATATAATAGAAAAATTTCCCGCCAGAGTACTGAAATGCACCGACGGGAAATTACTTGATTCTAATCAGGACCAGTTCGAACTACAGGATCTGCATTACTGATCACCTTCCTAATTTAAAATCTGTGAAACTTCCTTTTACCAGTATCTTGCCGCTAGGGCTTGATCCGATAGTGCCTTTATACTGAGAATTATGGTTTTCTTTGATAATCTGGGTCATATTGATATCGGATTCAGAGTATTTCAAATTGCCAAAGTGAAGGTTAACATCCAGGTTTGCACTCGCTCCGGACTCCAGCCCAAGGCTTAAGTAACTGTGATTGCCATCAAACTCAACAGTCGAAAAGCCTTTTAGCAATCGGGCTATTTTTACCTGGCTATGGCTGCCGTCGGCGTTAATTGATTCCTTGAGTTGCTTCAAAGAAAGTTCCGAATGCTGCATATCTGCACTTACCTTGTCAAAATCACCTCCTGTCAATGTGCTGTGTTGCAAGGAAATATCGGTAGCCCCTGCCGAAGCTAAGTCCACTTTACTATGGCGTATTTCGGCATCAAAATCTCCAGCTTCTTCTACTTCCAGAGACGAGTGGGCAACTTCAACTTTAGTGGAGCCCAGTTTTCCAATCCGAAAATTTTGGTAATGCTGAATCTCCAATTCACCTTGGCCTAAAGCGGTTATCCTGCCACCGCTGCCATGCTGTAAACTTATATCACCGGTACCGGTTAGCTCTTCAGCTACTATCTGTCCATGGGCCAGTTCAAGTACCAATGGTCCCTGAAAATTATCGAGATAGATATCTCCGTGCCGATGTTCCAGGTCTAAAGGATTTCCAACGGGCATTTTAACGGTATAATCAATTTTAAACCTCTGATTTCGATTTCGTTTCCGGGATTCCGCAATTTCAGTTTCCAGGCTTATGGTACTCGATGATTCATCCACATCAATGGTGATGCGGTCAAGAATTGCTCTGGCTTCGGATTCGGACCCACTGGCTTCTGCTAAAACCTTCACTTCAATCCTATTTTGAGTCCAGGTGTTAATGTGAACCTTACCAAATCGACTATCAATGCGCAGCTTGGTGGATTTAGTCACATTGAAGGACTGGTCAAGCTTTACCTCTTGGGTCTGGCCCCATGCAAGCTGCATACTGGCCAATAATGAAAGGGCTATAAACCCGCTAAATAATTGTTGTTGTCTCCTCATGATGATTATTATCAATTTTCTCTAAAATTTTTATCTGCTGATTAAGCAATTCCATTCTTAATTGCAGGTTGTTGATCATGGCTTCAACCACTGTCTGGTTACTGGTCTCTATAAACTCTGTTTTTAGTTCCAGGTACAGCGAATCCAGATTATCAAGATCGGCCTGAAATGATTCTACCAAATCCGGATTCTGCTGCCGGTAATGAGTGATCAACTGCTGCTTCTCTTGAATTAGCTGGGTGTAGTACAACTCAGTTTCCTCAAATTCCGGGTCAAGATTTATCTCACTTACCGCCACGGCAGCTGAATGATCACGCCAATAGTTACGTTCCCAAACCAAGAAGGCACAAACCGCTATCAGCACAATGACAGCTGCTTTCCACAACCACATTTTATGGCCAGGAGTCTCATCCAGTTCCGTTTCGATCCTATTCCAAACCTTATCTCTAGGTTCCTTGACATCCAGCGCATCGCGATGGGACCTCAAATATTTTTCCAGATTATCCATCGTAAGTAACCTCCTCTTTAATTATTTGTCTTAACTTCTTTTTCGACCGGTTGTATTGAGATTTTGAAGTTGATTCGCTTATTTCCAATATGGAAGCTATCTCACCGTGGTCATATCCCTCCAAAAGGTAGAGAGAAAAAACCAGTCGATATCCATCAGGCAATAGCTGTATTGCTCTGCGTATCTTTTCCAGGTTTAGATACAATTCCGTATCATCATCCGGCTCAGCATCAGGTAGCATGTCATACTCTTCTACTGGTAAAAAGTCCTTTTTTCGCTGTTTTACCAAGCTAATGGCATTGTTGATCACAATTCGTTTCAGCCATGCTCCTATCGAAGCCGTACCCCGGTAACTATTCATATTGCGAAAAGCACTGACGAATGATTCCTGCAAAACATCCTCCGCATCCATCTCATTGTTGGTAATGCGGTAGGAAATGTTGTACATGGCTTTGGAGTACAGTTTATAAAACTCAAACTGTGCCTGCCGGTCACCCAGCTTACATTGGTCAATGACCTTTTGATGAATATTCTGATAGGTAGCTTCCAAATTATTACAACCTTCGTAGAAAAGACCTTAATCAAAAGCAAGGGTTGCATATGAAAATAAAAAAAACGCCAGATATATTACCAGGCGTCTTTTATAGTTTCGATCAATATCCTATTCCAGGGACTCCAGATTGGTTTTTGCTAAAGAGAAGTCCGGGGCAATGGCCAACGCTTCGTTAAAACTGACCCTGGCAGCATCTTTCTTATCTTGTTGCTTTTCAATGAGCCCTTTTAAGTTATAAACCGCTGCCAGAATTTGTATTTCCTGAGCCCCTCCCTGTTGAGAACTTAAGGTAATCTTTGCATCCTTGGAATCCTGATGCTCCAGCAGGATACTCACATTGGTCATACTCTCCACCAGCCGATCGAGTTCAAATTGCAAAGCAGCCACTTTATATAAGGTGAATACATTGTTACGCTTTAGATAAATGCTCTCATATCTCTCCAAAGCCTTATCCTTCAAACCCAGGTTCTCATAAGATATAGCGCTCATTTCCAAAGCGGCCAAGTTATCGGGATTAATACTCAGCAGATCAAGGCAAACCAAAATGCAGGATGTGTGGCGTTGATAGTCGAAGTAGAGAAAAGCCAGAGAGTCCAGCAAACTGATGTCCTGTGGGTCCAAGGCCATCAAATTATACAATGCATTTCTCGCCACATTTACATCGCCATATTTTAAACCCTGGTTGTAAACCTGCTTCTCCCTTTTGTACTCCGGGGATTCCTTGACATCTTGTGCGGTCAAGCTACCGGTAGCGGAAAATAGCAGCAGGGTAATAATCAGCAACTTTATCTTCATAACGTCCATTACAGTTTATTGATCCTACAAAGATATAACAATCTGCTTTGCAGACCAATAACCGAGATGGTTAGAAGATATTGGGACAGGGAATAAATTTACCGCTTATGCCACGGGATATGTCGATACGATAATTCAGCATCAACTCATGGGTGCCATTACTGAATTGGTTGAGACCGCTGGTAGTCATATCATAGGCATACCCGAAACGGAATTTATCGTTTAATTGCAGTTCAAATAACCATAAGAATGCATCTCCACTGCGATAGCTTGCACCTAGCGTCACTAGTTCCTTAAACACAAAGTTGGTATTCAGATCATATCCCAGTGGAGCGTCTTCCTGAAATCGGATTAGTATGGAAGGCTTCCATATTACATTCTGGTTTAAGTGGAATGCTCTACCGGTAGTAAAATAATAATACCTGGATTCCCGGGCCTCACTAATGATGTTTTCTGCACTAATAATTTTATTACTGAGGATATAGGGTACAGAAATACCCATGTAGGCAATGTCTGAATAATAAAAAAGACCTGCTCCAAAATTAGGGTTGAACTCACCGCGCTCCCCTGCTAAAATAGGTCCGCCGGGATTTTTTAAATTTAACTTGGTGAAGTCTGAATTTAAATGATTAAATCCCCCTTGCAGCCCCATAGACAAGGCGCCATTATTGAATTGGATTTTGTAGCTGTAACTGAGATAAACACTTAAATCCCGATGGATCCCCAACTCATCATTGGAGATCATTACACCTATTCCGGTTTTATTCCGTTTAAAACCGGTGTTGACGGTCAATGTCTGTATTGTAGGGGCACCTTCCAGGTTTACCCACTGATTTCGGTACATGGCGGTAGCGCTTAATTTTTCATGAACCCCGGAATATGCCGGATTCAGTACCTGGCCATTGAACATGTACTGGGAAACCACGGTTTTTTGTTGCCCCATGAGGGGACTTATTGCCAGTAACAGCAATAAAACCAACGTCGATTTTAATCCACCCAATCTCATTTTACCTCAGTAGTTCTAAATAACCGGCTCTCGGCTCTGAGCCATCTCGTTTATCAACTATATAATAGTAGGTACCATCAGGCACCTGATTTCCGGATAGATATATACCTTCATTTCCTACACCATCGAAAAACACTGTGGTATTATCATAGCCTTCATGCATATAGACCAATTGCCCGGCACGGTTATAAATTCTGACAATGTTATTAGGGAAATTCTGGATACAGTCGATATGGAAGATATCGTTAAAACCATCTCCATTAGGCGATACCCCGTTAAAGACATTGATCTCAGATCCTATTTCAATCATTTGGGTGGTGGCACAGCCCAGCGTATCCGTAACCGTTACCATGTATTGTCCTGGAGGATAATTTCTCAATTCAGGTCCCTGTACCCCGTTCGACCACTCGATCAAGGCTACATTGGTGGTATCCTCTAAAATGATAGTTGCCACCCCGTTTTGATCCAGACAAGTGGCATTAGACACTTGATATTCGAACTGAGGAGCATTCTTGTCCTCTCCAACGATTGCCGTTATGGGATCTGAAGTACAACCGGTAATATTGGAAGTAGCCGTTACGGTGTACTCCTCTCCACTATTCAGGTCCACCAAGTCGGGACCGGTAAAGATCGGGGTACCCACTACTTCATTGCCGGGATACCAATCAAAGGTGTAGTCTTTTACATTACCGCCAACAGTAGCCTGTATAGCCCCATTCCCCACAATACAGCTAGTAGCGTCCATTACATTGGTATCGGGTATGGGAATAGGTAAAAACTCTGATCCCAGGGTATAACTTGCGGTATTGCGGCACTGGGTAATAACGTCGATGGCCACAACTGTATACAAAGTATCAGTCAGACCAGTGGCTACACTGCCGAATGCCACCGGTACCGCGGTAGTATCGGTGCCCAAATACCATTCATATTCATAACCGGTGATTTCACCATTAACTGTGGCTGATAGTATGCCATTGGGATTGGCGGGGTCACAATTTGATAACGGCGCTTCAGGAGTGATTTCCACCAGGAAGCCGTCAAACCGGGCATCCTCGATAATTACAGTATCAGGTTCTGAAATACAACTCGCATCAGACTGGTCAATGGCTATTACCGTATAGGTCCCAGGTCCCATATTCTCTACCGTTTGCCCGGTGAAGTCAGGACTACCGGAGGTATCAGTACCGGTATACCAGTTAAAATCATAAGTAGCAGTGGTATTGATCACCGTGGCAAATAAACTTCCATTGGGGGCATCGCAATTGGTAACCGGTTCTGAGGAAGCGGATACAAATGGTGTAACTACTTCTGTTTGCAAAGTATAGCTGGCAGCGCTGCTGCAACCAGTGGCATTATTGGTGACCACCACGGTATATTCTATGGCTGATAGGTTATCGGCTACAAAATTATTAGCGATGAACGGTGACCCGCTCACCGGCTGGCCTCCCACATACCACTCGTAGGTATAATTATTGGTATCTGAGACTCCATCGGAGGTCACCACCAAAGTACCTCCCTGATTTACGCCATCACATTGGGTGGGATTCATGAAACTTGGTAATTCAATTACCGGAGGTGAAGTTTCATCCAGAATTTCAAACGCTACTTCATCCGTACGGCAACCCGTAGTATTATTGATCGCCACCACAAAGTATTGTCCAGCTACTATATTATTGATCTGGTTGGCAGATCCAGGCAGCAAGTTCATGGCATCATCGTACCACTCGAAACTGTAATTAGTGCCATTTACCGCAACTGCAACACCATCCTCTCTCACCGTGTCCACCCTAGCCTCACCATTGGGAGGTGAACAGTTTTCTTGAGGGTGCAGGAACAGATCCGCCTGAGTAATGGTCAACTGAGCCGGATCATCAATGATCTCCATGGTCGCGATTGCCTGACATCCAACTCCTGGATTTACATTATCGGTAAACCGCACAGTATAGAAGCCAGCCGCTAGATTTATTGCTAATTCTCCATTGGTACCGCTAACATTCGCCCCAGGTAATGGAGTGGTGGTATTGTTTTCTCCTTCAAACCATTCAATGATGTAGTCAGCCAGATTACCGTTTACTGATGCTTCCAGGGCTCCCATGGGGTTGCTGGCATCACAGCTTATATTAGGCTGGGTTACTACCAGGGTAACCACTGGTAATGCGGACTGGTCTTCAATTTCAAAAGCCACTTCACTACTGCGGCATGCAGTGGTGGCATTGATGGCCACTACAAAATATGATCCTGCTGCTAATCCGGAGTAGCTATTGGCGGGGTTAGGAGCTGGGAGCAGATTGAGATTTTCATCGAACCACTCAAAATCATAATTGGTGCCGTTGTAAGCATTAGTTACTCCATCTTCGGTAATGGAGTTCACTGTAGCGCTGCCATTAGCCGGACTACAATCATCTTGAGGAGTGACCACCAAGTCAGCCTGACTGATGGTAATTTCAGGGAAATCGTCCACAATTTCCATAGTGGCAGTAGTAGAGCAGCCTACCCCCGGAGTAACATTATCGGTGAATCGCACAGTATAGAATCCAGCGGCCAGGTTTATGGCCAGTTCACCATTAGCTCCGCTGACATTGGCTCCCGGCAATGGTGTGGTGGTACTGTTCTCTCCCTCAAACCACTCGATGGTGTAATCAGTTAAATTGCCGTTGACGGAAGCTTCCAAAGCTCCCATGGGGTTACTGACATCACAACTAATGTTCGGTTGGGTTACGGCCAGGGTAACCATTGGCAGAGCGGTCTGGTCTTCGATTTCAAAAGCCACCTCACTGCTGCGGCAACCGCTGGTGGTATTGATGGCCACTACAAAATACGATCCTGCCGCTAATCCGGTGTAATTATTCTCCGGGCTGGGATCCGGCAGCAGGTTAAGATTTTCGTCGTACCACTCAAATTCATAGTTGGATCCGTTGTAGGCGGTGGCTACTCCATCTTCAGTCACTGCATTTACCGTGGCACTGCCGTTGGGCGGGCTACAGTCATCTTGTGGGGTAACCACCAGATCAGCTTGACTGATGGTAATATCAGGGAGATCATCCACAATTTCCATGGTGGCAGTGGTTGAGCAGCCAATTCCAGGGGTTACGTTGTCGGTAATACGTACTGTGTAAAATCCAGCGGCCAGATTAATTGCCAGTTCCCCATTAGCGCCACTGACATTGGCCCCAGGCAATGGTGTGGTGGTGCTGTTCTCTCCTTCAAACCACTCAATAGTATAGTCAGCTAAAGTCCCATTGACTGAAGCTTCCAGGGACCCAGTAGGATTGCTCACGTCACAATTAACATTGGGTTGTAACACATTCAGAGTTACTATGGGAGGCGCCGTCTGATCTTCTATTTCAAATGCCACTTCACTACTGCGGCAACTACTGCTGGTATTGATGGCTACCACAAAATACGATCCTGCCGCTAATCCGGTGTAATTGTTCTCCGGACTAGGATCTGGCAGCAGGTTAAGATTTTCATCGTACCACTCAAATTCATAGTTGGTACCGTTGTAAGCAGTAGCTACTCCATCTTCAGTCACGGCATTTACCGTAGCACTGCCGTTGGTCGGGCTACAATCATCTTGCGGTGTGAGGGTTAAGTCCGCCTGACTGATGGTTACTTCCGGGAAGTCATCCACAATTTCCATAGTGGCAGTGGTAGAGCAGCCAATTCCAGGGGTTACGTTGTCGGTAAAACGTACTGTGTAGAATCCAGCGGCCAGATTAATTGCCAGTTCTCCATTAGTTCCGCTGACATTGGCCCCTGGCAATGGTGTGGTAGTACTATTCTCTCCTTCAAACCACTCAATAGTATAGTCAGCTAAAGTCCCATTGACAGAGGCTTGCAGAGATCCTGTAGGATTACTCACATCACAATTCACATTAGGCTGTACTACATTTAAGGTCACAGTAGGCGCTGTAGACTGATCTTCAATTTCGAACGCCACTTCACTGCCCCGGCAACTACTAGAGTTATTGATGGCCACTACAAAATATATCCCTGCTGCTAATCCGGTATAGCTATTTGCTGGAGTGGGAGTCGGAAGCAGATTTAAATTTTCATCGTACCACTCAAAATCATAGTTGGTACCGTTGTAGGCCACGGCAACCCCGTCTTCTCTGATCGCGTTAACGGTGGCGCTACCATTGGGAGGGCTACAGTCATCCTGGGGCGCTAGGGTCATATCCACAGCCGTAATGGTGATAATTTCTTGATTATCAAATACCTGATAGGTATCTACGGTGGTACAGCCCGATGCAATATTAGTGACTTCTGCAGTGTAAAATCCACCAGGCAGTTGCTCAATCCTTTCTCCGTTAATACCCGTAACAACCCCAAAGTTGGTGCCCAGCGGAGGGGCCCCGGTATCACTACCCTCAAACCAGTTGATATTGTAATCCGTAGGGGCTGCTCCCCCATCAATCTCAATCTCCAGAATACCATTGCTATTGGTGGGTCCGCAATTGGTATTGGGAGTATTTTGGGTCACATCCAATACGGGATTTACTGCTTCATCCTCAATGGTTACCAGTATTGGCACCGATGGACAGTTTGGGCTAAAATTTTGCTCAGCTACTATGGTATAATCTCCAGGAGCAAGGTCGGTAAATACTGCGGGACTATTTTGAGTAGTAGGAGTTCCGATAGGATTTGGGCCTGCGTATAAATGTAACAGGTACTCGTTTTGATCATCACCAGGATCGGTTAAACTCAAAGTTGCAGGATCGATCTGTACCGCTATCTCTCCGTTGTATGCTGAAGCATCACAGGTGTTGTTGTTTACTGTGTTAGTAACATCAATTAGTACCTCCGGAGCGCCATCGAATGGAAGGTTCATAGCGCTATCTGCTTGACATCCAGTACTTTGATCGGTTACAATCACCGTATAAACCCCGGACAACAACCCAGTGATCCTGGTGCCGGTGCCAATGGGACCTCCGGAGAATGGGGCTCTTCCACTAAACCACTCATAAGTAAATACCGGAGCGCCGGGGCTACTGGCAAGAACCTCGAGTTCCCCCGCTGCGGTATTACAATCAGATGGTTTTACTATATCAGTCTGAGTAATAGTAATTACCGGCGTATTATCCGCTATGGTAACAGTTATCGGCTCTGCTGAGCAGTTGGTAATATTATTGAAAGCTTCTACAGTATAGTCACCGGCATCCAATGTAGTAAGCGTATTTCCGGTCTCTGCATAATCCGGGGTTGCCTTGGTGACAGTTCCGTCATACCATGAGAAAGTGTAATCTGCCGGTACTCCACTACTTACATTCACCGTAATACTTCCGTTTAGCGGACTGCAGTTAGTAAGATCTATAGTATTGGCAGATAAAGTGGGTACTATAATATTTTCATTCACCGTCACTTCCAGGGAATTCTCACAACCCGAAAGGTCGTTTCTGACTAAAACGGTATAGATTCCATTATCCAATCCGGTAATAGTAGCGCCCGGAGAGGGGGTGATCTCATTTACCGGCAATGTATTTTGGCCATTAAACCATCTGAAAGTGTAACCGGTGGTAGTGCCATCAGCATCTACGCTGATGCCGCCGGTGGGACTAGCCGGGTCACAACTTTCCTGATCGGTTACTGAAAGAAGATTTATTACCGGTGTAGTGGTATTATCATTAATGGTATGGACTTCAGGAGCGCTCTGACATTGATTAACATCATCTACCACCACCAAGGTGTAATCACCTGCCACCAGGTCCGTAACTGCGGCAGTAGTATAATCGGCATTTGCCAGAGTAGGAGTACCTACATTTCCAATGAACCAATAGAAGCTAAACCCGGCAGTCTGTCCTCCTACATCTGCGCTTAAGCTGCCATTGGGAGGATCACAGGCATCCTGATCGGTGACGGTTACCGCCGGCACCGGAATAGTGAGCACCTCATTGATAGTATACTCCGCGGTGGCCTCACAACCAGTGGTAGTATTGCGGACCAGTACGGTATAAGTACCGGCTGCTAGTCCATTGATACTGGCGCCCGGAGAAGGGGTTATCTCATTGGCCGGAAGTGTATTTTGACCGTTAAACCATCTGAAAGTATAACCGCTGGTGGTCCCATCGGCATCCACACTAATGCTACCGGTAGGATTGGCCGGATCACAACTTCCCTGGTCAGTTAGTGACAATAAATTGATCACCGGAGTGGAGGTATTGTCATTAATGGTATGGACTTCAGGAGCGCTCTGACATTGGTTAACATCATCTACCACCACTAAGGTGTAATCGCCTGCCACCAGGTCCGTAACTGCGGCAGTAGTATAATCGGCGTTTGCCAGAGTGGGAGTACCTACATTTCCAATGAACCAATAGAAGCTAAACCCGGCAGTCTGTCCTCCCACATCTGCGCTTAAGCTGCCATTGGGAGGATCACAGGCATCCTGATCGGTGACGGTTACCGCCGGCACCGGAATAGTGAGCACCTCATTGATAGTATACTCCGCGGTGGCCTCACAACCAGTGGTAGTATTGCGGACCAGTACGGTATAAGTACCGGCTGCTAGTCCATTGATACTGGCGCCCGGAGAAGGGGTTATCTCATTGGCCGGAAGTGTATTTTGACCGTTAAACCATCTGAAAGTATAACCGCTGGTAGTCCCATCGGCATCCACACTAATGCTACCGGTAGGATTGGCCGGATCACAACTTCCCTGATCAGTTAGTGACAATAAATTGATCACCGGGGTGGAGGTATTGTCATTAATGGTATGAACTTCAGGAGCGCTCTGGCATTGATTGTTGTCGTCCACCACTACCAAGGTGTAATCGCCTGCCACCAGGTCCGTAACTGCGGCAGTAGTATAATCGGCATTTGCCAAAGTAGGAGTACCTACATTTCCAATGAACCAATAGAAGCTAAACCCGGCAGTCTGTCCTCCCACATCCGCGCTTAAGCTGCCATTGGGTGGATCACAGGCATCCTGATCGGTGACGGTTACCGCCGGCACCGGAATAGTGAGCGTCTCATTGATGGTATACTCCGCGGTGGCCTCACAACCAGTGGTAGTATTGCGAACCAGTACGGTATAAGTACCGGCTGCTAATCCATTGATGCTGGCGCCCGGTGAAGGGGTTATTTCATTGGCCGGAAGTGTGTTCTGACCGTTAAACCATCTGAAAGTATACCCGCTGGTGGTCCCATCGGCATCCACACTAATGCTACCGGAAGGATTGGCCGGATCACAACTTCCCTGTTCTGTAAGTGATAATAGATTAATGACCGGGGTTGTGGTATTATCGTTGATGGTATAAACCTGGGGGCTGCTCTCACATTGGGTGGTGTTGTTCACTACCACCAAGGTGTAGTCACCTGCTACAAGATTATTTACTGCAGCGGTGGTAAAATCAGCATTTCCCAGAGAAGGGGTGCCTATATTGCCTATAAACCAGTAAAAACTGAACCCAGCGGTCTCACCTGCAACATTAGCGCTTACACTTCCATCCGGTGGGTCACAGGCATTCTGATCGGTGACAGTTGCCGTGGGCACTGGAATTTCCAGGTTTTCCGGGATGAATATTTCAGCAGAATTAAAACATCCGGTAATGTCATCTGTCACTAATACTGTGTAGGTGCCTGAGGCCAGGCCGGTAACTGAAGCCCCGGTGGCTACTGTGCTGCCGGAAGTGGTCTGTCCGCTAAACCACTCGAAGGTATAGCCGGCCGTCTCATTGGCGGATCCACCTTGGGCGGTTTCATCCACAGAAGCGCTTACTGCCCCGTTGGGAGCGCTAACGTTACAAGAAGTTTGCTCGGCATCTAAATTGACGTTGACCACCGGGGTGATCCGGTTATCGGCAATAGTTACGGTCACCGGATCCGATGGACACTTATTGGTCACTACCAGGGTATAATCCCCCGGAGGAAGACCAGTGAGATCCGGATCTGTGAAGTCGGGAGATGGTTTTACGTTAGGGCCTATATACCATTCAAAGGTGAAGGGGGAGGTCTTTCCATCTACCCGGGCGCTCAATGCTCCGTTGTCGGCCACACAGCTGGTGACATCCGTAACGCTGATATCGGGAACCGGATAA
The DNA here is from genome assembly GCA_965224285.1 of Cyclobacteriaceae bacterium. Taxonomy (GTDB): domain Bacteria; phylum Bacteroidota; class Bacteroidia; order Cytophagales; family Cyclobacteriaceae; genus JAJCYK01. The sequence continues at coordinate 1,665,369 of OZ245043.1, forward strand.
GCGTTGGGGTCATCCATAATTAGTATGGTAGCAACATTATCACATCCGGTCTTTTTATCCTTTACGTATACTGAATAAAATATCGGCCATAGAGAGTTTTCTACCTCACTGGTACCAATGGGAGGGGTTACAAAGATCTGATTACCTTCAAACCATAGATATTCGTATTTTCCCGGAGGCAGTCCCGGGCTGCTGGGATCATTGGGATCCACCACTTTTACCGTTGCCTTACCGTTGGGTTTTCTACAATCATCAAATAACCTGTTCTGTACAATTTCCAGAATGGGGCTGCTGGCATTATCGCGGATGATGGTAATGCTGGCGGTATCGGAATGGCATTGGGAAGCATCATGAGTTGCCACCACCTGATAATCTCCTTCGTCAATGCCAGAAATAATTGGTCCGGTAAATACCGGATCACCGAATCGAAACCACTGGAAGGTGTAGCCGGCGATCACTTCGTTGGACCCTTCCAAAACAAAAGCCCTGGCTGCCCCGTTATCCGGCAATGAAACATCACACTTGGTGTTATCTTGAATTTTCTCCAATGATACTGTGAAGGGGTTAGGCTCCACCGCCACAGAAGCCACGTTATCGGAATAGTCGCATTCCGTCTGGGCTGAGGTGGGCCAAGTAATAGGGGTGGTAGTTACCCCTGCGTCATTTACGGCAATGTACAACTGAAAACTGGGGCCGGTACCAGTTACTGTCATGTTCAAAGTGGTAACATTCCCGGGCCCGAAGCCTGACAGAGAAGCGGTTTCGGTATTTAAAAATATGGCACCCGCATTGTTGGGATCACCTTGATAGAAAGACACTTCCAGATTACCTGAATAAGCCAAGTCACCTACATTTTCTATGTCAAAACTCACCGAGAAGTCAGTATCCGGGCAGGTTGGAGGATTTACGGCAATTGAATTGGCCAGTATGCTAAAATCGGGATCAGTGGCACAGGCCAGAGCCTGGTGCTCGGATTGGGGGGCTTGAGGTTCTAGTAAATGGATTATAAAATCGTGAAACCCAAATGGAAACAGTGATACGGTCCCAATACTGATCACCAATACTAGAAGCATAGTCCGCCAATAGCCCCTCAGTAAATTGATCCAAGGTATAATCTCTCTCAATTGCACAATAAGCAGGTTTTTCAGCAGTAAAAATATTAGGTAATCACCTCAGGTTCTGTTTAGAATTAACTGTATACCCACCCATGTAAGCTTTTATGGTCAGGTTTATGGTTGTTGGAGGGAATTCATTAGCTCAAAAAAGGCCCTTATCAATCCTATTTGCGGTTTTTAGCCTTATAGGTGTGACTGGATCGCTTATTGGATTTCTTGTGGAAGGCCCAATAATAACCTACATTCAAGCTTATTAGCTGATATTTGGATTGCAGATTATCGAATACACCAGAACTCTGAATTACTCCTCCTTCCTTACTTCCCAGAAAAGAATGTCCCATTTCATAACGGGCCTCGATTATGATCCGATTATCACCTTGGGCAGCCAGTATAGTACCAATTCCTGCAATAAGGGCCAATTGTAAACGCTGTGGGTGGGCAATAAACAGATCATCCGGCGAACTGTTGTCTTCAAATTGTACTTTGTATCGATCAGGAGCGACGGTTTCTGTTAAATTAGTGATCTTACCAGTGCCGGCGATCCAATAGCTCAAATTGGGGCCAATGGCCAGGTAAACTTTTTGTTGGGGAAGAGCTAAATACCTCATCATGATTGGCATTTCCAGGTAATGATAGTTCCCCGTATTTTTAAATGACTCCAGGGGTACTCTAACGGCCTTGCCTTTATAGGCGTAAAGCACTTCCGTGTGCATGGAAAATAGTTCCGTTACCGGAAAGGTAATACCCCCTCCTATGTTGAAACCAGCTTTGTAATCGGCCTTGTACTGCTCACGCAAGGAGGCTCGTTCATATCTAATAGTATTACCATGGACTCCCACTTTGCCGCCTAACATAAATTGACCATATACCAGGTCGGATGAACACAGCAAGAATAATAAGCCAATAACAGTTCTCATTTTATTCCTTCCTTTATCTTATCAATGTTATACTTCCGGAAGCTGCATTCTTGTTGCTTCCATCACAACGGATTACAAAATAGTACGCCCCCTCTATTACTGGATTTCCGTCCAGAGTGCCATCCCATTCATTTCCAAAGTAAGGCCGTCGTTCGTAAAGGACATCGCCCTGACGATCTACAATAATCACCGTACAGTCCGGATATCTTTCAATATTCTCAATAATCCAAAGATCATTTTGACCGTCGTTATTAGGAGAGAACAGCGGTTTGGGTGTCACGTTAATCCCCTCTCCTACCTGAATGGTAATTTCGGCCGACCCTAAACACCCGTTGGCTCCTTCTGCAGTAACGGTGTAGGTCGTGGTTCTCACGGGATAAACCAAAGGATTATCCGTATTGGGATCACTTATCCCATCAAGAGGTGTCCATAGATAGTTAAATCCGCCGCTGGCGGAAAGCTGTACTGTATCGCCAGCGAAGATCTGATCGATATCAGCCGATATCTGTATATCGGGTTGTGGCATAGTTACCACCTCTATTTGGGTAGTGGCTACGCAACCTGAAGTAGTGGTCACATCCACACTGTATATACCTCCTGAAGTTACTTGAATGCTATTGCCGGTCTCACCGGTACTCCAGAGGTAACCGTTGTGAATATCCTCTACCGATAGATTGATGGTATCTCCTTCACACATGATAGTATCTCGGTCGTATAGGATTTCAACCGAAGGGGAGTTCACCACACTGATGGATTTACTAAAAGTATCACTACAATCGGTATCATCGTAATGCACCAGTAAACTGACGGTATAATTACCTAATGAAGTGTAAGTATGTGTGGGATCCGAATCGGTAGCGGTAGCGCCATCGCCAAAATCCCATTCAAAGAAGATGTTTTCATTGGTATCGAAGACCGATGTGTTATTAAATGATATCGGTAAGTCAATACAAGCTTCATCAGCCGAAGTAAAATTTGCGGTAGGCGGAGATACCACCCCTATTCTCAGTGGAGGGGTGGTTTTTGAACAATTGTCGCTGTTGGTAATCCTAACAGTGTAATCACCAGCCACATCGGCAACCAGGGTATTGGTATTTGCTCCGGCAATATCTATTCCATCACGTTCCCACTGATATGATAGCCCTGCTGTTAATGGTACTGATAAATTTGCTGATTTACCTTGACAGAAAGTTACTGCATCGCCAGTGGTGATGGTGTAGTCAGGTATGAGGCTTTCTGCCACCGTGGTGGTTCCCCAAGCACTGATACAAGCTCCCAAGGTAACCCTTACCTGGTAGTCCCCTGCCATGTCTGTGGTGAAATTTGGGATTAAGGGGTTTTGCTGAGTGGAACTGAAACCATTAGGACCTGTCCATTCAAAACTACCCCCTGTGACATCCGGAGTGGATAACTGCAGGTCATCCCCGATACACAACGGTCCGTTGTTGGATGCTGAAGGGGCGCCACCAGGCCCTCCTATGGCAGTGACAGTAACGCTGTTACTGGAAGTGACACAGGTACCCCCTTGAGAAGTAGCTTGTACAGTATAAACCCCGGATGCCGATGCGTCAATAAAAGACGTACTGACACCCAATGGAGTCCCATCAAGAGACCAGCTATACGTAACGCCTGCAGCACCGCTGGCGGTAAGCCTGGCGGTATTTCCGGAACAAACTGTTACAGGGCCTGCCGGTGATATTTCGGGGACATAGCAATTAGCATTAAGCAGTACCCCTACTTGGAAATTCTGAACTCCGGTATACGTGATATCCGGCTTGGCATCGCCGTTTACATCACCGATTTTAATATTTCTGGATTTGTCGTTTATATTGAGGTCAAACCGTTCGAAAGAAAAATCTCCGGGAATACTAATGTTTCGCAGCAAGGTCATATCCAGATTATCACTGGCAGATGCTACCACCAAGTCTGTAAGCCCATCCCCATCCAGATCACCTAAGTCCATCCCCAGTGGTAAGTCGATAGTACTGATAATCTTAGGGGCATCAAAAGCCAGAGGATCGGAGCTATTAGGAGTTTGATTCAATAAAATAGAGATATCTGAGGTCAAGAATCTGGATACTGCTATATCAGCCCGACGGTCACCATCCAGATCCCCTATGATCACGTCGGATAGATTCCCGGACACATTGAATAACACTACCGGCCGGAAGCTCACGCCACCCCCACTGGTACTATTATTTTGAAAGATATAAATATTTGCATTGAGAAAGGGATTCACTACTATTTCCGGTTTGGCATCGCCATTGAGGTCTTCCACCGCCAGCCCCGAGCTGTTTAGTGCAGTTGCGGGAAGGGTGAAAGGCACTTCAGGCCCAAAGCTTATGGTGCCGGGTGTACTTATATTCCTAAAAATGGAAAGGTTCACCGTAGATTGATTTGACACGATCAGTTCGGGTTTGCCATCAAGGTTAAGGTCACGTATCACCACTTTTCGCGGTAAGGTACCTCCGGTATTCAATTCCTGGGCGGTACTGAAGTTTATGTTCCCCGGAGTGCTTTGATTGCGAAATACATAGACTGAATTAGCTCCGGATCGGGTGGTGACTAGATCCGGCAGGCCATCACCGTCGATATCCCGACAAGTGATATTCAAGGTATTCGCCCCTGCGTTCAAGCTGGATTTTGAGAAATTCACTGCAGCCAGTGTGCTGGTATTGCGGAAAACATCTACCAGGAGAGAGTTGTCATGGCTGGAGGCCACATCGTTTTTCCCGTCACCGTCAAAATCACACATGCATATATCAAAAATGCCGTTCTGAGCGCTGAAAGTGGTGGGGCCGGTCAATCTGCTAGGATCGAATGGTCCGCCACCAAAACTGATAAAGAACAACTGTGAGGAGTACCCTATCAATCCACTACTGGTATTGGTTACGCTCACGCTGCTAAATGTGGTCCCGCCTGGCACCAGGGCTTTAATTTCTGTATCCTGAACCGAAACAATAGAAGCCGCTACAGATCCAAATCGTATATCCAAAATGGTATCATCGTTGCCAAAACCGCTTCCGCTTATGGTGATGGTATCATTCACCGGAGCAAATATTTTATCCAGGCTGCTTATAGTTGGGGTTTGGGCCCATATCGGTAAAACCTGGATCATTATTACCAGTCCAAACAGTATTCCATATAATTCTCTCCTGCTCATGGTTTTAATCAATTTCCAGAGAATAGGCATCTTCAAATAATTCCAACAGTTTGGCTTTTTCCAGTTCGATCTCTGTTTCCTGGTAATCCTCTGAGTGATAGAGGTACACATAGTACTGATCATCTCTGGTGCTGTATCCGAATCCAGCCTTATAGCCATAGTCGTTGATAACACCAGCCCAATACTGATAGGCGGATTCGAATGAGTTGAAGCCTTTTAGAATTACATAGTGACCGGAAGTCATTTCCTCCTGGAAGTTCTCCTGCAGACCGGGATCATCCAGGGGCTGATCAGCCGTTCCTATGCGATCAACCGGCGCTGCCTCATAAAAGAACTGAGGTTCACCTCCCGAGTAGAATCGGGCATCGCGGTTGCCGGATTCTTCTTCTTTCTCCGGTTTTTTGAAGTTTTTGGATTTCCCTAGATTGAGCTTTATTTGTATCTCGTGAGTACCATCTGGAATACCGTCAACCAAGGTATTGGCAAATTCGTAAGCATATCCTACCGACATAAAATCCTTAACATTGAGGCCTAATAGAGCGGTAGGGCCGTAATCCTGTCGGTAGCTACCTCCTACCCATAGGATGTTCTTCATGTGCAGAACCGCCAATGCCTCCCATTGGTCGGGAAGAGTTTCCGTGACCCTATATAACAAATGCGGTTCCAATGCAAATGAGCCGTCGCCTAAATTAAGTCGATAGTTAGCCATCAAGATGTAATTCTTGACCGGATCCAATTCAACGGTAGTAAACTGCTCCACTCCTACAACCTCCCTCTTGAACAAAGAGGGAAGGCTAATGCCCAGGTTAAATCCGCCATTGAAATAATTAAAACCGAAACTGGCGGTGGGGGTCACATTACTGTCAACCAAGTCGAAGAGCGCAGGGTCACTAAGGATAGCCGGATCATTGATATTGTCAAGTTCGATATTATTCATGGAAGCACCCCCAGTGATCGCAAAGCTCATGCCTTGTTGTTCGGTGAAAAGCGCCCTATAAGTCAATGACACCAGTGCAGAGGTTGATTTTAACAAACTACGCCGGTCATAGTATATCTGACCTCCCAGCGCCAGGCTTCTTTTCATAGGGGTATGAAAAGTAAAAGTGGCAGTTTCCGGAGCGCCTTCAATACCAATCCACTGCTTGCGGTAGCTCAAAAAAGCCACAGACCTTCCCGCATTGCCGGCATAGGCCGGATTATAAACATATGGGTTTAGGAAAAACTGACTGTAAATAGGTGTTTGCTGGCCATTAAGGCCTAAAAAGAAACCTATCAACAGGGCTGTTAATCCAGCTATTTTTACAATTTTCTCCACCGTAACCTGTAAGTACCAGCTATTTATTACATGCTTAATACTTCCCACCGGTCCTAAAAATCTCACCGAAGGAAATAATCTGGCATTATAAATTCTATCACAAATTTTTTTACGTCCGGCAAATCCCCTCATTTAAGCTAAAATGAGAGCTTTTCACCAGCATATCCATTTCGTTTTAATGATCTACTGCTACAGGGTGTTGATATCTAAAATTAACCCTTTACCAGATGCGTGATGCTCTAGATTATGGCTAATTATTACATCTGTATTAATAAGAATCGGAGAGTGTCCGGGGGGTTAGCTTTGGCAGAGGAGACCATTAAACATCAGCTATCCGTGGAAACGGGATGAAGCCCCCGTAACTTGCCCAGTTTAATCATATATTCCTTGGCCGGCTCGAATTCATTTTTCAATTCACCTTCCAGTACTGCCTCTTTTAGTGCCTCCTTGATCTCACCCACTATTCTGCCCGGGGGTATATTGAATGTTTTCATGATCAGTTCGCCAGTAATGACTGGTTGAAAATTACGTATTCGATCACTGGCCTCCACTTGCTGCACCCGCTGCTCGACTTTGTCAAAATTAGTTAAGTATTTTTTTACCTTCTGGTGGTTTTTGGAAGTGATATCGGCCCGGCACAAAATCATGAGATCTTCCAGATCATCGCCGGCCTCATATAGTAATCTTCTGATAGCAGAATCCGTAACCTGATCTTTTACTAAGGCTATCGGACGCAAGTGCAACCTCACCAGTTTCTGGACATATCTCATTTTTTCATTGAGGGGGAGTCTGAGTTTACGAAAGATCTTCGGCACCATGCGGGCTCCTTTGTCTTCATGACCGTGAAAGGTCCATCCTGCTTTGGGATGGTAGCGTTTGGTGGCAGGCTTGGCAATATCATGAAGTAATGCAGCCCACCTCAACCATAAGTGGTCTGTTTTGGAAGCGATATTATCCAATACCTGTAAGGTATGATAAAAGTTGTCCTTATGTCCGTGGCCATCTTTGGTCTCCACCCCTCGTAGCTTTTCCAGCTCGGGCAGCAGGTACTTCAGCATATTCGCGTGCATCAACAGCTTAAAACCATACGAGGGTTTGGGGGATAGTATGATCTTGTTCAATTCATCGCTTATTCTTTCACGACTTACGATATTTAGCCGATGGGCGTGATGTCTTAAGGCCTGAAAGGTAACCGGCTCAATATCGAAATTCAATTGGGAGGCAAAGCGTATGGCCCTCATCATTCGCAAAGGGTCATCGGAAAAAGTGCGGGCCGGATCCAGAGGTGTGCGGATAATTTTATTGCGTAGATCCTCAACTCCGTCAAAAGGATCGATCAGTGTGCCGTAGTCTTCCCGATTCAGACTGACAGCCATAGCATTGATGGTGAAATCGCGGCGTTTTTGGTCATCTTCCAGTGAACCAGTCTCAACCGTGGGGTTTCTGGAATTATGACGGTAGGACTCCTTACGGGCTCCTACGAATTCCACCGTGTAGCCATCTGAGATAAGCATGGCTGTACCATAATTCTTGAACACGGTCACCTTCGGAGTCTTTGGAAGCAGCGATGCTACCTCCTTTGCCAAAGCGATGCCGTCTCCCTCACATACAATATCCAGGTCATTGCCAGGACGCGCCAGCAGGATATCCCTCACTCGGCCGCCTATCAAGAAAGATCGGGTTTTTTGGGATCTGGTAGCCTCTTGCACCACTTTCAGAATAGGCATCTGCTCCAGATGCTGAACAAAATTCATAGAGACAGGCAAACTTTGGGAGACAAAAATATAAATAAATAGACGCCTCCAATAGGATTACCGTCAAAACTAACTGCTGTTGTGCCCTCTAACTACTGCTTATTGGAAAAGGTAGGACAAGGAATGAACTTCTCCTTACGCTTTTTACGGCGCTTACTATCATCGGCATTGGCCCATTGATAGTTGATTGAAAACTCATGGGCTCCCCCGGTATTTGCTGCCAGACGGGATACCGTCATGTCAAAGCTATAGCCAAACTCCAACTGGTTATATCGAAGTCCGAACATAAACGTAACCGCGTCCTGGTTTACATTATCCCCTATGGACTGTTGAACCGGAATCCCTCGGTACCAGAATCCGGCAACGATTGGGTCGTATCGAAAATGCAAACCCAGGTCCAACTGGTCAAACTTTCCCTGTTTTTTATAAATAAAGCTGGGAGCAAGACTAGCTTCTTTTTCTTTTTTGAGGGGACCGTTATATAATGGTATCCTTACCCCGGCATGCAAGGAGTACTTCATGGGAAGCACGCTTTCTTCATCCAACAGCGATTGATTGGGTTCATTCATATGATGTGCGGAAAAGCCTCCCCAAAACCGATGGTTATAGAATACGATACCACTGCCAAAGTCAAAGAAGTTTACATTATTGAAGGAATTTCTAATTGGATCAATAGTATCGTCAAATATGCGGTTATCCCGAATATCCAATTGGTCCCCAAATACCAGCTTGTTGAAATTAAGATCTCTTACTCCATATCCAATATACACTCCCGGGCTGACCATCCATTTATCCGCCAGCTGGATCTTATAGCTATACAATAACCCAATATTGGTGGATCTCAAATCCCCTGATCCTGCCTTGTCGGTGGTGGCCAGTACCCCAAAGCCACTGCTCAATCCAGGTTTGTAGTAGTCGTAGGATGCGGCAAATGTGACGTAGGTTTTAGTAATAGCTGGCCATTGGGTACGGAAATTACTGATCAACCGATGCTGCTTGGTGGTACCAGTAAACCCCGGATTCAAATACAGTGGTGCGGCATAGAATTGAGAAAAATGTGGATCCTGAGCAATCATTTCCGACCACCCAAGGAACACTATTAATATCGATATAACCGTAATCTTCTTCATAGTCATCGGTCTCGCTAGCGGAGCAGGGTTACGTCCCCGGTCCGTACAACACTATTGCCACTTAGAAACTTCATTCTAACCTTGTATACATATACATCCTGTGAGGATAACTTACCGTTGAAATAGCCATCCCAACCTACATTTTGGTCGTCCGAAATAAACAGCAACTCACCCCATCGATCATAAATTTCCATGTGGAAATTGACCACTCCGAACATCTCAGGAATGAACACATCGTTCTTGCCATCACCATTAGGAGTAAACGTATTGGGGATCAAATACTTACCACCATCATCTGCAAATACCGCTTTCTCGATGGTCAGGGTATCATTACAACCGTATTGATTGGTTACGATTAGGGTCACATCGTAGGTGCCGGCCCTTTCGTATTGATGGATAGGCTCAAACTCTGTGGATGTATTTCCGTCTCCGAAATCCCAGAAATACGAATCTCCTCCTTCACTGCGGTTGATGGCCCTGATCTCTTCTCCGGGCAGGAATACCACATCCGGTCGAATGTCGAAATTAGCCCTGGATTCCGGATACACTTCAATAATAAATTCTTTGCGCTCCACCACTGTAGTATCCAACTCATTGCTGGCTGACAAGGTCACCGTGTAAACCCCTGGATCGTAGTAAGTATAAGTTGGGTTCTGCTGCTTGGAGGTACCAATACCATCACCGAAGTCCCAATCAAATGTGCCAGGACTGGCAAACTGCGACAAGTTGGTAAAGTTCACAGTGTGAGGTGCGCAGCCATTAGGTGCATCATACTGAAAATCTACCATGGGGGGAACAGCGATGATCTCAATGCTGTCTCGGGCAATTCCTATACAGTTGGTAGCCTGATCCGTTACTTCCAAGGTTATCACATAAGTGCCAAAGGTGGCATAGGTATAGCTGCTAAGATTCGGGTCGGTAGAGAAATTTCCATCTCCGAAATCCCATCTGTAATCCCAATTGTTGGCCGGCGAAGTATCGGTGATGTTAACCGTAGAATTAGGTAGTGTCTGGGTCTTGGGAGATACCGTGAATGAAGGCTGCAACTGGGGATAAGCTGTTATGGTCTCCGTTTTAGTATCCGTGCATCCAAAGGAGTTCTCCACAGTTAACGATACCTGATAATCAATGGGATTCAGGGAGTTGTTGTTAAATACATAATTGAAATTCTGCTTGGTGTTGAAGGTAAACACATCGTTCACCCCAGGCCCGGTAACCCTCCAGGTACGCGAAACGATGGTAGTATCGTTGCTGTCATCAAAGAAAATAGCATCAAAGGGAGCGCAATCTCCCAGCTGTGGAGTGAAAAATCTGGCCGGAGGAGCGGGATGCACTGTAACAAGTTCCTCGTCATTAAACGGACATCCATTGGTGGGTTCAACTGCCCTTAGCTCAATCCTATAATCGCCGAATTGTGGAAATTCATAAGTGAAATTGGTCAACAAGTCACCGGAGGTAGGTGATACTTGCTGCGCGTCATTCAGTCCGAAAGTCACCCATAACTCGAAAGTAGTTCCCGCGGGATAGGTGGGAGTGGCATTCCTGAAGCTTGCTACATACGGTACACATCCCTGATCACTATCCAACAGTTGCAACTGGGTATCTATAAACGGTTTCTTTCGAACCAACACGGACTGCCGGGAAGTATCACTAATACAAGTGGAAGTATTAGTAACCACCAGGCTAATATCAACCGTCAGATCGGGCTCATTGGGTTCCGGCCGTTCAAAAGTAAGGTCAAAATTATCATCCAAAAGCGGGTTATTGGAAGGAGGCTCTGAAAATTGCCAATCATAAATCAATATGCCTGCTTTTTGATCCGTATCCATACGGAACTGAGTAAAGTCGCAGTTCTCCGTAGGGGTTGCGGTAAAGGTTGACACCGGTACCGGATGTACAATGATAGGTTGGGAGAACGGAACCACACAACCACCGGTATTTAAATCGGCATAAAGTGTTACCGTGTATATCTTAATATTGCTGCCAATATTGATAAAGTTATTGTAGCTAAAGGAATCGACATTTCCGGATACAGCGATACTATCCACCACATTGGAGCTATCCCTTACCACCCAATAATAAGTGTTCACATCATGTACGGCGTGGAAAATACTATCAACATCGAAAGTAGCGCTAACCGGAGCACAGTTGTTATTGAAAGGATCATAATCATCTGAAGTAAAGCTGACCGCAGGGCTTGGAAATACCCTAATGGAATCAGCATTACTGATGGCCTCACACCCCGATGCATCCACTGCTGTCAGGGTCACCGCATACCGGGCGTCAAAATCCGGTGAGGTATTGATAAAGGTATAGGTAAGCGTATCCTCGGTAGCCTGATCGATCTCCTCAATAATAGAGCCTGCAGCATCGTATATAGTCCAGGTATAATGGTCGATATTTACTCCGGCGGGTTGCGGCGCACTGGTATTGGTTAAGGTGGTAATAAGCGGTGAACAACCTGATTTGGGGGCTGCTGTGAAAGTAGCATCGGGTACCGGGTTTACTGTAACCGTCATAACAGTATCGTCGGTACAGCCGTTGGCCGATTCCACTTCCAATCGCACCACGTAGTCTTTTGGTGTGGGAAAAATATAGGACGTATCCCCGCTGGTGCCGCTGTTTATAACTAAATCTGGAGCGCTAAGAGGATTAAAATCATAATCAAACCACCATCTCCAGACGGCAATGGTGTCCTCTACAAAGCCACTGGGCGCTGTGGTAAAGTTGGTACTGATGTCATCAAGGTATACAGAATCCATAGCACACAATACGCCTGAGTTGTTGGGTATGAATTGTGCTCTGGGTAGTGCCGTAATAATAACCACGGCGGTATCCATGGATTCACAATCTGTGTCTTTATCCGTCAGCGTGAGGATGGTATTATATACACCCGGCGCCATATATGGCCTGGTATGGGGTCCGGATGCTGTGCCCACCACACTATCGGTAAATACTAGGCTGCTGTTCTCATCATAGAAATCAAATACGTGGGCTGTATTGGCGGTAGCGGCTGCGGATTGGTCGGTAAAGGTTACCAGATTAGTGCCGAACTGATCCTCACAAAAGAAAACAGTATCGACACTCAGTGGTTCGTTATTGATTTGTATCTGGGCGATAGGAGCTGCAATGATCTCAACAGTCTTTTGGATGACTTCATCACAACTACCAGCAGCATTGCCGTCAGTAGCTACTAGTTCAATCAGCTTTATACCAGGATTGATATAGGATCTTGTGGGATTAACCTCTGAACTGGTTGAATGAACCGGTGAAGCAGTGGTAGGGCCATCATAGAGAGTCCAATCATAATTGGAAATTGAATTTACCGGCCAGGTAGTGATATTTTCGAAATAAATTGGTTCACCGGCACAGAATTTATCTGTAACGATTCCGCTTGCATCGTGTTTGCGAGTTCTGAAATCAGGCGTAGGCGCTGCCACGATTATAATCCGGGCTGTCTCGGTAACCGGCAGCGAATCCGGATATGGGTTACACTGGTTCCAATTATTGAGGGTCACTTCAAATTCTTTACCAATATCCGCATTGGTGGTGGTTCCCGGTACGGTGATCACATCACTGGTAGACCAGGGGCCTAAAACCGGCGCTGGCATATAATCAACCGCCCCGCTAAAAGGATAGCCGGGGTTGCTTCCCCCAACTTGTATACCGGGTATACGATTGGCAGCGTTCCCGGTACCATATTGCCACTGGATCCAACGGTTTTCCAGGTTGGGATTATCATTTTCATCAGGAGGAACACAGTTGAAGTTACTATTATCGTCAAATGTTACCGAAGCGGCATGCCCCATACAGACACGATATTCTATGGGATCAATGCGGATATCTCCCCCGTTCTCGTCATCGGTATCCCAAACGGTCACGATCTGCTCCTGTCCGGTGGAGGTGCATATCACTCCATTTATCACCAAGAAAGCCTCCGGGTTGTAAGTACATTGGCTGCCACCCTGAGGATAGGTGTGGGGAACATCCGTTACTGACCATTCCCGGGTACCGGCATTAGTGAGGATCGCCGGTACTAAATCTACCGTGCCGTCGTCCCAATCGATAAAAATCTCCACCGGGGCGCCTCCATTATTTACTCCGGTATAAAGGACATCCCACTCTACATCCACCGGGGCACAGAGGGTCTTGGGGTCCATAAAGTTCCCCTTGGAAATTATCACACAATTTTGAGCCGATAATGAGCCGGAAAAGGCTGCGATACCTACACACACCAGCGAAAGCAAAAATCCCTTTTTCATTCGGCAAGAAGTATATTAATGGTGCTGGTTGAGACACCACGTAAAAATTCGAGAATCAAATTTTGCGATTTTATGGATACTATAACGGCTAAAAAAGAAGCAAACGGTACATGGGAAATGTAATAACCGTTATAGACCGATAGCGTTCGAAGAAGCTGTCAGGGCCCTGATATTCGGGGTGAACATAATGTTGGTCTCAAGATATACTGAGCTGAGTACTGCAGATTAATCAAATAAATAGTAGGAATAGTTATATTTTAAAAGGTAACCTTTCTTGAAAGAGAATATTCATTATTAAAATATTATCAGGGAAATTGCCCTCAGGGGATTAATTCTGCCGGGCATCTTACAACACCATAAAAAAGACAAATAGCCTAGTAAAATACTATTTAATGTCTAGATTTGTATCCCATAAGTGCAAAATCGCCCTCACTGCTTATGGGATCACCTAAATATATTTTCGTCACCGGCGGAGTAACTTCGTCCCTGGGCAAGGGCATTATTTCCGCCTCTCTGGGGAAGCTATTGCAGTCAAGGGGCTATCGGGTAACCATACAGAAATTTGACCCCTATATCAACATCGATCCCGGTACTTTAAACCCATACGAACACGGCGAATGTTATGTCACGGACGATGGGGCAGAAACCGATCTGGACCTGGGCCATTATGAGCGGTTTTTGAATGAAACTACCTCACAGGCTAACAACGTTACTACCGGCCGCATTTATTATAATGTGATCACCAAGGAAAGGCATGGTGACTACCTGGGAAAAACCGTGCAGGTCGTGCCCCATATTACGGATGAGATCAAAGAAAATTTCTTTGCACTGGCACGCAAAGGATCATATGATGTTATAGTTACAGAAATTGGGGGTTGCGTCGGTGATATCGAGTCATTGCCATTTATAGAAGCAGTTCGTCAGGCCAGGTGGGATGTTGGGCCCAACAATTTGCTGGTCATTCATCTTACCTTGGTACCCTACTTAAACGCCGCGGGAGAGCTGAAAACCAAACCTACCCAACACTCCGTTAAGCAGTTGCTGGAAGCGGGGGTACAACCGGACATCCTGGTGTGCAGATCGGAAAAACCTCTACCGTCTGATATCCGTAAAAAGATCGCCCTCTTTTGTAATGTAAATTATAACTCCGTCATTGAAGCGTTGGATGCTGAGACCATATACGATGTTCCGATCTTAATGCGGAAAGAAAAGTTGGATGAAAGGGTATTGGCTAAGCTAAAATTAAGCACTAAGACCGAGGTTAAGCTGGATCAATGGAAAGAATTCCTGGGGCGCCACAAAAATCCCACAGAAGAAGTACAAATTGGTCTGGTAGGTAAATATGTGGAACTACCAGACGCTTATAAATCCATATCGGAGTCTTTTGTACACGCCGGAGCGGAGAATGAGTGCAAGGTGCATTTGAAATATATCAGTTCCGATGATATTGAAGCGGATAACATTAGCGAGATTCTAAGTGGTCTCGATGGTATTCTGGTGGCCCCAGGATTCGGCGAAAGGGGAATGAACGGCAAAATTCTGGCCTGTAAATATGCCCGAGAAAATCAAGTGCCTTTTTTCGGTATTTGTTTGGGAATGCAATGTGCGGTAATTGAATTTGCCCGTAACGTGCTTAACCTAAAGAATGCTGCCTCCTCTGAAATGGAGGTGAAATCAGATAACTGGGTTATCGATTTGATGGAGGATCAAAAAAAGATAACCATGAAAGGTGGCACCATGCGGTTGGGCGCTTATGATTGTCACCTGAAAAAAGGCACTAAAATTCATCAGGCCTATGGCAAACTAAAGATTTCCGAACGTCACCGACATCGCTATGAGTTTAATAACCATTATATAAAGCAATTCGAAAAAGCAGGGATGATCATGTCAGGGAAAAATCCCCAAACCAGTTTGGTTGAAACTATCGAGTTGCGATCACATCCCTGGTTTATTGGCACCCAATATCATCCCGAATTGAAGAGCACCGTGCTGAATCCCCACAAGCTATTTGTTAAATTTGTAAAAGTGGCCCTGGATAAAAGGGGGCAATCGTAATACATATCTGATGGATAAAAACCAACTAACCGGGTTGATCTTAATATGTCTGCTGATGCTGGTATACTTCTACTTTAATCAGGACCTACAGCCCGAAACCATACCTACAGGGGAAGAAACCGAACAGCAGATACCCGAAAATATCGCGGAACCAGAAAATATTGACACGGTAATGGTACCAGAAGAACCTGATAGTCTGGAGCTGGCCAGAAGACAGAATGAGTTTGGGGATATGGCGGGAGCTATGCAGGGTGAAGAGAGGGAGGTAGTATTGGAAAACCAGGTGATCAAGGTGACATTATCTTCCAAAGGAGGGATGGTGAAAGAGGTATTGTTGAAGAACTATCAAACTTTCGATAAACAGCCTCTGGTGCTGATGGATGAATCTAGTACTGAAATGTTCTTCATGTTAAACCTGAATGATAGGGAGGTAAATTTGTCCGACCTCTATTACATGCCGGGGGAAACCTCAAGCAATGGCGATAGCTCCTCGGTACAATTCCATTTGAGCCTTCCGGATGGAAAACAGATCATACATCACTATACCTTGGGAAGTGGCTACCAATTACACTATGCTTTGAAAACTCCAGGTTTGGAAACCACAGATCCCACTCAAATGGCCCGGTTTGAATGGATAGACCGACTGAAGAAACTGGAACGCGAGTTGGATCAATCGCGATCAAGATCATCGGTCAACTACTTCCTGGCAGATGGCACTTTTGATGACGTAGGTGATAACAGCAATGACCTGGAAGAAGAGATCATTACTGAGCCTATCCAGTGGGTGACTATGAATCAAAAATTCTTCAGCGCCGGTTTCATAGCCGAGAAACCCATACGGGGAGCCGCACTCAGCACCGTAGTTCCTGATGAACAGGACACCTCGGTGGTGAAAGTTTTAAAGATGACCCTGAACATTCCCCAGGAAAACTTCAGCAATAGCGGTTTCACTTTCTATTTTGGACCCAACGACTATCAACTGACTAAAAAGGTTACTGACGGCTTTCATAAGAATGTATACCTGGGTTGGTCGGTTTTTGCCTGGATCAACAAATGGCTGATCATACCTGTATTTAATTTCCTGGAAAACTACATCAGCAACTATGGGATCATTATCATCATCCTGGCCATATTTATTAAATTGATCCTGTCACCCATTTCCTATAAGTCCTATCTGTCAATGGCCAAAATGAAGGTCTTGAAACCACAACTGGACGAGATCCGGGAAAAGCACGGTGATGATATGCAGAAGGCCCAGGCCGCTCAGATGCAGCTATATGGCAAAGTAGGAGTAAATCCTCTCAGTGGATGCATCCCCATGTTGCTGCAGATGCCCATTCTATTGGCGATGTTCAATTTCTTTCCCAACTCCATCGACCTCCGTCAGGAGCAGTTTTTATGGGCTGATGATCTAAGCAGTTATGATTCCATTCTAAGCCTACCCTTTAATATACCTTTTTACGGTGACCACGTGAGCTTGTTCACACTGCTGATGGCAGGATCCACCATGCTGTATACCTGGTCTAACCAACAGATGCAGGCATCCATGCAGGGGCCCATGAAGACCATGCAATACCTGATGCCTATTATGATGATATTTTTCTTCAACTCGTTTTCATCAGGATTGACCTTTTATTACTTCGTATTGAATATCTTGAATTTTGGACAGCAGGCCATTATTAAAAAATACTTCATAGACGAGGAGAAGATTCTCCGTATAATGGAAGAAAATAAACTGCGTAATAAGAACAAAAAGAAATCCAAGTTTCAGCAGCGTCTGGAAGAAGCCATGAAAGCGGCCGAGGAGTCCAAAAAGAATAGAAAGTAAACTGAACTGGCATTTTTTTACGGCAACCCTTTATCTTTAAGCATACTTTCTACCTAAAACTTATCTCGTATGGAAATCCGATACTTAGGCCATTCCTGCTTCCAGTTAATATCCGGTGACCAAAAGGTAATTATCGATCCTTTTATCACGGGCAATGATCTTGCCCAAGATATAGATGTGGACCAGTTGGAGGCACAGTACATTCTGTTATCTCATGGGCACCAGGATCATGTCTTGGATGTTGAAAGCATTTATGAAAACAACCAGGCGCAAGTTATTGCCAATTATGAAGTGGCCACCTGGTTTCAAAACAAAGGATTAGAGAGGGTACACCCCATCAACCAGGGAGGAAAACTGGAGCTAGACTTTGGTCAGGTGAAAGCAGTTAACGCCATCCATTCCAGTTCCATGCCCGATGGCAGTTATGGTGGTAACCCCCTGGGTTTTGTTATAAATTGCGCAAGCCGTTGTTTGTACTTTGCCGGGGATACCGCCCTGACTATGGATATGAAGCTGATCGGTGAGCAGCATCAGGTCGACCTTGCTTTTTTACCTATTGGAGACAATTTTACCATGGGCATCGACGATGCCCTCCTGGCGGCTAAATTCGTTGGAACAGATCGAATTATAGGGATGCATTACGACACTTTTCCACCTATTGAAATCGATCGGCAACAGGCAAAAAATTTGGCTGAATCCCAAGGAAAAGAGTTAATTTTGATGCAAATTGGAGGTTCTATAAAATTGTAATTTTTTGAATGGGTAAAATAATTGCCATCGCCAATCAGAAAGGTGGAGTGGGTAAAACCACCACAGCGATGAACCTGGCGGCAAGCCTGGCAGCACTGGAATATAAAACCTTGGTGGTAGATGCGGATCCCCAGGCAAATACTACTTCCGGAGTAGGTGTAGATCCCCGTACCGTAAACAACAGCGTTTATGAGTGTATGGTTAACGGCACTGACCTGCAGGATGCAATTGTTGGCACGAACTTGGATTTTCTATACCTGGTCCCCTCCAGAATTGATCTGGTTGGCGCCGAAGTGGAAATGGTCAACCTGCAGAATCGCGAAGAGAAGATGAAGGAAGCATTGGAGAGTGTCTCCAAAGATTACGATTTTATCATTATCGATTGTTCTCCCTCCTTGGGCCTGATTACTGTAAATGCACTGACAGCGGCCAATTCGGTGATCATACCGGTTCAATGCGAGTATTTTGCCCTGGAAGGACTGGGGAAATTATTGAATACCGTAAAGATCATCCAATCACGTTTAAATACCAATCTAGAGATAGAGGGAATACTACTTACCATGTATGATGTGAGGTTGCGCTTGTCCAATCAGGTTGTGGATGAGGTCAATACTCATTTTAAGCAAATTGTGTTTAAAACTATCATACCCAGAAATATTAAGTTGAGTGAAGCGCCGGGCTTTGGGATTCCAGCCATTGCCCATGATGCTAAAAGCAAAGGAGCCATTAGCTATTTGAATTTAGCACGCGAAATACTCAAGAAAAACAATCTGGTCTAGTCATTATGTCAGAAAAAAAGTCCAAAAAGCGCAATGCCCTGGGAAGAGGATTGGGAGCTCTATTGGATGACTCTATCAGTTTTGATGCTGCGGATAGTCTGGCTAGTCCGGCCGAGCTGATGGCGGAAATCCCCATAAGTCAAATTGAAGCCAACCCCTACCAGCCCAGAACTGATTTCGACCTGGAAGCGTTGAAAGAGCTGGCGGAATCCATCAAAGTACAGGGCATCATACAACCGGTCACCCTCCGTAAGCTGGGACCTCGCCAATATCAGTTGATCGCCGGTGAACGGCGATTACAGGCCAGTCAAATTGCCGGACTCACCACCATACCGTCCTACGTGAAAGCGGTTAATGACCAACAGATGTTGGAGATGGCTTTGATTGAAAATATCCAACGAGAAAATCTGAACGCCATGGAAATTGCGGTAAGCTATCAGCGATTGTTGACAGAATGCGATTTGAAACAGGAAGAACTGGGCGAACGAGTAGGTAAGAACAGAACTACCGTTAACAACTATTTAAGGCTGTTAAAACTCCCCCCTGATATTCAAATTGGCCTTCGTGATCAAAAGATCAGTATGGGGCATGCCAGGGCGTTGGTAAATGTGGACAATATCGAGGTGCAATTGGCGCTCTTTCGCAAAATTGTTAAGGAAGAATTAAGCGTGCGTAAATCGGAAGCCCTGGTAAGGGCGTATGTTACCGGTACCTCCGCAAAGGCCTCGGACGAAAGCCGGGAATCCGCCGAAGAACCAGCTCTAAAACAATTGCGAGAAAAACTCAGATCTCATTTCGGGTCGAAAGTAGAGCTTAAAGTGGGGGCCAACCGTCGCGGTGAGATTCGTATACCCTTTATTAATACCGAGGACCTCAACCGTATCTTGGAAATAATCGATATTTAGCCGTGTGGTTCAAAGGTATTCTCCTGACATTGCTGCTAGTACTAGCAGCGTACTCTTTGCCTGCCCAAGCACAAGACAGCGCTAAAAACAGCACCAATGAACTACTGCTGGAAGGTGAAGGCATTAAAAGCAAAGATCCCACCAGGGCGGCTCTTTTATCTGCTGTGTTGCCCGGATTAGGTCAGGTATATAACAAGAAATACTGGAAGCTGCCGATCGTTTATGGTGGCGCCTACGCGCTGGGATTTGGTATAAACTGGAACCACGACAACTACAATGATGTACGCAATGCAGTGTTTGCCATAGAATCGGGAAATGTGGACCCGGATAATCCTCTCCACAATGCGCCAATTAGTGTACTGGAAAGAGAAAGGGATAACTTCAGACGTGACCGCGATTTTCTCATAATAGGATCTATCCTCGCCTATTTCATTGTAATAGCCGACTCTTTTGTTGATGCCCACCTGAAAAGCTGGCCGGTGGGTAAGGAGCAGTCACTAAAAATATCCCCTTCCCTAGAGCCGGTCATGGGCTCTGTTAGCAGCGGTATAGCCCTAATCATAAATTTGTAGTTATGCGTATCGGATTGATCGGCTATGGCAAAATGGGCAAGGAAATCGAAAAGATTGCTATTGAGAGAGGACATCATATCGCCGGATGCATCGACTTTGACAATGTAAATGAATTATCTAGCTGGAAACCCCGTGATATAGAGGTAGCCATAGAATTTACTTCACCAGATATGGCTTACCAAAATATTAAAACCTGCATTGACAATGGCATTGCAGTAGTATCAGGCACCACCGGCTGGCTGGATAAAAAACCTCAGCTGAATGAATATTGTGTGGCAAATGAAGGCACTTTCTTTTATGCTTCCAATTACAGCCTGGGGGTAAATATCACCTTTAAAGTGAACCAGTATCTTGCCAGGATCATGAACCGTTTTACTGATTTTTCCGTAAGCATGGAGGAAGTGCATCATATCCAGAAAATAGACGCTCCCAGCGGAACGGCTCTCACCATGGCTGAGGGGATCATTGAAGAAATTGACCGGCTCCAGGGATGGGCCTTGGATCGTACCCCAGATGATTCCATTATCCCTATTAATTCAGTAAGAGAGGGTCAGGTGCCGGGAACCCATTCCGTGCGGTACCATTCAACCGTGGATAACATTACCCTGCAACACCAGGCATTGAGTCGCCAGGGATTTGCCCTGGGTGCTGTGCTGGTTGCAGAATGGCTGCCGGGAAACAGTGGAGTACTGGGCATGGAAGATTTCTTAGAATTTTAACTATTTAGTATGGCCTTTTGGAAAAGTAAGAAGAAAAAAAATCGGAAACCCCGCTCCAAAACCATGGAGTGGCTGGATGCCTTAAAGTTTGCCATTATCGTGGCCACTATTCTCAAATGGGGGTTAATTAGTGCCTTTACTATACCCACACCTTCCATGGAAGGCACCTTACTGGTAGGTGATTATCTCTTTGTCAGTAAGATCCATTATGGCCCCCGTACTCCGGTAACCCCGCTCCAAGTCCCCCTGACCCACCAAAAAATACCGCTACTAAATGTAAAGAGCTACCTGGACTGGATTCAACTGCCATCGGTAAGATTGCCTGGCTTCAGAGGTGTGAAAAGATATGAACCGGTAGTATTCAATTATCCTGGGAATCCCAATCTTCCTGGGGATGAAGATCATCCGGTTGATCTCAAAACCTATTATGTCAAACGCTGCCTGGCTATCCCGGGAGATGTTATCGAAATAAAAGACACTGAGGTCTTGGTAAATGGCGAGCCCGCTCCCCAACCACCGAAAACACAATTTAGTTATAAGGTTACTTCTACTGACCCCATTAGCCAGAGGGTTTTTCTTCGTTATGGCATTTGGGATGTTACACCCGCGGGGGTGAATACTTATTATCTTAAGGCTATGGATGAAACCATGGAGCAGCTTAAAACCATTCCCGGGCTTCAGGTAGAACCCATGAGTATTGATCCTCAAACGGGATCCCTAAGGACGTGGGGCCCGGGTGAAGGTCAGTTCAACGTATTGCCTGATGGCCAAACTACCGGTTGGAATGAGGACTATTACGGACCTTATGAGATCCCTGCAGAGGGAATGGCGATCTCCATCAACCAGGAGAATCTACTGAAATATGGTTATATCATAGAGCGTTACGAAGGGCATGAAGATGTCACTATAGAAAACGATCGGTTACAGATAGACGGCCAGACAGTAGAAGAGTATACTTTTAACCAGGGATATTATTTTATGATGGGAGACAATCGTCACAACTCAGTAGATTCAAGGTTTTGGGGAGTAGTACCTGAAGATCATATTATGGGCAAACCTTTGTTCATCTGGATGTCTATCGATCCAAATCAATCAGGGTTGAAGAAAATCCGTTGGGACCGATTATTTACTTTGATCCGTTAATATATGGGTGGTTAGCTGGAGTGGTTAGCTGTCCTCACCATTGAACCTCCGCTATGCCATTTTCCCTTAAATAGCGATTTGCCTTACTGAAATGCCCACAACCGAAAAAACCCCGATGAGCTGATAGTGGCGAGGGATGGGGAGCTTTCAGGATTAAATGTCTACCTGGATCTATCACCTGCCCTTTTTTCTGGGCATAACTACCCCATAACATAAATACTAATTTTTCTCTTTCTGCTGAAAGTGCTTTGATGGCGGCATCGGTAAACTCTTCCCAACCCCGGTGCTGATGGGATCCCGCCCGGTGTGCTCTTACTGTTAAGGTTGCATTTAACATTAAAACTCCCTGTTCGGCCCAGGGCTGCAGATCACCGTGGTCAGGAACACTTATTCCCATATCCCGGCTTAATTCCTTAAAAATGTTTATCAAAGAAGGTGGTTTATCCACACCGGGGTTTACGGAAAAGCATAACCCATTAGCCTGTCCGGGACCATGATAGGGATCTTGACCCAATATAACTACTTTGACATCGGAAAAACTGCAATGATCAAATGCAGCAAATATCCTGGCAGCAGGCGGAAAAATGCGATGATTTCGATATTCCTGCCGGACAAACTCCGTCAATTGGTAGAAATATTCTTTCTCAAATTCTTTCCGCAATACTTTTCCCCATTCAGGGTCGATACGAACTTCCATCAAATCTTTGCCGTTACAGAATAAAATTAGTGCAAACTAACAATTGCTTTGAAAACTTAGTATTAACTTTATCCGTTACTTTAATACACCAGTGATTTTATGGTAACCGCCGTAACCAAGGGCATAAAGGTCAGCGTTGAGACCGAATACCAGCCGGAGTATTCCAGCCCCAGTCAACATCACTACGTGTTTACCTACCGTATCACCATCGAAAACGGCAGTGCGCACACCATCCAACTGAAAAGACGCCAATGGTATATTCACGACGCCAACACCTCGGTACGCACTGTTGAAGGAGAGGGAGTTGTGGGACAGCAACCCGTAATGGAACCAGGCGAACGGCATCAATATATCTCAGGTTGTAATCTGAAATCGGGTTTGGGAAAAATGCACGGTTATTATGAAATGGAGCAACTAATTGATGGCATTAAATTCAGAGTAAATATTCCGGAATTTCAAATGATATTCCCTTTTAAGCTAAACTGATCAATTGTCCTTTCAGGCGGTTTTCAGGGTGGGGCAATATCTGCGACATTGGTGGGTGGCTCAGGATGCCCATTCGCTCCACTCTCCCTCTATCTACACGCTTTACACTGAGGTAATACTAGCGGCTAAAAAGGGTCATCCCAGGTCTGAAATTACTGCTTTGTATCAGGCTTTATCCTGCACCCATGATACGGTTAGCATCACGGATTTTGGGACGGGGCAGCACCGCTCTGAAAGGATTAGTAAAATCGCTAAATCAAGCCATCAACCTGCTACCGGACGACTGCTTTATCATCTGGCGAGTTTCATCAAACCAAAATATATTCTGGAGTTAGGCGCTAACATAGGCCTGGGCACAATTAATTTAGGTCTGGCCGCCCCTGAAGCAGAGATCCATACCTTGGAAGGTTGCCCCAGCCTGGGTAACCTGGCCACCAGGAACTTCCAAAAGTTAGGGCTCAACAATATTATCCTCCATAACCAACGCATAGAATCCGGCTTACCAGAGGTGTTGCCGCTGTTTCCCAGATTGGACCTTATTTATTTTGATGCCAATCACCAGTACAAAGCCACATTGGAGAACTTCGAGCTTTGTTTACCCTATTGTAAACAGTCCACGGTTTTAGTAATAGACGATATATACTGGTCCCGGGGAATGAAGCAGGCATGGGAATGGATGCAGCAGCATCCCAGGGCAAATACCTGCCTGGATCTCTATCACCTGGGAGTAATATTCTTTGATCCTGCCATGCCTCCGGGTACGTTAGTGCTGGAGTTCTGAGCATTAGAGAATTTTACTGAACCGTAGTTATCAGGAGCTGTAAGGGGGTAAATTCACCTAAAGTTACCAGTGGCTAGGCAGGACGAAGAATCTATCTCCACCATACTAATTTTAAGTTATACATTGAAAAACACTAATAAAAGTTTAATTTTACCCGAATAAAAAAGGGTACTTTTTACTATGTCACAACACACTACTGAATCGGACAGGAAGAGAAATAACAAGCTTGGTTTAATTATTGCTTTTCTGGCGATATTGGTAATCATTCAAGGAGTGAAGTGGTACTTGGACCATCAAAAAAAGAATGAGCTCCAAACGGAACTGGCTAACAGGGATGTTGAATTAGAGGAAACCTATAATAAGCTTGAATCAGTCAGCAATGAACTGCAATTAAAAATTGAGGAAATAAGTAAGTTGGGTGGAGATGTGGAAGAGTTGAGGCTGGCAAAAGAGGAATTAGAGGCCGAACGGGACAAATTGCAGGAATCATCAGATGTCGGTTGGGCCAGGCTCTATCGAATTAGAGATAAAGTAGAAGGTTATGAGACTTTATTGCGGGAAAAGGAGGCAGAGATCCAAAAGCTCCGAGCCGTTAATGAAGAGTTATTAAGTGAAAACACCGACCTGAAAGTAACTCAAAACCAATTAAGCGATTCCATTCAAGGCCTGGTTACTACATCAGAAGAATTAGGGGAAAAAGTGGCCATTGCCAGCGCTCTGAAAGCTGAAAACATTAAAATCAGCGCCGTTAATAAACGTGGGCGTGAGCGGGAAGGTGAATTTAGAAACCGACAAATTGAGAGCCTAAAGGTAGGTTTCAACCTGGCAGAAAATTCCGTGGCTCCCATCGAAGGAAAGGATATTCGTATCCGTATTATTGAACCTGAAGGAAACGTGTTGTTCGATGTAGCAAATGGTTCAGGTACTTTCCTGCTGCAAGGCAGAGAAGAGTTCTTTACTGCCACCCAGGAGATCCTATTTGATAATACCCAGCAAAAGATTACATTCTTGTACGACAAAGGCAGTGAGTATAAAGAAGGTGAACACGTGGTTGAAATTTATGCCAATCAGGATTTGATCGGCAGTAAATCCTTTACCGTAAAGTAACAATTCCTCAGAGATAACTTTATTCTCCGCCATCAATTAAGATACTTCACCTTTCTTTCAGATATTTGGCAGATAGTTTATTAATACCTATTTTTGCAGGCCGTAATAATCAATCTTTTATCTATGAAAAATAGTTATGAGACCGTATTCATTTTAACTCCCGTTTTATCTGAGGCCCAGATGAAGGATACGGTCCAAAAATTGAAGAAAATTCTGACCGATCAAGGTGCAGACATGGTCAATGAAGAAAATTGGGGACTGAAAAAATTGGCCTACCCCATTCAACATAAAACCACCGGGTTTTATCATCTATTTGAATACAACTCCGAGCCAGGTGCCATGGAAGCCCTGGAGGTAGAATGTCGCAGGGACGAAAAGGTCATGAGATTCCTTACCGTAAGCCTTGATAAGCACGCCCTGGAATACAACGAGAAAAGAAGAAGTGGTGCATTTAACAAGAAAAAAGAGGAGGCAACGTCATGACATTAATTAACGAACCGGTCAATAGAGCCGATAATAAAAAGAAGTACTGCCGATTCAAGAAAAACGGTATAAAGTACATCGATTACAAGGACGCAAACTTTTTACTGAAATTTGTAAATGATCAGGGTAAGATCCTGCCCAGGAGAATTACCGGAACCAGCCTGAAATTTCAGAAAAAAGTAAGCCAGGCGGTTAAAAGAGCCCGGCATCTGGCTTTATTGCCTTACGTAACGGATTCCTTGAAATAGCCGCAAACTATACAATCATGGAAATCATATTAAAGGAAGACATAAACGGATTGGGTTATAAAAATGACATTATAACGGTTAAATCCGGATACGGAAGAAACTACCTGATCCCACAAGGTATGGCTGAAGTAGCCAATGCTTCCAATAGACGAAGAGTGGAAGAAGAAGTGAAGCAGGCTGCGCACAAGGCGGAAAAAATAAAGCAGGATGCCGAAGATCTGGCTAATTCGATCGGAGACCTGGAGCTGGAAATTTCCACTAAGGCTGGAGAAAGCGGTAAGATATTCGGCGCTGTAACTACCCTGCAAATTTCAGATGCCCTACAGGAAAAAGGGTTTGAGGTGGATCGGAAAAAAATCTCCTTCAAAACGCCCGTCAAAAATCTGGGTAGCTATGAAGCGGTGTTGGATTTGCACCGGGAAGTAAAGCATGAAATAAACTTCAAGGTAGTCGAGGGATAATAGCCCGGCTTATCAATAGAATTAACCCTGATTCGCAGAGATTTATGGCGGGTCAGGGTCTTTTTGTTTTGGGGTTTGTTAAATTCATCTATGTTTCGCACCCCAATTAAACTCCTTCCCTCTGATCGATGTATTAACCTTCGGCAGCAGGGAATCGCTATGGGCAGTTGCTTTGCCGATTTTATGGGGACAAAAATGATCGGTTATAAATTTAAGATCGAGGTCAACCCCTTTGGTATACTATATCATCCTTTGGCGGTGATACGAACTCTGAATATGGCCTTTAATGAGGCATTACCCCAAAAACAAAGCTACCTAATGCGTGACGGGATTTACTACAATTACAACTTTCACAGCAGTATAGCCCATGACTCACTTGATCAGTTAAAAGCAATTATTGAGATTAAGCTAAAGCAATTAAATAAGAGATTGAAGCAGGCGGATTATCTCATGCTTACTTTTGGTACCGCCTTTCAATACCGGTTGAAGGATGGGGGATTTCCGGTAGCCAACTGCCATAAGATACCCTCCGCACATTTTAGACGCTGTGCCACCAGCGCCGATGAAATATTAAGTGCATTCACCACATGCACCCCCTTAGTTAATATACCCAGGGTGATAGTCTCGGTAAGTCCTATAAGGCATCTCAAGGATGGTCTTCAGGAAAACAGCTATAGCAAGTCGATCTTGAGGGTGGTCTGTCAGGAACTGGTAAAAGAATACTCTAACTTTATATATTTTCCAGGTTATGAAATCATGCTGGATGACCTTAGAGATTATCGCTTTTATAAGAGCGATATGATACATCCCAGTGATGTGGCGCAGGAATACATATGGGAAGTATTCAGCGATAACTATTTAGATCACGACACAGTAGATTTTATCCATAAATGGAGCAAAATAAAGCAAAACCTCAACCATCGACCTTTTAATGCCAAAAGCAATGAATATCGAAAATTTATGGAGAAAACCTTGAATATGATGGAAGAACTGCCCGAAGACATTCCCTGCCAAAATGAAAAAGATCAAATAATCAAGCAGCTTAATGACCAGTAGCCAAGCCAACCGACTTCTAAATGAAAGCAGTCCTTACCTGAAACAGCATGCCTTTAATCCGGTGGATTGGTACCCTTGGGGGGAAGAAGCTTTAACCAAAGCCCGTATAGAAGATAAACCCATTATCTTAAGTATTGGTTACAGCGCCTGTCACTGGTGCCACGTAATGGAACGCGAGTCATTCGAAGATCAGCAGATCGCTGATATTATGAACCGCTACTTTGTGTCAATAAAACTGGATCGGGAGGAACGGCCCGATATTGATCAAATCTACATGGATGCCATTCAGGCGATGGGAGTCCCGGGAGGATGGCCTTTAAATATGTTCCTCACCCCAGAGCAAGAACCATTTTACGGCGGCACCTATTTTCCACCTCCCCGATGGCGCCAAGTTTTAGAAAGTGTAGCCTCAGCTTATCAGAACCACCGCGAACAGTTACAATCGTCCGCTAAGAAGTTCCGTCAGGCACTTACTGTTAGTGCCGTGGAAAAATACGGGTTGTCGGAAAAGAGCAAAGCCCCAACCAATGACCTGTTGAAAAAAGCCAGTACCAAAATAAAGGAGCATTTCGACCGGCAAGAAGGGGGTACCCGCAAAGCTCCTAAATTTCCTATGCCGGTGATCTGGAATTTTTTGCTGCATGCTCATTCCACCTCCCCTGATGAGGAAAACCTGCAACAAGTCTACCTGACTCTTGATAAAATGGCTCTGGGGGGCATTTACGACCATTTGGGTGGCGGATTTGCCCGATATTCGGTCGATGCGAAGTGGTTTGCCCCTCATTTCGAAAAGATGCTTTACGACAATGCCCAATTGATAAGTTTATACAGCCTGGCCTATGCTAGTTCCCAGAAACCGCTTTATAAAAAGATAGTGTTTGAAAGCATAGAGTTTTTAAACCGAGAGCTCAAAGACTCTGGTGGCGCATTTTATGCAGCTCTGGATGCTGATAGTGAGGGACAAGAGGGCAAATTCTACACCTGGACCTATAATGAATTCGCAGAGCTGGTAAATCCTGAAGCTGATTATCTCTTGAACTATTTCGGAGTGCTCCCTGAGGGCAACTGGGAAGAGGGGCGTAACATCCTGCACCAAAGCCTGGATGATGAAGCCTTTGTCAGTAAGTATGGATTAGACCTAACCTGGATGCAAAACACCAACCTCCTCTACCGTGATAAACTATTGGAGGCACGAAAAAAAAGAGTCGCTCCAGGATTGGATGATAAAATACTCTGTGGCTGGAATGGTCTGGTAATAAAAGCTCTGATCGATGCTTATGCTGTGTTTGGTGAGTCGAAGTTTCTGGGAATGGCCTTGAACTGCGGAGAATACCTGGAAAGTACACTGCGGGTGGGTGATCAACTGCTAAGACTGCATTCAGATTCAGACCAGAAAACCACCGGTTATCTGGAAGATTACGCCACGGTAATCCAGGGCTACCTGGGGATCTATCAAACCACCTTTGAGGAAAAATGGCTGTATCGGGCCCAAAACCTAACCCGCTATACCCTGGACAACTTCTGGGATGATCGGGAGGATTTGTTTTTTTATACCGATAAAAGTAGCCAGTCCCTTATTGCCAGGAAAAAGGAGATCTTTGATAACGTGATTCCTGCCTCCAATTCTATCATGGCTCAGAACCTTGTATTGCTGGGAACCATCCTGGATATGCCCAAGTATCTGAATACGGCCCATAAAATGGTTGCTAAGGTGACGCCGTTAATGGAAAGTGATCCCTTATACCTCAGTAATTGGGGGATTGCCATCAACTATTTGACATCGCCGTTAGCTGAAGTAGTGATATCAGGTGAATCAGCTGAGGGCCTAAGGAAAGTGCTGGCCGCTCATTTTCACCCCAACCGAGTGATCATGGGTAGCAAAGAGCCCAGTACGCTGCCTTTGCTGGCTGATAAAACACCGGAACGCGATGCCAAGATTTATATTTGCTTCGATAAAACCTGCAAATTACCCACCTCCGACCCCCAGGAAGCTATTGCACAACTAGCAACCAGTGTCAATGAATGAACCGGTAAATAAGGCGGTTGCTGAGAGG
Organism: Cyclobacteriaceae bacterium; assembly: GCA_965224285.1. Classification (GTDB taxonomy): domain Bacteria; phylum Bacteroidota; class Bacteroidia; order Cytophagales; family Cyclobacteriaceae; genus JAJCYK01. The sequence goes on from OZ245043.1 coordinate 1,695,149, forward strand.
ATAACTTTATTCGCCGATATTCTGTTGCCGGTTCCGGTACCCAATTATTATACCTACCGGGTTCCTTATGAATGGAACGATCTGGTACAAAAAGGCGTGAGGGTGATCGTGCAATTTGGGCCAAAAAAGATCCTGACCGGGGTTGTGATCAACATCAATAACCGGCCTCCGGAAAATTACGAAGTAAAATACATACTGGATATTTTAGATGATCGGCCGGTTGTTACCCATCAACAATTTGCCTTCTTCAATTGGTTGGCGCATTATTATATGTGCACCGAAGGTCAGGTCCTGCAGGTTGCGCTGCCCAGCGGCTTAAAATTAAGCAGTCAATCCAAACTACAGCTAAACCCTGGCTATCAACGGGATCAGCCGCTGTACCCACTTAGCCAAGAAGAAGAGCAGATTGTTCACTTACTGGAAACTATGGGAACGCTGGATTTTACCGCACTTCAGGAGCAGGTGGAATTTAGCAACCCGCATCGCTGGGTAAAATCGTTACTCAAAAAAAATGCCATCCTTTTGTTTGAGGAAGTAAAAGAAAAATACCGTCCAAAGAAGGAGAAAATAGTCAAACTAAGGGAACAATATCGGGATCAGCTGCAGCTCGAAGCTTTGCTGCAGGAAATCCAAAAGAGCAAAAAGCAAACGGAAATAATCCTCCGTTACCTCCAATTGACCAGAAAAAGCAATTCCACTCAGTCTTATTTCCCAAAATCAGCCTTATTAGCCACCGGCGTTTCACGGAGCAGCTTAAAAACCCTGATAAAAAAAGGCATTTTCGAAGAAGCGGAAAAAGTGGTAAGCCGGTTTCCGGCCACAGAATCTGTGGAAACATTGGAGTTCAAACTGTCAGAAGCGCAAACCCGGGCCCGGGACAGCATATTGTTGGGATTTCAGAAACATCAGATAGGATTGCTGCACGGAGTAACAGGCAGCGGTAAGACCGAAGTCTATATGGATCTGGCTTTGAAGGTATTGGATACCGGAGGACAAGTACTTTATCTTTTACCCGAAATTGCCCTTACAACTCAAATCGTGACCCGATTGAAAAAAGTGTTTGGTGACAAGATGGGGGTTTATCACAGCAAATTTTCGGGTAATGAGCGGGTGGAGGTCTGGCAGGGTGTACTGGATGGTAAATTTTCCATAGTGGTCGGAGTGCGGTCCTCGGTGTTTCTGCCATTTGATAATCTGGCTTTGGTAATCATCGATGAAGAGCACGAGAGTTCCTATAAGCAATTTGATCCGGCACCTCGTTACCATGCCCGTGATGCCGCCTTAATGTTGGCTCGCATACATCACGCTAAAACGTTGTTGGGCTCAGCGACACCCTCAGTGGAAAGCTATTACCAAGCTCTGGAAGGAAAGTATGCTCTTATCTCTCTCAAGGAGCGATATGGATTGGCAGCCCTGCCACAGTATCAACTGGTGGATATCAGCAAGAAGGACCACAGTCAGATCTTTTCTAATGAGCTTATCGAAGCGATCAATACCGCGTTAATGGACAATTTACAAGTTATAATTTTCCAGAATCGACGGGGATATGCTCCTTTTCTGCAATGTGAAACCTGTGGCTACATCCCACAGTGCATCAATTGTGCCGTGAGCCTCACCTACCATCTACATTCCCACCGGCTTAGTTGTCATTACTGTGGAGCCCACTACAAGATGCCCACACTATGTGACCATTGCGGCTCATCTCATCAGGATCTTAAGGGTTATGGTACTGAAAAACTGGAAGAGAAAATAAAAAAGCGTTTTCCTCAAGCTCAGGTACAGAGGATGGATCTCGATACTACCCGTCGTAAATATGGCTATCAAAAAATTATACAGGAATTCGAAAATGGTGAGATCGACATTTTGGTAGGAACCCAGATGGTGACCAAAGGATTGGATTTTCACAAAGTCGACCTGGTGGGAGTACTGGACATTGACAGAATTATTCATTATCCGGATTTTCGCTCACATGAAAGAGCTTTCCAACTTATCTCCCAGGTGGGCGGTCGTGCCGGAAGAAAGAGCGGCAAGGGTTTGGTATTGATCCAAAGCAAAAACCCTCGGCATCCATTGTTGCAATTGGTTATGGATCAGGACTATACCAAATTCTATCAACAGGAAATTGCCGAACGACTGAGGTACAGCTACCCCCCATATATAAGACTGATAAGGTTAACCATAAAGAGCAAAGAAAGAGAATTGGCGCAACAGGGTGCCGGTGAAGTGTATAACCTCTTGGTGAATGGGCTAGGCAATAAAAGGGTATTGGGCCCGCATGAGCCGGGCATATCCAAAATACGCAATGAATACCTGATGCAGGTTTTTATAAAACTGGAAAAGAAATCAAGGCTGCTGAATTCAGCAAAATCGAATATCAATGAAATGATTTTGCACCTGAATCAGCGAAAAAAATACCGTAAGCTAAAGATCATTGCTGATGTCGATCCCATTTAGCTAGATATCCCATTGGTCATTTAAGATACTTATGGCATGATGAGCAGTCATATCGTACTGACAGGGAACCACGGATACAAAGTTATGTGCGATAGCCCATTCATCATTGTCTTCCCCCTTATCGAAATTGACAAAATTACCCGCCATCCAGAAATAAGGACGCCCTGCAGGATCTTTTCGCAGGTCAAATTCTTCCTGCCAGCTTGCCCGGGCCTGGCGACAGATCTTTATCCCCCTAAGAGGATCGGATTGTATCTTAGGAAAATTTACATTCAACGCCACGCCATTAGGCAAGCCATGATCCAACACCTCGAGAGCAATCTTTTTTACCGCATCGCCAATATGGCTGAAATCCGCATCCTCCCCATAATCGCATAACGAATATCCAATGGCCGGTGTACCTTCAATAGCGCCTTCAATGGCGGCGGACATGGTGCCACTGTATAGCACGCTGATTGAAGTGTTGCTCCCATGGTTAACGCCGCTGACCACCAAATCGGGTTGCTGGGATTTAAGCAGGTGATGCTTGGCCAATTTTACGCAGTCTGCCGGGGTGCCGCTACACTTATAGGCTTCAATATCTTTAAAAATATCAGTATGATCCAGTCTCAAGGTGTTGCCCACAGTAATGGCATGGCCCATACCAGACTGGGGGCTGTCAGGCGCAACCACCATTACTTCTCCCAACTCCTTCATCAATCCCACCAACACCCTCAGGCCACGGCTGGAGATACCATCATCATTGGACACCAATATCAAGGGCTTTGACATATCTATCACAGTTTGCAGGTGCCAAAGCTACTGAAAATGACATAAATGGGGTTAGGAATCTAAAAGGGAATTATAGTAAGCAGTAATGCGTTCCAGATCCCGGCGACGGTCCACCCGCAGATTATTTTCTTTGATAAACTTTCGCACTTCCTTGGACTTTTTGTCCATGATATTCATCAGACCGTTTTTTTTGAGGTTGTAACGATCGATCTTACCCTTATCATTGAGAAAATAAAACTCATATACCAGCTTATAACGGCTATAGTAGTTGCTTCTGCCGTAATAATAATTGTACTGAGGAACTGTTTCGGTAGCGATATTTTCCCTGGCCAGCAGGGTCAAAGGAGCGCCTTCATGCAGAACTTCGAACAATATAGGAGTTTGATAGCCCGGACTTACCATGTAGGGTAGAGCGTAGAATTGACGGAAGGCTTCAGCCACTTCATCAAAAATCTCGAAATATAGGATCTTCTTGGAACTAAAGGCTTGGATAGTGCGATTGTCATTGACTTGAATAATGTCGTTCTCCAGATCGTATTTAACTAAACCCCTATGGGTCTCCTGGTTCACAAGCACTACCTTTCCTTCATACCAGACTTCTGAGGGAAAATTTTGAGCACCAGCTGAAAATGCCAGTACCACCATCAGCATCAAACTCTGGGTTCTCATGTTGTTATTTGTTCTTCCTTAATATCGTATGGCCAAGCTTATCCCTTTTGGTTTTAAGATATCTTTCATTATGAATATTGGGTCTGATCTCTATAGGCACCGTGTCCACAATTTCCAAGCCATAGCCTATAAGACCCGCTCTTTTTTTAGGGTTATTAGACAATAATCTCATCTTTGTTACGCCCAATTCCCGTAAAATTTGAGCTCCTACTCCATAGTCACGTTGATCCTTCCCAAATCCCAATTTTATATTAGCCTGCACGGTATCCATGCCGGCTTCCTGAAGTTGGTAAGCTCTTAGCTTGTTTAATAAACCAATTCCCCTACCCTCTTGGTTCATATACAACACCACTCCTTTACCTTCTTCTTCCACCATTTCCATGGCCCGGTGCAACTGGCCTCCGCAATCACAACGGCAGGATCCGAATATGTCACCGGTCACACAAGAGCTGTGGACCCTAACCAGAATCGGCTCATCCTGCACCCATTGCCCTTTAGACAATGCCAGATGAGTATCTCCGGTATTGGTTTGGGAAAATGCAGTCAGTTGAAATTCCCCGTAATCAGTAGGCAGGCTAACCGTTACTTCCTTTTTAATTAGGCTTTCGCGGCGCAGCCGGTAATTGATAAGATCCTTGATGGAAATTAGTTTTAACTGAAACCGTTCTGCTACCTCCCTTAACTCAGGAAGCCGGGCCATTTCTCCGTCCTCATTCATGATCTCTACCAACACTCCCGATGGATGTAAGCCCGCCAGCCTTGCCAGATCTATGGAAGCCTCCGTATGACCGGCCCGGCGTAAAACGCCTCCTGCTTGGGCTCTTAAAGGAAATATATGCCCGGGTCGGCTGAGTTCATCGGGATGGGTATCAGGATTGACCAGCGCTTTAATGGTCCGGGCACGATCGGCTGCGGATATGCCGGTGGTATTTCCCTGACCTTTAAGATCCACCGATACCGTGAAGGCCGTCTTGTAAGCATCGGTGTTGCGGCCCACCATCAGGTCCAACCCCAGCTCTTCGCATCTATCTTCCTCCAGCGGGGTACATATTAACCCTTTTCCATGGGTGGCCATGAAATTTATGATCGCAGGAGTTACCTTCTCCGCCGCACAAATAAAATCTCCTTCATTCTCCCGGTCTTCATCATCCACCACGATCACTACTTCTCCCTTTCTGATGGCCTCTATGGCGCTATCAATGGGGTCTAAAGTAGTCAAATGTTCGGTGTTGCTCATGATTTTTCAACAATTGGAAGATAAAATTAACATAATTTGAGGAAATTATTTCTGAGCATTGCCAATTCTTGATTAATCTGAAACCACAATCCCCAGCAACTTGGCCAAGGCATTCCTGGATTTCTTTAGCTCCACATCCACTTTTAACAGCCGGTGTTCCTGTTCCGACTCGCCAGCCTGTTTCAGTTCCTCACGGTTCTCCGCTATCAGCTTTTTAATAAGTCGATATTTCAGCCGCAGTAAATTGCTGTAGGCAACATCCATAATGATCTCTTTCTCCTGCGGTACGTAGATTTGATATTTATCCATCCATTGATTGCTGAGTTCATATTTCTCCGTTAATAGATTTATGATTTCAGTACGACCTGCCCCCTGAGAATTTTCCAACAGCTGCTGAGCATCTACTCGTCCACGCTCCGTGATACACTGTTTAATCAAATTCAACAAACCCTGGTATTTTTCAGTTTTAAATTCCAGATCGGCCAGTTCCCTGAAAAAATACTGATGAAGGTAGTCTCCATCTTCGATTTGACTGTTTCCGTAATTGAGCAATAACCTGATGCTTTCTCTTTCCTGATAGGCGATGGCTTCTCCGGGACTCAGGGGCAGCTTTTCTGTAGATAGATCCTGTATATCCTCACTGCTTAAGGACTGCTGCCGGGCGCCACTGGCTCGTGACCCCTGTAGCTGAATTTTATTTAGCTCGGTAAATAGCAAGCCCTCCTCAATTTCCAACAGACCGCTGCACTGTTTGACATAAACTGCCCGTTTTAGGGCATCGGGGATTTTAGATATGCTCTTAACCACCTCTTTTATGGTATCGACTTTCTTCAGTGGATCGCCCTGATGTTGCTTTTGATAGAGCTGGGTTTTATAGGTGATAAAATCCTTAGCTTCTGTCTTTAAAAAGCTACGAAATGCACTAGACCCCAGTTTAGCCGCATAACTGTCCGGGTCTTCCCCGGCAGGAAATTCCACCACCTTTACATTCGCTCCTTTGGCCAGGATCATATCAATTCCCCGTAAAGCGGCCTGAATTCCCGCTGTGTCGCCGTCAAAAAGTACCGTTATATTCTGGGTATATCTTTTTATAAGTTTGATCTGCTCTTCAGTAAGACTGGTTCCGGAGCTGGCTACTACGTTAGGCACTCCTGATAAATGCATGGATATCACATCGGTATAACCTTCTACCAAATAGCAGTTATCATGCTGGCGGATGGCGGAACGACCCTGATGCAGGCCATACAACACCTGACTCTTTTGATATACCGATGATTCCGGCGAATTGATATACTTGGCGCCTTTGGAAGATGTTAAAGACCTGGCGCCAAATGCGATCACCTTGCCGGTTATATTGTGAATTGGAAAAATAACCCGACCCCGAAAACGGTCGTACACCTCCTCATTTTTCTGCACTACCAACCCGGCGTCTATCAATATTTGCTCCTGATAGCCAGCCGCTAGAGCTTTGCGATAAAAGTGATCCCACTGATCGAGACTATAGCCCAATTCGAATTGCTCAATAACAGTCTGAGGATAACCCCTTTCTTTAAAATAACTCAACCCGATATTCCGGCCTTCAGAATGGTCCCACAGCAGATGCCTGAAATGGTCCTTGGAGAAATTTAACACGATAAACAAGCTTTCCCTATGACCGTATTGAATGATCTCATCCGGGGTTAGCTCTTGTTCTTGAATTTCGATGCCGTATTTTTTACCTAAATACTGCATGGCCTGCAGGTAATCTAAGCCCTCGATCTCCTTTACAAATTCGATGGCATCACCTGCCTTGCCGCAACCAAAGCATTTAAATATGCCTTTAGCTGGAGATACCGAAAATGAAGGAGTCTTTTCATCGTGGAAAGGGCAGCAGGCCCATAAATTCTGTCCTTTCCTCTTAAGTGAAATAAAATCCGTGACCACTTCTTCTATATCGATGCGGGCTTTTATTTCTTGGAGAGCTGTGGGGTCTATCTTCAAACTAGTGCTGACTTGGGTCTCAAAGATAATGGAACATATTCAGGAATCCTTACTGGCCAGCGCATACCTGAATTTAACATTATTCCTTAAAATTATGACGGATTAAGGGTAAATTGCGTATTAAGAGCTTCCAGTACAATGACCATCACTAAACAACAGGTAATCGAGGCATTGCGTACCGTGCATGACCCGGACTTAAAACAGGACCTGGTTACCTTAGGTATGGTGAGTGATATCCAAGTATCTGAAGAACTGATCCAATTTACGGTCATTCTTACCACCCCTGCTTGCCCATTGAAAGAAATGATCCGCAGAGATTGCCAGCAAGCCATCAGAGATATGGTTTCAGAGAATGTGCCAGTGGAAATACATATGACCTCACAAGTCACTAGTTCACGGGAGCAAGATACACCCATGCTACCAGGGGTTAAAAACGTGATCGCGGTGGCCTCAGGCAAAGGAGGTGTGGGTAAAAGTACGGTAGCGGTAAATTTGGCAGTAGCCTTGGCGCAGGCAGGCGCCCGGGTGGGACTCATCGATGCCGATATTTTTGGTCCCTCTATACCTACCATGTTTAATTGCCAGCATGAACAACCGGGGATAGTCAAGAAAGGGGGCAAAAATGTAATTTTACCTCTAGAGCAATACGGAGTAAAATTGCTGTCCATCGGGTTCCTCACTCCTGAGGATAATGCGGTTATCTGGCGTGGGCCTATGGCTAGTTCAGCTTTAAAACAATTTATGGGAGACGCCGATTGGGGAGAATTAGATTATATGTTAATAGACCTGCCTCCCGGCACCAGCGATATTCACCTCACGCTGGTACAAACGGTTCCGGTTACCGGAGCAGTTATGGTTACCACTCCCCAGAAAGTTGCTCTAGCTGATGTCCACAAGGGCATAGCCATGTTCAGGCAACCTGCCATACAGGTACCGGTATTGGGAATAGTGGAAAATATGGCCTACTTTACTCCACCTGATTTACCGGACAGAAAATACTATTTATTTGGCCAAGGTGGAGGAGAAAAGCTGGCAAAAAAATATCAGATAACTTTGCTGGGTCAAATCCCATTAGTAGAGGAAGTACGGGAAAGTGGGGATACAGGCTATCCAGCAGCCCTCGGAGATGGGCCACTAGGTAAATCTTTTAAGCTTCTTGCGGAGTCATTGGCCCAGGCAGTGGCTATAAGAAATGCTGGCCATCCCCAAACTAAAAAGGTTGAAGTTAAGTTATAATGAACTGAAATGAACTTGAAAAAGCGCATAGAGGGGGCATTGGAAAACATTCGGCCATACCTGAAAACCGATGGAGGTGACGTAAAACTTTTGGAAGTAACTCCGGATAAGGTCGCTAGAATCGAATTGTTGGGGGCTTGTGGAGCTTGTCCTATGTCTTCCATGACCTTCAAAGCCGGGATTGAAGAAGCAATAAGACGGGAAGTTCCGGAGATCAAGGAGGTGGAGGCTATTAATATTACCGCACCCGATGACCCCAAAGCGGTGCTTCCGGAAAATTTAAAATAGCTTTTTCCATTTTTTTAACGTCTTGTACCTAGCCGCTATTAAACCTCTTAATAAAAGTTCCCGGCGCATGCCCTCAAGGTCGCTTCTGGTATTCCCTTTGCTAATGCTGCTTTCATTATTCGCGAAGGCTCAAAAAACTTGTGGTTTTGACCATTATCAGCAGATTCAACAACAAAAGTACCCATCGCTGGAAAGTCAGCAAGATTTCGAAAATTGGATGTCTGATCAGTTGCAGCAGTATAAAACCCAATCACCTGAAATAGCCAGAACCACAGAAGTTATCACCATTCCGGTAGTAGTGCATGTGATACACAACGGAGAACCTACCGGTAGCGGGGCCAACCTTGATGAGGCCAGGATCCTGGAACAGATCGATATTCTTAATCAGGATTTTCGCAGAATGAATGCCGATGCCATTAATACCCCGCTGCAGTTTGTCGGGGTGGCAGCAGATGTTGAGATCGAATTCGCGCTGGCAGTTCGTGATCCTGAAGGACTGCCTACTAACGGTATAGTACGGGTACAGGGCAACCGCACACGTTGGGATCTGGTGCATAATACCGAGCTCAAGGCGATTAGTTATTGGCCTGCTGAAGACTATCTCAACCTATGGATAGCCCAACTGGAGGATCTGCTAGGGTTTGCTCAATTTCCGGTATCCAATTTACAGGGACTGGAGATCGCCTCACAAAATCGGCTGACCGACGGTGTAGTGATCGACACTGATTTTGTAGGGATCAACCCTAATAGTAATCCTGAGAGCCTGGGCCGCACCGCTACCCACGAGATTGGGCACTACTTGGGACTTCGTCATATCTGGGGAGACGGCGGTTGTTCCAGTGACGATTTCTGTGCTGATACGCCCAACGCTTCGGATAGCCATTTCGGATGCCCGGAAAATAGCAGTTCCTGCGGCAGCGAAGATATGGTGCAGAACTACATGGATCTTACGGACGACTTTTGTATGAATTTGTTCACTCTTTGTCAAAAAGACCGCATCCGAATGGTAATGTCCAACAGTCCCCGGCGGGCAAGTTTGGTCAATAGCCCGGGACTTACACCACCGGTAATGGTCAGTAATGATACCGGCATCAAGGAGATAGTAATGCCTCAAGATAATATATGTGATACTCAGGTGACACCTCAAGTGATTATTCGAAATTATGGCACTAATGTGGTCAATTCTTTGCAGGTGCAACTAAGCATCAATAGTAATCCGGTAGAAACCCGTACAGTCAATACGGTGCTCAATCCTCTTGAGACCCTGGGGGTAATCTTTGGGGGCCAGAATATCCCGGACCAGGCCGTAGTGGAATTTACTATCATGCAAACCAATGGGATTGCCGATAATAATCCAGAGAATAACAGTAAAAGCCTCACCCTGGTACAAAAAGCATTGACCAATTTGCCTATAATCGAATCATTTGCAATTTTCCCACCGTCCTGGGAGTTGCGCAATGACGATAACAGCTTTACCTGGGAAATTGCAGCCGCGGTTCTTGAAGAATCCGGAAATACTGCCATTAGAATGCATTTTTTCGATTACGACAACGGTGATGGTGAATATGATTATTTAATAACCCCGGGCATTGATCTGAGCTCATTCACTGAGGTTTCGCTGGAATTCAAGTTAGCTTATGCACAGTTCACTTCCGGCAGCCGTGACGGCCTAATTGTAGCGGTATCCACCGATTGTGGCAATACTTATGCGCCATCCAATTACATTTTTAATCAACAGGGCTTCGAATTAGCAACAGCACCCATTACCGGGCTGGATTACGTCCCGGAATCCCGTAATGAGTGGAGAACTGAAACTTTGAACTTGAACGCCTTCAGTGAAATGGATCAAATAAAGATAGCCTTTATCGGGATTAATGATTTTGGCAACAATCTTTATCTGGATGACATCAGGATCACCGGGGTATTAAAACCAGGTGTGGATCTCAAGCTAAATTCCGTTTTAGGTCCTGGCCTGGTGAGCTGCTCCACCAGTGGTAATCCACAAGTGATAGTACAAAACAATGGATTAGAACCCATAAATAGTTTTCAGATTTCCTATGAAACCAGTTCGGGTCTGACGGGTTCAGTCATGTTAAACGGCATATCGCTGGACCCTGAAGACACTACCCTGGTTACCTTCCCGCAAATTCAACTGCCTCTTGGCGAACAACTTATTACCTTTATGATAGAGTCGGTCAATGGCAGTACCTCCGATGGCACCCCGCAGAATAACGTGTTGGCCACACCCTTTATAGTAGATCAAACGGAGGAGCTAATACCTCTGATCGAATCATTCTCCACCCCCTTGAGCGCAAGTGATTGGATCAGTATAAATCCCGATGATGAAATCGGCTGGGAGATTACCCCCACCTCAGGATTGAACGGTTTTCAAAATCAAAGCGCTTTCTTGAATTTCTTTAATTACTCCCAGGCCGGAGCCACGGATCACCTGGTAAGCCCGGTACTGGATTTTAGTAACAGTAGTCAGCCTACACTAACATTCGATCTGGCCTATGCCGGCGGAACCAACTTTAATGATGGGTTATTGATTTTGTTATCCACTGATTGTGGAACCACCTACGCAGATACCGTTTTTAGGGCGTTTGGTGAGTCCTTGGCTACCATCGCACAAAGCCGGGAATTTTTCCCCTCTTTGCCAGCCCACTGGGATAAGAAAATCGTTGACCTATCTCCTTATGCAGGGCTTTCCGATATAAGGGTGGCGTTTGTGGGAATCAATGATTTTGGTAATAATTTATTCGTTGATGAGATCGAATTCTTTGTCAATGATGGGATCACCAGCCTCCAACTGGAGGAAGATCAAGTGATTGCTTTTCCCAACCCCGCTAAGAACAGATTTGATATAAGTTTTAATTTGTCGCAGCGTCAGGATGTGGAGGTCCGGATCATCGATTCCAGAGGAAGTTTAGTTTACCTGAAATCCTTAGCTAATATTTTAAATCAAACACTACCCGTGGAGCTTGCGGGAAGGCGCGGAATTTATATTCTGCAAGCCACCGGAGCAACCATCAATACTACCTTAAGGATAATATTGATCTGAAGGTATAATTTTCCATAAATTTTTGTGTTATTTAACCGAATAATACACTGTCATCAATGGCCGAATTACGTCGGGTAGGGATCCTATTCGGAGGAAAATCCGTAGAGCATGAAATTTCCCTGCGCTCTGCACAGAATGTCTATCAATTTTTGGACAAATCGCAATTCCAACCGGTATTAATTGGAATTACCAAAAAAGGGAGCTGGCACATGGTGGAAAACCTGGAGGATGACATTAGTTCCGGCCCTGCACTTAGCCTGAACCTGGGGCACTCAGTACATAGTCTGGAAACCAAGTCCGGTGAAAGCGGAACAGGCAAGCTTGAGGTAGTATTTCCCGTTTTGCATGGAACCGACGGAGAGGATGGCAGTATTCAGGGCTTGCTACAGGTAGTGGACATCGCGGTAGCCGGATCCGGAGTTTTGGGTTCATCCGTAGCTATGGATAAACTGATGAGTAAGCGTTTGTTGACGCAAGCGGGTATTCCCACCAGTAATTTCTTAACCTATCACCTTGGACAAGAAGCTTACCCTTCTTATGAGAAAGTTGTACAACAGTTAGGAGCGCCTTTTATGATCAAACCCGTCAGTCTGGGCTCATCTGTGGGGGTAGCAAAAATTCGTGAAAAGTCACAGTATAGACATGCCATGGAGGAAACCCTCGGCTATGACCAAGGAGTTATCCTGGAGCAGTATATCCAGGGCCGGGAGTTGGAGTGTGCTATCTTGGGCAATCAAGACGCTAAAGCTTCCGATCCCGGGGAGATAATCATTAACCCAGCTTATGAATTCTATACTTATAAGGCCAAGTATGAGGATCCTGAAGCGGTAGAGATCAAGATCCCTGCGGAGTTGCCAGAAGAAACCAAAATCCGGATTAAGGACCTTTCTCTCAAATCCTACCAAATTCTGGGCTGTGAAGATTTTGCCAGGGTGGACCTATTTTTAAGTGATAAAGGGGATATATATATCAATGAGATCAATACTATTCCCGGATTTACCAATAGCAGCATGTTTCCATCATTATGGCAGCAACACGGCATATCCTATACCGACCTGTTAACCCGTATTCTCAATATGGCCCTGGAGCGTCATCAGTCTAGGCAAAGCCTGAACAGAGACTATCAAACAACTGTAAATTAGACCTTTAGAATAATAATTGTGATGGATTAACCGTTGCTGTTATTAGCGGAGATGAATTTTGGTTGGTACTATTAAACAAATCCTGTAATTTTGGTCAAACGCGGGTTTTTAATGAAACAAATAGGAATTCACCTTGCCATAATGCTGATTCTGGCATTGGCAGTGGCCTTGGCATTTTTTTATCATTTCCTCCCTACCTATACCAATCATGGAGAAACCATCACGGTCCCGGATCTGAAAGGCCTTGGATATGATGAATTGGAGGAGTACCTAACCAATCGGGATCTGCGCTTTGAAGTAGAACCTGATTCCGGGTATAACCGGGATTTTGCACCTCTAACTGTGTTAAAGCAATATCCTCAAGCCGGATCAAAAGTGAAATCCAACCGCAAGATTTTTATCAATCTCAACAAGACCAAACCGCATAAAGTAAGCATGCCTAATCTATTGACAGGCTCCATAAAAAGCGCCTATATGGTTTTGGAAAGCGTCGGTTTAGAGGTTGGTGAAATAGAGTATATTCCGGATTTTGCACAAAATGCGGTTTTAAAACAATTCTACCAAGGTGACCCTATAGAGCCCGGTGACTCTATTTATCAGGGTTCTCAGGTAGATCTGGTAGTAGGTGACGGCTTGGGCAACCAAACACTGGAAGTTCCCGCCTTGTTAGGTATGGACTTCGAAGACGCAAAGTTCGTGGTGCAAAGCTCAGGCTTGAGTTTAGGGAGTATAATTTCAGTGGAATCCAATGATACTTCTTTCGTCGGTGAGGTACTGAGGCAAATTCCCAGTGCGGGAAGATCCATCCGGGTTGGTGACGATATAGATCTATGGGTGGTGGGCTATGATGAAGAGAATGGGAGAGTGAAATATGAAGCATCAGCAGGGCAGTTGGGTAATTAATAAGCCCTCCTTTGGATTGTGGATTGCCATAATTCTCCTCCTGGCCACAGATCCGGTTTGGGGCCAAATTAAAGAGCGTCGCTTGGTCAATGGCAGGGAAGTAAATAACTCACAGCTGCTGCGAGCTCAGGAAATTGATACCCTGCAATTACCTTTTTGGGAGGATTTTTCCGATTCCGAGTTAGTCCCCGATAGCACTCGCTGGCTGTACGGAACCCATGTTCAGATCAATTCGGGAAAAGGGTTAAAACCGCCTTCCCTGAACATAGCCACATTTGATGGTACCGACGGCAGCGGGATCCCATATAGTGATATGGAGGAAAGAGGTGAAGCTGACAGTCTGGTGTCTCAACCCATAGACCTATCCTCGGTTACTCCTACGCTAGAGAACACCGTTTATCTCAGCTTTTTCTGGCAGAAGCGTGGCAATGGAGAAATACCGGATGCTGAAGACAGTGTGCGACTTCAATTCAAGGACGACCAGGGAATATGGATCACCCAGTGGAAAGCGGTTGGTGGGGATACCACCCAAACTTCTTCGTTCAAGCAGGAGCTCATTCCAGTCCCCACCGGCAGATTTCAACATGCGGGCTTCCAATTTAAATTCCAGTCTTTCGGCAAACTTACCGGAGGATATGACAATTGGCATATTGATTACATCCTGTTGCGAACCCGCCGCAGTGATGAAGACTTTTTCATAAGGGATCGTACCATAAGCACCCCGCCTACCAGCATTTTTAAAGACTTTAACAGTATTCCATTTGAACATTATTGTGGCCGTGCTGGTGAATTTAGGGATAGCTCGTCAGTGATAGGCTTCAGCCTGGAGCCACCTGAAGGGTTTCCGGCATCCATACGCTTCGGCGCCCAGATCTTAAATGCCAACAATGGTACTTTAATTGATGAGATGAATAATACCGGTCAGGACGGATTATTGTTTAATGGTCAACAATTCACCACCGTGGAGGCCAACTCGGTGGATACCAGCGCACTAAATGCCGCCAAAACCCCCTCCGGACTAGACATCATTACCAAGTTCTTTATCCGGACCAAAGACTCCCTGATGTTCAATTTTATTGATCCGGTAACCGGCGACAGCGTTTTTTTCAACACTATTGACCTGACGGTAAATGATACTGCGACTTCCAAAATCCACCTTAGCGATTATTATGCCTATGACGATGGTGGTGCAGAAACCGCGGCAGGGGTCAATCGACGCAATGGCCGTTTAGCCTATTTATATGTGCTTCCGGTGGAGGATACCTTAACAGCGGTCGATATATTTTTCCCTAATACTGAAGCGGATCAGGCTAATCAAAACCTTCGGTTGATGGTTTGGAGCCGGTTGGGGACAGATGAACAATTAAGACATTCCCAACTTATTTTTATTGAAACCTCGGATACAATAGATCAATTTGTGCGATACCCGCTATCCCGGGCCATATTAGCTAGTGACAGCCTCTATATCGGTATTCAGCAATTGGATGAAATACCGATATTTATCGGGTTAGATAAAAATGGGGATAGTGGTGAAAAAATGTTCTTCAATACCGGAGGAGTGTGGGAAGCTAACAGCAGCATTACCGGAAATCTCATGCTTAGGCCGGTATTTGGAAGCACCGACGACGTTATCACCGGGTTACCTGATATCCCGGCTGGTCAAAGGTTGAAGATTTATCCCAACCCTTTGGATCAGGCGGTATTCCGCATTCAGGGACCAGTGGAAAAGCTGAATAAAATATCTATTTTCACCTCCAATGGCCGGGAAATTCCCCTACATTTTGACCGAATACAGCAACAAGTCTATTTTCAGGGGGCTGAACGAGGGATTTACGTGGTACGAATGCAAACCGACCGATATGTTCAAATTGAAAAGATCATTTTAATGCACTAGGATGGAAGACATTACTGTACAAGAACTGAAAAAATTGAAAGATGAAGGCCGCGAAGTTCATCTGCTGGATGTTAGGGAGCCTTGGGAACATCAGGAACAAAATCTCGGAGGCAATAATATCCCGTTAGGTGTGTTGCCGCACCAGCTGAGTGAAATTGAAAATTACCAAGATCAGGAGTTGATAGTCTACTGTCGAACCGGTAATCGCAGTGGGCAGGCAAAACGTTATCTAAGCCAAAATGGATTTTCACAGGTACGCAATTTACTGGGAGGCGTAGAAGCCTATATGGAATTGTAGTATTATTCCTGCCCTAAAGGAACTACTTCCAATGGCACAGGAGAAAAGCAAAGGACAAAGATAATAATAGCCAACCAACCCAAGATTATTCTGGTTTGATCCAGTGGTTTATTATCCTCAGGCTCGGGATGTTGTGTACCCATAATACGGCCTAATAAAAAAGCAAACAATAACCAACCCGGATATCCAACCGCTTCTTTATAGAGCATCACCGTAATTAGTTGCCCTGAAAAGATCGCTAAAACCCACATCATTCTCTGCCTAAAATGGGGAAAGACCCGGTAAAACAGGATAGATAGAAACCAAAAGTACAAGGGAGCATAATACCAATTCTCAGGGTTGAATTTCACCAAACCATTCAAGTGCTCCGGTGTGACCAGCCCTAAGCCAGCATAAAAAACCAGCAGGATGAGAAAACCTACCGATAAATACTGGTGGGCCCGCTGGCCAAACAGGCCGTATGTGATATGTCCGCCATCAAGCTGGCCAATGGGAAGCAGATTCAAAGCGGTAAAGAACAGGGCTAAGAAACCTGCAAAAATCCAGGGGTAATGGGCAATTTCAAATTTGTTGGGTATCAGTGAAGGATCAGGAGCCACATATTCCTTAAAAAATTCCATGACCAGATTGGTTCCTAATACAAACGCCGCCGTGGGATCTTCATCAGTCGAATTATACGCTTCCTCCTGGTAATCGAGACCATACTGTTCATATTCGGGATGAATTTCAAAGATATATTCCGGCGGTGGAAGATGAGTAAATCCATAGGCCAATATCCCCAGTGCCACTACAAAACCCGCTAGCGGTCCGGCAATGCCTACATCAAAATATTGCCAACGTGATTTTATTTTTTCCTTAATCCTGATGATGGCGCCAAATGTCCCTATAGTACCCGGTATACCTAGGAAGCCTAGCCAGAAAGGCATATAGAATGGCAAAGTGGTTTTGATATTATACCTGCGAGCGGTTAAGTAATGACCAAATTCGTGACAGGTAAGAAAGGCCAGAAAAGGCAAAGAAAAAGCAAATCCTGCAGTAAAATCACCCCATTGATAATCATCCAAGATCACAAATTTCCCAAACATCCACTCTCCTCCGGCAAATGTAGTAGTGATCAAGGTGGCAATAAACAGGCCCAAATGGATAGCATAACTCTTCCAAGGGGCTTTTTCCCCGGACTTACGGGGTTCCGGAGTATCAACTGGTAAGGGCTCCATGGAAAATTTTGGTTAGTATTCTGGCATCCGTGAGATGGTAGGTGTTTAATCCTGTACTGGCTGCACCATTGATATTATCTGCGTTATCGTCGATGAATAATGTTTCCTGTGGCAGCAATTGTTGTTCCTCCAAAACTGCCTTATAGATTTCCTCATCTGGCTTACGCATCTTCATTTGATGGGAAAAATATATCACATCAAAATGGTCTTCAAAAGATCCCATACTCCCTAGTTCCCGAGAAACAATTTTATTGAACTCCTTCACGTGAATTTCGTTGGTATTGCTGAGGGCTATCAATTTATAATGCCGCTTGAGGGTTTTGAGTAGTTGCAGCCGCTCCGGGGGTATCCCGCCTAATAAGCTGTTCCAGGCATTATCGATATACTCATCATTACCGGGAATGTTCAGAAGTGACCTAAGTTCATTCCTAAACTGTGTCGCACTAATGGTCCCTTTTTCGAAATCCGCAAAGTAGGTAAGTCCGCTGGTAAGGGAGCGCACCTCTTCTTCGGAATGGCCTGAAAGTTTTGAAAATTCACGATAGGCGCTATCAAAATCCAGATCGATAATAACCCCACCAAGATCAAATATAATATTTCTGATGCCCTGTAGTTGCAGTTGATTCACTCCCAAACTCTTGCTGTAAACCTTCAAAGATAAAAGCTGGTGCTCATATTGGGTATCATTACCAGATAAAATTACTGCTCTTTTAAAAGCGGAAGATTTAGGAGACTAAATGGAGAAATACCAGGAATAACATGATGATGAGGGTGAATCCCAGCTTCATCAAGATCTGCTTGAGCTTTGGGGATTTCTGTTTTCATAAGAATTATTGATGGGTGTAATACTTAAACGACAGAATTCCAAAATAGTTGATAACAGTTTCTTAAAAAAAGTTAAAGTCCAAAATTTTAATTCGAGGTAAAGTGAGGTCTCCCCTTAAAAATTCGTTCATTGAGATTATGATCTTTTATAAATGCTTGAGAGTTTATTGAAGATCTTAAAAGCACGCTATCTAGGGGATGTGCAATAGCCTCAACCTTAATTTCAGTGCCGTTTCTTAAGCCAACTTGTAGGGATGCCAGGTTATCCCCTTGAGGAGAAACGGATTCTGCAAACTGCCTGCTGCTTATATTTCTGAGCTGATTCAGATAACTGCTTACCGCAGTAGAGTCTGCCAAAGATCCATCGCTAAACTTCCATACACCTTCCTCCAAACTAACAGTGAAAGAGCTATCTGCAGGATAGGTGAAATTTAACACGGTTACCGAATCGGGATTAAGGTTTAAAAATGCAGCATTGCGGAAATCATTGATTTGTTGTCTACCCTGCAACCCAAAAAAACCCTGGGAGGAATAGACTTGTTCATCCCCCTCCAGCCGTACGTAGGCATTGGTCCCGGTTTGACCTACCAGAAGGTTAAGAACGGTTGCATCAGCGTCCAACAGCTTTACCCTGGTTGCGCTGCTGTCCACCCCATAATCAGGCCATTTGGAAGACTCCCTGGCAACTAGGCGGGTGGGTTTAATTTCGGATATGGTGGCCAGTAAAGATTGCACCTGATCCTTATCCGCCGGCAGTGGTTCACCGTCATTTCGTTCGATCAGCCAACGGTCATCGACGCGAGACAGATGCACCTCACTGCCAGGAGATTCAATGGATATACTGCTCACCGCTGCGGTATCAATGGATACCAGGTCGCTCTTCAAAACATCACTACGATCGCCTTTTGAAAGAAATGTGACGGCCAAATACACCAAAACCAGGATGACTAATCCCAGCACCAGTTTCAAGGTAGATAGTTTATTAATCATGATTCAGCTTGATCAATGGTTTATATATACTTGCCTTCCAGCCATCGTTGACGTTTTTTCATATTGCGCTGTCTGCGGTAAAAAGAATATCCCAATAAGAGCAACATGGGGAAGATGACATTGCCGTACTTCAACAAATTGCGGGTACTATCCTCTACCGGATCCAGAGGCCTGGCGGTGATGCTTTTGGTTCTTAGATCGTTTAACCCAGTATCGTCCGACATCCAATCTATGGCATTCGCCACAAAGTTTATATTATCCGGATGTACTTGTTGCTGCTGTTGACCAGGGGTACCGTTCACTGCAAAATTGCCACTTCCCACTACCACTAGTTTACCCGGTAAATTGTCAGCTGCCACCGCTATCCCCTGACGACTCTGTGGAAAATCAGCTGGTGTCCATTCGCGATTTACGTCCACCATCAAGGGCAATGGGGAGGAGCCGGACTGTTCGGAGGTATATGCCAGGGTAGTGATATTAACGGACGAATCTGAGGGTAATGGCAATACCGCATTGCCTAAAGGAAGCAGCATAGCCTCCAATCCATTTACCGCCGGGTGGTCTTCAAAGTTGCTGATGATGGGAAAATAAGGAAACTGCACCTGAGCAGTTACTGAAAAAGGTCCCAGTTGCTGGGGCACCCCCACATTAGCACAGTTTACATCGGTGACTAATTGATCAGTAAGAGCGATCCCTTTATTACTTAGCCAGCCGATCAAGCCAATATCGTTAGCGGCAGTGATGAATCCGGAGCTAGGGGCGCCCTGGTAGTTGCCATAGGATAAAAATATGCCGCCGCCATTATTTAGGAAATTGTCCAATTTGGAAAACTGAAGCTGGCTAATGGTATCCTGAGGATTGATCCACAATAAAGTACGATAATATGGCGGTACATCGGTGGTATCGGTAAGATAGTACGGTTCAATATCATACAGTATTTGCAACTGAGCGCTTAATTGAGGTATACTCCCCATGACACCTTCTCCGTTTCCTTGAATTAATCCCAGTTTAGGTTTGTCAGTAGTAGACAATTTCTTGATGGCCGTTGTCAGGCCGTACTCCATAGCTGCTCCGGGCTCTATGACCGGAATGATCTCCGTGCGATCTTCCATCTGCATAACAGCCCCCATATAGGCCCTTAACTGCTGAACCTGATCCCGCTCTGTGACATTAACGATGAGAGGGTTAATTCCCGCCTGCTGGGCCTCTCTTTCTGTGTCATCATTCTCATTGGGGTTTACAAACTCAAAGACCAGATTTCCCTGGGATCGTTTTTCATACTCCACCAATTGATCCCTGAATTCTTTTCTGGTATTCAGCAATTGAGGTGGCAGATCCTCAGAAAAATACGCTTTAACGGTAAGTATGCCATCCAGATCTTTCAGCACATCTTTGGTAGCATTACTTAAGGTATATCGTTGATCAGCGGTAAAATCCACTCTGAAAAACAGCTGATAACTTATCAGGTTGATGACCACCAGGATCACCAGGAATAATCCAATCTTGACCAGTATACTTTGCTTTTGCATAACTTCTAGTTTAGGTTCTCCAAGTCCTGCTGGACAGACTGGCAGTGGCCAATACCAGGCATCCCAGTATTAGTGATAGAAAATAGATCATATCCCGTGAGTCAATCACCCCCCTGGAGAGGGAATCAAAATGGGTACGAGCGCTGAGGAATTCAAAAAGATTGCCCACAGGGCCCCGGGCACCGGCAGCGAGTACATCAAAAAGCAAATGAAAGAATATGCCAATAAATAATGCCAGCAGAAAAGCCACTATTTGATTGTTGGTAATGCTACTGGCAAAAATCCCGATACTCACATAAGCCGCACTCAAAAGCATCAAGCCAAGATAACCGCCTATTACGCCTCCCTGGTCTACGTTTCCCAGAAAGCTTACTGTCAGGTAATAAGGAATGGTACAGGCCAAAGCGATCAGCACCAGAAGCCAGCAGGCCAGAAATTTACCCATGACTATTTCCCAATCAGTCACAGCCTTAGTGGTCAATAGTTCTATAGTGCCGGTTTTATGCTCTTCTGCCAGGGATCGCATAGTAATAGAGGGGATGAAAAAAAACAGGGTCCAGAAGGAGATGCCAAAAAATACGTCCAGCCTGGCTTCATTTAAAACAAAAATATTATTGGCGCTCAGCCAGGTGAAAAAGCCACTCAATCCCAGAAAGATCAATATCATCATAGAGGCGGTAAGGGAATCGAAGAATGCCGCCAGTTCTCTTTTGGTAATGGTCCAGATGCGATTCATTTACTTTTACTTTTCGGTGATTCCTAATTAGTTAAATTCCGGAAAACATCTTCCAGTTTGGTGTCCAATGGGGTCATTTCCAGCAGGTACCATTTGTTGGCCACGCAAAGATCGAAGATAGCCCTCTTTGAGGTGGTATCGGGTTTGCTTTGTACCTGGTAATAGTCAGCCCGGCCATCTACGGGAAATACATTCATTACCGTGGGCAATTCCAGCAGCATCTCAGAAACCTTGGTGGACTGATCCCCTGTCTCAATATTGATGGTTAGCAGTTCATTGCCCTGTGCCTGCTTACGCAATTCCACTGAACTTCCGTCGGCCACGATTTTGCCTTTGCTGATGATCAAAATACGGTCACAGGTGGCCTCTACCTCGGAAAGAATATGTGAACTCAGGATCACCGTCTTTTCCTTTCCCAGCTCCTTGATCAAATTACGGATCTCTACGATCTGATTTGGATCCAGGCCGCTGGTAGGCTCATCTAATATCAATACATCGGGGTCATGGATCATGGCCTGTGCCAAGCCCACACGCTGACGGTAGCCTTTGGACAACTCTTGTATTTTTTTATGCTTCTCTTCCTCCAAACCACATTTGTGGATCATTTCCCGAATTCGAAGCTCCACGCCATCCCGCGGTACCCCCTGAAGTTCTGCGCAAAATTTAAGATAATCTATAACAGCCATTTCTGTATACAACGGATTATTCTCCGGTAGATAACCAATTTTCTTTTTTATAGTATCAGGATCTTCATGGGTGGGTATACCATCGAGCAGTACTTCTCCGCTGGTGGCCGACTGATAGCAGGTAATGATCCTCATGGTGGTACTTTTTCCTGCCCCGTTAGGCCCCAGAAAACCTACTACTTCTCCCGTTTTGACTTCAAATGAAATATTGCTCACGGCATCCTGGACGCCATATGTTTTGGTAAGATTACGTACGGAAATAGTCATAAAATCAGTAACAACCCAATGTTCTGCAATTTTAGTATTAGGAAAAAATCAAGTCAATATTTCACGCAGGGAATTTGTTAAAAATTGTTAAAACCGTCCAGAAAATACCTGCGATGGCTGATTTCTCAGTAGATATGACCAGGTCCAGGGTTATGATAGAAGCGAAACAAATCTAAGCTCGCTATTCCAGGTATGGCGCGGATCTGGGAGGAATCAGCAGTACTAGATGACTTTTCCATTCTACTGGTACGTCATCCAGTGGATAAATCTTTAGTTCCCCGCGGCGGGCTTTAGATTGTCCCAGATCTGTAGTAAGGAAGTGATCTTCAAATTTATACATAGCGCCGGTGGCGGGATCCACTATGAACAATCCAATGATACCTCCAAAGACTATATTGCCCCAGTACCAACCATCCACTTTGGTCCTCAACGGGACTGTGGTGTCATCGTAACCTTCTTTGCTAAATCGAACCTCATAGTTCTCCCTCTTGAAAAATCCCTTATTCGCTTTAAGCGAGGTGGCTACCGGGGTTTTACCGGTGTATACAACATTACCGTCGGAATTGGTGACGGTAACATTAGCCTCAGTAGGATTACTGCTAATGGTGATCGGATATGAGCTTTTACTTACAATGCTGGCACAACCCGTAATAAGTAATGAAAACAGGAGAGTTGAAATGAAGATTGACGGTCTAATGTCCATAGCGTTTTTTTGTTCGAAAAATCGGAAATCCTGGACATTGAAACTAAATAATTCTTAAGTTTTTTTGGCGCCTGGCCTTGGAAACCCTGATGGCCGGCAGTATCGTTTGTTGGGATTTATTCGCTATTTTAAAGTATTTAATAACAGCTTGGAATTTCACTCGTTCCCACAGTTGATACTAAGAACGATATGGGAGGCCAAAACCATTTCAAATAGATTAAATGAATAACACAGTCGAACCAATCCCTTATCTAAATTTAGCCCTGGCCTTTATTCCGGTAGCGGTAGTGATCTTTATTTTATGGAAATGGAAAATTGGCTATAAAAATTCTATTTACGCCGTTTTCCGAATGCTGATCCAGCTTTTATTGATCGGCTATTTCCTGGCCTTTATTTTCGAAGCGGATAGCGCCTGGATCGTGATCCTAGTATTGGCTGTTATGCTCTTTTCCTCAAGTTGGATTGCCTTGAGAACCATAACAGTTCCC
Source organism: Cyclobacteriaceae bacterium (assembly GCA_965224285.1). Taxonomy (GTDB): domain Bacteria; phylum Bacteroidota; class Bacteroidia; order Cytophagales; family Cyclobacteriaceae; genus JAJCYK01. The sequence continues at coordinate 1,718,523 of OZ245043.1, forward strand.
CGAAAAACCTTGTTCTTTAAAACACTGGCGGCCATATTCATGGGCGGTGGTTTAATACTGATCCTGGTCACTCAAGGCGTACTTACTTTGGAGCCCTGGTACATGCCCAGTTATGTAATACCCTTAGCGGGCATGATATTCGCCAATGCCATGAACAGCGTTAGTCTGGCCGGCGAACGACTGGAATCAGAAATAGGGCGAAACCTCGAATATGATCGAGCCCGAATGGTAGCACTAAAGGCATCTTTGATTCCCATCACTAATTCCCTGTTTGCCGTGGGATTGGTCTCGCTTCCGGGAATGATGACCGGGCAGATCCTGTCAGGGGTTTCCCCTTTCATCGCGGCCAGATACCAGATAATGGTGATGTGTATGGTATTTGGTTCAGCAGGGATCTCCTCAGCCATATTTTTAACCCTGGTGAAGCCACATTTTAAATTAAAAAATGCTGAAATAAAGTAAAAAGGGTAGCCGATCGGCTACCCTACCCTATTATTGTTAAAGATTTCTATATTCAACCCACCAGCTGGGCATTCAACTCTATATCAGCCGTTCCCCCTTGGTATAGTCGGGATATGGGACAATTTTTCTTGGCCTGAGCGGTCAGCTCATCAAATTTCTCCTGTGAAAGACCGTCACACTTGGCCTTGCAATCCAGCCTGATGGAGGTGATGCAGGGGCCGGTATCATCCTTTTCCAGGGTAACCTTGGCTTCAGTTTCTATACTGTCCGGGGTGAGATCGTTATTGCTGATCAGAGCAGCCAGGAACATGGAATAGCAGCCGGCAATGGCGGCGCCCACCAGTTCCTCCGGATTGGTTCCGTCCCCCTCTTCAAATCTTGAAGCAAAAGTAAAAGGGCCCTGGTAATCAGTGAAGGACATTTTCCCATTACCCTCTTTAAGGGTACCCTTCCATATAGCACTAGCGTTTCTTTGTGACATGATTGGATTAAATTATGTGGTATATTAACTCCGCTAAAACTAGTTTATATTTAGGTTTTGTCAAACAATGCCAGCAAGTTAATAGCCTAATTACCGGTAATGCCGGAACCATATGGTCTGATGAGCAACATTCCACTTCATACTTCTTAATTCATATAGTTCATTTTCACAGAGATCCATTTTCACTGCTAAACGAAGAGGCCGGGAGCCCTGCACTATTAAAAAGGGTGGCTTCACTGATATCCCTCCAGGCATACCGAACTTGTTTAGGGTTAAGCACTCGTGGGCTTGAAACCTCTATCACTTTCCCGGCTATCTCCGCCCTTGCTTCCACGAACTCCCCATTCTCGCCCGCCACTTCAAAGCCCTTGAGGCCGCTTTCCGCTGCTACCAGGCCGTCTCCCACGTGATCGAACTCCACCACCAATTTCGATCCTTGACTAGTTAACCCTTTGAACAATGGGCCGGAAGCCAGAATGTCTTTTTGATAATTCTCCTGTAAAGCCAAACCTGCCAGTCTGGCGCCAACCTCCTGCTTATTGCCGGGGTGAATATTATCCGGATTGCCAATATCCAGGGTCACTACCATACCTGTGCGGGGTGTTTTCAGGGCTAACCGTTGAGCATCACGCAACGCAGGAGAGAGATCATTCTGGTAATTATAGGGAGCGATTTGCACGAAATAAAAGGGAAATTCATAACCCCACTGGTCCCGCCAATCACCAATCATAGCGGGAAACAAAGTTTGATATTGTACCGCACGACTAACATTGGCCTCGCCCTGGTACCAGATGGCTCCAGCTATTTGATAGGGGACCAAAGGATTGATCATGGCATTATAAAGGGCCGATGGGGTGTTTTGATTGAGCCGTCCGATTTCCGGGCGCTGAGAAAGATCCGTACCTCTGCCATACATGTAAAATTTCCCTTCCCAAATTTCAGCAAAGGGTAGGCTACTCCAACTGCCTGCCAAGTCAATTGATGCTCCACCATCGGCTAATATTTCTATCGGTCCATTCACCGCTCCCGGTCCACCGGTATCTATTACTCGAATACTGATAGTATTGTCATCCGGCTGCAACAAATCTGCTGCTATAGGATATAGCCTTTCAGCATTATGATATCCCGGCGCTTCAAAGCCGCCCACTTTATGCCCATTGATATAGGTGGCATCCATGTCATCGATAGCTGCGATACGCAGTTCATGATCCATATTGCTATTGTTCACCTGGAAAGTGCGTTCCAGCCAAATAACCCCGTCAAAACTTGAACTCCCGATTAGATCTACCCTACCCGGTAGTTCCATATCTTCAGGAAACGGAAACTCTGAATCCAGTATAGCGCCATCTCTAAAATCTAACTGACTCCAAGCAGTATCTGTGGCAGGTACTGGTATAGTTTCATGCTGAGCGAACCACTGCTGGATCTTAGTTATTAAATTGGGATCTCCAATGCGGTCCAACTCCTCATTAAAATCGCCTAATTTACGCAGCTTGGGAGCGCTGGTCCAGGCCTCTGCAGGGGTGCCGCCCCAGCTGCTATGGATGATGCCTACCGGAACCGCCAGTTCCTCAAATAATCTGCGTGCAAAAAAATAGGCAGAAGCGCTGAACTCCCTGGCAGTATGGGGAGTGGTATGTTCCCAGCTACCCTGTAAGCTGTCCAGTTCACTGGCAGAAAACACCCGCTGAACGGTAAACATGCGGATATTAGGGTTATCAGCATCTGCAATTTCCTGATCCGAGTTAAGAATGGGATCGTTCGGAGGCCAACCTTGCAAAGGCATTTGCATATTGGACTGTCCGGAAGCTAACCAAACTTCCCCAATCAACACATCTTCAATTATTGCAGTGGAGTCACCGGAATGAATTTCCAATTGGTAGGGACCACCAGCCTCCGGGGTTTGAAGCTGGCATATCCAGTTACCACTGCTATCGACCCTGGCTTCAGCCTCAGCTCCCCAAGAGGCGCTTAGTATTACCGTTCTATCCGGAGCTCCCTGTCCCCAAATTGGTACTTCGGAAGCTTGCTGCAGCACCATACCATCACTGAATAGGGCATTGAGCCGGAGTTGGGCCTGGCTGAAAGGGGCATTATCGCAAGCCCAAACTAACAGCAGCAGGAACCAGCAATGGTTATTGAATTTAATAGACATTTCGGCAGGTATTTAATTAGATTAATGGTCCAGCCGAAATATAAGAAGAATTAGTTAGAGTGTGCAGGTAAGCAGAATTCGCAGTAGCCTAAGGCCAGATTTCACTATTTTAGCGCCCTCATGTAGCCTACATTAAAGTTAATACTGCGGTTTTGGGAACTATTGAAACGATCCACATCCCGGAAACTTAGATAGTAGCCCGATTCTGCGAATATGGTGCCACCAGCCAGCGGAAAACCCACTCCCAGGTTGCCATAAAATCCATGATCCCATCTCCTTAGATTGGAATCCTTACCCGGTCTGACCCGCGTCTCTGAAACTACTTCCTCAGTATTTATATCAAATTGCTCCCGCATAGCGTAAGCTAAGTAAGAAAACCCAAAGCCTGCCTTACCATATAGCGCCAATCTCCCTTTCAAAACAGGCAGGTTTCCCATAACCATTAGAGGAGCCTCCAGGTAATTAAGGTATAAGCGGGTGTCTCCTACAAAAATAGGATCGGTGCCGTCATTCCACCATCCCGGATAACAGGCTGCGCCGCGCTGCACATAACCAGGCTCTATACCCACACTCAGATGATCATTGATGGACCGGTATAACAGACCCGATACGCTCAGTCCCCAGAGGTGGGTCTCCGCATTTTCAGGGAGTACCACCGATCCGTAATCCTCCCAGGCCCTGATAGCTCCTGCTTTTAATCCTACGGTAAGTTGTGCTGTAGACGGTAAGCTGAAAATTAGGGTTAGAATCAACAAGATGGATGTGCAAGGGCCTTTCATAATTTCTTGATTTTAAGTACTACATAGACCCTGTAATAAGTAAATAGGTTGTAGTGCCAGATGGATATATTGATTAATTGGGTGTGTACCGAGTGATTACAAGGGGACACGAATTAGGATGTAGGTTATGATGGTCAACATGCATAGTCGTCACTCGCCGAAGGCAAGCGACTGATGCTGAATCTTATAAAATATTCACTAAAAAAATCAGTCGCTCGGATTTTCCGAGTGACTATTATGCTATAGATATTTGGAAGTAAATGCTATTGCACCAGGCAAATTGTCATACGTCTCGCCTGACAGACTGCGCTGCAGCGAAATCGATGCAGTCAGAGAATCCGAGTCACCAAGATGGGGTTACAAATCCATCGCTGCACCAGGTGACCATGATAGTCAAAATGCAAAAGCCAGATACTTTATGATAGTTGATATGGCATAGTCGTCACTCGCCGAAGGCAAGCGACTGATGCTGAATCTTAATAAAATATTCACTAAAAAAATCAGTCGCTCGGATTTTCCGAGTGACTATTATGCTATAGATATTTGGAAGTAAATACTATTGCACCAGGCAAATTGTCGTACGCCTCGCCTGACAGCCTGCGCTGCAGCGAAATCGATGCAGTCAGAGAATCCGAGTCATCAAGATGGGGTTACAAATCCATCGCTGCACCAGGCGACCATGAAAGTCAAAATGCAAAAGCCAGATACTTTATAATAGTTGATATGGCATAGTCGTCACGCGCCTAAGGTAAGCGACTGATGCTGAATCTTATAAAATATTCACTAAAAAAAATCAGTCGCTCGGATTTTCCGAGTGGCTATTATGCTATAGATATTTGGAAGTAAATACTATTGCACCAGGCAAATTGTCGTATGCCTCCCTTGACAGCCTGCGCTGCAGCGAAATCGATGCAGTCAGAGAATCCGAGTCATCAAGATGGGGTTACAAATCCATCGCTGCACCAGGCGACCATGAAAGTCAAAATGCAAAAGCCAGATACTTTATAATAGTTGATATGGCATAGTCGTCACTCGCCGAAGGCAAGCGACTGGGGCTGAATCTTATAAAATATTCACTAAAAAAATCAGTCGCTCGGATTTTCCGAGTGACTATTATGCTATAGATATTTGGAAGTAAATACTATTGCACCAGGCAAATTGTCGTACGCCTCCCTTGACAGCCTGTGCTGCAGCGAAATCGATGCAGTTCGGGAATCCGAGTCACCAAGATGGGGTTGCAAATCCATAGCCGCACCAGGTGACCATGATAGTCAAAATGCAAAAGCCAGATACTTTATGATAGTTGATATGGCATAGTCGTCACTCGCCTAAGGTAAGCGACTGGGGCTGAATCTTATAAAATATTCACTAAAAAAATCAGTCGCTCGGATTTTCCGAGTGACTATTATGCTATAGATATTTGGAAGTAAATACTATTGCACCAGGCAAATTGTCGTACGCCTCCCTTGACAGCCTGCGCTGCAGCGAAATCGATGCAGTCAGAGAATCCGAGTCATCAAGATGGGGTTACAAATCCATCGCTGCACCAGGCGACCATGAAAGTCAAAATGCAAAAGCCAGTTACTTAATGATAGTTGATATGGCATAGTCGTCACTCGCCGAAGGCAAGCGACTGTTGCTGAATCTTATAAAAATATTCACTAAAAAAATCAGTCGCTCGGATTTTCCGAGTGACTATTATGCTATAGTTATTTGGAAGTAAATACTATTGCACCAGGCAAATTGTCGTACGCCTCCCTTGACAGCCTGCGCTGCAGCGAAATCGATGCAGTTCGGGAATCCGAGTCACCAAGATGGGGTTGCAAATCCATAGCCGCACCAGGTGACCATGATAGTCAAAATGCAAAAGCCAGATACTTTATGATAGTTGATATGGCATAGTCGTCACTCGCCCGAAGGCAAGCGACTGATGCTGAATCTAAAATAACCCCCTATAGTAACATCACGGAGATCGATTACCCAAAGTTTAACCAACTAAAGGAATTACTACTGTTCTGAAACAGCAGTTCCCTCCTTTACCTCAGCTCCCTGGAAATCCCCTGCCATTACCCTATGAATCCGTTCCGGATCCAGGTATTTCTTCATAGCGGCATTTACCTCTTCGGTAGAAAGTTCACTGACCGCCTCCTCCAAATCCTGATCCCAGGTGAGATCGCGGCCATATTCCAAATATAAACTCAAATGACGCGCCAGGGCATTGTCCTGGGCCCGCAGATTCACGATGCGTCGTTGCTGCCAAGATTCTTTACCCTGTTCAATTTCAACTTCAGTAAATCCTTGTTCTATTACTTTATTGATCTCTTCCAGAAATACCTCTTCCAGTTTGGAAACATTTTCTGGGGCATAAATGGCATAGGAGCCAAAAGATCCGATCTTATCAGTGGGATGGGCATCAAAATTACCACCCACTCCGTAACTGATCCCTTCCTTTTCGCGAATCCGTTTGACCAATCGCGATTCAAAACCGGTGCCTAAAATATAAAAACCCAACTCCAATGCTGCCAGATCTTCGTTATCCGGTTCGAAGGGAAATTCCTGTCGCCCAAAGAAGAAGGCGTTCTTCTTGTCCGGAGTTTCGATTTTCTGGTTGAACACCTCAACATCCTGGATCTCGCTTTTGACCCGTTCGAAAGCCACCTGACTCTCCCAATTTCCAAACAGAGATTCCAACTGATCCTTAACTGGCTGTAGCTCAAAATCCCCTACTATGGCCATAGTACCGTGTGAGCTGCCGTAAAATTTCTGGTGAAAGTCCTTGATATCCGCAATTTCGGTAGACTCCAATCTGGAAATTTGTTCATCGAAAGTGGGGTTGTAACGAATATCATCTGCAGGATATGGATCAATATGCCTCATAAGGGCATTGTAAGCCACCGCATTGGGTTCGCTGCGCTGAAATTCGATATTGGTCTTTCGCTCCCTGATCAGTTTTTCAAATTCATCCTCCGGAAATGATGGTTGCTGTAAGATTTCCGCCAGCAAATCCAGGGTCGGTTTTATATTCTCTTTGATGGTCTCCACAGTAGCGATCAAAAAGTAGCTTTGACCGGAAATATTTATGGTAGACCGCAATTCACTTAGTTTGTCCTCAATATCCTGGCGGCTGAGATTTTCAGTGCCCCGTTTCAACATAGCTGCTGTTAGTGAACTGATTTCGCGCTTGTTTTTTAGCGATTCCAGGTTGCCATTTAATAAACTCATGCTTAATCTGACTGACTCTCCACGGGTCTTTTTGGGTAGTAACACTACCTGCATACCATTGGATAACTCAAACCGGGTAGTGCTGTTTTCAATATTTTCCACGGTAGGGTCAAAAGACTCTCCGCTGGCAATATCTTCCTTACCCTGGTAATTATCCACCAAATCGCTCAATGGGGGAGCTTCCGGTATTTCCGCCCGGTCTGGTTCATCGGTGGGGATATACATGCCTACGGTACGATTGTCCGCTTTCAAATAGCGATTGGCTACTTCTGCAACCTGTTCGCTGGTAATATCCTCAATGCGGTCACGATGGATGAAGAACAACCTCCAATCACCCATGCCGATCCAATTACTTAGAGAAATGCATATCTGCTCGGAAGAGTTGAATGCCTGGGTAATATATTTTAGTATGTTATTCCTGGCCCTGTCCACTTCTTGATCCGTGGGCGGGTTTATTTTTAAGCTATCAATAGTGGCCAACAAGGTATTTTTTATCTGCTGGCTATCATTTTCCTTTAGGGCTTCCGCAGCAAACAGCGCCATGCCCGGCTCAGCCAATTGGTAACTAAAACCATATACCCGGGTAGCCAGTCCGGGCTCCACCAGGGCTTTGTGCAATCGCCCTGAGGGCTCATTACCCAGCACATGTGTCAGAATACTGACTCCTGCAAAATCAGGGTGATATCCGGCCGGTACATGATACCCCACTCCGACCAGCTGAGTATCCCCTACCCGCCTTAGCACTACCTGTCGTTCTCCGTCCTGAGTGGGGTCCTTGGTGTAGATCTGGGGCAGCTCGCGCTCCGGTTTGGGAATAGCTCCAAAGTGCTCTTGGATCAGGGACAGGGCTTTGGCCTCATCAAAATTACCGGCAATAATCAATACCGCGTTATCCGGTTGGTAGTATTTATCATAAAATGCTTGTAATCTGGGGATAGGAACATTTTCAATGTCAGAGCGAGCTCCAATGGTGGATTTACCGTAATTATGCCAGAGAAAAGCCGTGGACAGTATCCGCTGCAGCAATACATTGTAGGCATAATTTTCACCCATCTCAAACTCATTGCGCACTACGGTCATTTCACTTTCCAGGTCCTCCTTAGTTATTCTTGAATTGACCATGCGGTCCGCTTCCATTGCAATGGCCCAAGCCAGGTTATCTTCGGTGGCCCTTAAGGTTTCAAAGTAATTAGTACGGTCATACCAAGTGGTACCGTTCCAGCGATTACCCCGATTGGCGATCTCTTCCTTGATATTAGGATGCTTTTCCGTTCCCTTAAACACCATGTGCTCCAACAGGTGCGCCATACCGGTTTCTCCATAGTTCTCATGTTTGGAGCCCACCATGTAGGTGACGTTAACGGTAATGGTTTGCTTGGATGGATCCGGGAACAATAACGCCCGCAGACCGTTGGTCAACTGGTATTCAGAGATGCCCTCTACAGTGACTACTTTAGTGGGTTGACTTATAACAATTTGAATGCTAATTAATACGAGGGTAAATGCGGCTAATAATGCTTGGAAGTATTTCATGGCTGAGTTTTTTAATGGGTATATAATTTACCCAATTTGGCGGTGAATTTGAATAAGATAGAAGGTAAAATGGTGGGATTTATTAACCGCCATTCATAACCACCAACTGCTCCGTGTTAAGTTCCAACTAAAGTTAATTACCGTGGGTCCTTAATTAACATAGTTGTATTGAATTTACGCCAGTAGTATTGCCAACCTACAGCCGCCTCTATTCATATAGATTTAATCGTTAAAATGCTATGGAAAGAATTAAGCTAATTCCATTCTTATTTTTTACCACAATGTTTATTGTTTCAGGTTGTGAAGAGGAGCCGGCGCTGTGTGATGATTCTTTCGAATTAGTAATTCAGCAAACCTGCACTTTCAGTCGAAATCGACAGACCGTAGAAAGAATAGAAAACGCTAGGGGTTTTGTAGAACTTTTTGATGTGGGTTCTATGGATTTAGTCACTATCAGACCAATTAACTTAAGTGATAATATCCCTACAGGAGTAGCAGTTCCCTGCAATCTTCCTTCATTTAAGTTCGTAGAAGGCCAGGAAGTGATTTTCAGTGGAAATGTAAAAGAGATATTTCCCACTGAAAATATTGTAGGACCACATTTAGAACTTAAATCCCTCTGCGTATGCATGAATAAATAAGTTTCTCACAAGAATTTGAATACCAGCTATGGTCCCTTAATTAACACCATTTGTATTGCTAGCGAACAGCTAGCAGGATTCTCATATTTTAAATGGTTAGCAGTTATGGAAACAAATAAGATTGTAACACTGCTATTTTTTACTTCATTATTTATAGGCGCTGGATGTGAAGACGAATCAACAGATACGGGGTCAATTGATTCATGCCAAGATTTCTTTGAATTGGAAATTGATGAATCTTGTGACTTCCCTCCAGATTGGACTATTGATCATATAGCAAATGCCAGAGGAATTTACGAAATGGTGCATTTATCTTCCACAAGATCACTGGTCACCATACGACCTGAACTATCGAATGATAACATTCCTACGTGTAGGGTTGTCCTATGTAATGATCTCTCCAATAATTTCAAAGAAGGTCAGGAGATCATATTCAGTGGAAATTTAATAGAGCTGTATCGCGGAAGCAATATCAATGTAAACATTATAGGGCCACCTCTAGAACTAACGTCCATCAAAATCCGATGTGACAATTTTTAAATTTTCTCACTAAAGTAAGACCAGCTATGAAAAAAATGTATCCAGTTCATCTTTTTTCAAGAATATCTATATATAAACCAAATTGGGGCCCAAAATGAACACCTACAGATTCAGAAATCTTTAAAAGAAAATCAGGTTCTCACCTTTGATTTTGAAAGAATCAATCAGTTGGTAAATAGGGACAAAGCCAACATAGTATCAACTTGAAAATTTCCGACGAACTCGATTTGGAGATACCACTGGGAATTGATTATCACAGATGAAGTTGCCCTTATCCGATTCATTCACACTCTGGATGGTTAATGGATAATTTCGTATTAAGACCTCAGCTCAACTTGCTGGGTTCCTCGGCTCCCGTCCATTCCTCCTCAACCCCGGAAACCATGTATTCCGCTGACCTTTTCAAATAGATCTGGGCGCATTTATCATCAGGGTAGGCTGACAATACTTTCTGGAAACTTTTGGCCGCACGGGTAAAATTTCGATCATAATAGGAAGCCAGTCCTTTTTCGAATTCCCCCTGAGTCTCCTGCTTGAGCTTGATTATTTCTGGCAAATCTCCTTCATAAACATCGAATATCTCCAGTATGTCCTGTTTGCCTTTTGCTTTTACCATGCCTAATTTTCGATGCAAGAATTGTCCATGGTCCTGTATCCTTTGCTTGACACTTTCACTGATTACAGTGGAGGCACCAAAATACTTGGTCAGGCCTTCCATACGTGCTGCAGTATTCACCACATCCGATACTACCCCGGTGTCCATTCTTTCCTGGTCCCCGATAATACCGAACATCAACTCACCGCTGTGGAGCCCCACTCCGATGTTTATAGCTCGGTCTATTTTCGTTAGGTGTTTTTGATTATAATCGTTGATCTCTTGGTGCATTTGGATAGCGGCTCGGATAGCGTCCTGCGGCGAATGGCGAAACAGGGCTAGGGTTCCATCGCCGTAATATTGGTTTACAAATCCTTCGTGGGCTTTAATAATAGGACCTATTTTCTGCAGATAATTATTCAGGAAATCAAAACTTTCACTGGGGGTCATCTTTTCCGCCAATGAGGTGTAAGCCCTGATATCCGAAAATAACACGGTAACCTCACCCTGTGCTTGGTCTCCTAGTTTGACATCTACAATATTGTCTTTCCCCAAGGCTTTAAGAAATTCATGAGGCACAAAACGACCGTAAGCGCTGTTGATCTTAAGCAGGTTAAGATGGGTCTTCACTCGGGCTAGAAACTCGCTTTGATTAAACGGTTTAGTGATATAATCATTAGCCCCATAAGAAAGTCCTTCAACCAAATCAGATATTTGATCTTTGGCGGTGATCATCAACACCGGCAGCTCCGCGGGGCTGTACTTTTCCCTGATCCTCTGGCACACTTCATATCCCGACATCTTAGGCATCATGATATCTAATAGTACCATGTCAAAAGGCCCATTCTGCTCTAACTTCTCCAGAGCCTCCACGCCATTATGAGCCGGTGTAAGGTTATATTCCTCCAGAGCCAGGTAATTGGCCAACACCTGCTGATTGATGGTCTCGTCGTCTACTACCAAGACTTTAATGTCGTGATGCCCATTGACGGAATGAGCACCCGATACTGCCTCAGCCACGGGGTTTGTGCTCTCAACTTCAGGGATGGTTTCCGTCGGTTTGGCCTTCTCCCTGGATACCGGAAGGGTAAAAGTAAAAGTAGATCCTTGATCTATTTCCGATTCAACCCGGATTTCACCTCCATGTAATTCCACCAATTTACGGGTAATGGATAAACCTAGCCCGGTACCGGCAAACTCCCGGGTGGCGCCCCCATCACCCTGCATAAATTCCTCAAATATTAATTTTCTTTTGCTGGCAGGTACCCCAATTCCAGTATCGGTAACAGATACGGCAATCATGTCCCCGCTACGTTTGGCGCTTAGGGTAATGGATCCATTTTCGGTGAATTTGATGGCGTTACCCACCAGGTTATGCAGTATCTGCTGCAATCTATTTTCATCCGCCAACACCGCTACCATTTCTGGTGATATGTCATTGATCAATTTCACTTGCTTGCTGGCGATCAGGGGTTCACTAAGCCGGCAAACTATATCTGAGACCGCATAAAGATCAAGAGGTTTAACCTGAAGCTCCAGATCCTGGGCTTTTAATTTGGAGAAGTCCAGTATACTGTCCACCAGGCTAGCCAGGCGTTTGCCCGAAGCGGTAATCAGGGACAGATCCGCACGGATCTTCCTGTCCATTTTTTCAGATCTGGAGGTTAAGGATTCCGCCATCCCGATAATGCCGTTGAGGGGGGTACGCAATTCATGGGAGGTGTTGGCCAGGAACTGATCCTTTAGTTTATTGATACCTTCCAACTGCTCCACCCGCTGTTTTTCAAAGGCAGTTTTGCGTTTCTCTTCCTCAATCATGCGGTTTTTCTGTTCCTGTTCCAGCTTGATCTTCTGGCGGAACCTGAACCTGCGGAACAGCAGCCAAATCACTATCAGGCCCAGTACCGCTGCGGCGATCACCGCGTTGCGAATATTCTTTTGGCGTTGCAAGATCAGAGATTGTATTTCCGCATCCTTCTGCAGTAGATCAATTTCCGATCGGTACTGGTACTGAGCCTGCATGCGGCCTATCTCCTGGGCTTGTTCCTTATTCAGCAGGGAATCCTGTAATGCTTTGAATTTTTCCAGGTAAGTAAGCGCCTCAAAATCACCCCGCTTTTTGTTCATTTGATACAGGCTCTGGTAACTATCCGCTTCTATGGTTTTAATACCGGAATTGACGGCAATTTGCAAAGCCTGTTGCAGGTAATGGTCCGCTGAATCATATCGCTCCGTTTCGCTATACACCCTGCCTATACCCATACTGGTAAAACCCAGGTCGCGGGAACTGTTTATTTGCTCAGCGATCTGATATCCGTTACGATAATATTGCAGCGCTTGTCGGTAATCCTGTTGGTCTCTGAATAACTCACCAATCTCATAATAAGAAGCGGACAGACCCGCCATATCTTTGATTTCTTTTTTGATCACTACCGATTGCAGCAGTAAGGACATGGCTGAATCCGGCTGACCCATTTTTTCCAGTACGATGCCGATATTGTGCAGGGCAATGCCCAATCCCGATTGGCTGCCAATATCCCGTTTGATCTCCAGGGACTTTTGATAAAATTCCAAGGATTGCTGAAAATCTCCCAGCCGTTCATGCACCATACCGATGTTATTATAGATCTTACTCAGGCCCTGTTGATCCTGCTGGCGTTCATAAATCCCCCTGGCCGCCAAAAAATATTCCAGAGCTTTCTCATACAGGCCCTGAGTTTCCGATGCCAACCCGCTGTCGTTGTATGATCCGGCTAACGCATTGTCATCATTCAATTCTTTGAAAAGTTCCTGGGCCTTGGTGTAATTTTCCATGGCGTCATAATATTCCCCCTGAAACTCATAAGCCAGTCCGATATTATTATAGGTGCGCGCCGTCTTGGGAATGTCTTCCAACTGCTGAAAAACTGGTAAAGCCCGGGAATAATGTTCCCCTGCCTGCTGAAAATCACCAGTGGCCTGATGGAGCAGGCCCAATTGTGACCATGCCTGCGCCTCTCCCCTTTTATAACCGTGGTTTTGGGATAGTTCCAATGCCAGTTGGGCATTTCTAAAGGCTTCTTCAGGATCGGTGCGCCTCAACTCATTGGACAAGGCCAGATGAAGCTGCACTTTTGTGGTATCCTCAGCAACGATACCTAACTGTCTTTGTAGACTGTCGATTTTATCCTGGGCTCCGAGCTCCTGGTAGCTATACAAATAAGCAACTAGTAAACCGAGGGTTAAAAAAGTAGTATTCCTCATAATGAATGTATTGATTGATCCAAGCCGGCTGGGGAGTATAAGTTAAGATATTTTTTTGTTGTATGGTGTTAAGAATTGATAAGAACACCTATTTCAAGCAGCAAACTGGTGCGGTCAGAGGTTGAGCTTTCCCCACTTGAAGACCCTCAATCTGGCAAAATAGATCAGTTTGCCTATTGCATGATAGTATATCTGATCTCAGATAATTATGAGAGATTATTTGGTGATCATCGAGAGAGGTGGGGGCAGACTATCGATTTGACCAAAATGTTACATTGTGCAATCCATATTTCAAATTTCTCAGGAATCGAGATTAATTTCATTTGAGAAAATAATGCTGAACAAAAACATAAGTAATAGCTAGATATCTCCTCGGTTGAGCAGTTCCCCTAAACTTTCCTTTACCTGCAGCGTTACTTTTTTCAGGGTCGTTTCAACTTCAGTAACGGGAAGGTTTCTCACTTCAGCAATTTGATCAATCTCAAACTCTCCTAACCAAAAAAGGTCGAACACTGTTCGCTCATTCTCGGGTAATTGAATCAATATTTTCCTGATTTCCTGGTGGAGTATGCGTCTATCTTCCAATGCCAGGGCTCTTTCGATTTCCTCCATGGTACTGTCATCCTCAAGAATTGCCATTGGATCATATTGCTGTGGATACACCTCATGATTAAGATCCTCTACCAATACCAATTCGGCTTCGGCATCAATAGTATACACCTCTTCCAATTCCGATAATTCTTTCTTCTTTATTTTTTCTAAATCCATGGAATGAGTTTCCTCAAAAATCTTCTCTTGAAGTGTTTCCTCCAAAATCATTTCACCTATCTGATAAACCCATACCTTCAGTTGCTCTAATTTTTGAGGTTCATTCTCAAAACGACGGCATAACCCTTGGTAAACCGAATCTAGGACGGAATTGGCATTATAATTACTCTTTTCCAATGCCCCGGTAAGCTCAGCCATATTTAACCGTCGCACTAAATAAGGGTAAAAGTCAGGGAAAGTATGGTTAAGTCTCGTTTTAAATCCAGCAAGTTTCTTTTCCATAATATGATTTTCAGCCCAATGGCTTTTCTGGATATCCCGTGTCCCAGGGTTGCTGGCTGCTTCCTTTTCTAAGTTCATGATCGCATTTTAAAATTATACTACCAATAAGTTTATTTCCCCTTATAGGGTGTGTTTCCGGCCTGTTTAAGTTAAAGGTTTGGAGAATCTACACTCTCCAACTTATTATCTATGGTTTACCTCTGATAAAAGTAAAGCACGTAGGTTGCCAGTGTGGGTGAGTGGCCAACTCACTGACACTGGCAATAAACCCACAGTTATGGTGGTTATCCTAATTATTGTCGTTATCATAGGTTATTTTCATACTGCCTGCCACTATCTTTTCAACCATGTCATCGTCATCGGTATCCCAGATTTCCAATCTATTGGCTTTAGCCAACTTGGCAGGATCTTCCTTCAAGATCGTCCGCAAATGTTGGTTGTTCAGCACCGACAATCCATCTCTAAATTCATTGATATCCAGCAAGTTGTCTTCATCTCTATCCAGATTGGAAAAATTTAATACTTTCGCAACTTCCGAGTCAGCGTACATATCCAACGATTTCTCCCATTCTGTTTCATCTAATATACGGTTGTGGTTTAAGTCCCACATGGTATAAAGTGTCGAGGCAATATTGAGATCTTTACTATACAGGTGGATATTTGAGTTGGGATCGTCACCAACTCCATTATTAGGAGTCTGCAAGTTGAATCCGGTGTTGAATAAAAATACTAGGCTTAACAATAATATTTTTATGATTTTCATGATTCTCTCCTTTCGTTTTATTTAAAAAAATAAAATGGAGGGGCACCCTCAAGTGGAGTGCCTCTCTGTAGTCAGGATCAAATATCCTAGGAAATAGATATCTGCCTAACTGGCTTGGTTTTAGCTTCTTCTTTCTTTGGAATTACCAGACGCAAGACCCCATCTTGATATCTTGCTCTGATGTTTTCAGCCTCAACAGTATTAGGTAAATAGAAGCTTCTTTTAAATGACTGATAGCTAAATTCCTTGCGGGAATAACTTCGATCCTGCTCATCCCGAGAATCCTCTTTCACAGAAGATATGGTAAGCATATCATTGTCCAACTCAACATTGAAATCCTTCTTGGTCATACCCGGAGCAGCCATTTCAACCTGGAAATCATCTTTGGTTTCAACGATATTTACTGCGGGAATGGTGGTTCCGGTAGCGGAATAGTTAGACCAGTTGCTATCAAAGAAGTCCTTGGTTATGAAGTCATCAAAAAAAGTGTTGAGACTTGGCCATAAAGGATTGGTTCTTCTCATTAGTGTCATTGCTTTGTCCTCCTAATAGTTTGTATGTCCGCCCCATCCGGGCAGACAGGGTTAAACAATATACGTTCCAAAGTAATGAAACCGGTTTCGCCGGATGAAGATGCAAATTACATACCAATATGACAGTCTATTATAAAGGGCCATTTTCAATGGCCAAAATGTCATAATAATAGGACTTATTGAGCATCAAAGTGTCATATTGGCATATAAGAGACATGTGATTAGCATTATACCAATGTTGTATAGACCCAACAATTTGGGTAAAAACATCCCGATCCAGGATCATCACCCACTAGTGGCTGGAAGGCGAACACTGGTGTGGGGCAGCGGTACCGCAAAGGGGGGGCTCCTCAATACAGTTGCTAAAGGTCACAAAGACTGATTCCAGCGATTCACTAAATTAAGGTTAGCTTTCGGGCACCTATTTTTCAGGTCAGCAATTGGTTAATTCTCCCTGCAACTCAAGGTGATAGACTAAAATTTTGTTATTAATTAACTGGAAGGGATATCCATTGTGTACTGCTTTCTTAGTTCGCTTGTAGAAGAAATGGATTATCCATAAAAATTACATTCCGATTTGAGTTTAAGCACACTCAATCCCAAACTCACACTCAAACTCCCATCTACGCCTACAGGCTTCGATGGGCACAGCAAACTACCTGCCGGAGGCAGGCACGGGCCTTTAGCTCATCCCGACAGTTATCGGGAGTTTAGAGCACCTGACTCCTCCCTATAAATCTGTGGGAAGTCGCGATGTGCAGAGAGACTCCAGTTACCCATTCTGTTAATTCTGCATTTAGCTGGTAAAACAAACTAAAATTTTAATACAAATATCCCGGTAGGCAAATTATTGGGTATTTCTTTCTATTGTAGAAGAGCTGGATAATCCGTAAAATTGCAATCCGTATTGAGTTTAGGCATACTCAATCCCAAACTCACACTCAAACTCCCATCTACGCCTACAAGGCTTCGATGGGCACAGCAAACTACCTGCCGGAGGCAGGCACGGGCCCTTAGCTCAGTTGGTTAGAGCACCTGACTCATAATCAGGTGGTCGCTGGTTCGAGCCCAGCAGGGCCCACACTGATAATCAGAGAGTTATGATAATTATTTCATAACTCTCTTTTTTATTTGCACGTAATTTGCACGCATATTATCTTTCAGCGGTCCGAATAATTAGTGTTTTTTAGGGATTGATTTAGTTAAGAAATAGTTGGATATTATTGAGCCTCTAATTCTAACTTTATGCCTGAGAGCCACGACAACATCAAAGAAATATTTGAAAACTTTGGCAAGAAGGGTAATAAGCAAACAGCGAGGTATATTAAGAAATTAGAAACACGGTTTGAGTCTAATCCGGTTCTGCTTCAAAAGATAGTTGGTTGTTACTTCTATTACATGACAATTTATGAGGTACTCATTCAGAATAACTTACTAGAATCAACAGAAATTCGAAAGATTAAAGAATATTGTCTAGGCATAGAAAACAACAAGCTACGCCCTTGCCAACAAATAAGGAAGTATTGTTCGACAATCTTAGAAGATGATATAACTAATGAGGTCGCTGCATTAATTGAAAATGGACTATTTAGAACACGTGCATCAGGGAAAATCTTATTCACACCAAATTATCTGATATTTGCTGGTGAAATATTTACGGATATACTGAAAAGTTTAAATAATAAGGAGTTCGTAAGCGCCGTCCTCAAAACGGCTCTAAAAATTGCTCCTGTGCCTGAGGAAATCGAAAGACCTAAAGAAGTATTAGGGGCTATTATATCTGCCTATTCTTCAATGTCCAATTTCTTTGAACGAGAAGAAGAAGGAAAGGCCGTGAGTGAGGAACATCTACTTTATTTTTTGAGGAAATTACCACAAGACGGAAGCTTCTATATTGATATTAGAAGCATATCGCAAATTCATATAGATGAAGAGGATTCTTTAGCTGGGCTAATCATTAAAACCACTTCCGGCAATACATTTAAGATCTTTGGATTTGGAGATTTTAATGATTTTTTGGTTCAAGAGTTAGTTTACATGGGAATATCCAATGGGCGGTTTATTTATCCAATAATCTCTCGCAGGAAGGAATGGAGGGTTTATGATTTTTTGAATGATAGAGCTAATAAGGCCACATTATCTGAAAAGATAGATATGGCTAAAAGTTTAAAGCAAATACACGATAGGCTTAAAGCGCATAAAAGTACCAATATTAGTTTTGTTTTTACATTGGACAGAGAATTGATTCAAGCAATTAACCGTATTGTTTCCGATTTCGATAGTGCTTCTAGGCTTTGGGTCGATTTTAGAGAATACTGCGAGCTTGATTTGATACAAGAGCTTGAAGGACTCAGTAGTAGTTATGATCGAAAAAAAGAATACCTAAGCGCATTTATAGACGTTGGCATGATTTCGGCGGAGTATCCCCATCAAATTATACAAGAACCTGTTCTTAATGAAATCGAATTAGAAAATAGCAAACCACAACTTGAGGAGGAAGACAAGCTGTTAAAGCTAATCCAACTTATTGAGAAAAGCCGTACCCGGGATTCTTCATCGGAAGAACTTATGGTTCATGTAAATAATTTGATCACTAATAAAGGAAGTGGGGAACAAATAGTTAAAGAATTCAATGAGAGGTTTTGTTTGATTCTTCAAAAAGAAATAAGGTCGATTAGTGATAACAAATCAGATAGATATTACTACTTAGAACCATTTTTGAAATTTGATATTGTTGATGAAAGCTTTGTTGTAGAAGGACTTGCTCCACCATCTGGTTTTTAGTTCATAACAAGTACTTTTTCCGATCAAGCATCGAAGTTTGTCTAATCCTCAAGACAACCGAAGGAATAATTGTTAATAATTTAGAAATTCTTGAACTTGTTATTCACATAAGGTAGTATTCTAATTCAACTGAGCTATTTTATTATGGAAGTCATCTGCTTGGAAACCGAAGCTTTTTATTCCCTGGTTGAAAAAGTAGTAGATCAGCTTCGCGCTAAAGAAAGCCAACCAAATAGCAAATGGATTCGCTATGAAGAAGCGATGGGACTGCTGGGTATCAAATCCAAGGTGACGCTACAGAAACTACGTGATGAAGGCAAGATCCGGTACTCCCATCCGGAAAAAAAGATCCTTCTCTATGATCGTGAATCTATTGAACAATATTTAGAAAAATATGCCAAAGAAACCTTTTATCGATGGAAATTCCAGATGAATATGTAAAAGGCTTTAACAATGGGTATTTGTTGAGAAAACACCATCCAATGCTGGCTAAAGAGCTTGAGGATGGAATCAAGGGAAAATCTCCCTATCTCTCAGGGCTTAAAGCTGGTAGTAAGGAATATGAAAAGGAACTGGATCAGAAGCTGGAGCGGATGAAGCAGTCCAGGCAGGTTGATCAAAGGAGTAAAGGGCAGGGATTGGGACTGTGAAAACAAACTAATCCAATCCACTTTAATTAGCTTTGGAGTTTTCTCATATTTCTAACTTATTCCGGTCGAGTATAACTATTTCGTTTGTCTAGTAATTACACATCAATTTTAAATGGTTCTGTTTCAACTGAAATTAGTTTACCATTGGATGTGAAGTTAAATTTTATTTTTATTAAGTAACACCCCATCGGAGACATTCCCATATTTTCGTAATAGTTATCTGACCAAAATCTTAGTTCGGCCCTTCCACTACCATTAAATTTCAACTTCTTGTTAACTGGATAAGTATGTTTCCCAATTTGGTGTTTTAGTTCTATGTCATACCAAGCCGTATTTAGAAAAAAACCACCTCCCATATATTCCTCAAAATCGATAGTATTAATTTCTATTGATTCAAGTACATATTCCTGAGAATTGCCAACAAAATCAAAATATAAAACTGGTGCCATAGACTCCACTCTACCAAGGTAGAATGGGTCATTACTTTTGGCATAGGCAATGAAATCCATTCTATCAGGCTTTTCTCCTTCTGCTAAAGTCTCCACATATAAGTCCCAAACATTGCGATGTCTTGTGAAGACATCTATAATGTTCCTATCATAGGCGTCATTAACTTTGAAAAACCGATAGAGCTTTTCGCCCTCTTTGGCTTCAGCCCTAATTGCTGAGCTATAACCACGAGGGACAAGAACTTCTTGAAAATATTGTGTGCTTTCCAAACCCCAATCAAGCTTTAACTTATTTTGTGGATAAGACGTTGTTATTAAACAAAGTATTATGCTTAAAAGGCTACAGCTTTTCATAGATATTATCTGTTTTTATTCTTTTCATTTGTTGTTCTTTCCAGAATGGAAGCACCTTTAGTTTTTCTATACTACCTTTTTTACCGTTTTCAAGAATTTCGTAGAAAATGAAATGGTCTCCATTCTTTAATCGGAATTTCTTTGGTGAATTATCATTTAAAATTCCTATTTCACTTATCACTCCAGCTTTCTGATTCTCATAAAGTCTCATTTTTTTGTCAGCAATGAATTCAACTTGTCTAAAACTTGTAAGTTGATACACTAGGAATGAATTTGTGAAAGTGAACACTATTATTGATACTATCAAAAAAGATCGGATTCCGAATAATTCTCGGAGTTTATTTAAGATTGAAGCTAGCGGATTGACACCAAAACCACGAATAACAGAAAATACTACAATAAATGCTAACCATAAACCGCTTCCTACTACTGTAGCCTTTAGAATGTTAATTGCTAGTAAATCATGTGGCTCTGTATAAATTTTCAATATTGAGTTAAAGACAATCGCAATTGCCAGCAGTGCCAACGTCAATATTTGAAGAGCTTTCATAGTTATTGGACCACACACAAATGGTCTGGACTATTAGTAGTATTGGACGTTATTCTAGCTTCAACTGAATTGTCTTTTCAATATCAACAGAATCAGCGGAATATGATTTTTCCGCGAAACCAAGCTTCAATCCAACGTCCCAGATTCTGTAACCAATGAGACGCGGTTCTTCGAATGCAAGAATATTTTGCCCTTCAAACTTCCTCTTAATTTCAGCTTTTAATTTTATTTCATCCATCAGACTACCGGTTAATGAAATCTCCTTGCCGCTTTTGTTAAGGAAAGCAATGGATATTGAACCAACGCCTAAAACTCTTTCTATAACATAATTCTTTTTGTGCAG
The DNA here is from genome assembly GCA_965224285.1 of Cyclobacteriaceae bacterium. Taxonomy (GTDB): domain Bacteria; phylum Bacteroidota; class Bacteroidia; order Cytophagales; family Cyclobacteriaceae; genus JAJCYK01. Next base: position 1,739,650 of record OZ245043.1, read on the forward strand.
GATTCGTTTCTGGCATAGTTTTTCCATTTCCGATATTTGACGTTCGACAGATATACGACTGGTTCTTATTTCGAATACATCCTCAAAGCGAACTCGCACGGAATCAACACTTTCATTGTTAAGGGCTGCAATAAGATTGACCTCATTTCCAAAAACTTTACCGGAATTAAATTCAAGATTATTCTCTTTTGAAAGCGTATAGTCAAAGTCAGGAAGGCTTCCCTCTAGTGTGTCTATAGTTAGAAGTTCAAGATCAAGGCATTCACCTGGAGCAGCAATTACGGATTCCGTTTTTCTTTTAAAAGTAACTATTGTTCCCACCCCGTCACCATTACGGGGGATATTAAAAGGGACGTATTTGTAGGTTTCAACGAACCTCTCTAATTCTTTTGATTTCCGAACGTTCTTCCTTCCATGAAAAGAAAATATTGCTACGGACATTGCTAGAATGCTAGCAAACAAAAGCAGTCTACTTTTTGTTAAATCTTCTGATTTGACCTTCATATTGTTTGTAGATTTTATTGATATGAACTCTATTAATATGCTTATTCACAAAATCCTTTCGATCGGCAATGGTAAGATAATTTGGACCTCCATCGCTCATGTATGTATCTGCATAAAGTAATTCTATTATGTATTCAACTTCAGCACCGTATAGGAATTCAAGTAGGGCCTTTTGGTCATATTCTTTAATTTTGGCTTCTCCGAATATACATTTTGTAAGTTGCTCTGGATCATAATTTATAAAGCGGTACAAAAGCTGGATTGTGACTGTACCTAAAAGATCGGCTCTTAATTCATGTTTTGGTGAATCTTCGGAATTAGCACAATTCGAAATCAAATGATAAACCTCATGTGAAAAGGTAAACAGGAAAAACCTGTAGAACTCAGAGAATGTGAAATAAGCTATACGGTTAAACAATCGTAATGTTTGCAGTCGAAACCATTCCGATTTAGTTTCCAAGCCTTTTAAGTATCCTTCCGACCATAGGTTAAGGAATGTAAAACTCTCATAGCCTTTGCCCTCAACAACTACATTTTCGAATGAGTTGATCAGGCTAATTGATCTCTCCAGTGATATTAGCAGTAGTTTTCGAACGAGAACTACATCAACCGAAATAATGTTTCGATCACAGTTGAAACTTGGGCTCAAATTTGAACGATTAGAATTTCCTAAATCGGTTACATGCAAGGTGGCATACTTTGTTATTAAAAGAGCATTCTGGGCATCTTTAAGAATATGATCAAGGACTAATTTGACAAATGAAATTCCATTTTCTGATATTTGTGTTTCGATCAACTTCTCGTTCTTGATGTGATACAAATAATCGATAAGCTGAATAGCTATTGATGTTGATTTGAGACTATCAATCGTTTTATTGAATGATATCTCGTTCATCACCCAAGATGAACAGCCTAATTGATGCTGAGGGGGAATTTCCTGATCCTGACACAAAACAGGAAAATGAGGAGTGCACAGGAATAGCAAGCCAATCAGGGCAATTTTTAATTGATGTTTCAATTTGCAAAATTTGATAAAATTTAAACAATTAATTGAACCAATTCAATAACTAGAAAGTACTAGTTCTGTTCTGTATAATCTACTGATGTTGACCACCGATAGTGTGATGTTAACGACCCCCCTAGATTTCTTGTAAGGGCAGTACCCTGTTGTGCCATGATATATCAGGTTGTAGTTAACAAAAAGATTAAACCAATTTTTTTCCTTGTTTCACATTGATTCAATAGGCAATGTTCAACGTGCGGTCTAGAATGGCGTCAGCACTGGTATGGTCTCCTATTACTTCATACCAATTGGCTACCGGGAGGTTGTTACTAAAAGAGCTGGTACTCTGAACCTTGGGATTAAACGGAAAAATGATTTCAGGCAGAATCCTAAATAGATGACCGCAATAAACCATACCACTAGGTAAGCCTGATTATGGGTAATTGATAAAGTATCGCTTACCCAATAACTGCCTTCCACAAAATAATAAATGATCCCATCATATAACCATTGCATCAGTGCAGGAATCTAGTTTGATTGTAAACTATCCAGCTGTTGCTGTAATTGCTTGATCTCATGTTCTTTCTGAATTTCGCTATTAAGCAGTAGCCGGCGTTGATCTACCCAATGAATCCGAGCTTGTTTGATACTATCCACTTGCCACTCTTGTTCGAATTTCTCAAAAGGCCTTTGTTCATCAGTAGCAAAATAGAGGTACTGGTACTTGTAACTATTATCCCGATAGTTCTGATAGTCTTGGTATTTCAGCACTATTAATCCAGCTAGCAAAAGGGAGATGACTGATAGAATAATTACCGGTATTCCTCGACGGGCCAATTGCAGCCACTCCTTAAGATCAGGAAAGAACCACAAGTAATGATGGTTACTCACCTTGCTGCTCATATTTTGATTACCAGTGGACCTCAGACTATTCTGAAGATCGGTCATCTTTTGTTCCAGCCCTTCCAATCCAATGGCCTTGGCGGTTCCTGATCCAACCCTTTGCGAAAGCACACGTAACTCTTTTTTTAAAGCCTCAGCATCGAGTCCACGTGTGTTCCTCTCGATCAATTCCACGTTGGTCATCATGGACTCCAGCATTAATTTTATTTTTTCCTCATCGCTGATATTCATAGTTCAAGCCCTTGATTTTGTTGGCGATTGCTTTCCAATTTTCGCTGCAACTTGAGATAGCTGCAATTGCGGTCCACAGCGCTCCCTTTGATGGCGATCTCATTTTTTCTGAAAGAGATTCCATTGATACGGCCCGTCGATTGCACCTGTAACCGGGTTTCAATTCCTTGCTCAGCCAGATCCTTTTTCAGCTGTTCTATACTACCGGTTCCATGGTTTAGGCTCTCCTTGATGGCCTCTCGGATCTCAATTTTAGTCTGGTGCTTTAGGGGAATTTTATCTTTGGTTTGCTCCTGAGCATTATACTGTTCCCGCGCTACCGTCAGACCAAATTGTTTCTCGAGCTTGTCGCATACCTGGGCGGTTCGATTTTTATACCATTTGTCACTGGCTACCTCTCCGTGAAAGCCCACCCGGTTGGCCACAATATGTAGGTGCTTATGCTTTTGATCTTTATGACGGACTACGATATATTGGTGTCGATCCAATCCCATTTTTCGCAAGTATTCCTGGGCAACTTCCAGCATAAGTTGGTTGTTAACTTGATCCTGATTGGCAAATGAAATAGAGGTGTGCCATACAGCATTCTCCACCTGGGGATTCTGTTTTCGGATAAAATTAAAATCCTGAGACACCATTTCCGGACTATCAATTCGAACACCTGATTGTTCTAATACTTCTGCCTTTTCTTTTCCCATCACGTAACGCACACAGCCCCCAAAGGACTTGCCAATGTTGGTCTTTCCGATCATGATGATTTGAGTTTTTCTATGACTTCATGTACCCCATCCAAAGCTTTAATAATTTGCAGGGTCATGATCTCTCTTTCAGAAGTTTTTTTAGCTAGTTCCCTCAAGCTGCCGGCAACGTCAGTAAGCTGTTGAAACTGGTCTGCCTCCTGCTCGGACAACCTAGGCTTTAAGCGGTGACTAAGACTTTTGTCTCGAACAAATTCAGCTTTGGATATACCATGTTGATGGGCCGCTTTTTCAATGAACAGGTACTCCACTGAAGTATAACGTACCTTAACTTCATGAGTCCTCTTTATGGCTTTCTTTGGTCGTGCCATGGGCAAAAGTTTTGTCAGCGGACAACCCTGAACTAATAAAAATCAAGCTCCGATTTGCTGGTCGGAAATCAAAATAGACAGTGTTGATAACTCAAAAAAATACTGTCCAAAAACTACCGTGAGTTTTGAGGCCCTCAAAACGTTTTAAGGGACTCTAATCACGTCTTGCTACCCACAGGAGGGTAGGCTTTGTTGGCTTAAGGAAGATAGCAAAAACCACCGAAGAATCAAATTGATAACAGGTTTTTGCTAGGGGTGGGCAGAGACAGCCAGGGAGGCCAAGTGCCGTCAGGCAATGGGAAGGAAACCGGCTAGATCAACCCTTCATCTGCCAGGGAATAAAAGCCAGATATGGTGATGATCAGATGGTCTAGGATAGGTAGCTCCAGCAGCTTACCAGCCTGTACACATTTGTTGGTAAGCTGGATGTCAGCAGTGCTGGGCTGCCGGTTTCCTGAGGGATGGTTATGCGCCATGATAATGGTGCAACTGTTGGCTTTTAAAGCAGTGACAAAAATGAGTTTGGGGTCAACCAAAGTCCCGCTGATCCCACCCGAGCTGATCACAGAAATACCCAGTACTCTGTGGGCCCGGTTAAGCAATAAGATCTTGAATTCTTCCTTAAGTTCGATGGTATCCGGGTCCCAGTTGTCCAAGAAGATTCGGTAGGCATCAGAAGAATTTTTGACCTTGGGACGTTGGTCAGGTTGGACCTTGTTCTTGTAGCGGAGTTGAATTTCTGAAACCTTAAATCGGGTGTTAGATGAAGTAGCCATGTTGGTAAAGATTTGAGTGAAACGAAGCTGCCGGTACAGGCAGAATTATGGAGGCGATCACAGGCTTTGGCCGGAACTAAAATCAAATGGAGGCACCCGGAGTTGGCTAAAAAATGGAATGGCTTTACGGCGCGAAACATTTGATTTTGTACGGACCATAAGCCTTAATTTGCTGGATTATTCTGTGCCTATTAAACTATGGATATCCATAACTCAATGTTGTTGGCTACCGCACCTATATAGCAAGGGTTTGCGGGAAGCTCTAGGGCTAGGAATTAGCTGGGGGGTGGGATTGTCTACCGAAGATTTCCGAAGGTGGACGTGCTGCGCTGAACAAGGTTGACAGTGTAGCTGGCCGCATCCCATGGACAGTTGTACAGAAGGAGGGTAAAGCAGTCACGCCGCAAGCGTGAGAAGCAAAAATGCAAGGGTCCGCTACCCAGCTGACTCGCTATACCCTTGCTTTTTTCATAGGGTAACCGCTATCTGGCGGAAGGCTTACCCGGTCTGTGCTAGCTGTCCATGGGCGCCAGGTGCGGACAAACCAGGGGCTGTGGTCTGGTGGTGTGAAAGGCTTGAGCGGCTGCTCACAAGAAGGGAACAGCCCGCGACGGAATGAAAGGCGTGGAACATAGGCAGGGTTTGTTTGAGCGGTTGCAGTGGAGCAACTGGAATGGAGGAGCACCTTCCTTCCTCTATGCGAGTATTACGAGCATAGTGTTGAAAATAATTTCAATGTGTTTGAACTTTTTTATACCTGATTATGTAAGTTAGTAGAAATAATTATTGACTAATGATTTGCTTTCGTCCTAGGAAGTTTCTTAGTGACACTTATGGAGGCGGTCGTTGTAACTTTTAAGAAAATGAAAAATTTTAAAAAACAAGAGGAGAGGACTGTCCTCGTGCCATTTAATTCAGTCCGTCACATCAGCAGTCCCGAGGATCAGGAAAATAACCGCAAGGTTTATGTGGGACAAGCACCAGTCCAATCAATACTAGATTTACCAACAGATGAGAACGTAAGGGATTATCTATTGGAGGCTGAGGGTAGAAAAAGAAAGCGCCCAAGTCAGGTCCACAAAGCAATTTTTGATACTATAAAGGAGCGCCCTGACCAGTTTACCGTCTTGAATAGTGGTGTTGTTATTGTAGCTCGAGATTGTGAAATAGACGAAAAAAACAAAAGACTTAAACTAACAAGGCCTAGCATTGTTAATGGTTCCCAAACCCAAGGTGTTATCAGGGATTTTTTTCATGAGTTGAGCGATGAAGAGAAAGAGGATTATCGGGCTCATGTTAAGTTTGAAATCATTGTAACAAATGATGAGGAGCTTATAGCTGAGATATCGATTGCAAGAAATTTTCAAAACGATGTAATGACTTTATCCATAGCTGGTAGACTCGGTCAGTTGGATGAATTGGAGAGTGCCATGAAATCTAAACGACCGAATTATAAACTGCAAAAATCTGAGACCAAGCTTTCTGAGGACTACATTAAAACGGAACGGCTTTTACAGGTAATAACCGCACTAGTCCCCGAGAAACTTTGGGTTAAGAAAGGGGATTTCAACAAGGTATATACGTATAGTATGAAGGCCAAGTGCTTAAGAGATTTTCAGGAAATCTTCAAAAAAGCCAAAGATCCAAGCGATCCGGAGCATAAGCGCTATGGAGAACTATACCAGTTTTTTTTGGACATTGCCGCTGATGCGTATGATTTATACTGGAAATGGAAAACTCATCAAGGCTTCAAGGGAACCGGTATAAGGTCTATTGAAAGAGAAGGAGCTGATATTAAAAATGTCCCAGATGGTTTAGTATTTCCCATACTGGCGTCTCTTTCTGCCTTTGCAGTAAAAACTGAAAGCGGTTGGAAGATTTCCCCTCCGCCGATCTTTAAGGATGAGGAGCTGATAAGGGCTGCAAAATCAGCATATATGGACATTGCATATTCCAACCCATGGAATATGGGTAAAAGCCGGGCCTGCTATTCTGCATTATACCAAATTACCCAAATTTATGGCAGGCTAGCTGCGGTTTGAAGAGGATCTTGGGCTAAAGTGGTTTGGACTAAAGGGGGCTAGCCCCCTTTATTGTTGTCTGTAGTAATGAGCCGTTTGCTATTCACTAGAAAATCAACATTCTCCACAGCCACTACAGCTCTTTTGACAATGGTGGTTTTCTTGCCCTGAGTCTGGGTATAAGAATTGTATCGCAGCTGTGCATTTAATGAGACCAGGGTACCCTTGGTGAGATAATCAGCGATACCGGCTTTACTGGAATTTTTCCAGATTTCGCAGTCATGCCAGTCAACCCGTTCAACTTTCTCACCATCTTGATTGAGATAGTAATCTGGAGTGGCTAAGGTAAATTTGATTACAGTTTTACTGTTTTCCAATTCGACTTTTTCAGCGTCTTTTCCAATTCTGCCTACTAAGATCAAGGTGTTTCTTGCTGAATTTTTCATGATAACAAATGCTTAAGTTTAAAATTAATTTCGGTGGGAAAAATCCGATCAAATGGGATTAATAGGCAATTGAAAAAAGGCGCAGCCGATCGGAAAATACTATCCGCCAGCTGGCGGACTGGAGATTTTATGTTTTTCTATTGCTAATTATGACCTTGATTGATATTGCCAACGGAATTGGATTTAAACCGGGATTGTTAGGGAAAATTAGGCAAAATATACCGATTACTCTTAATTTGAATGATTCTACAATAAAAAATATATAAATATTGTTGTTTTTTTGATCAAATGGTATGAAATTTGAAGCTCTCTACAAATATAATGAGTTTCGATTTAGCACACATAGCAGATTTGAAATTTGGTTTATACACCAAGCCGTTGGAGTCAGGAAATGCTGTGTACTTACAAGCCAAGCACTTTGATGACCAGGGCAATCAAACGGAAGTAGTGGATAGCTATCTCCAAATTGATCAGAAAAATGAATCCCACTTACTGGGTGATGGTGACATTCTACTTGTGGGTAAAGGATTTAGGAACTTCGCTTGGACGTACCGCCAAGAATACGGGCCTGCCTTAGCTTCTTCCATATTTTTTGTGATCACTCCAAATACAGATTTTGTGATTCCAGAGTTTCTGACAATCTTTTTTAACCTGCCGAGCACACAGGCTTATTTTCAAACACTAGGAGCTGGCAGTTCAATTCCTTCGATTCGTAAATCTGAACTGGAGGCTCTTAAGATAATGCTTCCTTCAATCGAGCAACAGGAAAGAGCTATTACCATAAAGCAATTACATTATAAAGACATGCATCTGTCACAGAAGATTCTTACCGAAAAGCAACGGATCTATCAGGCAGTCATTAAGAATTTAATTGATCAAAATCATGAACAGACCCATAACACAGAATGAGATAAATAATATTGTATGGAAGGCTTGTGACACCTTTAGGGGAGTTATTGATCCATCGCAGTATAAGGACTACGTCCTGACCATGCTATTTGTGAAGTACGTTTCAGATGTTTGGAAAGACAAGAGGCAGTTCTATTTAGAAAAATATAACAATGACCATGTGCGAGTGGAACGGGCGTTGCGGAATGAGCGCTTTCAGGTCCCCGAAAGCTGTACGTTTAGCTTTTTGTATGAAAATCGTAATGCCGCTAATCTAGGAGAATTGATCAATATGGCCCTTGAAAGTCTTGAAGATGCTAACCGCAGCAAACTGGAACGAGTATTTCGAAACATTGATTTTAATTCGGAAGCTAATTTGGGGCAGACCAAGGATCGAAACCGAAGGTTAAAAAATCTACTTGTCGATTTTTCTGCACTGGATTTGCAGCCCTCCCATTTGGAAGGAAATGATGTGATTGGGGATGCATACGAGTACCTGATTGAGAAATTCGCCAGTGATGCTGGTAAGAAGGCAGGGGAATTTTATACCCCATCACAGGTTTCTACTCTGTTGGCCAAATTGATGAACCCTCAACCTGGAAACCGGATTTCAGACCCTGCATGTGGCTCCGCTTCACTATTGATTAAAATTGCCAAACAGGTAGGCAGTAAGAACTTTTCCTTGTATGGGCAGGAGATCAATGGAAGCACTTGGGCCTTGGCCAGAATGAATATGTTTTTGCATGAAATTGATGATGCTACCATCGTATGGGGTGACACTTTGAACAACCCTAAGCTATTAGAAGGTGACAGCTTAATGAAATCCCATATAGTGGTAGCCAATCCTCCTTTTTCTTTGGATAAATGGGGAGCCGAGAATGCCGTTACTGACCAGTATAGGCGCTTTCATCGGGGCATACCGCCTAAAAGTAAGGCTGACTACGCATTTATCTCCCACATGATCGAAACTACCTACGAGGATGTAGGCAAGGCTGGTGTGGTTCTTCCGCATGGTGTGCTATTCAGGGGTAGTAGTGAAAGTAAAATCAGGAAGCAGTTGATTGAGGAAAATCTGCTAGAAGCAGTCATAGGTTTGCCAGCTAACTTGTTTTTCGGAACTGGTATACCAGCTTGTATCTTAATCTTCAACCGTGCCAAAGGTGACAACAAAGATGTGCTGTTCATCGATGCCAGCCAGGGTTATGAATCCGGCAAGAACCAGAACCGCTTGCGAGACACGGACATTGATAAGATTGTAGAGACCTATCAGGCATTCCAATCCGCTATTTCGCTATCTGGTGAAGAAGGTAAGGTAATGGAAAAGAAATTTGCCTATCGAGCGACCATTAACGAGATCGAGGAAAACGAGTACAATCTCAATATCCCTCGATATGTGGATACCTTTGAGGAAGAAGAACCGGTGGATATCCCTGCTACGCAACAGCGCATCAATGAACTGAAGCATGAACTGGCCGCTGTGGAGCAGGAAATGGAGGATTACTTAACAGAATTAGGGTTCTAATGAGGGAAGTAACTGACATACCGGAAGGCTATAAGAAGACCAAGGTTGGAATAATTCCAGAAGAATGGGCATTTCAGAGTTTACTTAGCTGTGCTAAAAAGGAAAGAAACTCCTTTTCCAATGGTCCATTTGGCAGTGATCTGCTTTCCAGCGAGTTAAACAGCGAAGGTGTTCCCGTGATTTACATACGAGACATTAAAAGGTATGCTTTTGAATGGATATCGAATGTTTTCGTCACTCCAGAAAAAGCAGGCAAGTTAATAGCTTCAAAAGTCCAACCTCAAGATGTACTGATTACAAAGGTAGGATCACCTCCATGTGAAGCAGCTATTTATGACTACTCAAGCAAAAATGCAATCATTACTCAAGATGTAATAAGGCTTAGACCGAAACATGAGATCGATCCTTACTTTTTAATGGTACTATTGAACTCAAAGTATGGACAACAGGAAGTACATAAGATTAAAATAGTTGGCACCAGAGAAAGAGTAAGTTTAACTGATTTTAAAAAGATCAAACTTCCTTTCCCCCCTCTCCCCGAACAACAAAAAATAGCTACCATTCTTAGTACCTGGGATAGAGCCATTGAATATACTCAAGACATCATTGACGATATTCATCTACGTAACAAAGGACTGGCACAACAACTACTTACGGGAAAGACACGATTGAGAGGATTTGATGAAGCATGGGAAGAGTTCAGATTAAGTGATATTTCCGAGAGAGTTACTACCCGCAATTCAGAACTAAATGATACGGTTGTAACAATCTCCGCTCAAAGAGGATTTGTTCTTCAAGAAGAGTTCTTCAACAAAAGAGTTGCCAGTGAGACTCTATCGAATTATTACTTACTGCAAAAGGGAGAATTTGCTTACAATAAAAGCTATTCAAAGGGCTATCCAATGGGGGCCTTTAAGCGCCTCAATCACCTTGAAAAAGCAGTAGTAACCACGCTTTATATATGCTTTCGCCTAAAAGACAATGTTAATTCCAACTTCATGGAGCAATTCTTTGAAGCAGGGTTAATGATCAAGGGGCTTATGCGTATTGCTCAGGAAGGAGGCCGTGCTCATGGATTACTGAATATTGGGCTTTCTGACTTCTTCAATCTCAAGCTCACAATCCCTAATCCAGAAGAGCAATATGCAATAGCCAGTGTGCTGGAAAGAGCTGCCCAGGAGCTTAAAGTCTACGAGAAGAAATTAACCACTCTGAAAGATCAGAAAAAAGGCCTAATGCAAAAGCTGTTGAGGGGAGAAATAAGGGTGAAAACGGAATAAGCATGGGAAAAAAGATAGGAAGAAATGATAAGTGCCCATGTGGAAGTGGCAAGAAATACAAAAAGTGTTGCATTGATTGTGGACGTACATTCAATGCCACTCAGGCACAGGCTGAACCTCCTTCTATCTTCAGTCAATACAATTCCGTTGATCTGATCAAAACTTTTGCAGGACTTACCCTTTTACCACAAAATCACGGTAAGAATGTGAGGTTAGAAGAACTGACCCGAAAAACGGTGCTCAGCTTTAGTGAGAAGGCAAACACAATTGCAGAAGCCGACCTTAAAACCTATTTGCGAGAGCATTACGCCACGCACTACCTGGAAGATCCCGCAACCAATCTCTTCACTGATCTCATCACGTTTCATGGCGGAGATTATATCATTTTCCCAGGGATAACCGACGGCGGAAGTTATGTGCTCTCCAACCTGCTAACAGCCATTTATAACTGGCCTGAATCTGGTATTTCTAAAGGATTTAGGAGCAATTGCATGCATGTATCTTTACTCTTACTGAACCTTTCAAACAACATTGCTAATAAATTGGGGTATCAGAGATATACACAAGATCAGGTTGAGGAAAACACCATTCATTTCCCAAATGGCGCCCAAATAAGCCACTTGAAAGATACAGTAGCATTTGGTGAAGATGAAATTCAACAACTTCTCCAGGAGCAACAAATCGCAGCGGAAGCACTGGAGTGTTTCCTTCTGGACATAAACGATCCTGCTTTACAAGAGGAACACATGCAGGATAGTCCAATATTGAAAAAACCGATTCTCCATCACAATAAAGAATACATTGTTGCTTCCCCGGCAACACTAAGTTTTGCATTAACGGAATGGATTTTAACAAAGGCAAAAGCAGCTGGTTGCCTGGAACAGGTTGCCAAGGCCTATCATGATACCATCTGGAATTACACCAAGCTACATTTAGGACGACTTGGATTTTCTCGTCTTGATGTTTCAACTCTTTCCGAAATCAATGATCCAAACATAAGAGAAGCAATTTACCGTTTTGATGATGATAAACTGGCCTTCGTACAATATGTATCCGGAGGCAGGGATCATCAGGGAAGAAAGCAGCAAATCATAAACGACACCTTAGCATTACCAGAATTTGCAGAATATGAGTTCATGGATATTACGTTGGTTTCATCCATGGGCAGAGAATTATTCTTCATGTTCAGCAGAACAGAAAACTCGAAGAGCATTGGCATGTCCGTTCATGACTTTGACACGTTGGTCAAACTTAAAGAACATACAGCCTTCGATTTATGGAAATATGCTACAGCCAGGGCAGAAAAATTAGCCGCTAATCCACTTGTGGGGGCTTCCTTTTTAGATGTCTTTAAGGTCTACAAGGAAAAAGAAGATTCCTTTTACATATCAGATGATGCTGCACAAGTGATGCTACATGTAGAACCTGGATATGCGGAGGACTTATATCAAGAGGCAAAGTTAATTTCAGATGAACATTCGGCGCTTAGATTAACGAAGGCTGGTAAGTTGGCTAATATTCCTGTTGAAAGAAAAGACAAATACGCCCCTGTCTACTATTCAAAATCAGACTTAGGGAGTGAGTTGCAATTCTTGGTTACAGGTTATCATCAGCCGGTTTGGGTTTCTCCTATCAAAGACGTAAACACCATTCCTGAAGTAGCAAGGGGACTATATTTTGAAATGAATGACGCCATAGCTTATTGGTTGTGGCAATGCCAGGAACAGATTAAAGATGATATAGCCATTTTGGGGGATGCTCCTCTTACTGTCAAATTTGAATTTGATCAGGAAGAATGCTTTCACCCTATCGAACGATATTTTGAAAGAGATCCGGATTTCATGAATCACTTCTTTGTGAACGCAGGTAGCAATGAAATCTCTATTTCCATTCCACCGTCCATCATCCCCTATCTCTATGGAGTGGACAATGAAGGAGAAAGAGTGCTTTTGCGGCATCTCATAAATGGGTTCAATCAGCTTCTAACGAGCAAGGAACAGGGCACTATTGCAGAAAACAGACTCGATCAGATTATTGATGAAGTGGCACCATTAGGTGCAAAAAAGAAGGTGTTTATTCTTGATTCGGCAGACAACCTATTGCTTGATCCTTCCAATTTGGATAAGCACCGCTACATTCAGGACTATGATGTAAATGTTGTATTGGATAGCATAGTTCCAGGATTGGGAGTCCTGTGCCCGGAAATAGGAGACATTTCAGCTAAAGCTGATAAAACAACACTTACCAGAAACATTGTCATGCGGTTTTTACTGCCTAAACTTCGTACGACAATCAGTCAGTATGAGAATGAGGCACTGTTGCAAAGATTGATTGGTCTTAATGAAAGTCTAATCAGAAAAAGAGAAGATTTACGAATAATGACACCTACCCAGATCGCATGTTTTGTGTCAGTAGAGAAACAAACAGAGGATTTACAAGATAGCCTGTCCAAACTCAATCAGACAACAATAGCCGTTAGATGTTTAATTGAACACTTAGCGGCAGAGCCAAGTAGTGGAAACAAGATTGTTAGTACCACAGCAATTGACGAACTCATTGCTATTATGAGTGCAATTATTGATTGGGGTTCTTTAGGCGATCAAATCGAATTTGACCTTTTTGAAATTGAAATGGGTATCCTTCCTTCGGGAAGAGTAGGCACATCTAAAAAATTGTTTAAGGAAATATTTGATCCGTACTATTCTTCAAAATCAAAAGAAAATGTTCGAAACGCACTTGAAACTTTTGAGCAGGCATTTCCTCAGCTCAATCCAAAAGAAGGAAAGGATGTACCCGAAATCCTTGACAAGGCTTTCACCGAGGAATTTGGAATATCGTTCACTCGTATTTGTGAGTTCATAAATGATCTTGGGATAATAGCCTATCAGCAACCTACCGCCTATGCAAGTCTACCGAAAGGCGACCTATTCACTCAAATCAACCAGCTTGATCATATTTTTAGTCAGGAAGAATTTGACCATGCCATGAGCTATTTGTGCCTCGTCAATAGAGGTGAAGTTCATACAATACCCGAAGGCTTTGAAGGGATAGATATTTCTCCATGGCGCTTTAACAGGCGATTATCTCTATTACGCAAGCCGCTGGTTGTTGTAGACAACGCTGAAGCACCAGACAATCCAATAATTTATTGGGGATTCAGGCAATTGCTAACCAGTAGAATGTATCTATTCGATCAATGCACTACAAATAGATTACGAGTTACAGAAGATGGCCCAGTTCAGAAAGTGCTCGGGAAATTGGCACAACAAAATGGAAGTCGCTTGGTGAAATCAATTCTTGAAGAAGTGGGTAGTGATGAACTCATCATTGATTCTGAAATACCAATTAATCCGAAATCGGCTTTGAAGCATAACAAGGACATTGGTGATGTTGATGTTTTAGTGATTGATGCTACCGCAAAAATTATATACAGTCTTGAATGTAAAAGCATGGCTCCAAGCAGGAATATTAAAGAAATGGTCGAAGAGGTGGGTAAACTCTTTGGTAGTGATTCCAAAAAAGGTTGGATTGAAAAACACGATGAACGTGATTCCTGGCTAAAAAGCAACCTGGACTTGCTTGGAGCCAAGTACAAATTGGATCTTTCAGATTTTACCGTTCGATCATTTTTTATCACTCAGGAAGACATGCTGACCCCTTACCTGACTACAAGGCAATCAGCCCTTCCATTTGTAACGCTATACAAATTGAAAGAAAAGGGACTTAAGGCCCTAAAATAATATAAGGAAATATGGCAGTACCATCATTTAAAGAAGATCATATCTCACAGCTTCCGGCACTGAAGCTGCTGATGAATATGGGATGGCAATACCTCTCCCCGGAGCAGTCATTGGAAGCCCGTGGAGGTCGTACATCCAACGTGTTGTTGGAGGCCATTTTGAAAAAGCAATTGCAGCACATCAATACCATTGAGTACAAGGGTAAAGAGTTCTCTTTCTCAGAGATCAACGTCAACGGTGCCATTTTATCCCTGCGTGATCTTCCGGTTCAAGATGGATATATCGCTTCCAACAAAGCCTTTTATGAGCTTATTACTCTGGGCAGAAGTTTTGAGCAGAATGTACTGGGCGATAAAAAGAGCTTCTCCTTCCAGTACATTGACTGGCTACACCCGGAAAACAATGTGTACCACGTCACGGAAGAGTTTAGCGTTTTACGGGCTAGTAGCAATGAACACTACCGCCCAGATATTGTGCTGTTTATTAATGGTATACCTGTTGCGGTTATCGAATGCAAAAGCCCTAAGATCAAAGACCCGATCGATAAAGCAATTGAACAACACCTTAGAAACCAGCAGGAAGACGGCATTCGTTCCCTGTATCAGTACTCCAATCTCGTACTGGGGTTGGCTACCCATGAGGCTAAATATGCTACCACCGGCACCTCCAAAGAGTTCTGGAGTATTTGGAAAGAGTTATTCAACACCAAAGCTGAAAAAACTGCTTGGATGGACGAATTAAGGGAGATTAAAAATAGACCTCTCCCCTTAGATGAACAAACTATACTTTTTAACGATCGCTATAAATATGTTTGGTCATACTTCAAAAATCTTGAAAAGGAGATGCAGAAGGTGACTGAGCAGGACAAATTGCTCTATAGTTTTTGTCAACCCACCAGGCTTTTAGACTTGTTTTTCAACTTTATCATTTATGATGATGGAGGTAAAAAGATTGCACGCTATCAACAGTACTTTGCAGTGCACAATACCATGAATAAGGTAGCTAAAATCGATAGCCAAGGTAAGAGAAGAGGCGGTGTGATCTGGCACACACAAGGAAGTGGAAAGTCGCTAACTATGGTTATGTTAGCACAGCTCATAGCTACTCATCCGAACATTAAAAATCCTAAAATCATATTGGTGACGGATCGTATCGATCTTGATGATCAGATCACTGAAACATTCAAAAAGTGTCAAATTCCTGTTGAAAACGCGCAAAAGGGAGCTTCTAAGGAGATTGCCAAGAAGTTACGAGGTGAAGAGCTTACCAAGAAAGAGTTAAAAAAACTAGAGAAAGATAAATCCCTACTAAGTCTTATGGTGAATTCTGGAGAGGCGGTGATTACCACACTGATCCATAAATTTGATGCCGCTGTAAATGCTTCAACTTGTCCATTTGATTCACCAGACATTTTTGTATTAGTAGACGAAGGGCACCGAAGTCAATACGGATCATTCAATCTGAAAATGCAAAGCGTTTTTCCTAATGCATGCTTTATTGCGTTCACTGGAACCCCTCTGATGAAGAAAGAGAAAAGTACGGCAAACCGCTTTGGAGGACTGATTGATGTATATTCTATAACCGATGCTGTGGAAGACGGTGCTGTAGTTCCACTACTATACGAGGGAAGACACAACCTAATTGAAGTAAATGAAAAGCCTTTGGATAATTACTTTGATCGGGTATCTGAACCGCTTACTGCCTATGGTAAAGCAGCTTTGAAGCGTAAATTCAGTTCAACAAATCAACTTAACAAAGCGGACCAAATAATCTATGCTCGGGCTTGGGATATTTCAGATCATTATGAACAAAATGTCCAAGGCATAATGTTTGGTGGCTTGAAAGCCAAGGGACAGCTTGTAGCCTCAAACAAAACCACGGCCATCCGTTATCGGGAATACCTAAAAGAGATCGGTAAAGTGAGCTGCGAAGTTCTCATTTCTCCTCCTGACGTAAGAGAAAACCACGAGGACGCTTTTGAAGAAAGCGACGACCAAATTTTGAAGTTTTGGAAAGCCATGATGGATAAATATGGCAACTCCGAAAAATATGAGAAGTCGCTAATCAACGCTTTTAAGAAACAGGACCATCCCGAAATCATCATCGTTGTCGACAAATTGCTTACTGGATTTGACGCACCTAATAACTACGTAATGTACTTAACGCGCCAATTGAAGGAGCATAGTCTTTTACAAGCTATTGCTAGAGTAAACCGTTTGGCTTCAGGCAAAGAGTACGGTTTGATCATTGATTATTACGGTAACCTTGAAAACCTCGATATAGCTTTAGAAACCTATTCGAGCAGCAACCAGTACGACGACGCTGACCTGGTGGGCACGCTTACTAACATTAAAGAAGAGATCAAAAAGTTGCCTCAAGCTCATTCTGAAGTGTGGGACATATTTAAGGAGATTAAAAACAAATACGATGAACCAGCCTATGAGGAACTGCTGCAAGACGAAGCAGTCCGTCATATTTTCTATGAAAAGGTTTCTGCTTTTGCCCGTTTACTGAAATTGGCTTTATCCAGTTTTGACTTCATTAGCAATAACCCGGTAGAACAAATTAACAAGTACAAGCAGGACGCTAAGTTTTTCCTAGGTTTGAGAATCTCAGTGAAACGCCGATATTTTGATGACCTGGAATACAAGGAATATGAAACACAAGTACAGAAGCTAATAGACAAACACATCACCACGGAAGGAGAAGTTCTACGGATTACGGAAATGGTGAATATTTTCGACAAGGAACAGAGGGAGAAGGAAGTCGAAAAACTCTCCAGCAAAGCAGCAAAGGCGGATCATATTGCCAGTAGAACTATCAGGGCAATTAATGTGAAGATGAATGAAGACCCAGTGTACTACAAAAAGCTATCTAGGCTAATCAAAGATACTATCGATGACTATCATCAACATCGGATTTCAGAGGTAGAATATCTCAACAAAGCAAGGAAATTCGAAGATCAGTTCCATAGCGGTAAACAGGATAATATCCCCAATAACCTTGAAGGCAACGAAACTGGAATTGCTTTCTACAATCTAATAAATGAAATTTTCAAAGGCGTATTGACCCGAACCGAAGACAAACCAAACATTGCCGCTATTATGGCTCAAGGAATTGATGAGGTGATTAGGTCCATCGTTTTTGAAAATGGAAATCCAATTATTGACTGGGTCAACAAATCAGATATTGAAGGAAAAATCAGGATTGAAATAGATGATTATCTCTACGACCTGAAAATTAAACAAAATGTTGAGTTGCCTTTCGACTTGATTGATCAATTAGTAGAAGAAGGATTAAAGGTAGCTAAGTTGAAGTATGCCTAAGATTACAATCAATACTTTTTCATTCGGTTCCCGGGAAATATATTACGAACTATCCTACCAGGATAGAAAAACCATGGGAATCAGAGTGTACCCTGATTGTAAAGTAAAAGTAATTGCCCCCTATGGTACCTCCGAGGAGAAACTTTACCGAAAACTAAGGGAAAAAGCACCTTGGATCACCAGACAACAACTTGATTTTCTTTCATATCATCCGCTAACACCTCCTAGAAAATACATAAATGGAGAAACGCATTTATATTTAGGCAGACAATACAAATTGAGAATTGAAGAAGCCAACCAAAATGAGGTGAAGCTGTTCAGAGGACGCTTATTGGTACTTAAAAAATCAAATGCCGAGGTAGGGAACCTGCTAACCGATTGGTACAGGGAAAAAGCTCAGTTCCAGTTTATAAAGTCTTTACAAAAGATACTGCCTCTTTTCAGTAAATACGGTCTTCACAAACCAACGCTCTTGATTAGGAACATGTCAACTCGATGGGGAAGTTGTACACCAAATGGTAAAGTCATTTTGAACCCCGAGCTGGTTAAAGCAGCCAAGGGAAGTATTGAATATGTAATAATACATGAGCTTTGCCACTTGGTACATCACAATCATACCAAAGCGTTTTACGAGATGCAGGAAAGCATCATGCCAGATTGGAAAAAATGGAAGCAGAGATTAGAGAGTACTTTGGTTTAAAAATGGCATTTAGGGAAAATCACTAATTGGCAGAGCAGGAATACCATAAGTATATGATTATACTGTTGGCTATTATTCATCATCAATTAATCCGCATATAACACATCGTGTACCATTCCATGCTCCTATGGTACCACAGTTGGGGCAGCTTAAACCACTGCCAATTGGTCTTCCACCAATTCCATAAGGTCCTTTTACAATTCTAATACCGTCAGCTTCGGATAAAACTTCGAATAGAGGCGACAATTTTATCGGTGTATCAGTTAATTCAGGACTACGTTCTTGCCTCAGAAACTCAACCAATGGTTGTAACTGTCTGATAATTTCATTATTCAACTTTCCTTCTTCATTTACACGTTTTAATATGTTCAAAGCCTTTGAAATTTCTCGTTTTGTTAATGCTTTATCCACCAAGGCTCTAACCTTTCCAGCAACGGATATTGCCATTTGAAGCTCAAGCTGAATTAACGGGGTCGGATCAAAAACCGTTCGACCTTTTCTACGATTACAGGGTCCACAAGATGGCATCCAGTTCTCATACGAGTTTATTTCAAAATCCTTGGACAAACCAAAAGCTGCTAATACGGAATGCAATTCGGTTGGATTCGACAATAAGTATTCGGGAAGTATATGATCCACTTGCATTGATTGAAGATCAATAGGCTTACGACACATGTAACACCTTTCCTGGTGAACGGTATAAATCGCAAACCGTTCAGTATCAGAAAAATTATATTTAGCCATTCATTTTCAATGCAATCCTATTTACTAAATATAGCTTTTTAAAGAGTATACCATGAAGAGATTGTTGGTAATTTTATAACCTCCCCAACACCTCGTCCTGATACTCATCCAACTTACTCTTCCTTAGATTATCCAAATATGCCTGAGTAGTACTGATCTTTTTGTGCCCCAACATTCTGGATATGGCGGTAACTGGAATCCCCAAGTCATCGGCACTGGAGGCAAAACTATGTCTGCTCACATAACTGGTTATATGTTCCTCAATACCCGCCATTTCCGCTATTCTCTGCAGATTGTCATTATATCGCTTACGCGCCCACTTTATATCCTTGTATTGTAGGATGGGGTCACTTCTTTTGATAATGGACAGCAGATAATCTTCCTTGGATTTCCCATCAGTAAACGGCTTTATAATGGGTTTGAGGCTTTCATGGATTTTAATGTCGTACTGTTCATTAGTCTTTCGGCGTTGGTACTTGATTCGACCATCCACAATGTTGGATAATTTAAGATGGGCCAGGTCCGAATAAGGCATGCCGTTTAAATAAAAACTCATGAAAAAAATGTTGCGATCCCTGAAAAGCGAAGTGCCTGGATCCAACTCTACCGCTTGCATTTTTTGCAACATCTCGATGGTGATGGCTCGTTTCCTGGGCTTGCCGGAACGAATGGTATAATCTTTAAATGGATAGCCCTCCTGATCGGCAAATCCCGCTTTGATGGCCTTATTGTAAATGGCCCGGATGGTCCTCATGTAAGCCCCTAATCCTCCCAGCGTATTACCGCGTGACAGGTGCCAGGTTTCAAAACGATTTAAAAAATCCAGGTTAAGGGCGTCAAACGTAATGTCCCGGTTGTGATTAAAGTTTTTTACTACCCCCATCACGTCTTTATAAGTCCGGGCAGTTCCAATCCTTTGCGCCTTAACCAGATCCTGGATCAGTTTTTCGGCAAATGAAAATAAGGTCATCTTGCCTTTTTGGCCTAACAATC
Organism: Cyclobacteriaceae bacterium; assembly: GCA_965224285.1. Classification (GTDB taxonomy): domain Bacteria; phylum Bacteroidota; class Bacteroidia; order Cytophagales; family Cyclobacteriaceae; genus JAJCYK01. The sequence goes on from OZ245043.1 coordinate 1,759,796, forward strand.
TTTCTTTAAGCTGCTTTACTGTGAGGTACGGCAATTCGCCTTTGTCATCAATGCGGGCAATAGTATCTATCATGCTGGCTTTCTTCTTTGTCAGCAGATTATTCAATCGCTGGGGTGACTCCGCACCTTTGTAGCTGGAACGGATTATGCGATTGCGAGCATCCCAATCCTTTTTCTTTACCGCATACCCGGTAGTTATAGCGGTGGTCTTAGTGTTGTGGGTTAGTCTGAAAATTATTGGAAAAGTGTTATCTTTTCTGGGTCTTCGAGTGTCCTGAGAGATGACTATACTGGTGGCCATAATTCAAAATTTGCACGTAATTTGCACGTAAATTATGTACCAATATAATATGAAATAATTTTATTTAAAATATAACTAGCTGATTATTAGAATAAAATGAAAATATTAATTCATATTGATTCAAAAATATCTTTTCTCATAATCAGGTGGCCGCTGGTTCGAGCCCAGCAGGGCCCACAAAGGTTTAACTTATTGATAATCAATTTTTTAGGCTCGTTAATTCGAGCCTAAATTTTTTACAAAATATTTTTTCAATTACGTTTTAATGACAATAAAGTGACCTTAGATGATGCAAAACAGATAGATAAAGCTTTACATTACTGCGTTGAGCATGTTCAAGATGGCTCCTTTTGGAGGTTACCAATGGTTATGACGAGAAAGCTTGGGTATGACGAAGAATTAGCTGAGTACCTGACTGAACTTGCCTATGAATCTGGAAGGCTAAATTTTCTTAAAAATAGAAATTTAAAAATAGACCTAAAGGCTAAAAGATTCTTGACTGATGGTGGTTTTCAAAAATTAATAGAGCATAAACAAACCAAGACAAATATTCAAAAGTTTCAATCAAGAGTATCGGCCTTACCAACAGAAAAGATGTCAAATAGAGGTAAAATACACAGAATCCTTGAATACGTTTGTGAAACTGAGGCAAAAGATATCTTTGACAGTGATGAAATTGCCAAGGCGGTTAAGTTGTCAGTTAGTGAAGTCAATACATTAATTCGAGAACTTGAAAAAAGTGGTGATACCAAAACTATTGGGGACAAGGAAAGAAGTCAGCGGGGTATTATATCTATGGTAAAAAATACGTCGACTGTAGATGCTTATAACATGAAAAAATACGCCGAACCAAAATTCAACCTTTACTTTGATTATTCGTCACCAGTGTCAACCGCATCAGTTCTATTCAATGTTCCAGATAAAAAACTACCGCTTATTGTGGATGCCTACCATAAAGGAAAAGAAAAATTTACAATGAGTGGACAAGAGTATTGGATGGGTGATAGGGCCTTTAAAATTTACACTGCTGAAAAATCTGTAAATGAGGCAGATTTTTGGGAGTTCTGTGATGCTAAAGGCTTGCTTTCAGGAGGTTATTTTGGCAAACGCTATACACCTCAATGTCTTGAACTTCTTGGTAAGGATGTCACCGAAGATTTTATAGGAGACCAGGAATATGGCAACCAAAAGGCTTCATCAAGCAATGCCGTTTTGGATATCGATTTTATAAATCAGTCAAGAATTGAGGAATTAAAATCACTAAACCATCCAGATTATGACCTTATCAGATTGAATAAATTATGTGAGGAAATTAATTATAACTATCGAACGGGGAATTATTTGTCTGTAACAATGATAGGTAGAACCATTATGAACCATGTGCCTCCTGTTTTTGGATACAGAGAGTTTAAGCAGGTTGCCTCACAACATGGTGGGAGTAGCTTTAAAAACAATATGAAAAACCTGCAAAACTCACTAAAAAATATTGCCGATAGTTATTTGCACCAACCGATAAGAAAGTCTGAAACTCTACCAAACGCGACACAGGTTGATTTCCGTTCTGATTTGGACGTTTTGTTGGGTGAGGTTGTACGTATACTAAAGCTATGAAAAGAAGTCCTGAGGAAATCGAAAAAGCGCTGGAGCAAATGAGGAAGCAGGACAATCTTTTTAACTCCTTAACAGCCCATTTCAAGAATATATATGGCGGGTTTATTGAGAGAAACCACATATTCGATGCGCTATTCTTGCTGTTAGCGGATAAGCATGACATGGAATGGCCTGGGGACCTTTGGGACGTAGAAATTGACTTCGATGAAGCCAAACAATTGCTAGCGTCGTTTGATTTCGATATTCTTCGAAATACCATAGAGACTGAAAGAAACATCTTTCCAGAAGGAACTCTAATTGAATACAAGGTTAGAATAAAATCCTCTGGATTGATATGGATAATTCATAGATATGATGTTGACCCTTTCCCATCTAACCCTCACGCCCATCAGATTGACAATAACATTAAGATGGACCTGAGCAATGGCAAGTGTTACAAGAAAAGAAAGTTAATCCACCAACTACCGAAAAAGGAGTTTTTGAAGATTCGGGAATTGGCCATGGCTCAATATAAAGGAACGCTACCAGAATTGGCTCTGGCCAATTAAATCCAGCGAACATGGACTCCAAGCGAATCTTTTGCGACGTATCGTTTGTTAGCTCAATTGCTAGAGGGTTTCAGGGACTATCAGAGCCCTATTTAGAAGAGATATGCAACCGGCAAAAAACCTGAAGTTGAGAATACGGGCAATAATAATGTCAGGGTACAATGGAGTTTAAGAGATCAAATATTTGGTAAATTATATGGTTCAAGTTCATTTAATGGGAGGAAGGAAATACGAATGATAATCAATATTGAAAGATAGCTGCAACTGTAATCTTCCCTAAAACCAGTAATGACCATGAGTCACCCTATTCCGACATCGCTTCAGAAACCAGTTAAATAACTAAATCTATAAAATGTTATAACTTCTATCTCGAAGTAACAGGAGTTTTGAGCTGCTCTAAACACGTCTGGCTACTTCGAGTAGTTGGACTTTTGGGTTGAGCTGGCGATTGCGGAATAGTACAATTGCTCAAAACTCAGTATACCCACTATGAATTAATTGTGGGATGGTCAAAATTTGCTGGTCACAGCAAACCTAGCCACCAGGGAGGGTAAGTAACGGAGGCCCGTGGAAAAGCCAAAAGAACGAAGTGAATTTGGAGATTTCCACAGCAGGGTTTGGCATGGCTTGCCAGATGCCTGCATAACTAATACGGCCGGAATATGAAGGCAATACCAGGCTTAGTCCGGAACCAAAATCAAATGGTAGGTTGTGAGGTAGGATAAATAATGAAATGGCTTTACGGCGTGAACATTTGATTTTATACGGACCTAAGACTAATCTTTCTGGAATATTCCTGGCTTATAATCCATTCACTATTTCTAATAAACCCGCACCTTTTGAGCTTGGGTTTGCGGGAAGCTTCAGGGCCGGGAATTAGCCTGGGGGCTGGTCGATCCACCAAGGGAATCTGCAGGTGGATGCGAAACGTTGAATAAGGTTGATTGTGTAGCTGGCCGCATCCCAGGGACAGTTGCGCAGAAAGTAGGGTAAAGCAGCCCCGACAGCTGTCGGGAGGATAAAAAGCAAGGGTACGCCCGGCGTACTTGTTTTACCCTTGCTTTTTTCATAGGGCAACCGCTATCTGGCGGAAGGCTTACCCGGTCTGTGCTAAGCTGTCCCTGGGTGCCAGGTGCGGACTAACAAGGGGCTGTGGTTTTGTGGTGTGTATTGAAGAGCGATAGCTCACAAGGGGAGAACAGCCCGTGACGGAATGGAGGTTGTGGAACCCCCGCCCGCTTGTGGCGGGTTCGCCAAGTTGGGAAGAGCGGTTGAGTGGAACAACTGGAATACAGTCACACCTTATTTCCTTCGGTCACGACATCGTGACCGACTTTTGGAGTCTTTATTCAATAGTAATACTGAGATAATTATATTAAATTTGCAATTCGCGAATCGCAAATTGAGAATAGCATGAAAAAGCATAGTGGCATGCGTCCCCAAGATGTAGTGGTTTTGCTGAAAATAATTTCATTGAACCATGAACCCTGGATGAATATTGATTTATCAAGAAGCCTGAACATTTCCGCTTCCGAAATTTCGGAATCGCTAAACCGATCCAAAATAGCGGGTTTGCTCGACTCAGATAAAAGGAAAGTGTTTAAAGAAAGTTTGTTGGAATTCCTGCAAAGTGGTATCAAATATGTATACCCTCAGAAACCCGGAGCTTTAGTCCGGGGTATGCCCACCGCTCATTCAGCTAAACCACTTTCTGAAATTATTAGCTCCGATGAGCCCTATGTCTGGCCAGACCCTGATGGGGTTTTGAGGGGTCAAGCTATTGAGCCTTTATATCCTGGGGTAGTTGAGGCATCGAAAAAAGACCAAAAATTGTATGAACTGCTTTCATTGACTGACGCTATTAGAGTAGGACGTGCCAGAGAGCATCTTATTGCGGTAAAGGAGCTGGAAAAACGGATCATGGGCTCATGAGTCATCAACACAACATTGTTCGGTTAAAAGCTATAGCAAGAGCCTTATCTGGCCTTGAGGAAAATGTGGTATATGTAGGTGGAGCCACCGTAAGCCTTTACATTACAAATCCTGCAGCACCCGAGGTCCGGCCAACCGACGATATTGATGTAGTAATTGAATTGATATTATACAACCATTTTGGGCAGGTAGAAGATAAACTGCGTGATCTCGGGTTCCAAAATGACGTGCAATCCAAGGTCATAACCAGATATCGATACCAAGGGATCATTGTGGATATTATGCCTACCAATCCGGAGGTGGTGGGCTTTGTGTTGCCAACTCTATGGATTATAGATTAGATGATGACCATGTAATTAAAATATTTAGCAGCCCCTATTTCATTGCCTCAAAAATGGAGGCTTTTAAAAGTCGCGGTCGATCAAATATGAGGACCAGTCCTGATTTTGAAGACATCGTGTATGTTCTGGACAATAGGAATGAAATTGAGACCGAAATTTTGCATAGCCCCAATACTGTAAAGCAGTATCTGATAAATGAATTCTCTGCTTTGTTAGATAATGAAAATATCTACGAGGGTATTTCCTGTCATCTGGAGCCAGAAAATGCCGGTGTTCGATTGGAGAGAATGAAACAGATGATGCAAAGAGTGGTTAAGTCTTAATGAAATTCCTATGTCAACCCCAAATCGAAGATCAGAATCCGTACTGAGTTTGCTGAACTATGTTCTTGCTGTTATCAGGGAAAGACAAAGGACTAACTAGTCACCAACAAACAATACCATTACATAACTCCATTAGTTAACACTTTTTAACCGAATTTATAATAAACAAGACTTAATAAAGCTTTAATTTATCTAAAGCTAAAACTCACCGCTTATTAGATACAAACCAGATCACTGGCATGCTAAGAAATTACATCAAGACTTCTCTTAGAAGCCTCAAGAAGAACATGCTTTTTTCAGGAATCAACATCGTTGGGTTGGCCATTAGCATGTCTGCTGGTATATTGATGATCCTGTTGATTTCTGAAATTAACTCATTTGACGAATTTCACACACTAAAAGACCGTATCTACAGGGTTACCTCCACCAAAAGAATAGTTTTGGGAGGAGTTCGCAATTATGCCTCTTCCTCAATATTTATAGGAAACCAAATCAGGGAACAGGTTCCGGGAGTGGATAATATACTGATCTTGCGGAGAATAGAATCAGCTGACCTAAAAACTGACCTAAGTACTCTTTCTATAGCCGGCTTCTATGCCTCTTCATCCCTCCATGATGTTTTTTCGTTTGAACTCATTAGCGGAAATCCTCAAACTGCTTTGTCAAATCCTAACGGGATAATATTAACCAAATCAACCTCAAGGAAGCTATTTAAGGAATTGGACCCTGTTGGTCAATTGGTGAATTTTAACAGTAATGGTGATGTAAAAACCTGTACCATAACTGGTGTAATGAAAGATCCACCGATGAACTCACATATTCAGTTCGAAGCACTTGTTTCTCTGAATACACTAGACCCTAGCACAGTAGATCAAAAGAGTAGTTATAACAATGATCCAGGTGATATTTACTACAGCTATGTGTACCTAGTCTTAAATAATGATACCAAAAAGGAAGTAGAGTATTCTATAGGCCAGATAATGGCTGACTACAATTCACAAACGGAGACTCCCATCACGCATCGGTTGCAGCCATTAACCGAAATAGTCACCGGTGATTATTACCACAATGCAGCTGGGCCAACGTTTTCTCAACAGAAGATTAATCTAATGATTGGCCTTACATTCATTGTACTATTATCAGCCTGCTTCAACTACACTAATCTATCACTTGCCCGTGCCCTAAGACGTGGTAAAGAAGTAGGTATCCGAAAGGTGACTGGAGCGACTCGCTTTCAAGTTTTTTCGCAGTTTATGGTAGAGGCAATAATATTGGCAGTATTAGCCCTCGTTATAGGATTTGGTTTGTTTTTTCTTTTCAAACCAGGTTTTTTGAGCCTACCGAATCCGACTTCCAAGGGGTATCAAATGTTCTCTCTGGATGCTAATTACTCTCAGCTTCTTTATTTATTAGCTTTTGCTCTCAATGTTGGTTGTATTGCAGGTTTCCTTCCTGCTATGTTTCATTCAAAACTTAGTGCTATGGTACTATTTAACGATGGTAGCAAGGGGCGTTTGTTTGCAGCGATTAACTTGCGACGAGTGTTGATAGTTTTTCAATTCGCTATTTCAATTGGTCTTATAATGTGTACGGTAATTGTGCATAAACAATACAAGTTTGCTTTGAACTATGATTTGGGATATTCCACCGAGAATATTGTAAACATTAATATTAAAGGGGACTACCTGCGTTTGCTCGAAAACGAATATGCCAAGCTTTCAGAAGTGGTAGAAACTTCAAGTTGTTCGGTTGTCTTGGGGATTGGAGATGGTAGCTTAGGGTCTGCTCAAACAGAGGACAAAAGCAGTGCCATTAGATTTCTGATCAATAGTGTAGACGAGAATTATTTAGATATGCATGAACACGTATTAGTGTCTGGATCAGGTTATTTGCCTCAACTGAAGGATGGGGAAGAACCGGAAAACATAATTGTAAATGAGAAATTTTTACAATTACTGGATCTAGGTCCTCCGCAGGAGGCCATTGGAAAATATATTTGGAGCGATAATAGGAAGTTAATCATCCAAGGAGTGGTAAAAGATTTCGTTAATATTTCTCTAACAAAGAAGTTCAATGGTGCATTTGCATTTGTCCAAACAGATAATAAGAATGAAAATCAATTCCTGAGTGTCAAGATCCGGAGTGACAACATAACCGCCACTATGGAAAAATTAGAAGCAGGTTATAAGAAACTAGACCCAATACATGCTTTTGAAGCAAGCTTCTATGAAGATAAAATAGCAGAGGCCTACCAACAACAGAAGGCAACTTATGCTGTTTTTAGCTTTCTTAGTTTTTTGTCCATTTCAATTGCTACACTCGGGTTATTAGGCATGGCGGTTTTTACAACGGAAAGCAGGATAAAAGAGATCAGTATCCGAAAAATTTTAGGTGCCGGTGTAAGAAATTTACTACTGTTGCTTTCCAAAGGTTTTATTGTCATGATTCTTATTGCTGGACTGGTCGCAATACCTATTACATTCTACATCGTCCATGACTTGGTATTGAACGAATTCTTGTATAAAACTGAGATTGGGTTTATAGAGCTCATTTCTGGTCTGGCCATTGTACTAATTACAAGTGTAATTACTATTTGCTGGCAAATTGGTCTGGCAGTTATTCGAAATCCTGCAGTTACACTTCGTATGGAGTGAGGATTAGAGGTGCGAGCACAACCAAAGCTGTAAGGATGAATCCGGTTAGTTTGTCGATATACGAATGAGAAAATATCAATAATTGAGTTTCTACTAGTTCCAGATTACAACCCCTCAAACACCATCTCATTATAACCATCCACCATCTCGTTCTCAAAGGATGACAAGTAAGCCTGGGTAATGGATTCGATCTGGTGCCCTAATCCTTCTCGGATAACTACGCTTGGCTATCCATTAATTTGATTAAGGCAGCCCAGGCATGTCGTGCAGAAAGATGGTAAACTGGGGTATCTCTAAGAGCTCAGCTACAGACGTGCACCCCAGAGAAAAAAAGGTAATAGGTGAGCGCATGGCTGCTGCAGCATTAGGCAAATGGTATGGTATACGTACTCCTTATAAGGGGCCAACCCTTAAAGACTGGACTCTCAATAAAGATAAGATTTATCTGACCTTTGATGATGTTGGGGAAGGTTTAGAGGTATCAGGAACTATATTAGGCAACTTGACTCTGGAAGGCTAACAATGAAGCTGGTAATGAAAAGCTAATCCTGGAACCTGCCGGTGTTACAGTCTTAAGAAGCGAGGTAATAATTGACCTACCCAAAGGGCTGTCTCTTACTACCGTAAACTATGCCTGGCTTCCCTACCCGGAGCAACCACTACTGTATGATAGCCATGGCCTGTCTGCAGCGCCTTTCAGGTTAGAATTACCAGGTAATTATTAACTTTCATAAGTAAATTGAAATGACATGAACAAAGCATATCGCCTATTGATCATTTGCCTGGAAATAGCTGTGATAGGGGCCTGCTCAAAAAAACCCATTCCAGAGAAAGCTTTAACTATTGACTGGGTCATAACGTTCAAGACAGAGCAGGAAAGAACTCCGGTATTAATCAACAAAGAAAATAATGTGGTCCTGAATATAGTCGTGGCCATACCCGATTCTTCAGCAATGTTGTTTGTAGACAGGATTACCATTAATACCGGGGGAACAACGGATTTAAATGATATAAAAGCAGTAAGAGTCTTTTTTACCGAATCCACTAATGAATTCAATACTGAAAATCAATTTGGTAAAACTCTAGAACCAAACTCTAAAATTACCTTTGAGGGTAAACAACTGCTGGCCCCAGGAATGAATCATTTTTGGGTTTCCTATCTGTTAACCGGGCATGCTGATCTACTTCATCAGGTGGATGCACTTTGTGAGCAAATTGTGGTGAACGGGATTGAAGTTACCCCCGTTCTTAGGTCTCCACCTATTAAGAAAAGAATTGGCATCGCTCTACGGAAACATGGAGATGCCAATGTTGACACTTACCGTATACCGGGTTTAGTAACAACTAATAATGGTACACTAATAGCGGTTTATGATATCCGGCGGAACAGTGCAGTTGATTTACAGGAAGATATTGATGTGGGCATGAGCCGCAGTGTCAATGGTGGCCAGTCCTGGGAACCTATGAAAGTGATAATGGATATGGGTGAATGGGGTGGTAAAGGGCATATCGAGAATGGTGTGGGCGATCCGTCGATCTTAGTTGATAGGCGGACCAATACTACTTGGGTGGCAGGCATCTGGGCTCACGGTCACCCTGGTGAAAGGAATTGGTTGGCTTCTAAACCAGGGATGAAACCTAATGAAACAAGCCAGTTTATGCTGGTAAAAAGTGAAGACGACGGTGAAACCTGGTCTGATCCTATAAACATAACCTCACAAGTCAAAGACCCTGAATGGCACTTGCTATTACAAGGACCGGGAAAGGGCATTAGCTTGACCGATGGCACTTTGGTATTTCCAGCCCAATTCAAAGATAAAGACCAGGTACCATATTCAACCATAATATTTAGCAAGGATCATGGTGAGACCTGGGAAATTGGATCAGGAGTTCGCGCTGAAACTACAGAAGCTCAGGTGGTACAATTAGATAACGGGGATATTATGATCAATGCTCGTAATAATGAGGCCCGTGATACAAAAGGAGTTGGACGGGTTGTCGCCACCACCAGCGATTTAGGACAGACGTGGATAGAACATCAGTCATCAATAACGGCTTTGGAGGAGTCGACCTGTATGGCCAGCTTGGTCAACGAAAAATTCGAGAACCATGGTCATCTGCTACTTTTTTCTAATCCCAATACTCACACCGGCAGATTTAACATGACCATAAAGGCAAGCACCGATGAGGGGATAACTTGGCCGCAGGAGTATTGGCTATTGCTGGATGAAGGCAGTGGAAGAGGTTATTCTTGCTTAACCAAAATCGATGAGGAAACGGTAGGTATACTTTATGAAGGTAGTCAAGCTGATCTGATATTTGAGAAAATTGAAATATCAGAAATATTAAATAGGAAATGAAATTCAATAACTCTATGCTGAAAGAAATAAAGAAGTTAAATGCTGCCCCCCATTTATTATTCACCTTTGGCTTCTTAATGTTGTCTTTCACCGCTTCAGCTCAATATTCGCCTTATTACAAGCAAAAAAGGATCATTTTGAAAGTCTTCCAGACACCCCTCCCGACACATGTTTCTAATTCTTATCTACCCCCAAAACTTCTTTGCTTCACTTTCATCAAAGCCAGGTAAAATAATCAAAAAAAAGATTCTATTAAATCACTGTTTCCAGACACAACAATATTTACTTAACATCGATCTAGGTCCTCAGTATTTTTGCCATCCGTATGCAGCCAAAAAGCAAAACCTCCTACATTATTTACCAGGATATGGTCAATTCTCGTTTATGACCTGAATTGCCTTTTCAAGTAATTCGTCCCGACCTGACTGGGTACCTTTGACTGTAGGGCACACCTCAATATCTGGAATGATGCCAACTCTTTGAGTTTCGGTGCCATCAGGGTAGTATACCCCGATCCCGGAAATAAAGGTCCGTATACCTCCTGGAAGAATTATCAATGAAACATTCCCATCTGCTCCAGCAGTGGTACTTCCTATAACTGTTGCTTTCGGGGCTGCACTAAGAGCCATAGTTTGGTATTCGGCTGAACTTTGGGTTGATTCATTAACGAGAACAATTACCTTGCCTTGATAATAGTTATCATTTTGTTCACCCGTTTTAATGGCTTTAGTATATTCAAATTGCCCTGGGTTCCGCAAACTAGTGCGACTAAACTTGGCAAATTCCGTGGGTTCAGGAACCAAATATTTTCCTAAACTAAAGACAAGAAAATCCCTGGGCCGTCCTCTAAAATCAATTATCAAGCCCTTGGTATCAATAAATGATTTCATGATAGTATCAATCTCTCCTTCTCCCTGTGTCAAACTTCCTGGGAAAATATAACCAATATTATTTTCTAGTATTTGGTGTGATGGCTTATCTACGTTCCAAAAATCGTCAGGTAAACGATCCAGCGCCTTTACACTTACTTTACCTTTGGTTGCTATCTCAAGTGACAGGGAATCGTCATTGGTTTTCATTAGTTGCAATGAGAGAATCCTAAGTTGGGTCGTGTAATTGGAAGCAGGAGCATATTTTAATTTATCTTCTACTAACGACCAGACGTCTTGGCCTTTTATTTCAGTGATAACATCACCAATTTCAATTCCAGATTTAGCAGCATCCTGCAACAGCTTGGTAACAACTAATTGACCTTCTATAAATTTTGTACGTAATGGCGCTACCTTGCTGCCCCAAAATTCATCCAATGCACCATCGTAAATATTAGCATGGGTATCCTGCACTCTGCCTACTAATTCCAACAAGGTCAGCTTATATGACAATTCATTATTTGATTCAACAAACTTGGGTATAAATTCATATAGGACGGAGTCCCACTTATAATCCATAAGATGTTTGTAGGGGAAAAAATACTCGATCATATTCCAATACCGGAAAAGACTTAAGAGTTTTAACCCATCGTCTCCATATTCCATATGGGGATAGATTAATTCATTTTTAAACTCAGGGTTGCCTACATTCGGAACGAAACCCACATAATGGTGTTCTTCCGGTCTTCGAGCCCCAAATATGGAGGTAAGTTTTGCCGCTAGATTTTCTCCAAGCTCGTTTTGCTCATTGATCCATATAAGTCCGATATCACTTAAATCTTTTTGCTTATCACCCTGTTTTTGAACTTCTATTTTTCCGGCATTATCTATCCAATCGCTTATTGCCAGGTTTATTTTATCAGTTTCGGATAATTTTAGTACTTCATCCATGATAAAAAATAGCTGATCATCCCAGTTGAGATTACCTTTAGCCACTTGCGGATGAAAATATTTTACAAAGCCCCAAATTTTCGCAACCTTATAAAGTTGCTGTGTTTGGAATTCGGTGAGCATATTGAGGTTAATTCCTGATCCAACCTTTGCTTGGTCATTAGTCTGGTATTCTTGAATTGGAATTCCATCTAAATACACTGCAAAGGAGTCAAACCAAACTCTTCCAGAACCGGTAAGCAGACCACCCACAAAGACTCGACTGGCATTGTCAGGTAGTGCAACCGTGGTGGAATATTTTTTCCAGTCATGACTTCCTCTAATGTTTTGGCTTTCCATGTTCTCTAAAACCAGTGTTCTACCTTCTCCGTAAATTCTCAATAACAAACCAGCAAAGCCTTTCTTCACCTTGCTAATTTTCATAAAACCCTCAAGTCTGATGGTATCCGCTATAAAGTTTCCCGGTATGCGGTAAAGTAGCGCCCCAAATTTTTTATCGCCTCTCCTAGCATTGTTATATATAGTGCCGGAGTAACGTCCATGGTAACTTTCCAAGGAATCTGCTGCAAAGTCATACTCAGATTCTCCTAAGACAAACCAACCATCCGGTAGTTGGTGATTGGTGGTATTTTCCTCAAAATCTAGATTGAATTCTACCTGGTTGTTTTGCCCCCGGCAATGGATAGTGTGAACTATAATTAACCAACAAAAAAGGAGTCTACCGGGCATAAGCAGAAAATTAATTGGATAAAGGTCAAGGTAGTAATTTCCAGGTAGAACCGATAAGGGTGAGTTAGGACGGTATAGGGGATCTAAATATTTTTAAGCTTACAGCACATCAGAATCTGAAAAAATTAACTTTTAAGGTATCCTTCGTCTCGCTAACCCGCTTGTCCGTGCTGAAGACTAAAGAATAGATCTAATTATAAAATCCATCATCATCCATCCGGAATTCCTTCTTAAATAATCCTCTGCCTTCCGCAAAATAAAAATGACTAAATTGATTGGATAAGAACAGAGCAGCGTAGACCAGGCATGGTACTTAGCCATTTTACAAATCGATATTAATTGAAGTATCTCATAAAATCCAACATCATCGGGTTTACCTCAGACCTGATGGTAATTGTTTTAGCTTTAATGTGGCCATCGATCCTGCAGGGTCAGCATCTATCCACTTCTGTAAATTACACCCAGCACATCCCGCACACGGAGGTATCTTTCGAAATGATGCTAATCCCTGGCGGGACTTTCACCATGGGCAGCCCGGAGGACGAATTAGGCAGAAAAGCGGATGAGGGACCGCTCCATCGAATTAAGATTGACAGCTTATATGTCGGGAAATACGAAGTGACCTGGGAGGTGTTTGAATTATTCTTCAACGAAAATAAACACCTGTTTGAAAGTCTACCCAAAAATATAAATCAAGATATCGATGCTATCGTACGACCGAGTCCGCCCTTTGAGGATCCCAGCTTGGGTATGGGCAAATCAGGATTCCCGGTGGTGAATGTTTCCCCCTATGCCGCACTGACCTTTTGTAAATGGCTCTCTGTGTTGACCGGAAAGTTCTATCGCCTCCCCACTGAGGCTGAATGGGAATATGCTTGCCGGGCGGGAAGCAATTCACCCTATGGCTTCGGGAATGATCTGACCAAACTTCCCCAATATGCTGTGTACCTTAACAACAGCCAGGGTCAATACACCGGAGTTGGCACTAAAAAACCGAATGCCTGGGGTATATTTGATATGCACGGCAATGTTTCTGAGTGGACGCTTGATCAATACCAGGCAGAGTATTATTTACAATTTGAAGATAGCTTAGGTGACAACCCCTGGAAGATCCCCAATTCACTCCATCCACGGGTATTCAGAGGCGGTTCATGGGACGATTACCCTGAAGACCTTAGATCCGCCGCCAGAGGCAAGTCGGGTGTTTACTTACAACGTAACGACCCTCAAATTCCTAAAAGCTTTTGGTGGTATACCGATGCTGCTTTTATCGGGTTTCGCCTGGTAAGCCCCGTAAATCAACCCTCTGTTACCAAGCTGGAGGAATTTTGGTCGGTGGTATTAGACGAATAAAAAATCAATAAAAATGAGTAAACCAAGTAATAATAGTCGAAGAAGTTTTCTGAAAAAAGGAACCATGACCCTGGCCGGAAGCACATTGTTCGAAACCATTCCCTTTAACATTAAGGCCTCCAGTTATGGAACCCAGCAGATCAGGGTGGGCTTGATCGGGTGTGGTAGCAGGGGAACCGGAGCTGCTTTTGAAGCCATTAAAGCCTCAAAGGAAGTAAGACTTGTAGCCATGGGTGATACCTTCGAAGACAGGCTGAACAGTAGCCATTCCAGGCTCTCTGCAGAATTTGAAGATCAGGTGGATGTTTCTTCAAGCCGCAGGTTCGTAGGTTTTAATGCCTATAAAAAAGTAATAGAAGCCAGTGATGCGGTATTACTGGCCACACCTCCGCCCTTCAGGCCATTGCATTTTGAAGCTTCCATTAAGGCCAACAAACATGTATTTATGGAAAAACCATTAGCGGTAGATGTTCCTGGTTTTCATAAGATCATAGAGGTTGGAAAGTTGGCCGAACAGAAGCAGCTAACGGTGGTAGTAGGCCTGCAATTCAGATACGATATCGGAAATCAAGAATTGGTCAAGCGGATACAAGATGGAATAATCGGCGATATCAATTCACTGAATGTCTACTATAATGTTGGCGCTCCCAAGATACACCCTCGAGTTGCTGGCGCTACCGAAATGGCATATCAGCTGAGGAATTGGAGGTACTTTTGCTGGCTTTGGGGTGGGCAAATTGCCGGGCAGACCATTCATCAAATCGATGTTATAAACTGGATAATGCAGGATTACCCGGTGGTGGCGAAAGGCAACGGGGGAAGAATAGGATTTGACGGTCCAAATCAAGGCAATACTTATGACCATTTTTATGTGGAATATCAATATCCGAATGGGGTGAAAATGCATATGCAGTGCAGAAATATCGATAACTGCTGGAATCGGATGGGGTTTGAAGTCCAGGGTAGCGGGCCGGGCTGACGAGCGGAAAAGAATCCATGATCTTAAAGGTAACATGCTTTGGAGATTCAGAGATCGTGATCAATCCGTGGGTTCTACGCAACTGGAACAAAATGCATTTATTAACTCAATCCAAAACGGTGAGTATATCAATGACACTGAATATGGCGCCAAAAGTACCCTTACCGCTATTATAGGAAGGATGGCTGCTCATTCTGGCCAGGAAATCAAATTGCAAGATGCCCTGGATTCAAAGTTGGTCCTTGGACCAAAAGAATTTAGCTGGGATGCGCACATGCCTGACCTCCCTGATGAAAACGGTAATTACGCCGTACCCATTCCAGGGAAAGCAACTGTGCTTTAATAGAGTTCTTTATGATAAATGTGATTCCACCTATCATACCGTTCTGTTATCGTCCAAACCTAGGGGATACGCAGCGCTCTTATTATTCGGTCATAAGCCTGACTTTCATGTGCTTTATTTTCAGTTGTGCTCCACCAAAACCGCCAGCAGATATAATTTTATTTAATGGCAAGATACTTACGGTGGACCGGGAGTTTTCCATAGTTGAAGCTGTCGCTATAAGCAATAATGAAATTTTAGCTATTGGAAATGACCAGGAGTTATTAAAACTTGCCAGTGATTCAACCCAAACCATCGATCTTCACGGACATACCGTAGTTCCAGGTTTGATTGACGCCCATACCCATCCTATTGACGCCTCCCTGAGTGAACTTTTTGAAAAAATTCCTGACCTCAATACTATAAGGGAACTTCTGGTATGGATCAATGAGGAATCCATGGCAAAAGACGATGGGGAATGGATCATACACCCAAAATTTTTCATTACCAGACTTGGGGATATGAGGCAGGTATCTTTAGCAGAGTTGGACTCGGCAGCGCCTAATAATCCGGTTTTCTTAAATGGCAGCTATGGAGGTATGGTCAATAGCAAAGCCATTGAATTGTCCGGGTTGACTACATCAGATCATCCAGGTATTATACGAGACAATACCGGAGATCCAACAGGCATCATACGCAGTTCAGCCTTCGGCCTGTTGTCCATAGACAACCGTGAAAATCTTTCTCGCAGTGAAAGAATAGAAGCCATTAAGGCATTGTTTCACCTTTATAATCAGGTGGGAATCACCTCCATTGGTTCAGGGATTGGTGGCGATGAAGAACTGAGCATATTCAGGGAATTAATGGATAGCGGTGAACTCACGGTCAGGGTGTTCCAAAATATAAGCATGCCCCTGGATCCGGAAAGCTCACTGGATGAAATGCGTGCGGTGCTGGAAAAGTTGGGATACCAAACCGGCGACGGCAACCATTGGGTGAGAGTGGGGGCGTTAAAAACCATGGTCGACGGGGGAATGCTCACCGGAACTGCTTTTATGCGGGAAGGCTGGGGAAATAAAGCCAGAGGAATTTATGGTTTCCCAGATCCTAATTACCGGGGTGAATTATTCCGTGCAAAAAGTGAATTGGTCAAACTTATAACCGCTGCTGATGAAGCAGGATGGAAATTTACCGCACATGTTACCGGTGGTGGCGGTGTAGATACCCTGCTAGCGGCTATTGAAGAGGTGAACCAAATAAGACCTACATATGAAAAACGCTTTTCTATAATTCACGGCAACTTTTTTACTCCAGCAGCCATTAAAAAAATGGCTGATCTGGGAATTTATGCAGATATGCAACCGGCTTGGTTTCATGAGGACGCTGATCTATTGTATTACATCTTTGACCATGATAGAATGAAAGCCTTCCACCCCTATAATTCCATGATAGAAGCCGATATCATGGTAAATGGGGGCTCAGACCATATGGTAAAACTTGATCCAAACGCATCAATTAATCCCTATAATCCTTTTTTATCCATGTGGTCAGTGATCACCCGGAAAACTGAAAGCGGCCAGGTCTATAATCCCCAAGAGGCTATTACCAGAAAAGAAGCTTTGCAAATGTATACCATTAACAACGCCTATGCCTCTTTCGAAGAAGATGTAAAAGGATCTATTGAAGTGGGGAAACTGGCGGATTTAATAGTTTTATCAGATGATTTCCTCTCTTGTACCGACGATGAAATTGCGAATATTAAAGTGTTACTAACGATGATCGACGGACGGATTGTGTATGAAGACTCACTATTGGATGAATTGGATTAAATTAACCCTCATAAGAATTTCCACCGCCATCCATGAAAGAACTCTCTCCCACCGCTCTCTCGATTTTAAAAGAAGGTGGAGTATTTGTACCCAGCCCCCTAGCCCTGGATGAGCACAAAAAGCACCATGAAGCCTATCAGCGCCTGCTCACCCTCTATTACATTAAATCAGGAGCCCGGGCAGTGATCCCGGGGGCTCATACAGGAGAGTTCGCCCTAAATGATCCGGACCTGCTGGATCGCTGGATGTTGTGGATCAAGGAGATGGTCTCTCAGTATGGGAAAGACATGATATTGCTGGCTATGGTGGGGGGAAATGAGGTTATGAAGCAGGCTGAATTAGCCGCGGCACATGGCTACGACGCGGTTATGATCGCCCCCACGGCATTTTCAGGGGCTACTGAGGATGAAGTAATCGAACTTTTTGAAAAAGTTTCACTGATCCTGCCCCCTTTCGCCTTCGAATTGCAACAAGCTATCCCGGGAAGCTATGCTTATACACTTTCGCTGTGGTCTCGAATATTTGACATTGCCCATGGAGCCAAAGGAGCTTCATTCAGTACCTACAGGTCTCTGGTGATGTTGGAAGCCGCGGCCAAATCTCCCCGAAAGAATCAGTTGATCTTGTTTACCGGCAACGACGACCGGATAGTATCGGATCTATCAGGCAGCTATAACTATCAAGTGGATCAGCGCACTGAAACCGTTGAGTATCAGGGGGGCTTACTGGGACATTTTGCTACCGATACCCGGGCAGCGGTGAATTGGTTCCAGGCCATCCGGCAAAAAAAGGAAAAGTGTATTTGGGAATTTCCCCTGACTTCGAAAGAACTGGCCCACGGAGTGAACCGTTGTAATATGGCTTTATTTGATGCTTTGGGTAATTTCGAAAACTCCGTTTGGGGGGTTAAGTACCGGCTCTTTAGTCTGGGGCTGCTGCCGGGACCGTACTGTGCTCATGAGCAAGGTCGGCCCGGGCAGGACCAAGCCATCGATATGGTTTACAGCGAATATGAGACCTTGAACGACCATCAGTTTGTGGCAGAGAACCTGGAATGGATGAAAAAGGAAGTCGGTTTGAAATATTAGAAAATGGAATTTAGGGACATACGCAACACCGCTGAACTATTCAAGTTCATGACTACTCCTTCGCAGGGATTAGTGAATTCGTTATCCCGTTTAGGTTCAGGCGACATGATGGTGCTGGGCGGAAGCGGTAAAATGGGTAAAGAACTGGTGGGCTTGCTGCAGAACGCCGATCAGATCAATGGTGTGAGCCGGCGCCTAATGGTCGCCTCCACCTTTAGCAAAGCACAGGATCTTCAGGAGTTTGAGAGCACGGGCGTTGCCTGTTACCAAGGGGATCTCAGCAATGAGCAATTTCTTGACTCCTTACCGGATGCCCCATATGTGGTCTATATGATAGGTTTAAAGTTTGGCAGCAATAATGACTGGCGTCGCGCCTTTCAGATGAACTCCATTGTCCCCTATCTGGTGGGACGCAAGTATAAAGACTCTTCAATGGTAGTGTTTTCCTCGGGGAATCCCTATCCACACACTGATATTAACGGTACCGGTTGCAGTGAAACCCATCAGTTGGACCCCTTAGGGGTTTATGGATGGAGCATTGTAGCCCGGGAAAGTTCGTTCCGCACCGCCGCTTTAGAAAATCCCCGGCAGCGGATCTCCATATTCCGGCTAATGTATGCCCAACATCTTCAGTACGGCGTACTGATTGATCTGGCCCGAATGATAATGGATGAAGAACCAATATCCCTAGAGATGCCGGCGGTAAACCTGATCTCTCAGCGCGACGCCAATGAAGTTGCCCTTAAAAGTTTTGAACAATGCAACCAGATGGGTTGGACCGTCAATGCTGCAGGACCGGTATGGAAAGTAAGAGAGCTTGTGACGTCGCTGGCTGAGTACCTGGGTATAACACCACAGACGGTGGGTCCGGAAGGCGAAAAAGCGCTGTTGGCGGATGATAGTCTGGCCCGAAACACTTTTGGGCCATACCGTGATTCCAGCGAACAGATGATCGAGGCAGCCGCTAAATGGGTGCTTGAAGGGGGAGATTATTGGGATAAACCCACCATGTTCGGAAAAGTTGCTCATGACTATTAGGGAAAAGGCTCAGGAGTGAATAGCCATGGAACTTATTAAGCTCGGCCTCCACAATTTTGATCAATACGGGTTTGCCAGGTTCGCCTACCCGGGCGATTATGAAGAAACATCAGAGAGCCTGGTCAGAGAGGTAACCCTCCCCTATGGCTCAGCGGGCCCTTATAAGGTAAAGATGATCTTTGCTAGATCAGAATTGGTGCCGCTTTCCACTGATCCAGCAAACAAACTGATCGATCAGGACTACTTTAAAACTTTGCCCATGGGCCAGAATGTGGCAGCCATGTATTTATTGGCCCAACGCGCCGGGTGGAACCAAACCCCGGAAGACCTTAAGATCCTTACCAGCAAAGCATTAACCAGTCTATTGGCGGTAGCGGAAATCCAAGGTGTGGAGAATCCCTTGGGTAGCGGCTTGGTTTTGAATTTAGGTTCCAGATTACACTGGATCGGAATGATCCTGGTGCATCCGGAGCTCCGGCGTCAGGGGGTTGCTACTGCCATAATGCAGCAGTGCATAGAGGAAACCAGAGCGGACGATCCAATGTCCATTATAGGGCTGGACGCCACCTACGAGGGATTACAGGTTTATAAAAGATTGGGTTTCCAAAGTTCATTCAAAATTTGGCGCAGCAGGCTGGTCACCCATGCTGAAATAGCGGTGGAAAATGACCTGGAAATCTGCAGCGTTGAGTCTATAGAAGCGTTGTCAGCTGATTTGAGGGATTTTGATCTTCTAATTAAAAAGGAGCAACTGCGCCTGATCCATACTCTTTACCCGGAAGGTTCCTGGATAGCTAAGTCGGGTGGCAAAACCATGGGACTGATCATGACCCGGCCGGGGAGATTGATCCCTTTGGCAGGACCGATAATTGCTGAATCCTCTACTTCAGCCCGGAGCTTGTTGAAGCATGTATTAAGGTACTGGCAGCAGAAAGGGGTTGAGGAAGTTTTTATAGATACTCCTGAAAACCACTTCAGTACTGCTTCTGTTTGGGAAGATGATCGCAACTGCCTGAAAATCCCCAAAAGCAACGTGCTAACCCCGGAAATAAAACCAGAGCGGGCCTTCATTAGAATGTATCAGGTAGTTACCGATGAAATATTTGACCAGTTTTGTAAAGACAATTCCAGGAATAAGCATGCGGGAAGCGCTGAAGTGATGGAATTAGGAAGAGAAGCCCGTCAGGCCACCTTGGATTATATGAATTGGGAAATAGCATCTATAAAGCATCTATATGCCTCGGGAGGGCCGGAGATGAGCTGATATTGAGTGGGGAGTTTGAGTCCGGGGGGTGTGTGGGAATGTTTAAACCATCACATCCGGGACGGATCCTGAAAGCACATTACCTGGATCCATTGTGCTTGACTATCACCGAAACTGCCAAAGGTCTTGGCATTACTCATCCGGCCGTATCAGCCATTGTCAATGGTAGAGCAGGTATCAGTGCGGAAATGGCTTTACGGGCTGGCCGACGCGTTTGGCACCACTCCTGAACTGTGGTTAAACCTGCAGAAGAATTTTGAACTATGGGAAGCTAATCAGAAACGAACTAGAAAAACAAGGTGGTTCGTTTTTATAAGATTGGAAACAAAAAGGCACAGGATCGGCACTCAACTAATGCTGGTTGATCAAAATAGCCTAGACATTAACTAGTATATTACACTCACTCATTCCTCAAACTCACCGTGGGGTTAGCCATCGCCGATCGCCAGGTAATACCGCTAACAGAAAGCAAGGTCAACACCAGCACAAATAACCCGGGAAGCACAAATAACCACCATCGCAGGGAAATGTGATGAGCAAATCCGTTCAACCATTCATTCATAAAATAATAGGCTACTGGTATAGCCAATACCACAGCGATGGTTATTTGTTTTATGTAATCCAATGAGAATAACATTAATATCTGACTGATTCCGGCGCCCAGCACTTTCCGCACCGCCACCTCTTTGGTCCTCTTCTTAGCTAAGAAGGAAACCAGCCCGTACAATCCCAACCCGCCGATCACTATAAAGATCAATGAAAACACCCGGAATAAACTGGTCAACCTGACCTCTTCTTCATAATAGGCCTGCACGTTATCATCCAGGAAAGAGTAACTAAATACATTTCCTGCAAAATGGCGGTTCCATTTTTGTTCTATGAAAGCCAGGGTCTGTGGTAGATCCTGGTACCCGGTATTAGCGGAAGTATGTAGTTTTATACTGGCCAGCCGGTAATGATCGGCCCAGGTCATTAACGCGATTTTATCCAGTTCATTTTTCAAGGAATTGCTATAGACATCCTTAATGACCCCGATAATGGTGATGGTTTCATCCATCACCGTTACTTGCTGGTCGATCGCTGTTTCCGGAGTGGCAAAACCCAGTTTTGAAGCTAAGGTTTCATTAATGATGATCTGGTAACGATCGCTGCTTTTAGTGAAATCCCGACCTGCCAATAGCTCTATATCGTAGAGATCCAAATAGTTTACATCGACTGATTGATATTCAAAGATCAGGTCTTCGCTTTTGTCTGCGCCTGCGTTTCTGATATCCCAAAACCATCGGGGGCGTTTAAGTCCGGAGGGAAGGCTGGAGCTAAAGCTCACCTCACTTATAGCTGAGCTGGACAACATATCATTCTGGAAGGCATCCAATTTATCCTTGCTGACCCCTTGGGGAACTTCCACATTGACCACCGCTTCCTTATTAAAGCCCATGTCTACATTCCTGAAAAAATGCATCTGTTTGACCCCAATAAAGGTGGCTATGATCAGGATCTGCATGATGGTAAACTGGGTGACCAGCAAAATTTCCCGCAGTGTAATACTATGCTTTACTTTAGAACTAAAGTTGTTCTTAATGACCATAATCGGTTGGTTTCGCGATAGTAACAGGGCCGGATACCAGCCAGCCAGGATGCTGATCACCAAGGCAATCAGCGCCACACAACCCCAAACAAATGGATCAGCATATATGGCCTTAGATATTTCGGTCCTGGTGAGTGACTGGACTTGACCAAGTATTAAGGTAGTTGCCATCATGGCCACGGTAATAGAGACCATAATAATTAATAGAGTTTCGGTTATAGATTGCCCCATTACCTGCCACCGGGTACTTCCCAACACTTTGCGGATACCTACATCCTTGGATCGGGTAATGGCATGGGCGGTGGAAAGTATGATGAAGTTTATACAAACCATGATCAACAAGAATCCGCCAATTATACCCAGGGCCCACAGGCTGCGGGTAGTCACCGTCTTCAGATTGAAATTGCCGAAACGGGGATCGCTATGCACTTCACTCAGGGGTTGTAATTTGTAGGACCGCATGGAAGAGATTTCCACAGGGGCGTAGGAAGCATGGATGCGGGCAATTTGCCGCTCAATTTCTGCTTGGTCCACTCCAGATGGCAACACCAGATAGCATTGGTTGCCATCGGAAACGGAATTCCATTCCCTGTTGAAGCCTTCTCCTTGAAATTGCTGAAAGGTGGCATAAGAGATCAATGCCTTGAAGGGAAAATCTGTATTACCAGGCAGGTCCTCAATTACCCCGGTCACTTTTAGATCCAGCATTTTTTCAAACTTTAAAGTCTGGTCCAATACATTCGGGGTTTCAAAATATTTTTCCGCCAATGAGCGGGTCAGAACGATGGTGTTAGGCTCCTTTAGCGCTGACTCCGGATTTCCCGCCAACCACTTAAATTGAGTACCCTCAAAATCAAAGACCTTGAAAAAACTGCTATCTACAAAAGCGCAACCTTCGTCCTCGCGAAAAGAGACAGTATGGTTTTGGGCATTGGAAACGTCAAATTGTGCATTTCTTTGATAGGTCATCACTGTGATTTCCTCCAGTACTGGTATTTCATCAGCCAGGGTGGCCGGGAGCGCATAAACCACTCCGGTGCGATACTCAGTCTGACCTTCAACCTGGCTTACTCTCACTACCCGGTAAATGTTGTCGGCCTTAGTGTGGAAAGCATCAAAACTGACTTCATAGCGAATGATCAAAGCCACTATCAGGGTGCATACAATTCCCAGGGTTAAGCCTAAAACATTTACCAGGGAGTTAGTCCTGTATTTCCAGATATTTCTGCCGGCAGACTTGATAAAACTGCCCAGCAGCTGGGTATTCAAAAAAGAGTTCGGCAGCTGGTGTCTGAATATTATACCCGGTCGAAAAAACCTTAATACATTCCAGATAAAGTTGCGTTGAGCCTTTTTCAAGCCTAAAACCGCAGCATCTTCTTCAAACTTCTCCAGCAGGTCCCCTGATATGGTCTCATAAAGTTGGGATGGGCAGAACCATTCCAAAAACTTTAGGGGCCACCGGGGTGGCATATTCGGCTGATTACTGTCCATAGTGTAATTGGGGCATAAGTTTCCATAAATTGATCCGGGTAGCTTTCATGGAGCGAAGCACCTCTATGCCGGCATTGGTAATGGTAAAGATCCTTTTACGCCTCCCTCCTCTGGCTTTCGTAACTCCTCCCATTTGTGAGGTGAGATATTTTTTGTCCTCCAACCGGTATAGGGTGACATGGACAGCGCTGAGATTAACCTCACGTCCGATGCGATCTTTTATTTCTTTAACAATGGCATTGCCGTAGGCCTCATCCTGCAGGATGCCCACCATGGTCAACACCAGCTCCTCAAATTCACCTAAATATTCCTTCATTTTGAATATTTCTATATATTTTGTAAAACAAATGTAATGATTTCTATACGATTTGTAAAAGAAATAAAGAAAGTTATTTTGTGCTGAGCAGGCACTTTCTAAGCAGCAAGCCAAAAGTGTTCATTCAAGAGTTACCGCTAGGAGATTTTCCACAAGGTCCAGTTCCTCTTTGAACCTCACTCTATTATTGGCCTGGCATGCTTCAAATTCTTCCAACCAAGTTTGGTATTGCGGGTCATTCAATAAGGGTTGTATCAGGTCTAAAAATTGCTGGTCAGCTTTGATCTCCGGGTCATTCAGAAATTCGAGCCTGATATCACAGCACTTATAAGGGATGTTACTATAATCAGGAAGGGATTTGACAAAACTTGGGGTCCAATTGCTATTGGCACCTGCCAATAGCAGCTGAAGCGAGAGTTCCGGCCAGGGTCGTGGTAAGATTTTATGCTTTACTTTGTCCCAATCCTGAATGGCGGTGGTATCCCCTTTTAGGGCCTTTAACCAGGGAGGATAGAGTTCCCTGGGGAAGCGTAAGGATCCCGAAGTAGAATCAGCCAGGTAATTTTCCACTACCTTGATATCTCCATTATAACAGGCTAACCAGAAAAGTCCTTCCACCAGGTCATCCAGGTCACGAGCCTCCTCAAAAGCGATCTTGGCTTCCCTAAATTGTCCTACATGACGTTTTTCCCACCCATAACGCTCCCAGTGACCAGCACTTACCGGATCCCTTTGCAAAGCTTTCTCCCTCACCCTAAAAGCCTCCTGGTGAAAACCCAGAGTATGAAGAATGTAGGCCAATTCACCATAATAGAGGATATATCCCGGACATTGTTCAATAGCTTTAACACTATGTAGGATGGCCTTCTTCCAACTACTTCTCCGGACAAAGACCAGAGCTTGGACATGATTACTGTGACACGATTCCGGATTCAATTTGTAAGCGATATCAGCATATTTTTTAGACTCACGCATAAAGGTGGAATCAGGATCAGAGATGTGGAGTTGTGAATCAAATAGGTCAGCTAGCCCGGCATAGGCATCGGCGAAGCTTGAATCCAATCTTATGGCTTCCTGCAGAAGTTCTTTAGCCCGGTTGAATCCCCCTTCAGTGCTTTCAGGATCGAGCACCCATTTAATATGCATATGGACGCCTTTCAAATAGTTTTCATAGGCTTCACTATTGTCGGTTCCAATTGAGGAGTTTATGGGAACCAGCTCCAGCGAGGCACTGATCTTATTAAATACATCCTGGGCAATTTGGTCCAGCATAGTAAATATATTGTCGAAGGGACGATCGTAATCATTTGACCATATGTGTGAGCCATCTCTCGCATCAATCAACTGAACGGTTATTCTTAGCTGTTCACCAAATTTTAATACACTTCCTTCTACCACATAGTCTACGCCAAGCTGTGAGGCCAACTCCCTTATATCTACATTTTGGCCCTTAAACTGAAAACTGGAAGTCCGGGCGATCACTTTTAGATCCTTGGTCTGGGCCAGGGTATTGATCAGTTGCTCGGCAATGCCGTCACCCAGGTAATCCTGGTCTTTGTCGGGGCTCATATCCACCAGGGGAAGTACAGCAATGGATTTCTCTGACAGCACATCAACTTTAGTTTCAGCCGGTCTTTTCCAACTACCGCTAAAAATGAAATACCCAACCAGCCCTAAGATTAAAGTAATCCCTGCATACCATAATGTATTTTTTTTGATCCTTGGCTCCTTTACACTTTCAGCTTGATCAATAGCCTGAGTTTTTATCCCGGGGACTCTTACCTGGTAAATACGAACAAGTTCTTTTACTCCTCTTAGTTGCTGCTCTGCCACGAACTCTGTAATAATGTCTTTTTTGTTATGTATGTTTTTGTAAACGGCTCCGGATACCAGGATCCCGCCAATGGGAGCCAATGGCTCAAGGCGGGAGGCAATATTTACACCGTCCCCAAAGACATCATTTTCTTCAAAGACCACTTCACCTAAATGAATCCCTATTCGAAGTTTCAGGTCAGGTTCCTGCTCACATGTTTTCTGGATGGCGGCTGCACAATACACCGCATCGGTAGCAGTTGGAAAACTGGCCAGTATCCCGTCACCTATCTCTTTAAGCCACCTGCCGTTGAATCTTTCAATAGCCGGTCGTTGGATACTTCTATTCTTCTTGAGTAATGCCAATGCTTTTTGTTCGTCTTCACTCATTAAGGCGGTATACCCGGCAATGTCCGTAAACATAATGGCAGCAAGTTGACGCATTTGTGGCATGGTATTTCAAATTACAAAAAATACCATCAATATGCTGTGTAGGTATTGGCTAGTAGGAAATTACCCCAATATCTCAAATTCTTTAATGGCGCCAGGATCACTCGCTAAAGGATGGAGGGCATGGGGTGACAGCATGGGGAAAATGGGAAGGTGGACAACAGGTGGAAATTGAAGGTTAGGTATAGCTTACTACTTGCTATCCACTACTTCATCAAAGGAAATGTCCCCGGAAGTCGATTTGGTAAAAGCTTGAATAAAAGCATTTTTAAAAATGCCCCCCAGCACCGGCCATATAGAAGATTGCACTTCATTCAGATCTCCCTCCAGAGGTACTTGGGTGGCAAACTGGTCCTGTTTTTGATTTTCAAATAACTCAATCACCATTCCCGCCACTGCCTCCCATATCATCTGCAGCGGCTTCTTCTTGTCCTCTGAAAAATCCAGGATCTTAATATTATCCAGTACCGGCTTGACATAACCTTCCATGATCCCATCGGCCACTACCAATTCACTGTAACAATTAAAGGTGCCACTCTCCGTATCTAATTCGGCGTATGCCAAGGTAAAATTGTTTAATGAGGTAAGCTCCGCCCCTTCAAAAACCAGTTCCAGATCCATGTCGGGAATCCGTTTCAAAGCATTCATGCGACCGCTTAGTTCCAAAGCCCCTCCTCCAATGGAAGTACCGGTGGCATGGATCTCAGAAGGTAGCACATCTTCGGAGGTAGTATTGGAAATATTAGTGGCCATAAAATTTAGAGAATCTAAATATATATTCACGGGTGGTTGCGCCAGAGAATCTACAAAGCTGATCCTCCCCCGTGCTCCTCTTAGCTCATTGATCTGTATAGGCAGCATGGCTTTCAACGGTTCGGTCCAATCGGCCTCTTCACCGGTTTGAATGGCGGTGGTGTCTCCGCTTTGATAGACCACAAAGTTCAACTCAGGATGCAGCATTTCGATCTCTCCCACCAGGGCGCCGTTAAATACCTCATTCCATTGTATAGATAAGTTGATACGAGGCGAGGCAAAAAATGGCAACTTTCTGTCCATCGCTTCATGAAATATGAAAAGGCTGTCAATAGCATAAGAGCCACTGATCAAACTGATCTGGACATCGTGAACATACCCAGTATAATTAGGGATCTCCTCTAAAGTCTTATTGAGATGTCGAACTACAAAGCCAGGCAGTAAAAGTCTGCCGATAATAAGCAGTAGTAAAAAAATCCCAAGGGCAATGATAAACTTCTTCCTCTTGGTCATGGCAATTCAAAAACTTCACAACTTGAAAAGAATTAATAGGTTTAATCATTCCGTTGGACAAGGCATTTCAACAAAACAAGTTACTAAGATTATTGACCAAATCTCAGAATAATTATACCAGCTTCGTTGGTGAGGGATAAACGGTGAGGGATTTATTCCTGCATCCATCTCCTGAAAACTTGTACGCCGTCAAATAGTAGGTTTACCCAACGGTAGTAAAAACACACTTATCCAACCACAAACAGTGAATGCCGGGTATTAATTTTAATAGCTCCATCATCTTCATAAGAATCGAAGAATTTTAGCAAGGATGTAAATGATAGACTGTACAATTGCGTCCCAAATAAAAAGCGCAATATTTTTAGCCGATTTTCTTTGGTATCGCGAAATGCTATGGTAAACGAAACGCTCTCCTGCTGGTAATTTAAACCTTTCCGTTCCAGAGCGTGCTTCAAATCTTCACCGGTATAAAAAGGGACCTCCTCCCCTATCAAGCTAAATCCATATTCCCAGCACCGGATCAGTGCATTTTCCATGCCGGCCATAGCCATCAACCATTTTCCATTAGGTTTTAGGCATCTATTCAGTTGACAGATGGTTTGATCTAAATCACTCACGTAATACAGCACATGGTTGCACAGGATTAGATCAAAGTTCATATCAAAATCGCGGGGCAGCTGGGCATAATGTTGGATTGGATTAGCAGAATAGAGGCCCAGGGTATTTATTGCTTTAGCCCTGGATTTTTCTCCAGGCTCTACTAATACCAATTCCAATTTTGAGGGAGCCCAGTTTTGCTGTTGTAAAAAAGTGGCAGTAAAAGATCCATTGCCCGATCCGAAATCCAGCATTCTGATCTGGTCAGGCTCATCACTCAGCTGATGCAAATGGAGTGCATAGGCATTCAGGTCTCTTTGAGCTTCGGTGGAGTGGTTCTCAAAGAACGCATAGTCCTCCAGGATGGGATCAAAAGTTTTATGGTAATTTTCCTTCAATCTGTAAAGTCGCTATTGATCAAGCAGTCTGAATAAAAATCGTGGTAGTAGTTCTTACTTAACCAGCTATACATTAACAAAATACATATCCAGATCTCCCTTGCCCTTGGCATTAATTTTACCCCGGTATTCACAAATAAAGTGACTCTTAATGAGATCGTGCGTGTATGCTGAGATATTGATTCGTCCTTCATCACTGGCAGACTCAATCCGGGCAGCCACATTTACTGTATCACCAAATACATCATATGCGAATTTCTTTTTACCCACCACCCCGGCAGTAATAGGGCCTGAATGAATTCCTATCCGTACTTTCCATTTAATAGAATTCTGCTGGTTTCTTGTGGATAAATAATCAATCATATCTTTAGCAGCTACTACACATTTTCGGGCATGTTCAGGATCAGGGTCCGGGAGTCCACCGGCAGCTAAATAAGCATCTCCAACGGTTTGAATTTTTTCCAATCCCCTTTTCTCCACTATATCATCGAAGCTTTGAAAAATATCGTTCAACTCATAAATCAATTTCTTGCTGGGGATAGAAGCTACAATGTTGGTGAACTCCTTGAAATCAGCAAATAGGATACTTACCTCCTCAAAATGTACCGGTTCGATCTTACCGGTTTCTTTTAATTCACGAGCCACATTGGCTGGCAAAATGTTCAGCAATAATTCATCGGATCTTTTCTTTTGTTCAACCACCTCTGCTGTTCGTTCTACCACTAACCGTTCCAGTATTTTTTGCTTTTTTTTGATATTAGCAGTGCGCCACCGGATAATTCCGGTAATAAAGGTAATCCCCAATATAATATATGCTATTCTAGCCCACCAGGTCTGCCACCAGGGAGGGAGTACGGTAAAGCTATACTCCATAGGCTGACTCCATTGCTTATCTGAGCCGGCAGCGCTTATTAAGATTTTATGCTCCCCATAAGGAATATTTCGATAATCGGCTTTGGCCTCATCAGTAGCTGGGCTCCAGAAGTCACTTGCACCAGGTATTTTGTAACTGTACAAGTTTTGATGTGGGAATGCAATATTGTTGGTAGTAAAATGAAACGTCAGGTGATTTTGTTGGTACGGTACTATCAGGTCATTAGGTAAATTGGAAAAGGCCGGTATGTCACCATAGGTGATCTTGCCAATGGTGGAATCATTTAAAAGGCCATAATCAAGAAACATTCCCCTTATTTCAATTTGCACCAGGCTTGCGCTTGCAATTAAATTTTCTTCCTGATGATTACGTAAGTTAAGCCTTACCAGGCTTTTACCGGTTCCCCACCATATCTGATCCCTACTGTCCAGATAAACACTATGTACATTGAAATCTTCTGCTATCAATCCATCATTCCGTGAGTAGTTAATTATTCTAAAGGGGAATTTTCCTAATTCATCAATTTGATCTCGAACCAGCACCTGGTCAGGTTCGAATTCTAATCTGCTAAGTCCATTCTCAGTGCCGATCCAAATATTGCCATCCTGATCCTCTATCATTGAACTGACTATGTTATTAGGTAATCCGTGGCTTTTAGTAATGTTGAGAAACCCATTTCCATCGAAAACGCTAATACCTTCACCATAAGACCCAAACCACATATTCCCCCGGCGATCCTCCATTACGGACCAAATATCGCTATGGATCAAACCCTCCTTTTCAGTATAAAAAGTAAAATGAGTTCCATCATATTTAGCTACCCCATTCCCACCCCAGGTGGCTATCCATAGGTTTCCTTGCTTATCTTCGGTCATTGACCATATATTATCTCCATTGAATCCTTCTTTAGCAGAGTACTGCAACAGTTTGTCTCCATCATATCTGAGAAGCCCTTTGCCGGCCGTACCTATCCAGAAAGTTCCGTTCTGATCCTGCAGTAAGGATAAAATATGGAAATTTGGCAACAAATTCAGAAACTGGCTACCATCAAACATGGTCAGGCCACCAGCACCCCCAAACCATTTTCGATCTTGTTCATCAATGCACATATCCCAGATAGTATTATCAGGCAAGCCTTGCTTGGTAGTATATTGATATAACTTTTGCCCATCATTATATATGACGCCTCCGCCCCAGCTAGTGAACCAATAGTTGCCGGATCCATCTTCCTGGATGGCCCTTATATGATTAGCATCGAGCTGGTCCAAAGATGTTAAATGCACGAAACTGTTTTGCTTTACCACGTTTACTCCTCCGTCCTTAGTACCTACCCAAATTTGATGGTCTCGGTCTTCTATTATAGAGTTTATGGTATTATCACTAAGTCCTTCTCGTGTGGTATAACCGGTAAACCATTCCCCGTTAAATTTGAACAACCCATCATTATTGGTTCCTATCCAGATATCCCCATGAGAGTCCTCAAGTAGCGCGCTAATTGATCGGGCATTGAACCCCTCTTTATCGGAATAGTATATAAAGCTGCTACCATCAAACCTGCAAAGTCCCTGATCATTGGCGCCAATCCATATGTGGCCTTGATTATCTTCCAACAAACTTAATATATCGTCACTGCTCAAACCTTCGTTATGAGAGTATCGGGTAAACTCATTTCCATCATAGCTCACCAAACCAATACTATGGGTGCCAAACCATAATAAACCATCTTTCGTCTCAATTATGCTGGTGACATCTAAACTTAACCCCGACAGTTCCGAGATACAGGTTAATTCACTTCCATCGTATTTACAGATTCCTGTCTCACTGCCAAGCCAAATGTTTCCTTGGCGGTCTTCCACTATGGCATTTATCCCTTGGTCAGCTAGTAGTTCATTGGTCGATAAATCAAAAAAGGACCTGCCATCGAATATGGAAATGCCTTCAGTCCAGGTAATAAACCAAATATTACCTTTACTGTCTTCATAGATAGATCTAATAATATTGTCATTTAACCCATGTTCGGTGGTATAAAACCTGAATGTTTCACCATTATATCTAGTAACACCTCCTCCATGGGTGCCAAACCAAAGATCACCCCGATTGTCCTGGATCAAGCCATTTATCCGGGAAGAATTCATACCCTGTTTAACATCCAGATGCCGAATATTATGGGAATGTGATTCTCTAAATTCCGGAATCGATGCTGGAGTAGGTTTGGGATGCCGACTGGGAATATCAACTAACTTAACAGGAGTTCTCATATAGGCTGACATACTCTCCCGATCACCTGAGTCGCCGCTGGTGGACAGGCCCTGCGGTGGTTCAAAGGAGTGAACATTTTGGCTATTTAACGGTACTATTTTTATCCTATCTGATAGGGGATATCTGTTGCTTTGAAAATCAATTACCCTAGGGTTGCCCGCTTTCAAAAGTTCTTGTTGAAGCTCAGATGAAACATAAAGCTTACCGTCTAATTCTACTGGAACTCCGCTGATCAGAGTATCACCAGTTGGTGTCACAAGGGGTTTTACAGGTTCCCCTTTAACCGGATGTGTGGAATAACCTGGTGATGTGTTTAATGCGCAATACACTGGTGGATTATAAATCTCCGGCGGCATTGCTTGAGATCCATCTTCCAGTCGATCGCATGCCGCAGGAATAACAGTGAGAAGTATTAACCAAAACCGTTTAAATACTGACATTTACATTATGTATATTGCTGGTTTTGGGAAGGTCCCCTTAAGTAATTGATTAATTGAGGTTTAAAATAGCATTTATTCGCGCTTTAATCAATTATGGGGATTCGCAATCATACAAGTAATGTACTGGTGATTTGTTGGACAGCCATCTGACTACTTCAACTGCTTATAATATATCCAATCAGATCTGGCCGAAGATCCAATTCCGCTTTCCGGATGACAATAAGCTACGCCATATAATTAATGGGTGTGTGCCGGGTATATTCACTAATGAATCATGTGTTCTTTATCAGCCAGCGCTCCTGAATTAATTCTTTAAGAATGGTATAAATGCGCATGGGAGTATCACGTTTTTTCAATATATACCTATCTGCCCCCTCCAGGGTAAAACTGTTAATAGTGGAAAAATCGCTGTAACTGGTTACTATGATTTTATAGGCAGCAGGGCATACGGTATTGATTTCTTTTAATAGATCAAGGCCATTGAGTGAATGCTCATCATTACCGCCCGTTAAATCATAATCCAAAATAAAAATGTTGGTTTCGGGGTCTAAGCATTCCATACACTCTTCCCCGGAGGTGAGATGTATAATTGACACATCACTTTGTGGAATCAAATTTTCGGCAATCTGACTGACGTATTTTCTTAAAATCTCTCCATAAAAAGGATCGTCTTCCACAATTACTATCTTAGCCTTTGTCATTGTCATTTTAAAAAATTTGGTGGATGTACATAAAAGTTTTTTATCGCCAAATGCAGACTACATTTCGATCCGGTTTAAAACCTTGACCTCTTTAGGTTCCGGAGATCTAAAATAATCTTAGGTCTTACCTGGGCGTAAATATCACAAACTTGAGTTACCAATGGTATTATGGCGTTTTGGTCATGAACTGCTGCGGATTTAATTTTAATTTCCTTCAAGAGCTTAGCCAACTTATTTAAGCTTAAGTATTCAGATGAAGGAATCAGTTTATGTGCCATGGCGCCAGCCCGTTCCCAGTCATTCCGATTACAGGATGCTTGTAGTGCTAAAATGTCATGGTCGGCATTCTCCAAAAAAATTTGGAGCATTTCTATAACAATATTGAGGTTGCCTCCTGCCAACTTTTGCAGGTTATCTAAAGCATAATCTTGATCATAGCTGTTGTGCGATTGAGAACTTAGCAGCTCTCTTGACTTGTCAGCCCCGGATCGGTTTTCAAAACTCCTTCTTAACATGATTAACTGAAAAATCAAATAACGATCCAACCAGGTGAAATGATATAATCTGTTTGAAAAACTTGGTTTTAATGGGCAATAGGGCACATTTTGGATTACCTGCAATAAATTTCAACACATTTGCTATTACAGTAATGGGGAAATCCTCTACATTTTGAGGAAGTTTATATCTGAGTAGGAATATGCCCTAAACTACTCACCAGGCTACCGGCAGGCACCATGAAGTTTAGTGCAACCGGTAATTCATAGGGTTGAGGGGAAGCAGATGTCCTCTTTAACACCTAGATGTGGATCAACGAAGCGGAGCGCTAAACCTTTCCCTAGTATAACTTAAGGGTATAGCAAATACTTTTTCCTCATTTCCTTATATTCCGAAAGTTCCGGCTCCCAGCTTCTACGGATCTCCTCTTCCGATGCACCTTTAATAATTTGTTCCCGGAACTGGCCGGAACCGATAAGATACTCGATCACCCCCATCTGATTGCTCAGACTGGAGTCGAAAAATTTTTCCGGGTGTGGATGAGCCTGGTACAGTTCCATAATCCAGGATAAATTGATCTGTTTGCTTTGGCGAAGCAGCGAAACGTCATACTCCCGCAGGTCGATGCCATAGCAGACCTGACCCATGAACAATGGGGTCTCCGCCATACCCTTTATTCCTTCCGGGGTAAAGTTAAACTCATATTTCCCTTTTAGCTCGGGGCTTCCTATTAGTGCAAATGGAGAATATGTGCCCCGGCCATGGTTCAGATAAGTACCTTCGAACATACAGGTGGATGGATATAGCAATACCGATTGCTGGGTATTCAAATTTGGTGAGGGATTGATGGGCAACTGGTAGGGCATCTGATGATCATAATTAGCCACTGGTATTATCTCAAGATCACAAACTACTCCGTCTTCCAGCCATCCTTCGCCGTTGGCCATCCTGGCAAACTCCCCCACCGTAAGCCCATGAGACATGGGCAGAGGAAACATACCAATACCTGACTTGTACTTCATATCCAGTACCGGACCGTCGATCAAATAGCCGTTGGGGTTAGGCCGATCCAATATGATCAGTGTCTTCCCGTATTTATAGCAAGCTTCCATCAGCCGGGCCAAAGCATTAATATTCGTATAAAACCGGCAACCTACATCCTGGAGGTCGTAGATCATTATCTCTACATCAGCTAAATCCTCTTCGGTTGGTTTCTTCTTCTTTCCATACAAAGAGATTATTGGAATACCGGTAACGGGGTCGGTTTCATCCTGTACGCTAACGCCGGCGCTGGCTGCTCCTCTAAAACCATGCTCAGGACCGAAAATTTTAACGATATTCACTCCTAACCTCAACAAACTGTCGACCAAATGCTGGTCCTTTATTATTGATGTTTGGTTGGCCATGACCCCTACCTTTTTCCCTTCAAGCAGCGGCAAATAGCGCTGGGTCTGTTCTGCGCCAGTGAGGATTTCGTTAGATTGAGCCATAGCACCATTGTTTTCTGAAGGTTGGCCGCTGGTGCACATACTTGCTAAAACTAGGATGCACATCAGGTGCATTTTTTTGATATGAATTGTCAGGCTGCTTATGGCATTTTCCATAGTTATCAGTTATTAGGATACTCCAGATCAAAATAGAAAATTGCCCATTTTTTTGATAAACTAAAAGCAATGCGTCAGAGAACTATATTATTGGTGTTGGCCTGTTTTCTAAGAAAAAATGCATTTCAGGGAATAATTGAAATCGCTTTTCTAATGATGAAAAGTCTAAAAATTCACTGAGGCAACGTGGGCCACCACCTGAACCCTTCCATCTTATGAGGCCCAATATCTCAAAGGCAATTGACGCGGTATCCAGAAACTATGAACAGAATCCTGGTTATCCCGGTAACTGGTTGTATTACAAAATTGTAAGGAAGAACAAAGCTGCGCTATCTAGTGGGTTTGTTTTTTTAATACTTTTTATTCACCAAAAGTATCTGCTGACATTTTATAAGCTTCCATGGTAATGAAATATTTGGTCAGCATATTAACCTGTTCCCATTCCGGTAGTTGACCATCCTCCATATACTGTAAGAATTTTTCCATTACCTGGCTGAAATGAGCTTCATGTCCCACTCTTAATTCTGCGGGGATTACAATTTCCCATCCTCCCTGTGTGATATTTTTGCTCAAGCCCGGGTACTTCGAAGTTAACTGTTGGATGCGGTTTTCCAGTTGCGCTTCGAATTCTACACTATCAATGTTACCGACTGGTTCCACATATAAAGTGGGAACATAGTTTTGAGCAGCATCCTGACGAATAACCAGATTTGCCCCGGTGCCTCTCATTATAGAGAAGTGCGTATCACCTGACCCTTCGGGGGCTTGGTAATTCCAAATTACCGATACTTTGCCAAAAATATCCCGGGTAGTGAAAATAAATTCACCATTTGAAAATACATTTAGCAACGAGTCCTTCTTTAGGTATTTCTTCAAGTAATCAGGATATTCCGCTAATCCTGTCACCTTTTCGAACTCATTTCTACTCATAACCGTGCCCCACTGCCTGGATCGGACCACCCCGACTTCATTTTTATGCACCGGCTGATCAGGAAAGCACTCCCACAAAATTAAATCGACTAAGTGCGTTGAAACGTCTACTATGCCCGCCCCTTCTTGTTCTATGTCAAAAAACCAGGGAGGACGCGTTAGAGGTTTGCCGGCCACGCTCTTTGAAAAATGGTGCACACTTTCTTTGGATATAGCCGGATTATCCATAGACCCCTTTTCCATTTCCCCGAATATGTCGGCAAAGCCTGAAAGTTCCTTTTGAAGGACAGTAGTGATCTCGAAACGCTCGGTCATCATGTCATATATCAGCAGTCCTTGTTGATTGGCTATATGAAATGCTTCCTGTAACAAAGGGTACTTATCCGGATTGATTACCATTGGTTTATCCGCCAGGACATTTATGCCAGCTTGAACCGCCGCAAGGATATAATCAGTTTTTTTGGCATTATTTCCTGCCACCACCATCACATTACCCGGCTTGTCCGATAGCATTTTTTCCAAATAATCACTACCCCGATAGGTAACTTCACGCCACTTTGTAGGGTGGTCTTGGCGGTTGTTGAATTGATCAATTCTGTTCAGGTGATCTTGTAATTCCGGTCCTTCAGGAGCATATACATGCACCAAAGGATCCACCTGCGGGTACATGGATTTTTGTACCAGTGATGCGTGAAAGTGCCCGGGCGCAACAGTCATCAACTTAATTTCTCCAGGCTGGCCCATAGATTCCGCGGCTTGCTGTTCTGTGGTATTTTGATTATCTGTTTTCTTTTGACTACAGGAAGCTAGCAGTATAACCAACCCCAGGGTGAAATAAAAATGTTTCCAATGACCAGCAAATAGCTCCATAAGCTACTCATTTCAAGATTACCAATTTAACTTATTAACCGAATACAGGACTTTTATCCACGTGCCAAGGCATCACTGTGTAGATAACCCCATGGCGCTCGTTGCGATCGCGACAACATACTATTTGCTTCTTCATCATTCAAAAATCTCTCTTGCTTAGGATCCCATTGGAGTTTACGGGGTAATTTCATAGCGATATGGCTGATCAAACAAACCGTACAAGTCCGGTGGCCCATTTCCGCAGGTGAAATAGGCTCTTTTCTGGACTCTATGCAATCCAACCAGTTGCCGTGTTGCTCTTCACTATGATATAGGTGGATCTCATTTTCCCCGATCTTCGATGTCAATATATCGGGGTTGCTGGCATCCAACGCCTTGCTGTTATTAGCTTGGTCCACCGGATCGCTGGCAGTTGCGGAATAATTCCCTCTTGATACAAATATCCAGCCTTCCGTTCCCTCATATCTAATACCATTGGGGTAACCGCCGCTTATGAACATATCAATACCTTTTTCATACCTGGCCTTCACCATGAAATCGCCATGTACATCCCACAGACCTGACCTGGGGAATTGGGCTATAGCTTCTACTTCCACCGGTCCGGTGTATTCAGTATCCATTCCCCAATGTGCAGAGTCAATATGGTGCTGACCCCACCCGGTGATCATACCCGCTCCGAACTGCTCACATCTAAGCCAACCCGGACGGCTGCCAATTTTATCCTGTGAATGGACCCGCATCTCGGTGTAATATGCTTCCGGCGTAGAACCCAGCCACATATCATAATTTAAATTAGCCGGAACAGGCATTTCTTCGGCCTCCGGACCAGCCGGATCGCCGGGCAGTCCAATTTTTACTGTATGTAGTTTGCCTATTCTTCCGTTGCGCACCAGTTCAGCTGCTATCCTAAACTGAGGTGATGAACGTTGTT
The DNA here is from genome assembly GCA_965224285.1 of Cyclobacteriaceae bacterium. GTDB lineage: Bacteria > Bacteroidota > Bacteroidia > Cytophagales > Cyclobacteriaceae > JAJCYK01. Next base: position 1,797,313 of record OZ245043.1, read on the forward strand.
GGGTTCCTACCTGTAAAACAACCCCGTGTTGCTTAACCACATCACTCATGGCTCTACCCTCCGCAACGGTTAAGGAGGTAGGCTTTTGTAGATATATATCCTTACCGGCCACTGCAGCCTCCATGGCCGGTTGGGCATGCCAGTGATCAGGAGTACTGATAATTACCGCATCCAAGTCCTTGTCCAGTAACATCTCTCGATAATCTTGAAAAGTATTTACTTTCAGGTAGTTCTTTTTCCCGGTTTTTTCCGCATACCAACCCTCCACAAATGCCTTTCCTTGCTGGGCGCGATCGCTGTCTACATCACTTATGGCAATTACCTTGGTCCGATCATACTGCATGGTACCCGGCAGATCATGGCCGTGAGCAATACGCCCGAAACCAATCTGCCCGATATGAATGGAGTTACTGGGAGCATTTTTACCAAAAACAGAGGCGGGAACAATAGTCGGTCCCATGACTAGGCTGCTGCCGGCAATGGCTAATTTTTTTAAGGAGTTTCTACGCGAGATCTTTTGCTTTGCGGGATTATTTTTCTTTTTCATAGTGCTTTAAATCTTCGTTTCTTATTGGTTAATGTTGACTATTGTAGCAGTACTTGCGGTGGATTTGCATAATCATTCCAGTAATTCTCAGCTTTAGTGCTATCTATTGATCCATCGTAGATCATCATGCGGTATTTCAAAATATAGGTCTCACCGGGAACCAACTGCCAATCCCGGTCCTGTGCCGGGTTAAAATTAACAAATACATTTTCCTTACCGTCATTCATACCTGTAGGCCAAATACGCAATTGTTCCGGAAAATTAAAATTATCAGGATGGGTCATCATCACCAGTCCGGAATTACCCGAGTTTGAGGATCCGTTGATATCTATCCAACGTGCCCTGGTGGCATTGGCATCCGATTTGTCTTTACCCTCTGAAGTTAGAAGATCTGTATTGTCATCGTTCCAGTGTTCACTTGCTCTTATGCTAAATCCCTGATATCGATATTCCAGAATGGTTAGTGGACTTTCGGTAGCACAGCTAAGCTCGGAAACAAAATCTACCAGCCAAACCGATTGCGATGGATCTGCATTCCATATTCTTAGCTTCCATTGCTCGTCCAACGCTGCCCTGGACTCTTCATGGGCAGAGTCTGGCAGCACCACGTGTTCATGAGAAGCCTTGAGATCAGCAAAAACCTGCCCTTCGGTCGCCGAGGGCGCCTCGTTCACATTCACTGTACCTTGTTGTTTGTTCAGGTTCCAAAAATCAACTTCTTGTGCTTCAAATTCAGTATGGGTCCAGGGATTCCAAATTCCGTAATGATGGTAATGATCCGGAGGTTGAATTCGGGTAAGGACTGTTCCCTGTGGAGACCATAAAGGGTGAATGTATCCTCCCCGGCGATAATTTTCCGAAACTCCCTCCGGCACTGGGGTCAGCCCGTAGTGATAAGCCAACACTTTTTTACCGGCAATATCAAATTGAATGGCTTCACGATTATCAGTTACCTTGACCGTCTGAAACGATTGCGATGAACTGGCGTTCCTCAGCTCAAAACTTCTGGATTCTCCAGCCAGGGTCTTTCCGTCCAGGACCCACCATAGAAGGCCTTCCCCTGATTCTAATTGAACAGGTACTTCTCTGGCCTCTTCGTCTGTGATCTCAAACAGCTGGTAGCTATCCTCAAACGAATCCAAAGTTAAATCGGATACATCCGCGGAGACAGGTGTATTAATTCTGTCATATTCTCCTGCATTAACCGTAAAGGTGGCTACCGGGTCCGGTGGTGAATTCATAGTACAAGCTACCACTATTATCAGTAATGAGATCATTATTGCCCTGGGTCTCATAATCTAACTTATTTAATTCAATAGCGCTGACTACAATTTAACTATATTTTCAAACACCCTTTAGACTAAACCCCTCGTCAATAGTGGTAGGCATTTACCGGTGAAAATTTTTAAAGTGTCATCCATCGGATAGTCTTCTATGGTACAGTTGCGCTCAAGCGTGGGGGAGGTCAATCCTGAATAAATCCGGTATTAGCTATCAATAGCAATCAACCGATTACGTATTTAATAACTTCTTATTATACAAAAATGCAATAATCAACCTTTTTATTAGGAGCAAAAATTTAACTTGAGAGTAATAATAACCGACAGGACATTTATCAGGATTTATCACATTTAAATAGTAAATGAAACCCCAAATTGGGTTGAAATGCAAAATAACAGCCAAATGATACGCAAAACCTTATTATTCATATTAATCCCTGCAATTGCCTTTGGGTTAACGTTGGTTTTAGGCGGCAGCAAACGGCAAGCGCCTAAGCGAATTCTGATTTATACCAAAAATGGCGAAGGGTATGTTCATGATAATATTCCCCACAGCACCGCCGTAATAACCAGGATTGCTACTGAAAATGGATTTCTGGTAGATGCATCCGAGGACCCATCGGTAATGAACGAGGAGAGCTTAAAACAGTACCATGCTCTGGTATTTTCCAATACCAACAATGAAACATTTGATAATGACCAACAAAGGCTGGCTTTCCAACGCTATATTCAGGCAGGTGGAAGATTCGTAAGTATTCATTCCGCCTGCGGCTCGGAAAGAGAATGGCCCTGGTTTTGGAAGAACCTTGGTGGTAAGTTTTTCAGGCATGCACCGGGCGGTCAGACTTTTGATATCAAGGTAATTGACGGAGAGCATCCTTCAACCAAACATTTGCCCGTAACCTGGTCATGGGAGGATGAATGTTATTATTTGAAACATTTAAACCCTGACATTAATGTGCTCACCGCTGCTGATTTGAGAACGGTGGAGGACCCGGAAAAAGATGAATATCCCGGAGAAATTTTTGGTAATTACTTCCCCATCAGTTGGCATCATGAGTTTGACGGAGGTCGTCAATGGCATACCTCCTTGGGTCATGCTGCTGAGTATTACGATGATTCCCTATTTCAACAACATATACTGGGCGGAATTGAGTGGGTAACGCAAACTGAATTGAAACTTGATTACCACGGTGTTACCACCAGCTTGCTTACAGAATAAAGGAAGTTTAAATTGCGGTAAATCATTACCCGTAGCACACCTGAAAAGAACATTTTCCATTATCCTGAAATAACCATAACAAAATCAGGTCGCAGCTATCAGGCTCACCAAGGTTAAAAGTTCCAACCAGTATATCACAATCAAGATTCTTGATCGCATGAATTGACGGAAAATTGTGGGAATCGGTGGCTTCAGCTACAAAGGGAGCCTCCGTATATGATGTTCCCACGGCATTATTCAACCAACCCAAGGAGTCCATCTTCAAAATTATACCCGACTCGTATTAAAGCACATTACGATCTACTAACCTGTTCTGCCGGAATCCTGTGAAGCCAATTCATAGAGCAAAGGCCTTGTGTGACTTTGCTTCGTTTCTCTAGCCTAAGGCCACTGAAAATCCATAAGTTATAGCTATGAATTTTCAAAAATCAACTAGCTGCCAGATACCAGTAATTATACCTGTAGTGTCTTCCCGGGTGTCAAAAGGGGCACATACCCAGCTTCCAGATATCTCTTCATCTTGGATCGCGCCAGGAAAATGACCAACCGAATCCCAAAAGCGGCTCCCGGTGTTAGTATTAGCCGGAAAGATAAAATCGATGGAGCCATCCGGCTTTTGCTCAACTATTATTTCCCCAAACACATCCGGTACTATGCCTATACCGGCTCCGGTAGCATCTAACACCTCACGGCTAAAGTGTCCGCCATGCACCCCTGTATATCTTTTAACACCATTATCCACTGTGACTTCAGGATTTAACTCCACCATCAGATCACAAAGACAATCGATAGATAATTCTCCCGAAGCTCCTGTGGCTGCCCCTATAATTTTAAACATATTGGGAAGGTCAAAAGAGGAAGATGGAAATTCGTCATCCTGGCAACTACCTAAGAGGGCAATCAGCATAACCGGCACCAGCCGGTTTAAGCTATAATATTTTAGCGATAGCATGTTTTCATAATGTAATTTAATAGGACACATTTTCTTCCTTATTGGTTGTATCTGTGATGCCGGTTAATAATGAATTTATAGGGTAAAGTTAGCCGTGACATTCCATAGAATCCTCTTATTTCGCACTCCTATTCATCCCCTTGAAGGGGATTGCTTCACTGCTTTGCTTATGGCGTATCATAACAAGTCGCTGATTATAAAATATTTGTATAACTCAATCACTTGCCTGCCCGGCAGTGTACAGCGAAAGCGGATAGACGGGGCTGGGCTGAGCGACAACTATAATAGATTAGCTATTGATCGCTACTCGGATGACCATTATATCAACAACTATAGCCTATTCATTTCATCTCAACTTCATCCTAGTTTTGTATGTTTTGGAATCAAAATATTCTGCCTCGCAATGAATTGCCGGTGGTTGCGTGGATTTGAATTGGTTTGACAATCGTCCTTTTGTCGTCCTACCCTAGTAACAGATATGGAATACGTTCAGCTACATGGTGAAACGGCAATCTCCGCATCCAGTACTTCTATCACTACGCTTGAATGGGATTGCATCACTTCGTTCAATGACCTGCTACTGTTTGCCACGCTTAGGTAAGCCGCTTCATCTTTCAAAGGCTCTGCGATCGCGGGGCAGCATTGAAGCAATCTCCTTAAAACCCTAATACCTTTTATTTTGGGCTGTTCAGACTTCCTTCTCTATTCCTCATAACAACCTCTCTGATAGGGATTCCATCAATTAACACGTCTTTTAATACCGCTTCACCATGGCTGATGCTGACCAATGCATAAGTGTTTTTGGTGGTGTCTAGTTGTGTCTCGGTATATGCTAGTTCAGCCTCATAGGCTTTTGATTCCTCCATATAGTACCGGTCAAATGGGTAATCAATTATTACCCGGTTAACTGCCCCTCCGGTTACAAATCTCACCTTGGCTTTGATAAATTCCCCCTTATCATTTAGCGCCTTTTTTGATACCTCCTTAATCCTGGCAAAACCATCCCGGTCTTTAGTTAAACTAACATAAACTACCTCACCCGGCTCCCAGTCGATTGCATTATCGATCTGAAAATCGCTTTCGACGTAGTTAAGGGTAATATATTTTCCCCTGAACAGGTCATGCGGGTCGACTGGTGCGGTCTTAAATTTATATTCCGTGCCTGTCAGTAATATTCGTTCTCTATCCCATATCATTTTAGCCGGAACCAGTAATTGGGCGAAAGCCACTAAAACGAATGCAAGTATCAATATTTTTTTACTACTCATAGGACTTTCTTTTTTTGAGTATCCAATAATTGGCCGCAAAGAATCCCGCACCCACTGATACAAATAATATCCCTCTAAGTACAAAGCTCAGATCTGTATCAAAAAACCTGCAAATTACCAAGGCAGTGATGATCAGCAGCCCGTAGTTCAGTATTCCCAAATGATCACGATTCGCACCTTCTCTGGTGATCCCAATACCAATAGCAAAGACATATAAATTTATCAACACCACGGCAAGGGGGGAAATCCATCCCAATGCGAATGCAACGATAAACAGTATGAATACTGGGGCCAGAGGTTTGATGTCGTAGAGTGATTTTCCTATTTGTTGCCTGTATAGAAGTCCGGCAGCAATCAGTGAGATAATCACCGCTGCCCAGAATTCGGGCGCTGTAATGACATCGATAAATTGCAAATCCTTATTTCTCAAATCTTCCCAAAGCCAATTGAAGCTTAATGATAATAGCAACACGATTGTTCCCAGAGATCCTAATATTTTATATCCATTATTTCTTAATTTTTGTTTGCTGAACCAGTCTCCTTCTCCTATCAAATAGAAGGAGCCGAATAGACTGAAATACGACAGGTACATGAATTCTTCCAGGCCATTGGCCAATGTCCCCAATACAATAATGACAGAAAGAGGAGCTATCCAATGATGGAATACGGTAAAATTACTATGGGGCTTTTTCCGGATTAAGTAATAGTAATGTGGCAATGCAAGCGCCAGCAGCAACCAATACGGATAAGGTTCTGCTGACGGGCTTGACCAGTAACCGGTTTCTACCGCATAGAAGGTTATGCCTGTCAGATACAATAATGAGGTAATAGAAGACTTCATTAAGTAAATAAGAGGCAGGCACAGGGCCATCCAGGTTAACAAGAATGAGCTCAGATTTCCCGGGATATTATAAATCTGACTAATCAGTGATATGCATGCCCCCACCGAAAAGAATAAGAAAGCGGCACTGGCTTCTCTCCAGACCATGTTTTCAGGCCTTTTGACCAGGACAAAAGCACAGATGATCTGCCCAATAATTAGAGGAAGAAAGGCAAAGAAGGTTTTGGTAGCTCTTGAAAGTTGATCCCAGTTATGAGCGATGATCAATATGATCCCCAGCCCCACCAGAATGGCTCCCAGCAGGCCAAAAGCAAAGAAAAGTCTATTGGTGGATGATCCGCCTTGATTTTGATAGTAATCCTGGATACGATCTGCGGTATCCCGGGTGATCACGCCAGCTTCGATCAGTTCAGGTAACTCTTTGACTAAGCGCATTATACTATAAAGTTAAATGGGAAGCGGTGGGATAAATATAATAGGTTATCCCTTGCTTATAACTAGATAGGTTGCCGGAATTTAGGGTTGGATCTGCAGTAAATGAAAAATTTGGTCTGCCGAACGGGCCAGGATATACGAGATTTGTATCATTCGTCATTCCTCATTCCTCATTCGTAATTCGTAATTGGATTACGCCATTTCCATCTTCTCCATCAACCGCTTATACCCCGGATGCGACCATAAGCCTTTAAAATAGGGGCAGCGCATTACCCAGATCATGCCCATACAGGCTATACTAAGGCGTTTTTCATACAAACTGTCCAAATATTCTATGGACTTATCGTATTCTTCAGTGCCGGCATGACAGATTGCCAGATCCACTTCCACTGCAGGGGTATAATCGTTTTCCAACCGTTCATAAAGCCGGCCTATCAGCTCCTCTACTTTTTCATGGTTTCCCAGGCGATAGTGGGAGATTACCAAACCCAACAATGCCTTTTGGGGATGATTGACCGCCTGGTGGTAAAGCTCAAATGCACCCAAGGCTTCCCGGTGGCGTCCCAGGCAACCCAGAGCCACCCCCTTAAAGTTGTAGGCGGCTCGATGGTTTGGTTCCAGTTCCAGGATCTCGTCATAAAGGGCAACCGCTTTTTCGAATTGCTCATCGAACAGGTAAAGAGTGCCCAGCATGGTCATTACCGGCAAAGACAAGGGATTCAATTCCAAGGCTTTCAGCATTTTGGGAATGCCCAGATCTGACCTTCCCTTAGCGGCATAGTACAAACCATATGATTCATAAAATTCGGCAGAATTAAGCCCTAATTCTTCGGCTTTTTCCAGTGATTCCCGGGTGCCTTCCCAGTCCCAGAAATGATAGAACTTGATATTGGCCATGGCCAGATGCCCTTCGGCAAAATCACTATTCTTCTCGATGGAGCTCATGGCGCTTTTGAGGGCCTTGGCATAAGCGCTGACCGGGGGAATAACCCCGCAAGAACCCAGAAATGAGTAACACCTGGACAGTGAGCACTCTGCTGAAGCAAAACCGGGATCTATACTCAAAGCATTTTCAAAATGGGTAACCGCCTTTTTCACATCTTCGGGGTTTCCTCTTTTAAGGTGATGTAATCCTCTCAAGTATTGATTATAGGCCTCCATGTTTTCAGTGGCCTCTGACACTATAGTATCCTCATCGGCAGGCAGATCAAAACTTACTTTTAACTTACTGATCACTTTGCGGGCTATCTCATCCTGTACCCTGAATATGTCGTCCAGGTTACGGTCGTAAGATTCAGCCCACAGCTGAAAGCCGTCATCGGTATTGACCAGTTGCACCGACATTCTAACCCGTTCTCCGGCTCGGCGCACACTCCCCTCCAGAAAATGGGATACCTTGAAATTCCGCCCCGTTTGCAGGCGGTCCTCCTGGCTCTTTAAAATAGACTGACAGGTGCTGCGGGAAATTACATTCACCCCTTCTACCCTACTTAGCCCGTTAATGATCTCCTCCGATACGCCGTCCGCAAAGTAATCCGGACAGTTGGGATCGGACATGTTGGTAAAAGGCATTACGGCAATGCTTTGGGCAACGGTTTTACCTTTGGCAAAATCCAATTCCCCTGGCTGGGGAATTTTAATCCTCTGCTCACAGAGTGCATATATTTCCACTGGTTTTTTAACATTCTTTAGCTCAAATAAACCCAGGGATTTGGCCTGAATATCCGGATGGTTAGAGATCTCTCGATATATCTTATCGGAAAATAAAATGGACCCCGCAACCGCCATAGATTCGACACGAGCAGCTACGTTTACGCTATCTCCGAATATTCCCTCTTCATCTTGCAGGATATCACCCAGATGAATACCTATGCGTACGGGTACTGGAGGTTCCTCGCCCAGATCCAGTTGGATGGCCAGAGCAGCCTTTATCGCTTCTTTGGCGCTGGGGAAGATACTGAGGGCGCCATCACCGTAGTACTGCACCACCTCTCCTGAATGACCTGTCACCTGCTCATTAATAGCAGCCCGGTGCCGGGCCCGACTTTGCCTGGCTTTAATCTCATCCTGCTGCATCATGGTGGTATAGCCTACAATATCGGCAAACATAATGGCAGCGAGTTTCCGATTGGTTGACATATTCTAATGCGGAAAGCCTTGATTTTAGTTCAGAAAGTAATTTAGTGAAAAATCAATAAGTTTTGGCAGCCCTAAATGTACCACGTGCCCCAAATAACACTTGGATTTACCTCGACACACTGTTAATACTCTTGGTCTAACGAGTATAGACACCGGATTAAGCACCACCTTTCAAATTACAAATTGAAACAATGATACACGGTATAATTTAACAGTTCGCAACAAATAAGAATCACCAGGTTGCCAACCATTTAGTTTCGATATGGGTCCTGTATTTAGGTACCATAACCTTTCCGGACATGAAACATTTTGCTTGGTTTTCGAAATATACAGTATTGTCGATATCAATTCTTTTACTTCACGCCTGTGAGACCGAAGATATCAACAGTCCCGGCGCGCTGGGGGACGCGAACTATAATCTCAGCGGTCCGCAATTCGAGGGGTTCGGGCCAGCCGGTGACCAGTATGCTGAATTTGAGGAAAGCCCCTTTGTTATGGTAAATGAAGCCCCCATCTCCACATTTTCAGTAGACGCGGACGGTGCCTCATACTCCAATGTAAGAAGGTTCATTATGACCGAAAATGAGCTGCCGCCCAGGGGTGCCATTCGAACTGAAGAATTAATTAACTATTTCAGTTTAGATTATGAATATGTAAATACCGGAGACCCCATTTCTCTCAACGGCGAAGTAAGTGCGTGCCCCTGGAGCCCGTCCCACAAATTGATTCGAATTGGCTTAAAGGGTAAACCTATTCCTAGGCCAAGTTTACCCGCTTCCAACTTTGTTTTCCTGATCGATGTTTCTGGTTCTATGGGAAGTGAAGATAAGCTACCGCTACTAAAAAATGGCTTTAAACAATTTACTGATGAATTATCGGTAGAGGATCGTGTTTCCATTGTGACCTATGCAGGTGTAGCTGGCGTAGCTTTAGGATCAACATCGGGTAGGGAGAAAGAAAAAATTAAAAATGCCATTGACCGGCTTGGCGCCGGTGGCAGTACTGCTGGTGCGGAAGGAATTATAACCGCGTATGAAATAGCCCATCAAAATCTGGTTCCCAATGGAAATAACAGGATCATTATCGGAACAGATGGTGATTTTAATGTAGGAGTATCCAGCAGGGATGAATTAGTGGAGTTAATTGAACAGAAACGAGAATCGGGCATATTTTTGACAGTGCTGGGTGTAGGAAGGGGTAATCTTAACGATGCGGCCTTGGAGCAAATTGCCAATCACGGCAATGGGACCTATGAATATATTGATAATCTGGAACAGCTAAAAAAAGTGTTCATTTACGAGTACCACAAATTTTTTACAGTTGCAAAAGATGTTAAGATCCAGGTCGAGTTCAATCCCGTGAAAGTCGAAGCTTACAGACTCATTGGGTATGAAAATAGATCGTTAAATACGGAGGATTTTGAGGATGATACTAAGGATGCCGGAGAGATTGGATCTAACCAGAATATAACCGCTCTCTATGAAATAATACCTGCCAGCGGCTCTAACCTAAGGGTATCTCCAACATTTATTATTGACTTTCGCTACAAATTGCCAAATGCCGAAACCAGTGTCGCTATGGAACTGGAAATTTTTGATCGGGGTAACTCCTTCAGTCAATCCTCAGATTTTATGAAATTTACTGCCAGCGTGGCCTCGTTTTCCATGGTACTCGCCAATTCAGAATATAGGGGAACCAGTAGCTATGATCAAATCCGAAGTTGGTTGAATGAAACTAACTTAAACGACCAGCACGGGTTCAAGTCCGAATTTCAGGATATAGTGGCTAGAATAGCTGATGGACCTTAACTACCTATAACCCTTTTGGCTAATCAACAATTCACACCCACTTGTGGGAACGTCCATTTCGATATTGTGGAATACTGTCCTCCAATTGCCCTGGGGATAAATAAATCCATCCGCAGTTGATCATATCTCTTAGCTATCTTAACTCAAGATCAACGAAGTTTCCGTTGATCTACCGGTTTTACGGATAAGCTTTGTGCACAGATTGTAGGTTGCAAAAAGTTTAGTGGGGATTAGTACCAATTTTTTTACAAATCATCGATCTTGTCCTTGCTAATCCTATGAAAGACCTCCTTCATTTAGCAGCACTAGTCAGCTCTCTGGGTTGTCTTGCCCAGCAAGATAGTATCTTTGTTATACCGCGAGTAGAAGGAATAGTATTTGATGGCAAGGTAGACGAAGCGGAATGGGAGGCTATTGCACCGGTGCCCATGGTACAGTATGAACCCCATGCGGGGCAAGCTCCTACCGAACTTACTGAGATCAGGTTTGGCTATGACGACCGATATTTTTATGGGTCTATAAAGGCCTTCGACAGTGATCCCAATGGTATAAGAGCAACTTCCCTATACAGGGACCTGATCCGGGGTTCCGATCACTTCGAGATCGTGCTCGATACCTACAACGACAACGAAAATGCCTATATATTTACCACCACTCCTACCGGATTGAGAAATGATGCCGCCGTCTCCAATGATGGCACCGGCGGAACCATCTCCTCCGGTGGCTGGCTCAACCGGGATTTTAACACCTTTTGGGATGCCGAAAGCACGGTCACCGATGAAGGTTGGTTTGCGGAGATCAGGATCCCTTTTGCCAGCCTGCGTTTCCAGGAAACCAATGGCCGGGTGATAATGGGCCTATCAGCGCAGCGCAAGATCGCCCGTAAGCTGGAGCGTTTGATCTATCCCGCTATACCCCCGGTAACCAACTGGGCTTTCTTACGTCCTTCCCTGATACAGAAGATCGAATTCAGGGGGATCAAACCCAGTAAAAAACTTTATGTAACGCCCTATGTGCTGGCTGGTTATCAATCCTGGAACCAGCTAAACAATACCCAGGACGGATATGTCAATCAGGATGAATTTCAAAAGGAGATCGGGGGGGATATTAAGTTTTCCATTACCAATAACCTCACTGCCGACTTTACCATTAATACCGACTTCGCCCAGGCAGAAGCGGATGACCAGCTGGTCAATTTGACCCGTTTTTCCCTGTTCTTCCCGGAGAAAAGGCAGTTCTTTCAGGAACGGGCTTCGGTTTTTGATTTTCGCACCGGTGGCTTGAGCCGGCTGTTCTTTAGTCGCCGCATCGGACTGACCAACGACGGTCAACAAGTGCCCATTTACGGCGGGGTACGCTTAATAGGCCGTATGGATACCTGGGATGTGGGGCTATTGGATATGCAAACTCAGCGATTGGATAGTATCCCATCGGAAAATTTTGGAGTGCTACGGGTAAGGCGTAGGGTGTTCAATCGCAACAGCTTTATCGGAGGTATGTTTACCAGCCGCATCGATACCGAAGGCCATAAAAATATCTCCTACGGGATTGATGGGTTGATCAGGCTGTTTGGAGATGATTACTTGACCGTGCAATGGGCCCAGACCTTTGACAGCCTTACCGAGAATGGCGGAGCCAGAGACTTCAAAAGCGGGCGTCTGGCATTGGACCTCAATCGCCGGCGACGGCAGGGATTTGGTTATAATGTAGGAACCATCTTATCTGGGCCAAACTACAACCCGGGAGTAGGTTTCGTGGACCGGAATGATTTTAAGTTCGGCACCGGCACTGCTTCCTACACCTGGCTTAAAAAAGAAGGCCCCTTTATTTGGCATAAATTGGAGGCGGTATCCGGCATCTACCTGGACAACGCCGATCATGAGGTTTTATCGGCGGAAGCAGGCCCCTCCTGGACCTTCTCCAGGAGAAACCTGGATAGCGGAGGTTTGGGAATTAAGCTTGTCTATGAAAACTTATTACAACCGCTCCGACTTTCAGATGATATCGCCATTCCTATAGGCACTTATGATTTTTATCGTGCCACCGGCTCTTACAGTATTGCAGGTGATAATACCCTTAGCGCCGGGCTGGAATTGGAAACCGGACCATTTTATGATGGTTGGTTGAACAGCGTCAATTTTACACCCCGCTGGTATCTATCCAAACATCTCCAGCTAAACCTGGAGTACGTGTATAACCATGCTGATTTTGATGAAAGAGAGGAGGTATTTAATTTTCATATCGTCCGCTTGCGGATTGGCACGGCAGTTAACCGTAAAATTTCCACTAACGCCTTGGTACAATTCAACAGCAACGCCGACCTATTTTCAGCCAATGTGAGATTCCGGTATAATTTCCGGGAGGGGCAGGATCTATGGGTGGTGCTGAATACCGGGATGAACACCAATCGAAATAGTCACTTTCCCGAGTTGCCAGCAGTGGATACCCAGTCGGTGTTGGTGAAGTATTTGCACACGTTTATTTTTTAGTTATAGGATGGTACTCTTCAAAACCAATTACGTTACCGTTAGTCTTGAGGCTATGGGACCAAAACCCATCCGGCTATTCGTTCTGGCCTATGTTTAGCTTGCGTAGCTTAAGCCTTTTTGGTTGCATATTTAAATTCTCTCTATGAAACATGGCATATCCAACGATTTAAGTTGCAAACTTAAACCAGGAATGGGTGGAAATTTTCCCAAGCAGAAGAGGCATATAAAAAAACCCTTAAACTTAGCCCTCAAAGCTCACGCGCAAATTACTTGTACGCCGCTTTCTTGACCCATATGGGAAGAACGCGGGAGGCCATTTCATTTGCCGAAAAAGCTGTGGAAGGAAATCCATCTCATTTTGGATTATTAAGCGAACTGATAAAGTTTTACATACTTGCCGGGGAGATTGATAAAGCACTTAATGGCCTGGCTGATTACGAAACCCTTTTTCCCAGGGACAAGCCGGCAGCAATGGGTAAAAACTATCTTCTATTGAATAAATTAACAAAGGCCATTGATATTCTGGAAAATCAGCCAGACATTCCCCTATTTAAATCCTTTCTTTCCATTTCATATTTGCAAAATGGTGACTACAAAAAGGCCAAACGGTTAATTGAGCAATTGGAAACAGTGGCACAAAAGGATAACACCAGAAGTATTAATTACTCCATTGCTTTATACTACGCAACCTCCGGCGAAATAGGAAAAGCTTTGACCAGATTAGAAAAGGCCTATGATTTACATGATACTGAATTGTATGGTATTAAAATAGATCCTTTCCTTAAATCTCTTCACGGTGAACCCAGGTATAATGAATTATTGAAAAAAATAGGATTTTCGGAATAAAACCAACTTGCAGACCTTCTGGGCAATAGATGTACAGCCAGAAATCATTCTCTTACATGATATGATTATATGGAGGCACTCACCGCATGAATGGCTTTCCATGCCGGCTGACGTTTAGCCTGCCTAACTTAAGCCATTAGTTAAATATATTTTAACTATACATGCCTGGACCGTTTTAAGTTTAGGCATAATTTTTTGAAAGGCCAAGGCTTGTCTGTGGTGCTGAATACTGCTTATTCAGACAAAAGGGGTTGGTCTTCCGCCTGACGGATCATTAGGTGATAATTTAGGTAACCCACATTTGGTTGGGGCCTGCAGCATTTTAGCAGATATAGAACCACCCGTAAGGGTAAGAAGGAAAAATTTTTTCATATAGGAGGGTGATTTTCCTTCTCAAAGTAGGAATCTACTATGCTATTGATTACCTGGAATGCTAAATGATGTTAAGGAACTGTTAAAGTTGGTTAACAGCAGGGTGCAGTGGTCTTTGAAAACAAGAGTCCAACTTTATAATCTTCATTGGATATTAAGATGCTAACTTGGGTCCGGTTGTCAAAGGCATTATACAGGTATAAGACCTATATTTGAATTTATTTGAATTCTTATTATTTGATGACAGATACCTTGAAGATCTATCAATCCAATATCGAAAAATACCAAGCCCTCCGCACTAAGCTGGATCAGCATCTAAACCGGTTGTCACTGCTTCGGTTAGCAGTTTTTGTGCTTTCCTTTATCATTATCACCTTACTAGCCAACGACCGCCAACTTGGATTGGTATTATTGATGGCCCCGATGTGTTTGCTAGGATTTGGATGGCTGGTAAAAAGGTATAACGGGATTTTACAGCTTCAACAGCACGCTGGATTTTTACTGGATATTAACCAACATGAGATACAAAGATTAGGGAATGATCTGTCGAGTTTTCCTCCTGGAAAACAATTTATAAGCAGGGATCACCCCTATTCCTCAGATCTGGATATATTTGGCCAACACTCACTGTTTCAGCTGTTAAACCGGACCACCACCGAATCCGGGAGGGTACTACTGGCTGAGTGGCTAACCAGACAGGCTTCGCAAGAGACCATTGTTAACCGCCAGCAATCCATAAAAGAGTTGGCACCCATGCTTGAATGGAGACAGGATTTTCAGGCCTCCGGCATGCCATTTGACAATGCTAAAAATGATTATAAAAAACTCTTAGACTGGTTTGAAAAACCGGTGGAGTTGCTACCACAGAGTAGCAAATACCTGACCATTGCCATCACATTATCTATTCTTACCACTATAGCACAGGTTTATTTTCTCATCAATATTCTCTCACCAAATCCAATGCTTTATTTAGCACCGCTAATTATCATACTGATGATAAATATTTTTGTTCTATATAAGTTAAATCCAGTAGCAGAAGACATCATCGAACATACCTACCACAACGTGAGCGTATTACAAGGGTATACCGCTTTGATTCAAAGGATAGAGGTACAACTTTTTAGCTCCTATCAACTGCAAAAACTTAAATCAAATTTGAGCAATGAAACTTCCGCTTCCCTTGAAATTAACCGGCTGAAACAAATGTTGAGGTTATTTCAATTACGAGGGTTCAAAAAAGAATTTAGCAGTTTGTTCTATGCCCTTTCTAATTGGCTTTGGCTGGTGGATATCCATTGCATCCTCAAAATTGAAAAATGGAAGATTAAAAACCGGTCGAATTTGGAAAAGTGGGCTGCGGCCGTCAGTGAGTTTGAAGTATTGTGTAGCCTGGCTGGTTTTGCCTATTCGAATCCAGCTTTCACTTTTCCTGAATTCTCTGAAGATCCTTATCAAATTGGGTTTCAAAAACTAGGGCATCCTCTGATAACGGAGGCGAGCAGAGTTTGTAACGAATTCGATTTGATTGGACAAGGCGAAATAGCAGTAATTACCGGGTCCAATATGGCTGGGAAAAGTACCTTTTTGCGAACCGTTGGAATTAACCTGGTTTTAGCCTTTTCCGGCGCCCCTATTTGTGCCAAGAGCTCAAAAGTATCCATACTAAATATTTTCACTAGCATGCGCACTCAAGATAACCTGGAAACAGGAGTTTCATCCTTCTTTGCCGAACTGAAAAGAGTGGAACAACTTTTACAAGCCATTACTGATGGGCAACCTCTACTGTTTCTACTGGATGAACTGTTCAAAGGCACTAATTCAGAAGATCGCCACAAAGGTGGCGTTTCCTTGATATTACAGCTATGTGAATTGAACGCTTTCGGAATTATCGCCACCCATGATCTGGAACTTGCCCGATTGGTGGAAAAACAGGGGGTGGCCACTAATTATAGCTTTAACAGTCAAATGCAGGGCGGAGAAATGATCTTCAGCTATGAATTGACCGATGATATTTGTTCGGATTTTAATGCCAGTGAACTGATGAAAAGAAGTGGTATAAAGGTGATTTCCGAAATAGATTGACATTGTAATTTGATCCTATATATAATACCAGCCAGAAAATCTCACACCTACATAAATTATTACCCACCTGTTCCCGGCTTAGGTTTAGCTTGAGTAATTTAAGGCTATGAGTCAGCAGGTATTTCGACAAATTGTCCATACCGACTGGCCGTTTAAATTGCAAGCTTAAACCACGGTTGGATGGTAAGAGTTGCGTAGGTCTTTAGTAAAACGATCAAGACCTCCCCCTCAACAACTTCTTAAGCGCATATACCACCCGTCCCACATAAGGGGAGGTATTATTAGTTAAAACAATGATACAATCCTGCTTATCGAGGTTCCGGAAAATATGGGTTTGAAATCCCAGCCAACTGCCCCCATGGGAAACCGTCAGCTCACCTGCCGGGTTTTCCCTTAAATGCCAGCCAAATCCATACTTGGTGGTACTACCGTCATTGAGTTTTCCCGGGGTAAAAGCTTCCTTCAAGGTAGCCTGGGAAACTATTTTATCAGAATATAGTGCTCTGTCCCAGCGGTGGAGATCTTCCAGGGTTGAATAGATACCTCCGTCACCCTGCACTTTGTTAAGATAGTGCACATCATGACTTAACTGCCCATTACTGTGGTCTTGGCGAAAACCGAATACCCTTAAGGGGTTATCTGGGTCATCACCAGGTCGGTAAGGATACACTGAGGTGCTTAACATGCCAGCCGGCTCAAAAATGTTTTCCTGCATAAATTGAGCAAACCTTTGACCTGAAACTCTCTCCACAATAGTAGCCAACAGCAAATACCCGGTGTTACTATACTCCCATTTTTCTCCAGGCCTGAATAATACCGGAGGCTTTTTATCCACCAGCAGGTCAATTACGTCCTGATTACCCGCTATCATCCGGCGTGGATCCTCCGGCTTGAGGTCAGGTTTCCAGAATGAGTCCATTAATTGGTTATAGTCAGGCAATCCAGAAGTGTGGTTTAATAAATGGCGAATGGTGATCTGGTGGTAGGGAAGTTCAACTATTATTTCATCAATTTCCTGATCATAATCTAAAAGGCCCATCTCTTTCAGCTTCATGATACCCATAGCGGTAAATTGCTTACTCACGGACGCCAGACGAAACACCGATCCCAGGCGCAAAGAGTCAATGGGATCGATTTTGCTGATGCCATGAGCGCCCTGATACACTATCTTTCCGTTTTCTGATACCAATACATTTCCGTTGAAGTATCCTTGGTGGTGGATATTTTCTATGAATTTCTGGTATTTGCTTTGGGGCTCTGGTAGGCCATGACCTGCCAGCAGACAGGCCATCATCACATAGCAAACTAGTAAGCTAATTACACGCATAGTTATCAGAGGCATGCCTTATTCAAAATGAGCTAGAGCCCATTGCACCAACTCCACCTCATCCACAATAGACCAGGAGTGAGGATGTCGCATACCATTACTGCGTATACCCGGTTGCTTAGCCTGCATAAATTCGGCCTGGCTGTTACCCAATTGTACCAATCGATTAATCAATTCCGATGCCGGCAGCGCGTTATTGTCATAAAGGCTTCTTCGGCGATTGTTCACCAGCCATTCAACATCGATATCGTGATATACCCGCACGCTAATATCTTTAAGGAATTTCTCATTTCCCGGTTGTTTTAAAGTTGCGTTGAAAGGAGTGAGTTGATTGTATTGCTCAACCTCCTGCTCTGGGTCGCCGATTTCATCCAACATGATCCCTTTGACAAAATTGGCTTCATTCGTTCCCACTGGAGAGAAATTTCGGGTAAGTTCCCGGTCAAAATAATTCCATATATGGAATAAGTCCACCGGTGAATCTACCGAAAAAACAGCCTTAGGCTGAACCGGCGTCAACCCTGGATGTTCATAGCAGTATTCAGCATATCTCAGGCTAATGGTTCCGCCCGCTGAAAATCCTCCAATTATAAAACTGTCTGCAGTCACCTTATATCGATCTTTAACATGCTCAATAGCTTGATTTAGCCTGTTTATCACCGCCTGATCCGCATATATTTTAGGACCTCCGGCCACAGCAATGGTTAGTACTTTATTAGCATAAGCCACGTTATGCAACTTGGTCTGCGGGAAGATACTTTCGGCATCCAGGCCAAAGCCAGGCATTAATAATATTACACCCAGGATATCCTCTGATGCAGGAGGTACCGCTAGATAGTAATCATCAGGAGATTCGTTAAAATTGATCCGTTCAAAATTTTGAGCGAGCATTGGTAAACCTAAGAATAGACTTAGAATAAATATTAGGGAAAAGTTCATGGTGTTCGGGACGGTTTGAATAAAACGATTTACTATTAATTACGCAGATCACTAATAATAGATCGATAATGATTAAATGAAACTGTTGCTAAAATATTTTACAACCCCAAAATCCAATAATTCAGAAAGTTTGGACCCTGCTATACCCCATTTCCAAGTATTGTTCTTCATTGTGATTACCCAATTCTATAATGTAGTAATCTTTTGATGCTAAAAGTAAAATGAATGCGTTCCATATAAAAGGCACCCAAGTTGACGGCTAACCAAGCAATAAATGAATACGAAATGAAGCTTATCAAATTTCTGTCAACCACTTTACTCACTCTGTACGTTACTGCTTGCCACTCCCAAGATTTCCACTCCACCTCCGACCCTCAAAAATTTAACCTGGGATTTGAAATTAACCAAGATAATCATAGCCTTGCCGATGGTTGGATCAAATGGGGGGACTATGATTTAAGCATCGATACCATTTCTCATTCCGGTCATTGGTCAGGTAAAATCACGTCAATCCAATCTGGGAAAGGATTTGGCAGCATCGCTTATAAAATCCCCGCTAAGTATCAAGGTGATACTATCCGGTTGGAGGGTTATATGAAGATCAGAAATGTAAAAGACGGATTTGCGGGATTGTTGTTGCGCCTAGACGGGCATAGCGGCTCCCTGGAGTTCGACAATATGAGAAGGCAAAACGTAAAAGGAACCAAGGACTGGAAAAAATATGCTATCACCTTATTTTACCCTGAAGAAGCCGAAAACATATATGTGGCAGGAATACTGGTGGGCGAAGGTGAAGCCTGGTTTGATGATTTTGAATTGCTCATCGATGGTAAGGATGTACAAGAAATTGATGAAGTTGAAAAACCTCAGTTTCCGGCCCAACTTGATCATGAATATGATCATGGCTCATCTATTCAAATACCGGCCTTAACCAAAGAATTAATCGATAACCTGGAGTTATTGGGAAGAGTTTGGGGATTCTTAAAGTATCATCACCCTGCAATAGCTAAAGGAAATCTTAATTGGGATTATCAATTGTTTAGGTTCTTGCCGGGTTATTTGCAGCCTGAAAATAGTGAAGCTAGAGATGAGCTCATAGTCAACTGGATTGATAACTTAGGGAAGTTGGATCCCTGCTTAAAATGCGCTCCCACTAAGTCGAACGCATTCCTAAAACCCGACCACCAATGGATTGTAAATCAAAGTTCTGAACTTAAGGAAAAGTTAATGGCGGTTTATAAAGACCGGCATATAGGGGAACATTATTATATTGGATCTTATCCGAATGTAGGAAATCCTCAGTTTAAAAATGAGCATGGCTACCCAGAAATGGGCTATCCCGATGATGGCTTTCGTTTGTTAGCACTGTTTCGATACTGGAACATAATCAACTATTTTTTCCCCTACCGGCATTTAATGGATAAGGAGTGGAACCGAGCCCTACCTGAATATTTGCCAATATTTTTACAGGCAGGGAATGAATTGGAATACGAGCTGGCAGTATTACAACTCATTGCACAAGTTCAGGACACCCACGCTAATCTTTGGGGAGGAGCGGATAAAATAGCTGCGTGGAAAGGTCAGAACTACCCTCCTATCAACGTGCGATTCGTGGAAGAAAAATTAGTGGTAACCGATTACTTCAATCCCGAATTAAAGTCCAGTACAGGACTTGAAATTGGTGATATCATTACTACCATAGACGGCCAAACTATAGAGCAAGTAATAGATAAAAGATCGAAATTTTATCCAGCCTCAAATAGCGCTGCCAGACTGCGGGATATCGCTACGGATATATTACGTTCAAACTCCAGAAGTATCGACATTACCTATATATCACAATATGGCTCGGAGCATCAAATGACTTTGAAACTATACCCCAAAGATAGCCTGAATATTTTCCGATGGTATAAAAAAAGTGATGATAAAAGTTATAAGATGCTGGAGAATAAAATCGGGTATGTCACTCTACAAACTATTACCGATGAGGATGTTCCGGTAATCATGGAAGAGTTTGAGGACACTAAAGGCATCATCATGGATATTCGGAATTATCCCTCTGCTTTCGTCCCTTTCAGCTTTGGATCTCACTTTGTCTCCACTCCAACCCCTTTTGTAAAATTCACAAATGCCAATGTTGACAATCCAGGAGAATTCAATTTTATCCAAAAGTTGGAAATTCCAGTCAAAAAGCAAACCTATAAAGGCAAATTGGTGGTCCTGGTCAATGAATTTACCCAAAGTTCAGCGGAATATACTGCCATGGCATTTAAGGCGGGAGATAATACTACTATTGTGGGCAGTACTACTGCTGGTGCGGATGGCAATATTTCCCGCATTATATTACCCGGTGGGCTACAAACTATAATTTCCGGTATCGGCGTATATTATCCCGACGGAACAGAAACCCAACGGGTAGGTATTGTGCCGGACATTACGGTTAAGCCCACCGTTCAGGGAATTAGAAAGGGAAAGGACGAACCTCTGGAAAAGGCCATAGAATTTATATTAAATGACTGAGCGAAGCCTTTATTTCACCACCCAGTTTATCTACTTACTTAGATCTGGCTGGATTAAAGTCTGACTTTCCCTTAGCGACAATAATCATTATGGTCAAGCCTAGAATAATAAAGGGGATACTCAGAATTTGACCCATATTCAGTACCATACCCGCCTCAAATGCTGACTGATCTGCTTTTACAAATTCTATTATGAACCTGGTGGTAAAGAGGAGTACAAAAAAAAGTCCGAAAAGAAAACCAAAGGGCCTGCGGTTCTTTCCTTGAACCACCAATAAAAGTACGAAAATGGCCAGGTAGGATAATGCTTCGTATAGCTGCCCTGGATGCCTGGGGATTTGGTCTACCCGGGTAAACACAAAAGCCCAAGGTACAGTAGCCGGCTTACCAATAATCTCTGAATTCATCAGATTGCCAAACCTAATACAAGCGCCGGCCAGTGCACCCACCACCGCTAATTGGTCCAATAACCACCATGTGTTTACTTTAAATTTTTTTGAAAATATTACAATAGCCAGCCCTACCCCAAAAATACCACCATGACTGGCTAGGCCTTGGTAACCGATAAACTCAAAGTTGGGATCGAACCTGACCGGTAAGAAGATTTCCAGGAGATGTTCAGAATAGTAGGACCAATCATAAAAAATGCAGTGGGCCAAACGTGCCCCCACTACAGTGGCTATCAGAACGTAAAACGTTAAGGTATCCAAGTCTTTTCGACTCAAATCCAATTTGTCAAATCTCCTAGCCAGTATCAGATAGCTTAATAGAAATCCTAACCCGAAAAACAGGGAATACCATCTGATCTGTAAGAATCCCAGATCAACAAATACCGGGGATACGTCCCATATTATGAAAGTGATCACGGTTTAGATACGAAAATCTAGAAGGAAAGTAAATCAAAATGTCGCAATAAATGGCCTGTCTTTGAAAAAAGGAAATCAATTTGTTCTTCGGGCTAGAGACCTTATCCAGAAATGAATGGGCCTAGTCTAAGCAACATTCACCTGAAATTTATTGGATAAAACATATTTGAAGAAACAGGTTTTTCAAATTCGGTTTCGGGGTGAAAGCGTACTAATCGGATCACCCGTAATGCCTCTTCATCAGCCTCTTTACAATAACTACTCAAGATCCTGGGATTTTTTACCCGACCATTTAATCCTACAGTGAAGTGTACATATACTTTTCCTTCACCGCAAGTTGAAGGTGCTCTAACCTGGTTATCCACATATTCCCTCAGCGCTTTATCTCCAAGAATAGGTGTCGGACAATATTCACCTTCTATAGCTGGTTTATTGGTCATGGTGATATCCTCCTCGAAAACAATCCCGTTGAATAACCATTCCATCAATTCTTCTTTTTCATCCTCAGCAGTCTTAACAAGGTACCCGTGGGCTTCATCATCAGGAATCCCATGAAATTCGCATCCCATAACCAACAATAGCGGAATCATGGTAGTTTTAAAAATTATTTGTGTAATATCATTAATTGTCGGGCACATGAGATTTTTATTAGGTTCAGGATCTGCATCCTTAATAATCCCATTATTGGAAATATGTCGCAGTTAACAACCCCTTTACAAAGTGTAAAACAAGGAATCCATCAAAATCGGAGATCACTGGGCATGAATTAATGTCTGGTAAATTCAGATAACCATAAGTAGGCAAATGAGTTAGAATTTCAGGTCATTCAGCTTGAGCAACGTTAATTATGGTTAAATTTTAGCTGGAATTATATTGCAAACTCAAGCTTTACCGTTTTGTACAAAAATCAAAAGAATAGATGAACAACCACCTAAAAACGGCCTATCTCATCCTGGGGGTGGCTATTTTTCTGGGACTTGCAATACTGGGATTCTTTTTATCCCGAGCCTCCCATAAGTTTAAAATGTTTGAACGGAGTGTCACGGTAAAGGGCCTGTCTGAAAGAGAGTACATGGCCGATGTGGTGATTTGGCCTATTCAATTTACTGTGGCAGACAACGATCTTACCGCGCTCTATAGCGCCTTGGATGCACAATCCAGTAGTATCCGCGAATTTTTGATGGATAAAGGGATCTCTGAGGAAGAAGTAAGCGTTTCGGTGCCCACCATTACCGATAAATCCGCTCAAAGTTATGGGAATACCTATAATACTCAATTCCGTTATGTAGCTTCCCAAACAGTGACCGTTTATTCCAATAATATCGAGGAAGTTCGACAAGTTATGAACTCCCTGTCGGAACTAGGTAAAAAAGGCATCGTTTTCTCCGGAAGGGAATACGGCACTCCTATCGATTATCTCTTTACCCGGCTCAATGAGGTGAAGCCTGAAATGATCGAAGAAGCCACCACCAAAGCCCGGGAAGTAGCGGAGAAATTTGCTGAAGATTCTGATAGTCGTTTGGGAAAGATCAAGCGGGCCTCCCAAGGACAATTCAGTATTGGTGTGAGGGATCGGAACAATCCCCATATTAAGAAAGTAAGGGTGGTATCGACTATTGAATACTATTTGGCTGATTAGGTTAGGCTATAGATGTGAATTTATTAACCCAACACTGTTTGTTGGAGAGCTGTGGTAAATCATCTTCCAAGTTATGCACCGGATCAGGCTTTAACTCCATGCCACCAAGCTCGACACCTAGGGGGTCCCCCCGTCCCCAGCCCCCTTGTGCAGGCCGGAGTTTAATTGAGGGCCTGCTAATCAGATCTGCAGTTGATTTTTTTAAGCAAATTAGGCAAAGAGAGTAGCACAAATTGAGATTGGAAAATAAATTTTTTGTTGAATGTTTCTGGATCTAAACGACCAAGCCGGGGACAATCAGGTTGAAATCCACCGTCTGGGGAATTGTGGTTGTCGACAAGGGCTGTATTTTCTGTGGGAAATTGAGAAGCTCGATCTAAATCAGGCCCTGATTTTAAACTAAGCTAGATAAATGCGTGAGGGATAGCAGCGGAAAGCATGTCAGGAAAGGTTGCGGAAGGCGCGTACTTGCGGAGGAGGGCCTCGCCGTCGCATAGCTTTAGCGGAGGAGGGCCTCGATCACACCTTAGGGTGACACGCCCAAAACTTTTAGTCAATCAAAAGTAGAATGCACTATATACATCTCCCTACAAGCATGAACCAACTTAATTTTCAATGGATGTATCGCCATTGGTTCCAGTAGTCAATCAAGGCTATGCAACTCTTCCAGTATAATAGGAATCCCATCCTAATCACATCTGCTTAATAATTATCGCGAGTTTGAATCTTCCTGATAGCCATTAAGTATTTGTTTAATTCAACCTTAACCTGAGGGAAAAGAAATAACAATCCAATCATATTGGGAAACACCAGGGCCAGGATCATAGCATCCGAGAACTTGATCACGGCATCCATAGTTATTGCCGCGCCAAGGACAGTGAAAGTGAGAAATAACAGCTTATAGATCAGATCCGAATGAGCATTCCTCCCAAAAAGATATTTCCAGGCTTGCAAACCGTAATAGGACCATGACAACATAGTCGAGAATGCAAACAACACTACTGCAAGTGTCAAGAACAGTGAGGATCCTGGAATTGCCCACTCAAAAGCCATTGATGTGAGGTTAACACCGCCAATTAATTCGCCACTTTCATTTAAGATAACCTGATTATCCACCACTGAACCATAGGTAAACACCGCATTCATATTGAAAGAAATGATCACCATAGCAGTAATAGTACACACTATCACAGTGTCAATAAAAGGTTCTAATAACCCTACAAGTCCCTCTGATGCAGGGAATTTCGTAGCCACTGCCGAATGAGCGATGGCAGCAGAACCGGCGCCGGCCTCATTGGAGAAAGCAGCACGGCGAAATCCTTGGATCACTACTCCAATGGCGCCCCCAGAAATGGTAGCTCTGGGGGTAAATGCTTCAGTGAATATTAATTGAAAAATGTCATCAACAGCGCTTAAGTTGGAGAAAATGATAAACAACGCCGCGATTAGGTATAACCCTGCCATTAGCGGAACAATCTTACCAGTTACTTGAGCTATTCGCTTGATACCTCCGATAATTACTATGCCCACCAATGCGGCCAGACACAAACCTATCAAGGTACCACTGGCCTGACCACCCAAATCGAGTTGTTGGGCTAACTGGGCAGCTGCCTGGTTGGATTGAAAGGCATTGCCACCTCCCAGTGAAGCTCCCACACAGATTATAGCAAAAAGTACAGCCAGGAATTTACCGGTTTTGCCCCAACCGCTGTGGCTCATGCCCTTGCTAAGATAGTACATCGGCCCGCCGTAAACCCGACCCTGCCCATCGATATCGCGGTATTTTACCCCAAGCGTGCACTCCACGAATTTTGTAGACATACCCAGAAGCCCAGCCAGGATCATCCAGAAAGTAGCGCCAGGGCCACCTATGGAGATAGCAACCGCCACCATGGCGATATTGCCCAACCCCACGGTGCCGGAAACTGCTGTGGCTAAAGCCTGAAAATGACTGACCTCACCATGATGGCCTTCATTTTTAATAGTATCGACAATATCACCATTAATACGGCGTACTTCATGGTTATCTTTGCTATGATTGGATGATTTTTCCAGGTGGTCGTATTTTCCCCGGACTACCTGGATAGCTAAAAGAAACCTACGTAAATTAATGAATCCAAAATACAGGGTAAAAAAGGCGGCACTGATAAGAAGCACAATTAATATCAACGGTACCTGGGAATGACCGAGAAGGATCTCGGTAAATACCAGGTCTTCCCAGGCTTGCGCAATGGGCATAAATTCATCATTTATTTTCTGGTCAAGTCCTTGTCCAGAAACTTTGAAGGGCAGGATAATTACCATTACCATCACTAAGGCTTTAATTCGAACCATCCGGTAATTGATTTGTTAAACAGCGTTTTCGAAAATCAGCAATGCTAGAGGGTGTATTGGGAAATGTCAGAAAAAAAATAAAAATGTCGGAAAAGACTTGGTACTAGTCTACCTTAATATTTTCAGCCGGCAGTCTTAAACGCACCAGTCTACTTCGCTGTAAAGAGAACTCAAATAAAGTTTCTCTCAAGGGCAGTTGATGGTGCTCCCTAGTCCAGCAACCCTTTCCAAAAATACCATCTAATAGGGCCTCAACCAGACGCTTAATTTGATTATGGTCATTGATGTCGTACTCTTTGTTACCCAAGGGATCATTTTTTGGTTTGATCTCCAACCAGTCGGACCCTTGTAGCCTACGTTGTGCAAATTTCAGCATCAGTTCATACATGGAAGGGGTTAGTTTCAGACTGGTATTGGCATTGCCGGGTATACCTTGCAACCTAAGAGCGTGAGTAAATTTACCGGAATGCCTTTCCTGATAAAGGTGAAGGAACAAACTTTCAGAGGCTGGTAGAACATTTTCTACCAATTCCTTTACCCAGCTCAGTGCTAAGGCAAAAAATAACATGATTAGAGTAGTCTTAAATATAGCTGAGAAGAGGGTCAGGTTGACATTGTATGCGGTCAACTTAAATAGCTGGGCGGCAAAGGTAACCAGAATACAAAGTATCGAAAGATAGGCCAGCATCATTAATCTCCGCTTTGCAAACGACCAAAACAGGACATATCCCAGAAATATGAGCGTGAGCACTGCATAATATACGTCCAACTCACTTATAAGCCTATCCTGATTACTGGTAACCATCTTGCTCAAAGTCGGCAAAAGGGAAAATAAAAACGGTAAACCAACCAGATAATACCAATATCTAGATTTTACTAAAGCATTAATGGGCCTTGGAATATAGCGAAACCAGGGTAAGGCAAATAATATAAACAGGCTATTGAAAAGAGAAAGTATACTTCTCCATCCCTCCAACTTCGCTATCGATAGCTCAGAATGGGCGAAATACACCTCTATGGCGCCTGATACACTCCAGCTAAGTACTGATAAGGCCAGCCAAACCTGTCCTAAATCTCCTCTTTTACGTCCGATGTGCCACCAAATAGCCATTAAGGCCAGAAAGGCAAACAGACAAACGGACATCTGCCACCATCCGTAAAAGGACCATAATTGGGAATCTGCATGTTGTTGCCATGAATTGCTATCCGTCATGCCAGTCTTTGGAATTCTCTGGTATAAATAAACTACTGAATGGGAGAAAGCCAAAAAAACGGATAGATTACCTCCTATTCCCTGAGCTAGGTGGGCAAGGCCGTATTTCAAAAACTTCCATTATTTTTTCTACCCATTTCAAAGTAGGTTTAAGTTCCAGACTTAAAGCGATGAAGATTGAAAGAGGGGCGCTGATATAAAGATCTAACGATATTCAATGCTTGAGAAATCGCATTTTGGGTTAATTGAACAGAATTTAGTTTTTTATCTCAAAACTGCATGAGGGATGGCCGCTGAAAGCCCGAATTATGCCTAAAATAAAAGTTACAATCCCGTGACACATAGGGGAGTCCCCCCGTCCCCCGCCCCTTGTGCAGGCCGCGGTTTAATAGGGCCTGCCAATCAGATCTGCAGTTGATTTTTTTAAACAATTTAGGCAAAGAGAGTAGCAGAAATTGAGATTGGAAAATAAATTATTTATTTGTAGATAGGCTATAATCTGATCTCAGTCAGTCAAGTTAATATAACTTACCGTCCGGCCCAGAAATCGTTATCATGGGCACTGACAGATTCTGAGAAGCTATTCCCCCTTAATCAATATAACCTCCATACCCAGTTTAGTTTGGGTGGAATCATCCGCGCAGCCGTCATCAAGATAGCTGGCGGTCAATAAATAAGTTCCAGTTCCAGTTCCCTTCTCCTTGGATTTGGCCATTATCCGGAATGAGCCTTCAACTCCGAAGTACATATGACTGAAGCTATCCGCTCCCTGCCGAAGCATAAATTCAACCGCTAATTCCAACTGATTTATAGCTAAATGGGGATGTGCAGGCATTGGCTCCCCACCCCAAACCCCCACGGAACCTCCTTTGATCCTGGAAGCGAGCTCCTGTAAGGGAGCTTTTTCAATTCCATAGCGACCTGCAAGTTCTTTCCAGGATGGACCTACCAATTTAGTTTTATCCTCATGGCAGTTTTGGCAACCTGATTTGCGAATTAGACTTAATCCAGGTTGATCTAAAGCTTTGGCCTTAATGGCTGGCATGGATGCTTCGGTTTTCGCTTTATTCTCGGAATAACTGACTTCCAATATTACCTGCCGGGGGTTTATTTCTCCATAATGTGATGAGCCGTCCTCTTTATCAATTACTTCAATAAGATAGCGCATGGCCATACTCCCGGTAACAGCTTGGTTATTCGCCGGTGTTAAGATATGCACCTGAGGTTCACTGTTGCAGTTGGCTTCCAAAGGCCAGCTGGCTTTTATTGGAAAAATGCTCCCTTGCTGGTTATGGATTACGGTCATCAATAACAGCAACAAGGTGATGTAAATGGAATAGATCGCAGGCATGACTGATCTCTACTTTAGCTGGTCAGGCTTGATCAATTTCTTCAGCAACCCTGTTGGCTGACCTGGTAGCGGCTTCCATACCCCAGTTTAGATTGTCCGCATAAGAACCAGCAAAATGAATCCTTCCGTATGGCGTCATAACCTCTGGCCAGAACTTACTGAGGGTGCCCATGGGGAAGGCCAGTCTTTCGCATGTTGGCGCATAACTATCGGCAGGCCAATCTTTCACTAATGCCTGCTCAATATTTACGCTGTTGCCGGGATAAATCTCCTTAAATGAAGCGGCAGCTCTCTGGGGCGATATACCTCCTGGTCCGGTGCCCATTAATGCAACCCTGGAGGTATCCACTTCTTGGGCAATTTGCCAGATCGACCAGATATTGGGATGTCCCAAGTCCATATTAATACTTAAGTTATCATCCTCCCAGAATGCTGACGCCGCCTGAAAAACAACCCGGGCATAGGTACCATAGGCTAAGTTATCGATAACGTATTGCTTTTCCTCACTAAAGGCCGGATTCACAGGAATTTTCCTAAAGGCTGGCAGAGGAATACAGTTGGCCAGGTAATCAGCTGACATCTCCTTCTCCTGACCATATTCGCGGTAAGTTACGGTTACCCCGCTTTCGCCATGCTGAATACTCAGGAGGGGGCTGTTTAGCTTTACCCGGGTTCCCAGGCGGCGAGCAAAGGCATT
The DNA here is from genome assembly GCA_965224285.1 of Cyclobacteriaceae bacterium. Classification (GTDB taxonomy): domain Bacteria; phylum Bacteroidota; class Bacteroidia; order Cytophagales; family Cyclobacteriaceae; genus JAJCYK01. The sequence goes on from OZ245043.1 coordinate 1,826,479, forward strand.
GGTAATACCTTGATTGCCTCCCTTGATCCTGTAGACATCCGGAGGAGATAATGGTACTCCTCTAAGCTTCAAAATCCCCGCATGCCATAAGGCATACATTGCGGAAGTATTTTGACCGCCAAGCCGTTGTAATGCGGCGTTTGAAGCGCCTTCCTTCTTATAGATATCGGCGATAGGGGTTTGGTCCCAACTATCATACCCTACCCCAAAGGGTTGATATTCATCCGTGAACTTATCCAGGTAAGGCTCATAAAACAGGGAAGCCAGGTCCCACCAGGGATGATCAGATAGATATTTAACTTCACGTTCATTAAAGCCAAATTCCTTTAACACCGCGGGATCACGCAGCATCTCCTCAGTGTAGAATTTTCCATCGATTCGCCTCATCACCTGCACTCGCCGTGGATAGGGCAGCATTTCCAGTTCAAACTCCTCAGTATATTCCCAGAATCGCTGATATCCGGGCTTGGTAATATGTTCGGCGCCATAGTCTGCATAAAGACCATCTGACAAGCCATCCCTGCCGGTAAACACATGCCCGCCATGGCGGCCGGATGCTTCCAGCACGGTAACCTCATGGCCTAATTTCATCAATTCATAGGCGCAACATAGCCCACCGATTCCTCCCCCGGCCACAATCACCTTCTTGGCTACTCTAGGCTTAAAGTTGATTGCGGCTGCGGTGCCAGGAAGCGATGAAATACTTAGGATTGAAGCGCCGGCCATACCGGTACTTTTTATAAATTCTCTTCGGTTAATGGGTTTAATATGGGACATCAATGGGGAGATTCAGCATTAATACAAAATAGGAAAAAAGGCGGATTAGGAAAAATTAAACCCTTTCCTGGCTCCTTCCTGGCTTAAGTTTAGCCAGCGTAACTTAAGCCGGGCGCCTAATTAAGTTTGTAAGTTCCCTCCAGTGTCCAGTAAAAATCAAAATAGCCTAAAAATTGGGATAGAATCGGCCAAGTTCACAAGCTTGACCCAGGTATGGGCCCAAAATTTCAGATCAGGAAGGTATGGGGATTTAACTTTATTTTTCCCTAACCCTGCTAGTTATTCATAAATTTTGTTTACTTTGTATTTCAAAGTACTTTTAAATGAATAAAGAGAAATACATTCAAGACCTGCAGGAGATCAAGGACATCATGAACCGATCTTCCCGTTTTATATCGCTGAGCGGGTTGTCCGGAATATCAGCCGGTGTGGTGGCCTTACTGGGAGCATATGCAATGTTTCAAATAGTGTTTGTAGATCATTCCTACCTGACTTACCAGCCAGGAAAGCTCACCTCAACTGATCTAAATAACCTGATGATGATTGCAGTATTGACTTTAACTGTTGCAATGAGCCTGGCAATCTATTTTACCACCCGAGAAACTAAAAAAAGAAAGCTGAATATATGGGACTTACAAACCAAGAGACTGCTGATTAATCTGGCGATTCCCTTAGTAACAGGGGGGTTGGTTTGCTTACTTTTATTAATAAGAGGTTTTCTCGGACTGGTGGTGCCCTTCACTCTAATATTTTACGGTCTCGCTTTGGTCAATGCCAGTAAATATACCCTCAATGAAATAAGGAGCCTGGGGCTGGCTGAAATACTGTTGGGGTTATTGGCGATGGTTTTTATCCCGCAGAGTTTGATCTTTTGGGCCGTAGGATTTGGAGTTTTACACATAATATATGGGACGGCCATGCAACTGAAGTATAGATCGTGAAGGAAATACTAAAGCAGTTAAACAAAGCTTTTGAGAATCGGATCCGACTGGGAATAATGTCAGCTTTAATAGTAAACGATCATCTGGATTTCAATTCCTTGAAAGATCTGCTAGCCGTCACTGATGGCAACCTGGCCAGCCACTTAAAATACCTGGAGAAAGCTAAATATATCACTTTCAAAAAAGAATTTCTCAACCGCAAACCCAATACAAAATATTATGCCACCAAAGACGGTCGAAATGAATTTAATAAGCACATAAAAGCTATAGAGCAATTGTTGAAATAAAAAAATTTATCATTTTACTTTGTAATACAGAGTACTTTTAATCTATTGAGCATGAATAAAGAAAATAATTCCGTGATTGAAAAAGTGAACCAACTGATCAAAAATTCCGTGACTCTTAAATTGCTTACCATTTGCATTCTGATGCTGTTACTCCTGATACCCGCTTCTATGATAATGTCCATTATTCAGGAAAGGAAGCGATTAAATGAACAGGCGGTAGCAGAGGTGAGCGCCATGTGGGCTGACCAACAGCGGATCAACGGCCCTGTCCTTACTATTCCCCTGCTTTATGAGTATCGGGAAGAGGATGAAATTATTCAGGAAACCCGCTACTGGCATCTGCTTCCCAAAAACCTTAAAGCAAGCGGGGAGGTTCAACCTGAAGAGCTTGAAAGAGGAATTTATGATGTTGTAGTTTATCAGACCAGTTTATCATTTTCTGGAAAATTCAGCATTGGAGCAATTCCCGACCCGGTCAATCTTAAAGAAACACTTTACCAACAATCCTTCCTGACTATTGGCATAACCGACCTTCGGGGAATCAAAGATACTGTGACCCTCCGATGGGGTCAAAACCAGCTACCGGTGAAACCGGGATCCAAAATTCCGGATATCATAGATTCCGGCATCACCATTGAAATCCCCGATTTAGCCAATAAACTTGGAACTGAGATAACCTTTGATTTCTCCCTGGATCTCAATGGCAGCCGAAAACTATCTTTTACCCCAATAGGTGAATTGACAGAAATCAGACTAAATTCAACCTGGGCAGCACCCAGTTTTGGAGGTAATTTCCTGCCTGATGACCGCAAAGTTGATGAGGAAGGGTTTAAAGCAGTATGGAAAATATTACAGCTTAACCGCAACTTCCCACAATCCTGGATTGGCAGTAAATATGGCGGAAAAATGGAACAGTCTGCTTTCGGTGTGGAACTGATTCCCGGAGTAGACGATTATCAAAAATCTTACCGGTCTGCTAAATATGCGGCCATGAGCATATCACTTACTTTTCTAGTCTTCTTCCTGGTAGAAATTCTCAACCGCAGAAAGATCCATCCCTTTCAATACATACTGGTAGGCCTGGCCTTATGCTTATTCTTTGTTTTACTGGTGTCTCTGTCGGAACATATGGACTTTAATCTGGCCTACGGACTAGCTACATTGGGGGTGGTCACCATGATAGGTTTGTATTCCACCAGCATTTTCAAGGAGGCTAAATTGACCTATCTGCTTACTCTTATCTTGACAGGTATATACGGATTCTTGTTCGTCACCTTACAACTAGAAGCCTACGCTCTACTTCTAGGCAGTTTGGGACTTGGCCTTATCCTGGCGGCCACGATGTATTTTACCAGAAATATTAATTGGTATAGATTAAATATCGAACCTCGATAGAATAATTATGGGCGCAAAGGAAAGAGCCAAATCTATGGCATTTTTCAGGGCAGTTCTTTATAAATAGCGAGTCAATGAACTTTAATTTAGACCATATTGCACCATTAGCAAGACACCTTCGGTGTTCGCGCTCTTTCCTGTTTGTTGATTTAGGTTACTGCCGCGTCACTGAGATCATTGAATGAATGATTGAATGATTGAATGATTGAATGATTGATGGAAGGTAGGAGTATGACAGCAACTCTTCGGATCTTCGCCCTCGCACCCTTAAATGAACTGCGTCCAATCCCCGTCTACACGCCACCAGCACGTTATTGTGCGCGAAGCAAAGCAATCTCATTCATGGGAGGACCTTCACTTTTAATTGCCTCTGGGTTTAAAACGCCACCTCCGGATTTCGTGCTCGCGCTGTAAGCTGAGAAGAGGGGTTGTTGGTAGAGAGTTGAATCTGCAGACTAGATACGCCTTTCCTCGTCACCGAAGTGGAGAGGTCTTTTAGGTTGATTAACGCACCTAAGTGTTATATGTCGCCAAACGAGCTAGATCCTGCTACTCACTTAAAAGATTTCTCGACAAGCTTGAAACGACCCCAGGTGGTTAATGTCGTATACCGAAATTCCAGCACTAATAGAATAACTATGTAAATGCCACCTTCCGATTTCGCGCTGTTTCTTGTTTGCTAATTAGTAGATTGTCGCGTCCAGGTGGTCCTCACAAAGAATAGTGTCAAATCTAAAGTCCTGGACTTGGTATATTTTACTGTATATTGAGTTACACTATATTCTAGCCCGGGAATTGGGGATTAAGATCCAACCTAATGAGATGGACCTGGGAAATACTCCTTGGGGCTACCGATCTTCAATCTTTAATTCCCCTACCACCGGTATCCTGATCTGTGAGGGATACTGGTCACTTAAATGAATACTGTTATGGGCCACCACTGCCTCAGATTCGTCATAATTATTGCCCCCAGTATTTAGGTTCCGGGCAAATCGGGGAAAGTTACTGCTAGATATTTCAATCCTAATACGGTGGCCTTTCTTAAAATAATTACTAGTAGCCATGGGCGTCAATTCTAAGGGGTAAACCTGACCTTCCTCCATAAATACTTCTTTGTCATAACCTTCTCGATAACGTGCTCTTTGTATGGTCTCATCCAGATTATAAGCAGTACCATCCGGGTAAACATCCAATATCTTAATGGTGAAGTCAGTGTCTTTTGCATCTGAAGCAACATACAGCGTGCTCTCAATAAAACCGGTTACCTCAATGCCTTCAGTTAAGGGATCGGAAGTGTAGACCAGAATATCATTTCTGGTTTCCAACTGTTGTTGATCAAATGATCCTCCCTCAGCCGCATCCCCCATGCAACATAGTCCTCCTCCATTAGTCGGTACCGGGTTCATTGGATCGTAAGTGAAAGAATCAGTCTGAGCTTCTTGAGGGGGCTGTGTGGTTAACTGCCCATCCCCAAATAAACTGTTGGCTCCTCCCCTGCTGTCCAAATATAGTGTAGTCATCTGTGCATTTTCCGGCGGCCAGGTATCAGCTGTCTGCCACTTATTCATACCCATCGTGTAATACTGCACTCTTGGTAGCTTGTTTAAAATTCCATTTTGCTCCCCTTTCAGCCAATAATCAAACCAACCATAGATCATTTCATCATAGTTTAACCTGGCATCTCCCATATTTCGTTCTCCTACCACGGTATTTTCGGTGGCACGAGTAAAACGGCAATGTAAGGTGGGAGCGATTACCAGATATTGATTGTCAGCAACCTCCGATGATTCGATATTATTTCTAACATGATTAAACAAGGCCAGATTGGGGCTTACCGATACATCATACCAGGATACAAACCAGAAGCTGGGGACGCCAAATCCCATATCATCATGGTAAAGCCCCCCCTTAAACCAGTCTGGGTGATTGGGTTTGCGCCGGATCATTTTTTCATATACTCCCACCGGGCCCTGCTGCGCAGTAATTATATCCTGTATTGGCAGATATTTAAAACCTTCTACCCAATCCACCTCCGGATACTCCGGCGCCATATCATAAAAACGTTGTATGCGCTGCAAATCCTTTTGAGTAATGCCTTCTGGCAAGCTAGGTTCCATATCATCATGTTGGGTACTGTAAAGCCAGGAAAAAAACAGCATTTGCTCCACCCCACCACGATACCAGTTTCCCTGTTCGTAGTATTTCCCCACCCGTCCTACACCGGCCCCGAAACCTTGTGGGACCATGGCTACATGGGCTGGATGATCCAAAGCGGCTACTGCCATTTGCCACTCAGCAGTTGATGAACAACCGTAAGTAGCAATCTTTCCGTTACACCAGGGCTGTTCTGACATCCAGGTAAAGGCATCATATCCGTCGGTTAGGGGTGTGCCCAGAATATCCCAGTCTCCCTCGGAAAAGAAACGACCTCTCTCATTTTGAACTACGTAAGCAAACCCTCTGGAGACCGCTTCGTAAGCCTTTTCATAAGTACGGGTTCTGACTTCGCCATCACCCCAGGAGTTGAAATTATATGGGGTCCTGGAAAATATAACCCCTACTTTGTCTTTGGTTTTGGGCCGGTAAATATCAGTTGCCAACCGGACTCCGTCCCTCATCGGCATCATCACTTTTTGATCAATGATGGCTATTTCCTGTAATTTTTCTATCACTCCTTGCCCATAAGCTGTTTGGCTGAAAGGCAGAAACATCAAGGCTATAATTGTTAACTTTAGAAGGCGCATGGGATATGGTTTTAACTTAAATTAGAAGATCAAAATAAAAAATATCTGATCATTAGCCAAAGCAGTCAAGGCATAGGTAAGCAGGAGCTGGTCCTAAACTGGATTATAGTGGAAATTCACCAAAATTATTTGCTATTACTATGTAATATGCCTACGGAATTATACGTAATAATGAAGATATTTTATTACCAAATTATCATCTTCACCATGGGGTATGCTTTTGACCGCTTGTCGGATCAGGTAGAAGTTCTGCCCTGACTTTTTGATCATCACTCAGGATTGCGGTTAGGGAATATTTGTTTGAAGTCTGACCATCCAAATTGAAAAATAATTTGACCAGCTGATGGCTATGGTAATGAGAAAAGATGCTAAATTTTCAGGCATTTAAAATTCCATTACCATGAAAACCTATTATTTGCTAACCCTTTGCCTGACCCTATTATTTAGTTGCGATTCTAAGGAGGACCTATCCGATGCTAAGCGCGAATTGATGACTTTCCAGGCTGACTGGCTGGAGTCTGGAGCCACCATTCGACAAACCCTTGACAGTATCAAGGGTGACGGCCAGGCGGCCAATAATTTTATCAGCCGCATGCAAAAAGTAATGCAGGCTAATAAAAATTTGCCGGCTAAATCAAAGACCACCTTGGATTCTCTGATCTCTTACAGCAACCGCATGAAGGCTGACTTTACCGGGGAAATTAATTCGTTCAATCAATTTACCAAACAGTGGAATGAAAGGAGAGCAGAACTAAACAACTTAAAAGAGGCGGTTGAGTCCCAGGAGATTACCGGAGAAGTATTTGAGCAGAAAATCCAATCTTTAAAAGATTTTCGAAGTAGTGCCCTAGTGGAATTGCAGCAAATTTCTACCCAACGCGACCATTTTAAAGTGCAGCTAGATAGCCTTAAAGGAGTATTCACCACCGCATTTCCTAAATTATCTAAAAGCACAGCCTAAGTGGCTGGAGAAACCAGGACCGATACGTGGTTCTTTATATGAAAAAGCCTCCGCTGGGGAGGCTTAGTTTAAAATCTTACTGGGGTTTATCAAAATTTACCGGTATCTCTACCGTACTGGCTACTTTCCTATTATTTTTAACGGCGGGATTCCATAGGCCTGAAGTGGACTTTACCGCCTCCATAGCCGCCTGATTGAAGGCTGCAGCAATTTCTTCATCTTTCGCCTGGTCGATTCCCTCCGTAACTCTCACATTATGAACCTCTCCATGATCATCCAGATCAAATTCCACCAAAACACTGCCACCAATATTTTGCTCAACGGCTATCTCGGGATAGGTTAAATTGCCTTCCAAATGCTCATACAGGGCCATGTACCCATTAATAGGCTGAGCCAATTCATCGGGATTACGGTTAAACATATCCCGTTGTTTTCGGCGATTCTCATAACGATCTGCCATTAAACCGCGATACCGATTGTGATCAGTCTCGTCATCTATACCCTGCACATATGTACTGTATCGACCGGTTGCAATCTCATAGTCTCCTTCAGGGTCAGCGGATAGCTGAGCCCTCATTTCAGGATATTTATCCCGGATCTGGTTCATTTCTTCTGATATCCCACGGCCTTGTTCTTGAAGCGTGGAGAGTTGCCGTCTTTCATCCTCAGTCATTTCATCATATGCTGGTTGCTGAGTCATGCTCTCAGCTTCGATCTCCACAGCAGGCATTTCTACAGTTTCCTCTACTGCAGATTCTTCGTATGGGTCATCGGCCGCCAGTTCGCTATTGTTGCGATCCGGTTGAGTACACCAAGCCAGCATTACCACCGTTAAAAATCCCAACACCAGGTTTATTAGTTTATTCATAACAATTCAGGTTTATACTTTGATGATTAAAGATTATGTGTTTATATGATATTCACCTATAATGACGGTTTCACATCATAATATTTGAAAGAAAACATTATACCAGAGACTGGTATACTAAAAATCAGAGAGTTGTGATCGAGAAAAATAAGAGTTGTGGTGTCGACTCTACACCAGGTGTGTAGGTTTTGGAATAATATTCAAGGTTAGCAGACCAGTCTCCCTAGATGAAATCCGGAAGTTTTTAGTAAGGCGGTTTATAAATACCGGTTCACTGGTTTCTCTAGAACAGAATTGGCAAGACCAGCGCCAAGTATTCATTAAATTTATAACGAAGCTTAATGAGTCCACGTTCAATGCAAAATGATCCTCCCAAATTTTATTGGGGTTATACGGCAAGGTCCATCCGTTGAGGTCGGGAAAATCGGAGGTGCGACCTGGCAAAACAAGATGTATTAATGTGGAGTATAAAATTTCTTCATTTAAAATATGATCCTTTGACTGACTGATTGGTTGGAATGGATTATATATTGATCCAGATTTAAAAAAAATCAATTATTTCAGAAAAGGAGCTGCTATCTAACTCTGAACCTAATGCTAATCTAACTTGATCTCCCTCGGTACACCCCACCAGCACCAGGGCCAATATCGCTATGATCACACCCAGGATCAAGCCTATAGTGTGTCGGAAGGAATAATTACCGGATTTTAGTACACTTTTCATCGCCAGCAAAAAAGAGTTAATATACTCGCTTAATGACAGCCAGCCAGAAAGGTAACCTTAACCTGACTTAGGGGTATCCGTGCTAGTGTTGGCTGCTGTAGTGCTGTCTTAAAATATCTTCCCCAAAATCGTTTTCCAGATCGCGCACGACGGTGTGCACATGATTGGCGCCATTTTGGGTATTGTCATACTCGATCAGCAACATGGGGCCCTGTATCCTGTAATAATGGCCTTGTCCGGGTTTTAATCCACCGGCCCAGGCAAAAGAAAGATTATCAATTCCGGATTGCTCTATGCGCTTTTTAAAGCTTTCCGCGAATCCCCACTGGTAATTTTTAATGTATACTTCCAGCAGCTTCATCAATATCTCCTGCTGTGCGGGGTTGAGATTGGAGTAAGAGATTCCTTTGGGCTCAAGCGCCTGCACGTGGGTTTGGTTGCCGGTAATGATCTCTCTGGGTGCTGTTTCACTGAACCTGGCCTGCAACAGTTGCTGTTGATCCATAGAATTGATCAGTTGGAAACCCAATTCGGTTTCTTTTTTCAACACCTGTTTGCCCCGGTCCCGGTCGATATCTACAATGGCGGGGTTCGATCCCCAAAATGAAGGAGTGGCGGAAGCCAATACTCCTTTGCCATTAGTAAAATTCAAAGAAAGATGATGACCTTCAAAGCGCCAGCCCCATAACCCGTCTGGAGTGGGATCCCCGAATATGCAAAGGTGGTAGTCTTTGGGATCCCGGTGGTTTGCGTTTTCCTTGATCCGCAGGATAGTTTCCAAGGCTATGATATCAGTGGCCTTTTCCATCCCTTGCTCGCTGAGACAGGCTTTTAATAACGCTAGCGCTTTGGTGGATTGTTCATCAGTAAAATCATTGAAACTAGGTCCCTTTCTGCTGGTAGGAACATAGTTCATGTTTAAGCGCTCATCGTCCTGAAGATCGAATACTGCTTGTTGCCGCAATTCCGGACCTAATGAATTTAAAAATTCATGCGCTTTTTGGCTGAAGTCCTGGGCAGACACCTTAAACAAGCTAAATCCAAGGGTGATCAATAACAATAAAAGTTTCATATCCCTGATAATTTTCTGATAGATGAGAATTTACAAAAATCTTTAGTTAAAATGCCCCACTATCGCTACTATCCCTTGGTAAGACATATATAAACTGAACAGTAGGGCGGCTCCTATCCCCAGGTTGAGGCCCCAGCCCGCCCGGTGTACTCCCATAACGGAGGATCGGTTGATTAAAATTAAAATACCCCATATCACTAGCGGAAGTACAAATACACTAAAAATTTGAGTTACTATTTGTGCTTGCACCGCATCTGCTCCCAGCACTGGTACCAACAAACCGATAACGCTGGCTATGACGACCAAAACTCTGAACCGGGTACTGCGAAGATCGAGCTGCCCGGATTGATAGTCGGCTATTAGCAACGGTGCTATCATTAAAATGGGAAAAATGGATGACAATCCCGCACTGAGCGTCCCCAGCAGGAATACACTGATAGCAAGTTTACCCGCTATAGGCTCCAGGGCATAAACCATATCCAATGCCTTATCCACCGATTTACCCTGAAAGAACATGGATCCCATGGCCACAGCCATTATTGAAGCATTAATGATAAACAGCCAAATAGCAGCCATCACGGCATCTTTTCTCTGGTGGCTCAGTTCTTTAATATCCCATCCCTTACCTCTGATAAATAGAGGCCTGGATATAAAAGTAGGAGCCGCCATGGTGGTACCCACGAACGCCGCGGTCAACAGCCTTCCTCCTTCTACTTGGGGAATTCTGGGTACCAGTCCTTCCAGTATTTCCTCAGGGGGAGGCAACACAATAAATAATGAGAAGATGAAAGAGAAAGCCATGAAACTCACAAATATCACCAGTATCTTTTCAAAAAACTGGTACTTGCCCACCCAAAGAAAGAGGTTCATGACAATAATAATGACCACCGCCAATATCAACACCACCGCATATTCATTGGCGGCGAGTTGAGGTATGAATAAGGTCAAGGTCTCAAAAATTACGTTAGAAGAAATGCCTAATATGCCAATCAGAGAATTCCATTGGGCAAAAGTTACTCCTGCCAGTATCAATAAACCCATGGGCTTACCCCATTTAAAATGCTTCCTGAAACTGTATAGTGCGGTGCTACCAGTGACTACCGCAAATCGCCCGTAAGCTTCCAGTAAAATACCTGAGAAAAGACAACTCAGTAACAAAACCCATAGCAGGGTCATGCCGTAGCTGCTGCCGGCAACGATCATGGAAGTAACGCTGCCGGTGCCCACGGTATATCCGATGGCCATTATACCCGGGCCGATAGCCAATAGCCAGCTTTTTAGTTTGTTCCGAAACCCGGACCTTTCATCCATTGCTCGTTAGTAATAAAGGGTATCCTCGAATTTTTACCGATAATGCTATTTCTTCTTTATCAATACCGTTATGTCCAATTCCTCTGCGAAACCAGGTTCCAAGTCCACTAAGCCACATCCTTTTAAATTATTGCCTCAAATCAAGTCCACGTCCGATACCACAACCAATCCAAAATGCCGGCGTAACTTTCTAAGTCCAGTTTCACTGCTCCGGCTGCTGGATATAAACCACATAAATTGGCCCTGGATTAGCCCTGCATTTGGCCAGATCCCAAGCCCTTCAGTTTCTGAATGATCAAGTGACTGTTGCGAAACAAATCGTTTTAGCAGATTTTATCCTTGGTCTAATATGGGCATTATTGGAAAAAATACAAAAAGCCTGTGGATAGCCCCTTGAACCACTCACTTATAGTTTATGTGGATTGCGGTTGGGGCAGCTTCGATCCGAACAACGATCGGGAATGGTCTTAGTGCCCTCTACCATTAAATTACCACAAGGCTCTCCTTCCCTGAGGTACTCGCAATGGGCTCCCGTGGGGCGGGAATCCAAATAGAATTTACAACCCCTGGCATCACATTTATAAATTGGACCAAATCTACCTCTAGCAGGCACTAATTCACCCTTTTGGCAAAGAGGGCAACTAATTCCGGGTTTGGTGAGACCTTGAAATTTACATTTATCATCCATGTCAAGAAAATTAAACTATGGTCAATATTAAAGCGATTACCCCGCTGTGGCGAAAACCGCATGAATGATTACCGCCGATTTCGGTCCTGGTGTACCCCGCTTGTGATTGTAATATAGGTAAACACCTCCTAACGCGGTTACCAGCAATAAGCCTAGTGCTAGCCATTGAGCTTGAACTTCTGATGTCAATGTGTGATAAAGCAAGAGCACCAGTCCCAAAAGTGCAATGGCGCCGTGAATATTGGCCTCACTAAAAGTTATGGCTTTATTCCTGAAAATTAAAGAGGCCAAATAAAGTCCGCCCATCATAGTAAGGGCAAAAACCCCGATTATTAGATAGTTCATAAGTACCGGTGTTAAAATCAATTGGTAGAATGCAAACCTATCTTATTCCCCTCCGAATCCTTAACATAGGCAATGTGGCCGATTTCCTGGGAAACAAAGGTTTTGGGGATCAATATCTCGCCTCCGGAGTGTTCTGCCCGTTTCAGCATCTGATCTATGCCGGTTCCGGCATTTAAAAAAATACAGGTGCCGGTCAGAGAGGGCTCCAGGCCTTCACCACAACAGATTGAACCACCTACCCCACCATTGGCTGAAGGAAAAAAACCCATTCTGATGTTGTTCATATTCATGATGAAGAGGTTTGTTTGTAGAAGGTTCTGATAGAATCCAACAGCCCTTTCAAAATCCTGAACCGGTATCTCAAACCAGTTTAAAGCATTTACTTGTTCTTCCATTTTTTTGGTCTTTTTAGATAATTACTAATCTTTAGACTAAGTAGACCTTGATAACGGACGAAATCAGATGGATTATTTTTGGTATTCGGGCAGGTTTTCCAGCATATAATTATGTAGATCAGAGCCCTCTGCATTCAACGGATCGATTTGCCGTACCAGCCTTTTCCGTAATTCAAGCAAACGTCGGTAATTGGCTTTACCCCTCTCCTTAACCATTTTGAGTCTCATGGCCTCCTGTTGAGCATCCTGTCTGGGATTGAGAATACCATTGAGCTCGGTGCATTGGTAGCAAACCCCCTGTTGATTGACCAGTGAACACCGGTGATCAAAAATGCTCCTTAGGGTATTTCGGGCATCGGCCAGGGCATGTTTTACCTTACCCTCAGAGAGATGCATGATTTGCATGATCTCAGATATTTTGAATTGATAAATATCTTTAAGCATCATAGATATTTGCTGTTCCAAGCTTAAGGTTTTGGACATACAGGTAAAACAAAAATCAATGTGTTCTTTGATCACATACTTGCCGTGCGGTGCCTGCTGAACAATACCGGCCATGGTATCTCTTAGCTTTTGAGACCGGTAAGTGGCTGTGCGACAATTATCCTGATAATCTACCTGCCAGCGCTTTGTCTTGCGTAGTTGATCCCGGGCAAGATTGGTGGCAATGGAAAACACCCAAGTCTTAAAGCTGGATTTGCCCTTAAATTGATGTAAACTTTTAAAAACCTTCAGGTATGTATCCTGGGTCAGATCTTCAGCCTCCTGTTTTACCGCCATCAGGCGGTATAGATACGACCTGAGGGCTGGTTGCAATTCAATAAACTTGTCCTGATATTCAGCTAGTTCCGGCATTACATTAGTAAAATACTCAATTCCGATAGTATTCCAATTTTAGACGAATAGGATACGACTTAAGGACGGAAATAGTTAGTGACCTGGCAAAGCTAGGCTGGTTCAGCAACAGGTTGGTTATTGGTCAAAAGGTACGGCAGCCCCTGTGTTATCCTCGGGGCTGCCTTGCGAGCAGCTAATTTTCGACTTCCAGTACCATACCGTCTTTAGCATCGACCATTACCCTGGTAGTTTGGTAATCCAGTGAATATACCCAACTACTGTCATATCTGTCCTCCCGTCGCAATCTCCATGCTGAAAGATCCTCTGGAGTCTGACCAGCGCCAACAGAGAGAGCCTGGGCAAAATCTATCAATCCATTTCCAGGAAAGGCGTTGTAGTTAAAAGGACCATTTTCGCCATCTATTCTTATCAAAGACAGGTCGTCCTGCCGGTAATAGATCTCGACTTCTGCCCCACCTGAAGTGACCACCTCAAGCTTCCAGGCGGAAACGCCATTCTCCAACTCTGCCTCTGAACTCACTGCCGTACCATCAACTATGGCCTGCACTTTATCCATTACCGATTGGGGGGCATCCATGTTATCATCGTCATCCAGACATGCAGTCAACAAAATCAACAATCCACACCCTATAAAAAATTTCAAATTACCACTTATCATTTTATTGGATTTCTGGTTTTCAATTTAATAACCGTCATAACTGGAAAACTCCTACGCTCTTATCTAATTTCAGTCAATTTTTTTTGATACCTTAAACTGTTTAGGGCTATCCGCCCCATTAAAACCTTGAAATGTAATGAAGAATTTTGATGCCGTAGTGATCGGCGCCGGCCAGGCCGGGCCTTCCCTTGCCGCTAAACTGGCCGCTTCTGGTTTGAAAACCGCAATTGTAGAGAAGGACACCTTAGGTGGTACCTGTGTGAATACTGGTTGCACACCTACCAAAACCATGGTGGCCTCCGCCAAAACTGCTTTTATCGCCCAGCGAGCCTTCGATTTTGGCATTAAAATTACAGGTGATATAAAGGTAGATATGAAGGAAGTAAAGGCCCGAAAGGATCGGATTGTTAGCAATTCCGTGGAAGGCCTGGAAAAATGGTTGAATGGCACAGATAACCTCTCCATCTTCCGTCAGCAAGCCCGTTTTGTCCATCCCTATCGCCTTAACATCGGTGATGAAACCCTGGAAGCGGAAAAAATTTTTCTAAATGTAGGTGGAAGGCCGTTCATTCCTAATGGCTTCAATGATGTAGAATATCTGACTAATAGATCTATTATGGACCTGGACTATGCCCCGGAACATTTAATCGTTGTAGGTGGTAGCTATATCGGTTTGGAGTTTGGACAAATGTTCCGTCGTTTTGGCAGCATGGTCACTATCGTAGAACAGGGCGATCGACTGGTACAACGGGAGGATCCGGATGTATCTGAAGCCATATTGGAAATTTTGCAGGACGAAGGCATCGAGGTTAGATTCAATGCTACCTGTATAGGGGGCATCGGTAAAACCGGAGATCTTAAGGTCAATCTCGACTGTGAAGAAGGTCCACCTGAATTAGCTGGTAGTCATTTATTGTTAGCCACCGGCAGATCTCCCAACACCACCGAATTGGGACTGGAAAATACCCATATCAATACTGATGATAAGGGGTTTATAAAGGTGAATGATCGCCTGGAAACCAGTCAGGGTAATGTTTGGGCTCTGGGGGATTGCAACGGATCTGGAGCTTTCACTCACACCGCCTACAATGACTTTGAGATTGTGGCTGCTAATTTATTAGAAGATGGCAATCGGTCTTTAAGGGACCGCATCCTGTGCTATGGACTTTTTACCGACCCACCACTGGCCAGGGTTGGCATGACCGAAACCCAGATTAAAGAAGCCGGAATTAAGGCGCTGGTAGCAAGTCGCCCTATGAAAAGAGTAGCCAGGGCTAAGGAAAAAGGAGAAACCCAGGGATTTATGAAATTTCTGGTACATGCTGAAACCCAGAAATTCTTGGGTGCATCGATATTAGGAGTGGATGGAGACGAAACCATACACAGTATCATTGACATTATGTATGCTGATGCCCCATATACTGTGATCCGAAATGCGGTGCATATCCATCCCACAGTAGCTGAGTTAATACCTACCACTCTAGGTGACCTGGAACCGTTATAATACTTTGGAGTCTGGGTTGGTATGCAATCTGGTTTTGTATTGGAAAATGGTTATCGAAATTTAGGCCTCATATTGGTCACTGGTAATTCGTAATTTTTTTATATTAATTTGTCCGATCATAAAATCATGATACATGAAGTCTAGAAGAAAATTTATACGAAGCAGTTCATACTTAGCAGCGGGCAGTATATTACTACCTTACGGATGCACGAATCCTGGGGACCAGGTGGAAGAAAGGGAGGCTGCTGACAGCGTGGTTACGGATATCCCATTGCCAAGAAAGTCCATTGGGGTACAGGTATATTCTGTAAGGGATGCCCTGAAGGAAGACTTCTCAGGTACTATTGCCAGATTGGCGGATATCGGATTTGAATATATTGAAGCCTATGGGTTGGGAACTGATGGAAAAATATTCGACAGGTCCGCCCAGGAATACCGTCAAATTGTGGAAGATACCGGCATGACCCTGCTGTCATCCCACGCCACTTACTTCACTGCCGATGAAGCTGAACCGGTATTGCAGGCTGCCCAAGAAGCCGGACTCACTTATGTGCTGGTGCCTTACCTGGCTGATGACTTACGGAATGATTATCATAAAATTGCCGAAACCCTCAATGAAGTTGGCGCTATGTTTAAGGAACATGGGCTACAATTAGGCTATCATAACCACGATTTCGAATTTGAAAAGCAGGGCGATATAACAGCTTTGGAAATTCTGTTACAAGAAACCCAACCAGATCTGGTCACTTTCCAAGCCGATTTGTACTGGATTACCAAGGGAGGCTGGGATCCCGTAGAGTTGATAGAGCAGTATCCCGGGCGATTCTCGTCGTTTCATGTAAAGGATGCCGCGGAGGACCTGGAACAAACCACTGTAGGTACAGGAATCATAGATTTCCAGACTATTTTTGGACTAAAGGAAACCGCCGGTATGCAACATTATTTTGTGGAGGATGAAAGAACTGATGATCCCTTTGCCAATTTGCAGGGGGCGTATGCATATTTAAATCAAGCCAGTTTTACCTAAGCCCCTCTAATCAATAGGGGTGTATGGTGCCGTATTTGAAATAGGTATCTCGATCAAAACCTGCGACCCCTCATTCTGATGCTTTCCCGGGCTGAGGAATATCTCACTATCCATGGTCTGTAGTGTTCGACGATAAGGGGCAATGTCAATTCCCAGAATGGTGGGAATGGAAAGCATGATGGTTAGGTATGATGGATTTGATTGCTTCATAGTAACTAGAATTTCCCTACCATCTGCTGGTCTTTCTACTTGATGCAATATCCCGATAATGGTTGAACTCAGCACTTCAGGAATGAAGTCCAGGGTCAAATCAGGCAGATCTGAGACCAATTTTAGATCATAGCCTCTGCCCTCCATAGCGGGTCTTAAAGTATTAATCAAGCGCCTTATAGCGGCAACAATTTCAGCTTGTATCATCAAATTAAGTGCGGATTTGGAAGAATAAGTCTCAATTTCTGATAATGAGACCTCCAAGCTATAAATTTTCTCTCTTCTTACAACTGATTCACGTTAATTAAAGTGATCATTAGATCTTTCATAACATCTTTAGATAACCTGTTTCGTATGGCAAGCCCGGGCTCATAGTTCGGGCTTGTTTCTTGCAGAAGTACTGGTGTTACCTGGCCCCGTTTCCTTGCATTAGGGCGATAACGGTTTCTATGGCTTGTCGCCAACAATCCTTGACATCATCAGTGGCTTCCTCCCCCAATTGTTCATAGATGGTTTCCAACAATACTTCCTTTACCACCGGATAGTGAGACTTGTTTACTCCGTATTTTCTGTGTTGATCTCCCAGTTTTTTTAATCCCACCACCAGGTGATCTGGACGGCTTAATCCATGGATTACACCACCCAGCATATGGGTTAGCATTCTGCCTTGATCCAGCATATTTGATTTAAATAATTCCCTTACCTCCGGAGCTCTTTCAAATACTCTATCATAGAAACGCATGGCAAACTTGTCTTCCTCTTGTAATAGTAAATCGAGTGTTGCTTGTACTTCCAGATTGACATCAGGGATGGTGAAGCCCAAAACTTCATAAATTTCAAATAAGTCGGTCTTTCCTTTTAAACTTACCATCGATTTGATACCCAGATGAAGGGTGTGGGAGGGGAGTGTATTTAAAAACTGTTCACTAATCAGGATATTAGTATCCAATTCTTTGTTCTGTGCCTGAATCCTACTGGTTATGTTCATGGAATCACCCACTACACAAAACTGTCTTAAACTCGCATGTCCCAGATAACCCAGAAAAGCTGGTCCAAAATGTAATCCGATACCTACTTTAAATTGGGTATCAAAATCGCGTAATTCCAACTTATTCAGCCGCTCCACTGCATATTGCATGCCAAGTGCTGCTCTAATGGCATCCAGGCAAGCCTTTTGAGGGTCATTCTCGGTACTGCCAAATATCCCAATAATTTCATCGCCGGCATATTGATAAATTATTCCATTATTGATTACTATGGGATCACCCGTAGCCTGAAAAAATTTATCCAACATATAGGCCAGGTCAAAATCGGGATGATCATCCGCGATTTGAGTAAAATTTCTCATATCACAAAAAAGGATTGCCAGTGACCGCTGATCACCTTTTTCTCCCTCGAACTCTTCCATTTGCAAGTGACTGATTTCCGCGCTACTCCAAACCAGTCGTTGTATCACTACATCTCCCTGTACACGGCTCTGACAAGCAAGTCGGATGGACGGGTCCCAGTTACGCTTATTCCCTAATATCCTTTCTTTTTTACTGATCCGGCTTAAATTGTTTATCCCTTCAATTATCCTTACCCTGCAGGTAGTACATAAACCATTGCCACCACATTCGTGGAGATGGGGAATCTTATTATCAATAGAAACTTGAAGCAAAGTATTTCCTATGGTAGTAGGAATGGTTTGGTTCATGGCCTGATAGGTCACCTGGGGCAGTTCCTTATGAAACATATATATGGGTGTTACTTGTAACTTATAATTTAATACTTTATGCCTATCTATAGACTAATTCACAGCAACATTACCGAATTATTTCGCTTATCCGGTAATAATTCTGATGCGCCTTCTATTAAAGTGTATGAAACAGAGTAATAATCTAATGATGTTAGACCTGGGTAGACTGGTGCGCACTCATGGTGTATTTAGGGTTTTGAATCAGATTGTCGAGGATCGACCACAGGTAATATTAGTGAAATCTTGGTGTGGAGATGGCCTAGGTGATTGTTTAATTAAATACCGGGATTTGCTATTGGCTAATAGTGATTGGTTTATAGACCGTATTTTTAAATTAAAGGCATATCAGCAGAAAGCTAGAACATTAATATCTAATTTCGCACGGTCATCACAATCTGACGATTGGCGCTCTCGTGCGGTTATACTCACTTCACAATTGCTTCATTTGGTACTTACAGAATCCGGGGAAGACAGCCTATGGGTAAATGCTTCTCAATTTAATGAAGCTAAAGCTACCCCGGATAACATAATGCAACTCAGGGACTCCAGCCGGGGTAAGATCCTTATCAGCCAGGATACCCTGAAATTATAAAATGGCTTGCAAACACTATTTTCTATTTTGGTAATCATTTGTTTATCAATTACTTACCATTCAAATAATGTAATAATACCATCGATTGGTCAACTAATTACCTGGTATTGGCATTATCCTTGTATCAAATTGGATAATTACCAGATTTTATGAGAGATGAAAAGTGTGTTTATTATTATTTTATTAGGGTTGGGGTCTTTGACCACCTCAGGAGAGCATCGAAATCATGATCATTATTTACCGGAAGCGGTTTTATGGTCATTAGGTGACCGGTATCATCATTTTGACTTGATACACTCCCGGAGAATGCATCGGCGGGGGAGATTAACTTTTGACATCGTTATTCAGCATCGAACCGGTTTTGCCAGAGTAACTTTAGGTCCGCGTGGCGGATTTTACGGCCATTCGTACTATGATCATTATCCATTGGCCAGTCATTACTGCGATGAGTATTGCAATTTCCACTACCAGCATTATGATGCAGGTTACTATAGTGACTATGACCCGTATTATGGCTGCAATGTGCATGTAAATATTTTGGTTAACCGATATCCCAGGTATATTTATCGACCTTTCTATGGATATGGTTCTATTTACTACCATCCGGTACACAGGCACTACAAACGATGGAAACATGCAAAATATCACGGTCGTGGATATTATGCCCACCATAAGCCATATAAGCATTATCAGGGACGTTATAAGAATCATGGACACAGAGGCGGAAACTTCAAACATGGCCATGGAAACCAGCGTCATGACCATAACAGGAGGAGAGGTCATGGAAACTACCGTACACCTGCCCGGGGCAGTAGTCAGTATTATACCCGCCCTGACCATGGTACATCTGAAAGGGAAAGAAATTTCTCCAATCAGCACGGAAACCGGCGGGATCAACTAGTCCAGCGAAATAGGCAACAAGTGCAACGAAGCAGGGATAATGTTCAAAGGAACCCTCAGCATAATACCCGGAGAGTTGATGATGGACGGGTTCGCGAAAGCAGGCGATCTGCACACCAGCCAAGAACAGGTCAAGACCTAAGGCTCCGTGATCCCAAGGAAAATACCAAAGAGATCTTGCGTAAGCGAAATCAGGAACATGGGGGTCGTGTACGGCCCAGGTTATAAAGAAAAAGCCCTGACAGGAGTATCGTCAGGGCTTTTTTTTAAACTTATGGAATTAGTTTTTAATAAATCGCAGCAATTTGTTATCCTCCTGCAGTTGTAACTGCAACATGTAGACCCCGGGATTTAATTTAGGACTCAAACCGGTGAATATGGCTTTTCTACCATTCTCGTACAATGAGTAGTCCATATGATGCTCACGACCTAATGGGTCCAGCAACCGGGCGCCTGACAACTCCCCAGCCCTGTCACCCAGATCTACGATAAACTGCCCGTCTACCGGGTTGGGATAAAGCGCTACGGGGAAAACCGTGTTTTCTTCAATTAACGGATTTTCCCGTAAGGTTGGGCGGTTTACTTTGCCATTCCAACCCATGTCATCGAAAATCGCCAAAGTGATCTCTCCGGGATCTTGCAAGGATAGACCCCTACTCAAAAAAGGCACCATTAACCCATTGGGCCCGCCGGCATAGGTAAAGAAATCCAGATGTGAATAACTGGAACCCGGCAGCCAAAGGCCCTCAAATCCTGGGAAATCTAGAGTAGTGAAAATTCTGGCTCCCTCACCTTCCGTCACTTTGGATATTCTAGGGCCCCGGAATACCAGTGGGTCATCTAATAGGACAGATCCCAATTCAGTTGAGAAATTAGCAAATTTGTTTTCTTTGATCAGTTGTTTCCCATTTTCATCATGAGCCAACCGGTCATAGATAGCGGGATACAAAGGATTTGTTATGCCAAACCCCCACAAGCCTATACCGGTGGCATTGTCTACAAACATCGATCCGAAGAAACCGAGGCCATGCCCCAGTTCATGAAGCACTACAAAAGGAAAATCAAAATCATCATCGGGTGTATTGCCATCAGTGCCAAAATACCAGTTGGGAAATACGGTACTAAACCTGGCTACGATATCATACACTCCGGGGGTCAAATCCTCTCCGGCTAACTTGTCAGCCAGGGCATTCCCATACCAGGTCTCTCTCTCCAAACCCTCCACATCAGCAAATATAAAAGTGGGCCCAGCCGAACCTAAAACTCCCTCGTCCAACTCGTCAAATACCGCCGCTACTCTTATAGTCTGATCGGAGCTGATCTTAGTGGCCCAGATGTCTACGGCGAATTGGAAAGCTTCAATAGCATCAAAAACCTGGGGCAGAAAAGCGGGATCCAATAGAAAGTAATCCACCTGGATATCAGCTCCGGTTTGGCCTTTTTTCGCATTGCTCGTGGTGCTCTGAGCAGCATTCGTGGAGCGAATACTACTGGCTACACTTTCATGATGATCAAGGGCTAGTTGGTCATTTAGATGTATAGTGCATTTGATATCGCCATTATCGTTAATAACCAAATGACTTACTGCACCGGGAACGCTTAATTTTTCCTGTGCTTTTAGGGCCACACATAGAAAGAGTATGGCGCCTAATGCCAGGTAGCGTAGATAAGAAAATTTAGTATAGATTTTTAACATAGAATTAGTGATTTAAATGAATTAGTAGTTGTTTCCAGGTCTTTAAAACCTGGTAAAATTTCTTAGAATCTAAGAAAATCCAGGCATTCTACCAACCACAAACATCACCCAATATGGGTTAATCTTAGAATAATGAAAATAAGCCTGTAATCAGATATTCTGTCAGCTATTCCAGGCCTCAAAATATGCAAAAAAATTAATTGCCTTCTGTCTTGGTATTGAACCCTCTAAGGGTTCATTTTATTTCTTTTTAATAAATATTCGAGCCTTCCAACACCACTATTTAACTCCTGATTCTATCCGAATCTCTTCTAACTGTTGCTGTTTGACAGGTTTTATGTATTTTTCCAGAAAGCGGTCCATTTCCCAAAGCATATGAAGAATTGATTCCTTGGCCCGGTAGCCATGACTTTCATAGGGTAGCATCACCAACCTGGCTTGGGCCCCCATTCCTTTAAGGGCTGCAAAATAACGTTTGCTCTGGACGGGAAAAGTTCCGGAATTATTGTCGGCTTCTCCGTGAATCATTAGAATGGGTTCATTGATCTTATCGGCATGCATAAAAGGTGACATCCTATAGTACACTTCAGGAGCTTCCCAGTAAGTCCTTTCCTCAGCCTGAAACCCAAATGGTGTTAAGGTGCGGTTATAAGCTCCGCTACGGGCAATGCCTCCGGCAAACAGGTCGGAATGCGCCAACAGGTTGGCGGTCATGAAAGCCCCGTAACTATGACCTCCAATGGCAATTCTCTCTCCATCACTGACCCCCATTTCCTTCAACTTCTCCACTGCCGCGGCGGCATTCATTACTAATTGAGAACGGAATGAATCATTTGGTTGGTCCTCCCCTTCCCCTATCACCGGCATGCTGGGGTCATCGAGGATAGCGTAGCCCCGGGTAAGAAAATACAAAGGTGTCCACCATCCCAGCCTTATAAACTCATAAGGTGACCCCTCCACTTG
This sequence comes from Cyclobacteriaceae bacterium, assembly GCA_965224285.1. GTDB lineage: Bacteria > Bacteroidota > Bacteroidia > Cytophagales > Cyclobacteriaceae > JAJCYK01. Next base: position 1,849,133 of record OZ245043.1, read on the forward strand.
GCTGGCGGCGTCTGCGCTTTTATATTCACTGGGATAGGCCCACATAATAACCGGCAGCGGCCCCTGGGATGGTTCGTAACCCGGAGGTAGATAAAGATCCCCTTTCAAAGCTACCCCGTCCTTTCTCTGGTAATGGATCACTTTTTTCTCGACCCCGGCTAATTCGGGATAGGGATGCTCAAAATCAGTTAAGGCGGTAAGTCTGTTTTTCTTTAAGTCCCTGAGGTAAAAGTTCGGCGGCTGCTCCCGGGACTCCCTGCGGGTAAGTAAGGTTGTCCCATCTTTATCAAAAACTTTTAAAGGAAACTCGTAAAAAGGGGCTTGCGACCTCCAGAGTTCTTTGATCTTGCCATTATCGGGCTGAAAGGCTCGTAGTAACGGACGATTTCCTTCCGCGGAGGCACCGACTCCAGTTAAAAGTAGCTCACCCCGCTCATTTAATAGTAATACGTGCTCTCCATACTGATTTGTAGTAATTTCAAAATCACCGGGATCGTTGTAACGGTCCTCAAAGGATCGGTCAAAAATTATTTTCCGGCTTCGGGATTGGCCCGGATGGAAGGAGGCAGTAATATGCTGCCGGGTAAGCCACCAACGTTCATAGGTGATAGCAAATTCACTATGACCCCAGTCCACACCACTGAAACGTAACTTCAGTTTTACATCGGGAATAGCATCGCCCTCGAACGGAGCCGGAAGGTAGAATAACTGATCCCGGTGATCCGCCTCCTGAGCGGGGTCTCCCCCGTCCAGAGCTTGCACCCAATAAAGCGTGGCAGCCTGGTCAGCTCTCCACCTAAAGCTGCGGGGGCCGGTTCGCACCGCGTCGAATCCTTTGGGAATGTTCTCAGCCAGGGGAATGTCTGCTACCTGCTTAATCAGATTTCCGTGGAGATCAATGATCAGGGCTTCAAATGGAAATCGGTAGTACGGAACGATATAGGAAAACGGCTTTTTAAGCACTGTCAATAAAATATACTGATTATCAGGCGATAATGATATCGTTCGGATAATACCCGGGTTACCAATAGGACTGGCTACTCCGCTGGCCAGATCCAGGACTTGCAGTTGTGATACTGCGTAGAATTGGAACAGACTTTCATCTTGGGGGTTTTGCAGCAGGTCCTGGTATGTTCGCACCGGAGCCTCGTCACCGTTCGATTCCTGAATGATGGGGCCAGGCGGCGCTGAGGGCTGTTGTGGAGCTTCTCCCCGATCTTTAACCATAGCCTTGAATAGTATTTTCTCTCCATCGGCCATCCATTGGTAAGGACTACCCCTCAATACACTGTTGAGGTTGACGTCGGTCACCGAACGTGCCTCTCCGGTAGCAAAATCCGCCACCCACAACTCAGTACTATTAGGCGTTTGAATAGTAAATCCGATCTTTTTGCCATTGGGTGACCAACTGATATCGCGTAGACGTGGCTCATCCGGCAGGCCCGTTACCCGTCTGCTGTTTTTGCCATCGATGCTTTGAATCAGCATACCAGAATAATAGGCGCTCCTGCTAGGCCCATTGGTCTTAGGATTAAATCTTAAGCCTGCCAGCCGCAATTCCGGTTGAGCCAGATCGCTGATGGACGCGTAGCCAGGCCGCTCCAGTAACAGTAGCCAGGTTCCTTGATCATTTACTAATACCGCAGGGGTCTGAGGAGCATTTACTAATCTGGATATAGGCTCCGGTGGCACTTGGTATTGGTCTTGAGTGAAGCCGGTAATTGGAAGCATGAGAATAGCGAGAAATGAGAAAAATTTAGGCATGGGTTAAGCTTGATGTTTTTACTAAATATAAAAAATTATCAAGCCATCAGGTAGGCTTAGGTTCAATTTACCAAGTCCGACCAGATCAGGGCTGCTGCTCCTGATATGGCAGCATTCTTCGCCGCCAGACCTGAGGGTAATAGTTTTACTTTTCCTTTATAAACCTTTAGTAAATGTTCCTCCATGTACCTGGTGGCAGGGTCAAAGATCCATTTGCCACTGTTGGCCAGGCCTCCTACCAGAAAAAACGCTTCTGGCTGGGAGAATGTAGTAAAGTTCGCCAAAGCAATACCTAAAATACGGCCGGTATATTCAAATGCTTTTATGGCAATAGGGTCCCCTTCTTCCGCGGCCTGGGTAATTTCTTCACCATGTAAATCATTAAAGGCTATTGATCTGAACCTGCTATCATCCATATATTTGCTCATCATATATAGGATGGTGCGTTTTAAACCAGTGGCCGACACATAAGCCTCCAAACCACCCCTTACGTCCAACCCAGTTAGCCGACCGTCTTCCGGCATTACCGCAATATGTCCCAGTTCACCAGCAAACCCGTCATACCCGTAGATCATTTGACCGTTGCTTACTATTCCACTGCCGAGACCAGTACCCAAGGTAATTACCACAAAATCCTGCATGCCTCGGGCATTCCCGAATAGCATCTCACCCAGAGCGGCGGCATTGGCATCATTAGTTACCCGCATGGGCACATCGATCAATTCCTTTAAAGGCGCCAGTAAGGGTGTAATGCCTTTCCAAACCAGATTGGGAGGATGCTCAATAGTGCCACGGGTGTTGGAAGCATTAGGCGCACCAATACCAATCCCCAAAAGCTTTGTTGATCCCCGATCCTCACAGGTCCGGATCAACTCGTCTATGGTGCTTTGTATTCTTACGAGAAATTCCGAAAATATAGGATACTCCTTGGTCCTGAAAAAGGTTTGACATAAACACTCTCCAGACTGGTCAACTAAACCGATCTTGGTTTTGGTACCACCGATATCAATTCCCGCAACTACATCCATGAGCAATAATTTGGGCGACTAACATAGAATAATTTCAGCTCAATATCAATGGTTCATGAACCTGATATTATCCATTTTGGCGGAAATTCCTAAAGCGCTGGGATTAATGCTCGCAACATATTATAGCAGGTGCCGGATACGAGTAATTAAAAAAGCCGACCTGCGAATTACAGGGCGGCTTATATGTTTTATGTAGTTAGTGCTAAGGCTACAACAGTTCTTCGATAAAAGTGAACAACTCTTGTTTATAGTCTTTGAATCGATCCCGGAAGGTATTGATCTTATCATCAATGATCTCGTGCTTCACTTTGTGTGATTGTTCTTCTCCATCCTCTTCCTGGATCAAGCGATTTAGATATTTTTCGTGTTTCCTGACTGCTTTGGCGAATTCATCCATTAGTTCACCCTGGTAATAGGTGATCAGGTTTTGCAGATGGCCTATAGTCTTTTTACCCTGATAGGTTGTCACTTTGTTGGCAACAGCGTCCAATAATTTTTGAAAGAAACCCAATTCAAGTTTCCACAAGTCGACCTCAGAGACCCAATGTTTACTGGTTTTATGCAAATCCAATAAACTTTCACGTAATAGAAACTCGGTGGTGGTTGCTTTGATATTCTCCATAGTAGATTTAACGTTTATGGTAAAGGATAAATAAAAAAAGGCATTGGATCATTCCAATACCTTCTGCTTTGTAGTTTAGAATATGATAATAGTCTTAACCGGTACCTGAATCTGGACTAAGAATGGTGTTATCATGTATATCGGTTAAATAATTAACTTTAACATTAATTTAAAAAAATTTTAATACAATCCAATCCCAATTCCGGAAATAGTCAGATCCTTTTTATCCCTTATCCGACCTGATTTTTGAGGTAAATATTATATCACAGACCCTCAGTTGGAGTAGATGCGGATCATTTGATCCAGTTCGAAAGAATAGACACGAATATACGCCTGATGTAGAAAAAATCCCCTTGACATAACCTTGCAACTGTTTAAACACAAATTTTAATCAGATTCCAATTTGCAGATTCCTCTCATCAGTACCCCCTCAGTTTACCGCCATTCATAACTGATGTAATATAACTGTCTAAAATTCGGGCCAAAGTGGATAACTATGTGTAAAAATGGTGCATAAGTATTGCTTTAAAAAGTTGGCTTTCTAACAGGGGGGTATTACATTTGAAATACCAAGTGAGAGATAAAAGGTCGATGGTAAAACATCGGATGTGACGGTGGAAGGTTATGAAAGTTGATAATCCTACGGGATTATGAGCCAACATAAGTGAAAACCTAATCATTAAACTCTGAGGATGGATTCTTCGGAATCCTAACGAAGAGAAAACCACAATAACAGTAACTTGGGATTCTAAAAGTCTACGGGCTTTTAGAATAGGCAGGAATAATTTCGAAAGAAGGGATTCCTGCCTTTTGTTTTTAGGGAGATTTGCTATATCAGTGATCTGTGTAGACCTCTGGTATCGGTTATAAGAATAATTTGATTCAGTATGAAGTTGAAAATTGGAGACAAAGCGCCTGATTTTAGGGTGAGCAACCAGGACGGAGAAGACACTAGTCTATCGGATTTCTCCGGCAAAAAATTGGTCCTTTTCTTTTATCCCAGAGATAATACTCCTACTTGCACAAAGGAAGCCTGCAATCTGCGGGATAATTACCGGGAGCTACGGGCAGCCGGATATGAGGTGCTGGGCATTAGTAGTGACGATAAGAATTCTCATAACAAATTTATTGATAAACACCAATTGCCCTATCACCTGCTCGCTGATACCGATAAAAAAATGCACCAGGATTACGGTACCTGGGTGGAGAAATCCATGTATGGAAGGAAATACATGGGTACCGCTCGGGTAACCTTCGTGATCGATGAGAATGGGGTTATCACTGATATTATTGATAAAGTAAAAGCTACGGCCCACTCCGCACAAATTTTAGACTCCTGAATTGCACCTGATATACCACCCGGTATTCCTAAAGCACGAAACTGGTAATCACCCGGAATGTCCTCAGCGTTTGTCTGAATTCACCAGCCTGCCTGCCTCGGAAATTAAACCAGGACTTGATTATGTAACTCTGGTCCACCCGCAACGCCATGTGGAGGCGATTCGGGAAGCATCCGCCAAGGCCAAAGATATCGACTCCGATACCCGTATTAGCATCAATAGTTATGAGGCCGCCTTGGCTGCGGTAGGCGCGGCCGTAACCGCAGTGGAACTAAACGGATTTGCCTTGGTCAGGCCTCCGGGGCATCACGCATTTGCCCTACAAGCCTCTGGGTTTTGTTTGTTCAATAATATCGCAGTAGCCGCCCAATATCTGTGTGAACAGGGTAAGAAAGTATTGATCCTGGATATCGACGGCCATCAGGGTAATGGTACCAGTCATATTTTTTATGAATCCGATCAAGTATTGTTCTGTTCCATTCACCAATATCCAGCATATCCCGGTACTGGCTGGCTTGATGAATATGGCACAGGTGCTGGCAAAGGGTATACCCTTAATATTCCCCTGCCTCCGGGAAGCGCTGATGACATTTTCCAAAAATCGCTGGACCTGGTGTTGGAAATAGCTCTACAATTCCAGCCTGATGTGGTAGGCGTTTCTGCAGGTTTTGACGCCTTGCAACACGACCCCTTGCTTCAACTGCGCTATAGCTTGTCCTCATTTTATCAATGCGGAAAATGGGTCAATCAACATTTTGATCAGGTCTTTGCGGTACTGGAAGGTGGTTATAATCTGGATATGTTGCCAAAGGCTATATATAATTTTGTTGACGGATATAATGGTCGGCCTTGCAAATATCAGGAACCTGTGACTATATCGGAAACACAGATCATAAGTAAATTCGAAATGGATTTCCGGGCCCTAAAAGCCCTACATCGCGAATTTTGGAGTCTTTCTCCCTAGCTTGAAAGGTAACTTTGGATTACCTAATTTTAGCGAATCCCAACTGGGTATTTGTTAACATGACTGCTGCTATCCCAAATTCTTACCTCAATATTATATGGCTGTTAGGTGTAGCCCTATACCTTATCGTGGTGGCATATCATGTCTTATTGTTGTTAGCGGAGAACCGGGATCCGGAGATCACCTTGGCTTGGGTATTGGTACTGGTAGCCCTTCCGGCAATTGGTTTGATCATATATCTGAATTTTGGGCGAAATTATCGCAAGGTTAAAATTTTTAACCGTAAAGGCTTGGTCGACTTGCAACGAGTAGAGGCCCTTAGCAAAAATCAAATCAAGGATCTGTCCAACCTCAGCCTGGCAACAGGCGGAGCTGATGAGAAACTACATATTATCAAGTTATTAATTAATAACAGTAAAGCTCTATTGACTGCTAACAACCAGGTGGAAATTCTCAATAACGGTGAAGCGACTTTCCGGGCACTGATTGATGATATGAAAAGAGCAGAACACCATATCCATCTTGAATATTATGTTTATGAAGATGATGAGATAGGAAATGAAATTAAAAATGTTCTGATTAAAAAGGCCCTAGAAGGGGTCCAGGTCCGCCTAATTATTGACGCCATAGGCAGCTGGGGTTTAAATAAATCCTTCAAAAAGGATTTAAAGCAGGCCGGTGTAGAGGTGGGGGTATTTATGCCGGTACGATTCCCATTGGTTGCCAACAAAATAAATTATCGCAATCATCGGAAGATCGTAGTGGTGGACGGCAAAATTGGTTTTGTAGGAGGGCTTAACATCGCCGATCGGTATATTCACGGTACTCCCGAGTTAGGTAAATGGAGAGACACTCACCTCAAAGTAATGGGAGACGCGGTGCAAAGCTTACAAACCATATTTATCAGCGACTGGTACTTTGTAACTGATAATTATCTGCATGACCATAGGTATTTTCCTGACCATCAAATCACAGACCAACTATGGATACAAATTACCGCCAGTGGGCCAGATTCTGACTGGTCCAGTATAATGCAGGCCTATTTCACTGCAATTACTACCGCCGATCATTACATCTACATTTCCACCCCTTATTTCATGCCAAATGAAAGCATTTTAACCGCGCTGAAAACCGCGGCGCTTAGTGGAGTAGAGGTGAAATTGATCCTCCCTGGGAAATCAGATGTTACCACTTCCTTATACGGTTCAATGTCCTATGTGGAAGAGTTGATGCTGGCTGGAGTGAAGGTTTTTTTATTTAAAAATGGGTTTAATCATGGGAAAATCATGATGGTAGACGGATTATTTACCTCCATTGGCACTGCTAATATGGATAGCAGAAGCTTTGATAAGAATTTTGAGGTGAATGCCCTGATTTATAACCGGGAGATTGCAAAAGATATGGAACTGAGTTTCCGCGAAGATATCCAAAACAGTGAGGAAGTGATTCTATCAGAATTTATTAGCAGACCTAAAATTCGAAAGTTGAAAGAATCTATGGCACGGGTATTAGGTCCCCTTTATTGAGTTAAGTATCTGCTAACCTCAGGGTGATGATCTACTAGAAGCTTGTGAACACCCCATCCTGATACCTGCTGAAAATTAGTATGATCTACACCGTATACCATACGACGATTAATTAAATCATGTTTTTTTAACCATTCAACATGGGCCGGGGTGATTTCATCTGCATAACCTATTATGAAATCGGCTCGAAAATCTCTGGGAATCCAATTATAGACGAAGATACTGTTGTCGCCGGGTCCGGTGAATACCGTGTGAATATCAGGATATCTCCATTCCAAATAGGAAATAAAAAGAAAGTCGCTGCCCACAAAAGTGCGATCAACCAAATCATGGCGGATAAGGTACCGGTAGATCTTATCCGCCAAATAGTTATATCGGTCATTGCCATGTCGCTTCAGGTCCAGATAGAGCACCAACTCACTCTCGAGATCTCTGGTAAAGCTTTCCAAATCGGGAATCCGGTGTTCGGTGATAATTCCTTGATGGTACAATGGCCATTGTTGGATCTCAGCTAAACTTTGTGCGCCTACTTTTATATCACGGTTTAATAACCGGTTGCCACGCCTATCGTGAAATAGAAAAAAATGTTGGTCTCCGCTCTCCTTTATATCGATCTCTACCCCATGGTAGCCTAATTCAGCAGCTAGTGCCACGGATGCCAGGGTATTTTCTGGCACGTGGTAGGCTGCACCCCGGTGGGCTAATAACATAGGAGAATCCTGATATAAAGGATGTTTGGCGGAAATTAATTTTTTTCCCCAGCCTCCTCCCAGAAACCCCAATAACAACACCGTCAATACCAACCCTACCAAGCTATACTTTAAAGCTTTTTTGATAGCTTTGAGCCACCCGTGCTGCTGCTTGGTCTTGTTTGTGCTACTGGTTATGACTTTACTCATATTTTGGCCTCTAAAATTACTCCTTAACTATGTTTTTCATACTTTCTAAAACTGTAAGTTTTCTTTTTATGCCGCTGACCTTGATCGTACTACTCTTTATTGGGTCAGTCTTTATCTCCAGGCCTAAACTAAAAAGTCGCTTGACACTGGCAGGATTAATACTACTTCTGATCAATACAAATTCGGCAATTACCAATACCATCTTTAAATGGTGGGAAATACCTGCTGAACCTTTGAGTAGTTTCAATTCCGCAAATCCTATGGTGGGCATCGTACTGACCGGGGTAGCTGATTTGGACAAAACTCCCAGAGATCGGGTCTATTTATCGGCAGGGGCCAGCCGGGTAACCCACGCCATCCAGCTGTACAAGCGAGGGATACTAAAGAAAATTGTGATCAGCGGCGGAAGTGGTGATCCGTATCAACAGGAAATCAAAGAAGCAAATGAACTGATTAAGGTTTTTACCATGTGTCAGGTCCCGGAGAAGGATTTGATCATTGAACCGAATTCACGTAATACCTTTGAAAGCGCTGCTGCCGTTGCAGGAATCCTTAACTCTCAATTACCTGATTCCCAATATCTGCTCATTACCTCCGCCTTCCATATGCGTCGCTCCCTGGGGGTGTTCAAAAAGGCCGGAATTCCGGTTCAGCCTTTTAGTACAGATTTCAGAACCAGCGACCCTCCTCTCACCTGGAAGCAAATACTAATACCCAGCCCCGGGGCCTTAAAGCGTATGCACATACTTTGTAAGGAGTTGCTGGGGATTTTTGCTTATAAGATCGCCGGATACCTCTAATTGGGAGTGGTTTCCGCAGCAGTATCGATCCTAATGGCATCTATCTGCACCTCTCTCACTTGACGGTTAAATTCCGGGATGTCATCGGAAATGATTTCCAGCCAATCCTCAAGTACTTCATCAATCCTGCCGGTAACCTGATCCTTGAATTCCACCGCCTGTTCTGTGGGGCGGTAATCTCCGATTCCGGCCTGGTTTAACCCTGCAAGTTTATTATTGAGGCGTATGGGAAAGTTCAGCGGATCCTGCCTGCTTTCATTTTTGGTTTGATACAGGATTTCTTCCAGACTATTGATCCTGGAGATCATGCTGTCAGCTCTACCCGCTAATTCTTCTGTATGTTCCAATCCGTTGATCCTCTCCTTAAATTGGTTCAATTGTGACACAGCTTTACGCATATCCTTTATGGCCAGATGGACTTGAGACAATTTTTCTCGTACCTCCATCAAAAAGTCAAACTGTGCTTGCAATTGCTCAGGTGTAGCCTCCGACCTAGGGTCTTGCAGTATTTCGAATTCCACCTCCTGGAAGTTACCGTTATAATGAAGCCTGGCCTTGTATTTACCCGGGACGGCTCGGGGACCTTGAGTGCCCCCACCCCAAAGTATCAAGCCATCAAACTTATCAGCCTCTGGATATCGCATATCCCAAACAAATAAATTCATCCCCTTTTTAATGCTCAGTGACGCTTTATCCTCAGGGTTTTCCCCCTGGCTGCTGAAACTCATGATGCTATCACCTTTATGGTTTAAGATCTCTAACTTAAGCAGTTGACTGGAGTCAGATTCTTGAGCCAGGTAATAATACAGCATTACCCCGTTGGGATGATTCTCTCCGGCATTGGCTGGAGCGTCACCAAATCCCTGGGGCGCCATAATGCGATAAGCTGGTTTCGGTTGATATAAATGGACCTCCTGGGATTTTAATTCTTCCTTTAACTGGTGCAATGGAGAAAGATCATCGATCAGCCAAAATGACCTTCCCTGAGTAGCCGCGATAAGATTTTTTTCTTTGATGGCTAAATCGGTGATGGGAACTACTGGCAGATTCAATTGGAATGTGTTCCAGCTATTACCATCGTCAAAGGAAATATACATGCCGCTTTCGGTTCCACAGTACAGCAATCCCTGCCTATGGGGATCTGCCCGGATCACCCGGGTAAAATGCTCTTCTCCGATGCCATCCACAATTCTGCTCCAGGTAGCACCGTAGTCTTCAGTTTTATATAGGTAGGGTTTAAAATCACCTAATTTATAGCGGGTCGCGGCTAGGTAGGCACCACCTTTGATAAAAGGATGGGGGTCGATACTGTTGATCATAGCCCATTCAGGTAAATCAGGTGGAGTAACATTGGACCAGGTAGATCCCGCATCCCGGGAGATATGGATCAGTCCGTCATCCGACCCAGCCCATAACAAATCCTCTTCGTATGGTGATTCACAGGCGGCGAAGATGGTACAATAATATTCAACCGCCGTGTTGTCCTTGGTAATGGGTCCACCGGATGGTCCTAATTTGGAGGCATCATTGCGTGTCAGGTCCGGGCTTATAACCTCCCAGGATTGGCCTTCATTAATACTAACATGAAGATGGTTACTGGCAGCGTAAAGCTTCTTGCTATTATGCGGTGAAAAAAAGATGGGGAAATTCCATTGGAAGCGGTATTTCATCGCTTCTGCTCCATGCCCCATGGGATTGTCGGGCCATACATTCACAATTCTTATCTGATTGGTTTTATGATCTACCCTTGATAGATATCCGCCATAGCTGCCGCCATAAACAATATCGTTGTTTTCCGGATCCACAGCGATATGGGCGCTTTCACCTCCAGCGGTGGGTTCCCAATCCCTTTCGGTAATGGCCTTGCCGTTAACCCGGTGGCTGATCCGTACCGTAGAATTATCTTGTTGAGCTCCGTAGATCCGGTAGGGAAAGCTGTTATCGGTGATCACCCGGTAAAATTGTGCAGTAGGTTGATTATGATAGGTAGACCAGTTATTGCCTCCATCAAAAGTGACCTGGGCTCCCCCATCATCCCCAATGATCATCCGTTGAGGGTCATCAGGTGCTATCCATAAATCGTGATGATCGCCATGAGGAGCAGTGTGCTCTGAAAAGGATTTGCCTCCATCTTTGGATAAATGATAACGCACGTTAAGCACATAAACCTTATCCTGGTCCCGTGTATCGGCATAAACCCTGGTATAGTACCAGGCTCTTTGGCGTAAATTGCGATCTTCATTGACTTTAGTCCATTTTTCTCCGCCATTATCCGAGCGGAATAATCCTCCTTCCTTGGCTTCCACCATGGCCCAGATACGGTTGGGATTTACCGGGGATACAGATACTCCAATAATACCCAGGGTGCCGGAAGCGAATCCCTCCTTGTCCGTCAGTGAGTTCCAAGAATCCCCGCCATCCACACTTTTCCATAGACCTGAGCCTTCGCCGCCGCTGCTAAAACTGTAGGGAGTCCTTCTTACCCTCCAGGTGCTGGCATATAGAATCCGGGGATTGCTGGGATCCAGGATCAAATCTACGGCACCGGCGTCTTTATTAGCAAACAAAATCCTTTCCCAGGTGGCACCGCCATCTTTACTGCGATACACTCCACGAGTTTCACTACTCTGATATAGGTCGCCCATTACCGCAGCATAAACCAGGTCTGGGTTTTGAGGATGTATCCGCACCCGTGATATATGTCTGGAGTCTTCCAGGCCCAACCCGTTCCAGGTTTTACCGGCATCGGTAGACTTCCACATTCCATATCCATGCGAGACATTGCCCCTAACTGTCTTTTCACCACCCCCGACGTAAATAACGTTTTGATCAGATTCGCTTACGGCTATAGCCCCGATCGATCCCCCGAAATAACCGTCTGATATATTTTCCCAGTTGGAACCACCATCCATACTTCGCCACACTCCTCCACCGGTAGAGCCGAAATAATATAAGTTCGGTCTGTTCGGCACCCCGGTAACTGCAGCGCTGCGTCCACCTCGATATGGGCCTATAGATCGCCACTGTATTGCTGAATAGAGATCTTCCGAATAGCTTACTAGATTGCGGGAGTTTCTTTTGGACTGAGAATGACCTGTATTGACGGTAAAACAAACTGCCAAGATCAGGACCATGGGGCTAAATGGAAATCGCATATCAATCTTTTCTTAGTGAAATGATCAAATTAGCAATAACCCCGAAATATGCAAAAACAGTTTTGGTCTATTGTAATGCCTGCTCCAAGTCCCACAGCAGATCTTCAGCATCTTCTATACCAATACTCATTCTTACTAAAGAATCCACCAACCCGGATTTAATCCTTTCCTCAGCTGGGATACTGGCATGAGTCATGGAGGCCGGATGGCCACAAAGTGATTCTACGCCTCCTAAGGACTCAGCAATAGTGAAAAATTTAAATCTATTCATCATGTCCATGGCGGCCTGGATGCCTTCTTCCTTTAAGGTAAAGGACAACATGCCGCCGAATTTGTCCATTTGAGAAAGAGCAATCCCATGATTTGGATGGTCCTCAAACCCCGGCCAATAAACCCGATCTACCCGGGGATGCTCTTTGAGGTATCTGGCAATTGTCTCGGCATTCTGGCAATGCCGGTCCATGCGTAGATGCAGAGTTTTTATCCCTCTCAATACCAGGAAGCAATCCTGGGGACCTGGTACAGCACCGGAAGCATTCTGTAGAAAAGCTATTTCCTCAGCCCATTGATCATCATTGAGTACTAACGCCCCCATTATTACATCGGAATGTCCTCCTATATACTTGGTTACGGAATGCATCACCATATCTGCCCCCAGATCCAAAGGTCGTTGTAAATATGGAGTAGCAAAAGTATTATCCACTACCAACCTAATGCCTTTGGCATTTGCTATTTCCGCAATACTTTTGATATCAATGACATGCATCATGGGATTAGTGGGCGTTTCAATCCAAATCAGCTTGGTCTTATCAGTAAGGTGGGGCTCCAGAGATGAGCCGTCGGTTAGTCCTGTGAATTTGAAGACCAGCCCATATTTGGCGAATACCTTAGTGAATAAACGATAGGTTCCTCCATAGAGGTCGTTGGTACTGATCACTTCATCCCCGGGATTCAAAGTCTTAACTATGGCATCTGTAGCGGCCAATCCGGAAGCAAAACATAATCCATGTTTGCCATTTTCCAGGGCAGCCATGTTTTCCTGAAGCACAGTCCTGGTGGGATTATGGGTACGGCTGTATTCATACCCTTTATGTTTACCCACCGCTTCCTGCGCATAAGTTGAGGTCTGGAAAATGGGGGTCATAATGGCTCCCGTTCCGGGGTCCGGCTTGATACCGGCATGTATGACTTTTGTAGCAAATTTCATGATCTAATTCGATTGTTGTTCCTTGAAGAAATTGTCCAATCTGGAACGTAAAGCATCCATATCCTCCATCGGTTCCGGCGTTAGAGGCGGCTGTCCTGGAAAAGTTTCCATATGTAGAGTCTGGGTAGGAAAGGCAAATCGCACCTGTAATTTCTCCGCTAACCTCAATACTGACAACAGAATTTCATGACGACTTCGTAATTCCTCACTCCAGGTTGGTACTTCAAAGAAAATGTAAAATAAAATATTTAAGGACGCACTACCCATTTCGTTTAAATGGATCTCAATATAATCTTTCCTGGTTTTCGGATGATCCTTTACCAATTGTTTTAGGCCATTAACGAAAGTTTCAATTACATCCGGCCGGGTATCATAGGTAACACTAATGTGGGTATTAAATCTTCTGTAAGTACGCAGTCCGTGATTATCGATGGTGAGATCCGCCAATCTTCCATTGGGGATAGTCATGAGGGAGTTTCGAAAGGTACGAATTCGAGTTGACCTAAATCCCACCTCCTCCACCATCCCGTCAATACCGTCGCCGCTGATCCAATCTCCGATCTGAAAGGGGCGGTCTACAAAGATCATAAAAGAACCGAAGAAGTTTTTAAGGGATTCCTGGGCGGCCAAGGCCAGGGCCAACCCGCCAATGGAGAGGCCAGCCAGAAGTGCAGTAATGTTGACATCCAAATTATGCAGCACGAACAGGGCTCCCAAGCCAATAATAATCAACTTCATGGAGCGACGTACTATAGGAATTAGCTGATCGTCCATAGTACCTTGGGTCTGAGCAGCCAGTTTTTGTAAGTACAGGCTGATCACGTCCACCAAATAGTAGAATACTAAAACACCAAAAATTGGCAGCGCTATTTTCACCCCTACCACCAGGTATCGGGAAAATGCTATGGGAAGCTGCAGCATAGGTAATGTCCCCAGCAGAAAAAAGAATACCACCACCATACTGATGGGTTTGGCCACTGGTTTTACAAAGTTTCTGAGAACATCGCGATAGCCTAATCTGTGGGCAGTGTAAACCAGTAATTTATTAAATAACCAGAGGGATACTCGGTATATCAACCAGGATAAAAGCAACAGCGCCAATAATCCCAGGTAGTGTCTCACCTGCAGACCCAAAAATTTAGTTTGCCCTTTTCCCGGAAAAAGATTTAAGAAAAAATTGGCCCCAAACGGATACATGGTCTCGTGAATCCCATCGATAGCCTGATGGCTAGATTGAGCGTACTGCCAGCGTGACTCATTCTTTACCAGAAAAATTTCAGGATGCTGGGGGGTTAACCGATATCGTGCCTTATTGACGGTAGAGTCAACATAATCTGCTTGATTAGGGATCTCCTCAATATCCACGTATATCCCTGCCCCATCTAAAATTTGCTTGAGCTTTATGGCCAATTTTTGGGCCCTCTCAGGAGAAATGATTTCCTGATTAAACACCTTAGCTGCCACCTCAGGGTGATAAGTATCCGGTTGCAGATTTTTCAAATGTGTTATGACCGCTTGACGAGGAGTGGTCAAGTTGAAGCTTAAAGTATCTTGCGCGCTTATAGCCAGCGACCAAAAGCATAGTATAACAAGGTGTAACGACTTACCTCTAAAAATTGTAGATAGAGAATTGATGGTCATAGGCGCTGTAAACTTGATGTTTTTGTTGGCTCTCAAAATATAGCATGCTCACCGGCAAAGAATTTTCAATAGGCATAGAGTTGACCAGAATTCCGTTATCGCGATAAAAATAGGTGAACTGCTGCACTGGATCAGTTACTGCATACAGATTTCTGTTATCACTGAACAGATAATATTGAACTCCTAGAATTGCCGAACTTAAATAATCTTTTTCAAACAAAAGATTACCGCTTCGATCTAATAAGGCCAGACGGTTAGCATTTTGCCGGCTAATTACATAGTTCCGGGATAATGGATCTATGTGCAACTGGTATTGAGTATCTCCACTGGGTTTAACCAGTTGTTTTCTATCAACAATTCCGCCTTCAAGATTGAATTTGATGATGGTCCCACCGCTGTTGATGGTGGTAATGTATGTACTGTTAAAACCAGTGCCAATTTCAATAAACAATGGGCTCCGGGTTGGTCCTTTTAAGTCCAGGGGAAATCCGGAATAGTTGCGGCCTCTTCGGTTCATCACATGTATCATGCCGTTTTCTTGTACCGCAATAATGCAATCCCGGCCTCGAACTCTAATGTGTTGGGGAGCCGTCAATAATTGATCATCCATTCGCTTGGGATTCCAGCCTTCCAATAACTTGCCCTGCTTATCCAACATATATATTTGACCATTATCATCGCTGGCAATCAGGCGATAATTTTTACTGTTGTCGTAATCAATGGCCCGTAAGTTTCTTAGTACAGTCTCCGTAGGCACAGACACAGGGAAACCTTCCACCGAATTGCCGTTTCGATCAATCAGATGAATACTACCCGCAGTGGCCAGCAGGTACTGCAGCTTATTATTCTTGTAGTAATCGACTTGGCTGACTTCCCCTTGTATTCGCGAAGGAAGGGAATCAGACCAAAGGATCCTTCCCTGACTGCTTATCAAGTGAATGTGGTATGCGCTATCTTGAATGAAAACCTCCCGGTTACCGTTGTTGTGGTTCCTCACCACAAAGGGACGGGTAATAAGGGATCTATTGAATGTAACCTGTTGAACAGGTTGAAATCGTTGTACTACTTCCGTCCTGGCTTGAGATTGTGGGCTATAGGTAATAATTCCGCTAGTATAGAATTTATCACCGATATCCATAAACTGGAAATTGAGCAGGTCAAATCCTTTTAACACTTTTTCATGATCCTGAAAAAATTGCTGCCAGGGAGCGGACAACCGGGTTTCCAACAAACTCCAGCTTTTGGCCAGATTTAAGTAGTAGCTGAGGTTTGCTTCTGGCAAAGAGGATTCCAGAAATTGTTCCATTTTTACAGTCTTTCCCCAGGTATCCTGGGCTTCCACCGCTTTTACCAGGTCTTTAAGTGCCTGAATGGAATTGGAAAGTAGCAGATATTCCTGGTAGGGCATATAGAAAGTCTGGTTGAAGCCAGAAAATAGTTCCCCCCATAGCTTTCTGGGAAAGTCATCAATGCTTAACTGACGAATCTCCATGCTGCCAAACTCCTCCCGGTACAGGGAATCTGTTTGACCTTCTACCGCCAACTCCGAAAGCCGGTTAAGCTGCATCAGACCTTCATTGAAGTCTGCACATTTGAGGTACGCTATGCGATCTGGGGGTTCGTTTTCCAGGGTTTCCATCACCGCCAGACCAATCTCCCGGGATTGTGCCCTGACCAGCCCACCGGGATCCCAATTCAGTTGTTCCAAAGTTTGATAGCGTTTGAGTTGAGCCGGCTGATGCTGTTTCCAGAAATTCTTTAAACGATCATGCCAAACTCTGGAATCGTTAAAGGTTAGATGATACAAATGAGCGACGTCCCGGGTCAATAGTTGCTTGAACCCCAGGCCGTGGCCCTGAGTTCCGCTAACACTATACAGGTACTGACTATTTGATTCATCCAACAGGGTAAATCCATTTAGCAAAATTTGATTTTCGTCCATTTTAATATCAAGATATGTGGACTCAGCCAAGTTGCTGATGGTACTCAAATCGGTCCCTTCAATATCCTTGGTGAATACAGCAAGCAACTGAGGGATCTTCCTGGTATTTATGTAAAGATTCCCCTGATCGTTTTCCAATTTTGCCACCTGGGATAACTGTGGATTCGAAGAGGAAAAACTGGATTGGGATGGATTTGATATGTTTCTTATTACATCCTCAACCAACACCGAAGTAAAGCTCCCAATAAAATAGTTTTGGTGAATCACATAGCTGAATACTTCCTGATATTCTGGGTTTACCGCTTCATGTATAGTAAAATTCTGGTAGTTCCGGTCCTGAAAAGTAAAATCATCCCGGGATTGATATTGGGAGATCAGTTTTTTCAATACATCGAAATCCCTGATGTCGTCCAATCTTACAAAAAAAAGTACTCCCAATTGGTTTTGAGCGGTTCTGTGTAGAGAAAAAACAAAAGGTTTACCCTGCACCAGGCGATCCAGTTGCCCTTCCTTTCCACTGAGGCTGTCCAGGGTTTCGATTCCGGTACCAATGTTGGCGTAATAGGGGATTTGTTCCAGGTGATGCCACACACTTTGAGCCTGGATGTGATTCCAGCTTTGCACCGTATTGGCACTCTCGTATACTACGATTGCGGATTCTGGTACCAGGTCCCATACCACTGGGGGTGGATCGGTAAACCAAAACTTATAGGCCGCTACCCCTGCTGCAGCCAATATCAGCACAGCGAGGATGACAATAACATAAATACGCTTCAATGCCTGTACCTTACCGATTTAAATGGTCCAAAGTTATAGGAAGGAGATCATTTTTTTAAGTTTAAACTCGAATTTGTGTAAAAACGCTATTTTGAAGTTTCATATACTTGAAAACTGTGAATTATCAAGAATTTCAATTCATCACCCGAGACGGTAAAACGCTGCACGGGAAAGCCTGGATCCCGCAGGAAATCCGGGCGGTCATCTGTCTGGTTCATGGCCTTGGAGAGCACAGTGGCCGCTATACCCAGTTAGCCGAGCATCTTAATCTCCACGGTTATGCTTTATATGGCTATGACCAGCGGGGTCATGGTAAAAGCGAAGGAACCCGTGGTCATGCCAGACAGGAAGATTTATGGGATGACGTAGAAACCATAATGAAGACCGCCAGAGCGGAACATCTGGACCTACCCCTAGTGTTATACGGGCATAGTTGGGGGGGAAATGTGGTGGCCAATTTTCTGCTGCGTAGAAGAGTCACAGAAGTCAAAGCAGCAATATTGAGTTCACCCTGGCTCAACCTTAGCTTTGAACCTCCGGCCTGGAAAATCCGATTGGGAAAAATGGTAGCGGGAATATGGCCTTCGCTGACTCAAAGTAACAGTCTACAAGCGATGGATCTCAGCCGGGACCAGGCGGTAGTGAATGATTATCAGAACGACCCTCTGGTCCATGACCGAATATCTGCCGGTTTGTTTATTGACACTCAAAAAAGTGGGCTGTTTGCGTTGGCGCATAGTGAAAAATTGCGCACGCCTACCCTGGTTATGCATGGCTCAGACGATCGTATAACTTCATCCGAAGCCAGTCAGGCATTCGCATCCGGAAGTGACTTGGCAGATTTTAAGCTATGGCCGGATTATCGTCATGAACCTCATAATGACTTGGGCAGAGAAGTGGTAATGGATTACCTTACCGAGTGGCTGGAGCAAAGGCTTTTTGTCTAACCCATGCCATCCAGCACATCCATTACTTCTCTTACATGACCTCTGCTAACCTCAAGTAGCTCTTTTTCGCCATCGGTCAGGTCCAATTCAATGATCTTTTCAATCCCATGTTTACCCAGAATTACCGGTACGCCCAAATAAGTACTATCAATACCATATTCACCGTCCAACCGCACACACACTGGAAATACCCGACGCTGATCCTTCACAATAGCTTCTACCATCTGTGCAGCTGCCGCTCCGGGTGCATACCAGGCTGAGGTGCCCATCAGCTGAACCAACTCTCCCCCACCTTTCTTGGTTCTTTCGATAATGGCATCCAGGCTGGGCTCATCGATGAGCTCTGTAACCGGGATTCCACCTACCGTAGTGTAACGAGGTAAAGGTACCATGGTGTCGCCGTGCCCTCCCATCAATACCGCCTGAATGTCTTTGGGACTGACATTAATGGCTTCTGCTAGAAATGATCGATAACGGGCAGTATCCAGGATCCCAGCCATTCCCATGATCCTATTGCGGTCATGACCAGAGGTCAGGTGGGCCTGGTAGGTCATGACGTCCAGGGGATTCGACACAATAATGATTATGGCGGAGGGAGAATGCTCGATTATATTTTCGGTCACAGATTTAACAATTCCGGCATTGGTAGAGATCAAATCATCTCTAGACATCCCGGGTTTACGGGGGAGCCCCGAAGTTATTACCACCACTTCCGAACCTGCGGTTTTGGTGTAATCATTAGTTGATCCTATGGTCCGGGTGTCATAGAGATTGATAGGTGATTTTTCCCAGATGTCCAGCGCTTTGCCCTCTGCCAGTCCTTCCTTAATATCTACTAATACCACCTCATTGGCTACCTCCCGATAGGCCAACACATCTGCACAAGTTGCTCCAACGTTGCCTGCTCCCACTACGGTTACTTTCATATTTTTCTTGAGTTTTGAGATCTGATAATTTCGGACGGGTAATTTACTACCTGTGATTTATAAAACAAAAACTACTTAATTTCTTAACCCCTAAAAGCTCGGTTTTGTAATCTGGCTAACGGATATCTGCAGGATCTCCCTGGTGGCTTCACTTATTTTGAATCGCTCGTCAATTCGTTGATTGACCAACCATATGATCTCACCTGCGGAGAGCAACACTAATTGACCGGGTTTCAGGGCCAGGGGGATTTTCTCATCTATCAGAAAATCACTTATTTTTTTAGTCCCTTCCATTCCCAATGGTTGAAAACGGTCACCGGCGCGCCAGGGTCGAAGTTCCAGGGGAAATCGGATGAGGGACAGATCCCAGGCGCCAACAGATGATCCTTTACTTAATTTATGCTTATCAACCGTATTGGCCTCCATTGTCCAGGTGTAACCCATGAATGACCACTGTTTCATTTCCAATCCCGGTATCACCATTTCCCGGTCCACCTTATAATTAGGTTTTAAAATCACCTGATCTCTATCCACATTGAGCAGATATTCGGGGGAAATAAAAACTTTACCGCTTTGAGCGGAATATGATGCCTTAAGATCGAGCACCTGGGAATAGTTGAAGCCAAATTCGTTTAATATTTCGAATAAAACAGTTGCTGGTTGTTCAGCTAAAAAGGATTTAGGAAAATGAATCTGCCCTTTTTGGGATACCAATGCAGCCTCTTTTAATGATTTCACGTGCTCATCCCAGACCTTTTCAATGCATCCCAGGATTTCTGATGTGTGGCTTGCGGTTTCAGCCAGCCTAGGATTTAAGATTTCTAATAATGGTATTACCTGGTTCCGAATCAGATTGCGCTGATAGTGATCATTAGTATTAGAGTAGTCCTCACGCCAGCTGAGTTGCTGTTGTTTAGCATATTCCACAATATCCTGTTTGCAGGCAAACAACAAGGGGCGAATGATGTACCCCTTACGCACGGGGATTCCCTTAAGTCCCCGGATGCCGGTGCCCCTCACCAAATTGAGCAGTATAGTCTCGAGGTTGTCATCCATATGATGAGCAGTTGCAACTGCTGAATACCCATACATTTGTCTTAATTCCTCAAACCATTGGTAGCGCAGCTCCCTGGCGGCCATCTGCAGTGAAATTCGATGAGCTTGTGCGTAACTTCTGGTTTCCACTCGTTGTACATATACTTCCACTCCCCATTCGCTGGCTAAGTCCTTCACTAAAGCTTCATCCAGATCTGAATCTTGTTCACGGAGTTGAAAATTCATGTGCGCCAGGGCCATAGATATTCCTTGCAGGTGAAATAAATAGGCCATAGTAACCGAATCCACTCCCCCACTGACTGCTACCAATACCCGGTCAGAACCCTTTACCAGATTTTGACTATGAATAAAATTGTAGAATTCTGCTTCCATGTAGGGAACTGGCACGATTATTACAATCTAATAACCAATATTTTGTGATAAATTTGCTCGCTGATAGGCTGAATATGACAAAGTTATCAATTTCTGGTTTAACCGTGATCATCCTGATCTGCAGCTTACCGGCTTTCTCCCAGCAGAAAGACCGGGTAAAACTGGAACGAGCGGAGTATCTGGAAAACGGTGAATTAAATGGTGAACGTTTTGATAAAGTGATTGGAAATGTGGCTTTCTCGCAAAAAGAAACCCGCATTTTCGGTGATTCGGCGTTTTTCTTCAAACAGAAGAACCTGGTAGAAATATTTGGACGTGTCCGGGTATTGGAAGGGGATTCCATTACCATTACTGGCAAGCGGCTTATTTACCATGGAAATACCAAGTTGGCCCAAATGCGTGAAAATGTGGTATATCGTGATCCCACCATGACCTTAAATACCGATTTCCTGGACTACGACATGCCCGACCACATGGCCTATTATTATGATGGGGGTAGACTGGTTACAGAAAGCAATCGACTGACCAGCAAAAAGGGATACTATGACACCAAAGCCAAATACGCCTCCTTCAAAGACAGTGTAGTACTGAAAAATCCCGATTACACGGTGGAAGCCGATACCTTTCAATTTAATACCGTTACGGAGGTGGCCTATTTCCTGGGGCCTACTCTGATTACCGCACGAAACGGGACCATCCTGAATGCCGATGATGGAGGAGAATATGACACCCGCCAGGAAATTGGCAATTTTACTGGTGCAGCTATCGAAACTCCCAAGTACCTACTTAACGGTAAACAACTGTTCGGCGATGAAACCAAAGAATTTTATACTGCCACTGACAGTGTTACCCTTATCAGCAAGAACGAAAATGTGATCATATCAGGTGATCACGGTAAATATTGGAAAAGCGACGGCTTGACCAAGGTTTACGGAAATGCCCTAATGAAAAAAGTATTTGCCGATGATACTCTATATCTGACAGCGGATACCTTGATTAATATCGAAGATTCCATAGCGGTCAAAGAAAGACAATTAGCGTTCCACAATGTGCGTATTTTCAAACCCGATCTCCAGGGAAGAGCCGACTCGCTCAGCTATCAAACAGCTGATTCTCTGATCTATCTTTACGGCGATCCGGTGCTTTGGAATGAAAATAATCAAATGGTGGCCGATACCATTTACCTCATGATAAAAAACGGCACTATTTCCAGAATGTTCATGAATAACAAGGCCTTTGTAACGGGAGAAACCGCAGAAAATTTTTATGATCAGGTGAAAGGGCGCAAGATGACCGCCTATTTCACTGAGAGTAAACTCAGTCGCGTGGATGTCAATGGCAACGGTGAAAGCCTTTATTTCGAATTGGAACAAGACTCCCTGGTAATGGGGATGAATAAAGTGATCTGTAGTGATATGAAGTTGCTATTTCAGGAACAGAAAATATCCGACATTGTGTTTTATAGTCCTGATGGGTCATTTATACCATTTCATGAAATAAAATCCAGTGAAACGAGGTTAGAGGATTTCAACTGGCGTCCGGAAGAACGTCCTACCCGTGAAGATGTAATAGGACCACCGGTAAGCCCGGCCCTGCTTCCGGATGATTTGCAGCAAGTCGTCCTTCCAGCAAGAGATTGAATTGACTATGGTGCGAGGTGGTGTTAAAAGAGGTTAAAGCAACCAAATGGATTGTTTATTAGATGCTTGAAACATATATTTGCTGCCCAATATGGAGTATTATGAGAGGTAGGTTTGTGGTATTTTTTCTGGCGGTGTGGACACTGGTTGCCTGTAGTGATTTCAGGAAGCTGCAAAAGAGCACCAATTGGCGTGAAAAATATGACGCAGCTGTTCGCTATTACGAAAGAGGTGAAAAAGGAGATTATATCAAGGCCAGTATGCTATTTGAAGAAATTCTGCCCATCATCAGGGGTACTGAAGAGGCTGAAAAGGCAAACTTTTACTACGCCTACAGCCATTTTCACCAGGGTCTTTATGTAGAAAGTGCGTTTTATTTTAAAAGTTTCTATGAGACTTACAGCCGCAGTGAGTTTGCCATGGAAAGTATGTATATGCACGCTCATTCCCTATTTTTAGATTCACCGGTAAAAGAATTGGATCAAACCAGCTCTATTGAGGCTGTATCGGCTATGCAACAGTTTATAAATCGCTATCCATCCAGTGAATACACGGAACAGGCCAGTAATACCATAAATGAATTACAACGCAAATTGGAAGCTAAAGCCTACAATAATGCGGTTTTATACAAGAAGCTGTCCCAGCATAATTCCGCAGTGATCGCTTTTGAAAATTTCAGTAAAGACTACCCTGATAGTGAATTAAATGAGGAAATCAACTTCTTCAAGCTGGAATCGCAATACCTATATGCTAGAAGATCTATACCTTCCAAACAGAAGGAGCGTTACGAAAAAACCATTGAATTTTACCAAAATTTCCTTGAAAGCTATCCAAATAGTAACTTTGCAAAAGACGCGCAGCGCATTTATCAGGACAGTAAGAAATGGATAGACGAAGCAGCAGCGCAAAATAACACAGAATTAAATAATAATAATTGAAATGGGAAAAGCATCCATCATCACTCGGGATATTGATGAATTAGCGGAAAGAACCGATAATATCTACGAAGCCGTGGCCATCATATCAAAGCGAGCCAGGCAACTATCCACCCAAATTAGGGAAGAACTCAGCGGTAAATTGGCAGAGTTTGCCAGCACCGTTGATAATCTTGAGGAAGTTTTTGAAAACCGCGAGCAAATCGAAATCTCCAAATTCTACGAAAGAATGCCAAAACCTACGGCGGTTGCTACCGAGGAATTTCTCAACGACGAGATAAGATATCGATTGCCAGAGCAGGAAGAAGAGCAGAAAGTCGACCTTTAAACCGATGCTCCCGTGCCAGCCGGCAAAAATATTCTATTAGGGGTATGTGGTAGCATTGCAGCCTACAAGGCGGCTATATTGATCAGGCTGCTGGTCAAGTCCGGATCTCAAGTAAAGGTAGTGATGACCAAGACTGCAGCCGAGTTCATTTCTCCGCTGACCCTCTCCACCCTGTCTAAGAATCCAGTATTCATTGAGTTCACCAAAGAATCCGAAGGTCGCTGGAACAATCATGTAGAATTGGGACTGTGGGCTGATCTAATGGTTATGGCGCCTGCCAGCGCCAATACCATGGCCAAATGCAGCCATGGTATATGTGATAATTTATTATCGGCCGTATACCTTTCTGCCCGCTGCCCGGTATGGTGGGCTCCGGCCATGGACCTGGACATGTATCGACATCCTTCCACCCAGGAAAATCTTCAAAGACTCAGGCAATATGGTAATCTGGTTATAGACGCTAAAGAAGGTGAGCTTGCCAGTGGATTATCTGGAGTAGGTCGTATGGCCGAACCAGAAGATCTATTCCAGCAGATCTCTTCTTATTTTAATTTTACAAATTCATTACAGGGCAAAACTGCGGTAGTTACCGCAGGTCCCACCTATGAAGAAATTGATCCAGTGCGATATATTGGCAATCACAGCACCGGAAAAATGGGCTATGAGATAGCCACCATCCTGGCCGAAGCTGGGGCAGAGGTAACCCTAATCAGCGGCCCTAGTGTATTATCCATAGCTCACCCTAAAATTCAGTTGATTAAAGTTGGCAATGCAGCGGAAATGTATGAAGCTACTGAAAAGGAGTTCCCTGGCTGTCAATTAGCCGTATTCGCGGCTGCAGTAGCCGATTATACCCCCACGGAGCCCTCAACAGAAAAGCTGAAAAAGAGTGGTGGCAGGATAGACCTATCCTTAAAACGCACCAGGGATATCGCCCTGGAGATGGGGAAAATAAAAAAGGATGATCAGATTACGGTTGGTTTTGCCCTGGAAACCAAAGATGAAGCACAAAATGCCTTTGATAAGTTGCAGGCTAAGAACTTTGACCTTATCGTATTGAACTCCCTCAATGACCAGGGAGCGGGGTTTGCCCATGATACTAATAAAATAACCTTATTTGATAAGCATAATAATGCTACTGAATTTGAGTTAAAATCTAAAAAGGAAGTCGCCCGTGATATCGTACGGAAAATCCTGGAACTTTATTAATACTTTAACCTTGCTTTTTCTGGGCACTATTACTTTATCGGCTCAGGAATTAAATTGTAATGTTATCGTAAACGTAGGTCCACAGGTGGAGACCACAGAGCGCAGGGTATTTAAGGATATGGAAACTGCGTTCTATCAATTTCTTAACAACAGGCGCTGGACCGATGACGTATTCAGCCTGGAAGAAAAGATAAGTTGTAACCTTATCATAACCATCGAAAGCCGGCCAGCAGTGGGTAACTTCACCGCTTCAGTACAAATACAATCTTCCAGGCCTATATACAATTCCAACTACGAATCGCTATTATTCAATTTTGCCGACCGCGACTGGCAGTTTGAATATACCGAGTCTCAGCCTTTGGAATTCAATGACAACAATTTTACTAACAACCTCACATCCATGCTGGCCTTTTATGCCTATGTGATAATTGGCCTGGACTATGATTCCTTTGAAAGGTTGGGAGGAACTCCCTTTTTTGAGAAGGCCCAGCAAACCGTCAACAACACTCAACAAGCCAACCGACCGGGGTGGTCACAGTTTGAAGGCAATTTCAGAAATCGATTTTGGCTAGCAGAAAATTTTAACAGTCAGCAGTTGGTCGCTGCCAGGGAAGCTATATACAAATACCACCGCCTGGCTTTGGATCGATTTATAGAGGACCCGGATGAGGCCAGACGCACCGTATTGCAGGTACTAAAAGATCTACAGCAAGCTCACCGCCGCAAGCCGAACTCCATTTTGATCATTGCTTTCTTCGATGCAAAAAATGATGAAATCGCCAGTATGTTCTCGGAAGGCAATCTGCAGGTGAGAAGGGAAGCCTATGAAATAGCCAAAGAACTGGATCCCAGTAATACCTCCAAATACGAGGCCATCATTCGCAACTGACCTCATTCCGTTATTCTGTAATGTTGCTTATCTTAGCACATGCTCAGTAATTTACTGATAAAGAACTACGCGCTGATCAAGCACCTGGAAATGCAGCCTGCCCGGGGTTTCAACATTATCACCGGAGAAACCGGCGCTGGAAAATCTATTATGTTGGGGGCCATCGGACTTCTAATGGGCAACCGGGCGGACGGTAAATCTGTTTGGCATCGCCATCAGAAATGTGTTATAGAAGGCACTTTTCTGATAGATCAATATGATCTTCAAGAACTCTTCACCACCCATGACTGGGAGTACCACCATGAAACCATTATAAGAAGAGAGATTGCCATAAGTGGAAAATCACGGGCTTTTATTAATGACAGCCCGGTAAATCTGGAGTCACTAAGAACATTGGGGAGTCATTTACTGGATATTCATTCACAGCACCAGACCTTGCAACTAGGAGCAGAAAAATTCCAGCTTCAAGTTTTAGATATATTTGGCGATCATCGGGATTTACAGAAGCACTACAGAAAAGCCTATACCTCGTGGAGGGAAGGCCTGAAATCCAAAAACGCTCTACTGCAAAAATCAATAGAGCAAAAGCAAGAAGCAGACTACCACAATTTCCTGCTGGAAGAACTGAATCAGGCAGACTTGAGCGTCGAAGAGCAAGAGGAGTTGGAAGACAGCCTGCAGGTAATGGAACATGCAGAAGAAATAAAATCTCAACTCAACCAGGTGCTGCAGGTACTGGAAGGACCTGAGGTGACCGCCCTTGAATTGCTTGATCACGCAATTAGAATGGTGAGCAGGATCAAGGATCTCACTCCCCGATACCAGGAGATCCATTCAAGACTTAACAGTGCCTATATTGAATTAAAAGACCTGAGTGGAGAGATCAGTGCTGAGCAGGATTCGGTACAGTATGACCCGAAGGTTTTAGAAGAGCAAAAATCAAGGCTTGATTGGATTAACCGGCTTGAGCAGAAACATCAGGTAAGTACAATTTCAGAATTATTGGAGATAAAAAGCAGGTTGGAAAACCAGTTTAGTGATATGACTAAAACTGAGGCTGAATTGGAAGAATTGGAGGTCCGAATAGCTACTGCCAAGGATGATCTTAATCAATGGGGTCAAAAACTTTCTGAGGCTAGATTAAAGGCGTTCAATCCACTATCAATAAAGATGAAATCCTTGCTGGGGTCACTGGGTATCAATGAAGCCGACTTAACTATGTCTCATCAAACTGTAGAACCCAATGAGGATGGCTTGGATCAGGTTACCTGGCTTTTCAGCGCTAATAAAGGAATAGATCCGTTACCTCTGAAGCAAGTGGCTTCAGGCGGTGAGTTCTCCCGTCTGATGTTCTGTTTAAAATATATTCTGGCAGACAAAGTGAAACTGCCCACTATTTTATTTGATGAAATTGATTCCGGAGTTTCCGGGGAGATCGCCTTACAAATGGTGGAAATGATGAGGCAGATGTCCACCAGGCATCAGGTTATTACCATAAGTCACTTACCGCAATTCGCCGCAAAAGGTGATCATCACTATTTTGTTTACAAGAGCTCCGAAAATCAGGGTACTACCAGCGAAATCAAAAAATTAGAGGGCGAAGAAAGGCTGGTGGAAGTAGCTCGCATGATAGGAGGAAATAACCCATCTGAAATTGCCTTAGCCAATGCCAGAGAATTGCTGGAGCCCAGTAACTAAAAAACACCGCTAAGTGAAGCGCAAAATATTTTATTATATTCAAAAAATCAGAATCAAATATGGCCTATAATCTATTAGAAGGAAAAAAGGGAATTATCTTTGGGGCGCTGGATGAGAAATCCATAGCCTGGAAAGTTGCGGAAAAAGCCCACCAGGAAGGCGCAAAATTTACCCTAACCAATGCTCCTATCGCCTTGCGCATGGGTAAGATAAATGATCTGGCTTCACAATGTCAAGCAGAAGTCCTTCCGGCCGATGCCACCTCTATTGAAGACCTGGAGAAGTTGGTATCGGAAAGTATGGATATTTTAGGAGGAAAGCTGGATTTTGTGCTGCACAGTATCGGGATGAGCCCTAATGTCCGAAAGAACAAGCCCTACACCGACCTGAATTACGATTGGTTCCAGAAAACGCTGGACATCTCCGGATTGTCATTTCATAAGGTGCTGCAAACCCTGGACAAAACGGATGCAATGAACCAATGGGGGTCCATACTGGCTTTGACCTATATTGCGGCTCAGCGCACCTTCCCTGATTATTCAGATATGGCTCAGGCCAAAGCGGTATTGGAGTCGATAGCCCGCAGTTATGGCTATTTTTTTGCCAAGAAAAATCAGGTAAGGGTGAATACTATCTCTCAATCTCCTACCATGACCACAGCTGGCACCGGAGTGGGCGGGTTTGACCTTTTTTATGACTATGCCCATAAGATGTCCCCTCTGGGAAATGCCAGTGCCGAAGATTGCGCCAATTACGTGGTGGTGATGTTCTCCGACCTGACCCGAATGGTCACCATGCAAAATCTTATGCACGACGGCGGGTTTTCTGCATCAGGTATAACTTCTGAACTCATGGAGGAGCTTTCCAAGTAATGGAATGATAGTTTTTCCGTATGCTAAAATCAATCTGGGGCTTCAGATCACGGAGAAGAGGCATGACGGATATCACAATATCATAACCTGTTTTTACCCCCTAAAATGGTGCGATGTATTAGAAGTACAACCCGCCGAAATATTTTCCTTTAAAACTACCGGCGTGGCTATCCCCGGTAGTAGTGCAGATAACCTCTGCGTAAAAGCCTATAGTCTGCTTCAGAAGGACTTTAATTTGCCGCCAGTAGCGATTCATCTGCATAAGCTGATCCCCCTGGGTGCCGGGCTGGGGGGTGGTTCCTCTGATGCCTCACATATGGTCCTGGCCCTTCGTGATTTGTTCAAACTCTCCATCAATGATGAGCAATTGATGGAATTTGCCCGAGAGCTGGGTTCAGATTGCGCTTATTTTTTGCTAAAAGGGCCGGTAATAGCCAAAGGCCGTGGAGATCTACTAGAGCCGGTTGCTCTGAATCTTCCAGTTGGGTTTTTGGCAGTGGTATATCCCGGGCTTAATATAGATACCGGCCAGGCTTATAACAGCGTCCTTCCACAAGCTCCGGCATACGACCTAAAACAATTACTATTGAAAGTGCCTCTGGGCAATTGGAATCAGCAACTGACCAATGACTTTGAACCCTCAATATTTAAGGCCCATCCCTCAATTAAATTATTGCGTGATAAACTGTATCAACTAGGCGCTTTGTATGCGGGCTTGAGCGGATCGGGATCATCGGTGTTTGGATGGTTTAAGGATCGTCCCGTTTTTGATTCCTATTTCGATAAATTGTCCGTGTGGATCCAACCAGTCTAAGAAGTGTTATGTTTAGCCTGCCATCGATTGAGCAAAGGATAAGTTAATACTGCCAATAATATAATAGCAGAACCCAGGTAAAAAGCGGCAGTCATTCTTTCCTGCTGCCCCAGGATGATCAACCCCAAAATGATACCATAAACCGGCTCTAGGTTGACCGTTAAGTTAATGGCAAAAGCGGATATTCTTTGCATAAGTTTTACACTGATGGAATAGGCATAAACTGTACAGACCGCAGCCAACAACAGGATAAAAATCCAATCTTTGGTGGTAGGAGTCATTTGCAACCCCCCATTGAGCTGCCCATACCAGGGTAAAAATAAGGCGATGGATGCTACCGCCCCTAGCATCTCGTAAAAAGTAATGGCAAAATGATTATAACGATGAGTGAATTTAGCATTGATCACCGTAAATAAGGCTCCAAAAAAAGCTGAAACCACTCCCACGAATAACCCCCAGGCATGATCGATCTCAAATCGGACGATGATATATAATCCCATCATGGTTATAAGCCCCAAGAGAAGCTCGTACCAGCGAAAGCGACGTTTGAGTATCAGCGGTTCCAGGACACTGGTCCATAATGCGATTGTAGCGAATCCAGCCAGGCTAATACTTACATTACTGATACGGGCTGAGGCGAAGAAAGTAATCCAGTGGATCCCTATGAATATTCCGTTACCCAGCAATTGCCAGATGCTCATGCGATGCATCCTAAAGGAAATGTTTAACCAATAGATCCAAATTGCCAGCAATCCCCCTGCCAATAAGGTACGATAAAAGACCAGTTCTACCGGCGGTATGGATACCAATTTTCCCAGGACCGCGGTGAATCCCCATAACAGCACAATAAAGTGAAGTTCGAGATAGTCGCGTACGGTGCCCATTTAACGGGGAACCGTTTTATAAAGGATAAATCCTACCAGAGTGAATAGTATATTCGGCAGCCAAACCCCAAGTAAAGGATGTACTTCACCCTTCAGAGCAAATTCTCTGCTCAGCATAAATAGGATGATATATATAAAAGCAATTAGAAAGCCTAGGGCAATCTGGTACCCCACCCCTCCCCTGGATTTACGGGCAGAAACAATCACCCCAATGAACGTAAGAATGATAATAGCGAAAGGAGACATAAAACGCATGTATTTCTCCACCACAAAGGTTTCGACATTATCGGCGCCCCTTGACCTCAACAAGCTAATGGTGCTTTTCAACTCATCGATTGTCAGGGTCTGCTCCATGTATTTGTTACTTTCAAAATCCCGGGGGCTGATATTCAGCACTGTATCCAATTCCTTCCCTTGAGTGATATACTCAGTTTTACCATCGAATTCTCTCAAAGTCCAATCGTGTACTTTCCAATTCTCCTCCTCTTCATTCCAGCTTACCCTGCGAGCTGAAAGTTTTTGAAGCATTTGATTACCCCTAACAGTTTCCAAAGTAAACTGATGGCCTACCCTACTGTGGTTGTTGTAATTTTTCAGGTACATATAACTTTCCGGGGCAATTTTTATATGAATATTATTCTGGCTGAAATTGTAAGGTTTATGGGTGTACTCCGCCAGAAAAGCCACACGGGATTTATCTGAGTTAGGTATCAACCAGCCGGTCAAATAAAAGCTTACTGCAGCAATCAGAAGGGAGCCAACAATATAAGGGACTATCAACCGACTAAAACTCACTCCACTGCTTAAAATGGCCACAATTTCGGTATGCCCCGCCAATTTGGAAGTGATGAAAACAGTAGCGATAAAGACGGTAATGGGAGTGATAAGGTTAGCTATCCAAGGAATAAAATCCAGGTAGTAATCAGCAATTTGCTGGAAGGTTAGTTCATGTTCCAGAAAGTCATCGCTCTTTTCGGTGATGTCGATTACCATTATTACAGCCACCAGGATAAGCACTACAAAAATGTAAGCGCTCAGGAATTTCCTGATGATATACCAATCCAGAATCTTCATTATCAGAGCCTTTGCATTAATTTTTGTACCATTTCACGTTTCCATGAATTAAACGTCCCCTGAGCAATCTGGTTTCGGGCTTCGGTCATCAGTCCCTGATAAAAGTTTAAATTCTGTAAACTGGCCACCTGAGCCCCCAGCATCTCGTTGGAATGTACCAGGTGTCGCACATAGGCCTTGGAGTGTTGCTGCCCTGCGTAACCGCCTTCCGGATCCAACGGACTATGGTCATTCTTCCACTTATGATTACGAATATTAAGGATACCCTGTGAACTAAAGATCATGCCATTTCGGGCATTGCGGGTGGGCATCACACAATCAAACATGTCCACTCCTAATGAAATGCATTCCAGCAAATTTGCAGGAGTCCCCACACCCATAAGATAGCGGGGCTTTCGTTCCGGAAGTAACTCACAGCATACTGCCGTCATCTGGTACATTAATTCGGTGGACTCCCCCACTGACAAACCCCCAATAGCATTTCCAGGTAGATCCATTTCCGATACGAAAGCGGCAGATTCTCTTCGTAAATCTTCGTAAATGCTCCCCTGTACTATTCCGAAAAGCATTTGATCATGAGCATAGGGGCTTTGGGTCCTATCCAGTTGTTGCTGGCAGCGCTGCAGCCATTTATGGGTCAGCTGCATAGAGTCCCTGGCGTATTGGTGGGTGCAGGGATATGGGGTGCACTCGTCGAAAGCCATTATAATGTCAGCACCTATGTATCGCTGAATATCAATGGCATATTCTGGGGTAAAAGTATACCTGGTACCGTCCAGATGCGACTTAAAAGTAACACCGTCTTCTTCGATCTTGCGATTTTCTGCCAGGGAATAAACCTGGTAACCACCGCTGTCTGTGAGAATAGGCCCCAGCCAACCCATGAATTCATGAAGCCCTCCCGCCCCTTTAATAATCTCCAACCCTGGTCGAAGGAACAGATGATAGGTATTTCCCAGAATGATTTGGGCTTTAATATCTTCCCTTAGCTCCCGTTGATGTACTCCCTTAACGGTACCTACAGTACCTACCGGCATAAAAACCGGAGTTTCAATGTGGCCATGAGGAGTTTTCAAGACCCCACACCTGGCCTTGCTCTCACGGTCATTCGTAGTCACTTCAAACGAGACCATATCGCCGGCAAAAATACCCATTCTTGCCAATATATTGTATTTTAGCCGCTATACCTCATGATACTATGGACGGTTATATTGGGTTTCTTCCTATTGAGCGCTGCAGTGCAGATTTACTATTTACTAGGGGCATTTTCAGGGTTGGCCTTTGACAAGATCACGCCAGGTGCCTTCAACAAATCTCCTGTATCCATAATAGTGTGCGCTCATAATGAACTGGAAAACCTCAAAGTTTTAATACCCAAACTGCAAACGCAGTTGCACCCGAATTTCCAGGTAGTGATAGCGCTTGACCGCTGTTTGGACGGAAGTTATGAGTGGTTAACCCAGCTGGATTGGGAGGCGCTTAGTATCATTGTCATCAACCAGGTTCCCGGCAACTTCAATCCCAAGAAGTTTGCTCTTAGGGAGGCCATTAATAAAGCGAGTAACCCTCTATTAGTACTGACCGATGCAGATTGCTATCCCGCCAGCGATCATTGGCTGAGCCTCATGTGCCGGCAATTTCAAGAGAAAAATGACGTGGTGCTAGGTTATTCCCCATATCTTAAACGACCCGGGTTGCTGAATTTGTTTATCAGGTATGAAACATTGATGACCGGTATTCAATATCTCTCCAGGGCAATCCGTGGGTATCCCTACATGGGAGTGGGGCGGAATCTAGCCTATCGAAGATCATTTTTTGAAGACTCAGATCAGTTAGCCACCCATTTACAGATAACAGGAGGCGATGATGACTTGTTGATCAATGCAAATGCTGAAGGAGGGAAAACGGCGGTTTGTATCGAAGCCCAGGCCCAAGTGTATTCAATTCCTGAAACCTCCTTTTCCAGCTATTTTCGACAAAAAAAGAGGCATTTATCAGTAAGCCGGCATTATAAAGCACGCGATAAGCTGCTTTTAGGTATATTCTCCCTCTCCCATACAATTTTTTGGAGTTCTTTAGTAAGTTTGTTAGTGGCAACTTCAACGTACCTGGTCCTTATCTTCATCCTGTTGGTATTTCGTCAAATTGTACTGTCCATAATAGTAGTGAGGTCATCACACCGGTTGGGAGATAGATTTCCCTGGTTCGCCTTGCCATTAACGGACATGCTTTACAGTATCTATATCGCATTAACTGGCATTCTAGCATTGTCCTCTAAAAAAGTAAACTGGAAATAGTGAAACAGTTTTCAGAAAAAGCTTTGCAGGATTTCTCACTGATTGATCGCGCTGTTGACGAGCATGATGAGAAAGCCTATGCTGAACTGATGACCAGGTATAAAACCCCGGTTTACCATATGATCTTAAAAATGATCCGCAATGTGGACGATGCCGAGGACCTCACTATTGAAGCCTTTGCCAAGGCATTCAAGAATCTGCATAAGTTTAAAAAAGATTTTACCTTCAGCACCTGGCTATTTCGGATCGCCACCAATAATACCATTGATTTTATCCGCAAGAAGAAGCTTGACACTTTCAGCCTGAACACGTCTTTGCAGAACGATGACGGTGACAATGTCAACATAGATCTGAAAGATAAACGGCTTGATCCCCAGGAAGAAGCCATCAAAAGTCAGAAAATTGAACTGATCCACCTATTCGTAGGCAAACTACCGCCTAAATATCAGCGGCTGGTGCGGTTGCGGTATTTTGAGGAACTGTCCTATGATGAGATCGCCACTGAGTTGGATGCTCCTTTAGGTACAGTTAAAGCTCAATTACATCGTGCCCGTGAACTGATGTACGATCTGGTTAAAGGCAAAAAAGACCATATTTAAAGCTGTGCAGGCAATCCCAACTGTAGAGTTAATATTCCAACATTTTCCTCACCTAAGCGATAACCAACGGGAGCAGTTCCAGCAATTGGGGATACTTTACGCCCACTGGAATCAACGAATCAATGTGATTTCCCGCAAGGATATTCAGAATATTTATCGAAATCATATCCTGCACTCCCTGGGTGTGGAAAAAGTGATAAAAATTTCCCCTCAAGCTGAAGTCCTGGATGTAGGCACCGGCGGCGGATTCCCGGGGATACCTTTGGCCATTATGTTTCCTCAAGCTCAGTTCCTTTTAATTGACTCCATTGGCAAAAAAATTAAGGTAGTCCAAGAAGTGGCCAAAGAATTATCATTGACAAACCTGCGCAGCCAGCAGGTTAGAGCCGCAGAAGTAACTAAAAATTTCGACTTAATTCTGGGCAGGGCGGTTGCCCGCATCCCCAACTTTATTTCCTGGATCCAAGACAATTTATCAACGCAGGGGATGGTGGTACTGTTAAAAGGTGGGGATTTAAGGGACGAGATCCGTTCGTCGGGTTTGATACCTGAACAGCATGATATGGAGGCGCTGTTCAATCACCATTATTTCAGGGATAAAAAGATTCTGGTGTTCCGGGCAGCTGATATTACCAGGAATTTCCGTCAGCCATCCGGTTCTCATCGGTAGCCAAACCAATCAAGAATCCACTAAACTTGACCAACTTCCATTTTTATGAGAGCTAAATTCGTCTTATTTTTATTACCCCATTAGTCCACTGCCAAAAACCATTTTTATTTGCTAGATGCCCACTTTTAGCCACCTGCATTGCCATACTCAATTTTCCTTACTAGACGGAGCAGCCAAGATCCCTGAAATGCTTAAAAAAGCTCAAGAAGACAGTATGCCGGCGGTTGCTTTAACCGACCATGGCAATATGTTCGGCGCATTTAAATTCGTAGCGGAGGCCAGAAAGTATCAGATAAAACCTATAGTGGGGTGTGAATTCTACCTGGTGCCTGATCGTCATCGCAAGCAATTCAGCAAGGAACAAAAGGATGAACGCTATCATCAACTGATGCTGGCCAAGAATGAATTGGGCTATAAAAATCTCTCCAAACTTTGTTCTCTCGGTTATATCGAAGGCCTGTACAGTAAGTGGCCCAGGATCGATAAGGAATTGGTGTTGAAATACCATGAAGGATTGATCGCCACTACTTGCTGTTTAGGAGCTGAAATCCCCCAGGCTATTATGCATCAAGACGAGGAAAAAGCAGAATCATTATTTCAATGGTGGCTGGAAGTATTTGGTGAGGACTACTACGTAGAGATCCAGAGGCATCAATTGCCGGAGCAGGATAAGGTAAATCAGGTACTGCTGAAATTTGCTGAGAAATACCAGGTCAAGGTAATCGCTACCAATGATTCGCATTACGTGGATCAGGAGGACTCTAATGCGCATGATATCCTGCTATGTGTAAACACCGGTGAATTCCAAAATAAGCCCATTTGGAAAGGTGAAGGCTTTGGCAGCAAAGATTACCGCTTTGGGTTTCCCAACGATCAATTCTTTTTCAAAAGTCAGGCGGAAATGAGCGCTCTATTCAACGACCTGCCTGAAGCCCTGGACCATACCAACGAGATCATTGACAAGGTGGAAACCCCTCTGCTAACCCGGGACATATTGTTACCCAATTTTCCCCTTCCCCCGGGATTTGACAATCCCGACCAGTATTTACGGCATGTCACCTACCAGGGAGCGCAGTCACCTAAACGCTATGGTGAATTGAGCGCAGATATTGAGGAACGAATTGAACACGAGCTGAAGATCATTGAGACCATGGGGTTTGCCGGTTATTTTTTAATAACCGCAGATCTTATCAAGGCAGGCCGTGATCGCAATGTAATGATCGGGCCGGGCAGGGGTTCGGCAGCGGGCTCAGTAGTGGCCTATTGTACTGGAATTACCAATATTGATCCCATCAAATACTCCCTGCTGTTTGAACGATTCTTAAATCCTGAGCGGATCAGCATGCCTGATATTGATACTGACTTTGATGACGAAGGTCGACAGTTGGTTATCGATTACGTGGTGGAGAAATACGGCCGGAATCAAGTTGCTCAGATCATCACTTATGGTACCATGGCCGCTAAAATGGCTATTAAGGACGTGGCCCGGGTCACAGAGTTACCCTTGGGGGAGGCAAATGCTTTGGCCAAACTAGTTCCAGAACGTCCGGGCATCACCCTCACCCGGGCCTACAAGGAGGTGAGTGAGCTAAAAGCCATACGCAAAGGCAGTGATTTACGGGCGCAGGTGCTGAAAATGGCCGAAAAACTGGAAGGATCAGTCAGAAACAGCGGCATTCACGCAGCTGGTGTGATCATTGCTCCCAGCGACCTTACCGATTACATCCCAGTCTCCACATCTAAAGATTCAGATCTTTTAGTAACCCAATTCGATGGCAAGGTGATCGAGTCCGCCGGAATGCTGAAAATGGACTTCCTGGGATTGAAAACGCTAAGCAT
Source organism: Cyclobacteriaceae bacterium (assembly GCA_965224285.1). GTDB lineage: Bacteria > Bacteroidota > Bacteroidia > Cytophagales > Cyclobacteriaceae > JAJCYK01. Next base: position 1,885,847 of record OZ245043.1, read on the forward strand.
AATCAAGGATTGCTGCAAACTGGTGGCGAAGAACAAAGGAATTCAAATCGACCCGGACGAGATTCCTTTAGATGACGTTAAAACCTTTGAATTGTATCAAAAAGGCGATACCATAGGCACTTTTCAATTTGAATCTCCTGGCATGAGAAAATATCTGCAGATCCTCAAACCAACAGATCTGGAAGACCTCATCGCCATGAATGCCCTTTACCGACCCGGGCCAATGGAATTTATCCCTAATTTCATCAAAAGGAAGCACGGTCAGGAATCGGTAGGATATCCGCACCCACTACTGGAGCCGATCCTGAAAAACACCTATGGCATTATGGTATACCAGGAACAGATCATGCAAACCGCGCAAATAATGGCTGGCTATTCCTTGGGACAGGCCGATTTGCTGCGCCGAGCCATGGGCAAGAAGAAGATCGAGGAGATGGATAAGCAACGTGAGATCTTCATTGAGGGCGCCAAGAAGAAGCATAATATTTCCCGGCAAAAAGCGCAAGAGATCTTTGACATTATGGCCAGGTTTGCCGCTTATGGATTTAACCGGAGCCACTCCGCTGCATATTCTGTAGTGGCCTATCAAACCGCGTTCTTAAAGGCCAACTATCCCGCGGAATATATGGCGAGTGTACTCACCCACAACCAAAGTAATATTGACAAGATCACTTTCTTTATGGATGAGTGCAAACGCCAGAACATCAAAGTATTGGGGCCTCATATTAATGAAAGCGGATTGAATTTTGAAGTAAACCAGGATGATCAGATCAGATTCGGCCTAGGGGCTATCAAGGGAACCGGCGAGGCCGCAGTGGAAGCCATTATTTCTGAACGGAACGAAGCAGGCCCCTATCCCGATCTGTTTGAGTTTAGCAAGCGAGTGAATTTGCGCACGGTAAATAAAAAGACCTTTGAAAGCCTGGCCATGGCCGGGGCCTTCGACTGCTTTGAAGATTATCATCGACGACAATATCTCACTGCCGCCAACGGGGAAACCAGTTTAATCGAATTAGCTATTCGCTATGGTAACCGTATGCAGCAGGAAGAAAACGCCTCTCAGGTGTCTCTGTTTGGAGGGGACTCAGGAGTAGAGATCCCTAAACCCAAGGTAGCGCCTATTGAACCTTTCAGTGAATTGGAGAAGCTACGCATCGAAAAGGAAGTGGTGGGATTTTATATTTCCGGGCATCCCCTGGATCAGTTTAAAATCGATATCGAACAATTCTGCAGCTGCAGTGTGGATCAGATAGAAACCAAAAGAAATGAGAAAGTGTCGGTGGCAGGCATTGTAACCAAGTTTCAGGAGCGCATGAGCAAAAGCGGAAGACCCTTCGGCCTTTTTAGTATCGAGGATTTTACCGATTCACTTGATCTGGCTATGTTCGGAGAAGAATATCTGAAATACCGGCATCTACTGGATATTGGAGGATTTATCTTCGTAGAGGGTCAGGTTATTGAACGATATAAACAACCAGGAGTGTGGGAGCTAAGACCCCTCAGCATTCAACTTCTTACAGAGATACGAAGCAAATTGAGCAAAGGGATTTTACTACAGGTTGAATTGGATGCCGTAACAGACGACCTGGCGGCAAAATTGGAAAATCTTAGTCGCGATTACCCTGGAGCCTGCCAATTAAAGTTAAATGTCGCTGATATTCAGGAAAATATCGCAGTGGAATTACTGTCGAGAAAATTTCAGGTCAACCCTCAAAATGAGTTAATCAAAGAATTGGATCTGATGGACGGAGTTTCTTATAAGATTTTGAACTAATCGGTCAAAATTACCGTTGAATCTGACAGTATGACATCCAAAATTGTCGTTATGAAACATAATCGGCAGATTTTAGAGGTGTAATGGCAGTGCATTCTAAATTGCACTATATTTGTTATGGTTAAGTTGAATTAATAAAAATTAAATAGTATAAAATTATGGGTAAAGCAATTGAAATAACGGATGCGAATTTTGAGGAAATTATAGCCTCCGATAAGCCGGTATTAGTTGACTTCTGGGCAGAATGGTGTGGTCCTTGTAAAATGATAGGGCCGGTCGTCGAAGAACTGGCATCCGAATACGAAGGGAAAGCTGTTGTGGGTAAGGTGGATGTTGATAATAACCCCAGTGTCTCTGCAAAATTTGGCATAAGAAGTATACCCACCCTATTAGTGTTTAAGGGGGGGGAAGTAGTAGATAAACAAATTGGGGCTGTGCCCAAGAGCGTACTGGCGCAGAAGCTGGATGCTCAAGTGGAAGCCTCTGTTTGATAAAAGGAACAACAACCAAGTATAAGCCCTCCTCCCCGAGGGCTTTTTTTATATCTGCTGATCTAAATCTATCTGGGGGTCCATAAATTCTAAAAAAATGACCCGTCGATTCCAATTTAATGGGAATTTTCACAATTTTGATTTCTACCTAAACCAATGACCAATGCCAGACATAAAATCTGCCGTCCAGCCCGGAGTATTACATGGAGATGAAGTTCAGACACTTTTAAACTACGCCCAGGAAAATGACTTTGCTCTACCCGCTGTAAATGTAGTGGGAACCAATTCAATAAATGCTGTTTTGGAAACCTCCCGTGATGTCAACTCACCGGTGATGATCCAATTTTCCAATGGTGGCGCCCAATTTACTGCTGGTAAAGGCTTGGATAATACCGATCAAAAAGCCTCTATTATCGGAGCGGTAAGCGGCGCTATGCACGTTCACAATGTGGCAAAAGCTTACGGGGTTCCGGTGATCTTGCATACCGATCATGCCGCAAAAAAGTTGCTACCGTGGGTGGATGGTATGCTGGACGCTGGTGAAGAATATTATAGTCAGCACGGAAGGCCGCTATTTAGCTCTCATATGATTGACCTGTCAGAAGAACCTATTGAAGAGAACGTGGCTATTTGCAAATCCTACTTAGAACGGATGGATAAATTGGGAATGACCCTGGAGATTGAATTGGGTGTTACCGGTGGTGAAGAAGATGGCGTGGATAATACGGGAATTGACAGCAGCCGATTATATACCCAGCCAGAGGAAGTTGCCTATGCTTATGAAGAGCTCAGTCAAGTAAGCAATCGATTTACCGTTGCCGCTGCCTTTGGCAATGTTCACGGAGTTTATAAACCCGGAAATGTCGAATTAAGACCGGAAATTTTGAAAAACTCCCAAGTCCATATACAGGAAAAATTCAATACTGGCCCAAATCCTGTCAATTTTGTATTTCACGGGGGTTCGGGTTCCCCTAAAGAGCAAATAAGGGAAGCCATTAACTATGGAGCCATCAAGATGAACATTGATACTGATATGCAATGGGCTTTTTGGGACGGCGTTCGCAACTATTATATCAGCAAGGAAGGGTATTTGCAAGCCCAGATAGGCAACCCAGATGGGGAAGATGTACCTAATAAAAAGTATTATGACCCCCGCGCCTGGCTACGTGCGGCAGAGCAAAGTTTTGTGCAAAGATTGACAATTGCTTTCGACGATCTGAATGCCTTAGATGTGCTGGGTAAAATGAATGGCTAAGCCCGGAATTTAAAGGTTGTCCAGAAATTGCCGGGTAGTTTCAAGAAATTCTCCCGGAGCTTCAATAAATGGAAAGTGACCACAACGGTGGATTACCTCCAACCTGGCGTTGGGCAAGTTGGAGAGCAATCTGGGTGCTACTAGTTGAAAAAGCGGATCATGATCACCGTAGATCATCAAAGTGGGTGTCAGCACCTGTTGCAGATCTGTATAATAATTATAATATCTTAGGTCAGGGGATAAATTTCTTAGCAACAAGCTGCTTTGATGGAAATTGTCTTGAAAATCCAGCTGTAAGCTATCTACCAATCCTCTTTGGTAGAAATCCTTTCTGAATATCACTTTATATAGTTCTTCGTAAGCATCGGCCTGGTGTTCCCTAAATGCGGTCGAATTAATAACCCTGGCATGATCGGCGCTATCACTGGGAGTCATTCGACTGCTGAATAGTTGGCTGAGGGTATCCCTGTGTTCGGTGCTGGCTCCTACAGAGCTGACCAGGATCAGGGACCGTAGCTGCTGCGGGTAGGCAAGTGCGTAATTCATGGCGATCAACCCACCCCAGCTATGGGCCAATAAATTAATGCTATCTAATTTTAAAAGCTGACGCAAGCCTTCAATATCTTCCACAAATCCTCGCAGTGATATAGTGGCTGGGGGCACTTCCAGAGAAGAACGCCCAGAGCAGCGATGATCGTAAAAGATAAGCTGATAATCATCAGCGAGCTGTTCCATCCAGGGCGATAAATAGGAGTGATTTAAACCGGGACCGCCATGAACTACTATCAAAGGTTCGCCGCTACCCATGATCTTATAATAGATGTCCGCTTGGTTAATTCTCTTGGTCCCTTCCTCAAATTCAAATTTCTCCTCTACCGGGGTACATCTGATAATCAATATCAGTGAAAGTAAGGCAAACAGTTGATTGCTAAATCCTGACATACAGTAAAATTAGTAAAAGCCCTGAATTTAGCGCTGACATATTTCACGATAGGTGCAGAACCTACAGCGCTTGATATCCTCAGTTTGCGAAAAGCTGACAGCAGGATCAAATAAATGGTCGAAAGTCTCCAATAATTTCCGCTCGAACATCTGAAAGCCTTCAGCTGGAATGACTTCACCATAATTCAACCATTGTACCCCCCTATTCACCTGTTTCATAGGGAATACTCCAACCCTAATATCATGCTCCGGGTGTAGATGAGACCAGAGGTAACCATAAAACAGGGCTTGGAATCCAGATTTATATCTGGGTTCTTCAAAGTGTATATCAATGTATTCGGGCCATGATAACCTTCGACGTGAATAAGGTATGAGGTCTACTTTTCCGGTTTTATAGTCTACTATTTGCGTGCGTTGATGGGCCTGGTGGATGCGATCAAGTGTTCCCCTTAGTTTAATTTTATGAGGTCCTATCGGAGGAGTTGCGGCCTCCAACTCTGCTCCTAAAAAAGTATATGGCACCAATTTGCGATCGGATTCCAACACCTTTAATAAGAGTTTCTCTACTATCTGCATATGCAGCAGATCCTTCCCTTCGAATCTGGTTCCTTTTAAATTGCGGTATTCTTCCATCACTTCTCTGATGGCTTCATTTAAACGTCCTGAGGCCAGGGTTTTATTTATGTGATCAAGTTGAATTTTCCGGCCTTTAAAAGGTTGATATACCTTCTCTAGAACTTTGTGTACTACGTTACCAAAATCCCTGGCGTCCATTTCCTCCCTGGCCTGCTCCCTTTCCGGTATCTTGAGTATATACCTGAAATAAAACCTTAAACTACAGTCCAAATAATGCCCTATAGCCGTAGGTGATAAAGCCTTAACTTGCGGGGACTCACCACTAAAAAGGGCATGCATCATCTCCAAGAGCTGTGAGGATTTCGGGATGGCAAGTTCTTCCGGACTTTTGGCAGCTAGCCAATTCATCTGGTAGACCCTATCTATGCCGGCACCTGGAGGTAATTTTTGCATCAGTTGCCAGAGGAACCTGGACTTTTCACCGGAGCCATCAACAGCCACCTCTGTATTGTACAGGATATTGATCTCCCGGGCCCGTTGGAGCACCCTTTTAAAATGATAGGAAATGACAGCATCCTGATCTTCAAAAGTGGGCAAGCCAAAGGCTTTGCGCAAGCCATATGGAATATAGGTATCATAGGTGGGGCCTTTAGGCAATTTCCCTTCGTTAGCAGATAACAGATAAATCCTGCCGAAATCAAGCACCCTGGATTCCAAGAAACCCATGATCTGTAGTTTATCCAGCTTGTCCCCTTGAAATGGAACCCTCGCCTGATTAAATACATCGCTCAACAACCGGGAAAGAGCAGTCAGTTCCAGACTATGTCCGTATTCAGCTAATTTATCTTTCAACTGCTTGATCTGTTTTATACCCTGATAGGCCAGTTCCACGTCCAAAGCCCGGGAATTAGTATCCATACGGATACGCTGATAGAGGGCAATCAGCAAAACATACAGGTTATCCAATACCTCCGAAACACTCTTGACCGGGGTTATGGCAACTGCCAACTCATCTGTAAGCTTCTGCTGGCTAAATTTTGACCAGGCCAACCATTTTCCAGGCACTTTTTGGATATTTTTCAACAGTCTTCGTGAAGGCTCTCCTATAGCCAGCGGAAATAGCGGGTTTGAAAGCAAGTCTTCCAGTAGGGGCCTATTCAGCCAAGCGCTTTCGCCCTTTCCTCTGGTACCAGCCTGATAGGCCAGGTAGCTGCTCGCCAGCCTAAACCACAAGCTATGCTTTAGAGGATAGCCCATAGTTACATTGAGCTCATCAACTTCTTCCGGAAGGCTGTATAACACCGGGAAAAGCAAATTTTCATCTGCCAGAATAATGGCGCAATCCCCGGAAATGGGATGATCTGATATGTGCTGGGATAGGATTTGTGCCTGACCCATGGAATGTACACCGCCAATGATCTTTATACTAGGAGGTGTATTAAGAAAATCTGTAATTATCCACTTACTGAATTTCGAAGGAGGCCATTTTTTGAAGTACTTGCGCAAAAATTTACCAGCTTCATCCATAGGGTCATTCATGTACCATTGATCTGCATCCCAGTAGAACATGGCCTGGCCTTGATTGGCAATGGCACTGAAGATCTGTTCCTCTGATTTAGTAAGCGCATTGAACCCTGCAAACACCACCTTTTGATAAGGTAATGCTAATGTCCCGCTGGTTAAACCCTCCGCCACCTGTCGGTAAAGCTGCCCCGGAAAACAAAGTTCTTCGCCCATAGCGTCCTTAAAGGCGTGATAGGTACGGCTTACCCGCTGCCATTGACCGCTAAACTTGGTCATTGCCTCACTGTGATCCCCTCCCATCATTCGATTGAACCGCTTCAAGGCTGTGAGCATTTCCTGATTATCGCCAAACTGCTCCTCCAATTCTGCAAGTTCTTTCAAATTGTTATAAAGCTGATGGGCATCGATCAGGTGCCGGTCAACTTCGTCAAAATCGCTCAGCAGTGTTTGTCCCCAGGAGTAAAAACGATCAAAACTAGGTAGCTGCTCTTTATCCGGACCCATTGGAGAAGGACGGTAGGTGGCTGCATAAACCTGGTAGAGAGCAAATAGTAACTCCATTTCATCGTTGCTCTTTCTGCCCGCGCATTGCTCCACAAATTCCTCAATGGTCAATATCTCTGGCGACCAAAAAGGCTTTTCCCTAAATTTATCTTTTACAGCCTCTCTGAAATAATGACAAGCGCGCCTGGTAGGAAACACATAGGCCCGGTCAACCAGCTCCTCAAGTTGGGATTCTTTGATTTCATTGACTATTTCTTTTATGAATTTACCCATCGACCTCCATAATGGCGCTATCTTCCGTATATACCAGATATCGATGAATGTTCCGGTATCCCATAAACTCCAGCAGATCGGCATACTGGTTGATTTGGACTTTATGACTGGAATCCGGTTGCTTTCTTTTAAAATCGATAATTACCGTTTTATCTTCCCGGCTCAAAACCCGGTCGGGTTTATAGGCATTACCTTTAAAATAAATCTCGCGCTCTGATCGCACTGTCCAGGACCCATCAAACCATGAGCTAAACAAGGACTTGGTAAATAGGCCCTCAATTTTGTACTTTATTTTTGGTAATTGCTCCTTGGTAATAAAACCCTCCCACTGCAATCTGGTCAATACTTCAATAAGTTGATCTTTATGCTCCAATTCTTCCAAAATCCGGTGCAATTGGATACCCTCATTTATTCTAGTTCCTGCTGGGTGGTCCTGTAGCAGAAAAAAGAAATGTGACTCCGGCCGAACATTAACCCGCTGTAGATTTGAGTTGATCTTCAACTCATTAATGGCCTGCGATTCCTGATATAATGGCTCGGTAGAAAGAATAGCTTCGTTAATATCAGATATTTTAAGAGAGCGGGTCTGTTCATTCCAGGCATCACCCCACTGAGGCAAGGTGCATACCTTCCAGGCTAACCGATGCAAGTATCCTAGTTCCTCCAGGGCATATTCCTTTGTGGGAGATGGTGAGAATACGTGTAGTTGTTGTGAAGCCCTGGTAAAGGCTACATAAGCAGTGTTAAGGCCTTCGATAAGACCCTCCATCAATTCCTGCTGATAAGCTTCTGCAAAATGTGAATCCAGCAGCTGTTCATTAAAATTCAATGGCAGTAACTGGTATCGCTGGTATTGATCTGCCAGGTGATCGGTCCAGAAAATGCTATCATTTCTGGGCTTGAGCTCAAAATCTGCTTTGGGGATGATCACCACTGGGGCTTCTAATCCCTTTGATTTATGGATAGTCATCACCTGCAGGGCATCCTGAGCACTAGGTGAAATTACCATTTGCTGATGTTTATTATCCTCCCACCAGCGAAGAAAATCAACAATGGCTGTTTTGCCTTTTTTGCCCTGATCCAGGCATAATTCCAGCAATCTTTGCAGGTAAGGATCGGGTTGCCCATCGAAGATCAAATTTATGAACTCGCATAACCATTCAAAACAGGAAAATCCCTGCAGCGAGGGCCATTGCTCCATAAGTTTCTCCGGCAGCAAGTTAGCCACCGGACCGCGGTCTTCCGCAACAGCCTCCGTAAAGATCTGATGATAATCCGATTTCCTATGGCAAATCTCCCGCTGGTAAAGGTAGGCCATTTCAGCGCGGGCTAAGGTATCCCCGGGATCATTCATTAAATACATCGCGCTGATAACCAGACGTACGGCCCAGTGATCAGCCAATTGCAGAGCCTGGTCGCTAATGGCCGGAATGGCGTGTCGATTGAGTAATTCGGATACCTGATTAACTTCTTCATTTTTGGAAAGCAGTATTAATATATCACGGTAGTTACCGCCCTCATTCCTATAGCTGATGATGAGATCAACCAGCATCTGTTCCACTGCTTCCCACCAGGCATTGACTGCTCTCTCCACAAAGCGGATTTCTACCGACCCGTTGCGCTTAGTGGTAACATTTTGTTGAACCTGTTGGTAAACTTCAGTTATCATACCGGAGTTTTCCGGCAGCCCTCTGGTATTGAGCAGTAGTTTATGGGCCACTTCAAAAAATTGATTATTGAAGGCGACAATATTTTTGGCACTCCGATAATTGTCACGCAACTCCTTTTCCTCTAATTGCTGACGATATAGGTGAAGATCTTCCTCTACTTGATGCAACAGTAAATGCAGGTCACCTCCCCGCCAGCGATAAATAGACTGTTTGGCATCGCCTACCAGTAGCACATGATTATGATTATCAAGTGAATGGGTGACCAACGGGCGCAGGTTTTTCCATTGGTAGGTGGAGGTATCCTGAAATTCATCGATTAACAAATGATGGTAATAGCCACCCAGCTTTTCAAATAGAAAGGGAGCATCCTGATCAGCAATTATCTCCCGCAGCAGGAAACTGTTATGACTCAACAACATGAGGTTATTTTGCTGGCGGTATTTTCTCAATTGCTGATTCAGAGCCTCAAGCAAACCGTATCCATATATATTCTTGCGCAATTCTATAGCACTTAAGTATGAGGAATAATGCTTTTGATGATATACATAGAGCTCCATGGCGATAGTCTGGAGCCTGGTTTCTGCCAGAAGCCTTACCTCCTCCGCTCTAATGCCCTTTCCATGCCAGTCATCTTCTCCCTGCACAACTTGAATAAATCTCTTGGTCAGCCTGAAGTCCTTCCTCATAAACTTTTCAAATGTCGATACTGAACCCGAGCCTTTGTATTTAAAGTCCGCTTTAGTCAGCTGATGGTTGCGCAGCAGCTCTAAGGCCTGAATTGCATACTGCTGTTGCTGTTTTTGGTAATTGGATATAGTGTTTTCGAGTTGCTCTTCCAACTCTTTCAGAGCCGGTAGATTAACTACCTGAGGGTCAATTTTAGTAAAAGCCTGATGGAATTTCTCTTTGAAAAGCTCCATCCCAAATTCAACCAGGTTATAATCCAGTTGCCACCCTTTATCCTGATCAATCCTGCTGAATGCAAAGTTTTTTATCCACTCCTGAGCTTCCGGATGCTCATGCAGCTCGTCATACAAATTTTGCAATGACTCGCGCATGGCGGTTTCATCATCCACGTCAATCTCATAATTAAGGTTCAGATGCAACTCCCGGGCCAGAGATCTTACCAGTTTACTGAAAAAATGATCAATAGTACTGATGGAAAATCTGGAATAGTTATGAAGAATCAGATTAAGCGCCTTAGATGCCCTGGTCGGGATATCAAGTCTGTCGGGAAAATGGGAAAATTCCTGTTCTAATACCTCCCGCATAATGCCTCCCCCACCAGCAGCCATTTCCTGTAAACGACGAATTATCCTGAATTTCATCTGCTCTGTGGCCTTGTTAGTAAAAGTTATGGCCAGGATGTGCTGATAATCGGAGGGGTTTCTCAGGATCAGTTTCAGATATTCCTTCACCAGGGTAAAAGTTTTACCGGATCCTGCAGAAGAGCGGTAAATGGTGAAATTTTTGGAGGGTGAATCAGGTTGAGATGGGAATAAATCGAGTTGTTGCATGCACCAAGGTAAAAGAACTAGTTTACCAATTCTATTTGATTAAAATGGCCTCCGTGCAGCATTAAAAATGATCTTCCAATATATCTTGTAATCCGGATTTAGGGTTTTCAATATCCGAAACCCCTCCGGACACGATAAATTTCATCACCTCGGTACTGGATTGATCAATTGGTGTAACCTGGTCTTTCCTGAGTAGGAACAAATTACCGGAAAAATTGTAACTGTGAGGGAAATAAACAGCTACAAATCCGGGAGCTCCCAATTTATCCACCTCTTCCTGAGTGATAAACCCCAGCCTTTTAATACTTCCGTCTACCATCATATTGACCAGCACGGGATAATCGAATTTTTTATGATCTCCCACAAAAGCGGATACTAGGTCTCTCAATGAAGTGTATATTATGCGCACCAGTGGTAGCTGCACCATAATATTTTCAAAAAACCGGAATATAGGCCGGGCTAGGAGGCTGGAGCCCAGGTAGCCAATTATAGTAAGTGAAGCTAATATGACCAATAGTCCAAGACCCGGGATGCTCACCCCGATTAATCCATCCAGCCAGCCAATGGTCAATATGGTAATGTATATAGTAAGTCCTAAGGGAACCACCAGTAGCATTCCCCGGAAGAAATATTTCGCCACCTTCTTGAAGGGGTTATTTGCTTTAGTTTCCTGCTGCATAATCTAATATAATGAACTTAGATCAAACAATAACTTAGAAGTTGGTAATTAAAAAAGCCCCAATATAATCGGGGCTCATCCTTAATTTCTTTAAAGGTCAGATGGCGATCCCAATGAAAGATTGAAATGCCAATCCCATCAGTCCTGTGATAAGCATGGTGATTCCCAATCCTTTCAATCCATCTGGCACGTTACTGTATTTCAAACGCTCGCGTATTGCCGCCAGGGCAATAATTGCCAGGAACCACCCGATACCTGATGAGAATCCATATACCGCTGACTCCACTAAATTCAATTCCTTTTGTACCATAAAAAGTGAGGATCCCAAGATTGCACAGTTCACTGCGATCAAAGGGAGAAAAATTCCCAATGACCCATACAGCGCAGGTGATACTTTTTCAATCACCATCTCCACCAATTGCACCATAGCGGCGATTATGGCAATAAACATTATAAACTGCAGGAAACTAAGATCCACTTCTGCAAATTGTGGGCCCATCCAAGCCAGTGCACCTTCTCGAAGTATGAATTGTTTGATCAACCAGTTGGCAGGTACAGTAATGGTCAATACAAATATTACTGCAAAGCCCAAACCCACCGCAGTGGAGACCTTTTTGGAAACCGCCAGATAAGAACACATGCCCAGGAAATAGGCAAAAACCATGTTCTCTACAAAAATTGATCGTACTCCAAGGCTCAATAAGTCCATAATAAAATTCTTTAATGTTCGACGTATCCGCTTTTGGTCCTTTGGATCCAAATAATGATACCCAGTATCATGAATGCACCAATGGGAGATACCATCAGCCCGTTATTAGGGAAATCAATGCCAACAGCATTAAACACCTCAAATCCAAACAAGGAGCCGAACCCAAACAACTCCCGGAAAAAAGCCACTGCCAAAATGATCCAAGCATAGCCAAATGCGCTGCCAAATCCGTCAAGGATGGAATCCCACGGTTTATTGCCCATGGCAAACGCCTCCAATCGACCCATGATGATGCAGTTGGTAATGATTAGCCCGACATAAACCGACAACACCTTGTACATGTCATAGTAGTAGGCTTTGAGTACCTCATTTACCAGGGTCACCAAGGTGGCTATAACTGCCAATTGCACAATGATCCTAACTCTATTTGGTACCAGGTTTCTAAAAACGGATATAATCAAATTGGAAAACACCATCACAAACAGCACCGCAATGGACATCACTAAGGTAGGCTCCATTTTCAGCGTAATGGCCAGGGCTGAGCATATGCCCAACACCTGGATGGTAATAGGATTGTCATCGTTCAAAGGATCCGTAACAAATTTGCGGCGCCTTTTCGAAAGTATACCTTCGCTCTTCTCCTGTTTAACTACCGGTTGCTCTAAAGTCTCGGTGCTCATATCACGCTCCTGATGTAATTTTTTTCAAATAATTCTGGTAGTGTCCCAGATAATCCTTAATCATATTGTTCACTCCTCTGGCAGTTATAGTAGCACCTGCCAGCCCGTCAACACTGTGAGAGTCCAGGCTTTCCATAGCCCGGCCTTCTCCCTTAAGCATACTCACCGATACCAGAGCACCCTCATTGTCATAAATTTCTTTCCCTACAAACCGATTCTGTATACTTCTTTCCGCTATTCTGGCACCCAAACCGGGGGTTTCTCCGCGATGGTCAAAAACCGCACCTTTAATTACGTCCAGATCCTTACCCAGTGCGATATACCCCCAGATAGCATCCCACAGACCATTGCCATAAACCGGCAGAATGTAAGCCTCCACCTCTCCGTTTTCACCTTTAAATCGAAATACCGGGTACAGTCGTTCTTCTGGCGGTACCTTGTAATTGGCTTCAATTGAGACATTCTCCGCCACAATGGCATTGCCTTCGGGATCTGTTTCAATCACGTTCCCCTGATGATCCACTACCAGTGACTCAATTCTCTCATCGTAGATTGCCAGAATGTCATCCCCATCTTGCAGGTCCATTACCGCTCTTAGAATGCTCCTTTTAGTATCCAGTTCTACCTGAACTTTCTGTAAGGGTTCTAATCCCACTGAGGCAATGGAAAGCAGTCCACCTAACACTATGGTGGTGATAATAGAGAATACGATTATATAAGCATTAGACTGTCGCACGTTTCAACCTCCTTTTCTTGTTAGCTTGAACCACATAAAAATCAATTAGCGGGGCAAATACATTCATCAGTAGAACCGCCAGCATGATACCCTCCGGATAGGCAGGATTTACTACCCGGATCAATACTGTTAAAACCCCAATCAGGAAACCGTAAATCCACTTTCCTCTTTCCGTGTGAGCTGCTGTCACCGGATCAGTGGCCATAAATACCGCTCCAAAAGCCAGTCCTCCAATAGCCAATTGATAATAGGGTGGCATATCCATAAATGCATTCAGACCAACCAGGTTAAATAGGTACCCCATAGCTAAGGCACCACCAAAAACACTTACAATGATCTTCCAACTGCCCACTCCGGTAAATATCAATAGAGCTGCCCCTAATAGACACATTAGCACTGAAGTTTCCCCCACCGAACCGGGTATAGCCCCCAAAAATAGATTCTCCAGGCTGTAAAGTCCTGCATACCAGCTATCTCCTAATCCCGCGGTTACAGTTTGGTTCCCGGCTACAGAAACGTTATATGCTTCTGCCAGGGCTGTGGCTCCCGAATATCCTTCCACCGCAGTTTCCGAACCAAGATAGGTCCAGACGTCACCTGACATCTGCTGGGGATAGGCAAAATAAAGAAAAGCTCTGGCGGTCATGGCCACGTTCAAAACATTCATCCCAGTTCCACCAAACGCCTCCTTGGCGATTACAATGGCAAATACGGTCCCTAAGGCTATTTGCCAGAGGGGAATGGTAGGCGGCAGAATCAATGGAATTAACATGCCTGTTACTAGAAAACCTTCATTGATAGGATGTTTTCGGATCACCGCAAAAACGGCTTCAACGATCCCACCAGCCACATATGATACCAGTACCATTGGAATTACTACCAGAGCGCCCAGCCAAAACTTTTGTGCCATGCTTGCTTCCTGACCGATAGCAATAAAATGCTGGTGACCTACATTCCAGATCCCGAATATCAAGCAGGGGATCATGGCGATCACCACGGTCATCATAAGGCGCTTAAGATCGATAGCATCTCTTATCTGTACTCCATGGGATTTGGTGGTATGATCAGGAGAGAACATAAAGGTTTCTCCTGCTTCAAAGAGATAATAAAGCTTTTCAAACTTGCCACCTTTCTGAAACAAAGGTCGTTGCTTATCCAGGATATTTTTAACAAACTTCATTTTTAGCTGTGTAGCATTAAATCGATCCCTTCCCTTAGAATAGATTGAATATCATGTTTGGAAACATCCACAAATTCACAGAGGGCCAAATCTTCCTCCACCACTTCATAGATCCCCAATGCTTCCATATCGTCGTAATCCTCAGCCATTATGGCCTTAATCAAATGGGTGGGAAGAATATCCATGGGAGTTACTTTTTCGAACACTCCGGTCTGTACAAACGCCCTTTTTTCACCCCTTGTGTTAGTATCCAATTTAAACTCCTGTCCCTTATTGAGGAAAGACATCAAGCCAAAAGCCCGATGGAAACTCAGCTTGGAGCTGGTGGGCATTAACCAACCCATGAATTCCTGATAATTGCCTTCGGGAATGACTGTGATCAAATGATCATAGAATCCTAAATAACCGCTGGAAAAAATTCGTTCCCCGGTAAGTACATTACCGGATATAAATCTGATATTTTTTTGAGTAAGGTTGTCAGTGATAAATTTATCTATACAGGCTCCATCATAACTTTTAAAATACTGCGGGTGCTTTACCACAGATCCTGCCAGAGCAAATGTTTTACCGGCATCGTAGATTCCCTCTAAAAACAATTTGCCCAACTGTACCACTGCATAGGGACTAGTGGTCCAAACAATATCCCCTTTATTTACCGGATCCAAATGATGAATCTGAACACCCACGTTCCCCACTGGATGCGGTCCTGAAAATTTATTTACCTGCACTCCTCTAACCGCGCTGAACAACGGACTAACCTCGGCTTCTGAATCAACATTTAGATGCACCTTACCGGAGGTCAGTTTTCTCAGTAAATCCAGACCTGTTTGAAAATATTGGTCTTCCCCCTTAAGCATAAAATCAAAATCCGGAGCCAATGGATGTGAATCGAAAGTGCTGATGAAAATTGACTTTGGAGTGTCATCAGGATTTGCAATAATCCCGTACGGCCTTTGAATAAATCTGGGCCATATTCCGCTTTTCTTTAGTTGCCCCAGTATTTCCTGCCGACCCACAGTATTGATCTGTGAAATAGTATATTTTGTAAATTCCTGATATTCAATCTGCCTATCTGCCAGGATCCTAATTTCCAGCAGCTTTCTCTTCTCACCGCGTTTTACCTCTATCACTTCACCGCTTACCGGAGCAGTAAAATATACTTCGGGTTTTTTCTTATCGAAAAACAGCGGGGTACCGGCTTTTACCTGATCACCAGGACCTACCATCAGCTTGGGGCGTTCCATACCTTTGAAATCCGAGGGTTTCAAAGCAAAAGTATCTGGAACAATGGTAGTGTTTATTTCTTTCTTGGCCGCTCCCGCTAAATTAATATTGAATCCTTTTCTGAGCTTTACAAATTTCGACATTACGGAGTGATTCCTTAGTATCGCAATTGGGGTTTGAATCGTGGCAAAAATAATAAAAATTTAAAGAAATTTAACTTTCTAAAGTTTTATTAAAAAATTAATAGAAGCCCCCTAAACAAGGCTTAAAACCCTTCAAGCAGACTTAGTAATATCAGGAATTTTGCGGATGTAATCGGCAACTCTTTCCATGAGCCACATAGGGGTTGAGGTGGCGCCGCATACTCCTACGGAGTCTTCAGGATTAAACCATTCATGGTCAATGGCCTGCTCATTTTCCACAAAATAGCTGCGGGGATTTTGTTCGCGGCACACCCCGAATAATGCTTTGCCGTTGGAGCTTTTTCGCCCGCTTACGAAAATAATTACCTGGTGTTTCTGAGAAAACCTGGTCAATTGGGGTTCTCGATTGGAAACCTGGCGACAGATGCTGTCATTGGCTTTAAAATCCATCACATCTAAACTTCCTTTAGCCTGCTTGATACGCTCTTCAATCAGGCTCTTTAGGTGGTAGAACCCCTTGGTACTTTTAGTAGTCTGGCTAAATAAGGTAATGGGTTTGGTAAAATCTATTCCCTCCAGATCATTTTCTTCCATCACCACGATGGCTTCCTTATCGGTTTGACCGGTGAGCCCGATCACCTCAGCGTGGCCTTTTTTACCATATATAACGATTTGTCCCTCCTGATTTTTAACCTTGTCATAGGCATGTTTCACCCGGTTTTGCAACTTGAGCACCACCGGGCAGGAGGCATCGACCAGTTCGATATTATTTTCCAAGGCCAACTGATAGGTTTCAGGAGGCTCTCCATGGGCTCTGATCAGCACTTTGCAATCTCTCAGCGTACCTAGTTCATCCCGGTTGATGATTCGCAGGCCCTTTTGATTCAGCCTGGCCACTTCCATATCATTATGCACTATATCTCCCAGACAATACAACTCATTGCCATCCATCATTTCATCTTCAGCCATTTGGATGGCAAACTCCACCCCAAAACAGTATCCCGAGTGCTGGTCAATCTCAACTTTCATAGTATATGAACATTTAAGGTGGCAATTAGGTTTTATAATCAGAGATAATCATCACTTCGGTGGCCAATTGTAATACCATTTCCACTTGTTCAGTGATGGTTAAGTGGGAAGTATCGATACGATGAGCATCCGGGGCCTGCTTCAGGGGGCCTACCTCCCGGGACGAATCCAATTGGTCTCTTTTCTGCAAGTTCTCTTTGATTTGGTTCAAGTTCACCAACTTCCCCCTTTCCAAAAGTTCTTGCTGCCGCCTTTCAGCCCTTACTTTGAGATCCGCTCGCATAAAAACTTTCAATTCAGCGTCGGGAAACACCACCGTGCCTATATCCCGGCCATCCATTACCACTCCCTTCTTTTTACCCATGCGGCGTTGCTGAGCCACTAACTCCGCTCTAACCATCGGCAAGGCGCTCACCTCACTGACCCGGTCGGATACATTCAAATCCCTGATTTTACTGTTGACATCAATTCCATTTAAAAATACCACCGTTTCCTGCAATCCAGTACCCGGTTCAAACTCAATTTCTATTTTATTCAGGGCGTCCGCAACTTGTCTTGGATTGGTGAGGTTCACATAATGCTTCATGAAGTAAAGGGTCACTGCCCGGTACATGGCACCGGTATCAATGTAGGTATACTTCAGCGCCTGTGCCACCAATTTAGCGGTAGTACTTTTACCACAACCTGAGTATCCATCAATGGCAATTACAATTTTTTGCATTATGCCTGGTGACTAAAATTTGCTATCTGTCAACAATCTTTTTGAGGACAAGGTATTGGCTTGCCTTTTTTCAGAGTTTTCTGATTTGACTTACAAGCACCTGTTAACAGAGATAACAGGGCCATTGCCATAAAAATACGTGCCATATACTTCTTCATGATGCGCGATTAAAGCTTAAATTTACTAAAAAAACCCCGGCCTGCTGTAAGTTGCACCTCACAAATCTTAGCTTTACCTAGATGGCAGAATTCGAAATATCCGGACAGATCATTGATATTCTAAGCCAATCTATTTTTCCGGGGACTATTGTAGTAGAGAAGGGCATTATTCGGGAAATTAGGAAAAAAACTACGGCCCCAGGCCAATTTATTCTTCCCGGGTATGTAGATGCCCATGTACATATCGAAAGCTCAATGTTAGTACCATCCGAATTTGCCCGGCTGGCGGTGGTACATGGCACAGTTGCTACGGTGTCCGACCCCCACGAAATCGGCAATGTTCTGGGCAGCTCTGGGGTGCAATACATGATCGATAACGCTCAGAACACTAATTTCAAAGCCTATTTCGGTGCCCCCTCTTGTGTACCGGCTACTTCTTTTGAAACCGCCGGAAGTTCCATCGGGGTTGAAGATATTAAAGAGCTGCTGGCAAACCCTTATATATATTATCTGGCAGAAATGATGAACTGGCCAGGTGTTTTGCAAAGAGATCCGGAGGTGATGCAAAAAATAACTGAGGCCTTGAAAAGTGCCAAACCCGTGGATGGTCATGCCCCTGGTCTACGAGGAGAAGACGCCAGGCGATACGCGCAAGCGGGGATCACTACCGATCACGAGTGTTCTTCCATGCAGGAGGCCCTGGATAAAATATCTTGCGGCATGCATATTCTTATCAGAGAGGGCAGTGCCGCCAAAAATTTTGAGGCTTTGATAGATCTATTGCCACAGCACATTGATAAAGTTATGCTTTGCTCTGATGATAAACATCCCGACAACCTGGTCGAGGGACATATTAATTTACTGGTTGCCAGGGGTGTACACCGGGGTATCGACCCTCTCATTATGCTGCGGGCAGCATGTTATAATCCGGTAAAGCACTACAATCTGGATGTAGGGCTTTTACAAGAAGGTGATCCTGCAGATTTTCAGATGGTAGACAATCTGCAAGAGTTTACTGTCCTTCAAAATTACATAAATGGGACCTTGGTGGCTGAAAATGGAAACTCATTGCTTTCCTCGCATAAAACTTTAGCAGTTAATCAGTTCAATGCCACCCAAAAATCAGTCCACGACTTCAAAGTGCCAGCTCGCGGAACAAAGATCCGGGTCATTGAGGCCCAGGATGGGCAATTGGTGACCAAAAGCAGTTGGCATCCACCAAAAATTATCAATGGCATGACAGTAAGCGATGTGGAAAGGGATATTCTGAAAATAACCGTAGTAAACCGGTACCAGAACAGTACCCCGGCAGTAGGATTTATTCAAAATTTTGGGCTAAAGGGGGGTGCAATTGCTTCCTCGGTGGCACATGATTCACACAACATAATTGCCGTGGGAGTTGACGATGACTCTATCTGCCAGGCAGTAAATGAGATCATTACCGCAAAAGGTGGAGTGGTAGCGATAAATACTACTCAAAAGGAACTCTTACCCTTACCTGTGGCGGGATTGATGTCCGATGGTGACGGCTACCAAGTGGCCGCTGCCTACAGTCGGGTGGATGCCTTGGCCAAAGCCTTGGGAAGCGATCTGCAGTCCCCTTTCATGACGCTATCGTTTATGGCCTTGCTGGTAATACCCGAATTAAAACTCAGCGACTTAGGCCTTTTCGATGGGCTAAATTTTAAATTTGTAGACTTATGTGAATAATCAGCTTTCCGGGGGTTCGTCCATATTTTCATAGCTCATCTGAAACCCTATCTTTTCCCCTCTCACTGCCGCCATACTTTCACCGAGTTTCTTTTTAAGCGTAATCCGTTGAATGTCAGGATATCGTGGCCCAATCAAGTCGTTGTCAATAGCCGCCGCCATAGCCTTCTCAATGATCAACCTCAGCCAATCACGGCTTATAATATTGTTATCGATATCCTGAAACAGAAAATTCATTTGGCCTGCACCTTCCAGGAAAAAGTGATTCTCGTGATTTACGATCAACCTGGCTATTAAATACCCAGGATCGTCTAAACGATGGTATTTTACGCTGTCGGCTAAAAAATTATAAATAGTGATGTGTCCAAAATATTTTCGATCAGCCCCCCCCTGGACATAGGCACTTTGCATCACCGGAAAATCTCCTTCAAAGGTGATGACATTAGATTGCATATAAAAGATCAGAATATCCCCTCCAAACTTTAATCTGAAATCAAATTCACTGACCTTTTGGAATTCGATCACCACTGACTTGTCAATATCTTCCATCTTATCGTCCAGCGAGACGGCAATATCCTTGGCCTGCTCTTCCAGTTGAGCAAAAACCTCCTGTAGATTACGATATACCTTTTGTTTCAAGCAAGCTTTACTTTTGAGGAGCTGAAAGATGTGGTCTAATGCTTCTTGTTCCGGTTTCATTATTGACTTTTTTGTTTAATTTTTCTGGGCCAAAGAATTAAAGAGAACTAAATTAAAATGGTAGTTTTACCATACCATAAATTTTTCAAACTGTAAATTAAGGAACTTATAATGGAATCAAAATATCGCGGGATGGAGGAGGTATTAGGTGATTTAGGCCGTAAAATCGACCACATGATCGAGTCCTCCGAGCTATCAAAAGTCGAATGGAAGAAAGAAATCGATGAACGCATCCAGGAACTCAAAACAAACGTGGACCTGTTGGAGAAGAAAACTAAGGACCTGGTGGGTGATAGAGAGCGCTGGCAGGAAGTAGAAGTAAAACTGCGCGATGCAGCCAATGAACTATGTGATGCAGTGGAAACAGCTTTCGGGGTTAAAAAGTAAAATTCACTCATCCCTTGGGTGACGAGTGAATTTTTGTTTGTAGGGTCGACCAATTAGTTAAATCGAGTATTAATTATAGTGCCGTCTGCAAATAATCTATACTGATCAAAGATATTCCTTACCGCCCGTTTCAAGTACCGTTCATTGTCAAATTGTTGGTTGCCGAATAAGCTGGAGGCATAACCTTGCCAAACTGCAGTTTCCTTCTTTCTATCCAAAAAAATAATTAATAAAGTGCCTTGCCGAAGGCTATATTTTACCGGATCATACTCCAGGTCGTCTTCCTCATATCTGATCCATTGTTCCAATTCTGGCTGTTGATATCCCTGAAAAGCAAAATCATCATAAAAGATCTTATACGTCACCAGCAAATTGGGATTTCTTTCGTTAAAACGGAATCCATGAAGTTTCATTCTTGAGGCAATCGCGGCGCGCAAGGTGGTATCTTGAGCACTTTCCAAACGATTATAATTGGCATCATGTAAAAAGTCAAATGTTTGATAGTTCTTAAATTTTCCCAGATAGCTGTAGTCTGATTCCACCACATACTTTTCATAAGACAGGCAACTGGAAATTAATAACAGTCCAGCCATGATCAGCAAGTTTGTTATTTTCATAATGGTTTTGAGTTTAGTATTAACGGGTCTAATGAGTTAATTTAACAGAATAGAATTTAAAAAGAAAATAATTTTAGTTATCTGTTATAGTTGCGACATTTTATCTATATAACGGAAACTTTTCTATTAATAGAGTGTTGTCTTTGGTTTAACAACGGAGTTTAAAACTTCCCGTTTTAATTCCTGCCTCTCCTAATCCCTCGATAGGGATTATAACCATTCATGGCTTTTTGGTAGTAACCTGTTCCATCATACTCACGTTTATCCGGATGATTTAAACAGGCCTCAGAGCAGGCACCCTGAAGTTTTGCTCCGCAGTCTTCACAGATTGGCACATGTCGATTACAGTGGGGGTTTGCACAATTAACCATCCTATCGTTTAGCTGGTGACATAGGTAACAGCGAGCCAAAGTGGTGGGGTTAACCCGGTTCACCTCCGCGGCAACCCGGTTATCGAATACATAGCACTTACCTTCAAAATCTTCACCCCCCTGTTCCAAACCATATTTGATAATGCCACCATGCAATTGATAAACATTTTCAAATCCTTGATCCAATAAATACGCGCTGGCCTTTTCACACTTTATACCGCCCGTGCAATAAGTAATCACTTTTTTATTCCGCAAATGGTCCAGTTGCTCGATCTTTTGGGGGAAATCCCTGAAATTTTCCAGATCCATGGTAAGGGCATTCTTAAATTTACCCAGATGATGCTCATAATTTGATCTGACATCCAGTAAAACTACTTGTGGATCATCTTTTATATTTTGAAATTCATGGGGCTCCAGGTATTTTCCCGTATTCTGCGTCGGGTCTATCTGCGGCATTCCCATATTCACTATTTCCTCTTTTACTCTGACGTGTAGTTTCTGAAATGCATGCTGGTGATAGGGCTCAATCTTGAATTCAATTCCGGCAAACCTAGGATCAGATTTTAATTTCGCCATATACTTTTCACAGGAAGACTGTATCCCTGAAACCGTCCCGTTTATCCCTTCAGAGGCGATAATAATACGACCTCTTAGGTTTAGGTCCAGGCAAAAGAAGTGGTGATCCTCCCGGAATTTTTCCGGGTTTGAAATTTTGGCGTAGCAGTAGTATAGTAATATCTGATATTTCATGACTGCTCAATTAAACTTCTTGTGCGGGATTACCAAAAACTGTTTGCTCTTTTTCGACATCTGCAATCACTACGCTGCCAGCGCCAATTCTGGCCCGGGCGCCGATCTTTATCCCCGATATCAAGGTTGCCCCAGCCCCTACAAATACACCCTCTCCAATGACTACCTCAGAGCCCACCGTAACCCCGGACCCAATCTGTACCTGATCTCCCAGGATTGAAGCATAATCCAGCAAGCAATTGGCGTGTAACAGGCAGTGGTTTCCTATCCGGGAGTGGGCGTTAAGCACCACCCCTGCACTGATCAAATTTCCATGTCCCATTTCAGCGCTACTCGATACATAGGCCTGCTGGTGGATCGCGTTTACCGGCATGGTGTGCCGCTTATCTATCAGCATTTGAACCAATGATTCCCTGAGCTTCAGGTCTTCTACCGCGACAAAAGCGCCGCACTTTTTACCTATAAGCTTGAGTATTCCCTGGTCATCGAAATCCCCCAATACTGAAACTTCTGAAAATTCCTTTCCTTGCAGCTCCCGATGGTCATCCAGCATCCCATATACTACCCTATCGTTACTTTGGAAGATCTCCAAAGCCATTTGACCCAGTGCTTCCGCACCAAAAATGATAATGGGTTTATCCATAGAGAATGCAAAGGTAATTCAACCATTGCTAAAAACCCAAGTACCATGATCGGTTCAAATAACCGGTAACTCTTTCCCACCAGGGACTGTAGGCCAGCAATAAACAATAAACTATTGGTTGATAAACAATCTTTAATCTAACCAGTGTGCCCAGGTTTGGGGTTGAAAGGGCCAGTAGCGTTGCTAACAAAATTGCAAAGATCGCCACCGGCAACCATGTCCGCCACAGGGCTGACCAAGCCCTGAATCGGTAAAAGGCAGCCAGCGCCAGTATCCACATCAGGATTGACTCAATTGCCGCCAGGTTCTGCCAAAGATTGCCCCAATCACCGATGAAAGGCCTGAACATACCTGCAAACCAGGCTTGGGGGACATTCATAACCGTCCAAGCACCTGGGTCTGTTTGGTTTTGGTAATGCACTAATACTGCAGAATGGCTCTTTTGGGCGATTAGTTGGGAGTTTTGCTGAATTACCGCGAAAACATTATCCCACTGCAAATTGGGATGGGTAAAACCAATCACTGCCAGCAGTACTATCAGGCTGATGGTCCACCGAAAATATCTGATACCTTCCTGGGTCCTGGACCAGCTTATTAGTGTAGCTAAAAGTATAGGTACAGTCACCGCTATGTAGTAATACTTCAATCTGAATAGCGCCAGTACCAGTATCAGGTAAAGTGGTATTCTCCAAAGCTTCCAATGGTCTTTACGAAACCCCGGCCAGCAATACGCTATCAGCCAGCACCAGCCAGCCATAAAAACAGCTTCCTTAGATACGCCGGTGGACCAAAATACCGTTGAGGGCAAGAACAACAAACACCATACCGCAGCTGTCGCAGTTCGAGGATAACTTTTGACCAGTTTAGCGGCTAAGATCCACCACCCTGTAAAGCTCAATACACTAAGTTGAATAGCGGTGATCCAGTAATTGCCACCTCCCAGAATCACTAAAGGAGTGATCAACCAGCTAAAAAATAAAGCTCTTGGCTGACCCAAGTAGTGCAATGCTAGGTTTTGGTCCGTTATGCCAAACAAACCGGAATGGAAGTAAGTTACCGGATCATCCAGTGCCCATTGAGCCATTACAGAGGCATCTTCAAAAAGCTTTTGAGTATCGCCCTCCTGAAAGATGTTTAAAAAAATCGCTCCGTAGAGCACTCCATTTATCACCTTCCAGATCACCGCTGGCCAAAAATATCGATCCAGATTTGGAGAACTTTGCAACCGGTGAAACCAAAATAACAGCATTACCCCGATCACCAGGTTTAATATTAAGTATCCATAGATCATTTCATTTTTGACTTTCCCTCACCAGGGATTTACCTAAGGTGCAAGTTAGACAAATTTTGGTGCTGCAATATTGTTCATTCAATGCTATTAGCGCTTGTGTGTCAAGACCTGAAAGAGCTTTAAATCCAACCTTGTGCCAGGAGGCTATTAATCGGTTGTTTTCAGGAGGCATTGATCTTAATAACTCCATTGTTGCATCTAATGCCAGGGATCTACTAGTATTATACAGGTAAACCATCTGCAGAGGGACCAATGAATTAAGGGCAATAGATAATTTACTGGCCTTGCCCAATCCGGGGTTCTTAGCTGTTGTAGGCCTGGAGAAATGATAATGTGTCCTCCAATAATTGCTGACTGCAAAGTTTAAAAATTCGTCCAGCTGGTTCCAATTGGTCATATCTCTGAAATGTCCGAATCTCAGTCCATAATGATGGACAAATGCTGCAAATTGGGCAATCCTCAAGGTGGGAAAATTCGGTGGCCTCATTCTTAGAAATTTCCACCGGTTGGTGAGATGGCTGGTAGGCAAGCTGATGAATTTCTTTCTGAGGTATTGGTATTCTTTTTTCAATGCCCTGTAATACCGGCATGCTAATTCTTTCTCCAACATTCCCGCTTGACCAAAATATATTGCTTCCAATTGAAAGCAGGAGCTTAATTTACGTATCACCTCCAGTGGTGTGATTCGGGTCAGTTCTTCGAACACTTCGGAGTTGATCCGGAAGCCGAAATTGCGCCCTAAAGTACGGTAGTAAAGCAAGTCCCAGTCGCCATGGCTTTGCGAGAGTATCTTTGCCAGTTTCTTCCGCCTGCGCTCCAGGCGGTTGATCACTGCCTGTTTCAGCATAGGTGATAAACGGGGCAAGTGGCGAGCAGATATCTGTCCATGACATGGTACTTTGAAGTTGGCAGTTTGTAAGCGCCGATGCCTTAAAATAAGATCCGGAGCAACCCTTCCTTTTAGGATCAAGGTGGGAATAATTCGGCCATTTTGGTTAAACACTGGTTGATCATCGGCCCAAACCACATGGAGAATGACTTCCTGATAAGCAGCATCCAAATGGTGTTTATGCCGGTACCATTCAGCGGACCGCACATGAATCTCCACCATACCCACCCATTCCAATTTATTTCGTCGTATCCTGGCGTGGAGGAAATCAGGTCCGGCATGCGTATTATAAACCCCAGGGTGGAGCACCGATATGCTATCACCAGCGGTGCTTATTAAGTCTTCTTTATTAAAGTATTGATGCTGCCAGATAAAATGCAGAAAAGCTTCTTGCATGTGGCAGCAATATATAATCTCCTGGTTGCATTAATTGAGACTGATGGCAATCACTTTTGTAATCTTTCCGCCAAGAGTCCTGCCATTTCCTCTTGCATCTTCTGAGCTGCTTCCCCTGCTGCTTCAGCAAAGTCCTCACCCGATGAGGCATACAGAATGCTTCTGGAGGCATTGACCAGCAATCCGCAATCATTATTAAAGCCCAACTCAGATATCGCCCTAAGATCTCCTCCCTGAGCACCCACCCCGGGTACCAGTAAAAAATGATCAGGTACTATTTTACGCACCTGGCTCAACCAATCAGCCTTGGTGGCACCTACCACAAACATGATATTCTCCGGATTCCCCCAATCAGAGACGGTTTGCATCACCCATTGATAAAATTTATATTGATCCGGCAGATCTAGCAACTGGAAGTCTTCAGCTCCTGAATTACTGGTTAGAGCCAGAACAACCGACCACTTGCCGGGAATCTCCAAAAAAGGCCTTATTGAATCCCTACCCATGTACGGGACTACGGTGATGGCATCGAAATTCATTTCCTGTAAAAAAGCATTGGCATACATTCTTGAAGTATTGCCAATATCGCCTCTTTTGGCATCGGCAATGGTAAAATGATTTTCTGGGATTGACGACAAGGTATCAGCCAGGATTTTCCAACCCTGAGCGCCCATTACTTCATAGAATGCGGTATTGGGTTTATAGGCTACACAATAGTCTTTAGTGGCCTCAATAATGGCCCGGTTGAATTCCAGGATGGGGTCATTATAATCCCAGAGCGCCTTAGGTATACGGTCTGGGTCGGGATCA
This sequence comes from Cyclobacteriaceae bacterium, assembly GCA_965224285.1. Lineage (GTDB taxonomy): Bacteria > Bacteroidota > Bacteroidia > Cytophagales > Cyclobacteriaceae > JAJCYK01. Next base: position 1,912,195 of record OZ245043.1, read on the forward strand.
AGCCCTACACATAAATAACTTTTTTTCTTGAATATTTCGGCGATCAGTCGGCTTCGGTCCATCGAACACTAAAAAAGCTGCCCTAAGGCAGCTGCGTTTATCGTAAATCTATTACTTCCACCCCTTCGTATTCCGAGGGATTAAATTGAAAATGGCTGGCTGAAAGCTCCAGATCCGGTTCAAAGTCAGAAACCTGCCATAGGTAGCGATTGCCATTTTTATCAAATACCTTGTAGTTGACCAAAGTCTTATCCTCTTTATCTATTGCCAGCCTGATCTTAAAGAACTGTTCGTCCTTATTTTCGGGCTCCAGATCCACGATCTGCAGGATCCTCCCTTTTTGCCGATCCTCTTCTACTAGGTTGTATTTATAACCTTCCCGGTAGACATCGTAGATTTTGGCAGGCGCCATAGGATCGTCCTCGGGATAATAATGGTCGACATTTACCTCGTTTACCTCCTTTAGGTAGGTCCATATAGTTTCACCATTATTGATAATTTCCTGCTCACCCATCTTTAGCCGGTACATGGAACCCATTACAGTGATCTCTCCTTTAAAGGTTTCATGGAGTTTTTCTTGAGGGTTTTCCAATTTATAGACCAATTTGGCCTTGAATCCCTTGGTATTGCGGTATTTATCGCTCATGGCATCTAATATTTCCAGTGCCTGAGGGTCCTTCTGAGCCCAGGCAACTGGGGCCATGAGCAACATGGTTAATAGAAATATCCCAAATCTTTTCATTTTATGATTTATTTACTCTTTTCTTGAATACCATTCAATAACTGTTCCAAACTGTATTCATCCGGCACTAATACCTCACGGGCTTTGCTCCCTTCGAAGGGGCCTACTATACCGGCGGCTTCCAATTGATCAATCAACCTGCCGGCGCGATTATATCCCAGTTTCAACTTTCTCTGGATCAGAGAGGTGCTTCCTTGCTGATGCAAAACAATAAGCCGGGCGGCATCTTCGAACATGGCATCCCTGTCGGCCAGATCTACTTCTGTGAGGCTGTCGCCGGATTCATCCCCCACAAATTCAGGCAGCAAATACGCTGAGTCGTAACCCCGCTGTTCTCCCACGAAATTACAAATTTCTTCTACTTCGGAAGTATCCACAAATGCACATTGCAGCCGGATGATATTGCTGTTCTGGGATAACAGCATATCTCCCATCCCCACTAATTGTTCAGCACCCCCAGTATCCAAAATGGTCCTGCTGTCCACTTTTGAAGTGACCCGGTATGAGAGGCGGGTGGGGAAGTTGGCTTTTATCAGGCCGGTAATTACGTTTACACTGGGTCGCTGAGTTGCCACCACCAGATGTATACCGATGGCCCTGGCTAACTGAGCTAATCGAGCAATGGGTTGCTCTACCTCTTTTCCAGCCACCATCATCAGGTCCGAAAGCTCGTCAATGACCAAAACTATATACGGCAGGAAACGATGGCCCTTGGTAGGAAGCAGTTTCCTCTTGATAAATTTGGCGTTGTATTCTTTAAGATTTCTGCAACCCGCTTCCTTCAACAAATCGTATCTGGCATCCATTTCCACACATAGAGAATTCAGGGTGTAAATGATCATCTTGGTTTCGGTGATGATAGCATCATCTCCATTGGGCAACTTGGCCAAAAAGTGCCGCTCAAGCCTATTGAAAAGGGACAACTCCACTTTTTTGGGATCAACCAGCACAAATTTAAGTTGAGAGGGATGTTTTTTATAAATCAGGGAAGTAAGTAATACATTCAGTCCCACCGATTTTCCTTGTCCGGTGGCGCCAGCCATCAACAGGTGAGGCATTTTAGCCAGGTCGGAAACATAAACCTCATTGGATATAGTTTTACCCCATGCCACCGGCAATTCCATTTCGCTGCGGAGAAACTTTTCAGTGGACATCACCGAACGCATAGATACCATCTCCCGGTTTTTATTAGGCACTTCAATCCCAATAGTACCTTTACCCGGTATGGGGGCAATGATCCTAATACCCAATGCCGCCAGGCTGAGGGCTATATCATCCTCAAGGTTTTTGATCTTTGAGATTTTGACCCCTGCTTCCGGTACAATCTCGTAAAGGGTTACTGTAGGACCTATAGTGGCTTTGATACTGCTGATTCCGATCTTAAAATTGATCAGGGTTTCGATAATCCTATCCTTCTTTTGCTCTAGTTCCTCCTTGCTTACCTGTACTTTTTCCGATGAGTGCTCATTGAGCAGTTCCAGTTTAGGATACTGATAACGGGGCAGGTCTAACTTAGGGTCATAGTTTTCCACCTGGTCGGCGGTTTCTTCCTGGATTTGTTCCTCAATCACATCCAATTCTAAATTAGGGGAATCAGGTTTCTCGGGCTCGACATGACCAGGCTCCACGTCCAGAGCGATTTTAGGCTCCTCCTCAACCGGCCGGCCATTACTCTCTTTACCACCTGAATCAGACTGTCTGGATTCCAGCAAAATCTCTTCGCGGTCGGTATATACATCCAAAGGCTCTTCCTCCGGGTCAGACTCCGGGTCTGAATGAGCAAGATGGCCCTGCACCGGTTGTACCGACTGGGATTCGGATTTGGTAAATTGAGGCAAGGAAAAATCAGTCCAAATCGAAGTAATGTTGAAGTAGTAAATCACGAACACCAATAAGCTGATCAAGAGCACCAGGTAGGTACCCCAACCCATCAATCCATCCATTACCAGCGCCAATTCATATCCCAGACCTCCAGCCAGGAAGCCCACGCCCCCAAAATCATACTGAATCAGCAGATAGCCCAAAAACAGACATAACCAAAACACCACGAATAGGGAGGTACGTAAAGTAGTACCCCATGGCATCAGATCTTTCTTAAAGATAAAGCGGGCGCCAACTAAAAAAACCAGCAGGGGCACCACAAATCCCGCAATCCCAAACCAGCGGTAAATGAACACATATCCGCTTACCGCACCTAGCAATCCCAGCCAGTTCTTTACTTGCGGACCAATGGCTTTTAATCCCTCCCAGTTCAATGCTACACTACCGATCAGACTTTGATCATCTTTGCCCGTGAGTAGAAAAGAGATGAACGAAATGGAAAGAAAAAAGGCCAATCCTAATAACAAGAATCCCAAGGCCAAATGAAACCGCCGATCCTTAAAAAATACTGGTCCCTTCTTCCTGGTCTTTTTCTTAGTAGTTTTTTTCTTCTTATAAGTGTTCCGAGCCATAAAATCGGTCGATCGCTACAATGATGACGCTAATTGTTGCGAATTTATTATTTGTAAATAAACAAAGCTAGCAAATTTATTCAATTGATCGGTGCTGGAGCCCCTCCATCTTGTGTACCAGATGCTCAGCCAATTCCCTCACTATTCCAGGGCCCCGATATATCAGGCCGGTGTATACTTGCACCAAACTGGCTCCCGCCTGGATCTTTTCCCAGGCATCTGCTGCGGTAGTTATTCCGCCCACCCCTATTATAGGTATTTTCCCCTGTGATTTTTGATGGATATAGCGGATTATTTCCGTAGCTCTGGCGCTTAGTGGGGCGCCGCTAAGCCCACCGGCTCCGATGCGTTTCAGTTGCTCTGCGGAGGTTTTAAGCCCTGAGCGTTCCACTGTAGTGTTAGTAGCCACAATTCCGTCAATATTTGTTTCCTGTACGATCTCAATAATATCGTCTAACTGTGACCAGCTTAAATCAGGGGCTACCTTTAGCAGAATAGGCTTAGGAGGGCCTGTTTGATGATTTTCTCTTTGTAGAATAGTTAGCAACTCTGTCAGTGGTTCTCGTTCTTGTAGTTCCCGTAGCCCGGGGGTATTGGGAGAACTGACGTTGACTACAAAGTAATCTACATAATGGTATAGTGACCGGAAACATTTGAGATAATCCTCATGGGCCTGTTGGTTGGAGGTATCTTTATTTTTTCCAATATTTCCCCCGATGATAATTTGCTTAGATCTGGTTCTCAATCGCTTGACCGCCTCCTCAATTCCTGAGTTATTAAAACCCATACGATTGATCAAAGCATTATCGGCAGGCAACCTGAATAATCGCGGCCTGGGGTTTCCAATTTGTGGTCTGGGGGTTACCGTACCTATCTCCACAAACCCAAAACCCAAGTCTGCCAACGGACCTATCAGTTTCGCATCCTTATCAAATCCTGCTGCCACCCCGACGGGATTGGGAAACTTGATCCCGAATAGACTACGCTCCAGTTTCGGAACAGACTGGCCGTATAATTTTCGAACCAAGGCAGATACTCCAGGTATCCTATACAACAAGGTAATTACGAAAAAGGTGAGTTGATGGGCGGTCTCGGCCGGAAGCAAAAAAAATAAGGGACGCAGCAGGGCTTGGTACACAGCGAGATTTTGAAACCAAAATTAAGCAATATTATTGATGGTATGCTAATGCCTGACAGCTATTGCGGTATGACAGGAATTTCCTATTTTAGCTATACCGTGGATTTGCTATTCATCATATACTCTTTGGGCTGTATTCTTCTGGTACTGTGGGGATTGATGAGATGTGGATTATTAAATCGCTGGATCATATTGATAGTGGCCGTCTGGTTGTTGGCCCAGGTGGCTTTAAGCGCCTCCGGGTTTCTGGCTAATTTTGATACCTTTCCGCCCCGCATGCTGCTGGTATTGCTTATTCCTATGATCGCTACGGTGGTATTCCTGTGGTCAGCCAAGTCACATGTATTTGTTAAAAGAATACCGCCTAATTGGCCGGTAACCATGCAGTCCTTCCGGGTTGGGGTTGAGTTATTCCTGTGGTGGGCCTTTATAAATCAGCTGTTGCCCCGGCAAATGACCTTCGAGGGCTTTAATATGGATATTCTGGTAGGGCTGACGGCTCCAGCGGTATCCCTGCTGTGGTTACGCTGGAAGGAATATCCAAAACTAGTCATCGCCTGGAACATAGTTGGCCTGCTGATCCTATTCAATATCGTGATCATCGCGATCCTTTCCATGCCCACCCCCATGCGTTATTTTGATAATGAACCCGCCAATACCCTGGTAGCCTCATTTCCCTGGGTAATGTTGCCGGGCATCCTGGTAGCCTTAGCTTTTTTCCTACATATTTTCTCTATCAAGCAAATGCTTTGGAAGCTCAGATTGAACAAAGACGCTTATGAGACTTCGGATTAGGCTCTGATTTGTGAAATAAGGAGATCAGCCCCTGAAAGGTAGTAGGGATTCGGGTCACGTAACGCTTTGCCGGTAAAAGTGACGAATTCCGATATGCTTGGCTACAGCTTGATTCCACCCCCAATTTATAGTTACTTAGTTTCAGTTAACGATCCATTATGAGACTAAGCCTGCTAATACCCATAACCTTTTTATTGTTTATAAGGTGTCAGCCAGATGGTGAACTCTTTCCTGAGTCACTGATCATCGAACACGTCACCACTATCGACGCCGTACAAGGTAAACGGGGTGATCAAACCGTAATCATTAAATCAGGTAAGATATTTCGGATTGCGCCCTCCGGCGAAATCAAACTGCACAGTGATAACCAAATTATTGATGGCTCGCGTAAATATCTAATACCAGGCCTATGGGATGCCCATGTACATTTTGCTTTCATTGAGGAGTTAGCGCCCTTCATGTTTGATCTATTCCTGGTTAACGGCGTAACCAGCGTCCGCGACACCGGAGGCCGCATAGATTTTGTAAAGAAATGGAAGGATGCTGCATTGGCTGATCCACTAAGAGCTCCCAGAGTGATGATAGCAGGTCCATTGATCGACGGGCTGCCCAATGTTTATGACGGCAGTACACCATTTAGGCCTGCATTATCTCAAGGTGTAGCCGACAACGATGCAGCCGTTGCTTTGGTCAATCGTCTGGATAGTATGGAAGTGGATTTTCTTAAAGCCTATGAGATGCTTACACCATCTCAATTTAGGGCCATTACCCAACGAGCCCGGGAATTAAACCTAAAAGTTACCGGACACGTCCCCTTGAGTATGGATGTGATCAGCGCCAGTAATGCGGGATTAAACAGTATGGAACACCTGCGTAATTTGGAGATCTCCATAGCAGAAAATGCCCAGAAATTATGGGACCAGCGGCTGCAGATGTTACAGCAGGGTAAAGAAATGGATGGAGGAGACCTTCGCTCCGACATTCATCAGGCACAACGGATCTATGCGATCAACCATCGGGATGAGTCCCGCATTGACACAGTACTTTCGGTTTTAGCTAAAAATCAAACCTGGCAAATTCCCACCTTATCTATTAATACTGTACGTGCTGAACGGTTGTTTCTAGACCAGTCCCGGCAGGAGACCTTTAAGTACTTACCCCCGGCCATGGAAAAGGAATGGCTGGATGGTACGCAATCGGTGGCACAACAACCGGTATCTGATTCAGCTCGGATTTTTGCTGATTGGTCTTTGGAGATGACTAAAAGAATTCAGGATGAAGGCATACCTTTAATGACTGGTACGGATTGCCCTATTTTCTTTTTAATGCCAGGCTACAGCCTGCACGACGAATTTATGTTGTTGGCCAAAGCAGGCCTGTCACCTATGGAGATTCTCTCCGCTTCGACCTATAACCCAGCCAAGTACTTTGAGATGGGGCATGAATTAGGGCTGATAAAAGCCGGATACTGGGCTGATTTAGTGCTGCTGGATGAGGACCCTCTGTCAGATATCGAGAATACCCGCAAAATCCAGGCTGTATTCAAGCAAGGCAAATACTACAGCCGATCCGACCTGGATGCTATACTGAACCGGTTGGACCAGGAAAGGTAGAGAGTGGAGATAATTTAGCAATGAGTGATGTAGGAGTATAACAGCAACTCTTCGAATCATCGCGCTAACTCTGCTGCTTAAATGAACTGCGCCCAACCCCCGTCTACACCCCACTAGAAGGTCATTGCGCGCGAAGCAAAGCAATCAGATCCAGAAACGGTCTTCACTTTAAACGATTTCTGGCTTCACAAGTCCACCTTCGGATTTCGCACTCGCGCTGTTCGTTGACCAGTCACCTCGAGGTTGAATTTTTTCTACGAAAACACACAAAATACCATGACGTGAGGGGGTATGAATAAGCTATAGTTGTTGATGTAGTGGTCATCTGGAGCAGCGATCAATAGTTAATCTACCATAATAGTCACTCGGCGCAGCCAAGCGACTGAGTTATGTAAATGTTTTACAATCAGATACTTATATTAACACGTCATAAGCACCGAAGTGGAAGGGTTTTTTAGGTTGACTAGCACCCTAATGGTTAAATGTCGCCAAACCAGCTAGATCCTGCTATTCACTTAGAAGATTTCTCGGCAAGCTCGAAGCGACCCCAGGGTGGTTAATGTCGTATACTGAAATTCTGGCACTAATGCAATAGTTAAGTAAACGCCAACTTCGGATTTCGCACTGTGTATTCTTACCTGATATTAGGGCGTATTCACCGTATTAAAATGTTGACTTTACTTTACTTGGATGATCAGTTATTATCATGTTAGAATTGATGCTCTTGAGGTTTCGTCCTGCAACAACGAGTTAAAAACTCGGAACTCTGGCATCCGCGTTTTCAATCGCGGACGATATATTCCTGAGATGGCGCTCTACCTCTGGCTTAAGTTTAGCTTGCTTAACTTAGGCCGCACAGGCCGGGAAAGTTTTTAACTTTTAATTATTACGACCAATTAAATAACCCAGAGCTGGAGAAAGGGGCCAAATTGCAAACTTGACCCAGGTAGGTTGGATCCAGCATAGTTGTCACCCGGAATATCCGAGCTTGAATTTTGCATATAATTCATAAACAGACATTTACCCTATCGACTAAGTCAGGAATCGGTAAGGAATTCACAACCCATGCAATTGAGTTTAGCTATAAAGAAAGGATGCCTTATTATCCCGAAAGCAGATATTGGGATGTAGGGGTACTCACGAACTATCGGACTCAGGGGTACCTTCCTCCTTGGGCGGCGAAGCAAAAAGTCAGCGCGAAGGAAGAAATCCGAAGTGCAACCCATTTCAGGACAAGACAATTGACAAATTAAATAATAGGATCTCTCGGCTCCGCTGCTTATGACGTATTTTAGCAAGTAACTGATTATAAATTATTTACGAAATCAGTCGCTTGGCTTTGCCGAGTGACGAATAAACATGATAACCATCTGTATGACCTGATGATTATAATATACTGAGGCCAATTTTTCGATCTTTACGTCATACTAGTTTGGTGTGTTTTGGAATCAAAAAATTCTACCTCGAGATGACCCTGACGGATCAAATTCGTATTTCCACATTCGTAATCCGTAATTGATCAAAGTGTCGGGATCTTCAAATAAACCGTAGTCCCTTTATCGATGGTAGACTGCAACTTTACCGTACCCTTCAGCTTCTCCACCGTTTCTTTTACGATATAAAGCCCTAAGCCGCTGCCGTGATTGGTATCGGTAGCCCGGTAAAACATGCGGAAAACACTATTCAGATGTTCACTAGGGATTCCCATGCCGTTGTCGGTGATGGTGATGTGAGCGTACTTGGGTTTCACCTGGATATCCACCGAAACTTTTGGCCTCTTGCCATTGTGGTAGCGAATGGCATTGGAAATCAGGTTATTGAAGATCACCTTCAATCGGCTTTCATCCGAATAAAAAGGTTTTTGCTGTTCAATATTGATCTCTTTACTAACTGCTTTATGGTCAATATAGTTAAGTTGTTCAAAAATATCTGATAGCATTTGCTCAAAAGGTATCTCGGTTTTATTCAACTCCAGCCGGGCATTGCGGGAGAGGTTGAGAATATCCTTGATAAACAGATCCTGTTGGGTAACGCTTTTGGATATCATATCCAGGTATTGGGTGATCATATCCCTGTCTTTCTCATTCTTAGCCAGGTTTAATAATCCCAGTACGGAGCTAATGGGCGCTCTGAGGTCATGGGATACGCTATAAACAAAACTATCCAGTTCTTCATTGGTTTTGCGCAACTGCCGGTTGATACTGCGGGTGTTCTGTTCTGCGGTCTTGCGGATGCGGATCTCTTCGTGTAATTCCTTGGTGCGTTCTGTTACGGTGGCCTCCAGTTTTTCGTTAAACTCTTCTACTGACTTCTGCGCTTCCTGTCGTTCCTTAACGGTAGTGGTAAGCACCACGGTACTGATACAAAACACCCCTATAAAAATTTGCAGCATCAATAGACTATGCTGGCTGGACTCCATCACAAAGGGGCCTCTTCCTTCCAAGGTAAAGAGTACTGCTAATAAGGACACCAACAAAATGCCGGAAATCGAAAGTTGTAAGTTAAAACGAAAGGCCACCCAGAGAAAAAAGGAATTACCAAGTAGGGGAACGATTTGGCCATGATAGGAGCAAAGTAAGGTACCGAAGACAATATCAATACTGTAAGCAGACATAAACAAAATACCGCAACCTCCATAGCGATAGAGCGATCCCAGTTAAAAACAAACGGCCGAAACCAGGACAGAATAAATGGAGTGAAGAGCAGAATACCTACCATATCTGCCAAAACCCACAATAACCAATGCAGCAATATTCCCGAGCTCACTTCTCCCGCCAAGCCCAGGAAAAGGGTGCGGAAGGTGGCCCCGAACAATCCTGTGATTAGTGCAATACCCATAAATTTGAAAGTATCGCCAGCTCTGCCAAACAACTCTTTCTTCTTAAAGAACTCCATTACCAGTCGGTGTCCCAGGAGTATCTCAAATAATAGGGTAAGGCTTAAAATAATCCCTACCAGCACTGCGTTCCAGCCAAGCCGTCCATCAACAGCATAAGCCCAGGTGTAGCCAATTAATGACCCTGAGGCAATCGCCGGCCAGATCTCTTTGCCATAAAGGAAAACTATAGCCAACCCGATCCCGGTTGCCGGCAATATCGGAGTGACCTGAATGTCCCTGAAAGTCAACAAATTACCCCCATAAACCACCAAGAAAAAGATTGAGGCCATAACCACAACCCGGAGGTCACTGCGGTCAATTTGCAGGGAGATGGGTTTCATATAAAGGAATTCCAGCTAAGGGGAACGTTTCAAGAGGCAAAAATACGGTTTATTCCGCTCCGGAAGGCTGTGGATATACCTGCTGAACTTACATCTGTAAGTTTTGGGGGCCTTTGAAATTACCTGGAAAACGTGGCCCCATCTTAGTTAACCATTTGATCTACTGATGTTTGTCTACGAAGTCGATCACTAATTCCTCTAAAAGAGGCAGGGTAAGGGTTCCTTGAGATAATATCAGGTCATGGAATTTCCTAAGGTCGAAATTTGCACCCAATGCTTTTCGGGCATACTGTCGTAACTCTTTGATTTTCAATTCTCCCATCTTGTAAGAAAGGGCCTGGCCGGGCCAGCCGATATAGCGGTCGGTCTCTGTGGTTATCTCATGGTCGGAAAGAGCGGTGTGGGCTTGTAAATATTCAATTACCTGATCCCTGGTCCAGCCAAATGCATGAATCCCGGTATCTACCACCAGCCGGCAGGCTCGCCACATTTCATAGGTCAACCGGCCAAATTCCATGTAGGGATCCGTGTACATGCTCATTTCCTTTCCTAAATATTCCGAATACAGGCCCCAGCCTTCACCAAAAGCCGATATGTAAAGGTTTTTGCGAAAGAGTGAAAATCCCTCAAGTTCCTGGGAGAGGGCAATTTGTAAATGATGCCCGGGTACCGCCTCGTGCAAAGTCAAAGCCGGGAGTACATACAGGGGTCTGCTGGGTAGGTTATAGGTATTCACCCAGTAATAACCCGGTTGTTGACTTCGTATATCTGCCGGCACATACCTACCACCGGTATACTTAGGAGCCAGGTGCGCTGGTACCGGCGCTACTCCGTAGGGCTGCCGAGGCAGATTTTCGAAAAACATGGGCAGGGCGGCATCTGCCTTTTTGGCCAACCAGGAAGCATATTGCAATAAGTGCTCTGGGGTAGCAGCGTAATACGAGTTATCCGTTTTCAAATGGTGGATAAATCCCGTCAGGTCCTCACCAAATCCCAGCTCTCTGACGATATCCAACATTTGACTCCTGATGCGTGAGACTTCTTTTAAACCTAATTGATGAACCTGCTTCGCATCAGTTGACAGGGTGGTGTAGTGCTCAATGCGCTGTTGATAATAGGCTTTTCCCTGGGGAAGCTCTGAAGCTCCCAGGGTGTTTCTAGCAGCTGGAATATATTCATTTTCCATAAACTCCCCGAAGCCCCTATACCCCTCAACTACCTGCTGAATAGCTAAAGCAGCTCTAATTATTAAGCTATCATGCTGGGTGGCGGTAATTATCGAGGGCAACTCCCGGAACGGTTTAAAGAATTGACTTTGCCGGTGATCTTCCACCAAATGGGTGTTATAGGTTACTTCATAGCCATTAAAAATAACCTGAGGCTGGGTCATTCCCAGCTTTATCCCTTCCCTCAGAAGATGGATGTGTTCATCAACATAGCGGGGGAATTCTTCAAGTCGCCTGATATAATTCTGGTAGTCCTTTATAGTATTGAATGGCATTTGGGTCGGCAGAAAGGAAAACCGGATATGAAATCCCCCGTCTGCGGATAAGGGAATGAGGTGGCCGTTAAATCGTATAGTAGCCAGGTCATCCTTCAACTGATAATGGATAAGTTGATATTCAATGCGGCGGTCCGGAGAAAAGTTGTAATCCTGCCACTGACTTAGGACGGTCAGTAAAGAATCATAAATAGCCGCCCTCCTACTATAATCTTCTAAGGTGTAGGAACCAACACGATCATTAAACTGATGATGACCCACAGATGTAGCCCATAATGGAAATTCCTTAAGTTGATACTCCCAGTAAAACCGGACCAGCTCCGGGAGCAGTGAATCTGGGTGTTGCTGGATTTGCGACCAGCAAGGTAACGAAATGGAAAAACTTAATAGCAGCAGTATAAAACGCATAAGTTGTCAACTTTTTGAGCACCATAATTTATGACTCAGTACTGGGTTTTCCTAACCGAGGGTGAAAGTATGACCTTACAACTACAGGCACCGGACTATCGGCATTTTAAGCAGTTGTTTGTAAGTGGGAATACTATAACTTTAGGGCAAATCAGTAAAATACTTTCTACCTATGTCATCCACGGATCACCATCAAATAGAGCTTCTACAAGTCCGGCAATGGATTACGCAATATTATGGGCTTCAAGGAACTTTAAAAACGCTGGTGGGCTATGACGATGCCAATTTCAAATTTACTACGGATGATGGTGAAGATTTTCTGGTCAAGCTCTCGTCGGCCAGGCAATCGCGGGAATTATTAGAAGCTCAAAATAAAATTCTAAAGCACCTGCAAAATAAAAAGCACGCCGGATGCTTTCCCCAAGTGCTCTCCACCCTAAACGGGGAGCTGATACAGCTATTGGAGTTAGGTGATTCCAGCTACTACCTGCGATTACTTAGCTTTTTAAGCGGGCAATTCCTACATGAGGTAAAACTAAGCTCCGAAGTGATACAATCCCTGGGTGTGTTATTGGCATCCATGGATAGCGATTTAAAGGAATTGGAATTACCCTGTCTGGAGAGTAAAAGATCACCTTGGGATCTGCAACACTCCTTGGAGGCGGCTCAATACGTGGGACACATTGAAGAACCGCAATATCGACGACTGGCTGGATATTTCCTGCAAGAATTTCACTATCAGGTATTGCCGCAATACCCTGTTTTGCCAAGATCCGTGATCCACGGGGATGCCAATGATCACAATATTCTGGTCAATGACGGTAGATGCAGCGGTATAATTGATTTCGGAGATGCTTGCCATTCCTATCGCATCCATGAACTAGCTATCGCACTGACCTATACCATGATGAGCAGCCCCGATCCCATCACAACTGCACAGGAGCTTACTGAGGCATATCATAAGGTGCTGCCGTTAACGGAAGCGGAAATTGACCTGCTGTACCCCTTAGTCAATACCCGGTTGGCAGTAAGCTTGATCATGTCATCTTATACCAGCTCAAGAAATCCTGACAACCAATACTTGCGACAGCATCAAACGCCGGTAAAATCGTTGATGCAATTTATGCTGGGGACAAATCCCTTAAAATTTTCTCAAAAGATGCATGCGGCCTGTGGCCGTTCAAGGACTCAGGGAGCGTCCACCAATGATTTGGTAGAGCACCGCCACCGGCATATCAGCAAAGCCTTAAGCATTAGTTATCATACTCCCTTGCATATCGTCAAAGGGGCTTTACAATATTTGTACGATAGCCATGGGCAGGCTTATCTGGATGGCGTCAATAACATTAGTCATGTGGGTCATTGTCACCCGAGGGTAGTTGAAGCGGCTTCCAGGCAATTGACAATACTCAACACCAATACTCGCTATCTTTACCGTTCTCTTAACCGCTATGCTGAACGAATTTGCCGTCTGCTTCCCGATCCGCTGGAGGTAGTATTCTTCGTCAACAGCGGAAGTGAAGCCAACGACCTGGCCTTAAGAATGGCCAGAAACTATACCGGTCACCGCGATTTCGTGGTATTTGATGCAGCTTATCACGGCAACAGTTCAGCTACTCTGGAGATCAGTCCTTACAAATATCAGGGCAAAGGCGGTGCAGGTCCCCCACCTCATACTCATCAAATACCTTTACCTGACCCATACCGAGGAGCATTAGGAGCTGATATTACCCTATATAATGAGGTCTTAGCGAAAAAATTATTAGAAATTGAATCCAATCAAGGAAGTTTGGCCGGATTTATAGCAGAGTCATTGGCTGGCTGCGGCGGCCAGATAGTATATCCCGCAGGATTACTGGAAGCGATATATCACAAGGTAAGGGCCATAGGCGGACTTTGCATCGCAGATGAAGTGCAAGTAGGATTTGGCAGGGTGGGCCAGAACTTTTGGGGTTTTGAAACTCAGGAGGTAATACCGGATATAGTCACCATGGGCAAACCCATGGGCAATGGCCATCCATTGGCAGCCGTGGTTACTACCAGGGAAATCGCCCGGGCATTTGAAAATGGCATGGAATATTTCAATAGTTTTGGAGGGAATCCCGTAAGTTGTGAAATTGGCATGGCAGTGCTGGATATAATTGAAGAAGAAGGGCTGCAAGATCAGGCATATCGACTGGGAAAACAGCTGCAATCTGGGTTGGAAGAGTTACAAAAGCAGTATGAAGTCATAGGGGATGTCCGTGGCTTAGGTTTATTTCAAGGCGTCGAGTTAGTTCGTGACCGCCAAACCAAAGAGCCGGCAGGTGCAGTGGCCGAAGCTTCAGTGGAAAAAATGCGAACCAAGGGAGTATTGTTGAGTACTGACGGACCAGACCACAACGTGATAAAAATCAAGCCACCTATGGTAATTAATTCTTCAAACATCGATAGAATGATAGACTCCTTAGATGAAGTATTAAAAAATCTGGCAAATGTATGATATTAATATCCGTTTGATTGAGGCCGAAGACACTCACCAACTGAGACACAAAATTTTACGCCCACACCAGACTCTAGCTGACTGCCGCTACCCAGCGGACCAACAACTAGACACTTTTCACCTGGGAGCTTACATTGATGATGAGCTGATTTCAATAGCCTCTTTTTTCAAGGAAACACACCCTGACTTGCCAGGAGATAGTCACTACCGGCTCAGAGGAATGGCCACTCTGGAGTCCTATCGCAATCGCAAAGCAGGCACCTCCGTGTTACAATTTGCGGAAGAATATATGGCCGGTAAGAATATCAGTCATTGGTGGTGCAATGCCCGCACCTCTATGGAAGGTTATTACCACCGGATGGGGCTTGAAACGCTGACCGAACCTTATGATATACCGCCCATTGGGCCCCATGTTTTAATGGCCAAAGCAATATCGTGAAGTTTGGATTCCTTTGTATCACCTTATTACTTCTGGGCGCTTGCCAGTTAGGTAAAGTGCCCTCGGCCACTAGCTATGATTTCTCCACCCCGGTAGATACTGAAAGCCGATCAATAGCGGTTCAAGACAAAAAGATTTTCCTCCCGGCATCATCAACAGTAAATGCGCATAATATTTTTGACGGCGCTCGCTTAAACGGGCTCCTCCAAATTAATGATACCACCTATAAAGCCTCTATATTACCGGAAAACAGTCCTATAAATCCCAGTCCCTGGTACGCCTTTAAAATTTGGTCTTCAAAGAAGGATACGATAAGGCTGGTTTTTGACTATGGTGAATACCAGCACCGATATACGCCGAAGGTAAGTAGTGACGGAGAAACCTGGAAAATTTTGGATGATGCCTTAGTAGGTTTTAACCAGGACAGCACCCAGGCCACCTTCAAGATGGCAGTCACTCCCGACACCGTAATAGTGGCCGCTCAGGAGATGGCGAATACTTCACAAGTACTACAGTGGTGTAAGCGGATGGCGGTTCATCCGGATGTTAAATTAGGGTTTATTGGAGGAAGCGTCCAGGGCCGGCCGATCCCGGAACTTACCTTAGGACATGGAAAGCCTAAAGGGAAACCGGTGATTGCCTTACTCTCGCGCCAGCATCCTCCTGAAGTAACCGGATTCCTAGCCTTGAAGGCTTTCTTGGATGAAATTCTGGAGAATGATTCGCTACATAATGATTTCCTGGATCGATATCGTATACTGGTTTACCCCTTGATGAACCCCGACGGAGTAGACCTGGGCCACTGGCGTCATAATGCACACGGGGTAGATCTCAACCGGGATTGGGCCTATTATCGCCAACCCGAGACCAGGAAGGTGGCCGATCGCCTGGTAGCTGAAGTTCATAAAAATAACACTTCAATATTGGTTGGAATGGACTTTCATTCAACCTATCATGATGTGTATTATACCAACTACTCCGACAGCCTGACCTCTCTGCCGAATTTTACCGAGAACTGGCTGGCTGAAATTAAAAAACAGCTTAAAACAGATGACTTAAAAGTGAGGCCTTCTGCCATAGGCAGTCCAACCTCAAAAAATTGGTTTTACACTCAATTTAAGGCCGTTGGCATTACTTATGAAATCGGTGACAATACCGACCGGGAGATCATCCGGAAAAAGGGAAAAATTTCAGCCCGTATTTTTATGGAATTGTTACTGAACATGCGGTAAAAAATACTCTAATAACTATTTGATTAAAAGACGGCAAATAATAGCTTTAGTTGGTTGAATCCAATCCTCACAGTGAAAAGATTTCATATTACTTCAATCCCCCCATCCCCCACCTTGGAAATCAATGAAAGGTCTAAAAAGCTTATTTCCTCTGGTCATGATATCATTCAATTAGGGTTCGGACAATCTCCTTTTCCGGTGCCTGATCGTCTGATAACGTCTTTACAAAAGCATGCTCACAGAAAAGAATATGCACCGGTGCAAGGCTTGGCACCTCTAAGGGAAGCGATCAGTGATTATTATAATCGAAACTTACCTTATTCCAGTACCGCCGATGATATCTTAGTTGGGCCCGGTTCAAAGGAACTAATCTTCATCATTCAGCGTGTCTGTCAAACGGGTTTATTGCTACCAGCGCCCAGTTGGGTCAGCTACGCTCCTCAGGCTAACTTATGTGGGAAGCCTGTCGCCTGGATACCAACAACCCAGCAAAGCCAGTGGACCCTGCAACCCGCACAGTTGGAGGACATCTGTGTGGCCAATCCCCAATCCCGGTTACTGATTACCAATTTTCCCGGTAACCCTACAGGGACAGTCTTAACTGATGATCAAGCGCGAAAACTAGCAAAGGTGGCCCGCAAATATAACCTGGTGGTTATCTCTGATGAAATATATGCGCCGTTGCAATTTGAGGGAACCATCGCCAGCATAGCCCGGTATTATCCGGAGGGAACAATTATCACCGGTGGGCTCAGCAAGTGGTGCGGTGCTGGCGGCTGGAGGTTAGGTACCGCGGTTTTTCCCCCTGAACTGAAAGACATCAAAGAGGCTGGTATTTCCATGGCCAGTGAAACATTTACTTCAGTATGTACCCCGGTACAAATGGCCGCTATTTCAGCCTATAGAGAAGACCACTCTATTACAAACTATATTGAATCCTGCCGCTTGATATTAAAAAGTATAGGGCAATATGTATATCAAAGTTTAACCGAAGCCGGTTTATCTGCCACGGAGCCTGCCGGAGGCTTTTATTTGTTTATCTCATTCCAGGGATTCCAGTCAGAATTGAACTCCAGGGGAATTAACAAGGATCAGCAATTGTGCAAGGCATTGCTGGACGAAACCTCAGTGGCTTTATTACCCGGATCTGCCTTTGGAATGCCTGCTAAAGCGCTTACCGCCCGTTTGGCGTTCGTGGATTTTGACGGAGAATATGCCTTAAACTGGATAAGACAGCATGGGGATCATATAAATTTTCACCAGGACCTTCCCCAAATCTGCTGCCATAAGTTGATAAGAGGAATAGACCGTATTTGTCAATGGGTAAACGAATTATAGTTTCGATCCTAATTGGGGGAATTATCCTGGTTGGTATATTCAACGGATGTCGTGAAGCATTACCGGCAGCCCCTTGTAGTGGAGCCATTAGCAGTGCCAGCCCGGAAGCTACAGCTGTTGGACTTAAAGTACTGGAATCCGGGGGGAATGCGGCCGATGCAGCCATTGCCATTGCTTTTATGCTCGGGGTAACAGAGCCAGCTATGTCCGGTATAGGCGGAGGCTGTCAGATTATGCTCTCTAAACCCGGGAAAGTACCTGTTTCCATTAACGGCACCACCCTGGCTCCGGCAGCTACCAGAACAGAAATAGCCAAAGATTCGTTGGACGCCTACACCAAGTGCGCCATACCCTCTATGGTAAAGGCAATGGAACATCTTTTCCGCCAACATGGCAGTGGAAATCTCAGCTGGAAAGAGTTGATCACACCAGCGGTAGAAGTAGCCGAGGAAGGTTTTACTCCCGGCCCCTTTAGAGCGTTGGTCTATCAGGAATACGGCCCCTATCTTCAAGCTGGAGGAGCAGCAACCCGGCAATGGCTTAATCCTGATGGGTCGATCCCAAATGTTGCAGATACTATTAAGCAACCGCTTTTAGCCAGAACTTTAGGTATCCTGGCTGAAAAAGGTGCAAACGAATTCTATCGCGGAGATCTGGCCAGACAAATAGCTGCGGATATGGAAAACCATCGGGGTTGGATCACTTATGAGGACCTGGCCAATTTTCCAGATCCGCAGGAAAGACCGGCTCTGGCAGCAAAATATGGAGAATTCACGGTTTATACTGCCCCCCCTCCGGCGGGAGGAGTGGTTATGCTGACAGCGCTGAAATTGTGGGACGGATTATTACAGGGTGAGTCTGTGGAGACATCGGACTCCTTGAAACTATTGGTCAAGGCATTGGGTGCGGCACAGGCAACCAGAGACATCAGGTCACCTGATCTCCTGCTTGGTATTAACCGTAAATGGTCAAAAGATGAGATAAATGATTTTATTAAATCCGCTTTTATAAGCAATCAACAGGATGAGGACTCCTTATCTGGAGAGACCACCCATTTTAGCGTAGTGGATGGAGAGGGTATGGCATTATCTATAACGGCCAGTATTAACGCCTATTTTGGCAGCAGGGCCTCCAGCCCGGAATTGGGTTTTCTCTATAATTCATATATGACGGACTTTATATTTCAAGATCCCAAGCATCCGGATGCAATCCAGCCTGGCAAGCCGGCTTATTCATCCATGTCGCCGGCTATTGTACGGCGCGGAGAGCAGGATGTGCTGATACTGGGAAGCCCGGGAAGTCGCCGTATTATCAGCTCCGTGGCGCAAATTATCCATTACTGGACTGCGTTCCATCAGGACCTGGCAAAAGCCCTGGACCATCCCAGGATTCATGCTATCGGCAGTAAGGTATGGTTGGAACAACCAGACCCCATACTGGAAGATTTACTAAATCGAAATGGATTCCAGCTTAGGGCGCCTGGCAATAAACTAATACAAAATGGTCTGAACCCTTATTTTGGTGGGATACATGCCATTTCCCTGGAAAATGAGCGCTGGATCCCGGTGGCGGATCCCCGTCGGGATGGAGCTGCCATGGATTGTGAAAATACCCCCCATTTAAGGTGATTATTCTATTGATTTTGTCACCAAAAATTCGGCAGGCTGCATAAAATTTTAAATTAAGTAAATATTACCTAATTTGCCTTTTCCCAGGTGCTGGATAACATAACATTCTTTTGCAACCGGGGAATTAAGTTATACTAAATTTTACCACTATGCGCGCAAAATTTACCATTATTTTATTGTGCGGCATGATTTTGAGCTTCTCTTCGTGGGCTCAAAGATCGGTATCCGGCCAGGTTATCGATGAAAATGCCGACCCCTTAATTGGGGTAAACATTTTGGTTCAAGGTACCACTACCGGAACCATTACGGATATCGATGGAAACTACACCCTGGAAGTACCGGGACAAGAGACCATTCTGGTATTCAGCTCTATTGGGTATCAGACTCAAACAGAGCGAGTTGGAGACCGTTCCAGGATTAATATCACCTTGGTGGAGGATGTGGAACAGCTGCAGGAAGTTGTAGTGAGCGCTCTGGGCTTTAAACAGCAAAAAGACCAGATGGGCTCAACATTTTCGCAGGTGAAGACCAGCGATATTACCCGCTCCGGCGAGACGCTGCTGCTTAACAGCCTGGCGGGAAAAGCCAGTAATGTACAAATTTCATCCACTAACGGGGATCCGGGTGCCGGAACTACCATCAGGATACGGGGGGCAAATACCATTTCAGGCTCCAGTGATCCGCTGATTATTGTGGATGGGATACCTATTAGTAATAGTACCATCTATGGCAGCAGTGATGGAGGAGGAGCAGATATTGGAGGGAATGAAATTAGCGGAGGAAGATCCGGTGGTGTTTCTCAACAATCCAGGCTAAACGATATCAACCCGGCAGATATAGAATCAGTTCAAATCCTTAAAGGAGCCTCAGCGGCTGCTCTTTGGGGATCACGGGCTGCCAATGGTGTGGTAGTGATCACCACCAAATCCGGGAAACAAGGTCGTTTAAAAGTAAATTATAAAACCACCTACAGCTGGGATAAGGTTCATGAAAGAGTACCGCTACAAAATACCTGGGGCCAAGGAAGAAATGGCTCTTTCAGCCCTACCTCAGCCGA
This sequence comes from Cyclobacteriaceae bacterium, assembly GCA_965224285.1. Classification (GTDB taxonomy): domain Bacteria; phylum Bacteroidota; class Bacteroidia; order Cytophagales; family Cyclobacteriaceae; genus JAJCYK01. The sequence continues at coordinate 1,932,240 of OZ245043.1, forward strand.
AGCATGGGGTGATTATATTCCCGACCGCAGCGGTGGAGCGGACGAGGTAGATCAAAGCGGGGAATTCTTTGAAGCTGAGGACGGCACCAGATATTATCCAATTACTAACAAAAATTCCACCGAGACCTTTGTTGACTCCAATTGGGACAATGTGTTTCAAACCGGTGGATTCTGGCAAAATGACCTTACCGTAAGCGGGGGAAATGACAAAGCCACTATTTTTGTAAGCTTAGGTTCGCTCGATCAAGACGGCATCGCCCGTAATTCCAATTACGAGCGATATACCGCCCGCCTAAATGCAACCTATCAATTAAACGACTGGTTCGATGTTACTACTAAAGCAGGATATACCAAGACCGAAAGTAACCGGATCCAACAAAACTCCAACGTTACTGGTTTGATGCTCGGCTTGTTAAGGACTCCACCAGACTTCGACATCACCGATTATCGGGGTACTTATTTCAACGATGACGGGGTATCCTTCCCCGGACGCCACCGTGCCTATCGTCGCTATTTGGGTGGTCCTAGTACTAATCCCATCTACAACAACCCCTTATGGACAGTTTTTGAACAAGTGGCTAACAGCGATGTGAATCGTTTCCTGATGTCCAGCCAGTTTAATATAACTCCTAATGATTGGTTACAGTTTACCTTGAGAGGTGGTGTGGATAATACAAACGACAAGAGAGTGTATTTATATCCAATCGGGTCAGCCTCTGACCGAAATAACGGCTACTTTGCTGAAGACCTTATCAGGGAATTGGAATTGAATTTTGATGCTATTGCCAAGGGTAACTTCGACTTAACCAGTGATATCAGTTTGCAGGCCACTTTGGGTTGGAATATCAACGACCGCAAACGTACCTTTAATGCCACCGATATCACCGGATTCCTGGTCAATAGCTCCAAACAAACAACCGCATTGAACTCCGCGGCGGAAAACAGCACCATTCAAAATCAGCGGCGCTTTATCCGCTCTAACCGCGGATATGCCCAATTCAGTTTTGATCTTTGGGATCAGCTGTTTGTTAACATGTCAGGAGCCTTGGAAGCTGCCTCTAGTGTGAGCGGTACTTTCTTCTACCCGGCATTTGATGTAGCCTGGCAGTTCTCCGATAAGTTGGATCTGAGCAATTCTCCATTGACCTTTGGCAAATTAAGGGCCAGTTGGGGGCGTGTAGGAGTTCAACCATTGCCTCACCGATTCCAAACCCTGGCCGAGACTTCTTTTAGCTACATTACCTATAGCGATCCACTGGATATTGGACTTTTTGGAGGCGGATTCAGAATAGACGACGACAAAGGTAATCCCGATCTGGAACCTGAAATCAAGGACGAATGGGAAGTAGGTCTAGATACCCGATTATTTAATGATCGACTAACTCTGGGAATGACCTACTATCAGAATGAAATTACTGGTATTCTGATCAATGTAGCCCTAACCCCATCCTCTGGATTTGATACCGAGTACACCAATGCAGCTTCCATGGAAAACAGAGGATTTGAACTGGAAGCCGATTATTCCATTATAAGAACTGACGATTGGGATGTGGGAGTATTTGTGAACTGGGCCACTAATGAAAATGAAGTGACCCAACTTACCGGTACGGCCAACATTAATCTGACTCCGGGAGCTTCTGTAAGTTCACGAGCGGTGGTTGGAGAGCCTCTTGGGGTATTATTCGGCACCGGATCACAAATGGATGATAATGGTAACCTTATACTGGATGCCAATGGATTCCCCCAAATCACTGGAAGCCCTATAGTACTAGGCGACCCCAATCCCGATTGGAGATCTGGATTTGGTCTGCGGGCATCCTGGAGGAACTTCGGTTTGAATGTTTTGTTTGACCACCAACAGGGTGGAGAGTTTTCTCCCCGTACCTTATGGGTGCTGCGCCGTTTCGGCACCACTCAGGAAACCGCCAACCGGGTAACGCTTGATCAGGCATTAGTCAATTATGGCGGGGAAACCATCGCAGCCGGTGAAACAGTCAGAGGAAATGTGGTGGATTTCGGCGGCGGACCGGTGTTATTGGATGAAACCTGGTACCGCACTGGCATCGGTGGAGGATTTGGTGATAATCAGGCCTATAACTTCTCAATCGCTGATGCGACCAATACCCGCTTAAGAGAATTGACTTTAAGTTATACTCTGAATTCTTCCAGTTTTCTGGAAAGAACCAGATTGAGCTCTGTTACTTTAAGCGCCACCGGCCGAAACTTATGGCTTTGGGATGACATTGAAGGGATTGACCCTCAAATCAACCAATACGGTGTGAGTAATGGCTTTGGTTTGGACTACTTTACCAATCCGGTGAGTAAATCATTCCTGGTTAGCCTGAGTATTACTTATTAGATGCTAAAAATGAATACCATGAATCGATACATAAAAATTTTCTTTTCCTGCATGATGGCTATTATGGTATCATGCGAGGATATCGTAGATGATATTAATGACAATCCGAACGATCTTACTCCTGACGACGTAAGCGCAGAATTCTTCTTAACTGGCGCTCTGCTGGCCAACAGTGTGGCCCAGGCAGGCCATATGAACCGTATTTCCGGTCTGTACAGTGGCCAGTTAGTAGGTTACACTTCGTTGTATTCCAATATATATGGATACTCCCTGTCAACCGCAGAGACAGTCACTACCTGGAATAGGATCTATATAGGTATTATTCCAAATGTGCGGACCATCCGCGAAAAAGCGCCTGAAGACTTATTATTGGTAGGGATTTCCAAGATTCTTGAAGCGCATGCGGTAGGGACTATTGCCAGCCTGACCGGTGATGTGCCTTATTCCCAGGTTTTTCAGGATGACGTAGAAGATCCGGCATTCGATAACCAAATGGATGTATTTAATGCCTTGATAAACCTGCTGGATAATGGCATTGGTGATCTTTCACAAGCTATTAGCCGTGATCTCCCTCAAGATATCTATTTCGAGGGGGATGCCGATAAGTGGGTGGAAGCGGCATACACCCTGCAGGCTCGTTATTATTTACAAATGAAAGATTACGCATCTGCCTATGCTGCAGCCCAAAACGGTATTAGCAGTGGTGAAGGCAGCATGAAGTATATCCCACGGGGTGATCCGGCAATTACCGAAGGCGATAAAAATCTATTCAACGAGATCCTGGCAGGTTCCAGAACCGGTGATATAGGAAACGATGGAAGTTATCTGATGGAGCTGATCGATCCGGGTAGCGGCATCTACCGCGGAAACGTCAAAACCAACGAAACCGCCCGTTTCGGTTATTATGCCATCGATGAAAATAGCGCTTCCAATAACCTGGGGATCATCGAGCAGTTTGAACCTCATAATCTGGTGACCTACCAGGAAAATCTATTGATCCTGGCAGAAGCAGCCCTTCGCACAGTTGATTTTGACACTGCATTGGGCCACTTAAACGACCTGAGAGCCTATCTGAACACTGGAGATTTCCTGAATGCCAATTTCATTGATCAGCCATTCAGCTATCAACCTTATGTGGCAGCAGATTTTGCGACTGGAGGAATTGAGAACTCAGACAACATAGATTCCGACCGGGCCTTGTTGAGAGAAATCATTGAAGAACGCTACGTTTCGGGCTTCGGCATGTACATACCTTTTAATGACGCCCGAAGATTGCGGAAGTCTGACAGCGACGTGGCCGTGCCAATTCCCTTCAATACCCCATCTGCTACTCAGCAGCCAGAGCGATTGCCGTATTCTGACGAGGAGTTGTTTGCTAATGAGAACGCTCCAGGTCAGGATCCTGGACTGTTTGTGGTAACACCCGTGAATCAATAACTTAAATTATATCTTTGTGAAAGAGGAGGCTTAACGGCCTCCTTTTTTATATTGACTTGGAGCCAGATTTCATAAAAGATGACAAAAATTGTGGTATTGGATGCGTATGCCCTTAACCCTGGAGATCTTGACTGGGATCCATTCAATGAACTAGGAGAACTGGAAGTATACCCAAGGAGCTCTGTTGACCAAATTCCGGAGAGAGCTGCCGGAGCGGATATTATTTTGCTCAATAAGGCAGTACTAAATGCCGAGATGCTTCAAGAGCTGGACAGTTTAAAGTTCGTAAGCGTGATGGCTACCGGTGTGAACACTGTCGATCTGCAAACATCTTCCCAGATGGGAGTAATTGTTAGCAATGTCAAAGACTATAGCACTCTATCGGTAGCTCAGCACACCCTCGCTCTCATCTTAGAACTGACCAATCGCGTGGGACATCACAGTCGAGAGACTGGTCGAGGCGCCTGGAGTAAAGCAAATGACTGGAGTTACTGGGATTACCCCCTCATAGAATTAAATAACAAAACTCTAGGTATCATAGGGTTAGGAAATATAGGTCAGCAGGTAGCCAGCTTGGGGAAGGCTTTCGGCATGAAAGTAATTACTACTGAGCGCTCCGCCCGGAATTTTGAGTCGCCTGATAATTACCATATGCTTCCCCTGGATGAGGTATTTCAACGATCTGATATGTTGAGTTTACACTGTCCGCTAACACCGGATACCCGGCATATGGTAAACCTGCAACGGCTTAAACAGATGAAACCCAGCGCTTATTTAATCAATACCTCCAGGGGCCGCTTAATTGAGGAATCGGACTTGCTAAAGGCACTTGACCAGGAAATCATTGCCGGCGCTGCACTTGATGTCCTAAGTAATGAACCACCTGATAAAAATAACCCATTGATGGCGCACCCGCGTTGTATAGTTACTCCACACCAAGCCTGGGCTACTTATGAATCACGTAGTAGGCTTATGGCGGAAACTATCGAGAATGTAAAAGCATTTTTGGAAGGCAATCCCCGTAATGTGGTTGATTATAGAATGATTGATTGATTGAATGATTGAATGATTGAATGATTGAATGATTGAATGAATGAATGCCCACAGAAGTATTTCACAGTCGCTCGGGTGTCCCGAGTGACTAATATGCAACTATATATTCCCATGCATACACCGATGATCAGCTCCCATAGTCGTCACTCGCCATAAGCAAGCGACAGATAAAGGGGTTGGGTTGAGCCAGCAGACAAAACCATGGTAGGTGGAACAGTACGCCAAATTCACTCCTTTATCACAACATAGTCGCTCGGGTGTCCCGAGTGACTAATATGCAGCTATATATTACCGTGCACGCACCGATGATCAGCCCCCATAGCCGTCACTCGCCATAGGCAAGCGACTGAATTAGGGGGTTGGTTGAGCTAAAATAGACAAAACCGTGGTAGGTGAAACAGTACGCCAAAATTCACTCCTTTTCACCGTCGCTCGGGTGTCCCGAGTGATTAATATGCAGCTATATATTCCCATGCATACACCGATGATCAGCTTCCATAGTCGTCACTCGCCATAAGCAAGCGACTGAATTAGAGGGTTAGTTGAGCTAAAATAAACAAAACCGTGGTAGGTGGAACAGTACGCCAAATTCACTCCTTTTCACAGTCGCTCGGGTGTCCCGAAAGACTAATATGCAGCTATTATATTACCATGCATACACCGATGATCAGCTCCCATAGTCGTCACTCGCCATAAGCAAGCGACAGAATTTTGGTTGATCAGAAGATCGGTAAAGAACATTATTGATTTCGTCATATTTTGACATTAAGAGGACCTATTTTTAGGTGTGTCAGAACTTAGAAAAGCCACTTCCGACTATCCATATTTTTTAACCTTTACCCTTGTGGGTTGGATAGACATATTTACCAGAAGATTATATTGTGATATTATTATTGAAAATTTGGCCTATTGCATTAAAAACCGGGGATTAGAATTATATGCTTATGTCGTGATGCCGAGTCATATACATCTTGTTGCCAGAAGCAACTCCCGACAATTATCCAATATTATTCGAGATTTTAAAAGCAATAGTGCACGTCGAATTATAAAGTCAATCAAATATGATCCTGGTGAAAGCCGAAAGAATTGGCTGCTCCACATGTTTCGGTATTACAGCAAGTTTCAAAAACAAAATCCCCGATATATGTTCTGGCAAAAAACCAATCATCCTACCGTGTTGGATTACGCTAGAATCATCGATCAGAAAATAGAGTATATCCATAATAACCCGGTAGCCTCTGGATTGATCAATGATATAAGTGCCTGGAACTATAGCAGTGCTAATCCTTATCAAAGATTAGACCTTGGCGTATTATAACTATAGCCCATTGCAACAGAATATATTTATATTTTGATCAGCTTCCATAGTCGTCACTCGCCATAGGCAAGCGACTAAATTAGGGGGTTGGTTGAGCTAAAATAGACAAAACCGTGGTAGATGAAACAGTACGCCAAATTCACTCCTTTTCACCGTCGCTCGGGTGCCCCGTGTGACTAATATGCAGCTATATATTCCCCTGCACGCACTGATAATCAGCTTCCATAGTCGTCACTCGCCATAGGCAAGCGACTGATACAGGGGTTGGGTTGAGCCAGCAGACAAAACCATGGTAGGTGGAACAGTACGCCAAATTCACTCCTTTATCACAACATAGTCGCTCGGGTGTCCCGAGTGACTAATATGCAACTATATATTCCCATGCATACACCGATGATCAGCTCCCATAGTCGTCACTCGCCATAAGCAAGCGACAGATAAAGGGGTTGGGTTGAGCCAGCAGACAAAACCATGGTAGGTGGAACAGTACGCCAAATTCACTCCTTTATCACAACATAGTCGCTCGGGTGTCCCGAGTGACTAATATGCAGCTATATATTACCGTGCACGCACCGATGATCAGCCCCCATAGCCGTCACTCGCCATAGGCAAGCGACTGAATTAGGGGGTTGGTTGAGCTAAAATAGACAAAACCGTGGTAGGTGAAACAGTACGCCAAAATTCACTCCTTTTCACCGTCGCTCGGGTGTCCCGAGTGATTAATATGCAGCTATATATTCCCATGCATACACCGATGATCAGCTTCCATAGTCGTCACTCGCCATAAGCAAGCGACTGAATTAGAGGGTTAGTTGAGCTAAAATAAACAAAACCGTGGTAGGTGGAACAGTACGCCAAATTCACTCCTTTTCACAGTCGCTCGGGTGTCCCGAAAGACTAATATGCAGCTATTATATTACCATGCATACACCGATGATCAGCTCCCATAGTCGTCACTCGCCATAAGCAAGCGACAGAATTAGGGGGTTAGTTGAGCTAAAATAGACAAAACCGTGGTAGGTGAAACAGTACGCCAAATTCACTCCTTTTCACCGTCGCTCGGGTGCCCCGTGTGACTAATATGCAGCTATATATTACCTTGCACGCACCGATAATCAGCTTAAATAGCCGTCACTCGCCATAGGAAAGCGACAGATACAGGGGTTGGGTTGAGCAAGCAGACAAAACCGTGGTAGGTGGAACAGTACGCCAAATTCACTCCTTTACACAGTCGCTCGGGTGTCCCGAGTGATTAATATGCAGCTATATATTACCTTGCACGCACCGATAATCAGCTTAAATAGCCGTCACTCGCCATAGGAAAGCGACAGATACAGGGGTTGGGTTGAGCAAGCAGACAAAACCGTGGTAGGTGGAACAGCCAAATTCACTCCTTTTCACCGTCGCTCGGGTGTCCCGAAAGACTAATATGCAGCTATTATATTACCATGCATACACCGATGATCAGCTCCCATAGTCGTCACTCGCCATAGGCAAGCGACAGATACAGGGGGCAATCCACGTAATGTGGTTGATTATAGAATGATTGATTGATTGAATGAATGATTGATTGATTGAATGATTGATTGAATGAATGAATGAATGAATGCCTGCCCACCGAAATACGCAAGGACGAAGGTGGGATTGAATGATTGGATGAGTGAGTGAGTGCCCAACAAAGTGTTGAGGTGGAAATAATCTGCTGCTCTAAATACCTATCACAGGCTCCTGTTCACAGTCGCTCGGGTGTCCCGAGTGACTAATATGCAACTATATATTACCTTGCATACACCGATGATCAGCTTCCATAGTCGTCACTCGCCGTAGGCAAGCGACTGAATTAGGGGGTTGGTTGAGCTAAAATAGACAAAACCGTGGTAGGTGAAACAGTACGCCAAAATTCACTCCTTTTCACCGTCGCTCGGGTGCCCCAAGTGATTAATATGCAGCTATATATTACCACACGCACCGATAATCAGCTCCCATAGCTGTCACTCGCCATAAGCAAGGGACTGCTATTTATAGAATTAATGGTCATCTAAATTTAGGCCTACCCCAGAAAAATTCGTCTTTCGTAATTCGTCTTTCGTAATTAAACCATTACGCCCTTATCAATTCCACCAGTGTGACCTCAGGGCTGATGCCAATCCTCCCGGGAAGTCCAATAAATCCGTACCCCCTATTTACATAAATATATTGGGTACCTTGCTGATAAAGGCCTGCCCATTGCTTGTATAAATATTGAGCGGGACTCCAGGAAACATCCCCTATTTCTACCCCAAATTGAAATCCATGGGTGTGTCCGGAAAAAGTTAAATCGATATCCGGATAGTGTAAAACCTGGGCCTCCCAATGACTGGGATCGTGGGAGAGCAATATTTTAACTGGAGAGGATTCTGTACCTGTATGGGCAAGTTTCAGATCTCCGTGCTTTGAAAACCGTCTGACTCCCCAATTTTCCACTCCCAGGATGGCCAGGCTATCAGAGCTCATGGTCAATATCCGATTTTCATTGCACAATAACTGCCAGCCCAGATGTCGGTGTACTTCCTTCATTTTGGCCAAATTTTTCTGTTTGGCCTCCTCGGTAGACCAGGAACGATAATCTCCGTAGTCGTGATTGCCCAAAACTGAATAAACCCCCAGTGGTGCTTTAACTTTACTAAAAGTGGGTAAATAGTCCAGTGACTCATCAGTATCGCGGTTAACGAGATCCCCCGTGAAAAATATCAAATCGGGTTTTTCATTCATCAACAAGTCAACACCTCCATGAACTGCATTCTTATTATAAAAACTTCCCGCATGGATATCCGAAATCTGCCCTATGGTTAATCCGTGAAAACTTCTTGGTAGATGAGGTAATACGATTCGGCGCCGATGAATTTGGTAGTCATAAGCACGATTGATAATACCAAACCCTGCGACGCCAATAGGGATAGAAGCACCCAATATAGCCGTTTGCCACAAAAAATTTCTTCTGCCCCTCTTTTCCGTTATAGCATGGCTATTATCTGAGTTTGGTTTAAACTGCCATGATTCTGGTAGTCCTTTTTGAAGAGCTGAACTGAGCGTCAAATAAATGGTCCACAACACTTTACCGCACAGGATAAAAAATATACTGGCAATTATAGTCCTTCTCAACCCTTTGGAAGCAATATCCATGAAAATCTCCTGAAGGAATATGAAACAGAGCAAAACATAGACTGATGCTCCCCAGAAAAGAATGTTTATTACTCTTTGATAGTGGTTACTGTATCTTTCAATCCGGGTGCGAGTAACATAAAAAAGTCCCAGGTCCATCAGGAACAGGACTAGTATAAAAATGATGTGTGATAACACCGTAAAATTGCTTATTGCCCAATTCCCAAACGCCGGTTAAGCCTTTCGGTCAAAAGATACATTACCGGTACAATTACCAGAGTCAGGAAAGTCGAAACCGTGAGGCCAAAGATGATGGTCCAGGACATAGGTCCCCAAAAAACCACGTTGTCACCTCCGATATAGAAGTCAGAAGTATAGCTGCCCATAAACTTAAGGAAATCTATGTTAATACCCACCGCCAGGGGAATTAACCCTAAAACCGTAGTAATGGCAGTCAACAACACCGGTCGCAGACGGGTCTTTCCTGCACTTACCACGGCTTTGATCATTTCGGATCGTTCCAAGCGACCGGTGATCCCTAATTTCTGCTTGCTTCTCTGCTTGCTCAATTCAATAAAATCGATCAATACAATGGCATTATTTACCACGATACCAGCTAAAGAAATAATTCCCACCATAGACATGATGATGATGAATTCCATGTTGAAAATGACCAGTCCCAGAAATACTCCAATGGTACTGAACACCACGGAGGACATGATAATGAAAGGGGTGGAAATCTTATTGAACTGTGATACTATTATGAGGAAAATTAAAAATACCGCCATCATTAGCGCTTTACTTAAAAAGGCCATTTCTTCCGCCTGCTTTTCCTGTTCGCCACCAAATTTAAATTCATACCCGGCAGGCAGCTCATAATTGGCCAACAAAGTTTTGATCTCCTCATTTACTTTGGTGGGATTGTATCCGGTGAGCACGTTACTACTTAGGGTAACTACCCGCTTTAATTCCTTTCGCTTGACGGATCCAAAAGTACTGCTCAATTCCGCATTGGCAACTGATGCAATAGGCACCTGATATATTTTCCCGTCAGTTTGATCGCGAAAAGTAATGCTTTTATTCATCAGTGCATCGACGTCATAACGATAGCGATCATCCAATCTCAATTGGATCTCGTAATCGTCTTCACCCTGCTTGAACTTAGAGATCTCTTTACCAAACAACGCCGTACGCAGTTCAGTAGCCACTGAATAGGTGCTTAAACCAAATCGGCGGGCTTTTTCGCGGTCAATGTCCACTATCAACTCAGGTTTACCGGTTTCCAGGTCAGTACGTAATCTTTCTATACCAGCAATACCCGACTCGGTAATGTAGGTTCTCATTTGTTCGGTCAACTGGATCAAGGTTTCATAATCATCACCGCTTACTTCAATACTGATGGCCTTGCCTACAGGAGGGCCGGCAGCGTCTTTGTCCACAGCAATGGTGACTCCGGGATAACCTTGTACTGCTTCCCGGATTAAGTTCATTACTTCCTTGGTATCCTGACCCTTTCGATGTCTGAATTCTACAAAATTGACCATCACCCGGCTTTTGTTGGGGGTTTCGGCCGCGCTTACCGCGGTTGGATCATTGGGATCTGCGGTTCCTTCCCCTACGTTGGAGATAACTGACTCCACCATATATTCATAGGGCTCAATAACCCCTCGCACATCTTGCTCTATCTTTTTAGTAAAATCATTGGTGGTTTCAATATCGGTGCCCACTGGAAATTCAATAAACACATTCACATATTTGGGCTGGTTCTCAGGGAAAAACAACACCTCAGGTTGAAACACCACCATCATGGCTATGGAAAAAATTAAGGTTAATACCGTTCCCCCTAGGAAATAAATAGGATTTCTACCTCTTAAGGCATACGTTAGTAAACGCTGATAGTGATACTCCAACCAAGGCAGGAAGGCCTTTTGGAAACGATTGGAGGTTGGTACTAGGAAATATACATTCAAGAGGGTTAACAAGGCCACCAGATTCAAAAGGTTTCCAACCACCACCAGGAATTTCTTTAAAGCCGGGAAATTTGAGCCCGCCAAAAACCCACTGATGATCAGTACTACTCCAATTACCACCATTATCCAAACCCGGCGCCACATCTTTTTCCGATCAATATCGTCGGAACCTACTTTCATATAGCTGGCGATCAATACCGGGTTTATCACCAGGGCTACAAACAGCGAAGACCCTAAGGTTATGATCAGGGTAACCGGCAGAATGCCCATAAATTCCCCCACCATTCCAGGCCAGAAAACCATAGGTAGGAAAGCAGCTAAGGTAGTTGCCGTGGAGGCAATAACAGGAAACGCAACCTCTCCCACCCCCTTTTTGGTGGCTTCGATTGGTTTCATACCGGTTTCCATCAGGCGATATACATTTTCAACCACCACAATTCCATTGTCCACCAACATACCCAGGGCCATGATCAGCGAAAACAATACCATCATATTGATAGTGATGCCAAAAGCGCTCAGTATGTTAAAGGTGATAAACATGGATAGTGGTATGGCAAGACCCACAAACATGGCATTACGGGTACCCAGGAAAAATAGCAATACCATGACCACTAATATAACCCCGGAAATTATGTTGTTCTCCAGGCTATTGACCATCTCCTCCGTTTGTACTGATTGGTCATTGGTGATTACCACACTTAAGTCAGATGGGAAGATTTCCTCTGTGGCCTTATCCAGAACTTCCTGAACCTTATCCGTTAAGATGAGCAAATTCTCCCCACTTCTGCGGATCACATCCACCATCACTACCTGATGTTCTCCCAAACGGGCGTAGCTCTCTTTTTCTTTATAATCAAAATCCACTCTGGCGATGTCACCCAGATATACAATACGCTGATTTTCATTCTTCACCACGATATTCTCCAGCTGGCTAGGGTCTTCAAATTCACCCATAATACGGATAGTACGTCTCATGCCATTATTCAGTACATTACCTCCTGAAATGGTCACATTCTCAGCTGCAATGGCATTTTCTATATCCTCAAAATTGATCTGCCGGGCTTCCATTTCATGAGGATTCGCCATGATCTTGACCTCTTTCTCATCCACTCCCCGAATATCTACCCGACTCACTTCACTGAATTTCTCTATTTCATCCTCCAAGTATTCCGCATAGTCATTCAATTCCTCCGTACTGTAATCTCCAGACAAATTGATATTCAGCATGGGAAACTCTGAGAAATTCATTTCGAAAACATCCGGGTCCTGGTCCAGATCTGTGGGTAATTCCGGCTTTGCCTTATCCACTGCATCCTTCACCTTTTGCAAGGCCTCCTGCACATCCGTTCCCGTGATGAATTCTATAATAATAGTGCTGTAATCCTGCACCGAGGTGGAGTTGATGTTGTCGATCTCATCTATGGTATTAATCTCTTTTTCCAGTGGCCGGGTAATGAGGTTCTCAATATCTACCGGCGAATTTCCAGGATAAGGTGTTCCTACATAAATAGTAGGGATTTCTACCTCCGGGTAACTCTCCTTAGGTAAATTGATGTAGGAACTGATACCCAGGGCAATGATCAGTACCATCAGGACCATTACCGAAATTCGGTTGTTTAAGGCCAGATTAGTCAAGCCAAATTCTTTGTCCAGATTTTTGTTAACAGCCATTGCTAAAAGGTTTTTCTGGTGGCCAGTTGTACCATAGCCCCATCCGTTACTTCCCGGTGCCCGTCATCTATTATGATTGCCCCCGCTTCCAATCCCTCAATCACTTCAGTTTGCGCATCATAAGATTTGCCAGTTTTAATATGAGTTTTTACCGCCTTGGTATCCTCTTCAGCTTCCACCAACAGGTAAACATAGTCCCCTTGATCATCTTGTTGAACCAGTTTGCTGGGGATCACCAGGGCTTCAGGTTGGTAATAGTCCCGAATTTTCAGAATAGCTACTAAGTTTGGCTTGTAGGGCACCTCGGAGTTGGGTAAAGACACTTCAACCGAAAATGTGCGGTTTTGCGGATTTATCACCTGCCCGATAGCAGTAATTACCGATTGTATCTCCTGATTAAAATTGGGAAAGAATACCGTAACCGAATCGCCCACTGCCAGGTCTCCCAGGTATACTTCTGAAATGTCGGCTTCCAGGTGCATACCGTCTACACTCACCAGCCTTATCAAAGGTTGACCGGGTTGAGCCATTTCCCCTTGTTTCGCCTGAACCTTGTCTACCACACCTCCAAAGGGCGCCCAAGCTCCGAACTGGCTTAGTTGGGATTGGGCAGTGGCCAATTGGCGCTCTAAACTTTCTTTTTGATTCTTAGCCTCCAGGTATTGGATTTCTGAGCCAATGTTTTGTTTCCATAGACGCTCCCGTTTTTCATAAACGGTATTGGCCAGTTCCAATCGGGTTTTAAGCTCGGCAATGGAGTTTTGCAAAATATCGGCATCAAGACTGATCAACTGCTGTCCCCTGCGTACCTGGTCGCCTTCCCTGACATAGATCGAATTTACCCTTCCCATAGCCTCCGCACTGATCTGTACATTCCGCCTTGAAGCTACCTGGGCTCTGGTTTCGAATTTGTGTTGGAAAGGCTGGAATTGCACCGGGAAAGTAGATACCAGGGTTAAATTGGAGTTTTCAGCAAGAAACTCGGGATCCTCCGCTTTAATATCCTCTTCCAGCTCCTTGATTTTCTGATTGAGTGAAACCAACTCCGCCTTGAGTTTATCCAGTTTGGCCTTTTTTTCAGTCAGATCATCTGAACTTCCCGAACAGGCGGTGATAAAGATAATTATTGAAAGTATATAGGTAATCTTCATAATTTGGCTTAATCCGTTAAAGGTTTAAAGTATAAAACACCCAAGGCCTTGTCCATATCAACCTTAGCGATCAGTACATTATAAAGGGCGTTAAAATAATTTGTTTGGGCCTGCTTAAAAGCAGATTCGGCTTCAACTACTTCCAGGTTTGAACCCACTCCTTCTCGATACTTAATCCGGGTGACCTGGTAGACTTCGTCTGCCAACCCCATGTTTTCCCGTTGTGCCTCAAGATCCTCCAAGCTGTTATCCCAGTCGGCCTTGGCCTGAGCGATTTCCAGGTCGATCTGGTGTTGTAGGCTACGAGCCTGATTTTCTATTTGAGCAAGTTGAATACGGTTTTGTTGTACCAAATAGCTTTTGCGAAGCCCATCAAATACCGGTATATTCAAACGTAGGCCGAACAGCCCGTAATCCAGCCAACGGTCATTGAAGTCTGTAAGTTCTTCCCGATTGTTGGTGGCCACATTGGCTCCCAGAGTAGCAAACGCGCTGATTTTAGGAATGTACTGCACCTGATTATTCTTCAGGTCCAGTTTAGCCAGTTCTCTGGTAGTGGTCAGCTGGGCAAATTCGATTCTTTGGATGTAATCGAATTTTTGCAACTCATATTCGCTAAATTCCAGGTCGACGTCCTCTATGTCCTGGGCCAACTCCAGAGGATGATCAATAGGCATGCCCATTTGAAATTTCAACAGTAGATAAGAAAGCTCCAGTGATTTCTGAGCACGGTTAAGCTGCACCTCGGCATTATTGAATTGCACTTTAATGCGGCTTACATCAATTTTCTCGGCAAATCCGTTGTCGTAGAGCGCCTGGGTTTCCTTAAGCAGGGTGTCCAAGCGTTGATAATTGTTAAGGGTCAATTCCATCCCCTCTTCATTAACCATCACCGTGTAGTAGGCTTTGGTGATCATTTCTGCTGCATCAACCTGACTTTTAATATGGTCTTTTTCGGAAAGCTCTTTAAAGGTCCTGGCTGCTTTAAGTCCTACGAAATAGCTTCCGTCAAATATCATTTGGGTAGCCGATAACGTAGCAGTGCTGTTATACTTTTGGCTAAAGGGCACTGCCACAAACTCTTCAAAAGAGGCATTGGGATCAAAAATGATGGCCGGAAGAAAAGCTTGCTGAATGCTGAAGAAGTTTGAATACTCCAGATCAGCATTGATCTGAGGCAAGCCGTCCGCCCTGGTCTCCCCGATTTGGGCAGCAGCCTTATGGCGATCAAGATCCGTATTCTTTACCAACGCCTGATTGTTGAGTCCATACTCTATGCACTCATTCAGAGTATAGGCAGTCTTTTGGCTCAATAAGGGAATAAATGCCGTTAACAGAAATAAAAAGAGAAGTGGTATGGTTTTATTAAGCATTGAGCTTGTCATGCGTCGATTTGTATTTGTTTAGTAACTTCTGGCCTTTTTCGGATACCAGACCATTAAGGAAGTGGTCAAATAATTGGGCCAGAACATCGTTGAAATCATATTTGTGTCGGGGATATGCCCGGTTTTGCAGTACCATTTCAATCTGCTCAACCCTTAAAACAGCCAGAATTCCAGGATCGATGTCATTCCTAAAATAGCCTTCTGAAATACCGCTGCGCAAGGTGTCTTCCAGAGAACGGATGTACACCTCCTCTTTGGATTCCAGATACAGATTCCAAGCCTGGGGGTGATACTTTCTCAGATCGTAGATCAGCGAAGGATTCATGTCGCTCATTTTTTGCCGCATACATAGGGATTCCTCAATCAAGGTTTCCACAGCATTTGACGTTTGCTTTTTGATGTTGTAAATCTCCTCCTTTTCCATTTCCAGGTGCATACGGCTTACATTCATAACCAGGTCATTCTTATCCTGAAAATATTGGTAGATGGTCTTCTTGGAAATCCCCATCTCACGGGCAATGTCATCCATGGTGATACTTTTAATACCAAACTGACTGAACAGTTCGTGACTGGTATCAATAATCTTCTCCTTAATATCCCTCATATACTTCGGAAACTTTAAGCATTTCCAAAGTTTCTAACGGGGAGTACTTCAAAAGGTTTAATAAAAATTGATAATTCTTCAGATTAGATAAAGCACCATGGCTGTGGTGACCACCACCAGCAAATAAAATATGGCCACTTCAAGATTTGAGAATTGCCGGTTGATACCGAACATTTCTCGGGCCGTATTTCTCAACAAGCGTTTCATGGTAGTGTTTGACTTGGGTTTCCAAATTAGTAAATTGTTAAGGCAAAGATTATCCCCTATTTTGGGGTATTTTAGTTTATTTAGTCACACAGAGGACCAATAGCAGTATAATTAAAACCAACTGTACTATCTGAATCACCATATGATGATCTTCCATGGCTCTCTTTACTATTGCACTTACTTTTTTCATATCTACAAATCCATGCCGGACTTGTAGAATTCAAACCCCATGCCAATTTTACATAAACCTGATTATCAATTTATTACTCATTAATACTCTATCTGAATCGTTCGATAATGGACAAACTGCCCACTATATCTGCACGGTTTTCCATTTTCCCTGACGAAAGATCATGATACTGATCAAGGCATACAGGGAAATACTGATGGCTACGGTAATAAAGACTCCTTCAGGGCCCCAATCCCAAACCACCGCAGCGGTGTAAGCAAATGGAATCTGGAACAGCCAATATGATACAGCACTGACTATGGTCGGGGTCCGGGTGTCACCTGCTCCATTGAAAGCCTGATTGATCACCATCCCATAGGCAAAGAATACATAACCAAAACAAATGTAGCGTAAGCTTAAAGCTCCGTTTCGTACCACTTCTGTAGACTCGCTAAACAGAGCCACGAATTCCCTGGCAAAATATCCGAATACCAATGAAACTGCCAACAGGAATATCATATTGTAACGGGCGCATCTCCAAACCGAATCTTCAGCCCTTTGAGGTTGTCTTGCTCCTAGATTTTGGCCCACCAGGGTAGCAGCTGCCAGCGCCAACCCCCATGAGGGAAGGATGGTAAACATAATTATTCTGAATGCTATAGTATACCCGGCAAATACTTCGCTACCAAAAATATTAATAATCCTGGCCAGGAATATCCAGCTGGCAGACCCGATCAGATATTGGGAAACTCCCCCAACCGCCACCTTCAATAATTTCCATATTACCGAACGCAAAATTTTCAAGTGCTCCCAGCCAAGCTTCACTAAGCTCCTTCCTCGCACCAGAATAAATATTTGAAATAGCACCCCAGATCCCCTGCCGATGTTGGTGGCTACAGCAGCCCCTTGTACTCCCATCTCCGGGAATGGGCCTAATCCAAAGATAAAACAAGGATCAAGTACCAGGTTTAATCCGTTGGCCAGCCAAAGCGAACGCATAGCTAAGGCGGCGTCACCGGCACCTCGAAAGACAGCATTCAGCAAGAATAGCAGCATAATAGTAAAGTTGCCCGCAAACATGATACGGGTGTATCCCACTCCACTGGCGATCAAGGTATCTGAACCGCCCATAAGCGTCAATATTTCCTCGGCATATACTCCTCCCAAAATGGCTACCACCAGGGCTACTAATAGCGCTAACAATACGGACTGAAAAGCAGCATCTGAAGCTTCTTTGGTCCGGCCTTCTCCAATACGGCGTGCAACCATGCTGGTAGCCGCCATACTAAGTCCAATGGCCATTGAGTATACTAGCATCAGCACCGCTTCTGTCAGCCCCACAGTGGCTACCGCATCTACACTAACTTTAGCCACAAAAAAAACATCTGCGACAGCAAACAGAGATTCCATCACCATTTCCAGGATCATGGGGACGGACAATAGGAATATAGCTTTGTTTATGTTGCCTGAAACGTAATCCTTTTCATCACCTCTTAGAGCTGATTTAAAAAGTATCCAGAAATTATTAATCGATTTTATTAATGACATATGCTAATTATTGTATCAGACCACTAAGTAGTAGTCTTAGAGAAAAGAACCATTAATTCCGGGGGATCCCGGAATTAGCAGAGAGTGGTATGGCTCGTTATTATTAGCATATGACTTACTCTACGTCAACCTGTAGATAAGGTTGTGATATACGGACAAAAATTATTTTAAAAGAAGCAAAGATCACAACCATTCAGATACCTGGTCTTCTGACACCTGCCACAATTTTGCCGCCAATCGTGGATCCTGTGAGTCTTTGGAGGGCATCACCTCTTGGGAATTGACAAAATATTTACCACTCTCACCTTCCACTATCTCAGAGGTGGAGAGGAAGACTGAAGTAGAAGCACCTTTCTCCGGTGTTGCCATAAAAGGTTTGCCCAGATTCCACAGCCAGGTTACCCAGCCACTACCATGGCGGTTTCCTATACTGGTCCGAATTACCCCTGGATGCAGGGCGTTAGCAGTGATCCCGAGGTGCTGCCATCTTCTGGCAAGTTCTTTGGTAAATAATACATTGCCCAGCTTGGATTGGGAATATGCCCTTAGGCCTTGGTAATCCGGTTTTCCGTCTAAATGTTTAAAGTGAATACGCCCCTTATGGTGAGCATTTGAGCTGACATTAACTACCCGCGCAGGAGCATTTGCGGTTAGGTGAGACTTCAATTTACGGGTAAGCAGATAAGGAGCCAGATAGTTTACTGCCCACTGGGTTTCAAAACCATCTGTTGTCTCCCGATGTTCAGTCAGGAAAATCCCGGCATTGTTGACCACCACATTCAATCCCTGATAATCAGTTATCAGCTGTTCTGACAACTGTACTACCTGTTGCATTTCACTGAGGTCAGCTACTATTTGATTCACCTTAGAATTGTTGGTGGTTTTCATCACCCAGTCCCTGGCCTCAGTCAATTTATCTCCATTTCGGCCGGTCATGATTACCTGAGCTCCCTGTTTCGCTAGCCCTAAGGCGGTATATTTGCCAATGCCGGTGTTGGACCCGGTAACTAAACACACTAATTTCTTCATTCAATCCAAAGGTAAATATTAGTAGCTATACTTCCGTATTAGCCACTAATTCTTTATTCTTATCTATGATTTTTCCCATCGGTGACACTCAAGTAAAAGGTGGCTCATTTCCATTTTTTTGTTATGCCTTCCTGGCTATCAATGTTTTGATATTTTTTTATGAGTTCAATTTAATGCTTACCTCAGAGGAATTATATCAGGAATTTATACTCAGCTACGGAAGTATCCCCCAGGAAATCATCCGAGGTCAAGACCTGATCACCTTATTCACTAGCATGTTTTTACATGGTGGTTGGATGCATCTTATTGGTAATATGATATTTCTCTGGGTATTTGGCGATAATATCGAAGCAGTGATTGGCAACTTCAAGTTTGCTTTATTTTATCTGTTGGGTGGCTTGGCGGCATCCTTGGCCCATGTAGCCTTCAATTTGCAGAGTGAAGTGCCGGCAGTGGGAGCTAGCGGAGCCATTTCCGCGATATTAGGGGCCTACTTGGTTATGTTCCCAAATTCACGTATCAAAGTAATGGTTCTGATATTCTTTAGGAGTTTTTACGTATCTGCCTTTCTATTTCTGGGTATTTGGATCTTACAACAATTGATTTCTGGAATGGGTAGTCTCAGCGCAGCGGCTGACAGTGGCGGTGTAGCCTGGTGGGCGCACATCGGGGGGTTTGTATTCGGGTTAATAGGGGGATTTTTATTTAAATCAAGGGTTAGAAGCTCCTCAGGGGGTTATGCTAGACAAAAAATTTAATTAATTTTAAGAGAATTTTTTAAACCATCGTATTATGAAAAGCTTGAGCCTATTTTTTCTGGTAATATTCGCATTCTCTTCTTGTGACAGTTACAAACCTCATGAAATGCCGGTATTGGAAGATTATGGGGACCAGGAGTTAAAAGCCATTAATATTGCCACTCAAAAGTATCCCAGAACCTCTACCAATTATTATAAGAAAGGGCTGATTCTATGGGATATGGGGCATAAAAAGGAAGCTTTATCCAGCATAGCTAAGGCGGTGGAAATGAACGATTCCCGAGGTGAATACCATCTTTTTCTGGCTCAAACTTACGTAGAGAATGACTCCCTGGAATCCGCATTTAATGCGGCGGTAAAAGCTGAAGAACTAGGCCTGGATACGTTGGCTTTAAATGAGCTGTTAGCAGATCTTTATTTGCGTAACCGGCAATATGAAGACGCCTTCAACAATGTGAACCTGGCACTGGAGAAAGATCCTAACCGTCCTGAAAACCACCTACGCCGAGGAAAAATCCTTTTGGCGCAAGGTGACCATGAACAAGCGGAGCAGAGCCTGCTTAAGAGTATGGAGTTAAATGCGGAAAATACCGAAGCATCAAAGGCATTAGCGGATATTTACCTGGAGCGGGAGGACTATCAGAATGCCCTGGTCTATATCGAAAAGAACCTCAACAAAACACCATCCGATAAGGATTTTATGTACAAGAAAGGCGTTGCTTTAAGTCATACGGGTAATGCAACCGAAGCAGTTGACTTGTTTCGTAGGGTGGTGGATCAAGACGATCAATATGCTTCAGCCTTTAGTATGTTGGGCACGGTTTACTACCAGAAACGTCGATTGGACTCTGCCCGATATTTTGCCAATAAGGCGCTAAACCTGGATAAACAAGACAAAGAAGCTATGCTTACCTTAGCACGGGTTGCCGACCGTAAGAAGGGTTACTGGGTGGCCTTAAAGCACTATGAGGATATTCTGGCTATTGACTCTACCTATACCCCGGCGGTTGCCGAGCACAAAAAATTGAAAGGAAAGATCGCCTGGTTGCAGTACTTAGAAAAAAATAAATCCTCCGCCAGTGAAGATAGTGAACAATAAGGCTATCAGGCGGAACTCGCTTTGCGATCCGCGGTGATCAAAGTCAGATATATTAAAGCCGATAAGGCAAACCCACCGGCAAGCCAAAAGGCATAGAGAAAGTTCTCCGGTCGATTAGAAAAAATCCAGGCAGACATAAGGGCCCCGACACCAATTCCTATTTCCAGTGCTATGTACATGGTGGACAATGCTCTACCACGACGTTGTTGATGTGCCCGGTCTATGGTCCAAGCGAACACCGTAGGTGAGGTTATCCCACTGGCCAGTCCAAAAACCCCCGCTGAAATAAAAAAGAATTCTACGGAATTGGAGACTCCGATCATGAACATGGATAAAGCCAAACCAAAAGTTCCAACCCTCAGCACATTAACCCGGCCAAAAATATCCGAAGTGTGTCCTGCCAATAACCTGGATGCCAAAGCCGCTACGGTATATACGCTAAAAAAATCTCCTCTGCGGGCAACTGAAAGATGATCACTAAAATCCGGGATAATTGTAAGGATAGTTCCGAAAGAAAAGCCTGTCAGCAGCATGACCAAGGCTGGGGGAAAGACCCGGGGCTCATAGATGTCATCACCATCAACCTTGAGCAAAGTGATATCAAATCGCTGGGGGTGGGACACAGATTCCTTCATTCCTATCACAACTACGGCTGAAAGTAATGCAAAAGCCGAGGATAAGTAGAACATCATAGGTAGTGAGTAGCTTGCAGCTATCCGTGGGCCAAGCCAAGGGCCCACCGCAAATCCTAAAGTCACAAAGAAGCCCAGATAACCCATGGCCTGACCCCTCTTTTTAAAAGGTATGATATCACCTACATAGGCTGAAATGCCAGTGGGTTGGAAGCCAGTGGAGAAACCATGGAATAGCCTGATCAAGAAAAATCCCCACACCGATGCGAAAACCGGATACAAAAAACCAGATAACAGGCACACCAGTGAACCAAAGATCATAACAGGCAGTCTGCCAATGGTATCAGCAAGCTTGCCACTAAATGGTCTGGATATGGCGGCGGTAAGCGTAAAAAGAGAAATAATCAATCCTTTGAAATCTTCTCCTCCCAGACTGGTAAGGTAACTGGGCAACTCGGGGATGATCATGTTGAAACTGGTAAAAAATAAAAAAGTGCTAAGACACAATAACCAGAATTGTAGATTGTAAATCCTGAGGGGCTTGGACATGCCGGCAAAGGTAGTGAATGGACAACTAATTAATGGGCTAACATTAATTTGAATTTTGCTTAAAAGGATTTATATTCTGCATGCCAAAATCCGAAATATGCTTAGAAGAAAATTTCTATCTCGCAGCCTGTTAAGCGGCGCCGGTATAACCTTAGCTCCTGCCTGGTTAACTGCTAATCCTACTAAAGCCGTCCATGATTTCAACTTAAAATACGCCCCCCATTTTGGGATGTTCAAACACCACGGGGGTGAAGATATTTTTGACCAATTGCGTTTTATGCATGAAGTAGGATTTAGAGCTCTGGAGGACAATGGATTAATGAAGCGTACCCAGGATAATCAAGAAAAGCTCGGAAGCTTGTTGAAAGAGCTAAAGATGGAAATGGGAGTATTTGTTATCGATGGAGGAGATAACTGGAAGACCTCGCTTACCACCGGCAAAACTGAATTTATACAGAATTTTGTCTCGGCCTGCCAGGAGGCGGTGGAGGTAGCTTCCAGAGTAAATGCCCGCTGGATGACAGTGGTTCCCGGATTTTATGACCGATCTTTACCGCTGGGCATACAAACCAGCAACGTAATTGAAGCTTTGCGTGAGGGGGCTAATGTGCTTGAACCACATAATTTGATAATGGTTTTGGAGCCTTTGAGCGATACCCCCGAGTTATTTTTACGTACTGCACATCAAACTTATATGATCTGTACTGCGGTAAACAGCCCTTCCTGCAAGATTCTCTATGATGTTTATCATATGCAGCGAAATGAAGGGCACCTTATTCCCAATATCGACCTGTGTTGGGATCATATCGCTTATTTTCAGGTCGGGGACAATCCAGGTCGTAAAGAACCTACCAGTGGAGAAATTAATTACCGTAATATTTTTAAGCATATTCATCAAAAAGGTTATCAGGGCATTATCGGAATGGAACACGGTAATGCCGGTGAAGGAAAAGCAGGGGAATTGGCGCTAATTGAAGCCTACAAGACCTCGGATTCTTTTTGAAATATTTCAAACAAAAAGTAGCAATTGCACTAGCTAAACGCTATCATTGCACACCCCATCACACTAAACTGTCGCCCACAGTATGTTAGAAAAGCCACTAACCTATCAAGAGGTGCTTACCATGGACCTCCCCAATATTATTGCATATGCCGGGCCGATAATGGTGGCGCTGGTGCTGTTGGAGTGGTTTATCAGTATCCGGCAGAACAAGAACTTCTACGATGGAAAGGATACTATTGCAGCTACCGCCGTGGGTGTAGTCAATGTAATGTTGGGAGTGCTATTAAAAATAGTCACTTTCGGGATAGTACTATTCGTTTATAATCACGTACCCTGGACTATTCCCCATACCTGGTGGGCTTATCCTCTCTGTTTGATTTGGATTGATTTCTGGAGGTATCTGGCGCATAGAGTGGCCCATGAGAACAGATTTTGGTGGGCTACCCACGTTACCCATCACAGTTCCTCAAAGTATAACCTTTCAGTCAGTTTCAGGTTGGGTTGGACCCAATACATAAAGATCGTTTTTTTTCTACCGGTAATACTCACCGGTTTTGATCCTATAATGTTTTTTATTTGCCACCAAATCGAAGTGTTGTACCAGTTCTGGTTGCATACGGAGTATATTACCAAATTACCCAGGGCAATAGAATTTATATTCGTCACTCCTTCCCATCACCGGGTACATCATGGTACTAATGCCAAATATATTGACAAAAATTACGGTTCCACGCTGATCATATGGGATAGAATATTCGGTACTTTCCAGCCGGAACAAGAACCTGCCATATATGGCATTACCAAAACCGTTGAGCGTCCCTATAATCCCATTTATCTCTGCTTTCACGAATGGGCTGACCTGATAAGGGATGCCAAGAAGGTGCGCGGTGTAAAAAATAAATTGAAGATAATATTTGGGCGCCCCAGTGCTACTCATAACCTGGAAGAATAAAAAGATATCCAAAAAAGTCCCCTCCTCCTTCTAGGAGTGTTAAGTTATGAGTAAATTTTATATCCAAATTTTTATTAACTAAATAACTTAGAAAATGTCTTGTTTAAATAATGCCCGTGAGCTGCAAAAAATGATCGCTCAGGGTCAGGCTATTGAGGGGTTTGAGAAGTATTATCATGATGACGTCACGGTTACGGAGGTAGCTACCGGGGAAACCCGCAAAGGGAAAGAGGCTCAAAGGCAAGCCATCCAACAATGGATGGGTTCCATTAAGGAATTCCATGACGGTGGCTGTGATTCAGTATGTGCTGATGAGGAGAACAATATCTCCACTGCCGAAACCTGGATGGACGTTAGCTTTCACGATGGCAACCGGGTAAAGATGTCTGAAGTAGCAGTGCAAAGATGGGAAGATGGTAAGATCATCGACGAAAAATTCTACTATCACATGCCTGGTCAGGGTTAGTCTCAGATTCATCGAAGGATTTGCCGGATTCATCTAAAGTAAGTTGTCAGGTCCCCGACCGAAACTTATTTTTACCCATGAAGAGTCCGGCGGACTTTTCACCATAGCTGGTTGAGAAGTGCTCAGGGAGTAATCCCTGAGCCTTCGATTTTTATAGGGTAAAGGTCAGGTTTCCAACAAAGCTGCAAAATCCATCAGAATGGGATGATCGAATAGCTGCCGGATGGTAATTGAAGATCCAGGCGCCACCTTGCTCAAGCGGGAAAGCATACGCATGGCTTTAATAGAATCACCACCCCTATGAAAGAAATGGTCTTCTCTTCCAACCCTATCCTGTCCTAGTATATCCTCCCATAACGCTGCCACTAATTTTTCTCGATCCGTTAACGGTATTTGGAATCCGCTACTGCCTTTCATGTCGGGTAGAGGTAATTTATCACGGTCAATCTTACCATTTGGAGATAAAGGCAGTTTTTCTAGATCAACCATTACCGCTGGGGTCATATAGGTAGGCAACCACTCTTCGAGGTATTTATTGATCAACTTATGATCCAGTGAACGGCCCTGTTCCGCAGGCACCAAATAGGCTGCCAGGTATCTATTCTCATTGTCACCGACAGCAATTACCACTGCATTGTCAACAGCATCATACGAATTCAATCGATGTTCAATTTCACTCAATTCAATACGATATCCTCTAATCTTTACCTGGGAATCCGCTCTACCGTGATAGAGTATAGTGCCATCAGGCAGATAACTGGCCAGATCCCCGGTGTGATACACCCTGGAAGATCCACCCGCATGTGGATTGGGCATGAAGGCCCGGGCAGTTTGCTCGGGTTTATTGAGGTATCCTCGCGCTAATCCCGCACCACCCAGATAGAGATCACCAATTACGCCTACAGGCACTGGTTGCAACCTGGTATCGAGCACATAGGCTTGCATATTCGCAATAGGCTTTCCGATAGGAACTGGGGTGCTGGCCCAATTAATATCGCAGGTCCAAATAATTTGGGAAATAGTGGCTTCGGTAGGGCCGTAGGCATTAATTAGCCTGGTGTCCAGTTTACGCAATGTTTCTTTCATCAGGTGCAAGGTAAGCTCCTCACCCCCTACCAGGATGTGGGTGAGGGTGCTGAGTTGTGGAGCTTCAATTTGCTCTATTATTGCGCCCATCAAAGCGGGTGTCGGTCCCCAATATGTCACGCTGTGCTGTTCTATCAGTTCAATCAGATATGGTCCATCGCTTTCCCTTCCTGATTCCGGCAACACCACTGCTGCTCCTCTGGTCAGAGGGTAAAATATTTCCCACATAGAAGCGTCAAAGCTTAAGGATGAAACCTGCAAGACGCGATCCCTGGGGGTCATCTTGATCCATTCCCTCCTGTATAGCATATTGTTGCAAAGAGCTCGATGCTCTATCATTACCCCTTTAGGCTCTCCTGTACTTCCGGAAGTATAGATCACATAACACAACCATTCTGGAAGTACGAGAGTTGATTCACGGATATTATGGTCATGCCCGGTAAGTTGGTCGGATAGAATTAATTGGATAGCAGGATCAAACCTCTCCTCAAATTCAGATTGGGAAACCACGGTTCTGATTGCAGCATCCCTGATCATATATTCCATACGGGATCTGGGGTATTCCGGATCTAATGGCACCATTACAGCGCCTACTTGCATTACGGCCAACAAGCCGGCGATCATATCGAATGACCGATTCAAACAAATACCTACGAAATCCCCTTGATCTACCCCCTCTTCTACCAGGCTATCAGCTATCACATTAGATCGTGCCATCAGCTCTAAATAGCTGTACGATCTATTTTGAAATATAACCGCCGGTTCTTCAGGAGTCTGCCGGGATTGCTCTATCACCAACTGGTATACTGTATCGGGGTGTTGGGAAAAATCTTTTTTAGTGTTATTCCAAGTATATAGGATATGGTGTCGCTCCTGTTTGCCAAGCAGATCAATGTCTCCCATTGATAACTCCGGATTCCGCAACAGAATGTTTATTAAATTCGTGGCATGCCCGGCCATTTGATCCATTAAACCTTCATCAAATTTTTCTACCTGATATTCCCAATAGTAGTTCCACTGTGTCATGCCTTCCTCTAAGGAAAATGTCAAATCGTAATAGTTGCTCTGACGATCAAAACGATATTCCTTCATCACCAAATCTCCCCCATCAACTTTCATGGGCTCAGGCCTGATCTCCAATAGCACCCTGAACAGGGGATTTAATTCCTCACTATTTTTGAGATTCAGCTGGTCAATTAGGGTTTCAAAGGCTACACCCTGGTTATCGAGGGCCTCCAATAATATTCGCTTCTCATGATCCATAAATTCGTGAAACTGCTTACTTGGGTCCACTCTACTGCGAATCGCTAGGGTATTGATAAAGGCTCCAATCAATGATTCCACGGAAGAATAATTCCTTCCCGAAACAGGTGTGCCTATAATAATGTCATCCTGACCGCTGTAGCGGTAAAACAACAGCTTCAAAAGTGCCAGGAAAAATATAAAAGGAGTAACCTGATACTTTTCCGTCAAGGATTTAAGCGCTTTTACTTTTGCTGGGGAAATTCTACCATTGATTCTTTTAGATTGAGGATAATAACCGGGTCGAACTGAACCCGGTGCGGGTAATTGCAAGTATGGTGGTTGCTTGGGTAACTGGTGCTGCCAGTATTCAAGCTCCCTTTTGGTATCAGCACTTTGCTGATATTTATCTTTCCAAATAGCATAATCCCCCCATTGCAACTCAAGAGGGAGCAGTTTAACCCGATCCTTATACCAATGCATTAATTCTTGGATAAATATCCTGGCGGAAGTAGCATCGAAAATCATATGCTGAAAAACTATTATCAGAATATGCCTTCGTGAAGATACCTTTAACAAAGCGGTATGAAACAGAGGAGGTTTGTCTAAAGTAATTTTTCGGTTGGCGGCAGTAAGACAATTATGTTTTATTGCCTCCTCCATATTTGGAATTTCTATCAGGGGTATATCCACTTTTAGTTCATCCTGATAGCACTGAACCAGTTCCCCATCCCGATCTTTTATGAAAGATCTGAGATTTCTGTGACGGGAAATAATTTCATTAACTGCATCTGTTAGTTTTGGGTAATACAATTTCCCGATAAGCTCAATAGCCAAAGGGCGGTTGAATTCGGTCTCTTTGGGATACAATTGATCTATGAAATAAATGCCTTGTTGCAAGGGAGTCAACGGCGAACAATCATGCTCATGCATTTTAGTGGGTAGAGTTACAATCCTATTCAAAGAGGCTATTGGTTCCTGGCGCAGCAGTGACCTTAACTTGGATTTTGCGGAGGATGATTTCATATAACTATACGATGGGCATGATTAGCTGGGCCAGGAACTCCATCTTGAATTATCTGTGGTGATCAAGGCCTATTGAACGAAACATTGAACATTTAACCTCGGCTTTAATCCAACAATTCGGAAAACTCCCGTAAAGTTGGATGGTCGAACAATTGCCTGATGGAAATGGAAAGTCTTTTATCCATTTGTCCTATCCTGGCTAGCATGCGCATGGCCTTGATGGAATCACCGCCTCTTTGAAAGAAGTTTGCCTCACGACCAATTGCTGGCTGATTTAAAATTTTCTGCCACAATTCAGCCACCAACTGCTCGTTTCTGGTAACAGGAGGCTGGTACTGCTCCCGGTCCTCCCAGTTAGGTACTGGCAAATTCTTGCGATCTATTTTACCATTGTGATTAATCGGCAGTTCATCTAAAAACAGAAATACGTTTGGTACCATATACGAAGGAAGCCACTGCTCTAGATGTTTTTGAATCAGACTTTCATCTAACGGCTTTAGGTCCTGCTCAGGCACGATATAAGCCACCAAATATTTTTCGATATTGGAATCTCCTACAGCACTTACCACCGCAGTTCCCACTCCCGTATAGGATTTCAGGCGATGCTCTATTTCACCTAATTCAATCCGCAATCCCCTGATGCTAACCTGAGTGTCGGCCCGGCCGTGGAAAATGATTGTTCCGTCGGAGAGATATGTCGCCAGGTCACCGGTTTTATAAAGTGTGTTGCCATGATTGAGCTGGGGAATATTCAAGAAAGCCGAAGATGTTTGTTCCGGCTTATTTAAGTAACCCCTAGCCAACCCCGCTCCTCCCAGATATAATTCTCCGATTACACCAATGGGCACCGGTTGAAAGCCTTCATTCAGTACATAGGCCTGCATATTATCGATAGGTTTTCCAATGGGGACCGGAGCTTGCTGCCAAAGGGCATTACAGGGCCAATAAAGCTGGGCTATGGTACCTTCCGTAGGGCCATAAGCGTTGGTTAGCTCGGTATTTAAAGTAGTCAATGCTTTTTGCATCAAATCTACTGGCAGCTCTTCGCCAGTCACAATCACATGCTTGAGCGCGTTATGCCCTGATCGGCTGAGATGATCTAGTAATACATCCAGCAGGGCTGGTGTGGGGTTAAGATAGCTAACCCTTTCAGATTCCATGAGGTCTATCAAATAACTAACCTCCATCTCCCGACCTGATTCAGGCAGTACTACCGCAGCTCCGGTAGATAAAGGGTAGAATATTTCCCACATGGAAACATCGAAACTTAATGGTGACAATTGCAGAATCCTATCATCATGGGAAAACTCAAAAAGTTTTCTCCTATGCAACAAATGATTAACCAGTGCACCATGTTCGATCATCACACCTTTGGGCTTTCCCGTGCTTCCTGAAGTATATATTATATAGCACAAGGACTCACCGTGAACCGGCGGTAAGTCTAGGTCAGCATTGCTGTTTTTTAAATCCAGCTCATCAGCTAATATTAATTTTGTATTTTCATCAAATAAATTACTCAGCTCCGATTCTGTAATTAGTGCGGATATTTCAGCGTCCTGCAGGATATAATCAATTCTTGATTTAGGATAGTCTGATTCAATGGGGACCATTATGGCTCCACATTGTAAAAGCGCCATAAGGCTTATCGTCATGTCAAAGGTTCTGTTCAGGCAAATACCTACGAAATCACCTTGCTTGATACCCTGATAGTCCAAGTGATGTGCCATAGCTATTGATCGATCCACTAACTGTTGATAGCTCATAGCGCTATTATTAAATATCACGGCAGGATTATCAGGAGTTCTATCCGCCTGAGCCAATACCAATTGATGCACTGTAGTTGGCTGAGTAGAATAATCCTGGTCCGTATCATTCCAGCTGTGTAGGATCATCGCCCTCTCATCTTTACTCAAAATATCAATTTCCTTTATTCTTATTTGAGGATCATTCAGTAGAATATCGATTAAGTTGATAGTATGCCTGGCCAGCTGCTCTATTAGTGGTATCGCGAATTTAGCTGTTTGATATACCCAATTAAAAGTCCAATACTCTTCGCCATCTTCCACCCTTAATGAAAGCGGATTAGAGTTCCTCAGATGATCAAACCGGTATTCATGCAGGGATATCTCAGTTGAATTTAGCTTTAGTGGTCCACTGCGAAAATCCAAATCTACTTTAAACAAGGGATTCAAGTCCTCCACATTAGTCAGATCCAGCTTTTCCACCAACATTTTGGCAGGAACAGATTGGTGGTCCATTGCTTCCAGTAGAGTTGATCTTACCTGTTGCAGAAGATGGGTAAAAGGCTCCTCAATATTCAATTGAGTACGTATACTTAGGTTGTTGATAAACACCCCTATTAGTGGCTCTATTAATGAATTATTCCGTCCGGAAACTGCAGTACCCACTACCAAATCTTTCTTTCCAACATATATGAACATCAAGACTTTCAACATGGACAGCAGGAAGACAAAGGGAGTGACCTGTTGATCCTCCACTAATC
Organism: Cyclobacteriaceae bacterium; assembly: GCA_965224285.1. Lineage (GTDB taxonomy): Bacteria > Bacteroidota > Bacteroidia > Cytophagales > Cyclobacteriaceae > JAJCYK01. The sequence goes on from OZ245043.1 coordinate 1,962,598, forward strand.
TTTGTATTCTTACTACTGTCTTTTGGGCAATTCTGAAATTTACGCTGCCGGATACAGGCCGGTAACCGGAAAGGGCATCCGGTTTGGAGGGAAGCTCTATTTGAGGTAGGTCCGGTAATAATTTTTTTCTCCAATATTGTACCTGTTCCTCGATACGACTACCATCTTTGTAGTTCTCCCACCAATACGCAAAATCCCCCCACTGGAGCTCAAGGTCATCAAGTTTTTGGTCATGATAAAGTGCAAATAACTCCTTGATAAATATTTGAGCCGAAGTGGCATCGAAAATAAAGTGATGAAATATTATTAGTAGTAGATGTCGCTCGGGGCTCAATTGAAATATAATAGGCCTGAATAGAGGAAGTTGCTCCAAATCAATAATATCATGAGCCCGATTTATGCATTCCCCTAGGAGTTTTGCTTCAATATCGGGACCGGACATCCTTTTTATCTCAATAGAAACTTTCAACTGATCAGCATATACTTGCTGAATTTCGCCATTCTCCCTTTTCACATACGACCGCAAATTCCGATGTCTGCTAACTATACGATTAAAAGCATCTACCAATTTTTTGGGTTGAAGTTTACCCCTGATTTCCACCGCTAGCGGGCGATTGAATTCGGCGCCTCCTGGATAAAGCTTGTCCACAAAGTACATCCCTTGCTGCATGGGGGTCAAGGGTGAACTTTTATGCCTGATAGGGGCTAATACAGGATCCTGATTTTCCTTACTATCCTCCCCCGATCTATCCCTCAGTCGGGCAAGCAATCTGGCTTTGGCAGACAACGGCTTCATATTAATTCAATGACTCCAGGATGATCTCAGCCTCAGACTCCGGAAGGCCGTCTATTTGCTCTGCCCAATAATCCGGCGTACGGCTCGAGGGTGATGTTAATGCCTTTATGATAAAATACCTGGCATGTTTCTGGACGGTGGGATACTCAAAGAAATGAAGAAAAGAAATATGCAGATGGAGAACCTGTGCGTACCGGGCAATAATTGCGGTGGCCATAGTAGAATCACCCCCCAATGCAAAAAAATTGTCCGCTATGCTAATGTCGCGTTTGAAAATCTCAGACCAAATTTTATGCAGATCAGCCTCCAATCCCATTCTGGGGGCTAAATCCGCGGTTTCATTGAGTTGTGCTTCACTCTGGTAAGATAGGTCAATGCCCAATTTATCTGCTAATCCAATTCGTTGTAATTTACCAGTGGGCCCCTTGGGAATTTCAGTAACAAACTGCACCACCCGGGGAACCTTGAAGTCTGCCAACCGGGATGACAGGTACTCCTTAACTGCAATTTCGCTAAGGTCCTCCCCTGGTTCCAATACCACGGCAACACCGATCTCCTCACCAAGGATACCATGCGGGATGGCAAATGCAGTCGCCTGACGCACCGCCTGATGCTGCAATAATATTTCATCAATCTCCCTGGGGCTTACTTTTTCCCCTGCCCGGTTAATGATCTCCTTAATTCTACCAGTGATATAATAGTATCCATCCTGATCACGATAGCCTTGGTCCCCAGTCCGGAACCAACCATTCTTAAAGGCCTCCTCATTGGCCTGCTGATTTTGTGCGTAACCGGCAGTAACATTCTCCCCCTTGATGATAATCTCTCCAATTTCCTCATCGGGCAGAATATTTCCAGAATCGTCCATGATGCTCATTTCTGGGCCAGCCGGCGGTCCTACCGCCCCGGGTTTGCGCTGCCTGGGTGGCAAAGGGTTACTGGACATCTGATGCGCGGCTTCGGTCATGCCATAGGACTCAATAACCGGGGCCTTGAAGATATCCTCTAAAGCCTCCATTACGGAAGGCGGCAGGGAGGAAGAGGAGGATCTGATAAACCGAAGCCGGACTTCCTCTAAAATCTCAGAACTCTCTTTTGACCACTGTACAACACCTTGATGCATAGTAGGTACAGCGGAATACCAAGTAGGCTTAAATAGCTTTAACCAATTGAAAAATTCCGGGGCAAAATAGCCGGTCGTACAAGCCACAGAAGCTCCAGCCAACATGGAGGAGAGCAATACCCCAATCAGGCCATGGATATGAAATAATGGCATTACATTTAAGCACCGATCCTGAGGGGATAGCGCTAAGGTATTGCCCACGTTTAAAGCGGAAGTAATGATGTTTTTTTGAGTTAAAGGCACCATTTTAGGTCGGGAAGTAGTGCCGGAAGTGTGCAGGACCAGTGCCACATCACTTTCAGCAGATGGTTCGTACTCAGTGGTGACAGCAGGCAAATTATCGAATCGCGTCTCACCTTCCGTACTCATATTCAAATAAGCTATGGGAATGGACAATTTATCAGCCACCTCAATAGCGGGAGACTCCATGCCTGCCTGAATGATCAGCAGTTTCGCCTGCAGATCAGAAAGGTAGAACTCAAATTCTGGTTCACGATACTGGGGGTTAAGCGGTGCAATGGCACAAAATCCGCTGATAGATAGAAAGGTCATGGCCATGGCCGGCCCATTGGGCAAAACCACAGCAACCCGGTCTTGGGAGTGGAGTCCGAACGCATTTAAAGCAGATCCCATATACTGAATTTGCTCCCACAATGCTCCATAAGTGACCTGGATATTATCCAAACCAAGTATGGCGGCATCATCGGTTTGTTGGGTCGCCTTATCTTTGAATATCTCTGTTATTCGCATTTATTATTGTTTAGGATCTACAATGCGATGACTTTCGGAATCCGGGTTGGTGTAGGATCCCTTAAAGACTTCACCGGTGCTTACCGGCTCCGGCGCCATGGCCTCCTTGTCTTCGGGAATCCTGGCAATAACTTCTAACACTACCGGCACTGCATGAGCCGCAATCCGCTGAACACTTTGCTGCATATCCTGAAAATCAAAAGGTCTTACCCCTACAGCCGGATTTGCTATACTGCATAATGCCGCAAATCTGATTCCTAATTGACGGGCATAAACCGTACAGGTAGCGATATTCTCACTGGTGAGGTCTGCACCTAAAATGCGCATGGCCCGTACCTCAGCGGCCGTTTCGAACCTCTCCGGATTATGTTGTACAAAGGTGCCTGATGTGTATAGCTTGCCGCTATAGCTCTCCTGCCTTTCCTGGCAAACCTGGATTAATAATTTTCTTAAAGAAGGGCTGTAGGGATGGGCATAATTAGCAAAAATTCCCGGCCTCTCCAATCCGGCATAGCGTAAAATATTCTGTGGCCGGTTTACTTCCATCTCCATAAAGTCATCAATTATTATCAGGTCGTCGTAATCATAATCAGTTCGAATGCCTCCGGAACTGGCCCCACCCAAAACATGAGTGACCCCCAGTTTATACAATGCCAACCAGGTTTTGACATGGTGCAATCCTTCCCGCTCTCCCGGCAGTGCACTTTCAGCACCATACATACGGATATAGTAAAACGGCACGCCCTTGTAGCGCATTTTATAAATTGTGGGGCTGGTACCTGCCTCGGTTTCAACCGTAAATACCCCCTCTTCAGTCGCCAGGTCTTTACCAAAGCTGGCCGGGTCTCCAAAACTAGTACCACCTACCACAGCAATAAATGCCGAGTCATTTTGTCCATAGCCTAAAAGTGTGGTTGTAAGGATCACCAGCAAAATCAAATATAAAGTTTTCATGTCACGGTAACTTATGTATTTTTCCATCTTTCATTATAAAATTCACCTCTCTCAGCATAGTAACATCCGTAAAAGCCTCACTGGGAACCGCGATCAGATCTGCCAGAAATCCCTGTTTCACCTGGCCTAGCTTATCCAGACCCAGAATATGTGCATTACCACTGGTTACAGCTTTTATTACTTCGATATCAGTCATCCCATATTCATTAAGTAATTCAAGTTCTCTCACATTATCCCCATGGGCAAACACTCCTACATCACCACCAACACAAAGAGGAACCTTCATCTCGATGACCTTTCGCATTAAGTCTCTTTTGTTCTGTAATCGAGGGGGCGGTGGTTTTGAGTCATCCCAACCACGGTATCGCATTATAGCCTCAGTAGCCGCCAACGTAGGGCATAAGGCTACCCTATTTTGAACCATTAGCCGCAAAACCTCATCCGAGGCGTAATCTCCGTGTTCGATGGTCTGGACTCCGGCTTTAACGGCCCGTAACATGCCCTCAGCGCTACCAGCATGGGCTACCACCGGTCGACCACTGCCATTGGCAATATCGACAATGAGGTCCAGCTCTTCTTGAGTAAAAGTTGGCGCCGCCTCTCCATTGGGGCCCCACCGATAATCAGCGTAAACCTTTATCAAATCTGCTCCATTGCCTATTTGTTCCCTGACTGCCTTGATCAAATCATCATAGCCATCAGCAACCTGGGCTCCAATTGGCATTTGGTGCTCGGGGGCAAATCCTTTAGGGCCATAACTTCCGGTGGTCACCAGAGCCCGGGTAGCAATCAGTAATCGTGGTCCCGGTATGATGCCCAATTCAATAGCCTGCTTTAATCCTACATCTGCGTAACCCGCTCCTTCGGTGCCCAGGTCCCGGAAGGTGGTGAACCCAGCCATTAATGTGCTTTGGGCATGCACCGTTGCTCTGGCGGTGCGAAATGCCTGGGACTCTCGCAACACCTGTTCAGTCCAGGGGGTCTGGTTATAGGGATATAAAAACAGATGTCCGTGCCCCTCGATCATTCCCGGCATCAGCGTTAGTCCAGGTAAGTTTATGTCCTTTATTTGGTTTAGTTCAGGTTGGCTGGCGGGGGGTCCCGCTCCAATAATTTCATTACCCTCCACCAACACTACCCAGTTGGGGTGAATCTCGAATCCGTCAAATACCTGATCCGGTTTTAACAGATACCGGGTAATTTCAGGCTGGGCATTGATGGGATTGGCCCATAGAAACCATAGCAGACATACCCAGCCAGCTACAATTTTCCCTACTCCAATTTTCATAACGTTCTTACTTTGGCTGGTGTTCGGGACGCAATAAATCATTAACAGTTTTAACCGGATTGAAGGTAATGGAGGGAACTTCCACAAATACTGTATTCCAATCAGCCATAGCTCCATTCCACAGGCCAGGAAGTTCCAGTGCTTTTAACTCTTGTCCATCTTTTGACTTTTTACTTATAAAACCAGTTTCCGGGTCACGGTGTTTCAACAGGTCAAATTTATTCCCCCGGTAATCAAAAGTACTGCAAACCAAATCCACGGGGTTGAAGTGAGTGGCATTACCGGCAATAGCTTGTTGATCTTTGTCAGCTGAATCAATTTGGGAAGATTCTACAATCTGCAGTGAGGTTGTGCCATCCGACCCCCTCACCCAAAATGGGCCCCCTCCGGGTTCACCTTCATTTCTTACCATGCCACATACTCTGATAGGGCGATTTAATATAGACCTAAGATATTCTGGATCTGGTTGCATATCCTGATTTCCAGGCCCTAACTTACTGAGGTAGTCTGACGCTTCCTTTATTATCTCTGGTGAAGGGCTTTCCAGATCTTTTAATAGTCTATATACTTCTCCCCGCATTTCCACCAGTAGCCCACCCAATGCTTTCTTATACCGATAGGTTTCAGGTTTAAGATGATCGGGCACCACGTTGTCGATATTTTTTATAAAGATTAAATCGGCAGATATATCGTTGAGATTTTCCAGCAAAGCTCCATGGCCTCCGGGCCTGAACAGGAGGCTGCCATCTGACTCCCGAAAAGGATGGTTATCCATATCTACCGCCAAGGTATCGGTGGAGGACTTTTGCTCAGAATAGGAAATCTGATACTCCACCTGGTATTGTTGCTGATATCTTTCTTTGACCTGCTTTTCCAATTCCTTGAAATAAGAAAAATGCTCTGGTGATACCGTAAAGTGTAAACGCGCTACGCCATTCTGTCCCCGGCTATAATGCGCGGCTTCTACCAAATGTTCTTCGAAAGGAGTGCGTACTTCATCCGAATAGGTATGAAAAGCCAGTAGTCCTTTGGGAAGAAAACCATAATTCAGCCCATCCTCCGAAAGTAGATAATGAAGAATCTTCTCAAACTGCTTTCCCTCCAGCAAATTATTTAGATCCAAGCCCTGACCAGCTAATACTTGCTTTAACTGGGGGGTGAAGGCAAACTTATCTATTTGCTCCATGGCCGTTACCGCATTGGGCCAATCCTGAGAGTTCCGGGGATTATTCATTAAGGCAAAAAAATCTTTAAACATGCGGCTGGCGGCACCTGAGGCGGGCACAAATTTTACAATGTCTAAACCTTTAGCGCTTTCCTCATATCGCTGGACCTGCTCTTCCAGTTGTTGCTGCTCCAAGGTAATTATACCGTACCCCGGCGATGCCGGTTGCTCCAACTTCATAAATGGAAATCCTTTTTGGAAATAGACTATCTGTTGATCGACCTGTTGCCGGGATATACCTTTGGAGGCTAGGACCTTTAAGTCACTTTCAGAAAACATGCTATTGGATAATTAAAACGATTTGGACTAATAAAAATGTCCGTTATCAAAAAATACGATTTATTGTAGAGATTGCGAATTTCTCCGGCAAAAAAAGTTAAATCAAATAAAGACATCTGAAAAAATCCGAATAGAGGAAATAATCGAAATTCTATCTATCACTTAAATTCCCTGAATAGCAACAGCTTCTTATCTGGATAGTTTCTGATTAAGTAATCCCTAAAATCGATGACAGTGCAGTGGCCAAACCTAAAAAACTGAGAAAACCGCAAATGTCAGTGACTGTCGTAAGTATTATGGAAGAAGAGGTGGCGGGATCCTGTCCAACAGCCTTTAAAGCCATGGGTATCCCTGCCCCGGAAAATCCGGCTATCATCATGGATATGATCATCGAAATAGCAATTACTACCGCAATGCCCAAAGAAGCTGACCAAAAATAAACTATTATCCCTGTGGTGAAGGCAACAGCGATGCCATTGATCAGCCCTACCATTATCTCCTTTCTAGCCACCTGAAACCATTGAGAGATCCTGATCTCTCTTAAAGCCAGGCCGCGCATGGTTACCGCCAGGGCCTGAGAACCGGTATTTCCTGACTGGCCGGCAACGACCGGTAAGAAAACCGCTAAAATTGTAATCTTGGCAATAGTATCTTCAAATAAACCCACTACAAACGAGGCCAGAAATGCGGTGGCCAGGTTCACTTGCAACCATGGTAAGCGTTTCCTTACCGCCAGAGATATTTTAGATAGCGCTCTTTCCTCCTTACCTGCACCAAACATGGCCTGCAGGTCTTCGGTGATCTCTTCCTTGGTGGCGTTGATCAATTCGTCATTCCTCACCACACCTAGAAGGTGGTCATTGACATCGGTAACAGGTATCTGTAAGACCTTCTCTTTTTCCAATACTTTTAATATCTCCTCACGGGAAGCTATGGCATTTACCGAAGCGGTCTCATCAGCCAGTACCTGCAATTTATCATGCGATTGAGCTACCGCGATAGCATGTAATCGTATTTTACCCACCAGCTGATCCTTGTTATTGGTGACATAGACGCTGGTAACACGGCGATTTTTTATCTTCCTGAGGGTGGTCACCACCTCCTCAACCGTGTTATCCTCCCGGAATACCGTGACCGAGGTATCCATTAGAAATCCCGCGGTATCGGGTTGATAGGAAAGAAAATCCTTTATCTCCCTGGATATCAAACCAGGTAATAAAGTCAATTTTTTTTCTCTTTCGTTACTTGACAATCGGGAAAGTAATCGGGCTCCCAAGTGGGTATTGATCGCGGAGAAAATCTTAACAAATAGAGTGTCTTCCATAGACCTGATAAGGTCCGATGCGGTATCTGGATTTAGATTGGAGAATACCGCTAAAGCATCCTGCGCTGGCATATTTTCTAGATATTCCAGAATTAGCTCAGATGGTAAGGTATCCAGTACCAGAGCCGCCTCGGCGGGATGTTGAGAAAAATATTGACCTACTAGTTTCCTTTTAAGTTCAACGGCATTGTTTTCCATGACAATTAAGATTGTGGTTTGCTTGATGCGCCCAGGCTCTGCAGAAAACCTGTCACTCCTATACGATATAATTCACCCAATGCGTTACCGGTTTCCATAACATGCTTGGACGCATCATCCTCTGGTATAATGGTAGATTTTAAAACATGTTCAAATCGCAAAACCCCGACCAAACGCTCGACACGGTCAACCACCGGAACGGAGCGATATTCAGACCAGGCAGGGTCATTCCTTATGGATTCCACGGTCATATTATCAAAAAATCTGGGGAGCTCAGTAATCATGATCTCCCTGATCCGGGTGTGTTCATCGGATAATAAAAGGTTATGGGAATAAACTCCTCCTACTAATTGGTAGGCCTCATCCACAATATAGATCAGGGGTGATAACTTATCTTGATTGTTTTGCATGATACCCCTGGCTTCACCCAATGTCATATCTTCCCGTAATACAATACTCAACGGATACATAACCGCACCCACTGTCTGCTGAGAATATTGTAGCTTTTGAGTTATGTCGGAAGAAAGCTCCGGAGATAGTGCACTTAACCATTGGCCGCGTCTCTGCTCATCAGTATTCCGCAATATCGAAGTTACCGTAGCTGGGTCGAGGATCTCCAAAATGGAAGCCACACGAGTATGATCCATTAACCTTAGACTGTGGGCTGATTTATAGCTGCTCATACTAGTGATCATTGATGTAGCCAGGTCTGCGGGTAAAGCCATCAGCAATTCAGCTACTTCCTCATCTTGCAACTTTTCTGCCAATTGGGCAGCCTGTTGGGGGTGGTTTTCGATGAAACGCTTCAGTATGATCAAATCAGCATCCATGTTATTGTCTCTTTTTAATTAGCAGTGATTTCATTTCGTTAAATTTCTTGGCCGGTATCACCAGACGGCCTTCTTCTGTATCCAACAGCACTACAGTAGCGTCAATTTTGGTGATCCTACCCTCAATCTCGCCAATTCGGACATAATCACCCTCACGGTACAGTTTGCGTACATAATATGCGGCGAGAATATTGCTGAAAGACACTTTAGCACCTAATCCGAAAGCCAACGCAGCGCTGAAGAGCAGGGCTGCCAGGATTATATTAATAAGGTTGATCAGAAAAGTGACTTCAATGCCAATTTGGTCCACTACAATGATTATAGCGGTCAACATGATCAGCATTCGCACAATCTTCCCCAAGGTATCACCATAGGTAAGTCCCATGCGACTACCTACGGAAGACATGGCCTGTGCTACGATCTTTGCCAGGATGTTAGCGGCAATAAGGATCAAAATAGCCGCCAGGATATTGGGAGTATATCTAATAATCCCTTCAATCCCCGAGGTAATTACAGTAAGTCCGAGAATGTCAGTAATGAGTAAAAAGGTAGCCAACAGTATAAGCCAAAAAAAAGCGGTCCCGATAAAAGTAGACGGTTGCTCCAGTTCAATATTGTTAAAGCGACGGCTAAGAGGTCTACCCAAAGCCATTATCATTTTTCTCACTAAAAACCTTATGGAGTAAGCCAGGAGATATCCCAAACCTAGCACCAACAAAGAAAGGATAATTTTGGGCAGGAGATATGCTAAACCTTCCTTAAAACCCAAGGCCAATTGGTTCAATTCTTCCAGCATGAGTTATAATATTGGTTGGAAATTATAGGCTTATGTTAAAATGGTGAATAATTCCATAATGTCCTAACTTAGACGTCAACTGGAATAACAGTCACATGCTAATGCTAAATACCTCAGTATTTCAAGAAATTCACCTTTAGTCACTTGTGAATGATGTTATGAACATTATCCTTCAATATCGGCAGCACACTTGATTCAAACCAAGGGTTTTTCTTTAACCATATATTATTTCTTGGCGAAGGGTGAGGCAAGGGTAGATATTTTGGCAAAAAAGAGGAATAATTCCTTACTGTGGCTGTTAGTGTACGGTGCATATGACTTTGGAGATAATATTTTTGGGCGTAGGCGCCAATTAGAATGGTAAGTTGTACTTGATCCATAGTATCCATAAGTCTATGATGCCAGGTGCCCGCACATTCGGGTCGTGGTGGCAGGTCACCGGATCTACTTTTACCTGGAAAACAAAACCCCATAGGCATTAAAGCAAATAATCTATCATTATAAAATTCTGCTTCATTAATACCAAGCCAACTCCTCAGTTTATTGCCGCTGGCATCCGCCCATAGCTTCCCCTCCTGTTGAGCTTTTTCTCCAGGGGCCTGACCAATAATTAATATTCTGGAGGTAGCGCTTGCCTGTATTAGCGGCCTGGGTGCATAAGGGAGGCTCTTTGCACAAATAGTGCAACTTCGGATATCTGCTAGCAGCTCTTTCATGATCGAATGAAAGGACATCCCGGGTACTTAACCTCCAGAGATGTCCATTTATGTAGCTAGCTTCCTATTTTATCAAACCAGACCAATTAACCTCCGCTTTGGCAACTAACTCCTGGTGATCACCTGCCAACCATAGTTGCTGGGCATCAACCTCCAAGTCATATAGGAATAGAAAATATTTTCCATTTCTTACCACAAATTTGTTGGGGTCCACTCTGAATTTTGCGCCCACGGATACTCCAAAAGCGCAAAACCCGCCATACTGAGGCAAATATCTGACGGGATTCCCTTCAAACTCTTTTTTCTGGGCTTCACTGGTAAAATAATAGGACAGACCATCATGGATCGATTTATATTCTTTTAAGCCTTTCTGGGCAATACCAAGATCCAAATATGAAACCGGACTATAGCCCTGTAAGGCAATTTTGCTATCGTCGGTATTGTACCTGGAGGTAGCTGTCTGTGAAAAACCGGTTGTGGTTATAATTAACATTGACGTTATGATGAATATTGATTTCATTATTGTTTCTATTTGTAGTTTGTTAAATGATTTAATCTGTTAGTTAATACAGGCTCACAGGGGCGGTATCCGGTTTATGCAAGCTAACTACCGTTAATACCGTTGCTCCGTTTATCCAGTAATAGTAGGCGTCAATGCCCTGTAATGAAAATACCAACGGAGCAGTTACAAAAACCACTCCGACCAAAGCATCCACTATCAGGTGTACTTTGTAGGGGATGACTCGATAGATACCCAACTGATGGTCGGTCAGCAGGGTTAAAACCAAAGCGGCAATGCCGGTAATTAGCGATAGGTATAAGGCAATAGGATGTGAGCTCCCCAGCCCCAGGAGGAACGGTAAGGTCATCAGCAACACGGCAACCGGGTAGTCCAGATATGCGTGAATTTTTTTTGTTACGAATTTCATTTTCTTCCTCTTAAGATTTGAAATACTGTTCTTCAACTATTAATCCGTCTTGCCACACAGAACGGATGATTTCATGCCACAGGACCTTACTCCCGTCTTTCATATCAAAGTCGAAAGTAAATTCAGCAAATGACACATTCCCAGTCAGTGAGGTTTGGTGCAGCGTGATGCCATTCACCTTGGCAATAGCGTTGGCAAACCCCTGCATTTTGGCCACCATTTCAGATTTTGTCTCGGTTTTGGTACCATCAAAATCCACAGTCTGTGCGTTCGGTGCAAAATACTTTTCTGTGGCATCCACAATTTGCCCTTGTCTAACCATCTCGTTTTTAGCCGAGAAGATTTCGTTTAATGATTGTTCCATTTTTTTATGGTTTAAATTATTGGTCAATATTGACAGGACAAACCTCCGGTAATTCGAAACCGATAAAAATGAAGCAGATCAAGAAAAAAGATTGACCTAGTTCAACTTTTCTGGCGGGATTTTCTATTTCTGATCCGCGATAAGAATTCGGTAGACATCCCCAAATAGGAGGCCAGGGCGTATTGTGGTACACGTTGGACGAAATTAGGAAAATTCAATAAAAAATTTTCGTAACGTGCTTCCGCGGAATGGGTTAGATTAAAAAGTATTCTTCGATGTTCGAAAGCCAGTCCTTTTTCGGCCATTATCCTAAAAAAGGTTTCATATTTGTGATTGGCCCTTTTCAACTCTTGCTCCTTATGATACTCGATCTGAAGAATCGTGCTATTTTCAAGAGCTACAATAAACAGGGTGGCGGGATGTTGGTAGATATAGCTATTGAAATCCGATACCCACCAGTTTTCAATGGCAAATTGAAGGGTATGTTCCTGCCCCTCGTTGGTTACTGCATACGATCGAAAGGCACCTTTAATTACAAATGACCGGTGTTTATTAGTAAAATTAGGTTGTACCAAAAATTGCCTTTTACGAATTTTAACTTCCTCAAAATACGATAAGAACTGCTCGGCTTCATCGGCACTAAGTGAGATGAAGTTTTGCACATATTTTAGTAGTTGATTTTTACTCATTAACAGATTCCGAATATGGCCATAGGATAGTGGAAATAGATGTCAAACTTATGGTCTGTATTATTAAAGCTAGTAAAAATTTCAAGGGTTTATGCTTAAAGAGCAAGCTTGGGTAAAATTCAATATTATAGGCTTGATCAACTCTCACCAATGGTGGTTAAAATTAGCCAGGGTTTTGGGTATTTTAACAATCTTAACCACTATTATAAGTCACATCTGATCATAAACTGCTACAGTAGCAATTAAATTTGTCAATTTGAAGTTGGCAGTGCATGGATCAACGCCGACACTCAATTTTATTAACTTACTAAACCGCCCACGAGCTAATTTCTTAAGTTGTTCCTCAATAATCTCCCTTTAATCCTTCAACCCCTTCCCCTCTATTATTTTTTGCCGATTCCTTTCAATTCTCGCCAGCCGGGTTTTGGATTGTTTGGCCTGAGAAAAATGCAGCAGATACCCCCTTTGGCGTCCAGGGGTCAAGGCTTCGAAGGCGGCTTTAAAATCGGGTGATTCATTAAATTTCTGTTGTAACTCTTCCGGCATATTAAATTCTGTGGTCTTTTTCATTGGCACCTTCAATCCTGCTTTTTCGATCTCAATGGCCTCATAGACATAGGCTTTAATAGCGGATCTCAATTTAATTACCTCCTCTGAGTTGGTAAAGCGGATCTGACGGGCAGCCTGTACATTTTTAGTCTGCTTGATCAGTATATGGTCAGGATCCTTCAATAAAGCTCCTTTATGAAATAGCAATGCACAATACTCTTTAAACCCGTGAATTAACACCACATTGCTTTTTTTATAGGTATAACATGGATGCATCCATTTGAAATCTTCATTTAAACCACATTCCAGCACCAGTGTCCTTAGAATGGTCATTTCTTTTTGCCATTTTGAGGCTTTTCTCAGAAACAGATCGACTTTGCGGTTCATGGCGTTCTTTCGATAGATAATTTGATTCTATAAATTTTATATTCAAGACTACTTGATCGCATGCCAAAAAACAAACTGCTGACTAAAGTTTAGCCTGGTATTTATATTGGTATCTAAGTCCGTTATTAAGAAACTTAACCTAGGAAATTGCATAATACATCTAATAGGATACCGTAAGTTTATATGTCTGAAAATCGGATTCAGGTGAATCAAGTAGGGAAACCCGGTAAGATCTGATCTGCATGGATTTCCAACTTACCTCCATTTACCTTTAAGAAAGGCTATCAATGTGCTGTCTATTCTTACCTCACTGCTGATGTCCTAAGCTGACCAACCCTTATTATTTAATCCTGGTTATTGGATAGCCTGTATAGTAAACGGATCCCGCTAATTTTTGAAATAAAGGCATCTGGAAGGAATCTGGTATAATTTGGAACATACCTGGTAGACCAAAATAGGCCCATGGATTGAACTTTGAACTATCTTTTCACCAAACACCAGAAAATATGAAAAGCTTTTTTATTGTGAACTCTGTTGGATTTATATTTCTGCTAACTGGTGCATCTTGCCGCGAAGATGATCCCATTGAGGTTCTACTTCAATTTTCAGACTATGCTTTGGAAGTCCAACAATTAGTTGATGATGAAGTTACTTTACAAAGTATCTCATTTGCCAGTTTTGGTATTTCAGTAACTGTTCACTCCCATGAGCAGGGTGCATGGATCGGAGTGGGTGGAGTTTCCCATGAAGATGTGGAAATAACTCCTTATATGGTTTTTAACGCTGCCAGCATCACCAAAACCTTTGCCGCCCTGGCCCTGCAACTGCAGGAAGATGGAACATTGTCATTGGATGAAGTGGGTTGCAGAATATTATCATAGTAGACACCGATGCCACTATCAGGGGATTACCAAATTTTCAGGGAGGCAGATGGGGTAGGATTAGGGCATCTTCTGACCTCTAACTTCAAGGCTTCTGATAAAATCGCAGTGGGTGGTACGAATGGATTTATACTATTTATTCCTGACAGCATGGAGCGTAATAGTTTTATACCTCCTATACATATAACTGAATTTTTCCTAGATAATCATTCTGTTGCTCTAACTGATAGCCTTAATGGCAAACCCCTTCTTTCAAAGGCCATTAACTATACCGATAAGATAATCCTGCCCTTCGGTCACAACTTCAGCTTCCAATACGTAGCTCTTAACTACACCAATCCATCTCAAAACCAATACTCCTACAAACTAGAAGGATTCGATGAGGATTGGAGCCCTCCTAGCACCAACCGTATCGCATCCTATACCAATCTTTGGGAAGGGGTATATACATTTCGAGTCAAAGGATCCAACAATGACGGGGTCTGGAATGAGGAGGGAACTTCTATTAATATTACTATACTCCCACCATGGTACCGAGGTAAAATAGCCTGGATCATATATGGTGGTTTGCTAGTGGCAGCCCTGATCTATGCCAGGAAACTAGTCGTACACCGGGAACGAGAAAAAGCCAAACTTCAATTGGCGCGTATGGAATGGGAGAAAGCCCAGGAAATGGATCAGATGAAAACCCAGTTCTTCACCAATATCTCTCATGAGTTTCGCACTCCATTAACCCTGATCCTGGGGCCACTAAAACAGATGTATGAAGGCAATTTTAAGGGTGATCAATACACCGTAATTGGTGTGATGATACGAAATAGCAAAAGACTATTACAGCTTATAAATCAGCTACTGGATTTCAGCAAACTGGAATCCGGGGCAGTTACGCTGCAAGCCTCAGTAGGTGATATAGTGGAATTCGTGCGCACTATCTTTGCTACTTTTGAGACCGCCGCGCAAAACCGGGAGATACGCTACGTATTCACCAGTGATGTCACTTCCCTGCCTACTTACTACGACCGTGATAAACTGGAAAAAGTGATCATTAATCTGTTAAGCAATGCTTTTAAGTTTACTAAAAACCATGGCTCAATTGGATTGACCATTACCCGCAACATAAAGAACCCTGAGATTGATAGAGGGGAAGGAATAGTGGAGATCAGGGTTCAAGACAACGGCAAAGGTATTGATCCTGATGAACTACCTCACATCTTCGACCGCTTCTATCAAACTGATGCCTCCTCCACTCGGCAACAGGAAGGCACTGGTATTGGTCTGGCTTTAGCCAAGGAATTAGTGGAACTGCACTACGGCATCATTTGGGCTACCAGCAACAATAGAGAAGGTACTTCCTTTATTGTTCATTTGCCTTTGGGAAGGGAACACCTGGATGATACTGAAGTGGTGGTTAGAAAAGGTTACCAACCAATCGATATTACCGCCATCGAAGCACTACCAGAAACGTCCGTCATTCCATTGGAAGAAAGCAACGAAAAGAGTAAAGATCTACCCTTAATACTGATTATCGATGACAACGATGATATGCGTTTATACCTACGCGAGGTGTTGAGCGAACAATACCGACTGGCAGAAGCGTCCAATGGCAAACAAGCGTGGGAATACGCTAAAGAACATGCGCCTGATTTGGTACTTAGCGATGTGATGATGCCGGAAATGGATGGCCATGAGCTATGCCATAAACTGAAGACTGATGAACACACCAGCCATATCCCGGTAATATTATTGACCGCCAGGGCTGGGGAAAAGGCCAAAGTGGAAGGCCTGGAAACCGGAGCAGATGATTATGTTACCAAACCGTTTAGCACTGAAGAACTAAGGGCTCGTATCCACAACTTGATAGAACTGCGACAAAAATTGAGAGAACAATTTAGGCACAGTGTATCGCTGGAACCCAAAAATGTGGCCATTACATCAGCTGATGCCAGATTCCTGCAGCGAGCTATGGATATCATGACGATTTATCGCTCTGATTCAGAATTTTCTACCGAAGCATTTACTAAGGAACTCGGTATGAGTCGAACCCAAGTGCATAGAAAACTTAAAGCACTAACTGATCAATCGACAGGGGAATTTATCCGTTCCTACCGATTAAAATACGCTCGACAACTGATCGAGAAAGAATATGGCAATGTGGCTCAAGTGGCCTATGAGTGTGGATTCAATAACCCAAGCTATTTTGCCGAATGCTTTAAAAAGCAATTTGGGGTATTGCCTTCAGAATTTGCTAAACAAAGGATTTAACAACTCTCCTACCACCGTAATCGAAAAATTCACATCCTCAATTGAGGATAAACTCTCTAAGCTATGAACATCAATAAATCAATCTCCTTCCTTACATGTTTAATTCTAATCAACTGCCTGGGTTATGCTCAGTATCAGGAAATAATAGGAACCGTTATCGATAAGGAATCAGATATTCCTTTACCGGGAGTAAACATTCTCCTTAAGGGAACCCATACTGGGGCTATTACGGATCAAGAGGGTAATTTCAGTATAAACGCCAGTCCTGGTGATACCTTGCTCTTTTTTTCGATGGGGTTTCTAACTCAGGAGATAATACTAAGGGATCAGGATACCCTGTTTGTGGATTTATCCCCTAATGTGAAAACGCTATCCGAGGTGATTGTAACTGGCTACTCAGTAGACCGGAGGCGCCAAATTACCGGCTCAGTCGCTACCGTTGAATCCCAGGACCTAACCGTTGCACCCAGTGGCAATGTTGAGCAGATGCTACAAGGAAGAGTGGCGGGTTTGAGCGTGATTACTGATGGCCAGCCAGGAACTTCCAGTCAGGTCCGTATCCACGGTTATGGCGCTTTAAGAGGACCGCTATACATTGTCGATGGCGTGACAACTGAAACCATAGATTTTCTGTCTCCAGATGATATACAATCCGTAACTGTTTTGAAAGACGCATCCGCCGCATCCATTTACGGTGCTCGCGCATCAGGTGGTGTAGTAGTGATCGCAACTAAACAGGGCGCTAGAAACCAGGGGATACAAGTGACATATAGTGGTATCACTGGTATTGCTATACCAGGAAATGGACCATCGGTACTTAATCCATTTCAACAGGCTGAATGGACCTGGACTGCTATTGCAAACACTTTTGATCGACTAGGTCTTCCCCCTGATTTTAATCACTCTCAGTATGGTATGGCAACTAGTCCAATTCTACCTGATTGGTTGATGGTTGGTGACAGCTCAGGAATTTTAGGAAACATAGATCTGGAAGCAGAAATGATGAAATACAATATCGATAGTAGACAGGGACCTATTTACCAAGTTGTGCCTGCCAATAGAGAAGGTACGGATTGGTATAAGGCCATGACACGATCTGCCTTGATTCACCGACATAATCTCGGACTTTCAGGTGGCGGTGAAAATAGCCGTTATTATATAGGATTAAATGCTCAAGAGCAGGAAGGGACCATATTGCATCAACAAATGGAGCGGTACTCTGTTAGATTTAATTCAGCTTTTGATATTTTACCTGGACTGCGCATAGGAAAAAACATTCAAGCCACTTCTATTATCCTTAAAAATATAAGAGGGGCATTTGAGCGTGAAGGAGGAGGAAATGGTGCTGTAGATGATGAAAATGAAATTTTAGCCGCCTTCACCATGGCTCCTATCATTCCAGTGCATGACAAATTTGGGGGATATGCCGGCAGTAAGATACGTCAACTGGGCGGTGGTGGTTTTGCCGGTGGAATAAACCCAGTGGCCAGTTTGACCCGTAGTCGTAATGACCGAAATACCACTGTAGGGATATTTGGTAATGTATTTTTGAATTTGAACCTTTGAAAAGCCTGGTTGCTCGTACCAGCTTTGGAGGTCAATACAAATCAAGGCACATAATCAATTATAATCCTAGAATTTACGAACAGGCCACTGAAATAGATGTATTCACTTTCAATCAAATTGATTCCAGGAGCACACAATGGATTTGGACCAATACCTTAAAATATGAGCTGGGATTAGATCGGGGGCATATACTTGATTTTTTACTGGGACAAGAGGCATTGAATATTGATAACTTCCGAATTATAAGCGGGTCAGGTAACAGTCCTTTTTCTGAAACAATAGACTTTATAAATCCAGGCACGGTAGAAAATAGAATGGTGGATGGAAATCATTCCAACGGGATAAATTTCTCGTCATATTTTGGGCAGTTTAGATACGACTTCCGTAGCAAATATCAGGCAGCTTTGGTAGTGCGTCGCGATGGATCCTCAAGATTTGGCAGTCAAAACAGGTGGGGAATGTTTCCCGCTGTCTCAGTGGGCTGGAGAATTTCAGAGGAGCCATTTATGAGAAATTCTGCAGTTATAAATGACCTAAGATTGCGAGCCGGTTACGGGGAAATGGGCAATTCCAATAATATACCAGCTAATAACCAATTCAATTTATTCGGTACTGATATCGGGTTATCGAGCTACGATATAGGGGGTACTAACCAATCAGCACAAGCCGGATTTTACCGATCAAGAGTAGGTAACCCTTCCGGTAAATGGGAGACCTCGGTAACTGAATATATTGGGCTGGATGCTTCGCTATGGAGCGGAAAATTAAATATGTCAATAGATATCTGGCGAGAAGATACTGAGGATTTACTGTACCCAAATCCCATCACAGTGCAAAATGGGCGCTTTAATAATGCAGATAATCTGCCCTGGCAGAACTTGAGTGAAATGCGAAACCAGGGAGTAGATCTAGGAATTAGTGCTAATGGGTATATCTTTCGTGACTTGAGCTATCGTATCGACATAAATGGATCATTTTTAAGCAATAAGTTAACCTCACTAGGTCCAGGACGGATGAGTATCCCAGAATTTAGTCGGCCGTATATAGAGGGTGTTGGCATTACACCGACTCTTAACTTAGTAGGTGCTTCAATAGCATCATTTTACGGATATGAAGTACAAGGCATATTCAGCAGTCAAGCAGAAGTTGACCAGGCTGCCATACAGGAGGCCGCCGCTGTAGGCCGATTTAGGTTTCGAGATTTAAATGAGGATGGCATTATAAATACTGAAGACCGGGCTGTTCTGGGTGACCCCATAGCAGATTTTACCGGAGGCATTTCTGCAAAATTTGCCTATAATAACTTCGAGTTACAATTTTATGGTTACACCTCTCTTGGTAACGAGATATTCAACTTAACTCGCTGGCATACCGACTTTTTCAATCTCGTTGGATCCGCCATCAACCCCAGAGTATTAGATTCCTGGTCAAGTGAAAACATCGAAGGGACTACACCGATATTTGAGTATGCTCCCAATTTTAGTACAAGTGGACAATCAAACTCCTACTATGTTGAAGATGGTTCTTACTTCAGGCTGCAAAATATCACCTTAGCTTATAATTTTCCACCGCACATTCTTAGCAGACTAAGTTTAAAAAGTTTTAGATTATCTGCCAGTGTAAATAATCTATTTACCATCACAGATTACACAGGATTAGATCCCAATGTTGCTGGAGCCTGGGATCACCGGTTTGGGATTGATGTAGGCAATTTTCCGGTAAATCGCAGTTGGACTTTGGGAGTTCAGGTGAGTTTTTAAAACGTAGTACTCATTAACTCCCGGGTTAAAGTTTAGCCTGGTATAACTTAGGCCAAAAACCGTATTTGGGTTCTTGACGGCACACTTTTTACTCTCATGGGCATCAGAAGATTACAAGCTTAACTTCCCTCAGTCCCGTCTCCCTTTTCCACCTCTATCGTCTCCACCTCCACCGCCGTTTCTAAAGGTTTGATATCTTGTCCACTGCTATGGGCTTGAACATAGGTGAATTCCGCACCCAGCAGCAAGACCAGTGCAGAATAGTAAACCCATATCAGAATCACCACAAAGGCGCCGGCTTTCCCATACAGGGTGCTAAAACTGCCGTTCCCCAAATACAAACCAATTAGATACTTGCCGGTAAAGAACAATATGGCAGTTCCCAGAGCGCCAATCCATACATCCTTCCAGCGGATCTTGGCATCAGGTAACACTTTATAGAACAAAGCGAAGATAAAAGTGGAGGTGATCAGCATGAGTGTGGCATTACTCACTACTATAAAGTACTCCCCAAAGAAGAAGGTTTCATTAAATGATTCGGATACCAGGGCGATGGCGGTATCAAGGATGAGCGATATCAATACAATAAAGGTCATACCGAGAAGAGTGGCGAATGACAGGACCCGGTTCCAGAGAAATTTCTTAAAATTATTGCCGGGTTTGGGTTTGATCCCCCAGATGGCATTAATGGAGTTTTGAAGGGCCACGAATACCGCGGTACCTCCCAATACCAAGGTGATGATGCTGACGGTAACCGCATAAAATCCATATTCTTCATTGGGCAGATCATAGGCCACCTCAAAGCGTAAGTACTCCGCTCCCTGTTCTCCGATTAGCTGATTAATTCTCTTGTAAAGTTCGGTTTCTACCCGGTCCGTTGGAAACAACTCCGCTACCGCACGGGTGGCCAAAATGAAAATTGGGGGTAAAGAAAATACCGTATAAAAGGCGATCGACGAACTGTGAAGCAGGGGCTTATCTTTGAAAAATTCCTGGAAAGTTTTCCTAAACAACGATAGAATTTTCATGATCTGGATTAACCTTCATTTAAGGTAGTGAAAATCCATAGATAACAGTGAACTAATATTCAGATCAACCCTTTCAGTCAGCTTTACTGCTCAAGGGATTCGGCATGTATTGAGCGGCGTATAGGTTCCAGGTCATTTTGGATCAGGTTCCATACCGGTTGGGTGTCAATTTCAGCTTCAAGGTTGTAGCGGGCATTGCGAAAATTTGCCAAAACTTTCAAATCCTCTCTCGATTCCTGATTTTGGATATAGGCTTCCAAGTGGTGGGCCGCCTGTCCGGATTCTTGCAGCCGGGTGAATACCACTTCCTTTACCTGCTCCTCCCTCTGAAAATCATCTAATGTCAATGGCTCCACCTGGGATAGGATAGCGGATAGATTATTGGTAATGGCATTGAGGTGTATTAGTTTTTCTTCTCTGGTCATAGCTATGTTTTTGATTATTAGCGGTTAGATGTTTCAACTTATTACAAAATCGTGCCGTGTTTGGATTTAATTGATAAAGTATTAACTTTCAATTTTTTAAGTTTAAAAATCAACTGCGTTTTCCGGTTTATAGTTGGCTTCACTACCCAATTTAGCGTATCCTGTTCTACATCTTTTCAACCAATATCCCGATCATAATTTACTGGTCATTCTAATACTTCGCCGGCTTGCCTTGGGTCAGCGTTTTCCTGATAAAATCTCGAATATCTGCATTGGCTTGTCGCAAGTCCTCCCGGCGCAGATACATCATATGACCACTGCGATAGCCTTTGAATTGAAATCGATCTTTCATGCGCCCGCTGGGATCTATTTGCCACATGGTATACTTGGCATTAAAATAGGTGGTGGCCCCATCATAATAACCGGACTGCACCAGCACATTCAAGTAAGGATTTTGCGCCATGGCCTGACGCAGATTGTCCCGGGTGTTATCGTTATCATTGTCCCATGGGCGTACCGGGCCGAACATGTTGTACTTAATGTCAGTCTTAAATTTCAATTCTTGCTGAAGATAGTAATTTATGGCCGGCGTAAATGAATGCAACCATGAAGTGAGTTCCGCGTTATAATCTGGTTGCTCACCTGCCAACTGCCGGTCCAGCCCTAGATAACGGCTGTCTAATCTTCCAATAGTGTAGCCTGTCCGATCTCGTAGCAGAGCTTTCCAATAATAGGAAGTGGGTACACTGAGATTGTGATCCAGTATTTCCTTTTTGCTGAGCCCGGAGTAATAAGCCATTTTTTCGGCCACCTGATCTTTTTCGGATTCATCGATAAACCCTCCTTTGGCGATAGCGGGTAAAACGGTATTTATGGTATACTCCTCTGACATTGGTAAAATCTCCAGCAAATCCTGTGCTTGTAAATCCTCTGACAGGGCCTTTTGATACCAGGCTGCTGCAGTGTAATATGGCAAATTTAAGGCACTGCTTACCGGACTACCCACGCGAAGGACTTTGTAATCAGCAGGGCTCACCAGAATGACACCGTTCAGATACATCCATTGCTGATTCTGCAATTCCAGGGACAAGCCCATCACCCGGGTGCCCCCATAACTTTCTCCAATTAAATATTTGGGAGAGTTCCAACGGTTGTACCGGGTTACGAATGTATTCAGCCATTCTGCCAGATACTTGATATCGGCATTAATCCCGAAGAATTTTTTACGGTCCACTTCCTCCCCCGCTTCCGGAATACTCCTTGAATAACCGGTGTTTACCGGATTTACATATACTATATCAGCTATATCCAATATCGAGTAAGGGTTGGCCTTTACACCATATGGCTGTATGGGATAACCTTCATCATCAATTTGGAGTATCCTGGGCCCGGTATAGGCCAAATGCATCCAAACGGAGGCCGAACCTGGGCCACCGTTGAAACTGATCAATAATGGGCGGGAAGCCCGGTCAGGGATGTTGTTCCTTAAGTAATAGGTGTAATGCAAGGCCGCAATAGGGCTACCCTTTTCATCCCAAAGGGGTATGGTG
Source organism: Cyclobacteriaceae bacterium (assembly GCA_965224285.1). Classification (GTDB taxonomy): domain Bacteria; phylum Bacteroidota; class Bacteroidia; order Cytophagales; family Cyclobacteriaceae; genus JAJCYK01. The sequence continues at coordinate 1,985,267 of OZ245043.1, forward strand.
CCTGTATGGGCGGTATAGTTAAAAGTATCATCACCAATGGTAGTGCTGTGTTGAGTGGTAACTACGGTATCTATTGGCAGCTTGCGGTCCTGGGTGAAGGCATCCGAGTGACACCAGTAAACTGAAATCATAAGGAGACAAAACTTTCTCATATTGGCTAATTAATTTATTGTAAGTTCGTAATTGGGTGGCGTTTTTGTTATTTGGATTACTGAAGTAATAGGTAAAAATATAAGGTACAAAATTTTTTTTGCCTTGGTTGCAGGCCTACTTCACTGTTTCGAATTCAAAATAGACCCCGATCATATCAGCCTTAAGTTAGTCACTCCGCTTATAGTGGGTGTAAAAGGCGGAGGCTTTTAAATACAATAACCCAGTCTTTAACTGAAAATCGTCCGATACAATAAAGCAGGTAAATTTCTGAAAGACCGAAATCGAAAGTATAAAAACCGGTTACTGAAAAGGCGCTACTAAATTAGGCGGAATAGTCGGAGGCTGATTGGTGATGATAGCGATAAAAAGGATAAACAGAAAGGAATGCACCCGGTTTTAATGAGGTTCAGCCTGGTGGAGAAGCGCTGATGCCAAAGCTGTTGAGATGATAGCGTAAGTATCCACGCAGCACCAGGTAAGATATAAGGAGAAGCCAACATACCCTGTGCGCCCATCCCTAGTACCTCTATAGGCTATAAATCTCTGAAACCGATATGAATTTTCAGGTGAATCCTTAAATTGATGTTCGGAAAAAAACACTCAACAGATGAAAAGTAAAATACTGCTGGTTGTCAGCATTTTGTTTGGATTGATGTTCGTCAATTCCGGATTGAACAAATTCTTTAATTATATGCCGATACCCGATGATCTGCCCCAGGCCATGATCAATATGATGTCGGCTTTTATGGAACTAGGCTGGATATTCCCGCTGATCGCTGTCGTAGAAATCGTGGGAGGAATATTTTTTATGATCCCCAGATTGCGGGCGTTGGGCGCCATTATGTTATTTCCCATTATCATTGGCATTGTACTGACCCACCTTTTCCAAGCACCCTCCGGTCTGTTGATGGCCTTGATACTTCTAATTATCAATGTTTGGGTAATTTTGGAAAACCGGGAAAAATATATGCCTATGATAAGCTGATTAAAGCGTATTCATAGATTCCTCAGGGGCCAGGAGCCTTGATTCTGCACCCTATTCATTATCTGCTAGCTGGCACTTTCATAGTTGCTGGCAGCTACCTAGTATTTCTGTTTCTGATCATCATACTTTTTCGCGATAACCACAAAAAAAAATTAGGTTCTACAGTTGATCAGAAATGGTCAAGGCATCAGCTAACTAAGGCATCAGCTAACTTCTACGCAAATAGGATTACAACGATTTCGACGTTCTTAAATTCTGTTCACAACTTAATAACCCGGCTTAGAGCGAAGGTCTGACGTCCCTGGATCACCAGGATGTATAGTTTTTTGTCCAGATATCCCAGTTGGTAATTCCAGCTATAATCCCGGTCCGCCAGTACTTCACCCTGATACAATTGTTCAATCCTGCGGCCGGAAAGATCGTATAGGTCGATCAGAACATAATCGGTGGTGGTTGGGGTAAAGTTGACTATCAGGGACTGCACGAAAGGATTGGGAAGCGTTTGAATATTACCGAGTTCAGGCTCAGTGGTATTGCCGGCGACTGCATTGACACTTTCATTTTCTGATTCCAGGTCACAGCCGTTTACCACGTAAACCGGCCCGTCGTCCACTACTTGATGCTTTTTACCCTGATCATGAGCTATCTCAACCCGGAAACTGGTGGTTCCAATGTTATCATGTGTATCCATCACCGCAAGGTGTACCGTATAGACCCGGCCATTGCCGTTGCCACTTCTCTCAGCCAGCAGATCTACCTGGCGGCAATCAGTACCAATAACGATGTCATCGTCGGTATTCCCATCGCCTGTTCCATTATTGGGCTCATCGCTGGTGACCTCATCAATTATAATATCATCTATGGTCACCCCAGGGCAATTGTCGGTTACGGATTCAATGTAATCGTCAATGTCAATGGTGAATGCCTTGTGGTTTGGGGGCCATTTATTACTTTTCTCTTGAGAAAGAGTTATCACCGGAAGCTCATTATCTATCACCGTTATGTTGATACTGCAACTGCTGGTATTGCCAGCACCATCGGTAGCCAGATAGGTTTCTGTGGTGGTTCCCACCGGAAAGAAACTGCCACTACCCAGCCCCGCGGTCATTGTCACCTCGACATCCACACAATTATCTGAAGCTACCGGCAGGGGATAGTCCACTAAGGCGCCACACTGACCAGGGTCATTGAACACTTCAATATCGTCACTACAAATAATTTGAGGGTCTTCTGTATCCTCCACCGTAATGGTAAAACTACAGGTGGCGGTATTTCCCAAGGCATCCGAAATCAAGTATTCCTCTGTAGTAATACCCAAAGAGAAGGTAGCCCCACTACCTAATCCTTCAGTCAATTCAATAGTCAAGTCTCCCTGGCAATTGTCTGAAGCTACCGGAACCTGATAATCCACCACTGCTGCGCAGATACCGGGAGCTGTTGATACTACAATATCATGAGGACATTGCACTATTGGAGGAATATCGTCCAAAATAAGCTCTATCTCAGCACAGTCTTCACCGTCTTCGACACAGCCCCCTACCCCTCTGACAAAGTAAACCACCGATTCCGTAACTTCAACTTCAATCGAAGTGCCGGTCTCGTTTTCCAGGATATCCCCTCCACACTCCCCGGTTGACCACTGCCATTCAGCGGCATCGTTGAGAGCCCCGGTGATGGAAAGTGTGATTACTTCACCCGGGCAATAAGTCCCGCCGCCCTCGGTATTGGTGATCTCCGGGGATTGGCAATCATTCTGTCCGATGGTTGCTAGGGTAGCCAGCAAGAAAAAGCAGTTGAGTAGAACTAGTCTCATAAGTCAAAATATAATAGGGAAATCTATGAAGTTAACTAAAAAATTGAAATATACCAAGAATTAATATTGCTTTAGAGAGCAGCCCAATTCCAACTGAATAGCATGATTCTATCCTTTGCTCAAGGCTGACTCCACTGCTGGTACATCTGCTGCAGATTTAATGGGTCTTCATATTCCGATTGGAGTTGTATCAAGGCGGCGAACAGTTCTGTTACGCGGTGACGATGCTCAGGAAAGCCGGCTAAATTTCGCATCTCCTGAGGATCTTTTTCCAAATCAAATAACAGTACTTCTCCCACACTGGGGTACACCAACAGTTTGTATCCATCCTTGCGGATCATGCGCTGAAAATTCATGTAGGCCCCAAAAACTCCATTTGGAAGCAAGGATTTAGTTGCTTGACCTTGAGCATGCTCCAGTAAAGAATTAAACTCTACATAGGATGGCTTCTCTATCCCAGCCAACTCCAGGCTGGTGGCCATAATATCCTGTAAATAGACATCGTTGGATAGCCTTTGCCCGGGAACGACCTCAGGTCCTTTCATCATAAGCGGCACCCTTACACTGTGATCGTAAAGATTCTGCTTCCCCAAAAGACCATGCCTGCCTATCGCCAAACCATGATCTCCAGTGAAAAATACATAAGTGTTTTCCTGCAGACCGGCCTGATCTAAAGCCCGCAAAATCTCACCAATTTGGTGATCCAGATGAGATATTATGGCATAATATTCACGCATATGGGTCTTTATGGCAAGTGGAGTCCTGGGATATGGTGCTAAAGCTTCATCCCGTAGTAAAGGAGTATTGCCAATACTATCGGTATATGGATATTGAGGTAACCAGCTTTCCGGTAGCGGTATCTCCTCCAGTGGGTAAAGGTCTAGGTATTTCTGTGGAGCCTGCCGCGGATCATGTGGAGCGTTGAAAGCCAGATACAGAAAAAACGGTTGATCTCCGTCGGCCGCCTCATCAATAAAACTAAGTGCATCATCTTTTACTACCTCGCTCCAATGCTTCCCTCCTTCCCAATAGCCTCCATGTTGAATTTCCGCTGGATTCCAGGAGGTGTCAGCCTGATTTAATGGGCGATTATAGCCCAGCGGAAGCAAGCTATCTAATGGGGTGCCAGACTGATAAGCTTCCCTTAATTTTTTCCATAAGGTTGGATCAGTAACCCAGTAATCACCTGGCATCCCGCCTGGCCGGTAATTCCTAACCGTTTGAAATACCGAATCAAGGGGAGCTGTAATATGCCATTTTCCACTCATATAGGTGCGATAGCCTGCATTCTCCATCAACCTGCCCCATGTTCTCTCTATAGCATCACTGTCTGATTCACTCCATTTGGCTTCTATTTCCCTGGCCCTCCACAGCGTAGTCCCGGATATGATCATTGATCTGGAGGCCACGCAAATGGCGCCATGCCAACCTCCCATGTTATAGGCATGGGTAAAAGTAGTGCCCTCTTCCACCAGCTTATCGAGATTAGGGGTATGGATAAGCTCATTCCCCAGCGCGTGAATAGCTGAATAGGTAAAGTCATCGGCAAACAGAAATACTATATTAGGTAGCTGGCTTTGGTGGTTTTCCCCAGGATCCGTGGGGGAACAGGAAATAATAAGCAGAATGGGCACCATTAAAATTCGAAGCATACCGATATGTTGATTAGAGATCAACAATATAGGATGCGAATTAATGATCCGCAATGTCACTCAGGATTAAATGACCCACTCATTAACAAAAAAGGCAACCATCGCTGGTTGCCTTTTAAATGGATTGTATGATCTTAATTACTATTAGATCCTATATCACCTTGGGCTACTAAAGTAGCCAAGTCATCGGAGCTTAGGTGAACGTTGATATGTCCATCGAAGGCAATCAAATCGTTGTAGGTCACCGCAGTGCCATCGTCCAATTGGGAAACACTGGTCAAGCTTTGCCCGGTATCGCCATTAACATTGGTAAGGCTAATGACAATACCACCACCGGTTGCCGCATCATTTTCATGCACATGTGCCGGATGATCGCCCCCAGCAGGAGTACCTGTTAATTGAATATCAATTAAGGTATTCCCGTTATTACGTTCGGTAAACGTAGCGGTACCGCTTATACTAGGATCGGACACTGAGGCCAGATCGTAAGTCACGGTGTTAGTGGTAAGTGCGTTTTGGCCGATGTCACCTTGAGCTACTAGAGTAGCCAGATCAGTAGGGCTTAAATGCACGTTAACATAACCATCAAAATTGATCAATTCGCTATAGCTAATGGGATTTCCATCATCATCTTGTGAAATCTCGGTGACACTTTCACCGGTTGATCCATCGACATTGGTAAGACTTATCTCAATTCCGCCACCTTCAGCTGCAGTATTAGCATGTATATGAGCTGGGTGAGAACCGCCGTCAGGAGTACCATTAAGATTAATGGTAACTATGGTGACGCCATCATCCCTTTCGGCAAACTCCACGGTACCATTTATCGCCGGATCAGACTGTGAAAACAAGGTGTAGGTTTCACTATTTCCCGTTAACTGGGGATCACCTCCACCTACATCGCCTTCATCGTCATCATCACAGGCGGCCATGGATATGATCAGCAATGCTGCCAACCAGACCCCTGGTTTTAATAATTCAAGCAATTTTTGCATTAGAAATTAGGTTTAGTTAAAAAAACAATTAGAAAATTGTTGGTGCTTTGGGTTAAAAATCAGCAAGTCACTATCCTAACGCACCAACAGCACATTCAGTTTACCAAATTGTTAAAAACTTTTTAATATTTGAGTTTTAGATCAATCCACCCTCCTAGGTATTTAACAATTTTTAACAATCTGGCTGGTAATATTGTTCCGATTTATCGCGTTCAAAATCAGTATATTAGGCATACTGATCGTCATTTTGAGAGAGCAGGGAATGTGTTGATGCTTAGATGCACCTTTGTTATCTTTGTAGCTATTTAAAGTGTATGGACTGGTTTAAATCGCTGGGAATTACTGAATTTATTCTAATTGGAGGCTTCATCCTTTTGTATCTGGCCTATGTATCCCGTATGTTCCTGGTAAGCAAAAAACTGGGAGCCGGGGTTAGTAAAGTAATTATAAAATTAGTCCTTAGGACCCTGTACTTTAGTCTGTTGATCATCGCCTTATTGGGTCCGAGCTTCGGTGAATCCTCGCAAGAGATAAAATCCATCGGCAAGGACATTTATATCGCCGTGGACCTGTCCGCCTCCATGGACGCCTTTGATGTGCAGCCTAGTAGGCTGGAAAAAGTAAAATTTGAGCTAAAAAAAATCATTTCTGCCTTCAACAGCGACCGCATCGGCTTGATCATTTTTTCTTCAGAAGCCTATGTGCAATGTCCCCTTACATATGATCAAAGTGCCATTAATCTGTTTGTGGAAACTCTTCACACCAATTTGGTAGAGAGCAACGGAACGGATTTTGCCCCGGCCCTGGGACTGGCACTAGAGAAGCTTGGCAGTAAAGAATCCACTATTACCCAACCCAAATCCAAGATCATATTATTAATCAGCGATGGTGAGGATTTTGGAGACACTACCACGGAAATCACAGAACGAATTGAATCAGAAGGAATCAAATTATTCACTCTGGGCGTGGGGACTGAAGAAGGTAGTACCATCGTTACCAGGGCTGGTGTCAAAAGGGATCAACAGGGGAAAGAAGTCATAACAAAGTTAAATGCCCGCAGTCTCAAAGAGGTGGCCTCTAGAACTGATGGCAAATATTTTGAGATCAATAGCACTAAGAACGATGTAAACCGCTTAATAAGCACTATTGGTAACATCGAGGGTGAATTGCGAGACAGTAGAATGGTAGATGTTTCTACCAATAAGTATTACTACTTCCTTGGTCTAGCACTTTTTTTTATGCTTATCGATTTTATGTTCAGAATTAACGTTATCCAATTATGAAGATAGCGCTATCCATATTGGTTATGATCACCTCGGTGTTGGTTAACGACATTGCAAAGATCAACCAGCTTAAATCTGATGCCCGCGAAGCCTATCAACAAGGAGATTATCAAACTGCTCTTAAGGCATACACTATATTAGTTGATTCATTTGGGGTGCAGGAGGAAGAAATAATAATGAACCTGGCCAATTCAGCCTACCTGCTGTCCAACCCCGGCAAAAGCGCAGTAAAAGGTTTGGAGGAGACACCGAGCAGAGAAGCAAGCACTCCAAATCCTGACTATCTTAAAACAGCCCAAACCAATTATACCCTTTTATCTCAAAATGCCAGCCCCGTAATGAAGTCACTAGCGTATAATCAACTAGGTGCTATGGCTTATCAACAAGCTCAAGCAGAGGCTGGAGGGGAATCGCTACAACACGCGAAGGCATTTTTTAAAGAAGCGTTGAAAAAAAATTCAACTAATGAAGATGCTCGATACAACTACGAGTTAGTAAGCAAAATGTTGGAGCAGCAACAAAATCAAGACCAGGATAACCAGCAGGATCAGCAGGATCAACAAGAGCAAAATCAGGATCAGCAGCAACAGCAGCAACAGCAGAATCAATCAGAAGATCAACAGCAGGAATCCGGTGAAGATCAGCAGCAACAAGACCAGAATGGGCAGGAACAATCTCAACCACAAGAAGATCAACAGGGTGAATCTCAACAAGAGGAAGAGGAGCCCTCGGAAGAATCTCAGGAACAGCAACCCAACCAGGATCAGCCTACTGAGCCCAGCCAGGTAGAGGATATGAAAATCAGTGAAGAAAAGGCAAAGATGATTTTAGAGGCTATGAAAAATGCTGAGATCCAGTATATACAACAAAATAAAAGAAAGGCTACCAAGCGTCCGGAAAGTGGTAAGCCAGATTGGTAACACTAACACCTTAACCTATGAAAGAAGTACTCATATTGTCGGCGGTCAGGACTCCAATAGGGAGCTTTGGCGGTAGCCTGGCTAATTTTTCGGCCATTGATTTGGGGGTCATTGCCGTAAAAGGAGCCCTGCATAAAGCAGCAGTTGATCCCTCGGAAATCGATGAGGTTTTCATCGGAAATGTAATTTCCGCAAACCTAGGCCAGGCTCCGGCTCGCCAGGTAGCCATCAAATCTGGTATTGGACACCAGGTGCCATGTACTACAGTAAACAAAGTTTGTGCTTCAGGAATGAAATCCGTGATGTTTGGTGCTCAATCTATCATGCTGGGTATCAATGATGTGGTGGTGGCAGGCGGAATGGAAAGCATGTCCAATATTCCCTATTATGTACCAAAGGCCAGATTCGGATATAAGTACGGCCAGGGTACTTTAGTAGACGGTCTTGAGAAAGATGGTTTGTGGGAGGTTTACAATGAGTTTGCCATGGGTAACTGCGCTGACAACACCGCCAAAGAAATGAATATCAGTCGTGAAGATCAGGACAAATATGCCGAGCAGTCTTACCGTCGGGTAGCTGAAGCCACAGAGTCGGGATTTTTCAATGACGAAATTATCCCCATTGAAATTCCCCAGCGTAAAGGCGACCCCGTAATCATGAGCGAAGATGAAGAGTTTAGGAAAGTTAACTTTGACAAAATCCCCTCGCTGAGACCGGTATTTTCCAAAGAGGGTACAGTGACGGCGGCAAATGCCTCTACCATCAATGACGGCGCCGCAGCGCTAGTGCTAATTTCTAAAGAAAAGGCGGAGGCCCTGGGTGTGAAACCTGTGGCCAAAATCCGAGGCTTTGCTGATGCTGCGCAAGATCCTTTATGGTTTACTACTGCCCCTTCCCTGGCTATCCCCAAAGCCATGGCTAATGCGGGGGTGGAGCCCTCGGATGTGAGCTTCTATGAAATAAACGAGGCATTCTCTGCTGTTGCCCTGGCCAACAACATAAATTTGAATCTGGATGGTGACAAGGTGAATGTCTTTGGTGGTGCAGTGGCCATGGGTCATCCATTGGGTTGCAGTGGTGCCAGGATACTCACTACCTTGCACAGTGTACTAGAGCATAAAAACGGCTCCGTGGGTGTAGCCGGCATCTGCAATGGCGGAGGTGGAGCCTCAGCCATGGTTTTAGAGAAAATATAATACTTGAGCCACCCCAGCGTTAATTGAAGGCTTACTTTTTGCTATGAGGGGAAATTTTTTTTGGTTATGCATGCTGTGGTCGATCCCGGGAGTTTTGCCAGCCCAAACTCTGGTTCGTACCTATTACGATTCCTTGAAAACCCAAGTTAAGGAACAGTATTACTTCATTGGAAAAGACTCCAATCAAGTAGATGGATCCTACCTTAAATACCACCCGAACGGGGTACCAGCGGTTGAGGGACAATTCGAGCAAGGAATAAAATCAGGGATATTTAAAGAATACTATTCCGATAGCACCCTGCTGAGGATTACCCCTTTTAAAAATGGTCGAAAACACGGCAGGGTGAAGGCTTTCGCTCCCAACGGTAACCTGGTGCAAGAAGTACTATTCGAGCAAGACACCATCACCGGGGAATTATTGACCTACTTCGATGACGGTACCCTAAAGAGTAAAGCTTTTTTTAAGGATGGGAAGCCGGAGGGCATGATAATAGAATATTTTTCCCATGGAGTGGTTAAGAGTGAGATCAGCTATGCCAGAGGTGAGCCCAACGGAGTATCCAAAAAATACTACCCTACCGGACAGCTACGATCTGAAGCCAATTACACTTCCGGCCTGGTGAATGGGTTTTTCAAGACCTATTATGCCAATGGACAACTGGACACGGAATCCCAATTGAACAATGGTCAAAAATCGGGAATTTTTAGGACCTACAACCAGCAAGGAGCTATGATCCTGGAGGGTCGGTATCAGGATGGATTGCTTCACGGTGAAAATAAAGGGTACTACCCATCAGGTCAGCTAAAGCATCATTATACCTATGTCCATGGTAAGCGAGAGGGCAAAAACCTTAGGTATCACCCCAATGGTCAGATCAGTTGGGTAGTGAACTTCAAGAACGAGGAAAGTGAGAGTGAAAGTCAGGAGTTTGATGATCAAGGCGCCTTAATAACTGAGCAATTTACTCGTGATGGAAAGCCTTTTGGTACCTGGAAGTCGTATTTTCCCAAAGGCGGTGTGAAGTCTGAAGCAAGATACCAGGATGGTAAAATCCAACAGCGTAAAACCTATCTGCCCAATGGTGAGTTGAAGTTAAATGAAGAGTTCCGGCAAGGTATGCTTCACGGTGAGATAGTCACCTACCATGAAAATGGTAAAATCGCCACCGTCACAGAATATCGTTTAGGTAAAATGACCGGCAGCTACCAATCGATGGATGAAGCGGGACTATTACTGATCAAAGGATCTTACCTAAATGGAAACAAAGTAGGCATTTGGGAGGAATACCAACAAGGAGAATTGGTGCAAAAACTTCGGTACCAACGAGGTGAAGACCAGCCTATAAAATTGCCGTTGGAATAATTTCATTGCCTTATTTTTATTCCTCAAACGCTTAGTTAAATTTACCTTCATGACAGCGGCTATAAGTGCGACCAATTTTGAGTTTCCGGGACAGCAAGGCTTTTACCGGGGTAAGGTGCGCGATGTCTATTATTTTGATGATCTCATTGCTGTAATAGCCAGCGACCGTATATCGGCCTTTGATGTAGTCTTACCTAGAGCTATACCGTATAAAGGACAGGTGCTAAACCAAATAGCCGCTGGAGCTCTGGAGGCAACCTCTGATTTAGTGCCGAACTGGTTCATAGCTTCTCCTCATCCTCAGGTAACCGTAGGTCATAAATGCCAGCCTATTCCAGTAGAAATGGTCATAAGGGGATATCTTGCTGGTCATGCCTGGAGAGTATACCAAAGTGGTAAACGGACAATTTGCGGAGTTCCATTGCCCAACGGGTTGAAGGAAAACGATCCACTGCCTCAACCCATTATAACCCCCACGACCAAAGCAAGCTCAGGACATGACCAGGACATAAGCAAGGATGACATCCTTAGGCAAAATCTGGTTAGCGACGAGATATATCAGGCTATGGAGCAATACACTTTGGCCTTATATGACAGAGGCAGCGCCCTGGCGGCGGGACGAGATTTGATATTAGTGGATACCAAATACGAGTTCGGCCTTTATGGGGATCAAGTGATGCTTATCGATGAGATCCACACCCCTGATTCTTCCCGGTATTTTTACCGAAATACCTACCAACAATTCCAAGATACAAAACAACCCCAAAAACAACTTTCCAAGGAATTTGTTAGGAAGTGGTTGATCAGCCTGGGGTTTCAGGGACAAGAAGGTCAGGATATACCTGCAATGGATGATCAGGTTGTAAATTCCATATCAGAAAGGTATATTGAGCTATATGAAAAGTTTATGGGTATACCTTTTAAAAAACCTTCGCAGCCCGTAAATTCCGAAGATTTATATAAAACAATACTGGAAAGTATCCAACATACATTAAGTAATAAAATCTAACCTATCAAAGGCATGAAATATACCATAGACAAACAAGAGCAATACACTTTGATACATCTCCATGAGGAGAAACTTAACAGCACACTAGCTCCTCAACTGAAATCTGATTTTGTGAGTTTACATGCTGAGGGCACAAAAAATGTTATCCTGGATTTGCAAGACGTGAAATATATAGATTCTTCAGGTTTAAGCGCCTTGTTGGTAGGTAACCGGATAACCAATGACGGCGGGGGCATATTAGTGCTTACCGCTATATCCGATCATGTAATTAAATTGATTAAGATATCTCAACTGGACTCCATCCTTAACATCCTGCCCACAGTAGAAGAAGCTCGTGACGCCATATTTATGCATGAAATAGAGGGAGACCTAAAGGGTGAAGAAAACGGTCATTAATTGTCGTTTGAGTTAACTATACTCGGGTCCAATGCCGCTGCACCCGCTCACAGCCGACACCAGTCAGCACAGATCCTGAGGATAGATAACCTGGCGATGATGATCGATTGCGGGGAAGGTACCCAGATGCAAGCCAGTCGATACCGCATCAAACTTGGACGCCTGCGATATATCTTTATTAGCCATTTGCACGGAGATCACTTTCTGGGATTAATGGGCCTAATATCCACCATGCACCTACGCCAAAGGAAAGATGACCTCACCATTTTTGGTCCACGTGGACTTTCAGAGCTTATCACGCTGCACCTAAAACATACCGAAATGGTTTTGAGTTACTCCATCCATTTTAAAGTATTGACACCAAACACATCGGAACTGCTGCTTGACCACGAAAAAATATCAGTTCATTCATTTCCCCTGGATCACCGTATTCCTTGTTGGGGATTTGTCTTCAAAGAGAAACCCAAACCGTATAGAATTAATAAAGATGTGGACTTATCTAGCTTGTCCAAATCGGATATACAAATACTTCGATCCGGTCATGATGTATTGAATGAACAGGGCGAAGTCCTGCACAAGCTGGGAGACTATACTTTAAGTCCCAAAAATTCAGTGTCTTATGCTTATTGCTCTGACACCAAATACTCTGAAGATGTCCTGCCACATATTGAGGAGGTGGATGTCTTATACCATGAAGCGACCTTTACTCACGATCAAATCGCCAGAGCTACAACTACCTATCACAGTACCGCCAGGCAAGCGGCACAAATTGCTCATAAAGGGCGGGTGAAGAAGCTTATTTTAGGGCACTTTTCTATACGATATAAGAATGTGCTCCCCCTACTGGACGAGGCCCAGGAAGTATTTCAACACACCCAGCTGGCAGTGGAAGGTGAACGAATGGAGATCAAACCATGAAGAGTAAGAAGCATCGGCTGTTTTTGATCTTAGGAGGATTCTTTATTACCAATACCCTGGTTGCGGAATTTATTGGAGTAAAGATCTTTTCACTGGAAGCAACACTGGGATTCCAACCACTGAATATCACTTTGCTAGGAGTTGATAACCTGGGCTTCAATCTAACCGCAGGGGTTTTATTATGGCCGGTAGTATTTGTCATGACAGACATAATTAATGAATACTATGGCAAGAAAGGGGTGCGCTTACTTAGTAACATGGCGGTGATATTGATCTTGTATGCTTTCTGTATGTTTTACTGGGGTATCAAACTGGAACCGAATCAGTGGTGGCAGTACGAAAGCGGGGCTAATCCGGACCCGGCTTTGTCCATAAGTGATATGAACCTGGCCTTTAAAAAGATTTTCGGGCAGGGCCTTTGGATTATCGCAGGCTCACTGGTAGCATTTTTAGTGGGTCAGATAGTAGATGTTTTAATTTTTCATCGCATTAAGAAATTAACCGGCGAAGGAAAAGTCTGGTTGCGGGCTACCGGCTCCACTCTGATCTCCCAATTCATTGATAGCTACGTGGTGTTGGTGATCGCTTTTTACTTAGGATCTGACTGGGACCTGGTAATGGTGTTGGCTATCGGAACGGTAAATTATATCTATAAATTCGTGGTGGCTATCATTCTAACGCCTGCGATCTATCTCGGGCACTACCTGATCGATGGCTATTTGGGCCATGATTTAGCGGATGAGATGAAAACCGAAGCTGCGCTATCCTCCCGAGGCTGAGGTTCTTCTAATATTATCACAAATTACTGCCGCTGCTGCTGAAACATTTAAGGACTCCGCGCCGCCAAAACCTGGAATAGTGATTTGATGTGTTATATAAGGTGTTAATTGCTCAGATAATCCCTGAGATTCATTACCTAGTATAAAAATACCCCCACCTTTAAAGTGTATCTCATGAAGGTTATTCCCTGATAACCCCGCTCCATAAACCGGATTACCGGTATTCATCACTGCTGTTAAATCCGTGTAATATGGATTTATCCTCACAAAAGAACCCATACTGGCCTGAATCACTTTGGGATGATGAAAATCTACACAATCCAGTGAGCATATAATGCCATCAATACCATACCAGTCAGCAGTCCTTATGATTGTCCCTAAATTACCCGGATCCCGTACAGACTCCAGGGCTAAATAGTATGCATCTTTTTTCAATTCTATGGGTTGTTGAGGCAGCATCTCTGCCACAGCCAGTGCCATATTGTTGGTTTTAAGAGTGCCCACTTGTGCCAGTTGTTTATCCTGAACCAGCCACCATGAGCCGGGGAACTGTTGGCTGATATCTGGGTGTTCATCCAAGAAAGTTGAAGTGACCAGAAGATGAGTAACCTTGTAAGGGCTATTGATAAGTTCCAGCACGCTTTTTGCTCCTTCAACTAAAAAGCTTTGGGCTTTTTTACGGTATTTCTTTAATTGCAAGGACTTAACGTACTTTAAAGTACCTTTAGAAATCATAGTGGTGGCAGCAGAATTCAGATGAAAATACACAATTTTTTAAACTGCCTGATGCTGATCCTATGGTTGGGTTCTTGTATTGGTACTAAAAATATCCCACCCGGAAAACATCTTCTCAGTACGCAATCCATCAAAGGTGTCAAAAAAGTAGATAAGGAGCGTCTCACTGATCTCTACCAGCAACAACCTAACCGGAAGGTGCTACAGATCTTCCCTATTTCGCTCTACACCTGGATGTACCAGGTCGGGCAAAAGAAATATGATCCTCAGAAAATTGAAGCCCAGAAGGTTCGGATCACTGAAAAGTTTGACCGTAAAATAGCCGAACATGCCGGTGACGATGCCAAGGTGGTCCGTTTACAAAATCGCAAGCAGGCCAAGCTGGCACGGAAAGACGATGTGTTGGAAAACGGCAATAAATTTATGCAGTGGGGAGAGCCTCTGGCGGTATTTGATAGTACACTGGCACAGGAAACCCAGGATCGGATGACCCAGTTCATTCGTAACAAAGGGTTTTTTCTGGGGACCGTCCAATACGAAGCCCACTATAAAGGCAAGCGTGCTAAGGTGACCTATAGAGTTACTGAAAGAGAGCCCTACCTGCTGGATAGCCTGATCCTGATCACAGGGGACACTGCCATTACCAACCTAATCCTTAACACCGGTCACCTGAGCCCCTTAAGGACTGGAGATAACTATGATGCCGAGAAACTGGAGGAGGAAATGATCAGGATCGAAAACCTGTTGAAAGATAATGGATATTATGAATTTAGCCGGCAGTTTGTTGAATTTGCGGTGGACACGGCTATTCTGGGAGATAAAAAAGTAGCTATAAAAACCCTGGTAAATACACCGCAAAAACGGGGATATCATAAAGTGTTCAGAGTCGACAGTGTGATTTTTACCACGGATGCCAATACGCCTAATATTCTTCCTCGTCGTTCTACACGGTACTATAATCGCATTACCTATCGCTTCTTCCAAGAAAAATATTCTAAAAAAATCCTTGATCGACGGTTATTCATTTATCCGGGGGACCTCTACAGTAAGTCCAAGACCTTCTCCACCCAGCGTCAGCTAGCCAACCTGGACATGTTCAAATTTGTCAATATCAACTATGACACTACAGGGGGGGGATTTATTGCGAATTTATTCACCAGCCCCCTGGACCGTTACCAATTGACCCAGGAAATAGGCATAAACGTTACTGCTAACCAACGGGTACCCGGTCCGTTTTATAATTTCAATATCAAGAATAGAAATACCTTTGGGGGATTGGAAATACTGGAGTTGGGTGGTCAATTCGGCATTAACGGAGTTACCTCTTACAGCGATGATGGAGAAATAGCCAACAGTCTGCAAATTGGCGGGAATTTATCCCTTACCCTGCCTGATTTCATCTTTCCCCTGGGCAGCGCTCTTAAATCCCGGCTGGGAGAGCTTAACCCGCGCACCCGATTTTCGGTAGGTTATGATTTCATTGATCGCGATGATTTTACCCGGGATAACCTCAACGGTTCCTTGCGCTACAGCTGGCAACGAGATCAAAGCCGGCTGTATAACTTCACTTTAGCTGATGTCAACCTGATCAATACCCGTAATGAATCGCTGGAGTTTCAGGAAGTCTTGAGAGAAAGTGAATTGCGAGGCACCAGCTTTCACCGGGCTTTTGAACGGTCATTTGTAAGTAGTATGTATTTTACCTCACTTTTTGATTATAACCAATACGGAACCTATGAAAAAAACAGCTCGTACCTGCGGCTACTGGCTGAAAGCGGAGGAACTACCCTAAACATAGTGGGCACCAGCTTTCTGGAGCGCGATAGCCTGGAACACTATAAGTACTTAAAATTCAACCTCGACTTTCGCAAACTAATTCCACTCAATGCACGGGGGGCATTTGCCTGGCGCATCAATGCAGGAATAGGAATACCCTACGGGGAAAATCAGATCCTTCCTTACGAAAAGAATTTCTTTGCTGGTGGCAGCTCCAGTATTCGGGCCTGGGGTCCCCGTCGGTTGGGCCCGGGTAGCTTTTCTCCGGTCAACGACACCGGTGAACTGGATTATAATTTTGAGCAGCCTGGAGAAATAATTATGGAAGCCAGTGTGGAGTATCGGCAAAACCTGGTGGGATTTGTTGACTGGGCTTTTTTTATCGATGCCGGCAACATCTGGACACTTCGTGATGATGTTGGTGATGACGGAGCCGTACGGCGACCTGGAGGAAAGTTTGACAGTGATAGATTTTACAAGGAAATTGGAGTGGGTACGGGATTGGGTTTTCGTATGGATTTTACCTTTCTTATCATGCGGGTGGACCTGGGGGTAAAAGTATATGAACCTGCCCGGCCTGAAGGTGAACGGTGGGTGCTGGATGATTTTCAGTTCGGTGGGCTTGATGGGACCACCGAAAACGCCATAACCTTGAATATTGGTATTGGCTATCCTTTTTAGTCCCTAGTAGGCCAGCAGCTCCTCTATTTTGGATCTTACTTTTTCCGCATTGGGCAGCATCTCCCGCTCAAGTTCCAGGTTTAAGGGAACAGCTGGTAAATTTTGCGCCCCGCAGGTGCCAACCGGTGCATCCAAATGCTCCCAACACTGCTCTGCAATACGACCAGCCAGAGATTCTGCGAATGAATTCAATATGGGCTCCTCTGTCAATACCAGGCAACGATGGTGCCTGGACACTTCAGTAACTACCATTTCCCAATCCAGTGGATTTAAACTGCGCAAATCCATTATACTTACTCTTGGTTGCAAGTTGGAACTGGCTTCTAGCGCCCAGTATACACCCATACCATAGGTGATCACTAATAAAGCAGACCCTTGTTCCCGGAGGTCATCTACCGCTGTTTGCACCATATTGGCCACTCCCAGGGGAATAATGTAATTCCTATCGGGTTCAATGGTTTTGGCTTTATCAGTACCAGGTACTTTAGACCAATACAAACCCTTATGTTCCAGCATCAGCACCGGATTAGGGTCGTAAAATGCCGCTTTAAATAAGCCTTTGAAATCCGCTGCATTACTGGGATATACTACTTTTACTCCCCTGATGTTTAACAGGGTCGATTCCACACTGCCTGAGTGATAAGGGCCTCCACCTCCATAGGCTCCTATGGGGACTCTGATCAGAGATTGAATAGGAAACTGACCTTTAGACAAATAACAAGATTTTGACAGCTCTTCCACCAATTGATTTATCCCCGGCCAGATGTAATCAGCAAATTGTACTTCCACAATAGGTTTACAACCTACCGCTGACATGCCGGCGGTAGAACCCACAATGTAGGCCTCCTGGATAGGTGTATTGAACACTCGTGATTCCCCGTATTTCTTCGTTAGGTTTGCCGCTTCTCTGAAAACGCCCCCCAATCTGCCTCCTACATCCTGTCCATAGAACAATGCCTCCGGGTTGTCTTTGAGAATCTCATCCACTGCGTGCAAAGCAGCATCCACCATCACCACCTTTTCTCCTTCTGCCGGCTCCCGCATTCCGATTTCTTCTCTTACTTCGGTAGGCTGAAATTCAAATTCATAGAGGTCTTCAGGCAAGGGGTCATTGGCGTTTAAGGCCCTCTGATAATGACCTTGTACCAGCTCCCTGGCCTCAGATTGGATTGCTTCTAATTCTTCAGAGGACCAGTTGTGTTCCAAAAGGTATTCACGTAGTTTATCCAGTGGGTCTTGTTGGGCATGGCGTTCCAGATCTTCCTCACTGCGATACCATTCTTTGCGAACGCCACTAGTATGATGGCTCAATAGTGGGCATAACGCGTGTATCAAAATCGGTTTTCTCTGTTTCCGGGCAAATTCAAAAGCTTTTTTTAATCCCAGGTAGGAATCGACAAAATCTGAACCGTCAACTTTAAGTCTTTCGATCCCCTTAAACCCTTGAATAAATTCGAAAGCATCTGAACTTCGCATCTCGGCAGCGGTGGCCGATATGCCCCAGCCGTTGTCTTGAACCAAATAAATAATGGGCAACTCTTTGAGAGCCGCCATTTGAAAGGCTTCGGAAACCTCCCCCTCGGTAACTGCACCATCTCCTATCGAGCAAAGTACAATAGGCTTGTTCCTGCCTTTTAACAATTTTTGTTGCTCCAGGTATTTCAATCCATGGGCCATCCCCGTTGCGGGTATAGCTTGCATGCCGGTGGCTGAACTCTGGTGGGGGATAGTGGGCATATCCTCACGCAGCACTGACGGGTGGCAATAATAAGTTTTACCTCCAGAGAACGGGTCATCTCTTTTTGCTAACAACTGAAGCATTAACTCATACGGACTGAAGCCCAGCCCCAGCATTAAACTATCATCCCGATAATACACCGATAGATAATCTTTTGGCAACAACTGAAAAGCAGCCGCCAGCTGAATGGCTTCATGTCCCCTGGAAGTGCTATGAACATATTTACTGCATACCTCCCGCTCCTGTTCGTATAATTCAGACATGGAGCTGGCCGTATGCATTAAGCGGAACGCCTTTTCTAAGATTTCAGACTTTATATCGGAAATAGAGGGGTGCTGGGCAGCATTTCCCATAATTATTTGGATAATAGTTGTTTGACGATGGGTCTTGAGGTAGTCTCAAGGCCCCAAAATTACTAAAATACCAGGTAATGCATAAGAATTAAGTGGGTCCATTTTTGAATTCTTTAGGCAATTATGGATAGCTTTACTACCCATGAGTCTGCTAAAAGAGGACATTGCTCAATGGTTTAGGTCTTTACAGGACAACATCTGCCGGGGCCTGGAAAAGGTCGATGGTACAGGACGATTTCACCAGGATCTATGGGAAAGGCCCCAGGGTGGAGGAGGCAGGACCAGAACTATTACCGAAGGTTCGGTATTGGAAAAAGGCGGGGTAAATTTCTCAGAAGTTTACGGGCCCACCCCAGCCAATATACTACGAGCCCTTGACCTGGAACCGGCTGATTTTTTTGCTACTGGAGTTTCCATCGTGCTGCATCCCAACAACCCTATGGTGCCTATTATACACATGAATGTGCGCTATTTCGAAATGACCAGTGGTATTTGGTGGTTTGGAGGGGGGATTGATCTAACTCCCATCTATGTGGATGACAAGGAGGCCAGATATTTTCACACTGAACTTGAAAAGGTTTGTGCGTATCACCACACCTCATATTATCCGAAGTTTAAATCGTGGGCGGATGACTATTTTTACCTGAAGCACCGGGAAGAAACCCGGGGAATTGGAGGTATATTTTTCGACCGACTATCTGATGAAGGCGATTTTTCTAAACAATCGAGATGGGACTTTGTGAAAGCCGTGGGGGAGGCATTCGTTCCTATATATAGTAATATGGTCAAAAGAAAGCAGCAGGCACCCTATACCGACCAGCATAAGGCTTGGCAACTTATACGACGAGGTCGTTATGCGGAATTCAATCTGGTCTGGGATAAGGGAACCAAATTTGGCCTCGATACCGGAGGACGCACTGAATCTATCCTTATGAGCCTTCCGCCGCATGCCTCATGGGTTTACAATCATCACCCAAAGAAGGGATCTCCCGAGCACCACACATTACAAAAACTAAAAAAAGGTATAAACTGGGTAGATGGACAATCTGATTGAGGCATTGATCCATTGGGACAAGGAGATGCTGTTGACTCTGCACCAAATGAGTACACCCTGGTTGGACACCGCTATGGCAGCTATCACCGAAAAATACCATTGGATTCCCCTCTATCTGTTACTGCTGATCATGCTGTACCGTCAGTTTGGATGGCATTTCGTATACTCAGTGGTAGCTATTGTGCTATTAATATCCTTAAGTGATCAACTTACCTCCTCGGTAATGAAGCCCCTTTTTGCTCGGGACCGGCCATGCCATGACCCGGAAATAGGCCACTTGGTCAGGATCATTACCAAATGTGGGGGGCCCTATGGATTTGTTTCGTCACATGCCTCCAACAGCATGGCATTGACCACTTTTATATTTCTTATTTTCCGGCAAAAATATCCTTGGATTTTTTGGCTTATTCTATGGCCTTTAAGCGTGTCCTATAGCAGGATCTATCTGGGAGTGCACTATCCTCTTGACATCCTGGGAGGTCTGCTGGTTGGGATTCTAATTGGGTTTTTTATTTTTAAAATTACCTTTTGGTTATCCAAAAGGGTGCCGTTTAAATTCGCTCCTATAAAAAATTAAGCTTCTCCAGGAATGCTCCCTTGTAACTGGCACCAATAGGAATTGACTTATCCCCAATAATGATATGGAGGTCTTCCATGGAGTCGATCTTATCACAGTTTACAATGTAGGATCGATGAACCCTGGCAAAGCTTTTAGCAGGCATTTTTCTTTCAATCCCTTTCATGGTAGAATGCACTATATGACGTTTCCGGGGGGTATTAATAATGACATAATCGGATAAGGCTTCTATAAATAGGATATCGGCTAATTCGATCTTAACAATTTTGGCATCCGATTTTACATAAATATCTTTTTGGGCATCACTTAATTTTAAGGTCTGCTTTATGTTTTGTTTTGCCTTATTGACCGCTTTCAAAAAACGTGGGTAGGTTACCGGTTTCACCAGATAATCGGTAACATCGTATTCGATAGCCTCCAGGGCGTGCTCCTTCTCAGAAGTTACCAGGATCACCTGGTATTCGCCATCGAGGCATTTTACCAATTCCATCCCAGTCATTTCCGGCATCCTTACATCCAGGAAGATCACATCAATCTGGGATTCCTGTAAGGCATTCGAAGCCACAATAGCGCTTTCGCATTCGCCAGCCATTTCAAGAAAGTTGGTTTTTTCGATCAGCTTACTGAGAACCTTTATGGACATAGGATCATCATCGACCACCAAACACCTTAGCTTTTTCATATTGCCGTCTCTTACTTCTTGTTATAGATTGCGGCCCTCCAGCATCCGTTGCACATATTTCCCAACCACATCAAACTCCAAATTAACCTGATCCCCCGGTCGCAGCAGATGAAAATTGGTCTCATGATAGGTATAGGGTATCACAGCAATCTCAAACGACTTGTCGGTAACAGAAAAACAGGTAAGGCTTACTCCATTCATACAGACACTACCCTTTTCCACCACCAATTTTGCATGGGCTTCTGAATCGAATGATATCTCAAAATGCCAGCTTCCCGCGCGCTCCTGGATAACTTCACAAATACCCGTTGTGTCCACATGCCCCTGGACTAAATGACCGTCAATCCGACTTCCCAAGATCATCGCCCTTTCCATATTGACCAGGGATCCTACCTGTAAGGTATTGAGATTGGATCTTGTAAGAGTTTCTTCCACGGCCACCACTTGGTATCTTTCATCCGGCAGCACGGCCGTGACGGTTAAACAGACACCATTATGGGAGATACTTTGGTCAACCTTCAATTCTACTGCCAAAGGAGTAGAGAAGGTGAAGATGCAATTAGATCCCTCCTTTTTCTTGTCGGTTACAGTAACAGTGTCCTCGATGATTCCGGTAAACATGAGGGGAATTTAACTAATGGGTCTCAAGAATCCACAACATGACCTAAACTTTAACTTAATCCCCAGCAAATTCAGGTTAGGGTTAACATGAAGCCGAAGATTGCACTATATTTGAAATCTTTGAGTGAAACCAGATGTTAGAGGACAGCTACCGGCACCGGGGAATGCGGAATTCACTGGTGAAAATCCTTAAAAACAAAGGCATTGTTAATACCAAAGTTCTTCAGGCTATAGCCAAAGTCCCTCGGCATGTTTTCTTTGACCAGGCCTTCCTGGAACATGCCTACCAGGATAAGGCTTTCCCTATAGGTGAAGGACAAACCATTAGTCAACCTTATACTGTGGCTTTTCAAACTGAGTTACTGAAAATTAAACCAGGTGATAAGGTTTTAGAGATAGGAACAGGATCGGGGTACCAATGTTGTATCTTATTGGAGTTGGGCGCTAAAGTCTCCACTATTGAATATTTAAAACCCTTATACAGTAAAGCCAAACATTTGCTAAGCATGATGGGTTATAAGGCCCATTTTCTTCACGGTGATGGATCCAAGGGCTTTCCGGCTTTTGCTCCTTATGACAAGATCCTGGTCACCGCAGGGGCGCCGTCTGTGCCGGAAGCACTAATCGAGCAATTGCAGGCCCCCGGCATATTAGTAATCCCAGTTGGAGGTTCGGAGCGGCAAAAAATGATTAGTATAAGGCGCAGTGAAGAGGGGAAATTAATAAGAAAAGAACATAATTATTTTAGCTTTGTACCACTACTGGGAGAACAAGGCTGGAAAGATGAAAAATACTAATAATCAGAAATTCGCTAGTGAATCATTGGTCACCATGACTGAATTGGTTCTTCCCAACGATACCAATACTCTAAACAACCTTATGGGAGGACGATTGATGCATTGGATGGATATCGTGTCCGCTATTTCTGCCCAAAAACATTCCAATAGCATCGTGGTAACGGCTTCGGTAGATAATGTCTCTTTCAGCAAACCCATCAGACTGGGTAACGTGGTCACTTTAGAGGCAAAAGTAACCCGGGCTTTTAACTCGTCCATGGAAGTGGGTATTGAAGTGTGGGCTGAGGACATCCCCACCGGAGAGCGAGTCGAAAGTAACAGCGCCTTTTTTACCTTTGTAGCGGTTGACAAATCGGGTAAGCCTACAGAAGTTCCTGAGTTGATCCCCGAATCCCCGGAAGAAAAAGAACTTTATCAAGGTGCCTTAAGAAGGAGACAACTGCGTTTGGTGCTGGCAAAAAGGATGCGGCCTGAAGACGCCAATGAACTTAGATCTATTTTTAATTTGTAGTGGAGATAAACCCGAATTTTTTAGCGCATTTCATCACCGAACAATTATACCTGGTGGACGAGAATACCGAGTCTGTAGTAAAGCCAGCTAGGGATTCAGACATCTTAGTTCTCATCCCCGGGGAAATTTCCTCAGATGAAATGGATTTTCTAAAAAAGATATTTAGTTCTATTGATATCCCGTTTACCAGGATTACCATCAGCAGCGAGATCCCAGAAATGAAACCCGCTTTTCGCTGGGTATTTTGTTTTGGGATCGGTAAAAGCGGAACGCCCACCTACCAATGGCAGCGAGATAAAGGCAAAATGCAATTGACTGCACATAGGTTGAAAGAAATATCAGACGACCGAGAGAAAAAAATGAGTTTGTGGAACGCCCTTCGAGAAGCCTCCTTAGCCTAACACCTCCTTAAGTTTAGCATGTAGCGCCGGTCCTCTTAAATTTCGGGCAATAATTTTACCTTCCCGATCCAGGAGAAAAGAGGCTGGTATCGCATTCACTCCGTAGGTTTGTGCCGCCTCTGACTGCCAATATTTTAGATCTGACACCTGGGTCCAGTCCAAACCGTCCTCTTCAATGCCCCTTAGCCACTGCTCCCTATTGCGATCCAACGAAACTCCAAAAACTTCAAAACCTCTGTCCTTGTATTCCTGGTAAGCGGCTACTATATTCGGATTCTCCATTCTGCAGGGCTTGCACCATTGCGCCCAAAAATCAACCAGTACTACCTTCCCTCGCAGCGATGATAAAGTCACCAGCTTACCATCCGGATTCGGCAGTTCAATTTCAGGAGCTTGTTTGCCTATTTGTACCTTAGCCATTTTACTGTTTTGCGCCCTTACCTGATCGATATATTTTAAAAAATCCGGAGTGTTTTTGCTATCCGGCGGGTTGGCGGCGAAGACATTCCCCAGACTATCCAATAGAGCAAAGTCCTCTTCTGCATCAAGGGCTCCTACTACTTGCAATACTGCCAGGGAATTACCCATTTGTCTGATCTTATCTTTTATTTGAGCCTTATATCTTTGATTGAGATTTTGGTACTCCGCCCGTAATTCTGCCATCTGCTGTTGATCATTGGCTGTACCGGCTTGGGAAAATTGGGAATTTAACTGGGTTACTTGTTGCTGAAACTCCTGGGTAAGAGCTTGTACTTCATTAATATGCTGCATCGCCGGCGACCCTGTTACCTTAACATGGCCTCTGGGAGCGTTGCCATCAGCCTCAACCTGCAGATCATGGCCGTCTAATAGCATGTTTGCCATCTGTTTATTATAGAAATTCAGGCGGTAAAAACCAGGCTCATCAATGGACACCTGGTGTTCAAAACTACCATCAGACTGGACTTCTACGGTATCGATCACTACGGTTTGCTTATTTTCGAATTCTTCTAACAACACCAAACCCTGCTCGGGAAAATTGACTTTGCCAGCGATGATAAGCCCTTCTTCAGTTGGGGCAGTGCAGCCCCCCAATATTACCACTGATCCAAAAATTACCGATAATCTCTTCATGACAATAATATTATTTATTTAATCCAAATATTTGGAAAATAGTTCATTAGCTCTCTTGGGATCGGCTTTTCCTCCGGTGATCTGCATCAATCTTCCCATGAAAAATCCCAACAACCCTTTTTTCCCTTTTTTATAGGCTTCTACTTTAGAGGGGTTTTCCTCCATAATATGCAAAACGTGTTTTTCTAGTTCCCCGTTATCCGATTCCAGCAATAATTTTTCCTTACTGGCCAATTGCCAGGGACTTATATCCGGATATTCGACCATCTTTGGCAATAACTTTTGAACGGCCATGGAATAACTTAACTTGTTGGACGCTACCAATTTAATCAGCTGACACAGCTTTTCCGGCCTCAAGCCCATATCTTTCAGCCCGACATTATGCTCTTTCACCAGCGATTGTAAGGGGCCCTTTAACCAATTAAGAATGCTTTGGTGATCTCCACATATGGCTAAAGCCTCCACAAAGTAGACATGGGTTTCAAGTGAATCGCTCAAGAAGCTAGCCTCTTCCCTGGTAAAACTATACTGTGCCATCAACTTTTCTCTGACCTGGTTCGGGAGCTCAGGCATCTCCGATTGTAGTTTTTGGACCCATTTCTCATCCAGCACCACGGGACTGAGATCAGGTTCAGGGAAATATCGATAATCGTTCAACTCCTCCTTGGTCCTCATTCTTGAAGTAGTACCTGATTTTTCATTGAAGCTTCGGGTCTGTGACTCCACCTTACCTCCCTTTTCCAGGATCTCTATCTGTCTTTTTATCTCATAGGAAATAGCCTTACGCACAAACCGCATGGAATTCATATTCTTTATCTCCACTTTGGTTCCTATAACAGAAGATCCTTTTAGTTTAACGGATACGTTGGCATCACATCGCAAAGAGCCCTCCTCCATATTGCCATCACAGATACCCAACCGGGTCACTATTTTCCTTATTTCATATAACAACTGGAAAGCTTCCTCTGGGTGATGAAGTACTGGTTCTGTTACCAATTCAATCAGCGGGGTCCCGGCTCTGTTAAAGTCGATCAGGCTGTGCCCCTGTTCTTTATGATGAAATGATTTACCGGCATCCTCCTCCAGATGAATCCGGTTGAGTTCTATCCTTCGTGAACCGTCGGCAGTAGTAATTTCGATATATCCTCCTAAGCAGATAGGAGTTCGATCTTGGGTAAGTTGAAAACCTTTTGGCAGGTCCGGATAAAAATAATTCTTGCGGTCAAATATCAAATACCGGCTTATCTGACTGCCACAAGCTAGCCCCATCTTCACTGCCAGTTCCAAGGCTTTACCATTGAGTTTAGGCAAAGTTCCCGGATGGGCCAAGGTGACTAGACTGATGTTGGTATTGGCTTCATCTCCATAGCGATTGGCATCGGTTGAGAAAAGTTTGCTTTTCGTCAATAGTTGAATATGAACTTCCAGACCGATGACCGCCTGATATTTCTCCTTATTTTGGTTATCCATTGGTTAGGTACTTTGATCCTGCTCGGCCCACAATTGATCTAATAGCAGATGTGCCTTTTCTACCACCGGGCCAAGCCCTTTTAGGTCCTTTCCGCCTGCCACCGCAAAAAATGGCTGTCCTCCCCCTCCTCCCTGTATTAGGGTGGCCAGCTCACGTACTAATTTGCTGGCATTCCAACCATGCTTTTCTACTAAATGCTCTGAGATTACCACAGCTATCTGAGGTTTCCCATGGACATCTGCGGCCAACACCGCCAGCAAATTATCCACCTCATTTTTTAGCTGGAAGCTAAGGCTTTTTAAACTTTCGGCCGACGAAACCTTTACCTGCTGTACCAGTATATTGATCTGATCCCGTGTTATTTTGGATTCTAATAATGTAGCTTTGAGTTGTTGTAGCTGCTGATTATCCATGGCCTCCATCTTTTTTATCATTGCCGCTTTTTCCCGCAGCAATCCCTCCACTGCCTGTACCGTATCTTTGGGATTTTTTAGCAGTTCTTTTATCTGGCCAAACTTTCCAAGTTGTTCGTCGACATATTGTTCTGCCGCTTTACCGGTGAGTGCCTCAATACGACGAACACCTGCAGCCACCGAGGACTCGCTGATAATCTTAAATAATCCGATCTGGCCGGTAGCCTGCACGTGGGTTCCACCACAAAGCTCCAGGGAAAACCCGGGGTCGAAGCTCACCACTCTGACCAGATCACTGTATTTTTCTCCAAAAAGAGCCATGGCGCCCATCTCCCGGGCCTCTTCCAGGGGTATGTTCTCTTGAGTAATACGGCTGATATTCTCCCGGATTTTGGCATTTACCAACATCTCAATTTCCTGTAATTCATCAGCAGAAACTTTACTGAAATGGCTAAAATCAAATCTTAAGATCTCCGGACTTACCAAGGAGCCTTTCTGTTGAACATGATCCCCCAGTACCTGACGTAATGCGGCATGCAGCAAATGAGTGGCACTGTGATTACGTTCAGTGGCCTCCCGTGATGGTAAATCCACTCTGGCAACTATAAAATGGTCGATGGGCTCAGGTAATTGATCCACAAAATGCAGTATCAGGTCGTTTTCCTTCTTGGTGTCCCATACCCGGACTTTGTTTTGGTCAGCGACGAGATAGCCTTTATCTCCGACCTGCCCTCCGCTTTCAGCATAGAAGGGGGTTTGATCCAGCACCAACTGATAGTAGTTTTTTCCTTTTTCGTATACCTGCCGATATTTGGTGACTTTTGAAGTAGCATCCGTTTCTCTATACCCTCTAAAATAGGACTCAGACTCCGGACTTAAGGTTACCCAGTCCCCTGATTCTGTTTCCTGAGCAGCCCTGGACCGTTGCTTTTGCAACTGCATTTGTTGTTGAAACTCTTCAATATCAACCGATCTTTGTTGCTCCCTGGCCAATAACTCCGTCAAATCTAGGGGGAAACCATAGGTGTCATACAGCTCAAAAGCAAACTCACCTGAAATATCCTCAGCTGTAGGCAAGTTGGACATATATTTTTGAAAGCGTACTAAACCCTGTGCCAGGGTACGCAAGAATCCCTGTTCTTCCTCCCTGATCACTTTGGATATAAAGCCCTGCTGACCTTTTACTTCCGGAAAGATATCGGTCATCTGGTCGGCCAAAACCGGAACCAGTTTATAGATAAAAGGCTGCTCCAAGCTGAGGAAGGTATAGCCATAGCGTATCGCTCTCCTCAATATTCTGCGAATTACGTATCCGGCTTTCGTATTAGAGGGCAATTGTCCATCCGAAATGGCAAAAACCACCGCTCTAAGATGGTCTGCTATTACCCGCATGGCTACATCGGTCTCAGAGTTGCTCCCGTAGGAAGCTCCTGAAATATCCCCGAGGTTTTTGATTATAGGTTGAAACAGGTCAGTATCATAATTGGAGCTTTTGTTCTGTACAGCCCTTACCAACCGTTCAAAACCCATTCCGGTGTCAATATGCTGCTGGTCCAGGGTTTCAAGGGCCCCTGATGATAGCCTTTTGAATTGAATGAACACCAAATTCCATATTTCGATCACCTCCGGATGATCTTGATTCACCAGATCTGCCCCGTCCACCTTAGCTCTATCTGGGTCAGCACGCAAATCGTAGTGGATCTCGGAACAAGGGCCGCAGGGGCCAGTATCCCCCATTTCCCAAAAATTGTCTTTTTTGCCAAAAGGTTTAATTCTCTCCTCCGGCACAATACGGCGCCAAAGGTCCAGCGCTTCCTGATCTTCCTTCAACCCATCCCCCTGGTCACCTCCGAAATAAGTGATATATAAGCGATCTTCCTGTAGGCCATAAACCTTGGTGAGTAACTCCCAGGCCCAATTTATAGCTTCTGCCTTAAAATAATCCCCGAAGGACCAGTTTCCCAGCATCTCAAACATAGTATGGTGATAGGTATCCAATCCCACTTCTTCCAGGTCATTGTGTTTGCCAGACACTCTAAGGCATTTTTGGGTATCAGCGACCCTTTTACTGGCAGGGGTTTTGTTGCCTAAAAAGTAGTCCTTAAACTGGTTCATACCAGCGTTGGTGAACATTAAAGTAGGATCGTTTTTTACCACCATAGGGGCTGAATCAACGATTTCGTGATCTCGTTGTTGGAAGAAATCAAGAAACTTTTTTCTGATACTGTTAGAATCCATTTAAACCTTACTTGGGTGCCAAATAATAGGGCCTATTTGTAAAGATCTACCAAAATAATAATTATATTGCGGCGTTCGCAAGAGAGGTGTTCCTACAATTTTTTAGAGGCTTGAATTTTCATTCGGAATCAGGCAAAATTATAAGAAAATTCCTAAACGAAGTAAATGGCCAGAATAAAATATTACTACGATACGGAAACCTGTAAATATGAACGGGTCAAGGTAGGGACTTGGGATATAGTACTTAACCTGCTGGGATTCCTTTCTGTTTCAGTAGTAATTGCCACAATCATGGTGTTGGTGCACAACACCTACTTCGAATCTCCTAAAGAGGCTGCCCTCAAAAAAGAAAATGAGGAATTGCAGCTTTACTATGACATCCTTAACCAGGAAATGACTGACGCCCAGAAAATGCTGGAGGCTTTGCAAAAGCGGGATGACGACATTTATCGGGTGATCAATGAGGCAGAGCCTATACCCAGCACGATTAGGGAAGGAGGTATCGGCGGTACAGATCGTTACAAGAAATTACTGGAACAAGGCCTGGAGAGGGAAGAGTTGGTCCTGAGCACTTTGCAAAAGATTGAACGATTGAAGAAGCAGATGTACATCCAAACCAAGAGCTATGACGAGATCGTGGCGCTGGCAAAAAGTAAAGACAAGATGTATGCTTCTATCCCGGCAATTCAACCTATTACCAACAAAGAGTTGACCCGGTTGGCTTCAGGGTACGGTATGCGCATTGACCCTATCTACAAAGTACGCAGAATGCATACAGGCGTGGACTTCTCTGCCACCAGGGGCACTCCGATATATTCTACAGGCGATGGCGTAGTCAAGAAAGTTTCTACCCACTATGGTGGCTACGGCAAAGAGGTTCTTATTGACCATGGATACGGATACGTTACTCGTTATGCCCACATGAGCGACTTCAATGTAAAAAAGGGTCAAAAAGTCAAACGGGGTGAATGCATTGGTTATGTGGGAAGCACTGGTAAATCGACCGCCCCGCATCTGCATTATGAGGTTATCAAAAACGGGAAAAAAGTAAATCCGGTTCATTACTTCTATAATGACCTCAACGAGGATGAATATCAAAAAATCCTTGAACTTTCCTCTATAGAAAATCAATCTCTGGGTTAGAATTCCTTGCTTCGAGAGGTCAGACAGTCTTTTCCTGAGGACCTCTTTTTTTTGAGTTTGGCATTTTTGATATTTGGTTTTTAATTATTTATATTGACACCGATTTTATAGAAGTGCCCTACAAAGAAAAAGAAATAGAAAAGAAGTACTACTCCATTGGGGAGGTCGCAACAATGTTTGATGTAGCCACTTCTTTGATAAGGTTCTGGGAGAGCGAGTTCGACATAATCAAGCCCAAAAAGAACCGCAAAGGCAACCGGCAATTTACCAAGGATGACATTAATAATGTAAAGCTGATTTTTCACTTGGTGAAAGAGAAAGGTTATACCCTGCAAGGAGCTAAAACCATGCTGAAAAATGGATCACAGTCAGCTATGGACCGAATGCAAGCCATCGAATCACTACGGGATTTACGCACCTTCTTAAGCGAAATCAAAAACAAGCTTTAATCATCCCTTCGCTTTACTATGAGTGAAGAGCTGGCCTATCAGGTAGCCTTATGCCGTATTCCGGGAGTAGGCGCAGTAACCGTTAGACAATTGATCAGCTATTGCGGGGATGCCCAGCAGGTTTTCCACCAAAATTTTTCTCAACTAAAGAAAATTCCCGGCATTGGAAAGCAAACTGCAAGGCGTATTGTCGAAAGTGACCCGCAGTCCATTGCCGAAGTAGAGATTGCCAGAGCCCGTAAGCTGGGGATAGATATGATCTTCTACACTGACAAACGATATCCCACCCGGTTAAGCTTAATCCCCGATGCCCCCTTGCTTCTGTATACTAAGGGCAACCTACAATTAAACCCTTCCCGGTCCTTGGGAATAGTAGGGACCAGAAGGATATCTGCTTACGGAATAAATGTAGCGGAACAACTATTTCAAAATCTGGCTCCATTGGCGCCCACCGTGATCAGCGGATTAGCATATGGAGTAGATATCAAGGCCCACCGGCTGGCGGTCAAATATGAGATCCCTACTATCGGCGTACTGGGGCATGGTCTGGACTTACTTTATCCTGAGATCCATGCTACGGTAGCAAAAAGAATGCAGGTCTCCGGGGGCCTGGTGACCGAGCTGCCACTGGGAACCAAACCCGACAGCTTTCAATTTCCTAAAAGAAACCGCATCATTGCCGCACTATCCGATGCTCTGATAGTAGTAGAGGCAGGGGATGGCGGCGGTGCCCAGATAACTGCAGAGATTGCGGGGAGATACCGCCGGCAGGTATACGCAGTGCCCGGATCTATCCACAACCCTCAAAGTCTGGGGTGTCATAAACTCATAAAAGATCATAAAGCCATGATATATACCACTTGGGAAGAGTTTACCGAGAACATGTCCTGGTTCTATAACCAGGTGGATTCTATCAAAAGTAAAGACCTTCACTGTAGCCCTCAGGAACAAAAGATAATTGATGTTTTGTCTTCAGACCCGAATGGGATGCATATTGATGAGATCAGCTGGAAGACTCAAATTCCCATCAATCGTACTGGAAGTCTCTTATTGAATTTGGAGTTCAATGGGTTGGTCAAATGTTTACCGGGTAAGAAGTTTTCACTGGTAATCAAATGATTTGAGGTGGTTTCTCGTTAAATGATAATAGCGCGCCAACTGGTAACTAAGATGCGGCAAAAGGATTTTTATCAGATATTGGAGGTCGATTACAATGCGGGGCCTAGGGCTATCCAACTCGCCTTTCACCGGATGGCCAAGACCTACCATCCGGATAAGAACCCGGGTGACCGACAGGCTGAAGAGCGCTTTAAACAAATATCGCTGGCCTACAAAACCTTGTCGCACCCGGTTAGAAAAAGTCATTACGACTTAAAACTCTACTACGGCACTACCACCCGGACCAAGTACAATGTGCGGAGAGGTTATGCCAGAGCCCGAGCCTATAAAACCGCTAAACGCACCTATACCAAGCGAGCTCGTATATTGGGAGGGGTTTCCGTAGTAGTGATCCTATTGGTGGTGTTATCAATCTCCTTTCTGCTTATCAGATATAATTCAACTTATAACTTTCACCGTGGCTTAAGTAATTTCCAGAATCAACGTTTTTCTGCTGCCTATTTCAATTTAAAACACTCACTGGGGCCGTTAAACCCTTATCAGGCCGCCGCTCATTTATTAATGGCTGATATTTGCTTCTACCAGCAAGCCGACAATAACCTGACTATTGAACATTTAAATAAAGCCCTGGAGGCCAACCCAACGGATAGCATAAAGGCAAGATTATATTTTCTCAAAGGCAAAGTAGACTACCAAAGGGAGCAATATAACCGGGCTTATCTTTGGTTTGAAGAATCAATACGGCTACTTCCAGCCCTGGATAGCGCGTACTGGCAACTGGCTGAAATGGATACCTTTATTTTTGGCAGATTCCAGGCAGCCAGGGAACATTATAATACCCTGACCAAACTCAACGACGGGTACTTTGATGCTTTTATTGGCCTGGCCTATTGTAATCATCACCTGGGGAGACATCAGGAGGCCATTGAAGCCATAGATCAAAGCCTCACTATCCGTCATGACGTGCCTGTGGCGTACTACCTCAAGGCCATTTCAGCACAATTACTGGATCAGAAAAGCACCGCCTGTGACAATTTCCGGTATGCCGGGAATTTAGGATTGCAAGCCGCTCAAGATAGTATTGAAGTTTATTGTGATACCATTAAATAGGCCTCCTCAAGGTACTAGGATTAACTTCTTTGGGATATAACATGCGTTAATGTGCCCACAGGCTCCATGGTGATCTGCACTTCATCCTGCGGACGCAAGGTAAAGTCATCAGGTGGGACCAGACCAGTTCCGGTCATTAGGTAAACCCCCTGAGAAAAACTATTCTCCCGGAATAAATATTCCACCAACTCCTGTAGTGTGCGCTTCATCATGTTCAGCGACACAGAGTCCTGATAGACAGGCTTATCTTCACGCAAGATGGTCATGGATATGGAGGCATTTGGTTTATCCCCCGTGGATGGCACGTAGAGGCAAGGACCCAACCCCGCACTGCGGTCATACACTTTCGCTTGAGGTAGGTACAAGGGGTTCTCACCCTCAATACTGCGGCTGCTTACGTCATTGCCAATGGTATAACCTTGGATCTGTCCCTTAGCATTGACATAAAGGGTGAATTCCGGCTCAGGTACATCCCAGTGAGAATCCCTTCGTATTAGTAAAGTGCCCCCTGACCCTACTACTTTCGATGCGGTAGACTTAAAAAAGAGCTCTGGTCTGGCGGCATCATATACTTTATCGTAAAAGGAACCCCCTGCGGCATCTTCTGATTCAGCCATACGGGCATCTTTACTTCTTAGGTAAGTAACACCCGCTGCCCATACTTCCTGACTACCAATTGGAGGATCGTATTTACCACCGTTCAAACCAGGTTCCTGTACCAGGTCCCAATGTGGGGCTTCAGCACAGAGATATTTGAACAATCCAGATCGATTGATTATCCGATCCCAATTTTCTTCGGACTTACGAAATGATCCCTGGAACTCCAGCAAGGCATGTGCACCTTGCTTATATAATTTCAAACCGCTGGTTTCCATCCCTCCTGGTAGTCTCTGGACCACATCTTCATGGCCTCTTGATGCTTAGGCTCACCGGTGCTGGAATCGATCTCCAATTCTGATTGCCACTTTTGAGACATGTTGCCTAGATGACACATCAGATTTGTTTTAATGCCTTCACCGGCCGGAGAATTAAGGGGTTCATCTTTTTGGATAGCCTGAATAAAGTTTAACATATGGTAATTGTCAAGTCCACCCATTCCCAACAGATCCTGGGAAGATATGGCATTTTGATCAACTTCCTTCACTTCTTTGATCAGAGCCCCTTTAGCATCATATAATTCATAGCCGTTGCGATCTATGATCACCGACCCTTCATCTCCATAAATGGCCGCCCCTCGGGAGCGATTGTGAACTGGCAAGCCGTTGCAGCTTCTGCCTTCCCAGGTAATCATTTTGTCGCCAAATTGAAAGCTTGCAACCTGGGTATCGTAAAACTCCCAGTCATCATCAAAGTGATATCTGCCCCCTGAAGAAACCACTAAATCCGGGATATCCACCTTCAGAGCCCAACGGCAAATATCCATTTCATGCAGACCGTTATTATTGATCTCTCCGGTACCCCAGCGCCAGAACCAATGCCAGTTATAATGCACCACATTGTCACGATATGGCGTTCTGGGGGCTGGCCCCTGCCAGAGTTCCCAATTAAGCCAGCTGGGTACTGGCGCTTCTTTACCCTTACCAATTCCCTCCCGGGTGTTGGCGTACCAGGCTTTAGCAGAATGTGCCTGGCCAATGACCCCGTTATGGATCTCTTTGACAATTTCTTGTGAAGTTGGCGCTGACCGCTGCTGATTACCAATCTGCAATTTTCGTTTGGTTTTTTGCTCAGCTTGCACCAGCCATTCACCCTCCTGTGGGTTATGACAGCAGGGTTTTTCCAGGAACACATGCTTTCCGGCGTTCATAGCCATAATGGCCATGGGGGTATGCCAATGATCAGGAGCGGCGACCGTCAATGCATCGATTGATGTATCCTCTAGTAATACCCTGACATCCTCATAGGTTTTAACTTTTCTATCCAGCCGATCCTTAAAATTTTCATTTACTTTTTCAAAAACCCTGCTATCTACGTCGCATAAAGCTACTAACCTTGCTGTATCTCCCATGGCCAGAACTGCACTGACATGGGCGTTACCACGGCTGTTCAATCCGGCTACGGCAAAGTTCACCCGATCGTTAGCTCCGATGATACTGGCATAACTCTTCGCGCTAAAGCCAAAGCTTAAGCCTGCCCCGGCCACCATGCCAGTTCTGATAAAATCTCTTCTTTTTTGCTTATTTTTCATGGTTTGCAATTTAAAGCTCCCTAATTTTTATACTTCTAAAGTGTACGGTATTGCCGTGATCCTGCAGCAGGATGTGACCCTGCGACCACTGTCCGAAATTTTCC
The DNA here is from genome assembly GCA_965224285.1 of Cyclobacteriaceae bacterium. Taxonomy (GTDB): domain Bacteria; phylum Bacteroidota; class Bacteroidia; order Cytophagales; family Cyclobacteriaceae; genus JAJCYK01. Next base: position 2,020,003 of record OZ245043.1, read on the forward strand.
CATTGTTTATATTTACTGTAGGCCACTAAGGCCCGAAACATTTGCGAGAATCGGTTATATTCTACAGTTTTCTCATTGTTTAACCAATGACTGACCACCCCGTCCTTGGAGACAATACGAGCTTTATTCCACTTCCCGATACCTTTAAACTGTTTACCCCGGCCAGGCACCGATAGATTTTCCGGGGTAATTAAATCATATAGGGCCGAAAGAGTGCGATTGCCCGCAACGCCCATTTTCGCATCCGGATGATTCTGATCATCCAATAATTGAAACTCGCAGCCTATGGCTGAGCCTACACTCTGGTTCAGATCAGGATCCACAAAGCACTTAATGCCGCTGTTGGCACCTTCTGTGAGCATGAACTCCAATTCCAGTTCGAAATTACTAAACTGATCCCTGGTTATGATATCACCCGGACCAGTGGATTCGCCTCCATCTGTGGCCAGCACAGTAAGAACCCCATCATTCATGGTCCAGCCCTCCCCAGGAAAATTCTCACTCCTGGCGCTGCGCCAACCATTGCTGGTTGATCCATCCCATAAGAGACGCCAACCATGCCGCTGTTCGCTTTCTGTGAGCTGGTTAATCAGATAACTCAATTCTGGCACTTCAGGGTCCGGCACCAGGCGATGTCTCTGCAGTTCCTCAGTTAAGATCTTCAAGTTTCGCCATTTTACTTTCTTACCCACCATATCCTCACTTCCGATACTGTGTACCTGAAGCCCAATGAAGCCTTTGGCGGTCATCTCATCTCTTAAATCGCTACAATGTATCCCGTTGATCCAGGTTCTTATAGAATTACCAACAGCTTCAACCCTAACATGATTCCAGACTCCATTATTAAAGGCTTTATTCCCCTTTTCATTTCTGGTTAAAGGATACAACCACATTCTACGGCTCTCATCGTAAATACCTCCACTCCAAGCCCTGTCGCTGGGGTCAAGTTCTACCTGGTAACCGTGCACTCTTCCATCCTGATAATCCGGCAGGCTTAAGCTGCGTATTTGAACTCCGGAATTAATTGAAGGGTCCACCCAGACTTCAAACTCTAATATGAAATCACTATATTCTTCTGCGGTGGTCAGAAAACTATTGGGGGTATTGGCTACGGTAGTGCCTTCAATAACACCATCCACCCAACGATAAGTGGCCTTACCTCCCTTTTGTTCCCATCCATTCAAGCCGTCGGGAGTAAGTGATTGCCAGTTTTGAGCATAAGTTAAGGACCCGTACATTGTGATCATGCAGGCCAGCAAAAGGGACTTATTCATATAATTACTAGTTTTCCGTAAGCATAGGTTCTCGTTTATCAACATCACGTATAAAGTCGCTAAGGTTTACCTCGTTGACCAATCCAAGTTTTTTGCGCAAGCGATATCTGGCAGTTTTAACACTATCGGGAGAAATACCCAGTATCGTAGCCGATTCCTTCATAGTAAGGTTGAGCTTTATCAATGCGCAAAGTCTTAGTTCACTGTTACTCAAATCCGGATATTTTTCTTTTAAAATAACAAAAAATTCCGGGTGCACCTGTTCAAAATAGATCTTGAACTCCTGCCAGTCCTTGTCAAGGTTAAAGCTGTGGTCCACCAGCCGGTATAAACTGCCCAGCTTTTTGGAAACCATGGGCTCGCTTATCCTTTGTATCTCACTGATGTTGCCTTTAAGCTCTTCCATGATCTCGTTTTTTTGAATAAAATTAAGCGTGTAAGTGGTCAACTCACGGCTGCGGTAGTCCAGCTCTTTCTGTAATTCACGCTCACGCAAGCGGCTGTTTTTAATTCTCAATCGCAATTGGCTGATAATAAGGTAAGTTAAGATTACCAGGAAGAGAAGCCCCGCGATCAGTATGTTACGGGTAAGGTTATTAAAGCGAGCCCGCTGCTGAAGTAGGCTGATTTCTTGCTTCTTCAAAGCAATAGTTTTCTCCCTTTCTGATATTTCGAATTGAGCCCGTAAATCCGCCATTTGTGCCGCTTTTTCCTCATTAAACAGGCTGTCCTTCATGGCGGTGTAGGCCTCATAATAACGAAATGCCTCCGGATAATCACGACGATACAGCGCGATTTCTTTGAGATCGAAATAAATATCCTTCAGCCATTTCTTGGAACCGATTTCAGCTGCTAATTCTTTCCCTTCCCTTAAATACTGTTCAGCCCTGGCGTACTGCCCTTGTCGAATGTATATACTGGCCAGGTTTTCCAGATTCTTGGTGGTGCCCTCCTTATCATCTATTTCCCGGCTTATTTCCAGCGATTGGTTGGTAAAATCCAAGGCCTGATTATAATCACCCCGGTCCCTGAACAACAAGCCCAATCGGTTATATGACTCAGCAATGCCATACCGGAAATGTTCCTTATTATGGATTTTCAAGGCCTTTTCAAAATATTCTTGGGCCTGGTCAAATTGTCCTTGTTCCGAGTAAATAGATCCTATTTTATTATAAGTGGTGGCTATTCTTCCCTCCTCTCCTAATTTTTCAAACATCTTGATGGATTCAAAAAAGTTATGGAAAGCCTCGGTGAAATTACGCTGATCACTATATACCAGACCGATATTCATAAGAGAATTAGCAGTACCCAGAGTGTCTTGCAATTCGGAGTAAATCTGGTAGGCATCGATGAGTAATGGTAATGCCCTATCGTAGTTACCACGTGCCCAGTGTGAAACGCCAATAACGCGTTTGGCAAAAGCACGGCCAGGTTGATAGGACAGGCGATCGGCCAGCTCTAAAGCCATCTCACCATACAGTTCAGACTGGGATGGGGCTACAATCCAAAATTCAAACCCGATATTATTCAACAAGTTTACTTTTACACTATCCTCTATTGAATGTTGCTCCAATGCTTGCTGCAGGCTGTCCAGCTTCAAAGTAGATTGGGCGCATAAATTAACCATCAATACGATAAATAATATGGTAATTATAGCCCTTGATATCATAGTATTGCGCTCAGCAGAATAGGTAATTTAAGAATATTCTGTTTCTTGGCCTAGTTGGTGGAATGTGCCTGATCCATGAAAACCGAAGAAGCCATGTCCAATGCCTGTTTAAAAGCCAGGTCATCAAATTGGGGATTAAATTGAAAATTTGACATCGAATCCAGTAAAGTTTCAGTTGCAATATTGCCGACGAGTTTATTATCAGCCATGGGACAACCCCCATATCCCAAAATGGCGCAATCAAACCGGCGACATCCCGACTGAACAGCTGCTGAGACCTTTCTCGCCGCCTCACCGGGTGAAGAATGCAAATGAGCGCCAAATTCTATTTCAGGAAATTCCCCTATCAGGGAGGTGAACAGGTATCGAATGTTATCGGTGGTACTCACCCCGGTGGTATCGGCCAATGAAATAATACCTATGTCCAACTGCCGTAACCGTTGCACGAATTCGAATACCGTTTCCCGGTTGTAAGAGTCTCCATAAGGGTTGCCAAATCCCATTGATAAATAGGTCACCAGGGTTTTGCCATTGGCCTTACAATGATTTTGAATTTCACCTAAGATCACTTCGGCCTCCGCGATAGTTCGATTGGTGTTTTTAATTTGAAAGGTCTCCGACAAAGACAACGGAAAGCCCAAATAGTCAATAACCTCATGTTGAAGCGCCTCCTCAGCACCCCTGGTATTGGCCACTATTGCCAGAAGCTTGGTTTTGGTACCATCCAGGTCCAATCCCTGTACAACTTGCGCAGTATCCTTCATTTGAGGCACTGCCTTGGGGCTGACAAAACTTCCAAAGTCGATGGTATCAAAACCTACCTTGAGCAACTGGTTAATATAGACGATCTTGCGCTCGGTAGGTATGAACTGCTTCAGACCCTGCATCGCATCACGGGGGCACTCTATAATTTTCATATGGAAATTTAATTAAATATTGACGCCTTACCCAATAGGTTAGGAGCGAGCAGCGAGGAGGATTACTCTTGCAGCTTCTGTGCGTGATAAAGTTTTCTGAAAGTTACCGGATCCGCAACTCCTGTGGGTAAAAGTCCTTGTGATTCCTGGAAGTCTCTAACTGCTTGCTCCGTAATTCTTCTGAATATCCCGTCCTCGGGGATGTCATAACCCAATTTTACCAGGTAGGTTTGTAGCAGATAAACCATCTGGCCATTATCCTGGATCTTTAATTCCGCAATATTATCACCCAAGGCTTTTTGAAACAAATATAATTGGGGGTTGAGCCCTTCCAACTCCATGGCTCGTATATCTTGGTTGCTAAATCCTTGTTGCTTTAACTTGGCAGCGTGTTTTAATCTGTCCTCTAATTTTTTGGTCCTGATAATTAAATCCTGATATTCCTTGGAATACTTCATTTCCAAAGCATGGTCCCTTCTGGGGTGTAAAACGTCAATGTTTTCACTAGACCAAACTGATCGTGCAAAAGTTCCCACTTCACTTGCGTTCTGATAGTATGCGTTTATCACTTCCTCATTGTGATAATTAATATCTATTTGATCACTTATTGCGTAATCATAACTTGAGGGCGGATGGAATCTCTGATACTCCTGGTACTTGGAGTATCCATAAATTGCCAGGAAGACCACTATCGCGAGGGTTAGAATCCGTTTCATAGATAGTAATTTGATTACAATTTAAGTTAATTCAGCACATATTAAAATTCGGCAAAGCCTGAGCCCTAGTGTTTCACATATCCTATTACGGTGACCTTGAAAAATAATACTTTGCTTTTCATTCCTGATATCAGTGGCTTCACCCAATTTGTCAATCAAACCGAAGTCAGACATGGACAACATATAATCAGTGAACTGCTGGAGCTACTCATTGATGCTAATTCCATGGGCATGGAACTGGCTGAAATAGAAGGAGATGCATTACTGTTTTATAAAAAAAACCAACTACCTAGTTTTTCGTCAATCGCCGAGCAAGCCAGAAACATGTTTCTAGGTTTCCACAGCCATCTTAAAAAATACCAAACCAGAAGAATTTGTGAATGCGGAGCCTGTCGCTCTGCCGGCGAGTTATCTTTAAAATTCATCGTCCATAGCGGGCCTATTGAATTTATCAAGGTCAAAGACCGGCTCAAACCGTATGGACCTGCAGTAATCCTGGCCCATAAGCTGTTAAAAAACGACATTGACGATTCTGAATATTTATTATTAACAGAACCGGTATTAGACCATGGCAACACCCAAAATAGACTAGCCTGGCTTAAACTGGAGCATAAACAAAGTCATTATGAGGATATCGGTTTAGTAGGATACCATTATGGTCTGTTGTCGGATTTACACCAAGAGATCAACCATGCTCAACCATTTGCCAATCCGGAAAAGGCTCCCCGAACTTTGGTGGTAAACACCTTTATAGAAAAATCTCCTGAGTGGGTGTTGGAAACCATTATTGATTTCGAGCAGCGGATGAACTGGAATAAATTTGCCCATGACATCCAATACCAAGATAAAATCAATCGGCTAGGTTCAAAACATGTTTGTGTATTCGATTCCGGTAACCTGGAGTTTGAAACAGTTACCAATGATTTTGGCGATAACAGCCTAGTCTACGGAGAACGGGTTTTGACGTTACCTCCGGTAGTACGGGAAATGATAATTTACTTCATAGTGACTCCAAAAAATGGGAATAGTGAGGTTAAATTAGCAGTGCATTATCGCCTGAGTAATTTTATTGGTTGGGTATTCAACCCCTGGTTCCGATACTATACCCGCAGAAATAATATCAAGGTGTTAGCCCATCTTAAAAGCTGGTGTGAACGGCCTATTGAAGCAAAAACTGTCCCAGAATAAGCAAAATAAGAGCGGGACTGATAACCCTAATAAATAACCTCCATACCGGTATAAAATTTGTTAGCCCGATACGGGGAGCTCCTCGGGAGAGTTCTGCCCTGATGGTGTTATTGTTTACCACCCAACCCACGTAAATGCAAACAATTATCCCCAATAAAGGCTGACCATATTGAGTGGTTATTACCACCATTAAATCAAATAACCAGTCGATGTTCAGGGTTATCACCATACTTACCAGCCAAAATACAACCGCAGTAAATCGGGCCGCGTTTTTACGGGGTAGTTTCCGGTTGTCCACCAGGTAGGCAGTGGGCACTTCCATCATGGATATTGAGGAGGTGATGGCTGCCAGGGTCATGAGTACAAAAAAGATCAGGGCGAACAATGTTCCCCAGAAACCTAGAGTTTCAAATAACTGAGGCAGTACTCTAAAGATCAGATCGCTTCCTGAAGATAGGATCCCGTTGCCATCGACAATCTGAGTACCCCTTTCTGCGGCCACATACATAGCGGGAATGATCAACAAACCAGCCATAAAGGCGATAAACAGGTCGGCAAGCGTAACCCAAAGTCCAAGCCTTATTAAATTTTCCTTAGAAGAGGTATAGGAAGCCAAGACCATCATACCACCAACTCCCAGGGATAGTGAGAAGAACGCCTGCCCCATGGCGCTAATCAGCAACTTTGGTGAAAACACTTTTGAAAAATCGGGAAAAAGATAAGCCCTGACACCATCCATAGCTCCTTCCAAGGTTAGTACGTATCCCGTCATTATCAGCAACAACAACAGTAACAGGGGCATCAATCGTCGAGACCATTTTTCAATTCCTTCGCTAATTCCTTCTGATACGATCAACATGGTTAAAAGGAAAAATAAGCTGGTGAAAAGCGAATTGGGCGTTATCTGATCACTAGCTACCCAGTCTGCCAGGAATGTTAAACCCAGTAATTCAAAAAAGCTTCCAGCCGCATAAGCCATCATTTTACCTGCGACAATACAGTAGAAACTCAGTACCAATCCGATCACCACCAGACCCAAATAACCAGCAGGTACAAAACTGCGTCCACCGGGAATCTTTTGATATACACCCACCGGATTGGATTTGGCATGGCGTCCCACTACGAATTCAGCGATCAGTAACGGATACCCCACCAAAAAGATGAGGATAATGTAGATAAGTACGAACCCGGCACCTCCGTTCTGCGCAACTTGAGTAGGAAATCCCCAAATGTTACCTAAACCAATAGCGGAACCGGCTGCTGCCATAACAAACCCCAACCCGGAATTAAATTGCCCCCGTGGTTGGTTATTCATGGGATGAAACCGTGGTATCAGTTCTCAGCATAATCACAAATTCAGCAGCCCCAATAAGTAATAAACAGTAGCCAAGCAGTTCTACACTCTCCTCGGCGGCATTCTTTACGGATCTGAAATATTGGTCTTCCATGATGGTGGTCCAGAGCAGGGTGCGGCCAAAGAGGCGGGAAAAAATAAAAGTGGTTAAAAATCCGGCTATCATAAACCCCTCACTTAGGCTGGGATGATAGCGATTCAAATTAGATAAAAATTCTTTGCGATAAGGAAAAAACAGCCACCCGCCAATCAGCAAGACGACCAGGGCGCTGAGCTGCCAGGCCCCGTCGAAAACCTGCTGGTTAAAGAAGTTGTTATACTCCCTAACCAGACCCATTGCTGCCATGGTGGCTGCCAGTATAGTCAATGATCTCCAATCAGGATAGCGGAAAGCCGAAAGAATACAGGTACCGCAAATTATCAGTAGTATTAGCTGCTGGGCCCACTCTGTATAAGTGTTTTCTGAAAACTTCAGATCGGCGGTGGAGGCAGCATCCAACAGCTGAATTTGTGCCAGGATCAGCATCAATAGCCCATATGCCAAAATACGCCAAAATACCGCTAATGCAGGTCTTGTGCTGGAATTGGACTCTAGCCCCATAAAAAGTTCCGGTTTTGCCACAAATATAGTAGAATGATGCATATATTCATTTTACCGCACTGCCAGCATGATTGAGGCGGTCTTAATACAACATTTAAACTTATTGATATGACAAAATTAGCCATGCTCGGTTCGGGTTTCATAGCAGATTTCTATACTGCCACCTTACACGGTTACCGCAGCAAAGACCAGGTATATATGGTTTACTCCAGAGACCCCGACAACGCTAAAAAGTTTGCCCAAAAATACCACATCCCTCATTGGACCACGGACTTAAAAGAGGCTATCCAACATCCCGAGGTTGATATGGTCGTTAACGGTTTGCCTAATAGCCTCCACCTGGAGCCAACTGTAATGGCAGCCAGGGCGGGAAAAGCAGTGCTTTGCACTAAACCACTAGGCAGAACTGCTCAAGAGGCTAAAGTGATGTTGGACGCAGTGGAACAGGCAGGAGTATTTCATGGTTACCTGGAAGATTTGGTGTATACTCCAAAAACGCAAAAAGCTATAGAGGCTATTCAAAATGGCAATCTGGGCCGTATACTGTGGACTAGAAGCAGAGAAGCTCACCCTGGCCCCCATAGTGATTGGTTTTGGGACCAAAATCAAAGCGGCGGCGGAGCTATTTTAGATCTCGCCTGTCATTGTATCGAAATAGGGCGAAACTTTATCGGTAAGCAATCAAAACCACTTGAGGCTATGTGTTGGGCTGATACTCAGGTAAAACCTATTGAAGCCGAAGATAATGCTATTGGATTGATAAAATATGCCAACGGCGCCATAGGGCAGTTTGAGGTGAGTTGGTCATTCCGCGGTGGCTTGGATCTCAGGGATGAGGTCATGGGCAGTGAGGGCACCATCTGGTTAAATCATTTTCTTAGGACAGGATTTGAAATGTTCACAGCGCCTGGAGATCAAACCTATATAGCTGAAAAAGCGGAAAATACCTCCGGATGGGTTTTTCCTGTAGGAGATGAAAACCACGAGCTCGGATATTTGAATATGTTCAGCGAAATGATGGAGTCTTACGAATCTGGAACTGAGCCACGAGAGACCTTTTACGACGGTTACCTGGTAAACCTGATCATGGATGCCTGCTTGCAATCTGCGAATAGTAAAAAATGGGAACCTATTATCATCGACGACTGGAGGGGGATTGAGACTGATTCCGTAAATGGCCCAGATTTGCAGGAGTATGATGAAAACCATTACCTTATCAAAAAAGAAAGACTGCCTAACGGGGACTCTAAGTTGATCCTGAAGGAAAAAAGTTCAGGTAGAGTCATTCAGAAAGTGAATTCAGGCTAATTACACTTTCTTAGCCCTCATGCCTAGTGATATCAGGGCTATGACAAGGGTGATCATGGCGATAAATACCATTCCCCACCTTAAACCGCACAATTCGGCTAACATTCCAATGGCTGGCGGACCTACCATAAAACCTACATAACCCATACTGGCAATAGCAGCAATTCCAGAGCCGGCACTGATACCCGGAGCTCTAGCTCCTGCACTGAAGATGATGGGGACAATGCAACTTAAACCTAATCCAGCCAGGGTAAATCCTGCGATCAAAGCCCAGGTAGTATTCACTATTAAGGCCAAACCCATTGACCCAGCAGCCAGGAATCCACCGCCAATTAGTAATCTTCTACCCCCTAGTTTTGGAATAAAAATATCTCCGTATAATCTACCCAGGGCCATGGAGAAAGAGAATCCTGCAAAGCCCAAACCGCTTATAAAAGCGCTACCGTTTAAAGTATTTTTTAAATAAACTGCACTCCAATCGGCAATAGCGCCTTCTGCTAAGAGGACACAAAAACCGATCCCAGCCAGCAACAGAACAGATTTGGATGGCAAGGCCCAATGATGTCCCTCTCCATCCGGATCCTCGATCTTCAACCAAAGCCCATATTGCCATACCGATACCAATAGCATTAATCCCGACATACCTACCAGATGCCACTTTGCTTCCAGGCCAAATCCCGCCATCAAACTTGCCAATCCAGCCCCGATCATACCTCCGAAACTAAAAAATGCATGGCAGGTGGACATGATAGCCAGTTTATCCTTTTTTTCAATAGCAGCAGCCATGGCATTCATCGCCACATCCATGGCCCCGGATGCGGAACCCACCAGTAACAAACTCAACGTCAATGACCACCAGTTGCTGCTAAAGCCCGGCAACATCATCACCGCGCAATATAACAATGCCGCGTAGAAAGTAGCCCTGCCAGTCCCCCACCGGGAAATAACTGCACCCAAAAAAGGCATAGTAATAATAGCTCCAATCGGCATACCCAATAAGGCCAGACCCAATTCGCCCTCCGATAAATCAGCCTGAATCTGAATATCCGGAATACGGGTTATCCAGGTCCCGAATAACAAGCTCATGACAGCAAAGGCAATGCCCGTGCTAAAACTGGGCGGATAACGTAGAAAGGACCGCAGATTTGACCACATAACAGCTTAGTTTTGGAATATCACGAGTAACCGGTCAATCCTCAGCTGGTTTAATCTCAAAACTAATTTCAGATTTTGAACCTTGGTTTTCGATGATAACCCGGTAGGTTCCGGGCTGGGCATAGGTATCATTCGTTTTATCCCTTGACCTGGATTTTCCCCCAGTCTTTAAATCCCAATCAAAATGATGAAATCCCAGATCTCCTGGTATTGGTATGGTCTTCACCACCTGGCCATCCCGGTTGAGAATATGCGCTTGTAAATCCTCTTTCGCCTTTCCAACATAATAAACTATTCGCTTGTGTGGGTGGTTTGGCCGGGACCAGGGGTACATGGCTTCTCCCCAGTTGTGCTGATGCCTGACAGGGTCGGTTTCAAAAACCAGGACAGGGCTGTCTATTTGGCTGGGGGTCAATTCCTGCCATGGCTTTACATTGAGCACATAGATACTTCTTCCGTGAGTAGCAATCACCAACTCACGGTCTCTGGGATGTACCAGTAAGTCATAAACCGCCACGTTGGGAATGCCCGTTATCAACTGCCATTCACTCCCATGATCGAAACTAACATAAGCTCCATGATCTGTACCCAGATATAGCAGTTGAGGATTTACCGGATCCTGTTTAATAACATTGACCACCACTTCTGGGAGGTTCCCGTTAATAGGGTGCCATTGACCACCATAATCATCACTAAAATATACCATGGTCTTGAATTCATCTTCACGGTACCCATTCAAGCTTAAATAAACCCGTCCTTCCAGATGGGGTGATGCCTGTATACTGCTTACCCAACGGTCAGGCAGACTGCCGGATATCAACTGCCAGGTATCTCCCCCCCCTTTGGTCACCTGTACTTTACCATCGTCAGTTCCGATATATAGCAGGCCGAATTTTAGCGGTGACTCTTCAATAGTAGTAATAGTGCTAAACGGTACGTTACCCTGCGGAAGGTTACCGGTCAAATCCGGGCTTATAACCTGCCAGCTATCCCCGTGATCCATGCTTCGGTGCACCTTATTAGACCCCAGGTATAGGATATCCGCATGATGTCTGCTTCTAACTAGTGGGGTTCTCCAGTTAAACCTGAACGGCTGCTCTCCCAGGTCGTGTTTTGGGGTAATTTTTTGCCGCTTTCCAGTAGTTAAGTCTATTCTAAAATAATGCCCGAATTGGTAACCGCTATAGACGATGGTATTATCTCTGGGATCGGCAGTGACAAACATGCCATCTCCTCCCATAATTCTTTCCCATTTTTTGGTGCGATTGGGCACTGACTTTGATGAGCCTTTCAACACCCCATTGTCTTGCAGCCCACCATAAACATTATAGGGTTTTTCGAGGTCGACGTTGACAGTATAGAACTGGCCCACTGCTGTATTATTGAGATGAAGCCAATTTGCTCCCTGGTCATAGCTAAGGTAGAGCCCTCCATCATTACCCAACAACAGGTGGTTTGAATTGGTAGGATTTATCCATAAAGCCTGATGGTCCACGTGAACATCGCCGATGGAATCCAATCTATGAAATGTTTTACCCCCATCCTGTGATTTTAGTAAGGGTACACCGAACACGTACAAAATGTCTGCATCTGTGGGATCTACCCGTACCTCCCCAAAGTAATAACCGTATGTAAAGTATACTCCTTCCAGTGGGTAGGTGTTTGCTTTGGTCCATGAATCACCATAATCCAGACTTTGATAAAGTTCAGCACCGGTGACCTCAGTGTCAAACAACGCCCTGTTGGCATCCCCCAGATAATCTGCCAGTGCTTTCGGTGACAGATCTCTCTGTCTTACCATTTCTTTTAGTTTTTGTGTGGAATATTTTGACGGGAATTCGTATTCCTTGAGGTATTTTCTCAAGGCTGTAGTATCCAGTTCTTCAAACTGCTCAGCCGACATGCCTGCAAAATCAATGGGAATCAATTCCCCGTGTTTTGATTGACGGGGGGCCTTGGACTCCTGCTGATTGTCCATTAGGGCATAAAGCGTATGAGGACTTTGTTGGCTGATGCCTAATCCGATGCGGCCCACCTCCTGATTCTGGGGAAATCCATTTTCCAGTCTTCTCCAGGTATCTCCACCATCATCGGAGCGATAGATACCGGACCCTGGCCCCTGGCCTTTAAAGTCCCAGGCCTTCCTGGTACGTTCCCAGGCAGCTGCCCACAATTGATCCGGGTTACCCGGATTTATGATCAAATCAATGATGCCGGTACTATCATTGATAAATAGCGTCTTATCCCAAGTCTTTCCTCCATCAGTGGTTTTATATACTCCTCGATATGATGAATGTGTATATAGTGCTCCAATTGCGGCTACCCACACCACCTCCTCATTCTCGGGATGCACTACTATGGCTCCTATGTGTTGAGTTTCCGACAATCCCAGATATTCCCATGTTTCGCCCTGGTCCAGGGTGCGATACATTCCGTTGCCGGCATAACTGCTTCTACTGCTATTATTTTCCCCGGTACCTACATATAGTACCTTGGAATTGGAAGGTGCCAGAGCCAGATCGCCTATGCCCAAAGCCCCTTGGTTATCGAATATCGGTTCAAAACTGATCCCATTATTTACCGTTTTAAAGATCCCCCCGCTGGCATATCCCACGTAATATTCTTGGGGGTTATCCGGTATGACTGCCAAATCGGCGATACGCCCACCCTGTACTACCGGACCTATAGACCTGACAGTATAATTTTTTACCAGGGATCTTTTAGCCAGCTCAGATCTTTGCTGATAACTATCCTGGATTTCCTGACCAGTAGAAGGTTGGGCCTGAACCTTCCCCGGAATGAGCATTACTATAGTAAAGAATAGCGGGACAAAGTTTTTCATAAGCTTAAGATTTGTTCTCCAATTTATGAAAATTCAACCGTTTAAGAACCCGGGTGGATTTGATGGTCCTGTAACAGCTCAAACTCCATGATTGGTTTTCTTTGGCGCCCCACTGTTATATCGAAGTAAAAAATAAAGGGCCAGGGGAGCTGCCCAATTGGCTGTCCGCTCAATAAACAAGATCCAGGATTGCCCGGTGACAGGTCTGACCAAAGCGGTAAGAAACGCCCATGTTGCGGCGTAGATAAGTACATATTGAGAGGGTCTTAGCAGGGTGATAATGGCCACGAGAATATCTATAATCCCAATAATCGGCATCAAAACAGTAATCATATCAAGCCTAAAACCCCAGAATTCCAGATAAGGTATCCAGGAGGGATTGACCATGACTGCAAGAATTCCATGACCCAGGAAAGTGCCAAAAACTCCAATCCGCAATAGGATGGTGGCTGTCTTCATCTAACGCAGCTGGAATTCATCAAACTTCTCTAATGTATCGGGATTGAAAACTTCCATTTTAAGGCTGTTTCCTTGAACATGAAACAATACCAAGGCATTCTGGGTGGTAAAACCCTGCACAAAAGAAGTCCATGGAGTCGGTTCCTGGGCGTAATAAGGCGCTCCTGCCGCCCCGTTGTTAATCTGATAAATAGTACGGGAAAGTACTGTCTTCTCCGGAATATAGTTGTCGGGATGAATGGGTGTATTGGGTCCTATCTCCGTCCGTGCGTAATTATGCTCATCTCCGGTTAGTATTGCTATTACCTTGCTGCTTTGGTTGACTAACAGGTCCAACAGCTGGTCTCTTCGTTCTATAATTCCTTTAGCAACCGGCTTGCCTGCCACATATGGCCGCATATCGTTGTTGCCATTGTACCACATATCGTCCTGCACATGTCCACCATTAGGAAAAAAAGGGGTGTGCTGGGTCACGAATATATGATCGATGTTGTCCTCCGCTTCCAGAACTTGTAAAACCTCACTGAGCCAATCCAATTGATTGTCCATAATATAACCATGCATCCCACCGCTTACCAAAGCCAGCGCTCCAGTTGATGGACTGTACCAATAATCAGAATTGAGTACAATCATCGCCACATTATCGTAAGTATAGTAGAAGACATTTTCCTGATAACTTGGAAAGTCCACCTGATTTTTATTGGGATCATAATATGCCCCATCTTCGCTTGAAGGCCCATTGGTCGGATTGACGAAATTATGGCGGAATATCTCTTCGGAAGACTCCGTATCAAAAGGAAATCGATCTATAGACACATACAAATTATCTTCTCGGCTGATAAATACACGGTTCAACGCCTCATGATTTCCCATACTTACATACACCGGAAAGTAATGGGCAAATGGTTGAATGGCCCTTTTCCAATTAGCATATTGCACTTCCATGGCTTCTGGCCTGGACTCATATCCATTGATCAGGTCACCGGAAAATTGCATAAAGGATACCTCTTTCTGACGGTTCAAAGCCATGATACGCTTCATGATATAAAAGTTGGCTCCCCACATGTTTCTCTCCCCACCCCCATTGCCACTCCTGGAGTCACTGGCATAGGAAAAGGTAAATGATGTACGTGATCCTGGTAAAGGAGCAGTTTTAAATTGGTATTGAAACTGCTGTTCGCCGGCCTTCACGGTATAGTCATATAACTTATTGGGTTCCAGGCCATCAATCTGGATCTCGTGATGATCGCTGGTACTCCCGTTAAAGATTTTTCCATCTACTTCAACTGAGGCCTCTCCCGGCCGGTTCAAAGTAAAAGAGATGGTGGCACTTTCAGCAGTGACCAGGTCCACAAAAGGGCCTTCCACTACAGTGAGATCTACGATAAATGGTCCGGTTCCTTTAAAGGATACTATACCATCGTATAAAAAGATTCCCCGGTCATTGATCACCCGGTACCCCATAGTGGCTTTACCACTTTGCTCCCAACCCACCATGTCATAGCGGCCTCTTAATTGTTGGGCTATGTTAATGGCGGCTTTACCTTGTTCAATGCTCACAAAACGGGCAAAATATACCGGATGGGGATGCTTGGAATCCCCATAAGGAATAAACCCGTAATACAACCTACCGTTTAATCCTTGAAAGTCGAATTCCAAACCGGTCTCGGTACCCCGGGGATTTCCCATTAATTGCTTCAGGGTAAAAGGAGATTCGGTCACATCCTCATAAATTTTACTGCCCCGCCAGGACACAAAGTACCCGTTTTCATCCTGTTGAATTGAAGAGTGGATCTCGGGCACTACTGGTGATGACTGGGTAGTGGTTTTTTGAGCTGAGATATCTGCACAGGAAAGTAAACAAGCTAAACCGAAGGTTCCCAGAGTATAGTGTTTGAACATAGTCGCCAGATTTAAGGTAGGGCAAAATAGTAAATACCGTCAAAAAGTAGTAATTATACTTTGGTTACTGTCCAACATGGCTCTTTGAAGCCACTAAGACTTTCATGAATAGAAAAATCAAGCTGTATCAGATTGATGCCTTTGGAGATCAAATTTTTAGCGGCAATCCGGCGGCGGTTTGCCCTTTAGACTCCTGGCTTCCGGAAGAAACCATGCAAAAAATCGCTGAAGAGAATAATCTTTCTGAAACCGCTTTCCTGGTCAGGGAGCATGAAGGATTCCGGATACGCTGGTTTACGCCTTTGGTTGAGGTAGCTTTATGCGGTCATGCTACCCTGGCCGCCGCGTATGTACTTTTCCACATTACCGGAGAAGCTGCAGGGTCAGTCACTTTTAGCTCTCAAAGTGGACCTTTGACCGTTGCGCAACAGAATGACTATATCACCTTGGATTTTCCGGCAGATCCTCCCCAGGTGGCAGAGCCTCCCGATCAGCTTACCACAGCCTTGGGTGTTGAAGGGCAGCAGTGGTTGAAAGGAGAGACGGACTACCTGGTAATTCTGACTGATCAGGAGCAGGTTGCTCAGGTTCGCCCGGATTTTAGCCTACTGAAAAAGGTTGATGCCCGTGGTGTAATAGTTACCGCTCCAGGTAAGGAGGTGGATTTTGTCAGCCGGTTTTTCGCTCCAGCCTGCGGGGTGGATGAAGACCCAGTAACCGGATCTGCGCATTGCACTTTAACGCCCTACTGGTCCGGCCGATTGGGAAAGCAAGAATTAGAAGCCCGACAAATCTCCACCAGGGGCGGCAGCATCCGTTGTCAGCTTTTGGGGGATAGAGTTATACTGTCAGGCCAATGCAGCATCTATTTGCAAGGTGAGATCCAATTGGTTTAATTCCTTACCTGGTGTTGTCATAGCCCAGCGTGGTTAACATCGACTGGCTAAGCTGCTCGGCGGCAAATAATCTCGTAGTATACTTTCCCTGTTCATCCAGGTCAACAATGACATGCTTAGGTGCCGGTATAAGGCAATGTTGAATACCGCCAAATCCGCCTAAGGCCTCCTGGTAGGCGCCAGTATGAAAAAAACCGATATACAGAGGTTCACCGTTTTCCATAGTAGGGAGAAATACCTCGGAAGAATGAGTTTCAGAGTTGTAATAATCCATGCTATCACAAGTTAATCCGCCCAGATTTACCTTGTGATAGGGTTGATTCCATTTATTAATTGGTAGTAGTATAAATTTCTTATTCAAACCCCAGGTATCAGGCAGGTTGGTAATGAAAGAACCATCTATCATATACCATAACTCTTTGTCGTTCTGCAATTTTTGGTCCAGTATAGAATATAACATCGCCCCGCTTTCCCCAACGGTATAATTCCCGAATTCTGTCATTATGTGGGGAGTGGGAACGTGATTCTTACGACATATCCACTGAATATTCTCCACGATCTGCTCAATCATATGCTGGTAATCATAATTAAACTGCAGTGAAGTTTTGATTGGAAATCCACCCCCAATATCTACCGTGTCTAACTCAGGGCATATTTTTTTTAGCTCACAATATTTATACATAAACCGGCTAAGTTCGCTCCAGTAGTAGGCATTGTCCCAGATTCCGGTATTGATAAAGTAATGCAGTATCTTCAACTGGGCCTTGCTGCCACTAATGATCTGACGATAGTATTCCATTACGTCGTGATACCTTATACCCAATCTTGAGGTGTAAAATTCAAATTGGGGTTCTTCGTCGGAAGCCAGCCTGATACCTATTTTGAAAGGTTCCTTTATATGTTGCTGGTAGTAGTTCAATTCCTTCATATTATCCAGGATGGGGATACAATTGGTAAACCCCGTGTTGACCATTTCACTGACATATTGCAGATATAGTGGCCGCTTAAACCCATTGCAGATAATGTAGTGGTCTTTGGGAAACTTATGCTGTTGATGCAACCAGCGTATAATTTCAATATCATAGGCTGAAGAAGTCTCAATATGGACATCTTCTTGTAATATCTCTTCCAGTACAAACCTGAAATGAGAGGATTTAGTGCAGTAACAATAAGTGTAATCACCCTCATAGCGATATTTGGAAATAGCCTTGCTGAAGTATTCCTTGATCAAACGGATATTTTGAGAAATTTTAGGCAAATAAGTGATCCTCAACGGTGTTCCATACTCTTTTAGGATCTCCATTAAGGGTATTTCGTGAAAATATAACTTTTGATGCTTGACCTCAAACTCCGGGGTGGGAAGATCGATAGTTTGCTGGATTAGGTCGATGTATTTTTTCATTCGTCTTAAGCCCTTGCTTTCGCTGCTTATTTCAAAATAGCTGCCAAATATCGCCATAAAATTATGATCTTTGCAATACCTGATTTTTAATTTTGGGCATTAACGGCATGCAAGGTTCTAAACCTATCACTACATTCCTGGAAAGGCATTTCCTGCATTTTAACGCGGCAGCCCTTGTGGATGCGGCTAGGGCTTACTCCGACCTATTAGACAGTGGAGGTAAAATGATGATTACCCTGGCGGGCGCCATGAGCACCGCTGAGCTAGGTAAATCCCTGGCAGAAATGATACGGCAAGATAAAGTGCATATTATTTGTTGCACCGGAGCCAATCTCGAGGAGGATATTTTCAACCTGGTGGCCCACGATCACTATCACCGGGTGCCAGATTATCGGGACCTTACACCTGGTCAGGAACAGGATCTGCTAAACAATCACTTCAATCGAGTTACGGATACCTGTATCCCGGAGGAAGAGGCCATGCGGCGGATTGAAAAGCACATCGTAGAAGCCTGGAACCAAGCCGCGGACCACCAACAGCGGTTCTTTCCCCATGAATATCTTTACCTATTGATCCGCGAAAAGCACCTTGAACAATATTATCAAATCGACCCCGCGGATTCTTGGATGGTAGCGGCTTGCGAGAAAGATCTTCCACTGGTAGTGCCGGGATGGGAAGACTCCACTTTGGGAAATATCTTCGCCGCTCATTGCATCGGAGATGAGTTAAAACCACAAATTGTGAAATCAGGTATCGAATATATGATTTGGCTGGCTGATTGGTATACCACCTCTTCCCAACACCCCGGTATAGGATTTTTTCAAATAGGCGGTGGCATTGCCGGTGATTTCCCTATTTGCGTAGTGCCTATGCTACATCAGGATCTGAAGAGGAAAGCCATCCCGGTTTGGAGTTACTTTTGTCAGATCTCCGATTCCACTACCAGCTATGGATCCTATTCAGGAGCCGTACCCAACGAGAAGATTACCTGGGGTAAATTATCTGCGGAAACTCCAAAATTTATCATAGAATCCGATGCAAGTATCGTTGCGCCTCTTATTTTTGCCCACATTCTAGGGTGGTAGTATGAATTTAGATCTTTTCCTTCAAGAGGGCATCAGCGAAGCGCTTACTAACCTGTATCAGATTTCTGCCGACCCCCATACAATCTCTATTCAACCAACCCGAAAAGAGTTTGAGGGTACACATACCTTTGTAACCTTTCCCTATGCCAGGGCAGCCAAGACGGGACCACAGCAGATTGCTCAATCCCTCGGACAATATTTAAAGGAGCGCTTTCCAGAGATTACCCAGGTCCAAGTAGTAAAAGGGTTTCTGAACATATCCCTATCTGACAAAGTATGGTTAGAAAAGATCCAGAATATCATAAGCCATGATGAATGGGGCACCCTATCTCCACATGGCTCAGTTGCCGTGGTGGAGTTTTCCTCGCCAAATACCAACAAACCGCTGCACCTAGGGCATTTACGCAATATATTTTTAGGATTTAGTGTTAGCAAAATCATGAAAGCGGCCGGTTTTAGGGTTTCCAAAGTATGTATAGTCAATGACCGCGGAATCCATATATGCAAGTCAATGGTGGCCTATAATCGATTTGGCAACGGCACTACTCCGGAATCGGAAAAAATGAAGGGGGATCACTTTGTAGGTCGGTATTATGTGCTTTATAACCAGCAATACCAAGATGAAGTAGCCAGGATGATTGAAGAGGGTTATTCGAAACCTGAAGCCGAACAGCAAGCCCCCATTTTGCTGGAGGCCCAGGGATTATTAAAAAAATGGGAACAGAACGACCCGGTGGTGCGGAAATTGTGGCAACAAATGAACCAATGGGTTTATGATGGCTTCGACCAAACCTACCGACGTTTGGGCGTGGCTTTCGATAAGATATACTATGAATCAAACACCTATGTACTGGGCAAAGACCTGGTGAAGCAGGGGCTGGAAAAAGAGGTGTTTTACCGCAAAGATGACGGATCAGTTTGGGTTAACCTGGAGGACATTGGACTGGATGAAAAACTAATCCTGCGAAAAGACGGTACGGCCGTTTATATGACCCAGGATCTGGGCACGGCCGACCTGCGCCATCAGGATTATAATTTTGATAGATCGGTATATGTGGTAGGCAATGAACAGGATTATCATTTTAAAGTACTGTTTGAAATCCTTCGGCGCTTAGGCAAATCCTATTCAAAGGGGTTGTATCACCTCAGTTATGGCATGGTGGATCTACCCAGCGGGAAGATGAAATCACGCGAGGGAACGGTAGTAGATGCCGATCAAATCATTGCCGAAATGATCGCCACTGCAGAACAACATACCCGGGAGTTGGGAAAAATTGAAGGTTTAACTGAAAAAGAAGCTGAAGCCTTATATCAAACCTTAGGACTGGGGGCACTTAAGTATTTCCTGACTAAAGTAGATCCTCAAAAAAGAATGTTGTTTAACCCCCAAGAGTCTATATCCTTTCAAGGTGATACCGGTCCATTTATCCAATATACCCATGCCCGTATATCAGCAATTCTTCGAAAGGCCGTAGAAGCCTCCATCCCTGAAGAATTTGATCATGAGAGTATCAAACAGTTGGAGGAATGTGAGCGAATGCTTATATATTGGTTAAATGAATATCCCCGGAAAATACAGCTGTCCGCTGAAGAATACTCTCCCGCTGTAATCGCCCAGTATGTTTACGATCTGGCCAAGGAGTACAACCGGTTTTATGCTGAGGTGAGCATTTTTAATGCCACTGATCCCAATTTGGTATCGCTAAGAGTGATGCTATCAGCACAAACCGCTAGGACCATCAAGCTGGCTATGGATTTATTAGGCATCAGAGTGCCGGAAAGAATGTAATGGTGGCTATAGGTACCATCCAACCCTGGATCATCGCGGCCCGGCCCAGGACTCTTCCTTTAGCCTTGGCCAGTGTCGGAATGGGTAATTTTTTAGCCTGGTTCAGAGGAGCCTTTGATATAGGAATTCTTATCCTCGCCGCACTTACTACCGTGGGGTTACAAGTATTGTCAAATTTGGCAAATGACTATGGTGACAGCATTCACGGAGCGGATCACGCACCACGCATCGGACCTCCCCGTATGGTACAAAGTGGCTTTATTACTGAGCTTAAAATGAAGAGAGCCATGTGGGTTATGGGTATTCTTAGCTTAGTATCAGGTGTATGCCTGCTCCTGGCCAGCTTTGAACCGAACCAAACAGAATTCTACGGGTTTCTGATCTTGGGTTTACTAGCGATCTACGCGGCGGTGAGCTATACTTCAGGGAAGAAACCTTACGGATATCAAGGTTGGGGAGATCTTTCAGTAATTATTTTCTTTGGCCTGGTGGCTGTTACAGGCACCTACTATCTGCAAACTAAACAGTTCCACTGGGACGTATTACTGCCGGCGCTGAGTTGTGGGTTGTTTGCTACTGCGGTATTAAATGTGAACAATCTGCGCGACCTAAAGAGTGACCGCCTGGCGGGCAAACGATCTATCCCAGTGAGGGTTGGAAGCAAAACAGCCCGTCGATATCATTGGTCGCTACTTATTGTCGGGATGTTGAGTTCATTGCTCTTTGTGGCACTAAATTATTACAGTCCCTGGCAGCTACTATTTCTACCAGTTGGTATCCTGCTCTATCAACACGGTGCTGCTATTTCCCGTAAAAAGAACCTGGACTTAGACCCCCACCTCAAGCAAATGGCATTTTCAACCCTGCTCTACGTGATACTTTTTGGCATTGGACTGGTAATGAGTGTCTAGCGACCTTGGTTTAATAAAACATTACTATATTTAGCGGAAACTAACCTCTCAGTGATGAAAAAAATTTTGGTTCCCACAGATTTCTCTGACCAGGCCGGATTTGCGCTGGATGCCGCTGTTGACCTTTCCCAAGCTACCGGTGCTACCATAGTGCTCCTTCACATTGTAGAGGGCTTTGCCAGCGGCTCCTTTTCAACCATGGGAGGGATACCCGAGGACTATTCCCAGGATATTTTTGTCGGTAAATTGCTGGAGAAACGACAGAGTGAGTTGGAGAAATTGATATCCGGTGATCGCTACCGGGGTCATTCGATCAAATCGTCGCTGCATGTTGGAAACCCATTTACTCATATTTCCAGAGATATTCTGGAAACCGAGGCAGATTTAGTAATTATGGGTTCTCAGGGAACCTCCGGATACGAGGAAGTGCTAATAGGTTCAAATACCGAAAGAGTAGTGCGTTATGCTGATTGCCCGGTCATAACTGTAAAGCAGGCCGTCGAACTGGACCAAATCAAGGACATTGCCTTTGCGGCAGATTTTATCGATGCGGAAACCAACGTTATTCAAGCTTTAAAACAACTACAAAGTGCCTTGGAAGCTAAACTACATTTGGTAAAAGTCGATACTCCCGGAACTTTTGAAAGCAGCCGCACTATCAAAAACCGGATAAAGGAATTTGTGTCACATCACCAGTTGGAAAATTATACCATGGAAATTTACAATGAGTATACTGAGGAAGATGGGATTATCTATTTTGCCGAGGATATCGATGCCGACCTCATCGCTTTGTCTACGCATGGGCGTACCGGATTGTCCCATTTGCTCAGCGGAAGCATTGCCGAAGATGTGGTTAACCATGCTAAACGCCCGGTTTGGACCTGTAAAATAAAGGAGTAAGATGGCTCGAAAAAATAAGAGATCCGGAGGGATCGTATATTCTACCGATCCCGACTATACTTTTGCAGATGCCTTCCAGCAACAGGTGCATACCCCTGAAGCCTCAGCACAAGATTTGCGAGTCAGCCTGGACAAGAAATCACGGGGGGGGAAAAAGGTCACCTTGATCTCCGGTTACAGAGGATCTCAGAGAGATCTGAAAGAATTGGGGAAACTGTTAAAATCCAAATGTGGGGTAGGTGGATCGGTAAAGGATCAACAAATTATAATCCAAGGTGATTTTGTGGATAAGGTTTTACAACTGCTGCGGGATCGAGGATACCGGGTAAAAAAATCTGGCGGATGATACTTTTTAATCTGACCTCTGGTTTCAACTAACCACAGGTAGTATTTTTGGAACATGACGGAGCAAATCCTAATTGTGGACTTCGGTTCACAATATACGCAACTGATAGCCAGAAGGGTAAGAGAGCTTAACGTATACTGTGAAATTCATCCCTTTAATAACCTCCCCTCACTTTCGGATGAGGTTAAAGGTCTTATACTTTCCGGTGGCCCCCGATCGGTGACCGACAATGATGCGCCCTACATTGACCTCTCCGGAATAATGGGCCGTTTACCGGTATTAGGGGTTTGCTATGGTGCTCAATTTATCGCCAGACAAAATGGAGGGCAGGTTAATTCCAGCAAACACCGGGAATACGGTCGAGCGCGATTAAGCGATGTCGATCAGCAAAATCCTCTATTGCAGAATATTTCCAACGACTCACAGGTATGGATGTCGCACGCCGACACTATCACTGGGCTGTCAGATCATTACCAGGTATTGGCCAGCACCGCAGATGTTAAAATCGCCGCATACCAAGTTAGAGGCCAGGCTACTTATGGTATTCAGTTCCATCCAGAAGTCACCCATACGGAACAGGGAAAGGCTTTACTGAAAAACTTCGTGGTTCATATATGCGGTTGTAAGCAAAATTGGACCTCCCAGCATTTCGTTAAATCCACTGTTGAAGAACTCAGCGCCCTTCTTGCCGGTGACCAGGTGGTAATGGGCTTGTCCGGTGGTGTGGATTCCTCCGTGGCAGCTACTTTGATACACCAGGCAATTGGTGCACAATTACACTGTATTTTCGTGGACAACGGACTGCTACGTAAATATGAATTTGAAGAGGTGTTAGAGTCATACCAGGAGATGGGATTGAATGTGGAAGGAGTTGATGCTAAAGATCGTTTTTATGGGGCCCTGGAAGGTATAGTAGAGCCCGAGGATAAAAGAAAAGCCATTGGCCGCACTTTTATCGAGATCTTCGACGAACAGGCTCATAAATTATCTTCAGTAAAATGGCTTGGCCAGGGCACTATATATCCCGACGTAATTGAGTCCGTTTCTGTTAAAGGTCCCTCTGCAACTATTAAATCACATCACAATGTAGGAGGGCTTCCGGAAATGATGAATCTAAGGGTGGTGGAACCTCTCAAAGCCCTTTTCAAAGATGAAGTAAGGAAAGTCGGGCATACGTTAGGCATTCCTTCCAATATTTTGGAGAGACACCCCTTCCCCGGCCCCGGCCTGGGCATCAGGATACTGGGTGAAATCACTCCCCAGCGGGTTGCACTGTTACAGGAAGTAGACTATATCTTTATACAAGGCTTGAAAAACCACAACCTATATAACCAGGTATGGCAAGCTGGTGCCATACTATTGCCTGTTAGCTCCGTAGGTGTAATGGGTGACGAACGCACTTATGAAAATGTTGTCTCCCTCAGAGCAGTGACCAGTATTGATGGCATGACTGCAGACTGGAGCCATTTACCATACGAATTTTTAGGAGAAATCTCCAATAGGATAATAAATCAGGTTCAGGGCGTTAATCGTGTAGTCTACGATATAAGTTCTAAACCGCCAGCAACCATAGAATGGGAATAATTTTTTGATAATGAAAAAACTTTTGAAATTTCTGTTGGTATTAGTAATACCGCTGAATTTATGGTCTCAGTCAGTCAATAACCCCCAGCGGTCTTACCTGCATGCCAAAGACCTGTATAATTCCGGTCAATATGCCTTGGCTCTACAAGCATTCAAACCTCTGACTACCTATTCCAATGATTTTGCAGAATACGCCACTTACTTTTATGGGTTATCTGCATATTATGATGGGCAGCAGGATATTGCCAGAAACATCTTTCTGCAATTGATTCGAAAGTATCCCAATTGGACCAAAAAAAACGAGGCCCAGCTATGGCTAACTAAAATGTACTTTGAACAGGAGGAATACTCCCTGGCCATGCAACAACTGGAGCAGATCCGTGACCGTTCTCTAAGCTCTCAGGCTACAGCCATCAAATCCCAATATCTGCCCATGGCTGATCTCTCTACCTTAAAGGAACTGCACCATCAATACCCTAGCGATCCAGAGATTGCTACCAATCTGGCCAAGAAATTATCCAAGTCTCTTTTGACCGAGGCCGACCAAGACCAATTGAAATGGCTGATCCAACGTTTTAACCTGAAAGAGTCGGAGATAAACGATCAGGTAGTAAGCCCAACTGTGATGAAAGACCGCTACCGGGTGGCGGTCCTTTTCCCTTTTATGACCAACGACATTAAAAATGAACGGAAATTCAACTCAAATCAATGGGTACTGGATTTATACGATGGTATCAAGTTTGGCTATGAACGTCTCAAAGCAGCTGGAAAAAATATTGAACTTTATGCCTACGATACAGGGCGAGACAGTGTTACAACCGCCGAGATCCTGCAAAGAGATGAAATGCTTACCATGGACCTTATTATAGGGCCCTTATATGCGCAGCCTTCCAAATTGGTGGAAGCCTTTTCCATGGAACATCAGGTAAATATTCTTAACCCACTTTCCAGTAACAGCGCCATCATTGCCAATAACCCTTATTCTTTTTTGTTTCATCCAGGGGATAAAACCGCTTCAGCCATAGCGGCAAATTTTATGATCAAGCAAATGGACCCCAAAAAGAAGGCTCTGATCATTTATGGTTCCAGGCCCGGTGATTCAGTACGGGCGACCACTTACCAAAAGATTCTAGAGGATAAGGAGATCGAAACGATAGTTATGGACCCCATACCGACAGCTGACGCCGAAGAGATAGCCCGATTTATTACAGATAACTTGACCGGTATTCTACTAAAGGACAACGAAAACCTGGATGAAACTATTGGGCATGTGTATGTAGCTTCGAATGAAGAGCTTATAATCGCCAATGTGATCGGAAATATTGACAATCTGGGAGCAGAGGTATCCATTATGGGCAACGAGAATTGGCTGTGGTCAAGATATATCGATTTCAATCAACTGGAACGTATGGGGGTGTATATGACCATGCCTGGTTATATTGACTACGAATCAGATGATTTCCATACCTTTCAAAGAAGGTACGTAGCCCGCACGGGAGCCATCCCCACCCGATTTAGCATTATTGGATACGAACTGATCACCTTTTTCGGACAAATGCTGCAAGACGGGGGAACTTACTTTCAGCATTCATTTAAAGACCATAAATTCTATCCCGGTCAATTGTATAGAGGATTTGGTTACCAGGATCATCGTGACAATCAGCATGTACCTATTGTGACTTTTAACGAAGGTAAACTCCAACTGGTGAATCAGTAAATATGCAGGAAACCTCAAAGAGTAGAGAATTATTCGAACGGGCAGAGAAAGTAATTCCCGGAGGAGTTAATTCACCGGTTCGCGCCTTCAAGGCAGTTGGCGGTGAGCCACTTTTTATTAAATCTGCCCGCGGAGCCTATTTAAATGATCAAGATGGTAATGCCTACATTGATCTTTTTAATTCTTGGGGCCCCATGGTGCTTGGTCATGCTCAGTCAGAGATTAAAGAATCACTGGCAGAAGCTCTGGAGCATTCATTTTCTTTTGGCGCTCCCACCCGTGTTGAAGTGGAGATCGCCGAACTTATATCCGAGATGGTACCGTCCATTGAGTTGGTTAGAATGGTCAACTCAGGTACCGAAGCCACCATGTCGGCAATACGGTTAGCCAGGGGGTTTACACAACGGACAAAGATCATCAAATTTGCCGGCTGCTACCACGGTCATGGGGATTCATTCTTAATTGCAGCAGGTAGTGGGGCGTTGACCATGGGTACCCCTGACAGTCCGGGGGTCACTCCCGGAGTGGCGCAGGATACCCTGATTGCCCGATATAACCATCTGGAATCCGTAACTGAGATCTTTAATGCCAATGCCGAAGAAATTGCCGCGGTGATCGTTGAACCGGTAGCGGGAAATATGGGTTGCATCCCTCCTGAACCGGGGTTCCTTCCGGGTTTACGAAAAATTTGCACCCAATACGGCGCATTATTAATATTTGACGAGGTAATGACGGGATTCAGGCTAGCCCCTGGAGGTGCCCAGGAACTTTACCAGGTAACTCCTGATATCACCACCTTAGGCAAAATCATTGGAGGTGGCTTGCCAGTAGGAGCCTATGGCGGCAGCAGAGAGGTAATGGAGCATATCGCGCCTTCCGGACCGGTTTATCAGGCTGGCACTCTCTCTGGCAATCCATTGGCTATGACCGCCGGATTGACCATGTTGAAAAAGCTGCAAAGTGAGCCTGGAATTTATAAGATGCTGGCCAAGGCCACTAGTGACCTGGCTGATGGCATGCGGTCTTCACTGAATGAGTTGGGGCTTAAGTATTCCATCAACCAGGTAGGCTCCATGCTTACCTTATTTTTCAGTAACCATCCAGTGAGGGACTATGACAGTGCCAAAAGCACAGATACTAAACTCTTTGGTAGATATTTTCGAGAAATGCTGGGGAGTGGAATGTATATACCGCCCAGTCAATTCGAGAGTTGGTTCATATCCACTGCTATAACCCCAGAAATAATAGAACATATCCTGGAAGCACACCATCAGGCATTGAAAAATATCCACTAGAAAAGCCAAAAAGAGATCATAAATTCTCCAAGAGAGAAAATCAATAAAACAGTGAAATACAGGCACCCTGCCAGTCCAAATTTAGCAAGGGTTCTGAACCACCCTTGTTGGTAAACTTTCAAAAATGAGATAAAACTGTAAACGGCAACCCCTAAAAAGCTGAGTGCGCCCACCCAATTATTGCCCGACTCTGAAAATCCGGCCAAAGTTATCAAAAAAATGGCCCCACCGTAAATCAAATAAGCAAAAGAATGAAGGTACAGCCCGTGTACCAAATGTTTAACATATAGTATATTTCTTCGTACATACAACAATTTAAGTATCAGGGCAAATATTGGCAGCAACAGCAACATCATAATGGGCACATTCTGCAATAGAAAAGGGATGAAAACGTCCAGTTCTTTACGTGCCACCTTCCTCAATTGGCCCACAAGTTTATAGTTACCCGCCGATGGCTCCAAGTCCAGTGAATCCAGTAATTCTTCATCGCCTATTTCCGGATCTTTGAGCAGATCTATCAATCCATCCATACTGGTAATGGCGGGTACGGAATCTGTTTGTTCCACCATAGGCAGTTGGTCAAGAATACTGTCGGGCAGTTCTGCGTGGTGGAGCAAGGAATCTACTCTTACTGCCTCCAACTCGGCAACTTCCGGACTGTTTACCTGCAGATCATCCCAACTAACAGATCTGGTAAGCAACATCCCCAGGGCAAAAAAATAAAACAAACTAGTGGCCAGATACATCCTTACAGGATTTATATAACTAACTCTTTTGCCAGCATTGAACTGGTTGGTCAGGAATCCCGGTTTGAGAAAAAAAGGCTTAATGCTTTTGATAAATCGGGAATCGTAGGAAAACACTTCCTGGAAATATTCCTTTAGTAGGATGCTCCAAGCTTCCTGGTTATGGACTGCTTTCTGCCCGCATTGTGAACAAAAATTATCCTCTTTTTCCAAAGAGGTATCGCAATTCAGGCAATAGCTGGGTTTACGAATCGAGGGATCTGAGCTTTTGATGATCCAAATAATAAAATAATAAGGTTAATACGCAACTTTAAGAGTATGAATAAAGAAGGATTGGACGATGACCAATTAGATTATTTCATGACGACCACTCAGGCAGTGTCTAAATTCAGTGGTAGGTTATAATTTTTCTGAATTTTAGCTTAAATGTATGAATTGGAGAGGGATTTTATTTTTGTTACAACCTATTATCACTATTTTGGGATCGATTAATAATCAACCCCACTGAATGCCACCGAAATATTTCATTTTTTGTTGCATTTTATTTTTAAGCTTTACAGTTAGGGGTCAAACCCGGGACAGCATTAATAGTCCGGTAGTCACCTATGAAGAGGTATTAGATAATCCCTATGCCATAAACAAGTTGTGGATCCATCTGCAGCCTCTTTACGGCGAACTGTTTGTTACCAACGTCAATGTTGGATTTGGGGTCCAAGTAGATTATCAAGCCGGAGAAAAATTGGGTTTGACTGCTCAGTGGCGGCGGGCTTATGCCAAGGCTACAGACTTCGCCCGGGAAGTGGCTCAGAAAAATCAGGATAACTTCGATAACAACAAAGCATTCAATTATCTGCAATTCGGAGGGACCATTCATTTGTCGGATAAGCCAAAGGAGGCCACTAGTACCATCATTATGTATTCCCAACGCTATCGCGGTAAAAGATGGGCTAATCGTATTCCGCAAAAGCTACCGGTACCTTCGCAACTCAGGAAAATAGTAGGCCTGAGGTGGGGAGGCTTCCTCTATAACAGCACCACCGACGCTACCAGAGCAGCTATGGAACAGGGTGTTGTGCTTACAGGCCTCAACAGTACGCCATTGCCGGACGCCAAACTTTATGCCAATGTGGAAGTCAAGGCCTTGTATCTGGGAGCTTCTCTACACTGGCTGAGAAATATTGCAATTAAACCTCATCGGGATTTTGGGGTATTGGTAAACGATTTCAACTTTAATGCATTTGTAGATATTATCTATGCTCCTTCGGTAGAAGTAGAGGATATGATATTAGGCGCTGACCGCATCAATGGAGATCAACTTTCCACCCAGGAACTGGGATTCCGGGCAGGTGTTGAAGGTAAGTTCAATAAGCGCATCGGATATTCTTATGGCGCTGAAATAGGATACAGGCCGAGTTTGGAAGAACGAAGTTTCTATGCCATGTTCCGTTTGGGTTTCCCGGTATTTGGAGTACCCCCACAAAATCAACCCAGACTTTACCGCTAAAATTCCCTCATGGATATATTGATATCTAATATCAAGGGATTGGTAGTGATGGACCAGCCATCTGGTCAGGCCCTTTCTGGTCACAAGATGGATGAATTGACCCTTTTGGAGGATGCATATTTAGCGTTGGATCAAGGAAAGATTCACAGCTATGGATTGATGGCAGATCAACCAGGTATATCGTCGTCCCTGAACATCGATGCTGGTGGTCGTTTTGTGCTGCCCAGTTTCGTTGATTCCCACAGCCACATCGTTTATGCCGGTAGCCGGGAACAGGAATTTGTAGACAAAATCAGGGGCCTGAGTTACAGTGAGATTGCCGCTAAAGGAGGGGGCATCTTGAATTCCGCCGCATTGCTGCAAGATACCAGCGAAGATCAACTCTTGGTCCAGGCTATGGCCAGGACCCAGGAGATTATTCTGACCGGCACCGGTGCCTTGGAAATAAAAAGCGGTTACGGTTTGACCGTAAAGGATGAATTAAAAATGCTCCGGGTGGCCCGCAAATTGAAGGACTACACCCCGTTAACTATCAAGACCACTTTTCTGGGGGCCCATGCCATCCCCCAAAATACCCAGCGCGAACACTATATCGACCAGATAGTGAAGGAGATGATACCCGCGGTGGCCGAAGAAAAACTAGCCGACTATTGCGATGTGTTTTGCGAGCAAGGATTCTTTACTCCGGAAGAATCCACCACCATCCTGCTCGAAGGACTTAAGTACGGCCTGAAACCCAAGGTACATGCCAATCAATTGCATCGTAGCGGCGGGGTGCAGGTAGGAGTAGATGTAGGAGCGATTAGCGTCGATCATTTGGAATGTGTGGCAGACGAGGAAATCCAATACCTGAAAAAAAGTGATACCCTGGCTACTTTACTACCCGGTGCAGCCTTCTTTCTGAATCTCCCCTACCCTCCTGCCCGCGATATGCTGAAAGCCGAGCTCCCCCTATCCCTTGCTTCTGACTATAATCCAGGCAGCGCACCCTCAGGAAATATGGGATTGATCTGGTCTTTAGCCTGCATAAAAATGAGAATGACGCCAGCAGAAGCGCTCAATGCCGCTACTTATAACGGGGCTTGTGCCATTGAACTGCAAGATCAATTAGGTAGTATAACAGCCGGCAAAATTGCAAATGTGATGATCACCTCACCCATTCCCTCCATCGCTTATCTCCCTTACAGCTATGGGACTAATTTGATAGAAACTGTGATCCTGAACGGTGAAGTTGTAAATCAAGGCCCCCTCAAGTAGTTTTGAGGTAATGCGACTAAAAGAATTCTTCAGAAGCCGTGATGCCAGGATCATCGTGGTCGATCTTATCATGATGGCTATCCTGATAGCCAATCTGCTGCTTATCCTGTTCGATCTTCTGTTCAGCAGTAGTCTGGTACAAAATTTTTTTAAAACCCAAACACCCGATTTCTACCAATTTTATCTCACCAGGGTGCATCAGGACTTTTTTGCCATCGACATGTGGTTTGTGGCTGTTTTCCTGCTAGAATTATTTATCAGGTGGGGAATCGCCATTAAAAATCACACCTATTACAAATGGTTCTTTTATCCCTTCATCCACTGGTACGACGTTTTGGGTTGTATACCAGTAGGCTCATTCAGGTTTTTGAGAGTATTGAGAGTGATAAGCATTGTCGTCCGCTTGCAAAAGCTAAAAATCATAGACATTACCAGAACTTACATATTTGCCGGTTTCAATAAGTATCTCAACATTCTCACGGAGGAGGTATCAGACCGGGTGGTGGTAAACGTATTAAGCGGCATCCAGGACGAGATCGAGAAGGGCAACCCCATTGCCACGGAGATTTTAGAAAAAGTAGTAGAGCCGCAAAAGGGTGTAGTAGTGGAATGGGTGTCCCACCGTATGCAGCGGGTAATCTCCGATACCTACGACAGCTACCGGGACGACCTGCGTGATTATGTCCAATTACGAATCAGTGAAGCGGTGGATGATAACCAGGAGATAACCAACATTGCCAAGATACCAGTTATGGGTCCCATCATAGCTGACAACCTGCAAAAAGCAATCTATGATATTGTATATAATGTAATTGATAAACTAATTCAGGATCTGGGGAGTCCTCAGAATAAAATGATTATTAGCGACCTGGCGCATTTATCTCTCAGTGCTATAAATATGGAAGAAAAAGATCGTCAATTGGATAAAGTTGCACGATCCATGGTAGTGCAATCATTAGAACTGATCAAAGACCAGGTAAAAGTGCAACAGTGGAAGATCAAGGAAGAGGAGGAAAAAGAACAACGACTGCGCCAACGGATGGAAGGAATGGCAAAAAGCTAAATAAACCCGTTATTTGAAAGTAAATTATTACCTTAGCTGGTTAAGAGTTCGCCGTGAGTAAATGCCTGGTTGTTATACCCACCTACAATGAATGTGAAAACATTGAGCCCTTGCTGCTTAGAATCTTTTCACTGGAAATTCCATTTGAGGTATTAGTAGTGGATGATGATTCACCTGATGGCACCTCTCAGATCGTTAAAGCGCTGCAAGCTCAATATCCCGGGCAACTGCATCTGATCAATCGCAAAAACAAAAGCGGCTTGGGAACTGCCTATATCCGCGGATTTCGCTATGCCCTGGAGCAAGGTTACCAATACATTTTTGAGATGGATGCGGACTTTTCCCACAACCCTAAGGATCTGGTGCGTCTGTATTTGACTTGCCACGAGGAAGATTGTGACCTAGCTATAGGTTCGCGGTACGCAACTGGGGTGAACGTAGTAAATTGGCCCATGGGCCGGGTTCTTCTGTCATATGGCGCCAGCGCTTATGTCCGCTTCATTACTGGGATGCCTATTCATGATACCACTGCTGGATTTAAATGCTACCACCGCCAGGTGCTTGAAACCATCGACCTGGAGAAGATTCGTTTTACGGGTTATGCTTTTCAAATTGAAATGAAATTTGCCGCCTGGAAATTGGGCTTTCGCATCAAAGAGATTCCTATTGTTTTTACTGAACGGATCAGGGGTGAATCAAAGTTATCCAGCGGCATTTTCAAAGAGGCTGCTTTCGGTGTAATTAAAATGAAATTGCGCAGTTTATTTGGCAGATTTTCCTACGCTTTAGTCAAACCGAATAGCCCTAATAGGCTGGATACGTGAGATGATCATAGTGGGCAGCACCAATACGCTGGTAATTATGATAAACGTCAGAAAGTTCAACAAGATTACCATTGACCAGTCCCATTGAATGGGAACATACTCCATGTAGTAGTTTTGCGGGTTTAAGGGGATCAACTTAAACCGATCCTGGATATACGCCAACCCCAATCCTATCAGATTCCCGATCAGCATTCCTTTGGCAATTAGTTGCATCCCCCGGTAAATGAACACCCTTCTGACCAATTTGTTGGCGGCACCCAATGCTTTGAGCAGGCCAATCATTTGGGTACGCTCCATGATCATGATCAATAGGACCGATGCCATGTTAAAGCAAGCGACAAAAGTGATAATAACCAGAAAGATCACCTCGTTTTTGGATATGAGCCGCATCCAGTCAAAAAACTGAGCATATTTATCCGATGCTTTGTAAGGATAAAGGTCGTAATCGAGGTTATCATATAGCCATCTTTCAATTTCTCCAGCTTCACCATAGTTATTAACGAAAAGCTCATATCCCCCAACCAGGCTGTCGGGCCAATTATTCATTCTCCGTATCAAGCCCAGATCGCCGATCACCATATGGTCATCAAAATCCTCCAGGCCGGTATCATAAAGACCTACTACCGAAAGACGTCTGGTCCGTAAACTCGGAGGAGTAGTGGAAAAATCCATAAAATTGAGGGTCACATCATCCGATAATGACAATCGCATCAGGCGGGCAATCTTTTTGCTGATCAGCACCTCCCTGGAATATCCCGAATCGGGAATATGAATGAACCGACCCTCCACCAGGTTATCAGCAAAACGGGTAGTGTCAAAACTGCGACCCACACCTTTGAGCAATACTCCCTCTATCTCCTCGCCATTTTTCAATAAAGATGCCTTGTGTCCAAATTCCTGTAGGTGCTCCACGAAATCCGGTGGTGTTGAAACAGCAAACAATCCCTCCTGCACTGCGAAAGGGGCTTCCTCCAAAGAATTGCTAACCGTGAATTTAAGAATTTGAAAATGACCGGAGAAACTAAATATCTTGTTCTCTATGGTGCTGGTAAAGCCTCCCAATATCATAACGGAAATAAGCATTATGGCCAAGCCTACGCTGATACTGGCTAATGCGATCTTATGCACAATGGCACTAAAAGAATTGCCGTTGGCCGTCAATCTTTTAGATATATAATAAGGGAGGTTCAATATAATAGCTATTTTTATGGCCGATCCCCTGCAAAGTAAGCAATTAGACATGAAAGAGTTAGCCTGGGTTGTCACATTTTTAATCATTATTGCCGCTTGCATAGAGCCGACGCCCGAAAGTGAAAGTAGCCCCATAACGGAAGAGTCTAGCCTGAAAATTGCCGCAGATCGCATGGATGAATACCTTCCATATCTGGAGAACAAGGCTGTGGCTTTAGTGGTGAACCATACCTCCAGGGTCGGAGATACCCATCTGGTCGACACCTTGCTAAATTCGGGTGTACAGGTGAAAAAAGTTTTTGCGCCTGAACACGGCTTTCGCGGTTCGGCCGGGGCCGGAGAGAAGATACAGCACAGTACCGACAGCCTGACCGGCCTTCCTATAGTGTCACTTTATGGATCGAGCCGTAAACCCAGTGAAGAACATCTCAGCGATGTGGACCTGGTCTTGTTTGATATTCAAGATGTAGGAGTGCGCTTCTACACCTACATCAGTACCATGCATTACGTTATGGAAGCCTGCGGAATTTATGGTAAGCAGATGTTAGTACTGGACCGGCCCAATCCCAATGGTGATTATGTGGATGGCCCTATATTGGAAGAGGAACAAAGGTCTTTTGTGGGGATGCATCCCATTCCCATAGTACACGGGTTGACCGTAGGAGAGTTAGCAAACATGATAAAGGGTGAGCATTGGCTGTCAGATAGTGCAACTGTGGACCTAAAGATAATTCCCATGGAAAATTATCATCATGCCATGAAATACGATCCGCCGGTGAAACCCTCTCCCAACCTTCCTAACTTTCAGTCCATCAGGCTTTACCCTTCCTTATGCCTGTTTGAAGGTTCAGACATCAGTATTGGTAGGGGTACGGAGTTTCCGTTTCAGGTTGTGGGGCATCCGCTATTCAGTGATAGCAGCTTTTCTTTTACTCCGGTTTCTATGGAAGGAAAAGCCTTAAATCCCAAACATCAGGACCAATTGTGCGGTGGTTGGGATCTGCGGTCAATCACACCACCAAAGTTCACTTTATCTTATCTCATTCGGGCATATAAGGAGTTTCCGGAAAGAGAGGAATTTTTTAAAGATTACTTTCATTTATTGGCGGGCAATAGTCTTTTAATGGAGCAAGTACAAGAAGGTATGACTGAAGAAGAGATCAGAGCAACCTGGAATGAAGGCCTCAAAAATTACCGGGAAATACGACAGCGATACCTCCTTTATCCTGAATCAAATTTATGAAGAAATTGCAAAAAGCCGGGGACATCGCTGGTATCCTGGATGGTTATTACCCTAATCCCCCTATTCCCTTAGATCATGAGGATGCCTATACCTTATTAATTGCGGTATTGTTGTCAGCTCAATGTACGGATCAGCGAGTGAATCAGGTCACTCCTCACCTATTCCGACAGGCCAATAACCCTTCGACCATGACGCAACTCACTGTTGAGGATATTAAGGCCATAGTGAGGCCTTGTGGATTAGCACCGCAAAAATCTAAAGCCATCTACAACCTCTCACAAATATTGCTGGAAGAACACGGTGGGAAAGTCCCACAGTCCCTGGCAGAATTGGAAGCACTTCCTGGCGTAGGGCATAAGACGGCCTCGGTGGTAATGGCACAGGCTTTTGGGGTACCGTCATTCCCAGTTGATACCCATATACACCGACTGGCCTATCGTTGGGGGCTTAGCAGTGGAAAAAATGTAAAGCAAACCGAAAAGGATCTGAAACGATTGTATCCGGAAAAAATCTGGAATAAGCTTCATCTGCAAATAATTTATTTTGGCAGAGAATATTGTCCAGCCCGGGGTCATGATTTTAGTAGCTGTCCTATTTGTAGTAAATATGCACGAAAATCGTTGTATAAGCCTTCTGCCTAAAGCCCATACTTTATGTCAAGCCTGCGAATAGTATTTATGGGAACACCGGAGTTTGCTGTGCCCAGCCTGGAAATTTTGGAACGGCATTACCAGGTGGCAGCGGTAATAACTGCACCGGACAAACCCCGGGGAAGGGGCCGAAAATTGCTTCCATCGCCGGTAAAAGTGTCGGCAATGGACCGAGGCATACCTTTGCTACAACCGCCAAATCTTAAAAGTCCCGCATTTTTGGAAGAGTTAAAAGCAATTGGCGCTGATTTACAAGTAGTTGTAGCCTTCCGTATGTTACCGGAAGTGGTTTGGTCCATGCCATCTCTGGGTACGTTTAATTTACATGCCTCCCTGCTGCCTAAATACCGGGGGGCTGCCCCCATTAACTGGGCCATCATCAATGGTGAAAAAACAACCGGATTGACCACCTTTTTCCTAAAGCATGAAATTGATACCGGCAACATAATTCTTCAGCAGGAAGAGTCTATTTCACCGACAGATACTGCCGGCAGTCTTTATCGGCGACTAATGCATCAGGGAGCCGATTTGGTACTGGATACCGTCAGGTTGATCGAAGACGGAAATTACCAACTCACCCCTCAGGACTTTGACCCAAATCTTCCCAAAGCTCCCAAAATACATAAACCGGATTGTGAAATAGACTGGACCTGGTCGGCCCTCCAAATTTATAACCTGGTCAGGGGTTTAAACCCGGTACCTACTGCCAGGACCAGTATTAACGGGGTGATTTATAAGATCTTGCAAGTGAAAATATTGGAGGATAATTTGTACCAGGATGATCCTGGCTCTTTTTATACTGACAACCTGAGTTTCTTGCATTTCTGCACCGGAGATGGAGTGATTGCGGTTGAGCAACTTCAAGCTCCCGGAAAGAAAGCAATGAATATCGGAGCATTTTTAAGGGGTAACCAATTATGACCATTTCTATGATCGCTGCGGTGGCCCAGGACCTGGCCATCGGCAAGGACAACGACCTTCTATGGAAATTGCCGGTGGACATGCGGTTCTTTATGCGCAAGACCGATGGGCATTGCATACTTACCGGCAGAAAGAACTATCAATCCATACCTCCAAAGTTTCGTCCCTTAAAAAACCGCACTAACATTGTGGTAACCCGACAAGAAAATTTTGGCATTGGTCAAAAAATTCAGGTAGTAGAGAACATCAAGCGGGGAATAGAATTGGCCGGATCCCTAAATGAAAAAGAGTTATTTATAATTGGAGGCGGCCAGATCTACGAACAAACTATGGGAATGGCCCAGCGGCTTTATGTTACAGAGGTCCAGGCAAAATTCGACAACGCCGATACTTTTTTTCCGGAATACCGGAATGGTCCCTGGAAATTGCGCAGTCGCATCATTCATCCCAAGGACCCAAAGCACCAATACGATTTTCACTTTACCATTTGGGAAAGGGGTTGAAGATAACCTAAGTTTGAGTTTGACCAGTATGCTCACTATACAAATAGACTTTTCTAAAAATGTTACAAAAATTTGACCCACGGAATAATGATATTATGATCCATGTGGCAGGGCAACTGCTACCCAGGGATCAGGCCAAAGTGTCGGTATTCGACAGTGTGGTACAGGGAGGTGATGCCGTGTGGGAGGGGTTAAGGATATATGGAGGAAAGGTATTTGCCCTCAGCGACCATCTTCAGCGATTACAACATTCGGCAAAAGCGCTTGACTTTGCTCAAGTTCCGGATAGCCAGGAAATAAAAAACGCTTTGTTCGAAACACTGCAAGCCAATCAAATGCGGGATGAAGCCCACGTCCGGCTAACCTTAACCCGTGGGGAAAAGATCACCTCCGGCATGAACCCCAAACTAAATCAAAGCGGATGTACTCTTATTGTCCTGGCAGAGTGGAAACCCCCTATTTACCACTCCATGGAATTGGAGTTGATCACCAGCAGCATCCGACGCAATTCCCCCAATCACCTGGACTCAAAAATACACCACAATAATTTACTCAATAATATCCTGGCCAAAATTGAGGCTAATCTCTGCGGTGCGGATGATGCCATAATGTTGGATCTACATGGTTTTGTAGCCGAAACCAATGCCACAAATATCTTTATGGTCCGCAAAGGAATCTTAAGTACCCCCCAGGCAGATAGTTGCCTGCCCGGAATTACCCGGGGAAAAGTGATACAATTAGCCAGAAATTTAGGAGTTACAGTAGAAGAGCGCAACATTTCTGTATCAGAACTGTACAGCGCGGAGCAGGTGTTTACCACCGGCACCATGGGAGAACTGGCTCCGGTACGGAAAATCGATGGAAGGACAATCGAAAATTACAGCAGTCAGGATATATTGAAGACTTTACAAAAAGCCTACAGTGAGCTTACCCGGGATCAAGGCGAGCCCTTGCCATTCTGAATTAAATTAAAATATCTAAGGTAAAAACCCGTTAATGTTTAGTTGATTTGGGATAAATCAGGCCCGGATGTTAAAAAAATTGCAATTTTTTCAAAACTTTTTTATATATTCGGACTTTTAAGGTAAGAGGGCAGGAATTGAGGTGGAAGTTGTGCGAAAAGAGGCCATTTAGGGGAATTATCCTCAAGATTAGTCCAAAAAATCGAATAAAGCTCATTTTTCTTACACACCATAGTAACTTTTTTCGTCTTGAGACCGTAATAGGTCTATTTGGGGCTTACTCACTTTCCCAAGTCAGATTTTTGAAACTTTATGAACCTTTAAAAGGTTTGATATTATGGATATGAGTAGAAATGAATAACATAGGAGGGATAAATATTATATGCGACAATTAAAAATCACTCAGTCAATAACCAACAGGGATAGCCAAACCCTGGAAAAATACTTTAACGAGATAAGTAAGGTAGAATTATTGACTCCTGAAGAAGAAGTACAATTAGCTCAGAGAATAAAACAAGGTGATCAATTGGCCTTAGAAAAACTAACTAAAGCTAATCTAAGGTTTGTAGTCAGTGTAGCTAAGCAGTATCAGCACACTAAAATACCGCTCAATGATCTGATCAATGAAGGAAACTTAGGCTTGATCAAAGCTGCACAGAAATTTGACGAAACCCGCGGGTTTAAATTTATTTCGTACGCGGTATGGTGGATTCGTCAGGCGATCATGCAGGCGCTTGCTGAACAATCCAGAATGATTCGGTTGCCGGCAAATAAAGTGGGTGCTATCAGCCGTATCCATCAAGTTGCATCCCATTTCGAACAGCAGTTGGAAAGGGAGCCTACCGATGAAGAATTGGCAGAATTACTGGATGTCAGTGTTGAAGAGGTCAAGACCACTTTGAGAGCATCTTCCAAACATCTATCCGTCGACGCTCCTTTTGAACAAGGGGAGACCAATAGTCTGTTGGACGTCTTGGAAAACAATGACTCTAAGAAAACAGATGAGGCCCTGGAATACAACGATTCGTTGAAAAAGGAAATCGACAGGCTGTTATCTATCCTGACCGCCAGAGAGCGTCAGGTAATAAAGATGTTCTTCGGTATAGGAGTTGAATCCAAGCTTTCTCTCGGTGATATAGGGGCTGAATTAGCCATAAGCCGGGAAAGAGTACGACAGATCAAGGATAAGGCTATCAACAAGCTAAGCGCCCATCCAGCGATGAAGCTGTTGATCCCCTATCTGGGATAGATATTAAAAAATTGACGTAAAAAGGGCAGTGAAAGATTTTACTGCCTTTTTTATTAGCCCTCATAGCCAAATACTTTTCTCAACAGTTCAGTGGTACGGGCTACCGGATTTTCCCGTATGTTGGCCTCCTCTTGAGCTACCAGGTAAAATAACCCCTCTATTGCCTTATCAGTGGCATAGTTATCCAACTCCGGATCCACCTTACGCACCAGTGGAATTTTATTGTAAGTATTGACCAGGTCATCGTAGTACTTGGTGGCGTTGACTTCCTCCAGTGAGGATTTAATGATGGGGCGAAATTTGTCCTTTAAAGCATCGGAGGTAGTTCTTTGAAGATATTGGGTGGCAGCATCATTTTCACCCTTCAATATATTCCAGGCATCCTCTATAGTCATAGATTTGATGGCTGCAATGAATATTGGTTTTGCCTCTAAAGCTGCCCTTTCCGCGCCCCGGTTTAAGGTTGTAACGAATTTATCCACTTCACTCCCCAGCCCGATCTGCCTCAACCGTTCCTCAACTTCCTGTATTTCGGGAGGGAACGGAATCTTAATTTCGGGATTCTTCAAATAACCATCAATCTTGGAAGCCTGTTCTGAACCCTTGCTTATTCCCTGGATTAAAGCCTCCTTAAGGCCGGCAACCACTTCATTGGTAGTGGGCTGACCGGTACCCAATGCGCTGTTAATGTCACCAAGTGTCTGGTTGATTTGGGAAGACGTACAGGAAATACCCATTCCCAACAACATAATGAAAATCGAAGTGTTTTTGACCACCTGTGAGTTCTTTAAAAATTGCATACTTAAAAGTTTAAAATGATATGACTAGTTTGACTTACTTCAAAATCATGCCAGAAATCAAGGACCACGCTAAAATTACATATATCTGTCGTTCTTTATATGTAGATTTGCCGCTAAAAATAAATCCTGAGGATGAAAGATACACAAGCTGAGATACTTACCATTGGAGATGAAATACTTTACGGTCAGATAACCGACACCAATTCTCAGTGGATCAGCAGTGAGTTGGATAAGATAGGGATAAAAATAATCCGCAAAACCGCCGTTGGTGATAATGAAGCTCATATACTGGAGGCCCTGGATCAGGCCACAGCCAGAGCAGATCTAATATTGATCACCGGAGGCCTGGGGCCCACCAATGATGATCTGACCAAGCCTTGCCTGGCAAAGTTCTTCCGGTGCGAGATGGAGATCGATCCGTCCGCCTTGGAGCAGGTTCAGCAATTGTTTGACAAAATAGGCAGAGAGTTAACTGATTTGAACATTCAGCAAGCCAACTTGCCCACCAAATGCGAGCCGCTGAGAAATCGGGTAGGCACCGCTCCGGGAATGTGGTTTTCAGAAGAAAACAAGGTTTATGTGTCCATGCCAGGAGTGCCTCACGAGATGAAAACCATGATGAACGAACAGGTATTACCAAGGCTGTCCAAAGTTTTTGATACTCCCATCATTCAACATAGACTGATAAAAACGGTGGGCAAGGGGGAATCCTGGCTATCGGAATTAATTGCTCCCTGGGAAAAACAACTTCCTTCGCATTTAAAACTAGCTTATCTGCCAGGCCTTGGCGAAGTAAAACTGAGGATTACTGGAATGGGCACAAACCCCTCCACTTTACAGCAGGAGATCGAAGGGCAAATTGAGCATCTCAAGCAATATGCCGGCAAGTATATCTATGGATACGATAGCGACACCCTACCCCTGGTGGTAGGGAAACTTATGAGGCGTTATAAGGTAACTATCGGATGTGCTGAAAGCTGTTCAGGCGGAGCTTTGGCCAAAGCCATAACTTCTATCCCCGGCAGTTCAGAATATTTTAAAGGATCAATAGTGGCCTATGATAACCAGATTAAAAGCTCAATGCTGGGGGTTGACCCGCTGGTTTTAAAAGAGCATGGAGCGGTTAGTGAGCAGGTAGTAGTTGAAATGGTAAAAGGGGCTCAAAAGCATTTCAAAACGAATATCGCCATTGCGACCAGCGGCATTGCAGGCCCCGGTGGGGGAACTGCAGACAAGCCGGTTGGCACTATTTGGCTGGCGGTAGCCCGGGATAATAATATTAAAACCAGAAAACTCTCCCTCTTCAAAGACAGGGGCATAAATATTGATCTTACGGTGCAGATAGCCTTGAATATCACCCGCCAAACTTTATTGGAAATGGATGGAGAAAAGGTTTGAATTAGCTAAATTTGTCCCTGCTACAACATAATATTCAAAATATTATTTGCCATGGCCAAAGTTGAGATGGTAATGCCGAAAATGGGTGAGAGTATCATGGAAGGTACCATATTGACCTGGTTAAAAAAGGTTGGAGATACTATCGAGCAGGACGAATCGGTGCTTGAGGTAGCCACGGATAAAGTAGATACGGAAGTACCCTCTTCTCACTCTGGTACACTACAAGCTATCCTGGCCAAGGAAGGTGAGGTAGTCCCTGTAGGACAGCCTATTGCTATCATTGAAACTGCCAATGGGGCGGCAGAAAACGGTCATTCATCCGTTGAAATTGCTGAGGAACCTGTTGAAGAGCAGAAAGCAGAACCTCAAGTTCAGCCCGACATCATTTCCAAGGAGACCACACCATCATCTGGGGACCGATTTTATAGCCCCTTAGTGAAAAATATTGCCAAACAGGAGCAAATATCTCAAGAAGAGTTAGCGGTAGTGCCAGGTACAGGAAAAGAGGGCAGGGTAACCAAGAAGGACATACTGGCTTATATTGAACAGCGCGCACTGACATCACGCCCATCAGCCATAGAAGAAACTCCCGGGGAGAGCCCGGCGCTGCCGGTGAGCGGGCAGGATGAGATCCTGGAAATGGATCGAATGCGCCAAATGATCGCTACCCGAATGGTTGAATCCAAGAGGATCTCACCACATGTCACCTCATTCGTAGAGGCTGACGTGACCGGTGTGGTTTTTTGGAGAAATCGCCATAAAGGAGTTTTTAAGGAGCGAGAAGGAGATAATCTAACTTTTACTCCCATCTTTATTGAGGCAGTAGTAAAAGCTATTGCCGATTATCCCATGATCAATATATCGGTGGATGGCAACAGGATCATTAAGAAGAAGGATGTCAATATCGGTATGGCGGTGGCATTGCCTTCAGGCAATTTAATAGTCCCAGTAATTAAGCATGCCGACAGATTGAGTTTAGTGGGGCTTACCAAAAAAGTTAATGATCTGGCCAGAAGGGCCCGTAATAACCAGCTGAAACCTGACGAGCTAACCGGAGGCACCTATACCATTTCCAATGTGGGTTCATTTGGTAATGTAATGGGTACACCAATCATCCTGCAACCTCAGGTAGGAATATTGGCTTTGGGGGCAATTACCAAAAAGCCGGCAGTCATTGAAACCGCTCACGGTGATGCTATCGGCATCCGGCATAAAATGTTTTTATCCCATAGCTATGATCACCGGGTGGTGGACGGTTCATTAGGCGGCATGTTTGTAAGGCGTGTGGCAGACTATCTGGAGAGGTTTGATACCAATCGCAGTATTTGAGTTGGTCATTTGCATTGCAGAGACCTGATTTATTTGCTATTTTAGTTTTCCAGCAGCAGTAATACCCGGTTTTTCTCACCGCTATAGAATGTTATGACTCGTGAAGAAGCTTTAGAGTATTTGAACCTTCCGGGCAAGTCCAGTGAGCAGTTGGTACGAAAACGATACCTGGAGCTTCACCGTGATTACCAGAAGGCCATCAGCAACGCACCCTCCGATCATTTTCGGATGTTGTACCGGGAGAACCTGGAAAAAATAGAGGAGGCTTATCTGATCATGAAACAATCTGCTCCTCATGTCTCTCCTGAGCTTGCTGCCGGGGTAGATAACCAAATACAACAGAGCCTGGATCAGGCGCAACAACTGGTAGACCGTTTCCTAAATAATGGCACAGTTGATCTTGATCCGG
This sequence comes from Cyclobacteriaceae bacterium, assembly GCA_965224285.1. Lineage (GTDB taxonomy): Bacteria > Bacteroidota > Bacteroidia > Cytophagales > Cyclobacteriaceae > JAJCYK01. The sequence continues at coordinate 2,063,362 of OZ245043.1, forward strand.
AATCTGAATCCAAGATTAATAAGTATATCGAAGAGATCAGCCAGTTGCAGAATTACCTGCTACAGGAAAAAAGCTCTGATCTCACACCGGAAGTAACTACAGCGCCGGCAGAGGCTTCTTCCCTTACCCCTAATATTGCCCGGCCCACCTCTCCTGATACAGAAAATCAACGCTCCGCTTCAAGTACCGAACATGCGGTCAATCCCAACCCCGTCAAGAAAAAAAACCAGGCACCCCAAAAGGAAACAGCATCCGCCGACAGCCAGCCTGAAACCAGTGAAGTAAAACCGGTTGAATCCAATGAGAAAAAACCTCAACGGGCTAAAACCCAGGTCCGCAAGCGGTCTCAAAATGCGCGTAGCGGTTCCATCCTCAGAAGGACCCGGATGGCTCAACGACAATCCTACACCAGATTGTTAATGGTCGCCATTCTTCTGACCTTGCTGTCAACTACCGGGGGTTTGATGTATACCATGTATCCTATCTTCTTCCCTGAAGAAAATACCGAACAGGAGTTGGTTGATCAAGCGCCATCTGAGGCCTCAATCCAAAGGATTGTAGGTGATGAGTTCTTTCGTACCGGCAATTATCTGGAAGCATTAGTGCAATACACACTGGCTATCTCTGATGAGCCCGAAAGTCAATATCTTAAACAGCGGATCGATAGTTGCAAAGTATTTTTAAGTCAATCCAGACTGCTTTCGCTGGACCAGCTTTCTGTTGAACCCCAGACACCTGCGGATCAACCAGAGGAAGAATCATCTAGGGCTTCACCGGTCAGTGCACCGGTCAATTCTGCCAATAGATTCCGTGGTGAAGAACCCTCCGAACAACAGGCAGAAACAGGGTCCCAGTGGTCGGATGATAACGGGGTCAATGAACAGATCGTCAACTCGGCCAGATCTGCACAACTCTCTGACTCTACCCAGGATGCTCCTTTCGACTCCTCAAGCCTGAGCAGTGCGGTCAATTTGGCCAACGAAGAATCGGCAGTGGATGAAGTTAAAAACTTTGTAGATGTTCTACCTGAGCCGCTTGGTGGATACGAGCAATTTGCAAAATTCACCTCTCGTAAGATCCGGTATCCCAGCGCTGCCTATCAGGCCAATGTTTCGGGAATGGTAATTGTCCAATTTGTAGTACGCAAGAACGGCTCAATTTCTGATGCCAGTGTGGTGAAAGGGATCGGATACGGCTGCGATGAGGAAGCTCTGCGGGTAGTTCAATTATACCAGGGTTGGACCCCGGGAAAGTTAGCGGGAAAAACTGTAGATACCCGGGTAGCGGTTCCTATCTATTTCAAATTAGTTAATTAGTTAACAGAAGTTCTTCGATAGTTGCATATGATTTTTCCAGTTGGTCATCGGTAATCACATATGGTGGCAAGATATAAATCACATTGCCCAGCGGTCTGATCAATACCCCCTGAGAGATAAAATAAGGATAAAGCTTATGCCTGGCTTCATTTACGTAGGAGGTTTGCTCCGAAGTCTCCAGTTCCAATGCCAAAATCACTCCCATATGTCGTATTGAGCGAACTTTAGGCAAATTTTCAACATGAGCTTTGAATTTGCTATGATGGTCGGAAATACGCTGGATATCCATCCTGCATTGGGGAGAAATCAGTAATTCATAACTGGCATTGGCAGCTGCGCAGGCCAGGGGGTTGGCAGTAAAGGAGTGTCCGTGAAAAAATGTCTTCATCAAGTCCTTATGGCGGAAGGCAGTCTGAATTTCTTCCGTACAACTGGTGGCCCCCAAGGCCATGGCGCCTCCGGTTAGCCCTTTCGACAGACAAAAAATATCTGGCTTGCAGGCTAGTTGATCAGAGGCAAATAAAGTACCGGTCCTTCCGAATCCCGTCATTACCTCATCGGCTATACAAATTACCCGGTGCTCCTTGGCCAACCGGATCAGTTCATCCAGCAGTTTGGCTGTATACATTCTCATACCAGAAGCCCCCTGGATAAGGGGTTCGAAGATAAATACCCCCACCTGATTTTTGGATAACAAGCTACGGAAAGTATTGACAGTCCTCTCTTCCTGCCCCTGGACTGGAAACGGGATAAAATCAACTTCAAATAAATAAGGCCAAAAAGGAGTGGTAAAAGGGCCTCTCTCTCCCACAGACATTCCTCCAAACGTGTCGCCGTGATAACCTCCATCCAACGCTACCACAGACCTTTTTTTTCCCCCTTGATGATGCCAGTATTGCATGGCCATTTTCAAGGCTACTTCAACCGCCGTACTCCCATTGTCAGAGAAAAAGATCTTCTTTTGATTATCAGGTAAAATACTCAACAGATTGGCGGCTAATTTTATGGCCGGAATATGAGTAAATCCGGCAAACATCACATGCTCCAGAGTTTGTGCCTGTTCAAAAATCGCCTGAGCTATTTGCGGATGGCCATGTCCGTGAAGATTGACCCACCAGGAGGCTATGGCATCAATAATTGGGGCTCCGGTGTCCGTGTATAACACCGCTCCTTCCGCTTTGGCAATCAACAAATTCGGATCACTACCTTCCAGGGGTGTGAACGGGTGCCAAATCAAATGGGCATCCAGTTCCTGCTTATTCATGTCCAATTTTGCTTTAATTGCCTTGCCCACCTATTGATGATCGATGGATTTAGATCCTGCTCCTCCGTAAGGTGAATTAATTCAGGTGCCTGGCTGTGCTTCATTATGATTTGCTTGGTGTGCTCATTTTGTGGCCCATTAAAGATCAGACCAAATAATGGAACCTGATGATATTCTAATATCTTAATACTCAATAGTGAATGATTTATACAACCGAGATAAATTTTTACTACCAATATTACTCCATCACTAAATTTTTTCGCCATATCGATCATTAGCTCATCGTCATTTAGCGGTACCATTAGGCCGCCTGCACCCTCAATTATCAGAGATTCTCTAATTGGTGGTAACTTGAGATGTTTTAATTCCAAGTGAACCCCTTGATTACTGGCGGCCTGATGGGGAGAGGCAGGCTCCTGTAAAAAGACCCCCTGATGAAATATACTTCCGGAATGGCTGACCAATGATGTGACCGTGTCGATGTCTTTGGGGGAACCACATTGCACCGGCTTCCAGTAGTCCGCTTCCAGGGCCTGCACTAAAACAGCGCTGGCTACCGTCTTCCCTACCTCTGTCCCAATCCCGGATACAAAATATTTCACAGCTTACTTTTGAGATTCTCGGCTAAGTTAACAATCTGGTCTGCTGTGTTGAAACTATGTAAGCAAATTCTCAACCTCTCACTACCAGGCTTTACCGTGGGCGCCAATATGGGTCTGACATCAAAGCCCTTACTAAATAGAAAATCAGCCATTGCAACAGCCTGCTTATTGCCGCCTGCTGTAATCAATTGTATTGGGCTTCGCGGGTTGGACCTGAACTCCCTCTGTCCGGACATAAGATCGTTAAACAGATTAATGTTTTGGTTCAATTTATCCACTTCAAGGTGGCTGTTACCAATGAAGTCCCATGAGACATCCAGCTGACAGAGCATCCAATCGGATGGCGCTGTGGTATAGATAAACGGCCTTCCCATATTCACCAGGTAGTCTATCAGTCGCTTCTCCCCTATAACTACTCCTCCCTGGGCTCCCAATGCCTTGCCAAAGGTATAGATCCTGGCTAAAAACTGATCCTCCAATCCCAACTCACGCACCCAGCCTGCTCCTGTTGGTCCATACCATCCGGTGGTATGAGCCTCGTCAATGATTAATTCGGCATTAAAATCCTTACATACTTCCATGATCGTTGACAAGTCTGCCCAGTCTCCTTCCATGGAATAAATGGATTCAATTACTACCACCGCCGGGCCTTTGGAAGCTTTAAGCTTTTTGACTAAATCTTTGATATCATTATGACGGAAACTGTAATGTCTGGCATTGCTAAGCCTTACCCCCTCCTTGATGCAGGTATGAATGGCCTCATCATAAATGACGGTATCACCTCTTTGAGGAACGGATGATAACACCGCCAGGTTAGCCAAGTAGCCGGAACTGAATAATAAGGCTTTCCCTCCAAAAATTTCACCTAACTTATCTTCCAACTGTTCTGCGTAAGCACTATTCCCGGTTAGCAACCTGGAGCCACTGGATCCATTGGTAAGCTGTAAGTTATGGTGACGTTGAACAATTTCCTCGCTTAACTCTTTGTTTTGCGCTAACCCCAGATAATCGTTAGAGCTAAAATCCGCCAGGTTCTCAACCAATTTCAGTTGACGCAAATTACCGGAAGTCAGCCTTTGCTGTAATTTTCGATGCAACCTTTCACTAATTGATGACATCTAGTAAGCTAGGGTGATATATGCAACTGAACTACAATTCACTAAGCCAAGTTCTCAAAAAATGATTTTATATATTATTGATAATCAATGCTATATAAATATTTCGATGATCATCTTATTTCTGTCCAGGTACTTTGGAATAATAATTGTAAACAATAAAAGCAATTTAAAAAAGTTTAATAAGACAATTGAGCACTAAATTTATACGGAACTATGAAAAAGGTTATGCTTACTGCCATAGCGACTATGGTACTTAGTACCAGCTATGCACAATTCACATTAGGACCTAAAGTAGGCCTTAGCGCCTCTAAAATAGATTTGGATGAGATGACGGTAAACGGTCAAACGCTGTCATCCGGAGATGCTACTGCGGGATTCCACGCAGGTGCTTTTGCCCGGGTTACCCTGGGAAACCTATATATACAACCGGAAGCCTTATTTACCCAATCTGGAGGAGAAGTGGTATTGGATAATGGCGTACTGCGTGACATCAGGGAAATTGAGTTCAACAAGCTTGATGTACCGGTAATGGTAGGAACTAAATTTTCCAATTTCCTGAGGTTACAAGCGGGTCCCACAGTGAGTATTTTACTTGATGCGGAGGCAGAAGGATTGGATCAGGAAATAAAATCAGGATATGAAGACGCCACTGTAGGCTATCAGGCCGGAGTGGGTCTGGATCTATGGAATATGGTGCTGGACCTCAAGTACGAAGGTAATTTAAGCACTTTTGGAGATCGTTTATTTGGTTTTGAAACTGATCAGAGAAACAACCAATGGATATTTTCCGTTGGATTTAAACTCTTCTAAGCGCAATCAAAAATAAAAACTAATAGCCCCTCCTAAGGGGCTTTTTTTATGCCAATTGGGTTTTGTCCTTATAGGCCGGCCGCGGCTTTAGATTCAATTTCTGAAAAAGTTGCTGATCCGAGTGATAGTCTGGATTTGGAGTGGTCAGCAATTTATCTCCTGCAAAAATTGAATTGGCGCCTGCCAGGAAACACAATGCCTGCTCTTCAGCATTCATCCGCACTCTACCGGCTGAAAGCCTGATCATTGCTTTAGGCATCAGTATGCGGGCTGCAGCAATCATTCTTACCATATCCCAAACTGAGACCCTCTCCTGTTTTTCCAAAGGTGTACCGGGCACCGGGATGAGGGCGTTGATGGGTACGGACTCAGGATGATCGGGAAGGTTGCTTAATGTGTGCAACATACTAATACGATCCTCATTCGACTCTCCCATTCCTATTATGCCTCCGGAACACACCGATATATCCGCTTCTCTTACATGCTGCAAAGTATCCAGGCGATCCTGATAGTTTCGGGTGGTAATAATATTGTGATAATGCTCCTCACTGGTATCCAGATTATGGTTATAAGCATATAAACCTGCTTGTTTTAGCTTTACCGCCTGCTCCTCCGTCAACATTCCAAGAGTACAACAAACCTCCATACCCATATCGCATACTCCTTTTACCATTTCCAGTACCCGGTCGAAATCCCGGTTATCTCTGACCTGTCTCCAGGCGGCTCCCATGCAAAAACGGGTGCTGCCTGAGTTTTTGGCATCCAGAGCAGCGTTTAGGACCTGCTCAGTAGGCAGTAATTTCTCTACCTCCACCTCGGTATGGTACCGGGCTGCTTGAGGGCAATAGGCGCAGTCTTCTGGACATCCTCCGGTTTTAATTGATAGTAATGTACATACCTGTACTTCCTGAGGATCATGGTGCTGTCGATGAACCTCAGCTGCCCGATGAATTAACTCTAATACCGGTGAATTATAGATTTCCTTAATTTCAGATGTTTCCCAATCGTTCCGAATAACTGCTCGCATGTGAACTTAACTTTAACCCCATTATACCCATAAAGCTAGCCTTTTGAGACAATGGAATGAAAATATTTCCTTAAAAATTACTGAATGGTAATATCAAATGGCAAGCGGGCCTGCAAACCACGATAACGATGCAGCTGCTTGATTTTTTTGATGTATGGATAAAGATCCCCCAGCCTGGCTTTTAGACTACTATCCTCGACTTCTGCCCCTAAATCTGAAAGCAGTTGTTCCCAAAAGGATTTCGGGGTCGGATATCGCACTACCTTAAAATCATCCTCTACTCCTGAAGCCCGGGCGGCCAGGAGTATCGCCTCATTCAATCCGCCTATCCCGTCCACCAGTCCATTTTCTTTAGCCTGAGTACCGGACCAGATCCTTCCTGCTGCGATATTTTCCAGTTCATCGGGATCCATGCCACGAGCATCGGCAGCTTTGGTAATAAAAGTTTCGTAGCCCTGGTCCACGCTTTTTTGGAAAAGGCTCTTTTCATAATCAGTGAGGGGCCTGGTGACAGAAAATACATCTGATAGAGGTCCTGTTTTTACTACGTCAGTGGTTATCCCCAGTTTCTGCTCCAATAGTTCCTGCGCGTTGAAATACATGGAGTAAATCCCTATCGATCCGGTAATAGTCATTGGCTGAGCTATAATGGAATCACAAGCCATTGCAATGTAGTAGCCCCCAGACGCAGACAGGTCAGACATGGAAGCGATCACCGGTTTACTTTCAGCAGTCAGTTTTAGTTCTCTCCATATGACGTCAGATGCCAGGCTGCTTCCTCCAGGACTATTGACCCGCAATACCAGGGCTTTTACTTTTTTGTCCTTTCTCAGTTTGCTAAGGAGTTTTACCATTGATTCGGATCCAATAGTTTCCCGGTCACCTTTGCCATTCATGATCTCACCATCGGCAAATACTACCGCTACCCGCTCCCTGCCGCTGTAGATAGGATCGGTAGAATTAAGATAGGTCTGGTGCTTGATCATTTTTAGCTTGTCATCATCTTCCAGACCCAGCTTTTCCCTCAAGTTATCCTTTACCTGATCCAGGTAGGAGGTTTTGGTGATGAGATCATAGTATTGAGCATCCGTGGCGCTGGTAGCCAGCATACTGTCGGCCACTAGCTTCAACTTTGGCTGGTTCACCTCCCTGGTGCGGGCGATATCCTCTATGTATGTGGCATAGATTGAGCTTAAAATGGACTCCAGTTGCTCCCTGGCCTCAGCACTCATTTCTGTCCTGGTGAAGGGTTCAACCGCACTCTTATAGGCTCCTACCCTGAAAACCTGGGTCTCCACCCCGATCTTATCCAGGGTGCCTTTTAGAAAGTTATATTCGGCACGAAACCCATTAAACTCCATCAGGCCTTCTTCCGGTAAATAAACTTCGTCAGCTACAGATGCCAGATAATATTCGGATTCTGTGTAGTATTCCCCAAAAGCAACGATAAACTTTCCGGTTTCCTTAAATTTCTCCAATACGTCTCTCAACTCCTTTAACTTGGACAATCCGGAATATAAAAACTTGGGCTCCAGGTATATCCCTTCAATACGATCATCATTAGCCGCACGGGCCACGGATCGGGACAATTCATCCAAACCTACTCCTGCAGCGCCTCCCCCAATTAAATCCAATTCCACCAATGGGGACTCCATTGTTCGTTCAGTTATGGGTCGGTCTATCTTCAAATATAGTATGCTCCCGTCCTCAATATCGACGCCAGCATCTTTCGTCATAGTTATTACTGCTATGGTGGAGTACAACACGATGACGGAAAATATAGAAAAAATCACCAACCCTATCAGGGTCGCCAATACCTGTCGGATAAACATAATCAAATGGTTACTGTATAAGCATACAATAATACGAGACTGTGATCATTTGTTAAAGTGTTTTTATATTTTTGGGTATTTAGGTGGATGACAGGAATATTTCTGCTTTTGGGTTCAAATTTAGGAGATCGCCATGATCTGTTATCTCAAGCCATTGCTGGTATTGAATCCCGAATTGGAGAAATTGATCAGCGATCCTCTCTGTATAATACCGCTTCCTGGGGTATACCCGAAATTCCTGATTTCCTGAATCAGGTTCTAAAGGTCAACACCAGCTTAAATCCCTACGCTTTGTTATATCAATGTATCAGCATAGAAATTGCCCTGGGTAGGCAAAGCCGCATAATGAACGGGTCTCGATATATGGATATTGATATTCTGTACTACGGCAACCAGGTGATAAAATCTCCAATACTATCCATACCACACCAGAAGATCAGTTTGCGCCGGTTTGTCTTGGAGCCCATGGTGGAAATTGCTCCTCACGAAGTACACCCGGTATTAGGACTCTCCCAGCAAGAACTTTTGGAAAAATGTTCTGATCCATTATCTGTTAAACAACTACGACTCTAAATTTAAGGCCTCTACGGAATCGTTGATTTTACTGATCAGTCCACGCAACACTTTACCAGGCCCGGTCTCGATAAACTCTGTGACTCCGTAATCAATCATTTTACGTATGGTTTGGGTCCATTTTACCGGCTGGGTCAATTGAGAAATTAAGTTCTGCTGGATGATTGCCACCTCGGAGTAGATATTTGCATCCACATTTTGAACGATAGGACAACTAGGGGTATTGAAAGTGGTTTCCCTAATAGCAGACGCTAATGTAGCCCTTGCCGACTCCATTAAAGGGGAATGAAATGCTCCATGTACCGGCAAAGGTATTGCCTTCCTGGCGCCTGCCTGCTTCAACCGCTCACAGGCTTCCATGACTGCGTCCTTTTCTCCTGAAATTACTACCTGGCCCGGGCTATTGTAATTGGCCGGGACTACTGTGCCATCAACAGAGGCACATACAGATTCAACTATCTTTGATTCAAGCCCTAGTATAGCGGCCATAGTGCCTGGATTGGTCTCACAGGCCTTTTGCATGGCCCGGGACCTGGCCTTGACTAGTTTCAAGCCATCCTCAAAAGTCAATGTCTGGTTAGCAACCAGTGCCGAAAACTCTCCCAGGCTATGTCCCGCTACCAGAGAGGGTTGAAAATTTTTAGATGTTAAAGCCAGAATCGTAGAGTGGAGAAATATTGCAGGTTGGGTCACTCCAGTCTTGGTCAAATCTTCCTTAGTCCCTTTAAACATTATTTCTGTGATGGGAAACCCCAGGATGTCGTTGGCAGTATCAAATAATTTTTTCCCCTGAGGAATTTGATACAGCTCCTCGGCCATTCCGGGAAACTGGGATCCCTGACCGGGAAAAACATAAGCTTTCATAAATTATCTGTTTAGCCCTTATGCAAGGTTCAGAATTTTGACAGATATTTCCAAATACCTGGGTCACCTTGCCACAAAGGAATTTGATGAGGAAATATTACTGAGAAATCGTTGCTTTTCTTGATCAGTTGGTATTCTACAAGTATCTCGTTTACCGAACCACCGATATCGGTTGCGGGATATCCATTGATAAACTCCGTTCCGGATGAATTTTGGCACAACTTTTAACCCGTATAACAGGGGCCAAACACCGTCAAGGTTCCTGGCAATTTCCAGGGCTGCATCGCTGCGGGTGTAAACCTGACCCTGTTTCAAAAGTATCATGGTAGTTAACTCCTCTTGATCCAAATTCACAGATTTCAGTAGTTTTTGGGCCTCTGGAGACTGGAGCGAAGAAAACTTAAATGTTCCCTTGCTATCTCGTTTGATTATAAAATCAACCGCGCTATTGCACAAATTACAAACTCCATCAAAGAAAATGACCGGGTCATTCATTGCTTTGTCTCAGCAAATGTACCCATCCCTTGATCTGGGTATCAGCCTGGCTGGGGTCAAGCACGTCAAAGGTAACATCGGCTACATAGTAGTAGATGCCTCCCGGCAGTGGATTGCCGTTCTTGTCCCGGCCATCCCAGTTGATCAAAATATTGCCTTCATTGCCGGGGTCTTCAGAATTGAAACTGAACACTTCTTTACCCCAGCGATTGACGATCTGGATGCTCACCGTCTCCACAAAGCGGGGACATTTGGTTAGGTCTACATTCTCAAATCCCGGCACATCGAAATACGCCTGGAACTCATCATTGATATCATCTCCGTTGTCGGGAGTGAATACATTGGGCAGATAGTAGTTAGGACAATTGTCGATGCACAGCATCTCGGTCAGCGGGCTCTCATTGCCCGAGCGGTCCACCGCTGAGATGCGGTAACAGCCGGCAAACGAGGAGAGGTTCTGATGGATGAAGAAGGTATCGGGCACGTTGGCGATCAGGCTGAAGGCGCTGTCTACCCCGGTAGCCGAAAAGTAGATATTAAAACTACGGATATCATCATCGCAGGCTGCATCGGGGTCCCGCTGCCAGCTCAAGGTATTGCTGAAGTCACTGAACCCGCAGGACTTGTCAGAGAGAAACTGCTCGCAGTCGGGTACCTCCAATGACAGGATCGGGGTACAGGGCGGGATCTCATCCCCGGGCTGGGCACAGATGATCTGGCTCTTGTTGATCAGCGGCTCGGCGATCAACGGGTTATCGTAACTGCCAAAGGTCTCCACAAAATAGCAATACTCAATATCCTGGGACAGGGGCTGGCCGGTAGCGCTGCCGTCATCCAGGAAAGTCAGTCCGGCTACCGTGACATCCACCTGGGCGATTTCTACCAGCTCATCAGGGTCTGAGGCCAGTACATTGTCGCGGTAGATGCGATGGATGGGAAAACTGCCGGTATTGATCGACCAGGGCACCTGAGCCTCCCAGTTCAACTCTATGGACTGATTCAAAGAAGCCGCATCCAATCTTACCGATGAGGCAGTGGAGGAGCTGTCCACTACCGTGCCGTTGGCGTCGAACAGCTTCACCCGGTAGTTGTATACCTGCTCGGCAGTGTTGAGCCCGGTATCGGTAAAGGTAGTATCGGTGAGCCCGCTGGCCAGTACCGTGCGGCCCGCCTCTCCGCTGAAACCGATGGCCCGGCTCAGCTCATAGCGGTAAGGGGGGGGAAATACCCCGGCCTCCACATTAATGGGTTGTATCCAGCGCACAAAGATCTCTCCGTCGTCCACTCCGGTCTGGGTGATGTCCACGTTGGTGATCACCGACCCGCTCAGCTCTATGGTGGCACAGATCTCCTGGGAGGCGTAGCTGGTGCCGCCGGCAGGACCGGGAAATACCGCTACCAGCCGGTAGCAATAGGTGGAGCCCGGATTGAGCCCCGCTCCCCCGTCGTCATCGGTGAATATGGTTTCATCTGCGCCCACAGTACCCACCAACTCATAGCCGGAACCTTCCGGAATGCCGATGTTACAGCCTTCCGGATCAAACTCAAAACTGCCGATACGGCGATAGATCTGTACCTCTACATCAGGATGGTTGGGACATTGATCCAGGTAGGGTTCCCATTGCAGGTTTACCGAAGTACTGCTTCCCACCTGCACGGCGGTCAGGTCCGGAGCCGGGGCCACCACGGTGACATTCCAGGTCTTGATATCCACCAGGGGCAGGTGAAACTGGTCTACTGCCGAGCTGTCGGTCACTTTGAACTGGATCTGATAGGGCCGCTGGCGCACATGATCGCAGTTGGTTTCCCACTGAAAATCCAACAACCCCGGCTGGGGCTGGTATTCAGGGGGAAATACTCCGGGAGGGGCGCTGTAGGTGGCAAATTCCAGGGGTACGTTGTTGTACACTCCGCCGAAGCTTTCCATCAGCACCAGGTCACCGTCCGCGTCGTTGCCCTGTACCAGGGCGGTCAAGGTGGTGCCGGCTTCAATACAGGTGTCCTCGGGAATGAGCACTTCCGGGCGCTGGTTGTCAGTACCCTCCACGATGATCTGCATGTCCCGGGTCACAAACCCGATCTGGCGGTACTCTCCATTAATCTTGCGCCACTCCTGGATGTGGAAGGCTACGTTGTATTCCGAAAAGTCGCCCTGGGAGTTATCCAGCAGGTTGCCGGGAGCATCCCAGATCAGGTCACCCACCACCGGATCCAGGTTGAGGGTGGCCGGCCCAGTCATCCCTTCATTGCCCAGAGCAAAAGAAAAAGGATCCATGTAAAAGAATGGATTGTTGAGTTGCTCGTAATTTGGCACCTGTAAATCTTCATCTTGCAATGGCGTTACGAACACATAAGAAAGGCTGTCACCATCCGGATCAAAAGCCCCGGGATTATGGATATACTTAATACCCACGGCCGCATTATCCACCGGAGGTACCAATAGGATAGGAGAACTATTGAGGCCGATAAAGGGGTCAATCAATATTTGTGATTCGATATAGAAGGGAGTTTGGACCGAATTACCTCGATTTATATTCACAATTTCATCGTTGCGGTTGGGCTCCAGGTAACTAATGGTATAAACCCCGGGGGAATTATAGGTGTGGGTGATCTTGATGATGTATTGCTCTACCTCATTATTGTCACCCAGAAAGATCCCTCGTACAAAGGAATCTGCTTCCAGATCCAGCTGTACCTCCCGCCCGTCGCCAAAATTGATCATGCCATCGCCAAATACCACCGGTGAACCGGTATCGGTAAACCCCACAATGGTAAACTCATAGGTCAGCGCCACATTGGAGATCCGGCGGGAGGTGATCTCGGCAGCCCGGATATGGGTGGCATATGCTTGTTCAAATCCTATAACCAAAGCTATAATCAGAAATAGCCCGTAGTGAAATATCTTCATTAACCGCGAATTTGATAATATAATGACCAATACCTTTAAATAGTTCTATCGGGAACTATCAAGATAACCAGACAGCAGCATTAAAATTAAGAATAATACTGCAAATTTTTTATTTTCAGGGGTTTTTGCCCAGTTCAGGTAAAATTAGAATACCATAGATGCTAATTTTTGATAAACTTCCCCCAATAACTGGATTTCCGGGTTAGAAGGTGTACCAGGTAAACGCCCGCAACCAGGTTATGGACAGGAAAACTGTTCATTGAATAAGACGAGATTTGATGAAAATTCGTTTCTTGGGAGGCAATATTTATGATCCGAATGGATTTTATCTGACCAACGATCTCGGTGGTTTCCCAGTACAATTGATCGCTAACGGGGTTTGGATATAGCTTTGCGATATGTTCATTGCCAAACTCCCTTAAGCTGGTTACTATAGCAGTTCTGGGGGGCATAGCGATGGACGGCGCCTGAACCGACCGCAGTTCGCCATTTGATAAGATCCAGGTGCGGTAATTAACCACAGTAAATTCATTGCTCTGGTCTAATTCCGTAGTAGCTTTTAGATGAATCAAATAGGGGCGGTCTATGATATGTTCAGGTTGAACGTTCCAAGTAAAGTTTACATTTATCGGGATGGGGGTAAAAGTGGTTATTTCAGGGCTGACCGTCATGGGTTCATTGGGCAGATTAAAAGCAGTGGCAAAGAACTCCGGGAGAATTTGTCGCTGTTCCGGATCAGTGTATGTCGCAGTTTCATTAACGGTCTCCACCATGGACAGGTCAATATTTTCCGGAACCTGAATATCAGGACGACTGTCGGCGCCCCGATTTACCGTGATCAGCATATCACGGGTAACGTAGCCAATTCGCCACCACCTTCCTTCCACCTCCCGCCATTCCTCAACTATAAATGCCACATTGTATTCCGAGAAGGCACCTTGAGAGTTGCTTAAGGACTCACCAGGGGCATCCCAGGTCAGATTACCGGTTAAGGGATTCAATTCAAAGGTGGGGGGACCTGAGTCATCCTCATTGCCGGTGACAAACTCCGTATAGAAATTCGGGTCATTCGGAAGCCGGTAATTGGGCACCTGTTGCCTGTCTTCTTGCAAGGGGAATACCAGCCGATAGGACAAGCTATCTCCATCGGGATCTGTTGCCCAGGGGTTATGAGTAAAAGCCACACCTACGAAAGCTCGGTCGATCGGCAAACTGTTCATTACAGGTGAGCTATTAATTCCAATGCGGTCATCGATAACCAATGCCGATTGAAGGTAAAATGATGTTCCTATGGAATTTCCCTGATTGATATTGATTATTTCGTCATTTCGGTTAGGCTCCTTATAGCTCACCACATACTCTCCTGGTGATGAATAAGTGTGAGTGATCTTAACGGTGTACTGCTCGACTTCTTGTCGGGGACCTACCAAAACCCCACGTTCAAAAGAATCTGCCACCAAATCAACTTGAAATTCCCGGCCATCGCCAAAATTTATCAGGCCATCGCCGAAAACTACTGGTGACCCTACATCGGTATATCCCCATAGAGTAAACTCATAGGTCAAGCTGACATCTGAAACTCTGGTATAAGTGATTTCCGCACCTCGGATATGGGTCGCATGAAGTGGGGTTACGTCTAACATGCTAACTAAAATAACTATAGAAATTATGGAATTGACAGAATTTCCAATTGTGGGTTGTAGTTTATAATACATCAATGTGGAAGATCTTCAGTTATTATCCGCTGACAAACATTCATTAAATAAAGACGCATACTTTTGCATTTTAGTCATCCCTCCGTAAATTTAAATGCCTTACTTTTATACTGCTAATCTATGAGTTGGTTAACCGATGCCCTTCAGAGTAGTTTGGGGAGAAAGCTGATCATGGCCCTGACCGGACTGTTCTTAATTTTATTTTTAATGGGTCACGTTCTAGGAAATTTGTTGTTATTCAAAAACGACGGCGGCCAAGCCTTTAACGAATATGCCCGCTTTATGACCACCACTCCCATAATCAAGGTATTAAGCTATGTAACCTATATCTGCATTGTAGCCCATGTGATATATTCCATTATTGTTACCCGTAACAACAATAAAGCCCGCCCCGTAAATTATGCGGTGAATAACCCCTCTGCAAACAGTTTGTGGACCTCCCGCAATATGGGCATCCTGGGGACCATCGTTTTTATATTTCTGGTGATCCATCTGCGATCTTTTTGGTATGAGATGAGATTTGGGGATCTTCCGGTGGTCAATTATCCAGGTGTCGGAGAGTTCAAAGATCTTTATTCAATAGTAATAGAAGCCTTCAGTCATTGGTGGTATGCCCTTTTATACGTAGTGGCCATGTTCGGACTGGGTTTTCATCTAAGTCATGGTTTTGAAAGCGCCTTTCAAACCCTGGGATTAAACCACAAAAAGTACAACCCATTAATTAAAAAAGTGGGCCTGGGATTTTCAGTTATTATCCCCGCACTTTTTGCCTCTATCCCCATAGTTTTATTCTTTAAAAGTTTAGCCTAAGGCGGCCTATGAAATTAGATTCCAAAGAACCCAGTGGACCGCTGGAAGAAAAATGGTCCAAACATATATTTGACATCAGGTTGGTCAATCCCGCCAATAAGCGCAAATTCGATATTATCGTGGTGGGTACGGGATTGGCCGGGGCTTCGGCTGCAGCTTCTCTGGCGGAATTAGGTTACAATATCAAAGCCTTTTGCTTTCAGGACAGTCCCAGAAGAGCCCATAGCATTGCCGCACAAGGGGGTATTAATGCCACCAAAAATTATCAAAACGACGGAGACAGCGTATTCCGGTTGTTTTATGACACCATAAAGGGTGGCGATTACCGATCTCGGGAATCCAATGTTTACCGGCTCGCTGAGGTAAGTGAAAATATCATTGATCAATGCGTGGCACAAGGAGTGCCTTTCGCCAGGGAGTACAGTGGACTATTGGCTAACCGGTCATTTGGCGGTGCCCAGGTAAGCCGGACATTTTATGCCAGGGGTCAAACCGGGCAGCAGTTGCTGCTGGGCGCCTACAGCGCACTGAGCCGCCAGATCTCCAATGGAAAAGTACAGATGTTCCCCAGGACAGAAATGCTGGATGTCGTATTGGTAGAAGGTCACGCCAGAGGGATCATCACCAGAAACCTGATTACCGGCAAGATAGAGTCTCACAGCGCTCATGCAGTGGTACTGGCCACTGGAGGATATGGCAATGCTTTTTATTTATCCACCAATGCCATGGGATCGAATGTCACGGCAGCCTGGAGGGCGCATAAAAAAGGAGCGTTCTTTGCCAATCCCTGTTATACCCAGATCCACCCTACCTGCATCCCGGTTACCGGTGAATATCAATCCAAACTTACTTTGATGTCGGAATCATTGCGCAATGATGGCAGAGTATGGGTACCTAAGGAAAAAGATGACGACCGCAGCCCCAATGAGATCCCCGAAGATGAAAGGGACTATTACCTGGAGCGTAGGTACCCAAGCTTCGGCAATCTGGTGCCCCGCGATGTTGCTTCCAGAAATGCCAAGTATGTCACCGACGAAGGTCGTGGAGTGGGTCCTTCTGGGTTAGCGGTATATCTGGACTTCGAGGATGCCATAAAACGCGATGGAAAGGACACTATCGAGAGCAAATATGGCAACCTTTTTGAAATGTATGAACAAATTACCGGCGAAAATCCCTATAAAGTACCCATGAGGATCTTCCCGGCGGTTCACTACACCATGGGCGGGCTATGGGTGGATTACAATCTGATGACCACCCGTCCTGGTCTCTTCGCTTTAGGTGAGTGCAACTTCTCGGATCACGGCGCCAATCGACTGGGAGCTAGCGCTTTAATGCAAGGTCTAGCAGACGGTTATTTCATCATCCCCTATGCGATCGGCGATTATCTGGCTTCTAGATCATACGAAAAGATCCCTACCGACCACGGCAGCTTCAAGGAAGCAGAGGACAAAGTAAGGCAACAGATAAATGCTTTACTTGCCATAAACGGAGACAAGACGGTTGATGAGATCCATCGCAATCTGGGTAAAGTTCTTTGGGAATACTGTGGAATGTCGCGCACCGCTGAAGGATTGCAAAAAGCCAGGGATAAGGTAAAGGAAATAAAAGATCAATTTTGGAATGAAGTAAAAGTGGGTGGGAAAGGTGAAGAATTAAATATGTCATTAGAAAAAGCCGGCAGGGTAGCAGATTTCCTGGAGTTGGGCGCCTTAATGGTGGACGATGCGCTGCATCGGGATGAATCCTGTGGAGCCCATTTCCGGGAAGAACACCAGACGGAAGAGGGTGAAGCCTTAAGGGATGATGAAAATTTCGCCTACGTGGCAGCCTGGGAATACCAGGGCGCCGATCAACAGGAAGAGCTGCATAAAGAAGAACTTACTTTTGAAAACGTGAAACTTACACAGAGGAGTTATAAATAATAACGCATGAATTTTACGCTTAAAATTTGGCGGCAGGAAAATGCTGATAGCAAAGGGGGGTTTAAGACTTATGAGGTTAATGAAATCAGCAGCGATATGTCGTTCCTGGAAATGATGGACGTACTCAACGAAGACCTGATAAAGAAAGGTGAGACTCCGGTTCATTTTGATCACGACTGCCGCGAAGGTATTTGCGGCATGTGCAGCATGTATATCAATGGCCGGCCGCACGGACCCCAAAAGGCTATCACCACCTGCCAACTGCATATGCGTAGTTTTAATGATGGAGAAACTATTACCATCGAACCCTGGCGTGCCAGGCCATTTCCGGTTATTAAAGATCTGGTGGTGGATCGCAGTGCTTTTGACCGTATTATTCAAGCTGGCGGATACATTTCGGTCCGGACCGGCGGGGTTCCCGATGCCAATGAAACTCCGATCCCTAAGTCCATAGCCAATGAAGCAATGGATGCCGCCACCTGTATTGGATGTGGAGCTTGTGTAGCGGCCTGTAAAAATGGTTCGGCCATGTTGTTTGTAGCGGCCAAAATCAGTCACCTGGCCTTACTGCCACAGGGGCAGGTGGAAGCGGATGACAGGGCGGAAAAAATGGTGGCTCAAATGGATGAGGAAGGATTTGGTTTTTGCTCTAATACCGGGGCCTGTTCAGCCGAATGCCCCAAGGAGATCAGTTTAACCCATATTGCCCGCATGAACCGGCAATACTTTATAGCTAAACAAACATCCAAAAATATTCCTGAAAAGGAGGAAATTCACGAAGGATAAACAAAACAACAATGTGGAAATCTAGAGCCTGGACCCTGCTTTTGTTGGCACTATGTCATTGTCAACCCCAGGAAACTGAGGAGAAAAAAGTCATCTCAGAAGATCAACCACCCAAAGCCGAGGTCCCCAGTCCAAAATACACACTAACTAGTGATCAAACCCATAATCGGTTTAGCAGCACCATTGCCCCGGTATTGACGGTACCTTCCGGGGCAGTAATTGAAGCGTTTACGGAAGAAGCCTCCGACCAGCAAATAAAACCGGGATCTCCTATTGAAGATCTTAAGAATGTAAGTTTTGACCCCATACACCCCCTCACAGGTCCAGTTTTCGTGGAAGAAGCCCAGCCTGGAGATGTCATAGCAGTTACCCTGCATCAAATTGAAATACTCCAATGGGGCTGGACGGCGATCTTTCCGGGATTTGGATATCTTCCTGAGCAGTTTCCGGACTATAGTCTGAAAACCTTTGATATTGATTCCAATGCCACTACGGTGACTTTTAATGAGCGGGTTAAAATACCCCTCAAGCCATTTCCCGGGGTAATGGGGGTAGCTCCGGCCACAGATTCACTGTTGAGTACAATTCCTCCCAGAACCAACGGAGGCAATATGGATAATCCCTTCTTCACCGAGGGTACCACAGTTTATTTTCCCGTATTAGTGGAAGGAGCGCTGTTTTCGATTGGCGATACCCATGCGGCCCAGGGATTGGGTGAGGTTTGCGGTACCGCCATAGAAGCCCCTATGAGGATCATTTATGAGATCAACCTGATCAAAGGTTGGTCCATCCCCGAACCCCAATACGAAACAGACCAATACTATGCCGTGACCGCTTTTGGTGAAACCCTTGATACGGCCGCCAAGAAAGCGACCTCATTTATGGTTGATTATCTGGTGAAAGAGCAAGAATTGACCAGGGAAGATGCCTACATGGTTTGTTCCTTAGCCGGGGATCTTCATATTGCGGAAGTAGTGGATGTGCCGCATGTGCTGGTGGCCATGCATATGCCTAAAGAAATATTCCAATAAACTCACCCTGCAAAACCCTTTATTGAGCTATTTGGAGTGGAATTGTACCAAATTTGAATTATATTAATTTTCCTGTAAATTATATTGAAAAGAATCACCCACAAATCGCTATGAAATCATACTTCTACTTTATCGCACTCAGTATACCTATTGTTTGGATGTCTTGTGAGTCCCCTGATAGTCAGCCTGAAGAACCGACTGCTTTTTCATCACTGGAAGGATCCTGGCGTTTGGTCAACTATAGAACTGAAGATGATACTACCTGGAAACAACATCCGGATCATGTGATTTACGAAAAACATATCACCCCTACCCATTTCTATTGGATCCGTTATGATACCCAAAACGATAGTTTGGTTGGGGCAGGCGGTGGCACCTACCAATTCGACTCTGCCAGCCAGAAATACACCGAAGACATCGAGTTCTTTATGCCTACAGGCTCAACTATTTTGGGACAAACCATCCCATTTGACGTTACTTACGAAGACGGCCAATGGCACCACAAAGGATTCAGTAAAGATTACGAGTTTGATCCTGACCTGGGTGAAAACGTGGTTTCAGACTCTTCCCTGATCGACGAGATCTGGGAACGCACCGGTCAGCCTGTTGAAGACAGCACTTTAGTGGGTACCTGGATTTTAAGATCTCAACTTTTACCCAACGATTCAATAATGACGGAATACCCAGATTTTATGCGTTATTTGAAATTAATCACCCCTTCGCATTTCGCCTGGGTACAGTACAACGCTTCAGCTGACGAATTGATGGGGGCCGGAGGGGGAACTTATCAGTTTGATGGAGAGGGAAACTACATTGAGCATCTTAAGTTTTTCTATCCCCTGGGTGATAATGTTGTCGGCCAATCTATTGAATTTACCGCCGATTTTGAAGAAGACGGCTCCTGGCATCATCAGGGAGAATTTCAGGACAGTTCCAGAATTGATGAATATTGGGAGCGATATAGTCCTCAAATGTAGATCAGGAGCTGGGTCGCCGCTTTAAGGTGACGCTCTCGTTAATCCAGCAGCCAACTTGAATGGTCTGCCCTTCTTCCAGGCTCAGTTCAAACATTTCTTCCATGGATGGGAATTGTTTCTCGGCATTGGCCATACCCCTGCTGTCACCAGCTCGCTTATACATTTCGTAAGCTGCTAAGAAAACCCCGCGGTCGTCTACCTTACTTACTCCCTGCCGGCAGTCATCATAGCTGGTCATGTAAAGGTCTCCGATAAGCTTATAGGCTTCTTTTTTGGCAGGGTCCAACTTTAGAGCGTCGTATGCAGTACTTCGGGCTCTGGATTTCAGACCCCGGGCCCGGTAATGATTGGCCAAAGCATATTGAATATCAGCTTTTTGTTTATCATTTTTGGCGAGCTCAGCAGTCTTTTCATAAAACTCCTGGGCAGTATCATAATCTTTGGCCGCATCACTTTTAACCGCAATTAGTTTGCCCATACCAAAGGTGGGCTCGCCATTGAAAACGATCTTAGCCGCTTCTAAAAAATAGGGTTGATCCGTGCATTTATAAGTCAATGACAAGGCAATAATGCGCTTAGCCAAAACTACATCCTGTGGATTGGACTGCAGACCTGGGGCCATCTTGCTCCCCACCGTGTTACAGTCCATGTTTTCTAGCATACCCACCAACATCTTGTCTACAAAACCCTGATTTTTAATCAACGATTCTGTACTTTTTCCGGCCTCTTCCGCTTTCTGGATGTGATTGGTTAAGATCTCCGACACTATTCCGTACTTTTCCAGGACGTCATCATCAGTAAAACCAGCCTTGGAACGATAACGTCTGATAACATCCATATAGGCTACCAGATTACTCACCAGGGTCTTGTTTCCATTCAGCTCGAAGGTTCTTTCGAACAAATCGTAAAGTTCTTTAAGCTTGGCGGGATCGTCTTTGAGGTACTTGTAAGCAGTGTAGGCTTTTCGGTTAAGGACCGTGGCCTCCTTGTTAAAATGTTGTATCCTCATATCATACAGTTCCAGAGCCCTGGTCTGATATTGCTTCTTTTTACTTGCATCCTTGGTTTTTTCCTGCAACTCATCGTAAATCTTAGCGCCATTGATATATATGGAGGCATTGAGGTCAGGCGTATTGGTTAATAACCACTCCAAAGGTTCTACTGCCCCTTCCAAATTACCGTTTTTCATGCGGTCAGTGTACAGGGCATTCTTTTCCTTGGCGGTGGCTTCATCCTGCCCCCAATTCCAGCCTGCCTGGGCGAAAATAGACGTGGTAGAACAGATAAAAATGATTGCGAATAAAGTAGTCTTAGTCATAATTAACAGTTGGCATTTATTGATCACTTACCTCAAACTGCTGAGGCGGATATCTAAATTAAGGAAAATATGCTAAAGATTTAAATCTTCCGGGTTTTGCCAGCTTATTAACCATCATTTCCTGGAAATAGCTTGCGCTTTAGCCATAAAATAGGATCGTAGTACCGGTCAACCACCCGTTCTTTTAATGGTATTATGCCATTATCAGTAATCTGTATATGTTCCGGACATACGACGGTGCAACATTTGGTTATATTGCATAGCCCAGAACCAAAATCGTTACGGATCTCAGGTATGCGGTCGTCGGTGTCCAAAGGGTGCATCTCCAGACTAGCTAGTCGGATCATAAAGCGCGGTCCCACAAAATCCTCTTTCTTCTGGTGATCGCGCAGCACATGGCAGGTGTTCTGGCATAAATAACATTCGATACATTTTCTGAACTCCTGCACCCGGTCTACATCTTGCTGGGTCATCCGATGCTGACCATCGGGATCTCTGGGCCGTGGCTTAAAGGGACGGATTCTCTCATTCTGGCGATAGTTCCAGGAAACATCCGTCACCAGATCCTTGATTACCGGAAATGACTTCATAGGACGGCAACTGATGGTTTCCTCCGGAGCATAGTCATTCATTCTAGTCATACAGGCCAATTTTGGCACCCCGTTGATCTCCATGCTGCAAGACCCGCATTTACCGGCTTTACAATTCCAGCGCACAGCCATATCAGGGGCAGCCTCAGCCTGTATTTTATGGATGGCATCCAAAACCACCATACCCTCATCAACCTGGGTTTCATAATCCACCATACTGCCCTGGGATTGCTCCCCGCGAAATATTTTAAACTTTCTCAACTTTGTCATTAGTGATAATTTTTATGACTCTCTTTCCTGAGAAATTTCTTTTTCTAAATCCTCGAGATTGGCAAGCGCCACCTCTTTTAAATATTGAGGAGGATCCCCTCTTTCTACTTTTTCCACTATCATATCCCCTTGGTTTGATTTTTTGACCACAATATTTACCCTTAGCCAGTCCTCCCGCTCTCCTTCATAGTCTAATCTGGTATGAGCCCCCCGGCTTTCCTGCCGCATGGTAGCCGCTCGCGCCACCGCCTCTGCGGTTATCAATAGGCTCCGCATACTCAAGGCCTGATGCCAGCCGGGGTTATATTGACTGCTCCCGGAAGCCTTTACTGTCTCACAGCGCTTTTTTAACTCCCCGATCTGAGCGATTCCCTGTTGAAGATCCTCCTCGGTCCTTACGATGCCTACTTTATCCTGCATGGTTTCCTTAAGATCATCGTGAAGCAGATAAGGATTTTCTCCACTTTCACGATTGAGAATATCAGTAGCATTGCGAATAATTTGCCGGACCTGATCAGCTGCCGCCTGCGGCTGTCCTGCTAGTTGACTGCAGTAAGTACTAGCTCCGGTTCCCGCTAGTTTGCCAAAAACCAGCAAATCAGAAAGCGAATTACCCCCCAATCGATTTGCTCCATGCATACCGGCTGAACATTCTCCACAGGCAAATAAGCCCGGCACATTGGTCATTTGAGTATCCGCGTTGACCCGAATACCTCCCATGAAGTAATGCAGAGTTGGCCCAACTTCCATAGGTTGGATGGTGATATCCAATTCTGCCAGCACCTTAAACTGGTGATACATGGACGGTAACTTCTTTTTTATATAATCCGCATCACGACGATTAGCAATATCCAAAAATGCACCTCCGTGCGGGGAGCCTCTTCCTTCACGAACCTCCTTTAGAATTGCCCTGGCCACTACATCCCGGGTCAGTAATTCAGGGGGTCTGCGGGCATTCTTATCACCAGCCAGCCAGCGATTAGCTTCATCGGCATCCGGCGCAGTCTCTGAGGCAAATCGCTGGGGAATGTTGTCGAACATAAACCGATTACCTTCAGAATTGATCAATATTCCCCCTTCACCTCTTACGCCCTCTGTGACCAGGATACCCGCTACTGAGGGTGGCCATACCATTCCGGTAGGGTGGAACTGGGTAAACTCCATATCCATGAGCTCTGCCCCTGCTTCATAAGCCATGGCATATCCATCGCCGGTATACTCCCAGCTATTTGAGGTGACTTTCCAGGCTTTTCCCCCGCCCCCGGTAGCCAAGATCACTGCTTTTGATTTGAATACGACGAACTCTCCGGTATCCCTAACCATGCCTACCAAACCCGCAATCTTGTCGCCGTCTTTTAGCAGGTCCAAGGCTGAGTATTCCATGAAAACATCAAAACCCTGATGAATTCCGTGATCCTGCAGTGTTCTGATCATTTCCAACCCGGTGCGATCTCCCACATGCGCCAGCCTGGGATAACGATGACCGCCAAAATTTCTTTGATTGATCAGTCCGTCACGAGTGCGGTCAAACACCGCCCCCCACTCCTCCAGCTCCCTAACCCTTTCCGGCGCCTCCTTGGCATGAAGCTCTGCCATTCTCCAAACATTGAGAAATTTACCGCCCCGCATGGTATCCCTGAAATGTACTTTCCAATGATCCCGGGTATCCACGTTTCCCAAAGCCGCTGCCATACCTCCTTCAGCCATCACCGTGTGAGCCTTACCTAACAAAGACTTACAAACCAAGGCCGTTTTTTTCCCTTGGGCGCTGCATTCTATGGCTGCCCTTAAACCTGCCCCACCGGCGCCTACCACAATAATGTCGTATTCGTATGATTTTAATTCAGCGATGTCCATATGCTCTTTTATATTCCCCAGGTGTTCCAGTCCGTAATTACTCCCATTGATACCAATCTAACGTACAAGTCGCTAAACCCTACCCAGAACAGGCTTAGCCAGGCGAAAAGTTTATGATTGCGGTTCATCCAGGAGACCTTCTGATATACTCCAGTGAAATTCCGGTTATTGGGGCAGTTGAAGCAGTCTTTACCGCCCCCTACCAGATGTCGCAATGAATGACAGCCCAAAGTGTAAAGGCCTAAAAGTATTGGGTTGATGGTCAATACCAGGCTACCAATGCCAAAGCCTAAAGTGCCCTGATACAAAAAAGACGCCACTGCGTCAGCAGCTAGTATTAGAAGGTATATCAAGGCGATATATAAAGCATAACGGTGCAGGTTTTGAAAAACCAACCATAAGGTTTCCCCCCGGTAGCTGGACTGGGGAACGGCGCCCACGGCACAAGCCGGTGGGGTCCCGGCAAATGCTTTGTAATAAGCGCCTCGATAGTAATAACAGGTGAAGCGAAAAATACCCGGAAATACCAATATCAGCAAAGCGGGTGACGCCGGCAGGAAAGCAGGCCACCAGGAAGGCCATTCTCCTAACAAAGAGTGCCACAAAGGAGCGCTGCCGGCTACCCCTGATTTTACAAAGATCAATGGAGAGTAAAAAGGGCTTAAGTAACTCACCGTATAATAGTGGCTGCCCTGCATAGCGGCCCAGGTAGCATAAACGATAAATAATCCCAGGCCCAGCAGTACTAATACCGGTTCTACCCACCAAAGATCTGTTCGCTTGTTTTGAAGAAATGAGGTGCGTGGTAAAGCTTGATCCATATGGTATTTTATTCGATTTATCAGAATTTGCACCTAAAATAGAAATTAATGGGAAAAGACCATGAGAAAAAATTCATCTATATTCCAGCCAGTATTAATTTGAGCTTAAATGAAAAGCACCGGTAAAATTGTAATTACCTGCAGTCCGGGAATTGAACCTTTCTTGAAGAGGGAGGTTAGGCAATTGGGATATCGACCAAAGCACAGTGATCCTAACAGTGTAACCTTGAATGGAAGCCTTGCCGATTGTATGAAGCTCAACTTGCATTTAAGGACCGCCAGCAGGGTCCTGCTACTGGTTAGGGCTTTTAAAGCTTTCGACCCTCAGCAACTATACCGGGAATTGACCAGGATCCCCTGGGAAAATTATCTTTCCTGCCAAAATTATTTAACGGTGACCTCTTTTATTAGAAACCGGCACATACGGGATGGGCGATTTGGAAATCAAAAAACCAAGGATGCCATCGTGGACCGTTTATACCGGATCAATAAAAAACGCCCCAATTCAGGTCCTGAGAAGCTGGGAGCGGTAGTATTCCTGCATTGGACAGGCGGTAATGCTCAAATATATCTGGACACATCCGGAGAAAACCTCACCAAACACGGCTATCGCAAAATCCCCTATCAGGCCCCCTTGAAGGAATCTCTGGCTGCGGCCATGATCATGGCCACCAAATGGACACCGGGAATGCCATTGGTAAACCCTATGGGTGGTAGTGGTACCCTGGTAATTGAGGCGGCTATGATGGCCAAAGGCATCAAACCTGGCATGCTACGGGAAAAATTCGGATTTATGTATCTCAAAGGCTATGACCCCACTTCCTGGAATAGGCTGTTGCAGGAAGCCCGCAACCAAATAATATCTGCTGGTTCAACTCAATTGTATTACTCGGATAACCAAACCCAGGCAATGGAAGCCGCACAAATTAATGCCGAACTAGCTCAAGTGAAGGATTTAATACATTTTAGCAGGTCTGATTTTCACCGGGTCTCTTTACCACCTGGCCCCGGTGTTATAATCTTTAATCCCCCATACGGTAATCGCTTAGGTGAAGAATCCGAACTGGTCCATACCTATCAGGGTATCGGTGATTTCCTGAAACAGAATGCCCCGAGATATTGGGGCTACGTGTTTACTGGAAATCTCCAACTGGCTAAAAAAATAGGCCTGCGCAGTAGCCGTAAAATACCTTTTGTCAACGGACCGTTGGAATGCAGATTATTGGAGTATGAATTATATGATGGAAGCAAAAAAATCCAATCCTAGAGTATGATCACATCACATATGCTGTAAATTAGAGACTGTCACCATGCTTGAGAAGTTTTACTACAGTTTCCCGGTCCAGCTTTTGGTAAACAATATCAAAAAGAACCAGGTACTGCTGCTCTGCTGGTACCTGTTATTTATAGTGGTGACAGGAAGTTTTGGAAAGCTGCTGGGTATCCCTTACCTCTTCCTGGACCCCGAGTATATCAACAAAGTCGATTTCTGGAGTTTTTTTATAGTGGGGGTAACCATTGGTGGATTTACCATGGCATTTAATATTACCTGCTACATTGTCGACAGTCACCGTTTCAGTTTTCTTGGTACCCTAACCAGGCCTTTTACCCGATTTTCACTTAATAACAGCATCATTCCACTGGCTTTTATATTGGTTTATACCATAAGCATAATTCGATTTCAGTGGGACAGTGAATTCACCACAGCAGGCATGATCATTATTCAGATCTCAGGATTACTGGTGGGATTCATCAGTATGATTGCTTTCCTGATTGCCTATTTCCGGCTTACCAACCAGGATATCTTTAAGATCATCACCATCAACGTGGACAAACAACTGCGAAAATCACCTATTTCACGAGCCAACGTTCTACAGCGGTTGGATATCGCTAAAAAGAAGACCATCAGGGTGGATAATTATCTTGATATGTTCCTCAAGGTGCGGCCAGTCAATCCCAATCACGATTACGACAAAGAATCCATTTTGAAAGTATTCGATCAGAACCATCTTAATTTGGTGTTGATAGAATTTGTGATCTTTTTGTTGATACTGATATTAGGGATCTTCAGGGAAAACCCGATTTTCCAAATACCTGCTGCCGGGAGTGTGGTTTTGATCCTGACCATTTTTATCATGTTTACCGGGGCCATCTCCTATTGGTTCAGAGGCTGGAGCATTTCTATGGTCATTCTTCTGGTCATCCTGTTAAACGTGATGGTAAAATATGAAGTGATCACCAGCAACTATAAGGCTTACGGGCTAGATTATAATACCGCTGCGGCAGATTACGATCTTGATAGATTAAGGGGTATGAGCAGTTTGAAGAATCGTTTGGAAGACAAACGCAATACCATTAAAATTTTACAAAACTGGAAGCAAAAATTCTCCCCTGACCCCAGCCCGAAAATGATCCTGATCACTACCAGCGGGGGTGGGCAAAGAGCTGCTCTCTGGTCTATGAAAGCATTGCAAAGCGCCGACAGTGCTACTGACGGAAAATTGATGAAGCACGCCATGCTGATCACTGGTTCCTCAGGAGGAATAATCGGAGCCAGTTACTATCGACAGCTGTATCTGCAAAAACAAGTGGATTCCAGTTTAAATTTAAACCACCCCCGGTATCTGGATAATATCTCAAAAGACAACCTGAATCCCATTATCTTCAGTTTATTGGTAAACGATTTATTCATACGCTATCAAAGCTTCAGTTATGGTGGATTCAGCTATAAGAAAGATAGAGGTTATGCATTCGAACAACAATTGAATAAGAATACAGGCTTTATCCTGGAAAAGAATTTATCCGCTTACCGTCAACCGGAAATGCAGGCGCATATTCCTATGTTGTTTATCGCTCCAACCATCATTAATGATGGCAGAAAGCTGTTTATATCCCCCCACAAGGTCAGTTATATGACC
The DNA here is from genome assembly GCA_965224285.1 of Cyclobacteriaceae bacterium. Taxonomy (GTDB): domain Bacteria; phylum Bacteroidota; class Bacteroidia; order Cytophagales; family Cyclobacteriaceae; genus JAJCYK01. The sequence goes on from OZ245043.1 coordinate 2,091,186, forward strand.
ACTAGTAATGTTTATGGAAAAGACACCCTGGATCCTGAGATAAAGGGCATTGATTTCCAGCGATTTTTCATTAATCATAACGCAGATGGGTTACGCTATTTAAGCGCTTTGAGGTTAGGTGCCTCATTTCCATACATTACACCTAATGTCACCTTACCCAGCAACCCGCCAATGGAGATCATGGACAGTGGTATTTCCGACAACTTTGGGATCTCTGACGCCCTGCAATTTTTATATGTATTTAAAGACTGGATCGCCCAAAATACCTCAGGAGTTATAATTGTAGCTATCCGGGATAGCGAAGACGATAAACCTATCGAAAAGAATGTTACCAGTTCCTTTTTTCAGAAAATATTCGTGCCTATAAGCAGCGTGTACAACAACCTGGGCAATATTCAGGATATCAATAATGAAAACTTGCTAGAGCAAGCTCAATTGTGGTTCAAAAACGATATCCAATGTATCGAGTTCGAGTATATTACCCGGTCAATATTTGAGTACAGTCATGAGGAAGAGGTTGATCCCTCCGATAAACAGATCCAAAAAGAAGCTATAGAAAGGGCTTCATTAAACTGGCGACTAACAGCCCGGGAGAAACGAAATATCGAAAGAAATTTTAACTCTCAAAGCAATCGTTCTTCCTTGATACAGTTAAGAGAATCGCTCCAATAGCCCCCTAATGGTTATCTGGTCTTTATGACTTTCTCCGTAAGGATCAAGGACTGGTTCTGTAGTCTGATTATATAACTCCCCACGTTCAAATCAGTTAGATCCAGCCTCCTCTTGCTGGACCCCAACTGATTTTCGTACGATCCTTGTTTAATAAGGCGGCCATATACATCCAGTACCTGATAGGTAACCGGTTGCTGATTGTCGCTAATGTAGACTATGGTTAGGGGACCTGTGGTGGGATTGGGATAGATACCCTGTACCTGTAACTGAGGAAGATCTCCGGTGATCACGGAAACGATGTACGAGAATTCAACCATTCCGTCAAAATCAACCTGTTTAAGGCGATAAAAATTACGCCCTTCCAGAGGATGATTATCCAGAAATTCATAATTCAACAGGATATCGCTGTTGCCGGCTCCGTTTATCTTTCCAATAGCCTCCCAACTCTGTCCGTTGGTACTGCGTTGTATTTGAAAAAAGTCATTGTTGCGCTCCGAAGCGGTCTGCCATTGCAGGAAGTTGCCGGAGATTAAAGCAGTGGCCTGGAAATTCAGTAGTTCAACCGGCAAAATCACGTTGTCACATCCGGTAAATGAATCCTCGTCATTCATTACCGTTCCCGGGTTATCACAGTCCCCACCTATGGTTATAGTCCCCGTACCCCCCACATTGATCACCGCACCGGTTCCCGAACCGCTGCCATTAGTGAAATCACCGGTTACTACCAGGGTACCAAAAATATCAATATCTCCGCTGTTATTCTTATTTAATAAATTACCTAAAACATTAATGCAGGCTCCCTGCTGCACCAGTACAGTAGAACCGTTATTCCAGGTGAGATCACCATCGAAGGTGATAGTATTAGGTGAATTTACCGTGATGCTTCCCGTATTCAAAGTGAAGTCCCCGGAAAAAGTGATGTCGTGGTTGATGATCAGATCATCATTACTTCCCGGAGTGCCACAATCCCAGGTGGTAGTGCTGGTGGTGGTGCAGGTAGCCCCAAGTGAAGGGATGGTTATGCAGGCGAAAAGCACTACTACCAACTCCAGCCTTAAAAATCTATCCTGACTAAATCTAAAAATCATTCGGTCCCTGGTAACGCTGGATTGCCTGTAGAAATCCCGCGGATAATTGGCAATGGGTAACGAAAAGTTCCCTGAAATTAATACACATCCCCTGTTTGGGCAACTTTATGCTTTAAAAGATTGTCTCAACGAATGAAGTAAAAATCGTAACTTTGAGCAAACTTTCTACTTCTGCAATGCCTGACACTTCAGTGCAACCTTACCAGCCCCTGAACCATATCCGCATAGTTACCGCAGCTTCGCTATTTGATGGCCATGATGCAGCTATTAATATTATGCGGCGTATTATTCAAAAAACCGGGGTAGAAGTGATCCATTTGGGACATGACCGGTCTGTGCAGGAAATTGTGAATTGTGCCATTCAAGAGGATGCGCAGGCCATTGCCATCACTTCCTATCAGGGTGGGCACATGGAGTTTTTTACCTACATGTTTGACCTGCTTAAGGAACAGGACTCCGGGCATATCAAGATCTTTGGCGGGGGTGGAGGTACCATCCTTCCTCAGGAGATAGAAGAGTTGCACCAATATGGCATAGCCCGCATATACTCACCGGATGACGGCAGATCCATGGGTTTACAGGGAATGATCAACGATTTAGTAGAAAAAAGTGACTTCCCTACCGGAAAAAGTATTATCGGGTCGGAAAATGGGGTTTTATCCTCATTGCAATCACGAGATGCCAAAACTATAGCCAAACTGATATCTGCCGCTGAAAATTTTCCCCTAAAAGCCCAGTCCATATTGGAGGAAATCAAGGAACAGGCCCAACTGAAGACATCGCCGATACTGGGAATTACCGGAACCGGAGGGGCCGGTAAGTCCTCATTGATAGACGAGTTGGTCAGGCGATTTTTATTGGACTTTCAAGCTAAAACGGTAGCCATAATCTCGGTAGACCCTTCCAAGCGAAAATCTGGGGGAGCCCTACTGGGAGACCGCATCCGCATGAATGCCATTAATCACCCCCGGGTATACATGCGCAGTCTGGCTACCCGTCAATCAAATCTTGCTCTTTCCAAATACATCCGCGATGCCCTGGAGGTAGTAAAAGCGGCCGGATTTAATCTTATCATCCTGGAAACTTCCGGAATAGGTCAATCCGATACGGAAATAATTGAACATTCGGATGTCTCGTTGTATGTGATGACCCCGGAGTACGGGGCGGCAACCCAACTGGAAAAAATAGATATGTTGGATTTTGCCGATGTCATCGCCCTCAATAAATTCGATAAGCGCGGAGCTCAGGACGCACTAAGAGATGTAAAAAAACAATATAAGCGCAACCATAACCTATGGGATCTCCAAGAAGACGAAATTCCGGTTTACGGTACTATTGCCAGCCAGTTCAATGATCCTGGAATGAACCGGCTTTACCGGGCGCTGATGTCAACTATAGATACCAAGACGGGCAGCAATTTTAATTCCGACCTGGAGATTGACCAGGAGCCTTCCGAAAAGATCTATATTATACCCCCGCAGCGAACCCGTTACCTTTCCGAAATCACCGATAATAATCGTCGGTACGATCAATGGGTAGAACAACAGAGTCAAATCGCCCAATCCATGTACGCGCTTGAAATCTCCCTGCAATCTTTACAGAAAATTAACGGGAAAGAAGATATGGTTCGGGAGTTAAAAGACCATTTTCAGCAAATAAGTAAAGACCTGGACCCTCAAAATTATCAGATCATTAATGAATGGCCCCAGCTGGAAAAATTATATAAAGATCCGGTATATCGATTTAAAGTCAGGGATAGAAATATTGAGATAAACACCCACACCAAATCTCTTTCACATAGTGAAATACCAAAAATATCCTTGCCTAAATACCGGGGGTGGGGTGATATTCTACGGTGGGTGCTGCAAGAAAACGTACCCGGTCAGTTTCCCTACACTGCAGGCGTCTATCCCTTTAAGCGAGAGGGAGAAGATCCAACCAGGATGTTTGCCGGAGAGGGCGGTCCGGAAAGGACCAACCGGAGATTTCATTACCTGAGCATGGATATGGATGCCAAGCGCCTCTCCACTGCATTCGATTCCGTAACCCTTTATGGCAGCGATCCGGATCATCGTCCGGATATTTACGGGAAAATCGGAAATTCCGGGGTATCCATTTGTTGTCTGGATGATGCCAAGAAACTCTACTCGGGGTTTGACCTATGTGATCCTAAGACTTCCGTTAGTATGACCATTAATGGTCCCGCAGCTATTCTGACCGGTTATTTCATGAATGCCGCTATAGACCAGGAGTGCGAGCGGCACATAGCGGAAAATAGCCTGGTGGAAGAAGTGAAAGCTAAGGTCCGCAACATTTATGGGGACCTTCCAATACCCCAATACCAAGGACCTCTACCTGAAGGAAACCAGGGTTTAGGATTATTGTTGTTGGGTGTAACCGGCGATCAGGTGCTGCCGCTTGAAACCTATCAAAATATCAAGTCCAAGGCATTATCCAAGGTAAGAGGTACCGTGCAAGCGGATATTCTAAAGGAAGATCAGGCACAAAACACTTGCATCTTTTCCACCGAATTCTCCCTGCGGCTTATGGGTGACGTTCAGGACTACTTTATTAAAAATAATATCAGAAATTTCTACTCTGTCTCTATTTCTGGATACCACATCGCGGAAGCAGGCGCCAACCCCATTACCCAGCTGGCATTCACCTTGGCTAATGGATTTACCTATGTGGAATACTACCTGTCCCGGGGGATGGATATAAACGATTTTGCCCCGAATCTCAGTTTCTTTTTTAGTAATGGATTAGATCCCGAATACGCCGTGATCGGCCGGGTGGCCAGACGTATTTGGGCCAAGGCACTTAAGCATAAATATGGAGCGGACAGACGGTCGCAAATGTTAAAGTACCATATTCAAACCTCAGGACGCTCCCTGCATGCCCAAGAAATTGACTTCAATGATATACGTACTACTTTGCAGGCGCTATATGCTATTTATGACAATTGCAACAGCCTGCATACCAATGCCTATGATGAAGCCATCACCACCCCTACGGAAGAATCCGTACGTCGAGCCATGGCCATTCAACTGATTATCAATAAAGAGCTGGGATTAGCTAAAAACCAAAATCCTCTCCAGGGCTCTTTTATTATCGAGGAGCTGACTGATCTGGTAGAGGAAGCAGTACTGTTGGAATTTGACAGGATAACCGACAGAGGTGGGGTGTTGGGGGCTATGGAAACCATGTACCAGAGGGGAAAGATCCAAGAAGAGAGTTTGTACTACGAAACATTAAAGCACAACGGGGAATTACCGGTGATAGGGGTTAATACTTTCTTATCATCACAAGGCTCTCCTACCATAATCCCCCGGGAAGTAATCAGGGCCACCAAAGAAGAAAAAGATTACCAAATTGCCATGCTCGAACAATTGCACCTACACCATCAAGGACGTAGCACTGAGCACTTGAATCGATTACAAAGCGTTGCCGTTAAGAACGAAAACATTTTTCAGGCCTTGATGGAAGCCTGTAAATATTGTTCCTTGGGACAAATTACCCAAGCGATGTTTCAAATTGGCGGGCAGTACCGCAGAAATATGTAGACTATGAATACCAAGACCACTACCACTAAATACGTGGCGGAATTGGAGTATGAAGCTTCAAACCCACAAGGCAATACGGTAAAGATCGATATGTACGACAGCACACAGAAACAAGCACAATCCCCAATGGAGTTGTTGTTATCCGCAGCAGCCAGTTGTGCCGCAGTAGATGTTATCAGTATGCTAAAGAAAAAAAGAAAGACTATAAACGATCTGTCCGTGGTAGCAGAGGGTACCCGGAGAGACCAACACCCTATGCATTACACCGATATTTTGCTCACTTTCAAGTTGTCCTCTCCCGATACCAAGGAATTGGAATTGGAAAAGGTAGTAGCGCTGGCGGTGGATAAATACTGTTCGGTTGCCGCCACCATACGAGGAGTTGCCAAGGTACGTTACCAAAGCCAGGTACAACCATAATTTTTGAGAAAGGTGCGCAAAACCAACCAGCATATACCAATGGAAAGTCGGGTTTATCAGATAAATGATTATTTTGAGGCATGACCTTATTGATATTTTTCTTCCTTTTCTCCATAATTTTTTCATTTATGTGTTCAGTCTGGGAGGCGGTGATACTTAGTATTACCCCTTCTTATGTCAACAGGATGGTACAAAGCGGATCCTCTCTGGGCACACTGCTCAAATCCTATAAAAAAGATATTGACCGGCCTCTTTCCGCTATCCTCACCTTAAATACCATAGCCCATACTGTAGGAGCAATTGGAGTGGGAGCCCAGGCAGGACAACTCTTTGGCAATACCGAATTGAATCTGGGAGTCTTCAGTATTAGTGTGGAATCCATAATTGCAGGTCTGATGACCCTGGCGATTTTAATTCTCTCAGAGATCATACCTAAAACTATAGGAGCCAATATGTGGAAAGCTCTGACCCCTTTTACCGTTCGCTCTTTGAGTGTGCTTATATGGGTATTGTATCCATTGGTATGGCTTAGCCAAATCATAACCAGAACTCTAAAAAAAGATAAGCATAAATCTGTACTCAGCAGAGCTGACCTTACCGCAATGGCCGTAGCCGGCGCCGAAACCGGGGCGCTGGACCACAGTGAATCTGCCATCATTCAAAACCTGCTAAAACTTGAGAAACTGCAGGTAAGGGATATCATGACCCCAAGGGCTGTTATGGTGATCGCCGATGAAGAACTGACTTTGTCGGAATTTTGGAAAGAAAACCGACCCTTGCCCTATTCCAGGATTCCGGTATATCAGGAAAAACCAGACCATATAACCGGCATGGTGCTTAAAGACAAGTTGTTAGAACAATTGGCGGAGGATAAACATCACACCAAGCTGGTCGACATTCGGATTGAAATAACCCATGTGGTTGATACCGACCCGCTGCCGGTACTTTTGGATAGATTAGTGAAAAATCGTCAGCACATAGCCATTGTAACCGATGAGTTTGGCACAGTGGTGGGACTGGTATCAATGGAAGACCTTTTTGAGACTTTACTAGGACTGGAGATCGTTGATGAAACGGATACAGTAGAAGATCTTCAGCGTTTGGCTCGCAAACAGTGGGAATCAAGGGCCAAACAACGCATGAGAAAAACTTAATATCTCACCGTGGCTCATTTGCTATAAAATGAAACTACAACAAATATTCCATGATCTGGAACAAGCCGATATCCAGACATTGCAGCAATCTCCCGGTATCTTGATTTTCCTGCCCATGTTATACGTAGCCTGGGCGGACAGCGTACTCAGTGAAAAGGAAATGAGCGATATTCGGGAAAAAGTAGAGTCGCAGGATTGGCTATCCGAGGAGGAAAAGCAATTCCTAGCTGAGCGATTAGATCCAGATAACCCACCGACACCGCAACAACTACACGAGTGGTTGGGCATGATAAGGGATGCCGCTCCTCATATCAGGGATATTACCAAAAAATCTTTGGCCTCCCTAGGTATGGAGATGATTGAGATAAGTGATTTCCGAAACCCCAAGTGGCAGCATGATAAAAACCAAAAGGCACTTGGGGAAATTGAAGAGGCTCTGGGAGTTGTAAGCAGGGAAGCTCTGACAGAACTTTTCCCGGTTACCGACCAACCTCCCCCAAAGATCAAACCTGCTCCATTCAAGATAGCACGGTTAAAAAAGCTGCTCAATGGAGATGATGATACAATTTACGCCAGACTCAAAGAGGAGTTGCAGCAGGCAAGCTTCGAGAAAAAACTGTACGGCACCAAAGAGGCATACCGACTACAAGTCCTGGAATGGTGCAAAACCTTGGCTAATGGCGGGTATGGTTTACTATCCTATCCAAAAGCCTATGGCGGCGTTGATAATATGGAAGGCTATTTTCAGGTTATGGAAGCCGCCAGTTATTTCGATGTGAGCTTAGTAATAAAATACGGGGTGCAATTCGGGTTGTTTGGAGGCAGTATAATGTCGCTGGGCTCTGAAATACACCACATCAAATATTTGGAAAAAATAGGCAAAATGGAACTCATGGGCTGTTTTGCCATGACGGAAACCGGGCACGGCAGCAATGTCCGGGATATACAGACCACCGCTACTTATGATTCGGGATCAGCAGAATTTATTATCGATACTCCGCACCATGAAGCTCGCAAGGATTACATAGGTAATGCCGCCGAACATGGACAGATGGCCACAGTATTCGCTCAATTAATACTGGACGGCGAAAATCACGGGGTAAGCGCTTTTCTGGTTCCAATCAGAGATAAAGAAGGCAATCCCCTGAAAGGGGTTTACCTGGAGGATTGCGGTCATAAAATGGGATTAAATGGGGTAGACAACGGAAGGATAAAATTTGAAAAAGTGCGCATCCCCCGGGAAAACCTGCTGGACCGGTTTGCCAAAGTCAGTGAGCAAGGAGAATACAGCAGCCCCATCGCCAGTGACTCAAAAAGATTTTTCACTATGCTGGGAACCTTAGTAGGGGGCCGCATTGGAATCCCTCGATCGGCGTTGAGCGCAGCCAAATGTGGGCTTACCATCGCCATCAAATACGCGCACGGGAGACGTCAGTTTGGACCGCCTGGTGGGCCTGAGCAGCTAATAATGGATTATCAAGCTCATCAAAGAAAGCTCATGCCCTTATTGGCCAACGCTTATGCCCTCCATTTTGCCCTAAAGCATCTCACCACCATTTATCTAAAGCAGAAACCCGAAGACCGTCGGGAAATAGAAGCTTTGGCGGCTGGTCTAAAAGCATATACTACCTGGTATGCTACCACTACTCTTCAGGTTTGCCGGGAAGCCTGCGGTGGAGCCGGATATTTATGGGCCAACAGGCTAGGGGAATTGAAGGCAGATACTGATATATTCACCACCTTTGAAGGAGATAATACCGTTTTGATGCAGCTGGTTGCCAAATCACGTTTAGCTGAATTTAAACAGGAATTTCACGACATAAAATTCTTCGGTCTTATAAAATATATAGCCGGTCAGGCAGCCAGCTCCTTGGCAGAACTCAACCCGATTATTACCCGTAAAACCAGTATTGACCACCTGCGTGATCCTCAATTTCATCTATCCGCATTAGTATTTAGGGAACAGCACTTATTAAAAAGAGCCGCACAAAGACTAAAACACCGTATTGATCAAGGTGTGGGCAGCTTTGAGGCAGTAAATCAATGCCAGAATCATTTGATCCAACTGGCACATGCCTATGTGGAGCGGGTAATTTTGGAACAGTTTCAAAATGCTTTAAAGAATTTACCTGCAAATGGGATAAAAGAACCTCTAGAGCAGCTATGCCAATTGTTTGCCATTAACTTGCTCTATAAGAACCGGGGCTGGTATCTGGAGAATGGTTATTTCGAAGCTTCTAAAAGCAAAGCCATCAGAAAGCAGCTTACGGCCATCTGTGCAGAGATCAAAGATTACTCCTGGCATCTAGTGGAAGCATTCGACATTCCCTTAAATCTGATCGCTGCTCCTGTAATTATGGAGGAGTAGAGCCCGAGTTACGTACCGGAATTTATTCCGATGTTGGCCGCTGCCAGAACCACTTTTTTGTTAGCCCCATCATCCATATGGATCTTGATACTGCCATCAAATTCCATTATGCCCTGAAAATCAATAGCCGTACCATCCAGTAATTGAGAGAGCTCAGTACTACTAAAGCCGGACTGAGCGTCCACCGGATTCAATAAGGCGGCCATTTCACCATCAGGAGTATCATAGGTGCCATAATGCAGATGGGCCGGATGCAACCCACCCGAACCGGTAGGTTGTATTTGAATATCTATTACCATGGCGCCATCAGCTTGTTCCCTGATCAAGATGGTGCCACCACCCTGGTAACTACTGGAAATGTCCACTAATTCATAAGAGATGCTTCTCCCAAAGAAATCATCATTTGAGTCACAGCTGATCAGCAGGCAGCATAAACCTATTATATAGCTACATAATATTTTATATATAATGCTGTTAATCAATGACATAGTAGAAAATTAAGTTAATAGATATCCCACTTTACAAATTTAGCTAAAATATTACATTCCATAGGGGAATCTGCTTTTGTGGTAGGTAACTAAAATTAAGGCACTAATTTTGCGTTAACGGTTAAAAAGACATTTTTTATGAGAACGATAAGTTATTTTTTACTCGCATTCTTTTTACTAACAGCCAGCCCGCTGGCCGCTCAGATGAAAAGCGCCTTTCCGGCCATGGAAATGACTAATCTTAGCGATGAGACCATTCGAATTCCCCAGGACACTAAAGGGAAATTCACCTTGCTGGGACTGGCATATTCCAAAAAGTCCGAAGATGAGCTCATTACCTGGTTCAATCCGATTTACCAAACATTTATTCATAAGTCCTCTAAACCTTCTCTGTTTTCATCCGATTACGATGTTAATATCTATTTCATCGCCATGTTTTCCGGAGTGAATGCTGCGGCCATGGGCTCGGTAAAGAAGAAAATGAAGCAAAATTCTGATCCCGAGTTGGAACCTCATCTATTGTTCTATAAGGGGGAATCCAAATCCATCAAGAAAACCTTAAAGCTGGATCGGAAAGACACCCCTTATTTCTTTGTATTGGATGAGTCCGGCGCCATTGTGCACACCACATCAGGGGCATTTAGCAGGGATAAACTGGATAAAATCGAGGAATTTCTGGAAGACTGGTAGGTCCATCGAACCAATAGCTACCGGGGATTGTTTCAAAACAAACTTTCCCAATGCAAAAACACTTGTGGGTGATCCCGCTTTTGATGGTCCTGTGGTCTTGCGACTCGGATGATGGTCCACCTCCCAGGGAGATTATTATGTTATCGCATACACCCATTCCAGGCAATTTCGGTACGGATATATGGGGTTATATTGACCCAATAACCAACCGAGAGTACGCTGTCATGGGTGATTTTACCAATCTTACTGATGGGAATATCACTATAGTTGACGTTACAGACCCCGTAAATCCAAGTATTGTTTCAACCTTGGATGAGGTCATAGGGTTTGACATTAAAATCAGTGGTCAATATGCATACGTGGCCAATAGTGATTTTCCTTCTGCCACGGATGACTCCAGCCGTATCGTAGATGTCAGCGATCCAGCTAATCCCATGGTTGTCGGCGCTTTCCAGGCTTCACATAATGTATTTACAGACGGAGATCATCTCTTTTCTACCAACGAATCTGCTCCGGGATTACGCATTTTCGACATTGGTACTGATCCAACAAAACCTGAAATGATTTGGGAAAGCCCTTTTGAAAGTGGTAGCCATGATGTTGCAATAATCAGGGGACGAATGTATGATTTTCGCGAATTTGATGCCACCTATATCTACGACATAAGTGACGTGAATAAACCTCTATTATTAGGTGAGGTTCGCAATGAAGGTACTTTTCATCACAGCGGCTGGGTAACCGAGGACGACAATTACTTATTTATTTGCGATGAAACAGTAGAAGATCCACTACCCGACGTTACTATTTGGGATATCAGTGACCTGGCAAATCCGGAATTAGTGGGAGACATAAGCGACCCTACTTCCAGAGTACATAATATCTACATAATCGGAGAGCTGGCTTATATAAGTTATTATGGCGCGGGGCTAAAGATTTTCGATATATCCAATCCCGAATCCCCTCTGCTATTGGATACTTTCCATACTAATTTAAACAATGGGTCAGGTATTGGTAATGGTTTTGTGGGAGCCTTTGGCGTCTATCCCTTCAGCCCCAATGGGCTGATATTTGTCAGTGATATGGACAACGGACTTTTCGTGTTTGAGTTTCGGTAGCATCCGGAGGATTAGTCAGCTTGCTGGAATTGAACTTTGAAGGTAGCGCCGGTACCTGGTACGCTTTCACACCAGACCTTACCATTCATAGCCTCCACAAACTTCTTTACAATGGACAACCCCAGACCCGTGGATTGTTCTCCCCCGGTGGGCCGGGCGCTAAGCTTCTGGTATTTTTGAAATAGCCTATCCCTATCCTCATCGGTAATGCCGGGGCCTTGATCTTCGATAGCGGTCACAATATAACCGTTTTGCTTTAGGAAGCTGGCCTTAATATCCCTTCCCGGTGGAGAAAACTTGATAGCATTGGACAACAAATTTTCAAAAACCTGAGTAAGATAGTTGCGATCTACCAAAGCAACAGGTTTGGGATGATCCACAGTGATGGAAAAGTTGAGTTTTTTGTTACAGATATTATCCTGAAAATTGCGCTGCACCTGCTCCAATACCTCAGCCAGATTAGTTTTCTCCAGTTGTATATCCAGGCTTTTACTTTCGATGGCCTTAATATCCAGGATACGGTTTACCATATCATTCATACGCTCCATGGCATTCAGCATATGACTGGTGTACTCCCGCTGCTCCTCAGACAATTGCTTGTCTGATTTTAGCATCCCGCCAATAGTTAGTGCACTGGTCAAGGGGTTTCGCAAATCATGGGCCACTATCCCAATCAGGTGGTTCTTTTCGTGATTCAACTCCGTCAGCTCACGGTTCTTAAGCTCAATTTGGGATTTTTGTTGCCTCAATCCTGCGGACTGGTCAGTGATCTTCTCATAGGCGGAAGCATTCTCCAAGGCAATTTTGGTATGCACCGCAATATTTCGAATTAAGCTCAGATGATGCTCCTGGTAGGCATTCCGGTTATAGCTCTGTACAGAAAGCACACCAAGGACTTGATCTTGGCTTACCAACGGCACGTATATAATGGAACTGGTAGCTTCTCCGGCTATTGGATGATCGTAAGAGTCGATATACTGGTTATACTCTTTCGAAAAATTGTTAATAAATATCTCCTTTTGATGATTCAAGCACCAAACTGCTAATCGGTTTTCTTCGCTTAGAGGAACATGAAAATCCGGTAAAACTTTACCAGCCTCCATGGCTCCTGAAAATTCAATTCGTTGTTTTTTGGTATTTAGAATACCGATCCAAAAGACATCTGCTTCCATCAGGTTTTTCACGTGATGATAGACGGTAGTTATCAGGTTGCTTACGCTTAGATTGGAGGTAATATTGCGTCCGACTTCACTAAGTAATTCCAGGTTATGATAAGACTCCTCAAGTTGTTTTGACTGCATTAAGATCTCGTCCTTCTGCTGGACTACTTCCTGGGTTTTTATTTGCACCAATCTTTCCAATTCATCCCTTTTCTCCTTAATGCTGGTTACCCTCCACTTATAAAATAAGTATCCGGCACCCAGCAAAATCAAAGCAGTCATTACCTTGAACCACCAGGTAGCCCACCAGGGGGCATTTATACTAAATTGGAAGGCCGCTGGGAGCTCGTTCCATACTCCATCATTATTGCTGGCCTTGACCAGAAATGTATAATCCCCAGGTGGCAGGTTGGGATAAACCGCTTCAGTTCTGGAGGTAACAGGTGACCAGTCCTTATCCAGGCCCTCCAGTTTCCACTGATATTTCACCTTTTCCGGTACCTTAAAGCTGAGCGCTTCAAACTCAAAGGACACATGGTTGAGGTCGTAGGGTAGCTCCAAATCCTGAGGAAGCCTATTCCAGGCTCCGACCTTTTTATGAAAATTCTCATACTCCTGCTGCTCCCAGGATACGTCTTTAAAAAATAGCTTCATCCTGGTGATGTTGGTTAGGGGCGGAGTCGGGTTATGCTCGTCAACGGATGGATTATAGCGCATGACTCCCTTGATGGTGCCAAACCAGAGGTTACCCTGGGAGTCTCTATAGTTAGCCATTCCATTGGCTTCAATCCCGGTAAAACCATCATATCGGTCATAGTTGGTGATACTGATGATCTCCCCTTCGTCATCTAAAGTGATCTTATCTACCCCGTTTTGGGTGCCAGCCCAAATGTTGCCTTCCACATCCTTGATCACCGAATATATATTGTCCGAGGTTAAGCCTTTTTCAGAATCCAGGTAAGTAAATTCTTTGCCATCATAAATATTCAGGCCACCTCCGTAACTGGCAAACCACAACTTGCCATAATTATCCTCGGCAATCTGGATGATATAGTCATTGTTTAACCCGTGGTTGGAATTGAATCGTTCCACCCTACTCCCAGAGCCAGCATCTTCAGGTTCCAAGGGGTCCAGTGGATCAGCTTGATATTTAGTAACGCCCATCAAGGTTGAAGCCAACCAGATATTGCCCTGAGAATCCTTCATTAAATGGGTGACGTTATTAGTAGCAATGCTATCCTGCTCGGCGGTAATAAAGGCGCTTTTCTGGCCATCAAATCTTGCTACTCCCCTGCCCAATACACTTACCAGCAAATCGTTTCCATCCTGAATGACATCTCCGATCCTGGCGTTTTCAGGTAGGTCGTATTTTAGATTTACTTTCTTGAACTGCTTGCCATCGTATTCCCAGAGCCCAGTGAAGCTGGCAATTAGCAGATTCCCAGACTTCAATTGCAGAAATTTCCTAATAAATCCCAGTTCTGATTCTTCCTCAGTAACAATGTTTTCCACGGTGGTCCCATCAAACTTGATAACCGCCCCGCCAGTAGTGCCAAACCAATAGTCCCCGTGGCTGTCCTGGGAAATAGCCCTGATTATCTCCGAAGAAAGACCGTCCTCCACATTCAACGCCACAAACTGGTCACTGCTATACTTTATCAGACCGCCTCCATTAGTTCCCAGCCATATATTCCCCTCCCGGTCCTCTAAAATATTATTGATCATGTTAATGGGGAGTCCGTTATTCCTGGTAAACAACTGGAAGGTGACTTCGTCTTGTTGAATGACGCCTTTTAGTACTCCGGTACCAAAAACTGAGATCCAAACATTCTGATCACTGTCCTCCAGGGCAAAATTGAAGTTTCGGGGGATAATACCCGCTGGAAGGGAAACTGGTAGCAGCTTATCTTCACGTAGCCGGTACAGCATATTCATTTCCGGATATTCTCCGGTGGCCACCCAGAGATCTCCTCGCTGGTCTTCCAGAAAAGGAAAAATCATTTGCCCAGGTGGTATCAGGTCCTGCAGAGGAGAGGGTTGGAGCGACTCACCGTCATAAAGGAACAGGCCGTTCTTGGTGATTATATGAAATACCCGATCACTATCCTGAAATACCCAGAAGATGAAATTATCTTCACTCAACTCCGGATGATCTCCGGTAAAATCCACAAAATGGTCACCATCTAAATACAGCATGGCCCGGTTACCAGTATTTGTGAGGCCCAATACCCAAATACGGCCACTAGCATCTTCCTTAATCCAGAAATACTGCCCATCCTGGATTCCGCGGTCTTCTGAATAATGAGTAAAGGATATACCATCGTAGGAAGCCATTCCCTGAGACGTAGCCACCCACAAAATTCCCCGGCTATCTTCAAATACCGCTCCTACAATGTTATCCGGCAGTCCTTGTTTTTTGGTATAAACTTCAAATTCTCTCCCATTAAACCGGCACAAGCCTCCGCCATTGGTCCCCAGCCAGATATTTCCTTTTTGGTCTTGGATTAAAGCTCGGACCTCCGATTGCGGCAAGCCTTCTTCTAAAGAATATGATCTAAAATTATACTGCTGTCCCCAAGCCCAGGCAGTGCTGAGGAAGAGAATGAAAACCGTTGACCATTTAGCCATGAAAAAGGGAAGTAACTCTAATGGCCAATTCTGTGACCTATTATAATTATAACTGGATAATTGAACGAAAAATATGTGGTTACGGTTGATTTTTTTCCCAAAACGGTGGTAGTCGCTGATAAGTGGCTCTAATTCCAGCGGCCGGATAAAGTTTTAGAAGAAATTATGACTGAGAACCTCAAAAACGTCGGTGAATGCTTACCCCTATGAGGGATATGGCTCCTTCTCCCACTTCTTCACCCTTGGTTCTTATATTTATTTCAAAACCGAGGCTTATTTTCGGGATTACCGCCCATTTATCCTCCGAAAAAATAAAAGCGTAGCCTCCCTCGATCAAAGGTTGTAAAACGGTAATGTCGGTCTCACCGGTACGTATGGGTAGCCCGATATTTACGTCGGGATCAATGGTAGTCCAATCGATTTCCATCCACCAGATATCTGTTCTAAGCCCCACAAAAAATTTGGAATACTCCCGGTTAAAAAAATATCTGGCACCCAGCGAGCCACCAAACCCTCCCCCCCGTTCGTCATCGTGTTCTCCCAGATCACTACGTCTTGCCAAATTGTACCCAAACCGGAGATTACCAGTAAGGTGTTCTGATAAGGACATATCCCCACGCAAGCTGAATATGGCTCCGGCTGGATACCCCTGGATCTCCAGACCCACTGATCTTAGCTGGGCTTCCTGGCTCCAAGCCTTCACAGTGGAAACCAGTATCATTAATATGATGAATGCTAAGGCTCGATTTTCCAAAAAGCGATCCCTCCTGCCTGCTTACCGATATCAGCATGAGCCACTTTCGATAACTTGTCCAAATCAATAACGTCTACCGCGCCCGGCTCTCCCCCAATCCCTTCAACTGAAACGAAAGCATACTTATTGTCCGGTGAAATGGCAATCCCGTGCGAAACTTTACGGGTATTGGCTATTTTGGCTAATTCCTTCCCTTGAGAAAGATCCCAGACCCCAGTAGCTCCTTCTGATTTATAGGTTACTACCATCTTGCTGCCATCTGGGGTCACCTCTACATTATAGGGGCCTTTACCGGTATCATAACGATTGGTGATCTTCCATGAGTCTAAATCTACTTCCAGTACCTGGTCTGAACCGTTGCCAGCCACAAATACTCTATCGCCGTCTGGGTGCGGGATCACCCAGGTGGGTTTAACCGCACTGTGCTGCATTTGGTGATCACCTTTTTCCATATTCATTTTGTGGCCGCTGTGATCATGTTCCGCTTGCATGGAAGGCTCATCCAGCTTCAATACCCGATTGACTTGTAAGGTGAGAGCATCTATTTCGAACAACTCACCGGACATCATGGCTACCGAATAATGTCTCCTCCCGTCGGGACTGATACGGGATCCGTGCGGCATGGCGCCGGTGGTGATCCGTTTTAGCTCGGTCATGGTTTCGGGATCTACCACAGAAACAGTGCTGGGTACCATGTCACCGTGCAGGTTGAAGTTAACACAATACAGAAGACCGGTGGCTTTGGAAATTTGCATGGTTGCCGGAAATAAACCCAAGGTAGTTTGTCCTACGATTTGGTTATTCCCGGTGCTGAATTTATAAATGGTGCCGAATGGATTGCCATGGGCCATGGTAAGGAACCAGTGGCGCCCATCTGGACTGACCGTCAGACCGTGAGGCCCCTCGATCTCTGCCGGCCAGACACCTACCGGTATATTCTGTACCGAAACAGCTTGTTCCCCGTCGAATCTCACCAGGGACACTTCATCCTCAGATTCAGCTGCCACATACAGGTAATACTGTTGAGCGTTGGCCTGAGATATGCCAAATAACAGCACGATGGTGATTAGGATATTTCTCATAAGAAAGTAACTAGTCTGCTTCAACTTTGGTTTCTTTTGGTGTAGAGGGGGTTAGTTTGGCCGCCCACAATCCACTATTCCAATCAGAATAAAATATATGACCTTTATGCAATTGTGCGCCCCAGGTGAATGGGCTATTGGGTATATAACCCTGGGGGTCGCTGGGGATGATAAAGGCAATCTCCCTGCCTTGTTTATATAGATCTCCCATCAGTTCACCGCTGATATCCACAACCCTGACACCCCCGTTGTAATAAGCCACATAAAGGGTTTCATCATCAATCCAGAAATTGTGGCTGCCAGCTCCTGGTATCTCAAATCGGGCGATTTCCTCCGGGTTATCAAGATCGGTAAAATCAACAAAATGCAGGAATCCTCCGGCTATATTAGGTCCATTAACGTTTAAGCCATGAGGGAAGATCTCATCGCCTAACACCGCATAAAATTTTCCAGTAGAAGGGCTGTTAAAAGGAAATGTAGCATGATGTGCCCCACTGGGATATTTATAGGAGGCAAACTGCACTGGATTTGAAGGGCTGCCTCCAGCTATACCATTACCCACATCTACCATTTGCACCCCATCTTGCCAATTCGAAGAATACGCTATGCCATCTTCTACCCAAACATCATGGATGGAATGCCCCGGTGTATCCAACTCGTATTTGCCTACGATAAATGGATTTTTCGGATCCTCGATATTTACTATATAATACTTTTGTCCGGCACTAAGGGCATATACATGATCCTGGTAAATAAATAAGTTATGAACGCCGCCAGTGAGCTTTTCGGTAAATGTGCTGATCACTGAGACATTGCCCGGATCAGTTACATCCAGGATCACCATGCCATTCTTTCGATTACTGGCGCCCTCTCTGCTTATGATACAAATCTTTCCATCTTCAGATACCTTTACATCATTGACCGTTCTGGCATCTACCTGTATGCTGTCGATCTTACGGATGATGGAGGGGTCGGTTACATCCCAAAAGTAAGCGGTACCATCTGCTCCCCAAGTTCCGGTTACGGCGTAGTCCCTGCCGTCAATGCCTTCCCAAACCCAAAAATCCGAAGTGTGCTTATCGGTCACCAACCCTTTCCCTACCAACTCGATTTCCCTGCCTACTGCCCGTTGATTTACCTTTACAGACATTTGCGCTGATTTGCCCCCGGTGGATACCCCAATGGTGTAAACTCCAGGTTCGTCGGCTACAAACCGTCCATCCTGCTGGATCAATCCGGATGCACTGGAACTAACATCATAAGCGGATCCTTCAAAGGTGAAGTGCCAGGGTACATTTTCTACCAGGCCATTCGATTTGTCATAAGCCAAAGCGGTGAAGTGAAAAACATCACCGGTTCGAGCCTCCACCTTATCAGATCTCAACTCCAACCGCTCCACCGGGTTCTTGACAATATTTATCTGCGCTGTAGCCTCAATCCCCTCTACTGTGGCTTTGATCATAGCCACACCGGGTTTTTTAGCAATCAGGTTATAGTAGGGATCAAAGTGTACCAAGTCCATCCGTGACGTGGTTAGTTCAGCCCTTAAGTCTTCCCTTTTAAATCCCCCTTCATCCGTGATAGTAATGGCCAGCGGCAGGGTGGTACCGGTATAAATTTTTTGAGGTATATTACCAATACTTACCTGGGCTACTGGCGGAAACTTAACCTCGACCTCCACAGTCTTACGTAAGAATTCGCCTTCCTGGTCAGGAGAGATAAGGATCAGCTGAAAATTTCCTGGTTCATGAGCTCTGACCAGCCCGGTTGAATCCACGGTTAGGGATTTACGAGCATAAAACAACACTTGGCGGTGCGGCACCGGGGAATCATCGGCATCTACCACCATTGCTTTCACCCTGGCAGTATCATCCATCTCCATGATAATCCCAGCAGGCTGGACCTTAATCTTATATTCCTGGGACACCAGTGAGAAAGGTAGTGCTATCAACGCCAATATCAACAGATCCCCTCTTGATAATTCCATAGGTATCGGGGTTTTTAGAAAATCATAAGTTAATAAAAATAGTGAAATTACCTTGGGCAATGGAGGTAGTACTTTGTATTATTATAACAATCATTAACCAAATTAATCCAATATGAGAATACCTAGAACGCTCTCCCTTGCTGCCTGCTTTTTGCTGATAAGTACTGGGATAAACGCACAAGGCGAACATTCTGAAGGAGATTACCGGGAGGATGTAAGTACCTTGGATGGAATTATGCATGCTCTGTACGAGGTAATATCAGGTGATAAAGGGGTGGCCCGGGACTGGGACCGGTTTAATTATTTGTTCTTTGAGGATGCCCAGTTAACTCCCAGCGGCCCTGATCAAAAGGGCATGGTAACAGCTAATTACATGTCACCTCAGCAGTATGTAGAACAAGCGGGAGCATGGCTGGAGGAAAACGGATTTTTTGAAACAGAAATCTCCAGAGAAGAATTGCATTTTGGAAGCTTATGTCATGTATGGAGTACTTATGAAAGTCGCAACAGGGAAGACGAGCCTGAGCCTTATTCACGCGGCATCAACAGCATACAATTACTCAATGATGGCGCCCGCTGGTGGATTGTAAATATTTACTGGACCGCAGAAAGGGATGATTTGCCTATCCCGGAGAAGTTTCTTCCTGAGGATTAATATTCAACTTAAGGGATAAATAGCGCAACAGTATGACATCGATAATGGCATGGGCAGCTATGGCGCTAAGAAGTCCAATCCAAATCGTAGCATATCCCAGCAGAGCAACCGCGACAATCATATAAATAGCATAGAGGCTCAACTTGAGGTTAAAAGGATTAAGATATCCGTGCAATGCCACAAAAGCCACTGAAGTAATCCATACTCCCAATAAAGGCTGAACTGCTCCTCTAAATAAAAGCTCCTCCCCAAAGCCTACACAGCAAGAAACTAGCCATATGTCGGCTTTGGACAAGTTCATGGGGCCGATAATACCCCGAAAAAATGTCCTAACTTCCTCAAAGTAAGCCAACCCTATTAGCAACTGCGCTCCCAAACCCAATAGAAGGCCTAATGCGGCCCCTAGTGTGATCTGGACTAAAGGATCCAGAGTATCCTTGTATTGGGGCATAAGATCAACCTTTGCACTGTTCATATCGACCAGCACCGCAATGAGGCAGAAGGCCAAAGAAGAGCCTATTACGATGGCCAGGAATTTCGGTCTAGACAACTTGGTTGTAGTTTCGGAGTGATTTAAATACTTATCACTGTAATTTTTGGGTATTTTTTCAATTTTATTAGCGCAGGTTCTCCTTTATTTTTGATAGTGCTTAACCGGCCTTGTAAAAATAGTATTTAAAATTAATTATGAGACTGTTAAAAGGGATGATGGCCTGTATGGCAGTTTTATTTTTCCTTGGCTATGTAAATAGCTGCGACACAGGGGAGGATACCAAAATTAGCTCTACCGTCCCTCAGGAGAACTCTACTACCAAGATGCCTCTCTAGCATCACCGGGAAAAGTTTGCTACATTTTTCGGATCACTGCCTATCCAGACCCTATATTTGGGTTAAAATTATATTTTGAATCCAGTTGATCCCATCATTGCCATTTGCTACCTAGGGGTAAAAGATGACCAGAAAAATCTGATCAAACTCTCTGTTAAACATATGGTAGTGACTATAAGGGGTATTGATTCCACCATTGAGCTATTACGGGTTAAGGATCTGCGAATTGAAGAGCGGAAACCTATGATATTCATTATTGGAGGAGGTATTATGGCTCCCTTCACCGCCCTGGCCTATTACCATGACCTGCTCAATCCCCAACTGGCTTTATTACTTATGCTAGGAGGATTGTTCGCAATGTACTATGGGTGGACAGGTTATCCAGTACTGAGTATCCGGTATTTCACCTATCATCGTGATATCAGGTTGAAATCCGTGGGTACCAACCTGAGGGCTTTCGTGGAGTTTGCCAGAAAGCATCTTCCAGCAAATAAAAAGTTGGATCCTCAAAAGAAGTTGATCTACCATATTACTACAAAAAAGGATTGGAAAAAATACTCCTCGGAACAGCACTATTCGATTCCGGGTAAACCCTTCATCCATGCTTCAGAATACGAACAGCTTCCGGGAACCCTTAAAAAACATTTCAAAAATCGCCAATGGCTTCTGTTACTGTCAATAGACCCGTTGAAGGTACGTCCTGAGATCCGGTATGAAGACCTGGAAGGTGAAGGCCAGGTTTTTCCCCATATCTACGGTGCTTTAAATTTAGACGCCATCCAGAAGATCGAGGAGATCAGATCAAATTAAGGTAATGCCAGTATTTTCTGCAGCTCTTCTTCCGGAATGGTCAGAATACCCACTTCCGGTAAGCGCTGGGTCAACAGCTTCCACTGGGGCTCGACCTTAAATATTGGGGCTAGCATGGTTCTGGCTTCCTGGTATTGTTGATTATTGGCCAGGGTAATGGCATGCCAGTATTTCATTTCCAGGTTATCGGGGATCATCTTCTGGGCATTCCCATAGTGTTGGGAAGCCAACTCCATCTCACCTGTTTCCACCGCTTGATCTCCTTTGTTCATGTATTCATAAGCTCTGAACACTTCCAGCAATCTTTCGAGTTCCTCTAAAGGAGTCTGATGATCCGCGACCTGCAGGTTGATCAATTCATCATTCCAAGGTTGATCGGATTGTAAGCCTTTAACCACCATCAACACCGCTGATTGTCTGCCTCTGATATCACCACCCTGACTTTCCGCGGCTTTAAGTGTTTGCAACACTCTTTCAGCTAAGGGCAGAGAATCCAATTGCTCGAAGGCAGTAGCCATAGCCGGCCATACCGTGGGATTCAGCATCATGTTAGCTTGTACCGAGTAGTTTCCCCCGCTGGCATGTCCAGCATGCTGAATACATTTCCTTCCGGTATGTACTGCTACCCTGCCCTGCGCATCCAGGATAGCCACCTGTCGCACTTCTCTTCCAGGATCCTGGGCAAGCATTTCATCAAGTGCTTCCTGAGGGCTTTTACCCTGTTCCAATAATTCCAAACCCCGATAGCCGTAGCTGGGATCAAGGAAAGATTGGGTGGCGATCACCCCTACCCCGGCTTTGGCCCAGGATACTTTTGAACCTACTGAGAACCAATGACTTTGTACGGCCACAGCCAATTCACCGGTTTGGGGGTCACGCGCCACAATTGAGTAGGTATGCGCCAGAGGTGAATCAAATGCATATACCTGCGGATGCAGATCAGTGAAAGTGATAAAAATACAGGTCAGAGAGAGTAGAGTGACTTTTAAAAAATGCATGACTTTGCGGTTAGTTTTTATAAAGCTACATTTATTTACTATTGGGTCAAATAGCCCAGGTTCCCTTTTGAAATTTTAACATTTTCCTATATTTGATTTTGCTCTGGTAGTACATGCACCAAGATCCCCCGCAGAAAAGACGTAAGTATTATCCTCCTATCCTTCCCGGAACCCGGGAGTGGCCGGTAGTAAAACTGAGCAAAAATAGGCGGCAATTCATCTCTACCGTGGCAAAAGCCTCCATTGAGCGCATACTGGAACTCACCGGAGATCAGCAGAATCTAATAGAGGAGTTAGAGCTCACCCTGTTCCTGGAGCGAAATAGGATGCGACAAAACCCCTGGAAAGTAGACCCGGAGGATGAGCACGAGTTCTGGGGGGATATCAAAGCCAGAATGGTGGCGATCACCAAAGGAAATGGTGAGCTGGCAAATCACGAGGAAAGTGCAATTCTCAGGGAAATAGTGGAGCGATATGCTGAAGAAATCGCCGGTAATTTCCGACCTACCCGCTACCGGTTGGCCCGGACCATCATCATCTTTGGTTTTGCCAGGCTGCTCAATGCCGCCAGGCTTAAGGGCATAAAGTCATGGTGGAGCCGGGAATTAGACCTGCCTGATAAGATAAAAATCACCGGAGCAGTGGATCAATTGCGCTCTTTGGCAAAAAAAGGTACCATTCTCATGGTCCCGACTCATTTCAGTAACCTGGACTCAGCTCTTATCGGATGGGTTATCCAACATCTGGGGTTGCCGGCATTTATCTATGGGGCCGGGCTCAACCTGTTCAACATAGGGATATTCGCTTACTTTATGAACAGCCTGGGCGCCTACAAGGTGGACCGCAGGAAGAAGAATCTGCTATATCTGGAAACCCTGAAAGCCTACAGCACCGAGGCCTTGAAATACGGCTGCCACAGTTTGTTCTTTCCAGGAGGAACCAGGTCACGTTCAGGTATGATCGAGGAAAAGTTGAAGATGGGACTTCTCAGCACCGTGATGGAAGCCCAACGCAGTAATTTCAAGCACCCGGTAAACGGGGAAGCGGTGAAAATATTTGTAGTGCCTGTGGTGTTGAACTATCATTTTGTACTAGAGGCTCCCGGCCTGATTCACCAGTTTCTGGAAAGGCAGGGCCAGGAGCGGTACTATCTGGAGAGTGATGAGTTTAGCAGCTCATATAAGATTCTCAAATTTCTATTTAAGTTTTTCACCAAAGGCAGCGACATCAGTGTCTCGATCGGGCGCGGAATGGACGTTATGGGAAATTACGTGGATGAGGAAGGGATATCCCTATCTTCAGATGGAGAGGTAATCCATACCGCTGACTATTTCCATTCCTTTGGTAAAATAGTCGAAGACCGTCAAAGAGACGGAGAGTATACCCGGATGCTGGGCGAAAGGATTGTAACAGAATTTCACCGCATTAACAGGGTTTTTTCCAGCCACCTGGTGGCATTCAGTGCCTTCAACCTGTTGATAAAAAGATTTCCAAAGCTGGACCTCTTCAATTTTCTACGTATGGATCCCGATGAGTTGACCATTAACTATTCGGATTTTCAACAGGTCACGTCCGACCTGCGCGAGCATATATTCGATTTAAGAAGACAGGGGAAAATACAAACAGCCGACCACCTGGAAGGCAGTATAGAACAGGTGATCGAACATGGATTAGAAAATCTAGGACTATACCATGCCAAACGGCCCTTGATACGCGACAAGGATGGTCGCTTGGTGTCCCGGGATTTAAATCTACTTTACTACTATCATAACCGTCTTTATGGCTATGGGCTGGAAGAATTCGTCTAAAAATCCTGTTGGGGTAATCGGAGCGGGAAGTTTCGGCTGTGCAGTGGCCAACTTACTGGCTGAAAACGTTCCCGTAATGATCTACGCCCGCAAACCTGAAGTAGTTGAAGAGATCAATCGGCAGCAAACCAGCCGGGGACTACACTTACAGGAGGGAGTCAGAGGCACCGGTGATTTAGAGACCCTGGCCAAGGAATGTGAAGTTATATTTCCGGTGGTGCCATCCGGTGGTTTCAGAGCTATGATCAGGCAATTAAAACCACATTTGAAACCCTACCATATATTAATTCACGGTACCAAAGGCTTCGACATTGCCATTGAGCCGGGAGATACTCTGGATGAATTAACCGTTCTTCGCCGAGACCAGGTATTTACCATGAGTGAATTAATTCGAAAAGAAACACTGGTGGTCAGGGTGGGTTGTCTGGCCGGTCCAAATCTGGCTAAGGAAATAAATGAACATCAACCGGCGGCTACGGTGGTAGCCAGTCACTTTGACGAGGTGATCGATTTAGGCCAGCAGTTGCTAATGAGTGATCGTTTCAGGGTTTATGGAAATAACGACCTCATTGGAGTGGAGCTGTGCGGAGTACTCAAAAATATTATTGCCATTGCCGCAGGAGCCCTGTCAGGTTTGGGTTATGGAGAAAATACCCGGGGACTTTTGATCAGCAGGGGGATGATCGAAATGATTTATTTAGGACAGGCTCTAGGGGGAAACGTCAAAGCTTTCCTAGGGCTGGCCGGGGTGGGTGATCTGGTGGCTACCTGTACCAGTGGCCTTAGCAGGAATTTTAGCCTGGGTTACCGTCTCGCCCAAGGTGAAGCGTTGGATGAAATAGTAGGCAGTATGGAAGAGATTGCTGAAGGGGTAAACACCATAAAGGTCACTCACCGGCTAGCGGAAAATTATCGGGTAAGAGCTCCTATCACCAACATGCTGCATGAAGTGTTGTTTGAAGACCTGTCCCTACAGGAAGCCTTGCAGTACCTGATGAAATATCCATTTATTGAAGACATAGATTTCCTCTAGGTATCATGCCGTTCTAAAGCCCTCAAGCGCTGCAATAACGGCGGATGGGAGTAATGAAAAAATACAAACAGCGGATGGGGCCATAAGTTGGATAAGTTGTGCAAAGAAAGCTTCTTTAAGGCATTCCTCAGGTCAAGTGAACTGAAAGTATTGGCTGCATAGGCATCAGCCTGGTATTCGTTTTTGCGACTTAACATATTAAAGAGCAGCCCCAATACCTTGCTTATAGGGGTATACAACATGCCAAAAGCCAGCAGGTTGAGATGTATAGCGGACTGTGATCCCCCCAGGGCTGAAGATAACTCCTGATGATTCACCATCAATGACAACAGATATAGCATCAATCCTGATTGAGCCAAGGAAATGAAGTACCCCTGGACAATATGTTTCTTCTTATAATGACCAACCTCGTGGGCCAGGATGGAAACCAGCTCTGCCGTACTGTGATTTTCGATTAAGGTGTCGTATAACACGATCTTCTTTTTCCTCCCCAGTCCGGAGAAAAAAGCATTGGATTTATTGGATCTCTTAGAACCGTCGATAACAAAAATATTATCCAGGGGAAAGCTTACACTGTGACTGTAATCCTCGATGGCCTGCTTTAGCTCTCCGTCCTCCAGTGGTGAAAGCTTATTAAACAATGGGAGGATCCAGCTGGTATAGAACATATTGATCAACAGTGAAAATATGGCCATTACCCCTAAAAAGTAAATCCAAAACCCCGGACCTAAACGAATGATCAAATATAACAGTAATGCCATGAGCGGAGCTCCGATAATTACGGCCAGAGCATATCCCTTTAACTTATCGATTATAAAGGTTTGCAGAGTGGTTTTATTAAAACCGAAGCGTGCTTCAATGACAAAGGTCCGGTACCACTGGATAGGAGTACTGAGGATATCAGAAGCAAAGAATAAAACGGCAAAATATACCAAGGCCAGTATTATAGGATGGTCGAAATGAGGCCTTAGCTGGCCATCGAGCCAACCGAATACCCCAAATAGGAGCATGATCAATAATACCGTCATCCCCAAGGCAGCGGTAAAAATCCCAAACCGGGACTTTACCTTTTGATATTCCAGAGTCTTCCGGTAGGTTTCCTCATCCACTACATCCTTTAACTGAGCGGGTATTTCACTCCTCTGATGTTTGAGGTTAAGAATATCCAAAAATTGTTCCCAGAGGAAATTGATTACCAGGATCCCGATAATGAGGGTAAGTATCGATTCGGCACTCATTCTTTAAGGCTCAGAATTTGAGGAGCCAAATTTAATAAATAATTAAAATTTTGGGCAGGGAATCTGCCGTACATTGCGCGGTGGCCTGCGGGGATCCGGAGGGAACCGGTAACTGATAGATATTTCATGGGCCCCACCGCTGGCTATTCCCAGTTCAGAAATAGTATAGTCAAAGCTGTAGCCTATATTGAGATTGTCGGCGGTAAGTCCAACCAGAAATATCAGGGATTCTTTGTCGTTAAACCCTTCGAACTCCTGTATGGGAATACCCCGGTACCATATGCCGAAGACAATAGGTTCGATGGTCAGATAAGTACCTAAGTCCAACTGATCAAATTTACCCTGTTGCTTATACTGAAAATTCGGGGTTATACTGCGTTCTTTGCCATCCCGGTTGAACCCTTTGTGGCCAGGCCCTGCAGGAAGAGGTAAGCGATATCCGGAATGTACACTATATCGTATGGGCAATTCACTGGTCCCATCGGTGAAGGATTGGTTGGGGGTGTTTAAGTGATGGGCAGCCACCCCTAGCCAGAAGTTTTTAGAGAAAAGCAAGCCACCAAAACTAAAATCCACGAAACCCACGTTTTCCCCAGTATTAAACTGTTCCGCGGATGTGGGGCTAATAAACCCCGTTTCATCAAATTGATCCCCAAAGGTAAGACGGTCAAAATTGATATCCCGGAGGGTATAGGCTACCTGGATGCCCGGTCTGAAAGTAAATCGTTCATTCACCTTAAGCTCGTAGGCATATTGCAATCCTACCATGGTGGAGGTAAGGTTTGCCAGACCTTCCTTATCGGCAGTAACCAATAAACCCAGGCCGCTGTTGTAATCCTCCAGATAGTAATCCAGGTAAAAAGAGTAAGTAGTAAAGTTAGCATCCAGCGAAGGCCACTGGCTGCGAAAATTGGCACCAGCCCGTATATAGGGAGTAGTTCCGGCAAATCCGGGATTCAGATATAGAGGAGCGGCATAAAATTGACTGAACTGAGGATCCTGGGACTGAGATTTTCCCGGAATCAATAAGGCCAAGACCCCCATAAGCACTGCAAGCAAATATTTCATAATACCTTCTTATTGACCCTAGACGCCGAAAAGTCCCGAAGCGTCAATGTTAATAATATATTTTCAACTACCCCAACCTTAAACGCCGCTTTGCTCGTCTTATGTATTAAAATACCTGAATTTTGATCAAATATTTTACGATATTACAAGTTTAATTTAGTAATGGTTCAATTTATTTCAGGGTCGGGTTGTGAACCAATTTAATCTCAATAACATTATGCACGTATGCTAAATCAGTTGGCAAAGATTGCATTTTCGCTTTTACTGGCCACCTTAGGTTACTCTCTTTCAGCTCAAAATTTTTCCAGGCATAACTGGTTTTTTGGCAACTCATCGGATGCCATTATTTTTAACAAATCCGATAACGAGCCGATGTTGGTGGATGTACAAGCCACTCCCTATGGAAATGGTGGGAGTGCGGTAGCCAGCGACCCGCTTAGCGGTGAGGTGTTATTTTATACCGATGGTCAAACCGTATTTGACGCCTCCCATAATATGATGCTTAATGGAGTTGGATTAAACGGAATCACCTCGTCCAACCAGCAAGTGGGTATCTGCCCTATTCCTAATACTGAGGACCAATTTTATATTTTTACCAATACCGCTAATTTAAACAATCCCGGTAATCTGGAATACAGTGTAGTGGATATGAGCCTGCAGGGAAATGCCGGGATGTTTGCACCTGCTCTGGGAAGTGTAGTGAGCATCAATACCCCTACCGGAGTGTCTGGTACCTCAGAGGCTATGGTAGTAATACCCAACCCCAATCTTACCGGATGTTGGGTAGTTACCCAGCAACTGGGCACAGCCACCTACCGGGTTTTTGAAGTATCCGGGGGAAATTTTGGCAACATCCAAACTTTTAACCTGTCCCTGGCCGGAGCCCCCGCTATTAATGCCGCCAATTTCGCCTACACCCCCATGGATGGCGGTAAGATTGCGGTAGCGCCCGTATCCGCTAGCCGCAACGTGCAAATACTTAATTTTAACGCCTCCACCGGGCAGATCAGCTTCAGGGAGGTCATCCCGAACTCCGGCAATAGCGATGGCAGTGATTATGCCGTATACGACACTGAATGGTCGGAGAGCGGTCAAAATCTTTATATCAGCCGTTATGGCAGTGACAGCTCACCTACCGGTAGATTACTGCAATACGATCCTAATGCTCCCAATGTCCAGACGGTAGTTTCCTCACTCACCCGCAGCCTGGGTTTGAGACTGGGCCCTGACGGCAGGATCTATCACTTGTACGAAGCCGGCAACGGTCAGTTCTTGGTCGGCCATATTGATCAGCCGGATCAGATCATAGACAGTATTGGGTACGATGCGGCCCCTGCAGAAGTGGGAAATGTAAATTTCAACGGCCGGCAATTCCCGGAGTTCGCCTTCTCCAGGAGGAATTCCGAATCTGCTGCCTTTATGGTCGACGGCACCTGTACCAATAATCCCACTCGTTTCTATCCCAATGTGGATCCTACAGCAGAGCGCTTTAGCTGGAATATTGGAGGAACTACCTCTGAGATGCTGGCGCCGATCGTAACCTTCGGTAGCGGGGGACAATTAACGGTAACTATGCGCTACTTCATCAACGGGGTGGAGTTTAGCTATGATTCAACCATAACCATCACTCAGACCGATTTGGAGGTGCAGTTGCAGGACACCATTATCTGTCCCAACGAAACTGTGACCCTGGATGCCACCGCTATGAGCAATTTTGCTCCTATTCAGTACGTGTGGCAAGATAAGTCTACAGGGCCCATGTTTACCACCGATACCGCAGGCGTGTATTGGGTAGTGGCCACGGATAATCAGGGTTGTACTTCTTATTCCAGCGCTGAAGTAACGGTTTGCGGGGAAGAAAATATGCGGTCTGCGATTTGGTACTTTGGACAAAACGCGGGTATAGACTTCAACGATCCACAAAGGGCCATTTCCGGACCTATGAATACCCCTGAGGGTACCGCCACCATCTCCGACCGCAACGGAAACGTATTATTTTACACTGATGGAGAAACAGTCTGGAACCGGGAGGGCAATGTCATGCCAAATGGTACTAACATTGGAGGTGACCAGGAGTCCACCCAAAGCGCTATCATAGTGCCCTTTCCCGGTGATGAAACACTGTTTTATATTTTCACTACTGAGGAGATATTTGACAGCGATGGCCAAGACCGTTATCGCATGGGGTATGCTATCGTGGATATTAAGCAGGATATGGGCTTGGGAGATGTAACTATTAAAGGCAAACCACTCTTCGAACGCAGTACTGAACGGGTGGCAGCAGTGGCCGGCGGTGACTCCACCTGGGTGGTAGGGCACGAATTTGGCACTAATACCTTTAGGGCCTACCCCGTGAGCACCGAGGGCATTGGCAACCCGGTTTTATCCTCCATTGGAGCGGTTCACTCCAGCGCCAATGCTGCTGACGGAGAAGGTTATATGGCCTTTAACGGTTCCGGTGATCGCCTGGCGGTGGCTATCGAAGGACAGAATGCAGTGGAGATCTTTCACTTTTCCGATAGCACCGGTACTCTTGACAGCCTGGTAAGAGTAGACCTTAACGAGGCGCCTTATGGAGTGGCTTTCAGCTCCGATCACCTGTTTGTGACCACTATGAATCCATCAAAATTGTATCGCATCAAAATTGATACGACGGCTGATGCTATTGAAAATACGCCCCCCTTGGAGGTATTTAACAGCGGAGTTCCCCTTGGCGCCATTCAACAAAGTCCTAATGGCCAGCTGTTCGTAGCACGGCAGGATCAGAGTTCATTGGGGACCATACTAGGAGCAGATGCTCCAGACAATCAGGTTTCTTTTTCGGAAAATGGGTTTGCCCTGGCGGGAGGTACTACCAGCCAGTTAGGCTTGCCTAATTTCGTGCAAAACCTGGCGACCCCTACCTCAGCTGCCGGGATGTCAGTGAGCGGTTTCTGCCTGGAAGAACCCACGGTATTTGAAGGCAGTGGACCCTGTCAATCGCTGGATAATTACGAGTGGACGGTTACCCCACAAGGAGCTGACACCGCAGTATTTATTTCATTTGACCAGAATACGGAATTCATGTTTGACAATCCCGGATTCTACGATGTCGAACTGAGGGTGCACAATTGTAACTTCTCATTTGACACCACCATGACCCAGCTGATCGAAATTTCCGGTAAGCCGGTACTGGACAGCATTCCAGGGTTTGTGCCTCTTTGCAACGGTTCCGCTACCGTGAGGGCAGCCTCCGTAGATACCGTAGGCCTTTCTTTCCTATGGTCCACCGGCGACACCACCAACACGGTTACCTTAACCCAGGCTGGAAACTATTCAGTCACGGTTACCAATCCTGCCGGCTGCAGCAATAGCATGGATTTTCTAGCCTCTCCGGTAAACCCGGTAGTAGACCTGGGCTTTGACCGTATATACTGCCTTAACGATGAAGCTGACAGCCTGAATGCCGGCAATCCAAATTCTACTATTCAATGGGTGGTAACCCGGGACGGCACCCTGATAAGCACTCCGGCGGATACCACCCGGATCTACGATGTGGTGACTGATATACCCGGTGATTATTTATACATAGTTAATGTCACCGACAATACCACGGCCTGTACTACTTCCGATTCTGTGGATATTAGCGTATTACCCCCTCCTACCCTGAGCGCCTCAGCCAACAATTCTCCGGGATGCGGAATGGCATTGGGCAGTATTGAAATCAGTATAACATCCACCGGGGACTTTACCTATGAGGTCAGTAACGGTACTACCATGGTGTCGGACTCCGCCAGCGGCCCCGGTAACGTTACGGTGCCCAACCTGGGGGCAGGGGTATACAGTGTAATCCTTACAGATAATATTAGTCAATGTTCCGAAACCATTAGTGGGCTCACTATTCAGGATGAATTGGCGGACTTTATCCAGGATCAAAGAGTGATCCCTACCAGTTGTGATTTAGACGATGGCGTAATAAGGATCTTTGCCGCTGCCAATGTCTTTCCGATTGATTATGTGTTAAGGGATCAAAGCGACAACAGCATTGTAGCCACTGACACCAATGTGCCGTTCAGCAATTTTTCAGGGGGCACAGGGTTTGCCATCAATGGACTGGAACCAGGCACTTATTCTGTTGAAGTAACCTCAGTGGGCAATGGATGTACCCAGTCTGTTTCTAATTTGGAAGTAGAGGTCAGCGCGGAAAATATCGATCTGCAAACGCCGGAATTTGTAGATGGTTGCGGCAATGTGGCCAATATTCTGATTCAAACCAGTGGGCAATTCACGGTAACTGGCCCTGGTAATGTCACTCCGGGATCAACTTCTGCTACCGTAGACGCCAGCGGGCTTTACACCGTAACCGCCAGCGATCCCAACAATATACTTTGCGACTCCATCCGCACTGTGGAAGTAAATCTGGCGGAGACCATTCTGGTGCAAATTGATACTGCTGAACAAGATTGCAGTGGCTCCAGAATCCTTAGCACCACCATTACCAACGAAGACCCAGATCTCAACTATACTTACCAATGGTATCAAGGAAGCATTAGCGGAGGCAGCCGTATAGGGGGAGCGCTATCGAATCAGCTCAATATTACTGAACCTGGCACTTACAGTGTGCAGGTGGGCACCAACGAAAACGCCTGCGTCTCTGAAGCTACCATAGATGATGTTCCGGTAAGGCAACCGGTGGTAGTAGAACTGTCCGCTGTAGCGGATTGTGAAAACTCAGCGGCCATCTCCATAACCGCCACCGCTAATCAGCCCAATGTGGAATTAATATGGTTTGATCCCCTGGGAGTGGAAATACCCGATACCCGCGATGATCCCACCATAAGCGTTAATGAGCGGGGCAGTTATTCTGTGCTGGCCAGCACTACCAGCGGAGGAGTATCCTGCAGTAGATTGGAGACCATCAACTTGTTTGATATTTGTCCGCCTCAGATCTTTGCCCACAATTCAATCAGGCCGGATAGCAATTTCCCGGAAAACAGGAATTTCTACATCCATAACCCCAATGACATTTCGGATAACTTCCAGGTGTATATCTTCAACCGCTGGGGCGAAATGATATACCAAAGTACCAGCAAGAATTTTGTATGGGATGGCACCTTTAAAGGAGAAGACGTACCTGTCGGGACTTACCCCTATTTGATGCGATTTAGTTTTCAGGATGATAACGAAGTGTTCGAAAAACGGGGCGGGGTAGTAGTTATCCGCTAGCGTCCCACCTCAATCTGGCCACACAGTCAATTTCAATCAAGGCATCCAGCGGCAATCGCGAAACTTCCAGGATGCTGCAAGCGGGCCGGTGTTCTCCAAATTCTTGAGATAAAAGCTGGTTGACCCGCTCAAAATCCGCCAACTGGTTAAGATAAATGGTCATTTTAACCACATCCGAAAGATCGAGTTGAGCGCTGCGCAAAATAGTGCCCATATTTTCCAAAACCTGCCTGGCTTGAGGAATTATGTCATGGCCCACCAGCTTCATGGTAGCAGGATCCAAGGGCAACTGACCGGAGCAATAAAGAAAATTGTCACAGATCATCGCCTGACTGTAAGGACCCAAGGCACGAGGTGCGTTGAGGGTGTTGAGTTGCTGCATCATAATTGTACATAATAAGTTAATCCATTAACTTTAATAAAAATTTAAAACCAATATACTCATGAAAAAGACCTTATTTTTTGCAGCGGCCATAGCCCTGCTGGTTGCAACCGCTTTCACCGAGAGCAAACCACTGGCCACAAGCTTGAAAATTACCATTAGAAATGACCTGGGAAATATCGAATCCGGGGTCCAGGTTACACTGTATAAGAGTAAAGAAGACTTTCAAAAAGAGCAAAATATAGTGATGCAGGAGCATACCAACCATAAAGGAGTAGTGCATTTTAAAGGTCTGAATGCCAAGACCTATTATGTTTCAGCGGTAAAAGGGGATATGAATAATTATGGTGCAGGAGTGCAGACCAATCCCCTGGACGAGAATAAAATCAACAAGGTCACGATTATTATCGAGTAAAACAGCCAAAAAAACAAAAGCCCGGGGGATCCCAGGCCTTTGTCCGTAACATTAAACACTAAACTTAAAAACCACTAATTATTAATCAACCAAACTATTTTTTACTGATTAACTAACTACTTACTATACAAATGTAATTGGCTTCCACCGCAAGTAAAATCCAAGTTCTTTGCAAATCCAATTCATGTAATTTTTTCAGAAAAATTGCGATTAGTTTTTTTCCGCTAAATTTGCCACCTCGTAGTTCTGAAGGGTCAAATGGCGGAAATTGGGTCAGATATAACTAAGGCAAAAAAAATCCTGGATAGAGGTGATTTAGTGGCTATTCCCACCGAAACCGTATATGGATTAGGTGGTAATGCTTTAGACCCCCAGGCAGTTACTAAGATTTTCCAGGTAAAGAACCGGCCCTTCTTTGATCCGCTGATAGTACACATCGGGGTTCTTGAACAACTAGAGCAATTGAGCAAGGAAATACCTGCCGCCGCCCGGCAATTATCCCAGGCATTCTGGCCCGGACCACTCACGATAGTTTTGCCAAAAACCAATCAGATACCGGATCTTTTAACTGCTGGCCTGGATACTGTGGCGGTGAGAATGCCTCAACATCCGCTGACCTTGAGGTTACTTAAATCTTTGTCATATCCACTGGCGGCACCCAGTGCCAATCCTTTTGGCTATATCAGTCCTACTCACCCCTCCCATGTCCAGGCCAACCTCGGCAAGAAGATAGCCTACATTTTAGATGGAGGAGAATGCAGTGTAGGGGTGGAATCCACCATTGTGAGCTTGGTGAAAGGCAAAGCCAAAATTTTGCGACCTGGTGGAATTTCATCGGATCAATTGAAATCGATAGTTACTGTGGATGAGGACAATGATGTGGAGAGGTCCGACAAAGTTTTGGCTCCCGGTATGCTGGACTCTCACTACGCCCCCAGTAAAAGCTTGTATCTCGGAGATTTGAGCACCTTATTGATCAGGTACCAGCAGCATCCCGTAGGCATATTATCCTTTAGAAAGAAATTTAAGCAAGTAGCTCCAGACCGTCAAATTCAGCTTTCAGCGGCAGGCGATCTGAGCGAAGCAGCGCAAAATCTTTTTGCCTCTCTCAGAAAATTGGATGCCATGCCGATAAGTCATATTTTAGCCGAGCCGGTACCGGACCATGGAATAGGAAGGGCCATCAACGATCGACTCCGCCGGGCCGCTGTATAACTCTGTAACAAATACCCATGAAATTTATTGACCAGTACAACTTTGAAAATAAAAAAGCACTTATCCGAGTGGATTTTAACGTGCCCTTAAATGAGGATTTAGAAATAACCGATGACACGCGGATCCAGGCTGCATTGCCCACCATCGGTAAAATCCTGGATGACGGAGGTGCGGTAATCTTAATGTCACATTTGGGAAGGCCCAAAGAGGGTCCGGAGGATAAATTTTCTCTAAAACACTTAACCAGCCATCTTTCTCAAAATTTGGGGTTAGAGGTTAAGTTCGCCGCGGATTGTGTGGGCCCTGAAGCTGAAGCAGCTGCTGGAGACCTTCAATCTGGACAAGTCCTGCTTTTGGAAAACCTGCGCTTCCATCCAGAGGAAACCCAAGGGGATGAGCAATTCGCTGCGCAGCTGGCCCAACTTGGTGATGTATACGTCAACGACGCATTCGGAACAGCACACCGCGCCCATGCTTCCACCGCTGTAATAGCTCAATTTTTTGATGACAAAGTCGCCGGTTATGTGATCCAGGCAGAACTGGAAAACGCAAGAAAGGTTTTGGATAACCCCAAAAGGCCCTTTACTGCCATTATGGGAGGAGCAAAAATTTCCGATAAGATCCAGGTGATCGAAAATTTACTCCACTCGGTGAATAATTTGATCATCGGCGGCGGAATGTCATACACTTTCTTTAAAGCCCTGGGAGGAGAGATTGGAAATTCATTGGTGGAAGAAGACAAGCTCGAATTAGCCCAGGAGTTGATAAGCAAAGCAAAAAGCGCCCAGGTAGACTTGATACTGCCTAAAGACTCCAGGATTGCAGATGCCTTCGACAATGACGCAAATCAGCAAGTGGCGGATAATTTCGCTATACCAAAAGGATGGATGGGACTGGATATTGGACCTGAAGCTGCTGAAGTATTTAGCCGGACCATTAGGGGTAGCGGCACCATCTTATGGAATGGCCCTATGGGAGTATTTGAAATGCCCAGTTTTGCCAAAGGTACCGAGGCTATTGCCCGGGCCGTTGTAGAAGCGACCAATAACGGCGGTTACTCTCTGATTGGTGGTGGAGACTCAGCAGCCGCTATTAATACCTTGGGGTTTGGAGATAAAGTAAGCTACGTCTCCACCGGAGGGGGGGCATTACTGGAATACATGGAAGGCAAAACCCTGCCGGGCATTAAAGCGCTGGAGTGATCAAACCCTCTCTGAGGGTAATGCCAGCCGCCCCAGTTTATCATACATAATAGTTTGATTTTCCAGCATCATTTGAATAGTCTTAGCCAAATGGTCCTGATCAAACTGTGGTAATCTGGAAACCAATCCAATAGGGGTTAACGATTCCCGATGTAATTCCTGTAAAATGGCCTGGAACGGCTTTTCGTGATCCCTTTCAGTTTCATCATCAGACCGGCAAACATCACACTTTCCACATGCTTCATAGGAAATTTCACCAAAGTATTCCAGTAGCTGCAGGGATCTGCACCTTCGGTTATTATTCAGGTAAATTTCCACCGCCTTAAGTTTATCGAATTCGGATTTACGATGGGTCTGATATGCCTTCTTATCCATTGTCAAACCGTTGGGTGCTTGACGTGATCCCAGGAATGACAGTTGAGGTTTTTCTTTTTGCGGTTGAAAAACACCTAATTCCCTTTGCTGCAATTGAGATAACCAGCTACGGACTTTCTCGGTACTGGTTTCCAAGGTAGCTGCCAGTTTGGGCTCACTTATATTCATCCTTCGGCTGAATAACTCACCCCCATACAACCTCAACAAAGCCTTGATAAGAGGGTCGAAAAAGGCATTAGCGATTTGGAACTCGTACACTTGTTGATGATCTACAGTAAATTGAAACTGAGAAGGCTGGAAAAAATCCTCTGTCAACGATATCAACCCTAATAATTGCAACTTCCGCAAGGCATGGAAGGCTTGAAGAGGCTTCAAACCGAAGGTGCTGGCAAAATCTTCCAATACAAAATCGTGTTCCCCCGCACCTACACTGCCCACCGCCAATTGATAATAATTGGCTAGATGTCCGTATACTTCCTGAAGGTAATGGGGTTCCGGATATTCATTTGCCTTTCTTTCCATCAGAATTTCAAAATCTCCCGGTTGATACAGCAACACGGCTATTGAAGGTTGACCATCTCGTCCGGCTCTCCCCGATTCCTGATAGTACCCTTCCAGTGTATAAGGCAGATCGTAATGAATCACCGCCCTTACATTCGATTTATTAATACCCATACCGAAGGCGTTAGTAGCAACCATCACCCTGCTTCTTTCTTCCAGCCAATGATCCTGTACCATCGAGCGGTCTTTGGTTGATAATCCCCCGTGGTAATAAGAAGCTGAAAATCCCAGCTTTTGTAAATACCCGGATATCTCACGGGCTCCCTTGCGGGTGTTAACGTAAACCAAGGCACTACCGCTTACCTGTTGCAGTAAAGTTTTAAGCATTCGCTGTTTATCTTCAGTGCGCTTCACAGAATATTGCAGATTATCCCGTTTGAAGGATATCTGAAATATTCGGTGATCTGCGAAATCCAGCTTGGCCAGGATATCGTCTCTAACTACGGGGGTTGCGGTTGCCGTTAAGGCCAGCATAGGCAATGGGCCCAGCAAAGGCCGCAGGTTAGCAATCTCCAAATAGGCAGGTCTGAAATCGTAACCCCATTCCGATATACAATGGGCTTCGTCGACCACGATCAGGTTGATGTTCATCCTGACAGCCCTGGCCAGGAATAATTCTGTTTGCAGTCTTTCAGGTGAGACATATAGAAATTTTATCTTGCCGTATACACAGTTGTCCAGTTGAATATCAATATCCCTTCTACTCATTCCTGCGTGTATGGCCACCGCCTTGATATCCAGGGACCACAGTTGGCGAACCTGATCCTGCATCAAAGCAATCAGGGGGGTGATCACCAGGCACAAGCCTTCATGCATCATAGCGGGAACTTGAAAACAAATAGATTTACCACTTCCGGTAGGCATTAAAGCTAAGGTATCCTTGCCTTCCAGTACGCTGTTAATAATCTCTTGCTGGGGGTCACGGAAATCCTTATAACCCCAATATTGTTTTAATATGGCTTTAGGATCACTCTGCATCTAGATCAAGCTTGAAATATCGACACTGCACTCCATAGAAGCGACCGGTACCGGTATTTTGCAGTCCCAACTTTTCCAGCACCCGGCACGAGGCTATATTTTGAGGTGAGGCCACTGCAACCATGCAGCTAGCCCCTAAATGTTTAACACCATATTCAAGGCAAGCCAGGGAACCCTCAGTGGCCAATCCTCTGCCCCAAAATTCTGGCAATAAACGATAACCTAACTCATGTTCACCAGTTTCTTCCAATATCTTGACAACAAACCACCCTATGAACTTATCTCCGGGCCGGGTAAAAGCCGCCCAATAACCTAAGCCAGGATACTTATGATAGTAGTGCAAATAACGCTCAAGATCCTGATGCGCTTCTTTTCGATTCTTCACTGATCCCACGTAACGCATAACTTCCGGATTGCTGTTTAAACGAAATACCAGTTCCAGGTCATCCGAAGAGAATCTTCTAAAATTTATGCGGCTAGTCGGTGACGGCTTCATCCAGTAGTGTATACCAAAGATAAAAAGTAGCATATCCCTGCCAGGGGTGCCATTTATTCTCCAAAGTTTTTAACTCTCCCAACAGGTTTTGGCCATTGTTGATGGTTCTCTTGCGTAAGGCTTGATGCAAACCGGCATCCTGTATGGGGAATGCCGAAGTATCCCCGAAGGTTTTCATCATCACATAATTAGCGCTCCAGGGGCCAATTCCCCGCAAGGAAAGTAATCGCTCATATATGTTTTTGTGAGGTAAACTTTGCAGCGATCCCCTATCCAACCGGCCTTCACTCATTTCTCTGCTTATTCCTTTAATATACTCGGTTTTAGCACGTGAATACTGCCAGCTTTTGAATAATTTATCCGGAATATTTAAAATTGCGTCCGGGTGAGGAAAGGTATAATAAGAAAAACCATCATTTGATAAGGGATTTGCTAGTTCTGTAACCAGACGATGCTTGAGGGAGTAGGCAAAATTAAGGTTAATCTGCTGCCCTATGATGGACCAGCATAATGCTTCAAACAAATCCGGTATTCTCACCAACCTCAAACCTCTATATTGGTGAATCAGTGGGCCTATAACAGGATCATCAGTAAAAGTCTGGTAGAATCCCCTTAAATCACGGTCCAGATCGAATAGTTCTCTGAAGTATGTGACAACCTGTTGCTGCTGAACCTGGGATAAAACAGCTCCTAACGGGTGTATGATCAACTGATTATCGCCAGCCGAAACTTGAAATAGCACTACCTCGTCGTTCAATTGGATAGCTTTGTATAATATATCCCCATCCACCCGGTGCAGGCACTCTCTGGAATTGCGATCCATGAACTTCAGGCATAGTTTAAATGAGAAATCTTCCGGTAGATTTATGGAAATCGAGCGGCTATTTGCAAAGTCAGGCATATGCATTAAAGTTATAGGGATCTGAGATTAATTACCTGATCTCCTTCGCTTAAATTACGGAAATTATAACCTCCTTTTTGGGTCTGTTGCTGCAATGCCTGGATATACTCCAAATCATTGGAGTGGTCCACCAATACTATGGTATTCCTGTGTAGAGTTTCCAGGTAGTCTAATCCCGTCAAGGCATGGTTGGAAATAATAAGTATATCAATAGGTCGGTTAGTTTTAAAGCTACTTATCGGCGGATTCTGTAAGTGCACGATCAACTTATTTGAGAACCACCATGCGGTGCCAAATGCAAAGGACTTCTTAGGGAGAAGGCCTTCGCCCGGAAGTACTCCCAGTTGATTCCGCATAGGTGAGATCTGATATTCCAGCGTTTTTGATGACAGTGAGGGGCATGCCACCGATGAATAATATTTCCCCCGGATAAAATCCATTGCGGTGCAGCCTGGAATGTGGTAAACTACCAACCAGTTACGGTGTATTTGGTGCCAGTATTTCCACCCCTGGTGGAACAACAGCAAAGCCCAGATAGTGAATAATAACCACAGGGAGTTTCTATTAACAACCTGAAGCAATACCAACAAAGCCAAGGTGGCGAGATACCAAAGTATCAATTCAAGCTCATCGATCCACAGGCCATCCCAAACGCTTCCCGGTATTGAGGATATAAGATCGGTAAACCAGTAAGCAGAGTTTAGCAACTCCTTGAGACAGAAACCCAGAAATTTCGCAAGCCACGGGGAGAAACCCATTAATAGAAATAAAGCGCCGGTTATCAATATTAGTAGAGTAAGGGGGATTATAAATAAATTTCCCAACAGAAAATACAGAGGTATTTGATGAAAGTAATAGGTAGTCAGGGGTAATACCATGACTTGGGCCGTCAGGCTCACCGTTAAAATGTCTGAGAAATATTGAATAGCGCGTTTTAATAATAATCCACTGAAGGACTGAGATTTTGTTGACTTCTTCCCCCAATTCTTTGAGGACCGGATCGCCATGGATCCCAGGAACAGGGTTAGCTTGGGCTGCAGATATAAGATTCCTGCCAGTGCCAGATAGGAAAGTTGAAAACCCACTGCATACAGCTCATAAGGGTCGATATACAGGATTATGCAGGCTGATAGAGCCAAAGCATTAAAGGAATTGCCTCTACGGCTCCAGCACTTGCCTACCAGCAGCAACGAAAACATTATGGCGGCCCTCCTGGTGGAAGGAGCCATACCGGTCAAAAGGGCAAAAGTCCACATCAGGATCAAGGCCAGCCACAAAAAAGCCCATTTCATCACTGGCCTATGTCTCCATCCCCCCAACAGATATAACAACGCCCCGTATAGGATCCCAAGGTGAAGCCCGGAGACAGCCAGCACGTGAATAGTACCACTGTCGGCGTAGGCCTGCTCAACCTCCTCAGATACTCCTTGCCGATCTCCCAATAACATAGCTCCCGCGATCATAAAAGCCGGTCCTGATCCCAGATGCTGTCGTAATCTCTGCTTAAATGACAGCTTCCAGCGGTGTATGATCCTCTTCAGATAAAAACCCTGAACCGGGAGCACTTTTATAATGCTACTTTCACCCAGCCGGTGCCTCCATTGTATACCCTTGCGGTAAAGATATTCCCGGTAGTCAAACTGATAAGGATTTTTGGGGCCCGGTATAGCTTGAGGGGAACCACGTACCAGGACCCGGTCTCCGATATGCAGATCATGTCCTATTTTTTTATCCTCATACCAGATGACCTTGTTATCAGTCGATTGGGTGATGCTGTCCGATAAGTATAGGATGATCGATACTTCAAGCTGTCTATACCGAGGAGTCTCCCGGTTAACGGCCTCCACCCTGCCCCAATAAGAGGAAGACTGTGGTAGTTGCAAGTCAGGTTGACGGCGGCTACGAACTTCCGTAGTCCTCGCCATGGCCAATAATAGTATGGTGATCAGGGCAGCAGTTCCCAGGAGGTAAGGTTGTTTAATAGATCCGGGTCCTGCATAAATAAAGGTCAGCGTGTAAAATATTCCTACTGACACCGGCCATAACATGGCTAAGATACCCGGTGATATTTCAAGGCCGAGAGCTAACAGGCATCCTCCCACCCAGAATAGGGCAAATCTTAGGAACGGATATGGCAACCAGGATAACAATACTAACCGGTTAGGTTAGTATTTACCAGTGTCAATAAAAAGTTGAGAGCCGGCTTATTTCTCCTTGGTGGAGCGATCGTAGGCCTTAATGATATCCTTCACGATGCGATGGCGGATGACATCCTGGGAGTCCAACTCAACGAAATCTATGCCATCGGTATCCGCCAGTACTTCCACTGCATCGATCAAACCTGACTTCTGATTCTTAGGGAGGTCGATTTGCGACTTGTCCCCGTTGATGATCATTTTGGAGTGGGGGCCCATGCGGGTGAGGAACATTTTAAGCTGCATGGGGGTAGTATTTTGCGCTTCGTCCAGCAAGATAAAAGCATTATTTAAAGTACGTCCCCGCATATAGGCCAGCGGGGCTATTTCTATCACCCGGTTGTCCAGGTAATATTGCAATTTTTCTGGAGTAAACATGTCATCCAAAGCATCGTATATGGGACGCAGGTAGGGATCGATCTTTTCTTGTAAATCGCCGGGCAAGAAACCCAGGTTTTCTCCGGCTTCCACTGCTGGCCGGGTGATAATGATCTTTTTTACCGCCTTGGCCTTCAGAGCCTGTACCGCCAGCGCCACTGAGATGTAAGTCTTTCCAGTCCCGGCAGGACCAATGGCAAAGATCACGGCATTTTGCTTTACTGCCTCTACCAATTTCTTTTGGTTAGGGCTTTTGGCCACAATCCTCAGCCCCTTGGTGCCATAGATCAGCACCTCGTCTTGAGCGTTTTTAGGAGCTGACTGTCGATCCTCATTTAGATAGGCCTGGACATTATCCTGGGTTACTTTGCCATACTGATGATAATGGTCCAATAACATATTCAGTACATCGCTGATCTTCAGAATCTCCGGAGGAGTACCTTTTATTCTGATCTGATTGCCACGGGAGATGATCTTACTTTCAGGGAAGGCGGTGGCTACTTCTTTGATGTTGGCGTTCTCCACGCCCAGGAAATCAATCAAGGATATATTATCCAGGGTGATAATCTTTTCTACCAAATGCTTGCCGGTTTATTTGTATTCAAAGTTATCTAAAAGAATAAAAAAATACCTAATTTTGACAATCAAATGATACCACTCCCCCTTGGATGGCCCTGATTACCCTCACTACCGATTTTGGAGAAAGTGACCACTACGTAGGGACGTTGAAAGCAGAAATTCTCAGTAAGAACCCCCAACAGGTAATCGTTGATATCAGTCACCGGATCAAAAGTTGCGATCTGGCCCATGGCGCTTTTGTGGTGAAAAGCGCCATGCCAGCATTCCCAGCGGGAACCGTACATGTAGTGGCAGTGGACAGCATCGGCAACCAGGGAGATGCGCAACTGGCGGTAGAATTGGAGGAGCATTTCATACTGCTTACTGATAACGGATTATTAGGTTTAATAAGCGATGAAGAACCCAAAAGGGTGGTGGTACTGCCTCGTGAAGAAGTAAATCCCAGCCCATTCCCCACCCGGGATATATTGGCCCCGGCAGCATTGGAACTGGCCCAGGGCCGGGACCTGGCGGAATTGGGATCTTTGGTAGAAAATTACCATCGGGTGCTGGGCCGGCGCATGCGGGCCAACAAAGAACAAATTCTGGGTCACGTTATCCGAGTTGACCATTACGGTAATCTCATCACCAATATCGATCAGGAGAGTTTCTGTCAGTATGCCGATGGCCGTAGATTCCAGGTGATCATCGGCAGGGAGAATTTCACCAGGATCAACCACTCCATTAATGAAACCGGCAGCGGTGATTGTTTTCTGATCTTCAACAGCCTGGGATTATTGGAAATCGGCATTAACAAAGGCCGTGCTTCCCAGTTGCTGGGATTGAAATTCGATTCGCCGGTCAAGATCGTTTTTGATTCCTGATGTTGATCCGGATCGTACGCATGACCTTCAAAGAGGAGCACCGTGAAGAGTTCCTGGCGATATTCAAGTCGAATCAAGCCAGGATCGAAGCCATGCCAGGATGTTTTAAGGTGGAATTAATGCAGGATTGGGATGATCCCAAGGTGTTTATCACCTACAGCACCTGGAAAGACCAGCAGGCGCTGGAAGCCTACCGGAATTCGGAGTTGTTTAGAGGGGTATGGAAACAAACCAAGGCGTTGTTTGCCCAGCGCGCCCAGGCCTTCAGCATGAAGCCCATGAATGTTTGATAGACATTTTCTAAATAGTGAATTTCTCTTTATGTTTGCGGACTAGTTTGAATCACACTCCCGTCTTCGTTCCGATAGTTATCGGCACTTCGACGGGCACGGCAAACTCAAACCCGCACTCACACTCAATATGCCCAGGTGGCGGAATTGGTAGACGCGTTGGTCTCAAACACCAATGTCTTCACGGACGTGCCGGTTCGACTCCGGCCCTGGGTACTTTTTATGATAGTGTATATTGCTGATTATCTGAAGCTCAATCGGATTAGTAGACCAATTTGCCTATTTACCTTTAGCTATTGATGGCAAACATTACAAAGACGTAAAGTAAAAACTGCCACTGGCTTCAATTTGGATCTCAAACAATACGGGGAGGTGTTGATAGGGATTAGGTATTTCATCGTTTGCCAAAGCAAAGGTGCAACTCAGTGAGTGGGAGCCGGCAAGTTATTTCCAATTGTGCCACTTTATTTCCAGTTTGAGAATGCTCAACGGAATAATGGT
Source organism: Cyclobacteriaceae bacterium (assembly GCA_965224285.1). Lineage (GTDB taxonomy): Bacteria > Bacteroidota > Bacteroidia > Cytophagales > Cyclobacteriaceae > JAJCYK01. The sequence goes on from OZ245043.1 coordinate 2,135,329, forward strand.
CCGCATTAAATACGTTGTAAGCCATTAAAAATACAGTGACTACATTGAAAAATGGATTATTCTGAATCAAATAGACTATCACGATTAACAGCAATACTAATTCAATTACAGACTAAGCGAATTGTGACCGCTTCGGCATTAGCTAATAAATTTGATATTAGTAAAAGAACCATTTACAGAGATATAAAGGCATTGGAACAATCTGGTGTTCCTGTATTAACAGAAGAAGGAAAAGGTTATACATTAATGGACGGATATAATATCCCACCTGTAATGTTCACCGAAAAACAAGCAAATGCCTTAATACTTGCTGCACAATTAGTATTAAAAAGTAAGGATGCTTCCTTTGTAAAGGACTTCTCAGAAGCAATTGATAAAATAAAATCAATTCTAAGATATACTGCCAAAGACAAAGTTAATTTACTTGCCGATAGAACTCAATATAATCAAGTCATAAATCAAGAAAGGAACAGTAATAATTTATCAGATTTACAATATGCTTTGACCAATTACAATCTTGTTAAGATAGAATATATCAATAAAGAAAATACAGCATCCAAAAGATTGATAGAACCATTTGCGATATTAAATTCCGAGGATTGGTATTTAATTGCATGGTGTCGTTTACGAAACGAGTTTAGATTTTTCAGACTAGATAGAATCCAAAAAATGGAAATTCTAACTGAAAAATTCGAACCTCATAATATGACTATACAAGAATATTTTGATAAATACCCTTAATTCTTATTGACCCTTGCCATAAGGCTGTCACCGACCAGATTTACGTTTGTATCATATTAATCTTTAAATAAAAACATTAATGAACAACGTAATTAACAATAGATTTAATCCAACAGAATTTCCAAGCCCCGCTATGATTTCAATCAATGACATTGAACTGGAAGTATTTGAAGCAGGCAAACAAAATGAAGGAAATCCTATCATACTCTGTCACGGCTTTCCAGAAAATGCGTTTTCCTGGCGTTTTCAGATCCCTGAACTTGTCAAAGCTGGGTATCATGTCATTGTTCCTAATCAACGTGGGTATGGTAACTCATCTTGTCCAACCGAAGTAACAGCATATGATATTGAACATTTAACAGGCGACATGGTTGCACTACTTGATTCCTATGGATATAAAGATGCCACTTTCATAGGTCATGATTGGGGAGCAAACGTTGTTTGGAACCTTGCATTATTACGTCCAGAGAGAGTAAACAAAATAATAAACCTGGCTTTGCCTTATCAGGCTCGTGGAGAAAAGCCCTGGGTAGAGTGGATGGAGGAAATATTTGGAGAGGATAACTATTTTGTTCACTTTAATCGACAATATGGGGTAGCAGATAAAATTTTAGATGAAAACAAATCTAATTTCCTTCATAATTTGTTTCGAAAGAATGTACCTCTTACACCGCCCGAACCAGGAATGTTGATGATTAATCTTGCAAGAGCAGAAAAACCTCTTGGTGAACCAATAATGAGTGAAATTGAACTGAGCGTTTTTATTTCCGCCTTTGAAAGATCAGGATTTACAGGAGCTATAAATTGGTATAGAAATCTTGACAGAAACTGGCATTTACTGGCAGACGTAAACCCAATCATTCAACACCCTACACTTATGATATATAGTGAACAAGATATGATTCCTAAGTCTGAGAACCTAACAGATTTCGTGCCTAATGCAGAGGTGGTCAGTTTAGATTGTGGTCATTGTATTCAACAAGAAAAACCAGAAGAAACAACTCAAGCGATTCTAAAGTGGTTGATACAACAGAATGTTTAAAAAAAAGAAATAGAGACATACTGTCCTAAAAGCCAAACAGATGGGAGAAACTGGTTAGAGAAAAATATCAGTTTGAAGTAGTCTTTTACGAATGACGACCGGTACGAATCCAGCCAGGGGATCATTTATACGCCATTACAATGGGTCGTACTAACATGCCATCACCCTCCTGGACATTTAATGGAACCCCCACGAAATACATTAAGGTAAATTCAAGAAGTTTATCAAGATTGATCAACTTTTCATAACCTGGAATACCCCTGGACAAAAAGGAGTAATGCACAGGCATAGCTTTCTCCTCATGATTATTCGATGTAATCTCTCCCGGATATTGAGAATTTCCAACACTCCATGAATCGGTACCAAAAGCCTTAACTGGAATACCTGCAAGATATTCAGCTGCTGCCCAAGACAAAGTAATTCCTTCTGGAGATTGATCTTTCACATTCACTTGTTTGTAACCAGTATAGATCAAAACAACATCTGATGTATCAACTAATTCTTGGAAAACCTCTGCGGAAACTGAGCGGCCATTAGGATAATTACTTACATCGAATACCTTTACCCTGCCAATGAAAGAATTTACTTTATATGATTCCAGCCCTCCTGATAAGCCAATGTGATTCGGAGCGTCAACGTGAGCACCATTATGATTCGAAAATCCAAAATATGAGTTCCTGCCATTAACCACACCTCCCCATCTTTCTATTTTCCAGGGTAAGATGGCAACCGAATCCGGGCTGACAAGTTCTCCCAAGTCTATAGTCGCTTGAGGTTGCTGTATAGATAGTACATGTTCAGCTGTTGAATTACAGCTTGTTTGAAATAACGAGCTAATTATGATTATGTAATAGATCGATCTGGAGGTCATGTAATAGTCAACCTAAAGCCATGACTTTGGGATAAATATTACAATCCTAACTTAGTGCATTCATACATTTAATTCAACTAGTTGTAAGTAAACCCGAACGGCTGCTCTAGGTGCCGTTAGCTGCTATTTAAAATTCAAATTATCACGATCACTAGCGGTTCTCTTAACGACTAAATACGCATCCCAACATACGCTTCCATGAATAGCATGAGAACTATAGCCCCAGGCCATCCTCTTTAAGCCTGCTCAAAAATTTCGTATTTTAATGGACCGGGCCATAGCTGCGACTGTTGTAGGCAATTTATGAAATCAATTTTCACCTTACTTCTATTGATATTAAATAATCTGGATATCGGACAAAATGTCTCTAATTGCTTTGAGTGGAGCGAGGGAAATCAAACCGATTGGTATTGCATTGAACATTCAACATTTAAACACATAAATAAAACTCATGACTCCTATAGGTATGGGGAAGGCAACATAATTGAGACCGACGATAGTTTAGTATTTAGATATAGGGATTTTATACCGGACTATAGTATAAAAATGGCCGGGAGATATCATTCAAATTAACTATCGAATAATTGATGGTGTAAGCAGAAAGCCTATCGAAGGTGTTAATGTATTTATTGACCGCCTGCAAACCGGTTCTGTATCTGACACCAATGGACTGGGAGTGTTAACTTTTTCCAAAAGAAAGTTAATGGAATCGGATAAATTACAAATCCAAGAATTGACCTATCCTTATAAAACCATGGCATTAGGTAATATACATCAATACGCCATTGTCAATATTGAAGTATGGTTGAGTGAACAGGTGAGTTTTTTTAATGAATATGATGAAGTATCATACCTGAAAATTAACAACTCTAAGAATCGACTTAAGTTTCAAAATGAGTTTGGATATATCTACAAATTCAAGAAAATAAACAAAGATAAATTTAAGCATATTCTGAACATCTCCAATCTCAAAAGTGTGAATTGAACTGCCCACAACATGCGCGCTTTTCTATTTATTTAGAATATGTTTCGCAGCTTACCCGACCCAAATTCTGCTCTCTATTTTAAAGTAGGTTTTGATAGACTGCCTCAGGTTCGTTACTTTTAGTGTAAGCAGCCTGGGTTGCCTCCTCGCCTTGGTAAACTTCGGCGGGGGTGGTACGCGCCTTCGCCGCGACCGTTGGCTGTAATAGCTCTATTTTCGTATCTTTAAGTATGTCCAGCCAAGAATTAAGACTTGAGATTCAGAAAATAATAGACAGTATTCCTGATGACTCCTTGAAGCCGCTTTACGATTATCTCAAGGAAATTGAAGCGGTAAGGCCTGAGGCAGTTCGCGATGCCGTTAATATTCGCAAGATTCTTGAGGAAGACAAAAATCTACTCAAGCGGCTCGCAGAATGATCTCAATCGAGTTTGCAATTGAAATTCACGCACTACTTATAAAAGATTTTGGCGGTCAACCAGGCCTAAGAGATAAATCCGGCTTAGAAGCTGCACTTGCCCGACCCTTCGCGAGTTTTGGGGGCAACGAGCTTTATGATTCACCCATTAAGAAAGCCGCCGCGCTATTAGAAAGTATTATCAATAATCATCCGTTTGTTGACGGAAATAAACGAACCAGATACTTTTTAGGCAGATTATATTTGCTTAATAATGGAATGGATATCCAAGCCAATGAAAAAGAGAAATACGAATTTGTAATGTCAATCGCTTCAGGCCAAGCTGCATTTGACCAAATACACAGGTGGCTAATGGATCACGTGGGCTAATCCCAGGCCTGAAGCACCAACCCTTCTTTAGAAAATTTGTGGTTTTAGCAAAGGCCCGGGCCTTAGCTGTGACCATTCCGGGCAATTGTTTGACGTTTCTATCTTAAAAGATATCGAGCCAAAAACAAAGAGAGAAAAAGTGAAACGAATACTCGTCATATTAACTTTAATTGCCATGCTTACCAATACCGTGGCATACTCACAAGACGCGAAACAAATTAAACAGACTTTACTTGACTGGAACAGCGCAATTGAAAACAAGGATGCTCAAAAAGCAACCAGCTTATTTGACGACAATGCTAAAGTAATTCTTATCGCTTCAACAAGAAATGAAGTGAACCAGGGAAACAGTGAAATCAAAGCTTTTTTAGAAAGATATTTTACCAATCCATTCACAGTTTCATGGGACTTGAGTAATGTTTACATTGACCAAAATAATGAAACAGCTTGGGCTTTTATTGACGGTTCAGTTACAAAAAAACATGACAGGGGATCTGCTGTAACAAGGCTATATCGGATAACTGTGGTAATGGTAAAAAAAGGAAACACCTGGAAGTGGAGGTTATTCAGCGGAGCAGTACCGGAAAATGAATAATAAATCAAAAGGGAACAGTGGACTACCTGCCCTCTGAAACATTGAGTCATTTTGTAAGAAAAATCTATTCTACTATATTTTGCAATGTACCATAATAGTCACTCGGCGCAGCCAAGCGACTGAGTCCGGATGGCAATCGGTTAATGTTAAACGCTTCAAATTCTGGAACTTGATTGCTTGACTCCGTATCACTACGAAGAGTGGCTGTAATGCAATCTCTGTTAACATGGAACGGCGATTTACAAAGATGTATCAAAACTATTGAGTTGCAATCCAAAACCTTCTCAATTCCCCTTGCCCGGGCCATTTCCACCATAGATGGTCGCATCGATTTTTATATGAACCGGGAGCGTCTGCCTGGAACAGATAACCAAGGGAGGGCAATCTATAGAAATAATCAACGGGCTTTACAGGTGGTGATTCCAATTATGGACGGTAAAACAATGGTAGGAGACCAACGTGAAGTCATTTATTTAAATAAAGAAGGTAGCGTATCATCTCTACCTGAAACAACCGGATGGCTAAAGAGAATGAAGGTTGACTACTCCCTGCAACTAGCCTTTGATTGCACATCACAAAGTAATATTTGCAGCGCTACCCTAGTTCAATCTGGTAAAAGAGTAAACATTAGGACTAAGCCATTAACCTTGACTATTGTAAAAGAAACACCCTCATAACTTTGGCGTTCCTTAAGTAGCTAATACTATTGATAAAAGGCCCTAGGAACCATAGTTCTTCCTATCAATTACTTGTGCTAGGGTGGTGAAATGCCATACGAAGCCCGGAACTGTTGAGACTAAGGAGCTTCACCTGAATTCAAACTTCCAGGTATAAAACTATTTCTAACCTGCTTGGCCTCGTTCTTATTCCCATAGACGCTTCAAATTCTGAACGGGATTGCTTCACTTCGTTCGCAATGACCCCTAAAGCTATCCTAGGTCTTCCCATCTATGCACTTTGTGCTTCGATGGGCAAAGCCTGGATAAGGTTCTGGAGTGGGCGGGACTAAGGATTGCATGGAAGTTGGACAATAATCCTTAGCCTGGTACATATGCTTCCCACTTATCCTTCGCGCTTTAATATGCTAAACCAGCCGGGCCTGAGGTGCTAGCACGTCTAATAAGTTCTGAATTTTGGTCGTAGCCCACGCTACGACCAGTTGGTTGGTTAGTTATGGCCCCAGCTATCCTTAGTCTTCCAATCTTTGCAGTTTGTGCTTCGATGTGCAAAGCATGGAGAAGCCTTTGCGGGAGGAACTAAGGATAACTATTTTAACATCTGAAAAAGAAAGATTAATCCACGTGATTCAGTCGCTACGGCTGTGCCGAGTGACCACTATGCTACATTGCAAAATATAGTAGAATAGATTTTTTAGGGCACTTCTATCACCTCAGCAAGCCCGGGGATCAAGGCATTTTGAGTTGCCCAAAGCTTTCCGTCCTTTCCAAACGTAATGGCGGTCAGGATGGGAATTCCGGTGGCTACTTCAGTGCAAATCTGGCTGTTTACATCGCAGGCGTTAATGGTACCCCCTGCCAGTGTAGAGGGATCGAGAAATTCCACCGCAAACCAGCTCCCTTCATCGAGTTCGGCCACATGCAACATACCATTCTCATCAAACGCCAGATCAATGATGGAAGTAAATCCACCTTCGAACACTTTGATGCAATCGGGACTGGATCCACACATGGCAAATGAAGCATTAGGCGACACTCGCCAGATATTTGATGCTCCCGCAGGCGCCGGGAAGCCCTTGAGCTCACCTACATAGTAGTAACCATCTGGTCCCACTGCGATGCTGGTGGGTACTGCCTGGGCGGGAATCATGTCCGGAAGACCGCAAAAGTTGGGAGGTCCATCGGGACAGTCAAACAGATTCTTTATATTCTCTGTTGATACCAGTTCATTGGGAAATATAGCGAGTACTTCAACTTCACCTTGGTTATTGATCCTGAGCAGGTCATTGCCTCCGGCATCTGCCACCAAGGCAACATGACCTCCCAGTGACTGCACATCGAACGGGTTGGAATCTACATTACCATCGGGATCATTTGCCTGTTCAAAAGCAAATAAGTTAACCACCATATCGCTTTTGCCTTGCGATAGCCGGTAAAGCGCCTGTCCCGTATCCATGGTGGGGTCTGCGCCGGCGCCGGTGCTGGCCCACAGCGAACCGCGGCCCAGGGGGCTGATATCCGTTACCCCCGGCAATGAAATATCCGTACCCTGTAATGTGGACACTCCGGATCCGGCATCAGCAACCAAAATGTCACCGTTGGGAGCGGTTGCCAATCCAAAAAGCGGGCTGGCAAATCCATTATTATCTGCTGCAGGACCGTTCTTTAAATGATAGGTGGTACCATTTTTACTAACTCCTACCCTGCTGAGGATGGAATGAGGATTATACTGATGAAATGAGAGGGACTGATCACTGACGGAAGGCGTATCCGGAGGATTCAGATCCGTATCTGAGCAAGATGTTATAAAAGCAACACCAGTGAGCATTGCTATCAGTACCCAACCACGGAGTACTTTGCAATAAAAACCTTTGAATGAATTGGGTGTAATCATAGTAATAAAATGATGGGTGATTGAATGTTCTTAGTGTTATAAAATATACGTATATCGAGATTTTAATTCAAGTTGTTGATTGGGAATTTATGGTCTGCTGAACTCCCTATGGATAACTATAATCAATAAAAATTTCTTCCTCCCGTCTCTTTCTTATTGGAATATGAAAACTCGTGACACGGACCTGGAAGGCTTAATCCAGACTTAGCATAGGCTGCCACCAGTTGAGTCTCAAAATACCTCAAGATATCTCCCCTTAGTTAAGTTTAGCTTCGCGTAATTTAAGCCGCCCCTGATTTAATATGTCAACCTATGGATTCTGGTGGTAACACAGAATAAAGCCACCTGCTGCCCGCCCACTGAAATAAGTAGACCAGTAAGAAAGTCTTACCTGTGATAACCGGAAACCCAATAATGCGGGCAGCGGTCAGCAGCAACCGATCAGATTGTTTTGAATTAGCTTGCCTTACTGTCCAACCATAAATACCGCATTCCCGAACAGCAGCTGACCATTTTTCCAAAAAGCCCTAACCAGTGGATTGTCAACTAAATAAACTACATCCCCCTCGCCCATCTCTTCCACTCCAAAAACCAGGCTATTGGTAACATCATTTTTGGTCCGATGCCCGGCAAAACCGCTAATCAGGGATTCCGGTTGGTTGATCACTGCCACATTCCAACCTTGCCCCAGGAAATCATAATGGGCTGAAGACTCCTTTAAAGTAAAGTAGTAGGAAGGATAGCCAAATGCCAGCGGGTGGGTATTATCGAGTCGGGTTTTATATATAGCTCCCTGAACATCATTCATAAGATTATCCCTTACCTTATCCTCATAGCTTCGCTGCTGGTCTTGCTTTGTCTGGTCTTTTATCCTTTGGTCGTGAAGTTTTTTGGCCTCCTCAGTGCCGTACTTTTTCAGGGCAAAGCCTTCCTTATCAGAAAAATAGCTAAGAGTTTCCTGCAGCAAGATTAAGCGCCCTCCACTTTTAATCCATCGTCTTAGCTTATCCAGTACATCATCCGAAAGAAAGTTCTTATATGAGCCGTTTGGTATAATCAACACATTGTATCGGTGCAGGTCAATTGTTTTGAAGTATGAGGCTTGCAGTACCGTTACCTGATAGTTGAGAATTTGTTCAAAAAAATACCAGACTTCTCCGAAGTTGTTGGCATCGGTTGAATCACTTTGTAAAACTGCTACTACTGGTTTTTTCAATAAATTAACGTAAGACGAACCGAAATCTTGGCCCTGGTCAGCCCAACCGGAAGAGGTGGCCACCAATGGTCGGTTAAGTTTTCGGGCGGTATTGATCACCAAACTATCAAAGCTTGGTAGATGCTGGTTGTCATTACGGGTGATCACCAAAGACCCTCGGTCGAAAGTTAGCGCCTGCTGTGCAAACTCTTTCTCAGCAATCCGAACCTTTATTCCTGATTGAATTATTTCAGCCATAAACCTGAGATCCTTTACATTCCTATATCCAGCCAGGTATGCATAAGGGCGTTGGGTGAAGGTATAAACCGGTGGATCTGGATTTCGGTGTTCATTATCAGGTTCCAGCCTGCTACTCAATGCGTAGGCCTGTAAACCAAAAGTATAGGGAGCGGCCCAGGCAGTGTGGTCATAGGTCAGAGAGTCTTCCAGTTCTACTCGGGGTTCAAACAGCACCTGTAACAATTTTGATTTTGGCTGATAGGCGCTGATGATCAAATCCTGCGGCCCTATGTTAAAGCCTTCATTCTGTTGGGTCAAATAATTAAATCCATTGGACCGCCGGGTACTGTTTACTGCACCATACCAAATTTGATTGATCTCAAGCCAGTCTTTTAAGTCCACCAGATCATCTGCTCGGGCTTTGATCACATAAGTTTTATAAAGAGCCTTTGGGTTAAGAGTACTCTCTCTAAAAAATCTGGTGTATTCATCCATAACCTTATCCGCATGCTGGGCGGTAGTTTCCACCGTAGACATACCGGTGGTATGATGATGTTGTATCCGGTCACTCAGCGTCAGTGTATCATCGTTGATCAACAAACTGGACAGACCAGCCCTATGTGATCCTCCTTGTTCATAAGTCATACCTACTGCTCCATTAAAAGTAGTATAGGTATCGGCATAGCTGGGATATAATTGATCGTACTCCTCCTTGGTAAAATAAGTCCAGTAATTTTGATTGAAATATTTTGCATGATTCTTACCAATCATGGTTTGAAATTCTATCTGCCAGGGAGTAATCACTTCATGACGAGGTTTGGCGGAAGGTGCGAAATAGTATGGGTTATCCAAGCCCATCTCATGAAAGTCCACACTTACCTGCGGAAGCCATTGATTGTAAACCACCATGCGTTTTTTAGTTTCTATCTGGGTTTGCCAAGCCCAATCACGGTTAAGATTGAACAAATAGTGATTGGTCCTGCCTTTGGGCCACGGTTCCCAATGTTCTCTGGAATCCAGATTTGGATTTGGAACCAGATTGCGGTGTTGTTGATACCAGTTGACATAACGATCCCGGCCATCGGGATTTAAACAGGGATCAAATATTACAATTACCTTGCTCAGCCATTGCTGGCTCTTTTGGGTAGAGGGGTTGACCAGTTCATACAATGTCAACATAGCGCTTTCAGAACTAACTGCCTCATTACCGTGAACGTTATAGCCCAACCAAACAATAGGAATCTTGCTTTCTGCTTCCGGCTCACCGCTGATCAATCCTGCTCGCTTGAGATTGTCGGTTCGGATCTGTTCCAGACGTTGAAAGTTTTCCGGTGAACTAAGTATGCCGATTATTAACGGTCTGTGCTCATAGGTTTCGCCGTATTTTTCAACTTTGAAATTCGACATGGTGGCGGCCACATGTTCGTAATACGATATGATTTGATGATGCGGGGTAAATCTTTCTCCCAGCTCATACCTCAAAAATTCGCTTGGGCTAAGTAAATGAGTTTGTACCTGTGCCAGCACCGGGCATCCCGGTAGAATGATCACCATCATGCATATTCTCAGCAGTAACACTATGTCGAGTTTATTTTAGATTAGAACATAGGATTCAAATGTATCGTAACATTAAGCACTTGAATTAGAGTAATTTAAAAAGAGCAGCCAGATTTTACAAATTGACCGAGGATGATATTATCTTTCCTGTCATGAAATTGTTAAAGAGTTGCTTAGTGCTGTGCTTTTTTCACCTTAATGCGCCCTCACAGCAACCAATAGTACCAGCACATGCGCACAATGACTACGAACATAATAAACCATTATTCCTGGCCTTGGAATATGGTTTTATATCGGTAGAGGCGGACATCCATTTAATCGATGGGGTACTCTATGTATCTCATGATCATCCGGAATCACCAGCCTCTACGCCCACATTAGAGGATCTGTATCTCATCCCTTTAAAAACACATATCGAACTGCACGGAGGATATGTGTATCCGAATTATCATGATTTCTTTTATTTGATGATAGACATCAAATCTGCCGCTGAAGACACTTATCCCCTGCTTCGTAATTTATTGCATAAATATTCTTCCATCATTTCTATAGTCAGAAATGATCAAGATGAACCGCATAAACCACTGAAGATCTTGCTTTCCGGTAATAGACCTGTAGAAAAGCTGCTTGCCGATAAAATACAATATGCCGGTCTTGATGGAAGGCCTAATGACCTTGACCAGGAATATCCCTTATCTCTCATGCCGGTAGTAAGTGAGAATTATAACAAATATCTGTCCTGGAATGGAAACGGCACACCTGATGATGAGGAATTAAGCAATTTGATGGAGTTAATCCATCAAGCTCATAAGCAAGGCAGAAAAGTCCGGCTTTGGGCTTCTCCTGATAATCAAAAGGTGTGGGAAAGGCTGCTATCACTTGGGCTGGGCTTGATCAATACCGATTCAATTAAAGCGTTTAGTGAATTCATGAATGAGAGAGAAAAATAAATGATCATCACTCAACATACCTGGTTTAGTGTCCATGGTGACAAGCAGCCGTCCCCTTATAGCTGGGATCCCGATTGATAAGGCGGTAGCAGCCGGTCGTAATTACTATTAATTAGTCAGCACAAGTGGCGAACTTAGGCCATGAATAAAGGCCTTAAGAGACTCCCGAAGTCCGGTATTTGGCCTAAATATGCAGTTCTTAAGGGTCTAAAAACCACTAAAGTAACATTCGGTCCGGATTTGACTGGATTCTCTTCGGAAACAGTTCGAAATTTACAGATAACCTTCACAAGGTTTGGATTAAGGCCCTTCTGCACGGGATGCAGGAGGGTTTTTTCATAGGGTAGTAGTTATAATGTTCTAAAATAGTTCCATAGTGTTGGAAAACCCTAATTAGTCAGAAAGGGAAGACTCATTTTATTTCTGTAAATTATGATTTGATCCGCATACCGGATATCGGGAAATAAATCAGTGAGATACAACCCTTTAAAAATATTGAACCAAAACCAACACCACAGTGAAAACTTTCTACCATGTCATCCTGCTAAACTTTATCCTAGTAGTAGCCTACCCCCAGAATAATCCAAACCAGAAGCCTCCCATCATCGATATGCACCTGCATACCGGCCTCCCGCATGAAGTACCTCCGGGGACCCCTGCCATCTGCCGACCCGCTCCTTGCGAAGGCGAGGGCCATGCTATAGTTGATCCGAAAGAACTAATGGACAAAACCCTGGAGGCTATGGAACGGTATCATATAGTGAAAGGATTTCTCAGCGGTGTGGATTGGCCATCGGTCCAGGAGTGGACAAAACTAAATCCGGAAATGTTTATCGCTTCACCCTTTATTCTTGAACCCAAGGAAGCTGAACTGGAAAAACTAAGAGCCGAATACCATGCCGGACGGTTTCGTGGCATGGGTGAAATTGGCGCTCAACTCAATGGGATACCACCAGACCATCCCTCACTCAAACCTTATTTTCAGTTGGCCGAAGAGTTGGATGTGCCGGTATTGATCCATACTCTGGGTATCGGACCTTATATGCCACACTTCAGTTCCGCCGCGGGCAGCCCCTTACTTTTAGAAAAAGTGCTGGTAGCCCACCCAAATCTTCGACTTTTTGTAGAGAATGCAGGGTATCCCTATCGAGATCAAATGATCGCCATAATGTATCAATACCCCCAGCTGTACGTGGATGTCTCTACCATTACCTGGGTAATCCCAAGAACGGCCTTTTATGATTATTTACAGGCTTTCATAAGAGCTGGATTGGGCAAACGGATCATGTTCGGGTCCGACCAAATGGTTTGGCCGGAGAAAATCGGAGCCGCCATCCAGGCCATTGAGGAAGCCCCGTTTTTAACAGAGGAGCAGAAACGAGATATTCTATATCATAACGCCGCCCGCTTTCTGCGTCTTGGAGACCCAGAAGGCAATAAGGATTAATTTAAGCTAGTTTAAACGATCTTCTAAACTGAATCGGTGAAATTTCAGTTTGGATTTAAAACAGCTTACCAAAGGATTGATAGTAATTGACGTTTCTAGGCAATTATACTAACCAACAAGTTGCTGTTCGACAACTTTTCTTTAGCTTTCTCTATTAACTTATCGCGTATTTGGCCTTTCAATGATCCTTTAGCAATTTTTTACCCGGGGAAACCCCCACCCCCCAGTTTCAAGTTAAGTGACGTCCTTATCAAAATTAGACATTGCCTGATATTTTTTACCGAAGTTTATCATCTGGAAACCAATCGAGAATTTAATTATTGGTATTAGTCGCAGCTATATTATAGGCGGTATCAGATAATGGGTTTTTGGAGGCAGTTCGTCAACACCGCATTATGAAAGCGATGTTGAACAGGGCTTTGCAAACGCTATGGCAATTCTCTAATGGCTGTCGTGGTATGAAAGCATACGCATCAACAGCCAACTCTACCGATTACTCATTTTTTAAGGAATCTACCGGGTTTGCCGTAGCCGCCTTCATGGCCCTTAATCCTGTAGTACCTACGGTGATGATAATAGCAAGAAGGGTGGCGATAATGAAAGCACCCAAACCCAGTGTGGTCCTGTAAACGAAATTTTCTATCCAGCTATCGAGAAAGTAATAAGTAACTGGCCAGGAAATTACGCTGGCAATTAACAGTAACACAATAAACTCCTGAATAAACAGGAAGGTGACTCCACTTACAGACGCGCCTAAAACTTTACGAACGGCTATTTCTTTTGATTTTCGCTCCACATTGAAGGAAATTAGCCCAAAAGTGCCTAGGCTGGCAATAATAATGGCCAGTATGGTAAAGATCTGAAATACTTGAGTGAATTTTTCCTCAGCATGGTATTGCATTTCAATATCTTTATCCATGAATGAATACGAGAAATCCCTCTTGGTGACAAACTTTGAAAAAACCTCTTCAATATGTCCCAGGGTATGAGTAATATTTTGTCCATCAATTTTTACATATGCCCAGTTCAGCCAATCCTCGGAAAGAATGAAAATGGTTGGGGGAATCTTTCGGTGCAGTGATTCAAAATGAAAATCTTTGACCACCCCAATAATATTATACCTATTCTCTCCAAGATCCATCCACCTTCCGACAGGCTTATCCCAACCTAATTGTTTCACTGCCGCTTCATTAAGAATCAGGGAAGAAGTCAGATCTGATGGAAAATCTTCGGAAAAACCCCGCCCTGAAATTATTTCTGATCCAATAACATTGAGAAAGTCAAAATCGGTCCTAATGATTTTCATGGATTTTCGGGCTTCCTCATCCACGGGTACATCCTGGGCCTGATAATAGGTACTGTTGGAGATCCAACCGGGCATTTTCATATTTGAATACCCTACTTGTTGAATGGAGGATGTTGAGGTAAGCTGGTTGCTAAATACATCCAACTGGCTTCGATCTATGGTTTCCAGTGGGATTGATATTACCAATTCTTCATTAAAGCCCAGTTCTTTGTTCTTTAAATAATCCAGCTGTTTGAGCACTATTGCTGTAGCGGCAATTAAAGCTATGGTCACTGTAAATTGCAGTACCACCAACCCTTTTCTCAAACTCAAATTTGGGCCTTTAGAGGTGACACTTCCCTTGATCACTTTTAGCGGTTCAAATGCAGATAACACGAAGGCGGGATAGGCACCTGAAATGAAACCTATCACCATAAAAGCAATCAGCAACATTAGCATAATTTCAGGGCTTAAAATTGTACCCAGGCTAATTTGTTTACCGGCAAATTCATTGAATTGAGGCAACAACAAAAAGGTCATGGTAAGCGATATGATGATGGTGATGCCTATCATAAAGTAGGACTCGCTCAAAAATTGGGTAATAAGGTGTTTGCGGCTAGCACCAGATACTTTGCGCATACCCACTTCTTTTGCCCTTCGCAAAGACCTGGCCGTGGTAAGGTTCATATAATTGACACAGGCTATGGCCAGAATGAAAAGGGCTATAATGGAAAATATATAAATATGAGTAATGTTTCCATTGTCTTCTATTTCAAGCCCATTGTGTGATTGCAAATGAATATCACTCAGTGGCTGCAGGAAAAGTTTAAAATTCCGCGAAGTGAATAAATCTAAGTGATTGTCAACAAATTTAGGAAAGTCAGCTTCCATTTGCTGAATATTCACTCCTTCTTCCAGTTTTATATACAGGTATTGAGAATCCCAGCCTACATTAGTAAACATGGAAGAATCCGCAAATTGCCTGGCGGTAATCCCGGATATAAGAAAGTTAAAATGAAAATGAGAGTTTGGCGGCATATCTTCCATTACTCCGCTTACCGCTACTTGAAATGAGCCATCATCCATCTCGAATACCTTTCCTATTGGATCCTTTTTACCAAAATACTTAGCAGCGAATGATTCAGAGATCACCACTTTGTTGGCTCCTATTAATGCTGTAGACGGATCTCCAGATAGCAGCGGAAAAGAAAAGAACTGCAAAAAGTTTCCATCTACAGTAGCAATTGCCGATTCGATCATACGCTTATCCTCATACTCAACCATCATCTTTTGCGGCCTTATTTTGACCAGTTGTTCTATTTCTCCGTAATTGGCTTCCAGTAATTCACCAGTTCGGTATGAATTTGTGGAGTAGGGCTCCCATTTAGCTTCTCGCAGGTAGGCAGAAGCCACCCGGTAAATTCTTTCTTTGTCGGTATGGAACTGGTCATAGCTAAGCTCATCGTTGATAAACAAATAGATCATCAAAACACAGGTGAAGCCAAGTACCAATCCAAACAAATTAATAAGCGTGTAAAATTTTTCTTTCTTGAAAACCCTAATGGTGGTCTTTAAGTAATTCTGGTACATCCCTAAACGGTCTAAGGGGTCATTGCCTTTGACCGGTTTTATCAGGTTGGGTCGGAATAGCTTTATTACATCTTTGCAAAACTCCCAACCAGCTTTCCTTTCACCCTTTTGGTTTACCGCTCGCTCAAACTTCTCCAATAAATCCCCTTCAATATCTTCCCGATAGTCCGGATGACAGTAGGCACGGAAGAAACGTAAAGCCAGCTTTGGCGGCTGGGGTTGGTTTGTATGCTTTTTCATGATCGATTGAAGGCGATAGCAGGAATGGCATTCCATAGGTCCAGACGTTGATCTTTGGCCTTTTCCAATACGTTTCTCCCAGAATTAGTGACGGTAAAAAACCGTTTTCGTTTTCCGCCTCGAATCTTGGTGGCTTCCCCAAATTCGGAGGTCAAATAGCCTTTCTTCTCCAGTCGCCGGAGAACAGTTTGTAAAGAGCCAATACTCACCCTGCGAGCTAATCGACTTTCCAATTCATCCATAATGGCAATTCCGTAAGCTTTACCGTATAATATGGCCACGGTCAGCATGACGATTTCTTCGAATTCTCCCAGATGATGTTTGCTCATATAATATTTTTATCTTAAATGTAGTTAAAATAATCCAATGCACAACTTAATTGACGGTAAATAGTAAAACACGGTTGACAGCATGGGCTTAGTCCTAATAGCCCAACAGGTCAACATTAATACCAGTTAGACGTTTTTGAAAACCAGCAGCACCTAGGGTCATTCCATTACCTGCATTGAAATGTGGGTTAAATCCCAATCACTTACAGCAATCCAGTAGGATCCCTCTACTGCTGCCCTACCCGTGTTCTTTATCCAGTCCGAAATATCCCGAAGCACCTCTATTGAATTGGTCTGATCGATTTGCGCATACTCGTTAATCGCCCCCGTCTCAGCCTCCTGAAATAAACGATTCAGCCCCCATATTCCTTTACCGTGATTTGCTGGGTAGCTCCGGCTTTCAACTGTTGTTTGATTTGGAATAAAAACAATTTGTTAAAGGATTGTGAGTAATCAAATCCCAGTTGGTGGGCTATTTCACTTACGGTTAAGTCGCTGGTCGATGACTTTTCATCAGCTATTCTTTACCGGGGACACCCCCACCACCGATTTCAGGTTAACTGATATCGTTATCAAATTCACAATACAATCCAGACATTGTAACCAATCATTGAGATAAAATGCTTAAATTATTCAGCAGAAGGTCAAGTAGTTACTAGCTTATTGAAGTTTTAAAGTACCCTCCAATAGGCTTTCTCAGAATTTACTGGTTACTGGAAATGGCCTGGTCAAAACCTATTACTGCTAAAAAAATATCCATTGGCATTCTTATATGGCTGGCATTATCCTATTTGCTAATTTTTCCTGATACACTTCATGACGAACCTCTAACCAGAGAAGATGGGGTTATAGAGTGGGTAGGAGCTTTGGCATTTTTGATGGCTTCGGTTTGCTTTTTTTATTGCTTCCTACTTGAGGGTAGGCGCAAATATGTTACCAGCACCAAGCTAACTGTTAGTAACGGCAAGTATTATTATTTACTGCTCAGTATTTTGTTTTTAGTAGCATTTGGCGAGGAAGTTAGTTGGGGGCAGCGAATTTTTGGATGGACTACTCCTGTCGAGTTTGCCAGAATTAACCAGCAGGGAGAAACAAATCTGCATAACCTTAATTTTTTTAAAGGAAAAGACCGGGGAACCTTTAACCCTTGGTCCAGCTTAAAGATTATTACCGCTGGGCGATTGTTTATCTACTTCTGGTTGCTAGTCTTGGTGCTTATTCCCATACTCAACACCTACTCTGATGGGCTGAGAAAATTGTTTACTCGCATTTCTCTTCCTGTAGCCCCACTATGGATTGGTGTGTTTATGCTTACCAATTTCATTTTAGCCAAGGGGTTGGAAGTATTTCTCGATTACCAATATTATCCAAGCATCGGTGAGATTAAAGAAACTAATTATGCTTTGATCATACTCGTTTGGGGGGGGCTAGCAGTTCAATCACTTAATAACAAATCGGCCGAATCTCGGGATAAAATATTCTTTGAAGAATCCCTGAAATGACCTATTTCCGGGCTTATAAAAGCGTCTTATTATTTTACAGAAAACTCACTACCTCGATAATCCATTCCGCTATATCATGTAGAACCTGGGGTGCAATGGTTTGGTCTATAATAGCGTATTCACTAATGGCCCCACTTTCTGCCTCCTGAAACAAATGATTTAGCCCCCTATATTCTTTAACTGTGATTTGTTGGTTACCCCCGGTTTTCACCTGTTGTTTGATTTGTTCCAGATTAATAGACGACACCTGGATATCCTTGTCGCCATTCAAGGCCAATACCGGGCATTTCAGCATTTGAAATGATTGGGCAGGATCATAGCTTATGTAGAATCTGTACCATGGGCTGGTGGCTACATTTATCTGCAATTGAACCAGGTCATCTAACGTAGCGCCATCCGGGATATCCATTTGGGTCCTCTCAAAGGCTTGGTAAAGATAATCTTTGAGCATAATCGATAATGAGTCACTATGCTGAAATTTATGCACAAGTTCATGGATACCAGCGGTAATCTCTTGTTGAGCTGAAATTTCTGTCGGAGTTTTTCCCGTAGACAGGCCCACGGACTCAATTTGCTCCAACAAAAGCTGATCACCTGGAATGCCCGGAGCGGCTAACATTACTATAAAAGCAATTTCTTCTCTCCTGGCCGCTACCATAGCTGCTATCAATCCTCCTTCACTATGGCCCAGCATTCCGATCCTATCTGGGTCGATATCGGTTCTAGACTGCAAATATGCCCATGCTGCCTCAGCATCCTCTGCAAAGTCGGCAGTTGTGGCAGCATTATGGTTACCGGTTGATTTAGCAACTCCGCGATCATCATATCGCAGGACAGCAATACCTTGCCTGGTAAGATGATCTGCTATTACCCAAAATGGTTTATGGCCCATGATCTCCTCATTGCGATCCTGTGGTCCGCTTCCGCTAATCAATATCACCGCCGCAAATAAGCTTCCCGAATCCGGTGTGGTGAGGGTACCACCGAATGTTAAGGTACTGTCGGAGTTTTTAAAGTAAACTTCCTCATCCTGATACGGATAAGGCTTTAGAGGCTCCTGTGGTCTGACCAATTTACTTTTCTGCGGGGGTTCCGTCGACAGAGTTAAAGGGAATTGACCGCCACCCTGAGTGAATGTTCCTTCAATTTTACGCTGACTGATTAATCGCCCGCGATATGAGATGCCCAGGTTTGAAACTCTTAACTCCAGCAGTGAATCATGAAAAACTACATATGACAGGGGAATACCAAAAGCATTTTGATCCGGGCTATCCATAGTCCCCTGATAGTCACCATCTGCATGTTTCAAATGGAAAACTACTTTAAGTTCCGTGCCCTGGACGCTTAGCAGACCCTGCCAGGTACCTTCAATCCTCTGGCCTTGCACTGATAGGTTTATACTTAATATGCCAAGAAGAGCTATCAGGGTTTTTATCATTTTATATGGCCTTAATTATAATATCAGCTGTGCCATTTGCTTGAGCAGCCGCAGGCTAAAGCCCTACATTTAGCCGGGAAATTTTTTGTTTAAATATTGTTCTGTCATAATAATACTTACAATCAAAGCACACAGGCCAGCCACCACGGGGACTAAATAACTGAATCCAGTATAATAGGTGACAAAACCCAGCACTATACTCGCTAATCCAAAATAAATAAATAGGTTAGCTGCATACTGATTGGCTGACACCCAGCTATCTTGACTACGCATCGATTTGCGGCTCCGGTATCCATAAAACCAATTTCGGTTCTTAGGAGGGAAAATTCTCAGAATTAATCCTGAAAGGAATATAATCCCACCCAATAATATATGATGCATCATTTTTTTAATGTTTTATCGGGTGCATACCCCATACTATCTCCTCGTGGCCCTAAATAAAGTAGTAGCGCCCCTGACATGGCAAAGAAAAAGCTGAACAAGCCGTGAATTAATATAATTATAAAATGAAATAGAATCCCCATATGCAGCAATATTCTCCTATATCCCTCCGGCATGACCAGGGCCAAAAACAAGGTCAATTCAAAAATAATAGTGCCCCAGGTGACCGCTGCAACTCCGGCGCCAGTAAGAGTAATCAATCCGGTAATAGGGGCTAACCAATCAGCGGCGCCAAAAATCGGATGGTTCCACCAATAATAAATCGCGGTTCCATCTACCCATTCAGGCACGGACATCTTGGCCACCGCCGCATTGAAATATATTATTGCTACCTGGACTGAAATGATCAATAAAGCCGACTGAGCTAATAAACTTTGAGCCTGATAGAAATGATTGCCCTCAATCGGTGGATGCCTCTGCCAATGCCACCACCTGTTATCGGTTAGACAAATAGGCACCAATAAAGCTGAGAGTATAGCAGTGATATGATCCCCTCCATCCAATAAGATAGCGCTATTGGCAAAGCTGTAGGAAACCCACCAATGCAGTACTCCGGTAACCCTGGGATATACGCCGATCAACACTGTGAATAGAATGGTGATAGCGATAGCTTTGGCTAGATATAAGTCGTGGCTGAAAATACAAAATAGATTTATGCTTGCGGTGGATTGACAAATCGGGTACTCATCCAGTCCACTCCCCGGCCTGAATAGTATACTGGATTGATTGAAGAGCAGGGTTAAGAGAGTTCCAGCGGCCAAAACCGTCCTGGCCAAACCGACATTCTTATTCCAGGGTATGCGCATGGATTGAGCACAAACCCAACTGCCTAAAGCATCTAGGTATCGCATAATATGGTCACCTTTATTATTTCCGATGGCATCTGAGCTTTAAAATCCCGATGCCAAGCCCATGGGATGGGTTTTTTGACCTGTATGATGATGTCACCGCACAGCAAAGGGTAAATATTATGGTTCTTAATCTTATTTTCGGGCCACTCTGGCGATACACACTCGGCCAGTGAATTCTTACATTCTCTCCAAGGCATTTTTTGTAACTGGCCTAGAAGCTGGCCAAGCTCAATATTTTGGGCTCTGCCCTTTCTACTTATTCCGAACAAATGACCAAAGGTGGCGTTGGGCCGGGAAAGGGGTATGATTTGGCCATTTTCTAACTTATAGATATATAAGCGAGCCTCCTGAGGATCCCGGGTAAAAAACCCGAATCCCTCAGGAAAAAATGACCTAACCACAGCTCTATTAGCCCTACTATCAAATGGTAAATTCAGGACACTATAGGATAAAGAGGACCTGGCAATATAGACCATGGCCATCAGCCAGATCATGGCTAAAAACAAGGAAAAAGCAAGTAGCCATTTCCCCGGGTCCAGGCTCATCCATTTCATCTCAGTTTGAGCGCAATGGAATTGATCAACTGCTCTTGAAATATGGAATTTTTTTGTTCTCCGCTGGGTAAAGGTCCCGCTGGCCCATCGGAAGAGCTCACTCCAATGTCATATAGTACCGCGGCAGCCTCTACTACATACAGCAAAACTGCTGCCGCACCCACTACCGCCACTACGGCGCCCACTACTAATACCACAAACAAACATTGACCACGTTCGGAAATCCCTCCTTGCTCCATCAATAACTTTGATCCCACGTGCTGAGACGTCAACAATTCCATCACCTTGGCGGGTTGTTCAGCCAGTGGGATATCTTCAACCTCCACCGCTACTGTTTCGAAAAACTCCTGGTTATCGGATAATACCCTGGCCAGCTCTGGTTCCAGGTCCATGATGGTCTGCAGCACCAGATTGCCGTATTCCTCCAGGGTATTCTGAATGGTAAGGTGATTACCACTTTCGATACCCAGTTTAAAGCTTTGGAAAATTCCCGGGTTCTGAGCTTCGATGTCATCCAACAGGCGCTCTTGTAAAGTTCTGATAGTTGTTAGATCGTCTGGATCCGTTATAAAAGATTCCAGATCGAAATTCTGGGCTATCTCTGGGATCAACTTGGCCACAGGGCCATCGGCCAGGAATATTCCCCGCATTAAATCACGGCCACTGAATTTTCCAGCCACCTCCAGGGATGGTTCAGGAGTACAACCAAAAAGCAACAATAAGGCCACGCACAAAGGGATCTGCACCACTAGGCTTTGGCCAAGTTTTCTAAATAGTTTCATAGGTACTTGAGTTTTAATTGGAACATTTTTCTTTAACCGGGTAAATGACGGTGATGCTTAGTTTCGTCCCTTGTTTTACCTGGTTATGCCGCCAATATAGATCTCGTCAGTACCAGAAAATGACTACTTCAAATTTTTTACTGAAAAAAGAGGTTTAGGATCAAATAAGATCCTGTCTAAAGAGCTAAACGTGAATAAATCGCCAAGAAGACTGTTCCTTGTTACTGAACGAAGGTACTATCGGTCACCATAAACTCCCAAACCATGTTTCTTTTGATCGCATCAGGTACTTCAGAGATCAGCACGTAACGACCGGGATTTAGCAAAGCTTTGAAATATCCCACCCCTCCGGCCGGCAGGTCCTGCACGCCCCCCAGGAAGGTAAGCCCTGAAGGAGCCGGAGTTCTAAAAGCTTTGATGTCAGCTGCATTGACCCAGTTAGCCAAAGTATCAATGGGAATTCCATTATCCAATTTTACCAGGTTCACATCATGCCCCAGCAAAGTTTCATACTGCTTCTGATCAACAAATTCAACCCCCAGGATATATTCACCTGCCGATATACTATCTCTGAAAAGGATGCCCTGCTGGCTGGATACCTGTATGCTTAAATCATTACCCGGTTCATCTAGGGTAGTAGTGGAGTCTGTAACTATGATCTCTTCCAACATCCCTAAAAATGCATGAGCCCTCCCGTCCGGCATTCGCACGTAGCACTCCATAGCATATATACCCGGGGATAGTTTTATAGTGGTTTCACCAGTCTTACCGGGAGAGATCAATCCTACACCACCAGCTACCTCAACCTCCGAAAACCAGGTCGGGACCTGCTCCAACGCTTTCATCCCCGCCTCTATATCACCCTGGTTAAAGTTGGCAAAAGCCTCCTCAAAGGGCGGAACCAGCTCATTGCGGTAATTTTCCAAGCGTATCCCATCCGGTAGTTTTTCCAGAATAAAAAAGTGTGTTTCCGTTGAATTATTTTGGTAGCGAAAAGTATTCCATCCGGAGCTGATTTCCGTGACTACCTGAAATTCCATGCCAGTGGAAATAACGCTGATGTAGCCATCGTGAACCATAGGAGTAAGGTTCTCTTCCCCATGTTCAACTTTAGCGGTTTGCTGATTACAACCCTCTAAGGTTATGAGCAGTAAACCAGCGATAATGTGTTTCAGATTTACCCTCATAAAATCCGGATTAATAATGGCATATTTGGTGCCATAAGCTTCTGATTTCTAAAAGATAAGAAAAAATATTCGGAATGTTATAGCTGATCATTAGTCCTATATTTAAGTACGAATTCATCTAGTCGTACATATTTCAATACCCATTTCGCTACCCAGCAATAAGGTTTGCAGTTTATTATGGGAACGAACCCCTATGACTATGACTATTAAACCCATTGGCTGGTTAATACTGGGACTATGGTCCCTTGAATTGCATCCCCAAGTTTCAGCAGAACAGGTACTTACTCCCATTGATTGGACCCAATGGCACGCCCAATGGAGCGCCTATTGGTCGCCGGATAACGCTCATATCACCTATACTGATTGGACTACCACTAAAGTCAAAGGGCTTGAAAGAGAGTGGAATTGGGATATATATATCATGGACAGCACTGGGGCCGGCGTTACTAATATTAGTAATCATCCGGCAACCGATATCGATTCAAATTGGGCTCCCGACGGGCAGCAAGTTTGCTTTAGCAGTGACCGGGATGGTGATTTTGATATTTATATAATGAATCGAGATGGAAGTGATCTTAAAAATATAACGAAGAATGACCGTAATGAATTCTACCCGAAGTGGTCCCCTGATGGCAGCATGATCGCTTATCAGGTTTCTCACCACCAATCATCGGATATCTATATCTTAAACTTAATAACCGGCGACCTGGCCAATCTGACGAAGCATCCGGCAAATGATACGGATCCTTCCTGGGCATTTGACAGTCAATCGCTGGTTTTTACCAGCAACCGTGACGGTAACCAGGAAATCTATCGGATCGGGGTGGACGGGAGCGGCCTGCAAAGGCTTACCTACACTCCGGCCCAGGAATCCACCCCCAGCCTATCTCACGATGGCCGACTTATTGCTTTTGGCTCAACCCGGGATGGTTTAGGCCCCAGAAAGGCGTTCCAAAGCTTTTCTCAAAACTATATTATGAATGCTGATGGCAGCAATATCAGGCGAATCTCCTACACCCCTACCGGCGGCAACAGCCAAATCGATTGGTCTATGGACGATCGCCGATTGCTTTTTAATTCATGGAAACAATCCAACAGAGGCATATATCTGGCCGATATAGATGGCAAAAACGAAAAAAGGATCAGTCCAAATGCGGAAAGTGACTTTGTGAAGATGGCCCGCAAGAAGGGAGTTAAAACAGCGATTGCTGCATTGGATGAGGCCAAAGTAAGATCTCCTCATCAGCATTTCTATACCAGCTCTGAAGTAGACCAACTGGCCTTTGAACTTTTATATGCAGGCGAACTCCGGGAAGTGCATGTTCTTTTGCAAAAGATGATACATTTGGAACCGGAGAATGAACTATATCAGGATATATTGCTGATAGTGATGAAAATGGAAGGAGAGGATGCGCCTCCCTACCCGGATGAAATTGCCACTGAGTTGAGAAAAAATTTTGTCAACGGCATCAGTATGCTAAAGGGACTGATAAAAAAATATCCCGATTGGTATCTATTGGATCTCAATTCAATACTGCAGCTGAATGGAGAACTCGAGCTGGCGAATTGCCCAAGCAGGCAATTGGTACTACTGAACCTGGCCCTGGAAAAGTATCCGAAAAATTCTCAACTGTTGGAAGCCCAGGAAATGGCCAGGAAAAACCTGGGGTTAAGTATTATCAATTAACTGTACTGGAAGAACCGGAGCAATATTCTTATAGCAGCCCAAAGATCAGAAAATTGACAGAACTCAACTATGATACATAGTTTCGATACCATTCCAGTCGTTTGGTACGCCTTTAACCATATACTCAGCGGCTCTTTCAAGGTATAGCTGAGCGGCTTTGTCAGAAGGAATTAATTTCAGTACGGCGTTGAATGAGGCAGCCGCTCCTATAAAATCTTTGTGATAATATTTTTCTAAACCACCCTCAAAATCCTTCTTAGTTTTACTCATCAGCTCAATCATTTCCTCAGACCTGCCACCATAGAATTCGAAGATATCTACCGCTTTTAACTTTCCTTTCACCTTTACCTTACCTAAGGCACGATAGTTAATCAAAGATTCAGCTGGCAAATCTTCGAAGGTATCTCTACTAAGCACAATAGATGCCCCATAATGTTTAGTAAGTCCTTCCATTCTGGAGGCGGTGTTGACGGTATCCGAAACCACCCCGGCATCCATACGACCTTCATCGCCTATGATACCCAGCATCAATGGACCGGTATGCAAACCAATCCCCACCGCCAGCGGTGCCCTGCCATCAGCTTTTCTTTGATCATTATATTTTCTAACCCGCTGCTGGATAGCGATGGCCGCTTTTAGCGCATCTTCCGCAGAATAACGGAATAGAGCCATTACACCATCTCCTAAGAATTGATTGATAAATCCCTGATGTTCTTTAATTACCGGCCCAACCCTGCTTAAATAAGCATTTAAGAAATTGAAGTTTTCTTCCGGTGTCATACCTTCAGACAAGGTAGAGTACCCCCTGATATCAGAGAATAAGACCGTCACTTCCCCCTGTACCTGGTCACCGAGTCGGATATCGATTATACTTTCCCTGCCAAGAACCTCTAAAAATTCATGCGGTACAAACCGGCCATATGCGGAATTGATCTTGTATAGATTGAGATGGGTCTTGATCCTGGCCAAAAATTCGTCTTTATCGAATGGCTTGGTGATGTAGTCGTTGGCCCCGGTGGATAAGCCCTCAACCAGGTCGCGTACCTGATCCCTGGCGGTGATCATAATTACCGGGAGTTCATTGGGTTGGTATTTTTGCCTGATACGGCGACATACTTCGAATCCCGACATTTGAGGCATCATGATATCCAACAAAACCATATCATAAGATCTGCGATTGATCAAATCAAGCGCCTCTTTGCCATTGAGTGCCGAAGTAAGCGTAAAAAGGCCGGTAGATAGAAAATTCCGCACCACCGTTTGATTAACCGGTTCGTCATCCACTATCAAAATATTGATGGTATCATTGTTATTAATATTGGATGCTGGGCTAACATCTGGTATAGCTTCATTGGATGGGGTAATATCCGGGATTTCCCGCTTGCTCAGATAGGATTGTTGAGCTGGCTGTTCAGTTGACTGGGGAAGAGTAAAGGTAAAAGAAGTTCCCTGTCCTCCTTTGGATTTGACGTTGATCGTCCCTCCGTGTAACTCCACCAATTGCTTGGTGATCGAAAGTCCCAAACCGGTACCCACAAATTTCCTGGTAGTGCTGGCATCTGCCTGTTCAAACTCCTTAAAAATTAAATCAATTTTATCTTCAGGGATACCGATCCCTGAATCCGATATTGTTACCGCTATCAAGCTATTGGTCTTTTCTGCTGAAACGGAAACTTGACCCTGTTCGGTAAATTTAATAGCGTTGCCAATCAGGTTATGCAGGATCTGCTGCAACCGGTCCTCATCGGCAAATACCATAGGAAGTTGAGGTTCCACCCGGTTATCCAAAGTTAAATTCTTGCCCCTAACCAACGGCTCACACATGGTAAAAACCACCTCAACCGCAGAATGCAAATCAACTGGTCTTTGATGCAAGACCAGGTCGTGGGTCTTGAGTTTTGAGAAATCCAGGATGCTGTTCACCATGCTGGAAAGGCGCTTGCCCGAGGCCACCAGCATAGATAAGTCCTCCCTCATTTTAGCAGTGGGCTTACCGGCTACCCCGTCCTTAAGGGACTCTGCGATGCCGATGATCCCATTCAACGGAGTACGGAGTTCGTGAGAGGTGTTGGCCAAAAATGCATCTTTAAGACGGTCAGCCTGCATCAATCTTTGATTGAGCAGATATTGTTCGGCCAATTTCTTTTTGTGCCGGCTTAAATGGTATTTGGTAAAGGAATAAACCAAGCCTATCAGTAAAATGGCGTAAATGGAATAAGCCCACCAGGTACGGTAAAAAGGAGGCAAAATAGAGAATTGATAACTGGCAGTTTTACCAATAGTGCCATAGACATTTTTGGAGCGGACTTTGAAAGTGTAATCACCCTCCCAGAGGCTGGTGTATTCCTTTTTGGTTTCTTTGGACCAGGGGGACCAGTCTTCGTCGTAACCTTCTAGTTTGTAGCTGAATTGGTTTTCCTGATATCCATCGTATGAAGTGGCTGTAAATTCAAAACTAATATCTCTATTTTTATGAGGGATATTTGCTATGGTTGATGCTTGGTTTACCACCATGCCATTTTCTTTCAAAGAGGTACCTAAAAAAATGGCAGAGTCAATATCTAAGGTCGCTTTTCGTATGAGGGTATTATATGGCCGGGAGTAATTTTTGTCAACCTTTCGATCTAAATGGTATATGCCATCATTGGTAGCCAGCCAAATAATGCCGTTCTCATCTGGAATGATATTCCAGACATCGGTGAATGGTATTCTACTGAAGGCCAAACTATCCCAGTCATAAGTATTTTCAGAATTTAATACGAAAGTTCCAGTTCGCCTTTTGGAGTTGACCCATATACCATTAGAAGAATCAATGGCAATGGCCAGCGCATCTCTAGATCCATCTGAGAATGATTGACCGAATTCCTCCGCAGGTTTAAGTATATGGTCGTCCTCATGGTATTTGAATATCCCTCGGACAGTACCAAAGTATATGGCGTCATCAATATTAAACACTTCAAAATATCCCAAAGAATCAGCAAACCCATGAGCTTCAGTGAGTTCCTGGACCTTGTTAATAGAGTCTCGCTGCAAGGGTAGATCGATTTTAGATATTTTCTGATGACCCACCCACAACTCATTTTGACCTGACTCATAGATGCTCCTAATTTCATGATCAATATTATCAACTAACCCGTCCCAGTGCCAACGATTTTGTTGGTAAGAAATCGTGGCTAATCCTTCAAATAAGCCAATATAAGCCAGACCATCATTTTGTTTTGAAAACGATATTTTATTGGCAGATTTTTCGGATATCAGGCTTAACTTATTATCGATGACCTGGTACAGTCCCGATGAAGTGGCAATCAAAACCAAGCCCCTGCCCTGTTTGATGTCCCAAACTTCAGAATGTAATCCTGGTAAAGCTGAAAACATGGGTGAGCAAGTGCTGCTTAAGCAAGTGGCTTTGTAAATACCATCTAATGCTCCCGCCCAGATGGCATTCTCAGTGCTTAATACGGAAGTAATGATCCCATCTAAACCATATTTCGAATTAATCAATTTGATCGGTGTAAAACATTCTATACGACTAATTCCCCGTTCTAAACCCGCCCAGAGACCCAGATCTTGGTCTAGTTGCAGCGAGTTTACATTATCGCTGAGAAGTCCATTTTCCGTATTGATTGACTCTAAAACAAACCCTGATTCATCAATTATCTTTATTCCCTGACCTGTAGTGGCCACCGCATAGCGTTTTTCATCTAATTTTTGAACTTCATAAATATCAAAATTAAATCCATTGGCTAATGTTGATAGCGAATCCGATTCTAGTAAAAATATACCGTCATGTCTGGTGAATATGAGAAGGTCATTGTTTTCAGTTGACATCGGACTAATTGCCCGTATTTCTACGTTTTTTAGAGAATTGGACCAGGGCATTAGGAGCAAAGAATCCCCTTCAAGCCTAAACATTCCTAATTCCCTTTGCTGGACATAAACAACATCCTGCTCAACAAAGATGCCTTCATAATCGGTGCGGCTTTCCCATTTATGGAATTTATCACCGTCCCACTGCAGAATTTCCTTATCAGATCTGAAGTATATGTGATTTTTTGTGCTAACGATAGATTTTAAGGGCGAAAACTCATCCTCATCTACCGGGAGTCGGTGTCGTAGAGAATAAAATGAATATGCTCCTGTACTATCCGGAGCCAGGTACCCTAAGTCCGAGTCACCTCCGGCGTAAATCCTACCTGCTTGGTCCTGGTGAAGTTCGAATATGTATTGAAATTCAGTACCCGGTACCATCCTCCAACTTATCCCATCAAACTCCAGGACCCCCATGGTGTTGGCGATCAGTATCAGTCCCAGATCATCCTGTACAATACTCCAATTTTGAGGGCTGGTGGTTTGCCCCTTCATATCATACTCCTTTTCACTGAAGTTGGTGATGAAATAGCTGCCTATTTGGCCTTTGAGGGTAAAGGGAGATAAAAAGAGGGCACTTACGAGCCAGAATATGGTAAGGTGGTTGAAAATTGTTAGTTGCATTAATAGGACCAACTTCTTAACTTATGTATCCTACTTCATTTTAATTTAACTAAACCAGTGATGAAAAGGAAACCTAATACCCTTTTCCTTTTGCAGCCACTAGCCTGCATTTACCACCAATTACTATATATATCATGAGCACCAAACAAGAAACGTCAGCCAAAGCCATCGTAGGAGACCAAACCTCGCCAAGTGGGGGACATTATGAAGTAACCAGTGAAGGAACTAGAGGAGTGCTGGTCAGTAAGGATCGATTCCTGGCCTACCAGTCCACGAACTTGTGTTATGAGCCTGTATCTCAGAAGATATCGGTAGTGATGTATGTATCGCGTAATTATGCTCTTAGTGTAATACGCTGTGACGATGATTACAGTCATATTCCAGACTATACTGCGGTATCTTTCATTCCTATCAATGGAATAGCCACTCAGGTAAAGCCTATTTGATAAAGTCGGATATTTTCAATAAGCAGTATTATCCTCAAGAGGATTAGGGTCATTTCGTTTTAGATGATGTGTTGCTTTCAACGGAACATATCGCTATATTATAATCTCTCAAAGCCTAGTACCAAAGAAACCAGCTATGAAAACGACCTGCGTTCGAGTTATCCATTTTATCCTAATGACTCTAATACCTTTTGCATTTAGTTGCCAGGACGACGATGATCAGGGGGATGAGGATCAGCGGATTAGTGAATTAGCCTCTGAGTTAGATAGTCTTAAAAGATATATTCAGGAGCATGATTCTTTGCTTAATGGAGAAGGAAGAAGAGGTGTTTTAGTTAGTAAGGACAATGCCTCTTTGTTTGATCCGGCAACAAAGACCTTTGTAAAGGTTGATACACCAGTATCCTATGTCATTTATTATCATCGTCATAGCAGACATTCTGGAAGTATAGAAAGCGTGTTGTGTGATGAATTTTATAGCAATATCCCAGATTTTACCACCGTTGAATTTAAAGTAAGAAGTTACAATCCCCCCATCCCAGGACGTCGAGCATTTGATATACAACCCGCGAACTAGTCTAGATAATGTCTAATTATGGGTGGTAGATTTACTCCACCAGTCCAGCCACCGCTGGTAGTAGGATATCCTACGACCAGTCCAAATTTTTACAAGCTGATCATAGCGTCCCGCGGCGACCAACAATTTCTTTATCACCCCCCTTCCTCCACCTCCCTCACAAATTCAATCAGCCCCTCAAAAAATTTCACCTGATCATCATACATGGCCATATGGCTGCCGTTTTCACAAAGCAGGTATTGCCCGTTAGGCATTTCCTCAGCCATCCATTCCATATGGTCGGGGTCCATGGTATCATAGGTGCCGCCAATGGTCAAGGTGGGCACGGTGATCTCTGACAGTCTGGACTTGATATCCCAGTCTTTCAAAATAGCGTTGCCCACGATGCCCATTTCACTGGGACCCTGCATGGCCAGATACAGGTCATAGTTAATATGGGCAAAGGCCCGGTTGACCGGGTCAGGCCATTCCTCCAGGGGCATTCTCAATACATGCCGGGGATAGTAATGGGTGTGCACCAGTTCAAGAAAATCCTGATTGGTAAAGTCACCGGCCTCCTCGTATTCCCGGATCTTGGCCAATACCTCAGGATCCAACTCCGGACTCAGCACTTCGCGGGAATACTGATTATAATCGGGTATGGAAGCCATCATATTGGCGATGATCATTCCCTTGAGATTTTGCTGATACTTCAGGGCGTATTCCAGGGCTAAGATACCACCCCAGGAATGTCCGAACAGGTAAAAGTTATCCGCATTTAATCCCAAGGCCTTTCTTACCTGTTCCAGGTTCTCCACAAACTGCTCTATATTCCATAGACTGCTGTCGTCCGGCTGGTCACTGAAAAATGAACCCAACTGGTCATGATAATAATATTCGATCCCTGCCTGGGGGAAATAGGAATCAAAGCATTCCAGGTATTCATGGGTGGCACCAGGGCCTCCATGCAACAGCAACACCTTGATATCGGGATTATTGCCTACTCTTTTGGTCCAGACCTTGAATTCTCCCGCGCCAGTCTGGATTGGAATTAACCGGGATCCCCCGCTCAGTTTATCTTTCCGGTTGGAATAATCCAAATAGGAATTTTCAAGGTCTGATGATCCTTCAATGGGATCCTTCGGAGAACATTGGGCCAAAAACACCAACATCAGGAACCCGGCAATAGCTCTCATGATATTTTACAGGTTACTTATTCACTAAGCTGCTCAGACTTCAGAAATGGCCTTACATCTATGCCGAAATCCCGCTCAACCTGGTTGGCCCAAGTCTCGTCGTCTTTAGCAGCTCCCCAATCCACCCATTCTTCATCAGTCATGGAATTGCGCCAATCCAAAAATGGCTGGGCGTCGGGTCCGGTGGGGTACCTCAACCGCCAACTGTCACCATCTACGATTTCCAGCACTCTTTCTCCTATTACTTCTGGTGGAACCGGGTTCTGCAAGGCGGTTTGAAACAAAGCCGACAATCTCCTGGCGTTGGGGTAGATTTCTTCGCCCTCCGAAAGTTCTATCTTGCCAAATATGGGTGTTGCGATCACTCCCGGCTCTACTAATGCGACCCTGACATTATAAGGCTTTACCTCCTGAGCCAATGATTCGCTCAAGGCTTCCAGGGCAAATTTGGAAGCGGCGTAGCCTCCCTGAGAGGCAGAGGCAATCTTACCGGCCACCGATGATATATTGATTATACATCCCTTTCTGCGCTGGCGCATACCAGGCAGTACTTTCTGAATGCATCGGATAGGCCCCAGGTAATTGGTATCCATGGTTTGTCGAAATTCCTCCAGATCCAAGGTCTCTACTGCTCCCAAAGGGCCAATGCCGGCGTTGTTGACCAGCACATCAATGCCGTCTTCCTGGGCTAGGATCTCATTCACCGCATGGTCCACGGAATCCGTATCATCCACGTCAAGCGGAAGTATGGTTACCGGCAGCTGTTCCTGGTCTGCGATCTCTCCCAATGAAGGAGCTCCCTGGGGGTTTCTCATGGTAGCGTAAACTGTGTGCCCTGCACGGCTTAACACCAGTGCAGTAGCCTTTCCAATACCGGTACTACAACCGGTGATCAATACTACAGCCATTTTATAAGGTTTTAGTTAGACATATAAGGTACAGTCTAATACACTGATATACAAACTAATTATCCGGTCAATGTTGCCAGTGCACCGCAAAAGCGTTAGGGATCGGAGCAAAGTACCTGGTACTGCGGAGAGCCCGGGCCCGAAGGGTAACGCCCAAATTGAAAGGCTGGCAGGTAATTTCTTTCTGAAATGGTCACAAATATTATCTGGCTCAATTTTTAATTATATTAATAGCCTGGACACTGGACTAAAAAGATAATGACCGCATGCTTTAGATTCTTATGGCTCATCCTGCTGATACCTGGATTTGCTGCTGCTCAAAATACTGATTTATTGGATGAAATAAAGGCACATGAAAGCGGACTGGGTGTATGGTGGGTAGGGCATAACGGGTGGTTGATAAAATCCGGAGATCTGTTAATCTCCACCGACCTGCTGCTCCATTATGACAAAAGGATAGAACCGCCTCCCGTAAGCGCGGAACAATTAGCTGCAGAATTGGATATCAGTTTTGTCACCCATTATCACGGGGATCACTTCAATCGCGATGCTTCCAAAATCCTGGTGGAACAATCGGAGTGTATTTTTGTGCTTCCGGAGAGCTGCCTGAAAGTTGCAGAAGAACTGGGAATTCCGGAAGAGCGTATCGTAGTGGCTCGCCCAAGGCAGGAGTTTGAGATCATGGGGATCAAGGTAAAACCTTTAAGGGCCATTCACGGCAATGCAGACTTCAGCATTTATTATCAGGCCAATTTGCAGGATTGCGGCTATCACCTCACCATTGACGGTACCACATTTTTGCAGCCGGGAGATTCATATCTTTTGGAAGATCATTTGTTTCTGGAGCATGTGGATGTATTGTTTTTTTCACCCACTGAGCACAATACCTACATCGATCGTTCATTGATCATGATCAACCGGCTTAATCCGGATTATATCTTACCTCAGCATCACAGCACAGTGGTGGTGACCGATGACACTCGGTTTTGGGCCAAGGGTTATCCAGAGGAGGTAAAACTCCGACTAACCCAGGAGCTGAAAGATCGTTATTATATAATGACGCCGGGACAGAAAATTGAAATCCCCTAGACCAATTGAGAGTCGGGATATTTCCGAAATTAAAGGACGGGTATCACCAAAACCGTATTATTTTGATTAGTTTTAAGCCAAAATCAGCTATCGCCTCTCATGCCAAAACCTTTCGGACAGTTTAGAGACATGATGAAATCGGGAGCGGAGATCAAATATTCTGCTGATATCGGTAAAAGGATCGCCGACCTTATGGATATCAGCATCGATAACCAGGCTCTGTTGGAAACCATTCTGGAGAACCAAGCCTTCATTATGGCCAAACTCAACTATCCCGACGATGCAGAGAAATTCCAAAAAGCTCATCATGAATTTTTTGAGGCTATGGAAAAAGATGCCCACGAGAAAGCCTTGAATCTCAGGGATCATTTCGCCAAAATGTTTCAATCACGGGATTAGGGGAGTACTCCGGCTGGATAGCCATTTATTTTGCCTCAAAGAGCGATCCGATTGAATCAAATCCCCTACTTTTCGTGATTAATTTTCTGGAGCGAAATTTTATTTTTGTAGCCTGGCAATCCAACTGGTAAATGGCCTAACCGTCCAACTGGTTACGTTAATCAAACTATTTCTACATGTCAGCCATTTACAATTTGGAGTTTACCCACCTGGAGAACGAAGTGTGCATTTATGTGAACGGGAGATTGCGTGCTTCCAATTTCCACCAGGACCAACCCAGAGTTAATATCAGGTATCAGTTTTATGTGGATAAAGATCGACATGCTGATCTGACCATCGTTTGTTACCGAGGAAGAAACTCTGCTGTTCACAAACATCAGCAGGCACAGCAAAAAACTAAAATAGCCTTTACCATTAATAAACTAGGTACCAAGCGGCCGGTTACCATGGTACACGACTCTTGGGATACCACCGACCGGCCACGGTCTTCTATCAAGGAGTATAGCTATTTGCTGAAAGGAGAATAAACCATTTCGCCCTTATTGGATTAGATACCTTAGCGATTGTTGGTTTTTAGACTAATCTAAATATTATTTTTTGTATATATTAAACATTTGTATACATTTGTATAAATAATTATTTTATGTCGTATAAAAAATGGCTGCCGGCAATGCTGTCGATGGTCCTATGGGGCTGCGAAGAGCTAACTTTAGAACCTCCGGCGGAAAATGAACTACTGGATGGCCCGATAGAGGGACTCAACCCTACTCAACAACAGGCATTCCTCAGTGGTGATATTGCTTTTAATGACGAGATCTTCTCCCCAGCTACCGGCTTAGGGCCTATTTTTGTTTCTACCTCCTGTGGTGGATGCCATGTTGGCGACGGAAAAGGCCATCCTTCCACTACATTGACCAGATTTGGACGCATGCAGAACGGCACCTTCGACCGGATGCTGGATGCCGGCGGGCCGCAATTGCAAAATCGGGCCATTCCGGGATTTATAGCTGAAGAAATCCCTCCCGAAGCTACCGGCATTACCAGACTGGTAGCTCCGTCGGTAACCGGGCTGGGCTTAATTGAAGCAGTGCCGGATCAAACCTTAATAGACCTGGTAGCACAGCAAAAAGCAGAGGGCGTGGTCAGTGGGGAGCTTAATTACGTGACTCCTCCTGAATTTTTTCAAGCCAAACCTCATCATCAACCTAATGCCCAGGGCCAGTACATTGGAAGGTTTGGCAAGAAGTCCGGCTCTATCAACTTGCTTCATCAGACAGTAAATGCCTATAAGCAGGATATTGGAGTAACATCGGACTTCGATATCGAAGACCCCATTAACTTTGCGGTGGCCGAAGGCAATGTGGACCCGGTAGGTGATCCGGAAATTCCCGCCGCCACTGTGGAGACGGTAGTTTTTTATCTGCAAACTTTGAAACCTCCCCTACGCAGAAATCCCGATGATCCCTTGGTACAAGCCGGTGAAGACCTCTTTGAGTCCATTGGCTGCGCCAATTGTCACTTACCCACACTACAATCGGGCGTCAGTAATATAGCATCCATATCACAGAAGGAATTCCATCCCTATACCGATTTGCTTATGCACGATATGGGACCGCAACTGGACGATGGGTTTATTGAGTCTACGGAGAAGAGCGGTGAATGGCGCACTCCGCCTCTTTGGGGGATCGGCCTGGCAGCAGACAGCCAGGGAGGTGCGATTCACTTGATGCACGACGGCAGGGCTAAATCACTGGAAGAAGCAATTTTGTTGCACGGTGGTGAAGCAAATGCTTCCAGAGAATCCTTCCAACAACTTACCAGTGAACAGCAGGAACAAGTACTGGCATTTCTTAGATCATTATGAAAAAGACGGGACGTCGAGAATTTATCAGGCATACTACAGCCATAACCGGAGCGCTATGTATGGGTACTGCCGGGCTTACTGCCAGCTGCTCACCGGTCACCTATGTCAACGCCACCCGTGACGGGCAATCCATGATCGTTAATAAGGAAGCATGGGGTGAAACAGACTTTGTACTAGTGAGAAACCAGGCTCTTCCCGCCCCAATTTATTTACGGAAGAAGGAAGCAGGTTACCTGGCGGTACTGCTGGAATGCACCCATAAGCAATGTGAAG
Source organism: Cyclobacteriaceae bacterium (assembly GCA_965224285.1). Classification (GTDB taxonomy): domain Bacteria; phylum Bacteroidota; class Bacteroidia; order Cytophagales; family Cyclobacteriaceae; genus JAJCYK01. The sequence goes on from OZ245043.1 coordinate 2,171,418, forward strand.
TGCGACCGGGAAGCAACAGCCTTAAATGCCCCTGCCATGGTAGTGAGTTTAACCGGGATGGTCAGGTAACAGAGGGCCCGGCAGAACGTGATCTCCATTCCTTTAAAGTGACCGACGACGACCTATATATCTACATTACATGAAAAAGTATTTGATATTAGGCTGGTTTTTAGGGGGCTCACTGCTACTTGCAGATAATGTCCTGGGCCAAGCCGACACTACTCAGACCACTAACAAGGACGCAATCTTCAATCGGCCTTTCGTACTACAGCGGCAAATGGGCATAACCCAAACTGCCATTGGGGGATACATAGAGGGCAATACCAATTATTTCAATACCGACGGGGTGAGTGAAGGCTTTTCCATGGAATTGCGTCGTTTTAATATCTTCCTCTACAGTACGGTGGGTGATCACATCAGATTTATATCAGAAATCGAATTTGAGCACGGCACAGAAGAAATCGCCATTGAGACCGCTCTTTTGGATTTTGAAATAGATCCAGCCTTGATATTCAGAGCTGGGATCCTGCTCCCTCCCATAGGTTATTTCAACCAAAATCACGACGGACCCAAATGGGAGTTTATTGACAGGCCATTGGTCTCCACCACCATAATACCTTCTACCCTATCAGAAGTGGGCATGGGGTTTCACGGTGATCTTAACTGGGGTCCTGGATTGATGACTTATGAATTATATCTGGTAAATGGTTTACAGGATGGTGTGGTGAACAATAATGTAGGAAGGACAGATCTGGTATCAGGAAAAGAGGGAGAACGATTGGGGGAGGATAATAACGGGAGCCCCTCCGTAACAGGGCGCCTGGGTTTCAAGTTGCCCTCCCTTGGTGAATCCGGATTGTCGTTCTACGCCGGCCGATACAATACCTATGAAGAAGACGGCCTTACCCTGGATGAAAAGAGAAGTATTTCTTTATGGGCCTGGGACTACAACCTGAGTTGGAACAAACTTCATATACTGGGAGAATGGGCATTGGTATCTATCAATGTACCATCGGTTTTAGGGCCGGCATTTGGCAATCGTCAATGGGGGTTCCACACCGACCTTATCTATCCATTGCGTTCAGGGAAGTTATGGCAATGGGAGCGCACTACTCTTAATGCCAATGTGCGACTGGAGTTTGTAGATTACAATGTTGGGGAATTCATAGAAACCGGAGCCAATCGTTTTGACGAGGTTTGGTCTGTAGTGCCTGGGTTTAGCCTCCGGTTCGGCACCAACACGGCCCTAAAAGCCAACTTCAGATACCGTTGGGAAAGGGATGTACTGGGCAATCCAACTATAAAAACCGTAGGATTTCAGTTCGGATTTGCCAGTTATTTTTAAGTAAATTTGAGAAAACTCAAGTTTATGGATTATGCCAGCTAACCGGTGGGTTCTGTTGATCCTGGGTCTATATTGCAGCTGCAGCAGTGGCAAGGTGATTACTTACCCTCATGCAAATGCCCGGTTCGAGCAATATCGCACTTATAAAATCGCGCCACACCAGAAAATCGCCGAGTTATCGGCTGAAGGTTATGCCAGCTATCAGAAACTGGATCAGGTAATTGCCCATGGACTGGAGGAAAAAGGCTACCGGTACCACCTGGATGCCGATCTGATCGTCGATTACAGTATAAGCAGCAGCCTCAGCCAAAATACCAGGAACAACAACTATGGACGTTATCCATGGTACTACAACGACTATTACTATGGTACCAATCGCAATGCCCAGCAGCAAGTTGAGGCATTGATTGAAATAGTAGCAAAAGACACCGGCACCAGGAAACAGGCCTGGACTGGAACCGCCGACCTTACTCTGCGTAGCCGAAAATCCGATAACCTGGAACGCATCATGCTGAAAATCCAGGAAATAATTGCCCAATTTCCCCAAAAAACCTCCGAAAATCCCTGAAATAAGTCATTTTGTCACCCACTTTATGGCTAATTAAACTAACTCTCCGTGTTTGGTATATATTTTGCAATAAATTGGATTGAAAGGTGAAAGGAGGCATAATGAATTTATTAAATAATAAAAAAGTCTTAAGAAAATTGTTGCGTCAAGCTGACGTGCTTAATACCCTATATGGTGGTCATGCCCAGCCTAGAGTTAATATTAACAAGGGCCAGGAATCATTGACCATCGAGGTGGATATACCGGGATTGAATTCCGACGCTTTTAATGTGATGTTGGATTATCGGAAGCTTTTGGTTACCGTTAACATCAAGCATCCCTATCTGGAGGAAGCTGTGGAACACCCCTTATTTGCCCGGGTATTTCAGCTGCCACCTGAAGTGGATTCAGATCGCATTAGCGCTGCCTATTTAAAAGGAAAATTGCGGGTCAATTTGCCTTTTGTACAGCAAACTCGCCAACAACAAAGACGAATAAATATACAAGAACAGTAAAAGAGGGGCATCAGTCCCTTCTTTTTTTGCTGCCTGCTGGGATAGCGTGATCGATTGATCAATCTTATCGTTAATACCCCTGGTGGTATTTCCCGGGTTTTCCTACATTTACAACGTAGACCTCTTGAAGCCATCCTAAATGATTCACTTTTTCTCCGGTCACCTAGGGCCGGTGTTTGCCGTTCAATCCGACCATAAGCTCACTGATAAAGATTTTACTAAACTCAAATGGCTGCTTGCAGATGTGGAATCCGTGGCCGAAGAATGGGATGGGTATCACGTCGGTCCACGCCGGGAGATGATCACTCCATGGAGTACTAATGCCGTTGAGATCACCTTAAACATGGGAATTAGGAACATTCAAAGAATTGAACGTTTTATCCCCGCAGAATCCGATTACTCTTTCGATCCTATGTTGGAAGCGCTCTATCAGGGCCTGGATCAGACCATTTTTGATATCGATCAATTGCCCCAGGAGGTAATATATATATCAGATATCGCCGCCTATAATCAAAAGGAGGGCTTGGCTTTAAGTGAGGAGGAGATCGATTACTTGCAAAATGTAAGCAGGACTTTAAACCGTCAGTTAACCGATAGTGAGATATTTGGTTTCTCCCAGGTCAATTCTGAACACTGTCGACATAAGATCTTCAATGGTCGCTTTATAATCAATGGAGAGGAAAAGCAGAAAACCTTATTTCAATTGATAAAGGACACCTCAGCTAGCAATCCCAACCATCTAGTATCAGCTTATAAAGACAATGTGGCATTTGTAAAAGGACCTATTATCCAGCAATTCGCTCCTAAGCGTCAAGATGTTCCTGACTATTTTCAGCTTACCGAAATTTCCTCCGCCATTAGTATAAAAGCTGAAACCCATAACTTTCCCACCACGGTTGAACCATTTAACGGGGCTTCTACCGGTACCGGGGGTGAGATTCGGGATCGCATGGCCGGAGGGCAGGGCAGTATGCCATTAGCAGGTACTGCCGTATATATGACCCCTTACAGCCGCACCGGTTCAGGAAACAAAGCCTGGGAAGAGAGAATTCCGGAGAGAAATTGGTTGTACCAGAATCCTCTGGATCTGTTGATCAAAGCCTCAAATGGGGCCAGTGATTTTGGCAATAAATTTGGTCAACCTCTGATCTGTGGCAGTGTATTAACTTTTGAATATCAGCAGGATGCCAGCTTAGTCAGCTACGATAAGGTGATAATGCTGGCGGGCGGGGTAGGTTATGCCCATCTGGATCATACCCAAAAAGAACATCCCAGGACGGGAGATCATATTGTAGTTTTAGGAGGCGATAACTACCGCATTGGCATGGGTGGCAGTTCGGTAAGTTCGGTCGCCACCGGAGAATATACCTCGGGTATTGAGCTGAATGCGGTGCAAAGAGCCAATCCTGAGATGCAGAAAAGGGTGGCCAATACCATCAGGGCCTTGGCTGAACAAGATATTAATCCCGTAGTTTCCATCCATGACCACGGAGCCGGGGGCCATCTGAACTGCCTGTCAGAATTGGTGGAGGAAACCGGCGGGGTAATTGATCTATGGAAGCTCCCAATCGGCGACCCTACCCTAAGCGCGCGGGAGATCATCGGCAATGAAAGCCAGGAACGGATGGGGCTGGTAATGTCGGAGGAGCATATCGATCAACTAAAGCGGATAGCGGAGCGGGAGCGTGCTCCCTGCTACCTGGTGGGCACCATAACCGGGGATAATCATTTCACTTTCCAATCCCGCCAGGGGCCTAATCCCATGGATTGGGACCTGAAACATCTTTTTGGCAGTTCACCCCAAACCGTGATGCTGGATAAGCATCTGGCCACCGAATTTGAAGAGATTCAATATTCCCCAGACCGATTTGAGGAATACCTCAGCCAGGTATTGCAGTTGGAAGCAGTAGGATGCAAGGATTGGCTGACCAATAAAGTTGATAGGTCAGTAACCGGTAAAGTCATGCTGCAGCAAACTGCCGGCAGTATACAGTTGCCATTGAACAACCTGGGTCTGGTAGCACTGGATTACCAAGGTACTAACGGAGTGGCTACCTCTCTGGGTCACGCACCTGGAATAGCGCTAATAAATGCTGCGGCGGGTTCCCGCATGGCAGTTGCCAAAGCCCTGACTAATCTTTTGTGGACCCCTATTGAATCAGGTTTAAGGGGTATTTCCTTAAGTGCCAATTGGATGTGGCCAGTTAAAAACCCTGGCGAAGCGGCTAGGCTTTACCAGGCAGTTGAAGCTCTGAGTGAATTCGCCATAGCACTGGGGATAAATGTACCTACGGGAAAAGATTCGCTCAGCATGGTACAAAAGTACCCCGAGGGTCCTCAAGTATCGGCACCGGGAACCGTAATCGTAAGTACAGTGGCCACAGCCCACACTCCTGCCAAAACCATCCAACCGGTTCTAAAAGAAATCGAAGGGAGTACCATGGTATATATACCGTTTACTGAGGAGCCCTTTTCACTGGGAGGCAGCAGCCTGGCTCAGGTTCTGGGTAAAATGGGCAATACTACACCAGATATCCAGCACCCCGGATATTTTAAGACCGCTTTCGAGGCCCTGCAGGAGCTGGTAACCGGCGAGCTGCTTTTGGCTGGTCATGATATATCCGCCGGAGGGCTGATTACCACCCTATTGGAAATGACCTTTACCCATAATGAATGGGGGCTCGACCTTGACCTGACTGCGCTCAGTAAGGATATGGTACCAAGTTTATTCAGCGAGAACCCCGGGGTAGTGGTGCAAACCAGTAAACTTCCCCAAGTGGAGAGCGTACTGCAATCCGCAGGGCTGAAGTTTTATAAGATTGGTCATGTAGTCCGTGACTTTACCCTACAACTACAGGCGGAGCGGCCGTACCGGCTTGATTTAAGGGAATGGCGACAAATTTGGTACAGCACATCATTTGAACTGGATCAACACCAATGCCGGGACTCATTTGCTGAATACCGTTTTAAGCATTACTGGCAGCAACCTTTACAATATCATATCCCCCGTGAAATTAAGGAGCTTGAAGTTATCCGGGACACTCAATCAGACCGTGGAAGACCCAAGGCTGCCATTATCAGGGAGAAAGGAGTAAACGGCGATCGGGAAATGGCCTTTGCCTTATACCATGCGGGTTTCGAGGTAAAGGATGTGCATATGACCGACCTTATCTCCGGAAGAGAAGATCTGCGGGAAATTCAGTTCATGGTATTTGTGGGGGGATTCAGCAATTCTGACGTGCTGGGTTCAGCCAAAGGATGGGCAGGCGCCTTTCTGTACAACGCCAAAGCCCGGAAAGCCCTGGATAATTTTTACCAGAGGAAAGATACCTTAAGTTTGGGTGTGTGCAACGGCTGCCAACTGATGATGGAGCTTGGAGTGGTATATCCGGAATATTCAGCACATCCCTATATGACCCATAATGATTCCGGCAAATTCGAGTCATCATTTTTGAATGTCACTATTCCGCCTAACCGCAGCGTAATGCTTGAAAGCCTGGCCGGAAGCCGGCTGGGGATTTGGGTAGCGCACGGTGAAGGCAAGTTTAATTTGGATGGGCCCAAAGAGAATTACCATATAGCCGCTTACTACAGCTATGGCGATTATCCCGGAAATCCCAACGGATCCCACTACAACGTAGCCGCTATGGCTTCTCATGACGGGCGTCACTTGGTAATGATGCCTCATTTGGAACGTTCTATTTTTCCCTGGCAGTGGGCATACCAGGATGGTTTACCTGAAAAGGCGGTGGTCACTCCTTGGATGCAGGCGTTCGTTAATGCCAGGGAGTGGGTACTCAAGACCCGTGAGCTTCATTCCCATTAGTAAATGTCAATTTTTAATGCTATTCTTTTTCTATACATCTAAAAACCACTACATTTGTACCCTCAAATTCCCATGTCCGATGGTGTAACTGGCAACACGTCTGATTTTGGTTCAGAAGAGTCTAGGTTCGAGCCCTAGTCGGACAACGAAATTGAACGGATCCCGATAACTATCGGGATTCATTATATAGGAACATGTCTACAGTAAAGATCTTTTCAGGATCAGCCTCAGGAAACCTGGCCAACAAAATCGCTCAATCCTACGGAGTGAAGCTTGGCGCCCTTTCTCTAAATAAATTCAGCGATGGGGAGATGTGTCCCAGCTTCGATGAGTCGGTCAGAGGTTGTGATGTATTTCTGATACAATCCACTTATCCGCCCGCAGATCATATCCTGGAGTTGTTATTAATGATCGACGCCGCCCGAAGAGCCAGCGCCAAGCATGTCACGGTGATCGTTCCATACTTCGGCTATGCCCGCCAGGATCGAAAAGACAAACCCAGGGTGTCTATTGCAGCTAAGCTCAATGCCAACCTGCTTTCAGCTGCAGGGGCCGACCGTCTGATGACCCTGGACCTTCACGCAGGTCAGATCCAGGGTTTTTTCGATTTTCCAGTGGATCACCTTTACGGATCAGCTATATTCGTACCGTATCTGAGACAGCTAAATCTGGACAATATTGTATTTGCTGCCCCGGATGTGGGCGGAGTGGGCCGTGCCAGGGCTTTTGCCAAATATTTTAAAGCGGAATTGGTAGTATGTGATAAACATCGTAAAAGAGCCAACGAAGTAGCCTCCATGCAGGTGATCGGAAATGTAGAAGACGCCGATGTAATACTGGTTGATGATTTGGTGGATACCGCCGGCACCATCTGCAAGGCCACCCAAGTAATAAGAGAGAAAGGAGCCCGAACCGTCAGAGCATTGGCCACTCATGGTGTATTATCCGGCAATGCTCTGGAAAATATAGAGAACTCCCCGTTGGAAGAAATGGTAATTACCGATACCATTCCCCTAAAGCAGGAACATCCGAAACTCCACGTACTGTCTGTGGCCAACTTGTTTGCCAACGCTATCAAAGAAATCAGGACCCAAGGGTCTATTAGTTCATTATTCATTTAAATATTAATTGCATGAAAACTTTAGAGATTACAGGGTATAAAAGAGCAAATCTCGGTAAAGCTGAAGCAAGAAAACTACGTGCAGAGGGCAGAGTCCCTTGTGTATTATATGGAGGTAAGGAGCAAATTCACTTTGAAACCCCAATGATAAACTTCAGGGATCTGGTATACACTCCGGATGCCTTTATAGTGGACCTTTCAGTAGAAGGGAAAACCACCAGGGCTATTCTGCAGGATTTACAATGGCATCCTGTAAGCGAGATCATAATGCATGCGGATTTCCTGGAGCTTTTCGAGGATAAGGCTATCAGCATGAATATACCCGTGCGCACTAAGGGCAATGCGCCCGGGGTAAGCGAAGGAGGTAAATTATACATCAACCAGAAGCATCTGCTGGTTAAAGCCTTGCCCAAAGATATGCCCGATGAGATCGTGGTGGATATCTCCTCCCTGACCTTGGGAAAATCCCTGAAAGTCGGGGACCTGGAAACAGAAGATTTTGAGTTTCTTACCAGCGATTTGGTGGGTGTAGTATCTGTAGAAACTCCTAGAACTATGAAGATCGCCATAGTTGACGAGGAGCTTGAAGATGAGGATGAGGAAGGAATTGAAGGAGAAGAAGGAGCTGAAGGAGAAGAAGGCGAAACTGCTGAAGGCGGAGGAGATGCCGAAGCACCCGCTGCTGAAGGAGAAGATAACTAAGCAAAGATTAGGATTTGACCTATACATCCTGCCCTAACCGGGCAGGATTTTTTATCTTGTGCGTATGAAATACCTGATCGCCGGTTTGGGAAATATTGGCCCTGAGTATGAGTTGACCCGGCACAATGCCGGTTTTTTAATTTTAGATTATCTGGCCGAGGATCATCAGATCGGGTTTGAAATCAACAAATTAGCTTACACCGCGCTGCTTAAATACAAAGGCCGGCAATTAAATTTGATTAAACCCACCACTTACATGAATCTTAGCGGCAAGGCGGTAAAATACTGGATGGATAAATTAAAGGTGCCGGTAGAGAGGTGCTTGGTGGTTACAGACGATATTGCCTTGCCCTTCGGCAAGCTGAGATTAAGAGCCAAGGGTTCTTCAGCGGGGCATAACGGCTTAAAAAGCATCGAAACCAGTCTGGATTCTAGAGATTATCCCAGATTACGCTTTGGTATAGGAGATGATTATCGCCAGGGGCAACAGGTGGATTATGTGCTTAGCAGGTTTGAATCTTCCGAATTGGAGGACCTGGGTCCCCACCTGCAGCAGGCAGCTGAGGCGGTATTGGCATTCAGTACCAGGGGTATTGACCGCGCTATGAATCACTACAACTAGCTAATTCACCGTACTGCCCGGAAGTATTTGAGTATCCGGTTGCATAAAGGATAGTGTTCCTTCATGGTCTTCCGCCAGTAGTATCATGCCCTGAGATTCAATTCCCATGATCTTTCTGGGCGCCAGATTTACCAATACCAATACCTGGCGCCCCACGATATCATCTGCCTGGTACTGTTGCGCGATACCGCTGACAATGACCCGTTCTCTTTCGCCGGTATCCACCCGCAGCTTTAATAACTTCTTTGATTTTGGGACTTTCTCCGCCTCCTTAATGGTTCCAATCCTCAGATCCAACTGGGTAAAGTCATCAAAATCAATGATATCCTTCATCGGTGGATGGTGTTGGGAGTTATTTTCCTCTTTGGTCGACATCAATTTATCAACTTGTGCTTGAATAGCGTGGTCTTCTATCTTATCAAATAACAGTTGAGGTGATCCTAGCTGATGACCTGCAGTCAGCAATTTATGTGAACCGGAAAGTTTCCAGGAAACATCATCCAGCTTTAATATCCCGGCCAACTTTTCACTGGTAGCAGGTAAAAACGGTGCCGCAAGGATCGCCAGGTTAGCGGTGATTTGCAGGCTTAAGTTCAGAATGGTACCCACCCGCTGCCGGTCAGTCTTGATCAATTTCCACGGTTCGGTTTCCGCCAGAAACTTATTTCCAGTCCGCGCTACTTCCATCATTAAACTAAGAGCCTCACGGAACTTAAATGACTCCACGGCCTCCCCAATCCGTCCGGGATATGCCTGCAGGTCCTCTATTACTTGCTTATCCAGATCATAAAACTGCTCTACCTGTGGCACTTTGCCATCGAAATACTTTTGGGTCAATACCAGGGCGCGATTAACAAAATTTCCGAAAATCGCCACCAATTCATTGTTATTTCGAGCTTGAAAATCCTTCCAGGTAAAATCATTGTCCTTGGTTTCAGGTGCGTTAGCGCTGAGCACATAGCGAAGAACATCTTGCTTTCCGGGAAACTCCTCCAGATATTCGTGTAGCCACACCGCCCAATTCCGGGATGTGGATATTTTTTGGCTCTCCAGGTTCAAAAATTCATTGGCTGGTACATTCTCAGGTAGCACAAATCCACCATGAGCATGCAGGATGGTAGGAAAAATAATGCAATGAAAAACTATATTGTCCTTACCTATAAAATGAATTAATTCGCTGTCCTCCCAATATGGTTTCCATTCCTTATCGTGCTGGTCTGCCCATTCCTTAGTGAAGGAAATGTAACCAATTGGTGCATCAAACCACACATAAAGTACTTTACCTTCTGCACCTTTCAGGGGCACTGGTACACCCCAATCCAAATCCCTGGTCATTGCCCGGGGCTTTAGTCCCTGGTCCAGCCATGACTTGCATTGGCCGTATACATTCGGCTTCCACTCCTGATGCCCTTCCAGTAGCCATTTTTTAAGCCAGTCCTCATAGTCATCCATAGGTAGATACCAATGACGAGTCTCCTTCAACACCGGAGGTTCGCCGCTGAGCATGGATCTGGGATTGATCAGGTCTGAAGGGCTTAAACTGGAACCGCAATTCTCACATTGATCACCGTAGGCATCATCAAATCCACAATTGGGACAAGTGCCCCGGATATAGCGATCTGCCAGAAATTGCTGGTCTGCCTCATCGTAATATTGCTGGCTTACTTGCTCGGTAAATACGCCCTGGTCATAAAGTGTTTTGAAAATTTCAGCTGAAGTTTCCCAGTGCACCGGCGAAGAGGTTCGGCCGTAATGATCGAAAGCGATGCCAAATTCTCTAAATGATGCGGATATTTTGGGATGATACTTATCTACGATATCCTGGGGCTTTACCCCCTCCATCTTTGCCCTGAGGGTTATGGGAATCCCCAGTTCATCGGAACCACATATAAATAATACATCCGCATTATTAGAGCGAAGGTACCGCACGTAGATATCCGCCGGTACGTAGACACCAGCCAAATGTCCGATATGCACCGGGCCATTGGCATAGGGAAGTGCAGCAGTAACTGTATATCTCTTATTCTCGATGCTCATACCCCTCAAAGATAGGAGTAATTCCATGAAATAGTAGACTGGCCAGATCCAATATATCCACAATCGAACGTATTTAGCAGCTAATTAATTACCTTTGCCGACCGTTACTATAAATACCGTGCAAAATATTAGGAATATAGCCATCATAGCCCATGTAGACCACGGAAAAACCACCTTGGTTGACCGGTTTATACAGGCCTCTAAATTGTTTGATGAACATCAGCATATGGGTGACCTCATAATGGATAGCAATGACCTGGAAAAAGAGCGCGGTATTACTATCCTCTCAAAAAATGTGTCGATACGATACCAGGGAGTAAAAATAAACATTATTGACACCCCGGGTCACGCCGATTTTGGCGGTGAAGTAGAGAGGGTATTAAAAATGGCAGACGGAGTATTGCTTCTGGTTGATGCCTTTGAAGGCCCCATGCCACAAACCCGGTTTGTTTTGAGCAAGGCGCTTGATCTGGGATTGATACCAATAGTAGTGATTAATAAGGTGGATAAACCAAATTGTCGTCCGGATGAGGTCCAGGAACAGATCTTTGATCTGATGTTCCACTTGGATGCCAGTGAGGCCCAATTGGATTTTACCACTTTATACGGGTCTTCCAAGGAAGGCTGGATGAGCCTGGATTGGAAAGCGCCCACCACAGATATCACACCCCTGCTGGATACCATTCTAGAGGAGGTGCCCCCGCCTTATCGGGAAGACGGCCTTCCTCAAATGCAGATCACTTCTTTGGACTACTCCCCCTATGTGGGACGCATCGCTGTGGGCAGGATATACCGGGGATCCTTGGCAGAGGGGGGTGTTTATGGGCTTTCCCGATCGGACCAGGAGATCCAAAGAATAAAAATCAAAGAGCTCTACTTATTTGAGGGATTGGAGCGCACACGGGTTCCGGAGGTACAAGCCGGCGAAATATGTGCGGTGGTTGGCTTAGAGGATTTCGAAATTGGTGATACCATAACCGACCTGACTTTACCCCAGCCATTACCTCGGATAGCTATTGATGAGCCTACCATGAATATGCTTTTCACCATCAACAATTCCCCTTTCTTTGGTAAGGAAGGTGAATATGTGACCTCCCGGCATCTGAGGGACCGGCTATTCAAAGAAACCGAGAAGAACCTGGCATTAAGGGTTGAACCGGGAGAATCAGAAGATAAATTCACGGTATACGGCAGGGGTATCCTGCATCTTTCAGTGTTGATAGAGACTATGCGGAGAGAAGGTTTTGAGTTACAGGTAGGACAGCCTCAGGTAATTTACAAGCATGAGAATAGTCAAAAATTGGAGCCAATAGAACATCTGGTGGTGGATGTCCCCGAAGATCATTCCGGCAAAGTGATTGAGATGGTCACTAAAAGAAAGGGCGAGCTTATGGTGATGGAACCAAAAGGAGACATGCAACATCTTGAATTTGATGTCCCTGCTCGAGGACTGATAGGATTACGGAATCAAATGATGACTATGACGGCCGGTGAGGCTATTATGAATCACCGTTTCAAAGATTATCAACCGTATAAAGGTGATATCCCCGCTAGAATCAGTGGATCGCTGGTTTCCATGGACCAGGGACTTTGCACCGCATATGCATTGGATAAATTGCAGGACAGAGGAGTGTTTTTTGTGGCGGCTGGTGAGGAACTTTACCGGGGCCAGGTGGTGGGTGAACACAATCGGGAAAGTGATTTGGTAGTAAATCTGCAAAAAGGAAAAAAACTGACCAACATGCGGGCCGCTGGGTCAGATGAAAATCTTCGTATTGCACCTCCCCGAAAATTTTCGCTGGAAGAGGCTTTGGAATACATAAGGGCTGACGAATGGTTGGAAATAACTCCTAAATCATTGAGAATGAGGAAAATACTTCTGGATGAGAATGAGCGCAAAAGGGCTACGACTTAGATTGCCCTTTCCTTAAAGCATCCAATTGATCCCACATCTCCGGAGTAATATGTTCCAAGTAGTTGAATTCACCCGCTCCCTTCAACCACTCTCCACCATCTATGGTAACTACCTCACCATTGATGAAAGCTGAAAAATCCGAGATCAAATAGGCCGCCAAATTGGCTAGTTCCTGGTGATGGCCCACCCTATTTAAAGGCACTTGCCCAGCGGGATCAAACTTTTCTTTTAAGTCGCCTGGTAGTAGCCGGCTCCAGGCGCCTTCGGTGGGAAAAGGTCCAGGGGCTATGGCATTGGTACGCAAGCCGTATTTAGCCCATTCTACGGCCAATGAACGAGTGAGCGCCAAAACACCAGCCTTGGCACAAGCCGATGGCACAACATAACCAGAACCGGTCCAGGCATAGGTGGTGACAATATTGACCACAGAAGCCGACTGGCCTGCGTTTATCCAGTGTTTTCCCATGGCTAAGGTGAAATTTGTGGTCCCTTTGAGTACAATGTCTATTATAGCGCTAAAAGCCCGATGTGAAAGTCTTTCAGTGGGGGATATGAAGTTACCAGCAGCGTTATTCACCAAACCCTCCACCGACCCAAACTCCTCAATAGCAGCTGCCAGCACCTCTGTTACCTGCTCGTATTCCCGAACATCACAAGCAACCGGTAATACCCGGCCTCCATCCGATGATAATTCATGGGCGGTTTGCTTCAATACATCAATTTTTCTGCTGGTTATCAATATGTTAGCTCCCAATTCTAGAAAATACTTGGCCATAGATCTACCCAGACCAGTACCACCACCGGTAATTATTATGGTTTTATCGTTAAGGGCTCCCGGCTTTAACATTCCTTCTTGATACATACGACTTATGGATTTTTCAACGTTGCCAGTGAAAATATTACAAGCACCACTATTATTAATAATTTATTAGTAGGCCGCTTATAATTATATTATTTTTACACCAGACCCAAGTGTTAGGACCATTTTTTAAGCTTTTTTCTATTAATTCTTTTGTCATGTATATTCGTAACCTTGGCATGCCAGCTATAATTCTCTTGTTACTAGGGAGTTGTGTTTCTCAGCAAAAGTACAAAGCCTTAACTAGAGCCCGGGATGTTATAGAACTGAAAGCCACCGAATACTCGGTACAACTAGCCCAGGAACGCACCAAAGCGTTAAGCCTTCAAAATAAAAACGAGGATCTCAGCAGACAACTGATGCAGACCAACGTTCACAATCAGCGTCTAAACCGTGAACTCGATGAAATAAAGGAGGATGAGTCCAATCTGGCGGCCAGCCACCAAGAGTTGACCGCTAAATATGAGGACATGAGGGACTATTTTGATATTGTACTGAATGAGTGTGATCAGGACAAAATATCCGTTGCCCGCAAGCAACGGCTGCTTGACCAACAGGAAGAAAAATTGGAAGTTGAGCGCAGAGAATTGGAAGAACTGAGCGCCGATCTACTACAGCGTGCTCAAAGAATGAACGCCTTGGAAGATGCTGCCGACGATGAATCTGTGGCCCTGGATGCCATATACCAGGATCTTACCCTGACTTTGGGTGATCTGGTGAGCGAAAGGTTTAGTATCTCAAAAATGCAGGATGCCATAAAAATCGCTATTGACGAACCAGTGCTTTTTGAAACCGGTAGTATTGATATTGCAAAACACGGACTAGCTATAGTAGAACAGCTGGCGGTAGCCTTCAATTCTCAGGATAACATCAATATTACCGTCGTTGGTCACACGGACAAGAATCGCATAGCAAAAAAATCAAAATATCTGACTGATAATTGGGATCTAAGTGTACTAAAAGCAGCGTCACTGACCAGGGCACTGACCGAGGCCAAAATGGATCCCCGAATTGTTACTGTAGCAGGAAGAGGATCGGAAGATCCAATGGTATCCAATCTTCAGGAAGAAGGTCGTGAAAAGAATAAACGTACTGAAATTTTTGTGACTCCATCTCCTGCCGGGCAAGCTAACGCAAACCGTTTACAAAGATCCAACTAAACTATGACCCGTTTCATTACACTACTTACCATAATTACTTTATCCGGCTGTGTAAGCCAAAAGAAATACGATGAGCTCTGGAACCAAAAAGCTGCGCTGGAGGTGGACCGTTCCGACCTTAACGCAAAATTGGAAACCTCCAGAAATAGAATTGACTCCCTTCAGGATGAGCTGGAATCCATGATGTCAAACAATGACGGGCTCCAATCCCAAATTCGTCAAACCAACCAGGAGCTGCGTAATCTTAATGACCAATACGATAATTTATTGGCCAATAGCGACGAACTAAATAAGGAATTCGCCGCCCAACAACAGCGAATCAGGGAGTTGGAAAAAATCCTGGAAGAAAAAGAAGCTGCGGTAAATGCCCTTAAGACCAAAGTGAGTAATGCATTGCTGAACTTTAAAGAAAATGACCTCACCGTGGAGATAAAAAACGGCAAAGTTTATGTTAGTTTGGCAGAGCAATTACTTTTTGGTTCAGGAAGTATTAAAGTGGATCAAAAAGGAGTTCAGGCCATTCAGCAGCTAGCCGGAGTGCTTAAAGAAAATCCCGATATCAATATCGTGGTAGAAGGACATACAGATGACGTACCGGTTAGTCGAACCGGCCCTTATATGAAAAATAACTGGGATCTCAGTGTGATGAGAGCTACTTCCATAGTAAATATATTAACTGAGGCCGGGGTATCTCCAGATAACATTACCGCTTCCGGCCGCGGTGAGTTTTATCCGCTTACCTCCAATGATGATAAAGAAGGCCGTCAAAAAAATCGAAGGACTGAAATCATTTTGACTCCGGAACTGGACGAACTGTTCCAGATATTGGAGGGCAGTTAGTAATCTACTCTTCCAAGGGATACCCGTTTTCTACCCATGCGCTGGCGCCGCCTTCCACATTAACCACATTGGTAAATCCCAGATCCGTCATAATGCCTTGCGCTCGACTGCTGCGTCCCCCTGCTTTGCAATAGAGGTAATAGGTTTGGCTTTTATCCAACTCACTGATTTGATCCTGAAATCCCGCTTTCAAAATATCGAAATGAAGCGCTTCAGGCAGGATTTTTCCTGATTTTACTTCGTCCTGGGTACGTACATCAATTAAGACCAGTGTTTCTCCTTTATCCAGTTTGTGCTTGAGTTCAGCCACTGAAATGGAGCGGTTTGCTTGAGTCAATTGAACTACTGGGGAAGAGAGCTCAGCGGTAGTTTTAAAATCCGTCTCGGTTTTAGGGCTATTGCAGGCCGATAGCAATAGTAATATCAGCCATAAATATGTTTTGATCACACACATATAGGCATCCAGTTGTTAATTTTTTCCATCATCACTTTCTTGATGTAGTTAAATCTAGTACCCATAAGCTTAAGGGGCTAATTATTTTCGGATTTTCCAAATCCGTAGGTTATCTGGCCCCAAAATTTTTTGGGAAATTTCTCCACCCCTGGAAATCCCAGCTTAATGTCCCGACCAGTGTGAGGTATATAATCAGTGCCCCACAAATAGTCCCAGATGCTTAAGGTAAGCCCAAAATTCACTCCTCGTTCCCGACCAGGGGGAAGATGTTCGGCGTGATGCCATATATGCATCTGAGGGTTGTTGAAAATATATTTGAAAGGACCAAGATTTACCTTAAGGTTGGAATGATTGAAATGTCCCACCGCCAGGGCAAAGATATGGACTATAAAGAAATCATCTATCCCAAACCCTATCATAGCCAACGGAATATATTCCAAACTTCGATAAACCACCGTTTCCATCCAGTGAAAGCGCAAATGCGCTGCGAAACCCATCTGCTGCACACTGTGATGTACCTTATGGAATTCCCATAGAAAATCAACTCGATGTAACAAGCGGTGAACCCACCAATGGATAAAATCCCTGATGACCAACAAGGCCAGTAATTGTCCCCAATAGGGCCAGGATTCAATGTGAATTGCCACTAGATTTTTGAGGCCAAACCATGCCAGAACATCTTTGAAAGCGTCTACTACTACATCAGAGGCCGCATTATAAATGATCAATGAGAAAAGGAAAAAGTTGAAGAACATGTAAAAGAAGTCCAACCAGAAATCCTCTCTAAATTTCGGTTGATCTTTGCGCCATGGGCGGACCCATTCCATGATTAAGAAAAACAGACTAACCCCCAACAGCCAATAAAAGTAGTTGTGCCATCCCGGAGAAGTAATTTCTGACCACAGATAGGAGGCATAACCCCGGTAGCCATTAATAAAAGCATTCCAGTAGTCACTCATAGCTCAATCCTTTAATTGGTACCACTCTATGTCCTCAAGCGGAAGCCGGCGACCCTTGCGCTGAAGACCGTAGTTATGCGATAAGTAATCTAAGATCAGTGGCTCGTGCTCCCCCAAGTCCCAGAGCCCTTGTGTTTCTTGCATCCAGCGTATCATTTGTTCCCATCCCTCCCTGCTGGCTTGATTCTGGGTGATCAATTGAGCAGAATGACAGCCGGTGCATTGAGACTTCACCAGTAAATAATGTTGGTCGACTATTAAACCGCTGCTATCCATCTGTGGTGTGGTGGCAATTGTGCTATCCGCCCCAGATTCAGTAGTTCCAACACTAGCTTCATCCTTACCACTTTTCTGGCAACCCAGTGATACCGCTAATAAAATAACTAATTTAAGTATTCTTAAGATCATGGATCAAGCCACTTTAATGGCAATACGATGACAGGCATTATTTAAATATCCTCTGGGATTCCAGCCGGGTAATACCATTGGTTGCCGGTTATTCTGATCATCAGTGGCTCTCACCCATAATTCGTAGTATCCCTTTCCCGGGAAGGAAGTTCTGCCTTTCCAATGCTGCCAGGCTAACCTATTCACCGGCGGCTTCAGGGGAATTTCCTGCCAACTAGCTCCAAAATTGATAGAATATTCCATTTTGGCTACCACGAGGTCACCTGCCCAGGCATGCCCCCTGAATTCCAGTACCTTATCAGGTTTTATCACCGCGCCACTTTTCGGATAAGTGATCAGCGACTTTACCGGCATAGATTCAATAATGCACATTTCATCATCCGGAACTTTACTTCCCGGCGCCACCGGTTGGCAGGGCACTCGATAGGATTGCCCCCCCATTTTTTCCCCGTCATGTACTTTATTACGGACTACGATCTTCGAAACCCATTTGCCAGATGTGCTAGCAGGCCATCCGCCAAAAACCAAGCGTAAGGGGAAGCCATTCATTAATGGTAGATCTTGTCCATCAATTGCCCAAGCCAATAGGGATTCATTTTCCATGGCTTTTGAAATTGGTACTCCACGGCTGATTACTACTTTACTTTGGTCTCCGCTTAAATGGCTGTCCTTACCATAATACCCAATGTAAACCGCATCGTCGGTAAGACCCACCCGATCCAGGACATCACGAAGGCGGATACCGGTCCATTTAGGACAGCCCACAGCTCCGGTAGTCCATTGGTTGCCATTGGCCGGGGGATTAAATTCCGCTCGACCGTTACCGCCACATTCCAAGGTAAGCTGTAGAGAATAGTGTTTGAAATCCTGCTTTAGTTGTTGTAAGCTAAAGCTGGTGGGACTTCTAACTGACTCACCGGATATCTCCAGCATCCAATTTGCAGGATTCACGTCTTCCGGTACCAAGCCATTATTGCGAACAAATAAGCGATCGCCGGAGGTTGCCTCCTGGTCCAACAAATGTGGGGGTGTTTCAGCATTCCACGGACGATCATTTAACAACACCAAATCGGGATGCTTGCCGGGGATGCTATTAACGACCAGCGGATTAATCAAGCCTGCATACGTATGCCAGGGTGTGAGGCCCCCCAGGGTGATCAGAGAACTCCGTTGGATAAACGCTCTTCTGGAATATCTGTAATTGTTTGTGGCCAAATCTTACTTTATTTAATTCCATTCAAGTTATGATTTCTGGCCTTACCAGTCCAGCCGAGCAGTCAAAATCCATTGATCAAGGACAAAGTTCCTACCCAGTGCTGTGCCTAAATGAATAACCGAAATGGATCCGGTAAATTTTGATACCGCATATCCATTTGAAAAGCCACTTAAACTCATTTAATACCATTTATCAAAATGCCGATAAATGGGGCATAACCTCCTGCCAGGGAACAAGCGTAATTTTTAATATAACCCGCTCCCCGATCATTATGTTTCATACCTCCATCTTCCCTAAGCTGGTATCAGCTATAGTTTTCTTATTCTTTCTGGTCTCTACCGCTGCTGGATACCATCCAGGCAGGTTCGATTTTATAGTGAAATGTAAGAAAAGTCTTGAGATCCCATTTTACACTTTTAATAATCAAATTGTAATTCCCATTAGTATCAATGACGGAGTTCCTTTGAATTTCGTGTTGGATTCCGGAACCAGCCAGGCCATCCTCTTTGACAAGCAACTGGCCAAAGATCTCAAGGTGGAGTTGGGTCGAAAAATACGATTTTCCGGAGCCGGCAGTAATAATCTGGTAATTGCGCATCGCAGTACCGGTGTGAAATTAGCCCTCCCGGGAATATCCGGCGAGAATATGGGGATGGTGGTGCTAAATCGTGACTATATGGATATGAAACGCTTTGATATTCATGGGATACTGGGATACCAAATATTCACTCGCTTTGCAGTAGCCATTGACTATGGCCGCAGGGTCTTGACTTTAATGGAACCCCAGGCTTATCATCCCAGGGGTTTTTACGAGTTTAACCTTAAGGTAGAAGGTGCTAAACCTTATATCTACACTGAGATTATAACTGGTTTACAAGAATCCATAAGAGTAAAATTATTGATGGATACCGGGGCGGCTTTCGGTCTCTCCCTCATTACTGGCAGCCATCCACTATTATTGGCTCCGCCTTCACTAGAAAAAGTCCGTGTAGGTACCGGGCTTGGGGGTGAGATCAAAGGTTACAAAAGTTTAAGTAGGATTAAAATTGGGGCAAATGCCCATCCTGAAGTTGAAACAGTCTATATCCACCCCCGCGAATACAGTGAAAAAGGTAAGCTAAATAAGAGTAGCATGGGCTCCATAGGTGGGGCGTTTTTAAGGGATTACCAAGTCATTATTGACTACATAAATCAAAAAGCCTACTTAAAACCATTGGCGGCAGAATTTCTTACCGACAACATTAAACCTTAAATATTGATTGAATCGCGGGGGTTGTTTACCTTTCGATAGGTAAATCATTCCACTTATGAATTTTTTAAAAAAGGTTTTAACCTTTGGAGTAGTAGCAATCCTATATCAGTGTACCGGGCAAAGCCAGGAACATCCACCTAAAGATTCCGAAGCAGATACTGATAGCACCGCGCTGGTAATGGAGAAAAAAGTGAACAATTACGTGCCTTTCAGGTTGACGGCAAACCTCGATCACCTGTCAGATAACCAAAGGGCAATGATACCCCTTTTGATAGAAGCAGCTCAAATAATGGATACCCTTTTTTGGTATCAGGCATTTGGCAGGCCCGATCCCTTGCTGGAAGCTCACCCGGATCCCAATGCCAGAAAATACATTCGTTATAATTACGGACCTTGGGATAGGCTGGAAGGTAATCAGCCTTTTTTGGAAGGAGTTGGTCCCAAACCACTGGGTGCTAATTTTTATCCTGCTGATATGACCAAAGAGGAATTCCAGCAAGCTGATCTTCCCGGTAAGAATGACCAGTACACCTTAATAGTGAGAGATGGTAGCGGCGAGCTGGTCACCCTGCCTTATAATGAAAAATTCAGAGAGCCTTTACAGCGGGCTTCAAAATTACTAACCCAGGCTGCGGAATTAGCGGAAGATGATGGATTTAGACACTATCTGCAGCTGAGGGCAGAGGCTTTGCTTAACGATGATTTTCAACCCAGTGATATGGCATGGATGGACATGAAGGGAAATGATATTGATCTGGTGATCGGACCCATCGAAAGCTATGAGGACCAGCTATATGGCTATAAAACCGCATATGAAGCCTATGTTTTGATAAAAGACTGGGAGTGGTCCGAACGGCTGGCAAAATACGCCAAAGTTCTTCCCCAACTACAGCAGGACTTGCCGGTTGAAGCCAAATATAAGATGGAAAGGCCAGGCTCCAATGCAGATCTGAACGCCTACGATGTGGTATATTATGCCGGCGATTGTAATGCTGGCAGTAAGACCATAGCGATTAATCTTCCAAATGATGAAGAGGTGCAACTGGCAAAAGGAACCCGCAGGCTACAGCTCAAAAATGCCATGCGGGCTAAATTCGATAAGATCCTACTCCCGATAAGTGATCTGCTTATCGAGGAAGAACAACAAAAGCATATCACATTTGATGCTTTTTTTTCCAATACCATGTTTCATGAAGTTGCTCATGGCTTAGGCATTAAAAATACTATAAATGGTTCGGGTACTGTCAGGGAAGCCCTAAAAGAACACGCTTCTGCACTAGAAGAAGGAAAAGCGGATATCCTGGGATTATATATGATCACTCAACTACACCAACAAGGTGAGATTAGGGGTGAATTAATGGATTATTATACCACTTTCCTGGCGGGAATATTCAGATCCGTGAGATTTGGGGCTTCCAGCGCGCACGGCAAGGCCAATATGATCCGATTTAATTTTTTCCAGGATTACGGAGCATTCGAAAAAACGGAGAACGGCCGCTATCGGGTCAATTACCAAAAAATGCAGGAAGCCATGACGGCATTATCCAATGAGATCTTGACCTTACAGGGTGACGGTGACTATTCAGGGGTAGCACAGTTGGTACAGGAAAAAGGCCTAATTCTTTCCGGGCTGCAAGCAGATCTCAACCGGTTGGAAGCCGCTGAGATCCCTGTGGACATTGTTTTCGAGCAGGGCGTTGAAGTATTAAACCTCTAAAGATTCTCAATACTACCCTGTTTGCAAGCTGTTGAGGTGTTTTACCATTTGACTTAAATGGTCTGGCTTTCTTAGGATTAATTGTTGTTCTCGGGCATATCGGCGAATCTCTCCTTTATATTGAGGGAATAATTTTACAAATCCCGACATTCCGGAAGGTGCTTTGGTGATCTCACCCGTGGCAGCATCCAAAATAAAATATTTGGTATCAGATAAGAATTGATGATAATCCTGATTAGTGCCATAAACTTTTTCCGACGATGCCATCCGCAGCCTTTTACTATTAAGCGCTATCAACTTAACTTTACCATCTATTAACACCTGATAATAATCCTGACTGGAAGGTAAATAGACAAAACGCTCCAGGTTATTAAATTGAAATTCACTGACGGCGTCTTTCTTCATCACCGCCCCGATATTTCCTCTCCTTTTAATTATTACTCTACCTTCAACCAAGTCATACAAGATCTCCCCCTCTAAGACTTGTCCGTTCTCCAGTTTAATTAAGGCTGGTTCCCAGTCATTTTTGTAATACGGTGATCCCTGAACACCTTTAAACGTATGGTCAAATTCAACCTCAGTCTGAAAATAACGTTGTGCGGATTGCACGTCCATTAATTCCTGCCCCACCGAGGTGGTTAATTCCTGAGCTTGAACGGTCAAAGTATTTGACAATAAAATTATATAGAGGTAGAGAAGATATCGGTTCATCAATTTTCTGTTTACCTGAAGTTATACAGATCTATTTTTATTATAAATCCCCCATAATGCGTTATGTAATGGGACGTCAGCCATCACTCCCTTATCTCTTAACCAACACCGACCCGTTCGTTTTAGTGCAGGTACCTGTCCGAATTAGCACACAATAACGATACCTTTAAAAATTAAAAAACTGATAATCAATCAATTGCATTTTTGGCATCACCTTTGGTCCCTTATAATTGAATTTAAAATGTAATAGTAATGACCTCAATGATAAAGTTAATCAGTTCTAAACGATGGGCCTTGATCATAGGTGTACTAACGGCAATTGCCGCAGGCATTACCACTTCAGCTCATGCCACCAGCGCCGGAGACGATCACCTTCCTGCAAGCGGAATTACCCATGAAGAAGTGGTAGAGTTACTGGCTTATCTTTGGGAAAATGAAGAGCAAATGACTCCTCCTGTCATTACCATTTACAACTATGAATTAGAGGAAATTTATCACGGTGAGCGACAATACCTTCATGATAATATACTTGTAGGCAAAACTGACCTGTTGCTGACCGACGGTAACCACACCATTTATTTAGTTGAGTAAAGCAATTAGTAGAATCCTTTTCATATTGTTTTGGAGCCCTGGCGATTTCGTCGGGGCTTTCTTTTTAAATATCTAAATTCTAATTTGCAGCCTCATGGAAGTGGTATTAGCTGTAGGATCGGCCCAGGCAGTATTCTTTGCCATTTTGCTTTTTAACAAGCAGGGAAACACCTTGGCTGACCGCATATTGGGCATTTGGTTGCTGGTGCTAAGCGTACACCTGTTGATCAACTACTTAGAACATAGAGGATTTTATCAAACTTTTCCTCATTTGGTGGGTAGCAGTTCATCATTGGTATTTTTGTATGGACCATTCTTGTTTTTATACATAGACACCTCCATAAAAGCCGCCAAGCGCCTGGCACCTCATTACTTGTACCACTTTATTCCATTTCTGGTGTATAACCTAGCACTGATCCCTTTCTATTTGCAGTCAGGTTCGGAGAAGTTAGCCTACTCTGAGAATCTTTGGGCAGGGGGTGGACGCACCATCGAAGGTATCCTGCTGGTATTAAAATCCCTTTACGGACCCGTTTATATAGTATTATGCCTGCTGTTGTTGAGGAAACACCGAAAAAATATTAGCAATCTATTTTCCGACCATGAGAACATCGATCTGCGCTGGCTGCGATATCTGGTTTGGAGCATGGCTATAGTGCTGCTAATTTTTCTGGCTATCACCATCACCAAAGTAAATTATCCGGGTATACCCAATGCACAGCTATTTATATTTCTGGCCATGGCCGTTTGGATCCTGGCATTGGGATATTACGGTATCAAACAAAGTCCCATTTTCATTGGATCACTTTTAGCGGACCCTCCGGTAAAACCCCGTAAAACCACTACCAAACAAGCTGCGGTTTCACGAATATCGGAAAGTCAGCATAAGCATAAATTGCTGGGGTTAATGGAAAATGATAAACCATTTTTACGTAGTAAGCTCACCCTCCATGATCTGGCCAGGGACTTGGATCTTCCACCCCATCAACTTAGTACCCTTATTAACCGGGAGTTTGGACAAAATTTTTATGAACTGGTCAATCAATATCGAGTAGAAGAAGTAAAGAGAAAACTCGCTGATCCCGGATTCCAACACCTGTCATTTTTAGGAATCGCCCAGGAAAGCGGCTTTAACTCCAAAGCCTCTTTCAATCGAATTTTCAAAAAAATGACCGGTCTTACTCCTAACCAATACCGGAAAAAGCAGCTCAATAGCTAAAAATTTTACGGGATTTAACTAAAAATCCCCCTCCAAAAGGGTAAAAAGGTCTCAATGTCGAAACTTGAGACCTGTGCCATCCTAAATTTTAATCCTGTAATAAACCCTTCCGTTAGATTTGTTAAAACCAATTGAAAATAACATTGCCATGGAAAAGCGCATAAGTATCATAACCACCATATTTTATCTTCTGCTGACAGTATATGCCGTCGGAGGCACCGTATATGTTTTACAGGATTTTCCTCATACACCCAGGGAAGTGGTCAGTGTAGCCCTGACCTTGTTTGCAGTACTGACTATTACCGTCTTCTCCGGGTTATTCCTGCTGGACAGATTCAAGGTAGAAAATACCTAGTAATTAAAAATAATTAGAAACCCATTGGTCGGGGAACGTGAGCCCTTATTAGGCGGTGTTGACCTAAACTTGAGAATCACCGTTTAATTTGGGCTCTCTTTATATCCTATGGGTTATATGCTAAGTGGATTATCCTAGAATGAAGGATTGAGTAGAGGGAACAACTGATCTCCCACACATTTAATGGTAAGGGCGAATGTTCCTGGCACCTCGCTGCTCTCGCAAGGTTGCTCATGTTTCCCGGTAGGTTCCCCAACCTGATTCACCTCCCAATATTGTTCCACCGCAGCCCAGGCATGTTGGTGAACCTTTTGTTCAATTTGGACTGCGATCAAGGTGATCCAAAGTAAAAAAATTAATGTGATGATCTGATGCCTTTTCATATCAGTAGACCTATACCCTACAAGTTTAATTAACCTCTTTGCCATTTAGTATCATAAATCTTTCAGGGGTAGCATTTTTCTATTAGTGGCTGTGCCAAACTGCAAACGGCTGTTCAATCCAGAAATGGTCTGATGGGATAAGTATCATATAATATGCGAAGTTCCCTGATTTTCAGCTCCTGAGTAAATTTAATCAGGTCCACACAGTCAAATTCTACGTGATGAAAATTAGCTAGTTTCCATTGGTAGTGAAACCACATTGCCATGCTCTTTTGTGCAGGATCAGCTATAACCTGCTTTAAAGTGGTAATACTCTCTGCCGTATCGTTGGACAAGATCTGATAAAATACCTGTGCCTTGCGTATTCCGTAAATGGGTGAATGGACCTCTGCTTCAGAATCAAACAACGCCAAGATTACCTCCATATTTCCGGAATTAAGGCCATCAAGATACTGCTTTGCTATCGAGTGATATAACTCGGTCATTTCGGTGCTGTCCATGGCACTATTTTAGTTGATCTTTGATTTTTTATTTTGGCCGGTAGGCTGGAAAGTATTTCCTTTTTTAATAGTCCTATCATGGATTGTTTCAGAAACACTCTATGCATTACCAAACTAATCTCCCTGACAGGTTTCCGGCCACTAAATCTCTTGAGTTTTTTCTTTTGGCCAGGATTCCAGTATTGGGTGGCCAGCTCCGGCAATAGAGTGAAGCCCAGCTGGCGATCCACCATGTTTTTCAAAGTCTCTAAGCTTCCGCTTTCAAATTTAATAGCCTTGTGCTCATTACTGATTTGGCCTCCACAAAGAGACTCTACCTGATCCCGAAAGCAATGACCTTCCTTCAATATCCACATATCAGATGTGTCTAATTTTGAAAGGCGCACCTCACGCATAGCCTGTAATCGGTGTTCTGAGGCACTGTAAATATAGAATTCCTCCCTGAAAAGCGGCTCCGCTTCAATCTTATGCTTATTGGACGGTGCCACCATTATTCCCACATCCAATTGATCTTTAGTTAATTTTTCAATTATCTGATCTGAGAGCACCTCTTCCAGCGTCAACTTGATTGAAGGATATTTTTTAGAGAAAGATGCTAAAAATCTCGGCAATAAATAAGGAGCCAGGGTAGGTATGATTCCAATACGTAAAACACCGCTCACACTTCCCTTACCAACGGAGACTAACTCCTGGATCCTGCCAAGACTGCTGATGCTGGATCTGGCCTGATCAATGATCTTTTCTCCCAATTTGGTTGGTACTACCGGTTTTTTACTCCGGTCAAAAATAAGAACCCCTAGTTGCTCTTCCAACTTTCTGACCTGCATACTAAGAGCGGGCTGAGTAATGTGACAATGGGCCGCGGCCTTGGCAAAATTCCGATGGGTATCAACGGCAATAACGTATTCCAGTTGAGCTATGGTAAGTCTATACATGTTAGTGACGGTCGGGTTTATCTGTACTTCCCTTTTCAGCGCACCTGATGTAAATATTCAATCCGTCAAATTTTAGATTGCCATTTAATCTGCTGCTAGTTTAAGCAAAATTTTGCCTCCATTACGATTCTCTTCCATATACCGGTGCGCGTCAGCCACCTGCTCTATGCTAAATACTCGATCTATAACCGGGAAAATCAATTTCTCTTTCAAAGCTAAGTAACAATCCCGTTTAAAGTTGGCTATCAACTCTTGTCGATAGAGGAGGCTGCGAGACCTCAAGGTAGAGCCCATGATCTTCAGTCTCTTTTTCAGGATTGGTGCCAAATCCAAGGCAGAAACGCCTGAGCCTCCCATAAACCCCTGCATTACCAGCCTGCCATCCAAGGTGAGGCACTTTAAATTACTTGAAAAATAAGGCGCTCCAATAAAATCCATCACTATATCCACACCTTCCGGCAATTGTTGATTTATTATTTCAGCGAATTCCTGCTCATGGTAATCTATACAATGGTCAGCCCCAAGCTTGGTACATAACGAGTGTTTGGACTTAGAGGCGGTAATCCAAATTACAGCCTTGTTCATTCTGGCTAATTGTATAGCCGCCGTGCCCACACCACTTCCTCCGGCATGGATCAATAATTTTTCATGAGGTTGCAATTTTGCCAGCCAGTGCAGCGCCTGATAAGCGGTTAGAAATGCCTCCATTACTCCCGCTGCAGATATGATATCCAATCCAGCCGGTACAGGGAGCACCAGACCCTGATCAACCGCTACGTATTCTGCATACCCTCCTCCGGAAAGTAAGCCCATAACTGATTTGCCCAGCCAATGCTGGGCCTTACTACCGGCTTCCACTACCTCACCGGAAACTTCCAGCCCCATAATTTCGCTAGCCCCAGACGGCGGGGGGTAATATCCCTTTCGCTGCAGGATGTCAGCCCGATTTACTCCTGCCGCACAAACTTTTATAAGTAATTGCTGATCTCCTGGAACAGGTTTTTCAACTTGGTCCAGTTGCAACTGGTCCGCTGTACCATATGAGGGGATAGTTACCGCCTTCAAAAGAGTTGGTTTTAGTGAACTTATGAATTAAAGTTAATAAATTGAAGTTCTTGTGGACTAATCACCAAACCTATGAAATTTGATAATTATACCCTTCTGATCCTGGCATTATTAATCGTCCCTTTACTAGCTACCGCTCAAAAAAACCGGGAGTTCAACCTTGACCAGAGTTATGATATTGGATCGGATGCTACCATAAATATGAGAACAGATGATGCAGAAGTCAGGATTACCGGCAGTGATACCCGCCAGGTTAAAGTACGCATCGAAAGGAGAGTGAAATCAGGAGGCTTGCGCTTGGGTGATGAGCATGATCTGACGGTAAAAGTTTACACCAAAAATGGCGACCTTCACATCTCTGATCGACAACCGCAGGGAGTAACCTGGAACATTATGGGCTATTCCTACGAAGTGTACCGTATAGATATAGAAACGCCGGCAGAAGTTAACCTTAAGTTGGAAGGAGATGATGACAATTATCTAATCAGGAACGTAAATGGAAATATAGAAGTGAGACTGGATGATGGAGATCTGGAGCTATTGGACTGCCAGGGAGAGGAATTCGACTTTAGGGTCGATGACGGTGATATTAACATGAACAGCGGGCAGGGTGAGCTATATGCTGATATTGAAGACGGAGACCTTATTGTGGACAAAGGTTCTTTTGAGCAGTTGCTGGTAAAAATTGACGACGGAAATGTTGATGTAAAAACGGATCTTAAAAGCTTTGGAACCTATCGAATTACATCAGATGATGGCCAGGTGGATCTGACAATAACCGGAGGAGGAGGCAACATTGATGTCAGCCATGACAACAGCAGAATATCGACCACTCCTGAATTTAAATTACTGGGTAAAACGGAACACAACAGCCGATACCAGTTACCGGGTGGGGATGCGGAGGTGGTAATAAGAGCTGATGATGGCTCAATTCGTTTGAGTGCTTATTCCACAGATTAAGCTATTTCCATTTAATATTGCATCCCACTGATGGAATCTGATCAACCGGGGCCTCTTCCCCATTAATTAATTGATCCATGGCCTTTCTCAGATCCTTTCCGGATACCGGAATATTATTTCCGGGCCTGCTACCATCTAACTGACCCCGGTAAAATAGCTGCAAGTCCTTATCGAATAGATAGAGGTCCGGGGTACAGGCTGCCTGGTAGGACTTTGCCACTTCCTGGGTTTCGTCATATAAGTAGGGAAAAGGGTAGTTTTGCTCTGCCGCTACCTTTCTCATATTGTCGGGGCTGTCCTGGGGGTAATTTTTTACATCATTAGAGCTGATGGCAATGAATGCTATACCTTGGGACTGGTAGTTATGGGCCGATCTTACTAATTCGGAATTAACATGTTTCACGTAAGGGCAATGATTGCAAATAAACATGATCACGGTCCCTTGCTCGCCTTTCAGTTCATCAAGGGCAACATGGGCGCCGCTTACAGTATCAGGCAAAGTGAAGTCAGGAGCTTTAGTACCCAGCTCGAGCATATTTGAAGGGGTAAGTGCCATCTACACGTTAGTGATTTTTGGTTCAGACCTGGAAACAAATTGCATCCAGGCGTAGGGTTTTCGATGTTCCAGATAATCTACATGAGCTTCAAAATAATAAGCTTCTCTTTCGAAGCTTATATTGCGGTAGGCTACTACAAAATCCCTATACTGTATCATGCGATAGAGAAACTCCAATAAATAGAGTAGGTAAAAAGGTAGTATCAGGGTTTCCAATTGCTGACGCAGGTGGATTCGCTCATGGTTCAATAACCGGTGATTGACATCTATATCCTTCCCAATGAGTACAAAGGGGTACAAACAGATACCATTGGCAAAGCCAAATGTTAGTATTTTTACCAGTCTGGTCTTTATAATCATGGGATTACAAGTCTACCAGTGCAAATTGCAACATAATATCGGGAATCTCCACTTGAGGTAACTTTTTCTTATATTTTTCAATTTTTAGACCAAAAGTGAAATGACAACCATAGGGTTAATTTCAGATACCCATAGCCATTTGCCGGCACAGGTAATGCACTACTTTAAAAATTGCCAAGAGATCTGGCATGCCGGGGATATAGGTAATGTCGAAACACTGCAGCAACTGCAATCCATAGCGCCTACTTTTGCTGTTTACGGTAACATCGATGGGAGGGCGCTTAGAGCTACCTGTCCGGAGGATCTTTGGCTGGAACGTGAAGGACTTTTGGTTTTTATGACCCACATTGGAGGTAAACCCGGTAGGTATACTAAAAGAGTCACCTCCCTGTTGCAGGAGCGAATGCCTGACATTCTTATATGCGGACACAGTCACATCTGCAAGGTGGACAAGGGGCCTGATTACCCCAACATGTTATACATCAATCCGGGAGCCGCCGGGAAACAGGGCCTTCATCAGATTAAAACCATAATCCGGTTATCGCTTGAACGAGGGAAGGTGGTCAATCTGGAAGTAATTGAATTAGGCAAGAGAGGAGCCCTGGAGTGATTACTCTTCTTCGTCTTTTGACTTGTCCTCCGCCTCTGACACAGGAGAAGTCTCCTCCAGTTGCTTGATAACGGGTCGTTGGCTTAGCTGCTTGATCCGTTTGATACGATTCCTGGCCCGGGCTTTGTTCTTTCGGTCTTTTCTCTTAAGTCTGGTTACTGCCATGATGAAAAAGTGCTAAACGAGGTGCGAATTTAAGGCTTTATAATAAATAACCCCATAGTACAAGTCATTTATTTTCAGTTATTGGTGCCGGCAACAACAGCGGTAATAACTTTGTTTTTATTACTTTTGGTCAAAAAAAAGTCCAGTAGATGAGTTCCAGACAGGTCGGAGTACCGAGAGGTACCAGAGATATCGGTCCATTAATGATGGCTAAACGTCAGTTCATTTTTGGGCATATCCAACGGGTTTTTAAAAACTTTGGTTTCCAGCCCATGGAAACCCCGGCTATGGAACAATTATCCATCCTCACTGGTAAATATGGACAGGAGGGGGATCAGTTATTATTTAAAATTCTGAACTCAGGGGATTTCTTAAAAAACGCTTCATTGGAAGACTTTCAGCAAGGGCCGGCAGGTATGTTACCCAAGGTTGCGGAAAAGGGTCTGAGGTATGATCTTACGGTACCTTTCGCCCGGTACGTAGTGATGAACCGAAACGACATTACTTTTCCCTTCCGACGATATCAGATGCAGCCGGTTTGGCGGGCAGACCGACCTCAAAAAGGGCGGTACCGGGAGTTTTATCAGTGCGATGCGGATGTTATAGGCACTAACTCCTTGTTATGTGAAGCAGAGATGGTGGCTATGATCGGCGATGTGTTCACCTCACTAGGTATTGATGGCTACCATATCCAGATTAATCACCGAAAGATCCTGCAGGGTATTGCCGAAGTGATCGGAGCACCCGGCCGGGAGATGGAGCTGGCGGTGGGATTGGATAAACTGTCAAAAATAGGGCCTGACAAAGTTATGGAGGAATTGGTAAGAAAGGGGTTTACTTCGGATATGACCAGTCAGCTTCAGCCCATTCTAAACCTGAAAGGGTCATGGGAGGAAGTTAAACCTTTGTTAATTGATGTTCTGGAAAAATCATCTGCATCAGCTGCGGGGATCAAAGACCTCCATGAGATGCACGGATTAATAAAAGGTCTGGTACCGGAATCCCTGCCAATCGAAGTTAACCCCACCTTAGCCAGAGGGTTAGCCTACTACACCGGCACCATCCTGGAGGTTGTGGTAAAAGGTGTATCGATTGGCTCAGTTTGCGGAGGGGGGCGTTATGATGATCTCACCGGAGTGTTTGGCATGTCAGGTGTTTCAGGAGTGGGGATCAGCTTCGGAGTAGACCGAATATATGATGTCATGGAAGAGCTCTCACTATTCCCGGAAAGCCGGCTGCAATTTAGCCAGGTCTTGCTGATCACCCTGGACGATTCCGCGATACACTACGCTTTGGATCTACTGGGTAAGATAAGGAAGTTGGGTGTCTCCAGCGAGCTATATCCCGACCAGGTAAAACTGAAAAAGTCGCTGGGGTATGCGGATAAAAACCAGATCCCCTGGGTAGTGCTGATCGGCGCTGACGAGATCGCAGCCGGTAAGGTTTCGGTAAAAGAAATGTCCAGCGGGAAACAACAGCAGTTTACTGAAGAGCAACTATTAACCCAGTTGGTATCCGAAAATAATACCCGGTAAAACTAACTTAACCGGCACTTTACTTTATAAAGACCCGTTATCTGAGCATTAAGTAAGGTACCAAGCACCTATAAGGTTCGTCCAGGGTATAGAGATTATGTGCGGAAATAAAATCATTGTTGCATACTGTTTGCTTTTCCTAAGCCAACTTGCGTGGGGGCAATCGCCCAGTCCCTTGGGGAGGTTTGAAGTGGATTTTGTTCGGGGCTGCGCTCCATTAACCGTTACCGTTACCAACACATCAGGAGAGATCAATGACCAATATTTTTATGATACCGATACTTGTGATGCCAACTCCATCAAATACGATCCCGCTATCTGCAGCAGCATGGCCCCTACTAGCAGTACAACTTTTACTTATAATCAACCGGGTAGTTACTCTCTAGTCCAGGTATTGACCAATTTAGTTCCCCGTACTGATACCTTGATCATTGAAGTATTTGAGACCTTAACACCTCAATTTGAAGTTAAACTATGCAATAACTATGAGGTTGCCATAGACATCAATGACAGCTATTACCAGGAATTCCAGATCGATTATGGTGACGGTTCCCCTCCGACTTCCAATTTGACGCATGCCTATCCCCCGGGAACCGCCAGCTACCCCATAACCGTTTCGGGTTACTTTACCGGCGGCCCGGTAAATTGTGGGGACAGCACCGCTACTATAACGCCCCAAAACATTCTCCCGACCCCCACCATCGATGAAATATCGGTTACCAACGCCAACCAGCTGATCGGTGAGGTCACCCTGCAATACACCCTGGATGCCAGTATTGATTATGTACTGGAGATGGCTACCAATGGATCTTCAGGCTATGTTGAAATGGGGCCTGTAAGTGGCAATAGTATGAGTTTGGGTAGTCTCAATACCATCAATAATTTTTATTGTTTCCGCTTAGTGGCGGTAGACCCATGTAACGGCTCGCGGGTTAACTCGACCCCTGTTTGTTCCATCTCCCTGGCAGCCATGGCCATGGATGGTCGAAACCAGTTAAATTGGAATACGGAAATAGTGAATTTTGACAACTTTGAACTAATCAAGAATGGCGGATTACTAGCACTTTTCAATACTCCAACTTTAATGATGGAGGATACCTTGGTGGCCTGTAATGTGGATTATTGTTACCAGGTTATAACTAATTATACCAACGGTTCCAGAAGTCTCTCAGCCATCCAATGTGTTACCGGTATAAATACCCAACCGCCACCGGCCATAAACTCAATGACTGCTACGGTATCGGGCTCCAGTATACTGCTGGATTGGAACCTGGCCGCCAGCAGTAATTCCAGTGAATTTAGCCTCAGTCGCTCCATTAACCACCAGCCTTTTCAGGAGATTGCCACGGTAAATCAATCACAATTTACTGATCAGAACTTAAGGCCTCAAATAAATGAACATTGCTACATGGTAACCTATCAGGATCTTTGTGGTAATCAATCGGGTCCTGGCATAACTGCTTGTGCCATAAAACTGTTGGGCGAGAATATCAATAACATCAGCTTTCAGCTCACTTGGACAGCCTATCAGGGTTGGTCAAATGGTGTATCTCAGTATCAATTGGAACTATTGGATGCCAGTGGTGCACTAATCGGTTCACCTTTGGTTTTTGATCCCAATACTTTTACTTACTCCGATCCCATTACCAATAATCGGCAGGTCACCCAGTATCGTATAGTCGCCATATCCAATGATATCATACCCTCGCGAAGTGAATCCAATATCGTAATTTCTGATCTTCCGCTTCAGGTGCATCTGCCCAATAGCTTTACCCCCAATAATGATGGCCTCAATGATATATTTCTTGCTAAAGGTTTATTTATTGAGGAATTTAGTATGGAAATTTACAGCCGGTGGGGAGAGTTACTCTTCAGATCGGAACAGTTGGAGCAGGGTTGGGATGGTCGCTTTCGGGGGGTTTTGGTTCCCGAGGGGGCATATGTATACCGTATTCTGGCCAGGGATCCACTGGGACGGTCAATTTCGAAGAATGGAGCGGTACATGTATTGATTAAAAAATAACTGTATTTATGTTTGATATGATGAAAATAATGGGTCAGATAAAAGAGGCCCAGGGAAAAATAAAAGCGGCTCAAGAGAACCTGGTAAATATCACCGCCGAAGGGGAATCAGGAGCGGGCATGGTTAAAGCGGTGATGAATGGCAAAAAGATATTGATAGACCTACAGGTAGATGAATCATTAAATGGGCCTCAGGATGCTGAGATGCGCAAGGACCTCATCATCGCCGCAGTGAATAAAGCGTCAGAAGCGGTTGAAGAAAAGGCCAAACAAGCTATGAAGGAAAGCACTGAGGGTTTGTTGCCCAATATTCCCGGATTGGACATCAGCAGTATTCTGAATGGATAGCTACGCCGTCGTTATCCTGAACTACAACGGCATAGACCATCTCAAAAGATTCCTCCCATCGGTTTCAGCTCATTCCGGAATCGGTAAGATCGTGGTGGTGGACAATGGCTCCACCGATAATTCGATAGTCTATCTGGAACAAAACCACCCGGAGATCCAGACCATACCATTGGAAGCTAATTTCGGCTTTAGCGGGGGCTACAACCGGGGTTTGCAACAAGTTGACGCAGATGTCTACTTTCTGATAAACTCCGACCTGGAAGTCACTCCTGACTGGACCACCCCCATGCTGCAATACTTGCAAGCACATCCAAAGGTGGGTATTTGTCAGCCTAAAATACGCTCGATGCTACAAAAAAATCAGTTTGATTATGCCGGGGCAGCAGGTGGCTATTTAGATATATTGGGCTATCCTTTCTGCAGAGGGAGGATTTTTAATCAAATAGAGGAGGATCGAGGTCAATATGATGATAATCGGAAAATTTTTTGGGCTGGAGGCGCCTGCTTGGCCATTCGGTCCCATTTATTCCATCAACTGGGAGGGTTCGATCGGGATTTTTTTGCGCATATGGAGGAAATCGACCTATGTTGGCGCTGTCAATTACTGGGCTGGGATATCGCATATATAGGCAGCAGCACGGTATTTCACCTGGGAGGAGGAACTCTATCCAACACCAATACCCGCAAAACCTATCTCAACTTCAGGAATGCCCTGTCCTTGCTAGTGAAAAACTCAGCTATTGGCGATTTATGCTGGAAATTACCGCTGAGGCTCATACTTGATGGATTTGCCGCGATGCGTTTTTTGCTAACGGGGTCTTTAGGCCACTTTCTGGCGGTAATACAGGCAGACATGGCTTTCTTTTTCAGGATACCTCATACCTGGAGCAAAAGAGCTCACCAAAACAATCTGGGCTCCATCCAATTATATAATAAGAGTGTAGTGTGGGAGCACTTTGTAAGAGGAAAAAAAACATTTGGGGAGATAGACTCCGAAACTTAGTACCAGATGGTATTATAACGTCTACGCAAATGTTTGCGGAAATTCATAATAAAAGCCAGTCCCAAGTACAATATTAAAGGGGATCCAAAGGTTAAAAAGGAAGAATAAATAAAAAATATTCGTATACTTGAAGTAGGTATTCGAAGCTTCTCTCCAAGTTTAGTGCAAACTCCGAAAGCCTGAGACTCAAAGAATTGCTGAATTTTTTTCATAATAAAGTACACTTTTATACAAATATAATTATCAGCAGAGGCTAATAACAAGCAACAAATTCAATTTTTTGTGGCATAAATTGCAATAGTAAGAAGATAACGATAATTTTGGCTAACAATAGATCTATAATAAATTTTTTTATCATGACTCAGAAAGGAAACACTATTTACGCAGTTCTTATCACGGGAACGCTGATTTTTTCCGGGTGCGCGCTTAACCAGATGGTTAAGATGAGCCAGGAACAAGAACTGACTGTGGCCCCTTCACCCTTGGAATTGCATGGAAATACTGTGGATTTTGACATGTCCGCAAAAATCCCAGTTAAAATGCTCAAAAAGGGGAAAGTATATACCGTAAAGACATTTTACGAATACGGGGACCAAGAGTACGAATTTGATGGTATTGACTTTAGCAGGGAACAATTCCCTAACTACGATACCGAACAACCTTCTAAATCTGCGGAATTCTCTATGCCTTACGAAGAGGCTATGAAGACCGGGAGCCTCACGGTGGCCGGTGTAGCCTCAGACCCAAAAAGTGGCAAAGAGAAAGTTTCAGAGAGAATGGAAGTAGCTCGTGGAGTTATAACTACTTCGCAGCTTTACAAGCCGGTTGCCTATGCAGCCTATGCTCCTCACGGTTACAATAACCAAGAGGAACTGATCCCAACTAATGTAGAATTCTACTTTTTACAGGGAAGCTCTGTATTGAGAAGTTCAGAGAGAAGAAGTGACAGAGGTCAGCAATTTGATGCCTTTATCGCGGAGAAGAATGTCACCAGAACTGTCACCATTACCGGAACTCACTCTCCTGAAGGGGCGGAGCGCATTAATTCAAGCTTATCGCAAAATCGTGCCGAAGCCATTCAGGAATTCTATGATCGTCAGATGAGGCGCTATGACTACGAAGGCATGGCCGATTCTATTAATTTTATTCTAAAACCAGTAATCGAAGACTGGGAAGAGTTTAAGGAGATGCTGGCTGATTACGATGGTATTTCTGATGAACAAAAGACGGAAATGCGCAATATCATTGACGGATCAGGAAGCTTTGAAGAAAAAGAGGACGCCCTTCATAAGGTCGACGGTTATCGTCAGGTATTCCGAGATATTTATCCACAATTGAGGACTGCCAAGACCGAAGTGTTGACAGTAAAAGAAAAGAAAACAGATTCTGAAATTTCTGTGCTGGCCAAGCAAATAGCAGGTGGTTCAGTTTCTGCCGATACTCTTTCAGATGAGGAGCTAGGTTATGCTGCCACACTGACTCCTTCACTGGATGAAAAAGAGAGCATTTACATGGCTGCTACCAAAAAGAATGATAGCTGGGGATCCCACAACAATCTGGGCGCCGTTTATCTGGAAAAAGCCATGAAATCAGATGATACGGAAATGATGGAAAAGGCTGTCACCCAATTTGAATTGGCCAACAGAAAACAGGAAAATGCTCAAGCCTATACCAACTTGGCTTCTATTTACCTGGTTCAGGGTAATGTGGACAAAGCCGCTGAGGCCATTGATAAAGCTTTATCCCTGAATCCTTCTAATGAGATGACTGCAGAGTTGAATGGAGTAAAAGGCCTGGTAGAACTTCGTCAAGGAGACTACACTGCGTCCATCAGTTCCCTTTCAAGCTCTAAGGAGAGCCCCGAAAATCTTTATAATAAAGGTTTAGCACAGTTGTTAAACAAGGATTATCAAAATGCGCTTTCCACTTTTGAGGAAGCCATTCAAAATGATAACAATGATGCCCATGCTCATTATGCCGCAGCTATTGCCTCCGCTCGACTTGGTAATGGAAGCAACGCTATTGAACACTTGGGCCATGCCGTTCAGGCAGATGCGGGTCTTAAAGAACAAGCCGCCGGTGATTTGGAGTTCCTCACCATTAAGAGTGACCCCGAATTTATCAATGCCCTGAAATAACAGCTTTAAAACATATGGAAGCCCTGTAGTTTAACTGCAGGGCTTTTTTTGTTGTTTACCTCCATATTGGTTTTATTGAGTTTGAATTCCTAATTTTAAAAAATGATTACAATGAAATATCTATGAGGGAAATTCAATTCAGAGAAGCTTTACTTGAGGCCATGTCCGAGGAGATGCGGCGTGACGAGGACATATTCTTGATGGGCGAAGAAGTCGCCGAATACAATGGTGCCTATAAAGTTAGCCAGGGAATGCTGGATGAATTTGGCGCCGAGAGGGTAGTAGATACCCCTATATCTGAATTGGGATTTGCCGGATTGGGAATAGGCGCTGCCATGAACGGACTGCGACCGATCATAGAATTTATGACTTTCAACTTTTCATTAGTGGCCATCGATCAAATTATAAATGGTGCTGCCAAGATGATGTCAATGTCAGGAGGACAGTTCCCGGTGCCCATTGTATTTCGAGGACCCACAGGCAATGCGGGGATGCTTTCTTCACAACATTCACAAAACTTTGAAGGCTGGTATGCCAATTGCCCGGGATTGAAAGTGGTGGTACCTTCCAATCCTTACGATGCTAAAGGACTTCTAAAAACCAGTATCCGGGATGACGATCCGGTTATCTTTATGGAATCTGAACTGATGTATGGAGACAAAGGCCAGGTTCCAGAAAACGAATATCTAATCCCTATAGGTGAGGCAAAGATTGTCAAAGAAGGCAATGATGTTACCTTGGTTTCTTTTGGTAAAATGATGAAACTGGCCACAGAGGCTGCCCAGGCCCTTTCCAAGGAGGACGTCTCCGTAGAAGTGATTGATTTGCGTACTGTAAGGCCTATTGACTTTCAGAAAGTAGTGGATTCGGTAAAGAAAACTAATCGACTGGTAATCGTGGAAGAGACCTGGCCATTAGGATCGATTACCACCGAAATTGCCTATCATATACAGCAACACGCCTTTGACTACCTGGACGCACCGGTAACCAGGGTAAGCAGTATGGATGTGCCGCTCCCCTACGCCCCAACATTAATAGAGGCAATTTTACCCAGCGTAGAACGTACCGTCGAAGCTATTAATTCGGTAATGTATCGCTAGCCAAAAGGATTCAGGTTAGGGATACCTTTGCGGGCTCCCCCTTGATTCATGGCCCGCATCATTTTACGCATTCCATTAAACTGCTTCAGCAGATTGTTTATTTCCTGTACTGTAGTGCCGCTTCCTCTGGCTATTCTCTTTTTTCTGCTGCCGTTCAACAATTGAGGATTAGCCCTTTCTTCAGGTGTCATACTGCGTATTATAGCTTCAATAGGCTTAAAACTGTCATCGTCAAGGTCCACATCCTTAATTGCTTTACCCATGCCCGGTATCATTCCTACTAGATCTTTTATATTACCCATTTTCTTTATCTGCTGTAGCTGATTTAGAAAATCTTCAAAGTCGAACTGGTTCTTGCGGAATTTTTTCTGCAGCCTCTTGGCCTCCTCTTCATCAAAAACTTCCTGGGCCTTTTCTACTAAAGATACCACATCTCCCATCCCCAGTATTCGCTGGGCCATACGATCGGGATGAAAGATATCAATGGCATCCATTTTTTCACCGGTGCTGATAAATTTAATGGGTTTCTCTACCACTGCCCGGATTGATAACGCCGCTCCACCCCTGGTATCTCCATCTAATTTGGTGAGCACAACCCCATCAAAATCCAGTCTTTGGTCAAAAGTCTTAGCGGTATTAACTGCATCCTGCCCGGTCATTGAATCCACCACAAATAAAGTCTCTGACGGTTGCAATTGCTGCTTTAGCCCCGCAATCTCCTGCATCATCTTTTCATCAACCGCCAATCTACCCGCGGTATCAACGATCATTACTTTATGTCCATTTAGCTTGGCATATTGCAAAGCACTCTTAGCAATTTGTGCGGGGTCCTTGATTTCAGGCTGGGCAAATACCTCCACTCCGATCTGCTCACCCAGTACCTTTAACTGGTCAATAGCTGCCGGCCGGTACACATCACAGGCAACCAATAAAACTTGGCGCCCCTGTTTTTTAAGGTAACTGGCGAGTTTTCCCGAGAAAGTGGTCTTACCTGATCCCTGTAGCCCCGATATCAGGATCACTGCCGGATCACCCTGAATTTGAATGTCCGTTTTTTCGCCTCCCATGAGCAGGGTCAGCTCTTCGCTTACTATCTTAGTAAGCAATTGTCCCGGTGAAACTGCAATTAGAACCTCACGTCCTAAGGCTTTTTCCCTGATGGAATCCGTAACAGTCTTGGCTACCTTGTAATTGACATCCGCGTCAACCAAGGCCCTGCGTATCTCTTTGACGGTAGCAGCTACATTGATCTCCGTAATCCTTCCCTGCCCCTTCAAATTCCGGAAGGCTTGATCTAACTTTATGCTTAGGTTGTCAAACATATTTCGTTTCTTTACCTCAAAAATAACTAAAATTTATCCAGGGGGCTACGCCTATCATTTAAGATATACAATTACCTGATCATTGATACCTCGATTTTCCGCCATAATTCCAGTTTATAATCGGCCCGAAGAAATTGATGAATTGCTTCAAAGCCTCACTGAGCAAGAAGCCGGGAATTTCGAGGTACTCATTATCGAGGATGGCTCAACAATACCTTGCAAAGAGGTAGTGGAACGCTATCAATCCCGGATGCCCATCCGATATTTTGAAAAGCCCAACACCGGGCCCGGTGATAGTCGAAATTTTGGCATGGCTGAGTCGAATTCCAATTATTTTGTAATCTTTGATTCCGACTGCATAATCCCGCAAAAGTACTTCAAGCACCTGGACCGTTGCCTCAAGGACCAATGGTTTGATGCCTTTGGTGGGCCCGATAAGGCTCATGAAAGCTTCACCCCCATTCAAAAAGCTATAAACTTTGCCATGACTTCCCCCCTGACCACCGGTGGCATTCGGGGCCGGGCTAAACAAGTGGATAAATTTCAGCCCAGAAGCTTTAATATGGGTCTTAGCAGAGAAGTATATGAAACAGTGGGAGGGTTTAGCTCTTTACATCCTGGTGAGGATCCCGATCTAAGCTACCGCATTCAAGCTGCCGGATTCAAAACTGGATTGATCCCCCAAGCCTTTGTGTATCACAAAAGGCGTATTGATTTTAGCAAATTTTGGAATCAGGTATATAAATTCGGCCTGGCCCGTACCATATTAATGAAGTGGCATCCAAAATCGAACAAATGGATTTATGCCCTGCCCAGCCTGGGGTTACTATGTGGCATCATGCTATTCCTGATTGGTTTTTGGATAAAATTGACTTGGATAGCTCTCTTGATGGGCTTATTACTGATAACTACTACGGCTTTGATCAGTACTGGCAGTTTAATGATCTCCATTCTAGCCACCTGGGCTTCGGCCGTGCAAATCGCGGCCTACGGTTGGGGCTTCATCAAGGGATTTTGGCACCTCCATATACTAAGCAAGGACCCTCATGACCAATTCCCTGAAATGTTCTTCCAGCAGTAAATGTTTTATGCCCTTTGAGTACCCGTAGCATAAGATAATGAAGATTAAGATAATCATGTAACTTTGGTGAGCCTGTTGGTTAAACAATACCTGACAAAAAATTCAATCGGATTGGCATGAATCTCAATTTCAAAGATAATATCCTTCCGCACCTGATAGCGGTAATGATTTTCCTCTTACTAACTGTAATTTTTTTTAGTCCGCTGATCTTTAATGATAAAAACTTAGCACAGAACGATATCCTGCAAGGCGCCGGAGCGGGTCAGGAAATTGTAGAATACAGGGAACAGACCGGAAAGGAGGCGCTTTGGACCAACTCCATGTTTGGGGGAATGCCCGCTTATTTGATCAATACCAAATGGAGCGGGGATCTGATGGCATATGTGGCGGCTGTCTATCGTTTGGGGCTTCCAAGCCCTGCCGACATTTTATTTGTGGCCATGCTATCATTTTATATCCTGCTGCTGGCCTTCAAAGTGCGCCCCTACCTGGCCATTGCCGGAGCCATTGCTTTCGGCCTGGGCTCCTTTAATATAATCAGTATCGAGGCCGGGCACATTTGGAAAGTTAGGGCCATCGCCTACATGCCCTTGGTTTTAGCGGGCGTGCACCTGGTATTTAGAAAGAAATACCTCCCTGGTCTGGTGCTGACAGCACTGGCAGTGGCGTTGGAAATTCGAGCCAATCACCTTCAGATCACCTACTATCTATTTTTACTTCTGCTCATCTATGGGATAGTGATGCTCATATTTCAGTTCCGGGAGGATGGCTTGCAGTCAGTGCTTAAGATTTCCGGCACTCTGCTAGTGGCAGGAATATTGGCCATAACCTGCAATTTTGGAAGGTTGTGGACGGTTTATGAATACGGGCAATTCTCAATCAGGGGACCATCAGAATTAACTAGTGGCGAATCCCCGACTTCAGCAGGTTTGGATAAAGACTATGCTTTCCGATGGAGTAATGGCATTATGGAACCCATTACTTTTATAATACCTAACTTTTATGGTGGGGCCAGTCAGCAGTCACTGGATAGCGATTCTAATCTGGGTGAAGTACTTAGCAGAAACGGATTGGCTCCGGTACAGGTCAGGGAGCAGCTACGGAATGTCACTACCTATTGGGGTCAGCAGCCAGGGGTTGCAGGACCTGTCTATGCGGGATCCATAATGGTCCTATTTTTTGTATTGGGCCTGCTACTCGCTCCTAAAAAACACGTGTATTGGATAGCCATAGCGGTTGGCCTTTCCATTGCCTTATCCTGGGGATCTAATTTTCAGATGTTCAACTATTTCATGTTTGACTATTTTCCAGGATATGACAAATTCAGATCAGTGACCATGACGGTGGTAATTGCCCTGCTATGCATTCCATTGTTGGCCATGTTGGCTCTGGAAAAAGTAATGGTTGAAGGCTGGACCGAACGGAATAGGAAAAAGTTCTATTTGGCTGGTGGTATCGTTTTAGGGTTCTTATTATTAATCGCCCTGTTAGCGGGAATTTTCAGTTTTCGGGGTTCTGTAGATGAGGTTCTCAGTCAAGGCGGTGCACCTGACTGGTATATAGACGCGCTGCGTTCAGATCGCAAGGATTTGTTGCGGAGTGACGCCATTCGTTCACTACTTTTTGCCGGAGCTGTCTTTGCGGTGGTTTTTTATTATCTAAAAACGAAGCTTTCGGAGACCCTGGCACTGGTGCTGATAATCCTGCTCACATGCTTAGATCATTGGTTTGTGAATAAAAGATACATCTCTACCGATGACTTCATTACCAGGCCGATACAAACTTTTGAAGATCCCAACGAAGCAGACCAGTTTATCCTTTCCGACCCACAACTTAATATCAGGGTGCTGAACCTGCAAGGCCCCTGGAATGAAGCGCGCACTAGCTTTCATCATCAGTCTTTAGGGGGGTATCACGGGGCAAAAATGCGCAGATATCAGGATCTTATTGAGAGGTGTCTAA
Source organism: Cyclobacteriaceae bacterium (assembly GCA_965224285.1). Taxonomy (GTDB): domain Bacteria; phylum Bacteroidota; class Bacteroidia; order Cytophagales; family Cyclobacteriaceae; genus JAJCYK01. Next base: position 2,213,833 of record OZ245043.1, read on the forward strand.
CCCCGGAAATCGAGACCTTGATCAGCCAATTACGAGCCAACCAGTCCGACTTTTCTGCAGTTCCGGTTATTAATATGCTCAATACGAAATACCTGCTGGCCGGTGATCGACGTGAAAGTGTTATCACCAACCGTAATCCCTGGGGTAACGCCTGGTTCGTTTCCAAGGTAGAGGAGGTCAGCTCCCCCGACCAAGAGATTCAAGCTACTTGCAACCTTACAGATCCTCAAACCGCGGTGGTGAATAGCAGCAGATGGAACCTTAACTACACTGATCTAAGTGGGGATGGGAGCATCGAACTAATGGAAGCAACTCCTAATTTTTTGAAATACTCCAGCAGCAATAGGGGAGCGGGGCTGGCGGTCTTTTCTGAAATATTCTATCCTAAGGGATGGAAGGCCAGTATAGATGGAGAATCTGCGGAAATTCTGCAGGTGAACTATATTCTACGGGGCCTGGAAATTCCTGCCGGAGAACATACCATCGAGTTCACCTTTGAGCCTGCAGCTTATTATACCGGTAATACCATAATGCTGATCGGTTCACTGTTATTGCTATTGCTAGGCCTTTACACCCTATTTCACCAGTTGAAATTTGCGGTAAGGAACGAATGAAAAAAGTACTGATAATTACTTACTATTGGCCTCCAGCCGGAGGGATCTCCGTCCACCGCAGTTTGAAGATTGCCAAATACTTGCGAAATTTTGGCTGGGAACCGGTTATCTATACCGCCAAGGACGCGCAATATCCATTTATGGACGACAGCAATTTTCGGGATGTGCCCCAAGATGTTGAGATCCTGAAACAACCGATAATCGAACCGTTCAATCTTTTTAAAAAGCTCTCAGGCAGAAAGAAAGAGGAGCCTCTAAACAGTATCGTCCAGGTTAGGGAAAGAAAAAAAAGTCTGATTGATCGTCTTGCTATCTGGATAAGGGGTAACTTTTTCATACCGGATGCACGTGCTTTATGGATAAAGCCTTCAGTGGGATTCCTTAGTGAATACCTGAAAAAAAATCCGGTAGACGCTTTATTTACTGATGGTCCTCCTCATACCAACACCGTAATAGCCTGTCGCTTACGAAAGAAAACTGGAATTCCATGGCTGGCAGATTTTCAGGACCCCTGGACTCAAGTGGACTACTATCAATTGTTTCCCATCACCAAATGGGCGCATGGTAAACACCAGCGCATGGAGCAGGAAGTGTTTAGATATGCCGATAAGATAACCATCGTGAGCCCTTCTTGGAAAGAGGATCTGGAATCAATCGGAGCTGATAACGTAGACGTAATTTATTGGGGATTTGACGAGGATGATTTCAAGGATCTATCATTACAGCCAAACCCGAACTTCTCCATTACCCATACCGGGTTGTTGGGCCATGACCGTAACACTCCGACTTTGTTTAAGGTACTGGCTGAGTTAAAGCGGGAAATTCCACAATTCAAGCAAAAACTGCGATTGGAATTGGCTGGCCAGGTGGATTACGCCGTTTTGGAATCCATTAAAGATCATCAATTGCATGAAAACCTAATTGATCACAAAACCATCAAAAGAGATCAGGCCTTGCAACTTATCATGAATTCCGCCGTTTTATTGCTACCCTTGAACCAAGCTCATAATGCCAAAGGAAGGATTCCGGGAAAATTTTTCGAGTATCTAAGGGCGGGCAAGTCTATTCTGTGTTTTGGTCCAGCCGATAGCGATGTTAAACAAATTCTAGACAAAACCGAAAGAGGTAAAAGCTATGAATATAATGATCACCTGGGGGTGAAAGATTACCTTAAACAGCAATTCAGGAATTATCAAGAGCATAAATTCACCATTGAAACCGATTCCATTTCCCAATACTCCAACTACCATCAAACTGAAAAGGTAGGGAAATACTTAGATCAGATCATTTCTAAATGAGCCAAACACCAAAACACCATATTCTGTGCTTTTTAACTGAGGACCAGGGGCGGGACGTGGAGATGCTGCTCCCTGTAGTCTATTTTGCAGAAAACTACTTAAACTGTCGGGTGGAATTTGCCTTTGCCTGGGAGGTTCACAAAGTGCTCCTGATCAAGCCGGAGGTAGTACTGTTGCCTAACACCGTGGGTAATTTTCTGTACTTCCAGATCTCCAAATATGCTTACCAACAGGGTATCAAAGTGTTCTCACTGATTTCCGAAGGGAATTATCGCACTGACGGTTCATTCAATTACTGGGGCTGTAACCGGCAAGACGGCACATTCTATCAGGACTTTCTCTGTCTGTGGTCTAAGAGGGCCTATGATTTCCTGCTAAAGGAAATACCAGAATTCAGTGAAAAAATCGTTCTGACGGGAGCCCCCGGCTTTGATCGTTATTCCATCTATACGTTTATGGACAAGGCTGCCTATTTTCGTTCTAAAGAACTGAAGCCTTTTAAGAAAGTAATGGGTTATGCTGCTTGGGGATTTGGTAAGTTAGGCAATGAACTTGGCAGGAAAGAGCTGTTGTTCTTTTTCAGAAATGAGGAATGGAGACTGGATTGGGCGGAAAAGCAAATGTATTTGGTTGAGGATATCTTGCGTAACATGATCGAAGCCAACCCCGACACACTGTTCATTCTTAAAAAGCACCCCAAGCAAACCCACGAGCACCTTACCAAGGATAGCATTAACGAAATAAGCAGACTGCAGGACTATCCAAATGCCCTCTACATATCCCAAAATGAAGATATTCACCACATTATTTCCGTTTGTGATATTTGGATGGGGTTCGAATCAACCACTGCCATGGAAAGCTGGATGATGGATGAAAATCGGCCCACCATATTCATCACGCCTGATCCTGAGTTTAACCGCACACAATTATACCAGGGATGTCTGGCTGCCGCCAATTATGATCAACTTCAGCAATATACTGCTGAATTCTATGAAACCGGTACCATTTCAGAGTTCCACACTGAGGTCAGAAAGGCCCACCGCCTAAGACTCATTCGGGAATCGGTGGGATTCGGAGATGGATTCAACCATATTCGAACTGCTTACTACTTAAAACGTACGCTGGATCGACCTCCGAGTCAGTTTAAGGCCAAATTTTCATTTAAATATTTCATGTGGTATCATTTATTGCACCTGGGTAAGCACTTTTATAACCGCAAGCTATTTTTAAGTCTGCCAAAATTCCGAAAGACTATCTGGTTGTTTGAACGCTGGAGACTTTCAAACCTGGAGCCCCTGAAACAGAAATATCTCCCGTTCATGCGCGCTTACTATGACAGACACGGAATAAGCCAAAGATTAGAGGACGGCACCTTGTACCGTGATCTCTTACCATGGGAATTTAACCAAACTCCGAATCAATGAAGACCAGAGCGGCTCTAGTGCTAGCCCGGATGGATTCGGTGAGATTTCCGGGGAAGGCGCTGTCGCACCTTGGTGAAAAACCAATTATCCAATGGTGTATCAGCGCGCTGACTGACCAGGATCAATTTGAGGTTATCCTGGCCACCTCTGACCGACCTGTTGATGACCCCCTGGCGGAATGGGCCCGCTTGCGCGGTATAAATGTTTTTCGTGGATCCAGCGACCATGTGGCCCAGCGGATAATAGATTGCGGAAATGCCTATAACTTAAAGTATTTTGCCAGAATTAACGGTGACAGCCCGTTTGTAATTCCGGAAATGATCAAAATGGGCTTTTCATTATGCCAGAATAAAGGATTGGATTTTGTGACCAATTTAATACCCCGGGCATTCCCCTACGGAATTTCTGTTGAGGTCTTAAATTTTCATACTTTTCGAGAAATTTTTCAGGATATGTCGTTGGCAGCCCACCCCGAACACATTACCAATTATTTCTATAAAAATCTGCAACTATTTAAGTATTATTGCATTCCATATGAGCATGGCAACGACCATGATATCAGGCTTACTATTGACCTGCCTGACGACCTGGAAAGAATGGAAAAACTCCTGGCAAATATTCCGGGTGCACCACCCTACTCACTAAGCGAGATTATCAAAACTTACAAAAAGATTTTTAGGGATCAATGATCAATTTATATTGCTTGCGACCCAAAGGTTTTAACATCGGAAATGACGTTATATTCTTAGCGGTACAGCATTTTATTCGAAAGGCTTTTAAGGAAAATGTTAACATCATATCGCTGGCAGCTACCAACAAGTACGAAACCAATAAGAAGGCCGGGCTTACGGCGGCCACCATTTACGAAATCAATCAATACGGTCAGGGCTTGATCATAGGTGGTGGAAATCTGTATGAGAATGGAGAGTTAAATGTCAGCGCTACCGCTATTCGTGCCCTTGAAGTGCCTATGATGATTTTTGGGGTATCGCGGGGAAGAATTTACAATAAAAGTTATGAGTTTGTGGACCGCACAGATGTCATGCCCGATGATGTAATTAAAATACTGCACTCCAAAACCGATGTGTCACTTTCCCGGGATCAGGCCACTTTTGACTATTTATCAGACTTGGGCTGTGAAAATATACTAGCTGGATGTCCTACCCTCTTTTTAAATGAAATCCCGCAACATACCATCAAAATCCGGGTACATACCCCCACAGACGCCTTGATATCTGTGCGAAACCCAGCTCTAATGAGCATTCCAGTAGTGGATCAGATCAAAGTGCGTGACCAGATATTGAAAATGATTGAAGTCCTGAAAGAAAATGGGTATGAAAACATAAAATTCCTTTGCCATGACCATCGCGATATTGCCTTTACCTCGTCATTTAAAGGTCATGACTATTTTTACACTGAAGATGTTTACGAGTACATTACTTTATTGAAAAACACCCGGCTTAATGTCACCTACCGCCTGCATTCCTTTCTTCCCTGCATGGCGTTCGACATCCCAGCCATCAAGATAAGCTACGATCAGCGGGCATTGAGCATGCTGGAGACCATGGGTCTGGATAAATGGAACATAAACATGCTAAAATCAGAGGTATTGGAGGAGTTTGGCAATCGATTAAATAATCTCGACGAGCTAGAAAGCTTGAAAAAACAATGCGAAGAAACGGTTTGGGCTGATCTTAAACAAAATATCGAATCCGGCACGGAAACATTCACCAAACTGGTGCTGGAAAGAGACTGAAGATTATAGAAATGCAGCACCCATATATAATAGCAGAGGCCGGTAATAATCACAATGGAGATGTACCCACCGGTATGGAGTTGATTGATGTAGCAGCTAATGCCGGGGCTACCTCAGTTAAATTTCAAATAATATATCCCGAAGAACTTTACCTCACATCTTTTTACGAAAATGGACAATACCGGGAAAATGAAGTCATTGCCATGCGCCGAAAGAGCATGCTCAGTGAGGAGCAGTATTTGGAACTAGCCGCCTATGCCAAAGAGCGAGATATGAGTGTAAGTGCCTCAGTGTTCGGACCAAAAGCTCTTGACTTACTTAAACGGTTCCAGCCTGATTATATAAAAATAGCTTCCTGCGATCTTAACAACTTAAGGTTACTTAGAGAAACTGCCCAGACCGGCATCAAAATTATCCTCTCTACCGGAATGTCTACGCTTAAGGAAATTGAATTGGCAGTAATGGAACTGGAAAAAATAGGCTTCCGTAACCTGGTGTTAATGCATTGTGTTTCAGTATACCCGGTAGAGCTTGCCTCAACTAATGTATACTTTATTAAGACCTTGCAAAAAAATTTCAACTATCCTGTAGGTTTCTCAGATCATTCTCATACCAATGCGGCCTCGTTGCTGGCATTGGCATTAGGAGCGGAATATTTCGAGAAGCATTTTACCCTGGATAAATCTCAAACGGGATTTGATCATAGTTACGCCCTGGAACCTGATGAACTTGAACATTATATAAATGAACTGCTGGATGGTTTTCAGGCTATAACCCCGCAACAAGACAAATTGAGTGCGGAGGAACGAGAGGTTATGCAGCGTGCCAGACGTTCTCTATACGCCAGCCGGGATCTCAATACCGGCCATACCCTGACCGATGAGGACATCCTGGTAGTACGGCCTCAGGGCCCACTTGAGGCGCATCAGATAGACCAGGTAATAGGTAAGGTACTCACATCATCCATTAAGAAGCATCAGGCGTTAACACGGGATATAATTTCATAAATGAGACTGCTGTTCATTAGCAAAGGTTCTACCAAAACCGGTCTGGGTCACGTAATAAGATCCACTACCTTAGCTACAGAAGCTTTCCGTCAGCAATACCAGGTTGAAAGTGTAATCATTGGCGAACATCAGGTTGTGAGTTTCTTTGCCGGTAAAGCTCCTTTTCACTGTACTATCATTGACCGCGAATCTCTGATCTGGCCCCATATTAATGAGCATTATGATGCCATTATCTTTGATCTGCTGGAGCTCGGCTTGGAAATTATTAACAAACTAAAAAAGGTGGCAAATCTGTTGGTATCCATTTCTCCAATATTCAACCAAATGGATAAAATGCACCTTTTGTTTAACAGGACCAAATACTTGCCTCACTATTATCGTGACTGGGATTTAAACATCTACGCGGGCTTAGAGTATGCTATAATTCAAAAAAATTGTATCCGCATTGAGACTGAAGACTATCGAAGAAATCTGGATAGAGAAGTATTATCCGTTGCGTTATGTATGGGGGGAGGAGATGCAGGAAACAAAACCCTTAAATATCTTAAGCATCTTACCCAGTGCACTCAGGCTACTACTTTCTGGGTTTTATTAGGTGAAGGTTACCGCCATTCCTATGACCAGTTGGTAAGTGTTATCGAAAGTGAAAAAGAGCACGAGGTTATATTGGCAAAAACCAATAAATCCATGTGGCACATTTTAAAAAATTGTGTTACCATCATTCTACCTGGGGGTATCACTACCTATGAAGCCGTCCATGCAGGTTTGCCTACTATCAATACTTACGAAAAAGAAGATCAGTATTTCTTGATAAAGGAATTAGTGGAGCAAAATGTCAGCTGTAATGTGGGGCTTAGTACTGAAGAGAATCTCCAACAAATACCACATATCTTAGAGCATCTTTCAGAAAACCGGGAAGAACTTATCAATAAGCATGTAAAAGCCAAACAATTGATCGATAAGTCGGGTAGTGAACGCATTTTACAGGTGATTGCCCAATATTCAAGCTAAGTTGAACAGACCAAGACCAACTATAAATCAAATGGCCCATGATTGAACTCCAGCCTATTAAACTTTTCCTTACTGATGTTGACGGAGTGCTGACCGATGGCGGGATGTATTACACTGAAAAGGGAGATGAGTTCAAAAGGTTCTGTGTCTATGATGGAATGGGGCTGCAACAGATACAACTTCGGGGAATTAAAACAGGAATCATCACTTCTGAGGACCGTATGCTAAACCAGCGCAGGGCCCAAAAGATAGGTTTAGACTATTATTACCCCGGAGTCAAGCAAAAATTGCAATTGGCTACCTCATTATGTGATGAGCTGGCTATAACCCTGGAACAGGTTGCTTTTATCGGTGATGATGTAAATGATTTGGAACTTTTAGGAGCGGTTGGAATCGCAGCCTGTCCGTTAAATGCCCGGTCAGAGGTAAAGGCCATCCCCAATATACTGCAATTGCAAACTGCCGGGGGCCAGGGTGCTGTCCGGGAATTTATAGAGTATTTGATGGATAACCAATTAATCTCCGAATCCCCATAACCGTTACCTGTTATGAGCCTGATTGGACGTCAATCGATCAAATCAACCATTTACCTGTATCTGGGGGTGGTGGTGGGTTTTTTGTTGCGGGCGCAGCTCTTTCCCAACTTCCTGTCAGAAGCTGAGATTGGTATTTTGACCTTGATAGTAACCTATAGCTCTATCTTTGGACAAATAGCGTTATTGGGGTTTAACCACGGTACCATAAAATATTTTCCATTTTTTAGAAACAAAACCCTTGGGCATCACGGCTTTCTTGGCCTGTATTTTCTGGTAGCTCTGGGTGGGTTTCTCATCTTCCTGGCGGTTTATACCCTGGTGGGTAATTTTATGTTTGAGCCTGGGGATCTGTTTTTGGAGTACTATTACTTGTGTATTCCTCTAACCGCTGCATTATTGCTATTTCTGGTGCTCGACAATTACAACACTGCTTTGTACAATGCCACTACCGGTTTGCTGTTACGAGAGGTGGTGCTGCGATTATTGATGCTGGGATTTTTCCTTTTTATAATTTTGGGAATTATCAATTTTCAAACCTACGCCAGCCTGTATGTGGGCACCTATTCCATTATCGCCCTGCTCCTTTTGGGATTCATTGTGTGGCGAGGTGACTTTAATATAAAACTCTCCTCGCAGCTCTGGGATAGGGAAAAATTAAAAGGCATGGCCTCTATTAGTTTTTTTGGACTTCTCACGGGGTTGAATACCGTATTGATTCAACAAGTCAATAATATAATGGTGGATCAGTATTACGATGAGGCCATGACGGGGATTTATGCCACTAACTTTCTTTTCGCCACTTTGGTTTTACTCCCATCCAGAGGGCTCAACAAAATAGCGCCAACGATTATCTCCGATGCTTTTAAAAATCGTCAATTCGATGCTATCAACCGGCTCCAGTATAAAAGCACTATCAATCAAATGGCCATTGCCATACTCATTTTACTAGGGATATATATCAATCTTCATAATGTGTACCGGATTTTACCAGAGTCCTATTCCATTGGACAATGGGTAATTATTCTGACCGGGGTGGCCAATCTGGTGCAAATGGCGGGTGGGGTAAGCAGCGCCATCATCGGCTTTTCTGATTACTACAGGTATAATACCTACCTTTCCGTTTTACAGTTGTTATTACTGGTGGCTATTAACATTTGGCTGCTTCCCCTATGGGGAATAACCGGGGCTGCCCTGGCTACCTTATGGGCTATTTTAGGGCTAAACCTGATAAAATTCCTGGTTCTTAAGCGAAAGTTCAATATTCAACCATACGGGAAAAAGCATTTTCTCATTATTATTATCGCATTGCTTTGCTTAGCATTGAACCTGCTTATACCCGAAATTGACCAGCTTATCCCCGATATTTTAATTCGCAGTACACTAGTTTCAGTGGTGTTTATCGCACTATGCTTTTTTTTAAAAATTTCCCGGGAAATAAACCAGATGCTGATTAAAACGTTGGAAAAGTTGAGAATCCGATAATTAATTAATTACTTTGGCTGGCTTTTTTATCGCCTCACATGAAACGGGTTGCAGTGTATACGTCGGGAGGAGATGCACCGGGAATGAACCCCTGCATTAGGGCTGTAGTCCGGGGTGCTATCTACCATGGTGTAGAGATCTATGGTATTCGCTATGGTTACAGTGGCATGATCAAAGGAGATATCCAGAAACTCACCTCCTATTCCGTCAGTAATATTATCCAAAAAGGTGGTACTATCTTGAAGTCAGCCCGCTGCGATGAATTCAAAACTCACGAAGGTCGTCAAAAAGCTTATGATTCTCTACAGAAACATGGTATTGAAGGATTGGTATGCATTGGTGGTGACGGCTCCTTCACCGGGGCAAAAATATTTTTTGAAGAGTTTGGGGTCCCAACGGTAGGAGCTCCAGGAACCATCGACAATGATATTTACGGCACTGATTTTACCATTGGGTTTGATACCGCCGTCAATACTGCCATTGAAGCTATCGACAAGATCCGGGATACCGCAGATTCTCATGACCGCATTTTCTTTGTAGAAGTAATGGGTCGTGATTCAGGCTACATTGCTATCCGCTCGGGGATCTGTGGAGGGGCTGAAATGGTTTTAGTCCCAGAAACCTCCACTTCCGTTGAGGAGATGATCGACACCCTGAAGAAAGGAAAAAGCCGGTCTAAAACGTCTAGTATTGTGGTGGTGGCTGAAGGGGAAGAAATGGGTGGCGCTATAGAACTGGCAGAACTAGCCCGGAAGGCTATGAGTGACGCGGATATCCGGGTTGCGACCCTTGGTCATATTCAAAGAGGAGGTGCCCCATCTGCCAAGGACCGTATTCTGGCCAGTCGCATGGGATTAAGCGCTATTGAGGGATTACTTAATGGTCGTAAAAATGTTATGGCTGGAGTCATGAAAGACGAGCTGGTATATACCCCTTTTGAACATGCCATTACTATCGAAAAAAGCCTTAGCCCTGACTTGCTCAGAATGGTGCAAATTTTTAATACTTGATCCCACTTAAACTATAGTCCCGTACTGCAGCATAATCATCAGCATCAATCCACATTAATTCCCCATCATTCCTCATCCAGGTAAGTTGTCTCTTGGCATAGCGCCGACTATTGCGATTCAGTAACCTGATAGTTTCCGTTCGGTCAATCTGACCCTCCAAAAACTTAAAAATCTCCTGATATCCTACAGTCTGCAACGGAATCAAATGCCGGTGGGGATATAAATTCTCTGCTTCCTCGAATAAACCATCGGCGATCATAGCAGCCATACGGTCCTCAATTCTCTGATAAAGTTGTACCCTCTCCCTATACAAGCCAATTTTTATAATTTCGAAATACCGTTCCTGTGGCAGGTTTTGACGAAAATCGGAAAAAGGCTTACCGGAACTCAAACATACTTCTAAGGCCCGGATCACCCTGCGGTGATTGGCTCGATCCACTGTTTCATAGTATTGTGGATCCAACAGCTTCAATTGGGTCAGTAAGTGGTCTAGCCCTTTTTCTTCCCAACTTTCTTGCAACTGAGATCGGATCTCAGGTGAAATACTCGGCATGGGATCAAAACCCTTACAGACTGCATCTATATACAAGCCGGATCCCCCGGTCATAACGCAATGATCATGCTCGGCATAAACTTGCCCCAGGATATTTAATGCATACTGCTCGAAATCCGCGGCAGAAACAGGTTCGAATATACTGTGAGAATCAATAAAATAGTGTGGTACCTGCCGCCGCTGCTCCGGGGTGGGTTTGGCCGTTGCAATGCCCAATTCGCGATAACATTGACGGGCATCAGCGGACAGTATCGGGCAATTTAGAAGTCCCGCCAATTTAAGGCTTATATCCGTCTTGCCAACTGCTGTCGGGCCTGTAATAACCACCAGTGTTTTAGTTGTTGATGGCTGCGTCATTGTTGTGTTTTGAGTTAAATATATGGTAAATTTAAACTACTGCATTATGGCTGCAGTTGATCCGAAGCTATTTTTTTTACTCGATATCACCGGCCTACAAGCACCATGTAGCCTCTAACCGTACATTATGAAACTTGAGCAAGCGGATAAAAAGGCGCTGATAAAGGAAGTCCGAAGACTGCGTAAAATCGTTTCGGATTTGAGTAGCATGAAGGTCGAACAAAGTTTCAAAACCTTGGCCAACTATAGCCCCTTGATGCTTCGTATGTATGGGGCGGATGATCAACTATATTTTTGCAGCAAAAGATGGTTAACCTTTCGCGGTAAAAGTCTGGATCAGGAAATGCAGGGGACCTGGAAAGAAGACCTTCACCCAGATGATAAAGATCAATTCCTAAAGACCGTAGAGGAACAACAACGCCTGCAGAAAAGATACGAGTACTCTTATCGTATTCTCAATGCTGAGGGAAGATATCGCTGGATCTCCGACACCGCTGAGCCCACCGTAAATCAAATGGGAAAGTATATGGGTTATATGGTCACCAGCCTGGATATCACTGAAAAAAGACTGAACGATCAACAGAAAAATGCCGAACAGGCACGGATTGAGTCTTTGAAAAACATCCAGGCTGCCTTGGATAATACGCAGTTTTTTGCGGTAACTGCCAGTGTTGAAGGGAAGATATCCTTTTGCAACCAAGCCCTGTGCCGGGCAACCGGTTATAAACGATCAGAAGTTATCGGAAGTAATGCCTTTGACCTGTTCCTACCCGCTGAAAAGAAGCAAATATATTTAGGTCTATTCAGCGAATTGATCTACCACGGCAAATATCCTGAAGATATGCAGGACAGGATCTTGAGTAAGAAGCAAAAGTGGATCTACATACGTTATATAACCATCATTCTAAATGACCCTCATGATCCAGCCAGCGGCATCACCTTGGTAGCTGAGGATATCACCGAGAAGCACCGAGTGGCTCTTGAGCTTAAACGGTCTAATTCCACCCTACAGGACTTGTTTGACAATGCCCATGATCTGATTCAGGTTTTCAACCTGGAAGGCGAATTTAAGTTCGTCAATCAATCCTGGAAAGACAAAATTGGGTATTCCACTACAGAACTTAAAAAGTTACGCTTCTATGATATCGTACATCCCGATTATCGGGTTCACACGGAAAATCTGCTTAAACACTTGTCCCATTCAGAGGGTTCAAGCAAGTTGGAAACAGTTATAGTCTCCAAGGATCAGCAGAACATCTTCCTGTCAGGGAGTATCACTTGTAGCTATGAAAATGGACAACCAAAGGAGTTTCGCACCATCTTGCACGATATTACCGACCGGGTACGAACCGAGAAAATTAGGAATCTTTATTATACCATTGCCAATCAAACTATTCACAGTGATCACTTTTCGGATTTATACCAAAATATCCACAATGAATTAAACAACTTTCTGGATGCAAAGAACTTTTATTTCGCCATTCTCAAGAATCAACGGCTGACTTTTCCCTTTTTCGTTCTGAATAATGAAGTCCAGGATTACAGTGGTCAAGGAATTGAACGTCAGCTGGCCGAATATGCCTTGAAGGAAAACAGATCCTTAATAATCAAGCAGCAGGAATTTAAGCACCTAATTGAGAAAGGTATAATACCAGATACCGATCACCTGCCCAGTGTTTGGCTGGGAGCGCCATTGACCCTGGAACATCGAACTATTGGGTTGATCGCGTTAACCTCTTACCGCAATACTCCGGCTTTTGATCGTACGGATCTGGAATTGCTGGACTTTATGTCCGGGCAGATTGCCCTGGCCATTGACCGCAAGCGTACTGAAGAAAAAGTCAATAATCAAACGGCCAGATTGAATGCTATTTTTGAAAGCAGCTCCCATTTGATTTGGTCGATAAACAAAAACTATGAATTCACCAGTTTTAACCAGAATTATTCCAATATTATCAATAAGTATCTGGGTACTAGGCCCAGGCCAAATCAACAGCTTAACATAAATACAAACCTTCCAGCCAGCAAGTCAAACAATCAGTTTTGGATTGAGAAGTACCAAAAGGTTTTTGAAGGGGAAAATCAACATTTTGAAACCAGCTTTAAAGGGGAATTTGGCAGCGAGATCTGGTTGGATATATATCTCAATCCAATATATAGTCCTGACGGATCAGTGAAGGAGATTTCTGGCATTGCACATGACGTTACCGATAAGAAAAGATCCGGCCTGGCATTGAGGGAAAGCGAAGAAAAATTCAGGAATATATTTGAATCATTTCAGGACCTTTACTTCAAATGCAATCTTAAAGGATCTATACTAATGGTGAGTCCCTCAATCCGTGAGATGACCGGATACGATCAGGATGAGGTGTTGGAAAAAAATATTACTAACTACTATCTATATACCCCGAAAACTAAGGACCTGATCCGACAGCTGGTCAAAAATCAAAGCGTTAGAAACTTTGAGGCTTCCTTAGTGAGAAAGGATGGCAAAATCATCCAGGGTATATGCAACGTTCGTCTAAAGGACAATAATGATAATCTGGAGATCGAGGGAGTTGTACGGGATATCACCCAACTCAAAGAAACCAATGAGCAACTTATGCAGGCCAAGGAAGTGGCGGAACGATCGTTGAAGATCAAAGAGAAATTCCTGGCCAACATGAGCCATGAAATCAGGACGCCTATGAACGGGATCATTGGTATGGTTGATCTGCTCAGCAGCACTGCTCTTCAACCTGAGCAGAGCGGATATCTGGATACTATTAAGAAATCATCGGAATTATTACTGGAAATTCTTAATGATATACTGGATCTGTCAAAGATAGAAGCGGGAAAAATGGTATTGAGAACCTCAGCTGTCGAGCTCCGACAAGTGGTAGGTAAGCTCTATGCTCTGTTTTCTCAGCAAGCTACCAATCACCGTATTAATTTGGCCTACCATATACACCCGAGGTTGCCTGAATATGTGGAAGTCGATGAAACACGTTTGATGCAGATTATTTCTAATTTGATATCTAACGCTATTAAATTTACCAAAGACGGAGGCAGTATACATCTCAGTATGAAGCCTCAATTCAAATATGATCGCACCCATGTGATCAAAGTGGAAGTGCGTGATACCGGCATAGGTATTGCCAAAGAGCATCTGGGAAGCTTATTTAAAAGCTTTAGCCAGGTGGATGATTCTTCCACCAAATCATTCGGCGGTACCGGTTTGGGGTTGCGCATATCTAAGGAGTTATCCCAACTGATGAATGGTAATATCGGAGTGTACAGTACCCCTAACCTGGGAAGTACATTTTGGTTTACCTTCGAAGCTCAGGAAACTACCAAGGAAGCGGTAGAGGACCAGCCGGAGCCCGTTGATATAACCTCCCATGTCTTTTCTGACCAGCAGCCCTTCATCTTACTGGTAGATGACAATAAAGTAAATCTGCAAGTGGCCGGTGAAATCCTAAAAACCAGTGGATGCGTTATCGAAACCGCCACCAATGGCCGGGAAGCCATAAACATGATAGTGCAGAAACGCTATGACCTGGTTTTTATGGATATCCAAATGCCCGAAATGGATGGGGTAACCGCTACACAGGAACTCAAAAAAATGAAGCTTGATTACCTCCCTCCTATTGTGGCTATGACCGCCTACAGCATGGGACCTGACCGCCAACGATTCTTAAGCCAAGGCCTGGATGACTATATGGCAAAGCCCATCAAAGGGGTGAATCTGATCAATACAGTGAAGAAATGGGTGAACGGTACCGCCGTTCCCGAAATAAAAGAGCCTGATAAGATCGAAACTGAAATGATCATTAATAAAGAAATCATCGCCCAACTATCCAAGTACAGCGGTCCGGAAATGGTGATGGATATTTTATTGGATTTTGAAAAAGAGGCCACCGAACAAATAGCTAACAGTTTAATAGCGGCCGCAGAAGAAGATTACCAATGCATATTGACCAACTTGCATACTTTAAAAGGTAACGCCGCCACCCTGGGAGTAGAAAAAGTAGCATCAGCTGCCAAAAGAATTGAAGAGGATGTTAAAACTGAAGAATATTCAGAAATTGAGGCTAATTTGAAGGAATTGAATAAATTCTTTAAAGAATTTCAAAATAATTATCGCGAAATTCTAAATTTAAGGACCTAAACTTACAAATCCATGCCCAAAAAAGTCCTGGTGGCCGAAGATAGTTCGGTGATCCAAAACCTAACTAAAAAAATCCTGCAGATGCAGAACTACCAGATTCACTCCGTCAAGAACGGGCAACAAGTGCTGGACGCTTTGCAGGATACCCAATACGATATCATATTGATGGATATCAACATGCCCATAATGGATGGAATGGAATGCTCGCGTAACATCAGGGCATTAGAGGATCCTCAAAAAGCCCAAATACCCATTATTGCTATAACCGGTAACGCACCTAACTACACCATAGAAGATTTCAAGGAGGCAGGAATAAATGACTATTTGCCCAAACCGCTCAACTTTGACACCCTGGTAGAAACCGTGAAAAAATACACCCAATAAAGATTAATGGAGGTACGATATACCAAGCATTTTCTATCCAAACTGGAAAACATTTTCCAAGAGTCAGAATATCAGCTGCGGTATGAGAAAGGATCGTTCAAATCCGGATACTGTATCCTGAATGACCGGAAAATGGCGGTTATCAATAAATACTATACCACCGAAGGAAAGATAAACTGTCTTATAGATATTCTAAAAAACCTGTCGCTGGATAACCATAAGTTGAGCAGCAAGAACAAAGAGCTATATCAAAGCCTCTTACAAACTACCATTGAACTTTGAGAATTACCTTCCTCGGCACCGGTACCTCTCAGGGCATTCCGGTAATTGCCTGTAATTGTCAGGTATGTTCCTCTATCGATTTCCGTGACAAAAGATTAAGAACTTCCTTACACATCCAAAGTGCGGATACCAGCGTAGTTATCGATAGCGGCCCTGACTTTAGGCAGCAAATGCTGACCTCAGGAATTAAAAGTTTAAGTGCGGTCATATTTACCCATGAGCATAAAGACCACGTAGCCGGTCTGGATGATATTCGGGCATTTAACTTCCGTCAAAAATCCGCAGTACCCATATATGCACACTCCCGGGTGATGAGGCACTTAAAACAGGAGTTTCCCTATATTTTTGCCGATCAAAAGTATCCCGGTGTCCCCAGCGTAAAATTAGTAGAGATTGATCAGGGTCTCTTCCATATCAACCACCTGCCGTTCCAGCCTATAGAGGTAATGCATTACAAGCTTCCTGTGTTGGGATTCAGGATTGAAGATTTCACTTATATCACCGATGCTAATCACATCGCAGAGGCAGAAATGGAGAAAATTCAAGGAACCAGTATTCTGGTGCTAAATGCCTTGCAACAGAAGCCGCATATTTCGCATTTTAACCTGGAAGAGGCTATCCAATTGGTAGATGAAATACAACCGGATCAAGCATACTTCACGCATATCAGCCACCACCTGGGTCTGCATCGGGAGATCAATAAGCAACTACCGGCCAACATCAATCTGGCCTTTGACGGGCTCACCTTAACCCTTTAGTTGTGCACTACCATCATTTTTTATTGCGCCAACTAGCCAATGAGTTGTCGAGAAAGATTGTTGGCTACCAAATCACCGCTTGTTTTAGTCAGGCAAAAGATGAGTTGGTTCTGGAACTAAAGAAAGAACAGTCCAAATTTTACATTCACGGCATAACTAGCCCTCAATTCACCGCATTACACTTCCCAGCTGACTTCGGCAGAGCACGCAAAAATTCCGTGGACCTGTTTGAATCCGTCATTGGATTATGTGTACAATCCGTTTATTGCTTCAGTAATGAAAGGAGCATAGCGCTGGAATTGAACCAGGATCGAGCTATGGTTTTCAAGTTATTCGGCAGCCGGTCCAATGTGATTCTGTTCAAACAACAGCAGCCAAAGGAGATATTCAGAAATAACATGGCCGATGATCTAGATCTGCGATTAGATTCATTACACCGTGAACTGGATACCAGCCGAGCCCGATTTAATACGCTGGGTGGTAATTTGAAGCAATTCATGCCCACCTTAGGCCCACAGGTAAGAAGTTATCTTGATACGCAAGGCTACCAGGAAGCAGATCTCGATAGAAAGTGGGGCTTTTTACAAGAGGTGATGGGGCAACTTAAAGATGGTTCCATCTACCTTCAATGGTATAGAAACCTGCCTCAGTTATATCTATTTCATCCGAGTGATCCCTTTTACCATGGGGTTGAGGCCATCGAAGCAATGAATGAATTCTACCACCAATACATAAAAGCCTTTGCATTGGAGAGAGAAAAGATGGATCTGGGCAGGATATTGGACCGCAATTTAAAACAGGCTAAAGCACACCTAAACAAAACAGAGCAGCGGCTGGACCAATTGAGTACTAGCATATCCTACCAATTGCAAGCGGATCTTATAATGGCCAATATGCATGACATCCCCGAAGGGGCCTCAGAAGCTACCTTACCTCATTTTGAAACTGGTGAACCCGTCAAAATAAAGTTAAAGCCCGCCTTAACCCCTCAGATGAATGCCCAGCATTACTATCGCAAAAGCAAAAATCAAGGTAAAGAGGTGCAAAAATTAAAATCAGTCCGAAAGTCCCGCATCAAACAACTCAAAGAGTTGCAACAGTATAAAGAATTTTTAAGCCACTGTGGTAGCATCAAAGAGTTGAGAAACTACGTTCGGGATCACCAGCTGACCCGAAAGCCTGCTAAAACCTCCCCTAAAGAATTATTTAAGACCTACTCTGCACAAGGTTTCAGCATCCTGGTGGGAAGAAATGCGCGCAACAATGACTTATTAACTCTCAAATACGCCCATAAAGAGGACCTATGGCTACACGCTAAGGATGTTAAAGGGTCACATGTAGTGATCAAGCATCTAGCTGGCCAACAATTTCCCAAAGCAGTAATTGAACGTGCTGCGCAGTTAGCTGCTTTCTACAGCCAACGAAGTACTGAGAGTTGGGCTCCCGTAAGTTACACACCTAAAAAGTTTGTTAGAAAACCAAAAGGCGCCTTACCTGGACAGGTAGTGGTGGAGAAAGAACAGGTATTGATAGTGGAGCCAAAGCCTTAGTCATTCCGCGATGGCAATCTTTAAGGTGTTAGTTCTAAATCTGCCATCTATTGGCATTGAAGCGGTATTGATGAAAACATCATCACTTTTAAGGCAGTCTTTTTCCTTTAATATCCTTTCCACCTCTGAAAAGGTGATGTCGGTGCTTTCCATATTAGTGTAGTAAAAGCTTCTGATGCCCCAAACCAGGTTCAACGTGTATAGTAAACTGCGATTAGCGGTAAATATAAAGACATGCGCCTTCGGCCGGTTCCCTGCCAGTCTGTAGGCGGTGTAACCTGAGTAAGTCATGCCGGTAATAGCTGTGGCCCCGGTATCCCGAGCCAGGCGGCAGGCTGATAACACTAGATTGTTGTTATAAAAATTATCATCCTTGGGGTCCAGTTTACGGTGTTTGAAATAGATATCGGCTGATTTCTCTACTGATTGAATAGTACTGGACATACTCTTGATCACTTCTACCGGGAATTTACCCACCGCTGTCTCTGCAGATAACATTAAGGCATCAGCCCCATCTATTATAGAATTAGCAATATCATTGGTTTCCGCTCTGGTAGGCCTAGGGTTTTCAATCATGCTTTCCATCATTTGGGTGGCAATGATCACCGGCTTAAATTGCTCATTACATTTTTTAACGATCATTTTTTGCACCATGGGTACATCCTCCATCATGATTTCTACCCCAAGGTCACCCCGCGCTACCATCAGGCCATCAGAAACATTGATAATATCATCAATCTCTCTTAAAGCTTGCGGTTTCTCTATCTTGGCTATAACCTTGGTATCTTTACCTCTCTCCTTAATGATCTGCTTTAAATCCTCCACATCCTTGGCCGACCTCACAAATGATAATGCCAACCACGAGACGTTATTCTTAAGCCCAAATTCAAGATCATTGCGATCCTTTTCAGTAAGGCAAGGGGCGCTGACCTCACTATGAGGCAGGTTTATTCCTTTACGCGATTTCAATGGTCCTCCATGGATTACCTCAGTCAATACCTCATGCTCGTTTACCCGCTTCACCACCACTTCGATTTTACCATCGTCAATTAGTATCACATCATCCACCTTCACATCCTGTGGCAGCGGCTGATAGGTAGTGCTTACTTTTTTATTATTCCCTATCATCGGCTTGGTGGTTATGACCAGTTGGGTACCTTCCTCCAACTCTACTGCCCCATTTTCAATTTCACCAACCCGGATCTTTGGCCCCTGTAGGTCTTGCAGGATACAGACGTGAGTACCCAACTCATCATTAAGGGTTCTGATATCATTGAGCACCTCCTGGTGAGCCTCATGACTTCCGTGAGAGAAGTTCAAGCGAAATACGTCAACCCCGTTAAGTATTAACTGCCTCAAAACGCTTTTCTGACGGGTGGCCGGACCGATAGTGGCTACTATCTTGGTTTTATTAAAAAGGACTTCAGTATTCATGTTTAAAAGATTAGGTTTTCTTTGGACTTCAGTTGCTCAATTGACACCAGATTGACCAACTGTACTCCAGTCATACCTCGAAGATGGTCCCGGATCTTTAGGGGATCCAAGCTGTGTTCAGGTCCTTCAACCATTAGCAGGTAGTCAAATTGCCTTAATTCGGGTATTAAATGTTGTAGGGATGAAGAAAAATCCTCCAAGGTTCTATTCACCAACAATCTGATAATGGTATGTTCGGTTTGATGTTTGTAATTGCTGATCGATAACTTATCGCTGTCGATGAATTCAAAAAGCTGATCCGCTTGTTTAATCAAATTTATCCCTAATTCATGATTTATTAGCCATGCGAGCTTGTACTCCCTTAGAGGGGAAACAATTGCCAGCAATTTGAAGTTAAAATCAACATCGGCAACCAGCTTATTTTTCTTCATCAAACCCAGATTTCACGGGTTTTAAAACTAACAAAATTATGCATTAAAGGGCAGTAATTCAGGGCAAATAAGGCATCTTGAAGATTCTTAAAATAGTTTGACATTATTGGATTAAATGTATTTCTTTGCAAAGTATTTCACTAAAATTTTTATTAAAATGTCTGATATTGCACAAAAAGTTAAAGGAATTATCATCGACAAGCTCGGTGTCGAAGAGTCGGAGGTAACTCCTGAAGCGAGTTTCACTAACGACCTCGGAGCTGATTCCTTGGACACAGTTGAGTTGATCATGGAGTTCGAAAAAGAATTTAATATTTCCATTCCCGACGATCAGGCTGAAAATATCGCCACT
Source organism: Cyclobacteriaceae bacterium (assembly GCA_965224285.1). Taxonomy (GTDB): domain Bacteria; phylum Bacteroidota; class Bacteroidia; order Cytophagales; family Cyclobacteriaceae; genus JAJCYK01. The sequence continues at coordinate 2,234,222 of OZ245043.1, forward strand.
GTTGGTCAAGCCATTTCATACCTGGAGGAAAACGTAAACTAAAAACCAGATCCTACCTATTTAAGCCTTTCAAACATCTTTAATGGAGCGTAAGCGTGTGGTAATCACCGGACTTGGAGCCGTCACTCCAATAGGTAATAATGTCCAGGAATACTGGACAAACTTGTCTATGGGGATGAGTGGTGCTGCCGATATTACTAAATTCGATGCCTCAAAATTTAAGACACGCTTTGCTTGTGAAGTTAAAAATTTCGACCCCACCGAGCATCTAGACCGTAAAGAATCCCGTAAAATGGATCCTTTTACCCGGTACGCTATGGTAGCGACCCAGGAAGCTATATCGGATTCCGAACTAGATCTGGAACGAATTGACCGAGACCGCGCAGGCGTCATTTGGGGGTCCGGTATTGGAGGAATAAAGACCTTCCAGGACGAGGTAGTAGGATTCACGGGGGGCGATGGTACCCCCCGATTCAATCCGTTTTTTATTCCTAAAATGATAGCGGATATATGTGCAGGCTATATTTCCATTAAATATCAATTCCGGGGTCCAAATTTCGTCACAGTTTCAGCTTGTGCCTCCTCAACTAATGCGTTAATCGATGCCTATACCTATATCCAAACGGGAAGAGCGGATATTATTGTTTCCGGAGGATCGGAAGCCGCGGTAACTGAAGCGGGTATTGGAGGGTTTAACGCTATGAAGGCACTTTCGGAAAGGAATGACGACCCTGGTACCGCCTCCCGCCCCTTTGATAAGGACCGTGATGGCTTCGTGTTAGGTGAAGGAGCGGGAGCCTTAATTCTTGAGGAGTATCATCATGCCAAGAATAGAGGGGCCCATATATACGCTGAACTGGTGGGGGCCGGCATGTCGGCGGACGCCCACCATATCACCGCTCCCCATCCTGAAGGAACCGGTGCGACCAACGTTATGATAAGTGCCCTACATGACGCTCAGATGGATCCTTCAGAGGTCGACTATATCAATGTACACGGAACCTCTACTCCTCTAGGTGATATAAGCGAAACATTGGCCATTAAACGGGTATTTGGTGAGCACTCCTATCAGCTTAATATTAGTTCTACCAAATCCATGACCGGTCACTTGCTAGGAGCTGCCGGCGCCATAGAAGCCATAGCCTGTATATTTGCCCTGGAGAAACAAACTATTCCCCCAACCATTAATCATTTTACCGACGACGAAAACCTGGACAATAAACTGAACTTTACTTTTAACCAGGCACAGCAACGCTCAGTAAAAGTAGCTTTAAGCAATACCTTTGGTTTTGGGGGTCACAATACATCTATAATTTTGCGTAAAGAAACAGGTTAGTGCCAATCTGGGAGCAGCTGCTACGGCGATCCTCCTTATCGGAAAAGGACCGTCTCTTGCAAAATGCCATAACGGTTATTGTGGGAAGAAAACCCAAAAACCTGGGGTTATATAAGTTGGCTACGCTGCATAGTTCAGTGGCAAAAATTTCTAAAAGAGGGTATAAGGAGAGTAATGAGCGATTGGAATACCTGGGTGATTCCGTACTAAATATGGTCATTGCTGAATATCTGTTTAAGAAATACCCTTATCAGCATGAAGGGTTTCTCACTGAAATCCGGTCTAGAATTGTTAAGAGGGATTCATTAAACAGTGTGGCTCGCAAATTGGGTATTCATAAAATTGTGGAGACCCAGGAAATGGCCGGAAAAACCAAGAACAAATCCATTTTTGGCAATGCTCTTGAAGCGGTTATCGGCGCTGTTTTTCTGGATCGGGGTTACCCCTTTTGTAAGCAATTTATTCTGCAAAAAATTGTTTCGGATCATCTGGATATGGAAAAGATCATTCGCACTAACCCCAATCACAAAAGTAAAATAATTGAGTGGGCTCAAAAAGAAGGTAAAGACCTGATGTTTGAGCTCATTTCGGAGGTAGCAAATCCGCCACATAGTGAGTTCACCATTGGTTTGTTTATCGATGGGGAGGAGATCGCCAAAGGTATAGGTAGTTCAAAGAAAAGAGCTGAGCAAGATGCCTCCTTAAAAGCATGGCAGACACTCAAACTACCTTAACTTGAATTATTTCGTTAGCTTCGAGCCACTACAGGATCATGACCAGATTAAAGATAGCAGGAGCCGCCTTAAATCAGACCCCACTGGACTGGGACAACAACCTGGACAATATTCAGCAGGCTATCGACGCCGGCATCAGGAAGGAGATCAATATTTTATGTCTGCCTGAATTGTGCGTCACCGGCTATGGAGCAGAAGACCTGTTTTTAGGTGAATGGTTCTCGGAACAGGCCCTATCTTTTTTGCCTTCCATCGTTAATATCTGTCACCAGATTACTGTAGCAGTGGGTCTTCCAATCTGGTTTGAGGGCCAATTGTATAATTGTACCTGTCTAATACACAACCAGCAGATCCAGGGGTTTATACCCAAGCAACACCTGGCCAATGATGGAGTACACTATGAACCTAGATGGTTTATGCCCTGGACCCCCGGACGGTTGGAAGTGTTCCAGTTCGAAGATAAAAGCTATCCATTTGGCGATCGCATTTATGACCTTCACGGCATAAAAATCGGGTTTGAAATATGTGAAGACGCCTGGGTAGGACTTAACAGACCAGCCTGCCGCTTGGCAGAGCAGGGAGTACAATTAATCCTTAATCCCTCTGCCAGTCACTTCGCATTTGAAAAATCCGCCTTCAGAAGGGAGTTGGTAACTCAAAGCAGCCAGAATTTTGATTGCGTTTATGTATACAGCAATCTATTAGGAAATGAAAGCGGACGCATGATATTCGACGGAGATATTTTTATAGCTCAAAAAGGCAGGCTGATTCAGCGTAACCAAAAGTTATCTTTCAAACAGGTTAATATGACCACTGCCATTGTGGATTTCGAACATCCGGAGCGGAGCCGGGCCGATATGAATTCAGATACCCATGACACCCGAATCGAATTTGTAAAGGCAGTCAGCCTGGCTCTTTTTGATTACCTGCGTAAAAGCAAAAGTAGGGGTTTTGTCCTTTCCCTTAGTGGTGGAGCAGACTCATCCTTATGTGCGGTTTTGGTATCGGAAATGGTGAGGCGTGGAGTATCAGAATTAGGCCCTGAAGCTTTCCTTAGCAAAATTGGGGGTGATCATTTATTGGATGATATATCTGGAATAAATGCCGGAGAAGCAGTGCGCGTAATTATCGGTAAATTGTTGACCTGTGCTTATCAAAGTACAGTAAACAGCTCACAAGCCACTTATGAATCGGCTGCCAATCTGGCTAAGTCAATCGGAGCCACTTTTCATCATTGGACGGTGGATTCAGAGATAAGCTCCTATCAGTCCAAGGTTGAGGAAGTATTGCAAAGAAATTTAAGCTGGAATAGAGATGATATCGCTTTGCAGAATATTCAAGCAAGGGCCAGGGCCCCGATCATTTGGATGCTGGCCAATATAAAGGGCTTCCTGTTAATAAGTACGTCCAACCGAAGTGAAGGCGATGTGGGATACGCTACCATGGACGGGGACACCTGCGGCAGCATCAGTCCGATAGCTGCAGTTGACAAAAAATTCATCCTGGACTGGTTAAAATGGGCCGAAAAGAACCTTGACTATCCCGGGTTATCGCTGGTGAACTCCATGCAGCCCACTGCCGAATTAAGGCCAAAAGAAAAATCTCAAACAGATGAAACTGATCTAATGCCTTACAGCACTCTTGTTGCGATCGAAAGATTAGCTATCAGAGATCATCTAAGCCCCAAGCAAGTCTATCTTTTATTGTCGGAAGAAAAAATCGAACCTCCGGTACAACTACTCCGTTATATAGTGAAATTTTATACCTTATGGGCGCGAAATCAGTGGAAAAGAGAGCGAATCGCCCCTTCTTTTCATTTGGATGATTTCAACATAGATCCTAAAACCTGGTGCAGGTTTCCCATATTATCCGCTGGATTTGACCGGGAACTAGCGGAATTAAATGAGTTAATATCTACGGAATCCACATCTTCTAAGCCATGAACTTAATGAATCTTTTCAACTATATCGTCTGGGATCCCACTAAGGAAATGTTTAGGCTGCCGTTTAATGACCATCCTATCGTATGGTACGGACTCTTGTTCGCCCTGGGATTCATAATTGGGCAACAGCTGATGTTTTATATCTACAAGATGGAGGGAAAACCCAGGCAGGATGTCGAAACTCTCACCCTGTATATGATAGTAGCTACTGTAGTAGGGGCAAGGTTAGGGCACTGCCTCTTCTACGATCCCGTGTATTATCTATCAAACCCTTGGAAAATATTGTTTGTATGGGAAGGCGGGTTAGCCAGTCATGGAGCGGCCATTGGTATCCTCACTGGTATATATCTCTATTCCAAGAAAAAACCAGACCAAAGTTACTTGTGGGTAGTAGACCGGGTAGTGATCATTGTAGCGTTGGCAGGCGCCCTGATCAGATTTGGTAATTTTATAAACTCTGAGATTGTAGGAAAGCCCACAAATGATAGCTCTGGAGTAGTGTTTGCACGTTCGATGGAAGAATATGTTGCTATACAGCCATTTATTGCCCATGCTGAAGCCTCAAAGGCCACTGCAGCCGCCGATTCACTCGGTATGGTTGCTCCTCTAAAGCTATTCATTCAATTCGAACCTGGAATCTCCCAGGAAGTTGCCACTGAATTTCTCAATGACGGAATGAACAACGTGCTAAATCACTTGGGTCAGCGGCTGGAACCGCATACTTTAGCACCAGGTAGTACGAATTTACCATATAGGCTGGTACCTGCTAGCGGTGCAGGAGTTGCCGCCGAGGTCATAGTAGGGGGAATTCCCCGATATCCGGCGCAACTATATGAATCTATTTCCAGCTTTCTGCTATTTTTGTTGTTGCTGTTTATCTGGAATCGAAGAAAGCAAGAGACCCCCGAAGGACTGATTTTTGGTATATTCCTGGTGATCCTTTTTGGGCTGCGTTTTATCTATGAATTCATCAAGGAGAATCAGGAAGCATTCGAGGATGATATCCCCTTAAACATGGGGCAATGGCTTAGTATACCTCTCATCATAGCGGGAATAGTTATTCTCTATCGAGTTTGGCGTAAATCTCAAGGGACCGGATCATAACCTTTCCCTCCCCATGGATGACATTTTGCCATGCGTTTAATGGCCAATGCGGTGCCTTGCACTATGCCGTATTTCATCACCGCAAGTTTTGCGTATTCCGAACAAGTTGGGGCAAAGCGGCAACTCGCCGGAAAGAACGGAGAAATCGTCCACTGATATATATTGATGGGCAAAACAAATGCGTGGCGCAACCATTTTCTCATGCTATAAACATACATAAATTGTGTGTCTAACCCGGATAGCTTCCCTAGAATTATCCAATTTCAATAGGAAAAATGCAATTTTATGACAAAAAGTATTCTCAATGTCAGATTTGGAAACCATTTCAATTTAAATCAACTTTAATTAGCATTAGCTTTAAGGTTTCAACGGGGAGAATAAATTTTGTAGGATTGATCAGGACTGGAATATTGGTGTGGATAATATTGGTGGTTAGTGTAAAGTCCCCAAAGGCTCAAAGCACTTCTGACAGCCTTATATTGGCAAAATCACCACAAAATATCCAGCGAGAATCCGATAGTCTTCAGCAAAAAAACGTTGAGATCACCAAAGTCTTTGTGGTGGGTAATCGCCGTACCAAAGAACGTATAATTCTGAGGGAATTATCCCTGGGCCCTGGTTCTAAAGTTATGCGCAGCGACCTTCCCCTGATCCTGGAAAAAGACCGGGAAAAACTGATCAATACCAGTTTGTTTCTGGAGGTAAACATCCAGGTGATTGGACTTTCCGAGGACTACGTAGACCTAGTAGTACAAGTAAAGGAGCGCTGGTATTTTTTCCCCTCACCAATTTTTAAATTAGCTGATCGCAGCTTCAATGAATGGTGGGCCAATCAGGACCGGGATTTGTCCCGGGTAAATTATGGGCTTAAACTATTTCAATATAATTTCAGGGGGCGCCAGGAAACCCTAAAATTGGTAGCACAGTTTGGATTTACCCAGACCTTCGCACTTAATTATGTGGTACCGTCGTTTGACCAGAATCAACGGAATGGCCTGAGGTTTGACATCGGTTATTCAGATCAGAAAAACCTGGCATATCGATCCACGGACAACAAGCAAACTTTCATAGACTCCGAAGAAGTTCTGCGGCGTAGCTTTTTTACCAGTTTGACCTGGAGCCATCGCTACTCTTTCTATAACCGTCACTTCGTAACCCTTGGATTTAACAGGACTTCCATAAATGATACTATCGCTCAGCTAAATCCCAATTACTTTCTGGACGGGCAAAATCTTCAGCGATTTTTTACCCTCAGCTACCGGTTTACCCGGGACCATCGCGACAATATTGCCTATCCATTAGAAGGAAATTTTCTTAGCCTCAAGGTAGAAAAAAATGGATTGGGTATCTACAATGACTTGAGCAGGCTATGGATGCGAGCCAGTTTTGCCCAATACTTTCCCTTGGAAAACAACTTTTACTTGAGCAGTAGAATAACCGGTTTGGCCAGCTTCCCTAAAAGACAGGCCTACTTCAACACCGCAGCTATTGGCTATCGTCCCGATGATATTCGAGGTTATGACCTCTATGTAGTGGAGGGCCAAAATTATCTCCTGAATAAGATCTCATTGAAGAAATTGCTCTTTTTTAAAGAACAAAAGATCAGAAGCATTCCAATTCCTCAGTTCCAGACCATTCCTATTGCAGTTTATCTCAAAACCTTCTTTGATTCTGGTTATGTGGATAATGAACTTAGCGATCCGGAGAATAAGCCATTATCCAATCGCTATCTCTTTGGTGGAGGAGCCGGATTGGATATTGTTACCTATTACGATCTGGTGCTGCGACTTGAATACTCTTTTAATGATCGTGGAAATTCTGGATTCTTTGTCAATATAAGGGCCGGAATTTAGCCCTTCTCTCTATAACGCCCCTGCAGCAATGATGCTCCAAAGTCGGAATTTGATCAGTTTTTGGGGAACCCCCAGTTAATTTTATTCGTTATATTGATATAGTTATATTAATTATTGGGTTACTTATATTCAATATATGCATTAATAGTAGCGGTTTGAAAGTTCTAGCCATGTTATTATACGCAATTCTTTTACTTATTTCCTTTAAAGTCATTAGCCTGTTGGTTAACTACTACTGGACCAGACCTGCATCAGGTCATAGCGTTTCACCTGGGGAAGGCGGAATTCTGGAGAATGATAATCACCCTTAGAATTTGGTGCGCCAATCACCTGACACTAGCGACCATCACAGTGACGTTTTTTGGCATACTGATCTGCCAATCTGAACGTTATGGACTATACAAAAGGACCTCCAACCTTAATGTGACAGCATCTGCGGGCCAATTATACTTATCCAGTTATCACGATCTTTACTCCATTTGGAGCTTGTGGTACGATCTCCTGGTTAGCAAATTCGCTAATATCACCAAACGTTGAATTCACCAGAAGTGCTATCTTTGTCTTGGAACCCATGAAATAATGCGTAGTAGATCCCTGCATCGATATAACCAAAAAAAGCCATGGAAGTGGACTACCGGTAAGGTTGTAGCATTTGTGTTAGCCGGGTTGGTAATCGGTGTTTTAATCTACCTCGAATTAAATATAAATAGCCCTGCTACTCCTGCAGGGGGAGATGCTCCCAATATCCAAGTAACTAATCAGGAACCCAGTTTTGAAGAGCAATACCAGGAATATTTAAAGCGAGGTCGAAAGGTCATCGATCAAAATATTCTTGACAGCATAGCCAATCTGCAAAACCAGGAGTCTGCGGATCCGCCCTCCGATACCCCACCGGCCCCCGATCGCTCAACCAGCTCAAACAGCTCTGGTCAAACCCAAAGTACGGTCAATAGGGATAATCCAGCTAATTCCAGTAACAGCACCACCCAGTTCAGGCTTTCAGATGAAGGAGAGATCGTAGAGGGCGCTCCGGATCGTGAATCTACCACCACAGCCACTACTGAAGCTCCCACGGTTGAACAAAGCGAGAACGATGCTATTGAGGAAGCTTTCTATACTGCCGTTACCGTAACCGGGACTATAACTTCCAGCAGTGATGGAACAGCTCTATCGGGGGTAAATGTGATGGTTAAAGGCACCGGGCTAAGCACTGTGACAGACTTCAACGGTAATTATTCCATAAGAGTACCCGGAAATCCTGATCAACGAACCTTACAATTCTCCTATCGCGGTAATAGTTCAGAGCGGATAGTTAGGCCGGAAACTAAAACTATTAACATCCGTTTCTAGGTAATTTTTCAGTTTTACCCTTAGTATCAACTGCTGAAACTATCAATGCTGATCTTTGAGTCTTATGATTCAATGGTTGGCAACAGGCTGGTTATTTATATTACCTTTTACCGTAAAATGCCAGATATCTCCAACAGGCAGCAGTGGCATGGGACAGATGGTGACTACGGTTAAGGGGATCGAGTCAATATTCGCCAATAGCGCGGGACTAGCTGAAACCTCAGGCTGGAATTTTATAACCCTATATCGCTTACCACTGGGAATCACGGAACTCAGCACCATAGGAGTAGGCATTGGCATTCCGCTTGAAGTGCCCTTGGGCATAGGTTTTGTAAATTTTGGCAACAACAGTTTCCGTCAACAAATTCTGGCCCTATCCGGGGCATATGTTACCGAAAAGGTCCGACTGGGATTGAAACTACTTTATTGGCGAATTCTAATCCCCGAAATACCTGTTGGCCAAGCACTGAGTTTTGAAGTGGGACTACAGATAGCCCTTAGTGATCAATGGCTGGCCTCTATCTTGGTTATCAACCCAAACCAAAATCGCATTTTTATCGAGGAGCCCCTGCCCTCTTCATTAAATGCTGGAATATCCTATAGCCTGGAAAAATATTTCACTATTTCAGCGGAAACCAGCAATATGGTGGGATCACCTTTAGAATTTAAAATGGGGATGGAATATCTTATTAGAGAGAAATTTCCCTTGCGAATTGGGCTTAATACGTTCACCAGAGCGGTGCACACCGGGCTAGGTATCCACCACCAACGGGTAAAATTCAATTACGCCCTAATCATTCACCCTGGAATCGGATTAACCCATCAAACAGGGGTATCGGTACATTGGCCATGAGACTGCTACTGATCCTCTGTATGGCAGCCAATATAGGTCATACTTTTGGTCAAATGGAGGACCTTATAGAAGAGACCATAAACCTGCAAAGTCTGTATTCCGGTGATGATCTAGCTGAATCGGAACTAACTGATCAGTGGCGCCAGGAGTTTCAACATCCAATTCAAATAAATCTAATAACCTATGAGGAACTGATACAACTTCCCTGGGTTTCTCAGCTCCAGGCTCAAAGCCTAATAGCCTACAGAAAGATCAACGGTAAGCTAATTGATATTTACGAGCTGCAGGCGGTTCCTGGATGGGATTTACATACTATAAGGCTGATTGCACCTTTAATAGTGTTGAATGAGGCAAAGCTGAATGCCGACCCCAGAAAATTAAAAACCAGGGTAAATGATCTGCAAAATAGTTATTTAATGGTACGATTTAAACGGAGGCTGGAATCCGCAGATGGGGATAGCATTGAAGCCGCTAATTTCCGGGGTTCTCCTAATGGTGTTTTAAGTCGTCTTAGAATTAGGAAGCCCGGCGATTTTGGTTTGGGAATTACCGTGGAAAAAGACCCTGGAGAAGTATGGACCTGGAACTCCAAGCAGTTCGGAGCTGATTTTTGGTCCTTTCATCTTGCCTTGGAGAATATCGGAAATTTTCGCAAGATCATTATCGGAGATTTTCAAGGACAGTGGGATCAGGGTTTAATATTCAGTTCCGGCTTCTCCCTGGGAAGGCAAGTTATTGCAGGTGTTAAAAGAGCCAGCATTGGTTTGATACCCTACAGTTCGGTAACCGAGAGTGGGTATTATCGGGGCGTTGCAGCGGAATACGAATTTAAAAAGAAGCTATTGCTCAGCACCTTCATTTCTCACATTAAGGAGGACGCAGCCATACGGGAACCGGACAGAAATTTCCCTGCAGGTGGTTTTATCACATCCATTATCAGACAAGGTCTACATCGCAACAGGCAAGAACTGTCACGTAAAAACCAGGTTTGGAACACACATGCCGGTATAAATTTGAGGTCCCAGATTGATTCGGGGCCATTAGTGTCACTGTCGGCTTTGCATCAAAATATCAGCCTGCCCTTGATACCCGCCAAAAGAAGGTATAACTCCTTCTATTTCTCTGGTAAATCCAATGGCAATTACAGTTTATCACTTGAACAAACCCTTCATAATTCTCATTTTTTCGCCCAGGGAGCTATCTCGGCCAATGGCGGAAAAGGTTTGGTGGTAGGAGTATTAACCAGCATTTCCCCACAAATCAGCACAGCCTTAAAATGGCGCCTGTTAGAAAAAGGCTTTCAAAGTATTGCCGGAGGCGATGTAGGAATATCCACCCGGAATAATAATGAATATGGAATTTACCTGGGCACTGAATGGCTAATAAATCCACAGTGGAAATGGAGCGGGTATCTTGATTTGTATCGACTGCCCTGGGCTTCATTCAGGGCAGATCAGCCTTCAGAAGGCCTGGAGAGTATGTTCAGGATGCAGTATACTCCTAAAAAACTAAATTATATCGATTTGCAATGGAGAACCAGGACCATGCAAATAAATCACCCCCTGGCCACTACCCAAACCAACCGGCTGTTAGCACAAAAAAGACATCAAGTAATATTAAAGAGTAAATGGACACACCATATATGGACCCTGAAAAGTCGATTCCAATGGAGCGGTGTGAGCCAACTTAAGAAAACGCAGGGTTTTTTGGCCTCTCAAGAAATTATCTGGGATAAGTCGTGGTTTCAGTTCACTTTGAACGCCACCATTTTCAATACAGATGACTTTGACAATCGCCAGTACACTTATGAAAGAGATTTGCTATACAGCTTTAGTTTTCCATTCTATCAGGGAACAGGTAGCCGCTGGTATGTGCTTTCCAAGGTTAAAATATCCCAAAAGTTAAATGGTTGGGCACGGGTTTCCCGTACTATTTTCAATAAAATAATTACAAATTCATCTACGCTAAATCCAAATTCACTTAAATCACAAACTGACCTAAGAATACAATTGCTTTATAAATTGTAATATTTAGCTTTTTATTAGTACTAAATTAATTGTTTGTAGCATTTACTTACCTGAAGATATTAAACCTTACATGTGGCAGGGGAGCGGCCAATTCCGATAGTTTGTTCAGTAATAATTGTTGATATTCGTTATGAGTTTAACAAATGACTAAGGCTATGTTAGGAGTATTTCTAGGTTTATTCGTCGGTTGTTCTTTGGTAACCATTGGAGTAGTTTACGTTATCTCTCGTTATGTAGATCAACTTTTTGACCGTCTTTAGTTTGTTAAACAGGTGTGTGAATTATCCCTAATGGGTATTAAATAAAAAGCCGGGACTTAATAGTGCCGGCTTTTTTCTGTTATTGAATTGATACCACTTCGATATCAAAAATAAGATCTTTACCTGCCAAAGCGTGATTGGCATCAATTGTAATACTTTGCCCATCAGTAGCCACCACGTTCACCACTCTCTTGCTGCCATCAGAGCCCTCGGAGGTAAGCTTCTGACCGACTTGCGGGTCAAGACCAGAGGGGAGCATCGATCGGTCCACTTTTTGGATCAACTCCTCCCGTACCGGCCCGTAGGCTTCGTTGTAAGATATATTTACCGTTTTGGTTTCATTTAACTCCATTCCAACGATTCCTTTCTCAAATCCTTTGATCAATTGACCCTCCCCCATGGTAAATGTGAGGGGCTCTCTTCCTTTAGATGAATCAAAAACCTCTCCGTCTTCCAATCTTCCGGTATAATGTACACTTACTTTGCTGTCTTCTTTTACTGTTTTCATAAACTGTGTCCTAGGTGTAAACCATTTTAGCACAATACTACACAAATTCAACTAAACCAATAGATAACCTGGAAGAACACCTCTAACTTCTGGGATGATAGTCTGTAACCACCTGCCTGAGGTAATCCCGGTCCAGATGGGTATAGATTTCGGTGGTAGTAATAGACTCATGACCCAGCATCTGTTGCACTGCCCTCAGATCTGCGCCGCCCTCTATGAGATGAGTGGCAAAACTGTGTCTGAAGGTATGGGGGCTTACTTTCTTATTAATCCCAGCGGTGGCCACCAACTCCTTAACCAGATTGAAAACGGAAATCCTTGAAAGACCACTTCCTCTTTGATTTAAAAATACTATTGATTCGCAACCGGTTTTTATTTTTTGTCGTCCCCGGGTTTGGTCGATGTATATCTTCAGGTACTTCATAGCCGATTGGCCGATGGGGACAAGTCTTTGTTTGCTTCCTTTACCCATGACCTTTAGAAATCCCACATCAAAATGTATATCCTGGATCTTTAAGGCCACGAGTTCGCTGACCCTCAACCCACAACTATATAGTGTCTCAATGATAGCCCGGTTACGGGCTCCAGAAGGTAATGAGTGATCTATTGCAGCGACAATACGCTCAATTTCATGAACATTCAATGTATCCGGAAGCTTTCTCCCCAATTTAGGTCCTTCTATCAAAGCTGCGGGATCTTTGGTAATTAGATCTTCTGATTCTAAATACCTAAAAAAAGACTTGATACCGGATATAATCCTGGATTGTGTAGCGGGCATCATCCCTACTTCATTGAGATCCTGCAAGAATTCTCTAAGGTCTTCAACTATAACCTCATTTGGTCCTTTGGGATGCCTGGCGCTTATAATAAAATCTTTAAATTTTGAAATGTCTCGGATGTAGGCGCTGATTGAATGGCTTGCAAGAGAACGCTCCAGTTTCAAGTAGTGCTCATATTGCTTTATCAAAGTGGTCCAATTCATACCTGGGAAGTTAGGGCAAAGATAATAGCGTGGGGCTAATTTGATTTATATATTTATATTTATCAGCATGAAAATAGCCATTATCAACGGCCCAAATCTTAATCTACTCGGACAAAGGGAGCCTGAAGTATACGGGAATCAGACCTTTGAATCGTTCATGACCTCACTCAGAGAACAGTGGCCTAAGCTGGATCTGGAATATTACCAGTCTAATGTGGAAGGAGATCTTATCGACAAATTGCATGAATTGGGATTTAGTGCCCATGGCATCGTACTTAATGCCGGTGGTTATACCCATACTTCCGTAGCCTTGTCTGATGCAGTGGCTGCTATTACCACTCCAGTAATCGAAGTACACATATCTAATATTCACGCCCGTGAAACTTATCGCCACCAAAGCCTGGTGGGGAAGAATTGTGTAGGGATGATTGCTGGATTTGGGCTAGGTGGCTATCAATTGGCATTAGAATACTTGGTGAATTACCAACAGCCATGATCAGCTTTTACCCGGGACCCTCTAGAGTCTACCAACAAGTTCCCCAGTGGGTAGAGGAGGCTTATGAACGAAGTTTATTGAGTGTAAACCACCGAAGTTCGGAATTTGCAGAGTTGATGCAGAAAACGCAAGGCCTACTGCGGGGCAGTTTGGAAATACCTCATGATTATAGCTGCTTTTTCACCTCATCCGCTACTGAATGTTGGGAGATTATCGCTCAATCATTGATAGAGAAACGCAGTTTGCACCTTTATAATGGAGCTTTTGGAGAAAAGTGGTTCCATTACACTCAAAAGATCAACGAAGTGGCCAAGAGTGTCCCTTATCCTACAGAAAAAGAGTTGCCCGTGGAAGGGTTGAGTAAAACTGAACTGATCGCCCTTACTCAAAACGAAACTTCCAATGGTACCCAGATTTCGCCCACTCTGATTAAGCAGCTGAGATCACTATACCCCAACACTCTAGTGGCCTTGGATGTTACTTCTTCATTGGGAGGTATTCGTCTTCCTTGGGCAGCTGGTGACGTGTGGTTCGCTTCTGTGCAAAAATGCCTGGGATTACCTGCTGGAATGGGTATAATGATATGCTCTCCCCAAGCATTGGACAAAGCTCGTTGGTTAGGTGATGATCGGCATTACAACAGTTTGAACCGCATGGCCTGGTATATGGATCGATACCAAACCACTCACACACCTAATGTCATGGCCATATTCCTATTATCTAAAGTATTAGAGCAACACACCATTGAGGATGTTGAGACCTTGGTAGTCAAGCGGCATCAGCAATGGATGAAGTTTGTAGATTCTCTGCAAATATTGAAGCCTTACGTTCAAAACAATCAGGTCAGGTCATCCACTGTCATCGCCTTAACCGCCCCGCCAGCTCAAATTGATACTATAATGGAAGAATCCAAGAGCAACGGTTTCAGCCTGGGTAAAGGCTACGGCTCATTGAAGCAAAGCACCCTTCGCATCGCAAACTTTCCCGCCATAACAACGGAAGAGGTTAACAGCCTCCATGCATTCTGGAATTCCAAAGGATTCTGAATTACTCCAACTCTTTGTTAGAGTATCCTTATTTCCTAGCTTTGCAAAAAAATTTTTGAGGCATGATCTCATTTAAGGAAATACTCTCGGTTACCTTGATCCTTTTTTCAGTGATCGATATACTGGGTTCGGTTCCGGTAGTAATTGATTTAAAGAAAAAGGCTGGAGGTATTGAGTCCGGGAAAGCTACCCTGGTTTCAGGGATCATCATGATATCATTTCTATTTTTAGGGCAATCTATATTAAAATTGTTTGGACTGGATATCGCATCTTTTGCTATCGCCGGGGGGTTAGTAATGTTTATACTAGGTATGGAAATGATTTTAGGAGTTAGGATCTTCAAACAGAACCCCGATGAGGCTAACACCGCATCCATCGTTCCTCTGGCCTTCCCGATTATCGCTGGTGCAGGAACCATGACCACCATACTTTCATTGCGAGCCGCATATTCCACCTATAACATCCTTATAGGTATTGCAGTCAACCTGATTTTCGTTTACCTGGTATTGAGAAGCTCAGGCTGGTTGGAAAAAAAGCTGGGGGCTGGAGGATTTAATATATTGCGGAAAGTTTTTGGAATAATTCTACTGGCCATTGCCATCAAACTGATTAAAACAAATCTCTTCAAAATATGATCACCATGTATACGGATGGTGCCAGTAGCGGCAACCCTGGTCCGGGAGGATACGGTACCATTTTGATCTACAAGCAACATAGGAAGGAATTAACCGAAGGTTTCCGTCTCACCACTAACAATCGTATGGAGTTGCTGGCAGTAATCCGAGGTCTTCAGGCATTAAAAGGTGAGGGGCATACCGTTAGGGTCTATTCGGATTCCAAGTATGTAGTCGATGCAGTAGAAAAAGGATGGCTTCAAAATTGGGAGAGAAAGGACTTCAAGAAGAAAAAGAACGCCGACCTATGGAAAGTATTCCTGGAACTTTACCGAAAACACCGAGTAAAGTTTATTTGGGTAAAAGGACATGATGGTAATCCTTTGAATGAACGATGTGATCAGCTGGCAGTAGAGTCAGCAGCTGCTGGTGATTTAAAAATAGACCAGGGCTATGAGGAAGATGCCTAGTCATTTTGTTCGATAAACTGTACCCCCAGTCCTGATAACTCTTCCAGGATAGGAACGTAATACGCTTGAGATACCGGTACTTTTACTCCGGTATCTTTTATTACACCACTTAGCACCAGCTTCGCTGCAATGGCCAATGGCCATCCCACGGTTTTGGACATGGCCGTTTGATCTTCATCACCCTTTGTGACCAGTGATAAAAATAATCGGTGGTATTTATTACTCAGCTTATAACCGATCTGATGCTGCATGACGATCATATCCCGGTCATGCTTCCTGAATTCCCACTTAGATTCCAGTAGATGCTGTAAAACGGAAGCGGGACTGCCTGAAACAATATTGATAGGTTTGGAGTCAAAGATGCCCAGCCAATTTAATTTTTGCATAACTGCACCTTGGGATGAGATATTTAAATAATCACAAAGTTTTTCCTCTACAGATTTTGCCGGATGGTAGTAGAGAAAGGTGTTAACGAAGTCTCGGTAGGTCATAGTATCCAGCCCTTCCAGGATGTAGGAATCATCGGTCATACCCAATTGCACGAACACATCCCAAGCAGCGCAAAACCCCGGTCTTCTCAAAGTACCCCGAATCATGGTATCTACAGTGTCCAATCCATATAATTTTCGATACTTTAGGGAGTTGCGATTTGCATAACCTTCAAATGCCCCGTAACCTCTTATTCCTACCTGCTCTAGCCTGCTAAAGACTTTATGATATGGGATGTATTTATAACGCCCGTTTCGAATAAATCGAGCAGTATCTCGTCCTGCAAGCACTACGTTCCGAGGATTCCAAGTGAATTTGTACCTCCAGGGATTATCTTCACTTTCAGGTGCGATTAATCCACCGGTGTAAGAAATGAATGAGTCAATCTCACCGCCTTGAGATCTCACCCGGTCTAAAGCGGCAATAGCCGTCATATGATCCAGGCCGGGATCTAAACCGCATTCATTCAATAATAGCACACCTTTTGCTTTAGCCTCATGATCAAGCTTCATTAATTCATCTGATACATAAGAGGCGGTCAGCATGGGCCGATATGTTTCCAGGCAGATTTTAGCCACTTGCGGGTGCATAGAGGCTGGCAAAAGAGAAATGACTAATTGTGAGTCCTGAATTTCGGACCTTACCCTCTCGGTATACTCCAGGTCCAATTCCAAGGCTTTACCATAAGCATGATCCGTTATTTTCAGCAAGGCCTGGTCCCGGGCCATATCAGCTACCGTGACTTCCCAATCATATGTCGGAGCATTTCGCAACAAGTAGGAGATCAAAGAAGTTGAAGACCTACCTGCCCCAAGAACCAAAATCTTCTTCATACTGTGAGGCTGCCGATGATGCGGTGAAAGATAAAACTTTCTAACCTCTAATCAACGCCTCAACCTGTTAATAATATGGCTAATATTATAGGCAGATTCCATTACGCTGAAAGAAAATTTTATGGTATATTACCTTGGAATGAGTAGGAAAATATCTGCGAATATATACCTGAACGAGTTTTCTGACGACCATCAATTAGACCCTCAAGACCGCCAGCTCTTAATACTAGCCCGAAAAAGCTTGAACCAAGCTTACGCTCCATATTCCGGTTTTAAGGTTGGCTGTGCAGTGCTTCTCGAAGATGACCTCATTATCACTGGATCCAACCAGGAAAACGCTTCGTATCCCAGTGGTTTATGTGCGGAACGGGTGGCATTGTTTGCGGCATCCAGTCATCATCCCCAAAAAACCATCTATAAACTTGCCATCAGCGCCCAAAAAGCCTCCGGATCCCAATACTTGCCGGTAACACCCTGTGGCGGGTGCCGTCAGGTAATGATCGAATACCAATCAAAACAAGGCCAGCCTATAGAGATTTTAATGGAAGGCGAGAATGGAAAGGTCTATCATGCAGAATCAGTGGACATGCTGCTGCCGTTCAAATTTTCAGAGGAAAACTTGAAATGAAATACCGCATGAAATTTGAATTTGACCTGCACCAACAGATGGATCCAAACAATATCGTTTTGGTTTATGAGGGCAAATTTGACCAACAAATAACTAAATCCGTACTGCTGATGGCGGAGCGAAACATCGACTCACTACAGGAAGACCCTACCATCAAGCGTAAAGTATTTAATGTAATTGTGGAATGCCTACAGAATATTGCCAAGCACGGAGGCCAGGACCATGATGAACATCCGGCAATTTTTATGATTGGACGAGAGGAAGAAGAGTACATCATTTCATCGGGCAACGTGGTAGACGACAGTTATGTAAAGGACCTTAAATCAAAGATTGATCGGATCAATTCTCTGGACAACGAAGGACTTAAAGACCTGTACAAGCAAATCATGAAAGATAATAGCATATCTGAAAAGGGAGGTGCTGGTTTAGGGCTAGTGGATATGGCGCGTAAGTCCGGTGGGCAGCTCAGTTATCATTTTAAGGATTTAGACCAGGATATACAATATTTCTCCTTCCAAGTCAACATACCCAGGCAAATCAGGAAATAAACCAAACCTCTGTAAGTTATCCGCCATAAACTCTTTGATTTGGTATTTCTCTCATGATATTTTTGAGTTAAATACCACAGAAAATGGGAAAATACCTGATAGTTTTAGCTTTTATATCCGTCCAGACTATACCCTGTCTTTGGGCCCAGTGCAACTCGGAGGGAGTCGATGCCTTATGCCTGGAACAAATCAGCAAGGATAATATTTTCGTCAAAAGCTATAAATTGCTGCCACATCAATTTCCCAGTAAAGAGTATTCCTCGATTTTGGCTAGAGACACCGAGTACTACATAAACCTCTGTGAACAGGGAAAAGTATCTTCTCAGGTTGAGATCAACGTTTACAACAGTAAGCGTAAACTTGTAGCCAGTAACCAGGCAGATGACCGTCTACTTCCCGAACTTAGTTTTCATTGTAAGCAGACTGGAGTCTACTATTTTGAATTCAAAGCTACCACATCAGCGGGTGACTGTGGCATGGGAGCGCTAAGTTTTCGCAGGCTTTCTTCCAGCGATTGAGCGTTGATGTCTTGACAGACTAGTTTTCGTTATCTTTCCCTGATGGAATTACAAACTTCGTTTGAATACAACCAACGGTATTTCAAAACAGGATCCCTGAAACATAATGGAGGGCAGTTGTGGTTCGTACTACATGGTTATGGCCAACTAGCCTCATTTTTTATTAAAAAATTCCAATGGCTAGAGGAATATGGACACTGTATTATCGCTCCGGAAGGCTTAAACAGGTTTTACCTACAGGGATTTAGCGGCAGGGTTGGTGCCGCCTGGATGACCAAAGAAGACCGACTTCGGGATATTAATAATTATCTAAATTATCTAAACAGCATCTATCAGTTAGAAGTTGACACCATATCTACCCCTAAAATTAACCTTTTAGGGTTTTCACAGGGGACTGCCACTATCTCCCGTTGGTTGGCCCAATCTTCATTTAAATTCCATCGTATTTTTCTGTGGGCTGGAATGCTGGCGGAAGATATGGACTTGCGATCCAGTAAACACCGATTTGAAGACCTGGAAGTCTACGTGATTTACGGAAATAAAGATGAATATATCACCCCACAGCGGATTGCCAAGCAAGATAAAATGCTGCAAGACCTGGGAGTAAAGCCGCGGCGAATTATCTACTCGGGAGGCCATACTATAGAAGAAAGTGTGTTGAGGGAAATAATTAGCAAGGAGCAACCACAGGGTTCACCGCCCCCCTTCAAAGTATAAGAATAGACTGACAGAGTTGGAAGTTAACCGGTCTATCCCTTTAGTGTAAAAATTGTTTTCGGAAGCGAGATTGTTTACAATACCTCGGGAGAATCTTATTTCCGGTGAAAACTTGAAAAACGGATAATAAACGTCCAAGCCTACTCCGAATTCTATGGCGATGTCAGAGTCTTTAATATCCAGTCTCTCTCCTTCACCATCAGTGTCTTTCATTCCTCCCACCCGAATTGAGGGGTTTATACCACCAACCAGATACATCCGGTAATTCCCTCGACGAACTGATTTATACTTCAACAGCAGTGGAAATTCCATTTCTACTGTTTCGATAATTTGGGTTTCGGAACTGTTGAGATAGTTATAAGTTACTTCACGTTCGTTGATGCCAAATTTGGGCAGGATACGTAAATTTAAGAAATCCGCCACTTTGAAATTTACTACAAACCCAATATTAACCGGGCCGACGGAGCTTGCCGGATTAATTGAAAGTACGGTATCCATTTCCGGGGTAATAAACAACTCCGAATATTTCAGTTTGTATTGAAAAGCTTCCACTCCTATATAGAAGCCATAGTGCAGCCAGCGGTCATCGTAATTAGGGAGGTTGATGCTTCGGTTCCGTTGCCCAAAGGCCTGGGTGCCACAAACCATAAGTAGAAGGCAAATAACTACTTTTGTGCCAGGTAAATTGAACTTATTCCAAAAGTAAGGGGCTTGCATAAAGTATTTCTAAACCCAATTTGATTTAATCTCCTCAAAAAATCCGAACCATAGGAAAACTCCTTAACAGATTCGGGTAAATAACTGTAAGCTGCATCATCTCGTGATACCAATCTGCCGATCATGGGGAGTATCCAGTTAAAATAAGCCCCGTATAGTTGTTTAAATGGAAATGCATGGGGTTTTGAAAACTCCAATACCACCATTTTTCCCCCGGGTTTCAGCACCCGGTAAATTTCCGACAAGCCTCTGTCGACATTCTCAAAGTTACGTACTCCAAAGGAAACGATTACTGCATCGAATTTATTATGGTTAAAGTCCAGGTTTTCAGAGTCTCCGTAAGTTAATTCAATCTTTTGCTCCAGTCCTTTCCGCTTGACTTTCTTCCTCCCGATCTCCAACATACCTTCTGATATATCTACACCAATGATCTTTTCCGGATTTAACCTCATGGCTTCCACTGCAAAGTCACCGGTGCCCGTGGCTACATCCAGGATATATTTTGGATTATCTCCTACCAGCATATTAATGGCTTTTTTTCTCCAGGAAATGTCAATACCAAGGCTTAGAAAATGGTTGAGAAAATCATAATGCCGGCTGATGCTGTCGAACATTTTACCCACCTGCTCCTTTTTCCCGGAAGAATCATCTTTATAAGGTATAACCATCGTGGGGCTCTTATGAGTATTCCGATTCACCGGCCGATTGCTAGCGTCGTAAAATTATAAATTCCACCCGCCGGTTAAGTTCCCGGCCATCTTCCTCGTCATCGTTACTGGCAATCGGCCTGGTTTTACCATAGCCCTTGGGCTCTAGTCGGTTAGCATCAATACCTTTGTTGATCAAAAAATCTACCACTGAACTAGCCCGTTTTAAAGATAGTTGTTGGTTGTATTGCAAAGTACCAATGTAATCTGTATGTCCAGCTATCTCAATTCGCATATTGGGGTTGGAGGCGAGTAGATTTTCCAACTTATTTAATTCCACGTAAGATTCCGGTTTTAAAGTGTATCGGTCAAAATCAAAGTATATGTTTCTCAGGATAGAACCCAGGCCTACCTCCAATTTGCTTAATTCAAAGGTGCGGGAGATGGTTTGGGGCCGGGCACTGGAAGCGGGAAGGGTAATGCTGATATTTTTGAATAAATAACCATCTTTCTCCATGGAAAGCAGGTACTCAGCTTCTTCCGGATGGGTTATCCTAGCTTGATATTGACCTTGATCCTGTCTCGCGATATTAAAAACCACATTATCGCTAACCCTGCGTAATCTGACGGTGGCATCCAACGGGGACCCGTCATCAAAATCATTAATGGTTACATTCAGGGTGACTGCTTGGGACAGGTCATCGCTTCTGGTACTATCCTGCCCCTTGGTAAGATAATTTCTGGGGCCTAGCCGCTCCTTGGTATCAATATCCGATTGCGGAACAGACACGATGTAAATGTCCGTATACCCCATGCCGTCGTCTCTAACCGATGCAAAATATCCCCTCTTTCCCTCCTTGGTGCCAACAAAATAAATGTCATCGTCTGGGGTATTAATGGGGTATCCCAGATTCAATAGGTTCTCCCAGGAATTTGAGGCGCTGTCATATTCTGCTTTAAAGATATCATATCCTCCCATTCCCATGCCTCCGCGGCTGCTGAAGTACAATGTTTTTAGATCATAATCAATAAACGGGCTGTCTTCATCGTACTCAGAGTTTATCACGGAGCCCAAGTTTACCGCTGGCCCCCATTGATTATTATCCCATTTACTGTAATATAAGTCCAAGCCACCTTCTCCCCCCGGGCGATCACTGGAGAAAAACAGGGTAGTACCATCTGAGGATACCGACAATGACTTTTCACTGAATTCCGAGTTGATATTCTCCCCCACCGAGACCGGGGTGGACCAAATGCTGTCTGTCTTTAGCTCCGAAACAAAAATATCACTGGTACCGTCTTCGATATCCTTATACAGATATAATTTTTTACCATCGGCTGAAAGGGCAATATTACTATCATGATACAGAGTATTGATAGACTTACCTATATTGGATGCCGGAAGCCAGCCGGAGTCCGATTGCTGAGATATAAAAATATCCTCGAAAGGAAAATTATCCGTGTGGACATCCTGATTGAGATTTCCTTGTTTACGCCTGGTAGTAAAGATCATCGTGGTCTGATCCTCGTTTAATACTGGTGCAAAATCATGCCATTCGGAATTGATCCTGGGGCCAATATTTACTATGGAATAGCCTTCGGGATAGGCAATAAACTCACTTCCGTTTTGACACTCAAAAATCCGGCGGTCTACCATCTCCAGTGGAATACGGTCTACTCCCACGTAATCCTGGTCGTTGATGACCTTTTCCCGGTATTGGTTATAATAGTCAATAGCCTCGGGAAACTGCAGGCTAAGTTGATAGCCCTGGCCGATCAGATAAAGAATATCAAATCGATAATCAGGATCCAATTCATAAACCTTTAAGAAATAAGGCGTGGCGCGCTCCTTGTTGGTGGTTTCCAGATGCACCTTGCCAGCCATGTAGTTTGCTTTTACGTTTTCCGGGTCCAACTCGGCGGCTTGAATGTAATAACTTTTAGCTTCCTCAAATGCCCGTTGATTGAAATAAATTTCATCTCCAATCTCCAGGTAATCTTCCGCGGTTTTGGCATCATCCTGGGCCAGTGAATTAACTGTGGAGAAAAAAATTGTACTTATGACCAGAAAGTGAATTCTGTTTAACATACTTTCAGTTTTTGGCAACGCCAGCTTAAAAATGGGGATGGGCCCAATATAGTCTAGTTTTTATTTTTTTCAAAACACTTCATGTCACCGGATGTAGTTGGTCAATTAAAGTTTCAACCAAATGCAAATTTGCACTATTAGGAGAACCTGCACAATCCGTTAAGCGAATTAATTTAAGTTTATTTAATAGCTTTGCAGCCGATACAAACTCCCTAAAAGCATGACCTTCCGATCAGCCCGGTTTGTTACCAGCAGCACAGATTATCGGGAATGCCCTCCCCCTGACAAGCCGGAATATGCATTTATAGGGCGGTCTAATGTGGGTAAATCCTCACTCATAAATATGCTGACCAATCACAAAGGTCTGGCTAAAACTTCTTCTAGGCCTGGCAAAACCCAGTTGATTAATCATTTTCTTATCGATAAGCGATGGTATTTAGTTGACCTTCCTGGATATGGTTGGGCCCAGGCCGGTAAAAAAGAAAAAAGTAAGTGGCAGCAGATGGTGAGACGATATCTTCAGTGCCGCCAGAATCTGGTTCAGATATTCGTATTGCTAGATGTACGCCATCCTCCACAAAAGATCGATCTGGAATTCCTAAGGTGGCTGGGTCAGGAAGAGATCCCCTTCCTCATTGTTCTCACCAAAGCTGATAAAGTCTCCAACAATATCATTGCACATCACCGGCAACTGCTGGTAAAAGCCCTGGGTGAAGAATGGGAACCAATACCTCAAATAATGGTATCTTCGTCTGTAAGTAAAATTGGTAAGGAAGAAATGACAGGTCACATTGGTGACACACTAAACAGATTATATGGAATATAAGGATATTGTGGCTATTGCCGGCAAACCCGGTTTATACAGGATTGTGAAACCAACCAGGGTCAGCGTGATCGTGGAGAGTTTGGATTCCAAGAAAAGTAAATTGGTTGCCAGTGCCAACCAAAAAATTTCCGTGCTGGATGAAATATCAATTTACACCACCGACCAGGAAGGCTCAATGCCTTTGCCAGAAATATTGCAACAAATATATCAGCTTTATCAGGAGGATACAGGATTAGATAAAGATTCGGACAATACCGAACTACAGGCTTTTTTTCAAAGCGTGGTTCCGGAATATGATCACCAGAAAGTATATCCCTCTGATATAAAGAAGGTGATAAAATGGTATGAGATCCTACTTAAAGAAGCTCCGGAACTTCTCAATTATAGTACCCAGGAAGAAGAGTAATTACTGAAAGCTCAAGGCGCGATCAATCATGCGTGCGGAACCAATAAATAAGGGGCATCTCTGGTGCAGTGATTCCGGTTTAATATCCATTATCCGCTCACTCCCGGTAGTGGCCTTACCACCTGCCTGCTCCACTACAAAAGCCAGGGCATTGCATTCGTACATCAATCTCAGCTTTCCAGAGGGATTGGCAGCGGTAGCGGGATAAATATAAATGCCACCCTTAAGTAAATTCCGGTGAAAATCCGCCACCAAAGATCCAATATATCGGGCTGTGTGGTGGTGATCCCTGCAATATTGCAGATAGTCCAATACCGGTTGGTCGAAGCTATTGGTCATAGCCTCATTGATAGAATAAATTTGGCCATCCTCAGGAATGCGCATATCTTGATGACTGAGAAAATACTCCCCCAGAGTGGGTTCGTAAGTAAATCCATTTACCCCATTTCCGGTAGTATAGACCAATATAGTGCTGGATCCGTACAGCAGGTATCCAGCCGCAACTTGGTTCGTTCCACATTGTAATACGTCCTCTTCAGTTACCGGTCCACCAATCGGTGACAGTCGCCGGTAAATAGAGAAAATAGTGCCGATTGAGACGTTGACATCGATGTTGGATGAACCATCCAGAGGATCAATGGCAATAATATACTTGCCGTTATTTTGCAGATCAACCATCTTTTCATCTTCTTCTGAAATGATAGCACAAGCTTCTCCACCCTTGGTAAAAGCCCTGATAAACCTGATATTGGCTAACACATCCAATTTCTGTTGTTCTTCACCCTGAATGTTCTCGCTGCCAATACTTCCCGATAAATTTACCAGACCTGCCTTGTTTACCTCCC
The DNA here is from genome assembly GCA_965224285.1 of Cyclobacteriaceae bacterium. Lineage (GTDB taxonomy): Bacteria > Bacteroidota > Bacteroidia > Cytophagales > Cyclobacteriaceae > JAJCYK01. The sequence goes on from OZ245043.1 coordinate 2,259,060, forward strand.
GGTTTACTACCTTTCCCGCCAGTGCGATATCGCGTAGTAACTGGGACAATTCACCTGTGGCATAGGCGAAATCATCTTGATAACGTTTTATAAATCGGTCCAGGGCGGTGCCGATAGGCAGACCAATACGTGAATCCTCCATAAATTAATTTCCGCGGAAATAATATTTCCGTTATTTAGGGTTTTGTTGTTGTCGAGTTAAAATTAGCAATTAAATCAATTGGTGAGTTAATGAAAGTATTCAAATTTGGCGGTGCATCGGTGCGGGATGCTGAAGCCGTTAGGAATATGGCTGCCATTATCGATTCCTACAAGAGTGAGCGGTTGATAGTGGTGATTTCCGCCATGGGTAAGATTACAAATGCCCTGGAAAAGCTTATAATTTCTCTGTCCCGGGGTGAAGATGTAGCTCCGGGTTTACAAGATTTAGTAAACTTTCACCAGGAGATAGTCGATGACTTGTTTACCAAACTTGATCATCCCATCCGCCAAGAGCTCGACCAGCTGATGTCAGATCTCAAAGATGCTTTGTTAGAAATTTCAAATGACAGCGCTGCCCATTACGACCAGGTGGTCTGTTACGGCGAATTACTATCAACCAGAATCATATACCATTATTTGAACCAGGAGGGAATTACTTGCCAGCTATTGGATGCGCGTGACCTAATCATCACTGATAACACATTCAAAGAAGGTAAAGTATTGTGGGAATTAACTGAGCAAAAACTCCGGCATATCCTGAAACATGAAAGTAGCAGTATGTTTATCTCTCAGGGGTTTATAAGCGCAAGTTTCCAAGGTGCTACTACCACCCTGGGTAGGGAGGGCTCGGACTTTAGCGCCGCCATCTTTGCGTATTGTCTTGATGCAGAATCCGTAACCATTTGGAAGGACGTCCCTGGAATACTCAATGCAGATCCTGATCGGTGGCCTGATACCATGCGCTACCCATCACTTAGTTATGCGGAAGCTGCCGAAATGACGTATTATGGTGCTACCGTTATTCATCCTAAAACCATCAGGCCTTTGGCATTAAAGAAAATTCCGTTGCAGGTCCGTTCTTTCGTAAACCCGAGTGCCGTGGGTACTATCATTGGGGGAGATGATCAACATGATCTGGAACCCGCCATTATTCACAAGGACAATCAGTGTTTAATTTCTTTCCAAGTGCGGGATTTTACTTTTATCAATGAAAGTAAACTTAGCCTGATCTTGCACTTTCTGGAAAGCCAAAATATCAGGATCAACATGATGCAGAGTTCGGCTATCTCTTTTTCCATATGTATAGACAGCCCTGATGATAAGCTCAAGTCCCTAATTAATGATCTTAGCCAGGATTTCGATATTCTTTACAACGATCATCTCGAACTGATCACAGTTAAGAATTACCGGCAACCGATTGTCGATAGCATTAAAAAAGGCCGTCAGATCTTGTTGCAACAAAAATCCCGAAAAAATTATCAAATGCTGGCAACTACCGACTTTAGGGGAGTTCTGGCCTGACCGGTTAAAATCAGTCAAATCGATTTAAGGTGTCGCGAATACCGGAAAGATATGCGCTGCCAAATAAATTTAAATGCACTAAAAGCGGATACAAATTGTAAATATGAAACCTCTCCATATAGCCCTCTGCCATGGGGAACGTTTCCTGGTAAGCCTGATAAAACTTAGTATCAAAACCTCCAAATAAGGTAGTAAAAGCCAATTCAATTTCCCGGTGAGCAAAGTATATCGCCGGGTCTACCAGACAAGGCAACCCGCTATGATCGCACATGATATTTCCACTCCAGAGATCACCATGTACCAGGGCAGGCGGTTCCTTAACCATAAATTGCTCCAAAGAAGTATAAAGGGCGGAAAATTTCCGCCGCGTATTTTCGGGCATCAGCCCGCGATCAACTGCCATCTTCACCTGTGGTTCCAGCCTTTGGTTAATAAAGAAATCCTCCCAATCCTTGGACCAATTATTGGCCTGTAGCAGTCTGCCGATGTAATTGGCCTCCTGCCATCCAAAATTCTCATTGGATATCCGGTGTATTGCGGCCAGACCAACCGCCAGTTTTTCCCAATAAACGCCGCTCGGGGGACCGGGTTTAATATACTCCATTAAGAGATAGCTTTTTTTCCCTATGACTCCATAACTCAGAGGTCTTGGCACTCTGATATGTCCAGGATCACCTAGTGACCGTAACCCCCGGGCCTCTTGCAAAAACATGTCTTCATATGATTGGTCGTTACATTTAAGAAAGTAGGTGCCCGCACTGGTTTCCAGCATATAACAGCTGTTTATGCAACCCCCTCCTACCAACTGGTAGCTAGTCAGTTTCTCCCAGGAGCCACAAACCTCTTTGGTCACCGCACTTAAGAATTCGTTAGGGCTCATCAGCGCCCATTAGGTGTTCCAGAAGTTTACCATTGGCATCTTCCAGTATATCAAATACTTTTTGAAACCCGTCACCTCCACCGTAATAGGGGTCAGGTACATCAAGGGAGTCAGGGCTGCTTTGGAAGCTGCGCATAAGGTAAACCGAATCCCGGTGATTACCGGAATCGGGGGCCAATTTAAGTATGTGCCGTAAATTGTCGTGATCCATAGCCAGGATATAGTCATATCGATTAAAATCGGATTCTATGAATTGACGAGCTACATGTTCTAGGTAAATGCCATTCTTTCTGGCATTTTGTAGGGACCGGGGGTCAGGAGACTCACCCACATGATAAGCAGCAGTTCCCGCTGAGTCAGCATGAAACCTATGACTTAGTTCTTTTTGCCTGACCAACTCATTGAAAATTGCCTCAGCTACTGGCGACCTGCATATATTCCCTAAACAAACGAACAGTATCCTGATCATAAATAATACAAATTTATTTATTTAATATACTCGATTTATTAACTTGAATCCCGTCCAAAAAAAGTCCATTTTTTATAAAATTACCTTTTTTATATAGCTCCGGACTAGATACACAAATTTCATTTTTATTGAAATACGGGGTTCTTGTCACTATTCTTTTTATCAATTACGCCCTTAAGCAATATCCTCAGGAGACGGAGAGCATTTATAGTTCCCTGGCCCTGAAAAAGGACGAAAATAAAAAAAATCAAAAAAAATCTATTATTTATAGTGCTGAAAATCAGATAATTAACTACACTTCTAATAAAAAACCATAAATTTATCTTGCTCGGGGGGTTACCAAAACCAGGGGGTATGGTATATATGGATGCATAACACACAATTCATACACCTGTTTAACACTTTTACCGAGAAGCCTTCTGTTTAAGAAGGCTTTTCCTTTATACCCCAAACTTAATTCAGATCCAGCCCTATTCCCGCGGTGAGGGCATGATATTTATTTAGAGAGAAGGCTCCATGAATGGCCACAAAACCCAGTTTTAATCGAATACCTGCAGTAGCTTTCGGCCCTTCAGCATTTAATGACTCGTCTACCGGGTCGATCAGGGTTTCGTTATCAATTTCATATGTGCCCAGTAATCTAAGATCCGAATCTATCTTGTTGTACCCCAGCGCGCCAAAAAACGTCACGATCTTTAAATCATAACTGACAACACCTTCCAAAGTCCAGGCCCTGGTATCATATTCCCCAATTTGATTATTCCCAGGAAAATTTCCGCTCACATCAATCTCACTATGGGCTTGGGTATAACCTCCAAATAGACTGATGTCCACCAATAACTGATCCCCGAAGGGGAAATAATCATTTAGCCGATGCATGAGGCCCACGCCCCATAGTCTCACTTCCACATCGTCATCTACATCTGTAGGGGGTAGATATCGAAGTTTGATATCCGTATTAGGTATAACTCCGATCCCCAATTGCACCATTGGCACCGGGACGGCATCAAATCCCACTTCCTCCTTAAGTGAGTTACCTGGAGGGCCGGTAAAAGTTGTGCCTGTACTGGTGACTCGGTATCTGGGCTCTATGTCCTCTGAACCAAAAACTGTGGGTACTCTCTGATCGGAAGGGGATAGCAGTTCAAGATCGCTGAAATCTGAATTGTTAAACTCTGTATACTTTTCATCATCCGGCACCAACACTGCACTGACGCTTAGGGTCAGATCAAATCCTTTATTATGAGGTTTGGCGGTTTGGTACCAGGCATTGTTAAAACCGAAACCAAAACTCTTGATCAGGGGAGAAGTATAATTAAGGGTAAGGGTGCCGGCATCCCCGAGATTTGCTCTTAAAAATTCATCAATGTCATCTTGACCTTGAACTCGCACCATGCTGAGTAATAACACTAGGCCAAGTAGAGGTCTTAATAGTGATTTCATAGGTTCAATTGCTCTCCGTGCTCACGCAATACCTCAATAATGAATTGTATATGATCGTTTAGCTCAACACCCAGCAACTCTACTCCAGCATAGATCTCCTGCCGGTCTACTTTGGCGGCGAAACTTTTTTGTTTCAATTTTTTAATTACTGATTTTGGCCTCATACCTTCCAACCCTTGTGGCCTTACCTGGGCACAAGCCACAATAAATCCCGTTAATTCATCACAGGCCAGCAAGGCCTTGTCCAATTTGCTGATTTGGGGATTCCCCCATTTGGTATAGTGGGCGGATATGGCATAAGCCATCTCATCATGCCCCAAATCCCTTAATTTATTTACTATCAGCTGTGGATGCTGGTCGGGATAACGCTCGTAATCTGCATCATGCAGTAAGCCAGTGCTGGCCCATAATTGGGGATCTTCACCGAATTTTTTTGCATAGGCCTCCATTACCCAGCCAACTGTCTGTGCGTGGCGCAGCAGACTATCTCCTGAAGTCCACTCCTGTAAAATTGTCAGAGCCTGGTCAGTTTGCATTGGTGTTAACAAAGGTCCAAATATAGTTAACTTCAGTTATTATATTTGCCCGGTAATAGTATATTACCTGGTGTCCTTATTAATCTATAATATTGCCATATTTTTTTATAAGGTGCTGATATGGCTTTATTCCCCATTCAATTTAAAGGCTAAAAAAATGATCGGGGGTCGGTCCCGGTGGTCTAAAAAATTATCCTTGAGTCTCAAAGAGGTTAACAGACCACTGGTGTGGTTCCATTGCGCCAGTCTGGGAGAATTCGAACAGGGTCGTCCAATCATAGAAGCATTTAAAAGTAAATATCCCGGGTATGGGTTGTTACTCACATTTTTCTCTCCATCCGGTTTCGAGCCTCGTCGTAACTTTAATCTAGCGGATTCTGTACAGTATTTACCCTGGGATACCAAACGGAACGCAGAAAAGTTTTTAGACATCGCTCAACCCGATTTGATTTTTTTTATCAAATACGAATACTGGTATCATATGTTGACCAAGGCAGCAAGTCGTGGTATCCCAACCTATTTATGTTCAGCGCTGTTCCGTCCAAAACAGATCTTCTTTCGCTCATATGGTGGGTTTTTTAGAAAGATCCTGAGCAGTTTCCAGCACATTTTTGTTCAAAACGAGCCTTCTCGCAAACTGCTGTCAGAATGGGCAATCAACCAGGTAACCGTAGCTGGAGATACCCGTTTCGACCGGGTTAGATCCATTACCGAAAACGCCTCCAACGATCCTAAAGTGGAACGCTTTGTACAAACCACCCCCAGCCCGGTCATGATCATTGGAAGCAGTTGGCCTGAAGATATGAAGGTTTTAACACCCTTGATCAACAACCACCCTGAAATGAAATTTATCATCGCACCTCACGAAATTGATCAAGGCCATTTGCAGTCTATTTCAGAATCCATAGAGCGAAAAATAGTTAATTATGATTCAGATTGGGACACGGCAGAGTTCGAGGTATTGATCATCGATACTATAGGTATCTTATCACATCTTTATCAATATGCGGATCTCGCTTACATTGGAGGCGCTTTTGGCAAAGGCCTACATAATATTCTGGAAGCTGCTACCTTTGGCATTCCTATTTTCTTTGGGAATAAAAATTACGCGAAATTCCGTGAGGCTAGTGATTTGGTCAATCTTGGAGGTGCCTACCCAGTGGATTCATACCAAACCTTGGATCAGTTGACCTGGCAAATGCAAAATCAACCTCAGATAAGGCAACACGCCGGTGATATTTGCCGTCAGTACGTGCTGGAGAATACCGGAGCCACCGAATCGGTTATGGACCATCTGGCAAGTCACCTGCATCAATTATGAAAGGGCTGGTGGTAAAATCCACAGGATCCTGGTACCAGGTCCGGGATCAAAACGGTGTAGTTTATCCCTGCAGAATAAAAGGAAAATTCAAACTTTCAGATCTCAGGATCACCAATCCGGTAGCTGTTGGAGATTGGGTAGAGGTGGAGTTCTACACCACTTCCTCCAATGAAGGAGTCATCTCGGAAATTTACCCCAGAACCAACTACCTCATTCGCAGTTCAGTCAAACACCCGGATATTGGCCAAATACTGGCGGCCAATATCGATCAGGCGGTATTAATGGTGACGCTAAAACAGCCCAGAACCTCCTTGGGTTTTGTGGATCGCTACTTAGTATCGGCGGAAACTTTCCGCATCCCGGTAGTTATTATTTTTAATAAGTCCGATCTGCTTAACTCCAAGAAACTTGAAACCGTAAAATCCTGGGCTGATCTGTATAATAGCATCGGATATCAAAGCTTAATAACCTCTTTCTTTCCTCCCCAAGGACTGGACGCCTTAACCTCACTGCTTCAAAATAAGATTTCGCTGCTCTCAGGGCATTCAGGAGTGGGAAAGTCCACCTTGTTAAATCATCTGGTTCCGGAATATCAGCAAAAAACCAAGGAAATATCTTCATCATTGAACAAAGGTGTACATACCACTACTTTTGCGGAAATGTTTGAAATAAATCCAGATTCTTATCTAATCGATACCCCCGGGATCAAGGAGTTAGGGCTATTGGAAATCGGTAATGAAGAACTAAGCCATTACTTCCCCGAGATGAGAGAGGTCTTGGGTCAATGTAAATATCACAATTGTATCCATCACCATGAACCTGGTTGTGCGGTAAGGGAACTAGTGGGTTCAGGTATACCTGAATCAAGGTATCAAAGTTACCTAAAAATACTGGCAAATTGGGATAGCCGACGTTAGAGGGGTTTTCGAATTAGTGGATTGAGAAAGGACCAGTTCCATCCCAGACTCAGCAGTCCTCCATAGAAGCAATTGTCCCAGGTTCTGACCCCTATTCTTCGCCAAAGCGCATAAAATATTTTAGCTGCCCGGTAGTTATTGCATAATATAGACTGGCGCAATTCATATTTCAATCTGCCGACCAATGCCTGGTGTTCCTCCGGGCGGCGGTTCAAACGGTAAGCTTTAAGGCAAACTCTGGCGGTAGAACCCAACATTTGGCTTCCGGGAAGGTAGTGCTTTTTCGATAATGAGTTGGCTATTACCCTTTTTTTGACCAGTACTCGATCCGAGAATGCATATCGGAAATTCCTGGAAGATCGCACCCAAAAATCAAAATCCTCATAATGAAGGCTCTCATCATATCCATTAAGCACCTTCAAAACCTTGGTGGACATCATCATCGTCGGAGTACAAATAAAATACCGTTGCAATAATTCCCGATAAATGTCACCTTGCGGTACCTTAGTGGTTAACACACCCGTCGAATTCCTGGGGAAATGAGTCCCTAGAATTTTTGAATTGGCATCAATATAGTAGGCATCCGTGAAATGTACCTGAGCATGGCCTTGGACTAATGATCGCACTCCCTCCTCCACCCGTTCTGGCATCAATACATCATCTCCGGACAGATCTATAATATAATCACCTTTTGCCTGAGCCCAACCTTTATTGAACGCTTTGCAGTAACCCAGGTTAAATTCGTTTTCTATTACTACAACATCGGATATTTTCTTACGCCAACAGGCCAGCACTTCGGAGGTATGATCGGTACTTCCATCATCCACAATGATTATTTCTATCCTGGGGTAGGTCTGGCCAACAGCGGACTCCAAAGCATCTGGCAGGTATCTTGCCTGATTGTAACTAACCACTATGATCGATACCAAGGGCTTATATTTTTTCTCCATCTTTTGTATTCTGATATAGATATGAGAATCCCTGAAAGATTTCCTTTAGGTGTTTTGAGACCAGTGCGGGCTTGGTAAATAAATCCAGATGACGGCCCAAAAAAAGCTGCAAACGAGGTGGGTGATTGAGCAACAAGTCCTCAGTAAGATGTCTGATCTTGTGGCTTGGAAGTAATTCGATAAATCCTGCAGCTAATGCGGTTGGTATAAGCATCCCGGAACCATGTACCCCAACTATCATTTGACTTTGTGCATATAAGCTGCACCACCGCAATTCTGTAGTTTCATCAGGATCAGAACAGCGATAATCCTCTATCAAACGAAATCTCCCTCTGGTACCCAAACCTGTAACCTGAAATTTCACCTCTGGAATAGCTGCCCGCACCTGAGCAGCTACATTTTCCATGCTATTTAGCTGCCGGTAACAAAACCAGCGCTTTAGAAAATTCCAGCCGAATTTTACGGTAGCCCGATGGACCAACTCCTCCAATTTTGACCGCAACCAAAAACGATCCTCTCGCCAAATAAATGTGACTCTAAGAGGTTTAGTAAGAAATTCCTCCAGATTAAATGGGGGGTGCCTAAAGAAATCTGCCATGGGAATATCCCCATGATGGCGATGGGTTTTTAGCGGCAATAACCGTAAGCTTTTAATGGGGACAGTTTGAATAAAGTGATGCAGGCCGTCCAGTCGATAATGCAGTTTATTTAAGGGTACTTCCACCTCCCATACCTCCGACACATATTGGGGCACCATCCAGGAGCATTGCTTAGGGATCAATACTATTATATCACCCCTGGAAGCCTGGTCCCGATAGTCAACCAAATTGAATAATTTCCAAATGATATGACCAAAACAGGGGTCAAGGCAGTTGAGCAGCAAGCCCTCGGATGTTTGACGGTTTACTGCACGCTCAACCCTAACCGGGTATTTTAACCCAGAGCGGATGGTTTTTAATAAAGGTTTAGCAAACCATACGTCCCCAATTGGGGAATAACTGGTTTTGCCATTAGCAGCTAAGGCGACCGGAAACTGAGCCCCATGTCCTATGGGCCAGGTATGATAATAGGCTATACCACAATGTTTGCACTCCCCCTCTCCCATTACCTGCCACCCATAAAACTCAAAATGGGGGAAACCCTGGTTATAGCCCTGACAATTAGGGCAGGTGCTGGTTGGTGGTTGCAATGGTTTTATGGCCAACATTACTACAAGTTATCTACATTTTACGAATCCCCCAGCGATCAAGTAAGTAAACCAACAGAGTATGATACCGCGAAACTCGGCTGGATGGATTTTCCAATAATATATAATCCAAACCAGGGCTCAACAAATATGCGGCATAGCTGACATTACTATGTACCAAAATGGCCCTTGCACAGCGGCTCAGTGCATATGCATCCGCCAAAACTTCCAGGCCTAGATGATAACGTTTGTTTTCCTCCAAATTGGTGTGAACCGCTATTGAATTAATAGAGCGGGTAGCTTTTTGATACTGCACCTGGTCCCCATAACGGTCGATCAACCGTACCAGGCTATCCTGTTGGTCAGTACTGACGAAGAGTTTTTGGTAGTTTGGAAGTAGCTTGTCCAGGATATTAAAATAGCGGTCCATGGGAATCGGTGGTACCTCGTTTGAATGATCGGTACCCCGGATATGAACGCCGAGAGTCTGGTATTTTCCAAAGGAAGAGGTAAGCTTATCAATGTACCGATTTACGGATGGCTGTAACTTCAAGTTTCTCACTGTGGTCTCCCAGACAACCTTGGCGTGCTTTCGATGCCAAATCCTTAACGGGTAATCTTCTACCAATATGCTGGGAACAACAGTTCCTGTGGTACTCAGCTGATCTTGTTGATAATAGTAATTCCAAAAGTTCTTTTCTCCCACAAAGGCTGCGGCATCGGTGTATAAATATGGCCTGTCACCGAAGTTTACCTCTGCCGGAACTCCCAGCCTGGCACTGAAATAACTGCCGTAGACTGCCTGGATCCATAAACTAAAAAATCCCCTGCGGCACGTGGGTCCATATTTGGCACAATCACACTGCTGGTGACAACTGATGGAGTATACCGCATTGGATCGACGGAAATCAGCCAGTCGCTGTTTTGATATCCGGGTTCGCATCAGGGCTTACGGTGATCTCATGGATTTAGGAGCTATTTGATGCAAGGCATTATAGCACTTTTTGGCAAAAATATTGGTGGGAAAGCTGGCCTCCCATGCGGAATTTGAATTGTGCCAGACTATGCTTCATGTCCCCTGCAACCTGGGAGTTTCCCAAATCGATATACTGTATTCCGTATCTTTGGGCCTGGTGGTAGAGGGCATTGATCAAAAATACCATGGGGCTATGCTGCTGGTATTGAAGCTTGCTGGCCGGATAAAAATTATACCAAATATTCTTCTTTACCTTCACCAAAATTGTAGCCGCTACCATTTCCTTATCACAATAAACCGCAGCCAATAGAAATCCATCAGGCGCATGGCTGACAATTTTTTTAAAAGTTGGCAGGTCCAATGACAGGTGACGATTTCTGCTACTTCGGCATTCTGAAATGAAGCGATAAATTTCTTCAAATCTGAGCAAGGATATCCATCTGAAAATAAATCCACTACATTTCTTCAGCCTCCGTCTTTCCATAGGGTGCATTTTCATCAGGTAAGACTGATGATTTACGGTTACATAATGACTAACAATCTGAGATATCAGATATCCATTGTCTTTCAGCAAATTCAACCATTCCGTTGATTGATATATTACGGTTGGATGCCGGAACTGCACCTGGGTCATACCAGCCAATATCATATGTTGTTCCATGAAACTTAAAAACTCCTGTCCTAGTTGCGGCTCCAAATGTTGACCGTGGTAGGAACCGAAAGGAGCGTATTGCTGACTACAGGCGACCTGACCATTAAAATGAAAGATCGCACAACCTATTATGGCATTTGCCTCCTCGTCCTTCACCCAGAATATCACATCCGGCAGCCGCTGCTGCCCGTGTTGATAATCGGACTGGAAGTAAACCGGAAGTTCAAAGGCCATTTTAGCATTTTCGGGTAAGGTTTTTGCCCGGTGAAAGGTCTTTTCAATGGTTCTGGAATACATTCTTCAGTCGCTGAAACAATTGATAGTCCCTGATATAGTCTTCTTCATTATAGCAGTCCGATGCCAGGCAAAATGCCCGGGCTTGGTCTTCAAACCGGTAAATACCCCAATGCAGTGGGGGCAAAAACAATCCCTGCCCGGGAGAATCCAGCTCAAAATGATAAAAATTAGAACTGAGATCCTCCAGCATGACTTTCACTGAACCATAGGTACATACCAGGATTTGTTCAGATTGGTAATGCGCATGTCCCCCACGGTGCGTGTGATCAGGCACCTGAGAAAGCCAGAAAATACGCTTCACTCTAAAGGGCAGGGCGGGATCTTCTAACACATTAACGGTACCTCTGTGGTCACCATGCTTTTGTATGGTTATCAGCACAGGTTTTTTATGAACAGTCATCAATTATCTAATATAAAACTATCACGTCACAATTTGAGATTATAATACTAATTTACCCCTGAAATGGGATACTTAGTATTAAGCATTTTGATGAATGTGCTTATCTTCACCGCATTCAGGAGTTTCACCAAATTTCAGGTTGCCCTTTTGCCCGCAGTGGTAATCAACTACGTAGTATGCAGCTTCATTGGCCTGGCGGTATTCCATGAAACTGTGATCCCGGATAGTTTTGAGGCTTGGAACCTTTTCGCTGTTACCTTAGGCATAATATTTATTTCTACTTTTTACCTTCTGGGTTTAACTACCCAATATTTTGGGATCACTATAGCTACTGTTTCATCTAAGATGTCATTAATAATACCAGTGATTTTCGGGCTGTTCATATTTGAAACCGCCGCTCACGAGTTTGATGGATGGAATTATGCCGGGGTGCTTTTAGCTTTGGTGGCAGTAGCGCTTACTTCCTTAAAGCCTGCTGGGCCTGTGGAACAAATTCCACAGCCACGTAGCTATTGGATATTTCCTCTGGCACTATTCTGTTTAGCTGGCATACTAGATACCACTTTGAATTATGTTAATTTTAGTTACCTTGACCAAACCACGGAAGTATCTTTCATAGTCGGAATTTTTGTCACGGCAGCCTTGATTGGAGTGGTAATTCTGATCTTACGAGGGCAGCCGGTTTCTAACAAGAGCCTTTGGGGGGGTATTCTGTTAGGAATTCCCAATTTTTTCTCAATGTTCTTTATACTTAAGGCTTTGACGGCCTTCAATCATGATGGAGCGGTGTTGTTTCCCCTTTTCAATATGGGTATTATCTTAGGATCAGCAGGAGTGGCGGTAACTATTTTTAGGGAGAGATTGTTAACAATTAACAAATTAGGCATCATATTGGCAGTATTGTCCGTAATAATGTTATCCTATCAGGAATTGCGATTGTGGATTCTTTGACCTTCTCAACATGAAAATAATATATACCGCCTTTTTCATTTTAATAAACACCCTGAGCATTGGTTTAAATGCCCAGAATAGCGCCAGTGTATATCTGGATGAAGTCAAAAAGGGTATAGAGCACATATACAATCAGGAATTTACCAGCGCCGAACAGGTGATTGATCGATTGGACCGTCGTTTACAGGGTAGCGCCATACCAGATCTTATGAGGGCTTTAAACCTCTACTGGAGGCATTATCCGTTATATCTCAAAGAAGAAAAACTAGAGCAATTTCAGCAATATTTGGACAAATCTTACCAGAGGTCTCTCAAAGTATTGGAAAGCGATCCCGGAAATCCGGAGGCTACCTTTCTGGCCATGGCCTCCCAGGGCTTGCTGGCAGAAAGTTATTCAGAATCGGGAAAAAGCCTAAAAGCCGTAGGCGCCGCCAAGCGTGCATATAACTATATCAAGACCGGCTCAAATAAACTGGATCAGTATAAGGAGTTTTACTTGTCTACGGGTCTTTACAATTACTATAGGGAATACTATCCTGAAACCTACCCGATTTACAAACCCTTTATGTCATTCTTTATGAAGGGAGATAAGCAGTTGGGCATTAAGCAACTAGAGGTTGCCGCCAAGCAAGCCTCAATCACCCATGTAATCGCAAAATATTATTTAAGTTATATTTATATGCGATATGAATATATTCCGGCCAAGGCGCTTCGTCAGGGAAAAGACCTGCATAGCTCCTATCCCAGGAACCCATTGTTTTCTGCCATATATCTGGAAAGTCTCATCATAAATGATCGATTTAAGGAAGCCCAACCTATAGCCGCAAAATTGCAGCAGCATTCCAGTCCATACCTAAGAATCTATGGGGACCTATTTATGGCGGTGGTTGAAGAAAAATACCACCAGAACTACCAGAAAGCAGAACAGCTGTATCGCCTGGCTTTGCAACTAGACGATGAACACGATATGGAGCGGGATCATTTACAAGCATTTGCCTATATGGGTTTGGGCAGGATATATGAGAAAAAGCAAGATCCTGAGGCCAGAAAATACTTTAAAGAGGCTCTAGATCAGGCTTATACCAAAGCCATGAAAGACGAAGCAAAAACTCATCTCAATTAGCATTAACATCCGGTAGCGGGGATAATGAGTAAAATAAATGTACTGATTTGGGGATTTTTGCTCCTGGGGGCTAATTCCAGTGCCCAGCAACACTTATTGCAACACCAGCAAGCGCTGGCCGAAGTGAAAAAGGGACTTTACCACATATACAACAGTGATTCGCAAAAAGCCTCCGGGGTTATAACCCAGGTGGAGCGATTGATGCCCCAGCATCCGGTAGGTCCGATGATGAGAGCCCTCAATGTTAATTGGAGCGCTAATCCCTTAGAAAGTAGCAGCGCTCAATTCAAGCAACTGATGGGGTTTTTGCAGATCTCCCTGGATCGTACGGAAAATTTATTACAGTCCGATCCCAATCATATGGAAGGGATATTCTTTGCTATGGCCATCAATAGTTGGCTGGCACAATTTTACGATGAGGATGGATCCACATTAAAAGCACTCGGAGCGGCGAAACGCGCTTATCATTATATGAAGCTGGGCTTTGAAATGATGGAAGAAAGTCCTGAATTCTACTTTTCCACCGGATTATATAACTACTACCGGGTACAATACCCGGAATCGAACCCGGTTTATAAACCATTTATGTGGTTTTTTCGCAGTGGTGATAAGCAACTTGGCCTCCAGCAGCTGGAGCACGCCAGTAAGAATGCCACCTTCACTAAGGCAGAAGCAGCTATGTATCTGGCCCATTTAAATTTGCGATACGAGCAGAAACCGGAACTGGCCGTAAGCTACAGTAAAAAGCTGGTGGATCAATACCCTAATAATGTATTCTTTAAAATTAACCACGCTGAAGCCCTGTTGGCTGCTGATAAATACCGTGATGCTTTACCGATAATAAAAGCATTAATTACTGAAGAAAAACCCTTCTATCGCATGTCGGGACAGATATTCTATGGGATTTATTTAGAGAAAAACCAACAAAATTTTACCCTAGCTGATTATTGGTACCGTCAAGCACTTGATACGGGAAAGGGTCTGGGACGGCGAGCCGATAATAAAAAAAGCCTGGCTCATGCAGGCATTGCACGGCTGGCGCATCAATCCGGCCAAACCGCTGCTGCTAAAGATCATTATCGACAAGCTCTTAAACTGGCACAGTATGACAGTGTAAAAGATCAGGCAAAAGCCTATCTTAAAAATCATTAATGAATTACCACTACCGCACTTTGCAACGAGCTTCTGAAGGCATCTATCAGGAAAAGGGTAGCAAGTTTCTGGCTTATGCCTACCCAGTTGATAACATGGAGGAAATTCGTCAACGGCTGAGCCAGATAAGGTGCGATCACCCAGCGGCCCATCATAGATGTTATGCCTATATTATGGGATGTGACCCCATGGAAAGCCGCTCATTTGACGACGGGGAGCCCAGACATAGCGCTGGGGACCCGATCTTAAGACAAATCCAGTCGTTTGAACTTACCAATACCATGGTTTTAGTGGTACGTTATTTTGGCGGTAAAAAGCTGGGATTTGGGGGGTTGGTTAATGCTTACAAAAAAGCTGCCAGGAAATCGCTGTCAGAAGCTGTAATTATCAAAAAACACCGCACTGAGCATTGGTCCATATTTTGCGATTATCAGCAGCTGGGTGCAGTTTTAAGAATAGTAGAACACCTTAATATTCCATTAGTAAACCAGCAAATGAATGATAGCTGCTGCCTGAAATTAAATGTAAGGCTGAAAGATAAGTATAAGGTAATGGCTCAATTACAGGCCATTCAGGGCATAGTAGTAGAAGAGCTTAACATTGGGAACTAAAATATACAGGAAGGCATTGCACTAAAGTGATATCTAACAAAGGAATACCAACACTCCTGGATTAATTGCCCCACAGTCAGGACGCAGAAAATTAACGTCAGTTTTTGGCAAACCTAAAAATAGGGAAACTGGTATTGGGATAATTTGTACTAAAATCTCTGCAGCTGAAAAACAGAACTGATCCTAAAATTTATTTGAAAATAGCGGCAATCATTAAACTGTAGGGAAACCTTAGATAGGTGTTGTAACGTATAAAACATAAACTACTAACTAATATTTAACCATGAGCTATCTCGATCACGCCAAAGACTTATATGAAATGATTTACCAAGGTCAGATACTGCAGGCCTTCGAAAAATATTATCATGATGACATCGTAATGACCGAAGCCACCGGAGAGTCCTGGTCAGGAAAAGAAGCTAACAGAAAACGGGAAGAACAGTTTGTGGGATCAGTAAAGGAGATACACGGTGGCGGTGTCGAGGCCATTACCGCAAATGAAGATCAAAACACTACTATGGTGGAGTCCTGGTTGGATGTTACTTTTCAGGATGACAACCGAGTAAAGCTCGAGCAGGTGGCAGTCCAAAAGTGGCAGGATGATCGTATCATTAATGAGCGGTTTTATTACAACCCCGGATAATAATTCGTACTCTTAATATATTCTTAAGGGACATAAGTACCAGCATACTAGCCTGCATCACACCCCTTTTCAGGTGTATTATTGATAATTATCCTAAATGCTTTCAGTGGACAGCGATTATTTTAATAATTTAATACTTTTGGGCTTTGGGGGGATTATCATAATAAATGAAAAATCTACTTATCATACTTTGTCTGCTACCTGCATTAATTCTGGCCCAAGGTAACTCGTCTACCAATTGTTTTACAGGAATCAGTGGCAGGGACTTGGTACGGGATCTATCAGACAAACTCAGGGGAGGCATATCAAATGTCCATGGAATTGGTACAAGATAGTCTGTGCGGGATATCGGGATATCAGTACTGGCCAGAGTTCTATAATTCCAAAGCCAAGCTGTTTGGGAGTCAATATGGGGATAGTGTGATGCTGGAGGAAACCTCCCTGTTAGAGGGATACCATATGTTTATGACCCATGAAATAAGAGTAACCTATTCTAAAACCGATACCCTGATACTAAAATACCTGGATGCCGGTGGTCGCTTGAATGGTACCGCCGAGCTAGTGCGTTCGACTGCATTGCCTGTAAACGTATTAAACAAATTCAACGAGCTTGCCAAGCAGAAAGCCGACCATTTCGGTACTGCCAAATTTTTGGACCAGCCCACATCATTCACAGTAGAGGAAATTGTGAGATCACATCGAGATCTATACCGGGGGCTTGAAGATTCATATCGTCAATTCAGCTTTTCGGGAAATGCCAGCTATGGTAAACTTAATATGAAACTATCCGGGCACTATAAAGATCCAGGTAAATACTATTTTCATTTAACCCTGCAAGGACTGGAATTCCTAAATGTAAAAAATGATAGCATTGCCTGGAACTATAACGGCATGGATGATAAAGTTCAAATAGAAACCGATGACCAGGAAGAGGTCATCCTATCCCAGTTAGGGCTGGATGAATTAGACCTGAAAAATTACCCTATCAAGGAGGTTAGGCAAGTTCAACTGGACAGTGTTCTTACTTACCGGGTATATCTGGAATCCCAGGACAAAGGGTGGAGAACATACTTTATTGACCAACAAACTTATCAGATTTTGCGCAAAGAGGATGACTCTGGAATTGAGTACTTCCTCGATTATCAAAATCCGGATGGGATACCATTTCCCGGTAGGGTGTTAGACCTTTCGTTAGATAATTACTTTTCTTACAGCTTCGATAAAATACAGTTTGGAGTGTTGATCCCGGATTCTGTGTTTGACATTCCTAAACACTTGAAGCCGAAGATTGAAGTATCGTCCGCCAGGGATCACAACCATTTTGATCAGCTTGGCGAAAGTCAGTATGAGGCAGGAGATTACCAGGGCGCCTTGGAGTCCTGCAATTCAGCCATACAGTTAGAGCCCTACACTTCCTACTATTTGAAAAGAGGCCAGATTCAAATGGAACTAGAGGATATGTATGCAGCCATTAGTGATTTTACGGTTGTGCTAGGGGTTGAGCCAGATAATCAGGAAGCTCTGAATTACCGTGGTTTAGCTAAATATTATCTGGAGGACTACAAAAATGCCCTGGTAGACCTCAACAGAAGTATTGAACTGGACTCTAACTTTGTAGAAGCCATAAACAATCGCCTTTATGCCAATTATAAAATAGGTAATAATACGGAGGCCCTGAAAGATGCCGAAAAGTTAGTAGCCCTGACCCCCGACGATCCGGAGCACCATTTTCTATATGCGATGCTTTTGGCAAATCAAGAGAAGTACCAACAAGCGGTAGCTCACTACCAGGAAAGCATCTCAATGGGCTATCAGGACGGTGGTATATTTAATTATAAAGGAGTGTCACATTTTGCCCTAGAACAATATGACTCCGCTATGGTAGCCTTTGAGCAGGCCCTGAAGCAAGACACTGCCAACGTGCAGGTGCTAACTAATCTGGCAAATGCCTATTTTAAACTGGATCTTTACCCGGAAACGGTTGAGTACTTGCAGAAAGTGCTGGTCATAGAGCCTGAAAACCATGAAATGATGAATAGCCTTGGTTACACATTGCAATTCCTTGAGGATTATGATGAATCGTTGTCCTATCTCAATCAGGCCATAGCTATACATGATAAGGATGCCAGTTATTTTGATAATCGAGCTGAGACCAACTATTCCTTGCAGCGCTATGAGGAGGCCCTGGAGGATCTTAATACTTCTATAGATCTTTATTCAGAGGACGCCAGGGCTTACTACCGGCGAGGATTGGTAAAGGTTACTATGAATAATCGTTATGATGCTTGCAGGGATTTTAAAAAAGCCCATGATATGGGCCTGGAGGAGGCATCAGCTCAGATATCCGAACATTGTATAGAGGTGAAATCCGGGGAACAATAGTATCCGGCAACACTTAACCTTAGCCATCATGCGCAGATAGGGCTTACCCATCAATTAGGTGATCTTGTACATACGGGACTAAAGATTTTTATATTGGAAATGATTACTCTGGTTTTATTACTATGAATTTTATCGGTGAACGTCAAACCCAGGTATACCGGCAGCGAAATCTGGGAAGTCCTCAAGAAATATTTCCCCTTCTTTGCCCGGTGCGAGAAAAAGACTGGCTTGATGGATGGGATTACCACATGATATACAGTGATACCGGAGTAGCGGAAAAGAATGCGGTCTTCCATACGGAGCATCATGGGCGCGAGCAATCTACCTGGATAATTACCCGATATGACCCTCCAAAAAATTTAGGTATGGTGCGGGTTACGCCAGGAGAGCACGTGGCAATGATTGATCTTCAACTTACTATTATTGAAGAAGGGATAACCGAGACTCTGGTGGAATACCAATATACCGGACTGAACCCCAGACAAAATGAATATATCAGGAAACAATGGTCAACTGATTTCGCCTCCCAAATGGATTGGTGGGAAAAATCAATCAATCATTATCTGAAAACCGGTGAAAAATTAGTTAAACCTTAGACTGACACCATGGATCATGAATTTTATCTGGGTCAACTGGCGGCTAATGGCAAAGTCCTCAGATGTTTATTTAATAAAATTGAACCTTCGTGCTGGAATTGGCGAACCCATCCGGATAAATGGAGTTTGTTAGAAGTGCTTTGTCATCTTCGCGATGAGGAGCGTTGGGATTTCAAAGCCCGAATACAGCAAATTTTTAAGGAGCCTGGGGCGCTCCTGGAACCGTTCAATCCTCTGGATTGGGTGACAGAATATGATTACCGGCAACAGGATCCGGAGGAGACTCTGAATAGCTTTATAGAAGAGCGAGAGAGATCCATTAAATGGCTGGGAGAAATCAGGCAAGCTGACTGGTCCCTGACCGGCAGAACCCGGAAAGGAGGTAAAATGTCGGCTAAAGAATTGTTAAGCAATTGGTTAGCGCATGATTACCTGCATATTCGTCAGATAAATCGCCTTAAATATCAATATCTACAGATCCATTGCGGTGAGGATCTGACTTATGCCGGTAACTGGTGACCTTTGATCACTAACCGGGTCAGAATGTAAATAAATTATAATAACTGCTTCAGTTGGTGAGAAGTTTCTATTATTTCTTTTCATTGATATTGGTTGGATGTCAATCACAATCTGACCAAATTCTGGAAATAGCGGTGGCATCTAACATGCAATATGCCATGAAGGAACTGGCAAAAACTTTTTCCGAAACTACCGGGATCCCCTGTCGCTACACCTTGAGTTCTTCCGGCAAATTAACCACACAAATCAAACAGGGCGCCCCCTGGGATATCTTTATTGCTGCTGATTCCTGGTACCCTATGCAATTGCATAAAGAGGGTTATACTATTGACAGCCCCAGAGTTTATGCATTCGGTAAATTAGTTATCTGGAGCAACATATCAGAAGCCGGACTGGGGATGGATGACCTGGTAGATTCTCAGATCAGAAATATAGCGGTGGCTAACCCTCAAACAGCGCCTTATGGAAAATCAGCTATAGAAAGTTTAAAAAGAGCTGGAATACTGCCAAAAGTTGAGTCCAAACTGATCTATGGTGAGAACATTTCACAAACCAATCAGTTTATATTATCTGCTTCGGTTCAGGCCGGTTTCACTTCTCAGGCTGTGGTAATGGCTCCCAATATGAAAGGTTTAGGCTACTGGACCTGGGTGGCGGATAGTCTCTATACCCCGATAGCCCAAAGCATGGTGCTGTTAAACACTGGTTCTAAGCCGAAGATGTCCAGAAAATTTCAGGATTTTATCCTTTCCACCGAAGGTCAGAAGATCTTATGGAAGTATGGCTACAGTTCCGGTACCGAGGCTGTCCGAAAGCCCCTTGATTAGCTGCATCCATATGCTTTTGGCAGTACTTCTGTCACCTTCCTTACAATCCAGGTAAATTGAGTTGACCTTATCAAAGCATTTGCTTAGTTTGTCGATATGGGTAGAACCAGGAATTTCGATGAGCAGCAGGTATTGGAGCGAGCTATGCTGGCTTTTTGGAAAAACGGTTACAAGAATACTACGGTTCGAACTTTGGAATCAGAGATGGGAATTAACCAATTTTCTATCTATGCCACTTTTAAGAATAAGAAGAATCTCTATCACAGGGCACTATTGCAATATAGAGATCGCATCCATAGCGAATTTCTAGGGTCGTTACGCCAGGAGCGCTGTAATTTAGACGATGTAGAAAGTTTCTTTAAACGATTTGCTCTTTGTATCTGTCGCGGTCAAGTACCAGGTGGATGCATGATGGTCAATTCCTTACGGGAAATACAACACTTTGATCCCGCGATGCAGCAGGTGATTAAAAATTTCTTCAACTCCATGAAAATGCATTTTAGGCGTGCCTTGAAAAACAGCGCTGACCTATCCCCTAACCTGCCTGGCTCCCTAGATGAATGTGCCGAGTATTTGGTTGGCATCGCCCAAAGTCTATCGGTGTACAGCAGAATGAAATCAGAAAAAGAGATCGAAGAATATCTTCGGTTTGCTTTAAATGTTATTAGAAAATAGTTTTTTTATTCACATATCTAATCGTTTGCTTAGATATAAACTTGATTGATTATGGCTCACTTACCTTATGTGGAGTATTCCAATGCCGATGACGTAACCCAGCAGGTATACGACAAAGCGGAGGCTCGATTTCAAATGGTTTTAAACATCTTTAAAATCACCGGTCATGCCCCGGAAATGGCAGAAAAAATGTGGGAGATCTTCTTTGATATATTGCAAGAAGGCGCCATTTCCTGGTATGAAAAAGAATTATTGATCCTTAAAGCCACCAAGATGGGAGACTGTTTCTATTGTGTGACCCAACACGAGGCGGTTTCCGCCAGATTAGGAATAGGTCCTGATAAACAAGCTGATATCGTGGGTGTTGAATATCGTGAGAGCCCTCACTATCAGCCAAACGAGGTAGCGTTACTCGATCTTTGTGCACACGTAGTACTGGATCCTGAGAAAATCCCGCAGGAAACCTGGGATAAAATCAAAGCTCATTATGATGATGCCCAAATAGTGGAGATTGTAGCTACTATCGGGGCCTATCTGCAGGTAAGCAAGTTCGGCGACGCTCTTGGGGTGGAACTTGAGGATGTATGGGTGGGTCATGAACCGATCTTGTTCAATGCCGAGCCGCCCACCTCCAAAGCCGCTCAAGGCCATTTTGAACATTTTATTAGTCAAACTTCAAATTCCTAAATCAAATGCCAGTAGTTAAATTAATAGAATCCCCAGCAGAGGAAACCCAAAAAGTCTATGAAGCGGCAGAAAATTTCTTTGGACATGTGCCCAATCTGGTCAAGGCGCTGGGCTCCAATAACAATATGTGCACTTCCATCACCAATTTTCTTATCCAGTCATTAGGTGAAGGCCGGGTTTCCTGGGCGTTTAAGGAACTGGTAATCCTTAAGACCTTAAAAGTTATGAACAGTCACTACAGCTTCGGTGCCCATGAACGGTTAGCGCTGGATTTGGGTGTCTCCTATGAAAAATTAGGTGATCTGTACAATTCCCTATGGCAATCCAGCGACCATTATTCCCCCGGAGAAAAACTGGTATTTAAATTGATCGAGCAGATAGGTATCGATGCCAATGCTGTCCCGGAATCACTGTGGGAGCAGTTGAAAGAACATTGGGACAATGGTCAATTGATTGAGATCAATGCTGTCATCACAACTTTCCTTATGATAGGTCGTGTGGGAGACACGTTGGGCGTTTCTGATCCAATCCTGTTCACAAAACCAATCTCCGCAAACTAATACCAAGGGGAAGGCCCTCATAACCTTGGAACTTTTGATGTTGCCGGTAAAAGGGTAATTTGCCCTCAATGAGGGTGTTACTACAATCCATCGGCTCCCGGGGTGATATTGAACCTTTTCTGGCCATGGGGCTACTTTTGAAGACTGCGGGAGCGGAAGTAGCCTTACAATTCCCTGATCAGTTTAGGGACCAGGTGGAGAAGCTTGGCCTGGCATTTTATGGCTTAGACCCAGCCTTTCTAATGCTGATCCAAAGTCAGGTGGGTAAATCTGTAATGGGTGGTAGTGGGGGTATCCTGGAGCGATCCAGAAATATGATCAAACTCTCCCGGAAAAGTATGAAGATCCAGAGGAACCTATTGGATCAGCAATTGCAGGCGCTTAAGGATTTTGCTCCTCATAAAGTTATTTATCACCCTAAATGTGTCTTGCCATTAATATGGGAGATGGATAACCCGGGTTCCACCTTGATGGCTTCCCCGGTTCCTTGTATTCTCTATCCGGATAAACGGTGGTCCACCCTTACCATTCGAGGAAATAAAGACTATGGCCCGATATTAAACCAGTTAAGCTATCGCATAGTTAACCTGGTACGTTTACTAGTATTTAATCGTTTTACCGCCAGATTCCGAAAGCAATTTCCGGAGCAGAAAATTGGGTTTCGTTCACTGAGAAGGGTTATGCATAAAACACCAGTTATTTATACCCTATCCCCTACGCTATATCCACCAAGTGAGCACTGGCCTGATCATGTTAAGGTTACCGGCTATTTTGAACGCCCCCGGGATCCAGGATGGCAACCAGATCCCGAGCTAGTGAAATTCCTGGAAACCCACCCGGATGCCATATTGGTTACCTTTGGTAGTATGACCAATGCTGAACCGGAGGTTAAGACCCAAGCGCTGCTGGATTGCCTGAACCGCCTGGCCATTCCCGCAATAATCAACACCTCATGGGGTGGATTAATCAGGATGGGGGACCCTGGATCAAATTTGCATTATATTGACTACGCACCATACTCCTGGATATTTCCCCGGATAAAAGCCGTGGTACACCATGGTGGGGCAGGAACTACTCATGCAGCCTGTAAATATGGTAAGCCCAGTCTGATCATACCCCATATTGCTGATCAATTCTTCTGGAACCGAAGGTTAAATGAAATGGGCTTAGGACCATTAGGGCTATTTATAAAGCGGTTAAATGCCGCCAACCTGCACCCATTATTACAGGACCTTTATACTAACCCCCGTTATTATCAACGGGCTAAAGAAGTAGGGGATGATCTGAGGCAGGAGAACGGCAAATCGCAATTATTTGAACTACTTCAGCTACCATGGGTAAGGTAAGGTGTTGCAGAATTACTATTAAATTACTGGAAACGATCAAGGGGATATTAAGCCCAACTCACTCGATCCATATTTTTCTGACCATTACTTTCTCATCGGTATTGAGTTTAAGTAAATAACAACCTGAACCAGCGGCCAATCCTGATAGATCAATTGGTTTTCTGTCTCCACCACCCTGTAAAACCCAATGGGCAAGAACCTGTCCCTGAAGGTCCAACAACTCCAGGATACCCTTAGATAGATTACCCGGAGTTGACACCATCAGCATATCGCCATCGGATAATGGGTTGGGATAGGAATAAAAATCCAGCGGTGCCTCGAAATCATCTAAATCGGTAACGAATCCTTCAAAGTATCTCTCTGCCTTGGCAAAAGCGTCATGTCCTATTTGATACCCGATCAATCTACCGGGTATATCATCCACGGGGGGATGTATTCCACCCCATATTCTGGACAAGCTGGTTTGATCAGAAGCATCCTGGTAAGTGGCCCACTGTAAGGTGATATCGACTGATGGGCCCTCTTCAAACACTAAAAACTCATTGGCTTTGGCTTCAAACTCACCTATGCCTCCTGGAAAAAATGGATCGCCAGTTAACAAAGTGAGCACCTCTGCTGCCGCCCTTGAATACGTGCTATGGCCTGAAATGTATCCTGCAAAAGGAGGAGTAATAAAGGATGGCCGCTGATATGGCCACCAATTCTCAGCCAGTATCCACCCTACACCGGCTTTATCGGTTTCCGGATCGTCAATGAATTCCGGACCACGCCAGGCCAGCAGTTTGATCTTATTTACATGTTCCTCATTAGATCCAGCCAGTGCATCTCCGGATTCCACCACTTCAATATAGCCAGGTATCAATGGCAGCCCTCCGGGCGAATAATTTGATAAAGCTGGATCACTGCTTTGGCCCAGGTCTGCCATAGCCCTGATAGCGGAGATAGGCCGTATATAGTCATACCAGCCTTTTATCCCCCAGGCAGTTATGGCCGCATCATGCATGGCGCCACCAAGCGCCAGATAGGACTTGACATCCCATTCCAAGTCATCCAAAATTGGACCCTCTCCCCGATATCTCTTTTCCAGCTGGGGATGGTCGTTGACATAATTCAAAATGGTAAACCAGTGACCAGGAGGAGTTTCGGAATCAGGTCCATCGGCCCAGAACTCCGCCAAAACGCGGGTATAGTCACCTCTTGGAACTATTTGAGGAGCATATGCCTCGCCGGTAACTGGGTTCTCCGCATGGCCTTGTCCCGGGTCGCCCCCATCCAATAAATGATAAAAATCGTTTAGGGCTTCGTGACTTTGTGGTAATTGGCTTAGGTCAATGTTACCTTGTGAAGCAGGGGATATATCCCACATTACGCCGTCAGCGGGATCCAGATGTGAGGACCATACGCTCACCAGGCTGAAGCCCCATTGATAAAGGTCGGTTTCTCCGCTGCCATCCTCGGTATTGATCTGAACCGGAGGTCCCGGATCGTGATATACCCAATACTCAGCGTTATCTTCATCTTCTCTAATGTATACAGTTCTATCACTTGCGGTTAGGGCAAACGAAGTAACCTGGCCCCATTCCGGGCTCAAGAACTCCGGGGTGTTGAAAGGGATGGGGTTGCCCGACTGATCGATAAAAAGGTCCAGGGTCAATGGCTGCCAGCGATTGAGGTCAATGATATTGGGGTTTCCCGGTTCCACTGGAATTAATGGGTCATTGACTGTTTCATAACTGCGGTTTAAATACTCCTGATCTTCATTGGCTCCATCCTGCCGACCAAAATCTATAAGACACTGAGCGATATAGTTGCCCACATCTGCGGGCGAACCATTAGCATAATCACTAGCGGTATAGTTAATATCAAATCCTAATGTCGACATCATATCATCAAATCGTGCCTGGGTATTATCGAAATCCGGCGACAATCCAAACCGATGGCTCAATAGCCGGTATGCGGCGTAACTCATAGCTTCTTCCTGGGCGGCCCTGATATCGGGAACTGCTCCTACAGCGCCCCAGGGACATTGATAGCCTCCAATGCGGTTACCCATAAAGTATGGACTAGCCAACGGATCGTAGATAGCCCAAGCATCATAAAGCGCTACTGAGGTGTGGAATAAATTTCGGGCATGTACCGTGGGCCGGGCAAAATCGTTTCGAATGGCATACAGCAAAACCTCATTCCATTGTCTGGCCACTGAGTGCTGGGCATCATGGGTAAAAGGTATAAAAAGGAGACAAATAGAAATCCATAAAAATTTATGCATGAGCACCAATAATTTTGATCCAAGATAAAATTACTAAATTTAATGTCGGGTAATTGACAAATGTAACCCCTTTTTAAGTCCCCTGTATGATAAAAAAAGAAACTGTTAAATTGAGGAATACTCTATGCCATTCTTATGAAATTTAGTCCAACGCTGCTACTATCTCATTTAGTGGGATTTGGGATGATTTTGACCTGGTCGGGATGCCAGGACCAACCAGAAACGGTTGAGAAATCTTACTCTCCTCCCAATATCGTACTTTTCCTGGTTGATGATCTTGGATGGCAGGATACTTCAGTACCCTTCTGGGAGCAGACTACCCCGTTCAATGAACGTTATCATACTCCAAATATGGAGAGATTAGCGGCTGAAGGGATGATCTTCACCCAAGCCTATGCTACCTCGGTTTGTTCGCCTACCCGGGTGAGTCTGATGACCGGTATGAACGCGGCCAGACACCGGGTCACCAATTGGACACTACATCCGAATCAATTGCAGCCTATGGAAACAGAGCATGCCGAATTGGAGTTTCCTTTCTGGAATGTTAACGGTCTTACCCCAGACAGCACCGTGGAACATGCGGTTTATGCTACTCCCTTGCCTAAAGTACTTAGCGCACATGGTTATCATACCATTCACGCCGGAAAGGCCCATTTCGGAGCGATCAGCACCCCAGGTGAAGATCCCTTAAACCTGGGATTTCATGTTAATATTGCCGGTCATGCTGCTGGGGCCCCTAAAAGTTATTATGGCAGTGAAAATTTTGGCAATACGCCGGAATTTGAAGGTACTCCATGGCCGGTCCCCGGGCTGGAGGCCTACCATGGCCAAGATATTTTTCTAACCGAAGTCTTAACCAGGGAAGTTTTAACAGCACTAGACCAATCAACGCAACCTTTTTTCCTTTATATGGCCTATTATGCAGTACATACGCCAATTATGGGCGACTCAAGATTTTTACAGAAATATTTGGATATGGGAATAGATTCAACCGAAGCGGAATATGCGTCCATGATTGAAAGTATGGATAAAAGCGTTGGCGACATCCTGGATTATCTGAATGATACCGGCAAAGAGGACAATACCGTGATCCTGTTTATGTCCGATAACGGAGGCCTGAGTGCAGTTGCCAGAGGCGGAACCCCTCATACTCATAATCTACCTTTGGCCAGCGGTAAAGGATCCATTCACGAAGGAGGTATCAGGGAACCTATGATAGTTAAATGGCCCGATAAAATACCCCCCGGTTCCCGCAATCCCCACTACCTGATCATTGAAGATTTCTTTCCTACTATATTGGAAATTGCCGGAATCCATGATTATGAGGTAGTCCAGGAAATTGATGGTAAAAGCTTTAAGGGATTACTTTCAGATACTGTGCACGTGGACCAGGACCGGCCTTTATACTGGCACTACCCCAATGAATGGGGCCCAAGCGGCCCAGGGATCGGAGCGTTTAGCGCTATTCGAAAAGGGCCATGGAAATTAATTTATTTTCATTTGGATCAAAGCATGGCCTTGTACAACCTACGCGACGATATTGGTGAATCAGCCAATTTAATTCAGCAGCAACCTCAACAGGCGGCGGATATGGCCAATTCACTGGGAGAATATCTGCAGTCGATACAGGCTCAAATGCCAATATCAAAAGAAACCGGTAATATGATACCCTATCCCCACTTGGTGCATAATTTACCTTAAAAAATCACCGTTTGCGATGGGGTTCTGCGGATTATTAGTTAAACTGTAAATTACTTACTGCTGCTATAACTGCCTTTATAAACTCAAAAAAATGAACGATGAAAAAGAAGTCCTCACTATCAAGACGTGAATTTTGTAAGAATACTGCGCTGGCGGGCGGTGGATTATTGGCAACCACCCTTCCGGTTGGGGCTAGTGCCTATGCCGGTGGAGCAGAAACTTTAAAACTGGCATTGGTCGGATGCGGAGGCCGAGGTACAGGAGCCGCTATACAGGCTCTCAGTACGGAGATCCCCGTTAAACTGGTGGCAATGGCAGATGCCTTTAAGGATCGATTGGATACCAGTTTGGTCAATATTAAAAAGGAACTTGACGGAGATAAAAACAAAATAGCGGTAGCTGAGAAAAATCAATTCGTTGGATTTGATGCTTATAAAGCTGCTATCGATCAAGCTGATGTGATTATTCTGACCACTCCTCCAGGATTTCGACCTGACCACTTCGAATATGCTGTGAATGCCGGTAAGCATATTTTTATGGAAAAACCAGTAGCTACCGATGTGCCCGGGGTTAGAAAGGTTTTGGAATCCGCCAAGGTGGCTAAAGAGAAAAACTTGAATGTAGTAGTGGGACTCCAGCGGCATTACCAAACCAGTTATCTCAACATCCATAAAAAGATCCAAGAAGGGGCCATTGGTAATATTACTGGGGGCCAGGTTTATTGGAACAGTGCAGGTGTCTGGGTCAAAGACAGACAACCTGACCAAAGTGAATTGGAATATCAAATGCGTAACTGGTATTACTTTGTCTGGTTATGTGGAGATCATATCCTGGAACAACACATTCATAACATTGATGTAGCCAACTGGTTCCTGGGAGATTATCCGGTTTCTGCCCAAGGTATGGGTGGCAGGGAGGTTCGTACCGGTAAGCGGTTCGGGGAGATTTTTGATCATCACTTTGTGGAATTTGTTTATCCCAATGGTGCGGTGATCGCCAGTCAATGTCGACACCAACCTGGATGCCTTAATAGGGTTACAGAAATATTCCAGGGTAGTGAAGGTACCGCCGATATGTCTAAAAATAATATCACCAACTGGTCCGGTGAAGAAATTTATAAACACGATGACCGAAAGGATCCTAATCCCTACCAGGTTGAGCATGACCGTTTGTTTGCAGCCATCAGAGATGGGGAGGTAATCAGTGACGCTGAGAACGGGGCCTATAGTACATTGACTGCAATAATGGGTCGTATGGCTACTTACTCAGGACAGCTTATTACCATGGAAGAAGCTCTAAAATCTGAGCGCAAGCTGGTGCCGGATGATATTACCTGGGATACCTCGCCTCCGGTTAAACCCGATGCCGAAGGATTGTACCCAATCCCAGAACCCGGTAAAACCAAGGTGTTGTAAGCACTGGATTTTATTGATGCTGCGTTGGTATTAGCCAACTAACGTGACATTCAAATCTGTTGCATGCATGGCAGCAAAGCCTGGTATGTGTGATTATCCTGAAGGTGATTATCAAGTATAAATTTGATGATTGCGTCAATTCATATCAGGGGCGTAAAAAATTCGTCTTTCGTAATTCGTCATTCGTAATTAACTCAAACATATCCCTGGTATTTCAACTTACTATATATCTTGTAACATACCCAGGCGTCGGTGGCCGCATAATATTGCTGCTTAGAAGTGAGCTTTTCCCTTTCCCAATTGCTGGTTTGTTGGCTCTTGGAAATCCTGAACTCCAGAAAAGTAGCGGTAAGATTCCTAACCCCCTCCCGGACTACACCCAGGGATTTAGCCACATCGTTGAGTTCTACTACACCCTCTGGCTCGAACCCTGCCAGATTCTGAAGCTCAATAATATCATCGCGAATACTGATCCCTACTTTCAGGATTTTTTGGTCGGAGAAAAGGCTTCTTAATATCTTGGGGAAACCTAATTTACAAAGCCTAACCAGGAAAACCTGCTGCTCCAAAGCCAGTTGAAGCAATGCCACATGGTGGTAAACGCCTTTTTTAAAGGCGGGTTTGGTTTCAGTATCGAAGCCCACAAAGGGAGACTTGCGAATGGCAGGCATTACTTCCCTTAATTCCCGGTATTCCTCTATTACTTTAATAGTGCCCTGGTACTTCCCCAGCGGCAGGCTATTGACCTCTTCACGGCTTATATTTTCCGGAAAATTCATGCAGCGTTCATTTCCATTGGCTGGTTTTTTTCTTCCGGGCTGTAATATCTGATCTTTATACCTAAATATCCGTAAAGGAGGGTCATAAAAGGGCTTATTATATTAAAAAAAGCGAATGGCGCGTATGCCAGGGTGGCAACGCCTAAGACAGAGGCCTGAGTAGCTCCGCAAGTATTCCAGGGAACCAGCACCGAAGTAACAGTGCCTGAATCTTCCAGGGTTCTGCTGAGGTTTTCCGGTTTTAAGCCACGTTCCCGATAAGTATCCGCATACATTCTTCCCGGCACTACAATGGCCATATATTGATCCGATGCGGTGACATTGAAGAAACCACAAGTAAATACCGTTGAAGCAATTAAGCTGCCGGTAGAACGTGCCATTTTGATGACCTCGCGGGCAATCCGCTTCAGCATACCGCCGGCTTCCATGGCCCCTCCAAATACCATAGCGCATAGTATCAGCCACACGGTATTTAACATACCCGACATTCCCCCGGTAGATAATAACTCGCTGACCACCGGGTGATCAGTGGTTATAGACACCTCTCCGTACATAGCCTGTAATATGCCCATGTAGGCTGATTGCCAGGCATTTTCTTGGATGCCTGATACCAGGTGCAGGATATGCGGTTGAAAAATAAGGGCAAACAACCCTCCTAAAAGGGTACCCAATAATAAGGCCGGCAAGGCCGGCACCCTTTTAATGATCATACCTATAACCGCTACCGGTACTAAAAACAACCATCCATTGATATTAAAATTAGAGTCAATTGCCCTCAGTACTCCCTCCACATCGACCAGTCCCTCCTGATTTTGATAGAAACCCATGATTAAATAAATAATCAAGGCAATGCTTACCGATGGAACCGTAGTATATGCCATATACCGTATGTGGGTAAATAAATCAGTCCCAGCCATGGCCGGCGCCAAATTAGTAGTATCGGAAAGTGGCGACATTTTATCCCCAAAATAAGCGCCGCTGATAATAGCCCCGCCAATCAGGCCCTCACGAAGACCTAATGCTTGTCCAATACCTAACAAAGCAATGCCAACCGTAGCCACCGTGGACCAGGAACTGCCGGTGGCCAGGGAAACCAGGGCGCATACTATACAAGCTGCCACTAAAAATATGGTAGGGTTAAGTATCTGCAATCCATAATAGATCATAGCCGGGACCACTCCACTTATTAACCAGGTGCCCGCCAGAGAACCGATAAGCAATAAGATCAAGATAGAAGACATGGCCGAACTAATACTCTTAACCATACTTTTGGATAAATCCTGCCAACTGACGCCCAGATATACTGCTATACTTCCGGCAAGCGCTGCGCTTAGTAGCAGAGCGATTTGATTAGAGCCATCCAAGGATCCTGATCCGAACAGGGAAACATTGTGATAAAGTAAAAGGATCAGTATAACAACTGGAATGAGAGCTTGCCATAAAGCAGGTTCTTTTGGAGCGGGTTTATTCATGGGGGCTTAAGTTAAACATTTTCACCATTTAAGCATATTAGCCGAGCCAGTTGCTCACCGACCAAACTCCCCAGTGCAATCCCCATCCCGCCTAAACCCACGGCATACCCAACTTCCGGGGATAACATTTCTACTTTAGGACGCTTATCGTCTCCGAAACCCATTATACCCGACCAACAGGATTCGATTTCGTGAACCTGATCCGGCAGGATCAATTCGGCTAGTTGATATTTAAGGTGATTTAATATTTTCTTATTGACCCCGTTTTCCGTAGTTCGTTCACACTCTAGATCCAAATTTCGCCCTCCTCCAAATAACACACTGGTTCCTAAATTTCGGAAGTAATAAAATCCTTCTTGGTAATGAAAGGTTCCTTTAAAATTTAATCGGGGCAATGGTTTAGTCAACAATATTAATCCCCTGCCAGGTTTAACAGAAACAGATGGCAGTAAGTCCTGGCTGTAGCCATTGATACATATCCCTAAACGAGCAGCCTTGAGTTTTCCATAGTTTTCCACTGATATTTCTACACCGCCTGAATTCGCCTGGAATGCACTTACCTTGGCTCCGGTCACCACACTAATATCTTGACTTTGGGCCAGCTGCATAAGTTGTTTTATCAGCTTGCCAGGATCGATTTGCGCCTCCAACGGATTGAAGATCAATCCTTCGACTTCCCTTTGGTTGAACCCAAATTGGTCAACCAGCTCTGGCTTGGAGACAAATACCTGTCTTTCAAATATGTCAAGTAAAGCCTGGTTAAGCATTTTCAAATTTTCCATAAGGTGATTCTGCCCCTTTAAAATCAGTTCGTATCCACCATTTTGTTGGTAATCCATTGCTGGTTCTGCCACTCTACTGCGTAGCAATTGGAGGCCTTTCCATCTATCAGCTACCAATTTCAAAGCCTCAATTTCCCCCATGGTTTGAATATCTG
Source organism: Cyclobacteriaceae bacterium (assembly GCA_965224285.1). Classification (GTDB taxonomy): domain Bacteria; phylum Bacteroidota; class Bacteroidia; order Cytophagales; family Cyclobacteriaceae; genus JAJCYK01. Next base: position 2,291,235 of record OZ245043.1, read on the forward strand.
ACAGTATTTCCGAAGGGCTGCCGAAACAGGCAAATCCAGCGTTTCGGGTACTGGCGCTTCCGGGAAACAGATTAGACTCCAGTATAGTAATACTTGCCTGGGGATCACGCTCCCGCAGGCTCAACGCAGTGGATAAGCCTACAATTCCAGCACCTACCAGGATATAATCGGAATATGAGAATGCTTTACTTTCCCAATAGCTTAGCACGGTTTTGATAGAAAATTTGATGTTTTTGAAATTAACTAATTTGCACTAAAATGTAGCTTCTTATGCTCAACCCACAAAATCTACTGACTAAAGCTGAGGAATCCGGATTCTACAGGTGGTTATTGAATCGTTCCCTGAATTATATGATACCCTTTAATAAGCCTCATGGAATCCAGGTGATTGGCCTGTCAAAAAATAAAATAACCACCAGGCTACCCTACCATAGAAAGAACCTCAATCATCTCAACGGCTTGCACGCAATGGCTCTTGCCACCATAAGTGAGTTCACCACTGGAGTAATATTACTAAAAAACTTGGGTGCGGAATATCGTCTGATTCTGCAGAGACTGGATATCCAATACTTATATCAGGGCAAAACCGACGCCACTGCCCATTATGAGATCAGCACCGAGTGGCTGGAAAGTAGTGTCAAAACCCCATTAGAGAACAGTGAGGCAGTGATAGCCCCCTGTGAGATAAAGGTGGAAGATACCGAAAAGAACCAATTGACCAGTGCACAGATTTATTGGCAGCTTAAACCTTGGTCCAAAGTAAAGACCAGGAGATAGTATTGCAGGTCGCTCTGGAATAGATTAAATTGTAAAGAATTATACTATACGATGCAACCTTAGGCCTGATATACCCATCTAATTAGATAGATCATTTCAGTAAAGACATACAAAGATGAAGAATTTTAAACCCGGCTTGATCACTTTAATAGTGATTGCCCTTATTAGCTGTGACATTCACGCCCAGAATCAAACCCGTGAGGTGCGCTCATTTAGAGGCATTAGAATGAACATTTCCGGTGACCTTTATCTTACCCAGGGGAATAATCAAAAGGTGGTCCTGGAAGGCCCTTCAGAGGTTTTAGACCGTATAGAAACAGAAGTCAATGGAGGGGTATTGATCATCAGGCAGGAAGATAATTGGAAGTGGTGGAAAAATTGGAGAGGCGATCGCAAAATTAAGGTTTATGTTACCGCTCCTCATATCGAAGAACTCGCTGTAAGCGGCTCGGGAAGCATTGAAAGTGAAAATCGAATACGGGGAGATGAAATGGAGCTATCCGTCAGCGGCTCCGGTAATATGCATTTAGATTTGGATATTCAGGAACTCGATAGTCGGGTTTCGGGCTCAGGGAGCATGGACTTGCGAGGAAGCACCCGGGATATGGAGGTGGCCATTAGTGGCAGCGGCAATGTTGACGCTGAGGATATGTCCAGTGAAAATTGTGAAGTGCGCATTAGCGGTTCAGGAAATTGCCGGGTTCAGGTGAGTCAAAGTTTAAGTAGCAGGGTGAGCGGAAGCGGTAGTGTGTTTTACCGGGGCAATCCTGAAAAAGTGAACAGCAGCACTTCCGGAAGCGGCCGTATCCGTAAAGTTGGATAGCATGGGCCGTAAAGAGTATTCGAATGAGGAAATTACCGTAGTCTGGAAACCGGAATTATGCATACACTCCGGTATTTGTGTAAAGGGTCTACCAAATGTATTCGACCCGGAACGCCGGCCCTGGATAAAGATAGATGAAGCGGAGAATGAAAAAATCATTTCACAGGTAAAAAAATGTCCCAGCGGTGCCCTAAGCATGAAGGAGCAGGCAAACCATTCGGGAGAAAATCCATCAACCATAAAAATACGCCTAATGCCTGATGGCCCCTTATTGGTTAAGGGAACTTGTGAGGTTATCGATGAAAATGGCGAATCATCCAATGCGGATAACCTGGCCTTCTGCCGCTGCACCAAGTCCAAAAACTTTCCATTTTGCGACGGAAGCCATAAAGATTGAGATCTACACATAACCGGGGTCATTAAAGTATAGCCTTCCTTCCTTTAGATAAAAAGCTTTATCTTTCCCTCAAAAATTGGTTATATGAAGGTTAGGGTAAGGTTTTTGGGAGCCGCCAAAACAGTCACCGGTTCAAAGTATTTATTTGAGATAAACGGCTTTCGCCTTCTGGTGGACTGTGGTTTGTTTCAGGGGCTTAAAGAACTCCGACTTAGAAACTGGAGTGACCTTCCCCAAAACCCGGAAGATATCGATGCGGTTATTGTTACCCACAGTCACATTGATCACATAGGATATTTACCACGGCTCTTTAAACAAGGTTATCAAGGTCCTTTATACTGTACCAACGCCACTGCTGATCTTATGCAGATCATGCTCAAGGATTCCGCTAAAATTCAAGAAGAAGAAGCCGAATTTGCCAAGAGAAAAGGATACTCCAGGCATGCCAAACCCGAACCGCTATATACCGTGGAAGATGCAGAAATGGTTTTTGCTAAACTAGCTGCTAAAAACTCACGAGAGTGGATCGATATCCATCCGGGAATCAGCATTAAATTCTCAGACGCCGGACATATCCTGGGTTCTGCCATAGTACAAATAAAGCTGCAGCAGGGTGAGTGGGAAAGAAACATAGTAATGTCCGGCGATCTAGGTCGCTTTGCCCAACCTGTACTTGACGACCCAAAGACCATCGAACATGCGGATATGTTAGTAGTAGAGTCTACCTACGGTGACAAAAATAATCCTCCGGTGTCCCCTAAAAAATCATTGGCCGAAATAGTAAATCAGACCCATGATAAAGGATGTGTGATAATACCGGCCTTTGCATTGGGGCGCACTCAGCTAGTGGTTTATTACTTAAAACAGCTATTAGATGAGGGAGAGATTCCCAATATTCCCATTTATATTGATAGCCCCATGGCAATCAGTGTAACTGCCCTTTACAAAAAGCACTTTACTGAGCACAAATTACGCGAAACCGAACTGGAAGAGTCGGTTTTTGACTATCATGGTCTGCGCTACTGCCAGACACCCCAGGAAAGCAAGGCCATCAATTCCCTGGAGAAAAATGCCATAATAATCTCAGCCAGCGGGATGTGTACCGGGGGCCGTATCGTCCACCACCTGTTTCACCGGTTGCCACGAATAAACGACACCCTGTTATTTGTAGGCTACCAGGCAGTTGGTACCCGTGGGAGACGCATCCTGGATGGTGAACCTACGATTCGCATATTTGGTCAGGATGTAGCTTCAAAATGTCGGGTGGAGCAAATTTCCGGACTGTCCGCTCATGCTGACAGATCAGAATTACTCAAGTGGTTGGGGAATTTCAAAAATAGCCCTGAGCACACATTTATTACTCACGGTGAGCCGGACAGCGCTCATGCCCTGGCCGAAGCCATCAAAAACAAATGGGACTGGAGTCCCATAGTACCGGACTACCTTCAGTGGCACCGGTTGTTTCAGCTGGACTGAAAATGATCTACATTTTTTGAAGACGCATGCAACGGTTTCCTCATGAATCGCATCCAATATATAGAACATGATTAGATGGGATTAGAGCTCTACAATTCCAAATTGGAGAATAAACTTATAAAGGCCTGTGTTGAAAAAGATGGCCGGGCACAGAGGGAGTTATACGAGAAATACTCCGCCCGCATGTACCCCATCTGTATGCGATATGTCCGGGATGCTGATATTGCACAGGATATCTTGGTCATTGGCTTTACTAAGGTTTTTGATAAGATCAGCAGCTACACCGGACAGGGAAGTTTAGTGGGTTGGATCAGAAAAATCATGATCAATGAAGCTCTAATATATTTGAGGAAAAATAAAACAATGTTTTTAGAGGTAGATATAGAGAATCCCGGGATAAACAAAAAATTGGAAATTAACGAAGATCATTTACACGCTGAGGATTTGCTTAAAATGGTAAAAGACTTACCGGTTGGCTATCGAACAGTATTTAATTTGTACGCCATCGAAGGATACAGCCATGGTGAGATTGCCGAAAAGCTGGGAATCAGTGAAAACACCTCCAAATCTCAATTAAGCAGGGCGCGAAGACTGCTCCAAAGGAAACTACTAACAGCGGAGCAGCTTAAAGGATCAAAAAATTATCAATCATGAATCACAGACGATTTGACCAACTTTTTAAAGAACACCTGACGGAGTATCAGCAGGCACCTCCCACCCAAGCCTGGGATAAACTTGAAACGCAATTGGCAAAGAGCAATCCCTCACCACGACGGTACATATTAAAAATAGCAGCGGCGGTGATAATTTTAGCCCTTACGGTGACTGCAGTAGTTTATTATGGAAGTGACCCATCAAACAACATTATTACGGAACATACTCCTTTAACCATCCCTTCTAACTCGGTAGACCCTCCTGATCAAATCGCTACCGGATCATCACCAACACATAAGGAGAAGTCCGGCGTGTCAGCACAAATTCCTGATTTGAAGCAGGATGAGCAGTTGGTAGGCAGCACCCTAGTTTCCTCTAATCTGGAGCCAGCACATTCACCCATTTCCGAAACCGTAAAACCTGGGAAGGATAAGGTCTTTAATACAAACTCAAAAACTCCACATAAATCTGAAGAAACACAGGGGCAACTATCCACGAAGAATCTGGAGCAGAAACCTGCAAAACCCAGGATTGTGATCACCTACAAAAAAGCTCCGGCTCCCCCTGAACCTACGCTGGCTTTGGTGGAAGAAGCTAATCCCGATACCGGTAATGTTAAAAAGATCTGGCTCAAAGCAATGGATATACGTCATAGTGATTTTGGGCTGGCTCACATCCGGGCCGCCAAAGATCAGTTATTTGCTTTCAATAGGATCTTAGAAAAGAACAAAAATGAAGAGCAGTATAAAGATGAAAAATAACCTAGTGCGCATACTGGCAGCTACTTTCATTTTGCTATGCGGAATTGTTGCCAGCAGTTATGCTGCTGTGACCCAGGATACGGTCATCATTGAATTGGAAAATAATACTCGTATAATTATTTACACCAAAGATGTGCAGGGACTAAAGGACTTGCAAAACTATGATCTTAACGCCATGTTGAGAGATTTAAGTATGAGTATTGATTCAAGCCAATCAGAGGTCCAGCAATTGGTAATTGAAGATCCCCAGGGAGAAAGATATCTCAGTGATACCACAGTGGTTATAAATGATGAAATAGAAGTTTTGCATGGTGACGAGACCCCTCAGGAAATTACAATTAGACTGGGCAGATATCGGATCATTACCGATGTCAATGAATGGGACGATTTAGAAGATGAAGTGGAGGATTGGGATGATGTTGAGTTCAAAACTTCCGTCCGCGAAGAAGAAGAATCGCCCGCTAATTTCTTTTCATTTAAGCTTGAGCTCGGCACCAATAACTATCTGGAAGAAGGCAGCTTCCCAGATAACGACGGCGCGCCCTATGCAGTTAGGCCGTGGGGTTCTTGGTATATTGCACTCGGATGGACCAGAACCCATGAAGTGGCCGGACCCCTATTTTTTGAATGGGGAAGCAGTTTTAGCTGGTATAATTTCAAATTTGAAAACGAACAAGTAAACCTGGTAAAGGGCCCGGAAACGGTTGAGTTTGCCATTCTGCCCACAGAGATTGAGGGTAAAAAAAGCAAACTTACAGTCTCTCATATTAACATCTCTTTTGTTCCTTTGTTAGATTTTAGCCGAGGTAAAAGGAAGGTCAAAAGTCTTGAAGGCCCTGGAGTAAGGATTGAAAACTATAAGCAACAGGGATTCAGAGTGGGACTGGGAATGTATGCCGGATACCGACTGGGAAGTCACACCAAATTCAGATTTAAAGAAAACGGTAAGACTGATAAGGTAAAAGAACACGATAACTTCTTTCTAAACAATTGGCGCTATGGTTTAAAATTTAGAGTTGGTATTAAAGACTTGGACCTGTTTTTCAATTATGATCTCAATGAATTATTTAGTAGCGGACGAGGTCCGGAGTTAAATGCTTTTAGTTTTGGCCTTATTATTTGAGTCTTAGCGCTAAACAGCACTTTCTAAAAACGGAAGATAATCTTACATAGGTGGGTTATGCTATGGTCCTAGCCTGATATTCAGCTACATAGTGGGTAGTTTTGTACAAATTTACTACTATGAATTCATTTAATAAATTCCTTTTAGCTATTGTATTAACTATTTTTTGGGCATGCGGCGATGATTCTGAGAATGTAGATCAGCCGATAACCCAGGAAGACATCGACAACATCGCCTCCATGGATGAGGCCTCCTCTCAATATTTTGAAACTATTACCCTTAGTAACGAGATATTCGATGACATCGAATCAACCGGTGGCCGAATACACCAATGTCACACTATTGAGGAAACGGGTAATGATAAAGAAGTAAAGGTCACTTTTGAGGGAACCTGTACCGGTGCTGATGGCAAGGTCCGCTCCGGAAGTATCCTTTTGAACTGGACCGGTGAAATTTTCGGTGCTGATTTTAGTTACGGTGTTACCTTTATGGATTACGTGGTTGACGGATACCAGGTTGCTGGAACTGTAACCACCTCAGAAATAATCTACGGAGCCAATACTTTTAGTTTCGTGGTGGTGGTCAACGATGGCGCGGTGGTTTGTCCGGACAGCCGCTCCCTCACCTACGAACAGGATCTTACCTTTACTTTCAATGTAGAGGAGGAGATCACTTTCAGCCTCAACGGTTCTATTTCCGGTACTAATAAGGATGGGATCAGTTACGTTGCCACCACCCAGGAACCTGTGCTTTTTACCAGCGAATGTGAATTTGCCGTGTCCGGGGTTATCAACGCCACTTTTAACGGCAGGGCCCCGCTTTCGTTGGATTACGGAGACGGTACCTGTAATGATCAAGCCACTTTGTCCCGTGGTAGTGAATCTGTCAACATTACCCTGGATTGATCAGTAGATCAACTGCATATAAACTATAAGGTGTCCCCCCGGACACCTTATTTTTTTATTATAAAATGATTAGCTCTAAGTATTGCTTCTTATATAGGTAATCGGATCTAGCTCGCCCTTAACGCTGTTCCCTTTCCAGTCATCCCGAGACGGAATTTTTTCTACGAAAACACACAAAACACCATGACGTCTGGGGGTATGAATAAGCTATAGTTGTTGATGTAGTGGTCATCCGGAGCAGCGATCAATAGATAATCTACCATAATAGTCACTCGGCGCAGCCAAGCCACTGAGTTATGTAAATGTTTTATAGTCAGATACTTATATTAATACGTCATAAGCACCGCAACGGATGGATCTTATTGCTTAAATAGCAGACTTGACATCGATTACTCTAACTAAAATCCTTACCGCCAATTTGCCATTAAAAGCATCAATTTTTATTTTCTTTTTGAATGGCTGCTTCTTTGCTGCGCTCATTACAATGACTTTCTATTGAGATTATCACAATGGCTGCATCGGTTTCACCGTGTTCTATTAGTGTATAGCTTAACTTATAACCCAAACGTCATCATGCTGTATGGTTTGGAATTAAAAAATTCGATCCCGACAAGACTGCGCGGGTGTGCCCGAGCAGAGAATCACAAAGTGCTACTTGATCATCCACTTCGGATTTTGTATATCCCTATTTCGTTGATCAGAATCCGTTTGATTTCGCGCTCTAGATCAACTCCAGTCCAGGTCATCTCGACCACAGTGGAGAGCCTGCCCCTACCGCAGCGTAGGGGATTTTAATTTAATAGCAGATTCCATGTCGATTGTTCTAACTAAACTCTTTCCGGTAGTCAACCTAAAAGATATCTCGGCAAGCTCGATATGACCACCGGGTGGGTTGATTTGTCAACAACTCTAACTTATTCATAGCACCTCAACGTTATCATGTCAGTGTGTTTTGGAATCATAAAATTAAACCTCGACGTGACCAGCAGGAACATACGAGCACACCTGGCTTAAGTTTAGCTCGCGTAACTTAAGCCGAAAAAAGATCAATTTATTTCAGGTTGTACTCAAGGATAGGACCTGATAAATCTCATTACCAAGTCCATAATAGCATTACAATAAAAAACTGGACAAAATAGTTAAGCTGCATGTTTGATTATTTCAGTTTTTCCAAATTGCTCTGGAGTCAAGTATCCTAAGGAAGAATGTATACGCTTCCGGTGATACCAAATTTAATCCAGGTTTTAACCTAGCCTTTTATCAGTTAAATCGAACCTAACTCATCATCGAGAGCTCTCTCATGGGGACGTTTAAGGCTGATAGCAAATAGCAATATGGCATAGACTACCACGAATAGCTTGTTCTCCGTAAAATACAACAGCGCCACAGTTACTATGCTGCAAGCCATTACCAGCAAGTAAAGCCGCTGATAAAGTTTTTGATAAAGTCTCGATTTATCTGAAGAATCGACCTTATCAGCCACCTTGCGAAACCTTGATTTTATCCTTAATAATTCACGTATGGGCAAAATCAGCAGGATGAAGGCCAGTACCCAAAGTAAAGCCATAATAACATCATTGCCGGTCTGCCAGATAAGCTGATCCTTGGCTGGAAGATACGACGCCCCGAATAGTAACATGGGAAGCCCGATACAAGCGTAGAACCACTTCCCAAGGTTGTCCAATAACGCTGCTTTGGTATCCGCTGCCATCTCATGCAATAGTTTTCTAAGGTTCGATTGCTAACGAACGTTAGGTTGTTTATATTTGTAATATGGAAATTGAGGAAAAATCCACCCGGAAACAACAGATCGAAGAAAAAGCCACTGAATTGTTTAAAGATAAGGGATATGCCGCCTCAAGCATGCGGGATCTGGCCCTGGTATTGGGTATAGAGGCTGCCAGCCTGTATAGTCATATCAAATCAAAGGAGGAAATTCTACAGAACATTTGTTTTGGGATGGCAGAGAAGTTTTTTAAGGAGCTTGAAAAGATAGAACCACAGACTCCCGACACTCAATTGGACCTGGCAATAAAGTCTCATTTTCGGGTAATCAGTCAGAATTTAGCTGCAGCGGCCGTTTTCTTTAACGAGTGGAGACACCTAAGTGAGCCGTATTTGAGTGAATTCCTGGCGCTGAGATCCCGGTATGAAGAGTATTTTATGGACATCATTCAAAGGGGCATACAAGCAGGTCACTTCAGGCAGGTGGATAAAAAATTTGCCATGATGACTATCCTTTCAGCGCTAAACTGGACTCATCAGTGGTTTAAACTGGAAGGAAAGATGACCGAAATGCAGATCGGTAAAGAGCTTTCACGGATTTTAATAAATGGAATAAGACAATCTAAATAAATTATGTACGGAGGAGGAAACACATTTGAAGCAACCAAATTTGATCACCTGGCCCAGGAAGACCCTGCAAAACTGGATGAATTTGAGGCCAGAATTGCCAGAGGGGAGAAGATTGAACCCACAGATTGGATGCCGGAATTATACCGCAAACAGTTGATCCGTATGATCGAACAACACGCGCATAGTGAGATCATAGGGGCCTTACCTGAAGGCACCTGGATCACCCGTGCCCCGGGATTTAAGCGCAAGTTAGCGCTAATGGCCAAAGTGCAGGACGAAGTTGGCCATGCCCAGTTGTTGTACAGCGCTGCTGAAACTTTAGGAAAATCTCGGGAGCAAATGATGGAAGACCTGATTAACGGACGCTCCAAATACTCCAACATTTTCAATTATCCGGCCTTTACCTGGGCTGATAGCACTATAATTTCATGGCTGGTAGATGCCGGAGCCATAGTAAATCAGCTGGCTAATTCCAAAGGGAGTTATGGGCCCTATTGCCGGGCGCTGGAGAGGATCTGTGCGGAAGAATCCTTTCATCTTAAATACGGACATCATGCGGTGATTCATTTGGCCACTGGCACTCCACTACAACGTAAAATGGTTCAGGAGGCTCTTAACCGCTGGTGGCCACCTATGATGCACTTTTTTGGTCCTCCCGACAAAATTTCAGTACATACAGAAGTGTTGACAAAGTGGAAAGTTAAGATGGCCACTAACGACGAATGTCGTCAACAGTTTCTGGATATGTACGTGCCTAAAATATGGGAATTGCAGTTGACCGTTCCGGATCCTAATTTAAAGAAAAACGAAGAATCACGTCAGTGGGAATACACCGAGCCTGACTGGGAAGAGTTTAAACGGGTGATCAATGGGGATGGTCCCTGTAACAAAGAGCGATTGGCCGTACGAAAAACCGCAGAAGAAAGAGGCAGATGGGTGAGACAAGCTCTATTAAATCCTCAGAATCAATATGTAACACCTTTAGCTTGAGAGATGGACTCACTAGATCCCAGAATTAGCAGATGGCAAGTATCTCCGGTAGCAGACGACGGAGTTAAAAAGGATACACTGGATCAATTGATCACATACGAGGTATTCTTGCAACAACGGGAGGGGAAACCTTTTGTTCATGCAGGGATTGTACATGCAGGCAGTTTGGAAATGGCATTTATTTTTGCCAAAGAACAATTCAGCAGGCGGTATACCTGCACTGGCATGTGGGTGATTTCAACTCAAGACATAACTGTTACTCCTTACACCGATCTGGAGGAAAATATATATGACCTGATTGAGGAGGATATTACTGAAGATGAAGAAACAAAAGAAAGCTATCAGGTGTTTCATCTTATGAAGCGAGGCAAACAACACAAGTTGGAGGGAGAAGTTAAGGCATCAAATTCTGAAAACGCCCTTGCGATGGCCAAACGCAGCTTCGACCAGGGAGAACCTGTGCTCAATGTTTGGGTGGCCAAAACCGCTGATTTTTTGCGGTCTACGGAAGAGGATCAGGCAATATGGTCCACATTGAAAGAGAAAACCCACCGGGAAGTTATATCCTACAAAGCTGGGGATAGACTTAAAGCCTTCAAAGAACAAAATTCATGAATGACAATTTAAACCAAATCGCCTTAAAGGAATTGATTTTTAAGATCTCTGATGATCTGTTGATTTTGGGGCATCGGAATTCAGAATGGACCGGCATAGGACCAATTCTGGAAGAAGATATTGCATTTAGCTCCATGGCACAGGACAAAGTAGGCCAAAGCCTGGCCCTCTATAATCTACTGCATGAAATGGGGGAGCCGGCGCCTGATACTTTGGCTTTTATGAGAAAGGCGGAGCAGTTTCAAAACTGTCAACTGGTAGAATTGCCGATTGGTGGCTACGAATTTAGTTTAATGCGTCATTTCCTATATGATCATTCGTTGTTGCTTAGGTTTGAACTCTTATTACAATCCAGTTATGCACCCCTATCGGCACTCGCCCAAAAACTAACCGGAGAGTTGCGGTACCATGTGATGCATGCCAACACCTTTATCAGGCAACTGGGCAATGCCACCGAAGAAAGTCGGTCCCGATTACAATCAGCCTTGTCCGAGGCCATGCCGTATGCCCTAGGGATTTTCGAACCTTCAGAATACGAAGATGACCTGATTGAACAGAAAATTTTTTCGGGGGAAAAGGTGCTTCAAGGCCTTTGGTGGGACGAAATTGGAAAAGTAATAGGTCAGACCAGCCTAGGGCTTCCCGAGTTATCAGAAATTGAAGCTATAGTAGGTGGACGACAAGGAACCCACACGGATCATCTGCAAGATCTTCTGGATGAAATGTCGGAAGTGTTAAGATTAGACCCTGAAGCAGTATGGTAACTACTTTCACAGAAAATCAGGTTTGGGAGTGGCTCCAGCAGGTGAAAGATCCGGAAATCCCGGTTATTTCTCTGGTGGACCTAGGTGTTATCACTAAAGTTGAGCTGAATAATGACAATTTTCTCCGGGTAGAAATGACCCCCACGTTTGTAGGATGCCCAGCTATGGACTATATGAAGCAGGATGTGGAACAAGTTCTGAAAGAGAATGGCGTGATAGATTTTGCAGTGATTGTAAGTTTCGAATCCAGCTGGAACTCCAACAAGATAAGCGAGAAAGGGCGCCAAGCTCTAAAGGATTTTGGTCTGGCCCCGCCTCAAAGATATCAGCTCATTCCTGATCTTGATATATTACATCGAGTTTCCTGCCCTTATTGTAATAGTGAAAATACTGAGCTAAAGACTCCATTTGGCCCCACTTTATGTCGGTCCCTACACTATTGCCATCATTGCCAACAAGCTTTTGAACAATTTAAACCCCTCTGATCATTCTCCTTCACCACCAAAGGTCCATCAGGCTATTCGCCGGAAAAGATTCTGACAGAAATTTCTGAGAATCTGCTTTATGTCGGTTCAGAAAATCATTACAGTATCTGAGGCCAGAAAACTGGCGCTAAGACCCCAGGGATTACTTTATGGGAATCCGCTATTCGGAAGAGGAAAAAAAGGGGTATTGAAGGCCATTGAACATTTGGGATACATCCAGATCGATGCTATTTCGGTAATACAGAGAGCCCACCATCATACCCTTTGGAGCAGGATCCCTGGTTATCAAGCCCAATATCTGTTTAGTCTGTTATCCAAAGACCGTAAAATTTTTGAGTACTGGAGTCACGCGGCCTCATTCCTACCCATGACATATTACCGCTATTACCTGCCCTTGATGAATACCATTTCTTCCAAAGGCCTTCACTGGTATAACCTTGATGACCAACTCAAAGAACGAGTATTGGATAAAATAATTAAGGAAGGGCCTTTGTATGCCAGGGATTTCGAAACCCCGAAAGTAAAAGCGAATGCCATGTGGAACTGGAAACCGGCCAAAAAAGCGTTGCATGAGCTATTTATGGAAGGTAAAATCTCTGTAATCTCTCGTGACGGCTTCCAGAGACGATATGATCTGACTGAGAGGTTTCTACCCGATGAGATCAATACCGCATTACCTACTCAGCACGAATATTTGTGGTTTTTTATACGACAATATCTAGCAGCAAACGGGCTGGGGAAATTATCAGAAATCTGTTACCAAAAAATCTTCAATCAAAAACAATTATACCCCATAGTGAAAGAGAAGATCCGGGAAAAGCAACTAATTCGCCTGGCTGTGAAGAACAGGTCGGGTGACTACTATGCACTACCGGTAACCATGGAAGAATCCCCCCGGCGATTCCATCATCAGATCCATTTTCTTTCTCCTTTTGACAATGCCATAATTCAGCGGAAGCGGGTGTCGGAATTGTTCGATTTTAACTATCAAACTGAAATCTACTACCCTGTACATAAACGGGTGTATGGATATTTCAGCCTGCCTATCTTATATGGGACAACCTTTATTGGCCGCATGGATCCCAAGGCAAATCGAAAGGAACGAGTTTTGGAAATAAACAACTTGCAGATTGAGCATGGAGTAAAACTGCACAAGGTGCTAGTGGAGCGATTCCGCAGAAAGCTATGGGAATTTGCACTTTTCAACCATTGTGACGACATCCATATAAAACATTGTCAGCCCGCATGGTTGAATACACAACTGGCATAAGATATTTCCAATTGATCACAAGGTTGCTATCTTTATCGAAAATATAAGCAGAACAGATACGTTATTACCTTATAATTTTTTAGCTCATGACCTTTTTCAAAAATTTAATTTTTACCCTGCTTTTATCAATGGCATTTGCCTGTAGCAAGAATGCCAGTAATTCCATCTCCAGGGATGACCTGGATTCATTGCAACTTACCTACGAGCAGATAAATGCGGAGTTGGATCAAACCTGGACAGAAATGATAATGGACGATGATGGGAAACTGGAAAATATGCGCAGAGTATTGCAGGAAGTAAGTTACAGTGGAGGCAATTATAACAGACTAAAGCATGACTCGATAAGTAAGGGTGTGGATAAACTAGCCGAAATGCGTTACGATCAGGAATCCATGGCAGATTCCGATTTGATCACACGTTATGACTCCCTCACCACCGCCACCATGAATGACCTAACGGTATTCACAACCGGTTTACCACAGTTCGAGCAGTATCCACTGATGGGCCAGTTGTTGCAAGAGATTTTTGAGGCTGACGATAGGGTGCTTCAGTATCGCATCCAGTATGACCGGGCTGCCAAATGGTACAATCAGTTCATTGAAGAAAACGACCCTTACATGGCCAGAATATCAAGCCGGGAAAACCCGGTGCCCAAACCATTGTTTGAGCTACCGGAATAATTACCTTAAACCATTTCCTTATCCGTCCTCCAATTGCTTGGCCAAACCCTCATAAATTGAGGCTTGCCCTGGAGGTGCATTCTGAGCTGCCAGCCGAAAGTTCTCTATGGCTTTTTGCTTTTTACCGACTGCCTGATAACCTCTGGCCAACCCTACCAGCGTGGTGAATTTATCCTTGGGATTTCTTTTCCGATTTAGTTCAAATATCTTCAACGCCTCTTGATTTTTACCTTCTGCAATTAATCTTCGACCATAAAAATGGATTTGCCTCATACTGGCAGTAGGGTGATCGATAGCTTTGGCCATGACCTCCTTGGCTTCATCCTCCTTACCCAGTTTGGATAGAACCTGAGCTTTGGTATCAAGGGTAGTAAAGTTCTCCTGTCCGATGCCGAATGGTGCATTTATGGCCTGATCTGCCCATGTCAATGCTTCTTCCAGATTGATATCGTTCTGTACGCAATAATTAGCCGCTGACTGCCATCCTTGCCAGCTAAAACCTTTAGTTAATTGTAGCTCCTGGCGGATATTGGCCAGGTAGATCTCGTGAATATTACAGCTAATTTTAAAAGGTACCTTCAGGTTTTCCCAAGCCAGAAAAGCGGTAGTAGCCCCCAGTTCCCGATTATCAAAACCATAAGTCAACCACTCGGTAAAGGGACTTTCTTCCGGAGTTACCTCTACCCGAAGTGCATCCTCCTCCGGATTATAAAAAAAACTGCCCCATGCTGAAGAGTTATTGCTAAATATTATGGTCCATTGATCGGGGTTGACGATCATGTGCAATCCGTAGGTGCCTGCCTTCAATGGCTGTCCTTCTACCTGCACATCATGGGAGAAGGTTATAATGGTATTCTCATTGGCGCCAGCACGCCATGGTGATTCTTCAGCAGTACCAAAACCAAGATTGGTCATGCCGTATGGTACTAATTGCCCCCAGATCTGGCCTTCCCGGCTTTCACCATTTGGACCTGTCACATCCGGACTACTATATTCAATAGTCACTTTGGCCAAGCCCATGTACTGGGTGACTGATGCTTTCTGATTGCCGCCAGATGGCGGAGTAGTGACCGGGCCCTGAGCCCTAAGTGAGAAACTCAACAGGATAAAACAGGTTAATCCCGACCATTTCAAAGTATTTATCTTTTTCATTTGTGTTAATGTGTTTTTCTCTATGTTGGAAAAATACCCCTGAAAATGCAAGTATTTCTGTATTATCAGCCGGATAAAGGGATGGGTGGTAGTAACCATGTAATGAATTCACCCAATTCGGGCTAGCCACTCACCGTCAAAAATTTCAGGCTACGAATGGCCACCATCAGGCTAACGACCGATAATATGGAACCCAATAGAAAAGGCGCACCCGGGAAATATACGGAGGCAGATTGGGTGAAATAGGCGAATAAGCTGGTCATCAAGGGAGGACCGATGATGGAAGTGATACTGGCCATGCTGGTTATACCACCCTGCAGCTCACCCTGGGCATTCTCTGGCACTAGTCCGGCCATTATGCCCTGAATACTGGGTCCTGCCAGCCCCCCTAGTGCATATGGCACTAAGAAAGCAAACATCATCCACCCCTCAGTGGCGAAGGCGAAAAGTATGAACCCCACAGTATAAAGCGATAGCCCCCAATATACTGCTTTCTGTTGGCCAATACGGGGCACTACTAAACGGATTAATACTCCCTGAACCAGTGCTACCATTACACCCACAAAGGCTAAGCTATAGCCTACCCAGTCGGTAGTCCAGTCAAACTTTTCAATAGTGTAGTAAGCCCAGGTGCTTTGAGTGGCGTGAGCCGCCAGGTAAATAAAAATCATAGCGGTAATCAATCCTCCTATCACCGGATACTTCTTGAATTGGATCAATGATCCTAATGGATTTGCTCTGGACCAATCAAAAGATCTTCTTTTACTTTCATGCATGGATTCCGGCAGCACAAAAAAGCCATAAAGCCAATTACACAGAGTCAGGCCTGCGGCCACCATAAAAGGTACCCTAGAGCCAAATTGGCCCAGAGTACCTCCAATAGCTGGTCCCAGTATAAATCCCAAGCCAAAGGCTGCACCGATCAGGCCGAAATTCTCCGCTCTTTTTTCAGGAGGGCTGATATCCGCAATATAAGCAGCTGCTGTGGTCATACTGGAGCCAAAAATTCCAGCTATTATCCTCCCCACGAAAAACCAAAGAATGGAACCCGCAAACGATAGAAATAGATAGTCAATACCCAATCCGAAAAGAGACCCTAAAAGAACCGGTCGTCTGCCAAAGCGGTCACTGATACCTCCCAATACCGGGGCAAATAGAAACTGCATGATGGCATATGAGAACATGAGCCATCCGCCATAGATAGCAGCCTCGCTGATAGTACCTCCAATTAATTCTGCTATGAGATTAGGCAATACCGGAATAATGATACCTAAACCCGTTACATCGATCAGCAGAGTGATGAAGATAAAACCTAACGCGGCTGGACGACGATTCATTTATTTTAAAACGGCAGGAGAATTACCGGGTAATAATGCCCCAAGATGGAAATAATTGCCTGAGTTAAAGTGATGTCGTAAATTAGATAAAAAACCGATATATGAAGTTAATCATAACCATACTTCTGCTAACTGGTTCTCTTTTCAGCAAATTAGTGGCACAAGAGATTGATAGTACCCAACATGGAATAGATAGTGTAATGCAAACCGGTGAACTTACCAAACAGGAGAAAAAAGTAGCAGAGTTACAGGAGAAAATTAGGGAAGCCATGGAGGAGCGAGACCAGCTTAAAGCCGTAGCGGATTCTGCCAGCGAGCCGGAGGCATACAGTGAAGTGGCCTCTATGTCCATCAAGATCACTAAACTGCAGGAAAAATTGCAGTACGCCCAGCAGAGACTGCGACTATCACAACAAAAAGACGCTAAGAAGCAGGAGAAGCGGTCCATGAAGGATGAAAATAAACCATGACCGGTGATCCCGAATTCCTAAATTTCCGACATTTCCTGCTTTACGAATGTCATCAATTCCTTAATATAACTGCGGCTGAAGTCGAATTTAATGTTCGCTGCTTGGTAGATCTCCGGAATGGTTTTGGTATATCCTAAACGCAAAGCATCTAAATAGGCCGTTAAACCTTGCTTTGGATGGTCTTTATAATTTTTCCAAATCGCCACTGCACCTAATTGTGCCATGCCATATTCTATGTAGTAAAATGGTACTTCAAATAAATGAAGTTGCTTTTGCCAGAGATAGTCTTTGGCCTCCTCCAATCCCTCCCACTCTGTGATCTCATCAGTAAATAGATCAAAGATCTCATTCCATTTGCGTTTGCGTTGCTCACCGTCTTGTTGAAAGTTTTCGTAGATCCAGTGTTGGAATTTATCAATGGTAGCCACCCAGGGCAGGGTTTCGATTACCTGTTGCAGATGCTCCTGCTTTGCCCGCTTTAAATCATCCTCGTGGTCGAAATAAATATCCCAATGGTCCATAGATATTAATTCCATAGACATAGATGCCAACTCGGCTACTTCTGATGGGGTACTTTTAAAATCCGATAATTCCAGATCCCTGGTCACAAAAGAATGCACGGCGTGCCCTCCTTCATGCAAGATGGTAACCAGATCCCTTAAGGTACTGGTTGCGTTCATAAATATAAAAGGAACACCGGTTTCTGCCAGAGGATAATTGTATCCTCCCGGCGCCTTACCCTTCCGACTTTCCAAGTCCAAATGGCCCATTTCTTGCATAGTGCGCAAGCAATCCCCTAGAAATGGATCTAATTTGCTGAAGCAGGTAATGGTTTTTTCCAGCAGGTCTTGTCCCCCCTCGAAAGGTCGAAGAGGCGCCCTCCCCAGAGGATCCACTGCCTTATCCCAAGGTCGCAGTGCTGGTAGCTTCATAAGCTCACGACGTTCAATACTCATTTCCCGCACCATGGGCACTATCTCTTTGGCTACTGATTCGTGAAAGTCAAAGCAATCCTGTGGTTTATAATCAAACCGCCCCATCGCGGTAAACATATAGTCGCGATAGTTTTGAAAATCGGCATTGGTGGCAATCTGATGGCGCAATTTTATCAGGTCATTGAAAAGAGCATCCAGTCGATCCCGATCCTGCAGCCTCCGCTGAGAGATCTTTCGATATACTTTCTCCCGGGTATCCCTTTCCGGCAACTGCAACATTACCGCTGCCTGTTGTAAGGTATATTCCTGATCATTGATTTCCACAGTCATAGCCCCCGAGATAGCGCTATATTCCTTAGACCTGGTTTGCATTTCCGTGTATAACGGGATATTTTCTTCCCGGTAGATCCGCACATCTTTTTTCAGGCTGCGATGCAAATTCGCATATCCTGGTAAATCCAACTCCGACCAGTACGGAAATCCCAGAGCTTTATTATTTAGTTTATCACTGTAGGGAGCTACTTTGGGAGAGATTTCTGAAATAAAGTACTGATAGCGCTCCTTCGATTCCTCATCACCGGTATCCCGGGTCATATTGATATATCGCCAGGCTAGATCCTCGGACAATACAGATTCCAATTCACTGCGATCCCGGTACCAGGCTCTCATTTCTTCAGCCGAATTGACCTCCCTTTCCAATAGTTGCTGATAAAATGGTTCAATGGCCTCCCAACTGCTGACGGTAAAGTCCTCCCCAACAAATTGACGGGGATCTCGACTGAGGGTTTTAGGAACTGCTTTCATATAAGAAACTGGATTTCGTTGAAACCTCAAATTTAATTTAAACTGTTTTAGTACCCGAAGTCCCCGGTACCTTTTTATTGCGGTGTGATGGTGGCCGTTACCTAAAGGCCACATCTTGATAATAAATTATTTTGTCAAATATACTTGACAAAAAGAAATATTGTATTACCTTTGAGTAAAGTTTATTTTACATTTTATCAAGTACACACGACAATGAAACAAGAGACAAACACTAATTGGGTGACGAAGGGTAAAAGAAATACCTGGCGTTTAGGCTTATGGACTTTGGCATGGGTTTTAAGCGTGGCCCTGGCTACTTTCGGTCCCCATTTTCTTTGGGCCCAGCAATCCTTAACCATTATCGCCTTAATGATAAACTTGGGATTAGGTATCGGATTAATTGTTTCCAATAAAGTTTACCTGGCTGGCCTGGATGAACTTGATCAAAAAATTCAATTGGAGGCTATGGCACTATCCTTGGGTGTGGGATTAGTAGCTGGAATTGGCTATTCCCTGATGGATGTCACCAACCTGATCGCCAGTGACGCGGAGATATCTCATCTCATCATTCTAATGGCCATTGCCTATATGGTAGGTATAGCGGTAGGAAAACGGCGTTATCGATGAAGAACCGGCTAAAAGTTCTAAGGGCAGAGCACGATCTAACCCAGGCAGACCTGGCGGAAGCGCTGGAGGTTTCACGACAAACTATTAATGCTATCGAAAAAGGCAAATTCGATCCCAGTTTACCACTGGCTTTTAAGATAGCACGGCAGTTTGGAATGTCCATTGAAGAAATATTTCTTGATGGGAATGAAACCCAGGCCAACTAGTTATTGAGACTCCAGTCGTATTCTCCAAAGGTAATAGACGCATCTTTATTGATCTTTTGATGGCTGTATTGGTTGAGGTAATCTATCAGGGTGCCTGATCCGGTAAAATCTTCACCATACCATTTGAATAACTGTGACACTTCTATTTGGTTGGGGGATATGCGGTTCTTACCGCTCTCATTGATGAAATAGCGGGCCTGATCAGTTAATTGCTGATCCAACTTGTTTGCTTGAAATGCCTCATTGCGCAATTTTGGGCAGCTCACCGCCGCACAAACCACTGCAAAGTGGATGCGGGGCTCTCTAAACTGAGGCCGAATTATCTCATGCTCTATTTGATTAAGGCTGTAACTGTCATCTCCCAAACGAATAAATTTTTTGTCCCAGGGTTCCTGAATTTCTCTGATACTTTCCAGGGGCAGATTATTAATAATAAGCTCCACTGTAAAAGCATTATAGGCATTTATCCAATAGGCTAATTTTTCGTTGCGGGTCCAACCGGATTGTACCGGCTCTTGACTCAACTTTGCAAGATATTGATCTAAGTGGTCTTTATTTGACTTTATTCCTTGGTAGTCCACTTTACCTTTAGCAGAAACATGTTCCTTCAGGAGTTCATCCCATAAACTGTGATCCGTCGCTGGTTGGTTTAAACTCTCATTTGGTTTAATTTCATCCGGATCTTTTATTTCACTTTGAGACTTGGATAAGGGCTGCTCTTCGCCCCTGGCTTCATTCTGAGGCTGGACTGCTTCAAGGATCTCTTTGGTACCTTTAATGTCAGATTCACGGAAAGTTAAGGGTTGGCCTTCCTGCTCTTGCGGCCTCAACTGTGGCGAGGCAACTTCTTTGACTTCTGATTTTTCCGGTGGTTCCCGGATGATAGTAACAGCAGATGTATCCTCCGATTTAGGATTTGCTCTACGGTCGATTTGGCTGCATGAGAGAGATAAGCAGTAAACCAAAACCGCGATAGAATAAGGTACTTTCATTTAATCGTGCACTGAGTTCTGCCATTGAACGTCAGGCGCAGCGGTTTAGTTCTCCGAGGCGGTGGATTCTGTCCGGCCCCTGAATTCTGACATGCTATCATAAACACCTAATTGATAGGCTGTAAAATCAAATATGCGGGTTGGTAATACTCCACGCAGGAAAGGAATAAGGTTTACAATTTTAGGCGCCCGGACTAATATCCTGTTTCGCTCAACTGCCTTAATAATCTGACTCACAATTTCTTTTGGCTCCAGCATAGGCGTCAATATGGGAGCTTTTACCCCCTCAAACATACCAGTGTCGATATAGCCGGGTGTGATAGTAGAAACCCGGATAGGTAGATCCAACTGCTCAAGTTCTAACCGCAAGGACTCAGACCAACCCAATACGGCCCATTTACTGGCAGCATATACCGACATCTTTGGGTTGGGTATCATGCCGGCGGCGGAGGCAATATTTACAATATGCCCGCTTCCGCAAGAGATCATGGCGGGTAGTAATTGTCTGGTTACCAGCATAGAACCTTTAACATTAATATCTAAAGTAAGCGCTATATCCTCTGAGGTGTGCTCAACGAAGTCCTTGCCCACCACTATTCCGGCATTATTTACTAAGATGTCTATCTGTCCAAAGCGCTCTAGCACATCGATCGACATTTCCTTCACCTGGTGTACATTGCTAATGTCCACCTGATAAGGAGCCACTTGATAGCCAAGTTCGGCAAATTCTTCGGCGACTTTTTCCAGAGCGGGTTCATCGATATCCCAAATAACCGCTCGGGCAGACCCTTTCTCTAAAAACCGTTGCGCCATTAGCTTGCCAATACCGCTGGCTCCCCCGGTTACCAACACTGTTTTTCCTGAAATTTTGGTCATAATAAATTTTTATTTAAATATAGAACTATGCTGTCCCTGGTGCTAGTCAAAACCAATTTTACCCATAAAACTCAAAAGTTATTTAGCACTTACCATTGCTGCTAGTCAAGCCTTAAGGGCAAGGCAAAACTGAATGGATAATAAAAGCTAAAAAAAAAGGTTTAACTTTATAGATTATGAAAAATTATATCCTGGCTTTTGCAATTTTATCGCTTGCTGCTTGTAGTAAAAGCGGTGATCCTCCCAGTTCTGACGCTCCGGACAGCGGCTCCGAATCGATTACCCTGACCAATGATAATCTGTTGGAATCTATCAAGCTGGCCGACCTTGAGGGAAATCCTATTGACCTAAAATCTTACCAGGGCAAAACAGTTTTTCTTAATTTCTGGGCCACCTGGTGCAAACCCTGTATACAGGAAATGCCCAGTATTGAACGAGCTCAACAAGCTTTGGAAGCTGAAAACTTTGTATTTTTGTTGGCCTCAGACGAAACCTCCAAACGAATAAAAAGATTCCAGAACTTACAGGATTTCAATCTGAATTTTGTCAAGCTCAACACCCCATTCCCCGACTTGGGTATATACTCAATTCCCACCACCATGGTCATTGACCCTCAGGGTAAAATAATGATGAATCAGGTAGGTGCCATGGAGTGGGATACTCCTGAAATTCTGGAGAAACTACGTTCCAATAATATGTGACGGTGAAACTGAGCATCATTCTGGTGTGTGCTTTTCTGGCTGGCTGCCAGTCAGTTTCCGACCGATCACCAAGCTTATCATTTATACCTGTATCAGCTCCCGGTGAGTCTATAAGCCGGACACCATTCCTTAGTTCCGAGAAAGGTAAAAACCTGCTATTTAGCTGGCAAGAGCCCATTGACAGCATCACCACCGCTCTGAAGGTCAGTACATGGCAAAATGAACAATGGTCTACTCCCAGTACCGTAGCCAGAGGGCAACATTGGTTCTTGAATTGGGCTGACTTTCCAGTAGTTCAATACGGTCCGGGAGATATGGTGTTATCTCATTTTCTGAAGAAAAGTGGCATGGGTACCTATCATTATGATATAATGTTAATGCTCTCCAAGGACCATGGCCAAAATTGGGAATCGCCTTTTCTGCTCAATACCGACAACACTCGAGCCGAACACGGTTTTGTGTCCATGACACAGGCGGGGTCTAGAGGAGTACAAGTGGCATGGCTCGATGGGCGAAATACAGCTACAGGATCTGACACCACTGATCATCACGGCGCTATGTCATTAAGGACTGCGCTGGTGACCCCGGAGGGGCGTATTTTAGAAGAATCCTTGTTGGATGAAAGAGTATGTGATTGTTGTCAAACCGATTTGACCTCCCTAAAGGCGGGTCCGTTATTGGTGTACCGGGACCGGGATGAGCAGGAATTCCGAGACATTGCAGGATTCCGCTATCAACATGGAGAGTGGTTAGCGCTAAATCTTCCCCCGGACCATTGGAAGATTGATGGCTGCCCGGTAAACGGACCTCAGGTGGCAGCTTTGGATAATTATGTGGCCATTGCCTGGTTTACCGCCCCGGAAGGGGAACCAAAAGTACAATGGATACGCAGCAATGACGGAGGCAAGAATTTTACCGCAGCTGCTGCAATCCATCGCCATAAGCCACTTGGCAGAGTGGATATAACGGTACTTCCTGACTATAGTTCCGTGATAACCTGGATGGAATCGCGGGATTCTAAAAGTTACTTGGTGGGCTGCAGAATAGATTCTACCGGGGAAATACTGGCCGATTTTGAGGTAGCGCATTTATCCGGCCAACGTATCAGCGGTTTTCCCAGAATCGCCTCCAAAGGGTACCGAGTCTTTTGGTCGTGGACTGACTCCGACGGCCCCTCTGCTAAAACAGGTTATATCAGCTTCAGTAATACATTATGAGCTCTCGGATATATATCAAAAATATGGTTTGCCAGCGCTGCATTAAAGTAGTAAAGCAATTATTGAAAAACCATGGCCTGGCCTATCAACAAGTTATTTTAGGAGAAGTGATCCTTAATCACAAACCTACCGACCAACAACTCGGCTCATTCCAAACTGACCTTAAACGTGAGGGCTTTGATTTACTAAGTCATAAGAACACCCGAATTGTTGAAAAAATAAAAAACGTTATTGTTGCATACGTGCACTACGACCAAATTTCAGCCCAAGTCAGGTCGCAGAAGTTTAGCCACTACTTGTCACGTGAATTAGGGCAGGATTATTCCACTCTAAGCCATTTATTCTCTTCTGTTGCTGGCATAACCATAGAAAAATACCTCATTCATCAAAAAGTGGAAAGGGTAAAAGAACTATTGAAATACGGTGAATTAAACCTCACAGAGATTGCCAGAGACACAGGTTATAGCAGCGTGCAATATTTGAGCAATCAATTTAAAAAAGTGACCGGGTTATCCCCTTCGGCATTTAAAAGACTTGATCAGCCTCGGCAGGGAATTGATGCAATCTAAAATTTTATAAAGATTACCACGAATCCTGCAAATCCTTAGAGCATAGAATCCGGTATCTTTGAGGTAAGATGAACACCGTTACTACCTATAATATCAAGGGCATCACCTGTGATGGCTGTGTTAAAACCATAACAGAGATTATTGAGGAGTTCCCCAGTGCAAAGCTGATAAATAATCCATCGAATCCACTGTCCCTAAAAATTGAACTCAATGAAAAGAACCAGGCTAGTAAACTCAACCACTCTTTACAGGCGGAAGGATATAGTTTAGAGCCATTCGAAATTGAATCCATCCCAACACCCCCGGAATCAACTTACCGGCCTTTAGCGTTGATCCTGGTATTTCTCTTGCTGGCGGTGGGGTTAGCTCAGTGGCAAAATCAGGCTTTCAATCCCATGCTGGCCATGCGGCATTTTATGGGAGGATTCTTTCTGATCTTCAGCTTTTTTAAGTTACTGGATCTGCCTGGATTTGCCCGCTCCTACCAGCAGTACGATCTGTTGGCCGGCACCTGGAAACCATACGGCTTCATCTACCCTTTTTTAGAGTTGCTGCTAGGCATTTATTACCTGAGTCCTTTAAATTTCTCTTTAGTGGTGTGGTTTACCCTGGCGTTGATGAGTTTCAGCACCCTGGGTGTGGCAAAAAGCCTTATAGATAAGAGAAAAATAAAGTGTGCCTGTCTGGGTACGGTCTTTAATTTACCTATGTCCACTGTAACCTTGATTGAGGACCTGGCTATGGTAGTTATGGCGGTGTATATGCTTTTAGCTTAGTTTCAGCCAATCTCAATCTTTACATCATCCGTAACCGGGTGACCGACACAGGTCAAGACATACCCTTCTTCCCGCTCACTGTCAGAAAGTCCCTCCTCCTCATCAAGTTTAACTTTTCCAGACAACAGCTTACCTCTGCAGGCGGTACATAAGCCACTTTGACAGCTATAGGGCAAGTCTATGTCCAGGTCTAAAGCAGTTTCCAGTATAGTACTATCCGGCTCAACTTCAAAGGTGTGCTCTTCTCCATCGTAGATCACCACAACTTCCCGGGTCTTGAGTTCATCATCCTCTGTTTCGGACTCCGAAGGTTTCGGTTTCTCCATGGTAGGCGCTACGAAACTTTCTTTATAGATTTTATCACTGCTTACCCCATAGTTCAGAAGATAGCTGGAGATATTGCGCATCATACCTTCAGGGCCACACATCAGATACTGGGTTTTGGCCAGTCCCCAGTCCGGGATACGTTCCAGGATCCCTTCCAACATTTCCGGGTTAAGCAACCCAGAAGGCCCTTGCCAGTTGAGCGGAGCCTCATCCAGGATATGGATGACATGGAACCTGCCTTGGTGCTTGGTTTGCAAATCCTCTAAAGCATCCTTGAAGATAACCGAATTGATATTCCGGTTGGCATAGATTAAGGTGATAATACTTTGGGACTCCCCTTTCAACAACGACTTAATATGGGACATGAACGGGGTTATACCACTGCCACCGGCAAACATGACAAGATGTCTTTTGTTTTCTTCATCTATATCAGTGGTAAAATGTCCCATAGGCTCCATCACCCGGACTGAATCCCCTACTTTTAGATTATCCAACAAGTAATTGGACATCAAGCCACCCGGTACTCTTTTTACGGTGACTGCCAAGTCTTGATCAATTTCAGGCGCCGAGCAAAAGCTGTAAGACCTTCGCACTTCTTTTCCATTGATTGAAGCGATAAGGGTCAAAAACTGACCCGATCGGTACTCCATGGCGGGGTTAGTCTGGTTGAAGACTATGGAGATAGCATCGTTGGTTTCCCAAATAATGTTTTTTACTTCAAGGTTGCTATAATGGGCATTCATGCTTACTTCCGGTATAGGGGGTCTGGTGGTATTTAGAATGGCTACAAAACTAACAAATTATGAGTTTTTCAATAGAAAATAATGTTTGGAAATACCCAAGGATCACATAGCCTTAGGATTTAATTTTATATTTTTGATTTTAACTCTACCGGATTTTAATGAAGCTTTCCGAATTAACGGCACTAGGACCTCTAGACGGAAGATACCGCAAACAGGTTCTGGAATTAGCCCCCTTTTTTTCTGAATATGCCTTAATCAAATACCGAGTCGCCGTCGAAGTTCGATATTTTCAGGCTCTTTGTCGACTGGGTATTACCCCATTAGACAAATTTCCCAAGCGAGGCCATAAGCAATTAGAGGAATTGATTAATGATTTCGATCTCAGACAGGCCCGCAGAGTAAAGACTTTAGAGCGAGCCACTAATCATGATGTGAAGGCAGTTGAATACTACTTAAAAAAGCGTTTCGAAGATCTTGACCTCAGCCGCTATAAGGAATTTATTCACTTTGGTTTGACCTCACAGGATATCAATAACACGGCTATTCCCCTGGCTTTAAAAGAGGCTCATGCAAAGGTCATTAACCCTTATTACAAAAATCTCTCAAATCAGCTGACCAGACTTTCACGAAAATGGCAAAACGTACCGATGCTGGCCCGGACCCACGGGCAACCAGCCTCGCCAACCAAATTAGGGAAGGAAATCAAAGTGTTTGCAGTGCGCCTGGAAAAGCAACTTACAGATTTGGGCAAAATACCTTTTACCGCCAAATTTGGAGGAGCAACCGGTAATTTCAACGCACATTTGGTTGCATATCCTCAACAGGACTGGGAAAAATTCGCCGTGAAACTGCTAAAATCCATGGGGCTCAGCAGATCCTCTCCCACCACTCAAATAGAGCACTATGACTATCTGGCCGCCTATTTGGATAATGTAAAGCGGCTCAATACTATCTTGCTGGATTTTGTGCGTGATATGTGGCAGTATGTAGCGCTGGGTTACTTTTCCCAGCGAATCAGTGAGAACGAAGTGGGCTCTTCCACCATGCCTCATAAAGTAAACCCGATTGACTTTGAAAACGCTGAAGGCAACCTCGGTGTGGCCAATGCTTTATTAAATCATTTGGCTACTAAACTACCGGTAAGCCGTCTCCAAAGAGATCTGACCGACTCCACGGTGCTAAGGAACCTGGGAGTACCTCTCGGTCACAGTATATTGGCGGTTATGTCGACCATTAAAGGATGTGGTAAGCTGCAAATCAACCGCAAAGAAATAGCGGAAGACCTCAGGACAAACTGGGCAGTAGTGGCCGAAGGCATTCAAACCATCCTGAGGCGGGAAGGATTCCCAAAACCATATGAGACTCTTAAATCTTTAACCAGGAGAAATGAAGCGGTTAATGAACAGCAGATTAAGGAATTTATTAATGAGCTGACCATTCCTGAATCACTCAAACAAGAGTTGCTGGCTATAACCCCTTTTACCTATACCGGCTATTAGGGACCAACATAATCTCCGCTTTTTTTACGGCATAAGTCAATCTGTCGACTCAATCCAAATTTCCAAAATGGGCCATTTCGGAACAGAAGTGCCACATTTACTCCGAAATTGTGAAACGCGCGCTGTAATTCACTCTCATACCCCTGCTGTCCCTTTAAGGTTACCATGTATTCAAATCCTTTGTTTCGGGTTACCTCCAGCACACATGGGTTGCCATATACGGTTTTTTTAGTATTGGGCTTAAGAATGTATCTTATCCTTTTATTGTTTGCTGTTTTTATGGCTGGATTCCGTCTGGCTATCTCGGTATTTGATGTGGTTTGCGGTGGAGTACTTTGAGCCACTGCATTCAATGAGAATGAGAGGAATAGAATAGTAAATAGCTTGCGAAGCACCTTAACACTTATTTGAAGTAAATTTAGCTACAAAATGGTTAAGGGAAAATACAATGTTCATCTTGGTAATGCAGAAGCCGGTATCCGGTATCGACCTGATCCCGGCCCTGCACTACTGAGTCTAAAACTATTCTTAATTCTTCATATGCTCCTTTACCGTAACTTTTTGGGCAGCCGCCTGCAGACTTATGTTTTGTTTTTCATAATCTTCCAGTACAGACCTCCTAACGGAGAAATCTACACTTTTGGGGATAGAGCAACCCTCACACTGGGTCAATTTAATTTTAAACATCACCAGGTCATCCCCCTGTAAATCCTTCAAAGTTCTGCCATATTCCACCAGATGGGAGCGAAACTGCTCAATAAATTTTGGATACAATTCCTCCACTTTTCGATTGCGTTCCTCAGAATCTATATTATAAATATCCAAGGTGGGCATATTATGGCGTTCGTCATCCACCTTGGAGCTATATACACGCCAATTATAGATCACCCCGAAATTGGGGATTCGATCATACTTGGGAGGTCTGGTGGCGAAATAGGTTTCGCTTAGGTCACTTTTATATAATCTTTGGAAAATGGTGGCTAACAAATCCAATTGGGGTTCATTTTCTGATGGTGAATTGGTCTTCTGAAATATTATGCGCTCCACCAATTCATCACGATCTATCTGGCCACTTTTATAGGCGTTTATATCCGATTTGCTTACTTCTGCAGTGATCCAATAGTCAGTGCGATCATTATCTTGATGCTCATTCTCGTCCTGATCATCATTATCTTCCTTATGATTTTGTTTACTGGAAAATCGGTATCCTTGGTCCCCGCCAATAATTAAGAGCGTGGGACCTTGAATTTGGTTCTTAAGCATTATTTTTTGATCCGGGTCTAACTGCCCGATCAGATCAGCATAGTCTACCAGGAAAGTCTCCATAATCTGCTCCATGTATTCATCTTTGGCTTCATGTATTTCATCCAGATCATCACCATGGTAGGCATAGTACTGGCTGCTCTTCAACTTTATGTGATCAGATATCACGATTTGGTCTTCATCATCATCTCCAATTCTAATCCCTACCGGCCATCCTTTGCCCTTAGTGTTGATATTAAAGATCACGCCGTATTCCTGGATATAACTTCCATTCACTTCCGGAGACCGGAGAAACCCCACGACATTCCCCTCCTGTTTCAGTAAACTGTTGATAATATCCTCGGCTATCTTAATATCCCGGTTCATTCTACTTTCATCGACCTCCTGCGCCAGCGTACCTGTAAAGCTTAGCAGGCACCAGTATATTGCCATTAATGATCTCATATGCATTAGTAATTTTTACTCTTAGCGGTAGTAATAATATTGGCCAAGATCTCCTCGGTCTCGGATTGTTGCTGGTTTACATTATCTTGCATGGCTTGGAAGCCAGCTTCTATCAGTTGCAGATCCTGTAATCGGCGTTCCTCCAGATATTGATGATATTCTGCCAAAAATACCTGTATTTCTTCCCGTTGCTGGGCGCTGTTATCCTCCAATAGTTGATTGATCTGTTGCATTTGATCAAACTGATGCTGGTCCAGTAATGCCTGCAATTGGGTCGGATTCAAAACCGTTGACGAAGAATTTGTGTTTGATAATTCCTGGTTTTCTACTAATTCCAGCCGTAGGTCTGCTTTCATATTTGCCAGTATTCTCTGGTACCCTACCTGTTGCTCCTCCAGCAGATCCTTCACCTGGGTCATTAACTTCTCCTGACTGGTATCCTCTGCAAACGACGCGGTTGGAGGTCCAAAGCTCAAAGTCATTTGGCCCTTGCTTAAGATCATGGTAAAATCTGTCAAATAAGCGGTCATGAAAATGAGCATCACCGCCGCTGCGGCACTCATCCAGGGCACCAAAGTTCGCCATACTGATTTAGAGGGAATCACCAGGGGTCCGACCGGGTCCTGATCCTCCAGCTTATTAAGCAATTGGCTCACACCGGCCAGCTGATTCAAATCTTCTCGTTTTTCAGGATGCTCCTGCAAATATTGAGCTACTTGCTCTTTCTCCTCACCCTCCAATTCTCCGTATAAATAAGCCATTAATTTGGCCTTATCTATTCTTTCATTCATAGTAAACCTCCTTGGTTATATTTCTGGCAGTTAATATCTTTCTCAGTGCTGATAGCCCATAATACATCCGGGATTTCACCGTATTCTCGGATACTTCCAAGGCTTCAGCGATCTCGCGAAATTTTAATCCTTCATATTCTTTCATGATCACTACCAGTCGTTGCTCTTCGTTTATCTCGTTTAAAGCCTCCAGCAATAATCGGTTTAGCTCCTGCTGTTTCATACTCCTTTCCGGTCCATAGGAAGAGAGGTGAATAGTTTGCGATCCGGTTTCTGAAACATTATCAAGAGGCACCATTCTTCGACCTTGCTTGCGTTCCTCTTCATGACACATGTTGATAGTAATTCGATAAATCCAGGGCTTGAATCGATTCACATCGTTTAATCTTCCCAAACCCCGGTATACCGCAATAAAAGTACGTTGACAAGCCTCCATGGCCATATCATGTCCACCAAAGTATTTGTAGGCAAAATTATAAATTCGATGGTGCCACAGCGCCACTAGTCTGTTAAATGCCCTCTGGTCACCTTCCTTTGCCTGTTGTATAATCGCTTCCGATTGTCGCATCGCGATCTCTTATAAAAGGTTGGGTAAACATAAGTTACCATAACCACATCTTAATGATGTTCGGGCGGGGCAAAAAGTTTTAGCTATAACCAATAATTTGTAAAAAATAGTCATTGCTATCAGTAACTTTCAGCTATGAAAAGGGTGATGAGTTTGATGATACGCTACACCCCCCGTAGCTTACAGCAGCGACTGGGGCATATCTTGGCTAAAATACTTTCGGTGTTTTACCAGGGATCGGTGGTTGAGTGTCCCATATGCCTCCACCGCTTTAGAAAATTTCTGCCTTATGGCCGAGAAGGGCGGGATAACGCATTATGCCCAAATTGTCTTTCACTGGAGCGACATCGGCTTATTTGGCTGTATTTAAAGCAGCGCACGGACTTTTTTACCCATCCTCAAAAGATGCTCCACGTGGCTCCGGAATACTGTTTTATTAACCGGTTTAAGGAGATAGACTCCCTAAACTACATCACCGCTGATATTGAGTCTCCCCTGGCGGATTATCAGCTGGATGTTCACCAGTTACCTTTTGAAACTGCCAGTTTCGACTGTTTAATGTGCAATCATGTATTAGAGCACGTGCGCGATGATCGGCAGGTAATGAGAGAGTTATTGCGAGTATTGAAACCCGGAGGGTGGGCCATACTTCAAGTGCCTTTTTTCGAACCGGTCCCGGAAATAACCTATGAGGATCCGGCCATTACTGCATCTAAAGAACGATATAAAGCCTTTGGGCAGGAAGATCATCTGAGAATGTACGGCAGGGATTACGGAAAAATCTTGCAAGGGGAAGGCTTTGAGGTTTACGAAGATATGTTTGTACAAAATCTGGCCCTTCAACAAGTAGAGCGGTACGCTCTCCATATTGAACCGGTTTATTTTTGCAAAAAGCCCTAGCCGATCACTCAAAACCAATTGTCTCTACCACAATATACTCTCGCTTGGAGGAGTTTTGGGCTATCATTTCACTGAGAAATCCCGCTAGAAATAATTGCACCCCAATAATCAATGCTACTAAGGCCAGGAAGAACAAAGGTTGTTCTACCACATCTCTGGGAGGGCTGGTGTTCAAGTACCAGTTGTAATACATCTTTTCCCCCACAATCCACAGGGTGATCAATAAACCGCCCAGAAAGCTGACCGTACCTAATGAACCAAAAAAATGCATGGGTCGCTTCTTGAATTTCATCACAAAGGTTATGGAAAGCAGGTCCAGGAATCCCCGGATAAATCTTTCTACGCCAAATTTGGTTGAGCCGTACTTGCGAGGGTGGTGCACTACCGGTTTTTCGGTGATCTTCTTAAATCCTCCCCATTTGGCTATGACCGGAATATAACGATGCATCTCTCCGTAGATATCTATTTGCTTTACCACTTCTGCCCGGTAAGCCTTTAGTCCGCAATTGAAATCATGTAGTTTCAGCCCTGAAACTGATCTGGTGGCGGCATTGAATATTTTAGAGGGCCAGGTTTTACTCACCGGGTCATTCCGGGTTCGTTTCCAACCTGACACCAGGTGATAGCCCTCCTCCTTGATCATGCGGTACAATTCGGGTATCTCCTCGGGATCGTCTTGTAAATCACTATCCATAGTCACCACCACCGGAGCCCGTACCTGACTAAAACCGGCGTTCAATGCTGCTGACTTACCAAAATTCCTGGGAAACCTCAGAGACTTTACCCTGGGGTCCATTTTTGCCAGCTCCTGGATAACTTCCCAGCTACCATCGGTACTGCCATCATCCACTAGGATCATTTCAAATGCCAAATGATGATGGTCCAGAACCTTGACAATCCATTGATAAAGTTCCTCTAATGAATCCTTTTCATTAAGCAAGGGTATAACCAGGGAAATATCCGGAAGAGTTTGCATTTAAATCGCTTCCTCCGGATTTTTCCTCCTGAGAATAGCGCCGGTAACAAGGGAGACTATCGCGTAGATGGCCAGTGCAAAAAGATAACCTTTGGCCAAACCTGGCAGAGTATACTGACTATCGAATTGAGCTTCCGTTTTTTCCAATTGCTCATCTATTTGTTCTTGAGGGGCATTAAACCTTTCTAAAAAAGCTTCGGTATTATCAATGGCCGCTCTTTTGACAATTTCCGGCAACTCGGGGTCAACTACGGTTGCCAGCACATACTGAAACAGCTGTCCGATTATGCCTGCCACCGCCAATACGATAAAAGAATAAAGAAATGCATGCTTAAATGACAACCAACCCCCTACCTGATTTCTGAAATTTATTCCGAAGATTACCAGTAACACTAAATACATAACCAGTAAAACAATCCCAACCCAGAAATTAGCAAACATGGCCGGGTTGATAAAATATATTACCAGAGAGATAATGATTCCGATAAAGCCTAAAATCAATCCGGACCTGGCTGCCGGCTGAACTATGTTGATATTACCATCAGTCATCTTGGGGAGTGGCGAGAACCTTTTATTTTCTAAGAATTACGGAAATGAGGATAGTCAAAAATAGACCAATCGAAAGTTTTTTCCAAAAATCATCCCAAGCCATTACTCCGGGAGTGGTGGCATTCATTTTCCGCACTTGCTCTTTATACAGATCTTCTCCTAATGTGCTTTCAAATTCCGCCCGATTCTCCATTAGAAGTTGCAACCGGTCCGCTATATAGCCCTGCAATACTTGTTCCTCCAGGCTCAAAAAAATCCAGATAAATATGGCCGAACCAACAGCTATAGTGCTATAGGTCACAAATCCTGCGGTCATTCCCTGCCAGAAACGCAGTTCGCCTTTATTATGATTTTCTTTAAAATCTTTTATGGCAAAAAAAACCATAATAGGTATAAGTAAAAATCCAAAGTCCAGTGGGCGTGAATAAAGCATTGGGTTACTCCCTGTCCAATACAAGATGCACCAGAGACATCCTAGAATAAGCCATCCCATTAAGCCATATCGGACCGGCACCCTGAACAAAGGATGTGTAAACCTTTTCATAGGTTGAAACTATTTCAGTACCTCCGGATCGATCCAATGCTTATTATTATTGAAGACTGCCACTGCCTTCCCTTTGAGCTGTTTTCCGTAGTTAGGAGAATTTCTGGACTTGGATTGGCTGGTAGAGTCGTTCAACTCCCAGCTACGGTTAGGATCGAATAGCGTAAGGGTGGCAGGCTGGCCTTTTTCAATCTGCGGAATGGGTAATTTCAGCAAAGACCTGGGGTTGTGGGTCAGGCTTTCCAAAAGTGTTCCCAGATCCATTTCTTCGCTTAACCGGGCTATAAAAGCCGGCATTTCCTGGATACCGGTTATACCAAAGGCCGCCAGATCAAATTCCAACTTCTTACCTTCTTCATCATGTGGCTGATGATCGGATACCAGTACATCGATAGTGCCTTCAGCCAGCGCTTTTTTCAAACTTGTGATAGTTTTCCGATCTCTTAAGGGGGGGGTTACTTTGTAATTGGTATCATACTCCGTTAAGTTATTCTCGTCATATAGCAATTGATGAGCTGCTACATCACAAGTTACCTCAAGTCCTTTTCTCCTAGCGGCCTTGATCAATCGCAGGCTAACGGCTGAAGAGACATTGGCAAAGTGAATCCGTCCTCCATGGTATTCAAGTATAGAGAGATCCCTGGCCACCATCAATTCTTCCGAAAGAGTTGGTATACCCTGCATTCCCAGCATAGTACTGGTTACCCCTTCATTCATTTGGCCATGGGCGGACAGTAACTGGTCCTCAGGCCGGTTAATCAATATACTCCCAGGCTTTTTCAGATACTGCAGCGCTTTTCCAAATACATCCGTATGCCATAATGGATTTAATCCATCACTAAAAGCGACTGCACCTGCATGGTGCAAATCAATCATCTCCGTGAGCTCCTTGCCTTTATTTCCCCGAGTTACCGATGCTGTCACATGGATTTGGGTCAGACGGTTCTTATTTCCAGCGAGCAGATAGGCCACTTCATTCTTGCTTTCCACCCCGGGATCTGTATTGGGTTGCAATAACACATCGGTAAATCCTCCATGGGTAGCCGCGGCACATCCACTATCCAAGTCCTCACGGTATTCAAATCCTGGGTCACAAAAATGAGCCCGCATATCAAACCATCCGGTACTGAGTACCATCCCGGATCCGTTAATGATTTTGGACGCTTTAAGATTACTGGAAGATATGTCCTTGATGACCCCCTTACTGATCAGGATATTTCTATTTTTTCCATGAAGGGGAGAGCGCTTATCTACTATTTCAACCGATTTGATGAGGATTTCCATAGTCGCAGCGCAAAATAGCAAATTCGGCGGGTTATTTCAGAAATCTTATTAACAAAACTTCAACCGCTAAAAATACCAATGCCAATAGCACGCAGTATTTCCACAATGGAATTCCACTGCGAGCTTCAATCACCCGGTTGGAATAGCGTTCAAACTCATTCTCATCCATTATCCGGACCGAGGGAAAATCCAATAAATTATCCAGTTCTGAGTAGTTGTACTGGGCTAATATCGACTCGCGCCTGTCGTGATTATAGGGTATCATTGCGACCTCACGGTCCTGAGATTTTAACTGGTAGAAACCGGGATTGATAATATCTGAGGGAATCTCCAGGAATAGCTCATTTCCTACAATTCTTTGATTGGGAACTATTTGCTGAGTTCCGTTATCCAAATTGAATAGTTCCCCTCCGGCAAGTGAATCGAGGTCTAAACTGATGACTTGCTGATCAGTAATATAATATAATGGTTTGTCAAAGGCTTTACTAAGGGCAGCAATTTTATACATTATAGGAACAAAAAGTGCATGTTGCGGCATTGAGCTGGTATTGATATCCATGGAAGAGGCCACAAGATAAATCGTGCCCCGGTAATCAGTTGACAGGTAAGGCAATCCGTTTTTAGTCAACAGCAGGTTGTCACCCCGCTGACCGCTCCATTGAATGGTATTCTTAACTCGTGGCATGGTAATGGGCTGCTCCCCTTGCTCCTCAAAAATATTACTGAAAAAAGGATGGTTAAATTCCGGTGTTTCCAAACTGACCCAACTGGTATCAGCGAGAGAGCGAATATCGGCAAATTCAGCTAAGCTGCTGAGGTCAGCCACAGGGGTTTGACTATCGGGTATAAGCAGTAAACTTCCACCGGCATCACGGAATTCCTTGAGGGCGATGATCAGAGATTGAGGAATCCTGTCCAGGGCATTTACCACGATCAAATTGGCCTGACCTATCACATTGTAGTCCAAGTTATTAACCGAATAACTCTTGAACTCAAACAGTCGCTGGTTGGCATATACTTTGGAAATTACCGTGTTGTCTCCCTGATCGGAGATCTCCATGATGGAGATTCTCTGTGATAGGTTCAGATTGAAATAAAAATCGTTATCAAAAGCCACCGGAAATTCCTCAAAGCTAAGTCTTGCCGCGTTGCTGCCCTCTAGTGGGAAGTTGAGGTTGATAGTGGTGGTAGCAGATCCCTCCGCCGGTATGTCAATACCAGCATTGGCTATCTGACGGTCCTCGATGATCAGGCCCACCACCAGATCCCTGATCTCCTGACTCCCGGTATTACGCATTTGGATTTCAACCGTATTTTGATCGGAAGCTATTAAGAAGGGATTGCGGAGATAAACCGAATCTATAAACACATTTGCTACGCTGTTATACAGAACTGGAATGAGGAAATACCGGTGTAAACTATCCGGGGTAAAAAGCTGTAAGTCTGTAAAAGTTGACTTTTGGAAATCAGATATAAAGTACCAATCTGCGGAAATGTTGGGAATATCTGACCCCAGCCGCTTCAAAACCTCATCAAAACTTCTATGAACGCCGATCAATTCAATTTCAGTGACCAGGTCTCTGATCTCATCCTTGCTACGATAAGCACGTATTGGTGTACTAAAGTCATTGGTTAACAGCCTGAACTGCGTCTCCTTAGGGTATCCGGAAATAATCCTTTCAATAGACTGTATGCCGTAATCCAGGGCTCTGAGATTACTGACAACTTCATTGCCCATGCTCAATGAATTATCGAGATAGATGTAAACGTAGTCCTTTTGCTGCTCAACTTCCTCACTGGGTATAAATGGTTGAGTAAAGGCCAATACCAGAAACAGGATAAACAGTAAGCGTGCCGCCAGTACCAGCAGGTGCTTAAGTCTTTGTCGGGCGCTTTTAGATTCTTTGACCTGACTTAAAAATTTACTGTTAGAAAAATAAACTTTTTTAGTTCTTCTAAAATTGAATAGATGAATGATGACTGGGATTGCCAGCGCTATAAGCCCATATAGATAAATTGGCTGGAGAAAACTCATTCTCTAAAAGTAATAAAGCTATAGCTATTCTTGTATACCGGAGTATAATAAGGCTGTTTGTCTTCCCGATAGGTGCAATTTTTAACTATCTTATTCACCTGAAAACATAATATCCATGGATCAACCAAGCATTGAACAATTTAACAATCCGGTAGCGGTGGCCAAGTTTGACGACCTCCCCGACCGGGAGCCTCAGCATGCCAAAGTCTCTCAAACCGATCTGGTAGTAATACGATACGACAAGGAGGTCAGTGTCTTATACGGCAGATGTCTTCATAGGGGTGCCCTTTTGAGCGATGGTTATGTAGACGGTGAAAATCTGATTTGCGGGCTCCACAACTGGGACTACCGGGTAAAGACTGGGGTCAGCGAATACGCCCCTGATGAAGTATTACACAAATTCAGGCAGGTAGTGGATAAAGGCCAGGTCTATATTGACCAGCAGGAGGTCTTGGAATTTGAAAAAATCCATCCGTCCAGGTTTAAGCCTCAAGAGTACCTGGGCAATTACCTCGACACGCATCCCGAAGATACCGAGCCTTATACGCTTTACATAAAACATCTGGCTCAGCACGGCCTTACAGAGTACGGACATCACGGAGCCACCGCGGCTATGGGAGTAGACCGCAACACCCTACCGAAATGGGAAAATATCCAGTTCCTCCCAGCCCAAATGGCACGAAAGCCTCTGCTTGATGAAGCATCGGTCGACACCAAAGTGACCATCGGCCCAAAAGCCGATAAGCCCCTTATTTTAGACATTCCAATTTTTGTAAGTGATATGTCTTTCGGAGCTCTTAGCAGGGAGGCTAAAATTGCCCTGGCCAGGGGTGCTGAGTTGTCCGGTACCGGTATTTGTTCCGGGGAGGGGGGGATGTTGCCGGATGAGCAAGAGGCAAACTCAAGGTACTTCTATGAATTGGCTTCTGCTCGTTTTGGCTTTGAATGGGAAAAACTGAGAAAAGTGCAGGCATTTCATTTTAAGGGTGGCCAGGGGGCAAAAGTTGGTACTGGAGGGCATTTACCCGGCCATAAGGTTTCAAAGGAAATTGCTGCAGTACGAGGATTAACCCCAGGCGAAGCTGCTATCAGCCCTGCGACTTTCAGCGACGATCTTCGCACCCCGGATGATTTTAAAGCTTTTGCTGAGGAAGTGAGAACGATAACCGGCGGGATACCGGTAGGTTTTAAGCTGGCAGCTAGCCATATCGAAGATGATCTGGATTTTGCCTTGGAAGCAGGAGCGGACTATATCATATTAGACGGACGCGGCGGCGGCACTGGAGCAGCTCCCATAATTTTAAGGAATCATATCTGTGTGCCTACCATCCCGGCATTGGCTAGAGCCCGAAAACATCTGGATAAAGTCGGTGCCAATGATGTGAGCTTGATCGTCACCGGCGGGCTTCGGGTGCCCAGTGATTTCATCAAAGCCCTGGCCTTAGGAGCAGATGCCATCGCGGTTTCCAATGCAGCACTGCAAGCAATTGGGTGCCTGGGAATGAGAGCTTGTCACACTAATAACTGCCCGGTAGGGATCGCCACCCAAAAAGACCATTTGCGTTCCCGCCTGGTTATTGAAAAATCAGCCGAGCAGCTTCATAACTTCTTTTCTGCCTGTAAAGAGCTTATTGAAGTGGCTACCCGATCCATGGGTTATGACACTATATCAAAGCTCAACCTCCATGATCTCACCACTTTCAATTATGACATGCATCGACTCACTGGGATTAAATATGCCGGAGTTACTTACTAAACTAAAACCGAATTTGTAATGTCTTCAGAAAATATCAAATGGCACAAAGTACTGGATTCCCCAGAAGATTTGGCAGAAGGCAGGGTGATGTCAGTAACTGCTGAGCATACCAACATCTGCCTGACTCACTTTGAGGGGAAGTTTTGTGGCCTCGATAATCGATGCCCACACCAAGGGGGGCCCTTAGGTGAAGGGTCTATTGAAAATGGACTTTTAAGATGCCCCTGGCATGGATGGGATTTCGATCCGCACACCGGACAAAGTCCGGGGGGGCATGATGATAGCATTGTAACCTTCCCGGTGGAGGTGCGGAATGATGGTGTATATGTGGGGGTTCCCGAAAAACCAAAGCACCACGCTACTGTGGCAGATATTATGGCGCAAACCATGGTGGCCTGGGGAATCGATACTGTTTTTGGTATGGTCGGGCACTCCAATC
This sequence comes from Cyclobacteriaceae bacterium, assembly GCA_965224285.1. Taxonomy (GTDB): domain Bacteria; phylum Bacteroidota; class Bacteroidia; order Cytophagales; family Cyclobacteriaceae; genus JAJCYK01. Next base: position 2,330,090 of record OZ245043.1, read on the forward strand.
TTGGCTTAGCTGATGCCCTCCGGCGGCAAGAGGCGGAGGGAAAATTAAAATACATTGGCATTCGTCATGAAGGTGCAGGAGCTTTCGCTGCCAGCGCCTATGCCAAGTTAACCGGTCGACCGGCAGCCTGCTTTTCCATAGCGGGTCCTGGCGGCACCAATATGTACACTGGCATGTGGGATGCCAGGGTTGACCGGGTTCCATTATTGGCATTGACCGGCCAGGTGGATACCCAGGTGGTGGGAACAGGAGCATTTCAGGAGGTTGATCTCAAATCGGCGTTTGAGTCAGTGGCGGAGTTTAATCATGTAGTACAGGAACATAGTCAACACAGCGAGCTGATGGCTCTAGCCATTAAAACTGCCTTACTCAGGAGAAATGTGGCCCACCTGACGTTTCCCGACGAAGTACAAGTTATAAAGGCTTCAAATGATGATGCTATATCCAAACCAGTGGGTAGAATTACAGAATTCGATATATCCCCACCTAAAGAGGCTCTGGAAAAAGCCGCTGGTTTATTAATAAAAGCAAAAAGACCGGTAGTAATAGTAGGCCATGGAGCGCGCTTCAATATGGAAAAAATCATTGATTTCGCAGAATCAATCAATGCCCCGGTATTGACCACCTTCAAAGGCAAAGGATTGATACCTGATTCACACCCACTTGGATGCGGCGTATTGGGCCGAAGCGGAACTCCCATTGCCAGCTGGTTTATGAATGAGTCTGATTTGCTCTGTGTTTTTGGTGCGTCATTTTCCAATCACACCGGAATTACCCCCAAGATCAATACCATACAAGTGGATTTTGATCCGCAGGCCCTTAGTAAATTCCATCCCGTAGAAGCCCCCGTTTGGGGGGAGATAGGGGTGACTGTGGAGCTGCTAAAAGAGCGGATAAAAGGTAAAGTCAATACCACAGATCAACGCCAGGATATAGTGGACCGCTGGCAAATTTGGAGAACAGAAAAAGATAAAAGGCTCAAAGAGGATCGGGGTAAAGGAGTTAGCTCCATCGCAGTTTTTGAGGCTATGAACCGGCATGTGCCCCATGACGCCGTAATCGCTGTCGACGTGGGTAATAACACCTACAGTTTCGGGAGGTATTTTGAAACCAACAATCAAAGTATTTTAATGTCGGGTTATCTAGGATCAATTGGATTCGGATTTCTTGCCGCTATGGGAGCCTGGGCAGCTGCCCCTAACCGGCCCATTTTTGCCCTGGCCGGAGATGGAGGATTTACCCAATACCTAGGCGATTTGACCACTGCGGTAAAGTATCAAATGCCCATCAAAATTGTGCTGCTCAACAATTCTGAGCTCGGCAAGATATCCAAAGAACAAAGAGGAGCAGAGTTTGATGTGTGGAAGACTACCCTTCATAATCCTAATTACGCTGATTTTGCCGAGAATTGCGGGGCTTTGGGAATTAGAGTAACTACAGCTGAGCAATTGGATTCAGCCATGAATAGTGCCCTAATGCATCAAGGGACAGCCCTAATAGAAGTGATTACCGATGTCGGCTTGATTTGAGATGTTCGAAAGCATCACCATCATCATTTCTCTGGCCGCATTATTTGGCTATATAAACTATAAGCTTTTAAAACTACCTACCACGGTAGGTCTGATGATTCTGGCATTGTGCACAGCAGGCATTATGGTCCTGGTCAGAAAAGTAAATCAGGAGTTTTTTTACACAGTTTGCGCGGTGGTGGAAACCGTAGATTTTAAAACCGTGCTTTTGGATTTTATGCTGAGCTTCCTACTGTTTGCCGGGGCCTTACATACTAACTTAAGGCAGCTGTTAAAGCAAAAAACCGCCATCATTACCTTTGCCACACTTGGGGTATTGATCAGTACATTTACCGTAGCTGTGTTGCTATATTTGGCCTTGCAATTAATAGGTTACCCCCTTGATTTTATTTACTGTCTACTGTTCGGGTCTTTGATATCACCCACTGATCCCATTGCCGTATTGGCTATATTCCGACAGTCAAAGGTCGATAAAAACCTTGAACTTAAAATTAGCGGGGAATCGTTATTCAATGATGGCATCGGAGTGGTGGTTTTCACTACTATCTATATGATAGTAGAAGAAGGGACAAATTCTTTTGCGCCCCTGGAGGTATTGGAAATATTTGGTGTAGAAGCATTAGGGGGAATGATATTTGGCCTGGCGCTGGGGTTTTTGGGATACTACATGCTGAAATCTGTAAATGACAACCCAAAAATTGAAGTGATCATAACCGTTGCCATGGCCTTGGGAGGTTATTCCCTGGCCTCGTATTTGCACCTATCGGGGCCCCTGGCGATGGTAGTAGCCGGGTTATTGCTGGGGAGTAAACTGGAAACTTGCGTATTTAGTGAGAACTCCCGAAAACACCTGGAATACTTCTGGGAAATGCTGGATGACCTGCTTAATGCAGTTTTGTTTGTTCTGATTGGATTGGAGATACTGGTATTGACATTCGAACACTACTACCTCTGGGCTGGACTGGCGGCTATTTTAGCGGTTTTGGTAGGGCGCATAACTTCAGTCTCCTTGCCAATGATGTTTCTGCATCCCAAAGGTTCACGAAAAAATACCACCGCCGTTATGATATGGGGCGGCTTGCGGGGAGGTATTTCGGTGGCCCTGGCGTTGTCTTTATCCGGCGAAATTGATAATCGAGAACTTATTGTTTGTATCACCTATATAGTGGTGGTGTTTTCCATTATAGTACAGGGTATGACCATAGGAAAATTAGTAAAGAAACTTGGAGTAATAGAAGAGTAATTAGCACTATAAAAGGTGTGCCCAGAAACTAATTTACGGCTAAGCTTGTTCCATTAATTTATTAGTATGTTTGTTGTAAAATTATGCCAATATTGGATATAATTGGGATGATATCCGGGGACCATATAAGGCGATTCTAACCGCATTTCACTTCATATGAATTTGATTGAAGCTACCATAAGAAAGTTATATAATGTCGAATTCTTTTTGAAGAATTTGGATGATCAACTATATGGAGAACCGCTGGAAATACTTTCATACTCCAGCATTGGGGAGCATACCAGGCATATTTTGGAATTCTACCTATGTCTACTGCTACAAAGTGATGAAGGAGCAGTTAATTACGACCAACGGAAAAGGGATCAATCCATTCAGCAAAAGGTAGAACAGGCCAGCGAAGTATTGAACTCTATTATCCATAAACTAAGGACGATTGACCTTGATAGACAACTGCGCCTGGAAATTTGTTATGACGACCAACAAGAGGTGGTCCATCATGTAGAGACGTCTCTGGAACGGGAGTTGGTATATAATCTGGAACATGTAATTCATCACTTGGCTATTATCAAAATTGGACTTTCAGTCATTGCCCCAAAATTGAAATTACCTGAAGATTTCGGTATTGCTCCCAGCACCATGAGGCATAAGAAAAATTCATGTGCACCGTAACTTACTTTCCCAGGGGTAAGAATGATTTTATTTTAACTTCTAACCGGGATGAAGCGCCTTCCCGAGTAAGTGCCTCGCCGGATATCAGGATAGCTCGCTCCAGATCAGTCCTATATCCCCAAGATCCGCAATCCGGCGGTACCTGGATTGCAACTGCCGAAAACCATCGCGTAGCCTGTGTGTTAAACGGAGCGTTTCAGCGGCACACTTCCTCTCCGCCTTATGCCAGAAGCAGGGGGTTGGTATTATTGGATTATTTTAATTACCCAAATATGGAGGAATTCGTACGGAGGTCGAAGTTGGAGGGGATCGAACCATTCACCATGGTGCTTTATGAACCGCTTAAACTGATGGAAGTCCGCTGGGATGGTTACCGCAGGCATGATCTGGAGTTGGATATCAGCATGCCGCATTTATGGGGCTCCGTCACCTTGTACGATCCTCCTGCCATCCAATTACGTCGGAAATGGTATGATGAATGGCTTCAGCAGCATCCCCAAGCAGAAGTAGATGACATACTTCGTTTTCATCAATTTGGCGGCACAGAAGATAAGATCAACGGATTGGTAATCGACCGCCAGGGATTAGTGCAAACACTTAGTATTACCTCCGTAGTTAAACGGGCCACTCAGGCTACTATGATTCATCATAACCTCCTCACAAAAATGCAGACGGTTAAGAAAATCGGGCTAAGTCATGCGATGGTGGAATCGAATTAAGTCCAGCCCATTGGCTATCAAACTTTGGCATTGGGAATATTGGCCCTTTGAGGTCATTTATGCCCCGGGTTTTATCTACTATCTCTACCTTTCTTTACGGGCTAAGTCACCTTTCTTTTTCAGCGCGGCCAATCCGGGAATAGAGAATGGCGGAATGATGGGTGAATCCAAAATCAATATTCTAAAAAAGATTCCAGCTCATCTAATACCTAAAACCCTGTTTTTCTCCCTTGAAGAGGGAACACAAAACCTGAGATTTAAACTTGAACAAGCTGGAATAACCTTTCCGGTCATCGCAAAACCAAATATCGGCTCCCGGGGATTTCTGGTCAGAAAGATCCAAAATTATCAAGAGTTGATCGATTACCTAAAGCGCCAAAAAGTAGATTTTATCATTCAGGAGTATGTCGATTACCCCTTGGAAATAAGTGTCATGTATCATCGATTCCCACATCGGAAACAAGGTAAGATCACCTCCATTACCCTGAAGAAATATCTATCAGTTACCGGTGATGGAGTCTCCACAGTACTGGAGTTAATTCAGCAATATGATAGAGCAAAACTGCAACTGGATACTTTGAAAGTAACTCATAAGCATCTTTTGGATCAGGTGCCCAAGAAGGGTGAAGTCCTGGAACTGGTCCCAATTGGTAACCACTGCCGTGGAGCGGCCTTTTACAATGGCAACCATTTAGCCGATGCGGAATTGACCTCGGTATTTGATGGGATTAGCCGTCAACTGAAAGGCATCTATTTTGGTCGATTTGATATGAAGTGCCAAAGTATTACATCGCTGAAGGTCGGCAAACAATTTAAGATATTGGAAATCAACGGCGTGGGAGCAGAACCCGCTCATATCTACCATCCCGGGTACTCCCTGTTGCAAGCCAATCTGGATATTTTTAAACAGTGGAAGACCATCTTTCGCCTAAGCCTGCATAATAAGCGGCAAGGTGCAGCTTTTATGTCACTTAAGGAAGCATACCGCATGCGGATAGGACTTTTTGCCTACAAAAAGCTCGCTCGCAGTTGACATTTAGCCTGGTCCGGTTTACCTTAAACTCAAATCCCATGTCTTTGCTTACTCACCAGGTTTTTAATTTTCTTTCCCTTATGGTAACGATCTACCTGAGTGCAGGTGTTATTTTTGCCCTTTATTTGATTTTGAAAGGATTTAAAGATTTGGACTACCATACCCAGGGTACCAGTCTGATCTTTAAACTTATGATGATCCCCGGGATCCTGATATTCTGGCCCTGGCTCTGGAGCAAGCTCAAATTTCCTGATCGTGATATATAAATTACGTAAAAGACATTTTTATTTCTGGTGCCTGCTTGGGATAATACTACCTCTTGGGTTTTTATTGGGTGTAATGGCTATACCGGATGATTACCCTTTAGAAGAAAAGCTTTCCTGGGAGGCTCCGGCCGGTCAGTCCACCCTGCTGTCCGAGAATGATCAGCTAAAGGTTAATCAAGTACAAAATGGTAATTCACATGGATTACATATAATAGTAAAAGAAGCCTTAATGGTCCCATCAGTATTGGTATACCTGGCCAGCAGTGAATCATCGGATATAGAAGAACATACATTATTGGGTTTCTTGGATAGTAAGCGGGATTACTACTACAAACTATCACAACCGCTTTCTGGAAATGGGAATAGGCTTATTCTATATGACCCTCTGAATAAGAAGGTGTTTAAAGAAATGGACTTATAGCATGGCGGTCAATTACCAGCCCGTACTGTGGAATCGACAAAAAAAGATCTACGATCTTACCATGGTAGTTCTTATGCTGCTTTACCTGGCGGCCTTTATTGGGTTCAATCTTTTATATCATCCTGAGGTCAATGCTCCTACCTTGATCATAAGGTCTACGGGTTCCCTGGCAATCATTATGCTTCATATCATTTTGGCCATTGGACCCCTGAGCCGTTTGGACCACCGGTTTTTGCCGCTGTTATACAATCGCAGGCATTTGGGAGTAACCATGTTTCTGGTAGCCGCAGTACACGGCATTTTCAGTGTTTTACAGTTTCACGCTTTTGGCGATATCAATCCTCTGTTGTCGGTATTTGTGAGCAATACACACTATGGAGAAATCATGCGTTTTCCATTTCAACCTCTGGGACTGTTGGCGCTGGTTATATTTTTTATAATGGCCGCCACCAGCCATGATTTCTGGCTTCACAATTTACATCCCCGGATCTGGAAATCTCTGCACATGATGGTTTACCTGGCCTATGCCTTAGTGATCATGCACGTGGTGCTGGGAGTTGTGCAATTGGAGGACTCCCCTTTTCTGGTTGGTAGCCTGGGTCTGGGAATGGCATCTATCATTGCCCTGCATTTAATCAGCGGGTATAAAACCTTTAAAGTACCGAAGCAATACCACATAGAGGAGGGTCAATACTTTAAGGTGTGCCGGGTAGGTGATATCCCGGAAAACCAAGCTAAATTGGCTATGGTAGAAGGTCGTAGTATAGCGATTTTTAAATATCAGAATCAATTATCAGCGGTTGACAACGCCTGTAAACATCAAAATGGTCCACTTAGCGAAGGGCGTATCATCGATGGATGCATTACCTGTCCCTGGCATGGATATCAATATCTGCCGGAATCCGGTACATCTCCCCCGCCCTTTGATGAAAAGATCGCTACTTACCGTTTAAAACTAATTGACGGTCAGGTTTGGGTAGACCCGAAGCCGCAAGCGCCGGGCACCAGCATTGATCCCATACCTATTCATTAAACAACATGAATGAAGATTTTTATGTAGGCTATCAATCTAATGCCCCTCAGGGGATATCTCGTTTTGTAAAGGGGGTAGTGGCTGGTATTGCTATCCTGTTAGTTGCTCTGGGTTGGCTATTGGCCCGCAGTCAACGGGGCTTCATAAGTAGCACCTACCAATATGCCGAGGAATCCATTATTAAAGGTTGGTTATCAGACCAGCCGGTTCCCTCTATTCAGGTGCCCCTAGGCAAAGACCACTCAACTGATTTAGTACAAATCATTCCCATCGTTCAGTTTGGTAAAATTGGGGGCCAGGAATTGACCCGGCCCTGGAAAGACAGGGCACGAACCTGGGTACGCGCCAAAGGCCACCTGATCTATTACCAGGGTAAAGCCCTGCTGGAGATCCCGGATGGGCAGAACTTGCAGGAAAGCCAAAGTCCACCCGGTGGAGCGCCCCCATCTTTAAGCTTACAAGGTAAGACCACTCAGATTACGCTCCAAGGGGAAATTTTAGATGCAAAATGCTATTTTGGGGTAATGAAACCCGGTCACGGTAAACCTCACCGGTCTTGCGCAATCAGATGTATCTCCGGAGGGATCCCGGCGGTTTTGGAAGTCAAGGATCGGGCAAATAACCAAGAGTATTATTTGATTAAGGAGGTTGGAGGGTATAAAAATATGATTTTGGATAAGGTTGGTGAGAGGGTAACCGTTAGGGGAACGGTTCAGAAAATTGGTGACTGGCCGGTACTGACCCTTCAAAACGTCATCTCTACAGATAACAAAAATAACCGGGACAACATTGCAGCTTATGATCTATCCCTTTGCTTTTAAATAGTTGGGACAAGATTTATTTAAATAGCGCTGCCCAATTTGTTGGTCAAACAAATATTTTTTTCAAATAATTAAATATAACATTAATTTTTTGTACTTAAAAAAGTTATAACCTGGGTATCAATACACCCCTTTTCATCTCCGTTTTATACAATTTTAGCAAATTTAACCACTGGTAAATCCCCTATTCAAGGTGGTTAACTGTTTGGATTTATGGCACTTAATACCTAACTTATTTAACAAAGAAGGTCAAATATGGCCTTACCTTTTGTGCCTAAAGTATACCCAAATTAATGAATACCTCAGTTAAATCAGCTGGTGGGACATCCCACTGGGGAACAACTGTTTTCTCAATTCCAGATCGTAACGGACTTTGCTTTCAGCTATGGAGCAAAGTCTATTTATGACTTGGGTTCAGTACCCTCTTCACTCCGGCCAATGTAGACCAGCAAGCTGCTGGTCTTAAATAGCTTTTATTACCAAAACCTATATACATGAAACTTCGACGTATACCCGATGAGGGCTGTGCTAATGCTACAATTATGCGCAGTCTGTTATTTACCCAAACATGCCGCTGGCTCCTGGCCTCGGCATGTTTGTTTTTATGTAGTTTAAGTGCTCTAAGCCAGATCGTCACCACCGATAAACCTGACTATACAGTCGGTGAAACTGTGATTATAACCGGTTCAGGCTTTATGCCAGGCGAAACCGTAGAAATGGTATTGCACGAAACACCACAAACCCATGAGGATGAGGTGCTTTACTCCGTGGCCGATGCCAGCGGAGGTTTTGTCAACATGGATTTCGTGATCTGTTTGCACGACCTGGGCGTAACTTTCGATCTTACTGCAACTGGTTTAACTTCCGGTCTGGTAGCCACTACCACCTTTACCGACGGACCGCCTGCGGCAAATCTGGACCAGATCAGAAATGGATCGGCTGCGAGTCCAACAGATCCTGCAAACTGGGTAAATGGTAATCTTAATGGAAGCCAGGCTCATTACGCAGAAGGCCTATCAGTAGGATATCGTACGATATTAACCGACATGCCACCAGATACGGAGGTTATGCTTATTCTGGAATATGATGTAAAACACTCCAGTCGCCATGCATTGGATTATTTAACCCATTATGACAGGCTTGAACCCCACCAAATCACTTTTGGTCACACAGCTGAAGAAATAGATCCAACCATTGGAGTGGCAGGATTTTCAGAACCTGCTGATGATACCCATCCCATTCCTTCACCCCCGGTATTAAATACTCCGGTGGCCGGACAACCTACTAATAGCTTTGCCCTAGTGAGTGGAGGCGGGGGAGCATTTATGTCTATGTGGAATGGAGATATTACTAATATATCATATCCTAATACGGCTGACTTAAGCCAAGCTCAATCAGCTCAGCAAATTGAAGTTACATTCACAGTAGGAGGTACCGCGGGGGATCCTGCCCAAACGGTAATTCTGGCCTGGGGCGGCCATATTGCCAGCCGTAACGACTGGGGGTTTGATGCCGGCGTACCCCGCTCTGCTGGTGGTATCAGTGGCTCACCTTATCATATGCGTTTGATTGATTGGAATCTGAACAACCTGGGTAACCAGGATCGTTCATTACAGGCAGATGCGGTTATTCCACCTCCCGAATGTGAAATTGATGGCCCTGAGTTGGTTTGTGAAGAGTCAGAGAACATGTATTCCGTAACTGCCTCTAACGCACCAAACCCTGTTTATAATTGGATATTTCTCAATAACACTACCGGAGCGCAAATAACTGCTGGTCAGGGAACCCCGGATGTCACAGTAGACGCGGGCACAGGACCAGGATCCTATACGCTGGAGGCCACGGTAAGCGATATCAACGGAGTGACCACTTGTGAAATTACTACCACTGTTGAGGTGGGGCCGGATTTGTCTACCTCCGTGACGGATATAACCTGTAATGATGATAACGGAACCAGTGATGATGGTGCTATTGACCTAACCGTTACCGGAAATGGACCTTTTACCTACGATTGGTCAGGTCCAAACAGCTTTACAGCTAGCACCGAGGACATTTCCAATTTAGAGGCTGGAACCTATGATGTAACAGTCACTGATGATAACGGTTGTATATCTATGACTTCGGCTACTGTTAACCTGCCTGCTCTGTTCAGCGCTGCCGCCGTAGCAACCGATATCACCTGTCAGGATGACAACGGATTCTCCGCTGATGGTGCCGTGAACCTCACCACTACCAATGGGGTGGGACCGTTCTCCTACAGCTGGACCGGACCCGATGGTTTCGCGGCCAGTTCCGAGGACCTCTCCGGATTAGATACACCCGGCTTGTACAGTGTGGTGGTAACCGACGATAACGGCTGCGTGGCCAATGCTTCGGCTACAGTCAATGCGCCTGCTCTGTTCAGCGCTGCCGCCGTAGCAACCGATATCACCTGTCAGGATGACAACGGATTCTCCGCTGATGGTGCCGTGGACCTCACCACTACCAATGGGGTGGGACCGTTCTCCTACAGCTGGACCGGACCCGATGGTTTCGCGGCCAGTTCCGAGGACCTCTCCGGATTAGATACACCCGGCTTGTACAGTGTGGTGGTAACCGACGATAACGGCTGCGTGGCCAATGCTTCGGCTACAGTCAATGCGCCTGCTCTGTTCAGCGCTGCCGCCGTAGCAACCGATATCACCTGTCAGGATGACAACGGATTCTCCGCTGATGGTGCCGTGGACCTCACCACTACCAATGGGGTGGGACCGTTCTCCTACAGCTGGACCGGACCCGATGGTTTCGCGGCCAGTTCCGAGGACCTCTCCGGATTAGATACACCCGGCTTGTACAGTGTGGTGGTAACCGACGATAACGGCTGTGTGGCCAATGCTTCGGCTACAGTCAATGCGCCTGCTCTGTTCAGCGCTGCCGCCGTAGCAACCGATATCACCTGTCAGGATGACAACGGATTCTCCGCTGATGGTGCCGTGGACCTCACCACTACCAATGGGGTGGGACCGTTCTCCTACAGCTGGACCGGACCCGATGGTTTCGCGGCCAGTTCCGAGGACCTCTCCGGATTAGATACACCCGGCTTGTACAGTGTGGTGGTAACCGACGATAACGGCTGCGTGGCCAATGCTTCGGCTACAGTCAATGCGCCTGCTCTGTTCAGCGCTGCCGCCGTAGCAACCGATATCACCTGTCAGGATGACAACGGATTCTCCGCTGATGGTGCCGTGGACCTCACCACTACCAATGGGGTGGGACCGTTCTCCTACAGCTGGACCGGACCCGATGGTTTCGCGGCCAGTTCCGAGGACCTCTCCGGATTAGATACACCCGGCTTGTACAGTGTGGTGGTAACCGACGATAACGGCTGTGTGGCCAATGCTTCGGCTACAGTCAATGCGCCTGCTCTGTTCAGCGCTGCCGCCGTAGCAACCGATATCACCTGTCAGGATGACAACGGATTCTCCGCTGATGGTGCCGTGGACCTCACCACTACCAATGGGGTGGGACCGTTCTCCTACAGCTGGACCGGACCCGATGGTTTCGCGGCCAGTTCCGAGGACCTCTCCGGATTAGATACACCCGGCTTGTACAGTGTGGTGGTAACCGACGATAACGGCTGCGTGGCCAATGCTTCGGCTACAGTCAATGCGCCTGCTCTGTTCAGCGCTGCCGCCGTAGCAACCGATATCACCTGTCAGGATGACAACGGATTCTCCGCTGATGGTGCCGTGGACCTCACCACTACCAATGGGGTGGGACCGTTCTCCTACAGCTGGACCGGACCCGATGGTTTCGCGGCCAGTTCCGAGGACCTCTCCGGATTAGATACACCCGGCTTGTACAGTGTGGTGGTAACCGACGATAACGGCTGCGTGGCCAATGCTTCGGCTACAGTCAATGCGCCTGCTCTGTTCAGCGCTGCCGCCGTAGCAACCGATATCACCTGTCAGGATGACAACGGATTCTCCGCTGATGGTGCCGTGAACCTCACCACTACCAATGGGGTGGGACCGTTCTCCTACAGCTGGACCGGACCCGATGGTTTCGCGGCCAGTTCCGAGGACCTCTCCGGATTAGATACACCCGGCTTGTACAGTGTGGTGGTAACCGACGATAACGGCTGCGTGGCCAATGCTTCGGCTACAGTCAATGCGCCTGCTCTGTTCAGCGCTGCCGCCGTAGCAACCGATATCACCTGTCAGGATGACAACGGATTCTCCGCTGATGGTGCCGTGGACCTCACCACTACCAATGGGGTGGGACCGTTCTCCTACAGCTGGACCGGACCCGATGGTTTCGCGGCCAGTTCCGAGGACCTCTCCGGATTAGATACACCCGGCTTGTACAGTGTGGTGGTAACCGACGATAACGGCTGCGTGGCCAATGCTTCGGCTACAGTCAATGCGCCTGCTCTGTTCAGCGCTGCCGCCGTAGCAACCGATATCACCTGTCAGGATGACAACGGATTCTCCGCTGATGGTGCCGTGGACCTCACCACTACCAATGGGGTGGGACCGTTCTCCTACAGCTGGACCGGACCCGATGGTTTCGCGGCCAGTTCCGAGGACCTCTCCGGATTAGATACACCCGGCTTGTACAGTGTGGTGGTAACCGACGATAACGGCTGTGTGGCCAATGCTTCGGCTACAGTCAATGCGCCTGCTCTGTTCAGCGCTGCCGCCGTAGCAACCGATATCACCTGTCAGGATGACAACGGATTCTCCGCTGATGGTGCCGTGGACCTCACCACTACCAATGGGGTGGGACCGTTCTCCTACAGCTGGACCGGACCCGATGGTTTCGCGGCCAGTTCCGAGGACCTCTCCGGATTAGATACACCCGGCTTGTACAGTGTGGTGGTAACCGACGATAACGGCTGCGTGGCCAATGCTTCGGCTACAGTCAATGCGCCTGCTCTGTTCAGCGCTGCCGCCGTAGCAACCGATATCACCTGTCAGGATGACAACGGATTCTCCGCTGATGGTGCCGTGGACCTCACCACTACCAATGGGGTGGGACCGTTCTCCTACAGCTGGACCGGACCCGATGGTTTCGCGGCCAGTTCCGAGGACCTCTCCGGATTAGATACACCCGGCTTGTACAGTGTGGTGGTAACCGACGATAACGGCTGTGTGGCCAATGCTTCGGCTACAGTCAATGCGCCTGCTCTGTTCAGCGCTGCCGCCGTAGCAACCGATATCACCTGTCAGGATGACAACGGATTCTCCGCTGATGGTGCCGTGAACCTCACCACTACCAATGGGGTGGGACCGTTCTCCTACAGCTGGACCGGACCCGATGGTTTCGCGGCCAGTTCCGAGGACCTCTCCGGATTAGATACACCCGGCTTGTACAGTGTGGTGGTAACCGACGATAACGGCTGCGTGGCCAATGCTTCGGCTACAGTCAATGCGCCTGCTCTGTTCAGCGCTGCCGCCGTAGCAACCGATATCACCTGTCAGGATGACAACGGATTCTCCGCTGATGGTGCCGTGGACCTCACCACTACCAATGGGGTGGGACCGTTCTCCTACAGCTGGACCGGACCCGATGGTTTCGCGGCCAGTTCCGAGGACCTCTCCGGATTAGATACACCCGGCTTGTACAGTGTGGTGGTAACCGACGATAACGGCTGCGTGGCCAATGCTTCGGCTACAGTCAATGCGCCTGCTCTACTCACTTGCTCCATAACCCCCTTTAGTGGTTTACCTGAATGCAATGGTTCCACCAACAATCAGTTGACCGCCACTATTAACGGAGGTACTACTCCCTATACTCCAGTATGGTCTGTGGTGGTAATCGATGAGGGCGGTATCGAGTTACCGGATGATCCGGCTACCTTAGGCTGGACCATAGCCAGTGGACAGGGAACCAACACCATCAACTTCACTGCCGGGGATACCTACCGGGCGAAATTCAAGTTGGATGTAACGGATGACAATGGTTGTACCACTACTTGTGAGACCATAGTCGATCCTTGTTCCCATGTGTCCTTATTAAAGACCACCTGCGGTCAGGTGGATCCATCTCAAAGCTGGTCGTTTGAGTTGTATGAAGGGCCCGATGGTTTTGGTGGTTCTGTCATCGCTTCCGGAAACACTTCCGGCGATATTGATGGCATCATTGACTTTAACTTTGTCAACCTGGATCCTACTAAGACCTATACTATCTGCGAACTGCAGGTTCCTGCCGGTTGGTCAACCATCTGGAAAGTGGATACCGATGGTGACGGGGTGGCTGACATGATCGTGCCTCCTTACAATCCCAATGCTGATGACAACCCAATGGCTGATCTGGGTAACCGCTGTTTCGACTTTGGGGCCAATACCAACTACCCGGTTATCGTGGGTGGTACGCTGGTATTTGAGGTAGATAACTGCTTCCCTGGAGGCGATCCCAGAACACCGGGCTACTGGAAAAACTGGAATACCTGTACCAATGGAGGGCAGGCGGAAAATGCTGCCAGAAATGGTGGAGCCGCTGCGGGATTCTTCCTACTGGACGATATACTGAATGATCCGGGTATCTCTTGGTGTACCGGTACTAATGATGAGTTCACATTGCTGACTTGTGAAGATGCTGTAAGCATATTGGATCAGCGCGATCTCAATACCGGTAAGAAGAAAGCCAGCGATGCAGCCTATACTTTAGCCATGCATTTATTGGCGGCCCAGCTTAATTTTGCTGCCGGCGCCGAAACCTGCCAGGATGCCATGGATGCCGTGGTTGCGGGAGAAGCGTTGCTCTGTCAAATAGGCTTTGACGGAACCGGAGGTTATCTGAAAGGCAAGGGAGCGGGAGCCCTGAAAGCTCAGGCATTAGAGCTGGCGGGTATTTTAGACTCTTATAACAATGGCCTGTTATGTAATGGCGGCGCTGTAACCGGCGCTCCGGTTAACAGCCTGGAATACTCGGCCGAAGAGCTGGCGAATGAAGCGATCAATAATTTGCAATTGAAAGCTTATCCCAATCCATTCCAGGATGAAGCTACCATACAATTCACTTCACCTCAGGATAGCTATGTAATACTCAACGTGTACTCCGTGATAGGAGTGAGAGTAGCTCAACTATTCGAAGGACAAATTGAAGCCAACAAGGTGTATGAAGTGACCTTTGATCGAGGTAGCCTATCTGATGATACCTTTATCTATCGACTGAATACCGACTTCGGGGCGAAGTACGGCACTCTGTTGACCAGGTGACGGTATTTTAGGTAAACGTCGAAATTCGAAGACTCCTCTCATTGATTTGAGGGGAGTCTTTTTTTGTTACTGTAGGGAGGTCTTGAGTCAAGAAACAGGAATTAGGAATAAAACCGCAGGAGTAATTAGGGCTGCTACTGCCATCTTCGCTGGCTTAAGTTTAGCCCCACATCTGGCTTAGGTTTAGCTGGCGTAACTTAAGCCGAAAAGAAGATCTATTTTATTTCAGGTTGTTATCTAGGGTTGGACCTTATCAATCTCATTATCAAAGCGGATAAAGTGCCAAACTTAATCCAGGTATCAGGCTTCGGATTTTTCCTTTGTGTTCTTCTTTGATCAGTTTAGGTGGGGGTCTTTTCGGTTGATTAAAAGCTAGTATAACCATGTAATCCTGCTCCTGACTTAATGATTGCTGACTTAATGATTGCTCGACTGCGAATGCTTATGCCTATAGATTAACTTACTGATTATGTATTAATTTATAAACGGTCAAAGATCCTTAATGATGGTCAACCGGCATAGCTGTCACTCGCCAGATAGGCAAGCGACTGATTCGGGTTACTAGTTATAAAATATTTTTTAATTCTGTCGCTCGGGTGTCCTGAGTGACGATTATGCTGGATCCCAATCCAATGGCTGTATTGGTTCCATCATGCCCATTTTAAATTGCAATCGACCTTTCACCTCCATGACCTTCAGCGCCTCACCACCCCTGGCTTAAGTTTAGCTGGCGTAACTTAAGCTGGAAAGAAGATCTAATTTATTACAGGTTGTTATCTAGCATTGGACCTTATCAATCTCTCATTATCAAAGCGGATTAAGTGCCAAACTTAATCCAGGTATCAGGTCCATGACAATTTAAAAATGGTCTCGTCAAAAATCAACCTTCGGATTTCGACGCTGTTTCTTCTTACCTGTCGACGCTGGCGGTAAGCATTCTGCTGCTTATGCGTAAGTATTAACTTGCTGATTATGTATTAATTTATAAACAGTCAAAGGTCCTTAATGATGGTCAACCGGCATAGCTGTCACTCGCCAGATAGGCAAGCGACTGATTCGGGTTACTAGTTATAAAATATTTATTAATTCTGTCGCTCGGGTGTCCCGAGTGACGATTATGCTGGATCCCAATCCAATGGCTGTATTGGTTCCATCATGACCATTTTAAATTACCGTCGACCTTTCACCTCCATGACCTTCAGCGTAGGTCATAGCCTTTAAATTTAATGTAAATAGAAAAGAGAACCCCGTAGGTTACAGGATTCTCTTTCGTTAATAAAATCTGGCGACGACCTACTCTCCCACCGGTGAAGGCAGTACCATCAGCGCTGCCGGGCTTAACTGCTCTGTTCGGAATGGATAGAGGTGGACCCCGGCGCTATAGTCACCATAAAATCTTTATCCGCTCCTGGCGGATTCTATACCTTTTTGACAATTGATCAAAGCAACAGAGCGCTAGTACATCAAAATGCACCCGGTAATCTACTTCCCGGAAAGTATTCGGGTAATTAGTATTGCTCGGCTTTGCCATCTCTGACTTTACACCTGCAACCTATCTACGTCATCGTCTCTGACGACCCTTATAAAGAAGCCTCATCTTGAGGCGAGTTTCGCACTTAGATGCTTTCAGCGCTTATCTCTTCCCAACTTAGCTACCCGGCGGTGCAGTTGGCACCACAACCGGTACACCAGAGGTTGGTCCATCCCGGTCCTCTCGTACTAAGGACAGACCCTCGCAAGCTTCTTGCGCCCACAACAGATAGGGACCGAACTGTCTCACGACGTTCTGAACCCAGCTCGCGTGCCACTTTAATGGGCGAACAGCCCAACCCTTGGGACCTTCTCCAGCCCCAGGATGTGACGAGCCGACATCGAGGTGCCAAACCTCCCCGTCGATATGAGCTCTTGGGGGAGATCAGCCTGTTATCCCCAGAGTACCTTTTATCCTTTGAGCGACGGCCCTTCCATGCGGTACCGCCGGATCACTATATCCTAGTTTCCTACCTGATCGACTTGTCAGTCTCACAGTCAAGCACCCTTTTGCTATTGCACTCTACGAACGATTACCAACCGTCCTGAGGGTACCTTTGAAAGCCTCCGTTACGCTTTTGGAGGCGACCACCCCAGTCAAACTACCCACCAAACAATGTCTCCCCCTTCGGGGATTAGGCATCACATAAATGAAGGGTGGTATTTCACCAATGACTCCACCAACTCTAGCGAGCCAGTTTCACAGTCTCCCACCTATCCTGCACATCATGTACACAATGTCAATGTTAAGCTATAGTAAAGGTTCATGGGGTCTTTCCGTCCCGTTGCGGGTAAGCGGCATCTTCACCGCTACTACAATTTCACCGAGTTCGTGGCTGAGACAGTATCCAGATCGTTGCACCATTCGTGCAGGTCGGAACTTACCCGACAAGGAATTTCGCTACCTTAGGACCGTTATAGTTACGGCCGCCGTTTACTGGGGCT
>OZ245043.1:2352500-4282500 GCA_965224285.1 Cyclobacteriaceae bacterium
TACTGTACCTTGTTCCAGAAATTCTCTAAAACTATCCCCATCGATCACCACCGGAGCGGTAGTCATCACTTCCTCAAACTTATAATCCACTACCATACAATACACTTCCATGCGCCGGGCGTCTATCATAGGACAATACTGCAAAGCAGAATTATCCGAGCGGTATACCTGTTTCACCATGGCCTTCAAGGTGTTGATCCCGATCATCGGAATCCCCAACCCATAACATAATCCCTTAGCGGTGGACACTCCGATCCGCAAACCCGTATAAGATCCGGGGCCCATAGAGACCGCTACCGCATCTAGTCTACCGGGCTTTAGCTTGAGGTGATCTAGCAGTTGCTGTATCATTACGGTCAATGATCCGGAATGTGACTTTTGCCGTATCACTTCCGTCAAACCTAGTAACTGTCCATCCCGGTGTATAGCCACTGAGCATACTTCGGTTGCTGTTTCCAGGCTCAATATCAATCCCATAGACCAATAGGATATTGATAAAAAAGCCACCCATAATGGATGGCTCTTTTAAATTCTATGGGTTCGCCAATGCTATTTTTCCAACAACTCACCATATTCCTTTGTGTCGTTCAACGTTTGTACCGCTGCAATGATATCCTTATCTGCTTTGAACGAAGTTTCCACCACCCCTTTTCCTAAATAATATCTGGAACTTATCTCTTCTTCCAGTATCTGTTTGATCTCGGCCTTGAACTTCTGCAGATCAGACTCTTTGTTATGCATGACCTTGGATTTTAAGGAGCGGATCTGTTGATCGATATCTTCGTAATACTTCTCCTTTTTGGCTTGTTCGATCAATTCGTCTATGCTCTTTTCTACCCGTGTGGTATAATCATATTCTTTATCCCTCAACCAGGTTACGAATTCGGTGTATTCCTGATCCGACAAGGTAAAATCACGCGGTTGAGCAATAGTGGGATGGCTGTAATGAAATTTAGTAGCATAATCAAATAATAGGCCTTTGCTGATAAGGCTAACGGCTATAGGTGGCAGGTATTCCGTATCCACGGTGATATCGGGATCTACCCCTCCGCCGTCGTAAACCGTCCGTCCGTTGCGGGTTTTAAAAGCAACTTTTAATGAATCGGGCACTTTCCCAACACTGCCATCGTCATTACGACTGCTGTAATCAATGGCCTGTATACAGCGGCCACTGGGGATGTAATACTTCGCTGTGGTGACCTTCAGCTGCGAATTATAAGTGAGAGGTCGCGTAGCCTGTACCAATCCTTTACCAAAAGTCTTTTGTCCCACCAGAATACCCCTGTCATAATCCTGCATCACGCCGGCAACGATCTCCGAAGCGGATGCACTGCTGCTGCTGGTTAATACCGCTACTGGCATCTCGGTGTCTACCGGAGGATTTAAGGCTTTATAGGTTTTGTTCCAATCCTTCATTTTGCCTTTGGTACTCACTACCTCCGACCCTTTAGGAATAAATATATTTGAAACGTTCACCGCCTCGTTTAGCAACCCTCCGGGATTACCCCGAAGGTCCAGGATGAACTTTTTGGCCCCTTTTTCCTTTAATTCCACCACTGCATTTTTAACTTCCTTACCAGCATTGGTGGTAAAATCGGATAGCTTAATATAGCCAATATCATCATCGACCATACCATAGTAAGGTACGTTATCGATAGTAATTTTCTCCCGTACTATCTCTACTTCGATAGGTTCTGGGGTTTTATAGCGCTTCACCACTATTTTAAGACTGCTATTGGCCTGTCCACGAAGCAACTTGCTGATATCCGTGTAGGCTTTTTCCTTTACATCAATACCGTTTACCTTAATTATCTCATCTCCAATCCTTAATCCGGCCTTATGAGCAGGGAACCCCTCATAGGGCATTATGATCATATTCTTACCGTTCCTGGTCCCGATCAAGGCGCCAATACCACCGTATTGCCCGGTTGTCATGGTTCGATAGTCCTCGATGTCATCCTCGGGAATGTAATTGGTGTATGGATCCAATGAACCAAGCATAGCATCAATGCCAGTTTGAATCAATTGGTTCGGACTTACTTCATCCACATAATAGGTATTCACTTCCTTATAAAGGGTGGCGAAAATGTCCAGGTTTTTGGTTATTTCGAAGTACTTCTCACCGGGATTGGTAAACGCTAACAGCGTTGCCACAGCTAATAAGGTAACTACCGCGATGGTGGATTTTCTTTGCAGTCTTAACATAAGAGAAATTTTTAATGAGCCATTATTTCTTTTAAACGCAGCAAGGATTGTTTTAGTTTATCTTCAATGATTGCATATTGAGCAAGATCTTTGCCAATATAAATATACCCAATTATAAGATAATTTTGAGCTTCAGGAAGCAGTAAAACCTGCTGGTGTAAGCGAAATGCCTCCTTTATCCTTCTCTTTATCTTGTTGCGGTCAACCGCCTGCTTAAAATATTTTTTGGAAACTGTTACTAAAATCTGGTGAGAAGGGATCTCAGAGGCAGGTTTCCTGAGGTAAACTATCTTCAACGGATATATGACGAAGGATGAACCTTCTGAAAAAAGCGCTGATATAAGTTTTTTACTGGATAATCTTAGGGATTTGGGAAAGGTGTTCAAAACTGCCCGGATTTTGATTTAAAGACCACTCGGGCAAGAAAGAAATTACTTCAGATGGGTTCTTTCATCTGATACAGTCAACTTCCTCCTTCCTTTCGATCGGCGATTTGCAATAATGGCCCTACCACTGGCAGTAGCCATACGCGCTCGAAATCCGTGCTTATTCTTTCTTTTTCTCTTCGACGGCTGAAAGGTCCTTTTCATGATTTTCTCCTAAATAATACGGGGTGCAAAGATAACCAGCAAATCGTAATAAAAAAACATGCCAATTAAAATAAGTTACAGCTAAATTTTCTTTATATCTTATCTGCTGATAACCCATGCAGTACCGGATCAGTTACAATAATGCTTTAGACCACTACCTGGATATTATCCTGGATGTCAATAAGGTGATGTCCAAATCAATCTATTTGCAACTCCCTGCCTGGCGGCCAGGTCGGTATGAACTGGCCAATTTTGCCGCTAACATACGAAGCCTCACCGCAACACACCAAGGCGAGGTCCTTCCGATGAAAAAGGTAGCCAAGGATCGTTGGAAAATTTACGCTACAGCATCTAAAAATATTCAGGTCAAATACCAATACTATGCCTATCAATTAGACGCCGGTGGCAGCCTGTTGAATGACCGGCAATTGTACATAAATTTTATCAACTGTTTGCTTTATGTTGAAGGCAGGCTCAATGTACCTTGTACGGTTCATCTGAAGTTACCTGCTTCCTATAGAGTGGCCTGTGCCTTGTCCGTTATGCCGTCAATGCACCAGTTGAAGGCCAAGGATTATTATCAGTTGGTGGATAGCCCCATGATAGCTTCTCGCCATTTAAGACATTGGACCTATCGAATTGATAAGTGGAAATTTCACCTTTGGTTCATGGGCCCTCATAAATTATCCAGAAATAAGGTAGTCAGAGCTTTTGAAGCTTTTAGCAGGACTCAAATAAAATTGATGAAAGGCTTTCCAGTACCCGAATACCATTTCTTATACCAGTTCCCGGCGAAAAGAATATATCATGGCGTGGAACATGGGGCCAGTACGGTAATAGTTCTGGGACCAGGCCATGAAGTGCATAAAAAAAGGTATATGGACTTCCTGGGGGTGAGCTCCCATGAGTTATTTCACGCTTGGAATATTAAAAAGATCCGTCCGGAGGGCTTGCTGCCATATGATTTTTCCAAAGAGAATTATTTTGAAGAGGGATTCGTAGCCGAGGGTTTTACCACCTACTATGGGGACCTGTTGCTTATGAGAAGCCGCGTGTTCGACACCGACCAATATTTCCGGGAGTTAAACCGGCTTTTTAAACGCCATTTTGAAAACCAGGGACGCTTTTACGCTTCATTAACGGCATCCTCACTTGACCTCTGGTTGGATGGATACAGCGCTGGTGCCCCGGGGCGTAAAGTATCCATTTATACTAAAGGAGCCATTATAGGCTTAATGCTGGATCTATTACTGCGTAATATGAGTAATGACCAACATTCGTTGGACCGGGTAATGCAGATGCTTTGGAGCCGATTTGGCGAGAAGCACCGTGGTTATGAGACAGTTGATATCCAAAATTTATGTGAAGAGCTAAGTGGTAATAGTTTTGATGCGTTCTTTCAAGACTATGTTTATGGATTGAAGCCGGTGGAAGCAGAGCTTAGTATGCTGCTTAATCATGTAGGTTGCGAGTTGGAGAAAAGGCCCTCTCGGCAAAAACTAAAAAGGCAGTTTGGTATCTGGGGGATAGCAACTGATGATGGCTTTACTATAAAACAGCTGGCACAAAACAGCCCCGCAAAGGGTCTAGTAGGCATTGGAGATGTTATAACCAGAATCAATGGAAAAAAGATACAGAAGGATATAAATGACTTATTGGGTAAATCTTCGGTGGCCAAAATAGGCCTGACTAGACAAGGAAGGGCTATAAAGGTGAACATTCCTCAAAGCACAGCACAGTTCTTCCCCCAATATCGCATCCGCAAATTGTCTGGAGTTTCCGGTCAACAGCGAAATAGTTATCACGCTTGGTTGAATAAAAAATTCTGACGGTAGGCACACATTCTTTTCTGACAATTACCCGGGCATATCGTTATATACTCAATGCTGTTTTGAATACAGGTTATTGAGGCTTAAATTAGATAAACTGTCAATCCATTTTTATTAAATGCAAAAATCCGGCCTTTATCTGATCCTGATATTAGGGCTATTGGAGATGGCTGAATTATGGGCTCAGCAGCCCGGGTGGTATTTTGACCAAATTAACTTGGAACAGGGGCTCAGTCAGGGGACTATAAATTGCATGTTGCAAGATCAAAAAGGCCTTCTATGGATCGGAACCCAAGATGGTTTAAACAAGTTCGATGGCTACTCCTTCAGTGTATACCGGTATCATAATACTGACACTTTATCGATATCCGATAATTGGATCACCTCTTTATATGAAGACCATCAAGGATTTATATGGGTTGGCACTCTTAGCGGAGGACTAAACCGGTTTGACAGAACCACAGGTTCATTTAAACAATATCGACAGATTGAAGATGTAGACTACACCATTCCCAGTGATCATATCCGTCACATTACCGAAGATCGGGCTGGGGCCCTATGGATAGCCAGCGATCTTGGATTATCCATGAAGGGTATCCAGGGCTTTATCAATTACAGATTTTCGAGTATTTCATCCGATCCTCCTGATATCAACTTTTTATTTAATAGTCCTGATGGAAGTCTATGGATAGGCAGTAATCAGGGACTTTATCGGTTCAACTACCAATCAGATCAGATAGAGGTAATGCCAATTAAGGGGTTGCCTGATATAGATTTTCGGGCAGCACTGGTCATGGATAAAGATGATGTGCTTATAGGGGGGCATCCGGGTCTTTACCGATTAAGCCAAGAAGCTGGTGAATGGGTGGCAAAAGAAATAACTCATGATAAAATTACCGACAACCTGGTCAACGCCATGGAACAGGATAGTAACGGAAATTGGTGGATAGGCTATGATACAGAAGGTATCATAGTGTGGAATGGGAAGGAATCAATTGCCTCTATCAGGTATGAACCAACCCAAAATCAGAGCCTGACCAATGATAAAGTACATGAAATACTGAATGGGAAATTCGGTAATATCTGGATCGGGACCCTTAATGGCATCAATAGATATAATATGGGGAATAGAAAGTTTGATCTTTATCAAAATATTCCCGGTTTATCCGGCCATAGCGGCAATAGTATCTTCGGGATTACTACCGACAAACAAGGCTATTTATGGACTGCTACCCGTGCCGGTATCTTCAGAACGGATCAACAAACGGCTCAGGTCCAAAAGTTTGATAGCGAGAGCAATCCCCCTTTACAAGCAAATTCTTTCCGAAGTGTGTACCGTGATAACGAAGGGCTGATATGGATTGGATCTGCCACCGGGAGCTTGGACATATTGGATCCTGCCACTATGAAGGTTACTCAACTCCAACTTTCTCATTCGGGATCGGGCAATGCCATCTATAGTATATTTGAAAGCAGCCAGGGAGACCTATATTTAGGCACTACTAGTGGATTGTATCAAAAGTCCCATGAATCTGATCAATGGCAACACTATCCGATGGAAGAAATTCGAGCTATTTCTGAAGATAGAAACCATAATCTTTGGATTGGCACTCTGGGTGCTGGCATGTATAAATTTATTCCGGAGACCCAGCAATTCCAACAATTTCGACACCAGCCCGATGATCCTCATTCCCTGAGTCATGATATCGTAGCCTGTATTTATGTCGACCCTGGTGATACGCTGTGGATAGGCACGGCTTCCGGATTTAATCGCTATCATCCACAGGATGGTAAATTTGAGCATTACAATATCGGACAAGGCCTTCCCGGAGAGGTAGTTTACGGAATACTGCCCGATAATGAAGGCAAGCTTTGGCTCAGCACCAACAACGGCCTTACCGAGTACAATCGCCTGGAAGATAGTTTTCGTACTTATTACACCAGCGACGGGCTTCAAGGAAACGAATTTAATGCTGGTGCCTTTCATCAAAGCCAGGAAGGCAAGTTGTATTTTGGTGGCCTGAATGGGGTCAATGCCTTTCATCCGGGTAGTATAAAAAATCACCCCTTATTGCCGGAAATAGTGTTGACTGGTTTTAAGGTTTTAAACGAGGACAGGACTCTTAAGCAATCTCTGGAATCAATTCAAAGTATAGGTCTTACCTACAAGGATTACTTTTTCTCCTTTGAATTTAGCGCGGTGCACCTGGCGGCTCCGGAGCACAACCGCTATGCTTATAAAATGGAGGGGTTTGACCAGGACTGGATCTATACTGATCGTAGGTTCGCCAGTTATACTAACCTGGATCCCGGTGACTATAAATTTAAGGTAATAGCCTCCAATAGTGACGGTGTGTGGACGGATGAGGAACTCGTAATCGATATTCATATCGCTCCTCCATTTTGGAAAACCTGGTGGTTTTATCTGATTGCCGCATTACTGATCTTGGGCATGATCTATTTCGCTTACAGATTTCGTATTGCGCAAATTAGAAAACAAGAAGAAATAAAAACGGAATTTAACCGGCGAATATCCGAGGTAGAGATGAAAGCCCTGAGGTCTCAAATGAACCCGCACTTCCTCTTTAACTGCTTAAACTCCATAAACAGATATATAGTTAAAAGTGACCCAGAGACAGCCTCCGGTTACCTTACCAAATTTTCTCGATTGATCCGACTGATCCTGCAAAATTCCAAATCTGCAACTATTCCTCTTATCCAGGAGTTGGAGGCATTAACGCTCTATATCGAAATGGAAGAACTCAGATTCGAGAATAAGTTTGATTACCAGATACAAATAGGAGATCAAGTGGAAGCGGATTATATCGAGGTCCCTCCAATGATGATTCAACCATACGTGGAAAACGCTATTTGGCATGGCCTGATGCATAAGACTGAAAAGGGATCGTTGTTGATTGATATCCAACGTGAGGAACAAACTTTAATATGTGTAGTAGAAGATAACGGAATCGGCCGAAAAAAAGCCGGGGAACTGAAGACTAAATCGGCCACCAAGAACAAATCATTGGGCATGAAAATCACTAGCGACCGCCTGGCCATCATTAATAACTTGCATCATAAGCGATCTGTGGTTCAGGTTGAGGATTTGGTTGATGAAACCGGCCTCCCTATGGGCACCAGAGTAACCTTGAAAATTCCTGTTGAAATAGATAGTTGGGAAATCAAACCTGTATAATGATTAACAGTATGGAGCAAATCAAAGTATTACTGGTAGATGATGAACAACATTGTCTGGAAACTCTTTCCTGGCAACTGCAACGATATTGCCCTCAAGTAGAGGTATTAGGAGCGAGTAATGATGCCCGAAAGGCAATTGAGATCGTGAAAAAAAAAGAAATAGACCTGATTTTCCTAGATATTGAAATGCCCCATATGAACGGCTTTGAGATGCTGGAAGCCTTAAAGCCAATTAATTTTGAGGTAATCTTTACCACTGCCTATGATATGTTTGCCGTAAAAGCTTTTAAATTTTGTGCCCTGGATTATTTGCTTAAACCCATAGATAAGGACGAATTGATTAAGGCTTTGGAAAAATTTCAAACTCGAACCACCAGCATCCGACCGGAACAATTAAATTTGCTTTTTCAAAGCCTCTCCCAGAAAGGAACACCCATTCAGCAGGTAGCGCTTCCTACTATGGAAGGCCTGGAATTCGTACAGGCACAGGATATCATCCATTGTCAATCGGAGAGTAATTACACTCATATTTTCCTGAGTGGGGGTAAAAAACTGCTGATATCCAAAACGCTAAAGGAAACCAGCGAAATACTGTCTGATTTTAATTTTTTAAGAGTGCACCACAGCCACCTCATCAACCTTAACCATGTACGTAAATACGTTAAGGGGGACGGTGGTTATGTAGTGATGAGCAATGAGGATACGGTAAATGTTTCCCGCAGTAGGAAGGAATTGTTACTGCGGTCATTTTAATTGCAAACTATCCCATATTTTCCACCAATTACTAATTCATTCACTCGCAGTACTCAATCTGTATGGTTTCCTGGCTTATTTACCATTATACTGGATTTTGTTAAAATCTAGTCTGTTACTAATCTGTAAAAAGACTAGGCATTTATTCTAAACCAGTACAAGCTATGCTACAAGTCAAGACCCTGCCAGACCAGTTGCAAATTTTATTTCAATATTCAGGTGACCCGGACAACCTAATCAAACAGGGTATAAATATTCAAAGTATGTTCGGTGTCGATTGCTACGCCGCGCTGATTGATCCACTTACGTTTAAGGAGTTGCAAAAAGACCTTAACACATTCCGGGTTATTTATTCCAGCAGACCCAAGCAATCAAACCACACTTTGGTCAATTGAAGTACGACATTACTGTAATCAATTTATAATCAATAATCCCGTAATTATGAAAAAGTTAGTAATTTCGATCTCATTATTGTTCCTGGTGGTCCAGGTTCACTCACAAACACTTCAAAGTGTAGAAATTGGCCCCAAAGCCGGTATTAATATATCCAGCTGGGGCGGTGACGATTTTGACACCAAAAGCAGAACCAGCGCTAATGTAGGTGGGTTTGCTATCCTGAAATTCTCCGATCAATTCGGTTTACAGCCAGAGGTGCTATATTCTAGCCAAGGAGCTCAGTCCGACGACGGGGACATTAAGATACCGGCGAATTATCTCAGTATCCCGATTTTAGCCCATATTGCGGTTAATGAATATCTATACGTAAATGCCGGCCCCCAAATCTCCTTTTTACTGTCTGCCAAAGATGGAGACGATGATAATGCCAAAGATGAATTCAACAGTAGTGACTTTAGCTTTGGCATAGGCGGTGGATATGGATTCCCTTCGGTCCCAGTTCATATTCAGGTACGATATAACATTGGTCTTAGCAATATAAATTCTTCAGATTTCGAAGAGAATACTAAAGGAAATGTATTTCAAATATCATTGGGATACATACTCTGGCGTCAGAACTAATGATTTATTTGTTACCTATCTGCAGCATAGTTAATAGGGTTGTTGATGGATTTTAACAACACTGTTTGAACCGAGAGAAAATTTCATACGTTCCATTCTAATTCAAAACTATGACATCTGTGAACTTTAAGCCCAAGTACAAATTAGCACTGGAAGCTTTAGGTATTAGCATGCTCTGGTTCATTGCTTACATAGCCATTATTTTATTGATAGCTTTCACCTGAGGTGATGACTTTGAGTTTCGCTGATAATAAGAACAGCAACAATGGAGATGTTTGTTGTTTCACCACCGAATTCGACTTTGAAATTTCCTTTACTGATAAAACAGGTGTGGAAATTTCCGAGATCAAAGTTGAAATTCTGTGGCCAGCTGGTGATGAAAGCCGTGTTTCCACTAGCGGATATACCTCCAATGCAAACAGCTGGCAAACAGCTGCTTTGGTAAAGTCACCAACCCAAGGCGCCTGCCGCTGATACCCCAGGTAGTTTCCACTACCTAATCTAACATCGATAAAATTTAAAGAGTTTAACCGATCTCACTGATCAATAGCATCAGCAGTCTTAGCAAAAACCTGCTCAGGGTGCGGTTGCTCGCCTAATTCTACATTTTGGAAGCTGACAGTATTTCGCAACTCTGTGGGTTTACCATCCAGATAGTGATACCATGAGAGTTCCTCAGGCAGCCATAACCCTTCCAAATTTTGCCAGCTATCGTAACGTATCCAGTGAATGTCTGAAGAAGGCTCCTGGCTAAAATAGGTCACTGTGTAGCCCAGCCAGGCCATTTTATTAGTCTCTGGATCGATATAGATAAAGTACTCGTCATCAGAACTCGCTCCTACTCCTTCCTGGTAAGATATTCTCATACCGGGATAGTCTACTCCCTGATAATTCAAGGGATCAGTTTCCCGGTAGATTATGCCATCATCTGCCAGCACGAACGGCATGGCATAAAAGTAAAACATCAGGTTGTGGTAAAATGTGGGGTTGCCTTGGTAGGTGCTGTCGGCGTCTAACCAAACATTACTTCCGTCAAAACCCAAGCTGAAATTTGGTCCAATAACTTTATCCCTGCGATCCTTTAGATTTACAAAATGCTTTTCCCCACCCTCATCATTAGGCATTTCAAAGTACAAGCTTTTCATAGAATTCCAGTTTTCCAAGCCTCCATGAGCTTGAAAAAGATCATCCATAAATTGAGGGTAGTCCTTTATCTCAATATTGGCACTATGCTCTACCGGATTTTCTGTGGTAGTGTTATTTTTTTGCTGACAGGCCAAAAAACTACAAATAACCATTGCTGTCAGCCACTTCTGGTTAATTAATCGGGAAAGTATTTTACGGTTCTTCAACATCATTCAATTGTTTTATCAGTGCAACCTCTTCCGGGTCATAAGGAGTACCATCTGCCCTGAGAATATCATGGTGCCAAATCTCAGGTTCGCTGGTAAAGGTTTCGTCCCATGAT
This sequence comes from Cyclobacteriaceae bacterium, assembly GCA_965224285.1. Classification (GTDB taxonomy): domain Bacteria; phylum Bacteroidota; class Bacteroidia; order Cytophagales; family Cyclobacteriaceae; genus JAJCYK01. The sequence continues at coordinate 2,363,561 of OZ245043.1, forward strand.
GTCCAGGGATATATGGTTTGTGTCTTACCTGAAACAAACCCCCAGTTAATGGCTCCGATCTTCTCATCTTTAAATAAAGGCATTATATTATCAAACCTGTTGCCGTTTCCCCTGGCCAGGTATTCAGTACAGATAAGAGGCCTTTGGTATTTCTTCAGTTCCTCTATTTTTCGCACTACGTTCTCGTAACGATCATAAGCATGAAAGCTTATTAGATCTGAATGCTGTACCATAAAACGATCCAGTTCCGGCAAACTATCGGGTGTGCCCCAATGATCGATCTCTCCTCTCCAAATTCCGGTGGTAAGGGGTTGCGTCGGATTTACCTCCCTGGCCCAACTAAATACTTTTCTCAGGAGAGCTAAGCTGTAAATATGCTTATCCTCTACTTCTAATTCATTTCTTCCCCGTTGCAAGGCCCGATTGTCTGGCTCATTGTATAGATCCCAGCATATTACTCGAGGATCGCTGCCAAATTTGCTGATAACTCCTTTTATATATCCTTTTAACTCATCATGCCTGCTGCTATCTCCTAGGATCTCCGCCCCGGGGGCTTGAACCCAGCCAGAATTATGCAGGTGTGGCTGAGGTTCGGGTTGCGTGCCTAACTTGGGTACGGGATGCCAAACATCATCTAAAAGTACAAAAAGGGTGCCGATCCCATGGTTATCCGCCATGGTGAGGTATTCCTCAAGTCTTTGCAAAAACCCTACTGAATCCTGCTCCCAAAGTAAGTTATGCAAATAAACACGGTGCAAATTAAATCCCAACTCCGCTGACCAGGCTAGTTCTTTTTCAATAGTTTGTGGATCCCAGGTATCTTCCTGCCAAAATTCCAGTTGGTTTATGGCAGTGCTGGGATTAAAATTGGTACCGGTAAACCAGGGTTGCTGATCATACCACTCCCATATACGGTCATGAGACCACCGCCCTTCTAGGGGCTCTCCGATGGTTTCGGCATTTACGTCCAGTCCCTTTTCTGTCGAGCAGTAACTGAAACAGTATATTATCAGGAACAGTAATACAGGGGCCTTGGTCAATTGCTTCATGGTGCAATATCGCAATGTTTGCCCCAAAAATACAAATTGCCTAGGGGTGCGTGAATGTAAGTATCTATTCTATGGCGAACATGCTATCTTCTACCCCGGTATTGATCTCCACTGATTTTAGCTCTGCCTCCAATATTTGCGGCCCCATATTGATACTGGCTTTGTGTGGAAAATGGATGCCATCAATAGGCTGGTAGTTCTGGTAGATTACCGATTGGGAGATACTTCCCTGAGGGGTTTCCACGGTGGAACTTTCTTTAAGCTTCAACCCAGATTCCTGGGAGAAGTATTTATAGGTTTTTTTACCAGAAGGAAGTTCAACCTCAATAACATAGCTGTCTTCTCCCTCAACCGGCTCCATGCCGGTCAAGGTCAGCTTAGCTCCCAAGTCCGCATAGTGCATCTCCGGAAAAATCTGCGACTCAAAGTTAGCTTCCTGTACCTTTGCCTGATCCAGTGGTTTGGACTGTCCTTGTACCACTTCTACCCCTTTAGACCCATCGAAGATTACTTTCTGGAATTCCATGGCTCCTGCCGTCACGGTTTCAAGCGCTTTCCCAGGAACCTTCTTAATTTCGGTGAGCTCCAACGTCATGCCCTGCATAGAAGCAGTCATTACTTTCTTAATATCCTGTACCTGCTTGAGTTTATCAACACCCCCTATGGCAGCCAGGTAGCTGTCGATAACTTTCTCTGCGTTAAGGTCTGATGGCAGGTCCTCAGCGGTGGATGGAGTATATGGATTACCGTATATGTCATAATATTGAACTGATCCGAATTGCTTCAGCCCATTTTCCACTTCTGCAGCCTTACCTACCACCAACACATAAGCTTTATCCGGCCGTATGTATTTTTGAGCCATCTCCTGCACGTCTTCCACCGTCACTGCCTGAATATTCTTTAGGTAGTTGGCATAGTAGTCTGAGGGTAAGTTATAACGCTCGATATTCAGGGCAAAATTGGCTATGGTCTGCGGGCTTTCAAGTGACCTGGCGAAACTACCAGTTATATAATTTTTAATAGACTGCAATTGTTCTTCACTAACCTTCTCCGTTCTAATTCGGTTTAATTCATGTATGAACTCCACCACCGCACTATCCGTCACTTCATTTCTTACGCTGGCCCCCGCATTAAAACTTCCCACCAACTCATCACTGGAGAGCGAGGAGCTGGCCCCATAGGTGAAGGCGTGGGTTTCACGAAGATTTTGCATCAGATTAGAGGAAAACCCGCCACCCAAAATAGTATTCATTACCCTGGCCTTAATCACATCCGGATGACCAGGTTTTAATTCCACCGGGTAGGTAATGTTGATCACGGACTGTACAGATTGTGGCCGGTCCACTAATGCTACTGACAATTTCTCCGGCGCTTTCGGAAAATCGTAATGGTATTCGGGTACCTCCCCTCCTTCCCATTTTCCAAAGTATTTCTCCACCAACTCTTTAGCGCGTTCCCGATTGATATCTCCTACAATTGCCAGGTAGGCTATGTTGGGTTTGAAATATTCTTGGTAGTAACTCTTACAATCCTCAATGGATATTTCATTGACAGTCTCCTCAGTTACCAATTCACCGTAAGGGTGATCCTTACCATATCTCAATACACTGCGTACATTAGCGGCAATTGCTCCCGGATCCTCTTTGTTGGCCTGAAGGCCGGAAATAGTCTCTTTCTTTATTTTATCCAGTTCCTCCTCTGAAAAAGAGGGATTGAGAGTGACATCAGACATTAACTCCAATAATTTATCTACGTGCTTGGTAAGAGAAGAGGCAAATACTCCAGTTGAAGAACTTGATAAACTTGCGCCGATAAAGTCCACTTCCTCATCCAGCTGAGCCTTGGTCATGGTAGCAGTGCCCCTTGTAAGCAACTGACCGGCAGCGCTTATGTATCCTGCGTTCTCCCCTTCCACAATGGGATCACGGTCCAGCACCAAGGAAAAAGAAACCCTGGGTAATTTGTGGTTTTCCACCACAAATACCTTCATACCATTTTCCAGAGTAAAAGACTCATATTCACCTAATTGGATCTCTGGGGCCGGTCCGGGTTCGGGGACTTTAGATCGATCAAGACCAATTGCTGTGGTGCTGGATTCTACGGCAGTTTCTTGTTGATCGGTTTGGGGCTCTATGGTAGAGGTCTGCTTGGTAGTGGTACAAGCATTTATTATCAGCCCAATACATATATGGTATACTAGAGATTTCATATTTGCTAGTTTCTAACCTTCTTTATTAATTTCTTTAGTCTCCGGTTGTTGCTGAGCGGACTTGGGCAGGTAGTACAACACTACCCTATTTTCCTTGGTAAAATACTTTTTAGCCACCCGCATAATGTCTTCTCTGGTCACTTCCATGTACCTTTCAATTTCGGTATTGATAAGGTTAGCGTCACCAAAGTACATATGATAATTGGCAAGACTCTCGGCAATTCCGGCTACTCGGCTGTTACGACTTATAAAATCACTTTCAATTTGATTTCTCAATTTTTGAAATTCCCTTTCCCCGATCAGTTCTGATTTAACTTTCTCATATTCCGCATCCATAGCTTCTTCCAGATCTTCCGGCGATACTCCTACATTAGCAATGCCAAAAGCGATGGTTACACCCGGATCTTCCAGGTCTAATGGGAAGGCTCCTACGAACAAAGCTTTCTGCTGCTGATCTTTAACTGATTTACTCAACCGGGAGCTTTCACCTTGCGAAAGCAATTGTGCCAGCATGCTTACCGCATAATAATCCTCGGTTCCCTGCGCCGGCACATGATAGGCCTGGATCACTGCTGGTAATTGAATGTTATCATATACCACGTCTCTGATTTCCTCCGTCTTAGGCGGCTCCTTAACGGTTGGTCTGGGTATGGGGTTCCCACCTCTGGGAATATCCCCAAAATATAGTTCCACCAATTCCTTGGTTTCCTCTAGGTCAATATCACCGGCAATGCTCAGCACTGCGTTTTCGGGCACGTAAAAGGTGTGATAAAATTCTTTAAATTCTTCATCCTTGGCAGCGTTAAGATGATCAAGGGATCCAATTACTGACCAGCGATAAGGATGGACGTTGTAGGCTCTTTTCATGGTCTCTTCCAGTACCGAGCCGTAGGGAGTATTATCAATTCTTTGACGGCGTTCTTCTTTGACCACCTCACGTTGTGTTTCAATGCCTACTGAATCTATTTTGGCATGCAGCAGCCGCTCTGATTCCAGATATAAACCCAGTTCCAACTGATTTGACGGCAACACCTCGTAGTAATAGGTTCTATCATACCAGGTGTTGGCATTATTGGTACCACCAGCGCTGGTGATCAACTTATCAAATTGTCCTCTGGGTATATTCTCTGAGCCCTCAAACAGCAGGTGTTCAAAAAAGTGGGCAAAACCGGTACGTTGGGGATCTTCATTTTTAGAGCCCACTTTATACATGATACTGACGGCGACAATTGGAGTGCTGTGATCTTCATGCAGGATTACCTGGAGTCCGTTATCCAGCTCGAACTCGGTAAAATCAATATCAGGGCTCTGAGCCAGTACAGGGAGAGCTAACCAAATAGCAATATTGAAAGTTAGGCGAAATTTCATCTTGTGGTATTAGAATTACAAATAAAGGTTATAAAAATAAGCCCTTTTTACTTTATTTCTGCAGGTATTTTACATAAACGGTTCAGGGCTAAGGAAATAATTCATTGAGGATTTCTTTGGTCTGGTGCCACTTCAGACGGGGGCCAAATTGAGATACTACTTTTGATGATGCCAGACTAGCCAACTTTCCTGCCTGAGCATAAGTATGGCCGTGGGTAATAGCATACAGAAAAGCCCCGGCAAACATATCTCCTGCGCCGTTAGTATCCACTGCCTTTACCTGGTATGGCTCGATATCCACAAAAGTATCACCATCAAATATCATAGCACCGTTCGACCCCTGTGTGATGACAAATGTCCTGGCAACCTTTTTTAATTCCTCCCGGGCATCCCGCAATGTTTCGGTTTGCGTATAACCCAAGGCCTCGTCTTCATTACAAAACAATAGGTCAACGCTGGCTCCGATAACCTGGTCCAATCCTTCCTTAAAGAATTTGACCATGTTGGGATCTGAGAAAGTCAATGCGGTTTTTACCCCGGAGCGGTCAGCGATTCTTTTGGCTTCAACCATGCTTCTCGGCCCTGCAGGATTGGCTATCAGGTAGCCTTCAATATATAGCCATAGGGAGTTTTGCAAAGCCTGAGGTACCAGTTCGTCCTCAGAGAATTCAGAAGAAATACCTAAGAAAGTGTTCATAGTTCTATCTGCATCCTCCGTGATCATTACCAGGCATCTTCCGGTATGCCCTTCAGCTGGAGGGTTAGAAGTAAGATTTGAATCCACTCCGGCTTCCATGAGGTCTTGCCGGTAAAAGTCTCCCCATTCATCATTAGCCACCTTGCAGGAATAGAAGCAGTTAGCTCCAAATTGGCTGCTGGCAATTACCGTATTGGCCGCTGAGCCACCGCTTTGTTTTTTAGTGAGGTGGCGGTGAAGGGCCGTGACCAAATAACGTTGTCGCTCTTCATCAACCAGGGTCATTAGACCTTTGTCAATGCCATGCTGTTCAAAAAAGGCAGAATCCACTTCATATTCAATATCCACCAGGGCATTCCCCATCCCATATATGTGGTATTTCATGATTTCCAGTTAGATACTAAGTTTATATTTTCCGGTGCCTTTCAAAAGGCCGGGATTCATCAAAAAGTTTGCGGTAAGTGACATGGGTTTTAGCAATATGCCCGCCGACCTGTTCAGCAACCCTTAACATTTTCGGATTAAAATCACCTATCCAATTCATTTCAAAATATTCATAGCGGTGGTAGTCATCCTGCACCATTTGCCTGGCTGCCATGATCAAAGCCCCTTCCACCCCTTTTCCCTGATGATCGGGTACAATCCCGAAAACTAATCCGAACATCTTGTTGCAGGTCTTTCTCCACTTGTGCCATACAAACTTCAGTTTTCCCAATAGATCCAGTTTACCGTTTACATGCTTAAATATTTGGTTCACCTCCGGGAGCATAATGAAGAAAGCTATGGGCTGCTGATCGTAGTAGCCAAACCAGACGATCTTCTCATCAATTATTGGTTTTAACTGTTTGATCAACGCCTTAGCCTGACCCCTGGAGATTTCAGGAACTCCATGACCTCCCCAGGCCTGGTTGTAAATGATTCGAAAATCGTCGATATACTTATCCAGATTATTCAACTGCATGTGGCTAAAAGAATACAGCTGGTCTTTTTCAATCATAGCAGCCTTTTGCGCCAGGCGTGGTGACAGGGGGTCTCTGGTTTTCCTGGCATAGGTGTATTGTTGGAAATAATCCCGAAAACCGTAAGTTTCGAATAAATCCTGGTAGTATGGGTAATTATAATGCTGCAGATAATTAGGCTCCAGGTCAAAGCCATCCACCAACAGGCCCCACCACTTATCGCGGTCACCGAAGTTAATGGGTCCATCCATGGCTTCCATTCCCCTTTGGCTTAACCAGTCCTTACAGGCATCAAACAACATTGAGGCAGCCTGATGATCCTCTATGCACTCAAAAAAACCCATACCCCCTACAGGAATTCTATTGCCTTTCAACTTTGATTTCCCGTTTTCAAAGGCGGCCACCCGGCCCACGATCTGATTCTGGGGATTGGTAAGGATCCATCTGGCGGCAGAACCGTGTCGAAAAGATTTATTTTTTTTGGGATCAAAAACATTTAATATGTCTTGATCCAACGGACGGATCCAATTGGGGCTATCGCGATAGAGCTTAATGGGCAAGTGTAAAAACTCGCGTTCGGTGTGGCTGTCAGTTACTGGGATTAATTGCAATTTTCCTTCTTAAAGCGGACAAATTAACCACTCTTACTTGAAAGAAAAAAATTGCTTTTTATAAAGCTTAGCTGGCCAGGCGATTTTTTATCAGCGGATTCACGTCGTTATGCAGCCCGCATTCGGATTTGGAAATATTAAACCAGCGGCCACTACGGTTTTTTCCTTTAGTGGTGCAGTGGGTACATCCTACGGAATCATAACCCTCCAATAGTAAAGGGTGGGTAGGTAATTCAAAAAGCCTGGTGTATAAGTTGAGGTCTACTTTATTCATATCCACTAGCGGATGAAATTTGATCAATCCATCCTGCGGCTCAAAAAGTTGTAAGTTTTTGCGGTGGGGGCTTTGAAAGCCCAGGACTCCGGCAACCCATATTTTAAAATTTGGTTTAATGAGATCCAGAGGTTCGATCTTGTTTATGAAACAACAAAGATCCTGGTTATGCTCCCAAGTTTGGTTTTCCTTGGTGAAGCGATTTTTTTTGGATTCCGCTTTAACATCCACCACCTTCAATCCCAACTGTTCTACCAGCTTATCGCGGTAAGCCAGGGTTTGGGGAAAGTGATAGGAGGTATCGATAAAATGTACCGGATGTCCAGGCTTTACTTTGCTTAATAAATGCAGCAAAGCCATAGAAGTGGTCCCAAATGAAGAGGTGACCAGAATTTCATCCTGCGAAAAATCGTTAAAAAGATTTTTCAACCGCTCCTGGTAAGAGAGTGGTTTATATTGTTGGTTTAATTTCTTGAGATTCATAACTAATAACTATTCTTTTTCGGCAACAGGTGTTAGCAATGAAGCCGTATGTTTATTCAACTCCTGTACTTTATGGCTGAAGTCTCCTTTCAAACGGTCGCGCAATATATTTAAGTTTTTTAAAAGTTCATCAGTTTGCCCTGGCAAGCTTTCCTCTAAAAGCTGCCTAAAACGCTTGGCAAAGGTGGGGGATTTTCCGTTAGTGCTTATCCCAATCTTCAAATTCCCCTTTTTTACCACACTTCCCAGATAGAAATCACATAAATCCGGAGTGTCGGCTACGTTTACCCATATTCTTTGTGCTTTAGCTAAAGCCCGAATTCCCTTATTGGTTTCTCTACAATTGGTAGCCAGGAATGCAAGATCAATTTGGTGCAAATCCGCCGCTTGAAATGACCTTTCAATCACCTTAATAGTAGGCTTTTCCGAGGCTAATTGGTAAATCTCATCGCTCACCGTTTCACCTACCACTGTCACCCTGGTCTCCGGACTATTACTGAGAATGGCCTGTAGTTTTTCCCAGGCAACGTAGCCTCCTCCTACCACCAATACTTTGAACTGATGAAGTTTAATAAATACCGGGAATAATTCGTTTGTTGCCATAGTGCGGATCATAGAAATTCAGTGCGTAAATTATCTGCGGTAACGTAAAATTGGGGATGGGTACCCACCGCCTCGCCAATCACGATAAGGGCTGGAGCTTCCACTTCTTCACGATCAACCTGCTTTGCTATATTTTTTATGTCTCCTAAAACCAGTTGCGCTTGTGGTAAAGATCCCTTAGATATAACTGCCACTGGTAGATCTTCTTTCCCCGCTGCTAAAAAAACTTCAGCAATCTCCGCCAGTCTTTTCAACCCCATCAGCAATACCACTGTCGCTGAAGAGCGGGCAGCCAATTTCACATCTCCTGACAGGGTACCACGGCTGGTAGTGGCGGTGATCACCCAAAAGCTTTCATTAATATTTCGTCTGGTCAGGGGAATACCATAACACCCGGGAAGATTTATACTACTAATGCCTGGAATGGCAGCAGTTTTGATATTAAAAGTTTCGGCATATTCCAGTTCCTCCTTTCCGCGGGCAAATATGAAAGGATCTCCGCCTTTTAACCGAACAACATGTCCCTTGGATAGAGCATAATCCACAATCATTTGGTTGATCTCTTCTTGTTTAAAACTGTGTTTGCCGGATCTTTTTCCCACGAAGTGCTTTTCCGCCTGGGGTTTACAGTGATTTAACAGTTCCGGATGTACCAAAGCATCGTACAGTACTACATCCGCTGAAGCCAGCGCCTTAACTCCCTTCAAGCTGATCAGCTCTGGATCACCGGGGCCCGCCCCTACTAAAGTTAGTCTTGCTTCCATTATGCTTTATAATAGTTATTGATCACTACTTTTTCTTCTTGCTCCAGATCCTGCGCCCGGTATTCCTCTACCGACCGAAGCAGAGCCTGAGCTCGATCAATGTAGCTTTTAGTAAAGCTGCTATCAGCGGGGGCTTCCTTAAACTCCAAGACCCAGGATGTGAAATCTTGTGGTATCTCAATCTTGCCAGAAGCCACGAAATGTTCATCGAAATCCTTAATAATCCCAATGTGCGTATTACAGCGGACATCTTCTACCAGCAACAAGCCTTTGGCCGCGATCACCATAGCGGTGTAGGCGTGATATTGCGCTTCAGCAAATAAATTTGCTTGGTAGGCCGCAAGGGACATCTCAATTCTCTCACGGGCATCGTTCATTATGGTACCTACCATATCATAGCTCACTCCGGCGCATTCCCCCACACCTATTTCCGGCACGAAATTTTGATCCTGTCCCCAGTCCATATACTCCCATTCGGCCACTTCACTCAGGTCAGCCAATGGTTTGAGCATATCGTAGAAGTAGCGCTTTCCCAGCCGTTGAACATAGTCATTAAAGTATTCCCCGGGCTCCGCGGATTCCTGGTAGTCATCTAATATCCACTGCAAGGTTTTTGGAATTCGCTTAGTGGGTAGTTTTATCACTTTTTCTGCGATAAAACCTTTACCGCTTTTATCCACACCGCCTCCCAAAACCACCTGTAACGCTGGTATCACTAATCCCCCATGTTTAATGGAACTACCATGAAATCCAATATTGGCTGCCATATGCTGTCCACAGGAATTCATACATCCACTGATCTTGATGGTTATTTGAGAATCTGTGACCAGATGTGGGTATTCCGCCCGGATCACTTGTTCCAATTCACCGGCAATACCGGTACTATTGGTTACCCCCAGATTACAGGTATCCGTACCAGGGCATGCGGTAATGTCGGCGATGGTGTCAAAGCCGGTTTCCGCCAAGCCCAGCAAATCCAAACTTTTAAACAGATGGGTTAGATTCTCCGGTCTTACAAAACGCAGTGAAAACCCTTGGTTGACGGTAATACGAATGTCATCTGCTGCATACTTCAGCACTACCTCTGCAAACTTTCGGGCGGTTTCAGCGTCAATGTTACCCAGCGGTAATTTTATATTTACCGCATAGAATCCTGGTTGCTTTTGTTCGAATACGTTGGTTTGCTTCCATTCTTGATACTTCTGCAAGTTGATATTTTTTTCTGGTTCATCAGCCACAAACGCGGGCGCTTCGGCAGGGGTGATGCGCTCAGGAACAATATCCACCTTTGAGAAATCCAGGGCCTTCATCTCCAATTTCGTCAACCGCATGAATTCTTCAATCCCCATTCCCCTACGGTCATCCAGAAGAAATTTTAATCGAGCCTTATGACGTTTTTCACGCTCTCCATACCGATCGAACACCCGCAGTGCCGCTTCTTTAAAGGGAATAATCTGATCGACAGGAAGAAATTCATAAGCGGTTCTGGCAATATAGGCCTGAGCCCCCAGTCCTCCTCCTATTACTACCTTGAAGCCCCTTTCAGTGCCGTTTTCTCCTTCCCTTACCCGGGGTATAAAGCCAAAATCATGAAAATAGGTGAAAGCCGAGTCCAGTTCACTGGACGAGAAAGCCGATTTTATTTTTCTACCCATATCCTGGCATACCGGATTTCTCAGGAAATGCTGAAACATGGCCTCAGCATAAGGTGAAATATCAAATGGCTCCTTCGGATCGATACCGGCAAAGGCTGACCCGGTAATATTGCGTACCGTATTACCACAGGCTTCTCGCAGCGTGACCCCTACTCTTTCTAATGCCTCCCACATTTCCGGCGCATCATCCAGCTTCACGTAATGCAGCTGGATGTTTTGGCGGGTGGTAGCATGCAAATTGCCATTGGTATATTTTTCTGAAAGGTCGGCAATAGTAACCAGTTGCTCCGCGGTCAATTTACCGAAAGGTACCTTGATCCTGAACATCTGCACTCCAAGTTGTCTTTGGCCATAGACCCCTCTGGTGAGCCTAAAAGCTTTAAAGCGATCCTCCGGGATCTCACCTCTCTTAAACCTGTTAATCTTTTCCTGCAACTCCTCAATATCACGATGTGCGGCTTCAGTTACAGTACCATTAATGGATAAAGTCATTTTTGTTTTTTTAATCTCTAATGGATAAAAAAAGCTCCCCGGGGTCCCGGGGAGCTTTTTCAGTTCAATATGATAAATATCAACAACTACGATCTACCATATCTCTACCCCGGAATTCCAGCATGGAGCTCATACAACAACAGCAACAACACATTGCGGTCACCTGTTGGGGGTTGGATCTATGGTGATTGATTCTCATAGGTCTTCTTAAACAAGCATACGAATAAATTGATTCTTTAGTTCACTATTTTTTTAACCCTGGATGCCAGTAGCGCTCCCACTATATCTTCCAGGATGTCATTTACATTTTCAAGTCCCACTGAGATCCGGATCAATCCTGGTTTGATCCCCACTCTCAGCCTTTCTTCTTCGCTCAGCTTGCTGTGCGTGGTAGATGCAGGATGAGTAACAGTGGTTCGGGTATCTCCCAGGTTAGCGGTCAAGGATAGCATATTCAGGTGATCCAGAAACTTGACTGCCCGATCATATCCCCCGGCTACCACAAAAGTGACCAATGCACCGCCATACCTCATCTGCTTCTTGGCCAACGCCTGTTGTGGATGCGAAGGCAGGAACGGATATTTGACCGACTCCAATTCTTCGTGGTCCTCCAAGTATTCTGCGATTTTCAAGGCGCTTTCACAGTGTTTTTCCATTCTAACAGGAAGTGTTTCCAAGCTCTTAGACAATAGCCATCCATTGAATGGAGAAAGTGCTGGTCCGGTATGCCTGGTGAAGAAACGAATCTCTTCTACTAACTCGGCTTTTCCCAGTATTGCCCCACCTATGGAACGCCCCTGTCCGTCGATAAACTTAGTGGCCGAATGAGTCACCAGATGAGCACCGAAGTTTGCAGGCTGTTGCAGAAAAGGGGTAGCAAAGCAATTATCTATATTGAGGATCAGGTTATGCTTTTCTGCCAGGGATCCCAGCCATTGAAGGTCAATCACGTCTAAACCCGGGTTAGAAGGTGTCTCTGCGAAGATCATCTTAGTAGCGGGAGTTATCTGCGATTCCCAGGTCTCCGGCCGATGTATATCCACATAGGTATGCTCAATACCCCATTTGGGAAATACCTGGGTAAACAACTGGTGGGTGGAGCCAAATACAGATCTGGAGGCTAATACATGATCCCCGGATTTTAATAATCCTGCCATACTGCTAAACATGGCGGCCATACCGGATGCTGTGGCAATGCCGGACTCAGTTTGCTCCAGGTGGCAGAGCTTCTCCACAAACTCATCATTGTTGGGATTTGAAAACCGGGTGTAAATGTTGCCCTCCATCTCATCGGCAAACAAAGCCCTGGCCTGCTCGGCGCTTTCAAAAGTAAAGGAGGAGGTCATAAATAAAGGCACGGAATGCTCACGGTACCCACTCCTTTCACTCTGCGTCCGAACAGCCTTAGATTCAAAATGCTTGTACTGGCTCATAGTCTCTCTGCTAACGTACTAACTCCTTTTGAACAGCGGCTGGATCAATAATAGTTTCCTTTACTGCCGAAGTATCAATAATCGTGATTCCCTGATCTTCAATGAAAGATTGTAATGACCATAATTGATTCAACCCTATTTCACCCAGCACAAAACCGCCGTTTTCATATCTGCCCTCACTCCACAGCTGGGAAAAACTAAATTCCCTCAGTTGATCGGGATGCTGATATCGCATATAAATCGGCAGGTTCACTTTGTTTAGTAACTCGGGAACACCATTTTGATGCATTTTGCTATATCCGTATCCCTTTCTGCTAGTCACAGAGGCTAAATCGGCTACCACAGAAGCGGCTGTAGGATGACTACCAGCGCCTTTGCCGGTATACATCTGGATATCGCTGTAAACCCCTTTTACCGTTACTGCATTATTCTCATATTCCACCGGCCAAAGGGGATTACTTCGGGGTATAAAGGCAGGCAAAACATAGGCAGTTAGCTGATCTTGATCAACAGACGCCCTGGCGGCTAATTTTATCCTCAACGACCTGGACTTGGCAAAATTAAAATCTTCTGAATTCAGATTTTGAATACCCAGATTAAACAGCCCTGTGGGTGTAGTTCCCACCCCAAATCCATGGGCCAATAAAATTACCAGTTTATTTAGAGTGTCAAATCCACCTACATCCAGGGTGGGATCAGACTCAGCAAACCCCAGCTCCTGTGCCAATTTAAGGGCATCCTGGTAAGATAGCCCCTTCTTTTCAATCTGAGTGAGAATAAAATTGCTCGACCCATTGAAAATACCGGTGATCGCTTCAATTGGTTCGGCAGCATGAAAAGTATCCAATGTATTAATGATGGGGATACTCCCGCAAACTGCAGCTTCATAACGGAGTATACTCCCGTTTTTTTGCAATGCCTGCAATTCTTCAAAATGATCCGCAACCATCTTTTTGTTTGCGGTTACCACATTTTTTCCCGAAAGCAAGGCCTTTCTGACGATCTCCAATGCTTGTTCGGAATCGTCAATTACCTCTACAATTATATCTATCTCCGGATTATCCAATATTTCATGGGGATCATAGGAGAAATTATCAGTAGATATTGGTCTGGGTTTAGATTTATCTTTTACTCCAATCCCCACAATATCGTAAGGTAATCCACGATCCGTTAAAATGTGATAAAGACCTTGTCCTACACATCCGAAACCAAAAATTCCCAGTTTCAATCTATCCATTGGCGCTTATTTTATTAGCTTTCGGAGCCCCCAGATTACCCAAAATAGCTGACAATTGGTCAAGCTCTAACAGGAATCCATCATGGCCGTAATCCGACTCAATCTCATGGTATTCAGAATCCGGTATATGCATGGCCAAGAATCGCTGTTCAGTAAGCGGGAACAAGTTGTCAGACCTTATCCCGATTATTACGGTATGTGCCTTTACTGAGCCCAAAGCTTCAGCCATCCCGCCGCGACCCCGGGCTACATTATGGCTATCCATGGACTTAGAAAGGTACCAATAGGTATAGGCATTAAATCTCCGATACAATTTTAACCCTTGATAACGTTGGTATGAGGAGGCACTGAAATCGTCTATGGCTACATCCAGGTCATTCTGGGTATTTTCATAAGTCTGATAGCACCGGTAAGAAAGCAAAGCTACAGCTCGAGCGGTTTTCATTCCTTCCATACCCGCTTTAGGGTGGTCCTGTTGCCAAGTAGGATCCGTCTCAATGGCCATTCTCTGAGTTTCATTATATGCAATACCCCAGGAGCTATGCCGTGCATTGGTAGCCACCAATACCAAATTTTTCACCAGATCTGGCCTTATAATACTCCACTCCAGAGCTTGTTGACCTCCCATCGACCCGCCAATCATTACTTGTATACTGTTGATTTTCAATTCTTTGCGTAATATGTCGAAGGCTTTAACAATATCACGGTTTGTGATTTGTGGAAAACTATGGTAATAAGGTTGCCCAGTTTCCGGATTTTCAGATAGTGGCCCGGTCGATCCGTAGCATCCTCCAAGCATATTGGCACAAATAATAAAATACTCGGAAGGGTCGAATTGTTGCTCGATCAAGCCGGACCACCAATCTGTGAAATCAGAATTAGCAGTCAGGGCATGGCAAACCCACACCACATTGGTTCCATCAGAATTTAAAGCGCCCAGTGTCCCGTACTGCAGTTCCAGACCCTTAATATTCTTCCCGTTTTCCAGGGAGAATTCTTTCTGATAAACAAATGTTGACTGCTTCATAGTCTTTTAAACGGGTTCTGCTGCAAACACTTTATCAAATGCCTGCTGAAGATCCGCCTTTATGTCCTCAATATGCTCTAAGCCGGCCGATATCCGGAGTCTGGTAGGCGTAACCCCAGCATCCAACTGTTCCTGTTCCGATAATTGTTGGTGAGTGGTTGATGCCGGATGTATGATTAACGTTTTAGCATCTCCTACGTTAGCCAGGTGACTCACTAGTTGAAGGTTATCCACGAACCTCTCCGCATTTTCCTGTCCGCCTTTGATCTCAAAGGTCAATACTCCTCCGGAACCTCGTTTTAGATATTTTTTAGCTAAATCATGATATGGGCTGGATTCCAATCCCGGATAACTCACTGAATCCACTAAGTCGTGGTTCTCCAGCCATTGGGCCAATCCCAGGGCGTTCTCCACGGTTCTATCCATTCTCAGAGAAAGTGTTTCCAGGCCTTGCAGGAAAAGGAAAGCATTAAATGGACTTACAGCTGGCCCAAAATCCCTTAATCCTTCTACCCGGCACCGTATGATGAAGGCAATATTGCCGAATGGGCCATCCGTACCAAATATCTCCCAGAATTTCATACCGTGATAACCTTCAGAAGGCTCCGTGAATTGTGGATATTTGCCGTTTCCCCAGTTATAGTTACCACCATCAACAATGACACCTCCAATGGAATTTCCATGGCCGCCGATCCACTTGGTGGCAGAGCTTACAACTACATGGGCTCCATGTTCCAGGGGTCTGAAAAGGTACCCGGCAGCGCCAAAGGTATTATCTACCACTAAAGGCAGGTCGTGATCTTTGGCCACCTGAGCGATCGCTTCAAAATCCGGTACATTAAATTCGGGGTTACCGATGGTTTCCAAATAAATGGCCTTGGTCTTATCGTCGATTAATTCCGCGAAACTTCCCGGTTCATCGTCCTTGGTGAAACGAGCTTCAACCCCTAATCGTTTAAATGAAACTTTGAATTGATTATAAGTACCTCCATAAAGATGGCTGGTGGAAACGAAATTCTCACCCGGCTGTAGAATATTCTGTAAGGCGATGAACTGTGAAGCCTGACCGGAGGCAACTGCCAGTGCAGCTACCCCACCTTCCAAGGCGGCTATCCTCTTTTCCAGCACATCGGTGGTGGGATTCATAATACGGGTATAGATATTACCGAACTCCTTAAGTGCAAAAAGGTTAGCCCCGTGTTCTGAATTCTTAAAGGTGTAACTAGTGGTTTGATAAATCGGTACGGCCCTGGAACGTGAGGTTTCATCAATCTCATGCCCCGCATGCAATTGCAAGGTTTCGTATCGCAGATTGGGTTGTTCAGACATAATATTAGATTTTAATGGTAAATGTTTGAATTATTAAATTAGCCTACTTCTTAATTTAGCAGAAGGTTTTAGTAAATACAACAACAACAAGCTGATGCAAATACCGAAAAGTAGCAAACATTTGGCTGGACAGCCCCGATAAACTTTTGGAAGAATGAATTTTTCATAGCAATCAACTTATAGTTCCGCGCCTTTGGCGTGGCAGGAATTGGCACCTTCCATAGAGGTGGTTGCCAGAGGGTCTCAGAGCCTGTTCTCTCACCTCTTCTATATAAATCAATTACTCTTAAAGGCAATTGACCTGACAAAGGTAATGCTAAGTAATTCACAAAAACAACTGATTTTGAATTTTTGTTTTTTCCTGCCGCTAGAATGAAAATATCGCAGTTCAAATCTCTGTACTTAATCGGTTTTTACGAATTTGATAGTCTCAGGTTCTTAATTATTACCGGGTAACTGCAACTTTTTTACGGGGAGTAAGACTTCTGAAGCTTATTTTAATGACGTTTACGGAGACAAAATGTAAAAATTAATCACTACTTTCAGAGCTTCGGCAAAGCAAATTTGATGGCAAAATTCTGGAAATGGGTAAAGTATCTTGGAGGAGCGATTATAGCATTGGCTTTGGGAAGCTATTTAATATTCCAGGTTTACTATTGGGTGATGAATCGCAAGGCCAAGGTAAAGCTGGATAAAAAGGTTACTCTGGTGGAAAACGGTCATCAGTACCGGGATCTTAATCAAAATGGTAAACTGGACATCTATGAGGATTCACGACAAAACACCGAAGCACGAATAGACGATTTGATTTCCCAGATGAGCCTGGTGGACAAGGTAGGAATGCTATGGCATCCCCCTATCGGTGTGGGACGGAAAGGTAAAGTCCTGGGTAAACCTAGTTTTATCAACCCCACCTCCTCCTATGTAGCTATTGTAAATCAAAAAATTCGCCACTTCAACTTATTCACTGTACCCAGAACCAAGTCCCTGGCAACCTGGTATAACCGTATTCAGAAGATAGCGGAAAAGGATGATCTGGGTATTCCTATTACCATCAGTTCGGATCCCCGACACGGGGTGCATAATTTTTTAGATGATGAATTGTTGGGCGGTGATTTCAGTCGTTGGCCTGAGCCTATTGGATTGGCCGCCCTGGGAGATAGTGCTTATATGGAGGAGTTTGCCCGAATTGCCAGAGATGAATATTTGGCAGTTGGGATTCGTACCGCACTACATCCAATGGCGGATTTGGCCACAGAGCCTAGATGGGCGAGAATAAATGGGACCTTTGGAGAAGACGCTAGGTTATCTGCTAAAATGACTGCCGCCTATATCCGGGGATTTCAGGGTGAACGTCTGGGAGCGGGGAGTGTAGCCTGTATGACTAAACATTGGCCTGGAGGTGGCCCACAGCGCGATGGTCAGGATCCTCATTTTTCATATGGAAAGGAGCAGGGTTATCCCGGCAATAACTTCGAATATCATTTAATCCCTTTCTTGGCCGCCCTGGAAGCGGGAACTGCAATGGTTATGCCTTATTATGGTATACCCATAGATCAAACTTCTGAAAACGTGGGAATGGCCTTTAATTCAGAGATCATCACTGACCTGCTAAGAAACCAGTACGGTTATCAGGGAGTGGTTTGCTCGGATTGGGGTATACTTGAAGGCTTTTCTTTTGCCGGCCTTGAGATCATTGAAGCTAAGCATTGGGGCGTGGAAAATCTCTCTCTGGAACAGAAGATAATCAAAGCATTGAAAGCCGGGATAGATCAATTCGGCGGAAATTCCAATACCAAAGCGTTATTGGAATTGGTGAAAGGCGGGGTCATTTCAGAAGCACGGTTGGATCAATCGGTCAGACGTTTATTGAAAGTGAAATTCGATCTGGGACTTTTTGATGATCCATATGTAGATGTGGATCGGGCTGTCAGCACAGTGGGCAAGGAAAGTTATCGAAAAGCCGGCGCTGAAGCCCAAAGGAGATCCATGGTGCTACTTAAGAATACCAAGGACTCCAGCGACAAACCTATACTGCCTTTGAAGAGGGATCTTACGATTTATGTGGAAAATATAAATCCCGAGGTCGCCATACAGTATGGGCGTCTGGTAGAGACTCCAGAAATGGCGGATGTGGCTATAATAAGGCTTAGCGCCCCCTATGAAGATCGGGACGATCAGTTTGCAGAAAGATATTTCCATCAGGGTAGTTTAGATTTTCCCCAAGGGGAGATAACACGCCTGCAGGCTTTGATGGGAAAAGTGCCTGTAGTATTAAGCATTTATCTGGACAGACCAGCCATATTTTCGGAATTAAATCAGTCTGCTGCGGCTGTGGTGGCTGAATTCGGCAGCTATGACGACGCGGTAATGGATGTGATATTCGGCGTTTACCAGCCCCAGGGTCGATTGCCTTTTGAAATTCCCAGTTCCATGGAAGCTGTAGCAGCACAAAAAGAGGATCTTCCTTATGATTCCCAAGATCCACTATATACCTTTGGATTCGGATTGAACTATGAATAATCAACATGAAGGGAATTAACTACTGGATACTCATTTGGACTTTATTACTTTGCACCTGCCAGCCCTCTGGTAAAACCTTTGAAGTTGACGACCTTCACGTGGAGTGGTCGGTGGTCAGTAATGATGGAGGGGTCTACCAGTGTTCATGGAGTCTCACCAACAACGGGGATGCTGCTTTGGACACCGATTGGGCACTGTATTACAATCAGGTAGCTGGTGTTCCGGTGGCCGAGAGCCTTCCGGAAAACGTCATTATTACCCAGGAAACCGGCACCTTTTACAGCATTAAACCGGACAGCGGGTTCTATCTAGGACCGGGGGAGAAATATAACTTTAACTATAAGTGCTATGGGGCTGCTATTAAAATCACGGATGCTCCTTCTGGGTTGTATATGATATTAGCAGGAGAAGAACCACAAATGATAGAGGAGTATTCTGTGGGGGACTTCTCAATGCCCCAGCAGATAAATAGGTCTGCGGATGACCGGGTGCCTATCCCCACTCCGCAAAAACGCTTTGACCTCAACCAGAAATTGAGCTTAGTAGATAAGAATCAATTGCTCAAGATCATACCCACTCCCCAATCAATGCAAGTCAGGGAAGGCAGTTATCGCCTGCCGGTCAAGCTAACTATAGCCTATCAAACAGGGTTAGAATCCATTGCACGTCAACTGGCCGATCATTTGGCAACCGGAGAGCACCCCGTAGAATTAATGGAGAACGACCCGGAGGCCTCTATTCAACTGTCAGTTTCAAATTTTAACCAAACAGGTGATGAAGCTTACCGTTTAACCATCGACGATAACGGTATTGATATCAGTGGCAGTAGTATGAAGGGTGTTTTTTACGGCACCCAAAGCCTACTGGCATTATTGCCTCTTTCTTTCTGGAACTCTGCGGAAAACACTGAAATGCCTTTTGTAGAAATTGAGGATGAGCCCGGCTTTGCCTACCGGGGTATGCACCTGGATGTAGCCAGGAATTTTCACCCTCCGGAATCCATCAAAAAAATGATGGATATCATGGCTTTTTACAAACTAAATAAGTTTCATTTTCATTTGACTGATGATGAAGGCTGGCGCCTCGCCATCGACGGTTTGCCGGAGTTGACGGATGTTGGGGCAACCAGGGGCCATACAGAAACCGAAGAAGATCGCCTTACGCCAGCCTATGGCTCTGGCCCTCATGTTGATGCTTCCGAAAATTATGGTACAGGTTACTACACCAGGGAGGAGTTTATCGATATTTTACGCTTTGCCCATGCCCGTCAAATAGAAGTGATACCGGAATTGAATTTTCCGGGGCATGCCAGAGCGGCCATCAAGGCTATGCAAGCCAGGGATAACCGGTTGAAAGGGTCTGAAAACTCCGTTGAAATCTCCTATCTTCTACACGACCCCGAGGACCAGTCAGAATATAAGTCTGTACAGGGATATACCGATAATGTTATTTGCATCTGTCGTGAATCTGTCTATCAATTCCTGGAAAAAGTGGTCTCGGAAGTGGTAAGCATTTATCAGGAAGCGGAAGTCCCGCTGAATGTTATTCATACCGGAGGCGACGAAGTTCCTGCCGGAATTTGGGAAAAATCCCCTATCTGTGATCAGCTTTTAGCTGATAATCCTGACCTTGAGGGCTATTCAGACCTGCCTAAATACTTCTTGCAGCGCTATCATGATATCCTGAATCAACATGACCTCGTAACCGGAGGTTGGGAGGAAATCGCCATGCACAAAGTAGCAGTTGAAGAAAAGGGTGATGATCCGCTTAGTGCCCGGGAAGTAATGGTTCCCAACCCGGAATTTAAAGACAACAATTTCCTGGTCTATGTGTGGCTGTCAATCTGGGGTGTGGCAGGGGAGGATCTTGCCTATAAACTAGCTAACATGGGGTACCCGGTAGTAATGAGCAACGCCAGTAATCTTTATTTCGACTTTGCCTATGACAAAGATCCGTTGGAGCCTGGGTTCTATTGGGCAGGCCTGGTCGACACAAAAAAACCTTTTGAGCTGGTGCCACTGGATATTCTCAAGTCTGCTGACCTGGATATCATGGGAAACCCTTTGTCTATGGACCGCTATGAACAAAATGTATCTCTTACGGATGAGGGTAGAAGGAATATAAAAGGCATTCAGGGCCAATTATGGACAGAAACCGTTAAAGGACCGGAAATGCTGGAATATTACCTGTTGCCCAAGTTAATTGGCTTATCCGAAAGAGCTTGGTCACCTAATCCCCAATGGGCCAATAATACAAGGAAATCAGAACGGATGCAGGAACTGGATCGAGCCTGGAACCTATTTGCTAATACTATTGCCCAAAAGGAATTACCCCGGTTAGATCTGATTTGGGGTTCAGTGAATTACCGTCTCCCACCTCCAGGTGCCGTATTGGATGGTAACCGGTTAAATGCCAATGTAGGGCTACCCGGATTGGACATTCATTATACCCTGGATGGAGCTGAACCCACTATGGAATCGCCCAAGTTTGAAAAGCCGGTAAGGATCGAATCTGCGGACACAGTTAAATTAAAGTCTTTTACCTCAACCGGACACATGAGCCGTACTACCCATATAATTTATCCGGAATAGCGGTCAAACCTTTGCTTTCAAACTCTTGAAGGGCGTTCCTTATTTCCATAGTGCGGGGACCAGGTTGCCCATTGCCGATCATTTGACCGTCAATTTCAACCACCGGTAATATACCTTTGGTTGTGGAAGTAATGAAAGCTTCCTGCATTTGAGGCAGTTGATCGATACTTATATCCTCCTCCCGGGCCAGTGCACCAGACAGCAGCAGTACCGATTTACGAGTAATTCCTTTTAAGATGTTACGTTTAGGGGTAACCACCAAACCGTCCCGATCAATGGCAAAAAAATTACTCCGTGGGCATTCGGTGATCCGGTTTCTCCAATAATAAAGTACATGCTCCAGATGGGAAGCCTTTTCAGGAACATTGAGATAAATTCCCCTTAGATAATTAATGGTTTTAAGCTCCGGAAATTCGCGTTGATATTCGTGGGTTCTAATGGAGGTACCCCGACGATATTCCATTTCTGAGGGCCCTGACAGTGAATGAAGGGTGATTAATAAATTTGGGGTTGCCGGAGTATAACTATCTTTGGCGTAGCCCCCGGTAAGAGTAAGTTTCACTCCGCAGGTGGACTGTGTGTTGCGTTCCAACAGTTCCAGTATCCAGGCCTTCAACTGGTCACGGTGGAAGACCGGATTTAATTTCAATCCACTTGCCGAATTAAAGAACCGATCCAGATGGTCCTCCCAGAGCAAGGGCTGGCTATTCTGACAACGAAAAAAATCAAATATACCGTATCCTCGATGTACAGCCAGGTCTCCGGCCTTTAATACTGCCTGGTTGGACGGTAATATCTCCCCATTAAAAGAAATGTAATTCATGTTACTTCTCTACTGCTCCGTATTTTTCTAAAATAGGCATGATCTTTTCTATGGACAGTGCCTCTACTTCATGCCCGTTAAAGCCCCTCATAGTCTCAGCCATAAATAAGGAATTCACAATGGCTTCTTCAGTAGCTTCTATTACCGCCAGAAAAAGAGGAGAAACCGCCGCATTAGGTAGCTCTGGGAGTCGTCTCATGTCCAAATCACCGTATCTTACTCTGACCTCCGGATGGGTGCTAAAGGCAATGGCATAATCACCGCTGCCGTTGCTGCCACTGCCGCCGGTTCTGGCCAAACCCCATAGCGCACGATAGGCCAGACGCTGCAGATTTCTGGCGTTAAGAGGAGCATCGGTGGCTATGACGATCATACAGGAACCGTCTGCATTACCTTTCAGCTGATCGCTTAAATAATGCTTTTTCAATTCCTTTCCCACCGGGGCGCCATTGATGGAAAGCACACCGCCAAAATTAGACTGCACTAGTACACCTACTGTGTAATTGCCAAAAGCTTTGGGAAGTACCCTGGAAGAGGTACCAATACCGCCTTTAAATCCAAAACAAACAGTACCAGTTCCGGCGCCTACATTACCTTCAAGCACTTTATCGCTGCGGGCGTTCTCAATTGCTGTATAGAAGTGGCTTTTATTAAGGCTTGATTTGCGAATGTTATTGAGATATCCGTCATTGGTCTCCCCAACCACCGCATTTACCGATCGCACCTGATGATTCTCCGGATGAGCCAGGGTGTACTGAACCACCGCATCTATCATAAGTCCTACATTTAAGGTATTGGTTAAGACGATTGGAGTTTCAATATTTCCCAGTTCCTTCACCTGAGTACTTCCTGCCAGCTTACCAAAGCCGTTTCCCACGGAGACCGCAGCAGGTACCTTTTCCTGAAACACATTACCAGAGTGAGGTAATATTACCGTCAGCCCGGTCCGTATCTCTTCCCCCTCAATCAGGCTGACCTGTCCCACCGAGACTCCATCGACGTCCGTAATGGCGTTTTGATCCCCCGTAGGTAGAATTCCTATATTTACCCCCAGTTCTCTGGCTCTGTTTTGGGCCGAGGCGTTGGGCTGAAAAATGCCAGATAGCATCGTTACCAGTAAAAGCTTTCTCCACATGATCTGATAATATAGCTAATTATCCCATTCAATTACCACAGGTATTTATAAAGTATCTAGCCTCAGAATTGAGATATTGCTAGCAACAATCCCATTTTATTAAATTGTATTGCATTTCTAAACTTAATTGTTATAAATTTGTAAATCATATGGCTGCACAGCATACATATCTATTAAATTCAACCGCATTGGCGGCAGCTGCCAATTCAATGGTCTCCATCAGGGCCAGGAGGCCCTAAGGGGTCTAATCATTTCTGCCCGGGTTACGCACCCAGGCCACACCATTGTAGTCTTATTCTATTATTCACACCTGAACCGGTAGGTTCACTATACAAATCGGTTATGAACATCAAGGTATTCCTTGCCAATGAGTCACATATACCCCATGCGGATGAAATAGCCCGTATAATGGCAGAAGCTGCCAAAGAACGGGGAACCGGAATTGCCAAACGCAGCGCACAGTATCTAATTGATAAAATGAAAGAAGGGAAAGCCGTTATTGCTTTAGACAACGGCAAATTGGCGGGGTTTTGCTATATAGAAAGCTGGGGTCACAATCAATATGTGGCTAACTCCGGCCTTATTGTACATCCCCATTATCGGCGCACCGGATTGGCCAAACAGATCAAAAGAAAAATATTCGAATTATCCAGAGTTAAATATCCCAAGGCAAAGATCTTTGGCATTACCACCAGCCTGGCAGTTATGAAAATAAATTCCGAGCTCGGATACAAGCCGGTGACCTTTTCTGAACTCACCGCTGATGATGCCTTTTGGAATGGCTGCCAAAGCTGCAAAAATTTTGATATTCTACAACGAACCGGACGACATCACTGCCTTTGTACAGGTATGTTATACACACCTTCCGAGTCGTCACAATCAGGTAAAAATCGGCGGTGGGAAAAGTTTAAAAATTTTTTAAGCCGAAACTCCAAGAAAAAAATAGATCATGAAAAATAAAGTAGTACTGGCATTTAGTGGAGGACTTGACACTTCCTACTGCGCTCGTTATTTATCCCAGGAAAGAGAGCTTGAGGTACACTCCGTACTGGTCAATACCGGAGGGTTTACCAATCAGGAAATGGATGATATCTCTTCCAGAGCCTACCATCTGGGGGTAAAATCCCATCAGTCGATAGATGCCACAGGCCAATATTATGAACAATGTGTCAAGTATTTGATATTTGGCAATGTGTTGAGATACTCCACTTATCCATTATCCGTAAGCGCCGAACGGGTATTTCAAGCTATGAAAGTAGCGGAACATGCCTTGGAGGTTGACGCTCAATACATCGCTCATGGGAGCACCGGCGCCGGCAATGATCAGGTACGGTTCGACCTGGTGTTTGAGATCTTATGTCCTGATATCGAAATTATCACTCCGATCAGGGACGATCAACTGAGCCGTCAACAGGAAATCGAATATTTAAACCAGGCCGGGATCGATATCTCCTGGGAAAAAGCCCAATATAGCATCAATCAGGGTTTGTGGGGGACTAGTGTTGGAGGAAGTGAGACTTTGACCTCCAATTTACCGTTGCCGGAAGAGGCTTACCCAACCCAATTACAAATGCAGGATCACCAGGTGATCGATCTGCATTTTTCGGGGGGAGAACCAACCGGGATCAACGACGAAAATTTTAAGAATCCCGTTTCCACCATCAGAGCTCTACAAAACCTGGCTGGCCCGTATGCCATTGGCAGAGATATTCATGTTGGAGATACCATCATCGGAATAAAAGGCAGAGTGGGATTTGAAGCAGCATCCGCATTAATCACTATTAAGGCTCATCAATTACTGGAGAAACACAACCTTACCAAATGGCAGCAATACTGGAAAGAGCAATTGGCTAATTGGTATGGCATGCTTTTACACGAAGGCCAATATCTTGACCCGGTGATGCGCAATATTGAGTCGTTTTTATCCAGTACACAAAGCAATATTACTGGAGTGGTACATATAGAATTGGCTCCTTACCGATTCAATTTACTGGGAATTACATCCGACTTTGACCTCATGTCCTCGAAATTTGGAAATTATGGAGAAATGAATAAAGGTTGGAGTGGTGAGGACGTTAAAGGGTTTACTAAAATCCTGGCTAATCAAAATAAAATATATCATCAGATAAATCCATCCTCAGATGATTAAAGCAGGTATTATCGGGGCGGCAGGTTACACTGCTGGGGAGTTAATTAGACTGTTGTTGAGACATCCCAAAGCCGAGTTGGTATTTGTCAGCAGTAAATCCCAGGCTGGTCAACCAATACACCACGTACACAAAGACTTACTAGGTGAATCTGAGTTGATTTTTCAGCGCGAAGAGATTCCAGAACTGGATGTATTATTCCTATGTTTGGGCCACGGTAAGTCTAAAGAGTTTCTATCCAAAACTGATTTATCGGACTCATTAAAAATCATAGACCTCAGCCAGGATTTCAGAATTGAAACAGAGGGAAACCCTTACTTGTATGGCCTTCCTGAACTGCAAAGATCTAAAATTAAACAGGCCCTAAAGGTAGCAAATCCGGGTTGTTTCGCCACTGCTATACAGCTGGCCTTACTTCCCCTAGCCGCTGATATCACCGCACCGGTGAATGTTCATGCCATTACCGGATCCACCGGAGCGGGCATTAACCCTACCCCCACTACTCATTTCTCCTGGCGACATAGCAACCTATCAGTTTACAAAGCTTTTACCCACCAGCATCTATCTGAGATCAAACAGGGCCTGGTCAAGGCGGGAGCTTCAAAAAATACTAGCTTGAACTTCCTTCCCATCAGAGGCGGTTTTTCCAAGGGTATCTTTTGTACCGTTTATACTGATCTGTCAGGACCTGAGGAGGATTTTCAGGAAATCTACTCCCGGTATTATTCGAATCACCCCTTTACCTGGGTCACTAGTGATGCAATCAGCTTAAAAGATGTAATAAACACCAACAAATGCTTTTTGAAAGTGGAGGTAATAGAAGGCAAGCTCCTGGTGACCAGTGTAATTGATAACTTATTAAAAGGAGCAAGCGGCCAAGCGGTTCAAAACATGAATTTGATGTCAGGCCTGGATGAAAAAACAGGACTCGATTTGAAAGCAATAGGTTTTTAGTTATGAATTTATACGATGTTTATCCCTTATATGATATGACTCCAGTCCGCGGAGAGGGTGTATATATTTTTGACAAGGAAGGAGAAAAATTCCTGGATTTATATGGGGGTCATGCGGTTATTTCAATAGGGCATAGTCATCCGCATTATGTTAATAGAATTGCCAACCAATTAAATCTGTTGGGATTCTACTCAAATTCCTTACAGAATCCACTGCAAGAAGCGCTGGCGGAGATGCTGGGATCAATAAGTGGCTACCGCGATTACCAACTTTTCCTGGTCAATTCAGGCGCTGAAGCCAATGAAAATGCTATAAAACTAGCCTCATTTGCCACCGGAATGTCAGAAGTGATCTGTTTTAAAGGTGGATTTCATGGCCGAACCTCCGGAGCATTAGAGGTAACTGATAATCCCAAAATAAAGGCCCCTATAAACAAGAATTGGCAGGTTACCACGCTGGAAATAAATGATATTGATCAGGTAGAAGATACCCTAAAGCGGGAAAAAACCTGTGCTGTTATCATAGAAGGAATCCAGGGTATTTCCGGTATTATAGAGCCTGATAGCCAATTTTTGCAGGATCTGCAGGAGCTATGCCAACGTTATCAGGTAAAATTGATCCTGGATGAGATCCAATCAGGGTATGGCCGCACGGGAAAATTTTTCGCTCACCAGTTCAGCAATCTTGAACCCCACTTAATCACGGTAGCTAAGGGAATGGGCAATGGTTTTCCTATAGGGGGAGTGCTTATTAATCCCGAATTCAAGGCTCACTACGGGCAGTTGGGTACGACCTTTGGCGGTAATCATCTAGCCTGCGCAGCGGGGTTGGCAGTATTGGAAGTAATTGAAGATGAAGGTTTATTGCAAAACGCCTCCGAAATGGGTCAATATCTAATCGGGCATCTAACCAAAATTCCCTCCATTAACTCAATCACCGGGAAAGGTCTGATGTTAGGTCTGCATATGGGTTTCCCGGTAAAAAATTTGCGCAAGCATCTGCTGGTTAATGAGAAAATACTAGTAGGTTCTTCCAGTGACCCGCAAGTATTGAGGTTGCTGCCTCCACTTTGTTTGTCCAGATATCATATTGATGTATTTTTAGAATCCCTAACCCAAAGCTTGAAACATGAGGAACTTCTTATCCCTTGATGATGTACCCAATCCCGGAGAACTGGTAAGATCAGCGCTGGCCTTAAAACAACAGCCACTGGCCCACCGGCAATTAGGCGCGGGCAAAACCCTGGGACTTATCTTTATGAATCCCAGCCTGCGTACCCGGATGAGCACTCAAAGAGCTGCCTATAATTTAGGCATGGATGTAATAGTGATCAATGTCAACCAAGACAGCTGGCAATTGGAATTCGAAAAAGGCGCTGTCATGGATGGAACAGCTGCCGAGCATGTTAAAGAAGCCGCGGGGGTAATCAGCCAATATTGTGATATTGTTGGCATTCGCACTTTTGCGGGGCTGCAGGATCAGGAAAGTGATTATCAGGAAAAGATCCTAAATCGATTCTCCGAAAACTTTACGGTACCAGTTGTAAGCCTGGAAAGCGCTACTTTACATCCACTGCAGTCGCTTGCCGATGTGGTAACCCTGGAAGAAAACCGCAAAAGTTCCAAACCAAAGGTAGTGCTCAGCTGGGCGCCTCACCCCAAGGCTTTGCCTCAGGCAGTAGCAAACTCTTTTGTGCAATGGGTTCGTGAGTTTGATTATGATCTGACTATTACTCATCCCAGGGGTTATGACCTGGCATCCGAGTTCACTGCCGGAATTGGCGTTGAATACCATCAGGAAGAGGCATTCAAAGATGCTCACTTCGTCTATGCCAAGAATTGGAGCAGTTATCATCAATACGGGCAGGTGCTATCTACCGATAATTCCTGGACTATTGATGCCCATAAAATGTCTCTAACCAATGAGGCTCATTTTATGCATTGTCTACCGGTGCGAAGGAATGTAGTAGCTACGGACGAGGTGATCGATAACTCACTGGTAATAGCTCAAAGTAACAATCGAATTTATGCCGCTCAGGCAGTGCTGGAGGCAATCCTACGAGAACTATGAATGATGAGCTGCGGATATTGAAAATCGGTGGCAAACTGGTTGATGATTCAGATAAGCTTGATTCAGTACTGGAGGCTGTGACCGGTTATACCACCCCGGTGATAGTGGTACATGGAGGTGGAGACCAAGCCTCCCGGCTAAGTCGCAAGCTGGGAATGGAACCAAGGATGGTAGCCGGCCGCAGGATAACGGATGAACCCACTTTGAAAGTAGCCGTGATGGTATATGCCGGCTCGGTAAATAAAAAGCTGGTGGCAGGTCTACAGGCAAAAGCAATAAATGCCATTGGGCTGACCGGAGCCGATGGTAATCTAATCCGGGCCCATAAAAGGAAATGCACAGAAATTGACTACGGATTTGCCGGTGATATCGCCCCTGAAACCCAATCAAATGAAGTGCTCAATATGTTGCTCAAACAGGGATTGGTACCGGTGTTCTGTGCTTTAACTCACGATGGCCATGGTCAAATGCTCAATACAAATGCCGATACCATTGCTGCCCACTTGGCAACCCGTCTGGCAAATGAGTATAAGGTGCGTCTTATTTATTGTTTGGATAAACCTGGAGTGCTGGCAGATCCCCGCCATATTGATTCTGTAATAGACAAATTAACGGAAAGTCATTTCCGGAAATTAAAGCAAAATGGGAACATTGCTGAAGGGATGATTCCCAAACTCGACAACGCATTTAACGCTTTAAGGGTGGGGGTCTGGGAAGTCATTTTATGTGATTGGCGCGGGGCTAAAAGTCTAAAAGGGACCGTATTATGTCAGGGGTAGGCCCAGGAAATAAGCTCTCGGAATCAGCTATTCAGCTATTACAGGATTTGATCAAGCTGCAATCGTTTTCCGGTGAGGAACAAGATACAGCTCGATGCCTTAAAGACTATCTGGAAAGTTTTGGTCATAAGGTTTTTCAAAAGCATCATAATATTTGGGTTTACAGTCACAATCATCCACCCGATGCCCCGGTTGTACTATTAAATTCTCATCACGATACCGTACGGCCGGTGGAGGGTTGGACCAAGGATCCTTTTCATCCCCTCATCAATGAAGGTCGACTGTTCGGCTTAGGCAGTAATGATGCAGGCGGAGCACTGGTTGCCCTTACCGCCACCTTTATTTATTTAAGCAATCAGCCAGAAATTCCGTTCAAGTTAATTCTGGCAGCTACCGCGGAAGAAGAAGTATCCGGAAAATCAGGTGTGAGCAGCATATTGGATGAACTGGGCCAAATCGAACTGGGACTAGTGGGGGAACCCACGGAGATGGATATGGCCATTGCGGAGAAAGGCCTGGTGGTATTAGATTGTACTGCAACCGGAGAATCCGGGCATGCCGCCAGAAACGAAGGTGTGAATGCGATCTACCGGGCTATTCGGGATATTGAATTGATCAGACAGTTTAACTTTCCCAAAGAATCCAGTCTTTTGGGGCCGGTTAAGATGAGCGTTACTCAAATCAGCAGCGGACAGCAGCATAATGTAACACCCGACCGCTGTAAATTTGTAGTGGATATCCGTACCAATGAATACTATTCCAATCGCGAAGTAGTTGAAATCCTCCAAAGTCAGCTACTAGCCGATGTAGTTCCCAGGTCTTTAAGGTTGAATAGTTCCCGTATAGATCATGACCATCCGGTAATAAAATGCGGTGAACAATTGGGCTTGTCCACCTTTGGCTCCCCCACACTATCCGATCAAGCTCTGATGGGATTTCCCACCCTAAAAATCGGACCGGGGAGTTCATCTCGGTCTCATACCGCAGATGAATATATCCTTATATCCGAAATCGAGGAAGGAATTAATACTTATATTGATCTGCTACTTATGTTGGACTTGAATTAAGCTGAAATGAAAATTTGGGAAAAAGGTAGTTCTTTGTCCGCTGATATCGAAAAATTTACCGTTGGCAATGACCGCGAATTGGACCTAAGGCTGGCATCTTTTGATATTATAGGCACTTTAGCTCATTCGCAAATGCTCCACAAGATCGAGTTAATTACCGATGAAGAGTGGGCAGCACTCAGAAAAGCTTTGCTTGAACTTCACCAGTTGGTAATCCAGGAAGATTTTAGATTGAACCCCGAGGTGGAAGATATTCATAGTCACGTAGAGTGGTGGCTTACTGAACAACTGGGAGATATCGGACGAAAAGTGCACAGCGGGAGGTCCAGAAACGATCAAGTACTACTGGATATTAAACTCTATTTAAGAGATGAGATCAAGGCCCTGGTAGGGCTACTCCAGGATTTTAATGAACTGCTATTGAGCAAAGCAGAACAATATCAACAGGTGCTAATACCAGGTTATACACACTTACAAGCAGCCATGCCCTCCTCTTTTGGACTTTGGTTTGGGGCTTATGCCGAATCGTTAGTAGACGACCTCCGGATAATGCGGGGAGCTTATGATATTGTTAATCAAAATCCGTTGGGATCTGCCGCGGGATACGGAAACTCTTTTCCTTTGGACCGCAATCTAACTACTGAGTTACTGGGGTTTAATGCATTACATATTAATTCAGTTGCCGCTCAAATGAGCAGAGGCAAGACAGAAACGTCTTTGTCATTTAGTATATCGGCTATGGCGAGCACCCTTAGCAAGTTGGCTATGGATGTCTGTTTATACAACAGTCAGAACTTCGGTTTTATAACATTCCCAGATCATATTACCACCGGTTCCAGTATTATGCCGCATAAGAAAAATCCGGACATATTTGAACTGGTACGGGGGCGTTGTAATGTACTGCAAACCCTACCCTCTCAATTAATGGCCCTCACCACCAACCTCCCAAGCGGCTACCATCGGGAGCTTCAACTGACTAAGGAACTGCTATTCCCTGCCATTAAACAACTAATACAGTGTCTGGATATAAGCCATAAGGCTTTATCGGAAGTACAAATAAATAGTGAGATCATGCTGGATGATCGCTACCGCTTGACTTACAGTGTGGAAAATGTGAACCAGAAAGTACTTCAAGGGATCCCTTTCCGAGAAGCCTATAGAGAAGTGGCCAGAGAGATTCAAAACGGGACATTTAGCCCATTAACTAATATTGATCATACGCACCTCGGAAGCATTGGAAATCCCGGTATTGCGTTGATCAGGCAAAAGCTGGAGCAAGTTGTTTCTAGTTTCAACTTCGCCCGTTATGAACAGGCATTTGAAAAATTGATGGCCCAAGACAACCCATGAGACAAAAACTACTATACGCTGGTGCAGAAAAACTAGAGTATGAAATCCGCAATATCGTCAAAAAAGCGGAGCAATTGGAAGCCCGGGGACAGCGCGTTTATTGGGAAAACATTGGTGACCCAATTCAGAAAAATGCCCGTATACCGGACTGGATAAAAGAAATCAATCTGGACCTGATCAACGAGGATAGCACTTACGGATATTGCCACTCCAAAGGAATACTACAGACCAGGAAATTCCTGGCAGACCGTACTAATCAGCTAGGTGGCGCTCAGATCACCGCCGAAGACATCTTATTTTTTAACGGGCTGGGCGATGCAATTTCCAAGCTATATCAATTTGTTCATCCCAGTTCCAGGATCATTGGTC
Source organism: Cyclobacteriaceae bacterium (assembly GCA_965224285.1). Classification (GTDB taxonomy): domain Bacteria; phylum Bacteroidota; class Bacteroidia; order Cytophagales; family Cyclobacteriaceae; genus JAJCYK01. The sequence goes on from OZ245043.1 coordinate 2,395,559, forward strand.
CGTCGCCGGCTTATGCCACTCATAGTTCGGCAGAGGCTGCTCATGCCAATGCTGCTCCCTTGACCTATCGTCTTGATCCCGATAACAGCTGGTATCCGGACCTGGACGATCTACGCAATCAGATTCGCTATAATCCAAATATTGTAGGTATACTGATCATAAATCCCGACAATCCGACGGGAATGGTTTATCCCCTGGAAACATTGAAGGAAATGATAGCCCTGGCCAGGGAATATGAGTTAATGGTAATTTGTGATGAAGTATATAATAATATTACCTATCATCAAACCAGGGCTTACGCATTGGCCGAGGTAATAGAGGAAGTTCCGGGGATAGCGCTTAAAGGTATCTCCAAAGAGTTGCCCTGGCCTGGCGGGCGATGCGGATGGATGGAATTTTACAACCGCAGCGCAGATCCGGATTTTGCCAGACTTTGCTCAACCTTGGAGGATGTAAAAATGACCGAAGTCTGTGCTACTACCTTGCCCCAAAGGGCCATTCCCAGAATTTTTGGAGACACCCGCTATCGGGAATATCGAAAAGAGCTGAATCATCAAATTGGAGAAAGAGGAAAACATATAGCTTCCATACTATCAGAAGTGCCTTTCATTAAATTTAATGAAACCTTTGGCGCTTTTTACAATACCATTGTATTCAAACCAGGGGCATTAAATGCCGAACAATTTTTGGTCAGTGATAACCCCCATATCGAGTCACTCATCAAACAGTGGATCACTCCTGATCTACCTTTGGATAAACGCTTTGCTTATTATCTCTTGGCAGTAGGAGGTGTATGCGTAGTTCCTCTATCTTCCTTCCATTCTACTCTACTGGGTTTCAGGGTTACTTTGCTGGAAGAAGACCCTCAGTTACTGGATGCCATTTTCAACATCATCAAAAAGTGTATAGTGGAGTATTGTAACTCCAACTGATCACTAATTTTCAATATTTATTGTACTTTTCTAATATATTGATTCAATATACGTAAATATTTATAATTAAATTAATATAAAAGGTTATTATATCAAATTTTAGAAAATTAGGTTACCATTAAACCATTGAAATAACATTTTTTTAAAAAATCTATTTTTTAATGTAGAAAACATATCCTGTAGATATAATTTTTTACATTTTTTTAAAATTTAAGGTTAAAATTTAAACCTTTTTATTTTCTATTATGGATTTCTTCCTATTTCTTTAACGCATCAAAACCATTATTAAGTAATTAACTAATGATCATGAAGGAAGAAATTACAGAACTAGTGACTTCAACTGCGGCTGAAGTAGTAGCTGACCCAGTGGCAGCGGAAGTCAGCAGTCAGCTAGCAGAGAATCTGTTGACTGTTAACAATGTATGGATGATGGTGGCCACTTTCCTGGTGTTCATCATGCATTTGGGCTTTGCTGGAGTAGAAGCTGGATTTGGACAATCTAAGAATACCGTAAATATCCTATTCAAGAATACTCTCACTCCACTCATTGGAATACTCACTTACTATGCGGTGGGATTCAACTTGATGTACCCCGGGGAGTTTTCAATGGGAAAATGGTTTGGGTTTGCCGGACCGTTCCTCCAATTACCGGATGGTGGTGAGAGCTTTGCATACGTGGACGGCGCATATACCTATTGGACGGACTTCTTATTCCAAGCCATGTTTGCTGCCACCGCCGCCACCATTGTATCAGGGGCGGTTGCCGAACGCATTAAAATTAACGCGTACCTCATCTTTACGGTGATATTCGTCGGTTTGGTGTATCCTTTTGTAGGAAGTTGGAAGTGGGGAGCCGGTTGGCTGGATGAGTTGGGGTTCTATGATTTTGCCGGCTCTACTTTAGTACATTCAGTAGGTGGTTGGGGCGCCCTGGCCGGGATCATGATTATTGGTCCCCGTATAGGGAAGTACCTCGACGGTAAAGTGATAGATAAACCGGGTTCCAGCGTACCCTTGGCCACTATGGGAGTATTCCTACTGTGGTTTGGGTGGTTCGGCTTCAACGGGGGCTCAGTGCTTTCAGCTGAACCCGGTGCGGTGTCCAGAGTTTTGGTCACTACTTCTTTGGCCGCTTCTATGGGTGGAATTGGAGGTTATATCACCGGATGGTTAGTATTTAAACGCTTGGACCTGGGCATGGTATTAAATGGTATCTTAGCCGGCCTGGTAGGCATAACCGCCGGAGCTGATGTAATTAGCCCCGGATGGTCCTTGCTGGTTGGCTTGGTAGCCGGAGTCTTGGTGGTTCTTTCTGCCATCACCCTGGACAAACTCAAACTAGACGACGTGGTAGGCGCCGTTTCAGTACACCTTACCTGTGGGATATGGGGTACCCTCGCGGTAGGCATATTTGCCCCTGGTGTTTCCATAGGCACCCAGCTGGTAGGTATAGTTGCGATAGGATTAGTTTCCTTTCTGTCAGCGCTGATCATTTTTAAAGTGCTGGATGTAGTTATAGGTATCCGGGTATCCGAACAACATGAGTCCGAAGGATTGGACAGCCATGAACATGGGATCCGAGGTTATACTATAATCTTAGAATAATACTCTAAAAAAACCGGTTCCAAAAGCAACGAGGTAAGCTCCCACTTACCTCGTTGGAACAGGTTTTTTAAATACTTGTACGATTTAAAAACCTAACATTCAAATTTAACATGAAAAAAACGATTTTACTATCTGCATTTTTATTGGGCAGCCTGGGATACCTGAGCGCCCAAAATGAGGAAAATCCACTGATCATCTCCGGTAGTGTCGATACCTACTATAAGTATGATTTCTCCGGGCAGTCAAATAGTCCAACTAGTTTTGCTGATGATCATAACTCATTTTCACTGGGAATGGCCAATGTAATCTTGTCAAAAGAAGTGGGAAAAGCTTCGTTTGTGGCGGATTTGGCCTTTGGACCCCGAGCCGATCAAAGCGCTCCCGGACCTATACAAAATCTCTATGTTTCTTATGCCTTGTCCAATAAGGTGAGTGTAACCGGAGGTTTCATGGGTACCTTTGTGGGCTACGAGGTGATTTCTCCGGTAGGCAATTTTAATTACTCCACCTCCTATTTGTTTTCTAACGGACCGTTTCAAAACGGAGGCCTGAAATTCGACTTTGCCATTTCAGATAATTTCGCCATCATGGCAGGGGTATTTAATGAGTTTGATTCCTATACCAACACCAGCGGAGGCCTGGATTTTGGCGCCCAGATATTCGTTTCTCCGGCTGACGGGCTGGATGCTTACTTCAATTTCGTAACCAGCAACGACAGTGGCTCCGAAATTGATCTTACTGCTACCTACCAGATCACCGATCAGTTGATGCTTGGCCTCAACACCGCTAAAAGAACCACCGGTCAATTCTTCGAGGAAGATGAAGGTGACGGCGCCAATTTCTATGGTACTGCAGTATATCTGAACTATGCATTCTCAGATAGCTTTGCTCTGGGAGTGAGGGGTGAGTCGTTCAAAGACGAGGACGGTGGAGTGCTTGCTGAAAATGTTGAATCCCGGGTCACTTCATTTACTCTATCTGCTAACATTGGATCCGGTCCTTTAAAATTAATCCCGGAATTCAGAGTAGACAACGCCGATGAGGACCTGTTTATTGATTCAAATGGATTACCTACGGATTCTTTCGCACAGTTTCTGGTGGCAGCAGTATTCTCATTCTAAACTATGTGATCCTGAAGCCCGGTCTAACTGAGATCGGGCTTAGTTTCTTAATTAAATCACCATGAAACATTCAGCCAAATTAATATTTTTCTTGCTGGGATTTATGGGCGCCTGGAGTGGGTATGCACAAATGAGCGCTTCACTACCCGTAGATGATTCCGGGAAAATTACTTTCTCGGAGGTGATCTCGTTAGACAGTACCTCTAAGGAAGGGTTGTTTCAGAGGGCCAGCAGCTTTTTTAGAAACCTGGCAGCAAACTCCCGGGGTACAAAAACCAAGGACATCGTTACTGAAGGCAGTCAAATCAGCCTGCCGTTAAGCTTTAAAGTTTACCATGAATTTCCTGTTAAATCTCCTCATGGGATTATAAAATACAACCTAAGGATTGAAGTCAGGCAGGGACGCTACCGATATATTGCCACAGACTTTGTCTTCCATTACCTTAAACGCAACCGCTATGGCAAATTTGTTGAGGTAAAAGGTAAGAGTAAACCCCTGGAAACCCATTCTTTTAAGGGGCAACAAAATTTATGGGAAGCACATAAAACCAGATTAAATGAAGAGATCGCCTCACTAGTGGCGGATCTTAAGCAATCCATGCGCTGGGCTCCCATTCAAAAGAAACCTGATGTGGTCAGGATTGATGACCAGTGGTAAAGGCAAACACAAAAAAAGGAGACGTGTGGGTCACGCCTCCAATTACCAATCGCTCGATCACATTCTACTAATTGTGCTCCGAGGGATAAAATTACTACGAATGGTTAACTACTAATTCAGTTAAAATTAGGCATTATAAATAGCCGAAAAAAGCTAATTTCCAGGTTTGATGAAAAATTACAGTTCATTCATTATATCTACATAATATTTTGAATCTGTTAAAAGTTGGGCTATAAATGTTATACATATTAGCACTTTTCCAATAGAGTATTTGGTTCTATTCAGACCCTGAATCCCTGGTTTGCAGGTGCTGTCTTAAGTCAGCCAGGGAATTGGATATGGGAATAGATTGTTTAGGTTTCTTTAAACTTATTGCCAATTGAGGGGGCAAGTTAATCTCCTCTCCGATAATCGGCTCAACGATATCTTTGAATTTTGCCGGATGCGCAGTAGCCAGGAATACACCTACGGAATTAGTTGAAGAATCACTTTCCAAGTATTTCTTAAGTCCCAGGTAACCCACTGCGCCATGGGGATCCAGCAAATAGCCAGAGTTATGATGCACTTTCCTGATGGCCTCTCGAGTTTGATCATCATTGAAAGTGAAACCGGTAATATCTTCGATAATGCCCCTATAGTTGTTTTTATACAAGTCACTTATCCTGTGGAAATTGCTGGGATTACCCACGTCCATGGCATTACTGATGGTGGTCAGCGAGGGTAGCGGATTGAACTTCGCAGTTCGTAAATAGTCATAAAACACCCGGTTGTCATTATTGGCAGCAATAAATTTATTGATAGGCAGGCCCATCCTTTTTGCCAACAGCCCTCCCATGAGGTTTCCGAAATTTCCGCTGGGCACTGAACACACTACCTCTAAGCCCTGGGATCTAAGTTGAGCATAGATATAGAAATAGTAAAAACTTTGAGGGATCAGCCTGGCTATGTTTATGGAATTGGCAGATGTCAAATTGAATCTATTGCGCAGATCGTCATCCAGAAAAGCCTGTTTAACCAATTTTTGACAATCATCAAAGGTGCCGTCAACCTCCAAGGCGGTCACATTGCCGCCAACAGTGGTCAATTGTTTTTCCTGCAACGGGCTGACCTTACCGGAGGGGTATAGGATTAAAACCTCAAATCCTGGAATGTTATAAAACCCCTGAGCCACTGCGCTGCCCGTATCTCCACTGGTAGCCACCAAAATGCAGATCCTTTTTTCAGAGTTCTGCAGAAAGTAGGACATAAGGCGGGCCATAAACCGAGCTCCAAAATCCTTGAAAGCCAGCGTGGGGCCATGGAATAGCTCAAGCGCATAAACGTTTGGCTCCAGCGGTACTAATGGCAGGTCAAAGTTAAATACCTCACTTATGATCTTCTTTAAGGCAGTTTTTTCAATGGAATCACCGAACAACCGGCTACTGATTTCCATGGCTATTTCCTGAAAGGTCTTGTCCGGTAGGGCTTTAATAAATTCCTCTGGCAGCTTTGGTATTTCTCGTGGCATGTACAGACCATTGTCCTCAGGCAGCCCCCGGAAAACCGCCTGTTTTAAGGTTACCCCCAGGTGGGGGCTATTGGTGCTATAAAGTTGCATGCTCTGTGACCACGATCGGGCCCTGATGATTTACGGATGAGATAAACAGATCACAATCGATCCCCAGACCGCTAAATTTATCCAGCATAGCCTGGCCTACTTTCTTTGCCGGGGCCTCATTCCTGCTAAGTGCAAAAATACTAGGTCCCGAACCGGAAATACCGCAACCCAGAGCCCCTGCGTCCAGCGCTGCCGCTTTCACGTCATCATACCCGGGAATCAGTAATGAACGTACCGGTTCAACGATCACGTCCTGCATGGACCGACCCATTAAGGCATAGTCCCGGGTAATTAACCCCGTTACCAGACCTGCCACATTGCCCCACTGTCTCACTGCATCCTTCAGAGAAATAGACTTCTTCAATATACTACGAGCGTCCTTGGTAGCAATTTCAATCTGGGGATGGACAATGGTAGCATAAAGATCTTCCGGGCTGGGGATTTCGATGATATCCAGTGGTTGGTAACTTCGGATCAACACAAAACCACCTAAAAGCGCTGGGGCTACATTATCTGCGTGTGCATCACCGCATGCCAGGGCTTCACCCTCCATGGCAAAGGGCAACAACTCAGAATTTGAAAAAGGCTGGCCCAATAAATGATTAGCCCCCACCACCCCAGCTACCGCACTGGCTGCACTGGAACCCAACCCACTGCCCAGAGGCATTTTTTTTGAAAGGTAGATATCAAATCCTTGATCCGAATGCAGATGATCAAGCAGGGATTTTATGGACACACTCACGGTATTTTTATTGGGGTCACGAGGTAATAAGCCTTGATCTCCCCGAATTTCAATTATTTCCAATCCGGGTTTGGATCTTTTCCTAAGGATGACTTCGTCTCCGGGTTGATGAACCGCGAATCCCAAAACATCAAACCCGCAAGTGACATTAGCCACTGTCGCCGGGGCAAAAATTTTTATCTCCTGACTCATTATTATTTTACCAGATAGTCACTGATTCCAATTAACTCTGCAAATACCCCTGCCGCAGTTACTTCAGCCCCCGCCCCTGGTCCGCGAATTAACAAGGGTTTCTCACTGTATCTTCGGGAATGGACCGCAATGATATTGTCTGAGCCTGAAAGCGAATAGAAGAGGCTTTCCGGGCCCACCGCCCGTAATTTAATACTGGCTTTTCCTTCAGAAAGTTGAGCCACATACCGCAAAACTTTGCCTGATCTAGCCGCCTGCTGTACTTTTTCCGCCATTACATGATCCTGGTCACTGAGAGCGTCAAAAAATGCCTCTACGGTTGGGGCGTCAAAACAAGCTGCCGCCAGCAATGGCTCGATTTCCACCTGGTCAAGCTCCATAGCAATACCAGTTTCGCGGGCCAAAATCAGAATCTTTCGGGCTACATCCAAACCATTCAGATCATCCCGCGGATCTGGCTCGGTATATCCTTTCTGTTTAGCCTCCTGGACAATTTCACTAAATTTTTGTTCCTCGCTGAAGGTGTTGAAAATATAACTTATAGTCCCGGATAAAACTCCTTCAATGCAGGTAATCTGGTCACCGCTTAATATCAAATCATTGATAGAGGTAATGACCGGTAGGCCGGCACCTACGTTGGTTTCATATAAAAAATTAACTCCTTTGGCGAAAGCGGTTTCCTTTAACTGTTTATACTGCTCATAGGATTGTGAATTGGCCACTTTATTGGGAGTAACCACCGAAATACTGGAACTTAATACTTCATGATAAACTTTAGGTACGGCAGCGCTGGCGGTACAATCCACAAAAACCGTATTAGGCAAATTAGATTGAACCATCTCCTTCACAAACTGGCCTTCCTCTGATTTAGAGCCTTTTCGCTGTAAGATGGATGGCCATTCCTCAAGGGATATCCCGTTAGTGTCTAACAGCATTTTCTTAGTATTAGCGATACCACAAAGTTTTATCTCTAACTTCCGTTGATCCCGGAAAAAGTCTGATTGCTCGGATATTTGCTGCAGCAGAGTTCTGCCTATTAAACCAGCGCCAATCATGAAAACATTAAGTCTGCGGTGGTCGGAAAGAAAAAATGCCCCATGAAGGGCTTTCAAGGCTTTAGTCAAATTGATCTTATCAATTACCACCGAGACGTTTAACTCTGATGAACCCTGGGCGATCGCTACCACATTGATCCCATTTTTGCTCAGAGATCCGAATAACCGGTCGGCGATTCCGGTGGTCCGCTTCATATTCTCACCAATTATCGCTACCACGGAGTGACCTTCCTCGATCACCACCGGATCGATCAACCCGGCTTCCAGCTCTTTAGCGAATTCTGTTTCGATGGCTTTCTGGGTAGCATCAGCCTGGTCGGGAACAATGGCAAAACAAATGGAATGCTCGGAACTAGCCTGGGTGATCAAAATGATATTAATATTTTCTCGTCCCAGGGCTCCAAACATCCGGCTGGCCACACCTGGAACCCCAACCATTCCGCTTCCCTGTACGTTAATCAATGCTACCGCATTAATAGAACTGATACCTTTAATAGGCATGTCCGTGGTTTTGGCATCCCGACTAATAAAAGTACCGGGGAATTCTGGGTTGAAGGTGTTTCTTATCCTTAAAGGAATACTCTGGGAAAACGCTGGCTGCAGGGTCGGTGGATAAATCACTTTAGCCCCAAAGTGGGTAAGTTCCATAGCCTCTACGTAAGAAAGCCTGGGTAGTGAAAAAGCCCTGGGCACTATGTTAGGATCAGCGGTCATTACCCCGTCGACATCGGTCCAGATCTCAATTTCTTCAACCCCTAAAGCACCCCCAATAATGGCTGCGGTATAATCCGATCCTCCTCTCCCCAAAGTAGTAGTCTGCCCTGATTGATTTGAGGATATAAAACCGGTTACGATCCCCATATCCGTATTGTGCTCAAAAAAGCTTTGAATCCTCTTTTCTGTTTCCAAAAAGTCCACTTTGGCTGCTCCAAATTGATTATCGGTGACAATCAACTCTCTGGCATCTACATAAGCCGCCGGCAATTCCTGATTTCTTAGATAGCGATGAATAATAAATGCCGATAACCGCTCACCGAAACTCAATAGTAGATCTTGAGTTCGGGGTGATAATTCTTTCAACAAGGAGATCCCATGGAGGATCTCCTCCAGCTCGTTTAACACTCTTTTTACGTGAGCCAAAACCTGACTCTGTTCTTTTAGAGGCAGGAGCTCCTTTACCGTTTTAATATGGTGAGACTGAATGAGGCCAAGAATCTCCGCCACTTCGTCGTCACGATTTTCAACGGCAACTTCTCCCACCTTCAGCAGTAAGTTGGTCACTCCTTTAAAGGCAGAAACCACTACCACCAATTCAGTACCGGCTTTATGGTAATTTTTGAGAATACTACCGACCTGTTCAATACTTTTGGCTGTACCGACCGACGATCCGCCGAACTTTAATACCTTCATAATTTAGTGGCTAAAATAACCAACAAAGTACTGGAATTTTTTATTAGGGAAGGAAAGATTCACCCATTAAGAAACGATCACATTCTCTGGCAGCAGCACGACCTTCATTGATGGCCCACACTACCAGGCTTTGACCTCTGCGCGCATCTCCGGCGGCAAAAATTTTATCAACATTAGTCCTGAAAGTCCCATAATCAGCCTGTATATTTGACCGTTGATCCACAGTGATTCCCAATTCTTGCAGTAGTGGTTGTTCGGGTCCTAAGTAACCCATAGCCAGGAGTATCAGATCTGCCTTAAGTTCCTTTTCTGTTCCAGGTATTTCTACAGGCTTATACCGGCCTTCCGGACTTTTTTGCCATTCGATAGTTACCAGTTGGATTGCAGTCACCACTCCAGCTTCATTACCGATAAATTTTTTAGTCATGCTGCAGTATCTCCTGGGGTCCTCCCCGAACCTGGCTTTAGCCTCTTCCTGCCCATAATCCAAAAAATACACCTTGGGCCATTCCGGCCAGGGGTTATTATCAGCCCGCTCCGCAGGCGGCTGATCCAGGATTTCCAATTGGGTCAAATTACTACATCCGTGGCGCAAAGAGGTGGCTACACAGTCTGTGCCGGTATCTCCTCCACCTATCACGATTACATGCTTGTCTTTAGCGCTAATGTATTGCCCATCCTGGAGTTTGGAATCCAATAAGCTTTTGGTATTTGCTTGTAAAAAATCCATGGCAAAATGAATGCCTTCCAGCTCCCTTCCAGGAACAGGAAGATCCCGCGGTTGAGTAGAACCGGTACAGAGCACTACTGCATCAAAGTCTGCCATCAATTTCTCATGGGAATAGTCCTTCCCCACTTCCGTGTTAGTTACAAACTCCACACCTTCTGCCTCCATTAATTCAATCCTGCGATTAACTACTTTTTCTTTATCCAGCTTCATGTTGGGAATGCCGTACATCAACAGTCCACCGATACGATCTGCCCTTTCCATTACCGTAACTAGGTGGCCAGCCTTGTTTAATTGATCCGCACAAGCCAACCCTGCCGGCCCTGAGCCCACTACCGCTACTTTTTTCCCGGTACGACTTTCAGGAGGCGAGGGCTTTATCCAACCTTCAGAGAAGCCCTTTTCTATTATGCTGTATTCAATGTTCTTAATGGTTACCGCCGGCTCATTAATTCCCAATACACAGCTACCTTCACAGGGAGCGGGGCAGACTCTTCCGGTAAACTCCGGAAAATTGTTGGTTTTTAACAATAACTGCAAAGCTTCCTTCCACCTGCCCCGGAAAACCATATCATTCCAATCCGGAATCAGATTATAAACAGGACATCCGGTGGCCATGCCTGAGATCAAAGTACCTGTATGGCAAAATGGAACCCCGCAATTCATACAACGCGCTCCCTGGTCCCGCAGGGAATCTTCCGGCATTTTAAGATGAAACTCCTTCCAGTCTTTTACCCGCTCCAAAGGGAGGCGGTCTTTTGGAAGCTCTCTTTCATACTCCAGGAATCCAGTTATCTTTCCCATGATCAGCTTGCCTGTTCCAATTGCTTGCGCTGTTGTAGCACTCTTTTGTAGTCCCTGGGCATCACCTTAACAAAATGCTGGTACTGATGTTCCCAATCCCGCAATAGTTCCTCCGCCAAGGTACTACCAGTAAACTGATGATGTCTGGTAATTATATCCTTCACCAGACCAATATCTTCATAGGCGACCGGGTCAAGGTCTACCATTCCCGGATTGCACAAGGTGGGGAATCTAGCTTCGGGATCGTAGACATATGCGGTTCCGCCACTCATACCAGCAGCAAAATTTCTTCCGGTTGGGCCTAATACCACCACCACTCCACCGGTCATATATTCGCATCCATGGTCTCCCACACCTTCAACTACTGCGGTAACCCCGGAATTTCGCACCGCAAAGCGCTCTCCAGCCAAACCACAGATATAAGCTTCTCCCGAAGTAGCGCCATAAAATGCCACATTACCGATTATCATATTATCCCGGTGGGAATAAGTAGCTTCCCGGTGAGGATAGATGATCAGTTCTCCTCCGGATAGTCCTTTGCCGAAATAGTCATTGGCTTCTCCTTCCAGCTCAAATCTTACTCCAGGTGCTACAAAAGCCCCAAAACTCTGACCTGCCGAACCTTTGAAATTGAATTGCAAAGCCCCTTGCGGAAGTCCCTTGCTACCGTATTTCTTAGATATCTCATTGGAAAGTAGCGCTCCCACAGCCCTATCGGTATTGATGATATCGAATGAGCCTTTATAGGCTGTCCCTTGATCCAAGGTTCTTTTGGAAGCCTTTAACAGGATCCAATCCAATATATCCTCCATCTCATGATCCTGTGAAATTTGTTGGTATAGTCCAGCTTCCGCTCCCGACTGTACTTTATAGAGGATCGGGGACAAGTTCAGTGACTTTAGTTTGGGATCGGTAATGTCCTCCCTGACTTCCAATACATCAGTTTGGCCCACCATTTCATTTACGCTGCGGAAGCCAAGTTCCGCCATAATTTCTCTTAAATCCTGTGCCAGGAAAGAAAAATAATTCACTACATGCTGAGGATCACCAGCAAATTTGCGCCTTAATTCAGGATTTTGGGTAGCAATTCCTACGGGGCAGGTATTAAGATGGCATTTTCTCATCATGATACAGCCTTCAACCACCAGGGCTCCGGTAGCTACCCCCCATTCCTCTGCCCCCAGCAATGCTGCAATCGCCAGATCTCTTCCGGTGCGGATTTGACCATCGGTTTGCAGTACTACCCGGTTGCGCAATTTGTTTCTAACCAAGGTCTGATGCGCCTCAGCCACTCCTAGTTCCCAGGGCAAACCAGCATGCCGAATAGAACTAATGGGGCTGGCGCCGGTGCCCCCATCGTGTCCTGAAATCAGAATAACGTCGGCTTTGGCTTTGGCTACCCCCGCCGCGATGGTTCCAACTCCCGCTTCTGCTACTAATTTGACATTGATCCTGGCATCTCGGTTGGCATTCTTAAGATCAAATATCAACTGTTTCAAATCTTCGATAGAGTAAATATCATGATGCGGTGGCGGGCTTATCAATCCTACTCCCGGAGTACTATGCCGTACTCTTCCAATCCACTCATCCACTTTATGACCAGGCAATTGACCACCCTCTCCGGGCTTGGCACCCTGGGCCATTTTTATTTGCAGTTCATCTGCATTTGCCAGGTAATTACTGGTAACACCAAATCGACCGGAAGCCACCTGCTTTATGGCCGACCTCTCCCAGTCACCATTGGGCTTTCTTTCAAATCTGACCTCATCTTCCCCTCCTTCTCCGCTGTTGCTTCTGCCTCCTATGCGGTTCATGGCGATCGCCAGGGTAGCATGGGCCTCATGGCTGATTGACCCGAATGACATAGCTCCGGTAGCGAAGCGCTTAAAAATATTTTGCACCGGTTCAACCTCTTCCAATGGAATAGAAGTCCGTTTTTTAAATTTGAACAGTCCTCTTAAGGTACAGGCCTGCTCAGTTTGATCATTGATCAGCTTAGCGAATTTCCTGTATAATTGATAGTCATTTTTGCGGCTGGCGGATTGAAGAAAGTGTATGGATTGTGGGTTGAACAAATGAAACTCCCCTTGTTTTTTCCACTGGTATACCCCGCCTTCCGGCAAGCCATTGGTATCCCGATACGGTGATTCATAAGCTTGCCTATGCATTTCCAAAACCTCCTGGGCGATCTGATCAAACCCGATACCTCCGATCCGTGAAATGCTATCGGTGAAACACTTATTGACCACCTGGTCACTCAGTCCCAGTACTTCGAATATCTGTGCCCCCTGATAGGATTGCAGGGTAGAAATTCCCATTTTAGAAAATATCTTCAACAACCCATAATCCACTCCAGCAATGTATCGCTGTATGGCCTGTTGGTGATGGCCAAATTTAGTATATTCCTCACTTAACTCTCCGATGGTTTCCAGGGTGAGATAAGGGTAGATAGCATTAGCACCATACCCGATCAAGGTGGCAAAGTGATGGGTTTCTATTACATCACCAGAAGCTATGACCAGTCCTACTGCCGCTCGCAACCGTTTACCTATCAAATGGTGATGCACCGCACCAGTGATCAACAATGATGGTATAGGCGCCAGATTATGGTCGCTGTTTCGATCAGTTAAGATGATTACTTTAATCCCATCCTCAGCAGCTTGCTGTGCTTCCTGACAAACCCTGTCTATGGCGGGCTCCAAACCTGAATTTCCTTCGCTCACCGGAAAAAGGGCGTCAATTTCCTTACTGCGAAATCTAGTGTTATCCAAATGGCTTAATCTGGCAAAATCCTGATGGTCCAATACAGGTTGTTCCAACTCAATTTCCATGCAGTGCTCTGGGGTTTCTTCCAGAATATTCAGATTACTGCCTAATTTAGTGAAAAGAGACATCACCATTTTCTCTCGAATGGGGTCGATAGGCGGGTTGCTTACCTGGGCGAAAAGTTGTTTAAAGTAATTCGCCACATGCTGCCTTTTATGGGAGAGCACCGCCAACGGGGTATCTGCCCCCATGCTGCCTATCGGTTCGGTAGCTTTTTCCACTAAAGGTTCAATAATTAACCTCACATCCTCCTGGGTGTAGCCAAAAGCTAGCTGTCGGGTCAACAGATCAGTGGTAACAGGAGTCGAATACTCAGGTACCGGGATATCCTTAAGATATAATTTATTTTCCTCCAGCCAATCCTGGTAAGGCTGGGTGGAGCATAACTCATTCTTGAGCTCCTCATCGCTGATTATAACCCCCCGGTTTAGGTCCGCTACAAACATTCTACCCGGTTGCAACCTTCCTTTAAGAAGTACTTTGGACTCGTCCACGGGTAGTGCCCCAGCTTCTGAAGCCATCACCAACTTATGATCGGAGGTGAGGCAATATCGGGATGGACGCAAACCATTCCTATCAAGGGTTGCACCTACTAACTCCCCATCGGTAAAGCAGATGGACGCCGGCCCATCCCATGGTTCCATTAATGAAGCATGATATTCATAAAATGCCTTTTTCTTAGGATCCATTAAATCATTATCCTGCCAGGCCTCTGGAATCACCATCATCATGGCGTGGGGCAGAGATCGCCCTCCCAGTACCAACATTTCAACAATAGCATCCAAATTGGCTGAATCGGAATGGGCTTTATCACACACCGGGAGCAGAATCTTGAACTCTTCGTCGGTAAAAAGGTCGGATTTAAACAAGGCCTGTTTGGATTTCATCCAGTTAACATTACCCCTGATGGTGTTTATTTCTCCGTTGTGCGCAATAAACCGAAATGGCTGGGCCAGTTTCCATTTAGGGAAGGTATTGGTGCTGAATCTGGAATGCACTAATGCCAAGGCGCTTATCACCCTGGGATCTCTCAGGTCGGGATAGTAAGACGGTAACTGATCGGTTCGTAATTGACCTTTGTATACTATGGTTTTAGTGGATAAGGAAGCCCAATAAAATTCGTAGTTATTCCCGGCAATGGATCTGCCTCTGGAAGTACTGCCAATGCTGTGGGTAGTACCCATACGAAATACAAACAGCTTTCGTTCCAGGGCACTTTGATCCATAGAAAGCTTGGGCTTAATAAATATCTGCTCATAATGCAGTTCCACAGATTTTGCTGAACCACCAATGGACCCGTTGTAGGTAGGGATCTTGCGGAAACCTAATATTTCCAACTCCAGTTTACCGGCAAGCTCATATAATCTTTCCCGGCAGGCTTCCCTAACCGCTTCCTCCCGGGGGAAGAAGATCATGCCAGCACCGTAGCCGCCTGGCTCGGGTAGATCTATCTGTAAATTTCGGCATTCATCCGCCAAAAACTGATGGGGCAGTTGTATCAAAATACCCGCTCCATCACCAGTTTCCGGTTCGCAGCCACAAGCTCCCCGGTGCTCCATGTTCTGAAGCATAATTAATGCATCTGAAACCACCTGATGTGATTTTACACCTTTGAGATGAGCCACAAACCCGATACCACAGGAATCCCTTTCCATTTGTGGCAGATACAGATTATCAGGAGCTTTTTTCATTTCGCTGTTTAGGTTTTTGATAAATACCGTCCAGGCTTATCCCAGTATCAAGAAATGGGACGGATTTCAGGATTGCGAAACAATAAAATTAACACAAATTGCCCTTTTATTAAAATTAATTTTACGATAAGGGCAGTACATTAATAATATTACAATTTCTCCCTTAATAATTTAATACTTTACAAATTCTTAATGGGGAGCAAATCTGTTTTTATGAATTTTTTATCCACTCTGATCAAATTAGATAGTGAAACAGATCACTGTTTTCATTTAGATACTCATGCGCGAAATTACCAGCCTTCATCCGATCTAAAAGTGGTTTCAGATCCTGAGGTCTGGATATCTCTATCCCCACCAAGGCCGGTCCCTTCTCCCGGTTATTTTTTTTGGAGTATTCAAAGTGAGTGATATCATCATCAGGGCCCAGTACATTTTCCAGAAACTCCCTCAAAGCGCCGGCTCTTTGAGGAAATCGTACGATGAAATAATGCTTCAACCCCTCAAACAACAATGAGCGCTCCTTGATTTCTTCCGTTCTGGTTATGTCATTATTATTACCGCTGACCACGCAAACCACGTTTTTTCCTTTGATCTTATCCCGGTAATACTGCAAAGCAGTAATGGCCAAGGCTCCCGCCGGCTCCACCACAATTGCCTCATGATTATATAATTTTAGAATGGTGGAACACACGGCCCCCTCCGGTACCAATACCATGTCATCGAGGTTTTCACGGCAAATGGTAAAGGTAAGGTTCCCCACCCTTTGAACTGCAGCGCCATCCACAAATTTATCTATCTTATCCAGTGTCAACAGCTCATCTGCTTCAAGAGAATTATGCATCGCAGGAGCACCCGCCGGTTCCACTCCAACGATTTTGGTGGCAGGACTGATCTGTTTAAACCATGAACTAAGACCCGATGCCAAGCCACCCCCACCTACAGGCACGAAAATAAAATCAATAGGCTCTCCGGCATCTTCCCATATTTCCAACCCCACGGTTGCCTGACCTTCAATTACGGATGGGTCGTCGAATGGATGTATAAACACCGAACCTTTGCGTTGACTTTGTTCCAGAGCCTGTTGGTAGGAATCATCAAAGGTATCACCAGTTATTACCACCTCAATCTGTTTACCGCCAAACATCTTTACCTGATCGATCTTTTGTTTGGAGGTTGGATTGGGCATATAAATAGTACCCCGGATATTTAACTTCTGGCAGGAATAGGCTACACCCTGAGCATGATTACCGGCACTGGCACAAATAACGCCCCTGGCTTGCTGGTCTGCAGTAAGTCTGGAGATCTTGTTATAGGCGCCCCTGATTTTGTACGATCTTACAATTTGCAGGTCCTCCCGCTTTAAGTTGACCTTGGCCTGATATTCATTACTCAAATTCAGGTTTTCCATCAACGGTGTGCGCATTACCGTAGCGCGGAGACGATCCCGAGCTGCCTCAATATCGCTCACCTGAGGGTAGTAAACTTCCAGTTCCCGCTTGTCCAAGGCCATAAACTAGGCTAGTGTAGGTTTTTCCTGCGGTTGATTCTGAGGCCTTAGTTGACGGACCATGGCACCTGCCTGCCACATTTCTGATTCCCTCAATTCTCTCAATTCCTCCGAAAGTTTCTCCCGATAATCAGGCTGACTGTTGGTATCAATAGATCTTTGGGCCTCTTCACCGCTGGCCACCTTATCATAAAGCTCCTCAAATACCGGCTCTACAGCTTCTCTGAATTTATGCCGCCAGTCCAAGGCCCCTCGTTGAGCAGTAGTTGAACAATTGGCATACATCCAGTCCATACCGTTCTCAGCCACCAGCAGGATTAAACTTTCAGTAAGTTCCTCCACTGTTTCATTAAAAGATTCGCTGGGAGAGTGACCTTTCTTACGCAGCAGGTTATACTGGGCTTCCAAGATACCTGCTAAGGCTCCCATGAGCGTACCTCTTTCACCAGTGAGATCACTGTATACTTCTTTTTTAAAATTAGTTTCAAACAAGTATCCTGAGCCCACACCGATACCCAGAGCTGCTACTCTTTCCCTTGCTTTGCCAGTATAGTCTTGATGAACTGCAAAGCTAGAATTCAGTCCTTTACCCTGAAGAAACATTCTTCGCAGGCTAGTTCCAGACCCTTTGGGCGCTACCAGAACTACATCGATATTTTCAGGAGGTACGATCCCGGTCCGTTCGTTGAAGGTAATGCCGAACCCGTGTGAAAAATATAAGGTTTTACCTTCAGTAAGGTGGTTTTTAATCGTAGGCCATAAGGCGATTTGCCCGGCGTCGGATAAGAGAAACTGAATTATTGTTCCTCTTTCACAGGCTTCCTCAATAGAAAATAAAGTCTCCCCCGGAACCCATCCATCGGCTAGGGCTTTATCCCAGGAAGCCGAAGGGTACCTCTGTCCCACGATTACTCTAAACCCATTGTCTTTGAGATTCAGTGCCTGACCGGGGCCCTGTACACCGTATCCGATCACCGCAATGGTGTCATCCTTTAGTACATCCAATGCTTTATCCAGGGGAAATTCCTCCCGGGTCAGTACTTCTTCTTCAACACCTCCAAAATTAAGCTTTGCCATTTCGTTTTATTTAAGTTTGTATAATGTCTATTAGTCTATTGCTGGTGATTGTGCAGCTCTTGAAGAAACGCATCAGTCCGTCGGATGGACTTGGAAATAGCTATTCTTCCGGATCTCACGAACTCCAACACCCCATATGGTTTTAATTTTTCGAACAAGTCTCTGGTTTCTTGCTGATGACCAGTTTTTTCTATGATTATAAATTCCTCCTCTATGACCAGGATGCGAGCACCGTTATTACGTATTAGCTGCTCAGTATTGTCACTATTCAGGAATATTTTGGTGGGCACTTTATAAAGCGCTATTTCCTGATAGTAAATATCCTGATCCTCATAAACAAAGGCCCAGAAAACCTCGATCAGCTTGCGAATACGCTTTACCACCTTTTCTGCCTGTGCACGAGTGGTATTGATCACAATAGTATAACGGCTCACCCCTTCCACCTCCGTTTCCGAAACATTTATGCTTTCGATGTTAATTTTTCTTCGGGTGAATATGATGGTTACAGCATTGAGCAAACCACTCTTATTCTCCGTCAGAATGGACAGATTGAAAGAGCGCACCTGGTGCTCATTATTCAACGGCGTACTATTGTTTCTTGTTTGTGCCATAACTACTCCATTCTGATATCTGATACCGCAGCACCGCTTGGAACCATGGGAAATACATTTTCTTCTTTTTCTACTACCACTTCCAATAGATAAGCTGAAGGGTGATTCAACATGGTTTCGATGGCGTCGGATAGCTGCTCACGCTGCTCCACTTTTTCACTTTCAATGGAGAATCCTTTGGCGATTTTGGTAAAATCGGGATTCTTCATTTCTGTGAATGAGTAGCGCCTTTCAAAAAACAATTGCTGCCATTGCCTAACCATACCCAGGAAGCTGTTATTTAGTATGACTATTTTAACCGGAATATCATATTGGAAGATAGTACCCAGCTCTTGCAGGGTCATCTGGAACCCACCGTCTCCGATGATAGCCACCACCTGGCGATCTGGTGATCCAATTTTTGCACCCATGGCAGCCGGCAAGGCAAAGCCCATGGTGCCCAGTCCTCCGCTGGTCACATTACTATGGGGCAGTTTGAATTCATAATAACGGGAAGTCGACATTTGATGCTGACCAACATCTGTCACAATTATCGCTTTCCCCCGAGTCTGTTCAGAAATTCTCCTAACCACCTCACCCATTTTGATGCCAGGAGATTCAGGATACAGGTCTTTTTGGATAATCTTTTGCTCCTCCACCTGGTGCAGGTCGGCAAAACGCTTCTTCCATTGCGGGTGGGATCCTGCTTCCACTCTGTCTATCAGAGCAGTAAGCGCTTCCTTGGCATCAGCTATTACTGGTATATGGGCTTTAATATTCTTGTCCACTTCGGATGGATCGATTTCAATGTGGATCACTTTGGCCTGGGTAGCATATCTAGTGGTATCCCCAGTCACCCGGTCGTCAAAACGCATTCCAACTGCAATCAGCACATCACATTCATTGGTCAGTACATTAGGGGCATAGTTACCATGCATACCCAACATCCCCATATTCAGGGGGTGATCATGATCCAATGCTGATAATCCCAGTATGGTCCAGGCAGTGGGGATATCAGCTTTTTCAATAAACTGTCTTAAAACATCCTGGGCCTGTGAAATCAACACTCCCTGCCCTAACAATAACATCGGTCGCTTTGCCTGGTTGATCAGTTCAGCCGCTGCCTGTATTCTCTCTGAATTGAGTTTCGGTCGTGGATGATAAGTACGTATGTTGAGGCAAGGCTGGTATTTAAAATCCAGAGTTTCAAATTGGGCATCCTTGGTGATGTCAATAAGAACCGGACCTGGTCTGCCAGATTTGGCGATGTAAAAAGCTTTTGCTATTACTTCAGGTATTTCAGCAGCCTCGGTAATCTGATGGTTCCATTTGGTGACCGGCATGGATATTCCGATCACATCAGTTTCCTGAAATGCATCCGTGCCCAATAATTTTGATGGCACCTGCCCGGTAATACAGACCATGGCGGTACTATCAATTTGGGCATCTGCTATCCCAGTTATTAGGTTTGTGGCCCCAGGACCTGAAGTGGCGAACACCACCCCCGGCTTGTTACTGACCCTGGCATACCCCTGAGCGGCGTGAGTAGCTCCTTGTTCGTGACGTACCAGCACATGATTTACCTGATCTTTAAATTGATACAAGGCATCGTATATCGGCATGATCGCCCCACCGGGATAACCAAAGATAGTGTCCACCTGCTCTGCCAGCAGGGCCCGGATCACGGCTTCAGCTCCGGTGATCAACTGTTCTTTAGTTTGCGTCTTTTTTGTTGCTAATGTTTCCATGATTATTGGTCGGTTACACAGCCCTTGGCAGCCGATGAAACGGCATTGGCATATTTAAAGAGAATACCTTGTTTGGGTTTCAGTGGTGGCTGCAACCACTCCGATCTCCTAGTTTTAATTTCTTCATCACTGAGATCCACCTGTATTAAATGTTTGGTAGCATCAATAGTAATTTGGTCACCGTCTTTAAGTAAGGCTATCAATCCACCCTCCTGGGCTTCCGGAGTGATGTGTCCTACCACAAAACCGTGGGTGCCCCCTGAAAATCGACCATCGGTAATGAGCGCTACAGATTTACCCAGTCCTGCACCCATGATGGCAGAAGTTGGTTTCAGCATTTCCGGCATTCCCGGTCCCCCTCTGGGGCCCTCGTAACGGATCACTACTACATCACCAGCCTTTACTTTTCCTTCTTGAATTCCCCGGTTGGCTTCAAATTCTCCGTCAAATACCCGTGCCGTACCAGTAAATCTCTCCCCTTCTTTACCGGTAATTTTAGCTACGGCACCTTGTTGAGCCAGATTGCCATAAAGAATTTGCAAGTGGCCGGTGGATTTTATTGGTGACTCCACGGGATGAATAATCTTTTGATCCTGAGGTAAATTATCCAAAGGCTCCAGGTTTTCAGCCAGGCTTAAACCGGTAATAGTGCGGCAACTGCCATCCAAAAGCCCCTCTGAAAGTAGCCTTTTCATCACTGCGGGAGTTCCACCAACCTTGTGCAAGTCTTCCATCAGGTACCGTCCGCTTGGTTTTAGATCGGCCAAATACGGAGTGCGATCACTCACTTCCTGGAAGTCTTCCAGTTGAAGTTCCAATTCCAGCGATCTGGCAATAGCCAACAAATGCAGCACCGCATTAGTCGACCCTCCTAAAGCCATAACCATGGTAAGGGCATTTCGCATGGACGCCTGGGTGACAATATCCCTCGGTTTGAGGTCTAATTCTAATAATTGTCTCATGGCTTTACCCGCTTCCCTACATTCGGCTATTTTTTCTTTACTAACCGCTGGATTGCTGGCGCTATAAGGTAAAGTCATTCCCATGGCCTCCAGGGCAGTAGCCATGGTGTTGGCAGTATACATGCCGCCGCAGGCGCCTGCACCGGGGCAGGCATTTTGAATGATTCCTTGGAATTCGTCTTCGGTTATTGCCTCACTGTATCGTTCTCCTAATGCTTCAAAGGCGGAAACAATATCCAATCTGCGATCTTTATAACGCCCTGGGGCTATAGTTCCACCATAGACGATAATTCCTGGACGATTTATTCTTCCCAAGGCCATCATGGCTCCCGGCATATTTTTATCACAACCTACCACTGCAACAATCCCATCATAGCTTTGTGCATTTACCACGGTTTCTATGGAATCAGCTATAATATCCCTGGATGGAAGAGAGAAACGCATTCCTGGGGTCCCCATGGAAATGCCATCGCTGACCCCTATGGTGTTAAAAACCAGGCCGATCAGGTCTTCTGATATGGCACCCTGCTTCACTTCCTGTGCCAGCCCATTGAGTTGCATGTTACAGGGATTACCCTCATAACCTGTACTGGCGATACCTACCTGGGCTTTCTTTAAATCTTCAGTACTTAAGCCAATGGCGTGGAACATGGCCTGAGAAGCAGGCTGCGACACATCCTGAGTGACAGTTTTACTGTATTTGTTTAGTTCACGCATTTCCTAAACCAAGGTAAAATCTCTGAATTCATTATTTGCCACCTGCTGCCGGTACACTAGGAATAAGCTGTAGGCGATAGTATCTTCCCACTCCATGGAGTAATTATGACCTCCAATAGATTTGATGCCGGAAATTTCAATTGCAGTTCCCGTAAAGAAGGCATGATCAGCATCCACCAACTCTTCAGGATCAAGTTTCCTTTCAACAACATCATAACCCATTTCCCTGGCATATTCCATCACCGTAGACCTGGTGATGCCTGGCAGAATATTTCCAGCCGCCGGAGTATACAATACCTCCTTTTTCTCATAAAAGAAGTTCGCTCCCGGGCCTTCAGCGACATGGCCTTCATGATCCAGGATCAGCGCCTCGTCAAACCCTTTGGATTTCGCTTCCATAGTCGCCAGAATAGAATTGGTATAATTTCCACAGATCTTGGCATCAACCGGTATTGATTTGGGACTTTGTTTTTCATAACTGGAGATCATCACCCTAAGGGGATCGCTACCCAGATACCTTCCCCATTGCCAGGCTGCCATAAGAACGTATACTTCCTTGGTCTCTGTCAAGGTCATGTTATTACCCAAATAAACCAAAGGCCGGATATAGGCGCTGGTCAATCTGTTTCTCTTCAATAGTTGGTAGGCTATTTCAGTAAGCTCCTCCGATGAATAGGGGATGTCAATAAACATCCTGTCGGCAGAATGGTGTAAACGGTCAAAATGCTCTTTTGCCTTGAAAATATGGGGGCCCGCGGAGGTTTCATAGGCTCGGAGCCCTTCAAATACCCCATTGCCATAATGCAATGTTTGACTGAACAGATCGCCCATGGCTTCGTTGGCTTTCAACCATTTGCCATCCAGAAATAATATAGTGTCTCTATCGAGATACATAGTAGTAGTGCGACTTAGCCAGCAAAAAAAAATGCCATCCCGAGTGGAATGGCATTTGATTTTTTACGCTGGTCTATATCATGTATACCATTCCTGTTTCAGCGTTCTCACGAGCACGCTAATGAGGGTAATGGAAATAATGATATAGGTGTTGATCATAATTTCTTTTATTTGAAACAGTAAAGATAAATAAATTTAAATTCATATTTCCAAACCTTTTATGGTCTTTTTAAATCTGCTAATTTCTCCGAGTCTATTCTGCTGGCTATAGCATCACCCACCTGACTTGTAGAACTAGGGGAGTTGGACTGTAACTCTTCAGTAAGGATCTCCTGCTCAATACAGTGCAGTACTGCCTCCCGTATGGTCTCTGCTTCATCACGCAGATCAAAGCTGTATTCCATCATCATGGCCAGGGACAGAATTGCCGCCATAGGATTGGCCTTATTCAAGCCCGCAACTTCCGGGTATGATCCGTGGATAGGTTCATACAGTGCAACCCCGGAGCCTACGGAAGCAGAAGGTAACATTCCCATGGAGCCGGTTAGCACCGAAGCCTCGTCAGTTATAATGTCCCCAAACATATTCTCGGTAAGGATCACATCAAATCGTCCGGGATTTTGTATCAGTTGCATGGCGGCATTATCGACAAACATAAAGTCAAGAGTCACTTGTGTGTAGTTTGCCGAAACATCTTTCACGGTCTCCCTCCACAACCTGCTGGTGGCTAATACGTTGGCTTTGTCCACTAGTGTCAGGTGGCCTCGTCTGGCAGATGCTGCGCGAAATGCCAATTCGGCAATTCGCTGAATTTCATTGCGGTGATATTGGCAGGTATCAAAGGCAGTATCCCCGTCCTCACTTCGACCTCTTGGTTGACCAAAGTAAATGCCCCCGGTAAGCTCCCTGAAAACGGTAAAATCCACCCCCTTCACTTTGTCTTCTTTAAGAGGTGATTTTCCCAATAATTGAGGATAGCTCTTCACCGGTCGTATATTAGCATACAGTCCGAGCTCTTTTCTCATGGCAAGAAGTCCTTGTTCGGGGCGTACCTTGGCTTTAGGATCATTGTCATATTTAGGATGTCCAATGGCGCCAAACAAAATTGCTTGAGAATTATGGCAGATATTTTTGGTTTCCTCAGGAAACGGAACCCCAACCTCATCAATGGCTGCTGCTCCAATCAAGCCCTCTTCCAGGCTAAAAACATGCCCAAATCTCTCTTGTACAGCTTCCAGGCATTTCAGGGCTTCACGAATAACTTCCGGCCCTATGCCGTCTCCTTTTAATACTGCTATGTTAGCTTTCATCAGGCAAATTGATTTGTGGTTTCAAAGTCCCTTATCTCCGGCAGCTTACTCAATAAATAGTCAATATCGTCATAACCCTGCAACAGGCAGTTTTTCTTATGGGGGTTGATATCAAATTTGGTGGATTCTCCTGATGATTCTATCTCCACTGTCTGCGATGGCAGGTCTACCGCCACCATCAATTCCCTCGAAGCTTCCAACTGCCGAAATAAATCTTCCAGAAATTCTTGTGATACCTGCACCGGAAGTAAGCCGTTATTCAGCGCATTGTTCTTAAAGATATCTGCGAAGAAACTGGATATAACCACTCTGAAACCATAGTCCACCAGTGCCCAGGCGGCGTGCTCGCGGCTGGAGCCGCAACCAAAGTTCTTGCCTGCCACCAGGATCTGACCTACCACGCCCGGTTTATTCAATACGAAGTCCGGCACGGCAATACCCTGTTTATCATATCGCCAGTCTCTGAACAGGTTTTCCCCAAATCCGTCCTTGGTAGTAGCTTTTAGGAAACGAGCAGGAATTATCTGATCGGTATCGATATTCTCTATTGGCAAGGCAATACAAGGGGATCGCAGTGATACAAAAGGCTCCATATTAATAGTATTCTCTTACGTCCGTAATCCTTCCCTCTAATGCGGCAGCAGCAGCTGTCAGGGGGCTAGCCAGAAGGGTTCTGGCTCCTGGCCCCTGCCGCCCTTCATAATTGCGGTTGCTGGTAGAAACACAGTACTCACCAGCCGGTATTTTATCTTCATTCATGCCCAGACAAGCAGAACAACCTGGCTGTCTTAATTCAAAACCAGCTTCTTTAAATACCTGGTCAAGACCCTCTTCTATAGCCTGCAATTCCACCTGTTTTGAACCGGGGATGATCATAGCGTTCACGTTGGAAGCCTTGGCCCGACCCTTGACCATAGAGGCCACTAATCTCAAATCTTCAATGCGGGAGTTTGTACAACTGCCTATAAACACATAATTTACCGGCTTACCCAGCAAGTAATCACCGGGCTTCAGTCCCATGTAGTTTAAAGCCTTTCCAAAGCTGCTTCCAGATTGACCCTTGGTAGGTATGGTGTCATCAATCTTCATCCCCATTCCTGGATTAGTACCATATGTGATCATAGGTGCGATGTCATGAGCATCAAATTTATAAGTGACATCAAATGTGGCATCGCTATCGGAATACAGCTCTTCCCAATATTGCAGTTTTTGTTTCAATTCTTCCCCTTGTGGAGCAAATTTCCTCCCTTGAAGATAGCTGAAAGTAGTGGCATCGGGTGCGATCAACCCTCCCCTGGCACCCATCTCAATACTCATATTGCAAATGGTCATTCGGGCCTCCATGGAAAGCCCCCTAATGGTAGATCCGGTATATTCAATAAAGTGACCGGTAGCGCCGCTAGTAGATATCTTGGAAGCTACATATAGTATGATGTCCTTAGAAACCACTCCCGGTGATAAAGGACCCTCGATTTCGATTTTCATGCGTTTCGGCTTATACTGCAATACGCATTGGGTAGCCAAAACCTGTTCCACCTCACTGGTGCCGATACCAAAGGCAATGGCCCCAAAAGCCCCGTGGGTAGAAGTATGGCTGTCGCCACATACGATGGTCATTCCCGGCTGAGTAATACCCAATTCGGGACCAATAACGTGGACAATTCCCTGATATTTATGACCCAGACCGTAGAGCTCCACACCAAATTCTTCACAGTTTTTAGTTAATTTTTCCACCTGCATCCGGGATAATTCATCCTTTATGGGCAAATGCTGGTTGATAGTAGGAACATTGTGGTCGGCGGTAGCTACGGTTCGTTCTGGTCTGAAAACGGGGATACCCCTGCGTCGCAGTCCATTGAACGCCTGGGGGCTGGTCACCTCATGAATGAAATGTTTATCGATATACAACATGCTGGGTCCATCTTCCACCTGAGCCACAACATGCTGTTCCCAGACTTTATCGAATAAAGTTTTTCCCGACATCTTTGTGCTATGGGTTTACACTAAGCTGTAAATGTTTATGGATCAACTCCTTCAGGTCCTGGTCCTGAACCAGCTTTATCCTGTCTGCCAGTTCCAGAAACTTCTCATAAACCAATTCACTATCGCTGGCCTGTAAATCAAGACCTAGTTTTTTGACTCGGTAATTCAGGGCAGCTCTGCCACTGCGAGCGGTCAATACAATAGATGATTCATTTACTCCAACTTCCTTGGGATCGATGATTTCATAATTTTCCCTGTTTTTTATAACTCCGTCCTGATGAATGCCGGAGCTGTGAGCAAATGCATTGGCTCCCACGATTGCTTTGTTGGGCTGCACCGGCATACCCATGGTTTCTGAAACCAATCGGCTAACCGGGTATAAATGTTGGGTTTGTATGCCAGTAGTATAAGGCAACCAGCGATGCTTACGCATGATCATTACTACCTCTTCCAAGGAGGTGTTGCCCGCTCTTTCGCCACAGCCGTTAATGGTGCATTCGATCTGCCTGGCTCCGTTTTGTACTCCAGCGATAGAATTGGCGGTGGCTAAACCTAGATCATTATGACAATGGGTGGAAATGGTTACTTTATCAATTCCCTTAACATTGTCTACCAGAAATTTGATTTTTTCCCCATACTCTTCCGGCAGGCAATAGCCGGTAGTATCGGGGATATTAACCACAGTGGCTCCAGCCGCTACTACTTGTTCAATTATCTTTGCCAGGTACTCGTTGTCCGTCCGACCGGCGTCCTCTGCGTAAAACTCTACGTCCTCAACATGCTTTTTAGCCAGCTTCACTGCCGCCACCCCCCGTTCCATAACTTTTTCCCTGGTGGATTTTAGTTTAGTAAAGATATGCTGATCGGAGGTTCCCAATCCAGTATGTATCCTGGGATGTTTTGCATGGATCAGCGCCTGTGCGGCACATTCTATATCCTTCTCCACCGCCCTGCTTAAAGCACAGACCGTTGGCTCCGTTACATTTTCGGTGATTGCTTTTACCGATTCAAAGTCTCCCGGGCTGGAAATGGGAAAACCGGCTTCAATTACATCCACCCCTAAATCCTCCAATGCCCTGGCGATGATCACTTTCTCCTCTTTATTTAAGCCACAACCCGGCACCTGCTCTCCGTCCCTTAAAGTAGTGTCAAAGATTTTTACCCTGGTATCCATAAATGATGGGTTTTGATAAACATGGATGAAAGTTACCAGAGGTAACGGCTATTTAAAAATCAAAAATGCTGGTAATTACAATGTCTAATATCAAATTATAAGTACATTTATGGGAATAAAAGGCGTTTAATGATAACTTTTAATCAAAATATTTACGATGTCCAAAGGGCAATCTCATAACTTGTTTCAACTGATCAAAGGGTTATCAGCTAGTGAAAAGCGATATTTTAAACTATTCGTAAACCGTGATGGTAAAGCGCAGGAGAAGAAATTTTTACGATTATTTGAAATTATAGATGCGCAGGAGCAATATGATGAGCAAGCTATTCTGATACAGGAACCTGGTTTTAAGGCTGCTCAAATGTCCAATCTTAAAGCCCATTTATACCGTAGGATACTACAAAGCTTGAGGGCTTATGACTGCAGTAGTAACAGAGATATACGAATCCGTGAATTGATTGATCACGCTCAGATCCTATATAATCGAAGTTTATACAGTCAATGTGTAAACATGTTGACGAAAGCTAAAAAACTGGCCCAAAAGCATCACAACCTGGAGCTCCTGTTGGAAATTTATAAATGGGAGAAACTCGTATTACACCAAACCATCGACAAGGGCAACCGCAAAAGGGTAAATGCCATTATCGAGCAGGTTAGGGATGTCAACAACCGGATAAATAATATTAATTCATTCTCCAACATTGCGGCTAAGCTTAACGCGCTTTATATGCAGAAGGGCTTCATTCGCAATCAGGAGGATTACGATAAAGTTAGCTCTATATTCCAGGAGGGACTGCCGGGGTTCAATGAAAGCTCTCTGGGATTTTATGAAAAACTACACCTTTACAATCTCTATGTGGACTATTCCTTTTTCATACAGGATTTCAGCCAGGGATGCCGTTATGCGCAAAAATGGGTGGACCTGATTGAACAAAGCCAGGCAATATCCGATTATCTGGATATATATTTAAAAGGTTTGAATCACCTGATGATCGCCCAATATAAGTTATTGCAATATCATGCCTTTGTGATCAACCATAGACGAATGAAAAGCTTGCCTCGATTACCTGGTGTGGAACTCGACCCCAATTTGACTTTGAAACTCCAAAAATATACTTACTCCCATTTATTCAATAAGTATTTCATGGTGGGGGATTTTGATATCGGGGTCAATCTTATGGGAAAAATTGAGCCGGTTTTGGAACAATTTATTGAGCAATTGGATAAACATTCGCGGCTCATTATGTATTATAAGATCGCCTGCCTATATTTTGGTAACAGTAATTTTAATCAAGCCATTAAGTGGCTTCATCGGATCATCAACACCGACAGTGAGAACATTCGGGAGGACGTGCACAGCTTTGCCCGCATTGTCAACCTAATCTGTCATTTCGAATTGGGACATACCGAGGTCATCCCTTATTATTTGCGCTCCACCTATCGCTATCTTTCCAAAAAGGATGACTTGCAAAAATTTCAGCATTATATCCTGGGGTTTATCAAAACGCTCCAAGGGAATATGACCCATAGTGAACTTATACAACAGTTCAAGTCTCTACGGTCTCAACTGCTGACACTGGTGGAAAGCCCTTATGAAAAAAGGGCTTTTATTTACTTTGATATAATCTCATGGCTGGAAAGTAAAATACAGGGCCGTAAAGTGGGAGAGATCATTAAGGAAAAAGCCTGGTCAAAAATCTCGCTTCAGGAGCGGGCGGAGGTTTTTTAAATAAATGGGGAACCTTTATCCATTAATAAATTGTTAAAAAACTTGCACCCTACTTATATATTTGATTATACTTGTAAGTAATAATTGCGAACATGACTAAATACTTCAATACATTTTTCTTTTACTTTTTTAATCCCCTACCGGGATTATAGGGTAATGTATTGAAACAAACAAGATACGAAACCTTACTAGTCCCGGATAAACCGGGACTTTTTTTATGCCTATGACCAAACGACATATCGCCATTCAGGGGGCAGAAGCTTCCTTCCACCATCAGGTTGCCATTGAATACTTTAGCAAAGATATTGACATCCTGGAGTGCAGAAGCTTCGTTCAGGTTTGTGAAGCCCTTCAGAACGGTCAGGTTGACAATGCGGTGATGGCCATTGAAAATACCTTTACCGGCAGTTTACTACCGAACTACGGCCTTTTGCAAAATTATCCTCTGCACATCATTGGGGAGTATTACTTGCATATAGAACAGCATCTAATGGCCTTACCAGGACAGCGGATCCAAGATATCGAGTATGTGCATTCACACCCCATTGCACTAAATCAATGTAACTGGTTTTTGGAGCAGCACCCTCATTTAATCGCCATTGAAAAGTACGACACCGCCGGGAGCGCTCAGGAAATCGCCCAACATGGACTGTCGAAAGTAGCTGCAATAGCGGGAAAAGAGGCAGCCAAGCGCTATGGTCTGGAGATCCTGGCACGGGACATTGAAAATTTAAAACAGAACCAGACCAGGTTCCTGGTGCTTAGCGCTGATGACCTTGAACAGGTGGATAACCCTAATAAGGCCTCAATCTGCCTGGAAACTTCTCATAAGGTGGGATCATTATTAGAAGTGTTACAGGTATTTCAACAAAGTAATATCAACATAACCAAAATTCAGTCGGTACCCATAATGGAGAAGCCCTATCAATATCAATTTCACCTGGATGTTGAATGGGAGCCGGCGGCAGATTTACCAAAAGCTGTCGAAGAATTGGAGAAAGTTACTTTGTCCCTAAGGATATTGGGAAGTTATAAGAAAGGAAATAAACAAAATGATCATACCTGCAGCGAGCAAGCTACAGCATCTGGACGAATATTACTTCTCTAGAAAGCTGGCAGAGATCCGGAAAATGAATGCCCGGGGAGGGGACCAGGTAATCAACCTAGGAGTGGGAAGCCCGGACCTGGGACCTGATCCTGAGGTCATAGAATCGCTAAATGCCTCGGCACTAAAAGTAGAGAATCACGGATATCAGCCCTATCGGGGTATACCACAGCTGCGACAGGCTATGGCCGAATGGTATTACCGGACATATGGAGTATTGGTAGATCCAGAAGTAGAATTACTGCCCTTGATGGGTTCAAAAGAGGGTATTTTCCATATTTCTATGGCATTCTTAAACCCAGGTGATCAGGTGCTAGTGCCAAATCCGGGTTATCCGGGATACTCAGGAACTAGTGCCTTAGTGGGCGCCCAACCTGTATGCTACCCTTTGGACCCCCATAACGATTGGTCCCCTGACTGGAAATTTCTGGACAACCTGGATAGCACCGGAATAAAGCTCATGTGGATCAATTATCCCCATATGCCCACAGGGGCCATAGCAAAACTGGACGTCTTTAGTCGATTGATGCAATGGTGCATTGATCGGCAGATCCTGCTCTGTCATGACAATCCTTATAGTTTGATCCTGAATGCGGACCCTCCGATCAGCTTGCACCAAGTAGATGGCGCCATTGAACATGCTTTGGAATTGAATTCTTTAAGTAAAGGACACCATATGGCTGGATGGAGGATTGGGATGGTCACCGGTCAACGGGATTACCTGGATGCCATTATCAAGGTTAAAAGCAATATTGATAGCGGTATGTTCAAAGGATTACAAGAAGGCGCTATAACCGCCTTACAACCTAGGGATGCCTGGCATAGGCAACAGAATGAGATCTACCGTGGTAGAAGGGAACTTACCTGGCAACTTATGGATTATTTGGGTTGTACTTACCATCCCCAAAGTGCCGGATTATTTGTATGGGGCAAGATGAGCAACTCCCATTCAGACACTGAGGCGTTCACCGAAGAAATTTTACAGCAGGCAAGAGTGTTTGTAGTACCGGGCACCGTTTTTGGATCGCTGGGAGAAGGATATATCCGGGCGTCCTTATGTGTGCCTGAAGAAAAAATTACCCAAGCTATCAACAGAATTAAAGAAATTAATATTACAGCGACATGAAAAAATTAGAGATGAAGATCAAGCCATTAGATCAATGGGGGATTACTGATCAACTACCGCTGATCATCAGTGGTCCTTGCAGTGCGGAAACCTTTGAACAGGTCATGGAAACCGCTAAGGCCTTAAGGGAAAAAACGCCTCAGGTAAAAGTGTTCAGGGCAGGTATTTGGAAGCCGCGAACCCGGCCCAATAGTTTTGAAGGTATCGGGATAGAGGCGCTGGGTTGGCTGCAACAGGTTAAGGCCGAAACTGGATTGATGACCTCCGTGGAAGTAGCCAATGCTAATCACGTTTACGAAGCTCTGAAACATGGTGTGGACATACTATGGGTAGGCGCCCGGACCACGGTCAACCCTTTCAGTGTACAGGAAATTGCCAATGCCCTGAAAGGAGTGGATATACCGGTGATGGTGAAAAATCCCATCAACCCGGATCTGCAACTATGGCTGGGGGCCATTGAACGAATTCACCAGGCCGGAATTACCCGTTTGGCCGCTATCCACCGGGGATTTTCCAGCGGTCAAAATGGACGCTTTCGTAATGCTCCCCAGTGGAAATTACCTATTGAGCTAAAACGATTATTGCCTGATCTGCCTATGATCTGCGATCCCAGCCACATTTGTGGAAACCGGAGTTTACTGCTGGAAGTATCTCAAAAGGCCTTGGATCTGGCCATGAACGGACTGATGTTGGAGTCCCATCCCAATCCAGATGAGGCTTGGAGTGATAAAGCACAACAATTGACTCCACCCGCCCTAGCTGAACTGCTGGAACAACTAAATTTACGAAAGCCCGAAGGGGATGCTGAAACCGCAGTGGATTTTCTAAGTCTGTACCGGGATGAAATCGATCTGATCGATATGGAGATCCTGGATACCATTGCACGGCGGGCCAAAGTGGTGGAAAAAATAGCAGAGCATAAAAAAGAACACAAAATGACCATTCTACAGGTAAGCAGATGGGATGAATTGCTCAAGGATAGACTGGCTCTGGCAAAGAAGCTGGGATTGGATGAAAAGTTTTCCAAAGAACTTTACCAGCAGATACACCTTATGTCGATACGGATACAAACTCGGGTAATGAACAAAGAAGAGGAGACAGAAGAGAAAATCAAATAAAAACCTATCAGTTCAATTGAACCAATAATCACTGTTTTACTCTGGGTTTATTTCATTCCAGGTTTAGGGCTGGTAACTGCTCCAGCATGCTCAAGGTATCCCATACTACCTGCTGTTTGGCTATTCTCTGCTCTTTTAGTGGCATAATAGTGATACCCTGGGTACTCACGGTGTTGCCAGTGGGGTGGTTGCTGATCTCATACCTCCTCCATCAGTAGTGCCACAGTAGCTTTATTGCGATCAGCCACAGCAATCATCTGAAAATGATGGGTTTAAAAGAATTTTGGAAATAACATAGGGGTTGAATAGCAAAAATTAATATAATTTGTTACGAATTCCAATTTATTAAATTCCTGCTGATGGCCACGGTAAAATTCCTGTTCCTGATCCTAAACGCCGTCTTTATTTACGGTATGGCTGGTTGCCGACAAACACCGCCCGACACGGTAAGTAGCGCTAATCAGGCTCTAGAACCTTCTTCCGGTCCCCTATTAGTAGTTCTTGGAATCGCTCAGGATGCAGGTTTTCCCCAGGCAGAATGTTTGGAAGATTGTTGTGCCCTGGCCTGGGATAATCCAGAATTGAGGAGAATGGTAAGTTCACTGGCAGTGGTTCATCCAGAGGCAGGAAAACATTGGCTGTTTGATGCCACCCCAGATATCAAGGATCAACTTCACCTGATCAGGAAAAGATGGGATACGGAACTAAGCGGGATCTTTATTACCCATGCCCATATCGGGCATTATACCGGGTTGATGCATTTGGGGAAAGAGGTCATGCACACTAATAAAGTGCCGGTATACACATTACCGAAAATGAGTCAATTCCTAGCTGAAAATGGACCCTGGAGTCAATTGGTGAAACTGCAGAATATTGAACTTAAAGTAATGGCCGACGACAGCACCATCAAGCTGATGCCAGATTTGGAAATAACTGCGTTAAAGGTACCCCATCGGGATGAATATGGTGAGACCGCAGGATTTAAGATCAAGGGGGTGGAAAAAAGCGCCTTGTTTATCCCGGATATCGACTCCTGGGATCGATGGGATAGGGATATAACAAAGCAGATCAGCCAGGTGGACCTGGCTTTTATCGACGGGAGCTTTTATCGGGACGGAGAGTTAGGGCACCGGGATATGAGCAGCATCCCCCACCCACGGGTGTTGGAAAGCATGGATAGGTTTGAGAAACTGGCTGTTGAAGAAAGAAGTAAGGTGCATTTTATTCATTTTAATCATACCAATCCCCTACTGAATGTTCAAAGTGATGCTTATCAAGAAGTGCTCAGGCGGGGGTTTAGGGTGGCGGAACAGGGGAAGGAACATGAAATTTAATTACGAATGACGAATGACGAATTACGAATTTTGTACTGTACGTCCCTGATATGAGTTGACCACTAACACGTGGTAACTTATAAAAACACATCTAAGAAAGATTCGCAAGAAACGACACTACAGCGAGTCTTTTAAAAAGCAACTAGTAGCAGATTTTTGATCCTGTGACAAGCCACCTATTATAGGCGCAAAATCCTCCTATTTCTCCCCGACACCTTGGGGAGTCCCCCCGTCCCCCACCCCTTGTGCAGGTCGAGGAAACCCAGGGCCTGCTTAATCAGATCTGAACTTGATTTTTTTAAGCAAGATAGCAATAGAGAGTAGCAGGAATTGAGATTAGAATATTTATTTAATATCACGATGATTTAAATTCTCAACTCGTTACAAAAGAGGACTGTTTTTAGGGTTAGGATTTGGCAACCCAAGATTTAATAATGTCATGAATTAAATTAAACTATAAAATAATGCGTGAGGGATAGCAGCGGAAAACCCGCATCACGCTGAGAAGTTCAATCAGTTTACCAAAGATCCATTCAACAGGAGCTTGAGAGGATTTGTAGCGGATAGCCCGATCACGCCCCAGGGCGTGACACGCCCAAATATATATTCGAAACCTGCAGCCTCTTTTGGTTGTAAAGGCCAACTGTGACTAACACCAGATGATGGAGTGGCTTATCAAAACACCGGTGGGGTGAAAATAATATCTACCCGGCGGTTGGACAGCCTGCCGATGTGAGTCTTGTTGTCAAAATACGGATTATGCTGACCATTATTCCTGATCAGTACCCGGTCACGGTGGATGGCATTCTGGGATAGCAATTCCAAAACAGCCTCGCTGCGCATCTGTGACAACCACATGTTGTAAGCGGCACCTCCTATATTATCGGTATGACTATTGATGGATATTTGGTAATTCTCCACATAGGGTAAGGAATCCAGAAATTCACTGATCTCCTGGTTTTGTTCCAGGTCGATATAATAACTACCTCCTCCAAAATAGATACTGCGTATTATTTCATGTTCCTGAGCCCACAGGGAACAGGTGATGATCAACGCAACTAGACATATTGGAAGGCGCATGGTGTTGGGGTATACCATAAGTTACGAAATCTTATAAACTCATGTTACTGATCCCGGGAGATTCTATATGGCATGGGTTTGAATATTGCAGGTAATCTGGTATAACCATTGATTAATTGTATCCATTAAGGATGAAGTGATCAGATAATCAACGGAAGCCCGGTTGCAGGCAATCAGAATATTCCAGACCACCGCAATCCGCAGTAAGGTCAATATGGAGATCCAATCCAATAGGTCGTCGTTCTTATTTGTCATGCGCTCTGATGGTGGTATTCTTTTTCTCCATCACTCGATGCAGGAATATTTGAAATATAACCTTCAATATTTGGGTTAAATAATAAATAATAGTTGATTTACTTACTAATAAGTATAATAAATATGACATCCAGAAACATTACCCGCAGGAAAATTCTGGAATTAGCCGAGGATCTAATACAAACCAGAGGTTTTAATGCCTTTAGCTATCAGCATTTAAGTGAGCCTTTGGGCATAAAGAATGCCGCCATTCATTACCACTTCCCTACCAAGGAGCTACTGGGCTTAGCTATTATTAAACAAACCAAAGAAAGATTTCAAAAATGGACCCAGCATCCCGAGCACCGGGTATTGCCTCCCCAACAACAATTGCACTGGTTTTATCAGATATATCGCTATAATCTTCAACGGAATCAACGAATTTGTTTGATAGGCGCCTTGGCAACGGATTTTCAAACACTACCAACTACTATGCAGCATGACCTTAAAAAGTTGGCCACTGAGGTCCACAAATGGTTTTCACAACTTCTTTCCCACGGAAGGCAGATTGGGGTTTGGCAGTTCCAAGGCCGCAGTGAAGATAAAGCTAGCGCTATGATCGCCAGCCTTACCGGTTCCCTGCAATTGTCCCGACTATTGGGCGAAGAATTGTATCATGACATTACCGATCAACTAAATAAAGAGCTTAACTTACCAACTGATAAGTAATTATGAAATTAAAAAGAGTGGTTATTACCGGCTTGGGTGTACTGAGTCCACTGGGTAAGAACTTAAAAGAGTTTTGGCCCAATTTATTGAATGGCATAAGTGGCGCGGTACCTATCACCAAGTTTGATACTACCAATTTCAAAACAAAATTCGCTTGCGAAATAAAAGGTTACCGAGAATCAGATTATTTTGATAGTAAAGAAGCGCGCAAGACAGACCCTTTTACCCAGTACGCTCTGATCGCTTCCGATGAGGCCATCCAACACGCTGCCCTGGATTTCAATCAGCTGGATCGCCATCGATGCGGGGTTATCTGGTCATCGGGAAATGGTGGCATTTACACTTTTGACCAGGAGCTCAAAGCCTATGCCTTGTCCGGAGGGCTACCTCGCTTCAATCCATTTTTTGTGCCTAAAATACTCATTGACACCCCTTCTGGCGCTATTAGTATTCGGCATGGGCTACAGGGGGCGAACTATTGCCCAGTGTCGGCCTGCGCCTCCTCCACTACCGCTATTCTGGATGCATTCAACTATATCCGATTAAATAAAGCGGATTTAATTGTGGCTGGCGGCTCGGAAGCTCCCATTACCGAATCCGGGGTGGGTGGCTTTGGCGCTATGAGAGCGTTATCCACTCGTAATGACGACCCCCAAACAGCCAGCCGGCCTTTCGATAGCCAACGGGATGGGTTTGTTATGGGTGAAGGAGCCAGCGCCCTGATCCTGGAATCCCTGGAGCACGCTCTGGCTAGAGGCGCCATCATTTATGGAGAAGTGGCTGGAGGAGGGATGACCGCCGACGCTTATCACCCAACTGCCACTCATCCCGAAGGCTTGGGCGCTTTGAAAGGGATGCAATTAGCCTTG
Source organism: Cyclobacteriaceae bacterium (assembly GCA_965224285.1). Classification (GTDB taxonomy): domain Bacteria; phylum Bacteroidota; class Bacteroidia; order Cytophagales; family Cyclobacteriaceae; genus JAJCYK01. The sequence goes on from OZ245043.1 coordinate 2,432,205, forward strand.
GAAGAAGCAGGTTTGCAACCCCATGACCTGGATTATATCAACGCTCACGCTACCTCCACCGCGGTGGGGGATCTGTCGGAACTCAAAGCGATTTCTAAATTATTCCAGGGTGAAGAGAGCCCTCACATCGGCGCCACTAAATCCATGACTGGTCATCTGCTGGGCGCTGCCGGCGCTATTGAAGCGGCCATCTGTACTTTGTGCGTTCACCACGATCAGATACCTCCAACCATCAACATACGTGAATTGGATCCGGCAACTCCCGCTCACTTAAAGATCACCCCGTCCCAGACACAATCGCGCCAAGTTGATTTTGCCTTAAGTAATACCTTTGGGTTCGGAGGGCACAATGCGACGGTAGTAATTAAAAAGTACTTCTGAATTCCGCAAGCTCACCCCTGAAACTAACTAGATTGACTCGGCAGGGTTTACAGTAGTTGAAATACGGGAATCAGCTGTTTTTCTCTTTACCGAGTATAGAGTCACTGGGTTTTGTTTTCCTTTGAGACTCATTTGCTGCAGTTCCTGAATCTCGAATCGATCCAATCCAGGCATCTTGTCTAATAAGGTTTTGGAGACTAGAAATTGTACATCTAACTCCTTACACAAATCTTGCATTCGGCTGGTAGTATTCAAAACATCACCGGAAAAAATAATCTCTTTTTTTACTGAACCGATCTCGCCAACCGTAACCTCGCCACAATGTAATCCCGCTTTGAACGAAGGTACCAGGCCAAAGCGTTCTTCAAAAGCAGCGGCCTTTTGTTTTATAGTATCCTCGATCCTAAAAAAACACTTGAGAGCCCTGGCCTTCTTGATGCCTCTTCGAAGGGGCCAGGATACGACTATCTCATCTCCCACATATTGATATATCTCCCCATATGACTCGATAATAGGACGGGAAATGTCATAAAAGAACTTGCTCTGAAATTTGAAATATCGTATGCTGCCCAGACTTTCGGCGATACTAGTGCTGGAATCCAAATCCAGGAACATAAAAATCCGTTGTTCCTGTTTGGGCTCATGGTACCTGCCGAGAAGCATATTTTTAAGTACCCCCTGTCCATAGCTGTCGTTCACTTGCAGAGCCAGCACCGTAAAAAAAGCAATAGTGCTCCAGGTTATTAAATTTACCAGATACCCATAGTCTTCCAGCATATACCGTTTGACTTCCTGAACTACCTCATTGTGATAAATTGGAAGGTCCATATTGAGGGAACTGTACAGAAAGGCAGCTGCTAAAGTAATGAGCGCTATTAACAGGGTAAAAGTCGCGGCGTAAGATAATAAACCCAGGCCCAATGGCTGCCGTCTAAATCGATCTCTGAGTACAAACACAATTAGTCCGCCACCTATCAAACCCGCTAGAGTGACTGCCACGATCATGGTGACGAAACTGTCACCAAAGTCGTAAACCCCAATGGATTCTATCAACAAATGGTTGTAAATAGAAATGAAAGCCCCCAGAATGATCCAGCCGATAAGAATACTCAATACCAGCCTGATTTTAATTTTAGTGGTGGTAGAAACTTTCATAAATGAGTTAAAAAAATATCAGCTATTTAAATAGTCCCCATAGTCCTTTATCGGCAGAGGTTCGGGTAAATTCATTGAATCGCAGAATAAATTCAGCCCCTTTTCCAGGCTTGCTTATACACTTTACTGTTCCCCCCATGGACTCCGTATAACGCCGGATGATGGATAAACTAAGATCGGATGGATTATGTAAAATCACATCCTGACCCAGTTCGGGGACGGTTAATGGCTTTAAGGCCTCCGCGGTGAATCCCGGTCCCTGATCCTTAATGCTGATGCATAAGCGCTCCTGATCGGTAAAGACCTTGATGCCAACCTTGGCTCCTCCCGGACTGAACTTAATAGCCCCACCAATGATTATTTCCAAAATTTGACGGGTCAAACTGCGGTCAAGTTTCACCAGGTAATGATCCCCTTTAAGGGTCAGTTTTATTTTTTTCCCTGACGCGAGGTCCTTGAATTGGTCCTTAACGTTTTCAAGCAACTCCGTCAAGCTGAATTCAACTGCACGAACTTCTCCAACTTCAATCTTCGACTCGGATTCAAGCATCCGGTCCACACTTTGGCTCATCCTCCACAAGGACTTATTAAGGGGCTGCATATACTCGTTGAGCTCAGGAGTCTTTTCCATGATCTCCTGCTGTAAGGATTCTCCCAAGGTGATACCAGCGGTCAAAGTATTTCGCAATTCATGGGCCAGAACCTTCATGATATATGACTTTTGTTCGTTCATGGCTTGTAACTGGGTATTCATCCCCTCGATCTCCAGGGTTTGCTCTCGAATCTCCTGATTTTTCCTCATCAACTGCTCCTGCATAACGTTTAAATCCCGGAGCCGCTTAGTGAGCTGCTTCATGATAGCATCCCTGGATTTGGGATACTGCTCCATGACAGACCTAAAACTATTTCCCTTCAGGATCAATAGTTCACAAACCTGATTGGTGGTCACAGTTGCACTTCGGGTATAGTGATCAATTAATGCATACTCCCCGAAGTACTCCCCTGCAATTAAGGTAGCCAGGAGTTGGTCTTGGTCATGAACCCTGACCACTCCCTTTAACAGTACGTACATGCTATCACCCGAATCGCCCTTGGCAATTATCTCACGATCTTTGGGAATGGTAACCGCCTCTGCCTGATTCGCCAGCTCCTCCAGTACCTGCTCTGGCAACATTTTGAAGATAGGCAAATCTTGCAGCGTCGATGCATGCCGGGATAGTGAACCTCCACTCATTAGGGTTAAGATTTTCTAGTGCACAATTTTATTAATCCGGAGTTATGGGTACTGTTTCATGTTCAAACCGGTAGAGCTGGCTAAAGTATTCTTCAGCCATACGATTGGAATCAAAATAAGGCACTACCTCCGTAACACTATGATAAACGATATCATCCCACTGGTCGTGATCATCGTAATAAGCGGGTAGGATTTCGAATTCCAGCACATCCAACAAATTTTTTCCATCGACAGTATCCTGTTCATGATGCGGCAACTCCGGATCAACCAACGGTACCACGAAACTATTGTGTCCGTGTTTGGCATATTCCAGGATCCAACCATCCTGAGTGCTAAAATTCACTGCTCCATTCATAGCTGCCGTCATGCCGCTGGTGCCGCTGGCCTCCCTGGGTACCCTGGGATTGTTCAACCACAAGTCGGCGCCTCGTTTCATCATCCGGGACAGCCACAGTTCATATCCTACCAAAATGGCGCAATTCATATACTCCTTATTCAAATAGACCAAACTATCAAAAGTACTGATGGCCCCGTAATCCTGAGGATATGGCTTGCCGGCCCATACTATCTGTAAGGGGTGATCTTTATCGGTGACTAATTTTCTAAAACGCTCCCCATCAGAAGCTATTAAATCAGGCCGTTTGTATTCAGCAAACCTTCTGGCCCAAACCAAGGTAAGAATATCAGGGTCCATGATCTTACCCGTCTGGTCAGCTACAATCTCGAAAAACTTGGTTTTTAACGCCCTCTTTCTCTTTCGCATGGCGGCCAGATCTTTGACCGCGGCGTGTTTATATAATTTCTTATCTGCCCAGTATTTTTTATTCTGGGCATTGGTTATGGAAATAATAGGGCAAATTCCCGAATGGCTATCCCACATCTGTCTGGCAACATCTCCGTGTTTCTTGCTTACCCCATTGGCAATTTTACTCAACCGCAAGGCACCCAGGGTAAGATTAAATGCGGGTTCATCGATTCCTGTGATCTCCCGAACTGTTTGACTATCCAATCCATTAAAGAATCCCATCTTATCCAGCAGACTGTACTCATGTACTTCATTGCCAGCCTGCTCCGGAGTGTGTGTGGTAAAGACCAATTGCGATTTCAGATCATCCACATCTGCCAGTTTCTCATACATATAGAAGGCGGCGGGCAGAGCATGTGCTTCGTTCAAGTGATAAAGATCAACCTGGATATTTAATTTATCCAAAAGCGTGGCTCCACCGATTCCCAATACGATATATTGGGCGATCCTGGTCGATGCATTAGAATCGTAAAGGCGATGGCTGATGGTTTGAGCCAAATAATCATTTTCACCAATGTCAGTGGACAATAGAAACAATGGAGCAGTATTAAATACCTCAGGTGGCAGATAATAGGCCTTGATTTTCACCGGATGTTGATTTACCTGAATCTCAAAAGAAACGCCGGTATCTTTCAAGAAGCTGTATATTTTATCCTGAAACAACACCTCCATCGATTTATCTGCTTTGCGGATTTGATCATAGTACCCTTTCTTCCAAAGCATTCCGATGCCTATTACAGGTTGTCCTAGTTCGTAAACACTCCGCATGTGAGATCCCGCCAAAAATCCCAATCCCCCGGAATATATTTTAAGCGCCTGATCAATACCAAATTCCATACTGAAATAAGCTACCGTCTTCTTATATTTTGGGTTAATATCGTAGGAAAACTTAAACTTAAAATCTGTACTCATAGGTAATATTAATTTATGAATTACTCAGCCAAAAACAGCCCGCAATATAGCAAAATGTAAGCATCAAAAATCACTACCTTCCAAGTATTTAGCATTTGGTTCCTATGGAATACAAGCAATTTGAACAGGACTTTTGCATTTTTTATTTACACTATGGGTGACTTTCAAGCGTTATAACCATCAATGGTCATGTATAACTCTCAGGATCACCGGGTTTTGTTCTTAGGCATAGGAAATTACTGTGCCAGTAGATTCGCTGAAATTATTTTTAATCAGTGGGCCTGTGACCATCTGCATCACTTTCAGGGAATTTCCAGGGGTGTGTTCTTAAAAAACCGGGATCAGAATATAGATCCTCGGTGTGTAAGGGCTTTGCATGCCAGAGGCATTCCTTTACCAGGAAATTTTCGCCCTCCAGCAGCCGTTAAAACAAGTGACTTCAAGCAAAATAACTTAATTGTTCTGGTAAACGGATCAGAGCTATTACACCGGGTATTGCGTTCAGAAAGTATTGATCCCCAACAACTGGTGGTCTGGGGTTTTAACGATGTTGGATACACTTCACCTGCTGCACTCTTTCCTGCATTAGAAGCGGAAGTCCATTTACTGACCCGACGTTTACAACAGGTCCCTTCCCGGGATATGTTAGTCAAGGCCGGCTCTTGACCAAATTACCCGAAAGTCTAAGCAGTTCAATTTCTGCCAACTTTGTAGCGAACTTGGCATCTAATAGTCTGCTATTTGCATCTACCAGATTGCGCTGAGCCTCCCGCAGTTCTAATGAATTACTTGCTCCCAGTTGAAAACGAGCGATAGCAATTTCTTCGTTTTCCTCCGCTACAGAAAGGTTGGCCTCTTCCAGACCCATCAGGCGCAAACTATTCGTATAATTATTATAAACCTTTCTCAATTGCCCTGTGAGCTGCAATTTTAAATCATCCATCGCCAGCAGGGTTGATTGATGTTGGATACGAGCGTTTTGTATCCTTCTGTTGGTATTAAAACCATTAAAAATATTCCATCGGGCTGTCACACCATATGTGACCCCATCGGATGTAAGTGATCTTAGTTGGCCCGCTTCATTTTCCTGATTAACGTAGTTGTATGACAGGTCCAATGAGAGACTTGGATAACGGCTTGCCTGCTCTTCTCTAAACTGATAGTAGGCGGCGTTGTGGTCTTGTAAAGCCATGAGGATTTCTGGATTTGAATTGCTCAATTGATTCTCCAGCTCTGTGTAGACCATTGATTGATCGGGAGTAATCTCACCGCTGACCTGAAAATCACTGTCAACTGCTCTACTCAATAACAGGTTTAGGTCAACTTTGGCATTTTCAATGAATTCTTCCTGGCGGATCAAGCCAGATTGATCGCTGTTGTAATCTACCTGAGCTGATAAATAATCCAATTTTGACCCTTTCCCCACCTCATATCGATTTTGGGCGAAGTCCTGCCGCCGCTGAGATACCTCCAGATTTGCAGTTAATACCCTTAACTTTTCCTGCTCCAGGAGGATCTGGTAATAGGCGATCATAATTTCCGCCACAGTATTCTGTACCACCTGTTGTGTATTTAGTTCACCCCAGGCGCTTAAGGTTTCCAGTCGTTCTTTGGCCATAAACATCCCCATACCATCAAACAAAGTCCAGTTCAAAGTAGCCGCGGCAGAAAGCCGGTCCGATTTGGCCCAGTCCCGGCTTACGTTAAATATCCCTTCAGATCCTTGTATGTCCAAATCAACATTCTCCCTTTCGAAGGCTCGGTTGGCTTCCACATCCAGACTGGGGAGCATTCCTGCGTTACCAGCCGTATTGTTGTTTACGGCAATACTTTGGTCATTGTGAGCTATTTGAATAGAGAAGTTGTTTTGCAACCCCAATTCGATGGCATTATTGAGAGTTAGAGTTTCCTGTGCCCAAGAGGAGACACCTACGCATATGCAGAAAGCGAAATGTAAAATTAACCTCAAGATCATCATTAGGTACGTATCATTCTGGCGGATTTACCGGTAACGTAGGTGTAAATTGCCGGAATTACAAAAAGGGTGAGTACAGTGGCAAAGATCAAGCCTCCAATAACCGTAAGACCCATAGAAACCCTGCTTTCCGCACCTGCGCCCAAAGCCAAGGCTATGGGCAAGATTCCCAGCACGGTAGATAAACTGGTCATTAGAATGGGGCGGAATCTTTGAGCCGCAGCCGCTATAATAGCGTCTTTAATATTCTCTCCTCTGGCCTTCTTTTGATTGGCAAATTCAACGATCAGGATGCCATTTTTAGTGACTAATCCAATAAGCATTATTATGCCAATCTGACTGAAAATATTTAAAGACTCGTTGAATAAAGTCAGGGTAATCAAAGCACCTGCCATGGCCAGCGGCACGGTGAACATTATGATCAGAGGGTCTCTAAAGCTTTCAAATTGTGCGGATAAAGCCAGGTAGATCAGGATCAAAGCAAAAACGAAAGCGAAGTACAGACTGGAGGTGCTTTCCCTAAACTCGCTGGACTCTCCTGAAAGTGCAGTGGAAAATGATTCATCCAGTACCTCATCGGCAATTCTCTCCATGGCTTCAACCCCATCCCCTATGGTTTTGCCTTCCACCGGGTTGGCTGAAACAGTGGCGGAGACGAAACGATTGAAGCGATACAGTTGAGGCGGATTACTTTCTTCCCGCAATCTGACCAGGTTATCCATCTGGATAAGTTCCCCCTGCTGGTTTCGCAAGTATAGAGACTGCAGGTCTAAAGGATCATTGCGGTTATTTCGATCGACTTGACCAATTACCTGGTACTGTTTACCGTCCTGAATAAAATACCCAAACCGCTGACCGCTAAAGGCCAATTGGAGGGTTCGGGCAATATCCAAAACTGAAACACCCAGTGCCCGGGCCTTTTCCCTGTCGATGTCAATGTTGATTTCAGGTTTATTGAACTTTAAATCCAAACTTACAAAATCAAAGGTGGGATCGGCATGAGCCCGTTGCATAAAGTCGGGGAGGATATCTTTCAATTTTTGAAGATTTGGCGCCTGAATAATAAACTGAATAGGGAAGCCTCTTAAACTATTGGTACCTATAGTTGGAGGTTGCACCACGAAAGCCCTGGCCTTAGTCATTCGTTGAATAGCTGGGGTAACATCGCTGATGATCTGAGATACCGACCGCTCACGTTCTGAACTTTCTTCCAGCATAGCAAACAAAAAGGCGGTATTCACGGAGCTGCTGGCCCCGAACCCGGGAGAGGTAACCGATCCAATGAATTTTCGCTCGGGTACATTTTCCATGGCCACGGCAACCACTTCGTCCACATATTGATCCATGTACTCGAAAGTTACTCCTTCGGGAGCGGTGGCGATCACCCTAAAGCTGTTTCTATCCTCCAAAGGAGCCAGCTCGCTGGGCAAGTTGATGTATAAAATATAGATCAACAAGCCCGCCAGGATCATTATCGGAAAAGCGAGCCATCTGGCACCGACAAATGAGGTTACTAACCGCTCGTACCCTTTGGTCAATCTTTGAAAAAAAGGTTCGGTCCACCGGTAAAATTTAGTCTGTTTTTTCCTTTTTTTCAGCAATTTACTACTGATCATGGGGGTCAGGGTCAGGGCTACAAAGCTGGAGATAATTACCGCCCCTGCGACCACCACCCCAAATTCCCTAAATAACCTGCCGGTCAGGCCCTGCAAAAATATCAGGGGCAGAAATACCGCTGCCAGGGCAATAGTGGTAGAGATCACCGCAAAGAATATTTCCGCGGTGCCCTTGATACCGGCTTTTTTGGGATCATCACCCTCCTCTATTTTTTGATATATATTTTCCAACACTACAATAGTGTCGTCCACCACTAAGCCGATGGCCAACACAATCCCCAGGAGCGTCAACACATTAATACTGAATCCAGCCAGGTACATGATGAAAAAAGACCCGATCAGACTGATCGGTATGGTTACAACCGGTATAATGGTGGTTCGCCAATCCCTCAAGAAAAGATAGATTATGGCCACTACCAGAATAAAGGCTAAAAAGATGGTTTGTTCCACTTCCCGAATAGAAGCCTTGATATATTCAGTACTGTCATGATTTATCTGGGCTTTAACATCCTGGGGAAGGTCCTTTTTTATACTCTCAAACCGTTTATATACTTCTTCGGCTATTTCAATATGATTGGATCCCGGCTGGGCCACAATAACCGGCATCACCATAGGAACGCCGTCTCGTTTAAGTATGGTGCGTAAGTTTTCCGGTGCTAATTCCGCCCGGCCTATATCTTGAAAACGCACTATGCCGGCGGCGTCCTCCTTGACAATCAACTCATTAAAGGAATTGGCTGACACCAAGCGACCCTGAGTGCGTACAGTAAGTTCGGTATTCACCCCCTCTACCATGCCCGAGGGTAGTTCTACATTATTGTTGGTCACAGCATTGAGAATGTCCAGGGGAGTAAGCTGGTATGCCGCTAATTTCAAAGGGTCCATCCATAAACGCATGGAATAGGTTTTAGAACCCCAAACCCGGATCTCACTGACCCCAGGGATAGTCTGCAGTCTTTCCTTTACATTGTTTTCGGCAAAAGCCGTCAATTCCAGTAACGACCTGGACTCACTTTGTAAGCTGGTAATGATAATAGGGAAGGAATCTGCGTCAGCCTTACTTACTATCGGCGGATCGGTATCGGGTGGTAATTGTCTAACAGCCCTTGAAACCCTGTCCCTGACATCATTGGCAGCCCTTTCCAGATCAGTCCCTAAATCAAATTCTACCGAAATGGTACTGCGGCCATCCCGAGAAACCGAAGTAAGCGCTTTAATGCCTTCAATTCCGTTGATAGATTCTTCCAAAGGCTCCGTAATCTGGGATTCTATTATATCGGCATTAGCACCACTATAATTAGTGGCTACGGTAATTATTGGAGGATCCACACTGGGATATTCTCTAATGCCCAGAAAATTAAATCCCACCAAACCAAAAATCACGATCACCAGCGACATCACTACCGCGAGCACCGGACGATTTATACTTACACTAGCTAAGCTCATTTCAATTGGTTATGGTTACTTCCACTGCTGATCCCGGCCTAATTTGTAAGATCCCTGAGGTGATCACAGTATCCCTTGATTGCAGTCCCGAGACTATTTCTATCTCACTTTCTGTGCGAATTCCGATCTTGACGGGTAAAGAAACTACCTCCCCATTGCGGTTGGCAAACACCTTGTGCCCACCCAGCTCAGGTACTACAGCCTCGGTGGGAACCATTAGTGCCTCATCTATGGTGTTAAAGATCAGCTGGATCCGGGCGAACTGTCCCGGGAGCAAGGTGCGGTCATTATTGCTGCTGGTGGCCCTCATACGCAAAGTACGGGTTTCATTGTCCACCCTTGGTTCAATGGCATAAATGGTACCGCTTTTGAGTGTATCCAGCGCTTCGGTAGTAAACACCACTTTATCTCCTACGTTTACCTTACCGCTATACTTTTCAGGAATGGCAAATTCAATCTTGACCGGGTTGATGTTATAAAGATTGGCAATGGGGTCACTCGGGGTGAGATATGATCCCTCGGAAACATGTCTAAGGCCAATTACTCCGTTGAATGGCGCCCTTATCTTGGTTTTATTGTATTGACTTTGTACCACTTTAATGTCAGAGGTTACCGTATTGAGCTCAGTAAGAGCCTGTTCATATTCCTCCTGACTGATGGCTTCCCGCTCCAACAATTGTTTTTGGCGGTACTCCGAATCCCGGTAAAGCTTTTGGGTGTGCCGCAACTTTTCCAATTCAGCACTTAACTCCTCATGATCCAGGCTCACTAGTAAATCACCTTTTTTTACCCGCGACCCCTCCTTAAAATGTATCCGTTGAATTATTCCGGAAACCTCACTTCTGAGCTCAATATCCTCATTAGCGGTGATAGTTCCGGTTACGGTAATTTGATTGTTAATTGCTTTGGGTTGTACAATCACTGCACTTACCGGTATCTTAGAGGGGGGCGGGCCCGCTGCTGCAGTATTTTCTGTTTGATCCTTGCTAAAAACACCGGTCAAACCTGGACTAACCAGGTAAATCACAATTACCAATATAATTGCGATAATGATCCATTTCCAATATTTATTCATTACGGTTCCACGGTTTTTTAGCAAACCCAATATCCCTAACCTTATACGAAAAAAGCTGCTGATAGGTCGGGATTGGGGATAAAAGTTACATCTAAGCCGTTAATCTAACAATTTGAATGCATTTAAGTTTAGCTGCACATATCAGGATTTCGGATTATATTTGATTATATGCCTTTAGACATTATTGATGCCAAGCTGCGGAATTACCGGGCACGGTTGGAAGAAGCAATCAAGGATCTTCACGAGTTAACTGAAAGGATCAACAGCCCTAGCCTGGCCCAAACCGCCAGCGATCTACGCGAACGGATCCGTGAACCCTTTATGTTCGTGATCGTAGGAGAAGTAAAAGCGGGAAAAAGTAGCTTTATCAACGCTTTACTGGGGTCGGATGTAGAAGTATGTAAAGTAGCGCCAGATCCCTGCACCGACACCATACAACAGATCCTTTATGGAGAAGACAATGTATTAGTGCTCAATGAATACCTGAAAAAAGTCTACCAACCGGTGGAGATATTACGGGATATCGCTATTGTTGACACTCCAGGTACCAATACCATAATCAAGCATCATCAAGAGATCACAGAACGGTTCATTCCCGTAAGTGATCTGATCGTGTTTGTTTTTGAGGCCAAAAACCCCTATCGTCAATCCGCCTGGGAATTTTTCGATTATATCCATGCGGATTGGAGAAAAAAAGTAATCTTCGTATTACAGCAGGCCGACTTAATGGAAGATGAAGATTTAGCGGTCAACCTGGAGGGTGTGCGTTCACAAGCTGAAAAAAAAGGAATACAAGCCCCACAGGTTTTTGCCGTGTCCGCTAAACGGGCTTTAAACGGGGAACAGGAGAGCAGCGGTATGCCGGACATAATCAGCTATATCAATACCCATGTAACCGGCGGTAAAGCACCTTGGCTGAAGCTGCAGAATAACCTGGAAACCAGCTTTGAAATCAGGGATAAGATTAGTACCGGATTAGAGCTACGGCAAAAACAGCTGCATGCCGATAAGGAATTTCGGGCCGACATTCGGGAGACCCTGGAGGAACAAGGCGTTCGAAGCAGGAAGCAAGTTGACGTACTGGTAGAAAATCTGACTGCCGCATACGAACGTATTACCCGTAAAGCAGAAAAAGAACTAGGGGAAGGGTTGGGCTTTTTCACTTTGATGAAAAGATCCATCCTCTCTATTTTTAATAAGAAAGAGTCAGCTACTGGGTGGCTGAAGGCGCTTACCGACGACATGGAAAGGTCATTAAAGACGGAACTTACCCTTAAAGTGAATGAAGGAGTAACCTCAGTGGCGGATAGTATCCAACAGATGGCCAAGATGATTGAACTCAAGATTAAAAATAGTAAAACCATCCTTAAGACCGACCAGGAGATATTCGCAGACATCGCTGAGAAGCGAGTACAGGTTATGCAGGATTTACAGCAGGCCTTCACCAAGTTCCTGAATCGTACCGAGAGTTTTGTGGATGACTCCATGATTCCGGAGGAAGCCCAGTTTTCCCCTGAATTGGCTCAAGGCGGTGGCCTGGCAGTGATTGGAGTGGTAATAGCCGCTGTCACCAAAGGAATGGTTTTCGATATTACTGGGGGTATCCTATCTGCAATCGGAATTTTATTTGCAGGAATAACCGTGGGACTCAAGCGGAAAAAAGTTATGGATAATTTTAGAAAAGAAGTATCAAAAGGTAAAGAATCCCTGCAGGAGGAGATCCAGAATAAATTGGGGCACTATGTGGAAACCATCAAACAGCGAATAGATCAAAATTTCAATGAATTTGATGCTATGATTGAAGTAGAAAACCATGAGGTTACTTTATTGATCGAACGGTATGAATTAACAGATCAAAAACTAATTGAATTACGCAAAGAGATAATGGAACAGTCCTATCCGGAATGATCCAACCTCAAGGCACTGGCCTCTTTCATCAAGGCAATCTCCGGCAGTCTTTCAAGTGGGATAGAAATTTTCAACTGATGATCGATAATCGATAAGATCTCTATTTCCTGCTGAAGATTGGAGCAATTTCCCTTATATATCAGATCTATTAGCAGGCGGTCAGACTTCGAAGGGTGGTCAGCCGCCAGGTACCTTTCCAGGAGTTCCGGTGACACTTTGGCATACCAGCTTTGTGAAGGATATAGTGGCATTCGTATCAAATTCCTTTTGGAAAATTAGACAACCCAAATTAACTCAGGTTTAAATTCACTTTGAACAGGATAAAATCCGCAAAGATGAATTCCATTAATGGGTTATAGTGCTGTGACATTTTTGTGATAATTAACCATTACTTTTGAATTCTCTTAGGATTCCGCCATGCACAAAGTCTTAATTGTCGAGGATGATCCAAATATCGTAAACCTGCTCCAAATCCATCTGAAGGATCTGGAGTGTGAAACTATGGTTGCTTCCGACGGTGAAAAGGGAATAAAAGCCGCTTCCGATCCAGACATCGACCTCATTATACTAGATATCATGCTACCAAAAACTGATGGCCTGGAGGTTTGTAGGCAATTGAGAGCATCTAAAAATCATACGCCGATCCTTATGCTCACCTCCAGATCGGAAGAGATCGATAAAATTTTAGGTTTAGAGACCGGCGCCGATGACTACTTGACAAAACCCTTTAGTATCAGGGAGTTCATTGCCCGGGTAAAGGCGATCTTCAGGAGAGTAAAAATGGACAGTGAGAGCCAAAGTGAACAGGCGCCTGAAATAATCAATTACCATGGACTCTCCATTGAAGTTAGTAAAAGAAAGGTTTTGCTAAATGATGAGCGATTGGAGTTGACCCCAAAAGAATTTGATTTATTGGTTTTGCTGGCCACCAATCCCGGGCATAGCTATTCCAGAAGCCGATTATTAAGGTTGGTTTGGGGCTATGAATTCGAAGGTTATGAGCATACGGTTAATTCACACATCAACCGGTTACGGGCTAAGATTGAACCAAACCCTAATCAGCCTCGGTACATTCTGACTACCTGGGGGGTGGGGTATCGTTTTAACGATGAATAAACATTATGAAGAAGATTTTCAGCAGTCTATACTGGAAAATTGCCTTTACCTTTCTGATCCTCTTGGCATTGATCGGAGGCGCCTATGTGTTTATCACGGTAGACACGGTAAAAATGTACTTTCAGGTAAAAAACCAGCGGTTGCATGCTAATCTGGCCGAACATGTAGTTTCAGAGGTAAAACCAACTTTCCAAAATGGCCAGGTAGATGAAACCTCAATGGATATGATCATGACCAGTATGATGGCCATAAACCCCAGTATTGAGGTATATTTACTTGATGCCCAGGGAAAAATTTTAAATTATGTGGCTCCCTATAAGAAGGTAAAATTGGAGCAGGTGAACCTGGATCCCCTTAGATCTTTTATTGCGGACCATGGGAAAGCGTTCATCATGGGGGATGACCCCAGAAACCCTGGAAAACTGAAGGAGTTTTCGGCCGCTCCTATTAAGGAAGATGGCCTTTTGATCGGTTACGTTTATATCGTATTGGCCAGTGAAGAATATGAGTTGGCCGCCCAGGAACTGTTTGGCGATTACATTATGAAGCTAGGCGGTAAAACCATGCTTATCGCCATTGCCACTGCCCTAGGGGTGGGATTGTTGATTTTTTGGTTTATCACCCGGTATTTAAACCAGATCATCGAGGTGGTAAAACAGTTTAAAGACGGGGGCTTGGAAAAACGAATACCCGTTAGGTCAAGTGGTGAATTAAAAGTGTTAGCTGTAACCTTTAACGAAATGGCGGATCGCATTCTGGGAGATATTGAAAAGATAAAGGCCACCGAAACCTTACGTCGGGAGCTGGTGGCAAATGTTTCTCATGATCTGCGTACCCCAATCAGTGTAATTCACGGGTACGTTGAAACCCTGCTGATGAAGGATCAGGAATTATCAGGATCAGAAAGAAAGCAACACCTGAATACTATATTGGAAAGTACTGAACGGCTGAAGAAACTGGTTTCTGATCTATTTGAATTATCCAAACTGGAAGCCAGAGAAATAAAACCTCATAAGGAACCTTTCTTTATTACGGAGCTTATTCAGGACATTAGCCATAAGCACAAACTGCTGGCGCAGGAGAAGGATATCTCAATTGTACCGGTTATTGACAATCAGACACCAATGGTAAACGCTGATATATCCTTAATTGAACGTGTTTTGCAAAATTTGATCGATAATGCTATCAAGTTTAGTGACCGTGGTGGAATTATCACTATTGAAACCCATCAATTTGAGAATGATGTTGAAGTAAAAGTGACCGACACTGGAAAAGGCATTCCAGAATCAGATATTCCCTTTGTGTTTGAGCGCTATTTCAATGCTTCCAAATCATCAGCGTTCACCGGCAAAGAAGGACAAAATTCTCCCAGTTCAGGTCTGGGGCTGGCCATAGTAAAGAAAATTCTGGAGATCCATAATGCCACTATCAATTTGACCAGCAAAATAAATAAAGGAAGCTCTTTTGCCTTTAAGTTACCGGTATATAAGGTTTAATTACGAATGAAGAATTACGAATTACGAATTTTTTGTCTTTAAAAAAGATGCCCGGCGGTACTCCTTCGCTGACACTTCCTAATTGTAGATGTTTATGCTTCGCCAGTAATTGTGGAAAATAGTGCTTAATTGACCATTTCACTGGCAAAAAAATCCAAAAGAATGATTTTATACAGTGAGTAAAATTCGTAATTCCACATTCGTAATTCGTAATTGATTATATCATTTGTATATGATATTGTGATCCTTTCGTGATACTTGATTGGGAGTTTTAATCTTTGACCAAATTAAAATTCTGAATCATGAAAAAATCACTTTTATGGATAATTCCTTTGTTTTTAGCAGTCTGGAGTTGTGATGACGACGACCCAGCTGATCCTGGTCCCAATCCTACTCCTACCGATTTTACCATTAGGATAGAAAATGTGAATGAACCCAAATCATTTTTTGCCAGTGGTACGGTGCCTGGGCTGTTGATGCCTGGCGAAGCACAGGAGTTCACTTTCAATGCAGGTCCGGTGGTTTTACCTGGGGCAACCCCTAAACTCAGTTTTGTCACCATGTTCGTGCAGTCAAATGATCTATTCCTGGGTCCTGGAGAAATGGGAATAGACCTATATAACAATGGTAGTATGGTGAGCGGTGACCTGACTAGTCAGATTGAGTTGTGGGATGCTGGTACCGAGGTAAATGAAGAACCTGGCAGCGGGGACAATCAGGCGCCACGACAAGGAGGTCCCGACACCGGAGAGGATGAAAACGGCAATGTAGTATTGGTGGCCAATAACGGCGATGGATTTAGTTATCCTGCGGTTTCCGACCTTATTGAAGTTGTAATAGAAGCAGTAGCCGGTTCTGACACTGAATTCAGGGTGGTCATTCGCAATATTTCTGGAACCTCTTCCGTGCCTACACCCTTCGCTGGTTTGGCATGGATGGTGCACACAGAGGACGCTCCATTGTTCACTGTGGATCAACCTGATCGGGGTGATGGATTGGAAGCAATTGCCGAAGATGGGGATGCCACCAGCTTGCAAGCCTTTCTCACTGATAATACCGGACTGGTTACGCCGTTGTCACCAGGTGTATGGGCAGTGCATGATGCCGGGGTAAATCCTTTGTTTGATAGCGGGGTGGCCGATCGGGGAGAAGGACTGGAAGCTATCGCGGAAGACGGAGAACCGGGTGCACTGGCAACAGTATTGAGTACTGCCGGTGGCGTAAACGGCAGCGGTGTGTTTAATACTCCAGTGGGCGCTGCCGGTCCAGGTCCTGCCATCCCCGGTGGTGCCTATGAATTTACTGTCTCTGCAATTGATGGGGATCAGTTATCGCTGGCCACCATGTTCGTACAATCAAATGATCTGTTCTACACTTTTGCCGAGGGAGGAATACCACTATATAACAACGGAACTCCCATAAGCGGGGATGTAACCAGCTCTGTCCTGCTCTATGACGCCGGCACGGAGGTTAATGAGTTCCCAGGCGCTGGACTAAACCAAGTCATACGCCAATCCGGGGCAAACGCCGGAACCGATGAAAATGGAGTGGTTACCAATATTGACAATGTCAGCGATGGTTTCAGCTATCCAGAGGTAGGTCAGGTAATCAATATTACTATAACTCCTCAAAACTAATAAAACACCATATTCGAATGGGTAAACCGGTAGCAAGGGTGCGCTTTGCTACCGGTTTTTAATTAGCTAAAAGTCGATGACTTTAACTCTTTTCAAAAACTTCCTTTATCTGGTTCAGGATTTGTTGTCGTTCTTTGGGACCAATAAATTTTCCCGCTTTAATCACTCCCCAGACCTGGCTAATTGCACTAATATTGACCAGCGGATTACTGTCCAGGATCACCACATCAGCCACTTTTCCGACTTCCACAGTCCCCAATTCTGCCTCTATCCCTAAAAAGAGGGCAGGATTTATAGTGGCCGTCTTTAAGGCCTCTGCCGGCAAAAGCCCGGCATTTACCAAAGCTTCAAGTTCATTATGTACTCCATTTCCCGGCCAGCACAAGGGATTCGCCCCGGTATCTGTCCCTGCCATAATTCTGACACCAGCGCGGTGCAAATCCAGGGTTAACTTCTCATAAAACCGGTATAGGTCCTGCTTAAGGGAAATGAAAGATTCGTTTTCCCGGTATTTAAGATGGTCATTGTGTTCTGTGGTCCAGTAGGTTTGAATATACGGAGGCAGATAATCATATAATGGCCGGTCCTTCACCAGTTCAGACTCAAACCAGGCATTTTTATACCACATACTCAATGTTGGAGTATGCCAGGTGTCTTGTTCTACAAATACCTGGATCAATTGTTCCCACTGTTCCTCATCAAAAGTGTCCAGCAGAAACCGTTGGCGCGCTATGTACCGTTCCAGCCCGGTTGGCTGTTCAAATGTTATCAGACCCGCTTTTAACTGTTGAGACCGGGACGAGCACTCCTTCAATATCTCCAATAAGTGCTCCTGGCTCTTCATGCCGCTAACAGCCGCTTCCGAAGGCAACACTTCCGTGGGAACATGGCCCACCATAGGGATTTGTTGTTGCACCGCGTAGCGGCTCAAGGTAAAAAACAGATCACGGGGTAACAAAGAATACACTTTAAGGAAATCGGCCCCGGCATTCATCAAAGAATCTACCGAAGGTTTGATCCGGCTCTGGTCTGCCAGACCAAGAGAGCCGTCCCACATGGGATTAGGCCCATCCAGTAATGGTCCGCAGGCTACAATCCTGGGAGTAAGCAATTGATCATCAGCGCCTAACTTCTCCCACCGATGGGCCTCCGCCAGGCTGCCCGCCATATCCCGGATACCGGTTACCCCATGGATTACGAATTGCGGCATTAAAAGGTCCCTATGCTCAACTACGGGATTCATTCGCCAAAGCTCAGGGTCATCCGGATGAGCATGCATGTCCCACAAGCCGGGAATCAGGTATTTCTGATGCCCATCTATCTGCATGATATCTGCAGGAGGGGTTAGCGTTCCGCTATCCGTAATGGAGCTGATTTTATCATCTATGATAAGAACGTCCTGTGGCCGGGATAATAAGGAGCCGTCAACTACATCCACCACCCAAATGTCTCTCAGCAAAATAGGTGATCTTTGAGCTTTAACATTCCAACTACAGCATACCACTATAATGATTGCTAACGGCTTCATGCCTAGTACTTGGCGCCATTAGCGATGTGAGAGGGAATCTCACAGGGATCAGTGCGTCGGGTATCCGCCAAGTGAAATATACGCCAATGTTGCCCATCATGAGCCAGCTGAAAGGCATCTGCCCCGCAATGATGGAATTCTTCACCTAAGTAAAATGCGTACTCCACCCAAACTGTGGCCAGATTGCCGTCCCTTTGGATCTGGTAATTCCACAAGCGTTCATCCAGGATCTGTTCATGTGGGGCTCCGATGGCTTCAAACCATTTGGTTATATCCAAGGTACGCAATTGAGGCTGACCGGCATCATCAATATAGGTGGTATTAGCGGTGGTGTGCTCATAAAAGTGACCTTTGACCCGGGCGCTATCGCCCTCTCGCATACCCTCAAAAATATCCACGATCACTTTCATGACCTCGCGGTCATCTGTACTGAGAGCCGCCCATTCAGCTGATTGGGCTTGAGCAAACCAGCTGGCAAGGCCTAATAATATGGCTAGAATTAATGATTTCATGGAGTCATATTAGCAAAAAACTCCTAGAGCCTCAGCAAATTTTCCACCAGTGGGGATTTTGGCACTAACACTAATTCCAGCCAGCTTAAGAACTAGTTCTTATTCAGTTTGAGGATTCTTCTGCGGTAGCTTCCTCCTTTGCGGATGCCTGAGCAGCAGCCTCCTGATCGGCAAGGACAAAGGAGGTGTTATCCCAATATCCATATTCCTCCACAATTTTATTGTCCTGTATCCACCAGGCTATGTGGAATGGCACCTCCAGAGTAGATCCAGTGGCCTGGTGTTGGGCAATCCAGGTACCCCAGAAATACACCCATTTGCGGTTTTCATCATCTACGATCATTTCCCAGTAGGTTTCATCTTCTAACTCATAGGAACTAATTCCTGCCAGGCTCTCCTGGGTACTGGTGATATTTTCGTCTGGACCAATTCCTTCATTGTTGTTGTGATAAATGGTAGCCGTGTCGGCAAACGCACTTCGCATAGTCTCCCAATCGCCTGCTAGATAAGCGTCCATAGCCGATTTCGCCAGATCAATTTCCGGAGAGTCGGTGCTGTAGCGAGCAGGAGCTTGCTGACAGGCATAAATAAGCACAAGGCAAGTAAAAAGAGATAGTAGTTTCATGATAGAGTGTTTAGGTTGTACGTGATCCAAGGTAGTAAAAAATTAGGTTTCATGACAGAGGGAGGTGGAACGGGGTTTAGCCCTTATCTTTTGCTAGCCTCAATACTTTAAATTGGAAAGTTCAAATATGCTTTTTCTACTCATTTGACGAGATACCCAATGAAGTTGAAAAGCTCTTGGGAAAACATTTTGAACCACACAATCAAACTTGATTAACCTAATTAGGACAATGGAAGAAAATAGTCTGACCATGATTTCAAAAAATAATTGGTTTATAAACGAGGATTACTTTTAGTGTTGTGCTACTGTACACAAAGGCTGAATCTTCCAATGTCCTCACTTGGTATTTCACTGCCTGTCTGAAATTATCTCATCCGTGAAGGGATTGAAATGAGGTTGTACAAACGCCGAAATGAAAGGGCCTATGGCGTTTCTTTCCGGAAGGATGGGATTGCCTTTAAGGGGAGTACTATTCACCGGGAGTTGAGCTATACCAAGCTGGAAAAACAACTAGGTTTGAACCGGCAGGCAGATCGAGGACTGGGATTGTAAATCCCGATAAACATTGGATAATCTCATCTTCTACTAGAATTTCTGGGAACTCACATGGCACACCTAAAGCAGGTAGATTTCCTTTCCTAAAATTATTGGTCTGATCCTCATCGTTTGGTCCAGAATACGCACTAAGCAAGCGGTTCCAATCTATACTTTGAATGAACAACCAGTTTGGTTAACTTCAACATTAGTTAAAAATTATAATACTAGAGTTCTGTATGGACTGCTAGTATGCTATCAGAGAAGATGAAGATTACATTAAAGGAAATGCTAGAGAATAAGAGTGTTGGATACTATGAGAATGTCCAAAATGTTCTAGTTAACGGATCCCAAAGATACTCCACTAAAGAGAAAATTTGGATAGCATACCCAGACTTAGAGTTGTACTGTACCAATTGTAAGGGTAAAAGAAGTTTTGTTAGGGAAATGTACCCATATACTTTAAGTGATCCAGAAATCGAATATGATTATCCCTATGCCTTCATGATTGACTATTTATGTAGCAATTGTAAAACAGAAATAAAATATTTCGCAATTAGAATCTGGCAAATTGAAAAATCTGAGAACGCAGATGTTTATAAACTTGGTGAATATCCACCAAATGTGGACTCACTACCAACCAAACTAATTACAATATTTGGAAAGTGTAAAGACTTAGTGATTAAGGCAAAATACTGTGAGAATCACGGATTAGGATTAGGGGCTATTACTTACTACAGGAGAATAGTTGAGAATCAAAAAAACAAGCTAATTGATAGCCTATACAAGGCAATGATACAAATAAATCCAGATCCTGATCTCTTGGTTAAATTTGAAAAAGCTAAACTGGAAACTCAATTTTCAACTTCAATAGAATTAATTAAGGATTTTATACCAGAGGAACTTTATATTGGAGGGCATAATCCATTGAAATTATTGTATAAATCAATGAGTATTGGAATCCATAATTTGTCGGATGAAAAATGCCTTGAAATCGGAAAAGATATAAGAATTGTCCTTTGCGAGTTGGTAAAAAAAATAAATGAAGTACTAAAGGGCAGAAACGAATTAGCGAAAGCGGTTAAATCCTTAAATGATCTAAATAATATCAGTTGATCGCTCGAACTTTTGCAAATACCATATAGCTTATAACAAAAGCGACCCTACTAGAGCCGTAGGGTATGTTGATTTTACGCAAACATGCACTATAATATAATTCTTAATGCATGTCATCTTAAATTACACGTTTACATTTGAGAGATATATTAAGAAAATTTGATTGGCATACTTATGGACTTGGTTGTTCAGACCTTGATTATGTCATTGGCATAATAGATAAAATTCTTGCTGAGAGAGAATGGCTTCATAAAGAGCGAATGAATGAATATACAGACCATGAAGAAGCTGTTGAAATCATCAGTGATTTATCGCACTACCAATATGAGGAAAACCAGTTGCTTAACCATTTCCTGCTTTGGAGAATACAAGGGATTTTCGAAGGAATATTGAAGCAGACTTACTTTCCGAATAATAATCTAATGGGACTTAAGGCCAAAATTGAGCATGTCCGTTCGGCTGGAGGAGACATATCGGATGAAGATTTTAAAAATCTCTTGGAATGGGGATATTTAAGAAATGCTCTTTCACATTTCCCTCCTGAGAGATACCGCTCAGGCCCATTGGCTAGGGACGATATTGAAGAATACGTTCAATTAATCCGTGGAATACTAAACAAGCTACGGCTTTGTAAATAGTGATTCTTTTTTCCGGTCACCTTGATTTGCAGGAACTTCTTTCAGCCAAAGAGATCGTTGGTATTTTAAGACAGGATATCTAAAATTTAGCGTAAAAGGTGATTGGAATTCCCCATATGTGACATAGACAATATCGAAAGCTGTCGTAGCGAAAAAGCCGGCTAGTTTGATAGTATTGTAAGCTCTATTCTGTTACAGTGGGGATCACATCATAAAATAATTGTTTCATGCATGAAATATATGTATTATGCGCAATAAGATCATATAATGTAGAAGAAACATATGAAACCAGTTGCATTCAGAGCGGACGAATCAGCTCGGAACGGATTTGAATCTGTAAAAAACTACCTTATTCCTAGGAATATTGAAGCAGGAGAAAGAGAACGCAGTGAAAATAAACTGTGCGAAATAGTGGAAAAATTCGGCCCGGTTGTTGATCGCTATCCTTCATGGCACCCTTTGGTTACCCATCATGACGACCGATATCCAGAAACAGTACCTGGTGTGCAGTGTGGTTATCAAGGTTTGGACCATTCACGATATTTCATGAATGCTTTTATTACCTGTCCTTATAGGGATGTCCAGAGAGTTATAGATTCGGTAGAATCATTGCCTGCTATCTCGGCTGCTACCATAATGGCAGAACCTCTTGATGTGCAATTCTACAGAAGTAATGCAAACCCCGTTCTCGTGTGGTGTGATTGGGATAAGCCAATGCCACTTGACGGGATGATACCTGCATCAATAGCCATTCCAATGATGCTTCAAAAGGAAGTGCCAGGCTGGGAATGGGCACAACTAGGTGAAACTTGGGAAACAATGCGCCCCTATTTTTTGGGTGCACCTCATGGCAGCAGGTCATCACTTTTTGTAAGTCAAGAAACAGGATTAACAATGAAAAAGATTTGGAACTTACTTATTAATACCGGGATGTATGGACCTATCAAGGTTTCGAACCAGTATTAAAAAGTTAGGCCCGGTACATTTTACAGTGGATAGCTTTTTAACAGAGGATGAAATAACTGAAGTTTTTACTGACTACTTGGTCGGTAAAAACTGGAAAATTCTATCGCGAGCGAAGGGTAAAGAAAAGGGATCAGACATAGTTGCGGAGAGGGAAGGTGAAATTCTTTGTATTGAAGCCAAAGGCGGCGGATCGCAAAACTGACGGGTCAAATAGATTCGGTAATCCTTTTACTAGACTTCAATGTCAAAAGCATACGGATGCTGCGTTTGCATGTTTACCGCGCATGATGGCACGATATAAGCCTAGATATGTTGGTATGGTTCTCCCTGATGATGACTTTCATCAAGAATCCATAAATGAAATTTTACCGGCTATAAAAAAATTGGGTGCCGGGGCGTGGCTTGTTGGAGAAGACGGTATAATAACACTCAATGACCCTACCGAATCTTAAAACACTGATAATAATTTCAGCAAGTAATATTATTCGACGAGGGACACAAATAGCTTTTTGTTTGTAAGATGGCGTACGGATTTGTTCGAATATAAACTTCATGTTGTAGAAGATTGGATCTTAGTTTCGATGTTGACCCTTAATTAGGATGCGAAATTATTCGCTCGTATCGATTCCATGGAGACGTTTAGGATCAATGCACTTACCTGAGTAGTATAATTTTGCTGTCATTCTGTTTACAAATAGTTTACAAATTAAAAAAGCACTTACAAAGTTATGATTGTAAGTGCTTGATTTTCAAGTGGGACCTACTGGATTCGAACCAGTGACCCCCTGCTTGTAAGGCAGGTGCTCTGAACCAACTGAGCTAAGATCCCATATTGAGTTTGAGTGCGGGAGTGAGTTTGAGTGTGAGTACTCCAATACCTAACTCCTTATCAAATTATATAAATCGTTCATAACGTTATCTGAACGCGGCCACTGCTTGTAAGACAGGTGACCTGAACCTACTGCCTGCCCGCCGAAATGCCGATGACTATCCGTACCAAGGCGGGAGCTAAGATCCCATATTGAGTTTGAGTGTGGGAGTGAGTTTGAGAGTGGAACCCAACCAACCTTGTTCAAATCAAATGGAATGCAAATGTAGTAAGGAATTCTTTTTATACAAACCGATAAATATTAAATTATACTGCCTTGGAAATTCATTTTCAATTGAAGTCAAGATGCATTTTAGAACTAACGGCGACCTTCCACCGACCATAAGGGAATATCCCACCGAGGTACAGAACCTCTACAGAACGGAATTCAATAAAAACTTCCCGGACTCCAGGGATCTGATCAAGCCTAATTCTGAGGAATTGGCCCATGAAGCGGCCTGGAAAGCTATAAGGAAATCCTTTGATCTGGAGAACGATACCTGGGACAAAGAGTAAGCGTATCACCATAATATCCGAGCTCCTTCTTCCAAATTGTAAAGCAACATAACCTGCTCCTCACTTAAATACCGATCGAATATGGCCACCTCATCAATCAACCCCACATAATTCAGCCCCAGGAATATTTTGGATTTCATCAAATCCCAGGTAAAGGGTTCCGTTATATCCGGCTGGGTTCCTTGTAATTTACCATTGACATAAAAATCGGCCTTTGCTTCAGCACCTCCTAGCTTAGAAAAGCTTATCACTACATGCGTCCATTGTTCCCGATTAAATGGGCGATCTTCAGCCACTACCAGTCGTTGGTTGAAAGCAGGATTTTCGTCAGGATTGATGTTATCAGGATTCCACACTTTCAAATCCCCGAATATGCCCATCCGGAATTGCCGGGGATTCTTATCGGTAAAATCCACCCAGAGGGCGGCGTCATTATAACCCTCATCGGTAATTTGGATGGGATCGCAGTAGCCTGGCTCCAGGTCATTCTCTGGGTTTAACTGTAGCCATAAGGAAATGGCGCCGTCCCAGCTATCCCGACTATAGGCAATATTATCTTCACTCCGGTAATATATAACTGCATCCCCCTTTTGCTTAAAATCCAGGGCGCCTCCAAAAAGGCCGGCTGCTGTAAGACTGACATTATTTGATCTCATCCCTTTTTCCGATGCTTCCAGTTCATCATAGGCAGGAGCTGTGTACATCCTGGGGTCTCCTCTGGAGAAATCTGCATCATACCCTTGATCGAAGGAGGCATGAAAGGTTAAAGATTCTTTCAACCAGTATTGGGGATCCCTCCTGCTCTGCTGCTCAATATATGCCGCAACCTCCCCCACCGTGGCCAACCAAATATCGTTGGCCGGGTCTTGGGCATAGGTGATCAGTTCTTCCAACATGGAAAGCCGGGTGGTCTGATCCCCGTCATCAGCCATCTCATGACCTGACAACACTACCCAGGTCCCTTGCTGCTTGGCAGTTTCCAAAATCGGTCTTATCTCTGCGAAATCCTTTCCGTCTGATTCGATCCCGGTCAATTGGGCGAGATCCAGGTAACCGGGAGCGTTGGCGGTTTCGTCCAGAAATCCCCTGCCGGAGCTGAAGAGTTCCGCTATCAGAGGGATGTAACTTTTGGTATTTTTCCCTCGGCCTACGAATTTTTGCCCGCAGGTATAGGCATAGGATGCTGGCTCCACACCCAACAAATTTTTGATCTGCTGGTTAGCTGTCTCCAGCTCCTGTCTCATTTGATCTAAAGTATAATCCTCTAATGCATGGTCCCGGGCCCAGGCAAAATTTCCTGTGCAGGGATGATACAGGGTATGATTACCGATCTCATGCCCATGGGCTACCGCCGCTTTCCATCCTTCCAAAACTGGATTCATGGCTTCTGGTACCACATAAAATGTGGCTTTTACACCATATTTATTAAGCAATTGGGTTCCCTGGATCACCTGTGACTGCCTGGCGTCGTCGAATGATAGGCTTAGGGCAGCTTTTTTGCCATCCGGCCAGGACCAGGTGGTAGTGGGTGACTGAGTGTACCCAATACTCGAAATAGTATGGGATAATAGAATTGTGGATAATGCAACTTTTATATATGGATTCATTCGTACTATGGTATTTATTTAACCTGTAATCCGATATCGGCCCTCCCCAACCCAAACTGATCCCCCGCTTTAACCACTTTGCCATTTTCCAAAAATACCTCCACCATTTTCTCGCTGGAGACCGTGTTGTAATGATCGTCCTTTAACTTTGTAATTACTTCCCGGGTCCTGGTATTGATCACTTCCCCGCTGGAGGGGTAAGCATATTGGCCATTTAAAGAAAACAGGATCCATCCGGGCATATCATCCAGGGCTATGGTGGTAAGCTGTTGATAGGGTGGATTGGCCTGAAAGACATGCAGCCGCATATTGTGACCATCGCAGACCCAAACCTCCTCTTCATCTGGGGTAAGCCCTATGCCATGACTGGGATTGCCATGCCGTCTCACCGGGCCTTTATCCCACCCCAGCACGGTAATATTTTCCAGCTTCTGTCCGGTTTTAAGGTCTCCCACCTCAAATCCCAACAGCTCATTGACGGTCACAAATACCCTGGACTCATCACTGGTAATGGTAAAAGGGCGAATTCCAGCTCCAAAAGGGCCCACAGTGTGTGAAATGGTATGGGTTTTGGGATCTGCTACATACAGCAGTGGAGAACCTATATCTGCCATATACACTCGCTTTCCGGAAGGGCCATAAATGGTATTGTGGGCCCGGGAGTGCACCTTGATAGTATCAATAAGATCTCCGGATTCACAATCCACCACATTCCAGAAATCCTTCTCCAGGGAAGGCAGATACATAATCATGCCATCAGGCGAAATGGACATGCGGTCACAGCCTCCGGCGAACTGTTTTTCCCACACCAACTCCTCCGTTTCCAGATCTATCCGTTGCAGGGCTTCCAGGGTGGATATGTATAGGCTGTTTAATTGTCGACTGACTGCGACGCCTTTGACATTGGATGGAGTGCCATCCTCCTTCAATCCGGCGGTGGGTATGCGCTTAACAAATTGGTGATCGTTCTCAATATCAAAAACTACTATACCATGACCGCCGTAACCCAGATAGTTACGGATGCCGGGAGTAGCTACATAGAGGTAATGGCCGCTGGTTGGCTGATAAGTTTTATTGGAATGATGATCTTCAGATTGATCCAGGAAGCTTAATGACACCGTAATCGAGATTAAGCAAGCTCCGAAAATAATGATTTTCATGGTGTGAAATTCTAAATAATGTAAGTTAAGCATCAGCAGGCGGGAATGAAAATAATGAATTATAGATTGGGTTGTGGGTTGTAAGTGGCAGCGGAATATTCACTAATTGCCAAAGCATCTGGCCATAGAGATCCATGGTAGATGGTGGTCGATAGTGGTAGTTGGCACAGGGAGGATGAGATTAAGGGTTTGCGGGCTAGTCCGCATTTCTGAATACAGAATTAAAAGTCTTTTTAAGTTTAGACGTAATGATCTTTCTGAAAAAAATTTAGTAAGGTCTATGGTTTACTCCGTTTAAGAAACTCGGTAACCTTCCATCCCCTTTGGGAAAGGGATAAAACACTATTGTCAGATATGGGTTTGATCAGGTACGAGTCCGGAACAGATAGTTTAGAACAATAGTAGGCCCTACTTGAGTGGTTTGTGTTGCACTAAAGTTAACCAGATCTTTGGCTAAATTGCCTTGCTGAATATTTGTTTGTCTGTAGAATGGGTACCGTAAGTATCAAATAGAGAGCAGATATTCCTGATAAAAGGCTTTCCCTTGTGGGTGACCTTAAGTTGGCTTTCTTTCATTTCTACCAAGTCTTCATCCTGCATAGTTTTCAAAGCCAGTTGCTTCTCTTTTGGCAAATTTTGCAACATGCCACTTTTCAGACCGACTTGACCGGAACAAATAATTTTAAGGATGATATCTCTGGTTGCCCGGTCATTATCGGATAAAAAATGTCCTCGATAAATGGATAAACCATCCTTTTTAATCTGTCGTTGATACTGTTCGACAACTTTAGCATTTTGAGCGTAGGCACTTCCGCAGTCGCTTATTGCTGAAACCCCCAGCCCTATCAATAAATCAGTATGATTTTCAGTATACCCCATAAAATTACGGTGAAGGGTATTATTCTTAAATGCCCGGCCAATAGCATCATCCTCACGGGCAAAATGATCCATTCCTATATCGATATAGCCCCTCTCTATCAGTATGTCTTTACCGATTTCATACAACTGACGCTTTTCAGTTTCTTTTGGGAGATCGTCCTCTGAGTATCCCCGTTGGGAAGGTGATATCCATGGTACATGAGCGTAGCTGTAATAGGCAATTCGATCCGGAGATAACTTACCAACCAGCTCAAAGGTCTTTCGGATACTATCCCGGGTTTGGATCGGCAATCCGTAGATCAGATCAAAATTTATGGAATCATAGCCAATATTTCTGGCGTGTGCTAGTACCTTTTCTACCTGCTTGAAATCATGTACCCGGTTAACTGCTTGTTGTACCTTGGAATTAAAATCCTGTACCCCCAGACTCAATCTTCTGAAACCCAGGGAAAAAAGGACTTTTAAATGCTGCTCGGAAGTATTTACAGGGTTGCCCTCAAACCCAAATTGATAGTTCGGGTGTAGAGAACAATCATCCAATATACTAGAAATTAGTTTATGGAGGTTTTGAGGACTGAAAAACGTAGGAGTACCACCACCCAGGTGTATTTCCCGAATTATTGGCCGCTGGTGGAATAAGGTTAAATACTGTCGCCACTCAAACAGCAAACTTGCCATATATGGCTCCTCTACTTGGTGATTTTTGGTGATACGCTTATTACATCCACAGTAGGTACATAGGCGCTCACAAAATGGCAGGTGAATATACATGCTGATGCCCTCAGAGCTATTAGTCCCATGAAAAGATTTGCTGACATGCTCACACCAAAGGTCAAGATCCATGGGCTGTTCCTTCCAAAATGGCACTGTTGGGTAGCTGGTATACCGGGGTACTGGTACATTATATTTTTTGATCAGATCTTGCATAGTAGCAGATTAACTGGATCGAATATAAGGCCTGGTTGAGATGATGGAGGTGCTTATGGGCAGTTTAAAGGATGACATTTATCAATTCTTCGCAAAATGGGAATACCTTATCCGTGACATACCAAATGGAACTGATATTAAACATCCCAATATCTGATAGCAGATTTCACTACCACTGGATTGAAATGTCCGGGTAGGCAATTGACCAAAACTCAACGGTATTGAGCATGGAATTAGCAATGACACAATTTAATGAGCGCTGCCTGATCGTATTGGGAAACCCATTCCATTACCTACTCATCCCGGCAGTAGGATCTTTGCTCATTGTCTGATCCATAGTCAATAGCTCACCTCTGTGAAACTATTCCGCTTTTATTAATACGGCCTAAAGTGTGGTACGCTTCTAAGGTACTTGCCATTGTCACATCTTCATCACTTAATAGGTCCCGATTTTGAAACTCAGCACCTCTATCCCCCATTTCAACTAAAAATCCCTTGCTCACCTACTTACTCCAGCCGCATAATCCTCCACCGAGGTAAGCTCTATGCCCGTTCGCTGTACTATCTCATCCATGTCCATGGCATCACCCATGGCATATTTTCGCATCAGGGCGGCGAAAGACTCATCAAGGGAGTTATCTGCAGCGGATTGCTGCTGAGCCAGGGCTTCGGCTGGGACATATTCCACTTGGAAGGATTGCCCGCTGGCATTCTCAAAAATCCGCACCACTTCATTGGGTGAAACCGCTCGGGGTCCGCCAATTGGGACCTCCTTGTCGGTGAAGTAGGAATTTTCCAATGCGGCCACCGCCAATGATGCTACATCCTTATAACTGATCCAACTGATCTCCTCTTCCCCGGTACCGTAGATGTTGGCCTTGTTATTGGGATAGTCGAAGCCCACATGAGGGCTGAGCCATATTTCCATAAAGTAGCTGGCCTGCAGGCTGCACCACTCCATATTGCTGTTGGACAAGGCCTCTTCTACTGCCCTTTTGGCCCTTGAAAGAGGAAAGTCAATTTCTGGATTGTCAGGAAAAGAGATCAAAACAAACCGCTTTACACCGGCCTCATCTGCCGCCTTTACCAGACTTACCTGCCCTTCCTGGTCGACCGTCTCAATGCTATCCCCTTCCTGACGTGAAAAAGTGGCTGAGGCAGTGGAAACTACTTTGTCTACCCCGCTGCAGGCCCTTTTAAGAGACTCATAGGACTTGAGATCCCCCACAAACACTTCAACTCCCAGTGCCTTTAGGGCCGCCACTTTTTCCTGATCGGATTCTTGCCTGACCAGAGCTCGCACTTTGGCGCCTTGCTGAACCAGTTTATTGGTGATTTCCTGACCTAAAATGCCGGTCGAGCCTACTACTAAAATCATGATGCTATCTTATGGTTGAACATATAAGATAACCATTTTGCCTTTATGAGAAAAATCGAGCACAGAAGTAACTAATGGGGCACTGCATTTATTATGGATCTTCTAACTTGTTCCCGGAAAGGGTAAGGGTCTGGGCTTTTCTTTCATCTGAAACTATACAGCAAATAGCCTCCTCTCTTTCTAACTAGTCCGCAACTCCAGCTGCGGACTGAAAAAGTTGTGCGTTTCCCAAAGCACGCTAAAAATCTTTTTATTCTAATTTTTAGATGCATAGGCTGTAGCATTAACCACTTAAGTATTGTGAATTTATTTAATAGGGCTATCTAAAAATTAAAATCTAGGGCGTAGAAGAGCTACTCAACTACTACCAAATCAGCTCTTATTTATCAAAGTTTCGAGGCTGATCCTTCATCCAAAAACATCAGAGCCTGCGGATGCCTCCTCAAAATAGCAGCCGGGCATTTGGTACTGACAGGCCCGTACAATGTGTTATATACGGCCTCGGCTTTTCTTTCATCCGGCACCACACAGCTTATAGCTTTAAAATCCATTATTGCGGGAATAGTCAGGGTTAAGGCTTTTTCGGGCACTGCCTCCAAGGTGGGAAACCAGCCTTCGCCCAGTTGCTGATTTCGACATTTTTCATCTAATTCTACCACTTTCACCATCCGGGGGTCGTTGAAATCTGCCACCGGGGGATCGTTAAAGGCTATGTGACCATTCTCTCCAATACCGATACACCCTATATCAATGTGATGGGCCTTTAATGCGGTTTCATATCGGGCTATTTCACCTTCCACATCTTGAGCGCTCCCGTTTAGAAAATATACCTCTTGGGGTTTTACTTCATCTAGGATCCTGTCCTTCAGGTATCTTCTGAAACTGGCCGGATGATCTTCGGCCAGACCCAGGTATTCATCCAGGTGGAATACTACCACCTTATCCCATTCAATATCCCTCTGTTTCAAAGCCTCCAGGAAAGTGAACTGGGAAGTGCCGGTAGCCAGCATTAAGTGAGCCTCGCCTTGGGATTCAATAGCCTTGCTAAGCTTTTTTTCCACCAAGTCAGCAGCAGCGGCGCCCATCTGTTCGGCATCCTTATAAATGGTTATTTGTAATTGTTCTACAGTAAATTGTTTTGACATATCTCTTTTATAAAAACTCTTTGATGGCCAACCAGGAAGTGATCAGAGAAAAAAGGATCACCGCCATGATAGCCAGATTCATTCCCCATCCGGCTTTGTAGCTTTTCATTACTTTCTCCCGG
Organism: Cyclobacteriaceae bacterium; assembly: GCA_965224285.1. Lineage (GTDB taxonomy): Bacteria > Bacteroidota > Bacteroidia > Cytophagales > Cyclobacteriaceae > JAJCYK01. Next base: position 2,463,482 of record OZ245043.1, read on the forward strand.
TTGATCAGGATAAATATGGGGATGGCCACAGCCGGCAGGATGCAGGCTTGAAAGGCTTGTGAAAAAATCATTAATAGCGGCGGGCGCTGATCTAAAAACACCGATCCAAAGGCCACTAGCATGGCAGCCAGGATTAAAACCCGGGATAAAGGGGAGTGGATATTTCTGGGAGTACCCCGGTAATCGGCGATCAGCCAGGGGGCGATCAAGACAATGGGGAATATGGTAGAAAGCCCGGCCCCGGTAATGCCAATGATCAGCAAAAAAGCTGCTGCCTCCCCTCCCAAAGGCGCAAAAAGCTGGATCATCTCCACAGTTTCATCAAGTTTAAGCCCCATCACATGCAGGGTGCCAGCGGCCACTGCCATGATGATCCCGCTGAGCAATAACATCATGGAGGAGGATACCAGTGCATCCCTCTTTTCGTTGGATAAGTCATTCACCGTCCAGCCTTTTTCGGCCACCACCGTGCTTCTCATGATAAATACCGCCGCGGAACAGGTAGTGCCGGCAATGGCTGCTACCAAACCCATGGCTCCCGGTGTGCGGGGTATCCCCGGGATAAGCCCTTGTACGATCACCGATAGGCTGGGTTTTACCAGAAAAAATACCACCACAAACGATAGCCCCATTAGGATCACCAGGGTGGTTAGTGCTTTTTCAAAAACCAGGTACCTGCCAAACCACAGGAACAGGTAAAGCAATGCTGAAAAGAAAAGGATTATCCAGAACCTCCTAATCATCACGCCCCCAGAGGCCAATCGAATACCCTCCTGTACCAAATCCGCTACAATGCCCATTACTCCCATCAGCGCCAACAGCTCCCCAATGATCAGCGCTATGATAATATAGAGGGAAAGGATCCATCCACCTCTAAATTCTTTCCTGAAGTTAAATAAGGCGGTTTGGCCCGACACCAGGGTCACTTTGCCATATGCTACCATCAGCACGTAGGTAAAAATACAAGAGAGCACCAGCGCCCAGAACAGGATCATCCCATGTTCCGCGCCGGTTTTAGCCATGGTAGTTACACTTCCTGTACCAATATTATACCCTATAAGAAATAAGCCGGGGCCCACCAGGCTTAACACTGCCAGCAGCTTCTTCATGGGGACTTATAATAGATGGCCATTAAATCCATCATCAATTATTGGTGTAGACAAGTTCACCGTTGAGATAGGTCTGATGGATGTTAATAGTATTGTTTGCCATAGAAAATAGTATGATATCCGCACGCTTTCCTTTATCCAAAGTGCCCAGTTTATCCAAATTTAGCAGTATGGCTGGATTTGTGCTAGCCATTTGGACCGCCTCCTTTATTCCACAACCGGTATAATTCATGACTACATTTAAACAGCGATCAAGAGGTGATGCGGCCCCTGCCAGCACATTTTCTTTAGGTAATTTCACCACTCCCTCTGTAAGCAACAGCTCTCTTTCTCCCCTTACATATTCTCCCGGCGGCAAGCCGGCCAGGTCAATGGCATCCGACACCAGCAATAAATTATTCGGACCCTTCACCTTATAGAAAGTCCTCACTTCTTCTCTGGTGAGGTGATAACCGTCGGCGATGATACTGGGCATGATCCGGTCATTGGATAGCTGCGGCCACAGCGGGTTATGATGGCGGTTGATCTGGTTGGCACAACCATTTCCCAGGTGCGTGGCCATCACTGCACCGGCCTCCACCGCCGCTTCGATCTGATCGGCAGTGCCGTTGTGGTGACCTAAAGAGACAATTACCCCGGAGTCCACACATTTACGAATAAAGGAAATGGCCCCTGGCAGTTCAGGCGCTAAAGTAATGATTCGAATGCCATTTTCTGCCGCCGCCTGGATATCCTCAAATTCTTCCCAGTTCGGCGTTCGGAGGTATTTTTCCAGATGAGCGCCCCGGAAGCCCTGGACCGGTGAAATATAGGGGCCTTCCAGATGAAATCCCGGAATGCTCTTGCCGATCTCCGGATGCTGTCTGGCTTCTGCCAGGATGGCAAAATTCTTCTTGATAAGCTCCAGATCGCTGCTGATAACCGTAGGTAAATAACTGGTCACCCCCGCCTTCCACAAGGCTTTGGTAGCTTTTACCACGCCATCAACGGTTAGATCTGGTCCGGAAAAATCCACTCCCTGATAACCGTTGATCTGCACATCGATCAGGCCGGGTGCTATATGATATTCGGGCTGTTTATCTGAAGATAAAACCTCTTGGCCTGCGATCTTGCCATCGGCTATAGCCAATTTTACCGCTTTACCATCTATATAATTTATACCGGTCAATGTTTGGTCCTCCATCATATTTGGCTGATCCTGAAAGGAAAATATAATCAAAAAGCAAAATATGATGGTGGCACCACGGGGTAACCATGATACCAGGTTGCCTATTTTCAAGTTTGTCATTTGGTCTAGAATTTCGGGGTAATTGGTTTTCTCTAAGTGTCCACCTGCTCCCATTTTTGACTTTCCACAGATCTTTCCAACGCTTCTAACACTGCCACGCCTTTCAGAATACTCTGATGGGTTCTGGGTTCTTTTCCGGTTTTAAACATGGTCACCATATCCATATCTGCCTTATTTATCTCCCTTGGTCCCAGGTCGGATTTAAGTTCGATCAGGCCGTCCTCCGTTTCTACCCAAGTAGACCATCCGTGATTTTCAGTGGTAAAAATTACCGTAGCCAATAAGCCGTTCTGGTAAACCAGACTGGCTGTGACTCGTTGGTCACTTCTGGATATTCTTACCTTCTCTATATCCTCGCCAAATATGTATATCAGCGGCTCAATGCTGTGAGGGCCATAAAAGAACAACCCCCCATAAGGAGAATCGATGTTGGCCCGCCCATAACGGATTACCTGCCTGATATCTCCTATCTGTTTGACCTTTTCCATGATATCGAAAGTCTCATAGCTATGGGCAATGGAGCTGTAGGAAGTTATCGGGGTTCCCTGCTTGCGGGCAAACTCCAGAAAACGACGCCCTTTATCCGCCCGGTAGCAAAACGGTTTATCTATAAAGGAAGGGATCCCGGCTTCCACAAAAGGTCTGGCGGCATCCAGATGATATTTACCGTGCCGGTGGTCAACAATCAAGGCGTCTATTTTGCCCAGCATCTCTTCAGGCTGCGAAACCATTTCAGGGATCTGACCTTTTTCCATGGCATTTCTGGCAAAGGCCTCAGTTTCCCCCCAAACGTATTTAACCTCCAACCCGGGAAATTTTTTCTCGATATTGAATAATCTTCCAAATCCTATGGTGTGTGAATTCTCTGCACCGATGATCCCAATGGTTGATTTCTTAGTGGGGTTATCATGGCTTGTGCCAGCACCAACAGCAGCTATGGAATCCGAATATAGTGCAGAAAGTACTACACCTGCCCCTAACCTTCGCATAAATGACCTTCTTGAACTCATAATGTGTAGGGTGCTTCAACTAAACTTAGGTATAAAATTTAGTCAGCTGCCGCTTGACATCCTAATAGATGGCGGTAAATTCGGTTTGCGGGTGACGGGAAATGGCCCCTCCCCTGGATAAAGTTTGCAACTTGACCCGCACGCCAATGCAATTATTTCATTTATAGTAATCCGATCCCCTGAATTGAAAGTTGAAAACTTGCCAGTGGTCTGGGCTTAAGTTAGGCCGGTGTGGAAGGGGATAGGTTTTGCTTTGCTTCGCCGCCCAAAGAGGTAATTTATGTGACTTAAACCTTTCTGCAGCAAAGCTATACCTTATTTCTAATTTGCCAGACAAGAATATTATCTTTCTTGTTAGTTTGTGGTAGCCAATCTATCGGCTATTTCTTCAATTGAAATATTGAGCATATTAGCCTGTCTGATGAATTCTGGTAAGATCATGTTAAAGAATTCTTCTTTTTTCCAGATTAGGATGCGCTCTTTGGCTTGATCAGCTACAAAAAATCCAATTCCCCGCTGATTCTTGATAATGCCTCTGGATTGAAGCTCCGCATAGGATCGTACGATGGTGTTGGGGTTTACCCCAGTTTGTGCCGCCAATTCTCGAACAGAGGGTACTTTACCAGCTACCGGATACTGGTCATTCAAGATCTTCTCAGAGATGTTATCCGCGATTTGTAAAAATATTCCTTTGGTGGGCTGGAAATCCATTACTAGTATTGTTTCCGGATCAAAAGAAAGTAGCTCCTTATTATTATGGCAACGTTAATAGTAAATATTATGCAGGTCATAATGATCAGCGCACTAGATCTATCAGGAAAAATTGATATACCACTTCTTTGTAATATGGTATACAAGATCATAAGTATAAACAACACTCCAGCGGCCCAGGCTATGGTCTTTATAATAGGGTGTTTCTTGAACCATAGCGCCCCCAGGAAGGGCACCGTAAGAAACAGGAGGCCCAGTGCGCAGGTATGGAGTATCATCCAGGTGTTTTCCGCACTGGATGGCATATTGAACGCTTCAACGAAAGTAAAGAAATGAAAGGCAAAAGCAGGTTCAAACAATTGCCACAGGTAACTCGCCAGATGGAATACCAACCAGTACATAAGTGGAAATAGCAGAATGAAAACTACCACCCTTAATAAAAATTCGAAACTAAACTTTTCCAATGCACTTGCCGGAAGCGACAAATAACTATATGCTTTCTTTTTAGATCTTAGCATATTGAATGAATTTCCGGAAAATACCACCGCGGCTATCATGTGCATCCAAATGTATAGCATTATGAATTGGTTAGGGGTCCAGGTTTTGGCATTTGAAACCATTTGCAAGGCAAACATCAGAAGAAATATCACTGCCACAGTTCCTATTATGCTCAGATAGACCATCCGTTTATGATAGATCCAGAATTGTCGACCCAGCAGCCATAACCTGTTTAGGTCGAAGGAACTACTATTAGTCATCATTAATAAGTGTTTTTCCATGGATCACCGCATTAAATAGCAGTTCAAGTTCAACCACTGAATTGCCGTTGGTTTGGGGGCTTATCACATGATATCCTTCCGGGGCGGCTTCACTGTATAGCACTTCAATATCATTTAAAGTCTGTCGTCTTGAACTTTGGAGATGGCTGGTTATTTCATTTATTGACTTATTCAGCACGATATTCGCTTGATCCAGAATTATTAAATGATCGATAAGATGCTCAATATCCTTAACTTGATGGGTGGATATGAGGATTACTTGATTCTCCGTCAAGGCACCGGCCACAATTTTTCTAAATATTCCTTTTGACGGAATATCTATGCCGTTGGTAGGCTCATCCAATAACAGCACCCTGCATTTGGTTGCCAAGGCAAATGATATTAGAAACATTTTCTTCTTTCCAAATGAAAGTTTTGGAATGCTCATCTGAGGTTTCAATTCGCACTCGTCAAGTAATTGGTCTAACAAACGGAAATCAAATTTGGAATAGAATAAGCTATTAGCCTTTATGTATTGCTCGATGGTAATATCCGGGAGATAGATTTCTTCAGGAATAAAATATAGCTGTTCCAGTAACTGTGGGTGCCGTTTTGGAGCGGTGCAACCTAGTACCTCAATTTCACCTATCTTGGGATAGATCAATCCGCTGATCAGTTTTAGCAACGTGGTTTTTCCGGCACCATTCTTACCTAGTAATCCAATGATACTCCCATTTTCTAGCTTTATTGACAAATTCTCAAATAAGGGTTCATCGAGGTGGTAATAATAAGTCAAATTCGTAATCGAAATCATGGAATCTGTTATACTGTACTATTTATCTAGTACGGCAATTATTTAAAAAGGTTGTAATAGTGGTATGCTTCCGTTAAAGCTTTTATCAGAAAATTTTTAGCAATAGCTATCATATGACATTCCTCTCAGCCAGTTGGTCCTGGAGTAAACTCCACTAACGTGGACTTTGAAAACAAATATCAAAGGCTCGAGGGAATTAGGGCCGGTTTGCAAACTCAGCTAAAGGGTCTTGATGGCACCTATAGTGGTGATAGAAGCAGGTTGGGAGAATTCGATTTTTTATGGAATTGAAAGTTGAAAACTTGTCAGTGGTTTCGGCGTAAGTTACGCCAGCTAAACTTAAGCCAGGATGGGAATGAGAAGCCCCGTGACAAACTAAATCCCGGAGTTGTTGACATTCAGGTACTGCTAAACTCAGGTCGCCAACCGTTCCCAAGGGCCGGTAATGGCCAACGTCTCACCGCTTTCCTGGATGTTGACAAACATGGTTTTTCCGGATGGTGAAAAAACCAGTCCCGCAAATTCGGAGGTGGAATTTCGATTCACTCCAAAGGTATAGATCTGCCCTTCCTGGTTAATTCCTCGAATATGGTTCAGCTCTCCGTTATCTTCACAAAGTATAATATCCCCCCAAGGCGCAATGGTGAGGTTATCACACATGTGGAGAATTGTTTTATCAGTTGATTCGGCAAAGAGTTCCAGCCTGCCAGGTTGTGTTATTTCTCCTTCGGTACCTTCTTCAGATGAGGTGCGGTAGCGAAACACCTGCCCGTGCAGTCCGGGACCACCATTGGTGCAAGCGAAATAGAGTTCATCTTGTCCGAACCAGATACCTTCACCCCGGGCGAAGCGAGCAGCACCTTTTTGGAATCCCTTTATCCGCAAATCATTGTCCGGGCTCAGCACATCTTCAACATCCAACCACTCCACGTCAAATGACTGGTTGAGCGCTATGGAGGTGTTCTCCCAATTACGGGTATCCAGACTTGGCTGATCTCTGATAGCCAGTACCTGCAGGCGTCCTCCTGCGTGCAGATTACCCAGTGATTCCGGTATGTAGCGATAAAACAGGCTGTCGCTGGTGTCCTCGGTTTGATAGACGATCCCGGTTTTGGGATCTACCGCTACCGCTTCGTGATTAAAACGCCCCATAGCCGTAATGGGTACCGGATCAACTAGCCCTATCTCTTCCGTGGCTGGGACCTCAAAAACAAAGCCGTGATCCTTCTCGCTGGTTTGGTTCTTGTTAGTCACATCCTCTTCACAGCTTAACCAAGTGTTCCATGGTGTAATACCACCGGCACAATTGCGATAGGTCCCGGCCAAGCTGAGAAATTGCTGCTCGATCTTGCCGCTAGCCTCGTTATACACGAAGGTGGTAGTACCTCCTAAACCGGGAAATTCTGTATTTCCTAAATCATAAATTTTGTGGGTATCAATCTGAGTAAGCAGTTGGTGCTGCTCCCCAAACGGTCCCTGTTCGGGAGGTATAGGGCTGTTTTCATGATTCCTCACTACGATCACCCTGCCCTGCTGCGCTTCGAAGGCGCCCATCCCATCCGGCGCCCCTGGCAACAGCAATCCATCGTCCATCTTTTCGCCGGCTCTGGATATAATGCGGTACTCAAATCCTTCGGGGAGGTCCAGGTAATTTTGGGGATCCACTTTAGGAGCAGGATCATATGGCTTCTTTTCTTCAGCCGGGGATCTGCCGCACCTTGAAAGAGCCACGAAACCCAAACTGACCAAGGCAGTTCGCTCAATAAATTTTCTTCGATTTAGAGGCTTTTTTGGCACGTTCGCTTAACGGACAATTTAAATTTGACCTAGAAGGTCTAAAGATAAAGTGTACCGAACAAATGATTGGAAATTTAATGTGAAGTTTTAATACAGTTTTAACAATGACAGTGCTAAACTGTGAGTTTACCATAACCCGAATGCAGTAAACACCGAGAGCACTAAGCTCCAGAAGGTCAGAATTGATCTTACTGTTAAAGATGCCGCGCTGAGCCGTTCCAATTTCCCAGCAAGTTCTAAACGATATCAAAAATTACACCACACCAAATCCAATATTGATCATATTAGCTAAAACTGCCTGTTGATCCCTACCGCCTTTCTCTTTGATCATTTCCTCCAGTTGCTGCTTTACTTCCCCGGTTTCCTTCTCAGAAAGTTCTAGCATGGATAATATTTGTCCTACAATGGGATTGCCGTGCAGCACCCAATTCCAAAACTGTTGGCCGGATCTGAATTGCAACTTTTCCTGGACAGAATCGACTTGCACATTGTTCAGGCCGGTCTCGGTTAACCGCCGCCCCAAAACCTTCGGATCAGCCGCCTGAAATTCCAGGGGTAGTGGGTCTGCAGGTAACCCCTCAAATTGCTCTCGCACGGTCTGTAGGGCCCTGATAAAGAAGCCCAAAAACTCCACTTTATCCGGAGTTCCATAGGTTATCATCAAAACTTTTCCTCCCGGCCTGGTAACCCTGACCATCTCCTTTAAGGCTTTAGGTTGATCGGAAAATAGCATTACCCCGAACTGCGAGCCAACCAAGTCAAAAGAATGGTCTTCAAACTCCAGATTATGGCCATCCATCACCTCTCCTCTAGCATTGGGAAGGCTTTCTTCTTTAACTGTCCGGTTAAAAATACTGACCATTTGGGGTGACCAATCGGTGGCTAAAACCATTGCCCCACGTCGTGCTGCCGGTAGACTTAGACCCCCGCACCCGGCAGCTACATCCAGAAAACTTTGGCCAGGCTGTAATTCCACCCGGTCTAAGGCTTCATTTGCTAACCAATTCTCGGTGTCATTAACATATTGGTGATAACCTTCAGCAATCTGGTCCCAGCTGCTGATGGCTTCTTGCTTCATAACCCCCTCATCATTATTTTGTGCTCCTTTCATAGTTTTCGGTCTGGATAAACTCCCCGTGATCGCCAACGGATATGGTGTTGTGGCATGATAGGTATAAGACCCTACAACGGCATTACTGAAAAGTTCAAAATCAGTGCTGTAGCATCCAGCAGTTTAATCGATAGCGGCGGAGTTGTGGCTTCTAAAATTACCTGGAGTGATACCGAATTCATCTTTAAAGATCCGGATAAAGTGTGATCTGTTTTCAAAGCCGCTTTCGAAGCAGACCTCTTCAATATTCAAGGAAGTGGTCTCCAATAGATATCGGCTGTACTGCAATCGCCTATGTTTTAACCACTTCCCAGGGCTTGTACCATATAATTTATGGAATTCTCGTTTGAAACTGGAAAGGCTCCGGCCGCACAACTCCGCATATTGCCTTAATGAGAGGTTGCTTGAAAAGTTATAATCCATAATCTCCCTAATGGACGGTTTGGATCTGTTACATATTTCCTGGAAATATCCAGAAACCGCCGCATGATCTTGATGGGAGCTGATATGGAGGATCAATTCTTCGAATTTATGTTTTAACAGAGACTTCGGGGGAGGTTCTGGCTTAGCAAAATAACTAAGTAGAGATTGAAAATAGCTGACTACCACATGGTCTGAAACTAAAGGAATTACTGTATCTAATTTCTTATCATGCGTTGCAGATATTGCGATTTGATACCTGCTAATGACATCTTTTATAAAGTGATCTGGCACAAATATCAACAGCTCACAGAAGTCATCCTGGGTTTGGCTGACCGTTAATACACTGCCTTTCCTGGCAAACACACATGCGCCTGGTTTCAGAATGTATTCGCTTTGGGGTGTTTTCAGCAATGATTCTCCAGCCAATACAAAAGCAAAAAAGTTGCTGTTCCACCAGATACCGCTTTTGGTTTCATCCGGCGGGCACTTGAATTCTGTGAAAAGCAGATCATCTACCTGAAATTTCCTGAATAGATCATTACTCTTAATAAAGCCCAGTAGGTTCTCCATGACCGATAATGGTATACCTTTAAATTTATTAAGATTTTTCTAGTGCCAGGTAGCTGGAACATCGAATTGTGTTTGGGGTAAATCTGTAGAGGTGATGTTAAGCATTGGTAAATCGATAATGTTTATATTGTAAAAACCGTCAAAAAAATTATCCAACATGAAATTTTTTTCCCTTTTATGCCTAACGCTGTTATCCTTTTCCTGGTCCATGGCACAAAACAAAGGCACTAAGGAACGGATCAAAGTATACAGCCGGGCGCTGGAAGGCAACTTAGTGAATGATAATCCGGAACGGGATGTAACGGTCTACCTACCCCCCTCCTATAATAGCCAAACCGGCAGGCATTATCCAGTGATCTACCCGCTGCATGGATTTACCGACGATGAGAGTAAGTGGTTCGGCTGGGAAGAGCACTGGATCAACCTGCATGAGGTATTTGATGTCGCCTTAGCTGAAGGGCAAACCAAAGAGATGATCGTAGTAATGCCCAATGACTACAACCGATTTAAGGGCAGCATGTATTCGAGCTCGGTCACCATAGGTGATTGGGAAACCTTTGTGGCCAAGGAACTGGTCAGTTTTATTGATTCAAGTTATCGCACCATACCCGAAATATCCAGCCGTGGTTTGGCCGGGCACTCCATGGGTGGCTATGGCACCATGCGGCTGGGAATGAAATATCCTGAGGTTTGGTCAGCGATTTATCTTTTAAGCCGCTGTATGGCCGGGACCATGAATGACCTCGATCCGGAGATAATGAATGAGGTCGAGTCTGTTACCAAAGTAGAACAGTTAGAACCTGCGGGTTTTTTTAACATGGCCATCTTGGCCACCTCCGCGGCCTGGTCGCCAAATCCCAATAATCCCCCGTACTATCTGGATCTGCCCTTTAAGGATGGCCAGACAGATCCGGAGATAGCCGCTAAAAACTCCGCCAACCGAATTCTTTATACCGGAGACCAGTACATCTACAATCTTAAAAAATTAAAGGCCATTGGCATGGATGCCGGAACAGAAGACCGTGGTATTAGTGGTGAAACCAGAAGGCTACATGAATTACTGGAAGCCTACGACATCCCACATTTTTATGAAAGTTATGCGGGCGATCACCTCAACCGGATTGCGAAACGAATACGAACCAAAACCCTGCCGTTCTTTTCGGAAAATTTACGATTTGAATAGACACCAAACCATAGGCCTGTTCTTATGACTCAATCCAGAAGAAAATTTGTTAAGTCAACCGTGGCTTTGGGCGGCCTACCGCTAATTCCAGGTAACTTGCTCAACCAAGTATATTCCAATAATATGAGAAATGCATTTAACAACAGCTTCAGCAATGATAAAAGCATTGTGGGCGCATACGGGCCCTGGTTAGCCGGTAATCTTGAGGATCCGCCCCAACTTTCCTGGAGAAAGCAGGAGTTTACTGACCTGGATGCTTGGAGAGAAGCCGCTGCAAATAAGACCCGGGAGCTTATTGCCGTGCCTAGAATATCAGAGATCCCTGATGTGACCGTCAGGTCAAGTTACCAATATGAGGATCTAACCATAGAGGAGCTGGAGTGGAAATTACCCTACGGTCGGCCGACGGAAGCGGTATTGCTCAAGCCTACCAATGCTACGGCCCCACTTCCTGGAGTTTTGGGCTTACACGACCACAGCGGTCAAAAGTATTTTGGCAAGCGTAAGATCGTCCGTACCTCCGACCAGATGCATCCCATGATGCAAGACCTTCAGCAACATACCTATTCCGGAAAAGCCTGGGCCAATGAACTTGCCAGCAGGGGCTATGTGGTTTTAGTTCATGACGTGTTTACTTTCGGTTCGCGGAGAGTCCTCTATGATGATATAGCTGGTATCTCCTGGGGGCCCTGTAGTGTGGAGAATAAGGACGACAACAACCCTGAAGATCCCGAAAATATCAGGATGTACAACGAATGGGCCGGACACCACGAACATATCCTTTCCAAATCTTTGTTTTGTAGCGGCACTACCTGGCCTGGAGTCACCCTGGCCGAAGATCAGGTAGCCCTGAGCATTTTAAGCTCTCGGGTAGATGTTGATTCCCAAAATCTTGGTTGCTGCGGCCTTTCAGGTGGAGGTTTGCGGTCAGATTATTTAGGAGGTCTGGATCAGCGCATCAAATGCGCGGTTTCAGTTGGCTTTATGTCCACCTGGAAAGACTTTTTGCTTAACAAAAGTTATACCCATACCTGGATGACCTACGCTCCACTGCTGCCTAAATTCCTGGATTTTCCAGAAATAATGGGAATACGGGCTCCCTCACCAACCATGGTTTTGAACAATAACCAGGACAGCCTCTACACTTTGCCGGAAATGCAAAGATCACACCAGATCTTAACAGCAGTTTTCGAGAAAGCCGGTGCAGCAGAACGGTACCAGGGTCGGTTTTATGAAGGTGATCATAAGTTTGATGATCAGATGCAGGAAGACGCCTTCGACTGGTTCGACCGCTGGCTAAAATAGTAATATAGTCGTCCGTATCAGCTCAAATTCCTCCGGGCTCTGGACTCAATTAATTCAATCAGCAAATCCACTCCTCTGCGAACGAAAGCGGGATCCTCCACATATTCATCGCAGTCTACCACTTCTATGGCTTCAGGTAAATTTTCTATCAAATAATTAAAAAACGCATCATCGGCTTGCTTATCATACAAGCTGCCCCCTACTTTCGAATACCTCCCTACTCCTCCCCGTGGTAAAAGGAAATAAGCCTTCTCTTTGGTGTATTGCAGTCGCTGACAAATACTTTCTGCAACCCTTACCATCTCCTCTGAATCAAGACGGGGCACAAAAACTACCGGGCTGTGAAAGACATAGCTGTGATCTTTATATTCGGCGGGGACTTTATTAGGAGGCACTAATATTCCCAAATGTTCAGCTCCGCCTGGGCAAAGCACCTGGGGCAGCCCCAGTTTTCCGGCTACTGTGAGGCGTTCTGGTCCCCCAGCCCTTAACACTGACCAGATATCATCAGCGATTTCCCCCATGGCGTAGTCGAAAACCGCTCCGATAATTCCTTCTTTCATCATCTGCTCCATAGCCCGGCCGCCCGAACCCACGGCATGAAATACCACAACCTCATAGCCTTTTTCTTCTATGTATTTGATAGCTTCCATCGCACCACTGGTCAGGACCCCTAAATTTGAAAGGCCAATCAGGGGTTTATCCCCCTTCTCCATAAGGAACTTGGTTTCAACCTCGGCCATACCACAAGCAGCTGCTGCTGCATTGGCTAATATTTTTCTGGTAAATGGATTAAGTTTTAGAATATCACTAACCGAAAACATCATAGTGATATCTTTGATCCCTACAAATCCGGAAGTATCCCCGGAAGCAATGGTCGAAACCATTACTTTAGGCAAACCATAAGGCAACGCCTGCATTACATCGCAGCAGCTAGAGGTGCCTTGGGTACCTCCAAGCCCCAGTATGGCATGGACCTGATCAGCTGCGATTTTTTTTAATAGAATATCTATAGACCCTTTGACCATAACCGGGCCGGCTTCTTCACGGGTAGGGTTTTCCAATAGTTTTTCAAGAGAGGATCCGCCAGCTTTCGCTATTTCTGCCCGGGATATTGAGGCCTGAGTTCCGGGCTCACCAACTACTCCAATGTCCATCAACAACGCCTGGTGACCTCTTTTTTCAATACGCTGGATAAGATAATCCGCTTCCTGGAATTTCGTATCCAGGGTTACCAGTAAAGCAATTGTTTTGGTCATGGGAATATTATTTGTCGGGAAATCTTAAATCTGCAAATTCTTTGGCGGCATCATAAACCGCTTTTTCAATAGGAATGCGCTCGGTAGAAGAGCCAGTCCAAATACCGTCACAACTGGTGTGATCCAGAATATATTGAGCATCCTTTGGAGTTTCCAATGCTGCACCATGGGCTATCAGAATTACATCTGACTTTATTTTTCTCAGTTTCTGATTGGCTTCCTCAGTGCGTTCCGCGGTAATATCAATGGTTTCCCCGGAGTCATATCCCTTTAGCCCTCCCTTGGTAGTGCCGGCATGAAAACAAAAAACATCCGGTCTGGCTTCTTCCACAATTCGCAAACTATCTTCCAAGGTGAATGCCAGTCCGATTGATACCATTTCCATTTCCCGGGCCAGCTTAAGCAACTCAATCTCATGACCCAGGGTGATACCACTTTTAGTCAAGACTTTATAAATCTCACTATCCTTGTCCACATAACTGATCGAAGGGCCTATGTTTGATGCCGACATCACCCCCATTTCCTTGCATTGATTCAATACCATTCTCATATCCTTCAAAGGATCGTTGGCGTTTAAACAGGCGCACACAAAAGAATCTCCTTTGATAGCCGGCATAATATCCTCTCGGGTATAATCCAAAGTTTGCTTGTTACTGTCCAGGATGGGCCACATCATCGACATGGTCCCCATACCGTTGGCCCGGAGCCGGGCTCCCGAGAAAGTGTTAATGCAGTCTACCCCTGCCTTTTCCAACAAACTGGCAACCAGTCCACTTCCAGCGCTGGCGATCATGATTGGAATATGATCCTGTACTTTTTTATGGAGTTTATCTAATATTTCTTGTCTTGTAGTTCTCTTAACAATCATTTCCTGGACATTTATTAAATATGGTAAAATCCTGATGCATTTGGCTGGTAAATTACCAGCCTATCAAGACTATCTAAATTACACGTTCATTCCCGCCGTCGATAGGTACCTGAGCGCCGGTAATTTTACTAAAAGCGGGGCTTAACATGGCCACCGCCAAAGCCGCTACGTCGTTTGAGGTAACTTCTACCCTCAACACATTATTGGTCTTGTAGTCTTTTACTGATAGACCATAGTGTTTAGCCCTGGCTTTCAAAACTTTATCAGTCCATATGGCGGTATCGTATACGGCGTTGGGATGTATCACGTTCACTTTTATTCCTTTTTCTCCTAATTCAAGGGCTGCCACTCTAGCCAATTGGGTGAGGGCCGCCTTAGGCACGGAATAAGCTGCCGCTCCTGGCCCTGGAGCCGGTACATTTTTAGAGCCCATAATTATAATAGAGGGGTCAAACCCCTTCTCTAAAAAAGGGATGCACAATTGAATAAGCTGCTGGTGACTGTCTAAATTAAGTTCCAGGCTTTGCTCCCAGGTGGATTGGGGCATCTCCTCAATTTTTGCACTTTTAGGAAATATTCCAGCATTGGTGATCAGCATATCTAAACCCCCATATTCCACTATGGTATGCTCCAGGCAATGCGTTAATTGCTCCTGGTCAGTAACGTCGCAGGTCAAACCGAGCACTATATCTTTGGGAAAAATCTTTTCGACCTTCGAACTGATATCCAAGGCAACAACCACTGCTCCCTGGTCTACCAGTTGCTCCACACAGGCTTTTCCTATACCACTGGCCGCTCCAGTCACCATAGCTATTTTACCTTGGAAGAGCTTTGGTTGGCCCGCTTTCTTAAGCTTAGCCTGCTCTAGGCTCCAGTATTCCAGTTCAAAGAGATCCTTTGGTCCCAACGCCTTCCAGCCTCCAAGCTTTTCTGCCTGTACAATGGCCTTTTGCGTATGGGTGGTAATATCTTCGATAATTTTAATATGCTTGGGGGTAGGGCCAAATGAAACCGTACCCATGCCGGGGATTACTCCCCAGCGGGGTGCGGAGTCAAGTTTTTGCTCTCCTGAATTATATTTATCATAATAATCATGGTAAGCTTTGCTAAAATCCAGCAGATCCTTCTGGGGATCTTTATTAAAAACCACTGGGACCCGTTTAGTGCGAATGATGTGATCAGGAGTTAATGGTCCTCGACCACTGATACGCTTCACATTACTAAGATTACTAAATGCCAATGCTTGCCGGTCATTATTTAATTTGGAAAGCACTGGTTGACCCCATAATTGTGATAGTTCCTGACGGATTTTTGCCAGTTGATGATAATCAATTTTTGCTTTTTTATTGGTGGTAGCTCTTTTGGCCCCATGCTTCTGCAGATAGCGTTCCGCACTACTCACTATATCGATCATCTTGGTATAACTGCGTTTGGGATCATGATCAAAGGTAAAAACGCCGTGGTTCATTAAGATCATACCATCCAAACCATCCCAGTCAATTCCTTGGGTCATCTGGTAAATGGTCTTCGCCAGAATGAAACCCGGCATCACATAGGGCACGATCATCATTTGATCTCCATAGATCTCCTTGATTCGCTTTTTTCCACCAGGAGTGTTGGTAATGGTTACCACCGCATCTGCATGAGTATGGTCCACGAAAGTATATGGTATGATCCCATGTAAAATTGCTTCAACCGAAGGATTGGGAGCTGAGGGATCGGTCATCGCCATCCTTTGATACTTTACCATATCAAGATCGCTCAGAGCATCGAGCTCAGCCAATTTATGCAGGGCGTCCAGTTTTAAAGGAGCAAATCCTCCTGTTTCAATGGTGGCCAGATCCCAGCCGCTGCCCTTCACATAAAGAATATCTTCTAGCTCTCCGAATATATTCTTTTCCCTTACCTTTACCGAGGTATTACCACCGCCATGCAGTACCAGGTCCTCTTGCATACCTAGCAACCTGGAGGTATAGACCCTCATTTTTAATAAGTTTTTACCACATTTATTAGCCTCGCGTTGATTCCAAAAATTTTTCATTCATTAAAATTGTTTTCTTCTATGAATTGTTGAATACTGCTGCGTACCTCCTGTCCGTGTAATTCATGGTCAATATACCTAGAAGTCAACTTTTTGAGAACTGATCTTGGTATATGTTCATGTATCGCGCGGGCCATCTCAAAGGGGTGGAGTGGGTCGTTGTCATTCCCCAGCACCACGCATGGAACCTGAATGGCCCGTAAGGCCGATAAAGAATTAAATGGGCGGTCTCCCACCAATTGTAAAATTACCGATCTCAATGCCGGCTGTTGGTCCCTGAATACACCCAGAATGGATTCTCTTACTGACACCATTGGGATTTGTTGGAATTCAGGTAATGCACAAAATTTGTCCATGCCATCCGGCTCCTCCATAAAGGCGGCAGCGGTGTTTAATATTCGTAAGTTTGCAGGATTAGTTTCATCCAGCCAGGCTGGTCTTAGCAGGATCAGTCCGCGAACACGATCCGGAAATCGTAGCGCCAGGTTTATGGCAATACCCGACCCCATGGAAATCCCCCCCAGAATGGCAGTTTGAAGCCCTTGTCGATCAAGAAATTCCAATACCTCGTTTGCATAAGTATCAAAAGATGGAATGTAATCAGTGGTAATGGAAGATGCCCCATGACCCGGGCAATCAATTGCCAACAACTTGACCTGCTTCAGATCCCTTAATAACCCATTTACCTGGCCCATATTGGCGGTAAGGCCGTGTTGGAAAAGCAGGGGTACTCCACTGCCGATTGATAGGTAGTTTATATTTTTCATAGAGCGGAGAGTTAAGCCGCTTCGAATTTGGTAAAGATTCAAAACAGCATTGACATATTCAAATTCTAATTTGAACAAGATCAACTTGGTGCTTGACTCTTTTCAAATCTGGTTGGAATTTTTGCTAAGGTTGAAGCCAAAAGATATTGATATAAAATGAACTAGGAATCTTTGCGGAGGTGAGAAGTCAGTGGGAAACGCCGGGCTTAAAATTGAGATCAATGCCTGATGATGAAACATTGAAATCATCTAAAACGGGCTCGAAAGCTGATTTTTTAGCTCTGGAACTCCTAGCCCTTAAATCACCAAATTAAGGTTAAACTGCTACTTGACTACCATTCTGATGGCGGAATTCCCGGAATCTGCAATGTATAAATTTCCTTCTGAATCCACAGTTATTCCCCAGGGAGTGGACAACTTAGCCTCTATCGCTGGTCCTCCATCTCCGCTGTAGCCCTCCTCACCAGTTCCAACCACCGTTGAGATTGTGCCTGTGGCCTGATCGACCATACGTATTTTGTTTCCGCTTGTCAGATAAATATTACCATCCCTGTCAACGGCTAATCCATTGACCGCCATTATACTGGCATTTAAGGCCGGGGCCCCGTCACCAGTATTCCCCGAGTCGCCATTGCCAGCAATAGTAGTGATTATTCCATTTGAAATTTTTCTGATTACATTATTTCCCTTATCGGAAAAATAAATATTTCCATTAGCATCTAGCACTAATCCTGCAGGAGAATTCAAAGTAGATTCTATGGCCGGGCCGCCATCACCGGAATATCCTGGCTGATCGGGTCCCAAACCTGCGATGGTAGTAATCACCCCCGTTGCTCGGGAAACTCTGCGAATAGTGTTATTCTGGGTATCAGAAATAAACAAATCGCCTTCTGCATCCAGGGCTATGCCCTGGGGGTTTGACACCAGCGCATCTGTGGCCGATCCCCCATCTCCTTCATATCCGGCCTCTCCCGGGAAACTACCAACAATTGTGGAGATAAGCTGATCATTTGAGGTAACCTGACGAATAACGTTATTACCATTATCGGTAATGAGCAGATTCTGTGCAGGATCCAATGCAATTTTCAAACAAACATTTAATAAGGCCTCCCTCGCCGGGCCGCCATCTCCTGCATATTGACTACCACTGTTATTAAAACCCATGAACTTACCCGCAATAGTTTGAATATTGCCGTTGTCATCACTGACCATTCTTACATTATTGGCCGCACCATCTACTATATACAGGTTGTTGTCTGAGTCCAGGGCGACATCAACCACCCAACCTAGCGAGGCGGATAAGGCTGATCCGCCGTCTCCATCGTAACCAAATCTATCAGGTCCGCCACCCGCAATAGTGAGAATAGTGCCGGATTCAACGTCCTGAATATCGGGAAGAACGACTTCGCTCTCGCAGGATTGCAGGTTTACAATTCCCATAAAAGCCAGCAATGCTATACTCCAGGGATCAATATACTTCTTCATAGGATGTGATTTTAACTTTAAGTCAAGACGAAAACTCCGGAACAAATCGTTGGGCTGTTGCTAATATTTATCTTATCCTCCATGGCAGCCCACGCTTTATGTCCAATGTCATGACAAAGTTAACCGGACTGGGACATTAAGAATTTTTTCCATCTTGACCCAGCCCCTTTCAATAGTGCAGGATAGACTACCCAGTGCCTAAAGGGATTTATGATTTTCAAATAGAGCTCTCCTAATTTCCCTTTTGGTTTTACATAAACAGCTAGATGTACTGTATATCGATCTGCATTAAGGGGCACCTTCCCCACATGCAATGCTGCATGCACAGTTTTGTTCTGTATTTCTGTTAGAAACTCGTTTTCAAGTTGGTAAACTGGGACGAATTCCAAGGAGCCGGGATCAGGTAATTGCTTTTCGGAAATGCCTTCCTGCATGGCGTAGCGTGTTCTGAGATTTCCAGGAAAAAGATGATAGGTCCCGAGAATCCCATCCAATTTGAAAGCTTTCCCTATAATTTTACGCAAATGGAAAAGATACCAAGCCAGACTATGAGGAGTCACTGATTGTTGTGGGTTAAATCCTTCAACTAGAAATAGTTTTAGGCTGTGATGTTGTTCTAGAATCACCGGTATCTGCCATACATCTGCTAAATTAAAGTCTTCTAGAAGTGAATGTACCCTCCAGGGTAAATCCAAATGAATTTCATTAGCAATTTGGTAACTTGTGGAAGACATTTCTCTTTAACGGTGACTTGTAACCAGCTTTCCAGCGGAAAAATATTAAATTACAAAAACAACACCACCGGGACACGCTTCAAACCAAAATCGCCTACCAACCTAAGAGGAAAATATGACTTCCCAATTTGTATATACAACATTTGCAAAATTTCTGTTGGAGAAGACCATGTAATTATTTTCGATTACAAAAATGAAGATGGGGTAATCCAAATAAAAATTGTACCTTTGTCAAATATAATTAGGAAACCGCTATAAGTACCAAACCCTTGCAGTAGTTAATGATTAAAAGGGAAAGATAAAACAATAATCTCGCCTGAAGCGAGTTCCACATTAAAGCCGCAGTGAATAAGTTGCAGCGAGGTCCTCTCTCTAGATATCTGATTTTTACCCTGTCGATTATCGGGCGTTTTGTAGTTGAGTATCACCAAGCCGATCATTTATTGACTCTATAGTTTGAACCAGGATTACCCCTGGAATGGTAGAACATAAACGCTAAAAGTATCATACGTCCGAAATTTATCAATAGTCAAAACCATCAATTTTCCAGCATATTGAGAGCACGGGTAAATGAATATTTCAAAATCAATGGAATAACCAAGCAAGGAGATCACAGTATGGTGGCTAAAACAGTTATCATGCTAATGGTTTATTTTACTCCATTAGTATTGCTAAATCTGGGATTGGCCAACAGTGTGTTCTGGGTTTTTCTGCTTTATCTGATCAGCGGACTGGGAATGGCTGGTATCGGTATGGGAGTAATGCACGATGCAATACATGGCTCCTATTCTAAAAGTGGCCGAGTCAATAGATATTTAGGATACACTATGAATCTTATAGGTGCCAACGCTGCAGTGTGGAAAATCCAACATAATGTGCTGCATCACACCTATACTAACATTGACCATGCCGACGATGACCTTAATGTGCCATTTTTTCTAAGATTCTCACCTCATGCCAAAAGATACTGGCTTCATCGATATCAACACTTCTATGTCTGGATATTTTATGGATTGTCAACCCTTTCCTGGGTGACGGTAAAAGACTTCATCCGAATTAACCGGTATCGAAACATGGGGTTTTTGAAGAGGCCAAATGAATTTCGATATGAGCTTTTAAAATTGATTGCCTGGAAAATGGTTTATTACACATACGCCTTGATCATTCCTATGCTGGTCAGTCCCTTTACCTGGTGGATAACCCTGCTGGCCTTTGTTTGGATGCATATTATTACAGGTTTATTGATCAGCACTGTCTTTCAGACTGCTCATGTGATGCCAGAAGTGGAATACCCATTACCTAATAAAAAAGGTGAAATTTCCAACCATTGGGCTATCCACCAATTGCATACCACTACTAATTTTTCTCCCCATTGTGCCTGGTTTTCATGGCTGATTGGTGGGTTAAATTTTCAGATAGAGCATCACCTATTACCAAATATTTGCCATGTCCATTACCGAAAATTATCTCCAATTGTAGCTGCCACTGCCAAAGAATGCGGAGTGCCATATAATATGAAGAAGTCTTTTTTATCAGCAGTATGGAGTCATATAATAATGCTACAACAATTAGGCAGGAAACCTGTGACAGATACCACATTGGCTTAGAGGAATGCAAATGGTGAGATACAAAGTTATTTGAAAATGAAATCAAGAAGAAAATCTTTTCGGCAGCATCGCCGTAAATCTATATATAACCGTTCTAGGAACAGGACTAATAATAAAGCTAAAAATTCCGGACTTAATTTGGAACAATTGGTACGAAGCGCCCACAGTAATGACGTCATTCAGTTTATCCCTGAAAAAGCCTTTGATCAATGGGATCTACACCAGAAGTTACAACAAAACCTAGGTCAAATGGGGTACAAATACCCAACCCAGATCCAGGAACAGACTATGGAACATCTGGTAAGCGAGAAGGATCTGATAGGAATCGCCAATACAGGGACAGGTAAAACTATTGCCTATTTGATGCCGTTAGTGCAAAGACTGTTAATAGGCTTACCCTTTAGGTCCTTAATTGTAGTGCCTACCAGAGAATTGGCATTGCAGGTAGAGCAGGAGTTAAAAGCCCTTACCCGAAATACCGGGATTTACGGTGCATCTTTTATTGGTGGAACCAATCTGATGAAAGACCTGAAAAAGCTTCGGAGACCCAATCATGTTATTATTGGCACTCCAGGCAGGTTATTGGATCTGACCAATCGCGGTGCTCTAAGATTGGAGAAAATTTCTACCCTGGTAGTAGATGAATTTGATAGAATGCTGGATATGGGATTTGTAAATGATATCAAGCATATATCCCGTAAAATGAAGGCTCGAAACCAAACCATGATGTTCTCTGCCACCCTGTGCCAGCAACAACAACCCGAAATAGATCATTTACTATCCAATCCGATTCTAATCAAGGTTGATAGCGGCAATTCCACCACTATTTTGGTAGATCAGGATATAATACCCGTTATCAATGAGGATGATAAAGTTAGCATGCTTATGGAAATGCTTTCAAATCACGAATTTGAAAAGGTATTAATCTTTGCTGAAACCCGGAGACTGGTAAAAAAGGTGAGCACAAGGCTACACCGAAACGGTGTAAGCGTGGATCAAATTCATGGAGATAAAACCCAAAACTACCGCATTAAGGCGCTGGATAAATTTAGAAGAGGCAAGATCCAGGTGCTAGTGGCCACTGATGTGGCTGCCAGAGGGATTGACGTTTCCGATATCACTCATGTGATCAACTACCAGATCCCTAAAAATATTGAAAGTTACATTCACCGGATCGGCCGTACCGGAAGGGCCGGACGAAAAGGTAAAGCCTACACATTTGTAGACAATTAAAATTGAATAATTAATACTAATACTATAATAAAATGAAAGAAGGAACAGTTAAATTTTTCAACAACACCAAAGGCTTTGGATTTATTAAGCCAAATGACAGCGGCCAGGATGTCTTCGTACACGAAAGTGGTCTACTTGATGATATTGCAGAAAACGACAGAGTCAGTTTCGAAGTAGAGGAAGGAAGAAAAGGCTTAAACGCGGTGCGCGTAAGGCGGATATCATAAATCATCTTAAGGTGAGAAGAGGGTTTTGATTGAGTTCAAAACCCTTTTTTTCTAATTAATGCTCAGATGTTGCTGCCCGAGATTTCTAATCTGGCTTAAAATCAGGATAGGTCTCATGGCTAAGCCAAACCATCCTTCGAGCGTTGGTACAAGGCGTAGGGCAGCAATACCATTCAGTGAAGAGTCTTTCACTTTAAATGTTTTCAGGCTTCAAATGCCAATCTTTCGCATTCGCTCTGTTTCTTGTTTGCTGCTAATAACGACTTTAAAAAAAGTTGCTGTTTTTTAATTAATTACAATAAGTATAACTAGTCCGCATTTCCGAATCAGACCTTCGCCTTTAGTTTCGGGTTGACACTGTAAGGGCTGAAGAGTAGTGCATTTCTAACGCATACGTTGCCACTGTGATTAAACTTAAATCCACAAAGCGGAGTGGAAACTCAGACCCCTGGCATCCGCGTTTGAATCAGCCTTCGCCTAGAAGCTACGGTTGACAATGACCATTCCTCGCTGTGTCTAACACGGTAATAATGCCAATCCTTCTAATAGCTTCGACCTGGCACGGCGCGGACGAGTTTTAAGCTTCTATCATCCACCTGAATCTCATTGCGATGAGCGCAGCGAAGAAGCAATCTCATTCTAGAAGCTAGTGTGTTAGATTATTTTTGACCCGTGGTGATCCACAAGATAAGTTTGTGCAACTTAACCTTAAAAGGAGAAAGATATACCACTTTCAGTTCAGTATCCGTAAGAATCAGGTTTCATGGTTAGTATCTGTGGTTTGCCGAGCATAAACCAGTTAGGTGCGAGGCAGTTCAACTTCGGATTTCATCCTTCGCGCTCGCGGCTGAAAATATTCACTCCTCTTCGTCCGGATTTTTAGAAACAATATTCCCGTACTCATCCACATAAGCCATCATATCCTCCAGTTTGCCACTGGTTTGTTCCTCCTTACGTTTTTCCATTTTAAGTTTTTTTTCCTGCTTTGCTTTGCGTTTTTTTTCGGCTCTCTTTTTCTTCAGGAAACTATTGTAATTTCTACCCATAATCCATCATTTAGGTTATCTCAGCTTATCACCCTAAGCAATTATCTGCATCCCGGCTAATCCGAGCCTCATAGAAACAATTGCTGGTCAAATAAAAGTCGAATCCTAAGTGAAACTGGATCTTGTCTGGATCCAAGACATTTACCGGCAATTTGGATATTAGGAATCGCTGACGGTGAAGCATTACTCCGGTTACCCACTAAGATACTATAAATTTTGGTTGTGTTAGATTAATCCAAAAGATTTAGCCCTAGAAGCCACCTACATCGCCGGTTAAAGTTTATCAATCCCTAATTTGGTTTTTCTTCTTCCACTATACGCCTCCACTCCTGGCTCACATCCAATTTAGGCTTTGACCGGTAATAGATATACCCTTTCTCTCTGGCATTGGGGTCTTGAATGCTATCGACCAAAATCATTTCAGCAAACCACTGGGAACTCTCCTGTTTTCTGTCGCCTAATTGAATGAAAATGAAAAAGCTCATTCAATACTTTTACAAATCTTTCTTAATTAAACTACTTAAGGGTTAGTCCATTCAATGAACTCCTGGAACAATTTATTCCAATTATCAATTGTTTTTCCATCGGTTTTTTTGCGATAAGAGTGGTCACAATCCATACATATTTTAAAAGTCAAATTGTCTTTTCTATGCTGGATAAATTGAATTGGTAGCAGATATGCAGATTCAATAGGAGTACTTTCATCACCACTGGCAAACAACGCATATATAGGAATATCCACTTTCAGCAAATCATTGATCGGCGCCTCCTCATAAGAAGACCATCTTTTATTTGTATAGCCCCATTGATCTATTTCTGTGGAATTAGGATCATTTATGATGTCTTTATACCAGCTTATGAGGCTTTCAATATTATGGTGAGCCATTGAGTCGGATTGTTGGCCTTTCAATGCAGCAATCCGCTCAAAAAAAGCAAACTCATAAAAGTTGTTCAAAACATTTCCTGACCAAAATCCTAAATGAGTAATGCTGCGGTTTACCTGGGCCAGAGCTGCTGCTATTTGAGCCCCTTCAGAAAAATTGCCCGACGCGTACTTTACTTCAGCTTAGCCCACCAACTTTCATCGCCGATAGAATTTATAGTAAACATCTCCCCTATCCGCGGACTTCCAAAAGACAAGTTTTTCATCTTAGCTTCTTTTACAAAGCGCTCGATGGGATCCTTCCAGGAGTGAAGCGCCAGGGCAAAAGCTCCCCAATGTACTGCCACCGCTAATTTCACTTTAGCATCTTTAGCGGCTTGTACACTTTCCTCAGGGAACATATGGATCTCATGCCAGTGTTGATTGTATTGACCACATTCCATAAAACCGAGATCAAAAGGCCCCAACTGCTGTCCGATTGTGTTGAAATGGCTGCCGTACCCGCTGTCTCCACTGAAGTAGATATTTTCCTTATTGGTCTTTAGCGCCCATCCACCCCACAGTGATTTAAATCGG
Organism: Cyclobacteriaceae bacterium; assembly: GCA_965224285.1. Lineage (GTDB taxonomy): Bacteria > Bacteroidota > Bacteroidia > Cytophagales > Cyclobacteriaceae > JAJCYK01. Next base: position 2,488,287 of record OZ245043.1, read on the forward strand.
TCTCCTAAACCTCTTCCTGAAAAATGCCTGCTCGGGGTAAAAGTGATGTTTATATCATGAAATCGGCGCATATCCCACCAATCCAATTCCTCTACTTTATCACCCGCTATGCCCCATCTTATTAGGTGACGGGCTACGCCCAGTGCGGTGTAGTAATACCCGACCTTCTCCTTCAATTTTTCAATACTGGCCAGATCCAAATGATCATAATGGTCATGACTGAGTAGCATCAGGTCTATATGCGGTAATTCATCAATTATATCCAGCATATTTCTGGAAAACCTTCTAACTGCAAATGGGGCTATGGGTGAGGCATCCGAACCCAGCATTGGATCGATCAGAATGGTAGTATCATTAAGTCGCGCCAATAGAGAGGAATGGCCGTACCAGATGAATTTGGATACATTATCCTCCCTAAAAAAGCTGCCCCCGTCGAATGGCGCGACAGGTAATGGATGCTGGGGCTCCCTCCCTTTTTCAGTCAGCTGCCGATAGATCAATCCGGGAATAGCCCCTAAGTTCATATTCATACCGGTTTCCACCAGATTATGAAATTTACCATCCCGCCAGTTCTGAGAAGCTGCATATTTATTTTGCCAGTTTGCAGTAAGTTTTCCTCCGAATTGTTTCATGTCCAGTTAAACTATAAAGATTATTGCCAGTTTTTTTGTAAAAGTCAGCATAATATGCTCAACAAATAATTGGCTGATGGTGAATCTTCAAAATTCGATCAGAATCAGTCCATATCTTACCTGTTCAGTAAATTTTACTATATATGAATACCTGCCTGACATCGCCGGCTGATATGATTACCGGGGAGACCCAAATGGAGGATGTGCCGTTTGATATACACGCCTACACCGATGCGGATGGTCATATCTATGATTTCGGTTTCGGGATGAATTGGAGTGGGGTAATTCAGGATGAAAGGACCGCAGACTATCAAAAAACCCTGGACTAGCGATTAAGTAAGAATTCAAATTGGGAGTAAACAGCCAAATACAGCCATTAATAATCAAAGCCTCGGGATGCTTTATCCCTGTCCTGATGGGAATGCTGGCTTTTTGGCCTAGCGGCTGCACCCCTAAGATACAAGGAGTTGAGCTGCCAGTCGACTCCCTGGAAGCATTTTCCCCGGCAGGTATTACTCCATTGGAACAGCAGTGGTGGACTGTCTTTGAGGACCCGGAACTGAACCGGCTTATTGACAGCGCCTTGAGTGATAACTTTAACCTGGCCAATCTTTGGCATCAGTTTCAGGCGGCCCAGGCAGTGAAAAAGCGGGAAAAATCATTCCTGTGGCCGGACATTCAAGCTTCGGTTCAATCGGGAATAAGTCGTCCTGAGCCGGATTTTGCGGGAGGTGAAAATATACAGGTGGGTATCTCGGCAGCCTACGAAGTTGATCTCTGGGGAAGCATTCGGTCCGGCTACCAGGCAGAAAGATTTAGAGCCGAGGCTTCATTGGCCGACTACCAAACCGGAGCTATATCCCTCTCTGCGGAGATTGCTCTTACCTGGTTTGAATTAGTGGCAACCGTGAACCAGCTTAACCTGGTAAATCAACAGATCAGCACCAATGAAAACATCATAAAGTTGATCAGAAACCGATTTGGGTCCGGACAGATCAGGGCTGTTGATATCCTGCGTCAGACTCAACTCCTGGAATCAACCAGGGATCAGGAGGTGGTATTGCAAACTAATAAAGCCTTGTTGGAAAATCAGTTGGCAGTGCTTTTGGGTAAGCAACCTCAAGTTGAATTGAGCTTTCAGTTCGACAGCCTGCCAAACCTTCCACCCATTCCCGACACAGGCCTTCCTCTGACTCTGATTCAGCGCAGACCAGACATTCGCCGCGCCTACAACCTTTTACTGGCCGCAGATAGGGACATGGCTGCTGCTATCACCAACCAGTATCCAAGACTATCTTTCAGACTCGCCAGTCAGTTTAGGTCCAACGATTATACCAATCTTCTTCAGGAATCCGCTTACTCACTTGCTGGAAATTTGGTGGCTCCATTGTTATTTGGAGGGCGTTTGAGGGCAGAAGTGGATAGGACCGAGGCCATAAAATTTCAAAGACTATACGATTATGGGCAAACTGCCCTGATTGCTTTTCGGGAAGTGGAGGATGCCTTGATCCAGGAAAACAAATTGTATGAACGATTTAATATTGTTAATAAAAGATTGGATCTGGCACAAAAAACTAATGATCAATTGCGGATTGAATTTCTTAACGGTTTTAGCAATTACCTGGATGTGCTTATTTCTTTGGAACAGGAGCAGCAGCTGCGCAGGGATTTAATATCTGCTAAATTTTCACTGGTGGAAAACAGGATCTTCCTGTACCGGGCTTTGGCTGGTAATTTTGAGACCATTAGAGAAACAAATCCCTGAATCATTGGGTTTTATGAAAACTGGAAATTGGAAATATTAATTTAATGACCCGTACTAAAATACTGGTAATTTGTTTGGTGATCTTGTTGCTGGGGGCCGGCACCACTGCATTGATCTTTCTGACCGAACCAACGGCACAGCGTGAGGGGGCTACTAAGGAAACCGCCATGTTGGTAGAGGTAGTAAAAGTGGAAAAGGGAGATTTTCGACCCCTGGTGGTCACAACCGGTACGGTACAACCCTCAGAAGACATAGTACTCAGCCCCTTGGTCAGCGGCCAGATCATCCGGCGGTCAGAAACCTTTACACCCGGTGGATTTGTGGAGAAAGGGCAAATGCTGTTGCAGATCGACCCCTCGGATTATCGCAATAACCTGGAGTTGAGAAGAAGTGAACTGCAGCAAACAGAGGCTGACCTCCAGGTTGAAATGGGCAGGCAAGAAGTAGCCGAACAGGACTATCAACTTATTGGAGACTCTCTCCCCCCCGCCAACCGTTCACTGGTACTGAGAAAGCCACAATTGGATGCTGTAAAGGCCAGAATTAATGCTGCCAAGGCCGCGGTGGACCAGGCCCAGCTCAATCTCAATCGTACTACCATCAGAGCGCCTTTTGATGCCCATATCCTTACCCGCAATGCCACCGTGGGGTCACAAGTTGCCCCTGGAGATAACCTGGGAAGACTGGTGGGGATTGATCACTATTGGGTTGCTGCTACCGTCCCAGTGGCCAAATTACAGTGGTTGCGATTTCCGGGCTCGCGACAGACTCAGGGTTCTGACGTGAGAATTACCAATAATACCGCCTGGCCTCAGCACAGCTACCGGCAGGGTTATCTATACCGACAGGTAGGCGCGTTGGATAATCAAACCCGGCTTGCCCAGGTTTTGATTATGGTACCTGATCCATTATTGCATCAGAATGATACTGTAGATATGCCCAAAATGATGATCGGAACTTTCGTAGAAGTGCAGATAGAAGCGGAAGAAATCAGGGATGTAGTGAGGATATCCAGGGATTACATTCGAAGCGGCAATACCGTTTGGGTAATGGAAAATGATCAATTATCCATCAGAGATCCTCTTATCATATTTAGTGATGACCAATACGCCTATGTTAAGCAAGGCCTGGAAGGCCAAGATCTGGTGGTCACCACCAATCTAAGCACCGTGGTGGAAGGTGCCGGACTTCGGGTAGGACGGAATACCACCAATGAATCAAATCAGCCGGAAGGAGAATAATATGGCAAAAAATACTCCAGATTACAATACCACTAAAGGCGCTATCGCTTATATGGCGAGAAATTCCATCGCGGCTAATTTGCTGATGATAATTCTCATAGGGGCAGGAATATGGACCATGTATCGTATCCAAAAAGAGGTTTTCCCGGAGTTCCAGCTTGATATGGTAGAAGTCAATGTAGCCTACCCGGGTGCAGCTCCCACGGAGGTGGAACAGGGGATCCTTTTACCGGTTGAAGAGGCGGTACGAGGAGTACAGGGAATTAAGGAGATCACTTCTACCGCCCGGGAAGGATCCGGGGAGGTTCAAATCGAACTGGTAGCCGGAACTAATCGCATGAAGGCCTTTCAGGATATAGATCAGGCTATTAACCGTATCCAGACCTTCCCCGATGATATCGAGCAACCAGAAGTCCGGTTGCAATCCAGAACCCAGGATGTCATGGAAATCGGTCTGGCTGGCGATGTGGATATTTGGACCTTGAGGAAGCTGGGAGAACAGCTGCGCAACCGATTATTGAGCCATCCCAAAATAACCCAGGTGGAAATCGGTAATGTCCCGGACTATATGACCCACGTGGAGATCCCCCGCCATAATTTACGACGCTATAACCTTACCCTGGGGCAGGTAGCTGAAATTATTGCCCGCTCCAGCGCCGACGTTCCCGCTGGTGCGGTGGAAACCCAGGCCGGAGAAATACTATTGCGTATGCAGGAGCGCAAGCAATGGGCGGAAGAATACGGCGATATTGCCATCCTAACCAATGAGTCCGGAGCTAAAGTGACGTTGAATGATATCGCTGTTATTACCGACGGATTTGAAGAGACCGGTTTTCACGGACAATACAATCAACAACCCTCTATTGAACTGGAAATTTTTAGGATCGGCAGCCAATCTCCCAATGAAATCGAGGCCGCTGTACTGGAGATCATGGAAGATTACCCTCTTCCACCGGGAGTTACCTGGCGGGTAGATAGTAACCGGGCGGAAGACTACCGGGAAAGACTGTCTTTACTAACGGAAAACGGCGCTTTAGCCATCATTATCGTACTGGGGATCCTCGCGTTGTTCCTGGAATATAGGTTGGCATTTTGGGTGATGATGGGTATGGTCATCTCGTTTATTGGGGGGATCATATTTCTCCCATTAATAGGGGTGAGCATTAACATGATCAGCATGTTTGGTTTTCTGGTAGTGCTGGGTATTGTGGTAGATGATGCTATTGTAGTGGGTGAAAACATCTATGAGTACCGGCAACAGGGGATGAACTATATGGATGCGGCAATCGCCGGAGCCAAAGACATTTCCAAACCGGTAATTTTCAGCATCCTTTCCACCATTATCGCCTTTGTTCCCCTATTATTTATGCCCGGTACTACCGGAAAATTCTGGTGGCCGCTGCCGGCAGTGGTTATTGTAGTACTTGCGGTGTCTTTGATAGAAGCGCTGTACATACTGCCGGCCCACCTGGCTCATACCAGTCGCAAGCCTTCATTTAAATTTTCCGAAAGGATGGAAGGATGGCAGAAATCTTTTTCCCAGGGTTTTACTAATATAATTAACAAATATTACCGTCCCTTTCTGGAAATGTGTCTGGAACACCGATACATCACCGTAACTGTAGCCGTCACTTTATTACTGATCGCGGGAGGGTATGGCTACAGTGATCATATGGGTATGATCATGATGCCTGAAGTAGCGGCGGATGAAATCGAAGCTGGGGTCCGCCTCCCGGAGGGGACCACTCCAGACCAGGCCGCCAAGGTAGCCGAATCCATTACCAACTCCACTCAGCAGATGTTTGAAGAACACAATCTCTATGAGATAGCCGAAGGGATCAAAACCAATGTCCGGGGGCAGAACTTCATCGATGTAGAGATCGTATTGAAGCCACCGGATGAGCGAGATATTACCGCCCGGGAGGTGATCGCATTATGGAGAGATAATATCGGAGATATCGAGGGAGTGGACCAAATCAGCTTTGAAGCTGAACGTGGTCCAGGCGGCGCCAGGCAGGCCATCAGTGTGGACCTGGCGCACACAAATATTGACGTGTTGGAGAGGGCCAGCGAAGTATTCGTGCAAAGGGTAAAAGCCTATGAATCCAGCCGGGACGTCAGTGATAATTACAACAAAGGCAAAATTCAATATGACTTTAAGTTGCTTCCCGAGGGGCGTAACCTGGGACTGACTTCAAATTGGGTGGGGCAGCAAGTTAGAGATGCTTTTTACGGAGCATTGGCCATGAGGCAGTTGAGAGGGAATAACGAAATTGAGATAAGAGTAAAACTTCCCAAAGAGGAACGGAAAGATATCCGGCATCTGGAAGATTTGCTGATCCAAACGCCATCAGGAGTTCAGGTACCTCTGTACGATGTAGTCCGGGTTGAGCAGCAGGAAGCCTTTACCAGCATAAACCGAAGAGACGCCCAACGGGTAGTAACGGTAGGGATGGATGTCGAGCCGTCAAACGCGGTGGGCCGGGTCATGGAGTCTCTGCAAGCTGATCTGTTGCCTCAACTTCAAGCGGAATTTCCCGGGATAACCTGGACCTTCCAGGGCAGGCAGGCAGAAATGAGGGAATCAACCAGTTCTCTTTGGGGAGGATTTATTATCGCCATCCTGATCATCTACGCCATGCTGGCCATAGCTTTTGGTAACTATACGCAGCCTACAATTGTACTCTCCGCCATACCCTTTGGTATTGTGGGTGCAGTGATCGGGCATATCATTTTAGGGTATGATTTGTCTATTGTGAGCCTGATGGGAGTGATAGCCCTGTCCGGGGTGGTGGTCAATGATTCTCTGATCATGATAGATTATGCCAATAAAAAACGAACCAATAAAAATGCCTTTGACGCTATTCACGAAGCTGGCCTGCGGCGCTTCAGACCGATCATGCTCACTACGCTAACCACTTTCGGAGGCCTCACGCCCATAATCCTGGAAACATCCCGCCAGGCCTACCATCTGATACCCATGGCAATATCTCTGGGCTTTGGAATTGTATTTGCCACCTCCATTATTTTGGTATTAGTGCCCTGTATGTATATGATGTTGGAGGATGCTAAAGTACAATTCAAGAGCCGAAAGACGAAGCTAGCTTTAGGGACTTGAAGGCCCCAATTCAGAGCAGGCAAAATAGTACCACCCGGGGAAACCAATTTGAATCTACCCCCGGGTGGATTTGTCAGGATTACTAATTTTCAATACTTACCTTCCATATAACACCGGTTCCAGCTTTATAGTCATATGGAGGAGCCAAACTCATGTCGATTTCAACCACGCCATAATCCACAATATACATGTCACCATCTGGACCGAATTTAACGTCAAACGGTCTTTCAATACCACTGCCAGGAGGATTGGAAAGTGAAGCAGGGCCGCCACCGTTGTTGGCTACGAATGAAGCCACTGTTCCAGATTGGGGATCAATTCGGGCTACCCGGAAGCCCTGGGTAGGCGTAGTGCCTCGCAATGGATTTGTGGGTGGTGATAAATCTCCCCATTCTGCTACAAATACATGACCTGATAAATCTCCCCATCCGGAGGGAGCCACATCCATCAAACAGGGTGATGCATTTATTTCATGGCTGCCCAGGACCAGGGACTGGTCGGGAGGTGTTAGATTGCTAGCCTGATGATCGATCAAAAATCCCAAGTCCTTACCCACAGAAGATCCATCAATAAAAATCTCGGCCTGTAAGGAATCCGGTGATTCATATTTGTCTTCGGTCAAAGGTTCCCTGGAAGCTGAAAAATCAGGAACTCCATACCATGTGCCCTCCGTGATTCGAAGTGTAGCGTCCATATCATCATTTATCGGTCGGGAACCTCTTACATCGTAGCCGTTTTCCGAAGCAAACATATCACCCTGATCATTCCAGGCAAAGCCAATAAGATTTCGAAACCCCCAGGCGTGGGTCACGATATTTGCCGGGTTGTTAGGATCAAACTTTAGAATGGAGCCACCGCATTTATTTACTCCCGCAATCACCTGCCCGGGGGCAGTTTCAGTGCCAAAAGGCACAAAAGCTCCGGTCAGTACACTATCATCAGTTGCTTCTGTCCGGAAGTCTGCGGTCTTAAAATTCTTTCCAAGCAGTACTATGTCCTGACAGGGCCGGGCGTGCACATTGGGGCTGGCAAGCACCCATGGTATTACTGAAGGGCCTACCACCCCGGCATTGCCAGCCGGGCCTACAGCGACATACATCATCCCGTCAGGACCTACACCAATACCGTTGATCTGGTGTTCAGCCTGATTATCCAGAATGCCATCAATAATGGTTGTTACTTCACCATCCTTAGTAACTCTGGATACGGCACCGGTTAGATCGGATGCCCTATGGGTAACATAAAAAGCATCATCATGCCAGGTTAATCCTACCAAGGCTGGCTCTATATTACTCGTGGATAAATTAACCACTTCAGTCGTCTGTCCATCAGTTACTTGTAAAATACGACTTGGAGCAAGCTGTTCGGGTTGTAATCCACCGCCAGCTTCAGCCACGAACATGTTCCCCTCGTCATCCCAGGCTATGGAAGTAGGGTAGGTTAGACCTTCGACTACTTTCTCAATTTTAAATCCATCGGGAACCTCGATAATCGCTAATGGATCGTCCTCAAAGCCACTATTGTCGTCATCATCACAGCCCCAGGCAAATACTGAAATCAGCAACAATACTTTGATAAATTTCCTATAGAATTGAATGATCACAGACAAACTTGATTTGTAAAAATGTTTCATACACTGGATTTAGTTTTCAGGTGTCACAAGCTTAATCCGCGGGCGTCCTAAAAGATTTATTGGGTAATAAAGTCACAATCGTACCACAGAGTAAGGGATACCAAATGGGCTGAGTCCGCTTGCTGACATTAAGGGTATATTAGCAGGCTAAACAAACAAGAAATATATTCCTTTGTCATTAGTCCGACAGTGCATACCGGAAGGGCAATGATGGGTTGGAATATATTCTCAGCCTGGAGAAGAAAGGAGGCGGGGCTTACAATAGACACTGTAGAGGATTGTACTCCCCAATTAAGGTCCTCTAGGGATAACGCACGATGTTCCTTATCATCCCGTTGAATATCCAGTGGTGAAAGGGCAGGACTGCGTACCAATACAACCTACCCAATAATCCAAGAGGCCGAAAGACGGCTTTCTGCACCAGTTTATGTTTCTTACCAATATGGTGAATTCTGAACTCCAGCCAAGCTTCTCCGGGAATCTTCATTTCGGCATATAACACCAACCTCTTCTTTTTTCGATCCGCTATCAGCACTCTCCAAAAATCCAGGGCATCACCAGTTTTGAGATCAATACTACTGCGACGGCCACGCCTTAAGCCCACACCACCCGCCATCAAGTCTAGTAGCCCCCTGATCTCCCATAATAATTTTCCATAATACCACCCTCTTTCACCGCCGATCTGCCAAATATTGTCAAGCACCGCTTGAGGATCTCTTTCAAAATGTAGGATACGAACGTCGGTATAACAGCCGTGTTGGGGTATTAATCCGGAACTTAAAAAGTCCGAGCTAAATTCAGGATTGCCAAAAGCGTCTCTCCAACTCGAAGGAACTTGTCGCTGGTTGATTTTGCTGAATGCCCGCCCCAAGGCTTCTTCATAGGTTGCTAGTTCCAGGGATACTACTTCGGTAATTTCATGGTCGCGCACCACCACCTCATTCTTCATGCTATCCACCAGGTTTCTGGCCAGAGGGTAAGATGTTGAGGTGATAAAGTAAAGCCATAAAGAGGACAATTTGGGGCTCAATACCGGCAGAGTTATGATATACCTTCTCAATCCTCTTACCAGTGCGAATTGCAGCAACATCTCCTTGTAACTTAAGATATCTGGACCACCGATGTCAAAGGACTTATGGAACGCTTGGTTGTTAAGTAGCACTGCAGTCAAATATTCCATTACATTCTTTATAGCTATAGGCTGGCACCTGGTCCTTAACCATTTCGGGGCTATCATTATGGGAAGTTTCTCCACCAGGTCTCGGATGATCTCAAATGATGCGCTGCCGGAACCTATAATAATAGCTGCTCTAAGTACGGTCAGAGGACTGTTTCCACCAGCTAGGATTTTTTCTACCGTCATTCTGGAAGTCAGGTGTTCACTTAAATCTCCATCGTTGACGATACCTCCAAGGTAAATGATCTGACGGGCGCTGGTTTTATTGATATATGTTTTGAAATTTGTCGCCGATTGCTCTTCTAATGCTTTAAAATCAGCCTTGGATGAAGTCATTGAATGCACCAGGTAATATGCCGCGTCAATTTGTTTAGGTAATTTTTTCATACTGTCAGGATTGGTCAGATCACCTTCTACTACTGTGATCAGCTCCAGTTCACCGGCAGTGAAATCATCAAAATCAAAACGCCTTTGGTCCCTCACCAAGCAAACGACCCGGTTACGCTGAGCCAAAAGCAAGGGTAATAGTCTTCGCCCGATATAACCGGTGGAACCTGTAAGCAGAATAGTACTTGGCATATTTTATTAAATAGTCATAGGTTATAACCTAACTCCTACCCAAAAGTTATGCTGTTTCACCCTCAACAAAAAAGAAACACCGCTCACAATGTCGTAAGCGGTGTTCCACCAGTGAGAGAAGAAATAGTTTTTACTCGATCAGAATCAGGCCTTGCTGATCTTCACTTACTGAAATCAATTTCCAACCAGTCAATTCCTGTATATCATCTTTACTGGCATACACTCTCCAACGATAGATCTTTCCGGGTTGCAGATCCTCCAGGGCCTTGCCATCCGAATTAAAAGTAATACTAGTTTGTTCACTGGGGATCACTACGTTCTTGGTCATTAACAGGTTATCCGTGTCGAAGCCTCCCCAAATAACTTTGCCATCGGAATTGACCACTTCTATTACGTAATCGGAAGTACTGGGATAAGGGGTCCACTCAAAAACCGGACTTACCCCACTGCTCACCGGTTGTGCATTGCTGAGGTCATTGGAAGGCCCTACCAGGCTTACGGCACCGGTTACGTCAAAATCCAGTTCCACCGCCGAACCGTCCACATTTACTGTAGGTTCACCAAACTTCACTATCCTGTCAGGATCCACCACCTTAGTATCGTTTTCGTAAGTTGCCCTGCCAATGTAAAGCCCATCCGGTACTCCGGTTATGCTATAGACAAAGTTCGAAGTACGGGTGATCAATCCGGGGATGGTTTCGCCGGTACCCGGATGGGTAAGGGCTACGTCTACCTCTTGATTTTGAGTTGCCAGAAAAGAGATCTGTCCAGACACCTGACCCGAGGCTCCTTCCGAAAGTTGTAAATTCGCAGAAGAAGTTTCTGTATCAGGTGAAACCGAAACATTGATTTCGTTGGAATTGTGATTGATCATGAATGCCTCTACCGTATAATCGCCAGGAGGGACGTTAAATATGCTGTAATCTCCTGACTCGTCCGAGATACTGGAAAACCCATTGGTTCCATCGTAAGCTACGATCAAAGCACCAGGCAAGGCATCACTGCCAACGTTGACCTTTCCTGAAATAAATCCGGCATTGGTCAGAGAGCTTGGGAACATCTCCACCGGTTTTTCGAAAGTTGCTCCAGCATTGATGTTAAAAGCAATAGGACTTATGCCAATAACCGGCACCCGGTTGTAGCCCTGCTTGTCCAGTTTAATGAAATATGTACCCGGCTCCAGCTCAATGCTGTAATTACCCTCCATGTCTGAGGTGAGTACATTGCCCACTGGGGCGTTGGTATTGGCATCGAATACAATTATGCTCACGTTGCTCAACGCCAGTCCGGTGTTGGCGTCGGTGATCTGACCTTCAACAAAACCAGTTACCGCTACGTCTTCATCATCCGAACAGCTCAGGATAAATAGTAAAGATAAGATAATCAGTGAATTACATTTAAAAAATTTCATCATAACGCTATTTAAAAAATGAACCAAAGGATAAAATTAGCTTAACAGGTGTTGCTACGCAGGACTGTTTGCCTTAACCTCTGGCGTATGTAAGGTTTATCCTCATTAAAATTGCCCTGGTAGTATACATCCCTTTCAAGATTAAATGTTAGGTTTGGACCTGTTGCAGATCTGATAATCTGCTATGTCCATAAACCAATGGAAAATTCGAAAGAAATCACTACCACTGCAGAGAGCGCTCCAAGTCGATCGCTGTGGAGAGCCTTGCAGGAAGCCATAAGAGGCACCGATGCGGATTATACCCAAATCGACCTGAAAAAGGCAATCTTCCTACTAGCAGTCCCTATGATACTGGAGCTGGTAATGGAATCGACTTTTGCCGTGGCTGATATATATTTTGTGGGTAAGCTGGGGCCGTCAGCCGTAGCCACAGTAGGGCTGACAGAGACTTATCTATTTCTGCTTTATTCTATTTCTATGGGATTGGCTATGGCGGTTACCGCCATAGTGGCACGCCGTGTAGGTGAAAAAGATCCTGAACTGGCGGGGAAATCTGCGGTACAATCCATTCTACTAGCTGCATTGATCTCCCTGCCTTTTGCCCTTGCGGGCATATTCTTCGCTAAGGACCTGTTATCGCTAATGGGCGCTGACCTTTGGAGTTTGGAACATGGATATCACTATACCCAATGGATGCTGGGCGCCAATGTGGTGATAGTGTTACTGTTTGTCATCAATGCTATCTTCCGGGGAGCAGGTGATGCAGCAGTGGCCATGAAAGTACTATGGATCGCCAACGGATTTAATATAGTACTGGACCCGCTGCTTATTTTTGGATGGGGTCCCATTCCGGCATTGGGTCTGGAGGGGGCCGCAATCGCCACAACTATTGGCAGGGGAATCGGCGTTTCCACCCAACTATGGGTACTGGCCAAAGGAAGCAAACATCTGAAGGTCCAACTCAACCAACTAAAATTTGAGCTCAAGATCCTGGGGAATATTATAAAGACTTCCCTGGGCGGCATTGGACAAATGATCATTGCTACAACTTCCTGGATCTTTCTCATGCGTATACTGGCGGATGTAGGCAGTGAAGCGGTGGCGGGGTCAACCATTGCCTTGCGTATCATGTTATTTACCCTGATGCCGGCCTGGGGACTATCCAATGCAGCAGCCACCTTGGTAGGGCAAAATCTGGGCGCCGGTCAACCCGAACGAGCCGAGTCATCTGTGTGGAAGATCGGTCTCTATAATATGATTTTCCTGATAGCGGTTTCTTTTATCTACTTCTTTTTCCGAAATGAGCTTATGGAGTTTTTCAGCGATGACGCAGAGGTGATCGCTATCGGTAGTGAATGGCTCATGATCCTATCTTTTTCCTATTTTATCTATGGATGGTGGATGGTGGCGGTGCAGGCTTTTAATGGCTCAGGTGACACTCGTACACCGACAAAGATCAATTTTGTGTTTTTCTGGTTAATCCAAATCCCTCTATCCTATTGGTTGGCCATATATTTGGACTGGGAGCACAGCGGGGTATTTTGGGGAGTGTTTATCTCCGAAACCGCAGTGGGAATTTTTACCCTTTGGCTATTCAAGCAGGGAAACTGGAAGAAGACTAAGCTTTAAACATATGGATCATTATAAGTCAGTCGCCCGACCAGGTCCCACCAATGTCCCGGAAGACCATTGCAATAAGGCCTTCAACCGTCCGTATTCAGCTTTTAGTTCGATCAGTCTTAATTCAGCGGTCAGCTTTTGATTCTCCCGACTGTTGATCAAGAATATGGAACTTTCTCCATTGCTAAACTTTATCCGCTCGCCAGTCAACATCCGTTGGTAATTAAGGATCATTTGCTGCTGATTTTCAATCATCTGGCTAAGCACCACTAACCGTTGATGGTGTTGGATAATATCGTTTTCCACTTCTCGCAGCAGGTCTGTTTGTCGGAGTTGGTTTTCCTGAAGCTTAATTTTTGCCTGTTTTAAACTAGCCCGCTCTTTTCTCAAAAATAAGGGAAATTCCAATTCAAGTCCTCCCTTATAGTCATTAGTAAAATTGGAGGCGGCATTTTCATTTTCAGAGGATAGTAAAAGATTGTAGTTTAAGTTCACCACTGGTTTCAACTGCTCGGCACTGAGTTGCTTATCCAAATGTAATTTGGCCTGCTCCAGCTGCAGCATCTTCCATTGCGGTAGATTATTTAAAGCTTGTTCCTGATAATGATCGAGTCCCATTAGGGCTATTTGCGGACCTCCTATAGGGATAAAATCGACATCCAGCTGATCAGCCCAAAGAAAGTTGGTCAGCATCAGCAGGTTGTTCCGATAGTTTACTTCCCCATTCTGCTGCCGGTTACTCCATTCCTGGACCTGGATCAAGGCTTCTACAGAATCTATGGCAGCATTTTCGCCGGCAAATACCGCCTCTCGAATCCCTTCAAAACGTTCTTCTATAAGAGAGAGGTTTGCCTGAATAATAGCTAGTTTGTAATAAGCCTCGTACCACCGCCAATAGGCGTTATTTGCATCCAACAGTAAATTACTTAATGCCAGGTTTGCCTGCCATTGCAAATCCTCTTTCTCCAGCTTGCTCTTCCTCAAAGCTATATTCCTAGGATTATGGATCAATCCCTGGCCAAGGGGCAGGCTTATGCCGGCATAGTACAACCCGTCATCCGGTAAATTGCGTTCCGGGTTGAGAAATACCCCCTCAGCCTGTTCAAATCCCGCCTTGAAGTTCACATTGAGAAAGGTGGGAATCTCCAAATGGGAATCCCAAATTTCATAATACTCCTGATCCTTGAAATTTTTCCGTTGATACCGCGATTTGATCACCGGATCAAACGCTCCCCTGGCCCTACTTAAGGCCAGATCTCCTCTAGTGGCGATCAGTCCAGCCTGAATGGATAAGGGATGGTGGTGCTTGACCAGCTGGAAATACTGCTGCAGCGATAATGTGTCCTGACCATGCAGGGATCCGTGACTGTGTGACAGGATTAAAATACAAACGAGTTTTAAAATCCTCATTTCTTCTCTTCTACAGTTTGATTTTTATTTTCGTCCCAATAGAAATCCGGAGGGAACCCATTTAGATTTCTCCAGAGTTCATACCATACGGGGACATTTTTTAGTAATGCAATCCCATAAACTCCCGACCCTAATTTTAATAACTCAGGCCATGGTTCTTCTTGAGGGTCAGCTGCAACTAATACTCTGAAATTGCCGTCCGGACCGGCGGCGTTATCATATGCCACTATTTGTCCGGCGTATGTTCCAAAGGAAAGATTTGGCCAGCCATCAAAAACCAAGGCAGGCCAGCCATCAAACTGCAACCTTACCCGATTCCCCTTCCTTATTAAAGGCAGATCGATAGGGCGCACATACATTTCCACCGCCAACTCAAAATTTACCGGCACCAGGGTGAATACAGCTTCTCCCTCTTTTACCGTCTCCCCAATGCCGTGAACCTTGGCCCGGGTAACGTAACCTTCTTGCGGCGCTGTTATATAGTAAAAGCCAGATCGACGTTGATAATTTGCCAGCTGGCTGGATAATTTTTGATATTCCCCTTCAGCTTCCATCGCCTGAGAGCGGGCGCTCATCCGGTCGGAGGTAGCTTTGGCAATTTTTTCCTGAAATTCATTGCTGACGGTGTTGAGCTGAATTTTAGCGTTTATGAGCTCATTTTTTGATGCCAGCCATTTGTTCTCAGCTGAAACCCGCTTATTTAGAGACTCTTGCAATTGTTGTTTTCGCTGTTGTAATTCTGTAAGCGACTTTAATCCCTGTTGATATAATTCATTTTGTCTTTGATATTGATTCTCCGCTATCTCCAAATTCAACCTAGCGGTATGATAATCAATACTATCGGATGTCACTTTCAATTGGGTCTGTCTTAAATAATTTCGCGCCTGCTCCAATTTTAATACCTGATTTTGCCGCAAGGCCTGGATCTGCTGATCTAAGGCTACTGTTTTATCTAAATAGGCCTCAGTGGATGCCTTTTTAGCCTCCGTTTGATTTCTGGCCCGATCAATCAAGCTGGGGTCCAAATATTCCGCCACCATTTCAGAGATGAAAACGATAGTATCTCCCTTTTCAACCAGCTCCCCCTCTTTGACGTACCACTTCTCGATCCGTCCGGTAATTAATGAATGGATATCTTGCTCACGATTTTCCGGTTGCAGGGTAGTTAAAAGACCACGCGAGCGGATATTTTGGGTCCAGGGAAGGAACATGATTATCAGGGTGAAGACTCCCAGGGCTGCCAGAAGATAGATGATCTTAACTGAGGCTGAGGTATCAATCACATGCCTATAGGCTGATTGATCTTTAAGCACTCGATCCCGATCGATTGAGTTGTAGGAAATGTTCAACATATATTTTCGCTAGTTATTCTTATTTGACGATGAGGAAGACGGGGAATCATCGACAATTTTTCCATCTTCTAGGGTTACCAACCTATCACACTTACTACTGAATAATGGATCACCGGTCACCACTAGTAAAGTCCATCCTTTATCCGGGTCTGTAAGCAGTTGGCTAATTTGCAGGCGATCCTGGTAGTCCAGCTCTTCCATCCCATGGTCCATAATGATCAACTTCGGGTCTTGACAGAGGATTCTGGCCAGGATAATTTTCTTTTTTTCACTATCGGATATGCCAAGCCCTTCCGGCTTTATTTGAGTATGGAGACCATTAGGTTGGTTTTTCAAGAAACTTTCCAAGCCAACTTGCTTTAATACTTGAATCAGATGATCGGTCGATACTTTTCTGCCAACAGTAATATTTTCAGCCAAGGTTCCGGAGAACAAGTCCTGGATATGCAGGTTATCGCCCACCATTGATCTGAAACTCATGATATTGATATCCCGCAATGGGATATCATTAAATAAAATGGAGCCTTTGTATTCATGAAAGAGCCCTGAGATCAAGGACATCAGCGTAGACTTACCGGATCGGTTCTTACCGGTAATACAAACCTTCTCTCCAGCATTGATCTTCAGATTTAGATTTTGTAGAGAGGGCTTTTCCGCATCTGGATATCGATAGGAAAGTTCGGACAATTCCACCGCCATACCGTCCTTCAGTTCATGACTAAAGAGATCAATGCCTTGGTCCTGCTCGATAGGAATATCCGTAACCTGACCCAATTTTTCAATTCCTGTCAATACGTCGTATACCGTTTCCATACTTAGAATGAGTTTTTCTACTGAATTCAGAACCAGCAGGATGATGATTTCTGAAGCTACGAATTGCCCCAGATTTATCTCCTGATTGATAACCAGCACACTTCCTAAAACCAAGACTCCGGCCGTAATTAGGGTTTTAAAGGCCACTATATTAGAAAATTGGAATATGAGAACTTTGAAATGCTGCT
This sequence comes from Cyclobacteriaceae bacterium, assembly GCA_965224285.1. Lineage (GTDB taxonomy): Bacteria > Bacteroidota > Bacteroidia > Cytophagales > Cyclobacteriaceae > JAJCYK01. Next base: position 2,505,226 of record OZ245043.1, read on the forward strand.
TTCGGAATTTCAGGTAGCTGTTCACATATTCATTTGTTTTATTTAGGGGTAAGTCAGTATTTACCGCCAACTTGAAAGTGCCCATGGCTCGGGCTAATTCCTCTAACCAGTGGGCCACCTGGTACTTATATTTACTCTCCAAGATGGAAGTCCTCAGCCCCTTGGGCCCGCTTAAGGCGAAAATCACCACCATTAATCCCATAAGGATTAGTCCGAAAAAGACAAAAAACGGATGGTAGAAACTTAATAGGATTAAACCAAAAATAATTTGTAAGGTGGAAGAGGAAAATTCTACCAGGATCTTTGAAAGCCCTTTTTGCACCGTAAGGGTATCAAAAAAGCGATTCATTAATTCTGGAGCATAGAACTCTGAAAGTGATTCTATTTTAAGTCTTGGGATGCGATAGGCGAACTCGAATGAAGCCCTGGTAAATATTCTCTGTTGCAGTAACTCAGTGAGGGACAGCTGAAAAATTTGAATTATTCCTGCGGCTAGCACTCCAACAACTACGATGAAGATCAGCAACCCCCAAGAGGCGCTGTACTCTGCGCTCAAGACAAATCCGATGATGGCCTGAACCCCCAAAGGTAAAGACAAGTTGATCATCCCATTAAAAATGGCATAGCTGTAGATCATTAGAATTTCCCGGCGATCCAAGGATAGCATGCGAACTAACCTCTTCATCGGAGTTAATTGGGGTAGTGAAGCGGTTTTGCCGTCCAGCTGTAAAGCTCTATTCATATTTACATGTAAATTTAAAGCAATATTTTCAAATGTATTAGTATATATACTATTATTAATAGTATTACTATCATATAACGAACTAGTTCAAAAATGGTTTTGATCTTTTTAATAATTTTTTAATGATATAATGTGGATTAGAGTTTCATCAACTCCCAAAGTCTAAAATGACTGGATTTATCCTTAAGTATTAGGAGCGGTATCTCAGGATGGAGATTTACCAAGGCTCTTACCTCGCTGCCTAATAAAATCTTCGTAAACTTTGATCTACCGCTAGCAGCTATTAGCAACAAGTCTACCTGCCGACTTTCTGCTTCAGATTTAATATGTTCTGCGGCATATGCTTTAGTCTGTTCAGTAAACACAGATATTAGGGGCAGCTTATAAGTATTTACCTTCTCGCAGAACTTAGCACACTTTCTTTCAGCATCTGTTTTCACAGCATTCATTATCTCTGCTTCAGGGAAATTCTGATAGTAATAGGCATGGGGCATACTAAAAACATGGTGGACATAAACTTCTGCAGGTGGGTTTACTTCGTTGGCCAGATGTAACGCCTGATCCAAGGCGTTTCCTGAGGCCGAAGAAAAATCAGTAGGAACCCATATTTTGCTTATTGACGAGTGTACACGTTGCGGTACTAACAGAACAGAGCAAAATGAGCTGTGTATGAATTTGTTGATCTTCAAACATCGACCCAGATGAGGCAGCTTGTGGCCGGCAATTACTAAATCAGTATTTTTCAGATAAGTCTCTGTCCACAGTTCCTGGTTAACAGCCCCATCCAGGATCTCAAAACTTAACCCAGGTTGGTCCCCAAATATTTTACCTACCGCAGACTCCATTCTTGCTACTAATTCCTCATACCCCGGGATGGGCAAAGATTGTGAAAGATGATCATGGACTGAGTCCGGGATTTTTTCGGTCACATGGACGAATTCAATTTCACGAGGTCTAAAGATACGGGAAAGGAAATGGGTATAGCTGATCACGGAGTGGTCGATTTCTGAAAAATCCAATCCCACTAACCAATTTTTAAACTTCTCCATGTTCAAATATCCGGGCTCATTTCAACTGGGTTTGCAATGAAATTTAGGGGTAGACAAGCGGGAAATTAGTGACCAGGATCAATTTTTTAAATGATTTCCCTCATTGATGTGGTTGTCGAGGATCATCATCTTTCCAAACATTATTTAAAACTGAAAATCCATTTGATTTACTAACAACAAACCAACCTAGGTGATCATACCCCAGTATTGATCCCTGGTTTAATATTCACCGAATGGCCCTAAAGGATCCATCGTTCAAAATCCTCAACATACTTCAAATTACGGTATTTGGGTTGATCCTGCTCTATCTAGGGAAAAAGTTACTGATCCCCTTGAGTTTCGCTCTGCTTGTAAGTCTTATTCTTTATCCGATGTGTCACTGGCTGGAAGAAAAAGGCTGGCCCAAAATAGGTTCAATAGCCATTAGCCTCACATTATTTGCTTTCATTATTAGCGGCCTGGTGGTGTTACTGATTTTTCAGTTCTCACAATTTCTCTCAAAATGGCCCCAAATGAGTCCTAAGCTTGAGGCATTAATAAAGACCATAATGAGCGACATAAGTTCCACCCTGGGGATGTCAGGGGCAGAGCAACAGGATTGGGTAAACTCACTATTGGCCAGTGGATTGGAATATATGGTAAACTGGCTACCCAAAAGCTTGTATACCACTTCCATCAATTTGATCCTGCTACTACTGGTGCCCTTTTATGCCATATTAATCCTTTATTACCGCAGTAATTTGATTGAGTTCCTGCACCGGATCACCCAACAATGGTCAGTCAGCAATCTGGAACTCATCCTTCGCAACAGTATCCATACCTATTTTAAGTTTATTCGAGGTATGGTATTCGTTTATCTTATTGTCGGTATACTAAACAGTCTGGGCTTGGCCTTGCTGGGGATTCCCAACGCGATTTTATTCGGATTTATAGCCTCTATCCTGACCTTTATTCCTTACGTCGGGATCACCATCGGCGCCTTATTGCCGATGACGGTAGCATGGCTTACCTATGAATCGGTGCTATTCCCATTAGGGGTAGTCGGCGTATTTACCTTGGTCCAGATCCTGGAGGCCAATGTTATATTCCCCTTAGTACTCAGCCGCCACCTTAAAATCAATGCCCTGGCGGCTATAGTGGTGATCGTTGCCGGCGGCATTATTTGGGGTGTATCGGGAATGATACTGTTCCTGCCCATGGTGGCTATACTGCGATTAATATTGGTCATGACCGATGAAAATCATCCGGTGGCAATTCTCCTGCGACCTTAAGTAAAGGTGGTTGACATATGTACTTATTTCCTTAAATCGATCAGCCTGACCAAGCAGGTAATGGTTTTTTTCGCCTTAAATTCTAGCTATCTTATAGGGTTAACCATGACCAAACTCTTTTGCCATGTCAGTAGCCTTCCAACCTGTACCAATAGGTTCGATTATATTTGTTTTCCTTAGCAGCATTGCCTGCGATACCACTACCACGGAGGATGCTGGCGCCGGTTCGGATTGGGTCCACTACCTGGGTCATCCAACCAGCAATCAATATTCCATCCTGGATCAAATTAACCAGGATAATGTGCATCAACTGGAAATAGCCTGGACTTACGACACGGGTGACAGCGCTATGTACCAAACCAATAATCTGGCAGTTGATGGTGTGGTCTATACAGCCAGCCCCGAAAGCAAAGTAATGGCTTTGAACGGCGCCACCGGGGATCTGATATGGACTTTTGATCCGGACCAGGAAATTGATTCGTTAACCGACAGGGATCAAAGGGGGTTGATGTTTTGGGAAGACGGAGAAAGTGATAGACGAATCCTGACTATGAAAGGTAATCGGCTTTTTGCCCTGGATGCAGCAACCGGTAAACCTATACCCTCTTTCGGGGAGGAAGGAAATATCCACCTGGGAGAAAACATGGACGTGGAAGGCAGCCCCAACGTCAACCTCAATACCCCCGGACAACTGTTTAATGACATGTTTATCATTGGGTCCAATGTTAATGAAGATGTGCCTGGAGCAGTACGCGCATTCGACGTAAGGACTGGTGAACGCAAATGGATCTTCCACACCCTGCCCAGACCTGGAGAGTACGGCTCGGAGACCTGGCCGGAAGGATATCTGGAACATACCGGAGGGGCTTCTGATTGGTCAGGTCTTTCCCTGGATGCAGAAAGGGGCATTGTCTATCTATCTACTGAAACAGCAGGCCCCGACTTCTATGGTGGACAACGATACGGTGAAAATCTTTTTGCCAATTCCATAGTGGCGCTGGATGCCAATACCGGTGAGCGATTATGGCATTATCAATTGGTACATCACGACTTATGGGACCTGGATAACCCCGCACCCCCCACCCTGCTCACGGTGGTTCACCAGGGCGAAAAGCGCGACATTGTGGCTCAAGGCACCAAAATGGGGTTATTGTTTGTATTTGACCGGGTTACTGGAGAGCCACTTTGGCCAATTGAAGAACGAGAAACTCCCAGATCGAGAATTGATGAGATCAAGACCTGGCCTACCCAGCCATTCCCCACCAAGCCGCCTCCTCTGATCAGGCAAAAATATACCGAGGACGACATCTCCAATATTTCCCCACGGGCTCAGCAATTGGGAGAGGAGATCCTTTCTCGTTCTGGAAATTACGGCGCCTATCCCCCACCCAGCCTGGAGCAGATAATCATGTTTCCAGGTTACGATGGCGGTATGGAATGGGGAGGGTCGGCTGCTGATCCGGATGGGATCCTGTATGTAAATGTCAACGAGATCCCCTGGTTTTACCAGCTGGTTCCCACCACCAACCCTGATGGGCAACCGCTCTCTCCAGGTGAACGATATTACAGAGCCAACTGTGCCAGTTGCCACGGTATTGACCGAACCGGAAGCTCCGAGGGAGCATTCCCATCGTTGCTGAATATTGCAGATCGCCTTACCGAAGACGCAGTAAGCCAATTCATAGTCAAAGGCAGCGGCCGCATGCCGGCTTTCGATATATTACCCGAGGAGCGGAGGAAAGCTATTATCAATTTTCTATTTGACAGGGAAAAAACAAAGCCCATGCCTTCCTCCCAAAATTCAAACGCCCAAGACCCTCACCAGCAAAGGGAAGATGGTCCTCAGGTCCCTCCCTATGTTTTCAGAGGTTTTGAAAGATGGTATGATGAAGAAGGCTATCCCGCCATAAAGCCACCTTGGGGCACCTTGAACGCGGTTGACCTTAATACAGGAACTATCAAATGGAAAGTGCCCCTGGGGGAATTTGAAGAGCTGACTGCTCGTGGTATACCCATTACCGGCACCGAGAATTATGGAGGTCCGGTGGTGACCGCCAGTGGTTTGATCTTTATTGGAGCCACCATGGACCGGAAATTCCGTGCCTTCAATAAGGAAACCGGAGAATTGCTCTGGGAAGCTGAATTACCCCTGGATGGTAATGCCACTCCCAGTACTTATCTGGCCAATGGCAGGCAATATGTAATAATTTCTTGCGGTGGTGCTAAAATGAATCCACCCTATGGGGGAACTTTGGTGGCATTTTCACTGCCGGAGTAGAAAAATGCGATTACAGGAACAGGTTGCCGTAAAATAATATTGCACTTTTATCCCCTTCAAGCTGTTCTATTTGGGTGGGAGCTTAGCTTTAAGTTTAGGATTTAAGATCCGAGGTGCTATGAGGAAATTGAAGTTATGCTTACTCTTTTCTATTCTGTACCCACTTCAATCAATTAAACCCGCTGGATATTGATCGCATTGAAATTTTAGAATCAATCGATGTTACCAACGTGTACGGATTTCTGGGAGCGTATGGGGTAATCGCTATTTATACATAAACCGGATCTTTTACCTATAAGTCCTCAGAGCGCACTTATAGGCTTCCCGGTTTCCATCAACCTCGTGTATTCTATCGGCCGAACTATTCCGTAGACCAGCATCCTGCTGGCTCAGATCAACGATCCACCATAGACTGGAGGCCCTTTACTCGAACAGACAGCCTGGGAAAGGCCAGCTTTTCCTTCTACAATTCAGACCGAGCTTGCCAGCTAAACGTAGTTGTGGAGGGCATCACCGACCAGGGTATACCAATTTACCTACATACCGTGATCGATGGTAAATAGGAATCTTACGCACCCAAATCTCATAACTTTTACCTATTAACTTGCAAACTCTTGACGCTTCAAATCCGTTATGTAAATTACTTCTGTGGGGATAAACCACGATTTATTTTGATAATTTACCGGTAATAAGTGATATTGGTACCGTTTCTGGGCCAACTTTAAGTTTCCAGATTCGTAGTTTAAGTTAAATGCAGCTCTTAAGACAGATATTCGCCACCTTTCTGGCATTGCTAATAGTAGTGTCCAGCACCGGTTTTACCCTGCATAAACACTATTGCCTGGGCGAACTTAAAAGCATGTCCCTCAACCAGGAGACTAATACCTGCATGTCGGATATGGAAGCTGAAGGTGAAAGCTGCCCCTTGGAGTGCTGCGAAAGAACAGTGGAAGAGTTAAAGTTGGAAGAAATTCAGCGCGTTACCTTTGAGCAAGAGCTAACCCCTCCACTGAAACTGGTCAGTTTGGTATTGTATGTAGCATTACCTTCGACTTTGCTGCAAGAACCGTATTTAAAGCAATTTTACCGAAACTATCATCCTCCCCTGATTGATGAGGACATCCCGGTCCGCATTCAATCCTTTCTCATTTAAAACATCTCCGATAGTCAATTTTGAGGCCTGGATCGCTATCTGAGCCTTAGTAATTATTTCATCATCATACTATCATGAGATGCTTAAGTCAATTATTAAATTCTTTCTGGAAAAGAAACTGATCACTGCGCTGGTCACTTTAGGGCTGGTTTTATGGGGAATAAGCACGGCACCATTCAATTGGAAAACTAGCTTATTACCCAGAGATCCGGTAGCGGTGGACGCTATACCTGACCTGGGAGATAACCAACAAATAGTTTTTGCAGAGTGGCCTGGACATTCTCCACAGGATGTCGAAGATCAGATCACCTATCCGCTTACCTCCTATCTGCTGGGGTTACCGGGAGTAAAGAGTGTTAGAAGTAGCTCTATGTTCGGAGTATCTAGTATCTACCTTATTTTTCAGGAGAGTGTAGAATTCTACTGGAGCCGGTCGCGCATTCTTGAGAGGCTCAACTCCCTCCCAGCCGGCACCCTGCCACCTGAAGTACAACCAGCATTAGGCCCTGACGCCACTGCACTGGGGCAGATTTTTTGGTACACCCTTGAAGGCAGGGACCCCCAGGGAAACCCTTCAGGCGGCTGGGATCCCCAGGAATTACGGAGCGTACAGGACTTTTACCTGAAATATGGATTATCTGCTACAGAAGGAGTGGCGGAAGTGGCATCAATTGGTGGATTTGTGAAGGAGTATCAGGTCGAAATTGACCCGGTAGCCATGCAGAGCTATCAAGTGAATGTGGCCGATATTATTCGTGCTGTTAAAAAAAGTAACCTCGATGTTGGGGCTCGCACCATTGAATTTAACCAGGCTGAATATTTGGTGCGGAGTCTGGGGTATATTAAGGATATCGCAGATCTTGAAGAAGCTGTGATATTGGCTCGGGATAATGTTCCGGTGCGCATAAAGGATGTAGCCCGGGTGCAAATGGGTCCTGCAAGTCGCAGAGGTGGGTTGGACAAGGAAGGCATTGAGGCCGTAGGGGCAGTGGTGGTAGCCCGTTATGGGGCTAATCCCCTGCAGGTAATTCAAAATCTAAAAGATAAAATTGAGGAACTCTCAAAAGGTTTACCGGTAAAAACCCTGGCTGACGGCACAGAGTCCAAAGTGACTGTAGTTCCTTTTTACGATCGCTCCCTACTGATTAATGAAACCCTCGGTACCCTGGAACACGCTCTTAGTCTGGAAATCCTGATCAGCATTTTAGTGGTGTTGATCCTGATCCTTAATATTCGGGCTTCGTTGCTTATATCCAGTCTGCTGCCCATAGGTGTTCTCATGACTTTTATTGTGATGCGGTATTTCAATGTAGCCGCTAATATCGTAGCGTTATCGGGGATTGCTATCGCTATTGGGGTAATGGTGGATGTGGCAGTGGTGATCACGGAAAATATTGTACGAACCCTGCAGGTACCTGATAACAGGAATTTACCCAAGATTGAAAAGAGACAATTGGTCCTTCGCTCTACCATGGAAGTGGCGCCAGCGGTGGTGACTGCTCTGGCCACTACCGTGATCAGTTTCTTACCCGTATTTGCCCTGCAGGGGCAAGAAGGTAAGTTATTTACTCCATTGGCCCTAACCAAGACTTTTGCCTTAATAGCGGCATTGTTTATTGGTTTGGTGATCATACCGGCCCTGGCGCATAGTTTATTTACTCCTAGTCCTTTTTTCCAGCGCCTCAAAAAACCTGGAACTTATGCAATGTTGGCAGCGGGCTTTTTGCTTTTGTTTATAATCCCCTGGGCCGGGTTGGCTTTGATCGCGGTTGGGCTTAATCTCATATTTCAGGATCGTTATCCGGAGCGATTTAAGCGTTGGGTGCCATTCATAACCCTGGGGATTGCTGTGTTGACGGTATTGTACCTGTTAAGCGCCACCTGGCTACCCGTGGGAGCTGGCCATTCCGGTTTAATAAACTTTTTATTCGCATTGCTTATCGTGGCCACCATATTGGGAACTCTATTCCTGATAATTCCTTACTATGAAATCATCTTGCGTTATTGTCTGACACATCGCAACATATTTTTATGGATGCCGCTGTTGTTGATACTCTGGGCCCTCCTGACCTGGCAGGGTTTCGATAAATTATTTAATCCATTGGCCCAAACCGCTAAGTTTATAAACGTGGAACTTAAAGGTACCTCCTGGTGGCGGTCTATGGATGGCGCTTTCCCTGGATTAGGCAGTGAGTTTATGCCAACCCTGGATGAGGGATCCTATCTGTTGATGCCATCCAATATGCCTCACTCCGGAGTGCAGGAAAACCTTAATACTATTCAACTCCTGGATAGGAGAATTTCCGCGATTCCGGAAATTGACCTGGCCATCGGTAAATGGGGCCGGGCAGCCACAGCGCTGGATCCGGCACCTGTTTCCATGTTTGAAAACATTGTGAATTATAAATCCGAATACCTGCTGGACTCATCGGGGCAGCCTATGCGTTTCAAAGTAAATAAACAGGGGGAGTTTTTGCTGGCAGACGGTGAGACTTACCGCAGAGAAGACAATACTTTAAAAGCCTTCAATGTATCTCGTTTAGTGCCAGATGACCGGGGTAACTATTTTCGGCAATGGCGTGAACACATCACTTCCAAGGAGGATATCTGGGATGAGATTGTCAAACAAGCTAACGTGCCCGGTATGACTTCCGCTCCCAAACTACAACCCATAGCAACCAGACTGATCATGCTTTCAACCGGAATGCGCGCACCAATGGGGTTAAAGATCTTTGGGCCGGACCTCAATACACTGGAGGCTACAGGTTTGGAATTTGAATCTCTGCTCAAACAGGTCCCTGGAATCAAACCCAGCTCCGTATTTGCCGACAGGGTGGTGGGTAAACCTTATTTGGAAGTAAAACTTAACCGCAAAGCTATTGCCCGGTACGGGTCCAGTGTCGAGGACATTCAGGGTTACCTGGGGGCAATTGTGGGCGGTGCACATCAGACTACCACTGTGGAGGGCAGGGAACGCTATGCCGTGAGAGTAAGGTACGCCCGGGAATATCGCGACAATCCCGATGATCTTAAAAACATCCTTATACCCACAGGTAACGGCTCCCAGGTTCCTCTCCATGAGCTAGCTGATATTGGTTATGAAAGGGGCCCTCAAAACATTAAAAGTGAAAACACTTTCCTGGTCAGTTATGTAATTTTCGATAAACTCGAGGGGTATGCTGAAGCCAATGTAATTGAAGGTGCCCGTGAATTTTTAGAATCAAAGATAGCCACCGGCGACCTCACCCTGCCTTCCGGAGTTAGCTATCAATTTGCGGGAAATTATGAGAATCAATTACGAGCGGCTAAAAGGCTGGCAGTAGTAGTGCCCTTAAGTCTGGTTGCCATTCTGTTATTACTCTATTTTCTTTTTGGCCGGCTGTCTCTTACCCTCATGGTATTTACCGGCGTGTTCGTAGCCTTTGCCGGAGGATTTCTACTGATATGGCTATATGGTCAGGACTGGTTTATGAATATTGATTTCCTGGGCGAGAACCTGCGAAATTTGTTCAATATCAAGCCCATAAATTTAAGTGTAGCGGTGTGGGTAGGCTTTATAGCCTTATTTGGTATAGCTACCGATAACGGCGTCTTAATGGCCACTTACCTGGAGCAATCAGTCAGGGAGCGGGCACCAAAAACTAAAGTAGCCGTGGAGGAAGCGGTAATAGAGGCTGGGCTACTGAGGATTCGTCCGGCCATTATGACTACTGCCACCACCCTGATCGCCTTGTTACCTATATTCACTTCAACTGGAAAAGGCGCCGGAATAATGGCTCCCATGGCGGTACCGATCTTTGGAGGGATGTTGACCCAGGTATTAACGGTATTCCTGGTACCGGTACTTTACGCCATGTGGCAAGAACGCAAATTAAAGAATTGAAATACATGAGACTAAAAACTGTACTGGTATTTTTCGTGATGGCCGCATGCAGCTATGATGTGCCAAACTCAGTGGTAGTCCATGCATCAGGTTCTCTCCGATCATTAATATATGAGGGTGATCTCACTGGCAAGGTGGCTCTGGATAGTCTAGCCATAACCGGTAATTACGGCATTGGAGCCTTGGATTCATTAGGGGGTGAAATTTGGCTGGAGGACGGACGGATCTGGATAAGTAAGGTGGAAAATGGTTCCCCAAAAGTCATACAAGAACCGGGAGAAATGGCTGCACTGATGGTTTATTCAAGCATTGACAATTGGGAATCATTTGAAACCTCGGGAAATATTGAAGAAATAGTCCCGCATAAAGCCCGGCAGGCGGAGCTAAAGAGCCCGTTTCCATTTATAATAAAGGGAAAGTTCCCGGGATTAAAATATCATATCGTGCAATTCGAAATGGGTGAGGATGATTTAGCCAAACATCAGCAACATGCCTATCACAGTAGTTTATCAAATGAAACGGTTACAATTTTAGGCTTCTATTCCGAACGGCATCAAGGAATTTTTACCCATCAAGGATCAAACTTCCATATGCATGTCAGAGATGATTCATTTAAGACCATGGGTCATCTGGAAGAGATACAAACCGGTAACCACTCGTACACTTTAATGCTACCTGTACCATGAAAAAATTATTGATCTTATTGTGGTCTCTATCTACCCTGTATGCTAACGCTCAGGACCCGGTGGAACCTTACCTTTTGATAGCATCGGATAACAATCCTGGTCTGAAAGCCTCATACAACGAATATCTGGCGGAGTTGGAAAAACTGCCTCAGGCCAAAGCACTACCCGATCCTCAATTAAATCTTGGGGTCTTTATTCAACCGGTAGAGACACGGGTGGGCCCACAACAAGCCTCTGTAGGAATTACCCAGCAAATCCCCTGGTTTGGCACCTTAGGGGCTCAGGCAAAATTGGTTGAAGCCAAGGCTGAAACCAGTTTGGTAGGGTACCAGGATATCAAGCTGAAGCTGTTCCGAGATGTTCGTCTGGCTTACAACGAGCTTTATTTCCTCCATGAAGCGGTAGAATTGACTAAAGAAAATCTTTCAGTACTCAATTCATTCAAAGAATTAGCAAGGGTAAATTTCGAAAGTGGGAAGACAGGCTTCGTGAATGTATTAAGAGTGGAAATGGAAGAACAAGAGTTGAAAGCGCGCTTAGCCAGTCTTATGGATGATTACAGTGCGGCCTATACTAATTTTGAAAACCTACTTAATCAACCTCTGGAAGCCCCTCCGGTTTTCCCGGATTCATTATATATTCTAAAGCCGTGGTGGCAAGATGGTAATATTGAGGATAGCATTCAAAGTGGAAATCAAAAGCTACAACGATTAAATACCATAGCTTCGGTAAAGGAACAGCAATTAGCGCTTACTGCACTTTCAGCCAAGCCCTCCTTTTCTTTAGGTTTCAACTATGTGAACATAGGAAAAAGGGAGGATATGGAATTTGCGGGTAATGGTACCGATGCCTGGATGTTTCCTCAAATTGGCATCAGGTTGCCCCTGTCTGGGAAAAAATATCAAGCTATGCAACGGCAGGTGGGCTTGGAAAAGGAGGGTATTGCCTTCTATATCCAGGACGAAATCAATCGAATAGACTCCGAGGTAACGGAACTTCTAAATGACTATGGGGATGGGGAGCGCAGATTGGATTTATACCGCAGGCTGCATGATTTGGCTGACAGGTCACTATCCCTGCTTCAAACGGAGTTTACCACCGGCAAAGCTGATTTTGAGGAGGTATTACGCATGGAAAGAAAGCTGCTGAACTATCAGCTGGAGGCGGAAAGAGCGAGAGTGGATATGAACAATGCAGTTTATCAGATCAACTATTTATTGGGAAAATGAAGAAGCCAACTTTGAAACAATTGTTAACCGGTGCCGCTTTTTTGATAGTGGGGTTGCTCCTGGGCTGGATATTTTTTGCCAGCCCCAGAGGCAATAACCATCAAGGACACCAGCATGAAACCTTAGCAGAGGTGTGGACATGTTCCATGCACCCTCAAATCAGGGAATCCGAACCGGGGCGATGTCCTCTTTGCGCCATGGAGTTGGTACCGGTATCTACTCTGGATCAAGAGCAAGTAGCTGATGATGAAATTCAGTTGTCGGAAGCTGCTTTAAAACTGGCGGAAGTGGAAACCTTTGTGGTAGGACAATCCGGGGGCGAGAAAAAAATCTACCTGCCCGGTAAGATCGAAGCAGATGAGCGCAATATTGCCACGGTTACCGCTCACTTTAATGGCCGGGTGGAGCGATTGTTTGCCGATTTCACCGGTCAATATATTAGCCGGGGTCAGCGATTGGCGACCCTATATTCACCGGATCTGGTTACCGCTCAAAAGGAATTGTTCGAAGCCCTTAAATTCAGGGAGTCCAATCCTAGTTTTTACCAGGCTGCAATCCAAAAATTAAAGCTTTGGGAATTAACAGACAGTCAAATCGAAAATATTATCAGTACCGGCGAGCCTCAGTATAATTTTAACGTTTACGCACCCAGGTCCGGCACCATACTCAGCCGGAAAATTGCTGAAGGTGAGCATGTAATGGAGGGTCAGGTATTATTTGAAATTGCCGACCTGGGTAAACTATGGGTGGTTTTTAATGCCTATGAAAATGATCTGCGATGGATAAACCGGGGCGATTCCATCAGCTTTGAGGTGCAATCGCTTCCCGGCCAACAATTTAATAGTGTGATCACATTTGTTGATCCAGTAGTGGATAATGAAACTCGTACTACCTCCATCAGAACTGAGGTCAACAACGCCCAAGGTCAATTAAAACCGGAAATGTTTGTGGAGGGCACTGTTTCCAGCTCACTGAATGAGGGGCCTCAGACTCTCACTATCCCTAAAACAGCTATCTTATGGACTGGTAAGCGGGCGGTAGTCTATGTAAAACAACCAAATAAATCCATACCAACCTTCCAATTCCGGGAAGTAGTATTGGGTACTGAAGCCGGCGATTTCTACACCGTAAGTAGTGGCTTGTCTCCAGGTGAAGAGATAGCGGTAAATGGTGTATTTAAGATCGATGCGGCAGCACAACTGCAGGGGAAAACTTCAATGATGAATCCTAAATCATCTCAACAAGACCGGGAGAATAGTGCAAGAAATCCCCATAAGCATTCCGCAAACTCAGAAACGGAAAGCCCCGAAGGGAATATACAAATAGCGCTGCAAGAGTTTTATTCAGGATACCTGCCCATTAAAAATGCTCTGGTGAAGTCGGATCTCAAGGTGGCAAAAAATGAGGCTAGAAAATTGCTGCAGAATTCTCCGGATCACCCGGATAGCTTCAATGACCTCCATCAGCATTTAAACCGGATAGCATCGAGTGGCGGCTTATCAGCAGCCAGAGTTGCCCTGGCTGATCTGAGTGATGGCATTTATAAATTGCTAAACGAACACCAGGTAGAAACCGGGGCTTATCGTATCTTTTGTCCAATGGCCTTCGATTTTAAAGGAGCCTATTGGTTGAGCGACTCTCCGGAAATCCTCAACCCCTATTTTGGAGAAGAGATGTTGTCATGTGGAACTGTCGAGGAAAGATTAAACTAAATGAGCAAAAGGCGAGAACATCATCAATCGTATAACCACGGGCATAGTAACAACTCAGCCTATAATCATGAAAGTCACCATCAGAATAATGGTGGTCATCACCATCACCATCGGCATATGATTGAGGACTTCAAAAAAAGGTTCTTTATTTCAACTGCATTATCAATCCCGGTGCTGTTATTCTCTCGAATGATACAGGAACTTCTGGGATTTGAAATCAAGTTCCCGGGTATGGAACTAGTGGCTGCTCTGTTGTCTACCGTGATCTTCTTATATGGGGGTTGGCCATTCTTAAAAGGGCTTAACCAAGAGCTGGCCAAAGGGCGACCTGGCATGATGACCCTTATCGGAATCGCCATTTCTGTAGCCTGGATTTACAGTACTGCGGTGGTCCTAGGGTTGCCAGGTAAAGTATTTTACTGGGAGTTGGTTACCCTGATCGATATCATGCTGTTAGGTCACTGGTTAGAAATGAGGTCAATCATGGGTGCCTCCAAGGCTCTGGAAAAATTAGCAGCATTAATGCCCTCCGAAGCTCATTTGATCAAAGGTGATGAAATAATGGAAATTAAGGTCCAGGAATTGAAAGCCGAAGATCGAATCCTGATTAAACCTGGTGAAAAGGTGCCAGCCGATGGACGAATTGTGGAAGGTAGTACCGAGGTGGATGAAAGCGCCCTTACCGGCGAAAGTCTTCCGGTCGCTAAAAAGATTGGAGATAAGGTAATTGGAGGATCGATAAATACCGACGGAAGCATCACGGTAGAAGTGGAAGCATCAGGGTCCCAAAGCTATCTCAACCGGGTGATTACTTTAGTGGAGGAGGCTCAAGATTCAAAGTCGCACACCCAACATCTGGCAGACAGGGCGGCTGGATGGTTGGTATACATTGCCATAGGGGTGGGTTTAATCACCTTCTTGGTATGGTGGATATTCACCGGGGAAGATTTAAACTTTGCCCTGGAACGGGCAGTCACCGTAATGATTATAACCTGTCCCCATGCGTTGGGTCTGGCCATCCCACTGGTGGCAGCTATTTCCACCGGATTATCGGCTAAAAATGGTCTACTGATCAGAAATCGTACAGCTTTTGAGAATAGCCGTAAGATAACTTCAATGATCTTTGATAAAACTGGAACCCTAACCTCAGGCGATTTCAAAGTTCAAAAAATTGTCTCCTTAAGTGAGGATCTGAACGAAGAAGATATACTAAGATTTGCAGCAGCGCTGGAACAAAACTCCGAGCACCCCATAGCACGTGGTATCCTACGGGCCGCTGAAAAGCAAGAATTGAAACCTCCTTACAGCAGTGAGTTCCAATCTCATACCGGCAAAGGAGTTTCAGCTGTCATTAATGAACAACGGTACCATTTGGCCAGCCCAGGGTACGTCAAAGAGCATAATATGGATATTCCTTATAGCACTATGGAAGAAACCGAAACTGTGGTTTTTCTTGTGGCCGGCCGCAAGTTACTTGGATATATTTCGCTGGAAGACGAGTTACGTGAAGAAAGCAAATCGGCTGTTGCAACTTTGAAAAACCAGGACATTGAAGTGCTAATGGCTACCGGGGATAATGAAAAAACTGCTAGGAAAGTTGCTGAAAGACTGGAATTGGACGGATACTACAGCGAAGTGTTACCCCATCAGAAAGCCGACCTAGTTAAAAAACTACAATCCGAAGGCAAATTTGTAGCCATGACCGGAGATGGGGTTAATGATGCGCCTGCTTTGGCCACAGCAGATGTAGGTATCGCAGTGGGATCCGGGACAGACATTGCGGCTGAAACAGCAGATATTATCCTGACGGAAAGCAGTCCCAGGGATATCACTGACTTGATTTTATTTGGCAAGGCCACTTACCGAAAAATGGTTCAAAATTTAATCTGGGCTACCGGCTATAATATAGTGGCTATACCCCTGGCTGCCGGAGTGCTACATCGGTGGGGTATCATGATCAATCCGGCCTTGGGAGCAGTACTCATGAGCTTGAGCACTATAATCTGTGCCTTAAATGCCCAACTGCTGCGACTTCATTTGAAAAAATAATATAAAATGTATTCTATGCAACTGGTAATCAGCAAATCCTATCATCTTCAAAGTAGTGTGCACCGATAAATTGATATCACTTGGGTAGAAAACTAAAGGGAAAGTTTCCAACCATTGTGGTATTTAGCCTGCATCATCCGTTGAGCTTCGCTGTCGTCCTTAAAAGAATAAACGTCCGAATCCCAGTAGACTTTACGTCCCAGCCGGCAAGCAATATTGCCCAGGTGAGCAACCACCGCAACATGACTGCCGATATCCACCGGGCAAATAGGTGGGTGCCGGGATTTGATGCTTTCAATAAAGTTACGGGCATGCTCTGTTCGAGGATCGCCCTGCCGAGCCTGATAGGGCATTTTCTCCATCACATAATGCTGATATCCATCTTCTCCCTGTTTGGTCACCGGCAGAACCTCCCAGCCCCGGCGATCGATGATCATGCGACCTTGTTCCCCTACAAACTCTATACCGTGACCTTTGCCATAAGGCCCTTCCTGATTGATCATATTGTGTTCCCAGACCATAACGAAGTCGTCAAACTCGTAGATGGAACTCATGGTATCAGGCGTTTCCATATCGCTGTTAGGATCAGCCAGTTTTCCGCCTGATGCCATTACCGAATTGGGTGCCGTAGCCCCCATTCCCATCAGCACCATATCAATCAGGTGCACTCCCCAATCAGTCATCTTACCCCCTGCATAATCCCAATACCAACGGAAGGATCCGTGGAAGCGGTTTTCATTGAATGGTCGTTCGGGCGCAGGGCCCAGCCACATTTTGTAGTCCACTTCCGGTGGTGGTGTCTGATCAGGTTTTGGCTGTACAATACGGGAAGGGCCGCTGTGATTCCAGGCACGGACGAAATTTACCCGCCCCAGCTTTCCCTCGCTTACTAGTTGCATGGCAAATTGCCAGTGTTCACTACTGCGCTGCTGCTGCCCTACCTGTACAATACGATGGTATTTCTTTGCCGCTTGCGCTATTACCTGACATTCTTCAATAGAGTTAGCCAGCGGTTTTTCAACATATACATCTAGTCCGGCTTCGCAGGCGTAAATGGTTTGCAAAGTGTGCCAATGGTCAGGTGTACCCAAAATTACCGCATCCAAATCAGGGTGTTCATATAGTTCACGGAAGTCGGTATACATCTGGGGACGCTTGCCGGTGATCTTCTCGGTGTCGCTTACCCGTTCATCCAGTACTCGCTGGTCTACATCACAGAGCGCCACACAGTTGACACCAGGCACCTGTAAGTGAGAGCGAAGATTAGCCCATCCGATGTTGCGCACTCCGACCACAGCAATATTCACCTGATCGCTGGGCGGCAAAGGGAATCGGGATTGAGCATTGAGCATGTTTGGGGCGGCTAAAGCAGCGGCTGCGCCGGTGCCTAGCTTGGTAAGGAATCTTCTTCGGGAAGTCTTCATACTACGGGTTTGATGGATTTTAAGATACAAAATCAATCTCTTAAAACCATTTTGACCGATGGGCTCACTAGATCAACTTTCAAGTAATTCCAGGCTGCTAGGCATAAACCTGAATCTGTATGTACAAGTTAAAAAGTAAATAATCAAGCTATTTTTAAAGATCTACCACATACCTAAATCAGGGAGAAGCTGACGTGCTGACCACCTCCTCATCTGAAATTATGGCGCCATCAACCAGTTCAACAATACGTTTGCCAAAGCGAGCATTTTCCATAGAATGGGTCACTTGAATAATGGTCATTCCCTCTTCATTTAACTTTTGCAGGATGCCCATTATCATTCTTCCCTGTTCGGTATGTAGGTTGCCGGTGGGTTCGTCGGCCAACAATAGCTTAGGGGTAGCCACAATAGCCCTGGCCACGCCAACTAACTGTTGCTGCCCACCAGATAACTGTTCTGGGAATAGGTCCTTTTTCGCTACTATTTGAAAGCGGTCCAGAATATCCGCCACCATGCTTTTTCGTTCCTTTCGCGGTACTCCTTTATAGAGTAGTGGGGTCTCGATATTTTCATATACTGTCAGATCATCAATCAAATGATAGGCCTGAAAAATGAATCCAATGTGGTGCTTATGCAGTTCAGACCGTTTACGCTCCTTTATGTTGTGCACTAATTCGTCCATGAAGCGATATTCACCAGCTGAAGGTTGATCCAGAAGTCCGATGATATTGAGCAAGGTTGATTTGCCTGCTCCGCTGGGTCCCATAATTGAAACGAATTCCCTTTCTGATACTTGTAAGTCAATACCTTTCAATACGAATGTCCGGCTAAATCTTGAGCTATAATATTTGTCTATATTTTTAAGTTCTATCATATTCCCTCATTCTTATATTTATTCACTTTTTAGGATATCCACTGGATTGATCCGGATGGTTTTAAAAGTTCGGTAACTAATAGTGATCAGGGCTACCAGCAGCGCCAATAATCCAGCTAATAAAAACTTATCAGCAGTTATGGGAATTCTGTAAGCAAAACTTGCCAACCACTCCTTTAGCAGTATCCAGGTAAACGGAACTGAAGCAACGAACGCTATTACTACCATTACCGCATACTCACGAGAAAGCAATAAAGCCAGGTTGGTACCGGTGGCCCCCAGAACCCGGCGAATGCTAATTTCCTTTAATCGCTGTTGCATAGCCAGGGATGCCAAGGCATATAATCCCATACACCCTATAATAATAGCCAACCAGGTGGCGATCTTTATTATTTTACTTAACCGGGAATCATCCCTGTACTGAACTGCCAAAGTTTGATCAACAAAAGAATAGTTAAAATCCCCTTCCAGATTAGTGGATTTCCAGATATCAGCAATGGTGTTGATGGTTTCCGACAGGCCGGTATGGTTTATCTTTACCAATAACTTGGGAGATGGTGAATTGTTAATATTAATATTCTCTGCTCCGCTAAGTAGAAGAGCAGGGTCCATCACCAGGGCTAATGGCTCCACTGGTTGGTATAGCGATGCGTAGTTAAAATCTTTAACTACACCAATTACCTGGTGCGATTTAAAATATTGACCGGGAATACTCCGGCCCAGAGGATCTTCCCAACCAAATTCATCTACCAAAGCTTGATTTACTAGTATCCCGCTATTGCGATCCCCAGGACGGCTAAAGGCTCTTCCCTGCGCTAACTCAATTCCCAGCGCATTAAGGTAGTCTTCGTCTATAACATTCATGAAAATATCTCTGTATATGCCCTGCTGATCCGTAAAACCTAAAGTGGTCCAATTACCATTGCCAAAATCATGGGAACTGGCACAACTGGCTTTTATTTGCGGTACTTTAAGTAATTCGTTTTTCAATATCTGTGCTTTTTCAAAACCGGTGTTGATCAGCTCGGGCAAGCTTTGGGAGTCGGTTATATTGAGTGGTATCACCATAATATGTTCCCGATCATATCCAAGATCCTTTGTTTGTATGTAGCGCAATTGGTTACCCATAAAAAGAGTACCCGTAATAAGGAATACTGAAATAAAGATCTGTACGCCTACCAGAACTTTTTTAAGCCGATGTTTATCCGCTACGGACGACTTCCCCTTTATAATATCTGCCGGATTAAATACAGACAAAATATAAGCGGGATAGCTACCGGCAATTAAACCGGTAATGAAAGCTAATACTACCAGGATCAATATATTGAACCCATCCAAGCTAAGGCTAAGTTGCTTTCCCGCTAAATCATTAAATGTCGCCAAACATAGCCTGGCTAAAAGCACCCCTAACGCAACTGAAAGAATAGTGATAAGCATGGACTCTGTTAAAAACTGCCCCAAGAGTTGATTGCGTGCTGCCCCCACTACTTTCCTGATTCCCACTTCCTTAATACGCCGCAGAGAACGGCCTATAGCCAGGGTAACATAATTGATACAAGCCACCACTAATATCAGCAAGGCCACCCCGGCCAGGATGTAGCTGTATTGAGGATTGCTTACCGGTGCCTGGCCCCGAGGATATGAAGTATCCAGATGCAGCGATTGCAACGGTTGCAGGCCTACCTGGTAATTGCTATTGTTATATAACTCGTTACCCAGAATTGTTTTGAAAAGAGCTGGAAATTGTGACTCCAGTAGAGTTGGATCCGTACCCGCTTGAAGTAAGATATAGGTTTCTGGCTGTACGTTGAACCACCCGTTGGTTAAGGTTTCAAGGTCATAGATCTTACCAAGATTGAAATCTGATATCAGGAACCCAAATTGAATGCTGGAGTTAGATGGAGGGTTCTCAACTACCGCCCTGATCTCAAAATCCTCAAAATCAGTGCCCATACGTATTTTGAGTGCCTTACCAAGTGCCTCCCCCTCACCAAAGTATTTACGGGCGATATCTGAGGTAATAACCAATCCTCGTTGAGATTCCAGGGTCAAACCGGGATCCCCCTTAAGGGGGCTAAAATCAAAAGTATCAAAGAAGTTCTCTCCCACAAGGTGTACCGCCTCTGAATATCGCTGTTCACCGCTTTCTACCAAGGTAGTTGTGGGTAGAATTCTAACCTGAGCTTTAACTTCACTAAAATTGTCCTTCAGCGCCGGACCTAGTGGGAAAGGAGTCACGGTATTAAAAAAAGTCTGATTGGGGCCATAGTCCTCTTTGACGTAAGCTCTATAAATATCATCCCCCTTGTGGTGGAATTGATCAAAGCTCCATTCATCTCTTACAAACAGGGCAATAAGCAGACAACAAGCAACTCCTAAGCCTAATCCCAGGATGTTGATCAAGGTGTGGCCGAAATCCCTTTGAAATACTCTAAGGCCGATTTTGATATAGTTTAAAACCATTTAGACAGAGCTTAATTTTTAAATTATTCAGTTCTTAAAGAACTCACTGGGTTGGCCAATGCCGCGGTTGTGGTTTTATATCCTGAAGTAAATACCACCAATAGTATTGACAAGAATAGACCGGCAACAAAATAGGTCCACCCCAGGTCAATGCGAAAGCTAAAATCTGACAACCAGGATTTCATGAAAAGGTAGCTGACCGGGCCAGCCACCAGGAAAGATGCCAGGGTGAGAAACATCAGCGGGCGAGATATTAACCAGGTGACTTCACTCACCGAACTGCCCAGTACCTTTCTAATGCCAATCTCTTTGGTTTTAACGGTGACCACAAAAGTGATCAATCCAAAAAGACCTATCCCCCCAATTATTATCGCCAATCCGGAAAAGAGCGATAACAGGTTGCTTATTTTTTTCTCGTCAGAATAGAAACTGGCAATTGACTCATCGAGAAAATTTGATTGAAAGATCTTTTGGGGAAATGCAGTATTCCAGGCGTGTTGTATGTCCGTTAGAAATTGCGGCAGATTGTTACCACTGAATTTAACAGCGCCTCTATGAAAAGTTTCACTATCAACCATGAAAATACAAGGCTGAATGGGCTCATGAAGAGAACGTGTATTGAAGTCCCGTACCACTCCGGCAATGGGAGCCTTCCTACCCCAGATTTCCACAAACTCGCCCAGGGCAAGGTCCGGGTTTGCTAGTTGCATGGCCTTTACAAATGACTGGTTCACCAGGAAAGCAGTAGTTGTATCCCTATCTGTAATATTTGAACCCACCAACAACGTAATGCCATAGGTATCCAGATATTGTTGATCAATGAATTTAACCTGGGTGTAGGCATTGATCTTTTGCTGGCCATTTTGGTAGTTAAATTCTCCGCCCCAGCTATCACCGGAGGCAGCCCCGGTGTTGGAAAAACTGATAGAGGAGACCTGAACATTGTTCACCAATTCGGAGCGTATGATCTCACTGTATTTTTTCCCTTGCAAAGGCATGGGGAATTCGACCACCGCCTCCTTGTCAATGCCCATAGAATTAGTGGTGAAATAGTCAATTTGTTGAGATACTACTATAGTACATATCAGTATGATTTGGCAAATCACCAGTTGGGCGCCAACCAGGGACTTGCGAAAAAACCCTCTACTACTTCCTTTGGATTTGGCAGCATCAAATGTAATTCTAGGCTTTAAGCGCGAGAGGACCAATGCCGGATAGTAGCCAGCCAGCATGCATACCAGTATAACAATTAGCATGATCAGCAGAGTAAGCCTTCCAATACCCAAAAAACGCCAGCTTAGCTGATACCCCAGAAAAGAATCCAGTCTCACCAGCCCGATTTGTGCCAACAACACGGCCAGGACTACCGCTAAAATTGTAATCAGCAATGTTTCTAATAGGAATTGAGGTATTAATTGCCTGCGATTTCCCCCCAGCGCTTTTCTTACGCCCACCTCCTTGAATCGGAAGGTCGCCAGGGCTGTGTTCAGATTGATGAAATTGATACAGGAGATGAGCAATATGAAGATGCCCACCAGGGACATTGCCTTAATGGTACCCCTGGAAATAACCCTGTAATTATAATTAGAGAATCTGGTATCGAAATGAAGTTCCGATAGAGGTTGCAGGAAAAGATGAGTCTTTGCTGCAAATTCATCGCTTCGGTATTTGAGAAGATAAGACTGCAACCGCATGTTGATGGATTCGGTATTCGCAGATGAAGTTAGCCTAACGTAACAATTAACCCTACCAGAGCTGGCATCCCAAGCCTCCCAGCCTCTTTTATCTTCGGTTCCCAGATTGAAAGAAATAAGCATATTAAATGGTAGGTCAGTATTTCGGGGAACATCAGCGACCACCCCTACTACCTTCAGGTCATATTGTCCATCAAAATTGATCAATCGCCCTATGGGATTTTGGTCCTTAAAATATTTGTGGGCTAATGATTGAGAGATCACCACGGTTTTAGGCTCCCTAAGCGCTTGTTTAGGATTACCCTCAATCCAGCGGTAAGTAAAAATTTCAAAGTAATCAGAGTCGACAAAAGCAACTCCCCGAGATTCTTTATATTTATTTTCCTCACCTGATCCGGGAACGGTAATCACCGGGTCATGAAAATTTGCATCCACGATGGTAAGGGTCTCAATTTCTTTAAAATCGGCTCGCAATGCTTCCGGCAAGGGATAGGGAATAGCTTGGGTGAGCCTGTGGTTGTCATGGGCATTGTCATCCATTACTACCCGGTAAATTCGCTGCCAGTCAGTATGATAACGATCAAAACTCCATTCGAAAAACACCACCAAAGCGATCACCAAAACGCCAGCTATACCCAGGGATAATCCCAAGATGTTCAACAAACCAAGCTGTTTGTTCCTTACCAGATTTCGCCAGGCTACTATAAGATAATTTTTGAGCATATTAGAAGGGGTCAGTTAATCATTCGGATTTAAGAGTTTCAGATGGATTAATAAGCGCGGCTTTTATTGCTTTATGGCCGATGGTTATGATACCAACCAGCATCACTAGCAATAATGCACCCATGAACTCTGCCGCTCCCAAACTGACCCGGAAAGCAAAATAATTAAGCCAATTATTCATCGCCCACCAGGCTACAGGGACGGCGATCACAAACGCTATTAAGATCTGCTTAAAGAATGAACCGGAAACGTGGATCAGTAAATTAGTTAAGGTAGCGCCCAGCACCTTTCTGATGCTGAGTTCCTTGGTCCTCTTTTCAATGATGTAGGAGGCCAGCCCAAATAATCCCAGGCAAGCAATGAATATGGTTAATACCGCCCCAATCCTGAACAACCTTTGGGCTCTTTGATCGGCTTTGTAAAAGCGATCCAATTGTTGATCCAGGAAGTGTAATTCCATTACGGTGGTGTTGTCGTATTTCTCATGTACTTCATTAATTGATTTGACGGTAGTGGGAATATCATTGCCCGTTAGTTTCAAACTAAAATAATCTACGGATTGCACTGCATTGGACCAGGGGGCGATGACTAGAGGAGAAATGATCTCATGCAACGACTGATAGTGGAAACCTTTAATTACACCCGCCACCCGGTATTCTCCAAGTCCTAAGACCGTTAAATCCTTATTAATGGCTTGATCCCATCCTAAAGCCCTGGCAGCTTGTTCATTGATAAGCACGGTGGTGGAATCCCGGAGTCGGTCACCGGTAAAATTTTGCCCCTCCATTAGTTCCATGTTATAGGTATCCACCATGTCCTCATCGAAACTCATAAAGTAAGCCTGCACGCTATCACCGGCTAGTTTATCAGAGGTGACGGGGATCTGAATAATGTCTTTCCATTCGCCGGGCACCCTGGAGCTGGCAGCCACCTTTTCAACCCCGGCTATTTGCCGGAATTCTCTTTTCATAGCCTCGAAATGGCTGCGAACATTACCATTGTTGATGTCCACTACAGCCATGGCTTCTTGGTCAAACCCCAGGTTCCTCTCACGGATATAGTTCATCTGATTGCTGGTAACGATAGTGGCAATGATCATAATTATTGATAGAGTAAATTGGGTCACCACCAGGAATTGTCGCAGCAATAAATTCCCTGCCCCGGCACCCCTTTCGCCTTTTACTGTGGCAATAGGTTTTAGTCTTGATAATTGAATTGCCGGATATAAACCTGACAGCAAACCTATTACTACCGCAAGCACTAATAATACCACCATCATCTCTCCCAAATGGGCCATGTCCAACTGATAGTTTTTTCCAGTTAAGCGATTAAAGTAGGGTAGCAACAGCTTCATCAGACCTAATGAGATTAACATGGCGGTAAAAGCGATTACCAGGGACTCGCTGAGAAATTGAAATACCAATTGCCTTCTTTCAGCTCCAGACACTTTTCGTATGCCTATTTCCCTGGACCTTTGTCCGGATTTTGCTGTAGCCAGATTAATATAGTTGATGCATGCAATCACTAACATAAACAGGGCAATGGCCCCGAAAAGGTAAATGTACCGGATCTCTCCTTTCAGCCGTTCTGTGCCGAATTCCACTGATTCTGACTCTAAATAGATGTCCCCAATGTTTTGAAAGATGAGATCCTGCCGGCTGGGGGTATCAGGCCAGTGCAGGTTGGCGAACTGACTGGATTTACTCTGTAAGCTTGCTTGACTATTTGCATCCTGTAGCAGGAGGTATAGGTATGCTCCGTAAGCTTCCCAATTTTGATTATATGCCGCAAATAGGCTATCTGAGTTATTAATAGTTAAAAGAAAATCAAATTGTAAGTGAGAATTGGCAGGAGGGTTTTCCACGATAGCCGTAACCTTGGCATCTTCCAAATTTTGTAAATCCAGGACCTCCCCAATCGCGCTGTGTTCGCCAAAATACTTTTTAGCGGCATCAACAGAAAGAACTACGGAGTTTGGGCTTGATAAGGGAGTTTTCAAATCACCCTCAACCAATTTAAAATCGAATACTTCCAGGAAGTTGCTATCCACCAGGTAGTAATTACGCTCGTGAATTCTTTGTCCGTTGATCTCAGTGTTAATATGTCCGTAGGGTCTAAAAAGCCTGGTATAGCTTACCACTTCCCCGTATTCTTGCAATAGCGCCTCACCCACTGGTGGCGCTGTCTGCCCATAGAATCGAGTTTGCTCTTCGGACTGGTCAACCTCCACTACTCTGACCAATCGGTCTGAGTACTGGTGAAAATTATCCTGGGATAATTCATCAATTATAAACCAGTAAAGTAAACTGCTGCAGGTAATTCCAATGGCCAATCCAAAGACGTTTATGAGAGAGAAAGTCCGGTTTTTTATAAGGTTGCGCCAGGCGATGGTGAGATAGTTTTTCAGCATGATATAGTTTTTGATAGGTAAGGCTATATGGAACAGAATCGCTTTTCACTCATAAAGAATAGGGTTCAAACAGTAATCCGTCGGTCATACCAGCTCCCGTGTCTTATTATCGATGATTCTAATTAACGATTTGTATATAGGTCTAATCGGGAGCCCTGTAGAGAAATATAGTTCAACCTGCAAGCAGGTACTCCTTACAGATTAATCTACACATGAAACTGCTCCTTGACATTCTCCGATACCACTCTGCCATCCAGCAACCTGATGATACGGTGGGCATAATTGGCGTCATATGGAGAGTGGGTTACCATTACGATAGTAGTACCTTCCCGGTTTAATTCAGCTAATAGATTCATGACCTCATCCCCGTTAACCGAATCCAGATTACCGGTAGGCTCATCTGCCAGTATTAAAGAAGGATCTGCCACTACCGCCCGGGCTATGGCCACCCGTTGCTGCTGCCCCCCTGATAACTGCTGGGGGAAGTGGTTACGGCGGTTCATAATGTTCATCCGCTTTAAAACTGCTTCGGTTTTTTCTTTGCGCTCTTTTCCTGGAATCTTTAGGTAGAGCAGAGGCAATTCCACATTTTCAAATACCGTAAGCTCATCAATCAGGTTGAAACTTTGAAATACAAAACCGATACTGCCCTTGCGCAATTTACTCCTCTGACTCTCGGAATAATTGGCCACCTCGTGTTCCTGGAAATGATACTCGCCGCCATTGGGGCTGTCAAGCAGGCCCAAAATGTTTAACAGGGTAGATTTCCCGCATCCGGAAGGGCCCATAATCGCTACGAATTCCCCTGACTTGATCTCAATGTTTACGGAGTCCAGGGCAGTGGTTTCTACTTCCTCCGTGGTGTAAACTTTATTTAACGCTACCGTCTTGATCATGTATTTAGTTATTTGTTTTTTAATTTCATTCAAGCACCAACACCGCATTATCTCCAAAGTTGTCATAGCTGGAAGTGACTACTTTATCACCGGGTTGCAGCCCTTCAAGCACTTCGTAATGCTCACTGTTCTTACGGCCTAAACGAATATTTCGCTTTACCGCCTGTTGCTCATTTTCTTCCAACAGGAAGACCCAGTTGCCGCCGGTTGATTGGAAAAATCCTCCGGTAGGCAGTAGCAAAGCCTGTCCGGTATTGCCTAATTCAATGCGGATCCGCAGGGACTGCCCCCGTTTTATACCTGGGGGAGTATTATCCTGGAATTCCATATCCACTTCGAAATTCCCATTGTTGATGGTGGGATAGATCTTGGTGACTTCTAGTTTATATATCATCCCATCCGGCCCCTCATAAGATGCTGCCTGACCACTATTGATGCGTGGCAGATATAACTCATCTACTTGTACACTAAGCTTAAAATCGTTGACAATATCCACTTGCCCTAGCCTTTGTCCCTGCTGAATGGATTGGCCTATTTCTAATTGCTCTGAAGCGAATTGACCTTTAATTGGCGCTTTGATCACCAGGTTATCCAGTATTCTATTGACTGCCTCCAGACTTTTCCACATGCGTTGCTCTGAATCATTCAACTGACGTAGTTGTACATTTTTGAGTTTTTTCTCCTGCTCATAAGCACCCGATACAATCCCTTTCCTCTTGGTGTTATACTGGTAAAGCTCCTTGGCCTCCTCAAATTCTTTGGTAGAAATAACTTTTTCCTCATACAACATCTTTTGCCGTTCAAACTCCGGCCCCGCTATTTGCAATTGATACTCTACCTCAGCCAATTCCTTTTCCAGGTTTTGAGTATTCTGATCCAGTAGCAGACGCGAGGTCCTTAGGTTGTTGATCTGTTCGTACAACTGTGCTTCCCGGTTAAGCACTTCCAATTGTAAATCGGAATTAGTTAAAGTAACCAGGGGTTCGCCGGCCTCTACCATGGACCCGGTTTCCATGTTCAGCTCTTTCACTATTCCCCCCTCAATGGCATCCAGGTAGTAGGTTTCAATTGGTTGTACAATTCCAGTCTCAGGAATCCATTCCTGGAATTCACCCTCCTGAATGGTCGCAACCGTTATCTTGTCACGCTCTACATTCAGCTTGGAGCGGTGATCAGCAAAAACCAACGTATATAAAATGAAAATAAGCAACAAACCTCCACCCCCCGCATAGAGCTTCCTCTTGGTGGTCCAGGTTTTCTTTTTCAGTTTACGATCCATTCCCATATTCTGCCTTCATTTAATTCAGATCTATAACGTGCCAACAAATATGCCAAATCCATGGATGGCTGAAATGAAGCATTTTGTTGAATTTCTCGCACGCTAGCGAACTAATTTGTTCGCCAGCGAACGCCGTACCCCCGTTTATTCAACCTAGAGGCCACTTGGGTTAGGGGGTATAAATTTTGCAAAGAATATGGGGTAAGCGCTGAATTAATGGTAAATTATCTTCACTCATGAGCACTGTGAAACAAGGAACAGTATTAATTGTCGACGATGATGTAGATGTACTGGATGCCGCCAAACTCTATCTAAAAAGACATTTTGCGGCCGTCGATCTAACCAAGGACCCCAAAACCATACCCGATTTAATGGGTGTTCAAAATTACGATGTCATATTGCTGGACATGAACTTTACCAAAGATGTAAGCAGCGGTAAGGAAGGTTTTTATTGGCTGGATCAAATCCTGGAGATAGACCCCAGTTCGGTGGTCGTGATGATCACTGCTTACGGCGATGTTGAATTGGCAGTCAGGGCCATTAAGGAAGGAGCCACTGATTTTGTGGTAAAGCCTTGGGAGAATAAAAAATTGCTGGCTACCATGCTATCGGCGATGAAATTGAGAGCATCGCGCCTGGAATCGGAAAAATTACGTTCCTGGCAAAAGCAAGTAAATGCCGATATCGCTAATCAGTACCAAAACATCATTGGCCAATCCCCACCCATGATCAGGTTGTATCAGACTATTCAGCAGGTGGCCAAGACCGATGCCAATGTATTGATCCTGGGGGAAAATGGTACCGGCAAAGAACTAATTGCCAGAGCTATCCATCGCAATTCCAAGCGAGCTCAGGAGGTATTTGTTAACGTAGATCTGGGTGCGCTCAGTGAAAACTTGTTTGAAAGCGAAATCTTCGGGCACGTGAAAGGGGCTTTTACCGATGCTAAAGAGGACCGGCCCGGCCGTTTTGAAATCGCCACCGGAGGCACCATATTTCTCGATGAGATCGGAAACCTCTCACTACCCATGCAGGCTAAGCTGTTGACCGTACTGCAGAATAAAAACGTGACCCGGGTGGGTTCCAACAAAGTCATTCCGGTTGATGTCAGGCAGATCTTTGCCACCAACCGCCCTTTATACCAGATGGTAAAAGAAGAAACTTTTCGGCAGGACTTGCTTTACCGTATTAATACTATTGAAATACAGGTTCCTGCCCTCAGGGAACGGGTGGAGGACATACCGCTGTTAGCTGAATACTTCCTGCAGCATTACGTAAAAAAGTATCAGAAGAGTATCCGGTCATTGAGTGAAGCTGCTATAAAAAGAATGAAAAAGTACCCCTGGCCGGGAAACGTTCGGGAACTTCAGCATGTCATGGAACGAGCGGTAATCATGAATAAAGGCTTGACTTTACAATCAGAAGACCTGTTCTTGCATAACCGGCAACCTTCAGAACTTGAGGAGGAAGGTGAATCCGTGATTATTTCCAATTTCAATCTGGAACATATTGAAAAGATCATGATCCAAAAAATTTTAAAGAAATATCACGGCAGTGTAACCCAGGCCTCCAAAGAACTCGGTTTGACCAGAACTTCACTATATCGCAGGATGGAGAAATATGGTCTTAAAGAATTTTAGACTCAATGTTATCTGGCGCACCCTGGTTATCGCTGTTGCCCTGGCTGGCGCCATTTACTTTTTCGTTTTAAATCAACTGATTCTGGCTGGCCTGTTATTGGTTGTGGTCATTATCCAGTTGTACAACCTGATCCACTATGTGGAATCCACTAACCGCAAAGTGACTTTTTTTCTGGAAAGCATTGACAACTCAGACTTTACCGTCAAATTTTCCAGGGATGACCGGTATGGCAAACCCTTTAGAGAATTAAATGAAGCCTTCAACCGTGTTCTTGAAGCCTTTAGAGAAGTGAGGGCGCAAAAAGAAGAGAATCTCCAGTATTTAAATACGGTAGTGCAGTATGTGAGGGTGGGTTTAATATCCTTTGATGAAACGGGCAAAATCCAGCTATTAAACAATGCGGCTATAAAATTATTGCGCACTCCCTATATCAGAAATATTAAAGAACTCGGTAACCCGGAGCTGATCCGAATTCTGGGTAAAATTCAACCGGGGTCCAACACTTTGTTCAACTATCCCCATGATCAAGAAGAACAGCAACTGTCCATCACCAGTACCGAATTAAGATTGAGGGGTAAACCTTTCAAATTGGTCTCCCTGCATAATATCCAACCGGAATTACAACAAAAAGAAATTGAAGCCTGGCAAAATCTAGCTAAAGTACTGCGCCATGAAATAATGAATTCCATAACCCCTATCACCTCCCATGTAGAGACCTTAAATGAAATGTTGGAAGAAGAATTAGCGGAGAACGACCATCAGTACACCATTTCACAAACCACCGTTGAGGACATTTCCAAAGCCCTAAGTACAATTGAAAAAAGGAGTAAGGGTCTGATGAACTTTGTCAATGCCTATCGCAACTTCAGTGATATTCCTCAACCTAACTTAAGTGTTATCAGGGTTGACCATTTACTGGAAAGGCTGGTGCGGCTTTTTACCATTGAAATGGAAAAGGCCGGGGTTGACTTTAATTGGAAAGTCAGTCCTAATAATTTGTACATTACCGCTGATTCTGAATTGATTGAAACCGTCCTGATCAATCTGCTGAAGAATGCTATCGAAGCTTCCAGAGACATGCCCTCTCCAAAAGTATTCTTAAAGGGAGGTCTCAATGCCCAGTCAAAAGTGTACATCAGCGTAACGGACAATGGACCAGGGATAATTCCTGAAGCTCTGGAAAAAATATTCGTACCCTTTTACACTACCAAAAAACAGGGGTCGGGTATTGGACTCAGTTTGTCACGCCAAATTATGCACCTGCATAGGGGCACCATCAGGGTCAGCTCTGATATTGACAACCACCAAACAATATTTCTGTTGCAGTTTTAAGAATAAAGGGACTTTTCTGATATTAAGGTAGAATCCATACTACCGCATATGCTGATCGACAACCTAACCAAATCCCTGCTGCTATTAATATGCACCTGCCTGGCCTGTAAGACTCACGATGGGGGCATTTACTTATTGAAAAATGGCAATAGCGTTTATCAAATCGTGCTTCCGACAGAAGCTGACAGCCTGGAAATAAGGGCCTCTTCTGAATTAAAAAAATATCTGCAGGCTATTGGGTCAGTGAATATTCCAATAGTGAGTGAGGCGGAACAGGGGGATCAACCTTCCATCTTTATTGGCAGTACTTCCCAATGCCCGGAACTCAAATCATATGAAATCCTTATTAGGTCCCATAAGGGGAATCTGATAATCGCAGGGGGAGATCCCCGGTCTACACTTTATGCGGTCTATACTTTTTTAGAGCAGTACCTGGGCTGCCGATTCTATACTCCCGAGGACGAAGCAATCCCTCGAGAGACCACGGTTACCCTCCCTGAGAAAATCGACCATCACTATCTCCCACCTATCACAACACGTACGGTACATTCCCGCCTATTTTATGAATATCCTGAATTTGCTGATCGTTTAAAGGTAACCCACGAAGCCTTTCCCCGATATGTGCCGAATGCCAGAGTTCACACTTTTCATCGCTTTTTACCGGAGTCCAAGTATTTCGCGCAGCACCCGGAATTTTACGCCTTACGCAATGGGGCCAGGACCCCCACCCAGTTATGCCTGACTAATGATCGGGTATTTGAGTTGGTCAGGGATACTGTGGCCTCCTTGATAGAAAAATACCCCCAGGCACAGGTCATCTCTGTCAGTCAGGACGACAACCAACAGTATTGTCAGTGCGAGCCCTGCAGTGAAATCCACGCCCGAGAAGAGTCCCCTGCAGGTTCTATGATTGAATTTGTAAATCGGGTAGCTGCCGAATTTCCCCAAAAGACTATTTCCACGCTGGCTTATCAATATACCCGTAAAGCTCCAAAACATTTACGGCCCCTTGATAATGTGTTGATCACCTTATGCAGCATAGAATGTGACCGCAGCGCCCCTATTGAAGAAAAATGCCCCGAGTTTACCCGTGACCTGCAGGCATGGAGTAATAAAACTGACAATATCCGTATTTGGGATTACACTACCCAATTCACTAATTTTCTGGCGCCCTTTCCTAATTTACGCACGCTCCAACCCAACATCAATTTATTTCGAGAAAACCATGCTAAATGGATTTTTGAGCAGCACAGCCGTCATCCCAGTGAACTCTTCGAACTCAGGTCCTATTTGACCGCCAAATTATTGTGGAATCCCGAATTAGACGCAGACTCCATCACCAATGACTTCCTTAATGGTTATTATCAGCGGGCTGCCCCATTTATTTCCCTGTACCTGAATACCATTCATGACGAATTGAAGCGGCAAAAAGATTTCTTTCTTTTTCTTTATGGCGATCCATCGCAAGGATTTGATAGCTTCCTCAGCCCGCAGCTACTTGAACAATACTTATCCTGGTTCGATCAGGCTGAATTGGAGGTAAAGGATAAACCAGACATACAGCAAAGAGTAAAACGTGCACGACTGGGTGTGGACTATGCCGCATTGGAAGCGTCTCGCAAACAATTATCGTCAACTCTATCCATGGCCTTGGAAAAAGAGGGAGAGCGGATAATTTCACCACTGCTCACCAGACGACTAAACAATTTTGAGCAAGTCACTACGGCTTCCGGTATTACTCTAATGAATGAAATGGGGTATACTGTTAAGGAATATCTGGATGCCTACCAGGTTACTCTTGACCGAGCGCTAGAGGAGAACAAGGCCTATGCCAAGCCCGTACAGCTTTTGGAAAAACCTAAGAAATATGCTGACGAGGATCCTAAAACTTTAACGGATGGGGCTTTTGGAGGGAGCAGTTTTTATTCCGGATGGTTGGGTTTTGAAGGCAATGACCTGGAAGCCGTGATTGATCTGGAGCAAACCACTGAGGTGAATCGCTTTTCTGCGGCGTTTCTGCAGGTTAGCAACCATCTGGTGTTCTTTCCTGAAATAGTCTCCTATTTTTATTCACTGGATGGAGAAAATTTTCATCCGCTTGGTAAAGTGGACAATAAGTATCCTTTAAAGAGGAACAGTAAGGTAAATGATATTCAGTTGTTTGATTTGGAGGTAAAACCAGTTAATGCCCGGTATATCAAAATCGTGGGGGAAAATATCAAAACAGCCCCTTACTGGCACCATGGTACCGGACTTCCCGGATGGATCTTTGTAGACGAGGTGATGGTGCAATAAAATCCGATCAACAGGATAATTGCATAAAGTAAAATATGTAATAAAAGAGACTAGCCCAATAAGGCCTAAGATTTTCGGGAACATTTAGCAATTAGCTGGCATATTTTCAGCCTGGTATCCACAATCACCAAACCTTCCAGTAGGCTCTCAACCTATTTCTAGAATAAAGATTTCCATTTTTTTTCCCAAATCTCAAAATCTGCTACTCCTAACCCCTAACTTGCTTAAAAAATCAATTTCAGATCTGATTTGCAGGCTCCTACTCATGCTATAGCCTGCGCAAAGGGGGGGGATCGGGGGGATCTCCCCAAGGTGAGTATCCTAGTTGGTTGGTATTGATCCGGTTATTTGAGGATCAGTGGCGCACCGCTGAAATTATTCCTGGGTTCAGTTGAGACTACCAAGTGAAAGCATCGAAATTCTTCATCAAATTCGCCAAGTGAAGCGTTGGGTTAAATTGGTAAAATTGGATACCTTACTCCTTACCCAAAACTCCAAGCTATTGCAATGAAAAGATTAGGGGCGCTCTGTGGAATTACCCTGATGGTGTTTATACTGTGTTTGGGAACTGTTACGGAACCTCATCCGGGTAAACAGCTGGCCCTCCAACACTGTGGGGCCTGTCACATATTCCCCAAGCCGGATATTCTTACCAAGAAAAGCTGGAATTATCTATTAACAGATATGGGATTTCGACTGGGCATTATTGATTATAGTTACCTGCAAAATAGCCCTCCAATGGCCCTATTCCATTTAAGTGCCAGGCAACAGGTATTGAACATTGGAGGCCTTATACCTCCCAATCCGATGATATCAGAGGACGATTGGCAATTGATCAGAGATTACTATTTGGACAATGCTCCAGCTTCGCCCTTGCCGCAAGCAAACAAACCCTCCATTGAAACCAAGTTGCCGGATTTCAGTATTCAATACCCATCACACCAGGTTCCGGGAGCGGTTTATACACTGACCAGGGTTATTGACAGTGTAGGAGGTATTATACTGGCAGATCAGCATAACGGCACACTAACCCGTATCTCCAAAGATCTCAAGATTACCGAACATGAATCAGGTCACCAACTAGTAGTAGACATGGAGCTCAATAGGCAGGATATTTGGCTATTATCTATTGGTGACTTAATGGGCCAGCATGTGGGAAATCCCTTAGGGATAATTTACAGCCAGCAGCTTAAACTTGGTGGATCCGCGCCACCGAGATTATTAGTGTCAGATTTGTTGCGTCCAGCGGATATGGAACTGCACGATCTGAACTTGGATGGGAATCGCGAGCTGATCATAAGCAATTTCGGCGATGTCACCGGAGATATTTCCATTTATCGGTTGTCCGCTGACGGCTACCAATTTCAACAGACTCTTATCCAGGCGCCTGGGGCGATCAAAACCGTAGCACATGATTTTAATCATGATGGCCTCCCGGATGTAGCCGCCTTATTGGGAGATGCCCGGGAAAATGTTAGCCTCTTCATAAACCTGGGAAACCATCAATACGAACGTAAAATGGTAGTTGAAACCCTGCCTTCATACGGTCATACATATTTTGAATTACAGGACTTCAATAATGATGGGCATATGGATCTGTTGGTAACCAACGGTGACACCGACGCTGATCCATTTAATACTTTAAAAAACTACCACGGAGTCAGGATCTACCTTAATAACGGTGAAAATGACTTCACGCTGGGGTACTTTTACCCTATGTATGGGGCTCATTTTGCCAAGGCCTATGATTTCGATCAAGATGGGGACCTGGATATCGCCGCCAGTGCTTTTTTCCCGGACTTTTCATCGAACAAACCAGAACAATTTACTTACCTACAGAACCGGGGTGATATGACCTTCGATGCCTATACCGATCCCCAAACTTACCAGGGAAGATGGATGACACTGGACATCGGGGACTTTGACTTAGATAATGATGTAGATATAGTTCTGGGCGCCGGATATCTTCCTTTGGGAATGTCGGTGGAGTACCCTGAAAAACTGAAGCAATTACAAACCTATGGTAAATCTCTAATGGTGATCGAAAATAACTTAAACCCGTAATTCCTATCATTTTCGTGATTTTGAAATTCGTTGAAAGTTGTAATTGTATGGTCAACACGCCCCCGTGGATTTCATTTGGAAAACGTTAAGGTTAGATCTTACCTTGGAAATTGATAAAAACCAAGATCTTCGAATTTTGGCGGGAATTGTCATTTCCGGGAAAGTGTTAGCTATAATAAGCAATCTGTAGTAATGCTAATGATTATAACATCCTTATTACCTTTTCCAAGACTAGCCTCCTTAAATAAAAAAAGCCAAGCCATAGTGCAGATGGGGCTTTTGGCTGGCATATTCCTTTTACTTTTTAAACCATTTGGTATCGTAAATGAAACCGGGGAGTGGTTCATATATTTGATTATTGGTGGGTTTGGCGCAGTTTTTATTATCTCCGTTTTCATAATGGTTTGGTTGACAGAGAAAATCATTCCCCGATTCTTTAAAACCTGGGGCTTAATCAAGGCTGTATTATGGTATCTATTGCTGATCGTGATAGCAGGGCTTAATAACTACCTCTATAAAAGTTTTTGGATGGATTTTAAGGACTTCAGTTGGCAGGGATATGTACTAGTGACCGGTAGGACGGCAGCCATTTTATTATTGGTGTACATCTTGTGGCTAGGGCTGAGAAAATATAAAGTCCTGCTGAGGCGCAAATATTCGGAGCAACGGAAAATTATAACCGCTGAAAATGGGGATTCCTTTGAACTAAGACTAAATGATGTTCTTTTCCTTAAAAGCGATGATAATTATGTAGACGTTTACTTGAAGACTGCCAGAACATACCGGGTGGTTACCATTCGATCCTCACTTAAGTTTCTTGAGTCCCAGTTTAGCAGCCCTCTTTCCTCTATTCAAAGATGTCACCGTAGTTATCTGGTTAACCTTTCCCGGGTCCGGATGGTGGGATCAAGCTCTCGGTCGATGTCTTTATATTGTGTTGAAGTTGATAAATATATCCCAATTTCCCGGAGACATACCAATTCCATTAAGAATCGGTTGACCACTCACCCCAAAATTTTGTCATTTCACCACTAAATCTGATCTACCGGCAGCACAGTCATCGTTATAGGTTTACTTCACGGTAAACCTTGAAAATGACAACCTCTTCAGTTATTGTACAATGGATCAAAATAGGGGCTTTCGGCGGTATCCTGGCAAATATCCTATATCCTGTCTTGTTAACTGTCGCCTTACCAGGTCCCCTTGAAATATTTTTGGCAGGCCTATTTGGAATTTTGATATCGGTTTCCGGTTTTGCTGTGCACTATACATTATCTAGGGTCCAGGCCAGCGCATGGACTCAACTCGCCGCTTTATTCGTATTTGCAGGGGGAGTAATTCTCAACCTTATGTTGGTGGTACAGCTGAATTTTGTGGGAGTTCTCAGCCACTATCAAGGCCAAACCAAGGAGAAGACTGCTCTTGAAATCCTTAACTGGATCGGGAGAACCGTCGATCCGATTCATTTAGCTATGGATGTATCCTGGGATTTTTTTTTATCCCTGGCCACAATCATTTTCGCTATTGCCATGTACCGAAATGCTCTGTTTGGTAAGCTGTGGAGCCTAACCGGCGGTTTAGCGGGAGCGATCCTTCTAGGAGTAAAATGCTATTACTTCCCCTTCACCCCATATGACATGGGATTGCCCTATGTCTTTGGTCCTTTGGTCTCTCTTTGGTATTTGGCAGTTTGTATCCAGTGCCTTACTAAATTGCCTAAAAATAAGGTGCGGGAAACCGTTGTCGATTCAAATTTTTAAAAGATACTTAGTAAAACTTCCGCGATCCGTAATCAGCTTTAGGAAGTATGTTCCAGGCTTCCAGGAGGATAGGTTCAATTTCCATTGATAGGGCCGGGAGGAAAAATTACGTTTATGCCATAGCTGACGACCGTATAGATCATATATTTCCAGGGACAATGGTAGGATGGTCTGTGGATCCAGATCCAAAAATAGAAAATCCCTGGTGGGTACCGGATAAATGGAAATATCACTTGCTCTATCAACATCTGGAATCGCCAATACCAGATCCGGCCTTAACAACTGACTACTGGGCACCAAACTCTTGGTGGTAAGAGGCGTGGACCACCAAAGTTGCAGCACAGCGCCACCTTGTTGTTCAAAATACTCAATTTTCAATGGATATTGCTCACCCCCTTCCAGGTTGATCTTACCAGACCACTCGGTAGGCGCCTGAGGTATCCATTTATCTATAATAAGCTGATCATCAACCCATAGTCGAACACCGTCATCCGAGAGCGTATAAAAGGTATATTCCTGTGAGATTAAAGGCTGAATAAAACCGAACCACCTGGCGGTAAAGAAATCTGAAGAGATGGCAGATGCCGGAGAACCGTCCCCCCAATTAAAATCTATTACCGGATCAATTCGTTTCAGGGTTACTGCTCCCTCAAAAGTTTGATCCTGTTCCGAGAAATAATGCCCTAACAAACCATCTCCGGGGCCCAAAGGTATGGACTGGTATGAAGCCTGATACTCTCTCGGTGTTTCTGGAATATCAAAGGTGATTAAATTGGAGCCGGGGTCAGATTCCCATTGCTGGAACAGGTAAAAATTATTCTGATCCTGCTGGGTAACCGCCGCTTCCAGAGTTCTCCTAATTCCCACTACCCCGGTAACAGTAGTGGGGGTCGTGGAGCTTTTTCCATCTATGTTGACGTTAAGGCCTGCGGGATCTGTTGTTATAGTAATGTCTGTTTTTAAAGGAAAAACGTCTCGGAATACCACTTTTGACAGGCCTTGATTATCAGTGGCCCGCAAATATATTCTATACCAGACATTATCACTGGTTTCACCAACCCTGGGTACCTGATAACTTCCGCCCAGGACATTACTTACCGGCGCCAATGCAGGATGGGTATGCTCATCATGATGAAATTCAATCCACCAGGTCAGTTGGCTTTGAGGCAGGATACCATCTTCGGGGTCGCTGGCCTTGCCCTCAAAATTGATAGCCTCACCGGCCCGGTACAATAGGGTACTTAACGGAAGAGTAATCTCCGGCACAGGACGGGTATTTTCTGTAACCTCCAACAGCGCTTCATCGCTAACGGCCACCCCCAGGGAGTTTTGAACCACACAACGAAAAAGTGCACCGTGGTCGTTCAAAGTAATGTTTTCAATAGTATAAATCATATCATTGGCGCCAGCGATATCAACCTGATCCCGTTGCCACTGATAAGTTAAAGGCTGGTCTCCCGATGCTTCCACTTTAAAGGTGCTGGATTCCCCTTGAGGTACCAATATCCCTTCAGGTTGTAATGTAATATTAGGTGCGCCACTCCCGGTATACAGGATCTTCCATAACCTTCCCTCTGCGGTACTGGTATTATCCTGAGGTGATCCCCCACCCAATCCCGGCCGTTCCAGATAGTACATATCCCCATTTTGATCGACAACCATGGCCAGAGGCCGTTCAATTCCAGTGGCAAAGGTTTCTACCACCTCACTGAGGTCAGGATCTAACACCTTGATATAGCCAGCGCAATAATCTGCAAAAAAATACTTTTCATGATATCTAGGAGGGAATCTTAACTGTTGGGGATTGTAAAAAGCTGATCCAATCACGGCGCAACCCTGACTGTGGTCGTAGGCATATAGTGGATCCTTATACTTGTCTGGAGGCGTTTCACTAGTTAAAAAGCCTTCCACACCCGGCCATCCGTAATTCATACCGGGAAGCACTTCATTGACCTCCTCAAAATCGCTTCCCCCCACATCATTACAAATAATTCTTCCGGAAGTCGGTTGTATGTCGAAAGTATAAGGGTTTCGAAAGCCTAAAGCCCATATAGCCCGATTCTTTCCTTGAGTGCTCTGGTAAAATGGATTGTCCTCGGGAATACTGCCATCTTCATTCAACCGCAAAAATTTACCTAGCAAATTATTAAAGCTCTGAGCATTGCCGGCTAGCGCTCCATCGCCGACAGCCAGGTAAAGCTTTCCGTCAAGTCCGAATTTCATGGCGCCGCCGTTGTGGATAGTGCCGGTAAGGGGATCTAAATCCAACAAGACAGTTTCACTGCCCGGGATGGCAAAATCACCGTTTCCCCGAAAGCTGCTCAGTCTGTTATGGTTGGCCCCGGGAACCGTATAGTAAAGGTAGATAATCTGGTTGGTTTCAAAATCGGGATGAAGCGCGATCCCAGATAAACCTCGCTCATTAAAATTATCCACTTCAATAGAGAGATACGGGTCTTCTTGTAGCACATCGTCCCGTAACACCAATACCCGGCCATCTTTCATAGCTAAAAACAGTCTGCCGTCGGGAGCTAGCGCCATAGTGGTTGGATTTAGGCCCCGGGCTATTTCAACTTCGGTAAATCCGGCAGGTACCTGCCCTTTGGCAGAGATTACCATAAAACTGCCTATAAGTATAGCTATAAAAGTCTTAGGCATATCTTGCTGAGCTTGACATAATGCTAAATCATCAACATCACCGATTTGAAAAAGTTACAACTTAGCTACTTTTTGGTGGTATTGAAAGAAATATGTACCTGTACAGCCATTGTCAACAATCTTTTTTCCCTTCAAAAATATAAAGTTAAACCACCCGACAATCACCATGGGGTGGTTCTCTACGAAAATCCAGGTCGTGGCCGGTAGTGTTATGAGTTTGCTTTTGATAGCAGTTAAACAGAAGTTGGCCGGTAACTTTCCTTCAAAGATTTGATCAGTTCTTGCTGATATGAACTCAGCTTCTTGGGTAGTTTTACCTCAAGTGTAACATATAGATCTCCTTTCCCGGAAGCGCCATAACGGGGCATGCCTTTACCCTTTAAGCGCACTTGCTTTCCATTCTGAGTCTCTGGGGGCAAGGTAATGGTAACCTGTCCCGACAGGGTATTTACAGTAAGTTTACCCCCTAACATGGCGGTAAACAGGTCCATTGGCTGTTGAATATATAAGTCATCCCCTTTTCTGGTGAAATTGGGATCAGGTTTCACTCTAACTGTGAGATAAAGATTTCCAGCTTTTCCTCTAGCTCCCTTTTGTCCTTTACCTTTGACCCTTAATTTTAACCCGTCGTAAGCTCCCGGGCGTATCTTTACTTTAATCTTCTCTCCTCCCAGGTCGATAATTCTCGCAGTACCCTGAAACGCCTCTTTTAAGGTAATATTTACTTCCCCTGTGAGGTCACCACCTGGTCTGTCGTACATGGCGTTGGGATCCCAGCCAAAAGGCGAACCTTGGCTCTGTCCGAAGAAAGCTTCAAAGAAGTCAGAAAAGCCGCTGCCACCACCAAAGAAATCATTGGGGTCACCCCGGTATTCATAATGACGGGACCCTCTGGGACCTGCTCCATGACGGGGGTCAAATCCATGCTGATACTGATTCCAGTTGGCCCCTAGTTCATCGTACTGCTTTCTTTTCTCAGGATCACCCAGCACCTCATAAGCCTCACTTATCTCCTTAAACTTTTCCTCTGCGGATTTGTTATCGGGATTCTTATCAGGGTGATATTTTACCGCCAGTTTGCGGTATGCCTTTTTGATGTCTGGCTGGCTGGCCTTCTTGTCAACTCCTAATATTTTATAGTAATCCCGATAATCCACTTTTTACTTATTTTCAATATTACATCCCAAAAGCATAATAATGAACTTCTGGTGAATCTTCATAAATCCCTTCAAGCATTACTCCTCCTCGCTTCCCTTGTAAGGCTCTCTCCAGCTCCTCTGGAGTCTTTACCGGACGGTTATCCACTTTTGTAATGATAAAGCCTTCTCTCATCTTAGTTTGTTGAGCCAATTTTCCGGCGTGGATGTCCACCACTTTTACCCCGCCACTTATGTTCAATCTACTGGCAGTGACCTGATCCAGCTCTTGTAAATCCGCACCCAGTAATTCAAAGATCTCCTTTCGGGAGCTAGCCACCAGATCTGTACTGCCTTCTCTGTTTTTTAACTCAACATTTAATTCAATATCCTTATTCTCCCTCTTTAACTGTACCTTAACCAGGTCTCCCGGTCGCTTACGGGCAATTTGTTCCTGCAATTCAGGTGCTGAACTTACCTCTATATCATTGATTCGCATAATCACATCCCCCGGTCTGATCCCAGCATCATTGGCAGCACTTTTTTGCATTACACTATCTACAAAAACTCCTTTGGAAACCGACAAATCCTTTTCTTTTACCAAATTAGCATTTACAGCTCTGATAGTTACTCCCAGGTAACCGCGTTGTACTACTCCATATTTTAGCAAATCTTCTACCACCTTATTTACGATGTTGGAGGGTACAGCAAATCCGTAACCTGCATAGGCGCCGGTAGGGCTGGCTATGGCGGTATTAACCCCAACTAACCCACCGTTCAGGTTTACCAGAGCCCCGCCACTGTTTCCAGGATTTATGGCGGCATCGGTTTGGATGAATGATTCAATAGCATACTGGTCGCGAAGGATATTTATATTCCTGGACTTGGCGCTTACTATTCCTGCGGTAACCGTAGAATTGAGATTAAAGGGGTTTCCTACTGCCAAAACCCACTCTCCTACTTTTACCTGGTCCGAATCCACCAGGGGTAGTGTTGGAAGGCCATTTGCCTCAATCTTAATCAATGCCAGATCGGTGCTGGGGTCGGTACCGATTACAATGCCCTTATAAGATCTGTTATCATGGAGGGTAACTTCAATATCGTCGGCTTGATCAATTACGTGGTTGTTGGTAACAATGTACCCATCCTCATTAATAATTACCCCTGAGCCAGTACCCACTCTGGCCTGCGGAGGCATTTGCGGGCTTTGAGGCCCTCTTGGTCCAAAAAATCTTTCAAAAAAATCGTCTCCGAAGAAATCACGGAAGGGGTCTGGCAGTGGGCGATTGCCTTGGGGTCCCCGGGCCATGGATTCCGTGGTTTGAGTAGAGGCAATGTGCACTACCGCATCCATTACTTCTTCCGATACCGCAGTGAAATCCAGCGGGATCACCTCATTATTATCATCTACGGTGTACAAGGCCCCTTTCACCGGAGTCCCGCTAATATGTTCTATTTTCAATGTGGTATCATCCTTTTCAAAAAATTGAGGCGCCAACCACACCACACCCAGGGACACAGTCAATGAAATTACCCCTGTGAGCATGTATTGCTTTAGTCTATTTGTATCCATCTGTTTAATACTTAATTGCTGATCAAAATTTAGTTCTATGAGTGGAGGCGACACAAAACTGGCCGCCCCCGGGTTTAAGCTCCTTTTAAAGTGCTCTCGCAGACAGACCAAAACTAATTGACTGTCGAAAAATTTGAAAATTCGTACTAAAAGCCCTCTTTAAGCTATGAAATAGTAATTTGTCTTACAGGCTTCTGCTTCGCCTCCTCCTTTTTAGGGATCACCAAACGAAGCACACCATTCTCATACTTTGCTTTTATCTTATCCGCCTCTACCGTATTAGGCAGATGAAAGGTCCGGTTAAATGATTGATAGCTGAATTCCCTTCTGGCATAGGACTTATCACTGTGTTCACTTGAATCCTGTTTTTCAGAAGTGATGATCAACATATCGTTATCAAGCTCTACATGGAAATCATCTTTTTTCATACCAGGAGCGGCAACTTCAACTTGAAATTCATCGTTACTCTCCACAATGTTAACTGCGGGAACAGTAGTTCCGGTTGAGGATAAGTTCGACATATTGCTGTCATAGAAATCCCGGTTGAAAAATTCATCAATAAAACTGTTAAAATTTTTGGGCCAGTATGAACTGGTTCGTCTCATCAGTGTCATGGTTCTAGTAGTTTGTATGCCCATTATTAATGATTCGGGCAGGGTTTAAAAATTAGTTTCACCTACTTTCTATCAAAATAAATACCAGTACCAAAAGAGCCATCATAGGCATTAAAAAACTGCC
Source organism: Cyclobacteriaceae bacterium (assembly GCA_965224285.1). GTDB lineage: Bacteria > Bacteroidota > Bacteroidia > Cytophagales > Cyclobacteriaceae > JAJCYK01. The sequence goes on from OZ245043.1 coordinate 2,548,238, forward strand.
ACAAAGGCATGTTTAACTAAAATTAGTCATATTTTGCTGCCATTATGTCTTATTTTGCTGAAAATCAAGACTGTACGAAACTGTAAGTAACCACCATAAATAAATGAAAATTTATGTTCGGTGATTTCGATAATTACTAAAGAAGGCAATACGAGATGTATCCCAACTAGTGAATATAAGTTTGATATTTGAGCTTTGCTCATAGAACAATTTTCACTGGTGATCATCCTGAGAAACGGGGTAATCATTTACTGATGGGTGCGGTGCGGCCCGCGCGGTAACCATATGCTTTGGATCTGGGTCCTCCTGACCATGCCCCATAATAACGGTACCCGATTGGCGAATGGGGATTGAAATCGGAATAATTGGTGCCAAACTCATAATAACCTCCTCCTCTGTAGCCAAAACCGCCTTCTTCATTATCACTATCAGGCCAATCATTATTGGTAGCATTGCCAAAATGTAGTTGGCCATCACCATGAGTGCCCCGAAAGGCCCTGCCTTTAGAATTGCCAATGGTGATCACCTTTTCCCATAAACTTCCACTTAAATCCATCACCCAATAATAGGAAGCGCCAAATACAGATCGGGTTTCATCGCTTAACTCAGCTTCACTACGACCGTTGACCATGACTAATTCCGAATCGGAAGTAACATAGCGCTCTAATTGATCATAGTTATCTGTTCCCCAGACAAATTCTGCCGGTATTGGGGCGGAGGGCCCGCGACAGGCTTTTTCGTATTCCAATTCCGTTACCGGTCGCATGGCAGCCCAATCGGTATAAGCCAAGGCGTCGGTAAAACTTAGGTAATTCATAGGTCGCTTTGGACTGTCTGCCAAATATTTCCCATTAACTAATCTCAAACCTCCCCGATTTTTGTAATACTCCCGACCACCGATAGGGGACCGAAGCGAAGTCCAGACTTCAGGTAGATCATTCAAAAAATCCGCATATTGTCCCTGGGTCAATTCGTATTTCATGATATAAAATGGGCTGTATCCTTTAGGAAACTCCGCGGGTATGGGACCAACCTGGTCACCGTTGTATAGCTCCTCCTCACTCCAGTAATACAGGTGGTCTTGATGGGGGCCCACTTGGATAGGCTGCTCGGAGGAAATGGTAAATAATCCCCGAGGATTTCCCTTTTCATCGCTGCTGTATAGAGCAGCTTTTCTAAAGGCAGCTGAATCAGGACTGCCCAAGGTAAATTCAGCCTCCGGAATATAGACCATTTCAATAGCGTATACCTTTAATCCGCTGAGACGGGCACGACTAACGGGCTGATTTGTGGTATCGATCAATATTTGCACTTTATAATCAGCGGATCCCCGGTATATTCCCTTAGGATAGATAAAGAACCCAGTGCTGTCCCGGCTAACCTCAATTTCAGGTTCACTGGCAATCCCTGATCGGGTGTTAATAACCCGGTGTCCGTCAGGGATAAGCTTCACATGATTATTCCAGGGGTCATTAAACTTCATAAAAACCCAGGCAGCATCATGATTTTTGGGGTTATTCCAGGCATTATCCCATTTGATATCAAAGAATACGCTCAGAGGTGTTTCCTGAACCTTCGGTCGATTTACCACCCTCACATTACTAATTACCAGATCAGTTGCCTGGACTTCAAACTCTGTCAGAATTAAGATTGCCAACAGACTCAAGAGAATTTTTAGTGCAGACATAGAGTGTTTTCCAATTTTGTGATTATCAATTGAGGTGATGTGCAATAATCATCTAGCCGATGCTGGCATCTCAGGTAAGGGAATGGTCAACCAAGATGACCTCTCCTCCTTTTCAAATTATTTATTGGCCATGATGACATATTGGTAAACCAGTAATTTGTGGTTTTGCTTAAAATCATTGAAACCGGAGGCTTCTAGTTCTTTCACCACTTGAGAAGCAGGTATTTTCATTTCATCTGGAGGTCCGGGGGCCGCCTCAGGTAACCCTGGCTTAAAATCTACTACCATTAGTGAGCCTCCAGGTCTTAATCCCTGGTACACCTGCTCAAAGTACTCCGCTCTTTGATCGATATGATGGTAGGTATTAACTATTATAGCCAGATCAATGGATTCCGGATCCAACTGAGGACTGTCATAGGGAATTTTCTTCAATTTAATTTGATCATCGCTGTAACCCAGTTCAACTTTTTTGTCCGCAATGTATGACTGAAAATTATCATCTACATCTGCTGCTATTACCCGGGCGCCTTGAGCAGCTAATCTAAAACTGAAATAGCCTGATCCAGCGCCAATATCCAGCACCACTTTGTCAGCTACATTGCCAAACAGCTCGATTACTTCCTCTGGCTTTTGCCAGATATCTCTTTCCGGATCCTCAAATCTGTTGATTAAATCCTGCAGATTGCCTTGGTGCATATGACGGTTGGCCGGGTGATGCTTCCCATCACTATCTTGCCCTGAAACTGGGCCATAAAGTCCAGCCAAAATCAAAACTCCTATCCATTTCACTGATTAAAAATAATAGAAATGTAAATTAGAAAGCAGCCTTTACAAAAATTTCTCGGCGAACATAATTGAGGTAGGTTAGATCAAGTCAATCAACTATCCTGCAGGTCCATACCGGACATTCGGAATGATTCACTACATTTTCTGCGATACTACCGGTTAACAGTTGTTGTAAACCGGTCCGCCCATGAGTTCCCATAGCGATCAGGTCGGCTTTCACCTCCTGGGCAAAATTTCTTATACCAGACTCCTCCAGGTAGTCATTGTAAATGTTAAGAGTATAGTTTTCCAGTTGATGCTGTTTGGCAAAATCTTTAAGCACCTTCATGCCCTGGTGATCAGGTGAAAAATTGTTGGGAGTATTTATTTTTACCAAATGTAATTTCAGGTTAAGACCGGACTGCAATGTTTTCAGATTCTCGATCACCCCGCTTTCCTCTTCAAAATCAGCGGCAAAAGCCACGCTGGCAGCCTGTTCTAAATCAAATGGGCCTTTTAGCACCAATACCGGACATTTAGCCCTTCGCACTACTTTTTCTGCGTTGGAGCCGACAAAAACTTCCTCCCAGCCATCGGCACCATGTGATCCCATTATCACTAAATCAACCTCCTGATCAGCAACTATTTGAGCGATAGCCTGATAGGCGTTCCCAACCTGTAGGTCACTGGTAATTTTTATCTGATTGTACTTGTCGGTAATTTTCTTAAGGTCCTTCTTGGTTTTGGCAATGAGTTTTAATGTATACAAGTCGAATTCGGAGTTATGAGCATCCTGCCCAGTAACTGAGAAAGCGGCCCCGGGCATCTCCACCACATGCAGTAAAACCAATTCAGCTCCGGTTTTTCCTGCCAATTGCGCGGCACATTGCATGGCATATTCAGCTAGTGGGGAGAAATCTGTAGGAACTAGGATTTTTTTCATTGTTTTAATTTATACATCTTGTAATTGAAATACTATTGGCAGTGACATTCTTACCCGCACAGGTTGCCCTCGTTGTTTACCGGGATTCCATTTGGGGCTCATTTCCAACACCCTGATCGCCTCCTGGTCACATCCAAAGCCCAGTCCTTTCAGGATTTCGATATCACCGATACTGCCATCCTTGTTGATGACAAACTGTATATATACTTTTCCCTGCACTTGAGCTCTTCTGGCCTGAGGAGGATAGGTGAGATTGTCTCCAATGAACTTATAAAAAGCCTTAAGACCACCGGGTGGCTCAGGTTGTTGTTCGACAAACTGAAAGATCTCCTCCGCAACTTCTTCCTGTACTTCATGCTCGGTATAGATCACTTCCTCAATGACAGTTTCTTCGGTTATCTCAACATCCAGATTAACCTCAATTTCATCTTCGATCTCTACTACATCAGGTACTTCTACAATCGTAGCTATATTTGCCTTTGGAGGGGGCGGTGGGGGTTGTTCAGTAATGGGAATCTCCATAATCTCTTCAAATTCGGCATCTAAGGTTCCCAACTCTACCATCGCTTCATTGGTAAAGAATTTCCATTCAAAAGCTGTGATCACTATCAAAAGACTTAAACATAAGCCAATGGCGGCAAACAACCTGCTGCGTAATCGACCTTGTCTGCGATTGTTTCTTTTCAGTTCCATTAAGTAGCCGACTAGATCCGCATATTGTTTTTCCCAGGATGCCGGAATCAGTATATCCGTTGATTTTCCAGTGCCTGGTGTAATATGCAGTTGATGGTCTATAGGTTTGTTCATCTCAGTTCGATCCGTTCCCTCCAAAAGTGTGGAAGGGGATAATCTTGCACAATGATGAAAATTAACAGATGCCTTGATTTCTGTCACCAAATGCTAGACCAATGGAATCTTATTACTGGGATGCTGTCCAGAAGACCAGCTGAATTAAAAGTGTTTGATGATACCTGAAAAATGACTACTTGGATATAACTATCCAGGATGCCTAAAGTAAGTTGGCCATTAGGATTGAATAAAAAACTTGTTGCTGCATTTTAAACCATTATTAATATATGCTGCCCACCAAGCCCAGGCAGATTTTTAGCACATGGTTTTATGTAAGGAAACCATGGTAATTTATTAGCAATTTTAACCCTCTTTAACTAATTTATATACGTTATTGGCTAAAACTACACCAACGGTACCTGAGTTAAGCTATTAGTCCCCTTTTTTATGGACTTTTTATTCGGTTAGTCTGGAGCAAATTGATTTGGATTCTATAAGATCTTATTGTTGCTTGTTGGGTATTTTATTATTGGGTGGGCACTTTACTACTCAAGCCCAGCAATCTAATGCAAAGTCCACTTGGATCGTTGAACCAAGGCCTAAAATTCTGGAAGTCAGCATGGAGTCCGTGCCATTTAACCGCCGCTTTCAGCTTGACCCAACCAAAGAACTCTCCCGTAGCGATATTGAACGTAACAACCTGATCAAGGTGGGGCTGAATTTTCCGGTAACTTGGATGACAAATGTTAAGGTCATCGGTAGTCTGAATTATAAACGTGAAACCCTAAATCTGGTACCTGGAGTTGGAGAGTTCCAGCCTAAAACTTATCGCCTGTATCATACCGGCGCGAATTTCAAATATCAAATTAACCTTAATGAGGATGAATTTATATTAGGCCATATCGGAGGTAACCTGAGATCTGATAAGTTGCAATTCAGTGATTTTAGCTACTCTGTGTCAGTGGGATGGGGAAAAGACCTAAGTCCGGATAAAAAAATAGCCCTTGGAATGGGATATACGGAGGCTTGGGGTCGGGCCCGATTTAGCCCTATATTATTGTACGACAACCGCATTAATGAAAAATGGGATCTAAACCTGCTACTGCCCCGTCATGCCCGCATTAAGTATTATCAAAACCATGGACTTACTTTTTTTGGAGAAGCCAGAGGATCATCCGCCACCTATTTGATTGATCATCACCAAATTCTACCGGGATTTACCGAGCTCGAGTATCGCCAGCGCAGAGCAGCTTTAAATGTGGGGGTAGAAAAACAAATAATTGACTGGTTTTGGGTTGGAGCGCAGGCCGGGATCACCATTCCCCTACGGTCCATTTTGGTAGAATCCGGACTTCGTTCCAGGGATCATATCCATGACTTCGAGTCACAAATAGACCGCTATCTCAAATTCACGGTTTTCCTGGTTCCCCCGCAAAAAATGTTCGATAAACTTAAGGGTCGCTAGCTAGCTTATTGGTTGCTACTGATAGAAGTCTTACTGCGGCTAATTACAGTTTCTCCCAGTATTAAACCTTTATTCAAATCGGCATCACCGTAATAGTGCACTTTTCCTTCCCCCAGAGAGGTTACTTTCATACTGCCATTGGCATTCAAGTTAAGGTCGCTTTCTCCAAAAATGGTAGTACTTACCTTTTCCCCCTCAAATTTTGAGGCTCTTACTTGATTTTGCCCATAGCATACATAATTCTGTGAATAGGCCTCACCTCCTCCAATATCCAGTGAATTTTCACCGTACAAAGCCGCTTTAAAATCTTCAGCTTTGATGGATGGTATATATACCTGGGCATCTCCATAAATTTTTAATTTGAAAGCATCAGTAACCACCTCGTTCTTGAAAGTTACCTCTTCGGATCCTCGCACTTCCAGTGATCTCAGCACATTATAGGTGAGGTAGGCTTTAACTCTTACGTTTTTATAAATGCTTTCCTTGTAGTTCCAGCCATGGTCTTTATTTTTTTGCAAGGGACTGGAAATCTTAGCCTGATCCAGGTAGAGATGTAGGGTACGACCGTTTAGTTCAGCATTGAGCTTAGAGGCCTCAATCCGCTCAAACTCCCATTCAACTGCCGCATGTGGGCCTTTCATCAGGATTAGCTCTATATGAGGACTGACTAAAACCCTATCGAAATCACCCAAGCTTTCAGCATGACTTTGGGCGTAAGTAAGCTGGTTTAGACCTGTTAAAACCAACGTCAGGAAGAATTTGTAAACAGTGGTTTTCATGTATTGATCGATCCTATAGTGCTATATGTATGATGCGGTTTTGCATTTGATGGTTGCATGTATACTATCTGAATCTGTAATAAGAAATACATACTTTATAAATTGAAACGTTAATATATTATATTTGTTTTACCAGGCAAGTAGCTAAAAATTGCTTCGCACAACCTATCATAAAGTCATATCTTACTGGTTATTAGTTCTTCTTATAGGGGGAATAACCAATCAGTCCATTCATCAACTATCCAGTATAGTTGAAAACAGGAGAGATTGCAACAATAACGAGCAACATGTTCATGAGTTGTTACCACTCCACAGTTGTGATCTTTGTACTTATCAATTAACCGTATGGGATGACTACAGGATACAAGCCTTATCTTTACCTGATTTTATTGATTTATCCGCTCCTCAGGTTATTGAGGCACCGATAGTAAAGGTTACCTGCCCGTACTCCCTAAGAGGCCCGCCCCTTTCCTAAGGGCATCGAATTTTCCATAATTATTGATTTCATATAAATCGCTCAATTCAATGAGCAAGTTAACCCTTACAGTGTTTTCTGTATTACTGTGTTTTCAGGCATGGAGCCAGACAACCGGAGATTGCCACCTGGTATTATCCGGAACCGTTATTGATGAACACGATCAAAGCGTGCTGTCGTTTGCCACAGTTTATATCCACGATATTAACAGGGGTGTGGTAGCGGACAGTGCGGGATATTATCAGCTGGACGGGCTATGCCCGGGAACTTATCGCGTACGGGTTAGCCACATCAGTTGCGAACCGGTGGAGGTGTTGGTAGAATTAGTCACCGATACTCAACGTGACCTCTATTTAGAGCATCATATTGAAGCGTTGCGTGAAATAATTATTGAATCATCCCATCTGCGTCAACCTGAAATCTCCTTACAAGGTAAGTTAAGCGGCAATATTTTACAGCGATATCAAAGTGCAACTCTGGGGGATGCCCTGAAAGAAATTCAGGGTGTTAATGCTCTAAGCACTGGAAGGACTTTGCTTAAACCCATGGTACAGGGTTTGTATGGCAGTCGAATTTTAATTATAAATCAAGGGGTGCGTATGCAGGATATGGAATGGGGAGATGAACATGCCCCTAATATAGATGTAAATGCAGTTAGTGGTATTCGCTTAATTAGCGGATCTTCTGCGTTGCGTTATGGGGGGGATGCTATCGGAGGAACTATCGTATTAGAGCCTCCAACGGTGTATTCCGATACGCTTTTCGGAAGTTCCGGTTTGCAACTTGAATCCAATGGCCGGGGAGGGTCATTTGATTCTGAATTATTCCTGGCAAACAAGTCTGGTTGGTACGGCAAACTTCAAGGATCAGTAAAAAGGTTCGGAGACTTTAAAGCCCCGGATTACCATTTGTCTAATACCGGTATGTTCGAGAAAGCCGCTTCATTTCAAGGCGGATTCACCAATCAGGATCTGAGTGCTGAGGTTTATTATTCGTTCTATGATGCGGAAATAGCCATACTGAGATCCTCACACATCGGCAATATCGATGATCTTATTCTGGCACTTAACAGCGACCGCCCCCTGGTAGTAGAAGATTTTACCTATGCTGTTGACCCTCCAAAACAGGAGGTGGCTCATCATCTAGCCCGTTTACGACTAAAAAAATTCTGGAGAAAAAACCAGTACTGGCAGCTGCAATACGATTTTCAAAATAATCGCCGATTTGAATTTGATTTACGTATCGGTGACGATCGCGATATTCCGGCCATTGATCTGGAGCTGACCACCCATACCTTGACCGGGGATGTGGTGTTCAACCAGCAAGCATCACTCCCTTTGGAAGCGGGGATATTGTACCGATTTCAGGATAATTTCGCAAATCCGGATACTGGTATTCGCAGGCTGGTACCTGACTATCAACGGTATGAAGGGGCGGCATATTTTAAAACAGATTATCAGTTGAATGACATCTTCACTGTCGATGCAGGTATTCGTTATGATTTCATTCGGCTGGAAGCTAAGAAGTTTTACCAAAAATCCAGGTGGGAGGAACGGGGATATGATCAGATCTACGGCGATTGGGTAATCCAGGATTTGCCGACCCAATTATTGGTCAATGCCGAATTGGACTACCATAATTTATCCGCCACCTGGGGGGGGCAATACTCCTGGGATGATCAGGGTCAATTTATACTCAACTATGCGTTTACCACCAGAGCGCCAAACCCCGCGGAATTATTCAGCGATGGTCTGCATCAAAGTGCTGCAAGGGTGGAGTTGGGAGACCTGAACATCGACCGGGAGATCTCCCACAAGATATCTGCCGTGATACACCGCCAACACCAGCATTTCCACTGGAGCATCGCACCATATTTCAACTATCTGGAAGGTTTCATCCTGTTGGAGCCGGCAGGAGTGGAACAGACCATAAGAGGAGCTTTTCCGGTTTGGGAATACCGGCAGACGGATGCCAGATTATGGGGAGTCGACGCACAACTGGATGTAGATTGGGGCGAAAAATTTAGCAGCCAGCACGGGGCATCCTACGTTCATGGCCAGGATCTCCAAGAGGAGCGGCCTCTTATTAATATGCCACCTGTTGAAATCCGGAACCGCCTTAGTTACCAGGCTGGGAATCAGTTAGAGTTTGGCCTGGAAAGTCGTTATAACCTGGAACAAAACCGCTATCCCGATAATAATTTTCAAGCGTTTCTGCCTGAGGCAGATGAGTTTAGGGAAGTAGATATTAGCACGCCCCCAGCTGGCTATCACCTGGTCAGTATTCAAGCCAGTAAGCAGTTCGAATTAGGTGGGTATCGGTTGGAAACGGGACTTACAGTAAACAACCTATTCAACACCAGCTATCGCAATTACCTGGACCGGTTAAGGTTTTACGGAGATCAGACCGGAACCAGTTTACAGTTTTCATTAAAATTCAATTATTAACCATTTAATATTATGCATGAGTTATTCAAAGTATTAACAATATTAGTAATGGCAGTTTTGTGGGCCTGTGATGATGACGATCCTGCGCCAATCAACCCGGAAGAGTTAATTACTACCGTGAATATAGAGTTAACCCCAGACAGCGGCCCGGTGATCACTTTGCAATCACAAGATCTTGATGGGGATGGCCCCAATGCTCCGGTAATAACCGTATCTGGGGATCTGGCAGCTAATACGGTCTACCAGGGAACTGCTGAGTTCCTAAATGAAACAGTATCCCCGCCGGAAGATGTAACGGCTGAAATAAGGGTGGAAGCCAGCGACCACCAGGTCTTTTATACGCCGGGCGGCGCTCTGGACGTGACCACAACCTATCAGGATCAAGACGCCAATGGATTTCCGGTAGGCCTGGAGTTTGAGTTAAACACCGGAGCAGCCAGCAGTGGCAACCTCACGGTAACTTTGAGACACGAACCGGTTAAGGATGCCACTGGAGTTTCAGATGGGGATATTACTTCTGCTGGAGGCGATACAGACCTAGATCAAACCTTTAGCCTCACCATTCAATAGGTTATGGTTCTGTACTGGGTAATCTGGTCATGGAATTTGCCTGGTTTAGTTTGGTTTTGATAAACGATTCTTCGGGCTGACTGAGTTTATGGGCTAAAGCTTTGCGATAGTGCTTTGAAGCCCTGGCCGATTGCCCGGAATCTAGGTAAAGGTCTCCCAGAAACACCTGGGTGAACTGATTGGAAGGCAATTTATCTTGATCTGTTTCTGCCAGTGTATCCTTAGCGCTGTTGATCTGTCGGTAAGCAATAAGTCGATTTAGTTGATAATTGGGATTATCGCCCATGGTAAGACCCAGATCATACCATTCGATTATTGCCTGCCAATTAGTAGACTGATAATCGGCTGAGGTACAATGATAGCTGGCTATTGCCCCCTCAATATGGTAGGAACTCAAGGTATCGACGGCCATTGACCTACCTAAATAAATTACACCTTGTAGGATCAAACCGTAATTCCATTTTCGACGATCCTGGTTTTCCAGGGTCACAATTCCCTGGTCATTCACTCTAGCTTCCAGCCGGGAGGCCTGGAAGCACATCAGGGATAACAATGCATAAAGCTTAGGGTGTTCCAATTCCCGGTAGGTGGTAAGTAGTTCTGCCAATCGAATTGCATCTAAACACAAAGTGTGATCAACTAAATGATCGCCTTCAGATACTTTATACCCTTCGGTAAATTGCAGATAAATTACTTTTAGTACCCCATCTAGGCGGTCGCTTAGGGCATCTACTTGTGGTACCTCCAGATCCTGAATTAGTGATTTGAATTTATGCCGGGCTCGAGAGACAGCTTTTTCCACTGCCGCCGGCGATTTATAGAGCACTCTGGAAATTTGGTTGACCCCAAATCCACAAAGAAATTTTAAACTTAGCAGCAATTGATCGGTGGGTTTCAACCGGGGATGACAGCAAGCAAAAATCATCTTCAATTGATTGTCACGGATCTCCTTGGGATCATCCCACTGACCGCCTACCTGCTGCTGATCCGGCATCACGGCCTGATTACTTAACTTCGTTTTCTCCCTCAACCGATCGATGATGTGATTCCTGGTGACAGTTCTCAGCCAACCTTTGGGGTTTTCCGGAGGATTACCTGGCCACAACCTCAGAGCCTTGTAAAATGTGTCCTGAATGGCATCTTCGATCATTTCGAGCTTATCGAATCCATAACGATGAGTGTATAAGGCCACCAGCTTGCTGTACTCCTGCTTGAAAACCACATTGATTTTGAATTCCATAAATACGGGATGCCTCTTGTAAGAAATTAAGCTAGGCAGCTAGCCCATCAGGTCCGGTCAAAAACTTAAGTACCCGGTCATATTGATCATACGACTGGGTACAAAGTTAGTTATCAGTGACTCACTGAAGGGTGAGGTTGGACATTTATATCTCCATATTCATGATTTCCCGTACTTCGGTGGAGCCGTTGTGCTCGTAAATTGGGCATCCTTTACTGATCTCTACCGCTTCTTCGAAACTGTCGGCGTTTACCATTAAGTAACCGCCCACAATTTCTGTGCCTTCCGTGAATGGTCCGTCATGAATTACTCCACCTGCTTTTTCCACTACCTTACCTTCTTTAGTAAGTGGTAGGCCGTCAATTAATTTTCCCTGTTCCGCCAGGCCTTGCATCCAGGTGCCCCACTTTTGCATATGCTCCTGAGTCTCTTCCGGTGATAGGGACTCCATCCGTGCATCCCCTCCTCTGAATAAAAATAAGTATTTAGACATAACTGTATTATTTAAGGTGATAATTTATGCAAATGACGGTTATGGATTGACCATTCGGACAAATTCGAGTTATTTTTTATCCTGAATATCATGGGAAATAGCATTTGAAATATATGCTGGACTCCCTATTAGATCAATGAGATTGCCCTAGGTAAGTATGATTTAATATCAAATTCTTGAACCATGATATTATATAATTTTAAATACTCATATGTAAACTTGTTATTAAGAAATTGTTTCGTATTTTGGTACCCCATCAAAAGTCCACGCGGGTTCCGTGAAACTCAATACTACTCAAATACACCACCAAATTTCCAATATCCTTCGTGAATATAGGATAGAAGAAAGTCAGTTTGCTAACAAACAGGCTACCGCTATCGCCTATGTTAACTTACTGCTGGAAGACCCTGAATTTATTACGGATCGTCACATCAAAATGCTTCAAAGTGAGTTTAACAGCCAGCAGATCATGGAGATAACCCATTACGTGCTGGATCAAGTCGGGGAACATGCTTATGTAAACGCCTTCAGACTAAGGTGCTCAAGGATTCTCCAACAAGAAGCTTCGGTATAATCAGAATCCACTAAAATTTAGCGGTAACCTGTTATGGGAATTTGATCTTAAGGAATTCCTAAGGTCATAATAGCGGATTAATTTTAAACAAAGTCATCAACTTTAACTAGTGGGAGCAACTCGAAACTAGCTGTCAAACTTGTACCCTACTCCTTTAATGGTCTTGATAAATCCTGATCCGATCTTCTCCCGGATCTTTCGGATGTGAACATCTACCGTCCGGGGCAGTACCTGGACATCGGTTCCCCAGATTTTGGCCAACAACACATCCCGATTTATTACCTGGTTGGGGTTATCTGCCAGGTAATAAAGTAATTCAAATTCCTTGCGGGCAAATTGTAATGGCTTATTGCATAGAAAAACCGTATAACTTGGCCGGTCGATCACTAAATCCCCTACTTCTATATGATCCTTGGGTTCTTGCTCACGGTATCGGCGGTCCAGAATGGTTTTGATCCTCATTAGTAAGGCCCGAGGTCTTATTGGTTTGATAATGTAATCATCTCCGCCAACTCCAAAAGCTGCCACCTCGGAGTATTCCTCTACTCTGGCCGTAAGGAAGAGAACACTGGTATGCTGCAATTCACTTTGTTGGCGAATCTGCCGGCATACTTCGATCCCGTCATAATATGGCATCATGATGTCCAATAGGATAAGGTCCGGAATATAACTCTGAGCCACCTTAACTGCTATTCGGCTGTCATCCAAGACCTTGACCTTGTAGCCCTCCTTCAACAAATTGTATTCTAAAATGTCCAGGATATCCCGATCATCATCAATCACTAAAATTTTACGCTTGGAGAAACTCGACATAAATGTCTTGGCGTCAGTATCTGGATGAGCGAAATAACTCAATTAACGTTACTCAAGGATTACAGAAAGGTTAACATATGGTTAATAATTATAATGACCTAAGTACGCCGTATTAAAAAGTGAGTGAGGATTTATACTAAATTGATCACTTTAGCATTATAAAATAAGAAGGATCTGCGGTAAAGATTTTTTGTAAAGCGCCCCTAATGCAATACCATTTTAATAAATTTGAAGCGGCATGACCGCCGCACGCTGGATAAAAAAGGCCCTGCTGGTAGCAGGAGTTGTGCTGCTGATCTTCAGTGGGACCACCGCAGTTTTGTCTTATATATACAGCGATGAATTGGTGGACAGGTTTTTGTCCGAAGCCAATAAAAGAATCTCTACCCCTGTTCAAACCTCAGCCATTGATGTCAGCTGGTGGGAGAAATTCCCTCAAATTTCACTGGCTTTACGCGACGTGGTTATTGATGGTAGCCTTCCTGGTCCCACCGATACTTTAGGAGTCGCAGAGAAAATTTATTGCACCTTTGATGTGCTCGATATTTTAATGGGGAATTGGGAAGTGGATCAAATCCATATGGAAAACGGGAGATTGCTCTTGGTATACAGCGAATTAGGTGATAACAATTATACCATAATAAAAAAGGATACCACCCGGGAGTCAAAGGGCGTAGGATTTAATTTGCAAAAAATCCTTCTCGACAAGGTAGATTTTACCTATATAGATCTGCGGCGAAATCAGGAATATCAACTATGGCTGGAAGATCTGGAAGCCTCCTTATATTCAAAGGATAATCGGTATGATATCGAACTGCACGGGCAGTTAGAATCAAGGTTTTTTCGCTATCAGGAAAAACTTTTTCTGGCAGATAAGCCTATGGGTCTCAAAGCGCTATTGGAATACTCCGAACCTGAAAAACTTTGGGAGTTTAAGGGCACTACTATTGAATTAGAGCAGTCAGAATTTGAACTAACAGGCTGGTATCAAGGTAACGACAGCAGTTCATTGGATATAACCCTGGGGGGTAAGGAAACTGATGTTCAGACCATACTTTCGCTTCTCCCTGAAGAAATAAGCAGGCCCTATCGTGCATACCGAAGTAAAGGTGATGTATACTTCCAAGCCCGTTTAACCGGTTCCACTGGTGATCAAATGAGCCCTGAAATCAATATTGATTTTGGCTGTAAAAAAGCCAGTTTATTCCATCCGCGTTACCAAAAAGCCGTTACCAACTTAACCTTAAAAGGTAATTATTATAGTCCAGCTGCAAACGACCTATCCACGGCTGTACTGTCCCTGCAGGATATTAGAGGGGCAATGGAATCGCGCCCGTTTAAAGGTAACCTCACCATAAAAAATCTTAAAAATTACTTTCTGAACGGAGAGTTTGAAGGTACACTGGATCTGGCCTCCTGGCAAAAGTTTCTGCCACCGGGTAAGATAACTGAGGCACAAGGCACCATGACCCTGGACGTGGCATTTAAAGGCCCGGTGGAGCATCTAAATACCTCAAAGGCAGTGGACAATTTCAGTACTACCGGGTCAGTAGCCTTGAACGAAGTCGATTTCAGTGTGGAGAAGAATAATTTGCCTTTCAAAAACTTTAACGGACACTTTATGTTTGATGGACGGGATCTGGCCATCAGTGATTTTAAAGGTGAAGTGGGACACAGTGATTTTGTGATAAACGGTTTATTTAAAAATATAATTGCTTTTATCTTTTCCAAAAATCAACCTATTGGAATCGAGGCCGACTTGCGATCCAATAATATTGACCTGGATGAATTGCTAACCGGTAGTATCAGAGCACCGGATGAAACAGTAGTAGGGAAGCAATCCTACACCACCTTTGGCATAAATCCCCGGCTGCAGTTAACTTTTGATTGTAGAATTCGCCGCCTTAAATTCCGTCGCTTCAGAGGGCATGAGATCAATGGGGAATTAGTAGTACAAGATCAAATTGCCAAAGGCAAAAATCTTGCGGTCACCACTCTGGGAGGAAAGATCACTATGCAGGGTGAAGTAAACGGCAAGAGAAAGGACCATTTAGTGGTGCGAACCAATTCAAGTTATGATGGGATCCATTTGGATAGTTTATTTTATGTATTCGAAAATTTTAACCAGGAATTTTTACAAGATCGTCACCTGAAAGGCCAAGCCCATGCCGAGATTGTAAGCAGTATGGCTTTTGATAGTCAACTGAGGTTTAAATCAGATCAATTAGTAGTTGACGCGGGCTTGATAATTGAGAATGGAGAACTCAACAACTTCACTCCAATGCAGAAACTTTCATCGTTTGTGGAGCGTACTAGTCTGGCAAATATGACCTTTGGTGACCTGAAGAATGATATTCACATTGAAGATCGTATGATATATCTCCCCAACATGCTGGTACAATCCAATGTGACGGACATTAACGTAACCGGTACCCATAGCTTCGATCAAGATATAGACTATCGCCTAAAGGTGCCATTGAAAAACCATAAAAAAGATAAGGACAGCTATTTCGGGGCGCTGGAAGATGACGGTTCCAATACCAATTTATATCTTAAAATTGTAGGCAATACCCGGGACTACCGTGTTGTTTATGACAAAAAAGCGGTTAAGAACAAGATCCAACAGGATCTGCGGGAGGAAAAATGGGAATTTCGTAAAGCAGTGCGAACTAAAGGCGCTGATGAAAATACCCAGGAACTGAATGAGGAGGAATTTTTTGATTTCTCGGAGACTGATAGTACCGCTATGCAATAAAAAAGCGAAGGACAATTACTGCCCCTCGCTTTATGCAACCTACTATTACCTAACCTTTATAATTTTTAAAATCGCTTTTGATCATCGTGTTTTTGACGGCGGATATGACGGTTAGCTCGTCTCTGTTTACGGTTTATTCTGGTACGCTCTTCCGCTGTCACCACTCCATCCGACTTTGCCCTTCTCTTTACCCGCCGAATATGCCTTTGCTCTCTTTTCAGTGCCTTGAATTCGGCTTTAGTCAACTCACCATTCACTCTTCCGTGTGCAATCCTGGCACTTTGACTCTTTTGCTTAAGATTTGAAACCGGGGTAGCGGTTTGAGCTGATGCCAAGTAAACGCTCCCTGCTAAAAACAGACTTAATACTATGATATTTTTCATGGTTCTCTTTTTTATACTTGCCTCTTTGACAATACCAAAAGAGGAAAGTTTAACGAACCATTAAAATTTTAAGTTGCTGGCCAATTTGGTCAATGTCGAGTTACTGCTTTTGTTTCCTCTCCTTTTTGGAGCATCAATGTCTCCAGACTGTTGAGCCTGTGAATTTTGAGTATTTGATTTAGGTGCTGAAGCAGTACTAACCTGAATGGTAGTCGGTTCTGATTGCGCCACAGTAGTCGATACTGGCCTATTGCTCACCTCCATGTATTGAGGTTGTTGCATCCTGGATTTTTGCACTGCCTGTCGGGCATTGGGAATGTAAGTTTTTTCCTGAGCCTGACTGGAAAGGATTCCCACTATACTAAAAATAGCAACTAGATAAAAAGTTTTCATATTGAGGAAGTTTAAATAATCAAAAGCTTAATCAAGCCTCCCCAAATTAATGGCAAACGTCGCTGCTAAAAAATTCAATAATATATCAAAAATTACCTGTGTGCCTAATTAATCCAATGCCCTATTCAGAAACTGAATAAGCGGGTGCATCTTCTTGAAAGTAATCAGCGCCTGCTTGGGAAAGTCACCTGCACTAACTTCGCTATCGCGGTATTTTTTGACCGCCAGAAAACTTTTCAATTGCAACAGGTCGATATCCGGATGGTCTATATCATAACCTTTGGGTGACCGGGTCAACCGCTCCCCTTGTAAAGGTCCAAAATGCTTCTGCCAGTTGGCCTTCTTTAGGATCTGCCGAAGGTCCTGGCCATTATAATCAATTTCCTGCCTGACCTTCTTCAGCAGCTTACTGTCTGGTCGGTATAAACCACCGGCCACCATGGTTTTATTCCCGGGTTCAAGATGCAGATAAAATCCCGGAAGCATGGACTTGCGACCACCTGCCGCCATATAAGCGCCAAAATGAGTCTTGTATAAGGTTTTGTCTTTAGAGAATCTTATATCGCGATTTATGCGGAATACACAATCCTTTGGTTCAAGGCCTATGACTGAAGGCTCAAACTTGGATAAGCCTTCAATGGTATATTGCACCAGATCCATGAAGTGCTGCCTTTGAGCTTGATAAGAGGATTTCTGCTGCTGCATCCACTCCCGGTCATTATTGGATTTTAGTTTTCTTAGAAATTTGAGGATCTCTTTGGTATCAAATTTAGTCATCTTGAATTCGAGGTAATTTGCTAAAATGGTTGAGGTAGTAACCGTCAATATCTGGAGTCTGCTGGAACTCTTCCCACTGCTCGAGAGGCACTTCCTGGTGCAGGATCTTTTTTCCGTCCAGGACTACCACTAGGTATCCCTGTTTGAAATCACATGAATAATAGGCAGCTTCCATCAGTCCTTGCTTGCGGGTGGTCTTAATATTTTGCTGGTAATAAAACCGGGAAGCTTCTATTAACTCCAATGCTTGCTTATAACCGCTAAACTCCTCTGGCAGGGACTGACAATCAGTATTTTCAGGTTCTACCGGCATGTTTTGTGGGTCCTGGTAGTCCTGGGCCTGAACTGAATTCAAACCGAGCCAACTTAAGAGTACCAATGTGTATATGGCTTTTTCCATCTATAAAAGATTTACCAGATCTTCCAATCCCAGGCTTCTGGATGCTTTGATTAAAATGGTGCTTTCCCGAATGGGATGATCCCTTAAAAACTTATGTAATTCCTCTTTGTTTACGAAATATCGGCTATTAGGATTTCTGGAGTGAGCATGTTTCATTTGAGGACCGCAATAAATTACCAGATCAAAGCTATCAGCAGTCAAGCCGCCAATCTCCGCATGAGAGGCTTCAGACTCACTTCCGAGTTCCAGCATATCTCCCAGAATTAAGGTACGGTGAGAAGCATTCAGGGTTTGTAAACTCTTGATCGCCGCTGCCATGGACGTGGGATTGGCATTATAGGCATCCAGGATTATGGTGTTATCCTCGGTTTTGATTATTTGTGAGCGGTTGTTATCGGGAACATATTGTTCTATAGCCTGACGTGCATCTTCACTGGGGATGTTGAAGAACTTGGCTACACAAAGTGCGGCAGCAATATTTTGAAAATTATGGTCACCAATCAAATGGGTGGTGACCACTTGTTCTGAATCACTGGTGAAATGAACAAAAGGATCTGATTTTATCAGGGTGGCTTCCAAATAGTCCCCTTGCTGGGGATATAAATATGGTTTTTCAAATCGCTTGGCCATATTTTTCAACAAGGGATCATTGGAGTTAATAAAAACTACTCCCTCGGTTCTTTTCAGGTAATCGTACAATTCACTTTTACCCCTTATAATTCCTTCCAGCCCTCCGAATCCCTCGATATGTGCTCTTCCGATGTTAGTTATTAATCCATGTGTGGGAGCTGCTATCTTACACAAGGCGGCAATCTCTCCAACATGGTTGGCCCCCATCTCTACAATCGATATCTCAGTGTAATCATTAATTTCCAAAAGGGTCAAGGGCACCCCGATGTGATTGTTTAAATTTCCTTTGGTGGCTGAGGTCCGATAACCAGTAGATAATACGGCCTGTATTAACTCCTTGGTGGTAGTCTTACCGTTAGAGCCAGTAATAGCAATGACGGGAATCTTCAGCTGCAATCGATGGTGATGAGCCAATTCCTGCAGCGCGGTTAACCCATCTTCTACTAACAGGCACCGCTCATTTTCAAGGTATTCCCCTTCATCAACTATTGCATACCTGGCTCCTTTTTCAATGGCTTCACTGGCAAAAGTATTGGCATTAAAATTGGGGCCTTTAAGGGCAAAAAACATGGAATCCGGGCGGATATGCCGGGTATCGGTGCTGACGCCACTGCATTCCTTAAATTTCCGGTAAAGCTGTTCGACAGTAGTCATGGAACTATGCTCCTAGTAAACCTGGCCAAATATTTAACCAAAATTAGCAAAAGCAATTATCACCATTTCCCGCCTGCGGCCCAAACTAATCTTCATAATTCTGTGTTAATTTAGCTCAATAACTTATGAAGATCCTATTGCGTTTTTTGCTGCTGCTTTTGATCTGGCAATATCCCTGCCTGGGACAAAATCCATTTTCATTTAATCCAGTCAGTGATATCCCGGTTATTATGGACGACCAGTCCCTTCCCCTGGCATGGTCTGGAGGCTTGAATTCAGGCCAGTATTATAGTATGGACCTCAATCAGGATCAAGAAGCAGACCTGGTGATCTTTGACCGTACCACCGATAAAGTGAACACCTTTATTAAAGTGGCAGGACAGTATCAATACCAACCTCGTTACGAGTATTTATTTCCCCAGGACCTTAACAGCTGGATGGTACTGGCCGATTACGATTGCGATGGAAAGAAAGATATTTTCGCCAATACTACCTTCGGGCTTAAAGTATATCGCAATATTACCCTAAATCAGCTGTCCTTCCAACTGGTGGAAGATCCCCTGCAAAGTGAGAATAATGGCCTGTTGGTTAATCTGCAGGTATCTTCCAGTGATATTCCTGCCGTTACGGACGTCGATGGAGATGGTGACCTGGACATATTAGTTTTCAATTTTGCGGTGGGCGGAGTGGTAGAATATCACAAAAACCTGAGCCTGGAAACTGACGGGACCTGCAATAATCTGAATTTCCGGCTGGAGACCAATCGCTGGGGGGATTTTGAAGAATGTGATTGCGATGAGTTTGTCTTTGGCGGTTCTTGCAACAACCCGGGAGGGAAGGCAGCGCATGCCGGGGGAAAATCCATATTGACCCTGGATCGTGATCACGATGGGGATCTAGAGTTAATATTTGGCGATGAATTTTGTGAGAATATTACCTTGCTGGAAAACCAGGGCGACGCTGACCAAGCCGACTTTAACACCGCATCAGCGGAATTTCCCAATGATCAAAACCCCGTCAGTTTTTTCATTTTCCCGGCACTTTACCAACTGGACGTTAATGATGATGGTCACACAGATCTTATAGCTGCTCCCAACTTGTTTCAGAATCTCAACCGCCAGGTGAATTTCCGGCAATCCAGCCATTTGTACTTGAATGAGGGATTAACTGATCAGGAATCCTTCCAGTATGTGACCGATGACTGGCTGCAAGGCGATATGTTGGATTTCGGCGAAGCAGCAGCACTGGTATTTTTGGATTTTGACGGCGATCTGGACCAGGATATGTTAGTAGGCAGCCGGGGTATAGTACAAGACGGTAGTAGCTTTTATGCAACCTTGCATCTTTTTGAAAATACCGGAGGTCCAGGGAATCCAAGCTTTGAACTTACGAACCCAGACTTTCTGAACTTAAGCAGTAGTCAGCTGCAATCCATTAAACCCTCCTGGGCAGATTTGAACGGGGATGGCTGGAACGACCTGGTTTTTGCAGCAGCCGCGGTCAATGGTCAAACCAGCATTCACTATATCCTCAACCAATCCGGCCAGGCTTTTGATCCCATAAGCAACCAACCGGAAATCCTCAACTTTATCATCGACTCTGGTGATCACCCACATTTCAAGGATTTTAACGGCGACGGTTGGGCCGATCTTTTACTGGGAAAAAGAACCGGCAGGTTGGAGTATTGGGAAAATCAAGCTTCCGGTGATTTGATATTTGATTTGGTCGATGAACAACTGGCCGGTATCGGAGACGATAGCTTTAGGAGGGAATTAGTCCCCTGGAGCCAAGACTTAAACCAGGATGGCGATCTGGAATTGGTCACCATCGATGCCACCGGGGTGATGCGGATTTATGAAAACTTCTTAGACGACAAACCGGAAGTGGTACAAAATTTCACCGAACTGATCCGGTTTGAGGAAGGGCAACCTAAGCTGCTAAGCCGGTTGGGCAGGAACAGCACCATCACTGGGGCACAACTAGGCACTGGATTACCCTACTTGATAATTGGCAGCAATCAAGGAGGACTGCTGCTGCTGGAGAATCACAGTGATATTTCCCCTAATGCTCCCGGGGCCGGCACCCTGGAGCTGCTCATTCAGCCAAACCCCAATCCCGGACGTCTAAAATTAAGCGCCAACCGGCCATTCAGCTGGGTAATGTATAATGCCCAAGGTCAAGCAATCCGCAAAAGTCCGCCGGCTCCACTGTTTACCCATTTCCTGGATGCCAGTGACCTGGCGGATGGCATTTACGTAGTACGCGGAATCAGCGTTGATGGCGTGACGGAAGCACGGCGGATGCTGGTGTTGAGGTAGGGTGTCAACAGTTTTTGGACGTGATCAGGGCCCGCTGCTTATGACGTAATAATATAAGTACCTGATTATAAAATATTTATATAACTCAGTCGCTTGCTATACAATCGCCCACTTCCAGTCATTGCGATGAGCGTAGTGAAGAAGCAATCTCCTTGGTAACCTGGTTAGTCTAATTATTTATGTGGCTAACCTTGAATGGGATTGCTTCACTGCGTTTGCAATGACTCACTATGATAAACGTCTGATATTAAGCTGTACGACTACTCTATTCGCTCTGATATTCCCAGAGACGACTATGGTAGATTGACTATTGATCGCCGCTCTAGATGACCACTACATCAACAACTATAGCTTATTCATACCCCTCACGTCATCCTGGTTTTGTGTGTTTTGGAATCAAAGTATTTAACCTCGACATGACATAATAATATAAGTGCCTGATTATAAAATATTAACATAACTCAGTCGCTTGCTATACAATCGCCCACTTCCAGTCATTGCGATGAGCGTAGTGAAGAAGCAATCTCCTTGGCAACCTGGTTAGTCTAACTATTTATGTGGCTAACCTTGAATGGGATTGCTTCACTGCGTTCGTAATGACTCACTATGATAAACGTCTGATATTAAGCTGTTTAACTACTTTATTCGCTCTGATATTCACAGTGACGACTATGGTGGATTAACTATTGATCGCCGCTCTAGAGGACCACTACATCAACAACTATAGCTTATTCATACCCCTCACGTCATCCTGGTTTTGTGTGTTTTGGAATCAAAATATTTAACCTCGACATGACATAATAATATAAGTACCTGATTATAAAATATTTACATAACTCAGTCGCTTGCTATACAATCGCCCACTTCCAGTCATTGCGATGAGCGTAGTGAAGAAGCAATCTCCTTGGCAACCTGGTTAGTCTAACTATTTATGTGGCTAACCTTGAATGGGATTGCTTCACTGCGTTCGCAATGACTCACTATGATAAACGTCTGATATTAAGCTGTTTAACTACTTTATTCGCTCTGATATTCCCAGTGACGACTATGGTGGATTAACTATTGATCGCCGCTCTAGATTGACCACTACATCAACAACTATAGCTTATTCATACCCCTCACGTCATCCTGGTTTTGTGTGTTTTGGAATCAAAATATTTAACCTCGACATGACATAATAATATAAGTGCCTGATTATAAAATATTTACATAACTCAGTCGCTTGCTATACAATCGCCCACTTCCAGTCATTGCGATGAGCGTAGTGAAGAAGCAATCTCCTTGGCAACCTGTTTAGTCTAATTATTTATGTGGCTAACCTTGAATGGGATTGCTTCACTGCGTTCGCAATGACTCACTATAATAAACGTCTGATATTAAGCTGTTTAACTACTCTATTCGCTCTGATATTCCCAGTGACGACTATACGGGATTCCAACCAACAAGGGTCAGGTATGCAACTTGGCTCCATTTTCCAAACCTAGGTTTGGAATTGGGTTTTAATAATTAAAGTTCAAACTTTCCCGGCCTGTGCGGCTTAAGTTACGCGGGATAAACTTAAGCCAGGTGTGAAGGTGTGCTGGAGCAGAGAATCAAAAGCTTCTATTGATATCCCACTTCGGATTTTGCGCTCTTCATTCTTCGTTGATCAGATCCGTTGGATTTCGCCCTCTAGATCAACCACAGTCCAGGTCATCTCGACCGTAGCGGAGAGCCTGTCCCGACCGTAGCGGAGAGATCTTTTTCCTTAGTTGCAGTCTTCAAAATAGACTTAAAGTGAACCAGATCCTGCCATTTTCTTATAAGATTTCTCGGCTTAAATGGCTTGCTATTTGAATTAGGATTGAATCGACAATCCCGATCTCTATGCTCATGAACATGAGTAATCTCACCTCAGCGAACAACGGGGGCGAACGCAAAATTCAAAATCGAAATAGGTAATTATAGCGAAGTTAGTCTTGATCAATAAAATATGCTTGGCAGCTAATGATCACTTAAGATCTCAAACCCATCTGCATCTAAATGCACGGGGAATTTCTCCCGGAACTTCAGCATTATTTCCCCATCAAGAGTTTCTGTAATAATGGTTTCTTCATCTTCCAGATGAGCTATAAATTTCCCCTTGGGATCGACTATACCGCTGTGGCCGTTATATTCTACTCCCAAACCATCCTTCCCAATGCGGTTCAAGCCTACTGCATAGCACATGTTTTCGATGGCTCTGGCCTGTAGCAAGGTATCCCAGGCGTTGATACGAGGCACCGGCCAATTGGCTACAAACAATAGCAGATCATACTCCAGGGTCTGCTTTTGCCTATCATAGGTATTGCGGTTCCACACCGGAAAGCGTAGATCGTAACAGATCTGGGGGCAGATCTTCCAACCCCGATATTCTACCACCAACCGGCTGGCGCCTGGCTGATAGTGGTCATGTTCATCGGCCATACGGAAAAGATGCCGTTTGTCATAATATTCATAACTGCCGTCAGGATTCATCCATAGTAAGCGATTGAAAAAAGCCCCCTGATCTTTTACTATATAACTACCAACTAGTGCGGTTTCCTTTTGACGGGCCATTTGCGACATCCAGCGAAAAGTGTGGGTGCCCATGGGTTCTGCCCATGACCTGGCATCCATGGTGAACCCGGTAGTGAACATCTCCGGCAGTACAATAATGTCGGTGGGGTAATTTATCTGCCATATTTTCTCTTCAAACATGGCCCGGTTGGCTTCCGGTTGATGCCAATGCAACTTACTTTGAATCAGGGTTATAGTTAGATCCTGCATAGCTTTTCTGCGGCTTTTATTAATGTTTCATCACTTTTGGCAAAACAAAAGCGCAGGACTTTATGATCCGTACCCCTTTGATAAAAGACCGATACCGGAATACTGGCTACCCCGTGCTCACGGGTCAGCCAGTTTGCCATTTCCCGGTCGGGGAGATCCGACAATTCTCCATATTCCATCATTTGAAAATAAGTGCCGTGCGAAGGCAAAGGCTTAAAAGCTGATTCAGACATGGTATTTAAAAACAAATCCCTTTTCTGCTGAAAAAACCCTCCCAACTGGTTATAGGTTTCCGGATCCTGAATATAATCAGCAATGGCATGCTGAATAGGGGTGTTGATACTGAAGGTGGTAAATTGATGTATTTTTTTCAGTTCGACGGTAATTTCTGGTGGGGCTACGCAATAGCCAATCTTCCAGCCGGTGGCGTGCAGGGTTTTCCCAAAAGAAAATACCGCAACTCCCCGCTCGCGCAATTTACTCAGGCTCAAAATGCTGTGATGTTGCAGACCGTCGAATACCATGTGCTCATACACCTCATCACTTATGATGTGGAGTTGATGCTCGTTGACAATTTCAGCTAGCTGCTCCAGATCCTCCCTGGGCATTACGCTGCCGGCAGGGTTGTTGGGGTTATTGATCACAATAACTTTTGTACCAGAATTGATCGCAGCGTTTAACTGGTCCCAGTCGATGGCGAATTCGGGGTAAGTCAATTCAATGTGGACAGGTATACCCCCAGCTAGTACCACCGATGGAGCATACAGGTCATATGCCGGGTCAAATATGATGACCTCGTCACCTGGGTGTACCAGCGTTTGAAGGGCCACGAAAAGGCCCTCTGTGGCTCCGGAGGTTACGGTGATTTCTACCTCCGGGTCGAAATCATGTGATGAATAGGAATTCAATTTATCCGCAATCCGCTGTCGTAAAGCAGGCACCCCGGGCATGGGAGCATATTGATTATAACCTTGTTGCATGTAGCGCCCCACCAATTCGACCAACTGTTGACTTATGGGAAAGTCTGGAAAACCCTGGGAGAGGTTAATAGCCTGATATTCCTGGGCCAGAGCGGACATTTCAGTGAAAATGGTGGTACCTACATGGGGTAATTTGCTGGGGATGGCGGCTGGACTCATTGCGAAGTATTCAGGCCTTTAAGGGAAATCTCATGCGATAATCCACCTCCACTTTGCCTTTAGTGATTCCCGTTAGTTTGCCTTTTAATATTCTCTTTTTAAATGGTGATAGATAGTCGGTAAATAAAACCCCTTCAATATGGTCGTATTCATGCTGGATGATCCTGGCCCTAAGATCATCGAACTCTTCTTCATGCAGATTCCATCCCTCATCGTAATATCGAAGCCGGATAGTGGGATTGCGCACTACTTCTTCCCTGATCCCCGGTATACTTAAACACCCTTCCTCAAAAGCCCATTTCTCACCCTCCTCTAGTAGGATAATGGGATTGATAAAGACCTTCTTGAATCCTTCCATAGCCTCATCCATAGCCTTGCCATCAATCACAAACATCCGCAGGCTCAGCCCGATCTGGGGGCAGGCCAGTCCCACACCATGGGCAGCATACATAGTTTCAAACATATCACTGCTAAGCTTGGTAATATCCATAGTGTCGGGTTGTACTTCTTCAGCCTTCTTTCGCAGCACCGGATCGCCATAGGCCACAATAGGGTATATCATGAATTCAAAGTAAGATCTTCCAAAAACGCTTGTAAAATCAGGGTTGCACTGATCTGATCAAGATTTGATTTTTTTTGCCGGTTTTTTTTCTTGGTACCGGCAATAACCAAGGACTCTCTGGCCTTTTTACTGGTAAAGGCCTCATCAATGGTGGTGATCGATTTATCCGGAAAATGTTCTTCCAGCTTTATTAGTAATTCCTCCACCAAATTAGTGGCGTGGGTAGGCGAACCGTCATGCCTTAAGGGGTATCCAACTACTATTTTAGTTACTGGTTCTCGGGCAAAGTAATCCGATAAAAAGGGCATCAGGGCTTGGTTGGGAACGGTATCCAAAGGAGTGGCGATCAGCTGTTCCAAATCCGTAACCGCCAGCCCTACCCGCTTCGACCCATAGTCGATTGCCAGGATTCTGCTCATCGATCAGTTCTCTCTTATCTTTTGCTCAAAGATGGTTTTTACCTGGCGTTCCAATACCAGAGCTTTAGGGAAAAGTATTTCATCTTCAATACGGGCGTGGGTTACCAGGCTTTCTTCAAATGCTTTTAGTTCAGAGTAGACCACCTTTACATGAAGGGGAGCTCTAGCCTTAATTTTATAGTTCTTAGTTATATTCCTGATACCTTCCATCTCGTCATCATGTACCTCATGCTCTATGGCATGATGCTGAATGGAATACTTCTCCATTTCATAGTACAGTATGGAAGGGTTGTAATTGTTCTTGATAACCTGATCGAGCAGGGCGATATAGCCAAAGAGGTTGTCTTCTTCCTGATAGATGTGCTGAATGAATTCTTCTACAAATAAAGGAAACACGAACTTCAGATCCCTGATGACAGTTTGATAGGCTCCTGTCCTGGAGGGAAGGTGGTCAATCAAGGACGCTAAGTAAGGTAGTTTGCGTTTGATGAAAATATGATGGGCATGCTTCAGATACTCGACAACCAGGTCGATAGGATATTTCATTAAGCTGAGTTCATCCAGCGTCTCCGCAGCAACCGCCGATTCCAGGCCCGCTACCAGCTTATCCACGCAAATGCCTTTTTGAGCACAAACCTGTTGTAAGGTCTTATCGGAATAACGGTAGAATTGAATTCCAAAGTAGTGCAATACCGAAGCATATACATAATTCTCACCTACCAGTTCCGCTATTTTTGTATTTGGATTCACAATCTAGCTGTTCCTTGCAAATATAGGGAATGGGTCAGAAATATGCGGACAAATAGTGTTGATTTTAGCTGTAGAGGGCCGACCGACATAACGCATTTCATTAGAATACGTATACCTACAAGCACCCCCTTATCAGTAAGTTAGGAGCGAAAGGTTAATCAAATTAATGTAATATTAAAGAGCAGTTTTAGTTTTCTTAACGGGGGGAATGCCCTAATTTTATAAAAAATCTAAGATCTATATCGTGAATAAGACCAAAAACCAAAAATTCTATATCGTCTTACCAATTCTTTTAGCGGTGACCCTGGCGGTAGGTATACTGACGGGAGCCACCATGGCTGACCCCAAATCCGGGAAAACTAATTTCATCAGCAGCTTGGTAAAGTTTAAAGAGATATTGACTTACGTAGAAAGAGATTATGTAGATGAGGTGGATGCCGATAAGCTGGTGGGTGAGGCCATAAATGAAATGCTGGAGAAACTGGACCCTCATTCAGTTTACATTCCGGCCAAAGACCGGGAACTGACCAATTCCCAGCTTGATGGTGAGTTCGACGGTATAGGTATTGAGTTTAACATTATTAAAGATACCATATACGTTATATCACCACTCATAGGAGGGCCATCAGAAGCGGTAGGCTTACTTTCCGGTGATAAGATCATAGAGGTAGACGGAGAAGTAGTAGCAGGAACGGGTATAACCAATCGGGATGTATTCGACTTGCTCAGAGGCCCCAAAGGTACTGAGGTTGAGGTGGGTATTTGGCGAAAAAACGAAGATGACCTGCTGCGATTTAACATCATCCGCGACAAAATACCACAGCATTCTGTGGTAGCCAATTACATGATCGATGATGAGATTGGTTATATAAAGGTCAGTCGCTTCGCTGCTACCACCTATGACGAATTCTACGCTGCCCTCACGGAATTACAATCCCAGGGAATGGAAAAACTGATCCTGGATCTTCAAAACAACCCCGGTGGTTACATGGACCGGGCCATAAAAATGGCAGACGAGGTGATTTCCGGCAATAAGATGATCGTCTACACCGATGGGAAACAAGACCGATATGACTCTGAAGCTCGAGCGCGCAAACCAGGGATCTTTGAAAGCGGTGCCTTGATCGTCCTGATAAATGAGGGTAGTGCCTCAGCCTCAGAGATCGTCTCTGGAGCCATACAGGATAACGACCGGGGGCTTATTGTGGGAAGGAGATCATTCGGCAAAGGATTGGTGCAAAACCAGATACCCCTAAGTGATGGCTCCGAGCTCCGCCTTACCATTTCCCGCTACTACATACCCAGTGGCCGTTCAATTCAAAGGCCCTACAACGGCAACGGCCTGGACTACTATGAAGATTTTATCGAGCGACAAACCAATGGAGAGCTTTTCTTCAAGGATAGCATAAAGATAAATGATTCCCTTACCTTCACCACCTTGAAAGGGCGAACGGTTTTCGGCGGAGGAGGGATCATCCCAGATCACTTTGTACCGGTGGACACTTCCATGAATTCAGACTATCTGAGGAAAATTCTTTATAACACTGTTTATCGTGAATACCCTCTGGCTTATTATCAGAAGAATAAGGCCAAACTCAAGAAGATGAGCTATGAGGACTATTTCCAGAATTTCGAGGTGACTGATGACATGCTAAAGAATTTTGTCAAAATGGCCTCAGCCAATGATATAGCCTACAATGCAGAAGGATTTGAGAAAAGTAAAAAGCTGCTGAAAATCTATATAAAAGCGGAGATTGCTAAACTCAATTGGGACAGCAAAGGTTATTATCCCATATTCAATGAGCAGAACGAGATCCTGCAGGCGGCCTTAAAGCTATTTGATGAGGCGGAATCATTGACCGCTGATATACCGAAGAAATAGTCTCTAAGGACGACAGTATTTTTTCAGGTAATTAAGGGCCCGTTTTTCGCCTAATTCATAAGCTTTGCTGAAATCGGCGCAGGCCTCATAAATATTGCGCATGGCTACGAAGCTAGCTCCCCGCATTAAATACGCATTGGTCAGTTTGAACTTGAAAGCGTTATCAAATTTAGTGGTCCTCAATTCCTCACTGATCAATCCGATGGCTTGAGTGTAATCCTTGACCGCACCTTTCATATCCTTACTGTTATAGCGTGCTAAACCTCGATTTCTGAACAGATACTCCAGGTCATCTTGGATTTCGATGGCCTTGGAAAAATCATCAACAGCTCCGGTAAAGTCCTCTATTTTTAATCTTATCAGGCCGCGCTCATTGTAATTATCGGCATTTTCCGGATCCAGGCTAATGGCCTTGTCAAAATCTTCAGCCGCTGCCAGGGTGGCTCCCAGCTGAGATTTACTAAATCCCCGCTGACGGAAAAACTCGGGATTGGTCGGGTCTAACTCAATGGCTTGATCAAGGTCCTTGATGGCATCCTCATGATTAATTTTATCCGCTTCCAGGTCAAAAGTGTTGGCTTTGATATAAGCCCTGCTCGCGTATAACTCAGCATTATCAGGAGCAATAGCAATAGCTGTATTAATATCAGCCAGTGAACTATCCCGCTGAAAGCCCAACTGATGCTTTAAGCGACTACGATGAAAGTAAGCTTTCACATGCAGTGAATCGAGATTAACCACTTTATTATAATCCTTCAGAGCTCCCTCATAGTCCTGCAGTATGCTCTTAGCAGATGCCCTTTGAAAATAGGCTTCAATAAGTCCTTCATGCAACTCCAGAGCTTTATTATAGGCTACTACGGCACTGCGGTAATCTCCTGCCTGGTATTTAGCCTTGCCTTGCTCCACATAGGCCAAAGCCTGAGGATAATCCAGATCGGTGGGTGTTTCTTCATTGCTATTTTGAGCCTCTAGCCCTGGAATCAAAAAAAATATTCCAATGATCCCTGAAATGTATTTCATGTTGGAAGGGTTAATCTGCGTAAGTTACTGATAAAAATAGTCAATTACCATTAGTTAATATCATGATCATAACAATTATCGGGCCTAAATTATTGTTAACGGATGACCCTCCAATTCCAAGTGAAGATATGACCCTTAATGGCTGAAGAACAAGCTTAAATGACTACCAGTCAAGTTGCGAAGCAGATAGTTCAATCTGGATCAGCAATACTGATATTCATAGGAATACCTTCCCTGGCATTTTCGTATAGTGAGCGCTCCTGGGGCATTTTAAGATTCAATGCTCGAAATTGTTCTGCAGACAGGCCTACCCTTTCACCATAGATTTCGTAGTAAGCGTGCTTAACCATATCAATAACCTGGATGTAGGTATGATAGTCACTACCTCGATGGGGTTTAATGGATACTACCGCCTTTTGAGGAGTCTCCGCCAGTTTGCTGTCAGCACCGGGGTTTATCACAAAATCTTTTACCCGCTGCTTTAATTTGGACAAATCCTCCAAAACCAGATCCTCCGCCAAGATCTCTCCTTTAGAATTAATTAAAATTTTAAACAGATTACGGGATGCTATGGGTGTAGGTACGGGAGTTTCAGAATTCGGAGGCAATTTAAGGGTAAGCCCTTTATCCTGGGGGATGGTAGTGGCCACCAGGAAAAATATCAGCATCAAAAAAGCCAGATCTGCCATGGACCCGGCATTCATCTTGAAATGTTCATTTGGTCGGCGCATAATTACTGGAGCTTGAATTGAATTGGAAGCAACATTTTGACAGCAACCGGAAGGCCAGCTCGGGCAGCAGGTATCCAACCCGGCATGGCTGATACCACCCTGATCGCTTCTTCATCACATCCGTATCCCAACCCTTTCTCAACTGCCACGTCCTTGATCTTGCCGTCTTTATCAACGGTGAAACTGATATACACTGTCCCTTCTATCCCCCGGTCTCTGGCGCGTCGAGGGTATCGCATACTGCCGGTCAGATACTTTTGTAAATGTTGCCAACCTTTGGCCGGTTCAGCAGACCGGTCAACATAACCATCATATACTTCCGCCACCTCTGGAGGCAGGTCTATGGTTACGGGATCCATATCCGGTACGTCCGACTGATTTTGATTCAGAATCTTCAGGATATGGGGTCTTGGTGGTTCTTCCATTATTACCTGTTTGGGATTAACTATTGGCTTGGGAGGAGGCGGCTTGTAGGTAGCAACCGGAGGCAATAATTCCGGATCATCTATGATAGGGGGTTCATCGAGATATCCAAAGCTTACAAATTCGGAATTATAAGGGGTTTTCCATTCAAAGGCCAATATTACCAGAAAGATGCTAATACTCAAGCCGAAGGCCAGATGCAGCCCGTATCGACTTTGTAGATCTTGGGAAGAATGTTTTTTAGTTTCCATATCGCGTCATTTACAGTTGATTCATAATTATCTTCTGCTCATAGCTGATTGCACAGCCATGGGCTTTTAATCTATGATGGTACGCGCGATACCGAATACTTAGGCCTTTTTGGACCTATTGATCTTCTAAATGTTTATTTCCTCTAAATGTTATAGGCAGCACCATGGGGGCAGCTACTGCTTTTCCATTTCTCATTGCAGGGGTCCAGGAAGGACCTTTCTCAACTAGATTTAAAGCCAGTTGATCACATTCAGCACAAAGCCCTTTTAATACCCTAAGGTCATTGATTGAGCCATCTGCTTCTACGGTAAAAGTCACATATACAATCCCTTCTACCTCCCTGGTCATGGCTAAATTTTCTTCCAAATACTGGTAATAAGCTCCGATCCCTGCTGCTGGTCGGGGTGTCTCTTCCGGTCGGTATCCATCCTGAAGGGAGGGAAAATCCTTAATCAATTGCTCATTTTCCATTGGTTCAAGGCTATTCGATTCGAATTCTTCAATTCGGTCCAAAGCATAATAGCTGATACCCACCACACAGCCCAGCACTATCAGCCCCAACAGGTACTGGTTTACCTTCATTCTCCCCCTTCTTTGATACTGTTGCATCAGGTGGGAGTAGTTTTTGTGCTTTTCAATCCGTTGCGATGAAAAATCACCTTTGATAATCTTTATTCGATGTTTTCTCATATGCCGGCTTTAGTAGTTGAAAAGAATTTTTTTAACTTATCAATAGCCCTATAAGTACGCATCTTGGCAGCGCTCTCGCTGATTTCCAGGATATATGCTATCTCCTGAAAGCTGCGATTTTCAAAAAACCTCAATTCCAAAATCATTATCTCTTCGGTAGAAAGATTACCGATGAATTTCTCCAAATATTCCAATTGCTCCTCCAACAGATCATCTTCCTCCAGTACCTCACTGATAACTTGTTCCTCCAGGCTGAATTCCATGATCTTCTTAGTTTTGCGGTAGTACTTGTTCACCTCATTACTGGCTATTCGATATAACCAGGCAGAGAACGGAACCCCTCTGAATTCATATCTTTTTAAATTTTGTAAGGCTTTAAGAAAGGTTTGCGAGCAAAGATCAGCGGTCAAATTCTCCCGCCCGGTACGACGATAGATGAACCGGAATATAGATTCAAAGTATTGATCATATAGGGCGTCAAACTTGCTAAGATCTTTCTTTGCCGCAAGTATTAACTGCTGCTCTTCCCTCAGAGACTGCTCGTCAAGATGGTTGCCCTGTTTCAAACCTTGATACGCTTACACCTAAATAACGCGATTCAGGAATAAAAGTCACATCATCTGCAGGATCCTTATTTCTACTCGGCGATTTAAAAGGCGGTTTTCTTCTGTATCATTGGGGGCAACCGGTTGACTATCGGCATAACCTTTGATTTCCAGCAAATATTCAGGTACTCCTCTGGAAATCAAATAGTCCGCAATTGCTTTGGCTCTCAGTTCAGTAGGATCAGGGGCTGGAGGCAGTAAGGTAAATGCCTGATCCTCATCAATCACAGTGCTATCAATGGGGGCTATTTCCTCCTCTGAAACATAAAAGTAGACCTCAGTAGTATCCGGATCCCAGGATTCGCGGTGTACCCTAATCTCAATCCTGGTGGTGGGATTATACTTTAACAATTTAAACAAACGATCCAACTCCATGGCGGAGGCTTGGCTTAAGGTGCTGTCATTATCAAATTCCAACTGCTGCAGATCAAATATAAGGTCTGGCTGTAGTGTCTTAAGATCAACCGACAACTTTTGTCTACGGCTTTTCTCCAACTCCCGAAGATCCATTTGCTCCGAAAAGTAGACATAACCAGGATCCAGTGAAGCAACTGAAAAATCATATACCTTGCCTCCCGGAATGAAAAACTCAAATGAGCCATTTTCAGAAGAAGTGCGGTGATATTGAACCAACTCTCTGGTCATCATATCATGGATCTGAATAAAGCCCTCCATGGGTTCCCCGGTAGCTGCATCAGTTACTTCTCCTTGTAAGAGCACAACTTTTTCCGGCTGTAATTCCTTCGGGATCTTGGCTTTAATTATATCATAACTTCCCTTAAATTTTGCTGAGTAATATATAACTTCTCCTTGAGCCGGTACACTGACGAACCTTTCATCTGAGGGAGTGTTTATATAATCAAGAGCCAAGGGCTTACTCCATCCCGCATCCGATTTTTTGGTTTGGTAAAGATCGATCTTCTCGCCTTCTCCTTTGGCATAAATGAGGGTTTGATTATCGGCTAATATTTTAGGAGACAAGATATTCCCATTATTAACATGAGCCGGTAAGGCCTGGGGTTCTCCCCAACGATCTGAGTTTAGCCTTGCTGAAACCATCAGTACACAACCTTTGCCTTCTTTCTGGTCCATTTCATCACAACGCACAAAATATAAGTGTTTGCCGTCTGCCGATATACTGGGACAACCATCGTTTTTGGCTGAATTTACCGGCTTTGCCAAATTTTTGGGGCTGCTCCAACCTTTGCCAGACTTTTCTACATACCAGATATCGTAGTTCCCTATTCCGTAGGATTTTCTGCTGGTAAAAAAAATAAATTGCCCATCATAGCTTAAGGTATACCCACCCAGATGGTTGATCTTGCGAGAACGGTTTATCACATCAATAGGCTCTGGCTGACCCCAACGACCAGCTGAATTTAGGCTGGCATAGTGCACCAACAATTCACTCTTAACGTTAGCGGTGGTAGTGAACACCATATTCCGGCCGTCGGCGCTAAAACTGGGAGCGATTTGAGTAGTCCCGGGAACATTGATCACCCGGGAAAGCGGAGCTTTGGGGCTTTGACCGAAGGATACCAAGGAAAAAGTGATAAGGAAAAAAATATTAAAAAATATTAACCGTCTCATTATTAGACATTTATAATTTGGAATTTGCTTTAAATATCCAAAGCAGCAAATATGATGCAAATTAATTATGGATTAAAAAGCTAACCAGTTATTTGAAAACGCATTCTTACACCAGTTATTTATATAGGAATTAAAAATTTATCTTTACTTAACCACTCCAGAGTTTCATATATACAATTCTATGAGGATACTTCACACCGCTGATTGGCATTTGGGCAGGCGATTACAGGAATTCAGTAGGATGGAGGAACAAATACTGGTTCTGGATGAAATAGTCGGGATTGCTCAAAGGGAGAAAGTTGACCTGGTGTTGATAGCAGGCGATCTTTTTGACAATTTCAACCCGCCCACTGATGCGGTAGAGCTGTTCTATGATACCTTGTATCGTTTATCCGCCGGGGGAAAGCGGGCGGTCATTGCCATTGCCGGTAATCATGATAGTCCGGAACGCATAGAAGCTCCGCATCCTCTAGCCAAAGCCAATGGTATTCTGCTCTTTGGCCGACCCTATACTGAAATAGACCTCTTTACGGTTCCCGGAGGCCTTACTGTACTACAATCCGAGGCGGGGTTTGTGGAATTGCAATTACCTGGTATCAACTACCCGGTGCGACTATTATTGACCCCATACGCCAATGAAGTAACCTTGCGAAAGGCTTTGGGCAAGGAACAACCCGATATGTTACTGCGGAAGTTGTTGTCTTCACACTGGAAAGCGTTGGCTACCCGTCATTGTAATAGTCATGGCGTGAACCTATTGATGGCTCACCTCTATTTGGTGGACAAAAATTCTCCATTACCCCCGGAAGGCGATGACGAGAAGTCGATACTTCACCAGGGAGGTACCTCGGCAATATATAGCGAAGATATTCCCAGCGAAATTCAGTATACCGCTTTGGGGCATTTGCACCGTCCCCAGGAAATACCTGCCGATAAACTGGTAGTCTACTCCGGGAGTCCATTGAGCTATAGTTTTAGCGAAGCCGATCAGAACAAACAAGTGGAGATAGTGGACCTGGAACCTGGTGGTGTGCCTTCTCGCAAGAGCATACCTCTAAAAAAAGGGCGAAAACTCACCAGGCAACGATTTGAGGATTTGGATGGGGCTATCAACTGGTTGGAGGATCATCACAAGGTTTATGTGGAACTCACTCTGGCCACAGAGAATTATTTGGGAGCTGAAGATAAAAAACGGCTTTACCAATCTCATAAGGGTATCGTAAGCATAATTCCAGAAATTAGTGCTGCTTTAGAAGTGCAGAGCGGAATTCCCAAACCCAACTTGGAAAAAAGCATTAAGTCCCTGTTTATAGATTATTTCCAGTATAAGAAAGGACAACCTCCTACCAGCGAAATACTGGATCTGCTTGATGAAATTATTAACACTCCAGCGTGATACCCGTAAAACTAGATATTAAGGGGCTTTACTCCTATCTGCATCCTGTCAGCGTAGATTTTACCACCCTGACATCTTCGGGTTTATTCGGCATTTTCGGCCCAGTAGGTAGTGGTAAATCCACTCTTCTGGAAGCCATGATGTTTGTCCTGTTCGACCGCACTACCCGACTGAATAAGACAGAAGACCGTTATTACAATATGATGAATCTGCAAAGCAATGAAATGCTAATAGATTTCATCTTCAGAGCTGGCACCAATAATCAACATAAATACCGCTTCTATTTTAAGGCCCGGCGAAGCCCTAAATACTTTAGTAAGATCAATGTCAAAGATCGAAGTTACTACCATTGGGTAAACCAAGAGTGGGTTCCCCTCGACCATCCCCAGGTGTTGGGCATGACCTATGAGAATTTCATGCAAACCGTGATCATCCCACAAGGAAAATTCCGTCAATTCATTGATCTGAAGCCCACTGCTCGTACCCAGATGATTAAAGAATTATTTCAATTGGACCGCTATGATCTGGCTCCCCCTACTCAGGCACTATTGATGGATACCAGGGATAAGATCACCTACCTTGAAGGTCAAATCTCAACCTATGGAGATTTGGGTCCTGATCATTTAAAAAAACTGCGGGATGATATCAAAAGGATCAAAAAGAAAATGGAGTCCGATCATCGGAAATTACAGCAGGCCGACGATCAACTAAAATCCTGGGATGAACTGAAGCGACTGGTGGACGAACTGGAAAGTGTGGGAAATCAGCTGGCCATCTTTAAAGCAGAAGAAAGCTTTTATGGTCAAAAAGAGCGTCAGCTTAATAATTTTGAAAAAGCAAACCGGATCTTCAGGTCAAAAATCGAAATACAACAGGAATATCTCACCGCACTCAAAGCGAAACAAGCAGACCTGGAAGCCCTGTTGAGTTCTTTGAAAGAGCACAAATCCCAAGAGCATGATTTAAGCAAGGGACTTAATCTGGCAAAAGGCTCCATTGATCAGATCAGTGATTGGGAACTGGAGATAGATGAGCTAAAGCTGCTTGAGCAATACTTGGAATTACAGGAGAAATTATCGCATTTATCGACAGGTCACCGGGAACACCAGGAAATATTGGAATCCTCTTTGCAGGAAAAGAAACAGCTGGATAAAGAAACAGAGCAGCTGAACTATGAAATGCAGACATTACTGGGTGCAGATGAATCATATCAGCAATGGCTCATTCGGGCCCGCTGGTGGGAAAGATTAGAGTATCTGCAGCAGCAATTAGCGGATTCTAATAGAGAATGGGAGGAGTTAAATCAAGAGATCTTAAATTTAACCTCCCAAAAAAAGAAGCTGATCTCCGCCAGCAATGGTGAGGCCAGTCTGGTTGAAAATATTGATATCCTGCAGACCAGATTTAGAGAGTTGAGTATCCGTCAGGATTGGCATCAACACGCCCAGAATCTGGAGGATGGTAAGCCCTGCCCGCTCTGTGGTTCCACCCATCATCCGGATATCATGGATAGTGGGCAGGTCGAAGCGGAAATTCGACAAACCAAGGACAAGCTGGATGAGTTGACTTCGAAAAAATCCGCTCTGGAAACCACGCTACGGCAAAAGGATGTAGTGGCGGCTGAAATTAAAGAACGGGCCAGACGAGGAAACCAGTTAAAAATCAGGATGTCGGAACTAAATCAGCAAATAAAGGATCACCGAGATCTTGAAAACAGCAACAAATACGGAGAACACCGACCAGAGGACCTGCATCAGATCCTGGACAGGGAAAAACGGGCAGCAGAAAAACTGAGAAAGTTGCGTGAATCACTATCAAGTCTGCACCACAAAAGTCAAATTTTAAGTCAGCAAATTGCTGATAAGCGCAACGATATACAGGGTATGGCAGCCAAAAAAGAGCAGGTAAAAGGAGCTCTGGATCAACTGGCTAAGCACTTCCAACTGGTACATCCGCATGAATATCAAGACCTTCCCAAGGATCATCACTACCAGAAAATTGAAAAATTGACTGCTAAGATCCAGCAGTCCCGTGCCAACTACCACAATCTGCAACAGCAATATGAATCCCTGTCAAGATCAACGCTTCAACTCGAATCCAAAAAAAGGTCCCTGGAGGATCAGATTCAGGATCTTTCCTCTAAATCCGAGCAGTTGGAAGGAGACCTGAAAACATTGTGTAAGAGAGAAAGTTTCCACAGCATTTCACAGGTACAAAAGATCCTGGGGATGAGACTGGACCCGGTGGTTGAAAGAAAGGAGATCCTTGCCTACCAGCGAAAACTAATGGGGTTGAAAAGTACCCATCAGGATCTTTTGGCCAAGAAAGGTAAAAAGAAATATGATGAAGTACGCCATCTGGAGATCCAAAGCGCATTTGAGCAGACAAAGGAACAGATGGAATCGAATAGAAAAGCTTTGGGGGGAAATGAGCACAGTCTTCGGGAGAAAGAGCATCACCTGGATCAAAAACTCAACCTACAAAAACAGCTGGAAATCCTGGACTCCCGATTGGCCCAACTGCGTGAGATCAGCCAGCTGTTAAGGGGAAACGGTTTCATAAATTATATCTCCTCTACTTACCTGCAAAATCTCTGCAAAATGGCCAATGACCGGTTTTCAAAATTAACCGGAAATCGGTTGAGGCTGGAGCTGAATGAACAAAACGAGTTTTTGGTCAGGGATTTTCTAAATGAAGGCAGGACCAGACTACTGAAAACTCTTTCAGGGGGGCAAATATTTCAAGCTTCTCTTTGTTTAGCCCTGGCATTGGCAGAAAATGTGCGTTCATTAAACCAGGCTGATCAAAGCTTCTTTTTCCTGGACGAAGGGTTTGGTTCACTTGACAAAGCTTCGTTACGGGTGGTGTTCGATACCCTAAAGTCCTTACAAAAGGAAAATCGTATTGTGGGCATTATCAGCCATGTAGAAGAATTACAGCAGGAAATTGACATTTATCTCCAGATAGTTCAAAAAGGAGAAAGCGGAAGCATGATTACCTGTAGTTGGCAGGAATCAGGTAATTTTACTGATACTTATTAACTATTTATAAAGCCATGGAAATAACCGGCGATAGTAAATTGCGAAAGATCATCGTGGTAGGTGATCGGGTACTCATCAAGCCCAAGAAATTATCGGATCGGACCGAAAGTGGATTGTACCTTCCTCCGGGAGTTCAGGAAAAGGAGAAGATACAAAGTGGGTATGTAATGAAGACCGGTCCCGGCTACCCTATACCTATGCCGGTAGAGGACGATGAACCCTGGAAAGATCAGGATGAGCAGATCAAATATATTCCGCTGCAGGCCCGGGATGGTGATCTTGCTATCTTCCTGCAGAAAGGAGCGTTTGAGATCCTATACGAGGGTGAGAAATATTTTATTGTACCTCAAAGCTCTATCTTAATGTTGGAAAGAGAAGAGGATCTCTAAGGATTTAAGGTCCACTCCAGAAATGCTTTACTGAAGTAGCTGAGGATTACATCCGCCCCTGCCCTCTTAATTGACGTCAGGCACTCGACCATGGTAGCTTCACCATCTAACCACCCTTTTTCCGCGGCAGCCATGATCATAGCATACTCCCCGCTGACGTTATATGCCGCCACAGGAACCTCGCTGGTTTCTTTTATCATCGCGATAACATCCAGGTAGGGCAGTGCTGGTTTGATCATCAGAAGATCTGCTCCCTCCTCTTCATCCAATCTAGCTTCTCTCAGGGCTTCAATCCGGTTTCGCGGATCCATTTGATAGGATTTTTTATCTCCGGTCTTGGGGGCTGAATTCAGTGCATCGCGAAAAGGTCCATAAAAAGCGCTGGCATATTTGGCAGTATAGGCCATAATAGATACCTGCTGGTAGCCATTATCATCCAGACATCTTCTTATTGCTTCTACCCTGCCATCCATCATATCAGACGGCCCAATAATGTCAGCACCACTCTGTGCTTGGTGCAACGCCATCATGGCCAGGATTTCCACTGTTTCATCGTTAATGATCTCCCCATTCCTCACAATACCATCATGTCCATCGGAACTGTATGGATCAAGAGCCACATCTGTCATGATAAGCAATTCGGGAAATTCGTGCTTCAAATTGTGTACAGTACTGAGATATAAACCATCCTTATTTAGAGCCTCTGACCCCTGGCTGTCTTTGAGGTCATCTTCAATACAGGGGAAGAGAGCGATGCACGATAAGCCCAACTCCAGGCAAGAGGCTACTTCTTCTCTCAAGGTATCTGGGGAAAATCGGGAGATCCCAGGCATGGAAGTAACCGGTTCCACCAAGCCTTGACCTTGTTTTACAAAAAAAGGCATAATAAGATCTGCTGGGGCCAGCATGGTTTCGGCTACCATATCCCTGATGGGCTGACTTTTCCGGTTTCTGCGAGGTCTCTGGAGCATTAGTTCTGAATTTTTAAGGACGGAATTCAAAATCCATCACCGTATTTTCGATAATGTCGCAGCAATCTTCCAACTGTTCCTCTGTCATCACCAGCGGTGGGGCGAACCGAATAATATTACCATGTGTAGGCTTAGCCAACAGGCCATTATCTTTTAGCGCTAAGCATAAATTCCAGGCGGTTTTGCTCTGGGGAGTATCATTGATCAGGATTGCATTCAATAGGCCTTTACCTCTTACCATCTTCACCAGCTCTGATTTTCCACTCAACATTTCCATTCTTTCGCGGAATAGCCGGCCTAAACTGGCGGCATTTTCAGCCAGATTTTCTTCTTCAACTACCTGAAGAGCCGTCATGGCGATTTTAGCTGCCAATGGGTTTCCTCCAAAGGTGCTGCCATGCTGTCCTGGCTTAATAACTTCCATAACGTGGTCATCGGCCAACACTGCAGATACCGGGTAGGTGCCGCCACTGAGCGCTTTTCCCAATATCAGAATATCCGGTTTGACACCTTCATAATCACAGGCCAATAGCTTCCCGGTCCTGCCGATTCCAGTCTGGACCTCATCTGCCAGCATTAAAACCCCATGATGACGGCATAGTTCAGCGACCGCCTTCAGGTATCCATCATCAGGCACATTTACTCCGGCCTCTCCCTGAATAGGTTCGACCAAAAAACCCGCCACCTGCTCGCCTTGCAAGATACTCTCTAGCGCACCGGGATCATTATAGGGTATTTTAATAAACCCCGGAGTATAGGGTCCAAAATTGTCCCGGGCCTCAGGATCATCGGAAAAAGATATAATAGTAGTGGTTCTGCCGTGGAAATTCCCCTCGCAAACTATTATTTGAGCTTTTCCGTCAGCTATTTGTTTTTTTTCATAAGCCCATTTACGACAAAGTTTGAGGGCAGTTTCTACCGCTTCGGCCCCGGTATTCATCGGTAACACCTTCTCATAACCGAAGTATTCCGTGATAAATTTCTCGTATTGTCCCAGCTGATCGTTATAGAATGCCCTTGACGTGAGGGTTAAGGTCTCTGCTTGCCTTTGCATGGCTTCCACTATGCGTGGATGGCAATGGCCTTGATTTACCGCGCTATATGCTGAAAGGAAATCATAATACCGCTTACCCTCAACATCCCAAAGGTAAACCCCTTCTCCCCTGGCTAAAACCACCGGGATTGGATGGTAATTGTGGGCGCCATATCGATCCTCCATGGCCATGGCCTGCTGACTGGACATTATTGTATTGATCATATTTTAATAATTTCGGGTTTATCAAAGTTAAGTAATTAGCAATTGTCCAAGAAAAGAAAGCCCCGGAATCAATGGCAGCCTTTAAGAAAAGGAGATTTTTACTATGACCCCCGAGGGCTTATGGTATTTACCGCCCAATACCTAAAAAGGCGGGGATTCTGTTGTGAAAGTGGCTGCAGGCATTGTCCATACGGATTTCGCAAGGATCAATGCGGAAATTCCAAACAAGAAAAGTAAATACCACTTTTTCCTTTAGGGTTTTTTTTAGATATTTGCAGTCCATTTTAAAGTAAGGCGATTATGTCTAGAGTTTGTCAATTGACTGGAAAAAGGCCTCGAAGCGGGAATAATGTTTCTCATGCCAACAATAAGACCAAGAGAAAATTTTATCCAAATCTCCATACCAAGAGATTCTATATCCAGGAGGAAGACCGGTGGATAACCTTGAAGGTTTCTACCAAGGCGCTGAGGACTATCAACAAAAATGGAATCTCTGCCGTGCTGAAAAAGGCACGAAGAAAAGGCAATGTTTTAGTATAAAATCGATAGGACATGGCAAAGAAAGGCAACAGAGTACAGGTAATCCTGGAATGCACCGAACATAAAGAATCGGGCCTTCCCGGTACTTCCAGGTATATTACCACTAAGAACCGGAAAAATACCCCCGGGCGAATGGAATTGAAAAAATACAATCCCATTATGAAAAAAATGACCGTTCATAAGGAAATCAAATAGACATGGCTAAGAAAGTAGTTGCAACCCTCAAAACTCAAACCAATAAAAGTTACGCCAAGGTTATAAAGGCGGTCAAGTCTCCTAAAACAGGCGCCTATTCCTTTAAGGAGGAAATGGTACCGGTGGATATGGTTAAAGAGGTTCTGAAAAGCTAGACCAAACCAGCTAACTTTCTGCATTCAAAGGTCCCTTTGGGACTTTTGATTTTATAGAATGGGAATATTCAATTTCTTATCCAGGGAAAAAAAGGAGTCCTTAGACAAAGGCCTGGAAAAAACCAATCGCAACTTATTTACTAAACTAGGTAAAGCCATAGCGGGTAAATCCAAAGTGGACGACCAGGTACTG
Source organism: Cyclobacteriaceae bacterium (assembly GCA_965224285.1). GTDB lineage: Bacteria > Bacteroidota > Bacteroidia > Cytophagales > Cyclobacteriaceae > JAJCYK01. The sequence goes on from OZ245043.1 coordinate 2,590,579, forward strand.
GATGAATTGGAAGAAGTATTGATCAGTTCCGATGTAGGCGTAGACACCACTATTAAGATCATAGAACGCATTGAGGACCGGGTAGCCCGGGACAAATACCTCAATACTTCCGAGCTGGACGAAATTCTCAGGGAGGAAATAGCCTCTCTCCTGGAAGAAAATCGCAGTGAGGACCTTTCGGGCTTTGAGGTCCCCGAGGATAACAGGCCTTACATAATATTGGTAGTGGGAGTGAACGGAGTGGGAAAAACCACCACTATAGGGAAACTAGCGGCGCAATATCGCCAGCAGGGACTGCGGGTGATTTTGGGAGCTGCCGACACCTTTAGGGCCGCTGCCGTGGACCAACTCAAATTGTGGGGTGAACGGGTGGATTGCCCGGTAGTCTCACATGGCATGCATACCGACCCTTCAGCGGTGGCCTTTGACAGCGTCAAAATGGCCCAGGAGCAAAAGGCGGATGTGGTAATTGTGGATACTGCCGGCCGTCTGCACACCAAGGTCAACCTCATGAATGAACTGTCAAAGATAAAGCGGGTGATGCAAAAAATAGTTCCCGAAGCACCGCATGAAATCCTGCTGGTACTGGACGGGAGTACCGGACAAAATGCTTTTATTCAGGCACGTGAGTTTACCAAAGCCACGGATGTTACGGCACTCGCCATAACTAAATTGGATGGAACTGCCAAAGGAGGAGTAGTGATTGGGATCAGCGACCAGTTCAGGATACCCGTGAAATACATTGGAGTTGGTGAGAAAGTAGGCGATCTTCAGCCATTTCACAAAGGTGAATTTGTTGATTCACTCTTCAAACAAACCGCCGGTTAATGCAATACATCTGGATTACCGAAGGTGGCCAATACACCGCCGTCTACGTATAAGATGTGTCCATTGACGAAATCTGATGCCGCGGAAGCCAGAAAAATTGCTGACCCTACCAGGTCTTCCGGTTTTCCCCATCGGCCACTGGGGGTTCTGCTTAGTATATATTGGTTTAGGGGATTCCCCGGTTCTCGGTAACTTTTATTAATGGGGGTAGCTATGTAGCCCGGCCCGATACCATTCACCTGTATATTATGCCTGCCCCACTCCGTTGCCATATTCTTGGTCAGCATTTTTAGTCCACCCTTGGCCGCAGCATAAGCACCCACACTGTCTCGTCCCAATTCACTCATCAGTGAGCAGATGTTGATGATCTTACCCTGTTTTCTGTCAATCATTCCCGGCACCACCTGCTTGGCCAACATAAAAGGCGCTTTAAGGTCAGTAGTGATTACCTGATCCCAGTCACTTTCTGACAAATTTTCTAGTTTATCCCTTCTAATTACCCCGGCATTATTTACCAGTACATCTATGCGTCCCTCCTTTGAAATTATCTGCTGCAGAGCCGACTTTGTGGCTTTTGGATGGTCTACGTCAAATAACGAGCCTTCCACCGGTAGTTGTTGCTCTTTAAGTTGACTTAAGGCTTTCTCCAGTTTTTGCGAGTCTCGGGCATTAAGGTATACCTTCGCTCCGGCTTCAGCCATGCCTATGGCCAGGGCAAAACCGATCCCCTGAGTAGCCCCGGTTATGAGAATGATCTTGTCTTTAATGTCAAATAGGTCCATAGATTGCAGCCATCAGTTATCATCTTCTTTAATGAGGGTATTCTTTCGAAAGGGTATCCTCCAGTATAGATAATAATTAAACCCAAACTGGTCGTCATCATCTTGGAGATTCATTCCATATCCAGGTAGATCATGGGGCACCAGGTTATCAAACGATACTCGTTTGAGGAATTTATAGCGAACTGTATAACCCATATAGAAATTTTTCCAAACCTTGATCTTGGTCCCGGTGGTTAATTCAAACCACCGGGCAGAGGCATTTTGATTGCTGGCCTCAATAAAACTGTTATTGAAAGCGTCCTGGGTGTCAAATCTAAAAAAATCATCAAAACTTGACCTTGCAAAACCTAATCCGGCGAAAAGCCGGCTTTGGTGATCCCCGTAAATGAAGTTAACTTCGGCGTTAATTCGCCAAAAACTACCTTCGTTCCGATATTGGAAACCCTCTTCTTCCCGAAATATTTCTGCCGTTCCATAACCCAGGGCTAAGCTGTAATGTCTGAAGTCAATGTCTGCCTGAAATTCCCGCAGCTTTAACTCGGGTTCCCAGATTTCTCTTCCGGGACTATAAATATCTACTCCAACCATAACCCCAGTGGGAATGAATTCTTTAAACTCCTTCTTGACCTTAGGGGGTTTAGGCGGGCGCATGGTGGCCGTATCATTGGGATTTTGCGCAAACCCCCATGAGACACTTACCAGAAACAAGATGCTAACGAAAAACTTCCACATTTTCAGTTAATTCTGGTACATCTATCAGTAAAGTATTGGTAACGGCAGCAGAGTCAAAGCTAAATGATCCCAGTGAAAGGCTGTCGATAATTTGTTCTGGTCCACAATCCACTGAAATCAGTCGCGGAAAGCGTTCATACCTCAGCGCCAGACAGTCCAATCCTTGGTCCGTATCAAAAATATATAAGGTTTCATTGGCAGCGGTGTTGATAGGAAGTACCACCTTGCTAAGGGTGTCGTCCTCAACGAAAATACTATCTGTTCCACGAGCGATGATACTGTTAAAAATAACTTCATCGACCACGGATTCGGCGCTGTCGGTACCGGGATTCAGAATTTGCAGGAATTGGATCTTAACTTGAGTACTGTTGGAGGTAAAGCAATTTTCGTCCGGCGCACAGCCTGATAATAATGTTAGAAATCCTGTGTAAAGCGCTAACCAGTTCAGTACTCGCATATCCGGGGTTTAAAGCGGCTCAAAGATATATATAATTAACTTTACCCTGTAAGTTACTTTATTATCAATTCCGCCTTTCCCGGCGATATCCACGGGATAACCTGCTGAATTTTTGGTAGCTTTGCATCCTTAATACAATTGGATTTGAAAACAGGAGTTGGAAAAAAGGAATCAGTTAATGTAATTACCCTAGGTTGTGCCAAAAACCTGGTGGATTCTGAGGTACTGATTACCCAATTGAGAGGCAATAATATTAACGCCCTACACCAGTCAGAGGAGCAAGCGCAAATTGTGATCATCAATACCTGTGGCTTCATTGAGCATGCCAAGCAGGAATCCATTGACACCATTTTAGCATATGCCAAAGCTAAAGCCAACGGTGTCATCGAAAAACTTTTTGTTACCGGATGTCTCTCCCAGCGATACCAGGAAGATCTGGAAAGAGAAATTCCTGAAGTGGATGCTTACTTCGGCACTATGGAACTTCCACTGCTGCTTAAAAGATTCAACGCGGATTACAAACATGAGTTGGTGGGAGAAAGATTGACCAGTACCGCCTCCCACTATGCATACCTGAAAATTTCAGAGGGTTGTGATCGTCCATGTTCCTTCTGCGCTATTCCCCTGATGCGAGGAAAACATCGTTCTAAGCCCATGGATGCATTGGTTAAAGAAGCCAGGCACCTGGTGAAGCACGGGGTGAAAGAGATTATGCTGATTGCCCAGGATAGCACCTATTACGGACTTGATCTTTATGGAAAACGGGTTTTAGCTGATTTGCTTAGACGTTTGTCGGATGTACCGGGATTGGATTGGATCAGATTGCATTATGCTTTTCCTTCCGGATTTCCTATAGATATTTTAAAGGTCATGGCTGAGAAGCCAAATATTTGCAATTATCTGGATATCCCATTACAGCATGGCTCCACCAAGATGTTAAAGATCATGCGCAGGGGAATAACTCGCCAGAAAACCGAAGAGTTAATACATAAAATCAGGGAAGATGTCCCGGGAATCGCAATACGTACTACGCTGATCGCCGGCCATCCAGGAGAGACTGAAGATGATTTTGAAGAAATGTTGACGTTTGTGGAAAAATCAAGATTTGAGCGGTTGGGAGTTTTCACTTATTCGCATGAGGAACAAACCCACAGTTTTACCCTGCAGGATACGCTTTCTGATGCGATCAAGCAGGAAAGGGCTGAGCAGATTATGTCAATACAACAAGGGATCTCCAATCAAATCAATGAGGGCAGGGTAGGTGCAAATTTAAAAGTGCTGATCGATCGCCTTGAAGGTGGTTTCTATATCGGACGTACCGAATGGGATAGCCCAGAAGTAGATAATGAGGTTTGGGTTGATGCCGGGAAATACTATCTGAGGATCGGAGATTTTGCCAATATCCATATTACTGAAGCTGGTGAGTTTGATCTTTGGGGTGAACCGGTGGAAAAGGTTCAGGCAAATCATCAAAATGGCTTTGATAAAGTTTTTTAATTTATATTAGCTGACTGTACCAGGAAATCCGTATACGGTTTTTAATGGAGCTTTTAACCATTCCCATCTTATTAACATGCTCAATACCTTGGCTTTGAAATTACAAACATTACCACTTGAGAAAACCGGTAGTTACTCGCAGGAATTTCTGGATTACATTAAAAAGAAGCCCGAAATAAGTGAATTTTATGGCGCTTATCCCAAGATAGATGAATTTGGGGAGATCATTGAGAATCGAAAGTTTCCCAAATCCCATCGCCAGATTCTAGTGGATATCATTAACGAACAATATCAGGATTTGGTAATGTCTGGAAAGATGCTGAAAAATCTGACCTCTCTCAGCAAACCTACCTGCTTCACCGTTACTACCGGTCATCAGCTTAATATCTTTACCGGGCCCTTGTACTTTATATATAAGATCATTACTACCGTCAATGCGTGCGAAGCATTAAAAAGCCATTACCCCGCTTATCATTTTGTCCCGGTTTACTGGATGGCTTCGGAAGACCACGATTTTGCAGAAATCAATCACTTTCACCTGTTTGGCGAAGAATATCAATGGGATAGCCCACAAGAAGGAGCGGTGGGCAGGTTTGATACCGAGGGAATTCGGAAAATTTTTGAGGAAATGCCCGAGTGCCCAGCCATGTTCCGGGAGGCTTACCAGCAAGGTAAAAATCTTTCACAAGCTACCCGTTATATCGTCAATGAACTATTCGGAGATTATGGGTTAGTGGTATTGGATGCCGATCACCCACGATTGAAGGAGCTTTTCATGCCGGTTATCAAGGATGAACTAATGCACCACAACACTTACGCGAAAGTCCTGGATAGTTCTGATCGTATGGAGGGAATGGGATATAATACCTTGGTAACTCCTCGGGAGATCAACCTGTTCTATCTTACGGATGAAACCCGGCAGCGGATAGTAAAAAAAGACGGACGGTATGAAGTGCTGTCCACTGATTTAAGCTTCAGCGAAAAGGAAATTAGCGCTTTGATGGAAAAGCATCCTCAGTGTTTTAGTCCCAATGTAGTGATGCGTACACTTTATCAGGAAACCATACTGCCAAACATTGCCTACGTCGGTGGGCCGGGAGAATTGAGTTATTGGCTACAATTTAAAAGTGCCTTTGACCATTATCAGATACCGTTTCCAGTACTACTCCCCAGAAATACCGCATTGGTTATATCCAAGGGGAATATGAGGAAATTTGAAAAACTGGATCTGGATTTAGAGGATCTGTTCATTCCACCTCATCAATTGAAGCAGGTATTCCTGGAACGCAATGCCGAACATACTCTTCAATTGAACCTAGAAAAAAGTCGGTTGACCGAAGTTTTTCAGGATATCTTGGAGAAAGCGCTGCAGATCGATGGCTCGCTGAAGGGGTATGTTCTGGCGGAGGAGACCAAAGCCCAGAAACATTTAGATCAAATAGAAAAGCGCTTGAAAAAATCTGAGGAACAAAAACAGGAAGTTGCCCTAAGGCAGCTAAAATCCCTTCAGGAAAAATTATTCCCAGGCGGTGGCCTGCAAGAGCGCTATGATAATTTCTTGAATTTTTATCTGAATAATCCCGATTTTATAAAGGATCTAAAAGAGAATCTGGATCCGTTCGATTTCAGCTTTCACATTTTAATGGAAGATGGATAAAACCCATCTGCGGCAAAAGTACAAACGAAAAAGGCGAGAACTTTCAATAGCACAATACCGTCAGGCTAATGAGAAGATCTGGAAACGGTTCAAGGATTACCTGAAATGGGATGGGCTAAAGGCTATTCATTTGTATCTGGCTGTTGAAAGTAAAAGAGAAGTCAGTACCCGCCACCTGGTGAATTACCTTTGGCAATACCATCCACAGGTAAAGGTAGTAGTTCCATTGGTAAAAAATGAAACGGAACTGGATCACAGTATTCTTTATCCCGAATCCGAGTTAGAGGCCAACCTCTGGGGCATTCCCGAACCGAGCGAAATCGTACCGTTCAAAATTGATGAGCTCACAGTCGTGGTGGTGCCGCTACTGGCCTTTGACTTTCAGGGGAACCGTTTGGGATACGGTAAAGGGCATTATGATCGATTTTTGGCTCAATGTCCGGCCCTCACAGAAAAAATAGGGTTATCTCTATTTCCTCCTTGGGATAAAATACCTGTAGAATCCTCTGATGTGCCCTTGAACACGGTGATCTGTCCCCATAAAATTTATCGCTTCCAGGATCAGATTTAATTTGCATCGCTCCCAATAACCGGGGCTTTTAATTATATTAAAGTTTCCAACAGATCCAAAAATCATGAAAAACGTATTCAGCCCCATTCTTTGCCTCACTATGCTTCCGATGTTATCCTGTCAAGCCCAGGATAACATACCCGACCAAGAGCAGCAAATAGCAGCTGCCGTGATGGCAGCCCCGGAAGATATGCGTGAGGGAGCCAGGGTTTTGGGCTATGACGCCGATGGCAATTTGGTTGAACTTCGCCCCGGAACTAATGAAATGATCTGCGTTGCAGACGATCCTAATCGCGAGGGATTTAGCACAGCCAGTTACCATCAGGATCTGGAACCTTTTATGCAGCGCGGGCGAGAACTCAGGGCCCAGGGAGTAGACGGGCAGGAATTATTCGACCAACGGGAAGCCGAAGTTAAGGAGGGTTCTCTAAAAATGCCTGAGCAGCCCACCACACTGCATATACTGACTGGCAGCTCATTTTCCGCCGATTCTATGCAGGTGGTCGACCCCTATTATCGATATGTGGTATACATACCGTTTGCCACACCAGCTACCACTGGCCTTCCCCCCAAACCTAGAGCCCCTGGTGAACCCTGGTTAATGGATCCCGGTACCCATAGAGCACACATAATGATCACGCCTCCTAAAGACTAAACTACAAATGCTGGTATCGCCAGAAGGTTATAAATTTATGGCTTTGATGGGGGTACTAATGCTTTTTATACCCCTAAAAAATTTATTAGGCCAAGCAGTCCCATTGCAAGGAGTGGTGGTAAAGGATAGTTCACAGCCTATTCCCTTTGTAAATATATGGATTTCCGGTACGCCGTTAGGAACCAGTACTAATGATGATGGAGAATTTGAAATTAAGATACCACAATCACTGCTCGATAAAGGAAATACCTTAAGCCTCTCCTGTCTGGGGTATCACTCCAGCAAGTTGGACCTGGATTCACTTTTGGCAGCAACTGATGTTCAGATTGCTTTGCAAGCTTCTGTAACCAGGCTATCTGAATTGGTGATCCTCACCCAAAAGGCCCGTAAAAAGAATGCCAACCGGGCGAAAAAAATAGTGAAACAAGCTATTGGTAATATACCGCGCAACTACCCTAAAGATCCCTTTACCTTAAACACTTTCTATCGGCATTATTGTAGTGAAAATCACAAGTATGTCAGATTGATTGAGGCTGCGGTAGGAGTACACAGCCCTAAAAACAAATTCCTGAAAAAGGAGATCCCTGATGAGCAACTGGGATTTGAAGTCAGACAGTTGAGAAGAAGTTTTGATTTTACAGAGAATGCCAAGGTATTTCACCCAGCAATCTCACTAAATTTTCTCTGGGCAAACGATATAACTGCTTACCAATACCACAATCCTATAGCCGGATCACTGGACCACTACGATTTCTCTATAGTAGATACCACTAATTATGACCAGCTTAAAGTATACGAAATAGATTTTGAAGACCACAGACCCCTTGAATCCCGGCCAGAAACCTGGTATCAGGGCAAGCTGTATATTACCCGTAAAAGAGCGGCTTTTGTGAGGGCTGAAATACAAGAAAGGAAGCAAAGAGCCAGCCCCGGTTATTCGGTGGATTCCAGAATATCAAAACTGGTAATATACCGCCCTTATCTTGATAAATTTTTTGTGGATCGCCTGATCAGTGATGTGGATGTATTACATCTTACAACGGACAGCACCCGGGTAACTCCTGATACCTTACGGCACCGAGCTCATATCGAAATGATATCAAATAATATCATCACTGAAGACCCTCCAGTAGTGGGAGGAGCAGAGCCGGGAAAAAGCGAGTTGAGAAAAATCCTTTACGATTCTGCATTTTGGGATTCCTATACGGTGCTAAAGGAAACCGCTTTAGAAGCCAAGATCATCAAAGACCTTTCAGAAAAAATCTCTCTTCAAAAGCAATTTAAGGTATTCAATACCATAGACCAGGGAGGTATTTCAATCATTGAGTCCGCTCATTTTAAGCGATTGCTGGAGAACTACCGGGGGACGCCGCTCTATGTGGTACTATGGTCGAACTGGGGCCATTTGAACCACCTTGATTTACAACCGGTTAATTACTTCAAACGAATGCTGAAAAAGGATAGGGTAAAACTACTACTGGTGGCGGTTGAGAACGATCATGAACTTTGGATGGATAATCGTCAGTATTACGGTCTCAACACCGATCACATAGAGCATAGGCGATTGGATTTGGGTTTTGATTCTGAAATTGCCCGAAGCTACTTCAACAATGTGTTTCCCTACTTTCTCAGCGTTGACGACAACGGTAATTTACTGCACCGTGATCCGCCCTTACCTAACCATGATGAAGTAAAACCCTACCTTAAAGCGCTAATCCAAGGTCATTTTCAAGCTCAGCAATGACCCGTCAAAGCGTTTTTATTTGTAATTTAAGCAGATATCCAGCCGCTTCTTTATTTAATTCCATCACCAAAAATTTATCTTTAGCAATACGCCAGGCCCGGGAGGGGGAGTCAGAGTAGTTGATGCTGCTCAAATCCCGGAATTGCTCTGTTTCAGGCTGATAAAGCCAAGTGTAGTATGTTCCTCCACGATCATAAAACTGTCGAACGCCATGGTCCGTCAATACGGTATTAGATGTGCCCAGATAAGCAAAATCCTGTTTACCTGTTTTAATTCCCTTGCACCGTGTGAGATCCAAATTTTGGTCCAAAGTAATTAAAACTGACCTGTCATAGGTAAGCCCCTGATAAGTGGGTTGGGCTACTATGGCATTACGATAGCGGTATTGAATTATATCGGTGGCAGATCGTTTCTCGATGCGGTCCCCGACAGACTCTCCTTCGGTAGATTGATCAAAGCTGCGCCGGCCGTATTGATCCTGATCCAAACTATTCACCATTTGACTTCGCTCGAACTCCTGTTGTAAAGCGCCTTTTGCTTTGTAACTTTTTTCCAAGACTTCCAGTGAGATTAATAATTCATCTTTTAAGGGTTCAATGTGGTCCAAAGAGACCTTTACCTGACCTTTTTGTGAGCGCAATTTAGGCTCGCTTTCCCCATCAGGCCAGAAGATAAACTCGGAGAATTCTGGAATATCCTTGAATGAATAATACTTTTCTTCAACGAATTGGTTTTCGTTGTAGGTCATCAGAAATAACCCCTCCGATTTGAGGGGGTCTCTTCGAAAGTAAGTGCCCACTATAGCAGGCTGATTCATTAGCTGAAACTTTCTGATCTGACCTAATTGCAAATTATCTGCTGGCCGGATCGGCTGATCCCTGATCACCCGATTGGATTTAATATCCATAGTTCTCAGCACATAGGATTGTAAACCTTCCACTTCGGTAAGTAAAAAGAAACCAAGCTGATCTTTTGAGGGATTGACATGCAACTCCCTAACTGCAGACACCCGGTGAGCATATGCTGTGGGTAGTATTTGATATTGGTTCTTACTGCGATCCAGGGAGAACACTACCCCCTGACCTGACATTAAACCCGAAGCCCACAGGTGATCATTCCAACTTACCAGTTTTTCTAGCTGCAGCCGATTGGAGAATGCGAACTGTGACCTTTTAAAATGCCCCGACCCCAAATGTACACTAAATATTTCCAGCATTTTTTGATTGGCATCCTGGAAGACCAGGAAAAACTGATCATTGTCTATCTGAAAATACTGGAGTTGCAGCCCCCTGGTTATGGGTATGGTATTCTTCCATTGCGGTCGCAGCGAAGTATCATAGTTATGGATTTCCAAACCCAGCTGGTTAGGATTAAGTTGCGGTCCGCTTAGATCCAGCACCAAAAAGCTGGCAGAATCCACTGGCACGATTTGTACACTGCTGGTAACCAGTGGAATGGTCAACACAGGTGATGTTGGCTGCTGAGCAGACGCTAATAAATGCAAGACTGTGCAAATCGCCAATGACACTAGTGGTCTCACCTTCAATCGATCCGATATTTCAGTCAGCATATAGTTGTTAATGGTCATCACCATGCACTACCATCCATTGCACGCCAAATTGGTCTGTGACCATACCGAAATTATCCTCAATAGGAAAAAGCACTTTCCCACCTTCGGATAAACAACTAAATGTTCTCTCCTTGTCAGCGGCATGCTCAAAGGTTACAAATAGCGAAATATTGGTACCAGCTTTAACCTGAAAATTCGGAAGATCGTCTGAGGCCCGGAAATAGATATCTCCTGCTCTGAATATGGCATTAAATATTCTTTGCCTGAATTCTTCAGGCACTTCCATTGGCGATTCATCGAAGGTTTGAAGCAACTCGATTTTCCCTCCCAGGCATTTACAATAATAATCCAGGGCGGCTTTACAGTTACCATTAAACACCACGTAGGGTACTAACTCTTTCATATCGTTAATTCTCTTTTCTACCAGAAATTCTTTAGGCGAAGGTGAGGGGTTGGGTAGCAGCTTCTTTTATCATTTTCAGGGTATAATCTACCTCTTGCCGGGTGGTATACATAGATAATCCCAACCTGGTGACACCTCCCCTTTCCAACAAGCCTAACTTTTCTATAGCCCGCCTGGCGTAGAAATGACCATCCCAGGCACAAATGTTTTTGCCGGCAAGAAAGCTACAAATCTGAGAAGCCGTCCGGTTGGCCACAGTAAATGAAATGGTAGGGGTATGCTCCCCTGGTTTGGGCTCCGGGCCCCATACTTCTAGACCTGGCACCGTCAACAGGCCCTGATAAAGGTTTTGAAATAACTCATACTCGTGACGGCTGATCATTCGCATTGCTGCTGCTAAGCGATCACCAAACGAATTACCCTCTCCAAAGGTCGAGAGGTAGTCCAAAGCCGCTGATAACCCAGCCACCGCTGCATGATTTAAGGTGCCTGTCTCTATCTTATAAGGAACCGTCTGCTCCTGGGTAATTAGGCAATCCGTTTCCAGTGGGGTAAGTGCATCCGGCTTGCAATATAATATCCCGACATGTGGACCATAAAATTTATAGGCTGAGCACAAGAGAAAATCACAGTTCAATTGCTGTACCTCCAATTTAAAATGCGGTGCGTAATGCACTGCATCAACCACCAGTTTGGTCTCACTTGATTTAATGAAGCTCCCGATCTTTCCTAAGTCATTAACCGTGCCCAGCGCATTTGACGCATAGCCAACCGCTAATACTGCAGTCTTTTCAGTAACTTTCTCCTCCAGGTCTTGATAGTCGAGAGTACCCTGAGCCGTCATCTTAACCTCTTTTATCACCCAATCTCGTTCCTTTAACTTCAACCAGGGTCCACGGTTGGCTTCGTGATCCAACTGGGTAATCACCACTTCACTTCCTTCCGGAAAATTCCGTCCCAGTGCTTTGCTTAATGCAAAATTTAAACTGGTCATATTGGCGCCGAAACTGATACATTGGGGTCCTTCAGCCCCCAGAAAATCCGAAACTTTGCTCCGGGCTTTTTCCAGTACCCGGTCCGTTTCCATGGAGGTAATGAACGCACCATGAGTGTTGCTATTACTATTCCGATAATACCGGGAAATAGCATTAATCACGGTTTCTGGTACTTGCGTACCACCCGGGCCATCCAGAAAAACCAACCTTTTACCATTCACCTCTCTCTGTAAAGAAGGAAAGTCACCTGAGCACCCGGTAAGATTTTTACTCATCCTTAATTTTTTAAATGCTGCTTTTGGTAATTTACATAACTCCAATAATATAATTCACCAATAAAAAGGATAGTTTCCCTATTTAATATTTTACCCGGTAAAGCCTGAGGGTTGCAGGTGATCATCATGATAACATTAGATGTGTGGACTTAATTCAAGAACTAGTTAACCTGGAAAATTCCCAATGGGAGGATCAGTGTTCACGCTACGTTTTGGAAAACCGATCTCATTTTCGGCAACTAATGGAGACCTTCCTAAAAGCCCAACACCAAAGTAACTATCGGTTAAATCAACGTTGCAGTGCCCTGATATTAAGGGTGGTCAAAACCCATTGCGAGTGGCTTGATGAGTGGATAGAACCAATGGCAAAAGCCCTGTATCCCGATCAGTCAACTTCTATGAAGCGCAACATATTGAGGATTTTTCAATATTTAGATCTCCCGGCAAAGGTTTGGGGGCATACCGCAGATCAATGTTTTACATATCTACAGTCCACTGAACCGGTGGCCATCAAAGTTTTTGCCATGACCGTACTGCATCGTCTTTCTGAAAATTTACCGGATATAAAAAGCGAGTTGAGGATCATTCTCGAGGACCAATACCCTTACGCCAGCGCCGGGTTCAGGGCCAGAGCTGATAAAATTATACCTGTTTTGTAATGGTTAATTATCATTTGATGGCCCGGGTCATTTCCTTCTTACCCGGTGGTCCTGGCAGCGATACCACTGACCATCCCAGGGTAGTTAAATGGCGCTTAAACTTACCCTGAGCACAATAGCTGACCAGCACCCCGTTTTTTTTCAACATCCCACCAACAGAATTCAACACTTCTATGCTCCACATATCAGGTTGTTTCTGTGGGGCAAATGCATCATAGTAAATAAGGTCGAAGTTTTGCGACGGTTTATAGCTCTGCAGATAACATTTCTTCTTGAATAGGTTGAAATAAGGTGAAAATTTTACCGTAGTCTCCCAAGGTGCCTGGTGCAGTTCGTTGAAAAGAGTCTGATTTCGCTTTGATTTAGTAAAATTCGCATAATTTAACCTGCTCACAGTCTGCTCACCCAAAGGATGTGGTTCTAAGCTGGTATAGTTTACTGAAACTTGTTTCTCTATAGCCTCAATAGCCGTTAACCAGGCGTTTAATCCGGTACCAAATCCTACCTCAAGTAGATGGATCTTTCTACCTTTTAGAGTTTTCATAGTATACCGAAGGCCATTTTGGATATAGACCAGGCGGGATTCGGTTAAGGCTCCTCTCAGGGAGTGATAGGTTTCTTCCAGCTCTGGAATATACAAAGTATGAGATCCGTCATCGGAAATCCGTAGCTCGGTATGCATTAATCCATCTTATAGATCAGGGAGACAGCAAAAGCGGCAACCCCTTGCTCCTGCCCTTCAAACCCTAACTTCTCCGTAGTAGTGGCTTTGATGGATATCTGAGGTGGTTCCAATTCCATCACTCCTGCCAAACATCTTACCATTTCCGGAATATAGGAACTGATCTTGGGAGACTGCAATACAACAGTAGCGTCGACATTTCCAATTTGGTAACCAGATTCCTTAACCATCTCTACTACTTTCTTTAATAATATTTTACTGTCAATGCCCTTATACGAGGGGTCGGTGTCTGGAAAGTGAAAACCTATATCCCCTAATCCTGATGCCCCCAGCAATGCGTCGCAGATTACATGGATCAACACATCGGCATCAGAATGACCTACAGCTCCCCGGGAGTGAGGGACTTCAATTCCTCCCAGCCAAAATTTACCACCAGCCTCCAGCCGATGGACATCATAGCCCTGCCCTATTCTTATGGAATTCATTTGTTGGTCTTTTTATAGTAAAGTGTTGAACTGTTTGATGCGGTCAAAACCTCGATTGCCCTGTCCTTCAATTCCCGCTGAGTGATACCCGCCACCACGTCCATTTCACGGTTAATATAGTCCGGATCACCGGCAATAGCACATAATGCCAGATTCATGGCCCGGTTTAACAGTGGTACCTGGGAAAAAGCAAGACTGCTTTCCGCCTGATTTTTCACTTTGCGCATTTCTCCGGCAGAAAGTCCTTCAGAAATCAGCTCTTCTACTACTTCCCTTATAGCCGTATGACCTTGTTCACAGGAGAATCCAGGATTTAAATTTCCTTGGATCACCAGGAGGCCTGGATCCAAAGATCCGGTAACATAACTTGAAATGGCGCTGTACATACTTTTCCTTTTGACCAGTTTTTGAAATAGTCTTGATGATTTACCTCTGCCCAATATATCACTAAGCAGATCGGCTTGATGATAACCAGCAGTGAATCTTTGCGGCATATGGTAACCCTGATAAACCGCATCAACAGGAACTTTAGCAACTACCTCTTGTAACCTGGCTTCGGTTTGCTTAGGCTCTTCAGGTAAGGACCTGCAGTACTCTGCCCCTGGCTTAATCGGGCCAAACCATTTCTCGGACAACTTCTGGACTTGTTTCAGATCCACTTTTCCAGCTACTACCAATACTGCGTTGGCTGGATGATAAAACCGTCCAAAGAAGTTTTTTACCTCATCCATCGTAGCGTTTTCAATATGCGAAATATCCTTTCCAATGGTAGCCCAGCGATATGGATGGCGGCGAAAAGCCAACGGGCGCAATTTCAACCATACATCTCCGTACGGCTGATTAAGATAACGCTGTTTGAACTCTTCAATTACTACACTCTTCTGTACCTGGAGTACTTTAGGGTCGAATGAAAGCCCTAACATGCGATCGGACTCCAGCCAAAATGCTGTTTCCAGGTTATTCGCCGGCACGGTTAGATAATAGTTGGTCAGGTCAGGGCTGGTAAAGGCATTGTTATCACCCCCCACCAACTGCAGGGGTTCGTCGAAAGAAGATATGTGCTGGGACCCGCCAAACATAAGGTGCTCAAATAGGTGAGCAAATCCGGTTTTATTTTCGTTTTCATCCCTCGAACCGACATTGTACGCTAAATTCAATACTGCAAGAGAGGTTGATTGGTCCTGGTGTACCAGTACCTGCAATCCGTTGTTCAGGAAAAATTGATGATAAGCAATCATGGTGGCCAAAATTAAAAAATAAGCTGATTTATTTTTCAGATTGCCCCAATAGCTTAACTTGGCCCTGAGCATTTTGGCAGCTACCGCCATGAAGTTTAGCCGCAAAGAACTCTCCGATACAGATCTCCTCAGGATTTACCAGTTGCTTCTCAAACCTCGTTTGATTGAAGAAAAAATGATTCTGCTATTACGTCAGGGTAAGATCAGCAAATGGTTTTCGGGAATTGGCCAGGAGGCCATTGGGGTTGGAGCCGCTATGGCGCTGGATTCAGATGAGTATATACTGCCCATGCATAGGAACCTGGGTGTCTTTACTACCCGGAATGTCCCATTGGAAAGACTCTTTGCTCAATTTCAAGGTAAGTTGTCGGGCTTTACAAAAGGAAGGGATCGGTCATTCCATTTCGGCAGTAGAGAGCACCGTATTGTAGGTATGATATCGCATCTTGGACCGCAATTGGCAGTAGCCGACGGCATAGCACTGGCCAGTAAGATCTCGGGGAAGCAGGAAGCAACGTTGGTGTTCAGTGGTGATGGCGGCAGCAGTGAAGGAGATTTTCACGAAGCCCTAAACGTAGCCTCTGTATGGGGATTGCCGGTGATCTTCTTGATTGAAAACAATGGTTATGGCCTTTCAACTCCAAGTTCCCAACAATTCAATTTCGAAAGTTTTGTGGATAAGGGACCCGGTTATGGGATGTCGGCTGTCTCCGTTGACGGCAACAATGTGTTGGAAGTATATCACGCTCTCAAAAAGGCAGCGATGAGCATTCGGAAGCATGCCAGTCCCATTCTAATTGAAGCCATGACCTTCCGCATGCGTGGACATGAGGAGGCCAGCGGTACGAAGTATGTGCCTGAGTCCCTCATGGAGCAGTGGGCCAGCAAAGATCCCATCAGCAATTTTGAAAGCTTCTTACAGGAATCAGGCATTCTATCTGAGGAGGAAAGATTGACCATAAGGGAAAGCCTCAAAGAAGAGATCACTCAAGCCTGGGACCAGGCAGATAAGGAACCAATGCCTGAGGCGGATACACAAAGCGAACTAGACGATATATACGCCCCTATAAGCTGGCCGCAAGAACATCAGGGCGCCACTGAGTCAAAGGATATTCGTTTTGTGGATGCCTTAAGCCGTGGCCTGGCCGATGCCATGGAACGGCATGACAATCTGATTTTAATGGGTCAGGACATTGCGGAATATGGAGGTGTTTTTAAAGTTACGGAAGGCCTCATTGAAAAATTTGGGGCTGATCGGATTAGAAATACTCCGCTTTGTGAATCAGCGATTGTGGGGATAGGTTTGGGATTGAGCATTAAAGGGTTTAAGTCCGTAATTGAAATGCAATTTGCGGATTTCGTTAGTTGCGGTTTCAATCAGATTGTGAACAATCTGGCCAAGTCTCATTATCGTTGGCATCAGCATGCTGATGTAGTGATCAGGATGCCCACCGGAGCCGGAGTGGGCGCCGGACCATTTCACTCCCAGTCAAATGAGGCCTGGTTTACCCATACTCCAGGTTTAAAGGTGGTATATCCTTCAAATCCTCAAGATGCCTACCAATTGTTGTTAAGCGCTATTGAGGACCCCAATCCTGTGCTCTATTTTGAACACAAAGCCTTGTACCGTGCTATCTCCGGGCCTATACCTGATGATTATAGATTCATCCCCATAGGAAAGGGGAAAGTAGTGCAATCAGGTGAAGACCTGACGATTATCACTTACGGAATGGGTGTGCATTGGGCCATGGAGTCGTTGGAGGTACACCGGGATAGCAGTATTGAAGTAATTGATCTGCGCAGTTTACTACCATGGGATAAGGACTGCATTGCCACATCTGTCCGCAAAACGGGCAAAGTACTGATACTACATGAGGACTGTCAAACCGGAGGTGTAGGAGGTGAAATATCAGCCTGGATCTCTGAAAACTTATTTGAGTTCCTGGACGGACCGGTGGTGCGGGTGGGCTCCTTGGATACCCCGGTACCTTTTTCCAAACATCTGGAGGAGAATTTCCTACCCAAAACCCGTTTCAAGGAAAAACTAGCGCAGTTATTAGCGTTTTAGTCTCCTATGGAACTTTTGACCGGAATAGTTGGTCATATTATTGCCGATGTAATAATTAGCGGCTACTTACCCTATAATTCAAAAGTTTTCGTTATTATTTTGTTAGCTTCGAGGGGGTAAAAATCATGGTTTTAACAGGTGTATTAGGCAAATTTAGATTAGCTGGTGCGGATCTGGATATCGTTGCTTATTTAAAGCGATGTCTGCCAGTGGCATTGGTATCCCTCTTTTTGTGGTCATTCACTCCTACTCCAGTTTATTCACAGGATGGCAAGTACAATCGTAAAGTGGAAAAAACCCGTAAGAAGCAACAGCGTAAAAAAGATCGCAAAGCGGGACAATTCCAAGGCAAAATCGAGCCCGGAAGCCAGGAATTGAAAGGTAATCCCACCAAAACCAAAAGAAAGAAGTCCACTAAATTTCAGGATAGAATAGGAGCAGGTAAAGTCCCTGGACAACCTAAGGGCACCCGGTTCGGGGGAAGATCAAAGAGAAAATCTATTGAAAAAAGCCAAGGTACCCGGTATTCCGGACAGGCGGTAGAGACGGAGAGAAAAGTCAAGGGCAATCCTACCAAATTGAAAGGTACCAGCGGTAAAAATTACCAGGACCGTATCGGAGCAAATAAAGCTCCCAGCGGTACTAAGGGTACTAATTTCAAGGGTCGTGGTAGGGTGAAAAGTGTAGAGAGCCCTGGGGGAACCAACTATCGCGGAGAGACCCAAATTCAAACCGGGGTAAAAGGCAATCCCACCAGGGGTGTGGGAAAAAGAGCTCGTAAAACTCGTTACGGGGCTGCCAGTCAGGGTCCGCCTAATGGCACAGACGGCACCAATTTCTCCGGCAATAGACGACCAAAAAGCATTAATGCAGGTACCGAAGGAACTCGCTTCTCCGGGAACAGACGTCCCAAGCAGATCCCTTCCGGTTCTGAAGGCACCACATACAGCGGTCAGAGTACCACAAGCAGCACCTCTAGTGGTGGGAGACGCACCACCATATATGGGGAGCGCGGTTGGAATAATACTAAAGGGGGAGTTCCAGATATTAAACTACGCAACCAGGGGGCCGAATGGAAAGGAAATATTAAAGGACATAAATACATTGAGGGAGCCCCCGGTACTACCCACAAGGGAAATCTTAAACTGAAAAGAAAGCAAATCCTCGACTATGGAGGTGATTGGGCCGGCGATCTAAAAGTTAAAAAAAGAAAAAAAGACAACCGGGCTTCAACTTTCACTATGAAAGGGTTCAAGCCAAAAGAACTAGGTCCTGCACCCGGCACTACCTTCAAAGGTCATCTCAGAAGTCCTAAAAAGATCAATTCCTGGGACGGCTCTGATTATGCCGGAGACTTGAAAGTGAGGCGCAATAAAAAGGTTAAAACCGACGGCACCAAGTTTGCCGGGCATCTGAAGGTGCGGCCCAACGCCCGCATAAAAACCGAAGGCACGGATTTCAGGGGCAACCATAAAGTCACCACCCGATTTTTTCAGAATCAATATTTCCGGAAAAAATCCAGACAGGAACAACAATTTGCCGGGAATTACAAAATTAGAAGGACCAAGGGTAAGGATCTGCATCCCAGCGCCTGGTACACAGGACGACAGGTTCACCGATCTGAAACGGCTGAAACTATTAATCGCAAATGGAAGTTATTATGGGCCAAGACCAACAAAAATTCTCATCAGCCTAAACATCTTAAAAAGAAAGGAAAAAAACCTAAGTATGATCCCAAGGAAAGCGAAATCTGGAACGATTGATTGGAAATTACTGAACTCCTCAGATTCATTTAAGGAAATGATCGAGGAGTCCCACCAAAGCCCCGTATTGGTTTATAAACACAGCACCCAGTGCTCCATCAGCAGCATGGTTTTATCCCGTTTGGAAAGATCATGGGACATTGAGAGAGTCCAACCTTATTTTCTGGATCTTATCGCACTTCGAGGAATTTCTAATCAGGTAGCTGATCACTTTGGGGTGCAACATGAATCTCCCCAAATTTTGATCATAGAAAACGGGATCTGCAGCTTCCATACTTCACACATGGGCATTTCCATCAATTCTATCAAGCTGGCCCTGGCAGAAAACCGCTAAAAGTGGAAAGTAATTTCCTGGGTCAGATCAGCATGTAAGCTCAGTGCAACTGGACAACTTAAGGCAATTTCCTTGAGTATCTCTAACTGCTCAGGTGAGGCTTCAATCCCGGTTCCCCTAATGTTAATGATCAGCTTGGAGATCTTCCGGGGATTGGAGGACATTATTTTAGTAGTGTCCCATGCTAAAGCACCTAAATCCAAGCCCATCTTGCCAGCTTTTATGCCCATTACTGTAACCATACAACTGCCTAATGCGGCAGCCACCAGGTCGGTTGGTGAAAAAGTTTGTCCTTTTCCATTATTGTCTACAGGTGCATCAGTGGTCAGTTCTGAGCCGGATCGAAGGTGAGTGCAAACTGTGCTCAAATCCCCTAAATATTGCGATTTCAGAGTAGTCATAAACTAATAGGATTGTTTTTGTGTTAAAACAGAAATAACTAAATTTAACGGTTTAGGGGGTATTAAATGGGGTTGTCCAAGATATTTTCACTTCTGGTTCTTATTAATTTTTTCGCGATGGGCTCGCTATTGGGCCAATCCGGGGAAGACTATGAGTATACCGATGAATTCGTATGGGGCATAAATAAGAATACCCGCGGAGGTCTGATAGGAGGATTTATTCTGAAAAAGAGCGTTCGCATCAGTGATAACCAGTTTCAGACCTATGGTTTGGAATTGATGAATGTCAAGCATCCGAAGGAGACCCGCATATCCAATCCTCTTAACGGCAATTCTTTCATTTGGGGTAAGCAGAATTACCTATACTCCATCCGGCTACAATATGGTCGTGAAGTAATACTGTTTAAGAAAGCTCCCTTCCAGGGGCTGCAGATACACGGCATATTAGCGGGAGGCCCTACCATTGGAGTGGTGGCACCATATTACATTCAAAATAGCAGAGGCGTTAATGAACCATTCAATCCAGAGGTTCATGTGGACTTTAACAGTATACTGGGCACTGGAAACATCTTACAGGGTATTGGAGAATCGGAAGTTAAATTCGGATTAAACATCAAGCCCGCCATTAGTTTTGAGTTCGGCACTTTCAAATCCAATGTTTCAGGCCTGGAGCTGGGATTCAACCTGGAGACATTTACGGAAGACATTATTCTAGTGCCTAATGACTCTAATGAAAGCCTCTTTACCTCTTTTTTTGTAACCTTATTCTACGGCAGACGCAGGTAGTTCACAGTTAACATTATACTTTGTAACTTTACCCTATGATTGAATTACCAGTCATTTCCCAGGATCACACTAATCGTAAGAAGAAGCCCGATTGGCTTAGGGTAAAACTACCGGTGGGCAAGGAATACGCCAAAGTAAGACAATTGGTGGACCAGTACCAACTGCACACTATTTGTGAAAGTGGAAATTGTCCCAATATGGGTGAATGTTGGGGTGCCGGGACTGCCACATTTATGATCTTGGGTAATGTCTGCACCAGAAGTTGTTCCTTCTGTGCGGTAGCAACAGGCAGACCACCGGAATACGATGAAGAGGAGCCACAAAGGGTTGCGGAAGCTATAAAGCTAATGAAAGTGAAGCACGCGGTCATCACCTCAGTTAATCGGGATGAACTTAAAGACAGAGGGGCGGAAATCTGGTATCAAACCGTGCGAAAAGTGAAAGAAATGAGCCCGTCCACCACCATAGAGACCCTTATTCCGGATGTCAAGGGAAACTGGGAGGCGCTCTCCCGCATGATATCAGCGGGGCAGGAAGTAGTATCGCACAATATGGAAACCGTACAAAGGCTATACCGCAGAGTGAGGCCACAAGCCAAGTATCACCGCAGCCTGGAACAACTTCAACGTATCAAAGCAGCCGGTATGCGTACAAAATCCGGGATCATGCTGGGACTGGGAGAAAAAGATCACGAAGTACACGAAGCTATGGACCACTTGGTGGAGCATGGATTGGATATACTGACCCTGGGGCAATATCTACAGCCAACAAAGCTACACATTGAAGTGGATGAATTTATTCATCCGGATGCCTTTGATCAATATCGAGAAGAAGGGTTGCGTCGCGGGCTGAAGTATGTAGAATCCGGGCCATTGGTGAGATCTTCCTATCACGCCGAACGACACGTGAATGTTTGAGGAAAAGAATCAAGGCTGCGATTTTGATCCCTTCTTTATAATTTTTAATATGAACTACCGAATCCACATCTCACCGTTCGGTACCTTTTTATGAATATACCACTAGTTGCTTTATTTTTAATTCTCATTTCATCACCCCTGTTTGGTCAAAGATTTTATAGTAAACCGGTAGAGAAGCTTAATCAGTTAAACAGCTCTCGGGAAAAGAACGGG
Organism: Cyclobacteriaceae bacterium; assembly: GCA_965224285.1. Lineage (GTDB taxonomy): Bacteria > Bacteroidota > Bacteroidia > Cytophagales > Cyclobacteriaceae > JAJCYK01. The sequence goes on from OZ245043.1 coordinate 2,612,291, forward strand.
AAATGGGTGGAGTTATCCGGGGATAAGGTAAAATCAATAACCCATTATAAGAATGACAAACTCCATGGGGTAATCATAAAATATTGGAGTAACGGCAACCTTAAATCAGAAGAAGAGTATCGCAATGATATTCCTCATGGTTACTTCAGAGACTACTACCGCAGTGGGACCAGAAACCGCCGGGGACATTACAAACGAGGCTTAAGACAAGGTAAGTTCTATAAATTTTGGCCCAATGGAGAATTGAGAACAGAAGCAACATTTGATGAAGATATAGAAAATGGGCTTTTCACTGAATACTATAAGGACGGTACTAAGAAACGGGAAGTCCCTTATGACCAGGGCACTGTGAAAGGCGAGGTTAAAACTTACAACAAAGACGGTAGTCTGAAACAAACCAAATCCTTTGTCGGTAAAAGCACCAATAACAGATAAGCTATGGACCTCGATTCATTCAAAGCCACCGCCCACCAGTTGGTGGATTGGATGGCGGAGTATTTCCAAAATATTGAGCAATACCCGGTAAAATCTCAGGTTAACCCAGGTGATATTTACCAACAAATTCCGGAGGCTGCACCGGACCAATCTCAGGACGTGCAACGGTTGCTACAGGACTTCGAAAACATCATCATGCCCGGAATTACACACTGGCAGCATCCAAAGTTTCACGCTTATTTCAACGCCAATAGCAGTTACCCCTCAGTATTGGCCGAAATGCTGACATCTACTCTGGCCAGCCAGTGCATGCTATGGGAAACTTCTCCGGCAGCCAGCGAACTTGAGCAAAGAACGATGGAATGGTTGAGGGACCTGCTGTACCTCCCAGGTAACTGGGAAGGAGTTATCCAGGATGGTGCATCAACCGCAACTTTGGTGAGTCTGCTTACCTCCAGGGAAAAACGATCGCAGTGGAAAATCAATCAAACGGGGTACCAACCTGAATATAAATACCGCTTATATTGTTCAGAGCAGGCTCACAGTTCAATTGAAAAAGCCGTGCGAATATCGGGCATGGGGAGCGAAAGCCTGGTGAAAATTGAGGTGGACCAGCATTACGCCATGTCTGCATCCAGCCTGGAAAGGCAGGTAAGGCAGGATGTTGAAAGTGGCTATTGTCCGCTTTGGCTGGTAGCTACACTGGGAACTACCAGTTCAACCGCTATAGATCCCTTGGAGCACATAGGTGCTATATGCCGCAAACATGGCATGTGGTTGCATGTAGATGCCGCCTGGGCTGGAACAGCGATGATGTTGCCGGAAGCAGATTGGTTGCGCAAAGGGCTGGAATTTGCAGATAGCTTTGTGTTCAATCCCCACAAGTGGATGTTTACCAATTTCGATTGTACCGCTTATTTTACCAGTGATAGTAAAAGCCTGATCAAGACATTCAGTTTGGTACCGGAATATCTCAAAACCGACAGTAGTGATAAGGTCAATAACTACAGTGATTGGGGAATTCAGCTAGGCCGGAGGTTCAGGGCGCTTAAATTGTGGTTTGTCATGAGGAGCTACGGAAAATCCCAATTGCGACAAACTATTGCTAATCACATTTCCTGGGTAAGTGAATTAGCCCAAACAGTTAGAGATGATCCTGATTTTGAGTTAATGGCACCGGCGCCATTGGCATTGCTCTGTTTTAGATACAATCCCGCCGAAGCTAAAGCATCAGATCTAAATGCATTAAATGCCAGGCTGTTAAACCAGGTCAATAATACCGGTAAGGTTTACATTACCCACACAAAACTCCGCGGGCAGTTCACTTTGCGGCTGGCAGCCGGACAAACCTATTTGGAGCGGAAGCAGCTGATGGAGTCCTGGAACCTTATCAAGGAGATCAGTCATCAACTAAGTTAACATCCGGGTGCGGGTCTTCTTGGTACTCGGCTAGGGGAATACAGCTGCAGAAAAGATTACGATCACCATATGCACTATCTATTCGACCTACCGAAGGCCAAAACTTTCTTTCTTTAACAAATGGTAAAGGATAAACGGCCATTTCCCGGCTGTAAGAATATGCCCATTCATCTGATAAGGCTACCATAGCTGTATGGGGGGCATTCTTTAATAAGCTGTTTTGGGGATCGACATTACCCTGCTCAACCTCACTGATCTCCTCCCTGATCTTGATCAATGCCTGACAAAAACGCTCCATCTCCTCCAGAGATTCACTCTCCGTTGGTTCTATCATCATAGTACCGGGTACTGGAAATGACACCGTAGGAGCGTGAAATCCGTAATCCATTAGTCTTTTGGCAATATCCTCAACCTCAATTCCCTGAACTTTAAAATCCCGGCAATCGATAATCAATTCATGGGCACATCTTCCTTGATCCCCGGTGTAGAGTATGGGGTAAGCCTCCTTTAAGCGATGTAGTAGATAATTGGCATTCAATATGGCGATTTCTGTAGCTTTACGCATCCCCTTGGATCCCATCATCGCAATGTAGGCATAGCTAATCCCCAAAATACTGGCGCTACCCCAGGGAGCCGCACTAATGGCCGACAGTGCCTTTTCAGGTCCCATGTTAATTACCGGGCTCCCGGGCAGAAATGGTTTAAGGTGCTCAGCCACACAAATAGGCCCCATACCGGGTCCGCCGCCACCATGGGGGATGCAAAAGGTCTTATGAAGATTCAGGTGACAAACATCAGCCCCAATTTTAGCTGGGTTAGTAAGGCCCACTTGAGCATTCATATTGGCCCCGTCCATATATACCTGGCCCCCGGCCTGGTGAACCAGGCGGCACACCTCGGTAATCTGCCGCTCGAATACACCATGAGTCGAAGGGTAAGTGATCATTAGTGCTGCAAGTTTGGGTTGGTGTTGTTCAATTTTCTGTTTTAGATCAGAAAGATCAATATTTCCCGAATCATCACAGGCCACAATTACTACCTGCATACCCGCCATAACAGCGCTGGCAGGATTCGTCCCATGAGCAGAAGCGGGTATTAAGGCAATACGGCGTTGATGGTCGTTACGACTTCGGTGATAGGCCTCAATTACCATAAGACCGGCAAATTCTCCCTGGGCCCCGGAGTTGGGCTGCAGGGATGTGGCCTGAAACCCGGTAATCTCACTGAGCCAAGCCTCCAGTTGAGTAAACATTTCCCGATATCCCAGGGCCTGATCACGAGGAGCGAAAGGATGCAAATTAGCTACCTCCGGCCAGGTAACTGGGATCATCTCTGATGTAGCATTGAGTTTCATGGTGCAGGACCCCAAAGAAATCATGCTGTGTACTAACGAAAGGTCTTTATTTTCCAGCTGCTTCAGGTATCGCAACATCTGGTGTTCTGAATGATGACTGCTAAAGACCGGATGGTCCATAAAGTCACTCTCCCTTGTAAGCTCTGTAGGCCAGTTAAGGTCCAGGTCCTCATTAATCTCACTAATCGAGATAGAAGCCTGCTGGGTTACTTTCGCAAAAATATCCAGGATAAGCTGAACGTCATCCGGTGTGGTGGTCTCATCCAGTGAAATACCCACAGCCTCATCCCCATCATACCGGAAATTACAGCGGTTGGACAGCGCCTGTACCTTAATATTCTCCAATAAATATTGAGTGGGCATGGCGATTGTAAGGGTGTCAAAAAAACAGGTATTGAGTACTTTATAGCCCAGTTGTCCCAATCCTCTGTCCAGGATGCGGCAAAGCTTATGTACCCGCCAGGCGATATTTTTGATTCCTTGCGGTCCGTGATAAACGCCGTAAAGGCCTGAAATAACCGCCAAGAGCACTTGTGCGGTACAGATGTTCGAGGTGGCTTTTTCTCTTCGTATATGCTGTTCACGAGTTTGCAACGCCATTCTATAGGCTGAATTTCCCTGAACATCTTTAGAAACTCCTATTATTCTTCCCGGTATTTGTCTTTTAAAAGTCTCCCGGGTGGCGAAAAACGCCGCATGAGGCCCACCATAACCCATGGGAACTCCAAAACGCTGTGATGAGCCCACTACCACATCTGCCCCCATTTCTCCAGGAGGAGTCAGTAGGGCTAAGCTCAGCAGGTCGGTTGCCACCACTACTTTTACCCCGTTTGCATGAGCCATGGCTATTAGGTCTTGATGGTCCTCTATAGAACCTAATCTGTCGGGATACTGGATCAACAGCCCAAAATAATCCGAAGGGTTTTCCTCAAATTGCTCCAAAGCCCCAATTACCAACTCAATACCAATAGGCTTGGACCTGGTTTTTAGGATGTCCAGTGTTTGGGGAAAGATATGCTGATGCACAAAAAACTTCTTTATTTCCCGAAGGTTGCCTTTTCTGGAATTAAAGAGCATACTCATAGCTTCCGCAGCTGCAGTACCTTCATCCAGTAGAGAAGCATTGCTTATTTCCATACCGGTTAGATCCGTGACCATGGTTTGGAAATTAACCAGCGCTTCGAGGCGTCCTTGGGCTATTTCTGCCTGGTATGGGGTATAGGCGGTATACCAGCCGGGGTTCTCCAAAACATTGCGCTTTATAACCGCCGGTAAATAACAGTTATAATAACCCTGCCCAATAAATGATTTATAGACGCGGTTTTTTTCCATCAACTGGGAAAAATGCATCAGGAACTGCTCTTCACTTAATCCAGTTGGAATATTTAATTCCTCCGACAACCTGATGTCCTCCGGTATGGTTTGGGCCATTAATTGATCAAGGTCTTCCACTCCCAGGGCCTCTAGCATTTGGTCTATTTCATTTGCATTTGGTCCAATATGCCGCTGGTAAAAAGGCCTGTTATAATAGGTATCCGGATCCATTCTGATAAATTGAGATGCAAATTTTTTACACTTGCACAAAGGTAAATATAATTGCACTATTATGGTTACCGGCCTTCGCTTAACCCTGGGGAACCGTTCATCCAATATCTTTTGGGTACCAGCCTTACAAAAGCTATTTTTGCATTTGTAAACCACACAGTATGATATCAATAGCCTACCGGATAGTTCCACTGCTATTATGTATGGTCATCCATTGGAACATGACCGCACAACTTAAGCCAGATCCTCAGGGTGAATCTGAGTTAATCAGAGATCCTGTGGCCGAGAGATTTGCCGCCACTATTACAGAAATGGATTTGCGCGACCAGTTGGAAATTATAGCCAGCGATGCCCTGGAAGGACGAGAAACCGGAACCCGAGGTCAGAAGATGGCCGCAGCCTTTATAGAACAGCATTTTGTGGAAGATCAACTGCTGCCCCCGGTATTAATTGAGGGTAGCTATTACTACAAGCAGCCATTCACGCTCTACCAGAATTATTATGACTCTATTTATCTCAGAGCTGGGGATAAAAAATATTACCACCAGCAGGACCTTCTGTTCTATGGTAATGTAAACTTGCCGGAAGAACAGAATTGGAACGTGCAGTTTGTGGGACAGGGTGAACCACAAGACTACAGGGATATTTCCGTTGAGGGAAAAATGGTGGCATTTTACGCTTCCTCCCAACAAGATAGAGCCAAAAAGATAAAGTATGCCGATGAGTTGGGAGCAGAGGGGTTTATCATTCTAAACCGGCAGAATCGTGAGACATTCGACCAGTATTTAGAGCAGTACGGTGGTTATTTTAGACTTTCAAGTATAACTGAGGAGCCGGAGGCGGCTGGAGATGTGATCATGTTGTTTACCTACCCTGAACTGCTAGCCGACCTGCTAGGTAAGAGTCTGGAATCCCTGGAGAAAATGATGAAAACCTCCTCTACGGCAGAAGTTAATCCCTGGCAATCAGTTCAACCAGTTAGCCTTTACTTTCGGGCTAATCGCATATCCAGGGAACTGGTAACCGAAAATGTATTGGGATTTATTCAGGGGTCTGATAAGGAGGAAGAAGTGGTGGTACTGACTGCACACTATGATCATGAAGGCATCGCTGATGAAGGCATATACAATGGTGCAGATGATGACGGATCTGGAACTGTGGCTATTCTGGAGATCGCCGAGGCTTTTGCTCGTGCCAAGGAGGAGGGACATGGACCCCGGAGAAGCTTACTGTTTATGACGGTGACCGGAGAAGAAAAAGGACTTCTGGGGTCTTCCTACTACGTCGAAAACCCGGTTTTTCCTCTGGCACAAACGGTGGCCAACTTAAATGTAGATATGATAGGCCGGGTAGACAAAGTACATGAGGAAAATCCGGCCTATGTTTACGTGATTGGCTCGGACCGGCTCTCTAAAGAACTGCATCAAATTAATGAATCTGCAAATACCACTTACACTGGTTTAACCCTGGATTATACCTATGACGATCCCCAGGATCCCAATCGATTTTATTATCGATCCGATCATTACAATTTCGCCAAGAACAACATCCCTATCATTTTTTATTTCAATGGCACCCACGAAGATTATCATAAACCGAGCGACACCGTGGAAAAAATCCGTTTTGATCTGCTGAAAAAGCGTACTCAACTTATTTTTTACACCGCATGGGAACTAGCCAATCGTGAGAATAGAGTGGAGTTGGATTAAAAAAAAGAATCTTGAGGGTAGCACCAGGGCATACCCCCAAGATCTTCTCAACCAGCTATGGAAAGAAAGACTTATCCATCTTTCTAGCTACAAATATAATAGATTAAGCCAATATTACTATTGAAATGTCAGCAGTGGCACAAAATTTATTTGTACACCCAATCTAGCGTTTTCGACGGTGGGGTCGCCGTTGGTTTGAAGAGTTCTTTATTTTCTGGTTCGCAGATCTTTTCTTTTGGTGAAAAGCTCCTTGAAAATCGGGATCTTCTTTTCGTTTTTGCCGATCAATTTGCCTGGCGAAGTATTGTTTCTCATCAAATCCGGTAGGGGTAATTGCCACTGCTCTTGGTAATTCTTTTAGAGGTATATCTGCCCGAATTATTTTCTCGATCTCTTTCAAATGATATTCTTCTGCCGGATCGACAAAGGTGATGGCGATGCCCTGGTTTTGAGCTCTTCCCGTTCTCCCGATCCTATGCACATAATCTTCATAAACCTTCGGTACCTGGAAGTTAATGACATGACTTACCATTGAAACATCTATACCGCGGGCAGATACGTCCGTACTCACCAATATCCTTATCCTTCCATTTTTGAAATCCCTTAGGCTATTGAGACGGGTATTTTGAGCTTTGTTACTATGTATAACCCTTACTTCACCGGCTGTTTTGCGCTTTAGGAATTTGAAGATATTATCCGCTTTTTTTTTAGTGCCGACAAAAACAATCACTTTGGAAAATTCCTGTTCCTTCTCCAACAAAAAGGCCAATAAATTGACCTTGGTCTTAAAATTAGGCACCTTATAATACCACTGATCGACAGTATCGGCCACTGTGGCCTGTGGGGTAATTTCAACAACCCGGGGAAATTCTAGAAACTCTTCAGACAGCTTTTTGACCCCCTCAGGCATGGTAGCCGAGAACAATAAATTCTGTCTTTTTAAAGGGATTACTTCCAGTATTCTGCGCAATTGCGGCATAAAGCCCATGTCCATCATTTTATCAGCTTCGTCCAATACCAGGGTGTTCAATGCTTTAAATACCAACACCTCCCGGCGGTATAAGTCCCATAATCTGCCAGGTGTACCCACCACTATATCCACACCGGCTTCCACTGCTTCAATCTGTTTGGTGAAACCAGTGCCTCCGTACACCACTACCGACCTTATATCAGTCTCCTGCGACAGATCCAGGGTATGCTTATATATTTGGTCGGCCAACTCCCTGGTAGGAGTCATAATAATGGCTCGGGGGTTTTGACCTTTGGCATATTTGATTTTCATCAACAGCGGTAGTAAAAATGCCGCAGTCTTCCCAGTTCCTGTCTGAGCTATACCCATCACATCATGTCCTGCAGTGATCAGAGGGATAGCTTTATACTGAATTGGGGTAGGTTCTTTATACTCCAGCTTATCCAATGCGCGGCGCAACTGAGGATTTAAGGTGAAAACAGCAAAAGTCCTGGAACCCATGGCCTGGTGTTTGATCAAAACTAAACTTAAATAATTCCTTTGTAAAAACTTTAGGGTAAAAACCATACATTTAAGCCTATGTCTATCGTACTGATCTCCAATGCCCTGGTGGTAAATGAAGGTAATATTGAAAAGAAAGATGTTTTGATCAAGGGCCACAGGATCCATGCCATCGGCAATAATCTCTCACACCCACATGACTTGAAGATTGAAGCAAAAGGCTTATATATGCTTCCAGGATGGATTGATGATCAGGTGCACTTTCGGGAACCAGGGCTTACCCACAAAGCAGATATTAGATCTGAATCCAGGGCTGCGGTAGCCGGAGGGATTACCAGCTTTATGGAAATGCCCAACACTTCTCCTCCCGCACTCACACAGGAACTGCTGCAGGAAAAGTATCAATTAGCCGGTCGAGATTCCATGGCTAATTATTCTTTTTACATGGGGGTATCAAATGATAACTCCCAGGAGGTATTAAAAACCCCCATTGATACGGTTTGTGGTATCAAAATTTTTATGGGTTCCAGCACCGGTAACATGCTGGTGGATAACCTCAATACCTTGGAGAAGCTTTTCTCGGAGATTGAAATGCCTATTGCAGTACACTGCGAGGATGAGGATACCATCAGGAAGAATCTCGCAAGCTACCAAAAAGAATATGGTGACGATATTCCCTGGAGATTTCATCCTGAAATCAGAAACTCTGAGGCTTGTTATAAAAGCTCTTCTTTTGCTGTTGAACTGGCTCAACGGCACGGCACTCGTCTACATGTATTGCACATATCCACCGCCAAGGAAACGGATTTGTTTCACAACAATGAACCGTTGGAAAATAAGAAGATTACGGCGGAAGCATGTATTCATCATTTGTGGTTCAGCGACAGAGATTACTTTAACCGGGGAGCCTATATCAAATGGAATCCTGCGGTCAAATCTGCAGAGGACCGGGAAACCATATGGAAAGCGGTGCTGGATGGGCGAATCGATGTACTGGCCACCGATCACGCTCCTCACACCTTGGAGGAAAAAGGCCAACCGTATACCCGGTGCCCTTCAGGAGGTCCACTGGTGCAACACGCCCTTCCCGCACTGTTGGAATGCTACCACCAAGGCAAAATTACTTTAGAAATGATAGGCCAAAAAATTAGTCACAATCCGGCTATCCTTTTTAATATAAAAGAACGGGGATTCATTCGAGAGGGCTATTTTGCTGACCTGGTATTGGTTGACTTAGACCGCCCCTGGACGGTACATGACCACAATATTTTGTACAAATGCGGTTGGTCCCCTTTTTCCAATATTACTTTTCGTTCCCGTATCGTACACACTCTGGTCTCCGGCCAACTGGCTTATTCCCAGGGGACATTTGACGAATCAGTACGAGGCCAGCGGCTCGGCTTCAACAGGTAAATTGGGAAGTTTTTACTTTGAGAAATCCAGTCAATGGCCTAGCTTTGCATTCCGCTCAAATGGTGGTTGTAGCTCAGTTGGTTAGAGCGCTGGTTTGTGGCACCAGAGGTCGCCGGTTCGAACCCGGTCTTCCACCCTTCACATAAAAGAGGCGCCCTGTTTGTGGCGCCTCTTTGCTCATTTAAGATAAAAAAATAGAAGATCTTTAGTTCCTGCGACCGTTGCGATTTGAATTTCTACCCAGCTGCCGTTTAATTTTGGCAACCGCCTCCATAATGCCATTTTCGAAGCTATCCGATTTTAACTTGGCAAATAAATCCGGTCCGGGAACGTTCAGTTTTAACTTCACGGTCTTACGGTCTTGATCGTTTTTACCTGGCCTCAGATAGACCTCTGCACCAATTATTTGATGGTGCTCAGCAACCAGTTCGTATAGCTCTCCCTCGATGAAAGCCACCAGGGATTCCGGTGCATCAAAGTCAACAGTTTGAATATCCGTTTTCATGAAATTTCCTGATTGGTTAGGATTAGATTTGTACTAAACAAATATGTATTTCTTCCCCTAGATGTCACAATCAAAAGCTTCAAATACCTTACATAGGCTTTTTATTAGCTGAAAAAATATGTATTCTTGTTTATACCTATGAGTAGGATGACCCACATTGAATTCTCTGAATTACCACTGCAGGAAAAGATCCAGACCCTCTTCCGCAATGGGAATTTTGTGGTAGCTATTCGCTATTATGGTTATAAAATAAACCTGTACTTATTGAATAACTTTTATGTTGAGGTATTCTACAATCACAAAAGAGATGAGATTGAAAGAGTGGAATTATTGCCCGCTTTCCACACCCGGATGAAGTTCTACTCTGATCAGATCACTTTACCTGCTAACCTGCTAAATTAGTTAGTCAATTCTCTGTGTATTGCCAAAACCTGAGGGATAACCATGGTGCTGCCGTCATTGTGAATGACAAAACTGGCTTTTGCTTGCCGTATATCATCGGTTACTTGTCTGGCAACAATATCCAAAACCTGCTGGCGATCACGTTGCGGATCCCGTAGGAGCACTCGGTCTATCCTAAGGGATTCCGGGGCTAAAACCACTATCAGATAATCCAATTCCTGATATATTCCGGCCTCTATGAGCAATGCTGCCTCCTTTATAACATACGGAACATTCTGATGCTCACCCAGCCAACGCTCATAGTCCTCTGCCACCCTGGGGTGGACCAATTGACTTAGTCTATCCGTCTTCTCCGGGTCCTGAAAAACCAGCGCTGCCAGGAATCCCCGGTTCAATATGCCCTCCTGGCTATAAGTCTCAGTTCCGAAGTTCTTAATGATGGCCGTTTTCAACTGCTGGTCTTCATTCATCAGGTCTTTGGCACGCTGGTCAGAATCATAAATTGGTATTCCCAGGCAGTTAAATATTTTGGAGATAACCGATTTCCCGGCTCCTATCCCACCAGTGATACCTACTTGCACGGGCTTACTCATTCTTTCCAACGGCCAACACCGAACGATCTGATTTGGGGTTGACCGCTAACTGATGGTTGGATATTATCTGTGGGATCAGGGTAGAGTCTTCAGTTAGCCAGTCAAAGTCTACGAACACTTGCATGACTTCATCAGGCAAAGAATCTTTTAACTGTTGCGGCACTTCATAACTCACCCGAACCACCTTGTCTTCAGGAACCAGGTCATAATCCTGAGGGAAATTTCGGGTGGTTACGGAAATTTCCTTTTCCACCGTTACTAGAGGTTGTACCCTTAGATCAACCAGCACTTCGTCTGAGCTTAGTTGTAGTTCCTTGTCATCCACAGGGAGCTCTACCATTGACCGGTAATCCCCGTTAAGGTTTAATTCAGGAATTTTTAGATAAACAGTATCGGAAAACTTGATCACATAGCTTGCCGGTCCGGTTATTTGGAGAGTATCCGGCTCCACTTTTGCCGCGCCCACTAAAATATAGCCAGGCGCTAGGTCTAAGCTATCTGGATGGACCATCAAATGAACTGTGCGGGTTAATTTAGGTTCGATGTGCAAGTGCAGCGTATCGGTTATCACCCGGTTAAGATCAAATGATTTAACCTGTTCGCTGATATCTTGAGTCACATTTGAACCTAATAAAAAGCGGGATTGGGTGGGATTTTCGAGGTTAATTTCCACTGGTTTTACTCCAACTCCTAAAGACTTTCTGAACAGGCTCCATCCGTCACCCGTAACATTGATGGTAATATTTCCCGGCAATTCACCGATCACCAGTAAACTATCTTTTCCTGGATAGGTCCAGGAAACCGGATATTTTATGTTGGTGGTATAGTCTCTTTTATTCAGGGCGCTGAAAAACCAAAAGGTAGTAGCGGCTAATACACACATTGCTATCACCTTCCACTGGTTTTGATCAGTCTTATGTGCCCTTCCCCAAATTCGGTCTATTATTTTTTTGGGCTTTTCCAAGACGAGCCGCTACTTCTTTAAATAGGCCTTACTGGATTCCAGTGAAATGGAGCTTTTCTCAAACTTAATCCGTGCCCCCCTATCGACTTCCAATGTAATGGTGGTATCATCAATAGCGGTGACTTTGCCATGTACACCACCAATGGAAACCACCATATCGCCTTTTTTAATTTCGCCAAGGAACTTCTTCTGATCTTTTTGCTTCTTCTGTTGGGGTCGGATCATAAAGAAATAGAATACCAATAGTATCCCCCCAATAAGAATAAAATTAATAGTTCCCCCGGAAGCACCCCCGGGGGACTGGGCTAAAATTAGCTCTAGCATAAATGTGGTTTTATTCCCCTTAACTAGGGTTATCTACATTGCCTTTAAGGCGTAATTTAGTGACCTTCGGAAACGTGTTGGCAGTGACGGTTACCGTCGGAGCCTGGTTGCCTCTTTTGTTTTTGCTATCGAATCTGACGGCAATCTCACCGGTTCCACCTACTGGTACAGGTTCTCTGGAGTAGGAGGGAACAGTACAACCACATGAAGCCGTGGCACTTTGGATGATCAGCGGAGCTTCTCCGGTATTGGTGAAGGTGAACACATGATCCACCACATCGCCAACAGGAATTGTACCGAAGTCGAATGTTTCAGATTCGAAGCTAAAAGCCGGCAACGGACCTTCCGGCTTCTCCTCCACAGCCTCCACTGCAGGTGCATTATTAACCGGTGTGGGACTAATAGCTGCGGTGGGAGTAGCTCCGCCATTTTCTAATTTAGCTACTCTCCTTTCCAATTCCGAAACTCGTGATTCCAGCACATTGTCACAACTGCTGGCGGTCAGTGCCACTACAATGATTACTACACTTAATTTAATTGCTCTCATAACTATTTTAAGAATTAGTACTTCAGTTTAAATTATTTATAACAGCCTCGGTGAACTGTTTTGTTCCAGCTTTACCACCCAGATCTGCAGTGCGTGCGGTCCTATCAGCCAGAGTCCGATCCAAGGCGCCATCAATAAGCTCCGCTTCATTATGCAATTTCAGGTGGCCTAGCATAAGTATGGCGCTGCGGATCAATGCTGTGGGGTTTGCAATACCCTTCCCCGCAATATCCGGCGCCGATCCATGAACTGCCTCAAATATAGCAATTTCATCACCCACATTGGCTCCAGCAACTAGGCCTAATCCTCCAACCAAGCCGGCACATAGGTCAGACAGGATATCCCCGAATAAATTGGTGGTTACAATGACATCGTAATCTTCCGGACGTATAACCAATTGCATGCACATGTTGTCTATAATTCGATCATTCATCTCGATGCCGGGAAAGTCCCCGGCAACTTCTTCACCTGCCTCTAAAAATATACGGCCGATATGTTTTAGAATATTGGCCTTATGGACCAAAGTAACTTTTTGCCTGCCATGGTCCTGGGCATACTGGAAGGCAGCCTTTACAATCCGCAATGATCCCTTTTTGGTAACTCTGGCAATAGAATCAGCCATCTCCAAACGATCGTCATATAGTTCAAGTCCGGCATACAGGCCTTCCGTGTTTTCACGAAAAAGCACAGTATTGACGCTGTTGAACTTAGAGTCAATCCCTGGAGTGGATTTGCATGGCCTTATGTTTTGGTAAAGATCAAACATTTGCCTCAGTTGCACATTCACACTTTTAAAACCCTTACCTACCGGAGTAGTGATGGGGCCTTTTAAAGCAACTTTGGAGCTGCTTACCGAGTCTATAAGATGCTGGGGAATCAAATCATCACCTTGTTCGAGACTGGTCAATCCCGCATTGACTTCTTCCCACAGAATGGGAACCCTCACAGCATCAAAAATTGCTTTGACGGAATCGACAATCTCAGGTCCAATTCCATCCCCGGTAATCAGGGTAACTCTTTTTTCCATTATCTACTTTTGCTGGCGGATCCTGCCAATTAGTTCATCCACATCCTCCAATAGTTTTTCTGCTTTGATCCTGGCATCCTTTACCACCTTTTCTCCCTCAGAACGGGCGTTGCTGGTTGCAGGCACCCGGCTCTCCTGAAGAATTTCCTCTAGTCGCATTTCCAACCTTTTGCGATACTTTTCCAATTGGTAGGCGAGTTTGTCTCGGGTATGTATACCTTTTTCAGGAGCATATAATACACCTAATGCAGCGCCGGTAAGAGCACCGGTAAGAAAACAGATTAAAAAGTCCGTAGTTCTACTCATATTTATTTATTATCAATTAGTCCCCGACCGCTTTTAACTATGGTGCCATTTGCCGTTAGTTCGTTGGCCAGGACATCAAGAATTCCGTTGATAAACTTCTTGCTTTTGGGAGTGCTGTACCGCTTCGACATTTCAATATATTCATTAATTGTAACTTTAACAGGGATACTGGGGAAATTTATCATTTCACAAATGGCCATTTTCATTAGGATCATATCCACCTGTGCAATGCGGTCCATCTCCCAATTTTTAGCGTGCTCTGATATTAATTTTTCTGTCCAATTTTCTTTGTCCAGAGTGGTATCAAAGATCTCACGATAGAACTTTTGGTCATCCTCCAGTTGATAGGAAATGGGGGCCAGGTCTAATCCATCGGAGCTGACCGTCCTCAAGGTCTTACTGATTAAACTTTTAATAATATCACTATTTTCAATCCAACCAAGATTCCTTTCTTCGAAGAAGTTCTGAAAACTGGTGCTTTTCCATAGCACAGATTTGAATAAATTCGAGATAAACCGGGTATCAGACTCCAGTTTTTCTGAATTCTGATCCAGATTAACCACCTCTACAGAAATATCGCTTTGTTTCAACTCCCGGTACCACTGTACCAATCGGTCTTGATGCTCTTCCCATCCCGGCAGGCTTATTTCTTTTAACTTTTCTTCCAGCAGCTTCAGGCAAAGGTTATCATTCAATAATGATCTCTGACTGGTTTGAGGGCTCAATTTTTTTTTTGAGAATTGTCTCTGTTCATGATGAGCCAGGGCTACAGGTAAGCTCAGAATCCACAGGAATAACTTATTGACTGACTCTACTTCCTGCAACATAGCTTCCCGAAGTTTGTTGAGATCCGATTTATTCTGTTCCTGATAAAAAATGATCTGCTCCTTCATGCATTCTGCCAACTCCTCTGTACCCAGCTCAACCGGCAAATCCCCGGAAATATTTTGGTCGAATAAATCCTTAATGGCTGTTCCATTATTGATCTCATTAGAGTGTGCACTCACACAATCCTTTAGTTGAACATAGGCAATGTCGTAGTTGGATTGTCGACATTGAGAATAGGCATACAAGTACTGCATGGCCTTGATCCTTAAATTTCTGCGGTTAAGCATATTCCTCCCTAAAACGAATGCTTTAACTTCCCTATTGCTTCGATCCGCTCCTTAGCCATTTCCAAGGCTGCTTGATGAGTAGTAACTCCTTCTTTATGAGACTTTTCATAGATACTTATACAAGTATCGTATATGGATTCGGTTTTATTTAGTGCTAGTTGCTGGTCGTGGATCCCCATGTATTCCAGATAAACATTGATAATGCCACCGGAATTGATCAGAAAATCAGGGGCGTAAAGAATGCCGTTGTCCTGGAGCATAGCGGCGTGAATGTTTTCATCCTCCAGCTGATTGTTTGCTCCTCCGGCAATGATACCGCACCTGAGTTTGGAAATAGAATTGGTGGTCAGAGTTGCTCCCAGGGCGCAAGGGGCATAAATATCCATCGCAAGAGATAAATCCTGATTGGCAGGTAATACATTTACCTTAAAATCACCGGAAGTTTTGGCCAATTGGTCATCATAAACATCTGAAATGGAGATCTGACAACCTTCTTCAGACAATAGTTTCACCAATTGGTACCCAACATTACCAACGCCCTGGACCCAGACATGTAATTTCTCCAGACTGTCTGATCCGTAAGCCTTCTTTGCTGCGGCCTTCATTCCCATATAAACACCGTAGGCCGTCACCGGTGAGGGGTTCCCACTTCCACCCATGGTTTCCGGCAGCCCAGTAACATACCTAGTTTCCATAGCAATATATTCCATATCGCTTGGTCCCATGCCCACGTCTTCTGCAGTGACATAACGACCGCCCAGGCTTTCTATGAAACGTCCAAACCGCCGTAACATGGCTTCTGATTTTTTTCTGGGATCCCCGATAATCACTGCCTTGCCTCCACCGATATTTAAACCCGCAATAGAGTTTTTATATGTCATGCCCCGTGATAATCGCAGAACATCCTTAACAGCATCAGTATATTTAGCATAATTCCAAATGCGGGTGCCTCCCATTCCGGGGCCCAATGTAGTATCATGTATGGCGATGATTGCTTGTAAACCGCAATTTTTATCCTGACAGAACACCACTTGCTCATGTCCCATCTCTTCCATAAGCTGGTTCAGCTCCGGGCTAGAAGTAGTTACTTGTTCAGCTTCGATCATCAATTTGGGAGTAACGTTGTTTATTTGCTCATAGCCAATAATGAGCAAAACTACCCCTTTTTAAGGACTATTTCAAAAGGGTGACGGTTTGTGTAAGTTTGCCGGAACACCCCTTAACCAACAAATTTCAATCATTCACGTTGTTTACTAAGAATGAAGGAGCTTCTATATCTAAATAAATACCTCCGCAAGTATAAATATCATCTCATACTGGGTACCATCTTTACCATTATTACCAATGTAGTTGCGATCATTCCTGCCCAGGTGGTACGTCACGCCATAAATCTGGTAAAGGCCAATGTGGATCTATTCAAATCCTTCTCAGGGGCTGAAATCCAAGATGATCTTTATGGCACTTTCGCCCAGTCAATATTGATTTTTGCCAGCATCATATTAGGTATGGCATTGCTGAGGGGAATCTTTCTTTTTTTCGTAAGGCAAACTATAATCGTGATGTCGAGGCACATTGAGTATGACCTAAAAAATGAGATATATCAACACTACCAATCACTGCCTTTGAGCTTCTATCGCCGCAATAAAACCGGTGATCTTATGGCCAGAATATCGGAGGATGTAAGTAAGGTCCGTATGTATTTGGGCCCGGCCATCATGTATTCCATAAATCTTATAACACTGTTTATCCTAGTGATCACCTATATGATCATTGTAAATCCCAAATTGACTTTTTATTCACTACTCCCTCTCCCCGTGCTTTCGGTAAGTATTTATATGGTGAGCAGTGTAATGAATAAAAGGTCCGAAGAGATCCAAAAAAGCCTATCGTCACTTAGCACGTTTGTTCAGGAAGCTTTTAGCGGGGTCAGGGTGCTGAAATCCTTCGTTAGGGAAGCCGATTCGGAACATAGATTTGCCCGCGAGAGCCATTTATACCGGGATAAATCGCTGCGGCTTACTTTCGTAAATGCCCTCTTCTTTCCTCTGATGATGGGTTTGATCGGGATGAGCGTATTATTAACGGTATTTGTTGGAGGCAGTCAGGTGATCGACGGCTCCCTGACTATTGGGAACATCGCTGAATTTATCATTTATGTGAATATGTTGACCTGGCCGGTTGCGGCACTGGGATGGGTCACCTCACTGATACAGAGGGCAGCAGCCAGCCAAAAACGTATAAATGAATTCCTGAAGGTGAAGACTGATATCATATCTACTAAGGACCTGGATACTCCAATTAGAGGAGAGATTGCATTTGACAAGGTGACCTTTGAGTATCCAGATTCTGGAATCACAGCCCTAAGGGAGGTGAGTTTTGCAGTAGCCCCCGGGGAATCAGTGGCGATCATTGGCACCACAGGATCCGGAAAAAGTACTATCGCAAACCTTATTTGCCGGTTATACGATACCACCCGGGGCAAAATACTGATCGATGGAATACCAATCGAAGACTATGCCATACCTCACTTACGAAAATCCATCGGATATGTGCCCCAGGACGTATTCCTATTTTCCGATACCATCGGCAATAATATCCGGTTCGGTAATGGGCAATTGGACCACGGCCGGGTCATTCAGGCAGCAAAAGACTCTGACCTATACCGGAATGTCAGCGAATTTCCCAATGGTTTCGATACCAGATTGGGAGAAAGAGGTATAACGCTTTCCGGAGGCCAAAAACAAAGGGTTTCAATTGCCCGTGCTATTATCCGGTCTCCCAGAATCCTGATTTTAGATGATAGTCTATCAGCCGTCGACACTAAAACTGAAAACACCATCCTGACCAATCTGAAAGGTCTGATGAAAGACTGCACCACCATCATTATTTCTCACCGGGTAAGCAGCGCCAAACTGGCCGACCAAATATTGGTATTGGATGATGGAGTAATTATTGAACAAGGAACAGAGCCTGAGTTACTAGCCAAAAATGGGGTTTACAAAGAGCTCTATGATAAGCAGATTCAGGCAGATGAGATCCTGCCTTAATTTTCAAGCGGGCGTTCAATGACCAGCCGGTTGTCAGGGTAATATAATTCCAGATTATAATCAAATGGTACCAGCCCATTGCGCTGTAAGTAATCCTGCAGCAAGCTTTCAACTTTTGAGGGGTTGGGCATTAAGGCAGCGTGACAATCCTTGGAGATCCTGACCACACTGTCCGCTCTCACTGATCTGATCTTATATCCTGGTGCTGTGGACCTTGGCGGGGATTCCAATCGCAATCCGGTAAAGTTACTTACCATCCCCCGTGGTCCCTGAGGTTCCTGATCATATATTAATACCACCGGACCTGATAGATTCAATGAATCTCTAAGTGCTTTCATCTGATTGAAATAAGTTCTCAAGGTATCACTGCGGTGAGAACCACTGAACTCTTTGCCCAGCAGAAAATAGGGCTGTACCGGAACTACTTCAACACTGACCGGATTAAATCCCCCCAGGTAGTAGTATACCCCTCCCATAATCGCCAAAATAAATAATAAAAGTATCAGTCCGTGTTTGCCTGACTTAAATGATCCTCTCACGGCATGGCGCCTTTATATTGCATTTGATGAAGTTGAGTATAATATCCGTTCATAGCTAGTAGCTGCTCATGATTCCCCCGTTCTTTAATTTCTCCGTGGTCTAGTACCAGGATCTGGTCGGCTTCCTGGATGGTAGACAAACGATGGGCGATCACGATGGATGTCCGGCCTTTCATTAGCCGTTCGATGGCATACTGGATCAATTCCTCGGTTTCGGTATCCACACTGGAAGTGGCCTCATCCAATACAATTATTCGGGGGTCATAGACCATTGCCCTAACGAAAGAGATCAATTGCCTCTGCCCTACCGAAAGTGTGGCACCCCTCTCCATAACATTATAATCAAATCCTCCCGGGAGGCGTTCGATAAACTTCCTGGCACCAACCATTTCTGCCGCTTCCACCACCTTGTCAAAAGGGATCTCCGGATTGCTCAGGGTAATGTTTTCCACGATCGAGTCAGAAAACAGGAACACATCCTGCAACACCACTCCAATATGGCGTCGCAGGTTGGTCAGCTCATACTCCTCAATTGGTCGACCGTCCACTCGGATAACACCTCTTTCGATATCATAAAACCGGTTCAATAAATTAATGATAGATGACTTCCCCGCACCAGTTGCCCCTACCAGAGCCAGGGTTTTTCCCGGCTCAACCTCAAAGGTTATGTCCTTAAGTACGTAATCCTTATCCTGATAGGCAAACCATACCTTTTCAAAAGAAACTCGTCCTTCCAACTTATCAGCCTGATACTGTCCCTCATTGGGCAGAAATTCCTGGCTGTCCAGCAGTTTGATGATGCGGTCGGTGCTGACAATCCCCAGCTGTAAGGTGTTAAAGCGGTCAGCGATCATGCGCAAGGGGCGGAAAAACATGTTAATGTACATGATGAAAGAGATCAGTATCCCCACCTCTCCAATGGATCCCCTTATTACTTCACCGGCCCCGTACCAAATTAAAAGCCCGATACTGGAAGCGCCAATGATCTCGGCCACTGGAAAATATATGGCATAATATAGCACCGATCTTATGTTGGCTCTGCGGTGCTCCCGGTTGATCTCTTTAAACTTTTCATATTCTTCCTCCTCGTTGCCGAATATCTGAACAATACTCATCCCCGAAATATGCTCCTGTACAAAACTATTGAGATTGGCAACTGCATTGCGAACTTGATTAAAGGTGACTTTAATTTTCTCTTTGAAGATATAAGTGCTGACGATGAGGATCGGTAAGGTGGCCAGGCTGACCAGGGTGAGCTTCCAGTTTTGGGAAAACATGAAACCCAGGATGAATAAGATGGTCAGGATATCCCCCGACATTGCAGCCAGACCCTGACTAAATACTTCAGCTAAGGTCTCCACATCGGAGACATTCCTGGTTACCAACCGCCCTATAGGAGTGCGGTCATAAAACTTGAGTCGCAATCTCAGTAGATGACGATAAAGCTGAATACGGATATCCTTGATGATATTCTGCCCGATCCAGCCGGAAAGATAAGTGTGAGTGTACTGCACGATGGCATGGAGCAACAGTAAACCCAGTAGGATCAGGCTCATATTAACCAAACCCGGGTAATCCCCTACCGCGATATGATCGTCGATGATCACCTGTATAATATATGGCCTTAAAGGGCCCAGGGCAGCGGTGGTAATAGTTAAGAAAATCAGAAAATAAAACTTTCCCTTATAAGGCTTGATAAACTTTATGAGCCTCTTGAGAACCTGGAGATCCAGGATATTGCCGGTGATGGTTTGTTTTTCCACTAAGTTTTAGTAATCCAAGAGGGGTAATCAACAGCAGCTAAGAACAATCCATGAGCTGGAACTGAAGGGCCGGCACTACGCCGATCTTTACTGGCAAGGATTTCCTTAAATTCCTGCAAATCAATCTTGCTTTGTCCAACTTGCAGTAAAGTACCCACCATAGCCCTGACCATTCCTCGCAAAAACCTGTTAGCACTAACGTAAAAAACCAAGGTTTCGTTGTTTTGTTTCCAATTGGCGGTAGTCAGCTCGCAGGTAAAATTATTAACTGCAGTTTTAACTTTGCTGAAACATTGAAAATCCCGATGTTCCAGCAATAGATTACATGCCTGCTGCATCTTTGGTACATCCACCTTACCGGCAAAAAACCACTGCAAATCCCTTTTAAAGGGGTCTTTTATTGACCCTAGGTGATACTGGTAACTTCTGGAGATGGCATCGAACCGGGCATGTGCCTGACCGGGAACTCCCCAAGCTTTCCTTATGGCAATATCGGGAGGGAGAATACTGTTCAACTGATAAACAAATTTTGATAAATCTGCAATCTGAGGGAGGTCCACATGAAATACTTGCTGTATGGCATGAACTCCGGCGTCCGTACGTCCACTTCCCACGATCTCTACTGTGGAAGCAGCAGTCTGATGGATGGCAGTTTGTATCTCCGCTTGTACGGTATGGGCATTCTCCTGAATTTGCCATCCATGATAGGACTTTCCGTGGTATGCAACTTCAACAAAATACCTCAAACGCAATTAGTAATGCACCCTGGAACAGCGGTGCGATTATACTCTATAAATTTTATTACCTTAGCGCAAATTAACAAAGCGCGAACCAATGATACAAAGGGTCCAATCTTTATTTCTAGTAGGGGTTGTAACTTGCTTGATTGCAACCTTATTCTTTCCTATTTGGCAGAAAATTGATAGTGCTACTCAAAGTGGAATTACCTTGGACGCCTTAGGAACGGAAATCTACTCAACGGACACCGGTCACCAGGAAGACTCTTTCCCAGCTATGATCATTGGGATTTTGGCGGCCGCCGGGGCAGCAGTGGCCCTACTGGAGATCTTTCAATATAAAAATCGCCTTAATCAAATAAAATTAGGGGCTTTGAACTCCCTGCTGATGGCAGCTGTGTTGGGCTTCAGTGTATATTTGACCTTCGAACTGGAAAAAGAATTTCCTTCTCAAAATCAGGGTGAATATCTTATGGGAATGTACTTCCCGGCCATCGCTTTGATCTTGAACTTATTGGCCAATCGTTTCATTCGACGTGATGAAGCTTTGGTAAGATCCGTAGATAGGTTGCGTTAAAATTGGTTATAATTGTGTTAAAACTGTTATTGAGCTATGGGCTTATTTGATCTTTTCCGTTCAGAAAATGTAGATGCCAGAATGGGTTATCTGCGTCAGTTAATCAGAGTGGCCAAAGCGGATGGTCATTTGGATGAAAAAGAATATAAATTCATCCAAAAAGTAGCCACGCGTCTGGAAACTTCCGATTCCGAACTGGAAAAACTGAAAGAGGATGCTGGTGGGAACACCGGAGTGGGAATGCAAACCGCTGAAGAGAGGTTTCAGTTTGTTTGGGACTTGGTATGGGTCATGACAGTTGACGGTGACATTGATGTCAATGAAGTTCACATCTGCAGCCGGGTGGCCTATAACTTGGGTTACCCCACAGAGATCGTGCAACATATGGCTGAACATATTCAAAACCATCGAGACTCCAACGACAGCCCGGAAGAAATGTATCGCAAAGCATTCAACAGTTTCCAGTCTCCCGACGAAGCCTGATAATCCCGCACTTCTGTAATAATTAGGGGCATTTTGGATGGTATATTTTACCTCCAAGTCCTACTTTTAGCTCTTTAAATTGCAGATTAATGCCCATACAGCGGTTATTCAATAAAAAACCCGAATCCGAACATAATCCTGACCTGTTGGGGTATATCCGGCAATTATTCAAAATGGCCCATACCGATGGTCATATGGATGAATGCGAGTATCATTTTATTCTACAAGTGGCCCGCAGGCTGGAATTAGAGGTTGATTTTGAAAGTTTACATGAGGAATTGTCTCTACAGGATTTCGATTTTAATTCCCACAGTAAATACGGTTTTGATCTGCTATTTGACCTTTCCTGGTTGATCTTGGTAGATGGTGAAGTTGACGAAGCCGAGCTCACACTTGGCTCTGAAATAGCTTCCCGGATGGGTTATCCCACGGAGAAAGTAAAGAAAATGGTCAAGGCCATCGGGCAGCATAAAAAAATGGGGTTACCCCCTATGGAGATTAGAGAAAAGCTGAAAGTCAGCTTTACCGAGCCCTCCTAATCTGACAGCTTTACCTCAATACTGACATCCTGTCACAATATTGCAGCCATCTCACGGCTGGAATGAAATTTGAATTTTCGGAATTAGTACGTTTTCGAAAAAATCAATTTGAAATGCAAGAGAAAGGCAACATATCAATACATACGGAAAATATCTTTCCGATAATCAAAAAATTCCTCTACTCCGATCATGAGATCTTTTTAAGGGAATTAGTTTCTAACGCAGTAGATGCTACCCAAAAAATAAAGAGGCTCTCCTCCCTGGGGGAATATAAAGAAGAACTGGGAGACCTTACGATCGAGGTCAAGGTCAACAAAAAAGCCAAAACCATAACAGTCAGCGACCGCGGGATTGGAATGACCGCCGAGGAGATAAAAAAATATATTAATCAGATTGCATTTTCCGGAGCTACAGAGTTTGTAGAAAAATTTAAAGATGCTGCGGACGCTAAAGAGATAATAGGAAAATTCGGTTTGGGTTTTTATTCCGCTTTTATGGTATCGGATAAGGTGGAAATTCTAACGAGGTCCTACCGTGAGGATACCGAACCGGCCCATTGGGTTTGCGATGGTAATACAGAATTTCAGATAAGCTCCAGTAAGAAAAAGGAACGCGGTACTGACGTTATTTTGCATATCAATAAAGATTCTGAAGAATTCCTGGAAGAATCCCGTATACAGGGAATCCTGGACAAGTATGCTAAATTTTTACCGGTAACGATAAAATTCGGCCAAAAGGATCAGAGTGAAGAAGATGGAAAGGACAAAGATGGTAACATTAAATACAAAACCGTAAAAGTCGACAATATCATCAATGATACTGAGCCAATTTGGACCAAACCTCCTTCAGATCTCAAAGACGAAGACTATCTGAAGTTTTACCGCGAATTGTATCCCTTTTCTGAGGATCCGCAATTCTGGATCCACCTTAATGTGGACTATCCCTTTAATCTGACCGGAGTTTTATATTTCCCCAAACTGAAGAATGACTTTGAAGTCCCTAAAAACAAAATTCAGTTATACTCCAGGCAAGTTTTCATCACCGATGAGGTTAAGGACATCGTTCCGGAATTCTTAATGCTGCTGCACGGGGTTATTGACTCTCCTGATATTCCATTGAATGTGTCACGTAGTTTCTTACAAAGTGACAGCAATGTAAAGAAGATCAACAGCTATATCACCAAGAAAGTAGCGGATAAGTTGTCGGAGTTGTTTAAGAAAGACCGGGAAGCTTATGAAAAGAAATGGGCCAATATCGGGTTATTCGTAAAATATGGAATGCTGACTGAGGAGAAGTTTCATGAAAAGGCGAAGGATTTCTGTCTGGTGAAAAACACAGAGGGTGAATTTCATACTTTGGAAGAATACCAGAAAAAAGTTGAACCCTTACAAAAAAACAAAGATGATAA
Organism: Cyclobacteriaceae bacterium; assembly: GCA_965224285.1. Classification (GTDB taxonomy): domain Bacteria; phylum Bacteroidota; class Bacteroidia; order Cytophagales; family Cyclobacteriaceae; genus JAJCYK01. Next base: position 2,636,513 of record OZ245043.1, read on the forward strand.
GGTAGTTTTTCTTTACACCACTGATTCTTCCAAGCAGGACAACTTCGTCCAGTCTGCGAAGAATAAAGGTTATGACGTGCTGGAAATGCCTGAGATCATCGACAGTCATTGGATCAATCATATCGAGCAGAAGTTCGACCAGATCCAATTGAAAAGGGTAGATGCTGACACCGTGGATAAACTTATCGATAAAGGGGACGATATGGAGAGTGTCCTTAGTGAAGAGGAAACTGAAACACTAAAAGAGATATACGCTAAAGCCGTTGATAATAACTCCATAAATGTTCAGGTGACTTCCATGGCCGCGGATGAACTCCCGGTAACCATTACCCTGCCGGAATTTATGAGAAGAATGAAAGATATGGCTGCTACTGGTGGTGGAATGCCGTTTATGGGTAATATGCCTGACTCTTACAATGTTACGGTAAATGCCAACCATCCAATGAGCGCAAAAATTTTGAAAGCCAAAAGGGAAGACACCCGGGTGAAATTCGCCAAACAGGCTTATGACCTTGCGCTGTTAAGTCAGAATATGCTGGAAGGTTCATCATTAACTCGATTTATCCAACGCAGCGTGGAGTTGGCTTCCAAATAGCGGTAAGTAATTTCAGGGGTGGAGGCTAGTTCCGGATCTTTTACCGCAGGTGAATAAACCTGCGGTATCACACCCTTTTTTGATAAAGTTTGGGATTTACCCGGATTTGTAAAGAATCGGTCTGAATGTCTTGACTAAACTTTAACCCCTTTTCGACTTATGAGGGCTTTTATCAGGGAACATGGTGGTTATTGAGTCCGGATCAGGGCTGCAGATCCCCCTCTCCGTTATCAAGCCTGATACTAATCTGGCGGGGGTTACATCGAATGCATAATTTGCCGCTCTGCTTGGTTTAGGGGTCAATAACACCTTAGTTAATTGCTCATTGTCCAGGCCCTGTATATATTTCACCTCCTCACCATCCCTCTGTTCAATGGGAATATCCTTGACTCCATCGGTTATTTCCCAATCAAAAGTAGAGCTGGGTAGGGCCACATAAAATGGTATATGATTATCTTGAGCCGCCAGAGCCTTGAGGTAGGTCCCGATTTTATTGGCTACATCTCCGGTATGAGTAGTGCGGTCGGTACCGACTATCACCAAGTCCACCAAGCCCTTCTGCATTAAGTGGCCCCCGGTATTGTCCGGAATAACTGTGTAGGGTACTCCATGTTGTTCAAATTCCCAGGCGGTTAAGCGTGCCCCTTGATTTCGAGGCCTGGTTTCATCTACCCAGACATGTATAGGTATTCCGCTGTCAAAGGCTTTATAAATAGGTGAAGTGGCAGAACCATAATCCACAAAGGCCAGCCACCCAGCGTTGCAATGAGTAAGAATATTGACCGCCTCACCGGACTTCCTTTCACTTATTTGCTGTACGAGCGGGAAACCATGTTCTCCTATCATACGGCAATGATCAGCATCTTCATCGGCAATTTCAGTAGCTGTTTCCAATGCTATTTGCAAACGTTCCGAAGTCGAACCAGCATTACGGAGTTGCTTCAGTTGACGTTCCACCGCCCAGGATAAGTTCACTGCTGTGGGCCTGGATTTCGTCAATACATCAGCCGCTCGCTGCAATTCAACTTCCCAGTTGGATGGGTCCTCCATATTTTTTATCGCCAGATACATGCCATACCCGGCTGCGGCTCCAATAAGACCGGCTCCCCTCACCAGCATTTCTTTGATAGCCCAGGCCATTTCCCCGTAGGTGCCAATGGATCTCACCTCAAACCGGTGTGGCAGCCACCGCTGATCTATAATATCTACCAGCGAGTCATCTTTAGGGTTGAGCCAAATGGTTCGATAATGAGCTTCTCCAACTTTCATAGGTTACATTAATCTATAACTCTTTCACCAAGAATTTAACAAAAACAAAGGTTACCTATATGCCTTCCCAACATAAAAGAGTGAGAATAAAGTTTTTTGGACATGCCGGAGTAGCCTATGGCGGGAGGAGTCGTTACGATTTCTTCCTGCTATAGGTGAATTACTTCACCATAGGCAGCGGCGGTAGCTTCCATAACTGCTTCTGACATGGTGGGATGAGGGTGAACGGATTTAATGATCTCATGTCCGGTAGTTTCCAGTTTGCGCGCCGCCACTACCTCAGCGATCATTTCAGTTACATTGGCTCCAATCATGTGAGCGCCCAGCCATTCTCCATATTTTGAATCAAAGATCACCTTAACAAAACCTTCTTTGCTTCCCGCTGCACTGGCTTTGCCAGAGGCGCTGAAAGGAAATTTACCCACCTTAATATCATATCCAGCCTCCTTGGCTGCGGCTTCGGTATGACCCACGGAAGCTATCTCCGGGCTGCAATAGGTGCAACCGGGCAAGTTGCCATAATCCAACGGCTCGGGATCCATTCCGGCAATTTTTTCCACACAAATAATCCCCTCCGCAGAAGCCACATGAGCCAGCCATGGACCTTTGATCACATCACCGATAGCATAAATGTCCGATTGGTTAGTTTGGTAATATTCATTTACCGCAATACGCCCTTTTTCCATCTCAACACCCCGCTCCTCCAAACCGATATCCTCTACGTTCGCTGAAACACCTACCGCAGAGAGTACAATATCCGTTTCTATAGTCTCTTCCCCTTTTCCTGTTTTAATACTGACTTTACATTTTTTCCCTTTGGTATCTACCGACGTAACTTCAGAACCCGTTTTCACCTGGATACCCAACTTTTTAAAACTTCGCTCTAACTGTTTGCTTACCTCTTCGTCTTCGACCGGCACAATGCTGTCCAAATATTCCACTAGGGTTACATTGGTACCTATAGCCTGATAAAAATAGGCAAATTCAGACCCAATTGCACCGCTGCCAACAATTACCATATCCTTTGGTTGCTCATTTAATACCATGGCCTCCCGGTACCCAATAATTTTCTTGCCATCGATGGGCATGCCTGATAACTCCCTTGAACGCCCCCCGGTTGCAACGATAATGTGGGCGGCCTCATAAACAGACTCTTCTCCTCCCTCGGATTTAACTACTACCGTTTTTGGTTTTCCCAAAACACCGATACCCTTTAGGTGATCGATCTTATTTTTCTTGAATAAAAATTGAATGCCTTTGCTCATCCCTTCGGCTACCGATCGGCTTCTTTTTACCATGGCCGTAAAATCTGCCTTGGCTTCCTTAACTTGAATTCCATAATCTTGAGCATGGTTGATATATTCAAATACCTGAGCACTTTTTAACAGGGCTTTAGTAGGAATACATCCCCAGTTTAAGCATATGCCTCCCAGCTCCGCCCGTTCTACCACACCTACCTTCATGCCCAGCTGCGATGCCCTAATGGCGGCTACATAACCACCAGGACCACTGCCTATTACTATCAAATCATACCTCTTTGCCATATTAATTGGAGTATAAATTAGAAAAGCTGACCACGCAAATTTAATCCATTTGGCCGGACAAAAAAATCTGGTCAACTAGCATTCAGAACTGACAATATTCCATTACTAAAAGCCATTTTTATTTGGCCACGGAATACCATAATTTTGAGGCCACTAAATTGAATCTCTTATGAAACTACTAGAGGGAAAAAATGCTTTGGTCACCGGAGCCTCCAAGGGGATTGGAAGGGCTATCGCCCAGGAATTTGCTCAGCAGGGTGCTAATGTAGCCTTTACTTATTTATCCAGTGTGGAAAAAGGAAAAGCCCTGGAGCAGGAACTAAGTGATTACGGGGTATTGGTCAAAGGTTACCGCAGTGATGCCTCTAAGTTTGAAGCCGCCGCTAGTTTAATTGAGCAAGTGGTCCAAGATCTTGGGTCACTGGATATACTGGTAAATAATGCGGGAATTACCCGGGATAATCTGCTGTTGAGGATGACCGAAGAATTATGGGATGAGGTTATAGACATTAATCTGAAATCAGTATTCAATACAGTAAAAGCCTCCAGTCGGGCATTTATGAAGCAAAAAAGCGGATCTATTATTAATATTACCTCAGTAGTGGGGCTTACCGGCAACGCCGGACAAGCTAATTATGCTGCCTCCAAGGCAGGGATTATTGGGTTTACTAAATCAGTGGCTCTTGAATTGGGCTCACGGAACATTCGCTGCAATGCCATAGCCCCAGGATTTATTGAAACGGAAATGACAGATCAGCTGGATGAAAAAACCGTACAGGGATGGAGAGACGCCATCCCGCTACGCCGGGGAGGATTACCCCTGGATGTAGCAAAATGCGCAGTATTCCTGGCTTCCGAACAATCATCATACATAACGGGGCAGGTTCTGCAAGTTGACGGAGGCATGCGTACCTGATAAACTCTATAACGGATATTTTTACCAACTATTTCAGGTAAAAATCGTTTCAATACAATGATATTGCATGGAAAGGTCGGCGCTGATTTTAGAAAATTCACCATGGTTCATAGTACTGTGCCTGTTGGTTGGTGGGCTGTTTGCGTACTTCCTGTACCAACATAAAGGACCATGGGGTCCCACTGTACACAAAGTATTGACCGCATTGCGATTTTTACTAGTTAGTATCCTCTGCTTCTTATTAGTAGGCCCTATTCTTAAGCAAATCAAAAACCGGATTGAGCGACCCAGTATTGTACTGGCCGTTGACAATTCCAGTTCGTTGCAAGAGGTAATGGATTCGACCATATTAAATCAGGAACTTACAAAGATTTGGCAACTTCATGACCAATTGACTGAACTCGGCTATGAGGCGGTGATTCGAAATCTTTCCAAGACACTACCAGCACAAAACAGGGACTCCTTAAGATTTGACCACCCCAGTACTCCACTAACAGGGGTTTTACAGGATATACAAAGTGAATTTGAAGGGAGAAACTTAAATAGTGTTATCCTCTTCACTGACGGCATTTATAATCAGGGATTATCACCAGTATTTATACCCTATCAATTTCCAATTCACACCATGGGATGGGGAGATACCATACCACAGCGGGACCTTCGGCTAAAGGCTCTCCACTATAATAAAATAGCCTATCAGGGGAACCAATTCATCATCAGGGCAGAAGTGTCCAACAACGGATTCAATGACCAAAATGTGCAGATGGTACTATCTGAAGGGAATCAAGTACTGCAACGCAAATCTATGGCGCTCACCCAATCACCTCAACTGCTAGAGGTGGATTTTACCTTGGATGCTGCCACTAAAGGTTTAAAGGATTATCGGATAGCCGTTGCCCCGGTTGATGGAGAGTTCAGTACCGTCAACAATTACCGACATGCTTATATTGAAGTAATCGAAGGAAAGCGCAATATCCTATTGGCCGCCAGGAGCCCGCATCCCGACATTAAAGCCTTGAAAAGCGCCCTTGAGAACAACCAAAATTATCAATTCGAAACTTATATTCCCGGGATCAGTACCCCACAGTCTGAGGAATACGATCTGGTTATTTTACACCAGATCAGCCGGCAGGAAACCAACCGGATCCCGGTAATCGCTAATATGTACCAAGCAGAAGTTCCGCTATGGTTTATAGTGGGCAGCAGAAGTAATATATCCAGGTTTAATGAAGAAAACCAAATTCTGAATATTGAGTTGATCAATTCTCAGCGCGATCAGGTTACAGCCGAAGTAAATACCGGCTTTGGTAAATTCCAGCTAACCCCACAACTGCAACAGTTGTTACCCGGCTTTAATCCGGTAACAGTACCGTTTGCCAACTATGAAATTAGTGGTGGAGCAGAAGTATTACTTACCCAAAAGGTGGGGAATTTGACTACTGACCATCCCTTGCTGGCCGTCATGGACGATGGTGATCAGAAAACGGCGGTAATGCTCGGTGAAGGGATCTGGCAATGGAGGCTTAATGAATATCAACAAAATCAAAACTTTGAGTACTTTGATGAATTGGTGGGGAAATTAGTACAATATCTTTCCTCAGAAGAGGATAAGACTCGGTTCCGGGTATATCCTATCAGTAGTGAGTTTAATATTAGCGAACCGGCAATCCTGGAAACTGAGATCTATAATGAAATTTATGAGGAAGTATACGGCTACAATGTAGATATGGACCTTCGGCAGCCTGATGGATCCGTACAGTCCTATAGCTATACCACCAGCGAGGGGAATACCCAATATCGCATTGGCGGGCTTCAGGCCGGGGTCTACAGTTACACTGCCAGATCAGAAATTGAAGGACAGATCAGAACCAGCAGAGGACAATTCAGCATCACTGAATTACAACTTGAAGCCCTGGAGCTGACTGCGGATCATCAGGTTCTTCGCAGCCTATCAGAACGGACAGGCGGGCAATTTTTTACCATGCAGCAATGGGAAAATCTCAGTACTACCCTCGCTTCGGCTCCTGCTCAAGGAGTTATCTTTACTGAAGAGGCTTTTTTACCCATAATCCGCTGGCCCTGGGCCTTATTGGTATTGCTATTACTGATAGCGGTGGAGTGGTTCTTTCGCAAATATCACGGTTCATATTGACGAGATATCACAATAAGCGTTATGAGTGATCGTTAGGCGGTTAACCTTGAAAAATATTCAGCTACATATACTCAAGACTAAATTATTTCGCCTTTACCTAGGTTATCAAAATCACCCATGGTTGCCCATGGCCGGTAAAATTTCTGCTATTACCGTCATGGCAATTTTAGTTTTGATGTTGGGGGTTTACTATGCTGTTGCCTGGGGTTTAATGGGAACAATACCCGGTATCAAGGAAATTAAAAACTATCAAAATAGCATTGCGTCTGAGATTTACTCCTCCGATAGCGTCCTCTTAGGGAAATACTACCTGCAGGAACGAACCAATATAGGGTTTGCAGACCTTCCGGAGCATCTGGTTGATGCCTTGATCGCTACTGAAGATGTCAGGTTTTACCAGCATAATGGAGTGGATTATCGCAGCCTGCTAAGAGTAGCCATCCGGACTGTAGTGATGCAGGATAAAAGTTCGGGAGGAGGAAGCACTCTAACCCAGCAACTGGCCAAAAATATCTTTCCCAGAGCACAGGGGGGTATGCTGAGCCTACCCATAAGTAAGATAAAGGAAATGGTTGTGGCAAAAAGGATAGAAAGGGTCTATAACAAACAGCAGATATTGGCGCTGTATCTCAATACGGTAAGCTTTGGACACAATGCCTTTGGAATTGAAACCGCGGCTCGACGATTCTTTAATAAGACCCCGGGAGAACTGGATTTGCAGGAATCATGCGTATTGGTGGGCATGCTCAAAGCTACTACTTTGTACAACCCCCACCGTAATCCAGAGAATGCCATCAAAAGACGTAATGTGGTACTGGGGCAGCTAAAAAAATACCATTATCTGGATGAGGCCAAATTTGATTCATTGTTAGCCCTTCCCTTGGAGATCCGCTATACCCCCACTACCCACAATGACGGCTTGGCCACTTACTTTCGCGAGCATCTACGTAAAGAATTAACTACCTGGGTCAATCAGGATTCAATCACAGAAGGGGAACCCATTAACCTATATACTGATGGGCTGAAGATATATACTACCATTAATTCCAAACTTCAAAGATACGCAGAGGAAGCAATGTCCCAACATATGGCTGATCTGCAGCAGATATTTAACGACCATTGGGGGAAGACCAGACCCTGGTACCGTAACCGGAGCACCTTAATTCAAGCCATCCATCGTACCCCCAGGTATCAACAACTAAAAGCACAGGGACTTGAAGAAGCAGAAATTCAAGCCGAGTTCAAGAAAGCCTACCCCATGACCATCTTCACCTGGGATGGGGAAAAGGAAGTTGAAATGAGTCCACTGGATTCTATCAAACACTACCTTTATTTTTTAAATGCCGGATTCCTGGCCCTGGATCCGGAAAGTGGTGGGATCCTGGCCTGGGTGGGAGGTATTGACCATCAATATTTTAAATTCGATCATGTCAACACCCAAACCAAGCGGCAAGTAGGATCTATTTTTAAACCTGTGGTCTATGCAGCGGCCCTGGAAAGCGGGGTGGACCCCTGCGATTTTGTAAGCTCCAAGAGGGTAACCTATACCAACTTCGATGACTGGTCCCCGGGAAATGCTGATGACAACTACGATGGCTATTATTCGGTTCACGGAGCGCTTACCCATTCTGTAAATACGGTATCAGTTAAAGTACTTAAACGCACTCGCATCAATAGGGCAGTTAAGATGGCCAAGGATATGGGGATAACCAGCGATATACCTGAAGTTCCCTCTATCGCTTTAGGTACGCCTAATCTCTCCTTATTTGAAATGGTAGCCGCTTTCAGCAGTTTTGCCCGGGAAGGTTATGCGTTAAAACCGAATTTTATTACCAGCATCGTAACCTCTAAAGGCGAGGTATTGAAGGAAATTAATCGGGACAAAGCTGAGAACCGGGCGATGAGTGGACGCACCGCAACCTTAATGTTGGAGATGATGAAAAACGTAGTGAACAAAGGTACCGCTCAAAGGTTACGTCACAAGTACGGCCTTAAAAATGACATTGCCGGGAAGACAGGTACTACCCAAAGTCATGCGGATGGATGGTTTATTGGAATCACTCCTCACTTGGTTGCCGGAGCCTGGGTAGGCAGCGACGATCCAAATATTCATTTTCGCACCATTACTTATGGACAAGGGGCTGCCATGGCCTTACCTATTTGGGCATTATTCATGCAAAAAGTAAATGAAGATCCTGAGTTTTCCAGTATTAGTGAGGCTAGATTTCCCTCCCCATCTAGTGACCTAAATGAGGAATTGGACTGTGTTGATTACAAAGAACACCGGGATGTTTTCCAAATATTCAGGCAGATCCTGGGTGATCGAAAGAAACGTCCTGAAAGGCGGCGTAAGTCCAGGAGAAGGTCTTATTAGTACTATCTACTGGTAATTTGATACATAATCCCACCAGTTAAAAACCACTGATGGTCCGGTCCCGTAACGAATTTAAATTCTGTAAATGGTTTCACCCTTCTGAAGTTCCAATAAGTTCCGGCTCCCAGGTTGAACCCACCGTCAGTAGTTTGTGAAATTTGATCAACCGATTCCCTGGTTTCATTTTTTAGAATACTGATACCTGAAAATAAATAGGGTACCATAGCCAACGAGGATGGGAACTGGTAGATGGCATCAACATTATAGGCACTGGGTTTTACGGTAACCTCTTCCTTAAAGTAGGCGATATAAGATGCTCTCACACCCCAGTGCTGCCACTGGTAGCCCAACTGCAATTGTCCACCCCACTGAGCCAACTCCGTTCCATAGGAAGCTGCCGTACCAATATGTATCTGAGGATACAGTGGCAGGTGCAATATCAGGAAGAAAATACCCAGTAGAACATTCCTCATATTAACTAGACCATAAAACAGGTGAAATGGTTGCAATGCTATCTGAAAGTAAATCCATTTCCCGGGACATGATCCCCAAATTCCACATAAATAGGTTTAGGATGGATCCCCTCAAACTCCTCAAACAGCTCCAGCCAACTGAACCCCTGATCGTTGGTATTCGATAGGTAACTAATAAATGCCTTGCTCAGAGGCGAACCACCATTGTAAGACAAGTTCCAACGATAATTCTCCATTCCGGACAGCACGCCGATCCTGGTTTTGGGGAGGACACTGTTTAGTTCATCAGGCTCCGGGTTATCTCCCAAGGAGGTAAAAATGGGATGATTTCCGCTGATTGGCAACGGCTCACCCCGCCCTTTAACGGCGTCCATCAACATAAAAATATCCGATACTGGTATATTGTTGAGGATAGATTTGATCACATCGTAGGAAAGATAGGTGGCATTCACCTTCGGTTCATTGACGCTATTCTTACATATAAGGTATCCTTTTCCATCCAGGCTATCAAAGAAGCCATAACCGGCAAAGTACACCAATAATTGATCATTGCTATTAAAATCCTTTCGAGCGTATTCTTCAAGTTTATCAAGAATGTCGAAAGTGGTCGGGTTACGCAATAGGTCAATGTTAAAATCCTTACCTTCCAAGGCCTTGGCCACATTTTCTGCATCGCGAATGGCATTATCCAGATTAGTCCAGAAGTCATATTCGTCAATTCCAATTAGCAGCGCGTAGTTGTCCCCGAGATCGGACTCTATGTCTACATCGATGGTCCTTTTGTGCTGAAGGGCCCCCAACTCATTCTGAACTACCAATACGATGTTGTTGGTACCAGGAGCAAACTCCAGGGGCTGCTCGATCCAGGCATCAAAAAGATAGCCGCTATCATCACTGGTTCCCAAAGTATCGTGGATGGCAATTACCTCATCGTTGAGTATAATTGATATGCGGGTTAATGGCGATTCAGAATTTATCCCCAGCTTTATTATTACCTTTTCCCGATCCAATTTCTCTTGTCTATCGCTTGGATAAATCCATTTGATAGTGGGTTTGATTTCCTTTTTCAGTATGGCAGAATCTCCGATGGTCACTCGTAGAGGATTGCTCTTCCCGGTATAGCTCTGACCATTGACCGAAGACCAACAACTCAAAAAGTAGATCAACAATATTATGTTTTTACCAGACACCCCTATTTTTTTATTAGTCTCCTGTAAACAGAACCCTCTCCGGTGATATCCAATCTCAATATGTATACTCCTGGACTGGCAGAAATACCCTTAGCATTTTCACCATCCCAGGTTATGGTATAAAACCCAGCCTGATATGGCGCCGACCAAATCTCATTCACTCTGCGTCCATTTATATCATACACGCCAAGTGAGACCTGTTTGGGATCCTGGCGTGTTGGAAGACCAATTTCCACCTTCACGATATTATCAAATGGGTTAGGGTATGCGGTGGATATGGTGGGTTTCTGAGATACCAGGAGGTCTTTGACAAATTCTTCGTCACCGTATAATAGGCTGAAAGAATTGCTTTCCCGATTGCGGAATGAATAACTACTGGCAATACTCATATCAGTAACTCTCTCTTCTTCAATATGATACAACCATAACTCTTTTCCCAAATCCACAACTTCATTGTTATCCCATTGGAGTTCGATGAGCGGTTCGTTTACGTTGGTTTCAACGGTAAAAGCCCATTCATGGTTCTCCTTTGGGGAAATTATATCCCTGCTAAAGTATTTACCCAAGTGCTCTGGATGAGGAATATTAATATCCATATATTCTAGAAACCGTGGCGCTCGGATCGCATCATGGTTGTCTCTGCCGTCATTTGCACCGGATCTCATACCAATGCCCCCCCTGGAATTTATCAACTGGCCGGCTATCAGGTCTAGGGATAAATTCCAATCGCCGGGCTTTTGCTGAGATTCTTTTACATTGGATATGCGACCCCCTTGGATAGTTTCGTTCTTCTGCAATGGTACTCTTAGCGATAGGATCTGATCAGAAAACACAAAAGCTCCTCTGGTTGGAACCATAATCTCGGTTTCATCATAGCCTCCCTGATAAACAGTCAATAATTCATCGATCATGGCATTGGCCACCGCGGGATTGCTTTCAAGTACTTCTGTCCAGGAAACATTGAAAAGATAAGGGTTGCCGATTAAATTCCATCCCGGTACCAGGGACAATTGAAATGGGGCATCCCCTGATAATTCAGTGGTTCCAGCACCGGTATTCAACTCCGTGGAGTTTCGTGCGATCAGCCAATATCCTTTACCTTTTTCCAGCTCATTCAAACCTTCCTGATATTCTACTACGCCATCGGGAGTATGAGTAAATAATCTCCATTCCTCCTGGTTATAAGGGCCCAGGTCATCCTCCAGGATGCTTGAGATATTCCTATTGTCTAAGGTCAGCGGCGCTGAGATCATATTATAATGGGTCACTCGATTTCCAAATACCATGGACTCAAAATCTATGCCAGTTCCGGGATATCTTATATAGGTGATGCCTAACAGGTTTACGGAATTCCCTTCTACATCACTGGCTATAAATTCGTATTCCAGACCCATCTCATCAAATGTATCTTCCGGAATACTAATCGAGTAACGATTGCTTTCTGATTGCAAATCTCTGGTTACCCAGGCATCTCTAGCTGAAGTGAGGCCCTTAAAGATAAACAGCACCCTTTCCACTTCAATGTCACCGCCCACCTCTACACTGTAGCTTTGATCACCCGACCCCGCTTCAAAAAAGCGCGGTAAATTATCACCCGTTATTGAAATGGGTTCTAGATCAGGTTCCTTAATAGGGCCGATGGGCGCACTGGTGGCAGGATTTCCCGGTGATAGACCGGATTGCGCCACTGGGGTCACCTCAAATACTATTTCAGCCCCTAAATCTGCATTGGCCAGACGGTAGCTTTGAGTGACCGCATTTTCTATGGCTACCTTGTCACGCAGCCAGCGGAAAGTAGAACTTCCCTCGGGATCATTATCTGCATCGTTGTAGGTGTAGATACCATTAAGCTGTTGGCCTACCTCAGCGATTCCGGATATAGTTACCGCACTGGCTACAGGCGCTGAATTGGCAGCCGCTATAGGACCTACAGCGGAACTGCTTACCGCACCGCCGGGATTAGCTCCAGTTTCGGCAATGGGCGTTACCTCGAACCGTATCATAGCCCCTAGATCAGCCGGCATCAGCGTATAAGTTAGGAGAGTGGCGGCGGGAATGGCATTACCATTTCTTAACCATCGGAAAGTGGATTTACCTTCCAGGTCACCATCCGCATCTACGTAGATATAACTGCCAGTCAAGGTTAAACCTACCTCAGGTCTTCCTGAAATTGTAACCTCAGTTGCGCTGGGGATGGAGTTGGCTTCGCCAATCGGTCCTACAGCAGGGCTTACTTCCGGTTCACCAGGGGAAGCGCCCGTTTGTGCCACAGGTGTTACTTCAAAAGCAATAGTGGCGGATAAGTCCTCATCCTGTAAGGTGTAAGTAATACTTACAGCGCCATCAATGGGATCACCATTTCTAAGCCAGCGAAAAGTACTGGTTCCTTCAGCATCATCATCGGCATCAGTATAGGTGTAATTGCCTGTCAGAATAGAGCCTATCTCCGTGGAACCGGTGATATTTACATTGCTGGCTACCGGTACAGCATTAGCAGCGATCACCGGACCAACCGGTACACTTTGAACCAGCCTCCCTGGTGAATCTCCGGCCTGAGCTACAGGCAACACCTCAAAACTAATCATGGTACCTAGGTCTGCCTGTTGCAAGGTGTATGTTTGGCCGGTTGCACCGGAAATAGGAGACCCATTGCGTAACCAGCGAAATGTTGAAGTGCCCTCCGGGTCATCATCTGCATCCTGGTATACATAGTTTCCGGTCAAGGTCTCTCCCACTTGAGGGCTTCCGCTTACCACTACATTACTTGCCACCGGAGGTGCATTTGCCGCTACTACAGGGCCTATAGGAGCGCTTTGTACAGGGCTTCCAGGGCTGGCACCAGTTTGGGCAACCGGAGTTACTTCAAATATTATATTTGCTCCGATATCTGCCGCAACCAAAGTATATTCAATGTTGGTGGCGTCGTTTATAGCTACCCCATCCCTTAACCAACGAAAAGTACTGGTTCCTTCCTGATCATTATCCGCATCCTGGTAGTCATAATCCCCGGTAAGGATTTCCCCTACTTCCGGTGAACCATCAATTTCCACGTTAGTAGCAGTAGGGAATCTATTGGCAGCTCCAATAGGACCCACACCCGCGCTTTGTACGGCACTCCCAGGTGATATGCCAGTTTGTGCTACCGGTGTTACTTCAAATACAATAGTAGCCCCTAGATCGGCGGTAACCAAAGTATAATTTATAGAAGTGGCCCCTGTAATAGCCACTCCATCCCGTAACCATCTATATGTTGAATTCCCCTCTGGGTCTCCATCTGCGTCATCATAGTCATATTCTCCGGTGAGTACCTGTCCGACTTCAGTATCCCCGGTGATATTTACATCCGAGGCTACCGGTGCGGTGTTATCTGCAATGATAGGTCCTAATCCAGGGCTCAGTACTGTATTTCCAGGGGATGTTCCCGACTGAGCAACCGGGGTTACCTCAAAAACGATTGTAGCGCCGACATCATTGATTTGCAAAGTGTATTGAAGCGATGTTGCGCCAACGATCGCTGTTCCATCCCGTAGCCATCGGAAAGTGGAGTTACCTTCGGGGTCTCCGTCCGCATCACTGTAATCATAATTTCCAGTTAATGTTTCCCCTTCCAACGGATTTCCTACAATATTTACGTTGCTGGCAATTGGTGGAGTATTCACATCCGTTATTGGGCCCACTGACGGGCTTTGTACCGCGCTGCCCGGAGATGCGCCAGTGGCAGCTACCGGAGTTACCTCAAAAATAATATTGGTCCCTAAATCTGCTAACTCCAGGGTATAAGTTTGAAAGGTTGCTCCTGAAATAGGAGTTCCGTCCCGTAGCCATCTGTAGGTGGAGGTTCCTTCAGGATCGTTATCAGCGTCATTGTATGAATAGTTACCCGTTAGAATCTCCCCAACCTCGGTAGCTCCGGAAATGGATACATTGGTGGCAATAGGCACACCATTAGCTGCGCCAATTGGACCCACTCCTGGACTTTGCACCGGTGTTCCTGGTGAGGCACCAGTTTGTGCCACCGGGGTCACCTCAAAAGTGATGACCGTGCCCTGGTCTGCAACAACCAAATTATAGGTGGATTGTACCGCTCCCGCTATGGGCTGTCCGTCCCGCAGCCATCGATAGGTTGAGGTACCCTCAGGATCGTCATCCGCATCGTTGTAGGTATAGTTACCTGTTAGTGTCTGTCCTACTTCTGTGGACCCGGTAATGTTAACATTCGTAGCTGTAGGAACAGCGTTGGCCGGCGAAACCGGGCCTACTGCCGGGCTTTGCACCGGGGTGCCGGGAGAATCTCCTGTCTGAGCTACCGGGGTCACTTCAAAAATAATATTTGCTCCTAAGTCAGCCGCTACTAAGGTATAGGTCTGATTGGTGGCGCCAGTAAGAGCGACTCCATTCCGCAACCACCTAAAAAGAGAATTCCCTTCCGGGTCATTTTCTGCATCGTTATAGCTGTAGTTACCAGTTAGTGTTTGACCCACTTCCGTAGTTCCTGTTATATTAACTCCACTGGCAGTCGGTGGAGTATTTACTGGTGTGATCGGCCCTACGGGAGGGCTTTGTACCGCGCTGCCTGGTGAAGAGCCAGTTTGTGCCACTGGGGTTACCTCAAATATGATATTAGCCCCAATATCTGCTGCTACCAGGGTGTAGGTCTGGTTGGTGGCGCCAGTAATCGCTACACCGTCACGCAGCCAGCGATAGGTTGAGGTGCCCTCAGGATCATTATCTGCATCGTTGTAGGTATAGTTACCGGTCAAGGTCTGCCCCACCTCGGTAGACCCTGTGATATTTACATCAGTGGCAAAGGGGACTCCATTGGCTGCTCCAATTGGACCAACACCAGGGCTTTGTACGGGATTACCCGGTGAAACTCCGCTTTGAGCGACCGGGGTCACCTCAAAAGTAATAATGGTCCCCTGATCGGCAACTACCAGATTATAGGTGGATAATATAGCACCACTAATAGGCGATCCGTCACGCAGCCAGCGATAAGTAGAGTTGCCTTCAGTGTCTCCATCTGCGTCGTTATAGGTATAATTGCCCGTTAACGTTTCTCCTACTTCGGTAGTGCCCGTGATGTTGACATTGGTGGCCGTGGGAGCCGTGTTGGCAGGCGCTACAGGACCCACCGACGGACTCTGTACCGGACTCCCGGGGGATACCCCGCTCTGAGCAACCGGCGTCACCTCAAAAATGATATTTGCCCCCTCATCCGCCACCACCAGGGTATAGCTAATACCGGTGGCTCCGCTGATTGGCGATCCATTGCGCAGCCAGCGGTAGGTGGACGTGCCCTCAGGATCATTATCTGCATCGTCGTAAGTGTAGTTACCCGTCAGCGTCTGTCCTACTTCCGCAGTACCCGTGATGTTGACATTGGTGGCCGTGGGAGCCGTATTGGCAGGCGCTACAGGACCCACCGACGGACTCTGTACCGGACTCCCGGGGGATACCCCGCTCTGAGCAACCGGCGTCACCTCAAAAATGATATTTGCCCCCTCATCCGCCACCACCAGGGTATAGCTAATACCGGTGGCTCCGCTGATTGGCGATCCATTGCGCAGCCAGCGGTAGGTGGACGTACCCTCAGGATCATTATCTGCATCGTCGTAAGTGTAGTTACCCGTCAGCGTCTGTCCTACTTCCGCAGTACCCGTGATGTTGACATTGGTGGCCGTGGGAGCCGTGTTCGCAGGCGCTACAGGACCCACCGACGGACTCTGTACCGGACTCCCGGGGGATACCCCGCTCTGAGCAACCGGCGTCACCTCAAAAATGATATTTGCCCCCTCGTCCGCTACCACCAGGGTATAGCTAATACCGGTGGCTCCGCTGATTGGCGATCCATTGCGCAGCCAGCGGTAGGTGGACGTACCCTCAGGATCATTATCTGAATCGTCGTAAGTGTAGTTACCCGTCAGCGTCTGTCCTACTTCCGCAGTACCCGTAATATTCACATTGGTGGCCGTGGGAGCCGTATTGGCAGGCGCTACAGGACCCACCGACGGACTCTGTACCGGACTCCCGGGGGATACCCCGCTCTGAGCAACCGGCGTCACCTCAAAAATGATATTTGCCCCCTCATCCGCCACCACCAGGGTATAGCTAATACCGGTGGCTCCGCTGATTGGCGATCCATTGCGCAGCCAGCGGTAGGTGGACGTACCCTCAGGATCATTATCTGAATCGTCGTAAGTGTAGTTACCCGTCAGCGTCTGTCCTACTTCCGCAGTACCCGTAATATTCACATTGGTGGCCGTGGGAGCCGTATTGGCAGGCGCTACAGGACCCACCGACGGACTCTGTACCGGACTCCCGGGGGATACCCCGCTCTGAGCAACCGGCGTCACCTCAAAAATGATATTTGCCCCCTCATCCGCCACCACCAGGGTATAGCTAATACCGGTGCTCCGCTGATTGGCGATCCATTGCGCAGCCAGCGGTAGGTGGACGTACCCTCAGGATCATTATCTGCATCGTCGTAAGTGTAGTTACCCGTCAGCGTCTGTCCTACTTCCGCAGTACCCGTGATGTTGACATTGGTGGCCGTGGGAGCCGTGTTCGCAGGCGCTACAGGACCCACCGACGGACTCTGTACCGGGCTCCCGGGGGATACCCCGCTCTGAGCAACCGGCGTCACCTCAAAAATGATATTTGCCCCCTCATCCGCTACCACCAGGGTATAGCTAATACCGGTGGCTCCGCTGATTGGCGATCCATTGCGCAGCCAGCGGTAGGTGGACGTGCCCTCAGGATCATTCTCAGCATCGCTATAATCATAGTTACCCGTCAACGTCTGTCCTACTTCCGCAGCGCCCGTGATGTTGACATTGCTGGCGATTGGTGCAGAATTTACCGTTACGCTGATGTTGTCACTATCCGATGAGCCATCACTATCGGCCACCGAGGCGGTAATAACATGGGTGCCAGCTGACAAAGTAGAAATATTAATACTTCCACCTGACCCAATATTGCCATCAAGGTCAGAAGACCATTGAATATTGTCAGTTAAGTCTCCATCCTCTGCATCACTGGCAGTTCCCGTGAAGTTGATCGACTGACCCGGGGTAAATATCGATCCATTCGCAGGGGCTGTGATACTCACGGTAGGCGCAGTGTTTACCGTTACGTTGATATTATCACTATCCGATGAGCCATTACCATCGGTCACCGAGGCGGTAATGACATGGGTGCCCGCAGTGAGCGTACTGGTGTTGATAGAAGCTCCGCTGCCCAGGCTGCCATCCAGATCGGAAGTCCAGGATATGCTCGCCGATAGATCACCTTCCTCCGCATCACTGGCAGTTCCTGTGAAATTGATCGACTGACCCGGGGTAAATACCGATCCATCCGCAGGGGCTGTGATACTCACGGTAGGCGCAGTGTTTACCGTTACGTTGATATTATCACTATCCGAGAAGCCATCATTATCAGTTACCGAAGCGGTAATGACATGAGTTCCGGCTGACAAAGTAGAAATATTGACTGCTCCACCAGACCCAAAGCTTCCGTTAATATCTGAAGACCATTGTATATCGTCTGTCAAGTCCCCGTCCTCCGCGTCGTCAGCAGTCCCGGTAAAATTGATGGTTTGGCCAGGAGTAAAGACATCATTATCGGACGGAGTTAGTATAGAAACCGTTGGTGGAGTATCATTATCCAAAATTGTGGTGGTGTGAACCGTAATACTGCCCAGGGACCCGGAACTAGGCGTACCTAAGGTAAATATGATGGTCTCATTCGGTTCCGTATCGGTATCATCGTTTAGATTTACGGTAATATCTGCAGTTGTATTACTGGCAGTAATGGTGACTGGACTGAGTGTAACCAGTTCGTAGTCATTCCCTACTCCTTCGGTGGCTGTGCCCGAAAGAGTAAAGGGAATGGTAATATCAACCAGTGATGGAACATCCATTTGCACTGTTAGGGTGAAATTACTGACATCTTCATCAAGCGATTGGCTGGCTATAGTAAAGTCAATCACCTGGGCTAGTCCTTGAAAGGAAAACAGCAGTGTCAGTATGGTTATATAAGTAGTGGTTTTAAAATTCATGGGTATACTACATTCTAATCAGGTGGGTCCGGAGGTTCTGGTAAGATCCTGGGTCCGCTGGTTCCATCGTCATCCAGTAATAAAATTGCTGCTGGTACTATTGCTGCCAAAGGGATAAGTTTTACCAACAACGGAACTCGTCGTTTGATGGAGAAATACCCGCCACGGTCGGATTGAGTGGACGAGGTACTTGATACTTTTATGCTATATCCAGGGCCTGGCTTTAGAGTTGGCGGAACTGTCCATTCATGAACACCATCGCTCCTGGTTCTAGCGATAGTTCGGATTTTTCGATCATTCCTGAGCAGTTCAATATCTACAAACTGATCCCCGCTACCTCCTAACCAGGTGATGGTTTGGGTGCTGCCTCTGCGAAGTGAACCTGATACCGGATAGTTTAATTTTACCGGTGAAAATACCAGGACTGCCCGGACTTCAAAAGTGAGGTCCCCATCAAAGGCTACTAATTCCTTGCTTATGTCCCAGTCAATGAAGCGATTTCGACCAGTTTCTACATCTTCCCCCACGTCACCTTCAACGTACTGCAGGGGTAATTTAAAATCATTTACAGAAGAATAAAGAGTGATAGTAAACAGTTGACCAGGCAGTTCACCAATCAAATCATAGGTTACCCTCACAATTTGATCATTGAGTTTTCTAGCCTCGATATTGGTCACTTGTTGGGCAATTAACTGATTGCCAATACATAACAAGGCTACCAAACAAAACAGTCGTAGCGGTTTTATCATTTAGTGTTCTTATTCAAATAAGGACGTACAAGTTACTCAAATAGTACGATACATACAAAAAATATAATTAATTATAAATAAAGTACTATTTTTCCTGTCTAAATTACAAACCCGTTGAAATAAGTTATGTTGAAGTGAAATTGGTGCCCCGGAGTTTACTATTTTTCTTCTTTGGGGACTTTTTTCTTGCGAATTTTTATTTTCAGTTCTTCGCTCTTGCCATCATGATCGGCTACAATAACATCTCCCTCCACGATATCTCCTTTTAGTATCTCTTCTGCCACCACATCTTCTAAGTACTTCTGGATGGCGCGGTTGAGTGGTCGTGCTCCGTATTGAGGATCGTAGCCTTTTTCCGCCAGGAAATCTTTCGCTTTGGTGGTTAATTCCACCTGGTAACCCAGATCTGTGATCCTGGTAAACAGTTTCTCCAGCGTGATATCGATAATCTTATGAATGTCTTCCCGTTTAAGAGAATTAAATACGATCACGTCATCCAGGCGGTTTAAAAATTCAGGACTGAAGGTTTTTTTCAGGGCTTTCTGGATGGTGCTCCGCATGATATCATCCATGTTCTCCTCGCGGTTGCCGGTAGAAAAGCCGATACCCGCTCCGAAATCCTTGAGGTCGCGGGCTCCAATATTGGAAGTCATGATGAGAATGGTATTCCGGAAATCAACCTTACGGCCTAGACCGTCAGTCAGGATCCCGTCATCCATCACCTGCAGTAAGATATTGAAAACATCAGGATGAGCTTTCTCAATTTCATCCAACAATACCACACTATACGGTTTGCGGCGAACTTTCTCTGTGAGTTGTCCCCCTTCCTCGTAACCTACATATCCGGGGGGAGCTCCTACCAATCGAGATACACTGAATTTCTCCATGTATTCGCTCATATCGACTCGGATCAATGCTTCATCCTTGTCGAAAAGGTAAGAAGCTAATACTTTGGCCAATTCGGTTTTACCTACGCCGGTAGGACCTAGAAAAACAAATGAGCCGATAGGTTTCCTGGGATCTTTCAATCCCACGCGGGTTCGTTGTATGGCTTTGACCAGTTTCTGAATAGCATCTTCCTGCCCCACAACCTTTCTGGTGAGCTCTTCCCCCATTCCCAGTAGTTTAAGGCTTTCATTCTGGGCGATGCGGCTGGTGGGAATTCCAGTCATCATACCGATCACTTCCGCCACATTCTCCTCGTCAACGGTATATCTTCTGGTTTTGGTTTCCTCTTCCCAACGAAGCTTGGCCATGTCCAGTTGCTCTATCAACTTTTTCTCTTTATCCCTCAGTTGGGCAGCCTCCTCGTACTTTTGACTTTTAACTACCCGGTTCTTCTCTTGCTTTATATCTTCAATGGCCTCTTCCAATTTAATTACCTCCTCGGGAACATAAATATTATTGATGTGTACCCTGGATCCTGCCTCATCCAATACATCAATTGCTTTGTCCGGAAGATAGCGGTCGCTAATGTAGCGGTCAGATAACTTTACACAAGCCTGTACAGCATCGTCGGTGTAATTAACGTGATGGTGTTCCTCATACTTGTTCTTGATATTTTCCAGAATCTCTATAGTCTCTTCCGGAGTGGTGGGATCAACCATGACCATTTGGAATCTTCTGGCCAAAGCCCCATCCTTCTCGATATATTGCCGGTATTCATCCAAGGTGGTAGCCCCAATGCACTGGATTTCCCCTCGTGCCAAAGCGGGCTTGAACATGTTCGAGGCATCCAGAGAACCTGATGCTCCTCCTGCTCCTACTATAGTATGCAGCTCATCGATGAACAGTATAACCTCTGGAGATTTCTCCAATTCGTTCATCACCGCTTTCATTCTTTCCTCAAACTGCCCTCTATATTTCGTACCAGCAACCAGTGAAGCGAGGTCCAGGGTCACCACTCTTTTGCCAAATAACACCCTGGAGACTTTCTTTTGGATAATCCTCAAAGCAAGTCCTTCAGCAATTGCGGTCTTACCCACCCCTGGTTCTCCAATTAAGATTGGATTATTTTTCTTACGGCGGCTCAATATTTGAGCTACCCTCTCAATTTCTTTTTCCCGGCCAACTATGGGATCGAGTTTATCCTCTTCGGCTAACTTGGTCAGATCCCGGCCAAAATTATCCAAGACCGGAGTCCTGGATTTCTCTGAGCTTTTGCTGCTCTCTTTGGAAGAACCCGAACTTCCGAAAATGCGTGAGGAGTCATCATCGGGATCATCTGTTTCAGAGGAAGCCATCGGATTGTCCGTCTGATATTCCAGAAGCTCCTTAACGACCTCGTAATTTACCTCAAACTTTTCCATAATTTGGGAAGCAATATTGTCTTCGTCCCGAAGTATGGAGAGCAATAGATGCTCCGTTCCTATTAACTGGCTTTTAAAAATTTTTGCTTCCAGGTAGGTAATTTTTAAGACCTTTTCAGATTGTCGGGTAAGTGGAATATTGGATAGATTTTTAACCTCGCTGGTGGCAGTACCTTTTGTGGCCTGTTCGATGGCAATGCGAAGGTCCTCGATGGATACCCCTAACTTTTGAAGTAAGCTGATAGCCACCCCTTCGCCTTCCCGAATCATTCCCAATAGCAGATGTTCGGTACCGATATAATCATGTCCCAAACGCAAAGCCTCCTCCCTGCTAAGGGAAATAACCTCTTTGACTCTATTGGAAAATTTTGCC
This sequence comes from Cyclobacteriaceae bacterium, assembly GCA_965224285.1. Classification (GTDB taxonomy): domain Bacteria; phylum Bacteroidota; class Bacteroidia; order Cytophagales; family Cyclobacteriaceae; genus JAJCYK01. The sequence goes on from OZ245043.1 coordinate 2,658,513, forward strand.
TCCATATTCTACTCCTAATTAACGTAAAGGTATACCGATTAGAATAATAATACCATGAATTAAATCATTTTTTCTAATATAGAAAACAAAAGGGCACCCTCAAATAATTCCCTCTATGCCCTGCTGTTTTCCAAAATTAATTTGGCTCCGGGGCCTTCACAAAATATCAAATCAATTATACTCAAATTGCCCACAAACTTTTTGCCAAAAATCTGATTATAGTTACATGGCTTATAAAAGCTATAATATTTCCAGGCTTTCTTAGGGTGAACTACAGAACGTCGATCTTTAACATTCGCTCCAGGCTGAGTCTGGTAATCCGAAGTTTTAAGAAAACTCGGTTCCGAGCCTAGAAGCCTTTGACAGAGGCTGAATAGCTCTAAGTTAAGATCAAGGAGGAAAACGTGTTTGCGCCAATAAACCTGATGGAAATAATCTCTGAAATGTTCGAAATAAGGAGCTTTACCATAAGCGGAAATAATGCTTCTCCAATGTTGGTTAACCCATTTCTGGGTATGGTCAATTCTTACGTCCTTCATTGGTGTTTTTTTCGTTTCATGACGGACGGGAATATACAGTTCCAATAACCCTTGAGCGGTAAGTATACGACATCGGTTGCGATAGGATTGCTTTAAATAGTGTTCATGGCACTCGAATATTACCCGGTCAAAATTCCTTATTAGCACGAAGAAGGCAATAGAAGGCAAATATTGTGGTTCAATGAGTACTCCGTGGCTGGTCATCAAATTTTTGAATTCAGTAGATTTCTAAACTTATTGTTAATTTTGAGCTATGAATAGAAAGAGGAAGATCCTGATCTTGGGCATCGTTATTTTTAGCGTTCTGCTCAGTACCTTCTCCTTTTATATCTACCAGGTATTGAAAACCCCTAATATACTGGTGGAACAAGATGATCAGTATTTTCACATCTATCCGGGCTCTTCTTACCAACAGGTTATTGATTCACTGTTGGCCCACAACTTGGTAAATGACCCTGTGTCATTCGGTTTACTGGCCAAATATATGGATTATCCTCAATCCATTAAATCAGGGAGATACCAACTTCAATCTGATATGACTAATTTAGAGGCACTTAGCTTATTGAGATCTGGTAGTCAGGCACCAGTCAACATTACCTTTAACAACGTAAGGCTTAAAGATGAACTCGCCGAGAAACTCACTACTAATATAGCCCTGAAAAGTGAGGAGTTTCTGGCTTTGATTTCTGACCCTGATCTCATCGCAAAATATGGATTTGACTCCCTGAATATTCTTTCCATGTTCATCCCCAATACATATGAAGTATATTGGGACATCAGTGGTAACCAACTGATGGAAAGGATGTACCGGGAATATGAGAATTTCTGGAACCCACAAAGAAAGGAAAAAGCGGCCAATCTCGGTTTAAGCCCCCCTGAAGTATCGGTATTGGCATCCATTGTCAATGCTGAAAGTCAAAAACCGCAGGAGCTGGCTACAATTGCAGGGCTATATATGAATCGTCTCGACAGAGGGATGGCCTTACAAGCTGACCCTACCCTAGTGTATGCGGTGGGAGATTTCAGCATCCAACGAGTGCTGAACCAACATAAGGAAATCGAGTCGCCTTATAACACTTACAAGTACACCGGCCTACCCCCCGGCCCCATTAGGTCACCCAGTATTGCAGCTATTGATGCTGTTCTGGATCACGAAGACCACAACTATCTGTACATGTGTGCTAAAGAAGATTTTTCTGGCTATCACCGTTTTGCCAGTAGTTTAAGCGAACATCTGAGAAATGCCCGGGTATATCAAAATGCACTTAATAAAGCCAGACTCTTTAGATAATGTATGTACACCATACACAGCTTCGAGTGAGATACGCAGATACCGACCAGATGGGCTATGTGTACTATGGTAATTATGCCGCCTACTATGAGGTGGCCAGGGTGGAGAGTCTGCGTCACCTGGGATTCGCCTATCGGGATCTTGAAGCTAAGGGCATAATGATGCCGGTACTGGAAAACTTCTCCAGGTTTCTATTGCCTGCTAAATATGATGAGCTTTTACAAATAAAGGTAATGCTTAAGGAACTACCCGGGGTTAGGATTTGCTTTCATTATGAAATCTTTAATGAGCAAAACAAGAATATCCATACCGGACACACCCTGTTGGCCTTTGTAAAGATGGACACCGGAAAACCATGTCGGCCTCCGGCATTAATGATCGACCTGCTAAAGCCTTTTTTCCATGAAGCATAGGATCCTCAGCAAAATAATTGGATCTGGTGTATATCAACGCACCATTCGTTTCCTAAAAAAGGTACGATTGGAAAAAAGAGGGATTTCACTACACGATATTTTAGTGGTATTCTTCGATAAAATCCGTAATGATGAGATAATCACCAGAGCCAACGGAGTAGCCTTTAATTTTACGCTATCTATCTTCCCGGCGATAATTTTCATATTTACGCTGATCCCGTATATACAAATTGCACAGTTGCCAGACCTCAACCTACAGATAATGGATTTTCTAAGGGAATGGATGCCTGAAGATATGTATGATGTCGCGGCCGGCACCATAAGCGATATCCTGAGTAACAGACGTGGAGGCTTATTGTCTTTCGGTTTCTTCTTTAGCCTTTTCCTCGCTACTAATGGCATGATGTCATTGATGCAGGCATTCAATAAATGCTACCGCACGGTGGACAATCGAAACTTCTGGAAATCTCGTTTTATAGCTACTTCGCTAACTCTTATGCTAGCAGTAGTGCTGTTCTTCGCCATGCTACTGTTAGTTATCGGACAACAACTGATCAACTTCTTGGAAACTACGGATTTCTTTTACATCAACATGGCCCCATTTGCATTCTACATGGTTTTATTGTTACGATTCGTGGTGCTTTTCTTTATTTTCCTTTTTGCCATTTCATCCATTTACTTTTGGGCTCCTGCAGTTCACGACCGGTGGAAGTTCTTTTCTCCAGGCTCTTTAACGGCCACGTTATTAAGCCTGGGCGTTACTTTTGCGTTTACCTACTATGTCAACAATTTCGGAACCTATAACACCGTCTATGGATCCATTGGAGTGCTAATTGCACTTATGGTGTGGCTGCTGATCTTGTCAATAATCATTTTAGTAGGATTCGAAATTAATGCATCTATTGATAAAACTACCAGGATTCAACCAATCCAGCCGGTGGCTCACGGCAAGCTAAAGCGGGCAAAAACACTATCCGGGTGATTGGATAAAATTAAATTATAAATTAGCTTTGCACACTTGCAAATTCAAGTACCCAGAGGGTTGGCGGAGTGGTCGAACGCGGCGGTCTTGAAAACCGTTGTACCGCGAGGTACCGGGGGTTCGAATCCCTCACCCTCTGCAGATCATAAACGCCTTGCACGATCGTGCAGGGCTTTTTTTTCGAAAGAGACCCAAGTCGCAGGCTTGAAGGCTCTTGAGGAAAAAGGACCACCTGAGCGTAGCGAAGGAAGGCGATATTGATATGACAGTCCACCACACTGGGGATCACCGCAGGTAATCCCTCACCCTCTGCAGATCATAAACGCCTTGCACGATAGTGCAGGGCTTTTTTTTCGAAAGAGACCCAAGTCGCAGGCTTGAAGGCTCTTGAGGAAAAAGGGCCACCTGAGCGTAGCGAAGGAAGGCGATATTGATATGACAGTCCACCACACTGGGGATCACCGCAGGTAATCCCTCACCCTCTGCAGATCATAAACGCCTTGCACGATAGTGCAGGGCTTTTTTTCGAAAGAGACCCAAGTCGCAGGCTTGAAGGCTCTTGAGGAAAAAGGACCACCTGAGCGTAGCGAAGGAAAGCGATATTGATATGACAGTCCACCACACTGGGGATCACCGCAGGTAATCCCTCACCCTCTGCAGATCATAAACGCCTTGCACGATAGTGCAGGGCTTTTTTTCGAAAGAGACCCAAGTCGCAGGCTTGAAGGCTCTTGAGGAAAAAGGACCACCTGAGCGTAGCGAAGGAAGGCGATATTGATATGACAGTCCACCACACTGGGGATCACCGCAGGTAATCCCTCACCCTCTGCAGATCATAAACGTCTTGCACGATAGTGCAGGGCTTTTTTTCGAAAGAGACCCAAGTCGCAGGCTTGAAGGCTCTTGAGGAAGAGGACCAGGATCTTAATTCGCATCAAAGCCCCTCTTCAGATAAGTCCATTGATTCAGTCTTGGGCAGATCACTAACTTTGTCAAGCATGATTTGGGTCCAATCATCCGGAGTACTGCGAATGGCTGCTATCAAAGCTTTCTTCCAATTGCCTGAGGTCTCCTCTAGGTCATTTTCATGGAATCGGTGAGTTACCATTTGAAAGCTGTTTTTGGGATAAACAAGGAAGTCCAGGGGGTAACCTACGTCATTAGCGCTGATATATGTGGAATCAAATGATAAAAATCCGGCCTTTAAGGCCATGTTGATTGAACTTTGATATCTTAAAACCCGATCTAATATCGGCTTGCCATAACCAGAATTCCCTATGATAACAAAAGGTGAACCCATCCCGATTTCTACCCAGTTCCCCTCACCGTAGAGGCGGAAAAGTTTATGCTCGTTATCCTGAGAAAGCTGGCCTCCCACTATGGCGTTGAGGTTAAATTTATACCCGGCATCGGTCAAAGCTTGTTCGTCTTCGATCTTTACCTGCCTCAATTGCTGTGCAAAAGCATTAACTGCCTGATACATTTTTGAAAAATTAAACCGGTCCTGAGACAGTACCTCATCGAAATAGGTAATGGCTTTATCCCTTACTGATCTCAACCCTGAAGTCATGATAAATAGAGATCCATCGTCTTTTTGCGATACAGACAGTTTCCTCCCAATTGTTGTTTCCGTACCCGAAGTCAGCCTGGTATCCGCTATGGCTATTAGGGCGCTTTCAATTTTAATCCCCAAACAATATGTCATGCTCGCTAATTTTTAAGAGCGTCAAAATTACTTAAATTAATTTGTTAAGTGCAGTATGAAGAAGATAAACCTATTGCTCAGGGACCGCAACCTTTACCTGATGACTGGTAGTATTGGGTCCGTTAGTACGCAATACCCCCCGGATAGGGCTGCAATCACGATAATCCACTCCGTGAGCCACCTTGATATAGTTATGGTCAACCATCAAATTGTTAGTGGGGTCAAAACCAATCCATCCTTTTCCAGGCACTAATAGTTCTGCCCAGGCATGCATTTTAGCAGCCCCGATCAAGTCTTTTCCTTGATTTAAATATCCGGAAACATATCGACAAGGGAAGTGGTTCTGTCGGGCTACACCCAAGTATACATGCACATAGTCCTGACATACTCCAGACTTGATATTCAACACTTCTTCCGCTTTAGTTTGGACATCCGTAGAATCAGGCACATAAGTAAGTAAGTCATGAATATACTTATTCAATTCCTGCCCATATTCCAATGGGGTTAAATCATCCCGATATGAAAATATCTGGTCAGCATGGTCTGGAGAGATTTGAGTAAAGGGACTTTGATATAGATACAGATGGTGGTCTATTCGAAACTCTCGGTCAAATCGGGGATCGTGATATTGATCTGGCTTTAAAAAAAGGTCATCGGCGATCCCTCCATGAATTTCAACCTGGAATTCAGCTTTGAACTCGAAGTCTTGAAAAACCTTCACCGCCCTAAGCCTAATAATATCAAATCCGAATTTATTCTTGAACAGAAATGGCTCTTCGTCAAGGGAATTCTCAAGGGTATAATTCATGAGTTGTTGCTGAGAGTCGCTTAAGGGAATCACCATGATATCGTATATGGCCTCCAATACCTCCTCTTGGTATTGATTTCTGGCCTGATAGGTAATATTGTAGGGTACCATGATCAGTAAGTCAGATATTGCTGTTCAAATGCACTGCCGATCCCATGTAACTCCTTCAACGAATTATCCAAAAATGTAGTGGTATCCTCCAGAATCTCATCTACTGTGAGATAGGCATATCGGGATTGCATTCTTCCCAGTAAAAATCCGGTGCTGTAAGGCGGGTAAGGATACTTGTCGTCTATATTCCGCATGTGTGCGCTTAGATGTTGCAGGCAAAATTGAACTGAATTCGTAAAATCCGGAAATAGCAGTAAAAACTCCAGGGCAGTACTGCGCCCGGGACTTCTCTTGAAATATCGGCGACTCATATCAAAGGCCTGGCAGGACTTCATCAATGTGGTCCATTGATAATTTTCCAGAGGGCCCCCAATCATGGACTCATGCAATCCAGCCACATCCTCCAACTTGGTCTTTAAAATGCGAATAACCTGTAATGCCCGCTCCAGTTTGATACCGAAATTGACGATAGACCAGCCGGTATCATGGATCAAAGTCCGGTCCATTAATCCTTTTATAATAGTGGACCGTTCAATAATATATTGACAAAAATCCAGGGGGCCATCGGTTTGAATTTGCTCTGTAGGGTAGCTGCCCAGACGATGATAAAAAGTGTTGGTGGCTTCCCAAAGCTCACTTGATATGCTGTCCCGGGCCGCGCGGGCATTTTCCCTGGCGTAATTAACAGACGATAGGACAGAACAGGTATTCAACTTATTGAGAGTCACATCCTTTAAAATCTGTTCATTGCCTTTACCGGAAGTACCCCCATTCATTCTAGCAATGGAAGCCACTACGGTTTCTTTTTTCGCAGTAAGGGAGCATCCATGGAAGCCAGGAATTGTGCGTAGATGTACCGCGCAAGGTGCTCAGGTCGCTCTACGTAACGCCCAAACCAAAACAAACTATTGCCAATTCTAGACAGCATATCTTATTATGATAATACCCAGGTGTCTTTGGAACCACCGCCCTGGGAAGAATTCACTACCAGATTACCCTTTTTCAAGGCAACTCTGGTCAATCCACCTTGGCATACATATCTGAGATCACGTCCCATCAGGGAGAAAGATCTAAGGTCAATATGACGCGGCTCAAAGCAGTCATTCTCCCCGATCAGGGTGGGATGCACCGATAATGACATGATAGGTTGGGCAATATATTTCTTGGGGTTCATCGCGATTCGTTCCAGGTATTGATCCAATTCTTCCTTAGTGGCTTTGTTTCCTATAAGCACTCCATACCCACCTGATTCGTCTACCGGTTTAACCACTAATTCGGCCATATTTTCTTTGACAAATTGAAAATCCTCTTTCAGTTCACAGCGGTAAGTTTTAACGTTGTTTAAAATTGGTTCTTCTCCTAAATAGTAATTGATGATCTCAGGCATGTAAATATATACCGCTTTATTGTCAGCCAATCCAGTTCCCGGCGCATTCATCAGAGTAACATTACCCGCCCGGTATGCTCCCATGATACCCGGAACACCCAGTAGAGAGTCAGGGTTGAATACCAAAGGATCCATAAAATCATCATCCAGTCGTCGATAGATCACATCGACCCTTTCCGGACCATTTATATTTTTGCTGTAAACCACATTTTGGTCAACAAACAGATCCCGGCCTTCAACCAGGGGAATCCCCATACTCATGGCCAGAAATGAGTGCTCGTAGTATGCAGAGTTAAAAGCGCCCGGAGTCAACACTACGCAATTTGGCGCTACGCCAGGCCTGGGTGATACCGATTGCATGATCTCCAGCAGTTGTTCCGGATAATGTCCGACTTTCTCAATATTATGGTTGAAAAACAACCCTGAAAAAGTTCTTTTCATTGCTTCCCGGTTAGACAGTACATAACCTATACCGGAGGGACACCTTACATTGTCCTCCAAAACGTAATATGAACCATCTTTATGCTTGATCAGATCTGTTCCTGAAACATGAATATATACTCCTCCCGCGGGATCGATCCCAATCATTTCTTTGCAATAACAGGTATCGCGGTAGATCAGATCCAAGGGGATGATACCTTGCTTGAGAATATGTTGCTGGTGATAAATATCCCATAGAAACTCATTAATTGCATGGTTGCGCTGAATTAATCCCCGCTCCAGAGTCTGCCATTCATCCTTGGCAATTACCCTGGGGAAAAGATCAAAAGGAAATACCCGTTCAACCCCTCCCTTTTCAGAATAAACATTAAAAGTGACTCCTTGATTGAAAAATGATAGCTTGGCGGTCTCATTTACCTTCTTAAAATCTTCAGATGAAAGTTGGTTAAACCTGGAAATAATATTTTGATAATGAGGATATATACTCTTATCGGTGTTAAAGACCTCATCCAACTGAGTGGGATCTATCTGGTAGTTATCCAATAGTTTGCTATGATCATTCATTAGTCAGTTCACCAACTTGATAATGTAACAAATCGACTAATCAATATGAAATAAAAGTAAAATAAAAATTTTACCAAACATTTGAAGAATTGTTAATAAACAAATTAAATATTTGATAAAATTTCAATATATGCGCCATTCTTTAGAAGTTCAGGCTTCCATAGAACATTAAGGTTAGAGGTTATCCAAAAGACCACAATCACGGCCCTCAAGCAAGATAATTATTTTGGAAATAACGGCAGGGCCAGTTTTGAGAATTGCGGCAAATACTTCTATCTTTGTTATCCCTCCTTAATGCGCATGTGGTGAAATTGGTATACACGCTGTCTTCAGGCGGCAGTGCCTTTCAGGCGTGGAGGTTCGAATCCTCTCATGCGCACCAGGCTGCCATTTGGCAGCCTTTATTTTTAGGGCTGAATGGCTAGACTTTGATCAGGTTATGACATGGGAACTTCAATAGCTAATACTTGGCTATCTTCCCCGGCCTTTAACTCTATCGAGTCAAACTCCCATAGGCCTATGGCGTCCCGGGCATCTAAAGTATGCTCCCCCACTTCAATTTTTCCTTCAAGTACAAAGAGATAAACACCATTGCCTGGAATATTGACCTCATAGGACAAGGTGCTTCCCAATTCAAGATCCGTTCTACTTATGAAAGCCTTTTGATTTATCGGCACCCCTGTCTTCTCTGAGGGCGATACCAGGACTTGCCATTGGTTAATCCTGTCTTGGGCTGAAAAGGTTTTTTGATGATATCTGGGTGGAATATCTTGCTGCTCTGGAAAGATCCAAAGCTGTAGAAAATTAACCCATTCCTCTTTACTGTGATTGAATTCTGAGTGTCTAACCCCGGTTCCGGCAGACATGACCTGAACATCACCTGCATTTATTACCGAAGAATTACCCATATCATCCCGGTGTATCAGAGCTCCGCTAAGTGGGATGGAGATAATTTCCATATTATCATGGGGATGGGTGCCAAAGCCCCTGGCCGGGGCCACCTTATCATCATTCAATACCCTTAGTAATCCGAAATTCATTTTCTGAGGGTCATAGTATTGGGCGAAGCTAAAAGAGTGGCTGCTTTCCAACCAACCATGTGAACCACTACCTCGACTGCTGGATGGGTGTAATACGTAATTCATAAGAATAAATTATATATGTTGTTACATTATATGTTTAAACATAAATACGTAGACTTTATATAAAATGTTTTGATGAATAGCTTGTCAAGATAAGGCGCCGTTAGTTAAATTTATAGCCATGTCATCGCAAAATTTTTTTGAGGATGTTTTCGAGGTAGCCAAATTAATTCCCAAAGGCAGGGTGACCAGCTATGGAGCAATTGCGGCCTACCTGGGTACTCGTGGCAGCGCAAGAATGGTGGGATGGGCTATGAACGGCGCTGGTACGGATCCCGATGTGCCGGCTCACCGGGTAGTCAATAGTCAGGGTTTGCTAACTGGCAAGCATCATTTCGAAACCCCGCAGCGAATGCAGGAACTGCTGGAGGCTGACGGAGTTAAGGTGGAAAATAATAGGGTTCTTGATTTCCAGCAGGTATTTTGGGATCCTATGAAGGAGCTGCTCTAAGCTTTATTCAACTGGGCACTGCGAGGGCGACTTATAAGCCATAGGCCGATAAAAGTCAAAAACCCGTTGATGATCAAGATAAAAAAGCCAAAATTAATGCCCTGTTGTTTGCTGATCAAGTCAATAAAATAACTCAGTACCGGGGCCGACAAACAAACCCATATTACATACCGATCTTTGATTGGTCTTTTGGTAAAGAGCCCAAAAGAATACAACCCCAACAGCGGTCCATAAGTATATCCTGCCACGGTAAAAACCGCGCTGATAACTGCCTCATTATTTATGGCTTTGAAAATGACTATCACCAGGAATATGATCACCGAGAATCCCACATGAACCAACATTCTCACTTTCTTTTTCCCGGGAGCATCCTCCAAATTGAAATTTAAGAAATCCACGCAAAAGGAAGTTGTCAGGGCAGTAAGTGCCGAGTCGGCGCTGGAGTAGGCTGCCGCGGTGATACCCAGTAAAAATACCACTCCGGCTATAAGGTCGAAATGCTTCAAAGCCAATAAAGGATAAAGGTCGTCGGTACTGGCCGGCAACGCAATACCCTTGTGGGCGGCATACAGATATAACAGAGCTCCTAATCCCAGGAACATGAGGTTTACTACCACCAGAGTCAGTGAAAACCACATCATATTTTTTTGCGAATCCTTTAAGGTGCGGCAGGTAAGGTTCTTCTGCATCATATCTTGGTCCAGACCGGTCATAACGATGGCAATAAAAGCCCCGGCAAAGAATTGGAAGAAAAAGTTTTTACCACCGGCGAAATCCCAGAAAAAGATTTGGGAATAACTACTCTCCTGGACTGCAGTCACCATATCCCGCCAGGATAGCTCCATGCTCTTACCAATGAGAAGAATACTTATCGCTACCGACAACAACATAAACAAGGTCTGCAGGGTATCCGTCCATACAATGGTCTTGATCCCGCCTTTAAAAGTATAGATGTAGATCAGAATTATGGTCACCAACACCGTAACCTCAAATGGCACACCCCAGCTATTGAACAATGCCAGTTGAAGCACACCAGCCACCAAGAACAGTCTGAAGGAAGCGCCGATAGTACGGGATATCAGAAAGAAAGCCGCTCCGGTTTTATAAGACCAAAATCCGAAGCGCGACTCCAGATAGGTGTATATAGAAGTAAGATTGAGTCTATAATACAGGGGCAATAATATTGTAGCAATAACCAGGTAGCCAACTAGGTAGCCTAATACCATTTGCATGTATGAAAACTGACTATCGGCTACCCAGCCGGGAACAGAAATAAAAGTGACTCCAGACAGTGAAGCCCCGATCATACCAAATGCTACCAGATACCAGGGAGATTGCTTATTAGCGGTAAAAAAGGTTGAGTTATCCGCGTTTTTGGAGGTAAGAAAGGAAATGAGAATTAGTAAAGCAAAATATCCGGCTATCACAGCCAGCACCAGGGTAGAACTCATATATTCGTGGATGGTGGTCGGAAATATAACATCAGTTTGAGCCAAATTTGTCCATTTTTTTTTACTTTTACTATTCTACTAGCTTATTCGAAGATATGTCATACCAATTTCAGGAAGAAGTAGTTGCGGAAGTGCAGGACGATGTCATGGACCCCAAGGATTTGGTGGTTTTCAATGACGATTACAATACTTTTGAACATGTTATCGAAACTCTGGTTAAGGTATGCCGACACACTTCACTGCAAGCAGAACAATGCGCCTACATCATTCATCATCGCGGTAAGTGCACCGTTAAAAAGGGAACTTTGAATTTCCTACGGCCTATGAAAGAGGCTATTTGCGATGCTGGGATCGACGCCAGAGTACTATAGCAAATATCTAAGTGCAATTCCCATCCAGACTGATTGAACAAGCAGTAGAGGAGTTTGCCAAATTGCCGGGCATAGGAAAAAAAACTGCTCTTCGTTTGGTCTTACATCTGCTGAAATCCCCTATTGAGCAAACAGAATCACTTTCAACCAGCTTGTCTCAGTTACGCCAAGGAATCCGGTATTGCCGGCAATGCCATAATATATCGGACCTGGAGTTATGTAATATATGCAGCAACCCCAGGAGAGACCATCAAATTGTCTGTGTGGTGGAGGACTTGCCAGATGTCATTGCTATCGAAAATACCGGTCAGTACCATGGGTTGTATCACATTTTAGGTGGCATTATCTCACCAATAGACGGGGTTGGTCCGGACGAGTTGAATATTACTTCCTTAATAGAACGGATACGAGCTTCAGATCCAGAATTGAAGGAAGTTATCTTGGCCTTGAGCCCCACCATGGAAGGTGATACCACAGCGTTTTATCTGACCAAAAAGCTGCAGCCCTTTAGTTTGAAGATCAGTACTATCGCTAGAGGAGTGCCCATCGGTGGTGAGTTGGAATATACGGATGAAATTACCCTGGGACGCAGCATCCTCAGACGCAGCGCTTACCAGGAAGGCATCTAAGATTACTGCCAATTTGATATTTCCTGGCAGTAATTTAGGCTAATGGTTATCAATAGTATAAAATACTACCATCCCTTTTTCAAAGTGAATAAATTGTTGGTATGATCCAGTGTTAATGGCTACTTTTGATGTAGGTAAATAATTTTAATATGAACTCTACTATCGCATCGGCCAATCCTGTTTCTGAAAGGATTAGCAGCCTGGCGGAATCCGCCACCCTGGCTATGGCCGCCAGAGCGCGGGAATACAAGGCTCAGGGTATTGAGGTCATCGCACTAAGCTTGGGAGAGCCCGATTTTAAAACACCTTCTCACATCTGCGAAGGGGCGAAACGAGCCATTGATACCGGTAAATATTTCAGTTATCCCCCGGTGAATGGATATTTGGACCTGCGGGAAGCCATTTGTGAGAAACTGGAAAGGGATAACAACATCGACTATCAACCGGGACAGATTGTGGTCTCTAATGGCGCCAAACAGTCTATAGCCAACGCCATGTTCAGCCTGATAAATCCGGGAGATGAGGTGATCGTATATTCTCCCTATTGGGTAAGTTATGGGGCTATTATCCAACTAGCAGAAGGGGTGCCAGTATATATTGAAGGTAATATTGAAAACGGTTTTAAAGCTACTGCGGCGCAACTGCAAAATGCCATCTCACCCAAAACCAAGGCGGTTATATACAGTTCTCCTTCTAATCCCACTGGAAGCGTTTTTACCAGAGAGGAAATGGCCGACATGGCCACGGTGCTAGCAGAGCACCCTCATGTTTACGTCATAGCTGATGAAATATATGAGTATATAAATTACACAGAAGAGCATGTAAGCATGGCCTCCTTTCCGGAAATTTATAACAATACTATAACAGTCAACGGATTCGCCAAAGGGTTTGCCATGACCGGCTGGCGAGTAGGTTATATTGCGGCGCCCCAATGGGTGGCCAAAGCCTGTTCTAAAATGCAGGGCCAGATCACCTCCGCCAATTGCTCAATAGCCCAAAGAGCAGCCCTATCTGCATTGACAGAAGATCTGGGTCCTACCTTTGCCATGCGGGACGAGTATTTACGTCGCCGGGATTTGGTTTACAGCCTGCTTAAAGATATTCCAGGGGTGAAAACCAATCTACCCCAGGGAGCTTTTTACTTCTTTCCGGATGTAAGCAGCTATTATGGCAAAAGTTACGGTGACCGGGTGATCTCCAATTCCGATGAATTTTGCATGTTTATTCTGGAAGAAGCACAGGTGGCGCTGGTAACCGGCTCTGCCTTTGGGGCTCCCAATAGTGTGCGAATTAGCTATGCGGCCTCTGAACAAGATCTCAGAGAGGCGCTGGGAAGAATAAAAGATGTTCTAGCCAAGCTCAATTAATAGGGAACTGCTTAACGGTTTCAATAAAGCACTTTACATTTTCCAGTGGAGTATCAGGGTATACACCATGTCCCAGGTTGGCTATGTGAGGTTGGCCTGAGAAAGCTTTTAGCATATTTTCGGTGCGTATTCTGACAAGTTCACGGTCACCGTAAAGAGCACAGGGATCCAAATTCCCTTGCAAGGTTTTTCCCGGACCTAGAACTGCACGACATTGATCAACATCCATCTGCCAGTCAAGGCCTATAACTTCACATGCTAGTTCGCCCAGACTGGGCAGGGCGAAATAAGCTCCTTTGGCAAATACCGTCACTGGTACTTCATCAATAGCCTGGCAGATCCTGGAGGTATAGCGATGAGCGAACTCATGGTATTGACCCGGGGAAAGAATTCCCGCCCAGGAGTCGAAAAGTTGAACCAGGTCTGCTCCGGCCTTTACTTGTGCTTTTAAATAGGCAATGGTGCTGGTGGTGATCTTTTCCAGTAATTCATGGGCCATTTCCGGCTCATCATAGAGCATTCGGCGAGCTTTCGAAAAGGTCTTACTACCCTGACCCTCTACCATATAAGACATTACTGTCCATGGAGCGCCGGCAAACCCGATCAAGGGCACTTTTTGATCCAGTGCTTCTTTCACTATTCTCATGGCCTCCAATACATAATGGAGATCTAGCTGTGGATCGACCACCTTTAGTGATTTCACATCGGCAGTGGTCTGTATGGTCTGGGGAAATTGCGGGCCTTTTTTTTCTACCAGGTGATAAGGAAGACCCATGGCCTCGGGTATCACCAAAATATCTGAAAAGATTATGGCCGCGTCGACGTTCAATATATCTACCGGCTGTAGAGTGACTTCAGCAGCCAAATCCGGGGTGCGAACCAGTTCAAGAAAGCTCCTTACGTTGCTTCGAATGGCCCGGTATTCCGGAAGTATCCTGCCCGCCTGGCGCATTAGCCATACGGGTGTACGAGGAGTTTCTTCTCCATGGGCAGCCCTTAAAAGGAGGTCATTTTTCAATGGCATGGCCAAAGATAAAAGAAAATGCCTAAGGGTAGCAGCAGGATTTCGTCAATATCTCAATTCCAGAAATGCCTGAGCTCTTAGGATTTTAATTATATTTAAGTTAAAGCTTACTGCTATGGGTTTACTTTTTGATGACTTCCAAAGTTGGAAAGAGTACTGTGAGGACCAGAATGTTCCTTTGTATATACCGGTAATTGAGTATGAATGCGAACAAAAGGGCGCTACCGAACAGGAGATCTGGGAAGGGCTGGCAAAAGCCTTCCAGGTCATGAAAGAGGCCGTGCAGACTGGACTGGAGGAAGAAATGAGCTCACAATCGGGTATGGTAGAAAGCGCGGGTAAAAAAGTATTTCAGCATCCAATTACAGTACTTTCACCGGAATTTCAACGGCTGGTTGCCAGGGCATTGGCTGCCAAAGAAGTGAACTCCTGCATGGGCAGGGTGGTAGCCGCTCCTACTGCCGGAGCCTCAGGAATCTTACCCGGAACACTGGTCACTATGCAGGAGTTGCACTCCATAGATGACCGCAAGGTGGCTGAATGTCTGCTTATTGGCGCCGGGATCGCACTGATCCTGGAAAAAAATGCCTCGTTGGCAGGCGCTGTCGGAGGGTGCCAGGCGGAGACCGGTAGCGCTGCTGCCATGGCCGCAGGAGGAATAGTATACGCCCTCAATGGCACTATTCCAGAAGTTTTTAATGCAGTAGCCATCACCATTCAATGCATGCTGGGTTTGGTCTGTGATCCAGTAGCCGGATTAGTGGAAGTGCCCTGTATCGTACGCAATGCCAGTGCATCGGTTATCGCGTATAGTTCGGCGCAAATGGCCTTGTCTCAAGTCACGGGGGTGATTCCGGTCGATGAATGTGTAGCAGCCCTGGGTGAGGTAGGCCAAAGTCTGGAAGACAGATACAAGGAAACTGCTATGGGCGGTCTGGCAGCCACGCCTACTGCTAAACGTATAGCTAAAAATGTCCTGATCGACGACCTGGATATAATATCCGACCAAGATCTAACCAATAATGATCTGTGATAATTTGCTCAGTGCCACCGCCCAAAAGACCGCGCTCAGGAACATATAGCCAATTATTTTTAATCTGGGGCTACCCATAGCAGAAACCAACAGAGTACCTCCGATAGGAGTAAATAGAACCGGGGTTAAAAAGGTCACTCCAAAAATCCCAAACCGGGTCCAAATATAATTGAAGCGTTTATCTGTAGTATTCTTTTCTCGAAACTTACGGAAAAATTTAGGCAGCCATCCGGGTTTGATCTTCTCCCCAACCAAAGTAAAGGTAACCACGCTGGTCATCATGCCCAGGATACAGATCAGGATAGTCTCCATTGATGAAAACCCCACAGCCACCCCTAATGGTGGACCTGCCATGAATTTTAGCATGCTGGTGAAATATACGCTGAGATACTTTAGTAATTCAGATAACATCGGGACTTCCGCTTAACACCATATAGGTATAATAAGCGTATATCAATAATAATACCAATCCCTCCAATCTGCCTACTTCTCTTTTATAAACCATCATCGGAAGTATTAAAAGAGTGATTCCCAGCATCCAAATCATATCGATATCTAATATAACATCACTGACCTGGATCTCTTTTATCAAGCTGGTAATTCCCAAAATGGAAAGAATGTTGAAAATATTTGAACCCATTAGGTTACCGATCGCCAGATCTGTCTGATTTTTTAAAGAAGCAATGGATGCAGTTACTAACTCCGGTAAACTGGTCCCCAGGGCCAGTACCGTAATCCCTATTACCCGCTCACTGACACCAAAGTACAACGCCAATGCTTTCGCTCCTTCTACAAACCAATCAGACCCATAGTACAATCCCAACCCTCCGAGTAGTATAAAAACGATATCCCGGGTTAAATGTTTCCAGGTACCATTGGTCTGCAATTTTCGACGCTCAGAAAATGCCATCTTAGCGTTTTCTTTTCTGGATTTAATGATTACAAAAGCGGTATAACCAATAAGTAGACCAATAAAAATTAACCCCTCATAAGACTTTAGCAGACCTTCTCTTACCAGAAAATAAAGCAGAATCGAACTACCCATGGTCATGGGCCAATCGATTTTAATACTATCACTTTGAACTATGATGGGCCTTATGATAGCAGTTACCCCCAATACCAAAGCGAGATTGCAAATATTGGAGCCGATAACATTACCCATAGTCAGATCAGGGCTACCTGATAATGCTGCATTGACACTTACCAACAATTCAGGTGAGGAAGTACCAAAGGCCACAATGGTCAAACCCACCACCAAAGGTGAAAGGCGTAGCCGCAGGGCTATATTGGAAGAACCTTTGACTAAAAAATCACCACCCAGGATCAATATGAAAAGTCCTGCAAATAAAAAAATCAAGTTTCCTGCCATATAAAGCCGCTAATCAATTTTACTACCATATAATAAGTCGCCAGCATCACCCAACCCGGGAACAATATAACCTTGATCATTTAATCCTGGGTCCACTACTCCAGCCCAAAGACCATAATCGGGCGAGATGGATTGGTTTAAATGGTCAATTCCTTCAGGGCTGGCTATGGCAGCTGCAAAATGGAGAGACCGGGGTGTGCCGTGCTCTAAAATAGCTTTGGCGCAAGTTACCAGGGAAGTGCCTGTAGCCAACATAGGATCTACTATAATAAGGTCCTTATGGTGGAATGGAGCCATAGACTGGTACCCCATAGATACAGATATTTCGTTTTCATCCTCTATTCGATAAGCGCCTACAAACCCGCAATCCGATTGATCAAAAAATTGTTGAAACCCTTCCAGAAAGGGAAGACCGGCCCTGATCACGGTGTATAAGACCGGTGGCTGCTGCAGGACATTTACCTTACTGTCTCCCAATACGGTTTGCACTTGTATAGTATGATATTTCAGGGATTTGGAAATCTCATAGGCTAAGACGGCACCTAATTTGACTAGATTTCTACGAAACCGGGCCCGGTCAAGCTGCTTATTCCGATCGCGTAACTCTGCTATGAATTGGTTGGCAATGGTGTCGGTTTTGTTTAGAACAAAGATTGCTTGTTGCATATTGTTGCCAGAATGCCAACCACGGTTGGAGTATTTTCGATAGTTATTTTGCTAAAAGTAATAATTAATATCTTTTTTTGTAAAAAAATTGTTTTCTACAGCTTTGCCATCGGCAATAAACGAATACAAGCCTGTATACGATTTTATCCACTATGGTAACCCATGGTGTAAGGATTCATAGGAAATGCCACTGCTATCATTACTAAAGCAACTCTGCGCCATTCGGGCTACCGCCGGCAATGAAGGGCAATTGAGCAAATTCTTGCAGCAATATGTAAGAAACTCCATGAGTAAGTGGGAAAACAGGCCAAGAATATTTACCGGTGATGAGCTTCAGGACAACGTAATACTCCAATTCGGACAACCTAGAACTGCAGTTTTTGCCCACATGGATACAGTGGGATTCACGGTGGGGTACTACAATCAACTGATCCCCATAGGCAGCCCCCAAGTGCAATCGGGCGATCTACTGGTGGGCAGTGATAGTATGGGCCGTATTGAGGCTACCATTGAGATCTCAGATGAAGATAATTTAAGCTATCTGTTTCCCCGGGCTATCGACAGGGGCACTGACCTGGTATTCCCCTGTAAGTGCGAAGAGCAGGGAGAATACATAGTCTGTAATTACCTGGACAACCGTCTCGGGATGGCCGTTCTTTTGAAGCTAGCGGAGGAACTAGTCGATGGTCTGCTAATTTTCAGTTGCCGGGAAGAGCATGGAGGAGGCGCCGTGCCAATTCTCTTAAAACATGTTTATGAACGATATGCCATCAGGCAATCACTAATATGCGATATAACCTGGGTAACGGAAGGGATTAAGCATGGAAAAGGAGTGGCCATTTCACTCCGTGACCATGGTATACCAAGAAAAAGCTATATTTCACGAATATTAAAACTAGCCGACCAATCAGGAGTCGATTATCAATTGGAAGTGGAGTCGACAGGATCCAGTGATGCACGGGAGATCCAAGCCAGCCCCTACCCTATTGACTGGTGCTTTATCGGTGCCCCGGAAAGCGGTGTACACAGTCCCAGAGAAATGGTTCACCAGGCAGATATTGAAAGTATGCTCAACCTATATCGATATTTGATGATTAATTTGTAGTGGCTTCTGACTTTAGGATTGTTACCCCATAAATACCTATATTTGCCAGCCTAAACAACAAGTGTAAATTTCCCAACAGCTGCTCTCATGAATGTGCACGACAAGGAATTTGAAACCTTCATTAGTTATAGTGAGATCCTGAATACCATAAAAAATATTGCGGATGAAATTAATCGTGATTATCGCGATAGGTCGCCGTTGTTTATAGGGGTGTTGAATGGGGTATTCATGTTTGCCGCAGACCTGATGAAAGAGATCACAATTCCCTCTGAAATTTCATTTATCAAATTGGCCTCCTACCAGGACCTGGCCAGCACTGGTACAGTAAATGAGTTGATCGGCCTGAAGGAAAACATTGAGGGGAAGGATGTAGTGGTGATTGAGGATATTGTGGATACCGGTGAGACAGTTGCTCACCTGGTCGACAGTTTGAAAAAACAAAACCCCAGGTCCATCGAAATCGCCACTTTATTGCTCAAAGAGGAGGTATTTAAAAAAAATATAAAACTAAAATATGTAGGGTTCCGCATACCGGAAAAGTTTGTAGTAGGGTATGGTCTGGATTACAATGGGCATGGAAGAAATCTTAAAGATATTTATCAAATCAAAGTGTAATGACTCTCCGGGATAAAAGTGCTGATTCTCTACTGAACATAGTGCTTTTTGGCCCGCCTGGCGCTGGTAAAGGCACTCAAAGCGCCATGATGATTGAGCGTTATGACCTCGAACACATCTCTACCGGTGATCTTTTTCGCAAACACCTGGGTGAGGGTACTTCCCTGGGATTGGAAGCACAAAAATATATGGACCAGGGAAAACTGGTGCCCGATGAAATTGTGATCGGAATGGTAGACCATAAAATCCATCATGTCCAGGATGCCAAGGGCTTTATCTTTGACGGATTTCCCAGAACGGTAAATCAGGCTCAGGCTTTAGACCGTTTGTTGGAAGCCAACCACAGTGGGATATCCTTGATGATTTCACTTGAAGTGCCGGAAGAAGAACTTAAAAAGCGCCTGCTGCTACGCGGCCAAACCTCGGGGAGAACAGATGACCAGGATGAATATCGTATTCAGACCAGGATCAATGAATACCTGGAAAAGACCCTGCCGGTAGCGGCTTATTACCATGAGCAGGACAAACTGGTTAAAATCCGGGGGGTAGGACAAATCGATGAAATATTCGACAGCCTGGTTCAGATTTTGGACCCATTGGCTAAATAATATCGTACTAGATCAAGGTGGGCAATCCCAACTTCATAGATTATGTTAAGATTATTGTGCGCTCGGGGTCAGGGGGTCAAGGGTCAGCTCACTTGAGAAGGGAAAAGCATGTACCCAAAGGAGGGCCCGACGGAGGAGACGGTGGTAGAGGGGGGCATATCATTTTAAGCGCCAATCGGCAGTTGTGGACTTTATTGCACTTAAAGTACAGCAAACACATCTTTGCCGGCAATGGCGAACCAGGTGGATCAGCTGGTAAAACCGGGGCTCAGGGAAAGGACCAATATTTAGAAGTTCCGGTAGGAACCGTGGCCCGGGAGGCTGACAGTGGAAACATAATAGCTGAGTTAACCCAACATGGGGATAGATCCATATTAGTAAACGGCGGCAAAGGTGGATTAGGCAACACTCATTTTAAAAGTTCTACCAATCAAACTCCACGGTATGCACAACCCGGGGAGCCCGGACGAGAGTTATCGGTGATCCTGGAGCTTAAGCTTTTGGCAGATGTAGGCCTGGTGGGCTTTCCCAATGCCGGTAAATCCACTTTATTGTCCACACTTTCCGCTGCCAAACCTGAAATCGCAGATTATCCCTTTACCACCTTGGTGCCTAATCTGGGAGTGGTGGCTTATAGAGATCACCGGTCATTTGTTATGGCCGATATTCCCGGGATTATTGAAGGGGCATCCGCAGGGAAAGGATTGGGTCTTAGGTTCCTGCGACATATAGAACGGAATTCAGTACTGCTATTTACTATCCCTGCCGATAGTGCTGACGTTGAGGAAGAATATAAAGTACTGATCAGAGAATTAAAGCAGTATAATCCTGAATTATTAGATAAGGATAGATTGGTGGCCATTACTAAATGTGACCTCATGGACCAGGAGTTACTAACGGAACTTAAAACTGAAATAAACTTGAAGCCACCAGTAATATATATTTCATCCATTACCGGTATGGGGCTGGAAAAGCTAAAGGATAGTATCTGGGAGGCGATTAATTAGTCTTTTTATCCAGAAAGTGTCATTATGTCATATTTTGAGGTTTGGCGTAAAAATTGTTTAAATCTGTACAAAAAAGAGTTAGATATCTAAATGAAGGAAAAAGAACATTTATCTGATAATCAATCGACTGATCAGGAAACTGAGGAAGGTAATATGGTCGATAATCCCAAGGAGGCGAAATTAGAAGCTAACCAAGAAGAACAATCGGAAGCGCAGTCATTACAGCAAGAGCTTGATAAATTGAGTGACTCCCTGGAAGAGTCCAAGGATAAATATTTGAGGTTATACTCGGAATTTGAAAACTTCCGTCGCCGAACCGCCAAGGAAAGACTGGACTTGATCAATTCGGCAAATGCCGATCTTATCAGTGCCTTGTTGCCGGTATTGGATGATTTTGAAAGAGCACAAAAGGCCGCAGAGGGAGACCAAGCGATGGCCGCTCAAATAGAAGGGATGAACCTGATTTATCATAAATTGCTTAAAGAATTAGAGCAGAAGGGACTCAAGCCGATGGACAATCTTGTCGGCTCCAAATTCGATGCTGAAATGCATGAAGCCATTTCACAAATTCCCGCTCCAAAGAAAAATTTAGTTGACCGCATTGTAGACGTGGTTGAGAAAGGTTATTACCTGAATGATAAGGTGATTCGCTACGCCAAGGTGGTTATAGGTACCTAGTCAGTATGGCAAAAAGAGATTATTACGAAATTTTGGGAGTCGATAAGTCCGCCCGGGAGGATGAAATTAAAAAAGCCTACCGGAAGGTAGCTATAAAGTTTCATCCGGATAAAAACCCTGACGATCCCACTGCTGAAGAAAAATTTAAGGAAGCCGCTGAGGCCTACGAAGTGCTCAGCAATGCCGAGAAACGGCAAAGATACGATCAATTCGGCCATCAAGGATTGAACGGTGGCGGATTCGGATCAGGTGGGGGCATGACCATGGAGGATATATTCAGCCAATTTGGGGATATATTTGGAGGAGGTAGCCCTTTTGAGAGTTTCTTCGGAGGCGGTGGTGGCAGAACCCGCATGCGGAAGGGGTCTAATCTGCGAATAAAGCTTAAACTCAGCCTGGACGAAGTGGCTCACGGGGTGGAGAAAAAGATCAAGGTCAATCGTAAAGTGGCGGCGCCAGGAGTAACTTTTAAAACCTGTTCTACCTGCGGCGGTAATGGTCAAGTAAGAAAAGTAGTCAATACCATGCTGGGGCAAATGGTCAGTACCAGTACTTGCCCGGCTTGTCATGGTTCCGGACAAATGATTGATAAACGCCCTTCCGGAGTTGATCCATCCGGATTGCAGCCCAAAGAAGAGATTATCGAAATTAAGATACCGGCAGGAGTAAGCGAAGGTATGCAGCTAAGCATGTCAGGCAAAGGCAACGAAGCCCCTATGGGTGGCGTGGCCGGGGACTTATTAATACTCATTGAGGAAAAAGAGGACAACCTTTTAAAGCGTGATGGCAATAACATCATTTTTGACCTCTATGTCAATTTTGTCGACGCTGCTTTAGGCACTTCGCTGGAGGTTCCTACTATAGACGGAAAGGTTAAAATAAAGCTGGAGCCGGGTACTCAAAGCGGAAAAATCCTCAGATTACGGGGCAAAGGAATAAAGGATTTGAATGGATATGGCAAAGGTGACCAATTAATACACGTGAATGTGTGGACTCCCAAAGCCTTGAACAAGGAAGAACGCAATATTCTGGAAAACCTTCGAGATTCGCCCAATTTTAAACCTAATCCCGGCAAAAGCGAGAAAAGCTTTTTCGAGAGGATGAAGGAATTCTTCTAAAAAAACTGGGTTTCGTTAAATAATTCTCAGCATTGTAAGCTTTTGAGGGGTTTTTTTTATGGATGTTGTAACACTAACTGCTAACATCCGTACTCTAATTACATGTGGAGGATATTACTCTTGGGGCTAACTGGTTTCATGGGACTCAGTACCTTTGGCCAGATCAAGAAGCACTATACAGTAGAAAATAATCAAACCTTTGATAAAGTTTATCTTACTTTATCTGGTGGCTCCGGAACTTGTTTTATTCGCCCCACACCCAATGAAAACCCTGTTAACGTATACGGCAAGTCAGATAGTCAAAATGCCGCCCCGAAATGCGAATCAATTTTAAAAGACCGGGTCCAGCATGTGGATGTTAAATTTAAACCAACTATTAAAGGTGAGTCTGCGGCAAAGAAAGTGTCATTCAATGTTTTCAGCGGAGAAAAGGAAGAAGATAACCGGTGGCACGTATATGTTTCCAAAAAGAAGCCGGTAGAACTCAATCTGAATTACGGCATGGGAGAGGCTTTTGTCGACCTGTCAGGCTTGGCGGTTGAGAAACTTAAAATCAACACCGGCAGCGCTGATGTTAAAGTGGGTTATGTCTCTGGCCAATATAATCAGCAGGAGATGGATACCTTTAGCATTAAAGTCGATCTGGGAGCCCTAGAAGCTCGTCATGTGGCTTTATCAAATGCTCGTGAGATCATCGCCGATGTGGGCTTTGGCACTTTATTCCTTGATTTTACGGATAAAAGCCGGGTAAAAAGTAATGTCAAAGCCACAGTAGGAGCAGGCAATCTGGTAGTGAATGCAGAAAGTTCATCCAATCCTATCATAATTTATGTACAGAACAACCCTCTATGCCGGGTAAAAATTCCCAAGAATTTTTCCAGGATCCGCAAGAATGTCTATGTCAATGAACAATACCGGGAAGATGCGGAAAATCTCATAACCTTCAACGTAGACGTGACCATGGGCAACATCGTTTTTAAATCTTTTTAATTTAATCCTACTCGCTTCCAGGACGCTCTTTGGTCTAGAAGTTCTATCTTTAGGACCAAAATTTTAAGCCTTGAATCTACTTGAGGTAGAAAAAGTTTACAAAAGCTATTCAAATCACCGGGCACTGACCGATGTAAGTCTTTCAGTGCCTTCTCAATCCATCTTTGGCCTGTTGGGGCCCAATGGCGCCGGAAAAACCACGCTTATCCGGATCATCACTCAGATCATCAATGCGGACTCCGGAAATATACTGCTCAAAGGTGAGCCTCTGCAATTAAGTCATATACGGGAAATTGGCTACTTGCCTGAAGAAAGGGGACTGTACAAGAAAATGAAAGTGGGTGAACAGCTATTGTATTTAGCCAGGCTGAAAGGCCTGGGCAAATCAGAGGCCATCAATAAAATAAAATATTGGTTGGAAAGGCTTGATCTTTTGTCCTGGTCAAAAAACCAGGTGGAGGATCTTTCCAAAGGGATGCAGCAAAAGATGCAATTTATAGCCACAGTTTTGCACGAACCTAAATTAATCATTCTCGACGAACCTTTCTCAGGTTTTGATCCAATCAATGCCAATATTATTAAGGATGAGATTCTTAAGCTCAGAGAGCAGGGCAGTACGGTGATCTTTTCCACCCACCGCATGGAGTCAGTGGAAGAACTCTGCGATCACATTGCTTTGATCAACCGTAGTGAAAAGATATTGGATGGACTCAAGAAGGAAATCAAGCAAGAATTTCGCTCCCAAATTTATGAAATAGAACATTGGGGAAATTTGAAAAAGCTGTCGTCCAATTATAAGATCCTGGGTAGTGAGCCGCTGGATGACGGCCAGTTTTATTCCCGGGTTAAAATAGGGGACGCAGACAATCCCAATGACCTGCTTAAAGAACTGATCGGGCAGGTCGAAGTGCATAAATTTGCTGAAGTGATACCCAGTATGAACGATATCTTTATTGCCAAAGTGAAGGATCAATCATGAGCAAGATATTATTGGTGTTAAAAAGAGAATACCTGAGCCGTGTCCGGAAGCGCTCCTTTATTGTAATGACCATAGTTACTCCAATCTTATTTGTTGGGCTTATTGGAGCCATGACCTGGCTGGCTTTGAATGAGGACAGCGGTGATAAAACTGTGGCGGTTATCGACGACAGTGGCTTGTTTGAGGGTAAGTTCAAAGATACCGAAGGCATCCATTTTGTTTATCTCCATGATCCTATCGAACAGGCTAAAGAGCAGTTTACCTCCCGCACCCGCGATGGCTTGTTGTACATTCCTGAAATTGATATCCAGAACCCTGAAGGTTTCCAATTCTTTAGTGAGGACAACCCCCATTTTAAAGTGAAAAGCACAATCGAATATACTTTGAAAACGGAGATTGAACGGATAAAAATGGTCAACAGTGGTATCGACCTGGAAACTCTGGATAACTTAAAAGTAGATGTTGAGCTAGATACTTACAATCTTACCGCCGATGGTGAGAAAGAAAGCAGCGCCTATAATACTTTGGCCACCGCTTATGTGAGCAGCCTGCTGATCTATTTTTTTCTATTTCTTTATGGAGTGCAGGTCATGAAAGGGGTAATAGAAGAAAAGTACAATCGAATTGTGGAAGTTATAATATCATCGATAAAACCGTTTCAGCTGATGATGGGGAAAATTCTGGGGATAGCTGCTGTGGGATTAACCCAATTCCTGCTGTGGGTGATTTTATCTTCTGCACTATTAGCCATTGCAGGGCTGTATTTCAACCTTGATGCCTCTGGAACTGCCTTAGCAGATCCGGTAGTGGTTGAAGATCAGCAAACAACCACGGAGTCCGCCATTTGGGAAAGTATCAATGAAGTACCTTTTGCGGTGGTAATTACTTATTTCATTATTTTTTTTCTGGGTGGATATTTTCTCTATGCAGCTTTATTTGCTTTAGTAGGTTCAGCTATTGACAGCGATGCAGACTCACAGCAGTTTATGTTTCCCATAACCATTCCGTTGATTATATCAATCGTGGCCCTGGGTTTTGTGTTGAACGATCCGGATGGAACATTGGCTTTCTGGATGTCTATGATTCCGCTGACTTCACCGGTTATCATGTTGGGAAGGCTTCCATTTGGAGTGGATACCTGGGAAATATTGCTCTCTATCAGTTTGCTGATCGGTGGTTTCATAGTCACTACCTGGGTTGCTGCCAGGGTCTATCGAGTAGGTATATTGGTGCATGGTTCCAAGGTCAACTATAAGACTCTGGTAAAATGGTTCTTTCAAAAGAACTGAGGTTAAAGATGAATTTTGAGTAATTTAAGTCCTACCGGCCAATTCCGCACTCTCCAAACATGAGGGAATCATTTCAAAATCTAGGAGCCCCCGAGTTGTTCAAAGATAAAAGCAAGCTCAATTACCTGATCTTGATCCTGGCATTTCTTATCGGAGTAGGGTCTATCTATTACACCAATCTGATTGTTAAGCAACTCAAGTATCGGGAACAAATGCAAATTGAACTATTTGCCAGAACCCTGGAGACCCTGGCCAGTGATAATGCCCAATTCAATGACAATGTGATGCTCTTGTTTGAGGAGATCATTGTGGCTAATGAAACTATTCCGGTAATCGTGGCTTATAAGAATGGAGAGCCTAAGATTCATAGGAATGTCCACATTCCCATGGGTCTTAGCGACCGGGAAACCGAGGATTTCCTAAAAGAGGAAATTGAAAATATGAGGTCTCAATATACTCCCATAGTCATCGCCAATAAAAACGATGAGGGCGAAATTTTCAACTATGAATATATCTTCTATAAAAACAGTTTCCTGCTAACCCAGCTGCAATATTATCCCTACGTACAACTTTCGGTAATAGCCATATTCTTTGTACTCTCTTATCTGGCATTCAGCTAT
The DNA here is from genome assembly GCA_965224285.1 of Cyclobacteriaceae bacterium. Lineage (GTDB taxonomy): Bacteria > Bacteroidota > Bacteroidia > Cytophagales > Cyclobacteriaceae > JAJCYK01. Next base: position 2,685,266 of record OZ245043.1, read on the forward strand.
TCCCGTACCGCCGAACAAAACCGGGTATGGGTAGGGCTGGCCAAAGAAACGGCACACCAATTGGGCACTCCATTATCGTCTCTTATGGCCTGGGTGGAATACCTCAAGGCCGATCCGGAATTGGAAAATAAAGACATCACCAAGGAATTGGACAAAGATATCAGGAAACTGGAAATGATCACCAACAGGTTTTCCAGTATAGGCTCCTTACCAGTCTTAAAAGACGAAGATATTTTTGCGGTAGTAAAAGCCAGTATAGGTTATTTGCAGACCAGGATTTCGTCGAAGGTGAAAATCAATCTGCACCAGGATGCCCCGGACCTACGCGCTCAGGTAAATCAACCGCTTTTTGACTGGGTAATCGAAAATATTTGTAAAAATTCAGTCGATGCCATGAGCGGATCCGGAGTAATCGATATTTTTATCAGCGCTTCTGCTGAGGGTAAGGTAATCCTGGACATATCCGATACCGGAAAGGGGATTCCGAAGAACCTGATTCAGCAAGTATTTCAACCGGGCTTCACTACCAAGAAAAGAGGCTGGGGCTTAGGACTCACCTTGGTTAAACGGATCATTGAAAACTATCATAAAGGTAAAATATTTGTCAAATCTTCGGAAACAAATACCGGAACTACCATCAGAATACTATTGAACGCCCCAGCCTGATCCGAAGAGGTAATTAATTATTCTAAGCCATTTCGCATTCAAGCAATTAATAGTTACTTTTGCAGTCGAAAATTTCAACGCTTCAATTAAAAAAATACATAAATGTCGAATACTGGTAAGATAACACAGGTAATAGGACCTGTGGTGGATGTTAGTTTTGAAGGCGAGGACTCCAAGTTACCTGATATCCTGGACGCGCTGGTAGTCACCAAGGAAAACGGCCAGAAAGTGGTCTTGGAATGCCAACAGCATTTGGGAGAGGATCGGGTACGAACCATTTCAATGGATAGTACGGAAGGATTTGTACGTGGCATGGATGTTTTAGACACTGGTGCCCCCATCAAGATGCCGGTAGGAGACTCCATTAAAGGCCGGTTGTTTAACGTGGTGGGAGAAGCTATAGACGGGATGGATGAGCCGGAAAACGAGAAGGGTCTGCCTATTCACAGATCTGCTCCTAAATTTGAAGAATTATCCACCTCTACTGAGGTATTATATACCGGGATCAAAGTAATTGACTTGTTGGAGCCTTATGTAAAGGGAGGAAAAATCGGATTGTTTGGGGGAGCCGGTGTAGGCAAAACCGTATTGATCATGGAGTTGATCAATAACATTGCCAAGGCATATGCGGGACTGTCGGTATTTGCTGGAGTGGGAGAGAGAACCCGGGAGGGCAACGACCTGCTGCGTGAAATGATCGAATCGGGGGTAATCAAATACGGTGAAGAATTTGAAAAATCCATGGAAGAAGGCGGCTGGGACCTAAGCAAGGTAGACGAAGAGGAATTGGCCAAATCACAAGCAACTTTAGTATTTGGCCAAATGAACGAGCCTCCGGGTGCGCGAGCCAGAGTTGCCCTTTCAGGATTGACCATCGCGGAGTATTTCAGGGATGGTGATGGAGAAGGTCAAGGAAGAGATATCCTGTTTTTCATGGATAATATTTTCCGTTTTACGCAAGCTGGTTCAGAAGTATCCGCATTGCTGGGAAGGATGCCATCGGCAGTGGGCTACCAACCCACACTGGCTACTGAGATGGGTGCTATGCAGGAAAGGATCACTTCCACTAAGAGAGGTTCAATTACTTCGGTTCAGGCAGTTTATGTTCCTGCAGATGACCTGACCGACCCTGCGCCAGCAACTACCTTTACCCACCTGGATGCCACTACCGTATTATCCCGAAAAATTTCTGAGCTAGGCATTTACCCGGCAGTGGATCCGCTGGACTCCACCAGCCGTATCCTGAATGCAGAAGTTCTGGGTGATGAACACTATAACACCGCTCAAAGGGTAAAAGAAATGCTGCAACGCTATAAAGAATTGCAGGATATCATTGCCATCCTGGGTATGGATGAACTTTCAGATGAAGATAAATTAGTAGTACACCGGGCCCGCAGGGTTCAGCGTTTCTTATCTCAGCCCTTCCATGTGGCCGAGCAATTCACCGGACTCAAAGGTGTGCTGGTGGATATCAAGGATACTATAAAAGGTTTTAATCAAATTCTGGACGGTGAACATGATGATCTTCCTGAAGCTGCTTTTAACCTAGTAGGGACTATTGAGGATGCCAAGGAGAAAGGCAAGAAATTGATGTCAGAAGCTCAAAAAAACTAACCAATGGGGTTACATCTGGAGATCATCACACCTGATCAGCAGGTGTACCAGGGAGAAGTAAAATCAGCTACCTTCCCCGGAACACTAGGTACATTTCAGGTACTGAAGGGTCACGCTCCCATCATTAGCTCTTTAGGTAAAGGACCTTTGGTATATGTAAATCAGGAGGGCAGCCATGAAATGCAAATAGACGGAGGAGTGGTTGAAGTACTGAAAGATCAAATTACCGTGCTGGCAGAATCTATTGTACCAGCCGAAGAATAAAACTCCATTAAAATAATCCGGAAGCCTTGACGTTATCTGGCATAGGCATCAGGTATGAGTTGGCACAATATAATTATAATCAGTTTGTTTCTGGGGCTGTTTACAACCACGGCTGAAGCCCAGAAACTCCCCAAGGTCAAAAAATCTAAAAAGAAAAAGACTGAGACCATCAACCTGGACTCACTTAGTGCGACCCAGGCACCTACCATCAACCTGGAAGAAGATGAGGAGGAAGAGGAAGATCAAAAGAAGAAGAAAAAGCGCAGGAAGAAGAACGTTTTTTATGGGATTAAAACCAAGAAGGCCAGAATTAGCCGTCGAGCAGGAGCTAATCAGCTCTATGAAGAATTCTATTTTTTAAGAGATTTTAAAGAGCCAAACAGCTACGTCAGAGAAAAGTATTACTACGACCCAGAGGACCGTCGGATCAAATATAGTTCTTCCGTGCAAAATAAAGATGTGTGGATTCTGCATGGCCCTTATAAACGCTATCTTGATGGGGTATTGATAGCAGAAGGAATATTTTACATTGGTACCAAACACGGCCGCTGGATGGAATATTTCAGTAATGAAGTGCTCAAAAACAAGGAAAAATTTTATCGAGGGTGGCCTAAGGAGGCCTCTATTACCTACCACGACCCGGAGGCGCTAAAGATAAAAGAAGTGGTTCCCATACGATTTGGCAAAAAAGAAGGCACCTACTTTTATTTTCATGAAAACGGAGTACTGGGAGTAACGGGAGAATATGAGAACGACCACCGGGTGGGAGTTTGGAAAGAGTACTATCAATTTCGCAGAAATCGCAGTAACCGTAAAAAAGAAGTGCAGTACGGGGAGGACGGTTACGATAAGGATTTCCGACCCTTCATTATTAAGGAATGGAACCAGGAAGGCAAACTGATTTACGACCGTGAATTGCGCCAGCGAAGGTTAGATCAAAGCTGATCAATAGGCATCCTGAAAATGAGTGAGATCTCTAACCGAGTATCCGATTTTATCCAGTAAAATGCTGATCAGATCAAAGCGGATATCTTTTCCCCAGCAATGATTGATCATATAATGCTCTGCCGTTTCCAAGATCTTTTGCTCCTGACGGGAACTCAACATTTGTTCCGGCAGCCCATAACGGCAACCGGAACGGGTTTTAACCTCTACGAAGACCAATAAATGTTGCTTACTGACTATAAGATCTATCTCTCCGGATCCCTGCCGAAAATTGCGCTTCTCCAGTTGATAGCCCATATTTTCCAGGTACTCCAGCGCTAAATCTTCTCCTCTTCGTCCTACACTCATAGTTATTGACATGGAATTAATATAGCGGTTACCAATTTCTATTTTTGTTATTAAATTCGAATTTAGATTCCTCATAAAGATCATGCTGGAAAATATTAATCCTACCCAGACTGAAAGTTGGGAGAAACTCAAGACCCATGCCCAGGAGCTTTCTTCCACCGATATCAAGTCTCTATTTAAAAAAGACCAACGCAGAGCTCAGCGATTCTCTATCTTCTTTGAGAATATCTTATTCGATTACTCCAAAAACCTCCTCAATACTCAAACTATGGAGCTGTTGACCCAATGGGCGGTTGAGGCCAAATTAGATACAGCTATCCAAAAGATGTTTACAGGTGAAGCCATTAATGTTACTGAGGACAGGGCTGTACTGCATACTGCCTTGAGAAACCGATCGAATGAACCGGTGATGGTCTACGGTCAGGATGTAATGCCGGAAGTGAATAAGGCATTAGAAAAGATCAAAGATTTTTCCATCGCCCTCAACTCTGGACTATGGAAAGGTTATAGCGATAAAACCATTAAAAGTATAGTAAATATTGGTATTGGTGGATCCGATTTGGGGCCGTTGATGGTGACCGAAGCCTTAAAACCCTACGCTACCGGGAATCTGGATGCCTATTTTGTCTCCAATGTAGACGGTACCCACATCAGCGAGACTTTAAAAAAGTTGGATCCGGAAACCACTCTATTTTTAATAGCCTCGAAAACATTCACTACTCAGGAAACCATGACCAACGCTAAAAGCGCCAGGGAGTGGTTTCTAGGGGTGGCCGGAGATCATAGCCATATCAAGAAACATTTCGTGGCTATTAGTACCAACAGAAAGGCGGTCATTGATTTTGGTATTGATCCTCAAAATATGTTCACTTTCTGGGATTGGGTCGGGGGTAGATATTCATTATGGTCCTCCATCGGATTGTCGATTGCCTGTTACCTGGGATACGAAAATTACCTGGCATTGCTGGAAGGGGCCCACGCCATGGATCTGCATTTTAGAAATAATCCCATTGGGGAAAATATCCCGGTACTGCTGGCCTTGATAAGCTGCTGGTATATTAATTTCTGGGGAGCCAATTCGGAAGCTATATTACCATATGACCAGTATTTACATCGATTTGCCGCATACTTTCAGCAGGGGAATATGGAAAGTAACGGCAAGAGCACCGACCGCAACGGTCACCCGGTGGAGTACCTTACAGGACCGGTAATTTGGGGAGAGCCCGGGACCAATGGTCAGCACGCTTTTTACCAATTGATACACCAGGGAACCACGCTAATTCCTTGTGATTTCCTGGCACCGGCCATCAGCCATAATCCCATTGGGGATCATCACCAGAAATTGCTGTCCAATTTCTTCGCCCAGACCGAAGCCCTGATGAATGGAAAATCACTGGAGACCGTGGAGTCGGAGTTGAGAGAATTGGGAATTCCCGATCATAAGATCGAAGAACTGGCCCCATTTAAGGTATTCCATGGTAATAAGCCCACCAATTCTATCCTATTCCAAAAACTCACTCCCAGAGTTTTGGGGATACTTATTGCCACCTATGAGCATAAGATCTTCACCCAAGGCATACTATGGAATATCTATAGTTTTGATCAGTGGGGCGTGGAGCTGGGTAAACAATTGGCCAAGTCCATTTTACCGGAGTTGCAGCACCAGGGTAAAGTTTATACCCATGATTCTTCTACCAACCAGCTCATTAATGTTTATAAAGAATTTAGTTCCCCCAAAAAATGATCCCATTATATCCCCTTAAGTTCAAACCTATAGCTAAGGAAAAAATATGGGGTGGTCAGAAACTGGGTAGTATTCTAAAAAAAGAAATCAGCCATTTGGAAAATTGTGGTGAAACCTGGGAGATCTCAGGGGTAGAAGGTAACATCAGTGTGGTGGATCAGGGCCCCTTGGTGGGTGAAACATTGCCAGAACTCATTTCCACCTACGGGGATCGTTTGGTAGGAGCAACAGTAAAGGAAAAATACGGGTTAAATTTTCCCTTATTAGTAAAATTTATTGACGCAGATCAAGATCTGTCCATCCAGGTGCACCCTGACGACCACTTGGCAAGGTCCCGGGGTGAACTCAATGGCAAAACTGAAATGTGGTATATATTCCAGGCGGATGAAGGATCTGAATTGATTTGTGGATTCAACCGCCCTGTACAGGCTGTGGAATATTTGGAGCGGCTGCATCAGGGGTCTTTGATGGAGATCCTAAACCGGGAAAAGGTTGAACCTGGTGATGCCTTTTTTATTCCTGCCGGCAGGGTTCATACCATTGGAAGAGGACTGTTGCTAGCCGAGATTCAACAAACTTCAGATCTCACCTACAGAATTTACGATTTTGATCGGGTAGATAAGCAGGGTCAGAAACGGGAATTACACACCGAACAAGCGCTAGAAGCCATCGATTTTACTTTCTACCCGGAATATAAAACAGAATATGACCCACTAATTAATAGGGAAGCTCTTCTGGCTGATTGTGAGTATTTCACGGTAAATCGGCTCTACTTCAACCAGCAAACCTCCCGGGATTATACTAGTATCGATTCTTTTGTGATCTACGTATGTACCGCAGGTCAACTGGAGATCCATTGGGATCACCAGTTCATAACCGTGGGAAAAGGCGAAGCAATATTATTGCCAGCTGTAATCAAGTCTCTCCTCCTGATACCAAAAGATGAATTCACCCTGCTGGAAGCGTTTGTCCCCTCCTCCTCATGAAAGTAAAAAATAAACATGTCTCCTTCCGGGATCTCGGTCTTATAGATTATCTGCAATGCTGGGAACTTCAGGAAAAACTGTTACGGGAATCAGTGGCAATAAAAACATCCAACCGAAAATCAAACCAATCAGTGGCTACTCCCAATTATTTGATCTTTTGCCAGCACCCCCACGTCTACACTTTAGGAAAAAGTGGAAATCAGGAGAATTTACTATTAAATGCGGATCAGCTGAAAGAACGTCACGCTCAATTTTACAAGATCAATCGGGGGGGTGATATTACTTATCACGGCCCGGGACAGCTGGTAGGTTACCCGGTACTGGACCTGGAGAATTTCTTTACTGATATCCATTTGTATTTGCGCACAATCGAAGAAGCCGTCATTAAAACGCTGGCCGACTACAATCTTCAGGCGGGGCGTATTGAAGGTCTTACCGGCGTCTGGCTGGATTATGATGGAAGAGCTTCAGCATCTCCCAGAAAGATATGCGCTATTGGTGTCAAGACCAGCAGATGGATAACCATGCACGGTTTTGCCTTTAATATCAACCCTGACTTGAATTATTTTGATCACATTATACCTTGTGGGATCAGTGATAAGGCCGTAACTTCACTGGCTGTGGAGCTAGGCACTCAACCTGATTTCTCCCAGGTAAGTCAATGTCTGAAACAACACCTGGCGGAAGAATTTGGTATGATCCTGAACTGAATCATTAGCTTGAAGAAGGATATTGTTTTTCCGGAAGTAAAGGGTGTGATGGTGGCCATTGCCCGGAAACCGATGGATAATGACTTCCATTGGCATGCCTATATTATTAATCAGAATGACTATCATCTACAAAACCTCCTGATCGTATCTAAAGGTTACAGCGCACCAAACCAACCTCAGAAGAACACCTCAATCCTCCGACATTCAATCGAATTGTTAATGGCACGCAGTTATGCTATTATTGAACCATTAGACCCGGAAGTTTTCAAACTATTCAATGAATTTTGGATTAGTTTTTATCACAACAATCAGGCCTACGATAAAAAATTCACTTTTACTCCGGCCAGTATCAATGAAGAGAATCTGACTTTTATCGGAGCACTGGAATTAGAAGGGATTTTACATTTATGACTATGACGGATCAAGAACTGAGCAACATATTATTCCTGGATATTGAAACCGGATCAGGAAGCGAAAGTTATGAAAGCCTGGATCCCCGTCTAAAACCACACTGGGATCGCAAAGCCGGGTTTTTAAAGAATCCCGAGGAATTGACTCAGAAAGAATTTTATTTCGATCGGGCCGGAATTTTTGCGGAGTTTGGCAAGATCCTCACCATAGCGGTGGGCTTCATGGTAAGAAATCCGGATAATTCCTGGAATCTCAGGATTAAAGCCTTTGCCAGTGATCAGGAGCATGAGCTGTTACTTCAGTTCAAAGAACTGGTGGGTAAGTTTGACGCTCAACAATTACGGCTCTGTGCACATAATGGCCGGGAATTCGACTTTCCTTATATATGCCGCAGGATGCTTATCCAGGATATCTCCCTGCCCGAGGTGATGCAGACCAGGGACAAGAAGCCGTGGGAGTTGCCTTTTATTGATACCATGGACCTTTGGAAATTTGGAGACCGCAAAAATTTCACTTCTCTGGATTTATTGGCCACCTTGTTTAACATTGAAACCAGCAAAGATGATATAGATGGAAGTATGGTAAACCAGGTATATTACCGGGAAGACGGACTTGATCGCATTGCTGAGTATTGTAAGAAGGATATTGCGGTAACCGCACAACTTTATTTGAAGCTAATGTCCTTGCCACCCATTGATCCTCAAAACATTACCATATTATAACCCCCTGCTACCTCCCTCCCCTTAATTATTTGATGTAGATTTGTCAACTTTAATTATTGCCTCTGTAATTACTATGGCGCGAAAACATAAACGAAAACGAAAGAAGGCTTTTTTATCCCCTAATAAATACCGGGAACGGATATTAAGATTCTTGAACAGCCGGCCTTTAGGGGCTTTTTCCGCCAAAACCGTTACAAAGAAATTGGGATTTCGAGATAAGCCGTCAAAGGCTATTATAAAAGAAATCTTGATAGATCTGGCGGACGAAGGTAAGGTTCGCAAACTTCGTAACGGCAGCTATACCAGTGCCAAGGAAATGGAGTATTTCGAGGGGATCGTTGATTTTGTGAATCCCAGGTTTGCTTACGTGCTGATTCCGGAGATGGAAGAGGATATCTGGGTAAAAGCCAGTGATACATCCTTTGCCATGAATGGAGATCGGGTAAAAGTTGCCTTGTTTCCCACCAAGCGGCATGGGCGTAGGCCTGAAGGAAAGATTGTGGAGATCCTGCAACGGGCGCGTAATGAATATGTAGGGAAGGTAGATACCAACGGCTCTTATGCTTTCGTCATCCCGGACAACCGGAAAATACACCAGGATATTTTTATCCCGCCGGGAAAGCTCAACGAAGCTAAGAACCTTGATAAGGTTGTAGTTAAAATTACTGGCTGGCCGGATGTCGGCAATCAAAAACCGGTAGGTGAGGTAATCCGGGTACTGGGTCCTGCAGGAGAAAATGAAGCGGAGATCCATTCTATTATGGCGGAATTTGGTTTATCCTTTGAATTTCCTGAAAGAGTGCTTAAAGATGCCAGCAAAATAAAAGAAGGGATCACCGCCAAAGAAATAGGAAAACGCCGTGATTTCCGCAATATCACCACCTTCACCATCGATCCCACCGATGCTAAAGATTTTGATGATGCTCTTTCACTGGAAATATTGGACAACGGCCACTATCGGGTGGGAGTGCATATCGCGGATGTTACCCATTACGTATTGCCTGATACACACCTTGAAGATGAAGCGTTGGAACGGGCCACTTCGGTATATCTGGTGGACCGCACTATACCCATGCTTCCCGAACGACTATCCAATGAACTGTGTTCATTGCGCCCCAATGAAGATAAGTTAACTTTCTCGGCGGTATTTGAAATGGATAGCAATGCCAAAGTGAGAAATAAGTGGTTTGGGCGCACTATAATTCATTCCGACCGCCGGTTTACTTATGAGGAGGCTCAAAATGGCATCGAAACGTTGGAAGGGGAATATGCCAAAGAACTCACCATACTTAATGAATTAGCTCTCAAGTTAAGAATCGAGCGATTCATGCGGGGGGCCATCAATTTTGAAACCACAGAAGTTAGATTCCAACTGGATGAAGACGGCACTCCACTGAGTATAGTGCCAAAAATCCGAAAGGACGCCCATAAGATGATTGAAGAGTTTATGCTGCTGGCTAATAAATCGGTGGCGAATTTCATCTATCATCGCAAAAAAGGTAAAAATAAGGAGACCTTCGTCTATCGTATTCACGATTACCCTGATCCGGAAAAGCTAACTGCATTCTCCGTTTTTGCCAGCAGATTTGGGCACGACTTGCTAATCGAGGAGCAGGCGATAGCCAAGTCACTGAATAATCTGATTCAGGATATTGAAGGGAAGCCGGAACAGGATGTTTTACAAAACCTGGCTATACGCACCATGGCCAAGGCCCGCTACACCACGGAAGCAAAAGGTCATTTCGGCCTGGCTTTTGATCATTACACCCACTTCACCTCACCGATCAGACGCTATCCCGATATGATGGTACACCGGCTACTGTTCCATTATTTGAACAACGGCAACAGCGCATCCAAAGATGAGTATGAGGAAAAGTGCCAACATTCCTCTGAAAGGGAAAAAAGGGCGGCTGATGCCGAGAGAGCCTCAATTAAGTATAAGCAGGTGGAATATATGCAAAAAGTTACCGACACTGAATTTGACGGTATTGTTTCCGGGGTTACTGAATGGGGCATTTACGTGGAGATTGTAGATATCAAGTGTGAAGGCATGGTAAGGTTGTCCGATCTTAAGAACGATTATTATGAATTGGATGAAGAACACTATCGGGTAGTGGGTAAGCAAAGTGGCAACGTAATTACTTTGGGAGATAAAGTAAGAGTGCAAGTAAAAAAGACTGATATTGATCGACGGACCATAGACCTGGGATTGGTATGATCCAGGTGGCAAATAACTTATTAGAGCAAATTAACCAGGAGCTTGAGGCGCTGGATTTAGACCGGCAACCACCGGAACTTTATCAACCCATGCGCTATATTTTAAGGCTAGGCGGTAAAAGGTTGAGGCCCATGTTGGCTCTTCTCTCCTACCGGGTTTACCATGAAGTGACCAAGGAGATTGTGAAGGCAGTGAACCTACTGGAGATCTTTCATAATTTCACCCTGATGCACGATGATATAATGGATCAGGCCCCCATACGTAGGGGCAAACCAGCTGTCCATAAGAAGTGGAACACCAACACTGGTATATTATGTGGTGATATCATGATGGTCAAAGCCTATGAATTATTGGAGAACCTGGATCATCCCAAGTTGACTCACTGCCTTAAAGCGTTCAACGATTGCGCCGCTAAAGTGTGTGAAGGGCAACAGCTGGATATGAATTTCGAAGAGCGCACGGTGGTCAGAGAAGAAGAATATTTGGATATGATTGCCAAGAAAACTGCGGCATTACTGGGATTCAGCACGGAGCTAGGCGCTATTCTAGCGGAGGCCCCTGAAAAGGAACGCATCCATCTGAAGAACTTTGGTTTGAACATAGGAATGGGTTTCCAACTCATGGACGATCTGCTGGATGTATACGGGGATCGGGAGAAGTTTGGCAAACAACCGGGAGGAGACATTCTGGCCAATAAAAAAACCTATCTGCTGATCAAAGCGCTGGAGAAGGCCGGTACGGAAGAAAAACAGGTGCTTGGTCATTGGATGAGCCTGGAGGAATTCAATTCTGATGAGAAAATTGAGGCGGTTCGGGGAGTGTTTGACAGACTTTCGCTGAGAGCGATAGCCGAAGATAAAATAAAGAGTTATTTTAGCCTGGCTTATAAAGCTCTGGATGGGATAACCTCCGATGCTGCGGGACTACTGGATTTAAGGGAGTTTGCCGATTACCTGATAGAGCGCGACCGATGAGCATTAACGTCACTTATTTGATTCTTATTTCCACTATCGGAGCCAGTTTTTACGCTTGGAATCGGCCTGAAATTTATGGCCAATGGATCCTTAACCCTTATAGGGTTCATCATCAAAAGGAATACTGGAGGTTCATTACCTCGGGATTTGTGCATATCAACTATATGCACCTATTCTTTAACATGTTTGCCCTGTTCTTTTTTGGACAGAATGTGGCCTACTATTTCGGGTTGAATGGTCAGTGGCTGATGCTGCTGTTATACCTGACAGGCATTGTTGTTGCCGACATACCTACCTATCTTAAATACCGCAACCAGCCAAATTATAATTCTCTGGGTGCTTCAGGGGGAGTGGCCGCGGTGGTGTTCAGCAGCATAATGTTCGATCCACTTAATGAGATCTACCTTTTCTTTCTCCCTTGGGGGATACCGGGTTTTATCCTGGGCGCCCTCTATATTATTTATTCTTATTACCAGGGAAAACAGATGTCGGACAACATAAATCACGATGCCCACTTATATGGGGCTCTTTACGGATTGGCGCTGACTATCTTGTTAAGGCCTGGAGTGGTGATCTCCTTTTTTCAACAGATCCGCCAGTGGAATATATAAGCAGGCTTTCATATCCGAAGAAAAGTACTAATTTTGAAGTAGATAAATCAAATGATCAAATGGAATATATAGATACTGGCGCCGCCGCCTTTATATGGATAGTAGCGATCCTACTGGCGTTCGTTATTGGATTGAGTACTACCGATATTCTTAAGATTTACCGCAAAAAAAAGGAGGATTAAGCCAATCCTCCAAGGTCTTTCAATATAAGCCGGTTCTGGTTAGGCCTCGGCGGGCTCTACCGAAACAAATGAGCGGTTTTTTCTCCCTTTTTTGAATAATACCGTACCGTCAGTCAGGGCAAATAAAGTGTGGTCCTTACCCATGCCTACATTTTCTCCCGGATGGTGCACAGTACCACGTTGTCGAACGATTATATTGCCGGCTATGGCTTGCTGCCCACCGAAAATCTTAACCCCTAGTCTTTTACTTTCTGATTCGCGGCCGTTACGTGAACTACCTGCTCCCTTTTTATGTGCCATGGTTATTTACTGGTAATCTTTTCAATCATTACTTTAGTGAACTGCTGACGGTGCCCGTTCTTTTTCTTATATCCTTTCCTTCTTTTCTTTTTAAAAACTATCACCTTATCACCCTTCACGTGTTCCAGGATTTTTCCAGAAACCTTGGCGCCTTTCAACATTGGAGTGCCCAAATTGACCTTACCGTCATTATCTACCAGCAATACCTGATCAAAAGTGACAGCAGCCCCGGCCTCGCCCTCCATTTTAGGGGCATAGATCGGCTGGTCTTTGGAAACTTTAAACTGTTTACCGGCAATTTCAACTATCGCGTACATGCCTTGTTATAACTACTTATTAAAAACGGATTGCAAATATAAGGGAATTCTCCATCTTAACAAACCACCATTCCCTGATATTACGCCTACAAAAAAAATTTAACTTTTTTTTGTAGTTGGTTTTTATGAAGTTTTTGTTTTATTCTTTACTATCAATGGATTAAGCTACAAAAAGTTATCTTAGTCAATCATAGCTTGTTCTTATCGGCTGATCAAATCCCACAGCTATTTCGGCTTTGATTTTTGCCGGCTATTTTGCAATATTTGTAGGGTTTCGTGTTGGTCATTTTGGTCCTTTCATCCGGCACGTTAATACAGTTTTTTAAATTAGAGTTCTGTCGATGGCAAACTACATCGACCAATAGTTTATTTGCTTTTTTGAAACACATTGTAAACGTTAATAACTAACTTACTCATGAGTGATACCACGGCGCTTCAAGAGCCAATTTTACAGGAGAATAAGAACCGATTTGTGCTGTTTCCCATCCAGCACGATGACATATGGCAATTCTACAAAAAGGCTGAAGCCAGTTTTTGGACCGCCGAGGAAATTGATCTGAGTCAGGATCTCAGCGACTGGGAAAACCTAAATGACGGGGAACGTCATTTCATCACTCATGTATTGGCATTCTTCGCCGCCAGCGACGGTATTGTCAATGAAAATCTCGCTGAGCACTTCGTGGCAGAGGTACAGTATACTGAGGCCAAATTCTTTTATGGCTTCCAGATCGCTATCGAAAATATACATTCGGAAACTTATTCGCTGTTGATAGACACTTACGTAAAAGACGGCCAGGAGAAAGACCGGCTGTTCAATGCCATTGAGACCATGGACTGCGTAAAGCAGAAAGCCGATTGGGCTTTAAGGTGGATTGATGAAGGGAATTTCCAGGAGCGACTGATCGCCTTTGCCGCTGTGGAAGGCATATTCTTCTCGGGTAGTTTCTGCTCTATTTTCTGGCTGAAAAAACGCGGCTTGATGCCTGGATTGAGTTTCAGCAATGAATTGATATCCCGGGACGAAGGGCTGCATTGTGACTTCGCCTGCCTGCTTTATGCCAATCACACCGTGAATAAATTGCCGGATGAAAAAGTAATTGAGATTATCGAAGACGCCGTGAACATCGAAAAAGAATTCGTAACTGATGCCTTGCCGGTAAATCTCATCGGCATGAATGCAGATCTGATGTGCCAGTACATCGAATTTGTGGCAGACCGGCTATTAAACGAACTTATCGGCAAAAAAATATACAACTCCACCAACCCCTTTGATTTCATGGAGATGATATCCCTGCAGGGTAAGACTAATTTCTTTGAGAAGAGAGTAGGTGAATATCAAAAGGCCGGTGTGATGAATACTGAAGAAAGCCAAGCTCCAAAATTCTCCCTGGATGAAGATTTTTAATTTTTTACCTGGAGCTTAAACCTATATTAAAACCTAAACCCTAAACTACCTGCTTGTATGTTAGTTGTAAAAAGAGACGGTCGAAGAGAATCAGTTAAATTCGACAAGATCACCTCTCGTATTGAAAAACTCAGTTACGGACTGGATAGAAATTATGTAGAACCGGTGGATATTGCCAAGAAAGTTATCTCAGGCATATATGATGGCGTTACCACCGTGGAATTGGATAACCTGGCAGCAGAAACCGCCGCATCCCTCACTACCCAACACCCGGATTATGCCAAATTAGCCGCCAGGATCGCCATATCCAATCTCCATAAAGTTACCAGTAAGTCCTTCTCCAATACCATGAAAAGGCTCTATACCTATGTAGATCCTATAACCGGTGTAAATGCCCCTTTAGTCTCTAAAGAAATCTATGGTATTGTCAAGAAGAATGCCGCCTTGTTGGACTCCAGCATTATTTACGACCGCGATTTTAGCTACGATTATTTCGGCTTTAAAACACTGGAGCGTTCCTATCTGATGAAAATCGACGGCCGCATTGTAGAGCGTCCGCAGCACATGTTAATGCGAGTAGCAGTTGGCATTCACGGAGAGGATATAGAGGCAGCAATTGAGACCTATAATTTGTTATCGGAGAAATGGTTCACCCATGCCACCCCTACTCTATTTAATGCCGGCACCCCCAAACCACAGTTGTCTTCCTGCTTTCTGCTTACTATGAAAGATGACAGCATTGATGGTATTTACGATACCCTTAAACAATGCGCTAAGATATCCCAATCTGCCGGAGGTATCGGATTGAGTATCCACCATATCAGGGCTAAGGGAAGCTACATTAAAGGCACCGGAGGCACTTCCAACGGCATAGTTCCCATGCTGCGCAATTATGATATGACCGCAAGGTACGTAGACCAGGGTGGAGGGAAGCGCAAAGGAAGTTTTGCCATATACCTGGAACCCTGGCATGCCGATATATTCAGCTTCCTGGATTTGAAAAAGAACCACGGTAAGGAAGAGTTGCGGGCAAGGGACCTGTTTTATGCCTTATGGGTGCCTGATCTATTTATGAAAAGGGTGGAACAAAATGAAATGTGGTCACTATTCTGCCCCAATGAGGCTCCAGGGTTGGCCGACTGCTATGGTGATGAATTTGAAAAACTTTATCTCAAATACGAAAAGGAAGAAAAATTCCGTAAGCAGGTAAAAGCACAGGATCTATGGTTTGAGATTCTGGAAGCCCAAATTGAAACCGGCACCCCTTATATGCTTTACAAGGATGCTGCCAATAAAAAATCCAATCAAAAGAATCTGGGGATCATTAAATCCAGTAACCTCTGTACCGAGATCATTGAGTACACCTCACCTGATGAAGTGGCTGTTTGTAACCTGGCTTCAATTGCCTTGCCAAAATTCGTTACAGAGGATGGCAACTTTGACCATCAACAGCTTTATGATATCACTTATGTGATCACTAAGAATCTCAATAAGGTCATCGATATTAACTACTATCCGGTAGAGGAAGCCCGCAACTCCAATATGCGACACCGCCCCATCGGTATCGGGGTACAGGGTCTGGCTGATACTTTTATCAAGCTGCGTATGCCATTTGACTCTGAAGAAGCTAAAGGTTTAAACCGGGATATCTTTGAAACCATCTATTTTGCTTCCATGTCTGCCTCTAAAGACCTGGCTAAAGCTAATGGCCCATATGAAACATTTAAGGGATCGCCGGTATCAAAAGGCATTTTCCAATTTGATATGTGGGGTGTGACCCCAGCTTCAAACCGCTGGGATTGGGATAAGCTCAAAAAAGAGGTTAAGAAACATGGAGTGCGTAATTCCTTGCTATTAGCCCCAATGCCTACTGCTTCTACCTCTCAGATATTGGGCAATAACGAATGCTTCGAACCCTATACTTCCAACATTTATACCCGGCGTACTTTAAGCGGGGAGTTCATCGTAGTTAATAAGCACTTACTTAAAGATCTGATTGAACTTGGATTATGGAACAATGGTATGAAAAACCGTTTGATTGAGGCTAACGGTTCTATTCAAAAAATTCCTGATATACCTCAGAATATTAAAGATCTCTACAAAACGGTATGGGAAATTTCCCAGAAAGTGATCATTGAAATGGCTGCAGAACGTGGCGCTTACATTTGCCAAAGCCAAAGTATGAACATCCACATTCAAGATCCCAACTTTGGCAAAATGACTTCCATGCACTTCTATGCCTGGAGGATGGGCCTAAAAACCGGTATGTATTATTTGCGATCCAAGGCAGCAACTGATGCCATCAAGTTTACCTTGGATAAAGAGGCTATCAATAAGCCTATGGAGGATCAAAAGGAACAAGAGCCCGATCGGGAAATGTCTGTGGTTCAAAAGCAATCGGACATGCAATGCTCCCTGGACAATCCGGACGAATGCATTGCCTGTGGTAGTTAAAAAGCAAAATCTACTGAAGAAGTTTAGTCCACTTAGCTAACACTAAACACTAGACGAAAAAAGCCCTGACGAAATCGCCAGGGCTTTCTCTTTAAATCAGGGAACAACTGATCAACGGGTTATCTATAAGACGCACTATTTTTAAAAATGGTTGGCAACCAATAAAAAAGTTAAAAAAAACCCGGACAAATGACCGGGTTTAGACTTTTTAATTGTTCAGGTTTGGTATTCTTAATACCTGCCCCGGATAGATCAGGTCGGGATCCTTAAGCATGGGCTTGTTGGCTTCAAAGATAACATTGTATTTTTGAGCATCTCCATAATGTGTCTGGGCAATTTTACTTAAATAATCACCTTTCTGTACAGTGTAATAGGTAGCTTCAGGTTCTTTATTGAGTACCTCAATTTGATTATCCACCTGCGCTATACCATTTACATTTCCCACTGCTAATACTGCCTTTTCAGCTACCTCTTGAGTTTCTGCTTTTCCTCTTATGGTTGCTACACTGGCGTTGTATTTAACGTCCAGATCCTGAATAGGAATATTCATTTGACGGACCACGTTTTCCAGAGCTGCTGATGCCTTGGCGTTAGCCTCCTCTCTCTTTTCTGCTTTTTCTTCAGCATCTTCTCTTCCGAAAATCTTGGCTCCGGCTCCTTTGATAAAATCTATTAATCCCATAATTAAAATAATTTAATGGTTAAAAAACCGTAAGATATGCAATAAGAGGCGATGCACCAATTTTTTTCGACTAATCAGGCCTCTCTATCGACAGGTTAAATGAGGGAGGTAATCCTGGATAAATACTTCTGATCAGTTTCATCGAAATAATCGTTTTGCTCTGAATCCACATCCAAGACCATGGCGACTAATCCATTTTTAATTACTGGTATCACTATCTCTGACCTAGAGGCTGGATTACAGGCAATATGACCAGGGAATTTTGTCACATCAGGTACCACTATGGCCTCTGCCCGGACCCAACAAGTGCCGCATACCCCTTTGCCTTTACCTATTCTGGTACAAGCAACTGGTCCCTGGAACGGACCTAAAACAAGTTCTTCCTCCTTTACCAGATAAAAACCCACCCAAAAAAAATCAAATGCCTCCTTTAAGGCCGCAGCTACATTAGCTAGATTAGCAACCTGATCGGATTCACCCTCAACTAAGCTCGCTATCTGAGGCATCAATGACTCATATTGTGCTGCCTTATCCTGGGATTGATCAATGGTAATTTGTTCGGCCATATTCACTATTATGATAAACCCTTAAAGAATCGCCCGCTATGGCCAGTTCTTCCTGATGAATCTCTGGAATTGTGGGAGCCTCAATGCCCTTGCCAAATTTGGTAGGCGCCACGAATACCCTGGCCTCATCCCATTGATTCCACTCGATGATATTCTTCAACAGCATTCCCCCCCCTTCGATCAACACACTTAAGACCTGGCGATGATAAAGATCGTTCCACAGATTATTCAAAAATCCGGTTTTGGATAATTTAACTTTTATCCAGTTATCAGTCTCCTCATTTTCCTGATAGTTATACCATATAGTGGGCGTATTTCCATCGAATAAGTTCAAATCCGTGCTTAGAGAAAGATTTGGGTCCAGCACAAGTCGTAAAGGATTTTTACCCAGCCATTCCCTAGTGGTCAACTTGGGGTCATCATGGTAAGCCGTGCCACGACCAATCATAATGGCGTCCTCCAGTGAACGATATTTATGTACCAATAACCTCGATTGCCGGTTACTGATCCACTTCGAATCAAAGTTTTCCTTGGCTATAAATCCATCAGAGGTTTGGGCCCACTTCAAAATTACATAAGGACGTTGCTCCCGATAATAAGTAAAGAATCTACGATTTAAAAACCAGCCGGAGTTTTCCATTACTCCAGTTTCCACTTCAATGCCCGCTTTCTCCAACTTTGCCTTACCTTTTCCGCTCACTTCAGGATTGGGATCTTCATTGCAGATGATTACTTTTTTTATTCCCGAATCTATTATTCGGTCCACGCAGGGAGGGGTTTTGCCGTGATGTGAGCATGGTTCCAGGTTAACGAACATACTGGCCTCTGGCAATAAATCCGGATCCTTTACTGATTCCAGAGCTACTATTTCGGCGTGGTCTTCACCATATTTTTTGTGATAGCCCTCCCCTATGATCTTATTTTGGTGAACTATAACACAACCCACCATAGGATTTGGGCTAACCTGTCCGGCTCCTAAACGCGCCAACTCCAAGGCTCTTTGCATATATATTTCCTGGGCTTCCATACCGGTAACTTACAAAGTTATATTTTTATCCCATAATTTTCCCCCATGCAAAAATCTGTTCAGGACCTGCAGCAGGAAATGGTTAAAGTTCTTCATGATCAATATGATCCACAAGAAGGTTCTCAAGTAAGTTTCCTGATTTTGGAGGATGTTCTCGGCATAACCAAGCAGGATCTAATGTTGAATAAAATTCTGAATATTGAGCCACATCAACAGTCTCAATTGGATCAAAACATCGATCTCTTAAAACAAAATGTACCTGTACAATACATATTAGGTCATGCTTTCTTTTATGGCCGGGAATTTAAGGTTGATCCCAAGGTTTTGATACCACGGCCAGAAACGGAGGAATTAGTGCATTGGGTTGTGGAAGATCAAGAAGCTCGGGGTTTAAAAGTGTTGGATGTGGGTACTGGCAGTGGCTGCATTGCCATCACCCTGGCTTTGGAATTAGATGCCCCAAAAGTTTGGGCACTGGATAATCAACAGCCAGCGCTGAGGGTAGCCCAGGCCAATTCAACAATTTACCAAGTGCCCGTAAACTTTATCTTACTGGATATAATCAGCAATAAGCCTTCAATTCGAGGTTTTGATGTTATAATCTCCAATCCTCCCTATGTGCCAATATCAGAAAGGCATGCGCTGAACCTTCGGGTTAAAGATTTCGAACCGGAAGCCGCCCTTTTTGTGACCGATGAGCAACCTTTACTATATTACCATCGGCTGGCAGAAATAGGTCCGGAACTGATTAAATCCGGCGGATCCCTCTACCTGGAGATCCCTCATAACACCGGGGCCGAGGTCTTAAAATTATTCCAAGTTTCACCGTGGGCTGCGGCCGAATTTAGTCAAGATATCCATGGTCGGGATCGCATGGTAAAAGTCACTCTGAGATAGACGGACTATCGGTCAAAAGGGAAATTAAGCCTTAAAGTGGCAAAGAAGTGTAAAGGTGCCTGAACCAGATATCCCGGACCGTCAAATATGCCGTCAAAATCAACATCCACCGGTGCACCATTGGTAAAATATTGTTTATCAAAAAGGTTGTTTACCTGTAGCATCAATTGATGCGTTTTCCAGTTAATAGTGGCTCCGGCATTTACTACCAGGAATTCAGGCATGGTAAATTGATCCTGATTGGTTAATTCCAGGAATGATTCACTAACATAACGGTTGTTTATATTCAGGTTTAGATATTTATTTACACGATACTCCAAACGAGCAGTGAAAAGCCACTTAGGGCTGAGAATGGGAGTAACATCGTTAAATTCCTGCTCGCTGCCACCCGGGCTAAAGCTTTTAACATTGCTTTTCATATAAGTTCCCTGACCACTAAAAGATAATTCATCAGTAGCCAGCCACATCCAGTCTAATTCCAACCCGGTACGATAGCTGGTTTCTATGTTTTGGCGCAATTGAACAAAACCTTCCGGGATAAATTCTCCGGTGGGAGCAATTTCATCCTCAAAATCCATATAAAATACATTGAACAGGGCTTTCAAACGTGGTAAGGAAATGTTGACCCCCAATTCAAGGTCGTTGACGTATTCGGCACGTACCGACTCCTCTTCTTCTATAGTATCCAAGTTAAAGGCATTTATGGTAGTAGCACCCAAAATATCAGCCCGGGTGGGTTCTCGACCACTGCGGCCAGCTGATAGAAATAACTGGTAAAAGGGGGAAAGATCATAGGCTATACCCACTTTGGGGTTTATAAACAACCAATCCCTCCTAGGGATTCTTACCGTGGATGGGTCTACTCCCTGGCCCTCCAAAAATGTCAGATCAGGCTCTAGTTCCAGGGTTACAGCCCGCAGTTGCAAATCCAGGTACATCGACCACGGCCCCCACTGTTTTTGTGACTTGGCAAACCAGCTAAATTCTTTTTTCTGAGAATCATCTTTATAATAGACCGGATCCCCTATAAAGCCTTCTTCATTATCACGGTTAAAAATATAGCCATGTATCCCGGTGCTTAAATCCCAGTCCGGAGTCAGGTCGGCATTTAACGCAGACATTGCCCCCCAGTGCCGGTTGGTAAGAGGAAAATTTAACCTGGACAAATTGCCTTGATCGTCCTCAAAACCAAATGGAAAGTCTCCGCCGGCTCCTCCATAATAAATAGAAGAAGAGAGATTTAGGCTTGGACTGAACTTATGGGTGTGCTGCAGCTGCATTACCTGCTGGCTAAAATCGTCCTCATCGGTAGGATGCAGATAATTGGTCCTAGGCTCAATCTCGATATCTTCAATCCAAACCGGCAGGTATGCCAGCTCATTTCGAGTGTTACCGGCAAGTAGGGTAAGCTTCAGCAGGTCCTTTTCACCAAAATAGCCACCGGAAAAAAACAGGGAGTGACTGCGGGTACCAGAATTAAATTTGTAGCCATCGGAATAAGTTTTAGTTGCCCTGGCGGTAAAAGCCCACCTTTGGTTTAGCAATCCGCTGGAATATCCTGCACTGCCCCGGAGACTGCCAAACGACCCGGTGGTGAGCTGGACCTTGGCTTCGGCGCTGGTATGGTCCAGCTTAAGGGTTTGGTAATTAATTGAGCCGGCGTAAGAGGCGGTGCCATTGGTGCTGGTCCCTACACCCCTTTGTACTTGCACTGACTCAATGTTATTGGTAAAATCAGTAAAGTTAGAAAAGAATACTCCCTGATCGATCATGTCGTTGAGTGGCACTCCATTCAAGGTAATGTTGATCCTGGTTTGATCTATCCCGCGGAGACGCATCAGGGAATAATTGGCAAAATTAGAGCCTGCCTCGGAGTGAGCCAATATTGAAGGAACCAGGCGCTCCAAATTCAGCACCGCGTCTTGCCCCCAATACTGAGCCTTAATCTGGGAGCGTTGCAGAGTTGTTTTTACTGTTGGGGCATCTGCAGGAGCTCGCACCGCTCTTATGATAACTTCCTCCAAAATATTTTGACTGACCATGCCAATTTCCATCGCCTGACCTTTACTCCAGGAAATCTCTTTATCCCGGTAGCCCACCATACGAATGATCAATGTACCCTGATCTGATTTCAATTTCTCGAAACTAAACCTGCCCTGCTTATCAGCCACTTCAAATTGTGCGCTGCCCACAATATTGATCATCGCTCCCTGTAGTGGAACTTTCTCATCCTCATCAATAACTATTCCACTTAGGTCCTGGGCTATAAGCACAGGAGATAACATCATTAACAGTAAGGTCTGTTTAACTAGACTTATCATATTTCCAGATTATTGGTGAAACACACAGGAAACTAGGGGTCGTTCCTGTTATTTAGTTTCCCCGTCCCTACGCCGGCATTACCCGGATCAGGTGCATCACACCTAAGGCATGATTGGGTATAATCTCAGCCTGTAATAGGCACCCCTGTCAGTAAAGATACTAAATATTACGAGTTAAGGCCAGCAAGTATATTCAAAGCCGATTGCAATCTTAGCTTACCCTTACCCTTTACTATGTAAAACGGTACTTTACTGGATTCCAATTCATCCAAATACCGGGCAAACAGTTCGCTTCGCTGTTGGGGGTGCTCCCGTTGAGCATCGGGCTCCCAGGGTAAATCAGTAGCAGTAAGCAAATAACAGTGATATCGCTTAAGCGTGATCTGTTCCATAATCCAAGGATCTACCTTACCAAATTTTACTTGGCTCCAAATCTTGATAACCCGTAAATCTGTATCACAGAAAAGCCATTCAGGCAGTATTTCCAAATGCTGGGTGGCCAATTCCTCAGCAGCTATCTGACCCTTAGCTATACGCACCAGATCTTGTTGTTGATAAGGCCGGTCCAGTTGTTCCAGATACTGACGGGCATATTCTTTTACCATGGGGGCGTTAAAATGCTGGGCAAGCTGCTGTGTTAGGGTAGACTTGCCTGTAGATTCAGGACCTATGATCACTACCTTTTTCACAAAGCCGGGGTTTGTTGTAACGATCTTTTCCATGACAAATAACCGGCGATGGCCATCCCAATATAAATCAGATAAAGCAGGCAGTAAAAGTATATACCCTTATTGAAATAGATGCCGGTGGCCAGGATATCCACTACCAACCATAGAATCCAGTTTTCGATTTTCTTGCGAGCGGTGAGCCACATAGCTGCAAAGCTGAGCACTGTGGTGGTGCTGTCCCAGTAAGGCAGTGAAGCGTCGGTATAATTTGTCAGGGTAAATCCCCAGAACCACACCCCAATGACGGATAAGACCAACAGCCCGATCCAATACTTTAGACCTATAGTAGTAACGGGTACCTCTACCTCAGTGGACTTTTTGCCATTGACCCAGTAGTACCAACCATAAATATTCATGACAAGAAAAAAGATATGCAACACAAAGTCGGCATAGAGCTTTTCTTGATAGAATACTACTAAAGAAACCAGTACATAGGCGATTCCCAGGGGCCAGGTCAACACGTGTCGCAGGATTAAAAAGAAAACACACAGCAGACCGAATAAGAATCCCAGAAATTCCAGGATCTGCATATTGACCGCATAATGGGTGATCTCGCGGAGAAGGTCCATAAGGGCAAAGGTACGGATAAAGTCTTAGCCGGGAATATAACATAAAGGCCAGAAAATAATTAGAGGCATTATATTCCAAAAATGGATCAATCTCAGTAGCTTTGTCCGGCAAATAAGCCTTAATTCTATTTGCCATGTCCCTCGATTCCTCCAAATTTCTTTTCGACGCTCTTACCTACGATGATGTACTATTGACCCCGGGTTATTCAGAGATCTTACCTCGTGATACGGATATTACTACCAGGCTCTCACGCAATATTTCCCTTAACATCCCTTTCATTTCCGCCGCCATGGATACGGTAACAGAATCCGAGATGGCTATCGCCATGGCCCTGGATGGGGGAATGGGCTTTATTCATAAAAATATGAGTAAGGAAGACCAGGCGGGACAAGTAAGAAAGGTAAAGCGATCTCAAAGTGGTATGATCCTGGATCCCATCACTTTGAATGGCAATTCCACTTTAGGCGATGCCAATCGTATCATGAAGGAATTCAAGATCGGAGGTATCCCGGTGATCGGCTCTGACAGAAAATTGGCTGGGATCATCACCAACCGGGACCTTCGCTTTCAGAAGAACATGTCCATCCCGGTAGTGGATATAATGACCAAGGATAACCTCATAACAGCAAATGAAGGGATAAGTCTTGAAGAAGCAGAAGAGATCCTTATGGGCCATAAAATCGAAAAGCTTCCTATCGTAGATAAAGAGGGTAAGTTGCGCGGTCTTATCACCTACAAAGATATACTTAAAAACAGCGACCGGCCCAATGCCTGTAAAGATGAATATGGAAGGTTAAGGGTGGGCGCTGCTGTGGGAGTCACCCGTGATACCATGGAAAGGATCCAGCTACTCATGGAGGCAGGAGTGGATGTAATTGCACTGGACACTGCACATGGACATTCCAAAGGGGTGATTGAAACCCTGAGCGAAATCAAAAGTAATTTTTCGGACCTAGAGCTGGTGGTGGGAAATGTAGCAACTGCAGAGGCCGCGATTGATTTGGCGGTTGCCGGAGCTGACGGTGTGAAGGTAGGCGTAGGACCGGGCAGCATTTGTACTACCCGGGTCATTGCGGGTGTGGGAGTGCCCCAGTTATCTGCGGTTTATCTGGCAAGTGAAGCTTTAAAACCTTACGACGTGCCAGTGATTGCAGATGGGGGAATACGGTTTTCAGGAGATGCGGTAAAAGCCTTGGCTGCAGGAGCCAGTAATGTAATGATCGGATCTATGCTGGCCGGCACAGAAGAAGCGCCCGGGGAAGTGATCATATACGAAGGTCGTAAGTTCAAATCCTATCGGGGCATGGGTTCGGTAGAAGCCATGGAGGACGGCTCCAAAGACCGGTACTTCCAAGATGCCGAAGACGATATTAAAAAGCTGGTTCCGGAGGGGATTGTAGGTAGGGTGCCCTATAAAGGGGATGTCTCGGAGGTGCTCTACCAGATGGAGGGAGGTCTGAGAGCCGGTATGGGCTATTGTGGCGCCCCGGATATTCCAGCCCTGCATGAAGCCAAATTTGTCAAAATCACCAATGCCGGGGCCAGGGAAAGCCATCCTCATAACATTCAAATCACTCGGGAAGCGCCTAATTATAGCAGGTGAAGGTAATTACGAATGAGGAATGAGGAATGACGAATTACGAATTATGTACGTCCCTGATATGAGTTGACCACTAACACGTGGTAACTTATGAAAACACCTATAAGAAAGATTCGCCAGAAACGACACTACAGCGAGTCATTTATAAAGCAACTAGTATCAGAATTTGAAAGTGGTCAATATACTGGTAAAAGGCAATGACAGTACTTCGTCTTTAACTCTTCTGACTGCCTATAAAATAGTGCCGGAATCCTCCGATAAAGACTACCGAAAAAAAGCAGTTAAGGAATTCGAAGAATGGGTAGTAAAGAAGATAAAGCAATAAATCCGGGATACTACCCCAATTCATGCATGATGAGTAGACCTGCAGTAGCTATTGGCATTTCCCTGTGCTAAATCGCAAGTTCCCATACTAATATATTTCGTAACTTAGCCACCGGATTTTCAAGCTTTGAATCAACTACTGTAAATGCCTTCCAAAACCACACTTCGTTTTATTACCGTGGGGGCAATACTAGCCTGGATCGCCCTGACCATTGTGGATCTTTCATTGGCGTTTGAGCTGGAAAATAACCTGGAGACCGGGGTACCTGGTTTTCTGTCTGCCATATTTCTTAGTGGATACATCCTGGCTTTATTTTACTTCTACAAGCATAAAATAGGGCAAGCCGATAATATTA
Source organism: Cyclobacteriaceae bacterium (assembly GCA_965224285.1). Classification (GTDB taxonomy): domain Bacteria; phylum Bacteroidota; class Bacteroidia; order Cytophagales; family Cyclobacteriaceae; genus JAJCYK01. The sequence continues at coordinate 2,711,208 of OZ245043.1, forward strand.
ATTTCATCGACTTGTTGTGGCGGGTCTTTGTTACAGGGCTGGTCGCTACCATTGTGTCGGTATTTATTCAATTCTTTCTATCGTTGATCGCGGGGACTAAACTGGCGGAACACGTTCTGATGATCAGCTTTCTATACCACATCAACCTGGGATTAATCCTGGCTTTTGTGATCTCCACTTACATGGTATGGAAAAAACTGATCATGTATCAAAAGACCAAATCCCTCATTCGTACCTGGCAGATTTTCGAATATGCTTTTCTGGGCAGTCTGGTACTATATTTTTTTAATTATCAATTCTTCGACCTGCCTTTTAGTATCGTGTTTGCCATGCTGGTAAGCCTGGGCATGATCGTATCCTTTAACCTTAAATGGATTGCCTATCTAAATTTCAAGCAGAAATGGAAAAGCATTTTGCTGATTTTGCTGGTAATATTGTATCTGACCTATTTTCTAATCTACATTATACGTAATTCCGGAAACGGTTTGCTGATTTCAGATCTGCTCAATCACGTTTCAGTAATCTCCATTTACGCGTTCATCCTGTTCTATGCGGTTTCAGCCTTACTAGTTACCCTGTTCAATCTTCCTACTACCTCAGTGTTTGAGCAAAAGCTGGAAGAAGTGGTCAATTTTCAACGCCTTAGCCAGAGCAATCAAACCGGACAGGATCAGGATGAGATATTCGACCTGTTATTGGACAGTTCGATGAGCGCCACCTTTGCCAATGCCGGCTGGTTTGAGTTCAATCACCAAAACCAGGAAAGTGAAGTCATTCGTAAAAATATTGGCGATAATAAGTTGGCAAAAATAAAGCACCAGTTCGAGGATCAGCCTAAAAAGCCATTGTTGCAAGCATTGCGCAGCCGCGGGAATCAGGAAACGGTAGTGGTGGACAACATTAAGGATCCCACTTACAAATCCGCTCTGATTTACCCCTTGGAGGTGCATAATGAAAAACTTGGGACCATGGTACTGCTAAAGGAGGTGAATGACGGATTTAATAAAGAAGTGGTAAACATTGTGAATACTTTTGGCAACCAGGCCGCGGTTTCCATTGAAAATTACAGGTTGGTGCAAAGCGCCATCGAAAACGAGCGTTATCAGGAAGAGCTTAAAATTGCCAAACGGGTTCATGAAAGCCTGCTCCCTTCAGATCTGGAATCCAATGATCATTATGAGCTTACCGCTTTTTCACAGGCAGCGGACGAAGTGGGCGGAGATTATTTCGACAGTCATCGTATCTGTGATCACAAAGTGGCTTTTATCATTGGGGATGTCTCGGGAAAAGGCACCTCGGCTGCTTTTAACATGTCTCAAATGAAAGGGGTGTTTCAAAGTCTGTCGCAACTTGACCTTAGTCCGGAGCAATTCCTGATCCATGCCAACGATGCCTTGAGTTGTTGCCTGGAACGAACCTCTTTTATTACTCTTTCGTATTTCATTATCAATACTACCGAGCGAAACATACAATTCAGCAGGGCCGGTCATTGTCCGGGAATCTTCTATCAGCAATCAACCAACCAAGTAAAATTAATTGAAAGCAAAGGATTAGGTCTAGGTATCATCCGTAGTCGGAAGTATCGCGATTATATTGAAGTAAACGACCTCAACTATAACCCAGGCGACATACTGGTCCTATACACTGATGGTATTATTGAAGCCCGGGATAAGCAGGAAAACGAATATGGATATGACCGGTTGTTGGAAGTGATTCAGCAGAACTCGGATAATACTGCCAAAGTTTTACAAAAAGCCATTATTGAATCTTTGGACAACTTCTCCCGGGGTCAGCAAATTGAGGACGATTATACCCTGATGATACTGAAATTTAAATAAAAACTTTAACCACCATAAAACGTTAATAAACTATATGCATATTTCCAATGTTGTCGAGGATGATTGCTATATTATCCATATTGAGGGAGATGTAGATGCCAGTTCCTCTATCCATTTGGATGAAGCTATGAGTGAAGCCGTAAAATCCCATCAATCCCATATTCTGGTCGATTGTAACCAGTTAAACTACATTTCATCCGCCGGCTTGGGTGTATTTATGTCTTATATCGAAGAGCTTAAAACCAAAGGTATTAAGTTAGTGCTATTTGGTTTAAGTGAGAGAGTAGAGAATGTATTTAAAGTACTGGGATTGGATCAACTTTTAGACATCCAGCCGACCAAAGAACAAGCTAAACAGGCGGTTCATGGATAATCAACTTAAAGTTCCCTGTAGCAAGGAAAAGCTCCGTGATGTAAGGATCTTTATTGAGGATATATTGAAAAAGCACCAAATCCCGGAATTGGAGGCCGGCAAAATGATCCTTGCTGTGGATGAAGTATGCGCCAACCTGATGATACATTCTCATAATTGCAATCCCAACAAACATATCGGAGTAGAGATCTCCGTTATGGAAAATGACAAAATAATCTTTGAGATTACCGACTATGGCGTAGGCTTCAATTTTTGCCGTTACCAAGAACCCTCACTGGAAGAAATAATCAAACAAAAGAAAAAAGGAGGGGTAGGTTTAATGTTGGTACGTCGAATTATGGATAACATGGAGTTCATCCAAAAACACAATCGAAACATCTACCGGCTTACCAAATACCTTAAAATCGCCTAACCCTCACAAGGTTGTTTTTAACAATTTTTGTCAATTTCCTCCCCGTTGATAAGCGAAAAATTCATTAAAATTGCAGTTAAATTTTCCCTTTCCAAGGTGAGATACCTATATCCCTTAGCTTTATTGCTGGCCATAATGGCTGCTGGTTGTGCCACCTCGCGACAAGTTACCAAGGGTCCTATCGTTACTATTGATGAACGAGAAATCACTGCGGAAGAATTTAAATACGTTTTTGAAAAAAATAACCTAAACCAAAATCGATCGCAGATAACGGAACAAGACCTGCGGGATTACCTCGATCTGTTCATCAATTTTAAGCTCAAGGTAATGGAAGCCGAAGCATTGGGCTATCATCAGGACAGTGTATTTCTGGAAGAATTTGAGATATATCGTCAACAATTGGCAGAACCTTATCTGGCAGAAACTGAGGTATTAGACTCACTGTCCCGCATTACCTACCAGCGTTTGCGGGAGGAGGTAAAAGCTTCGCATATTCTCCTGGCTTTGGAGCCCGGCGCCAGCCCTGCAGATACTGCGGCTGCTTATCAGAAAGCGCTGGAGCTAAGAGAGCGCATAATTCAGGGTCAAGATTTTAACCAATTGGCAATGGCCCATTCCGATGATCCGTCTGCCGTTAAGAATGAAGGTGACCTAGGATATTTTAGTGCTATGCAGATGGTATATAATTTTGAACAAGCCGCCTATGCCCTGGAGGTTGGCCAGGTATCTCAACCAATACGCAGTCGTTTTGGATATCATCTGATCCAATTACAGGACCGCAGGCCCTCAAGAGGCCAGATACAGGTTTCCCACATATTAATCCGCCCATCAGCTGCTGAAGATTCCGCTCAGGTTGCCGATAAAGCTAAAAGTGTTCACCGGTTGGCCAGTAATGGCGACGATTGGGATGCCTTGTGTCGCAATTTCTCCCAGGATCAGGGAACTCGGGATAAAGGCGGATTATTGCCCTGGTTTAAAACCGGCGAAATAAGCAATATCCCTGCCTTCGAAGCTGCTGCATTTGCTTTAAAAGATACTGGTGACATCGCTCCACCTGTTCAAACTTCTTATGGCTGGCATATTATCAGACTTGAGGGCAAGAAAGGTCTGCCTGAGTTTGAAGTGATGGAAGAAGAAATCAAAGCTAGAATTTCCCGTAGTGCTCAAGGTGAGTTACAGAGAAGGGAAAAATTAAAACTTGAAAATAAATTCATTGAGTATCCCGCCACTCTGGAGTTAGCCGCCAAACAGGTGAACGATTCCCTTATGAAAGGTAATTGGGTCTTTGAAAAGACCTGGAATAACCTGAATGATCTTTTATTTTCAATAGAGGATCGGAATTATCAGCTTAAGGATTTATTTAATTACCTGCAAACTCATCAGCCATACCCTGACAGCAATTCTCCCCTGGATGCACTGAACAAGGCCTATGTGAATCTGGTAGAAACCGAACTTTTAAATTTCGAGAAGGAACACCTGGCGCAAAAATATCCAGAATACGGCATGTTGGTAAGAGAATACCGGGAAGGATTACTGCTCTTCAGGCTGATGGAAGATAAGATTTGGAATCAAGCGCTGCTTGATAGTGTTGGGTTGAAGGATTATTTTCTGAATAACCGGGACCGATACCAGTGGCCATCACGGGCATCAGCCACTATTTACAACACCGCTGATGAAGCGATACTGACTAAGTTAAAAGAATTTTTGCAACATGGGCAACTGGAGTATCTTAAATATGACTTTAGCGGAGCCGACACCACCCTCAATAAGGCGCAGGTCAAAATCATCGGGGATATGGCCCGGCAGCTGGTTGCTGGAAAGGATCGCTTCGTGGTTATGGAATTTGCTAATAATGCGGATAATAACCTGATCAAGAAAACCCTGATCAAACAACTTCAGCAATATGGGGCGGAACCGGAGGTCGTGGAGAGGCATACGGAAGAATCATCGGGTTTTGTCATCTTTGTCGCCAGCAAGTCCCCTTATGACCTGGCTGAAAAGCTTAATCAATCCCAGGAATTGGCACTACAAGTAGAAACAGGACGTTATCAGCCCGATGCGCACCCCCTGATGAAGGAAATTCCCTGGGAAGAAGGCCATCACGAGATGAAGAAGGATGAACGTTGGTTATTGGTGAATATTCAGGAAATCATACCTGCCGGACCACAAGAGCTGGAAGAGATCAAGGGTAAAGTGATCTCCGACTATCAGGATAAACTGGAACAGGATTGGGTAGGCCAATTGCGTGAAAAATATACTGTTACAATAAACGAAAAGATCGTCAATGAAATTTTGGAGCAATATCAAGACTAGTTGGGCGATACTATCTCCCATGCTTATCTTTGGAAGCTGCAACCTTTTCCAGATCAAGGAAGACACTGGGACCGCACTACCCGACAAGGTAGTAGTGGCCCGGGTATTTGATAATTATCTATACCAGGAAGACCTTGAAGGCTTGACTTCTGAAGCTATCAATTCCTCTGATAGCTCTGATATTACCGATCGGTATGTTCGCAGTTGGATCCAAAAGCAATTGCTGTTAAACGAAGCCTCGAAACAGATCGACTTCGATGAAGTTGAACTATCCAGGAAAATACTGGATTACCGTTATGCTTTAATGGTACATGAGTACAAGCAATACTATATAAACAGTAGCCTCAATACTGAAGTTTCGGATAGGGAGATCCAGCAATATTATGAGCAACATCAAGATAATTTTGAGTTGAAGCAGAACATTATCCGTGGGATATTCATCAAGTTACCGACCGATGCTCCCAGACTCTCACAGGTAGGCAAACTTATTCGATCCAGAAAGCCAGAAGACCAGCAGGAGTTAGAATCGTATTGTTATCAATTTGCTACCTTTTACAATTTGGAGGATACTGTTTGGCTAAATTTTGATGAAGTGATAAGCAATACTCCCTTATCCAGTATTCCCAACCAGGAGCAATATCTAAAATCCAATAAATACGTAGAAACTAATGATCAAAACTTCCAATATTTTCTTTACATACAGGAATATAAGATCACCGATCAAATATCCCCTTTGGAGTTCGTAAGGGACAATATTGAGGAGATTATTGTTAATAAAAGGAAAATTGAGCTAGCCAATAAGCTGGAAAGTGATATTTATGCCAAAGCTGAAGACAACGATGATTTTGAGATATACTCACTTAACTAAAGTTGCTGCTCTCACGGCAGTAATAGTTTTATCAACCCTATCTGTGCAGGGACAAAGTGATAAGGGAGCGGTTATTGACCAAATTATTGCCAAAATAGATGACAAGATCATTCTGAGATCAGAATTGGAAGATGCATACCTGCAGTTTTTGTCCAGTGGCCAAATTAGTAACAGTAACTCCAAATGTAATATTTTCGAAAGCCTTATTGTAAATAAATTGCTGGTAGCTAAGGCAGAAATTGACTCGGTGATTGTTACGGAAATGGAGGTGGAAAACAACCTCAATCAGCGAATGCAAATGATTTTAGGTCAGGTAGGAGGTGATCAACAGGCAGTGGAAGAATTTTATGGCAAATCTCTGGACCAGATTCAGGATGAAATCCGGGATAACATTCGGGAACAACTCATCGTGCAGCGAATGCAAGGCACCATCACAGAAGACCTCGGGGTAACTCCGGCTGAGGTGCAGGCGTTCTTCAACCGCATTCCCCGCGATAGTCTGCCATATTTCTCGGCTGAAGTTTCGGTGGGACAGATTGTGAAAATACCCACCGTGGGGCAAGCCCAAAAAGATAAGGCAAGGGCACAGCTGTTGGACCTTAAAAAAAGGATTGAAAATGGTGAGTCTTTCGAAGCACTGGCCCGCCAGTTCTCCCAGGGACCATCGGCTCCCAAGGGCGGAGATCTGGGATTTCAACACCGGGGCTCCCTGGTGCCTCCTTATGAAGCGGCTGCTTTGCAACTCGAGCCTGGTCAGTTAAGTGACCCGGTTGAGTCGGAATTCGGCCTGCACCTGATCAAATTGATCGAAAGACGTGGTAATGAATACCATAGTAAGCATATATTACTACAATTAGAGCCTTCCGAAGGTGATCTTGATCAAGCTCGTAATTACCTGGACAGCTTGAGAACTGCTATCATTGATGACAGCCTGACCTTTGAGAAAGTAGCTAAAGAATATTCAGATGATAAGTTGACCAGCTCCAACGGAGGGTTTATGATGGGCGAAACGGGATCCGCTTACGTGCCCACTGACCAGTTGGACTTTGAAACATTTTTGACCCTGGATACCATGCAATTGGGATCGATCTCCCCGCCACTGAGTTACAGGCTGGAGGACGGTAAAGATGCCGTACGGATCCTATATTACAAGGATAGGATCAAACCTCATCAGGCAAATCTTCTCGACGATTATCAGAAAATTTCCAATGCTGCCTTGGCTGAGAAGCGAAACCGATTACTTAATTCCTGGTTTGATAAGGCCAGGAAGGATGTATTTATCAGGATCGTCGATGAATACAACCACTGTCAAATACTGCAATAGACCTTAACTCTTAATTACTATTATTATATGGAGTCATACAAAACAGAAGTAGATGCAGCCAATGGTTTGCACGAAGCATTTGATCGCCTCAAAGGTGAAATTACCAAGGTGATCATTGGACAGGATGATGTAGTGCGGCTGGTTTTGATCTCGATATTCTGTCAGGGACACAGCCTGCTGGTGGGAGTTCCAGGTTTGGCGAAAACCTTGTTGATCCAAACGGTAGCTTCGGCGTTGAACCTCAGTTTCAATCGCATTCAATTCACTCCTGACTTGATGCCCAGTGATATTCTGGGTGCTGAAACTCTTGACAAGGAGCGTAATTTTCAATTCATCAAAGGTCCTATTTTTAGCAATATTATCCTGGCTGATGAAATAAACCGCACCCCTCCCAAAACCCAGGCCGCCTTGCTGGAATCAATGCAGGAATATAAAGTGACCATTGCCGGTCACGACTATCCCCTGGAAAAACCTTTTTTCGTGTTAGCCACCCAAAATCCCATTGAGCAGGAAGGCACCTATCCCTTACCTGAAGCCCAGCTCGATCGATTCATGTTCAATATACTTCTGGAATATCCTTCCTATCAGTCAGAGATAGATATCGTCAAAACCACTACCAGTAATGAATTGCCTAAGGCCGAACAGGTTTTGTCTGCCGATGAAATTAAATTTTACCAGGAACTGGTACGTAAGGTGCCTATCGCAGATAATGTAGTCGAATATGCGGTAAATCTGGCCCATAAAACCCGGCCCTTTTCTACTCATGCAGCAGATGTTTCCAATGACTACCTGGAATGGGGAGCGGGACCTCGTGCCAGTCAGTACCTGGTCCTGGCGGCTAAGTGTAATGCCGTGATCCACGGAAAATATTCACCGGATATCGAAGATGTGCAGGCCACAGCTAAGCCTATATTGCGACATCGAATTGTACGCAACTTTAAAGCGGAAGCTGAAGGAATGACTGTAGATCAGATCATTGATCAGTTGTTATGATCAGTTGGTTATTTGCAGAAAGTCACCCTCCAACAAAGTGTTATATACTCTAAGCGGAAGAGTGGCAGGACCTCCAGTGGGAAATCCGGAGAAATCAAAACTGCTATTACAACAGGTATCGATCATAAATAGTCCGCTTGATTCCACCATTACCCTGGCACAGGATTCTAGTGGCTGGAACGAGCAATTGCGCTCAAAAGCACGATATTCATCGCTGCTAGCCCTATAAAGTATGATTCCCCGAACCCCACCTGCAATAGTTGTATGACCACCAATAAACTGCAGATTCTGATACTGCTGATTAGTGAGATTTATAGTTTCATTGACAATGGCCGGAGGTATCTGATCTTCAGAACTATTGTCATCACAGGCGGTGGTGACACAGAGAGCCAGTAGTTCGGTAACCACTAAAAGCTTAATCCTGGTAGTCATAAAACCCCTTTCCACTTTTTTTACCCCAATGGCCAGATTCCATCTTTTGTTGCTGGACTCGGCTAGGACGAAATCTTGGCTCATAGTGAAAGGCTTTAAACAGGGAATCGGTCACCGCGTAATTGGTATCTATACCAATCAGGTCCATTAACCGAAAAGGGCCCATTGGGAAGCCGGTGGCTTCCAGCAATCGATCGATTCCTTCAGCTGATGCCACCTGTTCCTCCAATATATTAAGGCTTTCCAAATAAAAATGCCTGGCTACTCTGTTAACGATAAACCCGGGAGAATCATTGGCATTTACCGGAATTTTACCCAAGGATTCCGTGAATTCATGGACTTTCGAAATGACTTGAGGATCGGTAGCCTCTCCGCTGATCACTTCCACCAATTTCATGATATGAGCTGGATTGAAGAAATGAAGTCCACATAAGTTTTCCGGATGATCCAGCTTCGCCGCAATACGGGTGATGGGAATGGAACTGGTGTTGGAAGCATACAGTGTTCCCGGGCCATTTATGGATTCGAGCTCTGCAAATAAGTTGCGCTTTACATCTAACCGTTCTACTACCGCTTCTATTATCAGATCGCCGGTCACTTCCATAAACTGGTCGGAGATGGTCAATCGACTTAGTGTAGCCTCCTTAAGTGCCGGATCCACTTTCCCTTTGGCAATGCCTTGATCCAGGTTAGCGGCAATGCCTTCCCGTGCTTGGGCCAGCATATCGCTATTGATATCGTATAAGATAACCTGGTATCCAGCCATTGCGGCTACTTGAGCAATGCCCTGACCCATGGTACCGGCGCCTACCACAGCCACTTTATGGAGCTCAGAAACTTTCTCCATTCCTCAAAATCCCAGCGAAGAATACTGCTTAAGAAAACGCACGTCGTTTTGAGTGAATAATCTCAAATCATTAATGCGGTATTTCAGCATGGTAGTACGCTCGATTCCCAACCCAGCAGCATAACCGGTATACTTTTGTGAATCAATGCCGCAGTTCTCCAATACATTAGGATCTACCATACCTGATCCTCCAATCTCCACCCATCCGGTATATTTGCAGATATTACAACCGGCACCATGGCAAATAAGACAGGAAATATCGATTTCTGCGCTGGGTTCTGTAAATGGAAAATAGGAAGGGCGGAATCTAATCTTTACTTCTTTGCCAAACATTTCTCTGGCGAAATGGTAAAGAGTCTGTTTTAGATCCAAGAAACCCACGTTTTCATCTACATATAGTATCTCATACTGATGGAATATGCAATGTGCTCTGGCTGAAATAGCTTCATTGCGAAAAACCCTCCCCGGTGATAAAGTGCGGATGGGAGGTTTTTGATTTTCCATTATCCTGACCTGCACATTGGAGGTATGGGTTCTCAATGCTACATCCGGGTTCTTTTCTATAAAAAAAGTGTCTTGCATCTCCCGGGCCGGGTGATTGGGTGGAAAATTCAAGGCGGTAAAGTTATGCCAGTCATCCTCGATTTCCGGACCATCCGAAACATTAAAGCCCATACGGCCAAAAATCTCAATAATTCTTTCCCAGGTAGCGGTCAATGGATGAATACCCCCTATCCCGGCACCTCCGGGTGGTAGGGTGAGATCAGGAATTTCACTGCTGGTAGTGGTGGTATTCTCCTTAAGCTTCTGTATACTTTGCTTGAATTTAGCCTGGGCCTGGTTCTTCAATTCATTCAACTGCTGCCCCAATGCCTTGCGCTCTTCAGCCGGTACTGTTTTTATATTGTCGAACAAAGATGCTATTACACCCTTGCGGCTGATAAATCGTCGGCGAAACGACTCCAGATCCTGATCATTGTCTACCTGGAAGTCCTGTATTTCCTGTTGATAGGATTTAACTTCATCCTTCATAAGGACAAAAATAGATAAGCTTCACCCCGGCTGCAACCGTTTACCCTGAAAATGTCATATGATAGGTCATCTTAAATCCGACCTAATCCATCAAGCTTTCTAGTCTACTTTGATTCTCGGCAATATGGAATCTAACAGTTGCTGCTGGCAATGCTCAACTGAGTGCAAATCTGTCCTTATTTCCAGGGACGGGTTTGAAGGAGCTTCAAAAGGCGAATCGATGCCGGTAAACTTCTTAAGTTCTCCGCTGCGAGCCTTGGCATAAAGGCCCTTGACATCACGACTTTCACAAACCTCCAGAGGGCAGTTTATAAAAACTTCATAGAACAAGTCTTCGCCAATTATAGTGCCGGCCATAGACCTAATCTCCTCCGTAGGACTGATCAGGGAACAGATGGTAACCACCCCTGCTTGTGCAAATAATTTGGAAACTTCCGCTGCCCGTCGGATATTCTCCGTTCGGTCCTCCTCTGAAAATCCCAAATTATTGTTTATTCCTGAACGGAGGTTATCTCCATCCAGAAGCTTGGTGAGAAAACCCATTTCATACAGGTTGTTTTCCAGGGAACGAGCCAAGGTACTTTTACCGGACCCTGATAAACCAACCATCCAAATAACCAGGGCCTTTTGATCTAAAAGATTCTCTTTTTGGCTACGATTTAAGATGGTGTCAAAAATTGGATAAATATTTTCCACTATACGATCTTTATGATATGTTAAAAATTGATCTCAAAAATAGTATTAATTACTGAAAATTTTAAACTTTTTAAATAATTCCCTACCTTTGAGCCTCTTAAATACAGCCTATGACATTTACTATTAAAGAACCGGAAATCCTAAACATAGCAGAGTCTGCCGGAGCGGCAATTTTGGAGATCTACAACCATGCTGACTTTTCCAAAGTAGTAGATTTTAAAAGTGATGATTCACCGCTCACCATGGGGGATGAGGCTTCACATCAGGTTATTGTTAAAGAGCTAATGGCATTACATCCGGAAATTCCCATTATTTCTGAAGAAGGCAAGGAAACCCCTTACGAGCAAAGAAAAGATTACCGAACATTCTGGCTAGTGGATCCACTGGATGGAACCAAGGAATTTATTAAAAGAAATGGGGAGTTCACAGTAAACATAGCGCTTATACATGAGAGAAGCCCCATATTGGGGGTCGTCCATGTTCCGGTGCTGGATACTACCTACTTCGCCAGTATGGACAAAGGCGCTTTTCTAAAAGAAGGTTCGAATGAGCCACGAAAAATCCAGGTAAATAACCGCAGCGAGCAGCGGGTGGCGGTGCGCAGTAAATCCCATGCCTCTCCTGAGGAAGAAGAAATACTGGAAAAGTTTGGTGTGGTGCAGAGTATTTCCAGAGGTAGCTCTTTAAAGTTTTGCATGGTAGCGGAAGGCCAAGCGGATATATATTACCGACATGGCCCCACTATGGAATGGGATACCGCCGCGGGTCAAGCAGTGGTGGAAGCAGCCGGTGGTAAAGTCTTCGAGGGTACCGGAAATACTTTATTTCGGTATAATAAAGAAAGCCTGCTTAATGGCAGTTTTCTTTGTGTGGGGTTTTAAAACCTCTTTTTTGGCTATTCCAAGGATAATTAAGCCTGCTGAGCTAAATTTGTTTCGACCATCAACACCTACAAATGTTGTTCAGGGAAGTAACTCACTTGCTCAGGAAGGAATTCATTTTTGAATTTCGTCAAAAGTATGCGCTGAACGGTATTGTCCTTTATCTGGTTGGTACCATATTCATCTGTTACTTAAGCTTCAATTTACAGCCGGGGCAATTGCATTCCATCACCTGGAATGCCTTATTCTGGATCATTGTCTTATTCACTGCGGTAAGTGCAGTGGCAAAAAGTTTTCTACAAGAAAGTCCATCCCGATTTAGTTATTATTACTCAGTTGCAAGCGCACAGGGTATCATCATTGCCAAAATGGTATACTATTCTCTGTTATTGGTAGCACTTACCCTTAGCGGTTACCTGGTTTTCAGCCTGGTTTTAGGTAATCCGGTTAATGATCCATTGCTTTTCTTAACCGGTTTAGTTTTGGGAGCGGTAGGGTTGGCTGCCAGCCTTACCTTGATCAGCAGTATTGCGGCCAAGGCAGATGGGAATCAAACTCTAATGGCAGTACTGGGATTGCCGGTGCTGATTCCGGTGATCCTCACGGTTTTAAAATTGTCGAAAAATGCTATCGACGGCTTGGAACGCTCAGTGAGCACTGATGAAATATTAATTTTGATCGCCATAGACCTGATGGTATTGTCGCTGTCCTTAATGTTATTCCCTTATATATGGCGAAGTTAGCATCATGAAAAAGCACTGGTGGAAAATATTGACAATTGCACTATTAGTCTATACCGTAGTAGCAGGTCTTTTAATTGATGTTCCCAGGTTACACATACTTAATGAATCCATTCGCAACACATTCTTTCATGTGCCTATGTGGCTGGGAATGATGACTTTACTTTTAATCTCTGCCGTTTACTCCATAAGATATCTGGCTCAACCTGTACCAAAATGGGACATTGCAGCCTTTGAATATGCCCGAGTTGGTATGCTGTTTGGCATACTGGGCATACTTACGGGCATGATTTGGGCGAATTTTACTTGGGGATCACCCTGGAGCGGCGACCCTAAACAGAACTATGCTGCCATTGCCCTGCTCATATACTTTGCCTACTCTGTATTACGAGGTTCCTTGAAAGACCCTCAGCAACGAGGTCGCATAAGCGCGGTCTATAATATCTTCGCTTTTGCCACCCTGGTGCCTTTACTATATATTTTACCAAGCATGACGGATTCCTTGCACCCGGGTAGTGGTGGAAATGCCAATTTTGGGGATATCGACCTGGATAATCGGCTCCGCATGGTATTTTACCCTGCTGTCATTGGCTGGACTATGATGGGTCACTGGTTGGCAACCTTAGGAAGGCGCCTGGAGAGCCTAAAGCAGAAAAGAGAATTGATTTAATATAAGACTATATGAAAAAATTGTGCTTGTTAGTATTGTTATCCCTATCGCTAAGTCTAGATGCCCAGGATGAATACGAATCAGCGGAAAATACCAAAGTGGAAATGGCAGATGGTTTTAGGGCTGACGGTAAAATCTATGTTGTGGTGGCAGTGGTAAGCACGGTGCTTACTGGTCTGATCGTGTATGCCATAACCCTGGATCGGCGATTGCGTAAATTAGAAGACAATAGTCCTTTTGAGTAGCAGATTTCCTCCTACTGGCAAGATCAGTTAGGGGTTTTAGATTACTTTTGTAGTTAGAAACCTGATTTTATGAAAAAATCACACATTTTGGGGATAGTAGTAATAGCCATAGCCATTGGTATTATAATCAGCACTGCCGGTGACGCTAGCTCTTATGTCACCTTTGATACTGCGCAGGAAATGGCGGCGGAGGGGAATAAAGACAAAATCCATGTGGTGGGCACCCTTAAAAAATCCGCAGAAGGTAAAATCGAAGGAATTGAAAGCTCTGAAGATATGCTGTCGTTCTCCTTCGTTATGTTAGATGCGGATAATCAGGAGCAAAAAGTGTTTTATGCCGAACCCATGCCTGTTGATTTCCTGAGATCAGAACAGGTAGTGGTAGTAGGAGCCTACCATGAAGATGTTTTTATTGCGGATAAGATCTTATTAAAGTGTCCCTCCAAGTACCAAGAAGAAAACCTGGAGCTTACCTCCAGATGACAGCAAAGCTGTTGAAATAATATGCTGCGTTCTATTATAGGCAATCTCGGCCAGTTATTCATCATCCTGTCCTTTGTTTCGGCACTGGTATCCGCTTATTCGTTTTACCGGGCTGTTACTGCCGACAAGGTAGACAGAGCCGGTTGGCTGAGATATGCCCAGGTGATCTTCTATTTCCATGCGATCTCAGTGATTGGTATAGTGACCTGTTTATTCATCATTATTAATAACCATTATTTTGAATACCACTATGCCTGGAGTCACAGTTCTCTGTATCTGCCGGTTTACTACATGATCTCTTGTTTCTGGGAAGGTCAAGAAGGCAGTTTTCTGCTTTGGATTTTCTGGCATGTTGTACTGGGGACCGTCATTCTCAACACCAACAAGACCTGGAAGGCACCGGTCATGACCATTTTCACCCTGGTACAAGCCTTCCTTACTTCCATGATTCTGGGCGTGGTAATATTCAATGTGAAAATTGGGAGTACGCCATTCATCTTACTGCGAGATGTCTTACAGGATGCTCCGGTACTGCAGTTAAATCCCGACTTTATTCCAGAGGATGGAAACGGACTAAACCCCTTATTGCAGAACTATTGGATGGTGATTCACCCTCCTACTTTGTTCTTGGGGTTCTCCACTACCCTGGTACCATTTGCCTACTGCATTGCCGGTTTATGGACTGGGAGGTTGAAGGAGTGGATCAAACCTGCGTTGCCCTGGGCGTTGTTCTCCGCGATGGTACTGGGTGTGGGAATTTTGATGGGTGCATACTGGGCATATGAAACCTTGAACTTCGGAGGTTATTGGAATTGGGATCCCGTTGAAAATGCTGTATATGTACCCTGGCTGGTATTAGTGGCATCCTACCACACTATGATCACTTATCAAAAGAGTAATACGGCCCTGAAGACTTCCATAATCTTAGTGGTATCCACCTTTATTCTCATCATATATTCCACTTTTCTTACTCGAAGTGGTATTCTCGGTGAATCCTCAGTACATTCTTTTACTGCTTCCGGGCTGGATAATCAGTTACTGATCTATCTCTTTGCATTCATCATCCTCTCGATTATGCTTATGGTGAAGCGATGGCCGCAGATCCCCAGCTCACAAACAGAAATATCAGGATATAGCCGTGAGTTCTGGATTTTCATGGGCGCTGCAACCCTTTGCCTGATGGGCCTTCAGGTCATCCTACCGACCTCCTATCCGGTATGGAATAAGATCATGAGCCTAATAGGGGTAGAATCCAATCTGGCTTTACCCGCAGACCAAGTGTCTTACTATTCTCGCTTTCAATTGTGGTTTGGCATTACGGTGGCTGTGCTCTCCGGCACCGGCCAGTTCTTTTGGTGGAAAAAAATGGATCCGGATCAGCTCAAACAGGCATTATTAGGGCCCATCCTCATTACCCTGGTAATCAGTACACCTATCATGCTGATCTCCAAGATCTCCCATTTGCCCTATATCTTGATTTTAGTAACCGGGATATATGCTGTAGTAGCTAATCTTAAAATACTTCTGGGACTCAAGAAGCAAAGCTGGCGCCTGGCAGGGGGATCAGTTGCTCATATCGGTATTGCCATGATGCTTGTTGGCATTATGTTTTCATCAGGTTATTCCAAGGTTATTTCCCTGAATAATACCTCACTGCTAATTTCGAGGGAACTGGATGACGATTTCAACTTAAAAAATGTGGTGCTGTTCCTAAATGAACCCAGGACGATGGATGAGTATACTCTGATCTACCAGGGCCGGTACGTAGAAGCAGTGGGCCTTGGCGGCTATGTCTCAGTTAAATCACTCTCTAGCACCAATGACCCTCATCACTGGATCACCCAGGAAGATATTTTAAGGAATGGCAATATCAAAGCACGGGCTGGAGACACTCTGGAAATACGGCCTGAAAATATTTACTTTAAGGTAATCTACAATCAGGATAACGGACGAAAATTCGAGTTGTATCCCAGAATACAAGTCAACGCTTCTATGGGGCAGGTGGCTTCTCCTGGTATAAAGCGGGCTTTGAGTAAAGATCTGTATACCCACCTATCCTATGCACCTTTCATGACGGAAGACGATCAACGGGAATGGACCCATAGCGATTCCCTGACCGTAAAGGTGGGAGAGCAGTTCTTCATCAATGACTATGTAGCCCACCTGGAAAGTGTTTCCCGGGTACATGAGCTACCGGGAGTAACCTTAGGGTCGGATGATGTGGCAGTAAAAGCTACCATCCGGGTGGCCGGTGATGACGACATCCAACAGATTGAGCCTATTTTTCTCATCAAAGACCAAATGGCCGGAAGGATACCTGATGGCGAGCCTGATTTGGGTATTAGAATTGCATTTTCCAAAATAAATCCCGAATCAAATAGTTTCGATTTTGACATTTTTACCACCCAAAAGGATTTCATTATACTGAAAGCGATCGAAAAACCCCTGATCAATATCCTGTGGATAGGGACCTTATTTTTAGTAATTGGTTTCGTCATCGCAATAAACCGTCGTTATCGTGAGTTTGTTCTATTGAGGGACAAGGGTATGGAATAAAGCTTCAACCGGTCTTTTCAATGTCTAAATTTTTCAAGGTAGCTATTTTAGGTTCCGGCAATTTGGCCTGGCACCTGGCCCGTGCTTTCGAGGATGCCGGCCATTTTATTACAGAGATCTACAGTCGCCGATTGAGCTCAGGTAGAGAACTTGCCAAGCAGTTATACGACACAGAGGTGGTTAAAAGCCTGGATCTCAGTAAAAGCGAAGCAGAAATTTTCATCCTGGCAGTATCCGATGATAGTATTGTGGAAGTAGCTGAAAAATTAAAAATACCCTCCTATGGTATTTTAGCGCATACTTCAGGATCGGTACCCTTGCAATCGCTTGGTGGAATACACGAAAATATCGGCATATTCTATCCCCTGCAGACTTTTACCGCGGGTATAACTGTAGACCTTCAGCAGGTGCCTATTTGCATAGAAGCCAAGCACAGATCATCAGAAAAAATTCTATATCAACTTGGAAGGAGCATAAGTAGGGAAGTGTACCAAATACACTCCGAAGATCGTAAATTATTGCACCTGGCAGCAGTATTTGCCTGTAATTTCAGCAATCACATGCTCAGTATCTCGCAGGATATTCTGGAACATCACGATATTGATTTCGGCATGCTCCACCCTCTTATTGTGGAGACCATCAACAAGGCGTTATCCGTAGGACCCTATGGATCCCAAACAGGCCCCGCGCTAAGAGGCGACGAGCAGACCCAGAAGCAACACCTGAAAGCATTGAATTATCAACCGGAATTTCGTAAAATATATAAAATTCTCAGCCGGCATCTCAGCGATTACCATTCATAAACATGTCCATTTCTACCATTTCCGGGGACGAAATTAGCATTATCGGCAAAGGATTGCTCAAACTAGTAAGATGGCCTAATCTGTTAATTATTGCTTTCTGCCAATACCTCTCGGCCATATTCCTGGTTGGTCCACCTGAGTTATACCTGACCTATTTAAAAGATCCGGATTTATTGTTTATGGCTTTGGGAACGCTTTGCATCGCGGCAGCCGGTTATATTATAAATGATTATTACGACGTCAAGATTGATTATATCAATAAGCCAAAAAAAGTGGTAGTGGGCAAAGTCCTTAAGCGACGAGTAGCCATGTTTGTGCATATCGGGCTTAATGCTATGGGAATATTAGCGGGCATAGTGGTTAGTCTAAAAATTGCAGCTATCAACCTAATTGCCGCTACCTGGTTGTGGGGATATAGCAATCAACTTAAAAGAATGCCACTGATCGGAAATTTCAGCGTGGCCTTGCTGAGTGGACTTGCTATTGCCATAGTGGGGGTTCATTATAAATCCAATTCCAAACTGGTATATTTTTATGCACTGTTGGCTTTTCTAGTAAGCCTCATCCGGGAAATAATTAAAGATTTGGAGGATCTTAAGGGTGACGCAAGTTTTGGTTGTCGTACTTTACCTGTCATTTGGGGCATTCGCAAAACCAAAAACTTTCTCTACTTGCTGTTTTTAGCTTTTGGTGCTACCATAATATTCCTGGCTTATGTCATGGGAAACACCTGGCTATATCTATATTTTTCCCTGTTAGTGATTCCGGGTGCCTATTTAGTCTACAGGCTGTCCCTGGCCGACACCATTAGTGAATTTCACCAGTTGAGTTTATCAGTAAAATGGTTTATGTTGCTGGGAGTATTTAGTATGGTCCTGATTTAACCTACAGTCAATTGACCAAGAAAAATCTGGCGATATTTGCTTCGGGTAGTGGAACTAACGCTGAGAACATATTAGTTTACTTTAGTGATCACCCCTTGATCGAGGTGCCCCTGATCCTTACTAATAATCCTCAGGCAGGGGTAATATCCAGGGTGAGAAAGTATGAAGTTCCGGTATTGACATTCAATCGCGAACAGCTTTACCAAAGTAATTGGGTGGTTCAGCAATTGCATGAATATAAAATTGATGCCCTTGTTTTGGCTGGTTTTCTATGGTTGGTGCCAAAGAATATACTAAAGGAATTCCCTGGTATGCTCAACCTGCATCCAGCCCTGCTCCCAAAATATGGAGGCAAAGGGATGTACGGAGATCACGTTCACCAGGCGGTGATAGCTGCCGGCGAGGTAGAAAGTGGCATTACCATCCACGAAGTGAATACTGAATACGATAAAGGCCGTATTTTATTTCAAACTTCTTGCCCTGTTTTCAAGGATGATACCCCTGCCAGCCTGGCTAAGCGGATCCATTCCTTGGAGTATAAGCACTTTCCTAAAGTAATTGAAAACTGGTTGATAAATTTAAAATCCGATAGAGGTTAACAGCTCTAAAATATTGTTAGCTTTGTATCATTATTTTTAGGCGTCATTATATCATTTATGGACCACAAGCCCATCAAATCCGCCCTGATCTCGGTTTATTACAAACAGGAATTAGGTCCTGTTGTATCTAAATTAAATGCTCTGGGCGTTACGCTTTACAGTACCGGAGGTACTCAGAAATTCATTGAAGATCTGGGTTTCCAGGTATCTGGTGTGGAAACACTTACCGGCTATCCTTCCATTCTAGGCGGCAGGGTAAAAACCTTGCATCCCAAGGTATTTGGAGGAATATTAGGCCGGCGGGACCAAAGTGAAGACATTAGCCAGCTGGCTGACTATGAGATACCTGAAATCGATCTGGTTATTGTTGACTTATATCCTTTCGAAGAAACGGTAGCTGAAGGGGCTGGCGATCAGGAAATAATTGAAAAAATTGATATTGGAGGAATTTCCCTGATCAGAGCAGCAGCCAAGAATTATCGGGATGTACTTACCATAAGCAGCAGGTCTCAGTACCCTGAGCTCTTGCAGTTATTGGAACAGGGTGATGGGAGCAGTAGCTTAACAGAAAGACATTATTTTGCCGCTGCAGCCTTTAACCTGTCATCTCATTACGATACCCAAATATTTAACTTCTTCAATCGCGAAGCTGGTATTCCAGCTCTCAAAATCAGTGAGTCCAACCATCGGAAATTGCGCTATGGAGAGAATCCACATCAGGAGGGATTTTATTTCGGAGACCTGAAAAACACTTTCGACCAACTCAATGGCAAGGAGTTGTCCTATAACAATCTGGTGGATATTGAATCCGCCATTGCCTTAATTTCCGAATTTAGTGATCATACCGTTTTTGCCATACTCAAGCACACCAATGCCTGTGGGATTGCAGTGGGTGAAACGGTGGCGGAGGCTTATGAAAAAGCTTTTGCAGCGGATAACATTTCTGCTTTTGGAGGTATTCTGATTACCAATAGAATTGTAGATCTACCAGCGGCGGAGGTTATGTACGACCTGTTTTTCGAGGTATTGATTGCCCCGGGCTATGCCGATAATGCCTTGGCCCTGCTAGTAAAAAAGAAGAAACGCATTTTATTACAATTAAACTCCCGGAACACACCGACAATTCAAGTTAAGAGCCTGCTTGATGGATTCATTGTCCAGGAGCGGGATAGTCATACAGACCAATATTCGGATTTCAAAACCGTCACGGATAGCAAACCCAGTGATCAGGAGTTATCGGATTTGGTATTTGCCAGTAAGGTGGCCAAGCATACCAAGTCCAATACCATCGTTCTGGCAAAAGAGGGACAAATGCTGGCCAGTGGTGTAGGTCAAACTTCCAGGGTTGATGCGCTTAACCAGGCTATCGCCAAGGCGCGAAAATTCGGATTTGATCTCAACGGTTCAGTGATGGCCTCAGACGCTTTTTTTCCTTTTCATGATTGCGTGGAGATCGCCGGGAAAGCAGGGGTCACCTCAGTAATACAACCCGGTGGCTCTATCCGCGACCAGGATTCCATTGATTATTGTAACCGCTTGCAAATGAGCATGGTGCTTACAGGTGTCCGACACTTTAAGCACTAAAAAAATGCCTACCCAAAATAGTATTTATAGTAAAGTAATTTGTAAATTCCGGCGATTTAAGGAACTTTTTTAGGATTATACTAACAAATGGGATTTCTTGATTTTTTTACCAGTGATATAGCTATCGATCTGGGAACTGCCAATACACTGATTATACAGAAGGAAAAGATCGTACTGGACGAGCCCTCCATCATTGCCATGGAGAAGGACTCCAATAAAGTATTGGCCATCGGCAGGGAAGCCATGCAAATGCATGAAAAGACACATGAAAATATAAAGACCATCCGGCCGCTTAAGGATGGTGTTATAGCGGACTTTCATGCTGCGGAGCACATGATCAGGGGAATGATCAAAATGATAGACCACAATAAAAAACGGTTGTTCCCAGCTTCACATAGAATGGTTATCTGCATTCCATCAGGTATCACTGAGGTGGAAAAACGGGCGGTGAGGGATTCCGCTGAGCACGCCGGCGGTAAAGAAGTCTATATGATTCAGGAGCCGCTGGCTGCTGCTATTGGGATAGGCATTGATATCGAGCAACCTATTGGCTCCATGATTGTGGATATTGGAGGTGGTACTACGGAAATCGCGGTAATAGCGCTTTCCGGTATTGTAGCAGACCAGTCTATTCGCATTGCCGGTGATACTTTTAATAAGGATATTCTGGATTACATGAGAAGACAGCACAACCTGTTGATCGGGGAACGATCTGCTGAAAAGATAAAGATAGAGGTAGGGTCAGCCTTGACAGAGTTGGACGAGGCGCCAGATGATTATGAAATCAGGGGCCGCGACCTTATGACCGGAATTCCCAAAGTGATAAAAATCTCCTACTCAGAGATCGCTTTTGCTATTGACAAGTCCGTTTCTAAAATCGAGGAAGCTGTTTTAAGGGCGTTAGAGATCTCACCGCCTGAACTCTCCGCTGATATTTATGATAACGGCATTCATCTCACCGGCGGCGGGGCATTACTAAGAGGACTGGATAAACGATTAGCCTTAAAAACTAAATTGCCCATCCATGTGGCCGAGGATCCCTTAAGGGCTGTGGTCAGAGGTACAGGTATTGCGTTAAAGAACCTCGCTTCTTTTAAGGCAGTGCTGATGACCTAGATATATTAGATGCTTAGATTATTTCAATTTATAGTCAAATACCAGGCCTTTCTGGTATTCCTGTTATTGGAAATTCTGTGCACCTGGATGATTATAAGCAATAATCGCTATCAAAACGCAGCTTTTTTTAATAGCTCCAACCAAGTTGCCGGTACTCTTTTAAATATCAATCAAAATGTCAGTAGTTATTTTGCCTTACGAAAAGTAAACCAAACACTGATTGAGGAAAATGCCCTGCTGCAGACAGAATTGACTAAACTACAAAAAAAGTTGACGGAGATAGGGCTAAACCATGCTACCTCCCCTCAAAGGATTAGTAATTATAACTTTATTACGGCAAAAGTAGTGAACAACAGTACCAGGAGGGCAGCCAACTATCTGACCATCAATAAGGGATCCGATGATCTGGTCAATTCCGGGATGGCTGTGATTATCGGAGAGGGTGTGGTGGGCAAAGTTAAAACCGCCTCCCGTAACTTTGCAACGGTCATCTCAATTCTGCATCCAGATGTGCTCACCTCAACGGTAATGCAAAGCTCCAACACCATATGTACCGTAAACTGGGACGGCCGGGACCCCACTACCGCTGAAGTCCTGTATGTGCCCCGTCATGTACCGGTGTCGGTAGGAGACACTGTAGTAACCTCCGGATATAATGCGGTTTTTCCGCCCGGTATTCCGGTAGGTGTGGTTTCTCAGCTGGACCTTAGAGAAGAAGGCACCTTTTATGATATTGAAATAAAATTCACTACCGAATTCGACAAATTGTCATACGTCTTTGTGGTGGGTAATCAGTTAAAAACCGAAAAGGATTCTTTGGAAAACTTGATACCCAATCCATGAGCAACTTAAATATACCGGGTCTGGTCTTATCCTTTTTCGCCTTCACCTTACTGCAGGTGACCCTTTTTAGAAACCTTGTGCTATTTGATCTGGCCTTCTGTTATATCTATATTGCCTTTATCCTTAACCTTCCCTTTGATACCGGACGGGTACTGCTAATGTTACTAGCCTTTCTGTGCGGCTTTGTAGTAGATATTTTCTATGATACTTTAGGTATCCATGCCTTTGCCTCGGTGTTCATTGCCTTCCTGAAACCGCCTTGGACCACAGCCATACCACCTCGAGGGGGTTATGAGATGGGCATGAAACCAACCTTAAAAATTATGGGATTCAGCTGGTTTTTAACTTATGCCCTACCATTGATATTACTGCACCATTTAACTTTATTTTTTATTGAGGCCGGCGGCTTACACTTAATGGGATATACGCTCGTTAAAGTAATATTTAGCACCCTTTTCACTTTTATTGTGTTGATTATCATACAATATTTGTTTTATCGAAGACGCCGGGGGTTATGAAGGACAATCGATCTTTAATTATACGATTCACTTTTGTCTTTATCGGTCTGATTTTTTTGATCAAACTGTTCTTTATACAGGTCTTGGATGAAAACTATCAACTGGCTGCTGAAAACAACGTGATGCAGCGATTGGTGGAATACCCTTACCGGGGGCTTATCTACGACCGCAATCATGCGTTGATCGTATATAACAGTCCGGTATATGACCTGATGGTAGTGCCCAGGGAAGTGAGCATGCAGGATACCCTGAGATTTTGTGAAGGATTGAGTATTACCCTGGAAGAGTTTAATGAAAAGCTGTTGACTGCTCAACAATACAGCTGGTACAAACCTTCTACCTTCCTTAAACAACTATCCAACGAAGATTTCGCTTCGGTTCAGGATTTGTTGGTGGATTACCCCGGATTTTACATTATCCCCAGGACGGTGAGAAGCTATCCTTACCGTGGAATGGCCAATGCATTGGGTTACATCGGGGAAATCAGCAAATCTTCTCTGGAATCGGATACCTCTAATTATTATCGGCAGGGTGATTATATAGGAATAAGCGGATTGGAACTAAAATATGAACAGCCCTTACGGGGTAAAAGGGGGGTTAAGTATCGCATGGTAAATGTACGAGGCCTGGAGAAAGGCTCCTTTAAAAACGGAACTCTGGATACCTTACCCCAAATTGGAGATAATCTGGTTAGTACCATAGATATTAATCTCCAGGAATACGGAGAAACCCTGATGTTGAATAAAGTGGGCAGTGTGGTAGCCATAGAACCGGCAACCGGTGAAGTGTTATGTTTCATTTCCGCCCCTTCCTATGATCCTAATTTGCTTACTGGGCGCAATTATAGCCAATACTTTCAGCAGCTTCAAACAGACAGTCTTAAACCTTTGTACAACCGCCCCCTGATGGCCATGTATCGCCCCGGGTCTATCTTTAAGATCATTCAGGCTATGGTGGCATTAGAGGAAGGAGTAATTCAAAAATCGACCCGGTTACGCTGCAACCGCAGTATCATTGGGTGTCATGGTCCTCACAGCTATGAAGATTTGCAGGGAGCTATTACCCATTCCTGTAATCCCTATTTTGTACAAGTCTCCAGGAAAATGATCAACCAAGGTGAGGTTGAGGATACTTATCAGGATACGCGAATAGGGCTTGAAAAATGGCGCAATCATGTAGCCAGCTTTGGTTTGGGAGCACCCGTAGGCATTGACCTTCCCAATGAAAAAGGAGGCATGATACCTAATGTGGCCTATTACGATCGTGCTTACAACAGCACCAACTGGAAGTTTTCCAATATCCAGTCTATCTCCATTGGAGAAGGGGAAAACCTGGTAGTTCCGTTGCAAATGGCCAACTTCGCCGCTATCGTAGCCAACCGGGGATACTTTATAAAACCTCATCTGATCAAATCCATCGGTGATAGCAACAAACCACTGGAGGAATATCAGGTGAAGCACTACACAACGGTATCGCCGGAACATTTTGAAGTAGCGGTGGAAGCCATGGCGGAAGTGGTTCGATCTGGCACCGGACAATACCGTGCTAAATTAAAGGACATAGAAGTGTGCGGCAAGACCGGTACGGTACAAAATAAAAACCAACCCGACCATTCGGTATTCATTGCATTCGCCCCTAAAGATGATCCTGTTATTGCTCTATCAGTATACGTGGAAAACGGTGGGCAAGGGGCCCGGGCAGCTGCCGGTATCGCCGGATTAATGATCGAAAAATATATAAATGGATGCACAGATCGTACTCATATGGAGGAATATGTGCTTAATGGAGATTTTATCTATTGAGAAGAAGGGATGATATAAAGGCCAGTCGCCTGGACTGGGTAACCATTGGACTAGTAATTGCCCTGGCTATCGCAGGGTGGTTGAATATCTATGCCGTGGTTTACGATAATCAGTTAGAGCAAAACATCTTCGATATTCAGCAGAATTCCGGCAAACAACTACTTTGGATTGGAATTTCTATCATAGTGGTAATCTTTATCATGATTATGGACTTCCGATTTTTTGACAGCTTCGCCTACGGGATTTACGGGTTTGTGATCCTACTGCTAATAGGAGTACTGCTCACCGGTACCGTGGTGAGCGGGTCAAAATCTTGGTTTGAGCTGGGATTCGTTCGTTTCCAGCCGGCAGAATTTGCCAAATTTGCCACGACGCTGGCTATAGCAAAATATTTGAGTAAGCCTCAGGTCAAACTGGAAAAGTGGCGTACCGTAATAATACTGGCAGTGATCGTGACCATCCCCGCTGCGCTGATCGTACTTCAAGGGGATACCGGGTCTGCACTGGTGTTCGGAGCATTTGTAATTGTTCTGTACCGTGAGGGGCTATCACCATTGATCGTGTTGATTGGAATAATTGCAGCCGCTCTCTTTGTCATGACCCTGCTTTGGAATCCATTGATCCTGATCAGTATCCTGATTGCCGGTGCTTTATTGGTGTTACTTTATTGGTCCATTACCAAATCTGTAAGCCGGAAAAAAATCGGTTCACTGTTACTGGTCACCGGTATACCAGTGCTGGTCATCCTAAGTGTAAACTGGGTGGTAACCGAAGTAATGCAACCTCACCAGCAAAATCGGGTAAAAGCTTTTGTAAACCCTGAAGCAGATCCACTGGGATACGGGTATAACGTCACTCAAAGTAAGATTGCCATTGGTTCCGGTGGGCCTTTTGGCAAGGGCTTCCTAGAGGGTACTCAAACTAAATTTGATTTTGTGCCGGAACAGAGTACCGACTTTATATTCTGCACCATAGGTGAGGAACATGGTTGGGTAGGTAGTTTTATTTTAATCACCCTTTTTGTGACTCTATTATTGCGGATAACCCATATCGCGGAGAGACAAAAATCAAAGTTCAGCCGGGTATATGGTTATGGAGTTGCCGCTATTCTTTTCTTCCATTTTATGGTAAACATTGGGATGACCATTGGATTGTTCCCGGTTATCGGAATACCTCTGCCCTTCTTCAGCTATGGTGGATCTTCCCTACTGGCTTTTACTATATTGATCTTTATTTTATTGAAAATGGACGCGCACCGCCTCCAGGTTTTGGTCCATTAAAAACGTCTGGATACCATTTCCAGCAGCTCTCTCACGGCCTCACTTTCCATGTCCCATGAAGTCCGGTTGGAGGAATCTCTTTCCAGAACCCCTAACGCCTCATTATAACTTTTGCATTGGTCAATTTTCTCCATGACTTTGGAAAACTCTTCGGAGTTGCCGGCATAGAGCTCGTTGACAAACATGAACTTTTGATTTAGCGTCAAGCTTTCTTTTAGGTTCTCCACCTTTTTCTGCTGGTGTTGATCGGCCAGCGTGGTTTGGACTTTCTGTAACTTGTCATTTAGCGATACAACTTTTTTGGTAAATTGATCATTGACGCTTTTTTTCTGAGGCGATCCATTGGGTGTAGCCGCTACCTCTTTGCTCTCAAGGCTATCCAGCTGAAGGGGAGCAATACTGCTAAACTCCGCCGAATAACCGTCAACTGCATCCCATTTTTCATCCCATTCTGATTGAAGCTGGTTTATCCGATCTTGGTATTCGTCATAACTGATTTTCTGCTTACTGTCCCATGATTGCAAGACCTTCTGAAAAAATTCCCCGTTTACCTTTATAAAACGTTTTAGCTTAGTCAGTTCACTAAGCTCCATAGTCTTGATGTGATCCGGCCAAAGGAATTTGCCAAAATAGGAAATTGGATGATAAACCTGGTACATGGTTTCTTCTACGGATTGCTGTAATACCGGTCTTATGCTACCCTTATCCAGTCTAATGTGCTGGGACAGTACATCCATAAAAGCTTTAAGGGCAGCCTGTACTGCAGGATCGGTGTAATCAAAATAAGGGCTTTCCAGTTTACCAATTTCCGCTTCCCATTGCAGGAAAATATTCTTCAACAAATTGTAGCTCACCTGCTTGTGAGCACCCAACTCCATCAGATCGTTACCAGTGAGGTATTCCCGATCTTTAAATGCCTGTTCTAATACCTGGTTTGTGTAGGTAGCGGCATAGGATTTCAAATAATCCCTATTAATTTTACCTGCCATATTACTAAAGGTAATTATTGATCCATCACGTTCAGATGAATTTTGTGTAAAATTAAACATAATGCCAAGAATCATAATTAAAAATCTGAATAATAGAAGGATACAAACTACTATTAATAACTGTGGTACGGTTTTAAATATTATCCATAACCATCAAATTGATTGGCTTCACTCCTGTGGGGGTAAGGGCCGGTGTACATCCTGTAAAATGATTGTATTGCAAGGACAGCACTGCCTCAGCCCACCAACTGCCGCGGAGATGAACTATAAACAGATAGGGCTACTTAATTCCGATGAAAGATTGGCTTGTCAATGTCGTTTGGCTGGAGACATTATCATTATGGTGCCAAACAGCGGCAAGCTTCCTCATTTGAGATATACTGACTAAAGTGTTTATTGAACCCTATAATCGAAACAAACCAGATCAAGACCGGTCAAGCGGGTGGATCGAGGTCATCTGCGGCTCTATGTTCTCCGGGAAAACTGAAGAACTCATCAGACGACTCAAAAGGGCGCTGATCGCCAAGCAACAGGTGGAGATTTTTAAGCCTTTGATAGATGACCGTTATCACAGGGATCATGTAATCTCGCATGACGAAAGTTCCATCCGGTCCACGGCGGTAAATTTCGCCCAGGACATACTACTCCAAGCGGGAAATTGTCAGGTGGTTGGCATTGACGAGCTGCAGTTTTTTGATAAGGATATAGTGCATGTATGCGTAAAGTTGGCGGACTCCGGCGCCAGGGTGATCGCAGCAGGGTTGGACATGGATTTTCAGGGAAATCCCTTCGGTCCCATGCCAGATTTGATGGCGGTAGCGGAATATGTGACCAAAGTACACGCTATTTGCGTCCGGTGTGGAGACATTGCTTCTTACAGCTATCGCACAGATCCCGCCAAGGAACAGGTGATGGTAGGTCATCACGGTGCGTATGAAGCAAGATGCAGAGGTTGTTTTAATTTGGGTTCCAAAGCTTGAAATATTTTCATTGGTTTTTATTGACCGGCATGAGCCTGGGGCATCTCTCCCTGAGAGCTCAAAGTGATATCCCTATCGGCGCCTGGCGCACTCATTTTAGCTTCAGGGACAATCACTCAATAATAACAACCGAAAAAAGAGTTTACAGTGCCGGCAGTAATAGTCTCTTTTATTACGATCGGATGGACGGCAGTTTAAATCAAATCAGCAAGATTGATGGACTTAGTGAAACAGATATTCGGGATATTGGCTATCATGACCGCACTGAGACCTTCTTGATCGCCTACGGCAATGGAGTAATTGACCTGTTGAGGGATAACCGCATTACAGTAATTGACGACTTACGATTAAATGCCGCTGCACAGGAAATTGTCATCTCGGATATGGACTTTTTACAAGAACTTGCCTACTTGTCTTCAAACATCGGGGTGATCGTTCTGGACCTGGTCAAGCAGGAGATCCGGGAGGTGTACCAAAATATAGGCCCCGGGGGAACTGAGTTAACGGTTAATGGTGCGGCAATTATAAATGACAGCTTATTTATAGCCACTGATCAGGGGGTAATGGGTGGCTCTTTGAGCCCCAGCGTCAACCTATTGGATTTCAACAATTGGAGGAGATTTGATAGTTCTGATGGGTTACCTTCAACTGAAACACAGGCGATTCAAGCCTTTAACGACAGGATATGGGCGGCTATTGATTTTACCGGGATCTATTATTACCAAGGTCAAACCTGGCAGCAATTTAATCTTGACCTCACAAATCCGGTACAATGTATGACAGCCAACCCGGACGAGTTGATTATTACCACTGATGAAAATCTGATGGTGATATCTCCGGATGAGGACCTAAAGGTGATTGATCATCCCTTGTTTAATAATCCCCGATGTGCGGTGAGAGATCAGGGTATTCTCTGGGTGGCTGATAGTATCAACGGATTAATAAGCAATATGGGAAATGAATACCTTAGCCTATTTCCCAACGGCCCTTTTACTGATCAACTGGATCAGGCACGGTTCCTGGATGAACATATAGTATCCCTGGGCGCTGGCTATGACCCTTTCCGCAGGCCTATGAACAATACCAAGGGCTTTAACTTTTTTAAAGAGGGCGGCTGGGAGAATTTTAATGATACGGGGGCGGAAAAGGTCACCAATTTTCCGCCAATACCCAATCTGGTTGATGTGACCTGGTCGGATAATTTATGGTATTTCGCCTCTTTCGGAGCTGGAATAGTGCAGTGGGATGAGGAGAATAATATTACTGTTCTAGACCACGAAACTCCAGGGAGCACTTTGATAGCTACCGGTCTCCCCAATAATCAAAATGTTCTGATCAGCGGAGTTGAAAGAGATACTCAAGGGAATATATGGGCATTAAACTACGGGAATCCATTTCCGCTACATCGGTTTCAACCACTGGAAAACCAGTGGACGGCATTCAGCAGTTCCTTCTCTGCCGGTCGATTTGCGCTTGATCTGGATTTAACCGAAGCAGGAGAATTTTGGCTCACCCTTGATCCCAAAAACGGAGGCGGTATCTTGGTGTTAAATCCGGAATCAGGTCAGGAAAGGTGGCTGAAAGAGGATCCGGGGGAAGGAGGACTTCCCAGTAATCGGGTACTCGACCTTGCCATTGATCTGGAAGGTCAGATTTGGGTAGGCACAGATGAGGGGATTGCCCTTTTCCCATTTCCGTTTGACCTGCTAAGTCGCCCCCAGGTTGATGCCCAGACAATTTTTATAGACGGCCGGCCGCTGCTAAGGGATCAAACGGTAACCAGTCTGGCAGTAGACGGAGGTAATAGAAAATGGATAGGCACAGAAAATGGACTTTGGTTATTCAGTGAATTTGGAGACAGTGTGATCCATAATTTTACCAGTAGTAACAGTCCATTGCCAAATGACCTTATTCTGGATGTGGAATTAAATCCCTCCACCGGTGAAGTCTTCATCGTCACACCCAGTGGTATGGTATCATTTAGAAGTGATGCCACCAGAGGCACCACTCGCCATCAGCAGGTCAAAATATTTCCAAATCCCGTTACCCGTGATTTTACGGGATCAGTGGGAATTTCAGGCCTGACCAATAATAGCGTGATTAAAATTACTGATATCACTGGTAAATTGGTGTCGGAATTCAGAGCTAACGGAGGCACGGCAGCATGGAACGTGGCAGATCTGAGTGGTAGCCGGGTAAAATCCGGAGTTTATCTGGTGTTCAGCAGCAGTATAGATGGAAGTGAAACCTTTGTTGGGAAAATAGCGGTCTTCAATTAAACATGATCATCAAGACCAGGGGCATAGTATTACGGTATATCCGGTATCGTGAAACATCTATTATTCTAAACATATTTACCGAGGAGATCGGACTGCAAAGCTATATTGTAAATGGGGTGCGTTCATTGCGCAGCAAACGCACCAGCATTGCATTATATCAGCCGCTTAATCTCCTGGATCTGGTGGTATATTTCAAAGAGACAGCCAACTTACAGAGGGTGTCTGAAGCCAAATGCCAGTACCCTCATATATCGATACCCGTTAATCACAAAAAATCAGCTATGGCGCTGTTTTTGGTGGAAGTTCTAATGAAATCCCTTAAAGAGCAAGCTGAAAACCGCCCACTGTTCTCTTTTCTCTGGGAGGGAATTCTGGAACTGGATCAGGCTGATCATAATTTTGAGAATCATCACCTGATCTTCCTGAGCAAGCTCAGTCACTTCCTGGGGTTTGGCACCAATGATGCCCGGGAAATCTCCCACCAATTACAAGCCATGGAGCACGCCCCAAAAGTCGGTATCCTGGAACAGGAGCTATTACAATGCCTATTGCAAGCAGAGTTCAGCAGTTCACCCAAATTAAATTATGCTCAGCGCCAGGCAGTCCTGGATATTTTGGTGTGGTTTTATCAATGGCATATTGATCGCTTTTTGCCCCTCAAATCGGTTCCCGTTTTAAATCAGATTTTTAAACCCTAAGCAAGGGTTTGAATGAAGAGCATTAAGCACTACCGGAAGTAAGGGTAATGGTTCTCTCCACCACATTAAAGGGGCCAGGAATCGGATTACCAGCAGCATCGAGTAACTCCAGCTTAATAGTGTTTTCACCCATAGGAAGACCTTCTATGAAATAGGGCTTCCACTCATCGATGGTAAACTCCTGATCGTTAATAGTGGCCCTAACCTTATTGCCATCGGCCGACAGCTCCGTATTGATCAAATAGAAGTCCAGCAGGATCTTTTCGGTGTCTGCTCCCTGGTATTCGCCCTTTGGTCGGCTGTAGAACATGTGGGGAGCCGTAAGATCAGCTTCTTCAAATTCCCCTTCACCAACGGTGAATTGCCGTAAATTATAGGCGCCGTAGTGCTTCAAACTTTCGTGGTAGGATCTTGAAATAAAGGAAAGTGCCACGTAGTGTCCAGCCTCCAATTCTTTTTCAAACTTTGGTTCATAGTGTGCGCTGTAGGGCTCGTTGTTTAATATCAAGTGTATGTGCTGACCTTTTGCTGAATTAGCGCATTTTTTTATATCGGCATCCAGTGTCTGATCCCCAAGCTGGTAGTTTTTGACATTATACTCGAAAGCTACAGGGCCCACTTGATAGTTCTGGGACTCAGCCGGAGATATCATTTCTAAACCAGAATCGGGAAAATCCGGTGAGCTCACTTCAGTAATGGTGATCTCGGGTACAGAACTTGTCTCTTCCATGTTCTCCTCTTCGGAGTTGTCTGCCTGTTGATCAGAGGAAGTATTCCCGCATCCCCAAAGGAGCAGTATACTGAGGGAAAGAAGAAGATTATGGTAGTATATGATTTTCATGTTTATGCGCTAATTTTTGGTGCTGAATAAAGTTCTTCTAAATTTATAGAAATATATCCAAAGATACAGACCCACCATTGACCGAATGCATATCTGTCGCCCAGCTTCGCACCATTAAAACGGTGGGACCATACCAATGCAAGCTAAAAGGATCCGCTACTATATTTTTTTAAGAGATGTTCTGATCCTCGCTGTAAGTGCTTTTGGAGGGCCTCAAGCACACCTGGCTATGATGTTCGATATGATGGTAAAAAAACGGGGATATCTCAATGAAGAGGAATTGATAGAACTTCATGCTCTGTGCCAAATACTTCCGGGGCCTACCTCTACCCAAACCATTACCGCATTGGGTTTTAAGATTGGCGGCCCCAACCTGGCATATCTTACCTTACTGGTGTGGATGACACCGGCAGTGATCATAATGATCACCGCCGCCATCGTGATCAGTAGTCTGCAGGAGCAAAATATTTCCATAGGCTTTACCCAGTACATACAGCCCATGGCGGTGGGTTTTGTTACCTATGCTGCTTATAGGATCAGCGCCAAAGTGGTACATACCCGTACTGCTATGACCTTAATGGTGATTGCCGCTATTGTATCTTATTTTGTGAAAAACCCCCTGATCTTCCCCTTGATCCTTTTGCTAAGCGGTTCGGTCACCGCCCTAAAGTTCAAGGCACATCCTAAGGAAAAGGATAAGCAATTAAAGGTTGACTGGCGCAATTTTATTCTGTGGGCTGCAGTATTCAGTTTCTTTGCCATCCTAGGTGGCATCACCAGGGAGCGCTCGGTATTATTGTTTGAAAACTTTTATCGAAATGGCAGCTTGATCTTTGGAGGAGGGCAGGTACTAATCCCACTATTGTACACGGAGTTTGTCGAATTTAAAGATTTCCTCACCTCCGAAGAATTCCTTTCCGGATTTGGTATCGTACAGGCATTACCGGGCCCGGTCTTTTCGTTTTCTTCCTTCATAGGTGCTTTAGCTATGCGTGACCTGGGAATATTATGGCAAGTTCTAGGTGGATTGATCGCGGCAGCGGGTATTTTCCTCCCCGGTACATTTCTTATATTTTTTGTGATCCGCTTTTGGGATCAGCTAAAAAAATACCGGGTGGTAAAAGCTTCGCTGGAGGGAATAAATGCCGCCAGTTCCGGATTAGTTATCGCCGCGGCTTTCCTGCTATTCCAGCCTATTGAAGCAAATGCCAACGCCATAAACATCAGTATTTTAATAGGTACTTTTATTGTTTTGATGTTTACCAGGATACCGGCTCCCTTTATCATATTGGCAGGCCTGGCTGCTGGATTTATCTTTTAAAAGCTCAGGACACTACCGGTTTTATTCACTGTTAATTGGGCAGGGCAACCCAGGGGGAGCGCCAGATTAGGACTTTGATGCCCAAACGGAAAACCGAAGGCAATGGGAATATCTGTGGGAAAATAGTCAGCTATTAACGCTTCTGCAGAAGTTCCAAATGACAGCTCACCCTCCTTAATCTTGGTTAAATGACCAACAACCGCTCCCCTCAGGCCTTGCAGTTTACCACAGCGTTTTAATTGTACCATCATGCGATCAAGGTGATACATGTATTCATCAACTTCCTCCAGGCATAGAATTTTACCGTCAGTGTGGACTTCAGAACTGGTACCGATACTATGAACCAACAGGGAAAGATTCCCGCCAACCACCGGGGCCTGTATATGGCCGTTACGGTTATTCCGATGGGGTTTCACCTGCAGAATATACTCTTGTTTACCAAAGAGATATTCCCGTAAGGACTCATAATCCGGTTCAGCCCCGGGATTACCGAATAATTGCGGCATAGTACTATGAACACAGCAATAGCCCTGATTGAGCAGTTGACTGAGCAAGGCGGTTATATCACTAAAACCGCATATCCACTTTGGTGCAGCTATAAAGC
The DNA here is from genome assembly GCA_965224285.1 of Cyclobacteriaceae bacterium. Classification (GTDB taxonomy): domain Bacteria; phylum Bacteroidota; class Bacteroidia; order Cytophagales; family Cyclobacteriaceae; genus JAJCYK01. The sequence goes on from OZ245043.1 coordinate 2,745,052, forward strand.
CCCGCCAATCGATTTTGTCCAATATTCTGGTGGTTCCGTAGCCTCCACGGGCACAGAATATTGCCTTTATGGAAGGACTGTCCAGGGCCTCTTGCAGATCTTCAATCCTCTCTTTATCGCTTCCGGCAAATAATTGGTCCTGACTGAATAGTGCCTCACCTATTGTCACTTCCAGTCCCCACGACCTAATAATGCCCAGCGCCTTTTTCACAGACGACTGGTCAACCACCCTGGCAGTAGCTACTACCGCCACCTGATCGCCATCTCGTAAGAATGATGGTAGCTTAAAATCCATACCTACAAGTTAGGGAATGTGCGGTACAAAAAATAAAACCCCGGTTAATCGCCGGGGTTATAAAGAAGATCAATTTTAGATTTATTCTACGGTCACACCTAATTTAGCCAGTACCAGATTGGAAATATCATCCTCCTCTTCCGCATATAATAATACCGGCACTCCTCCACTGGCATTACTGAACACATGAGTGTACCCATTCTCTTTAGCTACTTCGTCGATGGTGTTTTGAATCTTTTTATAGGCAGGCTCCAGTAACTCCACCTGCTTTTGTTGCAATGAACGCTCAGCTTCCTGCTGGAATTTTTGAATGGACGCTTGCAGAGTCTGTAATTCCGTTTGTTTGTCATTAAGGATCACCGGGTCCATGCTTTCCTGGTTGTCCATGAAGGTCTTGTACTTTTCTTCAAACTCCTTCATTTTAGTTTGCAATTGATTCCCAAGCTGCTCCTCATGGGTTTTAAGATCAGCTTCAATTTGTTTGGCTTCAGGCAACTTGCTCAGGATATAATCAACATTGGTATATCCGATCTTCAACTCACTGGACTGGGCCTGTACCGAAAAAGAGGCCAACGCCAGTAAACCTACGATTAGTGATAGTTTATTTAATTTCATGTCAATATTCTTTTAATGTTAATGTTATTATCTACTGTTGTTCAGCATCAACTCCCAGTTTTACCAAAACCAGGTCAGATATATCATTTTCTTTAGATGCATACAACAGGGCCCCATTGTTAAAAACATGGCTAAACCCATGCTCCTTGGCAACTACTTTAATAGTGCTGTCAATTTTTTCGTAAATAGGGGATAATAGTTGCAGTTGTTTGTTTTTTATGGATTGCTCAGCTTCACCGGCAAATTTTTGAATACTTGCCTGCATGGTTTGTAGTTCCTGCTGAGCATCATTGCGGACCACTTCAGTCATGGTATTTTGCGTTTCCATGAAATATTGGTATTTACGCTCGAACTCTTCCTGCTTGGATTTTAATTGAGACCCCAGTTGTTCCTGATGGGTCTTAAGGTCTGACTCAATCTGCTTGGCTTCTGGCAGTTTACTCAAAATGTAATCCGCATTGGTGTAGCCGATCTTAAGTCCTTGTGCGCTGGCGCTATAACCGAACATTACTAGCACTGCGACTACAATTAATCTGATAGCTTTCATTCTATTTTGATTTATCTTATTCTATAACGTCATTTTTGTCTCCCAACCCCAACTCTTCTAGTACAAAGTCTGTATAATCATGGACAGGGTTGGAATAGATAATGGCGTAATCGCCGGATTTATCAAATACCAGTTCCAGTCGTTTTGACTTGGCAATCTTTTCTACCGCTTCCCACAATTTATCCTGTACAGGCTTTAACAACTCCTTTTTCTTCAGAAAAAACATACCCTCATAACCAAATACCTGGCGATGGTATTGCTGACTGGCATCCTCTTTCTCTCTTATAGCTGCCAGTCGTTCCTGTTTCATTTCATCGGTCAACAACACTTCTTCTGCCTGAAATTCATCATACATAGTTCGTATTTCCAGTCTCATAGCGGCAATCTCATCCTGCCATTGTTTGGATACTTTATCCAGTTCTGCCTGTACTTCAGCATATTCCGGCATTTTTTCCAAAACATAACTGGCGTCGATATAACCCCATTTCTGGGCGATTGCCGCCTGACCAAACAACAGAACAACAAGTATTATACCAAGTTTTCGCATCTTACCTAATGGGTTGACCGATTGAAAAGTGAAATTGAGGGCCGCTGCGCTCTGTTTGGCCTGGAACAATGTCAAATCCATATGCCCAGTCCACGCCTATTAGACCAAATGCGGGCATGAATATTCTGGCCCCAAGACCTACAGATTTAAATAATTTAAAGGGATCGTAATCATCGTAATTATAGAAGTTATTCCCTGCCTCGGCAAAGCCCAGAACGTATATAGTAGCACTGGGATTCAGAGAAACCGGATATCTCAATTCCATAATATATTTAGTAAATGCCACTCCCCCGTCTACCTCGTTGGAGCTGAGCCCACGACCATCTATGTCATAACGGGGTGGGGTGAGCGCCTGATTTTCGTATCCTCTCAATCCTATCTGATCAGTTCCGATGATGCCAAAGCTTTGATTTCCTAAACCATCCCCTCCTAAAAAGAATCTTTCGAATGGCGCTATTCCTGTTTTTTCCGTGTATGATCCCAGGAATCCTAAATGAGCTCGTGCATTGATCACCAAATCTCCAACCACCCTGGTAAAGAATGAAGCATCAAACATGATCTTATGGTACTCCACCCACTTAAACTTCTCCGCATTATCGGCGGTTTCGTAATCTATATCCCTCCATAGGGAGTAGGGTGGTGTGAGAGCAGCGCTCAATGACAACGAGGAGCCTTCCCGGGGGAACATGGGATTATCAATACTGTTCCGGGCTATGGTAGTATTAAATACAAAACTATTGGCATCGCCTGTACTAAATCCCAGCCGGCTGATAGGGAAGTCAACCAATTCGTAGTTTTGAAAAGTAATGGAGTTGGAAATAGTGAAAAAGTCGTCAGGCCATTGCACTCTGCGACCCAGCCCTACAGTAGCGCTGCTCAACTTTAGCTTGCCGAAGGTTTCATTGGTAAAGAAATTCACGTTTCGCTGAACCGCCTGACTCAGACTAATAGATAGGCTATTGGGTTTTTTACCTCCCAGCCAGGGTTCTGAAAAAGTCAGACTGTAATTTTGGAACTGCTTCCCATTAGCTTGAATACGCAGCGCTAAACGCTGACCATCACCCACTGGTAAAGGGCGCCAGTTTTCGATATGCGGTATATTCCGGATAGAGAAATTGTTAAATACCAATCCTACAGTGCCGACAAACCCAAAGTTTCCTCCCCAGCCCCCGGAGAGCTCAATTTGATCACTAGGCTTCTCCACCAGGGTGTATTCGATATCAACAGTGCCTTCAGCAGGGTTTGGAATTGGGTTCAAACCAATCTGTTCCGGATCAAAATACCCCATTTGTGAAAGTTCGCGTTGCGTTCTGATCAAAAGAGATCGGTTGAACTTCTGTCCCGGCAGGGTGCGAATTTCACGTCGGATCACATGATCACTGGTGCGGTCATTTCCTTTGATGATTACTTTACTAATGGTGGCTTGAGCTCCTTCAAAAACCCTCATTTCTACATCGATTGAATCACCATCGATCCTGACTTCCACCGGGTTTACGCTAAAAAACAGATATCCATCATCCATATACAGCGAGCTTATATCAGGTCCGTTGGGGTTGAAATTCAGTCTTTGATTAATTTTTTCCATATCATAAGCATCTCCCTTCCGGATGCCCAGTACGGCATTTAAGGTTTCGTCTTCATAGACATAGTTGCCCACCCAGTCAATGTTACGGAAATAGTATTTTTTACCCTCTTTCAATTCAACTTTTACATCCACGTTGTTCTCATCAAATCGGTATACCGTGTCTCTTACTACCTGGGCATCCCTATAACCTTTGGAATTATAAAAGTCCACCAGGCTTTCTTTATCAGTTTCATAATCCTCCCTTACGAATTTGGAGCTGGCAAAAAAGTTAAGCTTTATATGGTCGTTAATATATTCCTTTATCTCCTGTCCGCTGACAGCCTGCGAGCTATCCATCATATATTTTATGTTACGGGGGCTGGCTGAAAACAACCGCTGGGCTAAATCCTTAAAAATACTTACCCTTACATGCTCATTGGTGGACTTCATCCTTTTTTTCAGCTTGGAATCAGTAAAATTTTCATTTCCCGCCACATAGATCTTATTCACCTTTACCTTACTTTTACGATCCACATCCACCAGGAAGTTGACACTGTTACGTAACACGGAATCAGGAGACTGGGTTATTTTGACTGCTGTATTTAAGTAACCTTTGCCTTGAAAGTGGTTGCGTATTCCCAACTCCGTGTTTTTGATCATAGCCTCTGTAACCACCTTGCCACGGATTCCATCAATTATCTCCGATACCTCCCCTTGCTGAGTATTGTTTATCCCCTTAAACTCAACTTCTCTCAACCTCGGCCTTTCCTTCACCTCCACAGTAATTGTGGCTTTCCCATCGGAAACACTGATTAGATAAACTTTAACGTCTTCAATGATGCCTTGTGCATATAGTTTCTTTACAGCATTGGTTATATCATCTCCTGGGATCTTAATTCGGTCACCTAGTTTTAGGCCTGTCAGGGATATTAGGGCGTTCTTATCCAGAAACTCCGCCCCAGAGATTACAATTTCACCAACCTCGTATTCCTTGGGATTTGAATAATCCACTGATAACTGGTCCCGATCGCTCCCTACCCCTACGCCAATCTGAGCATATACATTGGAAGATATCATCCACCACAATCCAAATATCATCCACCAATTATTCCTCATTGCTTAAGAGTTTACCTGTTCACTTATTTTCCCAAATCTGCGTTCCCTGGACTGGTAGGAGAGGATGGCCTGGTATAGGTGTTTCTTCCTGAAATCTGGCCATAGCACGTCAGTTATAAATAATTCGGTATAGGCAATTTGCCACAGTAAGAAGTTACTAATTCTCATTTCTCCGCTGGTTCTGATCAGCAGCTCCGGATCTGGAATATCACCAGTTTCCAAATAGCTGGCGAAGAGATCTTCGTTTATCTGGGACTCGTCTATTTTTCCTGTTCTGACATCTACAAATAACCTTTTAATGCCTTTGATAAGCTCCCGTCGGCCGCTGTAACTCAATGCTAAAGTAAGTTGCAATCCTTGATTGTCCTTGGTTTGTTCCATGGCCTCAGTCAATTCTCTTTGGCAAACTTTTGGCAGATTCTCCAAGCTACCTATGGCAGTAAGCCTTACATTATTCTCCTGCAAAGTGGTGATCTCGTCGCGCAGTGATGATACTAGAAGCTTCATTAAACCGTCGATCTCAAGTTTAGGACGATTCCAGTTTTCCGTGGAAAACGCGTACAGGGTTAAATAGTCTATGCCTAATTCCGCACACCCCTCTGTTACCTCTCTAACCGATTTTATGGCGCTTTGGTGCCCGAATAGTCTGGCAGCTCCCTGCTTTTTAGCCCATCTGCCGTTTCCATCCATGATGACGGCAATATGAGAGGGTAAATTGTGAGGATCAATTTTAAGCTTCAAGTCCATGGAAGACCCTAAAATTCAAAGCGCAAGGTACGAAAATGCTTACTTTTAAAGAATTATATAAGGTGTTCTTTAACAATATTTAACAAAGGCCTAATAGGCCTTGAAGGGGCAGGGAACTGAATAAAAGGTATAGCTGACGGCAATACCGGTGTAATAGTAAAAATCATCATCCAGGTTATTGCCGTATTCCGGATTCAACTTGTTGGGATTATCCACCTCCGAAACTTTGTCCAAAAAATCGAAAAATGTCTTTCGAGCGCCAAACTCAAATTCTAAATTCCATTGTTTATTTAAACGATATTTTACCCCCAATCCAAAAGGTATTACCGGTTGTATTCTACTGTAATCATTTCTGGGGTCTTTAGAAGTATAAGCGGTAAGAGCGGGGCCGCCAAAAAAATAAGGGCTCCAGTTTATCAGTGAGTTCCTTTCCTTATAATCCAGGAAGTGATATTCCAGGGTTAAAGCACTTTCCAGAACTAATCTTTCAAAAGATCTACGACGAATAGTAGAAAATGGATCTATCGGAAAATCCCGCTCGTTCCCTATCAGCCTGCCAACCATTCCGCTCCCCCTGACACTGACTACGTTACTTAAGTTGTATCTTAAAAACAACTGGATCGCTGGCCCTTGCTGATCAAAAGAATAACCCCTCACTAAGTCCCCTGTCATTGAAGTAAGTCCAAGTCCACCTCCAACTTCCAGGCCCTGTGCCATGGCCGGCAACCCAAGCGACAACCAAATTGCCAATGCCAACCCTATTCTTCGAATTTGATTAAGCTTGATAATCATCTGAATTTGGGCCTTTTAAAACGTGCACTGGAAAGAATGTAGCTTAATTGAAAGCCAGTAATTATGTAGATATCATTATCATCCCGGTCTCCCCTAACATTATCCCGGGCATCTCTACCATATCCGGCAATAGTAGTATAAGTATTACCATCAAAACTGGACACATAGCTTTCCATTTGGTTAGGAATCACTCCTGTTTGTCGTAATTCTCCAGATTCTACCGCCACGGTTTCACGTGATCGATCCGATAAAGCCCGTGCCAGATCACTTGATAGCGATCCCAGGTCTACAAAATCACCCGATACATCGTCGATATGATCAAAAAATAGGTGTCTATATCCAATTTCCACCGCCAAATCCCACCGTTCATTCATTCTAAAACGCACTCCAACTCCAAATGGTATAGCAAGTTGTACTTTTTTATAGTTTATCCCCTCAGTTTGTAAGGGGGCCAAATCCACCCATTCGCCGGCATTGGGGAAAGGTGTATTACCGTTGTTGACGTCAACCTCCGGCACCAAAGCCTTGGGATTATGATGAAATACCGCTACACCAGCAAAAAGATACGGTACTACCTGCTTTCGAGATCTATAAGTGGCTAGGTTCTCTGCAAAATCAATTATACCTACCAAGGCCAACTCCTTGATGTCATTTCGAAATTGTAAATTTCTAACATAACGAAATCGATCCGGATCCTGATCGGGATCGGCGGATTCGAAATCGTCCCCTTTAAGTCTTCCCCAATTAAAGCTTCCCCGCACCGAAAACCTCGGACCCAATCTCCTAATTACGAATATCCCAGCATTGGGACGGGTCAAGCTTAAGTTAGTACTGAATATATCTTCCCGTGGTGCTAAATCCCCAAAATAGTTTATAGCGCTTAGTGATAATCCGACGGATGTGTATTTTTTATTGATAGAATACCTCGAGCTCCGTATTTTTTGATCATTAATACGTTGCGAAACAGCCAGCTGGGAAGAAAAGATAAAACAAACAACGAGAAAAAATCCGGCTGTGGGAATTTTCATATTCAGTTTTATGGCTCAAAAAATAGTACTATACAAAGATAGAAATTAGATATTAATATAAAAACCATTATCTGAGGTCTCAGTTTCTCGCGTCATACCCCCAATTCAATTTCTGTCTTAGAGTGTCTAGAAAATTATAGCCGTCAAATTTTATGAGTTTCGCCTGAAATTCTTCTTTAGAAACCGCCATTTGAACAGATGCATCAACCGTATAAGAACGGGTATCAAGTGAAACCAGAAAGTTTTTACTTCGTCCCTCAATCTCGAAGGAGATTACACTGGTATCTGAGACCACCATTGGCCTAACAGTGAGATTGTGAGGGCTAACTGGTGTGATAACGAAATTGTTGGATTGTGGCAGCACTACCGGTCCCCCGCAACTTAAGGAATAACCGGTTGATCCGGTTGGAGTTGCCACGATCAAGCCATCAGCCCAATAACTATTGAGGTATTCCCCATTGATATAGGTATGAACGGTGATCATGGAGGAGGTGTCCTTTTTTAGTATGGTAAAGTCATTTAGCCCATAGTTAACCCCGTCAAAAATATCCCGGTCGGAGTGTACTTTTACCAAAGTGCGGTAATCGAAGGAATACTCGTTTCCATAAAGGCCGTCAACAGCATCTGAAACCATGTTTTTGGAGATAGTCGCCAGAAAGCCCAGCCTGCCGGTATTGATCCCTACTATTGGCAACTCCAGTGATCCTATATAAGCCACCGTTTCCAATAAAGTACCGTCGCCTCCCAGGCTAAACACAAAATCAACATCGGTAAGGTCCTTTCCGGTACTGAAGTCGCGATATTCCCCGACCTCAATATCCCATTGCTTAAAGCTTTTTATGAAAGTTTGGGAAATAATAACAGATGCTCCTTTTTGCTTAAGCAATTCCAATAACTGCTTGACAGCCTCCAGGCTCTGTTTATCTACTCTTTTCCCGTGAATTGCGATTTTCATTAGGCGGGATACAGGATTAAATGTCCAGGTATCTAAACAATATATCCAAGCGTTCCTTGTCTGAAGTCTCCATGGGAGTTTCCTCAAATCGGGCGATTATCTTATAGTCAAAGCGCTCCAGGGTGGCAATAATAGCAGTTAGATCAGTGCGATTTATCTTCAAAGTGAGTTTGATCATATTCGCATCAAATATGTCGTTGTTGACAATGCAGCTGAGAATTTTTGCATCATTTGATTCAACCAGACGGCTTATCTCGGCCAGTGAATAATCAATTTGCTTCAGACTCAATACTAATATACCACCCGGGCTTTGGACCGCAGCAGATTGAGCAAATGCTGTTACGGTATCTTTAATAGATATCACCCCTAAGAACCCCTGGTCTTCGTCCAGTACCGCTACCAACTGTACACTGTTATCTGAAACTATTTTCAGTACATCGTAAAAATGCTGATTTTCAAAAACCTGACAATCAGTTCCCGTCAGTCGGTATTCCGAGACCAGTTTGCTGTCATCGTTATTCTCAAGGATGGTTTCTTCAGTAATCAACCCCTGGTATCGCCCGTCCTCAATTACAGGTAGCTGATTAATTCGTAACTCTTCCATCCAAGCTCTGGCCTTGATAGCGGTATCACCTTTCTTCAACGGTGGAATCATATGGTTGATCAATTCCCTAGCTATCATGATTACATTCCAGGTACCATTCTAAGATATCATTAAAAATTTCGGGATGCTCCATCATGGGAGCATGACAACATCTATCAATAAACCGCAAGGTTGAACCGGTTATTAAGCGGTTAAATTCATGCGCTACCATGGGAGGGGTGATGGTATCATTAAGGCCCCATATCAACAATGTTGGGGTGGAAATTTGCGATAATTCAGCAGCCATATTATGCCGTTGTGCTGATTTGGCTATAGCCACTATTCTCATGGCTTTAGGGATGCTCTTAGTTGTTTCGAATACCTCATCCACATAGTCCTTGGTTGCCGTTGCGGGATCATAAAAAGTGTACTCTACCCGCTCCTTTATATATTCATAGTCCCCTCTTTTGGGAAAAGATCCACCCATACTATTTTCAAACAGTCCAGAACTTCCTGTCAAAATCAATTTATTGATTCGATTTGATTGCTCCAGGGTATACATCAATGCCAGGTGCCCTCCCAGTGAGTTTCCCATTATAGACATTCTTTCAATTTGTAGATGCTCGATGAATTCACCTATGAACCTGACCAATCCTTCCAGGCCCGCCTGCTTTAGAGGCATGTCATATATCGGGAGTAGTGGGATCAATACCCGATATCGATCTTTAAATCGCTGTACCACGCTATCCCAATTACTCAATGCGCCAAATAACCCATGTAACAACACCAGGGAATCACCCTGTCCTTCGTCGACATACTGAAAATTACCATCACGATGAACGGACTGCTTCATATTTAAACAGGTTCTGCGCAAATTACTAGAATTAATGCTGATTTCAATACAGCGAGATTTAATTCAATTTAATGCAGGGTGTAGCCGCTCTTTTATGGATTCGAATGTAGTTTCTATTAAAGGCCAGAGTACAGATAGTTTATCAATCACCCAAGGTGCTACGGGCTGAATGTAGGACAATAGTTTTGAACGCTCCATGGTTTCATCAAATATTTGAAGTCCTGCCCATTCCGTTAACCAAAGGATCATACTGAGGCCAAAAATCCATTTAAACACCCCTACTATGGCCCCAGCAACACTATCCACACTGCCCAGCAAGGTGACATCCATAGCCTTTTTCACCATAGTACCCCCCAAGTTGATCAACAGGGCCAATAACCCAAATATCATCAGAAAAGCTATGTAGGGCAGCAGACCATCAAAGCCGTTTACTCTATTTTGCAAGAATTCTACTCCGATGTCTAGCAACACAAAAGCCAGTATAAGAGAAACAATAAATGCCACAATGGAAAGTAAGCTGAGAAACAGGCCCTTGTTATAGCCTTTGAATGCTGCGATCCCCAATAATATTACTACTACCAGGTCTGGAAAACTCACCCTCCACTAAGCTTTGATTTGACAATCCTGGCAATGGTTGCGCCATCTGCCCTACCCTTCAATTTTTGGTTGGCTGCCCCCATCACTCTACCCATATCTTTGGGCTCTTTGGCGTCAAGCTGGATAATCAATTCCTTCAGGTATTGATTAAGTTCACTCTCATCCATAGGTTCGGGTAGGTAGTTTTGGATGGTATCCAGCTCATTTAGCTCTTTATCTGCCAGGTCCTGGCGCCCTTGTGTCTGAAAAATCTCTGCTGATTCCCGGCGCTGTTTAGCTGCTTTACTTAGAAGAGATAACTCCTGCTCCTCACTTAAACTGCCACCTGCACCTTTTTCAGTTTCAGCTAATAGTATCAGAGATTTTATGTCCCTTAGGGTCCGTATCTCATCTTTTCGCTGGGATCTAATAGCTGCTTTAAGATCTTGTTCTACCTGTGATTTTAAACTCATAATGGATTAACCAATATTGATTATCTTGCAACTGTTGAGGTGTCCGACAATGACCAAGCTGAGTGTAAATATTAATAAATTTGCCACCTTGCGCAATGCCAGAGGTGGAAATAATCCGAATGTAGTTGAAGCTGCCATAAATTGCCAGCGGTTTGGCGCCCAGGGTATAACAGTTCACCCCCGACCAGATGAACGGCATATAACCTATCAGGATGTGCTGGAGATCAAAGAGGTCATTACTACCGAATATAATATCGAAGGTTATCCCGACTCTCGTTACCTGGAATTAGTGGACAAGGTCAAACCCACCCAGGCAACCCTGGTTCCTGACGGCCCAGATGTCATCACATCCAACGCGGGCTGGGATACCCTGGCTCATAAGGAAATGCTAAAAGAAATTATATCCCAACTTCGGAAAGAGAGTATTCGTACCAGTATATTCATTGATCCGGTTTTGGAACAAATAGAAGGAGCCGCGGAAGTAGGATGTGACCGTATTGAACTATATACAGAAGCCTATGCCCGCCAATATCATAATCATGCTGCTGAGGCGGTGTCTTGCTATCAGGCGGCAGCTCAATTGGCCGTTGAGCTGGGACTCGAGGTCAATGCCGGACATGATCTGGACTTAAGTAATTTAGGGTTTTTTAGATCCAGTATACCTTATCTGGCAGAAGTCTCCATAGGTCATGCCATTGTTTGCGATGCCCTTTACCTGGGTCTGGAAAATACCATACAACTTTACCTGCGACAACTCTCAGATGCTGTTGAATCATAAGCAACTTGGGGAAGGGCCACCGCTGGTGATCCTTCATGGCTTATTTGGCAGCCTGGATAACTGGATGAGCCTGGCAAAATCCCTGAGCCGGCAATGGCGGGTTTACCTGGTTGACCTAAGAAATCACGGTAAGTCCTTCCACCACCACGAATTCAATTACCCAGCTATGTCAAAGGATTTAAATCGGTGGGCGGAACAAGAGGGACTTAGCAAATTTCACCTGATCGGTCACTCCATGGGAGGAAAAGTAGCCATGTTTTATGCGTTGGATCATCCGGCATCTTTGGATAAACTGGTGGTTATCGACATAGGCCCTAAAAAATATCCGGTACAGCATCAAATGATCATTAACGGTTTATCATCTATAGATCCCGGTCAATTATCCAACCGGCAGGAAGCCAACTCACGATTGGCTAAATATATTAATGAAGAACCGATCAGGCAGTTGTTGCTAAAGAACCTCCAAAGAAACCAGCATGGAGGTTTCAACTGGAAATTTAATTTGCCGGCCATAAGTACCAATATTGAAATGGTGGGGGCGGCGCTCTCAGGCAACAGAGCCATAGCCACAGACACCTTGTTTATTCGAGGTGGCGAGTCATCCTATATATTGGATGAGGACCTGACGCTCATCAAAGAAAGGTTTCCCCGGTATAAGGTCATCACCATTGAGCAAGCAGGACACTGGGTACATGCAGAGCAGCCAGCCAGAACTTTAGAGGCAATAACAGATTTTCTGGGAACTGCTAATCTCATTTAAACTTGTTCCATAGCAATATCAATAATGAAAGAAACAAGCTAATGAGGATACTGGTGGCCAGTGGAAAGTAGAATGTGAAATTTTTCTTTTTGATTATGATATCTCCCGGTAGCTTTCCCAACCAATTAATCCGATCACTAATGGTCAACAATATCGCGATCAGGATCAGTAGCGCTCCTGCCAGGAATAGAAATTTTGATAACTGACTCACTTTTTAATTAGTATGATGAAACGTACTATTTATCTTATTCCAAATATAATCGCTGAGGATACACAAGACCAGGTAATCAATTCTCAAGTGTTGGAAACGGTTGGCGAACTGGATTATTATCTGGCGGAAAATGTCCGATCAGCCCGTCGCTTTATTTCGAGTTTGAAAGTCAGGCCAGTATCCGAACTGCACTTTGAAAAGTTGGATAAGAATACCTCTGAAAAAGACCTGGATTGGTTGACCAAGCCTCTGCAGGATGGTCATTCCCTAGGCATTATATCCGAGGCGGGATGTCCGGCCGTAGCCGACCCTGGAAGTTTGTTAATAAAATGGGCGCACCGGATGAATGTACCGGTAGTGCCATTAGTAGGGCCCTGTTCCATTATCTTGGCGCTAATGGCTAGTGGTATGAACGGTCAGAGATTTGAGTTTCATGGGTATTTACCCATCGAAAATGCCGACAGGACTAAGACTTTAAGGTGGATGGAGAAGGAATCCAGAAAACGGAATAAAACTCAGATCTTTATGGAGACGCCTTATCGCAACCAAAAGTTAATGGAAGCAATAATAAGATCCTGTGATCCCTCCACTATCCTATGCATTGCGCTGGACCTTACATCACCAGATCAACAAATCATTGCGGCCCCGGTGGAAAAGTGGAAGCGCCTAAAGCTGTCTTTGAACAAGAAACCAGCAATATTTTTGATACAAGCAGCCGCCCTATAATTTTGTCTTGGCCCCCGCCATTTAGTGGAAAATATTCTCTAAATTTGTCGCTTGAAATTTAAGTTTATCAATGCCATACCTATTCACATCCGAGTCAGTTTCCGAAGGTCATCCTGATAAGATAGCCGATCAGGTATCAGATGCTATTTTAGATGCCATGCTCTCGCAAGATCCAGATTCCAGGGTAGCTTGTGAGACCTTTGTAACCACGGGACTGGTGGTTGTGGGAGGTGAAATTACCACTAAGGCCTACGTAGAAATACCAGATATTGTCAGGAATACCATTAAGGAAATTGGCTATAATCACGATGATTATAAGTTTGATGCAGAATCTTGTGGCGTAATGGTAACCCTTCACAGCCAATCTCCAGAAATAGCTCAGGGTGTTGATGAGAAAGAAGGCAAGGAACAGGGAGCAGGGGATCAGGGGATGATGTTCGGCTATGCTACTGATGAAACGGAAGATTATATGCCAATGGCGCTGTCTTATAGTCATAAACTGGTTCAACGATTAGCACAGATCAGAAAATCACAACCGGAGTTGATGCCCTATCTGAGACCTGACGCCAAATCACAAATTACCGTCGAATACAACGATGATGGCAGCATAGAAAGAATTCATACCGTAGTAATCTCCACCCAGCACGATCAGTTCATTCAACCGGAGGAAGATTCTTCAGAGGCACGCGAACAAGCTGACCATGATATGTTAATACAGATAAAAAAGGACATCATGGAGCATGTTATCCCCGAGGTGCTTCCATCCGAATATTTAAAAGACACCATTTACCATATTAACCCCACTGGGAAGTTTATTATTGGCGGCCCCCACGGGGATGCGGGGCTTACCGGCAGAAAGATCATTGTTGACACTTATGGTGGTAAAGGTGCTCATGGAGGTGGAGCTTTCTCTGGTAAGGATGCCTCGAAAGTGGATCGCAGCGCGGCTTACGCCTGCAGGCATATTGCTAAAAATCTGGTAGCTGCAGGAGTAGCCGCAGAGGTTTTGGTGCAAGTAGCCTATGCCATCGGAGTTGCAACACCGGTATCGCTCACAGTGAATACCTACGGGACCAGTAAGATAGACCTCAGTGACTCTGAAATCTCAGTCATCACCGGAGAGATCTTCGATATGCGCCCAAAGGCTATTATTGATCGCTTAGGCCTAAAAAATCCTATATTTTTGGAGACCGCTGCCTATGGACATATGGGCCGAAAGCCAAAAGCAAAATCAGTAGACTTAAGCTATATCGAAGTCAGTAATGGAGAATCAGGTGAAGCTATGACACGGACTAACCGCACCAGTGAAGTAGAATGCTTTACTTGGGAGAAACTCGATTATGTGGATCGGGTTAGAAAAGCTTTTGAACTCGCTTAGTCCCTCAAAATTTTTAGATCAGATTTTCTGATCTTCTTTTTCTCTTTATTCTTTTTAAGTTGACCGGACATAGTCTCCACGGCCATGTCTGTCGCCGCCTCAAAAGTGCTGGAAGATTCCTTGGTAAAAAGTTGCTGCCCCGGCAGGTTAATTTTTATTTCGACGATCTTATTGCCAAATACCTCGTCCTTATTTAAATGTTTTTTCTCCAGTCGCAAAATCACTTCGCCATCAACGATCCGGCGATTGAAAGTCTCCAGTTTATCAACCTTCTTACGGATATATTTTAAAAGTTTGCGATCGGCGTCAAAATGAACTGCATGCATACGTAAATCCATGGTTGTTAGTTTAAATTAATTATGCCTTCGGATGAGCCAACTGATAGACTTCCTTAAGTCTTTCAATCGAATTATGGGTATAGACCTGGGTAGCGGCTAAATTTGCATGACCCAACAATTCCTTTACCGCATTCAGGTCAGCTCCCTTATTTAATAAATGAGTAGCAAAAGTATGCCTCAATACATGGGGGCTCTGCTTGTCCAGAATAGGAATATGGCTCAACACCCCTTTGACAATGCGGTATATAAGCATGGGATATCCCTTCTCCCCACTATTAGTTACGATGAGAAACTGGTTGGCGTTCTCACCAAACATTTCTTTCTTTATTTGGAGATATTCTTCCAGGACTGGTAGTAGATTTTTTGGAAAAGGTATAACCCTTTGCTTATTACGTTTGCCGGTTACCCTGACCAAATTCTGAGTTGAGTCGATATGCCTATGCTGCAATTCAATCAACTCCGCCAATCGGGCGCCGGTACCATAAAGAAATTCCATTACCAGTTTATCTCTCAATCCTTCAAAACCCTCCCGGTAGATCATACGGTCCAAAAGTTCACATAGGTCTCCTTCCTTAGCAAACACCGGCAGTTGCTTACTGCTCTTCAGCGACCGTAAATTCCGAGAGGGATCTTGGGTGATACTTCCTTGCTTTAAGGCGAATTTATAATAGGACCGGGTGCTGGCAATTTTTCGATTGATTGAATTGGGTGACAATTTGTTTTCCAACAAACCAATTATCCAGGCTCTGAGATGGTGGTGGTGGGCTTCGTTTAATTGGTTAAGACCACTCTCCACCAGAAATTGCTCCAGTTGAGACAGGTCGTTTTTATAGGAGGTGAGAGTGTGCTTACTAGATCTTTTCTCGAACTCGAGATATTGTAAAAAGGAAGCAATCATTAAGTTCGCTTAGAGTATCCTGTCTCTAATAAACTTAACGATAAATCGGGGCTAAAAAAAATTAATAATTTTCTTTAGCGTACATTTTTTGGCGGTATGCAGCTTTGAGTTTTTCGTTTCGCCTTTGTACTGAAGGTTTTACAAAATGGGTACGGCTGCGTAATTCTCTTAACACACCTGTGCGTTCGAATTTTTTTTTGAACCTTTTCAGAGCCCGGTCAATGGATTCGTTCTCCTTAACGTTTACAACAATCATATATATCTTTCCTTAAAGGGAGGCAAATTTATAAAAGCGGTGATTAATTACCAAATGCAGCTTATTTAAGGATCTCCCGGGCAATGACAATTTTTTGAATTTCTGTGGTACCCTCCCCTATAGTACACAGCTTGGCATCCCGGTAATACTTTTCAACCGGAAACTCCTTGGTATAACCGTAACCTCCAAATATCTGTACTGCCTCATTGGCAACTCTAACCGCGACTTCTGAGGCATAATACTTAGCCATAGCTGCCTGTTTACTTACTCTTTCACCTTTGTTCTTCAGATAGGCTGCCTGGTAGGTCAACATTTTTGCGGCTTCCAACTCAGTGGCCATGGTGGCTAATTTGAATGATATTCCCTGAAAATTGGCAATAGGCTGACCAAATTGCTCTCGCTCTTTTGCATACTTTATGGCGGCTTCCAGCGCCCCTTCTGCAATTCCCAAGCTGAGAGAGGCAATCGATATGCGGCCTCCGTCCAACACTTTTAGAGATTGAATGAATCCTTCACCCACTTCACCTAAAAGATGTGTGACCGGGATTCGACAGTTATCGAATATCATCTCGGTAGTTTCCGAGGCCCGCATGCCCAGTTTGTCTTCTTTCTTGCCAGCGGTAAAGCCGTCTGTACCTCTTTCCATTACGAAGGCGCTCATTCCATGGCTATCACCTCGCTCACCGGTTCTGGCTATTACCACGGCTATATCACCACTTCTACCATGGGTTATGAAATTTTTTGATCCATTGATGACCCAGTGGTCACCCTCCTTCTCTGCTACAGTCCTCATGTTGCCGGCATCAGATCCAGTATTAGCCTCTGTCAAACCCCAGGCGCCTATCCACTCTGCGGTTGCCAGTTTCGGCAGCCATTTAGCTTTCTGTTCTTCATTCCCGAATTGTAGAATGTGCCCGGTACACAATGAATTGTGGGCAGCTACTGAAAGACCTATTGAACCATCGATTTTCGAGATCTCAGAAACCACCGTTACATATTCCAAATACCCAAATCCCGATCCTCCGTATTTCTGCGGCACCAATACCCCCATTAGCCCTAATTCACCCATCTTCTTAAACAAAGGGAGGGGAAATTCCTGGCTCTCATCCCACTGCATTTGATAGGGGACTATCTCCCGGGCGCCAAAATCTCTGATCATTTCAGCGATCATGGTTTGACTCTCATTGGGAGAAAATTCCATTTGGGTTACAGCATCAATATCAAGCATAAGGGAAATTTTTAGTCTACAAAATTACTAAATTCGTGGTCAATATCCCAACTAACATTCGTTAGTATGTGTGTCATTGCTAAATTTTCCTGACCGGTACAGGGGCTGAGAAACATCCTGTGATATTGCCACATTTGGTTTAACTTTGGGACTATGTCCAATGTGCTTATTACAGGCGGTGCCGGATACATAGGTTCCCATACCGCGGTTTCGCTAAGAGATGCAGGATACACACCTGTGATCCTTGATGATTTTTCCAACTCTCATCCTAAGGTAATCCAGCGGCTGGAAGAAATTCTGGGGGAATCAATTACGTATTTTGAAGGTGATTGTTGCTACTTGCCCACGGTGCTGGATATTTTCCGTGAAGTGCCTTTGACAGGAGTAATTCATTTTGCCGCCAGCAAAGCGGTAGGGGAATCAGTAGAGAGACCGATAAAGTATTACGCCAACAATATTAATTCGCTGCTGACCATCATCCGGGCCATGACAGAATTTGAAGTAAGTCATCTGGTATTTTCTTCCTCTTGCACCGTTTACGGGCAGCCAGATAGGCTGCCGGTAACCGAAAACACCCCATCACAACCTGCCGAATCTCCTTACGGCAATACCAAACAGATTGGTGAGGAAATTATACGAGATGTTACCCTTAGCCCGCACCCCTTGAAAGCGGTATCATTGCGATATTTTAACCCCATCGGTGCACATCCTTCAGCAGGAATTGGTGAACTGCCCCTAGGCACCCCCAATAACCTAGTACCTTTTATTACCCAAACAGCCGCTGGCATCCGGGACGAACTGACCATTTTTGGTAATGACTACCATACCACGGACGGTACTTGTATAAGGGATTATATTCACGTCCAGGACTTAGCAGAAGCCCATGTAAAGGCGCTCCAATTCCTGGAGTCGTGTGAACAGTCCAATATATATGAGGTGTTTAACATTGGGACCGGTTCTGGCAACAGTGTGATGGAAATCATAAATACCTTTCAAAAGGCCACAGGGGAATCGGTAAATTATAAAATTGGTCCACGCCGCAAAGGAGACATTGAACAGATCTATGCCAATGTGGAAAAAGCCCGCAAGGTTTTGGGCTGGGAAGCTTCCCATACCCTGGATGAAGCATTAGCACATGCCTGGAATTGGCAACAATCCATTCTTTCAAATCATGAATAAGACCACCAACCTGCTGATCACCGGAGGAGCAGGATTTATAGGCTCTCATGTAGTACGCCGATTTGTTAAAAATTATCCCCAGTATCGAATCTTCAATCTCGATAAGTTAAGCTATGCCGGCAATCTGGAGAACCTAAAAGATATTGAGCATGAATCTAACTATGAGTTTTTAAAGGCTGACATTGAGGATCCCAAAACAATCGAGGACTTATTTGACCAATATAAGTTTGATGGCGTAATTCATCTGGCGGCTGAGTCTCATGTTGACCGGTCCATAGCCGATCCTTCCGCTTTTATCAGTACCAACCTGAACGGCACCATAAATTTGATGAATGCTGCCTTATCCAGCTGGGACGGAGCCCAACATCATAGATTTTATCACATTTCCACCGATGAAGTTTATGGGTCGATAGCGGCCCCTGATTTGTTCAAAGAAACCACTGCATACGATCCAAAATCCCCCTACTCCGCTTCTAAGGCTGCGTCAGATCATTTTGTAAGGGCCTATGGCAATACCTACCGGCTACCTTTTGTGATTTCCAATTGTTCCAATAATTATGGCCCTTGCCAATTCCCCGAAAAACTAATTCCACTTTGCATCCATAATATCAAAAATCAGCAGGAATTGCCGGTATATGGCAAAGGGGCAAACATCCGGGATTGGCTTTACGTGGAAGATCATGCGGTAGCCATAGACCTGATCTATCATAATGGGGAGAATGGTGAAACCTATAACATAGGTGGTGATAATCAATGGAAAAACCTTGATCTAGTGAAGATGTTGTGTCGGGTTATGGATGAAAAACTAGGCAGGCCCCAAGGAAGTTCTGAAAAACTGATCACTTTCGTCAAGGACCGGCCCGGACATGATCTTCGTTATGCTATTGATAGCAGCAAACTCCAGCAGGGATTAAATTGGAAACCCCTGGTGGATTTGAAAAAAGGACTTAGAATGACTGTCGACTGGTACCTGGAAAATGAGCAGTGGCTGCGTAATGTAACCTCAGGTGAGTATCAAAACTATTATATTCAGCAATACAGGGCAAGATAACTTAAAATGAAAGGAATTATTCTGGCAGGAGGGTCGGGCACCCGGTTACATCCGTTAACATTGGCTATCAGCAAACAACTGATGCCGGTATACGACAAGCCAATGATTTATTATCCGCTATCGGTGCTAATGAAATCCGGGATACGGGAGGTATTGATTATATCTACCCCTCATGATATGCCTTTATTTAAGAAATTATTAGGTGATGGCTCACATCTGGGCTGTGAATTTCAGTACGAAATACAGGAACGGCCTGAAGGTCTGGCCCAGGCCTTTATAATAGGTTCTGAATTTGTTGGTGACCACAAGGTAGCCTTGATCCTAGGAGATAACATATTCTATGGCACCGGGCTGAGAAAAATTCTGCAAGAAAATATTGACCCTACGGGCGGCGTGGTGTTCGCTTATCACGTGAACGATCCCGAGCGTTATGGAGTAGTGGATTTCGATGAAAATCACCAGGCCATATCCATTGAAGAGAAACCGGCTAAAGCCAAAAGCAACTACGCGGTACCCGGATTATATTTTTATGATAACGCAGTGCTGGATATCGCTAAAAGTTTAAAACCCAGTGCCAGAGGTGAATTAGAGATTACCGATGTAAACCGCCGCTATCTGGAAATTGGACAACTTAGCGTGGGTATAATGGATCGTGGAACAGCATGGTTGGATACCGGGACCATAAATTCCTTAATGCAGGCAAGTCAATTTGTACAGGTCATAGAAGAGCGTCAAGGACTTAAAATTGGCTGTATTGAAGAAGAGGCATTTCGTATGGGCTATATTGATGGTGACCAATTACAAAAACTTGCACAGCCCTTAAAAAAAAGCGGATATGGGGAGTATTTAATGCGGTTATTGAAGCAATAACAGGTTCTCCCGGTGCAAAAGTGTAATTAGAGTAGTGCCTACCGCCTCCAGGGTTTGTTTATCGATGATTTCCATATTGTCCGCTGGGCGATGATGATAATGTTTAAAGTAATCATCTAACTCCTCAATGCCCGGTCGAATATCAATTATATCGATCATAGGTATCCCCGCATTGACGTTTACGTAGTAATGATCATCTTCAATTGCCCCACTAGGTTGATAGAGGAAATAACGGCTGAAACCCAGAGCATGTGCCTGTTCCCAGGTTTTCTCTAGAATTAAGGGAGCGTATTGCATAGTATAGTATTCCTGGCAGAAGGTTGCACCTTTAGCTCCTACCATATCCACCAAAATGCCAAAATAAGCCGAGTACCCTGGTTTATGTTTGTTTTTGGTCCAATGCTTGGAACCCAGACACCAATCAAGGCCCAAACCTCCCTGATCTTCGGCATCAAAAAATAACACGTCTACTCCAATGTCCAATGGTTTTTGCGCCAGCAGCCTGGCTACCTCCAGCAGTACCCCAACCCCACTGCCGCCATCGTTGGCCCCATCAAAAGCAGTATCGGGGTTTTCAAGAAACTTATCTGCTTTCATGCGAGTATCCCAATGGGCCCCCAGCAGTATCCGGCGGGTTGCCTGTGGATTGAAAGTGGCAATTATATTTTGAAAGCGATAAAATTCTCCTTGATGACTATTGCGGCCAGTAAATTCCTGTATCTGTACATCATCAGCCCATGATTCCAGCTTAGCAACCAGGTAACTGGCACAGGAATCGTGAGCGGGGGTGTTGGGTGCCCTGGGTCCAAAATCAACCTGACGTTGTATATAACTATAGGCTGAATCAGCATTGAATACCGGGGCTTGTACCACTGGCTTTTCCTCCCCGGCCGTCTCAGTAGTGGTAGTTTTTTCACAACCGGACCAAATCCATATAAGGCACCAGGCTAACCAAATACTATTCCTCATATGCCCACTCTACCCCATTTTTCATGTCCTTTAATACGATGCCATGTCGTTTTAGTTGTTCCCTGATCTGGTCAACCCTCGTATAATCCTGGTGTTCTTTGGCATTGCGATAACTTTGTAAAATTATTTCCAGCATGCCGTCAACCGAGCTGGGCTGTTCCTCTTTGAGGCCCAATACATCTTGTACAAAATCCTGGTAGATTCGGTTCATACGCTTAAAAGTTTCCTCACCCAATGCGCCGGGACTTATATTACCGGTATAGATGGAATTGATCTTTTTTAATAGGTTAAACAGATGGGCTATGGTCTGCGCGGTATTGAAATCATCATTCATGGCCCGGTAGCAGTTATCGCATAATTGCTCAACCTGCTGTTTTAATTTTTGATCTATCTTTTCTTGGTTATTCTGATAAGTCAGTTTTTTGCATATTCGCAACCCATTCATGAGTTTAATATAGCCTTTACCCGAGGCTGATATAGCATCGTTGGAAAAATCCAGGGTGCTTCGATAATGGGTTTGAAGCATAAAGAACCTCACTGTCATGGGGCTATAGGCTCGATCCAATAGCTGGTGGTCTCCAGATATGAGTTGTTCAGGTAAAAAACTATTCCCCAGAGATTTACTCATCTTCTGCCCGTTCACGGTAAGCATATTTCCATGTAGCCAGTACTTGGCCGGTGCCGAATCCAAGCCTGCCATACATTGCGCGATCTCGCATTCGTGGTGGGGAAATTTAAGGTCCATTCCGCCCCCATGGATATCAAATTGATCCCCCAGGTATTTGGTGGACATGCTGGAGCACTCCAGGTGCCAACCCGGGAAACCATCGCTCCAAGGTGATGGCCATCTCATGATATGCACCGCTGACGCTTTTTTCCACAAAGCGAAGTCCAGGGGATTCTTTTTGTCAGCTTGTCCATCCAACTCCCTGGTCCCGGCAAGCAGGTCTTCCAGGACCCTTCCGGAAAGTATTCCATAAGGTTGCTTCTCCTGATGATACTTCATAACATCGAAATATACAGAGCCATTTACCTCGTAAGCGAATCCCGCCTGCAAGATCTTTTCAATGAGCTCAATTTGCTCAATGATATGTCCGCTGGCCGAGGGCTCTATGCTGGGATCCATCATGTTGAACATTTGGGTAATCCGGTGAAAACCACTGGTATATTTGGCCACCACCTCCATCGGTTCCAGGTTCTCCAGTTTGGCTTTCTTGGCAATCTTGTCCTCCCCGGAATCCGCGTCGTTTTCCAAATGTCCCACATCGGTGATATTACGCACGTAGCGTACCTTATACCCCAAGTGCATCAGATACCGATAAATTATGTCAAAACTTAAAAATGACCTTATATTACCTAAATGAACATCGCTGTATACAGTAGGGCCACAAACATACATGCCCACATACGGTGGATTTAAAGGCTCGAATGGCTCTTTAGTAGAAGTTAAACTATTATAGACCTTTAATTTGCCGTGCATCCGGCAAAGTTAATAATTTTGACTATTGATGGAAGCTACCAAACTGCTTTTAGTCCTTGATTTAATAGGGTATTTACTGTATCTTTGAACCAAGATTCACCGGTTTAAAATATTGAGAGGGGACTTCAGTCCCCTCTTTGCATATAAATTACTGTAAGCATGAGTGTTGAGGCGAAAATTAGAGCACTGGTTAAGGACATACTGCCTGACAGCCAATACTTTATCACCGATGTAATTGTAAAACAGTCAGGCAGAAAAAGTAAAGTAACGGTTTACGTTGACGGAGACCAGGGTATAGACATAGGCGTTTGTTCCAGTATAAGCCGCCAGTTGGGGAGTCAACTTGAACAATCAAGTCTGTTGAATGGGTCCTATATTCTGGAAGTAAGTTCACCCGGGCTAGATCAACCCCTTAGGATGGGTAGGCAATACCCTAAAAACATCGGGCGAGACATTAGAGTGCATTTGGAAGAGGGAGTTGTTGAAGGAAAATTGGCGGAGGTACAGCATGACTTTATAATAATTAATCAAAATGATGGATCTAAAGAGCAATCGAGGAAAATTAAATTTTCCGATATCATAAAAACCCATGTACTAGTTTCATTTTAAGTAAAGAGATGGACAACCTTAATTTAATCGAAGTTTTTGCGGATTTTACCAGGAACAAGAATATTGATCGTCCTACCATGATCCGCATCCTGGAAGACGTATTTCGGACCATGATCCGAAGAAGGTATGAGACCGATGATAATTTTGACATTATCATTAACGCGGATAAAGGGGATCTGGAAATTTGGAGATTCCGAGAAATTGTAGATGATAATTCGGAGGACATCTGGGATCACGACAAGATCAGTCTAACTGATGCCAGAAAGATAGAGCCGGATTTTGAAATAGGAGAAGAAGTAGCAGAAGAAGTAAAGCTTGAGGATTTCGGCCGGCGAGCAGTAATGACTGCCCGACAAACCCTCATTCAAAAGATCAAGGACCTGGAAAAGGATATCCTGTTTCAAAAGTACAAAGAGTTGGTGGGGGAGATAATAATCGGTGAGGTTTACCAAATACTTAGCCGGGAAGTTTTGATGATCGATGCCGAAGGCAATGAGTTGAATATGCCTAAATCAGAACAAATACCTAAAGATCGCTACCGCAAAGGAGAAAGTGTCCGGGCGATTGTTCACCGGGTCGAGATGGTAAACGGCAACCCTCGCATCATTCTTTCCAGAACCTCACCCACTTTTCTCGAGCGACTTTTTGAAAGTGAGGTGCCTGAAGTATATGACGGCCTGATTACCATAAAAAAAGTAGTGAGAGAACCAGGGGAAAGAGCAAAGGTTGCGGTTGAATCATATGATGATCGCATCGATCCGGTAGGTGCCTGTGTAGGAATGAAAGGATCCCGTATTCACAGCATTGTGCGGGAATTGCAAAATGAGAACATTGATGTGATCAATTATACAGATAATATGGATCTGTATATCACCCGCGCGCTAAGCCCGGCAAAGATTTCCAGTATTAAAATCGACGAAGAGGATGGTCGTGCTTCAGTTTACCTAAAGCCTGATCAGGTGTCGCTGGCTATCGGCCGGGGAGGCCAAAATATTAAATTGGCCAGTAAACTGGTGGGATTGGAAATTGACGTTTATAGGGAATTGTCGGAATTTGAAGAAGAAGACGTGGCACTGGAAGAATTTTCTGATGAAATAGAAGATTGGATCATAGATGAATTGAAACGTATCGGGTTGGACACCGCTAAGAGCGTTTTAGCGCTGAACAACGAAGATCTGGTGCGACGAACCGACCTGGAGGAGGAAACTATTCAGGACGTATTCAAAATTCTGAACCAGGAATTTGAACAGGACTAATTTTTGAATAAGTACAAAAAAGGGGATATTTGAGATATGGCGGATGAAAAAGTAATGAGATTAAGCCAGGCGGCCAGGAAGCTCAATGTCGGTCTGTCAACCATCGCGGAGCATCTGGAAAATAAAGGCTTTGAAGTGGAGCACAAGCCAAATGCCAAGATAAGCATGGAGCAATTCGACATGCTGGCCAAGGAATTTGCGTCTTCGGCAATGGATAAAGAAGAAGCCTCAGGACTTACTATCGGACAAAAACATTCAGATAATCTGGTGATCGACTCCGAGACAGACGGTACCGCCAAAAAGAGGGAAGATGAGGAAGAGATCTTCATTAAGAATATCACTTCCCCGCAGAAAGAAGTGGAAGCAGAACCCACCGCAATTGAAGAGAAACCTGATTCGGATGATAATCAAGATTCCCCTGAAAAAGCTCCCAGCTCTTCTCCCCAATTGCAGGGTATCAAGGTGGTAGGAAAAATTGACCTGGACGCCCCGGCTGAAAAAGAAGAGCCCGCTGAGAAGAAACAAGAGGAGGATGCCGAGAAATCTCCTGAAAGTGAAGATAAACCGGGAGGAGATAAAAAGGAGGATGAAGGGAGCTCAGAGGATGAGCAACGTGAGGTGATTGAAGCCAAGGCCGACGCCCTTAAGGGTTTAACGGTAGTTGGTAAAATAGAGCTGCCCAAGGAAAAACCTGTAGCCTCCTCCGATGATAAACCGGAACGCAAAAAGAAAAAAAGACCTCGTAGGAGAATCTCTCCCGCAGAAGCCAGAAAAAAAGGTGATCACAGGGGTAAGGGATCCCGTAAATCTAAGGCCGATAAGGAGGATGTATCGGATAAGGAAATTCAAGAACAAATCAAAGCTACCCTGGCTAAGCTGAGTGGAGGTAAAGGAGGGAATGTCAGCAGGTCTAAATATCGACGGGAGAAGCGCTCTGCTATGGCGGAGGCCGAGGAGGAAAAGTTGATACAGGAGCAGGAAAAAGCCAAAAGCCTGCGAGTCACCGAATTCATTTCTGCCAATGACTTGGCTACTCTGATGGATGTATCGGTAAATGAAGTGATTTCCACCTGCATGAACCTGGGTATGTTTGTTTCCATTAATCAGAGACTTGATGCTGAATCCATAACAGTTATTGCCGATGAATTCGGTTACGACGTTGAATTCTCTACTTCTGAAGATGAGGTAACGGTGGAAGAGCATAAAGATATTGAGGAAGAGTTGAAAGATCGGGCGCCCATCGTCACTATAATGGGACACGTGGATCATGGAAAAACTTCGTTGTTGGACTATATCCGTAGCGCCAATGTAACCGCTGATGAGGCCGGTGGTATCACCCAGCATATTGGAGCATATGATGTGACCACCTCGGCCGGGAAACGAATTGCATTTCTGGATACACCGGGACACGAAGCCTTTACCGCAATGCGTGCCAGGGGTGCGAAGATCACCGATGTAGTGATTGTGGTGGTAGCCGCTGACGACAGCGTGATGCCGCAAACCCGTGAGGCCTTGAACCATGCTCAGGTGGCTGGCGTACCCATCGTTATTGCTATTAATAAGGTTGATAAACCCAATGCCAATCCCGATAAGATCAAAGAAGAACTGTCCAATATTAATATCCTGGTAGAGGATTGGGGAGGAAAATATCAATGCCAGGAAATAAGTGCCAAAACCGGCCAGGGTATAGATGAACTACTGGAAAAAGTATTGCTAGAGTCAGAACTGCTTGAACTTAAGGCCAATCCCACTAAAAACGCTGTGGGAACCGTTATTGAAGCCAGCCTAGATAAAGGTCGTGGCTATGTGACCACACTTATGGTTCAGGCAGGCACTTTGAGCATCGGTGATGTGATGCTTGCCGGACCTTATTACGGCAAGGTCAAGGCCATGTTTGACCACCGGGGGCACAAATTGGAGGCTGTGGGACCCTCTACCCCGGCTGCAGTTTTAGGTCTGGATGGAGCGCCTCAGGCTGGGGACAAGTTCAATGTCCTGGATAACGAGCGCGAGGCGCGAGAAATAGCCACCAAAAGAGAGCAAATTCAAAGGGAGCAATCTATCCGAACCAAGAAGCACATTACTCTGGATGAAATCGGTCGGCGACTGGCCATCGGTAATTTCCGGGAACTGAATGTAATTGTGAAAGGTGACGTGGACGGTTCGGTTGAAGCTTTATCCGATTCGTTGCTTAAGCTCTCTACGAATGAAGTTCAGGTAAATATCATTCATAAAGGTGTGGGTCAGATCTCTGAGTCGGATGTATTGCTGGCCAGCGCATCAGACGCCATTATTGTGGGATTCCAAGTAAGGCCTTCAAATCCCGCCCGTAAGATAGCTGATAATGAAGAAATTGAGATTAGGCTGTATTCCGTGATCTACAATGCCATCAACGATGTGAAAGACGCCATGGAAGGTATGCTGGCCCCCACTGTAGAGGAAGTGATCACCGGTAATATTGAAGTGCGGGAAGTGTTCAAAATATCCAAAGTAGGTATGGTTGCTGGTTGCTATGTGACCGATGGAGTAATAAAAAGGAGTAATCAGATCCGGCTGGTACGGGATGGAATCGTGGTCCATACGGGAGAGATCAGTCAGTTAAAACGCTTTAAGGATGATGTCACTGAGGTAAAAGCGGGATACGAATGCGGCATCAGCATCAAAAACTTTAAAGACATTAAAGTAGGTGATGTGATTGAAGGTTTCGAAGAGAAGGAAGTAAAACGGACTCTTTGATATCAGGAGCAATGCCATCCGGGCTTTTGGTGTTGAACCTTATTTTGACAGCGATCACTTTTTTGGGATTTATCAAACCCTGGTGGGTATTGTGGTGGACCCACGAGGCAAACCGCCAAAGGGTATTCCACTATTACGCTCTGCCTTTATTGTTCTCCTTGGCGCTAAGCTTGCTGGTTGCAGCCTGACCCTTCAACTCTGTTAATAAACCAGGTAATGTTCCACCATATACTCCGCTATCTGTACTGCATTGGTGGCCGCACCTTTTCTAAGGTTATCTGCCACTATCCACATATTCAGAGTACGGGGCTGGGATTCATCTCTTCTTAATCTTCCCACAAAAACCTCATCCCTTCCCTGAGACATCAGGGGCATAGGATATATAAAATTTTCTATATCGTCCTGTACCACCAAGCCCGGGGTGGCACTTAAGAGGGTCCGTACCTCGTCCAGATCAAACTCTTCCAGCAGTTCCACATTGACCGCCTCCGAATGACCACCCATCACCGGCAAACGGACTGCGGTAGCGGTTATACCTAGAGTATCGTCAGCCAAAATCTTCCGGGTTTCAAGCACCATTTTCATCTCTTCTTTGGTATAGCCGTTATCTTGGAAGACATCAATATGAGGGATTACATTCATATCAATTGGGTGGGGATAGGTACCATTCCCTTCTCTGCCTGCTCTTTCTGCATTTAACTGGTCAACAGCGTTTTTGCCGGTACCAGTGACAGATTGGTAGGTGGCTATCACAATCCGTTTGAGTCCATAGCGTTGTTGCAGGGGGGCCAAAGCCATCACCATCTGGATGGTAGAGCAATTGGGATTGGCTATAATGCGGTCGTCAATTCGCAAAATCCCGGCATTAATTTCAGGTACTATTAATTTATGCTTGGGACTCATCCTCCAGGCTGAGGAGTTATCAATCACTATACTGCCCATTTCGGCAAATTTTGGCGCCCATTCCAGAGAAGTGCTGCCACCTGCGGAAAATATTGCAACATCAGGCTTCATTGAAACTGCCTGCTCCATGCCGATCACCCGGTAGGTGCGACCCTGGAAATTCAGTTCTTTTCCCACGGAACTGGCGGATGCCACCAGCAGCAGTTCGCTAAACTGCAGTTTACGCTCATCTATTACCTTCAGTAACTCCTGGCCAACCAATCCGGTAGCTCCCACAACAGCTAATTTCATGCTAATACAGTTTTGAGTTTCATACAAAGATACTACTATTCCCTACTTTACGCTTTCAGACCAACAGAATTTATTCATGAGATGGTTCGTATCCTTTATGTTATTTTGGCTGTCCTTTAACCAGTTGCTCAGTCAGTTTAGTGAGGATTTCTCCGATGGTGAGCTGACCCGGAATCCACGCTGGTGGGGGGAAACCAGCCGATTCCGGATCAACGAGGAGGGCTATCTGCAACTGGATGATAATAATGCCGGGACTGCTTTCTTGAGCGCTATACTCGGTCAGTGGCAAATAGATCACTGGAGTTTTAAGGTCAAGATGGATTTTAATCCCTCCGCCAATAACTTTTGCAAGATCTACCTAACAGCCAATGGTCACAAACTTCATCTGCCCCTTAACGGATACTTCATAATGATCGGAGGCAAAAATGATGAGGTTAGCCTTTATCGCCAGGATGGCGCTTCCATCACTAAGATCCTAAATGGTCCTGATGGGATATTGGATTCCTCATCGGTGGAAATCAAGGTAGAGATTGATCGAAGCGATTTTGGGAAATGGGATCTTCAGGTTACGGATGTTGACACGGATACGCTGCTGATGACAGGTATGGTTGATGACTCCCGGTATAATTTCTCCTATTTTTTCGGTATTTCTTGTACCTACACTGCGACCAGAGCTGACAAATTCTATTTTGACGACATCGTCGCAACGGGCATCTTACTGCCCGATACCCAGCCCCCAACATTAAATGCTCTGGAAGCCAGGGACTCTGTGCTCCTGTTACAATTTAACGAACCAATCTGGCCTGATCTGTCAGCCTCCCAGTTTATGCTCAATGGCTTACCAGTAGTAGAATCCGCAGAGACCGACAATAAGGGGATGTTATGCTTGCAGCTATCAGAGTTACTACGGGATCAGACCAGCTATCGGTTGACGGTCGAAAACCTCTCCGACCTTGCCGGTAACCGGACCACTTTCCAACATACCTTTAATTTTTTCCCGGTAGTGGAACCCGCACCCTTCGGGTTGATCATCACTGAGATAATGGCAGATCCTGATCCTCCGGTGGCTAATTTGAATACTGAATATATAGAACTTTATAATCGTACGGCACAACCATTTTATCTGGGAAATGTGAGGATAGCCGACCAGACAAAGGCAGTAACTATTCCCGAGTTCGTACTGCATCCCGGAGAGTTTTTGATACTTTACCCTCAATCCAATAACATTGACTGGTCGGATAGCACCAACTCTTTAGGGCTTGCGTCCTGGCCATCGTTAAACAACGATGGTGATATGATTTCCCTGCTCCATGAGAGTGAAACCATACATAGGGTGAATTACACCAACGACTGGTATCGCAGTGACATTAAGAAACATGGTGGATGGTCCCTGGAAATGATCGACAGTAATTATCCTTGCAGTGGAGCTTCAAATTGGTCGGCTTCTGTAAGCAACTCGGGTGGAACACCAGGCTTTCTAAACAGCATTCATGCGGATAATCCGGATCTAACGGCCCCTGAAGTAATCAACACCTTTGCAGTCAGTCCGGACACACTATGCGTGGTTTTTAATGAAATCGTTAATACTGATCTTAATCAAACAGCGGTCATTATCGATCAGGGCATTACTGTCAGCAATTTGTTGGTAGACGACCCTGATTTTCCCAAGGTTACTGTGGTATTGAAAGAACCGCTTAGCCGGGATGTAATTTATCAGATGCAGTTGCTAAAATTTGCCGACTGCCACGGTAATCGTATGACAGACCAAGGAGTGACTGTAGCCGTCGCCCTTCCATCTCAAGCAGACAGCGCCGATCTATTAATTAGCGAAGTGCTTTTTAACCCCTGGCCTCTGGGGACCAGGTTTGTAGAAATCCATAACCCCTCGGAGAAAGCCTATGATCTGAAGGATATCAGACTTGCCCGGATAGAAGACGATCTGTTGGTTGATTTCAGGCTCATTTCTGATCAGCCCCTTATGATCTATCCCGGTGAGTATAAAGCATTGACGGAAAACATCAGGATACTGCAATCCCAGTATACCCTTAGCAATATTTCCGGGATAGTGGAAGTAAAGGATCTTCCTTCCCTACCAGATAGGCAGGGGTCGATAGTAATAAATAACCTGCTGGGGGTAACTCTGGATAAATTTGAATACCACCAGGATATGCACCATTTGCTACTGGTTGATAAAAACGGTGTTTCCTTGGAAAGGATCTCCTTTCGGCTACCGGCCAACTTGCGGGAAAACTGGGCCAGCGCCTCTGAACTGGCAGGTTATGCTACTCCAGGCCTACCAAATTCACAAATGCCCGGCGCTGATCTGGAAATGGATTTTGAAATATCCCCGGATATCCTGGATCGACGAAAACAGGGGCAATCCAGTTATGTCCAAATCAGATATCAATTCTCCAGCCCCGGTAAAACCATCAGTATTTCAGTCTATGACGCTCAGGGGCGGAATTTAGTGAAACTACTGGAGAACAGCATTGCTGGAACAGAAGGCCTTATTTTTTGGGATGGTGCCGATAATAACAATACACCTCTGAAGATGGGGTTTTATCTGGTGGTAGCCACTGCCTTGGATCTCAACGGATCGGTCAGATTGTGGAAGAAACCATTGGTAATTGCTCCAAATTATTAAAACTCCGGTTGTACAGTATCCAGAAATTATTGAAAATATCCAATAAAATAGGGGGTTTCAGATGGGATTCCATGGAATTGTTATAATTAATTCTGATATTATACATTACCCTAATCCTCAATCAACCATGAATGACATTATAAATAATGCGATTGATTTTTATGTCAGCAAGGGAAGGAAAATTGAAGTGATCCGTAGGTATATTAGGATGAAATATCGGATCAATATTGAAAAAAACGCATTTCGTCAACGGGTAAAAAATATGCGTTTGGAATACGAATCTTGAAATACCGAAAGCTGATAGAAATAAGGTTGAAGGGCTGATAATCAGCGCCTGAGGTAATTTCTATGCTTTTGTTTATCCCACTGCTAACAGCTGGAATTAATTTTTTACGGTTTCAGAATATAGCGAGTTGATACAAAGAAATCTGCCCCAATTCTTCCATTTTGACGGTTTTATTATCAAATTTGCGGTTCTTAAATTAAGCCGAAGTCGGAAACGCCGTAACTAAACCAAGAAACCAACCTCGTTTGGAATTTATTTTAGGCATTGACTTCCGAAAATATTTGATACATTAATCGAATCTGGAACATGGGAAATGACGAAAAACTGAGATATTCCGATCAAGAACTACAGGAATTTGAGGCGCTAATTAATGAAAAACTGGAAAAAGCACGGGATCAACTCAACTATATAAAGGAATCCTTAAGCCGCAAGAACGACAGCGGCACCGACAACACCGCAGGAAATACCAAAGTACTGGAAGACGGCGCCGATACGGCAGAAAAAGAAAATCTTAGCCAATTAGCAGCCCGCCAGCAAAAGTTTATTTCAAGTTTGGAAAATGCTTTGGTACGGATCAAGAACGGAACTTATGGTGTCTGTATTGACACCGGCAAGTTGATTCAAAAAGAACGTTTGATGGCTGTACCTCATACCATGCATTCTATCGAAGCCAAACTGGCTAAAAGGAATTAGCTTGGATTTTTTAGCCAACCATATTGAAGCCCTTATATTTTGCTCATCCAAACCGGTCACTGAGAATGAACTGAAGTCCTGCCTAATTGAAATGTTTGAAGCTGAGGTACCGCAAAAAGATGTAGAGGCAGCTTTGGATCAAATTCAAAACAAGTACAGGTCTGACGAGTTTCCTTTTGAAGTAATCCAAAGCGGAGGAGGTTATCAGTTTCTAACCAAACCTGCTTATCAGGCCAGCATCAGTATTTTTCTAAAGCAACAATCCAAAAAGCGTCTTTCCACCGCTGCTCTGGAAACTCTTTCCATCATTGCTTATAAACAGCCGGTAACCAAGTCGGAGATAGAGCAGATCCGGGGGGTTAATTGCGACTACTCTGTGCATAAGTTATTGGAAAAAAACCTGGTGGAGATACAGGGAAAATCTGATGCGGTAGGCAGACCATTAATATATGGCACCAGTGAAAAATTCAAGGATTACTTCGGTATCAATGATTTATCTGAGCTACCTACTCCGAAAGACTTTAATCAGGAGGAGAACGAAATAGGAGAGCACAAGGATAATTAATCTTGTAGCGATGAAACCTCACAGAGGCCGAAAGAAGACCCGTCCAACCAAGGACCAGGGAGCAAGAATATCACCCTCTCCTGATACTTCAACTACCAGGCTAAATAAATATATTGCTCATGCTGGTGTCTGCTCCAGAAGGGAAGCTGACGAATTAATTCGAGCGGGAAAGATCAAAGTCAACGGTAAAACGGTGACAGCCATGGGATATTCAGTTGGTCCCAGAGATAAGGTTACGTTCCAAAATAAGATCCTGAGACGGGAGCAGCCAGTCTACGTACTGTTGAACAAACCTAAGGACTACATCACTACTACCAAAGACCCTGACCAGCGGCAAACCGTAATGCAATTGGTCTCCAAGGCCTGCAAAGAACGGATTTTTCCGGTAGGTCGTTTAGACCGGAATACTACCGGCCTGCTATTGTTGACCAATGACGGGGATTTGGCCAAGAAGCTTACCCATCCGTCTCACGGAGTACGAAAACTCTATCAGGTTCAATTGGATCGAGGCTTGTCTAAAGCACATCTGGCGCAACTTCTGCAGGGAGTTGAATTGCATGACGGCCCGGTTTATCTGGACGGTTTGGAAATACTTTCGGCTGATCGCACTCAACTGGGTATCGAGATCCACTCCGGCCGCAACAGAGTGGTGCGCCGTTTATTCGAACATTTGGATTATGAAGTTAAAAAGCTGGACCGGGCTATGTTTGCAGGCCTTACTAAAAAGGATTTACCGCGAGGCAAATGGAGGTATTTAACCCATAATGAAGTTATTCATCTAAAGCACCTTGACCGGGGAGCTTTAAAAAAATCTCAAAATAAAAATCCCTGAAAATTTCAGGGATTTTGGCAGTGGTGATGAGTGGACTCGAACCACCGACTCACGGATTTTCAGTCCGATGCTCTACCACCTGAGCTACATCACCCACCTTTAGAGTGGACAAAAATATATAAATTTATCCTTGGTGCAAAATTTTTGCGTATTTTAAAGACTACGACGACCATCCCAAATTAAAGTGTTCATAATGAACTATTTACCTCAAATTTTATTCTTGTTGGTGCTGGCTGGAGCCGGTTATTTACTGGTTCGGAGGATTGGCGCTATCCGCAGGAATATAAACCTTGGGAAGCCGCATAACCGGCAGGCAAGTTCCTCAGAAAGATTAAAGGTTATGCTACTGATCGCCTTGGGACAGAAGAAAATGTTCAAGAGGCCGGTGCCCGCTATATTACATCTTATGATATATGTTGGGTTCCTGGTAATAAATCTGGAAGTACTGGAGTTTGTAATCGATGGACTGACCGGAACCCATCGCATCTTTGCTCCCTACCTGGGTACCTTCTACACCATATCCATTAATATATTTGAACTTCTGGCCTTGGCGGTAATAATAGCCTGCATAATATTCCTTATACGCAGAAATGTGCTAAAGCTTCCTCGGTTTTGGAACAGGGAAATGACTTCATGGCCCAGGTTGGATGCCAACCTGATATTGATAATTGAAATATTATTAATGACCGCCATCCTTACCATGAATGCCGCAGATCAGGTGCTGCAGCATCGTGATGCCACTTATCCTTTTACCGGTCCCTTGTTCATCAGCGGCCTGCTAACACCCTGGTTTCAAAATCTCGACACCGAGGCGCTGATCATTTGGGAACGAACGGCTTGGTGGTTTCACATTGTGGGAATACTGGGATTTGCCATCTATATCACGTATTCTAAACATCTTCATATTTTTATGGCATTCCCAAATACTTATTACTCCAAGCTTGGCCCTTTGGGTAAAATGGAGAACATGCCGCAAGTCACTAATGAGGTAAAATTAATGCTAGGCTTAGCCCAGGAATCTGCGGAACAAGCTCCACCCGACGGGCGATTTGGCGCAAAGGACGTCACGGACTTGTCCCGGATCAATATCATGAATGCATACGCCTGTACCGAGTGTGGGCGATGCACTTCAGAATGCCCGGCGAATATAACCGGCAAAAAGTTATCTCCACGCAAGATAATGATGGATGTGAGGGATAGAGCCGAAGAAATGGGGGCCTCAAATGGAGAAAACCAAAATGGAAAGAGTCTGTTGGGAGATTACATTACTAAGGAAGAAATCAATGCCTGTACCAATTGTAACGCCTGCGTTGAGGCCTGCCCGGTTAATATTGACCCTCTTTCCATTATAATTCAGTTAAGAAGATATCTGGCTATGGAAGAATCGGCTGGACCCGCTGAATGGAATAATATGTATGCCAATATTGAAACTAATTTTGCTCCTTGGAAATTTTCCTCTGCCGATCGTTTTAACTGGGGTGATGAGTTCAATGCGAAACCTTCAGAGCCATGAGTGAACAAAAGAACAACATGGTGAGGAGCATGGCCCAAATGCAATCCAATGGCGAAAAGCCGGAGATCCTGTTTTGGGTGGGCTGCGCCGGATCGTATGATGAACGCTATAAGAATGTGACCAAAGCATTTGCCGCGATTCTTACCAGAATCGGTATTTCCTTTGCGGTATTGGGCAATGAAGAGACCTGCACCGGCGACCCTGCTCGCAGAGCGGGAAATGAATTTCTTTTTCAAATGCAGGCAGTGGCCAACATACAGGTACTGGACGGTTATGGGGTTACCAAAATAGTTACCGCCTGCCCACATTGTTTTAATACTCTCAAAAACGAATATCCGGAATTAGGGGGTAACTATCAGGTACTGCACCATAGTACTTTTCTGCAGCAATTGATAAATGAAGGCAAAATTGTATTAAAAGGTGGCGGGAATTTTAAGGGGAAAAAAATCACCTATCACGACTCCTGCTTTTTAGGACGGGCAAACAATATCTACCAGGCTCCCAGGAGGGTGCTGGAAGCCCTTGATGCTGAATTGCTGGAGATGAAGAGATGCCGCAGCAAAGGATTGTGCTGTGGAGCTGGAGGAGCCCAAATGTTCAAGGAGGCCGAGAAAGGCAATAAGGGGATCAATATCGAGCGGGTTGAAGAAGCGCTGGAAACCGGCGCTACTGTGATCGCTTCTGCATGTCCGTTCTGTATGACCATGCTAACCGACGGCATCAAAGAAAAGGAAAAAGATGAGGAAGTCAAAGTATTAGATCTGGCTGAACTAATAGCCAGTGAATTAAGTTGAATTAATCCATGTATATAGCATTTAATAATATGCCACCGGCAGCCAGGGTTTGGGTATACCAGGCTGATCGAGCTCTAAGCGAAGAAGAAATATCTTTCATCCGGGATTCCGGGCGTTCCTTTATCAGTAATTGGAAAGCCCATGGCGAGGATCTTATCGGTTCATTGACGTTACTGCATCAGCATTTTGTAGTTTTAGCAGTTGACCAGCAATCTCATGCGCCCTCAGGCTGCTCGATTGATGAATCTGTAGGTTTTATTCAAAACCTTGAGCGGAAATTAAACGTAAATTTTTTTGACAGGAAAAAAGTCAGCCTTTGGAAAGAAAATTCCGTCCTGTTGATAGCACTGGATGATATCAAATCAGGAATTCGCCAAGGCACTATTTCCCAGGATGATCTGATGTTTAATACTGTAATTCAAAACAAAGCCAGCCTGGAGAGTTGGATCATTCCGTTAAAGAACTCCTGGCTAGGACGCTATTTTAAACAAAAGGTCCGCTGAAATAGCTAAATTAAAACTCGACGGAGTAGGCGAGTTTTATTAAGTTTGATATCCTCCCGGGCTCATTTGACAGAAGAAAATGCTTGATTGAACTATGAAACCACGTAATGTAATATCACTGGCTATTTTAATTATCTCATTTTATGCCTGTAGTCCTAAAATCTCAGGACCTAAAGGCGCTGAAGGTATGTTTGACCAGGCAGAATATGATCTGGCCATATCAGCGTATGAGAAAATGTTGGAAGACCGACCAAATGATCCAGAGATCAATTATAAAATTGCTGAAAGCTTCCGGCTTTCCAACCGGCCCAAACAGGCAATTGGATTTTATCAAACCGCGCTGGAAAACGGGCTGATAAGTGATTCCGCCAGCTACCATTATGCTTTCGCATTAAAGGCCAATGAAAATTATACCGAGGCCAGGCAAACATTGACTGAACTCATCGATCAGACCAACAATACTCAACTGGCCAACCTTGCCAGGAAGGAATTGGAAAATTTAGGTCGGGTAGAAGATCTGCGAAATCGCAGCGACTATGAAATTTTCACCGCAGGCCCCATCAATACGGCAGCTGCGGAATACAGCCCTATGGTGAGTAACGGAGAAATCTATTTCACCTCCAATCGCACCGATAATAAAATTTTTAAAACTACCGGAACTCCATTCTCCGATATCTACAAGGCCAAATTAAACGGCATGGAGGTAGATGTAAGCTCGGTAGAAATATTAGGAGACCTTATCAACACTCCGGGAGTCAATGAGGGCACTATATCCTTTACCAGAGACGGCAATACCGTGGTGTTTGCCCGTGGCAGCGACGGTGGCAAGAAAAGTACCAAGGAAGTTAATCTGTATATTAGCAGATTTCGCAACGGAGAATGGTCTGAACCGGAGTTGATGACTGGACTCAACCACCCTGACTACTGGGATTCTGCCCCGGCATTTAATCGGAGTGGCCGCACTTTATATTTCGCCAGCAACCGTCCCGGCGGCTTGGGAGGAATAGATCTCTATGCGGCTTCCATAGATGCTAACGGACGGTACAGCAATCCCCGTAATATGGGCAACACCATTAATACCGCTGGAGATGAAATGTTTCCGTTTGTGGATGATGAAGGGCGCCTCTTCTTTGCTTCCAGCGGACATGCCGGACTTGGCGGCTTGGACCTGTTTGTTGCTGAACGTCAGGATGGGGTAACCACTGTGCGAAATTTAGGTATACCTGTTAACAGCAGCGAAGATGATTTCGGTATGATCTATACTGACCGAACTCACGGGTTCTTTAGCTCCAATCGGGATGGCGGCCAAGGTGACGATGACCTATACTCGTTTGTGGATAACTCTCCCGATCGCAAGATCGTCAACTATAATTTAACTCTTACCACTTTGACTCCCGACTCACTAACCGGCGCTAATGTAAGCCTGTCCGACGTCCAGGTCAGATTGATAGATGCCAGCGACGAAAATGTGCTGCTGGAATTGACCACAGATGAGAACGGTAAGCTCACCGTAACCGTAGCACCCGAAGAGGAATATTTATTGATTGGTGAGAAACCCGACTATTTTACCACCCGAGTTGAATTCAATACCCTAGGAGAAACCATTCCTCCCGAGGAGCGTACTCAAGAGATCACTAATAAGGAATACAGCCAAGAGATGATTCTAGATCGAATCGTGATCGAGAAGAGCATTGTATTGGAGAATATTTATTATGGTTTTGATTCGGCAAACATCAGAGCAGACGCGGCGGTAGAATTGGACAAGCTGGTTCGTTTCCTGCAGGATAACCCGCAAATAAAAATTGAGTTGGGCTCTCATACCGATAGCAAAGGAAAGGATGAGTATAATATGGATCTATCCA
Source organism: Cyclobacteriaceae bacterium (assembly GCA_965224285.1). Taxonomy (GTDB): domain Bacteria; phylum Bacteroidota; class Bacteroidia; order Cytophagales; family Cyclobacteriaceae; genus JAJCYK01. The sequence goes on from OZ245043.1 coordinate 2,783,352, forward strand.
GGAGAAGGGCCGAATCAGCGGTAAACTATGTAATTTCCAACGGTATCGCCAAAGACAGGATCCGAGCCCGTGGCTACGGTGAAACCCGCCCGATCGCCCCCAACACCAACCCGGATGGTACAGATAACCCGGAAGGCCGGCAAAAGAACCGGCGCACGGAGATCAAAGTTTTCGAGTACAATAAGGATACTGGGAAACTGGAGGAAAGAAAAGACCTGAAACAAGAATCTCAGGATGAGGATGAGCCGGAGGATCTGATAGAGGAAGAATCGCTGGATGAGGTGGAAGATCAGCAGGATCAGCAATAAACTTGAAACATGTAAATTTAAAAAGCCTCCAATCCGGGGGCTTTTTTTTGTAAATAATTAGCTAAAAAAAGACCGTTTTAAAGCATTAAATTAATGAGTGCAGTTTACCGGTCTGTTTTTTGGCGCACCCGAAGCCATCCTTATACGCGGTAGCAAGCGGAGGCCCATTACTAACTAAAGCTCATAGGCCCAATTACGAGCCCATCCCGATTAAACAAATACGCGTCACTTTCCGGTCTTACTGAAGCATAAGTCATCCACTCTGCAGTCTTTTCGTGGTAGAATTTTTTTACGAAAACAGACAAAACATCATGACGTGAGGGGGTATGAATAAGCTATAGTTGTTGATGTAGTGGTCATCTGGAGCAGCGATCAATAGTTAATGTACCATAATAGTCACTCGGCACAGCCCCGTCTATCCGCTTTCGCTGTACACTGCCGGGCAGGCAAGCGACTGAGTTATGTAAATGTTTTATAATCAGATGCTTATATTAATACGTCATTGCGATGAGCGAAGCGAAGAAGCAATCCCATTCAAAAAGATCTCTCCGCTTCGTTCCAGGCTAGCCTTTTTCACTTCGGTCGAGATGGCCGAGTCAACTGGTAAGATAAGTTCGGCCGGCACAGAATGGTAGTTTGGGATTGTCGTAGTATCAATGAAGATTAGCACATAGCAGCGAATGCAAATTAGCCAGTATGAAAGCCTTCTGATGTTCGCGCTCGCGCTCTTTGCTGACTGTTTGGCTAGAAAAGCTTCCACTTTCATGGCTGTTAGTGATTTCCTTAATCATGATTGTTTTATTTTTACATCATGAGTCGATACGATCAACGGGGAGTTTCTGCTTCAAAAACTGAAGTACATGCGGCAATTAGGCACTTGGACAAGGGACTTTACCCTAAAGCCTTTTGTAAGGTAGTGCCTGACTTGCTGGGAGGCAGTGATGCTCATTGTAATATCATGCACGCCGACGGCGCCGGCACCAAGTCCAGCCTGGCCTATATTTATTGGAAGGAAACCGGTGATATTTCCGTTTGGCGGGGCATTGCCCAGGATGCTCTGGTGATGAATATTGATGATTTACTATGTGTAGGGGTAACCGACGGAATTCTGGTAAGCTCCACCATCGGCAGAAATAAGAATCTGATTCCCGGGGAAGTGATAACCGAAATAATTGAAGGAACTGAAAGCTTTCTGCAATTGCTCAGGGATCATGGTATAGAAGCCCATAGTACCGGAGGCGAAACCGCTGATATTGGCGATCTGGTGAGAACCATCGTAGTGGATAGTACCGTAACAGCCCGAGTACCAAGATCCGAGATTATCACCAATGAGTCTATAGTCCCCGGAGACGTGATCGTGGGACTGGCATCATTTGGACAAACCCATTATGAGAGCCACTACAACAGCGGCATCGGCAGTAATGGTCTGACCTCCGCCAGACATGACGTATTTTCTAAAATGATAGGAGAAAAATATCCTGAGAGTTTTGACCCTGCTATGCCGGCTGATCTGGCTTATTGCGGCCAAAAATTACCTACTGATCCGTTGGATGAAGTTCCCATGGATGTGGGTAGATCAGTGCTCTCCCCCACCAGAACTTATGCTCCGGTGATAAAGGAGATCTTTCGTGAATTAAAACCTCATATCCACGGCATGATCCACTGTACCGGCGGGGCTCAAACTAAGGTATTGCATTTTATTGATGGCCTTCACGTTATAAAGGACAATCTATTTGGTCTACCTCCCCTGTTCAAATTAATACAGGAACAAAGCCAAACTCCCTGGAGCGAAATGTATCAGGTTTTTAATATGGGGCATAGAATGGAGCTCTACCTGCCCGGTGAGTTTGCCGATGAGATAGTAGAACTGGCCAAGAGTTTTGGACTACCGGCAAAAATTGTAGGTCGTGTAGAAGCCTTGGATCAAGGAAAAAAGCTTACCCTGGTATCGTCAAATGGCACTTTTGAGTATTAATAAATAAATATTTGACCATCCAATTCGTTAATGATCAGGAATACGATTTTTTTAAAATTTTAATTAATAATAGCTAGCGCCAATGAATTTCCACAAGCTCGTAATTTTTTTATCGCTCTTAAATATCTGTTATGCCAGCAACTTTGGCCAGCAGATTGCCTTGACCTTTGATGATGCTCCGAGGGGTGATTCCGAATTATACACCGGACTTAAAAGAAGTGAAATATTAATCAAGAAACTCAAAGACTATCAGGTACCTCAGGTAGCTTTTTTTACTACTACTAATAATATGAAAGATGACGTGGGAGCACTGCGTATTAAAATGTACGGACAAGCCGGTCATATCATCGCTAATCATTCGCATAAACATATCCGACCCGGGGATATAGGAGCTGCAGCTTATCTGGAAGACATTCAGTTCGCCCATGCCAAACTTAAAGGTTTACCGGGATTCAGGCCATGGTTTAGATTCCCTTTTCTCGATGAGGGTAGAGACACGGGCATCCGCGATGAAATTCGGTCAGGTCTGCAGAAAATAGGTTATACTAATGGCTATGTCACAGTCGATAATTATGACTGGTATATCGAGCATTTGTACCAGCAAGCTATGAAAGAGAACAAAAAAATAAACTACGATCTGCTAAGAGATCTATATCTGGAACACCTATGGGAGAGTATACAGTTTTATGATGAAATCGCCAGAAAGGCTTTGGGAAGGTCACCCAGACATGTCCTGTTATTACATGAAAATGATCTGGCAGCGCTTTACCTGGATGACCTGATCTCTTTTCTTAGAGGACAAGGGTGGGAAATTATTTCTCCTGAAGAAGCGTACAAGGATCCTATTGCCCAGCACATTCCGGATGTCACTATGAACAATCAAGGCAGGGTAGCTGCGATTGCCCGGGAAAAAGGTTGGAATCCCCGTGATTTGGTGCAAGAAACGGAAAGTGAGGCTTATCTTGAAGAGCATTTTCAAAAAAAGAAAGTATTTAAGTAACCGGTGAACGACGGCAAGTACCATCCGGAATTAACTTGGATAGAGACCGTCAGCCGATGGATGGACGATGTTTTTGTAATACCGGGAACTAATATAAAATTTGGTATAGACCCTCTATTAGGATTGATCCCATTCATAGGGGATCTAATATCCTACATTATTTCCCTGACCATGATCATAACCATGATCAGGCATGGGCTCAGCAGCAAATTGATATTGAAGATGCTGGGTAATATTACCTTGGATTACTTGATAAGCAGTGTCCCTATCCTGGGAGATATCTTTGATTTTGGCTTTAAGGCCAATAAAAAAAATCTGGCCTTGCTCAAAACACACCTTTCCAATACCGGATCTTCAAATCCAAAGATTGGAGTAGTGATCCTACTTTTCCTGGCGACCTTCATGATGATGTCGATTATGACCTTTTACATCTGGAAAGGAGCTGCCTACTGGTATCAATGGTTAGGTTCGGTCAGTTGAATTTTGATAACAAACGGCCTGGATCATATCAGCAAAGTAATAAGTGCGGTATACTTCCTTCAGAGGATACCGTTTAAAGCATCGATTGAAGTCCGGTAAGGGATGTATTTTCAAATCCGCTACCAGCCTAAAAAAGACCTGCATCATTCTCAGCAGTAATGGCTGCCACCTGGGACTGGATGGAGAAAGGTAAAAATCTGCCTGAATCCAATATCCATCCCAGCTCAAACTCTTATAGATCGCATCCATTATGGGATTTAGCGCCGACTCATCAAAAATATCCAGCACAAACGGGGTAACCACCAGGTCAAAATACTGGCTGGCCAAGGGATGTTGCTCTATGTAGGCCTGTATAAAATTAATTTTGTGTTTACCCTGAACCCTTGACATGGCCTTTCTTATCATGGCTCCTGATGGCTCCAAATAGCAAATTTGGGCCTTCGGAAATCGTTGTAATAGTGCTGGCAGAAGAATTCCAGTTCCCCCTCCCACTACCAGTATTCTACTTGCGCAGCTGACCACGGGTATACAATCCTCTGGAGCCCTCTGCACACTATTCCGAAAAACCAGAGCTGCCAACAAGTCATAGCTGGAGGCAATACTGTCAAAATTACTTTTGGTTAAATCCATATCAGCAGGGGTAACAGGAATACTGCATCGCCAAGAATTCTAAATCTCTCAGCCTGCTTGAAATAAGCTGGCATGTAAGCAATAAACGCCAATAATAACGCCATGGCAAATAGCACTATCTGCCCCTTGATCATCAAGGGGTAATCATCCCACCACCCCAAGGACATAGCAGCAATCGATGCCACCAGAAGCAGACATATAGTGACCACTTTTACTGTTTTACTTTTACCCCAAACCATCACCGAAGATCCAAACCCGTGATGTTTATCCAGCTGTATTTCAAAGTAGGAAAACTCTAATAGGTTGACCCACGCCAGTAATATGAATTCAAAAAAGAGCAATACCGTCACTTGATCAATAGTACCCGCCAATGTTAAGGGGGCAGCAAATACTCCCACGCAATAGATAACCGCAGCCATCAATTCCTTAAACATGGAAGGCTTCGATCCTATCCGACCAATCAGTATAAAGTATATAACTACCAACACTGCAATTGCTAATCCAACTATGATAGTGGGAAGAGGTAATAAGGGGATAAGGCTAAGGCCTGTTAATAAGGCCAATAACACCACTATCGATAGTACCCGAAAGTATTTTTGGTGAAAACGCAGACGGTAATTTTCTGCAGCTTTGGTAAGCCGATTGACATCCAGAAGATGGTCGATAGTATAGATCACCCACACCGCCAATCCCAATGCCACCAGTACCGGAAAGGGTAAGGATACCGCCAGAATTTTAGCCAAAAACAAACTACCGATGATGGCGCCGGCCACCACATCCAGGCTCAGGGCCCTAATAATGGCATATGCGGATTTAAGCATAATGAAATTTAGCAAAAATCAGCTTCTACTGTCCAGAAGGTAGTGATGAATTATCCGGCAGCTAGCGCCTCTGCCCCCGCTACTATTTCCAGTATCTCTTTGGTAATGGCTGCCTGTCGGGTACGATTATATATCAGCTTCAACTCTTTTAATAACTCTCCGGCATTCTCAGTGGCCTTATCCATGGCGGTCATTCTGGCCCCGTGTTCAGCAGCATTGGATTCCAGAAGCGCTTTATAAAACTGAATTTTAAGGGATTTGGGAATGAGTTCTTCAATAATCCTGGCCTTATCCGGTTCGTAGATATAATTAATGGTGGAGGCAGGCTCGTCTTCGGTTACCTCAGAGGTCGCCAGAGGCAAAAGTTGTTCAACTCTCAGGACCTGAGTAGCTACATTTTTAAATTCATTATAAACCAATACAACTTGGTCATATTTTCCTGCTACAAACTGCTCCATGGCATATTCTGCAGCAACACGGGCCTCATCGAAGGTCAGTGATCCAAATAAATGAGCATAGTCATCTACCAGGGGATAATCTAGCTTGGAATAATAGTCCAGTGATCTCTTCCCGATGGGCATTACAGTGAGGTTTTCCGACTTTCGCTGATCTGCATAGCGTTCTGCTACCACATTTCTTGTGGTTTTGAAGACGTTGCTGTTGAACGGCCCGCAAAGCCCTTTGTCGGAGGTGACAGGGATTAAAAGCACATTTTCTATCGGCCGCTGCTCTCCATATATGTTTCGAATATCCCCGTCGTTGTTAGCGGATACATTTTGTAAGATCTCACTAAGCTTTTGAGCGTATGGCCGCATTTGAATGATATTATCCTGTGCCCGACGCAGTTTAGCAGCCGCCACCATTTTCATGGCTTTAGTGATCTGCTGGGTACTGGTGACCGACAGAATCCTGCTCTTAACTTCTTTTAAACTGGGCATAGGCTACTATTGATCTTCCTGGTATTTTTTGGCCAGGTTTACCGCTTCGGTTTTTAATGTGTCGGTGACTTTGTCATCCATTTTTCCCCCTCTAATGGTCTCCAGTACATCCTTATGCTGCGCTTTTAACAGGTTTAAAAATTCCTTTTCAAAAGCTTTAACCTTAGTGAGGGGCACTTTGTCAATAAACCCTTTGGTGGAAACATAAATGATAGCCACCTGTTGTTCAACCGGTACCGGATGGTATTGCGGCTGTTTTAGAATTTCCTGATTGATCCGTCCCCGATCGATAGTAAGCTGAGTCGCTGCATCCAGATCCGACCCGAATTTTGCAAAAGCTTCCAATTCCCTGAATTGAGCTTGATCCAGTTTAAGGGTACCCGCTACTTTTTTCATGGCTTTAATCTGGGCGTTTCCTCCAACCCTGGATACCGAAATCCCCACATTAATGGCGGGCCTGATCCCGGAGTTGAACAGGTCGGTTTCCAAGAATATCTGACCGTCAGTAATTGAGATCACATTGGTTGGAATATAAGCCGATACATCATTGGCCTGGGTTTCAATTATGGGCAGGGCGGTTAAAGATCCGCCTCCCTTTACCAGGTGTTTAATGGAATCGGGCAGATCATTCATTTGTGCGGCGATCTTATCACTGGTATTGATCTTGGCTGCTCTTTCCAACAATCTGGAGTGCAGATAAAATACATCCCCAGGATATGCTTCTCGCCCCGGAGGTCTACGCAATAGCAGAGAAACCTCTCGGTAGGAAACAGCTTGTTTAGACAAGTCATCATATACAACCAGGGCCGGACGGCCTGTATCCCTAAAATACTCCCCGATGGCAGCTCCGGTAAAAGGTGCGAAAAATTGCATAGGGGCAGGATCCGAGGCATTGGCCGCAATTATTATGGTATAATCCATAGCTCCGGCTTTCTCCAGGGATGCCACTACTCCAGCTACGGTAGAAGCCTTTTGACCACAAGCCACGTAAATACAATAAACCGGCTGGCCTTGCTCATGATACTCTTTCTGATTGATAATAGTATCAATAGCCACCGCCGTTTTACCGGTCTGACGATCGCCAATGATCAATTCCCGCTGCCCCCTGCCAATGGGGATCATGGAATCGATAGCCTTGATACCGGTTTGTAATGGCTCGCTGACCGGTTCCCGGTAAATTACACCCGGCGCCTTTCTTTCCAAAGGCATCTCATATGTTTCTCCGGCGATAGGGCCTTTTCCATCAATGGGCTCACCCAGGGTATTGACTACCCGGCCCAACATACCATCACCAACTTTAATAGAAGCAATGGTTTTAGTTCTTTTGACAGTATCACCCTCTTTTATCCCCTTGGAGTCCCCAAATAGAACAGCTCCCACGTTATCCTCTTCCAGGTTCAAAACAAGTCCTTTCAGGCCATTTTCAAATTCTATCAACTCGCCTGCTTGTGCCTTAGATAACCCATAAATGCGGGCTACCCCATCTCCAACCTGCAGCACGGTACCAACTTCCTCCAACTCCGCAGCTGTTTTGAAATTTGACAGTTGTTCCCTCAGTATGGCGGAAACTTCATCGGGTCTTACTTCTACGGACATAATATTTTATATTTTATATTTCTTATTAAAATTCCTTTATGTAGGGGTTATCTTTAAATTTCAATCTAAGTTCTTTCAGTTTGCCCTCTAAGCTATCATCAACCTGGCGATCTCCTATCTTGAGAACAAAACCTCCAATCAAATCTTTATCAACCTCTTCTTTTAACTCTACACTAGGTTTTCTGCTTACTTGCTTGACAATTGTTTTAAAAGCAGACCTTAATTCATCATCCAAAGGAAATACCGTGCTTACTTTTGCCATTTCCACTCCCTTTAAAGCATTGTATTGCAGATGGAATTCGTCGGCAATTGAAGCCAATAGGTTTTCCCGGTTCTTGCGGGTAATAATTTCAAAAAATGAGTTGGTGATCTTACTTACCTGGTCCTGAAATAATTCCCGCAAAATAGCCAGCTTTTTTTCATGACTGATGATGGGGTTTCTAAGCATTAACCGGAAATCACGGTTTTGCTGACTTACGGCAGAGAAAAGTTGCATGTCGTCATGCACCTCTTCCAGTTGGCCTTCAGCCTTCGCTAAAGAAACCAGTGATTTAGCATACCTGGAAGCGACCCTGCTTTCGTTCATTTTTAATTGATATTCAAATCCTTTAGATATCGCTCTACCAGCTTTTCCTGGCTTTCTTCGTCGGAGAGGTTCTTGCGCAGTAACCGCTCGGCAATGTCCACTGAAAGTGAGGCCACTTGATTTTTCATCTCTGTCAGAGCGGCCTGCTTCTCGTTTTCAATTACTTGCTTCGCATCCTCTATCATCTTTCCGCTTATCTTTGAAGCATCCTCTTTGGCTTCATCCTTCAACTGATTAGCGGTGGCCAGAGCTTCCTTAATGATCTTATCCCGCTCCAACCGGGCTTCATCCAATAACTTCTCATTTTCGGCCTTGAGTTTGGACATCTCTGTTTTAGCTTGCTCCGCAGCTGTAAGTGACTCCTCAATACTGGTCTCACGGGCTTTCACGGCATTCAGCATGGGTTTCCAGGCGTACTTGCTCAGAATGAAAACCAATCCTAAAAAGACTACGGTTTGCCAAAATATTAATCCAAATCCAGGTGTAATAAGATCCATTTGTTATATTTTTTAAGTAAATACAGGGTTGGAGCACTGCCTAATGCAGATGGTCCAACCCTAAACTTTAAGCTTTGAAGGATATCAGCAGAGAAATAACCGATCCAAATAAGGCAATTACCTCAATCAAGGCAGCAATTACCAGCATTTGGGTCTGAATACGATCTGCTGCTTCCGGTTGCCGGGCCATGGCTTCCATGGCAGAACCACCGATCCTACCAATACCAATACCAGCTCCGATAGCCGCCAGGCCTGCCCCAATGGCAGCGCCCATGTGCGCTATACTGACATCCATTAATAAAGAAGCTAACATAGTTTTACATTATATAAATGAAACAAAAATTCAATTTTTAATGGTGGCCATCTGCCACCGCCATACCAATATACATCGATGAAAACAAGGTGAAAACATATGCCTGGATGGTAGCCACCAGCAATTCGATCAGATTGATAAATAATACAATTAAACTGCTTCCCAGCCCTACAATGGCGCTGTGAAATATAAAAGCCAGCCCGATCAAACTGAGGATCACAATGTGACCTGCGGTGATCGCTACAAAAAGCCTTAACATCAGGGAAAACGGTTTAGTGAAAATACCCAGGATCTCTATAGGTACGATTATCGGTTTTAAGACCAAGGGAACACCAGGTGGGTTAAATATATGTGCCCAATAGTGACGATTTGCACTAAACAATGTCAACACTAGGGTGATCGCCGCCAGCACCAGGGTTACAGCGATATTACCGGTAAGGTTGGCCGCACCCGGTAACAATCCCAGCAGATTGCCAAACCATATAAAGAAAAACAGGGTTAACATATAGGGAAGATACCGCTGATACTTAGGCCCAATGCTGGGCTTAACAATCTCATCCTTAATATATATTACTAATGGCTCTATCCATGATTGTAACCCTCGTGGTGTACCGGAGGGGTTCCTTTGATAAGACCGGGCTACCCCGATAAATAATATCAACATCAAAATGGCCCCCATAAATAAGGCGGCCACATTTTTGGTGATCGAAAGGTCGTAAAATTCATGACCATCCTCCGATTTGATATGCCCGCTCTCATCCAGGTAGTAGCCTCGGTAGCTCACTTCTCCGTGATGAAATTGACTACTCATAAAGACCTCCAGCCCCTGTTCAGGGGAATAGAGTATGACCGGCAAAGGAATGGTTACCGCAGTTTCCCCAATGTCAAACAGGTGCCATTCGTGGGCATCTGTTACATGATGCATGATAAGATCTGCAGGGTTAAATTCACCTTCGCTACCCCCTGCTGCCGATGATGTCATCGGGGTCAGGATGAGTATAATAGCAATTACTAAAGCTCTGAATATAAACGATTTATGAATTGAATTTATCCCCAAAATTCCTGGTGTATTTTATGGTCTCCTGAATTCGGCACGCAAGTTACTTAATAGCACTATAATTTCAAATATCAGGTAACATAAATACAGGATAAAAAAATTAGCTACCAGCAGGTTGGCCTCGCTGGGGGCAGAGACCATAAATAAATAGATGATCAGTAAAGAAAAAAGTATGCGAATCACCTGACTGGCAATGAAGAGGGTAACTAAATACCCAGATCGGGTGGCCCAAAGGTTTAGCATCAGGGTGATTAAGGTCAACCCAAAATATATGGCATTGAGGGCATGGATTCCTGAAAACACCCAATGTGACCGGAAGATGTCCAAAAAATAAAAAAAAGCAGAAAGTCCTAGAGCTAATGCTATAAGTTTCAAGATCGAATATAGCCCCGGTTTCAATTTTGTGAAACAGACTTTACCAGGTAATACATACCCCCAAGAAGCATGAGGAAGGCCAACACAATAGTGAAAATAGGGTATTTAAATCCCAACCACTGATCTAGTTTCATCCCCAGCCAAACTCCTAATAAAATAGCGGCCAGCATTTGGAAGGCCAAGCCGGCAAATTTTACATATCCTTTACGCTGGTTTGTATCCGGGTTGGGGTTGGGCTTTTGGCTGGCCGACATGCTGGGTATCTGGTTTTAAAGAAACCTGCTTTTCAGGTGTGTGGGAGGGTTTGGACATTTCAATCTTAATCTCTTTCATCTGGGCGCCCATACGGCAACCGCCATTGAAGGTGGCGCCTGCTTCTACCACTAATTTGTTAGTGATAATATCACCGTGTATAACACATGAGGGTCTTAGTATTAACATCTCGGATACCTCCACCTTACCCTTTACTTCTCCCGCTATTTCTGCGTTTCTGGCCAGGATGTTACCATCCACGTAGGAGGACTGAGCTAGAGCTGCCTTACTCTTGGTGATCAGGTTGCCAATTACTTTACCCTCCACCCGCAAATTACCGGGAGTTTTTATGTTCCCTTCCAGAATGGAGCCCTTGCTGATGATATTGCTGTTAGTACTGAGGGCTTCTTCGGATCGTTTTTCGTCTTTGTTGAACATAAGATGGGTATTTAGAATGATACAAATTCCTCGGGATTTACCGGGTTACCGTTAAACCACAATTCAAAATGTAAATGCGGTCCGCTGGTCAATTCACCGGTATTTCCAATAATGGAGATCAAATCCCCGGCTCTAACAAAATTACCAACTTTTTTTAATAATGCAGAATTGTGCTTATATACGGAAATTAAATCGTTTTTGTGTTGCACGGAAATCACATAGCCCGCCTCCTGGGTCCAATCCGAAAAGATCACCGTTCCATCGGCTACACTTTTTACCGGTTCATTTTTCTTAGATACCACGTCAACACCATAGTGCTCGCTTTGGGTGTTGTATGGTGAAAGTACAATTCCGGATATCGGAGAGAAGAGAAAGAAGTCCTGAAGCTCCGATGTGGAAGAAAAGGTCTCAAGGTCTACCAGAATGGCCTCTCCGTCTTCAAACTCCTTGCGAAACTGCGAATCAATGGGCGGTAAGTTGTCCAGGTCTATTTCCCGGTTAAGAGAATTAAGTCTTTGAGCGGAGGCCGCATTTTCGGCACTAACGGTGTCCTCCCCTTTGATGATCATAGTCAGATTGTCAATAAATTGGTCTTTTTTACCCACTTCAATGGCCAAACTATCTACTGCACCGGACAGTGCAATAAGGCGTTTATTGGCCTGCAGTTCTTGATGCTCAGGATCAAACCATTGGGCTAAAATAGTTTTGACCAGGACTAAACTGATAACCATAAAGATCATCATCAGAGTTAGGATAAAAACTATTAACTTCGCGTAGGTAAAACTAAAAGTGGATTTTTCAGCGAAATTTTCCTCATTCCTGATAATCAGAAGGTATCGATTGAAAAGTTTATTCGCTAATTTGGATTTAGCCTTCAAGACCCATGGGGGTTAGTTAAAACAAAATTATATATAAATAGGAATTTGGATAATTAATATTGTATTAATTGCTCAATTTTTGCGTTTCATAAAGGTATTATGTTAACGTTCTCAGGAATAAAATGGTATGGGCTGCGGGCGGCTTTAAGTCTTTGGGTTTTGTTGGCATTAGGGAGCTGTTCTTCGGAGAAGTCCACCCTGGTCAGTAAGACCTATCACAATATTACTGCCCATTACAATGCCTATTTTTATGCTAATGAGAGATTGAAAGAGATAGAAGCCGCTATCAATTCCAGCTATATCCCTAATTACAACCGAATCCTGCACATATTTGCTCCTATTGACAGCACCGTGGTCAATGGTATGCAGGCTCAAGTGGATGAAGCAATTAAAAAAGCTGCTTTGGCCATACAGTTTCACAAAAACAGTGATTGGGTAGATGACAGCTATGTACTTATCGGTAAAGTCAAATATTATGACAGCAAATTTGAAGAAGCAATTGAGACCTTTAAGTATGTCAATACTTTAAAGGAGGAAGATCAAGATGCTAATCACCGGGGTCTCATCGCCTTAATGAGAGCTTACATAGACCACAGTGAACTCAATAATGCCATTGCCGTTTCGGATTTCCTAGAAAAAAAAGAACTAAATAAGGACAATCTCCAGGATCTATACCTGACCCGGGCTTACCTGTATCAAAAAAGGAATGACCTGGATAACATGGTACAGAATCTGGTAGGAGCGGTGGAATTAATGAAACCTAGAGAAGGCAGCGCTCGCATATATTTTATTATCGGCCAGGTATATCAAGCTTTGGGATTTGATGCCGAAGCACATAACAACTACCGGCAATGTATTAAAAATAACCCCAATTATGAGCTCTCCTTTTATGCTAGCCTGAATATGGCTCAGGTTTATGAATTAGCCCGAAGCAATGACCTGAAAAAGATCCGCCGTTATTACCAAAAAATTCTAAAAGATGCCAAGAACCGGGAGTTTCGTGATAAGATCTATTATGAAATGGGAGAATTCGAGTTTAAGCAGCAGGAATTGGAGCTGGCCATTGAATACTATAAATCATCGGTACAGGCTAGTGTAAATAATAACCGTCAAAAAGCCTACTCCTATTTAAAACTGGGACTTATCAACTACGATACCCTAAAAAATTATGCGGAAGCCAAAGCATACTACGACAGTACAATGATGGTTTTGCCTCATGATGAACCCGATTACGAAGATATCAGCGAAAGACAAAAGATTCTGGCTGATTTTGTGCAGCAACTCAATACCATCCAGCTCCAGGACAGCCTGATCACTTTGTCCAACATGGATAGCCTGGAACTTAGTGCATTGTTGGACAGCGTGATAGTTAAAGAAGAAAGAGCCTTAAAAGCAGCAGAGGAAGAACAAAGGCAACGCCAGGAATCCTTGAATTTTAACCGCAATAATAACAGTGATCCCTTTTTGAATAATCAGACCGGCGCTTCCTGGTATTTTTATAACCTCTCGGCCGTGAGCGCAGGACAATCTGAATTTATCCGGAAATGGGGAAACCGTCCCTTGCAGGATCATTGGAGAAGGTCCAACAAGGGTACCAGGGTAGTCCCCGATGAAGAAATAATTGCTGACTCCACCGATGCTATTGTGGTTGATGAGCAAGCAGATCCCAGTGCCCAACGAGCTGCGAAAAAGACCGCTTATTATAATACTATCCCTTTTACTGAGGCCCAGCGACAAATCGCCGATTCCCTTATTGAAGTATCGCACTACAACCTGGGTAATATTTATAACTTCCAGCTAGATGAAAAATCCAATGCGGCTGAAACTTTTATCACCATGCTGGAGCGTTATCCACAGACCGAATACAAGCCGGAAATACTGTACCAATTATACCTGATTTTCCAGGATCAGCAGGATCCCAGATCTGATGAATTCAAAGAAAGACTTCTAACCGAGCACCCTAACTCCACCTTTGCCAAGACCCTGGTCAATCCGGAATTCTTACGGGAAAATGAAGCCCTGGCGCTACAAATGCAGAAGGATTATCAATCTGCTTATCGATTATACCGTCAGCAGTATTATGATAGTGCGGCCGTTTTCCTGACTCAGATACTCCGTAGTAATCCTGATAACAGTTTTTCTGATAACCTCAAACTGTTGAAGATTTTAGCCGAAGGGCAGACTGGTAGTTTACATATCTACCGGCACCAGCTACAGGAGTTTATCAAGCAATATCCCGATAGTGAGCTAAACCCTTATGCCCAAAAGTTATTGAGAACCTCCCAGGAGCTGCCGGTGAAATTGGCCCGCCTGGAAGGAGCGGTTTACCAGGAAGACCTGGAGGATAATCATCTTTTTGTAATGGTCTATCCCAGATCCTGGGTAAATCAGAGCCTGACCCAGGGAATGGATGTGTTTATTACTGAAAATTTTGAAGATACCAGCCTTACCACTTCCTCTCTGATTCTGGACGAAGAAAATGCCATGGTGCTGGTTCAATTCTTTGACGATAAACCTCGGGCCATGGAATTTTACCGGAAAATCGGCGCCCAGGAACTCATGGAAGATATCCCTAAGGATGAAATCAAAAGCTTTATTATATCGGAAAAGAATTTCACCATTTTTTATCAAACTAAGGATCTCCCGGGATACCAATCATTCTTTAACAACTATTACTTTTAAAATCTTATGCCTAAGTCTAAAGCTACTTCAAATTCCCAATCCTGGTTATCCATAGCCATTAGAGCAATGTGGGTATGTTTTGGATTATTTGTTGCAGGACTTTTTCTCTACGTGCTTGCGGTAAAGGGAGACTGGTTCGGCTTGTTCGGGGGAATGCCCAGCGTGAAAGCGCTGGAAAATCCTGAAAATGAGCTGGCCACCGAATTGTATTCAGCAGATAATGTACTGTTGGGTAAATATTATCGCCCAAACAGTAATCGTACACCTGCCCGTTATCAGGACTTGAACATCAATCTGGTGAATGCCTTAAAGGCTACCGAAGACATCCGGTTTGAAGATCATTCGGGAATTGACCCCAAGAGTATTCTCAGAGCAGTGGCCGGAGTTGTCACCTTCAATCGCAAAGGCGGGGGCAGTACCCTTTCTCAGCAATTGGCAAAGAACCTGTTTCAAACCCGGGAAAAGGATTTTGACGGGATTCTACTAAAAAAGCTGGGCAATAGCGACTTGAAGACCGTCATTCAAAAATCCAAAGAATGGATTATCGCGGTGGAGTTGGAAAAAAACTTTACCAAGGAAGAAATACTGGCTATGTACCTCAATACCGTAGACTTTGGCGGCAACACCTTCGGCATTAAAGTAGCTTCACGCACTTTTTTTAATACCACTCCAGACAGCCTTAGCGTTCAGGAAGCGGCTGTATTAGTGGGCCTGGTTCAAGCCCCATCTTATTACAATCCGGTTAGAAATCCTCAAAATGCCCGGGTCAGAAGGAATGTGGTACTGAGTCAGATGCAGAAATACGATTATCTTTCAGAAGCCGAATTGGACAGTATTTCGCAGCTACCGATTGAAGTTGATTATGAGGTTCAGAATCAAAATGTGGGATTAGCCACCTACTTTCGAACTGTCACTGGCAACTTCTTAAAGGAATGGGCGGAAACTAATGGGTATGACCTCTATGGGGACGGGCTCAGAGTGTATACCACTATCGATAGCAGGCTGCAAGAGTACGCTGAAGAAGCGGTAGTGGAAAATATGAAAGCCTTGCAAAAAAGATTTATAGCGCATCTGGGTGGACGAGAACCTTGGGTAAACGAAAATAACGTAGTGATCCGGGATTTTTTGGAAACCAGCATAAAGAGAACCCAGGCTTACCGGGATCTGGTAGATCGATATGGCGCTGGTAGCGATAGCATTGAGATCATGCTCAATATTCCTAAAGAAATGACAGTTTTCTCCTGGGACGGTGAGATCGATACCGTCATGAGTTCCATGGACTCCTTACGCTATTATAAGCATTTCCTCAAGGCGGGATTTATGGCTCAGGATCCCCATACCGGGCACATCAAAGCCTGGGTAGGAGGTATCGATCATAAATATTTCAAATTCGATCATGTAAAATATGGTAAACGCCAGCCTGGGTCCACTTTCAAGCCCATTGTCTATGCCACTGCCATAGAGAATGGATATTCCCCTTGCTATACCCTGGTGGACGCTAAAGTTACCTTTGACATACCGGGGGGTAGATGGAGCCCTGAGAACTCAATGGGCAAGTATACCGGCGAACGGATGACCATACGAAAGGCGATGTCCAATTCTGTTAATTCCATTACTGCCAACATGATGCAAAAAGTTGGACCCCCTGCGGTTGTTAAAATGGCTGAACGCCTGGGGATAACCAGTGAATTGGAAGCCGTCCCGGCGTTATGCTTGGGGGTGAATGACGTCTCCTTGTATGAATTGGTTTCAGCCTACAGTACCTTCGTCAATAAGGGCACGCACATAACCCCATTCTTCATCACCCGTATCGAGGATAAGAATGGTAATATCCTGCAGGAATTCCCTCCCAAGACCTTTGAGGCTATCAATGAAGAAACTGCCTACTTAATGATCCACATGCTAAAAGGAGCCACCGAAGAAGAAGGGGGAGCAGGCTGGGGGCTGAGTCCAGAGGTAAGAGCGGGAAACGAGATCGGTGCTAAAACCGGTACCACACAAAACGCCTCCGATGGATGGTTTATCGGAATTACCAAAGACCTGGTAGCCGGCGCCTGGGTGGGTGGAGACGATCGCAGTATTCACTTTCGGGATTGGTCCTCCGGCCAGGGGTCCCGAACTGCCAGGCCTATCTGGAATACTTTTATGGAAAAAGTATATGCAGATGAGACCACCGGGATAACCAAAGGTACTTTTCCCCGACCGTTGCGCAGGCTTTCAGTAGAATTGGATTGTAATCAATATGAAGATCTGAATCCGGAATCAGACTCGGTACTGATCAATGTTCCAGTCAATAATACCGATCTGGACGATATCAGATAATGGAAATAGGAATTAGTGTCAGACGGTTCTTACAGTAAGCAGCAATTAAATAGATTACCTCAGCAACCCGGTGTATACCGGTTTCTCAATAAAGACCGGCGGGTGATCTATGTAGGAAAAGCTAAAGACCTCAAAAAAAGGGTATCCAGTTATTTCAATAAATCAAGCGCACCCAATCGTAAAACCCTGAGGATGGTATGGGAAGTACAAACCATTGAATGTACCGTGGTTAATTCGGAGTTTGATGCCTTGTTGCTGGAAAACAACCTGATCAAGCAATACCAGCCCCGCTATAATATCCGGTTAAAAGATGATAAAAGCTTCCCGTACGTTTGGATACCGGATGAAAGGTTTCCCCGGGTCATTCCTATTCGAAATAAGCATAATTATCGGGGCGGCAGATTTTTTGGACCATACGCCAGCGTAGTCGCTATGAAAAGCGTATTGGATCTGCTGCGAAAGCTTTATACTATTCGAACCTGTAAGTACAACCTAAGCGAAGAAAATATCCGTAAAGGCAAGTTTAAAGTTTGCCTGGAATATCACCTGGGGAATTGCCAGGGTCCCTGTGAAGGCCTGCAATCTGAGAATGAGTATCTGCAGGACATCGAACAGGCAGTAAATGTGCTTAAGGGAAAATTAGGATTGGTTAAAACCCATTTTAAGCATAGAATGATCCAGGCCTCGGAGAGCATGAATTTTGAGTTGGCTCAAAAGATGAAGGAAAGGCTGGAATTGCTGGAGAAGTTTCAGGCCCGCACCACTATAGTAAACCCCCGGATTTCAGAAGTTGATGTATGCGCAATAATAAGCGATGAAAACCTGCTGTTCATGAACTACATGAAGATCCGCAACGGGTCTATCGAGTTAAGTCAATCCTCAGAACTCCGCAACAAACTGGAAGAGCCTTTGTCTGAGGTGCTACCCAGGATCCTATTTGAATTGAGAGATAGATATGAAAGCAGCGCCTCCGAGGTTTTGATCAATCAGTCGTTGCCATTGGAGATGGAAACCATGCAAATATCCGTCCCTCAAAAGGGGGATAAAAAGAAGCTGGTAGACCTGGCGATTAAAAATGTTTTGTATCACAAGAAACGGTATTACGAGAATAAACAGCAGAAAGCCCTAAAACAAAACCGTATTCTGGAGATCTTGCAAAAAGATCTGAATCTTAAATCCCTGCCGAATCGGATCGAGTGCTTTGATAACAGCAATTTCCAGGGTTCTTATCCTGTGGCATCTATGGTGCATTTCAAAAATGGTAAACCGGCCAGAAAGGAATACCGCCATTATAATATCAGAACTGTCACAGGTCCCGATGATTTTGCTTCCATGCATGAAGTTACCTACCGAAGGTACCGCCGGTTGCTGAAAGAAAACCTGCCCTTGCCCCAGTTGATGGTGATCGATGGCGGCAAAGGACAGTTGAATGCCGCCTGTGAGGCGCTCAGACAATTGGATCTTTATGGTAAAATAGCGGTGATAGGCATTGCCAAAAGGCTGGAGGAGATCTATTTCCCCAATGACCAGTTTCCCATCTATATCGATAAGAAATCACCATCTTTAAGGCTACTACAACAACTCAGGGATGAGGCGCACCGATTTGCCATTACTTTTCATCGCAATCAGCGAAGCAGACTCAGTTTGGAAACTGAATTGATGGAAATTCCAGGCATAGGCCCTCAAACCACCCAGAAACTATTAAAAACATTCCGCTCTATACATAAAATCAAGAAAGCGGGTTACGAAGATCTGGAGGCATTGATCGGACAGGCCAAAGCCCAAAAACTCCGGGAATATTTTCAGCTAAATCCCTGACAAGTTTTGGGCCACCACCACACCAAACTACCTGGCTTAAGTTTAGCCCTGCGTAACTTAAGCCCAAACCGCTGACAATTCCTGGCAGATCGGGTTACTTTAAATGAAATACTTGTATTGCCAAACGGGCCAAGTTGCAAACTGACCCAGAAGGGAGCGATGGGGTTGCAAGCCCGAAAGGGTATTGGGCCAACTGCAAACTGGACTCCGGGGGGTGGGGCATTAATCAGACAAGCCAAGCCACTAATCCAACTATCGGGTATGCTTTCATGAAAATCCATAAAAAAAACGAGGCACTTAAAAGCGCCTCGTTTTTGATCTATATATATAATCTAAATGAGCAAAATTAGTACTCCCAAAGCTCGTGTTCTAATTCCAAGAGTTCCTGCTCTATTCGTTGTGAAGCAATTAAGCCGTCTTTGGGACTAGTATTATAGATATCAGATATATAAGAATCCTCAGGGTTCGCCACCTTTATCAGACGGGCGCTGAACAGACGCAGCAGAAACGCATCTGCCAGGTTTTTGTGCTCAGCACTGTTTTGAGGATTAAACCAGATAGCCTCTTCGGGCATACTGCGGAATAGTTCTTCCAAATCTTTGTATTTGAAAGTGGCTACTTCACGCTGCAACCCGGTTTCCGGGAATTTATCCGCAGGGATGATCATTTTAATGCTCTGGATATCGTAGAACAAACGACTGCGTCTTTTATCAAAGATCCAGTCCTCCACTATCTCCAATACCGAGATATCCTGAGGGAAGAAATAATCTGCAGAACCCGCCAATGCGGATCCCTCTCCTTCAGACGAATCCTCCGAGGAGTCCTCATCGCCGGAGTCTTCATCGCCCCAGCTGTCATCTCCCCAGCCACTATCATCACCCCAACCGTCATCCTCGGTAAAACCCATGGCTTTCTCCTCATCAGTGAGTCCGCCTCCACCGTAATCGGGGATTTTCAGGTTTTCCAGGAATTCCTCTTTGGACATTCTGGTTAAAAGGGAATCGTTCTTATAGGGAAACAATACACCCGCATCTACCGCCTCAATGATGATCTTGGTGATCTCATTGTTGTAGGCAAAGAAGGAGCGATTTTGCTTCTCTTTAAGATCCATACGACGCCATAGTTTTTTCTTGTACATGATGTCGTAATCCGGTATTCCCGCAGTGGAATTATGATTGACATAATTCGCAGTTTCCTGAGCTACCGCTGGGGCATCCGCCCCAATAGCAGCTAAGAAAACCAAAACGATTACATAACTTAATTGCTTCATATCACCTATTCGTTAATTCAGTGGCACGTTAAAAAATACGTTGCCCACATTTACATTCTCGGTCTTACCCTGGAAGTTCATACGCTGCACGCGCTTCACTTCTATTACG
The DNA here is from genome assembly GCA_965224285.1 of Cyclobacteriaceae bacterium. Taxonomy (GTDB): domain Bacteria; phylum Bacteroidota; class Bacteroidia; order Cytophagales; family Cyclobacteriaceae; genus JAJCYK01. The sequence goes on from OZ245043.1 coordinate 2,803,697, forward strand.
ATCCGATCACCAGGTTTTGCTTTCTGCATCATGCTGCCTACGTTAAGAGACTGTTGAGTCACTTTAGCCGGCGGCTGAACCGGGCGCTTACCTCTCGCCAAGGTTACTTCCCAGCCGGTTACCCGATAACGGGCGTCTTTAGGCAGGAAAGTCTGGAAACTCTCATCAGGAATGGCCTTGATGTTCAATTGGCGCATGCTGCTGATGTTCTCCCCTTGTTTAACGTTCACCTCTCGGCCTCTATTGTACAAGGCTATGGTAGGTTTGGGTATTCGTTTTACTTTAAAATTCTCTGTTCCTAGCAGATTTCCTGAATTATAGACATTCAGCTTTACCTCTGCTGAATTCGGTACCAGCGTAACAACTCCGGTTTTGGCTCCTTTAATAGTAGAAGCACCGGACGCAGTAAAACTGGGGTTGTAAGCAGAACCCAATTGAGGGCAGTTCACTTGCAACTCGTTACCACAATTCAGATAAAGCGCTTGCAAAGCGGCAGACTGCACCTGGATCACCGGTTTGGCCACGAAATACTCAATAGTATCACGATACACACTGTCCTTCAGCTTTACGGTAGCTACATAAGATTTTTTAGCGATGCCATCCTTGTCATAACCACCACCTGCAGCGGTAAATGCTATCTTACCTTTACCACCTATCACTTCGATATCCTTTCCATTGTAAGTCATCTCAGGGTTTTCTGCGGCCGAAGAAGAAGCAGCTATAAACAGATCTGCTTCATATTTAGCGCCGGCGGCAATTACCCTTGAGTTGGGAAGGGCTACCAGGTTGATCTGGTCGAACTTAACATCTTCCGCACCTACCTTACGGGCCAGCTCATCCAGGGCTTCGGTTTCGCGGTTGATGATCTCAGTTTGAAACTGACTGATCGTCGCCAAACCAGCTACCATAGGTGTCTGATCAAATTGTAAGGTGGCAAAATCCCTTTTTCTGGCATTTTTATCCTGCTTGAAAAGCGGGTGGTCTTTACCATCCAATGCCAGATCAGTAAATTCCTGACCGGTTTTGTTTGACAAGAAAGTGGTGTAGTCGTTAAGCAATTTTTGCAATTTCTTACCTTCACCGTCCTTGATCATCATATGGGCCAGTTTCTCCATATTCTTTATACCCTTAGGAGTTACGCCATCTTCCTCATAGCTACCGGTCTCCTCGACAAGCTTTTCTTTTAGCTCTTCCAGGGTAGCCAGTACTTTAGAAGTTTCAGTACGCACCTCTTGGGCTGTGGTCAACACTTCAACGTCTTTTGCTCTGTCACCTGATTCCTTCACTGTGCTTTCAATACGGGCCACGGTATTGCTGTTTTTATCTCCTCCGTCATCCACGGTTTGCTCCATGGTCCTATTCATAAATAGGAACTTCTCTAATACCGTATTACTCACGTTCAAAGCCAGCAAAGCTGTGAGAACCAGATACATCATCCCGATCATCTTTTGCCGGGGGGTTTCTTTAGCTCCTGCCATCTTTGTTTTTTTACCTGTTCAACAAATTGATTAGTATAAATTAGCCTTTCATGGCAGTCAACATATTGCCGTATACCGAATTCAACCTACTGAGGTTACCGGTAAGGGCAGTCAATTGTGTCTTAAATTGTTCAGACTGCTGAGACGCTTCTGCCATACTATCCATTGCAGTGGATATATTGGCATAGAATTTATTCATGGCTTTCAGATGGTTATTGGCATCCTGAAGCTCCATTTCATAAACAGCATTCAAGGCGCTAAGGTTCTTAGTAACACTTTGAACTTGCTCATGATAGTGTCGGGCATCTTCTGAAGCAGTCGTCATTTCTGCCATTGCTTCGATAGTAGCTCCGTAAGAACGGTTCATATCCACCAAGGAAGTAGAGGCGGTCTTAACATTCTGTGCATACTCGTTGGTAGCAACCGCAGCGTCGCTCAAGTCTGACATCTTGGCCACAGAATCCGAAAGATTATTGAATCCTTTACCCAGACTGTCGATCAATTCTGGACCAATTTTAGCGCTTTCCAGCATATGATCCAATTGCTTGCTTACTGATCCGTTGGATCCTTCTACGATCAGGCCTTCACCATCATAATCATCAGCCAATTCGGGATAAACTTTTGCCCAATCCGGCTCTTTATGCTTAGGTTCGAAGGCACTGAAGAAGAAGATAATGGCTTCTGTAGTAAGACCAATTACCAACATGAGATCAGCACCGGGATAATGGTTAATTTTGAACAGCGCTCCCAGAATTACGATAGAAGCACCGATCCCGTAGATTTTAGGCATAATAGAACTGTAGAACAGTTCTACAAATCCACCTTTTCTTTTGCTCATTTTTACTAAAGTTTAAAGTTTGAAATCCAAAAAAAATGTCTCGGTGTTATGGAAATTAGGTTGCGTTAAAAAAAGGGTTGTTAATTAAATTCTTCCCCTGATGAACGTCCCAGGTTGGTCATGGCGCAGCGGAATCCGATAAACGCGGTAGCCGAATCTTTAAATTCGTATGACCTGGTACCGGTTTCCAGATAATAAGCCACGTCTTTCCAGGATCCTCCACGGATCACCTTTCGCGGTTCGTTTTCATCAAAATAAGTGGGGTTCAAATCCCATACCACCGGAACGGCAGCTGGATTAAAGGCGTCCTCGCACCACTCAGATACATTACCTGCCATATCGTACAATCCATAGTCGTTGGCAAAGTAAGAGGATACTGGCGCGGTATAGGCAAAACCATCATCGTAGTAATTACCCCGACCGGTTTTGAAATTGGCTAGCATACACCCTTTGGAATTCCTGATATAAGGATTACCCCAGGGATACTTGGCCAAATCCCGGCCACCTCTGGCCGCATACTCCCACTCTGCCTCCGAGGGCAAACGGAAGTTGGGCATGATAAAATCCCCAACACCTACGCGATAGTCGTTCAGATAGTTGGTTCGCCACTGTGAAAAATATTTTGCTGCTTCCCAGTCCACGCCGACTACCGGGTAGTCGTCAAATGCCGGGTGTGCATAGTAATATACCATCAGAGGATCCCCCATATGGTGGGCAAAATCTTTCACCCACACGGTGGTATCCGGGTACAACTCTTCCATCACGTAGTCTTCCCCTAATACCGAAACAGAGTCCAGTAGAATGGCTTCCATAAATTGACGATACTCGTTATTGGTAATTTCGGTATCATCCATATAGAAAGGACCAATGGTAATTTGTTTGTTGTAGTTGATCTGTGTAGCTGCTACATCCTGATCGGCCTGACCCATATGGAAGGTCCCGGCTGGAATGGCTACCATACCGTAGGGAACGGTCATAACAAAACCTTCCCGGCCTTGTACCCCTACCAATTCTCCCCGGTCATCCTTGCTGCCTTTAAAAAATAGCCCACATCCCTGTAGGGCCAATGCAGCCAGCACCGTTAAGGCAACCGCTCTTATGTTAGACACTATTTTCATAACACCATTAAGTTTTAGTACAGTTTCTATTAAATAATGTATTTACGCTTAATTTCGCTTATTACGATTCCAAAAGTAGAGGTTATCCTGACGGCTTCATAAATAATAGGCCGGAAAACCTTTTCTCTGTAAGATTTTGGAAGAAAAAAGCAATTTTTCTTTAACACCTTTACCACTACTAACGGCCAATAAACCGCCAATCATATTTCCCCATGGAAATATATTTTAATGCCTGAATCGCGGAGTCCGAATGATCTTTCTGCCACCGACAGAAACCACTGGTAATGTATAACTTAACATCACTTCGTGGGAAGTTGGTTCCTTCACATCCTGAGCCCGGATAATGTAGTCAAATGCATAACCGAGTTTGAGTGCATTATCCTTTAGGAAGCTATAACCCAGCATACCGACCATGGCGTCGGACTGTCTGAAAGAAATACCTCCCCACATGCGTTCCTGGTAGGTCCCCATCACATTTACATCAAACGATAGTGAATTGAAATCTGAGACCTTTACAATTAACGATGGAGTCAGGGTAAAATTATAGCTAATGGCATAATCATATGCACCGGTAATATAGGCGTGTTTTACCAGCGGGTTTCGGGTGGGGTCGTTGCCAAAATCAAACTCTGTATCGAGCAAATGATTTACGCCGACACCAAACCGGTAATTCCCTGATTGATAATGGATTCCCAACGCCAGATCAGGTCTTACCTGGGCATCACCGCCAAACACATTTAGCGGATCACCTGGATCTATCCAGCGATATTCGTCATCGTCGATCGATTGAGAATAAATACCTAAACGAACTCCAAAGCTCAACTTACTTTCATCCGCCACCGCCAGATGATAGGCATAAGAGACTTGAGCCTCCAAATTATTTAAATTTCCCAGCCGATCATTAACAATATATAAACCCAGGCCATTGGTGGCGCCTAATAAGGTTCCAAAACTAACAATTTGGGTATTAGGTGCTCCTCCATCATCCAAAGTGGCATTATAACCAGCATATTGGCTCCTGTGTATGGCAGTAAGGGTAGTAAGACCATTGGCCCCAGCTACAGCGGGATTGTAATAAAGTGAATTAAACATGTATTGGCTGAACTGAGGGTCTTGCTGGCCGTAAACCGCTACAGATGTACAAAGCAGAACCGTTGTACAAAAGGAGAAGAGCTTGGTCATACGTATAATGTTACGGCGGATAAATATAACAATTTTTATAAACATCGTGGTTTATAATAAACAAATACTTTAGCTCCGGGTTCCCAGTCTGGGCAATTATCACGGAGATGGGCAAACGGCTTCTAAGTAGTAGACGTTGACGGGCTCTTAATCGTTTATTTTATTGGCCTTTTTTATATAAAGTTCCAATGCACCGGTCATAGAAGGGGCATTGGGTAATGGTGCCTGTATGTCAAGATTCAACTCCGCATCCTTGACTGCCTTGGCGGTAGTAGGACCAAAGGCCGCAATCCTGGTTTTATTTTGCTTGAACTCCGGGAAATTAACAAACAACGAATTGATTCCCGAGGGGCTGTAGAAAGCGATAACATCATAATTCACATTAGCCAAATCCGAGAGATCAGCAGCCACGGTACGGTAAATTATGGCTTCTGAGTATTGATACCCGTTTTCACCCAGAAAATTAGGGATATCGTCCCTACGGATATTGGAGCAAGGGAAAATGTATTTTTCGTTTTTGTGTTTTTTTAATATTTCAATCAGATCCGCTGCAGTGCGTGAGCCAGTAAATATTTTTCGTTTTCTGATTACAATATACTTCTGAAGATAATTGCTGGTCTGCTCGGAAATACAAAAGTATTTCATATCGGCCGGCATTTCGATCTTTAGTTCTTTGCAAATGTTGAAAAAATGGTCCACAGCATTTCTGGAAGTAAAAATCACTGCTGTGTGGTCAAGAATATCTATTTTCTGCTGCCTAAAATCTTTGATGGTTACCGGCTCTACCTGGATAAAAGGTCTAAAGTCAATCTTCAGATCATATTTTTCCGCCAAGGCGAAATAAGGTGATTTTTTATTCTGAGGCTTTGGCTGGGAAACCAGTATGCTTTTAACTCTATTTAGATTATTGGTCATCTCTGCAAACCGTCTTTTAAATATTAATGGACCTGTTAATCAATGAAATTCAACCCTTCACAAGAATACTCGAATCCCAATCAAGAGGGGTAAAATTTCGGTGGTGCAAAGGTAAGAAATTAAATGAATTTTTCTAAACCCACTCCCGGCAATTAACTTGAGCAAGAGCACCAGGATCCTGGCTCCCAACAGCATAATGAAAACATACACCATAATCTTATATGGAGCAACCTGGTATTGCCCTCCGGTGAAATGTATCACGGTTAAAATCAAAAAAGTGAAGCTTACGAAAATCATACTAAGCCGCATAAAATCGAAAAAGTGGATAAGAGCGATCTTCTGGAAATTTAACAGTGAACAGAGAGTTTTTATCAGCAGGTACTTAAGCCCCAGTGAAGCATAAACGATGACCGTCAGGGATAGCCAGCTAATTAAGGAATTACCGAAGCTTTGCAGCGAAATGAAATTAAATACTTGAGGAATTCCTCCTAATACATTCCAGAAAAGAATAATTACCAGGCTGATTGCCATACTATGCCCCCATAAAAATAGGGCATTGGCAGAGCTCATGTTACGCTGGGTAAGTATTTTTTCCTCCTTAAGAGTGGGCGAAAAAGCCTTTGATAGATTGAAAAAATCCCTGTTGGCCTTAGGGTGCCGGTTAGACAGGAATGCATAGAAACCCAGGATGATCAAGACTGCAATAATGTAAAAATCTGTAAAACTGCTATCCGCTCGTTTACGTACCTGCGCGATATTTTCAGTTGTTTCTCCGACCTGATGTTGATCATTCTTTGCCAGAAGTCTGGTAATCAGATTATTAGGATTTAAGCTCCGATGATAAAAGCTCATGAATAAGCCCTTCCGATCATATTGATCTTGCAGGCTGTCAAAATCAAAATACAGACAATTGGCCTCCACAGACTGTTGAATGATCTTATTATTGATGAAAATTGAGGTACCAACCGGCAAGCAACATTCCAGTACTAAACCAGATTGAACTTCCATATCCAGCATCAGGCCGATCACCGGATAATGTAAACTTGCTCCCCGCACGTATGGCTGGTAGTGTTCTCCTGAGCGATCTACTGTAAGCCAGTTTTTTTCCAGATCCACAATTGTAGTCCACTTTTCAGCCGCTCCAGCTATCTTGGGCAGAGCGGCCATCAGCAATGCCAGGCATATTACCTTAAACATTCAGTTTTCTGGCTTTAAGAATTACTTCCACCCCGATCATCAGTATAACAATACAGACCGCGGTAATGCCGATCAATAGATTATTGCCCATGTCCGAATTGAAAAAATTAAAACCGAATACGATCAGGTTAAAAATAATCAGCAGGGTGAGTACTTCGACCTGAGATAAGCCCAGGGTCAGCAATTGGTGATGAAGATGGTTTTTGTCCGGATAAAAGGGACTCTTCCCATTAAATATCCGCAATGCAAACACCCTCAAGGTATCAAAGATTGGAAGGATCATAATACTTACCACAATGGCCGGTGCAGAAGCTATTTGCTGCATCTCTAAAATCTGAATGGCCAATATTGCCAGCACAAAACCGGAAACCAGCGATCCGGTATCACCCATAAATACCGTGGCCCGATAAATATTATAACGCAGAAACCCTAAGACTCCACCTGCCAGGGCGAAAGCCACATAAGCATAGGGGGAGTCAAAATAAAAAAAATAGGCGCCAAAAATCATTGATATCAGTAATACCAGGCTACCTGCCAACCCATCCATACCATCGATCAGGTTAATGGCATTAGTTACCCCTACGATTACCAGGAAGGTGAAAAGATAACTAAACCCCAATTCCAGTTCATAAATTCCCAGGAATCCCTGGAAACTGGTTATCCGGATATCCGCCAAAAACATTACGATTCCCGTAGCCAGTATCTGAATGAAGAATTTCTTAAAAGCGCTTACGGTGGCAATATCATCCTTCACGCCGATAAAAAACAACAACAGGGTACCGGCCATGAGTTGTTGAATACCCAGTTGAAGCTCTCCAAAGATCATCAAGGAACTCATAAATCCGGTGAAAATAGCTAGCCCACCCAGACGGGGGGTAGATGAGCGGTGGATGGTGCGATGATTAGGTTCGTCCAGTAAATTTTTGAAATAAGCTACCTGTATGATGGAGGGAACGGCGAAAAGTGCTAGCAAGAAAGACCAAAAAAATGTAAGGGTCAGGTTCCACATATCAGATTTGCAACAGTTGCAATTTATATGTTTTGGGGGGCTTTTACAATCATTTAATCAATACTAAAATTCCGTGACATAGCCGAAGTGTATCTTAGACTGCCGCACATCTAGTTCTTGTGAATCGGACCGACCGACTGCCCACGCCAAATTAAACTTTCCTCCCTTTACCACAAAACTTATCCCGGCCCCCAATCCTGAAGGTCGATCATTAAACTCTGAAGTTTCCAAGGTGTAACTCATAAGCCAGGCTTTGTCGAAAAATGCAAATAAGTAGGAATCAGTGTCAAAATAAAACCTGGGCTCTAAAACGGTATAGATATACTCCGAGGCGAAAAAACCATTTTCCGGAAATCCTCTGATAGACTTTAATCCACCCAGCCGGAACAGGTCATTAAGAAATAGGCGTTTATTGTAAATACCTCCCCCATGTCCTCTCACCGCCAGAACCCAATGTTGGTTTAACTTAATAAAATGTTTGACCACTGCCTCCCAGCCTGCCTGGGTGGTGGTGCGGTCAACATTTCGGTAAAGGCTGTCCTGCAAGGCGGAGTTTCTGCGAAGTTTTCTATTGCCGGCAGAAAGATTGAAACCGAAACTGGTCCCTGAAGTTGGATGTAGATAGTGATCCAGCCTGGCCCACTCATACCCTACCCCATACAAACTGAGATCGGTATCCGCAAAATCAGGCAACCTGTTACTGGAGCGCAGCTCATGATTTGCCGATAGGCTGGTGGAACGTAATTTCCCAAAAACATTAAAGGTGGAGTTGGTGCTTAAGGGATAGCTGAGATCAACCTGAAAGTGCGTATTGACAAAGGTTGAGTCTTCTTTCAATAAACCGAATCTAAAGCCTGTATTTAGTGGGGAACCCAGGATCAGAGGCTGATAAAATTCCAGTTTCATACTTTGCGACCGGGGCTTAAAACTCTCCCAGTTAATTTTCAACTGGCGTCCGTTACCAAACATATTGTATAATGCCAGATTAAATTGGCCGGTAAGCAGGAGTTTCCCTTCCTTATTAACACTGTTGGGTAGAAAACCGATCACCCCATCTATTTGGTTGGCTGGGCGTTTTGCTACCTCTAAATAAACCGTGGCCTGATTGTTTTGAAAACTCAACTCGGGAGCGGAATTAAGAGTCAGATAAGGCAATCTGGAAAGACGAGCAGGGATCTTGCCTACAGTTTCTTCAGAGAAAGGCTCTCCGGGCCAGAGCTTTAAATAATTTTGCAAAAACCGCTCATTGGATTTCACCTGACCTGTCAGTTGTAAATCTCCAAAAGCAATTGAAGGTCCCGGATTAAGATATAATTTAGCCGTGACTTCCGACCCGTTTAGGCTTACTGAATCCAAACCTGCCTCCGCAAATGGATAGCCGGAGGTTCCCGCCTCCTTTAATAACTTTTGCATCAGATGCGCTACCTCCCGGTAATGAAATGGTTTCGATCTAAAAAATCGCTCCCGAAAGGATACTTTAGACAATAAAAGGGGGTCAATATTGCCAGCATCCAGCGTGACCCAATGAAAGCGAGGGCCAACCTTGGCCAAAATTTGTAGTTGATGGGTAGCCGACCACAGTGTATCGAAGCTGGTTTGTAAGTACCCCTCCTGCTGAAGTGTGTGCTTAAATTCCTGAAGATAATCCCACATCTTCAGAGAATCTTTGAAGGAAGAAGTTAGAGTATATGAATTAATTACCCCTAAATCCTCCTTATTGCCGTGAAATTGCAAAGTGTATTGTTGAGAATGAAGTGGACCTCCGATTAAAATAAAACAGTATAGAGGCAATATGAAGGCGCAAGTCTTAATGAGTGGGATTATTTAACTTTGATGCAATTTAAAAAATATCCTTGGCGGGAATCTATATCCATATACCATTTTGCAAGCAAGCTTGTCATTATTGCGACTTCCATTTCAGTACCTCACCTGAACTGATTGACCAGATGACCCAGGCAATAGCCAAAGAACTGTCCATCCGTCAGCCGTACCTGGGTGAGCAGGAGGTAACTTCCATTTATTTTGGAGGTGGCACGCCGAGCCTGTTAACTGGCAGTCATTTAGGTCAGTTACTGGGGGTTATTTACCAGTACTTTAATGTCAATGCGGAGCCGGAAATAACTTTTGAATCAAATCCGGATGATCTCCATAAAAGCTATCTGGAAATGTTGGCCAGGATCGGAATCAACCGCTTGAGTATTGGAGTACAATCTTTTGACAACCGGGTATTGAAATGGATGAACAGGGTGCATGATCAACAACAGGCCTTGGGTTGCATAAATATGGCCCGAGAGGCCGGGTTTAGCAATCTCAATATCGATTTGATTTTCGGTCTACCAATGGATAGGGATCTCCGAACTGATCTGGAAATAGGGTTGAAAATGGAAATTCCCCACTTTTCGACCTATCACCTGACCATCGAACCGGGGACAGTTTTTGGATACCAGGTCAGGCAGGGTCTAATGAAGCCGCTGGAAGAGGATAAAGCTGCTGCGGAATTTGAATTCCTGATCAACAGTCTAACTGCTGGCGGATATGAGCATTATGAGATTTCTAATTTTTCACTCCCAGGCATGGCCTCCAGGCACAACAGCAGTTATTGGAAGCAGGAGCCCTATTTAGGCGTAGGCCCCAGCGCCCATTCATACGACCTTCAATCACGTCAGTACAATGTAGCCAATAATAAGAAGTACCTGATAGGAATGGAGAATAATCACCCTATGACCGAAATTGAGTACTTATCCAGGCCACAAAAAGCCAATGAACTGATCATGACGGGCCTGAGAACATCATGGGGATTGGATCTTAGTGAGTTGGAACAACTTGCCGGTCCTGAGGCCATTAAGATCAATGAGAAATATCTACAGTCTCTAAAACAGGAAGGTCTTGCCTTAATTACCAAAAATAAGGTAATATTGACTACCAGGGGTAAGTTGATAGCAGACCGTATTGCCTCAGATTTGTTTTTAGATACCTGAATGGACACCGTAACGTTCGAATACCGGGGTAAATCATATACTGCCTGTCTCCAGGAAGGCACGGATATTTCAATCCCCATGCGATCAGGTGCTGATAATCCAAATTGTTATCAGTCCCCTCACCCGGACTTCCATCCTATCACTGACCAAGGATTTATTGGAAGTGTAGCAGAAGGAGGAGCTTGCAATCATTTTCAACTTACTTTTACCCCCCACGGCAATGGCACCCATACTGAATGCTATGGTCATATTTCAGCAGACAGCGATGCCACCATTCATAATTGTTTGAAAAAATTTCATTTTCTGGCTCAAGTGCTAACGGTTACTCCGGAGCTACAGGCAAGTGGAGACAGGGTGATATCCCGCAGCATGATAGCAGAAGCGCTCATGGTTCCGGCCCCTGAAGCTGTTATCGTTCGAACCGAACCTAACACCCTATCAAAACAGGTACGAGATTACAGTGGAAGCAACCCCTCTTATTTGGAGGCGGAGGTAGCTGCATATCTGGCAGACCGGAGAGTACAGCATTTGCTGGTAGATCTACCCTCTGTGGATAGGGAGCAGGATGGAGGCAGATTAGAAGCTCATAAAGCTTTTTGGCAATTCCCGGAAAACACCAGAAAACAAAGCACTATAACAGAATTGGTTTACCTCCCCCCGGAAGTTCAAGATGGGTTATACTTGTTAAACTTGCAGATAGCCAGTTTCATGACGGATGCTAGTCCCAGCAAACCTGTGATCTATCCTCTCAAATAGCCAATTCAGCGAATTTTATAAAATAAAATCAAATATATTTTATATTTGTAGTATACCCATTATTCCATGTCTGGTGAAGAAAAAAAGTCCTTTCTGCTACTAAAATCCATGATTTTTCATTACCACGGGTTGGATGAAGATGAACGTCAAATCCTGCAGCGCACTGCAAAAAAAATACACGCTGAGGAGGAACTGGCATGGGCCAATGATTTCATTGCTAAGGATTACAGCACGGCTTTTGAACGAGCCCGTGAGTACTTGAACGGGACTTTGGGGAAACTGGAAAAAGAGCAGAAACTGGATTATCTGGATCAGGTCTGGAAATCGAACTATCAAAAAGGGTATATTACCGAAATGGAAGCAACTGCGATGCTTGAGTTAGCCAAAGACTGGGGAATTGAAGCAGAGCTGATCTCAATGGTCAGGAGTTGATCACAGGCTCATCATATCTTTAAATCTAGCCGCCTGCCTACGGCTTACCTCAATATTCTCACCTCCTTTCAGTTGCACCATTAGTCCGCCATTGAACCATGGTTCAATTTTTTCGATCCAGGTCAGGTTAATGATATGCTTACGGCTGGCTCTGAAAAATGTACGGTCATCTAATTTTTGATCCAGGGCATTTAGGGATTTATGTATCATCGGTCGATTGCCATCAAAGTACACTTTAATGTAATTCCCCTCTGATTCAAACAACCTTATCCGGGATAGTTGTACAAACCAACAACGTTCACCGTCTTTTACGAACACCTGGTCATCGATCCCTAATTTGGGGTCTGGGGTAGGGTCAGGGTCTGTGTTGTTGGTATCCGGTAATTTTTTTAGACTTTCCTCCAGACGGTCTTTCTGTATGGGTTTTAGCAGATAATCCAAGGCATTGACTTCAAAAGCCTTCAGGGCATACTCATCGTAGGCGGTGGTGAAGATTACCTGGGGAACCTTGTCCAGCATCTCCAGGAGCTCAAAGCCTGTTTTCCCCGGCATCTGAATGTCAAGGAATAACAATTCCGGCTGTAGCTTATTGATCTGCTCCAAGGCATCATCGGCGTTCATGGCCTCCCCAACTATTTCTATCTCTCTGAAATCTTCAAGCAATGACCTCAGTTCCTTACGAGCCAACCGCTCATCATCAATAATTAGTGCTTTCATATTTTTACCTGTTCTGGTATTACAATTTCAGTGAGAACAAACTCATTATCCAAATTATTAATGGTGAATTTAGCTTCCTCTCCATATAGCAGCTTTAGTCTTTGCACGGTATTAGCTATGCCATACCCTTTTCGCTGGCCGTTCAGGTGTTGGAATTGACCACTATTCTTGATGTTAATAGTGAGTTTACCTTGATCGACCTGGGTGGTCAATTCCAATATACCACCTTCTACCAGAGTGCTGATACCATGCTTTATGCCGTTCTCCACCAGGGTTTGTACCATCAGCGGTGGCACTGAAAACCGATTGCTTTCGGGATCAATGTTCAATACGGTTTGCAAACGTTCTTCATACCGTACGTTCTCCAAGTCAAGATAATCTTTTACGGTACGCAACTCCTCCTCGAAATTCACTAACTTTTTCTCGTTCATCCCCAAGCTGTTTCTCAGGATATTGGATAGCTGATTCACCGCGATTTTGGCTTTTGCCGGGTTTTCGTCGATAAGCGCCCGGATACTATTAAGTCCGTTAAAGATGAAATGAGGATTCAATTGAGATTTTAATTTATTAAGCTGGATCTCATTCATACGGGCCTGGTATTCAAGGGTGGAGCGGTAATTTTCCAGGTAGTGATAAACGAAATAAATCAAGGACCAAAGAAAATAGAGGAACATATTTCCAAAGAATTGGGAAACGATCCATCCCAATATATCACTTTGGCGTAAGGTTATACCTAATCCCAGGTTGAGGATAAGCTCGAAAATAAAACTGCTGATACTGAGCAACAGTACACTGATTAAAATTTTAGGAATCAATTTGGGGCTGAGGATTCTCAGCCACCCCCATTTGATGATCAGATTACGATATATATGGGTGGATACAATGAAGTATGAAGTTAGCAACAGATGCCCTAAGATTTGGGAAGAGGAGTTATTGCCTTCCGCCAACCAGAATAAAAACAGATTGAATAAAGCATAGAATGACCACCCTCCAATCTGACAAATCCAGTATATATTGGTCTTTTTCATAGGCCGGTCTCAAATTAACGGCTTTGCAGCAGTAACGCCACGATTTTTCTGCAAAAGGGTATTATCGAAGGCTGAAAGGAGCTAATGAACCTCCACCGGGCTTCGCTTTTGCTTATCAAAAATCCTGATAATTAGCCTATTACCTTTATCGTAAGTGAAATAACTCCAGATCCAGTTGATCAAGGTTACCAATTTATTACGGAACCCGATCAATGATATCAAATGCACAAACATCCAGATAAACCAGGCGAATAAACCGGCAAAATGAGTCCCGCCGGGAAAATCCACTACTGCCCGGTTCCGTCCAACAGTAGCCATGGTACCTTTATCGCGGTATTGGAACGGTTTGAGGTCTTGCTTCAGCGTCAATCGCTGAAAATTGCCGGCCAGATTGCGGCCTTGTTGAATGGCTACCGGTGCTACCATTGGATGACCATTGGGGTAATCTGCGGTTTCCATCAGCGCCACATCCCCCAGGGCGAATACTTTAGGCATGCCCTGTACCCTGTTGAATTCGTCCACCTGCATCCGATGCTGTTTGAGGCTATTTGCTGGAATACCCCCTGGAGAATTTCCCTTAACTCCAGCTGCCCATATCAAGGTGTGGCAATTAATGGTCGTGTTGTTCCCCATGGTTACGATTTCCCCGTCATATCCCTTTACCATATGCCCCAAATGTATCTTTATACCAAACTGCTCCAGGTATTGCCGTGCTTTTTCCCCGGATGAATCACTCATCGCAGCCAATAATTGATCTAACCCTTCGACCAGGTGAATCTGCATGTCCGAAAAATCCAAATCCGGAAAGTCTTTGGGCAGCACGTGATTTTTCAATTCACCCAAGGCCCCAGCCACTTCCACTCCGGTGGGCCCTCCTCCTACCACGACGATATTCATCAGAGCCTCCCGATGCACTTCATCTTCTGTAAGCACCGCTTTTTCGAAGTTTTGTAAAATATGACTACGTAGATTTAAGGCATGAACCACCTGCTTGAGAGGAAAAGAAAACCGTTCGACCTCTTCCAGGCCAAAGAAATTAGTGATAGACCCGGTGGCAATAACCAAATAATCGTAATGCAGATCGCCGATAGGAGTCCTTACTCTTTGATTTAGGTAGTCAACCCCTTTTACCTTTACCATTCTAAAATGGCAGTTCCGGTAGCCTTCAAATACTTTTCGCAAAGGCCCGGCAATGGAATCAGGCTCCAGGCCGGAGGTAGCCACCTGATAAAGCAAAGGCTGAAAAGTGTGGTAGTTGTTGCGGTCTAGCATTACCACCTGATAGGGTGTGTTCTTAAGCCCACGGGCTAGTTCAATACCGGCAAAACCCCCTCCCACTATTACAATTCGGGGGTTTTCACTATCCGGGATTTGTAGGTTTAAGTATTCTGGTATCATAGCAATCCAGCTATATAACGGACACCGCAAGGGCAAAGTTTTCTCAAGTCGTGGAACTCTTTAAAGGGATTTTTGGTATTTATTATGAGCAATTTGTTCATAGTTGATAGATTTTAATGTTTTGGTTGAAAGAAAAGCCGCCTCCCAAGGCGGTTTTTCTTTTGTTTCAGGCCAATTCTGAGCTCAGGAATGCTCCGGTATAACTGTCCCTCACTTTAGCCACCTGTTCGGGAGTCCCCTGACAAATAATATATCCGCCATTCATTCCACCCTCCGGCCCCAGGTCAATGATATGATCAGCGACCTTTATTACATCAAGATTGTGTTCTATAATTAAAACTGAATTACCCTTAGCTACCAACTTCTGCAACAGCACCAAAAGATTGCGTATGTCCTGAAAATGAAGCCCCGTGGTAGGTTCGTCCAAAATGTAGAGGGTGCTTCCGGTATCCCTTTTAGACAGTTCAGAGGAAAGTTTTACTCGTTGAGCCTCTCCGCCTGACAGGGTGGTAGCGTGTTGACCTAAACTGATATAGCCCAGGCCCACTTCATTTAAAGTGCGTATTTTTCTCAGGATCTTTGGCTGATTCTCAAAAAACTCCACCGCTTCTTCTACGGTCATGTCCAGCACATCGGAGATAGACTTTCCCTTAAAGCGGACTTCCAGAGTTTCCCGGTTATAGCGTTTCCCTTTACAAGTTTCACAGGGTACCAAAACATCTGGCAGAAAATCCATTTCAATGAGCTTCATCCCTCCACCCCTACAAGTTTCGCATCGGCCGCCCTTGACGTTAAAAGAAAATCGACCTGGTTTATAGCCCCTGATCTTAGCTTCCGGAAGATTGGTATATAGCGCCCTAATATCCGTAAAGACTCCTATGTAGGTAGCGGGATTGGATCGCGGAGTACGTCCAATAGGACTTTGGTCCACCTCAATCACTTTATCAAGATGCTTGGTGCCTGAAATGGACTCATAGGGCAACGGCTTTTTTCTGGAACGATATAGTTTCTCCTTAAGAATTGGCACCAGGGTATCGTGTATGAGGGATGACTTGCCACTGCCTGAAACTCCGGTAATACAAACCATTTTACCCAGTGGAAGTTTAAGGTCTACACTTTTCAGGTTATGTCCCGAAGCCCCCTTCAGATCAATACGCTGGCCATTTCCTTTTTTACGCTTCTTGGGGATCTCAATACTTTCCTGGCCACTTAAGAAAAGAGCCGTGGGGCTAGGAGATTTCAAGAACTCCTCTGGTCCTTCGGAGGCCACAATCTGGCCACCATGCCTACCGGCTCCCGGCCCGATATCCACTATGTGGTCAGAAGACAACATCATTTCCTTATCGTGTTCCACTACCAGCACAGAATTACCCAGGTCCCTCAGATCCTGCAGAGCTTTGATCAATTTTTTGTTGTCTCTTTGGTGTAATCCGATACTGGGCTCATCCAGAATGTACAATACTCCCACCAGCTGTGTCCCTATCTGGGTGGCTAAGCGTATTCGTTGCGATTCACCGCCGGACAAAGTTCTTAGGGGTCGGTTTAAGTGCAGATAACCCAGCCCTACATCTCGAAGAAACCCGATCCTCTTTCGAAGCTCCTTTAGAATTTCCGTGGCAATGATACGTTGCTTTGGGGAAAGTCTCTGTTCCAATCCTTCCAGCCATGTGGCTAAATGATCAATGTCTTTGGCCGCCAATTGGGCAATATTATGATCATCAATTTTAAAGTGTAGTGACTCGCGTTTTAAACGCGCTCCCTGACATTCGGGACATTTGGTAACCACAGTAAATTCACGTACCCAATTTTGAATTTTTTCCGAACCTGCTTCTCGTTGTTTCTCCAAAAATTTGATGATACCCTCGAACTTGGTATGCCATTTACGGCCTTGGTACTTGACGGAATCTACCGCCACCGGAATTGAATCGCCATATAAGATAAGATCCAACACCTTTTCAGGAAGGTCTTGGATAGGAGTAGATATGTTGGCATTAGCTCTTTTCAACAACGAAGCCAGTTTCTTGAAGATCCAGATATCCCTATATTCCCCTAATGGCGCAATACCTCCCCTGCTGATACTAAGCGCCGGATCCGGTATTACTGCTTCCCGGGTAATTTCCGATACACTTCCAATACCTTTGCACTCCGGGCAGGCTCCATAAGGAGAGTTAAAGCTAAAGGTGTTAGGGGCCGGTTCATCATAAGCAAGTCCTGATTCAGGGTCCATGAGAAACTTAGAGAAGTGATGGGGGGTCCCAGACTGATCCAATACCAGCACCACTCCCTTGCCATGATTCATCGCTACAGCCATACTTTCGGCCAGTCGATATCGATCTTTAGGATCTACCACCAGACGGTCTACTACGATTTCTATGTCATGGATCTTATAGCGGTCCAATTGCATTTTTGGCGATAGCTCGATCAATTCTCCGTCGACCCTCACTTTAGTGAATCCCTGTTTCCTGATTTGCACGAACAATTCCCGATAATGTCCTTTTCGGCCTTTTACCACCGGAGCCAGCAAAGTGAGCTTTTGTCCCACAAATTCCGATAAAATATGGTCTATAATCTGGGACTCCGACTGCTTGATCATACGCTTTCCGGTGATGTAGGAATATGCCTCACCAGCCCTGGCAAATAACAACCGGAGAAAATCATAAACCTCCGTGGTAGTACCAACGGTGGAGCGTGGATTGCGGGAAGTGGTTTTTTGCTCTATGGAAATCACCGGGCTCAGTCCATTGATCTTGTCCACATCTGGACGCTCCATGTTGCCGATGAAAGACCGCGCGTAAGCGGAGAAGCTCTCCATATACCTTCTCTGTCCCTCGGCATATATGGTATCAAAGGCCAGCGAGGACTTACCACTACCGCTGATGCCAGTGATCACCACCAGTTTATTGCGCGGCAACTCCACATCGATGTCCTTCAGGTTATGTTCTCTGGCTCCGTAGATTTCAATACGTTCGTAACCAGTCTGATCATACCCATTAGCAGGGGCTGGTAGCTTCTTGGGTTTGATTGCGGAGTCGGCAGACATGGGTAATTGGTGATCGACGAAATTAAAACCACAAAGATACTACAATTTTAAGTATTGAACGTCCCGGAAATCTTCTTCGGTCACTAACATTTGTCGGTAAAAGGATAAGGTTTTCAAAGTAATGGATGAGAGGTGAATAATTAGTAAATTGAGTATGAGGGCTAATTAAATAAACCATTGATTATGAGAAATTTTATTCTACCGATATTAACCTTGCTCCCATTGGAATTTATGGGGCAGGATCAAATCAGGACATCCGAAGGGAACCTTACCGTAATTCCTGTCTTACACGGCTCATTGATACTTGAGACTAATGGTTTAAATATTTTTGTGGATCCTTACGGAGGAGGTGACCTATACCAGGATTATCAACCTGATCTAGTGCTCATTACTGATATTCATGGCGATCATTATAATCCTGAGACCCTATCTGAGCTGACCCTTGAAGCAGCTACCATCATCGCACCTGCTGCGGTACTAGAACTAATGGATGATGGCCTTTCCGACATTACCATAGCATTGGCCAATGGGGAGAGTACCCAATGGCAGGATATCAAGGTTTCCGCCATACCGATGTACAACCTGCCGGTAACAGAAGACAGCCGACACGTTAAGGGCCGGGGCAATGGTTACTTGTTGCAAATTGCTGATAAGCAAATCTATATATCAGGGGATACTGAGGATATCCCGGAAATGCGTAACCTCCAGGATATTGATGTGGCTTTCGTTTGCATGAATCTGCCTTACACCATGGATGTAGACCAGGCAGCTGACGCCGTGCTGGAATTCAAACCCATGGTGGTATATCCTTTCCATTACCGAGGTGCTGGGGGTAAGTTCAGTGATGTTGAAAAATTTAAGCAATTAGTAGAGGCTGCCAATTCCCAAATTGAAGTGAGATTAAGGGATTGGTATAAAAACTGATCCTAGTTAGAGGTCCATGCGCAATACTCCCGGAGCATCTGCAGGAATCTGTAAAGTGTAGCTCTTGTTCTTGTCAACATTGAGCGATTTTCGACGCAGCCATGGGTTATGTTTTTTCAAAATCTTGTAATTGATTCCCAAGTCCAGAGAAAATGCCACCAGGTCATCCACCGATTCTGAGATCACAATTTCACGTAACTCTTCCTGCATGTATAAATGCTCTTGAGGGATATCAAATCCATAGGCCTCCGGATTTGAGAATAACTCCTTTGCCGCCAGTATTCTGAATACATAACGGGCTGTTTCTTCATTCAACAGCAAATCAAAATAGGAGTTTACCCGTTGTTCCTCCAAGCGATTTTCAAGTCCTTTAATTCCCATATTATAAGATGCTGCTGCTAGGGTCCAGCTGCCAAATTTATTATAGGCGCTCTTCAGATAACGGCAGGCGGCCCTGGTAGACTTTAATGGATGATATCTCTCATCTACTTCTCCGCTCACCTCCAGTCCTAGCTCCCGGGCCGTTGGTTTGAGAAACTGCCAAAACCCCACCGCTTGGGCCGGTGAAGTTACATTCAGTAAACCGCTTTCGATGACCGCCAAATACTTAAAGTCATCCGGAACGCCCTCCTCTTGCAGTATAGCCTCAATTTGAGGAAGCCAGCGATTAGCCCGCTTGAATAAAAAGATGGAATTATTATGCCAATAAGCGTTGATGTGCAACTCTCGGTCCAGGCGCTCCCTAACATCAAGTATGTCCATAGGTACCGGCTCATTTGAAAAACTGAGACTATCCGGTAGTTCGACAGAAACAGTTTTACTTCTCACCACTAATTCTGTGGGGGGGACATTTTCCGGGGGCATCATGCGCACCGGATCTTCCGGTTCCGGTTGGTTTCGCAAATAAAACAAGACCAGTACCAGGATCAGTGAAGTAACCGAGAGAACCAGCGGCGCTTGTTTGAACATTAGAAGTTTGGAGTAAGCAGGTACTTCGAATAGAACTCATCAATGATTTTAACCGCCTCGGAGGGTGTCTCCACCACCTGAAACAAGTCCAGGTCACCGGGACTGATGTTGCCCTCTTTAAGCAGGAGGGTATTTTCCAACCAAGCCATCAACCCGTTCCAATAATCTGATCCTACCAGTACGATAGGAAATTGCCCGATCTTCTTTGTCTGGATAAGGGTAATGGCTTCAAACAATTCATCCAGGGTGCCGAATCCTCCTGGCATCACTATAAACCCCTGAGCGTATTTCATAAACATGACTTTACGCACAAAGAAATAATCAAAAGTGATCAACTTGTCGGGGTCAATATAAATATTACTTCCCTGCTCGAAAGGTAAGTCGATGTTGAGGCCCACTGATTTTCCATTCTCACTTTTGGCTCCTTTGTTACCTGCTTCCATGATACCCGGACCCCCTCCGGTGATAACACCGTATCCATGGCGGACCAGCTTGGCCGCGATCTCCTCAGCCATGATATAGTACTTATGGTCAGCCTTGGTACGAGCGGAACCGAATACTGAAACGCACGGCCCTATTTTCGAAAGCTTTTCAAAACCTTCCACAAACTCCGACATTACCTTAAATATGGCCCAGGAATCCGAGCTCTTTATTTCATTCCAGTCACGGTCTTTGAAGGCTTTTCGGATACGATTTTCATCCTCGATCAACTGAAAGCTTTCCTTCTCCCGGTCCGCATCAGTTTTAAGTCTTCGTTGTCCCATTCTTGCGGTTAATTGTATTTCAATTTAATAAGGATTTCAGGGCATCCTCCAAAGATGCAAAGTTAAAACGAAATCCTTGTCCACCTATTTTATCGCATGAAACTCTATTCCCCCCCAACAACATCTTCGACATTTCACCCAGGACTAGTTTTAAAGTCCATCCCGGCACCGCCGGCATCCACTGAGGTTTATCCAATTCCTGGGCCAGTGAGGCGGTAAATTCTCTATTGGTTACAGGATTAGGGGCGACAGCATTATAAATCCCTTTTAAACCTGGATTTTTCAACGCTTCAATGAACATACGACATAAATCATCAATATGAATCCAGCTCATGTATTGATCACCAGAGCCTAACGGAGCTCCTACACTAAACTTTACCGGCTGCATCATTTGCTTTAAGGCTCCTCCATCTACGCTAAGCACGATTCCAATTCTCAACATCGCTACCCTCAGGTCAAATTCACGGATTTTGTTCACTTCATGCTCCCAGGCCTTTACCACCTCAGCCAAAAATCCCTCACCCGCCTGGTGGTTTTCATCCACCCACGCCTCTCCGGTATCCCAGCCGTAGTACCCGATAGCCGAAGCAGAAACAACAGCCTCACATTCATGGGAAATGCTGGCTAGTTTTTCCCTCAGTAAACTGGTTGAAGCCACCCTGCTGTGCATGATGATCTGTTTTCGATCGTCAGTCCATCTCTTATCCGCCACTCCCGCGCCTGCCAGGTGGATGATAAAATTAGCGTTTTCCAGGGCACCGTCTTCCACAAATCGATTATCGATATCCCAGGTGTAGGTTTTTACTCCGTTTTGAGAATTTTTGGACCGGCTCAAATGAGCTACCTGATAGCCATCATTCAACAACATTTCCGTGAGGCGAGATCCCACTAATCCAGATCCACCAGTGATCAATACCTTTCTGCCCATGTTGGAAATTACTAAAAAATAGTCCTAAAGAAAGATTGTAAATTAAAAAAGGGAGCTGGTAAGCTCCCCTAATAACTAATTGCTTTTTCTTATAAGTTGTAAGCCAAACTCCAACTAAAGCTTCGACCAATACGATATGATTCAAAGGTGAACTCACCCCGATCATCATCAAATTCCTTATTAAACTCCATATCCAGCAAGTTGGTAGCTTTGATACCTAAAGTCCAATGCTCATTGAGTCTTTTTTGGGAGACGAAGTTCAGAGAAGGCCTGGGTTTTTCGAATACATCAGGATCCAGAGCCCCGGTAACGAATGCCAGTCTCTCACCGAAAATGTTGAGTGAAACATTATTTTCCCAGTCAAGATCCAAATTGTTATGGCTTAATCTTACATTTACGATAAACGGAGATTGCCCTTGAAAGGTCCTGGTGTCCTCAATATTAGGCCGCTTGGCAGATTCCAGAGCATCCAATTCGCGCTGATCCTTGTCCACTTCAGAGAAAATATAGGAAACGTTTACAGCGAATTGTAGGTTTTCCAGAGAGGGGTTTATAAAATCCAATGACTTTCGGATCTCAGCTTCCACCCCCACTACTGTAGCCTGTGCCACATTGGTAGGTTGCACTTCAGGAGTTGAAGCCTTCGGAGTCAGTAACCATACTATAGGGTCTTGAAAATCCTTGTAATAAGCGCTGAGGGCAAATAGCTCTCCTGCCCTGGGATATACTTCATAACGGAGGTCATAGTTATATATCAATGTGCGTTCCAGGTTTTTATTACCCAATACAGTTGGTTCGTTGGGTGTACCAAAGGAAGCAAACGGGGAGATCTCTCTCATATTTGGCCTGGCTAACGTCTGGCTAAATGCTGCTCGGAGATTGGCGTTTTCTGACAGTTTATAAATCAAGTTCAATGAAGGCAGATAATCGGTCTCTTCGATATCGCCATTAGGGCTTTCCTTTATAGGATTTCCTTGTTCGTCCACCTTGCCGAAAAACCTTGCTGTGGGATCAGCGCTTATAGTATTTAATTCCGTTTTCTCAACCCTTACCCCTGCAATAGCTTTTAGTTTAGGGAAAATCTTATAAACAGCCATTAAATAAGCAGCACTGATTACCTCTTCACCAGTATAGCTGTTACCCACTACAGTCTGATCGGAATAATATTGCCCAATGCCAAATTCAGTTCGGTTGGTGCTGGTATTGAGCGCTGGACCACCTACTACACCAAAGTTGCTGGGATTAAAGTATGAGGTCAGATCGCCAGCAGCCTCAGTGAAAGTCACCACATTATCATTTACTCCCGGCTGTGGGGTAATCGGCTCACGGAATAATCCATACTGAAATTCATCAAACGTCCTGTTCTTTTGGGAATAAGCCCCGCCTAACTTTATAAGGTTTTCAGAGTCGTTGGTAATTGGTAGGGTGAAATCCAATTGAAAATTAACCTGTTTGTCCTCCAGAAACCGATAGAAATGAGAGGGGAGTCGTCCCACCTCAGATTTGTTCATCACAAATACTCCATTTTCGCCTCGCACATAGCCAAATTGTCGAAAATCGGGTTCATCCTGGGAAAGTGTCATAAAGCCTGCCACCCAGTCCATCTTAAGGCCTGGTAAATTTACGAATAGGTGCTTACCCATCACCTGATTGCTCAGGAGAGATCGCTCTCGGAATGAGATGAGCTGGGTTTCATATAACGGTGAGGCAGTATTCCGCCAAGTACCGTTGGCTATACCAGCTTCTGATTCTCCGGTATGATTGTATAAAGTATTTATGGACAACTCATGATTAGGATCAAACTGATAAGATATTCCCAATAAAGCTCCCAACTGAGCTTCATCAACACTGTTAACAGCATTTAAAGATTGCTCGGTTATCAGACTTTGGCTGCCACCGTCTGAGAAAATACCAGTGGAAAGATTGTCCAAATGGGTATAGCTTCGACCATAATTAAGTCCTATACTTACCCCCAGAGGATTGCCGGCAATTTGAAATCTGTTACCAAAGGCAATTTCCAGTCCATGATTTATTCCCGCGTCATTGACCTCAGGAATAAAGCCGTTATCCAATACTTTGGAAGAGTTGTTGATCAGGTTACGTTCCAGGTCATTTCCCGGTAAGCGGGCACGGCGGGCTGTGGACTCCGCAGATCCTCCGGATAAAAGGTCTTGATTGGCATCGAAAATACCCGGACGGTCTCTGGTCCCATCATCAAAACCCAATGCCTCATGGTTTGCTGCCGGATCTCTTAGAAAATCATCAACAAAGCTGGATTGGGTATTATAGGTAGTGGAGATCTTGGCGTTGAAAAAGAACTCGTCAGGGATTGATTTGGAAGTTATATTCACTTTGCCACCGGTGAAATTCCCTGGTTGATCGGGAGTAAAAGTCTTAATGGTAGTAATATTCTCGATCATATCAGATGGTATAAGGTCCATGCTGGTACTATTGCGATAAGGATCAGCGCTGGGAATGGTCACGTTATTCATTTGAGTGATAGAATAACGGTCTCCCAGGCCTCTCATCACCATGTATTTACCTCCCTCTATTGACGCCCCAGTCACCTGAGTCATTGATTCAGCTGCATTGGATACCCCTAATTTTTTAATTTCCAGGGAAGAAATCCCATCTTGTACAGCGAATGCCTTTTTCTGAATCTGCAATAACACAACATCATTATCCTTAATAGATTCAGCCTGCACTACAACCTCCTCAAGTACAACGTCTGAAGTTAAGCGTATATTAATTTCAATATCTTCACCCGCTACAATGTCAACTCCTTGTATTGTTTGCTTGGTATAGGAAACATATTGAATGATCAGATCATAAGTGCCATCCTGCAGCTCTAATTGATAATTACCATATAGATCGGTTACTGTCCCGGTAGTGGTACCATCTACCTGAATTGCGGCACCCACCAATTCCTCACCAGAGTCCCCATCAATTATTTTACCTGATACCGTTCCGGTCTGGGCCATTATTGCCACACAATACAAAACGGCGCTAAAAGTCAGTATAAATTTTTTCATTGATTTTCAATATTTTGAACAAAGTTCAGGTTTTAACGCCAGCAACAGGCAAATAAATTATTAAGTAAATGTTAATATTAGGTTAACAGAATGGTATTGAAGTGAAAAAAAAGGAAGCCATTTTGGCCTCCTTTTTCTATTCTTATTGGAACGTCTCATTGGGGTAGATAACCTAGTATTGATAGAGTTGACCAACCATCCAGCCAGTTCTCAGTAGCAGAGAAGGCTCCACGGTAACCTACCTGCTCCAGTCCATCGGGAACAGTAGCCACTTCGGTATCATCCACCAGTGGTCGGGGATCCAGGCCTCCGTTAGGAATGCGTGAAACTGAAGTAACTACTCCGCTGGCAGAATACTTATTATTATTATCTGAAAGCTCCGATTCCACAGCAGCAGTAGCGCCTGTGAAACCGCCGTCACCGGAACTGGCTTTTACCAAACTGCTAAGATCAGAAGCTCCGGCAAAGTTAGCCCAGGTGTTATTGGTGATTTCAATTTGGAAGCCATCCCTTTCCGCAGTTAGCCTAGCGTAAGAATCGTTGTCGTTGTTCTCCAGGTCTTGTACTTCGATACCTACACCGGGGAAATCTTCTAAAACCGAGTTGCCTAATTTACCTGCAAAGTTTTCTCTCATCAGAATTGCTTTATCCCTAAGAGCACTAGCACCGCTACCTGGCCCCAGAAATGTAGCGTTGTATATATTTGGCGCAGTAAATAGATTAGCATCGTCTGGATCTGCTCCATCCCACTCACCAGAGTGATCGAATCCTATTGACTCATCACCCATCAAGGCGAACAGGAATTGTCCATGTCCTCTCCAGCCCAGGTCAAAATCAAAATCGTCATCAGTGGAGAAAGCCACGCTTATATGAGATATGTTCACTGTTCCGCCAAAAATCTCCACTCCATCGTCAGCAGAAGAGAAAATGTCCACGAAATCGATTTCGGTACCGGATCCTACTCCACCCAAGGTCAGACCCTGGATCTCGTCACCGGCTACCCCGTTAAGGGCAAACCCGGTATATCGGATGGAAACATAATTCAATATTCCGGAATTGTCGCTGGGATCATCACCACCGTAGGCCCCTCTGGGTTCCCCGGAATCTATGCCTTCAATTTGGATTTCATCTGATCCATCTTTTTCTGCAGGGGCTCCACCCAGAATGATCAATCCAGCCCATTGCTGGTTTTCACTAGGCCCCAAACTGCCGGCAAGGTCGTCATCTTCGGCAGTGAAAATGATAGGATCGGTTGAGGTTCCTTCAGCAAAAATTTGTGCTCCCCTAGTAATGATCAAGGAAGAAGCAGGGTCGGCAGTGGTAGGATCCTGGGTAAACTTAATTACCGTCCCAGCTTCGATATTTAGTACACCGCCCTCTTCTAGATAGACAAGTCCATCAAATAAATATTCGACATCTGAGGTCAGGTTATATATAGTATTTCCCTGAAGTGTTGCATCATTGACATTAGGATCGGTTAAGGTGACCTCAGTAGACCCTACATTAATAGTGGCGCTGGCAGTTGCCGTTTGAGCTGGTGACTGGCTATCAGACACGGTAAAGGTCAAATCTACGGTAGAACCTATTGCTGCGCCCTCATCGATAGTATATTCATAACTGCCTCCTGACACATTATCAGTATTATTGCCATCAGTGGCTGTAACGGAAACTACGCTGGCTCCGGCCGCTGCACTGGCATTTACAGTAAAACTAACTGTTGCACCCGGGGCCCCGCCGGTAGTAGTTGGCGAAACAGTGATAGTGGGGGCGCCTGGGATACCAGGGTCAGGATCATCATCATCGCAGCTCCACACCACCACAGTTAGTCCTGCCAAAAGCATAAACATATAATTTAATTTATTCATGTTAATCGGTTTAGTGTTCTGTGAGTAAAGATTCGCTAGGCAAAGGTGTGGATTTCATGTTACCTGAGCAGGTAGGAATGATTAATTAATCATTAAAATAAAGTGGTGTTTCAAACCATTTTTTTAACAATTATTTAACATCAGATTAGGGACACCCAAAGGCAGGACATTTCAATTTTGGCATTAATTAAACCACTAGGCAGTCGTTACCGGGCAGTCAATGAATCCTATAACCTTACTGTGACTGTAAGTGTTCAAATACTATCAGTTGAGCGCTAGTGAAAGCTACTTATTGATAGGTACTTTATTGAGGATTTCTGTAAGGATGTGTTGGGTGGATACCCCATCAGCTTCAGCCTCATAATTTAAAAGCAAGCGGTGGTTCATTACATCCAGGGCTACTTCCTTAATATCTTCCGGTAACACATAATCCCTACCCTCGAAATAGGCAACTGCCTTTGAAGCCAGGTTCAAGTTTATGCTGGCCCGGGGGGAAGCTCCGAATTCTACATAGTGTTCCAGATCCTGCAAGCCATATTCCCTGGGATTTCTGGTAGCAAACACCAACTCAATGATGTAGTGGGCCAGTGATTCACTGATATTGACCTGGTTTATTTCGTTGCGAATAGCAAAGATGTCCTCTTTGCTGAGGACAGGTTGTACCTCATCGTTGAAGTTGAGATTGGCCATTCTGGTCATAATCTCATATTCTTCCTGCTTAGTGGGATAATCAACATGCACCTTCATCATAAAACGGTCGACCTGGGCCTCAGGCAAGGGGTAAGTGCCTTCCTGTTCTACTGGGTTTTGAGTAGCCAGTACCAAAAAGGGCCTATCCAGGTCGAAGGTGGTTTCACCAATAGTGACCTGTTTTTCCTGCATGGATTCCAAAAGAGCGGATTGCACTTTGGCGGGGGACCGGTTTACTTCATCAGCCAGGATAATGTTGGCAAAAATAGGCCCTTTTTTCACCTCAAACTCCGCTTTCTGTTGATTGTATATCATGGTGCCTATCAGGTCCGAAGGCAAAAGATCCGGTGTGAATTGAATTCTTTGGAAATCCAAATGGAGCACTCTGGATAAGGTATTGACGGTTAATGTTTTGGCCAGACCAGGTACACCCTCAAGCAATACATGTCCCTGAGTGAATAAGCCAATCAGCAGCCGGTTGAGCATATAATCCTGACCCACCACTACCTTACTTACTTCGTTGTACAGGCTTTTTATTTTCTCCTGATGTTCTCTTTTTACTTCAGTGGCTTCTTCCACTTGAAATGGTTTTAAATTTCAATTTCATCAAAAGGCAAAAATAATAAAAAAACCTTACCGGCATATCAGATTAGGAAAGTTTGGCTGGCAGAAAACTTAACATTAAGGTAACATCACACATTCCAATATTACCTTAATATTAAGTTTTTACTAAATTAGTCTGGGAGGTAAAAACCTATGAGGATTTCAATAATGGTCTTAATTGCAGTATTATCATGGGTGTTTCCTGCGTTAGCCCAAGGCCACATTGTAGCATCTAACCATCCGGAGTTTATCCGGTATGACGTCTCCGGCAAACATTTGGCTACCGCTTCCGCATTTAATTTTATCGACGACATCAACAAAGCGGAAGAGTTTCAGCGGTTTCTTCATAAAGCAAAAGAAAAAGCATCGAAGTATCCTAATGAGAAAGCCTTCGGGAAGTATTTGTTTTATAAAGTACACCGCAAACTTTTGCTTAAGTACCGGACCCCGGCTACTGTTGAAAGTTTATTTGCAGATGGCACTTATGACTGCCTGACGGCCACCGCCCTATTCTCTTATATTTTTACAGAATTGGGTTTTGATCATCACATTGTAGAAACTTCCTATCACATTTATTTGATGCTGGAAGTAGATGGCAAACAAGTCATGATCGAATCGACCAACCCACTGGGAGGTTATATTTCCAATGCTGAAACTATAGCAAACCTGCAACAGGAAATTACTGATACCGAGAGTATCACCTTACAAGAAAATAGCAACCCTCTTCATTATCGCTTGAAAGCACCGGTGCATAATGAAATTGGTTTTAACGAACTCAAAGGGCTGTATTACTATAATTTAGCTTTGGATTTTTACAACCATCAAAAATTAAGCATGGCCTTACCCTTGATGGAATTAGGTTTGCGATGGTACCCCAGTCCAAGGCTGATGGAGGTATACCAGGTGATGATCAACACGCTATTATCCGACCCAATGGCTAATCCTTGGTTAAAAAGCCGCTATATTTCACAGTCTGAAGCAACCACGTCGGCAGTTACTGCACTCTCTCTCCAAAATTAAACTTTTCTGAAACCCCTAATGTTATAGGGCCGGCTGCCATAGAATCATTTTAACCGGCTGGTGGCTGCTGCTCCTCCCGGTTTGCTAAATACAGCTTAAATAAACTATGAAGTATGGAAAATACCTGCCCCTAATCTGGGTTTGGTGTTACGCTTATGTATTGATCGGACAATCCCAGACTGTATATCTAGTCGGTGATATCGGGGAGCGGGGCGGACCAAAGCCCAACCCTGTCCTGCAACTTTTAGAAAGACAAATTAGTGACGCCGACCCTCAAACCACGGTTATCTTTTTAGGGGACAACATATACCGTGGTTTGGATGATAAAGAATCATCCACCCGAATTGAATCTGAGGAAACTTTAAGGTCGGTATGGGAAATTTTTCACGATTATCCGGGTAATGTATACTTCATACCTGGAGAAGAAGACTGGGCCGGAGGAAATCAAGACGGAAACCGTAGATTGCGTAATCAAGAGTTATTCATTGAATCTAACCTCTACAGCGTTTTTAACGATAGCGTCAATCGCTTTCTTCCAAATTTTGGCTGCCCGGGGCCTGTAGAAGTAGATCTTACCGATGAACTTTCATTAATAATATTAGATACCCAGTGGTGGTTACATCCCTGGGAAAAATCAGGTGAAGAAGATGGTTGTGAAATTGAAGAACCTATGGAAATACTGGATGAGCTGGAGAATTTAATAATTAAAAATGCTCATAAGAAGATCATAGTAGCTTCCCACCACCCGGTATATAGCACCGGCGTGCATGGTGGAAATTTTTCGTTCAGATCACACCTATTTCCTTTGACCCATGCACAGCGATATTTATATCTGCCCTTACCTCTGGTCGGTTCTCTTTATCCGTTTTACCGGCAAACAGTCGGGGGCCTCCAGGACCTTCAATATCCACGTTACAGGGCCTTGCGGCATAAATTGGATGAAATATTTCAAAAACACCCCAACTTGATCCATGTCTCGGGGCACGATCAAAGTTTGCAGTATCATAAGGTACAGAAAGTACACTACATAGTAAGCGGTGCGGGTGCAGATAGTGCCCACGTTGGATCAGGTAAACATACAGAAGCTATCTACCAAGGTTTGGGGTTTGCTAAATTACGATTTGACCCCTCGGGTAAGGTAGGTTTAGAGTTTTGGTCTCCTAATTCGGATCTAAGTCCCCTTTACACCAAATTATTATTTGATGACCCTTACCGTCCACCGGTGGAGGTTGCTAACATGGACCTTGATTTTTCCGACAGCACCATTCTGGTTAATGCCAGTGATCAATACCATACCACTAGCCCGGGATTATTCGGGGAGAATTATCGGGATACCTGGAAAACAGAGATTGAGGTACCTTTATTTGATATAGGCCGGGTTAATGGGGGATTAAAAATCGAAAAAAAGGGAGGCGGGCAACAAACTCGCTCTCTGAGATTGGAAGATGCGGATGGCCGTGAGTATGTATTGCGATCAGTTGAAAAATATGCCGCTAGAGCAGTTCCGGAAGCCTTTCGCGGTACAATTGCTGCTGACTTGGTGCAAGACCAAATTTCTGCCTCTCATCCTTATGCCGCTTTTGTTATTCCTCCGCTGGCAGATGCTGCAGAAGTTTACCATACTAATCCAAAACTAGTATATATCCCTGACGACCCCCGACTAGGAAAATACCGGGAAGAGTTTGCCAATTCATTAGCATTGTTTGAAGAGCGTCCAGACGATGAACATCACGATGTTCCCAGCTTCGGAAGCGTGGATAAAATAGTGGGCACCCCTACCCTACTGGAAAAGATGGATAAAGATAACGACCATCAGGTAGATCAATTATGGGTATTAAAATCACGGCTGTTTGATATGATCATCGGCGATTGGGACCGGCACGACGATCAATGGAGATGGGCAAAGATCGAGAAAGAAAAAGGAGGCCTTTATCGGCCCATTCCACGTGACCGCGATCAGGTGTTCTTTGTCAATGATGGGTTTTTAATGCGGCAGGCAGGTCGTAAATGGGCTATGCCTAAGTTCCAGGGATTCGATCATGAACTTTCATATGTACCGGGATTTAATTATAACGCTCGATACTTTGATCGCAGTTTTCTGAATGAACCTTCACTGGCAGATTGGATTCAAACGGCTGATACCCTGCAACGCCGGCTTACTGATGAAGTAATTGAATCTGCAATAAAACAATGGCCCAAACCTGTTTATGATCTGGACGGGCCGGAGGTGATCAGTAAACTCAAATCCATGAGAGATCGGATCAAAGATTACGCCATTGAACAATATTTATTCTTAGCTGAAGAAGTGGATATAAGAGGGAGTAATAAGAAGGAATATTTCTTGGTCGAGAGGATGGATGACGAAAGCACCAGAGTGCGCATGTATAAAAGGACTAAACACCATGAGCGTGAGCTATTATTTTATGACCGTACCTTCAAGCGCAGCGAAACCAAAGAAATCAGGCTTTTTGGATTGGAGGGCGAAGATGTGTTTGATATCAGCGGAGAGGTAGACAGAGGAATACGGGTGCGGATCATTGGAGGTCCGGATAAGGACAGTATCATGGACAAAAGCTCAGTTTCCGGATGGGCCAAAAAGACCATAGTTTATGATACTCGGGGAGATAATACAGTGGATTTGAGTTCTGAAAGCAAAGATCGCAGGAGTCAAAATCCCGGGGTAAACCAGTATGACCGCAAAGTATTCAAATATAACCGGTTAATTCCATTAGTTTTATTACAGATCAATCGGGATGACGGCCTCTTTCTCGGAGGTGGGGCCATATGGCGGTCTCATGGATTTCGCAAGGATCCGTACAAAACCAATCACCTGCTAACCGCAACTGGTGCCCTGGCCACCGGCGCTTTCAATATTCACTATCAGGGAACATTCACTACTGTATTTGGAAATTGGGATCTAGCAATCTCAGCTGATCTTTCAGCGCCAAACTCAGTTACCAACTTCTTCGGGTGGGGTAATGAAACCAAATTCAACCAGCAAGTTGATCGGGACTTTAATTTAGATCGGGCGATAGACTATTATCGTATTCGTTATAAGTTTTTCAACCAAAAAATTATGCTACAAAGGTCAATTACTGATCACCTAAAATTAAGGTTGGGACATCATTTTCAGGCGGCCAATGTTGAGCGGGATTATGATGGGGAGGACCGATTCTTTCTGGATTTTGGAAACTTCCAACAAAGTGAAGGTTTTTTTGATTGGAAAGCATTTTCAGGTTTCAACGCGGAGCTGGAGTTAGACTGGCGTGACCATGCCAAACTCCCTACCAGGGGTATTTACTGGAATACCACCTATGGCGCTTATACAGGCTTAAACGATATTTCCCATAGTTTTTCAACCATTACTTCCGAATTATCCACTTATGTTAGTGTTAGGTTACCGGCTTTACTTACCCTGGCCCTCCGCTTGGGTGGCGGGCATAACTTTGAATCAACCGAGTTCTATCAAGCTCAACAGCTGGGAGGACTCACCAATCTTAGAGGTTATCGCAGAACCCGATTCTTTGGAGACAGCCGCCTACATCAAAATACTGAGTTGAGGTTGAAAGTTGCCACCATACGCAGCCCGATCATTCCCTTTTCCGTAGGTCTCAATGCATTCAATGATGTTGGTAGAGTGTGGCTTGACGGTGAAGATTCCGATGAATGGCATCACGGCTACGGTGGTGGCATTTGGGTTTCCCCCCTTAATCAAGCGGTTCTCTCGCTGGAATTGAGCGAATCGGAAGAAACTTTTCTCTTCAATTTCAGATTGGGCTTCCTTTTCTAGGGAATATTCAGTATTTTTAGACCGATTGGTATATTTTTTGTTCATTTAAGCCTAGAGATACCGCCTCATGGAGCATAAGGTTAAATTAAGCAAATCGGAAAGAACCAAACGGTATATTATTCAGCAATCCGCTCCAATTTTCAATAAAAAAGGATATTCAGGCACCTCACTGCAGGACATTATGGAGGCCACCGGTCTTACCAAAGGCGGTATATACGGGAATTTTGAAAATAAAGATGAACTGGCAGCCGCAGCGTTTGAGTTTAATAGCCGATTTATCCTAGATCAAATTAAGTCCTCAGTACTGGCCCAAAGAACTGCCAGGGATAAGCTCAATGCGATTACCGGATTTTATCGAAATTATCTCTATCAATCTACATTGAGTGGAGGATGCCCTATCCTCAATACCGCAGTCGAAGCGGATGATATGCATGATATGCTTAGAGAAAAGGTCTTGAAATCACTGGATTACATACATCGCTCTTTCATATATATTATTGAACAGGGAATGGAAAATGAGGAGTTTCGCCAGGAAATCGATCCCAGTTACTTCGCTACCATATTTATATCCCTGATTGAAGGGGGTATTATGCAAATGAAAGTATCTAAAAAGTCCAAATACCTGATGGATAGCTTAATGCACATGGATGAAATAATAGAGAATCAGTTATGCATTCAGAGGCAATGAAAATACCATTTGGTTTAATTAATATGCCTTTCCCATTAAGCAAACAACCCCTATGGATGTAGTAATAAAAGCCTACCGCGCTATAATAGCTAGTGCCCCAGTTCAGAAAGATCTGCAAAAATCCACCCCTCTTCTGGTTAAAATGTTGCGGCTGCTTTTTCAAACGGTAGGAAGAATTATTCCCAAAAAAGCTGCACAATGGGCTTTAGGCATTTTTGGTAGGCCCAGGAGCCGTTATAAGCGCAAGCCCGGTGCACTTTTTGATCAAGCAGATAGAAAAAGTGTAGACAGTGGGGGTTTACTGATTCATTGCTATGTATGGGAAAGCCCAGGGCCTTCTGTATTATTGGTGCATGGCTGGGAAACCGGCGCTCCCCATATGGGCTCATTGGTAAAACCGTTGTTGGACCGTGGATTTAGGGTAATAGCCATGGATGGTCCAGCCCATGGGCAATCACAGGGACAATCCACTAACCTTCCGCAATTTGCCAGAGCCATAAACGACGTAATTAGCCAGTT
This sequence comes from Cyclobacteriaceae bacterium, assembly GCA_965224285.1. Lineage (GTDB taxonomy): Bacteria > Bacteroidota > Bacteroidia > Cytophagales > Cyclobacteriaceae > JAJCYK01. The sequence goes on from OZ245043.1 coordinate 2,837,575, forward strand.
GGGCCCCATGGCACATATGATCGGACATAGCTTTGGTGGGGTATCCTCGGTGTATGCTATGGCAATATCCGATAAACCTAACCTGGATAAAATGGTGCTTATTAGTGTACCCAACAGTATGCTGCGGATCTTATCCGATTTCAGCCGTTATCTTAAAATACCTGCCAAAGCTCAGCTTTATATGCACCAATTGATTGAAAATACTTTTGGGATCATTTTAAGACAGTTGGAAATTTCTAAATTGGGTAAGAATATAGAAGTCAACCGGGTATTGGTGGTACATGACCACACCGATCAGGTGGTTCCATTTTATAATGCATTGGAAATTGTACATGCGCTGCCCAACGCTTGCCTGTTGCCCTGCTACCATGCCGGTCACAACCGCATCTTGAAAGAGCCTCAAGTATTGAATACCATTAGCGAATTTTTAGCAGAGGATTAGACTCACATGCCTACTCTTAGCTTTGGCCTACTCATGTGCCGTAAAACCACCCCGCTGGAGTTCTTTCTGGTCCATCCCGGTGGTCCATATTTCCGCAATAAGGACCGAGGTGTGTGGAGCATCCCTAAGGGTCTGCCTGAGGGGGAAGAGACACCCTTACAGACCGCTAAAAGAGAGTTTCAGGAAGAAACCGGTATCTCTCCAAATGGGCCTTTCTTGGACTTAGGCACCGTAAAACAAAAAGGGGGTAAAATGGTGGGCGCCTGGGCATTTGAAGGTGACTGGGATCCAGCCTCAGCTTTAACTTGCAATACTTTTACTCTGGAATGGCCTCCGCACAGTGGAAAGAAAGTGGAATTCCCAGAGATTGATGCGGCCTCCTGGTTTACCCTGGAAACCGCAATGTCTAAAATAAACCAGGCCCAAACCGATTTTCTGTTGAGGGCTACACAAAAACTGCTATAAACTCACAAATTCCACCCGACGGTTGGCGGCTTTTCCTTCCGGTGAATTATTCTCCTCTACTGGCTCAGACTCCCCTTTTCCCTTAACTGAAAGTCTGGCAGCGTCAACTCCAAAATCGTTTACCAAGGCTTGCTTGACTGCGGCAGCCCTCTTTTCAGACAATTGCATATTACTTTGATCATCACCATCGCTATCGGTGTGCCCGATAACAGTCAGGTTCATATCACTTTCATTCATAGCCATAGCAATTTGTCTAATAACTCCGTAAGATTCAGGCCTGAGATTGGCAGAGTTAACATCAAATAAAATACCATTGGTGCTGACCTTGCCATCCTTAAGGAGTTGCGCTCTTAAATCCAGCCCTCCCTCAGCTATTTTAAGATTGCGGATAAATAGGTCTTCCTTACCGTCTTTAAAATGTACCGGCTGAAACTTTAAATACTTAATAGTTCTACCCGGTGGTATCAGCCTGGGCACATCCACTTGTTTTTTCTCATTAACCCATAAGCGAAACCTGGTTTTATTGACAGCGATGGATATATGCGGTTGATTTACTACCTGAGTTCTGATGTCGGTGTTTATATTATTATTTATCTGGCCTTTACCCGATACCCGGTTGTTAACCCGAATGCCCACCGGATGATATTGGCAAAGCGGTAATGTTATAACCGCCCTGTCTTTGGGATGGTCGAATAATGCATTGTCGTCCAATATTATCTCCAATTTAGTACTGGAGCTAGTTTTTTGGTCCAGTCCTCTGGCAGCTAAATCAAACTCAATGGTATAAGATTCTGGAAGCTCATAAGGTAGATCGGGAATATAATGAGATCCGCTTTTCATCAGGAACCATTTATCCGGGGAATTGCCAAAGGTTACCACTTCCCCCGTCCCATCTGTATTCCAGCGTGCGGGGAAATCACCAATGGCGTCTTCGCTGAAGTCCTCAAATACCATTAATTTCTCTCCCGGTACGTAATCGAATTTGGTATTTATCTCAAAGTCTCCGCTGGATTGCGGATCATTACTCACTGCAGCAGTTGCATTAGTTCCATGCCCTTCCAAATCCTCATAAGCCTCTTCGGCATCTTCGGCGGCATCTTCTCCCAGGTCTTCATCGCCTTCACCTTTTACGGATTCCTCGATGCCCTGTTCCACCTCATCCAACCCATCATCTGACGCTTTATCCACTTTACGATCTAACCGATCCTCGACTTTCTTTTTCAACTTTTTCCCCAAACCCTTAAATTGTGCCTCAGATTGCAAGTGAAATGCGGTACAAAAAATTAATGACACTATATAAATTGACCATTTCATAGTAATAGTGGTTTTTGAATTTCTATATGACGTGAAATGGAATTTAATGAATTTTTTGCTCTTTAGTAACCCCTGGTTACTCACAAAGTATTTAAGGACTTGTGGCAGAGTTTCAAGTTTGATTTTATGGGCATTAAATTTGTATCTTAAATGAGATTATTTTTTAAAGTCCGGTTTGGGAGCAAATGATAACCGTGTTTTTTCATGATTGACCTGTTTGGCTCCGCTACAGGCGTACTAATACATTAAATACCAGCCTGCATAGGCAGGCTAATTAAAACACCACTAAAATGAGAACCATAATTATCGTATTACTGGGAACTATCCTCTGCTACAGCGCGGAGGCGCAATCATGTGGAGAATATTTTCCAATAGAAGAAGGCAGCAAATGGGTGATGGAAACATTTAATCACAAAAACAAATTTCAAACCAGGTCTATACAGTCTGTCACGGATAAATCCGAAGTGGATGGCGGGTTTGAAGCTACCATGACCGGAGAAATCACTAATGAAAAGGAGAAGGAAGTGGGTGTTATTGATTATACGGTTAAATGTCAGGATGATAGGTTTCTGATTTCCATGAATTCATTCCTGAATCCGGAACAAATGAGTGCCTACGAAGATATGGATGTGGAGATCGACGGCGATTATCTGGAACTTCCGTCATCATTAGAAGCAGGAATGGAGCTAAATGATGCATCTGTGGAAGTCCGGGTTAACAACAGCGGATTCCCCATCATGACCATGAATATTGATATTTACGATCGAAAAGTAGAGGGGTTTGAATCAGTAACCACGCCGGCGGGCACTTTTGAATGCGTGAAGATAGTTTATAAGGCACGGTCACAAATGGGTAAAACGATACCGATTAAAGTAAATTTCTCAGGCGCTGAGTGGTTTGCCAAAAATACCGGCGTAGTCAGGACCGAATCGTATGATAAGAAAGATAATCTCTCAAGCTACACGGTACTTACAGAGTACAGTAAGTAAAAAGTCATTGATTCAGGCAAGAAACTGTTCTAAATAATTCCGACTGATTCTCAAAGCGGACAAGATATCTTCTTCTGAAGACTCGAAGGCCTTATCCTCTACTTCTACACAAACCGCACCCCGGTAACCAACTGAGGTTAGGGCGGAGAAAAAATCTCCCCATCTAACGTCCCCCAACCCAGGTATTTTAGGGGAATGGTAATGGAGGGGATAAGCCAAGATGCCGTGACGGTTCAATTTGTGGGGATATACTTTAACATCTTTAAGGTGGATGTGATGAAGACGGTTTGAATAATCATAAATAGGCTGTACCTCATCCATTTGCATCCACACCAAGTGGGATGGATCGTAATTCAAACCGAAATTTTCATTAGGGATAGCCTCAAACATTTGATCCCAAACCGCTGGTGAAATTGCCAGGTTCTTGCCGCCAGGCCACTCATCAGCGGTAAACAACATAGGACAGTTCTCTATGGCAATTTTCACTTTCTTAGACTCCGCCAAATTAACCAGCTCAGGCCAGGTTTCCTTGAAGCGATCCAAATTGTAATCGATTGTTCTTTGAGGATCTCTCCCGATGAAAGTATTTACTACCGGAATATCCATTACTGATGCCGCTTCAATCACCTGCCTCAGGTGATCTAAATAAAAACTTGATTTTTCGGTATCGGGGTCTAATGGGTTGGGGTAATAACCTAACCCGGAAATATATACTTGCTTTTGGTGCAGTATGTCTTTCAAATCATCGACCTTGTCTGCTCCAAGACTGGTCACATCAATATGGGTCACCCCCGCATATCTACGGTCCGCTTTCCCAGGAGGCCAGCACATGATCTCAACGCATTTAAAGCGGTTCTCCGAAGCAAAGGAGATTACCTGCTCCAAAGAATATTCCGCCATAATAGCGCTCACAAAGCCCAGATCCAGCATATATTTTAATCGAAGTAGTTAATAAGGAACAATCATAATGGAGTAAGACTGCTTTTTCTAATTTTACATAAATAATTTAATACATGCTCGCAGTAATTAAAAAAGGAGTTGAAACCTCAACTCCCTTTTAACTTTTGGATTTCACTATTCTCAACTCATAGCCTTTTGATTTATATTTTGCTCAGCCATATTGTTTAGTTTTTGATCGGCTTCGTACTCCTGATCCAGTGTTTGCTGAAGTTTGTCCGCGATTTCGGAGTGTCCCAGTTGCTTGGCATATCTTACCGCCGTGCCATAGCCGGAAATTTCATAGTGCTCTATACGCTGGGCATTGGCGATTAATCCTGCATCACGTACTTCATCAGCGATTTCTTCTTCAAGGAATGATTCAACTTCCCGGATCAGGCCTTCCATGGCCTTACACTTCTCTCCGGAGGGTTCTATTTCCAGTGATCGACAAATGTCCTGTATCCTGTTTCTCTGTTCTTTGGTTTCAGCTAAATGGCTTTCAAACGCGGTCTTGAGGCCGGTGTTGCTGGCTTTATCCACCATCTTTGGCAATGCATCCACCATTTGGTTTTCAGCGCTGTATAGATCTTTTAGTTGATGTTCAAATAAATCTTTTAAAGTTTTCATGGTTTGTCTGTTCATTTTTTGGTTATTCGCTTCTACTGGATAGAGCCAATAATGTGCCACGGCCCAGGAAAGATGCCGATAAGCATTTACAAATTTATTGTGAGTACCCCAATCCACATTTGAGGAAACAATTCCATTGACAACATTTAAATAATGTGGAAGTTTTAGATTAAATAAGAATTTTAAAATACCATTGTTAGGTAATATCCTGTTTCCTCAGCTAAATTTCACTCCTGGCCTTACACAGCAGCAAGTACTAACCATTAAGTTATGCCAAGGGGAATGATATTTGTCGGTTAGGAACATATTTAATATGTTGAGACTATGCCAATAGATTTTGGACCACCGGACCCAGTAATAATCGCTTCGGCGGAAGGGTTTGCCAATGAATCCATTTTCCATATTACCGCAAGGGTCATTGAAGATGAGGGACTTCACTTACATGAACATAAAAAGGCCTGGCATAACTTCTCCAATTTCATTAAAAGATTGGAATCGGATGAAAAGCCCGGAGCTACTGTAAGACTGACCTGGAATGGGCAATCTGTGGATACTGTTTCAAACCAGGAAGGCTATATCCAATATATGGGTGAACACGGTTTGGAATTTACCAACTCCAGAGAACATTGGTTTGAAGTTAGTATGGAGTTAATGAAAGGAGATTCAGTAGAATTTCAACAAACCACGAAAATTCTTAAGCCTGCAGAAGATGCGCCGTTCGGTATCATCAGCGATATGGATGATACTGTAATAGAAACAGGAGTTGCTTCCGCGCTCAAATGGAAATTGATGATTAATTCTATGTTCAAGGACAGCGCGGATAGGCTGCCACTGGATGGAGCACAGGAATTCTATTCGGCGTTAAGAAAAGGTCCCGGAGGCCATGAAGAATGTCCATTCTTCTATTTATCCAACAGCCCCTGGAATATTCATGATTATCTGGAAGGATTTCTAAAATTTCAGAAATTTCCTGATGGTGTCTTGCTCTTGAGAGATATTGGGATGCCCAAACTAAAGAAAATGCCCCATACGGAACTCAACAAATACCTAAAGGCCACCGAGATAATTCAAACCTATCCCAATATGAAGTTTATTCTTATCGGAGATGCAGCCGAGTTGGATACTGATATCTACCTATCGCTGGCCCAAGCCTACAGTGAGCAGATTGAGGCAATCTATATCAGGGCAGTACGTAAACCAAAGCGGATTCGCAGAGTAAAGAATTTAATTGAACGGCACACCGACATTAATATTTTATTGATGGAAGACAGCGACCAGGCTATGGATCATGCTCGAGAGCATGGATTCATTTCGTAATTACCGGCAGCTTCCCCACCATCCTGGTAAAATTGCCATTGCTGGTTATACACAACCATCCGCATATTAAATCCAGGAGGTAAATAATATTTTCATATCTTCAAGGAGCCATTTTGCTCAGCCAACAATACTATCGTTTTACTTAATCATCAAGACCACTACTATTATGAAAGCACCAAAAGTAACCGGAATTGGAGGCATCTTCTTTAAATGCGATAATCCTGAGGAATTAAAAAGGTGGTATGGGAAAAACCTCGGGTTGGTCACTGATGAATATGGTTCTCCTTTTGAATTTCGCAACGCCAACAACCCGGATGAGGTTAATTATTTAAGATGGGGGACCTTCCCTCAAGACACAGAATATTTCGAGCCCTCCAAAAAGGACTTCATGATCAACTACCGGGTACAAAACCTTGAAGAGTTGGTAGAACAACTAAAAGAGCAGGGAGTCACCATAGTTGATGAAATTGCTACCTATGAATACGGAAAGTTCGTACACATCTTGGACCCGGAAGGCAACAACATCGAACTTTGGGAACCGGTCGACCGCGTATTTACGGAAATGGGTATCGAAACTACCAAGTAAAAACTACCCTGAAATACCAATAAACATTCCCGAGTCTATTACTAAAACTATGGTTAGATGATCCTCAGATTATTTTGGTTTTTGGTTCTATTGACAATCTACCATGGATGCAAAGCGCCTGAAGGAGAATTTTATGATCTGCTTTTATTAAATGCCCGTATTATCGATGTTGAGGAAGGCACCGTTTCAGGCCCGCTATTAATCGCTATCACCTCCGACACCATTCGAATAGTGGCTGAGAACTCTGATTCAAGCAAATATAAAGCTCATGACCAGATTGACCTGGAAAATAAATTTGTAATGCCTGGATTATGGGACATGCACGTGCATTTTAGAGGCGGCGACTCACTTATAGAGGAAAATCAACGTTTACTGCCGTTGTTCATGCTGTATGGAGTTACGACCGTCAGGGATGCCGGGGGGGACATCGTTTCCAGCGTGTTCAATTGGCGGCGCGATATTACCAACGGCAGTTTGTTCGGCCCCACCATATTCTCTTGCGGACCTAAACTTGATGGCGCCGATCCCATGTGGGAAGGGTCTTTGGTGGTGGAAAGCGAATCTGAGGTCGTTCCAGCGATAGATTCATTAGAATCTCTGGAAGTGGATTTTGTGAAGCTTTATGATGGCAGTATATCCAAAGAGATGTTCTATGCATTGGTTGAGGAAGCAGAGGGTAGAGGACTTAGGACAACCGGTCATGTACCCTTCGAAGCCGATCTGATACAGGCAAAGGAACTAGGCCTTGATGGCCTGGAGCACATGTTCAGTTTAATTAGACACGGCACTAAACAAGGGGATAGTATTAGTCAACTAAACCTGGACTATTTTAAAAAAGTTGAGTTGATGTATGAAAATTTTGACTCTACTACTTGCAGGGAGTTTTTAGCCGAGTTGGGTCGAAGTGCCTTTTATGTCACACCTACTCTGTATATTGGTAAGGTGTTGGATGAGGTTATTACTGTGGATCACTCCCTTGACAGCCTACTGCCTTTTATTGGTAATGGCATAGAGAGTACATATCAGGGAAGAGTGGAATCAGCGAAATCAACCACCCCTGAGCAAAATGAATTGATTCACGGAATTGAAGAGACATTTCGTACCCTCATTGTGCCAATGTATGAGGCTGATATCAGCATTTTGGCTGGATCGGATTGTGGGCCTTACAATTCCTTTGTTTATCCCGGGGAATCACTTATAGCGGAATTGAATCTAATGGTGACTTCGGGGTTATCTCCCAGAGAAGCTCTGGAAACTTCAGTGATTAATGGCCCAAAATTTATGGGTCTGGGAAAATATTACGGTGATTTGAGCCCGGGGAAGGTGGCCGATATTTTAGTTCTTGAACATGATCCCTTAGTGGATATTGAGAATATTTCCAGCTTGTCAGCAGTTATAAAAAAAAGTAGAGTTTACCACCGGGAAGATCTACGAAATCGGCTACTGCCCTCCAGCGATAAGAAAATCCAATAATGCCTGTATCTCGTGTTCCTCCAGGCCTGAAAGCAACCCCTCATACATCATGGATGTAGTTTGTCTTTCGGAGCTTTCTATGTTGGCCACAGGTATGGTTTTTACCGAATTGCCGATAAGCATAAGTTTTAGCTCCTGAGAATTTTGGGATATCACCCTGCCAAGATACACTTCTCCATCTTTAGTAAAGATCTTGGTAGCATAATCGCCAGGCTTCATTCTCTTGGAAGGCTCACTGATCTCCTCCAGTAACTCCTCCCGGCTGTAAACCTGCCCGATATTTTCTAAGCTGGGTCCCAGCATTTCGGTTTTTCCATCAAGCGAATGGCAGGAAGCACAGGCTCTACTGGCAAAAATAAATGCGCCGGTTTTGAGCTGTTCGTCACTTAAGGTCAACTTTTCATTTCTCGACTCTCGGTGTGCTTTAGGCTCAACCCAGGGAGTATTGACAATTTTGTAGATAGTCCCCGCCTCGCTTTCGGTGGGGTAATACCAGTAGTCAGTAACCCCTATACTTGATACGTATAGGTCACCCGTTTCTGAAATCGCCAGCCCGGAACATTTGGGAACGTCGGCAATTACCTCTTCATGAATAGTTAAACTATCCCCAATATGATCAAATGTCATGCTGGTTACCACTCCCCGGTCCCAATATTCTCCCGGCCCATAATAGGTAAGGAATAGACTCTCCACCTTTCCCATGCTGCTAAATTCAATTTCAGCCGGTGCTACCTCCGCTTCTAACATCTTTACTGGATGAGTCTCTGATAAATTCTCGCCAAATTTTATGGAATTATAACCATAAAAACTACCTTCTCTCAGCATATGCAGCTCTTCGCCAGGATTTTGACCACCCTGGTTATCTACAAAATAAATATCTCCTTCACGATTGATATCCATGCCATGCACCGATCTTATCCCACTGGCTACCTGTTCCGCGACCTGTCCGTCAGGTGAGATCTTTAAAATGGACCCCCGGTATTTTTTAGGGTCTGGGCTGGCGCCACTATTCCAGGAGTCGGTGGTCAGGGAACAGTACAACCACCCTTTTGCATCGAAGGTTAGTCCAGAAGTATACTCATATGGGTGATCGCTAAAAGGTATGTCCTCGAAAAATACAAAACTGGTATCAGCTTTGAAATCATGATCTATATCCCGGTATACCCGAATTTGCTGGGGTAGGCCCACATACAAATCCCAATCCCTAAAAGCCAATCCGGTAGGAGTGCGAAATCCATCCTCGCTGACATTGCAAAATTCTTCTGCGGTATCCTCAATCCCATCCCCGTCGCTATCCACCAAACTGTAAATCTCTCCTGAAACATTGGCAGCAAATATTCGCCCCAGTGGTCCGCGTTCCAATACTGATGGGTTCCGAATTACCACACCATTTTCCAGAGGCAGTTTTAGTACGGTTACCGGTTGATATACATCGATTGATTGATCACGGAAGCGGTCAAATAATACCGCCTCGGCTGTCAAAGTCGATGCTTGATCCTGGGCCTGATCAGTGCAAGCGCCAATCAGTAGTATGGACAGCATCAAATTTAAACTTGAGAATAGATACTCCATGGAAGCCAGTCTTTTTATGAACGGAGATTAAATTTATTTCACTTCTTGATGTAGTTCTAATAATTTAATACCAAAAGTGCCGTAAGTAACCTAACCTACCCCGAAGTGGTAGTACAATATAGTTAAAATGGAAATTAAAATATTACACCGTAACCCCACTGTAACTGAGTTTCAAAAATTAAGGTCATCAACAGGTTGGGACAAGCTTGATGATCAGCAAGTAGATATTGCCCTGTCAAATTCCCTTTTTTCTGTATGTGCTGAAATTGGAGATTCTGTGGTGGCCATGGGTAGAGTTGTTGGTGATGGTGGGGTATACTTTTATCTGCAAGATATTATGGTACTACCCGAATACCAGGCCCAGAAAATCGGGGTTCGAATAATGCGAGAAATTGAGCAATGGCTCAATGAACATGCCCCTAAACATGCGTTTATAGGTCTTATGGCCGCACAAGACACCCAGGGATTTTACTCCAAACATGGCTATCAGGTTAGGGAGGTAAGAGCGCCGGGTATGTTTAAGGTGGTTTAAGATTCGCTGGTAACTATTCGGTTACCATTCGAGTAAATTTAACCGGTCATCTTGAACCCAAAGCGCCTTATTGACCACCCCTATTATCATGATAAACGTCGTTTATCATGTGAGGGGAGATCCCGCCGATCCCTCCCCCTCCTGCCAGGACTAATGGGAAGCTCTGGCATAATACAGATCTGAATTTTTGATACTAAGATAGACTTTGATAGTCTCAAAGAATGGGATAGTCGATATTTTTTTAGGCTAGCAGCCCACTGGAATGCAGGGCAACTTAGAATTCAATACATGGTATTACCATGAGCAGCCTTTTCTGGGATCTTTTGGATGGCATCCCAGTGCTCAACAATTTTACCCTGCCGGTCAAATCTTATAAAATCCATAGTAACATACTCCTCTCCTCCCGGCCAGGTTTGATGAGTATGCAAAGCCACCAGGTCACCTTCTGCAACCGCCCGTACAAATTCAATAGATTTATGGGGATACTCCCGCTGCATTCTTTCGAAATAGGCGATAAAACCCTTTACGCCATCTTCAACATCCGGGTTGTGCTGAATGTATTCATGGCCGACATATAATTCGACCGCCCTCCTTGGATCTCCTAGGTAGGCCATTTCGTAGAAAGCTATGGCGTTTCGTTTATTTTGAGCTAAATGATTTGACATGGCTATGGATAATTTAGATTCTGCTATATTAATTGTCCGGAATGACTCTTCCAGGTAATATGCGATATATATTGATGATTGGTGCACAACTTCTACTATTAACGGTTTTCTCGTCAGCTTCTCCTACGTTCAATGAATCACTCGGTAAGCCCAAACCACCTAACATCATCGTTATCATGTCTGACGATCACGGACAATGGGCCTCACCTGTGTATGGCAATACTGACTTCACTACCCCAAATATGAGTTGGATGGCCAACCATGGCGTTGTTTTCAAAGAAGCCTACGCGGTCTCTCCCGTATGTAGCCCTGCCAGAGCCAGCTTTTTTACCGGTCGGATGCCATCACAGCATGGAATCCATGATTTTATTTCGGAGTCTCCGGAATTCGAGCAACCATGGTTGGAAAACGAAATACTGTTAAGTGAACTTTTACAAAACGCGGGATTTAAAACCGCGTTGGTAGGTAAATGGCATTTGTCTACCAATAGTGCAGTACCACAAAGGGGTTTTGATTTTTGGTATAGTTATGATGTGGCGCCTGAAGGTTGGCAAAATCAGTACCATCACCGAGGAGTGGTGCATTTTTCAAAGCAAGGTGAACCGGTGAAATTTGAAGGTTTTCAATCAGAGGAATTAACTACTCAGGCCATCGATTTTATGAATCGAAGCAAGAATGAGGCTCCTTTCTTCCTGTTCCTGGGATTGGTTGATACCCATGCTCCTTTCAATGGGCAGCCGGAAACTCTAGTGGATAAAATTAGAGGAGGTAAACTAAACGAATCTTCTGAAGACAGCTTGAGCAGTCTACCTGCACAAGGAGAAGCCAGCGTGGTACCTGCTGATCATGAGGAGCAGTTAATACAATACTATGCCGCAGTACAAATGATGGACCGACAGATTGGCCGTATTATCGCTTACCTGCGGTCGGAGCAGTTGTTGCGAAATACCTTGATCATCTACACCTCGGATCACGGACATATGAATGACCACCATGGTCTATATGGTAAAGGCAATGCTACCATCCCTCAAAATTTCTTTCAGGAAAGCATTCTGTCCCCCTTGATCATGACCTGGCCCAACCATATAGAGTCAAGGGAGAAAATGTTAATGAAGCCGGTTAGCACCTGCGATATCTTTCAAACCATCCTGGAAGCCGCTCAAGTTGAGCTATCCACCGAACAGGCAGCCGCTATCAACAGTCCGGGCCATAGTGTATTTCCTATACTTCAGGATGCTGCTGATAATTGGAGTTCTTATAAATATGTGGAGTACGGGAATGCCCGTATGATTAGCGATAACCGCTATAAGTATGTATTAAGGATGGATCCTGTCATTACGGGATTCGGAGATGAATTTTATGATTTGCAAATAGATCCTGGTGAAAATACGAACCTAATAGATCAACCGGATTACCGGGATCAAATTAGATTGCTCCAGAAAAAGCTGGAGGAATTTTTTGCCCAATATCAGGAGCCTCATCATTCAGGCGCCAATTTGCTGCAGCAACCTCCGGCCAACGGCAATGAAATTTGGAGATAGCGGTTAATACAGGTAAGTCGGTTCCCTTGTACTAATCTTCAGGAAAGTTTTTCAAGCGCCGAAAGGTAATGGTTATGTTCTGGTTGTTGTCAGATTTTCCTAACCAAATCATTTGGTCAGGTCCAAACTGAACTTCCCAAACTTCCGGATTTTGGTTTCTGTCCTCAGGTATTACGGTCATTAATGGTTGGTGCATATTCATCTGCCAATATCCCTGTTTCAAGCCTTTTGGCCCATGCTCATCCCGAAACCTTCTATCTGGCCTGATGAAAATTATCCGGTTGGAGTCAGGATCATGAGTGGAGGAGATATCCTGGCCATCCTCAACCACCATTTCGAAATCCCAAAGTCCTTGTACTTTATCGGTAGGCGCCCTGGGAATTTCATCTATTTTTTCAAGTTTAACTGTGACTTCTTCACCAAACTCTGTTCTAGTCCAGGTCATCTTATCATCTTTAAAAATAAAAACATAGGGGTCATTTCCTTCACTGAGCGCAATTTTTTCATATAAAGTCAAATGCCTCTTGGATGTATCCAATGACCAGTCTCCTGCTGAGTTTTGAGTCCATCCATTCCCGGATTCAAAGGTATTATTGGAATTAAACCTAAACCACTTGGCTACGGGAGTAAGATTTCTTTCGCCCACCATTACTGTCTTTACTTCCCAAAGTCCTATCTGTCCATAAACAGCAAATGTGCCGAATAAGTAAATAGCTCCACTTATGACCATTCTTGGGAATCCATTTATAGGTACAATGAATCCCGATCGACTATTTTTTTTCCGCGTGTTTATTTTTTCTTTCATTTTCTATTACTCGAAACTTCACTATTTCCGCAATTAACGGGTAAGGAATTGGTTGATTCAGCGGGAACCGTACTGATCCCTTTCCCTGCTTATATGGAGAAAGTTTTTTTATAAATTTTTTGTGGCCCGTTGGTGTGGCATAAAAGCCAATATGATTTTTATAGCCGGCAAAATAGACCAGAGGCTTCCCTAATGTTTTATATCCTGGCATCCCGTATGAGATCTGTTCGGCGGCCTGTGGTGCATTTTCTAGAACAATTTGGCGAATTTTCACCAATATCTCCTGGGTATATTCGGGGAAGCTGCTGATGTAAAAATCTACGGTGGTAGGTTGCTGTTTCATGGTCTAGTTCATCATCACAAGTGGGGTTGCTATATCTTTTTCAATAAACTAAGAAATATTGAATTAAGCCCTTAGGTTTATCGGGCCTGTGAATCAATGCCCCACTTTTTTAAATAGGTGAAGTTTATTATTCTACTCCTCCAAAATTTGGTATAGGATCTTATAAAATTCCGCAGGCTGTTCGTACATGGGGAAATGCCCGCATTCATTAATCCAATGTAAGCTCGCGGACGGTCTGTCTTGTTTTAGCTCATAGGAAAAAAAGCCGACCACATCTTGCCTGCCAGTTATGATATCGACTTGACCCTGATAATTTTTTAAAGATTCGGAAACATCAAAATTTTGAAAAATATCATTCATTAATAAAGCGGCCGTTTTACTGTTATTTTCAACGTTTATCTTGAGAAAGATGCTGTCTGGCAAAGGATTAGCAAAAATGTAAGCTCTTCTTGCCAGTTTTCTGGACTCTATAATTTCCAGAGAATCTGCTTCGCTGTTTGCAATCAACTGGTTTAATTGCTTTAGGCGTTGTTCCTCATCAAAACTTCGTGTGTGAGTCCGATTTGTAAATAATACATCAAAACCATTTTTGGCATCCTTGTGAGGACCTGGCCCTATTAAAATCAAGTGTTTAACCCTTTCCGGAAATTTTGCTGCAAAATTCATAGCCAACATCCCTCCCCAGGAATGACCAACAATGGTGGCTTTCTCTAGCTTTAGCCTGTCCATTAGAGTTGTTATGTCCATGGTAACTGCTTGAAGATTGATGGTGGTTGAATCAAATGGAGTAGGTATGGAATTTCCTGTTCCTCGTTGCTCGAGTAAAATGCCTCTAAATTTCTGGCTAATAGTTTCAGCCAAGCCTTTCAATTGAATATAAGAATTTCCAGGTCCACCGGTTAATATGATGACAGGTGGAAAATCTGGAGATCCATATTCATGATAGTATAGAAATCCATGGTCAATATTAATGGAATCCGTTATTTGGGCTGTAGCATTCAGGCCAGCAAATAAAGTAAATGCCAATAACAGAAAGGTTGAAAGGCGGTTTTCAAATTTCATTGTCTGAGATGTTCATACCTAGAAGAAAAATAGCAAATCTGCCCTTGGCAAAAAAATTAAGCTCTTACCAGTTCTTATTGAAGCTTGGAACCCGTGATCAATGGCGCAGTACTTTTTGAAGCCTGTGGGTTTTTAGATTGTTGACAAATCAATCTACGCAACTAGTCAAATATAGCTACTACTCGGGCTGGTGCCGCCGACGCCCCCACAATTTTTAAGGGAAAGACCGCCACCTTAAACCCGTTGTAAGGCAGTGCATCAAGATTTACCAGTTGTTCCATGTGACAATATTCTTTTTCCCTGCCCACCAGGTGTGCCTCCCAAAACAACTCCGAATTTCCCGTTTCCTTGGCTTTTTTTAACATGAAAGGCAATGGCAGATCCCAACCCCAGGAGTCAATTCCCATTACTTTGATCCCCTGATCAATCAACCACTCGGTGGATTCTGCGCTCATCCCGGTGCCTATTTTGTGAAAATCTTTGGTACCATTGAATTTATCCCTGCCAGTCTTAATTAGCACGATCATCCCGGGTTTCATGTCCAGGTCATTACTTGATAAGAAATTTTCAATATCGGCAACAGTTATTGCGTCAAAATCAGCTTTATGCTTCATATCGATTACCAGGCCTTCACCAAAACACCATTCCAAGGGTATCTCGTCAATGGTCTTTGCCTTTTTTCCATTAGTGGTGGGGGAATAATGCCAGGGAGCATCCAAATGAGTAGTGGAGTGTACCCCCATTTTTTGAATGGTATCATCAGCCCATCCTACGAAATCTTTGGGGAATAATTTAAAAGGCAATCCCAAAACCCGGATTAACCACTTAGCCTTTCGATGGGGTTTATGCTTAATTTTAACTTTCATAAACCAGGGGTCATCCCGGTTGTACTTAATGGGTTTTGATAGATCGACGATTTTCATGGCCCAGTGATTGATTAATTGTTATAAAGGGCTTTCCCTATTCCGCTTCCTGATTCCTCAGCCTCCTAAAACGGAGGTAGGAGTAAGAAACTGGGATAATAGTTATTACAAAAGTGATGGCTATAAAAACAAAAAAATTGGTTCTTTTTTCCAGTATTAGGCTTAACAGGATCACTATTATGCCGGCAACAAACCACAGCACACCAGCCATTTTATGCGTATCACTCCAGACTGTTTCGTTTTCAAGGGTCCAGGGAGTTCTTATTCCGATGAAGTAATTGGCCTTAATAGTTTTGAAATAGTTGCCAAGAATCAAGTACAGAATTCCAATAAGCAAATAGGTATAGTTCAGATTATTTAAAGATTGGGATTTAGCAGAGAATATAATAAAAAGTGCTAGCACCGACATAAAGATCGTAAGCAAAGTTTTCAGGCTTTGATACTTGGATCCCATCTGGTCTAACTTATTTTTGGGATCAATTTTAGGTATGATTAAAAAGATGAGATAAATCATTACCGGCAATAAGAACGGGATTATAATCAATTCAATTTTATCACCATACCGATCCACTTCGCCATCTATATTCCAATGCATGGGGACTTTTGCCGGAAGCTCCTGCCATATATAAGCCAAATATAAAAATGGCATCAGTGCAACTAGGATCAATGGTAATTCCTTCTTAATGGAAAAGTTCATTTTATTGTTTTAGAGTTAGAAGCCAAGCAAGTAAGTCCTCCAAAATGGTGGTATTTAATGAGTAGGTGATGAATTGACCGTTTTTTTTTCCGGTTATTAAATCAGCACGTTTCAGTATGTCTAAATGATGGGAGATGCTGGGTTTCGATATATGGAAAGCATCGGCAATTTGACCGGCATTCAAATCCTTATCCTTAAGCATTTTCAGGATCTCCCTCCTGGTTTCATCATTCAGCGCTTTAAACAGGTCGTTCACTTAATAGTTAGTTATTTAGACAAATATCTAATTAAGTTTTTATAAATAAAAGGTCTTATTTGAACCATATGTATTGCCCCTAGCAATTGGATTGGTAGGAAACCACAGGAAGTGTTTAATACCACGTCGGAAAAGGGGTCACTGGTCTGCTTTACTTTCTGTTTCCATGATCTCCTCCTTTAGAAGAATATCTTGATGCATTCTTGGATGCCGCCATTCAAGCAATTGCCTATAAATATATCCCTTACCATGTGATCAGGACTGCGATCTTTACCATGGCAAAACACTTAACTCACAGGATGTGGTGAGTATACTTTCAGTGAGTACTCAAGAACACATTTTTAAACTCCTGATAACTCTATTCTTAAAGTGTCCGTTGCCGGATCAAATGGATTTTTTAATAATTGGTTATACATTGGCAATGCGGGGATAACTTTCGCATTAAGCAATGAATCTAAATCCCTCCATTGATCCCATCGCTCGACGATGTAAACAGTATCCGTAGTGCCGGCTTTAAATCCGAACTCATAAGATATACAATTAAAGGATAAGGCATCGGGTTTTCCGTAATTGGCTAATGCGTCCAAACATTGTCTGGCATGTTCCTGATCTTTGCAGTTTAAGGTGACAAGATGAACTAACTTACCGTTTCGGGCACTGTCTTCAGCTTCCATAATATTATTTAGTTAAATTATATCTGAACATGACAAAATTATGGAAGACTTCATCGATCTCACCTATGATTTTCGCGCAATACCCTATGGTTTCCGCGCATTATGCAATGCTAATGTAGTGTTTGTTTAAGTTGATGTGGGGTTTCTTAAGGGACCCTACCTTTTAAATTCGGTGAATTTACTTCTATAAGCAGATGGTGGAAATCCGAAATGTTTGGTAAATACATTGGTGAAGTAGAAGGGGTTGGAATAGCCCAACTGGTAGGCAACATCAGTAATGCTCAGATTTATCGTTCTCAGCAACTCCTTAGCTTTTTCCATTTTCACTCCAATAACGTATTCTTTGACACTTTTAGCGGCAACGGCCCTAAATCTTCTGGAGAATTGCGAGGGACTATAGTTAAACCTTGCCGCCAGAGCGCTGGTACTAATTTCAGTTGGATTGTGCAGATTGTTTGCGATGAATTCCTCTACTTCATGAAAACAAGAGTCTCTAACTATAACTTGTCGCCCTTCTACATTTTGAATTCCTAATTTTACTTTGCTCTTTTTCATCCTCATCATTTTCTCTACAACTCATTAAAGAAATAGAGTCATGCTAATATATTCTCATTCAAACTACAGATATATTTCAATTAATGCTACATCTACGGCTGAGGAGATGATCTACCATCTATTATTTATTCCATTGAAAAACTACTTCTGCCACGAATAAGGGAATCGCCCAAACAAACCAGATTACCGTGGGAGCTCTTTCGATGAAATTTCCTAAACTCTCAAGTAGAGGGGAGTTGTTAATCCATCTAAATAAAATGAACCCAAAAGTTACAATATAACTGCGGATCATCCATTCTCGGTGTTGTTCAATTCTCATTTTCCGGATAGAACGAAAAGCCATATAGGCTGTGGTCAACCATACAACCCCCAGGACTTGCAAGCTAAAGGCCCAGGTCCAATGGATAGCCAGTGCTGTATTCCATGCCATATAGGTAGAACTGAAAGCCCCGATCACTATGGCAACCAAATAAATTCGACCCAGTCTTCGATGGATTTTGAAGTACCGGGTTCTAAATGCGGACCAAAACTGAAAAGGACCAATAAGCAAAGCAATGATTCCACCGCTCAAATGACCGATCAACCACCATTTAATGGGAAAGAATCTGCCCAAAATCTCTTTATTTAAGCTGTAATAGTGAATTTCCTCCAGTACAAATTTCAAGGCAATTATTAGTAGAAATGCGAGTAGAACTACGGGAAGAATTGATTTGATTAGGGTAACTTTTTTTATTCTTGTTGGTGCTTCCATTGGATCAATTTTCTAGTGGTTATGATCTTGTTATTACCTAAGGCACATAAGATCAGGCGTTTAACTAAAGGTAGCTGTTTGGGCATGCTTTTCCAAATGGATTGCTTGGGCGGGTCGAACTTGCTGATGAAGCTATTTCTCATTCCAATTCATATCTATCTTTAAATACCTGGTCAAAATTAATCTTACTATCTCCAGTTAAATATTTAGCTGCTAGTGGTATTACTGCATCTGGTCCCATTTCTACCCACGGTGTAAGATTCTTGTCGTTTCCTTTAGCTTCCAACGCGAGCCATACTCCAACCGGCAAAGCGCACCATTTTTCTACCATGGAACCGCGGGAAAGATTTTTTTTAAGTTTCCTTTTAACTTCTTTTGATGGACTTTTCAAGGTGTCAATAGTTATAATTCGCTCTGCAAAAACAGGATATAAGGCTTTAAATGTTTTGAAGGCAGCCTCAGATAAGGTATCTTCTTGGGGAAACCATTTGGCAGACATTGACCGATACATGCCAATACCTTCATATAGACATTCCCATAGGATACTATCCTTGAAACTCTGAAGTTTTAACTGGTTGCGTTGGGCCCAATCCTTTGACAGCAGATGGCTGTATTCGTGTGCGAACAATCGATCTATTCTATTGGCGTTAATCGATTCTTCGGCAGAACCATACTGCTGCTGCAAAGCAGTCAGGTTGAAACAAACTGTTTGATATTGGTAGGTGAAGGCATCATCATGGCCCTGGTATCCAAGTAAAACATAAATCGTATCATTGATCTTGCCACCCGCAAAAGGCACTTGCAAAGAATCCCTCATTGAAGCAAATTGATCAGCTCTTGATTTAATTAGTTCGAGCCATCCTTTTTCACCTGGGGTTAAGGGTCTGTTTACCCGTGATAGTGAATCCAGATAGTTTTTACTTTGGCGTGAGGACAGTGCGTTTCTCCATTCCGGAGAGATCCTGTTATTTTCCAGACCCAGCTTGACTATAATTGAATATCTGTTGCTCTGTTGAGAGCTTGACAAAGCTGTTTCACTTGGACTACTACAGCTTATCAGTGCAATTATTAAAATAACAGTTGGACTTATTACTTTCATTGTTTCAACACCATAATCCGACAATTCCGTCAAATTGGACTTTACAGTATCTTATCTAATAGTAACTATATGTCACCCTTAAAGAAGTGTGTTCAAATAAGTTTGTTACGCCTTTAAATTTGATAATATGTCCTTACTTAAAGTGAAGAGATTCATTCGAGCCTTAGGCTGAACTCTTGATATGATATTTAAAGGTTAATTTCATTATTTAACTTTTGTTAATTTATCAGCCTCACTTATACCCCTTCGATTCCAGCCACTTATTTTGTTTAGTGGTGTAGGTCTTTTCAAGTTTGAGAATCTCCTTATCAAGTCTTAAAAGCGCCGGATTTTGAGAGTCGGTATAGCTTGATAGGCTAGCTGGATCCAATCCATCCAATATTTTCATAGCAAGATCATTAATATTTTCAGACTGTGTTATCATTGATCTTGCTCCTATATCGGCTTTGGCAAAATTTGGCGCGCCGAAATATCCAGGCCAGTCTTGGCCTTGGGCATATCTTGGTAAATCATCCAACTCATTGACGGGGTATGTCCCCAGATCTTTATAATCAGGGTGTACCAGATCTGGTCTCAAAAAAAGCATTTGTGAAGTTTCATATAAGCCAGCATGCATTTCCAATCCATTGGCATTGTCTGCCTCCTCCGAAATAGGATGGTAGCTTGCTGGAGGACTTGGATGAATAGCGCTTTTTAAATTTACCATAGTTCCTCCATAGACATCAGAGAAATATTCACATACCTGTTCAACGGACCGGCTTTGAAGTAATGGCCCATGAAATGCCATCACAAAAACCCATTTAAATCCGTCCTCGCCTAATCCGGTGGCCAGATCCATTAAAACTGCACGCTGGGTGGAAGGGCTGACAGCGTAAGATCCCGGGAATCGCTTTCTAGGCGCAAATTCCTCCGGTTCACCAACTCCAATAGGTATGGTTGGAAAAATTACCACTGTCCGGCCACGCTGAACTACAATTTCTTCAGCTAATCTCTGGGTAAGCCACTCGCTGCTATATCCATCTGTAAATAAGGGCAGGTGTGGGCCATGCTCCTCCAGCACGCCCATGGGAATTAATACCACCGTTGAGTCACGGTCCAGAGCGCTGAACTTTGTCCATGAAAGTTGTGCCAGATGATAAATTTGCCCGCAGGCAAATTGAGAGGTAGTGGTGATGACAATAATCACCAATAGATATACTTGGTTGAAAATTAGTGGCAAATTCATGGAAAATCCTATTTAGTTTGTTTAAATCAGTTCATGGAATAAATCTGATATTTCTGGCCTTATTTCGGACAACAGAATTTTATCATTGGTTAACGGTCAGGGGTAATTCTATGGTACTTCTTTAATACTTCAATCAATAGGTCATGGGGTATAGCGTAGGATTTATTTCCATTAATGCCTTCCATAGTTTCTGCTGCAACCATGGCATTTATTATTGCTTCTTCCACGGCTTGTACTGTTGCTTCAAATAAGGGATTTATCAGGTCATTTGGTAGCATTTTCACAGTGGATAATGAATTTCGTTGAAAAGCCTCAGCATTGGCGGTTGAAAATGTGATAAAAATATCCCCGGAACCATTTGTTCCATAACCTCCGGTATTGCTGATTCCCAGAGGCACTCTATGGGCAATTCTCTTTAATTGATATGGGAGCAATGGAGCATCTGTGGCTATCACAACAATAATGAAACCATCCCCTTCCCGACGGTAAGATTGCCCTGGCAACTTCAATTCGTTGTTCAAGGTATCTGCCAATTCCAAGCCCACAGGCACACCAGCGATTTTCAGCGATTTACGTGAACCAAAATTCGCCTGAACCAATGCTCCAACAGTGTACACTGAATCTTTTAAGTCAACCACTCTCGATGAAGTACCTGTTCCACCTTTGAATCCTAAGCACATCATCCCTGTACCCCCTCCAACATTTCCTTCTTCAATTCTACCGGTCTTTGCATCATTAATAGCCTCGAAAACATGATCCTTCGTTACATGAAACCCATAAATATCATTTAAAAAGCCATCATAGGTTTCGGCTACCACCGGATAAGTATACCACCATTCTTCACCATCGTACCAATCAGTATCTACAAACCATTTTAACACTGCCTGCCTTACTTCTCCCACACTATTGGTGTTGGTTATCATTATGGGGGTTTCAAGGAATCCGGATTCAGTTACCCAGGTAGTTCCCGTCATTTCTCCATTCCCGTTAAGACTATACCAATTGGCGAATACAGGACTGAATTTCGAGGTCTTCCCTTTAGGGAATATGGCTGTCACCCCGGTTCGCACCGGGCCGGCTCCCAAGGTATTCTTTCCGGTTCCGGAAATTATAGTACTATAGCCCACTTCCACCCCGCCTACATCCGTAATTGCATTATTTGATCCTGTAGTCCCTTGAAAGGGAATACCTAGATCCCTTGCCCTTGGTTTTTGTCCATACGAGTTGGATGAAAAAAGCACGATGATTAAAATTATAAGTATCCTATCCATGGTATTAGGCCTAGAGTGAAGCTTGACTGGTAATGCAAATAGTTTATTGACACCGTAAATTGTAACTGTTTTTGGCTTTACGGCCGGTTCATATTAACCAGTTAAAATATGATGTTTTTTAGTTGATGATCAGGGTTTGTGGCTAGGTTAACGGTGCCAACAGATCTAATGTAGCGAAACGGCCCAACCTTCACAACGCTATCAGCAAAGAATTGCATTTGGGCTTTTGCTGTATCACATTGTTAATAAGCCTTACGGTCAGGGTTACCTATTTGACGGTACCATATCACTAGTCATACGTAATAAAAATTACTAGCTATGGCGGTTCGATCCGACTTCAATGTAATTCCTATCAGGGAACATTTAGGTGACAATTCCGGAGACATCAATACCGATTTCCCCTTTAAAGGTAAATTTAGTTCTGTCAAAACATTTCGCATAGAGGGGGAGCCGGTGGACGACGCCTTTTCTTTTAATCAATCATACCCATGTTCACAATTCCGGACATGTGATCAAGATCAATGGGAACGACCTTCCCTGGCTGGATATCCTTCATGGCCACGGCGGGTATACCACTCAAATGAAGTTAATTCCTCCAGACTTTTTATTCAAAGGCAATAACACCATCCAGATTGAACAAAAGGGTGATGACAACTTTATTGTATATGAAGTGGTGGTACACTGGCGGGAAGAAGAGTAAGAGTGCAATTCTGGTCTCAAACCCATGGAATAAGAGACATGGTGTCAGATCTATCTACCTAGTAGCCAAATAATCTTTGGCGGTAAGCACTGGAATAGTAGATGGTCTGAAATCCTTAAGATTTCGGGTTATTAATATTTTCAAATCGTTCTCAGTAGCCGTGTGATATTGAATGGCGTCTTCAAAATCCCTGAATTCACTTTCCAGAGATAAGTCGATTATTTTATCATCCATGGGCAGCACTTCAACCAAGACTCTAAATTTTCTTAACACCTTTTTAGTACGTTGCATCTTCAAACTCCGAAAGAGCAAATAATAAGTATTTTCGAAAGTTAATGAGGAAACAAAAATTCTTACTTGTTTCCTGTCCGCCATTGAAAATAATTCTTGAGCTTCTGAATAAAAGGATCTACGCTTGGCTAACAGGTCTAATACAACATTGGTGTCAACCAAAATCCTGTCCATTAAGAATACTTTTGAGATAAGAAATCGGTGTAATCCTTTTTATAATCTTTTTCTTTTAAGTCGATAACCCCAGTTAGACTTTCTACCAATGGGGTCACCTTCGATTTATTAATTGTCTTCATGGTAACGGTTTGCAGGTAATTTTCAATCATTTTGGATAGGCTGGTATTTCGGGCCTTAGCATAAATCTTGGCTCGATCGATAATTTGTTTGTTAAGTTTTAGAGTTAATTTGGATTCCATAATTATACGTACAAATATAATTATATTATACGTACAATTCAAATGTAAATTAAGCTGAATTGGCAATCTAGCTGCTTTGAGTATCAATTTAAAACCATAAGGCCACCTCCACGGCAACCCCATGGTTCCATAACAAATCTATTCAATGATCACCTTCTCATATTTAGGATACTTCACTTCATAAGCCAGGCTCAACTCCTGTTGTTGCTGGGGCTCCAAGGTGAGTTCCCAGGTAATTAACCCGGTTTCCTCCTCCAGGCTGCCGGCTGAAAGCTCATCCACCTTTACGTTGATAGCGTTGATGGCCGCTACCGGGATCTGATCGATCAGGGTGATGTTGATGGCCTGTGATTTTTTATTGCGGGCAATGATCTCAAAGGCGCGGCTATCCACCTTGTTACCCCCGATGGTTTGCCTTTTGGAATACTCATCTTCTTTTTGCCGGCCGATGACGATACTCTTATCCCGGCCCAGGGAGATATCCAGGGTGTCCTCTAGGGAACGGGCATCCAGGATGGAGCGGCCTACATAGGCATCCTCAAAATAGAGATTCACCTCCCCCTCCAGCAAATTATATTGGCCCCAGTTGATCATGCTGGCTACCAGGAAAGCATCCTGATCCAACTTGGGCACCGCATAATACTGGTATAGGGTTTCGATATTCAGGCTCCTCAGATCCACCGAAAGCATTTCCCCATTGGACTTTACCGAGTAAGGCTGGTCGATCTCAAACTCCACCGTGGTCTGATTTTCAATGGTAGTGGTAGTGATGGTTTGGGCTTTTGCCCGGGGTATGGAATTATTTCCTCTGATTGAAACTCCGGAAATTCTTCCCTGTAGCGCATATCCAGTAACCACCACTTCCTCTAATGCAGTAACATCGGAGCTCAATTGTGCATTAACAAACTGACCTGAGATAGGCAATTCCTCTGTTTGATAACCGATATAGGATGCTACGATATGCGTGGCACCATTAGGCAGGGTCAGGGAATAATTACCATCGATATCCGTTACCGTTCCTATGGTAGTGCCTTTAATCACAATATTCACTCCAGGTAAGGGCTCACCCGTTTCGTCTACTATTTTTCCATAAACCTTTCCCGATGCACTGGGCCCCAACAAATCCGGTCTGGTAAACACAGTATTTCTGGCATAATTTAAATACCAGGTTTCCAACTCCGGAGCTACTCCGCTTTGGTTGGGATCGGCATTGGAAAGCCGCAGCTTTACCTGCTCCCATTCCACCCCGGTATTTTGATAGATGTCGGCTTTGTATCTCAGTTCCAGCGGTTCTTCCACGGAAGTGACCCGAATATCGTATTTGGGATACCATCCGGCATTGGCTACTTTATAGCTTATTTTGAAGTCACCCTGCGTGTTTCTCTCAGACTCCACCCTGATCCGAATTTCCCCGCTAGGCAGATCTTGCTCACTTCTTACCTCAGCGATCTCCCTGCCAATATTTTCAACTTGCTGCTTGAGGTCTTTGATCTCCTCACCGATATCAATCTCCTCAGACTTAATGGCTGTCAACTCATCCTTGAAAAAGTTCATGGCCTGCTTGATCTGGTCCAATGTAGGTGCGTAGCTTTGACTACCCAGGAACTTGTTTTCATTAAGCAAACCCTGCATTTCCTTTAAGACCTCCAGCCTGGATTCCTTTTGGGAGATATGCAGTTCCAGGAAGGTTTTAATGGTTGCAAGACTGTCAATACGATGGTCCTTCTTAAGTCTGTTCAGATAGTTCTGATTATAATTGACCGAAATAATTTTAAAATCTCCCTCGGCCTCTACCCGCACGGTTTTAGCATCGATATAGGGGGAAATCGAGTTGATCTTAAGCAGGGATTTTCCAGCGGGGATCTGCTCTTTCCCGGTCCGTAAAACTTGTGCGCCATGGAGATAGACCGTCACCTCCTCTATTGAGGTATTGAGTTCAAGTTCCCGGTAATTTTGGGCTTGAAGCTGATCAAGGACAATAAAAAGAAGTAGTATAAATTTTTTCATAGTGCTTTTTTAATATAGATGCAGCACCATGGGAAATTCCATAAATGTATTTTACAGCCGGGACGTCAGATGTTATACAAATTAGTTCTTCTGTGTGGTTTATTTCCTGTCATGATAATTTGCTGGTGTTATTATATGTCCTTTAACTTTGATCTGAAACGCTCAATATTTGGCAGGAGATATAAACTGCTAGGCCGAGGACCAGACCAATCACTCCGTTAGTCATCACCGCAAACCTGGCATCGACGGACATCGCCAATTCCCGTTCGAATATTAGTTTGACAGCTGATCCACACTCCTGGTTCAGATAAAATTGGTCCAATTGCCACTGAACATCCAAGTCATCCCATCCGGCTATTCCAACCGTAAATGCGTAAAACGCCAAGAAAGTTATAGTTCCAATAAAAACACTTTTGTCAATACTTCGTCTAAAGATTAACAAGATCAAAATTCCAATAACAGCCATGATTGCTGGAATTAAAAGAGGATTCAGGGTTGATATTGCCTTCATTTCAATTTACCCTTTTTCGTTCCTCACCAGCCCCAGAATCAATATCCACTGATTTTAATTTCTTGTTCCCAAAACTTTTGTTGAAAGTGACTTTTATGGATCGTACATGGGTATCCCAAAAACCCTGTAGTGAAGCTCCCTCCTGAAGAAATTCGGCTTGATAATTCCAAACATTAGTCCCTAAAATATCACTGAAACTCAGAGTCAGCGTTCCTTTATTCCCGGTTAACTTCTTCCGGATCCCAATATCTACCTGACCCCTTGGTTCAATCATCCAGACCCCATCCCAGTTTTTGTTTTGATAGTAACCTGATAGCTCAATGGTATATTGCTTTGGTAATGTAAAGCCGGCAGTAGTATTGAACCTAAAGTTGTAAAAACTTTTACCAAAATTCTCTTCAAAGTGCTGGGTTTGAAAGGACTGACGAAATATGGTTACATCATTTTGCACTTCCCACCAGGGGGTGAGGGTCAAAGACAATCCGGTTGAGAACGACAAGGTCTTAATATAATCCAGGTTTTGAGGCCTAAATACTACACTATTGGTCTGCAGTTCCAGTTGTGGTTGTTGCCAGCCCAACATGCCGTTATCGGTATGGCTATAATTCAAAGATATCCACCACTGCTTTAATTGATAGTTGAGCTCGACACCGTCCGTAACCGCCGTCCGTAGCCCTGGGTTCCCGGCATAGACAGAGTTGGGGCCTACAAAATACACAAAGGGCGCCAGGTTATTAAAAGCGGGCCGGTTGATCCTTCTGTTATATCCCAGTTGTAATTTGCTTTCCTGGCTAAACTGATGGGCTAAATGCAGGCCAGGGAAGAAATTGCCGAATTCTCTATCTACCAGATTTGTCTTCTCGGGAGTGCTGATCTTACTATCGGTATATTCATAACGTAGGCCTCCTCTCAGGGTCAGTTTTTTAGTAGCGTGCCACATCCAGGAAATATAGGCCGCACTGATTTTTTCATCCAGTTTGGAGACATTGCTGAATTGCGGGTCCACCTGCCATATCTCCTCTTTAAAGTTCCTTACCAATACCTGGTTGCTGAAATCAGACAAGGTGGCTTTAATCCCCAGATCAATAGAGAAGTTATCCTGTAATTGATTACTGTAATCCATTTTTAGCACTTTAATCCTTATTGGCGTTCCTTTGCTGACCTCAATCTGATTCCTTACTGCTTGCGGCTCTCCCAATTGCACCACGGTGTTGTCATAACTGGATGGGTTGTCGTTGGTGTAAGCCAGATAATCAAAGTCTAAGCTTATAGTCTGATTTTCATTGATTTTGTGGGTATATCCCACTGCACCGCCGATGCTCTTCCAAATATTATCTTCTACCAAATTCATGTCGGTTAGTATCGTAGAATCAGGCGATGCCTGATTATTTATGAAAGTAGTTCCGGCAGTATGCCAGTCACGGTGAAAACTGGTGAGTAAAGCCCTGATCCTGGTTTTGGAGTTAAATTCATACTCTAAGCCAGCACGTAGATTTTGTACCGTCAAACGGAAATCCCTTCGGATGTCATTCAGTACGGAGCGGGTAAAGGAAGGGTCTGCCAGCATTCTGTTCTCCCTCCATATCTCTTCATTTCGATCACTGAGAATGGAATAATCCAGGAAATAGCTAAAACGTGCTTTTCGATGATGGAGATTGAAATTAGCTCCCAGAACTTCCTTTTGGTTATAACCTGCGGTCAATCCGAAATTGCCACTGGTGCCAAGCTCCGGATTGTCGGCCATCACAATGTTTATGATACCGGCATTACCCTCCGCGTCGTACTTGGCCGGAGGCATAGTGATCAGCTCAATCTTTTCGATATTAGCCGCACTCATGCCATCCAGCATCTGTACTACGGCTTCCATAGGCATCTGATTCATTTTCCCGTTGATCATCACCCTTACTCCTTCTTTCCCCCGCATGGAAATGCTTAAGTTTTGGGGGTTGACCGATACTCCGGGACTACTCTGAAGAATTTGCAGGGCGGTTTTCCCTGAGGAGGTGATCTTGCTTTGGACATTTACCACCAAACGGTCGATCTGTTTTTCATAAAGAGGCTTGCGAGCGCTTACTATAATCCCTTGTAGCTCCCTGGTCTCCTCAATCAGCACTGTGGGTGGTAGGCGCTGATCTTCGGCACCGATTACCAGGTTTTTGTACTGTGGTATATAACCCACCATACTGGTGTACAACAGGTAGGATCCCTCTGAAATATTGTGCAATTGAAAGATGCCGTGCCCTTCTGATATGGAACCGTACATCAATGAAGAATCAGTTGGCTGTAACAGCAAAACATTGGCAAAAGGAACCGGGACACCGTCCGCAGTTTCAATGATGCCACTTACGTTAACCTGGGCCATTGACATGTTTGTCAG
Source organism: Cyclobacteriaceae bacterium (assembly GCA_965224285.1). GTDB lineage: Bacteria > Bacteroidota > Bacteroidia > Cytophagales > Cyclobacteriaceae > JAJCYK01. The sequence continues at coordinate 2,866,000 of OZ245043.1, forward strand.
ACCAAGGCAGGTAAAACTCAAAAACAAATTTTTGATTAATATTTTGGAGGCCCTCATCGCTATCGAACTCAAGTGAAACATTTAAAATTTGACTTGAATCAAAGGTATAGCTCCGTTGATCGGCCTAAATGAAAGCCCGTTGCCGATACGAGAAAGTTTTATTTCACAGCCTTGCCAACATCAGGCAAGCCGTTAAATTATGTTGCAGTACATAAAAAATCGTTGCAAAAATCCGGTTATCTAAATTCAAGAAAAACCAACTCTCCGCAACAACTCCTGGTATTGAGGATGCTTTTTATAAGCATCCAGCGCAGGTTCGGATTTGAGCCAGGTCATTTCCACTTCCTTCCGCTCATAAGATCTTTCCAGCCAATGGAAAAGATTTTTTTCGTCTTTAAGTGCTGCATAGGTGAGGGCTAAAAACCAGGCGGGACTCCCGGAGGAATTCTGCTTATAAAGCTGTTCCAGGTTTTCAATAAACGGAGTGATATCTTGACCGGTCAAGTTGGCGTGCATAGCTCCCATCCATATCATTAAAGGAGGCCTGTCCGGGAATTCTTTTTGCAAATCCTCATAGGATCTAATGAAAATTTCATGGGCACCGGCCAGAAAGAACAGCTTTACACACTCCCGTTTTAAAAGAAAATCATCAAAACGGTGAAAAGCCTTATCTGCCACCTGTAAGGCTTGGTCAGTTTGTCCCGATAAATTGAGTGCTTCCGCATGGTAATAATAGTTCCAACTGTCCAGAGGATTCTTTTCAATGTAATAACTACTCAATTCCAAGGCTTTCTGCGGCTGGCCCACCTTTAAATAGTATCCCGTGGTCCAGTCACCGGCATGCCCCTGAATTTCAAGCACCTTGTCAAAGTATTTCTCGGCTAATTCCATATCCCATTCATACCAGAAGTAGCCTGTGGCTAGAGTTTCATAGGCCATAGCATTTTCAGGATCTAACTGCAAGGTTGTATATAGCAACTGCTTGGCCTGAGCCCAAGCGCTGTCCTGATCCGCTATTCCCCAGACAGCGCCGTTGACTACCCATATCTGTGCTAAGTTTAAATAGGCTTCCGCAAATTGGGGATCAATTGCAATTACTTCCTCAAATAACTTAATTGCGTCCTGCAAACTTTCTTTGGTATAACGATAATGCTGAAACCTGGCCATTAAGAATTTGTTATAGGCCTCTGGGTTAGCAGTGGGAATTGCCTGTAACTCTTCCTGTTCCTCAATGGATAGAGCTAATCTTAGTTGCTCTGTCACCTTTTCTGCAATTTGGTTTTGCAGCCCTAGCACATTTTCAAAAGGCTCGGTGTAATCCTGTGACCATAGTATATGGGCATCGGGGCCCACTTCAACCAATTGTGAAACCAATCGTATCTGATCCCCATCTTTTTGGGCGCTTCCTTCTAGAATGTATTGCACATTGAGTTCCCGGCCGATATCTGGTATAGTTTTGTGGGTATTCCTGAATTGTTCCACCGAGGTCCTGCTGGTTACTCTCAATTGTCCCACTTGGGAAAGTTTATTTAAGATGGCCTCCATGACCCCATCGGCAAAGTATTGATTGCTTTGATCCTGATTGAGATTCTTAAAGGGGATGACAGCTATAGAAACAGGTCCTGCAGGACCAGGTACCGCTGGATCGCTTCCATTGTCGAGTAAATAGAGCCCGGCTAAAATCGCTATTGCCGCCAAGGTGACTACTATTACCCACGCCTTATATTTTTTTTCTTTAATGGGAATCTCGGAGGTAGTTTGGCGTCTCTTAGCTTCTACCGGAGGATAGCCAAAATATTCTGTGAAAGTTTTACTGAAGTAGCTGGAGCTATTAAATCCCACCCGATACGCCACCTCGGAGACATTAGCATCTTCTGAGATCAATATTTCCCTGCCTCGTTCCAGACGGTACTCCCTAATGAACTGACTAACTGATTGCCCGGTCTTTTCCTGTAGCTTCCGATGAAGATTGGACCTGCTCATACCTACGCTTTTGGCCAGTTCAGTTACTCCAAACTGCTCATTTTGCAGGTTGCTCTCAACCTCTTGTTTTAATCGATCCACAAGCCGAGCGGTGGCCATATTTTTAATCCACTAAAGATTCAGCTAGAATTTAAAATAGTTGGGGATACTTTAACTCCTCAACGGAAAGAGTATTTGAGATACTTCTACTTTTGGTGTTCCCACTACTTTATAAGCCTGCGGGATGGTATGCGCAGGTCCGAATCTCTGTAGGCTTGTAATGATTCCGCTGAATCCCAAATGTAAACCCCTCCATATTCCCTGGGGCCCAGTTTTAAATAGTATTTTTGCAGCAATCCGGTCAAAGCCCTGAATTGAGGTTCTCTTTCTCTGGCCACCCGGTATAATTCTTCTTCCGGCAGTTCAGTCTCAAACCTGACCATTTGCAGAATTGTACCTATGGCTTGAAGCTTGATTGATTCCATATTAGTTTAATTTCTTAGGTTTTGGTAAAATTAAAGATAGCGATGTTTTACCCATGAAAGCAACCTCTTGACTGCTGATAAGGTTTGAGCTGGAGAATCCGCTGTTTGATGTTCATAGTATTAACTTTTAATTTTTTCCAATATAAGCTCTACGGTTTCTAATTTCAGTAATGTATAAAAGACACCTCGGTAATAGCAATCTGGAAGTTTCAGCTGTCGGATTAGGGTGCATGGGCATGAGCATCGCCTTAGGGCCGGCCGCTGATAAGCGGGATATGATCGCTTTACTCCAACAAGCCGTCGACCTGGGAATCACCTACTTTGATACGGCAGAATCATATGGTCCTTTTACCAATGAAGAACTTTTAGGTGAAGCGCTAAGGCCCTTCCGCCAACAGGTGGTGATCTCCACCAAATTCGGTTTTAAGGAAGGGCTTCCCCAGTTGGGTCCTGACAGCCGTCCGGAAAATATCAGGGCGGTGGCTGAAGCTTCCCTTAAAAGACTTCGAACTGATTATATCGATCTGTTTTACCAGCACCGGGTAGACCCTGAGGTTCCCATTGAGGAGGTAGCCGGCACCGTGGGCGATTTGGTGAGGGAAGGAAAGGTAAAACATTTCGGATTGTCAGAAGCCGGGGCCGGTACCATACGGAAAGCGCACTCTGTTTACCCCCTCGCCGCGTTGCAAAGCGAATATTCATTGTGGACCCGCAAGCACGAGCAGGAAATTATTCCCGCCATCGAAGAACTGGGAATCGGTTTGGTAGCTTATAGCCCCCTGGGTAAAGGATTTCTAAGCGGCAAAATCAAGGGGGGCGCCAAATTTGGCAGTGACGACATCCGTACCCAGTTGCCCAGATTTACTCCGGAAGCCCTGGAAGCCAATCAAAGCCTCATTGCCATCTTGGAGGAAATGGCGGAGAGAAAAGAGGCTACTGTTGCACAGATCGCACTGGCCTGGGTATTGGCCCAAAAATCGTGGGTTGTGCCTATTCCCGGAACTACCAAAATCCATAGGTTACGGGAAAATATCGGGGCTGCTGATGTCGAGCTCTCTCCTGAAGATCTCCTGAAATTAGAGAAAGCTATTGCTGAGACGCCCGTAGTAGGCGACCGCTATCCGGAGCATATCGAACGAGCCACAGGCCTTTGATGGAAATTTATTGCCACTGATTTTTAGTAAATAAATACCACTGGCAACTGAATCTGTGGAGTGTTTAGTTAGGTGGACCCTAAGATTAGCCTCAACAAATCTATTTCACTCATCCGAGTTCATCTGCTCCAAAACAAAATCCGCGGTTGATTCCGACCAATTTTCCGCCGCCGGGGCCTCGCCCAGCCATTTGGACAATGAAGTAGCGGTAGTAAAATCGCCCAAGCGCCCTAAAGTATAGGCAGCATAAAAGGGCGGCCATTGTTGATCGTGAATACCTCTTAGCGCTTCCTGCTGATAGTGATGATGGGCCTTGCCGGCATTATTCAAGGCTACTATAAGTTTATCTCTAGTGGGAATTTCCATTTTGTATAGTATTAATTCTATTTTTCTAAACATACTTTTTTCAGGCCTCTTTCTGTAGTATTTGTAAACTTTACTTTCCGCGGTTGGTAAAATGCGGATTAAGAGTTGAGCCGCACCCTAACTTCAGCCCGGGATTATTGTATTAAGTGGTATGCTAAGTGCATAATTTTCGCTGAAGAAGTCCTATTTACCTGGATTTAAATTTGAAAAACTTACTAGCGGTTTCGGTTTAAATTACACTTAGCTAAACTTAAGCCAGGTAAGGGATCTGAAAAGTGTCGTTAAGAATTCTATTACTAGATGCGGAAAGAAATCTGACCTTTTAACACCAAATCTGGGTTTCAACTCTCCAACCCGTTGCTTATGGGGTAATAATATAAATATCTGATTACAAAATATTTTACATAGCTCAGTCACTTGGCTTCGCCGAGTGACGACTATAGTAGATTCACAATTGATCGCTGCTCCAGATGACCACTATATCAACCACTATAGCTTATCCATCACCTCAACATCAGCATGTTCTTTATGTTTAGTAAAAAATATTCCTCCTCGAGAGGACTTCCCTAATAGCTACCCAGATATTTTTCTTACCTCGATCTTCAAACTATCTCCGGGATTGGTAACCAGTAATTGCCTGATCTCTGAGTCGGTAAATCCTTCTTGCTTGAAAGCTGGAAGCACCTGGTCAAAAATCATAGTATAAGGGGTAAAGTCACCTCCGTTTGCTTCACCCACCGAATACCATCCTGCATCCTGGGAGATAAGTGTCTGATTGAGAAACCCTTGCTCCTTCATAAATTTCACTAGTTCTACGTGCCGGTCTACGCTGTCAGGTCTTATGCCGTCAAATTCAATATACGCTCCTCGTTGCGCAGCGGTAATATACAAGTCTTGGTCTTTTTCATTTTGGGCATGAACCCACCGAAAGGCGCTGGGATGCACCCCCTCATTTTCCAGGATATCCAGTTCTTCCATGGCGGCTACCCCATCCCCAGTATGACCGGATATACTCAGGCCGGTTTTAAGATGAGTCAAAGCGCTGGCCTTTAACAGTTTTTTGCCTATGGGCAGCAATGATCCTTGGTCAACCCCAATTTTAATAATACCGGGATAAACGTTCGTGTGGTCAATGCCTGTTTCAGCTTCTTTGATCCACCGTTCGGCCAGTTGACTGCCGCTTTCCTGATGTGCATAGGCCGGTAGGTATTTCCCATCGAGGGCTGCGTAAAGTCCGGTACTGATCAGGATGTTTAACCCGCTAGCCATGGAAAGTTGTTTGGTCAACTGCGCATCCCTACCCAGAAATGGCGGGGTACAGTCCACCAAAGTGTGGCATCCGGCCGCTTTGAGTTTTTCCAAATAAGGTAGTACTACCCGCAGTACTTCTTCTTCAACATAACGATGAGTTCCGGTGTCTGCGGCGCCGATAAAATCAACCAATAGGTGCTCATGGATCAGGGTGGTCCCTAACTCCGGTAATTCAATAGGACCGAGTACCGTCATTACTTTTTCCTCCTTAGGAGCGCTAGCCCATAAATCAGGCGCTGTGGATACTGCACCTATTAATATGGAGGCGTTTTGGAGAAATCTTCTTCTATGCATTGATTTCTGAATATTATAAGGCATCCCATATTATGAGTAGCCAATATGGTATACCTTTTATGAGTAAACCTTGGGTGGTTCAATGTGCCGTGCTTGAATATTTTCAAATTCGAAAAACCAGCGGTCATTGTTGCACCGCTAGTGAACCTAATTATTCACTCATTTCAGCCATCTTGTTCATAGCATGAGTAAGCACATCGTCATGATCTTGGTCAGGACTGAACATGATACATTTCACGTCCTCCTCTACTACAGCGGTGTGACCGGCAGGCAGGTAAAAGACATCACCCGCTTTGAGTACTTCTTCGGAGCCATCATCGTATATGATCCTGAAAGCGCCCTGGATCATGTATCCCCAATGAGTACAGTGACAGCTATCGTTTGAAAGCCCTTCTAACAAAGGAGTGAAGTCGGTGCCCTGGGGTAATTCACTATAGGTAACATCCAGGTTTCCAAAACCTGACTGTCTTCTCATTAGGGTATCAGGGCCTTCCATTAAAACGGGGATGTCATCAAAATTTAGTTTCATAGTATCTGTTGTTATTGGGTTTAAAGAGTATAGAAGATAAGGAAAAGTTAATTCTCATTCAAATACGATCTAAATTGTTTAATACTTCATCAAAGGCATGCTCAAGAGAGCGGATTGAAATTACGGAATGTGGGCTGAGGACGAGGAACTTCAAGCGAGAATACAAGAAATAAAAACAGCACCAAGACCCGCATGTCATCCTTTGGTCTTCACGCTGATTAGGTATGGGCAGTGCCCACAGCGTTGCTGTAGCTTCGGCGGAACAAGGCCATAGCCATCCTAAATATAAAAAGCCCGCTGCCGCTAAGTCCTTCGCCACTGTCCTTCGCCATTGGCTGCGGCCGTCGGTGAAGCTATGGCCAGATGAAAGAGGGCTAAAGTAAAAATATAAGGGACACGCGAAATCCGAAGTTAAGCAAGGCCAAGACTCGTATGTCCTCCTTCGCCTTCGCGCTGTTTGGTGGGAAATGCCTGCCCGACCGTCATGCGGGCTGGATTGCCTCCGGCTATCTGTGTTGGGGGCGTTTCACAATCACGCCTGAGTTTGTAAGCCTGCTTCTATTTGATCACTTGATTGGGCCACCCTTAGTTTATTAGAGCGGTATAGAATAAACTTCCTGTAACTTTGGTTTATAATTTTTCGTTTTTATATTTGAACATAGAATGAACATTCAGTCACATCCTAAAAGTAGTGGATAGAAGAATTCAAATTATAGAAACAGCCATTGATCTATTCGTCAATCAGGGATTGCAACAAACCTCAATGGCCCAACTATCAAAAGTATCCGGCGTTGCAGTTGGAACCATGTACCACTACTTTGAAAGTAAAGATGTGCTGATCGAGACCATATTCCTCTATATCAGCGAAAAGTTAGGAGCAGAAGTACAATTTTCCATTGAAGAAAATGCATTGCCATTTAGAGAACGTTTTAACTTACTGATGAAGAAAGGATTCAATTTTTACCAAAACAACCCAAATTATTTCTTTTTTCATGATACCCATAACTACTCCCCATTGATTTCAAACGAACTGAGGGAAGAGTCAAGAAAGAATTATCAGATTGCCATGGATTTAATAAATGAAGGCATTGAAGAGGGAATATTTAAGAAAATTGAGTCGGTGTTATTGGTACGCTGGATGTATAATAGCATTATTTCACTGATCCAAATTTCACTTAACAAAGAATTTAAGGTGACAAAAAATACCGTTAATACGGTAATAGACATGACCTGGAAGGGTTTAACTTAAAAAAATTTCTTATTTAATAGAATGAACATTCATTAGAAACGATACTATGACAGCACAAGAAGCATTTAACTATTTAGACCCGCATTCGTGGGCAAACACAGCGGCAGTTGAAAAACTTGCTCTGATAGAAGAGATTCAGAAGAACCTAGGAAAATACGCTGACGCATTAGGCCAAGCGGACATTAAAATGAAAAATGACCTGATAGGAGCCGACATGTACACCAAAGGATTTGGTATCGCCGGTACTGCAGGCCCCATTGCAGGTATGCTGATGGGGAGTCATCACTTATATGAAGCTTTAGTAAATGGCGAGATGCTCCAACCGGTAAGTACTAAAAAATTAGATGGCAACATTACAGAGATTCAAACATGGCCTATTTTTCCAAAGGACAAGATGTTGGCTGGTAAGCAAAAAGGATATGTGCACGTCAAAGGTGAACCAAAACAGATTAACCCCTTGGAAAAACCGGCCGGTATTATAGCGATCTCCGGAGCGGGCAACTATAGTTCTTCGGTTGAAATGGTAAAAGCGTTGTTTTTTGAAAACAAGGCAGCAATCCATAAACCACACCAAAACAATGTAGAATCCGACCGCATTTGGGCAAAAATTTTTCAGCCTTTAATTGATAGGAAAGCATTGGTCTTTATCGAGCCTGAAGAAGCAAGGGCTATGACAGTGCTTGAGGGTTTACATGCTATATATTTTACGGGTTCAACCGAAGTAGCCCATGCTATTCAAAATAATGCCAAAGCCCCTTTGGTTTCAGAATGCGGAGGTAATAATCCCCTGCTGGTCATACCCGGTAACAGGCCTTGGACAGACAAGGAAATCAAACATCAGGCGCTACAAATCGCGTCACTGGGAAAAATGAACGGGGGTGCGGTTTGCGGTAGAGTGCAAACTATCATTACCTCTAAAAATTGGCCACAAAGAGAGCACTTCTTGGATACGCTTAGAAAAGCCATATCAGAAGATACCTATGCGGTAGGGACCTACTACCCGGGTGTAGAAAAAACAAAGGAAGCTTTCCTGGAGAATCAACCCACGGCGGAAATCTTAAAAGTTGAAAACGGAAAATATCCTACTACTGATTTTGTTTTCATTCCCGATGTAAAGGAAGACGACTTTGCGGTAAGAAACGAAGCCTTTTGCCAGATCATATCAGAGGTTCCGCTAGATACTGAAAACAATGTCGACGACTTTCTAACCAAAGCTACCCAATTCTGCAATGAAAAAATGTTGGGCTCTTTAGGGTTGATGATTTTGGTCGATAACGATACCATGGAGGCAAACGAAGCCCGTATCCATCAAGCCATAAACGAATTGAACTATGGTGGAATAGCGGTAAATACCATTCCACCAAATGTGTTTATGAGCGCTTATCTCACCTGGGGAGGATGCAACGAAAACCAAGAAGATTTTGTATCCGGCGTTGGAAACTTCGGGAATGCCCATAACTATGAAAATATAGTAAAATCGGTATTGATCGATGATTTCAGTTCACCAGGAATGCTAATGACCAATAAAAAGATGATGGATCACTTGTTCACAAACTCCGCTTACTTCTCCATAGATAACAGTTGGAGACACTTTGCCAAAATGGCTGGTCAAATGGTGGTTGACGGGTTTAAGAAAAAAGATTTTTAATCAAACGATAATTAAGGCATTAATGAAATGAGTAAAACTATTTTAATCACAGGGTGCAGTAGCGGCATTGGGCGCATGACTGCCAAATATTTTCAGGAAAAGGGTTGGAACGTGGTGGCCACAGTTAGGAGTAATCCCAAAGAGGACACCGAACTGAATGCCATGGACCATGTGCTGGTAACTGCACTTGACGTTACCAAAGAAGATACTATCAAAGCTTCAGTTGATGCAGCTATCAAACAATTCGGGCATATTGATGTGGTATTGAATAATGCAGGTTACGGTTCCTACGGGCTGCTAGAAGCCACCCCCGAGCATAAGATTAGAATGCAGTTTGACGTAAACGTTATTGGCACACTCCTGGTGTCAAGAGTAGTCATTCCCTACATGCGAGAAAGAGGCAGTGGTATTATAATTAATATCGCCTCCATGGGCGGCAAAGTTTCCTTTCCTCTAGGCACACTCTACCATGGGTCAAAATTTGCAGTGGAGGGCATGAGCGAGGCCCTAAGTTATGAGCTGGAGCCGGTTGGAATTAAAGTAAAAATCATTGAGCCTGGTGTCATTAAAACAAATTTTGGCGGGAGTTCTCTGGATCTGAATCTTGATCCGTCGTTAACCGAATATCAGGAGTTCGCCGGCAAAATTCTAGAAGCCATGGAGGACATGGGAGATGCCGGTTCAGATCCTATCATGGTTGCTGAGACCATCTATAAAGCGGCTACTGATGGAACTGATCAACTTCGGTACATCGCTGGACCGGATGCGGAACAAATCATAGCGGCCAGAAAGCAGATGGACGATTCCGAGTATCTAGCCATGATTAAAGGCCAGTTCGGATTATAGTTCATAAAGCGCTGAGATTTATTCGGGGCTTTTTATACCTTAAACATTATGGAACTTATAAAGTACACCTCTGAGTGGGTGAGAGGCGAGGTTTTCCAAGGAAAGATAATGCTGCTTATCGGGGCAATTCTACTCATAGGTGGAATAGCCATATTGCGTAGCGAACACGAGATTTTGCGAGGGGCGCTTATCCCGTTAGGTGTGGTGATATTGATATTTTTAGGATATGGCGGCTTCCAGACATTTGGTCGGACTGCTCATTTAAAGAAGGTGGAATCTATATATGCACAGAACCGGCAGGAGGCGTTGACAACAGAATACGAGAAAGCCACCAAGGATGCCACCTCTTATAAAACCTTAAAAATCATATGGACTATCCTCATTATAGCTAGTGCGATTATGTATCTATTGATGTCAGGAGAATATTACAAAGGGCTGGCTATTGGAATAATTGGATTATTTCTGACAACCTTGATTGTGGACTCTATTCTGCACTACCGACTGGATGTTTATTTAAAAAACTTAACCGAACTCATGTCTCACGGATAGAACTAAAATCAATGGACGGCACTAAAGAGCGTATCGAATTAGAAAACCCTAAAGGGCTGTATTACACCAAAAAGGAACCTCGTAAGTCTTTTGCAACCTATCAGCGAAATCAAAACAAGTTTTATTTGAATACATTGAACCTGATCGATAGGAAGGCTGCAATAATGCTTCGTGTAAACGCCACGATTTTATCGGCGGCGGTTATTTTCTACAAAAACATCTCAGCCATTGAATACGGGGAGATGATCGGTACAATTTTAATCGTGTTTACCTTCATTTCGCTGACCTTTGCCATTTTGGCCTCCAGGCCCAATAGTTTAAGTTTTCATCGGCGATTTAAGAGGGATATTTCCAGCAAATACCAACTGAATGAGGAAAATCTGTTCATGGTAGGGATGGCTTCAGCCATGACCCTTGAAGAGTATGAAAAGGCCTATGATCAGGTAGTGAAAAGCCAGGAGCTACAGATCGGGAACCAAATACGTATTATGTACCTGCTGGAAAGGGAGATGAAACGGGGCTACACCTATCTTGAGCTGGCATACAACAGCTTTCTTTTAGGCTTTCTGGTGCTGATTTTAGTTTTTATATTCGGCACCCTTCTGTAGTAAATCTAGATTCAAACGGGAGCTTATCTGGTAAATAGTAAATAGAAAAGACGTCATATATGATTACAAAAAAACACGTGGACGTGAGTAAAATGATTGCCTGGTCTGGACATCATCTGCTCTGGCTACTTGGGGGTTCGGCGGTTATCGCAATGCTTTATCGCTATGAAATTATAGACTTTAATATTCCCTGGTTACCTATTTCAGTCATCGGTACAGCCGTTGCCTTCTACATTGGTTTTAAGAATAACAGTTCATATGACCGTCTCTGGGAGGCACGTAAAATATGGGGGGCTATCGTAAATAGCAGCCGCGCCTGGGGATCCTATGTAAATAACTTTCTCACCAGCCAGTTTACAGCAAACAACATTTCTGATAATGAGTTGCATACCCTAAAAACCCGACTGGTTTATAGGCATATCGGTTGGTTATATGCCCTGCGTAGTCAATTATTGCAAGTAACCGAGTGGGAACATGCCGGACAAGGTGGGCATCTGGGAAGGACGGCAAAGAAGTACCAAGAACAATTTGGTGTGGGTTTGGTCAATGACGAGGTAACTCAGATCGAGCTTCAACAGTTTTTACCGGAAACTGAATACGACACTCTAATAAGGTTTAAAAACACCGCCACCCAGATCATAGACTTTCAAGGAAGAGACCTAACCTATTTAAGAAGCAGAGAATTAATAGATGACTTTCGTCATATGGAATTACAACAGATCCTATATCATTTTTATGAGCATCAAGGAAAAGCGGAACGGATTAAAAAATTTCCGTTGCCTCGGCAATATGCCAGCATGAGCCGATATTTTATAGGAATATTTTTATTTCTACTGCCTTTTAGTATAATCCCTGAACTGATGGAACTAGGTGAATGGGGCTTCTGGATGTCCATTCCAATTACCGCTTTGGTAGGCTACGTATATGTGGCTATGGAGTTGGTAGGTGACTATTCAGAGAATCCTTTTCAGGGCATGGCCAATGATATCCCCATGCTTTCATTATGTCGAGTAATTGAGATCGACCTACGCGAGATGTTAGGAGAAACCAATTTGCCTCCCAATATTGAATCCAAAAATGGCGTTCTATTGTAGTCATACAAAGCGAATACCAAGCATTGCTCAGGGGCACGCTTAAGAGCGAGAGTGAAGTTAGGGAAAGTGGGCTGAATATGAAGAACAACAAGCGAAGCTACAAGAGGTAAAACAGCACCAAGACTCGCATTTCATCCTTGGGTCTTCACGCTGACTAGGTGTGGAACAGAACCCATATCGCCTTCGCTGTAGCTTCGGTGGAGCAAGGCCATAGCCCGCCTAAATATAAAAAAGCCCGCTGTCGCTAAGTCCTTCGCCCAAGGCTTCGCCCGTCGATGAAAGCTATGGCGGGTGAAAGTGGGGATTACTGGATTCGAACCAGTGACCCCTTGCTTGTCGAGCAAGTGCTCTAAACCAACTGAGCTAAATCCCCATTTGAAGTGTGAGTGTGAGTGTGAGTTTGCTGCGCCCGTCAAAGCCGAGGCGAAGACGGGAGTGTGAGTTTGGGTTGGTGATTATGTAATATTAAATATTCTTTAGTCCAACTCCAATATCACTGTCCGATAATCAATAAAAATCATTTATTTTACCTGATCCTGGCAATTAAATATATGGCTATAACATCGAAGTAAATTTATTAATTCTTTGGCGGGAAACTTCCGTTATATTCCTACCTTTATCGCGTGTTGGGGGACCACCATCAACATGGTTTCACTCGAAGCCAATTGAACCTAAATTAGAATTATAACATCCGAATGCACAACTTCCGGGTAGGCGACAAAGTCTCATTAATAATCAGCCCCCAAGATGTGATGACAGTGTGCTCAGTCTTTGGTCACCGCCTGATTGAGTGTACCTGGGTAGGTAAAGAGGGAAAAGTTTATAAGCATAGCTTCAGGCCGGAATCTCTGCAACCAGCTAACGATACGGATATCCCTCAATCTCCAGGTAAGAAAAATGATATTCTGAAGATCGATGACGACCTGGACGACGACATTTTTAATTTTTAGGCTTGACTGCAACCGCCATCCACATACGATCGCTTTTTGAGGGCCGATCAATAAAGGGATCCTGTTTTTTCTGAATGTTAAATCCAGCTTCGGTAAGATCGGCCAGGGCAAACCTCATGGAGATCTCATGTTTACCAGCTTGCTTGTCCCGTGACCAGTCCTCCCTTTCTTTGGCGATTGGCTCCACCAACACCAACCGACCTCCTGGTTTCAAGGCCCGGAACAAATGTGCTAGTATCTCGCGATAATGGTCCATTTCATGATAGGCGTCCAGGATCACCACGGCATCCATGCTGTTCATGGGCAATTTGGGATCATCATAGGAGCCCAGCACTGTCTGGACGTTTTCAATCCGCTGCTTTTTCAGCCTTGACTCCAGTTTGTCCAACTTACTTTTACCCACGTCAACAGCGTAGACCCTGCCTTCCGGGCCCACTACCGGGGCTAACTTCATGGTCAAATACCCTTCGTGGCAACCCAGGTCTGCTACAGCCATCCCTTTATCAAGTTGCATATGCTCAATGATCTGTTCGGCTTTTTGCCAGCGGTCACGATCTTCCCATTCCGAAGCCCGGTATTGCCCCCAAAGCTTACAGGTGCTTAGAAAAACTAGAAAAGTGAATAGTAGGTGTCTTGAGATACGCATACCCTATACAACGAAAATCCCTTGCTACCGGTTTACGGTAATTTAGCCCCTGATCTTGTCCAGCAACCGATTTAACTGCCTAGTTTCATCCGGACTAAGTCTATATAAAAACTTATCCAATTCTTCAACCGATTGTTCCAGTTGGTCCATCACCGAGATCCCTTCGGGGCTCAGTAAAATATCCACCAACCGTTTATCGCTTTCACAAATCCTGCGTTCGACAAATCCCTTACGATGTAAGCGGTCTACGATCCTGGACACATCCGACATGCGGTCCAGCATGCGATCTCTTAAGCCCGCTGTGCTAATGGGATTGGGGTAACGGCCTTTAAGTATCCTGAGTATGTTGTATTGTTGGGGGGTAAGATTGAAAGGCTTGAAGAATCTGGAGAGTTGATTTTCCAGCCAATTATGAGTGAATAGCAAATTGATAGTAGCTTTCTGATAATCATTGCGAAATTGTTGTTGCTGAATTTCCTGCTCTATTTGCATGCTTATTATGGAAGTGTAAAGGAGGGTTTTAATAAAGAAAGAGATGCGGAGTTTTATCCGCATCTCTTTCAAATTTCTAAGACTCCTCTTTTTGAAGTTCGATATTCCCCACTATCTCTACGTCTTTTCCAACTACCAAACCTCCCGATTCCATAACCGGGTTATAGTTTAAATTGTAGTCCATCCGATTGATGTTGCCGGTAATCTTAAAGCCAGCTTTAGTATTTCCATAAGGATCCTTCACCGTGCCATTGTATTTTACATCCAATTCAACCTCTTTAGTTACATCTCTGATGGTAAGATCCCCTACCAGTTTGTAGTTCTTGCCGTCTACTTGCTTTAAAGATTTTCCTACAAAAGTGATGTTGGGAAATTTTTCGGCATTAAAGAAATCATCGGATTTCAAATGGCCATCACGTCTTTCGTTATCAGTGTCGATACTATTGACATTGATGGTAAATTTAACATCAGCTCCAGTGAAATCTTCAGATGAAGCCATTACTTCTCCATCAAACTCGCCAAACTGGCCTGTAACTTCGGAAATAACCAAATGCTCTACATTAAAGGAGATTTTGGAATGGGCTTTGTCGAAAGACCATTTGCTTTGTGCTTGAGTTCCAATAACCAATACAGACAGGACACTCAGTGCTAGTAGTTTTTTCATAACGTTTAGTAAAAAATTTTTTTAGAACTATATTTTCTAGTGTAAGAACGATGTTTAAACATTAATGTTTCGACATCGGTTAATATTTTTTGGAAAAATATTAAGCTTATTATTTTAGTATTTACTAATTTTATTAGTATTATTGATCTATGATGAATCGTGAACAGGGTGACTTAATGAACGGGCGTGGCTCCCAGATTAACTTGCGTAATCCTTTTCTCAAGCAGCAATATGTTGAAGAACATATAGAGGGATTGGACCAACGAATGACTGTTAAACCACAAACCCAATTTTTCTTCGAAACTCCCAAGAACTTAGTTAGTGTATCCAACAGCCCCGACCTGGGCTTGATGCATTCTATCAATCCCTATCAAGGATGTGAACATGGTTGCGCATATTGCTATGCTCGTAATTCCCATAACTACTGGGGGTTTAGCTCGGGGTTGGATTTTGAGAGTAAGATAATTATCAAGCAGGAGGCTCCCCTGCTTCTCGATCGATACCTTAAGAATTTTAAAGGAGATGTGGTTCCTATTTTCCTTTCGGGTAATACGGACTGCTACCAACCCGCGGAGAAGAAGTTCCAATTGACCCGTCAATTGCTGAAAATCTTTTACCGTTATCGCTATCCCATCAGCATTATCACTAAAAACGCTTTAATATGCAGGGACCTGGACCTCCTGGAGAAACTAGCAGCCAAACAGCTGGTCCAGGTATACCTATCCATCACCACCCTGGATGAATCGGTGCGGTCAAAAATGGAACCTCGAACCGCAACGGCCCGAAAGCGTTTGGAGACTATAAAAATACTGACGGCAGCGGGAGTTCCCTGTGGGGTAATGAATGCCCCGGTGATCCCGGGGTTGAACGACCACGAAATGCCAGAAATCTTAAAAGTGGCTAGTTCCCAGGGGGCGGTGAAAGCGGGCTATGCCCTGGTACGCCTAAACGGAACCATAGCGGCGCTATTCAAAGATTGGGTGTTGAAATTTTTTCCGGACAAAGCTTCGAAGATCCTTAATCAGATCGCAGCTAGCCATGATGGTAAGCTCAACGATTCTCAATGGTTCAGGCGACAAACGGGAAGTGGCCAAATGGCTGGGGTAATTGCCCAGGTTTTTCAGGCCTCCAAACAAAGGTACTTTGGCGCCAAGATCATGCCGGCGCATGATACTACAAAGTTCAGAAGGCATGGAAACTTATCCATGTTTTAAATATCCAGAGAAATCTGCTTGGCCAGGAGGTCCTCAAATGTTTCTCGCTCACGAATTAAATGAGCTTTACTATCCAGTATTAAAACCTCGGCTGGGCGAAGCCTGCTATTGTAATTTGAGGCCATGCTAAAACCATATGCCCCGGTGTTTTTAATGGCTATAATATCACCGGCGGAAACCTCATTTAAAGTGACATTCCAACCCAGGGTGTCCGTTTCACATATATATCCTACCACAGCATAAACTCTGGTAGGACCCTCAGTATGGGATATATTGACCATTTGGTGGTGTGAATCGTACATCATAGGCCTGATCAAATGATTCATGCCAGAGTTTACCCCTACAAAAACAGTGGCTGGAGTGATCTTTACCACATTGGCTTTAACCAGTAATATACCCGCTTCGCTTACCAGAAATTTTCCCGGCTCGAACCATATTTGTAATGGCCGGCCATACTCCTGGCAGAAATCACCGAATACCTGCTCCATTTTCTTACCCAAATCCTGGATATCAGTGGAAGGGTCGTTTTCCTGGTATGACACCTTAAAACCGCTACCAAAATCGATGTATTCCAGATCGGGAAAGTTTTCGGCCGCCCCCAGCAATATACCCGCTCCCTTTAAGAAAACCTCCGTATCAATAATATCAGAACCGGTATGAACATGCAATCCATTTACCCATAGAGAGTGCTTTTTGATGATATCCATTATATCTGGCATTTGCAGCACAGAGATACCGAATTTACTATCAATATGACCGGTGGAAATTTTTAGATGGCCTCCTGCCATTATATGAGGATTCAGTCTAATACTGCAGGGTTTGCGGTTACCATAGGTTTGCCCAAATAGTTCAAGCATGGGTAAATTATCAATATTGATCTGTACACCATGATCCACCGCCTCCTTAATCTCCTCAAAATCGACGCAATTAGGAGTATATTGAATGTCTTCCGCCGAATACCCAGCCTGCAGAGCCAACTTTAATTCCTGTATGGATACTACATCAAGCCCTACTCCCATGCTTCTCATCAACTTCAGGATTGAGATATTGGTTAAGGCTTTGGCCGCATATTTTATGCGCATATCTTGACCAGCAAAAGCCCGACGCATTAGATCCACCTGCCTTTTGATCACATCAGCATCATATACATATAATGGTGTTCCGTATTGCTCTGCCAATTTGATCAGGTCAATCTCCTGTATCTGATATCGTTTATTCTTGAGTTCCATGGGGCAACAAAAAAGGATGCTTAGCACATCCAGCGCTAAATTTAAGGGCTTTTTAAATAAATATAAAATAGTATATCCTTCAACATTCCGGTGGTTATTCATTTTAGACACTAACTATGCCTCCGAATCACTTTAGGCAGCTGCTTTCTATTTAGGATTTAACTAGGTATCTTAACCACATCCTGATTTACATACTGTAATACAATGCGAAATCTCTTTATTCGATTGCTTTATGTTGCTTTCTTAATCGGTGCGTCATGGGGATGTACCGAAGATACTCCCCCTCTTACCCTGGCACCTGGAGATCACATAGTGTTGATCGGTAATAATCTGGGGTCGCGCATGATGAACTACGGATTTTTCGAAACGGAACTCCATCTGCGTTATCCAGACCACCAGCTATTTGTAAGAAATCTCTGCGATGGAGGCGACACACCTGGCTTCAGAGCTCATTCCGGAAGGAATTCACCCTGGGCCTTTCCCGGCGCCGAAAAATTCCAAACTGAATTGGCCAGAAATTCAGGGAGTGAGGGTACCTTCGAGTATCCGGACCAATGGTTATCGCGGTTGCAAGCGGATATCATCATTGCCTTCTTTGGATATAATGAATCTTTTGAAGGGGAGGCGGGATTACAAAATTTCAAAGAGGAACTTCATGCATTTGTAATTCACAGCTTGAATCAAAAGTATAATGACAGTACCGCCCCCTTACTCGCCTTGGTCTCCCCTATTGGCTTTGAAGATCTAAGTGCGCAATACGATCTTCCGGATGGAGTGGAGGAGAATCACAGGTTGAAAATGTACACCGAGGCCATCTTGGAAGTGGCGGATTCCCATAATCTACCGGTGGTCAACGCCTACAAAATGTCTCAAGAATGGTATGCCGGCATTGAAGAACCCTTAACCATCGACGGATTCCAGCTTAATGAAACCGGTTACAGCTTATTCTCTAATTTCCTGGCTGATCAACTCTTCCGTGACCGCCAGAAATCCACAGAGGCACACATCGATATGATCCGGGAGGCGGTTCTGGAAAAAAATTGGATGTGGCAGAAAGATTATAAGGTGCCTAATGGTGTACACGTCTTTGGACGGCGCTACAACCCTTTCGGTCCCGACAATTACCCAGCAGAATTGAAAAAGGTAAGAGAAATGACAGCCATCAGGGATTCCGCCATTTGGAAAGCCACTACAGGGGAACGCTTGGACCTGGCAACGGCCGACGCCCACACTTCTCCCCTGCCTGCTGTGGAGACTAATTTCCAACCTCCGGAAGGCCAGGAGCCGGCATATCTTTATGGGGAAGATGCCCTGGCATCTTTTAAATTAGCTCCAGGGTATCACTTGGAATTATTTGCCTCTGAGGAAGACTTTGAGGACCTGGCAAATCCCGTACAGCTAAGTTTTGACAACCAAGGCAGGCTATGGGTGGCCACTATGCCCAGTTACCCTCACTACCGGCCCGGTGATGCCCTGCCAAACGACAAAATATTGATCCTGGAAGATACTGACGGTGATGGCAAGGCGGATAAGCAAACCACCTTTGCCGACCAGCTTCACCTGCCTACGGGTTTTGAGATCACTGAGGACGGGGTGTATATTTCACAAGGTACCAATTTGATGTTGTACCGCGACACGGACGGTGATGATCAGGCCGACCAGAAAGAAATAGTACTCAGCGGTTTCGACGATCATGACACTCACCATGTAATCAGCGCCTATTGTGCGGATCCCTCCGGCGCTATTTACATGGCCGAAGGAGTATTTTTACATACCAATGTAGAAACTGCCTACGGTCCGGTACGAGCCACAAATGGAGGTTTTTTTCGCTATAACCCCCGGCGTTTCCATCTGGAAAGAACTGCCCAGATCCCTATCCCCAACCCTTGGGGGATCGCCTTTGACCGTTGGGGGCAGAACTTTTTCTGTGAGACCTCCGGTCCGGATGTTAGATGGATGATGCCAGCCACCATCAAGCCGCGATACGGGGTTTCAACGGATAAATCATATAACCTTATCGAGGAAGATCACCGGGTGAGACCTACTTCAGGATTGGAGTTTGTATCCAGCCGCCACTTCCCTGATGAGGTCCAGGGCGATCTTTTGATTAATAATACTATTGGATTTTTGGGAACCAAGCAGCATCAATTCACCGATGACGGTACAGGATACCAAACACGTCACCGGTTTGACCTGCTACAATCAACAGATTTTAATTTCAGACCGGTGGATATGGAATTTGCCCCTGATGGATCACTATATCTGGTGGATTGGCATAATGTATTGATTGGACATATGCAACACAACGCCCGAGATCCTCTGCGTGATCATGACCACGGCAGGATCTACCGCATTACTTACCCCTCCAGGCCATTGGTAGACCCTCCGCAAATAAGCGGTGCATCACTGGAGCAATTATTGGATAATCTAAAATTACCGGAGTACCGAGCGCGATACCGCACTAAAAGAGAATTACGAGGTCGTAATCAGGAAGAAGTGGCTGAAGCACTTGAATCCTGGTTGTCACAATTGGATGGGCTTGATCCTCAATATGAACATCACCAGTTGGAGGGTTTATGGGTTAGTTGGGGTATTAACAAAGTACATGTTTCTTTGTTAGAGGAATTGTTGACAGAGGCTAAAGACTACAAAATAAGGGCCGCAGCCGTTCGAGTGCTAAGGTATATGCGCCATCAAATTCCAAACTCTCAGCAATTGTTTTTACATGCCGCGGGGGATGAGCATGGCAGGGTGCGCCTGGAGGCCATTGTAGCGGCTTCCTGGCTGGAGACCGAACAGGGACTGGAAATACTGAATGTGGCATCAGGCCATCCTCTCGATCGATGGATGCAACCGGCTTTTGAAACAGCTCAGGCACATCTTAATGGCCATTCAATTGATGAAAAGCAGGAGCAGTTGGTAAATGTAAACCTGAAAGGACAGGATTTAGAGCTTTTTCAAGAAGGCCAGGAAATTTATCAGCGAGAAGGATTTTGTATTACCTGCCATCAAACCGATGGAGGAGGACTGGATGCTTCAGGATTTCCACCACTTAAGAACACTCAGTGGGTAATGGGGCCTAAGGAACGCTTGATAAAGATCACTTTGAATGGTTTAATAGGACCAATTGAAGTTTTGGGGAAAAGCTATCCTGGACAGGTCCCTATGACCCCTTATCGCGGTTTATTAAATGACCGTGAGATAGCGGCCGTTTTGACCTATGTACGTAAATCCTTTGGTAACGATGGCTCAGTGATCTATCCGGAAGATGTCAGTATGGTGAGATCAGCAACGGAGCAAAAGCAGGGCTTTTATACCGCGGAGGACCTGATAGAACCCCAGTCAGTGATTTTAGAAGAGGATTAAAATTACGATTGCTCATAACTTAACTTATAGCGAA
This sequence comes from Cyclobacteriaceae bacterium, assembly GCA_965224285.1. GTDB lineage: Bacteria > Bacteroidota > Bacteroidia > Cytophagales > Cyclobacteriaceae > JAJCYK01. The sequence goes on from OZ245043.1 coordinate 2,886,690, forward strand.
ACTTAAAGTGCCAGTTGACCTCGGGAAATACCCGTAGCGTCCATGGCGGGTGGGTAACTTGACTTTACCGGAACTATTTATAGCGGTCTACGATTGAAATATACTACCTTGCATCATAGAGAAGGCGAAGTACCATAATGTCGGTGAAACCAAAAGTTCTGCTACTGGAGTCAATAAGCGGAGAAGCTAACGAACTTTTAGCCGCATATGCTGATATTGTAGACGCCTACTCTGGTCTTCCGGAAAACACTTCCGAAATAGCAGCCATCATTACCAGGGGCAAAGGACAGGTTACAGAGAGTTTGATTGAAAGTTTCCCCCAGCTTCGAATTATAGCCCGCTGCGGGGTGGGACTGGATAATGTGGATATTGATGCTGCTTCCAAACATGGAGTTATGGTCCTAAACCTCCCGGGATCCAATGCAGACACTGTCGCTGAACACACTATGGGCTTGATGCTGACCTTACAACGTCACATTTTTCATAGTATTCAAGCGGTCAAAGAGGGACGTTGGGAATATCGCAACCAATACTGGGGTGATGAAGTCCGGGGCAAAGTATTAGGGATTCTGGGGTTGGGAAACATCGGATCTAAAGTAGCGCGTTTGGCTTATGCCTTTGGGGCAGAAATCCAGTATTGGAGCCAAACTGCTAAAACTTCGGATTTCTTGTACAAGGAATTGGAGCACTTGTGTGCATCTTCCGACATTCTGAGCATACATTTGCCTTTGACCAAAGAAACCCGGAATCTTATCAATGATGAAAGGTTGAAGATGATGAAACGAAACTGTCTGGTTATCAATACTTCAAGGGCGGCTATTGTAGAGGAGGCGGCTTTGATTGACGCCTTATCCAATAATATTATTGGGGGATATGCAGCGGATGTGTTATGGGAAGAGCCTCCTGCCAGTGACCATCCACTGGTCAAAATGGATAATGTTTTGATAACTCCTCATAGTGCAGGTTTAACCAGTCGCACCTACCAGCAGATGTGCTTATTATCCGTGGGCAATGTGATCAATGTTCTATCAGGGCGTACCATTGACGAAAGATTTATTTCCAATCGCCATTTATTATAATAGGGATAAATTATGTTCCCTGTGCATTTTAATTGACCGGTCGAGGCATTGACCATCCAAATGTGTAGTAGGTGTTAAAATATGTTAATTGGTGCCAGGCATGTGAATAATCCCGTATTTTTATGGTATGAAAAGGGGTACCATTAGGCTGATCATAACACTGATGGGTATCAGCATGATAGGGCTGGTAAGCTTCCAGCTTTATTGGATCAATAATGCACTGGCTATCAACGAGGAACAGTTCACCCAGGACGTTCACCAAGCCCTGAACAGGGTGGTCTCTATGTTGGAAAAACAGGAAGCGCTTTTTACCATTCGCAACAGTTTTGAGACTTCGTTCGATTTAAATGATCTGGACACTTTGTCGTATGATACCCTTACCTTGGTTGACAGGCTTCCCCGATTAAGGGTAACGCCCGATTCAATTAGCCAAGGTCGTTCAAACCTGGAGGTGTCAGTTGAGCAGGAAGGCTTTCGGCTTGATCTGGAACAAGAAAATACTTTGAAGGCTCGCTCTGTAGGAGACGACAATCAAAACATCACCCTGGAAATCAAGAAGATTCAGCAAAAGGCGGATAGTATAAAAGAGAAGTTGAAGTTGGAGAATAAGTCCGAAATGGTCACTATAATACTGGATGAACTGTTGACCGGTAAGCGAAAGTTCAATAACCGGTTTCTGCCGGAACAATTAGATTCACTGCTTCGCATGGAGCTTTCTAACCAGGGTATCAATATTCCATACCAATATGGGGTACAGGATGATCGCCGGGACAGCATGGTTTACGCAAGCGTCGGGTACGACGAAACATTACTATTGAATTCAGAACTGAGGGTCAAACTTTTTCCCAATGATATTATTGGAGATCCCAATTTTTTAATGGTCTATTTCCCCGGACAAAGGGAGTACCTCATTATGAAAATTTGGATTCCTTTAGCTCTGGCGGCGTTCTTGATTTTGGTAGTCATCGCTTGTTTTGGGTATGCCATCTTCACCATAGTTAGGCAGAAAAAGTTATCGGTGATGAAAAATGATTTTATAAATAACATGACCCATGAATTTAAAACGCCAATATCCACCATTTCTCTGGCCACAGAAGCATTACAAGACGAGGCGCTGGTTTCAAACCAGGAAATCACCAACCGATACCTTAAAATAATTGATGTTGAGAACCAGCGATTAAGCCGTCAGGTTGAAAAAGTACTGCAAATCGCTTCTTTGGATAAAGAAGATTTTAAGCTCAAGATAGAGAGTGTCGACGTTCATAAGACCATCGAAAAAGCCCTACAGAACATCGCATTGCAAGTGGAGAAAAAAGGAGGCCAGATCACCACGGATTTTAAAGCCACCAAGCAGGTGATTCCGGCAGATGAGCACCATTTAACCAACATAATTTACAACCTACTGGATAATGCCAACAAGTATACTACTGACCCTCCCAACATCAATATATCGACCAACGACGCTCCTGGAAAAGGCATTTGGATCAGAATAATCGATAATGGTATTGGTATGACCAAAGAGGTAATGAATAGAATATTTGACAAATTTTACCGGAAACCGACCGGCAATCTGCACGATGTAAAGGGTTTCGGGCTTGGACTGGCCTATGTAAAAACACTTATCGAAGCGCATGGAGGTGACATACATGTGGAAAGTGCATCCGGAAAAGGAAGCATATTTGAGATCTTTCTTCCCAATACCAGTATATGAAAAAGGACAAAATACTTATCGTGGAGGATGACCTGAACTTAGGTCAAATCCTCAAGGAGTACTTAGAAGCCAAGGGATTCGAAACTATTCTATGCCGGGATGGACAAGAGGGAATTGAGGCTTTCCGGTCGGAGTCTTTTGATCTCTGTTTGTTAGACATTATGATGCCCAGGAAGGATGGCTTCACCCTGGCCAAAGAAATGAGACTAACCAATAAGCAGGTCCCAATTATATTTCTGACGGCAAAATCAATGAAGGAAGACGCTATTGAAGGGTTCAAAATCGGGGCTGACGATTATATTACTAAACCTTTTAGTATGGAGGAATTACTCCTGCGGTTGAAAGCAATTCTAAGAAGGACTGGAAGTGGCGCATCAAATATGCAATCCTATGCTTTTGGTGAATTCGAATTCAAGTACGATCAGCAAATTTTGAGTTTCGGGGAAGACGATCGAAAACTCACCTCCAAGGAGTCTGAACTTCTCAAGCTTCTCTGTCAAAATATTAACCGCACTTTGGATAGATCCGCAGCTTTGAAAACCATCTGGAAAGATGACAGTTACTTCAATGCTCGAAGCATGGATGTATATATTGCCAAGCTTCGAAAATACCTTAAAAAAGATCCTGAGATCCAAATTTTGACCATTCATGGGGAGGGTTTCAAGCTTGTTTCTTTAAAATAGATTACGTAGCTTTAAAATTCCCCCTAAGGGGACTCAAGCTCCATTAATCCCTGATCCAATTCCAATTAGGGAACTTTTTCAAACAAAAAATTGCCAGTTATGATCCAACTCATTCCTTCAATAACTGTAATGAGAGGTAAGACTACCAGGCTTACCAGTGGAGATTTTAACAAGGAAAAAGTATATGATCAAAGCCCGTTGGAGGTGGCCAAACAGTTTGAGGATGTGGGGGTCAATCGCATCCATTTAGTAGACCTGGAAGGTGCCAAACGAGGATCCTCCATAAATTACGATGTACTTGAATCCATCTGCGGCCATACCAATCTTGAAGTAAGTTTTAGTGGTGGTCTATCAACCGATGGCGACATTATCAAGGCATATGAGTACGGAGCATCCAGTATCATTGCTGCTACTATAGCAGCTTACCGCCCAGAATACTTTGCATCCTGGATAATGTCTTATGGTAGGGAGAAGATTATACTGGGAGCGGACGCAATCAACAATAAGATTGCCATACGCGGTTGGCAAAGGGATACTGCTATCGACTTGTTCGATCATATCGATTACTTCTTTCAAAGAGGGTTAAAATATGTTAAAACCACCGACATCCCTAAACACGGTGCAATGAGCGGACCTTCATTTGACCTGTACCGTCAAATACTTGAACGTTTTCCAGACATCAGCCTATTGGCCAGCGGAGGTGTCAGTTCAGTAGAAGATATAGAAAAATTGCAGGCTTTAGGAGTTTGGGGTGTTGTTTTTGGAAAGGCGTTTTACGAGGGAGTGTTAACCCTTAAGGACCTGGAAAAATTTTTAGTCAATGCTTAAAGCCTAGGGGCCACTAACCTGTCCAACACTCCATTAATCAGCCTTGGAGCATTCAATGAAGAGCTGCTGCCCTCTCTTTTTCTCCCAGGTAGTTTAAAGATCTCCGCATATTTAATCTTGTAAATCAGGTAAAAGACAAAATTAAAGGATACATCCGAAGTGGTAATCACTTCATCTTCCTGGTTTTCGGACTCCTGGTTGCCGGCAGTTTTTATTTCACCGGGCTCATCAGAATTGGAAGACATCTCTTGTTGATTTTCCTCCTTTAGTTGGTCCTTATCGGTATTGTTGGAATCCGTATTGGCAAATAATAAAGTGCTGGCAAAAAAAGTGCAGGTCAGCAACAATAATTTGGGTGGATAAGGAGTAAATGTCTGCCTCATGTAAAATTGTGGGCTGCGGTCGTTTGTATGAGCAATAACGTGATTTGAGGAAAAAAGTTACGAAATTAGCTTAGATTTATTCATCCTTAGCAAGGCCTATGACCCTAAAATTTTCGGAGATCTGTGAGCTTACCGAAGGTGAGATATTGCATCTGAATACGGATGAAAAACTGGATAACTTACTTATTGACAGCAGGCAAGTGGTCTCTCCTCAAGGTACCATTTTTTTTGCTTTATCTGGGCCCAGATTCGATGGGCATGAATTTATAGATCAGGTTTATGCAGCGGGTGTTAGATATTTTGTAGTAGGCCGAAATAATGACACCTGGATCAAATCTATACCTGATGCCAACCTGATAAAAGTTCCAGACCCATTAATCGCTTTACAACAAATTGCTACCCATCATAGAGAGCAATACCATATACCAGTTGTTGGCATTACCGGTAGTAATGGAAAAACTATTATCAAGGAATGGATCTATCAATTGTTGAGTGATCTAAAGGTTATTAAAAATCCCAAAAGTTATAATTCGCAAGTAGGAGTCCCTTTGTCGGTGTGGCAGCTAACGGATAAAGCTGAAATTGGAATTTTTGAGGCTGGAATTTCTCAGCCAGGGGAAATGGAGAAATTAAGCAAGATCATTCAGCCAACCCTGGGTATATTTACCAACATTGGACCTGCTCACGATAGTGGTTTTACCAATCGAGCGGAGAAAATCAGAGAAAAATCCAGGTTATTTGCCAAGGCGGATAAAGTGATCTATCGCAAAGATCATATTGATGTGGGCCGGGTACTGGAAGAGCAGCTCCTATCGGGGCAATTATTTAGCTGGTCAACTAATAAGGATGTCAAGGCTGATATATCCTTTGTATTGGATCCACAATCTGATGGAATCCTCTGTTCGTGGGAGTTTTCCGGTCAACAGGCCAGGCTATTCTTGCCATTTACCGATCCTGCCTCCATAGAGAATATATTGCATTGCCTCACTCTTCTGGTATTCTTAAACTACTCCTCAAAAGAAATTGAACTGAAAGTCAAAGACTTGCGTAGCATTTCTCATCGCCTATCATTAATAAAAGGCATGGATCAATGCTATTTAATAGATGACACATACAACAACGACCTTGCCGGTCTTGAAGTAGCGCTGGACTTCCTCAATCAGCAACCCCACGGCAGAGAAAAAGCGGTTATCTTGTCGGATATTAAGCAGGCTGCGGATAGTCCTGAAAACTTATATTCCAAAGTAGCCCAGCTATTGGATTCCAAGGGGATTCATAGATTTTTTGGCATAGGCCCGGATATAAGCCGCTTCAACCAGTTATTCAGTGAGCCCTCCCAGTTCTACATCAGCACTGATCAATTTCTGGAGCAAAGGCCCGCTTTCAAGGAACAAGCAATCCTGATTAAAGGAGCACGGGACTTTGAATTTGAAAAGATAGTAGACCAACTACAGGAAAAGCATCACGGCACCGTTTTGGAGATCGACTTAGGAGCGCTAACCGATAATTTAAACTATTTTAAAAGTTTACTTCCGGACAAGACGAAGATCATGGTGATGGTAAAAGCTTTTGCCTATGGCAGCGGCAGTCAGGAAGTTGCTCATTTGCTGCAATATCACGGAGTGGACTACTTGGGAGTGGCATATGCTGATGAGGGTATAAGTTTGCGCAAAGATGATATTCACCTGCCCATAATGGTGATGAATCCATCACCCGACAGTTTTGCGAGGATGATTGAATACCAACTTGAACCGGAGATCTATAGTCTGGAATTACTAAGCTCCTTTCAGCAATTTTGTCAACGGCATCAAAAGAGCGCCTCGATTCATCTAAAAATCGATACCGGTATGAGAAGATTGGGGTTTGAGGCTTCACAGATTGAGGAATTGGTTGAACAAATGAGGCAATTCCCCCTGAATGTATCCAGTATTTTTTCCCACCTGGCAGCTGCAGATAATTTACTGGAGGAAGAATTTACCAATACCCAATTTGATACTTTCAAGAAAGTATGTTATGATCTAGCTCCTATATTGTCTGCCCAAAGCCTTAGACACATTTTGAATTCCTGGGGCATTATTAATTATCCAAAATTCCATCTGGACATGGTTAGGTTGGGTATAGGCCTTTATGGGATTGGACCTGCTGGCTCCAAACTTTCAAATATTAGCGTACTTAAAACCACCATTAGCCAAATTAAGCAAATCCAACCCGGCGAAACCATTGGTTATGGACGCAGCGGCAAAGCGGATAGTTGCAAGACCATAGCCACCATAGCTATAGGATATGCGGATGGTTTCGATAGGCGCAACAGTAATGGGGTCGGTAAAGTACTGGTGAGAGGTAAATTAGCCCCGGTTATAGGACATGTATGCATGGACATGACCATGGTGGATGTTACCGGTCACCAGGCAGAAGTAGGGGATCAAGTGATTATTTTCAATGACAAGCTGACTCTTTCAGCTATCGCGGCCAATATTGGAGTCATTCCCTATGAAATTTTAACAGGCATTGGGGAGCGGGTAAAACGAGTATACATTACCCGTTAAAACCTCTGAAAGGTCAGGATCTTGACGGTGGCTGGCCATATTCTTAGGTTTGTCAGATTTTGGACAAATTAATCCAATCAATTGAATGTTTATTAGTTGAATCATTAGCCGGTTTTTGAGAAAATGAAACCGTATTACCTCAGTGTAGTGGTAGCCATCTTCAATCTGGACTTGGCAGCCCAGACATGTTGCTCAGGCGGAGTACCACTTTCTGGTAACCTGGGATTACCTGCCAGCAGCCAAAACACCTGGCAGTTCTCCCTGAATTACGATCTGAATGTATTAAAAACGTTAAAGGTCGGTACCGAGAAGTTGGATGAGCGAAATCGCAGGAGGCTTACTCACTCAATGCTGTTTGAAGCCGGTTATACCTTTTCGGAACGCTTCAGCACCGACCTGTTCTTTTCCTGGGTGCGACAGGAAAGAAAGATAAGCAATCCCGGCTTGCCTGATCAGGAGCAGCATACCAGTGGTATCGGAGATGCCGTGTTATTACTGAAATACAACCTTATCAATAAGGATGGTGATGTGCTCACTATCGGCGCCGGGCCCAAGATACCAACCGGAAGATCCGATATTACTTCAGATGGCATCTTGTTAGGAGCTGACCTGCAACCGGGCAGCGGCGCCTGGGACGGTGTTTTGTGGTCATACTTTTCACACCAATTAGAAGCCAGAAAAAGTATGTCCTATACCATCACCGCCACTTACAGACTAACCGGTACTAATGAAGATTTCCGGGCTGATCAATCCTATCAATTTGGCAGGGATTTCCAGGCTATTTTGGGGGTCGGGGACCGGGTATTGGTGGGAAATACTTTAATAGATCCTTCAATTTCATTCAGGTATCGCAGGGCTTCTGAAGACAAGGTTGATGGAAATAACCTGCCAAATACCGGTGGGGAGTGGGTGTTTATTAACCCAGTCCTGGGATTTAGTTTGACCAACAATCTGGCCTTTAATGTTGGTGTTGAGTTACCCTTGTATGCTAATATTACCGGGACACAGCTTACTCCCACATACCGGATAAATGGGGGTTTTTATTACATTCTTAGTAAACAAAATGGTGAACCTCTGCAGCTAAAATTACCATAAAAATGATAATGAATTTGAAAATTACTTTTCCAGCCTTATTTATCATGCTATTCACGAGTTGTTCAGACGACTCTGACATTACCAGTAGACAACCACCGGGTAGTGGACAATGGTTGGTTCCGACCAGCCAAGTATTGGACGGGGGAGTGGGAAAGGATGGTATTTTGGCGCTGGAGAACCCGCCCATGATTCAGGCAAGCCAAGCAACTTATTTGAGAGACAGTGATCTGGTGATCGGATTCAAGGTTGGTGATGATGTCAGGGCCTATCCTCATCTAATTTTGGACTGGCACGAAATCGTTAATGATGATATTCAGGATAAATCAATAGCGATAACTTATTGTCCACTTACCGGCACGGCCGTTGGCTGGAATCGGGATACCGGTGCTGGAAATACCACCTTTGGAGTTTCCGGTTTCCTATACAATACCAACCTTATGCCGTACGACCGGCGTACAAACAGCACCTGGTCCCAAATGAGGCTGGATTGCGTAAACGGTGAGTTGATCGGCGAGGAAGCGAAGACCTATCAACTTGTAGAGACCACGTGGGGTACCTGGAAACAAATGTTTCCCAACACTACAGTGATCAGTGACGACCTTCAACTGGGTCGGCCTTATGGCGTCTATCCTTACACTGATCGAAGTACCGGTGCGGACTATCGTGAAGATCCATTTTTACTATTTCCCATAGCTATAGATGATTCTCGTCTACCCCGGAAGGAAAGAGTGCATGGGGTAATAATTAACGGAAGAGTTAAAGCCTACCCCATCACAGAATTCAATAATGAAGTCACCGTGGTAGAGGATTTGTTTGAAGAAACAAACCTGGTGGTAGTGGGTGATCGTGGGGGAAATTTCGTTAATTCCTTCCATAGTGAAATTAATGGCGATCTACTGAGCTTCGAGCCGGTACAGGACCAATTGCCCGTGGTAATGAAAGACGACGAGGGCAACCTGTGGAATATTTTTGGTGAAGCGATTAGCGGTCCTAGAGCTGGGCAAGTGCTACCCCCCACCAGTTCCTTTATCGGTTTTTGGTTTTCCTGGGCCTCTTTCTACCCCAATCCCAGTATTTTTGAAAAATAAAAATGCCTACAGCATACTGAATTTGCACTCTTCTTGAGCCTAAGATCAAAAGGAAACCCACTAAAATTAGCAGTAGGGAAGGTTTCTTTTAGCAGGGGAAGATACCTCGACAGGAAAACCAGCATTGGATTCAAGCCCCAATTTGCCTCCTCAGCCAAGGAGGGATGCAGCAAAATGTCTAGTAAATGTACATTACACCTAGGGGAGATCCCCCCGATCCCTCCCCATTCACAGATTGCACTGATATGAAAGCTCTTCTAATTAAGCAGTCTACTAATATTTTTTTAAGCAAGTTACGGGCCAGTGATCCCTTTTTTTGAGATCATCCGATTTTTATTTTCTCAGGACACATTTTCAAATTGAGCTAGACTGCAGGTTCACCATTAAGGTCGTCAAGTCTATTTTAAAAAATTTCCAAACTGGCTAACTTGCACGGATGAATGATCAAGTTGCAACTTGGTTCAGGCGCAATAAGAGTACCGCGGAGTCGGCAATCTCCGCTCATGCCCGATTATCTACTACTGTTTCCTGGTGGAGAGTGGTTTGTTTCACTCTGTTAATAGGACTGGTCATTCTGAGCATCTCTACCCGCCAAATGACCTTATTAATATTAGGCACGGTGGTAATACTAGCCATATTCGCTTATTTAGTGAAGTATCACAATCGCATAAAAAACAAAATACGATTCTTACAGGAGTTCGCTAAGCTGAATGATAATGAAGTTAAGCGCCTCACCCCATCACTATCCGGCTTTCCTTTGGGAAAAGAATTTATAAACCCTCAACATCACTACAGTACCGACCTTGATATATTCGGGTCCCACTCCTTATTTCAATTTATGGATCGCACAGCTACCAAAGAGGGAAAGGAAGCCTTAGCTCATGCTATGCTTCACCGTAGCACAAAATCACAAATATTAGACCGTCAAAATGCCGTAAAAGAATTGAAGAAAAAACCAGAGTGGCTATTGGAGTTTTTAAGTAAAGGTCATATGTACCGGGAAAAATCCAGGGACCCTCAAATGATACACCCGTGGTTTTTAGATTTGACACACCCCGATATTCCCTCCTGGTATTGGTGGGTATTGTCAATTTTCCCCGCAACAAGTGTGGTCATGTTAACAGCGTTTTTCGCGGGTTATCTCCATATTCTACATCTAATCGTTTTAGTGATAGTAAATGGCTTCATCCTTAAAAAAGTAAATACGCAAGCAGAAGAAACTTACAAAAAGACATATGAGAGCATACAGACATTGAAAATTTACCGAGCGATGATTGACCATCTCGAGAATTCGGATTTCAAGTCCTCTTTGCTACAAAGTTTGCAACGGCCTTTTACCGTTCAAAGCACGCCCGCCTCAAAAATTATTGAAGATCTGAGCCATATTTTAAGCAGGATAGAACTCCGCATGAATATGTTCTATTGGATCTTCAACATTTTCTTTTTATTAGACCTGATATGGTTGATCCAGGTCAGGAACTGGAAAAACTCTTATGGATCCAAAGTATCAGAGTGGTTCCAGGCCATCAACCAGGTTGAATTTATTTCTTGTTTGAGTTTGACAGCCTATGCAAACCCAGACTGGGCGTTTCCTACTATCTCCGATACCCCTCACACCTTCCAGGCCTCTGAGCTCGGCCATCCACTTATTGATACTGCATCCCGGGTACACAACGACTTTAACATCAATGGGACAGGCAGCATTGTGATCCTAACTGGATCCAATATGTCGGGGAAAACCACTTTTCTAAGAACTATTGGCGTTAATACGGTACTGGCCCATATGGGGGCTCCTTGTTGTGCACGATCACTGGAAGTTGGTCTGTTTGAAATATTTACTTCTATGAGGACCACGGATTCACTGGAACAGCATATCAGTTCGTTTTATGCGGAACTAAAGAGGCTGAATCAGCTTATCCAACGGGTACAACAACCAGATCAAGCCGTCTTATTTTTATTGGATGAAATTTTAAAAGGCACTAACTCACAGGACCGGCACCGAGGAGCCACTGGGTTGATAAAACAGCTGCATGAATCTACAGGGTTTGGTGTGATATCTACCCATGATCTGGCCTTGGGAGAGTTGGCTGAATCCATATCCCAATTACAAAATTTTAGCTTTAACAGTAAATTGATCAACAACCAGCTTATATTTGATTACACATTGACCCCAGGGTTGTGCAACAGCTTTAATGCCAGTGAACTGATGGCTCAAATGGGAATACAAGTGTATAAAGGCGATCAAATTTAAGTTTACCGGTTAATAATCCCCAAACCCTGATAAATTTTATTTGGTGAACTCGCGGATCAACAATATCAAGATTGGCATACTGGGTGGCGGCCAATTAGGCCGCATGATGATCCAGGCGGCCTTGGATTGGGACCTCCACATTTCTGTATTAGACCCTGATCCGGAGGCGCCATGCAAATCCGCAGCTGATCGATTTGTCTGTGGTAGCCTTACCGAATTTGATACGGTGGTGCAATTCGGTCTGGATTGTGATCTGGTTACCATAGAAATTGAGAACGTAAATACCGAGGCTTTAAAGGAGCTTCAATCACGAGGTGTTGAAGTATACCCCCAGCCTGAGGTAATCCAGCTTATACAGGATAAGCGTACTCAAAAAGTGTTCTACCAGACGCATGGTATCCCCACCCCGGAATTCGTGCTGTTGGATCACCCTGAGAACATTGATCAACACAGGGACCTATTGCCTGGTTTTTACAAGCTGGGTAAGGCCGGCTACGATGGCCGGGGAGTTCAACGGATCGAGCAAATCAAAGACATTGAGAAGGCTCCGGATGGAACCGGATTGCTGGAAAAGCTGGTTAATTTCAAAAAAGAAATATCTGTGGTGGGCGCCCGGACCTCGCAAGGCGCAATATCTACCTTCCCTACGGTGGAACTGGTTTTCCATCCCCATCACAACCTAGTAGAATACCTTTTGTCACCGGCTGAAATATCTGAGGAGCAACATCAGACCGCCAAACAGCTGGCCATTGAGGTAATGGAGCATCTAGGTATCGTGGGCCTGTTAGCGGTAGAGATGTTTTTGGAACCTGATGGCAGTATCACCGTCAATGAAGTTGCACCACGACCACACAATAGCGGACACCACACCATTGAGGCCAATTACACCTCCCAGTTTCAACAACATCTAAGGGTCATCCTGGGTCTCCCCCTAGGTAATTCCCAGGCGCATACGCCAGCAGCCATGGTCAACCTGCTGGGAGCATCTGGTTACACCGGACCAGTAAAATATGAAGGGATATCGCAGGCCTTGAAAATTCCAGGAGTGCGGGTCCACATTTATGGTAAAAAGTTAACCAAACCTTTTCGGAAAATGGGTCACGTTACCATTGTGGACTCCGATACAGGAAGGTTGATAGAAAAAGTAAATTTGGTAAAAGAAATAATAAAAGTAGTGTCATGAGTAAACCCCAAGTGGCCATAATAATGGGCAGTGAGTCTGATTTGGAAGTGATGCAACAAGCGGCTGAGTTTTTGGAAGATTTATCAATAGCATTTGCCTTGACAGTAGTCTCCGCTCACCGAACTCCCGAGCGTATGTTTCGTTTTGCCAAAGAGGCCAAGGAAAACAGTATAAAAGTAATAATTGCTGGTGCCGGTGGGGCTGCTCACCTTCCCGGAATGGTGGCGTCAATGACCACTTTACCGGTAATTGGAGTGCCGGTTAAATCCCGCAATTCTATTGATGGCTGGGATAGCATCCTGTCTATCCTGCAAATGCCCTCCGGGATACCTGTCGCTACCGTAGCGCTAAACGGAGCCCGTAATGCCGGCATACTGGCAGCTAGAATTCTCGGAAGTTCAAATCCAGAGATCTCCCAAAAGCTGGAAGAGTATCAGGGAAAGTTGAAGGAAAAAGTGTTGAAGTCGGCGGAAAAGTTGGAACAAAACGGCTATCGGGGAACCGGGATCGGCTTTAGATAATTATTCACAATAGTCCTTAAACTTGCTCAAACTGGCTTCCGAGCCCAAAACAATTAAGACATCGCTGTCACCGATCATCGTGTGAATGTCAGGAACAATTACAAACCCTTTTTCATTATCCTTGATCCCCACCACCGTGGCGCCGGTGTTTTTTCGAATATCCAACTCCGCGATGGTCTTGTCCCGGAACGAAGGTTTCAATTGGCCATAACTGAATTCTTCCAACAGTAGTTCTGAATTTCCCACTCCGTTCAGTATCTCCAGAAATTCTATAACATAGGGTTTGGTTACCAGATTTGCCATGTGAATACCACCTAAAATATCCGGCATGACCACGCGATCAGCCCCTGCCCGGTGTAATTTCTTCTCAGAATGCTGGTCGGAGGCCCGGGCAATTACCAGAATGCCGGGATTTAATTCTTTGGCACTCATAGTTATATAAACATTATCGGCGTCACTGGGCAAGGTAGTAATAATTGCCTTAGCTTTATCAATACCCGCTTTTTGCAGTACTTCATCCATGGTGGCGTCCCCATGGATATACGGTACTCCTTCTTGGGGAAGTTTTTCAAGTTCCTCTTGGCTTTTCTCGATTATTACCAACGGGGTCTCAGTGGATAAGAGTTCGGCAGAGGCTCTGGAACCATTTCTTCCATAGCCACAAACAATGACATGATTTTTCATCTTTTTAACCTCCCATCCAAAAATAATATGTTTATAAATTTTATTTAATTCACCTTCAAATATATAGGTGGTGATAATTGAAACCACATAGGTAAAGATGCCTATGTTTGCCATGATGTATACCACTACAAACAATTTTCCGGTGCTGCTAAGCGGATGCACTTCCTTGAATCCCACGGTAGAAATAGTGATCAAGGTCATATATAGGCTGTCCAGCAAACCATATCCCTCAAGTAGCATAAAACCAGACACACCAATGATCAGGGATCCCAGGAGTAACATGGCCGCGATGAAAAACTTCCTTAGTCTGTTTTGAATCAAGATATTTCCGGGTTGATAATGTCTATACCTAGCTGGGAACAACCTTCATTGGACATCATTGTCCGTTTAAAATGTTTTCAGATGCCCTTAATTTAGGAACAAATTTCGTACTCGGAAAGTACCTCGGTGCCTGGCGGTTGTCACTCCGCCCTAATCAGGTCGACATTCAGCAGGCAATGCGGTTGATTGGTCGAAAGTTCATAATAATCAGCAGCCAAATTGAGTATTCGGCACAAATTTTGGCTATTTTAGTTATCCGGCTAATTTCTGATTTTCAGAAAAAAATTAGTTTGAACCTAAATTTTCAGTTATGCATAGGATATTATCGGTGATATTTATACTAAGCTGGGCGTTACCTGCAACCTCTCAGGATCTTACCGCAACACATACTAAAATTCCGGTGACGGATATTGTGGCGGATGCCTGGACAGCTCCCCTTAACGACGACATAAGCTTTTACAAGGATACTTTTGCAGATTTTACCAAACAGGAATTCGGTGAAAAGGCTAAAAATGACGGTAAAACTGAAATGATTGTGGAAAGAATCAGTCTCAACCGGGTTTCGGATAAGAGAGGGGACCTCCGGTTAAACTTTATTACTGAAGGTTCGGAAACGAAATTAGCGCTATCCTTTCTACTGGGCTATGACATTTGGATCAACCCTGAAGATTATCCTGATGGTATGGAGCAATTACGCCTCCTAACCAGGGATTACCTGAGATATCACTATACCGAGTACTATAACGAAATAATAGACCAGGACCTTAAGCTGGTAAATGGTCATAAAAAAGATATCGACCGGGCTGAAAGATCAATCGCTAATATGCGCAGACAGATCACCAAAAATGAAGAGAGGCTCTCAGGTGAGACCAATGCTAATCGCAGGTCCAACCTGGAGCGGAAAAATCAAAGGAATCGGGAGGATATTGACCGCCTAACCGACGAAATCCCTCAACTTAGAGAAAAGATCACGGCACTTGACGAGCATATACAACACACCAAAACCTTGCTGCAAAATGTAGAAGCCCAATATTTTAATAATTCCGAAGCTCTGAGTATCCCGGAACAACATCAATTCGAGCCCCAGGATGAAGAGGAGCCATCTGAGGAAGAGTATGAAGATCTGGAAACACTTGATGACATTGATGATTACGGCACAAATGAGGAGGAAGACCAGCGGGAAACCGATCAACAAAGGCTCCCATAGAGATAAAATGCTACATTTTTAAATTGACCCCGGCCTTTAAAAGCTGATCTCCGCCCAATATTTTTTGAAAACTTTTTACGTATCTTTCCGGGGCCTTTTTACATATATATGAGGATAATAATTGCGGGCGCCGGTGAAGTGGGATTCCATCTGGCAAAACTATTGGCGAACGAAAAACATGACATCCTGCTGATAGATACTGACAAGGAAAAGCTCTCCCAGATCAGCGCCTTGTTGGACGTAGCAGTGATCCGAGGTAACGCTACCTATTTCAGTGTGTTGGAAGAAGCCGAAGTGGGTAAAGCCGATCTACTACTGGCAGTAACCAGCTCCGAAGAAACTAATCTCGCCACCGCTATCATCGGAAAGAGGTTAGGGGCCAAAAGAACAGTTGCCCGTATCAGTAATATTGAATTCTTGCTAAAAAAAGAAAAAACCGCCCTGAAAAAGATGGGCATTGACGAGCTGATATCTCCTGAATCGTTGGCAGCCCGGGAGATCAAGCGGCTACTAAAAGAAACGGTGATAACTGATACCTTCGATTTTGACCAAGGGCTGCTTTCTCTGGTCGGAATCAATGTGGATGACGGCAGTCCGTTGCAGAATAAAACCCTTTCAGAGCTTCGACATCTTAATCCGCAGAATAATTTCATTACTGTAGCAGTATTAAGGAATAACGAAACTATCATTCCCCGGGGCAGCACCGAGTTTAAAGCCGATGATCACGCCTATTTCATTGCAGAACCTGAAGGGATTGAACGGGTCTTAAACCTCAGCGTCAAGGAACGTCGCACCATTAAAAATGTAATGGTCTTGGGAGGCAGCAAGATCGGGTTCCACACCGCTCGCAAATTAAGTATCAAATATCGGGTCAAGCTGATCGAGATGGATAAGGAAAAGTGTTTTGAACTAGCTGATCAGCTTCCCGGAACATTAATTATAAATGCTGAAGGCAGCGATGTGGATTTGCTTAAGTCAGAAGGCTTGGCGGATATGGATGCCTTTATCGCAGTAACCGGCAACTCCGAAACCAATATTATCTCCTGCCTATTGGCTAAAAATCAAGGGGTTCCCAAAACCATTGCGCTGGTAGAAAATATCGAATATATCCACCTATCTCAAAACGTAGGGGTGGATACCATGATCAATAAGAAATTAATAGCCGCCAATTTTATTTTTCGCTATATCAGACAAGGTGAGGTATTGGATTTGACCAGCCTGCACGGGGTGGATGCGGAAATTCTTGAATTTGAAGTAATGGACGGCTCTAAAATAGCCCACCAGGAGCTCCAGGATATCGACTTCCCTAAATCCGCTATTGTTGGAGGGGTTATCAGAAACGGGCAGGGACATACTATTAAAGGAGAATTTATTTTTAAACCCAAAGATAGGGTTGTGGTATTGAGCAGACCTGATTGTATCACCAAAGTGGAAAAACTTTTTAAATAGAAAAGGGTCGATTTCTGAATGAAATTCAACCTTAAAATAATCGCCAGTCTGCTGGGCATTCTTTTGATGTTCAACGGTGGGTTTATGTTGTTATGCTTACCGGTAGCACTTTATTTCAGAGAAGGTGGTCTGATGCCCTTGGCGATTTCCTCCGCTACCACCGCAGGGATCGGGTTTATAATGTGGTTTTTCAACCGCAGTTTTACTACAAGCGAATTAAATAAACGGGAAGGGTACTTAATAGTTACTCTGGGCTGGTTGATTATGTCTCTTAGCGGTACCTTACCATATGTGCTAAGCGGAAATATACCGGCATTTACTGATGCATTCTTTGAAACCATCTCGGGTTATACCACCACCGGTGCCAGTATTCTAAATGATATAGAAGCTCTTCCCAAAGGAATCCTAGTATGGAGAAGTCTTACCCAGTGGATCGGTGGTATGGGTATAATCGTATTGGCAGTCGCTATTCTTCCTATGTTGGGAATCGGTGGAATGCAGCTTTTTGTTGCCGAAGCGCCTGGGCTAAAACCGGATAAATTGCAACCTCGGATCACCGAAACAGCGAAACGTCTATGGCTGGTATATGTCGGCTTAACTATCATCGAATTTTGTTTATTGGCCATTGCTGGAATGGGGTATTATGATGCCTTGAATCATAGCCTCACCACTATGGCTACCGGAGGATTTTCCACCAGGCAGGAGAGCATTGCTTACTTCGATGATGCCCTGATTCAATATATCATTGTGGTATTCATGTTCATTGCCGGCACCAATTTTACCCTTACTTATTTTGGTTTTAATGGGAACTTTAAAAAGATCTGGGCCAACGAAGAATTCCGGGTGTATTCTATGGGGGTAGTAATATTATCCGTGGTTATAGGGATCGGGATTTATGCCTCAAACGGTTCTGATTTTGAAAGTTCATTCCGGGATGCTTTGTTCCAGGTGGTAGCCATTATTACCACCACTGGCTTTGTTTCGGCTGATTACACTGCCTGGAGTTCGGCATTGACCATTATTTTCTTTATGCTGATGTTTGTAGGTGCTTCAGCCGGATCAACTGCCGGAGGAGTGAAAATCGTAAGGCATGTTTTATTATTAAAGAACGGTATGCTGGAGTTGAAACGACAGATTCATCCCTCAGCCATTATTCCGGTTCGATTAAACAATAAAGCGGTGAGCCAGGACATCACTTACAATGTTCTGGCGTTTATTATGATCTACCTGACAATTTATGTAATTAGCGCTTTTATCATGGGACTGATCGGGGTAGATTTCAGCACTGCTTTAGGAAGTGTGGCCACTTCCTTGGGCAATATTGGTCCGGGATTGGGATCAGTGGGCCCGGTGGATAACTTCTCACACCTGCCGGCAGCAGGAAAATGGTTTCTATCTTTCTTGATGTTGTTGGGTCGTTTGGAATTATTTACTGTATTGATATTATTCACACCATACTTTTGGAAAAGAAACTGATATGGAAGAGTTTAATGTTTATTGGGCAGTAATCGGCGCCTCCATTATTATTATCCTTTCCTATGCTTATAATGCTTTAGCCAGGAAAACAAATGTCCCTTCGGTGCTAATGCTAATTATAACCGGCTTCCTGATCAGCTTTTTCATCCCTCTGGATGAACAAGCTTTACGACCAACTCTGGAAACCCTGGGCACCATTGGCCTGATCATGATCGTATTGGAAGCTGCCTTGGATCTTCACTTGGAAGCCGATAAAGGAAAACTTATCGGCACTTCATTGCTGATCGCTCTGTTACTTCTGGTGCTTACTACCTTCGGTATTGCCATGATAATTCGCTTCTTCTTTGAGGTAACTTCTTTTGGTGCAGTAGTTTATGCCATTCCCCTTTCCATAATGAGCAGTGCTATCATTATCCCCAGTGTCGCTAATCTGAAAGGAGAACAAAAGGAGTTCCTGGTGTTTGAATCCGCATTTTCGGATATCCTGGGCATCATGTTTTTTTATTTCTTATTGGACAGCGCACAACTTGATGGAGCCGGCGCTATTGGCTTACACGTGGCCAAAAATATAGGGTTGACCCTGGCCATCGCAGTCATATTTGGTTACCTGATCATTATTTTAATCCAAAAGGTGACTGCGGAAGTAAAGCTTTTTCTGCCTATAGCGGTGCTGCTTTTACTGTATGCTACCGGCAAACTGTTTCATTTGTCTTCCTTGATTTTTGTGTTGGCATTTGGTCTGATGCTCAACAACAAGGATATCTTCTTTAAAGGATTTATGGAAAAGTTTATCCGGCGGGAACCATATGCCATTCTTTTAAGGGAGATTAAGCTCATTACTCTGGAAAGCTCCTTCCTGATCAGGACCTTCTTCTTTATCGTCTTTGGCATGTCAATCACATTAGACGGCTTTAACCAAGTGGCGGTATTTCTAATAGCCTTGTTGGCATTAATTATTATGTACCTGCTGAGGTGGGTAGCCTTGAAAACTTTAGCCAGCACTCAGTTAAACCCGGGGATATTTGTTGCACCCAGGGGCTTGATAACAATTCTGCTGTTTTACAGTATCCCTCAAGAACATCAAATTGAGGGATTCAGCCCCGCTATCTTACTTCTGGTTATTCTATGCAGCAGTCTGATTATGATGTATGGACTTATAAAAAGCAGCGGGCAGGATGAAGAACCCAAAGCTATAACCCAATCGGACTCCGGGGAAAGGGTTTTGGAAAGTCATGAAACTACTGCCTTGAATCCACCTATTGCTGATGACCCCCCAGCATCTCGTAATCGCCGTGATGAAGAAGGTTCGGACCACCTGAATCCACTGGGGTAATTCCCGGGATATTTCCGGTTACACTTTATAAATGTACCATTTAACAACATTCTCAATGGTAAAACCTTATCTTAACTGATATTTTTGATTTTTAGCGCAATGGTCCGCCCATAATCATGGATCAACACTCATATACACTGTACTCCCGCCTGCAGGATCTGGTTAATGCCCATATAATTCCAGTCTTGGAGCAAAAGCTGCATGATCAGATCTCATTGTTAAAGGAAGTTGGGAGCCAGTTTGAAAATTATGTGAGTAAAATCCAGACCCAGGAGAACAGCCTGGATATACTGGGGTTATTGCGTAACATGATGGCGCTCAAAGAGTCGATCACCATCCTGGTGAATGAAGGTACTTCACTGACTGATGAGTTGACCCCTGATGAGCTCTTTTCTGAATATTTCACTGCCCTGGCGGCTTTTACCGAGAAACTCCCAGAACTTAAATGGGAAACCCAAAAGCCGGAAAGATTCCAGGTTCTTCCTGGAGATCGTCTGTTTATAGGGTTGAGAAAACGTTTTAAACATACTGCCTGGAATATTGGATTGATTCCCACCAGAGTATCCAACCGATGGCGCAAAATACGAGGGAAAGAGGTTGAACCTCTAGCATACTGGAAACATGCGGTCCCTGAGAAAACCTTGGTTATCTGGTTTTTTAGAGATAGGCTATTACAAGAATTAGACAAAACCATGGGTTTGGTCTTTCGACAAATTGCAACTTCCAGCGATGCCGTATGGCAAATCGAATCCAAAATGGATCATGATTTTGCGGAGGTCATTGCCCGTAATCCAGGAAGTAGTATATCGGCACCGGGCATAGAATTTCAGGCAGGCCTAGAAAAAAATGTAGCGGAAATCCGCTCAGGCTTGGATACTTTGATCAAACTAGTCAACAGTACCTTTGATCAGGTATTTGAAGAATATATAGACCACTTTGAAAAGGTGGGAACCTTAGAACTACCATTGTCGTCTTTTCACCCCACTAAGGTAGAGCGACACCACCTTCGTACCAGAAAAGCCTACCGGAAGTCCATAGAAGGCTGGAGCAATACCATCAAAGTGCTCAACGATAACTACAACTTGGACCAGGAGTTGTATCAATTGCGATATGCCAATCTGGAGCAGTACTTCTTTACCGCTCAAAAACTTGACCTTAAGATCAATGAAAAGATCGCAGCCGCCCTAGATGAACTTTCGGGTTATATTATCTCCAAGAAGAGCGACTTACAGGCGGTTGACAACCAGCCGGAAGCGCTGAGCAAAGTAATCAAGCAGGTTAAATACGATCTGGGAAAATATTTGAATCAAAAAATTCCCAAGGCCTCTAAACTGCTTTTCGATCAAAATATACCTGCCTTGATCGATAATTTGGAGGTACGAATAAAGAATCAAGTCAATCAGCTATCCTCTACCCGGGCAGTAGCTAAAGAAATAAGCTATGAAAGACCTATCCAGAATTCAGAAATTGACTATATCTCTCCCCGTGAACTAATTGCTTTTGAGGCTTTACCCACCTTCCTCACGGAGGTTAAAAGCTTAAAAAGCGAATTGGTGCGATCGCTAGATCAGGCACAACACAGTTTAACGGAAATAAGCCAGATCTGTGATTTCAACCTGGCTACTTCTCTGGCTGCCCTGGAGGAGGAGCTTGATGAAGAGAAACCTCCCAAAGAGCTGGCGCTTGAAGGTCTTGACCGGGCAGCAAGCCGTTTAGAGGATATTGGTAAAAATTTATCAGAGCTGGGTAGGGAAACTGACGATAAACTGAAACAGGGTGTGGCGAAGTTCAACTTAGGCTTACTGGCCCTCAATAAGATCGAAACCGTTTTTGATATTAAAGTACGGATTGCCAAGGCAAAAGCGGTGGAAAAAACCAAAGCGCTACGAGACCGGGTGACCTCTTACTATCAACTTAAATTTCCTGAATTAGTGCAACAGGGGAAGAAACGATGGTTGAAACTTCATAAGTATTATCAGGAAACTAGCCAGAAATATGGCTTGGCAGGCCCCAGTCAGCCTTTAAGCGCTGAAGTGAGTACATTTCTGTCAGAAACTGACGCAGCCATAGATCAATTGCCGTTCGTTTATCAACGACTTTTTGAGATAGCTCCCCTGGAAAACGAAAACTTTTATGAACCCAGAGCAAACGAGATCAAACAATTGGCCCGATCATACCAAAATTGGGAAAAGCAACATTTCTCTGCAACTGCATTAATCGGCGAAACGGGCAGTGGAACAACCACCTTAACCAACTTTTTTCTGGAGCAGGAGAAACCAAAGTTCCCCGTAGTTCGCGCTCACTTTCAAAAACAGATCTACCGAACTGATGATTTTCTGGCCTACTTTGGCCAGTTATTTAATGCTCCCTCAATCGATAGTTTGGATCATCTGGTAGAGCATCTCAACAATCTGCGGGGAAAGAGGATAATGGTTCTGGAAAATCTACAGCATTACTACTTACGAAGGGTTAACGGATTTGAATGTCTCAACTTGCTTTTTGAACTTATATCCAGAACAAACCAAAATATTTTTTGGCTGGTAACTATTAATCTGCATGCTTATAACTACTTGATCAAAACCTCTGCGATTGAAGATTTCTTTGCTTATAATATATTTTTGGAACCGCTTAAGGATGAACAAATAACAGAAATTGTGCTGAGGCGTCACCGAGTAAGTGGATACAACATCCAATTCAAGCCGGGAAAACTTGACCGCATGAGTAAAAAGTTTAAGAAGATGGCTGAGCCCGGGCGCCAGCAGTACCTGAAGAAAGAGTTTTTTTCCGGTCTTAATAAAATGGCTAATAGTAACATCTCACTGGCCTTGATTTATTGGCTGCGATCCACCCACAAGGTTGAGGGTGACACTATAACTATAGGATCCTTAAAAGATCTTGACTTCAGTTTTCTCGCCAACCTTTCTAGCGACAAACTGTTTACCCTGCATGCCTTGCTGCTACATGATGGTCTTAATATGGCGGATTATGCTAAAGTGTTCCTGCAAACTGGCGAGCAAAGCAAGTTGTTGTTGATTCTCCTCTTTGAGGATGGTATTATAGTTAAGCATGAGGATCGATATTTTATAAATCCACTATTGTTCAGACAGGTAGTTAATCTGCTTAAATCAAAAAACATCCTTCACTAAGCATGAACTGGCTCAAGCATCTTGGCATAACCATCCTCCTGGTCCTAACCATCGGGGCAGCTGGGCTATGGGGTCAGTCCGCAGATACTTTAAGTTCTGCTGATTCTACCCTAATCATCCGGATCAACAGTTCCGATACCATTTTTATATACCACTCTGATACTGTGGTTATCGCCCGTGATACTACCCGCGGCCAAGGTTTATTCACCCCTAGAAACGAGGACCCCGGAAAGGAAAAGGAAAAAGTAGATCCCTCTGAGGTATTACGTACCATTTCAGTTGGAAAGATCATATGGGCTATTGTGTTTTTGATAATCACTTATCTTGCCATCGGTTTATCCAGCAAATTGCTGGATCTGCTGGCTGAGAGGAGCGCCCGCTACCGAATAACTGTTAAAGGCCTCATCCCATTCATCCGTATTCTTGGTTGGCTATTGGCATTCTACGTAGTAATATGGGGTATTTTCAGCCCTCCCTGGGAAACGGTGATCGCTGTCACCGCCTCTGTCGGAATTGCTGTTGGTTTTGCCGCACAGGATATTCTCAAGAATATTTTTGGAGGGCTGATGATAATATTTGACCGCCCTTTTAAAGTTGGTGATAAAATTGAAGTGGGTAACTATTATGGAGAAGTTAAAGAAATCGGCCTGCGATCCACCCGGATCGTTACTCCAGATGATTCTCTGGTAAGCGTGCCAAATGCGGAGATTATGAATCAATCGGTATCTAACTCCAATGCCGGTGAGGCCAACTGCCAGGTAGTGGCTGAGATCTATCTCCCGATTACCATAGATACTGATCAAGTAAGGAAAATCGCCTTGGAATCTGCACAGATCTCCAAATATATCTTCTTAAATAAACCCATCACGGTCCTGTTTTTCAACGAAGTGAAAGAAAGGCGCTCTTATCTTAAGATGAGATTGAAAGCGTATGTAATGGATATCAGATATGAGTTTAACTTTAAGAGTGACATGACGGAGATTGTCATTAAAGAACTGTTAAATCAGAAGATCATAACTCCAAAGGACCTGTATTAGCCCTTTCTTTTAATTGCTCAGTAAGTAATAATGTTTAATTTACCGACTACTAGGGGTTACCCTTATTAGTAATTAATCATTATTGCTTATGCCACGCACCAGGACTACCGACAAAACCACTATTGGAAGACACGATAAAGTGGACCTGCCGGAAATGAACCTGGTCGAGATTGACGCTAAAATTGATACCGGCGCTGATAGCAGTGCCATTCATTGTCATCACATTGAGATTGTGAAAAAAAAGGGTAAAAAGATCTTACATTTTATCTTGCTTGACCCAACTCATCCCCATTATAATAACCGTAGTTTTTATTTTGAGGAGTTTAAACAAAGAACTATTAAAAACTCTTTTGGTGGATCAGAAAGAAGATTTATAATTAAAACTCCGGTAGTGATCTTTGGCCGTAAATTGATAACTGAATTTTCTCTGAGCTACCGGGGCAATCTTACTTTTCCTATTCTGCTGGGTAAGAAGTTTCTGTATCGAAAATTTATTGTGGATGTGGCCCGCTCCAACATTTCCTACAGGAGTAAACGGAAAAAGAAATGAACATTGTCATTCTTTCTACCGGCAGGACACTTTATTCTACCCACCGGCTCCTGGAAGCTGCCCAGGACAGAGGCCATCAAGTAGAGGTGGTGGATCATCTCAAATGTAATCTGATAACGGAAAAGCGAAACCCCAGTGTACATTACCGGGGTCGCGCTCTGGATCAAACCGATGCGGTCATCCCCAGGATTGGTGCTTCAGTAACTTTTTATGGTTCAGCGGTTATCCGCCAATTCGAAATGCGAAATATCTTCACTGCTGTTCAAAGCCAGGCCTTGCTTCGGTCCAGGGATAAATTGAGAAGTTTGCAGATCCTGGCACGGGCCGGTCTGGGTCTACCCAAAACAGTATTTACCAATTACAGCCGGGAGGTCCACGAAATCATTGATGCAGTGGGGGGTGTTCCTTTAGTGGTAAAGCTATTAGAGGGTACTCAGGGACTGGGTGTGGTTTTGGTGGAAAACAAAAAAGCTGCTGCTTCAGTAATTGAGGCCTTCAATGGGTTGAGGGCCCGTATAATAGTACAGGAATTTATCTCAGAAGCTCAGGGAGCTGATATTAGAGCATTGGTGGTGGATGGAGAAGTGGTAGGCTCCATGAAAAGACAGGCCAGAGAAGGTGAATTTCGATCCAATTTACACCGGGGTGGTACTGCTGAGATCATCACCCTGAGCCCGGAGGAGGAATCAGCTGCCGTACAAGCCGCCCAATGCATGGGACTGGGTGTTGCTGGGGTGGATATGCTGCAATCAAAAAGAGGGCCACTGATCATTGAAGTCAATTCATCTCCAGGGCTGGAAGGCATTGAGACCGCTACCGGCGTAAATGTAGCTGATAAAATTATAGAGTACCTCGAACGCAACGCAGGTAAAAACAATAACGTGATCGCTTAGCAAAATGAAAATTGCCGGTACCACCATTCCCCCAGAAAGCTTTAAACAACTGAATTTGGATATCGCCAGGCTACCCTCCCGGACCAAAATCGATATCCCCATATTTGTCCAGAATAGTCAGGCGGACGGCCCCGTGTTGTTACTGATGGCAGGACTACACGGTGATGAGATCAACGGCATTGAGATTGTTAGAAAGGTGCTGGACCAGTCTTGTTTTAACCTTCTGAATGGAGCGGTGGTCTGTATCCCGATCATTAATATCTATGGATTCTTAAATTTTTCCAGGGCAGTCCCGGATGGTAAGGATGTAAATCGCTCATTTCCAGGTACTAGGAGTGGATCACTGGCCAGCCGTGTGGCCTTTCATCTCATGCAGGAAGTAATCCCTTTCATTGATTACGGTATCGACTTTCATACCGGCGGAGCGAGTCGCACTAACATTCCCCAGGTGCGATGCGTACTGGAAGACAAGGAAAACCGATTCCTGGCCCGGGCCTTTAATGCGCCGTTTACCATCGATGCCCCACTGATACCAAAATCCCTACGCTATGCCGCCCATGCCAAAGGGAAAAAGATATTGGTTTACGAAGGGGGGGAGTCCTTACGGTTTGACCAGAAAGCCATTGAAAAAGGCACCGCAGGAGTCAAAAAACTAATGCATAAACTAGGCATGATTGAGGTTGAAACCCCAAAACGTCAACGCTCCAGGATCATCAAAAAAATGAGATGGGTGAGGGCCAAAAACGCCGGCTTATTTCACCAGGAGGTTAAACCGGGAGAACAGATTAAGAAGGACCAGGTTTTGGGATTTATCACCGACCCATTTGCTGAGTTTAAAATAGATATAACTTCACCACGCTCCGGGTATGTAATGGGAATTAATAACAATCCCGTAGTAAATCGGGGAGATGCTTTAGTGCACATCGGTATAAACTGAATACTACTTCGAAACAGCTAGATTTATCGAAACAGCCGCATAAAGGCTTTGGCTAATTTTTTCTCCTTTTCCCAGAAAAAATTAAACTGACCAAAAATAAACCCATACATCAACAACAGCAGTTGATAAAGGGGGAACACTAATACGATGTAGCTTAGAGTTTTTAACCACCCGCCGGCATTTTCAATACCCAGAAGCTGAAATATCAAAGGCCTTATCAAAACCACGGTCATACCGGTGGCTGCGAATACAATGAGGATCACCACTACCTGGAACATGCTCGTTAACCCCCATTTTTTTTTCATCCGTTCCAGGAATGATGGCTTTTCTTCAGTGTTTTCCTTCATAGGGTTACTAATGGCTATGGACAGTCCAAATTAGCCTTTATGCTATAATTTACCGAATCTTTAAACATTAGTTTATGAAATCCTTCCACTCGATAACTGCTTAGTGGACGCTCCGGTTGCCTGGGATTGAAGTCCATTTTTATATATCTCCGATTAGCATAAAGGAAATTCTGTTCCTGATACAATGACTCCAGGGAACTGATCCGTTCCAGGCTATCAAACATAATTTTCAGGTATTTTACTCCTTGATCACTACTGTCTGCTAAGGTGTATTCCTGAAATTGCTGACCACCCTTGGTTTGACCTTGTCGAATTTTATAGGCGTCCATTAGGACGGGTTTATTGATATCGTGCTCTTTGAATACCTTTAGCTCCTGGTCCCAGAAAGTGGAGTCGGCTTTGATCAATGCCTGTTCCTTTTCTGTGTTGTGGTTAATGGTGAAATCTTTATGAACCCTGCAATCAACATTTTCCAATTTAGCGATCAATTCCTCGGTAAATCCTTTGACGTCAAAATACTTCAGGTCCACATCAGAATTTTCACCGCCACAGGAAACCATAACCATCAAGGCCAAAATGACATAGGTCCAGCGATTAAAAGACCAAACCTTTAAATCAGACATTCGCCATCCATTTCCTCTGGTTTTTCCAGCCCCATCAGGGTAAGAATGGTAGGAGCCAGATCTCCCAGTTTCCCGTCCTTAATAGGTCTTCTGTATTGGTTATCTATCAGGATACAGGGTACAGGGTTTGTAGTGTGGGCGGTGTTGGGACTCCCATCTTCATTGACCATATAATCGGCGTTGCCATGATCAGCTATGATCAGTACGGTATAATCATTTTTGAGGGCAGCTTTGGTAACGGTTTGAGCACAACTATCTACCACTTCACAGGCTTTGACCGCTGCTTCGAAGACGCCAGTGTGCCCCACCATATCCGGATTGGCAAAGTTGAGGCAGATAAAATCAGCCGACTTCTCCTCCAGTTCAGGAACTATGGCATCCCGGATCTCGTGAGCGCTCATCTCCGGCTGCAGATCATAGGTGGCCACCTTGGGACTGGGGCAAAGTATCCTCTTTTCATGTTCGAACTCTTTTTCCCTGCCTCCGGAAAAAAAGAATGTAACATGGGGGTATTTCTCAGTTTCAGCAATCCTTATTTGTCGCTGGCCTGCCTTGCTAATAATTTCACCCAGGGTGTTGACCAGATCATCCTTCTGGAAAATTACTTGTACATCCCTGAAATCAGGGTCGTAATTAGTCAGTGTCACATACTGTAGGGGAATAGTATGCATGTCGTATTGTGGAAAATTCTGCTGGGTCAAAACTTGGGTGATCTGACGACCCCGATCTGTACGGAAATTGAAACATATTACCGTATCTTCAGCTTCTATCAATGCCAGGGGAGTTTCAGCCTCGTCGACCGCAATTATAGGTTTTATAAACTCGTCAGTCACTCCTTGCTGGTAGGAATCGTTGATGGACCCTACCAGGTCCCCGGTCTTTTTGCCTTTGCCATTCACCAAAGCGTCATAGGCCAGTTTGATTCGCTCCCATCGTTGGTCGCGATCCATGGCATAGTACCGGCCAATTACCGATGCTATTTGCCCACCGTTTTGCTTTAAAAAATCTTGTAACTCGCTGATGAAACCAGCTCCGCTTTCCGGATCACAATCCCGGCCGTCGGTAAAGGCGTGTATATACAAGCGTCGGGATAAATCCTTAGCTGCAACCAACTTACAAAGCCCTTTCAAATGATCAATATGAGAATGGACTCCCCCATCTGAGACCAATCCTATAAAGTGCAGCTTCCCTTTCGAATTTTTGATTTTATCAAAGACGGCACCAAGCACTTGATTGTCTTTCAGAGTACCCTGTTCCAGAGCTTTGTTGATCTTGACCAGGTCCTGATATACGATACGGCCCGCCCCGATATTCATATGTCCCACTTCGGAATTACCCATTTGTCCCTGCGGTAGTCCAACTGCTAATCCACTCGCCATCAATTGACTATGCGGGTAGCTATTCCATGCCTCGTCCATGAATGGAGTATGCGCCTTGCTGATAGCAGACACCTGTGGATCTTTGCCTAAACCCCACCCGTCAAGGATCATCAACAGTACTCGTTTATTCATCTCGCAAATATAAATATTCAAAGCCAGGTTTGTAACTGATACCAGTTTGTATTAATTTAAAAATCCCGGTATTGACGATTGATTCCCGCTTTGCTGATTTTGGCATAATTTTGGAGATATGCCTGGTGAAATTAGTCGAATTATGCTTAAAAATAAGATATTAACGTACTTTATACTGTTGTTTTTGGGCTTTCTTTGCACTTTCCAGACCCCAGTGAGCGGTCAAAGTGAGGTGATCAATAACGTCAGGTCTGCCATTAAGGCCGGCAGTTCCAAAGAATTATCCAGGTATTTAAGCGACATGGTCACCCTTAAAATTGAAGGTGTGCAATCCAATTACAGCAGGACCCAGGCCGAATATGTCCTAAAAGACTTCTTCGGTAAATACCGTCCCAGTGATTTTCAATACGTCCATCAAGGCGCCTCAGAGGGGGGGCTGAAATATGCTATAGGCCGTTATAGCTATGATGGCGGCTCTTTTAGGGTAGTTTTGCGATCCAAGAATCTGGATGGCTCTTACCGGGTCAGTAGCTTGGACTTCACCAAAGAATAATAAACCAACCACACTCCCGTAAGGCCCTTTTCAGGGCCTTTTGTATTTTTGGGCATGGATGGATTAAATTATCTCACAAGCAGCGCCCTGGATGATTTTATTTCTGCTGCCCTGAAGGAAGATGTGGGTGACGGGGACCATAGCAGCCTGGCCGCAATACCCGCTGATCGAAACAGTGCCGCCCAACTGTTAATAAAGGCATCTGGGATCATGGCCGGAATTCGCCTGGCTGAGATAATCTTTCACACTGTGGACCCAAGCTTAGAGATTCAGTCAATGCTTGAGGATGGACAACCCATGACAGAAGGCCAGATTGGACTGAAAGTAAAGGGGAATGCCAGAGCGATCCTAACTTCAGAACGATTGGTATTAAATTGTATGCAGCGGATGTGCGGGATTGCCACTTACACCAATAAGCTCTGTGCAATGATCAAAGGCACCGGTGCCACCATTCTGGATACCCGAAAAACCACTCCTAATTTCAGGCTGCTGGAGAAATGGGCGGTGGTGATCGGAGGTGGAGAAAACCACCGTTATGGTCTGTATGATATGATCATGCTTAAAGATAATCATATTGATTATGCCGGCGGGATCAAACCAGCTATCGAAGCCACCAACCGCTATCTGCAACGCAATAAACTTGATCTGAAAATTGAAATTGAGACCAGGAGTCTTGAGGAAGTTCAGACCGTAATCTCCACGGGGGGTGTGGATCGGATTATGCTTGATAATATGGCTCCTTCAGAACTGAGTAAAGCTGTTGTTCTGATTAATGGAAAATATGAGACAGAAGCATCCGGCGGAATCACCGAAAACACTATCGTGGAGGTAGCCAACACCGGAGTGGATTACATTTCCATAGGGGCTTTGACCCATTCGGTGAAAAGCCTGGATCTCAGTTTGAAGGCAGTCGATCCTCAATAGAAATTTATAATAAGAATTTTTCCGTGGACTTCATTTACTATTATATTTGAAGCCCGAATCCCAATTCTATGATTGTTAAAACCAAAAAATACCAACTCAGTACAGGAACTTATATGAAGATGGGCCTGCTTAACGTGCTTAAGGAACAATGGTGGGTGGCTATAATATACCTGGCCATTTGTGCCATGTACTTTATTATCCCATCTCATTGGTGGATTACCGGAGCCAGTATTGCCCTGGTGCTGTACCTACTTTTTTGGGTCATACAATTTGCCGGGATCCCTCAGCTGGAGCAAAACAAGGTGCTCTTCCAAAAATTGGGTTACGAAATTGACAGCCGTCAGATCCTGGTGAAAGTAAGCAGTAAACAAGGGATGCCTATTACCTGGGACATGATCAAAAGAGCTATGGTGACTAAGGACCATTTCCTGTTAGTAGTCTCCAAAGCCCAGTTAATTCATTTGCCATTCCGGATCTTCAACAACGACAACCAGGTGAAATTTGTAGAAACCATCCTTAAACGCAAGGGATTGATCAAATAGAAGATGCCTTTAGGAATTTGGCCCGGTTTATCCATAAAACCACCCCGGAGAGCAGGGTGAAAGCTGCCAGGATCACATAGGCGTAGGTGATATTGGTGCCTACTGCAAAGAAGGTGAGAGAAAAAATCAAGGTGAAGCTGATCCTCATAATGAGATTGAGCACACTAAATACACTGTTGACCCTACCGATAATTTGATTGGGAATTTGCTCAAACAGGAAACTCACTCTTAGTATCCTGGTACCCGCATTGGTAAATCCAATTAAAAACCCGGCGCTGAAGTAAAAGGGTAAGGTTTTCAATACGGCACAGCCAAGCAAGATGACCGTGGTCAGGAACATAAAAAAAATAATAACATCTGCCTTGGGCCAGTTGCGAGTCCATCGCCCGATAAATACTCCAGCTGATAAAGCTCCAATTCCGTAAAGCACTTCCATGCCCCCGAAAACCTCTCCGCCCATTTTGAGGTAATTGGTAATGTACATGGGCATTACCGTAAAAAGGCTCACCAGCATAATAACGAAAATAGAATGGGTGAAAAAACCGAAAATAAATACTATCGGGTTATCGCGCAGAAAGTTAAATCCCGCGACCAGTCTGTTGACCAACGGACTACGGTCTACCTTAAATATCTTATCAGGAACATAACGGATAAAGGAAATGATTATCACGGATATGCCGTAAGTAATGGCATCCAAGGTGAAGATTTCATAAATATTCCAGGCCTCTATATCAATCTTCCCGATTAGGGGTAATGTGGTGTCCACTCCTTCCAATAATATCACCGCAAAGGCGCCTGCGATCACATTAGTGGCCTGGCCCACAATTTCAATATATGAAGTCACCCTGGTGTAATGCTCCGGGCTGGTCACTTCCTGTACAAAGGCGTAAAGGTTTGGATAGTGCATACGGTACCCAAATACCGTGATAGCAAATACCAGTACAATTAAGGGTAAAGGCAGCTGGCCGACAATCCACCCATAAAGAGCTACCAGTAGCAGAATTGACCCTTCCACCCCATTGGTAGCCATGAAAAGTCTTTGTCGGTTGAAACGATCAACCAGTGTTCCGGCAAACAGACCCCAAAATATATTGATAAAGGTCACTATCGCGAACAACAGATTGAATTCTGACGACTGTTGATTTTGAGCAAAGTACCAGGGTATGGCCAGCATAGAAATGCCCTGAGCAAAACCGGAGATGGCATTGGCAGTAAATAGTAAGAGAAGAGCCCGTCGGTTTTTCAAATATTGGTATCTTGGAATGGGATCGCCGCGCAATTTAATCTATATGATACACAGTGAAAAGGACCATGCTAAAGTGAAGGCTGTAAAATTAAAACTAGCCAGGTACTGCGCTTATCGAGACCGTAGTAAGCAGGAAGTAAAATTGAAACTTAGCCACTATGGATTGAGCCCGGCAGAGTCGGAAGACATAATGAGGACGCTCACGGAAGAGGGGTTTCTGGACGAACGTCGATTTGCAGTCAATTATGCAAACGGCAAATTCAAATCTAATTCGTGGGGGAAAATTAAGATAAGCAGGGGATTGGAATCGCATGGGTTAAGCCCGGATCGAATCCGTGAAGGCCTGGAGTCACTTGATGAAACTCAATACCAGCAGAAACTCGAGGATTTAATGAAAACCAAGTGGGAAAGGCTAGCTGTTGATGATGTATTTATTAAAAAGCACCGAATCTCCTCCTTTCTCATTGGAAAAGGTTTTGAACCCTCTCTGGTATGGGAACTCCTGGATAGCATGGATTAAATTTTCGGGCTGACCTGGCTTAAATAATTCAACAAGACCTGCCACACTTCCTCATTCGCCTGTGAGACCCGGTCCGCCACCAGCATACTGGATCCGTGAATGCCGAATTTCATATTAAAAGTCTGGTGCCCATGCTGTTGGGCTAAATCAAACTGCTTCTGCACACTGGGCAATTGCAGCTCCTTCCCAGGCCTGATTAAAAGAAGTTTTTGCTCACAATTCTTCAACCCTTCATCCGGCAAACACTGAGCCATGGGGCCTCCTGAGGACGGTGAGAACGCCGCTACCCCCAATACTTCAATCGGTCGCTCCAAAGCCGTTGATATAGCCAGACTGGCGCTGTAACTGCTTCCTATAATTATCACCTGAAGCGAATATCGTCTGCTAATGAAATCCAAAGCTGCTTGTATATCTGCTGAGGCGTCGCAGAAACCATACGACTGCTTTAATTGGCTGGCAGTCCGATTTTCAAAGCCATATAGATCTCCTCCGGACCTTAAGTCTATAGCCATTACACTGTACCCTTCTGCTGCCAAACGAGGGAAGGTAGATCCATATTCACCACGAGCGTTAGAGCCACCCTGATGACAAAGCAGGATCATAACCCGGCCGCTATCGCTATGATGAACATCACCGGATATCGTCACACCATCTCTGGCTTTAAACTGGACTGGCTGGGTTTCTAAACCATAAGGATCTTGAGCTGAAACTGTTATTACACAAAAAATCAAAACCTCGGTCAAACAGAAAAATTGGATGAATTTTAACATCCTGAAATTTCTGATGCAAAAGCCAATATTAATATCAAATCAGGGGTCAATTCGCCAATACCTTCTAATCGTTCGTGAAACTCCCCAGCAGCTGCTTAATCTGTTGCATATAAGTACCTCCTATGCTTACTTCTACTCCGTTTTGCAGTTGAATGATTGCCCTGGAGGGCCTTTCTTCAAGGTGTTTGACGTAATCAAGGTTTATCATATAGCTTCTGTGGACTCTGCGAAATTTATTGGGATCTAATTCTCGTTCTAAATTTAACATTGAAGTTTTCTTTAGATAGAACCGATTACTGGTATGCAACCGTACATAGTGGTCCATGGCCTCAATCCATATTATTTCATCCACCGGGCATTGAATTCTGGAACTTTTGAACCTAACTTCCAAGAAACGCTGATAACCCGAAACTAATGTTTTGGGCATATTCAAGACAAAGACTATGTAGACCAATCCATGAACCAGCGCCATATTTAAAAAATATTTAGTCATGAAATTGGGATGCCAGGGCTGAGAAATAAACCCAATCAAATAAAGTAGAGCCCCCAATAGATAGGCATAGCCGATTATAATAAAAGCTGCTGCTAAGCCATGAAGTATCACCCTAAACATTAATGGTGTATTTGCCAAATACTTATGGATGCTGGCAATAAGTGGTAGCGTGCCTAGGAACAAGCAATAGCAGAACAGGTTAAATGTTAGGCTCCGGATCAGATTATACTCTAGATATTGTCCGTAGCGGTAATAATTTTGTCCTACCACAATAGTCGAAATCACCATCAGTAGTAGGAGTATTCTACTATAGAGTGGAGCAGGTAAAGCAAAGGCTCTGATGGTTTTAATTAACTGTTGTGAGACTTGGAGCTTATCAATCACGGCGTATCCTCACGGTGGCAATGTCATACACCAGCAGAATCTGCTTGCCGGTCAACTCCTGCAGCAATGGCCGAAGGATAACTTCTGCGTTTTGCTTGGTCTGAACCAATATTCCGGACTGTAAAGCCGATTCCCGGATTTGCTTTTCAGCACTTTGGTAAGCGCTCTCCACAAACTTCTTTTCACTGGTGAAGATTCCCGTTTGTAATGAGTAAACTCTGGTTTTATCCAGATCCAGTTTGAAATAGCAAATTTCTGGTGCCGGCAATTGCACCACCAGCGTATCACCCTGTATTCTTACATCTTTAATCTCCAATTGAGTGAGATCCAGGCACCCCACTGCCTCCCCTCTGGAAATCAAAACCGCCTTGGAGTCACCCTCCAACTTGAAGATGTTGTAAAAATCCCTCCCGGTCCTCTCAATTTCAGTAATCTCCTGGAAATGATATTTAGTCAATTCCAGTTTTCCCAACTTTTCCATGCGGTCCATTATGGTAGCATGAATTTGGGTTTCATCGCTGGATGACGCAGGGAGAAAATCCAACTTATCCCAATTGTTCCATACCAGGTAGCCACAAAGGGCCAGGAAGAACCAGGGAAAAATCCAAAAAAGTATTTTGAGCAGCCTCAAGGTCCAGGGGGGTTTTGATAAATTTATTAAAAAAGAATGTAGTTTTATCCTTAATGAACTTCAATCTGCAAGATAGCCTGAACTTTATATCAAAATTCACCCCTGCCAGGGGCATTAATGCGGTGCAGGTGTTAAGCAGTTATTATTACTCCAAGTTTACCGGCAAGCCCCGTCAATGGGGTTTGCCCATCAGCATTTCGGTAGAGCCTACCACCAGTTGCAACCTACGTTGTCCGGAATGCCCCAGCGGATTGCGAAGCTTTACCAGAGAAACCGGTATGCTCTCGTTGGAGCTGTATGAGAAAACCCTGGATCAGCTAAGGGATACTCTCTGGTATCTATTATTATATTTCCAAGGTGAACCATTTTTACATCCCCAATTTCACAAGTTGGTGCAAGTGGCTGCCCAACGCAATATTTATACTGCTACTTCCACCAATGCCCACTTCCTGTCGGATGACAATGCCCGTAAAACCGTGGAGTCCGGTCTTGATCGGCTAATCATCTCCATTGATGGCACCACCCAGGAGACCTATCAAAGCTATCGTGTAGGGGGGCGCTTAGATAAAGTCATTCAGGGGATCAAGGCCATAGTACATTGGAAAAAAGAATTACAATCAAAAACTCCCCACCTCATTATGCAATACCTGGTAGTAAAGCCTAACGAACACCAGGTGGGTGACGCTAAATCACTAGCCGAAGATTTAGGAGTGGATGAGGTAGCTTACAAAACTGCCCAGATTTATGATTTTGAAAATGGATCTCCCTTAATTCCGGATAATCCGCGATTTTCCAGGTACCGAGAAGTAGGCAACGGCCAATATGAAATTAAGAACAGCCTGGTCAACCACTGTTGGAAAATGTGGCATAGCTGTGTGGTCACTTGGGACGGCCAGGTGGTTCCCTGTTGCTTTGATAAGGATGCCAGCCATACACTAGGTGATCTGCAAAGCCAAAACTTCCGCGAACTTTGGCAGAGCGAAGAATATAACAGCTTCAGGAAGCGCCTGCTAAAGGATCGCTCCCAAATCGACATTTGTACCAACTGCACTGAGGGTACTAAAATTTGGGCCTAGTCATTGCCAGTGCCGACGGATTGTCTTTAATAATTCATGATGTACTCCATTAGCCGCCAGTATTTCACGGCCCCATAGATAGTCACCAGCTCCTTTAAAATCAGTGATTACACCGCCAGCCTGCTGCACGATGATCACTCCTGCGGCTACATCATAAACATTGAGATTATGCTCGAAAAAAGCGGAAACCCTGCCGCAGGCCACATAGGCCAGGTCAACGGCAGCGCTGCCCATACGCCGTAGTCCGTGGGTTTGCTGCATGAGTTGTTCAAGGATCGCCAAGTACTCTTTCAATCGATCAAAATTCACTTGAGGATAACCGGTAGCCAATACGCTTTCGGAAAGACTACGGATAGGGGCCACAGAAATTTCATTTTCATTGCAATAAGCCTTCCCTCCCTGGCAAGCATAAAAACATTCATCTCGGGTTACTTCATACACCACCCCCAGTACCGGAATTTGATCTGACAATAACGCCACACTAACCGAATACATGGGTATGCCATGCACGAAATTGGTAGTTCCATCCAGTGGATCAATGACCCATTGTAAAGGAGTATGAGAGTTTGCTACCGTTCCTTCTTCGGTAATGAAACCGGCTTCGGGTAATAGGTCAGTTAGTGATTTTACCAACAGTCTTTCCGCTTCCTTATCTACATAGGATACCAGATCATTATCTCCCTTGTACTCCAATTTATCCCATTTAAATTTTTCCGATTGAGATCGGATGAAATCGCCTCCCATTTTGGCTGTATCTACAACTTTGGGTAGTAGTGTTGACCAGTTCATTTCTTTAGTGTTCGTTTTTTGACCCAGGCAGAAAGTAATACCAAAATCGCCAACCAGCAAGCGGTGCGACCCAGGTAATCCCCATGTTGACTATAGAAGGTTTTTTCCCTATTTGCCCTTAATACTTCTCGGATCACATCTTGCTCCCAAAATTCGGTGGAGTGCAGGATAGTGCCTTTTTGGTCAATAAATGCCGATATTCCGGTATTAGCCGACCTTGCCACACCTCTACGGTTTTCAATAGCCCTTAGGACCGCATAGTGTAAATGCTGTTTGTGACCAGGAGTATTTTTCCACCATCCGTCATTGGTGATTATTCCAATAAAATTGGCTCCATTTCTAACGTATCTGGCCATGAAATCACCATAGATAGATTCGTAGCATATAGCAGGCGCCACTCCCACTCCAGCGCTGTTGAAAAACACCTTTCTCTCTGTTTGTTTGCCCATTTGACCACTGGTGCCTCCAAAATCCACCAGGTATTCTGACAGGAATCCAAAGACTTTCGGATAGGGCATGGTCTCGGGGCCGGGTACCAGTTTAGATTTGTGATAAGTTTCGTATGCGGGTTGATTGCCCAGGAAATAGGCGGTATTATAAACATCATAGTAATTTTTGCCATCATACCGCGCCGTTACGGGTTTGTCCTCATCTGGCCCATATATGCGGTAACTGGTCAATCCGGTGAGCAGGGAAATCTCCGGGTGATCGCCTTTAAATGCGACCAAGTTGGACAACGCAGCTAATTCGGGAGAAGATGACACCGGAGCGACCTCTAATAACCTGGGGTTAAGCAGGAGTTGCTCCTGGTAAACTGCGTCCAGTGCGCTTTCAGGCCATAGTAAGAATGCGGTTTGCTCGGTCAATGCCTGATCAGAAAGTTGAATAAATCTTGCAACCTGCTGATCAAATGATATGAAATTTTCTGAATCGATAAATTTTTCTGTATAGGGGTCGATATTGGGTTGAACTACTACAAATTCGACCTGCTCCCCCTGCTCCTGATAAGTGAAAAATCTCAGGTAAGATAACACGATGGGGAGCAAGACTCCGGCTATAATCAGGTAGAAAGATCTCCGCCTCCACAGTTCAGTACCCCAGATGGAGATATACAGAGCTAGATTGATCAACATTATCCATAGAGTACCTCCAAAAACACCGGTAAACTCATACCATTGGATCCATTTCGGAAACATAGCAAAACCGTTTCCTAAAGTGAGCCAGGGCCAGGAAATCTCCCAGGTTAAATGTATATATTCAAATGAACACCAGTACACTATCCATCCCAGGTAGCCCCACCCCGATCCTGCCATCTTCGCGGTTGCCCTCAGTAGCATCCATGGAATAGTCATCAACAGCGCATTTGCTGCCATAGCCACTATGCTTCCAACGGCAGTAGAATGATAGATCCACCAGGTGGTCCCCACATTCCAAATTAGACAGGCCCAGAAAACCCTGATAAAATACCCTCCCCACGGTGTGTCCCTTCCGGAGGATTCCATCCATAAAAGCGGTACCCAAGCTAAAAACAAAAGAGGGGCCGTTGGTCTTACCGGCCAGGCCAACCACAGCAAAATACCAGATAGGGTGGCGGCCATCCATTGATTGCCGGTGGTGGAAGGTAATCTTCTAAGCACTGATAACGACGACCAATTCACCTTTTATGGGTTTTTGCTGAAAATAACCTATTACCTCCTCGAAATTTCCTGACTTGGTTTCTTGATGTAATTTCGACAATTCCCTGGAAACTGAAACCGATCTGTGACCTGCATATTGTTGTAACTGCTGAAGAGTCTTCAGTAATCGATGCGGTGACTCATAAAATACCACAGTACGGTTTTCCTCAGCAATCTCTTTTATTTTTTTCTGCCGACCTTTTTTAGTAGGTAAAAACCCTTCAAAAATAAATCTGTCACTGGGAAATCCAGATAAAACCAGAGCTGGGATCAGCGCGGTAGGCCCAGGTAGGCAGTCTACCTCGATCCCCGCTTCCCGGCATGCCCTCACCATTAAAAATCCAGGGTCAGATATGGAGGGAGTACCGGCATCAGATACCAGGGCCATGGTTTCTCCCTCCAGTAGACGATTTATCAGTAAGGGGGTTTTTTGATGCTCATTGTAGGCGTGAAAGCTTTCAAGTCTATTGTCGATGCTGTACTTTTTCAGCAGTTTACCCGAAACACGGGTATCTTCTGCTAATACCGTGTCTACCCAGCGGAGAATGCTAAGGGCCCTTAGCGTAATATCTTCCATGTTCCCAATAGGTGTAGGAACCAGAAATAGCGCGTGTTTAAGGGTAGAGGTCAAATTGGAAAATCAAGCCAACAGCTTATCGATGGCTTCCGCCAACTTTCGGTCCCGATCAGTGACGACATTACCCTGGTCATGGGTGCATAGCTGAATGGTAACTACATTATACACATTACTCCAGTTCGGGTGGTGATCCACTTTTTCAGCAATTATTGCTACTTTAGTCATAAAGGAAAATGCCTCCACGAAATCCTTGAACTCAAAAGTCTGCTGCAGTTTATCGTCTTTCTCTATCCACATGTTGTGCTTGGTTTATAGTGCCAGGACTCCTTCTATCAGGTAAGCCTGTTCGTAAATTTTCATTACTTGCTCGGAGGAATCCATCATTAACTTGGCAGAAATACTGCGGTAATTGCCGTTGGCTGATGTTTTGACGGTTACTTTGTCTGGTGGGAAGAGCGCCATCACCTGCTCCTGGCCGGCTTCGGGTACTATGAACTTAAACAGGTACACACCGGGCCACTGATGCTCCTGATCCAACTGTGCTTTGAACTGTTCCCGTGAACGTTCATAATCCCTCATGGAACTCTCCTAATAAAATTTATATCTTTTGTCTTCGATATCGGAAAACTCTTTTACCGTTTCTGATATCCCGAAACTGGTCTGGTTCTCTTTTTGCTGATTTAACTGCTGGCGGTATTGCGAGTAATCAGCAATTTCCGGCGCGGGTGTTATTGACACAGTCTCCAGCACTACCATGCCATTATCCGTTTCTATGGGATCTGACCGCTCTCCGGGTTCCATACCAAATGCCATGCCCACTGCTTTAGGGGCAAAACCTACATTGGGCAAAGAGTTACTGCTCAACTGTAGATCACTACTACTAAGTACTTCCGCATCTTCACCAAATTCAGCGGCCATCTGATTCAAATCTCCCTCTATTCCGGATAACCTTTCCTTGATGATCTCTGCCTTCTTCTGATTTTTTACTTTCGCAGTGATTTCTGTGCGGACTTTCTCCAGTGACGCTAACCCCTCCTCAGTGGCCTCGGTCATCACCGCAACTACGTAATTATTATTAATATCAAAAACCTCACTTACTTCCCCCGGAGACCCTTCCCGATATAACCAACTCACCACCTGACGCGCGTTACCCAGGGTGCCGAATCTTCGGGCATTCTTATCCACATCCGTGGCATCATAAACATTTATTCCTTGTTGTACCGCATTGGCCTCAAAGCTTTCGAGATCATCGCTGGTGCCGGCAAAATAATCCGCTTTTCGAAAAGCTTCATCCCGGCTGTCTTCACTGGCCAGAAGTTCCCGGGATACCGTGGCAATGGCAAATTTTTTATTGGTTTTGGCGTTTACTACCTCGATAATATGATAACCAAATTCCGATTCTACTACTTTTGGCAGCAAACCCGGTTCATCCACGGAAAAAACCGCGTCTTGAAATTCAGGCACCATGGCACCGGTCCTGAACCAACCCAGGTCTCCTCCTCTGGCTGCCGTGCCATCTGTACCGTGTTGTCTGGCCATTTCTGCGAAATCAGCTCCAGCTTTGATCTGAGCCAGGACCTCTTCAGCTTGCGCCTTGGCTTCAGCCTTGGCTTCGATACTATTGTCTGCTCCCTTGAATAGGATGTGCCGGGCATTTGCCGCAAATATGGTATCCTCAATGATTCCAGTGATCTTGTACAGGTGGTACATGCCGTTCTCCATGAAAGGCCCATAAACTGAACCCACTGCCAAATTTTCATAATCTGATTGCAGTACCAAGGGCATTGCATCTACGGTATACTGGAAATATGCCGGTTGCGATTCGGAATTGCTAACTGCGAAAAGTGAATCATCCTGGGTCTCGTTGAAGTCCCGCTTCATTAACTCCATCTCTTGTTGGAACTCCGTGCTGTCCTCCGCCGATGGGTTTACCGGAAAAGTGACATATTTCATTGACCTACTTTCATCCACCTGATACTCCGATGCATGTTTTGTGAGGTAGTCCCTAAGCTCTTTATCTGAAACAGTAACCAGGGAGTCGCTAATGGTATAATAAGGTATATACAAATAATTAACCTCGGCCACTTCCGTTTGGTGCCGATAGGCCAATTTTGATTCCTCCTGAGTAGAATATGTGGATTTCACTAATAAATTATCATACTTTACCCGGCGCCGTCCGGAAAGGATATCGTCCTCCATACTATACCAGGCCGCCTGGGTTTCCGGAGGGTATGCGCTGAGATTGCTCAAGAACTGCACAATGGCAGCAGGATCGAAATCCCCGGTTTCGGGATTTGTAAAAGCAGCCACTAACTGGGGGTGCACATTTTTACCCTGGACCATATCAATTTCTTCTTCCCGGGTCACTTGAACACCTAATTCCTGGAATTCCTGGCCAAAAGCAATATCTCCGATCAGTCGTTCCCAGGCTTGCTCACGTACTGTACCGGACTCAGCATCATTGGGGCGACGTCCGTTTCTAAAGTTAAATTTTTGGGTCATCAGATCAACTACATTCTGATACTCCTGTGCCTGGATATTCTGACCGGCAATCTCACCTACTGAATTATCCTGCCCGCCGAACAAACTGGACTGCGGCCCCAGCATATCTGCTAATACGAAGGATAATATGGCTACCCCTACCGCAACCACGATAACGGTCCCCATCTTATTCCTAAGTTTGTTTATCATTGCCATAGTTTCTTGTCTATAGAGGACGGCAAAATTACTGAGATAATACCTCAAAATCAAAATAATCCCCAGCTGTTTCCAAAACAGCTTTAATCCTCTGAATGATCACGTTGCAGGTTCAACCTTACTGTCTCAATTCTGGTTTCCTGCAGGGAGATTATAGTAAAAGTAAAGGGGGGTATGTCAATGATCTCATTAAGCTCAGGTATGTCCTCATTGACGGATAGTATGAAGCCACCTAAGGTATCGTACTCTCCTTCGGGTATTTCCCATTTATATTTCTCATTCAAATAGTCCACCTCATGTCGAGCACTGAGTAGAAATGTATTGGGTCCCATCTGCTGCTCAATCAGATCCTCTTCATCATGTTCGTCATGAATTTCACCAAATATCTCCTCAATGATGTCTTCAATACTTACGATACCTGAAGTTCCCCCGAATTCATCCACCACCAGGGCCAAGCTTTTTCGCTCGTTAATAAATTGGATCATCAATTCATTAGCCAGTAAGGTTTCCGGCACGATCAGGATACTGGTGAGGATATCATCTATGGATTGCGGTTTTTTAAAAAGTTCCTGTGAACTGCAATATCCGATAATGTCGTCAATATTATCCTTATATATCAAGATCTTGGAATGTCCGCTATCGATAAATGCTTTTTTCAGATCCTCAATAGGCTCGGCTACGTCAACCGCCACGATCTCTGTTCTGGGGATCATGCACTCCCTTACCCTCACGGTT
The DNA here is from genome assembly GCA_965224285.1 of Cyclobacteriaceae bacterium. GTDB lineage: Bacteria > Bacteroidota > Bacteroidia > Cytophagales > Cyclobacteriaceae > JAJCYK01. Next base: position 2,929,185 of record OZ245043.1, read on the forward strand.
TTAAACTCCAGGGCATTGTGAAAAATACGGGTGTCAACCTCCACGTCCATCTCGTGCATATTTTCCTCTAGTTGCAGCAGGTAATTGTTAAGATCTGTTAGGCCAAACACTGGTTTATCCTCCGAATATTCAAGTCGCAATACTTTGACAATGAGAAACTTGGACAGCAGGACCACCACCGTGACCAAGGGCGTCATCAACCAATAGATAAGTTGCATAGGCCAGGCAAATATCTTTAACATGCGGTTGGGGTTGATGAGGAAAAGGCTTTTGGGGGTAAATTCTGCCGCGATCAATACCAACATGGTAGCCAGGACGGTTTGGGCGATTAAAATAAATCCCTGATTGTTTATGATTTCCGGCAGTATCTCGGCTAGCACCGGTTCCAGCAGAGCAGCCATGAAAATTCCATAAAATACCAGTGCCAGGGTATTCCCAACCAGGGTGGTGGCAATAAACCGGCTGGGTCTTTTGGCAAAGCGGGAGAGAATCCTGTCAGTGAGATTGCCCTGCTTTCCCTGCAGTTCTATCAGAAGTTTGTCTGACGATACAAATGCAATTTCCACCCCGGAAAAGACCGCTGAGAAGATCAGTGAAGCGATGATTACCGCAATTTGGCTATGGTCCATAGAGTAGAAGGTGCTTACAAAGCAACTTAAAATACAAAATTAGACTTACTTATTCTGGGTATCTTGCTTTCTTTTCTGCTTACGTAAATTATACCAAAGTAGTATAGCCACACTCAGCATGATGATCCAATAACTGTATACCAGTCCCCATTTCATGGTTTGGTGAATGCCGATTATAAAGATACCGGCAGCCAGGGATAATAGTATAGTATCGAACATTTTCATAGCATCCTATCTTATTCAGGGTCCTCCGGTCCGTCTATTCCCAATTCTCCGGTAGGTTTCAATATACGATAACTGCTGAAATCCTGTTTAGCTGTCAGGCCTTCACCATGTAGCACATCATCAGGGGTTTCAATAATTACGAATTTATCGGTATTCACCTGTTCTGCATCCACATCCCAGAATAATTCTTCTGTACTGAGCTTCTGTTGTTTCTGAAGGCTCTCCAGTTTAACATTCCCCAGAGCCCGGTAGGTGTTGGTCTCCTGATCAAAATAGGCTTTATCACTGCGCAAAGTGGAAGACACCACGGTATCTTTATTATAGAATTCCACATATATGCCTTCCGGATATTCCCGATCTCCACTTTTAAATTCCAGCATATGTGGGGTTTGCACCGCTAGCCTCACCACCGCCGAATCACTGTACCAAAGGACCAGGTCCTCCATCTCATATACCGGACCCTCATATTCCGATATTTCTTGCAGTTGCTCCTGATGATCACTGCATGCCACCAATAAACTAAAGCAACCAAGGAAAATAAGTGGAAAGATTGGGTTCATGGCAACGAAAAAAGCGGTCTCTGTAGACCGCTTTTCAATGGTTTATAGAATAGCTAATCCCGGGTCTGGAGCGCTACGGTTTCTCCAATCCAGCAACCAACGGATAGGGATTCACCGGCAGATTTGCCTTCCAGAAATATCTCCTCTTTGGAGGGAAATTGTTCTTTGGCCTTGGCCATTGCTGAGCTGTTGCCGGCCCTTTTATACATCTCATATGCCGCCAGGTAGGTAGCCCGGTCCTCGACAATACTCTGTCCTTGTTTACAACTGCTAAAGCTGCTGAAGTACATATTGCCAATTCTGGTATAGGCTTGAGAGGCCATACTGGCATCAGCCGAAACAGCTCTTTTGTAATAGTCTCTGGCGGTCGATTTAGCCCCCCGCTCTTCTTCCATATTTCCTAAGGCATAATAGATTTCTCCTTTTTTGGTGTTGTCCTCTGTCAACTCCAGCGCTTTATTCAGGTATTCGCTGGCACAATCGGTATCACCATTACCCTGGCATTTCAACCCGATCACTTTGGCCATGCCAAAGTCGGGCTCTGATTCGAATACAGTTTTGGCCGCTTCCATGAATAAATCGCTATCAGTGCACTTCCCGTTTAAAGACAACTGAATTATCTTCTTGGCCAATTTGGCATCACTGGGGTTTTGATTGAATTTAGTACCTAGATTTTGCTCTACGAAATTACAGTCTACCGTTACTACCTCCGAAAGCATGGCATCTACCTGACCTTGCATGGTTTCAAATTTCTCGCCCTGCTTACTGCCCAGCACCTGAGAGATCTTGTCATATCGCTCTAGGATTTCTTCATCGGAAAGGTCGCCGCCGTTTTTCTTATATCGACGAATTATATCCATATAGGCTATGTTGTTTCCATCATAAAATTCGTTACCGTTCAGCTCCAATGCTTTCTCAAACATTTCCAGCAGTTCTTGATACTTTTCAGGGTTATTTCGATAGAATTTGTAAGCGCTGGATACTTTGCGGTTTAGCACATTGGCTTCGTCATTGAAGTGCTCGATCCGTAGATCATACATTTTCAAGGCCTTTTCCTGGTACTCCAGTTTAGCGCTCTCATCGGAAGCTTTTTCTGCTAGTTCCTCATAGATCTTTGAACCGTTTATATAAATGGAAGGGTTGAGATCCGGAGCATTTTCGTGAAGCCAGGTCAAAGGGGGCAATGCTCCCTCATAATTGCCCGTTTTGTAGGCATCTGTGTACAAAACATTCTTTTCCTCGGCAGTTGCCTTATCCTCCGGCCAATTCCAACCATTTTGGGCCCAGGCGCCGGAGGTTGCTGCCAACATCAAAATCAGGGTAAATTTTGCGATCATTTTCATTTGCTAATCAAATTTTCTTCTAATAAACCATTTATTGTCATTAACTGTAACTCCCAGAAACGCCCTAAAATAATTTTCCTTTATCAAATTATTGTCGGTGGTTCCTCGCTGCCCTACTTTAAATCCCAGGTTCAGCCTGGATAAGTTACGCAATGGTAATGTTACACCAAAATTGATACCAAAGTCATTAATATCCTGATTATTGGCGACATATGGGGTTTGTTGGTAATTAAATCCCAACCGATAAGTAATTCTTTTCAGGTAGTTGGATGTAGAGAAAATATCCGGTGTCCAGCTACCTCCAACCGCTATATCTGTGTTATTATTCAATCCTATGGATTCACCGTCGAAATCTCTGAAGTCAGACCACTGGGCCAGGGTTATGTCAGTACCCACCATCCATTTCAACCTTTTCTCGTAGGAAATTCCCACCCCAAATTGGGATGGGAAACGCATTGAACCTCTTTCATTATCAGTAATTAAATAAGGTACAGTATCATTGGGAGAGATTAAATCGTTGTTGAGATCACGCCGTTCCAACCTTTCCAGACGGGTGACATCGCGGTCACCGCCGATATCGTAGGTCAATCCAAAATTAAGATAATTCTGATCTTCGCTCAGTTCCATTGAGTAGGCTGCTCCCAATCCTAATGCAAAGTCAGAAAAGGTGCTTCGTTCTACCAGTGCGGTCTGGAAATTGGAATCATCTAATAGAAATACGGTTTCTTTACGGATGCTTCCAAAAATATAGGAGATCCTCATCCCAGCAGAAAAGTTCTCAAATAACTCCAGCCCGGAAGCGAAATAGGCCCGTGAAATACCGCCACTTCCTTGAAAAGTGGTGATTAAAGGAGTAGTTCCACCAGATATGAAGCCCAGGGTATTACTTTCGTAATTCACTGCGCTCATGGGCATTAATCCAAAACTGATGGTCCACTTATCGCGAATTACCGGAAATCCGAAAACCAGATACCCCAGTCCTCCGGTAAAGTTATCTTGAGAGATCTCACCGCTTCTCAGGGTTTTCTGCTCGGTGGTTACCCCAGCCTCAAACACCACTACCCGGTTGTAGGTAAGCAGGGCGGGGTTCTTGTTGTTTAGGAAAAATGCATCACCATTGCTTATGCCGAGTCCTCCCATGGAGAAATTATGGGCCAGGTCCAGAGTCTGTAAATCACCAACCCCAATCACACTGTAGGGGCTGTAGGTGTTTTGGGCCTGGATGTGGAAAGCTGACATCAGCCAACAAACCACCAAAACAATTTTATAAATTCCTCTTAGCATTATGCAATAGAATGCTGTTCAATCCAATCAAAACCAAATGGGGAACTACAAAGATGGGGGCTTTTACGCTACTTTCAAAGAAATCTGCGTCTCCCCCACACAATAAAACCTTCAAATTTGGGAATTTATGGGCATATCTCCGAATTATTCCCTCAGTTTCTGCTACCACACCATTGAGCACCCCGCTTTTCAGTGAATTTTCCGTATTGCTGCCGATTAAAGGTGTCTGATGAGGTTTTCCCCCAATCAGGGGGAGTTTTTTAGTGTATTGATGCAAACTTTGAAATCGTATATCAATACCAGGTGATATTCCTCCCCCTATATAACTGCCGGTGCTGTCTATCAGATCATAGGTGATGGTAGTCCCGGCATCGATTACCAAAGTGTTTTCCTGGGGATATAGAGAATTTGCACCAACCACCGCCGCCAGGCGATCCATCCCCAGAGTATGGGGTGTATCATAATGGTTGGATATGGGAGTTGGAACTGAATGATCGAGCAATATTAGATCTTCTCCCATCTGTAATTCATCAGGGACTGCATCACTTCTAACGGAAGACCATATGGCTTTATTTGGATGCCATTTTTGCCGAGTTTCAGGCCATAGTTCCCAGGAGAAATCTACCTGCACTTCCTTTAGACTGGTTCCTTCAAATACGCCCAGCTTGATGCGCGTGTTGCCTTCGTCGATGGCAAATGATACCATAGTATCCCTATCTTAGTATTGCTTTAAATGTCTACGATTTGCAAAAGACACAAAAGCCCTGGGGAAAAACTATTATTTAACCTTTTTTAACCTTTTGGCAAAGTATAACACGCCACTACCGGTATGGACTTGTTATGGTCAAGGAAAAATGAGGATCAACAGCAGGCCTAATGTAACATGATGTACACAACAGCCCCCGCCACAAACCCCACTGCAGCAAGCCAGGTAACTTTCCTCATGTACCAGATAAAATCAATCCTTTCCATACCCATGGCAGCTACTCCGGCTGCACTTCCAATGATCAGCATACTGCCACCGGTCCCAGCAGCATAGGCAATGAAGTGCCATAAATAGTCATCAGTCGGGTAGTCGTACATTCCCATAGAAGCCGCTACCAGTGGCACATTGTCTATGATGGCAGAGAAGACCCCTAACAGCATGATCACTATATTTTGATCCGGGATGGCGGCATCCAGGCGCTCAGCCAGAAATCTCAAGGTTCCAACTCCATCAATTACCAGAGACTCCAATGCTCCCACCGCCATTAAGATCCCCAGGAAGAATAATATACTTGACATCTCGATCCGGGACAAGGCATGGTGAGTGAGATATTGCTCTTTGCGCTCTTCCGTGAAGTCCTCCTCCGGATGAATGTATTCGGAGACCAGCCATACTACCCCTAGAGCCAGCATCATCCCCAGATAAGGAGGTAAATGAGTGACGGTCTTAAAAATAGGTACTGAAACAATAGCTCCTAATCCCAGAAACAGCATGGTCTTACTGCTCAGCAGGCGCTGCTGTTGCTGATCTTCACTGGCATCCACTTCAATTTCTCCTCTAAAAGGAGGCAGTAAACTGGCAATAAAAGTTGGCACCACAAAGCAAATAATGGACGGTATTACCAACTTTGAGATCAATCCTGCGGTGGTAACCTTCTTACCGATCCAAAGCATGGTGGTAGTAACATCGCCTATAGGTGACCAGGCGCCGCCGGCGTTGGCTGCTATTACAATCATGGCTGCATACCACAATCTCGATGAGGGTTTGGTAATGATCTTTCGCAGTAGGGTAACCAGTACTATGGTAGCAGTAAGATTGTCAATAATTGCTGAAAGAATAAAGGCTAAAACGCCAATAATCCATAGCAACTTCTTGCGATTGCGGGTATTCACCCAATTTTTGAGTATGGTAAATCCCTTGTGAAGGTCTATTATCTCCACAATGGTCATGGCCCCGATCAGAAACACCAGGATCTCAGAAGTTTTTCCTAGATGGTGCAACAAGGTATTAACAAACCCTTCTTCCAGCTCTTCGTTGTACCCTCCGGAAGCATCAAAGACATGTCCGTGTGAGTCAACTACTGTAAGTATACCTTTGTGAAAAGCCACTGCCAGGGCTGCCCACATCAGAGATGCCATAATTAACGCCGGTACAGTCTTGTCTAATTTTAGGGGATGCTCTAGGGTAATGGTCAGGTAGCCGATGATAAATACTACAATGATTACAGCGGTCATACAGTTCTAATTAAATTGGGAAATCGCCCTGGGCGCACCCAATATAGAGAACTATTAGGCATTTTGAAAATATTACCTTAAAAACGCTTATACCGCCTTATCTCCGGACACTAGTTTATTCGCAAAAAGGTTTTTATTGAGGGAGAGCAGGATCTCCGACTTTAAAGGTGTCGGTATGAGCAAGCTGATGTTGTTCCGGCTTCCGCCATAGGAGATCATCCTAATTGACTGGTCATCAATGGCCTTAAATACCGCCGGCAGTAAGCCTCTCTGTTCGGCAATCCGATCTCCCACAATACACACGATGCTGAGACCTTGATCTACCGCCACCTCTCCGTACTGTTCTAAAGAATCCACCAGGGCTTCCAGCTGATGATCGTCATCAATAGTCAGGGATACCGCCACTTCTGAAGTAGTAACCATATCGATAGGCACTTTAAATTGCTCGAATATCTCAAAGATCTTTCTCAAAAAGCCGTACGCTAATAGCATCCTGCTGGATTTGATTCTGATAGCGGTAATACCATCTTTGGCCGCAATGGCTTTAACCCTGCCGGGAGTCCTATCACCTGATATAATGGTGCCCCGGGCTTGAGGGGCCATAGTGTTTAGTAATTTGACAGGTATATTATATTTCTGAGCAGGGCCAATAGTATTGGGATGCAAGATTTTGGCTCCAAAATAGGCCAACTCCGCCGCCTCATCAAAAGACAGGGAGTGAATGGGAAAAGTCTGCGGAACTATCCTGGGATCGTTGTTATGCATTCCATCAATATCAGTCCAGATCTCGATGGCATCAGCTTTCAGGCATGCTCCCAGCAAAGATGCCGTATAATCACTGCCACCCCTTTTTAAATTGTCTATCTCTCCCAGGTGATTGCGACAAATAAATCCTTGGGTAATCAGTAACTTATGGTCTGAACCGCGCAGAAAAGTCTGTAGTCGTTCAGTAATTTGAGGCAGATCCGGTTCACCATTCTCATCAAGATACATTACTTCCAGAGCGGGGATCAAGGCGCTGTTGATATTATTTTCCTGCAACAACACCTTGAATAACTTAGTTGACATCAATTCACCTTGAGCCAGCAACTCCTTGTAGCTGGCCCGATTAAATGAAACTGCTACTAAATTTTTGATCTGCTGGAAATGATGATCGACAATTTCCCGTGCTTCCTGCCGATGCTGTCCGATCAGTTCATTAATAAAGTTAAGATAATGATCGTACAGCGTTTCTACCTGTTGTTTAACCTCCTGGCGGCGCTCCATTCTCCAGGAAGTACCGATGGCTACCAGGCTGTTGGTGGTTCCTGACAATGCCGACAACACCACTAGCTTAGGTTGATCATCTGCAGTGACCAGACGCATTACCTGTCTCATACGCTCCGGAGCGCCCACAGAGGTGCCCCCGAATTTCAAAACTCGAAAATTTTTCATGATAGATTCATCATTTGCATAGCTGAGGTAGCAGCTTCCTCTCCTTTGTTACCGTACTTTCCACCAGCTCTGTCCAAAGCCTGCTGATAGGTATCAGGTGTCAGTACTCCAAATATGACCGGCTTGTTATATTTCAATCCCACTTGGGTGAGCCCATGAGCTACCGCCGAACAGATAAAGTCGAAGTGACGGGTTTCACCCTGGATTACGCAACCGAGGCAAATTACGGCATCAATATCCTGTCTACTGGCCATCATCTGAGCCCCCAGACTTAGTTCGAAACTACCCGGCACTCGAATAGTGGGCAGATTACCCTTGGTTGCACCGTGACTGATTAAGGTTTCCATGGCTCCAGCGTAAAGCGCATCGGTTACGGCACTGTTCCAGTCCGAAACCACAAAGGCTATCTTCTTTTGGGAGATATTACCGTATTCTTGACGGTTATCTTCACTTGTGATCCGATCGGCGGTTGACATGTAGGCTAAACTTTATATGAAAAAGGGACCGGGCTTGCGGCCCCGTCCCTGGAATTAATTTCATGCATTCAATGATTTAGGATGAGGCCAGCGCTTCTAATCTCGCTTTGTGTTTTATGGCATTCTGATATTCCGGAGATCCGAAATATTTTTCAATGATCTCATCATAGCGTGCTATGGCAGTTTTATAATCTGTTTGTTTCTCATATGCCAACGCTGCCTTGGCCAAATACTGGGGAGTAAAGGAATCATTGGGTTTATAATCGGCCGCCCGGTCATACTCACTGGCAGCGTCATTGTAATTGCCTAGTTCCATATAAGCGTCCCCGATCAATGCATAAGCCCTGGCCTGTACCAGTAGGTCCGATGCATCAAACTTTTTAAGGTGTTGGATAGCATCTTCAAACTGGCCTAGCTTCAGATAGCTGACACCAGCATAGAAGTGTGCCAGGTTCCCGGCCTTGGTACTGCCATAATCCTCTATGATCTGTAGTAGTCCAAAATTCAGCCCGTCACCGTTCAATGCCTGGCTCAGGCTGTCCTGCTCAAAATAAAATACAGCCTGATACATCTCCTTTTGAGCTATTTCGTTTTGACTCTGCAAGTAGTATCTATACCCCAGAAATCCGCCAACCACCAGGATAATAGCGGTTAAAATTCCAATTACCAGTTTCCTATGAGTTTGGATAAAGTCCTCAGTTTTGGTGAATTTATCCACCAAGACATCCGGATTCTCAATAAAATCCTTGGTCTCCTCCTTATGGGCCACCTGAGCGGATTTCTTCACCTTATATCTGCGACTCGCCATTATTGAAATTTTTGGGTTGCAAATTTAATAGTTTTCCGCTTATATAAAACCGGATTGGGATTTATTCCTTTATAAAAGGATAGTCGGTTTGTACATATACATCCTTGAATGCCTCGGAAGCATCAGGGAATTCCGACTCCTCTGCAAATTTCACAGCATCAAGGACTTGCTGTTTTATCTTTTTATCAATCTCCTCCAATTCTTCCTCCGTTGCCATCTTATTGGATAATATGGAAGACTTTACCTGTTCGATTGGATCCTGGCTCTTATACTCTTCTACTTCTTCTTTGGTTCGATATTTTGCAGGATCTGACATTGAATGCCCCTTATATCGGTAAGTGCGAAATTCAAGCAGAGTCGGTCCGTCTCCTTTTCTGGCCCGCTTGGCAGCCTCTTCCAGAGCCAGGTGTACTTCCTCCACTTTCATGGCATCTACCGGAGACGACGGTATATCATAAGCTTCGCCCAAGGTATATAGTTCGGTTACATTGGAGGTACGAGCCACAGAGGTACCCATGGCATATCCGTTATTTTCAATCACCAGGATCACCGGCAATTTATAGATCATGGCCAGATTTAGAGATTCGTGAAAGGCACCCTGCCGTACAGCTCCGTCACCCATATAGGTAACGCATAGATTTCCGGTTTTTCGATACTTTTCCGCAAAAGCAATTCCCACTCCCAAAGGAATCTGTCCACCCACAATGCCGTGGCCACCGAAGAAGTTATGCTCCTTGTCAAACATGTGCATAGAGCCTCCCTTACCTTTGGATATACCGGTAGATTTTCCAAATAATTCCGCCATGACATATTTGGGATCCGTTCCCAAGGCGATGGGGTGTGCATGATCCCGGTAAGCGGTTATGTATTTATCATCCTCTTTCAAGGCTGTAACGGCGCCTGCTACACAGGCTTCTTGTCCAATATACAAATGGCAAAACCCCCGGATTTTTTGCTGGCCGTAAAGTTGTCCTGCCTTCTCCTCAAACCTTCGCATCAGCTGCATGGACTCATACCAATACAGATAAGTGTCTTTTGAAAACTTACTCTTGGAATTTACCTTTGTTTTGGACTTTGCATTCGTTGAAGCCATGCCTGAGTTTTTAGTTTTCCGAGAAATTTATCCTCAAAATGAACCGTAAATTACTTAAAAATCAACAACAAGGAAATTAATGCACCTGGAAAATATAAGTTTGACAAACTTCAAAAATTACCGCGAATGCAGTATTAACTTCAGTCCGCACATAAATTGCATCACTGGCCCAAATGCCGCCGGTAAAACCAATTTGCTTGATGCCATCTACTATTTATCTCTAACGAAAAGCGCCTTTAACCCGGTAGACAAACAGAACATTTTCCATGAAAATCAATTCTTCTCCATAAGGGGGAATTTTCGAAAAGACGGGAAATCCGTACCGGTTCAATGCAGTCTGAAAAACGGTGAGAAAAAGATAATTAAGTGCGACCATAAGGCATATCCGAAATTAAGTGGTCATATAGGCCGTTTCCCAGCTGTAATCATTACTCCATATGATACCGATATTATCCGTGAAGGCAGCAGCTACCGCCGCAAGTTCATCAATAATATCCTAAGTCAAACCAACCCTCAATACCTTGAGGATTTAATAACGTATCAACAGACGCTTAAGCAACGGAACCAGCTGCTGAAAAGTGTGGCATCTTATCAGAAACCTGATCCTGATCTGCTTTCAGTTTATGACCATTCCCTGCTGGAACTAGGCGCTTCCATATACGCTACACGTCGATCATTCATTGAGGAATTTCAAGAAATCTTCATCCAAAACTACCAGCAGATATCCGGTGCCGACGAAACTGTTGGTATTACCTATAGGTCCGATTTGGAGGCTCCACATTTCAATGAACTCTTTCGAGCCTCAATCGACCGTGATATGGCGTCGCAGCGCACCACTCTGGGCATACATCGCGATGATCTTATATGCCATATCGACAGTCGGCCGGCGAGAAAGTTTGGATCTCAGGGTCAACAAAAGTCTTTTGTGATCGCTTTAAAAATAGCTCAATTTGAAATCATTCGTCGGCTGCTACAGGTAAAACCACTATTATTATTAGATGACATATTCGATAAACTGGATGACCAAAGGATTGAAAATTTAATGACCATGGTGGCCGGGAATGTATTTGGTCAGATCTTTATCACCGATGCCCGCCCAGAACGCAGCGATAAAATCCTTGAGGGCGTGGCTAGTGAAAAATTAATGTTAATGATTGAGGGTGGAACCGTCAAAGAAGAATAGTGGGAGTAAATTTTTTTGGAGCTTATAATATTTTTTTTAGCTTTAGAGGCTATGACCCTGAAGAAACCCTATTACCGAAGATCCAATTTATCCAGTGTATCCGATTCCTTGCGCCAGCTGTTGCAGCAATACCGATTGGAGCGCAAATTTGAAGCCACCCAGCTTACATCATCCTGGGAACGACTGATGGGATTGCCTATAGCCAAAAGAACCAATCGTCTTTTTGTCAAGGACCGCAAGCTATTTGTAGAGGTAACTTCTGCTGCCTTAAAAAATGAATTAACCCTCTCCAAAAGTAAGATTTTGGACATTTTTGATAAGGAATTTGGTAAAAAGATGTTGGACGACATCGTATTCATTTAATTCTCAGCCAACAGCTAATCACGACGCTGAGTGTTCCATGATTTGGCCACAATCACCGGCCTTTATTGGGTTTTTACTGATCATCCATTCCGTGTAATATTTGCGGGAGTTTTCCCATTGCATTAACGGGAAAATGGCTATTTCTTTATAGTCATTAGCCAAATAGGCATATTTTTTGAACTTCCTCACCAAATGAGATATCTAATCCTATTATTTCTTCCTCTCCTACAGAGTGGCTCCATGCTGGGACAGAGTTGGAAAGCATACTATGACAGTACCGGGGTTTACTGGAACCAGGATTGGGAAAAATGTATCGAATTATTGGAAAAAGCGTTGCCTCTGGCAGCACAGGAAATCAGCCACACCAGCCAGAACTACATGGTCTTGATAAATGATCTGGGACTGGCCTATATGGAAGCAGGTCTCCCTGAGCAAGCCTTGGAGTTATTTGAGCAGTTAGTGGTACAAAAGCGAGAGGTACTGGGTTCTGCCAGTACTGAATACGCTGCCTCCTTAATAAACCTGGGGGGAGTACATCAGGAACTGGATGATATGGAGCAAGCAGAAGCCAAATACCTGGAAGCCATCGCCATTTATCGAGATAAGGTTGGAAGGCATCATCCCGATTATGCCACAGCCATACGTAACCTGGGACAGTTGTATGAAACCTATGGGCAGTACACCCGTGCTGAAGCTTTGTACCTGGAGGCGGCAGATCTGCATGAGTCTGCCAGTGAATCTATTCATCCTCAATATGCGGGAGTATTATTTAGTCTGGGTAGTTTGTACCGGAAATCCGGGGATTATCCAAAATCCAAAGAGTATTTCGAAAAAGCTCTGGTGTTATTCCAGCAGTCCTATGGTAAGCAACATCCGGCCTACGCCGGGGCGTTGGGAGAGCTTGGCATATTAGCCCAAAATATGGGACAGTATACCGAGGCTGAAAAATACCTGTACCAAGCGGTTGTATTAAAGGAGGGTATCTATGGAGCAGAACATCCGCAGACAGCTGAGGTCATCAACAACCTGGCCGGTTTGTATAAAACCATGGGCAACTACACTAAAGCCGAACAATATTATTTAAAGGCTGCCAACATTTTCAGAGAAACCCTGGGTGAACATAATCCGGAATACGCCACAGTACTGAATAATTTAGGTGACTTCTACGCCAGCATTCTGGATTTTGACCAGGCTCACCCTCATTATCAACAGGCGGCTGAGATACTGAAAGAAAATTTCGGAGAGAATCACCCCACTTATGCCAATACTCTCAACAATTTAGCTAGCCTGAATCGTAAAACGGGCAATTTCAAACAGGCTGAAAAGCTTTATCAAAAGACCCTGGAAATTGACCGGGCAACTCTGGGTCCCCGTCATCCCAATTATGCGACCTCGCTCAACAACCTGGCTATCCTGTATGTAGCCACTGGTCGTTATCAGGAGGCCGAGCCACTATATCGGGAAGCGCTGGAAATAAAGAAAAGTACTTTGGGCGAACATCATCCACGCTATGCCCGATCCCTGAATAATCTGGCACTGCTGTATATGACTCTGGATAATTTGGGGCAAGCAGAGCCACTTTTTATGCAGGCAGTTGAAAATCAACTACGACAGATCCACAATATATTTCCAGCCTTAACGGAAAAGGAAAGGGAATCATTTTACTCCACCTTGATCTCAGATCTGGAACGTTTTAACACTTTTGCTGTATTCCGGGCGCTGGACAATCCTCAGATACTGAGCATGATGTATAATAACCAGTTAAGCACAAAAGCATTACTATATAATTCTGCGGCCAAAACCCGTAGCCGGATTCTAACCAGTAACGATGGTTCATTAATTGCTGATTTTGGTAAGTGGAGGGCTCTTCGAGAAGATATAGCCAGGCTATACCAGTTGCCGAGGAAGGAATTGGAAAAAAACCAGGACCGGTTGCAGCAGCTAAGCTCCAATATCGAAACCCTGGAAAAAAGTTTATCTCAACGATCTGCCTTGTTTGCAGATAATCACCAGACTGTTAAATACACCTGGAAAGATGTCCGCGATGCTTTAAATCCCGGTGAGGCTGCTATTGAGATCATCCGGTTTCGACGGTACAAGATCGACAAGGAAACCAACCCGAAGAATGAATCTCAGACTGATATTCCGGAATTCCTTAACTACGGATTTACCGATGAGATCTTCTATGCGGCCTTGATCGTGCACCCAGAAACCACGGACTATCCACAGTTGGTGCTATTAGAAAACGGACAACAGCTAGAAACCCGTTTCCTTTCGTATTACAAAAATGCCATACATTATGTGGTTGATGATGCAAACAGCTATCGTCAATACTGGTCAAAAATTGCGGATGCCCTCCCTAAGGAGGTGGAAAAAGTTTTCCTTTCTCCCGATGGAGTGTACAATAAAATTAACCTGAACACAATACAGAACCCTGCTACCAAAAATCATCTTATTGATGATTTAGGCATATATCCCGTAACTAATACTAAAGAATTGATCAGGCAGCCAATTGCCTCCGTAGATAATCGATTGGCCGTATTATTAGGTGATCCTAGTTATGTCCTGCCAGAGCAAATTCCTGAAAAACTTGACCAAGTTAAGGAAATAAATGACTATCTGGACCCATTACCGGGAACTGGAAATGAGGTGAAAGACATCAGCAAGATCATGAAGGATGGCGGGTGGCATTTAAATGCATATGTACAAAATGATGCCTCTGAAGAAATGGTTAAATCTCTGAAAAACCCCAGGGTATTGCATATAGCCACTCATGGCTATTTTTCCCCAGAAATAGTTAATGGATATCAAAACTTAAGTCATTTCAATTCCGGTTTACTGCTATCAGGGGCCAGCCATTCCCTATACCGACGTAAATATCAGATCCCACCTGCTCCCGGTGAGGATGGCATCCTCACCGCCTACGAGGCCATGAACCTGAATCTGGACCAAACGGAATTGGTAGTGCTATCGGCATGTGAAACCGGATTGGGCACTGTGAAAAACGGTGAAGGGGTTTATGGTTTACAACGGGCTTTTAAGGTAGCCGGAGCGGAGAACATTATCCTGTCCCTTTGGAAAGTTGACGATAACACCACTCAGAAGTTATTGACCTATTTTTACCGGAATTGGCTGGGAAGCGGTGATAAGCACCAAGCCTTTAAGGAAGCTCAACTGAAGTTGCGAGAAGAATACCAATACCCCTATTACTGGGGTGCATTTATCATGGTGGGCTCTTAACAGGCCTGATTGAGGCATTTTCGCTATCTTTGCCTGACAAATCTTCGTACTTGTGGAACAGGAAGTTAGGACCATTAAAAACCTTTTATGGATTTTCTTAGGGGTGCTCCTGATCTATTTGATATCCGTACTGGCCAATTTGCTTATTCCCCTGGCACTGGCATTATTCATTGCGATTTTATTACAACCGGTCTTAGCCTGGTTTGAGCGAAAGAACATAGGCTTTGGTATAAGCCTCACAGTCATATCAGTAACCAGTCTCTCAGCGTTGGCATTATTTGGGATGCTGGTATATCAAACCGGCCGCAGCCTGATGAAGGAAAAAACCAAGCTGCTATCGCAGATCAATATAAAGCTCAGCAACATCGTGGAGAAACTTAATAACATTCCCGGAGTGGACATTGAATCAGCCGATGTGGTAGAAAAATTAGGTCAACTTATGAGTTACGACTGGATCATTAAATCCAGCAGCGCTTTCGCGGGAATTTTGGGGGATTTTACCGGGGTATTTTTCATGACGGCCATATATCTGGTGGCATTTCTAGGAGGTATTCTCCGATATGAGCAATACATTCATTACTTGCAGGAAGACCAGGATGATTCTGAGAGAATGCTGGAAGGTTTTGAGCAGGTCAAAACTTCCATCGTTACTTACATGAAAGTTAAATTTTTCATGAGTTTGGGAACCGGTATAGGCTATGGGTTGGTATGTTGGCTATTTGGGATTGATTTTGCCCTGTTTTGGGGGTACCTGGCCTTTGTGTTGAATTTTATACCCACAGTAGGCTCCATTATTGCTACCATCCCGCCTTTATTACTGGGGCTTATACAACTCGACAGCAGCCTTTCGATATTAGGCTTATTCCTTATACTGATCGCCATCCAGGTAACCTTTGGCAATATCATCGAACCCAAACTTATGGGTGACAGCTTATCACTCAATACCGTGGTGGTAATACTGGGGTTGGTATTCTGGGGATATCTTTGGGGAGTTGCCGGAATGGTCCTTTCAGTTCCCATGCTGGTCCTGACCAAAGTTATACTAACCCAGTTTAAGGAAGCTCAAATACTGGTAAGGCTGATGGGAAGTTCCGATATAAAAACTTAAACTTTGAGTTGGAAAAAAACGTTTAGTAGTAACAACCAAGGAATTAAAAATCCATAATCATGGGTATACAGCGACTAGAATGTAATGAAATAACTGAAAAAGTGAAGAAGCTACCTTTTAAAAGTAAGCTCAGCTTTTTACCGATCATCCGTCACTGGGAAAAACTGGCAAAAGAAGGTAGTGCGGAAGAAAAAAATTATGCCGATGCTATTTTGTCAGAGGTCGATAAAGTGCCGGCCATCCGCAAACCATTATCTCGGCATAAGTCCTTCATTAAGAAAAATCGGGAGCTGGTGGACAAACTAATGTCAGCAGTATTCCCACCCGCTTTACATCTAAATGAAATCAAAGCCGCCTATTCCCCTTTCGAATTTGAGACTTTTAAAGAGTCTCCTCGATATCAAAAACTGGTAGAAATTAATGGCGCTCAGATCAATGTGCCCATGAATATGGACCAGGCCACCTTTAAATTTGCCCGCTACATCCATGCCTGCCTGTTCATTCTGGGCAAATATTACCATTCACCACACAACCTGGAGACTCCTTTTATCTACAAGATTCCCGACCCAGACACCGGGCTGGATCAATACTTCAAAATGACTATCAACGGGGATTTCGTAGATGTTAAAGTAAAAGGTGAAGCCCGGAAACTCTCGAAAGAAGCCATTGATCACATGGTTAAAAATGTGATGGACATAGATCTTTGGCTAAAAAACCTTCCTCCTGACAGCTTTGAACTAACTGGTTTCGTCATCGCTAATATGGTGAATGTAACATTACACGAAGTCATATCTGATTTAAAGAACAACCTTTTGGAGCGAGACTCCATCCTAACGGACCAATATTTTAAGGCAATTCGTCATAATGTAAGATCATTATTTAAAATTCCGGACCTAAGAGTAGGGCTGGGAATTTACAAGGATGGTAAAACCATCTCAAACTTTGGGCATTGGTCCTGGAGGGACCTGGTATGCAAAGGCCGTATTGATAATATACAGGATGCATTCGAGGGCTCCATCTATCATAGGCTGCTCAAAACAGGCGAAGCTGTTATCATTGAAAATATTGATGAGCTAGATGAGACTACTGCCATTGAAGAAGCAATTAAGGAAACTTGTGTGAAAAGTTTGGTGGTTGCGCCATTGAAATATCACGATGAGATCATCGGTTACCTGGAGTTGGGATCCTGTGAACCCAATGCCCTGACTACCTTTCTAATGACCAGAGTACATGATATTCTACCTTTATTTTCTGTGGCACTCAAGAGGAGCCTGGAGGAGAGGGAGAACATGATCGGGGCAATTATAATGGAGAAATTTACGGCCATACATCATAGTGTACAGTGGAAATTTAATGATGTAGCCAAAAAATATCTAAGAAATAAAGACCAAGGCGT
This sequence comes from Cyclobacteriaceae bacterium, assembly GCA_965224285.1. Lineage (GTDB taxonomy): Bacteria > Bacteroidota > Bacteroidia > Cytophagales > Cyclobacteriaceae > JAJCYK01. The sequence continues at coordinate 2,946,547 of OZ245043.1, forward strand.
ACAGGACCTGGAAGTCGAGCCGATCGTATTTGAAGATGTTTATCCACTTTATGGAATGGCCGATATCAGGGACAGCTCTCACCAGCGCAACCTGGCCATCCAAAATGACCTTTCCCATCAACTGGAGTTGTCACAGCAAGTGATACAAAAAGCCTTACAGTTAACATCATTTCCCATTTTAGAGGAGTTCAACTACCGTATTAATAATCTTAAAAAGGAAATCAAAAAGAGGTTGCGTTCGGAAGATGAAAGTAAAGTACATCGGCTGCTCCAGGAAGAACTTGAGCCCTTATTCGATTTCCTACAAAAAGACTTTCCGGAGGTAGCGGAGGAGATCACCAAGTACCATGATGCTTTGGATTCCAAATTAGGGGTGGTCTACCAACAGAGGAAACTTTATGAACAAAGCGTCACCAAGATCAATCAAACTATTAGTGAATTCCTGGATGGGGAAGAAGTTAAGGCTCAGCAGATGTATCCCCACTATTTTGAGAAATACAAAACCGACGGAGTAGATTATAATATCTATGTGGGACAATCGCTGTTGAAGGATGGCACATTCAATCAGGTATGCCTGCACAATATGCGCTTGTGGCAGTTGCTAATGATGATTGAGATGACTAAACAGGCAGCCCATTTGGTGCCTAAACTGCCTATACCGCTGGAAACTGCGCAGCTGATCCTGGTCCACGATGACCCGCTGGCCATTAGGTTTAGGATAGATGAAAAGAAATTTGATGTTGACGGCGCTTATAATATACGGTATGAGATAGTGAAAAAGCGCATTGACAAGGCTTTCATCAAAGGCACTCAAAAGAGGCTCACCCAACCCGGTAAGATTGCCATTGTGTACAGCAGCTCTCATGTGGAGCAGGAATATATGAAATATTGTGATTACTTGGAACACAAAGGCTTGATTGAAAAAGAGGTGGAGAAACTTGAACTGGAGGCAGCTCAGGGCGTTACCGGACTGAAAGCCTTAAGGATAAAAGTACGCATGAAGAACAGGGCTTCTTTCAGCAATTCGGAAATCGAGGAGATAATTTCCAGTTTGCAATAGACTTTATCTGATCCGTATCCGGGTACCCGCTTTCAATTTGTCAGCCGTGATGCCGTTGATCCGTTCCAGTGACTGGACGGTGGTTTCATATTGTCTGGCCAATCCATAAAAGGTCTCACCATATTCAACTTTATGAAATCGGGCATATTCAGGCGTGACCTCCTTGGTCTCCGGATCATACACCAGATTGTAATATTTTTCAAAATCAATATCTTGAGGCAATCGAATAGGTTGGTAGGATTTAAGCCTCTTTTGGTCCATTGAGTTCAGCTCCATGATTTCTGCTACGGTCAGTCCTGTGGCCTCTGCCAGGGTATGAAGGCTAACTCCGGGCTTCACCAAAAAGGTTTTATTAGCGGGTTTATAATCGGACAAACGGTGGTCTGGTAACCGCACTTCAACCCGCCTGTTATAACTTCTACCCCATCCGGTGGTATTGGGAAACACCGGGGTCGCTTCACCAAAGGCCAAGATCGAGTCTCTGATACCACTGATCATCTGCTTCATATATTCTGCTGCTTGACGTCCTCTTTTTTCACTCAGTCTTATATTATACAACCTGGAACCCAGATTATCTGCATGGCCTCCAAACCATAGGACTACCGGATCAGGAGATTTTTCCAGATGGGCAGCAAGCGCCAGGAGTTCATTTTGCGCCTCCGGCCGCAGCTGATAGGAATCGAAATCAAAATAAATTACAGCCCCTACTGCTAGATCCTGGAACGGAACATTGAGGAGGGATGGGTCTTCGGCCGAATTAGTGGGGGATTGTTCGGGGAAACTTTTCTCCGGCAACAGAGGGGTATTGATCAGATGCAGGGAATCCGTGGTCTCTTCTTTAACCTGGATAGCCTGGGACATCTCATCAACTTCTGCTCGTGTTACGCTCCACTCATGGAGGATAAAATTTTGATTATTACTTTGGGCCCCGGGCAACTTCAGCCTCATCCCTTTATCAGCCGAAACCCCGGCAAATTCGAAGTACCCCTGATTGTTGGTTGTATCACTAGCTACTACCATGCCATTGCGGTCAGTTAAGCTCACCGGTTGACCAGCCATAATTTCCCTGGTTTCTGCCTCCCTTAGATATCCGCTCAGGTTCATTTGATATCCTTCAACTGAAGACCTAGGTAAAATACCGGGATATTGTGACAATACTATTTCCCACACTTCTTGCCGATGGTCCGGGTCTATTTCATCCAATATTTCCTCCAGAGATTGCTCGTCTGGCGTTTGAGTGGTGTTTAGATACTGATCCAACATGGCTTGATCTTCGGCGGGAAGCGAGGCCACCAACTGTTGCTGTTCTGCTGACAGGCCACTCTTCCAATCCGTCAATTGAGCGGGTGCTGTAGTTACTAAGGAAGGGCTTACCCAATAGGGCAGTCGACTGAACTTCAATTTTTCTAATGGGCTGAGTTCAGTATAATATGCGGCCTCTTCTTCACTTAGATTTGACAACTCAAATTGCAGATCCGCCACGGCTACTTTGCCGGCAATCTTTTCCTCTATTGAGCTGTCTGCTGCTTCCTCAACCGCGAACGTCCAATTATTTTGCAAGTCTTGTTTCATGGAATCCAATTCCTGCTGTGCTGCCGCTCCTTTGTCCATATCAAGTTCCAGCAATTCCATTTGAGCCTTTAGGGAATTTGTCACTGCTGCTTCCAATACTTTAAGATCTGTCTCATTATTAAACCCCTCTAAGCCTTCGGAAATGGATTGGTAGAGCCGGTCCAAAGTAGCCTTTCTTAGGTTTTGAGAGACATCAGCGGCTTGATGCGCGTCCGGTGGTGGCGAATCCAGATGTTTGTCTCTAATCAGTACCTGTTCCGCATTTGGTGCAAGGGATGCACTCTCAATTTGTTGTCTTAGTATCTGGCGATATATTTCATTTCTCTGGACGGGAGTCAGGGAGTGGTAATAAGTTCGTTCGGGAAGTGGCAAATCTGCTACCCCTTCATTATATCGTTGAAGGATGGAAACTATTTCAGAGGAGCGACTACCCCTCGTCTCTTTTTCGGCAATAGTTTCCAGCCAGCTTATCCTGCCCCTGGTATTCTCCATTTGTTGGGCCAATTCATTTTCCATGGAATCGATTGCCTGTAGTTGTGCTCTGGCCTCAACCCTGTATTTAACCGGCCTGGACCCTGCCTCTAGATATTCCAGTTCATCGCCATTTAGTCTCTTGGCAAGATACTCTTGCCTATGTGCCAGTTTTGCATTTATTATGCGGTCAACTACCGCCCGTTCCTCCTCAGTTAAGTTTTGATAAAAAAGCCAGTCGGACTGCGCTACCGGATCCATCAGTAAAATGGGATTATTCAGCTCCTCTCCTAATATTTGTCTCTCAGCCAGCCTTTCAATAATTGCTTTGGTGGGAATATCCAACCGACGGTAATACCTTAAATCCTCTGCGGCTAAAGTTTGGGGATCGAAATTATTGGCAGATAATTTTTTAGCTGCCAATATCCTGTCAATATGGGCTCGCTCTTCTGCAGTGAGATTATCATAATAAAACTGATCTTCGTCTCTGGCCGCATATAAATTACTGGGATCATATTGCCTTACCCGGGACTGAAGCTGTTCTTCCTGGCGCTTTGGATCAGCAAAATACTCCCAGGGAGAACCATTGCCGGTCCAATCAAAACTGTAAATATCGAACTGACCTAACCCCCCTCCTCGGTTTGAGGAGATATAACCCGTAGCAGACCCCAATGAAAGAAAATTATCATCCAGCCCGGAGTTGAATGGCAGGCCAATATTTCTCACTTGGGAGGATTGGTCCATCCAATCCTTGACCATGAATACGTCCATCCCTCCCATGCCCACTAAGCCGTCGGAACTAAAAAACAGTATTCCGTTCCGGATATGCGGGGCAACTTCATTGAATGGGGTATTTATTTTGGCCGGTACCAGTTGGGGAGGGCCCCAATCATCATCACCCTCATCTATGCTATACCACAGGTCATTACCTCCATTCCCGCCGGGGCGATTTGATACAAATATAATGGTATCACCGTCAGCACTAAAAGTAGGATGCCGATTGTCAAACCCAGGCAGGTTAATATTATCGTTCAACAGCCTTGGAGTTCGCCAGCGTCCTTTGACCAACCGTGAAACATATAAACGGCAATAGGCATTATCCTCATAACAACTGGTAAAGTAATACTTGTCACCGGCTTGGTTATAGGTACCGGCTCCGTCATTAAATTTGGTATTGTTGATACTAAATTTATCAGTGTCGGGATAAGGTCGCCACTCTTCTTTTTTTTCAAATCTCAGATTGTCAGTAAAATACTCCCCGTACCGGTTGTCCGTCAAACTGCCTTTAACCCCTCTTCTGCCGGAGGTTATGGTTACAGAGCTATCATTGGTAGCGATAGCCGGGGCATAGTCATTATTTACGGAATTTACCGGTGCCGGCAGATGCCTAAAACCAGTTTCAAACCAACCCAGGCTCATTTGTTCCAGAGCCCATAAACAACCTTCCTTTTCAATTGCGGCCTGGGTGAGAAAGGTATTTGCCTCCTCGGGGTCCAATAGAACCCGGTCCTGGTGAAGGTCAATGAAGGCTTCAAAATTCTGCCTGGCCAAGGCAAACTGTCCCTGGGATTTTTGCATCTGGCCCAGATAAAATCTAGCCAGAGGATAACTAAGCGAATCCGCTTCTTGGGTTTTGCTATAGTATATTGCTGCCAGCGGATAATTGAATAATGCCCGGTAGCTTTGGGCTAAACGGTAGTTGACCTCAGCCTCAGCAGGCTGAAGGCCAACAGCAACCTGGTAATACTGAGCCGCATTGAAGAAATGCTCCTTCTGATAGTAATCGTCGGCTATTTCAATTAATTCCTGGTAGTTTTGTCCCTTAACCTGCCAGCTGGTACAGCAAAGGATAACGATCAAACATCCGACAGAAAATAAATGCTTTAAGGGCATTCTCAGAAAGCCGCTGTACCTTAAGTATAAAAAATGGCGCCCAGCGTCGATCATGTTGGAATAAAAATACCAATAAATTATAATTTTATCAGAGCAGTGGGGTAGAAAAGCGTTTAAGGCCTTTTCCTTTCACGATCCTATAAGAAATTGAAGCTTCCAATGCCCCACGGCCACCAGTAAAACTCCGCAGAGTAGAATTATTGAAGTCATAACTTAATCCCATTCCCAGATGCCTGGATACTACACCCATTGAGAAAATAAAAGCATCGTCCCACCGATACCAGGTTCCTAGTTGTAACTTAAGCTTCCTGGCTCTAAAACTACCGTCCACTTCATAAGTAAAATAAAGCCCGGTATTTAATTGCCTGGCTTCATGCTGAGCCATAAACAACACATTAGGGGACAAAGTCAGGTTTTGTGATAATTCCAGGTTTATCCCACCATGGGCTTTATACAATCTTGGCAATGGGCTCTTGGCATTAGAGTCCATCAACAATGACTCATCGGGCTGATTTAAGTTTGAGGCGGCAAAACCCAGGAATCCGCTCAACCCCGATTGGTAATATTTGCGACCGGGGCTGAAATACCAAACGATCCCCGCATGAAATACCGGGAAGGTGGTAGCTTCCCGATCCAAATCAAGTGAAGGGGTTATGTTGGCGTCAAATCCAATAAATGGATCATATTGAGAGCCCCACCGCAAATCCCGAAAACTTATTTGTTTATTGATAATTCCTCCCTGCAACCCCACAGATATCATTTGAGAAGCATCCTCCTTCAGAAATAAATTGTAGGCAGCAGCCGCTGAAAAGGCGGTAGTTTTAAAATTCTCGCCCTCTCCCGCAGTTTCCCGGTATACCATCATACCTATTCCTCCCCGATGCCTAAATTGAGAGCCTTTTTCCATTATGGGCAGGATGGCCGATGCCTGGGCAATCTCAAAAGGAAGGTCCAGGGATTTCCACTGTGATCGGTAGTTCAAACCAAAATAAATATCATCATCCAATCCCGCCATAGCGGGATTGAGGTAGAGGGGGTTATTGTAATACTGGGCAAACTGCGGATCCTGGGCATTAAGCCATACAGTTGACAATAGTGCCAGACCAAGGAGCAACGGATGGAATACGTACCTGCTCATCATCTGATTACGGTTATAGTCCCGTTTCGCCTGAAGGTATTACCGCTGATAAAAGTGCCCGTTAGGGTATAATGGTATACTCCCAGGCTCAACTCTTCTTCAGCATCGTCGGTGCCACGCCACCCTACGGTATTGGCCTCATTAAATGAGTCGGTCTGGTATACGATCTCTCCCCACCGGTTATAAATCCTAAATAAAAACCCATTTTCGGAGATCTCCTGACCATATACTTTGATCGCCTGGTCTTCCGGGTCTGGCGCCGCCGGTGAGAAAGCGTTGGGTATATAAAGGGACCTCTCCTCGGCAAAACCTTCCACCCCAATGGCGTAAAATTCGTAATCTGCCGAAAGGTTACTGGTGACCTCCCCATCTAGTTGGTTACCCAAAAAATCGGATTGGCCTAAATTGATGAATAGGTCACCTAGGGCGTCGGTGGCTGCCACAACTATGTCACTCAGATCATCCACTGTGCCGAGGTTCTCATCATTGCCTAATTTCAAGCGAACCCTGGCGCCTTGATAATTTCCCACACCCCGGATCAGTCGCCAATATCGGGTATCCGAAACTGCCAACAATTGCAATGGAATTCGAGGTTCTGGGTTGGGCTCCCCCACTTCCATACCTAAAAGTGGATCGGTTCCGCTGATACCTATTAATTCAGCCGGACGATAATGTAGCTCCGAACCAATGGGAAACCACTTATTTCCTATACCATTATGGTAAAACGGTCCGTTGACGTAGGAATCTTCCGAGTCACCGGATATATACCCCCCATCCAGCATTTCCATCACCACATCTGACTGGGGAATAACCTTCCCGTTGATAAAATGAAGGCTATCAGTTATTTGCAAGTTTGTCATGATCAACTTATCACCCCCGCCGTCAAAACGCAAAGCAAAAATCGGCTGGGCATTATGTGCTACGGATTGACTGCCATCGCCGTTTAATACCAGCCACCCGGTGCCGGAAAGATAAGTGTCGGCATTCATCCAATCCCCTGTTACCGAAAGGGTGCCTTGATTATCCAGGTCTCCGTTATTAAGGAATGATCCCTGCACGGTCATGGCACTCCCTGAATAAATGGTAATCAAAGCGTCATTATTGGTGATACCCTGGCCAACACCTTGATAAGGGCAATAAACTATAGTTAACAGCCAAATAATATACCGGAATGCCATGTGACTATTTCCCTTCTGCTTCAAGGCCCAGTGAATGTTTGATCAGCTCTATGTCCTTGCTCATGCGTACTTTTTCAGCTTGCATTTGCCGCAGTACCAACTGCTGGGTTTCTACTAAAATCCTTTGCTTTTCTAAACTCTCTGCCAAGGAAGTATTAACATCCTTTTGCAGGCTTAAGGAGCTGGTTAGTTTATTGATCAAAGCTTGCTGCTCTTTAATAGCCTCGATCAGCACGGGTATCAGTTCTACGTAGTTTACTGACAGATAACCCTTTTCATTCTGATGCACCAGGTTGGGGAAAAGCCTTTGCAGGTCCTGGGCTATCACCCCATAGTGTAATTGCTGTTCCCGGTCAGACTTAAAGGTGTAGGCCTTACCTTCTATTTGCTCAATGGCATTCAAAGCATCGGATATATCCTTTATATTCCGCTTTAATCTTTGGTCTGATGAGGAGAAAAGCCCACCGGCGCTTATGGTGAATGAATTTACCGCGCCATCGCCGGTATAAGTATCCGCCGCTCCTGACAAATCAGTAACCGTCAAACTAGAAACTGACGCCGCACCGCTACTCAGTGAGCCGGTAGTCTGGATATTCTGGGAGCCAAAATTAGGATCCACCTTCACTCCTTCTATCGCTGCACTATTGCTTATATCATTATTGGTGATGGTGCCATCCACTATATCACTGCTGTTTACCGTGGTCAGGTAGGCTGCATCGTTATTAAGCAGTGAGACGTTCTCACCCTCAACCATCACCGACGTTTGCAGCTTACCGGTCGCAATGTTTGCGGTGTTGGAAATATCTGCATCTACAATTGATCCGTCTGTAATAGAGGCACTGCCAACTGACGTCAAATAACCTGCGTCATTATTCAATAAGGAAACATTCTCTCCCTCCACCATGACAGTACTTTGCAGCTTTGAGGCAGAGATGTTGGCAGTATTAGAGACATCCGTATTAACAATTGACAGATCCTGGATCTTACTACTATTCACTGCCCCGTCTGCCAAATCAGGTGTTGAAACTTCTCCGGAACCGATATCGGCGCTGGTAATGGATCCGTTGATAATGTTATTGGAGCCGATACTGTTACTGGAAATATTAGAACCGTCAATTACAATATTATCCACATAATTCTTGGTGGTGGCATCCTGAGCATTTACCGGATCGGATAAATTGCTGATCGAGGCGCCGCCGGCATCAGAGCCCTGGCTCAAAACTCCAGATAGGTCCTGGATCTCGTTTGCTGGATCTGCATCGGCGTCGTCAACCAGGGGAGCTAGATCCACGGTTACCGGACCGCCGGCATCCGTCACACTTAAAACGGTACCGCTTAATCCGGCACCGGTATTCAATTCGTTGGTATCATCGGTATCCAGGTTAGATTTAGGTTCCCATTGTGGATTTCCTGCTCCATCGGTGGTCAATTGGGCATTGGAATTGCCCCCTCCGTTTATTTTGGCGGTGGTCACCGCGTCATCGGCTATTTCCGGGGTTCCTACCGCAGCTGATTGGATGGCGCCGGCATCCACTGCATTATCGGCCAACTCCGAAGCCGTAATGGCATTGGGGCCAATATCGTCGACAGTAAGACTGTTATCAATTACCTCATTTGTACCCACAGTATTACCATTGATCTGCATGTCACCGGTATTGCTCAAGGATATATCGCCGGTAACCGCCTGATTTTGGGCTATGCCCGAGGCATCTCCCACCAGCAGTTGTGCACTGGGTAAATTGGAATTAACAAAACTACTGCGGGTCTCCCACTGGGGATCACCACTGCCGTCAGTGGTCAGTACTGCGTTGGCGTTTCCACCCCCGTCAATCTTGGCAACTCCCACCGCGTCATCGGCCAGATCAGTGGTACCAACACTGCCATCAGCTATCTTAGCTCCATTAACGGCATTATCCTGAATCTTGGCACCGCTTACTGAATTATCCTGTAAAGATCCGTTATCCACCGCATTATCTGCCAACTCAGAAGCCTCAATGGCATTTGGCCCTATATCATCTATGGTCAGGCTATTATCTGAGACTTCAGCGCTCCCCACAACCCCGGGATTTAACTGGGCATCTCCATTACTTCCCAGGTTAATGTCTCCGTTTACGTTCAACGACTGTAATGAGGTCCCATCACCGATCAGGATACGGCCGGCACCTTTAGCATTAAGGGGCGCTGCTGTATTGGAAACATCTCCAATGAAAATATTACCTTCAGCCAGGGTGCTGGTTTCAAATAAAGTTATGTTCTCCCAAAATACGGTACCGGCAGCGGTAGTGATCAGAACTTTATTATTGCCTCCGCTGGCAATATCCTGGGGTTCCACGGACCCGTCAATAATATTTGAGCTGTTTATGGCATCTGCGGCCACTTCTGAGTTAGACACCGAGCCGTCCTGTATTTCGTCCCCTCCTACCGCATCGGAAGCGATTTTATCCGCAGTTACCGCGTCGCTACCAATATCCTCTGCAGCAATGGATCCATCAGTGATTTTTGCGCTGCTTACAGCGTCATCGGAAATGGTGGCCGTACCGTTGTTCGATAAAGTGATATCCCCAGTTACAGTTCTGGGCTGAGCACTATTTGAGGCATCACCGATCAAAATAGTGCCATCCGACAAACTATTTCCTAAAAAATTAGCTTTAGGTTCCCATTGAGGGTTGCCTGCTCCATCCGTTCCTAGTATGGCATCATTACTCCCTTGTGGGGCTATTTTCTGTATGGTAATGATGTTATCGGCAAGATCAGCGGTAGTGATGGTACCGTCCAATATTTTGTTGGTGGTAACCGCGTCATCTCGCAGCAGTGGATTAGGAAAAGTTCCCTGAAGGTCGCCTCCAGCCAGATTGCTGAAGGAACCGAGGCCCACTACCCAACCGGAGTCCACCCAGTGGAAAAAAAGTTTAATTTCGGTGTCAAAAACTATAAGCCCATTCTCCGCTACGGAAAGATTGGACGCCATTGATTGGCGTTGAGATGTGGTAAGCCTGGGCAGCAATACCCCTTGATTACCTTGTGGTGAAACTAGATCCAGAACACTATTTGCGTTAGGGGTGGCGGTACCAATACCAACGGTATTCTGAGCCAGCAACGGGGATTCCTGCGTAAATACCAGAAATATTACTACCACCATAGCCCACCACCTTGGAAGGATTTGCTGTGATCTTATCATTTATAACTAGGTTTTGGGACAGAAGAGAGTTAAAATAACCCTTATCGGCCCTCAGAATAAGTAAATTACCTGATTACAAAGTATTGTTTTCCCCTGCTAAATAGAATGTAAATGCCGCTGGAAGTTAGCACATGTAAGATATGAGCCCCTTTAGCTATAGGTGAAAATTATACCTCAGTGAAAGTGACTAGGATTCAACCGTTATGGCCTCTGTTCGGTCTTTATGCTGATGTTCGCTTACCTGAGGGAAAAATTTTTTCTGGCGTAATAGAATAATTAGGACCCCGATAAAGATTGAGGAATCCGCCAAGTTGAAAATTGGCCGGAAAAATTCAAAGTATTCGCCCCCCCAAAGTGGCAGCCAATCAGGAAAGTGTCCTTGGATAATAGGAAAATATAACATATCAATTACCTGGCCATGGAACCAGGGAGTGATGGCATCCAAAGGAGCATTATTCAAGAATACCCCATAAAATACGCTATCGATCAGGTTTCCAATAGCGCCCCCCAAAATCAAGGCGACTGACCATATCAAGCCGGGGTGAACTTCACGCTTTACTAATAGCACCAGATAATAGCCAATGCCGAACATAGCCAATAAGCGGAAAATTGTCAGCAATAGTTTACCATATACCCAGTCTAGTTTCAAGCCGAAAGCCATACCGTTGTTGAGAATGTAATGTATTCTAAACCAGTCACCTAGTACGCTTATCTCTGTGTTGAGGCCCATATTGTGATGTACGACCAGTTTCGCTGCCTGATCCAGAATGATCACTATTAAGGTTAATAAAAAATACTTGGAGTATTTCAAAGGGTCTTGGTTTTAAAGGCTATCTCCCGATCATTTGAGCCGATCAGGGCGTTTTTGTCTTGCAATATTAGTATAAAAGCTACCCCCGTAAAAATACTGGCATCCGCCAAATTGAACACCGGCCGGAAAAATTGGAAACTTTGAGAACCCCAAATAGGCAGCCATTCCGGAAAGGTTCCGTAAAATATGGGGAAATACAGCATGTCGATCACCTGGCCATGAAACCAAGGGGTGAAAGCTCCAGCAGGTGCATTGTCTAGTATCACTCCGTAAAAAGTACTGTCAATCACATTGCCCAATGCCCCTGCCAGAATTAATGCCAATGCCAACAATGTATTGCGATGGGTGCTGCGGTTAGCCAGGAATTGTAGATACCAACCCAGGCCAACTACTGCCAGTATTCTGAACATAGTCAATATGAACTTCCCATAAGGTATACCCAATTCCAGGCCGAATGCAATACCGGGATTTTGTACATAATGCAACCTAAACCACTCCCCCAGTAACATTATCTCTTCCCCTAAGTCCATATTCAGATGTACCAATAACTTAGTAACCTGATCAACTACCACAATAAACAAACTGAGGATATAGTACTTTAGGTACTCCATACTAAACCTCTATTTCCACTTTAAGAGCAATGTCATCCATTTCCAGATTAATTCCTTGCGGCACCTCCTCCTGAATACGTAACCAGCGAGCCTGGGTTTCCTGGCAGATATATTCCGAATTGGTTTCCAAAGCCTGGTTGACCAAAGGACTATTGCGTTCAATGCGGATACCTATCTTATCCTGCACCTGCAACCCCTGGTCTTTTCTTAAATTCTGAATGCGATTAATTACATCTCTGGCAATGCCCTCCTGCTTAAGGTCTTCGGTGATGTTGATATCAAGCGCCACCGTAAGATTACCTTCACTCGCCACCAGCCATCCCGGGATATCTTCTGTTTGCAACTCCACATCGTCCAGCGATAGGTAGACAGTTTGATCCTTGACATGCACTTCCAGTTGGCTCCCCTGCTCCAGCACCTGGATCTCATCATGATGAAAATTTCTGATCTTTGCACTGATATCCTTGACCAGTGGTCCGTATTGCTGGCCCAATTTTCTAAAGTTGGGTTTAACTTTCTTCACCACCACCGATGAAGTATCATCCACATACTCAATTTCCTTGACATTGACTTCCCACTTGATCAGTTCCTCAACCGCTTCTATATGGGCTTGCTGTTCCTTACTGGAAACCGGTATCAAAATCCGCGATAAAGGCTGTCTCACTTTAATTCTTTGCTTTTTGCGCAGACTGTGCACCAGAGAAGATATATTTTGAGCCAATTGCATTTTTTCCTCCAGTACAGAATCTATCAAACTCTCTGCTTTCTGGGGAAAATCTGTAAGATGTACGGATTCAGGGCCATCTTCACCCCTGAGGTCGCGGTACAGATGGTCTGCATAAAAAGGGGCTACCGGGGCGATCAATTTAGCCACGGTAATCAGGCAATGATGCAGCGTTTGATAGGCCAGTGCTTTATCCTCACCATCTGTCTGAGAAGAGCCCAATTTGGCGGGATTCCAAAATCTTTTGCGATTTAAGCGCACATACCAGTTGCTGAGATCATTCACCACAAATTCCTGTACCGGCCGGGTGGCCCGGGTCGGTTCATAGTCATCATATGCTGCCTCCACAATCTCGATTAAACTATTGAGCTTGGATATTATCCAGCGATCGCTCTCATTCCCTGGTATACGGTGCTCATTGGTGGGAGTGAAGTCATCAATGTTGGCATATAAGGCAAAAAAAGCATAAGTGTTGTGAAGGGTTCCAAAAAAGCGGCGCTGCACTTCCACAATCCCATCAGCATCAAATCTCAAATTATCCCAGGGATTGGCATTGGTGATCATATACCAACGGGTGGCATCTGCCCCGTATTGATCCAGCGTTTTAAAGGGATCTACCGCATTACCGTGACGCTTAGACATTTTATTGCCGTTTTTATCCAGCACTAAACCATTGGCAATCACGTTCCTGAAAGCCACTGAATCAAACAGCATTCCGGCAATGGCGTGCAAAGTAAAGAACCAACCTCTGGTTTGATCTATTCCTTCAGTAATATAATCGGCGGGGAAAACTTCCGAGAAGATCTCCTTATTCTCGAAGGGGTAATGCCACTGGGCATAAGGCATAGCACCTGAGTCAAACCAAACATCAATTAAATCGGGCTCCCGATACATCTTTTCACCCCCCTCAGTGACTAGCACCACTTCATCGACAAATGGCCGGTGTAAATCGAAATCTTCCCCCAATTCCTGCTGCATGATACCCTGTTCAACCGAAACCTTAACCGCCTCCTTCAATTCCTGCAAAGATCCTATACACCGTTCTTCTTTACCATCCTCAGTACGCCAGATGGGTAAGGGTGTACCCCAAAACCTAGATCTGCTCAAATTCCAATCAACCAGATTCTCCAACCAGTTACCAAATCTTCCAATTCCGGTAGAGGCGGGTTTCCAATTGATGGTTTGGTTTAACCTGACCAGTTGCTCTTTATAAGCAGTGGTTTTAATAAACCAGCTGTCCAAGGGATAGTAAAGCACTGGCTTATCGGTTCGCCAGCAGTGTGGGTAAGAGTGTTCGTACTTTTCAACTCTAAAGGCTTTGTTCTCCTCTTTTAGTTTTATGGATATTAAAACATCCGTAGAACGATAGTTAGGATCACTTTCATCCTGATCGTCGTAATTTTTTACGTACATCCCCGCGAAATCGGTGATTTCTGGCACAAATTTGCCCTGTTTATCCACAATAGGCATTTCATTGCCGTCCTCATCCCTCACCACTACACCGGGAATACCATATTGGGTGCAGGTCCGGTAGTCGTCAGCGCCGAAAGTCTTAGATATATGGACTATTCCCGTTCCCTCATCGGTGGTAACGAAATCTCCTTCCACCACCGTAAATGCCGGCTTTGGCAAGGGCACATAAGGCAGCAGTTGATGATAATCCAAGCCCACCAATTCGGCTCCGGAAAACTCCTCCAGGATTTCATAGGGAATTGGTTTATCACCGGGATGGTACTTATCCAGCGTGGTCTCGTTTTCCTGAAAAAACTTTGAAACCAGCTCCTTAGCCAAAACCAATTGGGTGGGTTTAAAAGTGTAAGGATTGTAGGTGTTAATCAGGACATATTTGATCTTACCGCCTATAGCCAAAGCGCTATTGGCAGGTAAAGTCCAGGGGGTGGTGGTCCAAGCCAGTAAGTAAACGGGAATGTCAGGGTGGTATTTGCTCAGAAATGAGGCACGTTGATTGCGGACCACCTCAAATTGTGCCACGATTGAGGTATCTTTTACCATCTTATAGCACCCGGGTTGATTTAGCTCATGTGAACTCAACCCAGTCCCTGCTGCCGGAGAATAAGGCTGTATGGTATAACCCTTGTAGAGCAGCCCTCGGTCATAAAACTGTTTCAGCAGGTACCAAACCGACTCCATATAAGTTCTTTCAAAGGTAATATAGGGTTGGTCCATATCGATCCAGTACCCCATACGTGCTGTGAGCAACTCCCACTGATGCTTGAATTTCATAACCGCCTCCCGGCATCTGGCATTGTACTCGGCTACGCTGATTTTGGTCCCTATATCATCTTTGGTGATACCCAACTCTTTTTCAACTTGTAATTCAACCGGGAGTCCATGGGTATCCCATCCACCTTTGCGCTTAACCAAGTACCCTTGCTGGGTTTTATATCTACAGAAAATGTCCTTGAGTGTACGGGACATAATGTGGTGTATGCCCGGGGTACCGTTGGCGCTGGGGGGACCTTCATAGAATACAAAGGGCGGCCTACCCTGCCTGTGATCAGTAGACTTTTCAAATATCCCCTCCTGCTGCCAAAAGGCGAGGATCTCATCACAGATCCTGGGGTAATCCAAATTTTTATATTCCCGGTACTTCAACGCCTATTGTTTAATTCCCTGTCATGGGCTGATGCGACGGTATAGATTGGGATGCTTTTTCCAATTCGATAAGATCCCAGTTGGTTTCCTCGTCACCTTCCTCATCATACCATTCGTCAAACTGCTCAATTAAGGGGTGCCGGTCTTTACGTCGTCTGCCTCCATCGAAGATTAGCAGCAAAGAAGGCAGAACGATCAGGTTGGTGAACATAGCCACTACCAAGGTGGTGCCGGCTAAAATACCCAAGGCCACCGTACCCCCGAAATCTGAACCGGCAAAGATAATAAATCCTGCAAACAATACGATAGAGGTATATATCATACTAGGCCCAATTTCGCGTATACTGTTGCTCACAGCGATAGGAACGAAAAAGTCATTGCCAAATAATTCCTGACGATATTTGGCCAGATAGTGAATGCTATCATCTACCGAAATGCCAAAAACAACACTAAATATTAAAGCCGTACTGGGTTTTAAGGGAATACCAGCAAAACCCATAGCTCCTGCGGTAATGATCAGAGGGATCAAATTGGGCACCAGCGAGATCAGTATCATGCGCAGGTTAGCGAATAGGATAGCCATGATCACCCCTATTATAGCAAATGCCAACAGCAGGCTTTGCAGCAAATTATTGATTAGAAATTCATTTCCCATGATAAAAACCAGAGTAGAGCCGGTAAATCGGGTAGCTATCCTATCATCTTCAAAAATCTCCCTCAACTTAGGCTGCAGCTGACCCTCCACTAAATGGCTTAATTTTCTGGAACCAATATCGGGTATTCTTATGGATACCCGCATGGCGCTACTGATGCTATCGGTCAAAGCATTGAAGATATCGACCTCTCCCTTGTAATTCCTCAAGTAGGTCCTGATAAAGTTCTGATCCCGGGTATCAGGCAGCTGATAAAACGAAGGGTTGTGGTTGTAAAAGGCCTGACGGGCGCCTTTTATCATATTGGTCATGGAAAATACCGCCGGAAAGTGATGTTGGTTCTTTAGATATTGTTCAAATTCCTCTACTTTTCTCAGGACTGCTAATCGATTTACTCCTCTATTCTTACCGGTATCAACAATCAACTCCAGGGGCATAACGCCTCCAAAGTTCTGCTCAAAAAATTTTAAATCACCAGCAACTTTACTCCCCGCAGGTATATCATCGCTGACAAAAGATACAGAATCAAGTTTAGTCACTCCCACCAGAGCCAGGACTACTACGGCTATGCTGACCATCACGGTGGTATATTTTTGCCGGTGAACCAACAGGTCCAGCCAGGTAAGGATCTGATCGAGGCCAGGCAGTTTTAAGTGGCTCAGCTGTCTGGCGCTGGGCGAAGGCAAATAGCTGAATACCGCCGGAATCAGGATGATGCTGACTAAGAATGTACCCATAATATTGAGACTGGCTACCACCCCAAATTCTTTTAGGATGCCGATATCAGTGAAGGCCAATACCCCAAAACCCACCGCAGTGGTAAAGTTGGTGATAAGGGTGGCCACACCTATCTTCCTGATCACCCGGCTAAGGGCCAACATCTTAATACCATGTTTCTGATATTCATGGTGATACTTATTCAGCAGGTAAATGCAATTGGGAATGCCAATTATTACAATTATGGCGGGAAGCAATCCCGTCAACATGGTGATCTTATAGCCTAGTAACACCAAAGTGCCCAGGGTCCATATTACCATTACCCCAATGACTATCATTGGAAAAATAACCGCCTTCCATGACCGAAAAAATGCCAATAGGATCAGGGCCGTGACCAGGGCGGATAATTTCAGAAACAGGTGCAGCTCTTCATTCACCTTTCTGGCGGTAAAATCCCGCAAGTATGGGAGGCCTCCCAGATGAAGATCGATACCGGTGGCCTCGCTATAAATACCCGTCATCATGATGATATCATCGACCACTGTCTGACGCCTGGCAGTACGGACTATCTCTTGATTTAAATTCACTACCATCATCATCGCGCCATTTTCCCCATTAAACAACAAGTCGGTGAACATCCTTTGATCCAGGGCAATCTGTAACAGGCTGTCAAGCTGGGCCTGATTATCCGGAATAGTTTCAAAAACTGGCCTTGAGTAAAATGTTTTGTTTGCACTGTCCTTGTGCATAATCTCCAAATTAGGCAGACTGATCACCCGGTTTACTCCGGGAATATTCCGCAGATAGTCACTTAAAAAGCGGAATCTTTTGAAATTCTGCAGATGATAAACTGCACTGTCTTTTACTCCGATCACCAGGACATTATCATCTACACCGAATTGGTCTTTAAATCTTTGGTAATATCGCATCTCAGGATCATCGGCGGGGACGATTTTGGCAAATTCATAAGACAGTTCAAGCCTGGGAAGCTGGCTGGCCATATATATGGTAATCACTGCTATTGAGAGCATCAAAGCCAGGCGATACTTTATTATTATATGTGCCAGTTTAGTCCACATCCAATAGCAACTCCTGTTTAACTATCCCCAAAACCAGGAATTTGATTAAGTTTTGTGTTTTTAGCAGTGGCCAAGCCTATTTTGGGATGTAGGGGAATTTCCTGGAGGCTTTTCGCATCATTGCGTTAATAATAGTATTGGTGTCACTGCCCAAACTACGAGATAAAGTTTTTTCATATTTCCATAACAAGTCACCGGAAGTGCCATCGTGAATGTTAATGGTACATTTGCCTGAGTTAGTATTGCCATAAAATCCAGTTACCACTCCCAAAGCTAGCGAAGCGCCATCCGACATTGGCTTATTGGCAGATAACCTTCCGTGAATTATAGC
The DNA here is from genome assembly GCA_965224285.1 of Cyclobacteriaceae bacterium. Classification (GTDB taxonomy): domain Bacteria; phylum Bacteroidota; class Bacteroidia; order Cytophagales; family Cyclobacteriaceae; genus JAJCYK01. The sequence continues at coordinate 2,964,579 of OZ245043.1, forward strand.
ATCTACTTCAAGGATCTGCGCGAGCTCTTCTGACGTGTATGAGGCTATATTGGAGGTATTGATATTATTTTTGCTTAGAATGGCATTGGTTTTAGATATTTCCTGAAATTCCACCACAAATTTTTGTTTTTGTCTTTGCTTTAAAAAATAACTTTCCAAAGCGCTCTGTACTGCTTTACCTTCTGACTCCTGCATCTGCTTTAGTTGTGCCTCGGTCATCTCGCGCATCTGCTTAGGCCTTAATGTAATAACCGCTTCAAATGGTAAGATAGCCAGAACCTGATGGTCTTTGGCCAGGGAATTAAACTCCGGATTAGTGTAAATTTCTTTGGTTTGTGACCAGCTGGGTATGGCAGCTGATACTATTATCATCAAGGTTAACAATCTCAGTTTCATAACTTCTTTTTTTAAGTTTTAAAGAATCAAAAATAATACCACGGATCACAATCTTGTTCCAGGCAAGGCTATTCCTTTCAACTTGCGATATAGAGACAATGCGTGCCGGTCGGTGAGTCCCGAAATAAAATCTATGATACCTCTCAGCATTTCATAGGGATTTTCATTACCATGATAAGGCTTGGGCAATAATCTCAGTATACTCTTGTCCCGTTTAGTAGCTTGATCAGGGGAAAATAAGGTTCGGGAAGCGGCAAAGGTAAATGTCTCCAGCAACCCCCCTAACACTTCAAACCCGGCCGCCTCTATTTCTAGCACTGCTGTGGAACGATACAATTTCTCTGAAGATAATTTAATGATCTCCTTCAGTACTCCTTCTGAATCCATCAAACCTATCAAGGAATGATCAAAGCCGGAAGATAAAATATCCTGTTCGTTCTCCAGAAATACCTGAGCCGCTTGCTCAATCAATACCCCTATTGACAATGCCCTCATCAGGCCAATTCTCTCATCTTTATGAGGTAAATCCCGCAGTTTCGAGGGTTTATATTTTGCACCCAAAATTTGGGATAGTAATCCGATGGTTTCATCTTCCCTAACCAGGCCCAACCGGCACCCGTCCTCCAGGTCTATTATATGGTAGCAGATATCATCAGCGGCCTCTACCAGGAATGCCAACGGATAGCGACACCAGGCGTTACCTGCATTCAGCTCTATTAGCCCCAAGTTGTTGGCCAAACCAGTAAAAGCTTCCTTTTCACTTTGAAAGTATCCATACTTCTTTTGACTTCTGCGACGGGGATCAATATTCTTTAAGTCCGAGGGTCTGGGGTATTTGGTAAAAGCAGCTAAAGTCTGATCACTTAGCTTGAGGCCGTGAGACTGTGCTGCTAGAATACGAAAACCCTGGGCATTCCCCTCAAAATTAATAAGGTCCTGCCATTCCCCTTCGCTGACCTGGCTCTGGAAACCTTTGCCCTTGTCCCGAAAAAAATCTGAGATAGCGTCTTCACCGGTATGTCCGAAAGGAGGGTTTCCCAGGTCGTGAGTAAGGCATGCTGCTGAAACAATGGCTCCAAAGTGATTGGGTTGATAACCCATTTTACTGAGTTCCGGGTGCTTTTTCAAGATCGACTCTCCCACCCTACGTCCCAAAGATCTCCCCACGCTTGAGACCTCTAAGCTATGGGTGAGCCGGGTGTGAACGAAATCCTGTTCGGGTAGTGGAAATACCTGGGTTTTATCCTGTAATCTGCGGAAGGGATGGGAAAATAGAATGCGATCATAGTCACGCTCAAATGTATTCCGATCAACCGTCCCACTCTTTAAGGATTCCTCGCCGGCCAACAGCATACTCCAATCCATACTATAATTTTTTCAATAAGACCTGCAAATCACAATACTGACCTAACAGTTGGGACAGAGAATCGATTGCCACTCTATCTTGCTCCATACTGTCCCGGTGCCGCAGGGTTGCGGTGTTGTCCTCCAGCGATTGATGATCGATGGTAATGCAATACGGGGTGCCAATAGCATCCTGTCGCCGGTAGCGTCGTCCAATAGCGTCCTTGACATCAATCTGGCAGGAAAGGTTCAACCGCAAGGCTTTATACAGTTCCTCGGCTTTCTCGGTCAAGCCATCCTTATTTACCAGCGGCAATATGGCCACGTTTACCGGGGCCAAGGGGGGCGGGAACTTTAATACCACCCGGGAACTATGGTCCGGTAGGCGCTCTTCCTGATAGGCAGAGCACATGAGCGCCAAAAACAGCCGGTCCAGCCCGATAGAGGTTTCAATTACGTAAGGAACATAGCTCTTTTCCTCATGAGGGTCGAAAAATTGTAGTTTCTTTCCACTGAATTTCTCGTGCGCTTTAAGATCAAAATCCGTTCGGCTGTGGATGCCTTCCAGTTCTTTGAATCCCATGGGAAATTGGAATTCGATATCACAGGCGGCATTAGCATAGTGAGCGAGATTCAAATGGTCGTGAAAGCGATAATTCTCATCCCCCAAATCCAGAGCGAGGTGCCACTTTAAACGCTGGTCTTTCCAATGCTGGTACCATTCAAGTTCTTCGCCTGGCTTCACAAAAAATTGCATTTCCATCTGTTCAAACTCCCGCATTCTAAAAATAAATTGACGGGCAATGATCTCGTTTCTAAACGCTTTGCCAATTTGAGCAATACCAAAAGGTATTCTCAGACGGGCGGCCTTTTGCACATTGAGGAAATTAACAAAAATCCCTTGGGCGGTCTCAGGTCTTAAATAGATCTGATTGGAGTCCTCTGCCAAAGATCCCAGTTCTGTAGCAAACATCAAATTGAACTGACGTACCTCGGTCCAGTTCCGGGAGCCGCTAACCGGGTCCGCAATTTCCAGCTCCTCAATCAATTCCTTTAAAACCGATAGATCACTTGAGCTAAGACTTTCTTTCAGGCGCTGATTGATCTCGTCGATTTTTTCCTGATAGCTCAATACCCGGGGGTTGGTAGCACGAAATTGAGCCTCATCAAATTGCTCTCCAAAGCGTTTGGATGCTTTGCCCACTTCTTTGGTAATTTTAGCTTCCAGTTTTGCTACTTGATCTTCGATCAACACATCTGCCCGGTATCGCTTTTTGGAGTCTTTATTGTCGATTAGAGGATCGTTGAAAGCATCGGTATGACCGGATGCTTTCCAGGTGGTGGGATGCATGAAAATTGCCGCATCAATTCCCACGATATTTTGGTTGAGTCGAACCATCGCCTCCCACCAAAATTGTTTTAACTGATTTTTTAATTCCACACCGCAAGGCCCGTAGTCATAGGTGGCGCTAAGACCGTCATATATTTCACTGGATGGAAATATAAAACCGTATTCCTTGGAGTGCGAGATTACCTTTTTTAACAGATTTTGCTCACTGCTCTTCATTATGCCCTAATTTGGGGCGCAAGTTAGGCAAAATGGCACTTTAACAAATAATATATCCTCGATTTATGGCAGTTTAGTCGATGGTAAGCCTCAACACTGAGCAGGCAGCATTCTCGGCGAACTTATCCCGCCCTGATCCAAGGAGTATATTGCGCCAGTCGCCGGAAGCCGGAGTGCCGGTTATCAGGAGGTCGTAACCGGAGGAGGCCTCCACAATGGCCTTTACAGGATCAGCTCCTTCCAACAGAATGCATTCTACCGGCGTCTGCAGGTGAGCTACTGATTTTTGGGATATACGCAAAATCTCCTCTTTATATTCTTCGGTATCAGCAGGTGACACCACCCTGACCAGGGCCAGTTCGGAGTGATAAAAGGCGGCAATGTTGCTGCAGACCTCCAGGAACTTCTGATTCTCCCGTCCCGGACGAAGAGCCACCAAGATCTTTCGTATATAGCGCACACCCTTGTCCTTGAAGAGCGCAAAATTGCTGTGAATTCTAGTTACTAGCCATCCCAAGGGGTTTCTCACCAGAAGGCCATAGTTTGCCTTGCCATCCCAGCTCATGATCATCCACTCACAGTGGGTTTGGTTGCTGATTGCCTGAACGGTATCAACCAGGTCATGAGTCACGGCGGCATCAAAGTCGATGTTTATATTCTTTTCGTGAGCCATGGCACCAACCCGACGATTTAATGAGGTCACGGTGACATCGTCTACCAGCAAAGCATCCAGCATGGTTTGATCTGGTACCTCCTTCAGATGTACTACCTGAACTTTTTGCCTGGGGGCGATAGCGGCTCCCATTTCCACCAGGACCTCTGAAGAATGTTCATTTCCAAAAAGCGGTACTACTACTTGGGCATCGGAGTCAATGTCCCCATCCAGGTTGCCATTACTGCCATTGGAATTAAAACCTCTAGAGGTCACTCTTTCCTTTTTGCGCCTGTTGTAGAGCAAGTAAGATGCTGGTCTATGACCATAAACTTTCAATACCCCACTGCGCTGTACCCGACTGGAGCCATAAATGGAATAAACCAAAATTCCAGACACCACTATGAGGACTATACCTATCAGGGCTAACATTCCCAGATAAAACAACAATACCAGTCCGGTGATGACTCCAAAAATTTGTATAAAGGGATACATTGGAGAACGATAGCTGGGCTCGTACCATTGAACCGAGGTTTCTCTGAGTACGATCACGCAGCTGTTAACTGCAATAAACATCATGACCATGAAGGCACTGGCAAGTTTGGCGATACGCTCCACGTCAAGAAAAATAATTACCAGGGCCATGAGCGCACAGGTCAACACGATAGTAGTTACCGGTGTGGTATATTTTGAGTGCACCTTCCCCAAAAATTCCGGAAGCAGGCGGTCTCGGCTCATAGCGAAAGGAAATCTGGAGCCTGCCAAAACTCCAGAGTTGGCCATTGAAGTCAAAGTGATCACCCCGATGCATGCCGCCAGTATACCGGCAATCGGCCCGCCTATCTTATAGGATAAGGTATAAATGGGCCGGATATCAGTTGTCAGTTCAGGCAGGGGAATATTCCCGACTAGGGTAAAAGTAATCAGGCTATAAAGCACCGTAACTAATAAAAGGGCAGAAATCATGGCTACAGGCAGATTTCGGCCCGGATTCTTGATTTCCTCAGCCACGGCGGCAATCTTGGTCACTCCGGCATAAGAAATAAAAACGAATGCAGAAGCGGCAACCAACCCTGATCCTCCCTCAGTAAGTGCTGGCCTAAGATTCTCCCCTTGAATGGTGGGAAGTCCAAAGAGCAAAGCCACTAAAAGACCAATAACGCTAATACTTACAATGGCGATTTGCACCTGACCCACCTTTTTCACTCCTGTAACATTCAGGAACATAATGATCAGCAGAAACGCCAACGCCGTAAGCTTGACCGGCCATTGAGCTATTACGTAGAGGTAGGCGCCGAATCCTACCAAGGCGAAAGCACTTTTAAGCAAAAGTGACAGCCACAATCCAAATCCGGCTATAGTACCGAATATGGGGCCAAAAGTACGCTCAGTGTAAACATATGTACCACCAGAGGTGGGCATAGCGGTAGCCAGCTCTGATTTGGATAAGGCGGCGGGTAATACACACAAACCTGCAATCAGGTAGGCAATCCAAACGGAGGGTCCTGTTTTTGCGGCCGCTAAGCCCGGCAAAACGAAAATCCCGCTTCCCAACATACCTCCAATACTGATGGCAATAACCGAGGAAAGATTAAGTTTTCTTTCAAGTTTTTTCATAGCAGGGCATTACAATGCCTGGGTAGAGCACCGAAAGTAATGAAATTTGATTGATTATTATGGTCCGTCCTTAATTATGATTATTCTGTGGGTTGTCCAATCGGGCGGTGGCTTCGATCTCCACCAGGTATTCCGGGCTGATCAATGCTGAAACCTGCAACATGCTGGTGGCCGGGCGAATATCCCTAAAAACTTCTCCATGAGCGCGCCCCACCTCCTGCCAAAAGGCTATATCGGTTACATATATCCTTGTGCGAACCACATTCTCCATTGAGCCCCCTACAGATTGTAACAGATCATCAATCCATTCAAGTATAAATCTGGTTTGTTGGTAGGGATCCCTTGCGCCTATTACTTTTCCATCTTTGACCGCCACTGTCCCGGAAATTTCCACCTGCACCCCGCTAACCACCATTCTGGAATAGCCCACGGTCTTCTCCCAGGGAGCGCCTGATCCGATATTTATTCTCTTCTCCATCTCATCAGAGGTTAAATTGTTAACTTACCAGTTTAATATGAAGCCCAAATGTATGAAGAGCATCTGTATTTTTTGCGGATCCAGCGGAGGTAAAGATCCACTTTATTTGGAAACTGCCGGTGTGATGGGAGATCTTTTGGCCCAGAGGGGAATTACCCTGGTCTATGGGGGTGCAGCCATTGGGCTTATGGGTAAAGTGGCGGATGCGGTATTAGCCGGCGGCGGTAAGGTAATAGGGGTATTACCGGAGTTCCTGAGCCAAAAGGAGATCAGACATCAAGGGCTCACAGAATTGATCCTGGTGAAGAGTATGCATGAGCGTAAGCAGACCATGGCCAGGCTGGCTGAAGGGTTTATTGCCCTACCCGGTGGTTTTGGTACCTTGGAAGAGCTTTGTGAAATCCTCACCTGGTCACAACTAGGGCTGGTCACTCACCCGGTTGGTATTCTTAATGCCGGCCACTATTATGACAAATTATTAGAACTGTTTGAAGTAATGGTACAGGAACAGTTTCTAAAAATGGAAAACCGGCAAATATTACTAGAAAGCAGGGATCCCGGCAAACTCCTGGAAAAGATGGCACATTACCAACCTCGGGATGTGACCAAATGGTTGGACCTCCCTCAAACTTAATGACCAAATGGAATAGATACCCTGAATAACTGGTGGTGGGAGGTCCGGACATCAGGGATTAAAGACCCCTGTATGGAAGAGCACCTGGCATTATAATGATCAACTGACCGGTATAAGTGAGTATTGGAGGCCAGTTTAGAGATATAACCTCCAAACCCCAGCAATACCCCAAGTCCCAACCAATTGACATCCATCCTATTACCTGATAATAAGTGTCCCACCTGCACCCCGATGATCGCTGAACCACCAAGGGCCAGGGGAAATGACAGGTTTTTAAAGGTACGGTGCTTTTTCCAGTCTTCCCTGATCGTATGGTCCTGGCATCGTTGATAAATCTCTGGAAGATCATGCAATTCCGAGATTCTTTCATCCAAATAAAATACCTGAGGAGAGAATTTCTTAATCACCCTTAACCGGGGGTGGTGCTGGGAATACCCCAATTGAGCATAGCAGAATACTATTCCTAAAATCATCAACCTGCAGAGCATAAAATCACACCTGGTAACCATTTTTTTAACTACTTTTAAGATATTATAGTTTGATCCTATGCGTCAAATATTTGGTTTTGTTACTATTCTGTGTTTCACTTTTTCCCTGAATACCTGGCCTCAGACTCAAAGTGATCCTTTACAAGTAGCTTTTCTTCTAGTGGACGGAGTGTACAATACTGAAGTCATGGCGCCCTTCGATATCTTCCAGCATACCATATTTCATACTCGTCCCGGGATGAAGGTTTTCACCGTAGCGCCAAGCGAGGGTCCGATTACCACTTTCGAGGGTTTGAGGATCATACCTGACTATGCCTTTGGGGATAAAGCTATGCCCAATATAGATATATTGGTGGTAGCCAGTGCGGAACATAGTATGGATCGGGATTTGGAGAATCAGAGAATGATTGATTTTGTTCATAGACATGGCAAAAAGGCTAAATTTATCCTTTCGCTATGCGACGGCGCCTTTGTATTAGCTAAAGCGCGATTACTTGCCGGTCGGGCTGCTACCACCTTCCCTTCAGATATACCCCGCTTTAGGCAGATGTTTCCTCAAATTACTGTTCATGAGAATGTGAGTTTTGTGCATGACGGCCCGGCCATTACTTCTGCGGGTGGAGTCAAGAGTTATGATGCGGCCATGTATCTGGTGCAGCTCTTGTACGGGGAAACTGTGGCGAGAAATGTGGGAAAAGGATTGATAATTGACTGGAATCTGCAACAAATCCCTCACCAGTTCATAGAACCTTGAAAATCAATGAAAGATACGGTTGAAACACTTCTTATTAACGAAGCCAAATACCGGTTGCTGGAGGAATCGATTCCCAGATTGAGAAAATGTCTGGAAAAGATGGACCAGCAACAAATATGGTACCGGCCAAATCATCAGACTGTCAGTGCGGGAAATTTAGTGCTTCATTTATGTGGTAATGTGAGGCAGTGGTTGGTAAACGGCCTGGGTAAAGGCGCTGACAGCCGCAACCGCGCCCGTGAATTTGAAGAAACAGGCCCTATTGCTACCTCTGTATTAATGGAAGACCTGGAAAAGCTGGAGCATGAGATTAGCGATAGTTTAGCCAAAATAAACCAGGGTGATTTGAGCCGAAGGTTCGTCATTCAAGGATTTGAGGTAACCGGGGTATCTATTTTGGTTCACGTGGTCGAGCATTTCTCCTATCATGTGGGCCAGGTAACCTATATGGTTAAATCCCGTCAAGGGATTGACATGGGTTATTATGAGAATCAAAATCTGGATGAATTAAATAATCCCGTTAAGTGAGCGCTGCGCTAAAATCAGGAAAGGTAGAACTGGCCCCGCTTGGAGCAAACGAAGCCGGCGAGCTGGCAACCCTGGCCAACGACAAGGCCATATGGGATAACCTAAGGGATTATTTCCCTCACCCTTACCAACGGGCACATGCAGTGGAGTTCATTGCCGAGGTGTCCAAGGCTGAACCACGTCTGGTGCTGGCCATCCGTTACCAAAATAGCCTGGCGGGAATCATTGGACTTAACCCTCAATCAGATGTGTACTGTAAGTCGATGGAAATTGGCTATTGGTTGGGTCGCCCTTTCTGGGGTCGGGGTATTGCTACAGAGGCTGTGGGTCTAATGAATAGCTATGCATTCGAAAATTTTGATTGTAACCGACTCTTCACCGGGGTATTCGCCTACAATATTCCTTCCATGCGGGTATTGGAAAAATGCGGCTATCAGCAAGAAGGGATCGCACAGCAGGCCATTTGGAAGAATCAGCGATTCTGGAACGAACATCGTTACGCACTGCTCAAGGATTCATGAAGATTGTATTAACTCAGATTCCAAGATAATGTCTGATTTGAGGGTGCGATGAACCGGGCAGCGGTCCGCTATTTCCAACAGCCTGGCTTTTTGATCATCCTCCAAGGGACCTTCTAATTCTATCTGTTTAGAAATTTTATCCACTTTGCTGGTTGGATTTTCGCAATCCTCACAATCTTCCTTGTGTACTTTACTATGGCTCAGGTGAACCGTTACCTGCTCCAAGGGCCACTTTTTTCGGTCAGCGTACATCCTCAAGGTCATAGATGTACAGGCGCCCAAAGAGGCTAGCAGTAAACCATATGGAGTAGGGCCAAGATCGTCGCCACCAACGCTGCTTGGTTCATCCGCCAGGAGTTTATGCTCTCCGGCCTTGATCCGTGTGGTATAACCATGACTGCCGGTCTGGACTACTACCTGTTTTTCGGATGGTAGCTCCGACGGAGCTTCCAAACTTAAATAACGGCGACCCCAAGCAGCAATCACCTCCCCCGCATAAAAACTATCTTCATGATCTGATAATAAATGATCTGCTCCGTCCAGGGTAATAAAACTTTTAGGATGGTGGGCCTGGCTATATAACTTTGCGGCATTCTCAATATCCACTATCTGGTCTTGCGGTGAGTGAAGAATTAAGATCGACCTTCTAAGATTTTCCAGTACGGTAGCCATGGGATTGTTTTGAAGATCATCCAGAAATTGCTTCTTGATAGTAAATGGCCGCCCTCCAATATTAACTGTGGCTTGTCCCTGAAGTTTGATCTGCTCCAGGTCTTCTCTAAAGAGATGAGAAACATGAGGGACATCAGCAGGTGCACCTATAGTGGCAATAGCTTTTATATGGGAAAGTTTAGCGGCGGCCTGGATAACGGCAGCGCCACCTAAAGAGTGCCCTATTAAAAGTTGCGGGGGCTGGTAATTTTCCTCAAGAAAAGCCGATGCGGCGATCAGGTCGCTCACATTTGAACTAAAATTTGTATCGGAAAAATCACCTTCACTTGCACCAAGTCCGGTGAAATCAAATTGCAGCACTCCTATATCATACTTTGTCAGCGCCTGGCTGATATTTCGCACAGCTTTCAGGTTTTTGCCGCAGGTAAAGCAATGGGCAAAAATAGCCATTGCCACCGGCTTTTGGCTTAGAGGTAAAGCCAGCCTGGCGCTTAGCTCAATTCCCTGTTCATTGGCAAATTTCAGATTAATATTATTCATTGTCTCAAATTATCATTTTGGGTGGAAGTATAACCCTTTAGCATAGAACACTTTACCCGAAAAAATGATACGGATAATTAATAAATCTTACACCCGTTTTTTAAGGTCAAAAAAAATCAAGGCCCCAATACGCTTTAAATAACGCGATTTATGAAGCTATAATTCAAAAATATAAGGTAAAATCTTCCGGAAACTTACTTGCAATGTTTGAGGGATATTTACATATTTGGGAAACATTTTATTAACAAAAACCAAGGTTTAATCCTTAACTTTTTTTGGTCCTTATTAAGTTATTTAAGCCATGGTATTTCAACTTTTTAATACCGAATTTTTCACCAACCGATATGAGTAAGAACCTCGCTGTTCTTTTATTTGTCGCTCTTTTATTTACTCACCTACCCTCCTATTCTCAAGACTCAAAGAAAATCCAAAAGCTGACCAACCAATCCAACAAATACGTGGCCTTGGAAGATTGGTATAAAGCGCTGGAATCTCTGCAGGAACTCAATGACCTGAAGCCCAACGACCCCGACATCAATTACAAACTGGGACTGGCCTACTTTAATACCCTGAATAAGGCGCTGAGTCTGGAATATTTCCAGATTGCTGAAAGGGGAAATTATCCTGGTGAAGAGTTAAATTATTATTTGGCCAGGGCTTACCATTATAATCATGATTTCGATCAGGCCATCGCTTATTATGAAAAATATGATGCGGACCTTGATCTCAGTGATGATCTGGACCGCAATCGTCACCATGAGGTTTCACGATATTTAGAGAACAGCGCCACAGGTAAGGCATTACTACCCGACTCCATTTTATTGGAAATCGAAAATGCGGGTCCCAACATCAATAGTGTTTACCCGGACTATGTCCCGGTGGTCTCTGCCGATGAAAGCACCATGCTTTTTACTTCCAGGCGAAGTAATACTACCGGGGGTAAGGTTAACCGGGATGGGCAGTACTTCGAAGACATTTATTTATCAACAAAGAAAAGGGATGGCAGCTGGTCGGACCCGGTGCAATTAGGTAAGCCCATAAATACTAAAGACCACGATGCCTGCATAGGGTTATCTCCCGATGGTACGGTGTTATTTTTATATAAAGACACCGGAGGGGGGGATATTTATGTCAGTGAAGTTAGAGGAAATAATCCCAAGAACTGGGGCAAGCCGGAGCAGATACCCGGTGAAATCAATACAGAGTATTGGGAGGGAAGCGCCAGTATGAGCCCGGATGGCAATCTTTTGTATTTTTCCAGTGACAAGGAAGGCGGATATGGGGGAAGTGACCTATACCGCTGCACCCGACGTTCGGATGGATCATGGGGAAATCCGGTAAATTTAGGTCCCATTATCAACACTCCGTATGACGAAGATGCCCCCCAAATCCACAGCGATGGGATAACTTTGTTTTTTAGTTCCAGAGGTCATGATGGTATTGGCGGTTACGATATATTCTCTTCGGTGCTGGACCAGGACAATAAAACCTGGAGCAAACCCAGAAATATCGGATATCCGGTCAATACGGCAAATGAAGATATTTATTTTTCCTTGAGTTCCGATGGGTCAAAGGGATACTTTACTTCCTACCGTTTTGATAGTTATGGTGAAAAGGATATCTACATCATGCACCGACCGCTTTCTTCGCCTACTTTATTTCTTTTTAAAGGTACCGTAACGGATAAGGAAACCCAGGAACCGCTCTCAGCCACTATTACCCTCTTCAATAAAGAAACCGATCAGGTAGACACCGTGGTCACCTCAGATATTCTGACCGGACGTTATGCTTTTAACATGGAGTTTGACACGGATTATAATCTGAGTGTAGAAGCGGAAGATTTTCAATTTCATACTGAAGACCTGAGATTTGACTATCAGGCAGACCTTTTTGAACACATTATGAATTTCGTAGTGGAAAAGGACCGTATGTACGTAGTGGAACTTCAAGGGGATACCACTCAAATTGCGGTTAATGAGAAAAGCAGCTTATTTGGCGATCCTTCCCCGGTACCAGACTCAGAGAAAGATACGCGTGATGTAAGTGACCGGGATTTTGAACGGGTAAAAAGCGGGCGGGCTATCGTGCTGCGAAACGTGCATTTTGATTTTAACAAATCTACTTTAAAGAGAGAATCCATAAAGACTTTAAACCAGGTTTACAACTTCCTGGCCCAAAACCCCGAACTATTTTTTGAGGTGGCGGGACATACTGATCATATAGGCAGTCAGGCTTACAATCAGCGGTTGTCGGAAAGGAGAGCTCGTGCAGTCTACAACTACCTGGTGACAAAAGGTGTTGCGCCCAATCACCTCTCACCGAAAGGATATGGTGAGTCTAAGCCTATCGCTACCAACCGCACTCCTGAAGGCCGCCGGCTGAATCGCAGGGCGGAACTAAAACGGACTACCGAGCAAGGCGATTACATTGCGCATGAAGGAGATGCTGAAGATAGCGAGGATGGCTATCTGATTTGGGAACAAATGTCGGTAAAAGCACATTTTGTAAAGAACAAAGGGCACTTTATCACTGATTATAGTAAAGACCGTCTGAATACTTTAGTTAATATTCTAAAATCCACCTATCCCGACAGCAAGATCATGATCGTAGGATATGACGACGCTGAAAATGAAGATTCCTCCAGAAAGCTCGATGAGGAAAGAGCGGCTACCGTATTTAAGTATCTGGTGCAAAATGGCATCTCAGCTGATAACCTTGTTGCCCGATCCTATCGGGATATGAGCGCTTTTATTGGTAGTATTGAGGAGCCTCCTGGAGTTCGCCGTCGTAAAGTGGAATTTTATTTATTGAATTGACCGTCAGCCGGTAAGCCCGGAATTATTCAAATATCCTAAATTTGCCTCCCACTAGGGATAATCCACATGAAACCATCAATAGGTGTTTTACTGGTCAATCTAGGCACGCCCGACAGCCCAGCTGTGGGGGATGTCCGCAAATATTTAAAGGAATTTTTGATGGATGAACGGGTTATCGATATCCCATACTGGAAGCGATGGCCGCTGATAAACCTGATCATTGCCCCTTTCAGGGCGCCTAAGTCCGCAAAAGTGTATCGGGAACTATGGCAGGACCGGGGTTCTCCTCTGATGTTTTACGGAGTAGATGTTGCCAACAGTCTGCAAGAAAACCTGGGTCCAGCCTACCGTGTGTCACTGGCCATGCGCTATCAGTCTCCCAGCATTAAATCCGCCCTGCAAGAACTGAAGGGAATGTCCAGTATTATCGTTATTCCCTTATTTCCCCAATACGCCTCCGCCAGCACCGGCTCTGTAATCCAGAAAGTCAATGAGGTCATTTCCGGATGGCAGGTTATACCCAACATTGACATAGTGGCAAACTTTTTGGAACACCCACTTTTCATTCAAGCCTTTGCCGAACGCGCTAAGGTATACATGGAAGAGACTAAATTCGATCATTTCATATTCAGCTACCACGGATTACCGGAACGACAAATAATCAAAGCCTCCCGGGGGAACTACTGTAAACTCTCGGAAAAATGCTGCGGGGTTTATCATCACAGGAATCAATTCTGTTACCGGGCCCAATGCTACCACACCTCCCGATTACTAGCGGAAAAATTAGCTATACCCACAGAAAAATACACGGTGTGCTTTCAGTCACGACTTGGGAAGGATCCCTGGGTGAAGCCCTACACCGACGAGGTCATCAAGGAACTCCCTGCTAAAGGTATAAAAAGAGTGTTGGCATTTTCTCCTTCATTCGTTGCAGATTGCCTGGAAACAACTATCGAAGTAGGGGTAGAGTTCAAGGAAATATTCAAAGAGAGCGGAGGTGAGCACTGGCAATTAGTAGATAGTTTAAATGACCATCCTACCTGGATATCCTGCCTTCAGTCCATAGTAACGGAGAGAGTCATGCTTTAACGGAATATATCTCCGCTAATTTACCAGCTACATACTCTATTTCCTCCATGGTATTGTACTTGCTAAAGCTGAAACGTACCGAACCCCGGTCTACCGGTACCTTTAAAGCCTTCAAAACATGAGAACCCACATTACTACCACTAGTACAGGCGCTGCCCCCGGAAGCCGAGATCTTATTGATATCCAGATTGAATAGCAACATTTCATTATCTGGTGATGGAGGAAACGAGACATTCAGAACGGTGTAAAGACTTTTGTCGGGGCAGTTGCTTAAACCGTTGAAAGAAATTCCAGGTATTTGTTGCTGTAATAGACCGATCATGCGATCCTTTAGTCCCTGAATATGGGTACGATGCTCATCCATATTCTCATAAGCGAGTTCCAAGGCTTTGGCCAATCCTACAATGCCGCAGACATTCTCGGTGCCTCCCCGCATGTTCCTTTCCTGTGCCCCTCCATGAATAAAGGGGCATATCTTGTGGTCAGCACGCAGATATAAGAACCCAATCCCCTTGGGCCCATGAAATTTATGAGCAGAGCCCACCATACAGTGAAGGTTTAAGGTTTGCAGGTCATGGGTGTAGTGCCCCACCGCTTGTACAGTATCCGAGTGAAATACCCCCTGATATTCGCGGCATAAGTCACCAACTGCCTGGATGTCCGTTAGATTACCGATCTCATTATTCGCATGCATCAGGGAAATTAATGAGGGGCCATTTTCCTTCAGCAACGTTTCCAGGTGATCCAAATCAATTTGACCATGCTCATCAAAATCTACATAGCTCAGCTGTATCCGACCAATTCCCTGTAGATATTGTAAAGTATGCAGCACTGCATGATGTTCTAAAGCCGAGGTAATGGCGTGTTTGATCTGACCGGATTCCAAAGAACAACTAAGCGCTGTGTTATCAGCCTCAGTACCTCCAGAGGTAAAAAATATCTCCGATGGCGAGGTATTAAGCAGTTCTGCGATAGTTTTTCTGGACCGCTCAATAGCCGCTCGTACTTCTCTGCCATGGGAGTGGATTGAAGAAGGATTACCATAATAGTGGAGCAAAAAAGGTTGCATAGCCTCAAAGACCTGGTGATCCAGAGGGGTAGTGGCGGCGTTATCCAAATATACGTTCATTTTCTCAGCTAATGATTATTGGTGAGAATCTCCTTGATATCCGAGATGATCTTATTTCCCAAATGCTCCGCAGTTGCCTGGGAGTCAGATTCGGAATAGATCCTGATTATGGGTTCGGTATTCGATCGTCTCAAGTGCACCCACTCATTTTCAAATTCGATTTTAATTCCGTCGATTGAGTTTAATGGCTGATTCCGGTACTTCTCTTGAATCCCATTCATCAACGCCTCCAAATCGATATCGTCGGTGAGCTCTATTTTGTTCTTGGCAATGTAATAATTTGGATAAGTGGAGCGCAATCTTGATATTGACAGCCCTGATTTTGCTAAGCTGCTGAGAAACAATGCTATACCTACCAATGCATCTCGCCCGTAGTGCAATTGAGGGTATATAATTCCCCCATTGCCCTCTCCTCCAATAACCGCTTCCCGGGCTTTCATTTGTTCTACTACATTTACCTCTCCTACTGCGGCAGCGTAATAAGTACCACCGTGTTTCTCGGTAACATCCCTTAATGCTCTGGTGGAAGATAGATTGGAAACTGTGTTTCCACCGGGGTTTTGCTGCAATACGTAATCGGCTACGGAAACCAGGGTATATTCTTCACCAAAAGGCTCGCCGTTATCCTGAACAAAAGCCAGGCGGTCGACGTCGGGGTCGACTACTATACCCAGATGGTAAGAACCTTTTTCAACTTCCTGGCAAAACTTACTGATATTTTCCGGTATAGGCTCCGGGTTATGAGGAAAGATCCCTGTGGGTTCGCAGTGAAACTCGGAAATTTCATTCACTCCTAGATTTCTCAACAACATGGGTACCGCCAAACCTCCGCTGGAGTTAACCCCGTTGACAGCAACCTTAAAATTTTTGTTGGAAATGGCTTCACGGTCGACTAACTCCAGTTCCAGGATCTTTTCAATATGCTTAAGCAGATAGCCGTTGTCCTGGTCGTATTGGCCCATCCTCTTAACCGGTGCGAAATCAAATTGCGCTTTTTCTGCCATATCCAATACCCGCTTACCATCATTGTGAGAGATAAACTCACCTCTATCATTTAACAGTTTTAAGGCATTCCATCCCATGGGATTGTGAGAGGCGGTAATAATGATACCCCCAGCGGCTTTCTCTTGCGGTACAGCAATCTCCACAGTCGGAGTAGTGGATACGCCCAGATCCAATACATCAATACCCAGGCTTTGCAGGGTAGCACAAACCAGCTGTGAAACCAGCGGGCCGGAAACCCTGGCATCCCTGCCTACCACTATCGATGATTTTCCGGAGTTCTGTAATACCCAGCTGCCAAATGCGGAAGCATACTTTACTACATCTATCGGTGTGAGGCTTTCACCCGGTTTACCACCTATGGTACCGCGTATACCTGAAATTGATTTTATTAAGGTCACTCTTGCATAGCTTTTGAAAGCTGCAAATTTAGCGAAACGGAAGGAATATTATTTGAATTTAGATAACACTTTATCCACCTCGGATGCCGGATCTGCGCAAGTGTCTCCAGGTTTTACTTTCTTGCCGCAGTAACCGCAAGTGTCTCCATTTTTATTTAAATAAGGGTTTTGGGAGGCACAGGTGCCTTTAAACTCACCGTTTTTGAGGAACAAAAGGCGTACCGACATCAAAATAAAAAACAATCCTAAAACCCCTATGGCCAACAAAACAGTAGTCATATTTATGTATTTTTAAGGCAATTTACGCCTTATTATAGTAAACATCATTGTTTGAGAAAAGTTCTGACTACTAAATGATAAAATCAAATCCGGCCGATCCCAACCGCACTGAAAAACTCCAGGCATTTGACCGATTACTGACGATCATGGACGAACTGAGGGAAAACTGCCCCTGGGATCGCAAACAGACCTTTAGTTCTCTGCGCCACTTGACCATCGAAGAAACCTATGAGCTGTCCGATGCCATTCTGGAGCAGGATATGGAGGAAATAAAAAAAGAGTTGGGAGATATTTTTGTTCATTTGGTATTCTATGCCAGGATAGCCAGTGAAAGTAATGATTTCCATATTGGCGATGTATTAAATGCAGTTTCTGAAAAATTAATTCGACGCCATCCCCATATTTATGGCGACTTAAAAGTTGAACATGAAGAAGGAGTTAAGCAAAACTGGGAAAAGATAAAACTGGCAGAGGGTGCGGAGAAAGGAGTACTGGATGGGGTGCCCAAAGGGCTACCCGGTATGGTCAAGGCCATGCGCATACAGGAAAAAGCGCGCGGGGTGGGATTTGATTGGGAAAATAAGCAGCAGGTTTGGGAAAAAGTTGAGGAGGAGATGCGGGAGTTTCAGGAAAGCAGCCAACGTGGTAATACTGCGGGTATGCAGGATGAATTTGGTGATCTTTTGTTCTCTTTGATAAATTTCGCACGTTTTTTGGATATCAACGCAGATGAAGCCCTGGAACGTACCAATAATAAATTTATCCGCAGATTTGAGAGCATGGAAAAAGCTGCCCGAATTAAAGGTAAACGGATACCGGATCTTTCCCTGGAGGAAATGGATGAATTATGGGAGCAGGCCAAAAAGCGAAATGGCAGGAAATGAAACCAGGAATATTAATTTATCACTATCTCATCCACAAACAACCAGGCATTGTCTCCAGACCCCGGGTGCCAAGGGGGGCAAATACCAACATTCTCCGCAGTTATCCGCAAATACCGGTATTGAGCGCTGGCTAAGTCGACGGTGAAGCTCTTGAGACCAGGTGGGGTATTCCCCTGAGGCCGGCCCCGGCTTAATTGCCCGATCCTTTTATAATTAAACCCATCAACCGAACCTTCCACCATCACATCTGTCGGATAGAATATATAAGCGCCCATATCCTCCAGACAGCTCACCATTACCTGTTTTGGCTCCGCAATTTCACCAAGATCCAGGTCTGCTACCAAATCCTCTTTATTGAATCCCAGCCAGTTTCCATCGCGAAAATCCTGTGACCCTTTGATTCCATCGGCCAAACTTATCACTCCCTCGCCGAAATATTGATCTGAAGGCTGGTGTCTGACCTCGATATCATTGATCAAATATTTGACCTTTAAAAAAGTTTGATTGGCTACCTCACTTGGTGTCCAGCCTTCCTTGACCGCAATGGCTTTCAACTCCGTCGACTGATCCAAATTAATAGGACTTTGATAAAGCATTGATTCTGGGTTAGGGGTTGATCCGTCCAGGGTGTAGTAAATTTTTGCCTGCTCTACCGACGAACTCAAGGTTACCGTTCCCCGGTCCTTGAAAATGATCTTGGAGGACTCGATGGTGGGAGGCGCTAACTTTATACTATCCAACTGATGAAAGGCTAATCCGGAATCGATGATAATGTCGGGATTGGAGTTTCTTAAGGCTAATAAGCCCTGTTCAGTAACTTCAGTATCCCAGAGGAATATTCTTTTAAGATACGGATGGGAGGCCAATTCGCTGATCCCTTGATCCGTTACTCTGGTGCCATAAAGATTGAGGCTTTCCAAATAAGGAAGCTCTGCCACATATGACAATGCCTGGTCATCAATTTGAGTCTGCTGAAGCTCTAGTTTAATGATGTTCTTGTACGCCGGCAAATCCTTTAAATATTGGGATTGGCAGTTGCTGCGGGCCAAATCCAGCCAGACAATCTGATCCGTAAGTCCGGAGAGCATCTTATTGAGTCCTTGGGCCATTTCCGGAATACGTGCCTCCAGCAAATGAGTCTCAGAGGTCAGAGTTGACAACAGCACTCCGCTCTCACGAGCTTTTTTAAGGTGCTTTGCTTTAGCTTCATTGATCTTTTTAGCTAATACCGGATTAGTGACCTGAGTAGCTAAACTCTGGATATTGTCTAAAGCGGTGGAAACCTCGGCGTCTGCTGTGAATTCACTTACTTTCCCTGAAAACTCTGCACCTGTCTCCACCCACCAGCTAAGAACCGCCAGTTCATCCCGGCTAAGGGGCTTCTTACCTCTTGGAGGCATATGCCGGTCATCCTCAATAGGAAGATGGATCAATTTTAACAATTCACTTTGGGCAAGGTTTTGCCGGTCAACAATAGGGCCATTTTCTCCTCCCTCCAATATTCCTTCGGGTGTATCAAGCCGTAATGAGCCTTTCAGCTTGTTGGGATTATGGCAGCTCATACATTTGCTGGTCATGATCGGCACCACCAAATCCCCGTACAACTCCGCTTCATGAATATCCTCGAAGGCGTAGAGCGGTTCCGCTTGATGCTTTACACCTAGAATTGCTTTAATATCATCAGGCAATGCATTTAGCAGGTATCCCTCACCATGGGTTAACATACCACCATAGTGACCGGTAAAACCGGTCAGGATCAGCAGAGCCAACATGTAATAACCCACGCTTCGTGGCTTAGCGCCTCTTCTGTGAAGCAGATATACTAATGATATGCCTACAGCCAATGATATGCCCAGCCACTGATGTATGCTCAATAAGTCACCGCCATACTCTCCGGATAGACTCAATAGATATCCCAGGACAGCAGAAACCACGGCGCTTACCATGGTTAAGAGCAATGTTAATGGCACAGCTACTGCCAGAGGTCGATATCTTTCACCCATGGACAACCAGTGAAAGAGAGCTGCCAAAATCAAAAATCCGATCGGAAGGTGTAATATCAAGGGGTGAAAATGCCCCAGGAAGGTGAGCCAACTGCCGGCATCCGCAGTTAAAATAGCCTGGAATACCTGGCCTAATATTATGATAAGATGGGTTTGCACCTACGCCAGAATTCCTCTTACTACTTCGCCGGATACATCTGTCAGTCGATATCTTCTCCCCTGATGCTTAAAAGTAAGCTTCTCATGATCCAGCCCCAGCAGATGCAGCATGGTGGCCTGGAAATCGTGAACATGCACGGGATTCTCCGTAATGTTATAACCAAACTCGTCGGTTTCGCCGTAAGTAGTCCCCTTTCTGACCCCGGCGCCTGCCATCCAAATAGTGAAACATCTGGGATGATGGTCCCGGCCGTAATCCTCCTCTGTCAAAGCTCCCTGGGAATAATTGGTTCGTCCAAACTCGCCACCCCATATTACCAGAGTATCATCCAGAAGTCCCCTTTGTTTCAGGTCCTGGATCAGGGCAGCTGAGGCCTGGTCGGTATCCTTGGCCTGTCCCCGTATCTGGTTGGGTAAGTTAAAGTGCTGATCCCAGCCCATATGATAAAGTTGAATGAATTTTACGTCCCGCTCCGCCAATCGGCGGGCTAGAATACAATTAGCCGCATAGGTCCCCGGTACTGTGGAATCAGGACCGTAAAGTTTATATACCCAATCCGGTTCCTTTGAAATATCCATGACCTCAGGCACGGATGTCTGCATGCGATAAGCCATTTCGTACTGGGCTATTCTGGTAACAATCTCCGGATCTCCTACCTCATCAAGGTACATCTGATTGAGTTTTGCCAGTCGATTTAGCATACTACGGCGGTTTTTTGGGTCGACACCATCGGGGTTGTTCAGGTAGAGTACCGGGTCCTTACCTCCTCTGAATTGCACTCCCTGATGGAGTGAATGCAGGAATCCATTTCCCCATAAACGCGAATAAAGAGGCTGCCCCTGCGGTCGACCGGTACCTCTGGATAACAATACACAAAAGTTTGGCAGATTCTTATTATCTGTACCTAAGCCGTAACTCAACCAGGATCCAATACTGGGTCGACCCGCCTGTTGATGGCCAGTCTGAAAAAAAGTTATGGCAGGGTCGTGATTGATGGCTTCAGTGTGCATGGATTTGATCACACATAACTCGTCTGCGATTTGAGCAGTATAAGGCAGCAAGTCACTCATCCAGATACCGCTGTTACCGTGTTGGGTGAAGTTGAACAGTGAATCCGCCAGGGGGAAACTGTCCTGGCCAGAGGTCATGCCGGTAAGCCGTTGCCCCATGCGCACAGAGGCCGGCAAATCCTGACCTTTCATTTTAGTAAGGGTCGGTTTATAATCAAAAAGTTCCAACTGTGAAGGACCGCCGCTCTGAAATAAGTAAATTATCCTTTTGGCTTTGGGAAAGAAATGGGGGGCTTTAAGTGCTCCTCCATGGGAATCACCTGCTGATAAATTTTGAAGAAATTTAGCTCCTTTTGAAGCCCCGCCGGAGCATCCCAACAAAGTAGCCAAGGAGGCAATTCCCAAACCGGTACTGGCTTTTGAAAGAAAATGCCGACGGTTGAGATTATACTGGTAGGCAGATAACTCTTTGGATGATTCCATTTTAGCCTTTGGTTATAGTTTCGCTTAAATTGAAAATAGTATTCGCTACAATGGTTAAAGCAGCCAATTTTATGGGGTCAAGGTCAGCCCCCACCGGAGCATCTCCGGTCGCCAGTAATTCCTCACTCCTGGCTGGCGCTTCCTCAAAACTCTGTAACTCGTCTCGGTAAATACTCATCAACACCTCCAATTCCTTCTCACCAGGATATCTGCCGGTAGCCTTGCGAAATGCCCATTCTACCTTTGGCTGGATTTCTCCGCCATCCTGTTGCAACATAAGTTCCGCCAGCTTGCGGGATGCCTCTAAAAATTGTGGATCATTCAACAACACCAGGGCTTGCAAGGGAGTGCTGGTGCTTTGCCGTTTAACTACGCAAAGGTTTCTTTCCGAAGCGTCAAATGTCATCATAGATGGTGGGGGTACGGTTCGTTTCCAATAGGTGTATAAGCTTTTACGGTAGAGATCCTCACCTTTTCCCTGCACGTATTTGGTATAACCGCCACCGGAAGTTTTTTCCTCCCACAAACCTTGTGGCTGGTAGGGTTTAACCGGCGGCCCGCCAATTTTATTCACCAATAATCCACTTATGGCCAGAGCCTGATCTCTGAGCATTTCAGCGGACAAACGATGCCTGGGGCCTCGTGCCAACCACCGATTCTGTTGATCTTTCCGGTATAGTTTATCATCAACTGCTGAAGATTGTTGATAAGTGGCTGACATCACAATTTGTTTCAAAAGTCTCTTTAGGTCCCACCCCGACTCCATAAAATCAACCGCCAGCCAGTCCAGTAATTGAGGATGTGAGGGCAATTCGCCCTGGCTACCAAAATCTCCGGGAGTGCCCACGATCCCCCTGCCAAATAATAATTGCCAATATCGGTTAACAAACACCCTGGCAGTTAGGGGATTTTGGGGGGAAATCAGCCATTGAGCCAACCCGATACGATTTCGCGGGAGATCAGGGGGAAAAGGAAGCACCGAAGATGGGGTTGACGGCTCAACTTGCTCCCCATGATTCTCGTAACCTCCCCGTTCCAGAACATACGCCTGTCTCACGGTGTCCATTTCTTTCATGACCAACACTTCCATGGCGCCCGGATCCTTCAACATAAATTCCCTTTCCCTCAGATTAGTGATCTTGCGTACGGACTCCTGGTATTGATCATCGAAATTATACAGATAGTGGTTTACTACCAGCGAGCTGTCCCCTTGATTCCATTGGCCGGGAGGACGGGATAATATATTTAGCACCGGATCGTATTGATAAAGGACCTTCCCATTTACCACCCCCTTGAAAATACTGACTTCGTCCACCACGCCCTGTAAAAGTCCACCACCCTGATCATTACGACGCCCGACCCTTAGAGGTACCTTGTTTTGGATACTACCCTTCAAGTTATCAGTCTCCACTTCAACCGTCTGCTTTACTCCATTGATATATAAGTTCACCCCCTCGGCCTTACGGCTGCCATCATAGGAGAATGCCACATGAGACCAGGCCAGGAAAGGTATTGACTTGGTGGTCTGGATTTTAATGGCATTGAATGGCCAGGCATTAATGAGGTGAACCGCTATCTTACCTTCAGACATGAAAATATCAAAACCCTTATACCCTCTTCCCTGATCTGAATTTTCCATTTTGGCCAGAATGGCTCCGGTGGGGAATTTGGGGGTAGGGTTTATCCAAAGTCCTATCGAAAACGCCGAATCGGCATTTACCGGCTCTTCCAGTATAATGTAAGATTCGTCAGAGGCTACTATACCTTGACCATACTTACCCTGACGGATCCCCGGTTCTCCCCGGACCGACCATTCACTGTTATGGTTTCTACCATTTATGGACCATTCATCATCAAATGTGTAATAACCGATCTGGTTCTGGGGGAGCCTCCTGGGGGTCATATCCAGGCGTTCGTTAAGAGTAGTAACCACCTGGTCCATATTTGATCTGATAGAGGTAGTGCGCCTTTCAAGCTGATCCTGCTCTTTGGTAATATCCTCATCCAGCACTTTTCTGATCTTTGCGATTTCCTCTTCAGGTATTTTTAATGAGGGGGCGGGTACTCCATTATAGGCAACTTGCCCTTTTTCCGGAACATTATTATAGAATGAAAATACACTATAATAATCTTTAGTAGATATTGGATCGTATTTGTGATCATGACAACGGGCACACTCCAAGGTTAGGCCCAGAAAGGCGCTTCCAGTAGTATTGGTGCGATCGGCTACGTATTCTACCCGATATTCCTCATCAATGACCCCTCCCTCCTGGGTGATCATATGATTGCGGTTAAAAGCAGTAGCTAGGATCTGCTGATAGCTGGCGTTTTCAAACATATCACCGGCTATTTGCCACTTGATAAATTCATCGATTGGCATATTGCTATTGAATGCTTGTATCACCCAATCCCGCCAGGGCCACATGGTACGGTAGAGATCGTCCTGGTATCCATTAGTATCGGCATAGCGGGCCACGTCCAACCATTCAACCGCCATACGCTCACCGAAATCGGATGATGCCAACAACCTGTCCACTACTTTCTCAAAAGCTTTGGTATCCTGGTCCTGTATGAAGTTGTCAATGTCATTTAGTTCAGGGGGTAATCCGGTAAGATCTAGGGTGACCCGGCGAATTAATGCTTCCCGGGATGCCGGTGGACTGGGCTGCAAGTTCATTTCCTGCAGTCTAGCTAATACAAAGTTGTCAATAGGGTTTTTAATCCAGTCTGATGAAGAGGATTGGGGCAGTTCTGCTTTCTCCGGTGGAATAAAAGACCAATGATTTTTCCATTCCGCACCTTGTTCGATCCACTTTTCCAGTATGCGGATCTCTGTCTCCGAAAGGCTTAAATTAGATTCTGGTGGCGGCATTCTTTCCTCCGGGTCGGAGTGGCGGATGCGGTGAACCATAGCGCTTTTTTCCGGATCACCTGGGACAATAGCATAGTGATCCTTTAATTCACCGATAGCGGCAAAGGCTCCGGCTTCAGTATCCAAACGCAGATCGGCTTCCCGGGCATTCTCATCCGGTCCATGACAGGCAAAGCAGCGGTCTGATAGGATGGGTTTTACGTGGAAGTTAAAATCCACTACTGCAGGAATACTCTCCACAGATTCCTCTTTCTGATCCAAATTACAGGCGTAGGCCCACAAAAGCAGCATGCTGCCTAACCACACCCCCCACTGCTTCAATTTTATCTGCTGAATAGGTTCGCTGGGCGTTGTCATAGATTTATTACCGAATAGCTTTAACTAAATTACAAATCAAATTTAACATATAAACGGTTAGTAAACGGGTTAATTTGCCGGTTACAGGGTTTAATTAAATGTGAAATTCTGAGAAATCCCTGGGAAACCGGCATTGGAGCAACCTTTGATATCGGGCGGCGAAGTTCTGGTAAAATTGATTCGCCATCCCGGTTTTACCTGCTTTTAGGAGTGCTTTGATCTTCAGCTCCAAGCCTTCCTCATTGATATCGTCGAATTGTAAAATGGCATCTGCAATTTTTTCCTGCAGACGAAGATCCTCTGTCACTGCGAGCTTTTTTGAACTTGCTACCAGCATGTCAATTACCTGACTATTGATTTGTGATTTCTTAGCATCTAACCACTCAACATCCATATTCGACAACAAGGGCCCAGGAGATACTAGGTCTAAAAAAGTCTTTATCTCCACCACCGAATCCAGCGGACTATTTAAGTCCAAAAACTGCCAATAATCACAACCCATATCACCAGACAGAATCAGTACCCACCTCTCTCCTTGATATTCTACCCTGGTTCCGGGCAACGCTTCCAAAGATTCCCGCAGCCGGTTTATGGTGACTCCTCTGGTATTTTTAACATTGGCTCCTTCCATTCCTGGCCATAACCAATCATTTAAGGTCTTGGTGAGAATTCCAGGCTGCTGTGGATCTTTTAATATCAGGGCACAAAGCAATTCCCGGAGCTTGGGGCTAAACTCGCCGGTAATATCCTGCCCACGAGCATCCATTATGCTGAAATTACCAAATAACCGGATCAAGCCAGCTGCAGGTGGCGAATAACCGGACTGTGCTGTCTTCGATTTATTCACTTTTTTTCCTCCGCCAAATACCCACCATCCAATAAGAATTACACCAAATACTGAAATAACGATGATCCAAATCCACGGTCTAGCGATTATGGGAGTACTTAAGTGAACTGATTCTGGAGCCTCAGGAGGATAAAGGAGGCTATATATGATTATTTCAGTATTGAGATCATTATCTGAATTTCGGACCACGGCTATCAATTCTGTGGTCCTGGGATTAAGCCACAAAAACGCATCTGACTGGTCAATGCTTTGGGTGAGCATTTTAAGGCTATCGGATACCGCTTCAATTGTTTCTGAATTAAGATCCAATTTTAATAGCGCCAGATTTGGCGAAGCCTGAGTAAAATTGCTATAACCCAATAGGAATATAGATTGTGCTATGGAATCGTAAATCATATTGGGAGCAGGTAAAAAATGAGATGAGGGAATTTCCAACTCCAACACCTGATTCATAGTGGAATCATTGAGGTTTAGCCTCCATAGATCATAGAAATTCATAAATCCCAATTCCTGCCTACCGCTGGCATTGCCCATTCCTCCGAATAGGTAAAAATTGCCTTGGCCGATAGCCGCTACTCCCAGGCTATATCTCGGTTGCATCACCGAACCATTTATGGGAACCTCTATCGGTTTTCCCTTAACCAACTTGAAAATGGAATTCTTAGCCAAGAAATAACCATATCCAGCTGTTAGGTAGATCGCGCTGTCCAAAGGGTTAAAAAAGGCAGCGTGTTTCCAAATTTCCTGGCGGACCGTTGTTGATGACGTCAATACCGAAAACTTCATGCTATCAGGGTGATAGAATAATATATTACTCGGCTCCAGGTCATACAGATAATGTCCTTCCTGGAAGGGATGGTAATAACCGTATTTAACCATATCCGGAAATTTCAAGGGGGGATATTGATCAACTGACCATTGATTGCCGATCAAATCAAAATGATGCACTTCATTGGTATTAAAAATGCTCAGTTGCTGAGCGCTGGTGTCGAAAGTTATAGCTGGGTAACCCTTTATGGAGATCCGTGCTCGTTCTTCCCAATGAAATTGAGTCGACCTTAACCAATAAGGGTTTTTAATCCTTGCAGTGGCATTTCGCATTTTTTCACCCCCTATTTCACCATTGGATTCATTCAATGGCCACCAATAAGTTAATTCATCATTGACATAGTAAATTATATTTCGAACGGCCATTGGTGGAACTTCAACGGTAATCGTTTCTGGATCAGAGCTTACCCCGAATCCGATGGAAGCGGGAAAAAATTTATGAGAGGTGACCTCTGTGTGGCCATCCACTTTAAGGCTTACGCTTTCATCAAACCGAATTTCAATATCAAACCAATTATTTCTAAGGACCAGGTTGGGGTCCAACTGGACTTGGGCAATCACGCTATCCTGATTCAAGACCAACTTAAGGCTGATGTCTTCAGCTGAATACAACAGATCCAATTGATCTGTTACATGGCTTATCGACCTGAAAATATAGCCGAACTTTCCCGGGTCCCAAAAGCCCAGTTGAAATTCCATACGGCTTTTCGACTCCGGAAACTGCTGGGCAGGGGTTATATCCAGGGAAGTCCTGAGGCGCTGGGGAACCTCATAGGAGCGGAACCTTAGTCCAGCAGTGCCTGCGCCATCATCATCCTGACACCAAGCGGCTTGGGGTGTAATTACCAATAGAATGAATAGTAGGCGCCAGACGCCTGTTCGTTGATGTTTCAAGGTTGGTGGGTCAAAATTCTTAAAATTTACTGCTTATGTCAGCCAAAATCAATATTGGCCAATTGAGCTTCTGTTATAAGAATCAATCCCCTGGGTTATAATGTAGGTAATTTTCCCATTTCTCTACCACTTGTTGAAAATCCTGGGGCCAATCACTATCAAAGCGCTGGAATTTACCGGATTCGGGATGTACAAATCCCAACGACTTTGCATGCAACGCCTGACGAGGCAGGATCTTAAAACAGTTCTGAACAAAAGACTTGTACTTACTAAATACCGTGCCCTTAAGGATCTTGTCTCCTCCATAAGTGCTGTCGTTGAACAATGGATGCCCCAAGTATTTGAAATGAGCCCTGATTTGGTGAGTTCTACCGGTTTCAAGTTGACAGGAAACCAGGCTTACATATCGCAGCGATTTAAGCACCCGATAATGAGTGACCGCTCGACGGCCAAAGTCTCCCCGGGGAAAGGCGGTGGTGATCCTGCGGTCTTTAAGGCTGCGACCGAGGTTTACCTCAATGGTGCCTTCAGCCGGAGGAGTTCCCCAGACCAGGGCATGATAGGTACGCTCGATGGAGTGTTCGAAGAATTGTTTGGCCAACTTATTCATTGCCAACTCAGTCTTGGCTATTACCAATAATCCAGAAGTATCTTTGTCAATACGATGAACCAATCCGGGACGGCCCGTATTCTCAGGCATGGTTGGTAAATTATTGAAGTGGTAAACTAATGCGTTCACCAAAGTGCCTTCCCAATTATTGTAAGCGGGGTGTACTACCATCCCCGCTGGTTTATTCACTACCAAGAGGGATTGGTCTTCGTAGACTATATCCAATGGTATATTCTCCGGGATAACCTCGGTAGTTCTGGGAGGATCCGGCAACTCAACGGTGATCTTATCATCAGGGCGGACTTTGTAATTGGGCTTTACCTCAGCTTGATTGACTTTGACGTAACCCTGCTTAATAGCATCCTGCAATTTATTGCGGGTTACATTGGGCAGCCGGTCCATCAGGTACTTGTCAATTCTTAGCAGGTTCTGCTTGGGATCAACCGTGAACCGGTGATGTACATACCAGGAATCTTCAGACGGTTCCATTGAGCGAAGATATAATATACCCCCCTTTTCTTCGAGCTTCGCCAGGTATTTCCTATCATTGAGGCGTTGCCAATTGGATCACTTACTGGCGTGTCTGGTTACCAAAGATTTTATCCTTTCCTGGAGTTAAACCTATCCTTCATTTTGATGTCCACCTCCGGGGTACTAGGTAAAATTATTCCACTGTCGCCAGCCCTGATCATTTTTATACGTTGTGTCCTAGCAGGGGTCTTACTATGGCTCTATATCGGATGGAGGAGCAACACTTGGCATTTGCCAAATGACCGATTATTCTTCCTGGGGAGTGGTGTATTATTGGCTATCCATTGGACCACTTACTTTATCTCGCTAAAACTGGGTGGTGTGGCAGTGGGTATGCTCTCGCTATTCACTTACCCGGTAATCACTTCCTTGTTGGAACCGCTGGTTTTTAAGCATAAACTGAACTGGTATGATGTTTCATGGTCGATAGTGATTCTAATCGGGCTATTATTGATTGTTCCTGAATTCAATATCGATAATCGTACTGTGCAAGGGCTACTCTGGGGGGTGTTCTCAGCGGTAGTTTATTCATTTAGAAACTTATGGAATAAAAAGTATATCAATCACTATTCGGGATCTACTATTATGTGCTATCAGCTACTGGTCTCGGCTGTGGTACTGTTGCCCTCAGTCTTTATATACCCTTTTGAAATTAGTGTGGAAAGCTGGGGTTACCTGGCGGTGCTGGTAATTATTACCACTGCAATTGCCCACACTCTGTTTGTCAGGGGCTTACAGTATTTTAGTACCACCAGTGTAAGTATTATGAGCAGCCTAATCCCCCTTTATGGCGTTGGATGGGCCTTATGGCTGACTGATGAAGTACTGACCACTGCAATAATTGCCGGAGGGGCAGTGATCATAGCCGCTACCATCGCCCAAAATGTTAAATATCTGAGCCGTCAATGACTTGTAGCCCGTTGTTTGAAGATATTGCCCCAATTCCGGTACAGTTGATTAAAGAATTTCCCGGCAATCGAAAACTCTTTGTCCGACGTGACGACCTGATCCATCCTTTGGTAAACGGTAATAAATGGTGGAAATTAAAAGAAAACTTCAAAGCCGCCATAAAAAGAAAAGCCCCAGGCATACTCAGTTTTGGAGGAGCTTACAGCAATCATCTCTATGCGCTGGCTGCTGCGGGATACCTTTGCCAGATCCCAACCACTGGAATTATACGAGGAGAGCTAAATATCCCCCTTAACCCTACCCTTAATCAGGCAACGGCCTGGGGCATGGAATTATTCCCTGTATCTCGCGGAGAATATCGCATTGTCAGCAAGGGTATCCTGCCCAATTCCCTGCCTAAAGGCTACCAGGATTACTTCATTATCCCGGAAGGGGGTACTAATAAGTTGGCGGTAAAGGGCTGTCAATCGATAGTCAAGGCGGGGGATATTGATTTTTGGTGCCTGAGTTGTGGCACAGGCGGTACCATGGCTGGTGTCATCAGTGCATTGAGAGGAGCGGACCAGGTTATGGGGTTTGCCGCCTTAAAAGGAGCTGATTTTTTGAATCGGGAGGTCCAAAAACTTTTACCACAATCTGATCAGCAATGGAGCAACTGGGAGATCAATACAGATTACCACTTTGGGGGCTATGCCCGGTATACTCCCACTCTGATCAAATTTATGAATGATTTTCGGCAAAAATATACTATTCCCCTGGATCCTATATATACTGGTAAGTTACTGTTTGGGGTTATGGATCTGCTGGAAAAAGGGTATTTTCCTGAGAATGTGAAGGTCTGTGCTATTCACAGCGGGGGACTGCAAGGGGTCGAAGGTTTCCTAAAAAATTATGGCAATCCACCAATTTAACCTTATATTGGGGGCATGCAATCGGTAATTGAAGGGGAAAAGCTTCATTTCAAAGTGGGCTGCTCCAAAGATACGGTGTTATTATCGAAGCTGGGTAAAACGACC
Organism: Cyclobacteriaceae bacterium; assembly: GCA_965224285.1. Classification (GTDB taxonomy): domain Bacteria; phylum Bacteroidota; class Bacteroidia; order Cytophagales; family Cyclobacteriaceae; genus JAJCYK01. Next base: position 2,994,890 of record OZ245043.1, read on the forward strand.
TTCATAGAGACCTATGGCGAGGCAAATACTCAGGCCAACATCGATAAATACCTCAAGGAAGCATTTTCACGGAAGTCGATTGAGGAACAACTAGAAGACCCCTCCAACTTTTTTCTCATTGTCAGCACCGACAATGAAAGACCGGTTGGATACGCTAAGCTCAGAGAAAATAATCAACCCTTTCATGATAAATCCATCAACGCAGTGGAATTGGAGAGGATTTATGTTAAGCAAGAATTTCAAGGAAACGGGATAGGTACTGCGCTGGTTGACAAGTGCCTGGCATTTGCTCAATTAAGGGAGTACCCGGTTATGTGGCTGGGGGTTTGGGAGCAGAACCATTCGGCCATGAAGTTTTACCAAAAGATGGGTTTCGAAATATTTGGCTCTCATGGATTTCAGCTAGGTGATGATCTGCAAAATGACTACTTGCTTAAAAAAGATCTATAGTTATTTCCATAAATTGGTCCATAAATCGTCCAACCTTCCATAACCTACAATATTAAGCTTTACCTTAGGGTTCACCTCGGCAAATTTTGATATATAGATTCGTTTAAATCCCAACTTATCTGCTTCAGTTACCCTTTGACCGATCCGATTTACTGCTCTTATTTCACCCCCCAGGCCAATTTCACCGGCAAAACATACCTGTTCGGGTACTGGCACTTCATTCAAAGAAGAAACTATGGCTACCGCTACGGCCAGATCGATGGCCGGATCTTCCACCCTTAAGCCACCGGCTATATTTAAAAAGACATCCTGTGCCGACAATTTAAATCCCCCTCGTTTTTCCAGAACAGCTAACAACATATTTAATCTACGGGTATCAAATCCAGTAGCTGAGCGTTGTGGGGTTCCATAAGCCGCCGGACTTACCAATGCCTGGATCTCTATCAACAATGGCCGATTACCCTCCAGGCTGGAAGCGATGGCCACTCCACTTAAGGGTTCATCCCGTTGTGAAATCAGAATCTCCGAGGGATTAGTAATTTCCCGAAGGCCATTGGCCTGCATCTCATATATTCCCAATTCAGAAGTAGGTCCAAACCGGTTTTTTGAAGTGCGCAAGATTCGATAGCTCAGATGGCGATCTCCTTCAAACTGCAGTACCGTGTCAACCATATGTTCCAGTACTTTAGGCCCGGCTAAAGAGCCTTCCTTGTTGATATGCCCGATCAAAAACACCGGGGTGCTGGTCTCTTTGGCATATCGTATTAACTGGGTAGAGCAGTCCCTGATCTGGGAAATACTTCCGGCTATAGAATCGGATTGGGAAGTATGAAGGGTTTGGATGCTGTCTATTATTATCAATTCCGGTTTTAGCTTGGATATATGCTGGAAGATCGATTCAATTGAGGTCTCCGTTAACAAATAGCAATTTTCCGAATTCAAACCCATCCGACCCGCCCGCAACTTTATCTGTTGCGGACTTTCCTCGCCCGATACATATAAAACTGTAAGTGAAGGCACTGTTAATGCTAATTGCAGCATTAAAGTACTTTTACCGATCCCTGGTTCTCCCCCGATCAGCACCATGGCCCCTCTGACTATGCCACCGCCCAATACCCGATTAAACTCCCCATCCGGCACTACTACTCGTGCTTCCTGTTTCAAATCCACCTGACCTAAGGTAAGTGGCCGGCTTATAGCAGTTTGGGCTGGTCTTTCCCAGGAAACTACCTGGCTATCTTTGGATATTACCTCCTCAATAAGGGTATTCCAGGAACCGCAACTATGGCACTGGCCCTGCCATTTGGGGGTATTGGCGCCACATTCAGAACAAACAAACAGGGTCTTAATTTTAGCCTTGGCCATAGGTGCTAGTTCAGTGAGTGAAAGTTAAATAATTTTAGTCTCTGCGCAAGACCACCTGACTATTCAGCTTGGAGACCAGAATATCATAGAATTGTCTTAATTGGTCATACATCCCATAACCTATTACTGGTCGGGATATATGCAGCAATATTGATAATCTCAATTGATCATCATGTGTTTCTGCCTGGTATTGAAATTTACCATAGTCCCGGGGTAATTTTACGGCTATACTTTCAGGGATCTCTTCGAAACTGTATTCCTGGGGGATGTGAAGAATTATGGTAAAAGCCTCCTTAAAAGGGCTGCCAAAATCAATGGGATAGACCCGATTGGGGGTCTTGAAGGGGTTCTCACCGTAAAGGTCTAACAGTAAAGGTTTCATATAGAGAAGATCTCCCGCATGGCTTATTTCAAAATTTAGGGTATCGCTGGTGACGGTAAGAGGTTTTTCCGCCTGCTGCAAATCCTGGAAATGAAATTTAGGAAGTTCAGTAATTTGCGGGTCAAGGTCCAACACCGGTTTCTCCTGCTGGATTTTGGCACGGGCCCTCACCCCATAATACCCATGAAATGAACCCTGAATAGTTGCCAGAACTTTTCCATGCGATCGTAGATCCAGCGCTATAAGGATACTACGAGTACTCAAGGGAGGTTTAATATCAACCCACTGGGGTTCTTCTTTTTCTATTAATAGCAGCCCATGGCCATTTAGATCAGCGTGAGCTACCAGGTTGTATGGTCGCAACGGATCAGTGGCATCTAAAAGCAGTGCCGGCTCTCCATTTTCCAGTTCAACCGATGCGATCACCTGGTTGAATTGAGAAAGCAGGGGAATATTCTTGGAAATTTGACCATGGCTTCTGGTACTGAGCAATAAAGGGTGTACTTTAAAACCAGCTTGGGTTAATAGCATGATCAGCAGCAAATTAATTTCAGCCGAGGTACCTTTCCTGCTTTGGTATACCTCCTTCATGTCCCGATCTGCAATAAACTGATGGTCATCGTTCCAATTAATATTTTGGGCTACCCATTGGTAAATGGTTTTTAGTTCCTCCAGATCTTTTTTGCCCGATACACGGAGTTTGTCCAAAATCTCTTTGGCCACTCCTCTTTTTTTTATCTGTGACCCGAAATAGGTATGAGCCCAAAGTTCTTCACTTAGGGATTTCCAGCTGGTAAGGATCGATTTATACTCCGGACCTGACACTGCAGGATTGTGAATATAATATCCCACCAGTTGAAACCTCAATCGTTCGTTGTAATCGTCTAGAGTGGTGATGTATGGCTCAGGCTTCAATGAGGCTATGTTTTCCAATACCCAACGGCTACTGGGGCTGCCTCCATACTTGCTTATTAGACGGGAGCCTTGAAAAAATACTTTGTAATCCAAATATTCCGGAATTGCAGCTCTGAACTCACTGTGCAGGATGGGATAGTCATGCTGAAATTCCCATTCTCGGAGAAATACCACATTCTCAGAATTCAGGGTGTAGGAATATTCAATAATGGACCCGGCAGATACTGCGGGGAAAGTAAACTTTACGGAGCTCCATTCCTCCGAGTGTTTTTGATCATAGAACTCATTTCCAGCAAGTGCGTGTTTTTGGATTTTACCTCCTTCCATGTTTAAGGTTTGGGCTTTTAGTGCGGATATACTTTGCACCCGATCCTTGGAATAGTAGTTCAAGCTGACATCGGCTAAGTCCAGCGCATCAGGTTTAAGTATTTTGATCCGTCGATGGTAGGTTATGCTTAGCCTGGTCCTTAGGAACCTGGCCACTCCGTAATCATATAAGACCACCGCAGAGGCTTCCGGATCAAAGCTTACTTCTTGCAGTTGCCATTCCTCTTTATTCACCTTGCCCCATTTTAATGGCGGGGCTTGACCCAGCATTCCCAGTGAAAATAAATATGCCAGAGAAAAAATTGTCAGATAGCCGACTCTCATATTGTTATAGGATTAAAAAATTATTCCAATGTAATATTTAATTATCGAATGGCTTGAATTGAGTACTGCATTTAACCACATTTATGGGATAATCTATCTCTCAACCTAAATTGTCTTCATGAGAATTCTATTCCTGATGGTATTGTGGCTAACCACATCAGCCATCTACAGTCAAAAGCCCCCTATTAAGTTTGGTGACATTGAAAAAGCAGACCTACAACTTGAATCATATCCCCAGGATCCATCAGCTGATGCTGTGATCCTTAATGATTTCGGGCATGCTTATTTTGATTACAACTCCAGTGGTGTTGACTTAAAATTCGTGCACCATGTAAGGGTGAAAATATTGAATGAAAACGGCTATAAATGGGCTGACGTTAACATACCCTATGCGCATAATGGGAGGGTTGAGGCTTTAAAAGCTGCTACCTATAATCTGGAAGGGGGTAAAGTTGTATCTCATAAATTGGAAAAGGATGGAATATTTGAAGAAAAAACTTCCAAATGGGTGCGCACTAAGAAATTTACCTTGCCGAATGTCAAGGAGGGATCCGTAATTGAATACAGTTATCGAATCAGCGCCGGGAATTGGTTATTCTTTAAATCCTGGGAATTCCAGCATGAAATTCCAATTCGTCATAGTGAGTATTGGGCTGAAATTCCCGATTACTTCCAGTATAAAAATCTGATGCAGGGATATCTAACTGTAAGTGATTATAATGTGACCAGTCATAATACTCAGTTAGGCCCGGGAAAGCGGCATCGTTGGGTAATAGCGGACGTCCCGGCCCTGCGGAAAGAGCCATATATCAATTCAGTGAGAAACTATCAATCACGGATAGACTTTGAACTATCCACCCTTAATTTGCCCGGCGATTTCGTGAGGCCTGTCATGCCTAGTTATGCCAGCATTAATAAGGAATTACTGGAGGAGGAAGAATTTGGTAAGCGGCTGCATAACGGAAAATTTCTGGATGAAAAAGTCCAGCAGTTGCTGAACGGTGTTGAAGACCCTACTGAAAAAATCCGGATATTATATGATTATGTTAATCAGAACATCAGGTGGAATAACAAATATGGGATTTTTACCTCCAAAAATTTAAAGAAGGTATTCCAGGATAAAGAGGGAAATGCCGCAGATAACAACCTATTGTTAGTACTTATGCTGCGTCAGGCCGGCTTTGACGCCAATGGTGTGATCATAAGTACCCGTCAGAACGGAATTATCAATCCCATCTATCCCAATATCCAGAAATTCAATTATACCCTGGCCCATGTCCAATTAGATGATAAATCAATGGTTATGGATGCTACAGATCCATTACGAGCTTATGACGTGTTACCTCCACGTTCCATTAACGGAAGAGGCAGGCTGATCAGCGATACTAATCCCGACTGGGTGGATATCGAAAATGCAGAACGACAGGCAGTTTATACCAGGGGCGTGCTGCAACTTGATGAAGATGGGGTATTGGATGGCAGTATTAGTCAAAACTGCTCCAGTTTTGCTGCCTGGGAGCTACGAAAAGATATTGATTCATTAGGCATGCAGGCATATCAATCGGACCTGAAATCCGAGCATGCTTCCTGGAAAATAAGTGGGCATCAGGTCGAACAACTGGAAAACATCAACGAAAGCCTGGTTGAAACCTACCAGGTGAAAGTGGATGATATGGCACAGGTAGCTGGTTCTATGATGTATTTGAACTGCCTGTTGGGTAATGGATTAAAATCCAACCCGTTCAATAGTGAAGAGCGACTTTACCCCATTGATTATATATGCCCCATTGACGAATTTCATTCCTTTACCATCAAACTGCCGGAAGGGTATGTGGTAGAAGAATTACCGCAAAACGTTAAATTAGTACTACCTGATATGGCTGGTTCCTACACACTGGGATTTAGTCAAATGGACCATAGTATAAACATCAGCAGCCGGTTTAGTATCAAAAAACGACGCTTTTTTGTAGATGAATACCCGGTTTTGAGGGAGTTTTATACTCAGGTACTGTCCAAGCAAGCAGAGCAAATCGTGATCAAAAAACTGTAAATGAATGAGCAGGGTAATCTATTTATTCCTGGCTGTCTTAATACCCGCGTTACTATCAGCCAATGAAGGCTCTTATAACGTAAATCTCATTCCCAAACATCTGATGAGCAACGCCAACATGGTGATTCGTCATAGTGAAAAAACCTTCACTATTAGTTCTGCTGAGCATGCGGTTATGGAACACAAATACGCAATCACTATTCTTAACGAAAAGGCCAATCCTTATGCGGTCTTTTACCGGCCATATTCCCGAGGCTTTAAAAAGATAAGCAATGTAAAAGGGGTACTTTACGATGCAGCCGGCAATGAGGTGAAAAAACTCAAGAAGTCAGATCTGCGGGATTATAGCGATTATGACGGGTTCTCCGTCTACTCCGATGCTCGGGTACTGGTGGCCACAAGCCTGGGTTCGCATACTTATCCGTACACGGTGGAATATCAATATCGGGAAGAACTAACTGGGCTTTTGTCCTATCACCAATGGGTGCCATTGTATGCTCCTAATATGGCTGTTGAAAGCTCTGTATTTAGAGTGAGTATGCCCCAGGAAATGGAACTTCGATATAAGCAACTGAATCTGGAACAGGAAGTGAAGGTTGAACAAGTACCCTCTTCAAAAACCTACCAATGGAGCATTACCCATATGCCAGGGATTGAGCCTGACAACATTGGCCCCAATTGGAGTGACCTGGTGCCTATGGTGTTTACTGGACCGGTAAATTTTGTTTACGGAGGATATGAGGGAGACATGGGCTCCTGGGAGAACTTCGGAAAGTGGATACACCGCCTGAATTCAGACCTGGGACCTCTTCCGGAGGATGTTAGCCAACGAGTAAAACAATTGGTGGCAGATGCGGAGAGTAAGGAAGAGGCTACCCGTCGGGTTTATCAATATCTGCAAGAAACCACCCGTTATGTCAGTATACAGTTGGGCATCGGTGGATTACAGCCATTCGAGCCATCATTTGTAAATAAGAATGGCTACGGCGACTGCAAGGCCCTAACTTACTATACCAAATCCATGTTGGATGCCGCCGGTATCAAGTCTCACTATACCCTGGTAAATGCCGGCGCCAGGAGTAGAGAGCTCATAACGGATTTCCCCAGCTCTCAATTCAATCACGTCATCCTTTGCGTGCCTCAGGAAACTGATTCCCTGTGGCTGGAATGTACCAGTCAAACCAATCCATTCGGATTTCTGGGGACCTTCACTGGCGATAGGAATGTCTTGTTGATAACCGAGGAGGGGGGCCAGATTGCCAGAACACCTCAGTATACAAAAAACGACAACCAGCAGATCAGCGTATCTCACATATTCATCAATGAACTAGGAGATGCTCAATCTGAAGTTGAAACTGTTTCCAGTGGATTATTTTATGAACTGCCGGGTAAGCTAAGCACCATGAGATCGGATGATCAAAGGAAATGGTTATACAATAACCTGATCATACCCAGTTTTCAAATAGAAGATATCCAATACGAGTTGCATAAGGATGTGATTCCCAGTGTAAAGCAAAGCATGCAATTGACACTGCGCAAAATGGCCTCAGTGAGTGGTAAAAGAATGTTTATCGATCCTGCCGCGAACCGGGCTTTATGGCCTTCTTCCCTGTTGCGAAACTATTCTAAAGTACCTCCATCCCAGGAACAACGTCAGACTGTCATCAAGCAGAAATACGACCTGGTGACCATGGATACTATTTATTATCATATTCCTGAGTTTCTACACCCTGAGCATTTACCTCCACCAGTAATACTTCAATCGGAATTCGGTAAGTACCAGATGCAAATAGAAGCCACCCCTGAAGGTTTAATTTATACCCGGAAACTAGAAATTGATAAAGGAACATTTCCGGCGGAAACTTACCGGGACTACCGTAAATTTATTCAAGAAATTATCAAAGCTGATAATTCCAAAATCGTGCTGAAAAACAGCACCTAGTACAACAGGGATTCGATATCATCCCTGGAAAGGGTTTTCACAAAACTTTCATCTACGGTAATAAGATCCTGAGCCAGTTTAATCTTGTTCTTTTGCAATGCCAGGATCTTTTCCTCCACGGTGCTTTTAGAAATAAACTTATAGGTGAAGACCTTATTTTCCTGACCGATCCGGTGTGCCCTATCGATAGCTTGGGCTTCAATGGCCGGATTCCACCAGGGATCCAATAGAAATACATAATCAGCCCTAGTAAGATTCAGTCCCAGGCCTCCAGCTTTTAAGGATATTAGAAATACCTTGACATGAGCGATTGACTGAAAATTATTAACCTGAGTTTTTCTATCCTTGGTAGAACCGTCAAGATAACTGAAGGGAATATGATTATTTAGCAAGTAAGTTTTTAATAAAGCCAGGTGCTTGACAAACTGACTGAATATCAATATCTTATGCCCCTTGCTTATAGCATTTTTTAGCATGTAAGTAACATCTTCAAGCTTCCCGGAATCACCGGCATAGTCAGGGTCTACCAGCTTAGGATGATTGGCGATCTGACGTAACCGGGTAAGCCCCTGCAGCAATAGGAACTGGGATTTGTTCACCCCGTGATCCTCGATACTCTGTAAAATTTTATTGCGGTAAAAGGATTTAGATTCCTCATAAAATTCTTCCTGCATGGTGGTCATAGTGCAGTATTTTACGCTTTCAACCTTCTCCGGAAGTTCTGTAGCTACCTGAGATTTATGTCTTCGCAAAATAAAAGGCTTAATGATGGTATTCAGTTTATGAGTTTTTTTATCATCCTGCTGCTTTTCGATGGGGGTTTGAAACTCTGCCCTAAAGTATTTTTGATTTCCCAACAGACCAGGGTTGATGAAAGTCATCTGTGACCACAGATCCAGGGTACTATTTTCCAGGGGTGTTCCGGTGAGGATCAAACGATACTCGGAGTTTAATTTTTTTACCGCCTTCGCGATATTACTATTAGGATTTTTTATGGCCTGACTCTCATCTAGTATTATATAGTTGAAGCAGTAATTTCTAAGGGTCTCCACATCCAGCCGGGTGATTCCGTAACTGGTCAACACCAAATCATATCCATGGAATTGGTCTATGTCCTTAACCCTGTTAGTTCCGGTATATATAAACACTTTTAGGTTTGGTGTGAACTTACTGGCTTCCATCTGCCAATTATAGATCAGTGATGTGGGCATGATCAACAAACTGGCCTGCTGGCAACCCATTTCTTTCTGCGATTGTAGTATGGCCAGGGTTTGTACCGTTTTACCTAATCCCATATCATCTGCCAGACAACCGCCGAAATTAAATTTGTTGAGGAATAGCAGCCAGTTATACCCCGCCTTTTGGTAAGGACGCAAGTTCCCCTTAAAGGCTTTCGGTAAGGGACGGTCTTCGATCTTTTCGAATGTTTTAAGGCCCTGGAGTTTCTGACTCATGGAAACCTCGGCCAGGTCGGCCTTTTCCAATTCCTGTACCAGGGCCAAATGATGCTTTTTCAAGGTCATGTCCATGTTTTCATCACCTTGCTCCATAAAGGCAAACAGTTCGGAATACTCCTTAAACCAATGTTCGGGAATTACTCCGATCTCTCCGTTGGGCAAAGTGATTTCATTTTTCTTGGCCAGAATCAATTTCCTTAATTGGATAAAAGGAATTTCATAGTGACCAAATTTTACGGTGGTATGGATATCAAACCAGTCGATGTTTTCACGAACGTCTATACTGATATAGGATTGTCCCAAAAAATAACGTTTGGGTTCCAGGTGGGACTGCCGGATTATGAAACCTTCAGCTTCAAGACAGTCCTTACAAGATTGAAGCCAGCTAAAGCACCTCGCTTTGTTCATAACGGCATAACCATTCCGCATTGGCAATCCTCGTTGTATCAACAGATCCCGGAACCTGGTTTCAGCATCCGGATCCCTCCTCAATCGATAAAATATATAGGAGTCCTCTGTTTTACGTAGATTGACACTGACCGGCTGGATCTTGTGGGCTTTGTAATTGTATGGGCCGTAGTTGAAGGAAAGTTCAAACAGAATACGTTCTTCGGTTTCCTCTACCGAATGGGGACTGTTTTCTGAAAAGGTAAGGACTGGCTGGCTGGGGTAACTCACAGTTTTAATATCAAACCCTTTGGCATAGACATCAAAATGAGCCACCAGAGGTGCCACAAATTTGCGATAGTAGGTTTCTTCGACCTGTTTGGGTATTACAATAAACTTCTTATTTAAGAATGGTCGGAGTTTTTTCCCATCTACATTCTTTTCAAAATTGTAAAGTTTACCTCCAACCATCATCCATGCCGGGGTATCGCAAATGATAATAGCATTCTTATATTGGAAATCCACTTTTTGACCCTGACATTTAATAGTTGGAAAATAGTGGGTATTATCGTGGTTCCTGCGGAAATGAAATAGGATAGTAGCTTTTTCCCGTATTATCTCGATCTTCCGCCAGGCCGGTTCCCCGTCATTCCCCATCTCGAACAGGTTCTTATCCCTCATCAATGACAGGATACGAGATCTTTTGGACTCCAGGTAATTTTGTATTTCCTCCTGTACAGCCTGGTTGCCCTTATCAGGATGGTAGATCTTTAAAAAGAACTCCTGAGCTTTAACCTTTCGTTTATAAAATTTACGAATTATCCGGTTCTGCTGCATGGAATCCATAAGGCTGATAAGCTCGTAATCCGCGTCATCAAGTCCTTCTGAAAACTCATCTGCATTGCGGGAACTGATATTTTGATGAAGGAAGGTAAGTCTGTTTTTTTCGTCCAGTTGAATTACATAGGACTCAAACAGGTACCCCAAATATTCATGTTGGAACAATGAATATACTAGTTTAAATGATTTAGTGGTTGAAACCTTCATACAGGGTTTACCCGAATTACCGAAACCGGTAATTTATAAAAAAAATACAGTTATAGAAATAAATTAGACTATTCTAACACCTGACTTTAGAGATTAGAGACCACCGGTGTTTTGGCTGCTATTGCCGCTGGCCTGTAGGAGGCCAAAAAAGTGATAATTATTACGCAAATAGCCGTGTAGAGAAAATCCATAACCTGCATTTTCACTGGATAGGCGTTGACTATGCTGGTCTCCATGCCCATGGATATTATTCCTAATTTAATTTGGATCCAGCAGAGGATAAATCCCAGAAATAGTCCAATGGCTGCACCTACCAAACTGATAATTGCGCCCTCTAAAATGAATATGTTTTTAACTAATCTGGGTGTAGCACCCATAGCAAAGAGGACAGATATGTCCTTTTGCTTATCAATGGCCAGCATATTCAAAGTGAAAAATGTGCTCAGAGAAGCCAGTGCCAGGATAAAGAAAAAGGCCAGTAAAGCAAATAGCTTTTCAATTTTGATAGCCCGAAAGAGGCTGGGATGTTGTTCATCCTTATTGGTTATGCGGAATTCCTCCCCTAACTTCTGGATTAAAGTTCCTTGTACCTCTTCGATCTTAAAATTTTCAGAAACCTTTATTTCCAGTGATGTGCGGCGATCCTGGTGCTGAAACAGTTCTGCGGCGAAATCAAGGGGCACAAAGACAAATTGTTCATCATACTGTTTTTCGATGGCGAAAACTCCTCCCGGCAATATGGACTTCTGGTTGTATAAAGCACCACTGGCAGGAGCCCGACCCCTGGTGACTTTGGGATAATAAAGTTGTAAACTGGTGAACTCGTCATTGGGTGAGATCGATAGATTGTGCAGCACACCCAATCCCACCACAGCATAACTGACATCTCCTTTTTTCAGTTGGGGGTCGCCATTCACCAACACCTTGGCCAGTCGCTGCTGTTCAATAAAATTGTCGCTAACCCCTTTCAGCCTGACAAACATTTCCGCATCGCGATATCGCATCAAAGCGTTATCTTCCACAACCTCACTGACTACTTCTACTCCTTCGGTATTTGATACCTGCTCCAGTAACTCACTGGAAATATCAAACCATTTTCCTTCCATCGCTTCTATCTTTATTTCCGGATCAAACGATCCATAAAGGCTGCGAATAAGGTTTTCCAAGCCGTTAAAAACCGACAGTACTACTACCAGGGCAGCAGTGCCTAAGGCCACGCCGAACATGGATATTAATGAGATTACATGAATGAAGTTCTTTTTCTTTTTAGAAAGGAAATATCGTCTGGCGATGAAGTAGGCGAGTTTCAATTCAGTGGTCTTCTTGGGGAGGAATGTCCAATCGATTTAATAACTGATCCATTTCAGCTGCATGTTGCGACCCCTGATCCTCAATAAAAATCAATTCCGGTATACGTCGCACTTGCTTACCAATTCTAAAACCCAGCAATTTTCGAATTTCACTCTGGTGGGCTTCTACCAGTTCCAGGGGATTTTGATCAGGCCCTACAGCAAGCGCGCTAAGGTAAATCTTGGCCACGCTAAGGTCCGGTGATACCTCTGCCCGGGTCACTGATATTATGGCATTTTTTAATTCATCTCTGAACCTTTCACGAATGATTTCACTTAAATCCTTTTGCAGTAGCCGGGATATCTTTTGCTGTCTTTTATTCTCATTCATAAAAGGCAAATTACATTAATTTTGCTTTTTCTGGCATTATTACCCAAATTTAAGCTTTCTGTTGCCTTACCCTAATCCTAATTAACGATCCTTGCTGGCATTTTTTAGAATCAACGACCCCTATCGAGTTATCGGTATATTTCTGTTGATAATAGCGATCAGGATCCCTCTATTTTTTGGATCCGTGCCTCTGACCAACCCTGAGCTTGAGTGGATGGTGGTAGGCGAATCCATATCCTTCGATCGTATTTTATATTTGGACCTATGGGATGATTCCGCACCGTTATCGGCGCTGGTGTATTCGATTATCGACTCCTTATTTGGCAGAAGCCAGACTGCCTACCTGGTAATATCTATGTTGTTGGTATTTGCCCAGTCTGTTATCTTCAATCAGCTGGCTATTTTTAACAAGGTATTCAAGGAGAATACCTATGTGCCCGCTATGATCTACGGGGTGGTTATGGCGCTATTTTTTGATTTCTTTACCTTATCACCAGTGCTCATGAGCATGCTGTTTATCATGCTTTTAGTCAAGGGAATTTTCAATCACATCGCACATAAAGGGAAGGACGAGCATTTTCTAAACATGGGATGGTCATTGGGTGTTGCGATTTTATTTTACCTGCCATCAATAATCTTTCTGTCGGTGGCTTTGCTCACTCTAACCTTATATAGTAACATGACCCTGAAAAAGTATTTACTGCTGATCTTCGGGGCGGTATTTCCTCTGGTGTTAGTGAGTATTTACTTTTTTTGGCATGGAGCATTAGTGGAGTTTTACGAACAGTATTTTCTATCCTGGGTATCTACCTCGGCAAAGCCCTATGTACCAGCTACCACCTTGTTGTATATCGCCCTGCCAACAGGAGTACTTTTAATATTCTCCCTGATCGTGATTAATTCGGCTACCCGTTTCAGTAACCAACAAACAAATTTTTTGCTGGTCATGATGTGGTTCTTCCTGGCCGGAATATCCGCAGTGCTATTAGTAAAGGACCGTGCTCCCCATCAGTTGATTATACTGGCTATTCCAGTATCATTTTACCTCAGCCACTTCTTCCTTCTTATACGTAGGCGTTTTTTGGCCGAGCTGATTTTTCTAAGCTTTTTCTCCGCGATCATGATCATAAATTACGGTAATCTGAAAGGCATTATGTTACCGGATAACTGGTTTAATTTTGATAGACTTCTGGTACGAAATACTCCCTGGGACGACCTGGTAGCAGGTAAGAAAATTCTGATCCTGGGAAAAGATTTAAACGCTTATAAAAATTCAACCTTAGCTACTCCATATTTCAATTGGGACCTCACCAGAAGACATTTGGGGCAGTTACAATCCTATAATAATCTCAGCGTAGTTTTCAGAGAGTTCTCTGCTGAAATGCCGGAAGTTTTGATAGACCAGCAGGGAGTAGTGCTTGAAATGTTTGAGTTCATGCCTACCTTAGGCGACAGGTATGTGAAAAGCGACGTTGATAGTGCCTACATACTAAAACCTTAACAAGCTGCAATCTTATTAACCCGGTTGGAGTGCCTGCCTCCCTCAAAAGAAGTGGAAAGGAAAATTTCGGTCATGGAGCTGGCTAAATCTGCTGAAACGAAACGGGCTGGTACACATAGAATATTGGCATCATTATGCAGGCGGCTCAATCGGGCTAATTCCTCATTCCAGCAGACCGCAGCCCTGATGTGTTCATGTTTATTTGCTGACATAGCGACCCCGTTGCCACTGCCGCACACCAAAATACCAAAGGTGTTTGAATGATTTTCTACAAAAGAAGCTACCGGGTGAGCAAAATCGGGATAATCCACCGATTCGGCGCTGGATGGTCCAAAATCTTCAACCTCGTAACCTTTTTCCCGCAACAATTCAGCTAGCGACTCCTTGTAGTGGAATCCCGCGTGGTCTCCTCCTATGGCTATTTTTGGTTTCATGACTCTACAATTTCTTCGCTGGATCGTTTCAATACCATACGGCTAATAAAGATACTGATTTGATAAAGGAATACCAATGGAAAGGCAATAAGCACCTGACTGATAACATCTGGCGGAGTGAGTATGGCCGAGATTAGCAGGATCACAATAATGGCATGCCTGCGATAGGCTTTCATTAACTCCGGAGTTACTAAACCCGCTTTGCTCAAAAAGAACACCACAATTGGCAGCTGAAACATCAAACCGCAGGTTAGTACCAGGGTGGCAATGGTGGTGACATAGCTAATGATATCAAACTCGTTCAAAATGGAACTAGCCACCTGATAGTTGGCTAAAAAATTTACTGCCAAGGGAGTAATAATAAAATATCCGAACAATACGCCACAGGCAAAAAGCAAGCTTACAAAGAAAGTGGCACCACGGGAAACCTTGCGTTCCTCGTCATAAAGCCCTGGCCTTATAAAGCGCCATAACTCCCAAAAGGTGTAGGGAAAAGCGCAAAGCAGGCCAATCACCAATGAAGAAAGAATGTGCATGGTAAATTGACCGGTCATTTGCCGGCTTTGTATTATAAAAGGCAATTCCTCTATGCACAATACATTTGACCCAATGGCTTCTCCCAATCTGCAGAGGGCGCGGTAGGTCCAGAAATCGGGTCTGGAAGGACCGAGGATGATCATATCCCAAACAATGTCCTTAGATAAAAAAGCGATAATAGCAAAGACCAATATAGAGGCTATGGACCGAATAAGATGCCAGCGCAACTCCTCCAAATGATCCAAGAAAGACATTTCCTTTTCCACCGTCAGAGGACTATTTATACAATGGGTAATCCTTCATCCACTGATTTACTTCTTCCTTTACTGCTGTGATGGTTTGATGGTTATCGGGATCATGCAGTACCTGGTCAATTAATTCCACAATCCGATCCATATCTTTTTCCACCAAACCCCGGGTAGTTACGGCAGCAGTGCCCAACCGCATACCAGAAGTGACAAAAGGAGATTTATCATCAAAAGGCACCATATTTTTATTGATGGTTATATCGGCGCTGACCAATGCGTTCTCGGCTCTTTTGCCAGTTAGTCCCTGTGGTCTCAGATCAATCAACATGAGGTGGTTATCAGTGCCTCCGGAGATAATTTTATATCCTCTTTGGCTAAATGCCTGAGCCATTTGCCGGGCATTCTTCTGCACCTGAATAACATAGTTCAGATAATCATCACTCAAAGCCTCCAGAAAAGCCACTGCCTTGGCGGCAATAACGTGTTCAAGCGGACCACCCTGGGTCCCGGGAAATACCCCGGAATCAAGGATAGTAGAAATTTTCTTTACAGTTCCTTTTGGTGTTTTTAAGCCCATGGGGTTCTCAAAATCCTTACCGATCATGATCATCCCACCCCGTGGTCCACGTAATGTTTTGTGAGTAGTGGTGGTTACAATGTGGCAATATTCCAGGGGATCGTCCAATAAGCCTCTGGCAATTAATCCCGCGGGATGAGCGATATCAGCCATTAGCAAGGCCCCTACCTTTTCTGCCGTTTCTCTCAAGTGATGGTAATCCCAGTCCCTGCTGTAGGCTGAGGCACCGCATATGATCAGTTTTGGCTGCTCCTTCAGCGCAATGCTATCTACTTCGTCCCAATCAATAGTACCGGTCTGTTGGTCCACCCCGTAAAAACTGGGACGGTATAGTTTCCCGGAAAAATTGACTGGTGAACCATGAGTGAGGTGACCACCATGCGCCAGGTCAAAACCCAATACTTTATCTCCTGGGTTGATTACTGCCAGCATCACTGCAGCATTGGCCTGAGCCCCGGAATGTGGCTGCACATTAGCCCAGGCCGCGCCGAATAACTCCCTGGCGCGGTCTATGGCCAATTGCTCTATTTGGTCCACAATTTCACAACCTCCGTAATATCTTTTCCCCGGCAGACCTTCGGCATATTTATTGGTGAGCACTGTACCCATGGCTTCCAGTACCTGCGGAGAGGCAAAGTTTTCAGAAGCTATTAATTCCAAGCCGGTTTCCTGACGAAGCCTCTCCTTATTTATCAGGTCAAAAACCAATTGATCTCTATCCATAAACAGCTCGCTAAATATTGCATCCAAAAATACAGGATGGTATAGAATTATTCAAAGAACAGCGGCAATTCAACCCATTTTTAATTATCTTAAATTGTTGTAAAAACCTGCGGATGAACCATGAACTTATATAAAAACTTGCTCTGGATCCTATGCCTGTTGTGGGCTTGCGGTGATGTAATATATGAAGAGGGGAACGGGCAAATCACTTCTGAAAAACGCATGCTGGACAGTTTTGATGAAATCAGACTTTCCGGCAATTATGAAGTTGGGATCAAGCAAGGCGCCCAGGAACAATTGGTGATTGTCACAGACGAGAACTTGATGAAATATATTCAGTCATCCGTGGAAGATGGAATATTGATCATTGAAGATGATCAGAAAATTCGCAGTAAGGACGGTATCAAATTATATATTACTTACCAGGAGCTTACCAGGCTCCGTTCTGCCGGTGCCTCTGTGATCAAAACTGATGGACCACTTCGAAGCGAACTTTTTCATCTGGAAGTACCGGGGGCTGGTATGGTAGATCTGGATGTAGATGTGGATGAGTTAGAAGTTGAACTGGCTGGCGCAGGTTTAGTAAAGTTAAAGGGGCGAGCTGATCAGCAAACCGTCGACCTGAGAGGAGTCGGCAGCCTGAAAGCCTTTGAATTGGAGAGCAAACATTGCCAGGTCACTGTGAGTGGTGTGGGAGGCGCCGAGGTTAATGTAAAAGAAAATTTAAAAGCTGTCGTTAAAGGTATAGGTGGAATCCAATATCTCGGAGACCCGGCAGTTATTTCAGATCAGGTCTCCGGTATTGGTACTATAAAAAAAGGTGAAGTGCAAAATGACTCGGACGATGATCAGGCGATGTGAAACCGAAGAAGGACCCATAGATATTACATCAGCAATGAAAATTGGGATTATCGAATGAAAATAAACAAATAAAATTGCATCTTGTATCTTAGAAAAATACTATTCTACCAGTTTAAGAACTATTCACTTTAAAAAATTGAATTATGTATAAAATCGTAGTTCCAACCGATTTTTCCAAATTGTCGGAACATGCGTTGGATGTAGCTATCGACATAGCCCGCCGAACCAATGGAGCGATTTTTTTGCTCAATGTAATGAGTACCACCAAGAACTATTCTTTCAGTGCTATGGGTGGGGGCGTTACTGATCGTACCATTTCAGAGGATGATCGTTATATCCTGGAATTGCACCGGGCCAATGAAAAACGGCTTAAGGAATTGATCGCTAAACACGCACATGGAGATATCCCAGTATACCCATTTATAGAACTTGACGACTTGGATGAAGGAGTAAACCATTTCGCGGAAAGGCTAAATTGCGATTTAGTGGTAATGGGCACCAGCGGTGAAAATACCATGACCGAATATTTCGAAGGAAATCATACCGAAAGGGTTATACGGATCACTCATATACCGGTATTAACTATTAGAAAGCCCATTCAGAATTTCGATGTTAAGAACATCGTATTCGCCACCGATTTGAAAACCGTGGCTAAAGAGGGGGTAGACCAAATTGAACGATTCGCTACTTTTTTCGGAGCAACCGTCCACATGGTTCACGTCAGCAATAATGACTCTGAAAGAGTGAGAAAAGCCATGGAGGCATTTGCGGAGGAACACGAAACTCCTCATCAGGTGCCCGAGTTGACTATAAACCCTCTGAAGGGATCAAATGTAGAAGATACCATATTGAATTTCGCCCGGGAAAAAAATGCAGAGATTGTAGCTTCGGTTAACCATGGGCGCCGGGGACTGCTGCATTTATTTGTGGGAGGCCTGTCTGAAAGACTGGTGAGAGATGCTCAAGTTCCGGTATTTACTGTACATATGGATCCGAATTAGCTTTTATTTAAAAAATGATTAGAAGCCGTTCCCTAAAGGAGCGGCTTTCTTACTTTAGGATCTTACGGATTTCATTAGCCCGGCTAATCAGGCTGTCCAAACTTTCTCTGTCCTGTGATGATATGGCCTGCTTGAATTGTTGCAATTCGCTGATATAGGTGTCTATCACACTCAGTATATTGGCTGCGTTGTCCGAAAAAATGGGAGTCCACATGTCCTTGGAACTTTTGGCCAACCTTACCGTAGAATCAAACCCCCCACTGGCCAAATTGAAAATATTGGTTTGGTCTTTTTCTTTCTTCAATACTGTCAAGGCCAATGCGAATGAACTTATATGGGAAATGTGTGATACATAGGCAGCATGTAGGTCATGTTCCCGGCTGTCCATCTGGATGATGGTCATACCCAATGTATTATACAATTCAGTAACCAGCGTTATGGCTTTGCTGTCACTCATTTGGGCATCGCAGATAATGGCTGCCTTGTTCTCAAATAAGCCTGAAATCGCTGCCATAGGACCTGAAAATTCTGTTCCCGCCATTGGATGAGTAGCTACATAGCATGAGCGATTAGGGTGTTCGGCAATACTCTTAGCCATGGAAAACTTGGTTGAACCCACATCCATCACCACCTTTCCCTCACTTCGGTCCAGGATTACCGGCAGTAGTTGGATGATGTGATGAACAGGCACCGCCACAATTATTAAAGCAGCAGATCTCATGGCTTCCTCCAGACTAACCATATGATCAACCAAACCCAACTCCACGGCCTGCTCTGCATGGTCGGCATTACTATCCACCCCATAAATGCTCTCAGCAAATCCTGAATTTCTCAAATCCCTGGCTAGTGATCCTCCAATTAAACCCAATCCGATTATTGCAATGTCCATAATACCTGGATTATGGCACCAAAGATATCACTAATTATTCCGGAATCTAAAATTTTTGAATTAGGTAGATGTAGGTTGGAGAATTATGGTGATACTGCCAGCAAGTCACTATATTTCTTTACGAATTTCTCCACTTTTGGCTTAGCCACCGCGATGACATAAGGATCATAAGGGTTGTTGCGGTAATAATCCTGGTGATATGCTTCAGCGGGGTAGAAAACTTCGAAGGGATTTAGTTCGGTAACTATGGGCTTTTCAAAGGTCTCCTTCGCGGCGAGTTTGGTCATTGCCGCCTCCGCTTGTTGCTTCTGCTGTTGATTGTGATAAAATATAGCAGATCGATATTGCGGCCCCACATCTGGACCCTGACGATTCAAAGTAGTGGGATCATGGGTATAAAAAAATACCTCCAACAACTTCGGGTAACTTATTAGACCAGGATCAAAATATATCTGCACTCCCTCGGCATGACGCGTATTTCCCAAGCTAACCTCCCGGTAAGTAGGGTTTTCCTTATCTCCCCCCGTATAGCCTGAAATCACATCCTCTACTCCTTTTAACTGTTCAAAAACGGCTTCGGTGCACCAAAAACACCCGCCTGCAAATGTCGCCACCTCCAGGTCATCTGCCAATCTGCCCTGAAGTTGTGAAATATCACTGTATAACGAGTTTTGATTGGATTTTTGGCATCCGGTCAAATTTATTAACACTAATGCCAGTACGATTAGTTTTGAATACATGGTTACACCGATTATAAATAATTGAACGGATAAACCCGATAATTGTTCCGGGCCCCGGTGGGGAGGAGATGGTGCAATATAAAAAATGAATCCCCATTGAGATCAATGAGGATTCACCTGTTTAACACCCTTAATTAAAACTATGAAATAAGCTATGCTTAATGATACAAGTATAAGGGGGCGAGCACCGTGCTCCAATTCACTCACCACCTTTTAATTACTGAGGTAATATTTACTGCCGAAATAATAAGTCTATTATATCGCCGGCAGATTTGGCTTTAGCTTGGTTTTCTAATTATCTTTGACAAAAAAAGTATTATGGGACTTGCAGGCTACGCCTTTTTCTTTATTCTACTAGCGATAAGCTTTGTAATTGGCAGGTGGTTACAACAGGCGGAAAAGGAACGCCAGAAATAAGGGCTTACCGGGTCTGCCTTTTTGCCCAATTATCTCTCAAGGTCACTGTGCGATTCAACACCAGTTCACCCTCCTTGGAGTCAGGATCTACGTTGAAATATCCCTGCCTCTCAAATTGAAACTGAAATAAAGCCTGACTTCCTTTTAAACTGGGTTCTACTTTGCCCCTAACTATTTCAAGCGACTCAGGATTCAAAAATTCCGTGAAATCTTTTTCGGGGTGTCCATCCGGTTCTTCCTCCATGAATAAGCGATCGTATAATCGGATCTCTGCATCCAAAGCACTATGCGCATTGACCCAACCCAAGGTTCCCTTTACTTTCTTCCCGCTATGGTCGTGGCCGCTTTTGGTTTCCGGGATGTAAGTGGCGTAGACCACTTTCACCTCTCCGGTTTGGGGATCTTTTTCAAACCCATCGCATTTAATGATGTAGGCGTATTTTAAACGGACTTCTCTATCCGGCCCCAGTCGAAAAAACTTTCTGGGAGGGTCTTCCATAAAATCGGACCGTTCAATATAAAGTTCCCGGGAGAAATCAAGTTCCCTGGTGCCGGCGTCAAGGTCTTCCGGATTGTTGACGGCCGGTAGTATTTCTTGCTGGTTTTCCGGGTAGTTGGTAATGACCAGTTTTATGGGATCCAGGATACCAAATCGTCTGGGAGCTTTCTGGTTTAGGTCCTCACGGACACTAAACTCCAGCAAAGCCAGGTCAATGATGCCGTCCCTACGGGCAACTCCCACCCGGTCACAAAAATTTCTTATGGACCCTGGAGTGTACCCCCTTCTTCTCAGTCCGCTTATGGTCGGCATTCTGGGATCATCCCAACCACCTACATATCCTTCATCTACCAGCCTTGATAATTTTCGTTTGCTCATTATAGTATAGGCCAGGTTTAAGCGGGCAAATTCATATTGCCGTGAAGGATAGATCCCCAGCTTTTCGATAAACCATTGATAAAGGGGTCGGTGTACCTCAAACTCTAATGTACAGAGACTATGGGTAATCCCTTCAATGGCATCTGACTGACCGTGAGCCCAATCATAGGTCGGAAAAATGACCCAATCATTTCCAGTGCGGTGATGTGCGGTTTTCTTAATGCGATACATAACCGGATCACGCAAATGCATATTGGGGGAAGCCATATCAATTTTTGCACGTAGCACTTTACTACCCTCCGGGTGCTGATCAGACTTCATTTCTTCAAACAAACTAAGGTTTTCCTCAACGGATCGGTCACGATATGGACTTTCTTTTCCCGGTTGGGTAGGAGTGCCCCGGGTTAAGCTGATCTCCTCTGGGGTTTGATCATCTACATAAGCCAACCCTGCTTTTATTAGTTGAATGGCAAAATCATACAGCTGGGGAAAATAATCGCTGGCATAATATAGCCGATCATCCCAATCAAACCCCAACCATCGGATATCTTCCTGGATTGAGTCTACAAATTCTTGATCCTCTTTTTCCGGATTGGTGTCATCAAATCTCAAGTTGCACAATCCAGCATACTTTTTAGCCAAACCGAAATTCAGGCAGATCGACTTAGCATGACCGATATGCAGGTATCCATTTGGTTCTGGAGGGAATCTGGTATGTACTCGACCTTGATGAAGACCGTCTTTCAAACCTTTCTCAATGATCTCCTCAATAAAATTTAGATTTGCCTGCTTTATTTCAGTCACCTCAATACTGCTTTAAATCCTGCAAAGATAGCTAATGAAGTCAAGTTTGTGCTATGTCGGCGGCGATTTATATGTAGTCAATCCTTCATCCGTCCTTTTAAGAATTTAAGCACGTCCTGAGCGGTAGCGGTTGGCGCCTCCTCCATGGGTACATGGCCCACTCCTTCGTAAATAATTAACCGGCTGTTGGGGATGCGGTCCCGGAATCGATACCCATTTTCTAAAGGCAACCACAGATCGTCCTCGCCCCATAGGATCAAGGTCTGATGGGGTACCTGCTTTAAACCACTGGTATGATCATGATGCTGACCATTGGCCAGCGCCAGGAAGGCTTCGGGATTACCTTCCCGGTTAAACAGATCAAAGTACCGATCGATTACTTCAGGAGTTATTTTCGATTGGTCGGTGTATACCTGACGCAGAAACTGCTCTAGCACATTTTTGTTAGCGGCAAATTTTATGGCCCTGCCTAATATCGGAGTTCGCGCTACCCTAAAAGGCAATGGGAGATTGCGGTTTTCTAAAAATCCCGCAGAGCTGATAAGAATTAACTTGTTTACCCGATTGGGATAGCGGAGGGCAAACTCCCAGGCCAGCCATCCCCCCAGTGAACTACCAGCTATATGGCACTTTTTAATCTCCAACCTATCCAGAAATCCCGCTAATACTTCTATGTACCTGGACATGGTATAGTCGTGGTCCGTTCTTGATCCGGACAAACCGAATCCAGGCAGATCAAATCTTACGATAGAATAATTGGATGATAACTGATCGGTCCAGGCATCAAAAGTATGCAGACTGGAGAAAGCCCCGTGGATCAGAAGTAATGGAGGACCTTTTCCCTCCAATCTGTAGTGCACCAGCGACCCGTCCAAAACCAGAAATCGGGATTGGTCATTGGCGTATTTATCCAGGTAATTCAAAGATATTTCCTTCCATTATGGGGATAATATTAAAAAGCATAACCATAAAGCCATGGGAGAATTCTAATATTAGTCATTATCCTGTCATTCCAAAAAATTTATAGATCATATTTGGTATTATTTCAATAATTAATGTAGCTTTGCTAAGAGCAAGTAATGGTGAATAAAAGGGAACTACGCAACGATTTTGGGGAGATATATGCCTTCATCTCGAAGGAGCGGGGTCAGCCCTGGATCTACGTACAATGGATCGGTCAGATAGATACTGAGCTACTGAAACAAGGGATCGTAGAAATTTCTAAGATGATGGATGAGGAGCGCTGTGCTTTTATTCTCAGTGACCGGCGAGTGGCGCAAGGAAATTGGTTTGAAATTAACAATTGGCTGCAGCATAAATGGGCTCCCAAAGCGGTAAAGTCCGGGGTACAATATTTGGCCCATGTAGTAGCTCCACTAGCCTCATCTCAAATGGCTTCTCTGGATATGGAATCGCGTATCTTGGGATTTGAATTTAAATCCTTTGACTCCTTAGAAGAAGCACAAAGTTGGTTAACGGAGATGGCCCGCGAGCATCAGTCCTAGCCCTCCATTAGTGGCATCAGATGCGGATGCTCCAGGTGAATGTTTATCCTTACCTGTTGGCCTGGTTGCAGATCAGTATCCGTGGAGGAACTCCACAATTGATGATTGCCCACTCTAATCTGATACAGTAATTTATCCCCCAGAAACTCATGGGTTATCACCTCCCCCACTATGCCACCTTCACCGATGTGGATCTGACCCGGCCTGAGACATAACAGGCCCCGGGAATATTGGGGAGCGGACTTCACTGGAATAGGGGTTATTTTCGTCTGAATTACCCCGGACTTATATTCCGCTTTAAGTAAATTTACTTTACCAAAAAAACTGGCAACATATGGATTTGCGGGATAATTATACAGTCGTTCCCCCAGATCCACTTGCTGCACCTCACCTGCTTTCAGCAGAGCTATCCGGTCGGCGGTGCACAAGGCGTCCTGTATGTCATGTGTGACCAACACCGCGGTTAATCCGACATTTTTAATAATCTTTTTTATATCAATCCTAACTTGATCCTTTAGTCGAGCGTCCAGGTTACTAAACGGCTCATCCAATAATATTATTTCAGGTTGAGGGGCCAGAGCCCTTGCCAGGGCTACCCTTTGTTGTTGCCCGCCGGACAACTGATGTGGATAGCGATTCTCCAGACCCTGCAAATTGGTAAGCGAAATAATTTCCTGTAACCTGAATTTGCGAGTTTCAAGTGGCCATTTGTGAATGCCAAAGATGATATTGTCCCTGACTTTCATATGCGGAAACAAAGCGTAATCCTGGAATACCAGTCCTACTGAACGGTCCTGGGACTCAACGAATTTACCTCTGCCGGCCACCAGTTCCTCCTTGATGGATATTTCACCTCTATCAGGGGTTTCCAGTCCGGCAATAAGGCGTAACAAAGTGGTTTTTCCGCTACCGCTCTCTCCTGCCAAACCCAAGATCTCTCCTTTATTTATCGTTAGGTTCAGCCGGTTTACAGCAGCTATATCCCTGGCATAGTACTTCACAACATCCTGAAGAATGATTATATGAGTATCATTTGACATGGGAAATCATCCGGTTTAGTATCTGAATAGGGATTATGCCGGTTAATATAATAATTAGGCTGGGAGTGGCGGCGGCTGAAACTAACTCATCACTTGCCAGCTCAAATGCCTTAGTGGCCAGCGTATCAAAATTAAAAGGCCTCAGGATCAAAGTTAATGGTAGCTCTTTTAAAACATCAATAAAAACCAGCAAACCAGCACTCAGAAGGGCTCCTTTTAGCAGCGGAAAATTTACTTTTAAAAGCATCCTGCCATATGTGGACCCTAGGGTAGCTGCGGCTTCGTTCAGGGTAGTGCCGATTTTACCAAACCCTGATTCCAGGGGGTTGTAGGCAACCGCCAGAAATCGCACTACATAGGCAAAAGTTAATCCAATTACGGAACCAGTCAATATTAACCCAGAAATGCCCCAAGATCCCGATGAAAAGACACTGGAAATAAATCTATCTAGGGACAACATGGGAACAAGCACCCCAATGGCGATTATAGCACCTGGCACAGCATAGCCCATGGTACTGATTCTGATGGTACCTTTCATCAACGCACTGCGACGGATATTGCCGGCAAAGATCAACACTACACCTACTATCAAGCACAACAAGGCGGTCAAAGCGGCCATGGAAAAGCTGTTAGTTATGGAGGGCAGTAACCTCACCAGAGTATCGTGGTCATACGTTTTCAAAGCCCACCAAAACAGTTGAGCAGCCGGTAAAACAAACCCCAATATGGCCGGGACTGCGCAGGCCACCACAGCAGCGTGGTGAGAAAACCCAGTCAGTTGCTTTCTTCGTGTAGGTCTTTCTGCCACCACCACAGAGGAATGAAACCTGGCCTCTCCCCTCAATTTTCGTTCTATTGAAATGACTACGAAAACAAACAGCAATAGAATTGAGGAAAGGTAGATAGCAGCCTGTATATCCTCATATGAAAACCAGGACCTGAAAATACCGGTGGTAAAGGTCCTGACCCCAAAATATTTCACTGCTCCATAGTCATTCAACACTTCCATAATTACCAGAAATAGACCAGCTGCAATCGCTGGACGGGATACTGGCAGGATCACTTTAAAGAAAGACCTCCAGGGGCCGGCGCCCAGTAAACGGCTGGCTTCGATCATGGACCTGAAACGGGTTATAAAAGCCATTCTGGAGATTACATAGACATATGGAAATAAAGCCAGGGACAATACCCAAATGGCGCCTTTAAGGTTAAGAATGTCCAATTGAGCTGCTAAATTCAGATTCAGGGAGTTGCGCAATAATGTTTGAATAGGGCCCGCATAATCAAGTATGCCGGCATAGGTAAAGGCCATGATATAAGTGGGAATGGTCAATGGCAATATCAACAACCATTCCCAGGCTTTTCTCCCTTTAAAATCAAAAGTACTCACTAACCAAGCTGCCGGTATTCCCCAAATCAAGGTTAAAATACTGGTCCCTATCACCAATAACAGGGTGTTGCTTATATAATGGGGTAACAGGTAGGTAATTAGATGAGACCAGTTAGGGCCAGGGCCAGGCAGGATCCCAACAAGTAAAGTGTAAATAGGAATGCCCAGCAACGCCATTATTATCACGGAAGCCATCACCCAGGCGTTAAGTGGCCTACGGCAATAACCCAGGTAATTCCTAATATTCAAAACCTCTATTTCCAGGATACCTGGTCAAAAATTCTTACAGCCTCTTGGTTGTATTCTCCCAGTAATCTTAAATCCAAGGTATCGGTCTTGAATTTACCCCAGGACTCCAATAGCGGCGCCCACTCAACATCCTGATGTACCGGGTATTCAAAGTTGCTTTCTGCGAAAACCCTCTGAGCCTCAGGCGAAGATAAATATTCTAGAAACTTAATGGCATTTTCCTTGTTGGGAGCGTATTTTGCTACCCCGCCGCCACTGACATTTACATGGGTTCCTCTACCCTGTTGATTGGGAAATACCACCCCAATCGCCTCTCCGGCGGCCACCTCTTCTTCGTTCTCTGACGTGAGTAATTTACCGATATAATAAGTGTTCAAGACCGCTACATCACCTAGTCCTGCGGCTATGGCTTTTACTTGATCCCGGTCATTACCTTTAGGCTCACGAGCCAGGTTAGTAACCACCCCTTCGGCCCAGGAGGACGCAGCTAGCTCTCCTTCGGAGGCAATTATGGAGGCCATGAGTGACTGATTGTAGATGTTCTCTGAAGAACGAATTAGGACCTTCCCTTTCCACTGTGGATCGGTAAGTGAAGCATAGGTGGTTAATTCCTTTGGATCTGCCCGTTCAAGGCTGTGGGCAATTATCCTGGCCCGGTATGTCAGGCCATACCAATAACCATCAGCATCCCTGAATTTTGCTGGAATATTTTCGCTTAAAACCTCTGACTTTACCGACTGTAATAAACCCTTTTCCTTAGCCCGGTACAGTCTTCCTGCATCAACCGTGATCAATACGTCGGCAGGTGAACCCTCAGCTTCCATTTCCATGCGATTGATCAACTCGTCGGCGCTGGCATTTATTACGTTAACCTTAATTCCGGAAGCTTGTTCAAAATCAGTGAATAGCTGTTGATCAGATTCATAATGCCGATGGGTATATACATTTACCTGCTGCTCTTTCACTGCTTCAGTATTTTGCTCTGAGGATTGGGGAGATGAACAAGCCACCAGGATACCTAGGCAGAATGCCATAGAATGCGGTAATTTCATAACTGACAGGTCATTTAATATGGGGCGTAAAGGTAAATAATTATTTGGAATAATTCTAAATAAGAAAATCTCACAGGGTAAATCTTTAGACACTGATATACGTTATATCTTATACACGGAGAACCAAGTATGGGAAAAATTTACATCAAGAGATATTTAGCGCTAATTCTCTGGCTGGTAAGCGTAAGCTTAACCGAGGCCCAGAACATTGGCTTTGATATCGTGGGTGACCGTCATTCTGTGGATATCCCATTTGAAAGTCACAATAACCTTATCGTTATCCCGGTGATCCTAAATCATAGGATGCCCCTTCGTTTTGTGGTAGATACTGGTGTACGTACCTCAATTTTAACCGATCGCACCTTTAGCGATATCCTTAACATAAGCTACGACCGGAAAATCCCTATTGTTGGGGCAGACGGAGATCGGAAGATAATAGCCTATGTTGCCAATGGGATCTCCCTGAAACTGCCTGGAGTGGTGGGCCAGGGACAAGCCTTATTAGTGCTGGAAGAAGATTACCTGCAATTAAAAAATTATTTAGGAACAGACGTTCACGGGATACTGGGATACGAGTTATTCAGTCGATTTGTGGTAGAAATTGACTATGACGACCAGATTTTACGCTTGCATGAACCGTTCTCTTACAAGCCCAAAAGGTGGCGCAAATCTTTGCCTTTGGTAGTTGAAGACACCAAACCATATATACACACCTCAATCACTTTGAATGATGGAAAAGAAATAGAGTGCAAATTCATGTTGGATACCGGAGCCAGCCACTCGCTGTTGCTTGATCTGGATTCTCATCCCGACCTAGAGTTGCCAGAAACCCTGGTAAGGGCAAACTTAGGCCGGGGTTTAGGGGGGGCAATATACGGCCATATCGGTAGACTTCAATCAGTGATATTTGGGAAACACGAATTTGAAGATGTCATTGTTTCCTGGCCGGACCGGGGAAGTTTTGCAGATGTTTTGGAAAGAACCGGACGTCAGGGTACCCTGGGCGGAGGACTAATGAACCGATTCACCGTGATCTTTGACTATTTCAATGGCAACTTATACTATAAGCGAAATAGGAATTTCGGCAATAGGTTTGAATATAATATGAGTGGCATCCAGATAAAAGTGACCGGACAGAAATTGAACCAATATGTAATTGCCGAGATAAGGGAAGAATCCGCTGCCACTACTACTGATTTGCAGGTTGGTGATGAGATAATATCCATCAACGGCCATCCCGCCAATCAACTATCCTTGGGGGAAATAAATAATTTCTTTAGGCTAAAGGATGGCAAGAAAATCCGCCTGGTCATCAGTAGAGAGGGTGAAAAACTGCGGCGAGTTTTCAAACTTCAGAAGATCGTTTAGGATTAGCTGTACCCTATGCTGGCTGATATCCTCGATGGAGGCTCAAGCTATTAAGTTTCCAGGCTTTCCACCTTGGTTGTCTCAGCAACTCCCGATCTTTTACCAGTTTGATCCTCATCCCATTCAATACCTTTAACGCCGTATTAGCTGAGTTGAGTTCGTCCTTGATAAGATAATCATGAACTCCGGCAAATACTTGCTTTGTCTGCTCATTCTTAAGCACCGCAATGGTGGTGTGATCTGACGATCTTCTATTGGTCACTACTTCTATCCAGGACTGTAAAGCCTCGTGGCCCAGATCGGCATCCAGTAGTATGTAATCGAATTTATGAAAAGAGGTCAACCTTAAGCCTTTTTCAAGACTGAAAGTGGCCATAACGTTAAACTTCTTCCAGGTAAAATCCCTTAAGTACTCTGCTAAACAGCCCATCTCACGGGGATTATTCCCGATCATTAAAATTTTAATCACCTTCCCTGTGGGTATGGTTAATAGTTGACTTCTATATTTATAATGGACTTTAGATCTAAGAGAACGCTCCATAGTGGTGGTTTTTAAGTTTAAAAAGCATAGTGTTAGTGGTTTCATGTAAACGAAAATAACCTCCAAAAGGTTTATACCGCATAAGAATATGGAGCGCGCAATATTTCCATATGTCTGATTATCAATCATATATCTAAATATTGAATATGCACTACCAAGTGATCGTAGTGGGTGCAGGACTAGCGGGATTACTATCCGGTATTTTGCTTAAAAAGGCCGGTTTGGAGGTTCTGGTAATGGAAAAATCTACCTTCCCATTTCATCGGGTTTGTGGGGAATACATTTCCCACGAAGTTTCCTCATTCCTAAAATCCCAGGATTTGTATCCACACCACCTGAGTCCTTCACTTATCGATACCCTGCTGCTAAGTAGTGCTTCGGGGCATTACAGCAAGCTAAAGTTGCCTTTAGGAGGATTTGGTATTAGCCGGTATACACTGGATTATTTTTGGTATAAAAAAGCCCTGGAATGCGGAGTAACTGTTAAGGAAAAAGCCCGGGTAAGTGAAATCAACTTTGATCAAGGAGCTCACAGGGTTATTTTGGATAGTGGGCACCAATTTAATTCAGAGATAGTGGTGGGATCATTTGGTAAGCGATCCAAACTCGACCGGAAACTCCTAAGGCCGTTTTTTACTCATCGATCTCCCTATGTAGGCGTTAAATATCATATGGTATCACCCTGGGAAGAAGGAGTGATCGCCTTGCACGCTTTTGAAGGGGGATACTGTGGGATCAGTCAGATTGAGGATAATAAAATAAACTTGTGTTATTTGGTGCACCGGGATCAGTTGAAAAGGCATGGAGACGTAGAAAAGCTGGAGCATGGTGTTTTAAAACGGAATCCACACCTGAATGAGGTGTTTAAAGGCGCCCAGCTGCTTTTTGAAAAACCGCTGGTGATCAATGAAGTATCGTTCTCCGCTAAAAAGTCAGTAGTTAACCATATTCTAATGGCAGGGGATGCTGCCGGTATGATTGCACCTTTGTGTGGAAACGGGATGGCCATGGCCATAAGATCCGCCTATTTGCTATCTCCTCTGATAGTGCGGTATTTCAGTGATAAAAAATTTAAACGAGCAGACCTCGAAAGCAGCTACCACCAAATCTGGAGCTCAAATTTCGCCTATCGCCTGAAACTGGGGAGGCAGCTGCAAAAAGCTTTTCACTGGAACCAATCCATGCGGTTTTTGGTACGACTGGCGAGATGGGAAGCCGCAGGGCGTTGGCTGGTAGCGCAAACCCATGGATCTGAAATCCCACACACTGGCAATTACTGATAGGCTATTCCCCGAGCTTAGCCCGACTATTAAAATAAATGCGTATTTTTTCGTAAATGAATCAATTCATGGAGCTAAAGAATGACTTATACGGAGCCCCGGAAGAAGTAAGATCTAAATCTATAGTGATATGACATATTCCGTGGAACAGCTGGCAATGGATGACGTTGAAAGATTGCGTAATTTAAGGCTCCGTTCTCTCAGTCAGTCACCTGAAGCATTTTGTAGCACTTATCAACAAATCGCCGGATATTCTCCGGAAATCTGGCAGCAACAGTTAATTGACATGCCGGTTTTTGTAGCTGTCAGAGAAGCATCTGATATCGGCATGATCCGCTGTAAAATTACTGATAATCATCCTAAGGCTGCTCAGCTATATTCTTTATGGGTTAATCCAGAGGATCGCGGCAAAGGAGTAGGCGATATACTGGTGGAAGCTGTGGCAAGCTGGTCCAGGGATCATCATTGTCGACAACTGATACTGGATGTCATAGCAGAAAATTCCATTGCCAAAGCGTTTTACTTGCGCATAGGGTTTACCGTGATAGGGGAGTTTTGTGCTTATCCCGGGATTAAAAATAACCCGGTTCAACTTCGGATGAGTTTGGATTTAGCAGCTAAGCCAGCTTACCGAGAAATTGACTGAAAAGGTTCAGAATGGGTTTATACAATAAATATGTCTTGCCTCGAATTATTGATTGGACTTGTAGCCAGAAACCAAACCTGCTACAGCGCCAGAAAGTGGTACCTCTTGCCCAAGGCCGGGTATTGGAGATAGGGGTTGGATCTGGATTAAATATCCCTGTATATAATAAGGAACAGGTGCAACATCTTACGGCAGTTGAACCCTCGTTGGAAATATGGAATCAGAGAACTGTAGACATTGGCCAATTGGGGTTTGGTTTTGAGTTTCTGAAAGCCAAAGCCGAACAGCTACCCATGGAGAACCAAAGTTTTGATTCAGTGGTGATCACCTACACATTGTGCTCTATAGAAGACACCGCACAATCACTTTCAGAGATTAGAAGAGTGCTTAAAATCAATGGTAGGCTAATTTTTTGTGAGCATGGCAAAGCGCCAGACAAAAATGTAGCACGATGGCAAAATATTATTAATCCCTTATGGAAGCGTTTTGGCGGCGGCTGTAATTTAAACCGCGATATACCTGCAATTATCCAGGAAAACGGGTTCAGGATAAACGATCTTCAAACCATGTATATACCGGGTTGGAAACCAGGTTCATTTAATTATTGGGGAACTGCCGATATTTATTGATAAAGATAAATTTTACTAAAAGGATATTACTTGTCAACCAAAATAAAAACTAAGAATATCATCAAAGCGTACTGTCACAGATGAGGTATGGCATTGGTGGATTTGCCAAAGGATCGTGAATGGTTAAATTTTCGTGATACTTATGTGATACTATTCCTCTAGGTTAGAAAACCTCACAACCACTAACTTGGATTTAATTCAATACTTAAATACTCTCCCTTCCGATGGACAAGCCGCGGGGAGGGCGTTACCCAGGCCTCTTAGCTGGGGGGATTGTGAATTATTTGCCGGTGTAGTGACCAATGCCGAGTTCGACCCGGCAAATGGTAACTTCGATGAGTTGTACTCCGGTGGAAATGGCTTTTTGGACGGCGTTGGCTTAATTTCCGAATCCAAACCGGGAGATCAGGATTACAATGGAGGTCGATGGCATTTGAACCTGTTAAAGTCCGATGTTGATCCCGATAAATACTCCGATGCTTGTAGTGTGGAAGATTTAGATCTCAATGATTTCGAAGCAACTGACAACTACTTTGAATGCCCGATGCTACCCCGTAAGAGCCGAGGCTAAGTACCGGAAAGAACTAATGATGAAGACAATGGCCCCATCCGGGGTCATTTTTTTGATAATAACATCACTTACCAAATTTGTGAACCTAAAATTCTAACTTTGGTGTAAACAACGGTTGGTTATGTTTTATTGGATATCCAGCTTGACATTAGCCTTGAGCTTAAGTACCGTAAATAGTTACGCTCAGTTTACCAACCCCGGCTCCGCTACTCTCTGAACCCACCCGAAAATTCCAGAGCCGGAAGTGTGCAGCATATCTATAATATTTCCGATTTGTATGATGACGGTAATACGGAAGTAATTGGCTCTCCCTATCTGGTCGAGGAATATTTATCGGCTCAGGTGTATTCCCTGCAAGGTGATTATTTAGATGTTCCAATGCGCTATAATGTCCACCAGGACATTATGGAGTTTAAGCATGAAGACAGCCTGTTTGCCCTGGAACCTAATTTATTGATTAATAAAATACTTTTGGATGAATATACCTTCGTGGTTGAGTATTATCAGCAAAAGAAATCTTCTGGCGCCGGTTATTTTATAAGATTGGATAGTGGAAAGGTCAGCTTGCTATCCAAACCGGTGATCAACTACATCCCAGCACAAAAGGGTAAACCAATACAAGGTGATGTACCGGCAAATTATCAGCACCTTCCCCCCATGCATTTTTTAAAGCTTCCCAACAGTGTGTTGGTCCAAATTAAAAACCTCAAACAGCTTCTGGGAGCCTTACCAGACCAGCAGGAGGAAATAAGCGCGTTCGTAAAGGACAAAAAAATCTCCGGTAAAAAGCTGGATCAGTTTAAGGAAGTGATCCAGTACTACAATGAACTGAACTGATCTACCTAAATATTAACTAATACTACCTTTTAAGGAGTTATTCCAGATTAGCCAATAACCAACTTCAAGAAGGATAGTAAAGAAGATGATCTGTGTTGTCATATTATTCATAGGTTTAAAATTGTGTCAACCTATTTCAAGGACGTACACAATTCGTAATTCACTGCCATAGCAACCACCATCCGAAAAAAATATTTAAACAAAAAGCAGAGATAAAATTCAGATACATAGTACGTTTAAAATCCGCTTTAATAGGATCTATAAATGCCGACCGCTGCCACCAAAAAAAATAGGCAAAGACCGGCACCAGTGCCACCTGAAACCAAATAGCCAGTTCTTTTTGCTGATAAACAAGGAAATAGTAGATAAACCCGAGATTGGCCAAAAGGAAAACCAGGGCGGTGAAGATGAAGGTCCCCTTTATTCCCAATATTAAACTCAAAGTGCGATCACCCCTCCTGGCATCTTCCCCGTGCTGATAAACCTGGGTCATGGGATAACTGCCCCAAAGTAAAACCGTTGATAGCGCCGCCGGGATGATAAGTTCCGGAGTAAATAATTCCCATCGGGGAAGGTCACTGGTTCCCAGAATGACCATAAAAAAAGTGAATGCCCCCTGAAAAAGCCCAGCTGCCAGCCAACCTATTATTGGCATTTTCTTTAATCTTATTTGCGGATGGCTATATGCTTTCGAAATTAGTCCATATACTGCCAGCATCACCCCAACTTCCCAGCGAATCAGCCACCCCAATGCGATAGCCAGCCCATCTAAAACCATGGATACCCAGTACAACTCCAGGTATACAGGCGGGGGGTTTTCCAAGGCACCTATACTTTCCACATCCTTATCAAAATAACTGTTATAGCCATTGCTGGCGGGATAAAGTAAAAAGTGGATAATGAGAAACATCGCCCAGCTTTCAAAACCATTATGCTCTGGCGCTACGGCAAGGGCAAAAAGGAACACCGGAAGCAGAAAAAAGGAAAATGGCAGGCGAAGATGTAACCAGGTGGATTTTCTCATGGGGTAACGGGCGTACCGCCCCGTCAGGCAGCCTTCATATTAGCAATAATATGGAGCCTGTAAAACAAGATATCATTTTTTTAGAGTATTATTATATGATGAAGGTAGCAATAAATTCCATTGGTACTGCGACTCCAGCCCATCGGGTCTCACAATCCACTATTGCTGAATTCATGGCAAAGGCTCATCGGTTGGAAGGGAGGCAAAAGGAGCGGCTTAGAGCCCTGTATCGTGCCACCGGTATTCAGTATCGTTATTCGGTACTCAAGGACTATGGCAGCACACCAGAGAAATTTGAGTTTTATAGCAGGTCAGAAGATCTGGAGCCTTTCCCTACCACCTCCCAGCGCAATGAGGTATATAGGCGGGAAGCCTTAGCTTTGGCAGGTAAAGCGGTAGACCGCTGTTTGAATGGCTTTGACAAGGGAAGACTTACCCATATTATTACCGTAAGTTGCACCGGGCTCTATGCGCCGGGATTGGATATTGAATTGATCCAGAAACTGGGATTACCTTCTGATATTCAGCGAACCGCTATAAATTTTATGGGCTGTTATGCCGCCTTCAATGCCATTAAAATCGGACGGTATATTTGCCAGGCCCAGGAACAAGCCCAAGTACTGATCGTCTGCCTGGAACTGTGTAGCATACATTTCCAGAAGCAGCCACTGGAGGACTATATTCTTTCCAATGCCTTGTTCGGAGATGGGGCAGCAGCGTTACTGATGAATGGTGACAATCGACCCGACACTTTGGACCTGCTGGCAACTCATAGTGAATTGTTCGCGGAAGGTTCACAGGCAATGGCCTGGAATGTAGGCAATTTGGGATTCGAAATGAGACTGTCGCGTTACGTGCCTGACCTGATCGCCAGTGGAATAGAAAAGCTCACTCAAACTCTGCTGAAGAAAGGTTGCTGTAAATTGTCTGATATAGACTACTTTGCCATTCATCCCGGAGGTCGCAAAATTCTGGAATATGTACAAAAAGCTTTGAATTTGTCCAGCCACCAAAATCGCTTTTCCAACCATATTTTAAAGGAATTTGGCAACATGTCATCTCCCACTATTCTTTTTGTATTAAAAGAAATTTGGAATAACTTAAAAGAACAGGATCATGGCAAAAAGATCTTGTGCTTTGCCTTTGGACCCGGCTTAACCATGGAGAGCATGGTGCTGGCGGTAAATCAACCATCATGAATATTAAAAGAAGATCGTTTATAATAAAATCAGCTGCTGGTTCCGTGATAGCGGGCTCTGGGTTGTGGAATTATCCAGCCAAGAGTAACCATGATTCCCCCTCCTTATCACCCCGCAATACATTCCCATTGGTTCTTGCTACCTGGGACAACCAGAAAGCAACTGAGGCTGCTGCAAAGGTTTTGGAACGGGGAGGAACTGCTCTGGATGCGGTAGAACAGGGAGCCCGGGTACCGGAGGCGGACCCCCATGATATCAGCGTCGGCTATGGGGGTTTACCCGATCGCGATGGCAAAGTAACCCTGGATGCCTGCATCATGGATCATCAAGGAAATGCTGGGGCGGTAACCTTTTTACAGCATATCAAACACCCTATATCGGTGGCTCGCAAGGTGATGGAAGAAACTCCGCATGTAATGTTGAGTGGAACCGGGGCTTTGGAGTTTGCCCTGGAGCAAGGGTTTCGAAAAGAAAATTTACTTACAGATACCTCTAAACAACATTGGCAGGACTGGTTAAAAGATCAAAAACCATTCGGGGAAACTAATTTTGAGAACCATGACACCATAGGTATTCTGGCGTTGGACCAGCAGGGTAACATAAGCGGAGCCTGTACAACCAGCGGCATGGCCTTCAAATTACACGGACGAGTTGGTGACTCACCTATCATTGGGGCAGGCATGTATGTCGATAATGAGGTTGGGGGTGCCTGCGCCACCGGGGTAGGCGAATACGTGATGAAGACCTTGGGGTCATTTTTGATCGTTGAACTGATGCGGCAGGGCCGTACCCCACAAGAAGCCTGTGAGGAAGCCATTAGCAGGATCGCCCGGCGGCAGCCAAAGCTATATCGCGAATATCAGGTAGGTTATTTAGCGGTAAATATGTCGGGAGAGACAGGGGCCTATGGAACTGAAAAAGGCTTTGAATATACTTTATACGAAAATTCAAAACATCGAAAACACCAGGCAAATTACTATCTGAAATAAAACCCAATTTCATGAGGAAGATATATCCAATTGCGACCTTGATTATCCTGCTGTCGGTAGGAGTACAGGCGCAAAGAACTCAAAAACCGGTCTTACACGCCAAAAACTGGCTGGCAATAACCGGTAAACCCCTGGCTGCCACCTCCGGGGCCATGATGTTTCAGCAGGGTGGCAATGCAGTGGACGCTGCCTGCGCCATGCTGGCCACCACCTGCACCATGTGGGATGTGCTGAGCTGGGGAGGAGAAACTCAAGCTTTAATATACAATCCCAAAACAGGTAAGGTAATTGGAGTCAATGCGCTGGGGGTTGCGCCTACCGGGGCTACACCTAAGTTTTATACGGAAAAAGGCATGGAGTTCCCACCTGAGTACGGACCCCTGGCTGCAGTAACACCCGGAACTCCGGGTGGATTATTAACCATGCTGGCAGAATACGGTACGCTCAGCCTGAAAGAGGTGCTGGCGCCGGCCATTGAGATGGCGGCCGGTTACCCTATTGAAGCCCAGGCGGCAAATCGTATCGAATCGGAAAAGGACCGCATCAGGGAGTGGCCCTACAGCAAAACCGTATTTCTGACCAATGAGGGAGAACGGGAGGCTCCGAGTGCCGGAGAGTTGTTTGTACAGGAAGACCTTAAGAACACCTTGGAGAAAATGGTGGAAGCTGAAAGTAATGCTT
The DNA here is from genome assembly GCA_965224285.1 of Cyclobacteriaceae bacterium. Classification (GTDB taxonomy): domain Bacteria; phylum Bacteroidota; class Bacteroidia; order Cytophagales; family Cyclobacteriaceae; genus JAJCYK01. The sequence goes on from OZ245043.1 coordinate 3,031,826, forward strand.
TAGAAGCTGGCAAATCACGCAAGGAAGCTATCTATGCTGCCTATGACAGGTTTTATAAAGGAGATATAGCCGACGAATTCGTAAGGGGAAGTAAGGAGCAAGGAGGTCTGATCACTAAGAAAGATCTGGCCAATTGGCAGGTGTACCTGGAAGAACCGGTAAAGACTACCTACAAGGATTTTGAGGTTTATAAGCTTACTACTTGGGTACAGGGTCCTGTTATGCTACAAGCGTTGAATATGTTGGAGCAGCTTGATGTCCAGGGTATGGGATATAATACTGCCAAATACATCCATGCACTCTATCAGGTAATGAACCTGGCCTTTGCAGACCGTGATTTCTACTATGGTGATCCCTACTACCCACCGGAGGAACCTGTAGAGGGGTTGCTGTCCAAAGAATATGCCAAACAACGCCTTGAAGGTATCAACTGGGAGAAAAATGATCCTGATGTTAAACCCGGCGATCCTTACCCTTTCCAAGGGGGAGAAAATCCTTACCTGGAATACTTATCTCAATGGACCAACAAAGTAAGTGAGCTCCATGCAGGGGATGACCCCTCTTTTCTGGAAAGCTTTTTGGCCGGAACCACATCAATTCAGGCTGCTGATGCGGAAGGATGGGTGGTGAGCGTGACCCCCAGTGGAGGTTGGATACCAGCGGCCATTGCCGGCAATACCGGTATCGGGATGAGCCAGCGGATGCAGAGTTTTGTATTGGACCCCACCCAAAACCCGTTTAATGTACTGGAACCTGGAAAACGCCCCAGGGCTACCTTAACCCCCAGTATGGCCTTGAAAGACGGTAAACCTTATGTTTCATTTGCTGTACAGGGAGGAGATGCCCAGGATCAGAACAGTATACAGTTTTTTTTGAACATGGTAGAATTTGGCATGAATGTACAGCAGGCGGTTGAGGCTCCCAATATTTTAAGCTACCAGATGCGAAACAGTTTTGGCAATCACGAAATCAAACCGGGCAACATGACCCTGAATGAGGATATCCCTCCCTGGGTGAGAGCTAAACTGCAGGATATGGGTTATAAGATCAATTACCGGTCTAGGACCTCCGGGCCTCTCAACGCTATATTCTTTGACCGGGATCATGGCACTATGTGGGGCGGCGCCAGCAACCATGGTGAGGACTATGGAATTGGCTGGTAAATGAAATACCGAACCCTGCCCAAGACCGGTTGGCAGATAAGTGAGATCAGCTTTGGTTGTATGTCGCTGGGGAGTGATCAGCGCAGAAATCGAAAGTTGCTGCTAGAGGCAGTGGATCTGGGCATTAATCTTTTTGATACCGCAGACCTGTATCAAAAAGGGGGAAATGAAAAATCTGTTGGCAATGCCCTAAAACACCTCCGCCAGGATCTATTTCTGGCCACTAAAGTCGGCAACCAATGGCGGTCAGACGGTTCCGGCTGGGATTGGAATCCCAGTAAAGCCTACATTATGGAGGCTGTAGGGAAAAGTCTGAAGCGACTCCAAACCGATTACATTGATTTATACCAGTTGCACGGAGGCACTATTGACGACCCCATAGATGAAATTATCGAGGCCTTTGAAAGATTAAAGCAAAAAGGAGTTATCCGGGCGTACGGTTTATCCTCCATTCGTCCCAATACCATCAGGGAATATGTCGAAAGATCAAATATGGTTAGTGTAATGATGCAATACAGTGTGCTGGATCGTCGCCCCGAAGAAACCAGTCTGTCGTTATTGCAGGATAATCAAATAGGAGTACTAGTTCGAGGTGCGGTGGCCAAGGGATTGTTATTGGGGAAGGAGGCTGAAGAGTACATAGACTACTCCGCAGAACAAGTTAGTCTGGCGGCCCACGGATTACAAAAATTGGCTAAAAATGACCGTACTGCCAGCCAACTGGCTTTGAGGTTTGCCTTGTCTGCCCCGGCTGTTTTTTCCGTGGCGTCGGGGATAAGCAATCATTCTCAGCTAATCGAAAACGCCGAGGCAGGTATGGCAGAGTCACTCAGTGTGGATGAAATAAGCAGCATGCGCCACCTGGTGCCCCTTAACCAGTATCAACAGCACCGGTAATGAAGTGTGATTCTATCCCGGGTTAACTCCAATTCGGATCCGTCTCTTGAATAATGAATATCGATCAAATCAACCAACCTCCGTCCCTGACAGAACTGGTAGGCCAACTGGGGAATAAATTAAAATTTGATATGGCTACAGATCCCCGGGCAGGAGCTTTGCTGAGAAGCCTGGTAGCCTCTAAACCGGGAGGAAATTTTTTGGAGCTGGGCACGGGAGTGGGAGCTTCCTTAATCTGGATGACCGAGGGGCTTTCTTCGGATGCCAGTCTTACTTCAGTGGACAATGATCCTGAACTGATCAGAGAAGTCAGTAGAATATTTCTCCCCGACCCCAGGATCAGTTTGGTCTGTCAGGATGGTAATGAATGGATTGATAGTTATCATGGCAGGACATTTGATTTAATTTTTGCGGATGCCTGGCCGGGCAAGTATGATCGCCTGGAACCTACACTGGCCTTGTTAAATAGTGGAGGCTTTTATGTTATTGACGACTTATTGCCTCAACCCAATTGGCCAGAAGGCCATCAGGAACGGGTAGATCACTTGCTGAATGTTCTAAGCGTTCAAAAGAACTTAAGCTTATGTTTTCTACATTATTCATCTGGGGTACTGATAGCCACCCGGACAGGTTGATCCCGGATTATACCCGAGTTAAGTTTTTGATCATCTTTTCTTCGTCGGGATACTTCATTATCAGTTCTTCCCTGGAAGCAAATTCCGGATCATTGGGATGATAGCCAGGAGCCATTGAGGTACTCAATAAGCTATAGCCATAATCTCCATCCGGTAACGGCCTGGATCCTTGCCACCAGAAGCGAGGAACCAAAATTTGTGGCCGCTGGTCGTTTAACAAATCCATTCCCAGTAGCAGACGCTGAGTATCTCCCTGGGGAGACAACAGCAGCATCTCTACAGGATCGCCGAAATGATAATAATAAATTTCATCAGTGGGGAGCCGGTGCATAGACGAGAACTGCTCACTGGTTTCCAAATAATAAATAGCGCCTCCCAAGTCGCGGTCTGCCTTATACCTTGGTGGCAGTACAGATGCCGGTAGACGCTCATCAGAAGTATAGGTGACCCCAAAGTAACCTCCTTCTATTGGCAGCGGATGCAGCTTCAAGATCTCTATAACTTGGGCACTGGATAACATAGGGAGCGCTGGTCTTTATTTTAGTGGCTCAGTAAGGATGGCATAGAAAGTTTTAATGCCATCAATATAATTGCCTACCCGCAGGTTTTCGTTTGGGCTGTGCTGGTTATTATCCCGGTTGACGGTAGGAACGGTAACGGCCGGAATGCCTAGTTCGATCACAAAGGGAGAAATAGGAATACTTCCCCCGGAAGTGCGTTGTTTTATAGGAGGTTTCCCAAACGCCCTGGTTAAAGCCTTATCCAGCCAAATTCCTACCCTGCTGTTATACTCGGTGCGAAATGCCTGGTAGGAGATCCTGGAAGCAAACCTGCATAAATGTGAATACTTCATGCGTTCTTCATGGGTAGGCAAACTGTCCATTATATGATAGCCCTGTTGTGCAATATGGTCTCTGATCAACTTGATCAGTCTCTGGGGGTCGCTTTCCACCACCAGCCTAACATCTATCTCTGCTATAGCGCTGGCTGGAATAATTGTCCTAGCTTCAGCGCCAACCCAACCGCTGGACAGTCCTCTTACATTTAATGAGGGGTACTGCAAGGACTGCTGATAAGTCGCTGCCACTTTATCTGATTCCGCAATCCCCAAATTTTGTTTAATAAATTCTTCATCGTCGGGGACAGCGCTTAATATCTGCTCGACTTCTTCATCCAACTCTATTCCCTGATAGAAACCCGGTATGGTAACCTTCCCTTGGGGATCTTTCATACTGGCGATCAGCTGTGCCATCCTGACTGCCGGATTAGGCGCGTAATTACCATAATGACCGCTATGTTGAGGGGTTATGGGACCAAATACCTCCAGCGTAACGGTGGCTATACCCCTGGCTCCGAATGTCAACGAGGGCTGGTTGGAAATGTGCCTGGGGCCGTCAAAAATGATCAGCATATCTGAGGCGAGAGCCTCCCGATGCTCTACCACCGCTTGAGGAAGACTAGGTGATCCCAATTCCTCTTCAAAATCCATAATCACTTTAAGGTGATAATCTTGTTTTTCCTTAACGTCGGCCATTAGGTCAAGTGCTGCCAGGAACATGGCAACGGGCCCCTTGGCATCAGAAGCGGAACGAGCAAAAATGCGCCAATCAGGATGCATGTCGGAGCGTTGCAGGTTGCGCCAGTCAATGGGCTCCCATTTTCCCTGATCATCCTTTCGCTTTAAGGTAGCCTGATAGGGATTATCTTGATGCCAATGAGTGGTGTCCACCGGCTGTCCATCGATCTGTAAATAGATCAATACTGTGGGTGATTTTGATTTTCGGCCTCGGCGCTCTGCCAGCAATAATGGAATAGAGGCGGTGCTTAGACGTTGGGTGGAAAACCCTCTCTTTTCGAAATGGGTTTCACACCACTGGATATTGACTTCAATGTCTTCCGGGTAATGAGCATCATTGGGCAGGGATAGCAGATCCTGATATTCCTTGAAGGAACGCTGTGCATAATCCACGAAGATGCGGTGATCTGGGATTTGGGCGGTGGCAGCCGAAACCGGCATGATGGCCAAGAATATGATCAGAAGCCTTATCATATTATTAAATCTAGGTAAATCCTGATTTGCGCCGGGGAGTAAAGCCTTATATATTCCACGAATTTGAGATTCTTCGTATATTATAATCATTAATTTAAAAATATCATGTCATCTATTACTAATAAACCCTGGTTAAGCCGACGAAACCTACTGAAAGCAGGAGGACTGGCCGCCCTAGGCAGTCTGATCCACAATCCACTACAGGCTTCCGGCAATAGGATACCCTCCGTAGTTAAGTCCGTAAATAAATCACGGCGTCCTAATCCCATTGGGGTATCAACCTATTCGTTTTGGCAGTTCAACGGCCCAAAGGAAGACGTTTCGATGGAATATTGCCTAGAAAAAGCTGCTGCCATGGGATTTGATGGGGTAGAGCTGCTGCTGGTGCAGATGACCTCCGAGGATAATGCCTATTTGCAGAAGATAAAACGGAAGGCCCTGCACGGTGGGTTGGACCTTTACGGTTTCAGCACTCATCAGGGCTTTCTCAGACCCGATAAGGATTATCGCAGGGAAAATATCGATAAAACAATACATCAGATAGAGTTGGCCTATGCCCTGGGTATACCCACCATGAGGCTCAATACCGGCCGCTGGGGCACCATTGATAATTTTGATGACCTCATGGCCAATAAAGGAATAGAACCAATTCCGGAAGGGTATACCGAGGATCAGGGATATCAATGGGTGATCGATTCTATCGAACAGTGCCTGCCAACTGCTGAAAAATGCGGGGTGGTGTTGGGCCTGGAAAACCACTGGGGCCTGGGACGTACCGCGAAAGGGGTGAGAAAGATTGTTGATACTATTGATTCTCCCTGGCTTCGGGTCACCCTGGATACCGGCAATTTTCTGCAGGACTCTTATCAGCAAATGAAAAGTCTGGCGCCTGATGCTGTCCTGCTCCAGGCCAAGACCTATCAGGGTGGTGGTAAGTGGTATAGTTTGGATCTCGATTATGCCAAGATCGGTGAGATCATGCGCCAGGTGGATTACCGTGGCTATGTATCCTTGGAATTTGAAGGCAATAACGATCCTTTAACGGCAATCCCCAAAAGTCTGAAGTTGCTGAGAGAAAATTTTTATACCTTGATTTGATCCAGTATTTTTTCACAGATTTCCGGAATTATTAAATAAAATAAACCTCCATGTGTGCCCTCAATAGAAGACAATGGCTCCAAAGAAGTTTACTGGCTTCCTCTACCATTCTTTTTAGCCAAACCACAGATATTCTTGGTCAGGCTATAGCAGATGTTGATGACCCCACCCATCCTTTGCTAAGGCTCAACTGGAATGAAAATCCCCTGGGGCCGCCCCAATCAGCAGTAGAGGCCATTACTAAAGCATTAAAAGCGGCCAACCGTTATCCCGATGCCAGAATCGAAGAGATGAAGCGGGAATTAGCCCGAAGAAATGGAGTTAATCAGGATCAGGTCATGATTACAGCCGGTTCCACGGAAATGCTGAGTTTACTTGGCCAACATGTTGGCTTGCTGGAAGGAGAAATCCTGGCCCCATGGCCTACTTTTCCCACTTTGTTGCGCTTTGGTGAATTATCCGGAGCTGCCGTGAAGAAGATCGAACTCACCGATAGAGGTGTGGTAAATTTAGAGGCTGTTAACGATGCTATCAGCGATAAAACCACCCTGATTTTCCTCTGCAACCCCAACAATCCCAGCTCAACGGAAGTCAACCACCATGATTTGGTAGAGTTTTGCCGAGGAGTGCCATCCAAGGTCCTCATTTGCGCGGATGAGGCATATATTGAATATTCTAAGGCCGGGGTTGACGGCAGTATGGTAAAATTAGTCCATGAGCTGCCCAATCTGGTAGTGTGCCGGACTTTCTCCAAGGCCTACGGACTGGCTGGCTTGCGGATTGGTTATGGAGTGTCTCAAAAACCCAACATTGATGCCTTAAAAAAACGACATTTGGGTTTTGAAATGTCCGCTGGGGTAGCCCCTATAGCCGGAGCCCGGGCCGCCCTGGATGATTCTGAGTTTATCGATAAATGTTTAGCTGAAAATCACAAAGGAAGAAATATTCTCTACGATGCTTTTCGGAAATGGGGTGTTGATCATTATGAGTCCGCCACCAATTTCGTGTATGCCAAAAGTGATGCATTCCATCCGGAGGTAGTAGAAAAACTAAAGCAGGAGCAGGTCCTGATCTCCCAGTGGAAAGATATCATGACTGGTCACATCAGGATCAGTATCGGGAAGGAAGAGGAAATGCATCAATTTGTGGCAGCCGTGGAAAAGTACCTCAGCTGATAAGGTCATCCGAGTTAATGCTATTTTGCACATATACTTAACCCGAAAATTGTTAATAGTTTTGATTACTTTCAAAAAATAATCCGGGACTCAGCAATTACTGGATCTTATTCTTTGTAATTTTTAGCATGAAGGAGTTTTTATCAACCGACAGGGGTCTATTATTCCAGGGTGATTGCTTAGAATTAATGGATAACCTGAAATCAAACTGTGTAGATACAATATTTGCAGACCCCCCTTTTAACATTGGTAAGGATTATAAAAATGGTTATGTAGACAATGTGTCGGAACAAGATTATTTTAATTGGTGTCATTTATGGATCAAAGAGTGTATTAGAATACTGAAACCAGGAGGATCATTCTTTCTTTACGCCACTCCGGAATTAAATATAAGATTTGCGAATTGGCTTAATGAGCAGTTGGTGTTCAGGCATTGGATTGCATTATCTATGAAAGGTACATTTAGGAGGGGAAAGAGGCTTTATCCAGCTCACTATTCTTTGTTATACTATACAAAAGGAGAACCTAAGACATTCAATTTTCTACGCACTCCAATTCCTAAATGTAGACATTGCCATGGCGAAATTCCAGATTATGGGGGTCATAGAAACAAGATCAATCCTGAGGGCTTAAATCTATCCGATTTCTGGACTGATACTTCACCTAACCGCCATAAAAGATTCAAGGTTAGAGAAGGAGTAAATGAACTTAAACTGATGATTCCTGAGAGGGCAATACTAATGTCTACAAACGAAGATGACTTGGTTTTCGATCCATTTGGGGGTGGTGGTTCTACCTATCAAGCTGCTCAACAAAACGCTCGAAATTGGTTGGGAATTGAATTATTCGATTGTCACCATATTAAGAAAAGAATGATTGAAGAGTTTGGAATATTTCTTGGTCAGAAGCCTGGATTTAAACGGGAATCCGTCTTTGATTATAATCCTGTATGAAAATAACACATATTAAATTTTATGGGGGATCTCGTCAACGAATTACCAAACTTGGGCTAAGTGAGTTATTCCTTGAGCTCCAAGAAATTATTCTTTCAACAAAAATCTATCTACTTGAAGAGAAGGATGCCAACGGTGGAGCAGAGGTTCGGAAGAGGATGGATAAATCATTCGAAGAACGGGAGGATTGGGTAAAAAAGTCTACCGGAGATATTGATTGGAGTAAGAGAATAAGGTATAATCGATCCTTCATTGCTTCAATCGGTGTTGAAGTCCAGATATCTGCTAGAAGTGACCTGCTTATCAGGGACCTAGTACATATTCGCAATAATCTTCAGGACGGCTTAATTGAAGTTGGAATAATCGTGGTTCCTAATAATACTATGCAAGTATATCTGCCTGATAGAACTCCCTCACTAAAAGATGCAATTAAGTATATCGAAGAGGAGTTTCACGAAGCCCAAAACTTCCCTTTGATCCTTATGGGTATAGAACATGACGGTCCAGGCAAGGCTCTTTTAAAACAAAAGAGAAAAAGTTAGTATCCCATTGAGATGAAATCCTCATCTTTTCATTTGTTTTATTGAAGTCGTAAATGCCACTAGAGTGATTTGAATCAATTACGCTGCGGTATTATTCTGGTCCCAGAAATCAAATACGCTAAAAGCGGCAACATAACTATAGCCTACTAGGTAATTGGGGATGGCCCTATTGACCTTATCCTGGTTCCGAATGGATCTCCAACATTGACGTTTTCTGGGAGGAGCCTTCAGTTGTGCGGTTCTTTAATAAACTAGCCTCATTTCCCCGCTTGATCCTTTTCGATAAGCGGGGCCCCGGACCTGCCCGGGCGCTGCAGTGCGCTCAAAGTATCCTGGAATCCGTGCAAAAGATTGGCCTAAGCATGTGCATTGGATTACATACCGGAGAATGTGAGGGAGCGCAACCGCTATTCTAGTGGTTTTGCCCTCCAACAGCAGCCCGGATCATGGCATTGGCGGGCCCAACGAATTCTCATATCCAGAACGGTGAAAGGACTTGGTAGCAGGTTCCGGGTTCCAATTCGCAGACCATGGAGATCATACGTTAAACAGGCATCCCCGAAACCACCCTTATTCAAAGTTAAAACTGAAAGTGACCACATTAGCCTATAGCCACCTGCGAACCCTCTGCTTATAATGCAGGTACTCCTCACCAAATCGCTCTTGCAGAGCTTGTTCTTCCGGTTTTATTTGAAATTCCGTCATATACCAAACAAAGATAAATGCCAGTAGCATTGCAGGCCATACCCCTTTCCAGGTTATCCAGGCCAGCAGTATAAGCAGTAAGGCTAAATACATTGGGTTACGGGTATAACGATAAATGCCTGTTTGTACCAACCGACTGGCCTGAGCAGGCTTCATGGGGTTCACTGTAGTACCTGCCCGGCGAAAACCTCCTAGGGCTACCAGTATAATAGCTACCCCCGCAGTGCCCAGTACCTGTGTAATGATACGCTGTGTCTCTGATCCCGGGACATCCGAACCTATTATCTGGTCCAAGACCCATACTAATCCCAGATGTACCATAAATACTATCGCCGGAGGTATCTTTAATTTCATGATACAAATCTATAGCATTATATTAATTGTATCTTACTAGTTGTTGGTTTACTAAAATAGTGGCTGGTAAAATGCGGAACATAATAATTGATACTGATACCGCATCGGATGATGCAGTAGCGTTGATCATGGCCTGGCGCTATCCGGAGGTTGAGGTAAAAGCCATCACTGTGGTGGCAGGTAACGTTCCTTTGGAGCAGGCAGTACAAAACGCACTCTATACTCGTGAACTTTGTCGCAGTGAAACCCCGGTATATGCAGGGGCCGGCAAACCGTTGAAAAGACCCTTGGAGACCGCTCAATTCGTTCATGGACAAGACGGGATGGGGGATCTTGGCTTGCCCTTAAATGGAAGGCAGCCGGACCGGGGCAATGCGGTGTCGGTTTTGATAGAGTTGATCCGTCAGTATCCGGGAGAGATCGAACTAGTTACCCTGGGACCGCTAACTAACCTGGCCCTGGCCATTGAACGGGATCCTGAAATATGCTCTGAGGTAGTACGCTGTACCTGTATGGCCGGTATTGCAAGAGGACCCGGCAACATCACCCCAGTTTCCGAATACAACGCATGGGCGGACCCTGAGGCTGCGGATATGGTTTTCCGCAGCGGGATGCCACTGCGTATGGTAGGTTGGGATATTTCCCGAAATCACGCATTTATGGACCCTGCAACAGTAAATCGAATCAGGTCCCTGGACACCGAACTGGCCAGTTTTGCAATGGATATTCAGGCAACGGTAAATGAGTTTGCCAAGACCACTACTCAGTTACCTGGCTTTGACCTTCCGGATCCAATCGCCATGGCCCTGGCTATAGATGACTCTCTTATTAATTTTAGCCAGCAACTTTATGTCGAAGTTGTACTGGCTGAAGATATCACCAGAGGTCAGACCGTAGTTGATCACCTGGCACAGCTAGGGCAACCCCCCAATACGGAAGTAGTCTTAGAAGCCTCACGGAAAAAATTCCTGTCCATGTTGGAATCTGCTCTATCATGAATTATCATAAACTGCCTAAAATAGAGCTCCACCTTCATCTCGATTGTTCGCTTAGTTTCGAATTGGTGGCCCAGCTGAGTCCCGGTATCACTCATTCCGAGTACCTGCATCGATTCGTGGCGCCCAATAAGTGCGATGACCTGGCTGATTACATCAAGAGAGCAGTGGCAGCCATTGCACTGATGCAAACGCAAGAAAATTTGCGATTGGTAATAGAGGATCTTTTCCGGCAATTGAGTGAGGACCGGGTGATTTACGCAGAATTGCGATTTGCCCCTTTAGAGCATATCCGTGAAGGACTTTCTCCAGTGCAGGTGGTCGAAGCTATTGAACAAGCGGTAGACGATTATTCCTCTACTTTTGGCATTACCGCCGGCATCATACTCTGCACCTTACGACATTATTCGGCAACTCAAAGTATGGATACCGTAAAACTGGTGGAACATTTTCGAGGTTCAAAAGTGGTCGGGTTTGACATAGCCGCTGACGAGGCGGGGTTTCCTATAACCAATCACATAAGCGCTTTTCGCTACGCTTTTGAACATGGACTAAACTGCACAGCCCATGCCGGCGAGGCTTGCGGCCCTGAAAGTGTTTGGGAATCCATGGAACAATTCCGTCCCAAACGCATAGGACATGGGGTGCGCAGCGCCGAAGATCCAGAATTATTACAATTTCTTAAAGAACGAGATATCCACTTGGAGGTTTGTCCCACCAGTAATGTTCAAACCAATGTATTTCCCACTATCTACCATCACAATGTCCACCAAATACTCAATTCAGGGGTAAGCATGGGCATCAATACAGACTGCCGCACCATTAGCGATGTTACCTTGACCAGCGAATACCAGTTATTGCAGGATGTATTCGGGTGGAGTCAGTCTCAATTTTTCCGTTGCAACTGCGAGGCGGCCAGGCATGCTTTCACCGAGGAAGAAGTAAAAAAGCAGCTGTTGATGGAGCTAACTACTCATTACCGGCCGGCGACCGACAGGAATGAGCCAAATAGGGATTAATGTGAAATAATTTTAAATTGTATAGCAATCCTATTTATTAGTTATACATGAACAGAAGAAAATTTGCCGCGTTGAGCGCTGCTGCACTGGCATCGCCGGTAGCCTTGGCACACCCCATGCAACAGGATACCAGTCGTGAAATTTACGAATTAAGAACCTACAACCTGACCTTTAGGGGAAACCGAAATGCTCTGATGAAATATATTAAGGAGGTCAGATCACCGTTTTTGAAATCCGCCGGCGCCCGAAATAGCATGATCTTTAGTGAGCTGGGAAACCAGGAACCGGCCAAGGTTTGGACCATTACCTCCTACCCTGATTTAATTACATTCCAGAAAGCCCAGCGCCATTCCCAGCAGGAAGAAATTTTAAAGAAATCCGAGGAGTATTTTCAATCCGGTAAAACCTATAGCCGCATTTCCTCCAGTTTACTGGAAGCTTTCGTCTCTTTGCCACAAATGAAAGAGCCTATTACAGACGCGGAATTATTTGAACTTAGAATCTATGAAGGCCTTAATGAAGATGCGGTACGTCGGAAAATAAAGATGTTTGATCAGGAGGAGTTGGATCTTTTTTTAAAAGTGGATATGAATCCTGTCTTTTTTGGGAAAATGGTGATCGGCCCTTACATACCATCGCTGGTATATATGTTGAACTTTCGCGATATGGACCACCGGGACAAAGCATGGGGTGACTTTCTTAACCATCCGGAATGGGACGCCATGAGAGTAAAACCGGAATATGCGGAAACCGTTTCCGAGATCCGCAAAATTTTTTTGGTTAAGGCATGACTTGGATTAATCGTTTGATTCACAGGACTTATTAGTATATAAAAAGTGAACTTGAATCCCGCCTATACTGTCTTTTTGATTTTCTGCAGCCTATTGAACCTGAAGGCCCAACAATATGATCTGTTAATAAAAGGAGGTGTGCTGATTGATCCTAAAAATGAGATTAACCATCAAATGGATATCGCCATAAAGGATCAAAAAATTGCTGCGGTCAACGTCAATATACCACCGGCACAAAGCAAGAATACTATCAATGTCCAAGGATATTATGTCACTCCGGGTCTAATCGATATGCATGTTCACGTTTTCCACGGAACAGATGTAGACAGTTACCTGGCCAACGGACTGGGAAGTCTACCGCCCGACGGCTTCACTTTCAGGTCTGGAGTTACTACTGTGGTGGATGCAGGCACCGCCGGCTGGCGGAATTTCAGGCAGTTTAAACGGCAGACCATGGATCAAGCCCAAACCAGGGTGCTGGCATTTATCAGCATTGTGGGAGCGGGTATGTATGGAAGGCTGGAAGCCCAGAACCTCAACGATATGGATCCGGTACTCACCGCTTTTATGATTGACCTCTATCCCGAACATATTGTAGGAGTAAAGAAGCATCACTATCGGGGTGGTGATTTTACCCCGGTAGAGCGGGCTGTGGAAGCCGGAAATATTGCAGGTGTGCCTGTTATGGTTGACTTTGGCGAACACGATCCCATGCTTTCGCTGGAGACCTTATTCCTCCAAAAATTAAGACCGGGAGATATCTTCACTCATACCTACTCCTACACTACTAACCGGGAACCGGTAGTAGATCAAAACAACAAAGTCAAACCTTTTATCTTTAAAGCACAGGAAAGAGGTATCATCTTCGATGTGGGCCACGGTGGCGGCAGCTTTATCTGGCACCAAGCCATACCTTCCATTGCCCAGGGATTTTACCCGGATGTTATTAGCACCGATCTGCATTTTTGGAGTATGAATGCCGGCATGAAGGATATGACCAACTTATTGTCGAAATTTCTTAATATGGGTCTAAGCCTGGAGCAAGCCATAGAAAAAACCACCTGGAGCCCAGCTCAGGTGATTAAGCGACCTGAACTGGGTCATTTATCGGTAGGCGCCGAAGCGGATATCGCCGTTTTTAGTATTGCTGAAGGAGATTTTGGATTTATTGATGCCCGGGGAAGGACCATGATTGGGAATCTGAAATTGATTGCAGAACTGACACTACGGGCAGGCAAGGTGGTATGGGATCTAAACGGGATATCTGTGCCAAAATGGAACGAGGAGCCTGTAAAATATTAATGAAAAATATAAAAAGAGACCTGGCATTCTTGATGGTATGGATACCATCCCTGCTGAGCGCCCAAACCTATGATTTGATTATAAAAGGTGGTAGGGTCATCGATCCCCGCAATGCCATTAACCGGATCTTGGACGTGGCCATAGTAGAGGGAAAAATCCAAAAGGTAGCGGAGGAAATCTATGCTGGAAATACAGATAGAGTTATTGATGCCAGCGGCATGTTGGTGGTTCCCGGCTTGATCGATGTTCATACCCATGTGTTTGTTGGTGAAGCAAAGACCTTTGCCGGAGGTTTCCCCAGCGTAAGCCCAGATGATTTTAGTTTTCGTTCAGGTGTCACCACCATGGTGGATGCCGGGACCTCTGGATGGCGATCTTTTGAACGCTTTAAAACCACTGTGATTGATCGCTCTGATACCAGAGTGTTGGCCTTTCTCAATATCACCGGAGCGGGCATGGTAGGTAAGCCGTTGGAGGAAGACCTGCAGGATATGAGTATTGATTCCACCATGCAGACATTGACCAACTATCCGGATATTCTGGTAGGGGTTAAGATAGGACATTATCAAGGTCAGGGCTGGGAGCCATTCGAGCGGGCCATGGCAGTATCACAAGCTGTGGATAAACCACTGTTTCTGGAGTGCCATCTACCCAATCTTCCATTGCCAGAAATTCTTGAACGCATGAACCCCGGCGACATATTTACTCATATCTATGGGGCTGTCGATGATCGTGATTGGTTGATAAACTCCCAGGGCCAGGTAATAGAACATGTATTAAAAGCCCGCGACAAAGGTGTATATTTTGACGTGGGTCATGGCGGAGGCAGCTTTCACTACCAACTGGCCGTACCTGCTGTGAGCCAGCAATTTTATCCCGATTCTTTTGGTACGGATTTGCATCGCTACAGCATGAATGCCGGGATGAAAGACATCACCAATATCATGTCCAAATTCCTGAACCTGGGAATGCCCTTGGAAGAGGTAATCGCTGCTGCCACCTGGAAATCAGCAGTTATGATTGGCCGGGAGGACTTGGGGCATTTAAGTCCCGGGGCCATAGCCGATATTGCCCTGCTTAAACTGGAAACCGGTGAATTTGGATTTGTGGATGCAGCCGGATACCGTATTTCCGGTGACCGCCGGCTGACTCCTGAATTAACTTTGAGGGAAGGCAGGGTAAAATGGGACCTTAATGGAATAAGCGCCCCCCTTTGGAACCACTAAAAAATGTTGAAAAAAAATTAAATCAATTATGAAACGTCGAGATATAATGAAAAGTCTTACCGTGCTCCCGTTTACCGGCGGGCTGTGGTACCATCAAGAGTTATCCGCAAAATCTACGGGCAGCGCCATTAATTCTGCAGGAAATATCTACCGGGAATTAGGTGTGGAACCGGTGATAAACTGCCGCGGGACTTTTACCATAATCGGCGGCTCCATTGAAAGGCCCGAAGTTTTACAGGCACAGGAAAGAGCCTCGGGGCACTTCGTACAGTACGATGAGCTCGCAAACGGTATCGGCCGTCGTTTGGCCGAAATCACCAAAACCGACTGGGGAATTGTTACCGCTGGTTGTGCCGCAGCGCTTAAACACTTTACCGCAGCCTGTGTCACCGGTGGCGATCCGGAAAAACTGATTCGAATTCCTGATCTCACGGGATTTGAAAAATACCAGGTTATCATTCCCCGCCACTCCAGGAATGCCTACGATCACGCTGTGCGTAATATTGGGGTTGAGGTAATTACCGTAGAAACTCCTGAAGAGTTTGAAAAAGCCATCAACCGGCATACCGCCATGATCTACATGATCACCGGTCCCCGATCAGCAACCGGTCAACCTTTATCACTGGAAGTAATGGCAGAGATCGCCAAGCCCCATAACATCCCTATACTGGTGGATGCGGCGGCGGAAAACCTGACAATCCCACCAGTGCATTTGGCCAGGGGAGGCACAGTGGTGGCATATAGTGGAGGCAAGGCGATCTGCGGTCCACAATGCG
Source organism: Cyclobacteriaceae bacterium (assembly GCA_965224285.1). Taxonomy (GTDB): domain Bacteria; phylum Bacteroidota; class Bacteroidia; order Cytophagales; family Cyclobacteriaceae; genus JAJCYK01. The sequence goes on from OZ245043.1 coordinate 3,047,507, forward strand.
CAGGTCTGTTGTTTGGAGATAAAAACTTGCTGATGTCCACCTGGCAGGCCAGCTCACCTCATCATGGTCCGGGTCGCGACAATAAAGTGGGAAAAGAAGAAATGCTGGGGATGCTGGCAGCGGTGGAAGCTTGGACTACCCGGGATCATGAAGAGGAGTGGAATACCTGGATGGATTGGCTGGATTTGATTGCCAAAAAGGTCACGAAAATTAAAGGAGTGTCTACTTCTGTTAAAGAACCAGTGGACCTCAATAATCGCGCTCCTATGCTGGTGGTGCAGTGGGATCCGCTGCAGTTGAATATAACCGGCTATCAGGTGGCGGAGGATTGTGCCAGGAAACCACCGCGGCTGGCCATTGGTCATGAAGACGAAGATGGGTCAAGCTCGGTAAATATCACTCCCAATCAAATGCAGGGGGGACAGGCAGAAATTGTGGCCGACCGGATCTATAAATTGTTATCTGTAAAGAGGCCTCCTCTATCAACGGAGTTGAAGTCTACCAACCTGGATCTTAGCGGCCATTGGAAATTTGATGTGGAATTTTTCAGTAGCTCTGCCACCCATCATATGTACCTGATTCAAGACGGCCCCTGGATTGAAGGAACCCATCAGGGTGAATTATCCAGCCGTAAAGTGATAGGCATGGTGGAAGGCGATCAAGTAAAACTGAGGAGTGTGGTGAGAAGGCCTGGAGATAGAGTGACCTTTTTATTTCACGGCAGTGCCCAGGATAATGCCATGGAAGGTGATATTTTCTTAGGTGAATACCTAAATGCCACTTTTAAGGCTTCCAGAGTCTCTTATGAAAGTGAACATGAACTAATAAAAGTTCCTGGCGGGCCGCCCTTGGCCACTTAATTAGCAAGCTACTATGATCATTGCTACCCCGGGCTTACGAGAAGTTGTCCAACTATTGGCCCTAATTTTATCAACCGGGACCTTTACCGCTTGCAATACCCCTACATCCGTCTTGCCAAAACCAGATGGAGATGCAGGAGGTTTAATTTTACCTGAGGGATTCACAGCATTGGTGGTAACCGACAGCATTGGTCCGGCTCGACATCTGGCAGTTAAAAGTAACGGTGATATCTATGTAAAACTGCGGTATTCGTCCCACCAAGAAGGGGGAAATGTCGCGATTCGTGATAATGACGGGGATGGCAAGGCGGATGTGATCAAGTATTTCGGGGACTATCTAGATCACGGTACTTTAGCTAATGGCATGGCTATCCACGGTGATTACCTTTATTACAGCAGCGCCCTGGAAGTGTTCCGGCAAAAACTAGATGCCTCGCTGGTACCAAATACACCCGTCGAGCGTATTCTGGTGGATGACCACACCCACGGGACCCACTGGCATATCACCAAACCTATGGCGTTTGACCAGCTGGGTAATATGTATATTCCCTTCGGCGCACCTTCCAACGCCTGCATGGATATAGAAGAGACTCCCGCCGGTATTCCTGGGCTGCCTGGTAAAGACCCTTGTCCGGAGTTGGAAAAGCACGGTGGCATTTGGAAATTCAGGGCAGACCAACAGCATCAAACCCAGGCAGATGGCAGTTTATTTGCCAGTGGCATCCGGAGTGTGGTGGCAATGAGATGGAACCATCAGGATGATCATTTATACGCGGTTATGCATGGCAGGGATGATCTCAATATGCTTTTTCCCAACTTATTCTCTACCTGGCATAGCGCAGTACTGCCGGCTGAGGAATTTATGAGAATTTCTGAGGGAGATCATTATGGCTGGCCTTATTGCTATTATGATCAACTGCAGGCCAAGAAAGTACTAGCTCCCGAATATGGTGGGGACGGCAAAGAAGTGGGCCGGTGCGCCCATTATCAATTACCCCTTATGGGATTTCCAGGTCACTGGGCACCAAATGACTTATATTTTTATCAAGGCAGTCAATTCCCACCCCGCTATCGAAACGGGGCTTTTATTGCCTTCCACGGCTCCACCAATAGAACCCCTTACCCACAGGCAGGGTATTTTGTAGCCTTCATCCCTTTTTCTGAGAACGGATTAACTGATGAATGGGAGGTGTTTGCAGATGGTTTTGCCCAGGTTGAGCCCATTGAAAGTGTCAGCAACGCCCGTTACCGCCCCATGGGCTTGACCGAAGGGCCGGATGGTTCTTTGTACATTTCAGAGTCGCGAAAAGGTAAAATCTGGAGGATCATGTACCCCGGTGATCCTGATGAATTTGAGGAGAAGCAATTGTTTCACATGGAGCAACGCAAACAGCTTAGTCATTTGCGTCAGCCCCATCCCGTTGACGATAACCTGCAGAAGAACACGGTGAGTCGTCCCGAGTCTTTATATATAAGTTATTGCCAGTCTTGTCATCAGGCTGATGGAAATGGTGCAGCATCACGTTTTCCTCCACTGGCCGGCAGTGAATGGGTAACAGGAGATAAATCCGAACTTTTACAAGTGGTGGTCAATGGAATTCAAGGTGAGATTGAAGTTAATGGTATACCCTATAATGGGGTGATGCCGGCATTTGATTTTTTAAACCCGGAAGAGTTGGCCCTGCTTTTAACATATGTTCGGCAGAAATTTGGCAAGATGAGTGACTCGTTAAGCACAAATGAAGTGAATCAATGGCTAAAAACTCAATCCTGAATTTTTTGACAAAACTCAAACGGCTGGGCCCAGGTGCAATGGTAGCAGCCGCCTTTATAGGACCGGGAACCGTAACTACCGCCACCTTGGCCGGCAGTAATTTTGGATATACTTTGCTCTGGGCTATTGCCTTTTCCACCCTTGCCACCATTATCCTACAGGAAATGGCCGCCAGGTTGGGAGTGGTCGCCAGCATGGGGGTGGGAGAAGCGCTGCGAATTAAAATAAGAAATCCCGGGGTGTTGTGGTTTATTTCCTTTTTGGTAATCAGCGCCCTTTTCATCGGAAACGCCGCCTATGAAGCTGGTAATATTACCGGGGCTGTACTGGGAATTGACCTGGAATGGCCCTGGTTACCGTTCAACCCCATTATACTTTTAGTAGTATTAGTAGCTTTTGTTTTATTATGGCGGGGGAAATATCAAGTGATTGAGCGTTTCCTGGTGTTACTGGTGGGGGTAATGGGAGTTGTATTTTTAGTGGCCGCCGTTGCCTTGAGACCGGATATCACTTCAATTTTGTCTGGATTGTTTATCCCCCGGATGGAGGCTGAATCTTTGGTGATGGTAGTCAGCCTTATTGGCACTACCGTGGTTCCCTACAACTTGTTTCTCCATGCCTCATCAGTGAAAAGGCGTTGGAATTCCGAGGATGCGCTGAACACCTCCAGGATAGATACTATAATCTCAGTATTGGGGGGTGGTATTATTACTATGGCTATACTGATTTCTTCAGCAGTGGCTTTTACGGGGATGGGTATTAAAGTAGAGAGTGCAGGTGATCTGGCAATACAATTACAGCCGTTACTAGGCTCCTGGGCATTGCCGTTCTTGGCTTTAGGGTTTTTGGCTGCCGGTCTGAGCTCCAGCATAACTGCACCTTTGGCAGCAGCTCATGCCACTTCAGAAGTAATGGGTTGGAATGAGTCGTTGCAAGGGAGGAGGTTTAGGCTGATATGGCTGGCTGTGTTGATCGCCGGCGCCGTGTTCTCTTCTCTCGGTTTCAAGCCTACCATGGTCATCCTGTTCGCGCAATTCGCCAATGGCCTGCTGCTTCCCCTGATTGCTGCATTACTGGTATGGTTATTAAACGATCATGTTGTTATGGGAGCGCATAGAAATACCCGCTGGGCCAATTTTTGGGGAATTATAGTTATTATTATTACCATAGTATTGGGAATAAAAAGTATTTGGTCCGTAAGCAATGCCTGGTAAAATGACAGTGGATATTAATTGTGATCTGGGAGAGAGTTTTGGAGCCTATCAGATAGGCAACGATGAGGCAATTTTTCCCCATATCACTTCCTGTAATATTGCCTGCGGGATGCACGGTGGTGATCCCTGGCACATTCAACAGACCATCAAAAAGGCCTTGAAATATAAGGTACAAATAGGGGCCCATCCGGGATATCCTGATCTGGCGGGTTTTGGCAGGAGGAAATTGAACCTGCCTATTGAGCAGCTGAACGCTTCCGTGAGATATCAAATATCTGCCTTGAAAGGTATGGTGAGCAGCCTGGGGGGGAGATTGAATTATGTCAAACCACATGGAGCCCTGTATAATCATATGGCAGAAAGCGCGGAGACCACAGATTCCGTACTGGAGGTAGTGAAGCAAGTAGATCCCGCTCTGAAGATCATGGGATTGGCCGGTTCACTGGTTGCAGGTTCAGCCAAAGAGAAAGGCCTGCTGTTCATTCCGGAAGCCTTCATCGATAGAAGATACCAGTCCAATGGACGATTGAGACCCCGATCCCTGGATATGTCCGTACTAACGGATCCGGCAGAAGCTGTGCAACAGGCTCTTGGTATTATACTGGAAAATAAGGTAACAGACCTGCGGGGGAATTCAATAACAGTGGTTGCGGAGAGCCTTTGTATCCATGGAGACAATCCCATGGCCCCAGATATACTAACCTCCCTGAACCAAGCCTTGGATCAGCAAGGCATATCTGCCAAAGCCTTTTAATCCCATGGAAATTAAACCGCTTGGTGACCGGGGATTGCTGATCAATTTTGAACAGGTAATTCAGGAAGATGTCAATCTGAAGGTAATAGCGCTTAAAGAAGCTATTGAGAGCTCTGAGTTGACAGGTATAAATTTTTTGATTCCAGCTTATTGTTCGCTGGTAGTCGGTTTTGATCCTGGCACCATAAACTACTGGAAGTTAAGGGATCATCTAACAGCCTTGCAAGAGAGAGACTTCCAACAATCCCCTGTCGATTCACGAAAGCTCAGTATCCCGGTTTGCTATGATATGGAGTATGGTATTGATTTAGAAGAAATCGCCAACCAAACCAGGCTTGAAATTCCTGAAATAATCAGTCTACATTCCTCAGTAGTTTTTCAGGTCTTTATGCTGGGGTTTTTACCTGGATTTGCTTATTTGGGGCCTCTGCCGCAGGAACTTTATTGCCGTCGAAAGGACACCCCCAGGGCCAGGGTGCCGGCCAATAGTGTTGCCATTGCAGGTGCACAGACCGGTATCTATCCCACACAGGCTCCCGGTGGCTGGCAAATTCTGGGAAGAACACCGATCCCTTCATTTAGAGGGACCGCCGAGCGCCCCTTTACTTATACTCCGGGTGACAGATTACGCTTCTACCCCATAAGTCAAGTTGAGTTTGAAGAGCTTTCTGCCAACATAGGATCAGGTGACTTCAATTGGAATTCTCTCAATGAATAAATTGATATTGCACATCAAAAAACCGGGGCTGTTTACCACCGTTCAAGACCGGGGCAGATATGATTACCTGGCTTTTGGGGTGCCAGCCTCAGGGTTTATGAGCCCAACCGAAGCCCATAAAGCTAATTGGCTGGTGGGCAATCCGGATGGCCACCCGGTACTGGAGATCACTTTGCAAGGGCCTACCCTCCAATTAGAAGGAAAAGGTCAAATAGCGCTTACCGGTGGCACTTTAAAAATAACCTTGGATGACCTTGAGCTCCCGATGTATCAAACTATTTCCATCAACGGCAAAAGTAGGCTACAACTGGGTGCAGTGAGTCATGGATGCCGGAGCTACCTGGCCATTAGAGGCGACTGGAAGCTCAAGAGTTGGCTGGGGAGCTTCAGCGCTGCACCTCAAGATACCGAACTCCACACCCCTGATAGCTTATTGAAAAAAGGGAGTGTGCTGGAAGTTGAGAGCCGGGGTCTGCTAAAGCCCCGAAAATTAACTCCGGAAGCTTTCCAGGGACCTCTGCGGATTCTGCCTGGCCCGGAATATGGGTTAATGAACGGTCAACACATCCACCAATTGTTGAGCACTCGGTTTACCTTATCTCACCAGTCCAACCGCATGGCTTATCGACTTAATGAAGAGCTTAACGGATTTCACATCAAACAGGAAATCATATCTTCAGGAGTAGTACCCGGCACTATCCAGGTCACGGCAAACGGGCATCTTATGATTTTAATGTCCGACGCTCAAACTACCGGAGGCTATCCCCGGATAGGAAATATCATCACTGCGGATCTGGATCGAGCTGCTCAGCTAAAACCCGGCGACCGGGTTGTCTTTGAGCTGGTTTCACTTAAAGCATTGCATAATTTAAACCTAGTTGGATGGAAAAAGCCTTTCTAAATTGGAGCGGAGGCAAAGACTCTGGCTTAACCTTATATCGCTGTCAGCAAGCAAGTACAGCAGTTGTTCAAAGGTTGATTACTACCATAAACCGGAAATATGAACGCATAAGTATGCACGGCGTAAGGGTTGAGCTGCTTCGCCAACAGGCAAAAGCCCTAAACCTGCCTCTACATGAGGTATATCTGGAGGAATCTATTGATATGGCGCAGTACGACCGGATAATGGCACAAACCATTAGTGAATTAAAAAGTGATGGATTTACCTTGTCTGTTTACGGAGATATTTTTTTGGATGACCTGAGAAAATATCGGGAGGATAAACTGCGTAATAGCGGGGTTAAGGCACTGTTCCCTCTTTGGTTAGAAGACACTAGTGAATTGATCAATGAATTTATTTCTATGGGTTTTAAAGCGGTAGTAGTGTGCGCCGATGCCCACAAGCTGGATCAACACTATGTAGGAAGAGAAATTAATCACTCTTTCATCGAGGATTTACCCTCCGGGGTGGATCCGTGTGGAGAGAATGGAGAGTTTCATAGTTTTGTTTATGACGGACCCATTTTTAATCAGCCGTTGAAGTTTAGGGTGGGGGAAACAGTGTTACGTGAATATCCCCCTCAACCTTCCCAGAGTTGGAGCAGCAAATTTTGGTTTTGCGACCTTTTACCTGATCAGAATGAATATTAATTCCTATCTTAAGTATTTCCACTAGAAAACCGCCAAAAATTAAGAATACGCTGCAAAAGTACGGGGCTGATTTCTCACAGCTTATCTACCTAGGAGTTCTATTAGCGGTTTTTCTAAGCTTTAATCTTTGGATCCGCTATATCGTTGAACCTCCCGGGCAGATATTTGAACGGTACTTGATCTTAGGCATAAAAGAAAAACTCCTGCCATCCCAATGGGTAATACTACTTCTTATCCCATTGGTGCTAATCCTGTTCTTACGGTGGCGATTGCTGCTTACCCCCTGGAAATCCTTGCAGGCCGGATCCACCTTAAGAGTGCTCATAGGGTGTTGTGCGGCATTAATGGCCTGGATCCACATCACCTACCCTTTCGAGTTTTACTCTGGTGAGTTGGCGGTGCCAGAGCGTGTCTTGAGTGCGGTTTTGGTTCTATTGATTGTATGGAGACCTGTATTTATCATCCCCTTTATACTAATGCCTATCCTGATGCATTTTGGTGACCCCATAAAAGTGCACAATTGGAGTGTTACCGAGCTTCCCATGCGAATTTTAATTCTTTTTATGGCACAGTTTATTTTATGGCTGGCCATGCCGAGATTTCGCTGGAAATCCTCCGCCTTTATTTTCCTGATATTTTGTATACTGGCAGGTAATTATTTTGCTTCTGGATCTTCAAAATTACAGATTGGGTGGCTTACCCATGACCATATTTATTTCCTTCTCAGTAGCATGTATCCGGATGGATGGTTAAATTTTTTGGAGCCAAAAAGCCTATCCCGGCTGATTTCTTCCCTTTCTCATTTCAACTGGCTATTCCGAATCGCCACTATAACAATAGAATGTGGAGTGATATTTATGCTCTGGAATCGCAGAACGGTGCTGTTCTTTTTACTGGGAACCATTACCCTTCATTGCTTGATCTTTTCTGTAACCGGTATCTGTTTTTACCCATGGGTAACGGTTGAAGTCATTCTCGCCTGGTGGGTGTGGAAAAAGTGTCAGTTTTCAGAGATAGTAAGCGGATTTACTAAAATTCATTTCGCCATATCGGTGGTTCTGATTGGAGCATCGGTATATTGGTTGAATCCATCGGTTTATGTGTGGGGAGACGCCCGGGCTAATTATACCTATCATTTCAAAGTTCAGGAGCGCAATGGACAGTTATCTTCATTGCCGCAATATTCATTTTGGCCTCAATTTTTTGAGTTCTCATTGCGAAATTTCCATTATCTGTATGACGGTAAAACACTACCCATATCATGGGGAACCACCAATCCCGACCTGGCCAGGAAACTGGTGGAGAGTAAGTCGCCAGAAGAAATTTTGACGCTTGAGGAGATCAAAGGGAAGAACAGATATAAGCCTGAAATAGCCGAAGCCCTTCAGCGATATCTAGAAGATATTTTGAGAAAAAACTATCACCCCAGCAAATTAAGCCTGTGGCGTAGAATTATTAGCGCTCCACCGCAAAGGGTTAATTTTACTCCGCCTGATGCTTTTAAAGGAGACGTGGCCGAAATCGAAAAAGTGGTGATCTATCAAATGCTTTCCTATTATGACGGCAATACCTATAGGGTTATTAGAAATATTCCTATCATGACATTCGAATTAGGGGATAATTAGTTTAGCTATTATTACTTTTAACCGCAACACTCAAATGAAACCAGATTGCTAATGTTAACCAAAGCTAACGTAATTCATCAAACCGGGCCTCCTTCCAACTTTTCCTGGGAGGATATTGAAATCGGTGAACCGGGTCAAGGAGAGGTACTGATCGAACACAAAGCCATTGGCGTTAACTTTATTGATACTTATTTCAGAAGCGGGCTATATCCCTGGTCAGGAGAAATGCCTATAATTCCCGGAGCTGAAGCCAGCGGTATGGTGCAGTCGGTCGGTACCGGAGTTAATCATGTTCAACCTGGTGATCGGGTAGCTTATACCTTTTCCAATGGTTCTTATTGCCAGCACCGGATACTACCGGCTCATCGGGTGGTAAAGCTGCCCCCGAATATTGACTATGAATTGGCGGCAGCGGCAATGCTTAAAGGATTGACCGCCCGCTACCTGCTTAGAGAGACTTTTGCTATTGAACCGGGTCATACTGTTCTTTTTCACGCCGCAGCAGGTGGGGTTGGTTTGTTTGCCGGACAATGGGCAGCGCATGTAGGCGCATATATGATCGGTACTGCGGGTTCAACTGAAAAGATCAAACTGGCAAAAGATCACGGTTACAGGCGTGTTATAAATTATCGGGAAGAAGATTTTGTGGAGAAGGTGATGGAACTTACCAGCGGTGAAGGGGTTGATGTGGTTTATGACTCGGTAGGAAAAGATACTTATCCTCAATCTTTAAAGTGTCTAAAGCGAAGGGGGATGTGGGTCTCATTCGGACAATCCTCCGGAATGATTGAAAATTTTGACCTCAGGCACCTGGTGCAGCATGGCTCCTTATACACCACCCGGCCTACTTTATTTGATTATATCCCCGACCTGGACGCCATCACCTCGGCCGGAAAGGAATTATTCGATATGATTGAAAACGGCCAGATAAAAGTCAATATCGATCATAAAGCCCCATTAAGTGAGGCTGAAGAGGTGCATAAGAAACTGGAATCCCGTGCCACCACTGGGTCTACTATTCTCATTCCTTAGGACTGATCAGTTGAATACTAGATATTGCCTTTTTTCATCTCCTCAATGGCATAATTACAAGCCCTGGCGGTCAAGGCCATATAGGTAAGAGATGGACTGGCGTATCCAGCCGAAGGCATACAGGATCCATCTGTTATGAATAGATTGGATATATCGTGGCATTGATTATAGGCATTTAATACCGACTGGCGGGGGTCTTTGCCCATGCGGGCGGTTCCCATTTCATGCACTACATCACCGGGGATCGCCGGACCTTCGGCCACACTTATTTCCTCCAGGCCGGCTACCTCCAGAATTTCCTGGGCTTGCTCCAGCATATCCCGGCGCATCAATCTCTCATTATCACCCCATTCAGCGGTGATTTTTAACAATGGCAGGCCCCACTGATCCTTTTTGTCCACCTCCAGCTCTACCTTGTTTTCCCGGTAAGGAAGGGCTTCGGCTTGGCTGAACAAACTGAATCGCCAGGGACCGGGTTTGGTTACTGCTGTCTTGAAATCAGCACCCACACCCACTCTAACCGGGTTTATCCCCTCTCTTGATGCACCGCCCCAGAAACCATAACCTCTGGTAAAGTCCATCTCTTGGCCTTGAACATTTCGAAACCGGGGTAAAGCTACCGCTGCGGGCCGAAAGCCTTTGTATATGGTATCCAGATGGCCTTCAAGCATCCCCGACCCTCCTACATCCATATGATGATCCATCAAATACTGCCCCAGTACACCACTTGAATTGGCCAGTCCATCGGAAAAACGCCCCGTCGAGGAGTTTAATAATATCCCGGTAGTAGCCAGGGCCGAAGCACATAGAAATATGACCCGGCCGAAATATTCCGTGCTCTCCTTGGTTTGGGAGTCCAGGATCCTTACTCCTACCGCTTTATCCTTATTTTCGTCATATAGGACACTTACTGCTATGGAATGTGGCCTTAGGGTAAGCATACCAGTAGCTGCGGCAGCTGGCAGGGTGGAACTGTTGCTGCTGAAATAAGCACCATACGGGCATCCGGTGTGGCATAAATTTCTGGATTGACACTGTGACCTTCCTTTGAACTGCCCTGGTTCAACCCGCGTTAGGTGGGCTACCCGGTTTGGTATCAGTTTGCGATCAGGATAGTGGCTCTCGATACGTTCTTTGACCATCAATTCAGCCTGATTCATATCGAACGGCGGTAGAAATACTCCATCCGGAAAATGAGGAATATTTTCAAGCGACCCCGCCACTCCAATGAATTTCTCCACATAATCATACCAGGGGCGGATGTCCTTGTACCTAATGGGCCAGTCAATACCTATGCCATCTTTCAAATTGGACTCAAACTCCAGGTCGCTAAAACGGTAAGCGCCCCGGCCCCATATCAATGAACGGCCCCCTTCCTGATATCCGCGGAACCAACGAAATGGTTTATCCTCCGGGTGGCTATACGGGTGTTGCAGATCGTTTACAAAAAAGTGTTTGCTGGAAGCATCAAAATTGTACTTAATACTTTGTATGGGATATTGCTGTTTCTCTTCCCTGGTGAGATAACCTCCATATGGATATTCCCAGGGGGCTTTTGAGGTGGTGGGATAGTCTTTCACATGCTTGACCTCCCGGCCTCGTTCCAATACCAGTGTGGACAAACCATTCTCGGTAAGTTCCTTGGCCGCCCAACCGCCGGTGATGCCTGAGCCCACTACTATGGCATCAAAATGATGATCGTTAGCCATATTAAAGGTGATTTCCTACTGAAATTGGTTGGGAAGGATCCCAGGGGACCACACCCTGATAAGGTCCGGGAACCGGCTGGTAATTCAAATTTTGTTTGAGGCCTTGCTCAGTGGAAAAGTAAATCCTGGTTACCAGGCTCTTAAAGCCAAAATAGAAAGGCACCTGTTGCTGGTATGATCGCCCCATTATTCTTTCATCCAGCACTTCCAAATATTTCAACTGGTCCTGGGATTTCAGCTCCGTAAAATAGCTGCCTGATATTGCCTGGCATTCATCATTGAATTCGGCAAGACCGGTTAAAAATTCCTCGACGGTTTCCGGCTCGAATACATCACGCAACAATAAATCTAAAATCCGGTTAACCTTCACTTCGGAAGCGCTGGGAGATTGGGTCGCCGGAATAATGATATCAGCAATGGCGTTTACCAGTTGATGTTGCTCATCATCCAGGACTAACAGGTCGGTTTCCGGCAGATTTGATTCGCGGCACGAACTTAGTGCTTGCAAAACTGCAGGTGTGAAGAGACTGGACTGTAATATCCAGCCGGATCTTTTTAAAGCCTCTCTCCTTTTCATAAACAGGATAATCTTACGGTATCAGGTGATTAAATTTTTATCATCATCCCACTTTGCCACCTCCATGCGCTGGTCCTGATTGACACAACGGGCGATCCACTCCGGGTCGTAGGACAGCCCATGTTCCTGCAGCACATCTTCCGGCACTCCATCCCATACCCCCGGTGTATTACCGACATAACCTAATTCTTCAAGGCCCTCTTTAGTGGTGTAATAACCGGTAAGTGTAAGGTTGCGCATCAAGGCGAAAAAGGCTATGCCCGGTGCCATGGGGCTGTTTTCTTCCTCCGGATAAGCAATTTGATCAATCAATTGCAATTGTTCTTCCGGCGAACAAGTATTAAAGCTTTTGTTAAAAGACCTGTTAGCAAAGCTATCTAACCACATTATACCTCCTCTCAATGGTAATTGATGGGGCGGAAAATCTTTGGCCATGAATTCGATGAATTCCGGCACCTCTGCTTCTGAGGCAGAACGAAAATTCGCTGTGGCCGGTAAAATAATATCACACAACGTCGCCAGGGTTCCCAGTTCACTGTCACTGAAGAATACTTCATTCATCAAACTTTGGTTTCGCTCCGCCTCCTTTTCTGTTCTGCCATATCCACCGTCATTGGGAGATTCCGAGGCTGCTGGGGCAGCTGGTTCTTCTGGCTCCGCACAGCTCTGCAATACCACGCCACCGGCCATTGATCCTACTAAAAGGGATTTAATAGTCTCTCTACGATCCATTTCTAAATATTTTTCTGATTTAACTGTTCTATTATGTAATCACTGGTTCTCCAGGCAAGAGCCAGTATGGTCCAGGTAGGATTTTTATCCGCCTGTGACACGAATGGACCGCCATCTACCACAAAAACGTTTTTGACCTCATGCATTTGCTGGTAGGAATTGACTACGGACTTGGCGGAATCTGAACCCATTCTGGTGGTACCCACTTCGTGGATTATACGTCCTGGCGCCAGCAAGCCGTAATCTTCATCCTCACCCGGCTTATCTCCCAGAGGTACTGCTCCCATTCCATCAAAAATACTCTCAAAAGTATCATGCATATGTTTAGCCTGTTTAACCTCGTGATCAGTCCACTTGTAATTAAAGCGTAATACTGGTATACCCCATTCATCTACCACGTTGGGATCTATTTCACAATAGTTGTCGTACTGGGCCACACTTTCACCTCTACCACTTAATCCCATGACCGAACCATAGAATTTTTTGACGTCTTCTCTTAATTTATCGCCGTATCCCCCTACCACACCGCCTGCATATTGATTCAATTCAGAAACGTTAAAGCCGAAACCATAGGCAGGCATTCCCAAGCCCCCCCAAACCTCCAGGTGGTATCCTCTGGGAAAATCCAATCGTTTATTGTCCAGCCACCAGGGAGTATAAACATGCATTCCCCCTACCCCGTCTTCATTATAAACTTTACGATTCATCAAGTCCGGCACGAAGGCGGCCCTGCTGGCTCCGGTAGAATCGTGAAGGTAGCGCCCGATCATACCGCTGCCATTTCCCAGCCCGTCGGGGAAATTTTTACTCTTGGAGTTTAACAGGATTCGTGCGGAACTACAGGCAGAAGCTGCCAGCACTACTGTATGAGCCCTGATCATATGCTCCTGGCGATTCGCCTTGTCTATATAAGTAACTCCTGTGGCTTGTCCCTGGTCGTTAGTATTAACTTCACGAACCATAGCATTGGTAATCAGGGTAATATTATGACCTTCTTCCTGAGCGGGAAATATCAAACAGGTACCGCTGGAAAAATCCGCTGAAGCCATACAGGCCCTGCTGCACTGACTGCAATAAAAACAAACCCCTCTTTTTTCATTTATTCTTTTGGTTAAAATTGATAGTCTGCTGGGGATTACTGGTATATTGGCCCTATCGGCTCCCTTCATATAGTATAACTCGTGTAATCTGGGTTTAGGAGGCGGCAAAAAATAGCCATTGGGCTCATTGGGAAAATCCTCTTTGGTGCCAAAAACCCCCAGTAATTTATCCACCCGGTCATAGTAAGGGGCCACATCTTCGTAGGAAATTGGCCAATTATCCCCTAATCCATCTTCGTCTTTCCGCCGGAAATCTTTAGGGCCGAAACGCAAAGAAATACGACCCCAATGATTGGTACGGCCTCCTACCATATGAGATCTGAACCAATCGAATTTGGTATCATCTTTATGGGTATAGGGCTCGCCTTCTATTTCCCAGCCCCCGTAGGCACTGTCAAAATCGCCGAAAGGGCGCACCGTACCTGCCCCACGACGTGGAGAGTCCCAGGGCCATCTCAGTTGAGTACGATATTGGTCATCACGAGGGTCGAACATTGGTCCCGCTTCTACAATGGCCACTTTTAACCCGGATTCCGCCAGGACCTTTGCGGCCATACCCCCTCCAGCTCCTGAACCTACTACCACTGCGTCAAAAGCCTCTGATGATTCTATGATCTGCATAAAACTTGATTTAATAAGTTAAGCTTGAATATAGCAAGATTCTTCAAGTCATCCTACCAGTCACTGGTTTCAGCGTTATACCAATCACTCGTCGGACAAGTCCCATAGTTTAATTTAAAAATTACCGGTTATATTTACCGTTTATTCAAAGACACCCCTCTCATTTATGAAAAGAATATTATTTATTTATCTGCTACCTTTAACCCTGTTTGGGCAACAGCTGGAGGAAGCCGAGCCCGCTACAGTTCAGGTTTCGGCGGAAAGATTAGTCCGAATCGATGACCTGATGAATTCGGCTATTGAAAGAGGGTGGATTCCTGGGGGGGAAATATTAGTGGCCAGGAAGGGAAAAATTGTCTATCACCGCAGCTTTGGCCAAAAAGACCAAAACAATCGTTATCAAAATCGGGATATTTATCGCATCGCCTCCATGACCAAGGCCATCACCTCGGTGGGCATCATGCAATTATACGAGCAGGGTAAGTTGGGCTTAGATGATCCTGTTCACTGGTATTTACCATCATTTACAGACATGACAGTACTGGATTCCTTCAATGATACGGATTCCTCTTTCACTACCAAACCAGCAAAAACCCCTATCACCATTAGACACTTGCTTACCCATACTGCAGGTATAGCCTACGGAGATTTTTATCCTGGTAAAATTATGGTGGTATATGATAAGCACGAAATGCTGGGCGTGGGATTATCCCATACTGAATGGAACACAGAGGAATTTATCGACCGCTTGGCCGAGGTCCCTTTGGCTTTTGAGCCAGGAGAGCGTTTTCTTTATGGTCTCAATATTGATGTGCTGGGAAGAATTATTGAAGTAATTAGCGGTCAACCCTTAAATCAATACTTCAGAACACGGATTTTCGATATTTTAGGTATGGATGATACCTATTTCTATTTGCCAAGGTCCATGCAATCACGACTGGTTCCCGTTTATACCGTTGATGAAAATGGGAAGCTGATATTGGGTGACAACTCATTTTTTGAATCCATTGATTATCCCAAATACTCTGATAATGGTCACTATGCCGGAGGTGGTGGTTTATCTTCAACGGCTATTGATTATGCTAAATTCATCCAAGCCCTATTAAATAATGGGGCCTATAACGGAAAGTATTTGTTATCACCTCAAACAGTGGATATGTTGAACGAGGATCAATTGATAATGCAAAATCAAAATGGAAAAGGTTTGAGTGAGATCCCGGGTATTACTTTTGGTTTGAGTTTTAAAGTTACCACTGAGGATGCCCGTGGCGTTAGCCCTAAATCACCTGGCACTTACGAGTGGGGAGGAATTTTCAATACCAAATATTTTATCGATCCTGAGGAGGAACTTATTTTCGTGGGCATGACACAGGTATTTCCATTTGCTCATGAGCATTTCTGGGATAAACTGACTACGGTAATTTACGGAGCCCTGGAAGATTAACTCGCTGTGTCTTTTCTTCGTAGTTTACTGATCACCGATAACATTAGCCTCACATCATCGCTACCGGTGGTCATCAGACGGTCATGAATTCTTTGGGTGAGCAGCGGATTGCGATCTAGTTCCAGCCAGTGCATCAGCCATTCCAATTCTGTCTTTAGTATTGATTGCAGGGAAGAATTAGGACGGGTTACCGTCTTTTCCTTTAGGGTTATTCTACGCAGCTCCCAGGCATATATTAATACGCTCTGTGCCAAATTTAAAGATGGGTACTTGGTTTTCAGCGGAATAGTGCTCACCAAATCACATTGATCCAGTTGATCCGTGGAGAGTCCGCTTTCTTCTGATCCGAAAATTATACCACATTTGTCAATCACCGAAGCCCGTGCTTGTAATAATGATACTAATGGACCAGGCTTGTGGTAATCAACGCGTTTGGTCCTTTTTTTTGCAGTGGTTCCCACCACCAGATCAAGATCCTTTAGCGCTTTAGTAAGTTCCGAAAATACCCGGGCGCTTTCCAGCAGATCATGTGAACCATAAGCTGTCTTGCGGGCGCTGCCGGTTAATACCTCCGGTGAGCCCACTACCCTCAAATCATGGAATCCCATGGTCTTTATAGCTCTGGCGGCAAATCCCACATTCTCCGGTCTTGCGGGATTTACCAGCACAAAAATGATGTTCATGAAGGGCCAGAATTTTTAATCACAGTGATGGCAGGAAGACTAATCCTCCACCTCCACGATCATCTCTATCTCCACTGCAATGTTTGATGGAAGAGCGCCCATTCCCACCGCCGATCTGGCGTGCTTGCCACGATCGCCAAATACCTCCACCATTAAATCGGAAAAGCCATTGACCACTTTAGGCTGATCGGCGAAATCAGGAGCGGAGTTTACCATACCCAACACTTTCACCACCCTTTTAACTTTATTTAGATCGCCTAGTTCGGCTTTTAATGCCGCCAATTGTTGAATGGCCGTTAGTCTGGCAGCCTCATAGCCCTGTTCGATAGTAAGATCCGCTCCCAGTTTACCGGTTATATAATTACCATCAGACTGTAATGGTCCTTTCCCGGCAGTGAATATCAGGTTGCCGGTGCGGACGGTATTGACATAATTGGCCACCGGTGCGCCAACTTCCGGCAATTCTATACCAAGAGATTGAATCTTGGCCTCCACATCCTGCGCCTGGGCCTGGGCTTCCAAGGTTTTAGCAGAAGCGGGCTCTTGCTCCTGCGAGCTTGGCTGGCAAAAACAAAGTATGGTAGTAGTTAACAGTAGGCAAAATGCTTTCATATCTTCAGATTTGGTTAAAGAACAAGATATGAAAGTTTAGTCAGAAACCTAAACCCATCCCAATGTGCTATACTATTTGTTATCATCCAGTATCCTGGCCAGCTCAGAGACCGTTGGATGCTCGAACAGTTGTCGCACGGTACAGACAATCCCTTCATTTTTCATTCGGGAAACCAGTCTGATAGTGCTGAGTGAATCTGCTCCTAGTTTAAAAATACTGGTTTTTATATCCATCTCTTGCTGATTAAAAAACTCACTCCAAATCTGCACCAGATTTTTCTCCAGGGGAGAACCGGGTGGGGTATAGTTCATGGTCCGAGGTTTAGTCATCACTGGATCTGGTAATGCTAACCGATCGATCTTTCCGTTAGGAGTATAGAAAAACTCTTTTAGAACCTGAATGCCCGCCGGCACCATATAGTCGGGCAACTGGTCTCGGCATAACTTCAACATCTCTTCTAATGGTGGCTGTCCCGGAGATAGAACGTAAGCCAGCAAATAATCATCCTGACCCCGGCTTACTCCAAGAACTAAGGCGCGCTCCACCAATTGATGTTGTTCCAACACTTGTTCAATTTCCTTAGGTTCTATCCGGATACCCCTTATCTTAATCTGCTGATCTTTACGGCCTAAATATTCCAAGGTGCCATTTGGCAGCCAACGCCCTAAGTCACCGCTTCGATACATTCTGTGGTATGGGACACCCTTTTCAAAGGGATTTGGGATAAAAGCTGAACCATTATCCTCAGCATTAACATATCCGGGTGATAGCCCTATACCACTTATATGGATCTCTCCAGGCACATTCACCGGAGTAGGTCGTGAATTACGATCAAGTATGTACACTTTGGTGTTATCAATTGGTCTTCCAATTGGGCAATGGTTTATGGGATGTTTGTGCTGATCAAAAATACTGGCGTCAATACTACACTCCGACATGCCATAAAAATTCAACAATGAGGACTGGGGAAGGACTTCATCAAATTTTTTTATGGTGTCTTCATAAACCGCCTCTCCGCTTAGGGTCCAGTATTTGATGTGGGATAACTTTTTAAGTTTTTCAGGATATGCGGAAAGCAGGCTTAAAAAATAAGAGGGCACCATTACTATACGATAAATCCTATGATCCTGGAGGATGTCAAGCAATCCTTCTCCTTCCCTTACCTGTTCATCAGGTACCAGCAGCAGGGTAGCACCGCTAAGCAACGCACCCCAGATTTCCCATAGGTGGTCCACAAAATTGAGCGTGGTTTTCTGGCAAAACACTTCGTTTTCCTGGACGGGATAATTCCGCCACTGCCAGCTAAGTCGATTTAATAAGCCTTTCTCCGTTCCCAGCACCCCTTTAGGACGACCGGTACTACCTGAAGTATAGGACAGGTACAAATCCCGGTTTTCAACCGGGATAAAATCCCTTGGCGGCCTGTGGTAGTCGAAATTATCCAGAAAAATCTTCGGTACATCATTTGCAGGCAGGTCATTTTCCACTTGCTTAACGGTCATTAACCAACTGAGTCTGGAGTCGGAGATAATATATTCCAAACGTTGTTTAGGATATGTCGGATCCAGCGGGACATAGGTTGCTCCTGCAAGCACTGCAGCCGCTAGAGCTACAATCATGTCGAACGACCTGGGTATAGCAACCCCGATCCTGGCCCCGCTCTTAAGACCCTGGCCACTCAAATGGCCGGCAATTATCGATGCTCTCCTGTAAAGTTCACCGTAACTCATCTTTTGTGATCCCATGATGAGTGCGGGGTAGTGCACTTTATTGGAGGCTTGTTTCACCAAAAGAGTGGCTATGGTATCGTTGGTAACTAGTGGCCTATGGGTTTGATTCCATACTGTCACTACCTCCTCATAGGTGGAGGGACACATCAGGGGCAATTGTTCAATGGGAAGCTGCCAATTATTGATAAAACAGTCCAGCACCTCGTTCAATTGACTCAACAACAATTGAATGGTTTCCGGCTTATACCTGGAAGCATTAAACAGTGCTCGAACGATTATTGAATCAGTTGGAATTATCTCCAATACCAAAGGATAGTGCGAATATTCGGTAACATCGGTTACTTCCCACTGGAGGGCTGTCTGGGCCGAAGAGTCAGAAATAGGATAGTTCTCAAAAACCAGTACAGTTTCAAATAAGGAGGTTTTAGAATCAAGTTGACTACTTGATTTTATATCTGTAAGATAACTGTGTTGATAATCATACAACACCACCATTTGTTCCTGAATGGATCGCAGCCAATCAAAAACCTTATCTGATTGGTTAAACCGGACTCTTAGAGGTAAGGTAGTGATGAACATCCCTGCCATGCATTCATGAAATAGCTCCCTTGATCTCCCAGAAAGTGTTATTCCAAAAACAACGTCGTCAGAATTACCATATGCACTTAAGCATTGGGCCCAGGCTCCTTGAAATAGACTATTGAGGGTAATTCGACCAGATTTTGCGAATTCCCTTAACTGCTGGGAGAAGCCAGGGTTTAAATCGTATTCAATTTTCTCATACTTAGGATCTACCTGTGGATCCGCAAAGTCGTCCGGTATATTGGTAGGCGTAAAAAATCCCTTTAGGGCCTGCTCCCAATACAATTTCGCCGACTGGCGATCCTGGCTTTGTAACCATGCCACGTGATCTTTAAATGGAATGGCCTGGGGGAGTTCAACCGGCTTTTCTGACAATAAACCCTCATAGATTGCTGCCACCTCATGGCGAATAGTATTAAAGGACCAACCATCTAAAAGTATATGATGGGAATGCCAGATGAAGTGGGCTTTACCTGGTGATAAGATTGACAGATAGATCCGAAAAACCGGAGCTTTTTTAAGACTTATGGCCGTTTGTTGAAGTTTCAGCGCCTGTCCTGAAATATGTTGCTGCTGTTCCTCCGGAGATTTAAGGGTCAAGTCCGTTACTTCTATAGGTAATGATACCTGTTCCCTGACCACTTGAAGTGGTTGTTTGGTACCCTCCCAAAGAAATAGGGTTCTCAGAATAGGGTGTCGCTCCATCACCTGTTTCCAGGATTCCCGAAAAGCAGATTCATCAAAAGTACCCCTTAACTCAAAATTAAGCTGTACCAGGTATGATGGATTTGAGGGGTCTTGAAGGTAGTGGAATAACATGCCTTCTTGTGCAGGTGTGAGAGGATAGATATCCTGCACATTTTCCAGATTTTTTCTTGAACTAGTCCTCATCCCCCAGTAGGTCTGAGATAATCCCCAGCTGGTTTTCATCCAGGTCTATCAAATCGAATGACTGTGCGGGCTTATCTTTTGCATAATTGTTCAATTTGATCAATTCCTTAATTCTGTTTTGGAAAAACTTCCACATTCTGTCCCTAAGATCTTGGCCCACATTATCTCTGGCAAACTCCCATTTTACCGTTAATTTACCCCCTACGGAATAGGCCAGGATAGCCAGACTGCTAAATTGAGGCTGTACCTCCATGCTCAATGAAACCGGCTCAACTATCCGGTACCAGTCTGTCTCCGCATGGTTTATATCAAGGTTACCCAGATAATTAAACCAGATATCTGGCTCCATCTGGTTCACCAATTTCCCTTGCTTTTTAATGTATCGATACAGACCATAAGTTAACCCATTATCAGGGCGATTGTTTAAGGTCTGCTTAACCTCCCGTAAAGAAACGATGCTGTCATCCGGATTGGTCAATATCAATCTAAGGGGATAATGAATGGTAAACCAACCCACACTGTTGGATAGATCTACATTATCGAACAATTCAGAATAACGGCCATGGCCTTCCATCATAACATCAAATGAATCCCAATTCAAAACCTCAATGAACGTCTGAGCCAATGCAGTAAGTAATAATACTTCGACCGCAGATTTCATCTGTCCGGAGTTTTGATTAGGATTTGAGGATATTTTTTGATCGCTGGTAAATATCTTTTCATCAAAGCCCGACTGGTGAGGGCGCGATTCCGCTAGCTGGTGAAAGCGGCTTTCTATCACCCAGTTTTCAGCAGAGCCTGCGGAGTATTCTTTGATCAATCCTACCCAGTGTTTAAAAGAAGTAGTGGGTTGGCTCAATTGCAGCTCCGTTCCTTTCTCTAAGTGATCATAAGCACCATGCAAATCTTCCAGGACAGTGGTCCAGGACACAGTATCAATTACCAAATGATGAATAGCGATCATCAACTTAGGTGGGCTATTCCCCAGGAATAATCCACAACTCACCAAGGGTCCCTGGTGTATATCGATAGTCCGATGAACTTCCAGGGCTAAACTTTTCAAGCAGTACGGGTCCTGATAATTCTGGCTTTTGTCCCTGATAAATTTCTTAAAGGAGAGCGCCATTCCAGATGAGGGGATCTCTTGCATCCATTTACCCTGATCCTGGATGAATTTTGACTTTAAAACCGCATGGTGGTCTATTACTATTTTAATGGCAGATTTAAGTAGTGCTGCGTCTACCTCAGACTTAAACTCCAGCCATATATATTGATTCCAATGATCAGGATCTTTCCACTGCCCCTGAAGAAACCATTGTTGGATGGGTGATACCTCAAAGATTCCAGTGTATTCCTCCTCAACCACAGTATGCGAACCCAATACCGCTACTTCTGCCAATTCTGCGATAGTATGCAATTTCTGCATTTGCTGTGGAGTAATTAACAAATCTTTTTTTCGAGCCTTGGCTATGATTTGCATACTGCTGATTGAATCTCCTCCCAAATCATAGAAGTTTTCCCGAATGCCAATTTCAGAGGACCCTAAAACTTCCGTCCAAACCTGATGTAAAAGTTCTTCTTTAGGATTTCGCGGAGCCTGCAGTTCAGAAACCTCCACCACCTCTGGAACCTCCAGGGCCTCACGATCAATCTTTCCATTGGGCGTCAGCGGCATCTTGCCTACTTCTACCCAGTCTTGTGGGATCATGTATGCCGGCATCCGCAGATTTAAAAATTGTCGGATGTCGCTAGAGTCGAGTTTGCTTTTAGTGGTGTAGTAGGCTATGATTCTGGAGTCCGATCTGCCATATCCATGTTGATCTGCTATTTTGCAGACGGCTGTAACTATACCTGGATATTCTCGCAAGTGGGATTCTATCTCCTCTAACTCTACCCGGTGCCCTCTGACTTTAACCTGATTATCCACCCGGCCCATGAAAATGAGGTCCCCGGAAGGATCCCATCTTACCAGGTCTCCACTTGCATAAAATCGCTTTTCAACCTCCGGTTCAATTTTAATCTGTTTAAAATTCTCGGCGGTCTGAACATCATCGTTTAAATATCCCTGGGCTATGCCTTGCCCTCCAATGTACAATTCACCCGGTATTCCTATTGGCGCCAGTTTGCCGTCCGCATCCAAAACTCTGGTAACTGCGCTGGGGATAGCGTTACCAATAGGCACCTCATGCCTACCAGATATTCCATCAACCGAATAAACATGGCTCCATACGGTAGCCTCGGTAGGCCCGTATTCATTATACAACTCACAGTGGTTGAGTTTTTCATAATGCAGGTTGACCAACTCCGGAAAACAAGGTTCTCCAGCCACTATGACTACCTGTAGTGAGTTCATCTGCTGCCCTTCTGATTCCTGCAACATCATGAGGTACAGTGACGGAAGCGCGAGCAGGTGGGTTACATTCTCCTCCGATATAATCTTAAGCAATTGAATAACATCTTGACTTTCAGTGGTTTCTGGAATCACAAATTTACCCCCCAAGGATAAGGTCCAAAAAACTCCTGCCATCGAACTATCGAAGCTAAAGGAAGAAAGTAATAAAAAGCAGGACACTTTTTTTTGATAATACCGATGCCTGGAAAGGGTAGACGCCAATAGATTCTCATGGGAAATCATCACACCTTTGGGGCTACCTGTTGAACCCGATGTATAAATTATATACGCAAGATCATCAGGTCCAAATACCGTTGTTGGTTGATGGCTATTATCTCCAGCCAGCTCCAGCATCTCCTTTGCCTTAATCACTGATATGGAGGCTGGGTGCTCTGGAACCGGTTGATCTCCTATATCGATGATCAAACTTAAATCAGAGTGTTCGATCATATGGACGATCCTGGATTCTGGATACTCGCGGTCTATCGGTATATACACACACCCGGAACGCAAAATGCCGAGCATTACGGCTAATAACTCCGGAGATCGTTCAGTCAATACTCCGATTCTGGAACCTTTGACTAGGGATTGATTTTTCAAGTATTCCGATATCTGCAACGACCTGGAGTCCAACTGCCGGTAGCTCAATCGCTTATCGGAACAAATTACCGCCGGGCTATCAGGACATTCCTGGGATACTTCTGAAATCAGTTCTGGCAATAGTTTCCCAGTTTGAAAATATAGCTCGGGCTTACCCCAATCGCTGGTCAATTTGTTTAACTCTTCTGATCCAAGGAATGGGTAATCCTTAAGTAATTGATCAGGGTCGTTCAGAATATCTTTAAGGATAGTATTGAAGTGGCCAAAAATTCTGCTGATGGTTTCAGGTGAGAACAGACTGCTTTTATATTCGATGGCAAAACTGATCTGCTGGGAATCCTCAAACAAGAAGAAGGTAAGATCAAACTTGGAAACCCCTGGTTCCACCGGGATAGGTTGGAAGTTTAATCCAGCTAGTTTACCTGTATACTCTGCTGATCCGTTGACATAGATAAACATTACCTGGAATAAAGGAGTAATAGAGGGATCTCTCACCGGATTCAACTCCTCCACCAATTTTTCAAAAGGAAGGTCCTGATTGGCAAGGGCCTGCAAAACTGTCTGCTTTACCTTTTGAAGGAGGTCCCTGAAGGTAATGCTTTTATCCCTGAGGTCAGTTCGTATTACCAGGGTATTCAAAAACAGTCCGATCAACGATTGTACTTCCGGCCTTGCTCGGTTGGCAACAGGGGTACCTACCCAAATTTCTTCGTGGTTGCCATACCTATAAAGCAAGGCTTTAAACACACTTAAAAACAGCATAAACGGTGAATAATCGTTATTCTGCTGGTAGAAGGTCTGTAATTGTTCAAATGTTTCCCGAGGAAGTTCCTGTCGTTGGAATCCTCCTCTATAATCAATTTCGTGACTGCGAGGTCTATCAAAAGGAAGTTGTATTATGGGAGCCTTCCCCTGCAGTTTTTTCCTCCAATAATTCATTTGAGAATTGAACTTTCCCTGCTCAAAGACCTTACGTTGCCAATGAGCATAATCCGTATACTGAACCGCAAGGGGTGATAGTGAAGGTGCTCGGGAGGTATAGAAGGCATTTAACTCCTTCCAGAAAATTTCTGTGGAAAACTCATCCGATATCAGGTGATGCACCGTTTGGATCAATATATGCCGGCGGGGCTCCAGCACTATTATTTTCAGCCGAATGAGCGGGCCAGCGGCCAAATTGAAAGGTTTCCGTATCTCTTCGTTTATAAGCTTGTCTTTCTTTAGCTCAATATCGGTTTGAGCTGAAATATCTACTATCTCAATGGTATAATGGTCAATTTGTGCCAATGAAGGATGAATCTCCTCATCCACTTCAATAAACCTGGTTCTTAAGCTTTCCTGGCGCATTATCACCTGATTAAAAGCCGCTTCAAGACGATCAACATCTAACTCTCCTACAACCTCCCATGCCCCGGGCACATGAAAAAGAGGAGAATCAGGATGCAATTGTAACATGTACCAAAATCGCTGCTGTGCAAAGGACAAGCGCGCCTGTACCCTGGATGGCAACACCGGAATACTATCTGAACTAAAGACTCGTTTCCCCTGAATCCGACGGGCCAGTAACTGCTTCCTGGCCTCTGACAAGGCTTCCCTTCTTTGTCGATTTCGATCGTTTTGATTCATTTCTTTACTTCTTGATCCGGTTGTTCACCGGAAAGACGCTCTACGGCCTCATCCGACATCGCTTCGATTTCACTGAGAATTAAGTCTTCAACTATTCTACTTTGTGATTTGATATCGGGTTTTTCAAAAAAACTGGCAATGGGAAAATTCAATTGAAAATGCTGATTGATATTAGACACAATTTGCACCGCCGGCATCGAATGCCCTCCCAGGTCAAAAAAATTATCTGTTATTCCTATTTGCTTTATTCCCAGGCTTTGCATCCAAAATTTGGTGAGCCATTCTTCGATTTCTGTCTCAGGCGCCACATACCTGCTATCCTTTTCAGCTGATCTGGTGCCTTGATCAGCTGTTGGAAGTTTCTGGTAATCTATTTTGCCATTAGTGGTTAGTGGAACATGATCGATCTCCATAAAGCTGTGGGGGACCATATAATCGGGGAATTTCTGCTTACAATACTCCAGTACCTCGATCGGAGATAAGCCGGAGTCGGATTGGTAATAAGCCACTAATCGGTCACCTGAGTTCCTTATGGGCTTCGCTACCTGATATCCTACTTTTTCCAACATTTCATAAACCATGGGAACCCGGATCTCATCATCTAATTCATCCAGTGCCTGTTCCCTGGTCTTGTGTCCTAAACGCACGTCCCAGCTGTATGGGAGAGCGTAGTTGTGATAACCGCGCTCTGTTTTATGCACGAAAATCCCTGCCTCATTGATCAGGCAGTTAGTAGACCGTCCAGTATCATCAGGCCGGATCCAAGGCACCTTGGTTTGTAAATATTGGTACATCTCCTCAAGTCGGACGGAAGAATATCGGAAATAATCTACAAATTTGATCTCATTGAATATCTGATCACTGAGGAATAAGCTATTGTCCAGCAACCTATTAGGAACATCCTCAATTCTATGGTATAATTTTCGAGCCTTCAATATAGCTTGGTCCATTTCTGTCACTTCCAGCATCCGATTTCGAAACAACTCTTGCAGTCTGGTTTCAAACAGTTGACCTCGGGAGAGGCCAGTAAATATGACCTGTATATTATGCTTCAGAGCCTCTTTAATACTTAGGGTATAGATAGTTTTATAACAGCCATGACAAACATTGCTGTGTGTCTTCAAGCTGTCAGCAAAAATGGCGTTCATATGCGAAGTAGTGGCCACTATTAAGTCAACGCCCAGGTGATCTGCAAGTCGGCGCATGTTTTCTTTCGCCTGCTGGGATATGAAGCCGTTATCCAGGGTCCAGGCCAGGACATTCAATCCTTTATCCACTAATTTTGCCAAAACATAACTACTATCCTTACCTCCGCTTAGTAGCATCATGCAATGGTAATCTCCCCTGGCCTCTTCCTTTGTCTGCTTAATAATTTCTTCCAGCTCTGACTTTGATTTGAAATACTTCAAGACATCTTTTCTGTATACTTCAAATTCCAGACAGAAATTACAAATTCCTCGATCATCAAATTTTACCTCAGGGTAGTTGGATGGCAAGCCGCAATTGTTGCAAAATTTAGTCGTTGCAGGAGTACCTGGTTCATTCTTTTCAATCTTCAGAATCGCCTGTTGGATAGAGGGATGCTGCTCCAATTGCACTTTCAATTCATCCAGCTCTATCCGGGTGCCATTGATCTTAATCTGCCTATCCTCTCTGCCTAAGAAGATCAGTTCACCTTTTTGATTTAACACGCCTAGGTCGCCGGTAGCATATCGAATATCATTTCCCTGGGGGCTGGGTATAAACCGCTCGGACGTCATTTCGGGCAAGTTAAGGTAACCTTGGGCCACTCCTGCTCCGCGGATAAAGATCTCTCCAGGAATCTCTGCAGGCACCGGCAATCCGGATCTCAATAATTCTATTTGAATATTTCTAATGGGCTTACCAATAGGTACGGAGGAGCCAGTGTCTGCTTTGGGGTCATAACGATGAATCATGCAGCCTATAGTGCCTTCGGTGGGGCCGTATTCATTATATATTTCAATCTCTTCCCCAAACTTGTCCAAAGTGCTTTTCGCCAACTCCGTGGAGAGTTTTTCACCCCCTAGTATTAATTTATGAATATTCTTTATCGATGATGACTGATGAGATAAAAGCGAAAGATGAGAAGGGGTTAGTTTGACTACATCTACCGAGTCTTCCTGGAAAACAGATAGCACCTCCAAACCGTGATGGGCAGTAGGATATACTACCAATTTCCCACCATTTAGCAACGGTAGGAATACGGAGGTCAAGGTCAAATCGAAGGCCAGTGAGGTGAATAGAGGAAAATCCAGAGCCTTGCCCTGTAAATAATAGTCCCCGGCCCAGGTCAGGTAATTTGCCAATCCCAGGTGGCTTACCTGTACCCCCTTGGGTCTGCCGGTCGAACCAGAGGTATAGAGGATATAGGCAAGGTCCGACCACTGATTATCTACTTTCGGGTTCTGAGTACCCTGCTGTGACCAGGACAGGTTAGCAATATTCAATATCTGGGTGTCTTCCAACTGAAGCGGTTCTTTGGTTATTACCAAGGTTGGCTGTGAATCCCTAATTAAGTATGTGATGCGCTCCCTGGGATAGTTGGTGTCTATAGGCACAAAACATGCCCCGCTTTTAAGAATACCCAATATGCTGATGACTGCTTCAAAAGAACGGTCAAGTATAAATGCTACTTTTGCCCCAGATGATACTCCACGGTCTCTCAATAAATTCGCCAGCTGATTTGACCTTGAATTTAACAGATCATAGGTAATAGACTCATCCTCTTGAAGCATTGCCACCTGCTGGGGAGTTTTTAGTACCTGTTGTTCGAATTGCGCAATGGTGGTGGATTCCGGTATAGATTGACCCGTTTGGTCAAAGGACGCCCATAATTTATTATCTTCCGGTGACCTAAGATCAATCCTGTTGATTATTTGATGATGATCTTTAAGGAATAGGTTAAATACCGCCCTGAAGTGACTGAGAAATTTCTTTTGTAACCGCCGATCAAAAAGAGATTCATTCAAGTCAAAATACAGGGAGTATCCGTCATGCTTAAACTTAGTCCACTGTATCCTCAAGGCGTGAGCTTGATCTCCATATCCCGTATGGATCCAGTCCACTTCCACCGGATCATCGCCAAAATCCGGAAACTGGCCATTGAAATAGTTTAGGAAAACTGCATAGCTTCTATTCATTTGAGCGGTGCTCACTCCGGCCCTGATGTTCATCATGCTATCGAAACTATCCTGCAGTAATTTTTGATATAGGGTGTAAAAAGTATCTTCAGGAGCTATCTCCCCCTGAACCAGCCCTATTTCTATGAACAAACCTACTGTTTCTTTAAAGGCCTTAGAGGAACGGGCATGAAATGGGGTCCCAATCCGGATTTGGTCCTTACCGGAAATTACGCTCAGCACCGTAGCGGATATGGTGAAAAAGACCGCCATTAAGGACATCTCCCCACTGATGGAAAAAAATTCTTCAGAAGCTAAAATCGAATCCAGTTTACAGTTGTCTTCAGGAGAAATACGCCAATGCAATCTTCGGGTACGAGAGGCTAAATTTTCAGTAGATCTTTGATAAAGGGTCAAAGGTGGAACACTGACTGATGTTTTATTCTCCCAATAGAGGCGGGCGCCATCAACTTGTTCCGATCCCTTGAGGCTATTTTCGTGGGCTATAAACTCTTTGTATTGAGGTAACTCGACAGCTACCAACTCCGGCCCTCCCTTGAGCAATTGATGGTATAACCCATGAAATCTCCGATATAGAATCTCGAATGCATGTCCGTCTGTGATCAGGTGATGTTGATTGAGGTACCAGACCACCTCTTTCTCGAATCTTATCAAAGCTGCGTCGAACAGAGGCCGGTCCCAAGCTAGAACCCGGGTTTTACGCTGGTCCAGCCAATTCTCATACAACTTTTGAGGATTCTCATTCCTTCTGAAATCAACAACTTCCAGGTCATAGGAATAATCTTCCATAACCTGCTGCCAGGGCATGCCTTGATGCTCAACAAAAATGGTGCGCAGTACATCGGTCTGCTTCACCAGTATCGCAAAAGCTTGTCGGAACTTGTCCAGGTCCACCTCACCCTTGAAGGTAAAGGTCATGATCATATTATATAGAGGAATTTCCGGATTAAGCTTTTGACCCATCCAGAACAAGCGCTGGTTTTGAGTTAACGGCAGAAGATCACCATGAAGCTGGGGATCACTGGAATCAGAAGAGTTACTTTTTATCATAATTACATGACGGAAGGTTCATTCCATGGGTAAAGTTAATTTCGCTTCTTTCCCGCAATGAACTCCACTATAGTATTCACCGTTTGAAAGTTGTTCAAAGTGATCTCTGAAGGAGCTATTTTGATTTGATTTGTTTTTTGCAACCGGTCAATCAATTGCATGGCGCCCATCGAATCGATTAATCCACTCAGAAATAAATTATCCTCTGCCTTCAGGTGTACGGTATCATCCTGAACCAATTGCTCCATAATATAGCCTAGAATTTCTTCCTTGGTATCCATCTATTATCTGTAAATGCACGGCTAAAATAACAATACCTCACAGTGTTTATATTTGTTAATATATCCCTGAATTACCCGGGTAAGGTATGTACAAATATGTAATCGACTATTATAAAACTGATTTTAGGAGTATTAGTTTAATTTTCTTTCAAAGACGCCTTTTCAAGCGCCAATCGATCTATTTTTCCACTTCCGGTGCGGGGAAGTTGTTTATGAATAGACAAGTGCTTAGGAAGGGCATATCGAGGCAAGCTTTTAGCCGCTTCTGCCAGTACTTTACCGGGGGTTTGGGATACATTTGCCTTTAGCTTGACCGCTGCTTCTATTCGACGTCCACTTTGGCGTTCTACGGTAAAGACTGCCGCTTCCTCCACAGCTTCAAGGGAGTTGAAAATAGCTTCTAGCTCATCCAATTCTATGCGGTAGCCCCTCCACTTCACTTGTCGATCTTTACGACCCAAAAACCGCAGTCGACCCTGCGCATCATACCTTACCAGATCCCCGGTGCGATAAAACATCCGATTATTACCCTCTGTTTTATGGTTAAAGAATGCCTTCTCAGTTAAATGCGGGCGGTTCCAGTACCCCATCATGGCGGTGGGTGCTGAGATCAGCAGCTCCCCCGAATCACCATTTTGAGCGATTTCTCCTTGTTGATTTATAATCAGGTGTTCTGCGATATCCCAGATCCGCCCCAGTGGCACATCATCGGATAGCGGCAGGTTTTCACCAGGTTGAATGTGAAAATACGAACATTGGTTGACCTCTGCAGGCCCATACACATTGCATATCGCGGCTTGTGGAATCAGTTCTCGTAGCCGCTCCAGATGCTTCCTGGGAAATATTTCACCGCCGTATTTTATCCAGCGCAAAGTAGATAGGTCTCGATTTTCCAAATCCCCATGTAGTATCAACTCGGTGAGGGCAGTGGTTACAGAATACCAGATGGTCATCCGCTCCTTTTGAATCAACTCACTCAGACTAGCGGGGAATAATTTATACTCATGAGGAATTATAACGGTACAAGCGCCCCGCAAAGGTGAAGCATACAGGCCAAAAGTAGAAATATCAAAATGGAAAGGACTGTGGCCCGAAATTACATCATCCACACTCAGTTGATACAGATCCGCTGCAGCTTTGGCATAACTCAAGCCGCTGGCGTGAGTATGGGTGACCCCTTTAGGTAAACCGGTAGAGCCAGAGGTATAGATAATGTACGCCAGGTCTTGTGGGCCAACTTGCACCTCAGGTGGATCTTCGTACAATTCTATTTCTTCCCAGTTAGTAAAGTGCACGCCTTGGCTTGAAGGAAACAGATCTGATTGCTGAGGGGAGTCGGTTACTATAATATGCTCCACCGGTAGGGCATCACTGGTAGATTTCAATACTTTGCCCAAGTGCTCTGGGGAAGCAATTAAATATTTTATTTGGCAGTCCAGGATCAGTGACGCTAACCTTTCTTCAGGCAGAAATGGATCCAGGGGAACTGCACATGCACCTGCTTTTAATATTCCAAAAATCGATTCAATGCTTTCCAGGCACTGATTCATCAATACTCCAACCCGGTCGCCCTTATGTGCCCCCAACCGCAATAATAGGTGGGCTAAGCCATTACTTTTCAAATTCAATTGTTGATAAGTAATCCCTGCATCCCTAAACCGATAGGCCCATTTACCCGGGATTTGCCGGGCGTTGAATTCAAGACCCTGATGAAGCATGGAGATCATAGGCTATAACCCCAGTGACTTTGCAATAATATTCTTCTGAATATCGGTGGTGCCTCCATAAAGAGGCGCTCCTATAGCATCCCTCAGGTCTCTTTCAACATGATTTTCTGTCAAATACCCTCTACCCCCATGTATCATGATGGCGTCCAGGCCTGATTGGATGAAACTTTCAGATAAGTAGATATTCGCCATGGAGCATTCTAGGGTAGCAGTTTGACCCTGGTCCAGCATCCAGGCCGCCCGGTAGGCCAGCTGACGAGCCACGTCCAACCTTATTTTCATATCAACAATACGATGGGATACCGCTTGGAATTTACCTATTGGTTGATTGAACTGACGGCGATTATTAGCATATTCGATACAGTCCTCCAGCTGCTTTTCCATAATTCCCAGTTGTGCGGCCAGGATCATGGCTCTTTCCCAATTTTGAGACACGTTGAACAAAGCTGCTCCAGAGCCTTCTTCCCCTACTAAATTTTCGGCAGGCACTAAACACTGCTCCAGGCGGATCTTGCCAATAGGTGTGGTGCGCAGTCCCATCTTTGCCTGGGTAGGAGAGCTGGAAAACCCCTCCAAATGCTTATCCACAATGAAAAGGGATACCCCCCAGGATCCCAGAGCAGGATCAGTAGTGGCAAAAATAAGCACGAAATCACTAACTGGGCCCAATGTTACCAGTATCTTCTCTCCATTCAGGATATAGCCCCCATCTACTTTTTGAGCAGTAGTGCTCAAGCTGAAAGCATCGGATCCAGAGTGCTCTTCAGTCATGGCGTAGGCGCCTATCAATTTTCCTTCGCAAACACCTTTCAAATATTGTTTCTTTTGGCTCTCAGAGGCACCTATCATCAGTGCGGCCTGCACGCTTACCAATTCCGAAGCTATAGCAAAGGAAAGGCCGTTATCCAGGCAGCCATAGCCAAGGCCTTCCAAAGCCAAAACCGTAGTAGCCAGATCCAGGCCCTGGCCGCCATATTCAGGGGGAATTGCCAGGCCCAGCAATCCCTTGCCTGCACATGCTTGCCAGCCCTTATGGTCAAAAGTACAGCCTTGATCCCTGGTGATCACCTCTTTACCTAGATTGGACTGAGCAAATTCAATTATATCTCGCTTCAATTCAAGCTGGTCCTCGCTCCAAGAGAAATTCATCGGGCGTTTTTTTACAAATTTAAATTAAAATTTTCCAAAGCTGCGATTGATGGCATTTCAGGCTCATCTCTATTAAATTTTGCCTATATTAAAATTGATGATCAAAGTAGATAATTATATTGAAAAACATGATAGATGGAAACAGGAACTGTTATTACTGCGCCAGTTAATGTTGGAATCAGGAATGAAAGAAACCGTCAAATGGGGGTTTCCGGTTTATACCATAGCAGGAAAGAATGTAGCAGGGATAGGCGCCTTTAAAGAATACGTGGGTATATGGTTTTTTCAGGGTGCTCTTTTGCAAGACCGGGAAAAAGTCTTGGTCAATGCCCAGGAGGGAAAAACCAAAGCTATGCGTCAGTGGCGGTTTGTTGATATGTCACAAATCAATCAGGATAAGGTTAAAGAATATTTGTCTGAGGCAGTTGAGAATCAGAAAGCCGGCAAAAAAGTGCCAGTTGGCAGAGGAGCTAAAAAACCACTGATAATCCCTCCCATATTAGGGGCCGCGCTGAAGAAGGATCGCCAATTAGCCAATCAGTTTGGAGACTTAACTCTTTCTAAGAGAAGGGAGTTTGCAGATTATATACAGGATGCCAAACGAGAGAGTACCAAGCAAAGCCGTTTGGAAAAAGCCTTGCTCCTGATACGATCAGGGCGGGGACTATACGAAAAATATCAATGATTACTTCTAAACTGCCCTGGGGTTTGCGCATAATGACGCTTAAATGCCCGGTTAAATGCCGCTTCCGATTTGTAACCCACAGCAGAAGCCACCTGGTCGAGGCGAAGATTCCGCTCCCTTAGCATTTTACCGGCTAACGTAAGGCGCCACCGGGTTAAATACTTTTTGGGAGTTTCACCCACGACTTTGCGGAATCTATTCATGAAAAGAGTTCTGGAGACTCCTGCTTCTCGAGCCATGTCCGCCACCGTTATTTCATTTTCTGGACTTTGATGTATTAAGTTTAGTGCCTGGTATACTGCGCGATCTGATATGAAATTGGATCCCTGGTAAACATGTACGTAATAATAACGCAAAACTGATATCAGGATCATTTGAGCCAACAATTGACTATTGAGATTGTATCCTGGCAATTGCTGCTTTTGTTCTTTGAATAATTGGTCTAACCAGTTTCTTATATCACCGTATTGAAGGTATTGGTGACCCTGCAAAATCAGAATTTCCGGTAATTCATTAAAGATGGGATGGTCCATTGGGGGAGAAAGCTGGAAGTGACCGCATATTAAAGTTGCCCCTGGCGATAAGCCTGGAAATGGATCCTCACCTCTTTTGACAGCTTCCACTACGTCCAGTCCGGATATGCAGCGGATTGCCTCGACGTCAGCCAGCTGATGAGAAGCTCCCCTTATACAAAGTACGATATCCCCACTTTCCAGGGTAACATCTTCCGACAGATGAACCGATCTAAGCGCTGCGCGCCCCCGGGTTATCATATGAAATTGGGAAAAAGGCGAGGCCGCCATATCCATTCCCCAAGGGGTATGAAAAGTGCGCTCAAAATACACCTCCGACTTCAAAGAATATGCCTGCAATAGGTCGCTGAGAAAATCACACATCTAACATTAATTCTGCATAATAATGTATTTTCTGCAAATAAATATGGACTTTTCTTATCAATGAAACGCATAAATACCAAGATATTTGTTTTTAAGTCAATAAACTAAAGCAATATATGCGTTACCTATTAATTATTACACTTATGTACAGCTCATTACCCAACCTGGGTCAAGACCAGGTATTTGTTAACGATCGGGGAGTAGCCCTTAACGGCTATGATGTTGTGGCATATCGCCAACAACATGCCGCTTTGAGGGGATCAGCAGACTTCTCTGCAGAATTTCAGGGAGCTACTTACTACTTTAATTCAGCTGAAAACCTGAAATCATTTAAGCAAGATCCCGCTGGGTACCTGCCGGCTTTTGGCGGTTATTGTGCTTTCGCCATGGCCATGAAGGGAGAAACCGTGCCTTCCGATCCCAGGACCTTCAAGTTTCATGACGGCAAACTTTATCTCTTTTTCAATGACTACTACCAGGGTAAGCCGTTTAATACCATCATTCCCTGGAACCAGGATGAAAGGGAATTAGTGGATAAAGCGCAAGCAAATTGGAATAACTGAAAAGAAAGCTGGCAGGAAATAAACCTGCCAGCTTTTTATTTAATATTTGGCTGCGGTCAAGGTAACATCAGCCTCAGACCAGGCTGCCTCAAATTTTTCTTTGGCTTCTTGTGCTTTTTGATGATCTCCTTGCATGAGATAACTCTGGTATAAACCCAGAAGCGACCATCCATTATCACGGTTTTTCTTTAAGTCAGCTTCAAAAACTTTCTGGGCCTCTTTGGCTTTACCGAATTTTACCAACATGGCTCCCAGGTTTTGTCTTACCGGAACATGCCAGGCTGGAGGCTCACTGTAGACCAACTGATCTTCGTGCGCTACGCCTTCCTCGAACAGCCCCTGGGCCTTAGCCACCTCTCCCTGTGCGGCGGCCATTTCACCTGACAAAACATAAATGGCTACTGGGATGACCGCGGAGGTAGGGTTGGTATAATTTGCCAGTAAGTTCTCCAATTCAGGATCCTTGGCAAGCTCCTGTAAAGCTTCCAGTTCCTCCTGGGCCTCGGAAATTTCACCTTTAGCCAC
Source organism: Cyclobacteriaceae bacterium (assembly GCA_965224285.1). Classification (GTDB taxonomy): domain Bacteria; phylum Bacteroidota; class Bacteroidia; order Cytophagales; family Cyclobacteriaceae; genus JAJCYK01. Next base: position 3,082,411 of record OZ245043.1, read on the forward strand.
AAAAGCCAACCCACGGGCGTAATGCCATACCATACGCACATGCTTCAGATCATTTCCGGGATATGGCGTAGAGAGGATCTCATTCCATTTCCCAAAACGGACCTGTGCCAGCAAGGGAGTAGATAAAAAATCCTGGGTAAAAGGCATGGCCTCAATTTGGTCCCTGGGTACCCGGCTAGCGGTTTTATGGGCAGCATCCATAGCAATCTCACTGTTGCCCTCCCAGGAGGCTGCTGACCACAAGAAGTGAATGTTATGAGGGTAATAAGCCAGCGGATAGAGTCCTTGGGACAAGCACTGGCTGATATAATCCTCATCAGCGTCAATGGCCAGAACATTGGCGATGCGAGCTTCCTTGTATTTCCCCACCCTGATGTAAATATGGGCCGGCATATGGACTAGATGACCTGCTCCCGGCATCAGGTGTAAGAGACGATCCGCACTGGGCACCGCAAGATCCGGATCCGGTAACTCCACCATATGAATATAGTAGTGATGGGCCCCTGGGTGATCAGGCTCAAGGGTCATGGCTTTTTCCAAGGCTTCTTTAGCATCCAAGGTTCCCGGATTGGGTTTTCCATCGTTGGTCCAATAATTCCAGGGCATGGTATTCATGACCGCTGCCCCATAAAGTGTCAGGATATCCGGATGCTCACCATATTTTTCTCTGACAGGCTTCATGGCCTCGCTATAACGAACATTCAATTCGTGTCGATCCATGGTTGGATCTTTATCCTGTCGGGTTTGCAGGGCGGTAATTAACGCTTTTTCCATTTTAGAGCTTTTGCCTGCCAATTCTAGGGCTTTAGAAGCAGCTTCATAAGCTTTTTGAGTTCTCTCTTCGTCGGGTAAGGGATCGTTTATATTGGGACCCAAGGCCAATGCCTGTCCCCAGTACGCCATAGCCATTTCCGGATCTAGCCGGGCAGCTTCCCGAAAAGACCGGTGAGCTTCGGCATGATTGAAGGCGTAAACCAACCGGATACCCTGATCAAAATAGTTTTGGGCCTCAGGAGAGCTGGTAGTGATCTCAAAATGGTAGTCTCCCAGGTTATTAAACATGGGAGCAACTGGTTTTCCAGGATCGGGATCACTAAAATCAAATGCTGCGGCAAATTGACATTTAGCAAATTTGGCATCCAGGCTAACTGATGAAGTCAGTTTAGGGATCTCGGGTTTTTGCTTTTGATCAGTTTTAGCCAATTGATAAAGGGAGATAGCCACGATCATAACTACACCCGCCAAGAGCGCATTTTTATTAAATCGCATGATAGTTTAGGTTTTATTTCAAGGTAAAGAAAAATTTTACTAAGGGCCAGTGAGCCTACTGTTAAATTACTATCTTATGTAGATAAACTAATTTTTGTGCTATGCGATTATTGATTACTCTGATAATATGTGTTTTTGCTTTTCACTTACAGGCTCAAAGAAAGGATAAAGCCCAGATAATTAATTCCTTGGAGTCTCAAACCGACCATTACGGTAACGTGGCCTTGAAAATTTGGGAATACGCAGAAGTGGGATACCAGGAAGAACGCAGTTCCAGGCTGTTGCAAGAGGAACTCACCAATGCCGGGTTTGAAGTGGAAAGCGGAGTGGCTGGTATGCCCACCGCTTTTGTGGCTTCCTACGGGTCTGGTGAACCGATAATCGGAATTTTGGCAGAATTTGATGCTTTGCCCGGTGTCAGTCAACAAGCCGTGCCTCAGCCTGCGCCTCGTGACAATGTCAATGCTGGTCACGCCTGTGGCCATCATTTATTTGGCACAGCCTCTACCGCCGCTGCCATTGAAGTTCAACGTTGGATGGAACAAACAGGCACAAATGGCACTATCAGGGTATTTGGCACTCCGGCGGAGGAAGGTGGAGCAGGGAAAGTGTATATGGTCCGAGAAGGTCTGTTTGACGATGTAGCTGCGGTTTTGCACTGGCATCCCTCAAGCGGCAACTCAGCAAACGCCGCCTCCTCATTGTCCAATAAATCCGCAAAATTCAAATTCTACGGCCACTCTGCACATGCTGCCTCAGCACCTGAGCAGGGTCGTTCTGCACTTGACGGTGTAGAGGCCATGAACTTCATGGTCAATATGATGCGGGAGCATGTGCCCATGGAATCCCGTATTCATTACGTTATAACCCGGGGAGGTGAAGCCCCTAATGTGGTGCCGGGTTTCAGCGAAGTGTTCTATTACGTGCGGCACCCAGAAATGGATATGGTAAAAAAGCTATTCGAGCGGGTAGTTAAAGCAGCTGAAGGCGCCGCACAAGGCACCAATACCCGCATGGAATATGAAGTTATCCACGGGCTTTACAACGTCTTACCCAACGAAACTTTAGGTCGATTGATGCATGCCAACCTCAAACAAGTGGGCGGTGTAAAATATGATGCTGAGGAACTCAAGTTCGCCCGAGAGTTAATCACTACTTACCCAGCCGGTGAAGACACGCTTTCAAGCAGCGAATCTGTGGCGCCCTTCAGGGTCATCACCAGAGGCAGTGGTGGGTCCACCGACGTAGGGGATGTAAGCTGGATGGTTCCTACAACCGGAATGAGGGCCGCTACCTGGGTACCCGGTACTGCGGCCCATAGTTGGCAGGCGGTAGCTGCCGGGGGCACCAGTATTGGGGTAAAAGGAATGATGGTGGCTGCTAAAACCTTGGCCATGACTACCATTGACTTATTGAAAAACCCTCAAATAGCGGCCACTGCCCGGGGGGAGCTCAACCGAAGGCGAGGGGAAAATTTCCATTACGAAGCCTTGCTCGGAGATCGGAAGCCTCCATTGGATTATCGGAAATAGTATATGCCGTCAAAGTTTGCCATCCGGCTGGATCAGCCCGAAATAATGGACGACCTCAATTACCAAGGGTCAGAGATGGATAAAGCGCTAGCGGAGCTGGAAACCATCAATAAATGGCTTGGAGGTGATTCAGTAACCGTCACAGGGATTAATAGGCTGTTGAACCATCTCGATACAGAACCCTCTATTAGTATTGCGGATATGGGTTGTGGCGGAGGGGATATGCTTATAAAGATTGCCCGCTGGGGTCGTGATAGAGGTATCAAGCTGAAATTAACCGGTATCGATGCCAATCCCTATATCGTGGATTACGCCCGGGTGAATACCAGGGATTATCCGGAGATAAAATATCAAACCATGAATGTATTCCATCGGGACCTGCACTGCCAGCAGTTTGATATTATTACCAGCACCTTATTTACTCACCACTTCCAAAAACAGGAGTTGGCCAAACTGATCACCCAATGGGGCCGTCAATCCCGTCTTGGAGTGGTGATCAATGATCTTCATCGACATTGGCTGGCATACTACTCCATTGTGGGCCTGACCAAACTGTTTTCCAGATCATATATGGTAAAGAATGATGGCCCTATTTCGGTATTGAGAGGTTTTAAAAAAACAGATTGGAAACAGCTATTAGAGCAACTCAATATTCAACGGTACTATCTTCGTTGGTGTTGGGCTTTTCGCTGGCAACTGATTATTCCATCGGACCAAAATCTACCATGAAAAACTATTTTAATAAAATCTGGCAATATAATGGTTGGGCCAACCATCGCTGTTTACAAAAAATCAGCTCCCAACTCCCAGAATACCAGGAGCTTAATATCAAGTTCAGCCATATCATATCAGCTGAAGAGATCTGGTATAACCGCATTGAGCCCCTACCCTATCAGCCACTACCCCTTTTTGCCGGACAACCATGGGAAAGACTCTCAAACCGCATGGAGCAAAGCCAGCACCGGTGGCTGGAGTTGATCAATGCTACGGTGGAATGGAGCAAAGTAATCCACTATGAGAACACTTCCGGCACTCCTTATCAAACACGGTTGGAAGACATTGTGATCCATGTAGTGAATCATGGTACCTACCATCGTGGACAAATCGCTTTACTACTCCGACAACAAGATCAAGACCCTCTGGCCACGGATTATATAGTGTTTAACCGTGAATACTGACTTAAACTGCCCGCTGTCGTTTCAGCACCAGTTTTCGAATTATCACTATGGCTACTGCGGTCACTATCCACAGCGGCCAAAGGTAAACAATCCCGATCACCAGCTTTCTGAAGAACTGCCAGCCGTTAATGAAGGCTTCAATCACCTGGCTGGAGTAGCTTTGACCGGGTACCTCGGACACCATGTAAAGCGGTTGATGTAGGCTTAAATGCAAAGTGCTTAAAGCCGTCTGGTCAGAAAGGTATCGCAAGCGGCCTTCAACCGCCTCAATCTCCTCCCTGATCACTCGTAACTGGTTCTCAACTTTCAGGATCTCCTCTACCGTGCTGGCTTCCTGCAGGATCTCCCGGTATCGTTTTTCAGCTTGCTTCTTATTTTTCAGGCGGCTGGTGATGTCCACGAATTCTTCTGTGACATTTCTGCTATTCACCTCCTTCTCGTGCAAATAACTGGCCTGAGACTCAATGTAATCAAGCAAGTTATCCAGATTCTCACCCGGCACTCGTATGGTTAGTGAGTGTTCAACGCTCTTACGGTGATTGCTCTGCCGTGAATGCTCGATCCTGGCTTTATAATCAGGTAATCTTGCCCTTATTCGGGATAAGGTGCTGTCAACTTGCTCAACCTGTATATGCATATTTGCAGTTCTAATGATGTGTTGGCCCATAACTTCTAGCGGTTCTTGTGGTTTAGAATAGCTCATATCTGCCCGGTCAACAGCCATTGATGGGGCAATCTCAGCCTCATTCAGCGCTGTCTCATAAGACAAGTCATCATAGGAATCCGCAGATTTATGATCGCACCCGGCGAAAATAAGTATCCAAAGTATTACCATTAAATTTTTCATGATTGTGAGTTTTTAAGGTCCCTCTCTATTCAACTATAATCCCTCGATGCCCATTATGGTCACAACAGCGACCCATATTTCTTATTACCGGCTTCACTGTCAGTCGCCGATTTCCTACCTTTAGGCCATGAGCAAACCCTCCAAAAAGCTTTTTCTTCTGGATGCCATGGCCCTTATCTACCGGGCTCATTTTGCATTCAGCAAAACCCCTAGAATCAACTCCAAGGGCTTTAATACCAGCGCCAGTTTAGGTTTTACCAATTCACTGCTGGAGATCATTCAAAAACAAAAACCCAGTCATCTGGGAGTAGCATTTGATACTTTTACTCCAACCTTCAGACATGAGGAATTTGAAGAATATAAGGCCCAGCGGCAAGCGGTGCCCGAGGATATTAAGAGCAACCTGCCCTGGATCAAAAAAATTGTGGAAGGCTTCAATGTTCCAGTACTGGAACTGGACGGGTTTGAAGCCGATGATATAATAGGTACTTTCTCCAAGGCCGCTGCCCAAAAAGGTTTTGAAGTTTATATGATGACCCCTGACAAAGATTTTGCCCAGCTGGTGGATGAGCATGTTTATTTATATAAGCCTTCCTACATGGGTAGCTCAGTGGATATTTTGGGAGTACCGGAAGTGTTGAAAAAATGGGACATTGAGCGGGTGGACCAGGTAACAGACATACTGGGTTTACAAGGTGACAGCTCAGACAACATACCGGGTATTCCAGGAGTGGGAGTAAAAACCGCGGTGAAATATGTGAAGCGCTATGGCTCGGTGGAAAATCTGATCGACCATGTGGAAGAGCTTAAAGGCAAACAGAGGGAATTGGTGACCGAATACGGAGAACAGGGCATTTTATCAAAAAAACTGGCCACTATCAACACCGAAGTTCCCTTGGATTTTGACGAAGATGCTCTAAAATATCAGGGACCAGATAAGGAGGCCTTGAAAACCATTTTCGATGAATTAGAATTCCGAACCCTGCTAAAGAGGGTAATGAATGAGCCTGCGGATTCCAGCAAACCCTCAGGCGGTACCCAGATCGATCTTTTTAATGATAATACGGACCCCATTGCGGAAATGCCCGGGGAGGATCAGGACAAACAATCCATCAATACGGTAATCCGGGATTATCATCTTATCGACAGCCAAAAACTTCTTAAGAGCCTGATCTCTCATATAGAAAAACAAAAAGAGTTCAGTTTAGCCACTTTCCTCAATGAGGATGGCACCTTATTAGGTCTCTCCATTTCATATCTTCCAAACGAAGGTTATTATATTCCCTGGCCTGAAAAGGCCGAGGAGTGGGTCGATTTGCTTCAGCCGTTATTGGCGGGATCAGAATTACTGCTTATTGGGCATGACCTTAAAGCCAGTCTATTAGCGCTCAAGGATCATGGCATGGTTAATAACTTACCTTTATTTGACACCCTGATAGCCCATTATCTGGCCGACCCGGAAACCAGTCACAGCCTGGAAATTTTGTCTGAATCCCTGCTGAATTATCAACCCATAAAATCGGAGAGTTTAACCGGTAGTGGAAGAAATAAAATTACCTGGGATGAGGTGTCCAAGGATAAAATGGTGTCATTTGCCGGAGAGCAGGCCGATATTGTTTTGCAATTGAAAAACCACTTGCAACCTCCTGAAGCCATACATCGGGTCTACGGGGAAATTGAGATCCCGCTCATCGAAGTGCTTACAGAGATGGAATACCAGGGTATCAATGTAGATCCTGGCGTATTGAAGGAGCTTTCTGATGAGCTGCAGGAAGCATCCGAGAAGCTTCAACAAACCATTTTTGACCTGGCCGGTGAGGAATTTAATATTGCTTCTCCCAAGCAGCTCGGGGAAATATTATTTGACAAGCTCAACCTGGTGGATAAGCCCAAGAAAACCCGTACCGGGCAATATGCCACCGGTGAAGATATACTGGTAAAGCTGGCTGATGAACATGACATCGTTCAGTATATTTTGGATTTCAGGGTCTATCAAAAGTTAAAATCCACCTATTTAGACGCCCTACCACAGATGATCGACCCCCGGGATGGTCGCATTCACAGCACCTTCAGTCAGGCCGTCGCCGCTACCGGCAGACTGAGTTCGAATAATCCCAACTTGCAAAATATTCCCATACGAACGGAAAAGGGGCGGGAGATCCGTAAAGCATTTATCCCCAGGGATTCCGATCACACTTTGCTGGCGGCTGACTATAGCCAAATCGAGTTGCGGATAGCCGCTTCCTTCGCCAAAGACCGCGATATGATGGATGCCTTTAAGCAGGGGAGGGACATCCACGCTACCACCGCCAGTAAGATATTCGGCGTGGAATTAGAGGAAGTCGATGCCAATATGAGGCGTAAGGCAAAGGCGGTTAATTTCGGATTACTTTACGGGATGTCGGCTTTTGGGCTTTCAGAGAGGTTGAAAGTTCCCCGGGCCGAAGCAAAAGAGATCATGGAAGCCTATTTCCAGGAATTCTCCGCCATAAAGGATTATATGGACCAAGCGATAAACTCAGCCAGAGAGAACGGTTATGTAGAAACCATTACTGGACGTCGTCGCTATTTACGGGATATTAACTCCCGCAATTATACCCTGCGCAGTTACGCGGAAAGAAATGCCATCAACGCCCCCATACAGGGTAGCGCTGCCGATATTATAAAGGTTGCGATGATTGACATCCACCGCTGGATCAATGAGCAAGGGCTTCGAACCTGCATGATCCTGCAGGTACACGACGAATTGGTCTTTGATGTATATCGTCCAGAGCTAGAGCAGGTTAAAGAGCAAGTGTCCAAACTGATGAAAAATGCCCTACCTCTGGAAGTACCTATGGAAATTGAAATTGGTACCGGGGATAACTGGTTGGAGGCACATTGAGTAATGATGAATAACAAACGCGTTATACCGGCGCTCCCTGAAATTGAGCAGGCCCACCAACGGATAAAGCCGTACATTCATCACACTCCCATTTTCACTAGTAAAACCCTGGACCAACTCATGGGGTGTTCTCTATACTTTAAATGTGAAAATTTGCAAAAAGTGGGGGCCTTTAAGATGAGAGGAGCAGCCAATGCGGTCCTGCAGTTGACCAAAGATCAGTTAGCCTCTGGAGTGGTAACCCACAGTTCCGGCAATCATGCCCAAGCCCTGGCCAAGACCGCGGCGTTAATAGGTTGCAAAGCCTATATCGTCATGCCAGACAGCGCGCCAAAGGTAAAGGTAAAAGCTGTCGAAGAGTATGGAGCCGAAATCATCTTTTGCCCGTCAACCTTGCGCGATCGGGAGCAAACCATGGAAGAAGTACGGGGAAAAACCGGGGCAACTTTCATTCATCCATATGATAATCCCCATATAATTGCCGGCCAGGCCACTGCCGCGCTGGAGCTGCTTCAATCTCAAGTAAACCCGGATGTGGTCATAGCACCAGTAGGAGGCGGAGGATTATTATCTGGTACGGCCTTATGTTGTCATTACTGGTCACCCTCCCCGACGGTGTTGGGGAGTGAACCCGCCGGCGCCGACGATGCTTACCGGTCATTACATTCAGGAAAATTACAACCCTCGGAGCATCCGGATACTATCGCCGATGGATTGCTTACTTCCCTAAGTGATCTCACTTTTGATATTATACGTCAATATGTGGATGACATTATAAGGGTAAAAGATAATACCATACGCCAAGCAATGCGTTTAATTTGGGAGAGAATGAAGCTGATCGTAGAACCTTCCGGAGCGGTACCTTTGGCGGCGGTAATGGAAGCACCACAGAAGTTTGATTCCAAAAAAGTAGGGATAATAATATCCGGTGGTAATGTTGATCTGGACCGATTTTCCTTTGCTTCGGAAAATTGACTACTGCCCTTGTTTCTCTTTAAACTGCTGCAATCTTGACTTGATGTCCCGTCTGGGAAAAAAGTTGTTCTCCACTTCCACATCGGCCGTTTCAGCATTAGGATCCAAGGTAATATCCACTACTTCTTTATCCATTACGAAAACCTTGGTCACTTGTCGCTCATTCTTTCTCCAGATCTCCGCCGGAACAGTTTGGATTTCACTGGTGCCATCGGTAAAAGTAAAACGTAGAATGATCGGAGAAACCAGGCCTCCATCGTTGGTAAAAGTGATCTGATAGAAATTCTTATCGGAATGCGCCTCCATGATCCTACTGTCATCTATCCGGGACAGGAATTCTTTATAGCTGCCGTCTCCCGTGGAGAGCACGGTAAATTCCTGAAATCCCTGCTGAAAATCCCTGGCTTTCTGATCTTGTTGACCGGATTGGCCTGAGTTGGCAAGCTTTTGCTTGCGGTTGCTCAGCTTTCTTTCTACCGAGGCTTCCGGGACCTTCATGCGATACCATTTCACTTCGTCCACTCCTATATCGACATGGTCGGTGCTGTAAAACCAGCCTCTCCAGAACCAATCCAGGTCTACTGCCGAGGCATCTTCCATAGTGCGGAAGAAATCCGCAGGGGTGGGATGTTTAAAGGCCCATCTGCGGGCGTATTCTTTGAAAGCATAATCAAAAAGCTCCGGACCCATTACCGTCTCACGCAGGATGCTTAAGGCAGTTGCCGGTTTGGCATAAGCGTTGTTGCCAAACTGCAGAATTTGCTCTGAATTGGTCATGATAGGTCTGATCTGACTTTTATCCCCTTTCATATAGGGTACGATCTTAGCGGCTGGCCCTCTTTTCGAAGGGAAATTTTCATATTGCTCCACTTGGGTACGATATTGCACAAAGGTGTTCAATCCTTCGTCCATCCAGGTCCATTGACGCTCATCCGAGTTGATGATCATCGGGAAAAAGTTATGCCCCACTTCATGAATAATCACGCTTATCATGTTGTATTTCGTATTGTCACTGTAAGAACCATCTTTATTGGGTCTTCCAAAGTTGAAACAGATCATGGGATACTCCATTCCAATACTGGCTGCATGCACTGAGATGGCCACCGGATAGGGATAATCAATGGTATATTTTGAATAAGTGATAAGGGTATTCACTACGGCTTCCGTACTGTGCTTTTCCCATAGGGGATTCCCTTCTTTAGGATAAAAAGACATGGCCATGGGCTTGCGAGCACCAATTTCCACCCCTTGGGCATCCCAGATGTACTTTCGACTGCTGGCAAAAGCAAAATCACGGACATTGCGAGCTTTGAATCTCCAGGTTTTAGTGCCATCAAAAAGGGGATTATTTTCCTTGTAAATGGCTTCATCCTCGGTAACTATAATTACCGGTGATCCAGCATTCTCAGCCTGCTCAAGACGCTGCTGTTGCTCCTTGGTGAGTACCTCCCCGGCATTTTGCAGTTCGCCGGTGGCAGCCACAATATGATCCTCCGGAACCGTGATAGATACTTCATAATCACCAAAAGGCAATGCGAACTCTCCGCTCCCTAAAAATTGTTTATTTTGCCAGCCGTTTACATCATCATAAACAGCCATCCGGGGAAACCATTGGGCGATAGTGTAGGAATAGTTGCCATCCTCCGGAAAGAATTCATAACCGGATCTGCCGCCTACCAACATTCGATCATTGATATTGTAGCTCCAATCTATCTGAAAGCTAAAGCTGTCTCCGGAGCTTAAGATCTGGGGGAGTTCCACCCGCATCATGGTCTTATTAATGGAATGCGCCAACGCATTACCAGATAGATCTATCACCTGATGAATCTTGAAACCTCCCTGGTACTCATAATCCTGCGATATGTTCAGCAGCGACTTGGCGTTCAGGCTGTCCTTAAGCGAATTTATGGCAACCTGATACTTATCACTGTCAGAAGTCCTCACATTTTGATCTAATTGTACCCATAAATATCCCAGGGGATCAGGTGAATTATTGGTATAAGTGATTTTTTCAGTTCCGGAAATGGTTTGATTGCGGTCATCAAGGGTTACTGCAATTGAATAATCCGCTCTCTGCTGCCAATATTGAGGACCCGGCGCTCCAGATCCGGTGCGATACACATTAGGGGTAGGTAACATGGTACCCAGTTGTTCAAACCTTTGCTGATAATCCTGTGCTAGCGCCTGGCCCGCAGGCAATAACAGGAGTATCAGAATGCCTAATCTCAATTTCATGTTGTCTTTGTTAATTAATTATTAATCCCAGGGCTATTCCCGCTACCATAGATGAAATAATCATATTCCAGTCTCTATGACGGACTCCCAAAACGGTAACTGAAATAAAGGAAACCAGCAGAAATAAGCCAACAATTATTATTTGACCGACTTCTAATCCCAGATTAAAGGCCAATAACTGCTTTAAGATGGAAACGTCGCGGCCTAATAAGGCCCGCAAATAGTTGGAAAATCCCAACCCATGAATCAGTCCAAAAAAAAGGGCAAACAGATAGTTGGTTCGGACGTTTCGGGATTTATTGAAAGTTCTTTTAAATAAATTACTAATAGCCGTCACAATGATGGTGAGAGGAATTAAAAATTCAATCAAATCGGGGTCTACCCGTATCAAGTTAAATGTAGATAATGCCAGTGTCAACGAATGCCCCACAGTGAAAGCAGTGACCAATACCAGAATTTTTTTCCAGTCCTGAATAAGGTATACGGAGGTCAGTGCAACTATAAAAAGTATATGGTCATAACCCCTAACATCCAGGATATGTTCCAAACCAAGCCGCAGATAGAGATAAAACTCATTCATAAATGATAAGCCCGAAAACCATATCTAATTTGGTATAGATCTTGAGACATTTTGCAATTATAATGTATAATTTTGAAAATCAGATAATACCCTAAATATGATTCAAGCAGTGCTTTTATGGGTTTCGCTGTTGGTGCACCCCTTTCATATCAGCGTATGTGAACTGGTCTATGCCGATGAAAGTGATACCTTCGAGATATCCTGCCGTATATTCATGGATGATCTGGAACTGGCGCTTACCCAAAGAACCAGAGTTCAAAATTACTTCGAGACCCGGAATTCAGCATCGGTAAATCGAGATTTAGCAGACTATTTGCTGGAAAATCTAACTTTGCATCTTGACAACAAGCCTGCCCGGCCGGAGTTCATAGGATTTGAAATTGAAGAGGACGTGGTATGGTGTTATCTGGAGGTTAAAGAGGTGGGTAACCTTAAGGATCTGACCCTAAACTACCGGGTATTACACGAAACTTATGATGATCAGATCAACCTCACGCATATAAATTACCTAGGGCAAATAAAAAGCCTGCGTTTCTCCAAAGGGTCGACTTCCAGGACTATTGAGTTCTAAAATGTACCGCTGAAACTATAAATGCGATCTTTTCCACTCCGATTAGAGGTAAAGTAACCTTTTTGCATATTGTCCTTCCCGATTATTCCAAAGTCGTCGTTAGAGCTGTTCAAAGGATATCCCAGGTTTTGAGGTGTAGTTAAACTATCGAGGGAGACCCTAAATATATCCAATCCCCCTAAACCTCCATGCCCATCAGATGAAAAGTAGAGGGTATGGTGGTCGACAAAAGGGAACTGCTCGTTTCCAGGGGTATTAACCACCGGACCGAGATTACGAGGCTTTTGCCATTGGCCGTTAGACCAATAACTGACATATAGGTCGGTACCGCCATATCCACCCGGCATATCGGAGACAAAATACAACACCTCAGCGCTGGAATTCAATGCGGGATGCCCTACAGAATAGTTTTCGGTAAAAAATTTGATTGCAGTAGGTTTTTTCCACCGTCCATTTGACAATTTTCTGGACTGCATCAATTGCAACTTTCGGGATCCATTTCGTTTTGGGGCGTTTCGGGTAAAAATAACCTGTTGATCCTCCTGGTAAAATATGGCCGGCCCTTCATGGTACGGGGAGTTTAGGCGAGGGTCCATTTTGCTGAGCGTTCCCCGGGACTCCGGGGACATAGTGATATAATACAGATCAAAATACGGATTTTCGTTCCAGGCTGCCAACTTACCGGCAATGCCTCCTCCAGCTCCACCTGCAACGATCACCAGCCCTCGCTGGTAATAGCACGGGCTGAACATTGGCTGGTGACCTTCTATCGCCAAAGCAGTGATCTCCATCTGATTATTTATCAACTTAGACCGCAAATTTATGTTGGATGCATAAGCAAGCGCAGGCGCGTAATCCGGAAAGTGCTCCAGGTATTTTAGATACCAATCCCTGGCTTCACGGTAACGCTGCAAATTATTGAGCACCATGGCGTAATCCAACCAGGCTGCGCCTGGGTTATCCAGTAGATACTCCCTGCCTCTTTCATACCAAAATGCCGCCCTCTGGGGATTTCCAATCCTGCGGTAGCAATCCGCTATTCTAATCATAATCCGATTCAATGACGGGTCAGCGCTATGGGCTTGATGATATAAAAAGAGGGCATGTTTATATGCCTGACGGGAATAGTACTTATCTGCTTGCGTTAACGCACTGTTATGGCTGGGGTCCAGAAAGGCAATCTGAGCATTAATGTCCAGAGCGCCACCCCATAATAGCATTATTACTACCAGAAAGACCTTAACCATACCATGTGACGTTGTAAATCATGGTAAGTTAAAGGCCGCATCCCTTAAATATTAGATAAAAGCTTACGCGCCCTTACAGGGGTATAAAAATCTATTTAATTTAAACTACCTGGTGTTCATTCCGGATTGTTCTAATCCTGCCCGGTCAATAGTCGGTGATTTCAAATTCAGTACGGCGATTGAACTGGTGTTGTACCTCTGTGCAAATAACGTCATTCCCACAATCGTTCACCAACTGGCGTTCACCAAAATGGGTCCGTTTCATCCGGGATTCCGCTATGCCACTTTTCTCCAGATAATTCATGGTTGAACGGGCTCTTCTCATCGAAAGCGCATCGTTGTAGTCATCGGTCTGTCGTGAATCCGTGTGAGAGTCCATGGAAAGTTGAATATTGGGATAGCGATTCATCAATGAAACCAGCTTTTTCAACTGTTCTTCAGCGTCAGCCCGGATGTTCCACTTATCCAGGTCAAAATATATATTGCTTATCCTGATCACCTCCCCTATGGCGATGTTTTTGGCAGCCAGAGCAGTTTGCAGTTGACTTTCTGTTCCGTCATAGAAATAGATGGAGTCCTGAGGCAACACAAAGCTTTGTCTTTTTCCACTAATATTCTCAATAAACAGTACGTCAGCGGCAGTGACATCAGCTGGTATATCCAAAGGGGGGTATTCCGGTATTTTCTCCAGTTCAACGGTTACCGATAGCTCCCTGGTGCCCGGCGTCAACTGTTCAACCGGCAGGGTGACACTATTATCGTAGTATCCCTCTTTGCTGCCTTTTATCTCATATTCCCGATTGGGGAGCGCATCGTATTGCACCATATTCTTTTCCTTTAGTACCGGCGCCGGCCGATCGGTAGTTTTATCCAAAACGAATAGAATGCCATCTTCAATAGGCTCCTTAGTAGCTTTATCCACCAGATAGGCATTGACTATGATCCTGTTTAGTATCATGGTATAGATATCATCATTTCCTGCACCACCAATTCGATTGGAACTGAAATAACCGGATTTTCCCTGTTCATCCAGGATCAATCCGAAGTCATCCCGGGTGGTGTTAATCGGATAGCCTAAATTTACTACTCCCGGTGCCTCATCCTCCACCAACCAGGTTTTATATATATCCAACCCTCCCAGGCCACCGTAACCATTGCTGGCAAAATAGAGCAATTTATCATCATATAAGTAGGGGAACATCTCGTCACCCTCACTATTTACGGCATTACCCAGATTGACGGGGGCGGACCAGGTGCTATCGAAAGTGCTTACATAAATATCGGTGCCGCCGAAGCCTCCAGGCATGTCTGAAATGAAGTATAAACGCTGGCCATCACGACTCAGGGTGGGATGACCAACAGAGTATTGATCGCTATTGAATGGCAGCTCCTGTATATTATACCAGCCTTCTTCCTCGGAAACTTCTGCCTGGTAAAGTTTAAGTTTCACGATACCTTCCTCACTCCTACCGGTTTTACTTTGGTAGTAATTATTGCGGGTGAAGATCATTTTTTTCCCATCAGCGAAGAAGGTTACCGGTCCTTCGTGGTATTTACTATTAACCTGGTTGCTCAGGCCTTGGGGGGCTGAATATGACCCCTCCACTACCTCGGTATAATAAAGATCCAGGTAAGGAGTATTATCCCATTTAAATTTTTGCTTTATGAGTGCTGGCCTGGGACGGGCAGAGGCGAAAATGATACCATCCTGAAAATAGCTGGGGCTAAAATCAGCTGCAGGAGAATTAGTTGAGACTTCCTCTACATGATATAAAGCCGAATCGATATAATAATCCGTAATATTCTCAATCCCTTCAATTTTCAAAGGCGCCCGGCTATCCTGTGACACCAGATCATAGTATTTCTGGTATTGAACTTTTGCCGCTTCAAACCTACCGGAGGCGTGCAGGGCCTGAGCATAGTATAAATGGTGAATAGGTTGAAGCACACCCTGATCCTCAACTCTGGAATACCAGGCCGCCGCACTGTCTTGATTGTTGAGTTTGCGATAAGATTCCGCCAATTTCAACTTTAAAGTATCATCTGCTCCTCTCTTTTCTAACAGTTGCCGGTACATATCAACCGCATCCCGATAAGCAAAGTATTCGAAATACAGATCGGCCTTGCGCATTTTGTTGGTAAAATTAAGTCCCAGGTTACCCAGTTCAGGGTTATCACCCAAAATTTGTGCCGGCAGCTCCACAGCCAACAACCACAAACAAAATAGTATAACTCCCTTCTTCATGATCTTACAAAGTTTGCAAATTAAAAATATCGTGGTGTAACCACCTTGTTTTTGGCATATCTAAAGCGATAATTGATCATCAGCTCATGTGATCCACTGTTGACTCGTCTCAAGTCGGTAGTACTGGCAAAATCGTAGGAATAACCCAGTAAAAGTTGATCTGTAAGCTGTAATTCCAACAGTGCATCAAAGTCAGCCATAGATCTCCACGATAATCCCAGCCACAGTACTTCATTAAACAAAACATTGGCATTCAGATCAAGTTCCACCGGTGCTCCTTCCACCACTTTCAGTAAGAAATTCGGTTTCAATTTAACTGAAGGGCTTAATTCAAACATATACCCACTGGTCAGGAAATAATGTCTTTCCTGATGAGCGTCAGAGTCCAGTTCAATGACCTCTTCGTCCAAAGAGTTTTGTATTAACTGAGGAACAGATACTCCGGCATAAAACTTGTCCGTATAATAATATACTCCGGCTCCCAAATTTGGCATCATCTTATTGATATCCACGTTAAAAACATTGTCATTGGGATTCTGAGGTTCGAGCTCCGTTAAATCGGCATTGTAACTGGTAAACCCCACCTGCAGGCCCATGGATAAAGTACCTTTATTGGTAAATATCCGATAAGCATAACTGCCATTCACCCCATATTGATTAAACACGGTGATCTTATCGTGAATTACCTGCAAACCTAAAGCGATCTTGGCATTTCTTATAGGTGAATGCAAGGAGAAGGTTTGAGTAGTAGGCGCTCCTCCCAGTCCGGTCCACTGGTCCCGAAATAATACAGTGGCGCTCAGCGACTCATGGCTACCGGCATAGGCGGGATTCAAAGCCAGGCCATTGAACATATATTGGGTAAACATGGCTTCCTGTTGACCATATACAGGTTTTGTCAAAGCCAAAAGCCCAATCACAATTAATAAAGATTTAAAGATTTTCATGACCATTTTCATTTTCCTAGCAAGCACTATCTATGGATCACCACGAATCCGTTTAACAATTCCGATCCATCACCCAGATCGAGCAGATAAAAATAAGACCCATCAGGGACCTGCTTATCTCCCAGAATTATTCCTTCAGTAGATTGACCCTGCCATACGTGGGCAGTATTATCATATCCTCTAACCTGATAGACCAGGTTGCCCCAACGGTTATATATTTTTACCGTGTTGTTAGGGAATTGGGTTATACCTTCGATCACCCACACATCGTTTACTCCATCACTATTAGGGGAGAAAGCATTGTAAATACGCAATGGAACATCATTCACCAGGATAGTAACAGTAGCGGTATCCGTGCCGCCATTTCCGTCGCTAATGGTGTAGCTGAAAGTATCCGTCCCGGTAAACCCTGGTGGAGGCGTGTAGGTAAAGCTTCCGTCTTCGTTCATTTCAATGGTTCCCCCGGCAGTACCAATCGCATCAAATTCGATCACCATAAGTTCATCACCTTCCGGATCGGTATCGTTTATCAACACACCTGGAACCTCAACTGTTAGTACCACGTCAATGTCGGTTTCATATTCATCATCCACCGCATCCGGATTGGTATTGGGATTGGCGATTATAATGGTAACCGTAGCGGTATCGGTGCCCCCGTTGCCATCGCTCACCGTATAGGTGAAACTGTCCGTGCCGGTAAAACCCGCCGGAGGTGTATAGGTAAAACTGCCATCAGCATTCATTGCTACAGTACCACCTTCAACGCTGCTGGCATCAAAGGCGCTCACTGTCAAATCGTCTCCCTCTGGGTCGCTGTCATTGGCCAGTACCCCGGGAGCCGAAACTGTCAACGGCACATCCTGCTCCGTGCTATATTCATCATCCTGGGCCGATGGATCGCTGTTGGGTGCAGTCACAGTGACTGTAACCGTAGCGATATCGGTGCCCCCGTTGCCATCGCTCACCGTATAGGTGAAACTGTCCGTGCCGGTAAAACCCGCCGGAGGTGTATAGGTAAAGCTGCCATCCGCATTCATCTCCACGGTACCACCTTCAGCGCTGGTACCATCAAAGGCGCTCACGGTCAAATCGTCTCCCTCTGGGTCGCTGTCATTGGCCAGTACCCCGGGAGCCGAAACTGTCAACGGCACATCCTGCTCCGTGCTATATTCATCATCCTGGGCCGATGGATCGCTGTTGGGTGCAGTCACAGTGACTGTAACCGTAGCGATATCGGTGCCCCCGTTGCCATCGCTTACCGTATAGGTGAAACTGTCCGTGCCGGTAAAACCCGCCGGAGGTGTATAGGTAAAGCTGCCATCCGCATTCATCTCCACGGTACCACCTTCAGCGCTGGTACCATCAAATTCACTCACTGTAAGATCATCTCCGTCTCCATCGCTGTCGTTTGATAACACCCCGGGAGCCGAAACTGTCAACGGCACATCCTGCTCCGTGCTATATTCATCATCCTGGGCGGTGGGTTCAGCATTTCCTCCACTTCCACCATCTACTTCAATAGTTACTGTTGCAGTATCCGTCCCACCATTCCCATCACTTACCGTATAGGTAAAACTATCAGTGCCGGTAAAGCCCGCCGGAGGAGTGTAGGTAAATCCTCCATCGCCATCCAACTCTACAGTACCGCCACTAGCGCTGACTGCATCAAAAGCCGATATGGTAAGATCATCTCCATCCACATCACTATCATTAGCCAGTACTCCGGGAGGGGAAACAGTTAAAGGTATATCCTGTTCGGTGTTATACTCATCGTCCTGCGCCAGCGGGTTGTTGTTTCCGCCACTCCCGTCAGTTACTTCTATGGTGACAGTGGCACTGTCGGTTCCTCCGTTTCCATCACTTACCGTGTAAGTAAAGGTATCGGTACCGGTGAAGCCAGCAGGGGGGGTGTAGGTAAAACCTCCATTTTCGTCTACCTCTACTGTTCCACCTTGATCGGAAATCGCGTCAGCCAGAGTAACGGTTAAGTCATCCCCGTCGGGATCACTATCATTGCCCAGTACCCCGGGAGGATCAATAGTTAAAGTTTCATCTAACAAAGCGGTATATTCGTCATCCTGGGTGACAGGATCATTATTGCCTTCGGTGACTTGTGAAAGAGTGGTACAGCTACAAGATTCGTAATCATCGGCGATCATCAATTCAGCAATCTCAGTGGTCGCCCCGGTAGAAACATCTACTGC
Organism: Cyclobacteriaceae bacterium; assembly: GCA_965224285.1. Taxonomy (GTDB): domain Bacteria; phylum Bacteroidota; class Bacteroidia; order Cytophagales; family Cyclobacteriaceae; genus JAJCYK01. The sequence continues at coordinate 3,101,125 of OZ245043.1, forward strand.
AAAAAATCTATTGGGAGTGGACGTATCATTACCGGTAGTGGCATAACCGTTACCATCATTATCAAAGCCAAGACTTTCAACAATATCGATTCCCATCGGTCCCACTATGGTACCTTCTCCTGTGGCTTTGTCAATGGTGATCACCACGTCTCCGCCCAAATTTCTTCTGGAAACTCCATACAGTTTTCCATCTATGGGACTAACTGCCAAATCGTCGACTTTGGGAAAAACACCGGTTATTGGAACGTAATCTAAACCCGGTCCAAACGCATCGGGGATATGTGCTCCGGTCTCGGGATCAATTCTAATTAACAGGTCTTCGGAGGAAACTCGAACAGCTCCAAAAATAAAGTCAGTGAATACATCATAAGCCAGTCCGTCTAAATTTATAAAAGTGATGGTGCCCCTGACACCACTTCCGGTACCATAATCTTCACTCATTGGTGTAAATGCCCCGGTGTTGATATTGATGGTACCCATGCGCACGTTATTAGCAGCATACAGAATATCTCCTGTGCCATTAAAACTAATGGCCTGTACCTTAAATACCCCCAGTGGACCAATCAATGTTTCCTGGCCTGTAGTTTTATGGATTCTAACCAGCAAGCCAGCATCCTCAGGAACAATGAAACAACTATCCGAGATGGTTTGGGCCATTACATTGATTGAAGTGAGGATGCCTAGTAAAACGCTAATTATCCAGCTCTTCATCTTGTAAACATCCTGTTTCATATTAGAATAATTTAATTTTTTTTAGTGGTTTTTTATTAGTCTTGGGTAAATACTTAAATGTGGGTCTTCTCAAAAATTGCTATCAGGAAGTAGCTAGTTAGTTGGCGCTGTTCCCTTAATAAATACTACACATGTAAGTTTTGTAACCCATGTGTGACAAAAAAGGGTGAGGAAATTAAGGATAAATCAGCTTAAATGCTATCTGTTAAGCGATCTATAAGGAAAATTTTTACCAGGATTATGGAATATCGAGGTAAGTTTCTCTATATCAACGAATAATTTTCAGTATAAATTTTAATGAAAATTTCAGGATAACCCGGTAAGTGGGAATTTCTGAAAGCTATGCCATAGCTTTCCATCGTGTTTCAAGCATGTTATATCTTTAATCCCGACTTTCCCCTCAAATTCCTCATTCCGGTAAATTTCCCAGGCCTGCCTGAAATTGGGCTTACTCAAATCTCTGAAAGCTACGGTAACATGAGGATGAAAGGGCTGGCCCCGGAAATTGGCAGAATGCATACTTAAATTTCTACGAAATAGCTCTGCGATCTCCTTTTGGAGTAGCAGCAAATAGGGGTTTTCGATCACTTTGATATATATAACTCGAGGTGGAAATGCCCCGAAATTCTCCAATTTTAAGTCAAAAGGGTGGAAAGTTGTGGATAACTTTAACAAGCCTCTGGAGATGCGTTCATGTTTAGTTGAGTTGACTCGGTAAGGCATATGCAAAGTTATATGAGGTGGGGAGCGTAAAGCAGCTTTACTGCCAAAGTGTTGCTTGAACTGGGTTTTAATCTCCGTGATTTTCACCCCCAGAGCATCTGGAATGGTCAAAGCGATGAAATAGAGATTTTGAGCTAAACTCAATAGTTGCTTACTACCTGGTCCTGGTCCATATACACCAAAGCGAACTCAGTTCTTCGATTTGCCAGGTGCATAGACCGGGCACATGGCTGTCCATCCCCGCAAGTATTGATCAATTGCTGCTCTCCATGACCTTTCGCCAGTAGACGGTGAGCGGCAATCCCCATACGAACAAGATAATCCTTAGCGGATGAAGCCCGCTGTTGTGATAAATTCAAATTATAAGATGACGGCCCCCTGGAATCTGTATGGGCGTTTAGTTGGAATTCCAGGTATTGATATTTGTTCATCAATGCGGCTAGCTTATTCAATTCCATCAAATACGGATCATCCACCTGACTTTCATCAAAGTCATAATGGATTGGGTCTATATGTGCGGTATCCGTAATGGCGATATGGTTTTCTTCCATAAGGTTATCAAGCCAATGCGATGATTGTCCACTGATCTCGATAACGCCTTTTTCGGTTAATATATAAGTCGCTGTATCAGTATGATCCCTGATCTGGAATAGGGTTCCCGGCTCGGGGTTCGTTCTCATAGGAGTTAATTCAAGTTTGACCACATCAGGTGAAGGGCCCGAATCCAGTAATATCACTTCTGGGTTATAGCCTGGTGATTCCACAGCTATTTCATACGGTGCTTCCGGCGCTAACTCCAGGCGTACTTTGCCATTGTCGTCAGGCTTATAGGTGCTTAAATCCATACCGTCAGCACTAAGGGTTAAAGTAGTGCCTGATAAGTCGGCAGCTTCAACCAGGACCTCTATGACCCGATATTCTTCATTGAAGCGGTATATGTCATCATTTCCCCCTCGATTTGAAGAAAAATATCCGGAGTTTTCACGTTTGATTAGACCAAAATCGTCCTTGGTGCTATTTATTGGGAAGCCCAAGTTATCCACAACTGGTTTTTCGGCGGTCAGGTCTGCCCGATAAATGTCCAATCCGCCAATTCCCGGATGGCCATTGGAAGCAAAGTATAGAATATCGTTTTCTGCAATGTAGGGAAACATTTCGTTTCCTGGGGTATTGATCTCAGGACCTAGGTTGCTAGGTACTCCCCATTTCCCCCGGACATAAATCACCTTATAAATGTCTGTTCCCCCGTATCCTCCAGGCATATTCGAAACAAAGTACATAACAGCTCCGGATGGATCCATAGTGGGATGACCTACAGAATAGTTCCTATTGTTGAAAGGCAATGGAGTCACATTTTTCCAGGGATCTGATTCGAATTGGCGGGTGGCCGAAAATAGGTTCAACCGATTAGTCTGCTGCGGTTTTAACTTGGCATATTGATTTCGGGTGAAGATGAGCCTGGTCCCGGAATCTGTTAAAGTCGCCGGTCCCTCATGCATTTTACTGTTTACACTACCACGAAGTTTTTTAGGAGTCGTGTACATATTGTGTCCCAGTAACGGTTCAGTCACAAAAAGATCCAGATATTTAGAACGATCTCTTAGGTAGTTGGCTTCCAGATTAATTTTCTTTTTTCTGGAAGACGAGAATGCAATTCCATTCCCATAATAAGTAGGAGCAAATTCAGAAGCCTGGGTATTGATATTGAGTGGTACGACCGAGTATTTGCTGGAATCCCTATAGTATTGGGAAATGTGCTGTAAGCTAAATACGAGATTTTGCCCAACTTCGCTTTTGGGATTGGCCGATAAGTATTTTTTAGCCCACCGCATACTACGGGTGAAATCCCCGTTGCTCTGCAACGTTTGGGCATACTGCAAGAAATGAGGTGTTTTAATGATGAAAGGTTTGCTGATCACTTCCGAAAAATACTTCTCCGCCTTCTCAGTGTCATTCAATTGGAAGTAACTCTCCGCTAATTTGAGCTTAACCCGGTGGTTAGCCGGGTTACGTTCCAATACCCTGAGGTATTGTCGGACAGCCCGGTGGTAACTGCCCTCCTGGAAATTCTTATTCGCCCTTCGCTCTTTGGGTGATACTCTGATCTGTGCGCTTACAGTACTGGTACACAATAAGGCTATTATGGCGAACACAATTGCCCGGTTGATCTTCATGAAATATTAATGGGTTACGGTACGTCCATAGGGTCCATTAAATTTCATAAAAAAATAGGACACTTGAAATAATAATTTAATGAAGGCTGTATAAGTTATTAACAATCACCCCTGTGTGGATAATTTAAAATTGCATAAATTCTAGGAGCAGATCTGTGGATAACTTGAACGTTTAGAAATCCTATGGGTGTGGACATTAATGGTTATCCACAGAACATACTAGTGCTGAACCCCAGCCCGACACTACTATTTAGTTGTAGATGGTTTTCGAGATGATCAGGTAATTAGAATGTGAGCTCGGTGTATAATTTTATCGCAAGTTTGTACTATGCCGCGAAACCGCGTAATCTTAGAATTCGCTGAAAAATTTCGTTGAAAATTGGAAAAACCTGGCTATCCGGGTCTATATTATAGTTCAGCTGATGAAATTAGTTCCGGTGAAAGGGATTGGTCCAGTACTAATTTGAATTCAGTTCTGCGGTTGGATTGATGTTGAGCTTCTGAACACTGAACGTCATTCACACATCCATTTACCGGTGTTGATTCACCGAAACTATTCGCGTCCAATCTGCCCTGATCCACGCCCAGGTCAGCCAGGAAGTTCACCGCAGATTGTGCTCTTCTTTCAGATAATGCCTGATTGTAACTATTGCTCCCGCGCATATCTGTATGTGAACCAAGGGTCAAACTCAACTCCTGATGCCTGTCCATAATGGCTGCCAGTTTGTTCAATTCCTCTTCAGCATCTTGCCTGATATTGGACCTGTCAAAATCGTAGTATATATTATTAACCCTGATCACATTACCTACTTGATATCCATGTTGGGCCAGCACTTGATTTAGAATGGATGGATCTTTAAGATCCTGAAGATCATAGTTGCTGCCCAGCAAGGTTCTATGATTAGTTCCTATTAGGTAAGTGTCATACCCTTCATTTCTCAGTTGATAAATTCTTTCGCTCATACTAAGGAACACTTGATCCTCTCCTAACATATCCTCTATTACGATCATCTCAGTGGTTTCCACCCCGGCATTTTCATTAGGAGCTGTGCTAAATTCCTGTAATTCCTCCAATATGTGATCTTCTGCCACCAGGTCGGCTTCCAAGGGGATCATTGCCAATTCAAATCCGTGTTCGGCGCCATCAATTGAACCGCTGGGCAAGTGATAAACAAGATCCTGATAATCATCGTGCGTAGCCAAGAGCATATAAGATTGATCCCTGGCTGATTTAAATTCTACCTCGCCGTATTGCTCGCTGATGGCCTGCTCTTTTTCTACTCCATTAACAAATAGCTTCACCCTTGCCCCTGCTACCATTTCGCCGGTCTTGCTATTGGTTACAATACCCAGTAGGGATAGTTTGTCCTTATTTTTTATTTGTTGCTTGTCTTCACCAGAAAAGGCCGACAAAGGCAAGGTTAAGGTGTTTGTTTCACTGGTACTCAAACTATCGGTGGATAAGTTAACAAACACATCATTATATCCTGGGTTACTAGCTACGATCATATAAGTAGTCTCCGGTTCACCTGCCATGGCCATTATTCCCTGATTAAGGCTATAGTCCACTGCTCTGTCGGAGTTATCCACATAAACTTCAACCTGTGCCCCGGATAAAACCTGATTGTTAGACTTATCCACAACTGTAGCTTCAATAGCAATTGCGGATGCACCTGACTCCAAGGCTATTACAATTGACTCCTCCCCCACAGGATCGATGGTTGACCCCAGGACTTCCACTTGGTTTTGCTGGAAACCTGGCTTAGATGCCACCAGCTGATAGTCATGGGCGGGGCTTACTCTGAAATTAATCAAACCCTGATCATCTGTATATAAACGCTCAACCAGAATTCCATCAACCATAATATCAACGGCCGCATTATGCAATGGCTCGTAGGTCGCCTGGTTGATTACCTGGCTGTTGAGGAATATGGTGTTATCTTCATCAAATTCCGACTCATTTTCTTCTGCTATTGAGGTAAGGTCCGAATCTTGGCTGGTATAACTGTCAAATGATTCCATTTCATAGTTATCCACATACTCTTCAGATGTTACTTCTTCTTCGGTATTTTCCTGGTCCCAATCATTTGGCTCCCAATCCAGTTCCGGTTCTTGATAACCGGATTCGAATCTGTAATCATCCAAGTTATCCACATAGTCGATCGGCTCATTAGAAGCGGTAAGCTGCAGCTCCGGCAACTCTACATCCATTTCCTGAAAATCCTTATTGGCAATGGTTTCCACTGCATCGGGATTGATTTGGAAAAAGTAAAGGTCGTCATCAGATCCATCTCGATTTGTGGATAAGTAACCACTACTGCCGTCCGGATTCAATATAAGTGCAAAATCATCTTTCTTAGTATTGATGGGATAGCCCAAATTACTAGCCTCTTCCTCTGCATTGGTTAGGTCAACTCGAAAGATATCCAGCCCACCTAGTCCACCTTTTCCGTTAGAGGCAAAGTAGAGAACACCCTGGTTATCCACAAACGGGAACATTTCATTGCCTTTGGAATTGATTTTAGGCCCCAAGTTCTGTGGCTCGGTCCATTCCACACCATTCCAGGTACTTTTATAAATGTCTGTACCACCCAAACCATCCGGTTGATCCGAAATGAAGTACAAGGTGTAACCATCTGCACTTATGGTGGGATGGCCAGTAGAATATTCTTTATTGTTATGTTCAAATGGTTCAATATTGGTCCAATTGCCGTCTTCATCCAATTCTGCGGTATACATACTGATCATATTTATACCATCAATACTTGTGGATAAAGTCCCATCGTGATAGTTGCTCCGGGTAAACAGGATCTTTTGGCCGTCTTGGTAAAATGCCACTGGACCCTCGTGATATTTGGAATTGATCTTATCACTAAATCTCTGAGGCGCCCCTAAACTGCCATCATCCTGTAACCTGCTGTAGAATAAGTCTAGGAACGGAGTTTGATCCCAGGCGAATTTCTTTTTAGTTTTAGTTTCCCGAGAAGAGACAAACACCAATCCATCCTGGTAGAAGGCCGGCGCAAAATCAGATTGGTCACTGTTAATATTCAGCTTGTTGACCAGGTAAGCAGTGCTATCCGCGTACAAACGTTCAATTTCCCGTAAACTAGCCTGCAATTCTTCAACCCTCTGGTAGTCTGATGTCTCATCGGCATATTCCATAACCCACTTTTGAGCCCCTTCATAATCGCCAATACTCATCAAGGATTGAGCATAGTAGTATTTATATATGGGAAAATCGTTGTATCCTGCCGCCAGCACTTCACCGTAATAAGGAGCAGCCTCAGCAGGCTGATTTAGCATTCGGTAGCACTCAGCGGTTTTAAGCTTTACTTCCTGGTTATCCTCCTCTTTTTCCAGCACCTTCAGGTATAATTCCAGTGCATCCTTATATTGAAAATTCTCGAAATACCGGTCCGCTCTTTTCAGCTTACTGTCAAATACTGTGAGAAAAGTATTTCGTGTTTGAACTGCTTCGATTGGGGCCGTAATCCCCAAACACATCAACACCACTAACAGCAAAGCAAATATTCTATAACACCTGTTCATCTAGATTCAAAAAAATATCTTCGTCACATTTAAGGGCCAAATTAGTAATCTGCTTACCAAGATTCGGCTTATAGTCGTCCCATATATAAGTCATGTAAGGTCTGATCATAAATGAAAAGCGGTGTAGGTTATCCACACTGCCCATATTTTTTATCCGCCTGAAAAAGTTATCCACAAACACGATTTTAGACATTGATCTTCAGATACTTATTTGGTACGGGAATTGTTAAAAGTACCTGGGGGTCAGCATTCGGGTACGTTTGGGTTTAATCCGGAAGTTCAAAAGAAGTTCGTGAGAGCCACCCTGAACTTTACTCAGATCCGTGACTGTTGCAAAATCATAGGCATACCCTACTTGGAGTTGGTCGCTGAGGTTAATCTGCAATAGCCCATTGAAAGAGTCAAATGAGCGGTAGGAAGCCCCGATCCAGACGGTTTTTTGAATCAGCAGGCTTAAATTCAAATCCACTTCTACCGGAGCCCCGGATACATATTTGATCAAGGTGGAAGGCTTCAACATCAGGTTGCGGTTTAAATCCACTACAATTCCGCTATTGATAAGATAATGGCGCTCCTGCCTGCTGTTGAATTCGGTGCTCTCTATTTGATAGTAGCGATTTCTTATTAAATGGGGAACGGATAGCCCCAGATAAAATCTCTTGGTATAGTAGTACAATCCGGCTCCGAAGTTCGGAAGGATCTCGTTTACTTGACTATCAGTAAAATTTGGATCCAATTGGTTTTTAATATAAGGCAGTAATTCTGCAAGATCCTCATTATAGAAGGTTAGCCCGGCTTGGAGTCCCATAGAGAGCACACCGCGATTAGGAAATTGCAATTTATATGAATAGGTGCCATACACACCATTTTGACTGGTAACACCTATTTTATCCCGAATAAACATCATTCCCAAACCGATACTACGATTTCGTAAGGGGCCGTGCATGGTGAAGGTTTGCGTGTTGGGAGCTCCTTCAAGGCCAGTCCACTGGTCTCTAGCCAGCGCGGTAAACTCCATGGTCTCATGAGTTCCGGTGTAAGCGGGATTGATCGCCAGTCCATTAAACATATACTGCGTATACATAGCCTGCTGCTGCGCCCTAAGCGCAGATCCCGATATGCCAATCAGGGCAACAAGTAATAAACCGTGTAAAAATCTACCTCTCATCTCTTTAGCATTACATATCCGCTGTTAACCTTACTTCCATCGCCCAGATCCACCAAATAGAAATAGGTGCCATCAGGCAGTTCTTCGCCTCCTATAGTCCATCCCTGGTTGGACTGCCCGCGCCAAACATTATTGAAATTATCGTACCCTTGTATTTTAAATACCAGATTTCCCCAGCGGTTGAAGATCTGTACCGTGTTTCCCGGATACTTCCATATGCCATCGATTTCCCAAACATCGTTTTGGCCGTCACCATTGGGGGAAAGCCCTCGATAGAAAATCAGGTCATCGATGCATCCGTCATCGGCATCGATATAGTTAGCAATTCCATCCCCGTCACAATCCGTAAGGCCTTCTATCTGGTCCGGTTTGCCGTCACCATCGCTATCCTCGTCCATAAAATCCGGAATACCATCCATATCGGTATCGACCGGGTTTTGGGGGTCTGAACCGGCCTCAGTACTATCGGGAATACCGTCACCATCACTATCGAGGTCCAGATAATCTGGAATGCCATCATTGTCAGTGTCTACAGGATCGACCTCATTCCCCAGTTCAATTGCATCAGGAATGCCATCATTATCGCTGTCAAATGGAATAGTAATTCCCACTGAAGCTGGTGAAGGGGCATATTCATGCCCGTCAGAACCGGTCCAGTCAAATGAAGCCTGACCGGTAAATCCGGGATCCGGTTGGAAAATAAGATTATCCAGTTCAGACAAGGGTATCTCCTGATTGAGGGTAACTGGAACCCCGTTCAACAGCAAAATGCCATTGGAAGGTAAACTCAATATCATTACCATAACCAGGGCCTCTCCATCCTGATCTTGGAAGGCATTTTGAAAGTCAGTCGCTGTAAAGCTCACCTCGTTATTAACCAGCCCGGTCTTATTAAGACTATAAACTACAGGGGCGCTATTCACCAGATTTATGGTGATAGTTACCGTGGCGGAAGAAAACCCTCCGTTTCCATCAGCAATGCTGTAGCTGAAAGTATCTTGTCCAAAAAATCCCAAAGGAGGCAGATAATCAAATGATCCGTTTTGCCTCATGGTAATAACCCCACCGTTGGCACTTAGGACATCAAAAGCGGATACGAATATCACATCCCCGTCAATGTCTGAATCATTAGTCATGACACCGGGAAGGTTAATAGTAAGCGGAACATCCTCGTCAGTGGTGTAGGAGTCGGGTTGAGCCGACGGATCATCATTCACCGGACTAACTTCAACCGTTATTGTGATCTGCGAACAGGCTGGAGGAATCGCATCATCACATATTTCCACTACAAAGCTGTCAATGCCGTTAAAATCCACATCGGGTGTATAGGTGTAAGTACCATCAGGCATAATCGTAACAGATCCATTAGAAGGCCCTGATATTGGAGTGGTATTGACCACCAGGTTATCTCCGTCAGGATCAGTCGCTCCAGCTAATAAATTCCCACTGGCTGGTTCATCCTCATCGGTGGTAACTTCAATATCTGTCACTACCGGATTATCATTAACCTCAGTTACGGTAATAGTCACAGTGGCTGTTTCACAGGCAACCGGAGATCCGTTGTCACAAACCTCATAAGTAAAACTGTCGGTACCATTAAAGTCAGGATCTGGAATATAGTCGAAAGTGCCATCGGAATTTAGGATCAATTCACCGTTTGACGGTCCGGAAACAGGTATGGGATTCACTCTAAGTATATCACCATCCAGGTCAGTGTCGTTGTCCAGGACATTGCCGGATATCGGCGTATCTTCTGCCCCGGTATAGCTATCGTCAGTGCCTTCAGGAGTATCATTCACGGGATTTACGGTAATATTTACGGTAGCGGTAGCACATTGAGAGGGTATTACATCATCGCATACCTCATAGACAAAGCTATCACTGCCATTAAAATCAGGATCTGGTGTATAATCGAAAGTACCGTCAGGATTGATTACTAAAGTACCGTTTGAAGGCCCGGATACCGGAGTGGTATTAATTACCAGCTGTTCCCCGGCATTGGGATCACTATCGTTGGCCAACAGGTCTTCGGAGACGGAGCTATCTTCATCGACTTCAATCTGGTCATCCGTTGGTTCGGGTGGTAGAGGGGTATAGGGTACAAATATAGAAATGTCTGCCGTGGTACAAAGGCTGGGATTACCATCATCGCATACCTGGTAAGTGATCAAATCCACCCCAATGAACAGTGGATTGGAAATATACTCAATGGTGCCATCTGCCAGGATGGAGGCAGAACCATTTGAAGGGCCCGCGATCAATGCGGTAATAGACAAGTTGTGATTATCCGGATCGCTGTCATTGTTAAGAGCATCGATAATGATCGATGTTCCCGGGTCTCCACTGGCCAGGTCATCATTAGCTACTGGAGGGTCATTCACTTGATCAACCGTAACGTTTACCGTAGCCTGGCTGCAGGCTGATGGGGTACCGTCATCGCACACCTCATAGGTAAAACTATCACTTCCATTGAAATCCGGGTCTGGCGTATAGGTATAAGTGCCATCTGCATTAATAACCACTGTGCCGTTTGCCGGTGTGGCAACTGGATCGGTGGTATATATTAAGTTGTGGCCTTCTGCAGGATCTGAGTCATTCAGGGATAGGTCACCATTTACCGGAGTGTCTTCATCTGTAGTTATCACGTCATTACCTGCCAGAGGCGGGTCATTAATCGAATTTACATCAATGGTAACTGTAGCCTGGACACACTCCGGTGGAACGCCATCATCACATACCTCATAGACAAAGCTATCACTGCCATTAAAATCAGGATCTGGTGTATAATCAAAAGTACCATCAGGATTGATCACTAAAGTACCGTTTGAAGGTCCGGAAACGGGGGTAGTGTTTACCGATAAATTATTGCCATCAGGATCCGAAACATTATCCAACAATGTCCCTACAATATTTTGGTCTTCATCTATGGAGAAATTTAAGTCCGTAATTATAGGAGCATCATTAACGGATATAATATCTATAGATACCGTAGCCACATTTGAAGTAGCTCCCAAATCGTCACTAATTGTATACTGAAAGGAGTCATTGCCGTTAAAGTCGGGATCAGGGGTATAAGTTACTATTCCGGTTAAATTATCGATCGACAGGCTTCCATTTGCCGGAGCTGAAATGATGGTGATGGTAGCGGGATCAAGGGTTCCATCGGGATCTGAATCCCCGTCAAGAATGTCTATATCCACTGCCACATCTTCATTGGTGCTGGCCATGTCGTTGTCGGCAAAGGGCTTTTGGTTTACCGTAGGAGTAGCGCTATCCTGATCATCCTCAGCAAGTTGGCCATTTCCTGGTGTTGAATTTGGATCTTCTGGTAATGAGCTGATCACTTCTGCCACATTGGTATACCCCCCAGATCCCAGAACTGTAGCCACTATATTCAGGCTCAATGTTTCACCTGCCAGAATGCTGGATATACTCCAAATTCCGCTGTTACTGTCATAATTTCCTCCGGAGTTGTCGGTCAAATAGTTGTAACCGGATGGTAATTGATCTTCTACGGTGACACCGGTTGCTTCACTAGGGCCATTATTGGTTAGCTCCAAGGCAAACACCACATTATCTCCTACGCTTACCACTACTGGAGAAACTGTTTTGGTTAAGGAAAGGTCGGCCTGAATACAAAAATCAAAAGTGACCGAGCCACTTGGCGGAATAATAGTGGCGCCGCACCCCGGGGCAAAATTTGAAGTGGCCGTCACATCTACTTCTACACAACCCTTAGTAATCCCGTCTGGAATGTCCAGGGCGATTAGTAAATCAACAGTTTGCCCTCCTGGTATTATCCCGGTATCAATCAGTCCATCCCCATCCGTATCAGTGAGCAGTTGATCGATACCATCTTCAAACACTCCAACGGTGCCTAGATCTCGATAAAACCCTAAGAAATCAGGAGTGAAGTCCCCTGATGAAGCAAGCTCCAGATCAAATAGATCATTTCCATTTCCGGTGTTGGTCAGACGCTCTGACAAGTAGGTAATACCTTGATAACGGATATTTTGAGGGGATACGGAGACGTTGGCAAACTGGTTTGAGCCGGAACATTGGCCGCCGCATCCTGCGATATTATCATCAATTTGTGAAGGCAAACTGCTACTGCCCGGATTGGCATTGGTACTGGAAGTATGCCAGCTAATGGCGGCCCCGGGTGCCAATCCCAGATCAGACCAGGCAACCGCCCACTCCATCCTGGTGCCCGTGTTGTCTCCCACACCGTTAACAAGTACTGACTGTGCTACCAGGGTGCCGGGCAGTGTGTACCCGTCCCCAAAGCCTTGGCTGTCCAGCATCGGATCACCCAGCGGATCCACGGCTTGATAACTATGCAGTTCCAGATTTACCGTAGTATTGGCGCCCTGCCAGCGTGCTACAACTACCGGCTCACCGGTCTGTAAGCGCCCGTCCAGATCGATATCTGCATAATAGAGGAAGTTTTGAGTGTTGTTAGGTTGCCCAGTCCTTTGGGTGAACATGTAGAGAAAATTATTATCAAAGGTGATACTATTTCTTACCAGGTTCCGGCCGGTAGATTGCACAGGGGCATCCCGGTCTGTATCATCTGCCGGATCACAGGCATTGTTATCCAGGTCGCTAAGAGGTAGTATCCAGTCACTTATATCACCGTCAATGGTGATCTCCACCTGAGTGAAAATTCCATCACCGTAGCCGCATTGGCAAGGTGAATCCAAATTGAATGAAAGCCCCAAGTCCTGGTCAATCAATGACACTCCGGCCACTGATACTGATAAGCTACCGGTCGCCGGTGATTCAAATTGCCAATCTGTAGGCGCAGTAGCGGTGAAATCCGCGGGGTCATCATTATCATCAATGATGATGGTATAGTTGCCATCATCAAGGGCATCGAATGAATAGTCTCCCGTTTGGTCATCGGGATTGACCACATCGATAACGGTGTTTCCTGCTACCAGTTTTAAATAGGCGGTAGTACCCACTCCAAGTTCGTTGTTGTCGAAAGCACCGTTGCTGTTGAGGTCGTGATATAATTTACCGCTTATAGAGTGGTTATTATCTGCAAGGTGCACAGCAGCATAATGGTCGCCAGCATAATGGTCGCCAGGCGCCTTGGCGTCCCCCGGCCCGGTTAATATAAAGATGGCCGCTATAGGCAGCAGCTTTTGAAGGAGCCGGTGTAATGGAGTTGGCATGAGGCCAGTACGATTTATTAAATATTTATAAAGCTTTCCGTGCTGGCAGAGAAGTTGATACAAATCTAGGGGGTCCGCTTTTCAATTTCTCGAAAGATACTTAGCTAACCTCAGTGGTGTAATGTTTGAACCTGATATCCATGTTTAGGGTATCCCAGGTGTAGCAGACACTAACGACAAATATTGACTGGTTATGCAGTTATCCACAGAGCATTTATCCACATTTTAGGATGCTGGGTTACTCAAATGAGCCAGAAACGGGATATATTGGCAATAGGAAGTAAATATCCGGTCAGATACAGCTTCTGATATAGATACTTTTTGGAAGTGACACCAGGTGAGTATCCTATACAATATGGCACTTTCCAAATGACAGGTGAAGAACCATAGGCGCTCAGACTAAGCTGTTGGCCGGGGTTCTTATCCTGCTACTTTAATCCCAACCCAGGAAATTAGCTGTCGCCTGGAGATTGATCAATTTGTAGTGTTTTTCAAGTTCGCGGATAAAGAAAAGTTGGCTAGTCCATGTAGCGTTGCTGCAAAAATTCCACCAAACGGCGGCGATCAACCCCATTCACTACACAGTCCTTGCCAATACTTTTATAATTAAACCCCTCCTGGGACAGCGTTCTGATCAAATGATTGCTAAGCACGTTTTTTCCGTCGTAAATATTCTTGCCCCGCATATCACCTAACCTGGAAATATCGGGGTTTCTGAATTTTTCATGCTCATTCCCAATTATCAGACCATCCATTTGAGCAATTTCCATTTCATATTGCTCCTGATAAAGACTGAATTGGTTCTCGTATGAAGGGTTATCAACTTGGAAATTTTTGAGGGCTCCCGCCACAGTGTCATAAATATGAACTTTGGCCCCCTTATCCATCAGATAGCGGGCTACCTGGACGGCCTTCGACTCCCGGAGATCATCAGTACGCGCTTTGAAGCCAACTCCCCAAATGATAAAATTCTTATTCTTTAAATTTTGGTCAAAATCCTGGTATATCTTTTCGCAGAAGTATTCCAAGGTTTTGTTATTAATGGCAATAGTTGACTCAATTAATGAAAGAGGTATTTCGTTTAGCTGACCATATTCTGCTATGGCGCGGGTATCTTTCGGAAAACAACTTCCACCATATCCCATACCAGCATTTAAAAACTTTCGGCCAATCCTGGCGTCTTTTCCCATGCCTTCCTGCACCTCCCGAATGTTAGCTCCAATTTCATCGCATAATACTGCCAGTGAGTTCATAAATGAAATTTTAGTAGCCAGCATGGAGTTGGCTGCGTATTTGGTCAGCTCAGAGCTCAATGTAGACATGGGGCATAGAGTAGCCTTGCCATGCAGGAAACTGAAAAAATCGGTAATTTTTTGTAAAGCCTCCTGGTCATCGCATCCATACACAATCCGATCCGGGGTTCTCAAGTCTTCAACCGCTGACCCTTCGGCCAGAAACTCCGGACAAGAGCCCACGGAAACCTTAATACCTGGTTTTATATGTTGAGAAATTATCTCCTGCACCATATAGGCTGAACCCGGCGGCACCGTACTTTTATTGAGGACAATAGCATCTTTATTCAGATGTTTGGCAATCTGCTCGGCAGCAGTACATACATATTTTAAGTTAGCCCTACCCTTGGAGTTTGGAGGTGTTCCTACTGAAATGAAGATGAAATCCGGATCTTTAAGCGCATCCTCCACATCCGTTGACAAGATAATATTGTTGCGGTTCTCTTTTAACAGCTCCACCAATCCTCTCTCGTGAATGTGTAGTTCATTGGATGATCCTTCCAATACCCGCCGTATATTATCAATCTTATTACCATCGGGATCATATATGGTAATTCTATGTACTCGAGAAAAATGGGCTGCAGTGGGCACCCCAACGTAGCCAGCTCCAAAAATTGTAACGTTCAACATAAACTAAGTAAGACTATATTCAATTTGAAGTGGGCAAAAATAAGCAATTTTCAGCAGGCTGAGGGTGCTAATTATAAAATGAGTCTATTAGCTGTAGGTTATTTTTAAAAATAGTACTTCTTTTTAATTTTAAGGTGGGTGTCAGCTCCCCTGTTTCGATGGTCCAGGCATTAGCTAACAATGCGAATTTCTTTAGTTGCTCATAACGGGCAAATTTTTTATTAAGTTTATCAAATATGGTTTTAAACAACTGGTTTGTCTCGGGGTGTGTTAGCAATTCAGGAAGGTCCTGATAAACAATCCCTTTGGTTTTTGACCATTCTTCCAACTGTTGAAATACCGGGATAACCAGGGCTGCAGGAAATTTTTTGCCCTCTCCCACCACCATGATTTGATCTATATACTTGGAGCTCTTAAAATGATTCTCTAAAATCTGAGGGGCGATGTACTTACCCCCAGAAGTTTTGAACATCTCCTTTTTTCGATCTGTGATCCTTAAACGGAACTTGTGGTCCATCTCCCCCACGTCTCCGGTATGAAGCCAACCATCGGCATCAATGGTAATTTCCGTAAGATCCGGACTGCGGTAGTACCCTTTCATTACATTGGGACCTTTCACCAGAATTTCCCGGTCATCGCTGAATTTGATGTACACCCCTTCCAATGGTTGTCCACAATAGCCTATTCGAGCGGTTTTATGATTCAACCGGGTAAAAGTCACTCCCGGGGATGCCTCAGTAAGGCCATATGCTTCCAGTACCGGAATGCCAGCCGTCCAAAACGCCTTACAGATGGTCGAATTGAGGGCAGCTGCTCCACAGACGATAAACTGCAATTCCCCACCCATAGCCAGTTTCCATTTTCTAAAGATCAGCCATCGAGCTAATTGTAGTTTTGTCCGGAAGATCCAGTTGTTACCCACAGGCAGCTGGTAGCTGTTGCTCAAAGACAAAGACCATTTGAATATGCTATGGGATAAGCCTTTAAGCGATTCTCCCCGGGCCAATAATTTTTCATATGACTTTTCCAACAGCCTGGGTACAGCGGAAAAATAGTTTGGCTTTACTTCTTTTAGGTTAATGCTGACGGTTTCTAGACTCTCAGCAAAATATATGGACACCCCCAAATAGATGGCCATTACCAGGGCGGTACGTTCAAATATATGGCATAAAGGCAAAAAGCTGAGGGTCCTGCTTTTGGAGCCTGGCAACGGAAAAATCGCGGCGGCTGCCAAGGCATTGGAAAGGATATTCCGGTGACTGAGCATGACTCCTTTAGGTGTCCCGGTAGTACCGCTGGTGTAAATAATAGTAACTAAATCGTCCTCATCTACTTGCTCTCCCAACATCTGCCAGGTTATGCGGTCCAACTCCGTATCTGCCACCAGAATTTCCTTCCAGTGAGGTAAACCTTCTTCCTGTTTAAAAGTATATATCCGGGACTCCAGCCCCGCTTTTTGAAGCGCCCTGGTGACCTTGGCGTAGAGGTTTTTCTCCTCAACAAATACTAGTTGTACTTGGGCATGCTTGAATATAAAATGATAATCTTCCTCGGTTACGGTGGAATAAATAGGCACCGAGATTCCTCCCATCAACTGAATGCCGTAATCCAGCATGAGCCACTCAGGACAATTAGCGGAAACAATAGCTACTCGATCGCCTGGTTTTAAGCCCATTTTCAATAATGAAAAGGCGATATTCTCTACAGATGTCATGAGAGTTTCAATAGACATTTGTTTCCAGCATCCGCCATACTTATAAGCCAAGGCATCCCGCTGTGGATAGTATTTCCTTTGATATTCCAGTACTTCAAACAATCTTGAAATTGTCATGCTCCTGTAAAATATCCTTTAAATAAAGAGATTAAGTGATTATTTACAATTCTTAGAAAGAGTTGTACCTTTGCTCCTGGTTTCAATTTTATGCGGCCCATATTTACATTTTTTCTTATCCTCTGGCAGGCTGCGGCTATGGGTCAAAATCTGGAAGTGGAGATTAGTAATATAAAGAGTGCGGAGGGACAATTGATCATCTCATTCTTTCCTGATTCCAGAAGTTTTTTAAAAGATCCTTGCTATGAGAAATATATTCCAATTAAGAGCATGGAGTCTGTCCGGGTTACGCTATCCGACCTGCCGAAAGGAGAATATGCACTTTGTGTGATCCACGACAAGAATAAGAATGGCCGGATTGATACCGGCTTATTAAAAATCCCCCGCGAACCATACGGCTTTAGCCTAAACCCCAAGCCCGGTTTCGGGCCTCCTAAATTTCAGGCCGCTAGTTTTAACTTCCAGGATGATTTGGAATTGAAAATTATTCTCAATTAAAATTTTCCGGTTCTTCCAAGGGGTTTTCATCAAAGTCACCTCGTAAAGCTCTAAACCGCTTACGGCTTTCAGAACTGTAAATACTACCGGGAAACTTACTAAGAAAATCTTGATAGATCTCCATGGCCTTTGAGGAGTTGTTTAGTTGGTCCTCATAAATGGTTCCCATAAGAAAATAGGCGTCGTCACTCAATATATCGTATTGATATGATGTAACCACCTGATCCAACAATTGGATGGCTTTGTCAAAATTCCCTAATTCCAGGTAGATATTGGATTGTAGCCACCAAATCTCATCTGTAAGGCTATGTCCTGGATATTCCTGAAGCAATGAATCCAACTTAAGCAAAGCCTGCTGGTGCTGGTTTTGGAAAAGAGCCAATTCAACATTGGCATAAGCCTTCATGGCTAAGTCGCTGGAATCCAAAATAGTGTTATCCTGTATAAGCAAACTCAGGGCCATAGCATTATTGGATATCTCTCTGGACGTTGCTAATTTCAGAATATCCAGGTGGCTTTGGGCTAACTCAAAATCACCTTGATAGTAGGAGAGTTTGGCATTTCTCAACTTGGCTTCATGGCCTAATGTCTGATCCTTTTGGGCCTTTTCTACCTGTGAATAAAGTAAAGTGGATTCCCAGGGTTCTTGATTTAATAAATGTATATCTCCCAGATCCAATTTCGCCTGGGCCAGTAAAGTAGGTTTAATTCCGGGGGTAGAAATGATCTTTTTCAATATGTTGATGGCCGGTTCTTTTTGATCCAGGTAAAAGGCATATAACATGGCCTGGCTGCGCATGGCCTCCAGGGTTCTCTCATTGATGCCAATCTCCTCGATAATAGCATCATAATCGGCAATAAGGTTACGAATCTCATCCAGATCCACCGGATAGGTATTTTTGACCAGTTCCTCTCTAGATTTGATCAAATACCGCTTACCTAATTCATAGTTTACCCCTTGGCCACTTTCCTTCACTAAATAGTTAAAGATCTTGATGGAGTTTTTGAAATCTTTGTTTTCCAACGCGATCTTTCCAATTTCCAATACCCGGCTACCCTGGGTTTTCTCCCTCTTGTCCAATGCCCTTGCCTGAATAAATGCCCCGTAAAAGTTTTGCTGCTGCAGGTTTACCCAAATCAAAAGTGACGCGTATAAGATCTCATTGGGATTCTCCTGTATCTTATCATACAGCAATTCCTCCAATCCTTCCAGGTCTTCCTCATCTGTAAGCAAGTTCTGCAGAATATTCTTTACATAATTGATATTATTTGGGTTGCTGCTGGCGAAATTTAGATATTCGGATACCATCTGATCTTTCTGACCCAACCGCCGATGTATCTCAGCCATTTCCAATGCATATAGATGCGGATCTTTTTCCGAATCCCGACCTAACTGATAAGCCAGAAGGGCGCTTTTGGTTTCCTGCTTATTAAACAAGTATTGAGCTGCGGAGATTATTTGAAATTTTTCATCTTTTATGGCCTCTAAAGTTTGAGAGATTTGGAGGTCTGCAGCTTCATCTTCTCCCGCTTTCCGGTGTAGAATTCCTAAATCCAAAGGGTACTGGACTATTTCTGGATATTGTTTGGTTATTTTTACCAGATAATCCTTGGCTTCCTGATATTCGCCTAGTTGGGTAAGCACCATGAGATATCGATTATGTACCTGGGGTATGTTTCGGCTTTTTTTGACTAATTCCTGATACAAGGCTTTGGCTTTTTCAATCTCACCCTGATTGAAATATTCATTGGCTAAGCCGATTTTTTGCACATCTTGAGACTGGAGTGGTAATACTCCCATGGTCAAAAATACCAAGAACCAGATACACACTACCTGCTTTGACATATCCATACTGTAGTATTAAATATATATATGTAAAATACTTTATTATCCTTTATTAGGTTGTGGATTGCGTGGATAATTTTGAAACTAATTTCTTGTTATATCCGGATGTTTATTAACAGACTGAAATATACATGTTATTAACAGGTTAATAGCAACATATGTTTCTGATATACAAGAGTTTATAAAGTTATTAATAGTTTGCTCTACTTTGTTGACAAAGCAGGAACCTGGAATCTCCATTGGTAAAACGGTGTTAGCAAGTATATATTTTCTGTAAATATTTCTTCTAACGGAGCGTTATGACAGGATCAAGGTCCCTGGTATGAAATTATCCACATTAGAGGAAACAATATTCAACAAGGTTTTCCACTGCTTAAAAGCCGAAGTCCACACCAGTTTGCTCCCAGTTTGCCCTTATAGTGATTACATTAGTACCCACATTAGGATGAAAAAATAGCAGAACTTTTTCCGGAGGTTGACTAATTAGCAGATTTCCAGTATCCCATCTTCCGTTTTTATTTTCATCCTCAAGGATCCGAATACTGTAGTCACCAGGTTTCAAATTTCTGAATCTATAAGAGGAGCGTTCACCTTCTAAAACCAATTCTTTGACCACTTCCAGTTTATCATCCAATAATTGAAGGGTATAGTGAGAAGGACCAGTGGCAGTGATGTTTCCAGCCAACAGACCGTAATCTTCGGTTTTCTTAAGTGTAAGTTCCCTGGATATGGTTTTGAGGGTATCTCCTTCAACACTGATAAAGGCTCCTTTTGCTATGTTAAATAGAAAGGGTTTAACCCATTTCAACAAAACGCTGTCCGCAGCCAAAACTGAATCCAGTTTTATATTAAATTCAACTTGATCACGGGATGGATTTAAATTTAACTGTGAACTTCGGATAGGCACAGACCCCAGACTATCGAAATGAAAATATATGCTGTCGTAATTAAGAGTAGCTATCGGTTTATTAAAAGACAACTTTGTGGTGAAGGTTTTATCAACCGGTCCGTCTGATAATAGCAATTGGCCAGTCCAGTCTTCTGGTTTGCGAGTGGATTCCTGGAACTTTACATACACGGCTGTATCTAATTCTTGAAGTAAACTATCGCGCACCAGCACTTCAAGCCGTAGGCTGTCACTTATTTGGGGATGATTATAGATTCGCAGGGTGCGATGTTCTTCAACCAGATTCGAGTTTAATTCCGAAATAGGGCTAAGTATCTGATAATCAGTAATATATTTATTGAATTTTAGATCATAATTAGATCCAACAGGTCGGCTGTTTTGTAAAATAATTGGACGGGTATCGACTGTTTGCAACTCTAAAAGAAGACCTGACAGAGTATCCTGCAGTATCAAAGTATCTGGGTGAAAACTATAACTTTCATCCTGGGTTTCCAATTTAAGGTTTCGATTCTGGTCATTAAACGCATACAAAGTGTAGGTACCATCTTTGATATTTTGGATGGAGAAACTGCCGTCTTCCAGCGTTTCGGTACTATAAAGGGGTTCACTATTGAATACATTCAGACTGTCGTGAATGGGGTATAGGCTGACAGTAATCTCCTCCTGGGCTTCTTTGCTCATCAATGACTGTACCTTTCCACTTACTGACATGGAATCCAGATAATCACCGGTGCTAAAGACAAACCGAAGATTTTTAGGGATATTGCTTTCGGTTATGTCCTTTATCCCTTCTCTAAAATTAAAAGTATAAGTAGTGGCGCTATCAAAGGGCTCATCAAAGGTGAGTGTCAGTCTATTGCGGTTAATGCGTGATTTAAATAGTCCATTGATGCGGGGAGTGATCAGGAGTTGATTTAACAGATTTTCCTCTTTGATATACTCGTCGAATTCCAATATGATTTCATCACCGGTAAAATTGAGACTTTGGTTCTCGGGGATAGAATTTAATAATACAGGTGGATCAAGGTCTTTCAAGCCACCGGTTAGAGGTACCTGTCGGGCACATGAACTGAGAATAATTGCGATGAGCCAGAGAACTCTCATTTTTGAAAAACATAAACCAGGCTGCTGTAATCAAGATCGTGAGTGCTGGCCCATTTATTGGACAAATATCCCTGTTTTATCCCATTCATTATGGAAGCATGCCTATATTTTTCACTCAAGATGCTTACATAATAAGCATCCAATTTAAGAGGTATGATCTTAATGATCTTTAGTTTGAATTTACTAGCTAAAAATCTGGTATTCTCCTGATTAAAATGGTATAGATGACGAGGTATATCATACCCTGCCCAATACTCCTGGTAATAGCGGCAATCAAAGGAGTCGCGGTTTGGTACTGCTACCCAAAGCTGCCCGGATTTGGGCAGGGTTGAAAGCAGTTGCTTAACGGTTTGGGTCAGATCAGGTAGATGTTCCAGAACATGCCATAGAGTGATGACCCCATACTGCTTTTGACTCAAATCGGCTAAGTCTGCCTTAACTGTAAGATTCTGATTAATAGCGGATTGTAACGCTTTTTCATCTGGCTCCACTCCCTGGCAATTCCATCCGGATCTCTGCGCTACCTTCAGAAAGGCACCAGTTCCACAGCCAAAGTCTAATAAATGGGATTTTTTGGGATTTAATTGATTGATCCAATTGATCTTCTGACGCAAAGTGAAATATCTCACCGTTTGATAGATCCATTGTTGCAAGTTTTGTGGTCGGTTGACATGAGATATATATTCCGGATGTTGATAATATCGGTGTAGGTTTTGATCATCCGGTCTGGGATTGGTAAATACCAGGCGACAGTTCAGACATTTCGAAAGCGCAAAACTTTCACCGGAGACGGCATGGTCTTTAACAACCATGTAATTTTTGAATTGTGAGTTACCGCACAGCGGGCAAGCATTGAGCTTCTGGTACATGCTATTTACCCAGATATACCATTAGTACGGAGATATCGGCAGGAGATACCCCACTGATCCTGGAGGCCTGTCCTACGGTTTCTGGTTTAACTTTCAATAATTTCTCTCTGGCTTCGGCCGATAGGGCAGGAATTTTTTGATAATCAAATTCAGGATTAATCCTATGCCGTTCCAACTGACCAATCTTTTCTGCCAATTGTTGTTCTTTCTGGATGTACGTTTCATACTTGATCTGGATCTCAGCCTGTTGCACGGCGAGGTCGGTATAATGGGCAAAATGATCAGCAAACTTACTATCCAGTTTAACTAGTTGATTAACAGTGACTTCAGGTCGTTTTAGTAATTGATATACGCTTGATTTTTCCTTAATGGGAGCGGTATTCATAGCATGGAGTTGTGGGTTGATTTCATGAGGCTGGAACTTGTAACTCCTAAAATCTTTTAAAAGTTGATGCAAGGCTGATTTCTTATTTTGTAAAACTTGGAAACGCGCTGGGGAAGCCAGCTTAAGATTGTAACCTAGTTCAGTGAGTCTCAGATCAGCGTTGTCTTGTCTGAGGAGGATTCGAAATTCTGCTCTGGAGGTAAACATGCGATAAGGCTCCTCGGTACCTTTATTAATAAGATCATCAATTAATACTCCGATATAGGCCTGAGATCTTGATAATACCATGGGGTCCAATTCCATCAATTTATTATGAGCATTGATTCCAGCCATAAGTCCTTGACTAGCAGCCTCTTCGTAGCCGGTAGTGCCATTTATCTGCCCGGCAAAATACAAATTGTGGATAAGTTTTGTTTCCAGGGTATTATATAGCTGAGTAGGAGGGAAGTAGTCATATTCAATAGCATAACCCGGTCTAAACATTTTTACTTGTTCGAAACCTGGAATCTGCTTTAATGCTGCATATTGTACGTTTTCAGGTAAGGATGTGGAGAAACCATTTACATAAATTTCAACGGTTTGCCAACCTTCCGGTTCTACAAAGATCTGATGACGGTCCCTTTCCGCAAATCGGTTGATCTTATCCTCGATTGAGGGACAATAACGAGGCCCCAAGCCCTTTATTCTACCGTTGAACATAGGAGATCGATCGAATCCTGATTTAAGCAACTCATGAACCTTTTGGTTGGTATAAGTGATGTAGCAGGACTTTTGATGCTCGGGTGGGGTGGTATCACTGAAAGAAAATGTCCCAGGATCCTGGTCACCCGGTTGCTCTTCCATCTTGGTGTAGTCAAGACTTCGGCCGTCAACCCGGGGAGGGGTTCCCGTCTTCATCCGGCCCGCAGCAAATCCAAGCTGGGTGAGCTGCTCAGTAATTCCTGTGGCTGATCGCTCACCAGTTCTTCCCCCACCGAATTGCTTTTCACCTATGTGTATAATACCATTTAAGAAGGTACCATTAGTCAAGATTACAGCTTTGGCAGAAATTTCCAGGCCCATACCGGTAGTTACCCCAGCTATGCGGTTGTCTTCAACCAGTAAACCAGTAACCATTTCCTGCCAAAAATCAATATTTGGTTGAGCTTCCAGGTGATTTCGCCAGATTTGAGCGAAAAGCTGTCTATCATTCTGGGTTCTAGGGCTCCACATAGCCGGGCCCTTTGACTTGTTGAGCATACGAAATTGAATCATGCTCTGGTCAGCGACAATACCGGAAAATCCACCCAAAGCATCGATTTCCCTTACTATTTGCCCTTTTGCCACCCCTCCCATAGCTGGATTACAGGACATTTGTGCTATGGTATTCATATTCATAGTGACCAAAAGCACCCTGGAACCCATTTTAGCGGCTGCTGCAGCTGCTTCGCAGCCGGCATGGCCAGCCCCAACTACAATAATGTCATACTTGGGAAACATCGGCATCAAATATGGTTTTATATACCACTGTTCCACGTGGAACAGTTTAATTCATTTAGAGCAAATGTTCCACGTGGAACATTTAGGCATACAAAGATAAATAAGCATCCTCTTTTTTTCTCATTTCCTGTTGTTGATTTGGGGTGCTATCCTGGTAGCCCATAAGATGCAGTATTCCGTGTACCATCACCCTGCGTAACTCCAATAGAAAGTCTTGCCGTAGTTCTTTGGCATTCTCCCGCACCCTCTCAATGCTTATAAAGACATCTCCCCGGATAAACAGGGAGTCACTATGGTCAAAAGTAATGATATCGGTAAAATCATCCTTATTAAGATACTGATGGTTTAAATCCAACAAGTAAGAGTCGCTGCAAAAGATATAATTGATTTCAGAGTGGGATCTACCTTCCTCGTGAAATACACGGGACAGCCAGTTGGCCAGATTTATGGGGTGTTCAGGTTCAAACTGAATATCCTCACAAAAAAACCTGATCACTGGTTGACATAAAAGCTTAGTTGTACAATACGTCCGTTATCCCTGAATTTCACCTCATCAGCCAGATGTTTCATGAGGAATATCCCCCGGCCTCCTGGTTTGTCCAGATTTTCCGGAGCAGTGGGATCAGGGAGATTTTCGTAATCAAATCCTTTTCCCTGGTCTTCCACGGTGAATGTGATAATATTCTGCTCCAGTGACAGTGAGATCAGTACATTCTTTTTTGTTTCCAGGGCGTTACCATGACGGATCGCGTTGTTTACGGATTCGGTGACAGCGATCATAATGTTGCCATATATGTCGTCGTCTATATTGTATTGGTCTTTGGCGTTATCGATAAAGCTTTCGATTATTCGTATGTTCTCCGTAAGGGAAGGGATCTCAATCTTTATGGAATTCATTTAGAGGCTTTTAATTGTCAATGCGTTTGAAATAGTCGTTCACTTCCTGCTTATAGTAAGGATTCAATTTGGGAGGAACGGTTCGCAATAGTTCCACTTCTTTTTCCTTGGCCTTTAGATATTCTTCGAATTCAGGGGGAACCTGGCGGACCTTCTTGGTAGCCTGTTCTGCCTCTCTAGCCTTATCTAGCTCTCTTTCCCTGATAGATTTCTCAGCCTCTAATAGTCGGGTTAGAATTTCTTTCTGTCGCTTAATAGTTTCCGAGGTGATTTGTTTATTGACCAGATCGGTTTCCGTTTCTTCCATTTTCTTCCTGATCTCTTCAGTACCTTTCTGTCCCTCTTCCCCCAGTTCCCTGATACCTTCCTCTGCCTCCCTAAGCGCCTTACGGATCATTTCCTGTTGAGCCGCCAATTTGGCTAACTCTTCACTTAAGGCCCGGCCGCTTTTCCCGCTCTTTTTTAGGTTTTCGATTTGCTGATTCAATTGCTGCTGCAATTGGCTAAGTCCTGGCTGGTTCTTCTTGCTATTTTTATTGGATGGCGCTCCCTGTGCCTGAGCCATTTGTTGCTGCATCTGTTGAAGCACATCACTAAGCAAGAGGGCTAAATTATTAATAGAGGTCATCGTAAGCTGCTGATTACTAAGGGATTGAGACTTATTTCGTTTTTTTAAGCCATCCAAGCTTTGTTCCATATGCTCGTTCATTTCCTTAACTTCCCTGGTAACGAACGACTGGATTTGAAATACCCGGTTTGCCAGAGACAACAAACTGTCTTCTATGATCTTGGCATCGTCCTTAAGCTTTAATTGTTGCTGCGAAAGTTCGATAAAACGAGGGTCGGATTGATTGATATCCTGAAATTGTTTCATTAGATCTTCCTGATCGAATGATAGCTTGATCAGATTGTCCTCTATATCTCTCAGATTATCCAGGTTTTCTTGCATCATCTCCATTTCCATACCACCTTGCATTTGCTGCAGTTTTTGATTCATCTGCTTCATATTCTCAACCGCCTGCTTTTGACCCTTTTGTGAGTTATTCCGCTTACCCCTTTGCAATTGTTCTTGACTTTCTTTTAATCCTTCGTCGACTTTTTGCTCTTCTTCAAAAGTATCTTCAAACATATGGGAATTTTCCAGATCTTGGTTCTTTTCTCTCAACTCGTCGAGGGATTCCTTTAATTGATCAAAATCTTCCTTGATCGCAGATTGATCCTGCTCCAGCGATTCTGTGGTTTGTTCACGGTCATCGGTTTTATCCATCAAATCCTCCTGCTGATCCTGCAATTCTTGCAGATCTGAAAGTGTTTCTTCCAGCTTTTGCTCAAACTGCATACGCTTAAACAATTCGATGGCCCTTTCTAATTCCTGTTCGAAATTTTGTTCCTTGTAGTTTAATTCCTGTAACAAATCACGGAAAGATTCACTGTTCTGTTGTTCATTCAGTAATTGTTGTAACTCTTCATAGAGCTGTTTGGTCTTTTCGTCCAGTAGGTCATCCATTAGTTTTTGCAACTGATCGATTTTGGTTTTTAAATTTTCGCTGTATTCATTGAATCGCTCTTTCTGCTGATTGTGATTTTGATTGAGTTCCTTCAGTCGTTCTATCTCCTTGGTCAATGCCTCTTTTCGCTCGATTATTTCTTGCAGTAGCTTCTTATCCTGCCAGTCGAGATTGTTTTTGGTTTTAAGCCGATCTTCCGCTTCCTGTATTTTCTCACTCAACTCCTGAGCATCCTGCAAACTTTCATCCATTTGCTCCCGGTTTTTTTCTGCCTCCTGCTCCAGAGACTCATTGACCTCCTGCCTGGTGGGCAGTTTAAATTGATAGGAAGAAGTTTTAGTGGACTTTGGTCCGTTTACACCGTCATTATCCCAAACCCTTAAATAGTAATCTACCCGATCACCCTGGGCTAACTCCAGACTATCGATCTCCCATTGAAAATAATAACTCTGATTCTTGTTGTCCGTTTTCAGCCCAATAGGAATATATTTCCATTCTCCTGGCTGAGATTCTCCTGTTTTTCTTAGGGAATAATATAGCCTCAATCGCGATAATCCATAATCGTCACTGATATTACCGCCGAAAACCATATAACTGAATAAAGTGGTATCCCGATATTGATCCAGGGTTATTTGAGGATATTTGTCCTTGATCACATCAATGCGATATTCTATCTGTTCCTTGTTACTGCTATAGTCGTTCTTTAATTCTATGGTATACCGGTCGGAAGATGTTGCCTTCTTGTTAAAGACAAACTTCTGATTTTCAATAGATTGCAGGTGATGTGATGCTTTTTCCCGCTCGAAATTCAAACTTAGGCTATCAGTTTGTAATGCATTGAACGACCAGGTGATATCAGTACCTTGAGGTACCTGAAGATTGCCGGTATTTTGCAGGTTTTCATTTTGCTTTTGTAAGTATCGAGGATAATTAAGTTGGATGTCAAAGCTTTTAAGAGCCGGGCGACTTACCACCTTTATGGCATAAGGAGAAGAGGTATAACCTGCGGCTTCAAACTCAAATTCAGTATCCCGCTGGATTTTGATGAAATTAAATTCGAATTGACCCTGTTCATTCTGCTGCATTTTTATTTTGCGGTCCTTGGTGGTAATATAGGCGGTTTCGGGAATGGCACCACCGGTGATTGTAAGCAGTACCTGGTAGTCTTCATTCTTAAAAGCAGTCAAGTCGGTATTTTGCAGCTCAAACTGAAAAGGTGCCGCCGGGGTATAATTCTTATTAAAATGAATAAGCCTGGGTGTGCTCTCAGTGAATAACTGAGGAGCTGCTAACAAGATTATTAAGAGAAAAGAAAGAGGGACCAATAGGAACTTCAGGTAGCGGCGGTTGTCCTTGAAGTTAATGGCATTCACAAAAGGGATCGCGGATATCTCTTGTGTTTTCTGACTGATACTGGCGGCGATCAGATCGTTTTCCGAAGCACTTAAGGCATGTAATTGTAGGGTGTTGAGCAGCTTGTCATTAACCGAAGGGAAATACCGGCCTATCTGCACCGCCGCTTGTTCGTTGGACAGTTGGCGGTTGAGGGTAAATAATTTGTAAATGGGATTGATCACCCATTGATATAATGCCCAGCCGCTTAGGATCAGAAAGCCAAAGAACAAAGTCGCCCGTAGGGGAGTACCCAGGTGAAAACCATACTCCAGAGAGTTGACTATCAGATAACCGGTAATCACCATACCGGTGGCCAGGAGACCTCCCTTAATAAGTTTATTATGATAGTACTTTTTCTTGTATGCCTGTAACCGGCTGATTAGATCCTGATAACCCTGAACACGTGCCATAGCTTAATAACGATCCGAATTTATTTTCTGTTACATTCCACCTGAAGCTATTATAAAATTATCAATTTTCGCCCGCAAGGTTTGATCAATTATGGATATTCTTGCTGGAAATACTCCAGAATATGCATTTTTAATAACTTTTCCTGCTCCAGCAGGTCAAAGTGAGGTAACTTTTTGATCAACTTCCAATGTGGCCACCCAGATTCATCCGTTCCTTCCAATTGATAAAACCCGGATAAGCTCAATACCTTGCAAATAGCGATATGCATTAAATCCTGTTTCTCTTCTTTGGAGAAAGTTCTTACTCCCTGACCCAATTCATTAACACCAATCAGAAAAAGCACTCCTTCCAGATGCTCCGGTTTTTTACCCATTAATTGTTGAAGATCGTTCAACAATTTTTGCCATTCTCGCTCCAGATAAAGGTCCTTTTTATACATTATAAATTGAAACTGTAAGTGGGGATATTTACCCTAAAGTAAATATAATGCAATTATTCAGGAATAAATTAATCCGGGGCCTGAGCCACCTGATTTTCCCTGACCCATGCCTGCTTTGTGACGGTCCTAAGGTGCCAGGTGAGTCTTTCATTTGCACCATATGTCATTTGAAATTACCAAGGGAATTGAATCAAGATCTGGAGGCCTGTTCCCTGGCATCCAGATTTTGGGGATTGATCCCTTTGAAACATAGTTTTGCCTATTTGCAGTTCAAGAAAGGCAGCCTGGTTCAAAATTTAATGCATCATATGAAATATCGACACCTGCCAGGATTGGCCTACTATCTTGGATTTTGCTTTGCCGCGGAAGCGCTGCTGCCCAGCAAGATTAAGTTCGACGCCATCATTCCCGTGCCCCTGCATCCCAAAAAACTGCGGATCAGGGGTTACAACCAAAGTTTGGAGATCGCCCGCGGTATAGCAGACCTCTGTTCATGGCCGGTACAGCCGGCGCTGGAACGTTATAACCCCCAGCACACCCAAACTGAACTGAACCGATGGCATAGGTTTGAGAACACTCGCTCTCAATTCAGACTGCATCAGCAATCTGATTGGAGGAACCGCCATATTTTGTTGGTGGATGATATCGTCACTACCGGAGCTACCATTACCGGATGTACGGAACCCCTGATAAAAAATGGCGCTACGGTAAGTATTGGAACAGTAGCGCTATCCTGTTAAAAAAAAGGCCTTCCGAGAAGAAGGCCTTTAAAGGTAAATCAAAACTTTTAGTAATTGCTTCCTGCCCGGATCATAGCACATCGGAATCCGATGGTGGCGGTAGCAGAATCTTCTTCCAAGAATCGTCTGGTACCTGGAGACAGCCAGTAGGCCACATCCTTCCATGAACCACCTTTGTAAACTCTTACATGGTCTGAGATCAGAGACTCTCCCCCTTCATTATCGTAATATTCAGCGGGGTCTAGCAATCCATTTCTTCTAATCGGGTTAAGATCATCCACATCCTGGAAAGAAAGTGGTCGATAAATATCCTGGACCCATTCATTTACATTGCCAGCCATATTGTATAATCCGAAATCATTTGGGGGATATTCATAGATACCAGAGGTGATCATAGCTCCATCATTGAGCTTACCGGCTATACCGGCGTAGTCACCACGCCCTCTTTTAAAGTTGGCTAGGAAAAAGCCCATTTCCTTGCCATAGGGATTCCTCATAGCGTGTCCATCCCAGGGATATAATCTTTGGTGTGTTTGGTTTTCATCCAGCCATTGGGTCCCTACCAGGGCCTGGGCAGCATATTCCCATTCAGCTTCCGTTGGTAAGCGATAATCCGGCAAAACAACACCTGATTCCAGAGGAATACGTCCTCCCTGCTCAGCAGGAAGGTCTTCCAGGCCTGAATCTTCAGCCAGCTTTAAGTTCACCATGGCAGTTCTCCACTTACAGTAATCATTGGCCTGCAGCCAGCTAACGCCTACGACCGGATAATAACGGAAACCGGGATATCTTAAGTAGTGATCCACATAGCTGTCATTGAATGCCAGTTGTCCTTTCCATACTGTAGTATCGGGCAACGCAGACTCATAAAATTCCCTGGTGGAATCAAGTTTTACGTAATAGAGATACTCCAACCAATGGATATTGGCCACCTCAGTCTCATCCATATAAAATGAGGCCACGGTAACTGTCCTTTCCAGATTGTCCCGGGTGGTCATCAAGTCTTCCTCAAATGACCCCAGAGTCATCCTACCACCTTCAATGAATACCAAATTTGGACCATCGGGCTGCCCGCTAAAGTCGTTTACCTGAAATCCTCCATCCTCGTTATAGGCTAAACCGGTTGCAGTACTGGCATCACCCGGATTTTCAGCGGTAGGATTTTTCTTAAAAACTTTATTACAGGAAGTGGCTAAAATAATGCTCAGGGCCAGGATAACTGGCACCTGAAGTCTACTCACAATTTTCATAACCTGTTTTAAATTTACCTTTTTATGTGTTTTAACAATACAATTCAGAATTAAGTGCTTGCAATTTCCACTATTGGGGCATAAAATTAAATTAAATAGCCCCTAAAAATCCATTGATGTAAGAATTTAAAAGAAAATTAACTACTCATACTTCTGCCTAATAATATCGCTTCGAGGGGCGTTTTATTGTGCATTTATTCAAATAATATCCTTGCCTATGGCTTTCAGGACACCCATGGCCATTTTGATGTCATCGACATTGGATATAATCAGCAGAATTCTTTTTTTGGTTTCTTTCAATCGGCACCTGCTGGGATGAAGGGAAACAAACTTTAATATCTCTCCAAAAACTGCTGACTGATAATATGACTGGTTGCTGGAAGGCAGGAGATAGCACTTCATGGATTGATTTTTTATCACCAGCTTCTCACAACCCATTTCCTCGGCCAACCATCTAAGCCTGACAGTTTCGATGAGATTATGTACTTCAGGAGGTATTTTCCCAAACCGGTCCTCAAGGCTACCTTTAAAACTCGCCAACTCCTCCTCCCGGTGTAAATTATCCAGCCGGCTGTATAGTTGCAGTCGTTCACTGACACTGGATACGTAATAATCAGGGATTAGTAGTTCCAAATCCGTTTCAATATTACAATCTCGTGCTTTTGTGGGAGTTTCTTGAGGTATGGCAGTGGAAAATAGCTCTTTAAACTCCTCTTCTTTGAGTTCATTTACCGCTTCATCCAGTATTTTGTGATACATGTCAAAGCCTAAGTCGGAGATAAATCCGCTTTGCTCTTTTCCTAATAAATTACCGGCACCCCGTATATCCAGATCCCGCAAGGCCACCTTTATGCCTCCACCCAATTCAGAAAACTCCTCCAGTGTGCTAAGCCTTTTCCGGGCATCAGAAGTCAATTGGATGGTGGGAGGAGTGAGCAAATAACAGAAGGCCTTGCGATTGGACCTGCCCACCCTGCCCCTCATTTGATGCAAGTCCGAAAGCCCAAACATATGAGCCTGATTGATAATGATGGTGTTGGCATTGGGAATATCCAGCCCTGACTCAATAATATTTGTGGATACCAAAACGTCGTACTGACCATCAATGAACCCTACCATTACCCGCTCTAATTTGGCCCCCTCCATTTGTCCATGGGCCACGGCGATGCGGGCATCCGGCACCAGGCGGTAAACTATATTGGAAACTTCCTCTATATTGGCTACCCTGTTGTGAACAAAAAACACCTGACCGCCACGCTGCAATTCATAGCTGATTGCATCCCGAATTATGGTTTCATTGAATTGATGGATCTCTGTAGTAACGGGTTGCCGGTTGGGAGGCGGAGTTGCGATAATACTGAGATCCCTGGCGCCCATCAAGCTGAAATGCAGGGTGCGGGGTATGGGAGTGGCGGTCAAGGTGAGGGTATCCACGTTCACCTTTAGCTTTTTTAATTTTTCTTTCACGGAGACCCCAAACTTCTGCTCCTCATCAATCACCAACAACCCCAGGTCTTTGAACTGTACATCCCGATTCACCATGCGATGGGTACCGATCAGAATATCAATCTTCCCCTCTTTCACTTTCTTCAAAGTTTCACGAATAGACCCGGTGCTCTTAAAACGGTTGATATAGGCTATGGATAATGGGAAATTGGCCAGCCTCTCCTTAAAAGTGTGGTAATGCTGCATGGCCAAAATAGTGGTGGGCACCAAAATAGCAGTTTGTTTGCCGTTTACCGCACATTTAAAGGCAGCGCGAATAGCCACCTCGGTTTTTCCGAATCCCACGTCTCCGCAGATCAACCGATCCATGGGGTGAGGCGCCATCATGTCGGATTTAACATCTTCGGTAGCCTTTGCCTGGTCAGGGGTATCATCGTAGATAAAAGAGGACTCCAGTTCAGCTTGCATAAACCCGTCCGAACCAAAAGCAAATCCAGGAGCAGCCTTTCGTTTGGCATAAAGCTCGATCAGGTCCCTGGCAATTTCTTTTACTTTTCGCTTGGCTTTTTTCTTTTTTTGCTCCCATTCCTGACCACCTAACTTGCTGACCAGGGGCACCGACCCTTCCTTGCCGCTGTATTTCGATATTTTATGCAGGGAGTGTACGCTCAAATACAACAGGTCATCATCCCGGTAAACAATTCTCAGTGCTTCCTGCTCTTTATCGTTGACCGGGATTTTCTCCATCCCGGCAAAACGGCCTACTCCATAATCTATATGTACCACGTAATCCCCGGGCTGTAAGGTGCGGAGTTCTTTAAGAGTTAGGGCCTTGGACTTGGTATACCGGGGCCTGGTTTGATATTTGTGAAAACGTTCAAACAACTGATGGTCAGTGAAACAAACCATTCTGGCCTGGTGATCTATAAATCCGCCTCTAAGTGCCAGAGGGAGCTCATCAAATGTTAACCCTGGATCAAGTTCCTCAAATATGGTCCGTAACCGGTTCAATTGGATATCTGAATCTGCCAACAGAAAACATTGGTAATGCTTTTGTTGATACTTCTGAAATTCCGCCACCATAAGATCGAAGTTCTTCTGGAAGGATGGCTGGCTTTCCGCCTCAAAGGTAATATGGTGGTCAGCAGATCCGTGATAACGACTACCAAATTCGATTCGGGTAAAAGACGATAAGTATTTATCGACCGATGCGGTGGGCTCAAATAATAACCTGGGCTTGGAAATTACCGTGGTTCCCCCGCTGGAGTCCGCCGCCTTTGCGTATGCGGCTTCCGCCTTCTGATACAGTTGGTCGGCGGTATCCAGAACCAGTTGGTAGTCCTTGATCCAAATCCGGGTATCGCTGGGCAAAAAGTTAAAAAAAGACTCCCGTTCCTCTTCCACCAAATCCGTTTGGATGTTAGGCAGTATACTCACTTGTTGTAAATGGTCAACTGAAAGTTGCGATACTGGATCAAAAGTGCGTATACTCTCTAACTCCTCACCCATAAACTCCAGCCTGTAAGGTAACTCATGTGCATATGAGAAGATATCCATAATACCCCCTCTAATGGAAAATTGTCCAGCTTCAAATACGAAGTCCGTTCTTTCAAACCCATGCTCTTGCAGTTGATCATTGAGCTTTCCCATCTCAACTATGGTTCCAGCAGCAAGCACCAGCGTATGGTTTTCTAGAGACTTCCTGTTGATGACTTTTTCTGCCAGGGCTCCAGGATAAGTAACCAGCAATCGTTGCCCGCCACGGTCCAAACGAATCTTATTCAGTATCTCAGCACGCATGAGAACATTGGCATTCTCCACCTCTTCAACCTGATAGGGTTTCTTGTAGGAAGTAGGGAATAAGCCTATCTCCTTCATGGGTAACAGATTTTGCAGATCGTTCCTGAAGTAAGCGGCTTCCTCCTTATCCGAGAGTATAAATATGTGGGAGCTGTTGGATAGCTCCAATAGAGTACTGGCAATCACTGCATCCATGCTTCCCCGTAATCCCTTCAACCGGATACTTTGTACCTCCGGTGACTGAAGATAGGTGTGAAGCAGGGAACTCATCCCCTGCCGAAAATATCGTTGTACGAAGTCAGCTGCTTCCAAGCTTGTGAATTTTAAAACTTCAAAGGTAAAAAAATTCAAAAATCCCCCCCCGAAGATGGCACTATTATTACCCCGTTTTGTTATATTTAAGGTTAAGGCTAGTTCCTCTTAACCATCACCGTCTATGTGGTGATGTGCATTATCTTCACAGCGGCAATCTTAAATCTATTGAACATTATGGCGTAGCATGCAACCCAAGAAAAACCTAAAAACCCCGTATAGTGACCGGCATTTGCATCAAATGGATCAGATGCATCCCTATCATATGTTTCTCATCTTAGGTATAATCGGGGTCAGCATGTTGTTTCTATTTCTACTGATAGCCTATTCCTTAAGTGTATCCAATAGTAATCTGGTTCCTCAGGTTCAATTTCCCAAAATATTTACCGTTGGCACGTTTGTATTATTGATATCCAGCTTCAGTATTATTTCTGCGAGCCGTGCATTTGGCGAAGATAATGCCGCGAAGTATCATTTAATGATACTAGTTAGTCTTATGCTGGGCTTGAGTTTTGCAGGCTGTCAGGTGCTGGGCTGGTTGGAATTAAAGGAAACCGGAATATTTTTAAAAGGACACTCCTCCGGTTCGTTTCTATACGTGATCACCGGCCTACATACTGCTCATGTGGTAGGGGGCTTGCTACTATTATTCCACCTTTATTTTAAATCACTTAAGGCCAAGAGTGACCCGGTGAAGGCCCTGGTAATGGTAACTAACCCCTACGAAAAATTAAAATTGAAATTAATCAGCTCCTACTGGCATTATTTGGGAGCTCTTTGGGGAATATTATTTTTCTTCTTCCTGTATACTTTCTGAATAAATAATTAGCAGATTTTGGACCTGAACTTTGGTCAAAGAAGTTTGGTTATCCAGGTTTTAATGACTTCCGGAGATATATCAGGAGCGGCGGAAAGAGGAGAGGATTCATATACCCAACTGAAGAGGCTATGGTAAAAATTGTTATCATTCATGGCAAGTGATCCCATAATCAGTAAAAGCGCCAATACCACACCAATCCATAAGGTGATAGTGCGAATTTTATTTTTGGATACCGCTTTCATTTCTGTTTGATACATTTGGTTACATTTTGTTCCAAATCCCGTGCCAAAGCTTATTATTTAAAATTTAGACCATTTTAGAGGGTTTTGGTTTAAATCCAATTCAAATATTGTACAATATCGTACACAGGTGTGGACGCATACGTACAATGAGGCCACAACCGTGTATTCCCGATTTAACCGCATCAGCTAGAGTAATATTCCCAGCACAGGTGCGCCATCAACATGGTCATGAAAAGTCTAAAATAGTTTCGGCAGCAGAAGAATGCCTGATAAACTGACCAATGATATTAACGGAAGGGTGTCACTCCGTAAACCCTAATGATCTTGAAAGTAGGCGGACAAGGACAGGCTTCCACCGGTTACCCTAAGCATTGCCCACCAAACGGTTGTTCGAAACTCAGGGGATTTAGACAAACAATTTAACTAGTGTTTTTTAAATGAACTTGCGCCTAAAGCATCCCTTTAAGTAACCTGACCCCTAATTGATGCAGGACTGCATCCTTGCTTTCGATAAGATGATAGGTAAAGACAATCTCCTCAAAGTAAAATGGCGCCAGGGTAATCCTGGCCAATAACTCTGATTCCTCGAACGGACCATAAACCGTCTCACCTTGATCATTTGCATAATAAATCAACCAGTACCCCTGTGCGGATTCCCTTAGAAATATTTCGAAATACTCCTGGGGAAAGATGGAATCAAAATCGAAATAGGAATCTAAAAACAAGGATTTTTTTTCATTCATGGAAAAGTAGACCTATTGCAGGAAATTAATAAAATATTGGATGTTTTAGATCCTTAAGCATTGTTAATTACAATGTGGAAAGATTGTGCAAAACAATCCATGCTGCGGCTTGGTCCAGCATATTATTGTAACTACTTTCATATCATCAAATAAGTAGTTATCCGGTGGGCGTTACACCCGGATATCCTGCGGATCAAGCTGGTTTAGTTATCGGAGTTGACTGCGGGGTATGCAATGAGAGTAGTGAACCTATGGTTTGCCGGTCACTTTGCCGGATAAAAGCAGTTTGACGTGGTGGTACGTTACGGCGTGCTTGCCATGGAACGGGATCTCATCCTAAAAATGAGATCCCGTTTTTTGTTACTGCTCTTCCCAACTCAATATATTTATTAATTTCGAGGCTATGCCCAAATTCACTCTCCTACTTTGCCTAGTGCTGATATGTTCTTGCAGTTCCTCTCCTGAAGAACTATCACAGTTGGATTTACTACGGTATCAGCTGGAGCCGGGTTTTGAAATCCAGTTGGTAGCGAGAGAGCCTAAAATTATCGCGCCGGTGGCATTTGACTTTGATCTGCAGGGACGGCTGTGGGTGGCGGAAATGACCGGTTATATGTCTGATTTGGAAGGGTCGGAGGAACAGCTTCCTACAGGCAGTATTAAAATACTGGAAGATAGGGATGGAGATGGAATAACCGAACATGTTAAGACATTTCTCGACTCCTTGAAAATGCCCAGAGCCGTGGCCCTGGTATATGGCGGGCTATTGTACGTGGAGCCTCCGAATCTGTGGTTTGTGGAGATCAATGAGGATCGGCCCGGCCAAAGGCAGTTAGTGGATTCTACTTATGCTATAAGTGGAAACCCCGAACGTCAGCCTAATGGACTATTACTAAATGTGGATAATTGGATCTACAGTGCCATAAGTAATGCCCGTTATCGACGTGAGGGAAAAAATTGGATCAAACAGCCAACTTCCTATCGGGGACAATGGGGATTAACCCGTGATGACTACGGTCGTTTGTACTACAACAATAATTCAGTGCAACTACTGGGAGATTATGTTTTACCTAACACCATTATCAACAATCAACATGCTATTCCTCAACATGGGCTGAACCGGGTTCTGACCCAAGACCAGCGGATCTATCCCGCTCATGCCACCTCAGTAAACCGGGGGTATTTACCAGGAATTTTGGACCAGGATAGCTTGCTGATCAATGTAACAGCCTCCTGTTCCCCCTGGATATATCGGGAATCTCAATTTCCTGACCCGTACTACAACAATGTCTTTGTCTGTGTTCCGGAAGCTAATTTGATCAAGCGACTAGCCTTGCGTTTTGATTCTTTGGGATGCCGGGCTGAAGAAATGTACCACCAAAGAGAATTTCTCACCTCTGTGGATGAATTGTTTCGACCGGTATTTATCAAAACCGGACCGGATGGAGCCCTGTATATAGCCGACTTACATCGCGGTATCATCGAGCACAGAGCCTATATGACTCCATATTTAAGGCAGCAAATCGAAAGTAAACGTCTGGATACCGCAGTAAATATGGGACGGATCATCCGTATTGTTAGCTCCGGCAATACCCCTCAGGAATTAGGAGGAATGAATCGATGGACCAAGGACCAGCTGGTGGAGGCTTTAGGCAGCCCCAGCGCCTGGCAAAGAGATCAGGCTCAGCAGTTGTTGATCCGTCAAAAACCTAAGGGGATAACCCAAGTATTGGAACAAATTTTGCATCCATCCATTGATCCTCTGAAAATGTTGCATGGGATATACACCCTGGAGGGTCTTAATGCTCTTAATTTTCCGATTTTGTTGAAAGCAATGTCCCATGCCGATCCCCTGGTGGCTTCACACGGGCTGGTGTTATCTACCCGGTTTGCCAGTAGTTCCCATGCCGTGGAGCTGATGCCAAAGCTCGGGGAATTGTTGGATCGCCAGGAGCCCCAGATTGACCTTTATTTACCCATTGCGCTGCAAGCCTGGCAGGAATTTGTGGGAGATTCATTAAAAAGTGCAGTAACCCAGCGAGCACTGAGGTATCAGCAGCCGCTGTTTGGGGAATCGCTGCTGACTTTGTTTGAGGGTCGTGAGCAGCAGCTATTGCCATTGAAATCATGGACTGTAGAACAGCAGGAGGAGATATCTGATATCCTAGCTCGACGCAGAGATGAATTGAAAAACCCTATTTTCAGTAACTCTGGGTTATGGCACGATCCCCGAACCATAGGACTCAATCTTTATACTGAAATTTGCGCCGCCTGTCACGGACACGACGGCCGTGGGCTGGAAGGGTTGGCACCACCCCTGATGGGATCTGAATATGTGAGCGGTGACACCCGTAGGTTGGCCTCTATCATTTTGCACGGACTCACCGGGCCAATTGAGGTCTCCGGCGAGATGTATGATTTTAACAACCCCATGCCCGGGCTGGTACTGAACCAGCAAATTTCAGATGGCGATATTCAAGATATTATCGGTTATCTGCAATCCGCTTTTGTCAGGGATAGTCAGCCGGTATTAAGTGAAGAAGAGATCCGCAACATACGGGAGAAAAAACCCCCTCATGCCGATGGGATGCTTCGAGCAGAGGATCTGCACTAGAATTCCAATATTCCCACGATATCTTCCTGCAGGAACTTGCCCCCTGGGGCTCTTCCGGTATAGTCAAAATTCAGCCAAATCACCCCACTTTGGTCCACATGATAATATATGCTCTTACCCTTTGATTCTTTGACAAAGAGTTTGTGGCGGATCAGAAAAATTGCTTTATCCAATTCATCCTTATTACCTACCCGAAGCTCCGGATAAATGTGATGAGTAGTCCTGACCAGCCGTACCTGAGCGCCTACAAATTTTAAACAAGCAGCCATCAGTATAGCGTGATCATCACAATCGCCGTTGAATTTACCATCAAATTTTTCCTGATTGATAGTTTCGCTGGCGGAGGCAAAATACTCTTCGCCTAC
Organism: Cyclobacteriaceae bacterium; assembly: GCA_965224285.1. GTDB lineage: Bacteria > Bacteroidota > Bacteroidia > Cytophagales > Cyclobacteriaceae > JAJCYK01. Next base: position 3,140,477 of record OZ245043.1, read on the forward strand.
CGGATCAGCCACATATACCCAATTGGAGTTAATTTCCTTAAATACGGAAAAGCTTTGGATCAAACTGCGATTACCTTTGTCAATATATTCACCAAAGTATTTTGTTCCAATCTTCACCGCATAGTTTCGGACTTCGGCTCCTTTAAAATTCACGGCTTCGGCCACTTTATAGGCATCTTGAAATGGTTCATAATCTTCTGCCATTAAAGGGACCGCCACCGGATTATTTTGTAAATTATATAAGGTTACCACGTAGTCCTGGAAGGCGTCTTGAAAGTCATAATCACCCCTGGCGCTACTGATGACAATAAAGATCAATCCAATGGCCAATAATCCCAGTATCAAATGTTTGAGCCGGATTACTACATAAATTGAAAGACCTACCACCAATATGGAGAAAAGAAGGTGTTCCAAATGAATACCCTGTCCAAAAGGGAGGGTGATCTGAGGTAAGTGCGGGCTTAAAAGAAAGAAAAGGGGAAGGGCTACAATTACCGCCACCAGATACAAGAGAATATTAACCAAAAAGGAAAAATCCCTGGCAGTTATCCTTTTATAAAGCCGTTCTATCATTGATGTCAATTGACCCTAAATATAACAAAAACCGCGATGAGCAGATTCCATTGTAACGCTAAACTAACATGGAAACTTACGGCTGTATAATGTTATTGAAATCCGAAGGACTCAGGAGGGTTGTTCTTTAAGTCGCAGCATGTGGTCCAACTTCTTTGCTTGCTGTTTTTCCAGGTAGGTTTTGAGATCTTCGGCATTCTCGTAGGTCCAATCCATAATATCTGTGGCCTCAGGCTGCTGAAAAAGAAGTTGATCTTTGGCAAATCGGATATGGACACCTTGGAACCAACCGGTGTTAACCTCTCCGTCAATTTTAAATGAGAGATAAAATTTGTGAATTTTGATACTCTCGGGTTGTCCTTCCATTTATGGATAAACAAGACCCGGTTTGGTCCCGGGCAATTTTTGTCAAATAAGTTGAAAATATCATATATTCCAAAAGTTTAATTCAATATTCCATCCATAAAAATGGGGTCATAAAAAAACCCCGGTGATTTCCGGGGTTTTTGATATTAATCGTAAGCTTCAATCGTCAGCTTCGACTTCAAATTCGAAACTTTGATATTCCCAACTGAATTTTACCATTCCTTCATCGTTGATAGTGAAATTCAATTGCTCCTGAACTTCGTCGGTTTTTTCCGGTTCTACTTCTATTCGAAGGGCATCTTCATCCTGATTATAGCTGTAAGCTCCCCACTGATCCGGATTCTTACTAAAGATCACTGTCCACTTATCCTCGGTAGGTATGGTAAATAATGCGTATTTACCTGCGGGCAGTGATTCTCCGTTTACTTCAACGTTTTTGTTAACGGTGAAGGTGGTGGCCTCATTGGCTCCTGTTCGCCATACCTTCCCGTACGGTTCCAGTCCACCAAATATAGTCCTACCCTTAACGGAGGGGGCGCCATAGTTGATGGTGATTTCCAAATCACCCACGCTAGCATTTGCGGTCTTTGGCGGGCTTGGTCTTTTAGACTTATCACCCTGGGCTAAGACATTGCCGGCAACAAAAATCATCAGCAATGCAGTCACTAAATAAGTAAATCGTTTCATATACCTAATTTCATTAAATTTTGCAACACGTGGTAAATTTCACGTAATAGTTTGACAAATGGTTGCAAATACCATTCCGGATTATGAAGTAAAACACTATGAGAGCGCTGCAGTGGAAGATATTATGAGCATACTATCCGGTGTCTTTGGGCTGTTTGACACCAAAACCGCAGGCTCCCAAAGTGTGTTTTTCTAATATATTAATTTAAATCAGGCAGGGATGTTAAGCGCAGTTAACTCTGGTTAAATGATGTTAACCTTCCCTTGATTTTGGAATTTATCCAGGCCTTAAAATCCAGATAATCCAATTGGTTTTCATCCATAAGGGGTATGGTTCCAAAAAGTTTTTGATAAAGCTTTCGAAATAATTCGGGGTGATGGGAAGATGGCTTGGTGCTGATCTTGGAAAAGAAGTTCATCAGGATTTTTTCAAATTCCATTACCTTTTTGCGTTTTTTTAAAAATCGACGGGTGGCCGCCACCGCATATCTCATCACCGTGATATTGCCCAGCTCATAATGAATAATAAGATTCAGGAATTGAGCATAACCTATGATATCGTTTCGTACCCCCCCGTATCGCTGAACGAGAATGTGATTAATATCCGCCAGAGCCTGTGAGAAATTCTTTTTCATGAAGAATAAATGGGCAAATTGATAATAGAGCAGCACGTGATACTCCATAGGTATATGTTGATGGTGGGTCTCCAGAAATGCCCTAACCCTGGGAATGAGTTGCACCCCCCGATCATACTGGCCAGTATCCCGATATACCTCCAACTCTACATTATAACTTCTGAGCAATAGTTTTGCGGCCATCCGGTCGTAGTTCCTAAGCTTATATTTGGCGGGTATATTACGAATGGTTTCCAAAATAGGTGAGATCTCATCCAATCTGCGGCTGTTTAGTAGCAACCCAATTTTATTATTCAGGGCAGTGGTGTAAGGACTGGGGTCCTCACTCAATTGTTCCGGATGGGATTCCAGATAATTAATTAGCTCATCCAGTGATAGTTCAGCTTTGACAGAATCACCTAAGATGGTGTTCACCGTGTACTGAAGATGATAATAAAAAATACGTGACCGATAAGTACTGGCTTTGGACAAATCCTGCAAACAAGGATCTTTTAAAATATTCCCAAAATTTTCATCACCAAACTTACCTGAGATATCTATGGTCAACTGCCAGTAATCATTAAGGTCCCGCAGTTTCTGTAATGACTTTCGTTCTAATATCAAAATCTCTCCAATCTCATGGCGGCTTCTGGTGGCCCCTTTTCTCAGTAATTGCACCCGCCTTTTCCAGGAATAAACCTGGAGCAAGGCCCAATGGTGCTGGTATTGCAATGCCAGTTTTTCCGCCTTGTTTATGGTTTGGAGACACAATTGAAAGAGGTCCCTCTGATAAAGGATCTCAATGTCTTGCAATATCTGATATAGCCTGGCCTCCGAGGAGTGCTGACTGTAATAGCTCCTTAAACTTTTGAGAATCAGGTTTCGCAAGTAATGTTTGGTAACGTGAAGCTGTCTACTGAATTGATGATCAGCAAACTTTTCCAATAAATCCGATTCTTGATACTGATCCATTTTATCGATTGCCTCGAAAAGTAAATGGTAGTTGCTGCTATCCTACTGAGAGGGGCCATGCAGCCGGAAGTATCGCTTTTCAGAACGATTTAGTGATTTAATTAATAGAAAAAGTGAATCTTGTTGCTTCATTAGAATCCTACTTCAGAAGAGCAATTTTAAGTTATTAAAACAAGAAATGTGAATATATGTCTATTTTAGAAACTTACAATACTTCAACTTTTGATGCAAACATTAAATGATCCATACGTATCATTGGATATTAGATGTACAAAAATTGTTTTATTAAAATCATTTTAATCATGGCTAATGCTATTAACTGGTTTGAGATACCAGCGAAAAATTTGGATCGCGCCTGTAGCTTCTACAGTGCGGTATTAAATGGAGATATCCATCGTGAAGAGATCATGGGAACTCGCATGGGCTTCTTACCTCATGCTCAGGATGGCGTAGGCGGGGCCTTAGTGGAGGGTGAAGGGTATGAGCCTTCCGACGCGGGTTCATTGGTATATTTAAACGGCGGGAACGATCTATCCGAACCGTTGTCTAAAGTGGAAACTGCCGGGGGAAAGGTGATCATGCCCAAAACTAAGATCTCTGACGAGATCGGGTACTTCGCCATCTTTAAGGATACTGAAGGGAATAAGCTGGCATTTCACTCACCGTCATAACCATAATTCCGGAGGGCAGTCGCCCTCCGGAAATACTTTCGAAAAATAAAAATGGCAGCCCGATGCCTATAACCGAATCCCAAATAAACTTTATCTTAGCACAGTTGGAGCCCATTTCAGGGGTAGAACACCGCAGGATGTTTGGGGGGGTGGGGTTCTTTAAGCAGGGAAAAATGTTTGGAATGCTAAAAAGCGATGGAACCTTCTTGCTCAAAGTTGATGATTCCAATCGTCAGGATTTTATCGCACGGGGCATGTCTGCTTTCTCAAGCAACAAAAAAGGAGGAAGTATGCCTTATTATGAAGTGCCGGCGGATGTTATTGAGAATGCTGATTATCTGGTATCATGGGCTCAAAAATCTATAGAAATTGCACAAAAAAGTTAACATTATGAAAGAACTGACCACCTTAATTATTTTGTTTTTCTTCGTCGCTGGGACTTGCCGGGGACAAGACCAGGGCACCCTTTCTTCTGATGAAAGAGAGGAGATAGCCGATTACATGGAAACCGCCTGGGATGAACTGGAATCCAGTATTGAAGATCTCAGTCACGACCAATGGAGCTACAAACCGGCTGACTCGGTTTGGTCAATTGCCGAAATAGCAGAGCATCTGGAAAAGACCGAGCATGAATTGTTCAATTTGGTAAGTCAGCATATGGTGCAGTCCGAAGCTCAACCGGAAAAAGCTACAGAGGTAGGAAACAAAACGGAATCTGTGATGAAGGCTATCACCTCCAGAGAGCATAAGGTGAAGACCCGGCCTAATTTGGAACCAGAAGGGAAGTATGACTCACCGGAGGAATTTCTGCAAGAGTTCCAGCAACTCAGGACCCGTACTTTAGAGTTTTCTCAGAACACCGATCATCAGTTGCGGCACCACTTTGTGCCATTTGGCCCGCTGGGAGAATTAGATGGTTACCAGATCCTGATGTTCATGACCGGTCATTTGGAACGCCATCGCCAACAAATTGAAGAACTAAAAGCTGATCCGAATTACCCCCCCGCTTGATAGCGCTTTCAGGTAGACCAATGATCTTACCCTGTGGTTAAGGCGAGAATATAGTGAATTCTTTACGGAGCTGATATCAGTATTCTAATCCCCTGAATTTATAGTATATTGGTGATCAGTTTTTAGCTTCCCAGGGCACATTCTACTAATTTCGGAACCCGTTCCGATGCCCTTGGTTCTATATTATTAGGCGATGAAAAAGTTACTGATATTGCTCTGTAGTACTGGAATCTGGCAGATATCTGCTCAGAATGGCAGCGATGATTTGAGTTTTGAAGAATACGATCCTCCCTCCACCTTGATCGTACCCGAGAATCCGGTTACCTCTGCCAAGTACCCCTTTATCGATGTGCACAACCATCAATTTCGTATGCCGACTCAGAATTTACATGAATTAGTAGAGGATATGGATCGCATTAACATGGGAATCATGGTAAATCTCAGTGGCAGGGGCCGAGGCGAAACCACCCACTTAGATGGAGCGCTGGGGAACATCAATCAATCTGGACTTGAGGACAGATTTGTGATTTTCACCAATGTAAGCTTTGATAACATCGATGATCCCAAATGGGCTGAACGAGTCGCCCGCCAGTTGGAAGAAGATGTAGCAAAAGGAGCTAAAGGTTTGAAGATTTATAAAAGTTTGGGACTGCGGAACCGTGACGCCACAGGGCAAAGAATTGCAGTCGACGACCCGAGAATTGATCCGGTATGGCAAAAATGTGGAGAGTTAGGCATACCGGTGTTGATTCATTCAGCTGACCCTGCTGCTTTTTGGCAGGAGCACGATGGGCAGAACGAACGGTGGTTGGAATTGAAACTGAGACCTAACCGCAAACGTTCAGATACAGACCCAGCTCCCTGGGCTACCATAATTGCGGAACAACATAACATATTCAGAAAGCATCCGGAGACTACTTTCATAAATGCTCACTTCGGATGGTATGCTAATGACCTCTCTAAGCTTTCATCACTGTTAGATGAATTTCCAAATATGATGATAGAATTCGGCGCCGTTATCGCGGAGTTGGGTAGACAACCCCGGAATGCCCGTGAATTTTTCATCAAGTATCAGGATCGTATACTATTTGGCAAGGACTCATGGAATCCGGATGAATATCATACGTACTTTCGAGTGCTGGAAACCGCTGATGAATATTTTCCCTACTACAAAAAGTATCACGCCTATTGGAAAATGTATGGCTTGGACCTGCCGGATGAAGTGCTGAAGAAGATCTATTACAAAAATGCCTTGAGGATTATACCAGGGCTGGATGCCTCTCAGTTTCCGGAATAGCTTAGGTTTTTATTATATTGAATTATGGAATGGGCAATCAGTGTATTACTGGGAATTGGCCTGGCCGCTGCTGTGGGATTCAGAATATTTCTCCCGCTGTTGATACTGAGCCTGACTCATCGCTGGGGGGTGATGGAATTAAGTGAGGGTTTCCAATGGATTGGCAGTAATCCGGCCTTAATATTGCTTCTCACAGCTACATTTTTGGAGATTCTATCCTACTATATTCCTTGGTTGGATAACCTGTTAGACTCCATCACCACTCCATTGGCTATGATCTGCGGAACATTAGTTATGGCATCAGCAATGGTTGAAATGCAACCTTGGATCAAGTGGACGCTGGCCATTATTGCCGGAGGGGGTACCGCAGGGCTGGTAAAAGGTACTGGTGCCGCCACTCGGCTGATATCGACTGCTAGTACCGGAGGGCTGGCTAATCCTTTAGTAACTACAGTTGAAACAGGAGGGAGCTTTACTCTCTCGCTGTTATCCATATTTCTGCCGATAGTAGCTGGCGTCCTGGTAATTGCGTTGGTTTTTTACCTGCTAACCAAAATGGGGAAATTTATCAGAGGGCAACCGGGCAAATCTACCACAACCCCAACGCAAACTGACTGAAGTAATTCCGGGATCCTCCCGTTTGAGGCCTGTTGGAAGTAGCTTGTCTGGCAGGTGTTGACAGATTCCCATTTTCCTTGGTATTGTCTTTAAAAATTTCGGTCAGGCCTTTAACATCTTCCAAGGTGGTAACGGTATTTCTTCCCTTCAGCCTTTGTAGCAAGTAAGCAGCGGCTTGCTCTTCCCACAGTGATTGACGGTCGGTGTTAAATTGAGCCCAAGCATCCTGGTATGCTTTGAGCATCTCAAACCCAACCGGCTCCACATGAAAAATGATACCATCGATACTGATTTTGCGGGTCATGGCTAATTATTTCCAGTTGTAGTTTAAGGATGCCTGCTAACTGGAAAAAGTTGCATCAACCAGGACATTTTTTAAATCAGCCTAGTTAATCCTAGTGTTGTAATGCGTTCTTAAGGCTCATTATCAGTGGCTTTTTTATATTGAATTCTCCAACGTAAGTTCCAGGTTTCTCCCCCATCCTCTGAGCGTTCCCAATCCCAGGTAAACCCTTCTTCTTTAATGTCATAAAATACCATTCTCAACACGATCACTTTATCTTCAACCGTTCTTGGTTCAGCTTTGAAGATGCGCCGATCGGAGTGGATTTCGCCTATGAAATTAAAATATCCACCCTGGTTATCGGCCCAAGCCTGGTGCCAGCTGGAGTTGTTGGGGTTAAAAACAGAAATACTCATTCCTTTGAAACCAGTGATCGAGCCGGCATCCGTCGCTTCAAAGTTCTCCTGAATTACGGTGCCATCCAATGTTTTATGAATATGATTTACCCCTTTTCCGGTGGCGCCGTCTCCGGCATCCCAGGTAAGGTCCCATTTTCCCAACCAAAAATCAAAATCGCTGCTGTCCTGGGCTAAGGTAGTTCCTGTGATCATCAGGCAGCTTAGTGAAAGCGTTATTATTCTATGCATAAAAAAGTATCATTTAGGTACAAATTAGCATGGAATCCTTCCCTGCAGGTTAAATCCGATAAAATTTAACCTATTTTTATTATCATTAGCGGTTATGAAAGTTGACCTTGCCGATAAACGAATTTTGGTTACCGGCTCCAGCGGGGGTATCGGATTGGCCCTGGTAGCTAGTTTGATTGAATCAGGCGCCAGGGTGGCTGCTCACTATCATAGCCACCACCAACCGGTCTCCCGATTGCAGGATGCTCAACCAACCCTCATGTATCCGGTAAAAGGAGATCTGTCAATACCTGAAGAGGTAGAATTGGTGTATGAACGATCAGTTCAAGCATTGGGTGGACTGGATGTGTTGGTAAATAATGCCGGTATAGCGTTATCCATCGCCAAAGATGATGCCCGGACCACCTGGCAGGAAAAATGGGACACTACATTACAGGTAAATCTTATTGCGGCCGCCAGGTTGTGCCGGCTGGCCCTTCCACTATTTATGGGTCAAGGTACCGGGATTGTTATCAATGTGAGTTCCAGGGCTGCGTTTAGGGGCGATACTGCGGAGTATATGGCCTATGCTGCTTCCAAAGGAGGTATGGTAAGCCTTACCCGATCAATAGCCCGAGCTTATGGTAAACAAGGAATTACCGCCTTCACTGTGGCTCCGGGATTTGTTAGAACCAATATGGCCAAAGAATTTACAGATCAATACGGCGAGGATTTTGTAGTCAATGATATTGCCCTTAACCAATTGACAACGGCCGAGGATATTACCCCTATTATAACCCTATTGGCTAGTGGAATGGCTCAACATGCTACCGGGGCAACTATCGATATAAATGCCGGGAGCTACGTACACTGAAACCTATGCAAACTAATACTATCCGGCGATGCGCCTGGGTTGATGAAACCAACCCACAATACCTCGAGTACCATGATAAAGAATGGGGAATTCCCGTGTTCGATGATCGAGTTTTATTTGAATTCCTGATTCTTGAAGGCGCCCAGGCCGGTCTTAGTTGGAGTACTATATTAAAAAAGCGGGAAGGTTACCGCAAAGCTTTTTCGGATTGGGATTACCTTAAGGTAGCGGAGTATGATGAACCTAAGATCCAAAGCTTGCTCCAAGATCCTCGAATTGTTAGAAACCGCCTAAAAATTCGGTCCGCAGTAACCAACGCACAACTTTTCATGGATATTCAGGCAGATCATGGCAGTTTTAGTAAGTATTTATGGCGTTATGTAGATGGCAAACCTATACAGAATTCCTTTAAAGCGCTTTCTGATCTACCCGCCAGCACCGCTTTATCTGATCGCATAAGTAAGGACCTGAAAAGGAGGGGTTTCAAATTTGTGGGGAGTACCATAATCTATGCCTTTATGCAAGCAGTGGGAATGGTCAATGATCACACAGTGGATTGTTTCCGTTATCAGCAACTCAATCCATAGCACGTATCAGGGCTTTTTTGGATTGTTTTATACTCCAAATACCTTGAAGGCCATTTTCAGAGGTCAACGGATCTGTAAAGAGTACTAAATCATCATCCAACATCTGAACATTAGCTTGCAAGGGCAAATTATTTTCCGCACTATATTGATAGGCTTCCCACAGCTGAATCTCCAGGGTATGATAATCCAGATCAGGGATTGTAGTTAGTGATAGAAATCGTATTTCCTCAACAGTAAATTGCCTGCTGACCGAGTCCAGATAGTGACTGCCCTCGGCCGACAGCCAAAAAGTACTGTCATCATCTTTTTGCGAAAGGGTTGCGGTAAGTTTCTTACCGAGCTCCATTGATTGGGTTACGATCTGATCATCAGTGATCTTTTTTATGGTATGGGTTTGGAGGTCGTCTCGCAATTTTTGTCGGTTTTGCAACTGTTCCGCAGTATCCCCACAGCTCAACAAGGCGCCCAGAACTATCAGCATGGAAATTCGAGAGATCATCTTTAAAATTACATTATTTCACCCTTTTATTGAAAGCATGGTGAAAGTGGGGCATTGCAAACATTTTGTTAATTTTGGGAACCATGAGTATGCTGGAAAAATTGCAGGCGATAGAAGCCCGGTTTGATGAAGTTGGAAAACTTATAGTACAGCCGGATGCCACAGCTGATATTAAAAAATACTCCAAGCTGTCCAAGGAGTACAAAGACCTGGAGAAAATTGTCAATAAATCTCATGAGTACCAGAATATTCTGGACAACATTGAGAATACCAAAGAAATGCTTTCAACTGAAAAAGACCCAGAGTTTCGAGAGTTGGCTAAATCCGAGTTGGATCAGCTGCAGCCTCAAAAAGAACTGTTGGAAGAGGAACTCAAGCAGCTGCTGATACCGAAAGATCCCAATGATGGTAAGAACGCGGTCTTGGAGATCAGGGCGGGCACGGGAGGTGACGAAGCAGCTATTTTTGCCGGGGATCTCTTTAGGATGTATCAGCGTTTTGCCGAGCAGTCCGGTTGGAAAATGGAGGTGTTGGATTTGACCGATGGTACCAGTGGAGGTTATAAAGAGATTATAAGTATGGTTTCCGGTGAGGATGTATATGGCCAGCTTAAGTTTGAATCCGGGGTTCACCGGGTACAACGAGTGCCTACCACGGAAACCCAAGGCCGGGTTCATACCTCAGCGGCCAGTGTGGCAGTGCTGCCTGAGATGGATGAAGTAGACGTTGAGATCAATATGAACGATATTCGCAAAGACACCTTCTGTTCTTCGGGCCCTGGGGGGCAAAGTGTAAACACTACCTATTCGGCCGTCCGATTAACACATATCCCCACCGGTCTGGTGGTATCATGTCAGGATGAAAAATCCCAGTTAAAAAACCTGGATAAAGCTTTAAAGGTGCTCAGGTCCCGCCTATACGAAATTGAACTGCAAAAACACCAGGATGAGGTAGGGGCTCAAAGGAGAAGTATGGTGGGCAGTGGAGACCGATCGGATAAGATCCGCACCTACAACTATCCTCAAGGCAGGGTCACCGATCATCGAATTGGGTATTCGGTGCATAATCTTCCCACGGTAATGGATGGGGATATAGGTGAGTTCATAGAACGGCTGCGGATTGCTGAAAACGCAGAACGGCTCAAGGAAGGAACGGAGTAGATATTTGATGAAACCATTTCCCTCGGTCAAGTGGTGGGCTTGTTTCTGGCTGGCGGTACTGTTCCTGAATTGTGACCCCCGTGATGAAAGTATCACCCGTGATCCCCAGGCGCGGCTTGCTTTTTCCTCCGACACTGTCTTTTTCGATACTATTTTTACCGATACCATCAGTATCACACGGAGGCTGAGGGTGTTCAATCCGGAGGACCGTGCGGTCGAAATAAGCAGTATTGCCCTGCAAGGAGGTACCAACTCAAGTTTCAAATTGGTAGTAGAAGGCCTTGAAGGGCAAAGTTTCGAAGATGTATTCATCCTGGGGGAGGATAGTCTGCTTATACTAATATCCGTCAATATCCCATCCCGAGGAGAGGATGTTCCCTTTTTAGTGGAGGACTTACTGGAATTTACCCTCAATACCAATCAGCAGCAGGTGCCGTTAGTGGCCTGGGGCCAGGAAGCCAATTTCTTCCGTTCTCAGACTATATTGCCCTGTAATACCATATGGAACGCTGATAAACCCTATGTGCTCTACCACTCGGTTTTGGTGGATACTCTCTGCACCCTGACCATAAAACAGGGTACCAGGATATTCCTAAATAACGAAGCCGCTTTTTTTGTCAGAGGCACCTTGAAGGTTGAGGGCTTGGCAGAGGAGCCGGTTCTGTTCAGTAATGTGAGGCTTGACCGGGAAAATGTGCCTGGCCAATGGAGGGGAATCATTTTTCTGGAAGGGAGCAAGGATAACACCATTGATCACGCGGTTATCCGCAATGCTGAATTTGGTATCCGACTGGGAACCCCGGACAATGATACTCTTCCTGACCTTGTATTAAATAACAGTGTAATTGAGAATATGTCGACTTTTGGGATTTTGTGTTTTACGTCGGACCTGGAAGCAACCAATACCCTAATCGACAATTGCATTCAGTTTTGTGTTGGACATTTCGCTGGCGGGTATTATCGTTATAGACACTGTACCATTGCCAATTACTCCGTCGGATTATTTTCTCAAGAACCGTCTGCTATTTTCACCGACAACTTGATCTTGGGTGATGGTAGCACTCTTACCGAGGACCTCTACGTACGGTTGGAGAACAGCATTATTTGGGGAAACCATCAGGACGGGGAGGAGTTGATACTCAATGGGGAAGGCGGATCTCAGACCGATGTGCTGCTGGATCATTTGATGGTGCGAACATCTAATTCTCAATTTGAGATCAATCAAAATATCCTGGGTACCGATCCAGGGTTCCCCCGCTTCGTAGACCCTTCTAATTTTGACTATCACCTGGATACCTTAAGTCCGGCACAGGATCAAGGGCGTCAGCTGTCAATTTCCGTGGATTTGCTGGGCCGGCCCAGGGATGAGTTTCCCGATCTGGGCGCCTATGAGCGACAACAATGACCTAAAAGCGGTAACCGAACCGGGCTATGTCATCCCGGCTGATCTGGGCCACTAAGTCAATGCTATCCTGGCTGTAAACTTCACGATATGAGGTGTGATCAGGCAGACGGTTGAGATGTAGCCTGCTGAGATCTCCTAATTCCAGATCATAAGACAAAGTTCTTAAATCCTGGTCTCTGGATTCGAATTTAATGATGTGATCCACTAACAAATTACCAGCCCCATCATGAAGATAATCCCAGCATTGGTAGTGATGGCCGTGATATCGGTAAGGTGAAGCAGGATGATGATCTTGGGTATTCCTGAAAAGCTCAAGGTATTCAGGGAAGCCCAGGTTGATTTCTCCCATATGGCGCCGGTACCGGTAAAGGGCGTAGTGTCGGTCCCATGGATTTCGCACCACTGAAAATACGGTTAACTTCCTCCAATTTTTTTTACCAATAATTTTCATCATCATGCGGGCGGTAAGATGGTTGGGGATGTGCTGTTGGCTGAGGTTGTGGCTTTCGTCAAGGGTATCGGCTTTTCCATACGCTTCACCGAACTTTTGGTGTAAGATTGCCTTTATGGAACTGGAAGAAGTTCTGGGAATATCCACAAACCAAATTCCAGACTGCCTGATAGTAGACAATGCCCGGTGATAACGCCACTTATCCTTCAGTCTCTGAAATATCAATTTTTGCTGTTTTAGTAAAGTAGCAATTCCATATTATCTAAATTACAGGTTCATGGAGTTCTATCAAAAGGAAATTCGGCTGGCTCCACATCCACGGGGTTTTCATCTCATTACAGAAGAAATATTAAAGGAGTTTCCAGTATTATCTCAGATAAAAGTGGGTTTCCTTCATCTTTGGATCAAGCACACTTCGGCAAGCCTTACCATGAATGAAAACGCTGACCCTACCGTTAGGGTAGACTTTGAAAGCCACTTTAATAAGATGGTACCGGAAAATATGCCCTACTATCGTCATAACTACGAAGGTCCAGATGATATGCCAGCCCATATCAAGGCTTCTCTTTTAGGGTCCGGTTTAATGTTGCCAGTCTCAGAAGGTCAACCCAACCTTGGTACCTGGCAAGGTATATATCTGTGTGAACACCGGGACCACGGTGGTCCCCGACAGGTGGTTTGTACTGCCTTTGGCCAAGAATATTAATGCTGCTAATCCAATGGTTTTAAATTGGGTATCCGGATCAAAAAGGTGGTCCCTTCGCCTACTTTGGATTCTACTGAAATATGCCCGTCTAGTTTTTCTACAGTTTCCTTCACGATATACAGCCCTAAACCGGAACCTTCTGAATCCGTTGAAGCCCTGAAAAACATATCAAATATGCTCTCAATATGATCGCCGTGCACCCCAATTCCATTATCGGAAACCTGGATCTCAGCTACTTTTGGCTGGGCATTGATCTCCAGCTTAATGAAAGGAGTATCCTTACCGGAGTCATGGTAGCGAAATCCGTTTGATATTAAGTTGTTTAACAGAATGCCTAAACGCTTGGGATCGGAATAAAAAGCAGTGGATTGGTTGATCTTAATTTCCGTTCTAATAGTATCAGCTTGAGGTAAATACTTCAAGTGATCAAAGGTTTCCCTAGCCAATGCCTCAAAATCAACAGCCTCTGGGCTCAATTCCAGCCGGGCATTGCGTGAAAAATTGATAATATCAGATATAAGCCCATCGAGCTTGTTGACACTTTCTTTGATCATGTCCAGGTATCCCACCACCTTATCGTTGCTGGTTTCCATCAGGGCTACATTTACCAGTCCTAACATGGAGGACAAAGGAGCTCTAAGATCGTGGCTGGCACTATATACAAAGCGATCCAATTCCTCGTTGATCTTTTTGAGTTCGTCGTTTTTCTGATGTAGTAGTACCTTGGATCTTCTGAGATCGCTTATATCCACTACGGCCCCGTCGTAGATGTAATTTCCCTTGCTGTCCCTGCTAAGGGTACTGCTCAAGAAACCCCAAAATGTACTGCCATCCTTTTTAAGGAATTCGACTTGCTCATTTTTCAGGTGACCGTCATTGGCCAGCCTCCTTCTCACCCTTTCACGATCTTGTTCGTTGGCATATAACTGTTCCGGACTGATATTCATGGCTTCCTCTACCGTAAACCCAAACATAGACGCAAAGGCCTTATTCATATACACAAATCCATGCTCCGGGGTGCTCCGGTAAATCCCTTCATTGAGATTCTCATTGATCGAAGAGAGCAAGTGTTGATTTTCTTTTAGTTTAGCTTCGGTTTGTTTAATATGAGTGATGTCCTGAATAATTGCCAGCAGGCATTGATCGCCATTTAATTCAACCAGGTCCAGATTGAGTAAGGTGTGTATCTCCTGATGATTTTTAAGTGTAAAGCTCACCTCGAAATTGTGTAGATAACATTGGTTTTTCAAAGCTTTGGCAATATTGATGGGATCTTCTCCATTTTGCCAAAATCCCAACTTTAAAGCGCTGAATCCAATAAGTTCTTCCCGGGTACACCCCACCTTTTTCAACAGTGCTTGATTGACTTCCATTAGGGTGCAGTCATCCACCCGGGCTATAGCCAGGGGGATCGGAGCTGAATGAAAGGCCTGATAAAATATATTTTCCGAATGACGATACAGGGGGTGGGACCGTTTAGCGGCTTCCCGTCCTTTATTAGGGGCAAATTGCCGCTTGGATAACACCTCAAAAAAGCAAATGAATCGGTTTTTATGTATCTCAAAAGGAGCCGGAATTATTTGTAATCTGGTATGGAATCCTCCAGTGATCTCCCTGAATGATCCAGGTTCAGTTTGCCCTTGACAGCATTGTTCAAAGGCCTGCTTCACTTCATCAATCAACTCGGGATGTAACACTTCAGGCAATTTCTTACCGGTCACTGGACTGAGGGCAAAAACCGGGTTCCCCTGGTCGCCGCAATGACCTAATATTTCCAATTCCTTATTGATTATTACATAAGGGTGATCAAAGGGGTTGATCAGGGTTTCTGTAATAAGTTGGTTATATCTTAAAACCGTCATTTAAAAAATACCGTCTACCGCTTATTTCACGACATTATCACGATAATTCAAGATAGTGATCCCTCAGCCCTTTACCTTTTTAAAAATTCCGCAAACAGTACATAAACGAGTTAATGAGATATTTTTGTCCTAGTGTCCAGATAGATGGAGAGAAATTGAGGCTATTTCGTTAGAATTAATCATTTTTATAAATTGTTAAACCACTATCAAAGTGTAGCATTATGAATATTCAAGTTAAATATGTTGCGGTTCTACTGATCTTGCCCATAATTTCATCCTGTGGATACAATCAGATGGTAAGTTTGGATGAATCAGTGGCGGGCCAGTGGGCACAGGTAGAAAATGCTTATCAGCGGCGTGCTGATCTCATTCCCAATCTGGTAAACACCGTAAAAGGCGCTGCAGAAATAGAAAAAGAGATCTTGACGGATGTGGTTGAGGCCCGTGCCAAAGCCACTTCAACCACCATAGATGCGGAGAATCTAACCCCGGAAAATATAGCTCAGTTCCAGCAGGCTCAGGATGCACTGGGATCCGCTTTGTCCAGATTGTTGGTGACGGTAGAGCGCTATCCGGATATCAAATCCAATCAGAACTTCCTGGAACTTCAAGCCCAGCTTGAAGGAACTGAAAACCGAATTTCGGTAGAGCGCCGTAAGTTTATACAGCAAGTGGAGGCCTATAACTCTTACATCCGGCAATTTCCGCAGGTTATATATGCCGGCTGGTTCAATTTTGAAAGAAAAGGACAGTTTGATGCCGCTCCGGGCGCTGAGGAGGTTCCGGAAGTGAGCTTCGACTAGTTCAATGGAAGAATTCCTGCACCTGTTGGATGAGGACCGGATCGTAGCGGCAATTGGGGAGGCAGAAAACCAAACCAGCGGCGAGATCCGGGTTCATGTAGAAAAACACTGCCCAGTCGATTTGATGGACAGGGCGGTAGAAGTGTTTGCGAACTTACACATGCACAAAACTCGTTATCGCAACGGGGTTCTGATATACATCGCCTGTTATGACCACAAGTTTGCCATTATCGGGGATGCTGGAATTAATGCCAAGGTAGAAGACGATTTCTGGAGCCGGGAAAAGAAGATCCTGGAAGCTAATTTTAAGGAATCGAAATTTACCGATGGCATCTGTGAGGCTATTCAACAGGTTGCACAAGTGCTGAAGCGACATTTTCCCTATCAATCAGGAGACATCAACGAACTACCGGATGACATTAGCTTTGAGGATTAGTATTCTGTGGACAATCCTGAATATAGCCGCAGGGATGACCTCAATGCTGGCGCAGGAGTTTCCTCAACGCCCAAATCCTCCCAGGCTGGTAAATGATTTTGTCGATTTGTTGTCTGAAAGTGATCGAACCAGACTGGAGCAGAAGTTGACAGCTTATGATGATTCCACCAGTACCCAAATAGCAGTGGTTACCGTCAAAAGCCTAAATGGATATGATGCTGGCCAGTATAGTTTTGAACTAGCGGAGGAGTGGGGGATAGGCCAGGCTGGGAAAGACAATGGAATGCTGATCTTAATAGCGCCGCAGGAACGCGAGATCTTTATTGCTACAGGATATGGATTGGAGCCAATGGTCCCGGATGCAGTGGCAAAGCGCATCATCGAAAGAACCATAAAACCAAATTTTCGCAACGAGGACTACTATCGGGGGTTGGATCAGGCCACCAATATTATCATGGGGCTGCTTAGTGGTGAATTTGCCCCCGAGCAATTTGAGGAGGAGGAAATCTCGCTTTGGCCGTTATTGTTGCTTTTTGGCGGAGCTCTTCTCCTGATGTACTTTATTTCCAGGGGTCGCGGTGGCGGCGGATATTATGACCCAGATCGCCATACCTACATGGGGCCATATAGGGGCACCGGCAACTGGTCGGATTTCAGTAGAGGCCGGGGAAGCTTTGGTGGTGGCTTTGGTGGCGGCGGAGGATTCGGAGGATTCGGTGGAGGGAGCTTCGGTGGCGGTGGAGCCGGTGGAAGCTGGTAATTATTTTTTAAGTACCAGACAGCCGGCTATCATGTCATGTAGGCCCTGACTTTTTTCAGTAAAACCAATCATGAAATATCCGATGTAGAGGATAGCAGATGATAGGAATTTACCGAAAAATCTGATTGAGGCTCTTCCAAAGCTCACTGGGTCACCGTTCATGTCCGTTACCTTAAGATTAAGCACCATTTTACCGATAGTACCCTGATTTTTTCCCGATTCCAGCAAGGCATAATATAACCAGCTTACCAGCAATGAGCCCACAGCTGCGGTAGTGATAAATGATGCTAACATCATTTGTCCGGCCATATTGCTGGGGTCGGAGAAATTTTCAAACCCGACACCCATGGCTACCCCAATGGCTGCCAGCACTATTCCTAAGGCAAATGACAGGATAAAACTGTCGATGATATAAGCCACCAGCCTCAGTAAAAAACCTGCATATTCCGGATTGGTTGAAGTTGGCTCCGCAGGACCAACATGTGGTGTTTGAGTGGTTTCCATGATCCATTATGTTTGGCTGGCAAAAGATAGCGATAACCTTTAATGGATGCAAATTAGGACCCGGCCGAGGCAGAGTCATTTTTCTTTAGCAGTAAGGTACTCATTGCTCTCTGATCATTGACATTTACGGTTTTAAGTGGCTCTACGAAACTGAGCCCATGTACCAGGCAGATTTCTGCTGCCAGCTTTCGAGTTAATAAAAACCGTTCAGTTCCATCGGGTAAAAAGGAACGGCCAGAAGAATTGCGGATGACTTTATCTCTCAGTCCAATATCACTGCACATTCGTATGAATAGGAAGCCCTCAACATTCAGGCAACGGACCAGTTCGCTGAACATGATTTTGAAATGCCCGGTATCTCGGGCAAAGTGCAATACTGCACTGCAAATAATGAGGTCGAATTGGTCTTGCTCAAATGGCATTGCCGCCATGTCACCACAGCAAAAATTTTCCGCTTCCAGATCTGGACGGATGGTCCCGGCCATAAATTTCAATATGTCAATGGCTTTTTTCTGCTGATCAAGGGCGTACACCTGGTACCCGGCGTTGAGAAAATACGTTAGGTTTCGCCCTTCCCCACAACCCGCGTCCAGCACCTTCATGGTGCGATCAAAGCGATTCTTCAGGATATGGTCCAGAAGATAAAGGTCAAGATTACCAAAGTGTTGATTGAAATGCGATATTTGGGAGTCCATATACTTACATTATGATGATATTGGCATCTTTTTGGATGAACAAGTCTACAGTTAAAGAAGTAGACTGCATATGGTAATTTTAACCAAATTTCAGGATTTGATACCAGTGATGGTTTTGGTTTTGACCTTAATCATAGGGCAGATTGGCCTAAACTTCGGTCAGGACGCTTTGACCGAAGCCTACCGTGATTTAAGGCCTGGCGGGTCGTTACCTGAAGATCTGCTTAAAACTCGTACCGCAGTGTTCCTGAAGGTGCCTGTACAACCAGACCGAGAACACCCCCACCATTGGCGAAACTTAGGACATAGACTACAGCAATCTTTGGTAAACCTGAATATTGATGCGGTAGCCTATTATTTGTGGCAGGATCTTACTGCTGGTAGGGACGCCACTATGGCTTTTATGAATGGACTGTCAGGCCGAGAGATCAACCAAGTTATACTGCTGGAAAACCAGAATGATACTTTTTACCTATCCATAATTGAAACTGACGACAGCCCTGGGTTTATAGATACCGGGCAGCCGGTGTGGCAAATCAGTGGGGCTGACTTTGAGGCGCTACTGGAGAACCTTGAAGGAATAATAAGCCGCCAGGATTTAGAACTTGCCAATTTCCTGGTGGTGGAGACGCCGGAATTCTTTACCGACACCCGTATATTTCGAGAGAATCGATTTGAGAGCTTTCATCCGGATTTAAAACTGGATAAGTTAGCAGTACCTTTGGAGGGAGCCGATACCCCTGATAGTTTGCAAAACCCACTCAATTTGAAAATGCGGGCGCAGCTGCAAGAATACCCTTTCGAATACGACTTCGTGAATTATAAATTGGGCGAACAAATTTTGATAAACGGCGGTTTCCACCATTTGCTTTTATATTTATACGGTCCAGAGTCTTCCATACGTCGTTTACTGGATTATCCCGGGGATCAAGGGGATCAGGGGCGCATGGTATACAAATTCTATACCCGCCATATCAGGTCCGGAGACATTTATCTGGGAGATCAATGGGATGCCTCTTCGGATTTTGAACAGTCATTAAAAAACCATATTTCCAACTTAAAAAGTGCACTAAATGTTGAATAATGTTTTACAGCTGACCTTAGCCTTGTTATCAGTTGCCATCTTTTCATGCTCACCACCTGATACGGAAAAACGGGTAACGGCAGCCCAATACCTGGATCAATACCATGAGCAATGGCTTCCTTTATACCGGGAATCGGCAGAGGCAGCCTGGATTTCAAACACTAGGATTGTTCCAGATGATACCACCAATGCCTATCGATCCCAGCAGGCGGACGAAGCATTATCAGCTTTTACCGGAAGCCGGGAAAATATCGAAAATGCTACTTATTACCTGGAACAGGGAGAGGAACTAGCGGAAATAGAGAAGAAACAATTGGAATCCATCCTTTACCGCGCCGCTGACAATCCAGCCACGGTTGAAGAATTGGTGAAATTGCGAATTGCAGCAGAAAATGCCCAAACTGAAAAACTATTTGGCTTCGATTTTACCCTTGGAGACCAGTCTGTGTCGACCAATGAAATCGATGATATCCTGAGGACAGAAAATGACCTGAACCAGCGACTGAGGGCCTGGGAGGCCAGTAAGGAAGTAGGGGCAGCATTAAAAGACGGCTTGGAAGAACTGAGGGAGTTACGGAACCAAACTGTCAGCGCTTTGGATTATAAGGACTATTTTGCCTACCAGGTATCCGATTATGGCATGACCTCCACTGAAATGCTGGCTTTATGCGATCAGATGATCAATGATATTTGGCCCCTATACCGGGAACTACATACCTACGCCCGCTATCAATTAGCTGAGCGTTTCGGGGAGCCGGTTCCAGATTATTTGCCTGCTCATTGGCTGCCCAACCGGTGGGGCCAGGACTGGTCAGCCATGCTACAGGTATCGGGATTAGACCTCGATGAAGAATTGAGTGAGAAGGAGCCTGAGTGGCTGGTAAAGCAGGCAGAGCGATTCTACATCAGCCTGGGGTTTGATCCATTGCCCCCTAGTTTTTATTCGAAATCCAGTTTATATCCATTACCGGATTCAGTGGGTTATAAGAAGAATAATCATGCATCTGCCTGGCACCTGGATCTTCAGGATGACATACGCTGTTTAATGAGTGTAGTGCCTAATGCAGAGTGGTATGAAACCACTCATCATGAACTGGGACATATTTACTACTACTTGGCCTATACCAATCCGGATGTGCCCCCGCTGTTGAGGGGTGGAGCTAACCGGGCTTTTCATGAAGCCGTTGGGAGCTTGATGGGACTGGCCGCTATGCAAAAACCGTTTCTGGAGGGTCTGGATCTAGTACCCCAGGGAGCGCAAACCGATGAAATTCAATTACTATTAAAGGAGGCCTTAAACTACATTGTTTTCATTCCTTTCTCAGCTGGAGTGATGACCCATTTCGAGGCACAACTTTACCAGGATAATACATCCAAGGATTCATTTAATGAAAGCTGGTGGAGCCTGGTGAAAAAGTACCAGGGCATTGTTCCGCCAGACCTTCGGGGAGAGGAATATTGTGACGCAGCTTCTAAAACTCATATAAACAACGACGCGGCTCAATATTATGATTATGCCCTGTCTTATGCAATCCTATTTCAACTGCACCAACACATAGCAAGTAATATCTTAGCCCAAGATCCCCGGTCTACCAATTATAGGGGTAGCACCGCAGTGGGTGAATTCCTAAAGTCAATTCTGACCCCCGGCTCCAGTGTGGATTGGCGCCAACTTTTAAAAGAGACTACCGGCTCGGATCTCAACGCCAAAGCCATGATGGAATATTTTCAGCCCTTGATGGCCTATCTGAAGGAACAAAATCAAGGTCGTGAACATGTCTTGGGTGAATCACCGTAATATTCAGATGCTCCACTTTAAACTTGTGATTTTACAAAAATTTGTTTCAGGAGTGCAATTGACTAAATTAATATCCCAGTTTTTCTTGAGCTAATAATTAAAGTTGGGCTTAAGTTTTAACTTTGACCGCTACTATTTGATAATATGGCACAGGTTAGAGCAAGAGCATATAATTTAGTAATGCTGGTTGATGATAATGATACTTACAATTTTATCAACCGCCGGATATTGGAACAAATGGGTTTTGCCCGGTCTGTGCAGGTGCAAAGCTCAGGTATCGGAGCCTTAAGCTATCTTGAAGAACATATCTCCAATCCCGATAAACTACCGGACCTGATATTTCTGGATATCAAGATGCCCTTATTAAATGGTCATGAATTCTTGCATAAACTGGAAAAGATCACAGATCTGACAGATGACAAGTGTAAAGTAGTGATGCTGTCGTCTTCAGGGGATGAGAAAGATATGAGTCAGGCTCGTAATTATTCGAATGTAATCCACTTCATTCAAAAGCCGCTTACCCCTGAAGCTCTGGAGCAGATCATTTAACACCGGACAAAACTGGGCCCTAAGTTTTATTGCGGAGCCTGCCTTCAATCCGTTAGTTTTTAAGCAACCGGCAACAAAAAGTTTCTCAACCCAGTCTATATATATAACTTTACCAGGGCATGGACTTTAAAAAACCGCTTAATCAACTTTTGCTGATACTAGTGGCAGTATTTCTGCTGCCGTTAGTGATTCTTACTGCCTACCACATAAGTACCCTTAATGAAAACGAGCGGGTTTTGACTGAGATCTATGATAACCAGTTGGAAGCTATCTTATTTTCCGTGAATCAATATTCGCAGGACCTGGTTGATGGATGGGCCCATCAACTGAGCCGAGCCGCCAGCGATAGCGCATCTGTTGATGAACAAATAGAAAAATTCCTGGAAGAGAATGAGTCGGTTTCATACTTGTTGTTAGCTGATAGCACCTTACAAAACCATCAATGGTGGACCTTACTGGAAACCCCCATACCCGACGCCGGGACGCTCTTGCATGACAGCCTGTACCGCCGCAAGGCGGAGTTGGCCAGGCTTTTGGAATATAGAAGAGAAGGTTATCTGCGGAAGGACCCTGTTGGACAATTGGCGCTGGATGGCCTACCGGATCAGAGCGGATTACTGTTTCTCTTGCATGATCCTGAACTGAACTATCAGGTGTGTCTGTTGGTGCTGGACCCAAATCTATTTATTACTCAAACCTTGGCTCCTAAAATACAATCCGTAACCCGTGAAAAGTTTATCATTTCCGCTTTCAATGATCAGACTGATTTACAGGTAACCATCACCGATACTATTAAATCAGAAGCTCCTCAAAAACGTCCTCTGTGGTTATTGCCAGATTATTCCTTGGGGATTGTATTAAAAGGTGAAACCATTCAAAACCTAGCACGCAAGCGCACTTTCAATCAATTACTTATTCTACTAGGGGTGGACATCATATTATTGGCAGGCCTATGGCTCATATACCGGAATATGAGAAGGGCTATGAAGCTGGCTGAGATAAAATCGGATTTTGTTAGCAATGTATCCCATGAAATACGCACTCCCCTAGCCCTAATAAGCATGTTTGCCGAAACATTGCAAATGGGGAGAGTACCAAATGAAGATAAGAGGAAAGAATACTATCAGATCATAGGGCAGGAAGCCAATCGATTGGGAAGCATTGTAAATAAGATATTAAGCTTCAGCAAACTTGAAGCGGGCACGGTAACCTATGCGTTAGAACCGGCTGATCTTTCGGAGATAGTAGGTAGCGTTTTGGAAACCTATGAGTATCATTTAAAATCCAAAGGATTCAGCTGGGATTTCCAGTCCAATGGATCCTTGCCCCCCATAGCAGCGGACAGTGATGCTGTTTCAGAAGCGGTTATAAATCTATTGGATAATGCTTTAAAGTACAGCAATCAATCTACCCATATCGTAGTAAGCTTAGGCTTAAAGGATGACCATGCCTATGTCGAAGTTCAAGATTTTGGCCTGGGTATAGCTAGTGATGACCAAAAGCTGATCTATGATAAATTTTACCGGGTGCCCACAGGCTCGGTGCACAATACCAAAGGGACCGGATTGGGTCTAACGCTGGTATGGCATATTATGGAAGCCCATAGGGGCAGGGTGGAATTGGACAGCACCCCCGGTAAGGGCAGTAAGTTCCGGCTACTATTTCCCACAATTAATAATTGAAGATGAAGCACATTCTAATAGTTGAAGATGAACCCAATATGGGCCTTGGCCTAAAAGATAACCTGGAATTTGAAGGCTACCAGGTTAAAGTGGTCACTGATGGAAAAAGTGGTTTGCAGGAAATTGAAAGCGGAAACTACCATCTGGTGCTATTGGATGTAATGTTGCCTGAACTTTCAGGCTTTGATGTTTGCAAAACAGCACGGAAAAGAGGGATTAACACCCCTATTATCTTGCTGACAGCCAAGGGGGAAGAAATTGACAAAGTATTGGGTCTGGAATTGGGAGCCGATGATTACATCACCAAACCCTTTGGCCTTCGAGAATTACTAGCCAGGATAAAAGCGGTATTACGACGTGGAAACGGCTTATCGGACACGCCAAAATCATTGTACATAGGAAAGATCCAGGTGGATTTTAGCGCCTATACTGCTACCCAGGGGGAGGAACCGGTAAAAATGTCCCATAAAGAATTTGAGATCCTAAAATATCTGTGGGAAAACCGCAACCAAACTGTTAGCCGATATCAATTACTGGAGGATATCTGGGGGTATCAGGAACAACCCACTACCAGGACTGTGGACAACTTCATCCTAAAGCTACGTCAAAAAATAGAGCAAAATCCGGAGAAACCCCAAATTATCCTTACGGTGCACGGGGTAGGATATAAACTTCTGGATCAGGTTTTGCCTTAAACCCGGGGTCCTTTTAAACCCTTTTACATCCTCATGACATTTGGTTACATCTGTTTACTGACAGGTGACAAAGCCGGAGTTAATTAATCCGTTAATACAGGAGCAATCAATTAACGAATTAATTAAAAACCTCAACATGAAACTAATATCAAAATCAATGTTGGCGGCTTTGATCTGGACAGCAACTGGTCCGGTATTAGCCAATGAGAAACCATTATCAGAAGAACAGATTACCCTCAAAACCCTCAATCAGAACAGGGTGGAGTTGACCTACGTGGGAGAAGCTCCTGAAAACTTTTCAGTTAAGATTACCAATGACCGTAATCAAAAAGTTTTTCAGGAATACATCAGAAATAAATCCAGTTTTAAGAAGCCATATGACCTCAGTAATTTGCCCTATGGAGAGTACAAGTTTGAGATCAAGGTGAATGACCAGCGATTTGTCCGGGAAGTAAGTATTCAGGCTCCTGAGTTTCCCGGCAATGTCAAGGTAAATCTGACAGGTATTGAACACCACAAAGTGAAATATATGGTGATGGGTCCCGAAAGCAAAGAAATGAATTTAAGGATCTACGACGATAAGAATCAGTTATTACTGGAAGAATGGGTAGTGACCTCGGGTAATTTTGGAAAAGTATATGCCTTTAAAGATACTCAATCCCATCACGTCCAGTTTGTCCTTTCGGATAATGGGAACGTAATTCATCGGGAAAAAGTGAGGTTATAGCAATGGTTGCCGGCTCTTCATAGGAGGAGCCGGTTTAATTCCATGACAATTTTTGACAATTGTTTACTCATGAATGACATCCTGCGATAACCAGGGAACTAACTTTATAAGTTATCTCATTGACAAAAGCTTAAGATATCCACGGTTGAAGGTGGATTTAGTTTGATTTGAGTATGCCCTTGTGTAAACTTGGGCATGCTCGTTTTGGATTCTAATATGAAAAGGAAATACGGAATAGCACTGAAGGCATGGATATTATTTGCCTTATCCATGTGGGGATTTTCCGGGCATGCGGCAAAAGACTGGGACCTGATCATAAATTTAGAGGGACGATGGAAATTCAGTATTGGTGATAAAATGGAATGGGCCAGCCCCGACTTTAATGATCGGGCCTGGGAAACCCTACCAGTACCGGCCATTTGGGAAGATGAAGGATTTAACGGTTATGACGGCTATGCCTGGTATCGCAAATTTTTTAATGGCTCCTACCTGCCCAAGAGCAAACCGGTGTATTTATTTCTCGGTTATATAGACGATGTAGATGAGGTCTATATCAACGGCCATCTGGTAGGATTTTCCGGATCTTTTCCCCCCAAGTTCGCCACCGCGCACAACGCGTTTAGAAAGTATATGATCCCACAGGAATTGATCAATTATGATGGCAATAATCTCATCGCGGTCAGGGTATATGATAAATACGGTGAAGGAGGGATTCTTTCGGGTGATATAGGAATTTATACCAACCCCAGTTTTGACCATGTTGTGATCAATTTACAGGGATTATGGGGTTTCAAACCAGGAGATAATGCACAATGGCGCAACCGTTATTTCAATGATGATGACTGGGAGCAAATTACAGTTCCCAGACCTTGGGAGAACCAGGGGCACAAACGATATGACGGTTACGGTTGGTATAGGCGGACTATTAGGTTCACCGAGGATCAGGTTAAAGAGCCTCTGGTTTTAATTTTGGGCAGGATTGATGACTTTGACCAGACCTACTTCAATGGAAAGCTTATTGGAACCACCAACGACGGTCAGCCATACGGACGTAGCTACTCTTTCACTAGGATTAGGGTTTACGATATTCCCACGGAATTGATACGCATTGGACAGACCAATTCAATTGCGGTAAGGGTTCTGGATATAGGTAATGTAGGGGGGATATATGAAGGGCCGGTTGCCATCTTACCCAGATCCCAATTCAGAGAATTCCTTAAAAAATATCAGTGACCAGGTTTTTTTACGGAAAACCTAAAAATATCCGGCCGCTGATAATGACCGCTCACATCCAGGGTCAATTGCTCCTGCTTTATCCGATTGAGTTCCAACTCCTGAACGATCAGTCCTTCGCTATTAAAAGTGGGTGAATAAATATACTTTCCATCCGGTCCGATGATACAACTTCCGCCGTCTAGTAGTAAATGTTCCGGTACTGACGCCAATGCGGAAGGAACCTCTAATTCTTCCGGAAGGTCCTTAACTTCCAGAAGCTGCCCGATAGCCAAAACGAAACACCTGCCCTCGAATGCGTAATGTCGGCTGGCAACCTGATGCATCTCATGGACCTTAGGCCACAAGGCTATGTGTATATCCTCTCCCTGATCGTGGAGTGCCTGACGGGACAAGGGCATCCAATGCTCCCAGCAAATGAGACCGCCAAGACGCCATCCCCCTAAATCGCTAGATCGCAGACCGGAAGCATCGCCCGTGCCATAGAGAAGTTTTTCCGTGAAAGTAGGCATAAGTTTCCGGTGGTGATTAATCAATTCTCCACGGGAATTGATCACTACAAAGCTATTGTAAAGTGTACCCCGGTCAGAGGAGTTGCCTTTTTCGGTGGCGCCAATAGCAATAGCAATACCTCGTTTTTTGGCGCTCTTACAAAACTTATCTATTTCAGGTCCTGGGATGATCAGGGCATTATCATGCATAGAGGCATAGACCTGCTTGGTGGCAGGATAGTCCCAAAGCGCTGCCTTAGGCACATAGTCAAGCCAAGCCGGATATCCACATAACCAAGTTTCGCCAAAAGCCACCAGTTGACAACCTTGGTCAGCGGCTTCTTCAATAATAGCCAATGCCTTCTTCACACTGCCGCCTAAATCCAGGAACTGAGGGGCAAATTGAGCAATAGCTACCTTGATGACCATCTTAATCGAATATTATGGTGCGGTTCTTATATACTAATATTTTTCGCTGCAGATGGAGAAAAACCGCTCTGGAAAGCACGATCTTCTCCAGATCCCGGCCTTTCCTTATTAATTCAGGGATCTCATTCTTATGACTGATACGCACTACATCCTGGTCGATAATGGGCCCCGCATCCAGCTCCTCAGTTACATAATGACTGCTGGCTCCTATGATTTTCACCCCTCTTTGGTGGGCTGAGTGATAGGGTTTAGCGCCGGGAAATGCCGGTAAGAAGCTGTGATGAATATTGATTATCCGATTAGGAAAATGCTCGATGAAGGAACCTGTTAAAATCTGCATATAGCGGGCCAGCACGATAAAATCCACCCCCTTCTCTTTCAGAAGATTGATTTGCGATTGCTCCTGTGTAATCTTGTTTTCCGGGTTTATTTCAAAAAATTTAAAAGGGATATCAAATCTTTGGGCCACAGCTTCCAGTTTTCGGTGGTTACTAATGATTAATGGAATGTGGACTTTCCACTCACCAGATTGACAGCGGCTCAAAATATCGTATAGGCAATGTGACAGTTTACTAACAAATATGGCCATTTTAGGCACGTTATCGCTGAAGTGCAGACTCCAATTCATTTTATAAACTTCCGCGATATGGTTTTGAAAATGATCGGACAATTCATGTTGAGATATTTGGAAATTTGTAAGCTCCCAGGCCACCCGCATAAAGAATACGCCACCGGTTGAATCCACGTGCTCATCCAGGTCCATTATGTTACCGCCATTATTACTGATGAAGTCGGTTACCGCGGCGATAATACCTCTTTGGTCGGAACAGCTGATCAGCAAAATCGCTTGTTTTGGCTCTTGACCGTTCAACCCATTAATGTTTTTTCAGTTCGATAGACGGTTCCTTTGAAGATCCCTACCAGTTTTCCAAGTTGGTTCAATACATGAACCTGATACATACCGGTGCGATTAGTAAGGCTCAACTCAGTGGCCTTGGCCACCAGTTGATCACCATTGTTTACTTTAACCGGATAAGATATGGAAGCCTCCAGTGCCACACTCAGTCTGTTATAGCTGTTGCTGGCTATGGCCAAAGCGGTATCTGCTAGAGAAAATACAACCCCTCCGTGGGCAATGCCGAAACCATTAAGCATTTCCTCCCTTACAGTCATTCCTACCACACAATTTCCCTGATTAACCTCCAATAGCTCAATGCCCAGCCAGGCGCTGAACTTGTCAGAAGAAAGCATATGATTGATAATTTTATCTGTCGCTAGTTCTTTCATGTTAATTATCGTAAAACCAAAGTTTCAAAGCCAACAGCACTACAGCCACCACCAATATTCTGCGAATCCATTGGTCGCCTAAAGCTACGGACCATCGGCTCCCGATCCAACCGCCTATGGCATTACCAAGAGCAAGCGTCAGGCCTACAGCCCAGTTGATCATATCTTCCAAAATAAATATGGAGAGGGCAACACTAGTATAGACCAGGGCCACAAATACTTTTGCACTGTTGGTTTTTACCAAAGATAAACCGTTTATACTTGTCAACAAGGCAATCATTATAAACCCCACTCCAACTTGTATAAACCCGCCATAAACACCAACTCCAAAGAATGAAATAATGCCGATTATCTGATGTTTTGGATCCATCTTTTCTTTGGATTCACCAGAGCCGGACAATGGTTTGGACAGGATAAAGATAACTACCAATATCATGATAATAGAGAGGATGCGGTTGAACAGTCTATCATCCAAATCGACTGCGATCTTAGCACCCAGAATGGCTCCAAGCATTGCTGAAATCCCCAGATAGAGATTGTAAGGAAAAGTGCTGACCCCTTTACTCTTAAATCCAGCTACGGCAAAGATATTTTGCCCCACGATGGCCACCCGGTTGGTGGCATTGGCAACGGCAGAGGGCAAGTCTAGCGTGGTGATGAGCAATGGAACCGTGATCAGTGAACCACCACCAGCGACCACATTCAGAAACCCTGCAGCAACTCCTGCTAATACCGTTATCAAAACATTGGTCAGATCTACGCTGGTAGTAACATCCATTAATTGAGGGTAATAGCTCGAAAGTAAGTGAAAAAAATTAAAACAGGGAAAGAGAGGACGCTGATTTATCAGTACCTTAGGGATTCAGGGCCATTTGATCATGGATATTGATAAGCTTAACCGGGAAATTGAAAGAATACTTAGTTCCGATCTCAGTTCCAGGGAATACAGTGATATCAAGCGGGAATTGACAGAACTGGGGTATGATCAAGCAGAGCAATTATATATCCTGAGGGAGATTGACGAAAAGGGTTTAATGGTCTCCGCCACCGCCACCGCCCATCCGGGCAGGGGTAAAATAATACTGGGAGGCATCTTGTGTGTAATATCGTTGCTGGTAGTGGGTTCATTATACCTGGGCCCAGCTACTGCCAGGGAGGTGTACTATGTGTCGCTGGCGCTTTTCGCCATTGGTTATTTTATTTTACGGTCCGGTATTCGTACACGCAACGAATCCTCTAAAGAGGAGGAGAATTAGTGGTCAGCCTCAGCAGGACTTCATCGGTGATATAAACTTCCTCTGATTCATTATAGGCGATATACTCCCGGCGGATAATCAGTGAATCCTGCCCGATCCATTTAAGATCCATAGGCCCCCAGTTCTCGATCCCCTGAGACCATTGTAATGTTAAGGAATCACCCTGCAGGGTAAACAGCTGCATTCCATTGGCGCTATATTGCACCTTCTGATCATTATTGATTACCATGAGCATGGTACTGTCAGGTGATAGGTATGGTCTGCCCCAGAGGTAGCTGGCGAAACCGTTTTTGCCGTTCACCATCAAATAGGCGCTGCCTCTTTGAAAGAATATCTTAATTAAGAATAAATGCAACTGTTGATCATAATTTTCCAGGCAGTAGCTCAATCCTTTTTTATTGACCAGGCGAAATTGTAACTCCTGTTCGGGGTATATCCACAAGGTATCCCCGTCTCGCCTGACCATACCCAGGCTGTCTATCAGATAATGTTCGATGGCCCGGGCAGCCTGATAAGCGTCTCCAAACCTGGCTGAAATGGAATCTCTTATTTCCTGATCTTGGTAGTAAGGCTGGAAGGTGCCTTGTGCGGGTTCAAATATAAGGTGATATCCGCCAATGTATAGAGAATCTGCTTGCTCCACATGGATCCAATCAGAAGGTTGCAGAGCTACGGTATCCTTACTCCAATGCCCTGCAATAGTTTCTATCAGTGGTCCTGCAACTTCCACTGCCTGGTTTTGGACCTGGGGTTTATTATCATCATTTTTCCGGCATTGGGCCAATGCAGGAAGCAGCGCTATCAAAATCGGTATAAATTTGCTCATTAGGACGGGGCTAAGATAATGATTACCTGCTGCAATTGTCAATTTCTCATGTTAGCTTAAAAATAATTAACTTCACAGTTGCGACAGAAGGAGCCATCATGCCGGATCTAATTCACTATGCGATCCCTGCTTTCGTATTGCTGCTGGTAGCAGAAGCCATTTTTGATACCCTGTATAAGAAGCATTTATACGAAATTAAAGATACTTTTAGTAGTCTTGCCATGGGGATTGGCAATGTCGTTACCGGGTTGGCCACCAAAGCGGTGGTGTTAGCAGTATATTGGTGGATATATCAGTTTCGGATTTTCACCCTGGATCCACAGAGTTGGTGGGTATGGGTAGCCCTGTTTTTTGCCGATGACTTCAGTTATTATTGGTTTCATCGTATCAGTCACGGCTGCCGATATTTCTGGGCTTCTCACGTAGTCCATCACAGCTCGCAGCGCTATAACCTTTCCACTGCTTTGCGTCAAACCTGGACTGGGCATTTATCCGGCGCCTTTCTTTTTTGGGCCTGGATGCCGCTTTTGGGATTTCATCCCCTTATGGTACTGAGTATGCAGGCTATCAGTCTGATCTATCAGTTTTGGATCCACACAGAAGCCATCGATAGACTACCCCGAATACTGGAACTTTTCTTAAACACCCCCAGTCATCACCGGGTGCACCACAGTTCTGATGTTAAATACCTGGACCGAAATCATGCCGGTATTTTGATCATTTGGGACCGTATCTTTGGAACTTTTGTGGAAGAAGAAGAACGTCCTGTTTATGGGTTGACCAAGAATATCAATACCTACAACCCTCTGCGTATCGCTTTTCACGAATGGGGTGATATATTCAAGGACCTAAGGTCTGCTCGAAACTTGCGTGAAGCATTAGGATATCTATTTGGACCTCCCGGATGGAGTCATGACGGCAGCAGGCAGACATCCGCTCAGCTGAGGGCGTCTCGTAGGGATTAAATTAACTACTGGGGATATATTTCACCTCCCACTATAGTATAAATAACTTTAGTTTCAAGCAGTTCCCTCTCCGGGATGTGCATGATATCCTGGTCGAACACCGTAAAATCAGCTAATTTACCGGGGGTAATAGAACCCTTGATATCCTCTTCAAACGCTCCATACGCGGCGTCCAGCGTGTAGGACCTAAGGGCTTGCTGCCGTGTCATTTTCTGCTGTGGCTCGTAACCTCCTTCAGGCTCTCCTTTCAGAGTTTTGCGGGTCACCGAGGCATAGAATGAAGCCAGAGGATGGAGAGGTTCTACCGGTACATCGCTGCCATTGACCACAACCGCTCCCGATTGAAGAAGCTTCTGCCACACGTATGCTCCTTCCTCAATACGATCTTTTCCCAGCCTTTCAATGGCCCAGGGGCGGTCGGATGACAAATGGATACCTTGCATGGCCGCTATCACCCCTAACTGGGCAAAACGGGGTATATCCTCTGCATTTAGATGCTGGGCATGTTCGATACGAAAGCGGGCATCTTTTGCCGGTCCCGGAAATTCTTTAAAAGCCTTTTCGAACTGATCCAGTACTTCCCGATTGGCCCGGTCGCCAATAGCATGAGCACAAACTTGGAATCCGTGTTGTAATCCTTCAACCGACCTATGGTATAGAGTTTCAATAGGTGAGGTCTCGTGACCTCGATGCTCAGGCCTGTCGCTGTAATCTTTGAGTAGCCAAGCTCCTCGGGAGCCCAAAGCACCATCCATATACATCTTGATGGCCCTGACAGTTAAATGGTGATTGCCAAAACCGATTTCAGGACCCTGCTGATACCATGTTTGAAGCAGGGTGGTATCACGGCCATTCAGCATGGCCCATATTCGGACCTTTAAGGTACCCTGGGAGATGTTTTTCTTATATAAATCGATGGTTTGCTGTCCGATTCCCGCATCCTGAAAGCTGGTGATTCCAAATTTAAGGCATTGTTCTACCGCCAATTTCAGAGCCTGTTGATCTTTTTCCGCGCTGGTTTCCGGGATATGTCTGGTGATCAGGGTCATGGCTCGTTCATTGAAAACACCGGTGGGGTTACCCAATCCATCGCGAATGATCTCACCCCCGTCACCTGCCTCGACGGGCATATTTTCCAGGGGTATATTGTTAATACCGGCGATTTCCATGGCTTTGGCATTAGCAAAACCAGCATGCCCGCTGGCATGCCTCAGGTATACCGGATGATCTGGTGAAATTGAACTAAGCAAATCGTGAGTTTGAAACCCCTTTACTAATGTATCTGACTGGGGCAACCACTTGCTTTGATGCCATCCCCTACCCAGGATCCAGCTTCCCGAAGGGGTTACTGATACTGCTTCTGCTACCATATCTACTAGCTGTTGATAGCTGGTTACTTCTCTCAGATCCAGTTCCAGTTTGTTATAACCCATCCCCATGAAATGGCCATGACCCTCTATCCATCCTGGAGTTAGGGTTTTACCATCGAGATCCAGGACCTTAGTCTCTTCGCCAATGAAAGGCTTTAACTCCTCATAACTGCCCACGGTGTGGATGGTATCACCTAAAACACCGATAGCCTCAATTCCCGGGTTTGATTCCTCCAAAGTATAAATGGTGCCGTTATGAATAACAAGATCCAGAGGCTGAACTGAATCACATCCCCCAAAGATATATCCGAAGGTGGTGATGATTCCCAGAATGGTATTTTTACTAGTTAATTTCATTAAGTAGTGCGGTTTTTTCGAAAATGGATAATCCAATTGCCATCAATGTCCTTAAAACTACTAATTATCTGATCTGCAGCTGATAAGTCCTGGTTACCGGAATTGGGATTCTGATAACCAATGCAAGGCATCCCCGCATTCAGGGCGGCGGATACACCATGGGTGGAATCTTCGATTACCAGACATTCATCCACTTTACTCTCCAGCATCGCTGCAGCTTTGTGAAAGATCAAAGGGTCAGGTTTGGACTTTTCCAGGGTAGCGCCGCTGATGCGATGGGGGAAATAATCTTCCAACTTCAATAGGCTAAGCACTAAGTTTATGCTCTCCATAGAGGAAGATGAGGCTACAGCCAATTTAGTTCCCAGATGCTTTAGATCCCTCAATAACTCAGGGATTCCCGGTATAGCAGTAAGCCCCGGTTCCTCTTGAAGTCGCCGATGATACATTTGTTTATCCAATAATAAAATCTGATCTACTGAAATGGACAGATGAAACTGCCGCTTCAATTCCTCCCACATATTCTTTGAGGAACGACCTATGAATTGTTGATATTCCTGGCGAGATAAGGAGATGTCAAATTTTTTAAACAAGAGGGCCTGAATTTCCTGGTGAATAGGCTCACTGTCGATCAGGACTCCATCCATATCAAAGATTACACTATTGATCATCCAATGATAATGTCAGCTGTAAGGTTTTGAGACAAATAGCGTTACTGGTGGGAATTTAAAATTATAAATTAAAAGTTTACAATCTTTTGGGTGGTAATGAAATCAATTTGGGATTCTCTTCGTTTTATTGAGAACAGGTTATGAAATATCTTCTGCTTACGATCACATTGGTGTCGGCTGGCCTACTTTCAGCCCAGGACAATCCTGATTTAAATCCTAAGATACAGTTTGTCAAGTTAGAACCGGGTGTGTCGTTGGAAGTGGTTGACTGGGGTGGCAGCGGTGAGTATATGCTATTTCTGGCCGGACTGGGTAACACAGCTCATGTATATGAGGACTTTGCCAGTAACTTTACCCCTTATTTTCAGGTGTACGGCTTGACCAGACGGGGTTATGGGGCTTCGAGTCAGCCTAAATATGGATATGACATCGAAACCCTTGCTGAAGATATAAGAGGAGTTTTGGACGCATTAAACATAGAGCAGGTAATCCTGGTGGGACATAGTATTGCCGGAGATGAGATGACAGAGTTTGCTATTAAATACCCTGGCAGAGTAAATAAACTCATCTATCTTGATGCTGCCTATGACCGCTCAGAATTCGTGGAGCTCATGCAAAAAGCCCCTTATCCCCCTCAAGCTCAACCAGTGATGACTGCAGCTGATTCTTCCTCATCTATGCAGGTAAGCGCTTACCTTTCCAGGATCTTTGGGCTGAACTACCCTGAATCAGAGGTGTTGGCTACTCGTGAATTTGATAAGGAAGGGCGCCTGAGAGGTTCCGTAACCCCGGATAATATTGGTATTAAGATCATTCTTAGTCTTAAAAAACCGGAATTCAAGAAAATCAAGAGCCCGGCCATGGGTGTGTTTGCTGTTTTCAACCACGTAAATGAACTTTTCCCTAACTATGAAATTTTTGATCACCAAAACCGTTTAATGGCCCACCAGGCTATGGAAGTACTCCGTCCTTATTTGTTGAATCAAATCCAGGAATTTGTGGATCATATGGATCAGGGCCAGGTAGTACGGTTTAACGGCGCCGACCATTTTGTGTTTCTTACTAAGGAACGGGAGGTGGTAAAAGAAATGCTTTCATTCCTGCTCAGCTCATAGTTTCCGGTACAACCGGTCAATATTTTTTAGCTGATATAGGCATAGTAAACGATGTTCACTATCAGCTTGTTACCTCATCCTATTTGCATAATCACTTGTAAATCAGCACGAACCAGGATAAACTTTATGGGGGGAAAATTCGTTGAATTGGGTAAGAACCATTCGTTTTAACAGAATGTCGACTACTGAATTGAAGGTACAAATTTTTGAATCCCTGGATGGGTTAGATAAACCACAATCTGAAAAAGTATTAGCTTTTATCAGATCCATAATTGATACACGAAGCGATAATGAGGATTATGCAAATTTTAAGCAACGCGCGATGAGCCAGATCCGAACCGCTTTAAATCAAAGTCCGGGACCGAAAGCTGCCTGACCATAGCATAATAAATGCGTTACATAGTGGGGTGGTCCACAACTGCCTTGAGAGGTATTCTATTTGATCACAAATCCAGCAATTCCTTATGCAAGCTCTCCATTAGTTGATCAATATGGTTTCTTTCGGTGCTGTAGTTGGTAATGCAGGTTCTCATTGTGGGTTGTCCATTCAGGTGGTATATGGAGATCCAAGCATCCCCGGATGCTATTAATTTTCTACAGAGCATTTCAGTTGCGGAAGCAGAACAGCTAGGGTTAAAACAAATTACCGGTAAAGGGGTTTGGTTCCGGATCTGCCACCCAGCTGTCGCGACCCGCTCTCTGAAGTAGTCACCCATCTCAATAGTATGATCAATCATATTTTGGTACCCTTTCCAGCCAAAGCTAAGTAAGGGAAGGTATAACTTTAATCCCAAAAACCTGCGAGACCATTGGATACTGTGCATATAGGGGTGTACTACCTCCAGGTTATCCACATCCCGGGGCATATAATCTGTCTGTATTCTGAATGTATCACTTAAAATCCCCGGATGCGAAGTAATAAAAGTGCTGCATCCCATGGGAACGGAAAGCCATTTGTGAACATCAAAGGTTATAGAATGACTGTGTTCGATTCCTTGAAGATAATGCTTGTGATTTTCGCTGATAATCAAACCACCACCATAGGCAGCATCAACGTGGACCCATAACCCAAACTGCCTGCCAATATTTCCAATGACCTCCAAAGAGTCAATACTTCCACAACCGGTGGTGCCAGCGGTGGCTACCACCATAAAAGGGTCAAATCCTTGTTGAAGGTCCAGTTTAATCTGGTCAGCCAAGCGCTCAGGGTCCATTCTAAAATGATCATCTACCGGGATCTTGCGCACCGCCTGACTTCCCAAACCGCTGCAACGGGCGGCTTTTACCAGGGAATGATGGCTTTCTGAGGAGCAATACAACAAAGGTTTTGCGCCGATCTGGGATAATCCTTTGTGACCATAACCGGGAAATTGTACGTTCAAAGCACATAAAACCGCTGTTTGGTTTGCCTCGGCTCCACCAGTGGCAAATACCCCGTCGTATCGTTTATAACCAAACTTTTTAGCTAATTCAGCGATCAGGAATGACTCTACTTCATTGGCGAACGGAGCGTGCCCCCAAGATGCTAATTGTGGATTAAAGGCAGCCGTCACCACATCCGCTACTATGGATGGGCCGTTACTGCGAGGGTTGAATAATCCGAAATATCGGGGGTGGGGGGTGTGAAGCTGGAAGTCCTTCAAGCCTATGAGTATATGTTGAAGCCCTTTTTTTAATCCAACACCATCTTCCAAATCAGGTATTGCTATAAGCTCTTTGATCTGATCAACTTCCAGTCGGGGTGTAAGTTGTGTTTGTTCGGTATTGGCCAGGTACTGTTCCAATTCCGAGGTTAGATAATTCCAGGTATCATCCCAGGAAATGCTGTAATTATCGGGCATCGGTTATTGATTTTAAAAAATTCTAAACTATTTACTGGCATTAAAGTTTTTGAATTATAGGGTTAAAGGCTTTTGATACTACCAACACCCTATCCCCAACTTCCAGCTGGGAGGCAGTGTTTTGATCCACGATCACTTTTACCACATGATTATCAATACCAATGGTCAGCACAAACACCACATCTTCAGAATTGATTTGCAGTACCTCCCCGATAAACTGGAATTTTCCACTTAATCGCTGTTGCAAAAATAACTCTTGAGGGGACCCTGTACGCACTGGCCTTCCCTGATCGATATGTACTACCCAATTGGATAGCTTATAGATTTCACTAATATCGTGACTGACCAAAATGGTGGTTAATTGAAATTCCCGGTGAATTTTAAGCAAATAATCCTGGAGCCTGAGTCTCATTTCCTGGTCTAATGCAGACAGGGGCTCGTCCAGCAGTAAAAGCTGGGGCTTAGGAACTAGAGCCCGGGCCAGCGCCACTCGTTGGCTTTGACCACCAGATAGAGAGTGCGGGTAGCGGTTAGCTAACTCAGTCAATTCCATAACATCCAATAATTCCCTAACTATGGTGATGTCTTGTTTACTATTCAGGGCATATCGCAGATTATCTCTAACGGTCATATTGGGAAAAAGGGCATGGTCTTGAAATACAAAGCCAACCTTTCTTTTTTGTGGGGACAGGTTTATTCCATTATCAATGTCCAGCCAGCTTTGGCCATTAACAGATATATAGCCGCTGTCAGGTGTTAATAAACCCGCTATTATCCTCAGGATAGAGGTTTTACCGGCACCAGATCTACCATACAAGGCCACTATATCCCCATCATTAAAGCTTTCATTCAGATTTAGCTGTATTTGGCCCTCATCACCGACCAAACTTTTACTTATGTTAAGCTCAACCATCACCAAAAGTTCTTAGCAAACCTGCGATTGATAATGTATACCCCTAAAAGGATAACAAAAGCCAGCACCAGCAGAATGAGGGAGTATTGGTGTGCCGTAGTGTAATTCAAGGCTTCAACCTGATCATAAATGGCAATGGAGGCCACCCGGGTGCGATCAGGTATGTTCCCTCCGATCATGAGTACTACTCCAAATTCACCAACTGTATGGGCAAAAGAAAGCACAATTCCAGTAATAAGGGAGGGCTTTATATTAGGTAATAGCACCTGGAACAAGATATTCACGTTGGTTTTGCCTAAAACCTGGGAGGCTTCTCTTAATGAGACCGGCAAGTTACTCAATCCGCTTTGTATCGGATGAACCATAAAGGGCAGCGAATAAATTACAGATCCTACTACCAGGCCGGCAAAAGAAAAAACCAACCGCAAACCAAACCAATCCTCCAGCCAGTTTCCCAGGAGGCTTTTAGGGCTAAATGCCAATAAAAGGTAGAAGCCCAGCACCGTAGGGGGTAAAACCAATGGCAGGCTCACAATGGTTTCAGCTAGAGGTTTTAAGCGATTCCCGGTAAAAGCCAGCCAATAGCTGATAGGGATGGCTATCAGCAATAGGATTAGAGTGGTAACCGTTGCCAGTTTGAAAGTGAGTAAAATTGGGCTCCAGTCCATCACTCGGAAAGCATAACCTCGTTGGTTTTGATCATAGCCAATACTTTGGTCCCCGCTGATAATTCCATTTGGTCCACAGATTGGGAGGTAATTATTGAATAAATGGTGTGCCCCTTAAAAGCTAATTTCAGTTCACTTAATAATTTACCTCTTCGTATTGCTATAATCCTCACCGGGATTCGGTTTCTTAAACTAACTTGAGATTTCTGTTCATAACCGATGACTACTTCAGTTTCTTTAAACATCACCTTGACCACCTGGTCCGGCCTAAGATAATTGGCGGTATCTGGTGTTTCAATAACAATACTGGTCAGCTTTAGCTGACCCACCTCAATGATCACTAGAGATAAGTTACCTTTGACCTGAACATCCACTATTTTGCCGGGAAGCACATTCATACCTGAGTTGCAAGTCTTCTCATCAGGCTAAGATAAGAAATCTTACAACTTTTAAATTCCAGCCTGGCCCACCACATTATACAGTCCGGGAAAATAAGTATACAACCCCTGCAAATGTTATATTTAATGGTATGTCCCATTTCAATTGGGAGTTTTGTATTTTAAAAAACCACTGTTAATTTGAGCCTCCGATCAGAACCGGATTAATATCCAATGTTAAATTAACATCTATGACTTTCACTGAATTAAATTTCTGGCTATCGCCTAAGTTCAAATTTATAATTATACTTGGCTTGGCGTCTACCTGCAAACCGGATATTGAGCCGCTTTATGAAGCCAGAACCATTGAATTAGAACCTGGTGCAACCTCGTTACTGGCCCCGCAGTTATCCAGGGAAGTTTCCTTACAGGTTGATGAGGAATTGAAATTACAGTTATGGGCTCCTGATACCTTAGTTCAAGACCCGATCGCTATCAGTATCGATAACAGGGGGAGGGTTTTCTACACCCAAGCCACCCGTCAGGAGCATTCCGAGTTTGACATCAGGGGTCATCCCAACTGGATGACTGCATCCATTTCTTTTCAGACGGTAGAGGATCGACGTGAATTTTTGAAAAAAACATTTGCCCAGACCAATGAGGAAGGCGAGCGATTTCTCCAGGATTTGAATGGCGATGGCAGCCTGGACTGGAAGGACCTTGCGGTAGAGAAGGAACAGGTTTGGTTTATAGAAGATATTTCCAATGATGGATTTGCCGATCGAGCTCAACTTTATTTGGAAGATTTTAATCAGGAAGTAACTGACGTGGCTAATGGCATTGAGTCTCACGGGAATCAGGTTTTTATCGCGGTAGGACCTGATATGTGGAGCACCACCGATCGCGATAATGACGGTATTGCGGACCAGATATCCAGTTTGAGTTCAGGTTATGCCGTTCATATCGGATTCAGCGGGCATGGAATGTCGGGGGCAAAGATAGGTCCAGATGGACGCATATGGTGGGGCATCGGAGACATTGGTATGAATGTGGTGGATAAAGAGGGTAACCAATGGGCTTATCCAAACCAAGGTGTGATCGTTAGGTCAGAATTGGATGGCTCTGGCTTTGAAGTATATGCCTCTGGCCTGAGAAATACCCATGAGTTTGCTTTTGATCAATACGGTAACCTTATCTCAGTCGATAACGACGGCGATCATCCCGGTGAAAGGGAGCGACTGGTTTATCTGATCAATGGTTCGGAAACCGGTTGGAGGATTAACTGGCAATTCGGTAAATATACCGACCCTGAAAACAATCAATACAAAGTATGGATGGATGAAAAACTACATGTTCCTCATTGGGAAGGTCAGGCGGCCTACATTTTACCACCTATAATGAATTATGTGAACGGGCCCACAGGGCTGGTGTATAATCCGGGTACTGCGCTGGATGAACAATGGAAGGATTATTTTTTTATAGCAGAATTCCGAGGCACCCCCGCTCAGAGCCCCGTGCATGCTTTTAAGCTAAAACCAAGCGGAGCATCCTTTGTGATGGAGGATACCAAGGAGGTGGTCCGGGGGATCCTGCCCACCGGGTTGGATTTTGGGCCTGAAGGGGCCTTATATATAGCCGATTGGATTGATGGCTGGGGTACTAAAGATGCCGGCCGGATATGGAAGCTGGACATTCCTTCCTCCCCTTCTCAAATCAGAGACCAAGTTAAGAGTTTGCTTCAATCGGATTTTGGTGAATACTCTAACGAAGAACTAAGCGGTTATTTGAGTCATGACGATCAGCGTATCCGGCAAAAATCTCAATTTGAATTGGTTAGCCGGGGAAATAAAGGTTATCAGGCCTTGTTAAATGCCTTGGAACAATCATCACAACTGGCCCGGATACATGCCATTTGGGGTATTGGCCAGTATGTCAGAATGGAAGACCTGGAAGAGGCATCCGTGTTGATCCCATTATTGCAGGATAATGATCCGGAGATTCAGACCCAGGCCGCCAAGATTTTAGGCGACGTAAGATTTGTTGGTGCGGCGCCAGACCTGGTTTCACTGCTGACGAACGCCTCCCTGAGAGTACAACTTCACGCCTGTGAGGCCCTAGGCAGAATGGGCTATACAGAAGCCACCGACGGGGTAGTCAATATGTTAGCAAAAAATAATGATTCTGACCTATGGCTAAGACATGCCGGCATGGTGGCACTGGCCAGGATGGCAGATGGATCAACGTTAGCCGAGCTAGCCGGCCACCAATCCGAGGCGGTGAGGGTTGCCGCGGTGGTAGCGCTGCGAAGGATGAAAAGCCCTCTGGTTTCGGAATTTCTGGATGATGCCAGCCCTCTCATTGTGATTGAAGCGGCCCGAGCCATCAATGACGACTTCTCCATCCCGGAAGCGTTGCCGGCACTGGCAGGGGTGCTCAACCAAACCCAGTTTCAGGATGAGCCATTAATTCGCAGGTCTATAAATGCTAATTTGCGCCTGGGAAATGATGAGAACCTTGAGATATTGCAGCAATACTTGTCTAATATGGAGGCTCCTGCGGCCATGAGATCGGAAGCCATAGCAGCATTAGCCACCTGGGGTAACCCCTCTGTATTTGATCGTGTTGACGGACGGTATCGGGGGAAAATGGAAAGAGCTGATGATCAGGTTAAAGATCTTTTTGCTAACGTATTGCCTTCATTGCTGAATGATACGCAGGCTGAGATACAAATCGCTGCTGCAAAAGCTGCCGGAAAACTGAAAATTGCAGGAGTAGAAGATCAGTTACTAACCTTATTATCTGATCATCCACAGCCTGATGTGCGCAGTGCCAGCCTTGCAGCGCTTTTTGATATAGAGTCCTCATACTTAAACCGTACACTTGAAATTGCCCTGGCCGATGATAGTCCACAGGTTCGCTCCCAAGCCTTGTCCATGCTGCCGGAATCTGAACTTGACCCGCAACAGGCGGTAAATCTGTTGAGCGGAATAATGGCCCGGGGTACCCTAGAGGAAAAACAATCAGCCCTGACGTCTTTAGGCTCTATCAAGCACCCAGAGTCCATTGCTTTATTAAAACAGTATATGAACCGATTAATTGCCGGTTCTGTAGCGGATGAAATTAAATTAGACCTGATACTGGCGGCAGAAGCCCAGGAGAATGAGCAGCTACAGCAGCAAATCACCCAGTATCAACAGTCCAAGCCCAAGGATGACCCGCTAAGCCCTTTTATGGAAACGATAGCCGGAGGTGACCCCGAAGTGGGAGCTAATATATTCTATCGTCATGAGGCTGCCCAATGCGTGCGCTGCCATACAATTTTTGAAGTAGGAGGAACTGCCGGGCCTGGATTGGCCGGGGTAGGTAAAAAAATGACTCCCCTGGAGCTTTTGCAGGCGGTGGTAGAACCGAGCGCCACCTTCGCTGAAGGCTACCAAATAGTAACTTTACAAACAGGCTCTGAAACCTTATCCGGAGAGGTACTGACGGAAACCACTGACTCCATCAAACTGAGGATGGGGGATCAGGGATTAAGATCGATTGCCAAATCCGAAATCGAAGAAAGAAGAAGTGTGCCTTCCAGCATGCCGCCAATGGGAAGTATTCTTACTAAGTCTCAAATTAGGGATGTGGTGGCCTTCCTGCACACTTTAGATGGGGAAGAATGAAATTATCTATATATCCGTGGCTGCTGGTGTTGTCCCTTTTCCTTTTATACTGCGGTGATACCAGGGAAACAAACCCGGAAATAGCGCCTATTGCAATAATTCCTAAACCGGCCTATTTAGAACCAGGAGAAGGTTTTTTTCTCATAGATCCAAATACCGTTATAGTGGTTGAGAATGAAGAACAACAAAGGATAGCGGCGCGGTTCACTTCGCAGTTTGAACAGGTGGGATCCTGGGCTCCATCCATCGTGCGGCATAGCGAAAAGGGTGACATTATATTTAATACCACTACGGATATTCGGTCGGAAGGGTACCGGATTACCATCTCATCCGACAGCATTGAGATCTCAGCCAGCCAGGGAGCAGGTTTTTTTTATGCTTTACAAACCATCAGTCAGTTATTACCGGCATCATTTAAATCGTTAACACCTTTAAACAGAGGAAACTGGGCGCTACCGGCGGTCCGAATTGAAGACGCTCCGGAGTTTGGTTGGCGAGGGTTTATGCTTGATGTCAGCCGGCATTTTTTTAATAAAGAAGAAGTCAAAGAAGTCATCGATCGCATTTCAGAGTTGAAAATGAATCGTTTCCATTGGCATCTGACTGATGATCAGGGATGGAGAATTGAGATCAAAGCATTGCCTAAATTAACCGAAATAGGCGCCTGGAGAATGGACCATACCAATTACGACGAATCCATTTCAGATTGGTGGGGGCGTGCTTCCCAACAGGAAGGCGACACCGCAGAGTACGGGGGGTTTTATACTCATGAGGATATTCAAGAGATCGTGGAATACGCCCAGGAGCGATATGTAGAGATTCTTCCGGAAATTGATATGCCAGGTCATTCTCAAGCGGCAGTAGCGGCCTATCCTGAAATTGGATGTGTTAATGCAGCCCCCTTTGTAGCCACCGGAGGGGTGTATAGGAACAATACCTATAATCCCGGTAAAGAGGCAACTTATCAATTTATTGAGACGGTGCTGGATGAAGTGGTAGAGCTATTCCCTTTCGATTATATCCACCTTGGTGGGGATGAATGTAATAAGGAGCAGTGGAAAGTCGATCCCCATGTTCAAAACAAAATGAAACAACTGGATATTAAGACCGAGGAAGAAATGCAGAGTTATTTTATCACTGAGGTGGAGAAAATGATCAATGCCCGGGGAAAAAGAATGATTGGTTGGGATGAGATCCTTGAAGGAGGTTTGGCGCCTAATGCCACGGTGATGTCCTGGAGAGGCGAGGAGGGGGGGATCACTGCTGCCCGGGCCGGACATCAGGTGATCATGACTCCCAGTGAATACTGCTACCTGGACCTCAAGCAGGGACCAGATGACCTTGAACCTAACCTGGGTTACGCCCACATGTTCTTGAAAGATGCCTATCAGTACCAGTTGATCCCGGAATCCTTTTCGGAAGAAGAAGCCGAATATATCCTGGGGACCCAGGCTAACCTCTGGACAGAATCCATCACGGATTGGGGAAAATTAACTTATATGACCTACCCCCGGATATTTGCCATTGCTGAAAATGCTTGGACCTCAGAGCAAAATCAGGATTGGAATGATTTCACCGCTAGGCTAAGTCATCATCTGGACAGGCTGGATACCATGCAGGTGCGTTATGCTACCAGTGCCTACAATGTGCAAATCAACCACCAGGGGGTCGACAACGGAATTAAATTCACTTTGGATACCGAAGTGGATGGCCTGGATTATTACTATACGGTAAATGGCAAAGAGCCTGATACCAGTTCACTAAAATACACCGGACCATTCGTATTAAGTGAAGGCGTGGACCTAAAGGCCAGAGCCTTTGACCAAAATATGGCAGTCGGCAAGACCTCTCATTTGAAATTTCCCATCCATAAGGGCCAAGCGGCTAAGGTGATTTACCATAAGCCCTATCTGGATTATAAAGATGCAGCAGGGGCCATGGCTTTAATCGACTATAACTATGGCAGCCTCACAATCACTGATGATAATTGGCAGGGTT
Organism: Cyclobacteriaceae bacterium; assembly: GCA_965224285.1. Lineage (GTDB taxonomy): Bacteria > Bacteroidota > Bacteroidia > Cytophagales > Cyclobacteriaceae > JAJCYK01. The sequence continues at coordinate 3,184,937 of OZ245043.1, forward strand.
TTTCGAGGAACCTTGACGTTGAGTTGCAGTTCTCAGAACCGCAGGTATTCAAGTCATTAAGATTTCAGGCTTTAAGATTTACTATTTCAGGGGTTTATGTGCCTGTTCAGGCCGAAGTATGGGGAAGTAATGGGGAGGAAGTACTGTTGGGTAGCAAAACAAGCTTAGATGAGGGTACCATTCAGGGACGCAACAAAGTTTCTATTGAAATACCCCTTAAGGAAATCCAGGTCAATTCTTTGAGAATAAAAGCAGCCACCGAGAGCCCCATCCCCCAAGGACACCATCGGGCGGGGGAGGTGCCCAAACTATATATTGATGAACTAGTGGTACAGTAAGTAGGTAAATTACAAATAGTCCAATAATTCTGAAATTTTTTCCAATTGGCGGAACTTTGGATCATCAATTTGATGCTCGATTTTCTCATAATCCCAGGTGACATGATAAGGTATGTGAAAAGCGTGGCCTCCTAATTCCAATACGGGGAGCACATCTGATTTAATAGAGTTTCCAATCATGGCAAACTCCCCGGGATCGACATCCAGGTGTCCCATCAATTTTTCGAAATCCGTAGTTTTCTTCTCTGACATTATCTCGATGTGATGAAAGAATTTGGCCAGGCCGGACTTCAGAAGCTTCCGTTCCTGGTCTAGCAAGTCCCCTTTAGTAGCCATCACCAGGCGATAGTGCTGGTTCAGTGTGTTCAATACCTCCTCCACTCCATCCAGCAGTACCACAGGTTTATTCAAAAGCTCCTTGCCGAAGTTAATAATGGTAGTGATGTCTTTACCATTAATCCCACCGGCAGTCACCCGGATAGCGGTTTCAATCATAGACAATATGAAGGCCTTGATTCCGTATCCGTACCAGGGTAAGTTCTCAATTTCTGTCTTGAGTAGTTCCCGGCCAACAGTATGTTGGGGGAGATAATCTTCCAGTAATTCCTTGAATTTATTTTCGGCTTCCTGGAAATATGATTCATTATGCCAAAGAGTATCATCGGCATCAAAGGCAATAATCTTTATTGAAGTCAAATCGAATTAGATGTTTGCTGAGTGGAGTGGTACTAAAATAGAGCTATCTAATGGGATATCATGGGAATTATATTATTTTATGTCATTTTAACCAACACAACATTTTTATGGCATCTCGCCTTACCACCCCACCGCCTGCTTATACACCATTTGCCAAAGATAACCTGCAATTGTCAATCGTCGATTGTTTTGAACGTTGGGTACGGGAGACTCCTGAGGCGGTAGCCATAGATCATAATAGGGTGGCCACTAATTATCGGACTTTAAGTGACAATGCCAATAAAGTAGCGGGAACTCTACGCAGTAAAGTGCCAAAGGATCAAATTCCCATCCCTTTTCTTATGGATCAGGGTGATGCGGTAGTAGCCTGTATATTAGGAATTCTGAAATCCAACCATATTTACGTCCCGCTAGATGGCCGACAGGGGGAAGCATTCTTGTTAGAGGTAATCAATGAGTTAAAGCCGCCCTTTATTATTGCGGACTCGGCTCATGAACCTATAGCCCGAAATTTAAAAGTCCCCGTGCTATTATATCAATCCATTCTGAATTATTCAAAGCAGGATAGTGAGGAACATCCCCCGGGACCTGATTCCCTGGCTTACGTATATTTCACTTCTGGAACTACAGGGAAGCCGAAAGGGGTGGTGGATTCACACAGGAATGTATTGCATAACGTACTGCGTTATACTAATACCCTCAAGATTTGCAGGGAAGATCGCCTTAGTATGATCCAACACCCCAGTTTTAGTGGAACTGTATCCAGCATGTTTGCCGCTGTATGTAACGGCGCCATCCTCTGTCCACATAATCTGGATCGATTGGGTCTTACCTCTCTTCCTGATTGGATAAGCAATCAGGGCATTACCATATTTCATAGTGTACCATCCATTTTTCGATACCTTACAGAATTCAGCGCTTGTTTTGATGGGGTAAGAGTAATTCGACTGGAAGGAGATAAGGCCACTGCTAATGACGCGGCTTTGTTTCAGCAGAATACCGGCAAAGACTGTACCCTGGTAAACGGGCTGGGAGCTACGGAATGTGGTTTGGTAAGACAGTATTTTATTAGGCATGGAGACAACATCCCCCAGGTGTTACCGATTGGTTATCCCGTGCCGGATGTAGAGGTGAGTTTAATTGATACACAAGGAAATGAGTTAGGGGAAGACGAAGTGGGAGAGATTTTAGTAAAAAGTAAATATTTGGCCCTTGGATACTGGAATGATCAGGAGCGCACTGAGCTCTCGTTTGGCCAACGAACTGGTGATCGGGTATACCACACCGGAGACCTGGGACGTTGGGGACCGGGTAAATGTCTGGAGTATACAGGCAGAAAGGATCGACAAATTAAGATCTACGGTCAAACGGTGAATCTAAGTGACCTGGAAGCCTCTCTACTCACTTTGGAAGGACTAGCAGAAGCCGCTGTTAAATCCTACACCGACCGTTATCAGGAGACAAAAATGGCGGCTTTCCTGGTTGCTGAGCCAGGACAAATCTTTGATGTCGCAGAGTTTAAAAGGTTGTTGGCGGACAAATTCCCCAACTTTATGGTTCCGACTTTTATTAAATTTCTTCCCCAGATACCCAAGGGTAAGAATGGTAAAATAGACCTGAATTCGCTGCCATTTCCAGAAAGTAGCACACTAGAATCAAATACTCCGTTTATCTCGCCTCAAACACCACTGGAACATACCATGTCGGGGTTGTGGAGCCGGGTGTTGGATCTGCAACAAGTCAGCTTGAGTGATAACTTCCTGGCGTTAGGGGGAGATTCCATACGAGCTGCCCGCCTAATTTCTGCAGTTAAGGCTATGGGTATAAATATAAAAATTGCCGATCTGTACGACCATTCTGATCTTCGATCATTAGTCAACTTTATTGAAGGGAAAACCAACAAGACCGATTCGCGTTTGTCTAACGTTAAAAACCGGGGGAAACAACAACGTCAAATGTTAAAGTAATAAACAAAGTATTAAAACATAGCGCGGTATGTCGACTTTACCTGATATAGCTATTGTAGGAATGTCCTGTAACTTTCCTGGAGCGCCTGGGATTCCCCAATATTTACAACTGCTACAGGAGGGCAGAGAAGCTATTGTCCGGATTAGCCCAAATCCCACGGTGCCATTTCTTAATAAGCTCTATCAAGATCCTGATTACGTACCTTTTCGAGGTTTACTCCAGGATGTTGATTTGTTTGATCCGGGCTTTTTTAATCTTACTCCCAGGCAAGCAGCGATATTGGACCCGCAGCACAGGATTTGGTTACAATGTGTCTATCTGGCCCTGGAGGATGCCAATTGGATTCCCGACTCTAATAAGATAACTGGTGTTTTTGCTGGCTGCCGTGAAAGCACCTATCTGCTGCAAAACATCTGCAGCACTGCAGATGAAAAAGAACGATTGATCCATTTGGCCGGTGCAGATTCTTACCAATGGTTTATCAATAATGATAAAGATTCTTTGGCTACCCGAACCTCCTTTCTGCTGGATCTTACAGGACCTAGTGTAACGGTACAAACCGCCTGTTCCTCCTCCCTGGTGGCAGTGGCTGAGGCGTGTAAGAGTCTGCGACTGTATCAATGCGAGGCCTGTGTTGCTGGTGGTGTCACTGTAACCTTTCCTCAAAATCGGGGGCATCTTTATCAGGAAGGCAGCATATACTCCCGAGACGGTCATTGTAGGGCTTTTGATGCAGCTGCCAGCGGTACAGTTTTTGGTGATGGCGCTGGTGTGGTGGTATTAAAGAGGCTGGAAGATGCATTGGCTCAAAAGGACCAGATACATGCGGTAATCAAGGGATGGGCGGTTAACAATGATGGGGCCGATAAAGCCAGTTTTACCGCCCCCAGTGTATCCGGACAAGCAGAGGCTGTCGCCCTGGCTCAAGCTGTCGCCGATGTGGAACCTCGATCAATTGGTTACGTTGAAGCTCATGGCACCGGGACATTAATCGGAGATCCTATAGAGATAGAAGGACTAAGCCGGGCTTTTAACCTGGGGACTGATAATAAGGGCTTTTGCGGGGTCGGCTCAGTGAAGTCCAATATCGGCCACTTAGATGCAGCCGCAGGAATTGCCGGCATGATCAAGACTGTGCTCTCACTTAGGCACGGTCAGCTATTCCCCAGTCTCCATTACAAAAATCCTAATCCACAGATTGATTTTGGTAGCAGTCCGTTTTACGTGGTTGATAAACTTACTCCCTGGCAGAGGGATGGCGACATGAGACGGGCCGGGGTCAGCTCCCTCGGTGTGGGAGGTACCAACTGCCATTTGATATTGGAGGAATTTTCCGAATCACCGGAGTATGGTAACGGGCGGGGGCTGTTTTTACTACCAGTGTCTGCTAAAAATCAGACTTCTCTGGAGGCCATGGTGCATAGTTATGCTACAACTTTGGATCAGGAAGCCCACTACCAGGCCTTATGCGCTACTGCTGCCCTGTGTCGAAATCACTACCACCAAAGATGGTTTATAAATTTGAATCGGAGCCAGGAGGATGGAGATAGAATCCCCTTCAAAGATGCCCCTCCGGTTGCGGATAAGGTGGCGTTTTTATTTACCGGCCAGGGGTCGCAGAGACCAGAAATGGGTAAAGAGCTCCTGGATCATTTCCCGGTGTTCCGGCAAAGTATGGAGCAATGTGACCGGATATTGTCAGGTTATCTCGACCACTCCATTTTACAGCTGATTTCCGATCCAGCTCTTTCGAGGAAGCAACTTAACTTAACCCAGTACACTCAACCAGCCTTATTTTCCCTGGAGTGGTCACTGGCGCGCTTATGGGAGGATTGGGGAATTAAACCGGATTATCTATTGGGCCATAGTCTGGGTGAATATGTGGCGGCCTGTATTGCTGGGATATTTACCCTCGAGGAGGCCTTACAACTGGTGAGCGCCAGAGGAAGGCTTATGGAGCAATTATGTCCTCAGGGATCCATGGCAGCGGTATTTACTGATATGGATCAGTTGCAAACTATACTGGATCAATATCAGGACCAGGTGTCACTGGCAGCTATCAATGGTCGTGAGCACCTGGTGATAAGCGGGGAAACCGTAGCAGTAAAGAATATTATTGAAGCTTTAAATGCAGAGGAAGTGTATACCCGTGAGTTGTCGGTATCCCATGCTTTCCATTCGCCACTACTACAACCCATGATAGAGGAGTTCAAACAGGTTTTACTGACGGTATCTTGGAATCGATCTTCACTGCCAATCATCGATAACCTCCGGGGAACGGAGTCCTCGGCGCGCATGTCCACACCGGAATACTGGCTGGACCAGTTGCTTTCACCAGTGTGTTTTACAGCCGGGCTGGACTCCCTGCAGAAAAACGGTTGTAATATTTTCCTGGAACTTGGTCCTCATGAGGTATTATCAAAACTTGCCAGGGAATATTTCGCCGATAACGGGGACTTTATGGTTATCGGCAGCTTATCTAAGGATGAAGGGGAACTGGCTCAGTTATGCCAAGCCGCTGGCCAATTATATGCTAGCGGGCTGGACCTGAACTGGGTCCATATATACCAGGATTATCGCGGGACAAGGGTAAAACTGCCAGGTTATAGTTTTCACCAACAGAGATGCTGGATCGATCCCAAACCAATGGCTTCCTATATTCCAGCGGCTGGCAATCCGATTTTGGGACAACAGATAATGCTTCCCGGCAGCAAGGAAATCAGATATCAGGTAATATATGGAGCTGATTCTCCCGGGTATCTGCGGGATCATCAGTTGTTTGAAGTTATAGTGGTCCCCGCCAGTTCTCATTTGTCCATGTTGTTAACCGCTGGCCGTGATCAATGGCCAGACCAGATGATCAGGTTTGATGATATTCTTTTCACTAAACCGTTGGAAGTTATAACGGAAGGTACTTCCGTGCAGTTGGTTTTTCGCCAAGATGAAACCCAAGAATACCAAATCGAGATCTTTAGCACTCCGGGTGGCTCTGAAACCTGGTCATCGCATATCCAGGGAACATGCCGAATGACGAGCCCTGAAGAAACAGATCCTTTTCCAGTTGATCAATTCAAAAGAGAAAGTCTCCGGACCATTACCGCCAGTGAGTTTTACGAAACCATGTGGGCCAACAAAAAAGGAACCGGGCCACAACTGAGATGGCTTGATACTATTTGGGTAGGACACCAGGAGGCTTTTGCCAGTACCAGGCTCCCGGAATTGACAGATCCAATCAATTACTTCAGAGTACATCCAGGGTTGGTGGAAGCTTCATTTCAATTGCTACATACTTGTAGGAGTTTTGAATGGGAAAGGCAGTTGGAAGAAGAGCAGTTTACCTATGTGCCATTTTCTATAGCGGCCGTAACCTGGTACCGGGAACCAACAGCACACAATTTGTGGTGCCATGCTCGACTGTCTGAACAAGATACTGGCGACGCCGACAACGTAGTGGGTGACCTTAAGATATTTAATGCCGATGGAGGGCTGGTTTTATTGATCGAGAGCTTTCATCTGAAAAAACTGCATAGTAATCAGTTGAATAGTAGAATACCATCGATAAAGAACCTCCTTTATAAAAACCGCTGGTTTCCACTGGACATGGATGCTGAACCAAATCTTCAGCTGGAAGGACATTGGCTGGTAGTTTCAGACCAATCCGAGTATCACGCCCAACTTATGCAAATGATAAAAACGGCCGGTGGTATAGGTCAGTTGGTCGACCCCCATGCGGAGATGGAAACAGCGATAAGTAAACCTCCCGAGGGATTAATTTACTGGCTTAAAGCTGAGGGAATATCTTCACCGCCAAATGGGCGATTTCCCCAGATCGATAACTGGTATAAATTGATAAAGTATCTGATAAATTTACAAATCGGCGAGAACCTGATATTGCGCTTGATTGTCGAGAGCCCCCAGCAATGGAAAGAGTCCTGGGGATATCAACAAGCGGCAATTATAGCCATGAGTAAGGTTCTGGCCCGGGAGCAGGGATGGCAGGTTCAAATCATAGAGGTGGATCCCACAATTGGGATCCCGTGGGACATGCTGCGGTCGGCGTTGCAAAGCTCGCAGTTCCAGCTAAGAATAATTAAAGAGCAGTTGCAGCGTGCCGGATTGGTACCCTTGAAGTTTACCACTTCAAATCCAAATTTAAAGTTCAGCCCATCCCATACCATGATAATTACCGGAGGATGGTCATCGCAAAGTGAGCTTTTAGCAGGTTGGCTGCTGGAGCAAGGAGCGGGTGAAGCCATAGTAACCGATTGTGTCCAGGATAGCGCCTGGAACAAGATCGCACTGGATAACGGGGCTAAGATCAAGCGCAGTAACTTGAACTTGTCCGTTTGGGATGAGGTTCAGAAATTAAAACAATATATTGATCATTCTGATAAGACTTGGGCTGGAATATTCATAATACCACCGGAGATGGAGGATAGCGTAATACAGAATCTGGATCCCAATCACCTGAATGCTCTAATCCATCGAAATACCGTTGCGGCATTTCAACTCTATAAAGCCACCCGAGAAATATCAATACCATATTTTGTTTGCTTCTCATCTAATTCAGTGGTCATGGGCACTCCGGGACAGACCGCTTACGCAGCGTCAAATGCGATGCTGGATCATATGGTGGTACAGCGGGCCGGTGAAGGGCTGCCGGCATTATCCATCAATTGGGGTCCCTGGTCTACCGTGGGTTCTGCAGCAAAGCTGTCTCAATCCGCTCGCAAACACTTAAAGAATCAAGGGTGGGAACCTATGGAATCCAGTACCGGCTTAGCAGCTCTGAAATGTGTAATGGAGTCAGGTGAAAATCAGGTAGCAGTGCTGCCATTGGATTGGGAAGTGTTTGGAGATCAGTTGCCAGACTACCTGAAAGGCTATTTCAAAGAGATGATTTCTGCCGGCGAAATACCCCCTGTATTGGAGTCGGAACCTTCTATACGGGATCAACTTTCCACTGCTCATGAAAATCAATTACCGAAGCTGATGCTGGGTTTCCTGCAGCGTATGGCCTCGGAAGTATCCGGTTTTCCACCAGATCATTTTACTCCTTCCCACAACCTTATCGACCTGGGACTGGATTCACTGATGGGGGTAATGGTAAGCAATAAGGTTAAATCCCAACTAAACTTAAAAATTCCTCTGGGGAATTTTATTGGCAGGTCCAGTTTGCAAGAAATTTCTGGAAAGCTACTGGATCAATGGCATAAAAATAATTCGTAGGGATTACTTCATAGTGGAGATTTTTTTCATCAATTGGTCCAGTGACTGTATGGAGGGTTCGGAAACCTCACCCTTTTCTATCCAAACATGATGATGTCCCAGGTAATTCATTCCCAGGTAGCCAGCGGTGGCCTTGAGTGGTATTTCAAACGAGGTAATAGGATTCGGATCTCTGCTACAGCTTATCGAAGCCAGATACTTACCCCTGAATTTACGCCCCAAGTCCTTATATGGTTCGTCCAATAGATCGGAGATTCTGTCCATAAATACCTTCATACGACCGCTAACGCTGTACCAATAAACCGGCGTGATCCATATTTGAATCCTGTGATCCAGTATTTTATCAATTGATTGGAGAAAATCATCGTGTTTGTTGGCATGTAAGTAGTCGTAATGACCGATGTTTATTTGGGTGAGATCGAACAAAGACCAATGTGGTTGATGCAAACGCAGGTAATCCGTGAACTTACGGGTATCGCCGTTGTTTCTGGCACTTCCTTCTATTAATGCTACTTCTCTATGCAATTTCCTATTACAAACCTTGAACTGTTAACTAGAGCGCCAAATTTACTAAATTGAAAACCAACGCAATAATGATGAAATGTTGAAGGGGTTAAAAGAAAAAACGGTTTACCAGTTTCGAAGTATGGTTAGTTTCTGTGCTCTGATTCTTTGCACCTGTTTTTTGACCCTGCCCCTTTGGGGTCAACATTTCAATGAAGAAGAAACCAGGCCAAATGTACTGTTTATTCTAACCGATGACCTGGGTTATGGGGATATCCGAGCTTTGAATTCACAGGCTGGAGTCAGTACTCCCAACATGGATGTACTGGTAAAAGAGGGCATACATTTTACGGATGCACATTCTGCTTCTGCTGTTTGTACACCCACGCGTTACGGCATTCTAACCGGTCGCTATGCCTGGCGAAGCAGTCTCAAATCCGGCGTTCTATGGGGATATTCAGCACCTTTAATTGAACCTGACAGGCCCACAATAGCTTCCTTTCTTCAGAGAGAGGGATATCATACGGCGGTTATTGGCAAATGGCACCTGGGATTAGGCTGGCAGCCTGTTGACAGGGGGAAGGCCATCGTCCCTTATGATCATCAATTACTTTATGACAAGTCTCGCGGAAGCAATGTAGACTTTACAAAACCCGTTACCGGGGGGCCGCTGAGCCTGGGATTCGACTACTCATACATTTTTCCCGCATCGCTGGATATGACCCCATATCTATATCTGGAAAACGACCAGCCAACAGAACCAGCTAGTGGCTATACTTCAGGTAGAAATGAGGGAGAACATGGCCGCGGGGTGTTTTACCGGGCGGGAGAAATCAGCCCCAGCTTGAAGGTAGACTCTGTGCTCTCTGATCTGGCTGAGGCAGCGATACATTACTTGGAAAAACGCCAAAACCGGGATCAGCCATTTTTCCTGTATCTTTCTTTAACCGCACCCCATACTCCTTGGCTCCCCCCTGATGAATTTTCCCCTAAATCAGCGTCCGGCCGCTATGGAGATTTTGTACAATACACCGACTACAATATCGGTAAAGTCCTGGATGCTCTGCATCGTTACGGATTAAAAGATAATACTTTGGTGGTGCTGACTTCCGATAATGGTGCACACTGGACCCCGGAGGACAAAAAAAAGTTTGAACATCGCCCTAACTATATCTTCAAAGGGCAAAAAGCCGATATTTATGAAGGTGGGCATCGCGTACCCCTTATACTTCGCTGGCCTGAAAGGATAACTCCGGGTTCAATATCCGGGCAGCTGATTAGTTCCACTGATTGGTTTGCCACCTTCGCGGGGATCTTAGGAAAAGCAGTACCCCAGCAGGCTGCAGAAGATAGTTACAATATGGTGGAAGCAATTATTAATCCCAGTGAGAAGGAGATCAGGCCAACTATGATTCAGCATTCACTAAACGGACATTTTGCTATACGGATGGGGCAGTGGAAGTATACACCACAATTAGGGTCTGGTGGTTTTAGTACCCCGGCTAGCCGTGAACCGGATCCCGGGGAAAGCGCCGCCACTTTATACAACCTTACCCAAGACCCCGGTGAGCAGTATAACCTTTACTGGCAGCAAAAAGAACGAGCACAAGAGATGCATCAAAAACTACAAGAGATTACCGGGCAGGAGTTTTAGGCAATTCATCAAACCTCACTGTTCGTTTTTCACCGGCTGATATTTTTGCCGCCTCCAGGATCTTCATAACGGTAAGATTATTGTCCAGGCTGCTCAGATCACCTGGAGCAATCTGTAATTCTCCTCTTATCACCCCTATAAAATAGCGAAACGGATCGCTGACTTCAGCAGGCAGGGTGGGGGCCTCCATTTGAAATGCCCCATCTTTTTCAGATTTCATTATTTCAAGATCCTTGGAATTTAGGCTGTGGAGATATCCATGCTGGGTATACACTTCAAGGTCTTTCCGGTTATAGTTCCAGTTCCAACTGGCTTGAATAATAGTTTGTGAACCGGGGTAAGTAATTATTATGGTGGCTTCGTCGTCCACCTTAGGATAAATATGGGGCTTGATTTGCTGAGTTACGGCGGTTACCTCCAAAGGTTGCTGGTGGTGCAGCCAGGTTGATAAATTAGCACCGTAACATCCGAAGTCCGTTAAGGCCCCGGCTCCATTCCAATATGGGTCTGTCAACCATTCCAGGAATTCAGGATCTACCCCGATCTCTTTGGGACCGGGGTGCCCGTCATGGACTACCATCTTACGAATTGGCCCAAACAGACTGGAATCCCGGGTCAGTAATCCCTGTAAGTGCTGGTTGCTACGATACCAGGTAGTCTCATAATTGGTCAGCAAGTGGATGTTGTATTGCCTGGCTAACGCGGCCATTTTATAGGCATGCTCCAGGTTAATTGCCAATGGCTTCTCCACCATCACATGGATACCTTTGGGAGCACATTGCTCCACTACCCTTAAGTGATCTCGAATGGTATTGAAGGCGGTAACGGCCTCAGGCTGGGTTTTTTCCAACATTTCTTCAATAGTTGGATATACCAGGCTCATAGGCAGATCATAGCGGGACAAAAACCTCTCCGCCAGATCCCTGTTTGGTTCAACAATTCCTACAATTTCGAAATCCCCGTCTCCGGCGCGGTTGAGTATCCAATGAACATGGGAATGTACCAAGCCCACCACTCCAATTTTTAGCGGCGGATCTTCATTTACTACCCCCTCGCCTTTTGATTCTATGGTTGTCTGGATCAAAAGCATGATAGTCCAGTAAAAAACCAGGGATAGAGCCGTGTTGTTCATGTTAAATATTCAGTTAATTAGCAGAAGCTGCCAGTCGGTTAATATCCCTGTTGGTCAGATATTGGTTGGGCATATTGGAGGTAGCCACCCGTATCATGGCCTGTCCAACCTTGGTGGTATCAGTAACCAGCCCGGGGAACAATGACTTGACCAGGGGGTAAAAGGGACTGGAAATAGCGTATATCGTGTTATACCAACTGGTCTGGGACTTAATCCCGTTCAGGGGCTGGATATATCCTGGACGGAATAGATAAACATTCCGGAAAGGCATTTTCAATAAATCCTCTTCGGTGCGACCCTTGACCCGGGCCCACATGGTATTGCTGGATGCGTCTGTTCCCGCTCCGGAAACATAGCAGAAAGTCATATTGGGATTAGCACCAACCAGAATATTGGCGAAATCTATGGTAATATCATAAGTAATAGCGGTGTATTTTTGCTCAGAAATACCCATGGCTGATATTCCCATACAGTAGAAACAGGCATCAAATTTCTCATAGGAATTTTTGAGCCCGGATAATTGTTGGAAATCAGGAATAATGATCTCAGATATTTTAGGATGAACTATATCCAGGGGTCTTCGATTTACCATCGTGACCTTTTTCACCAGGGAGCTGTCCAAACATTCCAGTAGGACCCCCTTACCGACCATTCCGGAAGCACCGGTTAAAATAACCTTCAAGGATAAATGAAACAGTTGAATGTTACGATCCTATGAATCTAAGATATCTTTCATCCAATCCCCCATAATTTCGGCAATTTCATGATTATAATGTTCGGCCGCAAAGGAGGGATCCAATGCCCCATTTTGCCGGATACGGATATTCTCAGCCATGGAGGAAACCTTGGAGAAACCATGTTCGGTTTTGGGTATCAGGCTCCAGGATCCATTCCCTGGATGAAAGTAATTGACCATTTCAATGGTATGTTCGGCCCAGTCTGTATTTATGGCATGAAGATCATATTCTCCGTGAAGGGCCAATACCGCACAGTCGGTTTTTTCCCATGCCGCGGGAATATCCACATCATTCAATTCGTGGAAGAATCGATAGTGGTGAAGTCCGTAAAAGCGGTTATCTGAATAAGGAAAATAGGTGGTTAATAGGGTTTGATAATCTGGGTTTTCAGCAAGCTGTTCCGGGGTTAACTTTCGGACTAGAAAGTCATATATGAAAGGCTGGTGGTTCCTAAAATTTTGCTCAATAACGTTATAATCTTCTCCAAAATGTACCGGTTGATGGCGAAGCAGGTCCAATGAATACTCATACCAACTGGTTGATACACTTCCCCACAGGATAACTCCTTTAACCTGATTATTAGAGGCTACCAGCGGTGCGGTTATTCCTCCCAGGGAAATACCAAAAAGAAAGATGTTGCTATGGTCGATCTTGGTTTGAGTTTTAAGCTGCTCGATAGCTGAGGAGTAGGCTTCGATCTCATCCTGAAAGCCCATCTCTTCGCAGCCGATGGGGGTTTGGCTGTCTCCAATTCCCGGTTTTTCTACCCGGAACACCGCGAAGCCCTGGTCTACCAAATCCTCCACCAATTGTTTTATAGGATGCTTTGAATTATAGTAAAAATCCTGAGAGTTACATCCAATACCGGGGATGATCATCACCACCGCCGGTTTCTCAACCTGCGATGGAATTTCCAGTATGGATCGCAACAGTCCCCCTCGGTAACTTACCTGGTCATAGATCACTTGGCCATGATCCGATGTTTCCAATGGCTTGCCGCGAACCTTTCCTTCTAGTAGCATCACATTCTGTTGTCGGATCACTTTCATTTTCAAAGGTGTTCCTTCAATCCAGGCGCTGGTAGTCCTGACCAGATCTGGTACCTGGTAGTAAGGAACTCCGTCCACCTCGAGAATAACATCACCAGCCTTCAGACCCAGGGCGGCTCCGGTGCTGCCATCCAGCACCCGCGACACATAGAGGCCTTTTTGGTTTTCTGTGGATTGAAGGGCGGCCCCCAAAGAACCTCTCCGAGGCAAGTCCTGGGCATCACTTATACTGAAGGTAAATAAGTAAATCGCTATAGGGAAAACCAATCTGGACATATCTTGTGGTGATGTTATACTGCCTTTTATACCCTCTCACAATATCTGTGTTGCAAGTTTTACACCAGCGGTAGCTTGACTGAACTGCTACTGATGTATATTATGTCTGCCTATGGGAGGTATTAATTCATCAAAGACTATATTTATGAAACTCGTATTTTTCTTATCAATATTATTTGCCGGCGTTTCAATGTTTGCTCAGGATAGTGATCTCCCTTATCGTGAAATTCCAGACCCTCCCGGGCAATACAATGAGGGAAATGTAATGAGCCGACTGGTTGATGGTTTGGGATTCCGCTATTACTGGGCCACACAGGGACTTACTGAAAAAGATCTTGAATTCAAGCACTCTCCTGAAGCCAGGACCATAGAAGAAACCATCGATCACATTTTTAATCTGGCTTTTATTGTGCTAAATGCTGCCAACAGCGCTCCCAACGACTTCCCAGACATTTCTCAATGGAGTTTCCAGAAAAAGAGGGAAGAGACCCTGATGAATATTACCAAAGCCAGTGAGTTGCTCAAATCCGGCAAACCCGGTGAAATGGAAAACTACCAGGTTCTGCTAGAGGGAGCAGACGGACCTATCGAGTTTCCTTTTTGGAATATCATTAATGGCCCCTTATCTGATGCCATCTTCCATACTGGTCAGGTAGTAAGCCTCAGACGTGCTTCCGGAAACCCCATCTATCAGAAGATCAGCTTTATGAGGGGCAAAGTATATGAATGACAGAATCTAAAAAGTGTAACGAATAGAACCTTGAACATTGAAAGGAGTACCTGGAGTGAAATGAATTTCTGTCACACTAGCGGGTTCACTGAATAATCTCGATTCAGTGGCAAACTGGGTCTCATTCCATTCCGTATCCAACAAATTCAGAAATTTGAGGTGAAAATCCAGCGATTTCCATTTAAAGCCGGCATTCAAATCGACTACGGTATAACCAGGAGCGACAATGGAATTATCTTCATTTGCGGGGCGATCTTTCAGATGCCTTAGGTTTATGCCCCCATAGAAGCCTGATGGTCTGGGGATATTCAATCCTGCAGTTAGCGTCAATTCTGGGGCCAGGGGGATAAGATCATTATCTTCCGGTTCGTCTATGGCCCGTACATGGGCGTAATTAACATCACTACTGAAATAAACCCATTCTGCCAGCTGATATCTCAGCCCAAAATCGATCCCGGAACGCCTGGTCCTGCCACTGGGTTCTACGATGCCTTCATCCCCTACATAAATAAACTCCTGTTCCAGGTACAGATGCCAGAGAGCAGTATTGATCAGCATCCGGCTATGAGGCTTCCAGATAGCGCCCAGGTCAGCTCCCAAAGCATCGGGTAGTATTTCCCGGCCATTCTGTGCCAGTACCACCCGAGTATCGTTGCTGTGAAATCCCATCCCGGATTTGAGATACAATTGTAATTGAGGAGAATGAGTATACGTAAAATTAATTTTTGGACTTAGCTTGGCCTCGGTTTCCGATTGGGTTTGGAAAGGAGTAAGGAGATCGTCCTGGTAAATAAACTTAAAATAATCCAGCCTCAAGCCGGGGTTGATCAACCAGTTTCCTAAGCGAAACTCACTGTTTAGGTAGCCGGCTATATTGGTTTCATTAATATCGCCACTCTGTATGGAGCTCAGTACGGTGCGCCGGTTCAAGGTTCGGCTTAACTCATTCTCCGTACTTTGGTCGTTTCTGAACTCCAATCCCACCTGCAAAAGACCATTATTGTTACCCATCTGAAGGAATCGATTCCATTCGGTGGTCCCACCAAATAATGACCGGGTTTCAGACTGACGGATTTGGTCGCCATTTACCGGATCATTTAGAAAGAAAGTGAAATTGCTAAACAGCAGAAAATCATAGCGGCTGAAAAAAGCAGTGCTTTTAATATAGGAATGACTATCTACGCTTTTAGTATAATCCAGTTTAATATTGGTCCGGCCGGTTTCTCCTCCTTCCGTGTCATCTATGGCCCCGAATCGAGATATTTGCCCGCTGTCCACTGCTCTCTGGGGTATCTGCCCGGATGCATCCCAGATACTGTTAAAATGGGAGATCAAAACTGAAACCTCATCCTCATTTTCCAGGTATCCGGTGTATTTACCGATTAGGTTAATACGGGAAAAGTTTTGGGGGCTATCAAAAGGCCCGTCCGACAATAAATATTCAGTAGCCAGGTAGGCGGAATGGTGTTGATTGTTAAGCAAATTAAAAGCACCTACCGCTCGAAAGGTATTAAACTGCCCGGCTTCAAACAGCACAGTACTATTAGAAAGTCTTTCCTTGGTTCTGAAATTAACGTAACCGGCAGTAGCGAAATTTCCCTTGTTAGCTTCGTAAGGGCCTTTGCCGAATTCAATTTTGTCTACAATTTCTGGAATAAGGAAATGTAGGTCGGAGTATCCCTGGCCATGGGCGTGGGAAACCATATTAACCGGCATTTCATCAACAGTGATGCGCACATCCGTGCCGTGATCAATGTCAAATCCCCGCAGGAATATTTGTTCAGCTTTACCTCCACCGGCATGTTGTCCAATAAAAAGTCCAGGCACTTTCCTTAGGATTTGTTGAGAGGAGGTGACGGGGTTAGTTTGTATATCCAGTTTAGCAAATAAGTTAATAGATTTGATATCAGGTGATATGATAACCTCTCCTAATTCTATGAGGTCTTCCTGCAAAATAAAGTTTTGCGGAGTGGTTAAATCCCGAACAATTAATCCAGTAGATTTAAAACCGACATGACTCATTCTCAACGAATCACCAGGCTCTACCTTTACCAACTCAAACTCACCCAGGATATTGGAATGCACGTGAGCGTCAGATGCCGGATGATAGATGTAGACTCCGGGGATGGCTTCTCCTTGTTCATCCAGTACCTTGCCTTTTAAAGTTTGGAATTGTCCCATACATGGGCAAAACCATAAGGTAGCCAGGGAGACGAATATAAGACTACGCAGTTTCATTCACTTATCTGGACGTAAGAGCAAATGTTCAGGTTAATTATTGTTCAAAAATAAAATTCCACTAATAACTTAATCAGCAATAATTCCCATCAAACTTACATATGGGGGTTTCGAAAGGAGTTGAATGGCTTTCACAACCTCGTCTTTTCGCCTGCTGATCATAATAACCGCCGCTTACAAAAAATGTTTATTAATTTATTCAAATACCGGGTCATCCGGGTTGCCCCCGGCTTTGAGGTATGCTATTAGGTCAATCAATTCATCCGGGTTCAGTTGATTGATAAGCCCACCGGGCATAAGGGATACCGGAGATATTTGTTCTTTCTCAATTTGTTCTTTAGCCAGCGCTTTGGTGGTATTGGGTTGGTATGGATTCACATTAACTAAGACGGTATCTCCATCCGAGGATAGTGTTCTTCCAATTATGGTGGATCCGTCTTTTAAGGTGTACAGGGTTGCAGCATACTGATCGCTGATAGCCAAACTGGGAGTTTGAATAGATTGCAGTACATCCCAGGTGGAGAATCGGGTACTAACCTGGGTTAAATCCGGTCCTACAGTGCCGCCTTCCCCCTGCATAGTATGACAACGATCACAAAGCAAAGCCTGGTACATCTGCTTGCCATGCTCAAATGAGCGGTTTTGCAAAGCGTCACTGATCAGGCTATTGGCTTCACCCACTTCCCATATCCGACCCGGTCCTTTTGGAGGTGGCACCTGTTCGGACCGGACATTGGACTGACTTAAAAGAACTTCACCGGATAGTTCAGCCAGTTTCTCCCGATCTTGCGGGGGAACTTTACCCAGGGCCAGCGTGCGGATTTTCTCCAGGAATCCCCGGTAGCTTTCGCCACCACTTTTGGCTAGGGATTCATAAAACCACTTAAAGTAACGTACCCTCAACTGAGGTGTCCAGCCTTTGGTTGCCTGGGTGAGGGAGGCGGCGTAAGACATATTCTGCTCAAAAGGTCGATTTTCGTGCATGGCTGCTATAACCGGACCATATTGGTCACTACGCTCCAGGGTCTCCTTAGAGGTAAGCTGGGTTTCAAGGGTTGAAGTATCGGATTCCATCAATGGGATAGTTTTTTCCACCACTTTGGGATCATTGATATAGCTAAGCAAACTGCAGAGTTCTCTATCTAATGCGGCTTCTCCACTGGGGTATTCAGGTATATTGAGATTGCTTACGGAGGAAGGTAGGCCAAGGCGGCTAAATAACAGGCCGTATGCCCTGACTAAATCCAATTCCTGCCTGGAGTCAAGTGTGGATAAGTCTAATTGAGATAACCACTTCATAGCAGTTTGTCGCTGATTATGCTGCCCGGTTCTAGCTAAGGCAATGGTTGCCTGAATTATGGCATCCTGATGACTTTGTTCACCAATGGCCGAGAGCCAGGATTCTGGGGAATGGTTTTCCAGGGCGATCCTGGCGGCATAACGAATGTAGCGGTCCTGGTGTTTAAGATAATGCAGAATGGTGTCAGTACTTAGCTCCTGGGGATTGTGGCTTAAATAACGCCGGGCAGTAAATAGCTTGTTGGTTGACTGTGTTTCAGGGCCGCCATTAACCGGCTCTAAATGCCTAACCCGATATAACCCTGAGGAGCTCCGGCGGCCTCCGGTAGTAAAATACATGGCCCCATCATCTCCGAAGACCACGTCCGTTAAAGGCAAAGAATTACCGGTAAGGAATTCTTCTTTCTCAGCAGAATAACTGGAGCCTTCCGGGGTAAACTGCACCAGGTAAATAGTGCCGAAACTCCAGTCCAGAACAAAAAGCCCGCTGCGGTAAGGTTCCGGAAAGTTGGAATGGGTACCAAAGATTATTCCGGTTGGGGAGCCCTGGCCCATGGGTATTACCCCCGGCAGGTTATCGGTATAATATTCCGGCCATTTGGCTGACCCGGTGCGCCATCCGAATTCAGATCCCGGTATCACGTGGCAAATACGGGTTGGTCGGTACCAGGGGGTACCCAGATCCCACTCCATATCCGAATCGTAGGTAAATAACTCACCATTAAGATCAAAATCGATGTCATAGGCATTGCGGAAGCCATTGGCGATCACCTCCCATTCTTTACCGGTAGCATCGGAACGGGCGATCCACCCTCCCGGGGCCCCCCGGTCATTGGCATGGCCTCGAGGGTCCTTTATGGCTGGCATTATCCGGTCTTCCCGCCATATCTCAGGCTGGAATGAGGTGAACTCTTCCGGGATATCGGTATGATTGCCGGCAATTAAATATATATGTTGACCATCCGGACCTAGTATCAAGCTGTGAGGGCCGTGCTCGCCGGCCCCGTCCAATTGAACCAGAGGCTCAACCTGATCCAATACATCATCTCCGTCAGTATCATGAATGCGATATATTCCACTGGGATAGTTGTCCTGATCAAAAGTGTTTACTGAGACATATAGGCTGTTAAATGCCCATAAGAGTCCCTGTGCCTGACCAAAATTTACTGGTATTTCTTCCACCAACAAGGTATCCTGATCCTCCATTAAAGTGACTCGATATAGGGCTCCGTATTGATCTGAGGCAATGAGCCTTCCCCGATCATCTTTGGTGAGGCATACCCAGGACCCCTGTTCATGATCGGAAGGACTATAGATCTTGGCTACTTCAAAACCATCCGGTACATTGATACCATCAGTAAGAGGTTCATCCTCGCTTTCCTGGGATTCGGCGCATGAAAAGAGCATGAGAGCGAGTGCCACAGCAATAAAATTGATGGCATGGAGTAGATTTTCAATTAATGATTTCATCAAAATCCTTTTTTAAAATATTACCTCCACAGACAATACTGGCACATTTATCCCCCGCCAATTCCGATTTGACTTTGATTATCCCAGCGGTGGCCAGGGCTGCTGATGGCTCTGCTTGAATGCCAGCGTGTCGGTAAAGTAGTTTCATTGAAGATATAATTTCTTGTTCAGTAACCAATATAAACCGGTCCACAAATTTCCTGCAGAGATCCAAAGTGATGGATTGGGGATCAAGACCGCCCGCGGTGCCGTCAGAAATAGTGGCCCTGGTGGAAACCGGCACCGGCTTTCCCAATTTGAGTGATTCCGACAATTCGGAGGCATTTGCCGGTTGGACGCCGATAATCTCAATATCCGGATTAAGGGTTTTAATATAAGATCCTACTCCTGATATTAGGCCTCCTCCTCCTGCTGGTATGAATATTCGCTGTAATTCCGGATTTTGATCCAGCAGTTCTTTGCCTAAGGTCCCCTGTCCGGCTATAACCTCGGGATCATTGTAAGGATGGATCATGGGTATACCTTTTTCTTCTGCCCATGCCAGGGCCAGGAGTTCGGTTTCTCCACTTTGCTCCCCAGCAATTCGCACTTCCGCCTGGCTAGCCTTCAGTTTTTCCAGTTTAGTAGAAGTTATAGTTTCGGGCACAAATAAGATAGGCTGGCAGTCAAACTCCTGGGCTGCATGACAAACAGCGGCGGCGTGATTGCCAGTACTGGCTGCTACCACCTGTGGTATAGAGCCCTGGGATTGCCGGAGGGAAAGGAATTTACTGAAGGCACCTCTTATTTTAAATGAACCGGTCAACTGTTGGTGTTCATGCTTCAAAAAAACTTCAGTACCTGTGAGATCACTAATTCCCTGGTCTTTGACCAAAGGAGTTTTTCTGATGCGGGAAGCAAGCTGGGGATATAAAAGATCAATTTTTTCTTTCATCCGCTAAAGTCGGTAATTACTAAAATTCCAGGATACTGGTCATTTCCCATCTGGGTCAGCGGGTCGATGGAATCCCTCAATGAAATTTCTTTGCTCACCAACGCACCCGGATTCAATCCACTATTCATAATCAATTTATATAAGTCCGGGTAGTGGCCAGCAGGTATGCCATGACTGCCAATAATTTCCAATTCCCTTGCGGTTATCAATGGGAACGGTAAACTCACAAATTGTTTCCCGGGAGCAAGCAGTCCAACTTGTACATGTTTCCCTTTTTGCCTGAGGCTCGAAATACTGCATTCAATAACTTCCTGGTTGCCTATCGCATCCAAGCTTACATGGACACCTCCGGAAGAGTATTCCAATACGGTTTCAGACGCTTCTGTCAGACTGGAGTTTATGGTATGATCGGCGCCGAGCTCCCTTGCCAGTTCTAGAGATGCTTCCTGGATATCTATTGCGATGGTACGGCAACCGAGGGCTTTGGCGATCATAATAGCCGACAGCCCTACTCCTCCACACCCATATACCGCCAGCCATTGCCCGGGGTGAAGCCGCCCTTGAACTATTAGCGCCCAATATGCGGTGGAAAACCGGCAGCCCAGCGCGGCAGTAGCGGTAAAGTCCAAAGTTGAAGGCATGGATACTAAGTTGTAATCAGCCTGATGAATAACGGTATATTCCGCGAATGATCCCCAATGGGTAAACCCGGGCTGAGTTTGATAGCTGCAAACCTGAGAGTTGCCATCCTGGCAAAACTCGCAGTCACCACAGCCACACACAAAAGGAACTGTAACCCTGTCACCTGGTCTCCAATTTTTAACTTCGGCCCCTACAGCGACCACCACCCCCGCCATTTCGTGCCCGGGAACATGGGGTAAGGTTATTTCTGGGTCATGCCCCATCCATCCGTGCCAATCGCTGCGACAAACCCCACTTGCTTTAACCTCTATCACTACACCGTGTTCGGGCGGTTCCGGATCCGGGACCTGTTGGAGGGTAGGAGCGACCTGGAACTGATCATATAGGATTGCTTGCATTTAATCCCTGGCTGTTTGACAGCATAAATTAACTAATTCTTGGCAGATGTTTATGAGGAAATTGGCTACTAGGTTAGTGTCACGCAGCTTGAAATGAAAAGGTTATGGGTTAATGAAATGTTGGAGCTTTCAATACTTCTTCCATGGGCGGCGAAGCAAAAAAAATCAGCGCGAAGGTGGAAGCAAGAAATCCGAGGTCACCGTGTCAACTCATATCAGGGACGTACACAATTCGTAATTCGTCTTTCGTAATTCAATTATGCCATAATTCCTTTTACCACTTTTCCGTGTACATCAGTCAGGCGGTAACGTCTTCCCTGATGTTTAAAAGTAAGGCGTTCGTGATCGATTCCCAGCAGATGTAATAAGGTAGCCTGGAAGTCATGCACATGCACCCCATTTTCGGCGATATTATAACTAAAATCATCGGTTTTGCCGTAGGTGATCCCAGGTTTAATACCACCGCCGGCCATCCACATGCTGAAACACCGAGGGTGATGATCCCGGCCATAATTATCCTTAGTAAGCTTGCCTTGGGAGAAACTTGTTCGGCCAAACTCCCCGCCCCATACCACCAGGGTATCCTCCAGCAGTCCCCGTTGTTTTAAATCGGTGACCAGGGCAGCAGAAGCCTGATCGCTTGATTTGGACAACTTCTGTATATCCTTTGGCAGGTTGCCGTGCTGATCCCATCCCATATGATAAAGTTGCACAAACGGCACATTGCGTTCAGCTAAACGCCTGGCCAACAAGCAATTTGCTGCGTAAGTGCCGGGAATCCTGGCTTCAGGACCGTAAAGGTCAAAGACATAGTCGGGTTCATCTGAAAGGTCGGTAACATCGGGCACGCTGGTTTGCATGCGATAGGCCATTTCATACTGGCTAATTTTAGAATCTATTTCAGGATCTCCCCAAACGGCTTGCTGTTCGCGTTCCAGCTGTGTCAGATAATCCAATTCTCTGCGGCGACTGGCCCGGTCAATCCCGTCAGGGTTGGAAAGGTATAATACGGGGTCGGCTCCTGATCGAAACTGCACTCCCTGATGATGAGATGGCAAAAACCCGTTACCCCAGGACTGCATGTTTAAATTTTGGGTATCGTCCTTCCCCCTGGACAGCAGTACAATAAATGCCGGCAAATTTTGGTTAGGACTGCCCAGACCGTAGCTCATCCAGGAACCAATACAGGGTCGGCCTACTTGTTGGGAGCCGGTTTGCATGAAAATGATGGCCGGTTCGTGGTTAATGGCCTCCGTGTACATGGAGTTCACCACACAAATGTCCTGGGCTATCCCGGCCGTGTAGGGCACTAAATTGCTAAAATAGCCGCCGGTATGGACATTCCTATGGAAGGTAAATTGAGACCCCACCAATGGGAAACTGGATTGAGCGGCCAACATACCGGTTACCCGTTGATTCCCCCTCACACTATCCGGAATCTCCTGACCATTCCGCTTAATAAGCTCCGGCTTATAATCAAAGAGTTCGATCTGACTGGGTCCGCCGCTTTGGAACAGGTAAATTATCCTTCGGGCTTTAGGAGCGTGGTGCAGCGCTTTAAGTACTCCGTTGGCAGTGGACTTGACTAATCCCTGCTGGGGGCTGCCAGTGAGCATTTCAGGGAATAGCAGGGATCCGATGGCCGCCGCTCCCAAGCCTTTGGTGGTAGTGCGCAGGAATTCGCGTCTGGTCTGCTGATATTGGGCTTTTTGAAGTTCGCTGTACCAATTCATTTCCTTAATTTTTATAATAGGCCTCCGTAGTGTTCAGAATAGTATTGGCAACCCTGCTTAAGGCCGCCACTTGTACTGGAGGAAGCTCTCTGGATAAAGGGCTTTCCCCTACCTCAAGATAGGCGGTCATTTTTTCGCCATCCTGGTTAAAATATTCCAGCTCCTCCTGGTATTGTCTTAGCATCAAGTCAACTTCCCGATCTGTAGGTAAGCGGCTGGTTAAAATATGAAAGGTTCGTTCAATGGCCTGATTTATGTTGCCTCGGGTGTGTTGTAACATTCTTTCTGCCAGCGCCCTGCAACCCTCAACAATTTGCTGGTCGTTTAATAATACCAACGCTTGCAGAGGAGTATTACTTCGCTGACGGCGAACCTGGCATTCTGCACGGCTTGATGCATCAAATACCAACATACTGGGAGGAGGCATGTTGCGTTTCCAAAAAGTATACAGGCTGCGCCGGTATAACCCGTGATCAAAGTCAACCTTATATCCAGGAAAAAATGGATGAGAAGTGGTCTCTTTCCAAAGTCCTGGCGGTTGGTATGGAAAGGCAGAAGGACCACCAACAACAGGATTTAGTAATTTGCTTACTGCCAGTACGTTATCCCTAACCATCTCCGCCGAGCGACGATACCGTGGAGCGCGGGCCAGTAGTATATTGTCAGGATCTAGCTCTTGTAGTTCCGGACGTATTTTGGAGGACTGACGGTAGGTGGCAGACATCACCATCTGGCGAATGAGCCGTTTAACATCCCAACCATTTTCCTTAAAATCCACTGCCAGCCAGTCAAGCAAAGCAGGGTGGGACGGTAGTGCGCCCTGATTGCCAAAATCCTCAACCGTTTCTACCAAACCCCGTCCAAACATTAAATACCACATTTGATTTACCGCAACCCTGGCGGTTAGAGGGTGATCCGGATGGGTCAACCATTTACCCAGGCCCAGGCGGTTCCGGGGCAGGTCATTCGGCCAGGCAAGCAGGGATTCAGGTACATTTTTTTCTACTGGTTCGCCATGGGCATCATACACTCCTCTTTCCAGGATATAGGTTTGCCGCTCTTGGGTCCAGTCACCCATCACCATAACTTCCTGTACGGTATCGATTGAGGTTACCTCTTTATGGCGAAGTTTCTTAAGCGCCAGACGTTCTGAGGTCAATTGTTTATCCAGAAAGAGATCATAAAACTGATCAATTTCAACAGTGCTCTGGTTAAGGGCCTGGGCAAAGGTGTCTTTAGCCCTTTCAGGATCATAGAGATATTTAGCCACCAGGCTACCTGCTTCCTTATCCAGGATACGCACCTCATCCAATAGACCGCCGGTAAAATCCTGATCATAATGGCGGTTACCGATGATCAAACCTTGATAAGGCATATATACCGTGGCATTATTGTCCAAATAGGGTTTAGTGGAGCGATAGAGGTAATCGCGCATTACCTGCGGGTTAATGGGCTTTCCATTGCGATATAATCGCATACCCTCTGCACTGCTTGAACCGTCATAGGTCCAGACATAGTGTACCCATTGGTTCAGCGGTAAAGGCTGCGGGTCACGAATATCCAGTGATTGATAAGGATGTGCATGGTTAAGCCGAAAGTGAGTTCTGGAACTATCCAACATTATGTCCCACCCCCGGTAACCCTGTATGCGATTATTGCCATTGTACATAACGTGTGCTTCAGGGTAATTCTCTGGGATCTTGATCCAGAAGCTGATGGTATAGGGATCGCTCCGTTCGAATAAGGAGCCATGGCCATCTGCAATATACTGGCCTTCAGCATCGCTGCGAATGGCTTTTCCGGCCACTCCTGCAGCACTGGAAATGCCGCCATAATATCTGGGGGCGTCCCGGCCAGCAGCAAGATCCCGGTCCTGGCCATCGGTCATATAATCAAAGTTCAGATAAGTAACAGTGGCCGTTTCCACCGCATTTGATAAGGCTTGTGATCCACTCTGTCGCATGCGCCACTGCTCCTGTGATTGATCATTCTGCCCCGCGATTCGATCCAGTTTCTCTTTCTGCTCACTGATTTGCTTTAACAAGAATTCTCTTATCTTTTTGGTTTCCCCATCTGGGAGCGCCAACACCGGTCCCGAGTTCATTGAAAGTTCATTGGATACCATCTGTCCGTTTTCCACCGCATTGTAAGCAAAGATGCCGTCACCCCGCTCAATGGTAGAGTTGAAAAATCCAAAAAGCTGAAAGTAATCCTTTTGAGATATAGGATCGTATTTGTGATCATGACAGCGGGCACACCCCAGGGTCAAGCCCATGAATGCAGCACCCAGGGTGTTGGTTCGGTCGGCTACATATTCTACCCTAAACTCTTCCGGGATGATTCCTCCTTCGGAATTTTGCTTGTGATTACGGTTAAAGGCGGTAGCCAGGATTTGTTCCTCAGTAGCATTTGGCAACAGATCGCCCCCCAATTGCCAAAGGATGAATTCGTCATACGGTAGGTTGCGATTATAAGCATCAATTACCCAATCACGGTAAGGATAGAAGGTGTGATGAAAATCATCCAGATAGCCTTCAGAGTCGGCAAAACGGGCCACGTCCAACCAGTGAGATGCCATGCGCTCACCAAAGGCAGGCAATGCCAATAAACTGTCTACAAGCTGTTCATAGTAATCCGGACGACCATCATTCATGATGCGCTCCAAATCAGCCAGCATGGGTGGGAGTCCAGTGAGGTCGAAGAAAAGCCGCCTGATAAGTTGCTCGCGATGGGCTTCAGCAGCGGGTGTTATTCCCTGTTGCTCCAGTTTTTTGGCGACAAACTGATCAATCTCGTTATTCGCCCAAGCTTTTCCTGATTCAGGCAATTGGGGTTTTGAAGGCTTGGTAAAAGCCCAGTGGGCCTTGTACTCTGCTCCCTGCTCAATCCATTTTATTAAGATGGCTTTTTCCCGGGGGTCAAGGCTCAGGTTGGATTCTGGCGGAGGCATTTGGGTATCCGGATCATCACTGAGCACCCTCCGGACTAAGGCGCTACGATTAATATTACCAGGGACGATGGCCTTGTTACCACTTTCTAAAGGCGCATAGGCCGTGGTTTGATGAGTTAAACTCAATCCACCTTCAAGCGCGGCTTCATCCGGACCATGACAAGTAAAGCATCGATCCGAAATAATAGGTTTTACATGGAAGTTGTAATCTATTTTATCCGGTAGTTGTCGATAAGCCATTGCCACTTCATCGGGAAGTCGGGATTGACAGCCAATCAGTGAGCACAAAAATAAGACTACTGCTACAAAACGCATGAAAACCTACCATTTAGGTCTTGAATTGGCGCCCATAAGGCGCCTTTTACTTCAGCTTTAAAAACCAAGGAACAAATGATTTTGGTTAAAAACTCTCACTTTCAAGGCATAAAATATAATGAATTTTGCCATGAATAGCGAGCTGGAAGGGTTTTCCAAGGTCCTATCCGGACATAGTCTGGGATATTGGTTGCATCGATTATCATAATAATCCAAAAGACACTACCGGGCGGACAGCAAAGCCCTTGAGAGCAGGGTGGTGGTCAAGGCAATAATCGCGAACATTCCTTGGCCATCACCCGCGATCTGATGAGCTGCCAGAGCCAAGGCTGCATCGAAGAAAAATCCCGCGTAAGCCCATTCTCTCAGCCAGGCGGATAAATTGGATAGAATAGCCACTAATCCTAGAATTTTTAATACCGCCAGGGGATAAATCAGCCATCCCGGGAAACCCAGGGATTCAAAGAATTGTCGGATCATAGGGTAGTTCAAAAAATAATTGAAAGCGCTGAAGGCAAAAACAGCGCACATGATCCCGGTTGCGCCCCAATAGATGGTTTTTTTTAATTGCATAGGAGGAACTTTTAATTCATCAAAACATTAGGGGCTGGATGAGTAGCTGTGAATGGTATGCCGGGCGGTCTCTTGGCAAAACTTCAAATCAAGGCTATCCAGATGCAGTAGTTTTACAGGTTCCCCAAACTTATCCTTAATGGTGTAATATGGTGGAAAATATTGGGGGAGGCTTCCCGTGAGAGCTCCGGCTACCACACAGGCTGTCAGGTAGGTGCCTAATTCCGAAGGATGGCTGCCGTCATGTGAATAAATCTCCACTCCCGGCCTGGTTTTTAAGGCCTGGGCCCAGGCAAGTCCAATAGGTATAACCTGAACATCATTGCGAGTGGCGGCTTTGTGATACTCCCTATTTAGAACTTTCTCATACTGAGGAACTTTCTTTCTAGCCCAGGTGAGATAAAAATATGGCTTAGCACCTGATTCTTTAATCAGATCACAAAAGAGATCTGCATATTTATGGAATCTATCCGGGTTCAATATAGGACCCATACTGTGATCCTGCAGGATGACTAGGTCAAACCCTCCTTCCGCAATGATTTCACGGGTTTGCAGGTTTTTATCACCGTTCCAATGATCACTGAGATTCGCTCCTCCTGCAGTGGACTGCCTGGAAACTATTTTAATCTTACAGCTATCGCTAATATTCTGTACTAGTTGGGGTAAGTTGTGATAATATGTGTAACTATTACCAATAAACAACACTTTCAGAGTATCCACCTGCCCCCAGGCAGTGCTCAGTGTCAGGGCAAAAATAAAACTTAAGAGAGCGTTTGAGAGTTTTCCAAAAACTTGCGTCATAGTAGTAAAGCCATCCTCACTAAAATATTAAAAGATCGGCTAAAAGCACTAATCAATCCTGTTTGTAAGCTGCTGGGGATAATTTGCCAAATACTCTGTAGGCGTAATGCCGGTAATTTGTTTAAATACCCGGTAAAAAGTTGACTTAGATCTAAAGCCACAATCCAGGGCGATACTTACAATGTCGTATTTATGGGCATGCTGAAGCCGCCCGATGAACTCCTGTACCCTGAAATAATTCAGATAACTGGCCAGGGAATCATATCCTTGCTGCTGGATGATCTCCATGATCAGGTTTCCGTCAGTATTCAATTCAATGGCAATATCATGCAGACGGATATTTCTTTTTAAGAAAGGCTTCTCAGTTTCCAAATACCGAACAAAATCCTGAGGCAAGTCGCTTGCAGGAGCTAGCTGTATTTTACGGGGCACTACCATCGATTTAAAGAAACTTACCTCAGTGAGCCCATAAATGATTAGGATAAGAGCAAATCCAAAAAACAACAGGTAACGACCATAGGGATAGAAAAGATTAGCGCCCCAATTCAACCAGGTATGGGATCCGGACCAGTGGCTATCCGCGATCATCAGAAGAAACCCTAAAACATGGCCGAAGAGATAAACGTTGGCGATCAAATAAAAAGCCTTGAATCTTTTCCTTGAATTTACTTTTAAGCTATTCATATGGTCACCGTTTATCAATCGTTGTCCTTGAATGTAACACAGTACTATCAGTATGGTACTGATAACCAAAATGACTTGCTGTGCGGTTGGGTGAGCAGAGTCAAGCAGGTATTGGGGGGTCATGATCAGGGCGGCCACTATAGAAAGACTTATAATCCACCTCCAATACCATCGTTTAATTTTACCTGTAGGTAACAGTACTGATTGCACATACAGCAACAGCAATGGACCGTACAACATCACATTGCTCAAGGCCAAGACTGGGAACAAAAACCACTTTCTGTAGAGGATCCCTGAAAATATGGTATTGGTCACTGCAGCCAACAGTACTAAAATAAAGTGAGCCAGGATCAGATTTCTCCAATATCCGTTCCTAAAATTCACCATAGCTACCAGTAGGAGCTGCACCCCTAATACAACTTCCAAACCCCAAATGAAGTGTTGCATCGCTCTTGTTGTTTATCAGAATTTATAAATATCACGGAGTATTCCCAAATCAACGGAATGAGACTAATCATGGGTCAACAAGTTTGACAAGTATTATGGATTGTGGGAATTTAGCCTCATGAGTGAACAACAACTTCCCACGAAGTTTAGTTGGAAATGGCTGGGTATTTTCTTTGGAGGGATTGCACTGTGGATCCTGATCAAAGGAGTGGCAGTGGCCTATGCAACTAACTTTCTGGTGCCGGTACTCAAGATGGAGGATTATGTATTCTCCTTGTTCGCTATGCTCACGGTAGTTAGCGTAACTATGGCATTCTATTTTTACTATCAGAAGTTCCATCCTAATGGTTTTGCCGTATTCTTTAACTCCAGTGAATACCTTAAGGATGTCCTTATAGGAGTTATTATTGCCGTCTTAAGTGTGGCCATAGTTTACTTTTTGGTGATACCCATTGCCGGAGAGGACGATCCCACCATCAGTTTTGTCAAGAATCTGGTTCATTCAGGACCCTTGATCAATATTATATTAGCGGGAGTTTTAATAGGAGGTATTGCCGAAGAATTATTTTTCAGAGGACATTTGATAGAATCTTTTCGCAGAGCATTTCCCTATGGAAGATGGTCATTGGTAGCTGCAATTATAATATCGGCCTTGTTGTTTGGGCTGGGACACCGTCATCAGGGAACTCTGGGCATGGTGTTCAGTGGAGTTCACTCTGTGGTTTGGGCTGCACTTTTCATCAACCGAAGATCATTGATAGCTCCTATGGTCGGTCATGGATTATACGATACTCTGATGACGCTTTGCATTAAATTTCTGTTGTAAAAATTCAGAGGCGGTTCAAATCTCTTCCAATACCGAAGTGCCACGACTGTGATCTTTGCAAGTCCACTGCCAGGTTTCGTGTAACTGTATCTTATTTTCTGCGGAGAGCCGGGGAGTGGAATGACAAATGCCAGTACATAGCTGTTGATACTGATCAATATGATGATAGCGCATTTCAAGGCAACCTGTGGCTGGATCAACGTGCCCTAATAAATGGCCTTTTACTATTTCTCCCCCATGGTAGTTCGCCCATACCAAGGTGCCATCTTGTTGGTAGTGGAATATGGTCTGGTCATCCGTCTGGCTGTTTTGACTGCTTGAAAGTACCCTGAATTTTTTTTCGTGATAGTCGAAATCCACCTAACTTTTTTTTGTGTATTTATTAACCTGACTTTGCAGGCTTTCATGTATCCAATCCATGGCATGACTATCATATTCATCCCAAATAACTATGGTGCGGGAGGAATAAATACCTTCCAGATTTAGTAGGCTGATCAGGATCCCGTCAACCACAATGGCCAATTTGTGCTGGGGTAGTTTCTGGGCCAGAGCGCTGACCTGCTTGCCTCCGTCTTTGGTAAGGCGGATCTTGAATTGGCGCATATTAAATACCGAATCGAACTTGATCTCACCTATAGATTCAAAGGATTTCGGTTCAATAATGGGCTCTTGAGAAAGGCAGTACAAGGTCTCACGGTTTAGCAACTTCACAATTTGATCACAATGCTCCATATCAATATTTACGGTAATGTAAATACCGGTACGCGCCTGAGAGAATCCTTCAAGGCTCAGCACAAGCAGCAATATGACAGTAGAAGTTCTCAAGTATGAACAATTTACATAGTAAACTGTAAAGCCACCCCTAAAATTCCACTAATTTGAATAATAAAAAGAAAGCCTGCAGTTGTAGACTGCAGGCTTCTTACAATTTTTATCAATATACTATTCAAATAATGGTATAGGAAATTCGGTATGGATAAGGTCACCAGGACGATCAATAGGTAAGAATTGATCGTTTAACCTGCCATATCTCCGAAGATCAAACATGGCATGCCCTTCAGCCCATAGCGAATAAGCCCGATGATAAAGCATCTCATCGATTAAAGCGTTTTCAGTCTGAGCTCCTGAATAGTCGGATAATCCATACGCATTGCGGATCACATTAATAGCATCCACCGCGTCCGAGAAATTGCTGGTTTGGATATTGGCCTCAGCATAAATCAGGATCAGTTCCTCGTTGCGGATATGATCAATAGGATCAGTGGAAGTAGCATAAAGAGCAATCTCATGAGTGCCATTAACTCCATCTCTACCAACAGGATCATCTCGAAGCCGGAATTTGTTAATTCGGGTATCACCCGTCATGATGTCACTGATCATGCGATTGTGTACTATGTATTGATCTCCAGCTTGTTGCGGGGATTTGAAAATGGGATTGAGTGTCTCAGTTCCACCTAGTCCATAAACACGCTTGGGACCAACGTCCAGATCGCCATTAAGATCCAGGAAGGATTCATTCACCAACGACAATGCAAGTGCATAATCTTCTCCTCGAGTGGCCACCCTGGCCGCTACTGCCCGATTGAATAAAGCAAAGGTTTCGGGGGTATCAAACCCTGCGAATCCAGATGAAAGTTGAAATGCGAAATCAGCGCCTTGCAATTGACTGAATCCTTGGTCCAAGATGTTGAGTATGGCACTAAAACCTTCTTCTTTACTCAAGAAAGGCCCAAGATTATTAGGATCCCGTACATCAACTCTCACTCCATTGCTATTCAGGAGGCTTAACACATCCAAGAGCATCAGTCCTTTAAAAGTGTTGGCCACTCCTCGGTATCCTTGTTTCTCCGCTTCAGTAAGCTCTACGTTTTCTACTGCGTCTAATACAAATTCAGCGCTTTTAACCGCCTGATAACGGGCAAACATAGTACCGGTCAGCTGTGGTTCGGAACCGGTGAGTGTGGCTCCTTCTTTTCCCAGTAAAGTTTCAAGCGTAGTGGGGTCAGACGAATTGAAATCATACAACTCACGGGCAATTTCACCGGTAGCGGTGATAAATCCACCCATAGCATCCCTGGAACGCGCCTCCAGACCACCTACTAACAGGTTTAATTCCTGAGGAGTGGTATTGGTCAATACCTGCGATAAACTGGGTTGATTGGGATCAACGTCGTTGGAAAATTCACAATTGGTTAGTGACCATGACATTCCCAATCCCAGTATGATGATTAAATATTTTTTCATAATAGTCATTGTTTAGATTGTTTAGAATGTAAGTCCTAAGTGGAAATAATACTGCTTTGCACTCGGGAAAGGCGCCACCTCTATGCCCTGTGAAAGTCCCGAAGGACCAAAGGCAGAAGTCTCGGGGTCATAACTGGTGTAGTCGGTAATAGTTAATATATTCTTACCGGAAATACCGATCCGCACCTTCTCAAACAATGGTAGCTCGCCCATAGGAACGTCATAATACAATCCTATTTCACGCAGACGAATATAAGTGCCATCCTCTATATATCCGGCAGCTCCGAAGGTGCCAAACCTGGGATTGGCTATTACTTCAGGATT
Source organism: Cyclobacteriaceae bacterium (assembly GCA_965224285.1). Classification (GTDB taxonomy): domain Bacteria; phylum Bacteroidota; class Bacteroidia; order Cytophagales; family Cyclobacteriaceae; genus JAJCYK01. The sequence goes on from OZ245043.1 coordinate 3,217,128, forward strand.
GTCCAAATCCGGAGTAAGATTTCCAAAGTCACTCAACAGTTTAGTAAGGTTAAGTACGTCTCCGCCTTCTTTCCAGTGCCATAGAAAGTTCAGGTTAAACCGCTTTAAAATATTGATCTGGTTGAACCAGCTCATTTGGAAATCGGGAGCGGCATCCCCAATAATGGTGGCCACCCCGTTTATGTTGGCAGCCAAGGCGGTAGCGTTTTCGCCCAGACGAATGAATGAACTACCGAAGGTAAGACTAAAGCCTTCACCGCTGGGTTGGAATTCACCTACGCCCAGCCGGTCAACTTCGGCGTCGTTCTGCCAGTAATTTAACGAAGTATTCCAATTCAAATTTGGTTTGGCGATAGGTTGAGCGTTAATGGCCACTTCAAACCCTTTGTTCTTCAGATCAAAGTCAGTTCTGATGGAATTAGAAAATCCCGAGGATAGTGGAATTGAGGAGAAGGGATAGATCAGGTTCTTTACTTCTCTGATATAACCAGTCAATTCCAAACCCAGCCGGCCGTTAAAGAAAGCCAGGTCAGCCCCAAATTCGACCTCCTGAGAAGTTTCAGGTTCCAGGCTGGTATCACCCAATTGAGCGGCAATGTTGTTCTGGTCTACCCTGGGTAGCGCCAATCCCGGTACTCCACCCACGGAAGTTGCTCCTAAAGGCGTATACAACGAGCCAAAGCGGGCGCTGCTACCGGTTTCTCCGTAAGCAAACCTTAACTTAAATAGATTCATAGACGTGGAAGTCCAGAAATCAAAGTTGGCGATATTTACGGCTAAAGAAGCTCTGGGGAAAGCAAAATATTTGTTGGGATCCCCATTCAAGCTGGATTTGTCCCATCTGATGCCTGCCGTAGCAATCACCCGGTCAGCCCAATTAAACTGTCCCTGGGCGATCAACCCGAATTCTTCCTCATCGGTCAACCTTTGACTGGTAGAGAATGAATTCCCCTGGCCCAAATTAGTTTGGGTAGGAATAAGTTGCGTGGTTTGATTAAGCGTCTCATCACTTTCAAAATTCAAGTAGGATACCCCAAACTGACCGTTGAGACTGATATCATTATCCAGGAAATAATCTATAACCGCAAAAGCTTGATAGTTAAACTGCAAAGAGTTGTTATTACCGGCACTAACAAAACCATTGGTAGTGCTACGTTGAATTTGATGGGTCTCAGGTATATAAACAAAGGTCTTTGCCAGGAAGAAATCCAGTCCACCATTGGCTACAAACTTTAATTGCAGATTATCCTGCTGAATGGCAGTCCAATCAATCTTGGCCCCTTGGATAAAGCGATTTATATCCTCATCGTTTTTGATTTGATCTCTGTTGAAGATCAAATTAGTGGCGGAGAAACGACCGTCAGGATAAACACCATTTTCATCCGGGAATAGATTTTCCCAGGCATAAGTGGCCAACGCCAAATTATAACCTACACTGAAGCCGCCATTATTTTCATTTCCTACCGGACCCCGTTCTGCCAGACTATTTACGTAATTGGTGCTGAGGCCAATGGTTAAATTATCAGCGATATCATGATCAAGGTTTAACCTCAAGGAATTACGCTCATATCCGGTATTTTTCATAATACCATCTTCATCCCTACGACTGGCGTTGAAGTAGAATCTGGTTTTATCACCTCCCCCAGAAACTGAAACTCGAGAATCGATGATCAAACCCTCTTCGCCGTAGAGTTCCTCTTCCCAATCAAAGATTTCACCTCTGGCCTGAGCCTGCTCAAATATCTCTCTTTCACTGGCGTCAAATACCTGTTCCACTAATGCCGGCGTAAACTCTCGCAGACCAGCCTTGTTTTGAATGGTATTGATACCCACGTCCTGATTAAAGGTTACCCGGGTTTTTCCTTGTGAACCCCGTTTGGTAGTGATGATCACCACCCCGGCATTGGCTCGGGTACCGTAAATCGCCGCAGCAGATGCCCCCTTTAAAACTTCTATAGTTTCGATGTCTTCAGGGTTAATATCCGATACCCGGTTGGATCCACCTTCTTCCCGACCTGCGTTGGCACCGGAAGCTACAGCTGATCCATTGGTAAGTTGAATATTACTGATATAAACCCCATCTACAATAAACAAGGGCTGGTTGTTACCGGAAAGAGAGGAAATACCTCTTAACCTTAAAGCAGTTTGACCTCCAGGAGCCCCTCCGGCGGCATTAATGTTCACCCCGGTTAACTTACCGTAAAGTGCCCCATCCAATGTCGACTGGGTGGTTACCCCGGTAAGCGCTTGGGCATCTACTGTGGAGATGTTATTGGCGAGGTTTGACCGCTTTATACTGGTGGCCAAACCGGTTACCACTATTTCTTCCAGGTCTGCAATATCTTCCCGAAGTTGGATATCAAGTGAACTGGAACTTGAATTAACTGATACTTCCTGGACCAGGAATCCCACTGATGAAAATACCAGAGTAGATTCTCCGGGTACAGAAAGATTATACGAACCATCCAGATCAGTGACAGTACCGGATGTGGTGCCTTTGATTACCACATTTACACCGATCAATCCTTCACCGGTGTTGGCATTAGTGACTGTTCCGCTTACATTAAAACTCTGAGCCCATACGGCATGGCCCAAAATCAATAGCAGGAAAGCCAAGAAATGAATCTTGTAAGATTTTTCCATAGGTTTTAATTAAAGGTTAATGCACTGAGATTCTCTCAGCTTGCATAATACAACATGCTAACTTAATACTTATGCCGGGATTTCACAATTGTGACGGCAGCCTGCTATCGAATATCCCCCAAACCAGGTGACAATAAAGGCATTGGCAGTGATCAAGCTAACATCAGGTAAATTAATTGAAATCCTATTAGGAATGAAATGAACTGACGTTTTGCTGCATGTTTCGTCAGAAAGTTGGCAATTTTTTACGGTAACCGATTATAAAATTCGATCAAAACCACCAGATCTTGGGGATTTTTCCAGTCTAGTCCGCGATTGTTTAACAACTCTCTACAGGCTTTGTAATGATTACCAAAGGCTTCCTTAAAGCCTTTGCGACTATTCTTTAACAATACCAACTCATTGGTTGGAGTTAGCAGGTAATACTGAGTGTGCGTCACAAACCGGTCGTTTTGTTTACCGGTACTGGTGATTAAGGCATTGTCGGTACTTCGTTGGAGTTTAACCACCGGTTTAGCCAATAAGGACAGGGTATCGCGATATAAAACAATGAAGAAATCGTTAAGTCCAGGTGATTTAGGAGTTTCTGTTTGGTCAAAGCGTTCAAAAGTATAAACTGAGTCCCGGTGACTCAGGGAAAAGCTCCATAGCATATCATCGCGAATTACTGATGAGTCGCCGGTAAAATTATTGAAATGTATGAGTTGTCCATCATAGAGGTTTAGCTTGAGCATGACATCCTCAAAGATCTCATCATTGATAGTGTGAATTGTGCCTTTTTCCCAATTCCGATTTAAAAAAGGAGAGCCCTCAATATTCTGATACTCATTGGAAGCTTTTTGCATCCAGTCCGACAGCACATACTCATTGAACGGCCTTACCGCTCCCACCCTGGATCCGCTAGGCAGATTCAATTGTGCCAAAATAGGGACATACCCACATATACAAATGACTAATAGCAGTAATTTTTTAATCATACATTTCAATATATGAGAATTTACGACTTTCCCCGGCAAGGGTTGTGGTGACCTAGCCTTTTTACCAGTAGACGATATTTTGAAGATCTATGAGGCTGCCCTTCAAATGCCTAAATTTTTTTTATATTTTGAGCTGGGGGAAAAAATTTATGAGGTATTTATTAGCATTAATTTTAATAGCCACCGCAGGATGCAGTTCAAACCAACAGGACCCCGAATTAGCCCGTTGGGAGACTCATGCCACTAATGTTACTATCATTAGAGATGACTATGGGGTGCCACATATTTATGGCAAATCCGATGCGGATGCGGTTTTTGGCTTACTATATGCACAATGCGAGGATGATTTTCCCCGGGTGGAACGCAATTACATCTGGGCCATTGGGCGATTGGCGGAAGTAGAGGGCAAAAAGGCCTTGTCCAGCGACTTAAGGGCCCGTTTGTTCATGACTCGCGATCAGGCTATTGAGCACTATAAACAGAGTCCGGAATGGCTGCAAAAGCTTTGTGATGCTTTTGCTGATGGTGTAAATTATTATCTCCATACCCACCCCGAGGTGAAACCCAAGCTACTGACGAGATTCGAGCCCTGGATGCCCATGTACTTCAGCGAGGGATCTATTGGAGGAGACATCGAAAGGGTTAGTACTCAGGGTATTGAGGAACTTTATGAGAGTCTGCTGGAGCCTGAGATAGTCTATAACCATGACCCGGGGCTTACTGAGCCTCAGGGATCCAACGGTATTGCTATATCCGGTAAGCTGACTGAATCGGGAAATGCCATGTTGTTGATAAATCCGCATACTTCTTTTTATTTCCGGGGGGAAGTGCATGTAACCAGTGATGAAGGGCTGAATGCCTATGGCGCGGTGACTTGGGGACAATTTTTTGTCTACCAAGGGTTTAATGAAAAGACTGGTTGGATGCATACCTCAACCTACACCGATGTCATAGACGAATTTGTGGAGGACATCGTAGAGCAGGAAGGGAAGTTAATGTACCGCTATGGCGACCAACTGCGACCCGTTCAAGAGGCCGAAGTATCCCTCAAATATCGGGAGGGCCATGAGTTGCTTGAGGAAACTTTCCCCACCTACCATACGCATCATGGCCCGATAACCCATCTGGTGGATGGCCAATGGACCGCCACCGCTCTAATGTGGAAACCGGTAAAAGCTTTATCCCAATCATTTCTACGGACTAAACTGGATGGGCATGCTGAATTCAGGGAAATGATGAACATACGTACAAACTCTTCTAATAACACAGTTTATGCGGACGCCCAGGGAAATATCGGATATTATCATGGAAATTTTATTCCGGTTAGAGATACCTTGTTTGATTATACCAATCCGGTTGACGGCAGTGACCCCAGAACAGACTGGCAAGGGTTGCACCCGGTGGCGGAATCCATTACACTCTTTAATCCACCCAACGGCTGGATCCAAAATTGCAATTCTACCCCCTATACCTCAGCCCTGGAATACAGCCCTAAGCGCACTGACTATCCCCGATATATGTCTATAGACCGGGAAAATTTCCGAGGTATTCACGCTATCAGACTGCTTTCTAAAGCCCAAGATTTTACCTTGGATAAACTGATTGATTTGGCCTATGACCCCTACCTGCCAGGCTTTGAGGTACTGATCCCGGGTTTGATTGAGGCTTATGATCGAAACCCCAGCGGGGAACTGAAAGCTCCCATAGATACCCTGCGAAACTGGGATCTCAAAGTGGACCTGTCATCAGTGGCCATGTCCCTGGCTCATTATTACGGCACTATGTGTTATACCCGGGGTAATTCGCCGGAAATGTTCAAGAATCTGCCCATGCAACGATTAAACTACTTTGGCACTGACGCGCCAATGGATGAACGACTTAGATTGTTTTCCCAGGCCATAGATTGGCTGGAGCGGGATTTCGGCGATTGGAACACTGCCTGGGGTGAGATAAACCGGTTTCAAAGGCTCACAGGAGACATTGATCCGGTGTTCAATGATAGAAAGCCCAGTATTCCTATTCCCATGGCTTCCGGAAATTGGGGCGCTTTGGCAGCTTATGGAGATCGACACCAAGATCGAAATAAGCGTTTGTACGGTACCCGGGGCAATAGTTTTGTAGCAGTAGTGGAATTTGGAACACGGGTGCGAGCTAAAAGTGTATTAGCTGGAGGACAGAGTAACGATCCCGATTCTCCTCATTTTGATGATCAAGTTGAGTTGTACGCCAATGCGGATTTTAAGGATGTAGCCTACTATCGGAATGATGTAGAGGCTCGTGCGGAGCGCATTTATCATCCCGGAGAGCGGTAGTTGTTATAACGACTGGTAAACCAGGTTCAAAAATTCATTTGCGTATTTGCCTTCCATCCAGCGCATCACGATCACCAGGTTGTGTTCAGGTTCAACCACTATGTAGTTACCCCCAAAACCGGCAGCATAAAAACCTTGATCGGAAAGAGCATTTAAATTGGAATTATTTTCCGGGTCCAACCACCACAGGAATCCATATTGAGAGTTGGCTTTGGAGGGTGTAGTAGCAAGGTCGATCCACTCTCTGCTCAGTAAGCGTTTGCCCTCCCAAACCCCGTCATTTAGAAATAACAATCCAAATCGGGCATGGTCTTCGGTATTAATGAATATCCCTCCGCCGGAATGCCCTCCGCCACTTACAGACTGCATTTTAATTCCATCAATGTTTACCCAACTGTTGTGGTAGCCATACCACCGCCAGGTTGATGAAGCACCGATAGGATCCATGATCTTCTCCTTTAGGATCATAGGCAACGGCTTTCTCCACACCTGTAGCAGGCTGAAGGCTAAAAGATTTACCCTCACATCATTATACTTAAACACCGTGCCGGGAGGATTCAGTTTGCGATGTCTCCATTGATCAATCCCTCCTTCCCGTGGTGGACGATCCGCCCAGTCATACAGCCCCCAAAGCTCCCCGCTCCAATCCGAACTTTGGTTTAGCAAATGCCTCCAGGTAATTTGATTATTATGATCTCCCTCAAATGTTTGGTCCCAGATAATTTCATGCAGGGGTTGTTCCACAGAGGGAATCATTTTAGCATCCCAGGCTAATCCCGCTACCGTTGAGAGATAACTCTTGGTAACGCTGAAAGTCATGTCCACTCGTTTAATGTCTCCCCAACTAGCCACCAAATAGCCGTCTTTGATGATCATTCCTGCCGCTGGTCCTCTCTTCTTGGTGGGACCCAGGATCTCATGATAAGGCTCCCGTTCAAATCCTTTTACGATGGCAAGTCTAAGGTCCTTAGGGCCCTCGTATTCATGATCAATGGCAAACTGCACCGCCTCTTTGAGCTTATCCCCATCCAGATTTAATTCTTGCGGGGTCTTCTGCTGCCATTCTCCAGGAGCTGGGAAATAGGCTGGTTGAGCCAATAGGCTCAGGCAGCAGCACCATAAGCTTGATATAGCCAGTAGCTTTCTCATGACGTCAATCTATTTCAGTTTGCATTTGGCCTTTAGCCCCAGGTTCAACATGTTCTTTCAGGAATTTAGTTAATAACCCAAACAGGTGCCTGGAAGTATTCTCACCTTCTCTGATACTATGGGTGCGGTTGGGGTACGCCATGAACTGAAAATGCTTGTTGTGTCTGATTAGCTCATTGATCAGTTTTTCACTGTTTTGATAATGGACATTATCATCACCGGTACCGTGTATCAGCAGAAGATCGCCTTGTAAGTTATGCGCATGGGTAACTGGTGATCCCTTGATAAAATCTTCCTTGGTTTCCCAGGGTACCCCCATATACCTTTCCTGATAGATATTATCGTAAAGTAACTGATCGGCTACCGGCGCAATGGACATACCAGCATGGTAGATCTCAGGATATTGAAACAACAGGTTGAGGGTCATAGAACCTCCTCCGCTCCATCCCCAAACGCCCACTCGATCCTGATCCACAAAAGGTTGCTCCAGCACCTTTTTCGCCCCCATGGCCTGGTCTCTGGCATTGATGGTGCCGATATTTCTGAATATACTTTTACGCCAATCACGGCCCTTGGGGCTGGGAGAGCCGCGGTTGTCCATGGTAACCACCAGATAACCCTCTTGTGCCATCATATAATGCCATAACAGCCTGGTCCCCGCCCAGCGGTCACGGGCGGTTTGCCCGGCAGGCTCCCCGTATACGTAAAACAACACCGGATAGGTTCTGTTAGGGTCAAAATCCGGCGGTTTTATCATGAAACCCTCCATGGTGATCTGGTCCTCCGTGGTAACCGAAAAAAATTCCGCCGGTCGCCTATTAAGGGCCTCAAAATTTTCGTGCAACTCTTCATTATCCGCCAGTATCTGTAGGGCCTTGTGGTCAGGCAGGGTAACCAGCTCCACTATAGGTGGACGGTTGGCCGTAGAATAGGTGTGAAAGGCGAATTTACCATTGGGGGCTACCTCATACTGGTGATCACCCGGCTGGTCATCTGGTGATAGTTTTTGTAAGCCGCCCCGGCCGTCCAGCCGGACCCGATACAGATATCGCTGGGTGGGATTTTCGGGGGAGGCAATAAAATAGACATAGCCACCGTCATCATCAATCAGCACTATGTTGATTACATCGTAATCTCCCTTGGTAATCAGCTTTTCCGCTCCGTCTTTAGTGGCTACGCGATAAAAATGATTCCACCCGTCTTTTTCGGAGAGCCAACTAAAGGCTTTACCGTCATCCAACCAGATCCAGTCATCGATTGCCCTTACCCAGGCCGCATCAGCGTCGGTGTAAAGATTTTCCACGGTGCCATTATCCAGGGAATATACCCAGATGCGGTTGGTATTTTGTTTTCGGGGTATTTGCTGCACCATCAAGGATTTGGAATCCGGCGCCCACATCATTCTTGGAAGATAATTCTGCTTCTTATCACCCGGGATGGGTAGCCATTGAGTTTCACCACCACTTGCGGAAATCACTCCGATGCGCACACTGCTGGGATCTTCTCCCACCTTGGGATATTGCACTGGAACGTTGAAGGGGTATAGAGAATCGGTAGAATTAATCATATAAAAATCCCTGATCTCAGTGGCGTCCACCTGCCAATAGGCAATATGCTCACCATCAGGGCTCCATCTGAAACCATCCCTGGCGCCAAATTCCTCTTCGTAGGCCCAATCAAAAGTGCCGTTGATCAATCGCTCAGCACCATTACTGGTTAGGCTGTCGACCTTACCGGTTTCAAGATCCTCTACATATAGATTGTGTTTGCTGACGTAGGCTACCCGGGAGGCGTCCGGTGAAAACTTGGCAAACATCAGCGAAGATTCGTCAAAACCGGCGCCAACCTGTTTGAGGGCTCCTTTTTTGATATCCAGTACCCAATAATCACCCCGGGTATTCCTGCGCCATACTCGTTTAGAATTGGTAAAGATCAGCAATTTACGGTGTTGGTTTGACCATTGATAATCTTCTATCACTAAGGGATTATTCCACCCTTCAGGGATCAACTGAATGCTTTCCACCAACAGGGAACGATCCCCGGAAACCGTTTGGTAGCGTACAATTTCCAAACTACCGGGATATTCCTGTGAGTATTCTAAAGTGGTATAAGCCTGCCCATCTTCAATCCACCTGGCAGGCCCAAATTGTTCTTCCTGGAAATCATTACTATTGAAGATGCGATCCAGGGTTAGCTGATCAGTTTGGGCCTGAACCATCAAACCGATCAACCCACTGTAGACTATAAATACTATTCTTTTCATGGTTTAGTTGTCAGGAAATTTGGGAATGATTTATGGTTGATAAACTTTAAAAATATAGAAAAATGCTCAAAGATTAATGCATGGCGGATCAGGAGCCTTGAATAGGACTCCAATCAGTCATTCAATAGTTCCTCCACGGCGGCTTCCAGCTGTTGATCTCTTCCCGCCACCATCTCCCCCGGCTCATTCTCCACCCGGATATCAGGCTCCATTTGGTTGTTTTCCAGAAACTTTCCATCCGGAGCACGCCACCCACCCATGGGAATGCCAAAATATAGGGTAGGGTCAATCTGGGTCTCCCACCATACAAAGGTGCCTGTCCCAGGTACCGGCATTCCCAGAGTATTTCCCACCTCCTTTATTTTATAGGCCATAGGAAAAAGATGAGCATCGGAGTAGTTGCTTTCACCCATGATCACAATGGAGGGCTTGTTCCATCGGTTCATCGGTTGAGAGCCCACATATTGTCCATGAGGGATGATATCCAGGTATGATTTGCCATTTAAAAAATCGGAAAGTACGTCATGTAAATTACCACCACCGTTGAAACGGGTGTCCACTACCAAGGCCTTAGCGGATACATGTTTACCGAGGGCGTCCTCAATGACTGTGCGCATACTGGCATCATTCATCCCCCGCACATGCACATAGCCCACTTCTCCATGGGAAAGTTGTTCGGTTTGCTCACGGCGGCTTTTAACCCATCGTTGGTAAAGCAATTGTTGTTCCTGGTTCAGGGAAATCGGGATCACCTGCTCTTGCCAGCGTTGTCCGGAGCTGGGGTCATGCAGGGAAAGCAGTACTGGCTTTTTTTCTTTTCTGTTTAGCAGTTTATAATGATCCAGGTCAGGGGTCAGCGCAGTACCGTCTATACTTTCAATTATATGGCCGCTTTTAGCCTTGTTTTTAGCATTGTCCATTGGCCCTCCTGACAAAACCTCGGCGATCATTATCCCGTTCCCAGCATGCCCGTAATCTATTAAAACTCCCAGGGAGGCAGTGGCGTCGGCATTTTCAGGGTTATGCCGGTACCCGCTGCCGGTGTGGGAAGCATTTAGCTCTCCAAGCATTTCGCTTAGCATTTCCGCGAAATCATAATTATTGTTGATGTGAGGCAGAAAGGGGCGGTATTGTTGATAATAAAAGTCCCAATCGACCCCCTGCAGATCGACTACGTAAAACTTTTCTCTCAGCTGCCTCCAGCTATGATCGAATATATACTCCCTCTCCAAATCCCGTTTAAGCACCATCTCCCCCTTGATCTCAATATCCTTGATCTTTCCGCCTTCGATTTCCACGGTTTTAGGCTTACCATCCGCCAGGACCAGTAAAAATTTACCATCTTTACTCAACTGCATTTCAGCCTCCTCCGCGTTGATTTTGGCCAAGCGTTCGGTTTTCTTGGTACGCAACTCGGTCTTCCAGATATCATACTTTCCTTCAAACTTGGTCAGGTAGTACAGTGATTCACCATCGTCAGAAAGGATCCAATCCGTTGCTTCTGATGTATGGGCAGTCAGCCTTTTCTTTCTTTCCGTAAGCCTGTCAAAGTCAATCGTAATGGGAGGAATGACTTGTGGTTTATCCTTTTCGCCCTCCTTCTTTTCCCCTTCCCCTTCCTCTTTCTTCTCCTCTTCCTCCTTGATTAATTGGTATTCCTCCTGGGTCAGATGGAAGCGGTCATAGGCGTTTTTGGTAAAGAATAAGGCGTAAACATCCCCATTCCTGCTCCAGCCATTTTCACCCCGGAGGCCCTCACGGTCGGAGCCCCAGATCATCATGCTGCCATCCTGGGACCATTTCGGCATCACATCGTCGTAGCCGCTTTCGGTAATATTGCGAAGCTGTCCTGTTCCGGAACTGGCGATCAAGCCTACCTCAGTGAAAAATATGCGCTCTTTATGACCAAATTGCACTAAGAACCAACTCCCGTCCGGCGACCATTGGTACCATTGGTCACCATCTGAGTAGCTGTAATTATGTGCCCCGGGAAGAATTTCTCTCACCGCTCTTGTTTGTAAGTTTAATACCTTGAGGGTCACCCGGTCCTCCAGAAATGCCACCTCCTGGCCGTCGGGAGAATAGCTGGGCTGAAATTCCTCTTTGGGTGTTGACCATAATTCTTCCTCCTTGAGCACCGTGGATTTGTAAAAATAATTTTCATCATCCCTGGTTAGCGAAGTTTGATAGAGGTCCCAACTATTCTGCACCTCCCGGGCATAAAGCAGCGATCTTCCATCAGGGCTAAAGCTTACGGATCGCTCCTGCCAGGGAGTGTCGGTAATTCGTTTGGTAGTGCCCGCTTCCAGGCTGCTCACAAATATTTCTCCCCTGAATATGTAAGCGAACTCTTTGTCATTGGGAGAAAGTGAGACCTCGGTTATATCTTTATTTACCGGAACGATCTTAGGTAAAGTACTCAGGCCGTCATAAGGGATTTCAACCTCAATCTTCTCCGGTGAGTTTCCAGGAACTAAAGTATAAAGATCACCATGATAGCTAAAGCAAAGCACATTTTCACTCGAGCTGGTGAGGAAACGTACTGGATGATCTTCGAATGTGGTAAGGGCTGTGGATTGGCTAGGATTGGATAAGGAACTTTGAAATACATTGAATGAGCCGTTCTCTTCACTGAGATAGTAATAGATGTCCCCCTCGGATGAAAATACCGGATTACGATCTTCCCCTTCAAAATTACTGAGTTTCTGGTATTTGGATGATGCTATATCATAAAGCCATACGTCCCTGGTTACGGATGATATATGGTGTTTTCGCCACTGGTTTTCATAACCTTTAATATCGTGGTAAATTAACTTTGAACCGTCTGCGTTGAAGTTGGCCCGAAAAGCAGGGGTGGTCAATAATTGTGATACCCGCCCCCCTTCTACCGGCACCTGATACAATTCTGTCATCAAACCTGTAGGAAATTGTACATGGTCTGAGTGGTCTTGCCTTACCGCACTGAAAATAATATTTTGATGATCTACGGTGAAGTCGGAAGGGATCTCGGCATTGGAATGGTAGGTGAGCCTCCTGGCCTCTCCACCGCTTGCCGGCATAATGAAAACATCAAAATTCCCAAAACGGTCCGAGGCAAAAGCCAATGACTTGCCATCACGACTCCATACCGCCTTGAATTCATAGCTTTCGCTTAAAGTAAGAGGCACCGCTTTACCACCTTCAATACCCACTAGGTAGATGTTCCCTTTATAATTGAAGGCGATGGATTTTCCATCGGGGGAAATTGCCGGATAACGCAGCCACCGGGCATTAGATGAATCCTGGCATATTAGATCTGGGTTGGAATTAATTCCCAGCACGAAGCATAAGAAGATTATTTTGGAGAATTGGCGCATCATTAGGCTAATGTTGTTTTACTTCCCTAAGATAGGATATTGTTCAACTTTTACCAGTCCGGCAGGCGACCGCCTTTAGGATCTGATGCTTGTGATGCTTAAAGTGTGCGTGGAAAAAAGATAACATTCCTTCCAAAGACATCCTGCCAGTTAAGGGATGTTTATATACTTCCCGATGCAGATACTTTTCCGGCAGGTCAAGCAGAAAATCCTTCAGTTGCTGACGCTGGGCTATCCATCTCTCCAACACAGATTGCAGGTTGTCTTCTTGTGGAAGATACTCAGTACCGAATCCTTTAGGAGCCTTAACCTTTATGGGAAAGTATAAGGAATAACAAAGTAATGCGCTGCGCAGGTAGGTTTTAAGGCCCACCGGAGGAAGATCAGGATCGAAACTCAATTTTTTTTGACAATACTTCAGAGAGCCCGACTCTGCCAGCATTAAGTGATTCATAATTTGAGCCGCTGACCATTTGTCTGGGGCTGGTGATGAATTGAATTGCTCATGAGTGATTCCTTGAAGCTGATTAACAAGCTTATCGAGTTCCCCATTTAGGATTTCAAGCTTTTTACTTAAAGACCGGTTCATGCAGGGTATAAAGATAGTGTTTTTTGATGCGTGAGTTTAATGCGGTTGTCAGTTTGCTTAACCACAATTTTAATTTGAGTTAATTTCTTACTATTATCTAATCAAAAAATTTCGAGAAGCCTAAGTTCGATTCTATGAAACCACTCAGCTTAACATTTATCTGCCTCATATTCAGCCATCCCTCGTTCGGTCAGTCAGGTGGGCCATCGAGCCATGACCGGATTATCAGTTTTCCGGACATCCCAGGCTATCAAACCCTGTTGTGTGACCTGCACCAGCACACTGTCTTTTCAGATGGCAGCGTGTGGCCTACTATCCGGGTGCAGGAAGCGCTCAAAGATGGACTAGATGCCATAGCAGTAACTGAACATCTTGAGTACCAACCTCATAAGGAAGATATACCCCACCCCGACCGTAACCGGGCCTACGAAATAGAAAGTAAATCTGCCTCCAATACGGAGCTGTTGATTATTAAGGGCTCAGAAATTACCCGTGATATGCCCCCCGGTCACAGCAATGCTATTTTTCTACAAGATGCCAACGCCCTGCTCAAGGATGATTACCTGGAAGTATTCAGGGAGGCCAAAAGACAACAGGCCTTTGTCTTTTGGAATCATCCCCATTGGCACGCTCAGACCCCCTCCGCCATGGTAGAATTAACAGACGTCCACCGCCAATTGATCAGTGAAGGTTTACTGCATGGGATTGAAGTTGTGAATGAACATACCTATTCAGAGGAAGCTTTGCAGATCTGTCTGGATAATGATCTTACCATATTAGGGACTTCCGACATCCATGGTTTGATTGATTGGGACTATCAAGTCCCCTTGGGAGGACACAGGCCGGTTACCTTAGCTTTTGCCAGAGAAAAAACACTTTCCAGCCTTAAGGAGGCCTTATTTGAGGGTCGGACTGCGGTTTGGTTTCACAACGATCTCATCGGAAAGGATGAGTTTATGAAACCCCTGATTGAAGCATGCTTATCAATTGAGGAGGCCAGTTATCTTAACAACAGCTCGGTTCTATCATTGCAGATAGCCAATAATTCAGATGTGAATTTTATGCTGGAAAACCTCAGTGATTATACCCTACATGCCAATTCACACATTTTTACCGTGCCACCACATGAGACCACGAAAATATTGGTTAAAACTCGTGAGACTTTGAGCGGTGAATTTAGTTTAAAGTTAAAAGTTTTAAACGCCATCACTGCGCCTAAAACTCATCCAGAAATTGAATTAAAGGTTCAGATCGCAGAGCAATAGGTCTTTATCTTGCTTGATAACCACCAGAGGGGTTATTGCGCGAGAATAAAAGCAATCCCATTCGAGCGATGGGATTCACTTATATAAGTCTTAGGTTTTTATAGGTCTTAGGTTTTAAAAGCCAACCTCCCACATCTGGTTTAAGTTTAGCTTGCGTAACTTAAGCCGAAAAACAGATCTAATTTCAGGTTGTTATTAGGATAAGACCTCATAAATCTCATCATCAAAGCGGATTAGGTTCCAAACTTAATCCAGGTATCAGGGTGATATGAATAAGCCATAGTTGTTGATGTATTGTTCATCTGGAGGTGCGATCAATAGTTAATATACTATAGCCGTCACTCGAAATATCAGAGTGACAGAGTTAGGTAAACAGTTTAAAATCAGAAACTTACCATATAGCGTCATTGCGAACGAAGTGAAGCAATCCCATTCAGGAGTTAGAGGTATCTAACAAAATACGGATTACGCTGCTAAGCAGATTGCTTCATCTTTGCGCTCTTCCCAATGAACTGGGAAGCGGGCGAATGCTTTAAACTTCATGAATAACCAGCAGAAGGTCGTTTCGAACAAAGTGAATCTGATTCAAGCGATTGGCTTCACATATAATGGTCTTAGGTTTCAAACGCCGACCTCCCACATCTGGGATTGCCTCTTCGCTACGCTCATGGCAATGACTTTCAATTGGGATTATCCCAATCCAATGGCCGCGTCAGTTTCATGGTATTTCACTAGAAAACAGCTTAACTATTAACCAAAGGTCATCCCAGTTTGTGTGTTTAGAAGCAAAATATTCAACTTCGAAATGATGGCTGCTCGGTGTCTTTATACCAACATAAACTCTAGTTGCCAGGTTGGAAAAGGTCGATTGTATATTCCAGCAATTCGGGACCACCATATGAGCCGTGCCCGGGGATTACTACTTTAGGCTTAAATCGAGTTGCTACCTTTGATACTGTTTCGGACCATTTATCCACATTGGCATCCTCCAGATTGCCTTTCCCCGAATTCAGTGATTTGACCATACAACCACCGAATAACACATTTTCAGAAGGAATGTAAACCACCACATTATCCGGACTATGAGCCTCACCTAAATAGGCAGCTATAACCGGTTTCCCTGCTACCTCAAGTGCTAATGAATAGCTGAACGTCCGCCTGGGAGGCACTGCGGATGATTTTTTTGCCAGGCCGGGAGTAAGCTGGTGCGCATAGCTGGGAATTCCCAGTTCATGGAACACCTCCAGCCCTCCCAAACAATCCTCATGAAAGTGCGTTACCACTATCCCGGTAATTTCCAGGTCCCTTTTACTCAACCAATCTATTAATAGTCCGCTGTTGTGGGAGTTAACAGGAGTATCCGCCAGAAGCGCCTGGCCACTATTTAGATAAAGCAGGCCATTACAGCCAAAAGTACCATAGGGCTCCAGGGTCATGTCAGATTGATGGATCCAGGTGTTGGAGGAAATTTGGATCAGACGAAACTCCGAGGTCAGTTCAACCGTATCCTGTGCCGGAAGTATGGTTACAGAAACCCAAAGCAGGGCAAAAGAACACCACCTTATTAGAACTGCCATCAAGTAGAGTTGTCCAGAAAGCGATAAAAATAATGGATCTTATTCAAATATCTCTGTTTCCGGATTAAAGGCAACCCAGGCAAACCAGAACATTTGTAAACCAGGTAGTTCTTTCCCGGACGAGTTTTTAACCAAAATGTTTTGCACATCCCGGTCCCAGGAAATTTCTATGGTTTCACCACCCAATTTATCAGTAAGCTTTTGTCCGGGTAATTTAGACAGATGATCTATGGGATAGGCTTTATATGAACCATTATTTTCCACTCCAATTACCCATTCCTTTTTATGCATACGGTCATCCTGATTATTGACCGGGAAGTAGGTCCGGTTTTCCCCTTCATAATTGCCGTATGGACTGTTTTGGTAATTGCGATGAAAACCGGTTTCGGTGGTTAAAACTAGGGTTTGTGGATACAACTTTTTCCAGGCCCGCAAGGTGGTTCGTTGGGTGATAAGCGGTTCCAATTCCTGGCCTTTCAAAGGGCCGCTTACCGCCTGGCCCATGATCTGTGACCACAATGATTCCGTAGCCCGGTCATAGAGCAAGACATCGCTGTTATAGAGTAACCCAGAAACTCCAAATTCCACTGCTTTTCCTTGATCAATGTCAGCTTTGAAAGCAATTCCACTACCACAGAGTGGACAATAAGTCACCACAACCGGCGACCCATTAAAATCATCGTTCACCACCTCATGCCAATCCATTATGTTAATAGGATAGGCCTTAGCTACCCCATTGTGATAAACGCCTAAAACAGAGGTTTTATCATTAAACTCCTCATATGTTGAAAGCGGTTGGAATTTGGGATTATCAATAGAAGGAATGCCATCTCGGGGAGGGCCTCCTCTCATGATATCCTTGACAGGTATCAGCGCCCCATTCAGTTCAAAGCCATTTAACCGTTGAGCGTTACTGTGGCAGCAGCAAACTAACAGGGTTAGAACGGAAAGTATAGTCCTCATTAATTAACCAACAAGTATTGACAACTATAGGTTCAGGGGTATATGCGTATTACCAGACCAGACTCTCTCCCTTCAATACTACGTCGATAAGCTTGGGTCACCTGCTCCATGGGAATGGGGATATGTCCCGGGAAGAATTCCTGATATTTCTCAGCAGATGCTTCAACCAATCCTGGAGACACTGCATTGATTCGAAAACTTCCGGTTGATTCCAGGGCAACGGCTTGAATAAAACTGTGGATAGCTCCGTTTACCAAGGCCGCCGCTGCGGTCTGAGGAACTGGCCGATCAGCTAGTATTCCGGTGGTCAGGGTGATTGAACCCATGGGATTAAGATACCTGGCTCCCAACTTTGCCAGATTTACCTGACCCATAAGCTTGCTTTTGATAGCCTGATAATAGTGCTCCTCAGTGAGGTCACCGAATGACTTCCAAGGAGCTTCACCTGCTGCACCCACTATGGCATCTACTTTACCCACATGATTTAACAGCGCCTCAATTGATGAAACTTTAGTGAGATTGACTTGCAGAGAACCACTATTGCGCCCTACGGCAATTACCTGATGATTTTGCTTCAGATCATCAACAACAGCCTTTCCAATGGTGCCCGTGCCCCCAACAACTAGTATCTTCATATTGCTTCTCTTTCATTTGAGTTTGTTACTGTTTCTCCCCGAAATGGCAGATGCTCTTTTTTATATTCACCGTTCACCAGGATGTCCTGGAAGAAACAATCAGCTCCTGTAGAGTGGAACAGATTGTTGGTATTTTGTACATTGAAATGCAAGTGCGGCGCTTTGGAGTATCCGGAATTACCGCAAAGACCCAGTAATTCCCCCCGATGTACCAGCTGTCCTTCCTCGACCACCACCGATCCTTGCTGCAGGTGGCCTAGCAGGATATATTCGTGATTAGCGGTCTCCAGCACCACCATATTACCATATAGGCCTTCCTGATTTATTTCCGGCCAATTATTGTCCGGTATATCATTTACTGCTCTAACCACCCTGCCTGGGCATGGAGCAATAATTTCTGCACCAAACGCATAATAATCTTCATTATTGCGGCCATTATTGCGATATGTATTTCCGTGGGTATCTCGTTTGGTAAAATCTATAGCCCCTTTCATGTTCCGGTGGGCATTGTGGTAATTATCGCGGATGGCGCTGCCTCCCCATTGCACATACCACTCACCGGTAAATGGTAAACTCAAGATGGTTTCATTTCTTTTAATGGCAGGAAGGTTTTCGGGATAGTGCGTTTTAACCTGCATCGCCAGGATTTCACATTGATCATTAAATTTGAAGGATATTTCCAGTGAAGATTCCTGGTGATCCACCTTAGTGACTACCAGATTATTGCTCTCTTTGAGAATACTATGTGATCTAACCGGACCAATGGCCCTTCTCATGTAAGCTAGATTTCCCTTTAAACGTTGAAATTCTCTTTCCGATTTTACCCCAGCTTTGAACAGATAGGGGATCTCACTGAATTCCTTATTCTGCAGGCATTCAATGAATTGATCTCTGGTGTTATCGCATCGGTGGGTTTGGTCGGTGTGTGTACAGGAACAAAATGTGACAATTATGATCAGGGAATACCTAATCATTATTCCAGAATATGAGTGTCCAGACCGTCCAGGCTGACCCTGTTGGTCATTTCCCAATACTCCATTATACCGACCTCATCTTTTTTCGCCGTCCACTTTGACAGTGTATCCCGTTCACCCTGGAACTCCATCAATGGAACAGCAAAGCCACAACTGGTTTGTACCGATTCGATATCGAGTTCAAAAATCTGCCTTGCTCCGGCGGTAATTTTGAAACTTCCTATATGCTCCTGCCACTCCTTATCCCTGGGATGGTAGACTTTAGCCTGCCCATAAAGACGTAGAATAAGAGGTTTGCCCTCAAAAGAGCAAAACATGATGGTCATCCGAGGATTCTGCTGGACATGGGCTGAGGTTTCATTGCCGCTCCCGGTAAGATTTAACCAAATCAGCCGATTGCTATCCAGGATTCTTAGGGAATCCATGCCCTTTGGAGATAGGTTTATCCGTCCTTCAGCGGTAGCGGTAGCCACAAAAAACACATGTTGTTCCCCGATAAATTTTTGGTGCTCTGGCAGCATCGAATCAAATAGGGCACTCATCGTTAACAAGTTTAATAGTTACATATCCCGATCATCCTTTAATAAACCGATCAGGATGCTGTCTAAATAGTTTATCCAGGCCTGAATATTATGACCTTGAGAAGTCTCTAGGTATTGGACCTGAGAAGATGATTGTTCAAAGTATTCTTTTAAGGCCAGGGCATCCGGGTACCATATGGCATCATATCTAGCCCCTAATATTACCACTTTATCCGGATGGTAAGATGCCTCCGACATAAACTTAATGAAATCTTCCATGGTCCTGGGGTGGATAGCAGGAGAAAAAACTCCAATACGTGAAAAGCGATCGGTGGTATGGCCGAGGATCAGTGAGGACAGCCCGCCTCGCGAACCTCCAATAATCAAACGATTATCCCGATTTGGTTTGGTTTTGTACAGACTATCGATGAAGGGTATTAGTTCATGATCTATATATTGAATATAATTTTCATCGCCCCGGTATTCCGGGCCTCGATTTACGGGATCATCGAAAACCGCAATGATAGGCGGAATCCGATCATTAGCAATCAGGTTGTCCAAGATCTGAGGTACTTTTCCCATATTCACGTAACCCGAGCCATCATGAAAATATGCCACAGGGTAACTGTCCTGTGAGGTATCATAGTCAGGCGGCAAGTATACTTGTATTTTCCGTTGAGCTACCGTATATGCACTGGAAAAGTCTATGCTGCTTACCTGACCGGATGGGATGAATTGATCCTGTAAAAGTTCGGGGTGTACCTCAAATTCAGGCATTCTCAATTCCGAATTGATTATGGTAAACCTATAGCCCAGGCGCGGGTTCAAGGGGTCGTTGTAAGCGCTGTCACCGACTTGAATCTGATAAAATATCCGGGCATCCTTTGGGAAATGCTTTTTCAACATATACCAGGAACTTTCCTCAATTCTTTGCATAGTCCCAGCCTGAGGATCACTGATATACCGGGGACTCAAAAACCCATTAAAACCACTGCTTAAACGAGGCTGAGCATGTGGGCTATAGGCTAAGAAAATAACCGTATCTTGCTCGATAATCGGTAAACCTCCCCATTCCCTCACATATTCAGTTATGGCTTTATCCAAATTGCGAGAAGACTCCGATGATTCAGATACAAAATTATCGAAGTCCTGAGCATTCAATGCCAGGGAGCAGTTCAAAAGGATCCCGCTCAGAAATAAATAGCTTAAGCAGAAGCGCATAGTTTATGCATACTAACGGAAATAAGTAGTGTAGGGATTCTGATTGAGGTGGAAATATGTAGAAACAAACGGACTTATTTGGGAATTAGCCGCCCCCGGGAGGGTACTGTAATTTCACTGTTTGTCCGTAGATATTCTTCCAAAACTTTCCCAAAATGCGGGCCGTCATCCTGTAATATCCGGGCCTCCGTAAAGGTTTGGTAAAGGTCTCCTCCTTCGGCCAACACACCTATGGTGGCCACTGTATATTTTCCCGACTCCTGCAAAGGTTCGTCATTAATCAATACTGATTCCAGTCTTTTTCCCGCTTCGTTTTCAGTATGATATTGGGCCTTTAATCCGCTTACCTGGATTATTCCTCTTTCCAGGCTTAAGCCTTGTTCCAGTATATCCATTATTTGGTTGCCGGACATTTCCAGTTTCCAAATGCGGTCTTTAAATGGAAAGGCATCCAACAAGTTCGCCATGGTAATCTCACCCTCAGGAAGGTCGGCCCGCAAACCGCCTGAATTAAGAAAACTGATATCAGTACCAGCATGCTCACGCAGAATATCTGCAAAGAAATTGCCTAAATCGGATTCCAGGTTATACTTTCTAACTAATCGTTGAGGACTATGGGCTATAACTTCCTGCAGCTCCGGGAATTTGGCTCGATAAGCCTTAATTTTTTCTTCCATTACAGGGTTGGGAGTATACTTGTTACTTTCCACGTCCAGCAATTGACCCTGATGATTAAGCACTTCCCCTGTTTCGGGGTCCAGGGTGAGCTTCACATACCCCAGATGAGTGGCATGTCCAAATGTTTGCATGATCAGAGTACCGGTTTCAGGATGCTCATATGGTTCATGAATACCCCGATGGGCATGACCTGCAAAATGTAAGTCAATGCCGGGTACAGCTCCCGCCAGTGCGATATCTTCTTCAAAATCCCTCCAAATCTCCGGGTGGGCTTCCTGGTCGGTTTGCATAGGACCGGTTTTGCCCTGATGAGTAAGTAACACTATCAGGTCAACCTGGTCCCGTAGCTGCTCAACAGATTTTTCCACAGCTATTACCGGGTCCTCGAAGTCCAGGGAGTCCACATTGGAGGCAATGACCACGCTGCGGGCATCCTGGCCGATCACACCTATTACCCCCAGCCTGATGCCGTTTCTTTCCAGAATTGCATGTGGTTGCGCAAAGGGAATCCTGGTGCCTTTATAATAAATATTAGCTCCTAAAACAGGAAATGGTACCCGAAACATCTGATTCCGGAAATTTCGCCACCCGTAATCAAACTCATGGTTACCAATGGCCATAGCATCATATTGCAAGGTGATCATCATTTCCATCAAGAGTTCCCCCTGGGTGCGATTGCTCAAAGTGCCGGTAAACATGTCGCCGGCATCAAAAAGAAATACAGTTTCCTCCGCCTCCCGGATACTGTCCACCATGGTGCTCAACTGGGCTGCCCCCCCTAGAAATTCTACATCGTCCCTCCAATAGGCTGGTATGGGATCGAAAGCGCTTTCGAAGTCATTGGTAAAAAGAAACACCACTTCTTTTAGGTCGGGATTTTCCCTCTCCTCTTCCCCGGCGCCTGCTGGTTGGCAGGCAGTTATAACGATGACTGTTAAAAATAAAAGTGAACCCGAGTTATTGAACTTCCACCACATCATACAATTTCCTAAATGGTTTATCGGCTGGCCGTTGCAACCAGTTGTCTGGAGGCCAGTAAGCCTGGCTTTCTACCATGTGCAGGATGTAGGCGTGGCGCGATTTTGCTGATCGATTTTCCAGGCTCATATGGACCAGGGAACCGTGTAAAATTATAAGGGTACCACTTTTCACCTCCAACGGTACCATATCCTCCAGATCCCATGAAGGATCTTTACCAGGGGTAAACTGGGTGCTATTACCGTCTAGCGTCCTTACGAAACGTCGACTTCCAAGAGGAAACTGATGAGAACCTGGTATAGCCATTAGGCAGCCGTTCTCTACGGTGGCATCCTCCAATGCCATCCAAAAACCGGTACAGGTGGGGGGGGTGGTAAATATAAAGCTGCTATCCTGATGGGCCGTTACTTTTCCTCCGATCTTGGGCTGCTTAAAAATATACTGACTTTGAACAATAGTCGGGTCATGAAACCCAATGGCTTTTGCCGCCTGGGCAATTTCCGGTTTGTACGAGACCGCCTGGTAAACAGGGTCCAGATCGTGTAAAGCATGACCGACTTTGTTGATAGCATCTTTCTTGGCCTTTTGCAGTTCTCCCTGATGGTTGAAAGCATCCTGTTCGAAGAAGCATCGTATTTTATCGCCACTGTTGATAAAGTATCGGTCAGCAGTTCTGGTTTGCTCGGTGGTACTGAAGATGGAAATGGCTTCCATGTCGAAATCGGATAGAATAGTATCAATCCTTTTTCTCAGCCGGTCAATCTCCGCTTGATCGAGGAAGGAATCTACTACCAGGAATCCCTCTTTGCGATATTTCTGGACTTGCCTCTGGTTTATCATGCCACCCGAATAAACTCATAATTTAACCAAGTCTTGGTTTTATCAAAACTTACTTACTCAGAAAATCATTTGGTATTGTTAAAGATCAGATTACCGGTTCAAGGTAAAACTAGCTGACAATTCCGCTTTCGAACTACCACCAACAAATACCTCGAAAGTTCCCGGTTCTACTAGGAACTCTCCCTTTCCATTAAAAAATCCCAGTTCTGCAGGAGTAAGTTGAAATTCTATTACTTTAGAACTACCTGGTGATAGCTGTATTTTTTCGAAACCTTTTAGTTCTTTTACCGGCCGGACCACACTAGCTGCCGGATCGCGCAGATAAAGCTGTACCACCTCTTCACCGTCAAGATCGCCGCTATTGGTTACGCTTACCGAGACGTTGATCCGTTGGTCGTTTGCAGGCTCCACAGTAAGGTCCGAGTAGTCAAATCGGGTATAGCTCAATCCATGCCCGAAGGGATATAAAGGCTCATTACTTTCGTCCATGTAATGCGACCAAAATACCAGTTCTATAGGGTCAGGTCGTCCGGTACTGTTGTGGTTATAGTAAATTGGCACTTGTCCTACGCTCCTGGGGAAGGTCATGGGCAGTTTGCCGCTGGGATTATAATCACCAAACAATACCTGTGCAATAGCGTTTCCGGACTGACTGCCTAATTGCCAGCTTTCCAAAATTGCCGGGATGTTTTCAGCGGCCCAGGGAATAGCCAGTGGCCTGCCATTCATTAATACCAGTACAATATTTTTATTTACCTTATAGACTGCTTCCAACAACTGCTGTTGAACTCCCGGCAGGTCCAACCGGGTTCGGCTGCGGCCTTCACCGGATTGGAATCCATGCTCTCCCAGCACCATAATTACCACTTCCGACTGCTGAGCTAGTTCAACCGCCTTCGCAAAACCACTGGTATCAGTTTCATTGATCTTCACTTCATTGATAAAACTGGTTTCCCCCAGTGACACGTCCGCACCTTTGGCATAGCTGACCTGATCTGTGTACTGGGCCAGACCCTCAAGCACGGAAACTGCGGTGTTGTCATCTGAGCCCAGGCGCCAACCACCTAAAGGACTGTTTTTATCATCCGCCAACGCCCCAATAACCGCGATTTTGGATTGATTTTTATCCAAGGGTAGCAGATTTTGTTCATTTTTAAGCAGTACAATAGACTTTTTGGCCATATCCAGTACGGCGTCTTGATGATCCTGATGGTAGATCAGGTCTTTTTCCCGTTGGGGATCACAGTATTTATAAGGGTCATCGAAAAGACCAAGAGCAAACTTAACCCTCAAAATCCTTCGCACCGCATCATCAATAACCTGAAGGTCCACCTCACCGGCATCAACCAGAGTGTTGAGATGTTTGACAAACCCATATGATTCCATGTCCATATCTGAGCCTGTATTGGCAGCCAATTTGGCCGCTTGTTGAAGATTCTCGGCATATCCGTGTTTGATCATTTCTCCCAATGAGCCCCAATCAGACACGATAAATCCTTTAAAACCCCAGCTGTCTTTTAAGATTTCACGTTGAAGATATTGGTTACCAGTGGCCGGCACCCCATTCACAATATTAAAGGCATTCATCACCGTTTGTACATCCGCATCCAACGCCGCCTTAAATGGGGGGAATACCACATTGTGTAAGGTGACTGTTCCTATATCAACGGTGTTATAATCTCGTCCGCTCTCGGAAAACCCATAGGCGGCAAAATGCTTGGCACAGGCCGCTATGGTATTGTTTTGTGATAGATCGCTTCCTTGAAATCCCCGCACCCTGGCTTTGGCGATAGCCGAACCTAAATAGGGATCTTCCCCAGCTCCTTCCATCACCCTTCCCCATCTTGCATCTCTGGAGATATCTACCATGGGGGCAAAGGTCCAATTTATACCCACTGCAGAGGCCTCAATGGCAGCGACCCTGGCTGAATGCTCAATTGCCTGAAGATCCCAGCTGGCGGCTTCAGCCAGCGGGATGGGGGCCAAGGTTTTGTGTCCGTGGATCACGTCGTATCCAAATAGCAGTGGGATACCTAATCTGGAACTATCCACTACCAGTTGCTGCAGTTTTCTCACATTTTCCACCCCGGTGACGTTCAGCACTGCTCCTACGGAACCATCAAGCAAATGCTGGTATTTATCCTTGGCGTCTCCAGCACTGGGTGCAGGACCCGTTATCTCCCAAAAACCGTTGTAAAGGTTCATTTGACCCACTTTTTCATTCAGGGTCATCTTCTCCAGGAGTTCATCGATTTTTTGTTCGGTAGTTTTATTTTGTGCTGTACTCATGTCCACGAAAACTAAAACCAGGCATATTGCTGTGATGTGCTTAAGGTATTGCATAATGTAATATAGGATGCTAAATACTTCTTCTGCATTAAGATAATAAATCGGAGTTGTCCAAGGCTGGGAAAAATTCCAAATTAGGGGGGGTAGATATTACAAAATTCCCATGAAACCACGGAGTATAGTGCACTACTGCTGCTCCAGCAAAGTAATTGGCGTCCCTTCAGTACCGGCGTAAAAGACTATTATTTCTGCGGGCTTGGATCCATGGTTCACACCAACATGCCATTTATCTACTAACTCCACGATAGGGTCACCGGCTTTCAACAACAAAGTATCCTGGTTCTCACTGACTACCATTAGCTCACCTTCCAACAACACCCCAGCATTGATCACAGGATGTTTATGGGATGGAAGGACAGTATTTGGCGGTATCTTGATGCGTAGTATGGTTACTTCAGGTGTTCCCTCCGGATAAGAGGGTAGTAGGGTTCCATCCCAACTTTGCTGTGTTTTAGTCAGGCTGGTTACCTCCGTGGTGGTAATCTTTGACGCGACACAAGAAGCGCCAAAGAGAAAAATTGATAAGTACCAACAGTATCTCATGGGAAGGTCATTTCTTCCCCTATCAGGGAGTGTGATTAATTTTGATCTTGAACAACTTCCTATTGATGGATATTTCCTCTAGCCCATCGCTGGAATAAGTATAATAGTTTCTCTTTCCGTTTGGCAGACGCAACTGATATCGACTATTTCCCAGGGCTTTAAGGCTACCGGTGTCCAGAAATCTCATAGAGTATATATCCGATATGCCATCCGGTTCTTCAAAATATAGTAGGGAAGCAGTGAAATTTGCCCCTAAGTTTCGGGTTTTTTCTCTTTTTGAAGGATACTTGAAGAGATTCCACTCACCACCAGAAGAGGTAATTTCCACCGAATCCTTTAGTTCTCCGTTCATATAGGCTCTTAAGTAACCTGATTTGAAAAGTCCATCCTCATAGGTCAGTTCTACGTCTGTGGTACGATGATATTTCCTCCAGAGTACCTTAAATTTTACATCTGAATCGATTTTATACTTTTTCTGGTTACTGGTATTGGTTACTCTGGTATTTACCGTCCCGATTTTTTTCCCCGACCGAGTAATGGAATATGCTTTCGATTGGGCGTGGATGGCGCTGAAGGAAGTTGTGCAAATAATAGCTGCCAGCAATATATGGTTAGTAATTCGATTCATAATTTTTGCCTTTGTATACTCCGGGTTAGTTCCATTTCCAGAATTTACCACCATCAAAAATAGGTAGGATCAACAGGAGCCATAGTCCTGTTTCGGAGTTTGGTTTTATAAAAATTATAATATGACTACCCAAAACATTTTGGGTAATTAAACTTGGCATGTAGGCTTAACTAAATAAAGATAGCCCAAATTGAGTAAAGTTAAGCGGATTAATTGGTATTTCAGTAGTTCCCCTAATATCTCACTTATCTCGTTCTCATTGGTTAATGCTCCATAGATCGCGTACCGGGTTGGTAAAAGAGGAGAGGGTTTTGAATTGATATTGGTAATTGCAATTGAGCCGGCTTTTGTAGATATTTAATATACCAGGATTCCCAATAACTTCTTTTTTAAACTTCACTAATTGCTTTTTGGCTGAAAGTCTTTGACTGTCTGATTTTAAACAAAATTTTAAAAAATGATTGAAAGAACATTTTCTTCAGCTCGTGGTGCTCAAGGATATAGTTTTCCAGAAAACACCGTTCCCGCCATTATTGGCTTCAATGTAGGCTGGACTCGTGATGATCATCATATAAGGTGGTTGTCTGTAGGGCCCCAGAACTCCGCACCTTTGAATAGTGGGGAATATTTGATTGCTCTTCGCGATGATGACCGGCATCGCCATAATATAAATGGGTATATCAAACTAGTTGATCTCAGTGCGATTGCTGACCACAGAGAAGTGAGTCTCACCAGTGTAGTTGGCGAACAGAGATTGCGCATCCCGCATTTGATCGGCAGTCAGGCCTTCGTGCTAACCGGGTTCTATTTCCGTTATCGCCATTCTGATAATCACCTTTTACAGGTGAAAGTCCGTCAGATGGCTCACAATGATCATATCTATGTTAACATTCGTGACAATGATGGCGCTAATCCGTACGATGTGTATATAACCTATGCGGTATTGTCAAGATCCGTATTCCGGGACTATGGCTTAATATTACGGTCAAGCAGACCGGTAAGATCCAGTGAAACTGTTTCCAGAGCTCCAGGGCAGGCATTTCTTCAGTCTTTTGAGCTAAAGTTTCGCAATGGTGACCATCATCTACAAAGGATGACCATAGACTTGGATGATGACCAACTATTGGTGGGCCTTCGAGATAATGACGGTAATGATCCATTTACCTGGATGGTGGAATATGCCGTACTTAGATGACCTTCCTGCCATAATCCTGGAGATAGGATCAGCATTTTAAATAAAAGATATACTTCCACCCAAATCGATCGGCTAAAGATCCAATATAACCCCCTGATAAGGTTGTAAAGTGATGGATTTGCCTTCCAGTTTGAGGTTCTGATAATTATTGATAAGTACTTCCTTAGGTTGCATCTCATTGGGGAGTTTTGCAGCGGCTGACTGTGATGAAAAATTAAGCAAGACCAGCATTTTTTGGTTACCTATGGTACGGCTATAGGCGTAGATTTGAGGATGATCTGCCAAGAGTAACTTGTAATCACCATATATCAGAATCTCATTATTCTTACGAAGTTCTACCATTTCCCGGTAATGATTCAGGCAGCTCTCGGGATCATTTTCCTGGGCTTGAACATTGATTTCAGTATAATTGGCGTTAACCGGTAACCAGGGAGTACCCGAGGTGAAACCCGCATTTTCAGAATCATCCCACTGCATAGGGGTGCGGGCGTTATCCCGCGACAGGAAATTTAGTTTCTCCAAATAAAGATCCATATCTTCACCATCTGACAGGGCTTTTTGGTATCCGTTGATGGCGGCTATATCCTGGTACTGCTCTATATTATCAAAATCAATATTAGTCATACCTAGTTCATCACCATAATAGGTATAGGGAGTACCTCTCATGCTTAGTATAAAGGTATTGAGCATCTTGGCTGAGGGACTCCTGTATTCCGGAGAGTCATTGCCAAATCTGCTAACCACCCGGGCTACATCGTGATTAGAGAGAAAAATAGAGATCCAGCCTTCCTGGGCAAATGCGCTGTCCCATTTGGAGAAAACCTCTTTCACCTCATCCAAATCATAGCCATCAAGTGAATTCACCAGGTCCACTCCTTCAAAATGATAGGCCATTTGCAATTCATTGCGATCGGCATCCACCAGATTATGGGCATCTTCAAAGGTGCTTCCTACTCCCTCAGAAACAGCGAATACATCATATTGACTAAGTACCTCCCGGTTCATTTCTTTGATGTATGTGTGAAGATTTGGCCCCATACCATAATATTTGATGATGTCTTTTTGGTAACCCTCTGGCAAGGCGGGGAAGGTAGTGTCCTTACTGATAAACTGAAAGGCATCCAGTCTGAAGCCGTCCACGCCTTTTTCCGCCCAGAACTTCATGATGTCGTATACTTCCTGGCGCACCTGGGGATTTTCCCATTTCAAATCCGGTTGTTTTTGGGCAAAGTAATGTAGATAATAAGCATGGGTTAAGGAATCATATTTCCAGGCTTCTCCTTTGGGATCAAAAAAACTCCAACGGTAGTGGGGTTTGCCTTTTTCCGCCGGCCACCAATGATAGTAATTCCGGTAGGGATTATCGCGGGAACTTCTGGACTGGACGAACCACTCATGTTCATCACTGCTGTGGTTCACCACCACATCCAGCACGAATTTTATATCCCTGTCATGCATCCCCTTCAACATTTCATCGAAGTCCTCCATAGTACCAAATTCCTTCATTATACCTCGATAATCACTGACATCATAACCATTATCGGCATTAGGGGAACTAAAAAATGGATTCATCCACACCATGGTTACTCCTAGGCTTTTAATGTAATCCAGTTTTTCAATCACACCTCTTAGATCTCCCACTCCGTTGCCATCGGTATCTTTATAGCTGCGGGGATAAATCTGATAGATAATCCCCTCCTTCCACCAAACTCTATTGATTACAGAATCTTGCTCTGAATGAGGCCCATCCCCGGTGCAAGAAGCACAGATGGTAAGAGAAGCTACCATGACGATTAATGCTCTCATAAGCTTGTTATAGACAGGTATACCAATTCTCCGTCAGCAGGCTTCGGCAACCTTTTTAATGCCCTCAAGTACCGAACCCCACCCCCCCTGGGCCAGAGTATCTTCATATCGCTGCTCCCCGTCAGCCACTGAATTGTAATCACCTTGTGTAACTTTCAACCTAGTGGTATTTCCGGATGGTTTAAGCACATAACTGGCAGTAAGGTAATTTTCCGGGATATCAGGATAGTCAGCCTGGGGATCGAAAACGGTGAAAGATAAGGTGCGATGAGGGTCAAAGACCACCAGATCTCCTTTGACATATACCACCCCATCTGCCTCTCCCCTCCATATTATGGCATTGCCCGGTTTCCAGTCGCACTCCACTTCACAACCGTACATGTATTGTTTGGTATATTCCG
Source organism: Cyclobacteriaceae bacterium (assembly GCA_965224285.1). Taxonomy (GTDB): domain Bacteria; phylum Bacteroidota; class Bacteroidia; order Cytophagales; family Cyclobacteriaceae; genus JAJCYK01. Next base: position 3,246,991 of record OZ245043.1, read on the forward strand.
GTTCAGTAAGGACTTTCCAAACAGTTTGTGGGTCTCGTTCAATAGAAATTTCGTTTTCCAGGTATAAGGGATCCATGGCCGGATATTTAGCTGTATCCAAGTATACTACTTTCTTCGGAATAATACACGGACGTATTTTGTGGGGTTAGGGGTTCCCTTTATCGGGACTTACAGCGACTCCAATTTTTGAATCTGCCGTTCCATAATACAACAACCATTGGTCTTGGAAATTAGCCAGGCCCTCCACGAAGCAAACCTTGTTCACCTCCCCTTCCAATTCGAAAGGCTTTTCGGGGTGGATGAAGTAGTTATCGGTGCGGTCCAATAACTTGTAGGGCATGGATTTATCAAATAGAGCCTGACCGGCAGCGTAGGTATAAACCGCAAGATCAGCATCATTTAAATTTGCAGCATTACTGGCGTTATAGATCAGCAGAATGCCAAATTCGTTAATTAAGCCGTATGGTCCAGGCTCTACTAACCTGCTATCGAAATAGCCTTTTCGGGGATGAAGCACAGTGGCTATTGCTCCGCTTTCATCGTCTTTCAGCAGCTGCCAGTGTATCAAATCCTCAGAAGTAGCCATAAATAAATTGGTATCCCCGAAATACATCCAATATTTTCCATCGATTTTAGTAGCTACTATACGGTTTTCCTCCAAACGCCCCACAATAGCGCCTGATTTGGACCAATAATCCCGGTACTTTGGTTCCTTTATAACCAATCCATGTTTGGTCCAGTTAATGAGGTCTGTGGAGGTGGCCAAGCAGAGGCGTGCGGTTTTCCCATCGTAGGCGGTGTAGGTCAACACGTACATGCCTTCCTCGCTTTCCACAATCCTGGGGTCTTCCACACCTCCAGGCCATTCATAAACCCTGAAGCTATCCTCTTGGGGATACAAAATCGGATGGGACTGTTTTTCGAAATGCAGTCCGTCATTACTGATAGCCAGCCCCAATCTGGAGGTCATGTTGTTATCCTGGGCCCGGTAGATCAGATATATTTTGTTCTCTTTTACCACAGCAGTAGGGTTTAAAACATTCCTGGCTTCCCATCTTATCAGGCTATCCGCCACCGGGCAATGGAATTGAGGATCGAAAGAGGGCTCGAGAATGGGATTGAGACTATCTGCTTTGGAGAAATTGGTGAGCGTCCAGTTTTCAGCTCCATTTTTTGCATCAGGGGAACGGTCCTTAGGTTGACATGCGGCAACCAGGATAAGAACAGTAGTGAGTGTGACACTAGTTTTTATCAACATTAGGATAAATAGTTTTCAGTCAAGATAACCACTATACCAGTGCTGTCAGAATATATTAAAAATAAAACTGAATCTAGAACTCTTAATCCGTAGCTCGCCAGATTATCGCATAAAAACAATGTTAAAGGTTCCTCAGCGATTTCTAATTTTATTAAGAAAAGATATAACAGTTTGCCAGGTTTGCTCAGTTGATCCATCTGCACGATTAGAAACCAACATGGAAGATCCATGAATACCATTGGTCGCAATATAAGTTTGGTGACCTGCCTCCTTAGCTAAATCAAATTGGGCTTGAACACTTTCAATTTGCAATTCGGATGATGGCCTCAAAATAAGCATTGGAAGCTTCAGTTCTTTAATGTAGGCATCGGCAATACAATTTTGCATAGCGCCTCCCGATGATGGTGAAAAACCTAAAACCCCGGATAATTGGCCCGTGTTTGTGGCAGCCAACTGAATCGCAAGGGTAGCACTAAAACTACTTCCCCACGCAATAATTGGGCCGGTAAAATTTTGATCTATCGCATAACTCAAGGTAGCTTCAAGATCAGGATATGCTTTACAGTAATCGAAATAGGTCGATGGTCTCATATTTTTCATATGATACATGGTCCTATTAAAGCTGCCATATAATTGCCCACCTGTTCTAAGGTCCACCGCTAATACGTTAAATTCATGTTTGACCAGTTCGGAAATTATGGTAGAGTACTCAGCCCTGGCATTGGATCCACCCTGGTGAAACAATAAGATTAGGGGATAGTTTCTATCTAAAGTGATCAAATCACCATAGAGGGTGATATCGTCATCAGTTTTAAAAGAGATCTCCTTGGAATCCACTCCCTCATAGAATGGCTTGTGTTGTGCCACACTACATCCAATGAACACCCAAAGCACTCCCAGTATACTGATGGTAAAATAGCTCATTTCAGGTTATAAGTTTTTAACACCGAGGTTGAATAGTACCAAAAATCTACCTAGCTCAATCAAAAATTTTCAACTATGACATGAAATGAGGGTTTTAAGGCATGAGATTACGTTCTGTGTTCAAGTTCTTTTTCGTAGGTTTTACTCACTCTGATGGTTTTATCTCCGATCAATATATACCACCTACCTTGTTTTTTGAATGATTGATCAAGGCAGTTTCTCTTTATGATATATTTCCGATGGACTCTGATAAATTCATCACCTAGTTGAATTAATATTTTTTCCATAGTAGTTCTTTTTAAATAGAACCCATCCCCGAGATAAACCTTTATATAGTGTCCATATGATTCGACCAAATCAATCGCTGATATTTTTATCCAGTGTGTTTCATTAAGGTGTTTTAGGGGAATAGATCTTTCTTTCTTCTTTTTTTCTAGCAGCACTTTAATGAAAAATATAAAGTATAAAATGATCAAGTGAACCTGAATAGTTCCTGTAAGGTATTTAGCCACAAAGGAATAGGTAACAAAAGATGACGAAAGATTTAGCAAGTATAATATACTGTTAACAATTATGATGTAAACTGAAAGTATTGTGACTCCTAGCAGAATGGAGTAAAGGGAATATTTCCTGCTAATAATGGCCTCTACTTTATCGAAATACCTAATTATAAAATAAACAGGGATGATGAAGGTCATAATAGCCAAGGAGTTAAAAAATATACTGTTAACCAGGTTGTATTCCAGATAGCCACCATATTGAAAGTATTTCTGAATAGTGATGATGGTGGTAATGATCAACAGGAGAGTAAATGCGGTAGACAGGATTAACCGATCTTTATTAGAAGGTAATTTATATATGAGATTCATCTGGTCAGGATAAGTATAACGCTGATTTATTACACCTTTAATTATAATCAATTCACGCTGTTATCAGGTTAATTCAGGACAAACTCTTTTACGAAATAAATAACCAATAGGGTATAGTTTAATTTCATAATCGACGCTTACAAATTTGATGATGAGACTTTTAACTTTTTGGGATTTGCAATCTTGCATAATTATATCTCTAATATCGATAATTAGTGCACCGGTAACTGCACAAACACTAGCAATTACTTCCAGATGGGAAGATAAAATTGTCTTGCTAGATACGAAATCCGGAGAGATCCTAGATACCATCCCCGCGGGAGATTCGCCACACGAAGTAGCCTTAGATTCCTCTAAGAAAATTATTTATGTGCCTTCTTACCACGGTAATACCATTACCAAAATAGAATTCGAAAAAGGTAGGGTGTGCAAGGTGTTTGATTTAGGGGAGAATACCCATCTACATGGCATACATCTTTCCAGAGATGGCTCCATTTTATGGGTAACTTCTGAGGAAAAGAATGCGGTATTGGAAATAGATACTCAATCTGGAGCAATATTAAAAAAATGGCACACTGATCAATATAAAAGTCATATGATTGTGGGGACTCCAGACGATAGTAAGCTATATGTGGCTAATATAGATTCCGGATCTGTGAGTGTTATAGATCGGTTAAATGCACAAGTTAAAACTTTATATACTGGTGCAGGCGCCGAAGGTATCGACTGTTCTCCTAACGGCAAGGAAGTTTGGGTGTCAAATAGAGATGCTAACTCAATATCTGTAATTAGTACCGCCACTGATACCATCATGAAGACTTTGTCAAGCTACGGCAAATTTCCTGTTAAAGTTAGGTTTAGACCGGATGGAGAAGAGGTTTGGGTTATTAATAACCAAAGTGAAAATATAGGTGTTTTCAAGGCTAGAGATCATTCCCTTCTGCAGATGATTGAAGTGGGGAAACGGCCTTTAGGGATTACTTTTTCTCCCGATTCAAAAACAGCATATATTACTAGTCCGGCTACTCATGAGATTACTGAAATTGATATTGCAAAGGAGTATCAGATCAAAAGGAGATTCCCTACGTTGCCCTCACCCGATGGTTTGATTTTCAGCTATTAAGCTTAACCCAACCCCCACATCAAGCAGAGGTTGGGTTTAATAGGCATATGGTTACTAATTCTCTGCCGCCTGCATATCCGATGGGCGTACTTTCTTAATAAGCCTCCCCACTATAGTCCATTTTTGATCGCGTGTTGCCAGACCCTCCTGTATCGCTTTCATCTGGTCCTCCGAGGGCGTATTGCCATCATAATTCAATTCATCAAACAGCTGCTGGTAGTTTTCGAACATATCGAAAGTCAAGTGGCTGGCATATACGTCACTGCCATAGGGAAACATGACCTCTGCCAGGCCCCAACTCCCCCGGCGTCCTTGGTCTACTGACTCCTGATGCATGGGCAAGAAAACTTCTCTTTCCATTTTTACATATGATGCTCCCTGCCCAGCGCCGGTTTTCATAAAATTTATCACCGCAATGCTCCCCACCGGCATTTCGTAATCGTCCTCGGTGGTCTCTATTAAATGGAGGTAAATACGGGCAGCCAGGTCCCTGGTGGCGCCAGATCCCTCCAGTTTGGCCATCAACTCATCCTCAGACAAATTGGGATAAGCCGCTTTGGCGCTGGCCATAAAGGCTTCGGGCCCCTCTCCGTCCATCATTTTCACAGGATCATCGTAGACATGTACGGTCAAGTACTGAAAATTCTGGTCTTCACCGCCAGGTTGTAACGCCCAAAGATCCCATCCATTGATATCACCATTATCGGCTCTTTGCTGATGAATTTTCTCCCAGAAATCTTCAGTTTCTGCATAGCTGGATTCCTGCTCGTTGTCTACGCGCATAAATTCGAACAGTAAATAAACCGGATCCTGGGCCGGTAACACCAGGCCCAGTAAGACCATAAAGGTCGTTAGAATAGTTTTCATAGGTTTTGGTAGTTAGTTAAGTAATTAGTTTTCCAGGCCGAAGAGAATATTAATATATCAATTTTCTTTCAAAGAGCAAAACACTATTTGCTGATTATCAATTAATTAGCAAATTAGATCTCGGGCTATTGGTCGGATCAAGTACGGGAGGACAATTCTTGCTGGTAGATTGCGTAATTCTCAGCGTCAAAGCAGCAAAATATTATCCTATCGAAGATATCGTTTTGTCCAATGTATCCGCTAATGCTCTCGATGGCTATTTTAGCCGCATCTTGCTTTGGGTATCGGTATAAACCAGTGCTGATATTGGGGAAGGCGATGGTTTTACATTGGTATTGACGAGCCAGTGACAAGGAATTGGTGTAACAGGCTGCCAGCAATTCAGATTGGTCCTGTTCAGGACTCCAAATAGGACCTACGGTATGGATCACATATTTAGACGGTAGTCGCCCGCCTCCGGTTATTACCGCCTCACCGGTTCGGCATTCACCCTGAATTGAGATAACTTTAAGACATTCCTGCAAAATGGCAGGTCCCCCTACCCGGTGTATGGCGCCATCCACCCCTCCACCTCCCCTGAGGGATGAGTTGGCGGCGTTTACTATAGCATCTACCCGCAGGGAGGTAATATCTGCCTGTATTACTTCCATTTTGGACATAAGAAATGAATTTACATCGGCAGGTACGGATCGAAACAAATGATTCTGGTAGTACCTGGCCTAATTTTTGTACTTTTGGCATTATAAAACAAATATGAGTTATGAAGCATATTACCTACATTTTTTTGTGGTCGGCACTTATTTTACCTATGTCGATATATTCACAATCAGGCGATCAGGTTAAGAAAATTGAGGTTACCGGATCAGCCGATATGGAAATTACTCCTGATGAGATTTTTGTACGAATTACACTAAAAGAATACCAGGATGGTCGCCGGAAAGTTGACTTGGATAAATTGGAGAAAGGGCTGGTAGGCGCTTTGAAAAAGGAAGGCATTCCCAGCGAAAATCTAACGGTGCAAAACATTTATGGCTATAACTGGGACTGGAAAAAACAAAAGGCTAAAGATTTCCTGGCCACCAAGAGTTTTAGACTTAAAGTACCTAACCTCAAAAAGATGAATGATGTTATTGAGCGCCTGGATGAACGCGGTGTCAACAATATGAACGTCGACGATTACGGACATAGTAAAATGGAGGAATACCAAAAGGAGTTGAAGTTAAAAGCTTTGCAAAACGCCAAGGAAAAAGCGCAATATTTATTAGGAGGTATTGACGAACAAATCGGCGGGGTCCTCCAAGTCTACGAAATGGACCAGGGCCGCCGACCTCCGGTCATGTATCGCGCTGAAATGCTGGAAGAAGCCCGGGCCACCAGTTATGAGTCTAACGTAGAGTTCAGGACCATGAAGCTTGAGGCTCAGGTGCGGGCGGTTTTCAGTATTCAATAAAGCATTTCGATCACCGTAATAGTAAAGATCACCAGTACCGTTATGGCCAGTAGATTAAGCCAGAAGCCCGCTTTGGCCATCTCTTTGATCTGAATATGTCCACTGGCAAACACAATGGCATTGGGAGGGGTACTGATGGGCATCATGAACGCACAACTGGCGGCAATAGTGGCCGGCGCGACCAGGAATAAGGGTGGTAAATTAAGAGCCTGGCCAATACCTATCACCACCGGCAGGAAAATGGTCACCAGAGCCACGTTACTCATAATCTCTGTCATAAAAAGCATTACCGAAGTAAGTAACATCACCAGCAACCAGTTTGGGTACGGCCCTCCTTCTGATATGTATGAACCAACCAGCTCGATCAATCCGGTAGTTTCCATGGCCCGAGCCAGGCACAATCCCCCACCAAATAACAGCAATATCCCCCAGGGTAGCTTGGAAGTATATTCCCAATCGAGCAGGAATTTTCCTTTCTTCAGATCGAGAGGTACAATAAACACCAGGGTGCCTCCCACCATGGCTACCACGGTATTACTCAATAAAGGGGTGTTGAGTAAATTGTTAATCGGTTGCAGCAGTATCCATCCCAGGGCGGTAAGCACAAATACCGCTAATACCCTTTTTTCCGGCTTTGATATGGGACCCATATCTTTAAGCTCACGGCTGATAATTTCCTCCGAGCCCTCCAAATGGCCTAATTTGTTAGGAAAAAACCCTTTAACCAGCAACAGGTAGGTGAGGGTTAAGATCAAACCACAGACCGGGATACCAATTAGCAACCATTGGCTGAAGGTAACATCCATATTGTAGAACTCCTTTATATATCCCACCATCACCACGTTGGGTGGAGTGCCGATTATGGTAGCGGCACCGCCGATGTTGGCCGCATAGGCGATACCCAGCAACAGACTTAATGCAAAACGGCGGAATTTAGCATCTTTTTGGTCTAGGCCTAATTCATGTGTCAGCAACGAAATTACCGACATGGCAATAGGTAGCATCATCACTGCAGTTGCGGTATTGCTTATCCACATACTTAGAAAAGCAGTGGCCAGCATAAACCCCAAAATAATACCATTAGCATGGGTGCCGGTAGAATTGATAAGGGTTAGGGCGATGCGTTTATGCAGGTCCCATTTTTCCATGGCCAGGGCAATGAGGAAACCACCCATAAACAAGAAAATAATGGGATTGGCATAAGGTGATGTGGATTCAGCAATGCTGAAGATCCCCAAAAGAGGCAGCAATGTCATGGGAAGTAAGGCAGTAACCGGGATGGGAACAGCTTCAGTGACCCACCATATGATCATCCAAACGGCGGTGGCAATAACCTTCCAGGCTTCCCCTTCCAGGGGTGTAGGATTTGGTAAAAATAACAGCAATCCAAACAGCAGAGGTCCGGTGATAAGACCATAGATTTTTGCCAGATTTGATCCCGATTCCATTTGAGCGGTCAATATAAGTAAGATATACCAATAATACTGGTTTACCCCAGTTATGTACTCTTTAAGGGCATTTTATACATATATAGTATGCATGCATAATAATTTTTGGCTATATTTGAAGTAACTGAAGGATGAAGAAAGAAGAGACCGTAGATTATAATATCAAGACTGCCTGGCATGCCATTAACCGCATGTACAATCAGGAGGCTATTAAAAACGATATTACCACTGCAATTGGCTTTGTATTGTTGAATATCAATTCCACTGAAGGCACCCCGGCCACCAAAATTGCGCCTTTGATCGGTTTGGAGTCCAGGAGCTTAGTGCGAATGCTGAAAAGCATGGAAGAAAAAGGGCTGATATGTCGTAAACCGGATCATCAGGATGGCAGGCTGGTAAGGATCTTTCTCACGGAAGAAGGGAAAACGAAAAAGGACCTGGCTTTTGCCATAGTGCTAGACTTCAACGAACGAGTGCGCCAGCAGGTGGATAAGAAAGAACTACAGATATTTTTTAAAGTGATCCAAAAGATCAATCAGATCGTAGAACAGTTTCAACCAAACAAAATTGAAGTTTCAAAAGAATTATGAAGCGCAACATTAGCACAGCGGCAGTATTAGGTTCCGGGATCATGGGCTCTAGAATAGCCTGTCATCTGGCCAATATTGGGGTAAAAGTATCGCTGTTGGACATTGTACCTAGGGAATTAACCGAACAGGAGAAGGAAAAAGGATTATCACTTGACCACCCTAAAGTGAGGAACAGGATGGTGGAACAGTCTTTTAAGTCGGCTATTAGCTCGAAGCCGGCACCGCTTTACCACCCGGATTTTGCAGACCTGATCTCGCTGGGAAATTTTGAGGATGACCTGCCGGTAGTAGCCAATTGCGACTGGATCATCGAGGTGGTGGTAGAAAATCTGGATATTAAAAAGAAAATATTTGAGCAGGTGGAAGAGCACCGCACCGCCGGTACCCTTATAACCAGTAATACTTCTGGAATTCCTATCCATTTGATGCTTGAAGACCGTAGCGAGGACTTTCGACAACATTTCTGTGGTACGCACTTTTTCAATCCTCCCAGGTACCTTAAACTGTTAGAAGTGATCCCAACAACAGAAACCAAGCAAGAAGTGGTGGATTTCTTTATGGAATACGGGGAATTATTTCTGGGTAAGACCACTGTACTCTGCAAAGATACACCTGCGTTTATAGCCAATCGGGTAGGTATCTTCGGCATACTCAAGGTGATCAAAACCATGCAGGAGTTGGAAATGACGGTAGATGAGGTAGATAAGTTGACCGGACCTCTGATAGGCCGGCCGAAGTCTGCCACTTTTCGTACCTCCGATGTAGTTGGTTTAGACACCATGATCAAGGTGGCTAATAATTTGTATGAGGCATTAACCGAGGATGAGTCCAGAGAAGTCTTCAAATTGCCTGAGGCGGCAAAAAAATTGGCGGAACGGAACTGGCTGGGAGATAAGACCGGTCAGGGCTTTTATAAAAAGACCAAAGATGAAGAGGGTAAGACCAAGATCCTTACCCTGGATTTAGATTCAATGGAATATAAGCCAAAATCCCGGCCAAAGTTTGCCACTCTGGAGACCACAAAAGGCCTGGATCAGGTGAAAGACCGCTTTGAGTTGTTACTCAAGGGCACGGACAAGGCCGGGGAATTTTATCGGCACAGCTTTTATGGGCTTTTTCAGTATGTGAGCAATCGAATACCAGAAATTGCCGATGAACTTTATCGCATTGACGATGCAATTTGTGCCGGATTCGGGTGGGAATACGGTCCATTTAAAACCTGGGACCTGGTGGGAGTCTCTGAAGTGTTGGATGAAATGGAATCCATGGGTTATCGGCCGCATCAATGGGTTTATGATATGATCGCCGGAGGGAGTAAATCTTTTTATCAAATTGAAAAAGGTAAAACATACTATTACGATATACCTACCTCTGAGTATCTGGAAATACCTGGAAAAGATGATCTGATCATTTTAGATAATCTCAGAGAGGATCATATCCTTTGGCAAAATGAAGAGTCCAGTTTATTCAACCTGGGAGATGGGGTGCTGAACCTGGAATTTCATTCCAAAATGAATACCATGGGGGCGGGAGTCATCGAGGGTATTAATAAGGCCATCAACCTGGCCGAGCAGGATTTCCGGGGTTTGGTGATTGGTAATCAAGGTGCTAATTTCTCTGCCGGAGCCAATCTTGCTATGCTCTTCATGTATGCTATAGAACAGGAATACGACGAGATAGATATAATGATCCGTCAGTTTCAGAACACCGTAGCCAGAGCCCGGTTTTCCAGTATTCCGGTGGTGATAGCGCCTCATGGACTAACTCTGGGAGGGGGTTGTGAATTAAGTATGCATGGAGACCTTATGCAAGCGGCTGCAGAAACCTATATCGGACTGGTAGAAGTGGGGGCTGGTGTTATTCCCGGCGGTGGCGGTACTAAAGAGCTTACTTTGAGGGTCAATGATGCTATAGAATCGGGGGATGTGGAACTAAATGATCTGCAAAACGCCTTCATGAACATCGCTACCGCTAAAGTGGCAACCTCTGCCTATGAAGCCCGGGATATGCATATCATTCGCCCTCAAGACCATATTACCGTCAACAAAGATCTGCAAATTGCTGAAGCCAAAGACAGTGTAGTGGCTATGGCTGAATCCGGTTATACTAAACCGATTCCCCGTACCGACATCAAAGTACAGGGCAGAACTGGAATGGCGCTTTTTCTGGCAGGAATAACTGGCATGAAAATGGGTAATTATATATCAGAGCATGATGCAAAAATTGCCGAAAAACTGGCTGCTATCATGTGTGGAGGCGATCTGAGCTATCCCACAGAAGTATCAGAACAGTATTTGCTGGATTTGGAACGGGAAGCCTTTTTATCCTTAACCGGTGAAAGAAAGACCTTGGAGCGGATCCAAAGTATTCTAACTACAGGAAAACCTTTAAGAAATTAACAAACTATGGAGGCATATATAGTTGCAGGGTATCGAACCGCAGTTGGCAAAGCCAAGCGAGGGGGCTTTAGATTTACTCGCCCGGATAATTTAGCTGCCGACGTCATCAAACATTTAGTGGCATCAGTGGAGGGGCTGGAACCCAAGAGAGTTGATGATCTAATTGTAGGTAACGCGGTGCCGGAAGCTGAACAAGGGATGCAAATGGGACGGATGATCAGCTTGTTGTCCCTTCCAATTGAGGTTCCGGGTATGATCATTAACCGCTACTGCGGCTCCGGTTTGGAAGCTATTAATATCGCCAGCGCCCGTATTCATGCCGGACAGGCAGACTGCATTATTGCCGGGGGTACGGAGTCAATGTCATTGGTGCCGGTGATGGGTTGGAAAACGGCACTTAACTATAAGATTGCGACTGAGCATCCCGAGTACTATACCAGTATGGGGCTCACCGCTGAAGAAGTGGCCAAAGATTTTAACATCAGCCGTGAGGATATGGATGAATATTCCTATCAGTCACACATGAGGGCCATCAAAGCCATTGAAGAGGGGAAATTTCAGGAAGAGATCCTTCCTATTGAAGTGGAGGAGACCTATGTAGATCAGGATGGTAAAAAGAAATCCCGTGAGTTTGTGGTAAAAACGGATGAAGGTCCAAGGCCGGATACTAGCATGGAGGCTCTAGCTAAATTAAAACCTGTTTTTGCCCAGGGCGGTACCGTCACAGCCGGGAATAGTTCCCAAACTTCGGATGGAGCGGCCTTTGTAATGGTGATGTCGGAGAAAATGGTCAACGAGCTGAACCTTAAGCCTCAGGCCAGATTGATAAGCTATATGGCGGCTGGAGTTGATCCCCGTATTATGGGAATCGGTCCAGTAGCAGTAGTGCCAAAAGCGCTGGAGAAAGCCGGACTGAAGTTGGATGATATTCAGCAAATCGAATTGAACGAAGCATTCGCCGCCCAAACCTTGGCGGTCATACAAGAATTGGGTTTGGACAGGGACAAGGTAAATGTGAATGGTGGGGCCATTGCGTTGGGGCACCCCCTGGGATGTACCGGGGCCAAATTGTCCATCCAATTGATAAACGAAATGAGACGGCGGGATCAAAAATATGGTATGGTCACAGCGTGTGTGGGCGGAGGTCAGGGAGTGGCCGGCATTTATGAATTATTGAATTAATGACAAATTTTTAAAATTATGAGTACAGCGGTTAAAAGTAAGGCAATTAAAGGTGGAGAATTCCTGATCCGGGATACCCCAGCAGCGGATGTGTTTATTCCGGAGGAGTTTACCGAAGAACAGAATATGATCAGGCAGGCCTGCCAGGATTTTTTGGACAGTGAAATTTATACCCGCTTGGATGAAATTGACAGTATGGAACACCCGGAACTAATGCCCTCCCTGATGGATAAGGCTGGGGCGCTAGGCCTGCTGGGAACTTCGGTCCCGGAACAATATGGAGGGTATGGCATGGATTTCAACACTTCCATGCTAGTTGCAGAGGTATTGGGTGCCGGTCACTCTTTCGCCGTTGCCATGTCGGCCCATACCGGAATTGGCACTTTACCTATTTTGTATTACGGCAACGAGGAGCAAAAATCCAAGTACCTGCCGAAACTGGCTACCGGGGAGTGGAAAGCCGCATACTGTCTCACTGAACCGGATTCAGGCTCTGATGCCAACGCAGCCAAGACCAAAGCTGAACTGACTCCCGATGGTAAGCATTACCTGATAAACGGGCAAAAGATGTGGATCACCAACGGAGGTTTTGCCGATGTGTTCATAGTGTTTGCCCGCATCGAAGATGACAAATATCTCACCGCATTTATAGTGGAGAAAAAACACGGTGGGATCACCATGAATGAGGAGGAACACAAAATGGGTATTAAAGGCTCCTCCACCCGTCAGATCTTCTTTAACGACTGCAAAGTGCCGGTAAAAAATATGCTTTCCGAAAGACAAAACGGATTTAAAATTGCGGTCAATATTTTAAATATTGGACGAATTAAATTGGGTGTGGCCGCCATTGGGGCTTGCAAGACAATTATCAGGAGATCAGTTAGGTACGCGAATGAACGTCAACAGTTTGGGAAATCAATCTCCTCATACGGGGCTATCAAACATAAATTAGGGGAAGCGGCGGCACAGACCTACGCCAGTGAGGCAGCACATTACCGGGCAGGACAAAATATCGACGACGCCTACGATTCTCTGGTGGAGGATGGACTCGAGCCGGCTAAAGCCAGGCTGAAATCCCTGGAGCAGTTTGCCATAGAATGTGCTATACTAAAGGTTAACGGCTCTGAGGTGTTGGACTTCGTGGTGGATGAAGGGGTTCAGATCTACGGTGGAATGGGTTATTCAGCAGAAGCTCCCATGGATCGTGCTTATCGTGATGCCAGGATCAACCGGATTTTTGAAGGTACCAATGAGATCAACCGGATGTTGGTGGTAGACATGATGCTTAAAAGAGCTATGAAGGGAGAGTTGGATCTTATGGGTCCGGCTCAAAAGGTATCAGGTGAACTGCTCTCAGTGCCGGAATTTGGATCAGATCAGGATGACAGTTTGTTTCACGAAGAGAAAAAGGTGCTTGCCAACTTAAAAAAGGTAGTGCTGATGACGGCTGGATCAGCGGTGCAGAAATTAATGCAAAACCTCTCCCATGAGCAAGAAATTTTGATGCATTTGGCAGATATGTTGATCCAAATTTATGTCGCGGAATCCTCTATCCTGCGTACGGAAAAACTAATATTGAGTCATGGGGATCAACAGTTTGAGCTACAGCAAGACCTTTCGAGAGTATTTCTTCACCAGGCGGTACAGCAAGTACAATTATCTGGTAAGGAGGCTATTTATGCTTTCGCCACAGGAGATGAGCAACGTATGATGCTGCTGGGTTTAAAAAGATTCACCAAAATTGCTCCTTACAATTTAAAGGAGGCCAGGCGTCGAATTGCAGATGCCATGATTGAAAAGAATGATTACATCTACTAATTGGTAATTTTTATTATTGATGGGTAACAAAAAAACCCTGCGGCCTTACGACTGCAGGGTTTTTGTATGACCAGATCTTCTACTGGTTTTCCAATATAACCTGATCCACAATGTGAATTACACCGTTGCTGGCTTCAATGTCAGCAGTAATGATTGTGGACGTGCCTAGTTTCAGGTTTTCTCCTTTGGAAACCGGAAGAGAAAGGCCACTCATTGTGGGAGTTTGCTTTCCATCCGACAGGTCGGCAGACAGATAAACATCAGGCAGAATATGATTGGACAATACTGCCTTCAACTCCTCTTTACCTTGCGGATCCAACCACTTCTCCAAAGTACCTGCAGGCAATTGGGCAAAAGCCTCATCGGTGGGAGCCAATAGGGTTAATTCCTGGGATTTTTCCAGGACTTGCTCCATATCCGCTGCCTCAAGCAGTTTCTGGAAAGTAGTGAACGATCCATATTCTTCAGTGACCGATAACATTCCGGTCGCTTCATCTTCAAGTGCATCTGCTGGAGCTTCTTCCAGCATCTCTTCTTCCATTTCTTCGGCAATAGCTGATTCATCCATCTCAGGGGCGCTCGCTGCCGGAGCTTCCTGGTTATTTTGAGTACAGGAGACTACAGTTAGCATTCCGACGCCCAGAAGAATTGATAAAAAAGTTGATTTTGACATGTTCATAGTTTATTTAATTCGAATGAAAAAAGACCAATAAGTATACCTGAATGCAAAATTATTAGCCCAGACTACTGATTAGTCAGCAATTAATTGATATTAAGCTGGTTATAATTGAAAATCTTTTACTTCTATTTGATGATAGAGGTTGGATCTGGGGAACTCTTACCCATAATGAGGAACTTATTGCGACTGTGGGCTGCCGGTCTCCCGGTAATCGAGAAGCTGATCAATACTGTTTGAAGAAACGAAGTGATAGTTGGGCCTGGCCTGAGCATATAACTCACGTGCTCTGTCCGGTCCATCCGGGGTGGCCATAATTGCCTGGTAAAGCGGAACTAAAAATTTTCTGCGACCTACCCGTTTCAGGAATTCATCCAGCCTATCATAAACCGGTTGGTAATCCCGTTTTATTCCTTGCAGGAACCAGGCAACCAAAATTTCAGAGTTTCCACTTTGAGTCAAATTAAATAGGTTATCCAGCAATGCCAGATCGCTACTGTCCGCTTTTTGGGGAATATTTCTGATGAAATACAGCCACTCAGGGGTACTCCAACCCTCCATAATGGACTCATCGAATTTTTGTATGTCCCAATCTTTCAGCAATTGCCGAATTGCCTCTAATCTGGTGGAGTGGGGTTCGGGCAAAGTTTCAGGCAATCCCGGTTGATATACCCAGGCATTGATCTCGTCGGTATAGATGTTGATATGATGTTTTTCAATAAGGTATTTTTGCAAATAATTGAGGAATTGAGCGGTAGTGATGCCCCTAAAGGCATATGTTTGGAAATAATCTCTCAAGAAATCATCCCATTTTTCTCTTCCGGTACGTTCTTCTAACCACCGCAGGAAATAGTATCCCTTATCATAGGCGATAGCGGTAACGCCATCATCCGGGTTGCGCTGTTTCAGATCCAATTTTAACCGGGTATCCGCCGTCTGGCCATTATTTTTCATTTCTTCCACTTCCTTTTTCAGGTCATCCAGAGCCAGTAAGGCCAGCATATCGGCATAACTTCGGCCGTAAAGAGCTTCCATTATTCGCTGCTCGAAATAGACTGTAAAACCTTCATTTAGCCAAAAATCCTCCCAGGTGGCGTTGGTAACCAGGTTACCAGACCAGCTATGGGCCAGCTCGTGAGCGATCAAAGAGGTAAGAGAACGGTCCCCGGCCAGGATTGTGGGAGTAGCAAATGTAAGGCGGGGATTTTCCATTCCCCCAAATGGAAAGCTTGGTGGCAGCACCAATATATCATAGCGGTCCCATAAATATGGCCCATATAGCTCTTCCGCAGCACTTAGCATTTGCTCTAATTCCTGAAATTCATAGTGAGCTGCGGAGATAGTTTCTGGTTCCCCATAAACACCGGAGCGTGGTCCCAGCGATTCAAAAACCATATCCCCCACCGCTAGCGCCATTAAATAAGCAGGAATTGCTTGATTCATGGTAAAATTGTAAATGCCTGATGAATTCTTTTCTACGGGGTTGGACGCGCTCATTAGAGCCATCATCCCTGTGGGTACCGACACCTCGGCATTATAGGTAAACCTGATCCCCGGAGAATCCTGAAGTGGTATCCAGGACCTGGCCAGAATTGCCTGGGACTGTGTGAATAGGAACGGCATTATTTTCCCGGCAGTTTGCTCTGGTGACAACCATTGGAGAGCTTCTGACTGTGCGGTGGTACGATAATATATGTTAACCCATTCCGTAGACTTCAATATGGGTATTTTGAGTTTACGCCCTAAAATCTCATCCGGTACACCCAACTCGAATTTTGCCGGTATTTCCTGTCCTTTCGTACCCAGAGTCACCTTTTCTATCAGAAGGCTTTTGGTGTCAAGGTTGATAAATTTAGCGGTTGGATCTCTGGCTATACGAATAGAAGCCCGACCTGTGATGCGGCTGCTGTCAAAATCCACCACCGCTTCCCAATTCAGGTGTTGCATAACAGCCTTATCGGGATCAGCATAACTGTGCAGGTCCTTCACCGGGGTGGTCATTAGTTCTTCGTCAATGGTAGAGAGCGGAGAGGTAAATCTATCCGACCTTTCACCACAAGATTTACATAGAGCCAAAAGGCTGAGTAAAAGCCATATCCTGCAGTGCATAGGAGATTGTGATTTCCAGGCTGGAAATTACTAAATGTATGCTAGTCCGGCAATTGATGATTAAGCCGAAATTTCTTTAAAAGGGATCTTGGATTTTTTGAGGGAGTAAATCTGATGTTCATCGCCACGAACCAATAGACAGCTGGGATACATGGCTAGAATTTGAAACCCGCTATCGCATATGAATCGCGTATCTTCATTACTTCTAGTGGTCACAATGAGATTTTTCATTGATTTATTTGTTGATGAAGGCAATCCGTTAATTTTATTTGATCGAATGGCTGGATTCCACTGAAACATAATTTTACAACCAGCCGGTAAATACCAGTCGACAGTAACAACTTGTACAGTTTATCAAGATCCGAGGGGTATGTAACCCTGTGGAACAGAGATTTTTTTTAAATAAACAATTTCCGGCCTATTTGGATGGCTAATAGAAAACCCTAACTTGATGTTATTCAAATTTTTGTACATTTTTCAGAATCGAGGGGTTACCTCTTCCAGTTAAACTAATTAACGGTGAGTTTATCAGAAGATAAAGCGATAATTAAGGCCATTAGAAAAGGAGATCAACAGGTGTTATCACAGGTTTATCAGACATACAGGCAGGAATTTTTCTTTTGGTTAAGTAAATATTTCAGTTGTGATGCCGATGAAGCTAAAGATGTATATCAAAGTGTTATTCTGGTCTTCTACGAAAATATTGTCAGCGGTCGATTAAATGAATTAACCAGCTCCGTCAAGACTTATTTATTCGCAATTGGCAAATATAAAATGATGGAACAGATGAAGCAGTCTCATAAGTTTAGCGGTGATGAACAAATACCCAGGCTAAGTACTGAGGAAAGTAACCTGGAAGAGCTGACTCAGCGAGAAGAAGACCTGCAATTAATAGAGCAATGCTTACAACTACTGGGAGATCCCTGTAAGACCTTGCTGGAACTGTATTATTATCAGAGGCTCTCCATGGCAGATATAACGCAGTATATGAATTACAAAAACCCCGATACTACCAAAAATTTAAAATATAAATGCATTAAGCGGCTAAAGAAGCTTTTTGAAAGTGAAATGAGTAAGCAATAATTTGGAATATGAAATTGAACGAACAAGAATTAGACCAAATGGAAAGGTACCTAGAGAATAAACTCCAGGGACCAGACCAGCGGGAATTTAAAAAAAGATTGGAAACGGATAGTGATTTTCAAGCAGCCTTTGAGGAAGTGAATACTATGGTTACCGGCATTAAATATGCAGGAAGAAATGGTATAAAGAAGCAAATTGAGCGGCTTGAGCAGTCATTGCCTGAAGCCCAACTACATACGGAGGCCAAAGTGGTGCCGATCAACAGATTTAAATCCTGGTCAGCGGCGGCAGCAGCGGTGCTGTTGATTGCTTTCGGATCTTGGTGGTTGCTAATAGGCAATTTGGATCAAAGTAATCTATTCGAATCATACTATCAACCTTATGCTAATGTAGAGCAAGCCACCACCCGGAGCACTGAAACCCTGACTACCCGAGAGCAGGCATATGCGGCCTATGATCGAGGGGAATATCAGCAGGCAATAGATCTATTTGCTGAGATCACGCCTGCAAATCGCCGACCGGTTGATAATTTCTATACAGCCATTTCTCACCTGGCTGTTGATAATCCTCAATCCGCTGAATTGATCTTGGAGCGCTATACCAAGAATGATGATATGGTACTGCAGGATCAGGCTCTATGGTATTTGGCGCTGGCCAAGCTGGCTATTGATAAGCAGGAGGAATCAAGGCAGATTTTGCACCGCATTGTACAAAATCAGTCGTATCACCACCAGGAGGCCGAAGCATTGCTTTCCGAATTGAACTAATCATATCATAAATTATTTATCAAGTAAAACCCCATAGCTATGCCAACTGAAACAGGACACATCAAAGACCCGCAACTTAACTCATACAAGGAATTTGGTTATCTGGTTTGGGATCAATGTGCCAATAATACCACGGACCAGGATCTTAAATGCAGAACTCTGATCTATCTTAAAAACAACAGTTCCAAGTACCTGATCAGTGACACGCCGGTGGTATTTGATGTTAAAGAAGAGACCATAGATGGGTGCCTGGTGCAATTTGCCACTGATGTCGAGGTAGATCCAAAACGAATAGAGAACCATCCGGTAATTCGGCAATTGAATGAAAAGTTAAGAGATATACTGGATCCCTACTTAGACGAGTGCTGATTCCGGTAGTAGCGCATTTTCCAGTAAACGATAGCCAGCGAAAGCAGCCCGGCTATTCCTATCAGCCACAGGTAATTAGACCCTCCTACTGAGGTAGAAGGTGGCCACTGGCTGTCTCCTATGCTAACTAAAGCCGCCCAAGCCGAAGGATGAGCGGTAATTTCATCCTGGCTTTGCAGAAATTGAAGCTTGGCTTGGTGAAGAGCATGGCTGCTTCCCATGCCCTTTTTAATATGCTGATAGAAATTTTTGAAGATGTGTGCACTCTGACGGTCATCTATTTTCCATAAACTCATGATAACTGATGGACAACCTGCATAGCTAAATGCACGGGCCATACTGTAAACTCCTTCGCCAGCCACTTCTTTGCCGATACCGGTTTCGCAGGCGCTCAAAACCGCTAGATCTGCCTTAAGTGTAAGATTATAAAGTTCATAAGAATTTAGTTCGCCATCCTCGGGCGATCCTTGATTTTCCTTAAACAGTAGTTTAGAACCCTGAGAATCCTGGCCGCCCCCCTCTCCATGAAGGGCCAGATGTAGAATATCAAATTCCTTTGCTCGCCGCTTGAAATTGTGTTCTGAAGCTTTAGAGCCACTAAGCACGGTAGTAGATATGGTGGATTCAAGGGCTTTAATTTCTTCGGAGCTCCCGCGAAGTTCTGAGTGATTCAAAGCCAGAATTGAAGGTGACTGTCGATTGATTTTTTTATTGCGCCAAAGTAAACTGGTATTGTATGCATATCGTACCCGATATTTGGTAAGTAAATATGGTAGATTGCGATAGTCAGGTTTTTTTTCAGAAACCACTTCCGTAAGCAGGGGCTCGATCGGTAAGTAATTCAGTTTGCCATCCGGTACGATGATCAGATTTTGCCCGTTGGTTCCACTTATCAGGGGTTCAATAAAAATTTTATACAACTGAAATGAGGATTCCACATAATTTGGAAACTCCCGCAACTTTTCACTCACGCCTTTCCCTTCACGCAATACTTCCAGGTAAGTATTAATATGTTCCCTGATCCGGTTATCGATGGGAATTTTTATCAGCCTCATTTCGTCCATTGAAAGCCCCAATGCATAGACTGCTTCCTGACCCCAGTAATACTCCATAAGTAATTCGTCTTGGCCCAAAGTAGCTTGAAAGCTGTAAATACTATTGGCAAGACTGTCGTATTGAATCTGATAATATCCCGGATATAGGCGGTTAATGTGGTTTTTTAACCTTTCCAGGTCGCGGTTTACCTCCAAAATCTTCTTATTAAGTTCTTCCTTTTCGGCTATGGCAGATTCAACTAATCCCTGCTGTTTTAGCCGTAACTCAGCCATGGAAGAGGTTAATTGTCGTTCCAAACGCAGCACGCTATCGGGTACCCCAATTTCAGAAACTAAACTGGATTTGGTTAGAGACTCAAAAAGTAGCATGTATTTGTCCTTTTCCATAAACCTAAAGGCGTTATCCAGGTATTTGGAGTCTCCGGTCTTCGAGTGCAATTGGTAACATGCTTCCATGGCACGTTCAAAATCTGCACTATAATAATTTTGAAAATAGAGTTTGGCCTCATCGTAAATATTTACATTTCGATGCTCATTATTAATGCGGTCGGCCCGGTTGTACAGGGAGAGGGCTTGCTTCAAATCCTCAAGATCATCGTTCAGGTGAAAACGCTTGGTTAAAAGGCGAGCGCAATCTATCAGTGATCTGAACAGGATCTCGCTGTTGGCCGAAGCCAGATCAAGTGCTGCGGAATCTTCCAGTTGCAGAACTTCTATGGCTTTACGATAATGCATTATCCCTGGTTCTAATAAATCCTGGTCCTCATACATGCGCCCCAGCTCTAAATGTACCTCTGCAATATTAGGGCTTCCAGATGGCAGCTGCTTTTTTCTTATCCCAAGACAACGGGAATAATAATAGTTTGCGGAATCGTAGTCTTGAGCCATTTTATGGCCCCATCCCAAGGTTAAATAACTGTCGGCAATCTCCAGAGGATTTCCCAGAGGACGTTTCATTCGTAGTGATCGGTGGTAGTAGCTAAGCGCTCGTTGTTGATAATATTCAGGCTGGGGAATGGACAGTTCGACCAGTTTCTGGTAGGTCTCTCCCAGATTATTGTAATAGTATCCCAGGGCAGGGTCGCCCCGGTCTTCCATTAGCTCGATAGCTAACCGGTAATGTTGAATGGCCTGTAGATAGTCGCTGGTATCCGCTTCTAACTTAGCCTTTTCGTGCAGTATATTACCGACGAGATTGTGACAGAAACTAAGCGCTTGTGTATTGTCCCCCTTTAAATTCTGGGCAATTTGCAGAGCATTTTCACCAAAGATCTCTGCTCGCCTATGATCATCAAAAATTCGATAGATAGAAGCCAGAGCATAATAACTTACCAGCAGATCGTAGTGATCACCAGGAAGTACTTGCTCCCTTATGGCCAAAGCCTGCTGATAGAACCTTTCAGCCTGTCGATAATCGGGACTTACGTAGCGATAAATATCACCGATACGGTGCAAAATGTGGGCTCTGAAACGGGTAGCACGCTCCTTATAAACAGCTTGATCTATGGCCAAAGCCTGGTTCAAATAGGTTAACGCACTGTCACTGTTACCTGTTTGGCTGGTATATATCCCCTGATTCAAGCGGATACCGGCCCATTCAGGGTCATTTTCAGCGAGATGTTGGGAGGCCAATTCCAGTGAAATCGCCATGATGCTGAAAGCGCTGTCCAGGGCTCCCATTTCAATCAGGTTAAATCCCCATTTACTCAAATTGGTGATTGCCAGGCTCATCGAGTTTTGTTGCAACAGCTCCTCATGAGCTTTTGCGAAGTAATTATTGGCGCTATCATAATGCCGGAGGTTATGCAACGAATCCGCCAGAAACATGCTGGTATGGTCAAGACTGGAAGCAGTTGTATCATAGATATGCTGAATTTTAGCAGCAGGAGTATCATACTGCTGGCGGCAGGCGAAGCATAGCAAAACCGTTACGGCTAATACCGAATTCTGCCATGGCCGGAGTGAAGAACTTGCAATCATAAAAGGGATTGATGGACAAGTCTTTGACGAAATATACCTATAATCTGCTACTATCTCAATCCGGCACCATAATTAGTCTCGCTGATGTATCGGATGATAACCTTTCTTTCGGACTGTATAACAGCTTTTTGTACATTTATTGAGTCTTAGTTGTGGCATGCTAACAATAAAATAAATTGACTATGAAAAACAGATTCTATTTTGTCTTAATAATTGCCTGGGGACTTGCCTCCGGGGTGTGTTCCCAGACCAAGCAAGAGAATCTGACATTTACCTTGGAGGTGGCGGAGAAGTTGAGAGAGTCGTTTAAGCAGGATGGAAGATTATTTCTGTTCCTCACTCGGGATCCAAATGTAGAACCGAGAACCCAAATTTGGCCGAATCCCTGGAGTAAGACCCATATTTTTGCCATAAACGTAAGCGAATTCAATCCCGAGAATATCCTGAGGTTGGATCAACTGCAGGACTGGAGCAGTTCCGTGAATTGGACCTTACAAGATGCCCCTGATGGTGAATACTATATGCAAGTTCTATGGGATCAGGATAAGCAGGAATCCAGAATCAATGTCCCTGGGAATGTTTATTCTGATAAGCAATTGGTAAACTTTAGTCAGGGAGTATCTGCCCAAATAACCCTCAGCAATATAATCCCTCCGCGTAGCTTGGAGGAACACCCGCTAATAAAGCTGGTTGATTTTCAGAGTGATACTCTTTCCAAATGGTGGAATAAAGCCGTATCCCTGAAAGCTTCGGTTTTACTGCCTAAAGATTATAGCGAAGGTACAGCCTACCCAATCCGCTACAACGTGGCGGGATATGGCGGTCGTTATGATCGTATCAATAATTTGATCCGTGACCGGCAATTCATGAACTGGTGGGATTCGGGAGAGGCCCCCTCCATTATTTCCGTCTTCCTGGATGGTGAGGGTCCTTTTGGAGATTGCTATCAAATGGATTCAGAGAACAACGGGCCATATGGCTACGCCCTTATACACGAGTTAATACCCTATATTGAAAATAAATATCGCGGAACTACAGAGGCGCAAACCAGATTTGTCGATGGATGCTCAACCGGGGGGTGGGTATCTCTGGGGTTGCAAATATACTATCCTGAAATGTTCAATGGCGTATTTTCATACAGTCCTGATGCGGTTGAATTTGAAAATTACCAGTTGATCAACATATACCGGGATGCCAATGCTTATATAAATGAATTTGGTTATTTACGACCGGTAATGAGGGATACCAACGGGGAACCTCTCCTTTCACTGAAAGAATTTATTCAGTATGAGAATGTATTAGGGTACTCCGATACCTATCTCGATTCCGGAGGACAATTTAGCGCCCATACCGCCTTGTACAGCCCCAAGGGTGAAAATGGTTTGCCAAAGCCTTTGTTCGATCCTGAAACAGGAGAGATTAATAAGGAGGTCGCGGAACACTGGAAAAAATACGACTTTAAAATATTCGCCAGGGAGCACTGGCCGGAGTTGGGACCAAAATTAAAGGGAAAGGTATTCATATGGATGGGTGATATGGATCATTTCTATCTTAATCCAGCCACCAGGAGTTTTGGGGAATTCCTGCAAAATACCAAAAACCCGGTTTCCGATGCGAAAATTGTCTTTTCGCCCATGGAAGGACATTGTACCAAATTTTCACACCGTCAAATATTAACTGACATTCAGAAGCGGATCGACCAGCTTTAGCAAGCCAACCCTTCAAGCCAGTATTAATTGTAACATCCTTTACCAGATACCATTGCTCCCGGCCCCGAAAGTATATTCTTGGAATTATCCAATTAATGAGATAATCTGTTGATTAAGCCAGATAAATTTCTAAAATTGATTCAATAAATACACCAACTGTGAAAGTCTTATTGCCGGGTCTCATTGCTTTTGCTCTCTGGAGCATATTATGCGTACGTTGGTACGTCTGTGGGATACATGAACAATGCGGGAACCGGAATTCCAATGAAACCGAGATCTCATCTAGTGAAAATGGCAGTGAGTCTCCGGAAGGGGAAGAGATCACCAGTCCACTGGCAGCCCCACTTTCCTTTGATTGGTCCGGTTTCCAACCAGCCATTGGTGAAGATTTTCAATCTTACCTGGACTCCGTTAAAGCTATTTTCGATGAGGATCCGGCTTCAGTAGTGCAGGTCACTGGATTGTATGACCCCCAGGAAATAAACAACTCCTCTCTGGAAAATCTGGGGTTAGCCAGGGCCCAGTCGGTGAAAGAATTGTTATTAGAGAATGGGATCAAGAGGAATATAAATATCACTAGCCGGACAGAGGATCTTTCATCGGGGTTTGGTGATCGAATCGCCAACGGGGTAACATATTCACTTGTTCCGAGCAAGGCCTTAAACCGCTTTTCGGTGACCAGGGAGGAAGGAAAACTGATCATTCACTTCCCTTCAAACAGCAAAGACCCCCAACGGGATAACGGGGTAATGCAGGAGTTAAAACGGTTGGTAAAGACTGCTGGTGAACAAGGCCAAACCATACTGGTAACCGGTCACACTGATAATCATGGTGAACCGGAGAAAAATAAAATTCTGGGATTGATCAGGGCTGTCAGCATTCAGCAAATTCTAATTGAGTCGGGAATGCCCGAAGCAAAGGTGTTGGTGGATTCTGAGGGAGAAGAGCAACCAATGGCCAGTAATACCACTGAGTTGGGTCGGCAGTTAAATCGCAGGGTAGAACTTGTAGTTATATAATATGGACACTATTTTATTAAAACCATTTATCAGCGCTCCCATCGATATCATGATCATGTTATTGGGGGCTTTCGCCATAGGATTTGTGATCGCCTGGTTGCTGGGAAGACAAAAGATCAGAGAAATGGATGAAACTTCGGTTTTAATGAAAAAGAAAATTGCCCAGTTGTCCGAATCCAATGACACCCTGGAAGTGGAGAAAATGAAACTGGCCGAAGAGCTGGAAAGTTGCCAGGAACGCTATCGGGATTACATACCTCAGGAAGATCTCGATAAGGCTAAGGCGGATCTAAGAGCCGAACGGGAGAGAGGGCTTACCGTAAGAGGTTCATTAAATGAAATTGAAAACGCCTACGAGGCGCTTAAACAAGAATTGGAGGTGAGAATTGGTCAGATGATTTCGCAGGAGGAAGCAACCAGATTAAAAGCGGAGGCCAACCGCCTGAAAGTATTTAATGCTTCGCTTCAGGAGGAGATCACCCAGTTGAGGGCGAAACAAGATCTAAGCCCGGAAATTTCTATAAGTAGTACCATGCCGGAACCAGAGGAGGTACCGGTGGAAATTACTACTTCTTATACCAACGGACCAGAAGCGGGTTATGAATTCCTAGCCAGAGCCGGAATTCAGCGAGCTGACAACGATAAACGGGATGATCTAAAAAGAATCAACGGGGTAGGACCTTTCATCGAAAAGAAGCTGAATCAGATCGGGATCTACACCTTTGAACAGATTGCCTCCCTGTCTGACCATCAAACCGAACAAGTTACGGAAGCCATCGAGTTTTTTCCGGGGCGCATTAAAAGAGATGACTGGGTTGGTCAGGCCCGCCGGTTGATGGACTAAAATGCCTGCCTCAGATCAGTGATCAGATCTTGCTTATTCTCGATTCCCACTGAAAGTCTTAATAAATTCTCCCGGATTCCCGCTTTTTCACGTTGTTGGGAAGTCATCTTAGAATGAGAAGTTAGTGCTGGTATGGTGATGGTGGTCTCTACCCCCCCCAAACTCATTACAGGTTTAATAAGCTTTAAATTCCGGCAAAAGTCAGGGGCAGATTTGCCTCCCTCGGTCAAAGTAAAGCTCAACATCCCACCGAATCCATTCATTTGCTCAACGGCAATTTCATGCCCGGGATGATTTTTAAGCCCCGGGTAAAATACCCTCTCGACACCTTTCTGATCACTTAGCATTTCCGCCAAAGACATGGCGTTGTCGTTTTGTTGACGCACTCTTAAGGCCAACGTTTTGAGGCTTCTTTCGATATCATAGCAGGTATTGGCATTGAGGCTTGGACCATAGTTGACCACTACCGGAAGCAGCTTTTGGTATATTTTTTCACTGGTGATGAGAGCTCCAAAACAGATATCACTGTGACCGCTCAAATATTTAGTGCCACTGTGAATCACAATATCAACACCCAAGGTTATGGGGTTCATATTCAGAGGTGTGGCAAAAGTATTATCAATTACCGATATAAGGCCTTTCTCTTGCGCCAGGGTTGCCAGATCAGTGACATCAAGCATATCAAGCAGAGGGTTCGCGGGAGTTTCAAAGAAGATCATCTTACTTTGTTTTTGGATGGCCTCCTGGTAAGCATCGGTGGTCCATCCTTCTACCAGAGTATAGCCTATGGCTAATTTTTCTAGCTGCGACGTAACAAAATGGTGGGTGCCTCCATACAGCCTATCCTGGATCAACACATGATCGCCTGGAGCCAATATTCCAGTCATTACCGCACTAATGGCGGCCATACCAGAGCTTAATACTAATCCATTTTCTCCCTGTTCCAGGGCGCATAGCTTCTCTACCAGGGCCCTTTGATTGGGTATGTTGAAATACCGGGGGTAACGCGATTCATCCTGGTCAAGAAAATGAAAGGCGCTGGAAGTATAAATTGGGGAATTTATACCGCCAAACTGTTTATCCGAGATAGTGCCTGCATGAACACAGAGGGTATCAGGCTTCATGTTAAAGTTCTCCATGGAAAAGTATCAGCCAAAATTAAAATAATATAATAGTTTCTATCATCCATATTAATGGGTTATTTTGGTATCTTTTATACCAACCCATAATTTAATTCAAATTCGAATTTAAACTGATTATTATGAACGGAAGCAGATTGGAGGTGATGCAGCATCTGGAAAAATTCGTGGAAGAGAAGCTTCCTAAATTATTAAAGCCGGCAGACACCAATTGGCAGCCTGCGGACTTGCTGCCAGATTCAAGAGAGATCCAGTTCTTCGACGAGGTGCGTAATTTGCAGGAAAGAGCAAAAGAATTGGCCTATGATTTTTGGGCGGTGCTCATTGGAGACACCATTACCGAAGAAGCCTTGCCCACTTATGAATCCTGGCTGGTAGCCATGGAAGGAGTGGACCAGGGGCAACGCGATGGGTGGACCAAATGGATCAGAGGCTGGACTGCAGAGGAAAACCGGCACGGAGATCTGCTTAACAAATACCTCTACCTATCAGGTAGGGTCGATATGAAGCAGATGGAAATCAGCACCCAATATCTTTTACAAGATGGTTTCGATATTGGCACCGGCGCAGACCCTTACCGTAATTTTGTCTACACCAGCTTCCAGGAGTTGGCCACCAATATTAGTCATAAGCGAGTGGGACAACTAGCCAAAGAACAGGATAATCCGGAATTGGCAAAAATTTGCCAGACTATCGCCGCCGATGAAGGTCGCCATGCCTATGCTTATAAATCATTTGTGAGCAAGATTTTTGAGGTAGATCCTAGTGAAATGATGTTGGCCTTTGAGGATATGATGAGAAAAAAGATCGTAATGCCGGCGCATTACTTGCGCGAATTAGGAGTGGAGTTAGGTACAACCTTCACTCATTTCTCGGATGCAGCTCAGCGTTTGGGAGTTTATACCTCCTATGATTATGTGGATATTTTGGAATCACTGATCCGGGATTGGAATATTGATAAAGTTGCTGACCTCAATGGCGCGGGAGAAAAAGCGCGCGATTATTTAATGAGGTTACCGGAAAGATTGAATCGGGTTGCTGAACGCTTGAAAATACCGGAACACCCCTACGAGTTCTCCTGGATCGCCATATAATAAATAAGGCTTACCGCAATGGCAAGCCTTTTAGTTTCTTGGTATCCGTCTGGTTAATTGCTTCTCAAAGCATCCCGGATTTCCTCCAGCAATACTTCAGTCCTGGGCGGTGCTGGCGGTGGTGCCTCCTCTTCTTTCTTTTTGAATCGGTTCATGTTCTTTATCACCACATAAAGCGCCAGGGCAACCAGTAAAAAAGCAATAATGGAATTAATAAATAACCCATAGCCCAGTACCGCTGCACCTGCTTCTCTGGCTTCCTCTATGGTAGCGTAAGTCCCTCCGGCCGGGTCGTTGATGACACAGAATAGATTACTAAAATCCGGAGTGCCGAAAATTCCCGATACCAATGGCATCAGAATGTCATCAACCAGAGATTTTACTACAGTGCCGAAGGCCGCACCTAGTACGATACCGACGGCCATGTCCAACATATTCCCCTTTACGGCGAATTCCTTGAACTCTTGAATCATTCCCATATTGTTATAATTTGGTTAAAAAGAAGGCCGTAAATACGAGAAAATCCAGATTAATGTCAAATAAGAGACAAAGCTGCCAGGGAGAGGTCGATAATTTCACTTCCAATTCCAAAGATCAAATTTCAGCCTTTTAGAAAATTTTACCCCCTGTGATTTCATGATCATCATGGCTTTACACCGGTGATGGGCTTCGTGGTTGATCAAGTAACAGATCCAGCCAACCGCCCCGGTATGGTAACTTTTAATTTGATCGGGACTGTAACTTTCCAGAATAGCGCTGATCGCCTTTGCCGATTGACTTAGTTGTTCACCCACCAGATTATGATCCGAAGCCTGTTTGCCAGATAATTTTGTCAGCTTATTGGTAAACTTTCGGTCCTGCTTTTCAATGTTGTAATAGCGGATGGTATGCACATGAGCGAATTGACTGTAAATGGAAGTTAGACTTTTGGAATCGGATAACATCTCATCTGCTTCCTGCAGGATCTGTTGATTGGCCTGCTGGTTTCGCATCCAGGAGGCAATAAGGAGAGTTGGTATTTCGTCCATGGTATAGTTTAATTACGAATTACGAATGGGGAATGACGAATTATGTATATCCCTGAATAGTGTTGACCGTTTTAGACATTTTTTTATGGTTAGAAAATCCACATTTACGGCCAAATAAGCAAGTCAGTGCAAGACTGCCAATTGGATCTTCCAGGTCTGAGTATTTGGATTAGCCTGATTTCACTTGGCCAGATATCATACTGTCTATGGAAAATCGCCCACCTCCCAGGAATATCAGGCTAATAGAAATAGCAATCCATAAAATGAAATACTCATAACCTTCACCAGGTTGATTGCCGTACCAATTCATAAAGAATCCGTTGGGCAGGTGAGTGCTGATCACTATACCTAAGGCTAAAGCCGTAAAATACAAACCTAATATTCGGGTGCCTATACCTGCAGCCAGCGCTAGAGCTCCCAGTGACTCACCAACAATTACTGAAAAGGCCACCAGCCAGGGCAGTCCCATAGCTTCGGTGAAATAATCCATCGTTCCGGTAAAGCCATAACCGCCAAACCAGCCTAACAGTTTCTGAGCTCCGTGGGCAAATATTACAACTGCTAAAAGCGCCCTAAGTACTAGCGGAGCCCAATCATTTTTCGTCTTTATGATTTTGTACCACATAACTATTAAATTTTCGTGTGATACAAAGTTGATCATGAATGGAATGAGGCTCCATAAAGTAGATTAATAAAAGAGATTAAACTAGATTAAAATCATCAGTCAATTGAATTCAGCTGACTCCTTATTTTACTGAGAAACTCTTTGGTAATTCCCAAATAAGAGGCGATAAGATACTGGGGTACCCGCTGTTCAATTTGGGGATATTGCTTCCTAAAAGCCAAATAGCGATCTCTGGCAGGCAAACTAAAATTTCGGATGATCCGTTTTTCCGAGGCTACATAAGCTTTTTGTATAATGATTCGGAAGAACCGCTCAAGCTTGGGGATTTGATGATAAAGCTTTTGTAAACTTTGGTAGTTAATTTGTATCAGCTGGCAATCTTCTAAGCACTGAACATTGTAGTTCGCCGGGGATTGGGTTATAAAACTGCCTAGATCTGCAGTCCACCAGTTCTCGACGGCAAACATAACCACATGTTCATTGCCATCCCGATCCAGGTAGAAGGTTTTTAGGCAGCCTTTGAGGACAAAACTTTCATTTTTACAAACGCTCCCGTGCTGAACTACGTATTGCCCTTTAAGAAATCGACGATGCTGCACAGAGTGTGCTATTAAATCAATTTCGGATGGGTCCAGGTCGATATGACTGCTAATGTAGTCTATCAGAGGTTGAATATCTTGAGATCGCGGCTGCCCCATAAGATTGAAAATAATCATTTGCCCAGACTATTTCCAACCGGTAAATGGTGGCTGTTGCTCAGGTTAAAATGAACTAATTCCAGATCCTTATATTTTCAACAGGCTGTTTCGGGGTATTTTACTTTGCCCATCCAACAATTTCCAAAAAGTTGCCGGCCGGGTCCTGACATAAAATGAAGTTATCTACTGATGAGAATTCAATTTGAACAGAGGTGAGGTAGCTTTTCATTTTTTCCAGGTCTGGAGTGGACAGTATTATTATCATCTGGGGACTTATGCCATAATCCGTTTTATTTCTCTCTAATCCGGGTTTGTAATGCAGCATAAAGGCAAAAGTTCCATCAGCATGCTTCAAAGGCAGAGCCCAGGGCAGGTAATCCGGCGACCACTCCTCAAAGCCCAGGATATCGCGGTAAAATTTGATCAGGCTTTCCATGTCTCCTCCGGTCACACCACAATTATAGATCCTTAATCCTTCAAAATTGGGAACTTCTCTGACCTGTACCTCCATCATGCTAAGCACATTGGCGGATGGGTCCTGAAAGGGGATGGAAATTCCTACTCCGTTACGGGCAAGCAAGGTATCATATACCAGCACACCCAGCTTTCTAAGCCGGTCAATTTCGGGCAGCAATTTATAAGTTTCAATAGTGAGCCCGGTTCGGGCGGTTTGGGGATAAGTGGATGCTTGGTTCGCTGGAGAAATCTGTAATTGAATGGGCCAGGTTCCCGTTTTCAAATCTGTCTTTGGAGAATCTTCATCTAAAACTTCAAATCCAAGCACATCTTGATAGAAATGCCGGCTGGTCTGCATGTCGTCCACCAGGATCTTCAAGCCGTAAAATCTGATTTCAGGGTGCTGGCCCTGAGCAAAATGAACCAGCCTTAGTATTAAAATAATTGGCAAAATCCTTATAGCAGAAATCATCGTAGTATATCACTGTCGCTGCATGTGAAACACCTCCGTCCATTTTTTCTCACCCCTTTTCATATCCAGCCTTATTTCCATTTTATCGTCTCCCGTCTGCTCCAATACCAATCCTTTCATTTCAATTCTCCCCTCATCGATTTCCACCATTTCAAAATGAAGATAGTCCTCCTTTTCTTCCCAGGCTTTCAGGTCGGGATCGAAGTGTTTTAGTCGCATACCGTTTTGGTCCAGCAGTATAAATTCATAAAAGTTCAGCTCACCGTTTGCCCGGTAATGTCGGTACATTCCCATCATTACTCCCTGCTCATCCGGTTGCGACCACACCTCTTGGGAAGTGCCGCCAAAACCATCGCCGGTCCAGGACCCAGCCAGCCAGGCATATTCAACCTGGTTATTGTTATGGAGAATGAGAAAACTCAACAGGGTCGGAATTGATGCCAACAGGCCCATAAGGATTAATTTCTTTTTCATATCTATCGAACTATAAATGGTTTTACTTCTATTTTACCTCCGTACTTTACATGGGGGTTTTGGCGGGCTATTTCCATGGCTTCTTGAAGTGAATTGGCCTCCAGCACAAAATAACCGGTGGTGCGGTAAGGTTTGAAGGTAGAGCTTTCTCCTGGAATTCCCACCCATTCCGCCTCATCATCCAGTTCCTGCCCCTGGATCTTCACCCCCCGGGCATAGGTACTCTGCATCCAGGAACGGTACTCCTGGAACATTTCCATGGGATCACCGGGTTGAAAATCCTCTGTTTCATGCAACAAAAGCATATATCCCAATTGAGGATTGATGGAATCCTTGGAAGCTTGGTACTGCTGATAGTAGGAACCTGTCAGGAAACTTAATATGGCAATGGCGGCCGCAGCAGCCCAGTGTTTCCAGGACATGACCCTGCTGCCGCTCACCAGACCTTGTGCTTTTAATCTTTTCAAGATATTTTCTTCTATGTGTGGCGGTGGGGCAGCCTCCTTGGACAGTTGCGAAAACAGCTTCTTTTCCGATTCAGAATAAGATTCCTGGTTCATCTGCTTAACTTTATATTGGATCCTGATTTAAAAATAGCCTAAGCGCCTTCCTGGCGTGAAATAGCTGACTTTTGCTAGTGCCTTCAGTAATATCCAGCAACTCCGCAATCTCCTGGTGCTTGTAACCCTCCACATCATGCAGGATAATCACTTGCCGGTAACCTGGAGGAAGTTGGGCTATACCCCTTTCCAGGTCATGAACGGTGTGGAGGGTAAACTGCTGGTCAGGGCCTGACAACTGTTCAGTAGTTACCCGCATCACCTGCTTGCTTTTCTTGCGATGGTTGCGGTGCAGGTTGATGAGAATGCCGGTCAGCCAGGTTTTCAATGGTGAACGCCATTCAAATTCAGGCAGCTTCCTTATAGCCACCACCCACATTTCCTGGATCAGGTCTTCAGACAGGCTGTAATCCTGGGTAAGTCTAAGGGCCATTTGATACAAGTGTGGGGTCCGGGCTTGGTATAGTCGGCGGAAGGCCTTTTCACTGCGGTTGCGCAGAAATTGCTTTACAAGTTGACGGTCATCCATAAACAGGATTTAACTATTAGTGTATTAAGATGGCCAAAAGGTTGGTTGGGGGAATGGTTTTTAATATCGTTTAATCCCCATTCTTCCCTTTATTCTGCTCCTATTTACTTATTCCTTTGCAAGAAATAGCGAATACCAAAGTTTATATCAAGCCATAAGTTGTACTACCTAGAAGATTTAGCAAATTCGTCACTCGGAACATCCGAATGGTTAAAGATGAACAATTGTACGTCTTACAGGTAGAGAAGTAAGCAGTGTGCCGGGAATTCCCGGGCGGAAAATATTTATTGGAAATGCTATTGAGCCACGCGAATTTTTTAGAAAATGGGGGTATTTTAGTCAAATTGAGTAATGACCGGCCTTAGATCTAAAAGGACGGGGGGAATCTCGTATACCAATCAAGGATTAAATCTTGAAGTAAGTAGAGAGAGAATGAACTAAATTGCCCTATTGCAGACTGTCTGCTATAAGCCCGTTAGAAGACATTTTTAGATCTACTTCTTCTTGGAGATGTTAGTCATGGAGCTAAGTTTTAACGCAAACCAATTCTAAAGTACTTGCAAAACGAAAAGGACCAGCACAGTTCTGTTGAATCAATATGGTATAACTATAGAAATATAGCTAACAATCCGGATGAAGAAATTCCACCACATTTCTACTTCTGTGACAACGAATACGATGCAAATGAATGTGCAGAACTGGTTATAAAAGGAATAAAGCAAGCAACGGCGACCTCTCTTTGGTGGTATGAAAAGAATGATAAGAGTTTACCTAACGTCGGCGACAAATACATAATTACTGATTGGCAGGGAGAAGCTAGGGCGATAATTGAGATAACCAAAATATCGCTTACGCCATATAATGAGATAACCTCGGAGTTCGCAGAAATTGAGGGTGAAGGAGATAAAAGTCTGGAATATTGGAGGCGAGTTCATAGGGACTACTACATTAGGGAAATGGAGCCACACGGGGAAAAATTCAGAGAGGATATGCTTCTAGTATGTGAATATTTTAAAACTATATATACGAAATAGTTAACTACTACCTTCAGCAAGCATTAGCCGCATATAAATTAAGCGACCCATTTGCCAAAAAAGGGTCGGTGAGGATATTTTCATTTGTGCTACTTTATTTCCAAATTAGGAGTGTTACGCACAACTAAAGAGCAAAAAAACCAGGCGCCTGCAAGCGCTCAGAAATATAATGAATGTCTTAATCAAATTGCTCTACCAATGAAGTACTTACTACTAATTTTCGTCACGACTTTCTGGTTTACCGCTAATTCACAAAACCACCTCAAAGTAGAAGAAAAAACAGCAGTTGAAAACGCTCTCCGCGATTATATTGAGGGTTGGTATAAAGGTGATACCATACGCATGGACCGTTCACTGCATGATGATCTCGTAAAAAGAATTCCTGTTAGGGAAAGATCTGACCTTGATATAAAGCTGCGAATGGTTCCAAAATCAAGAATGGTTGAATTGACCGGCAAGGGCGGTGGGGAAAGTCCAGATGCAGAATATCAAATCTTTGTTGACGACATCGACAAGGACATAGCCTCAGCAAGGGTATTATCACTGGAGTATCTTGATTATCTCCATTTGGTCAAAACAGCTGAAGGATGGCAAATTGTCAATATTCTATTTCATTCTCGCTGATTTTATGTTTTATTGTATTCGACATCAGTGGCCTTGATATAGACCACACCTCTGGCAAAAAATACGGTAAATTTTCACTTACCTACCGGCCTTCGGCTGAATAATAAACTTAACGCGGACAGCGGAGTTGTACCAAGCATCATCCGGGGTTATGGTGAGTGACAGCTATGCCAACTTGCAAATAATTACTATTAACTGTTGTCCATAGAAGCGACAAACTTATTATGGAAAACCCGGAACGACCTGAATCGATACCTAAAATGGGCATTTGTTGAAGCTGCTAATGGTATCTCACGCCACCGAAAAAATGGCCGGATACCCATGCGGTAAGACTCTATGAAAGAATAAGATGCAAAAAGGGCCACTCTAAAGCTATTGTAGCAGTGGGCAGGCATCTTTCAGAAGCAGTAATTTGGATGCTTACTAAAAATGAATCCTATAGAGAACCTAAGAATAAAAACGTTTCGTCCACGCCCGGGCAAGCGCGTTCAAATTATACGATGTAAAAGCGCGTTTTTTTGACCGACCCCCGTTAGCGGGACCTGCTGATATCCACCATTCGTAGGATGAATAGATGATTATCAGGAGATTGTTAACAGCACCTATTAACAATCAATCAAGCAGCCACAAGAGGAAGTCAGATCAAACTATAAAAAATGCTATATTTAATTGAAGGACCTCAACGTGCGCCGCCAGAAACCTCGCTAGGCGCTTTTATAGATGTAATTTGAAATACCATGTCCAATTCCCGACAGCTTGCCGCCATCATGTTTAGGGACAAAGTTGGGCAGGCAGCACTGGATGCCGTGAATTGTGCCATTGTTGATTTTGATGGTAAACTACGTATAGGAAACCCATTCCGGTGAGGTTACTATTGAAAACGAAAATGTTCCATTTATGAAAACATTATCTATGGATTAAATACGTATGACTAACAATACTG
Source organism: Cyclobacteriaceae bacterium (assembly GCA_965224285.1). Lineage (GTDB taxonomy): Bacteria > Bacteroidota > Bacteroidia > Cytophagales > Cyclobacteriaceae > JAJCYK01. The sequence goes on from OZ245043.1 coordinate 3,282,206, forward strand.
ATAAGATGAAATAATCATTTCTTTTAATCTATTTCTATCATTAGTTACTGTTTGTTCTTTCATATTTAATCCTTTGCTCAGAACACAAAGAATGACACCAAAAGCGATCTACCAGTCGTAAGCAATGAAGTTTATCACTCTATTGTTCAATTTAACGAGTACGATACTGTGGTTGTATTTTGGATAGATCAAGCTACGGGCCTATAACATGAACACATGAAATCAATTGTACCACTCTTAATTAGTATGACCATTTTATATGGATGTGCTACACCGGAATCATTTGATGTACTGATCAAAAACGGTCAAATTATGGATGGTTCCGGCAATGCAGCCTATTTAGGTGATATAGGTATTAATGCTGACACTATTGCGGCCATAGGCAAATTGCCAAAGGCAATAGGCGGGTTAGAAATCGATGCTTCAGGTTTGGTGGTAGCCCCTGGGTTTATCAATATGCTCAGCTGGGCAGATGAATCATTGATTGAGGACGGAACCTCTCAAAGTGATATCAGGCAAGGGGTAACCTTGGAGGTTTTTGGAGAAGGGTGGTCAATGGGGCCACTAAATGAAGAAATGAAAAAGGAAAGAATTAACAGTCAGGGAGATCTAAAATATGATATCGAATGGACTTCACTGGGTGAGTATCTGGATTTTTTGGTCAGAAAAGGAGTCTCCCCGAATGTGGCGTCCTTTGTGGGAGCGACTACATTAAGAGTGCACACTGTAGGATACGAAAACAGGGAGCCTACCGATGAAGAGCTTGATACGATGAGAGCACTGGTCAGGCAGGCCATGGAAGAAGGAGCTTTGGGTATTGGATCATCACTAATTTATGCTCCCGCGTTCTATGCCAGTACTGATGAATTAATTGAAATGTGCAAGGTGGCAGCTGAATATGATGGCATGTACATATCACATATAAGAAGCGAGGGAGTGAAAATATTGGAGAGCTTAAATGAGTTGATACAAATTGCTGACAAAGCGGATATTAGAGCAGAAGTATATCATCTTAAATTAAGCGGGAAGGCCAATTGGGATAAATACCATAAGGTGATCTCAAAAATTGACTCCGCGAGGTCTTCCGGATTGAAAATTACTACAGATATGTATACCTATACAGCTGGAGCCTCGGGTTTGGATGCCGCCATGCCACCCTGGGTGCAAGAGGGAGGACAAGAACAATGGGCAAGGCGGTTGCAAGATCCGGAAATTCGCAATCAGGTTAAGAAGGAAATGACCACTCCCGCCAACCAGTGGGAAAGTCTGATGCAGGCTGCAGGATCTGCAGATAATGTAATATTGGTTGGATTCAAAAATGATAGTTTGAAATACCTCACGGGAAAAACCTTGACTGAAGTAGCAAAGATGCGAAACTTATCCCCGGAGGAAACAGCCATGGACCTGGTGATTCAGGACGGTAGCAAGGTGGAGACAGTATATTTTCTGATGTCAGAAGAAAATGTAAAAAAGAAAATGGCGTTGCCCTATATGAGTTTTGGCTCAGATTCCAGATCTTCTGCTCCTGAAGGTGTTTTCCTGAAATCAAGCACACACCCCCGTGCATATGGCAATTTTGCCCGTTTGCTGGGCAAATATGTTAGAGATGAAAAGGTAATTTCCCTGGAGGAAGCCATCTACAAACTAACCACCCTTCCAGCCACAAATTTGAGATTAACCAAACGCGGAGCGCTAAAGGAAGGCTTCTATGCGGATTTGGCAATTTTTGATCCCAATGAAATTCAGGATCACGCGACATATGAAAAACCTCAGCAGTTCTCCACCGGTGTGGTACACGTTTTTGTCAATGGAACTCAAGTACTGAATAATGGGGAGCATACTGGCGAACTACCTGGGCGAGTAGTGCGTGGGCCTGGATATAAAAAGTAGCGTCCGTGAGCGTTGCGGGAGGGTCAAGGGTAGACAGTTGCGCGGTTTACAGGGAGCAGATGTAAGCAGTGTGCTGGGAATTCCCGGTCGGAACATATTTTGGTAATACTTCATACCGAAAAAATGGCTTCTCTTGGTGAGCATACTGCTGGAATCGCACATGAAATTCAAAATCCATCGAATTTTGTCAACAACTTTTCTGAGGTCAGCAAGGAACTGATAGAAGAATTGAAAGAGGCGAGATCCAAACTGAAGGATGAAAGGGATGCTGAACTGGATGAAGAAATAATTAGTGATATCATTCAAAATATTGAAAAGATCAACCATCATGGAAACTGTGCGAGCAGTATCGTACAAGGAATGCTTGAGCATTCAAGGTCAGGCAACCGTGACAAGGAACTGACCGATATAAACAAACTTGCTGATGAATATTTGCGGCTGGCATACTCTGGACTACGGGCGAAGGACCATACTTTCAACGCTGAATTTCGGACTGAACTTGACCCTACATTGCCAGAAGTGAAAATTATCAGTCAGGATATTGGGCGGGTGTTGCTCAATCTGATCAACAATGCGTTTTATGCGGTATCCCGGAATATAAGGAAGTACCGACTGATTATAACCCGAAAGTGGTATTGAAGATAATAGAATGAAAAAATCTTTTGAGATAACCTTACAAGATATTTCAGCCTTTTTTACGACCAAGCCAGCCGGGGAGGGAACCGGTCTGGGATTGAGTCTAACTTATGATATAATCACTAAAGGACATGGTGGTAATTTAATGGTAGATACGAAAGAGGGATCTGGAACAGTCTTTACTGTCCAGTTATTAATTGAATAAGAGACCTTTTCGAAATTGCTGGAATTACCGTCGCTGCGACCGGCAGCTTATGGCCGGTATCTGCCTTTGATGAAAGCTGGTTAGAATTAATCATATAATGGCCATCCCTAATTGGTTGCAAAAAACAAGTAAATTTTTCGCATATAAACTAGTTAGCGACCATAAGCCTGTGGTGTATTTATTCCTTGTCAACCAATCTTTGGTAACTCACGTACTCATCAGATTCTATCCAATCCTGTTCTGTTATGTCTTTTGGCATTGTCCAATCTTCGATCAACATATGTCCTGGAGGTGTTATTCCCTTTAAACGAAGATAAATTGCGGCTTTTCCTCGATGATGCGATTGATGCTCGAACCCTTTGATAGAAAGGCACTCCTTGCTGCAACTCCACCTATAATAATAAGTCTCTTCGTTTAAGTTACTCTCCTCATTCAATCTATCGATCATGGCATCATAGCTATCCATCACAAAAGCGATAACTGACTCTTTGGATTGAAGATTTGGATTATTATAAACATCATCATAATTGGCACAGTCGTTCCCTCCTGCAATCATTGCAGCATAACGAAAGTTTACACAGGCTACATGAAGAAATTCATCAGCAAATGGAAGTATCTCAGGAGTTGGTTGAAAGTTATAATGTTGCTCAGGCATAGCTTCGAGATACTGCTTTGTAAAGATTTTTGCTCGTTTCCAACTATCAATTAGTTCGCATCTAACAGTTGGATTTTCTGAGTTTTCAGAATTCTCTATCTCTGTACCCAAATCATTTTTCAGGTTACTAGAGGAAAATATGAAAAATAGGACCGTAAAGAATAAAACTGATTTCATAATTGATAATAGATTAATTTCTTACAATTTATAAAACAAACGTTTAGAATAAAATGGTCCCTAACCATCACTTGAAGGGCATGGGATCAACTACCTATTTGAAACTTAGGTGGGATTGCCACACTCACCTGCAACTGCTTTATTGTTAAATCTGTCACGTATGTAGTCGTATTAAAACTTTTGGTCTCCTGTAATTTGAAGCCTTCTATTAGTAACAATTATAAGCTGACCGGCTGCTTTTATTATATACCGGCCTGTTATCGAATGACCAATTTGACTCCAGAGGGTTCAGTGGGGATATCACATTTTTTGATAAGTTAATTTACCTTTGGAGCTTTTGTATCTATTTGAAATCAACGGTTTACCAGTTAGAATAGGTCTTCAACGAGTTACAGATCGCTTTGAAAAGTTTGTGTAGTAAATAAGGTTATCAGTCATATAATTTAGAATTACTTATTTTAGATACTTGTTATTTACAAACTCATACCAATTTTTCGAAAACTGTCTTTCTGTTACACCAAGAACATTCTCTAAATCACCGTATGATTCGATGAGTTTAATAAGTTTATTCTTGCCGTATTCAGTCAAGATATACTCAATAATAGTAAATCCGCAGGTGTATATCTTTTGCCCTTTTGAACGATCATTTAATTCTGAGAGCTGTGGATATGCTCCTTTATTCAAATAGGACAGAGATTTAGGATCATAAAATTGCTCTGCTTCATAAACACTGAGACCCTCCCAAAGCCAAATTGGGAAGGCTGAGAATTTTTCATCGAATACCTCAGCATTTAATGGCTTGGGTTCTTTGTCAATTAGAAGTTTGAGAACTACGGTATGAGCAAATTCATGGATTGCAATTTTTGAAATCTCAGTTTCTAACCAAGTATTTTCAACGAAATGGAGTTTTGAAATCCCTTCTATGTTTCCTGAAGCACCCCAATGTCCGGTTGCTTTTATATACCTCCATCTTTGACCGTAGATGTTAACTTCAATGTTTTTTGCAGGAACCGTATTAAGATTATTACCGATCCTTGAATAATTTTCTTCTAATGCTCTTGAAAGTGCTACTATATTTAGGGAGTCAGTATTGTTACTAAACAAGAAAGTAAAATGTGTTGTTTTAATTTGTTTCCTGTGCTCAGGAACATTAATGTAAATCACAAACAGTATTACTATAATAGAACAGATAGTGAAAATTTTATAAGAAGTTCTCATCTACACGAGATATTAGAATTAATGTGGCTTTGAAAGATGGAACCATTGAACTAAATCGAAGGTAGAAATAAAAATCAATTCGTTAAAACGAAACTGGTTATCGCAACGTTGGACCGGCCGCTTTTGGGTATTATCTTGTCGGTCAAGGAAATTCCTGATTACCAAGCTTTTTGCATTTATCTCAATAGTATTTTCCTATTTTTGGCTGCATAAGTTATAGTAGGCTTCAGGTAAGCCAAGCGCGTTAGCTTAAACCATGGGGCTTCATAAAAAACTTTAATTATGCATCGGATACCGATGACACCAATATTAATTGGTTTGGTCCTGTTAAGTTGTAAACCAACCCAAACTGGAGATATAGTCATTACCAACGTGACCGTGATACATGTGGAAGATGGCTCATTATCCAAGGGACAGGATGTAATTGTTGAAAATGGCCTAATAAAAGAGATACTACCTACCAGGCAATCCAATCCTGATACACCTACTCTTATTGACGGCAGTGGCAAGTATTTGATCCCAGGTCTATGGGATATGCATACCCATACCTGGACAAAACAACCTATACTGGCAATGTACGTGGCACACGGGATAACAGGAGTGCGGGATTGTGGCGATTCTTATCCTGATGAAGTTGGCCAGTGGCAACAGGAAATTGCTGCAGGAGAGATTGCCGGCCCGGAAATGCTGGTAGCAGCCGCGATCAGCGGATATGTAACAGACTCCACAGACATCGATTCTTTGGTTCTGTCCACCAAGAAGGAGGGGTATGATTTCATAAAAGTGTATCATAACCTGACCATGGAGCAACTGGGAAAAATAGCACAGGCCGCCAAGAAACATAACATTAGTTTTAGTGGTCACCTCCCATTCAGGTTTCCCATGTTTGAAACCATTACGGAGGCTTCAAACATGGGCTTGTCGTGCCTGGAACATGGGTTCATGTTAAGTACTGCGGTTTACACAGGGGAGAAGATGGGTAATCCCGGTTTACTGACGGCTGCCAGGGAAAATGGTAATTTGGATGGAAATATAGACTACCAAAGGCTGGAAGAATTAAGCAAAACTTTGATCAGAAATAATACCTGGATTACACCGACTCTCTCTGTTTGGTGGGGTATGGGCATCATGGATCAGCAACCCGATAGTGCATTGATGAGTTGGTATCAACAGCAATCTGGTATTCAGGAGGCTTGGGAAAGCAATCCATTCAGATCTGGGCAACTCACAGAACACTCACCTGATGACTTCAAAGCTTCTCGCAATGGAGCGATTGAGCTTTCGAAGCTGTTTAAACGGATGAAAGACCAGGGTGTAAGTATCATGGCTGGTACGGATTCCCCTATTATCGGTGTCATCCCCGGGTATGCCATTCATAAAGAACTCCATCTGATGGTGCAAGGAGGTTTTTCAAACCTTGAGGCCTTGCAGGCGGCCACCATCAGGCCGGCAGAATACCTAAACCGGACAGATATCGGGGCGGTGGCTACAGGGAAACAGGCAGATTTGGTGATCCTTCGCGCCAATCCATTGGAAGATATTACAAATACCGCACAAATTGATGGGGTGGTTTTGGACGGACGACACATGGACCAGAACCAATTGTATAAGGAATTGATCAAGGCCATTCAGTACGATAGAAATCTGGATGTGCCGTTTGTCGAAGTATTGAAGGAAAAGGCGCCATCGAGATGACCTTATCCATGATATCTGATAAACGTAGCTTGCGTCATGGTGATTTCGGCTTTTTTGATATTGATGGTATCTAATAGACGGCGGGCTGCATAAATTGGGCCGAATTTATGCTCCTCCTTTAAGACCTTAAGTCCTAAGCTGAATCATTAGTTGCCAATTTACTGGATAATTTGCATGTTAGTGGCGCATCGAACATTGTCCGAATTACCAAGCCGTATGGCGATCTTATAAAAATGCTAATGACAAAATTTCTGACTATTCTTTTTCTTCTTCCGTTATTGGTTAATGCCCAGGATGGCATCAAACCAATAATCGATGTACATCTTCACGGATATACCGAACAGAGCTACCGTACCCCACCAGGAGCACCAGAATCCTATGAAGCCTTTAAATCCGAGATCAAGCACTACTTCAAGAAATTCAACATTGTAGCTGCTATGAAAAGTGGTGGTAGGTACGATGCGGATTTGGAAGCAAAGATGCTTGCGGGTTATGAATCGAATAACTATCCGAGTTTCGATACGCTGGAATTTAAGCAGTTAGTTAATGAGGGTAAAATACAAGTTTGGGGCGAGTTCATGCCGCAATTCAATGGTCTGACACTTGCTGATCCGAAACTTGCGCCTTACCTGGCTATATGTGAGCGTGAAGGTATTCCTGTAGCACTTCATACTGGGACCGGGCCTCCAGGCATTTCCAACAGGTATAAGAGATTCCGACTTGCATTAGGTGATCCATTACTTATTGAAGAAGTCTTAATTAACTATCCAAAACTTAAGATCTATTTGATGCATTCCGGAGGCATTTTTTATGAAAGATCGCTTGCCTTAATGGGAATGTATCCCCAGGTATATTGTGGACTTGGGGCATTATTATGGATTGAAAATAAACCGTCATCCTGGTATGCAGAAGAATTCTTAATCAAAGCGAAAAAAGGTAACCTTATCGACCGCGTTATGTTCGGTTCAGATGCTATGTATTGGCCGCATAATATTGAATTGAGCATTCAAAAATTAAATAGCTTTGACTTTTTGGATGAAGAGGATAAAAGAAAAATTTTCTATGAGAACGCAGTCAGATTCTTCGAATTGGATATTAATTAGGCATGAGTATGGGATTGCTGCCTCCTGACCGGCCACTTCTGGCCGAAGATCGCCTATCTTGAATGTCTAAGCAGAACAATATTTATAATGCTGCACAAATTCAAATTGGAAAATACTACAAATTCGCATTGCATAAATAACATCGTTACACCTTACTTTTTCATGAAGCATTTTATACCTATAGTTATTATCAGTTCCTTTCTAAATTGTTCAAGTCCCGCGCCCTATGACGTTGTCTTGACAGAGATAGGTTTATTTGATGGTCATAAAGATCATGGAGTAGTCAATATTGGGATCAGAGGGGATACCATAAGCATAATTACCAATGAAGTTATCACCGGGGATTCCATTTATGATGGAAATGGTAAATATTTATTACCCGGTTTGGTTAATAGCCATTCTCATGTTTGGGCTGAAGAGCATTTGCAAGAGGGTCATAACCTGGGCATCCTCGCCAAAATCGGACTTCATGCCTCGCTTGTTGAGCGTGACCAGAAATTAAAAAAGTTGAGCAGAGAAATTGGATATCCGTATTATTTCACCTCTGGTTTTGCCGCAACGGTTCCTGGGGGGCATCCGACTCAGGTCAGTGAGAACGTAATCGAAACCATCAATGATTCGGTATCGGTAGAAACCTGGGTAGAGAATAGAATTACTGAAGGTGTTGACCTGATAAAAATCGTAAGGCATGAGCGGAGTTTTAGGCAAGCAAGCACCATACCGACCCTTCCCTATGATTCGGTGAAAAAAATTATCGATTATGCAAGAGCGAGAAATTTAAAAACCATAGTCCATATTGGCACCCGAGAGGAAATGATCGAAGTTGCGAAATTAAAACCCGATGGGTTCGCGCATATGTGGCAATATGCCGAACAAACTCCTGTTACAGCTGATATGATAGATGTCATCAAGAAAAGTGGGGCCTTTGTCGTTCCAACCTCAATTATGGGAGAAAGGGGTAGAGAGCTGGCAAAAGAACGAGGAAGTCATCCGGAGGGATTTCCCTTAAGGACCACCAGAGTTGAAGGCCTGAAAAACCTAATATTACTACACGACGCAGGGGTAATGATAGTGGCAGGTACTGACAGCGGTAATTTAAATTTAAACTGGGGAGACGATTTACTTAATGAACTTAGAATTTATACGGAGGCAGGCCTAAGCAACTTGGAAGCTTTACAAACCGCAACCGGTAACGCAGCTACAGCTTGGGACATACCAATTGGAAAGCTAGATGTGGGAAGCAGGTTAAATATGATCATAGTCAATGGCAATCCAATTGAGGATTTACAAAACCTACGCCAGGTGCAAAAAGTGATTAAAAATGGGGCTTCGTAATCAGACGTTTTGGAAAATCCCAGCCGCAATCATCGGCGGCATGAGGGCAACCATTGAGTTCCTCTAAGTCAACTATATCTTGAATAAGGATTAGTTTTCTTAGTAACCTAGGAATGTCTGCATCCGGACATGGAGTTGAAACCTCATTATTTTATTCATTCATAACTCTTAAAAGTTGATCGATTTTTTCTAGTCTTGGTAAGAACGCTTTTTGGTTAGCTCGTTTATTTATGAAGTGAAGAATTATCATAAAAATTACAACTCCAATAAACAAGCGAATTGAAACAATTCCATTTAAATGCATTCCAAGAAAAAATAGGAAACCTATGGGTAGGGCAGAGAATAAGTACCAGGTATTTATAGTCTTTGCAAGCTTGATCTGATCGAGGATATATTGTTTAGATTTTGTTAAATATGAAACATAGTCTTCTGTCAAACCTACTGGTTTTCGCCTTTTTGCACTTCTATATTGAAGTACTCTGGCGATCCCCCAAACAACTGAAAGTACCGAAGCTATTTTAGTTAGAGTAAAAGGAATAATGAAAGCATAAAAAGCAAATACTGGAATTACAATAATTTGCCCAAAGTACTCCACTAGGTATCGGTTCCTAATCACTTTATCCAAACGATCTAGATTCGATTGTACTTCGATCATAAACCTAGATTTCTCAAATTTCAGACGTTCCTGAACTGAGGAAGATTGCCATATTTTTATTAATTCATCTTCTATCATTTTATCTTTTTTTCAGGCATGTAGACAGTTTTTCTTTAATCCTCTTGATCTTTACCGCGACATGATTTTCAGATAAACCGGTGATCTGAGAAATCTCTTTGTAGGGTAATTCCTCCAGGTATAATGTTACTACTGCCCTATCAGCCTCATTTAGTTTCCTAATGCAATTTCTAAGCTGTACAAGCTGTTCAATGCTATCCTGGTTTATATTTTCTGACTTAACATTGTCTATGGTTAAACTATCCATTGTTAGGACCCGGAGTCTTTTTTGATCTTGTTTGGATTTCAATCTGAGACACACATTTAAAGTAATCCTGAACATCCATGTATTTAATGAGGAGTTCTCGTTAAAAGATGGCATTGATTTCCAAATGTTCAGCAGAACTTCTTGAAATAGATCCTTTCTATCCTCATCAGTGAATGAATAAACAGAACATACTCTCCATAATCTATGTTGGTTTTGTGCTATGCCTTTCAGAAAGGTATTTTCAAGTTGATCCACCATTTAAAAGATGCTCCCTAATTATTTAGTTACCTCCCAACCCGAAATATGACACAGTTTCGGAATTTTTTTCAAAGGAAATGTTGATACATCCAAGAGTAGGATTCCATTTTTTGACCATTTACTGCCCTATAGAACGTCTCACTTCAATCCCAAAGGAGCTGGTCACTATTTTCGATTGTGCTAGTTTATTTCCATTTTACGATGGTCAGTAAGAGCCTTCAAAGAACTACTTAGTGTCCTAAGCATTATGAAAAGCCTGCATAATTGTCTCATATTCTGTATCATACTGAGCTGTACCTCGAATGTAACAGATGAAAAATTACCTGTTCCCAAGGAAATTATTGATTTGGGTGCCTTGATAACAGAGGATTTACCTGAACAGGTATGGGGCGGACTTTTGAATCATTACGGATTTTCGGAATCAAACTCTTTCGAAACCATTAATCAAAGATCCGAATTCCCGGACGGAATTCTATCGGTTAATAATTCATATCTTACCATCTTTAATCATGGAGGGCCGCACGTAGATGCTCCCAGCCATGTGGATCAGGAAGAGACAATCGACAGTTATGCGGTCAACGATTTTATTGGGCCGTTAAAAGTCATTGATGTAAGCGCCCTGCCTTTCGGACGATCTGTTTCCTTAAAGGAGATTAAGAAACATGATATACAACCTGGTGATATCATCATAATCTATACTAATTATATTTTACCGGAAGAAGATGAATTTCCAGCTCGAATAGCACTTACCCAAGAAGCAGCTCAATACCTGGCTAATCTTCCCGTAAAAGCCTTTGGAACTGACTCTTTCAATGTAGAAAGCGATGATAATCCTACTGAAGTAATTTCAAAAACGGCCTTGCAACGATTAGCCCCCATTCATTACGAGTTTCTAAGCAAAGGAATTCCCGTATATGAACAACTTTTCAACATTGACAAACTTTTGAATAAGAAAAGGATGCTATTTGTAGGCCAACCATTGAACATTGAAAATGGGGATGGAATGATCGTCAGGCCGGTAGTTTTCGTGTATGAATGATCCGGATATGCTGAATGACCCATTTTGGGTTGTTAGCTTTCATCAAGAACAATTATAAAGATCGTGGTGTTTATCTTAGCGTCTTATACGCAGCCTAACATGGTATAACCGCTATGCCCAATATTAGTACATTTGGATAGGCCCAGGCACATAGCCTGAACCGGTTGGGCATAATGCAGACAAAATAAGGTGAAAGAACTTGAAACTATTAAAAACTATTACAAACCGATTCAGCCGACTGTGAATGCTGAAAGTAATGAAGTAGTTTATCGAGAAGTTCGGCCACACAAAGGAATAGACAATTTTGTGTACTGCTTTTGGCAACTGAAAACACAAAAGCAACTCAATCAAGCATTCGAATACCGAGTGGTTTCGGACGGCTGTGTTGACATATTTTTTGACCACAACCGACCCTCCGAAAACTTAATAATGGGGTTTTGTAGAAAGTACACAGAGTTCCCGATTGGAAAGGCCTTTGACTATATCGGCATCCGGTTTTTACCTACTGCCTTTCCACTTCTATTTGGAGTTGACGCAAAAACATTGAGCGATCAGGCACAGGAATTGGAACACGTTCTCCCTGGCCTTTCAAACTGGATTACAGATGAAATCAAATCATGGGAACCGTTGGAAATTATAACAAATAAATTGAATGAAAAGTTAATCGAAATTACAGGAAAACAATGTTATCACTATGATCAACGCTTCTTCAAGGCTTTAAATCTAATTTTTCAAAAGAACGGATTTTTGGACATCGAAAGAGAACTGAATACCGGTTTGAGTCCTCGACAACTACGCAGGATTTTTAATTATTATATAGGAACAACTGCAAAGACATTTAGTAATGTGGTAAGGTTTCAGCACATCTTGAATGCCAAACCTTCAAAACAGAGCCTCAAAGAGAATAAACTGTACTTTGATGTTGGATTTTTTGATCAAGCTCATTTTATTAAAAACTTCAAAACATTCTATGGGATAACGCCTTCAGAAGCCTTCGGATAGCCTTTGTCCGATTATTACAATTCCCGCCAAACATCTCATTCTAATTTTGTCTTAAAAAAATATCTAATCGCCGGTTGGACAAATAGACAAACGCAAAACAAATGAAACTGAACGCAGGAATAATCACGGAAAAACTGGCCGAAACCAAAGAATTTTACACAAATGTATTGGGCTTTGGTGTAAGCTTTGAAAACGACTTTTACCTCTTGATGCACACACCCGACAGGTCAGCAGAAATCAGCTTTTTACAACCAAATCATCCAAGCCAGAAACCAATTTTTCAATCACCATTCACTGGTAAAGGCGTTTATCTTACCATAGAAGTTGAAGATGTGGATATGGTTTATAAAAAGCTTAAAGACAAAGGGGTTGTAATCGAAATTGCAGTCAGGGACGAACCCTGGGGTGACAGGCATTTCGCAATCGTTGACCCGAACGGAATTGGGATTGATATTGTGACCTATACTAATCCCGAAGCATAATGGACGCCAAAAACATTGGGAAAACTATATCAAAAAGATTTCTCTCAACTTTTCATAATATGTTTTATTCAGGTGGTTTTAAATAAAAGGCTTGATATATAAACATATCACATAAACTGGAATGACGGATATGTTCCAAATTGGTGTGCATGCGTTGGGAAAGCACAACTTTTTCAGCCCGTAGCTGGAGATGCGGACTAGTTAGTCACCTAGAAACCAATTAACTACAGCATCATGGCGGTATTTTTCGTAATTTAATTCCATGTCTCAGTCCCGCCAGCTTGCAGCTATCATGTTTACCGATATTGTCGGGTATACATCAATTATGGGTGAAAGCGAGGAATTTGCAATGAGTTTGTTATCAAAGAACAGAGAAATACAGGGACACATAATTGAGCAATTCAAGGGAAGATGGATCAAAGAAATGGGTGATGGTATTTTGGCAAGTTTTGATAGCGCCTCTGATGCGGTAAATGCGGCAATTAAAATTCAAGAAGAAAGTAAGAATATTCGAGGTTTAGAATTAAGAATAGGTCTGCATCTTGCTGAAGTTGTATTTGAAAATGAAGATGTATATGGAGATGGTATAAATATAGCTGCAAGAATACAAGCTATATCAAATCCTCGCGAAATCTATGTTTCCGAAGCGATTCATTCAAATGTCTCGAATAAAACAGGTATCGTAACCAGATTTGTCAAAGAGCAAAAATTGAAAAATGTGAATGATCCAATACGGATATTTAAAGTTCTAACATCACATTCTGGAGATTCTTCACCCCTTTCATTAAGAAACCAGGCGTCTAAATCGTCTGTCAATAGTATCGCAGTTCTTCCCTTTGTAAATATGAGTAATGACCCTGACCAGGAGTATTTTTGTGATGGAATTTCTGAGGAAATCATTGATACTTTGGCTCAGATAAATAACCTGCGAGTTGTAGCTCGTACCTCGGCGTTTTCGTTCAAAGGGAAAAATATTGATGTTCGCGAAATTGGAAAAGCTTTGGATGTCAGCAGCCTATTAGAAGGAAGTGTACGCAAATCAGGTAAACGATTACGGATTACCACAAAACTGGTGCAAGTTTCAGATGGATCTCATTTATGGACCATGCGGTATGACCGTGAACTTGAGGATATATTTGCAATTCAGGAGGATATAGCCAAAAATGTTGCCACCGAATTAAAGGGTGTCTTAACCAGTAAAGAAAGAGAAATCATCCGCCCTCAGAAAGCAGAGATTGAAGCCTATGAGTGTTTTCTAAAAGGCCGTAAATTATTTCACCAATTTAACTTAGTACAAGCTAAACAATTGTTTAAGCAAGCAATACACATCGACCCAAACTACGGTCCTGCCTATGCAGGTCTTTCCAACGTTTACTCCCAATTATATGAATGGAAGGGAGCGAACAAAACTGATCTGGAAAAAGCAGAGGCATATAGCCTGAAAGCTCTTGCCTTAGCCCCTAATTTGGCAGAAAGCCATTCCTCATATGGAGTAATTTTAGCTCTTCGCAACCACTACGAAGAAGCTGAAAGAGAATTTAATGAAGCTATACAATTAAACCCTAATTCGTTTGACACTTACTATCGATATGGCAGATGGTGCTATTCTCTGGGATTGACTGAAAAGTCAGCTGAAATGTTTCTTAAAGCATCAGAAGTGGATAAAGAAGATTTTCAAAGTTTAATTCTTCTTTCACAATCCCTAAATATGATTCGGAATAATGATGGGCATGATGCAATGATAGAGGGAATGAAAAGAGTCAGAAGACGATTAGAATTAGATCCAGCGGATAGAAGAGCGCTATCAATTGGGTCAATATCTCTTTTTGAAAACGGCGATGAAGAGGAGTCCTTTAGATGTATTAATAAAGCACTGGAATTATATCCTAATGATTTATCAGTATTGTTTAATGCAGCATGTCTATATGCAAAAGCTGGCAAAAAGGACAAGGCGCTAAATTTCTTACAAATTGCCATTGAGAACGGATATGGTAATAAAGCATGGATTGAACATGACTCGGACTATGACTCTCTCCGTGATGAACCGAGGTTCAAAGAATTAATGAAAAAAATATCTTAAGGAATACTGGTGTCATTCACCGACCGCTTTAATAAAATGCACATTGAAAGTTGAATGTAGCAATTGAAAAAGACACAACCCTTGATTGGTTAGAAAAAGCAGCTGAGGAACCAGGGATATTGTACACCCTGTACTTAGGCATCTATCCTTTTTACGACGAGCTTCAAGAAACTCAACGATTTATAAACATATTGAATGCCTTAGATATAATAGAAGTTAATAGCCAGCCTTAAAATTAATTATTAAGTTGGTTAAATACTTAATTCTTGCTCCACCTTCCTCCTTCGCGCTACCCTTGTACCCAGGGCGGGACTTGAACCCGCACGGCCGTTAGATGGCCATTGGATTTTAAGTCCAACGTGTCTACCAATTCCACCACCTGGGCATATTGAGTTTGAGTTTGAGTGGGAGTTTGAGTGTGTTGGGTCCGTCGAAGTACAGTTAAAATTTGTACAAAGACGGGAGTTTGGGATTCCGATTTCCCCTCGAATCAACTCCGTTATTATAATACTTTATCCCATACCTCATTCGGTATGATCGCTCTAAAAATATTTATCCACCGTCGCTTGCATAGTGGGCCGTAGCCTTGGCAAAGACTGAGCTATGGTGGATGATCTGGGAGCGAAAGACGGGATTCGAACCCGCGACCCCGACCTTGGCAAGGTCGTGCTCTACCAGCTGAGCTACTTTCGCTGATGTCCCAAAAGGGAAAGCAAAGTTAAAGAAGCCTGCTAAAATAGCAATGAGAAACTGTAAAAAATGACCAGGGTCATCCTACCGTTTCTCTTCTTGCAACAGGATCTTTAACTCGTTGAGTTTGAGCAGGGCTTCTACCGGGCTGATGGTATTGATATCCAGTTGCTCCAGTATGCCCTTGACCTTGGTAAAAGCTGGATTATTTTCGAACAACTGCAACTGGTAGTGGGAAGCCGGAAGCTCCTTTAAGGCCTGCCCCGCTTCTTCCTGGATCTTATCCTTCTCCAGATGTCGCATAATCTCTGCTGCCCGGATCACCACCTGGTTGGGCATGCCGGCCATCTGGGCTACGTGGATACCAAAGCTGTGCTGGCTCCCCCCGGGTTTCAATTTGCGCATGAATATTACCTTATTGCCTACTTCCTTAACCGAAACGTTAAAATTCTTTACCCGTTCCAAAGTATCGGTGAGCTGATTGAGCTCATGGTAATGGGTGGCAAACAGGGTACGGGCCCGCTGCTGGCTTTGGTGTAAATGCTCTACAATCGACCAGGCAATGCTGATGCCGTCGTAAGTGGAGGTACCTCTGCCTATTTCGTCCATAAGCACCAAACTGCGGGAGCTCAGGTTATTCAATATACTGGCGGTCTCGATCATTTCCAGCATAAAGGTGGATTCTCCCTGTGACAGGTTGTCCGAAGCTCCTACCCGGGTAAAGATCTTATCCACCAGGCCGATCTGAGCTGAGGCGGCGGGTACAAAGCTGCCCATCTGGGCCATTAGCACGATCAAAGCAGTTTGCCTTAGCAAGGCGGATTTACCGGCCATATTAGGACCGGTTATTATGATGATCTGCTGCTGATCCTGGTCCAGGAACACATTGTTGGGTACATATTGCTCTCCGGCGGGCATCATGCGCTCAATCACCGGATGGCGGCCCTCTTTAATATCCAGTGCGTTTGATTCATCCAACTGGGGACGCACATATTTATGCTTGATCGCCGCCTGGGCAAAAGAACTCAACACATCCAACTGCGCTATTTCCCGGGCATTCTGCTGCACCGGGGAAATGAATTCTTTGGCTGCTTCCACCAATTCCATAAAAAGTCTCTGTTCGATCACACAGATCTGCTCTTCGGCAGTGAGGATCTGCTCCTCATAATTTTTTAGTTCAGGGGTTATATAGCGTTCAGCATTGACCAGGGTTTGCTTGCGGATCCATTCCTCAGGCACCTTATCTTTATGGGCATTGGTGACTTCCAGGTAATAACCGAATACCTTGTTGTAGGCGATTTTCAAAGAGCTAATACCGGTGCGTGCTGTTTCTTCCTGCTGTAATTTCAACAGGTAATCCTTACCGGAAAAGGCTACTTTTCGCAGTTGATCCAGCTCTTCATCCACTGCCTCCCGGATCAGATTGCCCTGACTAGAGCTCAATGGGGGCTCTGGATTGAGAGTTGATTCAATGTTATCCACTAAACCTGCACAAGGTTCGATCTGGTGGCCCAGTTCCAGCAGGCTGGGGTCATCCTGTTGCAACAGCTGTTTCTTGATCTCCTGGCAGGCGCCCAGTGATTGCTTGAGGTGTTGCAATTCTCTGGGGTTGACCCGGGACACCGCCACTTTGGAGATCAACCGCTCTAGATCGGCGATGGATTTTAGGCAGTCCGTCAACTTCTCCAACAACGGCGGGTTCTTGATCAGGGATGAAGTAAGGTCCAGCCGGTGGTTGATCAAGGCGCTATCCTTCAAGGGGAGCAGCAGCCATTTTTTCAGCATGCGACTGCCCATGGTGGTGACAGTGTGATCCAGCACCGAGGCCAGCGCTACTCCTCCTTCCTGTTGAGGGTGTACCAACTCCAGGTTGCGGATGGTGAATTTATCCAGCCACATGTATCGCTCATTCTCAATCCTGGAAAGAGAGGCAATATGCAATTGCTGGCGATGCTCAGTGATCTCCAGATAGTAGAGTATTGCGCCACTGCAGATAACGGCCTGGGGCAACTTGTCCATGCCAAATCCTTTAAGCTGGGTAGTTTTAAACTGGTCCAGCAGTTTTTTCTCTGCAAAATCCAGGCTAAAGATCCAGTCATCCAGGGGAAATACATGCCGGTCGGGAAACTGGCCTTGCCCAAACCGGTGCAGCTTGTCTTTTTGGGTTTTGCAATAAAGAATTTCAGAGGGGTCATAGCTTTGAAGCAGCTTTTCCACTTCAGCTGGGGAACCTTCAGTAGCACAGAATTCACCGGTCGAGATGTCCAAAAAGGCCACACCAATGGTCTCCGTTCCAAAGTAAAGTGCACCGAGGTAATTGTTGGTATCGCTGAGCAATACGTTTTCGTTGAAGGTGACCCCTGGTGTTACCAGTTCAGTGATACCTCTTTTGACAATCCCCTTGGCCTGTTTGGGATCTTCCAACTGATCACAGATGGCCACCCTTTTGCCGGCCCTTACTAACTTGGGTAGATAGGTATCCAGGGCATGATGGGGAAATCCTGCCAGTTCTACTTCTGAAGCAGCCCCGTTAGACCGTTTGGTAAGCACGATATCCAGGATTTGGCTGGCTGCCACTGCATCCTCCCCGAAAGTTTCATAGAAATCTCCCACCCGGAAAAGCAACATGGCTCCGGGATGTTTGGCCTTGATGGCATTATACTGCTTCATCAAAGGAGTTTCCCTGGCTTTTTTTACCTTTGTTTTGGCCATACTACTTATTTCACCTTACCCTAAAATTAATTGAAATTTATTGATTGTCGGGGTCCCTGAAAAATAATTTCCCATATGCGCAAGATTGAAAACCATGAGCTGGGCAGATTGAGTATTGAACAGTTTAAAGATACCCCCAAAAACCCCTTGGTATTAATATTGGACAATATCAGAAGTATGCATAATGTGGGTTCAGCTTTTCGTACTGCCGACGCTTTTATCCTGGAAAAAGTCTATTTATGTGGCATTACCGCTACACCCCCGCACCGGGAAATTAATAAATCTGCTCTGGGAGCTACCGATTCCGTAGCCTGGGAGTACTGGGCTCAATCCATGGTTTTGGTGGAGAAATTAATCGGCGAAGGTTATCAGATAATATTAGTGGAACAAACAGATAGTGGAAAGTCACTAACGGAATTTGAAATATACCCCGGGATGAAGTATGCCCTGGTATTTGGTAATGAAGTATTTGGGGTTAGCGATGAGCTGCTTCCTTTGGCTCATCAGTGTCTGGAGATCCCGCAATTCGGCACTAAGCATTCCCTCAATGTAGCGGTCAGCGTGGGAATCGTGGTGTGGTCTATTCTGGAAAAGATGGATTTGTTAAAAACGCCGTAGAAGTAGAAAGCCCATCCGATCAGGGATAAGGCTTTCTCACACATAAACCAAGAAACTAACTGAAACCAACATTGAATTAGCAGTCAACACTGCTGGCTGGTAATGCCCTCTATAATATGAAAACAAATTTAATACCTGGAATAGTACCAAACCGATAATTAAGACCAATGTACCATATAGGTCGACCAAGGGGAAAATCAGGCGGACTAACTTATTTATGCGGTAACCAAAGCCCCTCCTTGTATTAAAAATGAGTAAAATTGTGATACTGATCATACTAACCTGAAAATATGAGCCACAGAATTGAAAAGGACACCATGGGCACGGTAAAGGTCCCGGAAGATAAGTATTGGGGTGCCCAAACCCAGCGTTCCCTGGAGAACTTTGCCATTGGCGGCGAATCAATGAAGATGCCCCTGGAAATCATCTACGCTTTTGCGGTTTTAAAGAAAGCTGCGGCTTTGACCAACCAATCGCTGGGAGTGCTGGAAGAACAAAAAGCGGAGTTGATCGCACGGGTTTGCGATGAAATATTAAGTGGCCGATTGGATGACCAATTTCCTTTGAAAATCTGGCAGACCGGTTCAGGTACCCAGAGCAATATGAATGTCAATGAGGTAATAGCCAACCGGGCCCACGTAATCGGCGGTGGTAAATTGACGGACGAAAAAAAAGCCATTCATCCCAATGATCATGTCAATAAATCACAATCTTCCAATGACACCTTTCCCACCGCCATGCACATTGCGGCCTACCGTAAACTGGTTGACGAGACGATACCTCAGGTGGAGGCTCTGCAAGCTGTGCTTCAACAGAAATCCCAGTCCTTCTCGGAGGTGGTAAAAATCGGGCGTACTCATTTTATGGATGCTACGCCATTAACTTTAGGTCAGGAATTCAGTGGGTATGCCGCACAATTGGATTTTGGCATAAAGGCTTTAAAAAACACTCTTGATCACCTCTCCGAACTGGCATTAGGCGGGACAGCGGTAGGCACTGGTCTCAATACACCCAAAGGCTATGCTAAATCTGTGGCGAAGAATATAGCTGAGCTTACGGATTTGCCTTTTGTTTCAGCCTCCAACAAGTTTGAAGCATTAGCCGCACATGATGCTATGGTGGAGACTTCAGGAGCCTTAAAGCAATTGGCAGTTAGCTTGATGAAGATAGGCAATGATATTCGGATGTTGTCTTCCGGGCCCAGAAGCGGGATCGGAGAAATATTAATTCCTGAGAATGAGCCGGGCTCGTCTATAATGCCCGGGAAAGTAAACCCCACTCAGTGCGAAGCGCTAACTATGGTATGCGCTCAGGTAATGGGAATGGATGTAGCTTTGTCCATCGGAGGCAGCAACGGACAGTTCGAGCTGAATGTGTTCAAACCCATGATGATCTACAATCTTTTAACCCAGGCGGGGTTACTGGCCGATGCCTGTAAATCCTTCCGGGTGAACTGTGCTGAGGGTATTGAGCCTAATGATAAAATAATTAAGGAAAATCTGGAGAACTCGTTGATGCTGGTTACGGCACTCAATAATCATATTGGGTATGACAATGCAGCAAAAATCGCCAAGAAAGCACATAAGGAAGGCACAACCCTTAGAGAAGCGGCCATTGAATTGGGCCTGGTGACCAATGATGAATTTGACCGCTGGGTAGACCCCGGCAAGATGGTAGGAGACCGGGACTAGAAACATCATTCAAGGCTAAATTGACTATCGATTTGTCAATTTGACGGTTATTTTTGTAGATTCGTATCTATAACATAATCTTGGAATAATGAAAAAGGTATTATTGTTAAGCGGGTTGTTGGGTATTGGTTGTGGCAGTATCAGCTATGCTCAACTTACCAAAGCAGAAAAAAAAGAGTGGAAACAGACCAAAAAGGCCATGAATCTTGAAGAATTCAAGAATATGGTAGAGGAAAACAACAGTCTAAAACAGCAGATAAACCAGTTGAACGGGGATTTTTCCGACATGGAATCTGAACTACAGGAAAAGACTGAGGAGGTATCTGTACTTCAAGCTAAAGTGCAAAACCTGGAACAGGATCTGGCGGAAACTTCCGTGTTGGACATCAGTGGTGATGAAACACCAAACAATACCAAGGTAGCCCCCGGGGTCATTTTCAAGGTGCAGATAGGGGCATTCCGAAACAAAGACCTTTCCAAATATTTCGATGCCAGTGACAACTTTGGAGGGGAAGTGGATGCTGATGGTACTCAACGCTATACTTTGGGAAATTTTAAAGATTATTGGCAGGCGGATAAGTTCAAAAAGTATTTGCGTGATATGGGGGTAAAAGATGCCTGGATCGTTCCTTACAAAGATGGTCGAAGGGTTCCTATGAAGGATGTGTTGGAAGGCGTGATCTGATCCGCATAAAATACGGAATCACAGTAAAAGCAGTACCAAGGTGTACTGCTTTTTTATTGTCACCGTTATAAGGATGTTAAACGGTGTTAATTCATGGAATTTATCTTTCTGCTATCCGGTTTGATAATCGGCATAGCCTGTACTTATCTGGTTTGGCGCAGTACCACCAGCAGTGTAATCACCAAAGAGCAATACTTAGACCTCGATAAAGAGAAAAGCCTGGTGGCTGACCGTTATAAAATGTTAAAAGAGCAGTTCTTGGAACTGCAAAAGCAATATCAGGAACGGGAATTTGCCGAGTTGGATCTACGGGCGGAATTGGTAAGACTGCAAGCGGAGAATCGCAATTTACAGGACAGAATGAACGGTGAAAACCAGCGATTTCAACAGTTGCAGGAGCAGTACACCGCTCAATTTGAGAACCTGGTGCAACGCTTAATACGAAGAAACGCCGATCATTTGAGTGATGTGAATCAGGAAAAGTTGAGCGGTATGCTAAATCCATTAAAAGAGCAGTTGAGCAATTTTGAAAACCGGCTGGAGGTTAGCCATCAGCAGCATACTCTGGACAATAAGCTGCTACAGGAGGAAGTAAAACGTCTGGCCCACCTCAACAAACAAATGTCTGAAGATGCCCGTAATTTGACCCAGGCATTGAAAGGAGATAATAAAACGCAGGGGTTATGGGGCGAGGTAGTGCTGGAACGCATACTGGACCAAAGCGGATTACAAAAAGGCCAGGAGTTTTTTACTCAGGGATCAGGGATGGAGTTAACCAACGAACGGGGCTCCAGGCAGCGACCTGATGTAATCGTAATGTTGCCCCAAAAGAAGCACGTGATTATCGATGCTAAGGTGTCTCTAAAAGCCTATGAGGCCTACATCAATTGCGATGATAAGGTACAACAACAACAACAATTGAAACAGCATCTGCAATCCCTTAAAGGACATGTTAAGAATTTAAGCGAAAAATATTACCAGAAACTGGATCAGCTTCAAAGTCTTGATTTCGTATTCATGTTTCTACCGGTAGAAGGCAGCCTGAATGTGGCCTTGCGCAGCGACCAGCAGGATCTATTAAGTTTTGCCTGGGAGCGCAGGGTAGTGATTGTGACCCCGACCACTTTACTAGCGACTTTGAAAACCATTGCCCTGGTTTGGCGCAATGAAAAGCAACATCAGAATGCCCTTCAGATTGCCCGCGAAGGAGGAAGGATTTATGATAAATTATGCGGAATGCTGATCGATCTGCAACAGTTGGGTAAGGTTTTGGACCAATCTCAGCGTATTTATCAGGGTACTTTAAATAAACTTAATAACGGAAAGGGCAATTTAATTTCCAGGGCAAAAAGGTTAAAGCAGTTGGGAGTTCAGACCCATAAAAGAATTCCGGGTTGAACTACAGATAGAATATAATAACCAGGGCAAAAAGGATTATCATCACCAGGTACATGATCAGATCTACCCTTACGTACTCCTTCCAGCGATCAAAAATTTCTCTGAATTTTCCCACCGATTCCTGAATCTCAATAATCAATTTAGCAATATTATTCCTTTAAGTTTATACCGGTAATTCGTTATTTTGAAGACATGCAGAAAGAATGGGTATTAAAGAAGTTGCCGTCACCGGATATAGTTTCTTCCTTGTCATCGACGGTCAACTTGGAGCCCGCTTTATCCACCATTCTGGCACAGAGAGGAATCTCTGATTTTGATCGGGCCAGGACTTACTTTCGCCCCTCCTTGCAGAACCTGCACGATCCCTTTCTAATGGATTCAATGGATCTGGCTGTAGCAGCAATCTGTAAAGCCATGTCCAAAGGTGAAAAAATTCTGGTTTATGGTGATTACGATGTGGATGGCACCACCGCTGTGGCCTTGGTGTTTGACTTCTTTTCCCGCTACTACCCTCACCTGGATTACTATGTTCCGGACCGCTATACTGAAGGCTATGGGTTATCCGCCAAGGCAGTGGATTGGGCCATTGCCAACGACTTTAAATTGATCATTACCCTGGACTGCGGAATAAAAGCCATAAAGTTAGTGCAAAAGGGGGTAAAGGCAGGGATCGATTTTGTAATCTGCGATCACCATTTACCGGCTGCTGAGTTGCCTACGGCTACGGCAATCCTTGACCCTAAAAAACCAGGGTGCCATTATCCGTATAAGGAGTTATCCGGATGCGGAATTGGATTTAAACTCATTCAGGCTTACTGCCGGCAGCGTAGGATTGCTCCCGAAGTGTGTTATCCGTATTTGGACCTGGTGGCTGTGAGTATTGCCGCTGACCTGGTACCGATAACCGGAGAGAATCGTATCCTGGCGTACTATGGTTTACGAATATTGAATAAAAAGCCCCGCCCAGGTTTAGCTGCCTTAATTGAAGTTAGTGGTATCCATGGTAAAGTTGATATATCTGAGATAGTATTCGGTATTGCCCCCAGGATCAATGCGGCTGGGAGGATTGCTCATGCACGAACCGCAGTGGAGTTGTTGCTGGCGGACAACCAGAATACCGCCATTCCCTGGGCTTCTCAGGTAAATGATGAGAACAGCACCCGTAAGCATATGGATACCCATATCACCAGAGAAGCGCTGGAAATGATTGAAAAGGATGTTTCATCCAGCACTTCCAAAACCACCGTGCTTTATAAGAAAGACTGGCATAAAGGAGTAATCGGCATCGTAGCTTCAAGGTGTATCGAGAAATTTTACCGACCCACTATCATCCTGACTGAATCTCAGGATAAAGCAACGGGTTCGGCGCGTTCAGTGGAAGGATTCGATATTTATGAGGCAATTGCCTCCTGCTCGGATTTGTTGGATGCTTATGGCGGGCATAAATACGCAGCAGGTTTGACCTTGTCGGTGGATAAAGTTCCTCAATTCCAGCAGCGATTTGAAGAGGTTGTGAGCACCACCATCGCCCCAGAGCTGCTGGTACCCCTATTGGAGATTGATTTGGAGTTACCATTAAATCAAATCACTCCTAAGTTCCTCAAGGTATTAAAGCAAATGGGTCCTTTTGGCCCTGGGAACCTGGCTCCGGTATTCCTGTCACGGGATATTGCCGCTTATTCACCTCCGCAGATACTTAAAGACGAACATCTTAAGTTTACTATAAAAGTCGCGCAGGGTAAATATTTTTGTGGTGTCGCTTTTGGTATGGCCCGGTATGCAGAGCGAATGAAGGAAGGAGAAACATTTGACTTGGCTTACAGCATTGAATGGAATCAATACCGGGGCGCTGAAAATCTACAATTAATGGTTAAAGATATGAAACCCCATGGAGCTTCGAGGTGATGATCTGGTAAAGAAATACGGCAAGCGTACTGTGGTAAATCACGTATCGGTATCCCTGAACCAAGGTGAAATTGTAGGATTACTGGGACCTAACGGTGCTGGTAAGACCACCACCTTTTACATGATTGTGGGCTTGATAAAGCCCAACGACGGCGAGATATTTTTGGATAATCAAAATATCACCGAATTACCGATGTACCGTCGTGCCAGAAAAGGGATTGGATACCTGGCCCAGGAAGCTTCGGTGTTCAGGACTTTAACAGTGGAGGAGAATTTGATGGCGGTATTGGAGATGAGCGACCTTAGCGGAACGGAGCAAAAAGATAAAATGGAAAGCCTGCTGGAGGAATTTAGCCTGACTCATGTGAGAAAGAACCGAGGAATGGTGCTTTCCGGGGGTGAAAGGCGGCGCACCGAGATTGCCCGGGCATTGGCGGTTGACCCCAGTTTTGTGCTTCTGGACGAACCGTTTGCTGGCGTTGATCCCATTGCAGTGGAAGAGATCCAAAGCATTGTAGCCAAACTGAGGCAAAAAGATATTGGGATTCTCATAACCGACCACAACGTAAACGAAACCCTGTCCATTACGGACCGGGCCTATATCATGACCGAAGGAAATATGTTCAGGTCAGGTACTGCGGAAGAATTGGCCAATGACGAGCAGGTACGACGGGTTTACCTGGGCAGGCATTTTGAATTAAAGCGAAAAATTTGATGGCCCTGATCAACTCCATAATGACCTGGGTGATGAAGAAGAGGATCCACGAAGTGGAGCTGTTTATGAAGCATCCTATTGAAGTACAAACGGAGTTGTTGGAAAAATTATTAAAACAGGGGAGAAATACAGAATATGGTAAGCAGTACGAGTTCCGCAGCCTTGATGCTCCAGGAAAATTTGCCGAGCGGGTACCGGTAGTAACTTATGAACAATTGTTTCCCCGCATTGAGAGAATAATGAAAGGAGAACAAAACGTCATGTGGCCCAGTGATATTAAGTGGTTTGCTAAGTCTTCAGGAACTACTAATGCTAAGAGCAAGTTCATTCCGGTTAGCCAGGAGGCGCTGGACGATTGCCATTTTAAGGGTGGAAAGGACATGATATCTATTTATGTAAATAACCATCCGGACTCCAGGTTGTTCGATGGCAAAGGGCTGACCATTGGAGGCAGTCAGGAGATCAATGAATTTGACAATAACTCCAAGTCCTATTACGGAGATGTATCGGCGGTTATCATGAAGAATCTGCCTTTTTGGGCTGAACTGGTACGTACGCCTAGTCTGGAGATCGCTTTGATGGATGAGTGGGAGGAGAAGATCGAGTTGATGGCCCAGGTTACCTCTGAGGAAAACGTGACCAATATTTCCGGCGTGCCTACCTGGACCATCATTTTACTACAGCGGATATTAGAAATGAAGGGAAAATCCACTATTGCGGAAGTTTGGCCTAATCTGGAATTATTTATTCACGGCGCCGTGTCATTTACCCCTTATCGCTCTCTTTTCGACCAGTTGATCGGGAAACCCAAAATGCGGTACCTTGAGACCTACAATGCCTCTGAGGGATTCTTCGGCATTCAAGATCAGTCCGATTCCAGTGAGTTATTGCTAATGCTGGACTATGGTATATATTACGAGTTTATACCTATGGAAAACCTGGGACAGGATAATCCCTCAACTATTGGTTTGGGAGAAGTTGAATTAGGAAAATCATACGCGCTGGTAATCACTACCAATGCCGGCCTTTGGCGATATCAGATTGGAGATACCGTTAAATTCACTTCCCTTAATCCCTTTAGGATCAAGATCACCGGACGAACCAAGCATTTTATCAATGCCTTTGGGGAAGAGGTAGTAATAGAAAATGCTGAAACTGCAGTTACTAAGGCCAGTGAAGCAACCAAGGCCAAAATCTCTAATTTTACCGCAGGCCCTGTCTATTTGGGTTCGAATAAAAAAGGAGGCCATGAATGGATCATTGAATTTGACCGGCAACCAGAAGACTTGGCACAGTTTATCGATATTTTGGACCAAACACTGAAGGAAGTTAACACCGACTATCAGGCTAAAAGATACCGTGATATAGCATTGGTGGCTCCTAAAGTGCACCTGGCTCCCAAAGGCACCTTCTACCAATGGATGAAAAAAAGAGGAAAGTTGGGTGGTCAAAATAAGGTGCCTCGACTTAGCAACCACCGCGAATATCTGGAGGAGATCTTAAAACTGATTCAAAACACTGCGGCGTAATATGAAATTCATCAACCAATTTTGCATTGTATTATTCTAATATAATGGCATCACCGACTTTGGGCAAAATTATATTAAGGTTATTCTCGTGTAAAGGCTATGTAATACCTATTTACTAATCAAAAGGCTGCATATTGCGGCAATGTAATTTTACTGCCTCCTCAAGACACCTATAATATCATTAAAACAGGTTTTTTATTGCGGAAATCTGGGTAGGTAAAAGTACTGATTCAGGTCTGATTTATTCGTCCGAATTATACAAAAAGAAGATTGCAAAAAGTCAAGTCAACTTTTCCACAAATTCGACAATTTATCCACATGATTTCAGATTTTTCATTCAAACATCTGGTATTCAACATGGTACGGCAATGTAATTAAATAAAATATTTGTGGATAAGCGACCTTGGTTTTTTTGGGGCAGGGAATTGGGATTATTTTACTATAAAGTTTTAATATGAAACCCCAAATTTATATGTATCAAGGATTTATGGTATTAGTGGTGTTTCCTACTACAAAACCTTTACCCTGCAGGATTTGGGGGAATCAACAAGAGGGGAATACTCCGGATTCAAAATTGAAATATGAATAATTTTTAGAAGGTATGGTATTCAACTACTAGTTAAACCATGTAATTTAACCCTAAGGGTAATTATATTATTCTCATAAAATATTTTACCCTGGCATTAGCCATTTAATTTTTAGCTTCTTTAAACAGGTTTTTAGAGCATACCTCTTAAATTGCATTTTATCAAACTCTTTTAAATGAAGGCAATAATACCTGTAGCAGGAGTAGGTTCCAAATTACGGCCTCATACCCATACCCAGCCCAAGGCGTTGGTACCGGTGGCCGGTAAGCCTATTCTGGCTCATATTGTAGATATGCTGGTTGCCGGTGGTGTCAAGGATTTCTGTTTTATTATTGGATACCTTGGCAATAAGATCGAATCTTTTATCAAAAATCACTATCACGGCACCTCTGTACAATTTGACTTTATTGTCCAGGAACCGCGAGAAGGTTTAGGGCATGCCTTATGGTGCGCCCGTGATGCTATGAAAAATGAGGAAGAGGTGCTCATAATGCTGGGAGATACTATTTTAAATCTGGATATGGCTGGGTTTATGGCCATAGATAACTCAGTGCTGGGAATCAAGAAAGTGGATATACCCGGTAATTTTGGGGTAGTGGAAGTGAAAGAAGATGGAAGGGTAATTAAGTTGGTGGAAAAGCCACAAATTCCTAAATCCAACTTGGCTTTGGTTGGTATCTATAAGCTGAAAAATCCTAAAGAATTTGTGCTGGCCTTGGAAAAGATCATCGACACGAAAAGTAAAACGCTGGGTGAATACCAACTTACCGATGCACTTATGCTTTTATTGGAAAATGGTGAGGAGATGACGACTTACGCGGTGAACAATTGGTATGATTGCGGCAGAAAGGAATCATTGCTTGAAGCAAACGCAATTTTGTTGGGAGATGATAGCTTTATGAATACCGACCAATATGATTTCCACCAAACCATTGTCATTCCTCCGGTTAGTATCGCTGAAAATTGTCAGATTGAGCACTCAATCATAGGGCCCAATGTAGCTATTGGTGAATCTACAGTCATACAGAACTCCATAATAGAAAACAGCATTGTGGGATCTTTCAGTAACTTGGAAGTAGCGGTGCTGAACCAGTCAGTAATTGGCAGTGATACCGTATTGGCAGGTCCCCGACAAAGCCTGAATATTGGGGATAATACTGAAATAAGATTTTCAGACCGTGATTAGTACTGAGCTTACAGTAACTCAGGTGAAGGAGACCTGTATATATGTAGATGATCTGCAGGCTGCTAAAAAATTTTACTCGGAAGTCCTGGGCCTTCCGGTGATCGCCCACCGCCCCAATCGGCACGTATTCTTCAGGGCCGGAACTTCTGTTCTGCTTTGTTTCAATCCGGAGACCACTAAAAAGGAGACCCAGTTGCCCCCACATTTCGCCTATGGTCCGCAGCACCTGGCATTTGAAGTTAATTCCAACCAATATCAATCATGGAAGAAGGCACTTCAAGCTAAACTCGAGCTGCTTCATGAACAAACCTGGGAAAAGGGGCAACATTCTTTCTATTTCAAGGACCCCGCTGGAAATGTACTGGAGATAGTTGAAGTGGGAATGTGGGACCATTAATATTGATTTACACTTATAACTTATGCGGGATAAACTAGTAGAGGTTTTTGAGATGGATCTGGATCGCCTGGCTAAAGAGATAGAACTATATCCGTCTGAGGATTCCATGTGGATTGCAGCCCCGGGGATTACCAATAGTGGAGGTAACCTGGCCTTGCATATAATGGGTAACCTCCAGCATTTCGTAGGGCATATTCTTGGCGGTACCGATTATTTAAGAGATCGACCTGCCGAATTTGCTTCCAAAGCGATCTCTAAGGAAACACTTCAGAAGACCTTGATCACTACCAGGAAGGATGTGGCCAAATCCATTGGGGCCTTATCGGTGGAGGATTTGGATAAACCTTACCCGATGGAAGTAGCCTTTGGACCGGAAAAAATGACAGTATTCCAATCGCTGGTGATTCTAGCCGGACACTTAAATTATCATCTGGGCCAGATCAATTATCATCGGCGGTTACTGGCCTAGTAGATAATTCTGGCTGCAACACCTGCCATACATTCTCAGCCACCAATTGATGCCCTTTTTCATTAGGGTGGATCCCGTCATCCAAATTGTACTCTGGTTCTCCGGCTACTCCCTGGAGTAAAAAAGGGATCAACGGCAGGTTATTGCGTTGTGCCAAGGTGGGAAAAACCTCCCGAAATTCGCTAACATATTCCTGTCCCATATTAGGGGGTGATTCCATCCCGGCTAGAATAATTTTGATACCTGGATATTTTTGTTGGGCAAGGTCTATAATTTGTTGCAGGTTATTTTCCATTTCCGAGGGGGGGATACCGCGCAGACCATCGTTGGCCCCCAGTTCCAGCACCATTATGTCCACCGGATCCCGTAACACCCAATCAATTCGATTCTTGCCACTTGTGGAGGTGTCACCGCTCAAACCAGCGTTAACTACCTGGTACGGCCATCCCAGGCTGTCCAACTTATTTTGGATAAGATGTGGAAAGGCCTGGCTGGGATCTAGCCCATATCCGGCAGTGAGACTGTTTCCAAAAAAAAGTAGTACTTGTTTTGATGCGTTTTCTCCCTGTTCCTCCGAAGAACGCTCATTCTTTGCGAGAGATTGATGGTCCGCTGACTTATTCTGACAGGAAATCATAAACCCGGTAAGAACGCACCAAATACAAAGCTTAGCTAGTTGCCCGGTCATAATCTATTGTTAAGTAAAACTGAGAGATTTGCTATAAATGCACCATATCCTTAAACGAATGCCCTATTATTGCGTTTCATTAAATAATGAGCAAAAATCGATATGAGTAATATACTCGATGTACATAATCTGACAAAATCTTATACCAGCGGCAGCAAGCAACTGACGGTACTCGACCGGGTAAGCTTTTCCATTGTTCAAGGTGCTACCTTCGCCATAGTGGGGCCTTCAGGCAGCGGCAAGACTACGCTGTTGGGGTTATGTGCTGGTTTGGATCAACCTACCAGCGGTCAGATTACCTTAAATGGTATTCAATTGCAGCAACTTACTGAGGACCAACGGGCTTCAGTGCGGAACCGCCATGTGGGCTTTATTTTTCAAAATTTTCAGTTGATCCCCACGCTTACCGCTTTGGAAAATGTTTTGATTCCTATGGAATTAACCGGCTTGCCTTCACCCAGGCAACATGCCATGGAATCACTGGAAAAGGTGGGCTTGGCAGATCGATATCATCACTATCCTGCCCAACTATCGGGAGGAGAGCAGCAAAGAGTAAGCCTGGCCAGGGCTTTCAGCAACAACCCCAGTATCTTGTTTGCCGATGAACCAACCGGTAACCTTGACGAGGAGACCAGCAGTCAGGTGGAAAATCTGCTATTCGACCTCAATGCTCAAGCCGGAACTACCCTGGTCTTGGTCACCCATGACCTGGAGTTAGCACAGCGTACCCAAAGAGTAATCCGATTGAAAGGAGGCAGGATTGTGGCAGATCAACTGAACGTGGCCTAACGCGATGACTGATCTAAAAAACTTGAACTGGATATTCAAGATGGCTTGGCGGGACAGCCGGCGCAACAGGTCTAGGTTATTCCTCTTTATTTCCTCCATTATTCTGGGAGTGGCAGCCCTGGTAGCCATACAGACATTTAGCGATAACCTCCAACAGGATATCGAGAAACAAGCTAAGACCATCATCGGAGCTGATTTGGTTATGGACAGTAATCGACCGTTCAGTCCTGAAATACTGCAGATCATGGATTCTCTTGGGGGTCAACAAAGCCGGGAGATCAGCTTTGCTTCTATGGTATATTTCCCTAAAACCCAAGGCACTCGTCTGGTGCAGGTGAGGGCGCTGGAGGGCGATTTTCCTTACTACGGTAAAATAGAGACCAATCCAAAAGCGGCCTCGGAAGATTTTCGTAATAAGAGGCGATCTCTGGTAGATCAGACCCTTTTATTGCAATTTGATAGCGAGCCGGGAGATTCTGTGGGGGTTGGTACCTTAAAATTCCTGATCGCCGGTAGCCTGCACAAAGTACCTGGACAAACTGGTATTACCGCTACGGTGGCGCCTCCGGTTTATATACCCATGCAATACCTGGACGAGACTGGTTTGATTAAGAAAGGTAGCCGTATCAGGTACAACCGGTATTTCAGATTTGCCGATGGTACAGATGTTGACGCCATGATGGAGCCTCTGGAGGAACGCCTTGATCGTGATAATATAGATTTTGAAACGGTTAGCTCCACCAAGGAAGATCTGGGAAAATCCTTTCGCAACCTCACTAAATTTTTAAGTTTTATCGCATTTGCTGCGCTATTGCTGGGATGCATTGGGGTTGCCGGTTCGGTTCATATCTATATAAAGGAAAAATTGGATACTGTAGCAGTGTTACGATGTGTAGGCTCCAGCGGCTCCCAGGCATTTCGTATCTACCTTTGCCAAATCCTGATCATGGGACTATTAGGATCTTTAATTGGGGCTGCAATGGGCAGCATATTACAACTGATACTACCTAAAGTTTTCAGTGATTTTCTCCCCATTGAGGTGAGCTTGTCCATAAGTTGGCCGGCCATATTGAGCGGTATTTTAATTGGCCTGGTGATCAGTTTGCTCTTTGCTTTGATCCCATTGATCTCCATCCGCAAGGTATCGCCCCTGCAGGTACTGCGCACCAATTTTGAGCCTCAGAAGTCCAGAGACCCGGCCTTGTATGTTATATATCTGCTAATTGTATGGTTCATTTTCGGGTTCAGTTATTGGCTGGGTATTGGAAGCTGGATTGAAGCTTTCTATTTTACCCTGGGGCTAATGGTCGCTTTCGCTATCTTAAGCCTAAGCGCCAGGGGAATCATGTGGTTGATTCGTAGGTACTTCCCTTCGCACTGGAGTTTTATATGGCGTCAGAGCCTGGCCAACCTATACCGGCCGCAAAATCAAACCACCCTGCTGGTAGTGTCCATAGGATTAGGTACGGCATTAATCGCCACACTTTACTTCGTCCAGCAATTGTTGATATCACAAGTAGCCTTTTCATCCCGCGGTGATCAACCCAATATGGTTCTTTTTGATATACAATCACAACAAACAGCAGAGGTGGCAGCTCTTACTGAAGACTATGATCTACCGCTGATCCAGCAAGTACCCATAGTGACCATGCAACTCATGGAAATCAACGGGCATTCAAAACTGGAAGCCATTGAAGATACCACCTTGAATCATCCTACCTGGGCATATAATCGAGAATATCGGGTTACCTATAGGGATCATTTAATTGATTCTGAGACTTTGGTGGCGGGGGATTGGCTGGGCAGCGCCGACCAATCGGATAGCATATATATTTCAATTGACCGGGGGTATGCTGAAAATATCAATGTAAAATTAGGTGATGAGATTCTATTTAATGTGCAAGGCGCTCCGGTTTTAACCCGGGTTGGGAGCTTCAGGGAAATTGAATGGAACCGGGTGCAAACCAATTTTCTGGTAATATTCCCCACCGGGGTGCTGGAAGAGGCGCCACAATTCCATGTTATCATGACCAAGGTTCCGTCTACCGGTAAATCTGCAGATTTTCAGAGAACTATGGTAAAGGCATACCCTAATGTATCGATTATTGATCTCACCTTGATCCTGCAAACAGTTAATGATATTTTGGACAAGGTGGCCTTTGTGATACGGTTTATGGCCCTATTCAGCATTTTTACTGGCATTATCGTGCTGATAAGTTCCGTAGTGATCAGCAAATTTCAGCGAATCCGGGAAAGTGTTTTACTGAGAACCCTGGGAGCTCGCAAGAAGCAGGTAATGGCCATTAATGCCCTGGAATATTTCTTCTTGGGTAGTCTGGCTTCAGCAGTAGGTTTGCTCCTTTCACTTACCTCTACCTGGGCCCTGGCATATTTTGTTTTCGAAACTCCTTTTATGCCTCCACTCTGGCCCTTGTTGTGGGTTTACCTGGTAATCACCGGGATCACCGTCATGATTGGGCTTATGAATAGCAGAGGGGTACTCACCAAACCGCCACTGGAAGTGCTTCGTACGGAAGTTTAAGCCTAACGTATATAAAAGAAAAAGGTTATTTGTTCAATAGTGGTCATTTTTTGTTGCAATCCGTACAATTTTCATATCACCCATTTTGGGTGATATGCTTCATAAGCATCTGATAAACAAATAGTTGAATATGCTCTCTTTTCTTGGTATCAATTTTGGCCTTTGGAGGATACCATTAAGAAACAAATAATAATTAAACCTCATTTACAATGAATTACATGACCAAAAGTGTGAGAATGTTTTCCATGGCCCTGGCCGCACTTTTCCTAAGCGTGGGAACGTACGCCGGCAACAAGTCGACCGTAAACAATAAGACTGCAGAAAAAGCCCGTCAGGCTGTTGAAGAAGCTGCTCCCGATGATTGGTATACTTATGCTCATTCTGCTGAACGCTGCATTCGCAAGAAAGTCAATCTAAAGGAAGCTAAGTCGTGGTTGGATAAATCAATACAAATAAAAGAAACCCCGTACAATCTGGCGGTTATGGGTGATTATTTTCAGAAAAATAACCTTCCGGAAAAAGCTTTGGAATACTATGTCAAGAGCTTGAGAGTAGGCTTACAAGATGATATCAATTATTCGGATCCCGCAACCCATGAAAAAATGATGAAAGTGCGGAACGCCCTGCTAAAATCTTAGTAACCATTTATTATTACCAGTTGGATAAAGGCTCTCTTAGGAGAGTCTTTTTTTGTTTTCAACTGCTAAGTGAACGGCAATTCCTAACTTTAATGTAACCAAATGATTATGGCTGAGATAGGACAGAATGAGTTAACACAAATCAGAAATGACACCCCGGGAGTGGACCAGGTAATCCATTTTAATAATGCCGGGGCGGCCTTAATGCCAGAAACAGTATTTCGTGCCATGATGTGGTATCTGGAACACGAGCTAAATTTTGGTGGGTACGAAACGGCAGAGAAATTTAGGGGAGAGTTATCGAGAGTTTATGGTGCTCTGTCGCGTTTTCTTAGTTGCGATCCTAATGAAATAGCCCTGATGGAAAATGCTACAGTAGCCTGGCAGCAAGCTTTTCTTTCGCTTCCCTGGTCCAAGGGAGATATTATTCTGACCTCCAAATCGGAATACGCCAGTAATTATATCGCCTTTTTGCAATTAAAAAAACGTCTGGGGGTATCCATCCGTACTATCCCCAACGATAAATTTGGGCAGGTGGATGTAGATGCACTGGCGGAAATGATTGATCCAAAAGTAAAACTTATTGCTATTACCCACATACCTACCAATGGAGGCCTGGTAAACCCGGCGGTGGCTGTGGGTAAGGCAGCAAGAGCACAAGGCATTTGGTATTTGTTGGATGCTTGTCAGTCGGTGGGCCAAATGCCGTTGAATGTAAAAGAAATTGGATGTGACTTCCTATCGGCAACCAGCAGGAAATTTATCCGCGGTCCTCGAGGTGTGGGATTCCTATATGTCAATCAAAGAAAACTGTCCCAGTTAGAACCCCAAACGTTGGATCTGCACGGAGCGAATTGGGAGTCCGCTCAGCACTACTCCATACGGGAGGATGCTCGCAGGTTTGAAAATTGGGAAAACAACCTGGCTGGTGTAGTAGGACTTACCAGGGCTTTAGACTATGCCATGGACATTGGTATGGGCCGTATATGGCAGAGAATCCGCTACCTAAGTAAGTATTTGCGCCAGGCATTGGATGATTTTGAGAGGCTGGAAGTTCACGATTTAGGGACTGTAAAATGTGGCATTGTAAGCAT
Source organism: Cyclobacteriaceae bacterium (assembly GCA_965224285.1). Classification (GTDB taxonomy): domain Bacteria; phylum Bacteroidota; class Bacteroidia; order Cytophagales; family Cyclobacteriaceae; genus JAJCYK01. Next base: position 3,317,294 of record OZ245043.1, read on the forward strand.
TGGTGGGGAGATAGATGCAGAACTGTTAAAAAGGGAGTTAGTCAAAGCCGGAGTAAATGTGTCGGTCATCCAGCCTTCCGGTACACTGCTGGATATGAAAGACCGTAACCTGAATGCCATGATCCGGGCTTCGGTTCACTACTATAACACCGAGGAGGAGATCGATGAATTTATAAGGGTGCTAAAGAATTTGGGATATCGTTAGGGAATTATCTACTTGGCCTGATGGGGTGTCGCGGGTTGACTTAAGCCAATGACAGTTTGCTATGTTGGTCCAGGATTACGATCTTGATAGAAACATGATCAAATGAAAAGACGGAAATTCCTGAAAAACGGAACGCTGGCGGCCCTGATCACATCCCTATGGGGCGGCTGCCAACCTACCAATGATCCCACTACGGCCTCAGCCAGTGATGAAGTCCTGGACTTTGAGCTGTCAGAGGTTACAGTAGCTCAATTAAAGAAAAGAATAAAAGATGGCTCATTGAGTGCTTCCTCCATCACCCGCCAGTATCTGGATCGTATAAAGCAAGTAGACCCTAAGTTGAATGCTGTAATTGAGGTGAATTCACAAGCCTTGGAGATCGCACAGTCACTTGATAGCAGGTCCGAAAACAAAGGCCCGCTTCATGGTATCCCGATATTAGTCAAGGACAATATCAATACCGGGGATTCTATGATGACCTCTGCTGGCGCGTTGGCCCTCATGGGCAACAAGGCTTCTGAGGACGCCTTTATTATAAAGCAGCTTAGGGCATCTGGAGCGGTATTACTTGGCAAAACAAACTTGAGTGAGTGGGCCAATTTTAGGTCGGAGCGATCCAGCAGCGGTTGGAGCGGCAGGGGTAGGCAGACTCGAAATCCATATGCTCTGGATCGCAATCCCTGTGGCTCAAGCTCAGGTAGTGGTGCTGCAGTTTCCGCCAATTTATGCGCTATAGCCATTGGAACAGAAACTAATGGCTCCATAGTCTGCCCCTCTTCCGCTAATGGAGTAGTGGGCATAAAGCCCACCGTAGGGCTTTGGAGCAGAAGTGGTATTATACCTATTAGCCATACACAGGATACTGCCGGACCAATGGCACGAACAGTTGCAGATGCCACGGCCTTGCTGGGGCCGCTTACCGGTATAGATCCTGAGGATCCAAGGACAGCGGAAAGTGAAGGCAGATCTTATCAGGACTATACCCAATTTCTGCGGCACGATGGTTTACAGGGACGGCGTATTGGTGTGCTGCGCAGTACCCTAGGATTTCATGAAAAGGTAGATCAGATTATGGAATCAGCTCTGGAATTATTGAAGCAGCAGGGGGCTGAGATTGTAGACCCCATCGAGATACAGACCGGACAGGAATACGGCCAGGCCGGTTACCAGGTACTGCTTTATGAATTCAAGCATGGATTAAATCGTTATTTACAAGCGGCAGGATTAGATGGCATTGGTGACCTGCAAGACATTATCGAATTTAATCAAACCAATCAAGACCGCTCAATGCCCTATTTTCAACAGGAAATACTTTTAGCCAGTCAGGAAAAGGGAGGCCTGGATGAACCCGAGTATAGATCTGCCCTGGAGAAAATATTGCGGATGTCCAGAGAAGAAGGCATTGATGCTGCGCTTCAAAAGCACCAGCTTGACGCTATCGTGGCGCCCACCGGCGGTCCCGCTTGGCCGATTGACGTAATAAATGGCGACCATTTTGGCGGGGGGAGTTCCTCATTAGCGGCCAGAGCGGGATATCCCAACATAACAGTTCCCGCAGGTTATGTCCACGGATTGCCAGTAGGTATCAGCATGTTTTCAACGGCTTTTCAGGAACCGGACTTAATTGCTATGGCTTACGCTTTCGAGCAGGCAAGAGGCCCCAGGGAAGTGCCTCAAATGCTATCTAGCCTGGAATTACCTTAATGTCGAAGTTTAATCAGCTGAGAAAGCAGCGCTTTGACCGTTTAATAGCTTCCAACCGCTGGATCGTTTAATCACCAAACCTGTTTCAACCAGCATCACCTTACTGGTACGGCTACTGGTGTCGGTAGTGATGCTGGATATTATTCCGTAAAATTGTGCCAGATCCCGTCGAAGGGGCTGTATCATTAAAGTATCCCAGGTTAGTGACATGTGGGCTATTCCAGGATCATTTTGTAGAAGTATATAGGCCACACTATCATAACTCAGAGCAGATTGATATCCGGGAGGGACCCAAAAAAATTCCGCAGATTGATCCAGGTAGTCGAACTCGGCTTCCAATCCTCCTTCTTCAATGGCCTGATGATATTCTTTCAACATGAAGCGTACCTCCCGCTTAATATCATCATCCTGGTACTCCTCATTTACCGAACATGATGTCCCTTGGCAGCAGCATATCACTGCCAACACCAATTTAATAACAACTGAAAACTTCGGATAACTGGTCATAAGCTGAAATTAAGTACAGACTTTTAAGTAGAACAAAACCCTAAATTTCCATTTTCCCCGGCCACCGATATCCGGGATATCCAAATCTGTTGAATTAGGATTTAAATTTCTTTATTATGGACTGATAATATGGGATGAATAAGATAACTGCATTTTTATTGGTGATCAACACCCTGGGTATAGTTTATATCAAAGCCCAAGATTATCCTCTGGTGTATGAAAATGATTTTGAAGCTGATTCAAGTTTAAGGGAATTTGAATTTAGCGATCCAGCGGCCTGGAAAATTTCCGAAGGACAAACGAAAAGCCTGGAACTATTCCAACCAAGCGAATATCATCCCCCGGTGCGCTCGCCATATAATATTGCGGTATTGAAAGCGATGAAATTGCGAAGTTTTATCATGGATGTAGATCTCAAACAAACTGGTAAAGAATACGGGCACCGTGATATGTGTCTGTTTTTTGGAATGAAAGATCCCGGTAATTTTTATTATGTGCATATGGCATCAGCTGCAGATGAGCATGCTCATAATGTATTCATTGTGAACGACCAACCCCGCGCGAATATCGATGCCCAAACCACAAACGGTATTGATTGGGGAAATGGATGGAATAAAATCCGGTTAAAGAGGGACGTAGAAAACGGAATTATTCAGGTATACTTTAACGACATGACTACCCCTATTATGGTGGCTAATGATATTCACTTCCTAAGCGGTTATGTTGGTTTTGGCTCATTTGACGACACTGGAATGGTTGATAATATCAAGATCTGGGGACAAGTTGAACCAGTAAAATCAGGATTTTTCCGGTAGAAGATTATGGGAATCAATGACTTTACCTGATAAAATAATTTCCCAGTATTCACGGAAACATCTCTATTCCAAAATAATTGACGGCCTGCTCAAGGCTGGGAAAGACCTGGATACCATAAAACCGGAAGACCTGTGGCCGGTTGATCAGTTTCACGTAGGAGGAGCTGAAAGTAGTATTAAACTAGCGGACCAAGTACCTCTTCAAGCAGGGCAAACCTGGCTGGATGCAGGATGTGGTATTGGTGGAGTGTGCCGGATGCTGGCAGGACGCCACGGAATTAAAGTTACCGGTGTTGATTTGACTCCTGAATACATAGATACGGCAAAGGAATTGACAGACCTGGTAGGGATGTCAAACCAGATCCAGTACGAACTAGCCAATGCCCTTGATCTTCCTTACCAGGATCAGGTGTTTGATGGAATCTGGACCCAGCATGTTCAGATGAATCTCAAATCCAAGCAGAATTTCTATAATGAATTGAATCGAGTATTAAAACCAGGAGGGTATCTGGTTTATCACGATCTCTTTCAGGGTAGAAATCCCGATTTGACATATCCTACCCCATGGTCAGATGATGGCAGTATCAGTTATTTGGTGGAGCATGTAAGAATTCAATCAATCCTCCATCAATTCGAATTAAAATACCTGTACCAACAACAAGAAACTTCAACCGCCATAACATTTTTCGAGAAGAAGCTCGATACAAATCTCCGGGAACATCAACCGGAATTGGGATTACACTTACTTATGGGATCGGCTACCCTAGTCAAGTTATGGAATGTGATGGAAAACTTAAAGAATGGTTCCCTGGAGGTATACCAGGCAGTACTCCAGAAGTAATACCGGCTTCAGGGTAGTTTAGCAGCCCATGGGGACTTCAAAGACGATCACCTGTTCTGAGACTTTATCATCGATATCCTGTAAGGTAAATTTCAGCAAATAGCGGCTAATAGCTACCCCACAGGGATAGGATTGTGGGTTGGGGCAGCGTCTGGCCAACTCCACCCATCTTTGATGATCCGAAACCCTGTCACTCACTGCCTTAACCAGATCTTCATTACTCACTTCAGGAAATTGCTGATAATCCTGGCTGTCATATATGACAGAAGAGAACCGCAGGTTATTAACCGGCAACTCTTGCCAATCACTGGTATAGTGCAACCAATCCGTCAAATCCACATGCGGACCTTCGTCCATGATAGTTAAACTGGTCTCATATTGTTGATAAACACTCACCTGCTGAATGGAGGTGTCTAACAATTTGATGCTAAAATGATGGCCGGAAATTCTTTCTACCAGTCCCAGCATTAAAAAAACGGTATCTCGATGTATTTGGTGAAGATAGGCGTCATCAGTCCATATATCGGATACTTGGAATTCAAGCTCCATTCTTCCATCGAGGTTAATGGTTACCGGCGTGGCATTGAGCATAGTGCTTTCACCGGTACTGCTTAGGTTAGCGGTTGGTGGCGCCATGGAAGCTGGAGCAACCAAGGCTTTAGAGGGGTTTTTACAGGCGTATAGTCCAAAAAATAATACCCCAAAAGCTAAAAAATACCTCATTTGGGATTGATTTATCACCCAATTTACTCAAAATACCGGTTATATAAGGATTCACTTTTAAGTAGGAAAGTACATATAGCAGGTTTTTGGCTGATTATTGCACCATTCAAGATGACCTATTCATCCATTCCTGGACTTTTTTATACCAACGATATCCTCTGAAACCACCAGGCTACCATTTAAACCTTTATTTAACTTCAATTAACTAACCAGGCTGTCTTTTGCTGCGTATATTGAAAAAATGTATACTATCCGTCTGCTGTGTTTGGCAATATGCTTGATGGTTAATTTCCAATCCTGGGCCCAGGAATATCTGGTATTGGACCGCTATGGTAATAAAAGAATTCGTATTCCGCTGGGCTCCCAGGTTCACTTCAAACTAAAGGGAGACAAGCGCATGCACTCCAGTCGATTGGCTCAGTTGACCGACAGCGTGGTAGTGTTGGGAAACCATGATATTTATTTAACACTGGAGGATTTTGATAGTTTTTATTTTTATCGGCCCCATTGGAGGGCATTGAGAAAAGGTGCCATGATCCCAGCCTGGGGATTTTTATTGAGTGCAGCCGTTCACCCCTTGGTAGATAATGCCTTCTATGACCAGAAAGAATCGGCATATTTGGGATTTGCATTTTTAGGGATTGCCCAAAGCTTCCGGTTATTGGAATGGAAACGGTTTCGCATTAACCGACGAAGTCGAATATGGATTGGATTGCAATAAGGGAGGGAGGGTAAAGATGCATACAAAAGGCTCGGGTTAAAATTAAGTACCAAAGATTTGAGGTAAATTATGCGGCAGTTTATATTTGCCTATTGTGGAAACTTTCATTTACGGGAAAGATCATCTGACCGCTTCCAAAGCCTTAAAAATCTCCAGAAATCAATTGTCGGCCAGCATCGATAATGAGACGAGCGAAAAAATAAGAAAAAGCGAGGCTATAGTTAAAAAAATTGCTGCTGGAGAGCAAGTGATATATGGGATCAATTCGGGTTTTGGACCTTTGTGCACTACTAAAATTTCTGCTGAAAAAACCAGATTACTACAACAAAATATCTTAAAAAGCCACAGTGTAGGGGTGGGATCCCCAGTGCCAAAGGAAATCGTGAAGCTAATGTTGATCTTAAAAGCACACGCTCTATCCAAAGGGTTCTCAGGAATCAGTGAAAACACCGTAAGGAGAATCATTTGGCACATAGAAAATGATATTTTGCCTTTAGTTCCCAGCCAAGGTTCGGTTGGCGCCTCCGGAGATCTGGCGCCTCTGGCACACCTTTTCTTGCCATTGATCGGGGAAGGAGAAGTTTGGTATCAGGGTGGTTATATAAGGTCAACTTCGATGTTAAAAAAAGAGGGTTTAAAGCCTCTTGACTTAGGCCCCAAGGAAGGCTTGGCTTTGATCAACGGCACTCAGTTCATGGCCGCCTATGCCGTGATAATACTGGAAAAATTGCATACTTGTCTTAGCCAGGCGGACATAATCGCCTCTCTCATGCTGGAAGCCTTGCTGGGTTCGGTACAGCCCTTTATGCCCCAGCTTCATGAATTAAGAGCTCACCCCGGTATTCAACACGTGGCCGCTCGCATTAATGGTTTACTGGCAGGGTCTGAAATAGTAAGATCACATAAAAATTGTGAAAGGGTACAGGATCCTTACTCCATAAGGTGTATTCCTCAGGTACACGGTACCAGCCGCCAGTGTTGGCTGCACCTTAAAGAGGTACTGGAGATTGAACTTAATGCCGTGACCGACAATCCCTTAATTATCAGCTCGGGTCTGGCATTAAGTGGCGGGAATTTTCATGGCCAGCCCTTGGCGCTTCCTTTGGATTACATAAGCTTGGCAGCATCGGAGTTGGGGAGTATATCCGATAGACGAATCTATTTAGCCTTGGATGGTAATGTAACCGGGCTGCCCAAACTTCTAATGGAAAATATCGGCTTGAATTCCGGGTTTATGATACTGCAGTACACTACTGCGGCATTGGTAAGCGAAAACAAAAGTCAATGCTACCCAGCTAGCGCAGATAGCATCCCAACTTCGTTGGGACAGGAGGATCACGTTAGTATGGGTAGTATTTCTGCCCGAAAAGCACTACTAGTGATACAGAATTTACAAAAAATCCTGGCTATTGAGTTAATTTGTGCCTGTCAGGGCCTGGATTTTAGAAGACCCTTACGATCGACAGATTATCTGGAGAAGGTGCATTCAATGGTTAGAGAAAGTATTCCCCATTTGAACCGGGACAGGGTTATGCAAAAAGAGATAAACATGGCAATGGAACTTGTTAGCAGCAGTTCATTGCTGCAGTGGAATAAGGCCTGGGAATCCGATCATTTTCAAAAATATGAACTCTATTGATCTTTTGGAAAAGCATAAAAAGTAACCCGGAATGTTTTTAAGAAAAAAGGAGTTTGCCATCACCTTCTCCGCGTTATTATTGGGTGGACTAATTTATGGAATTTCTTATAGTTGGCAAGCTTTGCCGATTGCCACCGCTTACAGCTCTAAAATCATGTGCTCCTGTGCCTTTATCAGCGGACGGGAGGCAAAATCCATCCTGGACGAGGATCTTTCCTCTTTCGGAATGGTTGACATCCAAGTAAATTATCTCGACTCGACGGTAACCTCTTCAATTTGGGGCCTAGCTGAAAGGACAGCTTTATTCCGTGAGGGTTTAGGCTGTACCCTGGCTGTGGGTACTACCGTTGATGAGCTTAAAGCCCAGCAAGCTGACATCAATAAACCCGATCAACGTCAGGCTCAGAATTATTGGCCGACCGGAGATAATTTCGCTGGAGGAAATTTCCCCGGTGATATTAATGAAGATGCTTTAGACCGGGCCTTAGACAAGGTATTTCAAGAGAATAATCCGGAAAAGCCGAAGGGAACCCGAGCGGTGGTAGTGTTATATCGCGGTAAGATCGTAGCTGAGCGATATGCCGAAGGATTTACCAAAGACACACCCCTTACCGGATGGTCTATGACCAAAAGCGTTACTAATGCCCTGACAGGTATTCTGGTACAATTAAACCTGATCAGTCTTGACGACCATGCCCTGGTACCTGAGTGGTCCGAGCTGGGTGATCCTCGCCGAGAAATAACCCTTGACCACCTGATGCGGATGAATACCGGATTGGAATGGGAGGAATTTTATGGCGGTCCCTCAGACGCCACCAAGATGCTTTTTAACAGTTACAGCAGTTCCCATGAAGCAATAGAAAAGCCTTTGGAATATCCACTGGATAGTGTTTGGGAATATAGCGGGGGGACTACCAATATTATTTCAGAGATCATTAGGGAAAAAGTAGGTGGAGACCTCTCTCAATATTGGAATTTCCCCTACCATTTTTTATTCAATAAGATCGGAATGCGCTCAGCAGTACTGGAACCGGATCCCGCTGGCACCTTCGTTGGATCATCCTATATGTATGCTACTGCCCGGGACTGGGCTCGTTTTGGACTGCTCTATCTCAAGGATGGGGTGTGGAATGGCGATAGGATTTTGCCGCAGGGATGGGTTGAATATAGCCGGACTCCCACCCCTCAATCTCCAAATAATAAATATGGCGCCCATTTTTGGTTAACTAAAGGTGAGGATGGCAGTACCGTAGATATGCCGAAAGACGCCTACCACCTGGCTGGTTATGAAGGTCAAAAGGTGGTAATAATACCTTCCTATGAATTAGTGATTGTACGGCTGGGTTTTACTCAACCTGAAAGTAACTGGGATTTTCCTGGGTTCATAGAGGATGTGGTACTCGCATTCCCCCAGCATTAAGACCTCCAGCGAAGAGGTATTTTCTTGATGAATACCATAAACCCGAAAGCCGCTAGAATCACAGAGATGGTGATGGTTGCAATCATCAGCGGTAGATGATCACCCAGTCCATTCGATATAAGTTCCATACTGGAATACAACGCTACGAAGGCCAGGGAAACGAATAAAAACGAGGTGAACAACCCAATATACCGCTCAGTGGTTTCAAATTTTTTGGCCAATCTTAAATCGTGGTAACGCAGCTTGAAATCCTGGTTTTGACGCTCGAAATTTAAAACTTCCCATTCGCGAATTTCCTGGGGACTCAGTCTTCGAATATTCCTTATCTCATTGAGGGCATCAATCCTTATCTCAATGTGCTCCAATCTGGTGATCATTTTACTCCTGGTGTTCATGGTTTCACAGTTTAATAAAAAAGGCACCGGGTTAACAGCGCCTTTTTCAAACGGAATCATTAATAGTGTATGTCGTTATGATATTAATTTCAAATATGAACCGGTTGCAATGTAAGGCCCTTATTTATTGACTTCCATAGTAGTAAGTAGTCAGTCAAAGTGCTCAGGATCAACATTATAGCATTGATCTTAAGGGTAAGTATTCTCATGCAGTATATTTTAGTTCAATATTTTATTAAAAAAGTGCTATTAAATGCTTTTAATTATATACGCTTGGGTGGCAAAAAGTAACCCCTGTAAGAAAAAAAACTTTTTGGTAAATTATTCAGAACCTCAGTTCCCGGTCGAATCTGCGGTTTGCTCCTTGTTTTTTCGATTCTTGAAAAGGTTCAAAACCCCATCTACTGGCTTGTCTTTAAGGATCTTATCTTTAACGTCATCGATGAGTTCTTTGGAAGTGCTGTCGGCGATTTTATCTTGAATTAGGCTATCCAATTGTGCTTTTCCCTGGTCCTTGAGTTCTTCTTTCTGTTGCTGCACAGTGGATCGTACACTGTCTTTGGCTTCATCCACACTTTCGTTTACCGCGTCAGTCACCACCCCTGCAGTGCTGCCTTCGCGGCCACCCAAACCAAAGGTAGGATTGTTATATGTCCCTCCCATTTTAAAGTTGAGCGTGATCATATCATCTACTGTTTCGCCCGATCCGGTGAGTCGGGCGATGGCGCTATTGACAGAATTGCCAACCACCCCGGCGGGAACATCCATAGTCAAATTAAAATCCAGACTGCCATCGATACCGGTACTTCCTGATACTGCAGTGGCATAATCACCAAATTGCACGTTGAATGGCTTGACATTCAACTTGCCCTGTTTGATCTCAATATTCATCACTACATCTCTCAAGCTAAAACCAGTAGGTTTTTTGGAAAATTGGGTGAGGTTACTGAGCCCATCGATAATCTTGGAGTCCATTCCTGCCAAAGCGGCTTCCAATATCTGTACCAACCCTCCCCCGGTAAGGGTATTTAACATTGGCATCATATTTTGTGCTAACTCACCTTCAAGGTTAAAATTGGTACTGAAATTTCCATCCACTACTTTAGCTATCGGCGCCAGAGCCTGCACCGTGCTAAAGGTATTGAAGGCCTGTTTTATGGCCATATCGGCGATGGCTATATTGATACCAAATTTAGGGTGTTTTAAATCACGGCTGTCGTAGTTGCCGCTCATAGCAAATTGTCCCCCCAGCGAATTAAAATTTACCCCTTCCATAGCGGCCACACCATGGTTCAAATTTACCACCCCCCGCACATCGGTCAGGGTCATGTTGTCGTATTGTACAGTACCTATTTCACTGGTGATGCCCATATCAATATTCTTGGGTATTTCCAGTACTTCTGTGGGTCCTTGGGAGCTATCTGAAGATTCCGTCATCCATTCGTTGAGATTCAAATTATTGGATCTCAAGCTGAGATTTCCCTGTAGTTTTTCTTCTTCCTTAAATACGTAATTGATATAGTTGCTGATTCCACCCTGAACCTGGAAATCAGAACTGCCTGACTTTGCTTGCACCTCGTGCAGGGTTATCTGCCGGGGGTCGAACTCAGTTCTGGCACTGGAAATATGTACTGGATGGCTTAAATCCTTACTTTCATAGTGAAAATTAGTCAATTGGACATTACCGCTGGTTGGCAATCGATCATACCTTTCTGCCTCCAGGTCTGACATTTGCCCTTTGCTGCTCACATCAGCAGCGATCATGCCGCTTATGGTCATATCTTCCAACGGTATAATATGGGTAAATTTTTCCAAATCGATATTTCCCTTGATCGCCAGATCCCATCGATAGTTATCGAGATTTTCCAATAAAAGATTACCGGATACTGGTTCACCATCCATAACAAAATTAAAATCTGAAACTTCGATTCGGGTACCTTCCATAGTACCTGTTTGGTTCACTACTTTCGATTGTAACTGCAGATTCTCCAAAGCTTCCGGGAACTGGTCGGATTTAATATAACCGTTGGTTAAGCTCATATCGGCGGTCACCTGTGGGAACTGGTGGTTAATGCTGTCATAAACACCTTGAGCTTTTAGAGATAATTGGTACAAACCTCTTAGTACGGTTCCCTCGATGGGGATCATTCTGGTCAATTCATCCAGGTTTAGTTTGGCATCTAGATCAGCATCTATGCTGGATGGGCCCAACCCCTCCATAGAGATCTTACCGGCAACCGGGTTATTTCCCAGGTCCATATTTAAAGTACGTATATCTAATTTGCTGTCATTTAACTGCCCTGTTTCATTGGCGATGGTCATATCAACATTGATATTTTCTACTGCTTCAGGCAGATCGGGATATTGGAACATTCCATTGTCTACTTTTAGATCTAGTAAAAACTCGGGAATTTGTTGTTCGTTATAGGTGCCTGAGACACGACCTTCCATATTCATCTTCCCCTCACTTTTTATGTCCTTAAAATTCTCGGTATACATTCCTGGCACCAGGGAAAGCAGGCTTTGGAAGTCGCTTTGATCGGCTTTAAAGCTCAAATCCATTTGGATATCGTCGGCATCTTCTGACAGGGCCAACCATCCATCGAATCCCAGGCCAAAATCATTTATCAGTACCTTGTTTTCCTTGAAGGTATAGCGATTATTAGGCAGGTCTATTCCCAGAGTTACATCACCATCCAGTTGCTTGTCTTCCAGGTAGGCGATACCATCATACTCAGCGGTCGCGACGTTGCCGCTGGTTTGGGTTTGGAGGTCAAAAAGATCCTGGGTAAAATCGCCGGATCCACTGTGAGCGACATGTTCCATTTCCAGGTAGAATTTACTTTGCTGGTCATCGTATACGATATAACCGTCATTCAGGGTCCAATTTTTTATTTCTACGGCATAACTTGTTTCGGCTTCAGCTATGGTGGTATCTGTCTCTACCGCTATATCATAATTAGCGGTACCATCATCCAATAATTTGATCAACATTTTAGGATGCTCCAATGATATTGATCTTATCACGGTTTTGTTGCCGAACAGGACACTCCAAAGGTTCACATTAACCGCTGCTTGATCGGCATAAAGCAGGGTATCGCCTAGAAACAATTCCTGGCCCACTATACTAACCCTGTCCACTGATAGATTTAAATTGGGAAACCCTCGTATCAATGAAAGGCTGAAGTCTTCATAATTGACATCGGCTTTCACAGATTGGGCGATGGTTTTATCCACTTGGCTTTTGATTTGGTCCTGGAATAAAAAGGGTATTGCAGCCAGTAATAATAACAGGACCAGTAGTACGGCTCCTGTGATTAAAAGTATCTTCTTCATGTAGCTAAAAAAATATGATTATATAAAGTTAGAACCTTTTAATGGTATACGAGAATATCTGTACTAAAATCTGAAAAAAGCGAGGATTCTTTGTAATTTATATGGTGCTCAAAAGTAATACTGGTTATTATTTTCCCATGGAACTTCGCTGGTTTGGGTATATACTGCTTATTATCAGTGTTTTTTACCTATTCCAAGGTAACTGGATATTGCCTTTAGCGGGATTTTTTGCCGGCAATTGCCTGAGTTGGTCCAAAAATGGGGTAAAAATTGATTTTGATCAGAAGAGAAGCAAAGAATATTTTGGCCTTTTCGGCATGGAGCTAGGGAAATGGCAGGATCTGCCGGAGTTAGAACGAATTGTGCTTGTCAAGTCAAATTACAGTAGGGTTATGGGCAGCAAAGGCTCCAGTTCTAAGTTTAGGTTTACAGAATTTAGAGCTTTATTAGTGGGTGAAGATTTTAAGATGCCAGTGGCGGTAACAAAAACAGCAGAAAAAATATTGACAGCGGCACGATTAGTTTCAGAAAAAATGAATATTCCTATATTGGATTGCACCAAGAAACCGCCAGCATGGGTAAAATAATTAATAAACTGGGTTATGTATCGGTATTGATCCCCATGTTATTGATCAATTGCCAGGATCAGCTTGATAAGCCGAACGACCCGTTGCCGCCAATATCTCTGGATCAAGGCGAATGGGTTGATTTGAGTCACCCTTTCAATGCATCTACTATTTATTGGCCCACCGATACCGCCGGCTTCAGACTGGATACCGTGTCCTTCGGTCAAACAGAAGGTGATTATTTTTATGCGGCATTTGGTTTCTGCTCCGCTGAACACGGGGGTACTCATCTTGATGCTCCAATTCATTTTGCAGATGGCAGAAACTCCGTGGATCAAATACCATTGACTCAATTGATCGGAAAGGCCATAGTGGTGGACGTCAGTGAGCAGGCCGCTAATGACCGGGATTATCAGGTAACGGTGGAAGACTTTCGGCAATGGGAAGAAGAATATGGGTCGTTACCAGATGGTTGTATAATACTGCTAAGAACCGGCTACGGGAAGTACTGGCCTGACAGAACTCAGTACCTGGGAACTGATGCTCAGGGACCGGAGGCTGTGCCTTTACTTCATTTTCCGGGATTGCATCCCCAAGCCGCCGAATGGCTTACAGAAAACCGGAATGTAAAAGCTATTGGCCTGGATACACCCAGTATCGACTTTGGACAATCCACTTTGTTTGAAACCCACCGAAAATTATTCCAGGCTAATATTCCGGCGTTTGAAAATGTAGCCAATCTGGACCAACTCCCGCAAACAGGAGCATGGGTGTTAGCTTTACCGATGCAAATTGAGGGAGGCAGCGGGGCGCCTTTAAGAGCAGTGGCCTGGATACCCTGATAAACTTAATTTAGAAATACTTTACCAGGATTTCAATAGCTTTTTTGGTAATACTGCCATAAGGCGGATAAATTGGTTTTACAGAAGTCAGCCCCACTTTTTGCTTTAGTACACTTTTTTGGTTAGAAAATGCCTGGAAACCATAAAAACCATGGGATTTACCAAACCCGCTGGTTTTCGTTCCGCCAAATGGTAGATTAGGATTCATGAACTGCACCACGCAATCATTGATGGCCGCCGAGCCGGATGAAGTCTCATTTAGGACCTTTTTTTGGAATGAGGAAGCTCTACTGAAAACATAAAGTGCCAAAGGATTAGGCCTTTCTGAAATGAACTCCAGGCAGTCTTCCAGCTGCTGGAATTTTACCACCGGCAATATAGGTCCAAAAATCTCTTGCCTGAGCAGATCCGCTTCATGAGATGGGTTGCTGATAACGGTAGGAGAAATGAACAGGTCTTCTTCCAGAATATTTCCTCCTATTTCCAATTCCCCTCCCGTCTCCATAGCCTGATCGATAAGACCTTTTAATCGGTAAAAGTGATCCTGGTTTATAATTCGTGCGTAGGCTTTACTGTGCTCTATTCCTGTTCCTTCCCCGTCAAACAATCTGTCAATTGATATCCGCAATTCATCAAGGAACGCATCATGGACGTTCTCATGGATCAGAAGATAATCTGGGGCGATACAGGTTTGGCCACAATTGATGAATTTGCTCCAGGCAATTTTCTCGCTGGCGTCTCGAAGGTCGGCGGAGCTATCAATAATTACCGGGGATTTTCCTCCCAGCTCCAGAGTTACAGAACTCAGGTTTTTCGCAGCCGCTTCCATTACGATTTTACCCACCGCCGGACTACCGGTAAAAAAAATATGGTCGAATGGTAGTTTCAACAGCTCCGTGGCCGTTTCCTTACCACCTTCAAAAACTGCCACTTCCGATGGTTGAAATAGATCACTTATCATTCCTTTGATCAGGCCGGTACAATTGGGCGTCATCTCAGATGGTTTGAGCATCACGGTGTTGCCGGCCGCTAATGCACTTACCATGGGAGCTATGGACAGATTGAAAGGGAAATTCCAGGGTGAGATGATCAGGCATACTCCCTTGGGTTGGTAATGAATTTGTGAATTACTGCCCATTAGGGCTAATGGGGCTTCAACTTTCCGGGGTGCGGCCCATTTGTCAAGATAAGCTAAGGCATGCTTGATCTCGGATAGTACCACATATATCTCCGATAGATCCACCTCTTCAGGCGGTTTTTTGAAATCCAGATATATAGCTTCACGGATTTCCTGACGGTGATCCTCGACCCAGCGTTTCACCCGCTTCAATCGTGATCTGCGAGGTTTCAGGCTTTCTTGCCTCCAGCTGATACAAGTGGCTTTTTGTGCCTGAAAAATTTCATTGATAGAGGTTTGATGTTTAGTGGCTTTTAGTGATTCCAATTCCATTCTATCAATTTATTAAGGTGGATAAAAAAACGGGTTATTGCTAACCCGTTTGAAAACTTTTATTTTCCCGTACTCTATTCGGTTAATATTTTAAATTCTACCCTACGGTTTTTAGAGCGGCCGTCATTGTACATATTGCTTTCAACCGGTTGAGATTCCCCAAATCCCCGGCTAACCATGCGTTCCGTGGCAATGCCATTTTCGGAAAGATAATCGAATACCGCTTTGGCACGACGATCTGATAATTGTTGATTGTAACTTTCGCTACCTATGCTATCGGTATGCCCGGCTATTTCGATTTCAACTCCAGGGTTATTATTCATGAACTCTACCACTCTCTTCAATTCTGGATAACTGTCTTCCTTCAGATTTGACCTATCAAAATCAAAGAAAATATTGTTGAGGGTAACAGTGGCTCCGGTTTCTATGGGTACCAGGTATAGATCTTGAGAGATCTCTTTATACTCTTCCAGGTCGTTTAGATCTATGTTGGCATTGACCGCCACATAACCCTCGGCTTCTGCCAGATAACCATACTTAGCTCCGCTGGGCAGTACAATTTTATAAGCCCCGGATTCAGGCTCTGAGGTGGCAAGGCCTACTTCAGTTCCATCCGGTAATCTCTCATAAAGTATTTTTACGTTACCCAGGGGTTCATTGGTTTTAGAATTGAACACGGTACCCTGGACCAGCACGACTGGTGCCGGCTGATAGAAAACAGGAAGTTCCAGTTTGAATATGTCTAAATTTTCCGTCCCCACTCCCCTGGAATAATACGCGTATTCGCCGGAGGCAGGTATGTTAAAGAATTCATCATCATTCTCAGAATTGATATCAGGACCAAGGTTTTCAGGTTCTGTCCAGTTTTTCCAGGTATCATCCAATCTTCTGGTAACGAAAATATCAGTACCACCAAACCCGGCATAACCATCAGAGCTAAAGTATAAGGTTTCATCATCCGCTGCTAAAAAAGGTGCAGATTCCTCACTGGCGGTATTAAGCGTATTACCTAAATTTACCGGCTCAGTCCAAGATCCATCATCATTTAAGAAGCTGGCGTATAGGTCCCGATCTCCATAGCTATCTTCTCTTTCGATAGACATTAACAGGGTTTTTCGGTTGTTGGCCATGTAGAAATTGGCCTTTTCACTGTAGTTGTATAAATTCTCCACCGCCAGTGCCTCGGGTTCTGTCCAACCGGACTCCGTTTTACGACTTACCGACACCCCGGCTTTCATTTTGCCGTTGGGCAGGTATTCATTACCCAACAACAGCAAAATGGTATTGCCGTCTGGAGTAATGGAGCTTATGTAATTCGGACCCTTATTATTTAATACCGGGCCGATATTTCTGGCCTCTTTCCAGGTTCCGGAGGCCTCGTCTAATTCTGAATACCAAATATCTTCATCGTCTGCGGTACCGCCTACATTCCCGGGGTGATTGCTGCGGCTGAAGAACAAGGTTTTTCCATCAGGTGATATCAGTGGTCGGAATTCGTTTACCTCACTGTTTACATTGGGCCCCAATCTCTCCGCTTCCAGATCGTCGCTTATGTTATCAGCCAAACGGATCAGGTTCTCCACTTGAATAGGGACTTCCGAATCGGAAATACCAATGGCATCTATACTATTATAACCCGGCACGGCACGGCCGTCAATTTCCAGTTTTACCGCCACTACATCGAAACTGGTGATATCGAAGAACACGTTCAGCAAACGCCCTGCCTCTCCAATAGGACGGGCATTGAAGGTATATACTTGGGTTTCGTTATCACTCTGATCATAAACATAAATAGCAGAAATAGACCCAGGATTGTATGATTCTCCAATGGCTATTTGTTGTACTTTTTGCGGCCTGTCAAAACCCACCTTAACATATTCGATTCGGTTTGGATTCTTGGGAGTCCAGGCATTGGGATTTTCCCCACCGTTAGGAAGTACATTAGGTTTGCTCAGGGCCTGTTTGGCTGAGTATTGCAAAGGACTTAATTCCGATGAAAAATCTATAACCTTGGAAGCCCATTGAACGTCTTGAGCGGATACCAATCCAGAAATAGTACAAACTATTATCAAAGATAAAGTTCTAATCATAACCTTTAGGTCTTATTTGTAATTTTATATTTTTACTAAATTTAAGTAAAAAAAACAGACATACATTCAGGAAATGTCTGTTAAATTTAACGTCTCAACCCGCTGATGACGATTATTTTAAAGTCAAAAGAAATTCAAAAATAGCAAAAAACTTAAATTTTACCTATTGAGAAAGGATTCTAACCTCCACCCGACGATTCTTTCTGGATGCTTCTTCGGTTTTATCGGTGGATAGTGGTTTGGTACCGCCAAAGGCCTTTAGTTTAATGCGCTTCTTTTTAATTCCTTGTGCCATTAAATATTCTCTAACTGCCACTACCCGATCTTCAGAAAGCTGCATATTCCTTTCTGGGTTTCCTTTGAAATCGGTATGGCCTTCCAGTTGGATCTTCATATCAAGATTATTGTGAAGCATTTGTGCCAAGCTGTTCAATTCATCGTATGATGACTCCAAGATCTGGGGGCGTCCAAGCTCAAAAAGCAAATTATTCATTCTCAAGATATTGCCATCATCAGACTTGGTTAGTAGGAAATCCTTTTTTATCTGCCCATCCTTGTCGATGTCATCTATATCAAATACATCAAAAATGGTCACATAGCCATCGGCGGTAACTTCAAGCGTATACTTTCGATTCTGCAACATGTGCAGCTTATAATCTCCATTTGACTGATTAGAAATGTAACCCACATTGTTGGCCCTGGGCATTTTTTCAAAATTAATGTGACCTTGAATCGGTTGATTGGAATTTGCATCAAGCAATTGTCCATATACCAGCACCATTTCCTGGACCGGTTCCGGCTCGGCGTCACTGAAAAGTATATAATCCTGAGCCTGTAAAGGTATAATGCACAGGCTGCTTACCATAAGACTTAAGTATAATTTGCGAGGTAAATCCATAACGGTATTTCCAAAGTTGGTAGATGTAAAAATTCCCAGCACAAAATGTACTATTTAAATATAGTCAAATTTAAAATAATGGTGAATTCCATTGTGAGTGAAATCTTACACTAAAAAGAAATTGATATTAATAGTATTTACTGCTTTGATAGCAAAATGTATTCCAGATATCCTAAATTGGATGCGGATAAGGCGGTTGGGCAATGGATTAACTTGTAAAAGTACTATATTCGAGTAGCTTTTTTATCCTAGCCCTGATCCTGGTATATTTTTCAATTGTTTGCTTCCATGTCAGAAAAGATTGATCACTCCGGTCTTATCAACCAGCTAGAGCAGCTCAAAGAAGGGCTACATACCATATTAGAAAAAAGCCGTATTACCCCGGCTACTGAAAACGGGGGTGCCTCCGCACAGCACGGCCTGGGAAATTCAAATGACGTGGTTCTGTTAGAGAATTTCGAGATCATTAATGCTTCCAGGGAGATGCTCAAGTTTGATCAAGAGACGCCCGCATTGGCAAAGCACGGAAACCAATGCCTTCTATTGCTGGATGAAGGATACCGTATGATGGCATTCAATCGCACTGCTGAAACTATTTTTCCAGCTTTAACCGGAAAGCCTTTGGAAGTGGGCATTCCTATAATTGATCTGCTACCCGTGCAGGATGTCAGGGATTTCAAATCTATGTTTCAGTATGCGCTTCAAGGACATTCCATTCATGTCACCAGCAGGATGATGTTTCAATCTGAAGGTGATAGGGACATTTGGTATGAACTGAATTTGTTTCCTGTAAAAAGCAAACAAGTCACCCAGGTCCAACGGGTGGTGCTGGGGATGGAGGACATAAAGGAGCGAAAAGCGGTGCAAGCCAATTTGAAAGCATTGGAGATTAATTTCCAGTCAGTCTTTAAACAAGCAGCTGTCAGTGTTATGTTGAGTAATACGGACCTGCAGGTGATCCAGGCCAATCAGAAGTTTTATGATTTGGTGGAGTATAGCCCGGAAGAATTTAAAGCCTTACCCCCTTGGAGCATTACTCATCCCCGGGATATCTCAGAAAGTAAGCGGCTAACTGACCTGCTGCGCAAAGGGGAGATAGATTCCTTCTCTCTGGAGAAAAGATATATTACTAAAACCGGTAAAGTAATCTGGGTTTATCTGACCACTAATATAATTAAGGATCAAAAAGGCAACCCCAAACTGATAATATCAGTGGCTCAGGATATCACCGATAGAAAACATGCCGAACAAGAGTTAATCTATAAAACCAATGAATTGGATACTTTTGTGTATCGGGCATCGCACGATCTGAGGGGGCCGGTAGCTTCGTTGATGGGATTGTATAATGTTGTACAAAACGAGTTTAAGGAGGACGCTCATGCTATCGAGTATTTTGAACATTATCATAAAAGTGTACTTAGGCTTAATCGGATCCTGCACAATCTCATAGACCTGACTAAGATCAAAGAAAAAGAAATCCAAGCTTCCAAAGTGGATATGAAGTCCCTATTAACGGATTGCTTGTCCTCCGTGAGTCATGTGCCTAATTTTGAGAAGATTCATTTCAAGATTCAAAACGAGATTGACTTTAAACTATTAACCGATAAAGGATTACTGCGAACCATTATCTACAATCTGTTGGAGAACTCCGTTAATTTCATTCAAAAAGATCATCCCCAGCCCTTTGTTAAATTGAATCTGAAGTACGAGTCGAATTTTTTGATCATCGAGGTGGCGGATAACGGCCAAGGTATTAAGAAGGAATTACAAAGTGAGGTGTTTAATATGTTCTACCGGGCCAATGAGCAAAGTTCTGGCTCCGGCTTGGGCTTATACATTGTCCGCAATGCAGTGGAAAAGCTCAATGGTAATATCCAGTTGAAAAGCAAGGAGTTTAGTGGTACTAAAATATCAGTTTACATCCCCTATATGCATAAAACCACTATCCCTGCGGCAGAGGAATAATTATTCCAACGGTTTCTTATTGAATAGCAGATAACCTACATGAAGCAAGGCTCCAAAGCGATTCTGCTCATCGTCATAATAGTTAAGTTGAAGCGCAATGGGTCCCAACGGACTATGATAAACCATGGTGGCTGTACCTGCAAAATATGCTTTAGTCAAGTCGCCCGATAAGGTTACATCCTGATCCTCGGAAATTCGCAATTCTCGAAAAGGTTTAAAAATGTAGCCTTCCAACCGAAAGTCAAGATTTCGATCGATGGAGTATATGTTGCGTAGACCACCGGCCAAATAATTATAAGCCCGGAAATTTTCTAAAAATAGGGTGGGGCTGTCCACCATGGGCGTAAAAGCGGGCGAGGTGATCCGTGACCCGGACAAGGTAAATGAGGTAGATTGGTTGGAAAGTACGCTTTCCAATAAATAGCCATATTTAAACCGGCCTTTGCCGAAATAAGCTTCTGACCGTACTTTAAGGCGGACCCAATTATTGTTTTTTTTCTGCTCCTCTGCTAAGGGAGAAGTAGTACCCGGAACAATCTCTTCATCAGCGCTGATATAGTCAGCCCCTATATAAAGTGATTGGCCCGTAGAAGCATATTGCTTGCGGTTAAGATTGTTTTTACTGATGTCAATACCGTGACGGAAGCCAGTAAAATTTAATTCATCAAGGGTGTCTGTGGTGTTGATGAATTCTTCATTACTAAAGCGATAGGTGTTGCTGAAGTAGCTGCTGTGAAACCGTAACCTGGCTCCGGTTCCCACAGCAAACCCTATATTGATCCGACCTTTGCGATCGATCTCGTCAATAAGTGTGGGATCTTTTTTTGCCAATAAAATCTCATTGGCGTCGATGTAATCCCAGTGGTTATAGATAAACACAGGCTCCACGAAGAAAGGTTTAGCAGTAGGAATATTAAACCTGGAGGCATGCCGGAAAGCTTGATAGAATCGTCCGGTATAAAAGTTTAAGCTATGGTTAAACAATAAGTGGTTGAAATGGGTAAAATTTAATCCCAAAAAGATGGAGCTAACACTTCGGCTACTAATATTACCCCCTAATTCTACGTTGAAGTTGCCACTGGTCTCCCCTGAGACGGTAAAATTATAAGACTGGTTTATACTGTCATAGGTGATGCCCGGGATGCTGTTTCGAAAGTAGCTTTCGGAGACCAGCTTATAATAGCCGCTGCGGATATCATAAATATTAAGAAATTCCTTATCACTAAATAACCTCCTGATATACCGCTTTTGCTGTGAAGTAAAACCATCAATTTGCAGCGCTCCAAATCTCAGTGGCTCCGCATTGAGTACGAAATCCAAACGGGATTCCGCCAGGCTGTCACAACTCAACTCCCTCCTGATCTTTTGTTTGATTTCTGGAAGTCGAGTGGTTGCCTCTACCATTCCACTGTCAATCAATGCCCTAACATCTTGGAAATCCAGAGCGGAATATTTATCCACTTGTGGTGCGATATAAATATCTCCCGGTTGCAGCAGGTTTACATTGGGTTTGTCCAGTAACATGGCGAGAAGGGAGCTTTTAATCAGCTCATCATCTTCCTGATAAGGATAGTCATCAAATATCCTGGAACTGACGTTTACCCCGATAATCACGTCAGGATTAAACTCCTCACGGGCCACGTCAACGGGGAAATTGTTATAAATGCCCCCATCAAACAAATACTTCCCGCTTACCCTTAAGGGTCTAAAGAAAAAAGGCACGCTCAAAGTTGCCCTCAAGGCTTCATTTAGCGCTCCTTTCTTTAAAATCACTACTTTTTGGGTAAAGATATCCGCGGCGATGGCTCTGAAAGGAATATGGAGACTGTCAAAATCATAGCCGGAGCTCTGAGAAGCAGGCGCCAAAAGTTCCGTAAGTGCGTAGTTGATGGCAAAATCACTGGCTAAATTACTGTTGAGATTTACCGCTGAGTCTACTGCCAGGTTTAGATTCAATATACTGGCATTGTCATCTTTTCGGGCATAAAAAAAGTTGTAGTCTGCACTTAGTTTGCCGTCGACCCATTCCTGGAAAGTGGGGTCTACTACTAATTGTTCAATTTCCCGAGCAGAATATCCGGCGGCATAGAAACCGCCGATCACACCCCCCATTGAAGTCCCTACAATGTAGTCAATTGGGACATGGTTTTCCTCCAGTACTTTCAGCACACCTACGTGTGCCAGGCCCTTGGCCCCACCTCCGCTAAGCACAAGTGCTACTTTTTGACTCCAAAGGTTGCTCCAACATATGGAGCATATAAGCACTATTATGATATGGCGCATAAAATGAGGACCCATAAAACTGGGTACACAATATTTCTTTTTCTCTTAAGTAACGTGTGGCTCGGTGGCAGGTTACTCGCCAGCCAGGATTTTATTGGATTCTTCAGCCGGAGGGATTTTTTGCAGCTGATCCAGCATCTGCATCATTACACTGTCGTAATGAATTTGATGGGTTTCGGCAATGGGTTCACTGGGAGGTATCTCTACTTTCATCGCATCCACCTGTACCCCATTTTTCCAGAAACGATAGCATAGATGGGGGCCATTGGCCAATCCAGTACTGCCGACGAAACCAATAGTTTGTCCCTGGGTAACTTTTGCTCCCGGTCGCATTCCTTTAGCAATACGAGACATATGCAAGTACTGGGTAGTATAAGTACCATTGTGCCTTATCTTTACATAGTTTCCATTTCCTCTTTTGTATCTCGCTTCGGTAACTACCCCATCTCCGGCGGCTCGAATTGGTGTACCTGTGGGAGCGGCATAATCCGTGCCCAGATGTGAACGATATCTTTTCAACACCGGATGAAAGCGTTTCCCCGAATAGCGAGAACTAATCCGTGTGAACTTTACCGGATATCTGAGAAAAGCTTTTCGGAGACTGTTACCTTGTTCATCGAAATAATCATGTCCCTGCCCCTGGTCATACCTTACTGCATAGAAGGGATTATCTTCATGTATGAATTCCGCGGCTAAAATTGGCCCTAACCCTGCCGGCTCGCCATCGACAAGTTGCTCATGAAAGATAATCTTGTAGCTATCACCTTGTTGAAGGTGTCCAAAGTCAACCTGCCAGCCGTATACATCAGCTACCAGGTCCACTAATTGAGGAGTGGCTCCTTGATCCAACATGGAGTTATACAGTGAGGTTTCGATGGAGCCGGTAATAGATTTTTCCACTGTAATGATTTCCTTTTGACCCAGATACACTTCAGAGGAATCATCCAGATTGAAGATCACATATTCAATGTTATTGGGTTCGTAGATCAGTACCTCGGCCACTGAATCTTCGGAACAGATCAGTTTATAGGTTTTATTAGCGTTGATGCGGCGCACATCAAAGATTCCCTGGGCTTTTTTTGCCAGTTGATCAATTTCTTGTAACGATACTTCATAATTGCTCAATATTGAAGACAGGTTTTCATTAGGCCTAACCTTATCTTCAATCACCAATTTT
This sequence comes from Cyclobacteriaceae bacterium, assembly GCA_965224285.1. Classification (GTDB taxonomy): domain Bacteria; phylum Bacteroidota; class Bacteroidia; order Cytophagales; family Cyclobacteriaceae; genus JAJCYK01. Next base: position 3,340,871 of record OZ245043.1, read on the forward strand.
TTATTGACATCAATTCCGTATAAGGTAGGAACGGGTGGTGGTTCGACCGGGATGGTCTCCTCTACGATCACCGGCTCAGGTTCTTGAATTTCGGTATTTGCTTGCTGATACTTGTTTACAGCTAGTACGCCGAAAACCAGGAGCAAGCCAACTACCATCCACCATTTTCGCATAACACTGGGTATGGGTTATGCTGCAAAAGTAAAAAAAATGTGCTCAATCCATAGTAAATCTGATAGGGGTTTGTCAGTCATGTAAGAAATTCCTACTTCGTAAAGATATCCCTGAGGGCTGCCCGATCAGATTTGGAATATTTTTTGTTGTATTTTTAAAAACCTAAAATAGAGGCATATGAATAGTGTAGTTCTGAAAACCGTATTGGTCAGCTTAAGTGTTTCCCTGATCGGGCAGGCTTTTAGTCAATCAAAACCCGATATATATATAGGCCCTGAAATAAAGACCCAGAAAAGAGGTACTCTGGAAGATATTATCGGTTATGACCACGAGGGCTATTATACCGTGCGTACCGAACCCCGCGAATTCTTCCTGGAAAAGTACGACAAAGACTTGAACTTAGTAAAATCCCAGGAGATAGAGTTAGGTCGCGGAATTGACCGCAAGTCCCTTGAATTCACTGAGCAATTGCGGGATGAGATTTACCTTTTCACCTCCCAAAGAGATCAGTCCAATAAGGAAAAGATCCTGTATGCTTCACAAATAGACAAGAGTACTTTAAGGCCTAAAGGAGATCCTGTAGAATTAGCGGCAATTAGCTACCGGAATCGATCCAACGATGGATTCTACGATTACGGCTTGTCCCGGGATAGTTCTAAATTATTGATCTATCATAGCACCCCCTACGAGGGCAATAGCGAAGAGCAATTTGGTATGTCGGTATATGATGACCGCATGAATTTATTATGGACAAAAAATGTCCAACTTCCATTTAAAGATAGGCTTTATGATGTGGAAAGATATAAAGTGGATAATCAGGGGAATGCCTATCTGCTGGGTATCGTTTATCGGGGACAGGTGCGGGTGAGAAGACAAGGCCGGCCTAATTATGAATATCACTTGTTGGTGTATAACAAGGAAGATACTTATACTGAATATCTAATTGGTCTGGAGGATAAATTTATAACTGACATGCAATTCGAAATCAGCCCTAACGGCGATATTATTTGTTCCGGATTTTATTCAGACCATGGTACCAGGAGTATCAAGGGTACCTTCTTACTTATAGTTGACCCTGAGTCAAAAGAGGTAAAAAAGGAAACCCATCAAGCCTTTGAAAGCAGTTTTCTGGAAGATTTTATGTCCGAGCGCCGGGCAGATAAAGGCCGGGAGCTTTTTCAATACGACTTGAATCGCTTGGAAATTAGAAGGGATGGCGGAGTGGTGTTAGTAGCTGAACAGTTCTTTATCAAGGAACTGAACGATTACAACAATAGCCTCAACCCTATGCGATACCGCTATTTTGCCACCCGTTATGGCCTGATAAGGTTACCATACCGGCGATATTACGGATATGGCTACCCCTTTTATGATAATAACCGGGATCTGCAATTCAATTACAACGATATCATTGTAATCAATATCAATCCCGATGGATCCATTGCTTGGGCAAAAAAGATTCCCAAAAGACAAAGAAGCAAGAATGATCAGGGGATGTATGCGTCTTATGCCTTGTCTCTGGCCAAAGGCAAAATGTTCTTCGTGTTTAATGATAATCCCAAAAACCTACATAAGGAAAGCAGTGATTTAAAGATCCATAATTTCACTAAGGGTAAGGAATCGGTAGTGGTGTTGGTTACCGTTGATGCCCAGGGTAATGTCAGTAAAGAGCCTCTTTTTCAGGTGCGCGATACAAATACTTTTACCAAACCGAAAGTGTGCGAACAAATTTCCAGGGATCAAATGATCATATACAGCCAGCGCAACCGCAAGGTAAAATTCGCGAAACTAACTTTCAATTAGATTGGATCGGACCGGCTATGATTTTCTTATTATAGGGGCTGGAGCATTCGGGCTTAGCACCGCACTTGCCTTGAGGAAGCATGGCGGTAATGTAGCCATACTGGATGCGGGGAAGATTCCCCACCCAAAGGCGTCATCAACAGATATCAGCAAAGCGGTTCGTGTGGAATATGGGCTGGACCTTGAATACATGATGATGGCGAATTTGGCCATTGATGGCTGGCAGGCATGGAATGAACAATTTGGATTAGATCTGTATCACCAGGTGGGATTTCTGCTGCTGACCCCGTCACACTTGGAATCCAGTGGTTTTGAATGGAATTGCTGGACCAGTTTGGTAGAGGCCGGCTTTGATCCGGTGCGAATGGATCTTGGCCGTCTTGCCGAAAGTTATCCTGAATTTAACCATCAATGGTTTTCTGACGGGTTATACCATGCCCGGGGCGGCTTTGCCTTGGCGTCCGCTACCATAAAAAATTTGCATAACCATGCCCGAACCATCGGTATAAAGGTGTTGGAAGACCGGCAAGTAGAACAGTTTATAACCAAGGCAGATCGGGTGGAAGGGGTAATCACCGTACAGGGTGAGCAGTTTTTCGCCGACCAGGTGGTGGTGTGTGCCGGAAATTTTACCCCTTATCTTATACCTGAGCTTGCACCCTATTTTAATATTACCGCTCATCCGGTATTCCATATAAAACCCTCCCAGCCAGAACGATTTGAATCTCATAGATTTCCGGTATTTGCGGCTGATATATCCAACACTGGTTGGTATGGATTCCCTCTGCACCCTGAAACAAAGGTGGTAAAGATAGCCAAGCACGGACCGGGGACCATAGTCAATCCTGAGCATGACAGCCGGGAAGTATCCTCCGTCGAAGAAAATGATCTTCGAGAATTTCTGCGAATGGCTATTCCGGCTTTGGCCTCTGAGCCGGTGGTATATTCACGTCGCTGTTGTTATACCGATACCCTTGACGGCCATTTTTGGATAGACCGCCATCCTGATTGGCGGGGTCTGACAGTAGGCACTGGTGGTAGCGGCCACGGCTTCAAGATGGCCCCGGTGATAGGAGATATAATAGCTGACGTAACCCTGGGAAAACAGCATCGCTGGTCAAATCGCTATAAATGGCGCCAACTGTCAACTCAAAATCAGACCAAGGAAGAAGCCAGGTATTATCCTTCCAAGGAGACCAATTCAGATGATTAGTTCACAACGCGCAGATAATCAATTTAATATATAAGTAAAGACCCATTAGGCAGTCATCTTCCTCCTGTAATAAGTTGTAATTTACCGGGATAATGGTTAGATTCATTTAGGCTCATTTGACTCGCTTTATCAACCAATCGCACCCAAAATTCATTGCTATGAGACCGAGAATATTCATTTCTGGCTGGCTGTTACTTTCGATACTCTTATCCGGATCCAATACTCATATTGAGGAAAAAGCCACACTTCAGGGTAGTTGGACTATGATCAAATACAAGTATGGTACGGAAAAGGAGTTCAGCGAGGTTCCAGCTATTATCACCTATGTTAAAAACTTGACCACAACCCACTACAGTTGGGCTTCTTATGGAGAAGATGGTAATTTGATCTGGGCAGGTGGAGGAACGTATGAGATCGTTGATGGGAAATATCGTGAAAACATCGAATACTTTCACCCATTAGGGTCCAATCTTTCAGGTACTTATGTGGATTTTGACTATACCATCAACGGTAACGACTGGACCATCTCAGGATATGTGAAAGAAGTGCAGTTGAACCCTACTTCTGGAAAGTATGAGAGTGTGGACTCCAGTCGTTTGGAGGAGATCTGGAGAAGACTGTGATCAATTAACGGATTGATTTTGCCGGTAGGCCGCCACTCCGGCATCCAAAAATTCTATAAAATTAGCAACATTCTTCTCATAGGCTATTGGTTCCACCAGGGGCTCTTGGGGATTCCTGGGATCCAGAAGCACATAAAATGGCTGGGCATTATTGTTATACCACTTTATTTGTAAGTCCGCATTCTGCTTACCTAATGTTTTTTTAAGTTTTTGGTCATACTCAGAAACATACCAGGTATCCTCTTCTAAAATTTTCTTCTCATCAACATACAAAGCGACAATCACGAAATTATTTCTCAGTCGTCGCAGCACCTCCGGATGAGACCATACTACAGCCTCCATATCGCGGCAATTCACACATCCGTGACCGGTAAAATCAATAAATACCGGCTTGTTTTGCTCCTTAGCGCAATCAAGGGCTTGCTGTAAGTCAAAATACCCCTTTAAGCCATGGGGGAGATGTAATGGAATATCCGCATACTTGGGAGTTTCACAGATTTGGTTATCATGAGATTCCGATACAATTGCCTGCTCGGGTTGAAAATCCAGGGTGGTCATGGGAGGCAGAATGCCAGCTAAGGGTTTCAAGGGCGCTCCCCACATACCCGGTGTAATGTATACTGTAAATGCCAGCACCACAATGGCCGCCAAAAGCCTCATAACGGATATTGATTTATCTGTTTCAGCTTCAGAATTTAATTTTATGAAGCCCAGCAGATAGGCCGTAAGACCTGCAAAGATAGCGATCCAAATTGCAATAAAGACATCTCTATCCAATATGCCCCAGTGATAAACCTGGTCTACAATGCTCAGGAACTTAAGGGAGAGAGCCAGTTCTAAAAATCCCAGTACTACTTTAAGGGAGTTTAACCAGCCTCCGGACTTTGGCAGTGATTTCAACCATTCGGGAAATATGGCAAAAGCAGTAAAAGTGATGGCAAATGCCAGTGAGAATCCCAGCATTCCAAAAACCGGCTTAAGTACATGACCAGTAGCGGATTCAATAAGTATGCTTCCCACGAAAGGACCGGTACAGGAAAACGAGACCACGACCAGGGTTAGCGCCATAAAAAATATCCCCATTAATCCTCCTGATTCAGATTTCTTATCCACCTGGTTTACCAAGTTCGATGGCAGGGTAATTTCAAACATACCCATAAACCAAAGGGCAAAGAAAACAAACATGATAAAGAATATCAGATTGGGCAGCCAGTGGGTGGCTAACCAATTAGCAAAATCTGCCCCGAAGATCAGTGATACGGCTGTACCCAGTAGCGTAAAAATGACAATAATGGAGACACCGTAAATCAGAGCGTTTTTGATAGCCTTGCTGCGGTCACCGCTACTGTTGGTAAAGAAAGTTACCGTCATGGGAATCATGGGGTATACACAAGGGGTGAGAAGGGCCAGGAATCCCGCCAAAAAAGCACCCAGCATAAATCCTAATAATGAATAAGGAGCCCGGGAACCCCGTTGGGTCAGAAAACCTTCATTTTCTCTAGTGGCGCGGTTAAGGCGGCTACTGTCATCTGTCAAATCTTCCCGGTAAGCGCTGGAATCCCCGGAGATGTCCAAAGGGGTGAACTCAACCGCCGAGTCCTTTGACTCATTATCTTCTATTTCTGATTCAGGTTCTGTAGTGGGGGTATCCCCTGTAATAGATAATCCCTCAAAGGTAAATTCTTCATCAAAAGGTATGCACTTGCCATCAACGTCGGAGCACACCTGATAACTATATGATCCACTAATATTCAGGTCTTTGGATAAGATCCGGATCTTTTGACGGAACTGTCCTTGGCGGCGGAAGTAGGTATAATCACCTCCGAATATTTCGTCGTACGCCTGTTTAGGTTCGATGGGCCGTATTTCGCCTATCAGCTCAAAGGATGGATGCTGTTCAAAGTGAAACTCTGTTACCATGGGCCCCAGTTCGGGATCAAAATCAGAGGAGTACAAGTACCAGTTCTCCTCAATGGCGACATCAAATATCAGGTCTATCTCCTCACCAACCTCCGCCGACGCTACTGAGAATTTATGCTCCCAGTTGGCGGGATGGAGTATTTGACCCCGGGCAACTAATGCCAGAGAGAAAAGAAAAACTACGTTGATCAGATATTTCAACTATCCAACTATTTAAACCCTTATTACCATTTAAATGGTTTTTACAATAAAATAGTTTGGGAGCAGGGATCAAATTTACAACGCAAATTCAATCCTATTCCTTGTTCCAGGCCTGAGCAAAGTTATGATGAAAAAGTACAATGGTTTCGATACCCTTCAAATAATTGAAGATACCATAGCTTTCGTTCGGTGAATGAATGGCATCGGAATCCAGGCCAAAGCCTAAAAGTACGGTTTGTACCTTCAATACCTCCTCAAATAAAGCAACGATGGGAATGCTTCCACCATCCCTGGTGGGAATTGGTTCTTTCCCCCAGGCTTCCAGAAAAGCTTTACTGGCAGCTTTGAAAGCCATGGAGTCTGTGGAAGTCACTGCTGGTTGCCCGCCGTGATGCGGTGTAATAGCCACCTGAACGGATTCGGGGGCCAGAGATTTGAAGTGTTTTATAAACAAGTTAGTAATTTCCTTATGATCCTGGTCAGGAACTAATCTCATGGAAATTTTAGCATGAGCTTTGGAGGGTAATACGGTTTTAGCTCCTTCCCCGGTGTATCCACCCCAAATCCCATTGACGTCCAGGGTGGGTCGTATTCCGGTCCGTTCAATAGTTGAGTATCCATCTTCACCCTGTACTGCTCCGATTGCCAGGTCTTTTTTATATTCCTGCAAATCAAATGGTGCGGCAGCCAATGCATCGCGCTCTGTTTCTGATAATTCAACCACCTTATCATAGAAACCAGGGATGGTTATTCTTCCGTTTTCATCAATTAAGGATGCTATCATTTTACAGAGCACATTGATGGGATTTGCAACCCCGCCTCCATATACTCCGGAGTGAAGATCCCGGTTTGGGCCGGTGACCTCCACTTCCACATAGCTCAAACCTCTCAGGCCCACAGTAATGGAAGGGTTCTCCTTTGAAATAATGGCAGTATCGGAGATTAGTATTACATCCGCTGACAGTTTCTCAGCATTGTCCCGTACAAATTCTTCCAGGTTGGCAGATCCCACTTCTTCTTCACCTTCCAGCATGAACTTAATATTGCAAGGAGGTGTGCCTTGTTCATTTAAAATTTCCAGGGCTTTGATATGCATATACAACTGTCCCTTATCATCACAGGCTCCCCTGGCATAAATTTTATCTTCCTTGATCACCGGCTCAAAGGGTGGAGAGTCCCATAACTCATAAGGATCAGGGGGTTGCACATCATAATGCCCGTAAACCAATACAGTAGGTAGGCCGGGTCCTACTATTTTTTCAGCATAAACAATAGGGTGTCCGGGAGTTTCACATATCTCCACCTTATCCACCCCAATCTTGTCCAGCGAATGCTTAAGGAATTCTGCAGCCTTGATCATTTCCTCTTTGAAGGCACTGTCGGCGCTTACCGAGGGTATTCTCAGCAATTCTAATAATTCATTCAGAAATCTTTGTTGATTCTTATCAATATAGGATTTGACGTCACCAGCCATAGTTGATTATTTTTCCCCGGATTGAAAGTTGGCTTTATTTTCAGTTCCGTTCAAAATTCTTATAATATTTTTTTTGTGCGTGTATAGTACCACCAGCGAAAATACCGCTCCGAATAGCATTAAAATTTCATCATTAGGCTGAATATTAGTCAGTTTGAGGATTAAGGGAAAGCTTATGGTTCCCAGGATTGAACTCAATGACACATAGCGTGTGGTCAATAAAACAATCATAAATACCATAACGCAGATTCCGGCGGCCAGCGGGTTTATCCCCAGCACCATTCCCAACAGGGTTGCCACACCTTTACCACCTTTGAAACCTACATAAACGGGGAAAATATGTCCCAGTACAGCACTCACTCCAAAAATAAGTTTTAAAAAGATCAATTGAGCTTCCGGAATGAATCCCAATTGCATCCATACAGTGGCCAAGGTTACGGCAGTCAGACCTTTAAATATGTCCAAAGCCATTACCAGAATTCCGGCTTTTTTACCCAGAACCCGGAAGGTGTTGGTTGCGCCGGCATTGCCGCTGCCAAAATCCCGTACATCGATGCCAAAATACGCTTCTCCCACCCATACTGCGGAGGGAAGAGATCCGATAAGATAGGCGAGAACTACGCCAATAGCGACAATCTCAAAGTTCATACTTTATTTAAAAAAGAGAACGCTAAGTATAACTAAATAAAGGCAATATTAAAAACCGTCGGCTTTGTCCTCTTCGGATTTTTCTTCTTCAAAGGTAGTAAAATCCTCATCAAGAATTTCCGCTTCTGCGAAGGTATTTATTTCGTAGGGCTCCTCTATACCCATATACTCGCGGCGAAAACGGTCGATAAATTCCAGCATGGTTTCCATGTCGGATGTGGTAAATGCGTATTCCCCTATGCCGGCTTTTGATAGCTTGCTATTGCTGCTTATTTCTCCATTAAATTCGGCCACTGATGAATATGCGTACAGCCGATTCTCCAGATAAGCAAAGTAGAAGTAGGTGGATGGAGATGCCTTTAAAAACAGGTGAAATTCATCCTCACCTTCGTTCTTTCTGATCTCCAAGAAGCCTTCAAGACGAGCATTAATCTCCTTATCCAAAATATTGGATACCCCCAGATTGCCCACGCTGTACCAGCTGCGATATTCCGGTGACCATTTCATATTTACATTCGACAGTACCAGAGAGCGAGACAACTCTGTTGAAACATCGGCTAGCGAGACAAACTCTGCCACTGAGCGATGGCGATACTCCAGGGCTGTCTTCTCCCCAACCGCGTCAGCGACCTTACGCAATAAGGCGGTGGGATCGGTTTTAGCTGCGGGTGCGCCTACTCTGCTGATGATATCCTGGGATTGCTGGGCCATTATTTCCATGGCATCAGAGGGTAGATCAAAGCGGTATGCCTGGAATGAATTCAAGGCTACGGTGCGATCTTTCAAGTTTCCAATCCCCTTACCGGACGCGGTCAATTGGATGTTGGTCCTGGGAGATAACAAATTCAAACTACCTTCAAATTGGATGTCCGTATTATTGTCATTATAAGAAAATACATTGCCCTGTAAGGACTCGCCTTTTATCTTGTTGGGATGGATCACCTTATATTGGCTCTCTGCCGAGTCATAGGAGAATAAGCCCTCAGCGTTAAAAACTTCCAGATCGTTGGGGCTTCTTTTTTCGCTTATGAAAGTCCCGTAGATCTCTCCGGTACCGGAATCTATATTGAAACCAGAAGTCAATGGCTTACCGGTTTCACTCACCGCTTCACTGACGTTAATCACTAAGTCCTGCACTTCCGAATCACTACTATGGGCTAACCATGAATTATTATCCGGCATATTTTTAAGATCCAGCTTAATGAAGCCGTCCATCTGCAAGATCCGCTTATTGGCATACAGGGTGACATCTCCCTTATAGAGGGTACTGGGCATTATGTAGATGTTGTCATTTTCCTCAATTTTTCCGGTTGCTACGGTAAATACCTGGTTGCCTTTCAATTTTTTGTCCCTAACCAATAAGAAATTTTCAAATTCAATTTCGAAGGTATCTCGGTTGGCATTGATGTACTGATATATGGCATCCCCGGAAAAAGTGTGTCTCGCTTTAATGGAAATGTTCCCGTCATATAAATGGTGGAACTCGTTTAGAGTATCCAGCGTAATTTTAGCATGGGTGAATGGTTCAATCGCTGCATTCTCTCCTATAAAAACCCGATTGCTGTCTGGTATGATCCGGGCATCCGCTACTTTGATATGGGGTACTCCATAGACCTGCATCTCCAGCTTATCTATGTCATACAAAGCTTCCGTGGCATTGAATACCAGGCTATCCATTTCAGTTTTAGTGGTATAAAAATAGGTATGGTCTATATCCACTTCATCCGGTTTTTTCATGCTAATTTGCTTGGCGTCCAAATCCCATCTCGCCTCACTTATACTGGTCCGTATCTGTGTAAAAGGGAAGTCCAATACGGAAGCTCCATCCACTTCGGATTTAATATCGGCATAGTTATTTTCAAGATCGAAATTCAGGGTTACCCCTTTGGCCAGCAACGACGGTTTTTCCGGGTCAGAGGAGTTCACTTTAAACTCTGCATCGGAGGCGGCCAGTTGTTTCTCCTCAAAAGTAAAATTGGAGGAGGTGGACTCCGAGCCCCTGGTTAACAGTACCCCATCTGCATAAAATCCATCCTTGGTAATAAGGGAAGTACCCTTCAAATTAGCAGTACCCTGGTATAGATTATAAGGTGTCTCCGTGGAAGTAATGAACATACTGTCAGTTTTGGGGAACCACATCATGTCATAATTTTCTACCGTGGCATCAGGGAAGGATGCTCCTTCAAATAACCCAGGCTTGGTCACCGCGGTTTCACCATGTGTGGTTACACTATCAGTGAAATAAACGAAATCATCACTGTGCAGGGTAGTGGAAAGAAAATCTACTTTTCCGTTGGATCTCAATCCCTGTTTGTCCATGGTGATTTTATTATAAACCGTTCCGGTGCCGTTGTAGGTTTTTAATCCTACGTAAGGAAGCTTGTGCTCAAATCCCAGGCTATAGTCCGGCATAACCGTCAGTTCTTCTTCAAAATCGGGGAAAATACCACCGGAAGTAAAGACTCCTTTGAATTTTATTACGCTGGGATCACTACTGCTGGCGCTGTCCAATTCAAACGCCGGAATAGTGAAATAAATTGATTTATCATAAACTCCACCTAGGATCTCTTCTCCATCAAAGTACACTACCGCTCCGATATCCGCTTTGAAAATAGGGTACTCGGGATATATTCTCCGTGAACTTTTATTGTTTGGCTTGTTTATATAGAGCACTCCGGCTGTTTCTCTAAGCTGGTTGGTTATTCTCAATTTTACGTCTCGATCTGAGTCCTCGCCCGGTACATCAATATTGAATGTTATGGAATCGATCTTGGGCAGGGCGATCAAGAAGCTATCATAATCAAACCTGAACTCCCTGCCGATGAATTGATAATTACCGGCATTGATAAACCCGTCAAACCTGAAGTCGCGGTTTTCCAGCATGATGATCTGGCGCTTGTCAGGCTTTATGTGTACATCCAATAACTCGCTTATATAGAACTTTTCTATTCCTCTGATTTTAAACTCTTTATTTTTCAGGTCCAGGGTAGCATTAGACTTCGCTGGAGAAATTGAAGGGATCATCAGGTTATCAAAGTCTTTTTTATCCTCCTTGGAAAGCACATAGTGGTATGCTTTTCTTTTGATCTTTACCAGGCCGGTATTGCTGTTAAATTCTATGTAGCCTTCTTTCATTAGGCCTCTCATGGCACCTCGGATCTTATCCGGATTTTGGTTTAGCTTTTTGGCCATGTCATCGGCATAGAACTCAGAGCTTTTACCTTTTCTGGCGTAAGCTACCGACATTAGCAGCGGATTAAATCCATATAGTGCTACCAGCGACTCCAATTTCCGATGGCTGTAATACTCCTGCGACTCGAACTTGGAGGGCACCTTGTTTTTAGCGCTAAGTATACTCACATCCAGGCTGTCGGCATCCATATCCCATTTTATCATATCCGCAGTAAAGTCAGTTTTGAAATAGGTGGAGCTATAGGCGATGTCTTTGAAAGTTCCCTCGTCCTTTAGAATGGTGACAATATGCTCTTGTGGCTGATATCTAAACTGAATGGCAGGATTATGAATGGAATCTTCCTCGATTAAAATGGTTACCGCGGCTCGGGGGGAGCTGATAATAGAGTCCTCCAGTTGGAAACTGCGAGAGATGACCCTTAGCTTCCAACCGTGTTTACCCTGTAGCTCTATTTTGGTATTCCCACCAATAAATGAGGCACTGTACACCCGGTCACCTCTAAGCGCGAATCCACCCTGATACGACAATAATTCATCACCTATGCCCTGAATATTTATGTCATTGGTAAACGATAGAAATCTGGGGTAGCTGCTGTCCCTGGTCTTACCACTGCCGCTCTTGAACTCAAATATCCCTGCCACTGGTTGGGATATTTTGCCTTGATAATGCATTTTAACATTACTGGCTTTCAAATAAGGCTTATCTACTTGAAAATTATATGCACCGAAATCGCAATACACCTGGTTGGGATCAAGCCCGGCCATGCTCCAATCAAATTTGCCGCCCTCACCCACAAACACTCCTGACAAAGGCATTAAAGAACCACTGGTACTGTTCAATCCGGTGGTATCGTTTTTGGTGATAAACACCAGATTGACATTTTTTAAGGTGATTATAGGCCCTGACAACACCGGCTGGGGCTCATCCTGTATAATAGCTGCACTGACCTGGTTGTTTTCACTACCTTCTTCAGGGTCCCAATCTGTATCCCAGTTTCCATCATCGCTATCTTCCGCCCAATCACTGTACCAGTCATCAGACTCAGCTTCCTCCTCAGAGGTATCCTCGGCATTCTCAGCCTGGGGGTCTGGCGCCTCCTGCGTTTCATTACCTTCAGCATAGCCAAAGTCAAAAGATCCACTTTCAATCCGGAGGGAATTATAAGAGCTCTCAAAGAATGACCGGGAAGCTAAAACCGTACGCGCAGACTTGATGAAAGCATTGAGTGATTTAGTCTGCTGTGATTCGGCAGAACCCTTCATAGCACCTATCAAATTGGCGAATATCTGGTTGCCTACTTCGGGGTGGGATGAAGATTCCACCAATAGCCTAACCAGTTGCTGGAACTCCCCCCGATGTACTTTCTGACTAGCCATGAACTGGGCGACTTTGATAATATCTGATTTTTGGCTGCCCGATAGCTTGCCGTTCCAAAACCTTATAAAATCGCCACCCAAAGAATCGCTGGTTCCGGAAGCATTGGTGCTGACCAGATCCGCCATTTCCTGGGCAAATGATTCCGGCTGATTGGATAATTTATAGTTTTGCCCCTTTATTACCAAGGGCGAAAGTACTATGAACATTACCAGTATACGCAGTCTCATGTCTATTCTATTACCTTGTTAAATACCAGACAAGCCCATTTGGTTTCAGTACTCACTGCCTTTAATTTAAGGTGAAGCGCCTCACCTTTGTTAACGATATGGGGCTGGTCCTCGGTATAAAATCCGCTAACAATTAATATACCTTCTCGTACTAGAAATTTGCTATAAATCGGCATTTCATCCAGTAGGACGTTGCGATTGATATTAGCCAATATCAGGTGAAATTTTGAGGAGGGTAGTTTTTTAATGGTACCAGGCACTATCTTGATCTTCCGGCATCCGTTCAAATGGATGTTTTCTTCCGCGTTGCGGACTGCATGACTATCGTTATCAATTCCCAGGATGTGATTGGCTCCTAACTTTTCTGCCAGGATTCCCAAAATACCGGTACCGCATCCTACATCCAATGTCGATTTACCTTCCACAGACATGGATATCAGGTTACGCATCATCAGCCTGGTAGTTTCGTGATGGCCGGTGCCGAATGACATTTTGGGATCAATGACGATTTCATAGCTGTATTGAGGGTCCGGGGCATGAAAACTGGCTCTGACCCTAACGGTTTTGTCCACCGTCAACGGATCAAATTTTTCTTCCCACTGCCGGTTCCAGTTTTGAGGAGCTAAGGTTTCCATGGTATAGCTGAGATCATGATGATGAGTCATTAATTCTTTGAATGATGGGGCATGATACTTATTACTAGGTATAAAGGCCTGTAAACCATCGGAGGTCTCCAAAAATGACTCATATCCCAGCTGCCATAATTCAGCACCTAGGATCTCTCTGATATCCGCTTCGCATTTGATTTCGATCACCACGTAATCCATTATTGATTGCATCCTGCAAAAGACAGGATGTCAGTGTAATAGATGGAGAAATCCGCCAGATTGCGATCCTTTACCAGATAAATCCTAAAGTTGGCAAAGGCTGGAGTCTTAACCAAAAACCACAATCCCGGTTTATCGGCAAAGAGTTGGTTATCCTCCAGATAGACGACCAAATCCGCAAACGCTTCTGTTTCCTCCAGATAAACTCTGAAGTTAGCGTCATGCTGGCTATCGGTAATGTAAACCTGACCATACAATTGACAGACATTAAAGGACTGCCCATAGGCCGGTTGACCGGCGACACCCATAAAACACAGGATAAAAATAATAGCCCCGCCGGTATAAAAATGGTTCATTTATACTCCAATATTACATTGATTGGATTAAAAGCGGTTTTACAAACTGCTTATAATAGCCGCAAAATCTGCAGCATTGAGGCTGGCTCCTCCTATCAGGCCGCCATCCACATCTTGGCCGGAGAAAATCTCAGCAGCATTGTCGGGTTTGCAACTTCCGCCATATAATATGCTGATGTTCTCAGCAATTTTCTGGCCAAATTTGGCGGACAAATGCATTCTTAAGGCATGGTGCATATCCTGGGCCTGGACCGCTGTGGCGGTCTTTCCGGTTCCAATAGCCCAAATTGGTTCATAAGCGATCACTACTGCAGCCAATTGCTCAGCGCTGAGGTGAAATAATCCTGAAGTAAGTTGATGGGTCACATAATCCACCTGTTGCCCAGCCTCTCTGATAGACAGCGGCTCCCCACAACAGAAGATAGGCGTTAAATCGTGTGACAAAGCGGCATCTACCTTACCGGCCAGCATTTCATTACTTTCTTTGAAGTATTCCCGGCGTTCACTGTGGCCAAGTATTACGTATTCGGCCCCTGTAGACCTGACCATCCCAGCGGATATTTCACCAGTATAGGCCCCTGATGGTTCCCAGTGGCAATTTTGAGCGGCCACATGGAAATTTTGCCGATCAGATACCATCTCGGCCACATGCTTTAGATGAATGTATGGAGTACCCAGTATAACTTTCACCTGGGGAGGGTCGGAAGTGAATTGGGTCAGCACAGAGGAAGCCAGGGCCAGACCCTCTTCCCAATGGTTATTCATTTTCCAGTTACCGGCTACAATTTTATTTCTCATAACAATCAATTACCTCCTAAATATACAGTTTAGGCAATCCCCTAACATAATTTAGTCTTAAGAAATTTCGCGGTATGATTCTGCGGTAATTTTATCAGGTCTTCAGGGATACCGCTAAAACAGAGATTTCCACCTTGGTCACCTCCCTCTGGACCCAGATCAATGATCCAGTCTGCAGATTTTATTACCTCCAGGTTGTGCTCAATTACCATGATTGAGTGACCTTGTTCAATCAATGCCTGGAAGGCCCTTAGTAATTTTCCAATATCTGCGAAATGCAGCCCAGTGGTCGGTTCATCGAAAATAAATACAACATGCTGCTTGGGTCCGCCCCTACCGCGGCCAATAAAAGAGGCCAATTTGACCCTTTGAGCTTCGCCGCCACTGAGGGAATTAGAGGATTGCCCCAAGGTTATATAGCCCAAACCCACTTCCTGTAACGGCTGAAGCTTTCGAATGATCGCTGGTTTTGCCTTAAAGAACCGGATGCTTTCATCCACTGTCAGATTCAGGACCTCAGCAATATTTTTTCCCTTATAGGTGACTTCCAATATTTCCGGTTTGAAACGCAGCCCCCGGCAGCTTTCACAAACGAGTTGCAGATCAGCCATAAACTGCATTTCTACGTAAACCACCCCCTCACCCTGACAAGTTTCGCAGCGACCCCCAGCTACATTAAAGGAAAATTGAGAGGGTTTATAGCCCCGATTTTTGGCTAGTGCCTGATCGGCATAGAGTTGCCTGATGCTGTCATAAGCTTTTACATAAGTTACGGGGTTCGATCTGGATGATTTTCCGATAGGATTATGATCAATGAACTCCACCTGGGTTATTTCTTCCAGGTCTCCGCTTAGTGACTGGTATATACCGGGGATAATCCCGGGTTGGCCCAGCTCTCTGGCTAGGGCAGGATATAGAATATCTCTAACCAGGGTACTTTTTCCGGAACCGCTAACTCCGGTTACAACAGTAAGGGTATTAAGGGGAAACCTCACTTCCAGGTCTTTTAAGTTATTAGTACGAGCTCCCTTCAGGCATATGCTGTCTTTCCACTTCCTTCGTTTAGGCAAGGGTATTTTGCTGGATCCATTTAAGAACCGAGCGGTATGAGTATCATTGATCGATTTTAAATCCTCCATACTACCTTGGAAAACCAGCTCCCCCCCGTTTGACCCGGCATCGGGACCTATATCAATAAGGTGATCGGCGGCCCTCATGATCTCTTCTTCGTGCTCCACTACGATTACGGAGTTTCCCAGATCTCTAAGTCCGTGAAGCACTTCAATTAGTCTACTGGTATCCCTGGGATGCAAACCGATACTGGGTTCGTCCAATATGTACATAGATCCTACCAGGGCACTGCCCAGGGAGGTTGCCAAGCGGATTCTTTGATACTCCCCCCCTGAAAGAGAGGCTGTAAGCCGATTGAGAGTAAGATAACCCAATCCCACTTTTGACAAGTATTCCAGCCTATTTCCGATTTCTGCCAGCAGTCTTTTAGCAATTCGCTGTTCATTGGGCCTTAGCGAAAGATTCTTAAAAAAGTCAATTACCTGGTCTACCGGCATCAGGACCAGATCGGTAATACTTTTTGCCTTAATTTTAACATAGGCCGCATCTTTACGCAGTCTGCTTCCCCGACATTCCGGGCAGGTGGTGCGTCCCCTATAGCGTGAGAGCAGTACCCGGTATTGGATTTTATGAGTCCTGGATTCTATATACCTAAAAAATCTATGTATTCCCCTAAAATTTTGTTTACCGTTCCACAACATTTCCTGCTGCTGGTCAGTCAAGTCGTTATAGGGCCTGTGAATAGGGAAATCCCATTCCAGAGCTCTTTCCAGCAGGGGTTTTAACCATCTTTTCATCCTTTCACTACGCCAGGGAGCGATGGCTCCTTCAAAAACGGAACGATCGGAGTCCGGGATCACCAAATGGTGGTCGATCCCCAGAATTTTACCGAATCCCTCGCAAGTACGGCAGGCTCCATAGGGATTGTTGAAGCTGAATAGGTTGACGGTTGGCTCCTGAAAGGTTATGCCGTCTTTTTCAAATTTGTCGGAAAATTGCCTTAAATGTCCTTCCCTGGTCCGAATATTACACACTCCTTCACCTTCAAAAAAGGCTATCTGAGTCGAATCTGCCCACCTGTGTAGATCGCTTTCCTCCTCCCTAACCTTTCCCCTGTCTATTAATATGTCCAGTATATCATTTGGTAAAATATCTTCTGTTAGCAATTCTTCAATGGATAAGATTTCCCCGCGCTTAAGGATTCTGGTGTAACCTTTTTGCAACAGTAATTTCAGCTCTTCCTGCAGTGATCGGCCATCTTTCAAAATAAGGGGGCAGGAAATGATAAAACGGCTGTCAGGGGGTAAACTGGCGATATGATCAACCACATCCGAAACGGAATCTTTAGTCACCGGCTCCCCTGATACCGGGGAGTAAGTTGTTCCCACCCTGGCATATAATAGTTTTAGATAATCGTATATCTCCGTGCTGGTACCTACAGTGGAGCGAGGATTCCGGGTGTTTGGTTTTTGTTCAATAGCGATAGCTGGTGAAATACCCTTAATATAATCCACTTCCGGTTTTTCCATGCGTCCCAGGAATTGCCTGGCATAGGCACTTAAACTTTCTACATACATCCGCTGCCCTTCAGCAAACAGGGTGTCAAAGGCAAGAGAAGATTTGCCGGAACCCGATAAACCAGTAATAACCACCAGTTTATTCCTAGGGATCGCCACTGAAATAGATTTTAGGTTATTGACCCGGGCTCCTTTTATAAGAATGAAAAGTTTAGGATCCAAAAGATCGATATCTTGAATTCCCGGGGAGGTGGCTATTTCCATAAACGGCAAAGATACAACTGCCCTATATTTTTTTACAATTTGGGATTAAAACATACAACTGTAACTCTCATGACAAAGGGTTATCAGAATTTTTTTTAAAATCTTTTAAATTTGGACTGGAAATTGTGCATCTTACCATTGTGTGTGTTATGTATTGGTGCCTAAAAACCATCTTCGGAATATTTTTATGGAGAAGTCCGTACAACTTTACCTGCAATGGTAAAGAAGCGGTCCGTTTTTTGCCGTAGATATTCTTTTATAAAAAAAAATTTAAAACAAACCCCCGATTAGCAATATGGCATAGACTTCTACGTTACTAAACAGGTTATGAAATGAAGAAGTATCCGATAAGCGATAGCAAATTGATATCGCTTTACAAAGCAGGTAACGAAGAGGCTTTTGCCGAGTTGTTAAACCGTCACAAGTCCAGAGTTTTCACGACCATTTACTTAATTGTAAAAGACAATTATGTAGCTGAGGATTTAATGCAAGAGACCTTCATTAAGGTGATCAATACCATTAAATCAGGGAAATACAACGAAGAGGGGAAATTCCTTCCCTGGATTTTGCGTATTGCCCATAACTTGGCCATTGATAACTTCCGAAGAGCCAAGCGATATCCTACCATCATAATGGAGGATGGCAGCAATGTCTTCAATCATATGGATTTTTCGGAGGAATCAATTGAATCAAAGCAGATCATTAAAGATACGCATGAGAAACTGAAACTTATGATCCAGGAATTGCCTGCGGCACAGAAAGAAGTTCTGGTAATGAGGCATTATATGGAAATGAGCTTCCAGGAGATTGCAGATGCCACGGATGTGAGCATTAATACCGCTTTGGGACGTATGCGATATGCTTTGATCAACTTGAGAAAGAAGATGAAAAAATACAATATCGCCTATGACCAAAACATTTACCCTCAATGATTTAGTACGATACCTTTACCGGGAAACCACTAAGACTGAAAGCAAGGACCTCGAGAATGCCTTGCTCTGTAACAACGATCTACTTGACTTCTATGTGGAGTTAGAATCACTCCAAAGGATGATGGATAATATCCGTAAATCACCATCCAAACAGGTAGTAGAGTCCATAATTGATTATTCCAATTCCTGCAACCCCATCCTCTCTTAGAGCATCGGGAAAGTTGCGGGAATTCTTGTATTAGGTACCGGGAATTTGCTTATTTGGGATCTATGAAAATACTGATCGTTCATCAGTACTTCAATACTCCCGACAGCGGTGGCCCACTGCGGTCCTATTATATTGCCCGGGGCCTGCGGCAACACGGCCATCAGGTAGAGGTAATCACCGCCCATAACAATGCTCGGGCCATATCCAAAGAGATTAAAGGGATCACGGTCCATTATTTGCCCGTACCCTATGACAACAGCTTTGGTTTTATCGCCCGTATCAGGGCATTTGTGCTTTTTGCCAGAATGGCCTGGTTAAAGGCCAGGTTCTTAGAAGATATAGCACTCTGTTACGCGATCTCCACACCATTGACTGTAGGGTGGGTAGCCTTAAAACTTAAGAAGTCGAGACAAATACCATATATTTTTGAAGTAGGTGATCTATGGCCAGAAGCGCCAATTCAATTGAAGGTGATCAAAAATCGTTGGCTAATTCATAGACTAAGGGATTTCGAAAAGAAGGTGTACCGTCAAGCTCATCGTATTGTCGCCCTTTCCCCGGGAATCAGCGAAGGCATATTAAAATCGCATGCTAAGGCTAAGGTGGCCCTGATCCCTAATATGGCAGATTGCAACTATTTTCTACCCCAGCATCATCAGGTGACCACAGTACCAGGCCAACGAAATGAGTTTGTAGTGCTCTATTTCGGAGCTGCCGGTAAAGCCAACCATTTAGATTTCCTAGTGGAGGCTGCCAGAAGTGCCGTCCAAACGCATTCACGCCTTCGCTTTCGGATCATGGCCCGAGGGTCGGAGTTGGAGAGAATAAAACAAGAAGCAAGAGATTTATCCAATGTGGAATTCCTAGATTATCGCTGCAGAAAAGACTTAAAGCAGATTCTGGAACTATGTGATGCGGTTTATGTATCCTATGCACCTGCACCGGTACTGACTACCGGAAGTCCTAACAAATTTTTCGACGGATTAGCGGCGGGAAAGTTGATCATAGTCAATTTCCGCGGATGGCTGAAAGATCTGGTAGAGCTACATGAACTGGGAATATATGCCGACCCTTCTCATCCAGCAAATCTCAGTAGGCAATTGGAGCCTTTTATGCAAAATGAGGTACTAAAATTGAGATATCAAAAGAATTCCCGTCAGTTGGCGGAGCAATATTTTTCCCGGGAGTTGGCCGTACAAAAACTACTAAAGGTTATCGATAATCAACATCAGATGACTGTTAATGGGTCACAGGTTTATACTTTGACTGCCTGAAGATTTCCTGTACATTCTGATTGGCCATCAGGTTCTCCAAGTTTTCCTGGGGGTTTTCATCCATATAACGAGCAACAATTTCCCATCCCAGCCACTCCCCGATTCTTCCTGGGCATTTGTTGCCGATCTCCAGGGTTTTGGGCCGTTCATCCATGTATTTCTTTTTTACAAAGTGACTGCTTTCATAAAGTAGTTGATTTTCTACGAAATGAGCCCAAATAAGATCCTGATTATCGGAAATATTGACCATGTCTTCGGCAGTATATCCGATAATTATGCTGTCCGGGGTATTAGGTATCATTTTCTCGGTAAAGTAATAGGCTTTACCGTAGTATATCATTTCAGCCAACATGGTTTGATCTTCATATGGGGTTTGGTTGTATTTGCCCGATAGCAACAAGAACACTGAAGGAACGATGTTATGGGGCTGGTATCTTTTCAAGATATATTCCGGAAATTCCAAAGGACGGTAAGAAGCGCTGTCACCGAGATAATATTCCAGTCCAATTACTACGGCGCTGTCGGATACCAGCAGATCAGTTCCGGCAAAACCGGTGATCACCGTATAGATTTTTGGCATAGGAGCTTCGGGGTAATAGAATCTTAAATACTTAAAGGCTTCTTCGAATTCCTGTTGCAAATCCTTGAGGTCGCCAAAAACAGATTCAATCTCTTCCTGCAGTACTCTACTTCCGGGATTGGTAAGGAAGTTATACAGATAGTTTACTGCTAAACTATCATGCGGATATTGATCTGTGTGTAAAACTTCCCCGGCAAAGAGGGGATTTTGCTGGAGAAAGCGGCCAATATCAGCTTTTTCTTTTAGCTGAAATATTTCTTTATCCCAACGCGTTACATCAAAAGAGATTTGAATATGGGAGACGTCAGGTGGCCTCTCCTCACCGTGATCACAGGCAAATAATATTCCGGTTAAGTACCAAAACAATAAGGTGCGGAAACACCATACGGCATTGGATAATTTCATAAACACAAAAGTATTTATTTATTTTAAAATTAATGAGAAAATACCTGCTTATAACTCTGTGCAGTGTAGTTGCTTATAATGCTTTTGGGCAGAGTAGAGCTGGGCTCAGACTGGCCCCTAACTTGTCCATGACCCGGGTGGAAGCGCAGTCTGATACTCTGAGAATTACTTCGGCCGGGGCTGGTGCCAGGATCATGTTTGGCCCTATTTTAGATTTTCCGTTAGGCTTAACTGATAATTATTTTACTACAGGCTTATTATATGCTCCTCAAAGGGTGGCCTTGGATATCAGAAAACCTGAAGGCGGCGACCGATTTAAAGAAGTCTATAATTTACAATATTTGCAAATCCCCGGGTTGTTCACATTCTTAACCGATGAGATAGCATTGGATAAAAGATTATATTTCGAAGTGGGTGGCCTATTTGGCATCAAAATTCACGAAATACCTAAGCACCCCGATCATTTTTTTATCCAAAAATTCAACCTGTTCAATCTGACCGCTTCTCTGGGAGCAGGGGTGGAGATGGCAATGGGTACCAGTACCGTGATGGCTCTGGGCATCGGGTACTACCGTGCTTTGGGCAACGTGGTTGACCGCCAAATAGCTTCGGATACCAACATCACCATTAAGAACCACCAACTAAGCCTTGATTTCAGTGTCAGATTTTAAGCAATCTCCAGGGCTATTTCCTCACCTTCTTTGTTAAGAAATTTATACTCAGTGATGGCCAGTGAAGAATCCTGCTCAACACCAATCCATTTGTTGTATTTAAAGAACCATCGCAGTCTGGGGCTGATAAGGCCTTTAGTAAAATACGCAAAGAGAAAGGGGTGAACCGCCACGGTAATGTGCTTTTCGTTTTGTTTGGCCAACAGATGATGCAGATTTTCCTCCAACTGATCGGAGACCAGAATAGAAGCACTTATCTTTCCGCTGCCATTGCAGGTGGGGCAGGTTTCTCTGGTGGTGATGCTGAGCTCAGGGCGCACCCGCTGCCTGGTTATCTGCATCAGGCCAAATTTGGTTAATGGCAGTACCGTAAATTTCGACCGGTCATCTTTCATGAATTCCTTTATTTTTTTGAAAAGCATTTTTTTGTTTTCTGCTTTCCGCATATCAATAAAGTCGATCACGATAATGCCACCCATATCGCGTAACCTGAGCTGCCTGGCGATCTCTTTAGCCGCATGAAGATTAACCGTGAGAGCGGTAGTTTCCTGATCTATCTCGGCATTGGATTTATTACCGCTATTCACGTCTATTACGTGCAGGGCTTCGGTGTGTTCAATGACCAGATAGCCGCCCCCGGCCACGCTTACTGTTTGACCAAACAGGGATTTCAGCTGTTTTTCAATACCATAATTTTCAAATATTTTCGCCCGTCCGTTGTACTTCCTGACAATTTTGGATTTCTCGGGTGCGATCTTATTGATGAATTGCTTTACCTCCTGAAATATCTTTTGATCATCAGTGACAATTGAATCAAAGGATTCATTGAGCACATCACGCAGGATGGATGAAGCCCGGTTCATTTCACCAATAATTTTCTCTCTGGGTTTGGCCGATTTTAACTTTTTGATCCCTTCGCTCCAGTTTTGCATTAGATTGCGAAGATCGCGATCAAGTTCGGCTACTTCTTTACCATCGGCTACCGTGCGAATAATAATGCCAAAATTCTCTGGTTTGATAGATGAGAGTAGCCTGTCCAGTCGTTTTCTTTCTGCTGAACTTGAAATTTTTTTGCTGATACTTACCCCATTGGAAAAAGGCACCAATATTAGGTACCTCCCGGCAATGGCTAACTCGCAGGATAATCGGGGCCCTTTTGTTGAGATCGGTTCTTTTACAACCTGGACTAGAATTTGTTGGTTTCTAGTTAGAACCTGTGTGATCTTGCCCAACTTATTAATGTCCGGCTCAATTTTAAACCGGTCCAGTTTGGCAGAGAAATTCTTTCTTTTTTGTACAAGTTTTGTGTACTTGTTTAGAGATTTAACCTTTGGACCTAAGTCCAGATAATGCAAGAAAGCATCTTTTTCGTATCCAATATCAATAAAAGCAGCGTTGAGACCCGGGACAATTTTTTTTACTGTCCCTAAATAAATATCTCCTACCGTAAATTGGTTGCCACTTTCATCATAATGGAATTCAACCAGGTTTTTATTTTTTAAAAGGGCTATTCGACATCCGTTTTGAGTAGAGTTAATAACTAAATCGTTACTCAAAATTTATTTATCTTTTATATTCTACATGATGTCAATAGCAGAAGAAGTTACATTTACTTCTTCTTGTGTCTGTTTTTTCGCAATCGCTTTTTCCTCTTATGAGTGGCGATCTTGTGTCTTTTTCTTTTTTTACCACAAGGCATAGTTCCAAAATTTTTTGTATCCCACCCGGAGGTGAAATTATACTATAATTACTTTAATTCCTGTAAGTACTCCTCAACCGTGCTCTTTACCTGCGGATCAGTTTCCATTTCCCGGACTTTCAAGAACTGGTCCCTGGCTTTAGCCGTTTCTCCGTTTTCATAGTAAGCGATAGCCAGATAAAACTGCCCTTCTACATGATTGGGATGACTATTCACCAAGCTTTCAAAGCGCTCTACTGCGCGTTGATATTGCGCTGATTGCAGGGAAAGGATGCCCAAGTTGTACAATGCTAAAGCATTGTTCGGATCACTTTCCACTACTTCACGCAGCATAACCACCCCTTTCATGGGTTGCTCGGGAAGATAGGTCAAAGCAAGCTTCGCCTTCACTTCCAATGAATTAGGCTCCTCAGATAATACTTTATGGTAGTATTCCCGTGCTTGATTTGCCCAGTAGTCCCGCTCTCCCGGATCCACCGCAAAGTTAAATAACTCGTAATGGCTATTGCCTGCTTTTTTATGCCTTTCCGTAGTGGGCTCTGCCTCTGCAGCCTTTCGATAATAGAATGCTGCACTATCCAAAAAGTCTAAACTAGCAAACAAACCAGCCAATGAGTCTGCAAAGGTAGCACTTTTTTCAGGATTTATCTCCTTATAGTTCCGTTTAAAATCTTTTATTAGTGCAGCTTCCTCTTCAGTAAGCTGATTCCGGTGATTGGCATCGAAATCAGGAGTAGTGATTTCCTCCAGGTTTTCAGGCGTTTCAGTATGTTGGTCTTCTACCACGACTTTGGGCAGAAAATACATGCCAACTGTCAGCAGGATCGCCGCTATGGACAGTATGATACGTGACATGGGCATACGCCGAAGCTAGGGTATTGACCTCTAGTCATTGAGGTCTTTGACTCTATCGCTGTTTTTTATTTTTTCAATAAATACTTTAGAGGGCTTAAAGCTGGGGATATAGTGTTCATCTATGATGATGGCGGTATTCTTGGAGATGTTACGAGCAATTTTTCGAGCTCGTTTTTATTTACAAAGCTTCCAAATCCTCTTACGTATATATTCTCTCCACTGGCCATGGAGTTCTTTACTACACTAAAAAATGCTTCAACAGTGGTTGATACATCAGCTTTATCTATTCCGGTTTTTTCAGCTATCTCAGCTATCACATCTGCTTTAGTCACGGTTCTCTATTTTAAATGAAAAAATTCGTTAAAATTCTAATTACCAAGTAATTTTGGGTTGACAAAGGTAAAATGTACCGTCTTAATTTAAAAGCAATTGAAATAAAATTATTGTCCTTTCGCGCCTCAATTTTCCCCTATTTTGCTAATAAAATATCCCATTCATCCCATTACCAAGGATCTGCTCAGGTGGTATAAAAATCACTCCCGAAGCCTTCCATGGCGCTATACCAATGACCCTTATCGCATCTGGATTTCAGAGATCATCTTACAGCAAACGCGGGTGGCTCAGGGACTGCCTTACTACTACCGCTTCATAGAGCAATACCCTAGCGTAAAGCAGCTGGCAGATGCGTCCGAACAATCCGTATTACGCCTGTGGCAGGGCCTGGGATACTACAGCAGGGCTAGAAACTTACACCGCTGCGCCCGGATGATCGTGGATAAGCATCAGGGTAAATTTCCTTCCAGTTACCAGGAATTGAAGCGTCTTCCTGGGATAGGTGACTACACGGCGTCTGCGGTGGCCTCCTTTGCCTTTGGGCTGCCTGAACCGGTAGTGGATGGGAATGTCTTCAGAGTACTGGCACGATTGTTTGGAGTTGATCTGGATATTGCGGTTGCGGCAAGTCGCAAAAAATTTAAAGAGCTGAGCAAATCCCTGATGCCGGTAAGTGACAGCGAAACCTACAATCAGGCCATTATGGAATTCGGCGCTCTGCAATGTCTACCCAAAAGCCCCCCCTGTCAACGATGTGTGCTTCGTCTATCATGTTTTGCGTATCAGAATGATGCTGTTCAGCATTTTCCGGTGAAGCAAAAAAAGAAACAGCAGAGAAACCGTTATCTTCATTACTTTCCCATAAGATTTGAAAATCGGCTTTTAATGAAGCGACGGGGCGCCAAAGACATTTGGCAGGGATTGTATGATTTCCTGGTTTTCGAGACTTCCGAGAACGAAAAGCTTTCGTCACCCAAAACCCCTGAAAGTCTCTCATTTTGCCATGGCGGGATAAGGGTGCAGGAACCACCAGTGGCATACAGGCATCAATTGACCCATCAAAATATTCAGGCCAGTTTTACCGAATTAAAGCTTAAGGACCAAGCGGCACTGAATGCCTGGAAAACAGCCTATAATCTGGAAATTTTCAACCTGGAAGAGGTCAACTTATTGCCTAAACCTATTTTGATTGACAACTATTTGAAGGCAGTTATATTTTAGTTAAATTTAAAAAAGTACCTTAGTTTTAAACAAAAGAATATGGCTGGAGTAAATAAAGTAATTCTAATAGGCAATCTGGGTAAAGATCCTGAAGTAAGACACTTGGAAAGCGGAGTGATGGTTGCCAACTTTACTTTGGCCACTTCAGAGTCATACAAGGATCGCAATACTGGGGAGCGCAAACAGGTCACAGAATGGCATAACGTGGTTTTATGGCGAGGCTTGGCAGAAATAGCCGAAAAGTATCTCAGAAAAGGAAATCAAGTCTACATAGAGGGTAAATTACGTACTCGGTCCTGGACCGATCAGGAAGGCAACAATCGATACACTACGGAAGTTGTGGGAGATAATATGACAATGTTGGGTGGAAGGCCTGGTGGGTCAGAATCCTCTCCAGCTGCGGCATATGAGGCTCCCAGCCAAAAAGTTTCTGAAAGCATTACCACTGTAGATGACGAATCGGATGACCTGCCGTTTTGATTTGGAACTCAACAACTGACCTTTGGAAATATCATCAGAAGATCCTCTTCCCGGGTTATTCTTACTGGCTCAAATCTTAAGTAATACCCCTCTATACTTTACTTTCAATGGGATATTGCTGGTTTTGTTATTGCTGATGTCCGCAGTGATTTCAGGTTCGGAAGTAGCTTTCTTTAGTTTGACCCGGCACGATCTGGCTAACTGCAAGGCCGGTAACGACCCCAGGGACAAAAGTATCATTCGCCTTTTGGAACATCCTAAAAAACTATTGGCTACTATTCTGATCGCCAACAACCTGGTTAATGTGGCCTTTGTTACCGTTTCCACTTTTTTGGCATGGAGGGTGGTAGGTGCACAAACCACTGAAGGGTTGGTGTTGGTGGTATTGACTACCTTGGCATCGGCGGCAATTGTATTCTTTGGTGAAGTAGTACCTAAAGTTTATGCCAATCACAATAACCTGGGATTTGCCAGACTTACCGCAGGCCTGCTCAGAGGGGCTGAATTCCTTTTCAGGCCGGTATCGTGGATACTTTTATCCACTAGCGGGATAATTGAGTCCAGGATTAGTCGGCGGGGCTATAATATATCGGTAGATGATCTCAATCAGGCTTTGGAATTGACTATCGACGAGGAAACTACGGAAGAAGAGAAAGGTATTCTCAAAGGGATCGTGAACTTTGGCACTTTATCGGTAAAACAGGTGATGCGCTCCAGAATGGACATCACTGCCATGGACATCGAAATCGATTTTCATGACCTGATGGACAAGATCAACAAAACCGGTTTTTCCCGCATACCTATATACAGCGAAACCATCGATAAGATCGAAGGTATCCTTTATATCAAAGACCTGCTGCCATTTATTGATAATGACGAAAACTTCAAATGGCAAACCCTGCTGCGCCCGGGTTTCTTTATTCCGGAAAACAAGAAAGTAGATACCTTGTTGAAAGATTTTCAGGAAAAACGAGTTCACATGGCCATAGTAGTAGATGAATATGGAGGGACCTCCGGACTCATTACCCTGGAGGATGTAATTGAGGAGATCGTAGGTGAGATTAATGATGAGTTTGATGATGACGAAGTGGCGTACAATAAATTGGATGAATATACTTACATCTTCGAAGGCAGGACTTCCTTAAACGATTTTTGTAAAATTCTGGGCGAGGGGGTTCATATCTTTGAGGAGGTAAAAGGTGAGAGTGAAAGTTTAGGCGGGCTTATCCTGGAGTTGCACTCCAAACTGCCCCGGGTGGGAGAAAAGATCCCTTATGGTCATTTCGTTTTTACCGTGGTTTCAGTTGATCAAAAAAGAATCAAACGGGTGAGGGTTTATACCAAAAAAGTACCACAGTCTCAGGAAACCTCAGAGACTTAAAGAATTATGAAAAACTGCCGGTATTCCCTCTGCGTGATATTTGGTCTGGGTTTATTTATAGGTTGTCAGACTGCTGATTATGTCCCAAAGCCCCGAGGCTTCAACCGGATTGAATTGCCGGAAGCGGACTATCAAACTCTGGGACCAGGCTATCCCTATAATTTTGAATACTCCAGTCATGCCAGTATTGAGAAGGATAGTTCCTGGATGGCTGAGCCTTACTGGATCCACCTGGTTTATGAGGACCTTGGCGCAGATGTGCAATTGACATATAAGGAGCTTGATCAGGACCAGTCAAAGCTGAGGGAGTTGCTGGAAGATTCTTACAGGCTGACCAGCAAGCATCAAATAAAAGCCTACGCCATCGATGAGAGCATTCTGCAGACTCCTAATGGTCATACCGTGGTGGTGGCAGAACTCAGTGGAGAAGTCCCCAGCCAATTCCAATTTTTTTCCACCGACAGCACACAGCACTTCCTACGTGGGGCCTTGTATTTTCCTACTGCTACCAAGAATGACAGCCTAGCTCCAGTCATCGAGTATATCAAAAAGGACATTGTACATATGCTGAATACCCTGAATTGGGTTAACTAGACTGACTCAGTCTTCAATCATGAAGGGATTTTTTCACACCAAAATTGGATTCTTGAAAGGTGTAGGCCCTCAAAAAGCTGCTCTTCTCAACAAGGAGTTAAGTATTTTCACCTATGGTGATTTGATTCAGTACTATCCTTTCAGGTATGAAGACCGCACCCGCTGTTATAAGATCCGAGAACTCCGCGAAGACCTACCCGGTGTACAGTTTAAGGGCATCCTCAATGGATTGAGCACAGCCGGAGGCGGTCGTAAAAGGCGCTTGGTTGGTAATTTGCAGGACGAAACTGGCTCCATAGAATTAGTTTGGTTCAAAGGCTTAAAATGGGTAACTAAAAAGTTGCAACCTGGTTTGGAATATCTGGTCTTTGGCAAACCGACCCGTTATGGCTCAAAGATCAACATAGTCCATCCGGAATTGGAAGTATTTCGCGGCGGCGGTGACCCCAGTGGATATTTGCATCCGGTTTATTCCACCACTGAATTATTAAAATCCAAGTTTTTGGATAGCCGAGCGATAAGCAGGCTGCAATCCCGACTGATCCAACTGGCAAAATCAAAAATCAGGGAAACCCTACCCTCCGCCATAATGAATTCTCTTAAGCTGATCCCCAAAGCAGAGGCATTATATCAAATCCATTTTCCTGAGAACCAACCTGGCCTGGATGCTGCCAGAAGAAGATTAAAATTCGAGGAGCTTTTCTATATCCAACTGCGGCTGTTAAAAATGAAATTGGCCAGAACCGACAAATTTAGCAGCAGAGCATTTGAAGAGACCTCCCTCATTCATGATTTTTATCATCATCACTTACCCTTTGAACTCACTGCTGCCCAAAAAAAAGTAATCAGGGAAATTTATCATGATCTTCGTTCAGGGTTTCAAATGAATCGCCTGTTGCAAGGAGACGTGGGAAGCGGTAAAACGGTAGTGGCATTTATCTGTATGCTGGCGGTGATTGGAGGAGGCAGCCAAACGACCTTGATGGCCCCTACTGAAATACTGGCGGAACAGCACTACCGGGGATTAAAAAAGTATGCATCAGCACTGAAGTTGAAAATCGGCTTGTTAACGGGTTCCACTACCTCTGCCCAGCGAAAGAAATTGCACCGCAATTTAGTTGAAGGTGACTTACAGATCCTAGTGGGCACTCACGCGTTACTAGAAGAGTCAGTGCAGTTCAATAGCTTGGGATTGGCGGTAATAGATGAACAACATCGTTTCGGGGTAGCACAACGAGCAAGGTTATGGAAGAAGAACACCAATTTTTATCCACATGTATTGGTTATGACTGCCACCCCTATACCCAGGACATTGGCCATGACCTTGTATGGAGACTTGGATGTCTCGGTGATCGATGAGTTGCCTCCGGGCCGAAAGCCGGTAGAAACCGTGCATCGTTACGACAGCAACCGTTTGAAGGTGTTTGGATTCATGCGACAACAAATTGAACTTGGCCGTCAGGTTTATGTAGTCTACCCATTGATTGAAGAATCAGCAAAGCTGGACCTCAAACACCTGGAAGATGGTTATGAAAGTATCAGGAGAGCTTTCCCTGGTTTACCGGTCAGCATTGTTCACGGCAGGATGAAAAGCAAGGATAAGGATCTTGAGATGCAGCGGTTTGTTAAAGGCCAAACCAGTATCATGGTAGCAACTACGGTGATCGAAGTGGGGGTTGATGTTCCCAATGCCTCGGTTATGGTCATAGAAAACGCCGAACGATTTGGCTTAGCCCAGTTGCATCAGTTAAGAGGCAGAGTAGGCCGGGGTGCAGAACAAAGTTACTGTATCCTTATGACCAGTTATAAATTAAGCCAGGAGGGGCGCACCCGCATCCAAACTATGGTTCGAACACAGAATGGATTTGAAATTGCCGATGTCGACCTTAAACTCCGGGGGCCGGGTGATCTTATGGGTACCCAACAAAGTGGAGTACTCGATCTGCTCATTGCAGATCTGGGACAGGATGGAAAATTGTTACAATTAGCCAGACAATATGCCCAGGATTTACTATCCCATGATCCCGGGCTCAGAGCACCGGAAAATCAACAAGTTTTAAGGCAGATTTCCAACCGCAAAAAGAGTGATGTCAACTGGAGCCGAATCAGTTAAATAAGCAAAACAGTCAATATTCAGCTTAAAGCAGGAACCCCGAAATATAGACTTTTAGGAGCTGTTTTATGCTTGGTTTCTTTAAAAAGAGCTCGATTCTAAGCTAATTTTTTGTATTTTTACTAACTATAATATAACTATTACGGACAAAACCACTGCAGTTTGAAGCTTCATTACTGTTTAATGCTGTGTATCAGCACCCTGTTGCTTACTTTCTGTGACGGCGGGGAAAATGCCGATCAAGGAGATCATCACAGCGCTAATCATTACGGAAATCCGGCGGCTGAAGGATTCGATTCTGTAAACTCTGACCCGCAGGCCATCGCGGTGGCCGACCAGGTTATGGAAGCCATGGGAGGGCGGGCGGCCTGGGATTCACTCCGTTATATATCTTGGAATTTCTTTGGAGCGCGTCATTTGGTTTGGGACAGATTTACTGGCAATGTACGCATCGAAGTGGGTGATAGCACAGTTTATCTGGTAAACGTACGAGATCTTACAGGGAAAATTAAGTTGGATGGCAAGGAAATGGTCCAAGAGGATTCCGTGAAGCATTACCTCAATCAAGCCCGAAATATATGGATCAATGACTCGTATTGGTTGGTGATGCCCTTCAAATTAAAGGATTCAGGAGTTACTCTGAAATATATGGACATTGAACCGGTGGCTGAGAAGCCTTCTCATCGATTGGAGTTAACTTTTAAGGAGGTGGGTGTTACACCCCAAAACCGATACCTGGTGTATGTGGATACCGGTACCAATTTAGTAAACCAATGGGCGTTTTACCGGAAAAGAGATCAGGATACTGCGAATTTTGTATTACCCTGGGGAGATTACCAAGACTATCGAGGTGTTTTATTATCCTCTGATAGAGGAGATCGGGATCTCAGCGATGTGATGGTATTTGCAGATTTGCCGGAAACCGTATTTACTTCCCTTGATCCCATTAATTTGACTAATTATCAATAAGATACAAATACTATGAGGCTGAAGATTTTTGGTGTTTTAATCGGTGTGATATTCATAGGTTATGAGTTATGTAGTCAGCATCAACCGAATAGATTGAGTTGGGACCTGGATTATCAGACTCTGCTCAATCAACATCAGATACGTTGGGACCATTCGGTTGGTACTCTGTTTACCTGGCTTGCTGACCGAGAGCAGGAACAGGCATATATAAAGGAATTTGTGGAGGCTGAATTGTCCAATTACGACGGGGCGATGTTCATGCTCGATCATCCTACTTTTCCCTCAGGTGGACGCACCACAATATTAGGTATCAAGCGCCAGGACCAATGTTTCTATTGGTACCGGTCAACCGATGAAGGCATGCGTGAATTTAAAAGGCGTAACTTGGATCCCGCCTTATTCGATCAGGTTATGGATCGATTAACCGCCATGAAGCAAAAGGGTTATGAGAATATGGGGGGACCGGAAAAAGCTTATGCCGGATTTCTCAGCACATACCAGCAGGGGCATGGCAAACAGATACTGCTGCATATCAATGATTTTATGGAGTTTGATACCGAAAATCAACAAATTCTAAGGGTAGGAAAAATATTTGAGATCGAGAACAGCTTGTTGGCTAAGCAGAACTAAATATGAGTTTTAACCTGGCGGAGATCCCCACCCGTGCGCCTTCGGATCTGAGCAAAGACGAAACCAAGGAAGAAACCAAGGTTTTAATTAAAGAGTTGGAAGAACTGCAGAATAAACTGTATGCAGAAGATAAGTGGAGCCTGCTCATTATCCTCCAGGGAATGGATGCCAGTGGGAAAGATGGTGCAGTAAGGGAAGTTTTCAGCGCGGTAAACCCTCAGGGAGTTAGGGTAAAGTCCTTTAAGGTACCCACTGAAAGAGAACTATCTCATGATTTTTTATGGCGGGTGCACCAGCACACCCCTCCAAAGGGAATGATCCAAATATTTAACAGGTCCCATTACGAAGATGTGTTAGTAACCCGGGTACTGGGGCTGACTGATGATGCCACCGCTCACCGGAGGTTCAAAATGATCAACTCATTTGAGCAATTGCTTCAGGAGCGGGGCACCCAGATCTTAAAATTTTATTTGCATATATCAGAAACTGAGCAGCAGGAGCGGTTCCGGGAGCGATTGAATAATCCCCGGAAACATTGGAAGTATAACCCGAATGATCTTAAGAGTGCCAAAGATTGGCCATTATATCGAAAGTACTATGCAGAAGTATTTGCCCAATGCAGCCCAGAGATCCCCTGGATGGTGGTTCCATCTGACCAAAATTGGTATAAGGAATATCTGATAGCGCAAAGGATTGTGGATACCCTGCGATCACTGAATATGAAATATCCAGGATTGGAATTGGAGTAGGTGTTTTAACTGCCAGTGGAATGACCACTTCCCATTTTATCGTTTTCCTGAATATACCTCGATTCAACCAGGTAGGCAATTAGCAGTCCCGCTCCCCCGAAGATGAATGCCATGGAGAAGTATGCTACTTCTTCATATACCAGTCCTGAGCGATCCAGCATATTACCTATCAGAAGACCTATGCCAACACCAATAGCTATCAAAGCAAATTTCAAAGCTCCAAAATTCTTTCTTTTTGGTTGCATATGAGGATCCATACCGTGCTCGATCATTTTTAACCTCTCGGTATTTTCATATCGGCGAAGGTGTACTATCATTATAAATGCTCCCACGATAGCAAATATTGGGATCAATAAGGCGATTACTGCTTCATTCATGTTTTTGTTGTATTTTAATTTCGAAAAATAAGACGCTTGGACAGTCCGGGCAGGTTACACCAAGGATGAAAGTTTTTTTACCAGAACTCGCTGTAACCATCATCAGATTTTAAGCGTCAAACCATTTCAGTGCACCACACTGCAGTAAATGATGCGGATTTAATATCCAGGATTAGATCTGGAGAGACAGGGTTCTATCGACAGTTGGTAGAGAAATATCAGGACTATGTCTATACTATTTCGTACCGGGTCTTAGGGCACCCGGAAGAAGCAGAAGAAGCGAGCCAGGATACTTTTCTTAAGGTTTACCAAGGTCTTAGCAGGTTTCAGGGGAATAGCAAATTTACCACCTGGCTTTATAGGATCGCTTTGAATACCGCTATCAGCCGAAAGAGAAAAAAAAGAATCCCGGTTGAAAGATTAGAGGATTATAAGATCATAGGAGATGGTGAGATCCGTAAAATGCGCGACTACCGCCAATTGGAACAGAGGAAATTCATTCAATTGGCCTTTAACAAGATGCTGCCAGATGATGTTTCGGTGCTGACCTTATTTTATTTTAAAGAATTGAGTTTGGATGAAATGTCAGATATCACCGGAATAAACGTTAATACTTTAAAAGTGAAACTTTACCGGGCCAGAAGAAGACTTTCTGACCATTTGACCAGAATACTGAATGAAGAAGTAACCTCATTGCTATGAGTTTGCAAAATGAAAAGGAAATTTTTGATTACCTGGATGGGAATTGTTCACCAGAAACCAGGCGGGAGATAAAGGAAAAACTAGCTTCCAATCCCGAATTTAATGCTCAGTTTTTAGCCTTGGAATCAGTTCATAAAAGCATGTCCGAACTTCCATTGGACAAATCCCCTCCGGATTTACCAGCTAAGGTAATGACGAGTATCAAGACCTTGCCGTCACCATCATATCATTTTGGAGATGACCTGTTTACCGGTAAGGGATTTTTCCTGGTTACTGGTATACTCACGGCGATGATCGCTTTGTTATCTTTGTTAAGCTCTGGGTACGTGAGTCTGGAACAGCTTGAAACCACTGCAGAAAGCTACAAAATAATAGGAGATCTGACTTTTTTAAAAACATTCTTTTCCAAGAAAATGCTTACCACTTCCATGCTAGCGGTATATGGAATCCTTTCCCTGGCATTATTGGATCGGATGGTGCTAAAGCCTCTATTTCGGAAAAAAATTAAACAGGTAAGCTTGTAATCAACGAATTATTCTAAAACCATCGAAGTTTTGCACCGGAGATTCAGTGTGAACCACCTTGTCCACCTCTGCATAGGCTGGTCCCTGTTTACACCACATTACAAATTCTTCAAGAACAGGCTTAGCAGCTTCGGCAGCGATGCGCACTGAACCGTTCGATTCATTTCTTACCCATCCCCGGACTCCCAGGTCTGTAGCTTTGCGCATGGTATTGGCCCGATAAAAAACACCCTGTACTTTACCATAAACCTGGATATCGTAGTGGGTCATATACTTGTGATCAAGTTATGATCCTATAGATCTCTCGGTGGCGAATTTCCGGAAGTATTTAAAATGTCGTTATAGGATCTGGAATATCCCTAAGGTAATAAAATTGACAGGGATTGAAAAAATGTGGAATCAATGGACGATTCCGCATTCCTTACAGAGCTTCCTTTTTCCCACGGGTCTTTTCTTAGGTTTGCGTTTATGTCCAAAATAGGAAGGGTCTGAATATTGAGGTTTTTGTTTCATTTTCTCAATCTTCTTGTACTTCTTCGCGTTGTCTTTCATACGCTTCTGGAAGTTTTGTACCGCTTTGGCTTCCAGGCTTCCATAGCGTCCAGTTGCGCTTTTACCCCGTTTTCGTTCACCTTTAAAAAGATTATCGCTGTTGCCTGGATCTCGGGAAGAGGGGAACTGTTCAAATTGCTCCTGTTGGGCTTTTTTTTTCTTCTTTTTTTTACTTTGAGCCTGGGTAGCTGAAAAAGTCAACAGCGCCAAAACCGCTAGCATCACGTATCTCATACCTCTATACTGGTGTTAATTACCTATTTGCATATTAACAGAAAATCACTTCAATCATTGTGCATTTTTGTTAGAAAGTTGATGTACGCAAGCTTTGGTAAAAATTAACCGGGTTTTTTACCCTTATAAAAAGGGCTTTAAATTTGGTTGTAGGTTATATTCTAACCATTATATTGTATTCCCTATTATTAAATCCGATGTACCACGCCGAAGAACATCATCAGCTTTCCGGTCTTTTAGACAGTTATAAGGATAAGAAAAGTTCCTTATCTGAAGAGGATTTTCGGAATTTTTGTACCCGGTTAAGCGCCAATTTTCACATTATTAAAAGGTTATTCGTAGAGTTATATGGCCATCGTAATGACTACAACGCCCACTTCGAGCAACTAATTGACCTGCTTTTCATGGCTTTTGATGAACGTCATCATTCGTTAAAAACCATGGATAGCGAACGGGAAAGAAACCCCCGGTGGCTGTTAAGTCAAAAATGGGTGGGAATGATGTTATATCCTGAGCACTTCGCCAAGGATCTAATGGGTTTTCTTGATAAACTGGATTATTTGCAGGAACTGGGCATTAACTGGATCCATTTGATGCCTCTTTTACAATCGCCATCACATGAGAGCGATGGCGGCTATGCGGTAAGTGACTATAGAAAAGTTAATCCCAAGTTCGGGACTATGGCTGATATCCGGAAGATCGCCAAAGAATTCAGGGAAAGGGAGATGCTATTGACTCTGGACCTGGTTCTCAACCATACCTCACGTGATCACTCCTGGGCCCAAAAAGCCCTGAAAGGTGATAAGACCTTTCAGGATTATTATTATATGTTTGATGATCGACTGATCCCCGACCAGTTTGAAAATTACATGCCTGAGATCTTTCCGGTCAGCGCTCCCGGAAACTTTACCTATTTGGAATCAATTGAAAAATGGGTGATGACGGTTTTTCACCAATACCAGTGGGACCTGAACTATCGGAATCCTCAGGTGTTTTGTGAAATGATGGGAAATTTGTTGTTTCTGGCCAACCAGGGAGTTGATCTCTTGCGCCTGGATGCACCGGCATTTCTGTGGAAAAAAATGGGGACTAACTGCCAGAATCTAGGTAAAGCCCATTTGCTCTTGAAGTTAATGAAAAGATGCAGTGAGGTGGTGGCGCCAGGGGTTAAATTTATTGCAGAGGCTATCGTAGCCCCTCATGAGATCATGAGATATTTTGGCGAAAATATCGATGACAAGGAATGTGAGATAGCCTATCACGCCCCATTAATGGCCTTATTATGGGAGGCCCTAGCCACAGGAGAGGTGAGGTTGATGGAAAAGGCCTTGCAAAATCTTCCTCCCAAACCACAAGGTACTACTTGGATCAACTATGTGCGCTGTCATGACGATATCGGGCTGGGGTTCGATGATCAGCATATTTACGAATTAGGGCTGGATGCCCAGCTGCACCGCACCTACATTCTGGAGTTCTATACCGGTAAATTCGAAGGTAGCCCGTCCAAGGGAGCGCCTTTTATGTTTAATCCAAAAAACGGTGACGCCCGCATTTCCGGTACCTTAGCGTCTTTGGCAGGTTTGGAAACCGCCCTGCAGTCGAAAGATAAGAAAGCCATCGATACTGCCATTAACCGGATAACTTTGCTTCACAGCATCATAATGTCCTTTGGTGGTTTACCTCTGATCTACAGCGGGGATGAAATTGGATTAGTGAACGATTATTCCTACCAAAAGGATGTGTCGAAAGCTTATGACAACCGGTGGATGCATCGTCCGGTGATGGATTGGAAGGCAGCAGATCGTCGCCACCGAGAAGGGACCATTGAGCAACGGATATTTACTAATATTCAGACGCTTATAAATATAAGGAAACAAACTCCGGAATGGGCGGATTTAAATAATTGTACCCTGGTATATTGTGAGAATAAACATGTGATAGCATATCTCAGATGGAGTGATCATGGACTCAAATCACTGGTGCTGGCCAATTTCCACAATAGCACTCAATTTATAAAAAAGGATATCGTGTTAAGGCACGGATTTGATATACAGGCAGGATTAATTGACGCAATTACTGGTAAAGCCCCGAAATATCGTCATGAATTACTGGTGTTTGAGCCATATCAGTTTTATTGGCTGGGGGACAGACGAAGGCTTAATACCCAGACTAAAGGTAAAAAAGTGACCACTATAGCTAAACAATAAGTATGAATTCATCGGTGTCCAGGTGGCAGCTATTATGTCTCCATTCACCATGTGCAAAACAATATTTTCCTGTGTAACTTTGTTTTTAAAGAGAACTGGGGTCCGCCTATTCATTAGACTTGGCCATCAATGCAGCCTTTGGAATATAAAAATATTGGGGAAGAAAAACACCTGACTTTTGATAGTATCAGAAGATTGGTGCTTAAGGAACTTTCGGACCTAAGCGAAAAGGAAGCCCGCAATCACATCCAACAATGTCACCGTTGCAGAAGTATTCAACAGAGCCTGGCCTTTCCTGAGGACGCCCGAAAGGCTAAACTGCCTGATCAATACCTGCCAAAAATTTGGTGGAGCGCTTTAATCCTGATATTAGTAGCGGGATTATTGACCGCTGCCTATATTTTTTGGCAATCCAACCCGTTTCCGGCTACTTCAACCCCCCTACCTGTAGAGGCTAGTCAAACTGCTGAAGCTCAAGAAGACCCTGAAGAGGACAACCAGGCAGCCCCGGTGTTGGAGGCAATTGACACTTTGGCACAGGTGAATGAGGAACCGGAGGAAACCCAGGTATCAAATAAAAAATTTGATAACTACATTGAACAGCCAAAAAATCAACCCCAAACCAGGTTGCGGGGGATCTATGGCAAAATTACCAATGATGGCCAACCGGTTTCGGGGGTGACAGTCATGGTGCCGGGTAGTAAAAAGGCCAGGGTTTCTGATGCTACAGGCAAATACTATATTCAAGTACCGGTTTATGCTCAGTCATTAATATTCATACATCAGGGAAAACAGCTGGTGAAACCCCTGAGCTCCCAATCCAGACGTCTTGACCTGAAGCTTAATAGTGAAGAATTAAATTATCCCAGCAGGCCCGAGAATCTGGTGGTGGAGGAAGCCGATAGCATTGATTAGCCAGTAAAACTATGAAAAAAGTAAGCTTGGGACTGGTGCAGATGAGCTGCACCGATGACCCCAGTAAGAATTTGGAACGGGCGCTGGAGGCCATCCGGAAATTGGCCGGTGACGGAGCCCAAATTATATGTTTGCAGGAACTGTTTGCCACCCTGTACTTTTGCGACACAGAGGATCACCATAATTTTAGGCTCGCGGAATCGGTACCCGGTCCGACAACGGAGATAATGCAACAGCTGGCGGATGAATTGCAGGTGGTTATCATCGCTTCTTTATTTGAGCGGCGAGCAGCTGGTATATATCACAATACGGTAGCAGTAATAGATGCGGATGGCTCGTTTCTGGGCAAATACCGTAAAATGCACATACCAGACGATCCCGGCTACTACGAAA
The DNA here is from genome assembly GCA_965224285.1 of Cyclobacteriaceae bacterium. GTDB lineage: Bacteria > Bacteroidota > Bacteroidia > Cytophagales > Cyclobacteriaceae > JAJCYK01. The sequence goes on from OZ245043.1 coordinate 3,379,555, forward strand.
AATTTTACTTCACTCCCGGTGATTTAGGGTATAAAGTTTTTGAGACCTGTTATGCTAAAATTGGCACCCTGATCTGTTGGGATCAGTGGTTTCCAGAAGCAGCCAGAATAACCGCATTGAAGGGGGCGGAAATATTGTTTTATCCTACCGCAATTGGATGGGATTCCAGCCAGGATGATCAAACCAATTTGGAACAATATCAGGCCTGGCAATCCATACAAAAAGCACATGCAGTAGCCAATGGCTTGCATGTGGTTGCGGTAAACCGGGTAGGGGCCGAAGGCAATATGAAGTTCTGGGGAGGATCAATGGTGATCAATCCGCTGGGCAGGATATTATGGGAAGCAGGAGATCATCAGGAATTCCATGTCTTGGAGGTAGACCTTGACTTGTCTGATCACTATCGCACCCATTGGCCTTTTCTTAGAGATCGACGGATCGACAGCTATCAACAGCTCTCTAACCGATTTCTGGAAATGGAATGATCCCCTCGCATAAGGGCTTTTACTTTCCGGCTGAGTGGCGGCCACACCGGGCTACCTGGTTAAGCTGGCCCCATAACCAGGACACCTGGCCTAATGGGATTGCTAAGATTTTTCCCGCATATGCCCAATTTATAAAGCAAATTTCTACCGGAGAACAGGTTTGTATTAATGTACGTGATTCGAGGGAAGAGCAAGATGCAGGTCGCTTATTAAAGGAATGGGATGTGGATCTGCGGAGGATAAGCTTTTTCTATCATCCCACTAATGATGCCTGGTGCCGGGACCATGGTCCCTCATTCTTAGTTAATCCCTCCACCAGGCAGAAGCTGATAGTTAATTGGGATTATAACGCCTGGGGCGGTAAATACTCTCCCTATGATCTGGATGACCAAATACCCCATAAAATAGCTCACGCTCTGGATCTACCGTGCCTCAACCCCCAAATAGTGATGGAAGGAGGAGCGGTGGATTTCAACGGAGAAGGTACACTAATTACTACCCGCTCATGCCTGCAAAATCCTAACCGGAATCCTGCACTCTCTCCGACAGAAATCGAACAGGCTTTAAAAGATTGGTATGGGGTAACCCAGATCATCTGGTTGGAAAAAGGAATATTAGGGGATGATACGGATGGTCATATTGATGATATTACCCGGTTTGTGGCGCCCAATACCGTAGTCACTATGATCGAAAATGATCCTCAAGATGAGAATCACTTTATTTTAAAGGAAAATTTTAATCAGTTAAAGCACACGAGATTACTAAATGGTAAATTTCTTACAGTGATTCCAATTTCCCTGCCAAAACCTGTCTGGTGGGAAAATCAGCGGCTTCCAGCCAGTTATGCCAACTTTTATATCTGCAATTCTTCGGTGATCACACCGACTTTCGATGACCCAATGGATGAACAGGCATTATATTTGCTACATAAATTGTTTAAAGGACGCAGGGTTCTGGGTATTGATTCCCGGCATATAATCGGCGGACTAGGTAGTTTTCACTGCTTAAGTCAGCAAGAGCCAGCGATTTAGAGAATTTTCCTTTTTGCAAAACCAACAAATTCTGGCTAACTTCGTTGTTTTATTATTATGGAATGCCCGTCCATTTTTTATTCAAACCGTTAAAGGATGAAGGTATTAGCAAAAATCGGATTGATCGCAGCGGCAGCGGCAGCGGTACTTTTTATTTTTTTATATGAAACCGATAACTCCTGGTCAGGAGAACGATCCATGGCTTCTGCTCCTGAAGAATCCATTTCAGATCCCATTCCAGAGGCTTCAATCGCCAGCGAAACTGAGGATCCTGACAATGAAGTAGATGAGATTCTGCCAGCCGTATCCAGCACAGAAGAAGCAGAGCAACCGCAAGAAGAGCCGGTGACGGAAGAAGTTGTAGCAGAGGAAGTGGAAGAAGCGCCGGTTGAGGAAGAAGTGGAAAATATCAACATGCGGAGGATATATGGAAAAATTACTTTGTCGGACACAGGTGAGAATCTGGCCGGGGTTAATATCATGGTCCCGGGTAGTAATGTGGCAAAAGTATCCAATAATATTGGCGGCTATACCATACAGGTGCCTATTGGAACCCGTGAGTTGGTATTCATTTATCGTGGAAAGAAACTGGTTCAGCCGTTGAGGGGTTCCGATAATCTACTTAATGTGCGGCTGAATTTGGAGACTATGCAATATGACTAACCAGCTTAGTACAAGGTAAACAACCCCCAATACTAGCCTCTTTGCTATTGAATTGATTTCCCTCTTTATACTGATCACATCCACAAAGATCGTTGCCATAGCCTTGGTTTTGGCAGATTTTTTATTTCCATAACCACTCAGATTTACATTCTGAGTTGATTTTGCTTATATTTCCAGCTTTAACTTTTATTGCCTAGCTATGTTTTCATCGCTCAGAAATTTACTCCTGCTGATTCTAGGTTGTCAATCCCTTTATGCTCAACAAGGCACCCTGCATGAAAGTCTTTCAATGGACAGTAAAATTCTAGGGAAACAGGTAGAATTCAGTGTTTATCTTCCTCATGATTACCATGTCTCCAACCGAAAATATCCGGTGCTTTACCTGTTGCACGGGTACACCGACGATGAGACCGGCTGGACCCAATTTGGTGAGGTAAAAAAGATTGCAGACGGACTTATAACCCATCCCGAGGTTACCGACATGATCATCGCCATGCCGGACGCGGGACTGGATTGGTATATAAACTCCTATGATGGTAAAACTAAATACGAAGATTTTTTTACCAAAGAGTTTGTAGGCCATATAGAGAGTAGCTATCGAGCCAGGGGAACCAAAGAATTTCGGGCTGTTTCCGGATTGAGCATGGGTGGACACGGCACCTTGATATACGCCTTAAAGCATCCCGATATGTTTGCTGTCGCGGCTCCCTTAAGTGCAGCGGTTTGGGGCCGGGATGATATCATAAAGCATGAACAAGCAGATTGGGATCAATATTTTGGATTTATATTCGGAGAGGGGCTGGCGGGTGAAGACCGTTTTACAGATCATGTGCAAAATAATCTGCCACTCACCCTGATAGAGGCCAAAGATCCGGAAGAATTGAAGACAGTAAAATGGTATATAGATTGTGGAGATGACGACTTTCTGATTAATGGCAACATGGCGCTTCATCGGATCATGACAGAAAAGCAAATACCACATGAGTTCCGGGTTCGGGACGGTGGCCACGATTGGACCTACTGGAGAACTGCGTTACCAGAGGTACTCAAGTTTATTTCCCGCAGTTTTCATCGATGACCAGTATTACCTGGAATTCACCAAATCTATCATACGTTTTCGTTGGGCGGCATCCGGTAACTTCCCCTGTGCGGTCAGGATATTTTCTCTTAGATGATATGCCTGGGAGGTACCCGGGATAACGCAGGTAACACTATTATGGGCAAGGATATATTTCAAAAAGAATTGGGCCCAGCTGTCACAATCAAATTCTGTGGTCCATGAGGGCAGTTTTTTATGCTTGAATTGACGGTGTAGATCCCCTCCTTCGAAAGGCCTGTTTATGATCACCGCTATACCCTTATCTGCGGCTAGGGGTAGCAATCGTTGTTCGGCCTGCCTGCTGTTCACAGAATAATTGAACTGAACAAAATCCAGTGGATAATGGCTCATAATTTTTTCCATCTCGGGATAGGCGCTTTCCAGATAATGGGTTATACCCAGGTATCTAATCTTGCCATGTTCTTTCCATTGAAGCAAGGTTTTCATATGGGTTCTCCAATCCACCAGATTATGAATCTGCATTAGGTCCATGGTGGACGCTTTCATCTTGTCTATGGACCGGTTCATCTGCGCTATGCCCTCATCTTTACCAGAGGTCCAAACCTTGGTAGCCAAAAAAGTTTTAGCGCGAATTTGGAGATTGCTGCTGAGGTCACCTACCACTTCCTCGGAGCGACCGTACATGGGAGAAGAGTCTATTACTTTGGCTTCCAGCTTTACCAACGTCTTCAGAACATCCGATCTGGATTGCTGCTCACCGGGCGATCGGCCAATATCAAAAGTGCGCCAGGTGCCTAATCCCACCGGTGGGAGACTTTCACCACTGCTGGGAATTTTGCGGTTCAAGGATTTGTGGTGGTCCCAGGGACTTATACCCAAACTCATGAGAGTAGTTAAACCAGCGGTAGTCCTTATGGCGGTCCTGCGAAGCAATATTGTGGGATTATGACTTTATAACGTTTCTTATTCAAGAATAGTTAAATAGGGTAGAACTAGAAAAGTCAAAAAAATTCCGCTTTGGACATACGATTTACCTGCATTATACGTCTAATAAGCACATCAATATTTATTTTTTATGATTTTGCGAAGTATTTTTGTAATTTTTCTAATATTATCCTTATTCGCCTGTAGCGATGACGAACCCGCCACTGCGCGATTGGTGGTGAAATTAACAGATGCACCGGCTGATTATCAGGAAGTTAATATTGACATTCAGGATATTCAAGTAAATCCCACCGAGGATGATGAAGGATGGATTTCGCTGGAGGGCATACAAGCCGGGGTCTATAATTTATTAGAGTTGACCAATGGTCTTGACACGGTATTGGCAGATGCCCAGATTCCTGCTGGTACACTGGCGCAGATCAGATTGGTTTTGGGCGACAATAACAGTTTGCTCATGAACGATCAGATTATTCCTATGAGTACTCCCAGCGGACAGCAGTCCGGACTCAAACTCAATATTCATGCCACGTTGGAGCCGGGGATCACTTATGAGATCTTGATGGATTTTGACGCTGCAAGATCTGTAGTTAAAGCCGGTAACTCTGAGAATTATAATTTAAAACCGGTAATCCGGGTAATTGCTGACCCTCTTGATGGTGCCATAAAAGGCTTGGTGGCTCCGGTAGAATCAAATGCGGTCATCTATGCCATACAAGGAAGCGATACCACGGGAAGCACCTATATTGACGATACTGGTGGGTTTTTGATAGGTGGTTTAGATCCGGGTGATTATAATGTCCATATCGAGCCAGTGGCCGGTTTTGATCCCCAACAGATCAATGACGTGGTGGTGCAACTGGGAGTAGTAACAGATGTTGGAGAAATATCATTGGTACCATAATTTAAAAGGGCTTCGGCCCTTTTTTTGTGCATTATAAAGACAGGGAGTGATAATCTTTTTATATTGACTCTTTGCCAACAACCCATGGTCAAAAGTATGTTATTTGCACGCCCTCTCCTATTACTGTATTTGTTAAGTATTCCTCTTAGGTCGCAGAATGATCCTCATCTGCAGCCGGTAGATATCTTCGACCTGGAGTTTATGTCGGAACCCCAAATTTCGTCGGATGGATCACGGATCCTGTATGTCCGTAACTTCAAGGACATCATGACCGATAAAAACTTATCCAACATATGGATGATCGACCATAATGGAAGTAATTCACAGCCCCTGACCAGTGGAAACCACCGGGATACTTCCCCCCGATGGTCACCTGACGGAACCAGAGTATTGTACCTGTCCGACAAAGATGGCAGTAGCCAACTTTATTTGCGTTGGTTGGATAGTGGCGCGGAGGCCAAGATTACCAATTTAAACCAATCTCCTTCCAATATCTCCTGGTCCCCAGATGGTAAATGGATAGCCTTTACCATGTTTGTAATGGCAAAAAGTGAACATTTAGCTGAACTAAGTGGAAAACCGGAAGGCGCTAAATGGAATGATGCCCCAACTTTTATCGATAAACTGACCTACCGGGCTGATGGGCAAGGTTATTTGAAAAACGGCTACAACCAGTTATTTATCATTTCACATGAAGGAGGTACTCCCCGGCAACTCACTTATGCCGCCAATCATATTCAGTCGGCAGAATGGGCTGTTGATGGATCGGGGCTGTTTTTCCATGCTAATCTACATCCCGACAGCGAGTATAACCCAAGAGACAGTGAAATTCACCGCATAAACCTTGATGACTTGGAAGTGACTACTTTGACTGATCGCAGAGGAGTTGATAGTTATCCTAAGATTAGTCCCGATGGGGGTAGCATCGTATATACTGGCTATGATGATCGATATCAAGGCTATCAAAACGACAAGATCTACTTGATGAATGTTGATGGGAGTGAGAGCAGGGAGATCCCAACAGGCCTGGACCGGCGTATAAGCAATATCACCTGGGCTGCCGATGGCAAAGGGGTTTATTTTTTATACGAGGATAAAGGGTCACAGAAATTAGCGTACAGTACTTTGTCGGGAAAAATTTCCGACGTGGCTGAAAATGTAGGCGGGCTGAGCACAGGACGCCCCTATACCTTTGGAGCCTATTCCGTAGCTAACAATGGTAATTACGCTTATACCATGGGTACTCCTGAATATCCATCGGATTTGGCCGCAGGCGGTAGCCGGACCAGGCCCAAAAGATTAACCAATCTCAATCACGACCTATTTAGCTTCAGGAAGCTGGGGGTAGTAGAAGAAATTTGGTTTAAATCCTCCCATGACGACCGGGATATACAAGGCTGGATCTGCTATCCTCCAGATTTTGATCCCACAAAGAAATACCCTATGATCCTGGAAATCCATGGGGGACCATTCCTGGCTTACGGCCCCTGGTTCTCCTTTGAAGTGCAACTTTTTGCCGCAGCCGGCTATGTGGTACTTTATGCCAATCCTCGGGGCAGCGCCAGCTATGGAGAGGAGTTTGGAAATGCTATCCATCACAATTACCCAGGTGAAGACTACCATGATTTAATGTCGGGTGTTGATGCGGTGCTGGAGAAAGGGTTTGTTGATCCCGATCAGTTATATGTTACCGGAGGATCTGGAGGAGGTGTGCTGACGGCCTGGATCGTGGGCAATACAGATCGCTTCAGGGCTGCAGTGGTGGCTAAACCTGTAATCAATTGGTATAGCTTCGTACTTTATTCGGATGGGGCTTCCTATCATCAGTACTGGTTCCCCGGGTTACCTTGGAAGAATCAGGAACATTATATGAAGCGATCCCCTATTTCCCTGGTAGGGAATGTCACCACTCCCACTTTATTACTTACCGGTGAATCTGATTTTCGCACTCCAATAGCCGAAACAGAACAGTATTATCGTGCACTTAAACTTCAAAAAGTAGAAACCGGAATGGTGCGGATTCCCGGCGCTTCCCATGGTATTGCAGTAAGGCCTAGCAATCTCATGGCTAAAGTGGCGAATATTCTGGCCTGGTTTGGGAAATATAGTAAATAAGCAAACCCTGTTATTCAGCCCACTCCTTCAAACCATTCCTCAAATTTTTGGCCCAGCCCCGGCACCGGTTTCATGACCCCATTGACAGCATTCATTAAGCCGATTACCCAAAGAACCACCACGGCGATCCATCCTAAAATAGATACGATCCACCCCAGTATGGGTATCACGGCTACCAATGACAATGCCAGTGCAGTGAGTAGAATACCCAGCGCCTGCCGGATATGAAAACTGGTAAACGAATATTTTTTCTCCTGATTCATTACCAGCGCTACTATCAATCCAATGACTGTAAGGTAGGCGACGATCGCCATAGTTTTAGCTTGTTGATCAAGTTCTTCGTTCATGCTGAGTGAATTTTTAGCTCAAGATATGAAATACTGATTGAATTTAAAGCAGAGATGTTATCTTTAGCAGTTTCGTGAAATCTATTGCATAAAGCAGACTTTATGATTTCCACTTTATATAAAAAACTATGTCAAAAAGTTTTGCAAACTCCAATCTCAATGCGGCGCCGGTAGATCTGGCAATACTGATCCTCAGAATCTTCAGCGGAGCCTTCATTATGACCCATGGGGTGCCGAAGATAATGAAATTACTGAAAGGGGATATGGGATTTGCCGATCCCATTGGTCTGGGCCCAGAGCTTTCGCTGATATTAGTGGCCATTGCGGAAGGTATCGGAGGCCTATTGATTATTTTGGGTCTGGGCACCCGTTGGGCGACTATTCCCCTGATCGTTACCATGGCGGTAGCTGGGTTAATTCAGCATGGCGATGACCCTTTTGGCACCAAAGAAAAACCCTTGCTTTTTTTGGTGGTATTTGTGGTATTACTACTAACCGGCAGCGGCCGATATAGCCTGGACAGAGGTCTTTTAAATAGATAACCTACGGTATTGAAATTAGAGTAGTTTGACTAAAGCACGGGCAAATTCTTTGCCCAATTCCATATACCCCTTGCTGTCATAGTGCCATGGATCAGAGTATTGATAATAGCGTGTGGTTCTTACAATGGCTGCTTTGGGGTCTGTGCGAACAAATTTTTCCTGTGCGTGCTGCACCAGTTCGCCATAATCCCAAACTTTCCCATCACTTTGATCCTTCCAGGAATCGGAGATTTTTCCAATTACTACCGGAAGGTCATCACTGCGCAGGGCAGCGCGAATTAGATCCATTAGTCTTTTAAGGTTTTGGTAATAACCCAAAGCAATATCTTCGGTATAAGCAGCATCACTTTCTCCCTGCATCCAAATTATCCCTAGGGGTATTAAACGGTCCATTTCCCCATCGCCATCTATATCCCTAATATTTAAGGCCTCATAAAGGGTGTTCAAAAAATGATCATACTGATTAATTCCGGTTTTGCCCCTAAAGTCCGGTTCCCAGGTACCGAAATCCCCAGCTGCCAGGCTATCGATGGAAGTGCCACCTCTGGAATATTTTATTACGGCGAAATTCGCATCCGGCAGTTGTTGTTTAAGTTCGTGGATAAAACTCAGTTCTACGCCAAAACGGTCAGAATACTGGTTTTCACCGTTTTCATAACCGAATCCTGTGCCATGACCTGGTTGCAGTACCGACCAGACCCCCTGCCCGGCAGCCTGCTCAAGATCATCAGGGGCGGGGTTGCCATGATATATGTATACCCCCGGCATTTCGGTTTGCAAATGGTCAGGGAGGTCACGTACATAGCCGAAGCCGTCCATATTTGACTGCCCTCCCAGGTAAATCAGATAATAGTCCTTGCCCTGGAGCTCAAATGCAGAGACCAGTATTAGCAGTAGATATAATGACTTCATAATTAAGGGAATAGGTTGTCAATTAAAACAAGTTAAATAGAAAAATGGTAAAGAGTCCCCATGCGGTACCGGTAACCATACTTAATATTGCCAGTAAAATTGCATGTGGCATCCACTCTTTTTGATAAGCTGCTGTAACCGCCGGGGCAGTGGATATTCCTCCCAGATTGGCCATGCTGGCGATGGGAACCCAGGCCATATGAACCCGCAGGCACCATGCGGTAAACATCATGATCAAGTAATGCAGGATCAGCCAGATCACTACCACAGTAACGAATATCCCGGGCAGGGATAATCCGGCGAAATTGAGTTTTAGCCCCAGGATGGCCATAATAGTGACGATTAATAAACTTCCCGCTTTTAGCGCCAGCCGGTGATCCCATGACGGAATCAAATTCCCAAAAGTTAATCCCAATAAAGATAAAATGATGATTTTCCACAGAAAGTCGTCGGTTATTAAATTTATCGCCAGCATGCTGGACACCGCTAGCCCTGAAGTGATCAGGAGGCTCCGCAGTGGAGAATTTATCGGGGATTCTTCCGCAATAAAATCGGGCATAAAACTTTTAATTTTAAGCAGATCATTGAGCTGCTCGCTTCGCTGAATCACCTGGAACATCAGTATGGTCCAGATGTTGACTAGGATATTATCTAAAACCAGTACCGATAAAAATAAACCTTCGGGACATTCAACCACCTCCTTCAAAACCAGCTGACTGGTACTGCCGCCGATCCAGCCTCCCACAATGGGTACCAGACCTTTCCAAATTCCTGATTTTATGAATGTTTCACCATAACCAGGTTCAAATAATATAGTGATCCACACCAGCAGGGCTGGTAAGGTAGCGATTGCCAGGGACCCGCTGACAAATAATATAATGGGTTTACTGCCAACGGCTTTCAGCTGTCTGAAGAACAAAGCGCTCATCACTAACACCACGGCCAGCGGAATAAAATAGTCCCTACTCAGATGGTGAAGCATGACTCCACTTAAATCAATTCCAGCAATATGGGTAATTAGAGCTGGGATCAGGTAGGCTAATAAAATCGCAGGAAACCAATTTAGTGCCTTTTTTACCTGAATATTTTCCAGGGATTCCAGCCATCGTATTGCCAGCACCGTCAAGATCACGATCAACCATGCAATGGTATTCATTGCCTGGAAATTAGAAAAATCCCCGGCTATTTAAAATGTTTGACGACAGGCTAATGAATGATCAGTTATCTGGAAGGTACGCCACCAAACATATAGTGGGCCCCAAATTGCAGGCCTATAAGCAAATTGGCCCGTTGCCCGAACAGGTCACTGGCTATGGAACTACCTTGTTTAAGACTATTGATCAGATCATCATTACGCATATCGGTAAGGGAATAATTAGCTCTTAAAGTAGTGGAAAGGTAAATATTGGATGCTACATCAATATCTACGCCTATACCGGCGGCTAACTGCACTTCCGAATTTTTAAACTTTTGCCATTCATTTTCAGCAGACAGGCTCAGCAATTCTGTTTCAGAGAATTCTGGTACCAGGTATGTACCGTCTCCATTCTCCACTGCACCACTGGGGATATCCACTCCCGGTGGAATTTCTTGAATAGAAGCCTGGTAAAAAAGTGTTTCAGAACCCTTGGTCATAATTGATAATTGAGGACCCAGAGAAAAATTCATCCTGGCCGGGGCACTACTGCTGTTCATGAAACGGAATAATAGAGGCAAATGGACGTATTGTAAGTCGATACGCCTTTCCCCCACTACTTTGGCGGCAATGTCAATCACGTCATATACCTGACCTTGATTGGAAAGAATGGCTTCCAGTTGCAATCCAAATCCTCGGTTGAAATCCACTCCGGCGGCAATTCCTATGGGAGCCCATTCGAGTTTATAGGTTGCTCGATATCTAGGATCTTCACGTAGGCCCTCATCTAAAACAAAAGACGTATTAACTGCGGAGGTAAGTCCAATATGTGGGGTGATCTGGCCAGCTAAAGGTACAGCTGAAATCAAGATAATGGTTATACCGAGTAATGACTGTTTCATAATTTAAGTATTGATCAATACAAAGTACCGCATTACTCCAAATCATTGCCTTGATACTTGCCGTGATATATGCCTTAAGTAAGAAAACCTGAATTTTTAGCGACCTGCTCAATCTGTAGAAATAGCATAATATCAAGATCTAATTGTTATGGGCCTTTTTATCCATTAATATTTGAAGTATTTTGCCATTTGCCCCAACGGAAAACGGATATTTTTATCATATGAATTAGGTGGCGACTCCGGGAAAACCTTTGTACGATGATCACGATCTACTGGCATTACTATGGCAGGATGATCGGCGTGGATTGGAAATCCTGTTTAAAGTTCATTACCGTAACCTTTATCAATTTGTATTCCTGATCACTAAGAATCGGGCGGTTTCAGAAGATGTAGTTCAGGAGGTTTTTATCAAACTCTGGCGGCTTAGACATGAACTGCAACGATCCACAAAATTCAAACCATACTTGTTCAAAGCATGCCGCAATATGGCCCTCAACCAATTGGATTATCAGAAAAAGCACCAATTCACTTCCAATAAACCGCAGCATATTCCGGCACCGAATGTAACTGATTCCCTTGAAACTAAGCAATTATCGGATTACCTTAGTCAAGCAGTAGAAAGACTGCCACCCAGGAGGCGGCTGATATTTCATATGAGTAGGTTTCAGGATATGACGTATCAGGAGATAGCCGACTACCTGGATATTTCCATAAAAACGGTTGAAAACCAGATTAGCGCAGCACTGAAGACACTGCGTAAGGGCCTTGCAGAATTTATTTAACTGACTGCCAATAGTTTATAAATTTTTTTATTGACCCAATAGGGGAAGGGTATGAATTCTCGGTTATACTAAGACCATGCAGGACCATTTAAATCCAGAGCCTCGAATTTGGAATTTGATCACCCGCAAGTTAAGTGGGGATATCACCAGCGATCAATTGGTGGAACTGCGCACCTGGCTGGAGCAGTACCCTGAAAGGGAGCAGTTTCTTACTGAGTTGGCGCTTTTATGGGATTCTGCTGCACACCGCGACCTTGATATACCTACCGAAATCATGGCCTGGAAACGTCTGGAGCCTCGCCTGCAAGACGATCAGGTATCATCAATTTCCTTAGACAATCGAGAGCAGCCTCCGTATTTCAAGTGGCTGGCGATAGGGGCCTTCATAATATTTACTGCAGCAGCGGCAATTTTTTGGTTGATCTCCGATTCTGACCCTCAACCATCACTCAGTGAGTCACATGAACTGATCCCGGGATCCATGGAGATTGCGCAAGAAAATTTATTTACCAAGGTGAAAAGTGATTCCGTGAGTCATATTAGACTGCCTGATGGAAGCTGGGTATGGCTTAATAAGGATTCCAATATCAATTTTTCGCCATCATTTGGAATCAATACCAGGGAGTTGCAACTAAGTGGCGAAGCATATTTTGAAGTTCGAAATGATCAAAGAATACCATTTATCATTAAAACACCTCATACCCAAACCCGGGTGTTAGGCACATCTTTTAATTTAAAGGCCTATGAGCAAAGTCCGGTGGAGTTGAAGGTTGTTGAAGGTACTGTGACCTTTTCTGAAAATAATCCCAATACCGCCACGGATACCTTATTGGTATTGAAAGCAGGGGAGGATGCAATTTGGTCAGAGGATGAGGGCAGGATACGTAAAATTCAGCGAAAAGATGATCACTTTCTGGACTGGAAGTATGCCTTAGAGTATAAACTGGAGATTTCTTCACCCGCTGAGTTTCTGTCGGGTAATTGGAGATCCAAGATAAATGATCTTGACCATACTGAAATAGAAGGTGTAATTCACAATCACGCCAAATTAGCCACCTATCACGAAATTAAAATGAGGGTGCAGTATTACCATAAAAAGAGGGAAAGGATGATCACTTTTGATTTTATGGTCCATCAATCTGTGGCGCCAGGTGAAACTATCGATTATCAGTATTCCCTTACCGATGAGTCCAGCCAGATGGGAGAGATACAGGTAAAAATTATAGATGCAAGTGTTAACCATTAATAATTGTTTAATTAACTAAGAAGCTATGTTTAGCAATCAAGAAAGAGATCCGCAATCAGCGCCAATGACCAATAATACGCTGGGAAGTGGCACTACCTTAAAGGGAAATTTATCCACCACCGGTAATTTGCGGGTCGATGGGAAAATAACAGGAGATGTCCGGACCGGAGCCAAGATGGTGCAGGGAGAAACCTCAGTTATTGAGGGAAATATTAAAGCCCAAAGCGCTGATATCGGAGGGAAGATCAAAGGGAAAGTAGTAGTGGACGATGTGCTGGTACTGGAACCTAATTCCGTAATCCAGGGCGACATAGTCACCAACCGTCTGATCGTAGAAAGCGGAGCTAAATTTAACGGCCAGTGTAAGATAGGAGGAGATATCAATGAATTTGAAACTGGTAAATCCAGTTCTCAAAAGGATAAAGGAAAAGAAGTATACAAGTTTGAACCAAAAACCAAAGCCTCCACGGCTTAAAGCCATGAAGAAATTTTTTTTAGCCCTGGTAACCATGCTGATTTTGCTATTTTTAACCATTCAGGCCCAGGGGCAGGATAGGGATTGGGGTATTGGATTGAGATTGGGCGATCCAACCGGAGTGACTGCCAAGAAATACTTCCCATCCAACAAAGCGCTAGAATTAGCCTTAGGTGCGGACCACAACGGGGATGGCATCACATTCTTAGTACATTACCTTATACACCATCCCATTAGTGATGCTCCGGGATTAGACTGGTACGTTGGATTTGGTGGCCAGATCGAGGACAATGACCGCAAAGACCGTGATGACGATGATGACGTGGAGCTTGGAGCAGATGGGGTTATCGGGTTGGAGTATACCTTCGCTCAGAGTAGGTTATCCGCATTTTTGGACGTAATTTTATTCCTTGAATTGATTGACGATCCCCTTGACCTGGAATTGGACGCAGGGATCGGATTGAGATATAATTTTTGAAACTATTTTTTACTATTATGAAAAATTCTTTGATAATCATCATTGTATTAATAATGACCCAGATTACGGGTTGTGCAAACTGGAGTAACACTGCCAAAGGCGGGGTTATAGGTACCGCCGCAGGTGGCGCTGTTGGTGCTGCAATCGGAAAGGCCACTGGTAATACCGCCAGAGGGGCTATTATCGGCGCGGCTGTCGGTGGAACGGCTGGCTTATTGATTGGCCGTAGAATGGATAAACAGGCTGAAGAAATGCAAAGAGATCTTGAGAATGCCCGTATTGAACGGGTAGGAGAAGGAATTGTGGTAACTTTTGATTCCGGGATATTATTTGATTTCGATAAATCAGCCTTGAGACCGGTGGCCAAAGAGAATATCAGTGACCTGGCCACTACTTTACAAAAGTATGACGATACCGATGTAATGATCGTAGGGCACTCCGACAGCAAGGGGGATGAGAGTTATAACATGACTTTGTCCGAACAGCGTGCTCAAGCTGTCTCATCATATGTAGCCTCAAACGGCGTCGATGCTTCAAGGCTCATTGAAGTGGGCAAAGGTGAAACCGACCCTATTGCGGAGAATGACACCGAAGCAGGGCGTCAGCAAAACCGCAGAGTGGAGATCGCCATCTATGCCAACGAAAAAATGAAGCGGGCGGCTAAAAGAGGGGACCTGGAAGTAGATAATTAAGCCGATTAGCCAAAATTATTTTATGGTCCCCGGATGACACTGATCTCCGGGGACTTTTTTTATTCTCCTATGGGTGGCGGACCGTCCGGAACAATTCCCTGGTAAACGTAGTCACCCTTCCTCTCCTTAAATTCCTGCTTGACTTGCTCTCGCAGTTTGGGATCCTCAAAAAGGTCGACCATAGTCATGGAAAGGGCTTTGGCGGCATAAATCATCCCCTTGTGACCAATAGACATCCCGGCGCAAGCCACCACTGCCCAGCTGTGCCAGGGTGTATCCTTGGGAGCGGTAGTCACTGATAACCTGATAACCGGTACCACGAAGCTCACATCCCCGACATCTGAAGAACCGCCACCTGGATTTTCCAAGGTTTCTCTCATGGGTTTAATACTTGCATCCAATCCCACTGTTTCCTTACCGGTGACCTCTTGTATTTTTTTGGCGAAAGCCGTTTCCTCATCAGTGTAAGATATGTCTCCCAGGTATTCAAGGTTTTTCTGCAGCCGACTTCCGCCGGTCCGATTTACCAGGACTTCATGCACACCTGAAATCAATGAGATCTTATGTTCCACATTAGCCATAATAGCGGCTCCTTCGGCCATTTCTTCAACTCTTTTCCACACCTTTTCCATACCTTCCCTTTTTGTATCCCTCACCCTGACCCATATTCTGGCGTAATCAGGCACCACATTGACCACTTTCCCGGCATCTTGAATATGGTAGTGAATTCTTACCGTGGGCTTTACATGCTCCCTATAGAAATTGATACCGTTGGTATAGAGTTCAACAGCATCTGAAGCGCTGCGGCCATTCCAGGGATCGCTGGCGGCATGGGCCGCCTGACCATAAAATTCTACCATAAAATCCACTAACGCTAATGAACTTTGAACTGCTGATTCAGTTTCATCTGCGGGATGCCAATCCATCATCACGTCAACGTCATCGAACACTCCAGCCCGGATCATCCACAATTTTCCGAAGAACTTTTCCTCAGCAGGGGTTCCATAAAACCTCACCGTACCCTCCAGGCGTCCGGCTGTGATCAAATCCTTTATAGCCACTGCCGCGCCCAATGAGGCTACTCCGAAAAGATTATGTCCGCAGCCATGGCCGGGAGCCCCCTCGTTACGGGGGTCTTTCTCCGGGACAGCTTTTTGAGAAAGTCCCGGAAGCGCATCAAACTCCCCCAAAATACCGATAACAGGTTGACCAGATCCGTATTCCGCAATTATAGCGGTGGGAATATCCGCTACTCCCTGCCTTACCTCAAATCCCTGCGTTTTTGCATAGTCGGCCAACGCCTGGGCAGATTGAGTTTCCTGAAAAGCAATCTCTTCAAAAGACCAGATCTGATCACTAAGTTCAATTAGTTCATTGGTGCGGTTGTCAATAGCCTCTATTACAGACTGCTTGCTCTTATTAATTCGGGGTTTTTTCTGTCCATGTACGGTATTGACCGCTATTGCCAGAAGTACAACTATACTGAATAGAATCTGCATGAAAGTAGGTAATTTAATGTTCGAGATAAGATAGCCAATATTATAGAAATGCAAAACCAGTGCAAGTCAGTATGCAGACTAGTCATTACCGGCTGACAATTTGATCAGGACAAGCTTTGACCTTATATCATGGTTTTAAATTATCGGTTAAATTCCTATCTTCATTGCCCCAAAAGTAAACGCATATTCTATGAATATTACCCGATATATCGCAAGCGCCTTAATCATATTTTGTAATTACAGTCTATGGGCTCAACAGACCTATATTCACGCCGGCAAAGTGATCGATGGCCAGGATAACAAAGTATTGAGTGAAATGACTATCGTGGTAGAAGGAAGTACCATAAAGGACGTTCAAAAGGGCTATCAGGATCCCGGAGAACACCAGCTGATAGACCTCAAGGCACATACCCTCATGCCGGGCCTGATGGATATGCATGTTCATATCGAACACGAGTCCAGCCCCAAGCGTTACCTGGAACGGTTTACCATGAATAAGGAAGACGTAGCCTTTCGAGCTGCTACTTATGCACATCGTACCTTAATGGCAGGTTTCACCACTGTCCGCGATGTAGGTGGCAGTGGGGTGAATATTGCCCTGGGTAATGCCATAGCACAAGGTTGGGCCGTGGGACCAAGAATCTATACCTCAGGTAAAAGCCTTGCTACCACCGGAGGTCATGCCGATCCTACCAATGGCGCCAAAACCGGATTATACCAGGATCCTGGACCGGAAGATGGCGTGGTCAATGGCCCGTGGGAGGCTCGACAAGCGGTCAGGCAACGCTATAAAAACGGCGCAGATCTAATTAAAATTACCGCTACTGGCGGTGTCTTGAGCATGGCGGCCAGCGGGCAAAATCCACAATTTACCATGGAAGAGCTGCAAGCTATCGTTGAAACCGCAGAAGAATACGGTATGCATGTAGCGGCTCATGCCCACGGCACAGAAGGGATGAAACGGGCGGTTATGGCAGGAGTTCGCTCAATTGAACACGGGACCTACATGACAGAAGAAGTGATGGACCTGATGATCGAGAAGGGCACCTTTTATGTACCTACAATTATAGCTGGCAGGTTTGTGGCAGAAAAGGCTGCAATCGACGGATACTACCCTGAGGTAATCGTACCCAAGGCGCTGGCCATCGGTCCGGTGATTGAGAGTACCTTTGCCAAAGCTTATAAACGGGGAGTTAAAATAGTTTTTGGTACAGATACCGGAGTTTCTATACACGGTGAGAATGGGAACGAATTTATTTACATGGTGGAGAATGGCATGCCACCATTGGAGGCTATCCTGGCTGCGACGGTCACAGCCTCAGAATTGTTGGGAGTAGAAGAGCAACTGGGGAAAATAAAACCGGGAATGCTGGCTGATTTGGTGGCTGTGGAAGGAGATCCAGTGGCCGATATCAACAACATGACCAAAGTGCGGTTTGTAATGAAAGACGGAGTGGTGTACAAACAGTAAAGAAAGAAGTGGGTGGGAAAAGACCACAAGTACCGGAAAATGCTACATTTTTGTAAGTTTAAGAGTATAAGCAATATGGTGAAAAGGTAGATGGCTTGGTTCAGAAGAAAAGATAAAGGGATCCAGACCCCCACAGAAGCGAAAAAGGAAGCCCCGGATGGACTTTGGTACAAAACTCCCAAAGGCCATCCCATTCATGTCAGGGAACTAAAAAACAATGCTTATGTAAGTCCTAAAGACGGGTATCATTTCCGGATTGGTTCCAAAGAATACTTTAGTATCATTTTTGACCAGGGGAAATTTGAAGAGTTGGACGCAGAAATGATGGCCGCGGATCCTTTGCAGTTTGCCGACAGCAAACCTTATCCCGAACGAATTAAAGCCAGTCAGGAGAAATCCAATTTAAAGGAAGCAGTCAGGTCCGCCTATGGGAAAATGAACGATATCCCCATAGTGGTATGTTGTATGGACTTCGACTTCATTGCCGGCTCCATGGGGTCGGTGGTAGGAGAAAAAATAGCCAATGCCATCGATCATTGCCTGGAGAAACGAAAGCCACTGCTGATCATATCAAAATCCGGGGGGGCACGAATGATGGAGGCAGGCTATTCCCTGATGCAGATGGCTAAGACCTCTGCCAAATTAACCCAATTAAGCGATGCCCGCTTGCCGTACATCAGTTTAATGACTGACCCCACGACAGGGGGCGTAACGGCATCCTTTGCAATGTTAGGGGATTTTAATATCGCCGAGCCGGGAGCGCTTATCGGATTTGCCGGCCCCCGGGTAATTCGGGAGACCATTGGCAAAAGCTTACCTAAGGGCTTTCAAAGTGCCGAGTTTGTATTAGACCATGGTTTCCTTGATTTTATTGTAGATCGACGAGAACTAAAGTCCAAACTTACTACTCTGCTCACCATGATTTTAGAGTAGCAAATTCTTGTAACCCCGGTTGTCTGTTTCGCAGTTATTAATATATATTTGTAGCGGTTCGAAACTAAGTTTTTATGACTACCATTATCACCGGGATAATCGCTTTTACCATCATCATTTTATTACTAGTGATGATCCTATTGTACGCTCAGAGTAAACTGGTACAAACTGGTGATGTAAAGATCGTGATTAACGGGGATGAAAGTAATGCCATTGTTACCTCGGCTGGCTCTACCTTATTGTCTACGCTTTCCAGTGAAAAATTATTTCTTCCTTCAGCTTGCGGGGGAGGAGGCACCTGTGCCATGTGCAAATGTGTTATTGAAGAAGGTGGAGGAGAAGTACTACCTACAGAAGTAGGTCACCTGAGCCGTAGTGAACAAAAAGAGAACGTGCGGCTGGCCTGTCAGGTAAAAGTAAAGCAGGATATGACTATCCGCATCCCTGAAGAGATTTTTGGGATCAAAAAATGGGATTGCGAGGTAGTATCAAATTACAATGTTTCCACTTTCATTAAGGAATTCGTAGTAAAACTTCCACCGGGTGAAGCATTGGACTTTAAATCCGGGGGCTATATTCAGATTGATGTGCCAGAGTGTATAGTCAATTTCAAAGACATGGAAATTCAACCAAAGCCGGAATTGGAACATCCGGATGACGTTTTCAAGTCAGATTGGGATAAATTCGGTATGTGGGATCTGCAGATGAAAAATGACGAACCCATTTTCCGCGCATACTCCATGGCCAACCATCCTGCGGAAGGTGATATTATAATGTTGAATATCAGGATTGCTACTCCTCCTTGGGACCGCTCGGCAGGTAAATTTATGTCGGTTAACCCCGGGATATGCAGTTCATACGTTTTTTCCAGAAAGCCTGGAGATAAAGTGACCATCTCCGGACCCTACGGGGAATTCTTTATCAACGAAGCCACTAAGAGGGAGATGATATATATCGGAGGTGGTGCGGGAATGGCGCCCCTAAGGTCACATATATTCCATTTATTCCATACGGAGAAAACCGACCGAAAAGTATCCTATTGGTATGGGGGAAGGTCGAAAAAGGAACTCTTCTACACCAATCATTTCAGGAATATTGAAAAGGAATTTCCTAATTTTAATTTCTACATCGCCCTATCCGAGCCCTTGCCGGATGATGATTGGGTGGTGAAAAAGTCGCTTGAAGACCCGGAAGGTGACGGATACCTGGGTTTTATCCATCAAGCCCTGTTTGATAACTACCTGGGTGATCATCCTGAACCAGAGGAGGTGGAATATTATCTTTGTGGACCGCCTTTGATGAACGCTGCAGTGCTGAAGATGCTGGATGATCTCGGTATTCCCAAAGAGAATATCCGCTTTGACGACTTCGGAGGATAAGGCATCATGGGAGAAAAACACTTTTCTCCTTTTTTATTGATATATGGATCTTAAGATTTTTTTTAGCGCCATTGACGATACTATCGCTCAATCTATTCAGGACGTACATGCATTTTACCATGCGCTGCACGTTAATACCAATTCCATGCCCGATTACCGGGAAGCCGATATTGCCATTATAGGGCTACAAGAAGAAAGAGGCACTATAAGTAATCAGGGAGCTGCAGCGGCGGCTGATGAAATACGCAGCAAGCTATATCGGCTAAAATCCGGTTCCTATTCCTATCGTATTGCTGATCTCGGAAATTTACGCAATGGTATGACCCTGGAAGAAACTCAATTGCGGGTAAAAGAGGTCTGCTCCATCCTGCTACAGGAAAACGTGTTGCCTATCCTTATCGGGGGTACTCATGATATGGATTATGGGCAATTTATGGCTTATCAGGACCTGGAAAAGCTGATCAGTATTCTCAACGTAGACGCCTTTTTAGACCTGGAAGAGACGGATCGTTTAGGCGCCAGCCGACAGCATATCCATAAAATGCTGTTGCATGAACCCAACTACCTGTTCAATTATAATCAGCTGGGGCATCAGAGTTACCTGATCGATCCCGTTTCCATCACCCTGCTGGAGAAACTGTACTTTGATGTCTATAGATTAGGACTGTTGAAGGAGAATATTCATGAAATGGAACCGGTAATTCGTAATGCCGATATGATGACCTTTGACCTAACCGCTATTAAAGCCAGCGACGCCTGTGGAAATGCCAATGCCCAACCCTTTGGACTTTCAGGTGAGGAAGCCTGTCAGGTATGCTGGTACGCTGGACTTAACGAAAAACTGAGCTCGGTGGGTTTCTATGAGTATAATCCCGATTATGATGATGAGCACCAATCGACGGGCAAAGTGGTAGCGACCATGATCTGGTACTTCATTGAAGGTTTTTACAACCGGAAAAACGAGCAAAACTTCACCAGTACTGACTATCTGAAATATGTGGTTACTCTGGAAAACGACCCCAATACCATTGTCTTTTACAAGAGTAAGCTAAGTGAAAAATGGTGGATGGAGGTCAACTATCCCCGGGGTAAGGAGATCTATGCCCGAAATTGTATCGTGCCGTGCAGCTATGTCGACTACCAGTGTGCCAATGATGGAGAGGTACCTGAACGGTGGATTAGTACCCATGCAAAATTGATTTAGCTGATAGGGATTTAGTGTATTAATTTTTCTATATTCCTAGGGTACAAATCATATTCTTATGGAAGAGATACATTCATCATCAGCAGTTTCTACACCACTGGCATCGCTGTTAGACCGATTTCTGGGTATCCTTATCGATGGTCTGGTATTTCTCGCCGTTTACTATCTATTGGACAGTTTTCTAGGTTGGGGAATCAGTTATATTATTGCAGCCGTTTATTATCTGATCCGTGATGCCTTACCTTTCCTCAACGGTCAAAGTCTGGGCAAGAAGGTAATGAAGACCAAAGCGGTGAAGCAGGATTCCGGTGAACCGCTGACAGGGGACTATGGGACCTCCTTATTGAGGAATGTCACCTTGATCATCCCGGTAGTAGGCCTTATCGACGCGATATTCGTTTTAATAGGTCCGGAGCGCCAAAGATTAGGTGACCGCATCGCCAAGACCATGGTCATTAAGGAGTAGATTATATAACTCCCCTTGCTTTGAGTTCCAAGTACTTGTTGAGGGTTGATATGGTAAGTTCACTTGGTGTACACAGCACCGTAAAGATCCCATGGTGATTTAGCTCCCGGGCGATGAGTTTTTTTTCGTAGGCAAATTTTCTGGCTATAGTCTGGGTATAGACAGCGGCTTGATTTTTGACAGAATCATCCAATAACTTGAATAATTCCGTATTCTTGAAGAAGATCACCACCAACACATGATTTTTAGCAATCGATTTTAAATGTGACAACTGCCGACGCATACTGCTTAGGGTTTCGAAATTTGTAAAAAGCAACAGCAGACTTCTTCTGGTGATCTTTTTTTTCACAAAACCATGTAATTGCAGCAGATTGGTTTCCTTATAGCTGGTTTTCTGATGGTATAGGTTCTCCAGGATCAGCTTCATTTGCAATCGGCGGCTTGAAGCGGGTAAAATACTGCCTAAACGATGTTGATAAGATATTATCCCCGCCTTATCATCTTTTAAAAGTGCCACACTAGATATTACTAAAGAAGTATTGATGGCATAATCCATTAAGGACATCCCTTCAAAAGGCATTTTCATAGCCCGGCCTTTGTCAATAACGCAATATACGTGCTGTGATTTTTCGTCCTGATAATTATTGACCATCACCTTACCCATACGGGCAGTGGCCTTCCAGTTTATGGCCCTATAATCATCACCCGGAACATAGTTCTTGATATGTTCAAATTCCATATTATGGCCCAGTTTGCGGATTTTCTTAAAACCATACTCGCCGGGATTTGGAGCAAGGGCCAATAGTTCATATTTTCTCAATTGAATATAAGAAGGGTAGACTTTGACAGTATTTGCCGTACCGAATTGATAGCGCCTGCGGATCATTCCCGGAAAAACAGTTCTTGCCAGCACATTAGTCTTACCAAACTGGTACTCCCCTCTCTTGGTGGGACGCAGATTATAGTCCATCACTTCCCTTGCCCCAGGCTCAATCCTGGTTTCAAGCACCAGATCACGGCGTTGAAACTGATAAGGAATTTCGTCCAGCACTTGCAATTGAAGCGGCAAGGAATACTGGTTTTGTAGGGTTACTGTAACCAGGTTGTGATCACCGTTAGAAAATCTTTTATTAGCATTACGGGTGGCGGTGAGACCGCTGGTGCGGCGGTACAGTATTAGTATATCCAACAAAACCAGCAGTATCCAAAGTAAAGTCAATAGTTTGCCGAAAGTCAGTAATGCTGGGAATATAAAACTCAGGATCATTAAAGCTATCAATGCTCCGGACACCTTAAAAAATCTTGGCGTGAGGTATAAGGATTTATATAGCAACACTAGCGGGGAATTTCCACCTGTTCTACTATCTCATTGAGGATGTCATCAGCAGTTAATCCCTCCATTTCTTTTTCCGGGGTGATGATAAGCCGGTGATTCAGCACCGGAGACACTAAAAATTTTATATCCTCTGGTGTTATAAAATCCCTTCCCTGGAGCAGGGCATAAGCTTTTGAAGAACGGAGTAAAGCAATGGAGGCTCTAGGAGATCCTCCTAAAAATATACCCGGATCATTCCGAGTAGCCTCTACCAGTTCTACCATATACTGGAACAAGTGCTCTTCAACCTGTACCGATTCAACTTTACTTCTAAAATCCACAATTTGAGCCTTAGTGAATACTTTTTCCGCCGACTGTTGAAGATGGTAGTTTCCATGTTGATGATGTCCTTTAAGCACAGCTATTTCATCATCCTTGGCAGGGTATGTAACATTGATCTTGAAAAGAAATCTGTCTAGCTGAGCCTCAGGCAAACGGTAAGTTCCCTCCTGTTCGATAGGATTTTGGGTGGCGATCACCATAAAAGGAGCATCAAATTTAAAATGATTTCCCTCAATAGTGATCTGTCTTTCTTCCATTACTTCGAATAATGCAGCCTGGGTCTTGGCTGGAGATCGGTTGATCTCATCGATAAGTATTATATCTGAGAATATAGGTCCACGATGAAATTCAAATTCCGATGTTTTTACATTGAAGATGGAAGTGCCTAATATATCGGAAGGCATCAAGTCAGGAGTGAATTGGATTCTGGAAAAGTCGGCTGAAATAATCTGGGCCAGCATTTTAGCCGACAGCGTTTTGGCAATGCCTGGAACCCCTTCTATAAGCACATGTCCATCGGAGAGTAAAGCGGTGAGCAGCAAATTAATGAGCTGTTGCTGGCCCATTACTACTTGCGACATTACCTGCTCTGCTTTCAATACCGATTCATGGAAATCTCTGATATCAATTCTACTTTGAAAAGGTTCTTCGTTTGTGGTCATTGTTAAATTTATTAGAAATTAAATCGCCAGTTGACGGAATGCCTTTAGCATTTCATGCAGTTTCATCAGCTGGTCGCTACTAATAGAATCCTGGTCTGCAAGAAAATCCATATACCGAAATAATTCACGGATGAATTCAATTTCTACAGTACTTTTTTTACTTAAGATCTCCATGAAGTCTGCATCCCTTTGCAAGGTGTGAATTTGATATCGTACCCGTAGATCTTCTTTGAAATAGAGGATCATTTTTTGAGCCAGGTCTTGGTGATCTCCTTGCTCGTAATACAATCGACCTATGGTCTTGACAAAGTCCACCGTGGTGTTGGTCAAAGGTTGATGTACCGGGATCACCCGCTGTTTTCTTTTGGCCTCAAATACTACAAATAGCACCAGACTTGATAAGATCAAGTAGTAGGCCCAGCGCAAAGCTGGTTGCGATACCACGAATCTTAGAGG
Organism: Cyclobacteriaceae bacterium; assembly: GCA_965224285.1. Lineage (GTDB taxonomy): Bacteria > Bacteroidota > Bacteroidia > Cytophagales > Cyclobacteriaceae > JAJCYK01. The sequence goes on from OZ245043.1 coordinate 3,403,993, forward strand.
TGTACTGGATTCCCTTTGGCCACCTTGATGATAAATATTCCGTTGAATCGCCGCCGCTGGGAGTAACGATAAAGCCTTGCTTACAAACTCATGGTTTGGAGGTTGGAGCATATAATAGTTGCTAAAAACCAGCGGGGTTGAACTAAAGATAAACGCCCCTTTGCCAAAGCCTGATTTAAGAAGCACTGGCAGGTCAAGATGGTCAACTGCAACGATCTCGCTGTTTAGGGTATCATAGCTGGTAAAATGAGCATACCAATGAGAGCTCCTGTAGTAGTACTTCTGAGCGGGCTCCCAGTGGGGATTAACGAAGTTCAAAGCGGCGGAGTCGTATTTCTCCAGAGGTAGGTTCAGATTGAGCGAGAAGAAACCACCGTTATCGGTTGCCAGCTTTAAGGAGTCGGCCAATAGCCCGGCGAAATAGGCGGCGGAGATAAAGGCAAATCCACCGGAGTCCACATAATTCAATAGTGATACAGCATCAAGGCTATCGGAGAAAAAATTTTGTGATAACGATATCACTGCTGCCGGCGGGTGGTCTTCATCAAATAATTCGTACCAGCTATTGGAAGCCAGGGGTATCACTTCCGAAAAAATAGATCTCAGTTCCTCTTGCAATACCCAGGTACCATAGGGGATTTTATCTTCGGGATCCAAGGTAGGGCTCCAGTCTATAGGCTTCGGCCCCCATATCTTTGCCACAATCAGCAATGCTATCACTGTCGCCAAACCGTAAAGAAATCTCTTATCGATCATCTCAAACCTGTGCTATAGATTGCTGGTAAACTCCTGGAACAACGATTGTACCCGGGTAAACAGAGATTTGGAAACCCTGAAGTTACCATACCAGATATATTTGAAATAAAAACTGAGGTTTTTAAACTGGGATATTAGGGAAGAATCTTTTAACTCCGACAGGTAGTCGTCGTTGGTTTTAGCCGGTTCCCATCTAATAAACTGCCTATCACTGAGCATTTTCAAAGAGTAGAGGTACCACAATCTCACCGCCGCCCGGTATTCTCCCTTACCAACACTGCTTTCAATCAATTCCCTAAAATTCAGTTCGTGAATGTTTTCGACGTTGCTAATTTGATACGTTCCGGTTGATGCCATAGGCCTGCCCATAATCTGGCTTAGATCCATTCCCAGCATTCTAATAATGAGATATAGCAGGCATCCGGCACCGATCAAATAAAACAGCCAACTGCCGATTGGTGAATCCGCAGTGCTGCTGATCAGGCTGAGCAAGTACCTCAGTACTTTCCGTATAAATGCCACCACCCCATTCTGGGTGCGGGGTGATTCATGTGAATATTGAAAGTCTTGGAGCTCCCGGTAATGGTTCAGTTGGCTATCATTAAACTCCCGGACATCGGCCTTCTCCTGATAATAACGCAAACTATCGCCAGCCTGGCTGTTTTCAAGGGCCAGAGGGATTATAAAAAGACTGAACACCAGCCTAATAATGCTCAGCTTCATCCTCATCAGCGCTGGCAAAGTTTTCTATTTTGTCCATCAATCCCCGAGCCTCTTTTAGTTCTACCAGATTGTAATATTGGAATGCAATGGCTATGTAAGTCAGGCAGCTCATGATCAGCGCTACAATGATATACAGGGTATAAAAAATAATGGAAATTGCGATAAATCCAGCAGCAGTTCCCTCCAATGATGGGTCTTGAAGAAATATCTCAAACCCCCCAGAAAACCCCATAACAAATATGATGATGTAATAAGGGATGAATACCAGGTAACTCATAAAACCCTGAATCAGACCGCATACCAGGATCAACCCAAAGGTGCTCCACCACTTTCCCTTGATTATTTCAAAGCTCCGTGAAATGGAATCTCTTATTGAAAGTTTTTCGTGCACCCTGATCACAATGAAAAGAGATAAGCAGACATAGATGTAGAACAGTACGCCCATAAAGGCAAACATCATGAATACCCCTATTACAGGCTGATCCTCGAACATCAAAACCATAGCCACTAGCGGCACTATTGACAATACCACCATAATTCCTATCATGGCTAAAATGGTGGTAACATGGGAACCAAGATTATTTCTTACGGCAGAAGTCACCTCACTCACTGATACTTGCCCTAATTCCGATCCCATATATGCTTTTATGTATTCATAGATAACCCCGTAGTACAGCGCCAAGTAGATCACCATGAGGAATCCACCGGCAATTGCTCCCAGGACTATCCATACGATCATGGAGGGGTCTGAAAAATCCCCTTGAGTAAGATTCCAAAGGCCAAAATAAATACCGCCGTAGATAACGGCCACTAATAGCAGGGGCATCCACATTACCCTGAATATTGCACCAACAAGAGGTTTGAAGTTTTGTTTAATAAACTCAAATGTGGCGTTGAGTTTCTGACCGAAGTCCCTGGTCTGTCGAAAGACAATTTTTTCCGTAGTCATGATTTTGGTGGTTGAACGCGGTTAACTTTCGCAGGATACCATATGAAATAATATAAAATGAATCCCAAGGATAAAGTTATAATACACAGCTTAACGGACCAATGCCATTCGGTATGCCGGGTTACAAAGCCCTCCAGAAATCCGGCCGTGATGAAAATTGGAATCAGTCCGATCACAATTTTTAATCCTCTGGCTGCGCCTTTTTTAAAAGAATACAGGCGAGAGTAGGTACCGGGAAAAAGCAGTGCGTTGCCCATTACTAGCCCGGCTCCACCGGCTATTATTATGGCCGATATTTCCAGGACTCCATGAATCCAGATGGTGAGTACTGAGGTCCATAGAAGATCGTGTTCATAAAAAAAATACTGAAAGCTGCCCAACATAATCCCATTGTATACTAGTGATACCCCGGTGCCAAATGATACCAGCAAAAATAAGGGGAAACCGTTTATCCCTCCCCAAAGGAAAGTCAACATGCTCACATATATATTATTGAAGGTGATCAAAAAGAACATGTTTGTGGGTCCCATGCTTTTATAAATAGCCATTGGGTCGCCACTTTCAATATTAGCCAGGGTTTGGTTGACGTAGGCATCTGATAGGATAAGCCTTACAAAAGTATCATCATTGGCTGCCGATACCCCTCCAATCAAAGCAGCGGTAATAAATATTATAAAAGAATAGGTTAGTTCTTTGCGTGATCGGGCTATTTCCAGTGGAAGTTCATACCACCAAAATCTGGATAGGCGGTTGCGGTCTTCTTTTTTGTTGATATAAATAGCCCGATGAGCCTTGGTGGCTAGTTCGTTAAGGTAAAGGGTGGTCCGGCTGCTGGGATACTGAGTCTGAGCAAAAGCCAGATCATCGGTTACTTGCAGGTATAGGGAGGCCAGGTGGTCCGGTGGGGATTCCGCGTTTCCCTCCAGTAAGTCCTCAAAGTCCTTCCAGCGCTGGTAGTTGGATTTGACGAAGGCGGCTTCCCTCATTTGTCAACCTTCGGTCTGCAGTGCAGCGGCGACCTCCGCCACTCTTTCCCATACCCGGAAAACATTTCCAGAGCATATCTTTTCAATCTCCTCTTCCGTATAACCTCTTTTCAGCAATTCCCCTATGAGGTTAGGGTATTGAGATACGTCCTTAATTCCTTGGGGAAGGGAGTTACCCACTCCATCAAAATCCGACCCCAGGCCTACATGATCGATCCCGGCAATTGACACTACATGGTCGATATGATCTGCCACACGCTGTACCGTAGAAAATATGTAATGCTCACGATGATACTGATTCTGGTAGGCGTCACTGGCCGAGTCACCTGGATCCTGGGCTTGATCTGCTCGCCAGGAAGCAACATGGTCGTCTATGCGGTCAGAGCTTTCTTTTGATTTGGCATCGAGAAAGGAGGACCCGAAATTGATCTGAATTACTCCGCCATTGGCCGCTAAAGCCTTGATCATATCATCTGACATATTACGTTCCCAGCCAGGGGTGAAATGCCGGCAGCTGCTATGCGAGGCAATTGCCGGGGCTTTGGTGACAGCCATCACCTGGTAAAAGGCGCTGTCGGAAACATGTGAAATATCTACCATAATGCCTACTTTGTTCATTTCCGCCACTACTTTATGGCCAAAGGGACTGAGCCCGTTCCAGGTGCGAGTGCTGTCGTAGGAGCTGTCACAAATCAGGTTGTTCTTGGAATGAGTTAGGGTGATATATCTAATCCCCCGGTCGTAAAAGTATTGCACGTTCTCTAAATCATCTAACAGGGGTGCGCCGTTTTCCATACCCATAGGTAAGGCGATCTTGCCTTCAGCCACCAGTTCTCGTACTTCCTCCGGGTTATTGGCCAGAGCAAATTTGTCGGGATGCTCGACGGTCAGGGATTCCACCAAATTGATCATTGAATCGGCAAATTCCCTGGCGCCTCCGGTTTGTTGATAACTGGCTGGTACATAAATAGACATAAAGGGTGCGTTAAGCCCACCTTCTACAGCCCTGACATAATCGAAGTCCCCGCCACTGGTTCTTACACTGACATCTTCCATCTTTTCATTCAGCCGGTAGGGAAGATCGATATGGCCGTCGGTAATGATAAACTGATGAGCTAATTTTTGTGCCTGTTGGTAAATACTGGTGGAGTCCATGGCGTCCTGGGTCTGATCAGGTGATGGCTCCCGGCAGGAACCGAATATTGACAAGATAATTAATGTGATAATAAACCGCATGAATGGGAATGTAAGGAAATAGAAAATTCCGCTTGTTGATACTAAAAAATATTTTGGAAATTTAGGAAAATTATAATAGATGCAAAACGTAGCGGTAGAAACTACCCAAAATGTACAAATCAAATATCAGCTGGCCAGTATAGGCGATCGTATTCTGGCAACTTTGGTGGATTGGTTGGTGTTTGTCGGCTATTTCTTCTTGGCCTACCTGGTTTTGTTGCCTTTTGATGAAAATATACCTCCCTACCTATTGGTAATTTTATTTTTGCCAACTTTCCTATATCATTTTATCTGTGAGGCTTTTTTCGACGGTCAAAGTATCGGAAAGAAGCAAATGAATGTAAAGGTGATGAAACTGGATGGCAGCAGGCCGAATATAGGAGGCTATCTGTTAAGGTGGATGGTACGCCCCCTGGATTTCTTTATGTATGGTGCGGTAGCGATGATATGTATTTCCATAACCGGGAAGGGGCAAAGGTTGGGAGATCTGGCAGCAGGCACTACGGTGGTAAAGCTGAAACCCAGGGTAAAATTGGATCCCAATGAGCCATTTAATTTTCCAGAGGACCACGTCATGACCTTCCCGGAGGTGCGCCGGCTGGATGACCAGCAGGCTGCCTTAATTCGGGAATCACTGAGCTACTACCGGGATACGGGAAATATTCTGCCCTTGTTGAAAATATACGAACAGGTGAAGTCACATTTGGGGGTAAGTACTGATTTGCCGGCAGTAAAATTTTTGCATACCATTCTTAAAGATTATTCCCACTATTGTTCACAAGGCTACCATTAGCACTAACTTACCATATTACACCGAAAGGCAATTGTCCATTAGAAATGGCCAGGACACAGAGCAGATTTGGGTAGCATACAGGGGATTGATCTATGACGTGTCCAAATCCCGGTTATGGCGTAAGGGCATGCATTACCAGCACTGGGCCGGACAGGATTTGACCAATGAGTTCCCGGAGGCTCCTCATACGGAAAAGGTATTTGAAAAATTTCCATTGATCGGTAAATTAAAAACCCAAACTTGAGTTATGATATTAATTGCTGACAGCGGATCTACCACTACGCAATGGCGGCAGCTCTTAGGTAATCAAGTGCTGCAGGCGGTAACTAAAGGGTTTAATCCCTATTATCAGACTTCTGCTGAACTGGAGGAAGAACTGAGAAACTCGCTTTTGGATAAACTACAGGGCGATATTGTCACCGTCTTTTTCTATGGAGCAGGGTGTAACACCCCCGAATATAATGAGATCGTGGCTCTAGGGTTGAAGGCAGTTTTTCCAGCGGCAGACATATACGTTCATTCCGATCTTCTGGCAGCCGCCCGGGCACTATGCGGCCATGAAGCCGGGATCGCCTGTATCATGGGTACCGGTTCCAACTCTTGTTATTATGATGGCCGGGAAATTGTCAGTAATATACCACCTTGGGGCACCTGGTTGGGAGATGAGGGAAGCGGCTCGGTGATGGGCAGGGAGTTGGTAATATCTTTTCTGAATGATGAGCTGCCAGCCGAATTAAGTACCTCCTTTGAAGCCAGGTACCCGGATCTGAAAGATCGAGTATTAAGTGAAGTCTATACCAAGCCTTATCCCAACCGGTATCTGGGTCAATTCAGCAAGTTTCTTTTTCATCACCGGAAACACCCGTGGATATATGATTTTATCTATGAAAACTTCCAGCTTTTCCTTAAAAGGAAGGTGCTTAAGTACCCGGAATCATCTTCGGTACCGGCGCACTTCAGCGGCTCAATCGCCTTTTATTTTAATACCATCCTGCGGCAGGTAGGTGCGGATATGGATCTCACCGTAAAGAATATTTTGGAAAGCCCAATCTCCGGTCTTACACTTTATCATCAATCAAAATAATCGTAAGGGGAACATTCCTATTAAATCTGAGTATCTTAGCCTAAGGTAAAGCTGATTATTAATATGTCTACCACTGAATCCCCTTCAAATTTTGACCATTTGGAAAGCATGCCTTTGGATGAACTTCTGAAGAATATTAATGAAGAGGATAAAAAGGTGCCTCACGTCATTGAAAAGATAATCCCGGATATACGGGATCTGGTGGAGCAGGTGGTCCGGAGGATGCAGCAAGGTGGCCGTCTTTTTTATCTGGGAGCAGGCACCAGCGGCAGATTGGGCATAGTGGATGCATCTGAATGTCCACCCACTTTTGGCGTTTCCCACGACCTGGTAATAGGGTTGATGGCGGGTGGTGATCAGGCTATTCGAAAGGCGGTAGAATTTGCAGAAGACGATTTTAATCAGGCCTGGAAAGATCTGCGGTCCTACAATCCTACCGAAGTAGATACAGTCATCGGAATCGCCGCTTCCGGCAGGACGCCTTATGTAATTGGAGGGGTCAGGGATGCTCGCAAAAACGGACTGTTGACCGGCGCAATCACCTGTAATGAAAATACTGATCTGGCCGCGGCCGTGGCACACCCCCTGGTCGCGGTAGTAGGGCCTGAATTTGTCACCGGAAGTACCCGTATGAAGGCCGGTACCGCCCAGAAACTGATCCTGAACATGATTTCCACGTCCGTAATGATAAGACTGGGACGGGTAAAGGGAAATAAGATGGTGGATATGCAGTTGAGTAATACCAAATTGGTGCAGAGGGGTATAAAAATGTTAATGGATGAACTGGGAATCGACCGACCAAGGGCCGAGGAGTTACTGATGTCGCATGGGTCAGTGCGCGCAGCCTTAAAAGCAGTACAGGATGCATGAAATTGAGCCCTTTTACCGTTGGGAACAGTTCTACCAAACCCAGGAAGATCCCCAAAGCCCATTTTACGGCAAACAGTATAATTACCAGGTTTACAGTGACCATATTTATGATCACTACATAGCTCCGGGCTGGGATTTCTTTGGCTCGGAAACCCTCTATATTAAGATCCTTTATGTTGATTACGAACAGGGTTTTACTATCATGGAATTTTTGGGCGAGTGGAACGATGCTATTCACAACGACATCATGCATTTAAAGCGCAATATTGTGGATGTGATGTTGCCGGAAGGGGTGGATAAATACATCTTGATCGGCGAGAATGTAATGAACTTCCACGGCTCAGATGACTGCTATTACGAAGAGTGGTTTGAAGAATTGGAAGAAACCGGCGGCTGGATCGCCGCCTTGAACTTCAGGGATTTTGTGATGGAGGAATGGAGCCGCTATAATGTGGATTGGTATATAAATTATGGAGGCACATTGCAATTGCCCCGGTGGCGAACCATGGAGCCACAATTTCTTTTTGTTATGGTCAACCGCTTGATACAAAGAAGAATATCTCTGACTTGAGGCTGACAGCCAGCCGACAATCGCTTTTTTATTTAGGCACTACACCCTATTTTTGACGACTCTTAACTAGTTTGGAGTACTGTTGAATTCTAACCAAAACCTAACTCCAATGACCACTATAACCTGGCCTCAAAAAACCAGAGAAATCCACAGTAATCACTTCGATTCCACCATTTGGAATGATTTTGAGTTTCGCGACGACGATATTGTGATTGCCACCTATGCCAAAGCAGGCACTACCTGGATGCAACAAATAATTTCCCAATTGTTATTTAACGGGAAGGAGGGGATGCCGGTGGCTGAGATGTCACCCTGGCTGGACCTGAGAGTCCCGCCGGCTCCGGTGAAACTGGAAGTATTAGAAGCTCAGGAACATAGACGTTTTGTAAAAACGCATCTCCCGGTAGATGCATTGGTTTATTCTCCTGATGCTAAGTATATCTATATTGGAAGAGATGGCCGGGATGTAGTTTGGAGTAGCTACAACCATCATGTAAATGCTAATGAAAAATGGTATGCAGCTTTAAACGATACACCAGGATTAGTGGGACCTCCCATGGAAAAGCCGGTAGAATCAATCCGCGATTACTTCAACCAATGGCTGGACCAGGATGGTTTTCCCTGGTGGCCTTTTTGGGATAACGTGCGTTCCTGGTGGGAAATCAGGGATCTTCCCAACTTAATGTTAGTTCATTTCAACCACCTCAAACAGGATATGGAAGGAGAAATGCGCAGGATAGCAGAGTTTTTAGAGATACCCATTGACGAGTCCCATTGGCCGTCTATCGTTGAACACTGCTCGTTTAATTACATGAAAGCTAATGCAGTCAACAGTGTCCCTCTTGGGGGCATTTTCTGGGATGGCGGGGCCACCACCTTTATCAATAAAGGCACCAACGGTCGATGGCGTGATGTTCTTACCAGTGAGGAAATTGAAAAATATGAAAGAATGGCAGTAGAGAAACTAGGAACAGAATGCGCTGAATGGATCAGCAACGGGGGTGAGCGCAGCAGACATTGAAGATCCTGCCATCTATTTCACACAGGGACTGACCAGAGCTAAATTAGGGATCAGGTAAAGAGCATTATCCTTTAATCTCTGACAACTGACTCTGGTACGGCGTAAGCTTAATTTTCGATAACGGGTTTTTCTGAAAACAAATTCCTGACCAGATGCCAGCTCCGCAAGGGGCCGCTCATGCGAGGGGGGGTGGTATTTTCTCAATTCTTTTAATAATTGAGGGCTGGAACAAGTAGTCGCGGTTGGCCGTACCAGGTGCTCCCTTAAAGCCTCTCTTAAGGTCAAAGGAAGTTGTTGGTCTTCTAGAAGCGGTGTGGTCAACTGCCGCATTTGTCCCTGCCACTCTGAACCATGAGGTTTTACTCCAGCGCCATGAATATTGAAAGTGCAATAGTGGGCCACCTCATGAAGATATACCAATAAAAGAGTATAAGGGCTCAGATCGCGGTTGAGGGTGATCTGGTGGCTTTTCGTTTGCTTACTAAAACGGTAGTCGCCTAGTTTTGATGCACGAGGAGCAACCAGGGTTAGCTTGAAGTCATGTTGTGACCATAAACTATAACAGTATAGTTCAGTGCTTCCAGGCAGCAGGTTTTTTAGTGGCCAGGTCAAGGCTTTAATTGATACATAAAAAAAGGCTTTGGATTATCCAAAGCCTTCAACTAAAGTTAGTTTTTTTTAGTTTCCATCAACTTCTTCGTCGATTTCTTCTGCGGCCTCATCGATAGCCTCTTCAGCCTCATCTACCGCTTCGTTTACAGCATCTTCAGTAGCTTCAGCGGCTTCATCAATAGCTTCACCGGCATCCTCTACGGCATTTTCTATGCTTTCGCCTGCAGCGTCCATAGTATCTTCCGCAGACTGCTCGGTTCTCTCACTACAACTAACAGCGAATAAAAATCCGCTCATTACAAATAACGCAAATAATCTTTTCATTTTGATTTCCGTTTGTTTAAAAAATACAAGAGGCAAATATAACCAATAATCGAGGGGAATTAAACTATTTTTTCCGAAAAAACAGTTGAATTGGTACACCGGTAAAATCAAAATGTTTTCTGACCTTGTTCTCTAAAAAACGCTTATATGGGGTTTTAAGATACTGGGGGAGGTTACAGAAAAACGCTATAGCCGGTGTTTTGGAAGGCAATTGAGTTAGATATTTGATCTTGATATGTTTACCCTTCACCGCAGGAGGAGGCCTTCTTTCGATTTCAGGAAGCATTTTTTGGTTTAGTGCAGAAGTGGGAATTCTCCTGTTTCGGTTCTCGTATACCTCCATGGCCAGTTCCAAAGCCTGGAAGATCCGTTGCTTTTGGATAACCGAGCTGAATATAATGGGAATATAATCCAGAGGCTCCAGTTTTTTTCGGATCTCCCTCCTGAATACATCCATGGTTCGGCTATTCTTCTCAATTAGGTCCCACTTATTAACCATTAGAATTATGCCTTTGCGCTTGCGGTGCGCCAATCCAATAATGTTATGATCCTGACCCTCTAACCCCTGTTGAGCATCGATGAGCACCATGCATACATCGGCATTCTCCAAGGCCTTGATGGAGCGCATTACCGAGTAAAATTCTATATTTTCTTTGACTTTGGATTTTCTGCGTATACCGGCTGTGTCAGTAAGAATGAAGTCCTTACCAAATAACTGATAACGGGTATCTATGGCGTCTCTGGTAGTACCAGCTTCAGGGGTTACAATGCTGCGCTGCTGGCCTATCAATACATTTAAAAGGGAGCTCTTTCCGACATTAGGCCTACCTAAAATGGCGATTCTAGGTACTTCATGGGGCTGATAGTCTTTTTGGGGGTCTAAGAAAGTAACCACCTGATCCAACAGGTCACCGGTGCCACTACCACTGGATGACGCTATAGGCATAACCTCCCCCAGTCCTAACTTGTAAAATTCACCGGTTGCAAAAGAAAGCTCCGGAGTATCGGCTTTGTTGGCCACCACCAATACCGGTTTGGTAGTGCCCCGTAGAACTTTGGCAAATTCAGCATCCAAATCCGTCAGCCCGGTGCGGCAATCCACAATAAACAAGATTACCTGGGCTTCCTCCATTGCCAATAACACCTGTTCCCTAATAGCAGATTCAAAGACGTCGTCGGAACCGGTGACAAAACCCCCGGTATCGATCACTGTAAACTTTCTTCCCGCCCAATCCACTATGCCGTAGTGCCGATCTCTGGTCACCCCGCTCTGATTGTCCATAATAGCCTGCCGTTGCTCTACCAAGCGATTGAACAAAGTTGATTTTCCTACATTGGGACGGCCTACAATTGCAACGATATTGGACACTGTAATTAATTACGAATTACGAATTTTGTCTTTGAGGTGCGAATTTCGTAACATCTGATTAATGTTGAGGGGTAAAATAGGATTATTTTCTTAGATGTAAGCTAACCACTGCACTTAAGACAAACTAATACACCAGTCGCTAATTGAAAGTAATTCGCTGGCATAGTTTAAACAAGTTGGGATCGATTATTGGTCACTCACATCACTAACTAAGTGAACTCCTTAACGATAATGTTCTAGGATGGTCAAGGGCACGCCTTCGGCCCCATTTTGTTAACAAGGTCCACCAGCCCTTGCTCTTATTGAGCTTAAGCTTTATACTGGACTGGAAGTTATTAAACTTCAGTTTGAAATTTCCGCCAAATTTTTACTAATTGGTAAGCCTCGGTTCATGGGCTGTGTTCCCTACATCATCAATGTAGACCGCGGTGGTGTCCCGGTTAATGCAGGCTTTAAAGAAACCGCCACCGGCTGATGGGGAAATTTCAAGCAACCAGCAGCTATAGCAAAATCAGATTGCCGCCACCGTAGCAAAATTGCTGGATATCCGCGGAGCATGCGGGCCAAGCGCTTGATCTGAAATAAAAAAAGAGCCCCGCCAGGAGCGGGGCCTAATTTCGACTAATACGTTCGGTAAAAATCTTGGATCTTCCTGGTGATCTGTCCGTAAATTGGCTGGGTAAAAGCCACAAACAGATCCTGCGGTGCCGGCGGCGGCGCTTCTTTTAATTTTACTATTTCTTTAAAGTATTGATCCAGAGCCCTTTCATCTCCATTAAAATACCCCCACTCGGTATACCAGATGAATTCGCCGGGCATCTTCTCCTGGGTCAACACCCGCTTGCTATGGAACTCGATGATCTTGAAATCCATTAAACCACTGGAAGTCAGTGTTTTGTTAAAGACATGCATGGTAGCTTTAACTGTGCCGTATACCTTCTGGGTAGTCTCCTGTTCTTGATTACCACCTTGATTGGTTGTAGTACCAGATTCAGTTCCGGAGCTGGATTCTGACCCTGATTCGGAAGTGCCCTGGCTCTGTTCTGAGTTATCAGTTCCAGAATTACCTGACTCGGCATCGCTGGAATTGTTCTGGTCAGTTCCGCCCGACGGGCTGTTGTTGGTGCCGTTGGAATTGCTGTTATCGGTGTCCGCACTACCTGATGATTCAGAAGGCTGACTTTGTGGATCGGTTTCACCTTCGCAAACTCCTTGCACATCACCATGATCAAGATGATGCTGGAGAGCATTTTCCGATACGGTGATAGTAGTGGTCTTACCCAAACTGGCGGGGATTTTATGACAAATAGTGACTTTATCATTCTTCCCTGCCACATTATTCAACTCTGCAGCGGTGATCACCGGTCCCTCTAATTTCACCAAGGAGGATAAATCGGAGTTGGGAGTTACCATGGCCAGAGCGTCCTGAGTTTCAACCTTATTTTCAGCTTTTATTACTGCCAGTACTACGCTGTCCCTGCTCATTTGTATCTCTTTTTCCTTTAGATATACCTGACCTAGTACGAAGTCATCGAATTGCAGTTGAATAATTTGATCCGGTTCTGTAAGGCCAATGTTTTTTGCCTCCACAAAGGAATAGAAGCGTACAAATTCATTTACGGGCATGGTTTCCAGAAATTCCAGTATTTTGTTTTCGAAGAACTCATTGGAAATGGCCAGGTTGCGGGAGTGAACGGGGATAGGCTCCACTACCACCTTCAGGGTGGCTAAAAATTTAGCTTCTGCCATTTTGTCCCGGGCGTCCTGGTAATCACCCATCAACTGACAGGCAACTTCAAAATGCTGGAAAGCTTCTCTCGCTTCATAGCGGTCATGATTTTCACGGGCTCTACCCAGCAATTCATCCCCTTTATGATATCGTATGGAGGCTGCCTTTTGCCGAGCGTCATTTAATTCTGCTTGATAACTGACCGGGTTGGAAACTATCCGCAGACAAGCAGGGCAACGATTCAGCTCCTGGTACAGGAAATTGATCTGTTGATATTCTTTAACTACCCTTTCCCACTTAAATTCATCAGTTGAGGCTTTGGCTCGGCTAATGTTGTCCCGGTGCCAGCTTATGGTTAGGGGATAAGATTCAGATAGGGTTTGGGTAGCTTTTTTGTTGTTGGGACTTTTTCTTAGCCGGTTGATGGACTTCAATACCGCCTGGTCATAATTCCCATTTTCGTAAGCTTTTTTCCCTGAACTGCAGCCATCCAGAATAATCAGGGTGGCTAATAGCATAAGTGGGAACATTAAATTTTTCATACTCATGGTGGTGAAGTTTCTTTTTGATTTAGGGTAAAAATGTTGTATAACGGCCTGATATTCAACCTAGGTAGCCTGGATTACCTACCGATGTATGATTGCGGCGGAATTTACATGGTGGAGTTAATTACCCGACTCCCCTGTTTCTGGGGATTTAATTTGTAAATGATTATTGTAAAGCAATATGACATGCAAATGAATAGCGGTGAAATCATTACACACAAATAACTGATTTATAGGTTGTTAAATTAATTCTATCTTCCTATATTTTACCTGCATAACCAAAACCTTACTCCCATGCGTGCCCCATTCAAACTCTTACTGGTGGTGGCGCTATCGGTGTTTTCATGTCTTAAAACTCATAGCCCACCTTTGTTAATCATTCCCGAGGATATTGCCCTATGCGGAACTGTAAAATTGCCATCCGGTTGTGATCCTCAGGTGGATACTTTAATATCGGTGGGGTTGGCATTGATCCATCATATGACTTTTGAAAGAGCAGAGGAGATATTTCAGAAGGTATCTGAGCACTACCCGCAGTGTTTCTGGGGACCATGGGGTGTAGCTATGTCCTATATACATCCGCTTTGGCCTGATGTTCCCTCCCAGCAACGACTGGAACAAGGGTATGCACTGGCTAGATCTGCCTTAAGTTTGGCCAGCACTGATCAACAACAACAATATGGTAACGCCTTGATGTCTTACTATAGCCATTTAGATGGAGATGAAAAGAATAGATTGAAAAATTATCATGAAGGTTGGGGAAGCGTTTATCAATCTTATCCTGAGGACCCTGAGGCCAAGGCTTTCTATGCCCTTACTATGCTGGCCAATGCCAGACCGGATGATACTACCTTTGCTACCCAGCTTCAGGCGGGTGCATTGTCAGAAGAGATATTGGAGGAAATACCTGACCACCCAGCTGGTTTTCACTACGCTATACACGCCTACGACCATCCTGAACTGGGAAATAAAGCTTTGGAAGTCGCCAGGAAATACAGCGATATCGCCCCGGAGATCCCCCATGCTTTGCATATGCCAACTCACATTTTTACCCGGCTGGGTTTGTGGGAAGAATCAATAAATTGGAATCAGAGGTCAGCAGACGCCGCTATCAAGATTCGGTTTGACGGGAAAGTTTCCAACCATTATTTTCATGCAGTTGATTACCTGGTATATGCCCAATTGCAAATGGCTCAGGACCAACAGGCATGGGCTGCCATCAAGGCCACCCGTGCCGTTCCGGAACCATATCAGATTGATGCGGCTATCGCCTATAGCTTGGCGGCAATAGATGCCAGATATACTGTGGAGCTGAAGGATTGGTCTGCGGCTGCCAACCTGAAAGTAAGAGACCCTGAACACTTTCCCTGGGATAGCTATCCTCAGTTTGAGGCGCTAACTCATTTTGCAAAAGGACTGGGGGCAGCCAGGGAAGGGCTTATGGAGCAGGCACAAGCTTCATGGAATAAACTGCATGAACTTCGTCAGGCTATTGAGCAGGTAAAACAATCACAATATTGGGCCCATCAGGTGGAAATCCAGCAACTTGGAGTTCAGTCCTGGATGCATTTACCAGAGAATCCAAAACTGGCGTTGGAATTAATGCATGAAGCCGCCAATCTGGAAGCGTCGGTAAGGCTGCACGGAGTATCGCCGGGATATATAATTCCGGCTCAGGAGCTGTTGGCTGACATGTACCTGGAACTAGGACAGCCACAGAAAGCTCTTGAGTATTATCAAAACACCCTGGCCAATGCTCCAAATAAGCTAAATGCTCTTTATGGCGCTGGGGTTTCTGCAGAGTTAATAGGAGACCTTGAAAATAGCCAACATTACTACTCCAGGGTAGTGGAGCTTGCCAATCCTCAAGCCTCCCGGGTTATGATCGACGAAAGCCGTGAGAAGCTGAAAAGTGTGCTTTAGCAAAAAGCATAGTTATTGTAATAAAATGTCCTTATACTTGCCCTTAGGGTTGGGCGATGCCAACCAATTTTCAATATCATTTCATTGAGCGCGCAATCCGTATCTTCTAAGTTGACATTATTGTTGGTGAGTAGTCTCACCATAATGTCGATCATCACTATATCACCGGCCTTGCCGGCTATGACAGAGTATTTCTCGACGGTAGAAAACAGTCGTTTTCTGGTTCAACTGGCTCTCACAGTACCAGCGTTGTTCATTGCCATAACTTCACCGGTGGCAGGACACCTGATTGACCGCTACGGAAGATTGAAGCTGCTGTGGGGCGCCTTGGTGTTGTATGCAGCAGCTGGAGTCAGCGGTTTTTTCCTGGACAGCCTGGGCGCGATCTTATTTAGCAGGGTATTGTTGGGCGTGGCTGTTGGCTTGTCTATGACTATTGTGATCACCTTGGTGGCTGATTACTTCGAGGGCCAGGAGAGGCAGAAGTTTCTGGGAATTCAGGTAGCATTTATGTCCCTGGGCGGAATTCTATTTTTAAGTGCTGGTGGGGTATTGGCGGATATAGGGTGGCGATATCCCTTTCTCATTTATCTGTTTTCCTTATTGGTATTGCCGCTTTCCATGATTTTCCTGCAGGAACCGGTTATGCATAGATCCGCTAAAGTATCTGATTCCCGGCTACGCCCCCCTAAAATATTTTGGGTGCTGGTTTTCAACACCATGATCATGTGGATTTTGTTTTTTATTATACCGGTACAGATCCCTTTCCAGTTGAAAGCTATAGGAGTTGACAGCAACGCCCTGATAGGCATCGCTATTGCTTCCAGCACCGCTTCATCCGCGGTATCCTCATTTTTTTACTCCAGGATAAAAGATAAAATAAACAATTTCCGAGTATTTACTCTAGGTTATATACTGATGGCTGTGGGATTCTTGTTGGTAGGCATCGCTGAAACCTATACGGTGATAATGCTGGCTATGCTATTTTCAGGGTTAGGCATTGGAATGATGATCCCCAATACCAACTGGTGGATTATGAGTATTGTACCCCCGGAGATAAGGGGGCGTTCAATCGGTAAATTGACTACATTTTGGTTTCTCGGTCAGTTTCTCTCACCCTTTATAGCCTGGCCTATATCCAAGATCCTTTCAGTAAACATGTTGTTCATTACTGTGGGGGGCCTGATGTTGCTCCTGGCTCTGTTTTTCATAATATTAAAAACTGTTAGCCAAAACAATCCTGAATTCTTCTCCAGCGATCAATCTATTGCATCCTGATTTAAACTAAATAGACTATGCGCCCTTCATTTGATTTTCATTTTCTTTGCTTGTTGATGGCATTGGCAGCCTGTACTGCCGACCGCACGACCACCATCGAAACCGATGCTTCAGCAGTTGATAGCGTGATGTGGTCACCTGACAGCCTGCGTGATATTCCGGGTATGTCGGCTCAAAGAGGATTGATGCTAAAATCTGACCTGGCCACTCCCGGATATGTGCTTTTCACCCCAATGGGGACATCCACTTACCTCATGGATCTTGATGGAAAAATGGTGCATGAATGGAAAGGAGATCTCAGTAGTATGCACAGTTATTTATTGGAAGATGGAAGCCTGTTGAAGCTGGAACGCGATGAAGATTTTCCAGTATTTGCCGGCGGCGGACAAGCGGGGATGCTGCGGCATTATAGCTGGGATGGGAATATCATATGGGAATTTGAATACGCTTCAGAGTCCTACCTGACTCATCACGATATGGAGATCATGCCTAATGGAAACATTTTGGCAATTGCCTGGGAGGTGAAATCCAAGGAGGAGGCAATCGCAGCGGGCCGTAATCCTGAATTCATACCGGAAGCTGGCCTTTGGCCTGATAAAATTATTGAAATCGAGCCACAAGGTCCCTCAGGTGGCAGAATAGTGTGGGAATGGCATATGTGGGATCATCTGGTACAGGATCATGATCCTTCCAAACTGAACTATGGTGATATCAGCGACCCCCGGAAGATTGATATTAATTCCCACGCTCATATACCTGAGGTTAATGAGGAGCAACTGGAACAAATGAAAAAACAAGGTGCAGCCACCTCCAATGCCCGGGTTGAAAATCAAGGATCGGACCTTTCTCATTTTAACTCAATCGATTATAACCATCAATTAGATCAGATATTGATTAGCGTGCCACATTATCATGAGATATGGATTATCGATCACAGCACTACCACCGAGGAAGCCGGTCAGAGCAGTGGAGGTCGCTATAACCATGGCGGGGACTTGTTATATCGTTGGGGTAATCCGGCAAATTACCACTCCGGTGAAAAGGATGATCAAAAACTATATGGTCAACATGACGCCACCTGGATACCGGAAGAGTATCCGGATGCAGGACAAATAATGGTATTCAACAACGACATTCAACATCCTGAAAGCAAATTTCCTAATGCTTTCGCCGCTCTGGGGGCGCTAGAAAATATCCAGGTCAGCATTGCAGATCTTAAGAATTATAGTGCGGTATATCAAATAGACCCCCCAACGGATGAAGCAGGTAGTTATCTCCTGGATGGTGAGGGTACTTTTGGTCCCTCAGAGCCGTATTGGACCTATACTCCGGTGGATAAATATTCCTTTTATGGCCCCTTCGTTTCCGGCGCCCATAAGATGGCGAATGGTAACGTCTTCATTACTGAAGGGCCCAGAGGCAGGATTTTCGAGATCACCAGAGAAGGAGAAATTCTCTGGGAATATTGGAATCCTTACTTTTATGACTACCGTCTCCCGGATGGCAGTGTGCCTCAACCGGTTGGGCCTTTTAAATTTGCTTTGTTTCGAGCTACCCATATACCTGTGGGTCATCCTGCGGTAGCTGGACGCAGTCTTGCCCCAATGGATGTCCAGCCTGAGCCCTACCGCCCTCCGGATCCTTGATGGCTAATTGAGGATAACAATTGTTGCTGCGGACGGTTAGTACCCAGTAATGTCCGCAATGATCTTCTATGTCCCTATCCCAGATTAACCTGGTATTTCCCCACCAGTTATTTCACGATAGCTGCTTATGGCAAAACGGTTATCCGGTTTATCTGATTGAAGAATACTTGTTCTTTAAACAGTACCCGTTTCACCGATATAAATTAGCCTATCATCGGGCTACCATGAGAAGATATGAGGAATTTCTGAAATCAAAGGGAGTCCAAACCCACTATATCGAGGCGGTTGATCAAAGGTCAGATATTAGAACTTTTTTTAGGATCCTTCTCAAATGAAGAGTTGGAGGCCATACATTTTTACGACCCGGTTGACGATTGGCTGCTACAGAGAATTACCGTTAAAGCGCAGGAGTTGCAGATACGGTGTCATCGGCTGGAGAGTCCAATGTTTATCAATACTACCCCTGAACTGGAACATTTTTTTTCCGGATCTGATGAATTTTCCCACGCTGATTTCTACCAACAGCAAAGACGAAAACACAGGATTCTGATGGCTACCAAGCGGCGGCCGATTGGGGGTAAGTGGAGTTATGATACCGAGAACCGCAAGCCCTACCCCAGCAAAAGGACTCCCCCGAGGATACAATTTCCAGATAGTTGCCAGTATTACCGGGAGGCTTGCGATTATGTAAATCAAAATTTTCCCCATAACCCCGGCAATACTCCGAAAATGCCGTATTTTCCCATGAACTTTGATGATAGTCAGCAGTGGTTGCAGAATTTCCTTCGCATTCGATTTCGTGATTTTGGAGTATACCAGGATGCTATAGTGGCCCATGAGTATTTTTTACACCACAGCGCACTTACCCCTATGCTTAATGTAGGATTAATACTGCCCGGCCAGGTGGTAAGCGAAGCGCTGGACTTTGCGGAGTCTGATCAGGTTCCCATAAATTCTTTAGAAGGATTTATCAGACAAATTCTGGGTTGGCGGGAGTACATGAGAGGCCTGTACCTATTTAAAGGGAGGTACCAAAGAACTAATAATTTTTGGGGCTTCTCCAGGAAAATGCCCGAAGCTTTTTACCACGGCAGTACGGGAATCAAGCCCCTGGACAATACCATTAGGAAAGTATTGAAAACCGGTTATTGTCACCATATCGAAAGGCTTATGGTATTGGGAAATTTTATGCTGCTCTGCGAAATTGACCCGTCCGAGGTTTATCGTTGGTTCATGGAGTTGTTTGTTGATGCCTACGATTGGGTGATGGTTCCCAATGTCTACGGCATGAGCCAATATGCCGATGGAGGTATCATGTCTACCAAGCCTTATATCAGCGGCAGCAATTACCTTAATAAAATGAGTGATTATCCTAATGGGCCCTGGCGACAGATTTGGGATGCATTGTTCTGGCGTTTCATACAGGAACAACAAGAATACCTGGCCACCAACCCCAGAATGAAGCTTCTGGTCTATCAACTGGATACCATGGATAAAAATCGCAAAAAGGTGTTGCTAAGATCAGCAGAAGATTTTTTAGCCGGCCTATGATAAAAGCTAAAATCTCAGTTAGCATTTATTCGTATACATATTCATGGCTGGCTTTGCTAATTCAATCAAACTCTCGAGCGTATACCTCGTTATCATTTTCATCATTTTAATTTCCGAAAGGGTTAACGCTCAGGTGGTGGGCGATACCCTGGGTCCCTGGCAGCCCGGTACTATGGAGATCCACCATATTGGTACCGGGAGAGGTAACGCTACTTTTTTTATTTTTCCCGATGGTACTAATTTATTATTTGATGCCGGAGAATTCACTACCACCTACCAGGCCTGGAGGCGGCCCCGGTTTGTGGAGGCCCTGCCGGATAGTACCAAACCAGCCGGTCATTGGTTGGTGCAATATCTTAAAAGACAGTTAGTCCGGTCGTCCACCATTCACCTGGATTATGCGGTGATCTCACATTTCCATTGGGACCATTATGGGCAAGTGACCGCATCAACACCATATGCTGATCACGGGGCTTACAAATTGACAGGGCTTACCACGGTGGGACATCATATCCCAATTCATCAAATACTGGATCGGGGATGGGACGAATATGCTTACCCTGGGGAACTTAAGCAAGACTCCACGTTCCAAAACTACCTGAGCTTTCTTAGCTGGCACAGTGAAAATGGAAATCTGAAACCCGGGAGATTCAAACCTGGGAGTAATGACCAAATAACCATTCAGGATCCTCTACCATCCAATATTTCTTTCGAGGTACGTAACATTTCTGCCAATGGAGAAGTTTGGACCGGCCATGGAACCGCTACCCAAAACCATTTCCCATTATTGGAAGACTGGCCCAAAGACGAATGGCCCACAGAGAACATGTCCAGTATATCCCTAAGGATAAGCCTGGGGAAATTTGATTACTATACCGGCGGTGATTTGCGAGGAATCCCACCACCAGGATACCCGGCATGGCATGATATGGAGACCCCGGTAGCCAAAGCAGTGGGAGAAGTGGACGTGGCAGTAGCCAATCATCACGGTTATTTGGATTCTCAAAATGAGTTCTTTGTTTCCCGCCTGCAACCGCGAATATGGATACTGCCAGTGTGGGATTCGGCACATCCTACCGGAACAGTCTTTCAGAGGATACGATCGCAAAAGCTTTATACGGGGGAGCGAGATATATTTGCTACTGCACTGCATGAGGCCAATAAACAAGTAGTGGTGGGCCTGGATCGGGTAAAGGAGCATCCGGGCCATATTGTGGTAATAGTATCAGCTGACGGGTCCAAGTATCAGATAGCGGTGGTGAGCAACCAGAATATATCAGGGGCGGTGAAGGCTGTTTACGGCCCTTACCATTCCCAGGATTAAATTATCAATAGCCCTGATAAACCAGGTAAAAGGTCTTCTACTAAACTAATTATGGTTAAATAAAAATGTTAAAAATTTGTAGAGTATGGTCATAACTCCCTATTTTGAATGTTCCAATAATTACAACATCATAAGATGGGTAATGAATTAATGGTCGTTTGGTGCTTACTGTTTTCACTAAGCTTCACCCCTATCAAGGCACAAAGCAGCTTTTTCCCTGAAAATCTATATAAAGGAGGAGAAGAGGCTTTCTATAATGATTTGGGTAAAAACATAAGATATCCCGAGGCTGGTATTGAAAGCGCTTTTTATGGAACAATTCTGGCTTCTTTACAAATATCCCCTCAAGGAGTGTTGGAAGAGATTATAATATTAAACGGCACCCCAGCTACGGATGATTTGGGTTTACAGCAATTGATTACCGAATCCCTTACCCAATGGCAGGCCTTTGAGGAACAACGCCAGGTGATACTGCCTATCCGCTACTCTATAGGAGGGGACTACGGGAAACTTATTGGGCTCAGTGCGCCTACTAGTTGTAATTGTCTTTCTGAAATGGTGATCACACCGGGAGCTAGTGAGCCTGAAATCGACTACCTGGAAGAATTCAATCATTTAACGGCGCTATTGGAGAATTCATTGAAGGAGGAAGATCATGAAACATCATTACGGACACTATCTGATCTTATCAGGATCAATCCTTATGTGAAAGACTTTTATGAGCAGCGAATCCAGATCGAACGGATATCCGGTATTAAGGAATACTTATGCGGAGATATTATAGCGTTGGAAAGGCTGTTTGGGATCTTAATAGATGATCGAAGTGATTGCGATCTTTAAGTATCACCTCATAGGCCGCTGACGTTTGTCGTGGCACCAGCATCAACTTTAGTATTACCAGATTATATTTTGTAACTTAAGTTATGGGCGGAGAGGGAGTAGTCAATGCCAAATTCCATTGGATTGCCTTACTGATACTAAACATGGGTTTGGAATCCATACCATCATTATCACAATCAAAAACTTCCTGGCAGCAGTCCGCAGATCAAATGGTCACCGCGCAACTGATAAAAAGGGATATCAGGGATAAGCGCGTTTTACAAGTGATGAGATCCACTCCCAGACATTTATTTGTGCCGGTTAAATATCGCCATTTGGCTTATGAAGATCACCCGCTTCCCATAGGCTATGATCAAACCATCTCACAACCTTATATCGTAGCGCTAATGACCCAGCTATTGAAGTTGACCGGCTCTGAAAAAGTGCTGGAAATTGGTACGGGCTCCGGTTATCAAGCCGCTATCCTGGCGCAGTTGGCAGATAGCTGCTACACTATGGAGATCGTGGAGCCTTTGGCAGAATCAGCTGCAGATTTGTTGGAAGAGCTAGGCCATGACAATATACAGGTGAAATGGGGTGACGGCTATCAAGGATGGCCAAAGCATGCCCCATATGACCGCATTATAGTAACCGCTGCACCGCCCCAAGTACCTCAAGCTCTGTTAGATCAACTTGCAGTAGGTGGGAGAATGGTGATCCCGGTAGGACAAAGATTCCAAGAGCTCATGGTTTTTACCAAGAACTCTAGTGGAATAACCAAGGAACAGATAATTGCGGTTCGTTTCGTGCCTATGGTGCGGTCAAAGGAATAGCTTGCTATGGCAATAGCAGATGTAAATCGCCGAAATGGTGCCAAAAATACTCTTTTTCCAACGCCAACTGGTAAGCATGTTCCAAATGCTCTGATCCAGCCAGTGCTTGTAACATGTGAAGATGAGAAGACCTCGGTTCATGAAAACCTGTTAGCAAACCATTTATTATCTGGAACCGGTACTCTTGGTTTATGTATAGCTCCGTATGGCCTCTAAATGGCTCACTGTTACCAAATCTATCCGTGCTGCTCTCTACCGCTCGTACTGCTGTTGTACCAACAGCGACGATCCTATTACCTTTGCTTTTAGCTGAGTTTATAGTGGCCGCGGTTACCGGATCGATCTCCATGTATTCCCGATGAGGTTTCTCATCAATTTCCAGGCTGGAAATGCCGGTGTGTAGTAAGATAGGCACCACAATTATCCCTTTATCAAGCAGCCCTTGTACTGTTTTAGCAGTAAATGCTCTCCCGGCAGAGGGCATTTCCGCACTTCCAGGAACAAAGGAAAATATGCTTTGATAATAGGCGAGGGGAAAATTACTATCTAATTGTTGATATTCAATAGGCCGTCCATTATGCCGTAGGTATGAATCAACAGGTCCATTGGTACTTAATTCCACTATCCAAAGGTGAAGACGTTCAGATGCTTGATAGCGCTGATAAAGTAACACCTCGGCATTACCCGATAAACTAAGCCGCATTCCAGGAACACCACCCTTCCAGCGGATAGTACTCGTGCCTTCAATCTTTCTAACTTCCGCTACCCACTGCCGTGAATTTATTCTGGTACTCAAATGAACTCTTCCAAGAGTTAAATCCGGAAGACGTACGGTCAATGAGGCGGGTGTAGTTGCCGATATATTCACCACCAGCACATCTCCCGCATTTAAATACTGGTGTATGTTAAAAAATTGGGTATGGTCAACCTGAAAGTTTTTCTGGGTCACCAGCAATCGGACTTGGTCACGTTGCAGATTGCGGGCCTCCGTAGGCAGGGGAGTTCCCAGATTAGACGGCAGTTTCAACGCGTGTACGCTAGCCCCAACTGCTCTCATACCCGCGAGGTTTTAAATTGTCCTACCCTGTAGCGAACCTCATTATGAGGTCCGTCAATTAACTGTAACAATGCGGGTACTGCGCGGTCTTCCGGTAAGGGAAGATCAGAGATATCTTGTCCCGGATAAGCTGCCTGATGCATGGCTGTCCGCATATCACCCGGGTCAAATGCATGAAATCGAAAATTAGGGTATTCTTTAGCTAATACCCGGGTAAGGTGATCCAGGGCGGCTTTACTTCCGCCGTAAGCCCCCCAAGTTTCGTAAGCCTCTACCGCCGCATCGCTGCTGATATTGATTATAACACAACCCGGATGCATGAGAGATTTCAACTTTTGTAACAGTGAAACCGGCGCAATAACATTGGTGTGATAAATTTCGTGGAGTTCATCCACAGACTGATCCAGCAGCTTAGGCAGTGGAGAAGACCCTAGGCTGCTGGCATTGTTGACCAGCAGGTTTAATTTTACCCCCCGGCTCCTAACCGCCGCTGCCAATGAAATCAAATGATGCTTATCCCGAATGTCCCCAGACAGTGCCTGCACTTTTCCTTTTTGGAGATTATTTCGGGCCTGTTGTAGATCTCCGGGGCCCCTGGCATTGATAAAAAGTTCCCAACCCCGATTGACGAGGGCTTGAGCAAGCCCAAATCCCAACCCCCGTGATGCTCCGGTTATTAAAGCCGTCTTTTTCATAGATATACTATTTTTTAGGCAAAGTTGGCTGGACCAACCGGTTTATTAAACGTACTAAAGGTTAGAACTTAACCTGTACCAAAGGACAGGTAGTCATCTTATGAGCTGATGAGGCCTCGTTGTAAGGAGATTTGAACGGCATGGGTGCGGGTTTTTGCCGCCAATTTGGAAAAGACCGATGACAGATGGAATTTTACTGTTCGTTCAGCGATAAATAGCTGATCAGCGATTTCTCGATTGGTTAGCCCCCTTTTTACTAAATTCAATACCTGGAGCTCACGGTTGGTGAGCGGGGAGCCTGGATATCTCAGTGACTGAGATGTTGGTGGATCAGCAAATTCTGGGGCAGATTCTCTAAAAATCAGGTGTATTTGTTCGTGTAATTCTTTTGATTCCTTAAAGGCTATTTCAAAATAATTCATAAGCTGAGTGGAGTTATCTGCTGACAGCTGATCATGGATCCTTGTCATGGTCTCCGTTAAACTATCTATTCTGGGAATCAGGATACGTTTAATGATATTCCATTCATAAGTTGGTTCTGAGGCATTAGCTGTGGGTTGAATTCTTGTACGTTGTACCGCCATTCCCATTAAATGCCCAATGGTGGAAAGGACTGTTAACTGCTCCTTGCTCAACTCTTGGCTATGCTTGCTTACCAGATTGATCAACCCAATTTTTTGACCATAAGCAGTAATGGGTATACTGGCGTGAAATTTAAGGTTGCGGGTGCCTTTGTTGAGATCCTTTAATCTGGTGCAGGTGATTTCACTGATATTACGTCCGGATGAAAGGTCGTTTTCTAAATATTCTTTAATACAATAGCACCAGCCAGACAATCTTTCCGGATAATCTCTAAGTGCTGGAGGCAAATTGTGTGAGGCTGCCAAATAGACGGATTTTAGATCAGGTTGCAATAACCAGATCCAACCGGTTTTCAATTCCAGCAGTTCAATAGTTTTTTTTAATGCATTTCTCAAGGCTGAGTGCATGGAGGATTCACCGTTGAGTAGCCTGGCTACCTCATAGACCTGAGAGAAGTATTGTTTATCGTCCATAAATAGGGGAAGTAATTTAATCATTTTGATCATAACATAACCCAGGAGTGTAAGGCTGGATAATAGTAAATGAGTTACATCACCAAATTTTGAAATCTTAACTAAGTCACTAGTTTACAATGACTTTAGGGAAATTATAGTTGACTTTACCTCAATATTTAGTTATTCTAACAGAGATTAACCACTAAACCATGATTATGAATAATTTCATCAAACACCTCCAGCTAAGTAAACTGTCAAGTTATGGCGTAATTCTGAGCCTGCTGATTCATGGCTGCGGTACTCCTCAGCCGCCTCAAGACTCAGCTACAGAAGTGGAGACAGCAGAACCGTCAACTCAAGTGGTTGAAATTTTGGCCGAGGGCTTAACTATACAGGCGCCCGATAGCATCCCATCGGGTTGGTCCATTTTTCGCTTCGACAATCCTACCAATATGGTGCATCTCATCACTATAGCATGGTATCCGGGGGGGAGAGGCGTCAAAGAACATCAGGATACCCTGGCACCCATATTCCAAAACGTAATGGATCAGATCAATGGCAAGCAACTATCGGCGCCGGAGGTGGGAACAGACGTTCCGGCCTGGTTTGGTGAGGTGAAGTTTCTGGGAGGACCGGCGCTGTTATCTCCGGGACATACCTCTGAGGTCATGGTGAAACTGGATCCAGGCAAATACGTATTAGAGTGCTATGTGAAAACTGATGGTGTATTCCATTCCTACAATCCCGACCCTCAGACCTACGGTATGGCTCGTGAGATCATGGTGACCGAAGAGGCATCTGGCCTGCAACCTCCACAGGCTGACCTATCCATAAATTTATCCGCCGCGGATGGCATTCAGGTTGAAGGAGATCCTACCCCTGGCGAGCACTGGGTGGAAGTAAATATGATGGACCAGCAGTTATACGAAAATTTTTTAGGTCACGACGTGCACCTGGTGAGACTGGCTGAAGATACAGATCTGGAACAATTAGGAGCATGGATGAGTTGGGCAAATCCTACCGGTTTGCAAACGCCGGCACCCGCGGAGTTTCTGGGAGGCACCAATGAAATGCCAGCGGGACATAAAGCCTATTTTAAAATCAGTCTTGAACCTGGCAGCTATGCCTGGGTGGCGGAAATCCCCAATCCAGCTAGCCATAATATGCTGGTAGAATTTGAGGTGAAAGAGGAGGCAATGTAATTTAAATGGATCTAGTGCTCACTGAAACTAACTCTTAATTTGGTATATTCATCCTGCTCATGTAAGGCCTGGTTCATATCCGAGACTGGGGCTTAACAGGAAAAACAGATTGATGACAGAGTCTTATAAGCTCACCACCATACTTTTCGCAGATATAGCGGGTTATACTTCCTTAATGCAGGAAAGTGAACCCCAGGCATTAGATCTCTTAAACCACTTCAAGAAGGCGATCACCTATTATATTGAACAGTTCGACGGGGAAATAGTACAATATTACGGAGATGGATGTTTAATGGCATTTCGTAGTAGTACCAAGGGTGTCGCCAGTGCGATTGAGCTCCAGAAACAATTCATTAAACAAGATATCCCTGTGCGGATTGGTATTCATATCGGAGAAGTGCTTTTTAAGGAAAATAATGCTTTTGGCGACGGAGTGAATGTCGCAAGTCGCATTGAGTCTATAGCCGTGCCCGGTAGCATTTTAATGAGTAAGGCAGTCCGTGATCTGGTAAAGAATAAGGAGCAATTTCGATTGTTGGATCTGGGAGAATTTCATTTCAAAAATGTGACTGAGGAGATTCGGGTATATGCAGTAGATATTGAAGGGCTTGAGGTGCCTGATAGTAAGAAAATACAGGGGAAACTGGCCGCAAAAGCCCCTAAGAATTCGCTGATCTCTCGAGCCCTGTTAATTGCTGCAGTGGTGGCGGCTGTCATTCTACTGGCGCAGGTGGTGATGAATCAATCCAGTTTGCAGGGTGGAGCAGGTGAACTCTCAGAAGAAAACCGAAAAACTTTAGCAGTGCTCCCCATCGTCAACCTGAATTCCCAGGATGAGAATGTAGGTTACTTCGCCGACGGCGTCACCAATGAGCTCATCGATGAATTGGCCCAGCTTCAGTCCCTTCAGATCACCGCCTTTTTATCGTCAATGCGTTATAAGGACTCTGATTTGGATCCTATCCAGTTGGCTGAAGCATTGGGAGTAGATTACCTTTTGGCTGGCACCTCCAGAATCTATGACCGGGGTGACAGTGTGAAGATCTCTCTGGAGTTACTGGAGCCTAAAGCCAACCAGTCCAGGCTTTGGAGTGGCAATTTCTCCGAAAAGATGGAAGAAGCGCCCCACCTTCAGCTGGCAATTGCCAGGCAAGTAGCTCAAAGTTTGGACCTGGAGCTCAGCGATGAGGAAGAAAAATTACTCACGTCTACCAACACTGAAAACGGGGAGGCCTTCAGGCAGTTCCTATATGCCAGATCCGAAATCCTGAAGCTAAATAAAGAAGGATTTCGCAATAGTATTGAAGCTACCAGGATGGCCATTGAATTAGATCCGGGGTACTCGCAGGCCTACACCTTCTTGGCCTGGATCTACCAACTTTCGTCTAACCCCTGGTTTGATGGCCATTTCGATCGATCTAATCAGGAACTCGACAGCCTGGTGGATCCTGTCATTAAGAAATCGTTGGAGCTTGACCCCAAAAGCTCTGATATATACTTGGTTAGAGCACATAAGAATGTATTCGTGGATGGACTATTGCAGGATGGAAAAGCTGATGTTGATTATGCATTAGAGGTTAATTCCTGGCCACTAGTACCTACTACCTACTGCATTTGTATAGTAGTATCCACCTATATAGGCCTTAACGATGTGGACAACGCCTTACGCCTGGCTCAAGTGGCCAGGAAGTACGACCCAGGCAATGTTTTCATCTATTGGGACGAAGCAAATGCTCTGATGCTCCAGGACGAATTTGAGGAAGCCCAGCGGTGGTATGACAGAGCCGCCCGGGCAGTTCCTGTCTCCATGTTCAAAACCTTTAAGGGTTGGAACTATTACCACTTGGGGCAGTATCAGGAGGCACTGGAGTCATTGGAGAAAACTTATTCAGAAAGTGAATTTCCGGTAGTGCTCAATGTGGCCTATCTATCCAATACGCATCACAAATTAGGCAATAGTGAAAAAAGTGAGCAGTACCGGAGGGAATTGATAAGTCGTATGGAAAATGGAGAAAATAACATTCATCAGGCGCTGGCCATGATCTACGCGGCCAGGGAAGAATATGATCTGGCCTTGGACCAACTGGAAAAAGCCCTGGAGGTAAGAGAATTCACATTGGTTCCCATGTCTACCCTTGATCCCATATTTCGCCCCCTGCATGAGAACCAAAGATTCATATCCATTCGAAAGCAATTACAATTTTATGGCAAAGAAGCTGCTTTGTGATCTTTGGCCTAATGTCACAACTGAAAGGTTGTCATTATGATCAGTTACGGATTGGCCAATAACCAGCAGGACCTGCAACAGATCCTGCAATTACAGGAGGATAATTATCCGGAAAATATTTCTTTGGAGGAGTTGAACCGGGAGGGCTTTGTTACAGTAAAGCACGACCTGGACCTGCTGGAGGAAATGAATCAAATACATCATCACGTGTTGGCTAGGGATGGTGAGCAGGTAGTGGGGTATGCTCTGGTCATGTTAAAGGATTTTGCCCATCGCATTCCGGTATTGGTTTCTATGTTCAAGCAAATAGATCAACTGCACTACCGGGGCCAATCACTGGATAGCACACCATATTTCATTATGGGCCAGATCTGTATTGCCAAAGATTATCGCGGTCAGGGATTATTTCCCGGACTCTATAAGGAAATGAAAAGTCGGATGATGCCCTATTTCCCTTATGTGATCACGGAAGTTTCCAGCCGCAATCCCAGATCGTTGAGAGCTCATCAGAAGGTAGGGTTTGAAACCATTAGACAATACCAGGATGAGGATGAAGATTGGCATTTGCTGCTCTGGGATTGGAGTGAGATATCAACTAAGGTATAGAATTAAACTATCGGATCATGAAAAGTTTTTTAATCACTGCTCTTATTCTCAGTACTTCCAGCAGCCTCATTGCCCAAACACACAAGCCACCTATTATTGACATGCATATGCATGCCACAGATCACTTGTGGTCCGAAAACCGTCTTTGTTTTCCAGAGCCTTGCGATAAAGTGCCCAATCTGATAAAGAATATACAGGAGTTGTTGCCGAAGACGTTGGAGAAAATGGATCAGCATAACATCGTGCTGGCTGCCTTAAGCTGGCATAATTGGGATGAGGTGAATCGCTGGGGAGAGACCGATAACCGTTTTTGGACTTGCCCGGTAATTGATGAACCGGCCAATGCCGATTTACAGGACATTGAGGATAAAATTAAGAACGGAGAGATAAAAATATTAGGCGAAGTGACCTCACAATATCTGGGTTATGCGCTTAACGATAAGGCCCTGGAACCGGTATTCGCCTTGGCCGAAAAATATGATGTACCGGTATTGGTCCATTCAGCGGGTTTAGGTGGGGGTGAGCACTTCCCCATTCTTAAAGGCAACCCCATGAATCTGAGCGAGGTTATTAAAAAGTTTCCCAAGCTTAAGGTATACGTGGAAAATGCCGCCTGGCCATTTGGCGATGAAATGATCTCCCTTATGTACACTTATCCCAATGTGTATGCGGACCTGTCAACCATTTCCTGGATCATACCCAGAGAAACTTTTCATGCTTATTTGCAGCAGTTTGTAACTGCTGGATTGGGTAAAAGGTTAATGTTTGGATCTGACCAGATGCTATGGCCGGAAGCCATTGACCTGGCCATTGAATCTATCAATTCCGCCACATTTTTAAATGAAGGGCAGAAGCGGGATATTTTTTATAACAACGCCGCCCGCTTTTTGAGACTTGATGAAGCAGCCATGGCTGATCATCATCGCTTTAAGGTGGGTTTGAAAAGAGAAAATTGAGGTATTGATTTATTAAAATAAAGGGGTAAGTTTCTTATATTCAAGAAAGTCAAAATGGTATTAATAAAGCTCAAACTATTATGCAAAAAGTAATTCGATGCCGCGAGGTAGGCTTTGACTGCGACGGAGTGATCAAAGCTGATACCCAGGAGGAAGCCCTAAAGCAAGCTGCCGAGCACGCCAAAAATGAGCACGGGGTGAATGAAGTGTCACCGGAAATGGTGCAAAGGATCATGGCAGTAATGGAAGAGGAAGAGTAGACCATTATAAGGGTAGCATATCTTTTAAGTCAACGGATATACTTGAGTTCTCCGACCGGGTTTTAGCCATTAATTACATATGAAGCAAATCGCTATCGTATTAAGCTGCTTTTGCCTGCTAACTTCTTGCGACAGTAAGAGTAGTCGATTTGAAATAGACGAAGCCTATCTGGAGCGATATGAGGCCATAGCTGGTATGAGCGGAGCTAAAGGCCCCAGACTGTTGTATCTGAGGTTGGTGGGTTTATTCGAATTGGATTCCATGTCGGATAATAGCTTCGGCTCTGATCCCAATAATACTCATGTACTTGACATTCAAGGCGCGCCATCCCAATTCGGCATGGTCAATTTTCAAGGGGATTCACTTATATTTCAGGCTTCGGACTCCATAGGGGTGAGTACTGATAGCGATTCGTTGGTAAAGACTTATAACCTGACCCCTCCTGCAGATGACTTTTCCGACAAGCTTCATCACCAGAGTTATTCCTGGTTTACCAGCTCCATGGGAGACAATAAGTACTTGCGAATATCTGATACCTTAAGTCAGGCGGTGCGTGAGTTTAAAGGGTTCGAAAGGTTTGCACCCACCGCTGAGTTTATCTTTGAGGCCAGGGTAAATTACTTTGATGAGCCTAGGGTAATGACGGTGCCCACTATTCTGGGGGATTCAAACTGGGTGGAATTTTTGGGGAGTATTTCTTTCGATCATCAAGGTCAGATCCATCAACTTCATTTTCAAAAAAATGGTTTTTTGATGTTCCGTGATGAAACAGCCGGTGAAGAAACCTACGGTGCGGGTCGATACCTGAGATTCAATTTACCCCCCACAGACAGTACAGCGGTCCTGGATTTCAATTATGCCTATAACCCTCCCTGCAGCTTCTCGGAATTTACCATCTGCTCCTTTCCGCCACCTGAGAATTGGCTGCCTATTGCCATTATGGCGGGTGAGCGGTATCAAAGTGAATATCATTAATGGGATACTACTGGTGAAAATTGAATTCTGATAAAGATCTAGACATATGGGAAAAGATATTCGCCGATGTTCCTCTGGAATGGACTCAGGCGGAGCCTACAGATTCCATGTTGGACTGTTTAAAATATTTCAATCGATTTAAGGTGAGGTCAGTATTGGACTTGGGGTGCGGCGTGGGCATTTGGTCGCTATTTCTGGCCCGGTCAGGACTGAAAGTAACCGGTATTGATTATTCCGCCAACGCCATTGAGTTTGCTAAAAATTGGGCCGATGAAGAAAATCTGAATATTAGATTTCAGCAGAGGTCCTTGCAAGATCATAGCTTTAAAGTAAACTATGATGGGGTACTAGCCGCGAAAGTGCTGGAAAATATACCCGTTAAAGATTTGGAAGTGATCTTGGAGGGCATCCATTTATGTCTAGGGCCAGGCGGTATTCTCTATGCTCTTTTTAATCCTTATATGGATGCGGATGCTGTTGACAGGTTGGAAACCAGTAATAATCCTACCAGGGGTATTACCATGAACAACTATTCTAATAATGAACTACGGGATCTATTTCCCAATCTGACATTAGAAGCTTTTAAGACCTACGATCACGGTTTTCGGGGCCTGGTGTTCAGGAAACCGATAAACTGATAACCACCAACATAAACATTATATCATGCTAGAAAAACTTAATTGGGGTGCCATCCAAAATGAGGAAGTTACCGGCTCCCTGCACCGCAAACTGGTTACCGGGGATAAAATGATGATCGCCCGCTTGAAATTAGGGGATGGATGTAAAGTACCCATGCACCAACATCATAACGAACAAATTACCCAGGTAATTTCCGGCACCATTCGCTTTTGGTTGGGTCCGGAGGAAGAACAGCTGGATCTGCATGCCGGCGATATACTGGTAATACCCTCCGACCTCCCTCATGCGGCCCTGGCCATAGGAGATGTGGAAGCCCTGGATACATTCAGCCCCCCTCGTCAGGATTGGTTGGACGGTACCGATGATTATCTGAGGAGCGGCATTAATGAACAGACGAACTGAGTATCACCTGTAATAGTAAACTGAAAATTTTATAACCATGAATGCGACCATCATTCCAACTCTGCGCTATGAAAAAGCCAAAGAGGCCATCGAATGGCTTTGTCTGGCATTTGGTTTTCAAACTCATTTGGTAGTACCGGGAGATGGGGATACCATCGCCCATGCTCAGCTTACGCTGGGCAACGCTATGATCATGCTGGGTTCCACTGCTGAAGACGAATATGGCAATTGGGTTAAATCACCACTAAATTTCGCTGGCGTAAATACCCAGGCACCATATATAATTTTGGAAGAAATTGATCAACACTATCAAAAGGCCATTGAGGCCGGGGCTGAGATCCTGATAGAGATAAAAGATGAAGATTACGGAGGTCGAGTCTATTCATGTCGAGATCCGGAAGGTCACATCTGGAATTTTGGCAGCTACGATCCATGGGAGGAATAATTACCAATTTAATAAATTTAAGCTTGGTGGGGTTGAATTTGTACGAGTGGCGGCAAACATACTATTATGAGGTTTATCTATAGCCCCACTCTGGACCAAGTTTAGGAACTTCCTAGGCTTCATGAAGTTTATCAACGTTTGTTCGGGGGCAGTGCCCATAGTTTTATGGTTACTTTTGGTTTTGCCTGCCGAATGCCAAACTGAAATGCAGGTGGATGCAGTAGCTGCTGCAGACAGTCTATGGGGAATTGACCTTGAACAGAGTATATCCATATACAAAGAGGTAATCGATGAGGATTCATCCAACCGCTATGCGCTTAACCAATTGGCTCATGCTCTCAGAACCTCTACTCGTTACCGCGAGTCTATTGAGGTATTTACAAGATTAATCCATACCCCTGAATATGGGAGTGATGTGTTGTTCTTTATCGCCGATGCTTATTTTCACCAGGGTGATTTCGCATCGGGATTGGATTTTTTACATCAAAGTATTGATGCCGGTTTTACCAATCTTTACCATTCCGGCCCCTACCGGATGGCTATTTTACGCAATAGCGCCTATTTCCCTGAGCTGAAAAAGACCAGCGGATTTAAACAGATCATGGAAAAGATAGCCTTGCGCCCATTTGATCTAATAGTGCAATACTCAAGCTGGTCACCAGACGGCAACCAGCTGGTTATCCAAGCAGCATTGTTTGGCAGCGGGAGCTATGACCTGTGGTTATATAACTTGTCCAATAGCGCTCTGGAAAGGCTAACTTATACCCGGGAAAGTGAAATGGCCCCCAAATGGTCACCAAAAGGTGATTGGATTGTTTTCCATCGTGCTAATCTATATGGGGGAGCAAAGGAATTATATTTGATCACCGCGGATGGTACTAAGGAAAAACAACTTACCAATCAGAAAATCTTACTAGGCAATAAGTCTTTTCCCAACTGGACCGTCAATGGCTCGAAAGTGATCTTTGTGAGCGAACTGGACAGTGTCAACCATGATATTTACCAAATCGATATTGAGACGGGCAACACCCAAAGACTAACCAATTCGGTAGGCCATAAAAGCAACCCCTCTATAAACGAATTCCAAGAACTGATCTATGACGTGCAATTGACAGACGATAGCTATTCAATTGTGAAAGAGGACATCAAAACCGGTACTAGATCCGTATTGAATCACCACAACTGGTGGTGGACCCCGGTTTGGATTGCAGACACTAAGATCCTGGCCGGGTATTACGATACCGGCGCCACTATGTTAAACCGATTGATGGTTATAAATTCCGATGGTTCCGATAAAAAGTATATCACTGCATACGGGGAAGATGCCTGGTTTCCCGCTGTGTCGGCTGATGGAACCAAAGTAGCATTTGCAGTTCCGGAAAACGCCTTTTTCATGGGTGGTTCAATTCTTGGAATTATAGATCTTATCAACGGGGAGCGGGAGACGATCAATTTGGAGATAAAAAACTAACTCCGTCGCTGAATGCCATAATTGGGCCTCGGCCTTATTCAAATTTGTACCCGGGATATTGGCATTTTTTCCGAGTATCAATTGATTATTTTGTATCCATTATCCCGGTTTACCGTAAAACTCCCCATATGAGAGCAATAGTCTGCCATCGTTATGATGACCCTGAGAAGCTGCAAATAAGGGACATCCCTGTACCTGAACCAGGTAAAGATGAAGTACTGGTAAAAATTCATGCCACGGCCATCAATGACTACGACTGGGCTCAGGTAAGGGGCAAGCCTTTTAGTTATCGTCTGTTGTTCGGGATCCGCAGACCCAAGCACCCGGTCCCGGGAATGGAGCTATCCGGTACGGTGGAAGGCCTGGGCGATAAGGTTACTTCATTTAAACTGGGGGATCAGGTATATGGTGATATTTCAGCCTATGGCATGGGAACTTTTGCCGAATATATTTCCATTAATCATAAGGCGTTAACCCTAAAGCCCCCTAACATGCCCTTCGAATCCGCGGCCGCCTTGCCTCATGCCGCCATGTTGGCCACTCAGGGCCTTATAGATATCGGCAAGATCGCCGATGGCATGAAAATATTGATCAACGGCGCCGGGGGTGGAGTGGGGACGCTGGGATTACAACTGGCCAGGTTATATGACACTGAAGTGACCGGGGTTGATACCGGAGAGAAATTGAATATGATGAGATCCCTAGGGTTTGATCATGTCATTGACTATAAAAGTACAGATTTTACCTTGCAGGGTAAGCGTTATCACCTGATCCTGGATGCCAAGACCAACCGACCGCCTACAGCTTATGCTAAAGCTTTGTTTGAGGATGGTCGGTATGTAACCGTTGGCGGTGAGCTGAATCGGCTACTGCAATTGCTGGTCTACCGTGCCATGGGTAACCGTCGTTTCCATCTGGTTGCCTTAAATCCCAATAAGGATCTGGATCTGATCAATAAGTATTTTGAAGAGGGGAAAATAAAACCGATTATAGATGGCCCCTATCAATTCCAGGAGATACCAAAACTTATAAGATATTTCGGTGAGGGAAGGCACCAGGGAAAAGTGGTAATTAAGCTGATTTAAGCCACACGTTAGCGGGGTAGCTGGCAGGAAGTATTTCCAATTAGAGAAAATTCTTCTATCTTATCCTTATGGTTTCTCTAATTGACCTCACCATGTTAAGTATTATCAAGTTATATTCTATTTTAATTGCCGTCAGCCTGACTTACCATATGGCTTCCGCCCAGGATAGCAACGAACTGAAAAAGGTAAGCGCCGCCACCTTTATGCAATGGCAGCAAGAGCTGTCAAATTGGGGAAGATGGGGAGAAGATGACCAATTGGGCACTATCAACCTGATCACTGGGGAAAAAAAGGTTCAGGCCGCGGCGTTAGTTAAGCAAGGCACTGCCGTTTCTTTGGCCAACAACCTTTCGAAGGAGAAAACACAGAACAATCCAGAACCATTAGTACACCAGGCTTCTACCATTGGGCCGTGGGCCTTCGATATTTACACCACAAACTACCATGGCTATGCCCACTCCCATATGGATGCACTATGTCACATGGCCCATGAAGGGAAAATGTACAACGGCTATTCACAGGAGATCGGGGAAACAACCGGATCCTCAAAACTTGGAGTAGAGCATTTGTCTCAAGGTATTTTCAGCCGGGGGATCCTGGTAGATATCCCCTGGGTAAGAGGTGTTCCTTATTTGGAACCAGGCACTCCAATATATAGCGAAGACCTGGAGGACTGGGAACGTAAATCCGGTATCACCATTAGCAGCGGAGATGTATTATTGCTGCGCACCGGACGCTGGGCCTATGAACAACAAAAAGGCCCAGGACTGGCTCATCAAAAACTGAGTGGTATACATGCCTCTACCGCAAAATGGTTAAAGGCCAGGGATATTGCAGTGCTGGGATCTGACGGAGGGAGTGATGTGCTGCCATCGGGAGTAGAGGGACAAACCCATCCCATTCACATGTTGTTTATCATATACATGGGTACGCCAATCCTGGATAATCTCAACCTGGAAGAGCTATCCCAGCAAGCCCTGCTACTTAACCGATGGGAGTTTCTTTTTACGGCAGCGCCTTTGCGAGTGGAAGGAGGTACTGGCTCGCCGCTAAATCCATTGGCGGTCTTCTAATGAGGTATTGATCAACCTTTACAGTAAAAGAGAATTTTAGGGAACCACTCAATGACCTGGGTGTTTAGTAAATATATTAACTCTTGCAAAGTCTAATTTAATCCAAAGAAAACCCTACATGAAGAAAAATGTAAGCCAGAAATTGATAAGCAGCCATCTACTTTCAGGAGATATGATTCCCGGAAAGGAAATTGGCTTAAAAATAGATCACGTATTACAACAGGATGCCACCGGTACCTTGGTTATGCTGGAGATGGAAGCCATGAAACTGGATCAGGTCAAGGCAGAGATAGCGGTACAATATGTAGACCACAATCTTTTGCAGACTGATTACAAGAATATGGACGACCATGTTTTCCTGCAATCCGCTGCTGCCAGGTACGGTTATTGGTTTAGTCGGTCCGGCAACGGAATTAGTCATGTAGTGCATCAGGAGCAATTTGGAGTGCCCGGCAAAACCCTGTTGGGATCGGATAGTCATACCCCTGCCGGTGGCGGCATCGGCATGCTGGCTATAGGTACCGGAGGTTTGGACGTAGCACTGGCAGCGGCC
Organism: Cyclobacteriaceae bacterium; assembly: GCA_965224285.1. Classification (GTDB taxonomy): domain Bacteria; phylum Bacteroidota; class Bacteroidia; order Cytophagales; family Cyclobacteriaceae; genus JAJCYK01. Next base: position 3,441,619 of record OZ245043.1, read on the forward strand.
GGTGAACCTTATTATGTAAAGATGCCTAAGATTATGGGGGTGGAATTAAAAGGCCAGTTGCCTGATTGGGTGAGCGCCAAGGATGTGGTGCTGGAGATGCTGAGGAGGTATGACGTGAAAGGTGGGAGAGGGTATATTTTGGAATACTATGGCGATGGACTGAAATGCCTGAGTGCCTGGGACCGCCACGTGATCGCCAACATGGGTACGGAACTAGGGGCTACTACTTCGGTATTCCCCTCAGATGAAGTCACCCGCCAATATTTTGATCAGCAGGGAAGATCTGATGCCTGGGTGGAACTAAAACCTGATGAGGGAGCTGAATACGATGACTATGAAACCATAGAGTTGGCGGAGGTGGTACCTTTGATCGCTCAACCCAGCAGCCCTGGGAAAGTAGTTCCCGTTAGTGAAGTAAGCGGCCGCCCGGTAGCCCAGGTAGTAGTAGGTTCATCCGCCAACCCCGGGTTAAGGGACTTCTGGATGGTGTCTCAGATTGTTAAAGGTAAGTTTGCTTCTCCGCAAGTTTCCTTCGATGTCAATCCCTCCTCCCGTCAGGTGTTGCAAAATCTCACCGCCATGGGAGCCATGAATGATCTCATAGCAGCAGGGGCCCGCATCCACCAGTCCGGATGTATGGGTTGTATAGGTATGGGACAGGCTCCGGCCAGTGATACCATCAGCTTGCGTACTATGCCCCGCAATTTTCCAGGGCGCTCCGGTACCCTGGATGATCAGGTATATTTATGCAGCCCGGAAACCGCCGCCGCTGCTGCTTTAACAGGGGAAATTACCGACCCGCGAACCCTATCCGAATCGCTGGATGTCGATTATCCCCGGTGGGAGGAACCTCATAAGGTTACACCTCATCCGCAGATGCTGATATCGCCTAATGGAAAGCAGAGCGAATTAATCAAAGGGCCTAATATCAAATCCCTACCGGAATTTAAAGGCCTGGAAGACGAATTGGAGGTACCGGTTCTATTAAAAATGGGGGATAATATCTCTACTGATGAGATCCTAAAAGCAGGGGCCGATGTTTTACCTCTGCGATCAAACATCCCGGAGTTAAGCAAATACACCTATTATGTCCTAGATCAGGATTTTTACCAAAGGGCAAAAGAAAACCAGGAAAAATATCAGGGATTCTGTGTTATTGCCGGTGAAAACTATGCTCAGGGTTCCAGCCGGGAACACGCGGCTCTAACCCCCAGATATTTAGGACAGAAGTTTGCAGTCGCCAAATCCTATGCCCGAATAGGCTGGCAAAACCTTATCAATTTTGGCATTATTCCTTTTGAATTTGTGGATCCCGCAGATTGGGAAAAGTTGGAGCAAGGGGATATTCTAGTTATCAGTGGTCTCCTTGAGGCTATGAGAAATATGAGCCCGGTCAAGGCAACCATAAAAGGCAAGGATAGGCAGATCGAAATGAAATATAGTATCAGCGAAAGGCAAAAGGAATATTTATTGAAAGGGGGTATCATAAATTACCTGAAAGAAAAGCAACGGTAATTACGCCTGACAGTTAACTGCAATAGCTGCAGGTAGCTACAGTGATAGGATGCAATTTATCTGAAAGGTAAAATGACAAAAGTCATTACTGTGGTGATTTAGGTTTTAGTGACTACAAGCATTACCTTTAGATTCCAATCGTTATCATCACAAAACATTATCATTAATGGACTTTAACCTGAAATATCTTGGAATAGAAGTAGAAACCATTTTTCGCAATTCCAGCGTGCCCGAGCTGTATGAAAAAGCCCTTAGACTAGAGAAAGGTTCGGCCATTTCCGATGTGGGGGCGCTAATGGTGTACTCGGGAAAAAAAACCGGTAGAAGCCCCAAGGACAAACGTATTGTGCGGCATACTGAATCGGAGAATAATATCGATTGGGGACCTATCAATATCGAGTTGGACGAGCATACCTATATGGTCAACCGGGAAAGAGCAGTAGATTATCTTAATACCCGGGATATGCTTTATGTGGTAGATGCTTACGCCGGATGGGACCCGAAATACCAGTTGTCGGTGCGTATCGTTTGCACTCGGGCTTACCATGCCCTGTTTATGCAGAACATGCTGATTATGCCCACCGAGGAGGAACTTGAAACTTTTGAACCTGGCTATTTGATACTCAACGCCGGCGGGTTCCCGGCTAATATCTACACCTCCTCCATGACCTCTAAAACCAGTATCGATGTTAACCTGGAGCGTCAGGAGATCGTAATCTTGGGCACAGAGTATGCAGGAGAGATGAAAAAAGGCATTTTTGCCATCATGAATTACCTCATGCCTTTGCAAAATGTGCTGCCAATGCACTGCTCGGCTAATGTGGGACAAGAGGGAGATGTAACGCTGCTGTTTGGCCTTTCCGGTACCGGTAAAACCACCCTAAGCGCTGACCCGCAGCGGAAATTGATCGGTGATGATGAGCACTGTTGGACAGATGATGGTGTTTTTAATATTGAGGGGGGGTGTTATGCCAAGGCCATTGATCTTTCCCCGGAAAATGAGCCGGATATTTACGGCGCCATCAAGTATGGTACCGTACTGGAAAACGTGGTGTATGATGAGAAAACCAGGAAAGTGGATTACTCCGATACTTCCATCACTCAGAACACCCGGGCTTCCTATCCTATCGAATACATAGAGAACGTACAAATCCCGTGTATCGCTGGTCACCCCAAGCATATCATTTTCCTCACCGCCGACGCTTTTGGAGTGCTGCCTCCGGTTTCCAAGCTTACCCCGGAACAGGCCAGTTATCATTTTATTTCAGGTTATACGGCTAAAGTAGCCGGCACAGAAATGGGCGTAACCGAGCCTCAGGCAACATTCAGCGCTAACTTTGGGGCAGCCTTTATGATGTGGCATCCCAATCGATACGCAGAGTTGTTGGCTGAAAAGATGAGAAAGCACCAAGCGCAGGCTTGGCTGGTCAATACCGGATGGACCGGAGGAGGATACGGTGTAGGCTCCAGGATAAAGCTAAAGTATACCCGGGCCATGATCGATGCCATACACCGTGGAAGTTTTGATGGAGTAGACACCAGGGAAGATTCGTATTTTGGATTTGAGATACCCCTGGAATGTCCGGGTGTGCCCACGGAGATTTTAATCCCCAGAAACACCTGGGAGGATAAAGAAAGCTTTGACCAAACCAAAAGAAAGTTAGTAGGTCTTTTCCACCAGAATTTTGCAAAATTTGAATCCAAGGTCCATCCGGAAATCATTAAGGGAGGGCCCGGAAAAATATCAGTTGAAAAACAAGAATAAGGTACCACAATTATGTATGCCTAGCAGTATCCATTAAAGATTTGATTCACTTGTCTAAAGCCGCTTACTTGGCTTACTCAAACTATTTGGTAGATATTTTGGTTTAAGTAGTCATTGCGAAACCTACCTTGTGGGTCATACTTTTTAGCCAGTTCCAGAAAATCACTCATTTTTGGATACCGGGTGTGCAAGGTGGCTGCATCCAAAGTGAACAACTTCCCCCAATGCGGGACCACTTGGTAAGGAGCCAACTCCTGCTCGATCTGGGTAATAAGAGCATTTACTTCCGGTCCATGAGGTTTCCAGGTAAAATGAAAACTGATCACATCTTTCTGGTAAGCAGTGCTCAGCCAAAGATCATCCGCCGCTATGGACCGGATTTCAGATATGAAAAGGTGGGGATATACTTGTTCTCGCATTTTCTCCAGCGCCTGGAAAGCTTCAACCGCCTCAGAACTTGATACGAAAAACTCGCTCTGCAACTCATCGCCGCTGCTGGGGGTAAATCCCATTTTAAAATGGGGCAACCGTTCATACCAGGGACCAGGAATCCCCATTTGATGGGTGCAGTTTTCCGCTGACAATCGGGTTATAGGATGCAGATTACGGGTAGCGGTACTAGCGCCAAAATATTCCCCATCCAAATCCTCAATATCCTGATCTACGCGTCTTTTTACCCAAACCTGGCTGACTTTATCATCCATCCAGTCAGTGAATAAACTTACACTGTAACCCCCGGACATGATTTCCTCAAAGTTATCGATAGCCGATTGCAGCGGCAGGTCCTGAAATACCTCTTGTTGCACCTGATAGGTGTCTTCTATTTTTAGGGTAATGGCAGTAACAATTCCCAGGGCTCCCAAATGAACCACGGCTCCATAAAACTCATCATCTTCTGGGGTCAATTTAATCTCCTGCCCTTCAGGAGTGATCAATTCCAGGCCCACCACGGCGCTGGCCAGATTGCCGTTGTTCACACCACTGCCGTGTGTGGCGGTAGCACAAGCCCCCACTACAGAAATATGCGGTAATGAAGCCAGGTTATGCAGGGCATAACCCGCCTGGTCCAGTTCCGGAGCCAGATCCCCGTATCTTATTCCTCCCTCGACCGTTACGGTTTTGGCATCTTCATCAATCTTGACCACCTTATTTAGCATCTCGGTGGATGTTTGGTTAATTGGGCTGTCGGCAATATTGTTGAAACAGTGTTTTGAGCCCAAAGCCTTCTGAGTATCCAGGCTGCTCACCAATTCTTTAAGCTCCTCTACCGATTGCGGAGTGTGCAGTTGCTCCGCTTTATAGCTGTAGTTTCCCGCCCAGTTGGTCCTATCCGCAGGAGCTGCCTTCAGGGTTGGACTGCTATTTTCATTTTCTTCCCGCTGTCGGCAGGAGCTAATGGGCATTAACAGGCTTCCGGCGGCCAGGGCAGAAGTTTTAAGAAATCTTTTTCTTTTCATATCAAGCAATCTTTTTCGAAATTGGTGGCAATATCCCAGTGTCAGGCTGCGCTTCAAGGTGATAAATCAAGACCTCTTATCCAAGATTCTCGTATTATTATTAAGCCCTTCAAAATGTTATTGAAGAATAACCTCGAAATAATCCTGCACCTGTGTTTCTGGGTACTGTACAGTTGTATCAGAGTATTTAGTCACGGTGAAGCTACCGGAGAATACCTGTACGCCTTTAAGTTTATGTTGGGGGCCTTGCCACTGCAGATAGCTTTTGCCTATTTTCACTCATACCATCTTATCCCCAGATACCTACTACCAAAAAATTATTTGCCCTACCTGAGCTTCACTCTGGGGGCATTGGCCATAGCCAGCTTACTGATCCGGTTATTAAATTACTCCTGGATGGGAGAGTTCATCATGGGAGATGTCTATAAACCCGGAGATTTTATGGGGTTTAAACTCATTCATTACGCGGTACAGACACTTTCTCCCGCCCTGATCGTTTCTGCCTTTTACTTAATTAACCACTACTATAAAAACCAAAACAAGCTAAAGGAATTTGAAAGTGAAAAACTCCGGGCAGAGCTCAAATTTCTTCAATATCAGATGAATCCTCATTTTTTTCTTAACACCCTTAACAATACTTATGGTCTGGCCCTGGAAAAATCGGAAAGAGCGCCCAAGATTCTAATGGGATTATCGGAGTTGATGCGTTATATATTGTATGAGACGGATTCACAACGGGTACCGTTGGAATTGGAATTAAAAAGCACCAAGAACTTAATAGCGCTGCAGCAAATAAGGTATGACCGGCCCATTGAGGTGAGTTTTTATGTCAGTGGCGATATAGAAAATTGTTCCATTCCCCCTGTGACCATTATTCCGCTGGTTGAAAATGCCTTTAAGCACGGGTTTAAACATTCCTCGGATAAAAATTGGTTGGAAATCAAAGTAATCAAGCGCGACTCCCTTTTAGAGATTGAGGTCTCCAATAGTGTGAATACTTTAACCAAATCAAATGGTAAGAATCAGGGAATTGGATTGGCCAATATCCGGAAAAGACTGAATATTTTATATGGAGAGGACCATCGCCTGGTAATTGATGATGGACCAAAGATCTTTAAGGTTAACATAGTATTACCTGCAACTGAAGTGATAGAATATGAGCCATAAAACACACAGTAAAGTGAACTGCCTCCTGGTTGACGACGAACCAATTGCCCGTGATATTCTCAATAATTACCTTAATCGACTGGGTGGATACCAGGTAGTGGCAAGCCTGGGAAATCCCGAGCAAGCATTCCAATATTTGCAAGAAGAACCGGTTGACCTAGTATTTCTGGATATTCAAATGTCTGGCTTGTCAGGTTTGGAACTACTTAGATCATTAACTCACCGGCCCAAAGTAATACTTACTACCGCCCATCGTGAGTATGCCATGGAGGGCTATGACCTTGGAGTGGTCGATTACCTGCTCAAGCCTATATCTTTTCAGCGATTTTTGCAAGCAGTTAATAAAGCTCACCCCTTTGAACGCCCCGCCACGGACGCTAATGGCAGCGCCGACTACCATGATTTTATTTTTGTAAAATCGGATAAGAAGTTGGTAAAAGTTTCACTTGGGGACATCCTGTATATTGAGGGTTTGAGCAATTACGTGAGAATTAAGCGAAAGGATAAAAAAGATCTTGTCAGTTATCTCACCTTGGCTGCCATGGAAAGTAAACTACCAGCGTCATTGTTCGTACGAGTCCACCGTTCTTTTATTGTAGGCATTCATAAAGTCGAATCCCTGACCAAAAACTACCTGAATATTGAAGATTATCAGATCCCCATTGGGGAATCCTTTAAGAAAGACCTTTTTAAGAAATTGAATCAAAAGATAATTATCCACTAATGGTCTTAGGGGTACTCAATATCCCATTGGCATAGGAGACTGCCCTGCTCGCATAATAGTAAGATCTGAACTTCATAAGCGGCGCTAAAGGAAGTAGCTTTAATAAAACTTCGACACATGAAATTCTTCCCTTTGCTATTGATCTTATGTTGTTTTAGTAATTGCCAGGTTGAAAAGACCAGCTTGGAACCCATCCATCTGGAGGGTATTATAGAGATGGAGGATGGCGCGGAGATCTATTTCAGCCGTTACGGCAATGGGCCTCAAAATGTCATAATCCCTGCCGCTCTATACCTGGAAGGTGATTTGAAGGAGTTGGCCGGACCCCGAAGAAGTTTGGTATTCTACGATATGCGCAACCGGGGGCAATCCGGGTATGTTGCTGATACCACCCATCTCACCATTTATGATGATGTCAAGGATCTGGAAGCCATCAGAAAGCATTTTGGTTTTGATCAATTCTCAGTGTTTGGATATTCTTATCTGGGATTGATGATCATGCTTTACGCACTGGATCACCCGGATAGATTAGAACGGGCTATTCAAATTGGGCCGGTGCCACTTAAGTATGGCACCTCTTATCCTGAGAGGTTTAATGTCAGGGATACCATACCGGTGATTGACTCTGTAGCATACGAAAAGCTGGTAGCGCTATTCAGAGAAGGATATCACGAAGAACACCCGGAAGAATTTTGTGAGCGACTATGGGAAGTCAGGAAATATTCACTAGTAGGCAACCCGGGGAATGCCCACAAGTTGGCCAATGTTTGTGCCATGAGCAATGAGTGGTTAGTTAATTTCAGGCGTCATCTACATCATCATTTTGGCTCCGTGCAGAAGCTTGACCTTACCTGGGAGGAAATGGAACAAATACAAATGCCCGTGTTGACCTTTCACGGCACCAGGGATCGCAATGCGCCTTATGGCAGCGGTAGAGAGTGGGCTTATCACCTGCCCAATGCCAGGTTAATAACCGTAGAGGGAGCGGCACATAGTTTATGGGTGGAGGAAAACATTCTGGAACCGGTGAACATTTTTCTAGACGGAGAATGGCCGGACCGCGCCGAAAATGTGCAGCAAGATCCATTAAAGTAATACCCTTCTGACTATCCATGTTTCAAACTAAAACCAGGGGTTTTTATACGGTGAAATCAAATAGCCATGTAGAAAACTTAAACCAGATTTCAGACTCTCTTAAAGGCAATCTAACAGCGGAGACAAGGTAACCGATAATCCCAATTATATATACCAAATGTATTCTTCGACTCATTATCAGATCAAACGCAATACCAAACAAGATTGGTGATAACAGAACTACAAATATTTGTGGAATTGAAGTCAGAAAATTCATTCGAGCTATGGCAGGCCCCAGAAAAGCTAAAGTTGAAACTATGATCAGCCTTTTATGAATTTCTGGTCTTTGCCGATAGATCAATGCAGCAAGGAAGAAGACAACAAATAACAACAGGTCGAAAATCGGTATTACAAGACTTGCATGGGCTGTTCGGACATCTCCCTGTGCGAGTAAATCAGAAAACCTTTCTAACATTGTCAAAATTCCAATTAACACAATGACAACCCCATATCCTGCGCCTATTAACCCTAGCTTTCGATGTAAATCTGTCCGATGAATAGAGACAAGTAAAGCTTGAAGCACAATTAATATCATCCAGCCCAGAAAAGTGACTGCGTGAAGATGTAAAATAGGTTTTATTTTTAGGGTCCCTTCAAACAGAGGGCCGAAATAGGTTGGCCAGAATCCAATTACCGCCAGTGTGGTAATCCAAATGCTGATCGTCAAATAGAATATTTTCGCTATAGATTGCATGTTTGCACCTATTCGAAATATGCACTACCAAGAGATAGTTAGGTAGCCTACTAATTAATTTATGCAAATAGAACTTTTCAATCAACTTAAAGTCCCAGGTAATTAGTTACTAAACAATACCCAAATCAGTTCCAATCCTCCACGCCTGGATTAAGTTTGCAACTTAATCCGCATTTAAGACCTCTGACCTAGCCCGATGCTTTATATAAAGTTTTGTCCATAGGCTTTTATGATCGCTTGGGGATTCCACCAATAGAAAAAAAAATTCCTTTATGATCTCTTTCCCGTTGGCTGATCCAATTTCCGTTTGGCTAATGTCAGGATAACTTCATTTAGCGTTGCATACAATTAGTTCTTGGCCCTATCAATTAGTAATTTCTGGATCGGGACGCCTCATTGGTCTGGTATCAATAATAGGGTTATCATTGTGGCACGTTATATTGCTAATTTAAATACATGAAAACTATAATCGAAGATGGCCCCACTTTTACAGAGGCCCATCATGCCAATACTCCAGAAGCCCATACCTATTTCAATAAGGTTAAAGTTTGGTTATCAGACCAGGAAGAGAGCTTGGCGACAATCGATCAAGAGGCCCGTAAATTTGGTCAGCAGGCAATCTCTTTTCGAACCATGCTGAAATTCATTGCCTCTGAAAATGCTATAAAAGATCTCAATGAACCCACTCTCCTCACCTTGATCAATCCGGTTTATAAAGAAACGGGTAGAATGCAGTTACGAGAACAACATCCACATGGAGAAAATGCTCTTCGCTCCAAAATTGAATGTATTCAATATTTCGAATCCCTGAATTCCAATTTTAAAGGCCGTATTGTGGTGGTAGATGATGAATGTCCGGATGAATCCGGAAAACTCGCTGAGTCCATAATCAAGGAGTACCCAAATTCCCCTCATCGGGTTTATTTTTTAGGCAATGCTATCAAAAAAGGAGACCCGGACCTGCCCGCAGGCATCACTCACAAGAATGGGCGAAACCGCAGTGTGAAGGGCGGCGCAGTATTATTTGGGATGCGAAAAACCTTACAGATGAATACCGATGACCTTCATATTGTGGTTGATAATGATGCGGATCTCTCGGTACATCCCATGCAAATAGGGTTGTTGATCGGGGATATCGCACAGAAAAAGGTGAAAGCGGTAATTGGCTCGAGGCGTGAAGTCGATTCGGTGGCGCTGATCGGGGAAGGGCGCAACCAAAGAGGATCCCTGTTTATAAAAATTTGGCAATATTTCTTACCGGAATTGGCACGGCAGATAACTGATACCAATCGGGCATTTAAAGGATTTGAGAGCAAAGCCCTGGACAAAATCCTGCCATCAATTCGTATCTACACCTTCCCCTACCAGATCGAGCTGCTGCAGGCTTGTCTGTCAAATGGAATTCCCCTGATGAAGAAGGGGGTTGCCTACCTCGACTCTGAAGCCGCCTCCACCCAAAGCGGCGAAAATATTACCGAAACTTATTTAAACCAGATCAGACAAATTATCGATATTGCTATCAGGTACCGTACCATTCCTGCTGAGGACCCTCTTAAGAACTATTTTCTGGCAGTTTCGGAAGAGGAATGGATGAATATCCAGAGGAATCCACCCCGGGATTTGCAGGAATTATTGAGATAGGTCATTTGAGTCGCTATAAAATCAACTTCTATCCCCCTCCTGGATTAAGTTTGCAACTTAATCCGCAATAGCATCAACTACTATTACTCCTTTGCTTTCTCTTCAGGCAAATAAATATTCGGTTGCGGGTCCAGTGGTTCCAATACCTTCCCGTTAACCGCAGGATGATGGGCAGGTATATGAGTAGCACGAAATACCGCATATTCATGAACCCCCACCGGTTGTGGAAAACTTCCATCAGGCAAACGTGCGGTACCGGCAAATGGTGTCAGGTACTCCCATAACACCCTCCCCTCCTGGTCAACTTCGAAGAACCGGCCCCGGGCACCTTCGGTGACCAGGGTATGCCCGTTGGACATACGGTGCGCTCCGGAAATAAAGGGGCTGTAGAAAGACAAGGTGTCGCTGGCAATATAAAGCCAGACTGGAGCCTCGGGTCCGTATGGTTTGCCATCCTCAATGAGGTAACCTGATTCCGTCAGCGGTGTGACCAGTTCCAGTACTGCGGAATATCCCGGATTGGTAAAAGGAACATTATTGTTGTAGACCGTTAAATTCCCTTGGCCGGGAAAACCTTTTGGCACCCAACGCACATCGTGCTGACCCCCTAGTTTAAGCTCAGTGGAATCACCCCGATGGTAATTTTCGGGATTGCCCCACCGGTAAAGTATATCACCGCCTTTGCCCCACCTTCCTCCGCTATGGCCAGCGGCTTCTTCGGTGGTGGTACTGTGATCTATCACCAGAATTTCATCCAATCCGGGCAGACTGAGTACGATCTGGTCCAGTTCTGCATTGTAGTCTATGGCATTGGTATGATAAAAATCAGGTCTAAGGTCATTTGGGTCACTCCTGGTCACCAGGTTAATATCTATTAGCTCCGGATGTTCCGGTATCTTTCCATAATTGGCTTTATTTGCGTCAAAGTCCTGGATCAAATGATCCCATAAGTGCCACTCCCAGACAATCTCCGCTCCATTAGAGCCTATTGGTTTCAACTCCAGGACCCAGTCCGGCCATATTCCATCATCGGGGATCTGTTGCGGATCCCTGCCAGCGGCGATTGATTCTGCCACAGTTTTGCTTTCCCAGGCGATAGCCAGGTAGTTGCCATTGGGCAGTATGGCTACATCGTGATGGGCCAGGCTTTCAGTGGATGAAAGCCGGTATTGCCAGATCAACTGGCCCTCCCAACTAAACTCTTGAAAATACCCGCCTGCTCCACCTCCTCTAAATCCAAATTCTTGAGGATCCTTGCCACCACGAGCCAGGTTGCCGTTGTCTTTCAAATAAACCCATCCCGATGGGCCGAATTCACTTTTCCATATGTGAACCACCTCTCCATCCATATTAATCAGAAAAGTGGAATCAGAAAGTAATGGTGTAAAGTAGACATATCCCGGGGTTGCCAGCGGGCTGTGATTCACCAGGCCTCTTTGAATACCCAGCCCCGCCAGATTGCGATCGGGGGGTTGTCCTACAGCTGGACTAAATGAGTTTAATCCCAGATCCCTTCCGGAAAGAAGAAGACCAACTGCCGGTAGGATTAATAAGATAACAAGTTTAGCGGTGATATTCATTGGAGTGGGATTAATTTAAACGAAAGAAAAATGAATGTACTTTAATTTTTTTGGAAAATTATAGTAACTGACCACAGTTAATGGGGTTTTCATTTGCGACCTCCCATCAGTTTAGCTGAAACCTTACAACAGTAAATAAACCCGTGGACCTGCATTGAAATAGGCCTTTGATTTCCCTTATTTCAGGCCTGAATCAACGGTTTACTATCATGATCATTTATGGATGGAATGCAAAAAACATCAAACAAGCCGATTTAGAGGCTTATCAATGTCCAAAATGCGGTGAAAAGCAATCTGCAATAGCGATTTTTGCCCATTATGCCCACATTTTTTGGATTCCGGTATTCCCTTTTAAAAAATCCGCCAATATTATATGCGGACATTGTCAGTTGGATACAGAAGAAAAACAAATGCCTTCAGAAATGAAGGACACCATCAAGCGATTGAAATCAACGGTTTCCATGCCTAAATCCCTTTTTTCAGGGCTGGTGATCCTGATTCTAGCGGTTGCCTTTTTCTCGTTCAGGGGTATCAAAAATGCTCAGCTTGAGGAATCATACTTGGAGAAACCACAAATCGGTGATGTTTATATCATAAAAGATCCACAGGAGCCAACGGAATACGATCACTACCTGTTTAAGATCATAGACATCACCGATGACAGCCTGTGGGTATCATTTAGTGCCTACAATTATAACGGGGTGGTTTCTAAACTGGAACCGGAAGACGGCTTTTACGATGTGATGTATAGCATGCATGAAGATGTGCTGAAGGAATTTGACGAACAGGATCAGTTAAAGAAAGTGATTAGGGAATATTCTCCCTCATCGGGATTTGACCGCGTGGTAGAATACGTCGAACCCGATAGCACAGAACTAGAATAGATAGGTCTTTGAACCTGCTGCCAATTCTGAAAATAGGTTTTTCTACGACACCTTACATCTACCTACCCCAATTTATTGATCTTTGATAAGATCTGGTAGGTCATGTCGCTACCCATGGTTGGGATTGCTTCTTCGCTGCGCTCATCGCAATGACTTTCTATTGGGATTATCCCAAGCTAATAGCTGCATCAGTTTCACCATATTTCACTAGCATATAGCTTAACTTATTACCCAAACGTCATCCTCGTTTGTTGTGTTTTGAACTAAAAATTCTGCCTCATAGTGATGGTAGAGGGAAGAATGTTTGGTGTTTGCCTAATGTCACCAGAACGTCAATGGCGCGCGAAGCAACTCCCTTCATGGTGGGGTCTTCACTTTTAATTGTCCCAGGGTTTAAAAAGCCATCACCGGATTTTCGCACTCGCGCTGTTCGCTGACCAGTCACCTCGAGGTAGAATTTTTTCTACGAAAACAGACAAAACACCATGACGTGAGGGGGTATGAATAAGCTATAGTTGTTGATGTAGTGGTCATCTGGAGCAGCGATCAATAGTTAATCTACCATAATAGTCACTCGGCGCAGCCCCGTCTATCCGTTTATGCTGTACACTGCCGGGCAGGCAAGCGACTGAGTTATGTAAATGTTTTATAATCAGATACTTATATTAACGTCATAAGCACCGAAGTGGAGAGCCTGCCCCTACCGCAGCGTAGGGGGTCTTTTTGATCAAATAGCAGACTCCATATCGATAGCTCTTACTAAATTCTTTACCTAATTCAACGTAAAAGATTTCTTGGCAAGATGCTTAATACCATTGCTACCCACCGAAAGCGAAGCAGTCAGGAGTATTCCCAGTGACGACCAGGCTGGATCCCAACCTAATGGCCTTCAAACACCCCCCCAGCACTTATCGATCTAATTACTTCAAATAATCTTCAGAAATAATGTCTATTTTACTTCCAAAAACGTCCCATGAAAAAACTCACCAAAAAGGATATCAGCCAGGAAGTATTTGACCTTTATGACGATTACGCCCATAACCGGGTGGATCGCAGGAAATTCCTGGACCGGTTGTCCGCTCATGCCATTGGAGGGGTAAGCGTAGGTTCCCTGCTCAGTTTTGTAATGCCTAATTACCGGGAGAAGATCCAGATCTGGCCGGAAGACCACAGGCTAAACACAGAGTTTATTCATTACGATTCTCCCCGTGGGGGAGGAAGTATTAAGGCCCAACTATCCCGACGGGCGGATGCCAAAGGCAAATTGGGAGGAATTCTAGTGGTTCATGAAAACCGGGGCCTAAACCCCCATATTGCCGACGTTGGCCGTAGAGCGGCTATGGAAGGATTTATTTCCTTGTCTCCGGATGCCCTAACTCCCCTCGGCGGGTACCCGGGCAACGATGACGACGGTCGTGAACTGCAGCGTCAACGAGACCGTGATGAAATGCTGGAGGATTTTATAGCCGGATTTGAATATTTGAAATCTCATCCCGAGTGTTCAGGAAAAGTTGGAGTGGTTGGGTTTTGTTTTGGAGGCTGGATCTCCAATATGATGGCGGTTAAAGTGCCGGATTTGGCAGCAGCGGTTCCCTTTTATGGTGGGCAACCGCCTGCGGATCAGGTGTCGGAAATTCAAGCTCCGCTCATGCTGCATTTCGGTGAATTGGATAAGAGGGTAAATGAAGGCTGGCCCGCCTATGAAGCAGCCTTAAAAAAGCATAATAAAGAATACCAGGCCTTCATGTATGAAGATGCCAACCACGGTTTCCACAATGATACCACCGGAAGATATGATGAGGAGGCCGCCAAGCTGGCCTGGGGAAGGACCGTAGAGTTTTTTAAGGAGAAATTGAGTTAACTTGGCATAACTTTTTTGTGTCTTTCCGTGTCAGACGCAACTCATTGAAACATGAAGCTTATCCCCATAAAGAAAACCTTTGATGAAAACCTGGCATGGGCCAATCACCCTGGCAGCAAACAAATTGTTCAAATGACTATTGACCATTATCAAAAAGTAGGTTACTGTCCTCCCTGGACAGGCTATAGTTACCACGGACCATCAAATGATAGGTTCAGCCGGCTTTAAGGGGCCGCCGAAAAGGGGCAAAGTTGAGATTGCCTATATGACCTTTGATGAATTTCAAGGGCAGGGTTTAGGGAGGCAAATGTGTGCAGCACTGGTGAGACGGGCCACTGAGGCCGACCCTTCCGTGATCATTAGCGCCAGGACCTTGCCGGAAGACGGGGCATCCCCCAGCATACTGCGGCATAACAACTTTGAGCTGCAAGGGACGGTAATGGATGATGAGGATGGAGAAGTTTGGGAATGGGTGCATAGAGTTGATAAAAATGATTAATGGTGAACAGCAGTAACTCCAATCTTCCTGACCTAACTATATCCATCACGACATAATTTTACCGTAAAAGTCCTTAAATTCGACAAAATCATTCTCAATATGCCATTATTTATGGACATACACGTTGGCGTGAATGTTAGCCTTGAAGAGTTACAGGAACTGCATTGTGCTGACCTTGAAGTTCAGCACAAGTATGGTGTGAGCTTTCATCGATTTTGGTTGAATGAAGATTCAAAAACAGTATTTTGTCTGGCCCATGGCCCCAATAAAGAGGCTTGTCAAGCGGTACATCGAGAAGCTCATGGTGGCTTGCCATGTAATGTTATTGAAGTATTTCCTGAGGAGTATGAATTTTTTTTGGGGCAGGCTAAACTTAATCTAAATGATAGGGCACATTTGGATAAAGCGGTTCCGGATACTGGATTTCGAGTTTTTGGACATGTGGAGATAAACCATCCGTCTTCCCGGCAGAACTTGAGTTTAGTAAAGAAAATTGTGAATGAACTAGAGAAGTTTAACGGTACTATAGTTGATAATGCAGAAGATGGTTTTAAATGTGTATTTACTTCCAGTCTATTAGCCGTTGAGTTCGCCATATCCCTTACAAGAAACATCGGCCCAAGCTACTTGGACACCAATAATTCAGGAATATCCCGGGAAATTCAAGTAGGATTGAGCGCTAGTGATCCCGTAACAGAGGATGATGATCAATTTTTCGCTGGTTCTCTCGAATTGGCCATGCGATTAAGCAAGGCAGCGCGGCCAGGGCAAATAATCATTACTTCATCAATTAATAACCATTTAGTTAAGGAAAGCACAAATCTTCTGGGTCTAGGTGATATCAAGGTACTTAACTATGCCGAAGAAAAATTTCTTAGTCGATTGATCGAAATCACCAATAAGCGATTGAGTGAACCAACCTTTAACGTCACAAGCTTAAGTCGTCATATGGGATTAAGCCGACCGCAACTCTATCGAAAAATAACTTCACTAGTAGGTTTGTCTCCTAAAAACTTCCTCAAAGAAAGACGTATGAAAAGAGCTGCCAAACTCATAAGAAGACGATTTGGCAATATTTCGGAAATAGCCAATGAAGTTGGATTCAATAATCCTTCTCATTTTTCAAAATGTTTCTCTGACCAATTTGGATTGGTTCCCTCTGCCTACAGGAAATAACCTTTGGTGCTAAAGCCTTCCCGGATCTCATTGAATCAAACAATGGGGTATTTTGAATCAAATCGGGTGGAAATGTCCGGTTGAGATTTATATCTTCAACACAAACTTAATCAACGTATTATGAATGTTACAAATTCAAAATCATCATTAAAGGACCTTTCTAAAATTTTCCAGAACTGTGCCGATAGGGCATCAATTTACGATCGAGAAAACCGCTTTTGCCAAGAGGATTTCGATGAACTAAAAAGTGCCGGCTATTTGAAGATGGCGCTTCCAAAGGAATTTGGAGGATACGGTATGACCTTGGAAGAAGTGGCGCAAAAGACCAGGGAACTGGCATATTATGCAGCTCCCACGGCTTTGGCCCTTAACATGCATAATTATTGGATTGGGCTTATTGCAGATATTTGGAGACAAGGAGACAAGTCCTTGGAATGGGTTTTTGTTCAAGCAGCTGAAGGTAAAGTTTTTGCCGCCGGACATGCAGAAAGCGGAAATGATGTCCCATTGCTATATTCGACTACCCAAGCAGAAAAAGTAGACGGAGGTTACGTATTTACAGGACGGAAGTCATTTGGTAGCCTTTCCCCAGTTTGGGATTTTCTTGGCTTGCATGGGCAGGATAACAGCGACCCCGACAATCCGAAGATAGTTCATGCATTTATGACCAGGGAAACTCAAGGATATGAGATCAAATCCACCTGGGATAACGTATTAGGTATGCGAGCCACACGAAGTGATGATACCATTATGAATGGGGTATTCGTCCCGGACCAATATATCGCAAGAATTGTCCCAACCGGATTTGCCGGTATTGACGCCTTTGTATTAGGAATTTTTGCATGGGCTCTATTGGGATTTGCTAACGTTTATTATGGGTTGTCACGGAAGGTCTTTGATATGGTAATCGAAAAACTAAAAACCAAAACCTCCTTAGCATTATCTCGTCCCAGTATGGCATACCACCCTGGTATTCAAAATGATGTGGCCGAAATGACCTTGAAATTGGAGGCAATAGGCCCACATTTGGACACTATATCCCGGGAGTGGTCTGAAGGGAAAGAGTATGGGCCTGCTTGGGGAGTAAAGCTAGTTGCGGCTAAATGTCATGCAGCTGAGGGCACCTGGGAGGTTGTTGACAAAGCTCTGGATATCATGGGTGGATTTGGTATTTTCCCAGCTTCCGGAATGGAGCGTATGATACGGGATGCCAGATTAAGCAGGATGCACCCTGCCAACAGCTATCTAACCCGTGAAATTTTGGCTAAAGCCATGTTAGATATAGACCTGGATCAGCAACCAAGATAATCTTAATGGAGATGGCATTATTTATGGACCTTCACAGTGGTCTGCATGGAATTACCAAAGAAGAGTGTGAACTTAACCATATTCAAGACTTGCGGGTTCAAGAAAAATATGGGGTAAAATATTTGAAATTCTGGTTAAATGAAGCGGCCGGAAAGGTTTTCTGTTTAATTGAAGCACCAAGCAAGGAAGCTTGTCGTGCGGTTCATGCTGAAGCCCATGGGAACATAGCTTCAGAAATAATCGAAGTTGACTATTCGGATTTCAACCTTTGCATGGGATCCTCACCAGCCAATGAGATTGGTCAGGTGATAGATAAAGATGGTACCTGGGACTCGGCAGTACGCACGTTTCTATTTACGGATATTGTAAACTCCACCAAAATAACTCAAGAAATCGGAGATGGCGGGTCCTTTATGATTTTGAAAAGACATAACGAGATTGTAAGAAATGCCCTTCAGGAATATGGTGGCAAGGAAGTAAAGCACACTGGGGACGGGATAATGGCTTGTTTCCTGTCCGCTACTAGAGCTGTTGGATGTGCCCAGGCTATTCAATTGAGTTTGGAACGATTTAGAGAAAAGTATACCAATATTCCCCTATATGTACGAATTGGTCTCAATGCCGGCGAACCCGTCACTGAAGGAGAGGATTTTTTCGGAGTTGCGGTTCAAACAGCTAAAAGAATTTGTGATTATTGCAAGCCCAATGAAATACTGGCTTCGAATGTGATCCACGATTTATGTTTGGGAAGGGAAATACAATTTTCTGAGATTGGCAAGGTGTCCCTCAAGGGGCTTGACCAACCTTCAAGATTATATAAGGTGAATCGGTCCTAATATTTCTAATAGGAACTTGGTTTAAGTTTGAAACTTGAACCGCTTCAATGTCCCTCCAAGCTAGCGGTAGGTTTTTTTCTATTGACAACCACTTTGGTCAGCATTACCAACTATTAATTCGATGTAGTCGACAATGTAGGCCACTGCCCATGGCTGTATTAGCCGGATCGAGGCAGTGATTTGATAATCACCATGCTAAAGTAAACCAAATGGCACCTTGCAACAAAGATTGTACGAATTGATCTTACCAGATGAGGTTACAGATACTTTTACCACCGCCAACTATGCACCAAGCCAAACAAAGGGCCTGACTGATGTGAAGCCAGGCCCCATGAAACCTGCATTAACAGCGTACCTTAGAACTTCCCAAACTTCAACGAAAGCCCTCCACTGAAACCGCTTAGGTCCTTGTTGGTTACCATAGTGAGATCGCTTTCTCTAATGAAACGGTAACTGGCCCCCAATCCGATTTTGAAAAACCGGGTGATGTTCACCTCGACTTCCAGTCCGGGCTCCACCACAAAAAAAGCAGAGGTTTCCGAAAAGGTGCCAATGGGTGCTGGACGATTGAAATTGTTGAAGTAATTCCTGTCCGTTACTTCCATGCCGCCAGCTCCGATGAGTATGGGGGTATAAATGTGGACTACCTGCTTCGGTGAGAATATTCCTCCTAGGATCAAACCTCCATAGCCTCCATATAAGTATAGGTCATCGGGGGTCTCAGCATTTTCTATTTTGAAATTAGAAGTAAGACCATATCCACCCAGGCCTATGACAAAGTGGTTATTCAGTATAATGCCGCCATGTGCACCCATTAACAGACCAAGGTCATCCTTCATCTCCGTCATACGCATATCGAGCGAGCCAAACCCCCGTACTTTGGCGCCATCACCTAATAAAGTGTTGGTGGGCTCCACTGGTTTTTCATATTCGTTCTGAGCCCTGAGAGAATGACCCAGAAATGTAAGCAGTATAAATGTCCAAACTAGATTTTTCATGTTTACCATCGATTTTTAAATGTTATGATTAATTCAATGTTTTATTTGAGATTGTGGATTAAAAGGAGCGAATTCAAGCTCAACCTTGCCTCCATGGGCATGGATGTCCAATTCACCCGGATGGCTGTTGAGCTTGCCCAGGCTACCGGTCGATTTGATGAACTTTTCGCTGTTATCGGTATAAACCTGCCTCAGCCCGTGTTGTGGAGGCAAACTATACTTTCCTTCTTTAGCAATAATTTTGGTATTAAAGTAGGCCATGTGGTCAAAGGTGAGGTCGACGTCAGTACTGTTTCCTTGGATCTGAATTTCAGAAAACCGGTTGCCCACTTTCTCCAGGGTTACGGATCCATAATTTGTTTCCAAATCAAGTCCGCCGGATATTTCTTCTAACCGAAGTTTGGTAAAGCTGGATTTACCGGACAATTCATCAATTTTTTCCACAGTGATTTTATCCGTTCTGGAAGTCAGCCTGGCACTGCCCACCTTACCCATTTCAATTGTAGAAGAATTACACTGCAGGTGAAGATATTGTACCTGTTGAAGCCTTAGTTCCGCTGATTTAAGCATCATATCAGCTTCATGCAGAGTGGCGATATCGGCGTTGGCAAACTGGAAACTTAAAATGGCTTTCCCGGTAATGGCTTCTGCTTTAAGGTTGCCATTACTTAGATCGATCCTGGTCTCACCCGAGCGGTCCGACAAAAAGATATCGCCGTACTTGTTGTTGATCTCCAAATCAATTTTCTCCGGCATATAAACCTGAAAATCAATAGTGAGTTGATCTTTGCTGAGGATAGTTTGAGAATACCCGCTGAGCTCGTTCCAAAAGTCACGAAACCAGCCGTCTGATTTAGTAATATCGGTGTATACTTCAATACCATTAGCGGTAGTATGAAAGTTTATTTTAGTTCGATCCAGTAATGCTTGGGCAGCGGGGTCATCCTTTCCCTGAGCCGTGACGGTGACCGTAAGGCGTACGGAATCCTTCCCCCAGTGGTTTACAATTATATCACCGTATTTGTTGTGAATTTCCAACTCCGAATGGGGCTGGACCGCGAAACCCCGATTAACGGTCTTAACCAATTTGGCATCGTCGGAAGCGGTGACCTGCAGCTGCATGGGCAACACTATTCCAGTAATAAGGGCTTTATATATCCAGAGTTTTGACATCATGGTATTCTGATTTACTTTCAATTTCCTGAAGGATCTGATCCAGGATCTGCAATTTACTGCGCTGATTTTCTACCATTGCCCGTGCTACTTCCTCCTGATCCGCTTGCTCCTTCAGATCTCTTTTTAATTGTTGGTATTCGCGATCCAGCATTTCCAGATCCTCCCAGATCAGTTGATCGACACGGTTTTGATGCTCTGATAGTTCTTCCATTTTGAGGTTGATCAAGTGGACGTAATGCTGCTCGGTCTCTTGCATTTCCGTAGGCATCTCGTACCGGGTTTGGTTAATAAAAGTCCAACTCAGCAGGGCAAGCAATAGCACAGAAGCAGCCAGGCCTACCCACCGGTTCAGGACAAAGCCAGATTTGGCTGGCAGTCTGGATTCTATACCCTGCCAGATTTGCTCAAAGTCCTGCTGTTGGTTTTCAAACTCCTCCCGGTGGGCATGCACAAATTCTTTGAAACGATCTCGGGGCATTTTGATTTAATTTTGGTTGAGGATCTTCTTGAGTTTGCTTTTGGCTTTACTGTATTGAGCTTTGGAAGCAGCTTCGGAGATATTGAGTATTTGAGATATCTCCCGGTGATCGTACCCCTCAAATACATAAAGGTTTAACACCGTGCGACAACCTGGGGAAATCCCGTCCATCGCCTGTTTTACCCTAGCGATCTGAAGACACTTTTCTTCCATCCATTCTTCTTCCTCATGGGGCACTACTGATTCTTCTGCTTCCATAACTTTAAAATCCTTACTTTTCTGCAGTTGATTCAAGCATTTATTGATTACGATTCGCTTTAACCATGCCGCAAACATTTCCTCTCTTTTCAAAGAATGGAGTTTGGTAAAAGCTTGGATAAAAGATTCCTGCAGCATATCCTTGGCATCTTCCTCATTCCCCATCATCCTGCGGCACAGGTTGTACATGGCCGCGGCATACAGGTGGTAAAGTTCGTACTGCGCTTTACGGTCACCAGCCTGACTCCGGTTAATGAGATATTTGTGTAATGAAATCGTCTCAGACTTCAAACTTCTTGTTGGTTACTGTGATAAAGACATCCCCGGAAACGGAGGGTTTCCAAATGGTAAAAAAAAGTTTGAAATATTATTTAATACACGCCCGGATTTGAATACGGGAGGAGAGGTGGTGGGGTTATGGTCTTGGTAATTTCATTTATAGGTTCTCTAAAATGCATTGAATTTTAGTAGGCGTATAACTATGCAAGGGAAGATATTACAATATCAATTTTGAAGTGAAATAGGTGAAGCTCTTCAAGGCTTTTCTGTGGATCTTGCTGTTTTTATGGGGCAATGAGTTAGGCTACAAAAAGTTTAATTCCATGCCCGATGGAACAGAAACCAATTCTCAATGCCATATGTCAAAAATGAAACTGCCGGTAATTAACTTGCTACCTGAAATTTTAGATTCAGGAATCATATGGGATTGTTTGGAATATTTAAGAACAAGCGATATTTCCGCCGTTCAGACCTAAACAGCGGCCTTAGGCATCAATCAGAAATGAACTCTCAAGTCCTTACTCACTTGAGAAACTTTGGAGTTGCCGATGACAGGCGACTTAAACTTGAATTTTTCTTTTACACCAATTCTATACTAAAAGCCCATAATTTGGCTGAGGACCTGAGAGCTTTGGATTATAATGTAGAGACAGTCGACATGGCTCGAGGAGATAATAAATTGTGGGTAGTTTCGGGTTGGACCAAAGAAATCAATATGGATGAGGCATCAGTAACTGAATGGACCACCAGTATGCGCCACCTGGGGTTTAAGCACGATTGTGAATTTGATGGCTGGGGAACCACTCCTAACCAAACTTAACATCAACAGCTAGTCAATCCCCGGGAAAATCACCATGGCCTTTAACCTTTTTTATCTGGGCTATATGCCTCCGGGTATGGGCGATTTGATTGATCACCAACTGATGCAGGTCCCGCACTTTTCTGATCCGGTAAAATTCCTGGTCTAGCAAAGAATCAGCTATATTGCGGTAGGTATAATGCCGTCTGAAGTCGACATCGGTGGTGGTGATAAATTGAATTTCACGATCCCTTATTTCAGCATAGAATTGCCAACAGTCATCTTTATTGGTACATAATCCACGGGGTATAGCATACCATCCCGATTGGGTGCGGTTAGGATCAGTGGCATAGCTTTGGAACAGACTATCATTTACCCTAAGGTCCAGTAGTTTATCCTCTTTAGGACGAGTGGCAATATTGGTTAGCTCCCGGTAATATAAAATATCTTGCCAAATGAGGTGCTCTACAATTTCCAGGATTGACCAGTTAGCGCTGTCACTTTTGAAATTTAGCTGGGTGGTGTCCAGATCCTGGATTTCCAGGAAAAGGGAATCTCTCGATCGTTGAAGATCGCTGAGCAGCTGCTGACGGTCTTCAGCTGTCCAGATGATAGATTCTTTTTCATTTTTAACCTCGCATGTGATAATGATAGCCGGTAAAATCAAAATAGATAGGATTACGGCAATTACTTTCATTCTTTAGACGGTTTTCAATTATAGATAAAGTAAACTCAATTAAATTTACCCAAACATTAAAAAGATGCCTCTGTCTTACCTTGGGTTTGACTTTACATTGCTCAGAAATTAATCTACTCACAATAATATTCTAATCATCCAATCCAGGAGTTAATTGTAGATTCTTGTACTAAATTAGACCTGAATGAAGATATATAGATTTCAGACCGCACAACCCCATAGCAAACCATGAATTCAGGAATAGCCAAATTACACAGGATCGCCACCAAACCCTCCCGTTTGATCTTGGGCCTTATGAGTGGTACTTCGGTTGATGGTTTGGATATGGCGCTCTGCAGATTTGAAGGGCATGGGCTTGACACCAAATTTGAGTTGCAGAATTTTAGAACTGTGCCTTATGATCAGGAATTTAGGGATCACATTGCGGGGGTATTTGCCAAACCACAGGTGAACCTGGAAAGGGTATGTGTATTGAATCCCTGGGTATCCAGGCAGTATGCAGAGATTATTCTCAACACCCTCTCAGCGTGGGGCCTTAAACCTGAACAGATCGATCTGATAGCCAGTCACGGACAAACCATCTATCATGCCCCTCAAGGACAACATGGAGATGAGCGCTTTCCCAACGCCACCTTGCAGATAGGGGATGGTGATCATCTGGCCTGTTTTACCAACATTA
This sequence comes from Cyclobacteriaceae bacterium, assembly GCA_965224285.1. Lineage (GTDB taxonomy): Bacteria > Bacteroidota > Bacteroidia > Cytophagales > Cyclobacteriaceae > JAJCYK01. Next base: position 3,465,224 of record OZ245043.1, read on the forward strand.
TCACCATTAGCGATTTTAGACAAAAACACCTGGCCATGGGGGGAGAAGGAGCGCCTCTGGCTGTTTATGGTGACTACTTGGTTTTTGGTGATGAAGGGGAGAACCGGATCATGTTAAACCTTGGAGGAGTAGCCAACCTTACTTATTTACCTAAAACCTTATTGGCCACGGAAGTAGTAAGCACCGATGTGGGCCCGGGGAATACCATGATGGATGCCTACGTAAAGTCCAACTTTCCCGGACAAAACTATGACAAAGATGCGGCATTAGCCTTAAAAGGAACAGTTTCGGAAAGTCTGTTACACGAGCTGAAACAATGTGATTTTTTTTCCAAACCCTACCCCACCACCACCGGACCCGAGCTTTTTAATCTCAATTACCTTGAAAGCGCCATGGATATTTCGTCAACCCATAATCTGTCGGCAAATGATATAATGGCTACCCTGAATAAATTTACCGCTGATATGGTGGTCAGGGCGGTAAAATTTTTCCTGGGAGAATTTAAGGACGATTTTGTGGTATACGCCAGTGGCGGTGGAATTCACAATCCATTACTGATGGATAACATAGCTGGGCAGTTGCCAAAGGTGAAACTGACCACCACCTGGGATTTGCAGGTAGATCCTGATGCTAAGGAAGCATTGTTATTTGCCATCCTGGCCAACGAGTGTGTGGCCGGGGAGGCTATAGAATTCGGGGGAAATATACCGTCTACCTGCATGGGGAAGATCAGTTTGCCGTGAGGAAAAAAGATGTGTCAGCCATTCACCATATTATTATCAAAAAGCAGATTGAATTCTTCAGGGAATAACAAGCGACCTTGAATCTGGCGCAATTGCCTAACCTTCAGCCCATTGACCATCAGCACTATCCCAAACAGTATGTGCCCCACTATGGATCCTATGCATTTGAACAACATATTGCCTTGAGGGGAGGGCATCATAGGCAAAACCTGTTGTATATAAAACAAAGATATTTGGGCAATGATGAAAGCTATAAAACCAAAAATTATCCATTTCAGCCAGCTGGAAGTAATTCTGGAGAGCAATGAATCCAGGAGATAGGAGTAGATCAGAGCAAATGCAATGCCTGTTACAAAATGCAGGACTCACCCCATTACCATACAGGTGCTCATAGCTTTTGCCAACATTATAGGTGGTTCCATTTTAGGCATTCCCATAGCTGCCGATAGCATCATCAGCAGTGTCATAGCAATGGTAGCTACTATACCAGCTAAAAACGCTTCTTAATAAAACGCTTCTTAATAAAACGCTTCTTAATAATGTGTTATTCAGATAAACTTTGGTTAAAAATTAAACAGCCGATTCATTCCAATTTTGGTTGGAGTCAAGAAAAATTAAGCATAAAAGTTTGAGAATTTGTTAGGTAAATTACCATTGGCGGATTAGAATGGACATTTATCAAAGTTTTTGGATTGACGCCTAAACTTGTTTCGATAATCCACTGGTGACATTCCAGCCATTTTTTTAAAGACTTCCCTAAACGCCTTGGGGTCCGAATATCCTACATGATACATTACTTCACTTACCGTCTTTCTGCCAAACTCCAACTGCTTTTTGGCCGCCTCTACTTTTACACGTTGCATATACTCCACGGCTGAGTTGGAAGTAGCTTTTCTAAACCGGCGTTCAAAAGTTCTTCTTCCCAGTCCAAAGCGATCTGACAGATGGTCCACCGTCAACTTCTGTTGGTAGTGTTGTTGAATATAGTCCTGTACCGCCAGTATCAATTCGTCACCGTGTGTCCTTTGACCATTGAAGATGCTGAAGGGCAATTGACTATTCTTTTCGATATCAAGTACAAAATACTTGGATGCGGTGATAGCCATGTCGCGGCTGGTATATTTCTCCACCAGGTACAACAATAAATTCCAGTACAAAGAAGCGCCACCACTGGAATAGAGGCCGTTTTGATCAGTGATCACTTTGTTGTCTGTTAATTTCACCTGAGGAAACATTTCCCTGAAGTGGTGGGAGAACAGCCAATGGGTTGAGCAGCTTTTACCTTCCAGCAGACCAGTCGCTGCCAACAAAAATGAGCCAATACACAAACTGGCTACTTCCGCTCCCTGATGGTATTGCCTAATGATCCATGGAATGACCGCCTGGTTCTTTTCCAAGGCCGTTTGGATCGGTCCGCTGATAGCTGGAACTATGATAAGATCTGTTTGCTTCAGGTCGTTGATCAGTACTTCCGGATGGATCGAAACAATTCCATCATTTAGTTTGACTTCTTTGGTAAGCCCAGCAATCTGGACTTTAAAAAACGGTTGTTGGCCGGCCTGCTGGAAAAACCCATTTACTGCGGCAAACATATAACCAGCATCCACGATGGTAGCAGGCACCGCGGTTTCCAATGCTAATATGGTAATGGTTTTCATGTTTAATTATAGAAAATCCTGCTGTCGCATTCAACCCTCTATATTGTCTTTTTTGCACCTGGCGGAATGTACTGGTACTCATTAATTTTGTGAAACATTAAATCACCTATCGCCATGCAAAGTCCAATCTATCCTTGCCTTTGGTTTGAAGATCAAGCCAAAGAAGCCGCCGAGTATTACTGTACGGTATTCCCGAATTCGAAAATACTTCACCAGTCACCGGTGGCGGTCAATTTCGAGTTGAATGGTAATCCCTTTATGGCCCTGAACCAAAGAAGACCCCCGAACCATTTCAATGAAGCGGTGTCATTTGTCATTACTTGTACGGACCAGTCACAAATTGATCACTACTGGGATCAGTTAACTGCCAATGGTGGCAAGGAGGGAATGTGTGGTTGGTGTACTGATAAGTATGGTGTTTCCTGGCAGGTAGTACCGGCCATTCTAGGCAAGTTGATGAGCGACCCGGAAAAAGCTGAGAAAGCTGCCCAGGCATTCCTGAAAATGCAAAAACTGGACATAGAAAAGATAGTACAGGCCACTGGATGAGTTTGTTGAAGGGATCATATTTCGATCACATTTTCTAACTGATCCCGAAACAAACTTTAACCTGATGTTTTAATCATTGAGTAGGGTATTTTAGATAATTTTCAACAAGAAGATAAAGTAAAAATTTTTACCACATGTTATTTTCGTGTCACAAATACTAAAATTATTGATCAAGATTAGGTATAAGATAAAAAGCCTTTCTTGAACCATACCGCTTTGCTGCAAAAAGCTCCCCGGTCAATTCAACAAACCTATCTAAAACCGGCACTTACCATGGCTACCGTATTTACTGCCCCAAGCTTGGTCATAATATTTAGCTTGGTCCTTTACATTGGGATCTACTTCAGCAGGTGTTGACAATTGAAACCTGATTTTTATTGAATTCCCTGGCACTGGCTTATTGATGGATGGTTAACTTTTCAAAATCGAATATCTGATACTTTAATGCAGATCCTCAAAGTAATTTGATCAATCCATCAATATTCCGCCATTTATTTCCAGCGTTTCGCCCACTATATAGCATGCATAATCTGATGCCATAAATAAAATCGGCCAGGCACATTCTTGGGGTGTGCCGGCTCTTTTTATAACAACGCCATTAGTAAGTTGATTAAAATTATCCGGGGAGGTGTATCTATTATGGAACCTGGTATTTATAATTCCCGGGGAAACCGCATTTACTATGATATTAAAAGGTCCGAGTTCTTTAGCCATATTTTTTGAAAGAGCAATAATCCCGGCTTTTGCGGCAGAATAATGACCCGTCCCCAAACTTCCACCGGTTCTTGCCGCAACAGATGTAACATTAATAATTTTACCAGAGTTGTTCTTTTTCATGGTGGGAATTACCCCATGGGATACCAAAAATGTGCTTTTGAGGTTAACTTCCATTACTTTATTCCAAAGATTCTCATCCAATTCCTGTATACTTTTTCGTTGAACAAGTGATCCTGCGTTATTAACAAGCACGTCTATGGTTTCAAATCTTTCCAAAGTTTCGTTAACAAGTTTTTGTACTTCATTATTTTGAGTTACATCTGCTTTAATAGCTATTACTTTTGTTCCCAAAGACCGAATTTTTTCCACTACCTGTTCAGCCTCTTTTTTGCTTTCATTATAATGCACCACAACGTTTGCTCCTGACTTAGCAAACTCAATTGCCGTTGCCCGCCCGATCCCGGAACTTGCTCCTGTGATAAGTACTACCTTTTTATCGAATCTAATATCCATTTGCTTTGATAATTATGTTATTAAAAGAGCCCAATCGTCCCTTACCTGCGACTATATTGATCGTTTAAAGCAGGCGGGTCCTATCCATTATTTTCATTTTCAATACCTCTGTTATTTATAATAAACGGACATATCGATTGATTGCCCTGCTTTAATCGTCACCTCTTTGGTTAGATCGATACGAAGTCGCCCGTCGTCATCAAGGCCATAATTGGACTGAATTACATTGCCTGCAGCACGTAATGTGAGTTTTGACGGCTCCTTTTCACTGGGTAGGGCAAACACAAGTTGACGTAAGTGCAGTTCTCCCCAATCTACCTCGATTTTGTTCACTTGAAGATTATTCTCTCTTTTCTGGAAGAATTTCCCCCAACCCTTGCCAGCGGTAAAGAATGAAACATGGTTATTTGGTTTCCAGGTTGGATTAAATCCAATAATTCCCCGAGGGCCGTCCAGGGTTAACCGCTGCGAGGCTAACAACAACGACCATACACTTAGGGAACGTACGTAAAATTTCCCAGCACAATCATCTCCAAAAGGATTCCCACTGTGTCCCAGTGCGCTCCATGGATGATCGGTTAGCCCTGTTCGAAGTCGTCCATCGTAACGGTCATAATTGGCACGTGTAATGGCGAACCCTTCTGTAGGCATCCCGGAGAATATCATCAAAGCTGCCACCGGGTAGGAAATTCCAACTTTGACTTCGTCAGCATGGAGCATTGTGAATTCGGGTTTGGGTCTTCCACCGGCAGGCCAGGTTGTTTGTACCATTGCGGGCTCATCCTCGAGCACAAACTTGCGTGGGTCCTGATTGAAATTGTAGAAATCCGTCTTGAGGTTGTAGTTGAAAAGTGAACTCATAGCCGAGCGTACGTGCTCCTTCGGATAAATCCACCCCAGATCGAGTAAGTGCGCCCACCATTGACCGAGCATCTGATCGGTATAGCAGCCATTTAAGTAGTCTTTTTGGGGTTCATCACCAGGTATCTGAATGTAGTATTCGCCATTAAACAGCTTCTCGTCTTGATTTTTGGCACCGGTTTTCAGTATTTGACCATAGCGATTGGCAGCCTCGGTGTCACCCTGAATACGGGCCATATGCTCTGCCGCAGATAATGCTGCGAGGTACATACTTCCCATCCAGGATGTTGTGCCACCATGTTTACTATCCATACCATGTTGTGGTCCAGACAACATACCATCAACGTCATCATCCCAACCATTAATGAGATAGTTTACAGATTCCTTAATTTTCGGATACTGACGATCCAGCCACTGGCCGTCATTGGTTTGAAGATGAGCTAGGTAAGACGCCAGGATAGAATGGCATTGTCCATCGAATGCCTGGAAAGGGTTTCGCTGACCAAGCCGCACCGGAAGCATGCCTTCCTTCGTTTGCTCTGCATGCTCCTGCTCACGCATCCTACGCCCAAGGGAAGGGAACATTCGGGGAACAGTCTGAGCGTACCCCCAAACATGCGTCGCATTACCAGGGCAGCTTCCGTATGTCCAGGAACAACCCTCCCAGACTCCGAAGTGGTCGTCCTTGGCCCAAAAGGCCGTTGCACTACTCAGAATTGCAGTTTGTGAGTTAATGCGGTCCAGGAACCAGTATGGTAGGTTGGAGGAGTATAATGATTCATGGAACTGTCGTGTTGTCGCGGTAAGGTCGTCAATTCGATTTAGAACGTCTTTTGCCAGGTCAAGACCGTTTGACCACCAGTTACCATATATGTAACCGTCGTGTTTCCAATCCGGAGTAGTTTTATCAGGAATCATTGGAATGTTCGGAAAGTACCAGGTGAGAATGAAGCTCACAGTCCGATGTTCCCCTGGTTTGAGGACAAAGGGAACAGCAAGAGCCCCCTCAAGGGTTTCTCCCTCGGGAGATGGTCCGGCTTTGTCGACACCGGATACTTTGCCGCTGGCAGTGAATTCCTTAATTAATGCTGCGAAATCGCTCCAGCTTGCTGTTGCAAGGGCATCTGGCTCTCTCACGGTTAGTACCATTTCACCGTATGAGGGAGAATTCTTGGAATGCTTACCACTCATATGCAGCATCGTTGCATCGGTAGTGCGAAGAATCCTATTTCTGTTACCACCATACTGGTTCGATGAACGGCCATTGACAGCCCATTCACCAGGTGCCCTGCGATGTATCCGTCTGTCCACGGTTGCATAATCAAATGGTGGAAGTGTTTCGACCAGTCCTGATGTATTCTGCTGGGTAGCCAGGAAACTGACCGAAACGGGGTCACTGCCGTTGTTGCGAACGGTCAGGTTGTAAATGGCGCAGGGGATCGCAGAGTTTTTGGCGTCGAGTGGAATTTGAGGATTAAAGACCTCCATATTAACCTCAACTGGGAGATCAGTATCCTCAAAATAATACCAACCAAATGGGTACTCTCCTCTAAAACTAAGTGACTCCATGGCCGGTAAGGGATCTTCAGAAACGGTCTGCAGAGCCCGTACGACGGGCTGCTGATTATCAACACCAACTCGCACTGCGAAGAGGCTGTGAGGCAGCTCAAAATCCGTAAAGTTACGCCAAAGTTGCCATGCTACACGGCGTGCGGTACCATCCATATGAATGGCTCCAGTACCAACACCACCGACCGGAAGGCGGATAGCCCCTAGATACTCACCAGAGTAGATTTTGGGTCCACCGCGGCTGAACAGCAAATTGGGATTTGTCATCTCTGTCCGCCTCTGTGCGCGCCAGGACGGAGTGGGATTAAACGACTTCTCAGGCGGCTCCTGGGAAACGGTTTGGCTCGTTGTTATGTTGATTGTCCGTTGATCTTCAACCGTTATTTTCTGAGTTGCAAATCCTGTACGGGAAAATACCAGAGTACCTCCTTTATCAGGTACCATGACCTTGTAATTACCTTCAATGTCTGTGATCGTTTTTGAAGGGGACCCTTCTAAAATTACGTTCATTTCAGGAACCGGATTCCCGCCCGGAGTGGATACCGTTCCGGAGACTGTCCTCTCCTGGGCTAGGATCCCACTACACAGCCACGGAGTGAAAATTCCTAATAAAATTAATTTTTTCATTCCGCACTGTATTAGGTAAACAATAAAACTGGAAATACAAACTATATCCGAGTAGTTGGAAAAACAATTCCGTTGTTGAAATCTGCTAAAATAGTTTAATGAATTGTTAAATAACCTCAGTTCTTCAATCGATATTATTGGGACTTTTGTCTGATATGAAAGGAGTAAATGGAGCAAGTAGATACTGATTCGATTAAAGAGAGGAAGTTATTCTGGGCTTGTTTTGTGGCTTTGACTACGACTTCCTTTGGTTTTATCTTAAGAGCACTTACTCTTCCAGAATGGGGTAGGGAGTTTAATTTGACCAACACTCAAATTGGAGAAATTGCCGGGGTGGGGTTATGGCCGTTTGCTATTAGTATTGTGCTGTTTAGTCTGATTATAGACCGGATTGGCTATAAGAATGCGATGATCTTTGCTTTTGTCTGCCATTTGACTTCAGCGATTCTCACATTTTTTGCTACCGGTTATTGGTCACTATTCATTGCAACATTTATTGTTGCATTGGGCAATGGTACAGTCGAAGCGGTAATTAATCCTGTAGTAGCGACGATGTACCCCAGAGAAAAAACGAAATGGCTGAATATATTGCATGCCGGTTGGCCGGCCGGATTGGTATTGGCTGGAATAATGGCCCTAATGCTCGGTGTTGATATCAATTGGAGATGGAAGATGATCCTGATCCTTTTACCTACTATCTTGTATGGTTTGATGATGTTTTGGCGTAAGTTCCCTGTCAATGAAAGGGTAAAAGCCGGTGTTTCTTACCTGGAAATGTTAAAGGAAGTCGGCGTAATAGGTGCATTAGTGGTTTCGAGTTTAGTTATCTTTCAGATAGGGGCTATTTTTACCTGGTCTCTTACGTTTAAGCTGATGCTTATAGCTTCTATAGGTGTAGTTTTTGGATTTTATGTTAAGAGTTTTGGGAGGCCAATATTCATTATTCTTATATTGCTAATGATTCCATTGGCTATTACCGAGCTGGGAACAGATAGCTGGATATCCGAACTGATGGCAACCGAAATGGATAATCTTGGCCTCCAAGCCGGTTGGATACTAGTATATACTTCGGGTATTATGGCTGTTCTCCGCTTTTATGCAGGTCCTATTGTACATCGCATCTCTCCTTTGGGATTATTGGCAGTTTCTTCGGCAATAGCATGCCTTGGTCTTTTAATGTTCTCAACTTCCAACGGCGTTATGGTATTGGTGGCAGCCACGGTTTTTGCTATAGGAAAAACATTTTTTTGGCCGACAATGCTGGGAGTTGTCGGGGAGCGTTTTCCTAAAGGTGGAGCATTGACGCTTAATATAACCGGAGGAGTAGGAATGATCGCTGCCGGAGTAATTGGCGCTGTGATTCTGGGTTATATTCAGGATACTACCATTGATGATAAATTGAAAACGCATGATTCACGCCTTCATAAAGTCTATGCAACCGACGGGAAGACCAGTATTTTTGGCGATTATCAGGCTATTGACAATTTCAAGTTATCCAATGCCGATCAAGAAGTTCTGGCCACAATTTTAAATATAAAGGAAATTGCCAAGAAGGAGGCATTAAGAGTAGTAGCTATCTTCCCAATGGTTATGTTTGTTGCCTATACCTTATTACTATTATATTTTAAATTCAAAGGCGGGTATATCGTAGTGTTATTAGAGGATAATCTTGAGAAAAAGGAATAAGCAGGAATATTGACTGACTTTAATAGCTCATTGGACTTAATCTGATCATGCTACTTAATGTTGAATCCCACCCCTTATCTTCTGGGAAAAAAGAGCGCCCATTTACCAATGCCACACAATCGGCAAACATTATCTTTCTTGCATTCTGGTCATAAATCAGCCATAAGGGGGTGAACAATTATTCCCTTACACATCAATTCTGGCTTCTTAAACTATGTTATCTGTATACCTGAAATCGGAGTGTGTAAATAGGTTCAGGTTAGGTTCTAAGTGAGCTACCTATCTTGCAACAACGCTTAAAAATTTACATTCTGCTAAAATAATTGAGTTATATGTTAATTCCCTTCAATTTAAGTTATTAACCAGAGATTACCTTTATTAATTGAGTTATGAAAATTTTTGGGAATGTAAACCCTCCAAATAGTAAGGTGCTCATATTTGCTCAAAGTGAAAATCATATTCATTACTGTATTATTGATTTTAGTTTCAGGCGTTGTGTATATCTCGACAGCATTTAGAGCTCCTGAAAAGATCAATGTACCACAGATACTTTCAAGAGTTCGGATGCATGATTTTAACCCCTTACGGGAAGATGACTCTCAAACTATAGATAAAAATTTGAAAGTTTCCGGTATAGCCGATTTAGATGATAAAGATTGGCTAATTCGTTTACTCGCAGTAAGAGATTTAGTTCGGGCGGGAGAAGAACACATAAATGATATAGTCAAAGGACTTGAGGATAACTCCATCAATGTACGTCAGGTATGTGCCATGGCACTGGGAATCCTGAAGTCCAAAGGCGCTATAAAAGATCTTGAAAAAATCGTCCGTCAGGATGAAAATGTGATAGTTCGCTCTCAGGCAGTTATTGCACTAGGACAGATTGAGTCAAAGACATCTTTAGATTTATTACATGAAAAGTCAATAAAGGATCCCTCCCGTGATGTTCGTCACCAATGCGAGTTAGCAATTGATCAAATTGAAAAACAAATGGGAGCAACAAAGAAACAATTAGATGCATATCTAACCTTGGATGAAACGAAGTTTGAATGTATTGAAGTTGGATCCATAGCCTCAGATTTTGTTTTGGAAGATACCGATGGAAAGAAATGGCAGTTGAGTGAATTCCGGGATAAAAAATGGGTAGTCTTGATTTGGATATTTGCTGATTGGTGTCCAGTCTGCCATGGAGAATTCCGAGAATTAATGAAGATGAAGGAAGAGATTGATAATGAGGAGATACAAGTATTTACCTTAGAAATGCATGATACATATCGTAGCAGAGTAATGGTAGGCAAGGAACTTGATCCCACCTATTGGTTCTCAAAAGAATCTTTTCAAAAAGCCTATACAAAAAAAATATATTGGCCACACTTATTGGACCGGGCGGGATCCATAGGGGCTACATACGGAGCAGATCCCTTGGCATTCGCTGTACATGCGGAGTATATTAATAGGCCTACAACAGTTATAGTAGATAAAAGGGGAATCGTGAGATTATCCTATAAAGGGACCTTTTGGGGTGATCGCCCCACTATTGAAGAAGTTTTAGAAATGATAAAAACAGAGGACTTTTCATTTGAGCATCCCGAAAGGTTAAAGAACAAGTAACTAATTCTTGATAATTCCTCTAAACTTCAACATTGTAGTTAATGTCAATCTTAAACTTTGGAAGAATTTCTGTTAATGGTTCCGGTATTATCAACAAAGTAATTCCAATGGTAATCATTCTTTTCTATTTACCCTTTGGGAATACATCTAGAAATCTTTTTGCCAAAGAGAGAATTTTCAATCCAATTCTAAACTATGTTATTGATGGTACCATTGGTACGCCAGCCTTATATGGTATCGAACAATTAAGTAATTCCTTAGAAAAAAGGGGGGTTACCTTAGTAAATAAACCATCAATAGATGAATCCACATCGTCCTTGGTTGTCCTGGTCGGAAATCTGAAAGAATCAGGTATTATAAAAGGCCTCAAACAAACTGGAGAGTTGGAACTGTCAGAAAATAAGGAAAGCCTGGCTGTAAAGTATATTAAAACAAAAGGGAAGTCCTTATTGGTAATTTCGGGTGCTGATGAAAGGGGCTTAATGTATGCACTACTGGATGCAGCTCGCCAGGTTGAAATCTCTTCTAATAAGTTAAATCTGTTTGATGCTATCAAAGAAATTTCCGAAAGACCCCAGACACCTGTCCGCAGTATGGCTGTCTTTCTTCACAACCAAGAAGATGAGAAAGAATGGTATTATTCTAAAGAATATTGGGAAGAATATTTTGCAATGCTTGCAGCTAATAGGTGGAACAGGTTTAATCTGGTATTCTCACATCAAACTCCATACCTTGCTCCAATGTACCCATTTCATGTCAAAGTGGATAAATATCCTGATGTAAGTGCAGAGGGTTTAACTGAAGAGCAGCGAAAGAGAAATCTTGAGTTGCTTCGATTTATAAGTTCATTGGCAAAAGATCGAGGTATAGATTTTATCCTAGGGGTCTGGCAGCAGATCGCATGGGGAACAGGTCCGCATACACGTGCCCAAGAAAGTATGGTCTCTGGGTATAATGAGGAGAACATGACAGATTACACATACCTGGCACTAAAAAATCTTTTACGTGAGTGTCCAGGCATATCAGGCCTCCAACTTAGATTGAATTACGAATCGGGGATCACCTATGAAGGTCAAACGGAATTTTTCCGTGATGCGATTTTCAGAGCTTCCAGTGAAGCCGGAAGACCGATTTTACTTGAGCTTCGTGATATAGGCTTGTTGTACGAAACACTTGATGCAGCTCTTGCAACGGGTCTTCCTACCCAAGTGAGTCACAAGTATTGGGCAGAAGATTTAATATTCCCTTACCATCCAACAAAGTTTGTATGGACATACAGCTATGGCGATTGGTTGAAGTATCCTCGTAATACTGAGCATATCTACCAGGTGTGGAGCCTTGGGTCACATAGACTTCTTACATGGGGTGACCCGGAATTCACACGCCGTTTTGTACCAACCACAACTTTCCAGGATGCCATGGGATTTGAAATCTGTGCACCTTTGTCTCAGAAGGGATTTGGCAATGATACAGGTGCCTTTCGGATCTTTCGTGACCGTGACCGGGAGTACTATAGTTGGGAATTTGAGAGATACTGGAGCTACTATTGTTTATTTGGCCGTGCAGGCTATAATTCTGAAACAAGTGAGGAGATTTGGAAGAGTGAACTTAGTCGCAGGTTTGGCGCCGAAGCCACTGAATCAATTGCTCAGGCTTATACCTCAGCCAGCAAAGTAGTACCTCTCATCGCAGGGGTGGCGATCAGTAATTTCAATCAGTATGTCTGGCCGGAAAAAGATATGGGCGGACTTATAAATTACTTCCTCTCCCTTCGTCCTTTTGACAGAGCCAGGTTTAGTGGATTTCAGGAATATGTGGATAATGTGGTAAATGGTCGTGTTTCAGGAAAGGTGAACCCACTTACGGTAGCAGAAGAGCTCCAGGTGATTGCCTTGGAAACTGAACAGGCATTGGATAATGCCAACTCTAAAATTGTGAGAGGAGAGAAGGAATTCTGGGCGACTGACATGGATTTTCGTATACTTTCCGGAATGGCACGCTACTTTGCTCAAAAAATAAGGGCGGCTATTAAACTTGGGTTCTTCTATAAAACCGGGGATGTTAATCAACTACGTCAAGCCATTAAGCATGTAGAAGAAGGTCTCGTGATATGGAAAAATCTTGCTTCCCGTGCTGAAAAAATCTATTCTTCCAACCTTGTTTTTGGCCCTGGAAGTGTAGGTCACTGGAAAGACAATATTGTATTCGTTGAAGATGACATCAAACAGCTCAAGTATCAGGAGGAGCTTTTCAAAATAATTCAGAATGCAGATTATGCTTTTGATTTTAGTCCGGAACCGTTTACCAGGAATACTGAAGTGTATTCCACGCCCTATGTAAACAATTATACAGTGGAACGGCGATTCGAAGGTGTTTTTCCCAGCAGTCGTTATGATCCGGATGAAGGATATGGATGGATAGAAGGGGATGATCTTTCAGCTTCTGAAGCCAAGGAATTGTCTCGCTACACCTGGAGTGGCGCCCGGTTAAGTGAAGTTTCTAATATTCCAGGTGAAGTATTAATGGGAGATTACATTAGTGGCAAAAATGAGGCTGTTTTCCGAGTTGACTTGCCGGAAGGTCATTATCAGGGAGCAGTCATTTTAACAGATAAGAGCCCAAGTCCTGCCGATCACGGACCCATGGAGGTGATCGTGGTGGAGAGATTCGGAGAGCGACCGATCTTGGAAAGCAAGGTTATCCGGTCTGGAGAATCCGTTATCAGGCGTTTTAATATCAATATGACCGGTGAACGCTTCATCAATATCAGGTTAAAGTTCAAAGCGGATCCAGGTGCACACTTCATTGTCAATGCTTTGACGTTCACATTGGTTGAGCCTCATATCACTCATACCCCAGTAAGGAAGGCTCAGCCTAGACAAAGCAGGAATATCACCGTTGGTGTTACACTGCCTCCTTCTCCCAATGACGAATATCCTTTGACCAGCCTTGGAATAATTACATCAAATGCATCGACTCTTGAGGTGCCTACCGAAATAGTCCGAGTAACCTTGAAGTATGCTTCGGGGAGAGGGAATGAATTTAAGGCATTGGAAATGCAACCTGATAGTAAAACAAGTTATTCGGCGGTTTTGCCTGCAGAGGACATGAAAACAAGTAAAATAAGATATTATTTCGAGGCAGAGGATAATACAGGTCGTGTAGTGAACCTTCCAAAAGCAAACGAAAAGCATCCATATTTTTTCATTGATGTTACAGATGATAATACTCCTCCATCAGTAACCCATTCACCCGTAAGAGAGCACTATCCTGGTCAACCCCTGGTGATCAAGGCTGAAGTTAGGGATAGTTCTGCCATTAGTAAGGTACTCTTATACTATCGTTCGACACGACAGACAATGGAATATACGGTATTAACAATGGAACAAAGAGGAGATAGTTATGTAGGTACAATACCAGGGAGGGCAATTTCTAAGGATTTTGATATAATGTATTACTTTGAAGTATTCGATGTACATGCTAATGCCACTTTGCATCCCCATCCAAAAGTTGAAACACCCTATTACGTTGTTAAAATAAAACGATGATTAGTTAATTTATTGGAAAGGCTGAATCCGTTCCTCATAGCTCATTTCGAAGGTTCAAACGATGGCGGCATCCATATTAACTTAAACGGGAGGCTCAACCTGGATGAACTGTTGAAATTTTACCTGTTGGAGGCGATGTGGATAACAAAGAATGCTACTCCAACTGAATCAAGGGCATATTTGAAGAAAAGGTATGTGGCTGATTTGCGAAGAATATAAATCAATTCAAAAGGCCAAGAATTAACATGATGCACACCTGGGTAAATTCGGGATTTTGACCTTTAACACAGTTCAAGTTTTATCGGGTAGGTATTGTTGGCATTCTTTTAGTTAATCGATCCCTAATATTGTAATAAACCGGGTTAAAAATTGTTAGAATACGTTGAGAATGAGGGATAATTCATTAGATAAAATTGAAAAAAAAACTAAATTATTAAGCGTGGTAAGGTATAATGTGGGTGGTTTTGGATGAAACCTTTATTGAAATTAATTAACTCCAAGAATAGTATATTTCAAATAATGAATGTACGTGAGCCCTGCTTTTTCCCTCATTGGCATTTCCATCCGGAATTTGAAATAATGTTGGTAATAGAGGGTTCGGGGATGCGTTTTGTTGGCGATAGTATGGAAAGATTTGATTCAGGTGATCTTGTTTTTTATGGTTCAAACATACCTCATCTCTACAGGAGCGATGAAGAATATTATCAAACGGAAGGACGGTTTTCTACAGCTAAAGTGGTGTATTTTAACGAGGACCTTCTTGGGGAAGGTTTTATCGGATTATCCGATCTCCTGCCGATTAGAAAATTAATGTCTCAAGCAAAAAGGGGAATTAAATTCAAAGGCAAGGTAAAACATGAATTAATACAACGAATTAAGAAATTGGACGATCAAAAAAATGGTATTGAAAAGATCATCGATTTATTGATTATTTTTAAAATAATGGCCTACACTGATGAAAAAACATTATTATCAAGTCCGGCTTTTGTTCATCATATGGAAGAAGATGATTGTAAAAGAATTAATAATGTTTATCAACACGTAATCGACCATTATGCAGAAAACCCATCCTTAGATGAGGTGGCAGATGTTGCCAACATGAGCCCTACTGCCTTTTGCAGATATTTTAAGATTCATACAAATAAGACCTATATACAGTTTTTAAATGAGATTAAGATAGGATATGCCTGCAGGATGCTTATTGACGATAAATTCAATATCTCTCAAATATCCCTGGAAGTTGGATTTAACAACTTTACCCATTTTAATAATCAATTTAAAAAACATATTGGGTTAACTCCCAAGCAGTATAGAAATAAGCATTCTTTCCTGGGCAGGGAAGAAGTCCCGGTTTAGTTGTGAATTCCATTATTTTCCAGTTCATTTAAATAAACGTACAGAATCCACTTCTGAGAAAGTGGAATCTGGTTTCCCCCGAGCTGCCTAATAATATTAAATTTCCAGGTAGCTAACGTCCTCTCAGATTGGGAATTTTTTGGCAGAGGATAATACGGCTTGAATAATTTCAATAACAACAATAGAATTGACAACTAAATGTTCAATAATGCCAATCATAAAGTTTTTCTATTGGAATGACAAAACACAGCCAGAAATAGCTAGAAAACAGTAAGAGCGAATCTGAGATTATTCGTATATTAAGAATAGTCGTACCCTACTTAAGCATGAAACCCCTTTTAAAACTAGTAAACTCAGAGCTGGAAGATGTCTTTAAAATAATGAGAGTACAGGAACCGTACTTCTTTCCTCACTGGCATTTTCATGCTGAATGCGAGATTATGTTAGTATTAAAGGGGTCAGGAATACGCTTTGTGGGAGATAGCATGGAACGATTTCAATCGGGCGATCTGGTATTTTATGGCTCCAAAATCCCTCACCTTTACAGGAGCGATAAAGAATACTATAATGAGACCGGTAGTTCATTGACTTCAAAAGCCAAGGTTGTCTATTTTAAAGAGGATGTTCTGGGTAAAAATTTCTGGAAAATAACTGATATCTCTCCAGTTAAGAAGTTCCTTTTACTTTCGAGGAGAGGAATTAAATTTTATGGAAAAACCAAAACTGAACTTAGTAAACAACTTTATTATTTGGATGATCAGAAGAATGGTATTGACAAGATAATAGACCTGTTGAGAATATTAAAATTGATGGCATATTCCGAGGAGAAAGAATTACTGTCCAGTCCAGCATTCACCACATCCCTGGGAGAAGATGATTGTAAGAGAATCAACGACGTGTATCAATTTATAATTGACAATTACGCTGAGAACCCCTCCCTGGAAGAAGTTTCCGAAGTAGCCAACATGAGTCCGACTGCTTTCTGTAGGTACTTTAAAGCTCATTCAAACAAAACCTATACTCAGTTCTTAAATGAGATAAAAATTGGTTATGCCTGTAAATTGCTGAATGATAATAACTTTAGTATTTCCCAAATATGCCATGAGGTTGGATTTAACAACTATACCCATTTCAATAATCAATTTAAAAAAATCATTGGATTAACCCCCAAACAATACCGCAACGAGCATCAATTTCAAATGAATTGACAACATATTGATTTTAATCTTAAGGATTCAATTGATTACCCATCTACTGGTTGATTACCCATCGAGGACTAGTCTAAATCTGCTAAAATAATTTAATAAATTGTTAATTCTCTTAAGTAGAATGAGAGGAGTTAGTTCTAATTTTGTATACAGGCAATCCTGACTTTTCTGAAATTTAATAATTCTCAAATGAGCATTTAATATGCGAATAATCACAAATGGCCAAATAAAAATACCCATAAGCTATTTAATGGCTGTTGTGATTATTGGATTTCATTTTTCTTGCGGTCAGGATTATCCATCCGAATTATTGCACGCCTATAAGAAATTGCCTGAAGAAGTAGATTATAATTATCACGTCAAGCCCATCCTTTCCGATAAATGCTATCAGTGTCATGGTCCTGACGAGAATTCCCGCAAGGCTGGCTTGCGCCTCGATACTGAAGAGGGAGCCTTTGGTTTACTGAAAGAAGGTGGTCGCGCCTTCATTGCAGGTAAACCAGGCAAGAGTGTAGCTATTCAACGAATTTTGAGTCAGGACGCTTCATATCACATGCCTCCACCCGAATCAAACCTGGAAATGACTCCTGAAGATCAAGCTACTATACTGAAATGGGTAGAACAAGGGGCTGAATGGAAGAAACATTGGTCTTTTATACCGCTGGAGAAACCGGCTATACCAACTGGGTTACCGGAAAAATGGAAAAACATAAATGAAATCGATTATTTTATCCTTAAGAAAATCCAACTGGAAGGTCTTATGCCCTCACCCCAGGCAGATAAGGAACGCTTGCTTCGAAGGGTTACCATGGACCTTACCGGCTTACCACCCACTCTTAAAGAAATAAATGAGTTTTTGTTGGACAGTTCTCTTGTTGCATATGAGAGGGTTGTGGATAGATTGCTGGAGAGTGATGCCCATGCTGAGCGATTAGCTATGGAATGGCTGGATGTATCCCGGTATGCCGACTCTCATGGCATGCACGCCGACGGTTATCGAATGATGTGGCCGTGGAGAGACTGGGTCATCAAGGCCTATAAGGAAAATATGCCTTACAATCAGTTCGTCACTATGCAATTAGCAGGAGACTTACTGCCCAATTCAACCCAAGACCAGATTCTAGCTACAGCGTTTAACCGAAATCATCCCATGACAGATGAAGGTGGAGTAATTGATGAGGAATTCAGATTGAAATACGTTGCGGACCGCACCATTACCACAGCCACCGCATTTCTGGGAATGACTATGGAGTGCGCCAGTTGTCATGACCATAAATTTGATCCGATTTCTCAAAAAGAGTTCTACCAAATGTCGGCTTTCTTTAATAACGTTAAAGAGTTAGGTATGACTGGTGCCGACGGCAATTATGGCCCAATGCTCTTGTTAACTGATACTGAGTCAGAAAAAAAGATTGATGAGATTAAGCATTACATTGACCAAAAGGAGAATCAGTTAACTCAACTGAAAGAGCAACTACACCATTCCGTGTCCTTAAAACTACCTGAAATAGGTACCATCCAGGGACTCATTGGTCATTATCCCCTGGAATATTTTAAGTCATCCTGGGAAAAAGAAAACTATCTTTTAGATGGTAATCCACGATGCATGACAAAAGTTGCCCCTCAGCTTGTACCTGGTAAAGTTGGCAATGCCTTGAAATTTTCCGGAGAATATGACGAACTATACTTAAATGATATTGGCCTTTTTGAGGCGTATGATGAATTTTCCGCCGGAGTTTGGGTTAATACTTCTAAAAAGGAAGAGAATAAGACTCAAACTATCTTGGGGAATAGTGGTCAAAAGAACAATTTTTGGCGGGGTTGGGATTTCTACTTAGACTCTGATAACCGTTTAAATGTACGATTAATTCATTCCTTGCCTCATAATTATTTGCATGTCACTAGTTTGGACTCGGTATCTCTCAACGAATGGACTTTTGTGATGTTTACCTATGATGGGTCCTTAAAAGCGGAGGGAGTAAATATTTTCGTCAACGGTAAAATGGTTCAAACCGTCAGTAAGTTCGACAGGCTTTATAAAACTATTTATCCTATTAAATTAGCAACTCATATTCCCGAAAAGCGAGCGCTCAGGGTTGGTAAAAGCTACCGCCTCCATACCGGGGAATTTGGAATTTTCAAAGGGTTAATGGATGAAATACGGATCTATGAAAGAAAGTTGTCCTCCCTTGAAGTAAAGATAATACATAAGGCAAGTGAAAGTAATAAATACCAATTAACGTATAATCCAGAGGAAGCCAAAGAATATTTTTCGACAAAAAATTCTTTACTTAAAAGTAAGGAAATGGACCTTAGGAATCTCAGAAAAAGTTTCATTGAGAGTATAGGGCCCATAGATGAAGTGATGGTGATGGAAGAAATGACTCCACCCAGGGAGACGTTCGTTTTAGAAAGAGGAGAATATAATAGTCCCGGTGAATCTGTTAGACCCGGAACACCGGAAGCCATACTTCCCTTTCCCCATGATTTACCGGCCAATCGACTAGGACTTGCAAAATGGATCTTTGACCCCCGAAATCCTTTAACAGCCAGGGTGACGGTTAATAGGTACTGGCAGATGATTTTTGGAAAAGGATTGGTTCGGACCACTAATGATTTTGGCAACCAGGGGGATTTACCCACCCACCCCGAATTGTTGAACTGGCTGGCTGTGGATTTTATGGAATCGGGCTGGAATTTAAGAGCCCTGTTAAAAAAAATGGTAATGTCAGCAACCTATCGGCAGACCTCAAAATCCACCCAACAGCATTTGGAAGCCGATCCTAATAACCTTCTTCTGAGTAGAAGCCCAAGTTACCGATGGCCAGCGGAGATAATACGTGATAATGCTTTAGCTGCGAGCGGTCTTCTGGAAAAAGCAATCGGGGGGCATAGCGTAAAACCGTACCAGCCCGAAGGTCTTTGGAGGGAGTTAAGTAATTATTCTAGAAAGCTGCTGACATATAAGCAAGACTCAGGCCAGAGCCTTTATCGAAGAAGTATGTATACATTTATCAGGAGATCATCTCCTCCTCCCTTTATGACAATTTTTGATGCCCCAAACCGAGATATTTGTACAGTTAGTAGGGAAAGGACCAATACTCCTTTGCAGGCCTTGGTATTGATGAATGATCCTCAGTTCGTTGAGGCGGCTAAAGCGCTTGCCGAAAGAATATCAAATGAAGCAATGGAGGATTTAGATAAGCAGATTGTGTATGCGTTTCGTCTTTCTACAGGTCGATCACCTAACGAGAAAGAGATCGAAGTTTTAAGAAGCCTCTATTTTCAAGAGGAGAAAAGATTTAAGAAATATCCTGAAGAAGCAAAGCAACTGTTAAGTGTTGGAGAGTATGAATTGCAAGGGGATATCAACAAAACCAGACTAGCTGCTCTTACTATGGTGGCCAATACCATCTTTAACCATGATGAGACCTATATGAAAAGGTAATAATTGAGATTTTCCCTGAATTGACATGAGCCATTGTAACGATACCAATTCTAATTACACCAGGAGGGACTTCCTAACCCGAACTTCTCTGGGATTGGGTGCGTTATCCCTCTTCAATTTAATGGAACCGTCGCAGGTCTTAGCTAAGGCTATTGTTAAAAACGCCGGAATCAATGGACAACCGCATTTTCCTCCTAAGGTGAAAAGGGTAATCTATCTTTTTCAAAGTGGAGCTCCATCCCAAGTTGATTTATTCGATCCTAAACCTCTTTTAACTAAGATGCATGGGAAAGAATTACCGGAAAGTGTACGGAGAGGTCAAAGATTAACTGGTATGACTTCTGGACAGGCGAGCCTGCCCTTGGCTGGATCCCCGTACGGGTTCACGCAACATGGCAATAGTGGGGCATGGGTTAGCGATCTAATGCCATACACATCGAAGATTACTGATGACCTGTGTTTTGTTAAGTCCATGCACACGGAAGCCATAAATCACGACCCGGCCGTAACTTTCCTGCAAACGGGATCACAATTTCCCGGGAGACCTTCAATAGGGGCCTGGGTGAGCTATGGGCTAGGTAGTGATAATGAAAATTTACCAACATTCGTGGTTTTGGTAACTAAGGGAAAAAGTGGTCAACCACTGTATTCCCGGCTATGGGGAAATGGTTTTTTGCCCTCCGAGCACCAGGGAGTACAATTTCGGGCGGGTAAGAATCCGGTACTTTACCTGTCCAATCCTCCAGGAGTCAATTCTAAATCCAGAAAATTACAACTTGACAAACTCCGGGATCTTCAGGAGATGCAGCATGATGAATTCAATGATTCGTCGATCAAAGCCCGGATTGCTCAATATGAGATGGCATTCAGAATGCAAACCTCAGTTCCTGAAGTAATGGATACTTCATCGGAACCGGAATCGGTTTATCAAATGTATGGAGAGGACTCCAGGAAGCCCGGAACTTTCGCAGCGAATTGCTTACTGGCTAGACGGCTTGCGGAAAAAGGTGTTAAATTCATCCAGTTATATCACCAGGGATGGGATCAGCATAATAACTTACCACGAGATCTACCAAGGCAATGTAAAGAAACAGATCAGGCTTCTGCCGCTTTGATTACAGATTTGAAGCAAAGAGGTATGCTAGATGACACATTGGTGATCTGGGGCGGAGAGTTCGGCCGAACTAACTATTCCCAGGGAAATTTAAATTCTGAAACCTACGGTAGGGACCACCATCCTAAATGTTTTACTATTTTTATGGCAGGCGCTGGAGTCAAACACGGAATATCATATGGTGTTACTGATGAATTCGGTTACAACATCCTGGAGAATCCTGTTCATATACATGATTTTCAAGCCACCCTGCTTCATCTTTTAGGAGTGGATCACGAGCGTTTAATATATAAATTTCAAGGACGAAGATTTCGTTTGACCGATGTGCATGGTCATGTGGTTGACGATATATTATCTTGACTTTTTTCACTTAGGATTGAATACTTTTTTATGACTTAATAGTGACTGGTTATTCACTTTTCAATCCATGGTATATTTATTTTTGGCTAAGTCATTTCTATATTCGAATCTCATCTGGATTTTGATTTAAATCAAAACCAAGCTCCTAAATAGAATCAGTTTCAAAAATCATTTTAGTCCAATTAAATCAAAATGGTTCTCGGGATCTGATCCTTATGCAAACCGAAATTAATTTGATGACCAGGGCTTAACTACCATCCCATCCATTTATAAATTCCATTTCCGTGAATAATCAATATCCAAAATAGATTTGACTGAATAACCAGGTATCTTGCTAAGATACTTCAGTTAATGGCTAATTCACTTTAATTTATCGATTCCGATACCCTCTATATTTAATTTATATTTTCAATTACTCAGCACGATCAAAATGGCTTTTCGCCTTTGGTACTACTATTCTATTAACCTAAAGACCAACATTATGAAAAAAAAGTTACAATCCATGTGGAGAATGTATTATAGTTTCCGGAAACCAGCTCTGGTGTTGCTTGTAGGATGGAATATCGCCTATTTTAGTGCGCTTGGTCAAGACCTTTCGAATCCAACCATAAATTCCAAGGATCTGTTGTCTAAGGATATCAGGCAGAAAATTTCAATGGTAGATGAAAAAGATCCGTTTTCTGCAGTGGATGAGACTGAAGAAATAACGGTTTCAGGTAGGGTTACAGTTGAAAGTGACGGAAGCGCCCTACCAGGGGCTAATATACTTGTTAAGGGTTCTAATTTAGGCACTATTTCCGATATAGATGGAAATTTCAACATCACGGCCCCTAATGAAAACGACACTTTGGTATTTTCATACGTAGGATTTGTACCCCAGGAGGTACCAATTAATGGGAGAAATCGAATTAATATCGCAATGAGTTCAACTGATGTTGAACTCAGCGAATTGATTGTTATTGGATATGGTACCAGAAAAAAAAGTGACTTGACCGGTTCAGTAGCTAGGGTAACCACCGAGGAATTGGAAGCTGTTCCAGTTTATAACGTGGAACAGGCTTTAAATGGAAGAGCTCCTGGTGTAACCGTGCAACAAAACTCGGGTGAACCGGGAGGGAGAGTCCAGGTAAGGATTCGGGGTGGTAATTCAATGATAGGAAGTAATGATCCTTTATACGTAGTAGATGGCTTTCCAATCACCGGAGGCATCGAATTCCTCAACCCATCTGATATAGAGTCAATTGATATTTTGAAGGATGCATCTGCAACGGCAATTTATGGAACGAGAGGTGCTAATGGGGTAGTGATTATCACCACAAAAGGAGGAAAAAAAGGACAAAAAGGAAGAATTGAGGTAAATAGTTTTTATGGTACCCAAGAGGAAATCGAAAGGTATGAAGTACTCGACGCAATGCAATACGTAACTGTTGCAAATGAATGGGCAAAAAATGAAGGCATTGCTCCTTTTTTTGATGCTGATACCATACAATCCCCAGGAACTGACTGGCAGGATCTTATCTTCAGATCAGCTCCAATTCAAAGTCATACCGCCACATTTTCCGGGGGGTCAGATTATACCAATTATTCTTTTTCAACGAATTTTTATCAACAGGATGGGATTATTGAAAACACTGGAGTTAAAAGGGGATCGATGCGTTTTAATTTAAACCATGAGGTCAACGATCGGGTAAATTTTGGGGTCAACGTTACCTTATCTCGAAGGGAAGTCAATGAGCTTGACGTAAACGGCGGTAATTTTGGCGGTAGGATTTACACTGATGCGCTTTCTGCCCCTCCAACGTTAGCCAGTCCTTTTGATGCCAATGGGGATTTTTTCTTTAGAGCTTTTATTGAGCTTCCCACATATTCCTTTGTTAGTTTGGATGTTCTTAATCCTCTGATTCACACTAGAAATAAAGAACGAACGCTTTCAAATGGGGTTCTGGCCAATTCGTTCGTAGAGTTCAATATTATTGATGGTTTAACATTTAGGTCCAGATTTGGGCTCGAGTATGAGAATTCCATACTTGAGGAATTTCAACCGGTTATATTTCCCTCCGATCTGGGATTTGCTAAAGATGGGTATGTTTATCGAAACTCCTTTTTGAACGAAAATATTTTGAGTTATACCAAAACTTTTAGTGCCGACCATGAGATCACTCTGGTTGGTGGATTTACGGCTCAGAACTTTAATAGGCGATTTGAAAGCTCAACCGTTTTGGGACTAGCGAGCAATTCAACTGAAAATTTTGACTTAGCGGCAGCCTCGATTATTAATGCCCCTGATAATGGTATTTCGGAATGGACATTGTTCTCATGGCTAGGTAGAGCCAACTATTCATATAAAGGTAAATACTTACTCACGGCAAGTATCCGTACTGATGGATCTTCGCGATTTGGAGCTGATAATAAATGGGCGACTTTTCCTTCCGGGGCCATTGCCTGGAGAATCTCTCAAGAACCATTTATGCAAGAGGTTGGGTTTATTGATGATCTGAAAATTAGAGCGAGCTATGGGGTTACCGGTAATACTGCACTAAGCCCTTATCAATCGCTTGATCGGTTGAGGTCTACAAGGGTGGTAATTGGGGATGAAGAAGATGAAGTAGGTTATGTTCCTGATGCATTAGCTAATGCTGATTTACAATGGGAAACTACAACTCAACTTGATGTGGGATTTGATCTAATCGTAGGAAATGTTGAACTAACCTTCGATTATTATAAGAAGAATACGGATAAATTACTTGCATCTGTTCCGTTGCCTTTTTCGGTAGGATTTTCATCTGCCCTTAAAAATATTGGTGAGGTTCAGAACTCAGGTATTGAATTGGGTATAAGTGCGACAATAGTAAGAAATGACTTCAAATGGAATATTTATGGACAATTTGCCGCCAATGACAACGAAGTGAAGAGCCTTGCAGGGGAAAGCGACATTTTTGGAAGCGAAAACTCACATCCATTTAATGAAGTCATCAATATTGCCCGAATTGGAGAACCATTGGGAGTATTCTATGGCTTGGTCGAAGATGGATTGGATGAGGACGGGCTAATAAAATTCACAGACATAGACGGTAATGGTACAATCAATGCTTTAGACAGAGTAATTCTGGGAAGTCCTTATCCGGACTTTACTTACGGCTTAAATAATAACTTTTCGTATAAAGGCTTTGATCTCAATGTCTTCCTCCAAGGCGTTCAGGGAAGAGATCTATTTTGGGAAACGGCTGGGGTCCATCTTAATTCATTTCAGAGGGGACAGAATCAATTGGCAGACTTGTTCGGCAATTACTGGACTGAAGATAATCCGAATCCGAATGCGAAATATCCAAAAATTAGTAGCTCCACCGTGGCTAGAGTTTCCGACAGATATATAAAAGATGCAAGTTATTTGAGGGTTAAACTCATTAAACTTGGATATAATCTCCCCGTTGACAACTTGAAATGGATAACCAGAGCCCAGGTTTATGTGTCAGGCGTCAACTTATTTACTTTTACAGATTATCCTGGGGTGGATCCTGAAGTGAATGTAACAGGTACCGATTCACAAAATATCGGTGATAGGCTAAAAGTGGGAATAGATGAATCTGCTTATCCCTCAGCAAAGATTTATTCAGTTGGTTTAAATCTTGGTTTCTAAAAATTTTAAGTTCATACCAATGAAAAAGTTAAGCTTTTATACCACAATCGCATTATTTCTCTTCTCTTGTGAAGATCAACTTGAGGAAGTTCCTCAGGATTTTATTTCCAATGTCAATTTTTGGCAAACTGAAGAAGATGTCCTATTAGCAATCAAGGGGATATATGAAGTGGATTTAATTGGTCCATTTAATGACCAGTTTCTGGAACTCCATAGCGATTTCGCCAAAGGCCGGGGCTCCTGGACATCCATCAGTAACTGGGATGCTCCTATGGATAATACACATATTGACCGATCGGATCAGCGTTGGTATCGGCGCCTTTATCTAGCGATAAATCGGGCCAATGGAGTGCTGGATAATGTTCCGGATATGGATATAGCCGAAGACCGAAAAAATCCCTTGATGGCAGAAGCCCGTTTCATGAGGGCCTGGAATTACTTCATGGGAGTAAGAATGTATGGACCAATACCTTTAAAACTAGAAGCAACCAAGGATTTAACTACCATCGATTCTCCCAGAACCCCGATTGCTGCTGTTTATGATGTTATCATTGAGGACTTGACTTTTGCTGAAACACATCTTCCGAACTCATTCGGAGCAGACACCAGGCGTCCTTCAAAATGGGCAGCCAAAATGGTGCTTGCTCAGGTTCATTTAACACTGGAAAACTGGTCTACTGCGGCATCCAAGGCTGAAGAAGTCATCAATAGTGGTGAGTTTGCCATAATTCCTGTTTCAGAACCGGATGATTTCTATGAAATTTTCGCCAAACGTCCGACTACCGAGGATATAATGTCTATTCACTATTCTGCGACTCAACAAGATAGTTATATTAGGACGTTACATATGGGCAACATACCTGTATACAATGCCGGTTCAAGGGGTTTTTTCACTACTTTGCCAGTTACAACTACTATTATAGGGGATGCCTGGGATGATAATGACTTGCGAAAGAGTTTCAATTTGTATACGGAATATGTTGACACAGATGGAAGTACTGTTTCTTTACCAGCGCAGTTTCCCATAATGTTCAAAAAGTATATTGCTAAACCAGACGGAACCCGGTCCAACGCTCGCTATTATCTCCGTTTTAGTGAAAATTATCTGATTTACGCTGAGGCTGCAGCCATGGCTTCCGGATCTCCTACGGAGCAGGCATTGGAGTATTTGAATATTGTAAGAAGAAGAGCGTATGGTTTTGACCCGTTCGCTCCCTCACCTGCGGATTATCCTGCAGGCATGAGTATTTCCGAATTTCGGGATGCAGTTATTCTCGAACGAGCTTACGAGTTTATCAACGAACACCGCCGGTGGTTTGACTTAGTAAGAACTGGAACTGTTGAAGAAGCTATCGGAGCTGCATTTGGAGTAGTGGTTCACCCCAGCAGGTTGCTCTGGCCTATTCCACAGGATGAGATTAACAACAACGCCTTAATAAGCCAGTCTGATCAAAATCCCGGATACTAGAAAATATAATGTATTTGAGGGGAACCGCTACCCGCGGTTCCCCTGCTTTAAATACTGAACAGGCCAGAGGTTTTGACCCCGGGCTTGTAAAGCACTTTCAAGAATAATTTTCACCATTATCATTACTTATTAACTAATGAAGAAAAAAAATCAAGCTGTTCCAAAAGGGATTATATCTGCTCCAAACCGTCGTAAGTTTCTTATAAACACTCTTTTAGCCGGAACTGGAGGGTTATTCTTGAGTTCATTCATGCCTTCGGTGGTTACCAGGGTATATACCAACAATGGGGTAAAAAGAAAGTTAAAACCGGAATTATATGATGACTGGTGGCTCATAGGGCCACCTCCACCTGTGAGTAAAGAGATTCCAGCCGAAATTCCGAAAACTGCCGAAGAAATCGAAAAAATTTGTGAAGCCTTTGGGATGTCAAAAGAAGATTGCCTCAAGTATGCAGATAAGGAGGCTAACAAGGAGTCACGCTTCGAGCCGGTAGACCATCATATTTTTCAAGCTGATGATGGAAACTGGCACCTATGGGGTTGTGTCAGGGGTACTGGGTATGGCAGGATATTGTACCATTGGAAAGCTAAAAATTTGACCGATAGCCCCTGGGAGAAGACAGGGGAATTTATCCGGTGTGACCCAGAAGTTGGGGAGTGTATTGATGACTGGAGAGGACAGGAGTGGATACAGTCTCCTTATATAGTAAAGGAAAATGGCAAATATTATATGTTTTATGGCGGCCATAGTACCGGAAGAGATAGCTCAGGTGTACCCGCGGGAGGGATGAGTGAGGATATGTTTAAATCCGAATCTCAAATTTGCTTAATGATTTCGGACGATGGGCTCAAATGGGAACGTCATCTTTTCGAGGATGGACTGAGTCGCTTATTTATAGGTCCCGGGGAGACAAGGGATCCATCCCTTATAAAAGTAGATGATACTTGGTATATGTATTACGCCGGGTATGAAGGTGGAGACCTCAGAGGGCAAGGAGGAATATTCATGAGAACCTCCAAGGATCTTATTCACTGGTCTGACTACAAGGTAGCCCATCGAGATCCTACTTTTGGACCTTCCAGTTGGGATCATGAATGCCCTCACGTAGTATACAGAGAAGGTTATTTTTATTTATTTAGGACGGAAAGTTACTGGGAAGCAAGAACTTACGTTTATAGAAGCGATGATCCCAGAGATTTTGGCACTAATGCAGAATCAGCTCAGGATTTGTATGTGGGACGGATAGCAATCGCGGCTCCGGAGATTTACCAAGCAGACGGAATTGAATATGTCTCTTCAAATCACGATCCTGCAGCTGGAACCCAGATGTCACGCCTGAGATGGGTGCCGGCCTAATGAAATTCCGGGATTTACATTATTCAATTTAGCATGAGCGGTTATCAATGTCACACCGACAGACGCAAGTTTATTAAGTCAAGCTTCTTGTTGGGCTTGAGCCCTTTTTTTGGTTATAACCAAGTTCCCGTAAAGAACAATAAAGAATACGGCGTTAAACAAAAGTTACGTCCCAAAATAGCAAGTGAATGGTGGTTGATCGGGTCAGCACCGGCTGACCTTTTCCCCGCATCACATGACGAGATAAAAATGTTGGTGGCTCATCGCAGGAGACTGAGCGAAAGAACAGACCGGCAATACGATGACTATGGAGAGATACTGACCAATAGGTTGAGTAAAATTGAACCGGTAGACCACCATATATTCAAAGGCCAGGATGGTTATTGGCATCTTTGGGGCTGTGTTCGCAATACTGAGGTAGGGCGTGTTTTATACCATTGGCGAGCAAGGGACCTTGAGGAAAGCCTTTGGGAAGAAACGGGTGAGGTACTGCGTTGTGATTATAAAGCGGGTGAATGTATTGATGACTGGTACGGGCAAGAATGGATGCAGTCCCCTTACTTTGTCGAGGAAAATGGTATTTATTATATGTTTTATGGCGGCCACAGTACTGGATTTGATATTAACGGAAATCCGGTCAAGGGCAACCCCCCATCAAAAAATATGAGGAGTGTGGAATCTCAAATTTGTTTGATGACTTCTAAAAATGGGGTTAATTGGACCAGATATAAGAACAAAAAAGGATTCAGCCGGGTATTTGTTGGCCCCGGTCAAACCAGAGATCCTTGCTTGATAAAAATTGATAGTCTATGGTATATGTATTATGCCGGGCACCAGCAAGATCCTTACAACGGTGGGATATATTTACGAACCTCCAGAGATCTGACCAACTGGTCTGATTTTAGACTGGTACATCACGATGGCACCTTCGGGGAAACTACATGGGAACACGAATGTCCTCATGTTGTACAGCGGGCCGGTTACTATTACCTGTTGGTCACTGAGGATTATAATGATGCCAGAACCCATGTTTATCGAAGTGAAGATCCCATGGATTTTGGACTTACAACTAAAGAATCACAGAAAATCTATGTGGGGATCCTAGAAGCAGGTGCCCCTGAAATTTATCAGGTTGATGGGAAGGAATATGTTTCGTCCAATCATAATCCTCCCCTGGGGACTCAGATGGCACGTTTGGAATGGGACCCCGTTTAACTTAATTGATATGAAATCAGCAGAATGTATTTGTATAGCAGTAGTCAGTTATAAAATATGATCTCATATCCTATTGCAAGGGGATTAGTTATTGGAGTTACCATTTCCTTTTACTTAAGCGGCTGTGGGCCGAAAATAGAAAAATATTCCACATCTCAAGAGGAATTCAGCAAAAACATCCGAGCGACTGAGGCCAGGACACCAGCTGAGGAAATGGCTGGTTTTATTTTGCCCGAGGGCTTTGAGATTGAACTTTTTGCTTCGGAACCAGATATAGGTAAGCCAATGAACCTGGCATTTGACGCCAAGGGAAGACTTTGGGTTACTCAATCCAATGAGTATCCGTTTCCCAACGAAAGGGGAAATGACAAATTAACCATTCTGGAAGACACAAATGGGGATGGTCAGGCAGATGAATTTACGGTTTTCGCCGATTCATTAAATATTCCTATAGGAATAACTCCAGTAAAAGATGGAGCCATTGCTTTCAGTATTCCTTATGTATACCATCTGATTGATAACGATGGTGATGATCACGTGGATGAGCGCAAGATCCTTTTGAGTGGATTCGAATTTGAAGATACTCATGGGATGATCAATAATTTCGTTCGCGGACTGGATGGTTGGGTACATGCCGATCATGGATATAAGAACACATCAAAGGTGGTAGGAGTCAATTCTAATGATACCATAGCCATGACATCAGGTAATACTTTTAGATTCTTACCAACTGGTAAAAAAGTGGAGCTGACTACAACCGGCAGGGTTAATCCATTTGGATTTGCTTATGATCCAATGGGATATATGTACGGGGTGGACTGTCACAGTAGTCCCATTTATCAACTTATAAGAGGGGGTGACTATCCACATTTTGGTAAAATCCCTACCGGAATTGGATTTGCTCCGGCAATGATGAATCACGAGTACGGATCTACTGCCCTTGCGGGATTGGAGTACTATGCTGCCAACAAATTTCCACGGGAATTTCAAAACAACTTTTTTGTCGGAGATGTGGTGTTAAGCCGTGTGCTCCGAAATTCCATGGAATTTACAGGATCTACTCCAGTGGTTAAACAAGAGCCTGATTTTATTTTTAGCAATGACCCCTGGTTTCGTCCGGTGGATGTAAAAATGGGTCCTGATGGAGCGCTTTATGTGGCGGATTTTTACAACCGGATTATCGGCCATTATGAAGTGCCTCTTAACCATCCTGGAAGAGATCGTCATCGAGGCAGGATCTGGCGAATCACCTACAAAGACAAGGGAACTCAATTTAAAGCCCGGGATTGGACTAAGGAGAATTTGGAAGATTTACTTGTTGGTTTATCAGATCCAAATCTGGCAGTTAGGATGTTAATATCTGATCACATTGTAGATCATTATGGAAAGGGAGCCATCCCGTCTATATCGGAATTAATACAATCTAGTGAAGTTACTGAATATCAGGTGATCCATGGTTTGTGGATTTTATTTCGCTTGAATTCTGTCCCAGTTGAAGAGCTTGCAGAAATCGTTCTGAATTCCGGAACCAACATCAAAATACATGCATTGAAAATTATTTTTGAGTATGAGGAGCTTCCAGAGGCATTATTAAATGTTGTCATCAAATCCTTGAATGATTCAAATCCACATGTACGGCGGGCTGCGGTCATGGTGATCGGTAAACATCCCAATTCAAACCAAATTAATGAGTTACTGGCCCTTATTAAAAAGACTCCCACTGAAGATTCACACCTTTATTATAGCATTCGTCAGGCATTACGAGATCAACTGAGGGATAAGGAAGTCATGAATTTTGCAAGTAAGATTGAGTGGCAGGAAATGGATTCTCGGTTGGTTGCAAATATACTCGTGGGTGTGAATTCTGAATTGGCGGCACTGGCTCTTTTGAGACATCTTCAACTTTACCAGGAATCAAGCACCAACCTTATTACCTATGTCCGTCATTTAGCGCGTTATCTTCCTTTTGATAAAATAAGCCAATTGGTTAAGATTTCCCAGAAGTCAGCAGGAAACGACCTTGACCTCAATTATACCCTGTTCACCTCTCTTCAGGAAGGATTAGCCCAACGAGGGCAAGAAATGACTAGCAATGGCAAAAAATGGGGTGTTACCTTAGCAGAAGGATTTTTAATGATTGAGTCTCCGGATTGGAAAGTAGTTCCATATAAAGATCTTCCCTACACTGAGAATTCCTGGGGCTTAAAGGATATTAAAGCGACTGACCAGCTAGATACTACCAGAATATTAACCAGTGATCCTGAAGGATCAGGATTGCACACCAGTATCTTACAATCTCCACATTTTTCCGTGCCAACGGAAATGAGATTTTATTTGTTCGGACACAAGAAAGATCCCCTGGAAGGAGAGGATCCTTCCCCAATCAGAAATAAGGTTCAGCTGAGATTATCGAAAACAAATGAAGTTATAGCTGAAGAAAAAATCACCGGAGAATGGATCGCCAAAGAAATACAGTGGAAATTAGGAAACCATAAAGGTAAGCAAGCTTACTTATCAGTGGTGGACGGCTCTGCTACAAAACGGGAATACATTGGGATAGGTAACCTGGACCCTAATTTGATGCTCTTACCTGAAAAAGATCCCTCTCAAATAGCTTCTAGGCAAATTTTTGCTTGTAAAATTGCTAGGGATTTTCAGGTAAAGTCTTTGGCACCTTTGCTTGAGAGACTGGCTGAAACCCAAACTGCGGATATTTATGCCAGGACCAGGGCTTTGGATGCTTTGCTAGTAGTTGCACCGGATAAAGGACACTCTCTTTCTGAGAAAATTCTAATAGATGAAGGCGAACCTCTGTTATTGAAAGAACAAGTGGCGATTTCCCTCGGGGAGGTTTCTTCGGCAAAAAGTCACCAGATCCTGGTAAGGGCATTGCCAAATTTTAGTTATACAACTCAAAAGGAGATCGCCTTAGCGCTTGTAAAAACCCCGGCAGGGGTCGATGAGTTATTTGAAGCTGTAAAAAGTGAGGTAGTGGCTCCCGGACTACTGCTTGAGCGCCAGCTTAAAGAACGATTAGAGTTGGTTATGCGGGAGGACCAAAAGGCTCAATTCACAGAAATCACTTTCAACAAAGAGCCACCGTCAAAAGAGATTCAGGCATTAATTGATCAACGATTATCGGAGTACTCATCAGAGAATACCTCAATTGCCGAGGGTAATAGGGTATTCAATCAAACATGTTTGCCTTGTCATGAAGTTAGTGAACAAGGGGGTACCATTGGTCCTCAATTGGATGGTATTGGGAATTGGGGGGAAAGTGCCTTGGCTGAAAAAATTCTAGATCCGAATCGCAATATTTCCAAAGCGTTTGTTACTTATACCATCAAGCTAAAAAACGGGAATATCCAAACAGGATTATTCCGGAGGGTAGAGGGTAATTTAGTAGTTTTTGCCAATGCAGCAGGTGGAGAATTTACTATTCCCAGTAACCAAATTCAGGAGCAAAACCCCAATCCTTATACCTTGATGCCTGATCATTTTGGGGAAACACTTTCTCAGGAAGATTTCAATGCTTTGCTAACCTACTTGTTAAGCCTTAAATAAAAGCCAAATGACAAATAAGGAATTTAGTGGAAAACGCATTTTAAAATTGCATTACCGGAACATAGTCAGCTTTTTGGTTTTCATCTATATCATCCCCAATTCTCTTTTTAGTCAGGAAAAAGCAGTTACATTTAAGAAGCACATTCTTCATACTGAGTTCATTTCAGAGGGAGTGACTGCAGGGGATGTAAACCAAGATGGAAAAATTGATATTTTGGCCGGTCCCTACTGGTTCGAAGCCCCTGATTGGAATAAGCATGAAATATTTTCTGTTCAGGTCTTTTATCCCAGAAAAGGCTATAGCAACTCCATGCTAAATTTTGCTATGGATGTCAACCTCGATGGTTGGGTAGATCTTATAAGAATTGATTTTCCGGGTAAAGCGGCGTACTGGCATGAAAACCCCAAAAATAAAGATGGACATTGGAACCTGCATACAATTTATGAAAAAGTAGGTAATGAATCTCCACATTTCGTGGATGTTGATGGAGATGGCCGGAAGGATCTTTTATGCGGGGACCCTGAAGTTAATCAAATGATTTGGTTGAAAGCTCCTACCAAAACAGGGGGAACTGAATGGGAAAAATTCACCATTAGCAAAGAAGGTGTGGAAGGTACAAAAAGATTTGCCCATGGACTGGGATTTGGAGATATAAACGGAGATGGTAAAAATGATGTTTTCATAAAACAGGGATGGTGGGAGGGACCTACTGATCCAACCCAGCCTAATTGGAAATTTCACCCCGAAGATTTTGGTGAGGATTGTGCCCAAATGTATACCTTAGATATTGATGAGGATGGCGACAATGATATCATATCTTCATCAGCTCACTACAGTGGCTTCTGGTGGCACGAACAGAAGAACCAACAAGGTGATAAGGTACAGTGGGATCGGCATATTATCACTCAGACCATAGCCGAAACCCATGCCCTGTCACTAAGCGATGTAAATAATGATGGCAGGCTAGATTTTATTACAGGAAATCGTTACTATGCCCACAACTCGGAAGACCCTGCGGATCATGGGCCACCGGTAATTAGCTGGTTTGAATACGCACCCGATAAAAAGCCCCATCCAAAATGGACTGCATATCCTATTGATGATCAGTCCGGAGTTGGATTAAACATACATGCTCAGGATATAACAGGTGACAACCTGTTAGATATTATGATTGCCAATAAAAGAGGTGTTTTCTTTTTTGAGCAAAAATAATTGTTGCCTTCTTAAAGAATACCTAGGTGGATTAGTTGGAATGCGATATTAGCTAAAATACTTTAGGTAATGGCTAATAATCTTGAATCAACCCAAGCTTGAACTTGCTACATTTGGTATGATTCCAATGATCATAAAATGAATATTCCTAAAACCACAATTCTTGGTCACTTTCTGGAGACTCTGATTTTTTTCTCCCTAATGCTAGTAGTAAGCTGTAAATCCATGGAGAAGAAACAACCAAGTTTTCAGAAACACATTATACTAGAGGACTTTATTTCTGAAGGAGTAGCCGTGGGCGATGTTAATAATGACGGTAATATCGATGTATTAGCAGGAGCTTTTTGGTTTGAGGCTCCAGGATGGCAGCGACATGAAATAGATTCGGGCCGTGTTTTTCCAGTTGAGGAAGGAAAAAAAGCGACAATAGAAGAAAGTTACAGTAATTCAATGTTGAACTTTACATTAGATGTCAATCAGGATGGCTGGATTGATTTTATCCGGATCGGTTTTCCGGGAACGGCAGCATACTGGTATGAGAATCCGAAAAATGCATCGGGGTATTGGAAAAAGTATTTGATTCATGATTCGGTAGGGAATGAATCTCCTTTGTTTGTAGATGTTGATGGCAATGGCAGGGCAGATCTGATATGCGGAGACACTAAGCTAAATCAGATGATCTGGTTTAAATCTCCGGACGAAGTTGGTAAAACAGAATGGACTAAGATTGCCATTAGCAAGGAAGGGGCTCCGGGAACTGAACGCTTTTCACATGGACTTGGTTTTGATGACATCAATGGAGATGGCAGACCTGATGTAATTATAACCGATGGTTGGTGGGAAGGTCCAGTTGATATGAGACAGTCCCATTGGAAATTTCATCCTGCGAATTTGGGAGAGGCATGTGCTCAAATGAAGGTTTTTGATATTGATAATGATGGAGATAACGATCTGTTTACTTCATCTGCCCATAAAAGGGGCGTCTGGTGGCACGAACAAGCTATTAGCCCTCAAAATACAGATAGTGTATACTGGATACAGCATTTGATTACGGAAGAAGTATCCCAAACTCATGCCTTGGAATTAGTGGATATAAATATGGATGGATTTCCCAATCTTATCACAGGGAAGCGCTACCTGGCCTCCAGAGGCAGAGGAGAGGGTGCCCATGAGCCAGCTGCACTAATATGGATAGAGTTCACCCCTGGTAATGATCCGGTTTGGATCAATCATCAGATTGACACAAACTCTGGTGTTGGACTACACTTTGTTGCTGAAGATGTGACCCAGGACGGTTTAGTAGATATAGTTACCGCCAATAAAAAGGGAGTTTTTCTTTTTGAACAGAAGTTGAGATAATCTGAAAGAAGTGCCGCACAATATTCAAAAAATAGTTAATAGATCTCTTTGCCACTATTCCCCTGCAAATATTGCTTAACCAGATATTGTTTGAGTAATAACAGAAAATAACAGGCATAACAATGACAGTATATTTTGCTAAAATAGTTTAATTAATAGCTAAATATCTTTCATCCACTATACCAAAATCTGTCTACTTTTGATTAAGCTAATCCCATTAAAATTCTTACCCTAGGAAAATAATTTTCACATCAGCATAAACACTTGACTCGGAACCTAATAATGATCTAAAGAGAGTGGAAAAATACTTCCCACAATTTGAATTAAAGAGGAAAAGAGCCCTAATTACCGGATTAACTCAGGGCATCGGAGCGGCATTAGCTAAAGGTCTTGGAAAAGCCGGGGCTTCAATTATTATCAATGCACGTACTGAACAAAAATTGGATAATTGTCTGAGAGAGATTAGAGAGCTGGGGATTGAAGTAGATGGGTTGCTTATTTGATGTAGAGTCACTCGCAGCGTTGAAGAAGCAATTAATAAAATTGAGTGAGAGATTGGCCAAATTGACATATTAGTCAATAACGCTGGAATTATTAGGAGAGCACCGGCAGAGCAATTGCAGGAAAAGGATTGGAATGCGGTGATTCAAACTAAACTCACTGCACCGTTTTTGTTATCCAAATATGTGGGAAGAAGTATGATTCGTCGGAAAAATGGAAAAATAATTAACATTTGCTCGTTAATGAGTGAGTTAGGACGCGATACTGCGACAGCATATTTAGCAGGTAAAGGAGGGTTAAAAATGCTCACAAGGAATTTAACGGCCGAATGGGCAACTCATAATATTCAGATAAACGGAATTGGTCCTGGATACATTGCCACTTCGATAAATATATCTTATCGGAATCCAGGAAACCCACTTAATGATTATATCCTAAGCAGGAATCCTGCAGGAAGATGGGGTACACCGGATGACTTAGTTGGCCCAGCAATTTTTCTGGCCTCGGTACAGTAAATTAAAATTAGTGAATTATGAAAATGAGTTGCCTTTCCGTCTCCCTCTTCCCTAATATAATGAGTGGGGAGATGTCTATAAGAGAATATGCGAGATTCTGCAAGAGTCTTGATTTAGATGGATTTGACCTGGGCATAATTTTATTAAAAAACCATACGCCAAAGTATATAGATTCAATCCGGAACGACATATATGCTGAAGAAATCCCCCTAGTTATGGTTACCACTTACCCGGATTTCACCCATCCCGACGCACATCAAAGGGATCGCGAGCTTGATTTCTTAGTTCATGATATTGCGCTTGCCTCTGCTCTTGGAGCTAAATTTCTCCGCATTACAGCTGGCCAGGCACACCCGTCTACTAGCGAAAACGAGGGAATAGACTGGACCGTGGAATACTTTAAAATGGCAGCCCCAGTAAGCGACGAATATGGTATTCAGCTTCTTTACGAGGACCATTCGCAACCTGGAGCATGGGACTACATGGACTTCAGTAACCCACCCCACATCTTTCTTGAAATTGCCAAGCAAATAAGAGATACTTCAATCGGAATAAATTTTGATACTGCCAATATTCTGGTCGCAGGTGAAGACCGGACATTGGAGGTTCTTGACCAGGTAATCGATAAAGTAAAAACTATACATGTGGCAGAAACAGGAACCATGGGTAAGATGGATCCGGTACCTATGGGAACCGGATTGGTCCCATTTAATGAAATATTCAACTATTTGAAATCAAAAGGATTTGATGGTTGGCTTTGTCTGGAGGAGTGGGGAAACCAGGGCATGGAGGGTGTAAAAGATGCGGTTAGTTTTACCAGGGAAAAGTGGGAAAATGCCTGACGTGTTTTAAAAAACAGTTTTCAATTTTAAGCCTTTGCTGTATTGGAAAAAATAAAAAACTTTCGTTGGTGGATTGTGGGGCTGATAGCTCTAGCTACTGCTATCAATTACCTTGACCGCCAAACTTTTCCTGTTGCTATCAGTGAAATTAAGAAAACTATTCCTATAACTGATAGTCAATATGGTATAATAAACAGTCTTTTTCTCTTGGCATATGGCACCATGTATGCTGTAGGCGGTAGGTTACTGGATATTCTCGGGTCCCGTGTTGGATATGCAGTAATGATCGTTTGGTGGTCCTTAGCAAATATGTTCCATGGACTGGTCTCCAGTGTTATGGGCCTGGGAATTGCTCGTTTCTTATTAGGCACTGGCGAAGGAGGAGGGTTTCCCGGATCGGCAAAGGTAGTATCCGAATGGTTCCCAGCTGGTGAAAGATCTTTTGCATTTGGAATTTTCAATACCGGTTCCAGTTTGGGAGCTGTGGCAGCCCCGCCACTGATCGCCCTTATTATTTCTACCCTAAATTGGAGATGGGCTTTTTTTCTCTCGGGTTTACTGGGGATCATTTGGGTTTTCGCATGGCTGTGGTTGTATTCGGTACCTTCCAAAAATAAGTTTATAACCAAGGAAGAAAAGGATCTTATAATTACTTCGCGCATGGGAAACGACTCTGGCAATAATTACAAACTTCCCTGGCTCAAACTATTTAACTACAGGAAAATTTGGGGCCTTTTAACCATTAAATTCCTAACGGATGCAGGATGGTTCTTCTTCATTTTCTGGCTTCCTAAATACCTAAGTGATGAGAGAGGTTTGGATATTATAGGAATTGGTGCCTATGCCTGGATTCCATATGCATTTGCCGGATGTGGAAGCTTTATTGGGGGTTGGTTTAGTAGTTATCTTCTAAAGAGAAATCTTTCTCTGGATACCTCAAGAAAAATAGCCCTGGGCATATCCGCAGCTCTTCTGCCTGCGTCATTGTTGATTGCCGAAGCTTCACTAAATATGGCAGTGGCATTTTTCAGCATGGCTATGTTCGGACATCAATTCTGGTCAACAATTGTGCAAACCTTGGCCGCTGACATGTTCCCTTCAAAAATTGTAGGCTCTGTAGCTGGTTTAATGGGGTGCGTAGGTACTTACGGAGCTATGTTATTCAGTTTTATTATCGGTTTTGTAGTTGAGCAATACGGTTATAGTCCTGCATTCATTATATCGGGGACACTACATCCCCTCAGTTTCATATTGGTGTTTATAATCATAAGGAAAATTGAGTTCGTGAGATTATTTCCCCAGAAAATTTCACCCATTTAAAGCCCTTAAAATGAAATTATCTATAGCCATAGCCGATACCAATGCACTGGAAAGTGCTTTTGTAGTTTTCAGAGGTTTTCATGAGTCAATTCCAAAAGCAGCAAAATTAGGATATGATGGGGTTGAACTGGCATTGAAAAGGGTAGAGGAAATTGATCAAAATATACTTGAAAGCCTTTTAAAGGAGTATTGTTTAGATGTATCCTGCATCTCCACCGGTCAGGTTTATGCTGATGGTGGTTTGATGTTTACTCATGATGACAAAAGGAAAAGAGAGGAGGTAAAGGCAATTTTCAGAGATTTCATTGATTTGGCGGAGGTTTATGGAAAAATGGTAAACATAGGACGAGTCAGAGGAATGGTGGGGGGAAGGGAAAAACATTATGTGGAAAGCCTTTTTGTGGATGTCGTCAATGAATTGTGTGACTATGCCTTTCCCAAAGATGTAACTCTTATTTTGGAGCCGGTTAATCGCTATGAATGCGACTTTATAAATACTGTTACCGAAGGGGTCAAGCTGATTAAAAAAGTGAGCGCATCTAATATTATGTTAATGCCGGATGTTTTTCATATGAATATTGAGGAAAAAAATATAGGTGAAGAGTTAGTTAAAAACATAGGATACATTAATTATTTGCATTTCGCCGACTCTAATAGGCTGGCTCCAGGTCAAGGTCATACTGATTTCAAAGAAATTTTCAAAAAACTTCAGTCGGTAGATTACGATGGTTGGATTTCAACGGAAATTCTTCCTTTACCAAGTCCGGAAAAAGCGGCTAAAGCTGCAATTGATTTTTTGTTACCGTTGATCAAAAAATATAATGATGTGATCGTTAATAAGATTTAAAAACTGAAGAGTATGAGTCAAAAATTAACTATGGAAAAAACCATGCGTTGGTTCGGGCCTTCGGATCCGGTTCCGCTTGAACACTTAAAGATGGCAGGTATTTCCGGAGTGGTTACCTCACTACATCATATTCCAAAT
This sequence comes from Cyclobacteriaceae bacterium, assembly GCA_965224285.1. Lineage (GTDB taxonomy): Bacteria > Bacteroidota > Bacteroidia > Cytophagales > Cyclobacteriaceae > JAJCYK01. The sequence goes on from OZ245043.1 coordinate 3,504,768, forward strand.
GGAGAAATATGGAGTGTTAATGAAATCTCAAAAAGAAAGAAAGCAATCGAATCTCAGGGACTAAGATGGAGTGTTGTTGAAAGTATACCGGTTCATGAGGATATTAAAACCAAATCAGGCAAATACGACGAATATATTCATAACTATTGTGCTACTCTCAGTAATTTGGCTGAATGTGGTATCCAAACAGTCTGCTACAATTTCATGGCCCTCCTTGACTGGACCCGGACCAACCTTAAATACCATTATCAGGATGGATCCCATGCATTGGCATTTAACTTGCGTGACTTTGCGATATTCGATATCTATTTATGTGACAGACCCGGTGCCCTTGACGAATATTCCCATTTTAATCCTGAGGAATTGGAAAGTTATTATAAAGGATTAACCAGTCAGGATCTCCAGGAATTGGAAAACAATATTCTGCATGGGCTTCCCGGCTCGGAGCACTCTTATTCGCTGGATGCTTTTAAGAAAGAACATGAACGATTTAGCAGGATAAGCAAGGAGGAATATCAGGAGAACCTGGTAGCGTTTCTTAAAAGGATTATTCCTGTTGCCGAGAAGGCAAACGTCCGGTTAGCAATTCATCCTGATGATCCCCCGATTCCACTTCTTGGTTTACCCAAAATTGTAAGTACGGAAGATGATCTGCGTGCGATATTGAAAAGTGTTGACTCACCGTCCAATGGATTTACATTTTGTACCGGATCCTATGGCGTCAATCCACTCAATGATCTTCCCGGGATGATTGAAAGACTGGGAGATAGGCTCTATTTTATCCATTTAAGGAATGTAAGGAGGGAAGGTGACGGCAATTTTGTAGAATCTGATCACCTGGATGGCAGTGTGGATATGAAAGCAGTAGTAGAGAAGATCCTACAGTTAATGAAAAACAGGGGCGAAATGATCCCGATGAGACCGGACCACGGACATCAGATGCTGGATGATTTAACCAAGGAGATATCACCAGGTTATCCTGCTATCGGAAGACTGAGGGGATTAGCTGAAATAAGGGGTTTAGAGGCCGGTTTATTAGAAAATTCTTCTTCATAAATTTAATAGGATGAAGTTTCAGAGATGTACTTGCGTTATTGAATTATGCTTCCAAAAACAAACTAAGGCTATGAGAATAGATCAACTTCTGGTAATATCCCTTGTGTTTTCCTTAATTTCTACCTGTGAGGTGTATTCCCAAAGGAAATGGTCGACAACAAAAATTGATAAACTAAAAAAGGAAGTCTCTGAAAATTTGAATGGTCGGAAGAAACAGGCTCAAGTTATGGTGGATAAAGTTTTCAGCTATGCCGAGCTTGGTTTCCAGGAGTTTGAAACTTCTAAATATTTAACAGGCATTTTAAAGGAGAATGGTTTTAAAATCGAAGAGGGAATTTCCGGCATCCCGACAGCTTGGATTGCAACCTGGGGAAGTGGTAAACCGGTTATTGCACTAGGTAGTGATATTGACTGTATTCCAAAGGCCTCTCAAAAACCGGGTGTAGCCTATCACGATCCCATTATTGAAGGCGCTCCAGGGCATGGCGAAGGTCATAACTCAGGTGTACCTTTGAATATATTGGCAGCTATCGAAGTAAAAAAAGTCATGGAGCGAGATGAAATTACAGGAACGTTAATGCTCTGGGTGGGAGTGGCAGAGGAATTACTGGCAACCAAGGCGTATTATACTCGTGATGGTTATTTTGATAATGTGGATATTTCAATATTTAGTCATGTTAGCAGCAATTTATCGGTAGCCTATGGGCAACCCACCGGCTCCGGTTTGATTTCAGTTGAGTATTATTTTGAAGGCCAATCAGCACATTCGGCAGGTGCTCCATGGAGGGGCAGGAGCGCCTTGGATGCGGTTGAATTAACCAGCATTGGATGGCAATATCAACGCGAACACCTGGATCCCTTACAACGCTCTCATCACGTTATAAAAGATGGGGGTGATCAGCCTAATGTGGTTCCATCCAAGGCCAGTATTTGGTTTTTTATCAGGGAAGTGACGTATCCTAAAATTATGGTCAACTATGAGCGTTTGAATAAGATCGCAGAAGGAGCAGCCATGATGACCCAGACTAAAATGACCAAAAGAGTTTTAGGGAGTGCATGGCCACGACATTTTAATAAAGTAATAGCTGAAACAATGTATCAAAATATGGAAGATGTGGGTCTGCCGGACTGGTCGGATGAGGATCAGGAATTGGCGAAATCCGTACAGAGAGAAATGGGCTCCACAGATGTCGAAGGTCTTTCAACCGAAATTAGCCCTTTGGGAATCCCTACCGAAGATTTCAAGAGTGGTGGCTCGGATGATATTGGGGACATCTCCTGGAAAGTTCCAACCGTTACTATGAGATTTCCTTCCAATATTCCAGGGCTTCCGGGACATCACTGGTCATCGGCGGTTGCTATGGCTACCCCTATTGCCCACAAAGGAGTAGTAGCTGGCGCCCAGGTTGAGGCTATGACTATTTTAGATTTTTTATTGAAACCTGAACTTGTCGAGCAGGCATGGGAATATTATTATAAGGTCCAGCTAAAGGATCAGGAATACGTGCCAATGATCTCAGCGGATGATAGACCGCCTGTTTATTTAAACAAGGAAGTAATGTCAGTTTTTAGACCGGAGATGGAAAAGTATTACTATGATGAAACCAGATATGATACGTATCTGGAACAGTTAGGGATTTCTTACCCAAAATTGAGGCCGGAAAATCAGCAATGATCCTTATAGAAGACTTGGGGTGGATAAACACTCAACTTTCCGGATAGGGTACTTTTAACTTTATAGGTCTCAGATTGTCAGCCGTTATCGGGGTATCGGACTACTAATATTTAAACTACCTACTGGTCCCGGTAGAATTATAGGTGAAGGAAAATGAAAATCAGATTTGATCAAATATTAACCCTGTTGAGTCTAACGCTTCTCTCATGCAGTGAGCATGCTCAATTTGACATCCTGATTCTGAATGGGAATGTTTACGATGGAACAGGATCAGCCCCACAAAAGGCAGATATAGGAATAATAAGGGACAAAATAGTCAGGATTGGGGATTTATCCAGCGAGGAAGCAAGAACCAAGATAGATGCCAGTGGACGGGTTGTTTCTCCAGGGTTTATAGACTTACATGCACATCTCGGGTCAATTGAGGACTACTCGTATTGCGAGAATTTAGTCAGGCAAGGAGTAACAACTGCATTAGGTGGCCCGGATGGAGGTGGTCCCTGGCCATTTGGAGAACATTTGGAATCATTGACCAATTTGGGAGTGGGTATTAATGTCGGATTTCTTGTGGGACACAATGTGATCAGAAAGAATGTTCTGCAATTGGAGAACCGGGCTCCAACGACGCAGGAACTGAACCAAATGAAGGAACAGGTTTCAATAGCCATGAAAGAAGGAGCTTTTGGCATTTCAACTGGTTTGAAGTATCTCCCAGGAACTTTCTCAGAAATTGATGAAGTAATTGAATTATCCAGGGTGGCTTCTACCTCCGGCGGATTCTATACGTCTCATCTTCGTGATGAAGGATTAAAATTGTTGGAGGCAGTCAAAGAAGCAATAATAATCGGAAGGGAAGCCAAAATCCCCGTAGTACTTACTCACCACAAAGTGGTAGGAAAACCAATGTGGGGAGCAAGTACTAAGTCCCTTGTCATGGTTGATTCGGCCACAGGGATGGGTCAGGATATTATGCTGGATCAATACCCCTATACAGCAAGCCGAACGGGAATTGGTATACTTATCCCTTCCTGGTCCCGGGAAGGAGGGATTGAGAAATTTAAGAAACGTTTATCAGATTCAGTACTTCGTGACAGTATCAAGAATCAAACCTGGTTCAACCTTATTAACGATCGGGGAGGTGCTGATTTGAAAAGGGTATTATTGTCTGACGTGAGCTGGAATCCCGGATTAAATGGAAAAACTCTACATGACTGGTGCCTTATAGAGAATCTTGACCCTACCTTCAGCAATGGTGCTGAATTAGTTATAAAAGCCTACATAAATGGCGATACACGATGTATTTTTCATGCAATGAGTGAAGATGATATTAAAAGGATTTTAAAACATCCAAAGGCAGCTGTTGCTTCAGATGGAGTTTTAACCAGGCGGGGGGATGGCCTTTGTCATCCCAGGTCTTATGGTACCTTTCCCCGTGTTTTGGCAAAATATGTAAGGGAAGAAAAGATAATAGCACTGGAAGAAGCGATTCGAAAAATGACCAGTCTGCCAGCCAGTCGCATGGGCTTGAAGAACCGTGGAGTTTTAAAGGAGGAGAATATAGCTGATATTGTGATTTTTGACGCAGCCCAAATCAAGGACAAAAGCACCTTTACAGACCCGCATCAATACCCTGTTGGAATTAATTATGTACTAGTTAATGGTAAACTGGTGGTAGAGGATGGAGAATTTAAGAAAATCAAATCAGGTAAGGTGCTTTACGGGCCAGCAAAAAATTAACTCCTTGTTCTAATAACTGAATCATAGCTCATACAAGGATGAACAAGATGATTGGTATCGTTGGAGGTGTTGGAAGTTATGCAGGCATTGATTTGATAAGAAAGGTTTATGATTATACCGGGGCAAATTCTGATCAGGAGCATTTGCCCATTTCAATGTTATCCATTCCTCACAAAATACTGGATAGAACAGGATTTCTTTTAGGTGAAATCATTGAAAATCCCGCCGATAGTATCGTTGAAATTATTACCGCCCTTTCTTTAAATGGGGCTGAGATCATTGGTATTCCCTGTAATACCGTTCATGCCCCTCAAATTTTTAAAAAAATAAAAAGCTCGATCCCGGAGGGCTGCAAGGTTTTACACCTGATCGAGGAGGTGGGCTGCTATATCGTATCTAATTACCCCGGCATAAAAAGAGTTGGTGTTTTAAGTACAAATGGGTCATTCCGGTCCAGGGTATATCCGGACATAATGTCAAATTTTGGACTTGAAGTAATACAACCATCGGAAGAAATACAGGAAATATTTGTACATCCTGCTATCTATCTGCCCCCATATGGAATTAAGGCTTGTTCGAACCCGGTAAGTGAAAGAGCAAAGAACGACCTGATGACGGCAGCAACATATCTCTCCAGAAAAGGAGCTGAAGCTATCATATTAGGCTGCACTGAAATACCTCTTGCATTAAGTCAACCAGAAATCGAAGACAGTATTCTAATTGATGCAACCAGTGTATTGGCAAGTGCTCTGGTCAGGGAGTCAAAAGGAAATTAAGCACAGAATTGTTTGTTGGGTTGTGGAAAATCTAGAAAACCTCTTAGTATAATCAGGATTTATAATGTATCTATCTCGACTTGTCACAGAATCCCAGCAATTGATAGTGTCTTATCCGGATTGGTGAACCGGCCTGAGCCTACGGCAATATTTAGTATAAGGCTCATAGCTGCTCGATTAAGTTGGTGCTTTACATTGCGATCTCTTCAGCAGGTGTTGACAATTGTGACTATAATTCAGTTCTCAAAATGACCGAAGGTTTGGGTTATCCCGTATATGGGACTGGTGACGCTGTTGATGATCTTTCAGACATTATTAAAGATTTGAAGCAAATAAATTGGAGACTGCAAAACACCAGTTATTTAGATACAATCTGGTATGTGGAACTTTTGCTTTCATACCTAAGAGATGTTAACGACTAGCACCAAACGAGGGCGACTTCACCAAGCTCATGATGATAATGGAAATGCATTAGATTGGGATTCCGAAGCTGGTACATTTAACGGAGATGTTGCATTTAAGGTTGATTCGAAAGGTAATTTAATCTACGAAGAGGCCACAATTACAATTTTCGAGTCTTCTATTGAAATGTTTGCTGGGAAAGAAAACAAGGATAAAGAGATGGTTGTTACGGATGCCCATGAAAATGAGCATGACTTAAATACTGAAGATATTAAATCTATTAAAGATAGAGGGGAAGGCAAGAAAAATATTCGAAATGTTGAAATAGATGCTTATAAAATTGGTAATAAAGTTAGAGAAGAAATTAAAGAAAATGAATAGTTATATTTTGATTTTGTTGATAGGATTATTTGGAGGTAATTCATGCAAGTACAATTCAAATTATTTGATACAAATGGCACAAATTCTAAATGATGAGATTCCTGGGTTTAAGTCAACTTATGATTCAATGGGGTTTCATATCGAGAACGAAAAACCTATAAATTTTTTCGTTTACAATCTTATTGACACAATTTCTAATTCATATCCAGCTAAGGATCCTGTGAGAATAGGGAAAGCTGGCGTTTTTCATTTTGCACCAATCCGATACGAAATCTCATTCAGTCATATTGCAGTTATTTAAAGACGGTGAAATGAAAGTTTTTGGATTCTTGAATTGCGATAGTAAAGGAAATGATATAGCTGAGGTAATTAAATATTTTAGTGAAAGATTTGATTATAGTGACAATGTATTAGATAGAATTAAAGAATTTAGGGCGAATGGCGTGTACTTTCAAATTGATGTTTATCAGCATCAGAATTCCAGAACCACTTACTTGAAAATGGCTTGAACCAGCTTATGAGATTGGGTAAATTGACACCTAGAAAAGTTTAACAAATTGGAGAGATCTCTAAAAGATAGAAGTAATCACCCTTTTAAACCATCTATTTCAATAGTCCCAATCTAAAACCAGCACTGATCATGGAAGCTACATTGGTTACCTCCAGTTTCGTCATTATGTTAAGCTTGTGAGAGGTAACCGTATGTATGCTAATGCGTAATTTATGGGCAATTTCCTTTGCCCTGGACCCATCAGCGATTAGTTGTAAAACCTCGAGTTCTCGCTCTGAAATGAAATTAATTACATTTAAGTGGGTTCTAAAGGTTGATGAATTTGAAATAGCGGAAGGGCTTAACGCACTCCCGATGCGTTTAGCGGATAAGTTTAAGCTGGACATGGTCGGTTGAGAAGTAGTTATAACTTGGTTTTACATTTTTTGTAATTTATTGGTATCGGTTAATGAGTGCTTATGCAAATTGTAACCCATCATCCCATAAATTTTTTAGTGTTTTTAGGTTTTAGGCCTTATGATAATTTAGGAAATAATTTGGAATTGGATAGTCAGGAAAACGACATAAAAGGAATGGTATATAAATGATTTATGCCTTAATCCGTAGGCCTATTTTAGGGTTGAAACTTAAGTAGTTTTAGAATCACATTGATTAAGGAATCACCAGCCTGGAGACCTTAAGAAAATCGCTGGAGAAAAAAGAGATCGAAACTAAGATCCACCGGTATCGAAACCGCAAAATTTTTGGCGTCTCCTTTCGTAAAAGCAACCTGGCATTTAAGGGCAGTACCATCCGCCATGACTTCAGTTACAGGGGTCTGCAAAAACAACTGGATAAAAACCTCAGGAACCGAAGAGGCCTGTCAATATGAAAACTCCCAAGGACAGGGCGGAGAAATTGCTGGAAGCTATCTTTTCCAAGGTAGAGAGAATAGAAAGTATAGTGAAAAACAGCCCGCTGCTACCAGGTCCTCAACTGTATCTCAAGTATCATCTGGGGGGTTGGACCTTTCCGAAATCAAACTACAATTAGTCAATATCCAGGAAAGCCTGGACAAAGCAACAACGGTGGAACCAGTTCGAGAAAAACACCATTACTGTGGTTCTTTCCGGATCTTAAGGAGTGGTTAGTAACTCTTCACTGAGGCAAGTTTGTGATTTTATTTTCCTTACTGTCGCTGGCTTTATTGATTTTTATCGTCTTGAAATATCCAGAATTTAAGGAATACCAGGATGGGTATTACAAGTATCAATATTTGTATTACGCTTCGGATGATGCCGAGTCTTTGAGGAAGTATGATGAGGAGTGGGGTGTGGACAGTTTGAGGGAGGTGAGGGTGAGGTTGGTGAAGGAGCAGGGGATCTAAGAAAGTAAAAATTGTATGGCCTGACCGACTGATATGACCACAAAGGGGCCGGTGGGAAAGTACTTGTATCTAGATAATCTATCAGTGCGATTCCCATTGAATTAGATGGACTCCAAGTTCGTATTCGAACAAAAACGAACGGATCTGAACGAATACCACACTGAAGTAATAGTAATAATATAAAATATGCATATGGCATATTTATTGACCTTGAAATCATTCCAATTAATAAATATCCTGATAATGGTCAATACAAATAGATTTCTTTTCTACCTTATACTAATCTGTATTATTACCCTGAGTAGCTGTTCTAAACTCTTAGGACAAGTATCCACCCAGGATTTCGAATTTAGTTTCGAAGGAAAGAAATACAGTGGCGTCATAGACATTCCAAGCAAAGAACCCAAGTCAATAATAGTATTGATCCCAGGTAGTGGACCAACAAACATGGTATCTGGTGATGAATATTATAATAATTTACGCTCTACATTTGTCCAATTAGGGTTGGCTGTGATGGCTTATGATAAAGCAGGTTGCGGTGAAAGTGAGGGCACATTTGACTATAATCAGTCCGTTCAAAACAGTAGTGAGGAAGTACTTTCAGCCATCAGAGACCTCCGAAAGCTTGAGATTCCAGGTTCAAGGAATATTGGACTTTGGAGTCTCAGTCGAGGGGGCTGGATAAGTCCCTTGGTAATTAATAAGGATTCCAATATCTCTTATTGGATTTCAGCAAGCGGTCCGGACCACCTAGAAACCATAGGATACTTTTTTGAAGCCAACTGGAGGGTTAACGGAAAAAGTGAGTCAGAAATCGATCTTCTTTATTCTGAATGGCTTGAAGGTTATACCATTCAACGAAAAGGCGGTTCGTACCAAGAATATCTTGCAGCTTCGCCGAATCTGAGTAAAGATCCCATGATCTTGTCACTAAGAAGGGGCAAATTTAATACGGAAGAGAAATACTACAGTTTTCAACAGGTACAGCAGAATCAAAAATTTGATGAGGAAACTGGATTGGCAATTGTAGTTCCTGACTTTTCGTCGATTCTCAAGAATATAAGTTGTCCAGTTCTGGCAATCTTTGGAGAAAAGGACTCGCAAATTGATTGGCAAAGGAGTTCAGTATTGTACAAGCAGACAATTGGTTTGAATGGAAAATTGACATCTATTTCGCTCCCAAATTGCAACCATTTGTTACTTTCATGCGAAACCGGCGGGTATCATGAGAATTTAGAGGAGTTGAAGTCTAAGGGTCTAGGGAGACCTTGTGATGGCTATTTAAAGGCCATGCAAAGTTGGTTAGTTGATCTCAATTACGCCGAGCAGTAAAGGATTACCTACAAATTCAATCTTAATATTGGATATAATGACAATAAATCAAATAGTCATCGTATGAATTTAAACAGCAAACTGGTATTTCGACGACTGCTGAAGAATAAATTTATTTGGATCAACATCTTGGGGTTATCTCTGGGTATCGCCGTGTTCATGACACTGTTCCTTTTTATTCAACATGAAAACCTATACGAAAAATCCCATGCTAATCATGAAAGGATCTATCGTATTGAGCAAAACAAAAAGGAAGGCGAGGTATTCAGGAAAACCGCAGGTATACCTACAGCTACAGCCCTGGTAATTGATCAAGATGTCAGCGGAATAGAATGCGCCACCCGGTTTAATAGTCAATCTTCCGCCCCCGTGAAATTGCAGACTGGCACGCATATCATGGTGGATGATATTGTGTTTGCTGATAGAGAGTTCTTGGCAGTGTTTTCCTATCCAGTTGTTCATGGTGCGCCATTCGGCAAACTTGATCAACCAAATATGGCGGTTATTTCCCAAGATTTGTCCAAAAAACTATTTGGCACCGACAATTCGGTTGGGCAAAAATTAAGACTCAATGAAACCGATATTGAGATACAGTCTGTGGTCGAAACAATATCGGACAAGTCTCATTTGAATTTTTCCTTGTTAATTTCATTTGAAACCATTCAAACCAGTGATCCTTCAGTTGGCTGGTTTGATAACTGGTCTCATGGTTATGTGCTGCTAGAAGATGCTAGGTTGGCGGAGGATATCGATGACCTGTTAGTGGATTATCTGAAAAAATATCAGGGCCCAGAATCCGAGAATGAGCTGTACTTAAAGCCCCTAACCGATATCCATCTGCGATCAGAAGTAACCGATGAATTTGCATTGGTAGGAAGCTATCAGAACAACTGGATCTACTCCGTTATTGCAGCGCTGATCATTGTGATCGCTTGCATCAACTATATTAATCTAACAATCGCCTATGCTTCCAACAGGTTCAGGGAAATAGGCATAAAAAAATTAGTGGGGGCGGACAGGCTGACGCTGATCAGGCAACTAATGGGAGAAAGTAGTATCACCTTGTTGATTGCCATGGTACTGGTGCTAATGTTGATTGAACTCATGCTCCCTACCTTCAATGAACTGGTGAATAGAGAATTAGACATCAACTATCTGGATAATTGGGAGTTTTACCTGGTTTTTGTTTCCATTAGCTTGTTCATCGGATTTGTCACCGGATTTATTCCTGCCAAAGCGATTTCCGGATTAGGTGTACTTTCGCTGGCCACTAAGGTACCCGTAAAAAGAAAGCAGGGTAATCTATTTAGACATGGATTGGTACTTTTTCAGTTTTTTGTTTCGATAACGCTGATCTCATGCACTTTACTGATATTCAAACAATATCATTTTCTAAAGAATACGGACCTCGGCTATGACAAGGATCATGTATTGACCATTGGTCTCAGTAAACCGGATGCTAAAAACCTTGATCGCTTTAAAACAGAAGCGGAAAAATTGTCCTGGATTAAACATGTTGGAAGTTCCGATTATTTACCTATGTATTCGCCTAACTATACGGGATTTACCTGGGAAAGTGCGGAACCGGATGAATTTCTAAAAATGAATATAAATTATGTCGGACCAGAATTTACTGATGCATATGATATTGAGCTGGTTAAGGGTAATGGATTTAGATCGGAATTGACTAATCAGGATCAGATATATGTATTAGTGAATGAAAAAGCTATTGAAGAAATGGGCTGGAGAGATGATCCAATAGGGAAGGAACTAGTATGGGGTGTTGACTATAGAGGAACTGGGCAGAAGCGCGCTGTAATTGCCGGTATCACAGAGGATTATCATTACCTTTCTAAACATCAGCCAATAAGCCCTATTATTATGCCTTTATTGAATTTAGATGCAGCCGGGAGAAATTTGTCCATTAAGCTGCATCCTGGAGATATAAGTGAACAGTTGACCACTATTCAGGAAATCTTCCAAGTGACTTATCCTGATGAATTATTCAACTATCGTTTTGCAGATGAATTGGTAGGCCGCATGTATGAATCTGAAAAGAATATGAGCCAGCTAGTGCTCTGGCTGACATTCATTGCGATTTTTATTGCCATCATGGGTATGATTGGCTTAGTTTCTTATACTGCCAATCAGAAGAAAAAAGAGATTGGAATCCGTAAGGTGAATGGAGCTAGTTTTGGAAATATCATTCATCTGATTTCTAGTGACTTTCTTCGATTATTATTGATAGGGTTTATAATGTCGTGTCCATTGTCCTTGATATTGATGGAAAATTGGTTTAGTAATTTTGCCTACCAAACCAGTTTATCCTGGTGGGTATTTGCAGTGACCTTAGCGGGAATGTTGTTAATATCATTTGGCTCAATTGGGCTGCAAACTTTCGGCGCCGCAAGGAAAAATCCAGTTGAGGTATTGAGGAATGAGTAAATCCTCCCAGCATGAGGAAACGTTCAAACAGCAGTTTTAGTCAATGTGATTAAAGGATCCAAACATCTTCCCCATATAACAATGCACGTCTCTAAATTTCTGACCATCTCGTACTTTTGGGTGTGTCCATTGTTAGGTTGGAGTCAAGTACACCAAAATGTCGAAAATAGTTCTAAGAAACAGTTACCTGAATTGGAGGACTGGTTTCTTTCAACGGGTAACTGGCAAAGTGATCCACAGTTATACGTTCGAGAATTTGGAGGTGGCAAAGACACTGTCATCATGCTCCATGGTGGTTGGGGGGCTGAGCATAGTGGATTCATAGCCGCAGTGAGAGACTTAAAAAATGATTTCCGATTTATATTTTATGACCAGAGAGGTTCCCTGCGATCGCCATTTCCTGATTCTTTAATTACATTTAACGAACATATTGAGGACTTAGAGCGACTTCGTCAGGAATTAAAACTAAACAAGTTAAATATAGTTGGACATTCGATGGGAGCAGTATTAGCCAGTGCTTATGCTTTCAAATATCCAAATCGAATAAAGAAGTTGACACTTTTGGCACCGGCTCATTTAAAAAATCCTATTCCAGAAGAAGATATAGACATACAACATCAGGAGTCTTTGGCCTTTCAAGAGTTCATGGATAGACCGGCTGTTAAGCGAGAATTGAAAATTTACGGACTCAATAGAGAATCACCTCCGCTATCCTCGCTCGAAGAGACCAGTAAGTCCCGTATTAACTTTGGTAGCAGAATGTTGTATAATATCACTAAGTGGTCAAATTTAACTGGCGGGGGTGCTCTGTATAAGGGTAATGTTTTCCCGCTAACCGCAAGTACATATCCCCGTACGGGTTGGGATTATATACAAGAGTTCAAGAGAGAGTCATACCCTGTTAACATCCTAGTAGGCGATCACGACTTTTTGGATTTTGGGAATGAACTGATAAAGAAATGGGTCAAGGGTATTAATCAAATTAATTTAGTAATAGTTACCAATGCCGGTCACATGATCTGGTTGGATCAGCCGGAAGTGTTTACAAGTGAATTAAAATTGTTACTAACCAAATAGCCTTGTGAATATCTGAAACTTCTTTCAATAGTGACCGGCTGCTTCTGGTATTGTGTAGCCTTAGGACCAAAACCGTCCACTTCGTTAGCATTCCCATTAGATTTGAAATCTCGTTACTCAGAGATAAGGTGTATTTCTGCTAACTTAAAAGGCTAGATAAGATCAAAAACATGTAAAACTGCCCTTTAAAGATACTTTTATTTGTACTGGCCTTTTTCATTTACTGACAACCTGGTTGCTCAGAAAATAATGCAAACCTATCAGGACGCAAGGCCAGACAGTGTGAGGATAGGATACGGCAATAATGTTTTTCTAAAATATATCTCAAGAGGTTATTCGCTAGCCATTCCTGATTCTTTGGAGAGTATTGCTGGGATGCTAATATTCTTGGAGGATTCAAAGTACAATAATAGAAATGATCAAGGAAAACAGATCTACTCTCAAGCAAACGAAGCTAAATTTGCTGTCTTGTCAATTTCTTCAGAAATTCCTCTAGACATTTTCTTTGCAGATAGCTCATTGATGGATCTGCACCATTCGATTGAACACATAATAAGGGAGAATCGTCTACCTAATAAAAATATATTTTTTTCTTGGCTCGGGTTTAACCGCACACAATATTTTAAAATATATAATATTTATTAAAAGCCGGAATCTACAGTTTCAACCTAATATAACCGGTATTGTGTTGGTTGATGGGATATTAGATTGGGTAAGAGTCTGGTATTCTGCGAAAAAAGGCATTAGGAATAACTTTGATCAAGGGGTGGTGTGGGAAAGTAATTTGTTCACATATCTTTTCGAGACAAACCTAAAAGGAACACCAGAGGACAACTTAGAAAGATATCTAGATTTTTCAGCCTACAGCTATTATGACCCCGATAGTAGACATCTAAAGTACTTCAAAGGCTACTCTTATAGGGCCTACACGGAACCTGCAACCTTACACATGATAAACACCAAAAGGAAAACTATATTCGATTCTAACCATCCAGATATGGTTGGACTCATCAATGAACTCAGACTTGTTGGCAATGAAGATTCTGAGTTAATTATTTTTTTCCCGGACGAAACTAGGCCTGTTCCAACAAATCCAAGTCAATTATGGGGGACGATAGACAAAGATGAACTTATGAGATGGATTATCCGACAAACTGATTAGCTTTTCAAGTACGGGATTAGATCATGGCCTTTTATAAAACTGTTAGTTGAGTTTTGGAGAAGTAACATCTACAGTTTTTTTTTGACAGGCCGCTTTTGGTATTTATTTGCCTCTAACCGAATTACCAAATCGGCTCCAAAAGGGTCTGTGTAATATGTCGACAACGGATTCAATAATCTTACATCAGGGGATTTAGTCAAATGAAGACCGATTAGCTGCAAAGTGTGAATGACATGATCTATTTTGCCGCCTCAATTAACCCGATTGCAAAGTCTAATGTAGGGTCATTACCATTAACTAAGTCCTTAATGGTGGCCTGCACCTGGTAGTCGGGTATTACTCCACCTTCAGCGTTCGGAGTCTCAAGCTCAAAGTATGTTTGCAAAGGTGGTATTGAGAAAGAAATACCAGTATTAGCGAGTTGAAATGAGACGGAACGACCACCAGTAACTCCATTTGAATACCCGCCGGATTCTTCTCCAATGATTAGGCCTCGGCCTGTCGATTTTATATAAGCCGCCAATATTGAACCAGCAGAAAAAGTAAGGCCATCAACTAAAACGTAAACTTTACCTCTGTATGAGGGCGAGCTGACCTGCTGCTCCATAAACAGATCATCCCCGTTTGTCACCCAAATGTCCCCACCTTCATCCTGAGCGTACTGATATTTGTTATAGGTATAGTTTTCAGTGTATGAATCATAGTTCAAGTTTATCACACGCATTTGCATATACCATTTAAATGGTGCATCTGCCAAATATGAATATAGCAGAGATGTTAGATCATCAATGCCCCCTCCATTTCCTCTCAAATCAATAATTAGATTTGAGATGTTCCGTTTAGAGAGTTCGGTAAATAAGGAATCAACTGATTTAAAAAGAGTCTTTGGCTCATCTCCACGTGTAAAAAATCGGTCAATTTTGAGGATTGAATGATTCCGATTTCCTTTGATAGCAAACGCTATCGGAGAGTTCATCAATTCGTTAGGAGGTAATTTACTATCATATCTTTCCCAGTGGCTTGATGCTTTATCCAGATCTTTTTTTGCCATTACCTTGGCCTCCTTTTCTGAATGCTCTCCAGGTGGTTTATATCTAATTTTAAAGGAATCGGGATAACCGATCAGCGTAGCATAGAAGTAGCTGAAATATTTGCCCAGCTTTTGATATCGTGCAGTCTGAATAAAACCATCTGCTCTTACAGCGTTGTAGAATAAGCTTAATAATTCTCTGTATGATTGATCATTTATACTTAAAATTTTGAGATCCATCCGGAATATTATTTTCATCGCTCAGGTTATGGTAGGTATATAACTTGCCATCGATTACTCTTACCATGAACGGAAAGTTTTTCGAATTAGAAAAAACATGTCGGTTGTAGGTGGGTGATACACCAATATTAGTATGGCCACAGCGAACTTTGGAAATGAATGGTATCAGTATTCTATAAAATTCTATATCGGTCAGGGGTTCAATTAGCGAATTTGACAAACTGTCAAATCTAGCATCCCAAATGTCCTTAGGTTCAAATCTGTATAGTCCTGGATGCACATTTTCTAATACCGATCTAAGCTGGAAGAAATCAAGTTTGAGTTCTTCAGGTGAAAATTGCCTGTTTGGATTGTCCGGTAATATTTTTTCCTCTTGAGAAAAGGCAAGGCTAGCGCATGCGACCAAATAAATGGTCGTTACCATTATTCTAAAACTATTCATTGAATTAGATTAAAGCGGGTTAAGTTCTATTTCATTTTCGACTTCCAGATTCACGTCAAGTTCTAAAGGGACATCGGTATCAACCTCAACTGGAACAGGAATCTCTATCATGTATTCTTCTCCCTGTTGTGGCAATGAATCCGATAGGGTATGAGGTTTTTGATTGCTAGAAGTTGGTAAAGCATATTTCAGCTTCTCTACATGAAACCCAGGGACAGCAGTCACAAAAAGAATGGAAAGGAATAATTGGATCAAGATAACTTTCCACTTTCTCGAAGGCTGCCCAGCATGTTTAATATCTAGCACATTATCAATTCTTTTAGAGAGGGAAGTCGGGGAAAATGCAAGTCCCGGTGCTAGGTTGTCACCAACTTCACTTTTCCAGCTCGCTATCTGAAGAATTGAATTTGCTAGAGCCTTTTTGTCTTTCGTTAATCGCACGGCTCTGGTATCACAGTTGGATTCACTGATTTGGATTAACTCTTGGAAGAGAAGCCAGTTTAATGGCTGAAAGAAGAATATTAGTTTAAAGCATTTATAAGCTTGTAACCAATACCAATCTCGTCTAATCAGGTGCATTGCCTCGTGCGCCAACATAGATTTGAATTCATTGTTATCTAAGTTGGAGAAAGCAAAACTGGGGATAACCATCCGATTTGTTCCATAAACAAAAGGGCTGGTACTTTTCGGAGAAACCATAAAATCAATTCTTTGCTCAGTTCCTATGATATCTTTATGTTGATTTAGCTTTGTTATTTGGCTAGGTGTTAATGGGATCAAAGGCTTGGTTGATTTTAAAAATGATTTAACCAAGATCATATGTCTGATTACTAATGTTAAAGAGGTAAAAATCCATATTATCAACAACGTGGTAGACCAATTGAGCTTTTCGGTGTGTTCTGAAGCATCGACTATACCTAGAAAATTATAAGTAGTGTTGCTTACTACAAAAGGATCATTCGAACTTCCGGGCTCAGTAAGTAGCTGTATCAACGAGGTAAATACCCCACCGAACATTGCAAACCGCAGTATCAGCTCCTTTGCTTCAATACAGGAAAAAATTTTCAGAATTACCTTCAGTGTAAGGAATATAAGAGTGCTGTGTATCAGGTATGTACCAAACCAGGAGATGACATAAACAGAGTAGGTATTTATCGCTTCCATCATTTCATGCTGTTAATCTTATCTTTTAATGCTTTGATCTCCTCTTGATCTATGTCGGTCTCATTCACCAGATAATTTACTAGTGAGATATTATCCCCATTAAAAAACTTATCCACTAAGGTTGAAACCATGGATTGTTTAATGTCCTTTTCCCTTACTTCAGGCATGTACACATACCGCTTTCCTTCTTTTCTATGGCTCACAATATTTCTTTTCTCCAATCTGGATAATACTGTGCTAATTGTAGTCACCGCTAACTCTTTCGTTTCAAGTAAAGAATCACGTATTTCTAATACCGTGGCTTCTTGCCGACTCCATAGAACACGCATAATTTTGAGTTGAAGTTCGTCTAGTTTCATGTGTACTCATTAATTACTACTACAGGTGTAGTTTCAAATCTACTACAGCTGTAGTAATAAAGCAAACATCTTGGATAAAATTTCCAAAATTAAGACTGCAGCTTTTTATTCCGCCTTAATTAATTGCAGAGTAGGGTGGGCGAGCAGGATTATAGATGTAACTACTAATACTGACCGGCTGCTTTTGGTATGCTTCTGACCGTCACTGAATAACCAAATCGACTCCAAAGGGGCCATTCGCTTAGCAAAGCTTCAATATTTCGGTAACTCACAATTCCTTGGTTTTTTAGGCAAAGTTGTTAAATCGAATCTACATTAAACAAAGATACTCGCCTGCAGACTACGACATCATTCTCACTAATCTACTTTGGTAGCAAATTTAATTTTATCTGAAAGCAGTTTGAATCCTGTTACTTGTTTTTCGCCGATAAAATGAATCCCTAAGGATGGGCTGTTCTCAAAGAAGAAAATGCTATCAGATTCTGCGACAAGCTTCCTGTTATACTTTTTGTTTAAGGTTAAGGAAAGTTTACCGTTCTCCGGAATTATTTCCGCAGTGTCTCTATCTATTAGGTAAGTGCCTGAAAATTTTGAAAGATTCCTTTTGGAAAGTTCTTTTGGTTTGGGAACATTATTTCTTCGATCTTGCTGCAGTAGCCATTGGTATATTTCCTCATTCTTATAGGTCTGTTCCCAAGTATCATGGCCTACTCCAGGATATTTGGTGAACTTTGGTTTTCCACCATAAGACTGTAGTGCATCGAAAATTCTTTGGTTACAATCAATCTCAACAATTTCATCTGCTTCCCCATGAAAAATCCAAATGGGGAGATTGCGCAATTTCCAGGGGTTAGTGATATTGGATTCGCTACTACACCCCGAAACTGGAATAATCGCGGCAAATCGGTCTGGGGAATTGAAGGCCCATTCCCAGGAAGCATGCCCTCCCATACTATGACCTGATAAATATATTTTATTCTCTTCGATCCGGTAATCTGTTAAGACATCACTCAGTAAAAATTTTAAAATATCCACGTTCCATAATCTGGTATTTTTTAAAGGAGTAACAATCACGAAGGGATATTCTTTACCCGATAAGATTCGGGATGGGAAATAATCCTTTTTTAAACCTGCAATGGATGACTCGCCTAACCCCCCATATAGATAAATCAGCAAAGGCCATTTTTTGAGTGTATCGCTGGTATATTGCTCCGGTAAGTAAATCAAATAATCGGTGGTAATTACTGATCGTTTTTCAATGAGTTGACAATAAGTCAAATCAATAGAAAACATGCTTAATGCAAAGACTACTATCAATAGACGACGTATCATACTGCCAGTGGTTTAAGTAGATAAATAGAATATTTTAAGATGAATAATAGTCGGGATCACTCAATTTTAACTCCGATCCTTTCTCCATTTTGCTTGATTCTGAGCTCTATTATTTGATCATCTTCACGCATAAATATTAATTCGGCATCGATATCCTTGGCGAAAAATTTATTTGTGGCATAGGGGATGATTTCCTCTCTATTGGAGCCCATTTGTCCGTAGATCCTATCTTCCTCAACCAAAATTTCAATCACTCTATCGTTCTCCAGTTGATACAGGCCTTGGAATTCCTCTAGCTGAGCGGGTGTGACTTCCTGCCGCGCATAGCTTTCAATATCACTATCTACTCGTACCCATTGCACCTCGCCATCCAAACCTTTTCCCGAAAAGGAATCGAAGTTATTTCTTTTGTTTGTAGAAAAATCCAGCAGTGTCAAGTTTGCAATTAGCAGTAATTCATCTTGCTTGACAGGTAGTAGTATAGACTTGTTTCGGCCAGCAGCAAACATTACCAGCGTATCATTCTCAAGACGTATGGTTTTTAATTCCCTTGTTTCGGACTGGTAAACCCCCTGAAATTTTCTCAGCTGTTTTCGGTTTAAAACAAGAGAATCGTATTGAAAAGGATTACCCATCATTAATGCGATCATTTTGCTGGCTACTATCTCCAGGCTTTGATTGCACTCACAATTGGTCAGGATAGTCACCAAGAGCCTATCTGCAGGCATATAAATAGCATAAGAGGTAAAGCCATTTACCGTGCCTCCGTGTTTTATACTTTTGCTCCCCTGAATGTTTCCAATCCGCCAACCGTAACCATAGTTTATCTGCCTGCCATTACTAAGGGTGTGGTTTGTAAATAGTATTTCCAAGCTTTGTTCGTTTAGAATATCACCCTTTACCAAACCCGTGATCCATTTGTTTAGGTCACCAGCGGTAGAAAGTAAAGATCCACCGGCATACGGCACAGTCATGCTTAAAAAATCCGCATTTTGGTGGCCATCTGCAGTTTTTTGATAGCCCTGGACTCTACCGGTAATTATTCTAGAATGATTATCATACAAGGTACTTTTTAAACCAAGGGGAGTGAAGAACGACCTTTGAAGGTATTCGGCGTATGGCATTCCGCTGACAACTTCTATAATATACCCCAAAATTATATATCCGGAATTACTATAATTAAATCCTTCTCCTGGAGCGAAGTCCATCGGTTCATCCTTGAAAAAATCAATTAGTTCAAGTGGGTCAAAATCAGTTCTTCTGACCAAGTCATCAAACTGATCCAAACTGGTATAGTTAGCGATTCCAGAAGAATGGGTAAGCAACTGTTCGATTGTCACCTGGTTTCCTGGTGAAGGATAATCGCTGATATACCTTGCAATATTATCAGTAACAGATAATTTTCCTTCTTGCTGCAACCGTAAGATAGCAGCGGCGGTAAACTGTTTGGTAATAGAGCCAATACGAAAAATATTGGCGGTGGTCATATCGACATCCAACTCTAAACTGGCTTTGCCAAAACTCTTTTCATATTCCACCTGGCCATTTCTAGTGGCCAAGACAACGCCCCCGGTCCCGCTATGGGAGAGTTCGGTAAGCAGAATATCCAGTTCATCATTGATATCTTGGGATATACCAGTTTGGCTTAACATTAATAACAGGGGCAAAGCCTTAATAATATGTTTTGAAATCATAGATGTTCAGTTGTAGTTACCAGATAGAATTTTGATCTAGAATACGATCAAGGGTCTTTTCTATTGATCTTATTTAGCCAATAATATGAGATGATCAGCCCTCCCCCTAAGAACAAAAAGATGGTTACTGGGAAAACAAACATTCCTATGTATTCCAATTCTAAGTTGTAGAGTGCCCCACCTATTAATGTACCAATGGCAATGCTGATACAACATATCCCTAGCACCATGATCAATGGCAAGTAGTTGATGCTGTTTTTAAAATAATTACTAGGTAGGCCTTTCTCTAAAATGGTCATACGCTCTCTATGCCTGGTAGTGAAGTAATAGTAGCAAATACCAAATACTACCAGTGACATTGAAATGAAGAGTGCTGCAGAGGTAATTTTCATACTAACCTAAATTTTTGTCTAAAAACTATAATCTTAGACTACGGAATCTACAAAGTGGTCACATTATGTGACCGGAAAACGATTTTGGCAGTCTAAATGGGTAATGGCTTTCCAAAGAAAGATCTACAAAGAGGACAGTTATCTAAAGAAAGCCGTTCAAGGTGACCGCACGGCACTGGAATACCTGGTTAAAACCTACGGTGATTTGGCTTATACTATTGCATTAAGAATAACCAGAAATCGACAAGACTCGGAAGAAATAGTGCAGGATTCCTTTATGAAGGCTATCTCCTCGCTAAATACCTTTAGAGGGTCTTCAAAGTTTTCGACGTGGTTTTATAGAATTGTTTACAACACCGCCATATCCAGAAAGAATAAAAAGTCTAGGTCTATCGTTGATTCGGATTACCAACAGGATTCAGCTAAGATAAAAGGTACCACCAATATCGGATTGAATAATTTAATACAAGCTGACAAGGAAAAATACCTGGCTTTTGCACTGAAAAAGTTGTCCGCGGATGATCAAATTATATTTACTATGTATTATAGCACCGGTCTACCGCTAGCTGAAATTGGGGAAATTCTAAACATGGACAAGTCTGCCTTAAAAATGAGACTACATCGGGGTAGGATTACATTGAAAAAAGCACTGGAATCAATGCTTGGAAATGAAAGAAATGATTTGCTATGAAAGAACTAACGGATAAAGAACTAGATGAACTCCTGCGTAATTTAACTATAGACAAACTTCCTGTAGAGGCACAGTACAGAATAGTACAGAACGTCTATGCGAAGTATACCAAGGTAAATGCTGCTTCTAGTTTTTGGGAAAGGTACCTAGGTAAATTGATTATGGGAGTTCTTATCTGCCTACATTTATTTATGCTTCAGCAATTAGTACCTCAGACAGAATTTCCAATGTTCATTTATCCTGTGCTGGCATTGGCGGTTGGTGTCTGGGCTTTGTTGTTACAAATTAGAGCTAGACATCTAATTTAAAACGATTGACCTGCGTTGATGTCAAAAGGCTAGCATCACTTATAGTTTGAATGTCCGCTTTTGGTATGGTATGAAATAGCCTGTTACTGAATGACACAAACTAGTTTCAGGCTTTATCATTCTTTATCTGTTCGTAGTATTGATTACGGAGTCAATCCATTCATTAGCGGATGAAACTCTGGACATGGACATCATTGAACCATAAGTAGTCAGACGACTTAAACCACCTGAGACAATACCAACAAGTTCCAAATCGCCATTGTATTCGATAAAAATACCCCCCCCACTATCACCTTTTGAAGCTCCAATTTTAGATCCTGCGGAATAGCCAATCCAAACACATTGAACTGAGGTGAATCAGGACTATCGAAATCAGCTAATAATACGTCTGTTTAAATGTCCAAATCTCCAATAAGTCCACCTATGGAATCTATGGTGTTAGTTCCTCCTAGACGACCCTGGAT
Source organism: Cyclobacteriaceae bacterium (assembly GCA_965224285.1). Lineage (GTDB taxonomy): Bacteria > Bacteroidota > Bacteroidia > Cytophagales > Cyclobacteriaceae > JAJCYK01. Next base: position 3,526,804 of record OZ245043.1, read on the forward strand.
ATATGGTATTGTAACACCATTCACACCATCACCGTGCCAACCATATCCAATCTTGTACATTACTTGCCCCAACTCCATCTTATCCCTATGTCGAATTGCAGGTTTGACATTCAAGACTGGTACTTTAAGTTGCACCAGAGCCATATCCCATCCATCGAATTGATGTTTACGTTCAGGAAATTTACTTTTAAATAAAGGATGTTTAATCGTCCTTTTCGATTTGTAATATTGGCCTCCAATAAACCAGGCCGATGAGTCTTGCAAAAAGTGACCAGCGGTTAGTACCCAACTGGGTGATACTAAAACCCCTGTTGCATAATCTTCGATATATCATTTAATGAATATCTAGCAACGCATTCAAACTTTGGTTGCTTACCTAGTTCTCTATATTTTTCAACTTTGACGTCATGCCGGATAATACCTCCCGGTAAACGATCAAAATGTTGATTTAAGTTTATTAAAGGTGAGTATAAGGTTACGGGTAATAGGGGGATCAGTAAGATGAGGAGTAAAGCTTTCATATTTGAAGGTTGTTAATCTATTGTATTTTACTCCTCAAATAGTATTCCAAGTCGAATAAGTCTTTGCAAAGCATGTTTTTTGCCAGAATGCTGTCCAATAATGAACGGATACGATCGATGATGGACACAATTAATTAATAAGTTGCTGACTACTTATTGCACTAAGTCCTCATGATGCGGTTCTTAGGACATTTGTTGCTTGCCAGATCTTTGCCCAAGCTACTTGACTTTTTCTCTGTTTTCCTATCGGAAATTGAATACTCTGACTTGCTGCTTCTGATATAAATAGGACGGTGGGTTCGACCATTACACAGGAACTAATTCGTTAAAGGTTCTAAGTGATAATTTATCTTATGGGAAATAGTGGGTGCGGCTGCCTTGAAAAATGCTAGTTTGACTGGCAACAATGACTCCTGAAGTGGTAAGAGTTACCTTCACCTTATAAGAATAATTCCAAGATATTGGAAATCAAATTCCCTCGGTTCTAAAATATTTCCAGTGTGAATGTGCATCTTTTTCGAAAAGTAAACATCCTTATTATAAATGGTTTACGACAATGAATTCATATATTTTCCCAATCGAGGGCGCAAACAATTTTAGGAAATTCTTAAAGACACTTAGCATTTTCCTAACCATCTTCTGCATTAAATCTCAACCCTGTTTCTGTGGTAACGGAGCGATTGCTTATGCCTATCCAATTAAAAATATAACCGTGGACGGAAACTTGTCGGATTGGCCTAAAGATTTAAAAAAATACAAAATAGCCCACTATCGTTTTAATCAAAAGCCAACCAACAGTAATGACCTGCAAGGATATTTTCGAATAGGGTATAATCTCAAACAAAAATCCTTGTACGTTGCAGTAGAAGTGACTGATGATATACATATAATAAATGTCGAGAATCCAGTGTGGAATGCACATGACACACATGCCTTATTTCTTGATAAGAAACATAACATGAATGGCTCGAGTGTGTTTGCTTTTGAAGCGAACGAGTATTCAAGAAATATTCCGAGACAAGAGGCGCATTGGGACCCAGAAGTTAGGAATCTAACGACAGATGACTTTGATGTTAAAATATTCAGAAATGGTATTAATGTCACCTATGAATGGAGAATAGATTTAGAGGCATACTTGGTTCCAGGTAATACAATTGGTTTTGATTATATAATATTTGATAAGGATGATTCTAAAGTTACCCCGGAAGCTGCACCCTGGGGCTTTGGTGGTTACGGTATAACTCAGATTGCTTGGGGGTTTGGCAACGAACTTAAGTTGGAATGCTCAAACTGTTTGGGAGACATACTATTAATGCCGAAGCGCTCCCAACTTGTAACTCTTGAAGGAAAGATACGACCAAAAAAATTACTGCCTAAAACCATTAGGTTAGAATCACAAATCAACCCAGGGCTCTGGGTTGATACTAGGGTGGATTCATTGGGAAATTATAGGATTAAGCTTCCAGTAGGTCATTACAATCTTAATGTTCCAAGCACATTGTTCTTTTCCAACGGTAATGCTTATAGGGTGACATCAAAAAACGAATCGATCATGAATATAGGTGTTGATGGGGAGATGTTTGCTCCCGACCATGAAACTATTGCTGAATCTAGCCCTGATTTAATAGCAGAAAAAGGGCTTTTACATGATGAGTTCGATCAAAATACAATAGTGAAAATAGATGATTTTATTACTTCTTATCAGAAATTTTATGGAATTCCAGGAGTTTCTTTGGGCATTATCAAAGATGGTAAGCTAGTTTATCACCAAACCTATGGCGTTAGTAACTCAATCACCAAAGCTCCTGTTGACAACAGTACTTTATTTGAAGGAGCATCTGTAACAAAGGCATTATTTGCATACGTTGTAAATCGTTTATCTGAAAGAGGTGTTATTGACCTTGACAAGCCCTTGTCTGACTATCTGGCATTTAAAGAATTAGAACAATTTCCAGAGTATCGCATCATGACAGGAAGGCATGTATTATCCCATAGATCTGGGTTACCTAACTGGGGCAAGAATCTTAAGTTTACACCTGGGACGCAGTATGGATATTCGGGGGAGGCGTTTGAATACTTGAAAAGAGTTCTTGAACAAATAACTGGTAAAGGTATTGAGCAGATCCTGGATGAAGAGATCATGGGGCCTATGGGTATTTCTCACATGCAATTCAGTGAAAGTGAGAATTTACAAAACGTGGTGGCCACAGGTCATGTAAATGAACAACCTACTGTTCGACCCATTCCAAAGGAGGTAGGTGTGGCCTACAGTATGTACACCGAGTCCAAGGAGTTCTCCAAATTCGTAATGGCTTTGATACAACGAGAAGGACTCAGTCAGTCCACCTATAAAGATATGCTTCAAATCCAGTCAGAAATCCCTCTAGATGTCGATGAGCCATCAATGGTTCATCGAAAAGGCATGGGTTTAGGAATAGGCGTTAAAGAATCTACCTATGGTAAAATATTTTACCACGGTGGGAGCAACGGGGATTTTAAGTGTGAATTCAGGGTATTCGACGATCTAAAAATGGGCTATATTGTATTCACTAACTCAAATACTGGGAATTATTTGCATTGGGATTTAGAACCATTTCTGATTTCTGGGAAAGAATGAATTATTAAATAGATGAAAAACACTTTATTTTTCATTCTGGCTATCGGCACACTACTACTACTATCTTGCTATAAGAAGACACCCAATAATTATAGCCAGGGCTTTGACAAAAGACTTATTTCCAACACTTATAAGGAGCCACGGTTTGTTAAAGATCAGCGGCTGAAAAGTCTTACAACTATAGTTACAGAATTACGACAAATTTTTGATGAGCATGCAACAAATAACAAAATTCCAGGAATTGCTTACGGTATTGTTGTAGACGATTCGTTAGTTATTGCTTCTGCAACTGGAGTATCTCAAATCGAAAGTAAAACACCTGCTTCAATTAATACATCATTTAGAATTGCTTCAATGACAAAAAGTTTTACCGCAATGGCTATTGTGAAGTTAAGAGATGAAGGAAAATTGTCTTTGAATGACCCCGTTGTCAATTACATTCCCGAAATAGAAAATTTAGAATATCTGACTGAAGATTCTCCAATAATCGAAATAGAAAATTTACTGACTATGACCGGTGGATTTCCAGAAGATAATCCTTGGGCCGATAGACAACTTGCAATATCTGATAAGGAATTTTTAGAAATCGTGTCTGAGGGATTATCACTATCTAACGTTTCTTCGTATCGATACGAATATAGTAATACAGGTTATGCTCTGCTCGGCCAAATTATTTCCAAAGTTTCTGGAAAACCCTACCAAGAATATATAAAAGAGAACATTTTATATCCTTTGAGAATGAATAAAACATATTGGGAGTATGGAAGTGTTCCTAAAGATCAGTTGGCTTCTGGATATAGCTGGGAAGATGACGAATGGAAAAAAAAACCTCTGCTTCACGATGGATCATTCGGAGCTATTGGAGGATTGATAACGTCAATCGAGGATTTTAGCAAATATGTAAGTTTTCATTTGTCTGCATGGCCGGCAAGAAGTGATGAAGACAATGGGCCTGTCAAACGTAGTAGTATAAGGGAAATGCACACCGCCCAATATAATTTTTTAAACTCTAGGAGCAGAGACTGGAACAACGAACCGTGTGCAAGTATGAGTGGATATGGGTATGGATTTAGAATTTCATTGGATTGCAGGCAAATCTTAAGGGTATCACATGGAGGGGGATTGCCTGGTTTTGCAAGCAATTTTGCATTTTTCCCAGAGTATGGAATAGGAGTAATGGCCTTTGGAAATTTAACTGGTAAAACGCCTATCCCATATAGAAAAATAGAAAAACTCTTGTTTGAACAGCTGGACCTACCAGCTCGCAAACTACCAGCTTCGGATATTTTAGAGCAAAAAAGAGGTGAGATTGTTGACCTTTTCACAAGTGGCAAAATCAGTTTTGATAAGGAAATATTTGCAGAAAATTTTTTCCAAGACAAATCACGAGAAAGACGAATAATTGAGTTACAAAGAATGTTCAATAAAGTAGGCGCTATCAAAGAAATTCAAGAGATAGATCCAAGAAACCAGTTGCGAGGCGATTTTACGATACAATGTGAAAATGGTACTGTAAAAGTGTTTTTTTCTCTAACACCAGAAAAAATACCTATGATCCAAAAATTGGATATATCCTTTACGTTGAATGAAAACTAAATATGGATTTTTTTTTTTTGTGTCCGAATTTCTTGTGGGCTGATGTGTAACACTACCAAGCGAATAGTGCGATAATGTATGAAAAGATGACTTTCACTGACATGATATGTATAACTACCATGACTAATGAGTAGGTGAGTTATTTTTAACTACTTGTTTAGGGTCAAACAACATGCCATCCTCTGAATCTTTTATACAACTAGGTTTGGATGAGAACAACGTTCGTAAACGCACGATTTTGTTCGAATATGAACTTATAAGATTAAAGCAACTAGTATTGTATGACCGAACGCTTTTGGTATTATTCTGCCTTTCATTAAATGACTATATCCAAAAGAAGGAATCGGTGGAATAAATTATTGACTTGAGGTATGAAACTATTCGGTTCGCAAACTTTCCACCGGATTAATTATTGCTGCCTTTATTGCTTGAAAACTTATTGTAAGTAAAGCAACTAATACTGTAACAGCACCAGCAGTTACAAAAGCCCACCATTCAATATCCGTACGATATGCAAAACCTGACAACCACTTATTCATGGCATAATAACTGATTGGTGATGATAATATGATTGAGACGGTAATCAGTTTCATGAAATCTTTTGACAACAAAGCAATAATTTGTGACACACTTGCCCCTAGCACCTTGCGTACACCAATCTCTCTAAATCGTTGTTCAGCGGTAAACGCTGCTAGGCCAAATAATCCCAAGCAGGCAATTACAATGGCAATCACGGTAAATGAGTGAATAAGTTTAGCTGTAAGGTTCTCCTTTTCGTAATTTCTCTGAAAATCCTGATCTAAAAAAGAATAGACGAAGGGCGAATTAGCATTGATTCTGCTCCAGGTTTTTTGAATGGTTCCGATTAACTCAGAATAATCGCTACTCTTCGTATCCAGTATTAAATAGCCACTAGTTAATCCAAAGATTGGATTTACCGTCAGCGCCAACGGTTTAATTTTTTCATGCAGACTCTGAAAGTGGTAGTCTTTAACAACACCAACTATTGTCATCGATTGTTTAACGTTCTGAAATTCGAAATGTAACACTCTACCTATGGCATCATCTTCGGTATATCCGAGTTGATTGAGGGCGGTTTCATTCACTATTAGTGCATCCTGGTCATTTTGAAACTCATCGGAAAAGTCCCTTCCTGCTAACAATTCAATCCCTAGGGTCTCAAGATACCCCGGTTCTGCATAAACTGTATTCACATCCACTTTTTCATATTCAGTTTTTCCTTCTGAATAGAAAAGCATACTGGTGACACTTTCAATACCAGGGTAGGTTCCTCCATATGCAGCCTCAACAATTTGAGAATTACCAAGTAATTCATTCTTCAGGGTATTAACACTATTATTTGCTTCGCTTGTTTGAATTGGCAAGACAATTTTCTGATCTCTGGTAAATCCCAAATCAAGTTTGCTCATATAGCTCATTTGCTGCCCAATAAGTATTGCTCCTAAAATCAGCGTGGTAGAAATGGTAAATTGGAATATCACCAGCCCTTTCCTAATGTTTAATGCAGAAACATTGGTCCCTGCTTTGAATTTCAGCATTGATATAGGTTTAAAAGAAGACATATATAATGCAGGATATAAACCCGAGACCAGGCCTGTAACTACCGGGATTATTAGTAGCCATATGAAAAGGCTTGGAGATTCAGTCAACGAGAGCTCCTTCGATGTGAACTGATTGAAACCAGGGAGTAGCAATTGAAACAACAGTAATGTTACCATCAGTGCCAACCCACACATCAATAGAGACTCTCCTAAAAATTGTGCTATCAATGCACTTTTTGGGGCACCGATAACTTTTCTCATTCCAACCTCTTTAGCCCTTTTCTCACTCCGAGCAGTACTTAAATTCATGAAATTAATGCAGGCTATTAAAAGCAGGAAAGCTGCGATAGAACTGAAGATATACAGGTACTTGATATTTCCATTGGCAGCCACCTCATAACCGAAATTGGAATGAAGATAAATGTCCTTTACCGGTTGAATGAAAAGATCTTTTTTGAAACCGGCGGCCTCAAACTCCTTACCACCATTTCTTTCTAAAAAGTCATCTAGCTTACTCTCAAAAGCTTTAGAATCGCTACCTTTTTTTAACTTCACATAGGTATGAAATATACTGTTGCTAGCCCAACTAGTTTGAGAACTCACCCATTTGCCAATATCGTCATTAGCCATCGATAGTAGAAGATTAGCAGGGATATGAGACTTGTTTTTAGTTCGCTTGATTACACCCTTTATTGTATAATTGAACTCCCCGTTGGCAAGCCCTACATTTAGAACCTTGTCAATTGGATTTTGATTACCAAAAAACTTTGTAGCTGCTTCTTCAGAGATTACTATCGTATTAGATTCTTCTAATGCCGTATTGATATCACCATACTTGAGCTCAAAGTTGAATAGTTGAAAAAATGTGGAGTCGACGTAGTACACATTCGTTTCGAAGAATTGCTTTTGATCAGGTTCATACCTAAGTAAAACTTTGTCAGTACCAGGAAATCTCAAAAGTCTTGTAGTTTGTTCCACCTCTGGAAAATCGTCCTTAAGACCTTTGGCCATTGGCGCTGGAGTAGCCACCCATTTTTCACCTTTGACCTCCGAAGCAACTCTAAACAATCTATTGCTATCATGATGATGCTTGTCATAGCTCATCTCATCTACAATGTATACCGTGATTAGTAGACATATGGTCATTCCGGCTCCTAAACCAAAAATATTAATGAGGGAGTATGCCTTATTTTTAAGTAAGTTTCTCCAACTAATTTTTAAGTAGTTCCTGATCATTAGAGTAGATTTTGACAGCTCAAATAATAGTTCTCATCAACATTCAATAAATATGCCATGACTATTTTTTTAGGGATATACAGGATTCTAGGGGTTGGGTTGTACGTAATCGTGCTATCTTGTTCGCATGCGAACAAGAGTATGTACAGCTTATCAGAAAGACAGTACTCACGAATAGTGAAATCCTGGAAACTAATGCTGGCTTCTTGATCCAGGGTTCGACTGATCTTCTAGTTTGCTGGGCAACTTCAAAACTGACAGGCATCTTGGTCTTTTTCTGAATTATCATTGCCCGACTTGATACCATCGAGCCATTAGCTACATCCTTTACCTCCAAAGAGATCAGGTCGCAACTAAGATGCTTACTATCGATTGCAAGGTTGATAAAGCGAGATCCCTCACTCGGTCTGTCATTTCCAACCTTATCCGGATGGCATATATTTCCTTAAGTTTCACAGGAAGGTTTGGCCGATTAATTTGCCTTGATTCCAAGGTAATTGATTTGTGGTTTACATGATTCATACTGTTGGTTTATATATCAGCATGAAACGAAATGAACGGCACAAGCAATACCAAAAACAGCCGGTCATTTGATCCCGTTGTACAGCTACAGTCATTTCAAATAAAATCTGAACTAACTACCGTAACCATTATACGTATTTGTTCGTAGATTTATTCGTGTATCGCCTCGCTTCAAGGTAGGTGTAGCCTAGATGTAACTATGAAGTGTTATAGCCAAGGAAAGTATTCTGGAAATATTGAGAAGATTCATTTCATAAATGGCATAATATTAGGATCAACCCTTTACAAGTGTGATCAACGGTCTTCAATGCACTACCATGTTAATCCCCACATTAGTTTCTTGCTAAATGGTATTCATTATGAGAAACGAAAAGGCAGCGAATTCACTATGATTCCAGGAGATATACTATTCTGTCACTCCGGGGAGGCACATCAGTTTATTACCGGTAGGAATTCCAGAAATATTAACATCGAACTTGATGTAAAGGTAATCCAGCAACTGAATATTTCAGAAAGTAGAATACGATCATCCGTTCTCAGCAGTTTTGATGCCAAATTTATAATGCTTAAAATGTTTCAAGAATTAATTTTGGAAGATGACTATTCCTACCCTTCTGTACAAATTTTGTTATTAAGTCTAATTGGAGAGTCAAGCAGGATTAAAGAAAAGGACCATCCCCTTTGGACAAGGCGCCTCATTGAGATTTTGAATGATAGATGGAACGACCACCTTTCACTTACAGAGCTTTCAATCCTTATTGAGAAACATCCTGTCACGATTTCAAAGTATTTTACAAAATACTTTGGTTGTTCTTTCGGTGATTATAGACGTAAATTGAAAGTATCTAAAAGCTTAGGTTTGATAAAAACCTCCAGTCTTTCTCTTACCGAAATTGCCTATAGCTGTGGGTTTGCTGATCAAAGTCATTTTATTCGGACATTCAAATCGTATACTTCTTACCGAAAAACTTCCGTCAGTTGTAGACAAACTATTCTAGAGCCAGGCTAATATCATTCTATTTTAAACCGACAAATCCCTTCATTTTTGAGTGGCAAAAATATATTACTTGGGTATGAGTCTAATTAAAATAACCATTATTATCGGCTTCTTATTGTTGTTGATACTATGCTGTAAAAAACCCGACCAACACGGTGTTACCAATAGCATGGATCTTGAAAAAATTGTCAATGGCATTGTTCAGCCAAATATTGACAGTGGGAGCGCGGTGGGAATTGGAGTTGGTATCATGAAGGGGGATTCGATAATTTTAGAAAAAGCGTACGGTTATGCCGATCTGGAATTCGACATTCCTCTCCCTATTGAAGCGTCATTCCAAATCGGATCAATAACTAAGCAATTTACGGCTGTTTCAGTTTTGCAATTGTCAGAAAATGGCAGGATCGATTTAGATGAAAACGTCGAGAAATACTTACCTACCCTGAATAATGCGGAACCAATAACTATAAGGCAGCTGCTAACACATACATCTGGGATAAAAAATCATCAATCTGCTGCAGGATTTAAAGCGCTTTTGCCCACCAAAGCTGGCAGAGATACCCTATTGTATATGTTAAGTAACGAAGCTAATGACTTTTTACCTGGTAGTATGATGATTTACAGCAATACAGGCTACTTTCTCCTTGGTTTAGTAGTTGAGAAGGTCACAGGGCAACCTTATGAAGAATACGTGACCAAGAATTTATTTGCAAAAGCTGGAATGAATAACTCGTATTTCTGTGACTCTGAAACAATCAGAAAATTCCGTGCTCATGGTTATAATTTTGTTGATGGAGGCAAGTATCGAGCTGAAGAACCTTACTTTCATTGGCATTTTGGAGCTGGTGGGATTTGCTCAACCATCTCAGATTTACTCAAATGGAACCACGCCCTTCATCAAACTAATACAATTTTGAATAAGCAATCCTATGAGGAGTTGATAACCCCAGCTCGTTTAGAAAATGGAGTGCCACTAAGATATGCACTTGGTCTAAAGATCTACAGCATAAATGGTGAACCGGTTGTAGCTCATGGAGGGTCGGGTAGTGGAATGCTGGCAGAAGTAAGGTATTTTCCTAAGTCACAAATCACAATAGTAACCTTGGAGAATACTTATCGAAGAAATAATTGGTTCAATGTATCTGATCAAATAGTTAACACTATGTTCCCAATGAAAAATGATGACCAGATCAATTATGAAGGTGACTTATCAGTATTTGAAGGCACTTATAGTGGCCCAATGAGAATATCGATCAAGGCTGCAGGCTCCGATCTGATGGCGAATCGGAATGGACCAACCTTTCAGGACACTCTGATTTTCAAAAATAAAAACACTTGGTTATTAGGAGAGGAACAATATACATTCGTTGCCCAAGAAGATCATTTTGATCTAAACGTTGACATGATGTATGCAAACTTCATGCTTAAAGGGACTCCGACCGACTAAGGAAAAGGACCAGGGAATTGCTGCATATCAAATCTAATCTGTCCATATTATGCAGCCGGTCGTTCAGAGATTAAATAGAAAAATCTAATTCGCAGAAATTACTGTGAAGAATGGAGGGTTATTAATCGGTGAAGTAGTTTGACGAGATCCATACCCAATTGTTTTGCCGGAAGGCAACTGATTGTCAAAATCAATTGTCATAAAGTATATACCGTCTTTTCTTATTAAATCGTATTGATTACTTCTACCCAACTATCTTAATACCATATCTTGATTGTTATCAAGTGCGATCTTGCCTTCATTACCCTTTAGTGTCATTACCCCAAGGTTTACTAATATGTTTCCTTTAACGTCTATCGTCGTTGCCAATATTTTAAACCTTCCACATATGTTCGAGTCATCAATCCGGTCAATCAGGTTTAAAATTTCTATTCTTTGAAAGAAAATTAGATGTGCATTCTCGTTGTTAAAGTCCCATGCCTTGTCCCTTATCCTTACCCTTCTACACCGATTTTTCCTGCATCTTATCCAGCTTCCGATACAATTCCCTTTCATACTCCTTATTCCCATCCAGCAGTCCCTGGACATACGGCGAGGTAGGCTTAATACCATCCTCAAGCTCTTTCATTTGCATAGGTTTGTGCTTCCGGAGCAAATAACCTGAATTGAATCCTTTAACGTATTCCTTTGATAGTTCCATAGCTAATGAGTTTGGTTGACATGAGTTTCAATGTATGTCAAAATCGAATCACGATCATAGAAAATGATTTTCCTATAAGGCTGAGAAAACCGAATCAGTCCCTCATCTCGAAGTTTTTGCATGGTTGATTTTGATGTAACACGCAATAAATCCATTGCCTCTTCCAGTGAGATCCATTTGTCAGTGGGAATTTGATCTTTTTCCCGGATTCGGGTCACCACTTCCTCAGCCAGTGAATAAAAAGCCTTAGTTTCCAAGCAGATTACGTTCAAAACAAAAAAATTTGAGTTAGCAGTTAGGATAATTTCGGAAAAGACAGCGCCAAAATCAATCCATTACCAGAAAGAACTTCGGTCAATCAGCAATAGAGAAAATCTTAAAATGTTTTAGGTATGTTTTAAGTAAAGATCTAGAGGTAGGATAGAATTTAGCAGTTGTCAACCGTATAGCTCAGAAATGCCAAGGTCTGAATAGATGCTTAATAATCACTTACCAACAAAAAAGCCCGACACAATGTGTCAGGCTTCTCTCTGTAGCGGGGGTAGGACTTGAACCTACGACCTTCGGGTTATGAGCCCGACGTTATCTATATTGATATGGCTTAATATGCTATCAAATGGGCTTTTTAGACACAAACGGGCACATATTCAACCATATAAAACCACATAAAACCTTGATTTGTTTTAGGTATGTTTTAGTAATTTCGACTAGGATTACGTAAATTGATATTGATTATCTATAATAATTATTCAGTCCAAATTACAAACTTCAGCTGGAAATGGCATCTGTTAAAATAGTACTTCGCACTGCTGATATAAAGAAGGATGGATCCTGTCCACTAGCAATACGCATAATAAAAGATCGTAAACCCCGGTATGTATTCACCGGACAGTATGTTAAACCAAAAGACTGGAACAACGTGGACAGGTTAGTTAAGAAATCACATCCTAATTCTAAAAGAATTAACAACCTTCTTATTAAAAAACTGGCAGAGGCCAATGATACCATTTTAGAGCTTGAAACCAATCAGGAAGCTATCACTAGCAAGGAAATAAAGGATAAGATCAAAAAGGTTGGAAACCACGTCTCATTTTTTGACCTGGCTGCTCAAAGAATCGACGACTATAAAAAGAAAGGCACTTATTCGGTCGGGAATGCGGAACAATCAATTGTAAACAACCTCAAGAAGTTTGTTAAAAGGGACCATCTATATTTTCATGAGATAAGTGTCTCCTTTCTGGAAAGATTCAAGGTTTTTTGTATTTACAACCTGGGCCATAGTTCCAGGACCATCATCAACCAATTAATATTTATTAGAACCATGTTCAACATCGCCATAAAAGATGGAATCGTTGATTCCAGATATTATCCGTTTGCCGGTGATAAGGTAAAAATACGTATAGGGACAGGACTAAAAATAGGCCTAACGCAGGATGAAGTAGAGAGAATTGAGAATCTCGAACTGGAACCTGGAACTTCAATTTGGCATACCAGAAATGTTTGGTTGTTCTCCTTCTACTTTGCGGGGATAAGAATTTCTGATGTTCTTAATCTTAGGTGGTCTGACTTCAAAGATGGCCGACTGAACTATGTGATGTATAAAAATGAAAAACCGGTCTCTTTAAAGGTTCCGGATAAGGCAGCCGAAATAATTAGGCTATATCAACAGAATCGAGAAACCCTAGATAGTTATGTTTTCCCCTGGCTGAATAAGGCCAAACAGAGAGATAAAAGAGATCTTTTCAGAAAAAGTCGTAACGCTTCCAGGCTATTTAATAGTCACTTAAAGAACATTGCCCAGTTGGCCGGGATAGATAAAATCCTAAGTAATCACATAGCCAGGCATTCTTTTGGTAACATAGCAGGTGATAAAATACATCCTTTAATGTTGCAGAAACTATATCGACACTCCGATTTGAAAACTACTATTAACTACCAGGCTAATTTTATCCATAAGAATGCCGATGAGGCATTGGATACCGTGGTGAATTTTTAGATAACCTCAAAAATAAAGTCGATACTTTAATCGGCAATGCCTTACCAATCAGAGCAGACAGTAAGGAGTGAACTTAGCGTATTGAGCTAGCTGACTGGCTGCTTTCCTAGGGGAAGGCTACAGTAGGTAGTGACTATAATGCGATTTTGCCAAAGCAGAATTCAACTTGATAATTGTCAAACCTGCACTTTCAATGGTGAGGATATTTAAGACGATCTATTCTCCTCTATCACCTCGAGAAGCAATGGTATTAGGGCCCACTTCGGCCATGAGCTGACGTTAAAGGCGCAACCTCTCTCGATTGAATGTTTTTGACAACTGAAATAAATATAGGATAATAGTCATCATAATTTTCAATTTGTGATTTTCCTATGACCCTAAATAAATGATTGCTTTGAGCAAACATAATAACGATGTTTAAATAGTCATTCTTTTTATGGCGGGTAGCATATTTAAACCATTTTACATTTTTACCACCAATTTTATCTATTCCATTATCCAAAAGCTTGAAATTCGGTTCATTTCTGGGAAATATGCTTTCACACACTTTAAATAGAATAAAAAAATGTAAATCGTTCAACATCCCTGGAGATCAGGCAGGCCATTCAGGAACAGATTGATGCCGGTATCACTAGCCTGGAGAGGTTAAGAAAATCCCTGCAGAAAAAAGAAATAGAAACCAAGATCCACCGGTATCGAAACCGTAAGGTCTTTGGTATCTCTTTTCGTAAAAGTAACCTGGCATTTAAGGGCAGCACTATCCGCCATGACTTCAGGAGAGAATAGAGGGTATAGTTGAAAAGCAACCAACTGCTACAAGGTCCTCAACTGTATCTCAAGTATCATCTGGTGGGTTGGAACTTTCCGAAATCAATCGACAATTAGTCAATATCCAGGAAAGCCTGGACAAGACAACCGTGGTGGAACCGGGTCCAGAAAAACACCATTATCTGTGGTTCTTTCCGGATCTTAAAGAATGGCTGGGAACCACTACGCAGTAGTAGATTCCTAGCGTTATTTGCCCTACTGTCACTGGCTTTGATGGTGTTTATTTACTTAAAGTATCCGGACTACAAGGAGTACCAGGAGGGATATTATAAGTATCAATATTTGTTTTACGCTTGGGATGATGCTGAGTCTTTGAGGCAGTATGATGAGGATTGGTAGATAGTGTAAGGGAGGTGAGGGTGAGGTGGGTAGAGGAGCTGGGGATCTACTGATAATCTTTATATTTTTTGATAAAAATTACTAAATTTCATGAATCATAGACCGATATATGCTAGCCGATAGAAATCTAACACGAAACTTCACGCTTCATGAAATGCTGGTTAGCCAGGAAGCTTCGCGTAAGGGTTTTAGTGAACAATATGAGCCTCCGGAATTTGTCATTGAAAACTTGGAGGCTCTATGTATTAATATCCTTCAGCCATTGCGAGATGCAATAAATAATCCAATAATTGTCAATAGTGGGTATCGATGTTTTCGCGTAAATTGTGGAATCGGCGGGGCTACAAAAAGCCAACACCTAAAAGGTCAAGCTGCTGATCTTCAGGATTTCAGAAATGGAAACGAGTTTCTAATGCGTAGAATAGTTGAATTGGACCTTCCTTTCGATCAAGTCATAAATGAATTTCAGTTCGACTGGATACATGTAAGCTTTGATTTAAATCGATGCAGGAATGACATTCTTGAGGCATATAGGGGCATGGATTTCAGGACAAAGTATAGAAAATTTAAGTTTTAGGATTTTTTGTAGTGTAGTAAGGCTGGTTTTATCCATGCATATTAAAATCTTGTAACTGTGATTTCAAAATGGGAGTTTCTAATACTTCCCCAAATCTCTGCCAGAACGAGGAGATTTACCAACTGATAAGTGTGAACCTTTCATATTTTCTAATTTATGATTAAGCGTTAAAACCGATATCAAAACTTAATCTTTAATCTCAATCAGTTTTCTTATGATTCTTACCTGACCATCAAGGGTTATAATGTCATACTTTGTTTTAACTAAATCTCCTAGTTTAGAATAGAGATCGTATCTTATTTCATAATTCCCCAATTGTAACTCTTTGTTTAACCACGTGTTATCAATGTTTGATAATGACTTGGATATCGATTTATGTTTTTTAGATAACGTAGCCTTTATTAAGTGATCGACGGGAATCTTTGTGAATTCCAGTAAGAGATTGACCAACTTATATCTTGGAGTAATATCTTCAGCTTTCTCCATGTATTCTGTTATTCCTGGCGATTCCGTGTTCAGTTTGTCTGTTATTTTCCTGTAAAATTCCTCAATTTGTGTTGTGAAAAGATTTTTCCAGTTTTCAGTTTCAGTTTTTACAGTATTCCTTAAAGTAAAATCAAACTTTTCAAGCAAGTTTAATGCTGCGGTCCTAGACTCTTCAGAAATATCATCTTTTCCCAATAAGGGAAGTATTTTTAACCATTTAGCATAAAATTCTGAAGCAATTAATTCCATCTGTAAGTGTGCTGCAGAAAATCTCATCCAAGCTTTGGAATGACCAAACAATCTATCCCCAAGAAGCATAATCGTAGTCACTATTAGTGAAATATATCCAGCAGCATAAAATCTTCCAAACTCACTACTGTCAAATTCATTAAGAAATATCCCTGGAATAAGTGGTAAGATTAAACTTGCTGTGAAAAATATTAGTGCCAATGTTAATAATACTTCCGAGTACGCTCTTCGCTTGCACTTTGCCTCGTTATACCATGAAATTTGTTCAATCTGATACCCCAAGATATGTTCAAGATATAGCTTGATAGTCTCATCGATTCCTTCTTTGTGCCAATTCCTGCTTTTATCTGATTCTGCATCCTGGAGTTTCTTACACTTTTTGTTGATATACCAATTGAAAACAACTATCACCAGTATCAGTACAAATGATAACGATGCTGCTAGTATCATATAACTCATAAGATTGTTAACAGACTTTTTACTGTTATGTGAGAATTCAATAAAATAAACTCCTACTCGAACAAGTTTTTACTCTTTCAAGTAGATTGTATTTGTTCTTCTTAATATAATGTAATTAATTGTACATTGGTAGGCAAGACTTGTTCTATTACCTTATGCCGACAAGTTAAGCTAGAATTCAATCTAGTTTCTTTTCCTTCAGGTTGAATCAAAATATTGTAATCCACTGAAGGAGGTTATGCCTTCCTGTAAGCTATTAACCACCGTCATCATGATTATGGATAAGGCGCGCGAGCTTCCCAAAATCCAGAATGTGGCAATCCTTCTTCTCACTCTTTCAAGCCAGATCATCTCATCGGTTCTTGCAGAAAGAAGGGTATGGAAGAATGCGTTTTTCAATGTAGAGTTATTTGGAAAGTAATAATTTCTATCAAGCATTCTTAGTTGGAAGACGAAAACCCACTTGTCTCAAATTCAGCGGGGATCAATGTGAAAAACTCTATGGTTCTGGAAATGTAATATTCATGTCTCCTAGATCTTTCAAATATTCATTAGCCAGTTTTTGTGACTCATCCAACGATTTGCTGATATCTCCTGACTTTCCAACAGGTTGTATAGCCTTCCCCTTTTTCGGACCACTGTAAAATCAACAAATTTGTTCAGTTTTCATCATTATTAAGCAGTTCATTGTGGTAAAGTCACAGGCTGGTTTGCGCGGTGGTACTTTTCCACTATTCACAGCATTTTCATAATGAACTCTATGTGGTAAACCTCCTAATGATTTATGTGGATTACCATGATTGTAACCATCCCTGCATTTATAGATCAGCATTCTTAGCTGCTCCAGATCTTCGAACCAATAGGCATCCAGAATGTCTTCTCTGAAGATTCGATTAAACCGTTCGATGATGCATTCTGAACCGGCTTGCCTGGTTGGATATATTTGAGGTTAATCTGCTTTACATCGCACCAATTCTTGAAACAGTTAGCTGTGAACTCCGGGCTTTTAACCCCTTACCATTCCGGGATGTTGGCTATAAAGAGATCTAAAATGTTGATATTCATTTAGATAATTTGTAAAACTCAGAACTTTAACTTCGGTGCGGGACTTTTGGGACCCGGTGAGCTGAAGAAATTATTGGCAGACAAGGTTTAGTATAAGCTGTCGGTTTAATGCCGCTGGTACAGTGTGTGGTGTTCTTTATCTTTTTAAATAATTGTTGAATAAGATTTGAAATCCTGTTGGTTTAATTGGGACTGCTTTGGAGTCATACCAGCCCACTCAACAACAAAAAACTGATTACCTACTTTGACTCCTTTGTCGATCATTGAGTTCTGTAACTCTCCACATTTCCATTCAAACAATAAGCCTATTCATTAGGGTATAAAACATCCATATAGCATTCCCATCATTGTCGTTTTCCTGACTAGCTAGCCCCAGATATTTCCTTAAATTATGTTAAGGGATTCACCTCCTTTAAAACCTAATAACATTCTCAAAATTTTCATGATAGTGGGGTTACCTATACCCGAAGATCCCATTAACTACAACTACAAATTTTTAACAAAAATGTAAAACCAAAGTTAAAACCATTCTCAACCGACCATGTCCAATTTAAACCACTCTGTTAAACGTAATGGAATTGCGTCAATTTCTTCTATTGAATCAGATAACCCATTAAGGCTTATCAACCAGTCAAACGAGGAAGTTTGCATTTCTGAAAGAGAACTTGAAGTTTGGCAACTAATCGCTGACGGATTTACTGGTAAGGAAATCGCCGGTCTATTGTATATAAGCGTGTACACTGTTGCTTCTCATAAAATGAACATAATGGCCAAACTTGAAGTTAAAAACATCGCAGCTTTGATTAGTGCCGGGTTTAGGCTGGGACTTATAAAATAATCACTGCTAACCCTTTGAGCTACTTGTAATAAGTCCACAACTTTTCAATAGCTGAAGCCACTAAGAAATTAATGGGTCAAATATAATCATGGCTTGAATCCCAAGATCAAAAGGATTTCTTCCTGGATCTCAAACAAATGAATATCGATTAAGTGAAATCTTAAAAACGGTTCGACCATTAAATATCATCAGGGAATGTGAGGTAGAGCCTGTAAGTGAACCTGCTGTTAGTATGTTTAATGTACTTCGGCCTAAATCCAAATACCTTGAGATTCCGCTAGTAGCCGAATACAACATTAAACAGGTGGAAAAAACATATCTATTCGTTACAGGTGGAGTTTCATACGCATCTAAAATAGATGAATCAGGCCCAATTGATTTTGAGACTCTAACTTATGGTTATAAGGATTCCATGTGGCTTGCTCATATTGGCATAGGATCAGCAATTAACATCTTCCCCAATATAATTTCAGGTCAGACCTCAATCGCCATCTTTCAGCTATTTTGTAACCAACATGTATTCCAAACTTAAAGCTTATTCGACTTTTAAAACTATATCGGCTATGTTATCAAACGTGTCCATAATTATTCAGTAAAGCAGAACCAGAAATACCCTAGTTGAAAATTGCCTCCCTGTGAATATCCTTGGTAACTACTCAGTAATTAGCCAGGGAGCAATAGTTGTTTAAATAAATATCTGGGATTGTTCAACAATAGCATGATCCTGAATGTCGCATATCTATTTGGTAAAGCCAAATCTGATCATAAATGGTTTTCTATACGGAGATTCACCATGCTCATGAAGCAAATTATACAACACCATGACCTGCCCTTTGATTCCTTTAAAAAATACGTATTCTTTACCTATACCAATCAAGCCACTATTTACCCATCGACGGCTGAGCTCACCGCTGGCAGTGGCATCAGCTATGGAGGTCATCATAGATAGATATTCTCCATGAAGGAAATAGCTTTCGGAGGGATAATATTTGAGAAAACCACTTCCGCCATAGGTATTATCATTAGCATTCCAAGGCATTGCATCCTTATCCAATTGGGCGCGATAAGTGGCGCCAACCCCCAGGGTAAAATTTTTATTAAGCCGATAACCAACTGTGGGTGAGAGGTCAATTGCCGCTGAGGCTTCCTGCAATGACTGGTTACTGAGTTGCCGGGAATGGGAAGGTTGAATTTGCATGGTGCCACCGATCACTAATCTCTTCTTAAAGGGTTCATCTTTAAGCGAACTGCGCTTTACTCCGGTAGACAGATCCCGGGCATCACCCAGGCTGCTATATTTCATTTTAAGCTTTTGAAATTTTTCCTGTACCTCTTGTACTTTATCCTGGTGTTGACCGAAGGCTTTAGCGCCTATCTTCTTAGCATGATCCAATAGACGTTGACGGGCTTCCTGCCGGTTTTTAAGGGCATAGTTCTGGCCGTACTTTTGGCTGATGGCTCTAAACTGTTCCAGTTCGGCAATTTGGGCTTGTAATTCCTGGAATTCTCTCCTGTTACCAATTAATGACTGTAATCTTTGAAAAAGTAGCCCCTCCTCCGATAGTAATTTATCTTTGTCAGGGCCACCTTTTAGCAATCCCATCGCCTCTTGAAAATATCTCTGGGACTGGTCGGTCAGTTGTTGAAGCTGCTCTTTATATCCTTGTATTTTTTCCAGTTCCTTAACATTCAAAATCTTACCCTGATACTGATTCAGCGCTCCGTCCATTTGTTTCAATTGACTTAATTGGCCCTGAAGCCAGGATCGCTCTTTACCATTAGTTAATTCGGAACTGTATTGTTCGATGAGCCCATCAATGCCTTCCATCTTGGAGTTATACTGACTTACATTGAGTGGCAATAACTGACCACTTGAGTCCAGCTTATGTTGAGTATTGGAAGAAAGATTTAAGATCTTCTCTTGAACCAGCTTAGACTTTTTCATAAGCAGACTATCCAGTTTTTGGATGTGCTCAGGAGCTTGCTCTACCTTCTCTTGCACCTCTATTATTACTCCAAGTTGCTTCAGCTTATTCCCATGCTCCATGCTCCATACTCCATGCTGCATTACACTATCCAGATATTGCATCTGGGGCCAGCTAAGGGTATCGGAGGCGGCCAGAGAGTCGTAGGTACATTTTGTTTGACTATGCGAAACAAACTGTACTACCACAGATAAGAACAAAACTAAAATCCATCTAGTTTCCAATTTCAAAGGAGCATAGTTGAAATCTATAACGTCAATTTTTATCTAACAGGTTAAACCTTAGTCTTCCGAAGTTTAAAATGGCTTCCCAGTCAAGCTTGGTCTCTTATTGCTCATTCAGTTGTTGTATCTCCAAACAATTGTTGTTGACCTTCTGATCATTTATTTGTTAAGTATTAATCTTACTTCTCCATTGCTTTGTTAAAACTAACCTCCAACACAAAAAATCAGATCTTGTAAAAATCCCAAAGATAGCTTTTATTCACTAGGTCCAGATAAACAACTTGCCCATCACTCAGTATGCATTTTGTAGTATTTAGAAGAAGAATTATTAATAAATGTATTCAATGATGATTCTTGCAAATAAATGTTAATTGAAGGGAAGTAGTCATCTAAAACAATGGATATTTTCCGCTTATCGCTACAAACAAAGACGATTATATTATCAACGAATTCAACTCCTAGGTACTTATTATGAATATCGTTGTATTTCTTGAAGCTATTCAAGGGAAATTCCCTACCAATAACCTGAACATTTACTATCGGCTGTGATGAGATTTCGTGCACAGAATATTCTCCCGTGTAAACAACACCTTTTCTAAATTCATAGTCATGAAAAACTTCTCCGTCTTTGTTTTCAAAAAAAGAAGACTTAATCTCTAAATTCGAACGATTATCAAAATGAATAATCAGCTCTCTATCTAGCACCCTAATCTCATCCTCCGAGACGTCAAGTCGAGGAGCACTAATATTGAGTATTCTCGTTCCTAAAGTCCTATCCAATACTCGAAGCGAACTATCATCTAAACTGAGCATTAATAATCTCTTCCGATATACCTGAGATAAACCGGCGGTATTTTAGGTTGGGTGGGATTTATTCTATAACTATTCAACTTAATATTCCATCCATTCGGGTGGTTATGCGTTCCTCCCCGATAAATTTGTGCTTTAATCATAGTTCCATCTGGTAAAGTTGTTCTAAATCCATCAGTAATAAAATTAGCACCTGGTTTAATAGGATCAAAACCATACTGCTGACGAATGTTATTCCATTCTCCCAAAGTTTGTTGGAAATCAGCATCGTAAATATTACTTCTTATCTGTTTTTTTACAATCTCACCTTTGGATAGGCTAAGCCCTTTACCTTGAAGGTTTTCATGGCTCGCATTAGCAGATAACCACTTTTGAGTTCTTTGTCCAGTTAGCGGATTAAAACCACTTTTCAATGCGTTGTAACTACTAGATGCACCTCCAATCGTAGCCCCAAATGCCGCTCCTTGCCAAGCTCCTGCCAATGCTCCATCCCAAAAATCTCCACCGGATAGAGAGCTAGCCGTTCCACCGCCAACAAATCCTCCAACCAAACCTCCGGCAGTACCTTTTACCAGTCCATCTAACAATGGGCTAGCAAAATCACCGACGAATCGACTCGCCCGTTGTGCCGCTACGCCTCCAAATAATCCCGAGGTCGCTCCAATTCCAGCACTTGTCCAAAGCTCACCTCCTTTTTGGCCCTGAAGCAAACCATTTCCTAACCCACCTATGGCCCCACCTAAGGTATAACCAATTGGACCCCCTATTAAAGTGCTTGCTCCTTGAAGTCCTCCTACAGTGGCGTATCCTGCGGCTAGTCCTAGTCCATCCCAAAAATTGTCTGCTGATGAAATATGGTTCCAGTTTGCAGCAGTATTTACCACTGCCCCAATCGCAATAGGAACCAGCCATACGAATTCACCATCCGGATCAATTCCAATCACCGGATTATTTCCCATTCCTAAATAACCGCTTGCAAATTGGCCAGCAGGATCTACAGAAATGAACCTGCCAAGTATCGGATCGAATTGCCTGGCATGAAAATCATATAATCCCAAATCCAGATCAGATTGCCATTCTTTAGCCTGATAGGTGAAGGCATTACTGCCTTGTTTGCCGATATCGGCCATGGCCAGGCCGTATGGATAATAATGGGTTTCCTGCTTAATTTCTCCTTCAGTACGTACTACTTGCAGGTCGTCGAAATACACCCAGTTACTGCTGTTGCTTTCGTTGCTTACATAAATGAAAATGTAGCCGGTATGATCTATATTCACTGTGCTTTGCACCAAATGCTGCGTGGAGTTGAGGGCTGCGGAGGATATAGACACAAACCCAAAACCTCCGGGTATCTGCACAAAATCTTCATCAAATAGGATGTAATTCAAATAGGCTGCAGGTACGCTGCTGCCATTTGAACCGGCAAACAAACCAGCTCCGATGGCATTGATCCCATCGTATATGGCGCCAGCCTCACCTAATCCTCCATTTATTCCACCAAAGGCAGAGGCTAATTCGTTGATCCAAGTGGTTTGGGCAATTTGGCTGCCGTAGCCGCTGGAACTGCCGTAATGCGCCCATACATCCATATCAATATCATCTCCAGGGTATACATTCAAGCTTATAGCTGGTCCGATCGGTTGAGTGCTGTTTAATCGAGCTGCTTCATTTCCTCCTGAAGTGTGGTTAGCGGCAGTGGAGACTACCCTGGTAAACATATTATTAAAAATGGCTTCCTCTTTATCTTTGACCGTCTGGTTCTCGCTCTCCATAGTGGCCATATAGGTATCAGTATCTTCCTCCCCGAAGGTCACCCTGATATTACCCAAGTGGTCGGTGAGGTGGTATTGGTATAGATACTTTTCAATACCGTTGATTTCATCACGGTCGGGTACAATACGACCTTCCTCATGGGCTAATTCAGTTATTAAGTTGTTTTCTATTACGGCTTCTCCTATGTAATCAATGATCTTTACAGCTATGTCATCTTCATATACTTCCTGGCGCACTTTAATCCCGGAAGCATCGTAATAATATTTGATATATTTGGTGGCATCAAAAGTGACCAGTTCGGGCAGATCCAAATAATTATAATCAATATCGGTAATCCCTTTATTGAGATCCTTATTCATATTACCACTGGCATCATAAGTGTAATCGTTAGTACCGGTATTGGCGTTTTTAAAGCCCTCAGTTGGATTACCGCTATCATTCACATAACCCAGTTGATTGCTATAATTGGTACTGCTTCCGTAGTTGTAAGTGAGCACATCCAAGTTGCCCCCAGAGGGATTTTTCCTGGTGAGCGTTTTAATATTGCCGTTCTTATCGTAGGTAAGACTTTCTAAACCGTATTGGCTAAGGTCATTCCAACTGCTGATTTTTCGCTTATAATCGGCTGCAGTTAAGCGGTTCATTCTGTCATAGCTGTAGGCATAACCTGCCTCACCTGTGCCATCAGCACTGTGTTTAACACTCCATTTCATACTGGAAATATTTCCATTATGCACCCCAACAGCCCCAATATTTCCTAAGCTGCTTTCATAACCCAGCTCCATCCCAAAGAAATCGTTGTTATCATTATTACCGTTAGTACTGCTCAACTGTGCATTATTGATCTGGGTTAGCCAACCCCTGATGTTGTAACTATAATCAACGGACTGCTTATGGGTAGAGCCGTTATCCAGGCTGTGCAGATCCTTCTCGTCCAATTCTCCCAATTCATTATAGCTGTTTTCCGCCAATAGCACTTCGGTTTGGGCTTCGGTTTGATGGCGAACTTCCAGTAAGCGACCCATATGGTCGTAATCATAAGATCTTTCAGTAGTGATCAACTGCGGATCTTCTTCATTGGGGATTCCGAAGGAGGCATTGACATTTTTGAGTGTAGAACCTATATGATACATTGAGACATCCGCCACTAACTGCGTTGTACTACTTACCAGAGAAGTGTAGATGACACTACCATTCTTTTTGTAATATATTGTATTATTTACTCGTTCAATTCTTAATACATCTCCAGTGGAATAAGGGAATGACGCTTTGCTGTTAGATCCACTTTCTCTAATCTGGATAACGCCGCTTGTGGTCAAGTAGATAGCATAATCCAGGGTATTCCAATTTGCGTTTGTGTTAACATCGGATAATCCAATCATTCTTCTAAGATTAGTTTCGCTGACAACTACCTCTATCCAGCCATCTTCGCCGGATGGCAATATGTTGGAAGATGCTGCTCCGCCATTCCAAGCTGTGCTACCAGCATTTTTTTCTAAGCTGTTAGCTTGCGCAATTACGTTTATCAAATCCGTCCAAACGATATCATATACGGACTCGTGTTCCGTCTTACTATCTAGCAAATTACCGGTAAAGTCGTACCGGTTGCTTACCCGGTTTAGGGTACCCTTATGATTTTCACTGATCACTTGGATAGGCCTATAACGGTCGTCATAATAGGTGACTGTATTAAGGTATTTTTGGGTATTTAAAAGTTTTACTTTGCTACCTGTCACTTGTCCTTTAACATTGGCAAAATAGCTGGATTCATAGGGCGTGCCTGGATTTTGATAGCTGTAGTCATTGCCTTCTCCGTCCCAACCGCTAATACTTAGAAAATTGTAATTGTCATAATAGGTTGCTGCCATTATTTCTACTCCACTTGTGGGCCAAACGGCATTAGTATAACCGTGATTCGTGGTGGAGCCGTTGTAACTCTCATTGAAACTAGTAGTGCTAATGAGTGCAGCCATGGAGGATTGGCTTATAATTGAGCCATGAGTGTAGACCCCAGTAATAATAGGCCGGTCAAGGGCATCGTATTTAGTAACCGTCCATTCCCTACCGGTACCTTCAACTGCGCTTCTTTGGTTACCATCCTGGATCATTACTACCCGGTCCAGGTCGTCATATACCGTATATATCCATTGGCTGCCGGGAGATCTGCTTTCAACCACTCTTTGCCGGCTGTCGTATTTATATTGAAAAGCCAGATTTTGAATGCGACTGTTGTTAACTGTGTAGTTTGAGGTTACACTACCTTGTATATCCTCGACCAGTTTGGGAGGGAGGATAAATACCATATTATCTTTTTCATCATAAACATAGTAGGTGTTTGCCCACCCGCTATGTGATGTTTGCGACGGACTGGAAGCAGTTTGGACCTTTTTTAATATTGTTCGCCCCTTCTTATCAGTAAATTCGACCACCATATTCCCCTGCTCATCCGTGGTAGTGGTTTTGGCCAGATAGTTTGCCGGATAATAAGCTCCGCTAACTGTTTTGGGCAGGTAACCGGTATTGTCTAAATACCATCTGAAAACCTGGTTGGCGACATTGCTTTCATAACTGAACTGTATCTCATGTCCACTGCCAATAGCCCAATTGCTACCAGTTGCACCTTGTTGCAATGGACGGCTTAACGGCGAAGTCTCAAATGTAGTTTCAGCGTAGGTGTAATCATCCTCGAATGTTCCATAGTAGCTAGTCCAATTACTTGGATTGATTGCATCGTCAAAATATTCTCCGTTGTTGGTAGTGGTAACGGCAAAAGGTAAATAACTTTTATGTTGACGGCCTAGATCATCATAAATATTTGGCAGGATTATGTCCTTACCGGTAGGACTAGCTTCCATACTAACCGCTTGCAAGGGTCTTCCTTGGAGATCCCGGTAGTCTTTGAGTTTTTGGCTAACCTCCTTGCTGGTAGTAGGCAAAGTTGAGGGATTGCTCCATGCTTGGTTTGGCAAGTATCTTGCAACATGATTTTTCTCAGTAGTGGTATAGGTGATCACTACTTTAGGATGTTTGGAGCTAGTAGTATGGTCACTTGATGCGAATTCCATACTGCGATATTTCAATTCTGTTTGTAGCTTTAATCTAACACCATAATTAGAGAAGGCCCCACTGATCCATCCTTGTACGAAATCGGTTATATCAACAGTGTAATTCTGGGAACTTGAGGTAGATTGTGGTAAAGATTTCCTCCCAGAGGTAGTGATGGTTGGTTGATTGTTCCAGGTCAATCCGGTTTCAGTCCAATCTTGGGTGCAACGATCCAACCAGCATGCATTAGACCCAGAAGAAGGGTTGTGATTAAGCCCATATAAAGTTAAATCCGCACTTGAAATAGTGGCCCCGGCTGGAATGGATGACAAATCAATTTTAAGAAATGAACGTTGTGTAGTGTTAACACCACTGGCAGTCCAAGCATATCCCCGAAATACAGAAGTTGTAGGAAAACTACTGTCTAGTAAACCAGATTGGTTTTTTACAAGAGCGTCAACGGTCGGAAATAATGTAACCGTGGTTTGTGCCCAGCTAACAGAAATACCAGTCAATACCAGCACTAAAATGAAATGCAAACTATGGACTGTGAGAGTTCTGGCTTTGGAAAGACTAATTGCGTTCATAGCAGATTAATTTTTTTGTTTACTCAAATGATACTCCCCATCCTTATCTTTGCTATTAACTTCGACATAGTATTCACCGTATGGATGAATCCCCAGATCAATTTTAATATCAGTTCCACTTTTACTTAGTAGCTTTTCTTTTTCATCTGTCTTATCGTATTTGTCCTTTTTCAGGGTTTTATTATCAACCGCAAGAACAAGAATATCTGAGGACCCTAATGTTGATCCCACTTTGATATATAATTTGTCAAGCTTGTTCACCTCAGCATCCCGAAATACTATATAATATTGGTACAATGAATCGAATTGTTGCTGAACTATTCCACTGAATTCGTATTGTAATTCATACTGGAAGATGTAATCAACCTTTTTTTCCTTTTCCTGTGCCTTACTGGCTGTAAATGAGAAAATTAAGCTAAAAATTAACGCAAGGTATTTCATTTTTCTAGGTTTTAAAATCCGTTAAAATATACAATGTGAACGGTCTCACTTAAGCCGCCTCCAGTAATGTTTAGATCGGCTTCCCAAACCCCCTGCCCAGGATTACCTACTGTGACGTTAATAGTGCGATCTCCAGTACCGGAACTAGGGCTTTTACTTACCCAGCCAGAACCGTCATAATATGATGTATTTATGGTCCAACTAACGTTGGAAGTAATATTGAATGAGGCTGAGGTTGTCGAGGCATCAAAACTTAGGATACTGGTAGATGCCGATAAGTAACTACTCGTCTCTTCTTGATTTACGGTAATCACTTCCGTTAGGCCTTGCCCGTTTATAGTAACAGTCCCGCTTCTGGGATCAGTACCGTTCTGAGAATAGCCAATGCTAATAGTTCCGTTGGAGTTACCAGAAGACGGTGTTACGGTTAGCCAGCTAGTGTTATCGTTAGCGGTCCAATCACCATTAGAGGTGATCGTTACTACATCGTTGCCGGAGGTTGATGGCGCGTCAATTATATAGGTCGAGGCTTTCAATTCGGGAACGGACTCTTCAATTTGGTAGAAATAGTCCGTGTGTTCAATTATGTTTCCGTCATCATCTTTAATGGTGGCCAGTTGACCCAATTCTGTATATTCATTGAAAATCGTAAGCCCATTTGGATCGGTGGTTGATGTTAATCCATCCAACAGATCAATTGTGCTGGCACTAGCCAGAGCGTTGCTTAAATTGGTATGGGTTCGAAGGACCGCCAGTGTATTTCGAAGTGTTTGACCATCCTGACTCTGAAGGTTATTGATACCGGTATCTCCCCCTAATGCCGACTTTACGGTATTATAATCTGCATTGACAATCTCCGCAACAGGAACCGTATGGTTGTAACCCAATACAAATGAGCTTTTTACTCCAGCTTTATCAGAAACTTCCAATACGTTCCCATAATCATCTCGCTGGTAAACATGATAGACTTTAACCCAATCTGTGCCTACGGAACCAAACCACCCTATGAAATCACCGCTACCAGGGCCTTTCCAGATGTAGGTTTGCCATGGTGCCCATGTATTTGAAGTATTCCACTGTTTCCAGTTGGTCGCTTGGACAGCAGCTATTTGACCGTTTACAAGTGTCTGAGTTTGAATTACGCCAGACAATATGTGTTCGGACCTATCAGTATCATATTGTTGCCACCAATATTTGAAATTAGTTTCTACCGATTCGGTTCCTCCAGCCCAGTCACTACTGGTTGAGGTCTTAACTAAGCCCGTATTAACATCATAGGTGGAGGATGTTGAGGTGTTAATATTATCGGCTATCTGGCTGGTCGATATTGGTCGGGAATAATACGCGATAGCAACATCGTCAGTGCCATTACTTATTGTTTTATTGAATACTTTATATACCACCTCATTACTTGCTATTTCCACACCGTTATTATTAAAAGTTTTACTGCCGTAGCTTGCCCCGGTCAGCTTCATATAATGGGTTGAGGCGCTAGGATCGGAAGTGGGGAAAGGTTGGTATGCCTCATTTGAGGGCAATCCGTTAAAGAAATAGGATTCAATCCAGCCGTGAGGAGTAGAGGCTGAAGAACTACTGCCAGGAATTGTTTTAACCATGCTAAACTGTGCGGTTAAGCCGTTGGGACTAACAGAGGCCTTATTGGTGTTATACTCAAACGAGGTAAATTGCGAGCTTTGCTCAGTGCTTAACTCAAGCTTAACTACTGGGTAAAATGTCTGTTGCCCGCTTATCGCCTCGTTGACAAATCGGACTAGCATTAGACTAGTTAGATTTTCCCAATCTCCGCCCAAACTTCCGGCACCAAGAACTAGGGTATTGAATCCTGTGAGTTGCCTATATGGTTTAAAACCGCTTGATCCAACAGCTCTAAGATCTGCATCGGCAATAGTAAGTTCAGGTAGAATATTTCCATTTTTCATTGGTATTAAATAGGCATCTTCACCTGTGCCATTATTTAATCCTCTACTGAATGCAAAGAAATTGGGCCCAGAGGCTATTGCTGTAGGAACCCAAGAGCCAATTATAGGATCAGAAATACTGCCAAGTTGCACAAAAAGGTTGTTCGGAGTGCGATGGTAGAATTTTTTGCTATAATAACTGGAGGTTCCCATCATCTGCGTCTCATGAAGAGACCCTGAAAGCCCGGTCAAGGTGCTGTTTGACCCCCAAGACCCAACATTGGGGTCGAATTGTTTCCGGTATCCATCATTACCAGATGGTGCAGCCCAGCTCACCAAGTCCTCTGAAAAGGAGAAATAGATGTCCTTAATGGATAAATAATAGGCAAATAAGGATGGCGTCGAATGCCAGGTGTTTCCATCAAATCGGACAGCAAGCGCACCATAAGGCCCACCTCGGGTAAGGCCGACTAAACTGTTGTTAACAGGTATCACAGGATCACTGATATTGTGAGTGCCAGTGATCGTATTACGATAAAATGTGCTATAATCCTCATTCCATCGATAAATGAATATTTGAGCAGTACCTGCTACACAGACCAAATACCCGTTAGCGCCTACCCAGGAAGATGGCTCATCAAAATCGGCATTGAACTCAAAGGTAGAGGGTACTTCCTTTTTGGACCATTTCTTTTGCTCATCCAATACCCTCAGATAGATCTGATCGGTCCCGGAACGGTAATGTGAAACCAGCCAATTATTTCCCGAGCCCACATCCCATCGATTTTCCGGTAGATCAGTAAGGGTTTCGTTGCGCCAACTATCCCCATCCCAGGTATAGGTAAAAATATCAGCATCTCGAAGAGTATGAACGGCTACAAAATTTTCTCCGACCAGCAATACCGGTTTCTCATGATCTTCTAGTGAATGACCTGGGTCTACATTAAGCGTGTATGAAGAACTATGCCAGGTACCTCGTTCTAATTCGTTCTTATGGTATAAATATAGCTCGTATGAATTTGCGCTATTTCTGTGAAGTACCGCAAAAAAGTCTCTACTTGTCCTAAGTTGAAAATCATCCATGTAGTGGTGATCATTTATGTTGCTACCGGGAACTTCATGTGATACATTGGCAATAGTTTCTAAGAACTGCTCTTTCCATTCCCCTTCCCAACGGTAGGCGTATAGTTTCACTGGTCTCCCACCCTCATCATGGTTTCCATTGTTGAGCTGTCTCCAACTGACCACTACATAATCCTGATCCTGCCAAACGTTAGGCTCAGCATATCCCGTTGGTGCTGCACTCCCTACGGTCCTGTGTGAATTTCCGATCATTAGCCCGCTGCTATAGGTAAAATTTGCAGCTCCGCCCCAACTATTGGTCACTTTATTTAGGCATCCCATGCTGGTCCCGGATGTTAAATATTCAAACGCAATTCCTGGCAGACTTTCGCCTTGGGCTGATTCTGGAATGACATCGGTTAATAGTCTTTTAGAGAGGTTACTACTTCCTATCATTCCATAACCAAATCGAATGGTCCGTTCTTTCAACCCCGAATCATTCCAAATTTCAATTCGATTGAGAAACTTATTTTCATAGCGCTCTTGGTATGCGTCAGGCTCCGCTTGTTCGGTATGAGGTTCTTCGATTTCATTGGCGAGTTTATTAGCATAAAGTAACTCTACTTTGCTGCCAGTGGGTGTGGTTATCCTCTTAAGATAGCTGGCTTCAGTTTGATTTTTCCCGTTGGCGTGCCCTACAAGATTTTCTGAAATTTCATATTCAAAGGTAATTGCGTCACCCCATGTATTCTTAATTTCAGAAAGGTTCCAAATTATTGGTTGTTGTACCTGACCACCTACAATTTTACTGTTCCCGATCCAATTTCCCCATCTAACCCCATACTGGACAGTATTGCGGTTACTGGCATCATCACCATATACAAATAAAGTACCGTCTTCTTTGGTGATTTCCCATCGATGGTTGGCTATCTTGTAAACGATCTTCCAAAATTGATAGTTGCTGGTGACATACTCTCTTTCACTACTCGTCCCCTCTGCACGAATTAGTCGGTTTGTTATTCCTCCCTCAACTATAAAATATTCATCGTCTTCAATTGCCCCGGTTTCTTTGGTATCAACTATAATCCTGGGTAATCCTAAAGACCAACCTAAACCTAAAATCCCAGTTGGGGATTCTAAATTCCTGGTTTTCACCTGCTGTCTAACCCCCACTGTAGAGTAGGATATTGTGATGTTGGCGCTTAATCCACCACGGCTTGGTAGTGAAACAAGGTTCATTGGGAGTGCAACCTCTCCCGTAAATAGATTAATGCTATTGGCTATGGCTCCTAAATTGTCAGAATCCAGGGAAAAACCCGCATTTTCAGATACCTGGGCGTCTCGTACCTGACCTATACTGTTTAGGTTTAGTAGAAATAAAGATAGGACTAGTAGAATAAAGCTTTTCATACAGGTTTAGAGTTTAGAAATCAGATTCTACCAACATCCATTTGAATGTGAGTGTGAATCCAACGGTTACTGTTAAAACTTAGATCGGAATTGAGCAAACAGGGTTAATACCTTACATTGATCATTGGGAGATGGGATTTCCAATTATTTGATCAACAACAGCAATTATGGCTCTAAATCGATGTCTAGTAAATATTACCTTAAGGTGGGAGTTTAAAATTTTAAAATAAATACCCTAAATAACACAAATATTACATATGTAAGGTTTCAAAGATGCGTGAACAATTTTAACCACTGATATGATGCTAACATCTTGATTTTCATGTTTAGGGTTTTAAGAAAAATAGTATAAATGTACTACTGAATTTGATGTAGGAAATCCATAGAATATTTAACAACTAATAACCATACGAAATAAAATTGTGATAAGAAAGTACATACCCTCGATCATGGCGATTGCAAATTGCAATACTATTCAGCTATAAAAAAATTTCATACAGCGATCAAAAGAAGCTATTCAGCTGGATATTTAATTTGGCAACGCTGGTACCAAAACCTTTTTAATAGACCTTAACTCATCATCATCCGTCAGCAGTGCTTCTATACCAGCCCCTGGCTGATGTCTCACCCCTGAATAAGTTTTCTCCCCTGCCCCGGCAATCGATCTGGTATATGAAGCCTTCCCATTGCTGATCGTCACGGTAGGATTGTCAGGGTTAAACTCCCCTTCATATACCCGGCCTTCTATGATAATCTTGTATTCTTCAATAAAACCACCCAAATCTGAATCCTGATCAACACTACCGGCCATATCGACAACCAGTTGCAGGTCCTGAGTGCAATCTTCCAATCCTCCAAAGCCCAGAGGGACACAGCGCTCACCAGTCAATCTAAAACTGACCTCAGCTTTTACTAACGGGGGTTGTAAGGCCACTGAATTAATGATAACTGATGCAGATTCAAAATTTCCTTTCTGATCAGCAACATTGATCTGGATAATATGATCTCCGGCAGCTACCGGTTGATAAGTATATGCTCCTCCGGATCTGCTGATCGAAGCTGGACTTTCCTGTACTAGTCTTAAGCCGCTGTCATCAAACAATCTTGATTCTTTAAAATTACTTGAGTAGTCCATTGAAAATGAGAGAGTCTCAAACAAGGGATGGGAGGAAGTTATTGCAACACTAATTGTAGAAGATTTACTTTGCCTGAGCTTTTGAGGTGATGCAGAAACGGAAATAGTAAAGGGAATTTGGTCAATTACAAAAACTGACAGGTTTCGGCTTGCCTTTTCTTCGTTGGAATCGGTAACGATCAATTTTAAAACATTGTTACCAGCGACGCTAGGTTTGAAAATAAACCTGGTACTGCCCGGCTTGATAGGATGATCAGGTCCTATGGCTTCTGCAGCAGAGTTTTGTATTTCTCCATCCCCTTCGACCATTAAGTAGTTTAGATGATACGCCATGTTTTGATCATCAGTTGATAGATTGACCTGAAGTTCGGTATCACTGCCCAGGATGACTTCGGATTCAGTGAAACTGGCTGCAAAAGAAAAATCAACAGGAATGAATTCTCCCACTTCATAGGTCAGTGCAACTGCCTTTTGCACACCGGTATTATCGCTAACCGATATTTCTATTGATTGCGATCCCAGTGTGAGGGGCTGAATACTCCACTGATCGTCAAGGGAAATTTCATCACCACTTTCAAATGGAAACCCGTTCTGAAGTAAGGTAGCTGAGCCATCGTGAATTGTATAGTGCAAACGATAAGAAAGATCGTCTCTACTGCTATCCTGAAGGCGTATGTCAACAGTTAGATTATAAGCTTCTTCAAGGATTAGAAAATCCTGGGACAAAACCGCTGAGAGAAGAAACTGGTTGTTTTCAATAAAATTAATCTCTCGCTGTTCACAGCCAGCAATTAAGATAAATGCTATAGATAGATAGTAATAAACGGATTTCATAATTTCAGATTCAGTTAAAAATGTATCGGAGGCCTCCGGAAGCCATCCAGCGTCCAGACCCAAGGGAGGAATTGAAATAGTATCGCTGCGAGCCGCTAAAAATTAAAGCCCAATGATTAGAGAGGAAAAGTTCCAGTTCCACAGTGCCAAGAGCACCTGGGGCAAATCCTTTTTGAAGTATTGTCTGCTCCAGGATCTCGGTTTCTTCATAAATACCACTGCCTCCTAAACCAACATTGAAATACAACAATGGAGCGATTTTCAATAGAGTGTAGTAAACTGTTAAATCCACCAGGTAGCTTTTAAAATTCACCCCCGATATGCTTCCATCCTCATAGAAGCCAGCACCTTTCAAGTAAATCCTACTTGAGACCTGATGGAGATAACCAGCTCCCAATAGCTGGCTGTGCTCGGATATTCCCCCGCGAATTTCTACTCCCCTCTGACCTTTCAAGTGTCTTACTTGAGCTGAAGAAGGTTGGGCAACAATGGTTATGGTGATTAGGGTTAAAAGAAATCTTTTCATAACGATAGGGTTAATTCACAGCAATAGATTTTTTTGGAGCTGGCTTGCTTGATAAAATCGTCTCAGCTTCCTGGTGGATCTTTAAAAAATTGCTTTGCAGGTCGCTGGGGTTATGGTGTGAAGGTAAGGTGGCAGTCGAATGATCTTTACCTTTTATAATCTGAGCCCTGAAATGAGGGTGTTCTGACTCTACAGAAACACCTACAAATTCTCCTACTCGAAGGCTCATCACCTCTTGCGGTTTTAACAAAAATCGCTCCTGGTAGGAGAAGTTTTCTCCAACAGTTTCACTACCGCCTGACCCATGACTCTTAGACTTGCTGCGGGAGGTATTGTGGATCACTTTGTCTTCCCTGCCCATCAATCGACTTACATAGCTGGCGGTTTCAAGGTGGGCCAAGCGTCCAAACAATTGATAGTTCAGATTCCCGATCAAACTATCTGTTTCTACTTTACCATATCCTTTTATAATCTGGCTTTGATCCTGGGCAATAAAGATGGTGGAGAGTTTATTGGCCCTGGCGGTGGCCGGTATTGTTTCCAGCTTGGGAATGTAGACAGTAGGCGCTTCATCAAGCAGGATCAAGCTGTGATGCTGATTAGACTGATTCATCAGCTTGAGTGCTACAGTTATGATGCAGGCTATTATGGGCGCATAAGTTTCTTTTAGGCTGGGGTTGGATCCCAAGGCCAGCACCTTGGGATTCTTAGGATCATTTAAATGAAGGTTAAAATCATCTCCACTCATTACCCAGAAGATTTCCGGGGTATTCAGGGAAGCTAGCGCCAGTTGCAGGGTACCGATCACTCCGGCTGACTGATTACTGGCTCCTTTACGCAATGCGGATTGCATGCTAGCCACCATACCACGCACTTCCGGATTCCGGCTAATTACTTCCAGCAAACCTTTGTCATCTTCGGATAATATCATAGCTACTGCATAAGGCAGGCTGCAGTAGCTGGGAGCTTCTTGCGCCAGATACCAGAACACCCCGGTTAATAGTTCAGTAGAAGATCGACTCCAAAAATCGTTGCGTTCCATGGTACGGGTTCCTAGATTAGATACTATTGCATGGGCATATTCACGGGCGTAGCTAGAGTGTTGCATTAGATCAGGAGCTATGGGATTGAGCCGGTGGGTTTGATCCAGGTGATCAAAATTCACCGTGTATAGCTTTGTAGAGCATCGGGCTTTTTTTTGATGGTGATAGTAGTGCGCCGTGAGTTTGGGAAACTTAAAATCGTAAATGATCCCGCTGTAATTTTTAAACGCCGCTTGCTTAAGGATAGGATAGGCTATGGACTCCGATTTTCCGCTGCCATTGGAGCCCAGGACCAATATGCCTCTGAAGGGGTTGGTAATATTGATCCAGCCGTTGATGGCTTTAAAATTAAATGAATAGGGATTAGCTGCTTTTCTTTTCTCATTCCCAATGCTGAAGTGATCCTTCGGTTTCCTCCATTTACTGCATGATAGAACCACTAGCGGGGTTGAGATGAATATTCCTAAAACTGACATTGGATATAACAGATCAACAAAAACCCAATGTTCAATTCCTATAAGAAAGTAGCAGAAAAAAATAAACATCAGCGTTGACAGTAGCATAACCACCATCCTTCCCGCGACCTTTAAGGTTATCCATCGAAATCCTCTGGTGGCGATGGATAGCAATCCGTAGAAAACAATAAAAAATATGCGAGCAGGTTTACCGACCTGGGTCAGCAAAAGCTTGGTTTTATGGGTGAGGAAGGAAGGAAGCAAGGAATTCAGGCTTCCTATGAACATCAAATACTCACTAATTAATACCAAGACCACCAGGGCCAGGATGCCGTAAAATGGATAGTACTGGTCCTTATTCATTATTTAATAGTAATTCCCATAAGCATCCAGCCAGCCCTGGTCGGTCTTCAGTAAATCGAAATAGTGCATTACCCTTACTATTTCTCCGGATTCACTATTGGTAGAATTGGTTATATGCATCCAATTATCCGGGTGCCCATGGGGGCGGACCAGATACCGGGCGAATCCCCTTGGCTGGCTACGGTCTTGGCCCCAGGAGCAGCCTTGGAGCACTTTTACCAGGGCAGTGTAATAGATACGAAACCGCTCTTCCTCAAGCTGCTGCTCAAGTGGCCCGGGGTCTTGATCGAAACTAAATTTCTCAACTGACTCGAGATGGATTACTGGCTGCTCATTCGGATTAGTTCTATCAAAGCGCGCTTCCTTCCTGACTTGATTCCGAAGTACTTCTGACACTAGCTTTCTATCAATCTGTTGACTCGGGCTGCAGGAACTGATGGTCATAATTACCAGCATAAAGAAACTCTTATTAGTGATCCCCATATTTTACCGGTTTGTAATGCTCTAGAAATCTCTCTTTGTCACTCTTAATTGTGTTTAGCTTTAATTTGGCTTTATCGATTTCTTTTAGCTCACCTGCTTTTTTAAGGAGATCGGAAGCCTTCAACCGGAATTCAATGGCTTCATCTAACAGTTGCTGCACTTTAGTTTGCAGGGTGATGCGCTCAGCTTGATTCATCTCAAGGTTTTGGCTTTGGTTCAACTGCTCGTTAAGCTCCTGGGCAATGGCGATCTTTTCCAAGGCGATTTTTTGATAAGCAAATGCGGCCTTGATCATAATCTGATCAGTAATATTTTGATGGGTAGTGTGATATTGAATTATGTTTTCTGCATTGAAGTCGTACTCGTTCAACTCCCACAGGTAGCTTGACCTGGAAGATCCTTGATGAAATAGGTTAAGCAGATACTGAGGGTTAGCCTCGTTCCAATAGGATTTTTCCAGTAACTCAGACATTGCTTCTCCCCCAGAGGAGGCGGGAGTATATTGAACAATAGAGTAGGCACGCTCAAGGGCATCAGTCATTTCTGATATTTTGAGTGTAGACACTTTCAGCGCATTAGAGAGTTTTACTTCTCTCAACCGCTCAAGACTGATCAATTCTTCTTTAAGGCTTTGGATATCACGTATACCGTCTCTGGTGTCACGGTAGATGTCGATTCCTTCTTCCAAGGTTTGTACCGCTCTAATACTCTCTTTGAGCTCCTTAATAGTTGTAGCCAGCATCTTAGCCCTCCATAAACTTTCCTCCGGGTTAGGCAGGGCTATAAATTGGGATAAGCCCAAATGAGGTAATAGCAGAAGCAATAGAATAACTGGTAAACGCATTACTTAGTAGATGAGTAGTGGAAATACACCCTGTAACCATCTTCTAGCCATATGCTTCGGTTTTTCCCGCCACCTTTAAAGGCTCTTTTTAGGGAGTTTATCACACCTCTGTGCTGATAACCGGTCACCTGGTCAATTACTTCATCGCTCAGGCTTTCGGCTCCCTCTGCCATCCAGTTATCTTCCAATGCGATTCCTGGAAGAAGATCTTGATCAAGCATGGTAAGCTGTATGGGGTAGATAAATTTTTGGGTTTTAATTTTTCGCACTGTGGCTTTCAGTCTGTCGGCTGAGATGTCGGCTACTGCATACAGCATGGTGTTTCGCAGGATAAGGATAGTATCGAGTTTTAACTCATCAATAACCCTAAAGACAATGGTGCCGCCGTCAGTGACTTTTTGATTACCATGTATAACAGCAGATAGAAAGACCTCAAGCCTTGGTTCATGTTTTTTTAATATTTTCATAGGTGGTTTGGTGGTATTAAATCCCCTAGTTCTCTTTTGCTGTTTACTAGTTTTTCCCCTCTTTTTTCTGAGCAATTTTTTAGGAGCAACCGGGTAATGAGCAACGGTGGGCTCAGGCTTAGTATCGGTTTTTTTGGTATCAGCTGGTAGTGTGTCATTTCCAGCATTCTCCATCATGATCTTTTGATCATGGGCAAAAACCTTATCCCAGGGGATGGACACTACTTCCAGATCAGGTTCTTCAGTGAATGCCGATCTTTTACCTTCTTCGATCTCTTTTTCATAAATATCAATCTTGCTGTGATCGTTAGGTTCGCTTATCTGCTTGGGGTGTTCGGGCTGTGGGGGAATGGGGGTTTGGTTACTATCACCTGCCAGGTTTCCGATGGAACCACGAAACATTATCACAATCAAAATGATTAGCAGCACCGCAACTGGCAGCCACAGCTTTGCTTTTTTTATTGGGACTTTCATAAGTAATGGGATTGATTAAAAGACCGGTGCGCTTAACAAGGAGCGGGCGGGCAGCTTAAGCTCTATGCGGCGGGCGCCATTTTTCTCCCTTATGGTGATCAGTAACTTGCCATTAGACGGAAGGTTAAAAAGGGGAAGGGCATAGCCTAAGGAGGCCTCGTTTCCCGCATTGATTATATCTGGACCCAGCTTAGCCAGCGGGTGGGTTTCATTGGAACGGGAAGAATGTTTTTTATGTCCTCGTCTAGCTCCAAGTTCAAGATAATTGAAGCTGATAAAATCAATGTTATAGCCTCCCGAAGAACGGTTATGAAATAAAATCTTTAGGTAGGTAGCATGCTGATCGGTTATAATATTGGTAACGGCTACTGCTAGATGGTTTGCCGCTATCCCCAAGCTATGGAATGCTGGCTTATAAGTCATGACCTCAGACAGCCTGGCCTGGATCAAGGAATCTTTATTCACCACATCTTTAGAAGTCAAAGGCTCGATTTTGGTGAATGAATCATAACTTTTTTTTGCCAGGTTATCATCTCCATTTGCCCGAAAATCCAAAAATGTTTCGCTGGGATTTAATAAATATTGCACTACTCCATGGTAAAAAACCTCACCATTCTTAATCATAATGGAGGTTGCCTCACTACCAGCATTCACTGCCTTCAAGAAAACCGTTTCCCCTTCGATCTTAGCTTCATAGTCTGAGGTTCCAAGATCTATGAAATCGGCTTGTGGATTAAAGGGGTCATCGAAGACTAAAAAAGTGGTCTTATCAGTACTTACCTCTATGGTATCCAAGGAAAAATCCTGGGCAGGGCAGCTCCAATAACTCAAGAACAGTATGCCTATGAGGAAATAGGGTACCATAATCACGATCCATTTTCAGGGTTGTAAGCGATATATTGCCAATCTTGAATCAGCAGCCCGAATGGATTTTGATCCGTGCGAAAGGGCGTTTCCACCAGGTTAAAAGCAGCCGCAATAGGAAGGGTGCGGCTCTGATCATTATAGAAGATAGTTTGTCTGGCGTAAACTGATCCTTGATAAGGTTGGGCGTTCATATCTACCAGGACACTATCCACTTGCACTACCGTTCTGGCGTTATGCCGCACATAGTTTTCATATACCTGCCCTTCCTTGAAATCATGATAGATGGCTAGGCCATCTTGTTTGTCAATCAGTTCGAGTGCATTCTCCACCCGCTGTTTAAAATTATTAGCTTCATGCGCATACATATTCTTCATAAATACCTTAATATGATTGCGGGCCTCAACCGCAGTTCTTCCCACACCTTCCTCCAATAGATTTGCGCTAAAGGTGCCAAAGTCGGTGATCACATATGAGCGGTCGTTACAGAAGACTTGCTGATCAAAATATTGGTAAGCCCAAAAAAGGTTGGAGATCATTAGTGAAAAGAACATCAGAAAGCTTAACATTTTAAGGAACTTGATCACCCGGTTTGCTTGATTAGCCATCATAGTTTACTGTGCTGATTTTACATTGATTGAATTATTACGCTGACCGGTGGAAGGTGCTTCTGTAGGCGCTTTAGAAGCTGTAGGCGCATTGCCAACGGTGGGCGGAGCAGCTAAAAATACCTGCCCATTCCCCTTTCTCCCCATCGAAGTGGCCCTTTTACCACCGGCTATTACCAAGGCTGCGGTTCCAACTACTTTGCTTAAAAAGGTCCCTGAGGAAGTACTGGCAATAAAATAACTGGTAAGGTAGGGTACCAGCACATACATAATGGCTACTACCAGGTTATTGATGATAAAGCGCAGCGTGCTGTCATCGGTATCAAACTGGTAGGCATCCACCAGGTTGTCCAGGATGGTAAGCGTGATGGCCCAACACTGCACAGCCAGCCAGCCTTGAAACCAGCGAGTGGCCAAACTCTCAAACTGGGGAATAAGGGAGAAAGCTAAGGCTATGGGGCCGGCTAGAAATAGAAATCCCAGGATGATGGTGCGCAGGGTAAGGATGATTTCCCTCACTATTAATGAGAATCCTCTCTCCAAAGCGCCGGCCAGTATGGCGGTGATGTCAAACGCCCCGGTGAGATAACCAGTTATCTTCTCAGTTAGATTCTGGGCGTCGGACTCAGCGGGCTCAGCTAATGATCGAGCCTCAGAAAGCTCTACCAATTTTTGCACGATATCCTGGTCGGTAGAGAACTGGGCGGTGAACATGGCTATGCCGCTGCTAACCGCACTCATTATATCCGAGTAAAAGTAAATCACAAAGATCACGGCAAGAGCCCTAAACAAGGGCTTGAAATCAATGCGGTTGGATGGATCTAATAATAATCCCCTACAAACCACTTGAAGGACTACCAGAAGAATCAGCACTCCAGCTAGGGTGAAAGATCCGTTGATGTAAATCTGTACTACGCTTTCTACCGCTAGAGCAAATACCTGGTTATGATCACCGATATTATGCATGAGCGGCGCCCTCCTCAACGAAATGATTCACTGCATATCCGATGTTGCCTTGGTAGTGATCAATTAACGTTTTAAGGTAATTTCTTTCAGCGGGCTTGGAGGAGAGTACGGCATGCTCATAAGGGCTAACCTCCAGGCAAT
This sequence comes from Cyclobacteriaceae bacterium, assembly GCA_965224285.1. GTDB lineage: Bacteria > Bacteroidota > Bacteroidia > Cytophagales > Cyclobacteriaceae > JAJCYK01. Next base: position 3,567,298 of record OZ245043.1, read on the forward strand.
GGACTTTTCCGTATTCTCCTTGCTTGATAAACAGTTCGCGGTAAGTATCTCCCACCCCAATGGAAGAGATCTTGTCAATCTCATGGGGGGTAAAGCCGAATATCTTTCCAAGAGTCATGACTGCCTCCTTATCGGTATGATTTAAGATGATCCGGGTATCGGCGTTGTCAATGATAGCCCTACCCACTTTGGAGCTGATGATCTCATTTACTCCCTGGGTGATAATGCAAATTGACCCATTGTTTTTTCTGACGGTACGATACATATTCTCAACGAAAGTGCCCATGGAATCCGATAGCATGGCCCAGGCTTCATCCATGTAGAGATATTTGATATCATCTGGGTACCGGCGAATTTGATCCAGGGTTAGCTCTACTATTAAAAGGGTTAAGATGGGGTAGAGCATTTGATTGTTTTTGATCCGCTCCATATCGAAACAGACCAGGGGATAATCGGAGATGTCAGTTTCACTATCTGCATTCAAAAGGAACTGGTATTCCCCCAGGGCATAAGGCCGAAGCACCTGTAGAAATTCCTCAAAATCAAAGGAGCGGGTAGCCAGCTTGAGATCAGTGAATTTGTCTTTATCTGAATGATAGCTACTCAACCAATGGTAGAAACGAACCAAACTTGGTTGATCAGTACTTTTTAAAGATTGGTAGTACATGGGTAGAAGCTCCACAAATACGCTGCGTTCAGCAGGAGAAAGTTCTGCTCCCCGGCTACTGCCCTTCCAGATTACTGCCAGCAGGCTGGTCAGGAAATTGATCTTCTCATTTGTAAGCTGGCAAGCTCCTCTGGCATCTTTCTCCAACAAGAAAGGGTTGAACTGCAATTCGCTATCCTGATCGTATTCGAAATACTTTCCACTTAATGCGGTAATTACATTTTTATAAGTTCCCCCTTTATCGATGATGATTTGCCGGTGGCCTTTCTCAAAACGTTGGGCTATTAAACTACCGACCGTATAGGATTTGCCAGAACCCGAGGGACCCACTACGATACTATTTTGATTATTAAGATTGGTATTAAAAAAATTTACCAGGATAGGGTTGCGAAACCGATCACAGAGGTATTCGCCGCTATTATCGCTGCGGTAGGTGGTAGTGTAGTTATTGTAGCAAGCCGCATTGGCGGCTGTCATTAGTAGCCACCGGTAATTTTGGGCCCCGTTACCTGGGGCATTGGCATAGTAAATATTGCTGGTATCAAAAGATTCTACCAGACACTGGGCCCCCTGAAGCTGCTGAAATGCAGATACCACTTTGTCGATATTTTTCTTGCGGTTTTGGTCATCAATATCCCAAAGCAGGCAGTTGAGGTTTAAGCTTACTAGTGGCTGGTTGTGCTTGCGCACTTGAGCAGTAAACTCATCAATCTCCATGGCCTTAATCTGATGATCCTGCCCGGTTAGAAAGTCAAGTGAGGAATTGAGTTTTTTCTCAAGGTCCAGCGCTTTGAGTTCCCTGGCAGTATCTTCCACCATGATACTTGTAATAATCAGGTGAGGAAAATTGAGATAATGGGTGAGTGGATAAGTGAAAGGAGCAGTAACATTGTAATGATTCTTTACACAATCAAATACTTCGCTGCCTTGTCCTATTAAGCTGATTGCATTGACCTTTTTCTCTCCCACCGAAAGATGGTCATTCTGGTTTAAGAGGGTCCTACTAAATCCCTTTTGATCCCTAGAGAATTCCAAATTAAAATACTGGTAATACAGTTGTTTTAAAGCTTCATTAGATAGCCGATTAAGCCTGATATCTCCAGACCATCCGATGGCAGAGATAAATTCATCACTTGTTTGAACTGAAGTTCTCTTTCTCTCTTCAATTTTGTTCAACGGGTTTTTAAGGACACTTCGTCCCAGGGAGAAAAAGCTATTGACCGGGTTAGGCTTATACCGGGTAGAGAGGGGAAAGCTTAGAAATAAATAGCTTCGATGAAATAGCACCAACCGGTCCTGAAAATGACTATTAAAGCGGGAGCGGAAGTAGGTATCTTCCGCTGGCTTTCCTTTAAATGGTTGATGAAAGAAAATATCGAACTTTTGGATAAGCGTGCCTATCGATAGCGCTGAATTTGCTGAAATAAACTTCTGATTGAAATGCTGGTAATCACCCTGCTGCCAGCGTTCCATTTCCACCGGCTGCACTTCATAGCCTAGAGCCACTCTTCCATCCTGAAGCACCACTAAGTCATCTTCAATTGAAAAATAGGGCAGGGTCTCTTCTAGCGGTTTGCTTTTAGTAGCTAGCTCAATCATTTGTTTTTCCTTGGACCGTTATATGCTTAGGCTGATAGCAGTAAAAGCTGATCAGGGAGAGCAAGTAGGTAGGTTGCTTTTTCTTATTATTATATCGCAGTAGGATAGTGCATATAATCACTACTCCCATTGAGCACAGGTAATACAAACCTGGTATGGCAATAAAAACCCCAAGAAGATTACCAATGATAAATAGCACGGCAAAAAGCAGGATGATAAGCCCGATCTCACTAAAACCCAATCCCAGTAGTTGGCTTTTTCTCTCAATAGATTTAAGCACCCTCATGAGCTAGGAGCCGAATATGTCAATAATATCCTGGTACCATAGGTTAAAGCTGGCCCAGACTGCTATCCCCACTACCACCCACATCAGCGAGGCCATTTTATCGGGAGAACTTTGCATGAACTTCCCCACCACTTTTATCACTCCGTAGATCACAAAAATGGCAATCAGTGCATTGCCTACCAGATGAAACCATTCCTGGAACTGGTCAAGGGCGCCGGTGGTTCGAGCCTGCAAGAGGATTGAGTAAAATGCTAGCATATCAACGTTATTAGAGCTTGGTTTTGACAGCTAATCTATCATAGGCCAGTCTCAAATTTTGAGACTACCGTTTTCTCATTTTGGTTTTATTCAGCTTTATTCAATTTCCACCGTTTAATCAAGGGTTCATTCTGGCATATTTCTCAAATTAAATTTTCAGAACTCAGGAATTTCAGGCTGAATCCATGACACACAAGTTTGGTTTAAACCCAATTCGGATGGCAATCTCAATCTGGGTCATGATCGGCAACCGAAAAACAGAAAATCTCCAGTCACGCTTATAAGCGCGATAGTATTTTCTGACCGGTCACCCCTTTTTTCTAGTTGCCCATTAATCCCCTTTTGATTGGATCAAGCCCACCGAAATTATTTTAAACTTAAAACTTTGTAATCATGAAAAATTCAGCAAGAAACACCCTGATCTTAATTGGAAGAATCGGAAAAGATGCCGAGAAAGTAGACTTGGATAATGGCCGTACTGTAATCAAATTTACTCTAGCTACTTCAAACAACTACCTTGATCAAAACGGTGAGAAAGTCGAACGTGTAGACTGGCATGATTGTGAGATCTGGAAAAACTCCAAGAAAGCTGGTATAGCTGATTATCTTACCAAAGGTACTTTGGTTTCACTTAATGCACAGCTAAGGTATAATTCCTATACTCAAACTCAGGGTAAGAAAACTACCATTGTGAAACGTGCAGTAGTAGCTGTGGAGAACATTGATTTTCTGGCAAATCCGAATGGATCGAAAGGTGATAAAGTGGAAAATGGGGATTGATCCCCATTTTCTTTTTGATCCTGTTCCTTACAAGCAGGGGGTCACTGGTTCGAATCCAGTAGGCCCCACTTGAAAATCAAGAGGTTACAAGCCTGAGCTTGTAGCCTCTTTTTTATTTGCACTGTATTTGCACTGAAATTTTGTTCTTATTTGGTGTGATTTGGTCCTTTATGGTTGTCACTTTCAATTCTGGTGAAAATCCCTCCCCGCACTAATTGGCCAACTTAATTGTGAGTTTTTGTGTCTGCTTACGACCCCAAAGGAGATGGGTGGTATATTTCCATTTGTGCCGCATAATTTCCATTTTAGGTGTTCGAAGAGAAATTAAGGACGCTAGACCACTATATAAGAAATCCAGATATAAAGACATAGACGTTTAACATTTGAAAAAATCGAACAATGCCTAATGGACTGACTAAGCAATTCAAACGAGAGATTGTCTTTACTAAATTACCTTTGTCCGGAGCTTTCAGGTATAAAGATATTTTCCAGATGTTTCCAGCTGACCTTAAAGGAATGCCGACTACAAAAACAGCACGTAAACATCACCCGCAAATCCTTGAATACTGGTATATAAATGATGAACTCGAGCAAATAAGGGTTGAAGAACTTTTTTCCGGCATTGAAGATTTACACCGTTTGGCAAGTCTTTCCTATCGCAAGACCGACCTCTATCTCGGCTTGCTGACACTTATTACAACAAACCGATTTTTTACTTATGGTCCGGATGACAGCCGATGGGGTTTTCCCTTGATAGATGAAAATGCAGGAAGCGAAATAAACAAATGGTCTTCTAAATGGTGTTATGAGTGGTTTATGTGGCCTGAACTTCCAGAACAATTAAAAATAGACCGTTTTACAGACTTGCCTTCAACACATCCGAGGGTTTCGTCTTGGGATTACTATTATAGGCATCCAAATTTCGATGAGAATACTGAAACTCAGATTAAATTCGCTAACATCACGCTTCAATTTTTTGACGCATACTTTGAAATGGCCGAAGCGACTAAAAAAGTATTAAACTCTGCAATTTCTAGTGCTAATGCTGCAATGCAATTTATGCATTCAAGAAAAAAGCTAGCACTGCTTTCAGCATTCACAGCGATTGAAACAATGGTCAATTTTGATACGAGAGACTTTAAGCCATCAAAATGTGATATGTGTGGCCAAGACGTTTTCAAAATTTCTGCAAGGTATCGAGACTTCTTACTCAAATACATTGGTGATTCACAGGCGAACAAAAAAAAGTTTAACAACTACTACAAATTACGATCAAAAATTGTACACACAGGACAAGACTTTAAAACTGAAAAACTATTTTCAGACGTTGCCGCGGAAACTAAATTTCAAGAAAGACTGCAAATAGCAGAAGTTGTAATGATGAGTAAACTTTCAATCATATTTTGGACAATTAAGAATAGGAAGACAAAGGGGACTGTGAATACTAACTAGAATTGTGGAATGTAAGAGTCATTACCGCGAACAAAATGTATGTGCCAGGCGGCCGGTGGGTTAAGGATCAATTAAGGCGGTACGGAATTTATTTTATTATTTTGGCTAATTATTAGCAATCGAGTGTCTTCACAAATTTCAAAATGAGTTATGCACACCAATATTGACAAATTATATTTTGTAGTCAAAAAAATAGCTTTAAATAACCACAAAGACTCCTTCGATAAAATCCTTGATATGATTGAAAGTGAAGGCTATAAGATTGAACTTACCGACTACCACTCCGATGTAGGTGAAATTAAAACATTTAAGCATTTCAATGATTCCAGATATCCAAATTCCAATAGACGCATCATTTTTATTAATCCAAATCTTGAGCCCCATTTACAAGGGGACAACACCAATTTCATATGGGGGCTGATTCATGAAGTCGGACACATGCTTACAGTTGGCATCAGATATGGTGACGATGAAATGAGAGAGGTAATTGCATGGGATATGGCCCAGTATTTGATAAACTGTGAACTTACCGAACTAAAATCGAGCTTAAACAGCTTTGAAGAGAGGGCCATTCACTCCCTTAAGGATTACTGGGATAATCCGGAGAGCAATTGGGACAATTACTATCAATGGACTACGGATAAAGATGGGCAGCGAATCCTAAAAAGAATAGCAAACAGTTCTAAATCAATCTAAACAGTCCGCTTTTGGCCGAAGGCAGGCTACCGATTTTTTCTGGCTTTTCGTAGATGTATCTAGTTCTATTATAAATTGAGTTGTTATGTCATCATGCAAACTATGCTTGTCGACCAAACCTCTATGCAAATCTCATATCATTCCAAATTTCATGTATCGAGATTTATTCGGTTCGAACAATGAACTACGGGAGTTTGTGCCAAATAGGCGTGTTAGGGAACGAAGGAGATTCAGTGGTGAATACGAAAAACTACTATGTCAAGACTGTGAAAAAAGATTAAGCATTTTGAAGACTATGCCGTAGCTGCTATTTATGGTGGAGATAGAAACAACGATCCTAAATGTCAGAATTATAAAATACCTGAAGGTTGGGTGTACACAAAATGCTCTAACATTGACTACGTCAAATTCAAACTCTTTCTTCTGTCACTTATATGGAGAATGAGTGTATCGTCAAGGGAATTCTTTAAGGCTGTTGAATTAGGACCTCACGAAGAAACTATACGGGGAATGATATTAGCGGATAGTCCAGGAAATTTTGACAAGTATCCTTCAGTGATGATCAACATAGGTACTGTAAACAAACTAACCAAAGGGATTTTACAAGCTCCTGTAAGACAACGTAATAAAGCGCATACATACTACAACCTCACCATAGGGGGTATTGTTTACTTGTTTTACATTTCTGATAAAGCAATCCCACCTAAGATTTTAGATCTTGTATTGAAACCAAATAATGAACTAACCGTACCCCATTCTACGGATATTCTTGTTGACAGTCTCATCAAAAATATTTCTAGGAGTGTTGGCTGAATAGAACTAAATGCTATATACTCACTATTTGACAGGCTGTTTCTGGCCGAAAGTCGCCCCTTTTGGTGGGGATTCCTAGTTCCGAAATTTCTTTCCAATTATTTTCAACTAGCCTTCAGATTAGCCGCATTTTACTGAATTCATAACCATAAATCCTGTTTAAAACCTAATTCCGTTGGCAAGCTCAATCAAGGTCATAATTAGCAACAGAAAAACATAAAATCTCCAGTCACCCCTACGGCGTGATAGTATTTTCCGACCGGTTACACCTTTTTTTAATTGCCTATTAATCCCTTCTGATTGGATCGTACCCACCGAAATTAATTTTAAACTTAAACATTTGTTATCATGAAAAATTCAGCAAGAAACACCTTAATCTTAGTTGGCAGAATCGGTAAAGATGCCGAGAAAGTGGAGCTGGACAATGGTAAAACGGTTATCAAATTTACCTTAGCCACTCCTAATTACTACCTCAATCAAGATGGTGAAAAAGTGGAGCGAGTAGATTGGCATGATTGTGAGATTTGGAAGAATTCCAAGAAAGCTGGAGTTGCCGACTATCTTACCAAAGGAACTTTAGTTTCGTTGAATGCTCAGTTGAGGTATAATTCTTATACCCAGACCCATGGCAAGAAAACTACCATCGTAAAAAGAGCGGTGGTTGCCATTGAGAATGTTGATTTTCTGGCTAGCCCGATTGGGCAAGCTGAAAAAGATAAAGAAGGGGATTAATCTCCTTCTTTTCGAACTCATAACCCGAAGGTCGTAGGTTCAAGTCCTACCCCAGCTACGAAGAAGATCAGGCAGTTACGTTAAATCGTGGCTGCCTGAGTTATGTACAACATATGTACAACAATTGTTATTCTTGAGGAACCGTAACTAGCCATTATGTCGCACAGGATTTCTTAGATAGCATTGAATTCCTTTTACGTAGTTCTCAAGTGCCTTTCTTTTGTAAATTAAGATATGTGATGGGTGATGTACTGGTATGTAGGTGATATTACTTATCTCAATTGATTTATAGCTAAAAGTGCTATCCAATTGTATTTCCGTATCTGAAATTTTTCCTAAAACAAATTTTCCCACCTGAGTTCCTAGTAAAAAGACAATACTAGGCTTTAAGTCGTTTATTTCGGATTCAAAGTTTGGAAAACACTTGGTCATTTCAATTTTAAGTGGATACCTTAATTTTTTACCTTTAAGTGGAAGGCACTTAACAAGGTTGGTTTTATAAAAAGATATCTCATCCAAAAATGGTTTTTCGATCTCAGAGATTAGCGCACCTGATCGTGTAGAAGTTGATAACGGTTGTTTAATTTCGTTATCTGAGAATTGAACAGCAGAGAGTCCAACCCAAAATACGTTGGATCTTTTTTGATTGTCGAATATAGGTTCCTGATTAATATAAAGGCCGCAAGACCTGCAGCTCTTACTAGCTTTTGGATTTAATTTTCGCTCTGGGCTGGGAAAATATTCCAGGTTCGTTCAGGTTAGTCGTCCTGTAAATATAAGAATGAACAGTATCCATGTCAACCGCAGAATAGTTACCGCTATGGAAATTGAACTGAATTCTACCTACAAGATGAGACAGTTCTTGATTCGCAGTAATATTACGTACATCTTTAATCTTGCCCTGTTCTTTTAGTTTATAATATATTTCAGTACCATGGTACGGTCGATATTGAAACACACTAGTTCTAAAGTTTGAACCATGTTTAGCAGCTACGGCTTTAAGTTTCTCCGCTAATTCAAAGGTCATAACCATATCCTTCTCTGTTTCGTCAGGGAATCCATAAATAAAATACCCCTTCAGATCAATCCCAGACTTTAAAACTCTGGTCAAGTTTTCTTCAATTTTTACTGGATTGCTAGTTTTATTTATATTGCTTAAAATCTTAGGGGACCCTGATTCTATCCCAACAAATAACTCGTTGCATCCACTTTTTTTTAATGCGTCGATTGTTAATTGATCTACCTTATTAAAGGTCATAACGTGAGCCATAGATCTCCATTGAAAATCAAAGTTTGTAAATACGTCAATTGCCCTCTGAACACATTTGTTGGTTTTTAAGAAAAGGTCGTCGAGAACCCTTATGGAACTTACTTTTGGAAAGTTATTTTTTATTTCTTTAAGTTCTTTAATAAGAGAATCATTAGTTCTCTCTCTTATAGGGTATTCCCGATTTAGGGACCGGGCAGCTGCGCAAAATGTGCAATTATATATACAACCCCTGCTAGCAACTATGTTTGCTTCAAGGAATCCAAATGGGTGTTGTACAGGTTCATTTAAGAAGAATTTTCTGTTTAATGCGATATCATTTACATCACGCAAAAAGTAGTTTGAGCTGCCATCAACCTTAAATACTCTTCGGTGCGCTATGCTACGAAAAGGACTTTCTTTAAGATTGTCATTAACAATATCCAAAGTGATCCACTCCCCATCTCCAATAACAATATCAATTTGATTTCTTGTGTGCCATTCAAGGATGCTTTTATAAAGTTCTTTGGTTGATAATCCACCTACTATGAAATGAACATCGAAGGTGATCGATTCTATAAGTTCCTTTACCAGATTGTAGTTTGTTGTAAATATGTTTACAGCAATAAAATGAGGTCTGAGATCGTCAATCTTTGAGATTAGCTTGTCCAGTGGGATTCTTTGATCAACAGCATCTATCAGGTCTACCTCAATTCCATTATTCTCTAGATGCGTAGCTATATAACCAAGACCAATTGGTGGCAAAGAGTCTTCATCATAAAATTCATTCCTTTGACGGAAAAGTGGTGAGTTTAATATTACTACTTTCATATGCTATTGCTCTCCTAATTTTTCCAATTTCCCAATTAATATGCTAATTTCTTTTCCAGGTGCTCTATTATTAATCTTTGGATAAATCTTCAACTTTTCAATGGCACGAGAAATCGGTACTACATTATTTTTGGTTAGTTCTTCAAAGACCCATAGAACACCTCGAACATTAATTTTACATCTACTGGATTCTTTCCTTAAGCTCTTGTCAGAGCTTAATAAGGTTGCCTTTTTCCTTATTGCTAATTCCAAAACTGAGCTATCAGTAAAACTAAGGCTGGTGTTGCTATTGAATATTTCAATAATAAACTCGAACCTACCCAATGAATCCACAGTTAAGTTCTTATTTGAAATATGATTTAACACTACTGAACGTTGGTTTTTACAAGTGATTTCAGCTATTACCTGAGGTGTTGTAAAGGCCTTAATATCTAACTTGAAAAAATCATCAATAATATCAAGATCTATTAAGTCAAAAAGGATACAAGAATCCTTAACCACTATTTCCTTTCTATCCGACACTAAGAGCCCCTTTTCTTAAATCATTAACATTTAAGTCACAAAGAGAAGCGGCTTTGCTCATACTAATTATTCCCTCAGATAGTGCTCGATTGATCAACTGCTCAAAAACCTTTAGATTCTCTTCACCTTTATAACCTCCTGGTTCATTGAAGGACCCATAGGTTTTACTTAGATAAATAATCCATCTTTGATAGTAGTTTTGAGTTATTACCCCCAACTCCTTTAGTCGATGTATTAAAGCCCTTAGTGAAATACCATAGTATTCCTTTATTGCAATTAACTCTTTGATAGAGATGTAACTTCTTCTGAAATTCCCAATCATGCTTATCAGCATTTTGCTGGGAATTAAAAAGCAACTTGAAAAATAATGACACAGCTTCTCGATTATTTTTTTATCCTCTTTAATGGTCGCATCAAACTGCAATAATAAGTGGGCTAATTCATGAATAATGGTAAAGCGAGTTCGTTCTATGGACTTGTTGGAAGTATTGATAACCACTATTGGTATTTCTTTTGATGAGAAAACGGCGAAGCCATCCAACTGATCCACATCATCAATAAGCATAATTTTTATACCCTTTAATTCCAACATTTCGATAATATTTGGAATTGGATTGCTACCCAGTTCCCAAGCTTTTCTAAGAGCTGAGGCAGCATTCTCAACATCACTTTTATTACTAATTTTAATTTTTCGTAAAGGGTTTACAAACCTAGTCTCTAACCCTAAGATTGATTCAATTTCAACAAATCGTTCAACGTAGTCTCGAGCTTTTTCTATGATGGCTTCCTCTTTCTTTTTAGACAACCCAGTTTTTTTTCTGAAATGAGTTTCCCCTAATTCAATTTGGTTCATTCGAAGCAAATATTCAGGTTTAATACCTAAAACATTGGACAAAGCCATCAAAACCTCGTTGGTAGGTTTCATCAATCCAGATTCATATTTGTTCAGGGATTGTTTAGTAACCTTATTTTCCAAAGCATTTGACAGGTCTTGTAGTGACATTCCAGTCATTTTTCTAGCCATTCTTAGTCTAGTGCCGAATATATTTCGATCGATGGAGCTCATGGTTGACAAATATACAAAAAATATTTATGTTGTCAACCAAACAAACTCTAAAATCGGAAAGAAGTTGAGGAATGACCAGACTTTGGAACAAAAAAGATATCCCACATAAAGGTTGGGTTCTATTTGATGTGATTGACTTACGAGAGGACGGCTCTTCGGTTGAAGAAACCGATTATGAAAATTGTATGATGTGCGGCAAGCAAGGAATTAGATATGTCCACATTGTGGAGCATAGAGATGTAGAACAACAATTTCGTGTTGGATGTGTTTGTTCTGAGAAAATGACAAATGACTATATCAATCCAAAGGAAAAGGAGAAGAAGTTGCGGAACAGAAGCAATCGCCGAATTAATTGGTTAAGAAGGAAGTGGCAAATATCAGGGAAAGGGAATTTGTATCTCAATATAGATGGCAACAATATTGGTATTTTTGAAGTTTCTGAAGGTCATTTTAAATGTAGAATCAATGATACGTTTGGAAGCGTATTGTATAATGACCTAACATCAGCAAAAATTGGATTATTTAGAAAAATTGAAGATCTGAAGAATAAAAATCAGTGGTGATCCTAGGGATCATTAGAAAATTTTATAATAAGTCAGCGCAATGCAATTTGTTTATTTAGACGAAAGCGGGACAGGCGACGAGCCAATCGCGGTTATGACCGGTGTAATAGCAGATTCCTATAGAATGAGATTAACGAAATTTCATTGGAATGATCTGTTGAGAAACTTATCTAAAATAGTAGGTCGAAAGGTAGACGAAATCCATACAAGAGATTTTTATTCAGGTAACAGTCCTTGGAGGAATTTACGAGGCCAACAACGGGCTGAAATAATTACCGCTATTTTTGATTGGCTTATTGAAAGAAAACATTCGATAGTTTTTACAGCGGTAGATAAGTCAAAGTTCTACGAGGAATTCCCTGGTGAAATTTTTCATCAGGACATTTCTACCTTATGGAGATTTATGGCACTACACATAGCTTTGGCGCTACAAAAGTGTTACCAAGGTAAATCGAGAGGAAGAAATAGAACTTTAAATAACAAAGGTTCATGTGTACTAATATTTGACAATGAGTATAGGGAAGAAACTAGATTTACCAACATTTTATTAGACGCTCCTGACTGGACAGATACTTATTACGACAAAAGACCAAATCAAGAAAAGTTTAGTCAAATCATTGATGTTCCTCACTTTGTTGATTCGAAAAATGTAGGGCTAATCCAGTTGGCAGATTTTATTTGCTTTTTTTTGAGAAAACACATTGAATTATCACTAGAGCTACAACCGCCAGCCTATCATGATGAAGTTGAAAGAGTGGATGGTTGGACTAGCCAAATTTTACGACAATGTATACCCAAGAGTAACATATACTTGAAACGTAATAGGTGCGATTGTGCTGAGTTGTTTTATAGATATGCTCCAAGCGTCATAGTATAGTTTAGCTATTTAGAATTAGATAACTATCTCTTTCACTGCCGAGATCGGCAGTGAAAGGAAAAAAGGTGTTCCTCCATTCCAGTTGCTCCACTACAACCGCTCAAACCAGCCCTAGACCCACCTAGTCGGTGGGCAAGCGTTTACACGCCTTTCATTTCGTCACGGACTGTTCTCTTCCCGATAGCTCACCGCTCAGAGCCTACACACATCGGGACCACAGCCCCCATAGTTGTCCGCACCTGGCGCCCATGGACAGCTAGCACAGACCGGGTAAGCCTTCTGCCAGATAGCAGTTACCCAATGTAAAAAGCAAGGGTAAAACGAGTACGCTGTAGCGTACCCTTGCTTTTTATCCTCCCGACTGTTGTCGGGGCTGCTTTACCCTACCCTCTGTACAACTGTCCACGGGATGCGGTCAGCTACACTATCACCCTTGATCATCGCTGCGCTTTTACCGGCAGTTCCTTTGGTAAAACTTCCGCCCCCCGGCTAATATCGTTACCCTAATGCCACCCCCGAGCCCTGGCTGCATCGGTGCGGGAGTAACCGCGTAGCCTACGGCGTAGGTGGTGGTAGTTTAGTACCAGAAATACTTCAGCAAGTTCAGGCTTAAGGACCGAACAAAATCAAATGATCGCGCCGTAAAGCCATTTCATTTTTTAGCCCCGACATTGTATTCCTCATTTGATTTTAAGTCCGGCCTAAGCCTGGTATGGGCCTTCATAATTCTGCCATGCCGGTAGGAAGGTTTCACTTAAAATTTACAGTGTCATGACGAAGTTATCCAAAGAATTGTTTAAAGTATCTGAAGTTACCTTGACCTATAGGAACAGGACACCACCAGCTCAAAGAATAAAAATTTCAGGCTCAGCGGATGCCTATAGAATTCTATGTAGTAGCTGGTCAGAAAATACCATTGAACTAAAGGAAGATTTCAAAATTTTATTGCTCAATCGAGCCCATAAAGTTTTGGGAATTTCGGTGATCAGCTCAGGGGGAGTGAGTGGTACCCTGGTAGATCCCAAGCTAATCTTTGTTACCGCACTTAAAGCGAATGCCAGTGGGATCGTATTAGCTCATAATCATCCCAGTGGCCAGCTCACACCGAGTAGTGCTGATATGGCCCTAACCAATAAATTGGTCAGCTCCGGAAAGCTTCTAGAGATCCCCATCATTGATCACCTGATCATAACCACCAGTGGTTATTTCTCCTTTGCAGATGAAAGCCTGCTTTAGCTGGTTCCCTATCCATTGCCTAACGGCATTTGGCATCCTTGGCTATCCCTAACCACCCCAGGCAATAACCTGGAATCAACTTTGATTCTTCAGTAGTTTTTGCTATCTCCCTTAAGCCAACAAAGCCTACCCTCCTGTGGGTAGCAAGACGTGATTAGAGTCCCTCAAAACGTTTTGCGTCCCTTGAAATTATTGAATTAATCAACCTATAATTTTTTAATACTTCCAGTGTCAATTTTTGAGACTGACTTTCTCTAACATCCCTGCCAATTGCCAACAGTTCCAGACTTACTTGGCCTATGGCCCGACCAAAGAAAGCCATCAAAAGGACCCATGAAATTAAGGTGCGATATACCTATGTGGAGTACCTGTTTATTGAGAAAGCCGCCCATCAACATGGCATTAATAAAGCTAAATTCGTACGTGATAAAAGTCTTAGCCACCGGTTAAAACCTAGAATGACCGAGCAGGAGGCGGAGACGTTTAAACAGCTTACTGATATTGCCGGTAGCCTGAGGGAGCTAACAAAAAAAACTTCTCATAGAGAGATCATGACCCTGCATATTATTAAGGCTTTGGATGAGGTTCATGAAGTCATAGCAAATTTCAAATCATCATGATTGGAAAGACCAATATTGGTAAATCGTTTGGAGGCTGTGTTCGGTATGTAATAGGTAAAGAAAAGGCAAATATATTGGAACAGAACGGTGTCCGGATTGACAGCGCGGAAATGTTATCACAGGATTTTAACCTGATCAGAAGGCAAAACCCACAGGTGCAAAATGCAGTCTGGCATACCTCCATTTCATTTGCTAATCAGGATCAAATTAACAATCAGTTGATGCTGGAAATAGCCCGGGAATACCTGCGAAAAATGGGATTGAAGCGTCACCAATATATTGTGGTCCGCCATAAAGATCAAAAGCATAAACACCTGCACATAATAGCCAACCGGGTAGGCTTCCGCGGAGAGGTAGCCAGTGACAAATGGTATAAAAACCGGACTGCCCAGGTATGCGGTGAATTGGAGAAACAATTCGGTCTGACGGTAGCCAGGGAACAGTATAATGCCCAGGAACAAACTAAAGACAAAATTCCCCCAAAGCACCAGACTAAAATTGAGATTCGGGAAGCTATCAGAGAGAGCCTAAACAATGGAACCGGTAGCATCAACCAACTTAAAAAAGAACTAGCTGAACAGGGAATTGAAACTAGGTTACAGGTGCAATCGACAGGTCGCATCAATGGGATCTCTTTCAGAAAAAATGAGATCGCCATCAAAGGCAGTGCAGTGGACCGCAATTATAGCTATTTGAAACTACAACGAAAATTGGAAAGCAACCGTCAACAAAATCGAGGGCTTGAACCATGAACATTAGCGATGAGGAAAAAATAAAATTAATGCTGGAGTCCATAATGACCAATGTGGAACTGATCGAGAGGAACACTCGCGGACTTGATGCTGAGGTATTAACAAAGGAGTTGCATGAGCTTTCTCAAAGGATCGGAACTAGAACCAAAAGTTCTATTGAGCTGGAAGGGCTGGAGCAAAAGATAGCCAATCTCGAGAATAGTTTAAGGGCTGCCGGCGAGCAAAGTTTAACTAACAAGATTAATAGCCATCATTCTCTGTGGTTTTTCCCGGATCTAAAGAAATGGTTAAGAACTTTTCGACGAGGTAGGTTTGTGTTATTATTAGCTTCAATATCGCTGGTACTATTGATCTTTACTTTCTTAAAACATTCCGAATACAAAAAATACCAAGTTGGGTATTATAAATATCAATATCTTCTTATTGCCTCAGATGATAATAAGTCACTAAAGAAATATGAAGAAGAATGGGGATTGGATAGTGTAAGAGGTATTAGAGTAAAGTGGGTGAAAAGAACGGGGGAGGCCAATAATTGATAAATTCACTAAACAAAGAAATTATATAGCCTACATTTAGTTTTTCCTTTCTTTAAATATTTGTGGCCGGTATGTTCTTCCTAGTTAACCTATTTATTTTTTTAAGTGATTGACTTGAAAAATTCCTACCTTTTGCGAACCACTTCAAAGGTTGGTAATAATTTATCACAGACAAGAGGTGTGAAAAGAATTTACCCTTTATTCATTCTCTTGCTCTAACTACAATATATTGGAGTACGTGTTTAGGCTATTATTAATTTTGGAAAATAACTAGATGGTGTACGCCTTACTAAGCACGGAGTTATCATCAAATAAGAATGATGAGGGTAAGTTTCGCGATTGTAATGAATTATTTGCTTAAAAGTCTTTATTGTTATTATTCAGAGAATCCGTGGGAACTATTAACATTTCTTGTTGCTGTGTTAGCACTTGTCGTATCAATTAAGACTAGAGTCCATGCCAATAGGTTATACCGAACTAATGTCTTAGCTAACTTTGAATTTAATCTGCAAGTTGATACGGCATCAAATATATTAGGTTTAGGAGATTATAGTGATGTCAGAAAAAAATCTCTTGGTAGAAGCGATTTGCCCTTGGTTGTAGTTAGTTGGTGGAATACCACGAATAAAACCGCCAACAATCTACATATAGAATTCCTAATGAAAATAAAGGGCAAAATAAGGATCTGGCTTGAATCTCCTAGAGAATGGAAGAAAATCCAAGGTAATGAATCAAATAAGGATATTGTCGGAAGTGGAATTGCGCAAGCTTTAGAATCTAAATCAATCAAGATCTCTAAATATGCAGATGATTTCGCTGAGTTTGTAGGTAGTAATCCAAGATTGACTCTGCTAAAAAATGGTCAAAATTTGAATGTAGATCTTTATGTAAATTTTAAATGGGAATCCTCCTCTGAAAAACCACTTGCGAAATCAGCAAATTATCTAATAAATATTAAGCCTAACAAATTCGACGGTCAATCCGTCTGTGCATGGAAATTCCAAATTAGGAAGGTAAACAAGTTTTGGTATGTTATTTTAAAACTCTCTTATAAAATACGAGTGTTAATAACAAGTAGATACATTCTCAAGTAATTCTGTTATCCAACAGAGCCAATTAATGAGCACCCAACCTTGTTCAGGTACCCGCCCTGCTAGGTTATATTTATTTCTTGAACTTATTGATGCTATGAAAAGGTGGCTAGTATATAATGAATTTATATACCAAAACTCCAATTTTACGAAAAAGCCTACGTAGTAAGAGCAAGGCGTTTCAGAGCATTGCAGAAATTGAGAATCACGCTACTCATGGTCATTGAAAAGCGAAATATCCAATCGTTTTTTGTAAGGCAATTATTACCCAAATTGTCGTATAAGCTTTGTCCTTAAAATAAGGTAAAATGGTACTTTTTAGGGATTGATCGGATTAAATGCATAGGTTATATTGAGCGTTTTCAATGATTCATTTGTAAATCCCACTTCATGGAGCATGAATAGAGAAGTTATTACTGAAATCTCCTTCAGGGAGTCCACGACCAGACTCATAGATGATTACAAAGATAGACTAGTCAAAATGATACCTGCGGAAATAGTTGCTGCATATCTTACATTAAAAGGTATACTTGACTCCGCAATTGGATTATATGGAATTAACCCAATTCAGTGGGGGGTTCTAATTATTTTAATAATTCTAACCCCAATAATCTACCACAGGTTGTATGATGTAAATAGCAAGTTGCAACTTGTACTTACAACAGTAGCCTTCATCATTTGGGTATTCACGATTGGAAGCCCTTTGGATACATTCTTCATCAGCGACGGAGAAATATCCCCGTTGAAAGGGGTCTCTGCGAGCATACTGTTAGTCCTGTTTACCTTAATTACACCATTACTAAAAAAATAATTCGAAACTACTCCAGGCAAATAATCAAATCTCTTAATGAAACTCCATTTATTCTAGTTAAAAATAAGCCGTATGAGAACCCCAGAAACCATATTAGAGGCTGCAGGAGCCAGGTGGGATGCTAGACAATTGAAGCGCTCTGAAAATTTACATGCAATCGAGAATAATACAATAATTGACGTAGAAGAACCTGAACGGATTAGAAAAAGGATTAATCATCTATCCGATATTCATAAACAATCCATAGAATCAATTACTTTTTATGAGGATTACAGCCTTATTAAAAATATAGGACTGGAAAGAGTAATAGGGGATAGTGACTTTCTAAGTGTAGGATTTTTGGAAAACGGTTTAGCAGTTGCTAGATCAGTCTGTAGGATAAATATCTATACAGAAAAGGGCCAGTTTGACGGGTACGGGACTGGATTCTTGGTCTCTCCCTCTTTGATCATGACCAATAACCATGCTCTTCCAACAACCTTAGTAGCTCAGAAATCTATAGTGGAATTTGACTACCAATTAGCCGCAAATGGGGCTCCATTATCACCAAAGGCATTTCAATTAGATCCTTCATCTTTTTTTATCACAAACGAAGACCTAGATTTTACTATTGTGGGAGTAATTGATGTGGATAACTTGTTGCCTTCCTTTGGTTGGAACAAATTAATCGGTGAAGGTAAGGCTCTCATTGGAGACCCACTAAATATAATTCAGCATCCTAACGGAGGATACAAGCAAGTCGTTTTACAGTCAAACGAACTTGTGGATTTATTAGATGTTCATGCACACTATTTAACTGATACTGAACCAGGCTCTTCCGGAGCTATGGTATGTAACAATCAATGGGAGGTAGTGGCCTTACATCACTCAGGAGTTCCTGAAATAAGAGATGGGAAAATTATAGATAACTCTAATCAACCCTGGGATGGAAATGATACAGATGACATCAAATGGGTAGCTAATGAAGGCATTAGGATAAGTCGTATTCTGCAATATATTCAATTGCAAAATATCCCAGTAAACTGGGAAAATAACATGAAACGCTTACTAGAGGATACTCCTCCAAATCCATTGGAAATTTCGCAGGTTTTAAACAATAAGATTTTACAACCAAAACAACCCAAGCACTCACATTTACAGCACCTAATATGGGAGTTCCCTCTTAAAATTAAGGTATCAATTGGGATTGATTCAACAACAATTCAAGAGGTTGAACAACCTTCTGCTAATGAACCCACCACCATCGGAGATCATGGTTTGAAACACTCTCTAAATGTTCTTGAAAAGAAGGTCATACCTTATATTGATCCAGACTACAATAATAGGAAAGGTTTTGATGACAAATTTTTGAATACTAAAATACCAATTCCAGAGATTATCGATTTGAATGAAGTATCTAAGATGGACAATGGTGAACATATAATACCGTACCATCATTTTTCTATTGCGATGAACAAGGAACGGCGATTGGCATATTTTTGTGCTTCTAATGTTGATGGAAGAAGCTCAATGAAGAGACCGGAACCGGGACGGAGGTATTCCAGGGATGCGCTAGGAGGATTAAGAAAAATCGATTCTGAAGCATGGATGATGGATCCACGGATTCCAGAGAAACATCAACTCCCTGATAAATTTTTTAATCGAGATAGAAGATCTTTTGATAAGGGTCATATTGTGCGAAGGGATGATGTCGCCTGGGGTAGCACTTATGAGGAAGTAAGAATTTCGAATGGCGATACATTCCATACCACGAATTGCTCGCCACAAGTTGCTGATTATAATCGTTCAAATCTTGGCGGTGTTTGGGGGATTTTTGAAAATGAATTACTGAAGCAAGCTGAAAACGAAAAACTAATAGTATTCTCTGGACCGGTTTTGACAGCCAAGGATAGATTTTTCGATGGATACGACGAGAGAGGACCTTTGGTTGTACAAATTCCAAAGTCTTTCTGGAAAATAGTAGTATCTAATGCGGGTGACAGTATTCATACTTTTGGTTTCCATTTTAGTCAAGACTTATCGCATGTTGATTGGAAAGAAGTATTTAGAGTAAAGAGGCAATTTAATAAGTTTCAAGTTAGCATCCCCGATTTAGAGAAAATGATATCTAACGTAAAATTCCCAAAAGTTCTTAAAGAAACTGATCAGTTTTCCCTTAATTAAAGGCCAAAGTTGAAAACCATCATCTTAGAATGTTAATTGGTTAGATTGAATATCTAGCAGGTTATTCATTTTCACAGGAATCTTTTACCGCCCGACTAACTTTAAGAAGCCACAGATATTTAGGCATAAAAAACTGCTTTTGCTAAGTGCGAATTCTGGACTGTGTAATCTGGTGATACTGACCACCAATATTGTGATGTTGACCACCCCCCTAGATTTCCCGTGAGGGCAGTACTCTGATATGCTTGCCATAAACAGGCTGTGGTTTAAAAAAATATTAAATTCATTTCACTTTCCTTTTTCGCATGGATTCTCCATCAAGTTCTATACGGTGAGTTGTATGTACCATTCGGTCCAGGATGGCGTCAGCAATAGTACTGTCTCCTATCACTTCATACCAGTTGGCTACAGGTAGTTGTGAAGAGATGATGGTTGATTTTCTACCATGGCGATCCTCAATAATTTCCATCAGCATCATCCTGGCATTATTATTCAATGCCTGCAAGCCAAAGTCATCCAGAATAGGTAAATCCTGTCTTTCAATTCTGTTCAGTTGCTTTATATAGGAACCATCTGCTTTGGACATCTTCATATGAGCAAAGAGCTTCTGGGTATTAAAATACAAAGTTCGGTAGCCATGTAAGCACCCCTGATGGCCCAGAGCCGATATCAGGTAGCTTTTCCCTGCGCCCGTAGGGCCAGTGAATAAAATATTCTCTTTCTTTTTGATAAAACTACTGTCAGATAATCGCAAGAATTGGTTTTATCAAGTCCTTGTTTGGCGGTAAAATCAACTTGTTCCACTGAAGCCTGATAACGAAAACGTGCTGCCCTCAGATAGCGTTTGATTTTACGGTTTTCCCGCTCTTCCCATTCTGCCTGTATCAATAGGGCAACTAACTCATCGGAAGTCAGGCTTTGATAATGGGTATTGTCCAGTAAGGACTGGTAAGCTTGCTGCATACCATAGAACTTCATATGAGCCATTTGATTTAAAATAGTACTCTTCATAAGATGATTATTTATTGATGAAAAATTGTTGCTGTTACTGGTAATGCTGTTTGCCCCGGATGTTTCCATGAAAGGGCAAACTGGCTTGATCCTGAGTAGTATCGGGTTTTAACCTGTCCAAACCTCCCTTCAGGATGCGATCAATAATTTTATAGTTATAAATCCCATAGTAAGAGGCCCGGCTCACTGCATCGATGAGACGCCTGCGACCCACTTTCTTTTCCTGGGAAAGAATACCTACACAACTGCGATAGGCTAGCTCAGGATACCGTTTAGCCTCCAGAATTTGATAGATATAGGATTTTACTATGGGGTCAATACCGGCGGCCCAGTTCAAGAATTTGTCCGGATTCCATTCACTGACAAATCGATGCTCAGAAGGCAGGTGTTCTGCCACCGTGGTATAAGCAAAGTGCCTGGTATCTCTTTTATGCACTGCGATGCATTGTTTGTTGTGATACACCGCTACCTGGCTGACCGTATAGATCATCTTTACTTTACGTCCAATAAAGCGGTAAGGCACGCTGTAATAATGCTTATCCTCATATAGTTGCACATGGGAGTTTTTCATCACCTTGATGGATTTAAATCGCTTTAACTCATAGCGATATTTGGTTAGTGGGATAAGCTTTTCCTTTTCCTGATCCTGAAACTTCTATCTGCGGCTTTGTGGAAGCTTCTGAAAGGACTGGTTGTTATGTTTCTCTACCAGCTGGGTAATGGCCTGCTTTAAAGCTTCCAGAGAATGGAACACCTCATTGCGCAAAGGGGCATATACTCTGGAGTAAACCAGCCGCACTGCATGCTCTACCAGGGCCTTATCGCGAGGCTTATAAGCCCTGGCAGGCAGCACTGAGGTGTGGTAGTGGTTAGCAAAATCGGCAAAGTCAGTATTGAGGTCAGCTTCATACTTACTGGCTTTAACCACTGCACTCTTCACATTATCAGGCACCAATACCTGGGTGACTCCACTAAAGTAACAGAACGCATTTTCGGTAGCCCCGATGAAGTGCTCTTTTTTTTGGGAGGGAACCGCTACACCTAGGTCAACTGGCTAAAACCCAGTATCGCCACATATACTCCCACTTCATGAACTTCGCCGGTTTTGGGGTCCACCCAATGGAGCTTTTTTCCGGCAAAGTCGATCTACATCTTCTCTGCGGGACGATGTTCAAAGTGCATGGTAGCGCCACTGCTATCCAGCCATTGGCGCAGGTAATAGCAGAATTGGGTATAACTATATCCATCGCTATACTGCTGTTTGTATTCTCCCCACAAGATCCAGCGGGTCACTCCTGTACGCCTCAGCTCTTTCTCCAGGTAGGGAAACAGCTTCTTCAGCGCTTGATGACGTTCTTGTGAGATCCGGTCAGGTTCCGATAACAGCAGGGCTAGTTGCTCATCAGGCAGTTTGAGTAACTCATCACAGTCCAGATTCCGGATCTCGATGAGTTTTAAATACTTTTTAACCGTGTTGCGGGCGACCCCAACACCCTTGGATATCCTTTGCAGCGACACCCCCTTGCCCCTCAACCGAATGATCTGTTTAAGCTTGCTCATGGTAATTGTTTTACCAGCCATAGGTTGTAGTCTTTTTAATTGAAAAAACTACAAAGCAAACCCTAACAGAGTGTTCCCAAAAACCAGGTGGTCACTATCACCAGAATAGGTGGTAACTCACCAGATTGCACAACAGGGCCTTTTCAACGTCTTTGGAATAAGTTAAAATGGTACTTTTATGGGATTGATTTAGTGGACATACTGGAATAATTTGGGACGACAATTAAAACAAATTGAGTGCGTACCAACTATGGCCGATATAATTTTCGATCCGACTAATACTGAGAAACTTTCAGTTAAAGTTTCGTTTTTAGGGGTAGTGCAAGCATCTTACATATACACGCTATGGGAAGCTTTCAGCAACCAAATTGTCCAAAGAGTTGAAGGTAATAACCTTAATCCAGATGATGACAAGTTTGATTTACCCTTGCCAAGCTCCTCCAACCTTAATCGGGTTATTGAGGTTCGAACCGCATTTTATGGGATAGACCACAATAATCATCCAACATATGAGATTAGAGTTGAAGTTTTTCAGGGGAATTCACTATTGGGGTTCGTATCTGACCCAGAATCTCCACCAGGTGATTTAACCGGTGAAGCACAATATTCTGTGATGTTCATAGAATTGGTTTCAATGTGATGAGGAAATTTAATACCTGTGCTCTTATTTTATTGACACTTTCTTTCTTTGAAATGAAGGCCCAACAAGCTGAGGTTTCGGATTTTAAGTTAGATTTTGCAGTTCCAGATATACCCGCTTACAAGATCCTTGAAGTTGAATCTAGCAACCTATTAAGACCCTCCAATTTCGAAGAGCTTACTTCAATATTATCTCAGTTAACCAATGGATCAAATTTCATCCTACCTGGAAGTATCGGAGTTGAGATTAGTCCAAATCTACTTGTGAACCGAAATATTACCCTTCAGCGATACATAGACAGTAGTAATGAAATTTTAAGAACTTTAAGATTTTCAATTGCTTCCAATAGGAGAGATGCTGAAAATAAAGTTACTGATCTTGGGATTGGAATACGAGTTTCTATTATTAATGAAGGTGATTATAAAACGGATAGGGCTTTTCAACAGGAACTAGACCAGATATTATCGGGACTTAATAACCAACGTCAAAGACTTGCAGAGGAATTTAGGATAATTAATGGTCATACCGCAAATGATGTGGCTAATAATCCAGATATAAGAGCTCTTGAAACAGAGTTTGTTGATAATAGAATGCAATCAAACACTACTGGTTCAATAGAAGCTTTAATAGAGAGATATGAAGAGAACAATTGGAATGCTAAGAAATTGGATCTTGCTGTTGCCATTAAGGGTACTTCAATCGACTCTTTAGCGGATAATGTTGAATTTAAGCAAGTGGCTGCGTGGCTAACATACTCTAACGGTATCAATAACTGGGGTCAATGGCTTTTCGGAATAAACTATAATTATGACGATCTAATTAATGAAAATAACAAATTATCTTTTAACGCTAGATTGTATGCTGGCAAAAACCGAATTAAAGGTTTCATTGAAGGCCAATATCAGATAGAGAGCTTTGAAGACGTTAACTCTTTCTTATTAAATTCAGGGTTCGAACTAAACGTCATTGGAAGCCTTTGGGCTGATATCAATTTCGGGATTGAATCCATTGATAGCAATATTGCAGATGGCTCTGATTTTCTGTCTGACTTTAATATAAGATACAGATTTTAAGCCGATGGCATATAAATGTTGTAAATGTAATAATACCTTAAATCCTCAGGGCCCCATTCAAGGTGTCAGTATCACCAAGAATGGGCAAATCACAATAAAAAATTTTGATGAAATAGGGGACATACCCGAAAATGGAAGAATTAGAAATAAACCACAAATACAACAAGTTACTGATAGCCTGCCAAGCCCTTTATTTCTAAAATTGCCCTTATTAGGAACTCTCGACGATTTTCTTGTATCTATTAAATCTGTAAATGATGAACCTGATGAGACAACTATCCACTGCTATAACTGCAACCATACCTGCATATATTATTTTTAACGATGGGGAAACAACCTCCTACCGCAGTTCAGAATGTTCCAGAGGATAACCGACCAATTGATAGATTTTTTTGGTTTAAAATGTCTAGACAATGGGTGAGCAATGGCACTAAAGAATTGCAGGATAGATCTGAAAAATTAAAGAAGGCTGTTGCATGGTTTTTTGGCTTAGGTACTTCGTTTATTTTTAGCGCGATCTTATTACAGAAAGATATTTTGATGTCGATTGATTTAAGGTTGTTTGCTAGCCCTTTATTATTTTTATTTCTAAGTTATTGTTTTGCTGTTTTCGCAGATTCTCTCGCGCTGCGCGGGATATTTATTGGAAATGAGCAGAAGAGTATCATGAAAACTCATAACAACACGATAAAAAAGGGTAAAGCCCTTTTAATAATATCTGGGATTTTCCTATTCATTGGTTTTTTTAGTTTCCCTATTGTATTAGGTTATGCCACTTTCATTAATTCTCAAGAAATTGATCCATATATTAATGCATCACTTCATACTGAGAAAATTCCTAACTCTACTAATAAAATTATAAAACAAATCACTATTTCCGGGAAGGTGCTCAATAGTATTCCGGTCAACATTTTTATTGAGAAAAATGATCACAGAATAGCTACCAATCGCGTTCACACCTTAGATAATGGCACCTTTCATTATAATTATGTGTCTAGCAAAGACACATTCAATGTTGGCGAAACTGTATTTGTTACAATGGAGTTCAACGACGGCAAGAACTTTAAAAGAATCACTTCAACAGCTAAATGAGTAGAACTGAAATCTCTAATGGTGTTGCTCAGAAATAAATAAACAGCCGACTAGCTAGATGTGTCGCATTTTAGCAAGTATTTCATTTGTACTATCTAAATATGGAGGAAGAGAATGTCAAAAGACTAGATAAAGTTGAGCTAAAACTGTTAGAGCAAGAACACAGACTAATTCCAGCATTTCTTAATTTAATCAAAGGATGGGACAGTAAAAAGGAGCGTTTTGCCTCCTTTAAAGCACTTTTGTTTGTATTCTTCTCATCCGGAACAGTAACGGCAATCGGAGTAAGCGTAACAGCGCTTTTAGGTTTAGTCATAGCTTATAAAGCTAATGAAATTCTTAGCCTCCAAAATGATTTAATTTTGCAACAAACATATCTTGCAGAATCAACAAGAAGGTCAAGTTTAAATTTTGAATTGAGTAGTATTCTTGATGAAATTGATGAAGAGCTTGACTATCTCGATGAAAATCTCAGGACCTCAGAGCACGGAAACTTTCAATCAGTAAGAGTAGCTATAAATTTATCCCCTAGATTACAGGGAAGGATTATTGCGTTGAGTAATTCTTTAAAACCATATAAGTATTTAGATGAAAAGGGAGTGCTCACCCGCCCACTAAGCCCAGAAAGGGGACAACTTCTAATCTCTTTAATAAATTCAAATGTTAATATCAATTATGTTTTGTCCAAGGCTAATTTTATGTATGCCGACTTAGAAGGGAATTCTTTTGTCACAAATAATTTTTCAAATGCCAAACTTTCGTGGGCAAACTTAAATAAAGTGAATTTTCATGGAGCCATATTAATATCCACTGATTTTTCAAAAGCAGAATTAAGAAATGCTAATTTTGCCTTCAGCAAACTAAATGGAGCTAATTTTAAAGGTGCAATCATTAATGGTGCCAATTTCGAGGGTGCTTATCTTCCGAGGGCTGAAATGTTTACTGAGGCCTTTATGGACAGCATAAAGCTACCAATGTTTACAGTTTTAGAAGAAAATTGGCTTGATACGTTTTTTAACTTACCAAATGTTCCTAAGAACTTGAATAAATCAGATTACTTAATAAGTAAGGATACAGCATCAAATACCAATTTTACCGCTTTTCGAAGTACAACAGTAGACAAAACTGGTAAGATTACCTATGACTCGTTTGCCGGTGAACGGGTGGTCTATAGAATTAAAAATACTAACATCACAACTATAAATTCCAGTAATCCAAAAAACGTGCAATCTAATTCTCAATAATATCAAATAGCCTCAAAGTATTTAATTTGGCAATATGTATCTCGCATGATTGAGGCTAAATTTCTATCAACAATCGGTGATTTTTCTCGTCGAGTGTTATAGATTGGAATCTATTTTAAAACCCCAAAGTAAACCCTTTATCCCGACGATTCCCATTTAGCTTTTGATCCAACTTTGTTCTCAGCTTCAGGTCCAGTTCTATTTCATACTCCTTATTTCCATCAAGTAATCCTTTGGAATATGGGGAGATAGCCCTTATGCCATTCTCAAGTTCCTTCATTAGAATTGGCTTGTGCTTCCTCAATAGGTAACCAGAATTAAAACCTTTAATGTATTCCTTTGACATTCCCATGGTTAAAAACTTTCTTTAGCATGACTTTCAAGGTATTCCAAAATTGAATCACGATCATATAGGATTATCTTTTTCCTGGGTTGACTAAATCGGATTTTTCCTTCGTCTCTAAGTCTTTGCAAAGTTGACTTAGATTTAATTTGCAGTCTTCTCATTGCTTGCTCCGACCCGATCCATTTATCTTCCGGAAGCCCATCTTTATCTCTGATTCTGGATACAACCTCCTCAATTAAGCTGTAAAAAGCCTCAGTTTCTAGGCAGATAACATTCATCTAATAGTTATTACTTACTATTTACAATGTGGAGATTCCAATATTTTATTCAATATGAAATTATTATCAACGGCATTTGGGGGAGTAACCGGGAGGCTCTAATGAATAAGCTCTCAGAGTAATGAATATCTTGCATTACATATCTGTGGAATAAATGCCATCTCCCTTGCACCGCAAAAAACCTCAGAAATGTTTTAGGTATGTTTTAGAAGGGTGTCCAACCGCGGTAGAATTAATCTTGTTAGAGGCAGATTTAATACCTAAAAGGTATAAATTTTGTTAGCTGTAATAACTTATTTATGAGACACTTACCAACAAAAAAGCCTGACACAATGTGTCGGGCTTTTCTCTGTAGCGGGGGTAGGACTTGAACCTACGACCTTCGGGTTATGAGCCCGACGAGCTACCAACTGCTCCACCCCGCGATATAGTCAATCGCGTTGGTGGTCTCGATCAAATGATATTGACTCGAGCACTCCCGACATTCGTCGTCGGGACTCCACCCCGCGATATGGGAATACAAAAGTAGGGGCTGGCGATTTAAAAATCAAGACCTTGAAGATTTAATATAATTTTTCTATTTCCCCGGCTCTAACAACCCTAGCTGCGCATGTTCCAAGATCAATGCCCAGTCTTTGCCTCGGGCTTTGCAAGGTGGGGTTTATGTTTGAATGACGTAGGTATTGCCGTGGGAATGGGGAAGGTGATCCCATAAAGGGGTCACGCCACATGACTTTCAAACCAGTGTGCTCTAGCCAGCTTTGATCCACGGTGAGAGGCAGGCCTCTGGTGAATAAAAATAGCAAAGCCGTTATCCTGGGTCCCGGCGGCACGCACCTTGGCTCCACCTGTTCCGGGTCCGTCCAGTATGATGCTTTGGCACCAGTTATTGAATGACCTTGCTTCGAATACTAACCTCACTCGAGTGAATGGCTATCCTAAGCTTTAAATCTGGTTCACTTTTACATACTTCCCGGATTTCTTAGCACAAAATGCCAGGGCAAGCCCGGGAGCATGGGGCGGTAGCAGCCTCCCGCGCTTCCGGCAGGGTCAGGCTTCCGCACTCTGACTGGCCAGGATCTCCTTTGCTAGCTCTGCTATGGTCGGCGCCCTGAACAGAGCAGTCAGCGGCAGAGGCGCATGGAATTGGTGTCGCACCTTGTTGATGATGCGTACGGCCTTGATCGAATCACCGCCCAGGTCCAGGAAGTGATCGTGCCGTCCCACGCGGGCCACACCCAGGACGTCACACCAAATCGCCCCGAGTTCCTTTTCAATCGGTGACGTGGGATGAGTATAAGGTTCCTCGAGGTCGGGGTGCGTCCAGTCTGGCTCGGGGAGGCTTGCCCGATCCAGCTTGCCGCTCAGGTTGACTGGTAGCGATTCGCGCAGGACGTAAGCCGAAGGTGTAAGGTGGGCGGGCAGACGTGCCGTCAGGAACTCGCGCAGGCCGTGAGCAGAGATCCGGTGATCCTCGACCCGGGGCAACTCTCGAATGTGCTCGCCGTCTGTCTGTCCCGAGATCAATCGACGAGTGGGCGAGGGGCGGATCGCGTACACCGTATGGACTCGACTGCCGGTCATCGTCTCGTCCTGATCGACGACACAGTCCATTCCGTACGACTCGAGCAGAGAGACGATGTCCTCGAGCTTGTCGACCAGGTCGACCTTGATCACCATCTGCTGTATCAGCGGCCAGTGCTCCGGGTGGATGCCCCGCAGCGCATCCCATTCGCTCTTCTCGATGTTGATCTTGAGAAGGTTGATCCGATCCACCTTCTCTTCCTCGATAACGGAGGATAGAGTGCGCAGTGGAATCTCGAGGTCGTTGGACACGAAGTACTGGTCGAGCACCTCCTCGAGTTGCCCTTCGAGCTCCGCTGTCTCGTCGGGATCCCTGTCCCCCTGATGGTCCATGTAGTCCCGTACGAGCTTCTTCTCCTCATCTACGTCCGCGTAGAGTCCCGAGAGCAGTGAGAATCCCTCGAACGCGGTGAAGCGACCCTGACCCTCAACATCTGACAGGCCAAAGGGGAACACTCGCGCGTTGACTCCGTAGAGGCGCAGGTTGGCTACCAGCGCCGCGTGTGCTTGGGGGTTCGGCTCGAACGCGTAGATCCGTGAACCGGCGCTCATCATGTGGGCAAAGAGGCTGAACTGACCGATGTTGGCCCCGACGTCGAAGATGCAGTCGCCATCGGCGAACGTGATCCCGTGCTTCAGATAGGTCTGGTCTTCATAGATCGCCTGGTAGATAAAGTCCGTTTCGTGCCTGTTGATGTGGACAAGGGCCAGATCGTTGGGCAGTTCGTAGCGTGGCTGTCCTTCCACCGTGGGCGACGCCGCGGGAGACGGTACCACGTAGGCGACAAGGCGCAGCTCGCCTTGCTGATCCACCTTGCCGGTCACCAGCGCCTGTGACACACCCGGATGCTCGCGCAAGGCTCTCTCGATTTCAGCTGGCTCGATGCGATGGCCCCGAATGTTCAATCGAGCGTCGACGCGCCCGACGAACTCGACCGCGCCGTCGCTTCGGAGTCGTCCGAGGTCTCCCGTACGGTACATTAGTCCCTCTCCTCGAAACGGGTCTTTTACGAAGCGCTTGTCGGTAAGCTCCGTGTTTCCAACGTACCCGTCGGATAGCCGAGCCCCTCCGACCCATAGCTCGCCGACCTCGCCCCTTGGTACTGGACGCTGGTTCGGGCCGAGGATGTAGAGCACGCTTCCTGCCACGGGCCATCCAAGTGGCACCCCTCCCTGATCGAGGTCGCAGTCTTCAGGAATCGGATACATGCTGATCGTGCCGGCGGTCTCGCTGTGCGAGTACAGGTTGACCAGGCGGGCCGGGTGATCGATCGACCTCCTCCAGGAGGCGGGTAGATCCCAGTCGAGCGCCTCCCCGGTCAATGCGACAAGGCGCAGGCTCGACGGCAGAGAGGCGCCGCCTTCTGGCGTGCCGATCTCCAACAGGGTCTCGATAGCGTTGCGGAAGACGCTGGGTACCGTATCCCAGATCGTCACCCCACGGTCCTTCATCAACTGGACCAGGCTCAGCGGGTCGAGACGCTCGGAGTCGTCGGTGATGACAACGGTTGCCCCTGCGCAAAGAGGAACGAACACCTGACGCATCGAAGCGGAGAACGAGAACGTCGCGGTGTGCAGGTAAACGTCGTCCAGTTTGACAGCCAGCGCTTCCCGAAGGACCTCGACATAGGCGCCGAGGGTTGTCTGTGAGACGGCTACCCCGTTGGGTGGTCCCGTGGTGCCCGACGTGAAAACGATGTAGGCACGGTCTCCCGGCGCTGTGGGCGCCTGTTGAATTTCGTCGCTGGGGACCTCGGCCTCGTTTTCCACCATAAGAAGGTGGGCCGCCAGCGTTCCAGGTAGATGGGGCTCCGATTCTTCAGTCACCAGGATGATTTGAGGCTGGACCTGTCCGACCATCATCTCTAGACGCGATCGAGGGTAGGTCGGATCCAGCGGAACGAAGGTTCCCCCGGCTTTGAGTACCGCAAAAATAGCCACAATCCAGTCGCTCGAACGAGGAAGACAGATGCCGACGGGACTATCGGGCTGAAGGCCAGCGTCAACCAGTCGGCTGGCGAGAGCCGTGGCCTTTGAGTTCAGCTCATCGTAAGACAGAGACTCACCCCGAAAGACGACGGCCGGGGCATCCGGTGCGTTCTCGACCTGACGTGTGAAGAGTTCATAGACCGTCGAACTGTGGGTGAATGAAGTTTCTGTAGCGGCACCAAGCCCCCTCTTATCGCCCTCGGATTGACTCCGTCGGACGGAGGGAAGTCGAACCATCGCCTCGCCCACGGTCGTGGTCTCACCCAGTTGATTGACTCCTGTAATCTCGATTTCTACCCGGAAGCCATCGGCAATTTCAGTGATGTCGGCGACCGCTCCGCGATACCAGGTGGTGTCGCCGTACAGATTGGGTGCCAGCAGGCGGATCGTGAGTCGCTCGAGCCACCCGTTGTCGCCCATCCAGTTGGTTAGAAGAGGCGTGATCCACGCCAGGCGCATGACGCCGTTGTCGAAGGGCAGCGGCATCCCGCGCTGAGAGCTGAGGAGGGCGTCTTCATGCTGGTGGGAGTGCTTGACCGGCCAGCCCGTGACCGGATGGATCACGGTCGAATATGGAGAGTTCAACGCATCGCGGTACCCGATGGAGCCCGGACGGTAAGAAGGTCCGATGGCAGCCTGCCAACAAATCATGTCCCCGATGGTGAGTGGCCCACGGACTATGGGGGGCAGCGTATCACCCACGCTGAGATCTACCCCAAAGAGATCGCGGCCTCCACGGCGGCTTTCGGACCTTTGGGCTTCGCCGATCGCCCGCAGCTCTTCCTCACCGTAACGATGGACTTCGCGCTGAGCAAGCGGTTCGTCCAGCAAGGGCGCCCGCGCGAGCGTGGCCTTGGCCCGTGCCACCAGTTCCGCTCGTTGGTTCCAATAGTCGGTCTCGGAAAGGATCAGCGCCAGTGGTCGTCCGTGACGGTCTCTGGATTCGGTCGCCTCGAGCTGGCGGGCAGCGCCTCGCACGAGATCTCCTTCCAGAACCGGCTCGTGCCACTCGAATTCAAGTTCGATGATCAGGTTGGACAGTGGGACCGGCAGCGGCGCTCCGTGAAGAACAGGGTAGAGCACCGAACAAAGGTAGGCCGGCGGTGCGACTCTACTGCCGAAGCGGCTGGTTCGCGCGTGCTCGGCGTCCAGCCATAGGGGATTGTCGTCCGAAATTCCATAGGCAACATGACGGATGGCATCCGCGGTCACCTCCGTGCGCCAAGGCTCTCGCTCGGAGAGTTTCTGTCCGTTCAGGCGCTCGCTCTCGGCCAGAAACTCCCGAACGGCCTGCGTCGCGTCCAGCTCATTCATGGTTTAGAACCACTTTGGGAGTCCAGCGGGGGAAAGGCGCTTGCTCGATTTTAGTTGTTGCGCGCCATAATTGTATCCGTCTGAGAGAAATGGATTTTGGTTTCCATTTGCCACCAATTTTGCTCATGAAAAAAGTGATAGGGCAGTCTGGATATTCAATTTTTTTCACAAAAAGATTCTCTTAATCAATTGATAATAAACAATAGTCATGTAAAGCATAAGATAACACTTTTTATGACTACTTGATATAAACCAGAAAACACTGATTATTATCTGCAGTTGATTTGACTATATCAGCAAAAAGTGAGACTGGATGGACTGCTTTCCTCAAATGCAAACTCTTGTCCTAATAATAATAGCATTTACCAGTTTTAATTCAATTGCTCACATCTGTTCAAATGCGAACAAATCCGTTCGTAAATGACCGGAAGGCGTATTAAAAATAACCATTAATACCTATTCATCAGATGACATTATTTTAGTGTAAATTAAGGTGGAACTAAAGTGATTTAATGTATCATCATCTCAAAGTAGCTTTTAGGAATCTTATTAAATATCCTACACTCACATCGATACATATTCTTGGACTTGCCTTAGGAATAACAGCTTGTCTTATCATCTTTTGTGTGGTCAGATTCGAAACTTCTTTCGATGATTTCCTTCAGAAAAAGAATCGTATTTACCGGGTTAACCTGAAGCAACAATCGCGTGGGCAATTAATGCTAAGTGGCTATAATTTTTACCCATTGGGATATGCTATTCGTTAGAATATACATGGTTTGGAGCATGTTACCCAGATGCACTGTTCGGCGGCAATTTTGACAACTGTAGGAATGAGTTTGTTGAATTAAAACTTCAACTACCCGGGGTTTGAAATCAATCTACTCAATGATTTTCAAATTATTCTATTTCTTATAGGATTAACCGTGGTAGTGGCTTTGTTGGCAGGATTCTATCCTGCTGTAGTATTATCAGGATATAAGCCAATTCTTGCGCTTAAGGGTAAAGTATTGGCAGGCTTGGATTCGGCAAGAAGGTACTGTAGGTTTTCATACAGGAGTGTGTTGGTAGTGCTACAATTTACAATTGCACAAATGCTGATACTTCTTACGCTAGTGGTTTACAATCACATGCAGTTTATAAGTGATAGGCCACTTGGCTTCAATCAAGAATCTGTGGTAGTTGCATTCGTTCCTGGTATGTCCAAAACTGAGGAAAATATTAATCGATTGAACAATTTTCGGGAAAGACTCAAAACTTATCCCGAAATAGAGGATGTCAGCTATTACAGCTCGAACCTTCAAAGCGTCAATTGTGGTAGGTCCAATATGGAATCAGAGCGTATTACCGGTGTCTCGCAATTTGTTGATCATAATTTTATAAAGAACTATGAACTCCAGATCATTGCAGGTGAACCTTTTAAAAGAGATGCTAATTCCAGCCATGATATCATAGTTAATCAAACATTGCTGTAAACCTTGGAAATAGATGACCCTTCAGTGGCTATTGGAGATATCCTCTCTTTGAACGATCAGGAAGTGCGGATTGTCGGGGTAGTGAAGGACTACTATTACTATGGTACAGTGGAAAAAATTAGACCTTTTATTTTACGATTTGAGGAGAGTCAGTCCAATATTATGGCGATTAGGATCTCAAATAATCAAGATTCGAAAGCAGTTGAGGTTATTGAGTCAAATTGGAAAATCAACTTCCCTGAGTACTTATTCAGGTATAATTTTCTGGAAAACATACTAAGATCACAGAATAAAATGTTTACTAATCTCCTAAGAGTATTTTTGATTGCATCGGTATATGGTCTGGCTTATTTCATGACCACACATCGATTAAGAGAAATTGTAATCCGGAAGATTTTTGGAGCCGGAGCCTTGCAGATTATGGGTAAATTTAATTTTGAGTATTTCGTACTCATTATCATCGCATTTATTATATCAGCTCCGATCTCAAGCTACATTGGGAACAGACTGCTAGACGAATTTCCAGAAAAATATCAACAAGGTGCGGGCATATTTTTGATTGCACTACTTGTCTCACTATTGACAGTAGCTCTTACAGTAGGATTCAAACTCTATCAGGCAATTCAAACTAATCCTTCCATTGTGTTAAAGCATGAGTAACTGCAGTGTAGAAGGCTACAGCATTACTTCTTGGTAAATTTCTAGTTGATTTTCTCCGGTAGCTTACCTGTAATTTTCTTTTAGCAAAGGGATTTTCAAAACCATAAAATTGAATCAATTATTCGTTTCAATAATAGTGTGACTATTTATTAAAAATTCGTCTAAGTATAACGAAGTTATTGAGACAATGGAAAACACAAATAACCAAACAGAATTACTTTGGCGTACCAAGGTAACTGCTAATCTATTGGAAGATTATGACCAAGCTTTGAAACTAAACACCTCGTTAACGAACAGGAAAGTTACCCTGACGCTAAGCGAGAAGAACACAAGTTTCAGTGAAGATATTGAAATACTGTCAGCTATTGATGAACAGATTGTTGCAGAGATTCCCTTTTTCCAACTACCATCTTTGGCTAGCCTAACTTTTGTTAAAGCGATAACTCAATCCTATCCGAACAGTTAATGCCCTTATACTATATTCTTAAGTTGAACTTTAAAAACCATACCGAACTGATCACTAAAGTGACAGTACGGGCTGATCATTACGGGCAACCTTATTTTAATGAATAGGAAGACTTTTACACGAAATAACTCAGTTAGTAAAGGCGCCATTACATTGGGTCCGGTGAGCGATCTTGAAACCTACGTGGAGGCTGACTGGTGGAAAAGGATTTTCAACGCCAACTATCTTAAAACTGATGCTGATGTAGTGGATGACACTAAGATTACGCAACAGGAGGTAAAATTATTCCGATCCATTCTAAACCTAAAAGAAAATGATGTCATTCTTGATCTTGCTTGTGGTCAGGGAAGACATCTTTTCGAGCTGGACAGCCAAGGAAATCACAAATTGTTTGGCTTAGATCGGTCCAGATACTTAATTCAGAAAGCAAGAACTCTAGCGAAGCGCAATGGGCTTGCAATTTCTTTCAAAGAAGGAGATGCTCGCAGGCTTCCATACTCGGCTGATTTTTTTGATGTAGTCACTATATTGGGAAATAGTTTTGGATATTTTGAGAATAACCGTGATGATAAAAAGGTGTTGAAGGAAGCATTTAGAGTGCTTAAACCAGGAGGTAAGTTATTGATGGATGTGGCAGATGGGGCCTATCTAAAGGAGCATTACGTTCCAAGAAGTTGGGAATGGATAGATAAAAATCAATTTGTCTGTAGAGAGAGATCGCTGGCATCTGATAAAGAGAGGCTAATATCCAGGGAAGTAATTACAAATACAGAAAAAGGAGTAATTATTGATCAGTTTTACGCGGAGCGACTTTACACTAAGGAAGGTTTATCAAAAGCCGTTACAGAAGTAGGATTCAAAAACATCTTATTTCATGGCAAGCTACAAGTAGAATCTGAACGGAATCAAGATTTGGGTATGATGACCAATAGGTTCATACTCACTGCTAGGGCGGTAAAAGATTGGACTCCCTTAAAAACAGTTAAAGCTATTAGAAATGTGGTGGTGGTACTTGGAGATCCAAACCTTGAGGATGCTATAAAACCGGACTCCAAATTTGACGAGGAAGATTTCAATACCATTAATAAACTGAAAAAAGCCTTAAGTAAGTTAAAGAATTACAGATTTTCTTATCTAAATAAGCATAACACGCTCATTTCGGATTTGCAAGCAGCGAGAGACAAAATCGATATGGTGTTCAATCTCTGCGACGAGGGATTTAGCAATGAACCATTGAAAGAGCTACATGTGCCAGCTTTATTAGAAATAATGAATCTGCCTTACACCGGGTCAAATCCTCAGACTCTGGCGTACTGCTATGATAAATCGCTGGTTCGGGGAATAGCAACAGAATTAGGTATTCCGGTGGCAGATGCCAGTATTATTACTGAAGAATTAAATCTTTATGAATTATCACTCTCCTTTCCTTTAATTGTCAAACCGAATTTTGGTGATTCAAGTTTCGGGATAACCCAAAAAAGCGTGGTGAATACCATACAGGAACTTACCGATGCCATTAAATGGATTCGAGAAAAATTCGGATATCGAAGTACCATACTTGTTGAAGAGTTCCTGACCGGAGCGGAACTGTCTTTGGGTGTGATTGGAAATATAGACAACTACACAATTTTGCCAATCATCGAAGAAGACTATTCGGAACTTCCTGAGAACTTGCCAAAGATTTGCGGTTATGAAGCCAAGTGGTTGCAGAATTCACCCTATATGCAAAGCTTGCGTTCAATTCGAGCTACTTTGAGCCTCTCGTTAGAGCAGGAAATTATCGATCACAGCTTAAGGTTATTCCAAAGATTAGATTGTAAGGACTACTGTAGGTTCGATTGGAGATTATCCAATGCTGGATCACCTAAATTGTTGGAAGTGAATCCCAACCCTGGTTGGTGCTGGGATGGTCACCTAGCCAGAATGTGTAGTATCGGGGGTATGGATTATTCTGAAATGTTAGAGGCAATTCTAAACGCCTGTGAAGCTCGGTTTAACTGAACTAGTTTCGATTTAATCTGACAGTTAGGGTTTAATTCAAATTGGGCGATAATCTATTAACCCCAACTGTCATAATGAAACCTGAAACAAAAGTAATCAAAACCAAGTTTGGACTGCTCAATCTTGCAGTGCAATTAGGTAACATATCTCAAGCTTGTAAAATCCTTGGATATAGCCGGGATAGCCTTTTACCACTACAAAGAATTGTACGATCAAGGCGGTGAGATGGCCTTGATGGAATTGAGTCGCAAGAAACCCAATCCTGCATCTTCTACTATTTATTGAAGTGTTTACCTCTCAATTGCCTAATGTGAAATGTAGACTCGAATGGCACATGTTAATTTGACTGCCATTATTTCCAGTCTCTCTTCCATCAACACCTTCAGTAACTTCTAAAGATCATCCAAAACCTTAAAATCAATTACTGTTCTGGATAATGGTTTTGTTTATCGGTATTTTGATTATTAATTAATCATACCGACATGGCACTCACCTTAGCTATGATAGGGATAGCCTGTTGACCGATTTACACCTCATTGAACTTGATACCATTCCCGGAACCAGATATCAGTACAACAACCATGATGCAAAGCTATTGATACTCTTGTTAGAATTCATATACGATGACTCCTATGAAAAAGTCCTCACCAAATATCTAAGGAACTACCTGTCAATGAACGATACTAAAGTTGAATTGTCAGACTCGGAAAAAGTAAGGGCGGTAAGAGGTTATTTCAGAAACCAAGTCCAGGAATTTCAGAATTTTAAAGGGTTTTACATTGGTTATCCGGTCATATCAACCATTAATGATATGCTGCTATACCTGAAGGCACAGCTTAATGCTCAGAGGGACGAAATTCAACTGGTCCAACAACTCACCTGGGGAAATGACAATGGATTTGGCATTGGGCTAGGTTGGATGATTGATTTTGACGACTACGGAGATAGATACATTTATCATAGTGGCAATACCCGGTTGGGATACAATTCCATGTGCCTGTTTTACCCCGAATTGAAATTAGGAATGATAGTTTTTGTGAATGATACCCATGATCTGCAAAAGGTTGGAGATCTAGTAAGTGAGGTTAAAAAAGATCTTTTTGAATAGAAAAGCCAGCACAAGTCACTCCCGATAATAAGTTTCAGGAATTGTAAAGGCTGTAAAAACCAAAGGCTTACCCATTTTTCGGCACTGAGCCTTCATTTCTCAAATGCAATTAAATCTAATGTGAAAACCAATTCTGTATCAACTTCATTCATGATATCTTCAATGGTAGGCGTAATGTAGTAATCCGGAAAAACTCCTCTTCCTTTTACAAAATTTACGGCAAGACCTGTCTTGGTTAGAGGAATTTCAACTCGTATTTTGGTATTAGGTAATGTCATCCTTGCGTAACTTAAGGAGGTGTTTCCTTCCATCGTTCCCCCACTTTCTTCTCCTATAAATGTAGCCCTTTTACTATTCCTTAAAATGCTTCCTACCACTGTTGACATGGATCCGGAAGCACCATTCATCAATACATACAAGTTTCCTTTAAAATGCTTTTGATTGGGGATTTGCTCGTTCAATAAGGGAATGTAATGGTAAAACTCTTTTTTCAGTCTGTACATTCCACTATCAGTTTTGTAAACAATAGAATCAGGAAAAAACAAGTCCTCTCCATTGTCTAGATAATCAACTACCGAGGGATATCCAATGAATATTTCCTCAGCAAAAGCAAAGTGTTTATAAGGTTTGGTCATCAGGTAGGTGAGTAATCTTTCGCCGGTACCATCCCCCCCTTCATTATTTCTTAAATCAAGTTTCAAATTCTTTGTGGCTCGTTGATCGAGTTCGGTGAAAATGCTATCGTATATACTGTAGAAATCCTGCTCAAAATCATCCCTATGCCATTTGAGAAAGGAAGATATTCGTAAGTAAGCAACTGAGTCTTGGATATATTTGAATTCAAGTGGGGCTTTGTACCCTATGCGTTGCTTGTAGAATTCAATGTAGTCTTGATAGTTCAACCCTGACACGGTCACAGTTTGTTTCTGCGATTTTATGTCAGGCGAAACAAATTCAATGCTGAACGATTCTGTATCTTCTATGAAAAGGGGGTAATTTAAATCAAAAAGATTTTCATTTTGGGTCATACTATAGTCCTCGAGATGGCGGATATTAAAGGTTTGTATGTATCCGTCTGAAGGTATGGAGGGCAGAAGAGTACTCAGAATTTCTTCTACAGAATGCCCGTTTATAGACAAAATCTCTGAACCAACCGGAAGTGGGCCTTCCAGAAGTGATGTTTTGTGAACATAAAACCTTCTGTTGATAATTTTCAGTGAAAATGGGAAAAAGTGATTTGAGTTCTTTAACTCTTGGTAATACTTTTTGGCTGGTTTCGGTATTAAGTGTTCATCATTAACACGTGCACAGGTATAGGCAATGATCTTATAATATTTACTTTCCGTCATAGGATGGTTTAATGATGTATACTGATCCTCTAAAAATTTGGTCATCACTAAACTATCACTGAATCGATATAGACTTGGATAAGTAGTTTCCAGCGCTTCTCTCAGTATTGAGTAATCTTGTTGTAATTCTTTTGGCGCATATAGTTCTCTATTTTGTCGCTCAGTCATGGTTTGTGCCCTTATTAGATTACATGCATTGAAGATCAATAAAAGGACTATTAGCATTTTCATTGCGGTAAATATTATTCGCCAGTGCCTAAGGGTCAGGCTCGTTTGGTACTTGACAAGGTATTAAAGCCTTTCCGTAATTAAAAGTATAGATTCGGGATGAAGCCTTCCCCCGTTTTGAAGCCTACACAAGGAGGGCCAAAGAGTTATTGGTTTTAACCGTTCCAATTTCTTTCAAATGCTGCTATTATTTCTGAACAGGTCGGCATAATGATTACGTAGCTCCTCATCAGTAAAAAATCCGGCTGTATGGTCACAAAATCCATCAGGTGTCATGTTTATTGCAGCAATTATTTTTCTCATGGTTTAATTTTAAATCATTCCCCTATTTTATTCGTGTCGTCCGTTACAATAACCCCAACGGGCGTGGTTATGGCAAGCGCGGGATTTCGAACCTGCTGTCTTATATGCCCTACCTTTAATTTTTTCGTAATGCCTTCCTTCATTTTTTAGTGGTTTGCCCGCACTTGCTATAGCCGATGTTGGCGGTAGTTTATATCTCAACTTTTTTCATAATTGAAGTTTTCAGGAAATGTAATTGATGCTTTCCACCATTCCTTGGTAGTTTCATCGTCAACTGTGGCGAAATCTAACTGATCCCAGATGAAGGCTTTTTCCATTTGGGCACCCAAAGCCAATAGCCGCTTACCTGATTGAAGTTGCATATTGCTCCATTCATTTAGCGCGTTTTCCAAATTACTAGTCTCCCTCAACCAACTGAC
Organism: Cyclobacteriaceae bacterium; assembly: GCA_965224285.1. Classification (GTDB taxonomy): domain Bacteria; phylum Bacteroidota; class Bacteroidia; order Cytophagales; family Cyclobacteriaceae; genus JAJCYK01. Next base: position 3,607,035 of record OZ245043.1, read on the forward strand.
CAGATCTTTAACGTTGTTGTACCCCTTGAATACACCCGAACCGGTGAACGGAGGAACAAATATCCCTGCATCTCCTATAAGACACATTTTGCCCTTTCGGTAACTGTCTAAGTCGAGTGTATAGATAACTTGTATGTAGCTATCTTGGGTCTTATTCACAATCTCTGCGTAGTAATCGGGTATGTACTTAGAGAGTAGTTCTTTGAGGTGTACCTCATTCTCCTTGGTCAGTTTTCCTGGAGGAAGCGTTCCGAATCTTACCTTTGCATGTCTGTCTGTCATCAGTTCGTCCAATTTAGTATCTGGAATGGCCACATAGGCAGCCCAGTTGAATACTCTTTCTCCTTGAAGAACAGAACCATTCTCATTAGGTATGAAATAAACCACATTATGGCCGGGTATATTTTTATACGACAATCGCAATATTTCGTCTTTTAATGGGGATCGTCCTTGCATTTCAGCCTCAGGGAGTAGACCTCTCCAAAGTACATAGCCTTGATATTTCAGTTTTTTCTCTGGAAAAAGAATGCTGCGGCCCAATGAGTTGTATCCATCAGCGAACAACACCAGATCAAACTTTAGCCGTTCATCTGATTCGGTGGTCAGCTCTACTTTTCCGTTTTCAATGGATCGTGCGCCAACTATTCTGACGCCACTCCGGTAATCTTCATTCGGAACATTTGCTCGAAGGTTTTTCCATAGCTCATTCCATTGAAATACATGAAAATTTGTAGGCATGGCCCATGCGGTTCGGCCATAGGGCTCAGCCGCAGAAGCTTTCCCAACAAAAGGCATTGTTTTGATTTTGAAATAGGCAAAATCATCATTGATCAGACCATCGGCTCTGATTTGCTCCATCAAGGTCGGAGTGGTGCCGATTCCACCTCCACGCCCCACCAAGGCCTTGCTAGATCGCTCAAACACGGTTACGTGATGCCCTTCTTTTCTTAGAAGAATGGCCGCTGAACATCCAGCGATAGAGCCTCCTACTATTCCAATTTCATGCTCATTTGGTTTTAATTACCGCCAACGGCAAAAGCGAAGACGCGTACCGCGCCCGTTGAGGTGCCATAGCAATCGGTACGGAGGCGGGGGTGCTCACTTGGCCTCAGCTGCTTGCACTAAAGTAACGAACCTACGCCAGTCAATCAAAGACACTTTAGTTGGATAGTAGGATTTAGGCTGGAAGCACTGCGAAACGTATTCTAAAAATTGAAACGCAGTTAGGCGTAGGAAAGGGCTACTACCCGATATTTAGTGTTTCGGGATTTTGTCTGCTATCCCAAATAGTGAGAATCACGATAAAACCACTGGTTACTTTGTAAAATAACTTGTAATCTCGAATGACCTTAACCCTAACGTCATTATAATTGGTTCGTGTGCCTAGCGTTGGATATTGACAAAGAAGATTCGCAGCGTGATTGAGCAGTTTTTCAAGTTTTTTACTGTAAGCTGTAGACTTGTTTCGGTTATTCCAGTATTCATAAATGGCAAGTTTATCATTGATGGCTTTGAGCGTCCATCTTACTTGTTTTCTAGCCATTTTTTGATAAGTTCATCAGCCTCCATTTGGGAATAAAATCTGCCATTGTCGAAATCGCTTAGTCCCTCATTGACCGCAGATTTTTGCTCTTCGGTCAATTCATAGATTTCTCCTAAATCAGATTCAATATTAATAAGGCTGAGAATCTCTTTTAATAGTTTTTCATCTTCAATCTCATTGATTTTGGCGATGATCTTTTCTTTTGTGCCCATTTACAAATATACGTAAATAAATACCATTTAGGGTTGAGCCCAAGGGTCTTGTTTAACCGTCAGTTACCAGGGATTAATGAAAAATTGATACCGTATCCTCGAAGTGTTTCAGCAGATTCTCGAAATCACCCTTCTCCTTAGTTGAAAATTCCGAAGCGAGATAATCACGAATATTTTGGGCATTTCTTAAAGATTGATTAGTCCATCTAACAACTATTCATTTGAGCGGAGTTGATTCCAGAATTCTTTTGACGAAATGGTGTTGCCTTCGTTGAGGTCTTTTAAACCTAATTGGATATTTTTCTTCTGCTCTTCTGTCAAATCATCCCACCAATCCTGATTAGGATTGGAGGTTGACAGTTTGATCGAGTTTAGTAAATTCAAAAGCTTGGAATCATTGAGGGACCTGATCCATTGTATTAATTCTTCTCTTAACAAGTTAAACTCCGCAGTTCCCATGGTAAATACCTTTTCTTAAAGATACGAATCCCAGTATCACAAATAAATGGCCCAGATCTTTATTATGTCCGCAAAAGATATCCCGATAATTAGCGATAGGCCATACATAACCGGGGTAATAATAAATCCAAACAAGTTATCGTGATAGTTTGAAATGATAATTGCTTTAAAGAACAAGGTATTATTTATTCAGTTATTTTTTCCAAAAAAGACTTTCCACGAGGTGAAATGGTATATCCGGGATTATGACTAACGGTCAATCCGATGTTTTTAAGCTTTCGGATGTTGGTTTTTAGCCATTCCTTTTCCTTGCCCGTTTTTTGTGCCAACTCGCCAGCACTCAATTTGGGATTTTCTTCGATTGCTTTTAAGATATAACCAGTCCATTGACCACTACGGCTGTATTTATCCAACCTGTCCAGTTTGGTCTTTATCTCTTCAAATTCAGCCTGGGTTATTTTAGAGTTGTTCCGGAGTTCAATTCGAGGGTCTGCCGAGGCATATCTCACTTCTATCTTGTATAATTGTCCGCCTTTTCTTGAATTGAGAAGTCCAATGAGTTCTTCCAACTTATCAAACCCTGATTTGACCGCGTCCTTTTCGGTGATTTTTTTTTGGTCAATCTTTTTGATGTCCAGTATCTCTATTTGACCAACTGCCGTATTCATCAAAGTTCCTTTTCTTACTGAAGGTCTTTTCCATTTACGAAACGCCAAAGAAATTTTTCCTTGCTTAATTCCCCTTAAATGTTCGGCTTTAAATAACATTCCTGGATTTTCAATTACTGGCTTTGTATCTAAAATTTATACCGATATCTCTGTACTGGTCGGCGCAACATCTTAATAAATATTGCTGCCTTAACGCTGTTTCATCAAAGTCTTAGACTGTAGTTTTACCTCCCCGGCTCCACCAATCCCAACTCAGCATCCTCCACAATCAAAACCCAATCTTTACCGCGCCCCTGACTGGGCGGTGTATAGGTCTGAATAGCATAAGTATTGCCGATGTGAATGGGAAAGCTGATCCCGTAACGGGGATCGTACCACATGGCTTTCAAACTGGTGTGCGCCAGCCAACTCTGATCCACTGTGAAAGGCAGGCCTCTGGGTGAATAAAAAATAGCGAAGCTGCTATCTTCCGCCCGGGCGGCCCGCACCTTGGACCCGCCGTCCCTAGGTCCGCCCAGGATAAGGCTTTGGTCGGGCACCAGCTTATTAAAAGGCCTGGCCTCAAAAAGTCTACGTAAGTGTTTCATCTGAAAAGCACCGGGATGATCCAATGCTGCTTGCCAGGGTATGGAGGCCCCAATTACTGGTTGATGATCTTCAGACCACATCTGCCAGATACTGTTATGCCCATAGGTATGTCCGCAGGCTCCCGCCAACATGCTCCAATAGGCTGCCTGTCGTACGTCGTAATCATCAAACAGATCCAACCGGTTTGCCCCCTTAAAATAAAAGCCCACCGGGATCAATTCGTAGCGGGGTTCTCCATCCAAAGTTGGTTTTGTGGGTTCCAGTTGGTAGTCCTTCTCAGTGAACAACCCGTTGTCATGATCGTGCGCGGCATGGGATGATTGGGACATATTGAAATCCAGCCAGTCGGCCTGATGGAAATAATCTGATGACCTGCCGGGGCCCCGGGGGTGAAAAGTCATAAGGTGCTGTCCCTTGTCTCCGGCTTTTAAGCCTTGGGCCATGGCCTCCATTATTTTGCGCTCTTCTTCATTGTTGATATTTTCATCGCCTCCCAAGATCCAGATAACTGGTGCATTGCGGTAACGATCGCCTAGAAAACGCCCGAAGCTATGTGCTGAAGCTTCATCGAAGATCTTTTGCTGCCCGTTGACCGTGGACCAGTAACTGCCCCAGGTGGGAAGCATTCCAATGGTCAAGCCCAGAGAAGCTGCCTTATCTACTATGGCATCTACATGTTTAAAATAGGCCTCTTCAGGTTGCTTAGGGTTTCCATCTTTCAACGGCAGGTCTCCCAAGGCATTGGGCACCGTCAATCCGCCTAATTGAGCTAATACTACCGCCTGTATTACCGTAAATCCTTTATCGGCCCGGTTTTCCAGGTACTGATGGGCCTCTTCAAGATCCAGGCGGTGAAACAATTCCCAGGCAGTGTCTCCCAAATATAAAAATGGCTCACCGGTTTTGGTTTCCAGGTATCTGCCGTTCTGACTAACCCGCAAATGCTGGGCTGAGGCTTGGAGTGAAAGAAACCCAAGTATGAAAAGCCAAAGGCAATTGCCCAACCGATTTATCCATTGATTGCTCATTGGGGAAAATAGTAAACTTTCAAATGCAGCACAAGACAGCCCTTTTTCAAATGCTATTTATTACTTTGCCTTGAAAAACCTCTAAATGCACAAAGCTGGATTTGTAAGTATACTGGGTAAGCCTAATGCCGGTAAGTCTACTTTGATGAATGCCCTGGTGGGAGAACGCCTTTCTATCATTACCCGCAAGTCTCAAACTACCCGGCACCGTATTATGGGTATCATCAGCGGCGATGACTTTCAGATCGTTTATTCAGATACTCCTGGAGTCATCCAACCGGAGTATCGATTACAGGAAAATATGATGCGATTTGTGCAAAACTCCCTGGCTGATGCCGATATCATCCTATGGGTAGTGGAATTGGGGGAGAAATTGGATAGGGAATTGCCCATTATCACCCATATCCTTCAGGCAAAGGTTCCGGTACTGCTCATATTAAATAAGCTCGATCTGGCCCAGGGTACCCAACTGCAGGATAAAATTGGCTACTGGGAGGAGCAAACCCAAGGCACTTCCGTAGGGAAGATCATCCCGGTTTCTGCCTTGCAACAAATTAATATCCCGCTGGTGATGGAGGGCATCATTGAACTATTGCCGGAACACCCTCCATACTTTCCCAAGGACACCCTCACCGATAAATCCCAAAGATTCTTTGCCGCCGAAATAATCCGGGAAAAAATTTTCGAAAATTATAAAAAAGAGGTACCCTATTCCTGCGAGGTGGTAATTACCGAGTTTAAAGAGGAGCCGGAGATCATTCGCATGCGTGCGGAGATCTTCGTAGAGCGCCAGTCTCAAAAGGGGATTCTGATTGGGAAGGGAGGAGCCGGCTTAAAGAAAACCGGTACTGAAGCCCGAAAAGCCATGGAGACCTTCTTTCAGAAAAAGGTATTCCTGGAACAACACGTAAAGGTCGAGCCCAAATGGAGAAGTAAGGACCAGAAACTGAGGAGGTTTGGTTATTGAATAAAATTTGTCCATAAACTGTGATCATTAGATCCACCCTTGCTCTAAATGGTGGTAAAATGCTTGCTTTCCTACTGATGTAAGTTTTCCCTGGAAGTTACAAGTTACCTTTTTAGCTGCGGTGGTATTAACCTGCACCACCGTCTACCTAAGACTATGTCTTGTTTATCTAACCTGAAAAAAGTATCCCTCCTAATTTCGGCTGTGCTATTCCTTGGCTTGAGTTCCTGTACAGAAACCGTATATGTACGCCAGAATGGAACTTATTATAATGATTGGGAGGCTGTAAATCATTACCGGGTTACCAGCGCCAATCGCAGTAAGAAGGTAAAATCACAGACCAAGGCCCCTAATTGGCGCAAGTACAATCACAAAAACAAGTTAAAGCGATACAACTAATTGGGTTTTACTTCTTCGTAATCTACGTACTCCCCTCCATCGTAGTCTTTATCAGATCGTTTTTTAGATTTATCGGGTACATAATCGATATTTAGATCACTGTCTGGCACTTTCCGGCTTTGCCTCTTAGTATGGGGAGTCTGGGGTGGCCCCATGGTTATGAACACGGTACGTATGAGATAGCCGCCGACTTTAATGATCAGGTAGGATACCAGGAAGAATATTAACAGAAATTTAATCATATAGTAAGCTTACTCTATACCTATTAACTTATTTGCTGAGGTAGAGGTTTCGTTCTGAGTATACTTTCATAAAATAGTCGTCCATCAGATCATCGATAAAATAGATGGATTCGCCGGTAGATTTCATCTCAGGGCCTAATTCTTTATTCACATTAGGAAATTTATTAAATGAGAATACCGGGACCTTGATTGCATACCCTTTCTTGGTTGGCTTAAAGTTAAAATCACTTAATTTATTGGCCCCGATCATTACTTTGGTGGCATAATTGACGTACGGTTCCTGGTAAGCTTTGCAGATAAAAGGTACTGTCCGGCTGGCCCGGGGATTAGCTTCTATTACGAACACTTTGTCATTCTTAATGGCAAACTGGATGTTGATCAAACCCACGGTGTTCAGGGCCAGGGCAATTTTTCTGGTGTGCTCTTCAATTTGGCGCATGACAAAATCACCCAAATTATAGGGAGGCAGTACCGCATAGGAATCACCGGAATGGATGCCGGCAGGCTCGATATGTTCCATGATGCCAATGATAAAAACCTCCTCGCCATCGCAAATGGCATCAGCTTCCGCTTCAATAGCCCCGTCCAGGAAATGATCCAACAGCACTTTGTTCCCTGGTATATCTTTCAATATATCCAGCACGTGGGCTTCCAGTTCCCGTTCATTGATCACGATCTTCATACTTTGCCCGCCCAGTACATATGAAGGTCTCACTAATAAAGGAAATCCTATATCCCGGGAAAGCTCAATAGCATCAGCAGCGCTTTCGATCACCCCAAATTCAGGATAGGGGATGTCATTGTCTTTTAGCAAAGTGGAGAAATTACCGCGGTCTTCCGCCAGATCCAGGGATTCATATCCGGTTCCCATGATCCTTATTCCGTAACGGTTTAGCTTTTCAGCCAGTTTAAGAGCCGTTTGCCCACCCAATTGAACGATTATTCCCTCGGGATTTTCATGCAGTATGATATCGTAAATGTGCTCCCAGAAAACTGGCTCGAAGTACAGCTTATCAGCGATGTCAAAATCCGTACTTACGGTTTCAGGATTGCAATTGATCATGATGGTTTCGTACCCGCACTCACGGGCGGCCAGTACCCCGTGCACACAACTGTAATCGAACTCTATTCCCTGCCCGATCCGGTTGGGTCCTGATCCCAGAACCACAATTTTCTTATTGTCGGTGCTGATGGATTCGTTCTCCTGGTCAAAAGCGGAATAGTAGTAAGGAGTTTGTGCCTCGAATTCGGCGGCACAAGTATCCACTAATTTATACACCCTTTTTATACCCCGGTCAGTGCGGTGGTTGAACACCTCACTTTCCAAACAACCCATTAAATGCCCCAATTGGCGGTCGGCGTATCCTTTCTCCTTAGCGGTGCGCAACAAGTCATCCGGTAAGGTATCCAGGGTATGGGCCTTGATCTTTTCCTCTATCAGGATCAATTCCTCAATCTGTTGCAGAAACCACTTATCGATCTTAGTCAGGCTTTGAATAGTATTAAAAGGCACTCCCATTTTGAAGGCGTCGTAAATATGGAACAGCCGATTCCAGGTGGGGTTTTCCAGACTGTCCAGCAGCCTCTCACGATCTTTGAGCTCTCGTCCGTCCGCTCCCAGTCCATTGCGGTTTATCTCCAATGATTGACAGGCCTTTTGCAGGGCTTCTTGAAAATTCCTGCCGATGCCCATCACTTCTCCTACTGACTTCATTTGTAACCCAAGATGCCTGTCGGAGCCTTTGAATTTATCAAAGTTCCATCTGGGGATCTTTACGATCACATAGTCTAAGGCGGGCTCAAAATAAGCAGAAGTAGTTTTGGTGATCTGGTTATCCAATTCATGTAGATTATATCCTATTGCCAACTTAGCGGCTATCTTGGCAATGGGATACCCGGTAGCTTTTGATGCCAAGGCAGATGATCTGCTTACTCTGGGATTGATCTCAATGGCAATGATCTCATCGTTTTCGGGGTTTACCGCAAACTGCACATTGCAACCCCCTGCAAACTGACCAATGCCGTTCATCATATTGATGGCCAGATCCCGCATTTCCTGATAAACAGTATCTGGCAGTGTCATGGCTGGTGCGACGGTAATAGAGTCACCTGTGTGTACGCCCATGGGATCAAAATTTTCTATAGAGCAAATGATGATCACATTGCCCAGGTTGTCCCTAAGCAGTTCTAGCTCGTATTCTTTCCAGCCCAGTATACTTTGCTCAATTAATACCTCATGTATAGGAGATGTGTGTAACCCGTTATTCAGGGCTTTTTCAAAATTCTCCGCACTATTGACGAAGCCACCTCCGGTACCCCCCAGGGTATAGGATGGTCTAATAACCAACGGAAACCCAATTTCCTGGGCGATTTCCTTACCCTGTAGAAATGAGGTAGCGGTTTTACCCCGGCAAACATTAATATTGAGTTCCTTCATTTTCAGGCGGAACCGTTCCCTGTCTTCGGTGGTTTGAATAGCGTCTATATCTACTCCAATAATTTTCACCCCGTACTTTTCCCAAATACCGGAATTTTGGCATTCGATAGCCAGATTTAGCGCTGTTTGGCCACCCATAGTGGGCAGGACAGCGTCAATTTTATGCTTTTCCAGGATCTTGACGATGTATTTGCGCTCCAGCGGTTTTAAGTAGACATGATCCGCCGTGACCGGATCCGTCATAATAGTAGCTGGGTTGGAATTGATTAATATTACTTCTATCCCTTCGTCACGCAATGAACGGGCAGCCTGTGAGCCGCTATAGTCAAATTCACAGGCTTGTCCAATAATGATGGGTCCGCTTCCTATGATAAGGACTGAATTGATACTTTTATCTCGAGGCATTAACTAGCGGTTTTAAGAGTTTGGTGGGTTAAACCGGACAAAGTTAGATTAAATTGGATCAAATAAAAAAATCACTATCAGTTGTAGAAAAAAAAAGACCCGCTAGCGGGCCTTTAAATAATTTTGGAACTCTTTTTTCAGTCGCTGGAGTGTCCTGCCAGGCAAAGAGCTCCACCTGCCAGGGCAGTATCCTTAAGCAGATTGGGCATAGAAGATTGCATATTTTCACTGAGTCCAGGCACATGGACCGTAAGCACAAATACAATAAGCATTAAGGCTAATAACAAACAAGCTAATCGAGCTTTTTTCTGGATTAGAATAGCTACGGCCGCCAGAATTAATGCTAGACCTGTTATGTAAACCCAAATGGTGGGTGCAGGTAAAAAGGAAGGGACCATTCCGGACATATCCTGTGCACTGGTAAAATGGAAAATTCCAAAAATTGCCATGGGAACTGCATACAGTATCCTGGCTCCAATGGTAGTCAGAGAACTCATATTTTAATTTTTTAGGTTTTTAGATCCTTTCAATATAAGAAATTTACTTCAAATGCAATTCGGATTTCCTTTGGACTGCAAGTCGCAATCATCGATTTCCAGGATAAGGGGTGGAATTTATCATTTGCGTAAAAGTTTTTAATGTTTTAACTTATCGGCTTGTATCAACACAACTTCCAATCAATCAGAATACCATGAAATTAATCTCTCAAATCTTCGCTGTCTTGGTATGTGCCGGGTACCTAGTTGGAACCAGCTCATGTTCTTCGCCTAAGCAGGAGGAAAACGATGCCCAGGAGTTTGACCAGGCGGCTGAGGAGTTAACCGAGCAGATTGAAGAGATCGTCTACCAGATCCCTCCACCAGCTGAGATACCCTATATTTTGCAGGCTACCGGGGTGGAAATGGATCAGAGCCTGGTAAATGATCTGAATAAGGCCGACTCCTATCAGGGGTCCGATGATAAATCGGCTATGAATCTGGGTGTTTATGCCGCCGATATTGGTTACCTGAGTTCGTATGACAAGTCACAGGAGGCATTGAACTACTTCACCAAGATGAAAGGTTTGGCTGATCAGATCGGGGTCACCACCAGTGTGGACACCGAGGTAATAAACCGTTTTGAAAGTAATCTGTCCTCCAAAGACAGCCTGGCGGATATCGTTAACGAAGCCATCAGCAACACTGATGAGCATTTAAAAAACAGTGGTCGTAACCGAACTGCCGCCCTGGTCTTGACTGGTTCTTTTATGGAAGGCCTATATATAAGTAGTTCTCTGGTAAAAAATTATCCACATGATATCCTGGATGAAGAAAATAGGAAGTTGATCCTCATACCCTTGGTAAGATTAATATTGGACCAGGAGAAGCCTTTGGGGGATTTATATGCCATGCTGGATCAATTGGAAAGTGATGAGACGGTAGACCAATTGAAAGACATGACCAGTGGCTTACTAGAGCAGTACGCCGCATTGGATATTCAGGAAAAAATCCGAAACAACGAAGGAGTGACCTTATTGGAGGACGAAAATCTTGCCGGGGTAACTAATCAGATCGGTGATATCCGAAGTTTTATCGTGGACTAAGATAAAAATCTAACAACATCGAAGAAGCATTGAAGCAATTCAATGCTTTTTTTGTAAACAACCATTAGCTTTGCCGTTTATTCCCCCGCTCAGGGGTATATCATGAGTGAACAGCTATTACAAGCCATTATCCAGTTATTTGCCATCGTGGCAAAAGAAGGAAGCGTCACTTATAGTGAACGGCTTACTATTAAGGAATTCCTGGATAGACAACTCAATCAGGAAGGTGTCGACAAGTACATGGATCTGTTTGACAAAATGGTGCTGGAAAGGGAATCAGAGAAGGTCAAGATCGAAAATACCGATGACGATACAGTCGATTTTGTAGAGGATTGGTCAAAGATCATTGGAATAACCCGGCAGCTGAATCGCGAGATCACCAAGCATCAAAAAGTGGTGCTTACACTTAAGATGATGGAGTTGATATCGGCTGATAAGACGATTTCTGAACGTGAGGCCAATCTACTCTATTACATCAGTGATGCCTTGAAGCTACAGAAGAAGACTGTCAAGAACATTCAAAACTTTGTGGACTATCATTATGATACCCCAGTGGCGTCCTCCAACTTATTGGTGATTGATGATGGTTCTATTGAAGTTCCCGACAAACTAAACCATATGGTGGCTGCTGGGTTGCAGGGGCAACTGGTGGTTTTAAGACTACCTTCTATCGAAGGCTATTATATAAAGTATCTTGGCAGGGCCGGGGTTTACCTTAATGGGGTACCCTTAAAGAACAACAAAGGCGTAGTGTTTTCCACCGGAAGTACCATTCGATCCTATCGGATGGAACCTATCTACTATTCCGATGTGGTAAGCAAATTCCTGACCTCCAAATCACTGCAAAAGATAGTATTTAAGGCAGAAGATATCCATTACAAATTTCCCGACGGGATCTTGGGGCTTAGGGGGATTAATATTTTTGAAGAATCAGGCAAGCTGATTGGGATCATGGGCAGCAGTGGCTCCGGAAAGTCCACTTTGCTAAATGTATTAAATGGCCAATTAACGCCTTCGTCGGGGGAAGTCCTGATCAACCAGATCAATATACATAAACAAGATGATCAAATCGAGGGGGTTATCGGGTATATACCGCAGGATGACTTTCTTATTGAGGACCTCACCGTTTATGAGAATTTATATTTTGCCGCCCGGTTGTGTTTTGGGGATGCATCACAAAAGGAAATTGACAAGCTGGTCACCAAGACCCTGGCAAATCTGGGTTTGACGGATATCCGGGATTTGAAGGTAGGTACCCCATTGGATAAGATCATTAGCGGGGGTCAGCGCAAGCGGGTGAATGTGGGCTTGGAGTTATTAAGAGAGCCTCAGGTTCTTTTTGTAGATGAACCTACTTCAGGACTCAGTTCTCGCGATTCTGAAAACATCATGGACCTGCTAAAGGAACTATCCTTAAAAGGTAAGCTGGTTTTCGTTGTGATCCATCAACCATCGTCGGATATCTTTAAGATGTTCGACCGGCTGGTGATTTTGGATGTGGGTGGCTATCAGATCTACTACGGCAACCCGGTGGAAGCGGAATCTTACTTTAAGGATATTGTAAATCTTATCGATAAGGATCTAGGAACTTGCCCTATGTGTGGTAATCTTCGTCCGGAGGAGATCTTTAATATTATCGAGACCAAGGTAGTAAATGAGTATGGTCGTCTCACAGACAGAAGAAAAGTAAGCCCTCAGGAGTGGGAAGAACATTTTAAATACCGGTCTATACTTCCGGTGGTTAGCAATATTGAAGAGAAACCAGAGGGCAAATTACGGATTCCCAGCAGACTTAAGCAATTCCTGATATTTACCAAACGAGATATACGCTCCAAGCTGAGTGATTTGCAGTATATCTTGATCAACTCACTGGAAGCCCCTTTGCTGGCTGTAATTTTGGCCTTTATTGTCAAACAATTTCCCTCTACTGCCAATGCAGTCTACTCTTTTGGGGATAATGTAAACATACCTGCATTCTTTTTCATGAGTGTGATCATTGCCCTGTTTATGGGATTGACGGTAAGCGCGGAAGAAATAATTAAGGATAGGAAAATTTTGAAAAGGGAGCGTTTCCTGCATTTGAGTAGAGGAAGCTATTTGACTTCTAAGATCACTATATTGTTTGCTATATCTGCTGTCCAGACCCTTGCATTTACTATAATTGGCAGCCTGATTCTAGAGATCAGGGGCATGCTATTTGCTAATTGGGTGGCGTTATTCAGCGCTGCTTGCTTCGCCAACGTACTGGGTTTAAATATCAGTTCGGCATTCCGTCATGCCGTTACGGTATACATATTGATCCCTATATTATTAATTCCCCAGTTGGTATTGGGCGGAGTAGTGGTACGGTTTGACGACCTTAATCCCAACTTGCGTTCAGCAGACAAAGTACCTATGGTGGGGGAGGTGATGACCAGTCGATGGGCCTACGAAGCTTTGATGGTTCATCAATTCCGGGCTAACCGCTATCAGAAGAGATTTTATCCTTTTGATCAAGTGAAAGCTAATTCTGAATATAAAACCGTATACTTAATCCCCACTTTACGCTCCAAACTTCAACTGTTTAAGCCAACTGGACCTGAGGCGCCTGATGAGGTAAAAGTTGACGCGTTGACTACCTTGAGGATTGCATTGGATAAGGAATTGGAGATTGTGGGTAGGGATAAACTGGCGGTTTACGACAATTTATACCTGGAGCAGATAGACCCGCAAACAGTTCAGCAGGTGGAAGAATTTTTATCCACACTGAAACGCTTTTACAACAATAAATACCTTAAGGCTGAGGATGAAAGCCGCCTTTTGGCCAACAGCATTGAAGAACGTGATCCGGGTGCTATTAATAAGATGCGAGATCGATACTTAAATCAAAATATAAATGATATTGTGCGGAATGTTAAAACCACGGAACGGATTGTGGAGGTGGATAACGAGCTAATACAGAAAATCTATCCCATATACCTGTGGCCGGATAGAGATAAAACCTTTAATTTTCGCACACAGTTTTTTGTAGCGCATAAACCGTTTTTAGGCTTTTATATGCATACCTTTCTCTTTAATATGCTGGTAATATGGGTAATGACCCTGGGCTTATATGTGCTGCTCTATTTTGATGTACTGGGTTTCCTTTTTCTCCCTAAAAAATCCTGATCAGATATTTAAAGGTCGGTTTGCGGTAGCCACCAGACAAGCTTCTTTGATGGCTTCGGCAAAAGTAGGATGAGCATGGGACATCCTGGTGATATCCTCCGCAGAGGCCCGGTATTCCATAGCAACCACTGCCTCGCCGATAAGATCCGCAGCCCTGGGTCCAATTATGTGCATCCCCAATATTTCATCGGTTTGCTTGTCGGCCAATACTTTCACCAGCCCATCAGTATCCATACTGGCTCGTGCCCGGGCTGAAGCTTTGAAAGGAAAGCTTCCGGACTTATAGTTGATTTTTTTCTCTTTCAATTGCTGTTCGGTATAACCTACCGAGGCCACTTCCGGCCAAGTATACACCACTCCGGGGATAAGCAGATAATTAATGTGAGGTTTTTGGCCGGCCAGTATTTCGGCTACCAGAACCCCCTCCTCCTCCGCTTTATGAGCCAGCATCGGGCCCCTTACCACATCACCGATGGCGTAAATATTATCCACGGATGTTTTTAGATTATCATCCACCGGTATGCGTCCGGCTTTGTCGGTTTGAATGCCCACCGTCTCCAGGCCAAGTCCCTCGGTATACGGCTTTCGGCCAATAGAAACCAGGCAGTAATCCCCTTTTAGCTGCTTGGTTTTATCATTGCTGTCTTTGGCAGCGACCGTCACTTGGCGTCCACTGTTTTTTACCGAGGTGACCTGGTGTTTCAGCAGGAAATCAAATCCCAGTTTTTTCAGTACTTTTTGCAGCTCCTTACCCATGGTGAGATCCATGGTGGGTATAATACTGTCCAGCAATTCCACCACGGTGATTTTACTACCCATTCGGGCAAATACCGATCCCAACTCCAGCCCTATGATCCCCCCGCCAATGATGATAAGATGCTTGGGCAATTTAGTTAGCTCCAGCGCCTCGGTGCTGGTGATCACCCGTTTTTTGTCGATCTTTATAAAAGGTAAGGAAGCGGGTTTGGATCCGGAGGCAATAATTATGTGTTTTGATTCAATGGTCTTTGAGCCATCTTCACCTCCATTTACCTCAATAGTATTACGGCCCTTGAAGCTTCCGGTGCCTTGATGTACCTCAATTTTGTTTTTTTTCATTAAGTAAGCCACTCCCGCGGTAGTTTGATCTACTACAGCTTGCTTGCGCTTCACCATTTGCCCCAGGTCAACCGAAAGCCCCTCCGTATTTATCCCATGTTCTTTGAAAGTATGGGCCGCGGCATGATAGTGCTCCGATGAGTCCAATAGCGCTTTGCTGGGTATACAACCTACATTCAGGCAAGTACCACCCAGGGTAGAATATTTTTCTATAATGGCTACTTTCATACCCAATTGAGCACAGCGGATGGCTGCAATATACCCGCCCGGGCCTGATCCGATTACAGTAACATCGTATTGCATAAGATTGTGATTATATTCCCACCAGCATTCTAGTAGGGTCCTCCAAAAGTTCTTTTACCCTGTAGAGAAAACTTACAGATTCCCGGCCGTCTACAATACGGTGATCGTAGGATAAGGCTACATACATTATAGGGCGAATAGCAACCTCACCGTTAATTGCGGTTGGTCGTTCTACGATATTATGCATGCCCAAAATGGCAGATTGGGGCTGATTGATGATTGGTGTAGATAACATACTTCCAAAAATACCGCCATTGGTAATGGTAAAGGTACCCCCAGTCATTTCTTCAATGCTCAGTTTGCCATCTCTGGCCTTTTTAGCCAGCCTTACCACCTCTTTTTCAATTTGTTCGAAGTTCATCTTCTCCGCATTGCGAATTACCGGCACTACCAGTCCTTTGGGACTGCTTACCGCAATTGAAATATCGCAATAATCATTGTAGACAATCTCCTGCTCGTCGATCATGGCATTCACTGCCGGCCACTCCTCCAGAGCCATACAGACCGCTTTGGTAAAGAATGACATGAAACCCAAGCCAACTTCTTTTTTTTCCTTGAATTGTTCTTTGTATTTGCGGCGGATTTCCATAATCGGATGCATATCCACCTCATTGAAGGTGGTGAGCATAGCAGTTTCGTTTTTAGCTGCTACTAATCGCCTGGCTATAGTTCTGCGCAAACTGCTCATTTTCTCCCGCCGTTGAGGCCGTTCACTGCTGGTAGATGGCTTTTCCTCTGCTTTTTCAGCAGATTCACTTTTATCCCCTGCTTGCAGGGCATCTTCTTTGGTAATTCTGCCTGCCACCCCGGTACCCTCAATATCCCCGGGCTTTAGTCCTTTTTCTTTTAGAATTTTTGCTGCGGCTGGAGAGGGATGCCCCTGAGCATGGCTCCCGGATTTTTCATTGTCCTGGGCAACTTCCTGCTTAGGCTTGGATACCGGCTTATCAGCATCCGGCGCTTCATCGGTAACCTGAATTTTGCATATCAAAGCGCCTATTTCCAAAGTGTCTCCCTCTTGAGCCACAATTTCCAGGATGCCGGTAGCTTCAGCCGGCAGATCAAAGGAAGCTTTATCTGATTCTATGTCCGCAATAGTTTCATCCAGGGTCACGTGATCGCCGTCATTTTTCAGCCAGGCGCTTACCGTGACTTCGGTGATAGACTCACCTACTTCAGGGACCCTCATTTCTATTTCCTCGGAAGTTTCCTTCTTACCAGCAGATTTTTTAGCTGGAGCAGGCTCAGGCTTTGCTCCCTGGGCTTCATCAGTAACTGTCTGCTGGGATTCTGAAGACTTCTGGGATTCTGAAGATTCTTCTTTGCCCTCAGAGGGCTGGCCATCGCTATCAATCTCACATATTACTGTGCCGATCTCTACTTCTTCCCCTTCTGCCACCAATACCTTTAAGGTACCGGCAGATTCTGCATTGAGTTCAAAGGAAGCCTTATCTGATTCCAGTTCGCAAATCACCTCATCCATCTCCACATAATCGCCATCAGCTTTCAACCATTGGGCGACAACTACTTCATTAATGGATTCTCCAACCGGAGGGACTTTTACTTGTTGACTCATATTTTATTCAAATTAGGAAAAAGCTCGTTTTATGATATCATTTTGCTCGTCCTGGTGCACCTTATGATAACCGGTGGCTGTGGAGGCGGTGGCTCTGCGACTTATAATATCTTTATTAACCTCTCGGAAGGACCTTAATATAAAGGCCCAGGCTCCCATGTTTTCCGGTTCTTCCTGTACCCAAAATACCTTGTCAGTCTGGTACTTTTTCAACTCTTTTAAGATTTGTTTTTTTGGGAAAGGATGTAATTGCTCTACCCGGATGATGGCCACATCTTTGCGTTTTTCTTTTACCTGGTGCTCATGAAGTTCGTAGTAGATCTTGCCGGTACACAACAGCACCTTGGTTACTTTATTGTTGGTCACATAAGGATCGCTGATGATCTCTAAAAACCTTCCCTGGGTGAAGTCATTGATAGGGCTTATGACCTTAGGATGACGCAACAAAGATTTTGGCGACATTACGATCAATGGCATGCGAAATGGTAGAGCCAGTTGTCTGCGCAACGCGTGGAAGAAATTTGCCGGAGTAGTTAAATTCGTCACAAACATATTCCAGCCGGCTGCCATTTGTAAGAATCGCTCGGGACGGGCATTGCTGTGCTCCGGCCCCTGACCTTCATAACCATGAGGCAATAGTAAAACCAGGCCGTTCATTCGATTCCACTTAGTATAGCTGGCCGTAATGAACTGATCGATCATAACCTGGGCACCGTTGGCAAAGTCGCCGAATTGAGCTTCCCAGATCACCAGGGCATTGGGATTTGCCATGGCATATCCAAATTCGAAACCCAACACACCAAATTCTGAAAGCAAAGAGTTATGAATGTCAAAATTCTCCTGCTCCTCCGCCATAAAATCAAGACTGCTGTACGGTTCGTTTGAATTGGCATCTCTGAGTATGGCATGCCGATGACTGAAAGTGCCTCGACGACTGTCCTGCCCTGACAGCCTGACCACCTTCTTTTCCAACAGTAAGGAACCATATGCCAGTAATTCCGCAGAAGCCCAGTTCAATTCCCTCTTCTCAAAAAACATCTCCTTGCGTTGCTTGAGTTGCTTTTCGATTTGCTTTATCGGCTTAAATCCTTTGGGTAATTTTACCAGCGCTTCGCCTACCAGCTTGATTATTTCTTCACTTATAAATGTTTCCGGCGATTGGTCAAAATCTGCTGGCTCGGAACGCCGAAGATTCCTCCACTCCTCTTCCATCCGCTGGTAGCGGTAAGGCAATTTTTGTTGTTTGACCATCTGTAGGCGGTCTTGCAGTAAAGCCCGGAATTCTTTATCCATTTTTTTGGCCAATGCAGCATCTACCTCTCCTCTTTCAATCAATTTCTTGTTGTAGACCTCCCTGGGGTTGGGATGCTTGGAGATTTTATTGTAAAGTGAAGGCTGAGTAAACTTAGGTTCGTCACTTTCATTGTGTCCATGGCGGCGATAGCACACCATATCTATAAAGATATCCCGGTTAAAACGCTGCCTGAATTCCGCAGCCAATTTAGTGCAGAATATTACGGCCTCCGGATGGTCTCCATTGACGTGTAATACGGGAGCATCGATGATCTTGGCTACGTCCGTACAATAAATGCTGGACCGTGCTTCCTCAAAGTCGGTGGTGAAGCCTACTTGATTATTGATTACGAAGTGGATAGTACCTCCGGTTTTGTATCCCTGAAGTTTGGACATCTGCACCACCTCATATACCACTCCCTGTCCGGCGATAGCAGCATCACCGTGTATCAAAATAGGTAAAACCTTGTCTTCATCCTCCTCATATTGCTTGTCGATCTTAGCCCTGGAAAATCCCAATACTACCGGATCTACCGCTTCCAGATGGGAGGGGTTGGGAGCCAATTTTAGGTTGACAGTTTTTCCATCCGGGGTAACTACCTGGCTGGAAAATCCCAGGTGGTATTTGACGTCGCCGTCGCCCATGGTGAGATCCGCTTGAGTTCCTTCAAACTCGTTGAATATCTGTTCATAGGTCTTACCCATGATGTTGGCTAGTACATTCAACCTGCCTCGGTGGGCCATGCCTATCACCACCTCCTCCACCCCTAGTTCAGCGCTTTTATTGATAATGGAGTCCAGCGCGGGAATGGTGGTTTCACCACCTTCTAGGCTGAATCTCTTCTGTCCGATATATTTGGTATGTAAGAAGTTTTCAAAAACTACAGCTTCGTTCAGCTTAAAAAGGATACGGTTCTTTTCCTGGTCGTCGGGATCAAAATTCAGGGCTTCATGCTCTGATTTTTTAGTAAACCAATCCAGGATCTCCGGTTCACGTATATACATATACTCAAATCCTACCGGTCCTTCATAGATCTGTTTCAGGGCTTTAACGATATCCCTTAGCTTAGCCCTGCCGATACCAATAGCTTTTCCGCCCTCGAATTCAAGATCCAGATCATCTTCCGATAATCCAAAGTGTTCCAGGTCCAGTCGGGCTTTGCGATCTTTTCGTGCTCGGACAGGGTTGGTATCAGCCCTTAGATGTCCTCGACTGCGATATGCATGAATGAGATAACGTACCTGTACTTCCTTATATATGTCTTCTGTTTCAACCGCAACAGAGGGACGGTCATTAGATCCGGAGTAGTCAAAGCCCTCAAAAAAGAGCCGCCAGCTGGCATCTACAGAGTTTGGATCCTGCTGGTAGGATCGGTACAGCTCATCGATATAGGAGCCATGTGCGTTGGAGATATAGGAATAAGGGTCCATGGTGTTAGAAGGAACTCAATCAAAGGTAGCAAACCACTGGCAATTAGAAAAATTGCATAGCCGGTTATACGAATATTGTATGTGTAAGTTAAGATGTGAATTTAGTCACTTCTTAGTGAAATCCATTTTTATTTATACGGGTAAAGTATTAACATTTACCTTGATAGATTTGGTAGAAACAAAATTTCAACTACCTTTGCACTCCTAAAATTCGGACGTGATCCACCATAAGAATAAACAATAAATGGCAGTAAAAATCAGGCTAGCGCGTCGAGGACGTAAGAAGCTTGCCCTATATGATGTGGTTGTGGCGGATGCCAGGGCACCCCGCGACGGAAGATTCATTGAAAAATTAGGCACCTACAATCCCAATACCAATCCGGCCGATATCAACATTGATGAGGATAAGGCCTTCGATTGGGTGATGAAAGGGGCACAGCCTACCGATACCGTAAGAGCGATTCTTTCATATAAAGGAATAATGTTGCGTAAACATCTCCAGGTAGGGGTTATTAAAGGGGCCATAACTCAAGAAGAAGCAGATAGAAGATTACATGCCTGGTTGCAGGAGAAGCAAGGCAAGATCTCTGCCAAGATGGATAAGTTAAGTAAAGAGAGGGCTACCTTGGATCAAGAAAGACTTGCCGCGGAGAAAAAAGTAAAAGAAGCCCGTGCCGAAGCCATTGCCGCTAAAACGGCGCCTGTGGCGGCCGAAAGTGGGGACGCTGATGAGGAGCCTGCTGCTGAATCAGAAGCACCAACATCTGATGAGGGCCAGGAAACTCCTGCTGCTGAGGCCGTTGAGGATAGTAAAGAAGTCAGTACAGCTGAAGCTTCCGAAGCCGCTGCTGCGGAGACTCCTGCCGATGAAACCCCTGCTGAAGATGATCAGGATAAAAGCGCAACCGAAGCCTCTGCTGCTGAAGTTTCTACCCCAGAGGCAGAAGCAGATAAAGGTACCGATGAAGCCCCTGCAATAGAGGATGAAGGATCAGCCGACTCTGTAGAGCCTGAAACTGCCGAAAAGCCGGCTTCAGAGAACAAGGAAAAAGCGCCTGCTGATAAAACAGAATCACCCCCTGAACAGGAGGATCAAGCAGCCAAAGAGGAATCCGGTGAAGAAGAGGCATCTCCTAAGCCAGGGGAAACTCAGGCTGATAAAGCCCAGGCACAGTCGGCTGAAGAGCAATCTGCTGAAGCCGCCACCGAGGATAGTTCGTCGAAAGTAACCGAGGAATCATCAGATAACCCCGCTGAGCAGGAAGAAGAGTAACCTTTCCACTGCCTTGTGGATATAGATGCTTGCTATCGTCTGGGTCATATAAGGTCCACCCATGGTTTAAAGGGTGAGGTCCATATAAAACTGGATGTTGACCAGCCAGAGCGTTATAGCCAACTGAAGGTTTTTTACCTGGAAAGGGAAAGCGCCCTCATTCCTTTTTTCCTGCAGCATATCACCATGAAGGGCAATAAAACGCTGGTAAAATTCGAAGATATAGATTCCTTGGAGGAGGCCCGGCCTTTAATTGGCGCTGCTCTTTATCTGCCATTAGAGGATTTACCTCCACTGGAAGGCGGCGATTCATATTACTACCACGAGTTAATTCAGAGCCAAGTAGTGGATGTCAATCAAGGTGCTTTGGGGTCAATAACTCATATCTATGACCAAACCCCACAACCCATTCTGGGAATGAACTATCGGCAGCGAGAGGTGTTGATTCCGCATAACAAGGATATTATCTTAGGATGGGATCGGGATCAGAAAACCCTAAAAGTGGCATTGCCTGAAGGTTTGTTAAATATTTATCTGGAGGAAGATTAAGCTATGCGTATAGATATTATCACTTTGCTTCCGGAACTGCTCAGCAGTTTTTTACATCATTCCATTGTCCAAAGGGCTCAGGATAAAAAATTAGTGGAATTGGTCATACATGATCTAAGGGACTTTTCAAATAACAAACATAGAACGGTTGATGACTACGCTTATGGTGGAGGAGCCGGTATGGTACTAATGATCGAGCCTATAGTGAATTGCATAGAGTTTTTAAAGGAAAGCCGGGAATACCACGAGATAATTTACCTGACGCCGGATGGTGATCCATATGACCAGGTGTCGGCAAATCAGCTAAGCCTTAAGGAAAACCTGATATTGCTGTGCGGTCACTATAAAGGGGTTGATGAAAGAGTGCGGGAACATTACGTTACCCGCGAAATCAGTATTGGAGATTATGTGCTGTCCGGGGGGGAGTTGCCGGCGGCGGTAATAGCCGACAGTTTGATCCGCTTACTGCCCGGGGTTTTGTCTGATGAATCTTCGGCCCTTACCGATTCCTTTCAGGACGGTTTGATAGCTGCACCTGTCTATACCCGCCCAGCAGATTTCAGAGGACTTAAAGTGCCTGAAGTATTATTGAGTGGGCATAGTAAAAAAATTGAGGACTGGCGGTTTCAGCAATCGCTGGAGCGTACTCGATTACGCCGTCCGGACAAAGCCGATGACACCAAAATTTAGCACACTTCATTTACAATATTAATTTAATATTCTATATTTGCAGTCCATTTTGAATGGTAGCGTCATGAGTGATATAATAAGCCAGATAGACAAAAAGTTAACTGAGCGTTCAGTTGATATCCCGGATTTTAAGTCCGGAGATACGGTAAATGTTCACGTTAAGATTCGCGAGGGGAGCAAGGAGAGGGTTCAGCAATTTAGAGGAACGGTTATTCAGCGTAAAAATCGTAATACCAGCGGCGAAACTTTCACGGTAAGAAAGATCTCCAACGGGATCGGGGTGGAACGTATTTTTCACTTATTGAGCCCAAATCTCGACAAGATAGAATTGCTGAGAAAAGGTAAAGTGAGAAGAGCCCGTCTATTTTATCTGAGAAACAAAAAAGGCAAAGCCGCTCGTATTAAAGAGAAAATCTAAATTAATTACCTATATTATAGATAAGGGTCGATTCATTATGAATGGACCTTTTTTTATTTATTTTGGCTAATTTTAAACCTTAAAGAAAATTATGGCAGCCACCCGAAGATCGTTTATACAGAGGATATTAAGTACAGCCACCGTTCTTGGAATAAGTGGATGGCCCTTAACGGTGCCAGCAAAATCGAAATCTTTAGAAAATATGATGGTTCATCAAGTATATTTTTGGCTTAAAGACCCCCAAAACAAAGAGTCCTGGGATAAGTTGAAATCAGGGTTGGAAAAGCTACTTACCATATCTACCATTGAATCCGGTCACCTGGGTACGCCGGCGGCTACCGAAGCTCGTGATGTGGTAGATAATACCTATTCATTTTCTTACCACGTTCATTTTAAGAGCCTGGAAGATCATGATAGTTATCAGCAGGATCCGGTTCATCTGGAGTTTATTGAAGAATGCCGCGATTTATGGGATAAGGTGCAGGTATATGATTACCACCCCATGTAGCACCTCGCCGCTGATCGAAATGACCTTCAATAAGATTAGGCACCTTAAAATTTCCTAAAGTGGGTATTCTGAACTTCACCAAATATCAGGCTACTGGAAATGATTTCATCATGATCGATGACCGGCAGCAGGTATTCAATATTCAAAACACCGGTCAGATCGGAAACTTGTGTCATCGCCGATTCGGAGTAGGGGCCGATGGTCTGATCCTGCTGAGAGAGCATCCCACAGTGGACTTTGAGATGATTTATTTCAACCCCGACGGTAGTCAAAGCTTGTGTGGGAACGGATCCCGCTGCGCTTTGAGGTTTGCTGAAAGCCTGGATATGATAGAGGAAAAAGCCACATTTAAAGCAGTGGACGGTATCCATAGCGGACATATTGAAGGAGATTTGGTTTATATCAAAATGCAGGATGTACCGGGTATTCAAGTCTATGAAGACAAATCTTTCTACGTGGATACCGGGTCGCCACATTACATTAGCCTGGTTTCCGATCTGGAGGACCTGGATGTAGTATCTGAGGGACGTAGTATTCGTTATCAGGATCGGTTCAGCCCAGGTGGCACTAATGTTAACTTTGTAAAGGAACAGAGCGGCCTATGCAAAGTGAGAACCTATGAGAGGGGAGTGGAAGCCGAAACCTACTCCTGCGGGACTGGGGTAACTGCGGTTGCCCTGGTGATGGCCACTCTCGGTATGGCCAGCCCCGTTAAGCTTGATACCCAAGGCGGGGAGCTCGAAGTTTCATTCCATCAAAATGAAAACGGCAGTTTTCAGGATATTTATTTGATAGGCCCGGCCTGTGAGGTTTTTCAAGGGGCTGTCCACCTACAGGATTCGACTATTGATGCGCCAATTTGACAGGGCTCTTTTCCTAGTATGGTTTTTGCCAACAGCTTACTTAATTAGCAAAATCCCGTTAAATTTAAAGCAAAGAACATTACCGTATGTTAGATTATATCAGTAAGGGAATTGCCAAAGTATTCGGCACTAAGTCCGAAAAAGATATTAAGCAAGCACTGCCCTATGTAGCTGAAATCAACGAGATCTACGGCGCCCTGAGGGATATCAGCGATGACGAGCTTCGAAACAAGACCCAGGAGTTACGTCAGCAGATCAACGAGCATTTAGCCGAAATTGATGCCAATATTGCTGAGCAACATCAAAAGATCGCTGATAATCCGGACATGGATATTCATGAAAAAGAGGAAACCTTCAAGGAAATTGACGCCCTGGAGGAGCAGTGCAATGAGCAATTGGAGGAAGTATTGATGGAGGCTTTACCTCTGGCTTTTGCAGTGATAAAGGAAACTGCCCGCAGATTTAAAGAGGCAGGCAGTTTAACAGTTACCGCTGACCTCAATGACAAAGCCTTGGCCGCGGAGCACCCCCACGTGGAAATACAGGGTGAGCAGGCCACCTGGCACAACAAATGGATAGCCGGTGGAAATGAGATCCAATGGGATATGTTGCATTACGACGTGCAACTCATTGGGGGAATCGTATTGCATCAGGGCAAGATAGCGGAAATGGCCACTGGTGAAGGAAAGACACTGGTAGCGACCCTGCCCGCCTTCCTCAATGCCTTGGCCGATCGTGGGGTGCATATTGTGACAGTAAACGACTACTTGGCTAAAAGGGATTCCGAATGGATGGCCCCTATATTTCAATTTCACGGTTTAACCGTGGATTGCATCGATAAGCATCAGCCTAATTCTGAAGAACGTCGTAAAGCCTATCAGGCACATATCACCTATGGAACCAACAATGAGTTTGGCTTTGATTATCTGCGCGATAACATGTCTCGTGACCCCAATGAATTGGTGCAGAGAAAACATCATTATACCATGGTGGACGAGGTTGACTCAGTATTAATTGATGATGCCCGTACTCCATTGATTATTTCAGGTCCGGTTCCCAAAGGAGACGAACATGAATTCTACGATCTGAAGCCCCGTATCAACAAACTGGTAGAAGCCCAGAAAAAACTTTCATCCCAAAATCTTCAAGAAGCTAAAAAGTTATTGGCTGAGGGTAATGAGAAGGAGGGCGGCCTGGCCTTATTCAGAGTGTATCGCGGACTGCCCAAATACAAACCTCTCATTAAATTCCTAAGTGAAACCGGCATTCGGCAGATCCTTCAAAAAACGGAGAACTTTTATTTACAGGATAACCAAAAAATGATGCCGGAGGCAGATGAGCCTCTTTATTTCACCATAGACGAAAAGAACAACAATATTGAGCTCACCGAAAGAGGTATCGATCTGATCACTGGTGAAGGGGAAGACCCCAAGTTTTTCATTATGCCGGATATCGGCATGGAGGTGTCGGCTATAGAGAATGATGAATCCCTGGATGAAAATGAAAAACTGAAAAAAAAGGAAGATCTGATCCGGGATTATTCTGTTAAATCACAACGTATCCACTCGACGAACCAGCTACTTAAGGCCTATACCTTATTTGAAAAAGATACTGAATACATTATAGTGGATGGCAAAGTGAAGATCGTGGATGAGCAAACCGGTAGGGTAATGGAAGGACGGCGTTATTCGGACGGGTTGCATCAGGCTATCGAGGCTAAGGAAAATGTTAAAGTGGAAGATGCCACCCAAACCTATGCCACTATCACCTTGCAGAATTATTTCCGGATGTACCACAAATTGGCAGGTATGACCGGAACGGCGGAAACTGAGGCGGGTGAATTTTGGGAGATCTACAAACTGGATGTGGTGGTTATACCTACTAATAAACCGATCGTAAGGGATGATCGTGAAGATAAGGTATACAAAACTGTCAGAGAGAAATTTAATGCGGTAGCCCTGGAAATTGAAGAGCTTACCAAGGCAGGGCGACCGGTGCTGGTGGGTACTACTTCGGTGGAGATCTCTGAATTATTGAGTAGGATGCTGGGCCTGAGAAACATTGATCACCAGGTACTGAATGCCAAGCAACACCAGCGGGAAGCAGAGGTGGTTTTAAATGCCGGCAAACCGGGTAAGGTAACCATTGCCACCAACATGGCGGGAAGGGGAACCGATATAAAGCTCACTCCGGAGTCGCGGGAAGCCGGAGGTTTGGCCATCGTGGGTACGGAGCGGCACGAATCTCGTCGGGTAGACCGTCAATTGCGGGGTCGATCAGGTCGCCAGGGGGATCCAGGAAGCTCCCAGTTCTTTGTCTCACTGGAAGACAACCTGATGCGGTTATTTGGTTCAGATCGTATTGCCAAACTAATGGACCGAATGGGCCTGGAGGAAGGAGAAGTGATTCAGCATAGTATGATCACTAAATCCATAGAGCGGGCCCAAAAGAAGGTGGAGGAAAACAACTTTGCTATCAGAAAACGCCTGTTGGAATATGATGATGTAATGAATTCCCAGAGGGAAGTGATATATAAGCGAAGAAGGAATGCATTATATGGTGAACGATTGGAGTTAGACATCATGAACATGATTTACGACACCTGCGAGGATATAGTGATGGGCGCTGTTGAGATGGGAGACTACGATGCATTTAAACTCAACACTCTAGGTATATTGGCCATTGATTATCCTTTGGAAAAAGAAGAATTTGAAAAGGTCGATACGGCGGAGTTGACCGAGCAGGTATACCAGGCGGCATATCAACACTATAAAGAAAAAAACCAAAGCATTAGGACCAGGGCAGTACCGATATTTAAGAATATCCATAAAGAGCGAGGAGCCACCGTGGAAAATATTATGGTACCCTTTACGGATTTGAAGAAACAAATCGGGGTGGTAACCAACTTGGAGAAGAATCTGAAAACGGAGTGTGCTGAGCTTATAATTTCCATGGAGAAAATGGTGACCTTGGCCTTTATAGACCAGGCCTGGAAGGAGCATCTCCGGGAAATGGATGATCTTAAGCAGTCCGTACAAAATGCTGTGTATGAACAGAAAGACCCTTTGCTGATCTATAAGTTTGAAGCTTTTGAGCTATTCAAAAGATTTATTTCCAAGGTTAATGAAGACACCATTTCCTTTCTGGTACAGGCGGATTTACCGGTACAGCAACCTGGTGAATTGCAAGAAGCCCGAACCTCAAGGAGCCGTCAAAAACTTCAGGAATCAAAAGCAGAAAGCGGTTCCTTATTGGGAGACGGTAGAAGGCCTGATACCAGAAACCGGCCACCGGTAGAAAAAACCATGCCTATAAAATCTACTAAAACCAAAGGGAGGAATCAGCGGGTAACGGTGCAATATATGGATGGAAATATCAAGAAGGATGTGAAATTTAAAACCGTGGAGGAAGATATAAAAAATAATAAATGCGTACTGATTGAGGACTAAGACACATGAAATTCCAATTCTTAACAACGGCAATGCTCTTAATTTTTGCAGGTTGTAGCCTGTTTGAGCCCACAACGTCTAAAGTAAATTACGGAGAAGACCTCAGTGCCCATCGCCCTCAGATCAGCCCGGATACCACCGCGGAGGTTGTTACCACCAAACGCGAAGTGCCAGATGTCACTCCTAGTAATCATCAAAATCAAGAGCTGAACTCTAAATTAAACGCTATTGCAGCCTTCAATAAGTCGGAGGGTACCCTAAATGGGTTTACTATACAGGTATATTCGGGAACCAGCAGGGATGATGCCTCCAAAGCCAAAGCAAAGGTGTACACCATTCTGCCCGACTCCCGGCCGGTGACCAATTATGAGCAACCTATATATAAAGTTCGTGTGGGAGCATTTGGAGACCGGCTGGAGGCTCAGGGAGTTTACGGTCAGCTGGTAGCGGAATTTCCTACGGCCATCGTTATCCCGTCCAAAATAAAAATAAACTAATTGTCGGCGGATCTCAAAACCAAAATAAAAAGCCTGGCCGTTGAATATGCGGATAAATTAGTGGAAATACGCCGTCATTTGCACATGTATCCGGAATTGTCATTTCAGGAATATCAGACAGCAGGTTTCGTAGTAGATAATCTCAAAGATATGGGGTTAATCCCATTAGAAGGCCTGGCAGGCACCGGAGTATCGGTTTTAATAGAGGGAAGGCGGCCTGAAAGCAAGACTATAGCCTTGCGGGCGGATATGGATGCTTTACCAATCCAGGAAACCAATAACGTGCCTTATAAGTCCCGAAATGACGGGGTAATGCATGCCTGCGGTCACGATGTGCATACTACCAGTTTATTGGGTACTGCTTTTATCCTGAACAGCATTAAGCAGGAATTTGAAGGTACTGTAAAGCTAATCTTTCAACCGGGAGAAGAGAAAATACCCGGCGGCGCTTCTTTATTGATAAAAGATGGCATCCTGAAAAACCCGGACGTAGGTCAAATCTTCGGTCAGCATGTGATGCCTTATATTGATGTGGGCAAGGTTGGATTCCGTTCCGGAATGTATATGGCCAGCGCTGATGAAATATATATTACCATTGAAGGTCGTGGCGGGCATGGGGCTACCCCACACCTCAATATTGATCCAGTGCTAATAGCCAGTCACCTGGTGGTAGCCTTGCAGCAGGTAGTAAGTCGTCATGCTGAGCCTAAAATCCCTTCAGTGTTGTCATTTGGGAAAATTACCGCCAAAGGTGCCACCAATGTGATACCGGACAAGGTTTACCTGGAAGGAACCTTCCGTACCATGAATGAAGAATGGCGCTCCCATGCCAAAAAGTTAATCAGTGAGATTTCAACCGGTTTGGTGGAAAGCATGGGAGGTAAATGCCACATGGATATTAGAAAGGGATTTCCCTACTTGGAAAATGATCCACAGCTGACCGGCAGAGCCAGGCTAGCCGCCGAGCAGTTTTTAGGTGCAGAGAATGTGGAGGACCTTGACATTTGGATGGCGGCCGAGGATTTTGCTTTTTACACCCAGCATGTAGATGCTTGTTTTTATCGTCTGGGAGTACGGAATGAATCCAGAGGTATTGTTTCTTCAGTACATACTCCCACCTTTGACATCGATGAAAAAGCCTTGGAAATTGGAGCTGGATTGATGGCCTGGATCGCGATAATGGAACTGCGAGCTGATTAAAAATAAAAGATCGGAATTAAAAAAGAGGCCATCAGCCAAATCACCAGAGTTAAAATTCCTCCCACTTTAATAAAATCCATGAATTTAAAATTTCCCGCCCCGTAAATCAGTGTATTGGTCTGATATCCGATGGGCGTGGCAAAAGACGTGCTGGCGGCAAACAACACCGTTAGTAGAAAAGGTTTGGGATCCAGACCCATATTGGTGGCCAGACTGATGGCTACCGGTACCAACAAAATAGCCGTGGCTTGATTGCTGATCACGCTGGTAAGTACCACGGTGATCAGAAAAAGCAAAGAAACGGTGAGTTGCACCGGCCAGGTATCTGTCAGGGTGAAAATGCCATGGCTTACGACCTCGTCGAGTCCGGTGTTATGGATGGCAATTCCCAATGGTAACAAACCAGCCAGCAGAAAAATAACTTTCCATTCTATGAACTGATAGGCTTTTTGCAAGCTGACATTCTTCGATAACAGCATCAAAACCGAGCCGATCAAACTACTGGTAAGGATAGGGACTATATCCAATGCTGCCAATAACACCACTAAGACCACGATGGAAAAAGACC
Organism: Cyclobacteriaceae bacterium; assembly: GCA_965224285.1. Taxonomy (GTDB): domain Bacteria; phylum Bacteroidota; class Bacteroidia; order Cytophagales; family Cyclobacteriaceae; genus JAJCYK01. The sequence continues at coordinate 3,636,428 of OZ245043.1, forward strand.
ACATCACCTTCCTCTTGTCAAAGATCTGACGAGAATGTTCATAGAGTACACCCAGGTCTTGTTGATTATTTAAAAAGGGCAGGTTGTTTTTTAAGGTTTCTAAAAGAATAGTATCTCCAATCTGCGGGCGGTAATTGACTTGCTTACCGGAATATACCCCGCCCTTTTTTTTGACCGCCAGAGGAACCGCATTATAGAGCTCGTTAAAGGCGATCCTTTTCATTTTTCGACCCACTATCTTTGAACTGGGAAGCACCATCACCTCTGCCAACACCAACTCGCCGCTTTCCAGATCCCGGTCTATTTGACTAAAGTCCTTTGGGAATTCCAGATCATTGAGGGATTTGATATTGACAATATCATCTACACCTCCTTTGATCAGGATGGTATCATTGGCCTGCATTAATTCATTGCCCCTGGGAAGCCATAGAGTTTTCCCTTCCCTGATGACTTCGATTACTGTTACATCCGGATCGTTAAAAAAGGGCAAACTACTGAGGGTTTTACCCACCAGAGGTGAATTTTCCGGTACGATAAACTCGGTGACAAAGTCTTTTAATTGATAAGCGCTGGATAAAGGGCTGCTTTCTCTTTTAGGTATGAGAAAACGACCGATCAGCAGCATGAAAACGAAGAAACCCAGAAACAATACTATTCCAATAGGAGTGAACTCAAAGATCTTGAAGCCCTCCAGACCGCTTTCCCGGGCCATACTGGAAACCAAAAGATTGGTGGAAGTCCCAATCACGGTAGTAGCCCCTCCCATCATGGCGGCAAACGACAGAGCCATTAGTAAACGGTTGGAATTCAGTTCAGTGATGCGAGCTATTCGTAAAAGTATCGGGATAAACACCACTACTATAGCAGTGTTATTCATAAAGGCGCTAAAAAATCCTACCAAGACCATCAAGAGCGCCATAACCAGCCACTCATCGTTGAGAAAAAAGCGCTGAAGCTTTTTCCCCAGGTAGCTGATGGCTCCTGAATTATCCAATCCGGCGCCTATCACAAAAAGCGCCATAATAGTTATGGTGGCTTCATTGGCAAATCCGGAAATTCCCTCTAAAGGAGTGACTATCCCGGTAGTGATCAATATGGTCATCACCAGCAAGGCTGTGGTGTCGATAGGGATGATTTCCGTGATGAAACAGCCAATCATCAAGAGTACAATGGCGATAACCGCCAATGCTTGCCAGTCCAATAGAAGTAATATTTAAAATGTGTGTGGACGGAATATACCCATTAATGATATGCAATGCAAAAAACATCCCGGGGTGAAGGGGATGCTCAAATAAAGGCTTGTTAGCGGTCTAATATGGAATGAGCCACTGACTCGTCCTCCTCGTCCTTGCTCACCTCACCAGTAACGGCCCGGGTAACATTTAAAATGTGATTCCCTGCTCGTTCCAACAACAGAAAAATTTCATTGTATATAATGCCGCTTTTGAGTGGGTATTCTTTCTTTTCTACACTTTTCAAATGAGCTTTCCTCATTTTATTTCGGTACTTATTAATCTCCAACTCCTTGTTGAAAGCCTCATCCAGTGACACTTTAGGGTATTGACTATCCAGGTTGGCATTCATGATTGCCAGAGCGTCATTAATGAGATGGAACATTTTTTGGAGCTTTTCATTTTGCTCCTGACTAAACTGCAAATCTTTACGATTCTTTCTTGCCAGTTGCTCGGAGATTTGATAAAACCGGTCAGCAATACTTTCAAGATCGCTGATGATACTAAGAGTGCTCCTCATGCGTATGGATGAGATCTCACTTAATCGACCTTCAGATACTTTGACCAAATAATTGGCTATTTCCTCCTCCAAACGGTCGGTGATTTCTTCATACTTCGCAATTTTCTTTCTGAGTTTCTCCTGTTTTCTTTCACGTTCTTCGACCAGGTAATCTGATAAAAAACTAGCCATTTTAGCGGTAATACCTCCAAATTTTGCGGTTTCTTTTCTAGCCTCTTCCAACGAAAGGTCCGCGGTGCGGAGGATTTCACTGCCAATATATTCCAGATGAAACTCTTCATCTTCATCACTACGAGCGGGTACCAGGCGGATAGCCAATTTTACAAGGAACGGGACAAAACCTATGAGTAAAAGTACATTGGATAAATTAAATGCTGTGTGGAAATAAGATAACGCAATAGGAATTGCCTCGTTACTCACAAACGGATCACCTAATCCACTATTTATCATAACCCCTTTAATAACTTTCAGGTAAACCGGTAACATAAAAAACATCCATGTCACCCCGATTATGTTGAAGGTGGAATGTATCCTGGCTGATCGCTTGGCATGGACATTACCCACCAAAGAGGCCAATTCTGCGGTAATAGTAGTACCAATATTTTCCCCTAATACCATGGCCGCCCCAATGTCAAATGGAATCCAGCCTTCATTACACATGACCAGTGTAAGGGCCATGGCCGCACTTGATGATTGGATTAGTATGGTGAGGAGAGCGCCAATACCTATAAATATCAGCCGGGAAATAAACCAGCCCATGTCTGCATATCTTGAAACAAAGGCCAAGGCTTCGGGATTGGATTTTAGATCTGGTACGGATTGTTTCAGTTCATCTAATCCCAAAAACAATAAGGCGAATCCAATCAAAAATTCACCGTAATTCTTGAAGTTCTGCTTTCGGAAGAACATCAGGGGCATACCAAAGGCAATTATCGGTAAGGCGATAGCGGCAATTTTAACTTTAAACCCTAGAATAGCTAGAAACCACGCCGTAACAGTGGTCCCGATATTCGCCCCCATCATAACTCCTGCAGATTGTACCAAAGACAACAAACCGGCATTGACGAAGCTCACCGTCATTACCGTGGTGGCCGATGATGACTGTACCAACCCCGTTATTAGGAAACCGGTGAATACCCCCAAAAAACGATTCTGGGTCATGGCCCCCAGAATTTGACGCATTCTTTCGCCAGCTATTTTTTGAATGCCCTCACTCATTATTTTCATCCCGAAAATGAAGAAGCCCAGGGCCCCTAAAAGAGTGAGCAATTCGAATATTCCGAATTTCATATGTTCCTATTTGATAAAATTTGGTACACCGAAGGCAATGTTAAGCATAACGAGCAAAAGTAGCGAAAGAAGTTAATATTCATGTTACCAAATTGTTATCATTCAACTATTACCAAATTGTTATTGATATTTAATAATTTATTAACCTGCTTTGGGGAAAATTATCATCTGCTACTTATTTCTGCCCCCTAAAATTCCCAATTACAGATGGCGCTTGATTTGAAATATATCCTATACAACAGACTCATATTAATTTCTTGTTTCCTGATCCTATCAATCATTGCAACTGCTCAGGATATTCAGTATCCCTCGTTCGGCAAGGGTTTGCAAGTAAAGGCAACGGATTCAACTTTTACCATGAAAATGAGTGTTCGTTTCCAAACGCTATACTCCGGCACCTTTAACACCTCTTCTGATGAGTGGTCGGACCAATTACTGATAAGGAGGGCTCGCTTAAAATTTGATGGGTATGCCCTAACCCCTAAACTGGTGTATAAGATTGAGCTTGGGCTCTCCAATCGGGATATAGGGGCAGGGAATATTCCCCAAACTGGCTTCACAAACAGAATCATCCTCGATGCCGCCGTCAAATGGAATTTTTATGGAAACTGGGTATTGTGGGCTGGGCAAACCAAGTTGCCGGGAAATCGTGAAAGGGTTATTTCTTCACAAAAACTGCAGTTTGTAGACCGGAGTTTAGTGAATTCCAGATTTAATATAGATCGCGATATTGGCCTCCAGCTCCGGCATAAGGACCGACTCGGTGAGCGAGGCGTACTGCGGGAAATACTATCAATATCCATGGGAGAAGGCAGAAATATTGTGGTCGATAATCAGGGTGGGTACGATTATACTTTTCGCTTGGAGTACCTTCCGTTCGGAGAGTTTACCAATGATGGGGATTATTTTTCATCAGATCTTGAACGGGAAGCTGCACCCAAATTATCCGTTGGGGTTACTTTTGACTACAATGACGACGCGGCTCGACAAAGAGGTCAATTAGGGGCTTTTACTTTGGATAGCCTTAGCAATCAAGTTACCAATGATTTGACCACGGTATTTGTTGATGCCATATTTAAATATAAGGGGTGGTCGATACAATCAGAATATGCTTACAAAGAATCTGATCGAAGAATTATTGTAGGACCGCTAGGTAGTCTCAACTTTGGTACCGGAGAAGGCTGGGTGATCCAAGGGGGATACCTATTTGCTAATAATTTGGAATTAGCTGCCAGAATTACCTCAATAAAGCCAAACTCAAATGTCTTCTCAGGTTTGATAGAGGAGAATGAATATACCATTGGGCTGTCCAAATATTTTAAGGGGCACAATTTAAAGTTACAAACAGACTTGTCATTTCGCGATAGAGCTGACGTCAGTGATTTTATTCAATTCCGAACTCAATTTGAGTTGGCATTTTAAACCCTCGCTATATTGGATTAGCAATTTTTGATTTATATTAATATATATTTCTAACTTTAAGATTACGCCAAACTCACATACTATTGATTGATACTAAAAATACTTTTAAGCTGGATCATATGATTGAGCACCTGGTTGGATTCGTGGAGACCAAATCAGAGATCCTTAAACTGGAAATAAAGGAGGAGTTGGCCAAGATCATATCCCGCATGCTGGCCTGGGTAGTGATAGTTCTGCTAATTGCCTTATTCTGCTTATTTCTGAGTGTAGCTCTGGGAAATTATCTGAATGGATTATGGAATAGTACTTACCTGGGATTCGCGGCGGTCAGTGGCTTATTTTTTCTGCTCTGGATGGTGGTGCTGGTGCTGAAACGAACCTCATGGTACCACCATTTAATGAATAAACTTACCCATAGAATTTTAGAAAGACTAGATGACGAACTTAACCAAACCGGGAACGCCGTTAAAAGCCAAGACCTTGCGGAAGCTGGAACTGGAGCGTGAGGCGGACAGATATAAATCGGCCTTAAATTCAGATCTAAAAGATCTTAAAGTGGATGCCAAAAGGTGGGGACGTAATTCCTTGATCATTGGTGGATCGTTATTCGCGGTATACAAGCTACTCAGTAATACCTTGAAGCCTGAACCCAAGCCGGCTAAAACCGTGCAGGGCGCCACAGTTATTAAACCAAAAAAAGGTTCGGTAGTAGTGTTAAAGATCAAGGAGCAAGTAGCTCTTTTTTTGCTGGCACTGGCAGCAAAAAAGTTTAAGGATTATTTGAATAAGAAAAAGGATAATGCCGATTCTTGATCAGCTTTATAGCCGAAAGGCCAAAGATCTAAAATCGTTTTCGGTCCTGATCGATCCCGACAAAGTAAATAGCTGGGGAGAGTTGATCCAGCTAGTGAATATCGCAGTTGAAAATAAGGTGCAGTATTTCATGGTGGGTGGCAGCCTGTTAACAGGTTCCAACATGCACCAAGTGATAAAACTTATTAAGGAACACTGTCAACTTCCGGTGATCTTATTTCCGGGAAACAATTTACACGTGGATGGAAGCGCTGATGCCATATTATTTCTTTCACTGATTTCGGGACGGAACCCTGACCTATTGATCGGCCAGCAAGTAATTGCCGCCCCCGTGGTTAAGCGTAGTAACCTGGAAGTGTTACCTACTGGCTATATTTTGGTAAACGCAGATAATCAAACCACGGTATCCTATATGAGCAACACTACTCCAATTCCCGGTGATAAGCCTTCGGTTGCGGTATGTACTGCCATGGCAGGGGAGATGCTGGGATTGAAGTTGATCTATCTGGATGCGGGAAGCGGGGCAAAATTCCCTATAAGTTCCCGAATGATCTCATCGGTACGAAAATCTATTGATGTTCCTCTTATCGTAGGAGGGGGCATTAATACTGCCGAAAAGGCATCTGCCAGCCTGCAAGCAGGAGCGGATATGTTGGTGGTGGGCAATGGAATAGAAAAAAACCCCAATTTACTCATTGGGGTTTCAGATGTCATCAATAATTTCAATAGAGCCCTAGACGTTCATTAGGCTCTCACGCCGCCGCATTTTTCCCGCGGGAATACCAAACATCATTTTAAATCTTCTACAAAAATAAGCCGTATCCTTGTAGCCTACCTCCTTGCCAATGTCACGGATGCTTTTCTTGGTAGTCCTTAGTAAATTAACAGCCTTTTCCATCCGTTGGTATTCGATATAATCCTGTGGATTTATCCCAGTCAACATCTTAAAGTATTGACCCACATAATCTTCAGAGACGTTGGCCACATTGGCCAGGGTCTTATTGGATAGATCATCACCCAAATGGTGTTTGATATATCCGAATATATCGATCAATCTGGGGTCTTTGAAATAGGTGGAATTGGTGGCTAGTTGCTCCACGAATAACCCGTGTTCCAGAATGTGTCGAATTATTTCCACTACCAGATAATCCGTATTGATTTTTACAATTCTGCCTTTACCAGGTTTTTCTGAACCGTTTTCCCTTAAAACTGCTTTAATCAGAGAAACGATCAATTCATTGCCGGAAATGACGAATGGGGGTAAATCAAGTGAAGCAAAGAAATTTACTGAATCAAATACTTTTGCTTCAAAATTGATAAAACTGAAGTTCTCTTCCGTAACTCCCAAATATTGATTCATTGACTGAAGATACATCTCCCTGTTGTTGATGAAATCGTCATTAGTCAATGTAGTACCGGGACCAGATCCATAACTTAAGGATACACTCTTACCCCCGGGAACAAAAAGCACCTCACCTTCTTTAACACTTTCACCCTGGGTTCCGAATCTTATCGAACCCTTGTTCAAAAGCACTACGGTATTTTCTACATCGTAGAAATTTGCAATTGTGACCGGCTTGAGTATCCGGATGTTCTTTGCTTTTATGAACCGCACGCTTAAGGATTCGATTATCTTATTGTAATCTTCCATGGGCAAAGTTTTGGGTATAAAATATAACTATCGCTACGTATAGTTGTACAAAACTAATAATATTCTTTAAATTATGCAAGAAGACTGTTAATTATTAAAATTAAATTAGCTTGTCTATAGGGTGTGAAAACCAAGCACTAACGTAAGATGTTATTTAAGTAGTTCCCGCGATATTACAATTTTCTGTATTTCTGAGGTGCCTTCATAGATTTGAGTAATCTTAGCATCCCGCATCAGACGTTCTACATGATACTCCTTTACATATCCGTAGCCGCCGTGAATTTGCACAGCTTCAATGGTAACATCCATGGCTATTTCAGATGCGAATAACTTGGCCATGGCGCTAGATTTGGCAAAGTCTTGTTTCAGGTCTTTTTCAGAAGCTGCCTTGAGACAAAGCAGCCGGGCCGCGTTTATGCGGGTGGCCATTTCAGCTAATTTAAATTGTATAGCTTGATGCTTGGCAATTTCTACCCCGAAAGCTTTTCTCTCCTGAGAGTATTTCAGCGCTAACTCATAAGCACCTGAAGCGATCCCCAGAGCCTGTGATGCTATTCCTATGCGGCCCCCATTGAGGGTGCTCATAGCGAATTTAAATCCGAAGCCTTCTTCGCCGATACGGTTTTCCCTGGGAACTTTCACATCACTGAACATAAGGCTGTGAGTGTCGGAGCCCCGGATACCAAGCTTGTCTTCTTTTTTACCTACGGTGAATCCTTCCATACCCTTCTCCACGATCAGGGCATTGATACCGTGGTGTTTTTTTTCAGGATCGGTTTGCGCCATCACCAGGTAGACAGAGGCGCTACTTCCGTTGGTAATCCAATTCTTGGTGCCATTGAGCAGGTAGTGATCGCCTCGATCCTCCGCAGTTGTTCGTTGAGAGGTAGCGTCAGAGCCAGCTTCAGGTTCGGAAAGGCAGAAAGCCCCTATGATCTCACCTTTGGCCAATGGCTTCAAAAACTTTTCCTTTTGTGCCTCTGAGCCATATTTTTCCAATCCCCAACAGACCAGGCTATTATTTACTGACATTACTACCGATGCACTGGCATCCACTTTGGAGATCTCCTCCATAGCCAGCACATAGGAAATGGTATCCATACCGCCGCCTTGATAGCGGGGATCCACCATCATACCCATGAATCCCAGCTCTCCCATTTTCTTAATTTGCTCTGCCGGAAATTCCTGCTTATCATCGCGCTCAATAACTCCTGGTAGCAGCTCCGTTTGGGCAAACTCTCGTGCTGCCTGGCGTACCGCCAAATGCTCTTCCGTCAGATCAAAGTTCATATTGCTTTATCGCCGGCTTAAATAAATGGAGACATAGTACAGCAAAGTAGCCAATGACCCGATAGCGGCTACTACGTAGGTACGTGCGGCCCATTTAAGGGCGTCTTTGGCCATAGCATGTTCCTGAGAGGTAACGATACCGTGCTGATCGATCCAGGCCAAAGCCCTGCGGCTGGCATCGTACTCCACTGGTAAAGTTATAAAACTGAAAATAGTGGTGGTGGCAAACAGACCTATTCCTGCCAAAAGTAATTCAGGGAAGCTGTTGACCATAATAATACCCGCTAGAAGGATCCATTGCATCCATTTGCTGGCAATACTTACCACAGGGACCAACTTACTGCGCATAGTTAACCAGCTGTAAGCTGTAGCATGTTGCACGGCATGTCCGCATTCATGAGCAGCAACCGCAGCGGCGGCGGCATTACGGGCGTGGTATACCGGCTCGCTCAGATTTACGGTTTTATTGACCGGATTGTAATGGTCGGTTAGTTGGCCCGCTACCGAAATCACTTTTACATCATGGATTCCATGATCAGCCAGCATTCTCATAGCGATCTCTTGTCCACTGAGGTTAGACCTCAGGGGAATTTCTGAGTATTTTCGGAACTTACTCTTTAGCCGGTTGCTGACCATTAGGCTGATGAGGGTGACAACCCCGAAAATTATATATATTCCTAACATTTTAGTTCTGTATTAATGTTGATCAATTGCGTAATACGCAAATTTATTAAATATTTTTGTCTTTTGAGGACTTTGTGTGGTCCCTTGAGGATGCCCTAGATTGGCCGATGTATAATACGATGATCAAAGAAATCAAGCCAACCAATACCACTAACAAGGTTTGTGAAGTATGTAAAATGAAGGCGAACAACAGACCATCAGTTCTGGTAACCCCGTAGAATATCAGAATAGCGCTTACCAGGTAATGATAGGCACCGATGCCACCTTGAACCGGAGCTGACATGGCCACGCCGCCGGCTACCAGCAGGCTGAGTGCTGCCTCCCATCCTAAGTTGCAGGTTGAATCCATGGCAAAAAATACCACATAGCTCATGAAATAATAGATGATCCAAATCAGTAATGAACTTAGCCAAAATCGTCCCTGTTGCCGGACCCGGAAAAGGCTGGTAACACCCCGTCGCACTTCCAGCAAGGTACCAAGAATCTTGATTCCCCAGGCTGAAGATAGAATACGATCTTTATATCGATACCAACCAAGGATAGCCAGAAACAGAGCCACTAATAAGATGGCGGCAATTAACCAGAAGGTTTCTGAGTTCAGGCCTTTTAGCTTGGTGGTTATTAACTCATGAAAGAATCCTTGAAGACGATCAAATTCGATCAATAGGGTGCCCAGGGTAATAAAACCCAAAAAGATCAGATCTAGTAGACGTTCAGTGATAACTGTACCAAAGGCTATCGACACCGGGACCTGATCGCTTTTTTTAAGTGAGAGACAGCGGGCAATCTCTCCAAACCTTGGTAACAGCAGATTGGCAAAATATCCCACAAATAAACCTGCTAAAGTATTCCCCACAGACGGCCGGTACCCGGTGGGCAGCAGCAGCAACTTCCACCGGTAAGCCCTTATCCAGTGGCTTAATACTCCCAGACCCATTGAAAGCAAGATCCAGGAGTATTTTACCGTAATAAGTCGCTTCATTATTTCAGGAAACTCAGCGCCGTATAGGTACCAAAACAGCCATAGTCCTAAACCCAGTGGAACCAAAAATTTCAGCAGGTTATTTAAGGTAGGCAACCGGCCTTTGTTGTTCATATTCTAAAATACCTGACTATTGTCGATTAATCTTACTTTACCTAAGGTGGCTGCCAAACAAACTCTAAGGACTTCTTGCCCCAGGGGCATTGATGGAGGTTGAAGGCTATCGGCTGTTACAATTTCCAAATAGTCCAACTTAATTTCGGGAAACTTTCTCAGATGCATTAAGCCCTGCTCCCGGGCCTCGGAGCAACTCTGCTTAGCTTCCAAAGCTTCCTTAACATTCATTAGTGCTTGAAACAACTGAGGAGCAACGGTGCGATGATCAGTGGTAAGCCTTTGATTGCGCGAGCTAAGAGCCAGGCCGTCCGGCTCCCTGATTATGGATATGGCGCGGATTTCTACCGGAAAATTCAGATCGGAAACCAGTCTTTTTATGATGGTTAACTGCTGCCAGTCTTTTTCCCCAAAATACGCAATATCCGGTTCAACCAGGTTGAATAATTTGGCTACTACCAACCCTACTCCAGCAAAATGACCTGGCCGATGTGCCCCTTCCATTCCTTGCCCTAAATGCCCAAATGACAATTCCACCAGAGGTTTATGCTCATACATTGTTTCATCATTAGGTACAAATACTGCCTGACAACCTTGTTGCCGTAGTATTGTAAAGTCACTTTCCAGATCGCGGGGATAATTGATTAAATCCTGTGGATTGTTGAATTGTGTAGGGTTTACATATATACTACAGACCGTGACGTCCGCGTTTTCAAGTGAACTCTTAACTAATTGTGTATGTCCCCGGTGGAGGGCTCCCATGGTGGGCACTAAAGACAGCTTTCTGCCCGCTATGCGCTGTTCTTGGATGTAATTCTTAAGATCAGTTATTTCCTCGAAGATATGCATGAAGGCAATTGTGTGCTGTACCAGGACGGGGCTAAAACTAAGGGTAAACGCATAAATAATGTTGAAATTCGGTATTAATTTTGTAATTTTGTAGGTCCGTAACGAGTCTTCACTTAAAATAGTACAACTATGTCTAAACTTCGAATTCTTTATGTAGCCAGTGAAATCAATCCGTTTCTTCAAACATCTGAGGTAGCAGACTTTGTTCGCAGGTTGCCCCAAGGAATGCAAGAGAGAGGAATGGAAATCAGGATTTTAGTCCCTCGATTTGGTATAATTAACGAGAGAAAGAACAGGCTACATGAAGTGGTGAGGTTATCCGGGATCAATATATCCGTAGGTGAAGAGGAAAAGCCTTTAGTGATCAAGGTAGCCTCTATCCCTAATGCCAAACTTCAGGTATATTTTATAGATAATGAAGACTATTTCCACCGTAAGTCCGTCTTCTTTGATAAGGAAGATAAATTCTATGATGACAATGACGAGCGTGCCATATTCTTCTGCAAGGGAGTAATTGAAACCGTTAAAAAATTAGGATGGGCTCCGGATATCGTGCATTGCAATGACTGGATCACCAGTTTGATACCCATGTACCTGAAAACCACCTATAAGAACGATCCCATTTTTCAAAATGCCAAAACCGTGTTTACAGTTTATGACAACGGTTTTAACAATTACAAGTTTGATGAGGGCATGATAGAAAAGGTGAAGATGATGGATATAGAAGACAGCATGCTGGCCAACTTGAAATCTGCGGATTATGAGGGAATGATCCGGTTAGGTGCTGAATACTCCGATGCAGTTATTCGAGCTGAGGAAGAAGTAAGTGTAAGCCTTGAAAAATTGTTCAAGGTTTTAGATAAACAGAAGAAAGTAGAAACTATTGAAAAGGACGACAACTTACTGGACTCCTATTACAATTTGTATAATGAATTGGTTGGATAACAACACCATAAATTTTAAAGGGTTTGGGCTGATTGCATTATCAGCCCTTTTTTCATGTGAAGATCCGGGGGAACTGGGACTTCAATTAATAGATACCGATGATGATCTGGCGGTGATAGAGGCGGAATTTCCCCTGCAAGCCAGTATAGTGAGATTGGATAGTATCAATACCACCAACAGGGGTATCATGATGACAGGTAACTACACTGATGCAGATTTTGGGAATGTCGATGTGCAGAGTTTTTTCCGGGTATTACCACCTACAACTTCCATCAATGTGCCTGAGGAAGTTATGGAAGCCGACTCCCTAAAGATGGACTTTAGGATCAATTATCTTTTTGGGGATGAATTTGTTGACCCAGTAACGCTTAGCGTACATAGGTTAGAAGAGCAGTTGGTAGGCGACAGTGTATATTTTAGCAACAGTACTACTCCATTTGACCCCAACAGCCTGGAGGAAACCGCATTAATGATAGACCAGCAGGATACACTGGTAAGCCTGAATCTGGAGCCTCTGAAAGATGAACTTTTCACCGTATTGAGGGATTACCAATCCGACAGCGCCAACGCTGCAAACTTCCTGGAGCAATTTAAAGGATTTAGCCTGCTTACTGCTCAAGGGAGTAATGCTGTGCTGGGATTCGACCCTCAAGGAGCTGACAGTGAAGTTACTCTTTACTATACCACCCAGGATACCGTGGTGAATACTATCACTGTAACCTATTCTACTTATTACAACCGAATTACCCCAGATTTCACCGGAACCCCGCTGGAAGGGATCGAACCCCGGTCTGAATTTAATACGCCAACTGGGGATATCTTCTTGCAAACCGGCACCGGCATAGTGCCCAAGATTAATTTTGAGGCTTATTATGATTTCCTTGATCAGGATACTACGGGGACGGTCGTGGTCAATAAGGCTGAGATCATTTTCAGTGACCTGCGAGGTCTTGAGGATGCTATTGATCCCCCGGTGCAAATGGGATTTTACTATACCGATGATACCAATGCCTTCCTGCAAACCGCTACCGACCCGCCATTTCCCAACGCCATCCAAACCAATGGCGTTTATATAAGCGCTACCCGTAATGAGATAAATCCCTTTACCTTAAATTCACAATCTCAAAGGGCTCAACTGGATACCTTAAGCGTGCAGTATTCTCCAGAAATAACCTTATTCTTGCAGCTTATCGCGGATGGCTTATTGCGACGGGATGATGTTCAGAATGTGTTGGCTGTGCCTTTCAGTTTTGTGGAGAATCCTACCTCGGTGCGAGATTTTGGACGAAACCTGGACAGATTTTTTATGGAACCTGAATCGTTAAAGTTGCGCATATCCTATACCAGACTTAAATAAAGTAAAAGATTTCTTAGTATTTTTACAGCGCCCTAATTCATTTTTTTATGTGTGGAATCGTTGCCTACGTCGGTCCAAAACAAGCTGCTGACATTATCTTGAAAGGACTTAAAAGACTGGAATACAGGGGCTATGATAGCGCTGGCATAGCCTTATTGGAAAATGAAAATTTAAATATTTACAAAAAACAGGGTAAGGTAGCGGACCTGGAAGAGCATTTAGCAGGGGTCAAGCCGGTCAGTCAGGTGGGTATTGGACACACACGGTGGGCGACTCATGGTGAACCTAACGATATAAATGCTCATCCTCATTACTCCGCTTCCAGGGAGTTAGCCATCATCCACAATGGTATCATAGAAAATTATGCTTCGCTAAAACAAGAGCTCCAATCCAAAGGATACCAGTTTCAAAGTGAGACGGATACCGAGGTTTTTATCTACTTTATAGAGGACCTGCTAAAGAACCACCAATGCAGTCTTGAAGAGGCAGTAAGATTGGCGCTTACTCAGGTAGTCGGCGCTTATGCCATAGTGATCATGTCCAAGCATGATCCGGATATGCTAGTTGCGGCTCGCAAGGGAAGCCCTTTGGTAGTAGGTATCGGGCTGGATGAATTCTTTCTGGCCTCTGATGCCACACCGATCATAGAGTATACCAATGAGGTGGTTTATCTCAATGACCAGGAAATGGCTATTATCAAGGAAGGCAATCTTACCATAAAGAATACCAAAGATGTGGAGATGACCCCGTATGTACAGACTCTGGACCTGGAATTAGAGGCTATTGAGAAAAGTGGATACGATCATTTCATGCTCAAGGAGATATTTGAACAACCCCGCTCCATCGGAGATTGCATGAGAGGTCGTTTGAATGCTTCAACGGGGCACCTGGTATTAGGAGGCATAAGGGAGTACGCTAACAAGCTGGATGCGGCGGAGCGCATATTAATTGTAGCTTGCGGTACTTCCTGGCATGCCGGATTGGTGGCAGAATATTTTTTTGAGGAATTCTGCCGGGTGCCGGTGGAAGTGGAATACGCCTCAGAGTTCCGTTATCGCAACCCTGTGATCAAAGAGGGGGACGTGGTAATCGCTATTTCTCAGTCAGGTGAAACCGCAGATACCTTGGCCGCTATAGAATTGGCCAAGTCCAAAGGCGCCATAATTTTCGGAGTGTGTAACGTGGTGGGTTCCTCAATTGCCCGGGCATCCCATGAGGGGGCCTACACTCATGCTGGTCCTGAAATAGGAGTAGCCAGTACCAAGGCTTTTACTGCGCAATTGATTGTATTATTTATGATCGGTCTGCGAATGGCCCATCGCAAAGGCACTATTAGCGAGCAAACTTACCGGGAGCTACTGGTAGAAATGGAACAGATACCGGGTAAAGTTGAAAAAGCACTGAAGTTGAATGCCGCCATCGAGGCAATTGCCGAGATTTTTAAGGATGCCCGTAATTTTTTATATCTGGGAAGGGGGTATAATTTTCCTGTTGCCCTGGAAGGTGCCTTAAAGCTAAAGGAGATTTCCTATATACATGCCGAGGGATATCCGGCGGCAGAGATGAAGCACGGACCCATAGCGTTGATCGACGAAGAGATGCCCGTAGTATTTATAGCTACCAGAGACAGCTCTTATGAAAAGATTGTTTCAAATATCCAGGAAGTAAGAGCGCGTAAGGGACGGGTTATTGCTATCGTTAGCGAAGAGGATTCTGAAATTCCTAAAATGGCTGAATTTACTATCGAAGTTCCGCCTACACATGAGGCCCTGATGCCGCTGGTATCGGTAGTACCGCTGCAACTATTATCTTATCACATAGCGGTATTAAGAGGTTGCAATGTAGACCAACCCCGTAATTTGGCCAAGTCGGTAACAGTGGAATAGAAGACTTTAACTTTGCTGCAAGTAGCGTTTTTTCAGTAAAGGGCAAATTTTGTAACGTTCATCACCGGTGTCCTCACTCAAAGATTTCAACAACCGATAAACGTTGTTTATCCCTAGTTGCTGGCAAAATTCAAAAGGTCCCATAGGATACCGGGTGCCTAACCTCATGGCCCGGTCAATATCATCGCTGCTGGCTGTACCTTCCTGAACGGTGTAAAATGCTTCATTAATGATCATGCCCAACACCCGTGGGGTAACCATTCCTACTCGGTCGTCAACTATTTGATAGTCGGTTCCTAGCTTCTTACAAATATCAACCAGCACCGCCTCCTCTAAAGATGGCTCCCTGGTAAGTTCCAGCAAGGACCGATCAAACATTCCCGGAAGGCCATTAAAACCAATTAACTTCCCTTGCCAACCACATGCTAGTCTCAACTCGGAGAGAGTTGTCATTACGCTATTGACAAATAACAGCTTAGTAGGATGTTGTGCATAAGAAGAATGATCCCAATGAGTATTGAAGTCGAAGATCACCTCTGCTTGTGCAACGTCGTCGTAATTGATTTCTGCTGAAGTTTTATAAACCGTTGGATGATTGTCTTTAAATTTAGACCGAAATTCTCGCTGAGAAATTGGATCAGCTACTACCAATAAATTCATATCTTTTTTGTCACGCACTAAAATAACCATAAAATCAAAAGTATGACTGATAAATCCATTGTTCGTTCTTCTGACGCCCCTGAACCTATTGGCCCTTACAGCCAGGCAGTATGGGCTGGCAATACCCTATATATTTCAGGGCAAATTGCCCTCAACCCCGCCAGTGGACAGGTGGTGGGTGATAACGTGGAGGAGGAAACACACCAGGTGATGCAAAATATTGCCGCCATACTAAAGCAGGCCGGATTGGGATTTGACAATCTAGTAAAATGTTCAATCTTCGTCAGCGACCTGAACAACTTCAACCTGATCAATCAGGTGTATGGAAGTTATTTAGGAACTGAACCACCAGCTCGGGAAACCGTGGAAGTACGCCGGTTACCCAAAGACGTTAAGGTGGAGATAAGTTGCATAGCCATAAAGTAGGGCCTTTTCCGGACTTTGGTGGTGTTGTGGTATTTCCATAATTTTGCCAACCATGGGATCAATTACTAAAAGTAAGGTTAGGGTACGTTTTGCCCCCAGCCCTACTGGGGCGCTGCACCTGGGTGGCCTGAGAACGGCTCTTTATAACTATCTATTTGCCCGAAAGCATCATGGATCATTCATCCTGAGAATTGAAGATACTGACCGCAATCGACTGGTGGATGGAGCGGAGAGATATATATCAGAAGCCTTGAGTTGGTTGGGAATAAGCCCGGATGAGGGCCCCATTGTGGGAGGACCTCACGCTCCATATCGACAAAGTGAACGGGCGGATATTTACCGACAATATGCCGAAGAACTCATTGTAAAGGGCAAGGCGTATTACGCTTTTGATACTTCTGAAGAGTTGGAGGCCATGCGTTTACGACTGCAGGAAGCAAAGGTATCCCATCAACAGTATAACAGTATAACCCGTATGTCCATGCGCAACGCATTGACCATGGCTGAAGACGAGGTACGGGAACTCCTTGAAGGTGGCGCGCCTTATGTGGTCAGGTTAAAAGTGCCGGTTAAAGAGGATATAAGATTCCGGGATCAGGTGCGAGGTTGGATCAAAGTACAAAGTTCCAATTTAGATGATAAAATCATTCTTAAATCCGGTGGTATGCCTACTTATCACCTGGCCAATGTCGTCGATGATCATTTGATGGGGATCACCCACGTTATCCGAGGAGAGGAGTGGTTGCCCTCTGCCCCCTTGCATGTTTTGTTATATCGATTTTTGGGATGGGAGCGGGAGATGCCTGAATTTGCCCATTTACCGCTAATATTGAGACCTGATGGGAAGGGTAAACTTTCCAAAAGAGATGCAGAGCAGGGCGGGTTTCCTTTGTTTCCTTTAAACTGGAGAGATCCTGGCAGCAATAAGGTGAGTGAGGGCTTCAGGGAGGTAGGATTTTTACCTGCCGCCATGATAAATTTTTTAGCTATGCTGGGCTGGAATCCCGGGAATGAAAACGAGATATTCTCCCTGGAAGAGTTAGTGGAAAACTTTAGCTTGTCTAGAATCGTTAAAAGTGGGGCCAGATTTGATTATCAGAAGGCCCTGTGGTATAATCAGCATTATGTGCGGCAGCTACCGGATTCACAGCTGTCGGAAATGTTACAGAAAACGCTGAATAGAGAAGGTGTAGCATATACTGATGAACAGTTAAAGGGAGCGGTTGAGTTGTTAAAGGACCGTATCACATTTGCCGAAGACATTTGGAGACAAGGCGAAGTGTTATTCAGAGAACCCAGCCACTACGATGAATTGGTGATTCGTAAAAAGTGGAGCACGGAAGTGGGGGAATTCCTGCAAGAATTTCTGACGGAAATAGAAGCGCTTCCCAATTTTGAGGCAGAAGCTCTGCATAGAGTGTTTGTGAAAAACCTGGAGAAAAAATCATGGAGTTTCGGGAAAGTGATGCCCGTACTGCGAGTGGCTTTGACAGGGGCTGCTAAAGGGCCGGACCTGATGAAGCTGATGAGTATTCTGGGCCCGCAAGAAATCCGTAGTAGACTACATACCGCTATGGATCAGTTTGAAGGCATTGAGCATAGTAGAAATGGGTAGAAAATCGAAAAAATCTAAATCCGATAAGAAAAAACCTACCGTCAATAAAGAATTGAAAGGTTTTGACATTGAAATTGATCGCTTTGGAGAGATTAAGACCAACTTTGAAGTGGATAAAATTAATGAATTCCTCAATCGACATGTCGATGATAAAAAACTAAGGGATCGCAAAGACCTTCCCGGAACCAAAGACGATGTAGAGGATCCATCAGACGAATCAGAATAGCATGAGATCACATGAGTTAGATTATCAGATAATCGGCGAGAGTATCCAAATCGTGGAAATCGAGCTGGATCCAGGAGAAACTGTAATAGCAGAAGCAGGCACCATGCTGTATATGGAGCCCGGTATTAATTTCGAAACTAAAATGGGTGATGGATCCGATCCCAACCAGGGGTTTTTGGGTAAAATGATATCCGCAGGTTCCAGAATATTGACTGGTGAATCTGTATTCATGACCCACTTTACAAATCAAGGTGCTGGTAAGTCCAGGGTGGGCTTCTCCGCTCCATATCCAGGTACGGTTATTCCGGTGGATTTGGGAAAGTGCAGCGGACAAGAAATAATTGCTCAGCGAGATGGTTTTCTTTGTGCAGCCCTGGGAACCAAGATCAGCGTCACTTTGAATCGCAAATTGGGGAGCAGCCTGTTTGGAGGGGAGGGGTTTATTCTACAGAAGTTAAAAGGCGACGGATTGGCTTTCGTGCACGCAGGAGGTACAGTCATTGAAAAGGTCTTAAATAATGAAACCTTGAGGGTTGATACCAGTTGCATAGTCGCCTTTGAAAGTCCTATAAACTACGATATTCAACGAGCCGGAGGATTGAGATCCATGATCTTCGGAGGTGAAGGCATATTTCTGGCTACGCTCCAGGGTACCGGAAAGGTCTGGCTGCAGTCGATGCCAATAAGGAAACTGATCAAAGCCATTGCCCCGGCAGGCCCTAACCGAAAAAAGGAGGGGGGGGCATTATTGGGAGAATTCCTGGAGAGTTGATTACAGTATGAGCAAACTTCGAATAGGGCTAATCCGAGAAGGGAAGGTTCCAATTGATCGCAGAGTTGCTATGTCCCCCTCAACCGCGGCCAGGGCTCAGCAGCAATATCCAGTAGAGATCCTGTGCCAGGCAAGTGACATCAGAGCCTACCGGGATGAGGAGTATATCAAATCAGGGATTAAAGTAGTAGAGAAAGTGGATGATTGTGAGGTACTGCTGGGGGTCAAAGAGGTGCCGATCCCTCAACTGATACCCCATAAAACCTATTTTTTCTTTTCTCATACTATTAAAGAACAAGCCTATAATAGAGAATTGTTACGGGCTGTACTGGACAAGCACATAACCCTGTTGGATTACGAGTGCCTTACAGACGCCCACGGACGCCGGGTGTTGGCATTTGGCCGTTATGCGGGGATTGTAGGGGCCTATAATAGTATCTGGGCTTATGGCAAAAGGTATAACTTATTTCAGATCCGCAGAGCGCATGAGTGCTTTGATTTAGAGGACCTGAAAAAAGAATACGGTAAAGTAGTATTACCTAAAATAAAGATCGTGCTTACCGGCGGGGGCAGGGTGGCCAAAGGGGCTATGGAAGTGTTGAACGCCATGGGCATTAGGCGGGTAAGCCCGGCCCAATTCATCCGCAGATTGTATCATGAACCTGTTTATACCCAATTAAATAGCCGGGATTATCACACTTCCAAGGCAAATGAGATATTTGATCGACAGAAATTCTTCGATTCTCCACAGCAATATTCTTCTACCTTCATCAAATATGCCCGTCATGCTGATATTTTCATTGCGGGAGCGTATTGGGATCCCAGGGCTCCCCGGCTTTTTACCCGGGAGCAAATCCTCAAAAACGATTTTGAGATCAAACTAATTGCTGATATTACCTGCGATATAGACGGATCTATTCCGGCCACAAAAATGCCATCTACCATAGAGGACCCGCTTTATGACTATAACCCCAGTCAGGATAAGGTGGAACCAGCGCTTAGCGATGAAGCCAATATTACCATGATGGCAGTAGATAATCTGCCCGGCGAATTGCCGAGGGATGCCAGTAAGGATTTTGGAGATGAGTTTGTGGATCGGGTTCTGCCGGCACTATTGGAAAAAGACCTTCAAAAAATCATATCCCGGGCCACTATAACCAAAAAAGGCCACCTGGGTGGCCATTTTCAATATCTCGATAACTTCGTGAATGGCAGTTAGTCATTCATGGAAGTAAGGAATTCAGCGTTGCTTTCAGTTCCTTTCATTTTTTCCAACAGGAACTCAATGGCTTCGTTTGAGTTCATATCAGCCATAAACCTCCGCAGTATCCATACCCTGGAGAGTGTTTCCTTATCAAGCAACAGATCTTCTCTGCGGGTACCGGAGGCCGGCACATCGATCGCAGGGTAAATACGTTTGTTGGAAAGCTTGCGATCCAGCTGCAGTTCCATATTACCTGTTCCTTTAAATTCTTCAAAAATCACCTCATCCATCTTAGAGCCTGTTTCTATTAAGGCGGTAGCAATAATGGTCAAGGAACCACCATGTTCCACATTACGGGCAGCCCCGAAGAATCGTTTTGGTTTATGCAGGGCATTGGCGTCGACACCACCAGATAGTATTTTTCCGCTGGAAGGCACCACAGTGTTGTAAGCTCTGGCCAAGCGAGTGATAGAATCCAACAGGATCACCACATCATGACCACACTCCACCATTCGCTTTGCCTTTTCCAGTATTAAGTTAGATACTTTCACATGCCTTTCTGCCTGCTCGTCAAAAGTAGAAGAAATTACTTCAGCACGAACGCTGCGAGCCATATCGGTCACTTCTTCCGGGCGCTCATCGATTAATAAAATAATTAAATAGCACTCGGGGTGATTCTTGGATATGGCATTGGCAATTTGCTTTAACAAGACAGTTTTACCGGTCTTGGGCTGTGCCACGATCATTCCACGCTGACCTTTGCCAATCGGAGCAAACATATCCAGCAAGCGGGTCGAGTACTCATTGGGTTTGGTACTTAACTTAATGCGTTCGTTAGGGAATAAAGGGGTTAGATATTCAAAAGGAACCCGGTCACGGATCTCATCCGTGGTTTTCCCGTTAACGTTCTCCACTCGGAGCAGGGCGAAATATTTTTCTCCCTCTTTAGGCGGGCGTATTTGCCCTTTGACGGAATCACCGGTTTTTAAGCCAAACAGTTTTATTTGGGAAGGACTGACATAGATGTCGTCCGGACTGCTTAAGTAGTTATAATCAGATGATCTCAGGAACCCATACCCATCCTGCATGATCTCTAATACTCCTTCGTTAACGATCAGCCCATCAAAATCCTTAATATTATGGGTTTTCTTCTTGGACTCTCTTTTATCTTTGCCATGACCTTGATCTCGGTTGTCCCGACCATCCCTTTTCTCCTTGTTGTCGCGGTTATCCCGGTTGTCGCGGTTATCCCGGCTGGATTTATCAGAGGATTTTCCCGATTTCCGATCATCCTTGTTGGATGAGCTATCTTTCTTTACATTAAAGGATTTAAAAAGATCATCATCCTTATCGGTGCTTCCCTTGGTTACATTTTCCCTTTTGGGGATGTTAGTAGCCTTAGAATCCTCGACAGCTTCCACAGCTACCGGTTTCTTTTCGGGTAGGTCGTTCTCAGGGGTGATGGCTTGTTGATCCAGAATCTTATAGATTAGATCTTTCTTGGCTAATTTTTTATAGTTCTTTACTCCTAGCTCCTCCGCGATCTCCTTTAACTCAGAAAGGAGTCTCACTTTCAGTTCTTCAATGTTGTACATAGGTTAAAAAAGGATTAATTCCTTCGGTTAGAAATGATTAAGTATGCAGTTTAAGTGACTTAGATTAAATTATTAAGAAACTACTTTTCCAGATATGACCTCAAAATCTGAGTAGATTTGAGTGATATGCAAAGACTATGCAAGTATAAATTAATGGTGTAACATAAGCAAGCATTTAAATTATTTTCTAGCGCTATGCCTGCCTAATGTCATATCCATCTTAATATTACATAATGTAGGGATTATTCATTTATTTTGTTTTTCTACATGTGAATGGTAAAGAATGCTGGAGCTCAACCGTATTACAAAGAACTTTGAACAGGTGGTAAGTGGCCTGGAAATGCGAGGCATAGCCGAAGCAAAGCAGTTGCTGGAGAATCTCATTCATTTAGATGATAGGCGCAAAGAGACCCAATCTGAATTAGATAGTATACTGGCAGAAAGCAACCAGAAGTCTAAAAGCATTGGCCAGTTGATGCAGTCGGGCGCCAGGGAGGAAGCAGAAACTTTAAAGTCGGCAACAGTTGCACTAAAGTCACAAGCTAAGACGCTACAAAGCCAATTGGGAGAATTGGTGGAGGAAATAGATCAGCGGTTATATGATCTGCCCAATATTCCCAATCCATCAGTGCCGGAGGGACGAAACGCAGAGCATAATGAGGTAGTGGCAGAATGGGGTCAACTGCCTGAGGCGGGTGGGATCCCGCACTGGGAGCTTGGAAGGAAGCTTGGAATATTGGATTTTGAGTTAGGTAGTAAAGTAACTGGCGCTGGCTTCCCATTTTACCTGGGTCAGGGGGCTAAGTTACAAAGAGCCCTGGTCAGCTTTTTTCTGGATCAGGCTTATGAAGCAGGTTATCATGAGGTTCAGCCACCCCTGCTGGTAAATCAGGAATCGGGGCTGGGTACCGGTCAGTTGCCGGACAAGGAAGGGCAAATGTATGCCATATCCGACAGTCAATTTTTTCTCATACCCACAGCTGAAGTACCACTTACCAATATCTATCGGGGAACATTGTTTGAGCCGCAGGAATTACCAAAAAAATTAGTGGCCTACTCTGCTTGTTTCAGACGGGAAGCGGGCAGCTGGGGAGCGGATGTACGTGGATTAAACCGTTTGCACCAGTTTGATAAAGTGGAGATCGTGCAAATTCAGCCACCTGAATATTCGTACCACGCTCTGAATGAAATGTGCGATCATGTAAAGATGTTGTTGGAGAAACTAAAGCTCCCTTATAGGATATTGAATTTGTGCGCTGGCGATTTGGGGTTTACCTCGGCTCAGACCTTTGATTTTGAGGTATTTACCGCTGCACAGCAGAAATGGCTGGAGGTGAGTTCTGTTAGTAATTTTGAAACGTACCAGTCAAACCGCTTAAAATTAAGGGTGCGGTCGGAAGGCAAAAGCAATACCTTGCTGCATACCCTGAATGGAAGCGCCCTGGCCTTGCCTCGCATTGTGGCAGCCCTCATGGAAAACAATCAAAGCGAAAAAGGAATTACCATTCCGGAAGTGCTCAGGCCCTATACAGGGTTTGAATTGATCACTACTTAAAACAATCAAACCCATGAAATACTCGACAACTTTATTTTTATTACTATTTGTGGCAGCTGGTTGCGGAACCACTGAAACCACCACCCAGACCCACCTGGAATATCCGGAAACGGAGAAGGTCGATACCGTAGATATCTATTTTGGCCATGAAGTGCCGGATCCCTATCGTTGGCTGGAGGATGATTATGCTCCTCAAACAAAAGACTGGGTGGAAGCCCAGAATCAGGTTACTTTTTCTTATCTGGAACAAATACCCTTTCGGGAAAAGATTAAAACCCGTTTGGAAGAATTATGGGATTATGAGAAAGTATATGCACCTACCCGCCATGGTAATTACTTTTATTATTACCGGAATAATGGCTTACAGAATCAAAATGTATTATTCAGAAAGGACTCTGAAGGGAACGAGGAAATATTCTTAGACCCCAATACCTTTTCCGAGGATGGAACCGTGTCATTGTCCTCTACTAGCTTTACCGTGGATGGCAGTATGGTGGCTTATTTAATTTCAGAAGGCGGATCGGATTGGCGCAAGGCAATCATAATGGATACCGAGTCCGGAGAAGTAGTGGGTGACACCCTCAAGAACCTTAAGTTCAGCGGTATAGCCTGGAAAGGTAATGAAGGTTTCTTTTACAGCAGTTACGATACCCCGAAGGATGGCAGTGTATTATCCGGAAAGACCCAAAATCACAAATTATTTTACCACGAATTAGGCACCTCACAATCACGGGACCAACTGATATATGGAGGCGATGAAAATCCCCGAAGATACATCCAGGCTTATACTACCGAAGATGGGAGATATCTGATCATAGCAGCAGCGCAAAGTACCTCTGGTAACGAACTGTTAATTAAGGACCTGGAACAGGATGAAGGCGAGATAACGGTCATGGTGGATAACTTTGATAACAATCACGACGTGGTTGGCAATGTTGGTTCCAGATTATTGATAGAAACTGATTTTGAAGCTCCAAACACCAAACTGGTTGAGGTTCAATTTGCCACACCTACCCGGGATAACTGGAAAGATTTGATTCCTGAGACGGAGCATGTATTAAATCCAACGGTAGCAGGAGACAAGATATTTGGCCGTTACATGGTGGATGCCAAGAGCAAGGTAAAACAGTTCAATCTCCAGGGTAAATTGGAGAAAGATATCGAACTTCCCGGAATCGGTTCTGTAACGGGCTTTAATGGTCGCATGGATGATAACGAGGTGTATTATACCTTCACCTCATTTACTACTCCTCCCACTGTATATAAGTACGACATTGAAGCTGGCACTTCAGAACTACATCAACAACCTGAGGTGGATTTCAACCCGGATGATTATATCACTAAGCAGGTTTTTTACCGAAGTAAGGACGGTACGGAAGTTCCTATGTTTATTGTGCATCGCAAGGACCTTGAACTGAACGGTCAGACCCCTACCTATCTGTATGCCTACGGAGGGTTTAATATAAGCTTGACTCCGCGATTTAGTATTTCCAGGATGGTGTGGCTGGAGAATGGAGGTATTTATGCTCAGCCCAATTTGCGTGGTGGCGGAGAATATGGTGAAAGATGGCATCTGGCAGGCACTAAAATGAATAAGCAAAATGTATTCGATGATTTTATTGCCGCAGGGGAATTCCTAATCTCAGAGGGTTATACAAATTCCGATCACCTGGCCATCGCTGGCGGGTCCAACGGAGGGCTATTGGTAGGGGCTACCATGACCCAGCGCCCAGATCTGGCCAAGGTGGCTTTCCCGGCGGTTGGAGTAATGGATATGTTGCGTTATCATAAATTTACCGCAGGTGCCGGCTGGGCGTACGATTATGGTACTGCAGAAGATAGCGAAGAGATGTTCCAGTATCTAAAGGCCTATTCTCCGGTACATGCTTTAAAGCAGGGGACCTCGTACCCCGCCACTATGGTTACCACCGCAGACCACGATGATAGAGTGGTTCCAGCACATAGCTATAAGTTTGCTGCGGTCTTACAAGAGTATCATCAGGGTCCGGACCCGGTGATCATTCGTATTGAAACGGATGCTGGACACGGAGCTGGTACTCCTACCAGCAAGCGGATTGAACAAGCTGCAGATCACTATGCGTTTGCTTGGTATAATATGAACTGGATACCAGAATTAGCTGGCCCGGAAATCTAATGGAACAGATTGAAGTAAGAACCGGGCGTCCCGAAGATATCTCAGGCGCCATGTCACTCATTGTGGAATTGGCGAAATATGAGCATGCGGCCGACAAGGTAACTTTGACGGAGGAAAGGATGCAGAGGGATGCTTTTGGCGACACTCCCTGGTTTCAGTTTTTAGTGGCAGCAGATGGTGAAAAGATAGTGGGTTTATCGCTATTCTATCCCAGGTACAGCACCTGGAAGGGGAAAGGTATGTACTTGGAGGACCTTATTGTGACCCGCTCCTACCGGGGCCGCGGAATAGGCAAGCGGCTGTTACTGCAAACTGCGAAGATTGCCTTGGAACAGCAATGTACAGGTCTGTATTGGCAGGTTCTGAACTGGAATAACGTGGCCATTAACTTTTATGAGAAATGGGGGGCGAAATTTGATGATGAATGGATCAATTGCAAACTGGATCATGCCAGTATGCTACAGATTTAAGGTTGAAATACTGCTGGAGTCATAGTCTCAGGGAATGCGATCGCCAAAAGAAAACTGAGGATAGCGAAAACAAATCCGAACATGAAAATGGTGTAGGATATCCTAAGCAGTTTGTACTTTTTACCTAAAACAATACCCAAAAAATAAATATCCTTGATCATACTGCCATAAAGATAATCCCCATCCTGCATCATTTCTTTCATCCCCCAGAGGTAGTCGTTCAAGTGCATCCCATGAAAATTTCCAAAAAATAAAAGATTGGTTCGTTTGCTCTGGATGTCTTCTCGGGTAAAAGTGCCGGAGGATATGTTGGGTCTGGTGGCCAGGATGGAAAATACTATGGCTGCCAGACATACCAGCACCAGGATCAGGGTAGGAAGGATTAGATTGGGATACTCCCCGAACTTTCTTATCAGCACCGATACTAGAATGGATAAAATAATAGAGTTGATGGAAATCATAATATTGGCCTTGGTATCGGCCATCCCACTGAGAGTAAGGTGGTTCTTAGAGGTAATACGAAACATGGTCTCAATACCCCTGGTAGGTTTCTTCTTCTCGGCCTCCTGCAGTTTTTCCAACTGCTTTTCTAGTT
Organism: Cyclobacteriaceae bacterium; assembly: GCA_965224285.1. Taxonomy (GTDB): domain Bacteria; phylum Bacteroidota; class Bacteroidia; order Cytophagales; family Cyclobacteriaceae; genus JAJCYK01. The sequence goes on from OZ245043.1 coordinate 3,662,736, forward strand.
TCAGGGTGTATTTGGGGTCGGCATTCAATCCTTTAATGCGCTTTTTTATCCTTTTGAGATTTTGTTGCTTTTTAGGGTGAAGCACTCTTTTTCCGTACTCGGTAAAGTATTGATGATTGTTAATGAACAGGGTGCTCATATCCAGCCATTCCAGTTCGGTGATGTGATCGTTCTCCACACTGCTGAACTCCTCCCTTAGGAGCTCTGCTTTTTCAAAATATTGGCCCCCGGCCAGGTGATATAGATCGGCATCACAAAGCACCCTTTGTACCAGAGTTTTAGGGTTTTGGGGCATTTTTGTGGCTTCGATACATCCGATCACTTCTTCAATCCGCTTTGGAGGTAAGCTTTCTGAGGCCAGAAACTCACGGCTTAGAGCAATGCTGTGTTCTTCGTGATCCTGGGCATCCCGGGTGTAACCGATGTCATGAAGATATGCTGCCAAAAGCACCGTCTCCATTTGCTCTTTTCTCAGATGCGATTTCCGGGCAATTTCGACAGTGGCATCCACTACATCCAGAGTATGGGTCATGTTGTGATACACAAATTTCTCTGGAAGCTCATTCTGGAAAAGTTTCTCCACATAAGCCCGTGTCTTTATCAAAAGCGCAGATTCAAACGGGGTTCCGTTGTGTTTATGGTTCTGTTTCATAACTTGTGCTACATCCTACTTATTACCAATTGGTAACAATTAGAAAAAAACCCTATTTTAAATATAAGAAAATTACCATAAAACCCGTGTCCCCCCTATACCTTTCAAAGCTACTAGAGGGCATTGCCTGTTCATTAATAACCACTTGGTTATTATTTTGTTGTAATCCATATCGACCCCATGATTATGAAGAGCGACTTGCCTACTGGCACGAATTTGAGGTAACTAGAGGTTATAATCTTAATTCGCCCGATAAACACTATTTTATGCCGGAGGAATTATCCGAAATATCCGGCTTGAGTTACTATCAACGTAATGTATTGGCTTGTGTACAGGATGAGGATGGCAAGATTTATTTATATGATATAAAGGACGAAAGAGTAACAGAACGCATAAACTTTGCTAAAAGTGGCGATTATGAAGGGATTCAGGTGGTAGGAGAATCCGTTTATGTAGTGGAGAGTAATGGCGACTTGTATAATTATCTCCAGAAGCAGGATAAAACCGAGGTCATTGATACTCCACTGCGCAGCTCAAATAATATTGAAGGGCTGGGTCTTTCCGCAGATGGGAAGTCACTGCTGATTGCATGTAAGGGAGACCCTGACCTCAAAGATCAGGAGGTTAAAGGTAAAGCGATTTACAGCTACAGTTTATCAGAGGGATTCGATGAAGAACCAGCCTACAACATACGCAAGAAACAGGTGGAAGAATGGGTAGAAGAAAGGAATCCACCCTGGGAATTGTCCAAAAGTATGTTGAGGTTCATGCCATCTGGACTGGCGGTGCATCCTAAAACGGGAGAATTGTATATTGTGGCTTTCCAAGGAAAAGTAATGATCATTTTAAATAATAGGGGAGAAATTCAGGAATTCATCCCGCTGCCGAATGTGCTTTTTAAGCAACCTGAAGGTATTTGCTTCGCCCCGAACGGGGATCTCTACATTTCTAATGAAGGCCGTGGCGGTCAAGCGAACATATTGATGTTCCGATACGGAAAGCAATAGGGGAAGGCTTCTTCCCCTACCTGATCTAACTTGCTACAGAAGCTTCCTGTTTGGAAGTGCTCATCATCAGCAATTCATCAGCCACTACTTCAGTAATATAGCGTTTATTCCCATCGGGTCCTTCGTAGGAGCGATGAACTAATTTTCCCAGGATTGCTACTTCACTCCCTTTCCTAAGATATTTATCGGCAATTTCGGCCAGTGCTCCCCATACCGCTACCTGGTGCCATTGAGTGTCTTCAATTTTTTCACCTGATGCGTTTTTATAGGTTTGATTAGTGGCCACACTAAAATTGGCAACTTTCTTTCCGCTATCAAGTAATCGAAATTCCGGGTCTTTGCCTAAACGTCCGATTAGTTGAATACGATTTTTTAAGGTGTTCATAACTTGCTTTGATTTTTGATTGACTCATGCAAGTAAACGCACCGTAGTATCAATTATGGGGACTGTGTTACTTTTATTTATGCCGCTGTCATGGGCTGTATACCCCGGTATTTGTAAACTTTCAATTGGAAATAGTCAGAAAGGTATACTTTTAGTCGATTTACCGCCAGGTCAGCTTTGCGGTGAAGCGGGTGCAATATGGCGATCTCCAGCACCGCCCTGATAAAGTACGGGGATCCGAGAAATTCTTCGCACCAGATTTCGAAAGCCTCGGTCCAGTCGTCCAGGTATTTTTCATAGTGACTCTTGCCCGAGAAGATGAACTCCAATTGATTGCTGCCAATTTTATACCGGTAGACACCTGCCAGTTCCTGATAAAAAGGCAGCAATTTTCTAATATGACCCTGGTGGTTCAAGTCTTTGAGGGTTTTTACGGTATCATCCTCCAGCCCCAGTGGATTAGAGGTAGTCAGGTAAGTATCTCTGGCGCTTAAGACCAGTTTGTTCAACAGTGATTCCCTGGTGGACTCTTGGGCTTCCTTCAGGATATAATTCTTGTCCTGTGGGAAAAGTATTACAGATTCCATTGCCACAAAGAAAAGGAATTCTCACAACTGTAGCAAAAATCATTTTAGGGTTTCATTTTCGATGATGGGTCCGAAAAATATGGCATTGAGAAATAGTTTGTTGGTACCCCACCAGAAAGCCCGAAAATTAGGATTATCCGAGAATGAGATCACCTTACCGGAACCCATATGGCTCACATCCACTGCTGGTGTATCTTTAAGCTCCTCCAGTTTTCGGGTGCTGATATAACCGCTTAATAAGGGTGAATTGGTATACATCAGCGGGTTGGTGAAAGGATTTTTAGATCTTTGCATAAAAAGATCATGATTGCGAAAAACGGCAATGGAGGATTGGTCATAGCCGTACAACAGGGGGTGAGTAAGATCCCCAATGGTCTCAAAAATGGCACCACCAATAACCTGGGCCCCGCTGTATTTATCCCGGTAGCCGTAGGCTAGGTAGGAAGTAGTATCCGACCAGGGTGTTTTAAACATGGTTTGGCTGATATGAGCATCGGAGAGCCATTTGGCGCCTTTTTTCCAGGCTATCAAAGTGCCTCCGGATTTCACCCAATCGCTCAGTTTTTCTTTACCGACGTTGTTGATGGATTTATATTGACCGTCCGGAAGTACTATGGTATTGTAGGGAGTGAGGTTATAGCTATTGATCTTTTGCTGTGCCACCAGGGTTAAAGGGATATCCAGCCGGTGATCCAGAAGGTGCCAGACTTCACCCGCTTCATATCCGCTTATGTCGCCATCGGTCAGCAATAGGATATTTGGTAGTTTGATAGTTGCGAGGGTCGGGCTACCCCAGGATCGTTGTTGCCCACCAAACCCGGTTTCCAGGGCATAGACCTTAATACCGTCCTTGGCAGCCCTTTCCTGCATCAAGGAATGTAAACTATCGACAAAGGGTGATTGATTGGATACCGGTACTAATATGGCACCAGCGGGTAATATGTCCCCAGTTGGCAAGTACATCGGCTCGGTGGCGACTTTAGCCAGGAAGCCTGCCTGAAGAATACTGTTTAGGGTTCTGGGAGCAAAGTAGGAATCCCAGGCAAAAGCATAAGCATAAGGGTTTTGAGAAGGGGTTATTTCACCTTCCGGGAACTTCAGATCATCAATCCGATCCCCCAGCAATGATCTTTGAAAATCCCTTGAATTCAATTCTGCATACTCGATCCCATAGGCCAGGGGAAGCGTCCAGGCGGAAACATCATAAAACAAACTATCGCTAAAACTGGTGCGCTGTTCAAACAACGCCCTGATCAGGCGGTGCTGTGGCTGGTCCAAAGGAATTATATAACTATTGGGTGCCGAGAATCTTTTCTGTTCAATTCGAACTTCATCTGCCAGCGCATAAATATTAATTTGATGTCTTCTTACAGTATTTAAAAAATGATGCAGTTTAGCCCGGTCGTCGCCGCCGAACAGATATGCCTTCACTTCATAGCTGGAGGCTTCACTCAAAGCGGATTGATAAAAATTTCTTTGATGCTGCAATAAGGGAACTCTGAGATTTACAGCGGCTTCTAAGGTTGATAAGGTAGTTGTAAACTGGTTGCGAATGGCAAAAGGAAAGCTAAGCAAACCATTGTCAGTTTTCCTCAGATGTCCCCTGACACTCGCCTGTTCGAATAGGATACCGATACCCCCGTTAATATCAGGATAAGTGGACCCTTTTCCGAAGTAAAAATCGTCATATCCTTCACCGGAATAGTATAGCGAGCCAATCTCATCCAGGGCCTTGGCATGAAATCCGGCAATTTCCCCCGTAAGGTCTATTGTTGAAGTGGGCGTAAGTGGATGATTGCGGGAATGTACCCCTGGCTGAAAGAAAAAGGTTCGATTGGAGCGCATCTCATGATGATCGGTTAATACATTGGGTTTCCAGCGATGAAATTGAATTATTCTGCCTTGGGATTCGGGATGTTGCAACGGTAACCAATCTCGGTTCAGATCAAACCAATAATGGTTGGTGCGACCCCGGGGCCATGATTCCGAATGCTCCAAACTTTCCGGGTTGGGGTCAAGATTTTTACTCCTATGACTGTTTACCCAACTGGCAAATCTATTCATGCCATCAGGATTTATACTGGGATCAATCAAGATAATGGCGTTGTCCAATAAAGATTCAATTTCTTCTCCCTGGGCTGCCGCCAGGTGATAGGCAGCCAGCATGGAAGCATTACTGCCACTGGCTTCATTGCCATGCACACTGTAACCCATCCATACCACCACCGGCATTTGCTCCGGATCGGATTGGGCGCTTACTGCAGGATTAGAAAGCTTCAGGTGTTCTTGGCGTAATTGTTCCAGATTCTGGTGATTTTGGCGGCTGGTTATTGTCAATAGCAATAAGGGACGACGTTCATAGGTATAACCGTAAGTTTCCAGGGTAATCCGCGGTGAAGCCTCGGCCAGTACCTTCAGATAGTGAACTAATTTATCATGAGAGGCATGCCATTCGCCTACTTCATGACCAAGTACCGAGGCAGGGGTGGGAATACCCTGATCATACTCCAAACCGGATGGTAAATAGTAACTTAGGTCTTGGGCGGATACCCAGTTTAGAGAAAGAATAACCAGGAGGCAAGAGAATATTTGAGTCATTATAAATTTCGATTAAGCCTTTCAAATCAGGGGAATGTAAAAAATTATTAATAAATGAATGGTATATTTGGTTATGAAGGCGCTAAAGTTAATGATTTTGCTGATGTTAACGGCGCTGCAACTATGCGCCCAGGACAGCTTGCTGCAATCGGGTCCAATGGTAGGTTATTCTACCATGAAAGAGGTGTTGTTATGGGCACAGACCACCCAGCCCGCAGAAGTACAATTTATTTACTGGGATAATGGTAGGCCGGAAGTCAAATACCAAACCAAGCCTCAATCATCGCTTAAAGAGAAAGCATACGTAGTCAAAGCAATTGCAGATCAGTTGGAACCGGGCCGAACCTATCATTACCAATTGGTCATCAACGGGAAAAAAACAGCAATTGACTATCCCTTAACTTTCCAGACCCAAAAACTTTGGCAATGGAGGGAGGATCCTCCTGCTTTCACCTTTGCCCTGGGCAGTTGTCATTATGTCAATGAACCCAAATATGACCGGCCCGGGGACCCATACGGTGGGGATTATCAGATATTTAATAGTATTCATGCCAGCAAACCGGATTTTATGGTATGGTTGGGTGACAATTTGTATTTGCGAGAGGTTGACTGGAACAGCCGCACAGGTATATTGCATCGATACACCCACACCAGGTCACTACCGGAAATGCAGCCTTTATTGGGGTCAGTGCATCAATACGCCATCTGGGATGATCACGATTACGGCCCCAATGATTCGGACCGCAGTTACTGGAATAAGCACATTACCTCCGAGGTATTTCAACTTTTTTGGGGCAACCCAAATTATAATTTAACCGGTGAAGGGGGTATTACCGGAACCTTCTACTGGCAGGATGTACAATTTTTCCTGTTGGATGATCGCTACTTCAGGGCGCCGAATGCTGACTCAGATTCAGCAAAAGTATTGATAGGTGACGCACAAATGCAGTGGTTAAAAGACGCACTTACCGAAAGCCGGGCAGCATTTAAATTCATTTGTATCGGTGGTCAGGTACTGAACGCCGGTGCGGTGTATGAAAATTATGCTACCTATCCGCTAGAACGGAGGAAGCTATTGCAAACGGTAAAAGAATCCGGAGCCTGGGGGGTGATTTTTCTCACCGGAGACCGGCATCATTCAGAGTTATCCAAACTGGAGATTGAAGGTTTTTATCCATTATACGATTTTACCGTATCACCTTTAACTTCCAGCCCCCACACGCCAGAGGAGAACGAAAACTCCAATATGGTCGATGGCACTTTGGTCACTACCAGAAATTATGGTCTGGTAAAGGTTTCAGGCCCTCGTACGGAGCGGGTTTTGCAGCTGGAGATACGGGATGTGCAGGGCGAATTGATCTGGCAGCGGAATTTAAGAGCAGCCGATTTAAGGCCGGTTCAGCCAAGCGGCGAATAAATGATATTATATTATGATCAATTAACAGCTCCAAAAATAAAAAAAACTTAATATTACTGACCGTAGGGATGCTAATTAACCTAATAAGTTTGTGGACAAGCTTGAAATGTGACCACCAAGGGTAGATTAGTCAACCATCATTTCAAGATACCTAAAGGTAATAGGACCAATGAAAATGAATTATTTAAGATAAATTATAAACTATGAATGGAAAACTACTATTTCTGGCTGCCCTGGCCTTTATTTTGGGCGCCATCCGTATTGATCTCGCCTTTGCACAAGGTGTTACTACCGCCTCCATGAATGGGACCGTGGTGGATGACAGCGGAGAGCCGGTACCCGGCGCTACCGTGATTGCATTGCATCAACCTACTGGAACTCAGTATGGGAATGTCACCAACAATCAAGGACTTTTCACTATCCGCAATATGAATGTGGGTGGCCCCTATAAATTAACCGTTTCTTTTGTAGGCTTCGAAACCCAGGAACGGGATAATATTTTCTTATCCTTAGGGCAAACCACTAAACAGAATTTTACCATCTCGGAAACTACTACCGAGTTGGCCGAACTAGTAATCACCTCAGAAACCAGCGTTTTCGATGGAAACCGCAATGGCGCTACCACGGTGGTGGATGAACGTACTATCAACGAGTTGCCTACAGTGGCCAGGGCTATTGGTGATTTTGCCAGGCTTACTCCCCAGGCCAATGTTCAAGAAGGCGATGACGGATTTACAATTTCCATTGGTGGGATGAACAATCGGTATAATACTATCTTTATAGATGGTGCTGTCAATAATGATGTATTTGGCTTGGCGGGAAGTGGTACCAATGGGGGGCAAACCGGAGTTACTCCCATCAGTATCGATGCCATAGAGCAGTTTCAGATATCCGTGGCCCCTTTCGACGTTCGCCAAAGCGGGTTTGCTGGTGGTGCAATTAATGCGGTTACCAGAAGCGGTAGCAATGAATTCGAGGGCTCTGCCTATTATTTTCTTAGAAACGAAAGTATTGCCGGAGAGACACCCACGGATAACACAGCGGTTCCGCAGACCAAACTACCGGATTTCACTGCGAAAACCTATGGCCTACGACTGGGCGGCCCTATCATCAGAAATAAGCTGTTCTTTTTTGTAAGTGGAGAAGTGCAGCGAGATGAAACCCCGCAACCATTTAATTTCGCAGATTACCGAGGTAATGCCACAGCGGCTGATTTGAATGCCTTAGTATCCAAACTAAACGGTTTTGGCTACGATCCCGGCGTTTTCGATAATAACACTGCCTTTCTGGACAGTGATAAGCTGTTGTTGCGGTTAGACTGGAACATCCATCAAAACCACAAATTAAGCCTTAGGCATTCATATACCGATGTAGAGAATCTGGAAGCGGATCGCTCAGACAACAACACTATTAACTTCAGGAATAATTCCGAGTTCTTCCCCAGTACCACTAACTCCACTTCCTTGGAGATCAAGAGTACCTTTGGTAATGACAAAGCCAATAGTTTGATCTTGGGATATACCCGGGTACGGGATGATCGGGACCCTTTTGGACAGGATTTTCCTTGGGTAGAGATCATGGATGGCGATGGTACTATATTCTTCGGCAGCGAGCAGTTTTCCACCGCTAATCGGTTGGATCAGGATATCTTCACCATTACCAACAATTTCGAGTTATTCAAAGGGAAACACACCATTACCCTGGGAACCCATAACGAGTTTTATGATGTATTGAATTTATTCATCCCATTTAATTTCGGATCATATGAATATACCCGCAGTACGCCTATTGGCAATTCCAATTTGGAGGATTTTCTAAATGATGAAAATTCTAGTTTTTTCATCAGGAGTTTTTCATTGATCGATGACGTGGTAGGCGATGGTTCACAGGCAGCTGCGGTTTTTAATGCCGCTCAGTTGGGTTTTTATGTACAGGACGAGATTCAGGTAAATGACAAACTGAGGTTTACCGCGGGGGTAAGGGTTGATATCCCTATTTTCGAGGACACGCCGGTGAATGAGGACCTTAACAACAATGCCATTCCTGCCATCGAGTCTTTTGGATATGACTTGGACGGAGCCAGAAGCGGTCAATTTATTAAAACCCAATTTATGGTTGCGCCCCGGGTTGGCTTCAATTATGATGTCAGGGGAGACCAAACTACCCAACTGAGAGGTGGTGTCGGTATCTTCAACAGCCGGGTTCCCCTGGTTTGGCCAGGAGGGGCTTATAACAATTATGGGTTGAATCGGGGTACCGATCTGAGATTCGGGGATCTACCCTTCGAACCCGACCCCAATAACCAATTTCAAAGCGTAGAGCCGGGCACTGTTCAGCCTTCAGGTGATATTGACTTGTTTGTAGAGGATTTTAAAGTGCCTCAAGTAATGAAATTGAACCTGGCAGTTGATCATAAACTTCCCTGGGGATTAATTGGAACCATAGAGGGTTTGTACACCAAATTCCTGAATAACGTAGCCTATCAAAACGTCAATTTGAAGCCCTCTACCAATAGGATGACTGGAACTCCGGATGACCGCATTATTTATGACCGCCGGGATGAGATTGACGATACCTACAGTCGGGTATTGCTGGCCTCCAACACCAATGATGGTTATGCTTTTAACATTACTGCTCAGATAACCAAACCTTTCGACAATGGCCTGTCTGCCAGCATTGCCTACACCTATGGAGATGCCTTCACGGTATTTGATGGCACCTCCAGTCAGAACAGCAGTCAATGGCGAGGACTTTATTCCGTAAATGGCCGGAATTTCAATCAAATGGCTGCCCGATCTGACTTTTCACCGGGTAGTCGTATTGTTGGGCAGGTTTCCTATCGCAAGGAATATGCAGGATTTTTGGCTACCCAGATCTCATTATTTTACAACGGACAGTCAGGTGTACCTTACTCCTTCATCTACAATGATGGGGGCGGCCTTACCAGCGAAGACAGCCGAGAGCGTAGCCTCATCTACGTACCCGCCAGCAGCAATGAGATCGTTCTGGTTCAGGATGGCGATCGTACGCCAGAGCAGCAGTGGAACGATCTAAATGCATATATTGAAAATGACGATTACCTGAGAGATAGAAGAGGTCGCTACACAGAACGTAATGAAAGCAGGTTGCCATTTGAGAGCATATTGGATCTCCGTTTTCTGCAGGACTTCTTTATTGAAACCGGAGGTGGAAAACGCAACACCCTGCAGTTCTCATTGGATATCTTCAATTTCAGCAATCTTCTAAACGATGAATGGGGCCGGAGATATTTTGTAAGAAATGATAATATTGAACTGATAGATTTTGCTGGATTTGCTGCAGATGGGACCACCCCCACCTTCACTTTTGATGGCGAAGCGGGAGAAGCTGATTTTCGCAGTATCGATGATTCAGGAGTACGCAGTTCACGTTGGCAGATGCAAATGGGAGTGCGTTATATTTTTGGAAACTAGGATTCGATAAATATTAGGTAAAGTGAGCCCCGGCCGGGGCTCACTTTTTTTGCACCCTGCTGAAGCGTACTTAGCGCTATCTTACTCACATCACCGGCCTGGGGGTAAAATAACCTATAAGTCCGCCAACTGTCTGACTTAGCTTTTATTAATCAAATACTAATAGTATTATTGTTAGTTAATTAACCGACCGAGTCACGCGGTCAATGCTTGTAAAATTCACTAAGCTAAACTACTATGAGAAAACTCTTACTACCTATCCTGGCCTTAGGTGCTCTGTTGATCATCCCAACAGATTTCGCCTGCGCCCAGGGAACTACTACTTCAAGTATGAATGGTACCATAACTGATGGCAATGGTGATCCAATTCCCGGTGCCACGGTGGTGGCAGTCCATCAACCCACCAATGCCCAATTTGGCAACGTTACAGACGTTACTGGGGCCTATCGGCTGAATAACATGAATGTGGGGGGTCCTTATACCGTTACGGTCAGTTTCGTAGGCTTTGAAACCTACACCCAAGAGGGCATATATGTAGACCTGGGGCAGACTTTTCGGCTTGATGCACGGTTAAGCGATGAGGTAACGGAACTGGAGGCAGTAGAAGTGATCGCTGCCACTGGTGATATCTTCGATGGCAACCGATCGGCGCCCGAGACTGTGGTAAATGACTATACCATTCAGCAACTTCCCACGGTAAGCAGAGGGCTGAATGATTTCACCAGGTTGACTCCTTTGGCCAATACCAACGTTGGTATCAACGGCGCAATTTCTTTTGGAGGTCTGAACAACCGTTATAATTCGATTTTTATCGATGGCGCCGCTACCAACGACTATTTTGGTCTAGCAAACTCCGGTACCAACGGAGGACAGACCGGCATTTCTCCCATCAGTGTAGATGGTATTGAACAATTCCAGATTGTGTTGGCGCCTTATGACGTGAGACTTGGTGGTTTAGCAGGTGCAGGAATCAGCGCGGTAACCCGTACCGGATCCAATGAACTGGAAGGGTCTGCCTGGTATCTGGTCAGTAATGAAGGCTTGGCCGGTAAAACTCCCACTGACGATTCCAATGTTCGCCGGGAGAAATTGGCAGATTTCAGTAACAAGACCTACGGATTTCGCTTAGGTGGACCCCTAGTGAGGGATAAACTATTTTTCTTTGCCCTGGCAGAAATACAGCGGGATGAAACGCCCCAACCCTTTGCTATCAACGATTATTTAGGAACCGCTACTGAGGCCGATTTTGAGGCCATTGGCGACTTTGTGAGAAACAACTATGGATACGAGCCTGGCGATTTCAGGAATACCAGTAATGTATTGGAAGGGGAAAAGTTTATGCTAAATCTCGATTATAACATTAGCCAGCGACATAAGTTGGCTGTTCGCTACCGATACACCAAAGCCGATCAGATCGGACCTCCCCAAACCACTAATTCCAATGTATTCTTTTCCAACAGCGGCCAGACTTTTCCGTCGACCACCAACAATGGATCCATAGAGCTCAAGAGTAACTTCGACAATAGCTCCAACAGTTTATTGGTGGGTATCACCACGGTCCGAGACGACAGGGCAGTTACCGGAGAGCCGTTCCCCAGCATTTTGATCGACGACGGCCCTAATGGAGCCCGTATTCAGTTGGGAGGCGAGCCGTTCTCACATGCCAATGTGGTCAATCAGGATGTGATCACCTTGACAAATAACTACAATCTTTATAAAGGTCGCCATACCTTGACGTTTGGCACTCATAACGAGTTTTTCAGCATTTTTAACTTGTTCTTGCCTTTACACCCCCCGCAATATTCTTTTAGTTCCATTGATAAATTCTTTGCCGAGGAGGCCTATCTATTCTTGTATGGACATGAACAGTCCGATCAAAATATAGGGGACAATGCCGTATCAGTAGCCGCTGACTTCAGCACATTGCAACTGGGTTTTTATGCGCAAGATGAATTTCAGGTTAATGATGACCTAAAATTAACCGGAGGTTTAAGGGTGGATATCCCGATTTTTCTGGATGACGGCCCTGCCAACACCCAATTTGATAACACAACCCGTCAGACTATAGAGGCAGCGGGATACGATCTTCAAGGTTCTACTGCCGGGCAGGTGCCGGGCACCCAGATCCATTGGAGCCCTCGACTTGGATTTAACTGGGATGTCCGGGGAGATAATTCCACCCAGCTTAGAGGTGGGTTGGGAATCTTCACAAGCCGAATCCCTTATGTATGGCCCGGGGGTATTTATCTGAGAAATGGTTTAACCAGTGGTTTCACCGTAGGCTTCAACGGGGCAGGATTCGCTCCTCCGGGAGCAGGGGGAATCCCGTTTGAGCCGGACCTTAACAACCAGCCGGCCATTACCGGAGGGCCGCAGGGAGACGTTGACTTATTCTCCGATGATTTCAAATTTCCCCAAATTTTTAAAGCCAGCTTGGGAGTAGATCAGCAATTACCCTGGTGGGGGTTGATCGGTACATTGGACGTGCAGTATACCAATAAGGTGAATGACATTATTTATCAACATGTCAATAAACCACGTAATCCTATTGGTAATCTTTCGGGAACTCCGGATGATCGCCCTATTTTTGATCCTACACCACTGGATCCTACTTATAACTATATAACCCTGGCTTCCAATACCGGTAAAGGGAATACTTTCAGTATTACCGCACAGCTTCAAAAGCCATTTGATAATGGGTTTACCGGAAGCGTGGCATATTCCTATACCCATGCAGAGTCGTTGTTTGATGGAACAGTATTTATCAATTCCTCGCAATGGCAGGAATACCATAGCATCAATGGGCGAAATAATCCTGCCGGCTTAGCCAGATCGCAATTTTCTACTGGCAGTCGGGTCAATGCCTTCGTCTCTTACCGCAAAGAGTACGGGAAGAACTTTGCCACTTCCATATCTCTGTTTTATAACGGGCAGTCAGGTTTGCCATTCAGCTACGTGTATAGCGATAATGACGGTACCCTGACCAATGATGATCCTAATTTGGATGAACCGCGAAACTTAATCTACGTGCCTGCTAGCCAGAACGAAATTATTTTTGGCGAGCAAGTGGATGATGGTATGGGGGGCACCGTGGTAGCCCAAGTTTCCGAAGCCAATGCCAACGCTCAGTGGGCGACGCTAGAAGCTTTTATCAATAGAGATGATTATTTAAGCGAACGCCGTGGACAATATGCAGAGCGGAACGGCGCCCGTATGCCTTTTGAAAATATCCTTGACTTGAGGGCCGCCCAGGAGTTCTATATTATCAGAGGTGGAAGAAAGCACACCCTGGAAGTTGCCATTGATATCTTCAACTTTACCAATATGTTGAATAAGGATTGGGGCAGGAGATATCAGATCAGTGACAACCAGAACTTCCAGTTGATCAATTTCGTAGGCTTTTTACCAGGCACCAATACCCCTACCTTTTCATTCTCCGATCCCGGTGATGCCTGGAGTATTATCCAATCCGGTGTGAACAGCGCCCGATGGAATGCCCGATTGGGATTACGCTATACTTTCTAAGAAACTGTTAGGAGATCTAAAAGAGGCCTTCGGGCCTCTTTTTTTCATTTTGATAATATTCTCCCGTAAGGGTGCTATTACCGGATAATAAAAAAGGGAGGTTGAAGCCTCCCTGGGTATTTGGTATTTATATGGTTCCGATAACTATCGGGACGTTTGACTGGACAGCGAATAGTTTATATCTCCACTTCATCCAGGTTAGTAAACTCAATCATATTATTCCCTGCAAGAGTTATGCCAACTATAGAATCTTTGCTAATATTTCCTGCCAAAATTTCTTTGGACAGAGCATTTAGCAGTTCCCGCTGCAGCACTCTTTTCAGGGGACGTGCTCCATATTGGGGATCATACCCCAATTTGGCCAGATGATCCAGAACCTTATCATCAGCCTCCAGCTTAATACCTGATTCCAGCAGTCTCGATTGGATAATCTTGAATTGAATTCCTACGATTTTTCGCATGTCTTCCTCGGTAAGAGGCTTGAACATAATGGTTTCATCGATACGGTTGAGGAATTCAGGCCTCATGGATTGTTTCAGTAATTCGAAAACTTGTTGTTTAACCTTTTCCAAAACGTCATCCTTATTGGCTTCAGTCATTTCCTGGAATGATTCCTGGATAATTTGAGAACCAATATTCGTGGTCATGATGATGATGGTATTTTTGAAATTAGCCACCCGTCCTTTGTTGTCAGTCAAACGGCCATCGTCCAACACCTGCAGTAGGATATTGAATACATCTGGATGAGCTTTTTCAATCTCATCCAGCAGAATAACGGAATAAGGTTTCCTGCGCACCGCTTCCGTCAATTGACCCCCTTCATCGTACCCAACATATCCTGGAGGGGCACCGATCAGCCTACTAACGGCGTGCCGCTCCTGATATTCAGACATATCGATTCGAACCATGGCGTTCTCATCGTTAAAGAGAAAATCAGCTAACGACTTGGCCAATTCAGTTTTACCAACCCCTGTGGTTCCTAAGAATATGAAAGAACCAATGGGGCGTTTTGGATCCTGAAGTCCGGCCCGACTTCGCCTTACCGCATCCGAAAGCGCTTGAATGGCTTCATCCTGACCGGCTACTCGGTGGCGTAATTCTTCCTCAAGGTGTAGCAATTTTTCCCTATCTCCCTGTAGCATTTTCGCTACGGGAATACCGGTCCATTTTGCCACCACTTCGGCGATATCCTCTGAGTCTACCTCTTCCTTCAGTAATGAACCGCTGGTATGCATCTCTTTGAGTTGTTCTTGCAGTTTTTGCAGCAATTCCTCACTTTGTTTGATCTTTCCATATCGCAGCTCTGCCACCTGACCGTAATCGCCAGCGCGTTCAGCTTGCTCCGCTTCCAAGCGATATCTCTCAATTTTCTCCTTTTCCTCTTGAACCGACTGTATTACGGACTTTTCATTTTCCCACTGTGCTTTAAGCGCATTGCTTTTTTCGGATAGGTCGGCTATCTCTTTATTGAGTTGAGATTCTTTGGTCTTGTCTTTCTCTCTCTTGATGGCCTCTCTTTCGATCTCCAGTTGCATGATCTTGCGCTGCAGCTCGTCCAATTCGGCTGGTAAAGAGTCAATTTCGATGCGAAGTTTAGAGGCTGCTTCATCCATCAGATCGATGGCTTTATCCGGTAAAAATCGATCGGAAATATATCGATGAGAAAGTTCCACCGCCTGAATTACCGCATCGTCCTTGATGCGAACTCCATGGTGCAGTTCGTACTTATCCTTTATCCCCCTTAGAATGCTGATGGCGTCAGTCACATTGGGTTCATCCACCGTAACGGTTTGAAACCTGCGTTCCAACGCCTTATCCTTCTCGATATACTTCTGATATTCTTTAAGAGTAGTAGCCCCGATAGCGTGCAGTTCCCCCCGAGCCAGGGCTGGTTTTAACAGGTTGGCTGCATCCATGGCGCTTTCCCCACCGGCTCCTGCTCCAATCAGCGTGTGTATTTCATCTATAAATAAAATGATCTCGCCATCGGAATCAGTGACTTCTTTGATCACTGCTTTCAGGCGCTCTTCAAATTCACCTTTGTATTTAGCGCCGGCTACCAACAAGCCCATGTCCAGGCTGATCAGGGTTTTACTTTTTAAATTTTCCGGGACATCGCCATCGACAATCCTTTGGGCCATCCCTTCCACGATAGCGGTTTTTCCTACTCCGGGCTCACCCAGTAGCATAGGGTTATTCTTAGTCCTTCTGGAAAGAATTTGCAAAACTCGCCTTATTTCTTCATCGCGACCGATGACCGGATCAATTTTACCTTTTTTGGCCAATTGGTTAAGGTTTTTACTGTACCGCTCCAAAGATTGATATTTAGCCTCTGCGTTTTGATCCTTGACCCGGTCTCCTCCTCTTAGTTCCTTGATAGCTGAGATTAGGTGATCTTTACTAAATCCAACATCCTTCATCAATTGACCTACGGCGTCCTTATTCTGTAACAGCCCCAGCAGGATGTGCTCTAAAGCCACATATTCATCTTTAAATTCCTTTAAATGATTGGTAGCTTTGGTGAGGGCACTATGGGCCTCATTAGATAGATAGGGCTGCTGCCCGCTCACTTTAGGGTAGGAGTTTAGGGTCTCCTCCAACCTGCTTTCTAGTAATTTCTCATTAATGTTGAGTTTCTTTATCAGGAAGGAGATGACATTGGGGTCCGAGGCCAGCACTCCTTTCAGCAAGTGTCCGGTCTCAATGGCCTGCTGCTGATTGCCGGTAGCAATTTCAGAAGCCTTTTGAATGGCCTCCTGTGCCTTTATTGTATAATTGTTGAAATTCATCTTCCTTTATTGATTTCTTTATTTATTACAACTACTTTCTATCAAAATGTAATCCAAGCTAAACTACCCTGCAAAACCCTGCTATTTTGACAGAATATCAATAATTTGGAGCTTTTTCAGGTCAAATTGACAGGCACCCCAAAATTGAAAATTGATGAAATTACGGTTTTGCAGCCGACGAAAGTATGAACTCAAATAGTAAAAATCCCCGCCGTAAATTTTTGAAGCAGAGCTCTCTGGCCTTGGCAGCCGGGAGCGGTGCATTGTGGTCCTGTGTGGAACCAGACGGTGAGACCGTTCAGGCACCTTATGTAAACTTCAACAATACCTATGAATGGAAGATCACCACTACCTGGCCTCCTAACTTTCCGGTAACCGGTGAAGGTTGCAACCTATTGGCTAAGTGGGTCGAAGAGATGTCCGGAGGTCGCATGATAATTCGGGTATATGGAGGAGGGGAGCTGATACCACCATTGGAGAGTTTTGAGGCGGTGAGCAACGGCGCTATAGAAATGGGGCATGGGGCTGCCTATTATTGGGCCGGCAAGACTCCGGCAGCGCAGTTTTTTGCCGCGGTCCCCTTTGGAATGAATTACCAGCAAATGAATGCCTGGATTGTATCGGGAGGAGGAGCCCAGCTTTGGGAAGAATTGTACGACCAATTCAATCTGCTTCCCATGATCTGCGGCAATACCGGAGTACAGATGGGTGGGTGGTTCAACCGGGAGATCAACAGTATTGACGATCTACAGGGTTTGAAAATGCGCATGCCAGGGCTGGGGGCAAAGGTATTGACCCGAGCCGGGGGCACCGCCATGCTGGTGGCAGGAGGAGAGATCTATACCAACTTGGAAAGAGGAGTGATTGATGCCACGGAATGGATCGGTCCCTATCACGATTATACCATGGGTTTACACCGGGTCGCCAGGTACTACTACTATCCGGGATGGCATGAGCCGGGGCCGGTATTGGAGCTGATTGTAAACAAATCAAAATTCCTGGCCTTACCTTCTGATTTGCAGGCCATAATTAGAGCAGCGGCCTATCGCTCCAATGTGTGGATGGGGTCGGAATTTGATTACAGAAACTACGTTTATCTGCAGAAAATCATTGATGAGGGCAAAGTGGAGCTCAGGCCTTTTCCCGCGGAAGTACTTTCCAACTTACGGGACTACACCGAAGAAGTTATTTCTGAGATCACTGCCAAAGATCCGGCAAGTGGTAAAGTATATGAGTCGTACGACCGATTTAGGAAAGGTATTAATAGATGGTCGGCTATAAGCGAGAAGAAGTTCTATGACCAGATCATGCCGGATCAGGGGCTCAATGCTTGAGGCAGCCAGGTGACAATCTCAGGGAACAGTATTACCAATACCAGAAAGGCAATTTGAATTACTACAAATGGAATGATGCCCCGATATAATTGAGCAGTGGTCACCTGAGGCGGGGCCACCCCTTTGAGATAAAACAGTGAAAAGCCAAAAGGGGGGGTTAAAAATGAGGTTTGTAAATTCAAGGCTATCAATATGCCTACCCAGATCAAGTCAATACCCAGCGCCAGAAAGATGGGAGTTACCACCGGAACGATAATGAATATTATTTCTATGAAATCAATAAAAAACCCCGCCACAAATACCGCCAGCATTACCAGCAGCAAAAATGCCTGAGGGGATAGTTGTGCGGCGGTAATCAACTCGATTAAATAAACATCGCCCTCCAAGCCCCTGAATACTAAGGAAAATGCCGTGGCTCCTACTAAAATTATGAATACCATGGAGGTCAGGTGAGTGCTTTCCCGCATGACCTGTTTCAAGATATCTAAACTAAACTTCCCCTGGATCACGGTTAAAATAATGGCGCCTGCGGCTCCCACCGCGGCAGCTTCAGTGGGGGAAGCGATACCGGCGAATATTGATCCCAGTACTGCGGCGATTAGAAAGAATGGCAGGAAGAAAGCTTTAAGTACTCTGCCCACCATCCCCTTGGTACGGAATTTTTGAATTTCTTCTAAAGGCATACACGGTGCACTTTGAGGCTTGATCAAGCTTACCATCAGGATGTACAAAAGATACATTATCACCAGTGCTACTCCCGGGATTACCGCCGCCAAAAACAGGTCCCCAACTGATACATTCAGCACACTACCTAGCAGCACCAATACCACGGAAGGGGGTATTATCTGACCCAAGGTTCCTGAAGAAGCAATAGTACCGGTGGCCAGTTCCGTTTTATAACCTCTTTTTAACATGGTCGGCAGGCTAATTAGCCCCATGGTGATCACCGTAGCCCCTACGATCCCGGTAGAAGCGGCCAGCATGGCGCCTACTATTACCACCGATATGGCCAAGCCTCCGTTGAACTTTCCAAAAAGCAAGGCCATGGTTTCCAATAAATTCTCGGCAATCCCGGATTTTTCCAGCATCATCCCCATAAAAATGAATAGGGGCACCGCTATCAGCACATAGTTCCCCATGGTGCCATATACCCTAAGCGGAAGCAAGTAGAAGAAATCCGCTCCAAAGCTGAATAGGCCAAAGATGATGGAAATACCTCCCAGCGTGAAGGCAACCGGATAACCTCCCAGCAGTAGTACGAATACTACAGCAAAGAGTATTATGGCGAGCGCTTCAGCCACTTTTTTCCCCTTTTAGCGTCTCACCTTTTATGATCAGGATACTGGTAATGATAAGGTTAAA
Source organism: Cyclobacteriaceae bacterium (assembly GCA_965224285.1). Lineage (GTDB taxonomy): Bacteria > Bacteroidota > Bacteroidia > Cytophagales > Cyclobacteriaceae > JAJCYK01. Next base: position 3,681,844 of record OZ245043.1, read on the forward strand.
GGCTTGAATGGACACTAGCGTAAATCCCAAGGGAATTGCGGATTTGACTAAAAAGCGTGCCGGAAGGCCTCCAGCATCAGCAGAGGATTCGGAAAGCCGGAGTGAGTGCTCCACGAAATTCCATCCTTCAAATATTAAAATGGCACAAAGAGGAAGTAAAAAAAAGATGGTCCCTAACAGATTGATCCAGGCCTGGGTTTTTATCCCCAGCTTGCTGTAGATAACATCCACTCTGACGTGACGGTCGTGCTTTAACGCAAATGCTGCGCCTAATAAAAATATCAAGGAAAATAAATGCCACTCCAGCTCATATATAGCCACGGAGCTCCGGTTGAACAGATAACGCATGACCACGTCATAACAAATGACCAGTACCAGAATGAAAGTAATCCAGGATACCATGGCTCCGGTTTTATCGGCCAGCCGATCACTAAACTGGATATATTTCCTTAAAAAGCGAATCATCATCTGGATGGGGTTGAAAATAGCAAAATTTATTCATAGTTGAGGCTCTGAGGGAATTCGTATCTTTGTATTATGGAAACAGTCAAGGCTACACTCGATATAAGGAAGCTGAACCGGATGCAGTTAGAAGAATTTTTCACCAGCCGCGACATGCCCGCATATCGAGGAAGGCAGATATACCAGTGGTTATGGGAAAAATCCGCCCGGGATTTCACTCAAATGACAAATCTTTCACTGGAAGTCAGGGAATTGTTGTCTCAGGAATTTGAAATTCGCAGTATCTTTCTGGATCAAATACAACAAAGCCATGATGGCACCATCAAATCAGCATTTGGTCTTTATGATAATCATAAAATCGAGGGGGTTCTAATTCCAACCCGTCGGCGTATGACCGCCTGCGTTTCGTCGCAGGTAGGCTGCTCCCTGTCCTGTAAGTTTTGCGCCACCGGTTATATGGAACGCCAGCGAAATCTTGAGCCAGGAGAAATTTATGATCAAGTGGTGTATCTGCGGGATCAGGCCATGGAACGATACGGTATGCCCTTGTCGAACATTGTGTTCATGGGGATGGGGGAACCCCTGCTAAACTATAAAAATGTGTTACAGGGGATTGAGCATATTACCAGCCCGGAGGGTTTAAACATGTCGTCTAAAAGAATCACCCTCAGTACTGCCGGGATAGCCAAGATGATCGAGAAGTTAGGTGATGATCAGGTAAAATTTAACCTGGCCCTTTCCTTGCATGCCGCGAATGACGAGAAGCGCAGCGAAATTATGCCTATAAATGACAGCAATTCCCTGGAAGCGTTATCCAGGGCCCTGAATCACTTTTACCAGCAAACCAAAGCTATGGTGACCCTGGAGTACATTGTATTTAATAAGTTCAATGACAGCCTCCAGGATGCAAATGAATTAAGGCGTTTTGCCTTGGGAATACCCTGTAAAATCAACTTGATAGAGTATAACCCCATCGAGGAGGCCCAATTTAGTAGGGCAGAAGGGGACAGGTTAGAACAATTTGCTGGTTATCTATTAAGGAAGGGATTGAACGTAAACCTGCGCCGCAGCCGGGGAAAGGACATCGATGCTGCCTGCGGCCAATTAGCTAACAAATAGCCACCCCATCATTTGTTACTGGCATTAAAGAGCTTCTGTTTTTCTTCTTTGGTAAGGCTCTCATAGCCTTTAGCGCTGATCTTATCTAGAATGGCATCAATTTCCTCCTGGCTGGTACCGCTTCCGGGGCTGGCGCTTTTGGTAGAAGCCGAAGTTCTGGGAGGCTTTTTAGCGTGTCCTCGATGAGTTACCCGTACTTTGGGCTTGACAAAAAAACTTCTTAAAAATTCTAAGGTCGATTGTACCCAGGTACCCCAATCATTTCCTTTTTGAAGCTGTTTAATGTAGAAAAATCCTATTACACAACCACCAAGGTGCGCAATATCTCCTCCCGCATTGCTACCAATAGTACCGAATAGGGCCATTACCACATAAAAGATGGCGATGTATTTAATCTTAACCGGACCCAGCAGCAAAAGGTGGAACTGAAAGTCCGGCATTAAGGTGGCTGCTCCTACCACTATGGCCAGCACACTGGCTGAAGCCCCTATTAATCTGCTATGTGCTACTACCTCGGTGAAGTAAGGAGATATATTGTATAGCAAGACGTAGAATGCTCCACCTGCCAGTCCGCCTAATATGTAGAGATTTACCAGTTTTTTATTTCCCAGATATTCCTTGATCAGTGTACCAAACCAGTACAGGAATAACATGTTAAACAGGATATGGAAAAAGCCATAGTGGGTAAAAAACGTGGTTATGATGGTCCAGGGTCTTACCAGTATATGTTCAAATGCTGAAGGCAGACCCAGAAAGTCAGTCACCACCATGTTTTCGTAATACCCCCTCTGATTGCGGGGAAGGGCTCCAGCCAGGCTCAGGATAACTTCCAGCAACCTGATAACCATGAATACTGTACTATTGATCAGTATCAATTGTATCAAGCCATTATTCGATTTGCGAAAGGCCTCTAAATACTGCTGCCAAAGGTTTCTTTGCATTATCTAAATTTACTAATAAAAATTTCCCCGTTGACCTTGCCAGATCTTTAACATGATGAATGCAAAAAGCATACCGCCCAGATGGGCAAAATGCGCGATATTGTCACCGGGGTTATTGCTCAACCCCATATATAAAGCAATAGCGCCCAGTCCCAGGGCCAAATATTTAGCCTTGATGGGAATGGGGGGAAAAAGCAGCATGAATTCGGTATTGGGGAAAAGCATCCCTATAGCCATCAGCAAGCCGTAGATAGCCCCAGAGGCCCCTAGCATGGGATTGAGTACTCCCTGGAAATAGCTGATGGTGGCAAACAGGATCGCCGCACCAATACCACAGACCATGTAAAACAGCAGGAACCGGTTTGAACCCCAAACTCTCTCCAGTAATGGACCTAAAAAGAACAGCCCCAGCATATTAAAAAACAAGTGTCCTAATCCACCATGAAGGAACATGTGTGTGAATAACTGAAACGGTTGAAAAGCCGGTGAGCGGAAGCTGTGCAGGATTAGCATATTCTCTAATACCCGCATCTGCATAATGTTGGTTAACAGGAACATTACCAGATTGATTACCAGCAGATTCCTTACCATAGGGGTGAGGTTGTTAAGCATACTTACTTGTTAAATAAATTTTCAATTTGGTCGGTGTCCATAACTGCGTGGGTGCTTCGGCCACCCGGCGCATAGTTTGGATGATCGCAGCCGAATAGTTGATCGATTAATGCTGACATTTCCTCAGTTTGCAGAGCTCTTTCCGGGATAACTGCCAATCTTTTTGCCAATGAACGGGCCATCTGTTCTTGCCGGTTGCTGCCAAGATCCGGGTCAAAGTTTTTAATTTGCTCAACAAACCCCTCGAAGAGATCTCTGGGATTATGGGCCGCAGCATCAGAAGGGATACCCTTAATTACCAAGTCTGATTTGCCAAAATTCTCAAAAGCAAACCCCAAGGCTTCGATTGTGGGCTTGAGTTCCATTATCAAGGAGTGATCAGCAGGGTTTAGCGCTACAGTTTCAGGAAATAACAATTGCTGGGAGCTACCCGATCTATCTTGTTGGGCCTTCAGGAATTTCTCGAAAAGAATTCTTTCCATGGCGGCCTGATAGTCGATCCACATAAGTCCGGATTTCAAGGGAGTAACCAAATATCGTTGATGTACCTGCAGGATATCTTCCGCTTTGGAGGGAGCTTCCAGCCGTTGATTTACTGCGCTGCCCATAGTCCTGGTACTTTGCTCCTGGTCTATGTTGATTCTAGATTCCTCAAGTGAAGTTTCGTACAATTTTTCCCAGTGTTCCACCTGATGGCGACCCAGTCCAAGGTTTTTCATCTGACCGTAAGCCCGTTCCTCTCCGGTGCTGGTACCGGACAGATTCATTATCGATTCGAAATTCACATCACTCTCGAAGTCCAGGGAAGGCGTGATATTATGGGTTCCCAGAGCCTGCTTTACTACGGCGCGAATTATGCCGTAGATGGTCCGTTCATCGTCAAATTTAATCTCGGTCTTGGTGGGGTGAACGTTTATGTCGATGTGCCGTGAATCCAATTCTATAAACAAGGTATAGAATGGAAAATGTTTTTCAGGGAGCAGGCCTTCATAGGCTCCCATTACCGCGTGATTCAGATAATTATTACGGATATAGCGGTGGTTAACAAAAAAGTACTGCTCGCCCCTGGTTTTTTTGGCATTCTGAGGTTTTCCCACATAACCCTTGACCTTGATCAAGGTAGTTTCTTCTGCGCAGGGAACCAGCTGTTGCTGATAGGCCTTGCCGAATAAGTGTACGATCCGTTGACTGAGATTTCCCGGTTTGAGTTGATATATTTCATGGTCATCCTGCAATAAGGCCATGCTAACTTCAGGGTGGGCCAGGGCGATCCGTTGAAACTCCTCAATGATGTGCCGCATTTCCACCGGATTGGATTTAAGGAAATTACGACGAGCGGGCACGTTGTAGAAAATATTGCGAACAGCCAGGGAAGTACCCGGGGGAGTAGCGGTCAATTCCTGGTTTCTAACTTCACTGGCTTCGATCTCTATCAGATGTCCTAATTCTTCCTCCGACTGTCTGGTTTTCATTTGTACTTGGGCAATGGCCGCTATTGAGGCTAAAGCCTCTCCCCTGAACCCTTTGGTTTTAATAGCAAACAGGTCATCTGCATGGCGCAGTTTTGAGGTTGCATGTCGCTCAAAACTAAGCCTGGCGTCGGTACCGGTCATACCCTTACCGTTGTCAATTACTTGTATTAAAGATTTGCCGGCATCTTTAATGATCACAGTAATTTCATTGGACTCGGCATCTACGGCATTTTCCAATAACTCTTTTACCACCGAGGCAGGTCGTTGGATCACCTCTCCAGCGGCAATTTGATTGGCGATGTTGTCCGGAAGTAATTGAATGATATCTTTCATGAAAAGCCTGGTCGTGGTAGGGACCGGTCATGGAAGTTAACAAATTTAGCGAATAGCTATCGAAAATTAAAAAGTCCTTTCAACCTGTAAAGGATATACAGGCCCAATATACCCAACACCAGGTATAACACAATATCACCGTAAAATATCCAGCCAAAAACCCCGCAGAATAAAATTGCCATTATGGAGAATTGAATAATACCCGTTTTATTACTTTGCCTAGGTTTGCGGGCAAATGCATTTGAAATATTGGTTCGATAATTGTTGGTTTGATTGTTGGTGGAATCTCGTTCAAGTCTGGCTGTTCTACGGGCGATATCCTCCTTTATGGGGTCGTAGTATCTAGGTTCAAAATTGAATCGCTTATGTTGTGCAGTCCGAAATAATGACGGAAATTTCATATTTTTTATTAAATATGTCTAATTAATTTAGTAAATTTGATTAATGTGAAAATAGTATTTATCTAATAATTATTATCTTTTGGACTCCTTTTTATGTCCTTAAAAAATATTTATGGCCTGATTTTCAGCCTCCTTTTAGTTAACGGCTTGGGAGCTCAACAGGTTCAGTCCACCTCAGGACAGGACCGCTGGGTGGATAGTGTCTTCGGAGAATTGAGTCCGGAACAGAAGATAGGACAGTTGTTTATGGTGGCTGCATATTCTGACCAAGGCCAGGAACACCGGCAAGGGGTAGAAGAGTTGATCCGCAATTATCATCTAGGTGGTTTGATCTTTATGCAAGGGGGGCCTGATCGGCAGGCTAAACTTACCAACAACTATCAAGCAATATCAGGAGTGCCTTTACTGATCGGCATGGACGCAGAATGGGGCCTGGGTATGCGCTTGGATTCCACCATAAGTTATCCTCGGCAAATGACCCTGGGAGCAATAGCGGATGATCAGGAAATATTTCAAATGGGGGCAGAAATTGCCGATCAATGCCGTAGGCTGGGGGTACATATCAGTTTTGCCCCGGTAGTTGACATCAACACCAATCCAGCTAACCCGGTAATCGGATCCCGTTCATTTGGGCAAAGTAAGCAAAACGTAGCAGGTAAAGGGCTGGCCTATATGCAGGGCCTGGAGTCAAGAGGAGTGATGGCCAACGCCAAGCATTTTCCCGGTCATGGGGATACCGGTAAAGATTCTCACTTTACCTTACCGGTTATCAAGCACAGCCTGAAACGCCTCAAATCAGAAGAGCTTTATCCTTTCCAAACTTTGATGGATGCAGGACTGAGGAGTGTAATGGTAGCCCATCTGCACATCCCGGCCTTGGATAATACACCCAATCTGGCCGCTACCCTCTCACCGAAGATCGTGAACAAGCTGTTGAAGGAAGAAATGAACTTTAAGGGATTGGTATTTACCGATGCCTTAAACATGAGGGGAGTAACCCAATTTTTTAAGCCCGGGGAGTTGGAAGTACGCTCTCTTCAAGCCGGGAATGATGTGCTGTTATTTTCCGAAAACATACCGGCAGCAGTACGGGAAATAAAAGCATCGTTAAAGCGGAAAGAACTCAAACCGAAAGAACTCGATGCCAAGGTAAGGCGAATTCTGGCAGCAAAATATCAAGCCGGTTTACATCAATATCAGCCGGTGAACCTGGACAATCTTTCCCGTTACCTTAATCGTCCTGAAGCCAGGTTAGTGCAACGGAACCTCTATCAGAAAGCGTTGACCCTAGTGCGCAATCAAAACAATAGAGTGCCGGTACAGGTGTTGGATACTACCTATTTTGCTTCTCTGTTGATTGGAGAAAAGCAGTACAATCAGTTTCAGAGTAGACTGGAAAAATACACTTCTTTTAGCCACTATCAATTAAGTTCGGATAACCGGTCACCGGAAACATACCAGAATCTGCTACGGAAACTGGAAAACTTTAGTCAAGTTATAGTGGGTGTCCATGGGCTAACGAATTCAAGAACCCGCCGCTATAACGTCGATCCCGGGGACATCGCATTCTTAGAACAGTTGCAGAAGAAAACCAATGTAATTGTAGTGGTATTTGGAAATCCATACAGTTTGCAGTATTTCCAAAATATCGAAAATTTGCTCTGCACTTACGAGGACAACCAAATCACCCAGGACGTAGCGGCACAGGCGATCTTCGGGGCGGTGGGAATTTCGGGCCGTCTACCGGTAACTGCTGGCAGATTTGAGGTGGGAACCGGGCAGGTAACAGAGCCATTAAAGCGGTTGGGATACAATCTGCCGGAAAGTGTGGGCATGGATTCCAAAGTTCTGGCCACTATTGACGCTATCGCCCGCGAGGCTATAAGTGAACAGGCCACTCCAGGTTGCCAGGTATTAGTGGCCAGGAAGGGTCAGGTGGTATTCGAAAAATCTTATGGGTATTTTACCTACGACAGCCTGCAAGAGGTAACCCATGAAACCTTGTATGATATTGCTAGTATCACTAAAGTGATGGCCACGCTACAGGCAGTGATGTTTTTGGAGGAAAGAGGCTTACTGGACCTGAATAGAAAGGCCTCGGATTACTTGCCGGAGTTATTGGAGAGTAACAAAAAGAACATCTACATCAAAGATCTGCTGACCCATCAGGCAGGTTTACTTCCGTTTATTCCATTTTGGCGTAAAACAGTGGATGAAGTAGGTTTAAACCCTAAAATATATAGCGCCTACCCTGAACAAAATTTTCAAAATCAGGTGGCTTTGGGCTTATACAGTATTAATACTTTGCAAGATAGTCTTTGGCAATGGACCATAGATTCCAAGCTAAGGCCATACCGGTTTCGCAGGGGAACCCACTATACTTACAAATATTCCGATATGGGCTTCTACATTCTGAAGAAATTAGCCGAAAATTATTTAAATCAACCCATTGAACAATTTTTGGAACAGAATTATTACCGTCCGTTGGGTCTAACCACCATGACCTATTTGCCTCTCTGTAAATTTCCCATCCAGCGAATCGCCCCTACAGAAGATGATAAGTATTTTAGGAATGCTTTGATCTGCGGTACGGTCCATGATCAAGGAGCCGCCATGTTTGGCGGTATAGCCGGCCATGCCGGGATTTTCAGCAATGCCACCGATTTAGCCATAATGGCTCAAATGAATTTACAAAACGGTTACTATGGTGGAACCAGGTACTTACAGCCAGAAACTCTACCGCGCTTCACCGCAAGACAATCCGATAACCATCGCCGGGGTTTGGGATGGGATAAGCCAGAGCGCAGTGGCAAAAAAGGGCCCACTTCACGCTATGCCAGCCCCGACAGCTATGGACATACCGGTTTTACCGGTACCGCGGTGTGGGTCGATCCAGAGTTCGACCTGGTATATGTATTCCTTTCCAACCGGATTCATCCGAAGGCCAATAATTTTAAACTAATTAAAAACAACATACGTACAAGGATTCAGGACGCCATATATGAATCCATGTGGAGTTATAGAAAGGCTAATCAGAGCTGACATGAAAATTGGTATTGTATGTTACCCTACATTTGGCGGCAGCGGTGTAGTGGCCACGGAGTTAGGCATCGCGCTGGCAAAGAAAGGCCACAAAGTACATTTCATCACTTATTCCCAGCCCACGCGTCTGGATTTTTTCAATGAGAATCTGTTTTATCACGAAGTGGATGTGCCCAGCTATCCTCTTTTTCAATATCCGCCATATGAACTGGCTTTGGCCAGCACCCTGGTAAACGTGATCAAATATGAATCCTTAGACCTGTTGCACGTGCACTATGCAATACCTCATGCTTCTGCAGCATATATGGCCAAGAAGATTCTGCATTCTGAAGGTTTGGATATTCCGGTGATCACTACGCTGCATGGCACGGACATCACCTTAGTGGGGAAGGACGTCAGCTATGCCCCGGTAGTGACCTTCAGCATTAACCAATCTGATGGGGTAACCGCGGTATCGGAAAATTTAAAGGAAGACACTTATAATCATTTTAAGATCTCCAAGGATATACAGGTCATTCCCAACTTCATAGACCTACAAAGGTTTAAGAAACACAAAAAAGATCATTTTAAAAAGGCGATCTGCCCGCAAGGTGAAATGTTGATTGTACATACCTCCAATTTCCGCAAGGTAAAGAGAGTGGAGGATGTAGTCCGGGTATTCCACAATGTTCGCCAACACATTTCAGCTCGTCTGTTATTGGTAGGAGACGGTCCAGAAAGAAGCCGAATTGAAAGCTATTGCCGTGAATTGCATACTTGCGATGATGTGCGGTTTTTAGGTAAGTTGGAGGCAGTGGAGGAAGTTCTGTCAGTTTCTGATCTGTTCCTGATTCCCTCGGAAAAAGAGAGCTTTGGATTGGCTGCACTGGAGGCAATGGCCTGTGAAGTTCCGGTTATTTCCAGTAATACCGGTGGTTTGCCAGAGCTAATGGTGGACGGTAAAACAGGCTTCATCTGTGAGGTAGGGGATGTTGAGGATATGTCAAACAAAGCTTTGCAGGTACTCCATCCCGACAATCTGCCAACTTTTAAGGCTCATGCCTTGGCCAGAGCCCAAGAATTTGACGTCAACCTTATCCTTCCGTTGTATGAGCAGTACTACGATCAAGTTCTTTCCAAGACCGCACCATCCATTTCCTAATGTGCTACAACTTCAAATTTGTAGCTTTTTTTTTGTAGTTAAGCCCATTAATACACTAAATTTGTCGCAATCAGCAGAATAGGGGAACATTGTATGGAACAGAGGAGCACCGTTAGGCCGCAAAACAAGGGAACGAAGGTTCTCTTCAAGAATCCAATCATCGAAAGATTGAGCCGTACCAACACTGCGGTGCCGGTTTCTATATTTCTGGCATTTTCCACCTTTCTGATGATATGGGGTTTTATCTATTCTTCTCTATCCGCCTGGACCCAGATAGCCATATTTTTGTTTGGCTTGTTACTGTTCTCTTTAGTTGAGTACCTAGTGCACCGGCATTTATTTCACATGATCACCAATACCAAGTTGAGGGAAAGGATCCAATATACTTTTCACGGGGTACACCACGAGTTTCCTAAAGATACTTCTCGCCTGGCAATGCCGCCAGTGATCAGCGTGGTCATAGTAACCCTCCTTTACCTTTTATTTAAGTATATTATCGGAGATTATACCTATGGCTTCCTACCGGGATTTATTACCGGGTATTCTCTGTATCTCATCGTACACTACATCGTGCACGCTTATCAACCGCCTAAGAATTTTTTTAAGATTTTATGGATACACCACGGTATCCATCACTATAAAGATCACGAACGCGCCTTTGGGGTGTCCTCTCCTCTATGGGATTACATCTTTGGAACCATGCCAAAAAAATAAAAGTCACCATGTAAGTGACTTGAAAATCCGATTGGTTAAAAATAACCCGGTGCGGGGCCTGCCTCAAACTAAATCTGCTGGAGTAACAAATTAAGATTTGATATCCTGCGCTTCTTGAGTTTTCTCAACAGGTTGTTTGGAGTAGGTCGGACAAGATCGTTGCGTGCAACTTGTAGCAACCAGAAACATAAGCACACCAAATACCACTGATAACGACTTTTTCATTTTAATTATAGCTTTAATACCTCTTTAACACACCTATACTATACTAAATTATAAACATTTATTTGTTTAACATAGTATAATATATTGATTATTTTTCCTCAAATATAGGAATAAAAGCCAGTCGGATTTTGTTAATAGTTCGAAATAAAGTACATGAATATGGAATTGTACTTATTTCAAAACCAAGGATTATTATCAGATTATTAGGACATTAGGTAGGCACTCTCCGGGCATGAAAGGATATCGATTCTCAGAATATATACCCCCAAAACAGAATGGCAGATCAGGTTTTGACGAGCTTTTGAAAATCTTCATGCAAATGCTGGTCATCACCTCAGGAGATGTGGCGGAAACACTTCAGTGGATGAATGAGGTAGATAAGCAATACGGTTTGACGGATGACAAGTACGGTATGGGTGATTTCATCGAAGACCTCAAGAAGAAAGGCTATTTAGAAGAGAATTCGGTTGATGGTACACTCTCTGTCACCGCTAAAAGTGAGCAGAGAATCAGGAAATCCGCCTTAGAGGAGATCTTTGGTAAGCTGAAAAAGTCCGGAAAGGGTCGACATCACAGTAATTTTACCGGGTCAGGGGAAGAAATCGGATCGGATCGCAGGAACTTTGAGTTTGGTGATGCTCCGGAACAAATTGCCCTTACCGATTCCCTAAAAAATGCTCAGATCAATCACGGATTTACGGACTTTACCCTAACCCAGGATGATCTTGAAGTAGTGGACAATGAATATCGTACTCAGACCTCTACGGTATTGATGATTGATATCTCCCATTCTATGATCTTGTACGGTGAAGACCGGATCACCCCGGCAAAAAAGGTGGCCATGGCATTGTCTGAATTGATCACCACTAAATACCCCAGGGATACCCTAGATATACTGGTATTTGGCAACGACGCATGGCAGATTAAAATCAAAGACTTGCCGTATCTGAAAGTGGGGCCCTTTCACACCAACACCGTTGCCGGACTGGAATTAGCCATGGATTTATTGCGGAGAAAAAAGAATAAAAATAAGCAGATCTTTATGATCACTGATGGAAAACCCACCTGTATCAAGCAGGGTATAAAATATTATAAAAACAGTTTTGGTTTGGATGGTAAAATATTGAGGAAAACCCTGAATCTCGCCATTCAATGTCGAAAATTACAAATACCTATCACTACCTTCATGATTGCTTCTGACCCTTACCTACAGCGTTTTGTTAGGCAATTTACTGCCGCCAACAACGGGAATGCCTATTATAGTAGTCTAAAGGGCCTGGGGCATTTGGTGTTCGAGGATTATCGCAGGAACCGCAGAAAAAATCTCTAAAAGATCAGGTATGAATTATAAGGAATTGTCTGTTGATCAATTGAGACAGATCAAAACCCTGGGAGAGTTGAAGGCCAGTCAGTACCAACCCAGGTCCGTGAAGGAGGAATTGCGGCAGAACTTAATCTGTAAATTAAAGCAAGGCGAACCAATTTTTCCAGGAATTTGGGGCTATGAGGAAACTGTCATACCGGACCTGGAGCGGGCGATATTGTCCAAACATAATATAAACCTTTTGGGATTAAGGGGGCAAGCCAAAACCCGGATCGCAAGACAGCTGGTGGATTTACTGGATCAGTTGGCCCCCATTATCGAAGGTTCGGAATTGAACGATGACCCCTTAGACCCCATTTCAGCCTATGGGAAAGCGTTGGTGGAGGAGAAAGGCGATCAAACCCCCGTCAATTGGCTGGATCGCAGCCAACGGTATACCGAAAAACTTGCCACTCCAGACGTTTCTATTGCCGATTTGATTGGAGATGTAGATCCTATTAAGGCAGCCTCCTTGAAACTGCCCTATTCTGATCCACGGGTGATTCACTATGGATTGGTCCCGCGATCTCACCGGGGGATATTTGCCATAAACGAGCTTCCGGATCTACAGGCGCGGATTCAGGTGGCACTGTTCAATATTTTACAGGAGGGCGATATTCAGATTCGCGGTTTTAAGCTAAGACTACCCTTAGATATCCAGTTTGTATTTACCGCCAACCCTGAAGATTATACCAATCGCGGCAGTATCGTTACCCCTTTGAAGGATAGAATTGATAGCCAGGTGATCACACATTACCCCAAGAATCTGGAAATCGGTAAACGGATCACCCAGCAGGAAGCGAAGGTGGATCCTGCACAGCAGAATTTAGTAAAGATGAATGATATGGCTGAGGACCTGATTGAACAGATTGCTTTGGAGGCCAGGAGCAGTGAGTATGTAGACGAAAAGAGCGGAGTGTCTGCTCGTCTAACTATCAGCGCATATGAAAATCTGTGGAGTGCTGGTGAGCGGAGAGCGCTCAGAGACAATCAGACCCAAACTACTATCCGGGTGTCAGATTTTGTGGGGGTGGTGCCCGCTATTACAGGCAAAGTTGAACTAGTTTATGAGGGCGAACAGGAAGGTGCGGGAATCGTAGCCTATAACCTGATCGGGAAAGCTATTCGAAGCCAATTCACAAATTATTTCCCCAATCCGGATGAGTTCCGCAAAAAAAAGGAAATCAATCCCTTTAGGGCCATAACTGAATGGTTCGGAGATGATAATACCCTGGACATACTCAACGACGAATCCGATAAAAAGTACCGGCAAAAATTATCGAAAATTCCAGGGCTTGAGAAATTAGTGAAGAAATATCAGCCACAGGTATCAACCGAAGAACTCTATTTTTTAATGGAATTCGCCTTGCATGGATTGGCCGAATACTCCATGCTCAGCAAAAATCCTCTCCTTACTGGCATACAATTTAAGGATTTACTGAGCGGGATGTTCACTATGCCCGACATGGAAGATGATGAATTTGATGAACTATAAGTTAATGGGAACATGGAACTTCGACAACTCCGGCTCCTGGTGCGCCGCGGAGAATCAGAACAATTGGAATTTAAGACCAAAGTTAATCACCCCGAAAAGATCATCAGGGAAATTATTGCATTTGCCAATACTAAAGGGGGCCATTTACTAGTCGGTGTTGCCGACAACGGTGAGCTCCTGGGGTTAAAGGATGCTCAGGAAGAGCATCTAATTTTAGAGAACGCCATCCAAAAGTATTGTGCACCAAAAATTCCTTACAAATCCGAAATAATCCAGCTCACGGATAAAAAAGCTATAATTATTTATACTATTTTTGAGAGTAAGTTAAAACCTCATTTCGCGGTGGATAAGCATCGTGGAAAATGGCGCAAAGGATACATAAGGGTTGCCGATAGAAGCGTACAGGCTAGTAATGAAATGAAGGAGATCCTAAGACGGGCAAGAACACCAGCAGCAGTGAAATTCACTTACGGGAACAACGAGCAACTGCTGATGAAGTATTTGGAGCACCACGATGTAATCACCTTAAAAAACTTTGTTCAGTTGGCAGGGATAGAGCCTACGTTGGCCTCAAAGACCCTAGTGACTCTGGTACTCGCCCGGGTTTTGGAGATCATTCCCCAGGAAGGCGAAGATCTTTATCGCTTCAACACAGCAAATCTGCTTACTGACACCTGATTATTCAATCCAATGTCAAAGGAGAAGAAAATTTTTGTGCTCGATACTTCGGTAATTCTATACGCTGCCGATGCCATAATGAATTTTGACGAGCACGATGTAGGCATTCCCATCACGGTATTAGAAGAACTCGACAATTTCAAGAAAGGCAATGACATTAAAAATTTTGAGGCTAGGGAGTTTATCCGTTTACTGGACAAATTATCTGCCGATCATACTTTACAAAACTGGATACCATTGAACGGTCCCAGTAAGGGAAAGTTCAAAGTGTTGATGAACTCTCATAGTAAAGTAGACGCTGAACGAATTTTTGAAGATTCCAAGGCCGATCATAAGATACTAAATGCCGCGCTACAGCTTAAAGAAGAGGAAAAAAAGCGAAGAGTGGTGCTGGTAACCAAGGATATCAACTTGCGATTAAAGGCAAAATCGCTTGATTTGGTGGCGGAAGATTATGAAACCGGGAAAATCAAGAACGTCAGCACTCTCCACAGTGGAAAGACGGTGGTGGAAGACGTTAATACGGAAGCCATAAACAGTTTATACGAAAATGGAAAGTGCCAATCTGCGGCCATATTAAACGGCACCAAACCCATTAGTAATGATTATTTTATCCTAAGGAGCCCTAAGAATTCTGTGCTGGCTTACTATAATCCCTTGGAGAAGTGTATCCAAAAAGTAGAGAAGAAACCGGTATACGGCATAAAACCCCGAAATGCTGAGCAAACTTTTGCTATCCACGCTATTCTTAATCCGGAGGTGAGGCTGGTTACTTTGCAGGGTGTGGCGGGAACCGGTAAAACTCTTTTAGCGCTGGCCGGAGCATTGGAGCAAAGAAGGAACTATAAACAGATCTATCTGGCCAGACCAATTGTGCCATTGAGCAATAAGGATATCGGCTACCTGCCTGGGGATATAAAATCAAAATTAAATCCCTATATGGAACCGCTTTGGGATAACCTTAAGTTCATTCAAAACCAGTTTAAAGAGAATGAAAAGGAGGCTACCAGGTTAAATGATATGGTAAATAATGAAAAGCTGGTTATCACCCCCCTGGCGTATATCAGGGGCAGGAGCCTTTCAAATATTTTCTTTATTGTGGACGAGGCACAAAACCTTACCCCGCATGAAATAAAAACTATCATCACCAGGGCGGGAGAAGGAACAAAAATCCTATTTACGGGGGATATTCACCAAATCGATACACCCTATCTTGACAGTCAAAGTAACGGATTGAGCTATTTGATAGATCGCATCAAAGATCATCCGTTGTATGCTCATGTTACCCTGGAAAAGGGCGAAAGATCGGAGTTGGCCAACTTGGCTAATGAGTTATTATGATTTAATCATAACTGTAGCCACCTGCACCCTCTGTCTCCAAATTGACCCCCAATCCCAGCACCATGCGATTGACGAAGTTAAAATAGGATATCACCAGAGCCGCATCTAATATAGCCCGGTCATCCCAGCCGGCTTCTTTTAAAGCAGTGATATGGGTTTCTTCTCCTATATTGGAAGGATTCAAAGTTAGATCTTTAGCAAAATCACAAAGGACCAATTCTCTTTTCTCCAGGCCGGCTTCCCTATGATTCTGTTGTAACCTCTTTACTTTGGCGGGGTTTTTCCAAAAATGATTTAAGGCTTCGGCGTGGTGTCGGATACAGTAAAGGCATTCATTAGCGGTACTGACCACTACCGCTATCATTTCGCGATGAGCACGGCGTAGAGGAGACTTACCAAACATAATGGTCATGTAAAGATCCATATGACCAACAATACTTTCCGGATTGAGGCTTTGTATTTGATGCACCGCTGCCAGTTTACCGCGTTTTTTGATCAGATCATCATATATGTTACGCAGTGTTCCTAAAGATTCTTCATGAGGGATAACTTTTATATAAGCCATAACAGGAAATTAAATAGTTAAATTAAATTAACCCGAAATTAGCATTAATTGGTTCATCGTGTTATGTCCTTATTATCGCCCTCAGAATTAGACCTGATCCATAATCAGGAAATTATCCTTGCCAAGAGAAAAGCTACCGGTAAGATTCGCCAGGTACTAGAGGGTGTAGAGCAGGCCCTGGTTCCGGTAATGAATAAATTTACTTTACCGGAAGAGGTGGCAGCCAGGTCGGGAAAAATAAGCAGTGGGGAAAACTATTTAGGTTTGCCTTACCTGGTTTTGGACTACCCCCGATTATTTAGCCGTTCTTCAGTATTTGCTTTCAGAACTATGTTTTGGTGGGGTAATTTTTTTAGCGGGACCCTGCACATTGGAGGAAAAAGCTTTGATCTACTAAAGCCATATTTAAGGGGAGCCATTTCGGATCTAAAGGACGAGAATTTGTATTTTGCCATCGGTGATGACCCATGGCAGTATCACTATGAGATCACAAATTATCAGCTGCTCACTAAATTAGTGAGCTATCAGATCGATCACTATCTCGACCATAGGAAATTTATTAAACTAAGTAAGAAATGGTCATTGCAGGATTATCAGGTCTTGTACCAGGAAGTACCAATATTACTCGAGCGTTTATTGAATAGTTGTGGCTTCATGGCCCATGACAGCCACTGATTTTAGGTGGATTTTTCCCTGAAATTCCTTAATATGGTAAACTATGAAAAGGGTAATAGGGTTGATCCTTTGGTTTTCCGGTCATATGGCGGGGCAGGCACAAGCGCCAATAGATACTGACCGGCCTTCAGCTCAGATTACCAGTTTGGAGCAAGCCCCGGAGATTGATGGCGAGATTATAAATGACCCCGTATGGCAACAGATTTCCCCCATTACTCAAATGATCCAGGTGAAACCGGACAACGGTCAACCGGCCAGTGAACCTACCGAGATCCATTTAGCCTATACTCCCACGGTGCTTTATGTCGGTGTGGTGTGTTATGATCAGAAACCCGGTAAGTTGGTGGTTTCAGATGCGCGAAGGGATGCTTCATTGGAAGGTACCGATAGTTTCTTGTTTATCTTGGATACATTTCATGACGGCCAGAATGGATTCCTGTTTGGCACTAATTCTATAGGCGTAGAGTATGACGGCCAAGTAGATAACGAGGGACAAGGTAATTTCAACAATAACCGTCAGCAAGGAGGAATGATTGGGGGCTTTAATATCAATTGGGATGCCTCCTGGGAAGTCAAGTCACAAGTAGGAGATTACGGCTGGAGTGCAGAGTTTGCAATACCGTTGAACACACTTAGATTTAACTCCGGGGATGATCAAACCTGGGGAATAAATTTTCAGCGTAACATTCGTAAGAATAATGAAATTGCCTATTGGGCGCCATTACCTCTTCAGTTCGACCTTAAGCGATTATCCTTAGCCGGTACCCTGAAAGGCCTGGATCTGGTCTCCCCTGGTAATTTAAAGGTTATACCCTATGTCCTGGGAAATATTAGCAAGGATTTCCGGGCGGATGACCCCAGGACAATTACCGATGCTGAAGCTGGAGTAGATGTAAAATATAGTGTCACCCCTAGCATGACTCTGGATTTGACCTATAATACTGATTTTGCACAGGTTGAAGTGGATAACGAGCAAGTCAATCTGGATCGATTTAATCTTTTCTTTCCAGAGAAGAGGCCATTCTTTTTGGAGAATGCCGGACAGTTTAGTATTGGCAAGCCGGGTGAGGTAGATTTGTTTTTTAGCCGAAGAATAGGCATAAGTGAAGCCGGAAGTATTGTGCCCATCATAGGAGGCGCTCGTCTCTCAGGCAAGATCAACGATACTTACGTGGGATTACTATCCATGTTTACTGAAGAATTGATTACCGAAGATGAAAACATCGAAAAAACCAATTATTCGATGGTAAGAATAAATCATCAATTTGCCGCCAGATCTGCCATTGGAGTAGCCTTTTTAAACCGTAAAAGCCTGGGAGGCCTGGATGAAGGGGTTTTTCCAACTAATGAATTTGACTATAATCGAACTTATGCCCTGGATGGAAGGTGGGGCTTAGGGAAAAAAGCACAGTTATCCGGATTTTATGCCCGCACCAGCACCCCAGGCATCAGTGAAAATGAGCATTCCTTTAATTTTAAGGCAAATTATTCCTGGGATGGCTGGATCCTTAATGCCGAGTATACGGAGGTCGCAGAGAATTTTAATCCTGAAATGGGATTTCTGTTTCGTAGAGCTTTCCGTAAACCAGAATTCTTAATTTTTAAAACTTTACGGGCTAAAGAGAACAATAAGATGAATTATCTGGAATCTCGCCCACACATTTCCTATCGAGGGTACTGGAATTTTGAAGGATTTCAGGAGACGGGTTTTCTGCACGTGGATAATCACTGGGTGTGGCGCAACGGGTTTGAAGTACATACCGGGATAAATTTTACCAGGGAGGGAGTAGTGGAACCTTTTCAAATATTTGAAGACATTACCGTGCCCAGCGGCACTTATGATCACGCCGAAGCCCAAATCGTGTTCCAAACCAACCCAAGTAAAAACGTCTACATTAACACCCGGCATATACTTGGTGGATCTTTCGGCGGGACCCGCTATATAAACAGTGGCACCCTGGGAATCCGGCTGGGTGACCGCTTTAATTCAGAATACACCCTACAGCAGAATAACTTTGATATCCCCGGAGGAAAGTTTAGCGCAACAGTATTTGGTGCCCGATTGAGTTATACCTTCACACCGAGAATGTTTACCCAAAGTCTGATACAGTACAATAGCGTATCGGATATTTGGTCGGCGAATATACGTTTTGGTTGGATCCAGCAGGCCAATACCGGGCTATTTGTGGTGTTCAATCAGGTGCGGGGAGATGGCAGCATTAACAGCCGCAGTTTGACTATTAAATATAGCCGTATGTTTGATGTGCTGAAGTAGTATCATTTCTGATGAAACATGATGTATACTTCGAAGTCCCCTTCCAGATCGTGAAAACGATGTCCGTTCCCCGCTTTCACGAACATTACGGAACCTGGCGCCACAGCGATTTCCTCCTCTCCCACTGAAAATTTAGCTTTTCCCTTGATCACGTAATTGATCTCGTCAACCTCATGGGTAAGTACCGAATCACCACCCAATGTTTCAGGTAAACTATAAAGGCCGGTAATCATTGTAGGTACTTTCAGAAATACGTTCCACGAGTTCTCTCGGTCGGAATCTGGGATTGCCATATCAGGGGCGCTCCATTTTTTCCACATAAAATCGTGGTCGGTCTTATCAGAGCCGCTAAACCAAACTAAGATTCGCAGGTCTTCAGTAATGTTACTAAAACGATGCTCAAGTTCAGCTTTGACGAATAACACATCGCCCGGCTTTACAGTGGTTGTTTCCTCCTCGACAGTAAATTCAGAGGAACCGCTTAGGATAAAGTAAACTTCGTCATCATCATGGGGCTGCTGTTCATCCACTTCTCCTGTTTTCAGGTGATATATACCAGCATGAATAGACTCTTGCTTCAAGAATGGTAAGTATCTTTTTTGCGATGCATCTTGTTCTGCTATAAGTTTTTGCAAGTCAAAGGTCTGGACCATATTATTTTTAGTTTGTCCCATTGTGCTGAGTGCGTAACTTATGGTTAAACAGCATAGTAAGTATCGTTTCATAGATTTAAGGTACTAAAATGCCTTCAAATAACTCACTAATTTAATTGTTTGCCAGTGAAGATGACGTGATAAGGGGGATACTGAGTAAGCCTCCCCCACATTTTGCCTTTATTTTCTTTATGACAAATCTTTGATATCTTATATATCTACAAGAACAATAAGTTATGAAAGATATCATATCCCGTTTAGGCCTTTGGTGGATGCTGCTTTGGCCAGGATTATTGTCAGCGCAGGAACCTGTTCCGGTTTTCAAGGAGCAGATCATTGATGAAAACCTGCAAATAGGATATGGCCTGGAAATTGGTGACGTCGATGGAGATGGGAAGCCGGATATTTTGTTGGCGGATAAAAAGCAATTCGTTTGGTACCGCAATGGAGATTGGCAACGCTTCGTGATGGTTGATAACTTGACTGAAAGAGATAATGTTTGCCTGGCAGCTCGTGATATCGACGGTGACGGGATAGTGGAAGTTGCAGTGGGAGCCCAGTGGAATCCCGGAGAAACCCAGGATACCTCCAAATCAGGATCAGTTCACTTTCTTATGAGACCGGATGATCCTCATGACTTATGGAAACCAATTACTTTACCACATGAGCCAACCGTACACCGGATGAAATGGATCTCTACCCATAATGGCTACCATTTGGTAGTACTTCCCTTACATGGCAGAGGCAACGTTGATGGTACTGGCAAACCGGTTAATGTTTTGGCCTATAGACCACCGAAAAATCAAGGATCAGACTGGCAGATAGAATCTATAGATGAAAGCATGCACCTTACTCATAACTTTGATTTGGTAAAAGAAAATGGTGTTGAGTTCATAATCATTGGAGGAAAGGAGGGAGCACGAAAGGTTTGGTATCAAGATCGCTGGATGGCAGAGGATATCAACTTGCCAGAAGACAAGGGGTTTGGAGAGATCAGAAAAGCTGCTGGAATGATAACGGGGATCCAACCCATGCACGGGAATGAATTGGTGGTTTACGCGAATAATGGTGATAAGAAAGTCCTTACTGATTCGCTTGCACAAGGACATGCCCTGGCGGTTGCAGATCTATTGGATCAAGGACGAGAACAAATAATTGTGGGTTGGAGAGCTCCTAATAAAAATGATGAAATAGGGATCAAACTGTTTATCCCCCAGGACCCCCGGTGGATTCAGTGGCATTCCATTTGGGTTGATCGGGGTGGTATGGCCTGCGAAGATCTAAAGATCGCGGATTTGGACGGCGATGGGAGAAAGGAAATCATTGCTGCCGGGCGCAGCACTAAGAATTTAAAGATATACTGGAATAGGACGGGATCTTAAGCATTAATTCGTTATCCAATCGAGTTTCACCAACCTGACTGTTCGGTTTTAAATTCATTCAACATAATTGGAAGCATTGCCACCCAGTCTGGGATTAGATTTCCTAACCTCGTTTAAGGCCCAATATTTTATCAAAACAACATCTTACACCTAGGGGAGATCCCCCCGATCCCCGCCCCTCCAGCAGAGATGTGGAAAAACTCTGCCGGCTTGAAAACAGATTCTGAATTTGTTTTTTAAAGCAAGTTAAAGGTTTAAAGTGCCGCTAGTTGATACGGTGAAAAATAATTTTACCATAAATTCTTCATGATTAATCCAGCATTAATAGTCTACCAATTTATTGGCCAAATTATAAATTGAATCACAGATGTTTTCTCGAAGGACTGACAAAACTTCATGGATTAAAAAGAGGACTTTCCCAAATTCACCGAAAATCTTTTACCTACACCTAGGGGAGATCCCCCCGATCCCCGCCCCTCCAGCAGAAATGTGGAAAAACTCTGCCGGCTTTAAAACAGATTCTGAATTTGTTTTTTAAAGCAAGTTAAAGGTTTAAAGTGCCGCTAGTTGAGACGGTGAAAAATAAAATGAAAATTAATTTTTCTGCGATCAGCTATGTGGACATACTGCGACTTGGTATTTGCTTTCATAAGTGGTGCTAAGGTCTTTCCCTGAGCCACTCCTACGATCTTTCGCGCTCTAATCCATCAAATGTTTTCGGGATTCGTGTTCCCTTTCACAATACCGTTTATATCTTCTAGCTCCATCCTTAGCCGCAAAATCAATTACGGTCTAAATAGTAAAATGAATTCCCCATAATGCTTTAGTATCAGGACTTAAATATTTTTCATTTTCTGAACTTTTAACGAATTTTATTATTCAAGTGGAAAAAAATCGTACTAAAAAGGATTGCCAAATAGAATCTGGCAAGAGGGTAACTGTACTAAACTAATAACCAAGGATATGCTCTGGCAGTTTTCCAGATTGATGATCAAGCCCTGTATGATTACATTGACCGGTCAATTCCTGATAGCATTTAGTGTAAATGGTCAGAATAATCAGGCTAATATAAACCCTCAGGCAACACCCTTAAATCAGGAACATTTAATCACCATACCTTCTGTGTATAGCGACAGTGTTGCTAGACAGCAGTTTGATTTTGTGCTGGGCAGCTGGGAGTTGTGGGCTGAGGGTAAGAAGGTTGGTAAGGCTACCTTTTCTAAAATTCTGGAAGATCACGCGATTGAACAACTTGAAATTTATAATGGAGGCGGTAGTTCCAAAGCCCTGATTAGTTATGCTACCCATAATAAGCATTGGGTGCAGTCCTGGGTGGATGTCTGGGGATATCATCTGACCTCAAAAGGAGGAATCGAGGCTGGAAAATTGACCCTATATCTATCCGAGCCCTACTACGAAAGCAAGGTAAATTCCCAGGTGATAGCCCGCCGGATATTCATGGAAGTATCAAAAGACCGGTTTGATTACTTTTGGGAGATTTCACAGGATGATGGTAAAACCTGGACTTTGGA
The DNA here is from genome assembly GCA_965224285.1 of Cyclobacteriaceae bacterium. Classification (GTDB taxonomy): domain Bacteria; phylum Bacteroidota; class Bacteroidia; order Cytophagales; family Cyclobacteriaceae; genus JAJCYK01. The sequence goes on from OZ245043.1 coordinate 3,704,265, forward strand.
TAATTCAACTATATACAAACGGATATCTCATTGACCGAATGCCGGTCGATTTACCTCGCTAATCCACTATATTCTGCTGGGAGATACTCTGATGTAGCTCATTTACAGCCATTAAAGCGGCACTACCATACCATTCTTTCAGATCCATTTTCAGACTTCCCTCCATAATGGCTGGGTCTGTATTAGTTAGTGCCTCTGCTTCTTCGATGCTTGACACGTTAAATATGTAGATACCACGCAAATCACCGTCATCCATAAATGGACCTGCAAGTACCAGCTTACCTTCCTCCGCCATCCTTTGAATATTCTTCAAATGGGCCGTTTGCAATTCCGCTGCTCTGGCAGAATCCAGATCCCGGTTAGGGCCCCGGTTTAGAAAGGCCACTACATATTTCTTCATTCCATAAGGATCAGCGCCGTATTCTTGGGCAGTAAGGGAATCGTATACATCGCGGTCAGTGGCGATGGGTTCCGGATCCGTAACTGGCATAGGTTGCTGTGGAGAGCCGCAGGAAATTAGAAAAGCCAAAACAATTGATATAATGCACAGGGTTGATCCTTTCATGATAATTGATTGAATATTCAGAGTTTAAATATAGCTTATAGGAATGGAATGGGAAATGCTAAAGATAGGATTGGTCAAATGCTTATTTTGACGGATTATTGGTTGGCAATATTTACTTCTCTCTTTCCTTTATTCGTTTCCTCAAACCATCCAAAACTCCTTGATATTGGGAGTCCTTAACCAAATTATTGATCTCCAGGGTGTCCTCTTGCAGGTGATACAATTCTTCATAACCGGGGTGATCCAGGTAACGAATATATTTCCATTCGGTAGTCCGGATGCCTTCGCTCCTGGGAATATACTTCAAGTCATATAAATGCTCACAGAAAAACTCCTGGCGCCAATTAATAACACTGCCTTGCATCAAACCTAACAAGCTCGTACCCTGTACTTCTGAAGGTATAGCAATGCCCGCCAGTTCCAGGATAGTGGGCGATATGTCAATGTTCAACACCATCTCATGTACCTTGTGGGATTCCATCAGGGGGTGATAAACAATTAATGGAACCCTGATGGAGTTGTCATATAACAACCACTTACCAGCAAGCATTCTTTCACCTAGAAAATACCCGTTGTCTGACATAAAAATTATCACGGTATTACGGTCCAGGTTTTTCTTCTTTAACAGGGCTCTTAACCTCCCTATGTTGTCATCGATGGTGGTGACCATGCGGTAGTAACCTTTTACCTTTTCCTGGTACTTCTCTGGGGTATCGAATCTCCAATGAAACCTGATGCGACCCATGTAATCTTTGTCCTTTAGGAACGGAGGTAGGGCATGCAGGTGTTCAGGTGCCATCAACTGGGGTAGAGGAATAGAGAGGTTGCGGTATAAATGGTCATTCCTATCAGGCCAGAAATATTGCTGAGGATGTGCATCATCGGCATGGGCGGCATTATAACTGATCGACAAGCAAAACGGTTGATTGCTGGGCTGTCGGTCAATAAATTCCAAGGCTCTATCTGTGGTATAATCGGTTAGATGTATGTGCTCCCGCCAGCCATCACCAGTCAATCGAAAGTAACCATCAGTACCAGTAGTATAGAGTTCATCAAAAATCAGGGTGTCCAGTCGATCTTGAAATTCGATCCCCAGTTTGCCGAAAAAGCCGGTACGGTATCCGTTTTTCCGCAGTAGTTCCGGGTAACTGATCTGTACTAGATCGGTTTTCAGCGGGGCAGTACGGAAGGTATAGCCATGGGAACGCTCGTAATAACCGGTCAGAATACTGGCCCGGCTGGCGGCACAAATGGGAGTGGTGACAAAGGCATTGGTAAAGTAGGTTCCTTCCCTGGCCAATTGGTTCAGGTTTGGGGTCTGAATGATCTCGTTGCCGGCAACTCCCAGGGCATCCCACCGCTGGTCATCCGTAAGAATAAAAATGATATTGGGCTGGCTAAAAGTATTCCATGGAAACATCAGGAGACCAACGAAAATTAGCTTTGGCAGAATATGCTTCATATAGGTTAGCGGTCTACTAGGCTTAGCAATTCCTGTATATCCAGTGGCTTGGTAAACATATCCAGTGAACCATCAGATTTGGTAGGCCATTGTTCACGGGGCCGATCACAGTACAACTCAACCCCGTTTTGATCTGGGTCATCCAGGTAGAGCGCTTCGGATACGCCGTGATCGGATGCTCCGGTAAGGGGATACTTAGCTGTCCGCAGCCGTAGTAATACTACCGCCAAATCCTTACGAGTAGGATAAAGGATAGCAGTATGAAATAGGCCTGCGCTATCTTTAGGCGCCGGAGGCCCATCTTTGCTGTACCAGGTATTGAGACCAATATGATGGTGATAGCCCCCTGCTGAAATAAAAGCGGCATCCCGGCCATAAGTGGTGATCAGTTCAAAGCCCAGTAGTCCGCAATAGAAGTCGAGTGACCGGTTTAGATCGGCTACTTTGAGGTGAATATGCCCAATGCGGGCTTCGTTCGGAATAGTATAGCTTTCTATTTCTTTCAAGTCATTTTAGTTTGAGATATTAAGTTTGCAATAATGGTGGCGTGATGCGAATTTGCTTTTAAATTTCAACTCTTTCTTGATAATAGAATTAACGGCCAGCAAGCCATAGTCACCTCCCAAAGGTGTTGCTTTCAGGATAGAAGCTTTTCCAGGCCCATTCATACACCATTACCCCAGGTACTAAGGAGCCGTCCTTTGTTTCAGCCCAGGCACTGTGCCCCACTGAATCAAAATGAATCATGAGATCCTGGGCTTCGGTAGGATAGGTCAAAGGAGAGTCCAGTTCCAGGAGGTGGCTTAGGGGAAAGAAAACCGCACCCTCGGCGAGATTAACACCTAAGCCTAGATTTTGGATGTTGTGAGTGTCAGAATTAATTGCTGATCGGGGTTTACCGGGCATCCAGTTATGATAATATTGCTTTTCATTTACTGAGCTGGGAAAAACCGCATTGGAGGTATCGGTATTGATGGCTACTTTACTTTCTGGATATAGTTCACGCCACGTAGACCAAGTACCCTGGATAGTGGGCAGGGCTGTAAGCTCCTGGCCTTCCAGATCTCCTTCAATAGCTTTGCAGGATAGTTGATTCCAGACCGTTTTGGTCTTTCGATCGATGATCAGCAGGTTGTTGTTGACTAGACCCATGCCAAAGTCAAAGCCTGAAGTATCTCCATTTAGTGTTCCGTCAAAGGCCCTGGCAGTACCTACCAAAGGACACCAGGTCAGCAAATAAGGGGTATCGTTTAAGGTAAGGTTGGCCACTTCAAAGCCGGACAGTGCGTTGATGGGGATTGCCAAGGGAAAGTGGTCGGTGGTAAGCCCCAGGACCAAATCGTCATCTTCCAAATTTACCTCATCCTGGGTTGCTACCTTCAAATGTTCCAGTCCCTTTTCAATAGGCATATCGAACTCCCCGAATTCACCGTCCGGGCGTTGCTGTCCAAAGATCCTAATGGTTTCCAATTTCATTGCTCTTTCCGGAATTTTTTCTTGGTGATCTGAATGACAGGAGGGTATTATCGACAGTATTAACAGACTAACCAGGATCTTTTTCATTAGATGTAAGTGTTGATCAGTCACATAATACGGCACTTTTAGTTTAATTGCAATTGCCAAAATTCCGAGACAAGCCACTGCCCACTTTTCTTCATAGTCTGTATTCATTTAAATAGTTCATGAGGGCCAATTTGTAGGTTTTTCCGATAGGTAACTCATGATCACCAACCCACACAGACTCTGGATTGTACTGCTGAACTTTATCTAAAGCTATAATGTACGATTTGTGCACTCGCAGAAACTTGTTTCCGGGCAATTTCATTTGATAGTAAGATAAGTTCCCACTTAGGCAGTACTGGCGATCAGTGGTATGCAGCCGGCAATAATTTCTGTCACCTTGGAAAAAAAGCACTTCATTGGAGTTTATGCGTACATAACCCCCATCGCCTTTTACAAAAAAGAAAGAGGACCGCTCCGGCTGACCATATATCTCCGGGGGATTATTTGGCTTAAAATGCCCTTCAAAGGCTTTACTTACTCCATTAAGGAAGCGATCATAACTTACCGGTTTTAACAAATAGTCTATAACGCCTATCTCCATGGCATCCAATGCATATTCTTTATAAGCAGTGGTGATTATTATACGAGGGGGGTACTTTAAGATCTTGACAAACTGCAGCCCATTGATGCCCGGCATTTGAATGTCCAGGAAAACCAAGTCAACCGGTTTGGTTTGTATGAAATACAGGGCTTCGAAAGCGTTCTCAAACGATTTTAATAAATGCAGTCCCTCGGTTTTTTTGATGTGCCGGCCTATCAGGCGAATTGCCATGGGCTCGTCATCTATAATTACGCAGTTCATACTTTATGAATTGGCAGGTTAATTTCTACTCTATAGAGGCCATCATTATTACTAATGTCCAACCGGTATTCCTTTCCGTAATAATGCTCCAAACGCTGCCTGACATTAAGCAAACCGATCCCGCCGTTTTTAGCGGTCTCATGAATAATATCTGTAGTATTGGACAATTGAAATTTTAAGCTATGGTCATCTACCACAATTTTTCCCTCAATTATATTCCTGTTACCACCACTCCTTTTATGCTTAAAGGCATTTTCTACAAATGGCAATAGCAATAAGGGAGGGATTGGTTGATTGCTAATGTTGCCCTTGATGGTAAATGTCGAGGTTAAATTCTTTCCATGCCGCAGCTTTTCTAATTCCAAGTAATTTTTCAAAGCCTGGATATCCTCTGATAGAGCAACCAAAGCCTTGTTTCCCTCATAGATTATATATCGCAGTAAATCACTAAGCATTAAAACTATTTTTGAAGCTAATTCAGGTTCTTGTAAGGTACAGTTGTACAAGCCGTTGAGAGTATTGAATAGAAAATGAGGATGGAGTTGTGACTTTAGCAGTTTAAGTTCATTGTCCAGGATTGTTTTTTCCCGTTCCAAACGTCGGCGGTCTGATAACTCCCGGTCCCTGATCAGTTTGACCACCACTGCCACAGAACAAACTACCAATAGGTCTAAAAAAAGAGAGATTAATTTACCTGGCTGACTCAAAGTTATATTGGTAGATTCGACTGGGAAGAAAACAGGATAAACCGTAAGACTTACGCTCACATGAAGCATAACCACCGCGACCACCATGATAATAAGTAAACCGATACCCGCCTTCAGATATTGATGGCCTAAGATGTACTTGGGCAGAATCCAATAAATAATAGAGTAAACCGCCAACAACTTAGCGGGTAGTGAGGCCATCTCGTAGAGTAAATGCAAAGCTAATGATGGCTCTTTAACATAGTAGATGGCCACCACAAAGGCAATATACAACACCCAGAATAACAGATGGTTTCTAAGCTTTCCCATTCAGGATTAAAAGTAATGATATCAGTGGCCATAAGCGCTGTTTTTCATACCACCAAAGGAAAATTCAGTATGAAGGACCGATTTTCAAGTATGAATGGAATTCGATCAATAATATGAACCTTTCTTTAACCTTTAGCCTCCATTGGTACTATCATAGTCTTGAGCCACTTATAAAGGTTATTATCATTGACCCTGAATCAACTAGAGACCATTGAAGCGAAGACAATTTATTATGACAGTGGCGGCCAGCGCGGCAGGAGGAATGTTGAGCTTTCCCGGTGAAGTTGAAGCAACTCATTCCGAAGCAAAGCTCAAGGTATTAATGTTGGGAGGCACTTATTTTGTGGGACCCCATCTGGTTAACCAGTGCTTGCGAAGAGGGCACCAGGTAACTTTGTTCAATCGAGGTAAAACCAATCCAGGGCTTTTTCCGGCACTGGAATGGGTTGAGGGCAATCGATATTCTGAAAAGGGTAAAGGCCTACAAGGCTTGCGGGGATCCAGAACCTGGGATATAGTCATCGATACCTGGCAAGGACCTCCTGGTTGTGTTGCTAAGACGTCGGAGCTGTTAAAGGATCGTGCCCGTCAGTACATCTTTATTTCATCTATTGCCGCCTTTAAAGACTACCGGATACATGGTATTACCGAGGAATACCCTCTATTGGAAGTAGCAGACCTCATAGATTCCAAGGACCCCGAGTTGGACTACTCCTCCAGGAAAAGAGCTGGTGAACTGGCGGTCAAACGCTATTTTCAAGAAAGATCCACCATTCTACGTTGCGGCAGCATAAGAGGGGAAAGTTATACCAGCAATCCCCGTGATCTGATGAATTATTACGAATACCACCTGATGCTGGGAAACACGCTGATCCTGCCTGATGACCTTACCGCAAAATTGCAGCTTATAGATGTTAAGGATTTAGCGCAATTCGCGACTAAGGTTATTAATAATCAACTACACGGTGATTATAATATGGTGGGTCCTGAGGAGCCCTTGCCGTTCAAGGATTTTCTAAAAATCAGCCATAAGGCTACCGGCGGATTGTCTGAGCTTGTCTGGGTGGATCCTGACTGGCTGGTCAAAAAAGGAGTGAGGCCCTGGGTCGATATACCGAATTGGGTGAGGATGAATGAAGCTGATCCCGGATTTTATACCATTAGCAATCAAAAGGCGATAAATGCCGGGCTTACTTTCCGGCCCACATTTACCACTATTGTAGACGGTTTACCCAACCTATCAGTTAATCAACTGCAAGAACTAGATGTCTCAGGTTTGAAGGATGAATCCAGAATAGCCCTAATTGAAGCTTGGAAGGAGGGAAATGAAAGCACTAAAAAGTAAACAAGTTGTGAAATTTGTTTTGTATTAGATGAAGGTCCTGCCTCCCTGAGGGTGGCAGGGCTTTTTTTGGATCGGGGTGTTATCTTTGGTCGAATATGGAACTTATTCAGCTTATATCACGTATGCCAATGATTTGTTGATCCTTAAAGAGAAATTCAGAACGCCCCTTCAAACGTAAAGTATCACCTGCTTTCATTCCATTAGGTAATGCCTTGGCCAATTTACCCAGATAGCTTAGGTCCACGGTTACTTTATCTTCCTCAAAATCCCAGGAGTCAACAGTTTGCTTCCTCTGGCGAAAATAGTGCCGGGCTGATTCAGCTTGCTCCGAAAATTGTTTTAAGCCTACGGTTTTTAAATTTACCCTGCCATCTGCTATGTTTTCAAAGACCACATCCTGGTGCAGGTTCCTGCACATACCTTGAGTATCGAAATTATTGTAACACTGTATGTATTCCTCTATGATTCTGCGATAATAATTATCCATGATTTACTTCAGCTCAAGATCAGTTTTTAATATCTAAAAAATGTAGCGGTTAGCTATCTGAAACCTTAATTTTTTCTCAATATAGTAGCGAGATGAAAGCGCCAGGCATTTCAGTCACAGAAATAGCAAAGTTAATGATCCTGCTACTTAGGTCAGCTTCAATGCTAACTGGCCTTGGAGCGATGCTTGTTTATTGTCAATCCCCTCAAGGTAAGCTTGAAACCGTAATAGATGGCAATTCTGAAATTTATGAGGAGTCAATGCCAATTCCCAAAACGCAGAGGCGGGATGTAAGTCACGAATTCCGCTTCATACAAATAGATGACAGCGTTTCAATTTACCTGCTTCGAGCAGGGCAAGGCCTCCCCATGATTTTATTAAACGGTGGCCCCGGCAATTCCTGTCATAGTTTTATTCCCTATTTTGACCGGGCTGCAGATTTCTGCGAAATTATATTGTATGATCCCAGGGGGGTGGGTAAATCAGACTGGAAACCCGGAATAGGATATTCCAATGCGCAGTTGATCAGCGATCTTGAGAAAATTCGGAGGAAGCTGGGGATTGATCGGTGGGTGCTGGCTGGCTGGTCATATGGAGGGCTGGCTGCTCAACATTACTATTTACAATTTCCTCAAAGGGTGTTGGGATTGGTGTTGATCAACTCCAGTTACTCCACAGATTATGAATTTCCCGACCATTCATATCCCGATCATTTAACCGGGGATGAAAGAGAAAGGATCCGGGAGATCTATTCCATAGGAGGAAATAAGGTGGTTCCGGCTCATAGCGATGAAGTTGATCTGGAGACCATGCAGAAAATGGTGTTTAACGGCTATTTAAACGGTGACTGGAAAAGACAATTTTTCTATAAGCCCACCAGGGAAGAGATGGCTGCTGTAGCCAGGTATGAATGGTATCACGATAAGAACTACAATAAGTTGGTCACCGGCGACGGTTTTAATGAGGATTTAAATGGTCGGTTTTTAGCCAGCAAGTTGCCGGTATTGCTAATTTATGGCCGGCATGATATGACTTTCAGCACTCAATTGGGACCAAAAATGAAAATGGAGTTTCCCAACTCCACGCTGGTAATGATGGAACAATCATCTCATAATCCATTTAAGGAAGAACCCGAAATATTCTTTTCAGAGCTCGAGAAATTTGTAAAAGAGATTGAGCTGGATCTGCATAAATAAGTGGATACTTTTATATGGCTACCATTTGCTTGGCAACTACCAATAAGATCCGCAGGATTATGAACCTTTTATGCCGTCCCAGGTTAATACGAATAAAGATGAACATACTGCCTATGAGTTTAGAGAGCTATTCCTATTTCGTTCGCATTGAAAACTTTATTCATTTTACCGCCACAAAACAGCAGCCCTTTACTTTTACTGGCTGAGAAATTTAGAGCTTTCTCACATCAGATCAATTCAGGAACTTCATGAATATAAAGCCTAATTGGTGGTGAAGCATGATTAACATCAGGCCGCTATGTGGCCTGTATTTTGGATTTTTAAGACTTCCGTGTTTAACCATCTCTCAGTCGCTCGATTCCCAGCGAGTGACGGCTGTGCGGGTCAATATTGAAATACTTGGATCACCATATTAATTCTGTTCCAGCTTGGATCTTACAGGTGACTGCTGATTAAAATCCGATGCATCCCTTCAACGATATTCCGGGTTTTCAAATTCCCACTCTTGCCCTTTTACCCTACATTCAGTCGCTCGATTCCAGCGAGTGACGGCTGTGCCGGTCAATATTGAAATACTTGGATCACCATATTAATTCTGTTCCAGCTTGGATCTTAGAGGTGATTGCTGATTAAAATCCGATGCATCCCTTCAACGATATTCCGGGTTTTCAAATTCCCACTCTTGCCCTTTTACCCTACATTCAGTCGCTCGATTCCAGCGAGTGACGGCTATGCCGGTCAATATCGAAATACTTGGATCACCATATTAATTCTGTTCCAGCTTGGATCTTACAGGTGATAGCTTGATTAAAATCCGATGCGTCCCTTCAACGATATTCCGGGTTTTCAAATTCCCATTGTTCCCCATCATCCCACTCCTTCTCGGAATTTCCATAATTAGAATAACCGCCCTGCTCCTTAAGGAGGGAGGCCAGGTGTAATTGATTGTAGGCCATAAAGGTGGTCATCTTATTGGTAAATTCGCTATCGAATCCCGCCGGAGGATCCAGCTTCTCTCCCTTCCATTCCCTATCACCATAGCTGGGCCCCGGACCAACTGCTCCGATCCAACCGCAGTCTGACTGAGGTGGGATGGAATAGCCGATATGCTGCAAGGCAAAAAGTATGCCCATGGCGCAGTGCTTCACCCCGTCCTCGTTTCCCGTTACTATGCAGCCCCCCACTTTTCCGTAATAGATATACTGACCCTTGTCATTTAGCTCTCCGCTGGAAGAATATAGCCTTTCGATCAATTTTTGAGCTATTGACGATTTTTCTCCCAACCAGATTGGGGTGCCTATGATCAGAATATCCGCTTTCATTATCCGTTCAAACAGCTGGGGCCATTCATCCTGCTGCCATCCATGTTCTGTCATATCCGGTTTCATGCCATATGCCACCTGGTGGTCAACCAGTCGGATCTCATCAATTGACACCCTTTCCTTTTTCATGATCTGCTTAGAGACCTCAATCAGGGTGGCGGTGTGGCTGGTGGCAGGTGATTTTTTCAAGGTGCAATTTACATAGATCACACTGAGGTTGCTGAAGTCGGGTTTGTACATACTATCTTTAATTTTTTCAAATATTAAATTCAGGAATTTTCTATTGCTGAATAGGTGTGGGGAATATAATCAATCCTGTGGGTTGGGATATGAGAGCGCAGGAGATTATTATGGATTGGTTTTAGGGAATGTCTTGATGATGACAGATCAAGGAATCCCAGGTGTCATAAAGAGCGGGTAGTAATTTGCGAATCCACAGAGATTTTGTAAGGTTGACGTCAATAATGAGGTGTGGTTATGATTGTTTTCGGCAAAGCTATAAGTCAGATCAAATATCCCCCAAGGAAAGCATGATAATAGTGAACACAGCTTAAGTATGAATGGTTTTGAAGTCAAGGTGTGACAGGCTGCTTTGACCACAAAGGGGACGTTCAGGAAACATCAAAAACTTGAAAACATGATGAGAAAAATAAAAAACAACAGTAAAGTTCAATTAATTAAAGATATCCTCGTCCCGATCTATTTTTAACGATAACCCTCATTCAACCTGGAGACTTTCTACTGGATTAATGTTGGCGGTTTTTAGTGTTTGCAAACCAACCGTTAGCCATGCGATAGACATGGTAATCACTGCCACTCCGGCAAAAAGCCACCATTGAAGGTTAACTCTGTAAGCAAAACTATCCAACCAACTAGTTGCTATTATGTAACTAGCTGGCAAAGCGATTAATATTGCTAGCATCACCATTTTAGTAAACCCTTTTGAAAGCAGGTATGTCACGTTCCAAATGCTTGCCCCCAGAATTTTTCTGATACCAATTTCTTTGGTCCGTCGCTCCGTGGTGAAAGCCGTAAGACCCAAAAGCCCAAGACATGATATGATTATCGCCAATACTGCAAAGTTCCCCAATAGCGCTGATGCTTTGTTTTCAGATTGGTATAAAGCTTGGTAATCTTCATCAACGAACCCATAGTCAAATACATATCCTGGATTGAACTCATCATACAATTGTCCAATTGCTGCAATGGCTGCTTTTTCTTGCCCTGCTTTCAATTTTATCCAAATATGACTAGCGTAGTTATCTCGTGTACCGAATTTTTTGATAATGCACGGACCCACAGTTTGGTATAATGACTGAAAATGAAAGTCTTCGGCTACTCCAATAATTTCTACGTCATCTCCCCAGAAAGTAATGATCTGCCCGATAGGGTTTTCAAGGCCCATCCGCTTTACGGCCGTTTCATTAAGGATTACCTTTAACGAGTCCGTCCCGTACTCAGGAGAAAATGACCGCCCCTCCTTGATATTGATCCCAAAGGTTTCAATAAAAAAATAGTTGGTTATGATAGGGTTAATCGCAAAAGAGTAAGGCACCTCCTGCCCCTCCCAGGTAATGCCCCAGGTCCAGTTTTCAGCACCTACCAATCTATGATTTGAATTTGCGGCCTGAATTACCGCTGGCAGTTGTCGTACTTCTGCCAGAAAACTTTCAATCCTATTATTTGACATACCCTCCTGTTTCATAGTCAGGATATGATCCTTGTCAAAGCCCAGATTTTTGGTGTTTACATAAGTCATTTGTTGATATATGACCAATATTGCCACGATCAATAAGAAAGATATGGCAAATTGGAAAACCACCAAACCATTACGAGTCCATAACTCTCCCCAAGAGATGTTTAGCTTTCCTTTTAGGACTTCAATTGGTCTAAAACCTGAAAGATATAAAGCTGGATAAGTGCTCGAAAGCAGACCTGTACCTATGGCAATCCCTAGAAATGAGGCAAACCAGTTCAAATTGAGCTCACGCTGAATTTGTTTTCCGGTGATTTCATTGAAATATGGAAGCAGAAGGAAAACCAAAACAAGGGCAATAAATAACGCCAGAATGGACATCAATAAAGATTCGTTGACAAACTGAATGATCAGGCTTTTACGACTTGCTCCCAGAGTTTTCTTCACGCCTATTTCTTTGACCCTAATACTGGCCTTTGCGGTAGCCAGGTTCATAAAGTTAATGCTAGCAATAAGCAGGATCAGGATTGCCACGCCCGAAAATAGCCATACATAGGTGATTCTTCCCCCTGACTGAACCCCGTTTTCATATTTGCTGTAGAGATATCTTGATGAGTACCTTTGCAACACAAATTGCTTTTCATAATCAACTTTTCTGCTTACTAGTTGATTGATACTTTGTTCAAAAGCTGCTAAATCTGTACCCGGTTCCAAGACGACTGCTGCTGTAGCTTGATCATTAGTCCACAGTGCTGCTCCAGGATTATGTTCAAGGTAAAAATCGAAATTTAATATCAAATCGAAGTTCTCAGTGGAACTACGGGGAATACTTTTAAATACACCAGTAACTGTAAGCAGTTGAGAAACTCCGTAGAGTGCTCCTGACGATTTCTCCCATTGAATGGTTTTTCCGACGGCATCTTCTGAGGTTGAAAATAGTTTGATAGCTAATTCCTCAGAAATCACTGTGGCATATTTATCTGAGAGCGCTTGGTTTTTATCTCCGTGAAGCAGCGGAAAGGTAAAAACCTCAAGATAACTTTGATCTGCATACATTGGCAATGCACTTAGGTGATTCTTGCCAACTGTTACTATTCCACTCAATACCGGATGGGATTTATATACCGTAGTGCTTTTTACGCTAGCTAGCTCCTCCCTCATAGCCTCTGCCAAGAGGCCTGGCACCCAGTCTCTAACGGCAATTCCTTCAGACATCCCCATTTTTTGCATCACCTGAAACAGCTGTGCATCGTTTTTATGAAACTTATTTATACTTATTTCATCCATAACCCATAAGAAAATAAACAGCGCACTGGCAATTCCAGTGGATAGGCCTAAAAGGTTGATCTGAAAGGACCCCTTGTTTTTCAGAAAACCTCGGAAGGTGATTAATAAATTGTGTTGTAGCATAGGTTTGATTCCTAGTCGAAGTGAAGAGATTTTACCGGTTGTTTCATAAAGACAAACACAATTTTTAGAAGGTTGCACCACCCTTAATTCAGTTTTAGAGATATGGTTGGATATCAAATACCTCTAGCAAGTCAGATGTTAACAGTACGTTCCAGTAGTACTCAAAAAATATGCCGGTCAGTCGACAGCATATTTTTAATGAAATTTTTGTAATCTATGTTCGGCCCCGGACTAATTCGTTCGAAAGCGAACTACTCGTAGCTTAAAGATGGGCCCCAATGAGAGTAGTACAATATGGCACTACTATTGCCTCTCTTTGTGTTACTACGTAGTAATCAGTTTTTTCAACCCCGCAGCAATGCGGGGTTTTGTTTTCAATCATACTGAGTTGCTCATCCCAGATAAATTTCGTGAAAGGACCACCAATTGTTGACTGGCTGCTTTTGGTATTTTTCTGCCAGTCAATTTTGACACTAATATGAGCCAGTTCCACCGTTCAAAATCTATCCCTCGGCTTTCATAACTAGGTGAAAGCTTGTATTTTAATTGAACATAAATGTTATCATAGTCGACTCATACTTAAACTACCTCCGGAAACACTAAGATGCTAGACACTATAAAACAATATGCGGTAACCTTAACAGTTTCTTTGATTTTCCTAAACCAGGTCATCGGTCAATCCTCTAACAAAGTGTGGTTCTTACAGGCTGGTGGCGAGGGTGATGGGACCAGTGTAGATCAGCCATTTGGCAATTCCTCAAAATTGCATTCTCTATCAAAGCCAAATGATCTCATAATATTATTGCCATCTGATCGACCCCTTACCGGTGGTATTGCATTAAAGGATGGACAGGAATTAATTGGCATTCAAGAATCCGGTCAAACCCCGACAATTACCAACACTGATTCCACAAGATTAGATGGTAATGGGATCGTGCTAGCTAATAACAGCCGTGTTAAAAACATAGTTGTTGAAAACACATTTGCCAGTGGAATTTTTGGGAGAAATGTATCTGGGGTATTGATCGATCAAGTCAAAATCAGTGGTACTAATCAATCCAGTAGAACGACTGATTTTGAATTATCACATCATGGAGGACTCCCCCATGGGGGCATAATATTTATCCAATCCAACCCGGATATATCTGGCATAAACCATATTGTGGACGCTGAAATAATAGATCCGATTGGGGCAAGCATTGGCTATTACTCCTCTAATGGAACAGACCAAATCTTACGAGTGCAGGATTCTCAAATAATTGGCGGCTCCGCGGTGGTTCCTCCATTTGACAGTGGGGTACTTGCTGTTGGTATAGGAGAAGGCACCCAGTCCTTTTTGGAGCTGTCAGGTACCGAAATCAATGGTCGGATGAGCTCTGGAGGCCGTAATGTAGTGATATTAGCAGGCTCGAAAGCTCGTGCCAAAGCTCACCTAGTTCGATTAATATCAGGTGAGGTTGGACAGGACGGAGTGTTAGGTGGGGTATGGACCAGTCCAGCCAAGGTTTCTATTAGCATTGACGACTGTACATTAGAGAAAGCAATGACAAATATAGAGGGAACCATGCTGAATTTTCCCCCATACGATTCCCTAACGGCTGATAAGGCTGAGGTATCTATCAATGTGACGGAAAGCATAATTCATGATGCTAGAGTGATTCATGAATTTGGAGGTGACAAAGTTAGAAGTGGAAACATAATTATGGGATCTTCCCCAATAATGCCAAGACCGTTACCAACAGGTAGCTACCAATTGTCGATCACAAATAGTAGAATTGAAGCCGGGAGAGGGTACGGTCTTTACATCGGTCTACTAAGTAAGGAGCGTCAAAGTAAACCCGAAAGCAGTTTATTTAAGGTACTCCTAAGGGATAACATTATCAGGAATAACGGCGAAGCCGAATTTATTCTGTCAGCTATCAACGCGAAAATTGATGCGAAACAGAATTGCTGGGAAACTGAAGCCGGAATCTCAGATGATCATATAATTTTTGGTGATGGTTCAACTATTTCGCAATTAGATATTTCCGAGCCTATACCATGTAATGATTGATAGTTTTACCATTCAATCTAACGGCTGCTTCTGTTATTGATGTGGCTTTCGCTGAATGGCCAAAACGATCACAAAGGGGACGGTGGGAATGGACCAATATGTCGACAGACAGAGGCAATTAATAGTATTAGAATAGTTGTTAAACTCTAAATATTATAAACTATTGCCAATGGTATAGATCCATACTATTGTGGATATTTCAGGATAGGTATGCGGCCTATTTACCTTTCAATAAATTAATATTGTTTGGGTAGGTATTGTTACACCAATACTGTCCATACCGCCATTTTTGAATTGGGCAGCTGGGAGCGTGCAATTTTATACTTAAAATCCTTGATATTTAAATTATACATCCAACCAAAAGTAGCCCCGACAGGAATCGAACCTGTATCTAAAGTTTAGGAAACTTCTATTCTATCCATTGAACTACGGGGCCAGGGAGGTGATCTCATTTGTCCGCAGTATTATTGGATCAACTACAGACTCCATCCCAGATTGGAAGCGTAAAGGTAGAAAAATCCCTTGCCCCGGACAAATACTTGATCATATTACCTTCTATTATAAGACCTCTCCTTAAATACACTGCCAATGGTCAGGGAAAACAGTGCGCTTTCCTCCTCCGAAAACCCAAAGGAGAAGCTGAAGGTAAAGCTTCGAAGGTCCAGAGGATATAGAAAGAACCCTCCTCCGTATCCTTGATGCCAGTCATCAGAAACATCATTGTGATCATAAATGCGGCCTAGGTCATAAAAGAATAATAAGCCCGCTTCCATAGGCAGGATATCGTTCTGCCAATGAAAAAGATGAAGACGGTAATCAGTATTGAGGTAAAGCGAGCTTTCACCGGTAAATCGATTCCTGAAAAATCCCCTGAGATTATTTCGCTGACCTAGATAGGGCAGCTTGTAGTAAGGGATGTCACCGCTGGACTTCCAACCACCAATCTTGATCCCCAAAGAGGTGGGTACCCATAACCAAATGGGGTAATATGTTTCCAGAGACGCTTTCCATAATACATAGTTGCTATCCTCGGAATCTAAATAGAAGCCGTTGCTTAAAGAGGTAAACAGTCGAATGCCTCGGGTGCTTAGTCCCGGATCATCCCGCAGATCATAGTCCAGTGTCACGGAGGGAGTCAGCAGATCTATTTGATCCAACCCTGGCACTTCATCGGGCAACATCTGCTCTATGATATTGCCTTCCCGGGTCCGGTTCTCCGCATTTTCATAACCTAAAGTGATATTAAAGAAACTCTTTTCCAGAAAAATGCGCTCCAGGCCAATATTAAAGGCACGGCTGTCGTACCTCACCCGGTAAAAATCGTCATCAAAGAGTGCATCATCTTTTTCAGTATCATTTCCCAGTCCGAAGAAATAATTGAAGGTATTAGGCTGACCTATATGCAGTCCGCCAAGAAAATCCCATTTGCCTACTACATGGCGTAACCGCAAGTCATAGTTGAAGGTGAAGTTACTCTCTGTGGTCACGGATCCCCGGAATTGATGCCAGCTGCTGTAGGGTTCTTTATCAAAGTTTTGATTTCTAAAACTGACCCCGGCATTTAATATAAATCCATCTGCCCTGTTGTAGCCCAGGCTTATGGATGGGAAATAGGTGTTATAGCGAAATGCGGTGCGCCGGTAATTGTATAGCTGGGCATCGCCATTACGTATGACTCTGGCCCCTGGGCCCAGAGTAAGCTGAGACTTATCCCCAATATCATAAATATAGGTTTTGCCTTTGTCTCGCCTCACATCCCTGGGATCTTCTACCGAATCTTTGTCAGGACCTGGCACTAATCTCAATAGGATCTGCTGACCTGCTCCCTCCATCTCGAATTTATCCTGGCCCCCCAGGCCATATAAACGTACTTCATCTGTTTCCTGACGGGTAAAATTCCGGTGGTATTTATGCCGCACCTGATCCTTTTTGGTGGTGGTTACACTCACCTCCATGCTGCCATCGGGTAAATTGCGGACCTGAAATTGATCGTCATCATTGGTGCCCACCACGTCTACCTCCCGGGCCAGTAACCGGTAGTATTCTTCAGCATACCGAGGGAGATCTTTCAGTCTTTGTTTTAACTTACTTATCAGCTCCCCGGATTGGCCATAGATCTCTTTAGGCAGGTTACGGAAGGCATCCTCCACTATTTCATCCCTCAACTTTTCCTGAATAAACTTACTCTCTTTGATCCAGTCCTCTTTGGTCAACTCATTGGCCAGCAACCTGTCCAGATGCCGGGCCTGCCAGGTAAGACTGCGGATGTCGTTGATGTAATGGCCAAAATTTTCCCCACTGGGCTTGGCCCATTCCCGGTCTGCCAGCCACGGTAAAAGCCCATCCCATAAGGAAAATACATGATCACGATCGCGGGGTATAGGCCGGTAAATAAACCCAGAGTCCGTTTTATAACCAGCCCACTTCCAGTTATCCTCGTGCTTGCCCCAATCACCCACCAGGATATCAAACAACCTGGCCCGGGCAAACTCGTGGGCAGCCACCTGGTTTTTGGCTGATTTATACAGCTCTCTAAATAGTTGTTCGGTCTTAAGTACTTTATCAGCCCCGGCAAAGGGTTGCTTCACATTCTTTACCCTGGTGGGATGCTCTTCCAGCATGCCCAGTAAACCTGCATAAGCGCCGAATTCTCCCAGCTGTTCCCGCTCCGGCAGTAGATACAATCTCGGATGAGGGTGCAGTATACCCAATTCATTAAGTAAGATATCAGTGACCAAAGCTCCGTAGGGATGCTGGGTAGTGGTCTGGTCCCGCAAAGTTTTACTGATGATGGTGTTGCGGTATTTAGCGCTAATGGCTTTGGAGGGATCTTTATTCACCGATCTAAAAACATACTGCCGTCCATCACCGCCTTTCAGTTTTATGGAAGTAGTCTGTCTGCCCCCTCCTTTTTCAAAGGGACGGAGTCCGCCATAGGTCGTTTCCAGGTTCAGCACCGGAACTTCTATCTCCGTCAACCAGGCTTCCCGGTGATGCTTGCCTAATAAAAATCTTTTAGTGCCGCCCGCTGCATATTCAGGGCCTGCCGGGACCCGGGCGCTGGTCTGGCCCGGTGTTAACTTGGCGCTGCCCATGGCTTTAGCTACATCCTCACTATTCCCATTGGAATTGTTCAACAGTACTTTACTATACAGATTTTTAATGGTCTGTCCTTCAAATTGCCATACGTTTGCTTCCAATTTACCCGATTGGTAAAGATCGATAGCCACAAACCCCGGGGTTTTCCAGCTTTGGGTTCCCTTGTTCCGGGATGGTGAATACCGGCCAAAACCTCCATTGTTGATCTGCCAGTGGCTATTAATAGGAAATAACTCCAGGTCATGTTCATGAGCCGAAAGTAATATCAGGTGCTGATATTCGTCTATTATTGCGTTTAGCTGAATATTAAAGTCCCGATAATTTTGGTGGGACAAGTCTCTGGGGTTGCCGTGAAATTGGTGACGGCCTAGCCTGAAACTGCCAACCAGGGGTAGAGGCTTAAGGTGTTCAAGAAATGGATAGTGTCCTCCGTATCTTCCCAATGAAGCTAGAGGGAAGTGACCGGCAATAATGGCATACCTGTTTTCGCGTTCGTCTATGGCTTCTCTCAATTCTTCATAAAAGCTTTCCGCAGTGGCTACCTTGCAATCAGCATCTTCCGGCCATGGTTTATCAT
The DNA here is from genome assembly GCA_965224285.1 of Cyclobacteriaceae bacterium. Lineage (GTDB taxonomy): Bacteria > Bacteroidota > Bacteroidia > Cytophagales > Cyclobacteriaceae > JAJCYK01. Next base: position 3,722,858 of record OZ245043.1, read on the forward strand.
AGGGATGGTTAAACCACTGCGAATTAAACATGATGATCCTGATATGGTCTTCAATATCAATAACATCTGGACCCGGGCAGCCTTTGTCCAAGGTGAAATGCACATTTTCCAGATCCAGGTCCTCGATAGTATCTTCCAGACGCTTTACCATTCTCAAACCTCCGGGACCGGAATTGGCCCAATCCCGGTCGCCGGGAATAATATAGATATTTGAATTGGCGATGGAGGCCAGTGATTTAATAAGACCGGTAGCTTTGTCCAGATCTCCGGCCAGGCTTTCTTCCTTACCACTGATCAAATCTCCATTTATCAACAAATGTAAGGTTGTACCCTCCGACATCAGCGATTTGATGGCTTCTGATAATTTATCCGGATCGTTCAGCTCGGCAGTATTGCCCAGGGTAAGAATTTTATGTAAAGGAGATGTTTGGGCGCTGGCTTCCATGGTCCATATTCCCGCTACTAGGAGGCTCTGGAGTAACCAATGAATAAACCAGTGAAATCTTAACATGACAATGACCCTAGCTGATGGCCTTCGCCATCGAAACTTTTAGCGGGCTGGTAATTCTGCAATGAACAGGCCACTACACCGACCCTTACTATAGTTAATGTAGGAAAAATCGATAACTATTGGAAGTCTGCTAAGCCGATTGTCGGTCCCGGTACTGGGCCGGGGTCATTTTCATTTTTTTCTTAAATGATGAATAAAATGCGGACAGGGTACTGAATCCTGAATCGTAGGCAATGGATTCAATACTCAAGGCCTTTTTGGGATCATTTTCCAGTTTCATTTTGGCCTCCTCAATGCGAAAACCATTTACAAACTCTGGGAAGGTTTGATGGAATACTTCGTTAATGGCCCTTGAAATTAAATACGCTGGCTGGTTAAGCACCCCTGAAACTTTATTGAGGGTAACGTCTTCTTCCCGGTATATCTTCTCTTTTTCAAACAATAATCTGGTGGATTCAGCTACTTCTTTGAGTTGAATTCCGTTGCCGCTTTTGTGAGTGCTGTAACTGAAAAGTTTTCGCCTTTGCATGGCCCAGAAACTCAAGAAATACAATACCACCACCGCGGCTCCGGTAGCTATTATATAAGACAGGAAACTGTCAGCAAAGAGCTGATATAGAAAAGCCAGCCAAATGGCTCCAACTCCGCTCAATAGGCGCAGACACCATTCCTTTTTCAGCTGATTGGTCCGCAGCTGAGAAAAGTTACTTTGTACAAACCAACCGGCCCATAGCAGGTAGATCATGATCTGCAGCACTACCAGCTGATAGTAAAGGTAGATCACGCCTTCATCAACTACAGCCACGGTGATAGCAATAATCAGGGAAGGCATGAAATGACAGAGGTGCAATCGGTGAAAAGTTACCCCGAATAACGCCTGGATATAGAGGTAGACCAAGGGTCCGATGGCAGCCATGCCGATAAGGCCAATGGCCGGATAAACTTCTGAAGCATCGGGAAAAGCAATGATGATCACAGACTTGGTAATACGCAGGGCCAGGGCAAAAAGCAGCAGCGCCAACAGCTTATTGGGATAACTATCTTTTCTGGTTTGGAATAAATAAGTACCAAAGAAAAGAGAGTTCCCAATGGCCAGTGCACTGACGGCCGCCATCACTATTACATAATCCATATCAACGGAGATCTTCCATAGTTAAAGATGCTCTTTTTTCTACAATTACCGTACTGCACCGATTATCACTATAAAAATAACCACTGGTGCTAATTTATAAATCACTAGTTCCTTTTTATAAATGAAAATAGCGCCTTTCCGGTTACACCTTACCTTGAACCTAAAAATGAAAACATATTATCTGATCATGCTATGTCTGCTAATGGGAATTAACCCAATTATCCATGGGCAGACGCTTAGCCAGAAAAACCTGGATCATTTAATTGCCAGGGCGGAAGGGGCCAACTCGGATGGAATGGTGATTTATTACCAACAAGAACTGGTTGGAAGTTGGTATTTTGACAAGTCTCCACAGTTGGTGGACATCAAATCAGTAACTAAATCCATTACCAACCTGGCCATCGGCTATTTGGTCTCTTCTGGTAAGCTGCAGATCGATCAACCAGTAAGCGATTATTACCCTGAGTGGGCTCAAGAAAACAAAAGTGATATTACCATAAGACATCTGCTGGCTCATACCTCAGGTTTGTTGGACTCAGAATTTTCGTTGGTGGAAGAAACGGCCAACATTGTGGATTTTGCCCTGGCCTCAGATCTTAGTCATCCGGTAGGCAAATTTCATGTCTACAATAACAAAGCGGTAAATCTTTTAGCAGGAATTATAGAAAAGGCCGATGGCCGCAAGCTGGATCAGCTTATGAAGGAGGAAATATTTACCCCTCTTGGAATTTCTGACTATCAATGGCCAACCGACCAGATCGGCAACCCTTATGTAATGGCTTTTCTAAAACTATACCCTGAAGATCTGGCCAAGATCGGACAGTTAGCGCTTAACCGGGGAAACTGGCAGGGCCGACAATTAATCGATGAGCAGTGGTTTGTGCAATCAACTAAGCCGGCATCTGATCAGATACCTCACTATGGATTGCTATGGGAACTCCTGACTGATGATTTCAAAAGAGTAGTGGATGAAAAGCAGATCAGTGCTTTACGAGATGCCGGGGTGGATGAGGCGTTTATCGAAAAGGCCAGGCAAATGATTGGTGAGTACCAGAGTTATCGGGAATATTATGGCAAAGTAAGGGAGGTATACGGTGGAGACTTCTCTCAGGTCTTTCAAAAAAAGTTGATACCCTATGGAGTCGCATTAGCCCGTTTCCAAACCGACGGAAACTGGGGGTATGCAGGCATTGGATATCTTGGCCAATATCTGGTAATATATCCGGAACATCAATTGGTTGCGGTGAGGCTGATCAACCACTATCCGGAATATAATTGGGATACTGATGAATTTACAGAATTTCCGGAATTGGTGAAATCGCTGATCCAGGAATGAGGCCATCCGGCCAGCCTCCTCATTCCAGTTTATAGTAAGTATACTCCGGGGGCTTTAGTCCATTCAATCGAAAGTACAGGTTGGCTTTGGAGCGATGATTTACCAGATGATCCTGGATAGAGATAAAGGCGTATTTTAAAGGAATATCTCCTCCGGAGAAATATTGAACCGATCTTTTCAGATCCTTCACCGTAAGCGCTGTTAAAAGTTCCGTACCGTGATCGAATTGTTCTTTAAGATATTCAATCACCTGGGATTTATTTAGGGTTTCAGCCTTGGGCTGGCTGGGGAGCCCTACTCTTTTTCCCTCAATAAGATATTGATACATCCAGGGGATAGTATGGCCGATGTGCAGCATTTGCTGTTTAAAGGTCCTCATTTCCCCAGTAGGCCGGTAGTCGTAAAGAGAGTCAGGCATTGCTTCGGCTAACTCAATAGTGAGATTTTTGGCAGAGATCCAAATTGGCAGATACTCTTTGGCAAACTCTGTCTGTCCTGATGATCCCAGGTGCACCAGCAAAATAGTTAGCAGAAATAGGTATTTTTTCATAATTATAGGTTGACCAATTGAATTAATAAGATACAACCGTTGAACGGGAATCAAATGCTGGTTCGTAAATCGCTATCGGTAATCGAATTTAATTTAATTAATCCTCAGGCCTGCTTTCGATCACCGGCCTCTGCCACAAAATCAGAGGGGGATTTGCCGGTAAACTTTCTGAAGATTCGATTAAATGACGATTTACTGCTGAATCCAGCTTCATAGGCAATAGCCAGATAAGTAAGGTGTTGATTGTCGGGATTTAGCAGCTTCTTCTTGGCTTCCTCTACTCTATAGCTGTTGATATAGTCGAAAAAATTGCTGTCCATTTCATGGTTTAGTACTTGAGAAAGATGGTTGGTGGTTACAGATAAGGATTTTGCTAATTCATTTAACCTGAGATCGCTTTTCAAGAAAGGCTTGTCCTGTTTCATTAATTTACCAAGTCGCTTTGCAATATCATGTGAGACTTCCTCTGGAAGCATAGATTTTTCATATTTAACCTGATTTGAGGCTACCTTCAATTCATAGTAAATCACCGGATGTTTCCAGGCGTAATACCCTATCGCCAGGATAAAAAACGCTTGACCTATGAAGATCAAACTATCGATAAATGGGGTATAAGAATTGACTATTGCCAGGAATATAAAAACACCTAAATGCAGCAAGGTATAAATGGAGAACCAAACGGTTAGTTTGTTCAACCATTCTACACGGAAGATACCATCATCGGATTGTTGATCCCTGAATTTTCTTTGCCATTTAATTATTATCCTATAGGAGAAATACAGATAGGTGCCTAATTGCGTGATCTTGAACAGCATCATGACCCCTGTCCTGGGCCCGATGGTATATACCTGTTGAGATAAAATGGTTTGGATATGGATTATTTTAGCGTCTGCCGGCATGGTATAAATGGGGATATGGTCGATAACGCCCACCAATAAAGGTATCAAATGAAGGATATCCCACCCTCGCCACCTATAGCGCCGGCCAGTTGAAAAACTTATATAGAAGTAAAAAAGCGGCCCTATGAGAAAATGGAGGGGAAAGGTCACTGAAATGATTCCCGGAACATAACGGTACCAGCCGGAAAAGACCACCACTGCCTCAAGCAATGACAAGGCCATACAAAGGATCATAGTTCCTAACAACAGATTGCTGGACGGTTGACCCTTTTTACTCCTTAACAAAAGATAGCTGAGGATTAAACCGTTAGTGGCGGCAACAAATAGTAACGGTATTGAAATTTCTAGGTTAGTCAACTGTCTTCCGTTCTGTTTGTCGGTTGCTTATGATCCAGGTTTTTCCTTGATCCAGGGAATAATGCATGACTATTTCATGCTGCTTTTCTCCAAAGTTGTAATAGGTTCTTCGCCACATCATGGATTTTCCGTTTTTGAAAACCCGATCTTTTGAGGTGAGAATTAGCTTCTCATTTTCAAAATTTCCTACAAATTCGTCATAATTGCCCCACGCATCAAGCGCTACCATCACATATTGGTTTGTCGCCAGATGATAGAATAATAAACTCCTACCAGCTTCCCCATTCTCATAGAAGCTTTTCATCTCATAGGCCCGCCTGTTCAGAACGGGATAAACTTCAGACTGAAAGCGTGATCGTTTTCTTTCCCGGCCCTCTGAATCGAGAAATATGGATTCGTTTTCCCAGTTTCCTTCGAAGAACGCCAATTTATTCATTTGGTTTGGGATAGGGGGGATTTCTGACATTTGCCCCTGAAGATCAACTACAGCAAAGCTAAAGAAGGTAGCGAAAATTAAATTGAAGTTCTCAATCGAGCTTAGTCCAAATCTCATGGCTGATTTTTTTCCAGTTTTGGTTTTGTTTGAGGTGGGTTTCTGAGTGGAATGTACCGTTTTCCACCAAGGTAAATTCATCCCTTAGCTCCACCAGCTTGCCATCCTGGGAGTAACCGTGGTAGATCCATATATACCCGTCCTTACTGACACCACTGCCAATCCCAACCCGGCCGCTGGGACTGAATCCGTAATAATAAACTTGTTTTTTTACCGGATCCCAACCTTTAAACCCTTCCCATAATATCATTTCTTCTCCGTCACTTTTGGTTTGGGTAATGATCATTTTGATGATGGTCTGGTTTTTATCATAATACTGTAAGTGGTACAAGAAGTAGTATTCCTTTCCTTGAGGGTCCTGTTTGGTTTCCGATTGCCAGGTCCCTAAATAATTTTTGAGATCTTCCCAATCTTGATTCTGAGCAGCTAATGTGGTCCCAATCAATAATAAGGGCATTATAATGATGAAGTTGGTCGATTTCATAATCATTGCAATTTCTTTTATTTAAGGATAACCACTTAGTCTCTATATTTCGACCTACCCTGAACGATGGGACTCTTAATAATGGACTAATGGACAGAATCCTAGTTTGGTTATCGCTGGTGGATCCATTATGATTATTTACCACGGATTTATTAATATTGATTTCCACCCTCACTCTGATTATCATGAAGTTGAATGCTAAAACGGTGCAAGAGTATTATGAGAAAGTCCCTCCGCACCGGCAGAAGGCCATGACGGCGCTGCGGGAGATGATTATTGAAAATGCGCCAGAAGTGGAAGAGACCTTTCAACATGAATTACCTTTCTATAATTTAGCGGATAGCCCGTTTATTGCCCTGGCGTCTCAAAAAAACCACATTTCCTTATACCTGAATGATCCATCGCTGATACAAGAATATACTCCCAAGCTGGGTAAAGTAAGCGCCGGGAAAAATTGCCTGAGGATTAGAAATTTTGACCTTCTTGACCAGGCCCAATTGGTGGAACTCATCCGGGTTGCTTATAAAAAACGACTGGACCGTCACGGACTACCGGGATAAACAGATTAGCCTTGCTTCGAGGTCTCGATTTTGGATCGATGTTCTTTTATGTACTGCCTGGGAGTCTTACAGGTAATTTTCTTAAAGCTGGCGTTAAAACTGGATTTGGATTTGAAGCCCGCTTCCTGGGCGATGCCTTCTATAGTAAGATTGCCATAGTCGGGATCCAATAGCAGTTTCTGCACTTCCTGAATTCGGTATTGATTTATCAGATCATAGAATCCCATTTGTAATTCATTATTGATAAAAGCACTCAACTGCCGGGGATTAAGCCCTATCCGGGATGCCAGTTTATCCAGATTAAGCTGTGGATCGCGATAAAGCCGGTCTTCCTTCATTACGTGATCCAATTTTTTTCGACTTTCCGCCAATTCTTCTCTATTCATGTAGTACCCGTTTGAGGCGGGAGCCAACCGGTTCATTTTTGCAAATTGCAATCTGGAAACGATCTCCACCCCAAACCACAATAAGACAAAGGCTATTATAACCCAAAGGGGATTGTAGGTAAGAGTAGCTATTCCCAGATCATAATAAAAATAATTAAATCCGATCAGGCCACCCCAACTGACTATCAGGATTGACATCAGCCAGAGAAATCTTTGAGGCCAGCCGCCCTTAATTCTAGGCCGTGCGTTTTGTGCTCTTAGGACCATAATAAATGATGCTGCCAGGTATCCGGCACCGGAGCAGACGGCCAACAGCTGCTCCAGATGGCTAAATTTGACCTCATAGGGGCTGCTCATAAAACGGTTATGTAGTTGCGGATTGAGATAGAGGAATCCATAGTAGACCAAAAACAGCAATGCAGGTGTCAAATGCAGAAAATGCGTATTCGTCCAGGTGAATCCCTTAAAAAGCATACTTCTGGTATAAAAATATATCAGCGGTCCCAGCAGCATGATAAAAGATAGTGGAAGGAACAAAGCGCCGGGGTCGTTTACCATTCCGTGGTGGATACCGGTAATTTGGTTTTTAAACCCATATAAGGCTAGAACCAGGATTATACCATTTAAGTAAATATTCAGAGATTCACCTCTGATCTTTAATACCATCAAGATCATTGCAATTATCCAACTCATTATAAATACCGGGTATATTAGCTTAGTGTAGATCAGGCCCAGAGCCCGGTCATGAAACCATGGCGAAAATGTCTTGGCTATTTTGTCATTGGTCCGGCTAGTCACAGGGATAGTGCTCATTCCGCAATCGCTGCAGCTTCCGGCATGAATAACAGAATCCCAATCCATACTGCATCCGCAAGGGGGACACTGAAATAGCACTGTATTGACCCTTTCCAAAGTGAACTTTTTTTCCGCCCATACAGGAAATCCTATAAGCAAAGCTAGCATGATGAAAACCACGGTACGAACCGGCATCACTTGGATCAGCTTTATTTTAGTTCAAGATAATTAGGGTATATGGTACGGTGCCGGGCTAGCACTAGTTTATACAAAGCCGCACGCAGGTCATTAATATGCAATTTGTGGGCGGCTGAGATAAATACGGATTCCTCCTCTTCATGCATGAAGGTAGCCTTCAATTGCTCAATATTAATTGGGGGTTCCAATTCATATCGTTCCTGAAACTGCCCATTTATCCGATCAATTTTGTTGTAAACCATGAGAGTTGGTTTTTGAGCATCACAAATTTCCAATAAAGTACTGTTTACAATATCGACCTGCTCCTGGAATGTGGGATGGCTAATATCTACCACATGAATCAATACATCAGCTTCCCGGATTTCATCGAGGGTAGATTTAAAGGCTTCGATAAGGTGGTGAGGCAATTTGCGGATAAACCCTACCGTATCGGAAATGAGAAACGGGATCTGATTTATAACCATTTTTCTGACCGTTGAATCCACAGTAGCAAATAACTTATTTTCTGCCAGCACTTCAGCTTGAGTCAACAGTCGCATCAGGGTGCTTTTCCCTACGTTGGTATATCCTACCAATGCAGCTCTCACCATATGGTGCCGGGATTTCCTCTGAGTGAGTTTTTGCTGCTCAATTTTATCCAGTTTCTTGCGTAGTACGGTGATCTGATTTCTGATATTCCGTCGATCCGTTTCGATTTCCTTCTCACCAGCCCCGCCTCTGGTTCCGGTGCCGCCACGCTGACGTTCCAGGTGGGTCCACATTCTGGTAAGTCTGGGAAGTAGGTATTGATAGCGGGCAAGCTCCACTTGGGTCTTAGCCTGTGACGTTTTGGCCCGGTAAAGAAATATATCCAGGATAAGTAAGCTACGATCGTAGATCTTGCATTTTAAGTAACGTTCAAGATTGCGCAACTGTGACGGACTGAGGTCATCATCAAATACGACCATGTCAATTTTTTCAGCCTTAATATAACGGCCGATCTCCTCTAGTTTTCCTTTCCCTACAAAGCTGCGCACATCTGGGTGCTCCAGGTTTTGAGTGAATTCCTGTTTAACTATTATCCCTAAAGTGGAGGCCAGAAACTTTAATTCTGCCAGGTATTCCTTCACCTGAGTGCGGTTCTGTCGGCGGTTTATGATGGCCACTAGAACCGCGGTTTCAGGAACAGGCGCTGTTTTATAAAGTTTACTCAAATTAATTCAATTGGTTTATATACTCTATTAACGCATCTAACTGTTCCGGGTTCAATTCAGCATCATATCCTCGCATTATGCCTTTGCCCTGAAGGATCCTACTCTTTTTTTCCTCATCTGTGAGTACTGAGGTTCTAAGATCCGGTGCTTTATATAAACCTTTATCCCCTTTTTCGCCATGACAATCAGTGCATAATTTTTGGTATATCTCTCTGCCCATATCATCTCGATTGGCAAGCTCGATGGGGTCGGGCTTGAACTTGTAACTTTTAGCTTCAGCGATTCCATAGATATACAGAAAAAGGACCACTGACAAGACAGCCATCAGCTTATTATGTTTTCTCAATCCAATAATTCCCAACGGGATGGCAATAAGCATTACCACCAGCTTTACCCAGATATAGCTTTCTACCGAGGAGCTCAAGGTCACCATATAAACTCCGGTCCCCAGGATCAATACCCCCAGGATACTTTCCACAATTTTGGTTTTAGCTCGAATGTTATTTAAAAGCTCCAATTTGTTGGAAAGCAACAGCAAGGTTTTTATGATTAAGAACAGCAGAAAAACGATTACCACTGTAAGGTGCAGATGCCGCATTCCTATTTCCATTTTCCGTATATTTATTTCATTATAGTCGCCAACGCAATCTTAAGCATTTATTGGCAATTTTTTTCTTTTGTATCTACAATGAAGTTGGACATTTGACAAGGGTAGTAATTTTTATCAATACCTCCTGGAATATCGTAAACTTTCGATCAGGCTTGATCCGTGCTTTGCAAAAAGAAGGCTACGAAATGCATGCGGTGGCCCCTGAAGATCGATACAGTGATAAAATAGCGGCCATGGGTATACGGTATCACCCTGTATCCATGAGGAATTCTGGAACCCAGGTACTGAATGATCTGCGACTGATAAATCGCATCGCCAGGATTTTCCGATCCATTGATCCACATATAGTATTGAACTACACCATTAAGCCCAATATTTATGGCGGACTTGTGGCAAATGCACTGAATATTCCCTGTATAAATAACGTCAGCGGCCTGGGTACTGTATTTCTGACCAGGAACCTAAGCAATTGGATTGCCAGAAAATTGTACAAATGGTCTTTTAAGAATTCTGATAAAGTATTTTTTCAGAATCATCAGGATATGCAGCTTTTTCTGGATAGAGGGCTACTTACCGGTGACAACTACGAGCTAATTCCCGGATCGGGAATCAATACCCAGTATTTTAAACCAATGGAAAATTCAGGGACCCATAACGACTTTACTTTCCTTATGATGGCCAGGTTACTAAAGGAAAAAGGGGTAATGGAATATGCCAAGGCAGCGGAGATATTAACCGCTAAAGGCCTTCCTGTCAGGTGTCAGTTAATGGGTAACCCTGAGTCGTCTCATAGAAGAGGTGTGCGGCGCCGGCATCTGAAGAGTTGGACCAGGGAGGGCTACATTGAATACTTAGGTGAAATAGAGGATGTAAGGCCAACTATTGCCGGAGCAGATGCATTGGTGCTGCCGAGTTACCGAGAAGGTTTACCAAAATCACTGCTGGAAGGCGCCAGTATGGAGAAACCCCTGATTGCAGCACGGGTGGCCGGCTGCATGGATGTTGTAAATGATCAAATTAACGGTTTACTTTGTGAACCCAGGAATGCAGTAGATCTGGCCGATAAAATGGAAGTACTACTGAGTCTCACGGAGGATGAAAGAAAGGCTATGGGAATGCAAGGAAGGAAGTTGGTACAAGCTGAGTTCGAGGAGCACCTGGTGATTGACAAGTACCTGAAGGCCATAAAGGAAATAACGGATAAGAAACGCCCATGACTTTTACAGAAACCGGGTTTAAAGGATTATGGGAAATAGTTCCCAGGGTACACCGTGATGATAGGGGGTACTTTTTTGAGCATTCACGGGAAGACCAATTCGAGAAAAATGGTATTCCTGGCTCTTTTGTCCAGGATAACAAATCTTTTTCCCGAGGCGGGGTACTCCGAGGCCTTCATTTTCAAAGAGCGCCTCATCAACAGGGTAAACTGGTATCAGTTTGCTACGGCAAGGTACTGGATGTAGTAGTAGATCTGCGACCAGGGTCAGATACCATAGGCCGCCATTATAAATGTATACTGGACGACCGCAGCCGTAAGATGCTGTATATTCCCGAGGGTTTTGCTCATGGCTTCCTGGCGCTGGAAGACACTTTTTTCACCTATAAATGCACCCAATATTATAACCGGGAATCAGAATGGGGAATTTGTTGGGATGATAAAGACCTGGCAATCGACTGGGGTCAAAATACACCTCCTCAATTATCCATGAAGGATAATGAATTGCCAACTTATCAGCAGGTTATGGATAAGCTGACCAGTGTAGAGCCTAAATGAACCGTCCAGGATCACATGATATTTTCCTGATAATGGATTGGCGGCTATGTTGGTGCACTATCCTGTTATTGTCCTCCTGCGGGATATCAAATCAGAGCATATTGTTCAGGGTAAGTGACCATCAGCATATACTCCAAGACAGCGTACAGCGGGTGACCGAGAACTATCTAATACAGCCGTATGATCAGTTGGAGATAAGGGTCTACACTAACCGGGGGGAACAACTGATAGATCCCATTGAACCCTTACCGCAGTCAACTCAAAGAGTGGCAGAAACCCCCGCGTATACCGTGCAAGAGGATGGAAGGTTACACCTGCCTATGGTCGGTTGGGTAGAGGTGCAGGGAATGAGTCTTCCACAACTAGAGGAATTACTAACAAGTAAATATGCCACCTACTATAAATCCCCATTCATTAGCACCAGCTTTCAAAACAAAAGAGCAATTGTATTGGGGGCATCCCGAGAAAAGGTGATACCCCTGAGAAACCAGGGCATGAACCTGATCGAGGTATTGGCTCTGGCTGGTGCCTTTGAGGAACCCGGACGCACTCAGGATATACGATTGATCAGAGGGGATCTGCAGGATCCTGAGGTAAAGGTGATTGATCTATCTACTATAGAGGGTCTAAAAAAAGCCAACCTTCAGGTTGAGCCAAACGATATTATTTATGTGCAACCGGTTAATCGTCCGTTAGCCGGCTGGCGGGAATTTGCCCCTATTGTAGGAGCAATAACCTCGATTTTAGCGGTAATTGTGGTCTGGGCTCGTTAAATTAAGCAAGTGAATACGGAATCAAATAACCCGCATCCTACTTTTCATCCTCGGGAAACCTCACTGATTGGTGATATAGATCTGGAAAAACTGACGGCGGTATTGCGTAAAAGCTGGCCCTGGATCATTTTAATTCTGTTATTGACGAACCTGTCTGCTTACCTGGTTATTCGGTGGACCAAACCTTTATTCGAAAGCTATTCCGATCTAAAACTAAATATAAAGAATGACGCTACCCTGCTGGGGTTTATGGAGGTTACTGAGGACCAAAACATTACCAATCTTTCGGGAGAAATCGAATTATTGAAATCCCCTTTGTTCTTTGAGAAAGTAATAGAGTCCTTAGATCTGGATGTCAGTTATTATTCCATTGGAAATATCCTGGAGGACGAAAAATATCACAGCCCGCCATTCAAGATAGAATATCAGTTATATGACGGGTGGGCGTATGATAGACCTTTTACCGTGGATATTCTGAATCAGGACGAATTCATATTGGGATATCCACAGGCAGATGGAAAAATAGAAAGGAATTGCCGCTTTGGTCAGACCATATCCAACGAACATTTTGCCTTTAAACTATCCCGGAATCTTGATCAGCAATACCTTGACCAAAAACAGCTTTACAGCTTTAAGATCAACAGCGCCAGCAGCCTTAGAAAATACCTGGAAGAAAATTTAGAAGTAGAACCCCTGAATCTCAATGCCAATACCATACGCATCTCATTCAGGGATCACAACCGATACAAAGCCAGGGACTTGGTCAATGCCATAGACACCATATACTTAACCTATACCAAGGAACAGAAAAACCAGGCCAACCAGCAAAAGATCGATTTTCTTGATCAACAGCTGAGTATAACCCAAGGGAAATTGCAGGATTACGAGCAGTACTTTGAAAGCTTTACCATCGAAAATAAAACCACCGATGTCCAATCCGATCTCAACAGTACCATAAAAGCCATTGCATCCCTGGACTCACAACAAGTTATAGTGCAACAGAAGCTCCGTGACATTCAGCAGATGGAATCTTCGATGTCCGGAGGCTCCGGTCAACCGGAAGCCGTCCTGGGATTCTCCGGTTACAGCCCTGAAATAAATCAGGCCATGGAGGAGTTAACACGCCTGGAGAAAGAAAGAGAATTACTACTGGTATCGCACAATGAAAGCACTTTCGCAGTATCCAGAAAGGATCAGGAAATTGCTTCTTTGAAACAAACCCTGCAGGAACTGCTAAAGTCCTACCAGCAAGAATTACAAAGTGAGAATCTGATTATTACCTCCAAAAAATTAACCCTCGATAGCAGATTACGAAGACTTCCTGCTAAAGGGACGGAGTATACCAGCAATCAACGGAATTTCAACTTGTATGAAGAATTTCTGCTCACCCTGATGCAGCTAAAAGCAGATTTCCAAATAGCCCAGGCAGGAACAGTCACTGACTTTGTGATCTTATCTGCTGCCACTTTGCCTCAATCTCCGGTTTCTCCCAATAAGATGATCATTTATGGAATCGGCATAGTGGGTGGCTTTATTTTCAGTTTGTTTTTTGTGGGAGCACGTTATTTGATGCATAATAAAATAACCAGCCAGAACGAGTTGGAGCGACTGACTACCATACCTGTCCTCGGAGTAGTGCCATTCCATGACAAAGAGAAAATGGAATTCAGTAAGCTCATTATTGATAGCAATCCCCGGTCTCCGGTCAGCGAAAGCTTACGTACCATCAGAACCAACATGGAATTTCTTAAAATAAATCAAGAACAACAGATAATCTCACTTACTTCAACTGTCAGTGGGGAGGGGAAGACTTTTTTGGCTATCAATCTGGGAGGGATTATCAGCCTTTCGAACCAAAAAGTGTTGTTGGTGGACATGGATATGCGTCGACCCAAGATCCACACCGCATTGGGGCTTGACAATCTGGATAAAGGTTTGTCTACTATACTGATCAATAAGCATGAATATCAGGATTGTATACAAAAAACAGGACTGGATAACATGGATTTTCTGCCAGCGGGCCCTACTCCTCCAAACCCCTCAGAACTGCTGATGGGAGAAGAAATCGAAACATTATTCAACCAACTGAAAAAACACTACTCCATTATAATACTCGATACTCCACCTGTGGGCTTGGTCACCGACGGCATTTTAGCGATGAAAAAAGCAGATGTACCTATTTATGTGATAAGAGCCGATTATTCTAAAAAAGAATTCGTTAATTCCCTTAATAGATTGGCCAAATCCAATCGTTACCAGAACTTGTGTATCGTACTGAACTCCGTTCAATTCAGCGGATCACGAGGCTATGGCTATGGATACGGATACGGAAATGGATATTACGAGTAATTCAATTAGTTAAGAATTCAGTGCTATCATTGTTTAGGAAAAAGCCGACGGAAGTAAGCGTCAGACCATTAATGGTAGACCTGCATTCTCACCTGATCCCAGGGGTGGATGATGGTGTGAACAACATAGAGGAATCCCTGGAAATTTTACAACAGATGTCCAGTATCGGTTTTCAGAAGGCTATTACTACTCCTCATATCATGCATGATTTTTATCCCAATACGCCGGAAGATATTCAAACCAGATTGAAAGTGCTGCAGAAAAAGGTAGATGCCGTGGGGATTGATATGGAGATTGAAGCAGCTGCAGAATATTATTTGGATGAACATTTTATGCATATGTTGGAGGAGCAAAAACCACTGTTGACCTTCGGAGATCAATATTTACTTTTTGAAACCTCGTTTCTCAATGAACCCGCCTATCTGAGAGAATGCATTTTCCAGATTTTATCAAGCGGGCATAAGCCTGTTTTGGCCCACCCTGAACGATATGTATACGTTCAAAATAGGCCCGAAATCCTGGAAGATTTGATGGAAAGAGGAGTACTTTTGCAGATCAATACTTTATCGTTAAGTGGTCATTACAGTAAAGAAGCCAAAAAGCTGGCCGAACTGTTGATTGACGAAGAGATGGTCAGTTTTGTAGGTAGCGACTGTCATCATATCAAACATTTAAAGGCTTTACAGGAGGCAGTAACCAGTAAGCATTTTGCCAAAGTGCTGGATCAGCCCCTACTAAACAACCTTCTTTAATGGATAAAAACTCCAAACGACAACGGATTCAGGATTTAGTAAGACTCTTTGAGGATCACTTACAGCGATCTACCAGTCAATTCTTTGATTCTGACGATCTGGAGAGGATATTTTATTATTATTTCGACCAGGGGAAATACAATCACGCCTTAAAGGTATGTGAGTGGGGATTGGAGTTGTTCCCATTTTCAGTGGATTTGCTTTCCATGAAGAGTCAAGTGTTGATGAGCCGAAATCAATATCAGGAGGCTCTGGAAATATTACAGCAAGCGCTTGCATGGGAACCTCATGAGGTAGAATTACTCTCTTTAAAAGCCCACCTGCACACCCTGTTGGATCAGGACGTTGCAGCTATTGATACCTTGAAACAGGCACTGGATCATGCCAAATACAAAGATGAGATCTATTATCAAATTGGATTGATCCACCAAAATTATCAAAGATATCAGGAGGCGGCTAAGGTTTATAAAAAGGCTGTTAAACTTAATTTGCAGCATGAGGGGGCGCTGTACGAATTGGCCTATTGCCTGGACATGTTAGGTGCGTTAGATGCCAGCCTCGGTTATTATCAACAATTCATAGATCAGGATCCATATTCACATTTAGGGTGGTATAATCTGGGCATCATCCAGCATAAGTTGGGTAAAGATCAGGATGCTATTCAATCCTATCAATACGCATTACTCATAAAGGAAGATTTTGCTTCGGCATACTTCAATTTAGGTAATGTATACATGTCCACCGGAGACCATTCCCTGGCATTGGATGCTTATCAAAAAACCATTGATCTGGAGGGGCCATCTGCTGAAACGTACTTTAGCCTGGCCGAGGCCTATGAGGAGATGGCACAGTGGGACCTTGCCTTAAAATATTACCGCAGAGCTTACAAGCTGGATAATTTTTATGATGAAGCGCTCTTCGGAATTGGTAAGAGTTTGAATTCTCAATCAAAATGGTATGAGGCGCTGCATTTTTTCCGTAAAGCGGCCAAACTGAATGCGGAAGAATCCAGTTACTGGATGGCGGTTGCTGAGGCAGAATTCCGGGTAGGGAACTTAGTATCCAGTCTTGAAGCCTACCAAAATGTGGCCCAACTGGATCCGGAAAACCCTCTTTTATGGTTGGATTGGTCTTTCTTATACTATGAACAGGGTGACTATACCCGTTCTGTTGACTTAATTTTGGAGGGATTAGAAGAATTGCCCGATAATCCCAGCCTACATTATCGAGCGGTGGCCTACCTCATCGCTGCCGGGAAATACAAGGAAGGCTTGGCTTATTTGGAAAATGCGTTAATTTTGAATTTCGAAAAACATCAGGAACTCTTTGAATTCTATCCTAAACTAGTCAATCAGAAGGCCTTACTAAAAATCATCGATCAATACAGACCTGAAAAATAGTATGAATTATACGCTAAACGGCATCCCTGAAAGGACCAAGAAGCCCAGGCAATTTGGATTTACTATGGTGATGGATAAGGGCCTTAGTTTGCGGGAGATTGACGATTTCCTGGAGTTGTGCGGGGATCATGTAGATATCATTAAATTGGGTTGGGGAACTTCCTATGTAACTCCCAATCTCAAGGAAAAGCTGCGAAAATACCAGGAGTATAATATACCCACCTATTTTGGGGGCACACTGTTTGAGGCTTTCGTGGTACGGGATCAATTTGATGACTATCGCAAAATATTGGATAAATACAATATGACATTTGCGGAAGTATCGGATGGTTCCATCGAGTTGCCCCATGAGAGAAAATGCCAGTACATCCATCAATTAAGTGATCAGGTGACAGTGTTATCGGAGGTCGGCTCTAAGGACGTAGAAAAGATCATACCACCTTATCAATGGATAAAACTTATGCAAAAAGAGCTGGATGCCGGCGCCTGGAAAGTAATCGGAGAGGCCAGGGAAGCGGGTAACGTCGGCCTTTTCCGCTCAACTGGCGAGGTCCGCAGTGGATTAGTGCAGGAGATCCTGACCAAGATACCTTTTGAAAAAATTATTTGGGAAGCTCCCCAAAAATCTCAGCAGGTATGGTTTATTAAACTATTAGGTGCAAACGTCAATCTGGGTAATATAGCCCCAAACGAAGTAATCCCGCTGGAAACCATCAGACTGGGCCTTCGAGGAGATACCTTCAATCACTTTATAAACAACGGCGACCCCGGGGTGGAGCCATAAGTTTTGAGGACCACCAGAGATCATATCCTGCTATTCTTGAAGGGATTGGGGATGGGCAGTGCAGATATTGTTCCCGGAGTTTCCGGCGGCACAATTGCCTTCATCACCGGTATCTATGAGGAGTTATTGGATAGTATAAGGTCAGTTGACGGTCCGGCGCTCAAACTCCTATTTACAGGAAAATTTAAAAAGTTTTGGCATAGAATTAACGGCCGCTTTCTGTTTGCGGTATTCGCCGGTATACTGGTTAGCCTGTTTTCTCTAGCTAAAATCATCAGCTATTTTATGGCGTATTACCCGATTTTGCTGTGGTCTTTTTTCTTTGGATTAATTCTGATTTCGGCATTGGTGGTAAGCCGGGACGTACAGCATTGGAGCTTATGGGTGTTTATAGCTTTAGCATTGGGAGCAATAATTGCTTTTTTCATCACCCTGGCAACGCCCACAGAAACCCCCGATACCAATTTTTCTCTGTTTATTTCGGGAGCCATAGCCATTTGTGCAATGATCTTGCCGGGTATATCCGGCAGTTTTATCCTGTTAATTCTGGGAAAATATTCCCTGATCCTGGAGGCGTTAACCAGCCTGGATGTTAAGATATTGGGGTTATTTGCCGTGGGATGTTTAGTAGGACTGATGATTTTCTCCCGGGTAATCAGTTGGTTGTTGAAAAAATTCCGGGATATCACCATTGCCCTACTAGCTGGATTTATGTTAGGCAGCCTGAATAAAGTTTGGCCTTGGAAACAAACTTTATCTACATTTACAGACCGCCATGGAGAAGTTAGACCTCTAATCCAAGAGAATATACTTCCTACCACTTACCAGGAAATGGGTCTGGAACCACAACTTCTGGGGGCAGTGTTCTTTTTTTTTCTGGGTATAGCCTTGGTGGTAATGGTGGAGAAGTTGGCCAACCAAGTCAGGTATGACTAACCAATCCATTAAATTGCTGGGATTGGTGGGTAAACCTTTATCTCACTCATTTTCCCAATTATATTTCACTAATAAGTTTCAATCTCTGGGTCTTACAAGTTATCAATATCTATTATTTGAATTACCCAGTATAGACCATTTTCCCCGTATAGTAAAAGAAAACCCCAACTTGATCGGATTGAATGTGACCATTCCATATAAGAGGTCCGTCATACGGTACTTGGATCAGCTCAGTCCGCAAGCGGAAAAAATTGGGGCGGTAAATGTTATAAAAATCACCACAGAAGGCAAGCTGATTGGGTATAATACGGATTATCTGGGGTTTAAAGAGTCACTGCAAAAGTGGTTGGGCACTCAGAGTATAAGCCGAAGCTTGGTTTTGGGCACTGGTGGCGCTTCTCTGGCGGTAGTGGTGGCTCTCAGGGACATAGGTATTGAGGTGCAACAGGTGAGCCGGACGGCGAAAGAAGAAATCTGGGACTACCGGGAACTAAGCTCTCAAGATGTTTTAACAAGATTTCCTCTTATTGTAAATACCACTCCATTGGGGATGGCCCCTGAGGTGGAAACCTGCCCCGATCTACCCTATAACCAACTGGGGAATCACCACTTTCTTTATGATCTGGTATACAATCCGGAAACCACAGAATTTATGAAGCGGGGAATGCAAGCAGGAGCCAGTGTGAAGAACGGGTTGGAAATGCTTCATTTACAAGCTGAAAAAGGCTGGGACATTTGGAATAATTAACCCCGGGGGTTTAGTAAGTTTGAGGTGTGTCTTTCAATCTGACTTCTGAGTATCAACCGACCGGAGACCAGCCGGATGCCATCAATCAATTAACTGATGGGCTCAACGCCGGTATGCCTCATCAAACTCTTTTAGGAGTGACCGGCAGTGGAAAGACCTTTACCATTGCCAATGTGGTGCAGGAAGTGGACCGACCCACCTTAGTACTTAGTCATAATAAGACGCTGGCAGCACAACTGTATGGGGAGTTCAAACAATTTTTTCCCGAAAATGCTGTTGAATACTTTATTTCCTACTATGACTACTATCAGCCTGAAGCATATCTGCCTACCACCAATCTGTATATTGAAAAGGATCTTTCCATAAATGAGGAGATCGAAAAATTGAGGTTGAGCGCAACCTCTTCCCTGTTGAGCGGCAGGCGGGATGTATTGGTAGTGGCTTCGGTCAGCTGTATATATGGTATAGGCAATCCCGAAGAGTTTGGTAAAAATATAATTCGACTTCAGGAAGGTGACGTCGTTTCTCGTAATCAATTCCTGTTGGCATTGGTACAAATACTCTACAGCCGTACAGAAGCTGAATTTAAACGAGGCAATTTTAGGGTTAAGGGCGATACGGTAGACGTGTTTGTGGCTTATGCTGATTTCGCCTACCGCATCATATTTTGGGGGGATGAGGTGGAGAGCATCTCCCGCATCGATCCCTATACCGGGACCACCCTGGCGGAAGAAAAGCTGATTACCATATTCCCCGCAAACCTATTCGTAACTGGAAAAGACCTGCTTCACCAGGCTATCAGGGAGATCCAGGATGATTTGGTGGCTCAAATAGATTATTTCGAGTCGGAGAGGAGACACCTGGAGGCCAAAAGAATCAAGGAGCGAACTGAATTTGACATGGAAATGATGAGGGAATTGGGATACTGCTCCGGAGTGGAAAACTACAGCCGCTATTTTGATCGAAGGAAACCTGGAGCCCGGCCATTCTGCCTTTTGGATTATTTTCCGGATAATTTTCTGATGGTGATCGATGAGAGTCATGTTACTCTACCGCAGGTGAGAGCCATGTGGGGAGGAGACCGATCACGCAAGGTGAACTTAGTGGATTATGGTTTTCGTTTACCTTCGGCGCTGGACAACCGGCCATTGACCTTTAATGAATTCGAGAGTATGCTCAACCAGGTGGTATTTGTTAGCGCTACTCCTGGAGATTATGAATTGCACAAATCAGAGGGGGTAGTGGTGGAACAACTGATACGGCCTACCGGGTTGCTGGATCCTAAAATAGAGGTGCGTCCCAGCCGCCATCAAATAGATGATCTGTTGGAAGAGATCGATGAATGTGTAAAGCAGGAAGAAAGGGTGCTGGTGACTACACTGACTAAACGTATGGCGGAAGAATTGACCAAATTTTTGGAACAGGCAGGAGTGAAATGCCGCTATATCCACTCCGAGGTCAATGCCCTGGACCGGGTGGAGATTCTCCGGGAACTCAGACTGGGAGTTTTTGATGTATTGGTTGGGGTGAACCTGCTTCGTGAAGGGCTGGACTTGCCCGAGGTAGCTTTAGTAGGAATCCTGGATGCCGATAAGGAAGGATTCTTGCGGAATGAACGATCTCTCATTCAAACCATAGGGAGGGCCGCCAGAAATGTAAATGGCCGGGTGTTGATGTATGCAGACAACATTACCGATAGCATGCGCAAATCCATTGATGAGACCCAAAGGAGACGGAAGCTTCAGATGCAATACAATGAGAAGCATGATATAACCCCAGCCACTGTGGTTAAATCCAAGGACGCTATTCTTCGTCAAACGGAAGTAGCAGACTCTAAAAAATCCCCTAAACGATATTATGCGGAACCAGAGAAAAGTGGGGTAGCCGCCGACCCGGTAGTGGCCTATATGAAGCAGGATGAAATTGAAAAATTACTGGCTAAAAGCCGAAGAGCTATGGAAAAGGCTGCAAAGGACCTAGACTTTCTCGAGGCGGCAAGACTACGGGATGAAATGTTGGAATTGCAGAAATTGCTGGATAAGGAAAAATAAAAAAGGCGGGTGATTTGCCCGCCTTTCCTTTGATGTTATTGAGCGTCCCGGTAACGCCGGGCTACCTCGTTCCAGTTTACTACATTCCAGAAGGCTTGGATGTAATCCGGACGCTTATTCTGATAATTTAGATAATAAGCATGCTCCCACACATCGAGGCCTAATATGGGGGTGCCTTTAGTTTCGGCAACATCCATTAAAGGATTGTCCTGATTAGGTGTGGAGGTTACTTTTAAATTGCCGGAGGCGTCAACCACCAACCAGGCCCAACCGGATCCAAATTGTCCCCCGGCAGCCTTGGAGAACTCTTCCTTGAAGCTGTCAAAAGAACCAAAGGCGCTATCTATAGCATTGCCCAGGTCACCGTCAGGGGAACCACCCCCGTCAGGAGACATGATCTTCCAAAACAAGCTGTGATTATAATAGCCGCCGCCATTATTGCGTACCGCGGAATTGCCGGAAACATTGGCAATAACTTCTTCAATGGATTTTCCATCTGAATCAGTTCCCGATATAGCATCGTTAAGTTTATTGGTATATCCAGCATGATGCCGATCGTGATGTATTTCCATGGTTCGCGCATCAATATGTGGTTCCAGTGCATCAAATGCATAGGGTAAGTCAGGTAATTCGAATGACATAATATTAATTGATTAAGGTTTAAATGTTCAAAAAGTGGTACTACCTAAATATACTAATTTCTCATGTTCCTGAAAAAATCCTGAATTAGCTGTCGACAAGGTTCTTCCATCAATCCCTGTAAGCGTTCAGTCTTAGGGTGTAAAATGTGGGCTCCATCTTTTTCCCATTGGGAATACCCTTTAAGCGGGTCTTTTGCCCCATAGATCAATCTACCTAACTGGCACCAGCTCAGAGCTCCGGCACACATCAGGCAGGGCTCAAGGGTTACATATAGACTGCATTCAGTAAGATACTTTGCCCCCAGATGATTGGAAGCGGCCGTTACCGCCAGTATTTCAGCATGGGCGGTGACATCCCTTAGATTTTCTGTTTGATTGTGGGCTTTGGCCACCACGGTACGGCCGCATACCACAACTGCTCCTACCGGGATCTCACCTAGCTCTTGGGCTAACTGGGCCTGATGATAAGCCTGTTTCATGTAGTATTCATCACTGAAAACCGTGAAGTCCATATTTATGGCCAGATAATGGAGGACATTATTTTATCCGCCGTTGACTGCCAGCGTTCCCTTAACGATGCGGGACAATTAAAGCTGAATACATATGCCTGCTGGTCTTTAACTGTATACTGTACCCAGGTGTAGTCAACCACGGCTGCTTGTCGGCGCAATGAATTAGGGTCGCCATGTACAGTTGAGATGAATTCAAAAACAGCGTAATTACGGTCGTTTATTTGCTTTACGGTCTCCTGAAAAAATTGTACTGTATCAAAGAGGTTGCGGATGTTGTTCTGATAAAACTCCTTAAGTAATTCGATATCCTGATCTCGCCATGGAGTGGGGTTTTGATTGATCACCAAATCCACTGATCTATCCGGGCTGGTGAAACCTGCTAATGGCAGACGATAACTAATAAATTTATTGCGCAGGTCCTGCTGGCTCATGGGAAGAAAGGAAGCTGGTACTTCCAAACTTATGCTTTCATTGATTTCCGTTCTTACCAAATCTTCCTGGGCCAAAAGCGGAACCACGGATAACCAGCTCAGAATGACCGATTTGTGGATCGGCTTTACCAAATCATATGCTTGCACCACCAGGCTGGATAAATTGAAGTCAAAAAACATGGAACCCGATCAACTATTATTAAATTTGTGCCTCAAATTAAGCAATTAATATGTTCAGGACACACAAATGCGGTGAACTTCGAATAGATCACGTAAATAAGCAGGTTATATTATGCGGTTGGGTGCAGAGAATAAGAGATAAGGGTGGCATGATCTGGTTGGACCTCCGGGATCGATATGGCCTGACCCAATTGATCTTCGAAGAAGGCAGCACACCCCCCCAAATATTGGAACAGGTAGCACAATTGGGTCGTGAATATGTAATCAGAGTAGAAGGGCAGGTAGTGGAGCGGGTCTCAAAAAATCCCAAAATGAATACCGGTGACATTGAGGTGGCCGTGACCGAATTGCAGGTGTTGAACCCTTCCAAACTACCCCCGTTTCTGATTGAAGACCAAACCGACGGAGGTGAAGACCTGCGCATGAAATACCGGTATCTTGACCTTCGACGGGGAGCAATGAGAAGGAACCTTGAGCTACGACATGGCATCAACCGGTCGGTTAGGCAATACCTGGATCAGCAGGGCTTTATCGAAATTGAGACCCCGGTGTTGATCAAATCCACCCCTGAAGGGGCGCGCGATTTTGTGGTTCCCAGTCGGATGAATCCAGGAGAGTTTTATGCCCTTCCACAAAGTCCTCAGACCTTTAAGCAGCTACTGATGGTGAGCGGTATGGATCGTTATTACCAGATTGTCAAATGCTTCCGGGATGAAGATCTCAGGGCTGACAGGCAGCCGGAGTTTACCCAGATTGACTGTGAGATGTCATTTGTCGACCGGGAGGACGTTTTGGAGATGTTTGAAGGATTGATAAAGCATGTTTTTTCCCAGACCATCAACTATAACCTAAACGATTTTCCTCGTATAACCTACCAAGAGGCCATGGAGCATTATGGTACTGATAAGCCGGACACCCGTTTTGAAATGCATCTAATGAATATAACTTCTCTGGCTCAAGGACATGGCTTCAGAGTGTTTGACGAGGCCGAAGTGGTATTAGCCATTTCAATTATCGGAGGCGCAGACTACAGTAGAAAACAGCTGGATGAACTAACCGATTGGGTGCGTAAACCTCAAATAGGGGGGAAAGGAATGGTCTATGTAAAGTGTAATGCAGAGGGAAGCTTTAAGTCATCCGTGGATAAATTCTATGGTCAAGAGATACTCCAGTCCTGGGCCGAGGCTACCGGGGCGGCACCAGGTGATTTGATGCTGATTCTATCCGGACCCCAACAGCCTACCTATAAGGCCATAGGAGAATTGCGCCTGGAGATGGGCCGACGATTAAACCTGATGAATGCGGACCAGTACCAAGCCCTTTGGGTGGTAGATTTCCCGCTACTGGAATGGGATGAGGATGAGAAACGGTTCCATGCCATGCATCATCCGTTCACTTCCCCAAAATCAGAGGATCTGCAGTTACTGAATTCTCACCCGGAAAGAGTAAGGGCTAATGCCTACGACATGGTGATCAACGGCGTGGAGATAGGGGGTGGCTCCATCCGAATCCATGATAGGGAGCTTCAGGAAAACATGTTCCGTCACCTGGGAATGACCGAGGAGGAAGCTAGATCCCAATTTGGCTTCCTGATGCAGGCGTTTCAATTCGGCGCTCCTCCTCATGGCGGAATAGCCTTCGGATTTGACCGGCTTTGCAGTATGATTGGGGGGGAAGAAAGTATTAGAGAATTCATCGCTTTTCCTAAAAATAATGCCGGCAGAGATGTAATGATCGACACTCCTAGCCCTATTGATCCTCAGCAACTATCGGATCTGGGAATTTCTTTGGATTGATTCAGCAGCACAAAAAAAGGGGCGCAAAGCCCCTTTTAAAATCAACCATTTTTCCTTGCTTTAGGCCGGGGAAACCGCCGATGGCTTCCTGGTCTCCACCATGGCCTTTTGCCGTATGCGCTCTCTTCTGGTGAGATCCACCACGATCGGGGTAGCAATGAATACTGAAGAGTAAGTACCCACCAGGATACCAATCAGTAAGGCAAAGCTAAAGCCTTTCAGCACTGCTCCTCCCCAGATAAATAAGATAATTACCACCACTAAAGTAGTTACCGAAGTGATCAGTGTTCGGCTCATAGTGTTATTGATAGCATTATTGAAATTCTCAATGAGTTCTTTTTTGTGATTGAGCTCGAGGTTCTCCCTGATGCGGTCAAACACTACCACGGTATCATTGATGGAATAACCCACGATGGTCAGCAGTGCGGCAATGAATACCTGGTCCACTTCATATTTGAATCCCAAAAGGCCGGCAATAGCAAATGCCGACAATACCACCAGGGTGTCATGAAACAAAGCTGCTACCGCGCCTAGTCCAAATTGCCACCTCTTGAAACGGATGAAGATATATAGAAAGATAATGGCCAGAGATACCAGTATCGACTCCAATGAGGCATTCTTTATGTCGTCCGCGATGGTAGCGCCTACTTTGGAGGAACTGGAAATAGTAAAATGTTGGTCGTCGACCTTGGTATCGTCCTTTATATATTGCAGGCCGGTAAATTCTTCTATCCCACTGATCAGGGTATTCTCTACATCGCTGTCGGTGGTTTCACCCTCCTCGTCAATGAGGTAGCTGGTAGTGATCTTTAGCACGTTATTGCCTCCGAATGTTTTGACGTCGGGGGCGGTATTGTCGAAATCATCTGCCAGAGCGGCTTTAAGATCCGAAGCCACCACCGCATCTTTGAAGGTGACTACGTAACTACGGCCGCCCAGAAAATCCACTCCAAAGTTTAATCCATTAGTAGCCATAGCCGCTATACCCGCGGTGATAAATATAGCGGAGACTACGTAGGCAAGCTTTCTTTTACCTAAAAAATCGATGTTGAGATTGCTGAGGAAATCTTTGGAGATTGGAGTGGCAAAATTCAGCTTACTCTGGTCTCCCTTGCGAGACATCCACTCTACCAATACCCTGGAAATGAATACCGCAGAGAAGAAGGAACAGACAATCCCTATACCCAAAGTAATGGCAAACCCCTTGACTGGTCCCTGGCCTAATACATACAACACGATAGCGGTGAGCAGGGTGGTTAGGTTGGCATCGACAATGGAACTAAATGCTTTATCATATCCCTTGCTAATGGCAGCCTTTAGCTTAGAGCCAATCCTCAGTTCTTCCCGTATTCTTTCAAAAATCAGCACATTGGCATCAATAGCCATCCCAATGGTCAGTACTATACCCGCTGCTCCGGGAAGAGTGAGTGCAGCATTGAGCTGTGCCAGGATACCCAGTATAAAGAATACATTGAACAGCAAGGCCAGGTTGGCCACCAGTCCTCCACGGGCGTAGTAGAGTACCATGAAAATTACCACTACACCCAATCCTATTAAAATGGAGTTTATACCTTGTGATTGTGCCTCTTTACCAAGTGACGGGCCAATTATAGCCTCCTGTACTATATTGGTAGGCGCAGGTAAGGCCCCCGCTTTTAAAACGTTGGCCAGATCAGATGCTTCATCAATGGTGAAACTTCCTGAAATGACAGAACTTCCATTAGGTATTTCCTCATCAACTCCCGGTGCGGAATAGACATAATTATCCAGCACGATGGCAATGCGAGTATCGGCCGCAGCTGCGGCTTTGGTCATTTGCCCCCATTTACGGGCTCCGGTGGCATTCATCGACATGAACACAGACGGTCGTCCCTGTTCATTATAATCCTGCCAGGCATTAGTGATAACCTCTCCGGAGAGAGGGGCCTTGTCACCTCGAAGGGTTCGTACCGCAAATAGCTCTAACGGCTGCCCTTCTATGTCGGATTGATCCTGTAGTTCTACCGGCTTGTGGGCCCACAATAGTTTTACGTTGGGCGGCAGCAATGCCTTTAGGTCATCCCTTTTAAGATAGTCATTGACCTTGGAGGTATCACGAACATCCGCATACATGAAGCCAGGTTGCACCACCAACAATTGGAATAATTTCGACACCTGCGGATTGCTGATGGAGTCACCCAAGGCAGCGCTGTCGGCAGACGAAGAAAGCTGTTGTTCCAAATCGGTCAGAGAGTCCTCATTGTTCTCTTCTTGGACTCCGGTGCTATCTGACCCCTCAGTGGTCGACCGGTCGGGATTTACCAGTAGGCTTTCAATGTCTTCCTGATCCTTATCATCGGCAGTGACCTCAGTGCTGGGTTCCTTGGCAGCTTCCTCCTCCGCCATCAGCTTTATATTTATGCTTTGAAGAGCTGGTCCGTAATCTTCCCAGTTCAGTACATCTAAAAACTCGAGTTTGGCCACCCCCTGTAATAGTTTACGCACTCGTTCAGGATTATCAGCTCCCGGTAACTCTACTTGGATCCGGCCGGTACCGGGTAGTCGTTGCATATTAGGCTGGGAGGTCCCAAAGCGGTCTACTCTGGTTCTCAAGATCTGATAAGAACGATCGATAGCATCCTCCACTTCAGAATCAATAACATCCAGGATCTCCTGGTCGCTGCTTTGAAAATTGAAACGGTCCCGGTTAGCCGCGCTGGCGAAGATAGTACTCAATCGGCCATCGGGCTCCAATTCCTTATAGGCCTCATAAAATAAGTCTACAAACGACTCCTGACTGTTGCGTTGCTCTAGACGGGCCATGCGAAGCGCCTCCTGAAAGTTGGGATCCTGGTTATTACCGGAAAGGCCTTTGATGATCTCCACCGGACTTACTTCCAGGTTGACATACATTCCACCTTGCAAGTCAAGTCCCTTGCTCAATTCAGTGCCTTTTATTTCCTCATAGGTATAGTCTATACCAAATAGATTGTAAACTGGTTCTACCCAAACTGAATCCAGGTAAGCCTGCCGTAAATCGAAACTGACATTACCGGAAGAGTCGCGGGCATATTCGGTGGCATCCTGCTGAATATCCTGTGATACAAAGGTGAAGGAAAGGTAGTAAATACAAAGCAGGGAAATAATTACAGTTAGAAATACGATAAATCCTTTGTTCTGCATTTTATTTAAAGTTTTAAATGAATAAGATGATTATGGGCCTTTGATGGGGCCCCGAGGCGGATGGCTATTGACCTTAAGGAGCGTTAGGACTGATTATTTTAGGAAATAACAGGTGAAGATTACCGGGGATATTTTCAGTGTCGCCAAAATATTGCTGGAATGTTGGCTTGGTGATAACCACTACCTCCCCGAGCAAATACCGGACAGAACTCTGTACATCCTGTACCACCGGTACTACCGCTTCGTATGCTGATAGCTTTAATTGATCATCTGAAGATTCTTCACTTAACTCAATGTCGTTTAATACTGTCGCTTCAGGCAGGTTTACTGCGTATATGGCAGTACTTTGGTACACCATCAAAGCGCCGGCAATTAAAAGTATCAGTCTGTTCAAACCGGTCATAGTTAGGATAACTATCAGGTTACAAAATTAGCTATTAAAACCCTATTTTCAACACTGAACTTCAACAATATTACCAAAGGGATCACCAGCTGTCTAGGTTCTAATATTTAAACCCTTAATAAAATCCACCATTTTCATTACCGCAATCCCCCTGTGACTAATATTATTTTTTTGCTGATCGCTCATCTCGGCAAAGGTTAAGGCAGACCCATCGGGCTGAAATAGCGGGTCATATCCAAATCCGTTTGACCCACGAGGTTGCGGAACGATTTCGCCGTTAACAATGCCCTCAAATAAGTATTTTCCACCTTTGAGCCACAAGCATATCACCGTCCTGAACTGCGCTTTACGCTGGGACTCGCCCTCCAAATCCTGTAATAACTTCGCACAATTTGCCCCACTGTCTTTTGCTGGACCCGCATACCTGGCAGAAAAAACTCCGGGCGCTCCATTCAACGCCATTACTTCCAATCCGGTATCATCAGCAAAGCAGTCAATATGTAGCTTATCACGTACCCGGTCGGCCTTTTGACATGCGTTACCTTCTATGGTGGAGGCTGTTTCCGGTATCTCCTGCTTCCAACCGATATCATCAAGGTTCCTCAGGGTAATTGATGAAGGTAATAAGGCCTGAACTTCCTGCAGCTTATGCCGGTTATGTGTGACAAAGCACAGTTCCATAAATAAGGAGAATCAGGGATTTATGCTCAGCATAGTGACCTCAAAGATCAGGATCTGATTCTGACTTATTGAGCTGCCTTGTGGCGGAAAACATTCATAAGCGAGTATACTAGGCAAGATCAAAGTGGCCTGTGCTCCTTCATTTAATAAGGTGAGGCCCTCCTCAAAACCTGGGATCAGAGATGCACTGCCTAACTCAAATGGGTCAAACACTCCTTGACCAAAGCTGGTGCCATCCAGAAAGAAACCTTCAAATTCCACTTCCACGATATCCCCGAATTGAGCATTATCACCGGTCCCAGGAGTATTGATCACATATCGCAATCCGGAAGAGGTGGTTTGCACCGTCAATCCGTTTTCCGCCACATAGGTATCGATCTCATCGGCTTGTTCCGCAGCAGTTTCCGCTACGCATTGTGGCTCTTCATCGTCATTGCCACAGGCGGCAACGAAACTTATTGTTAGAGATAAAAGGCAGATTTTTAAGTATTTCATGTCAATTAGCTGGTTCAAAATCCACCAATTCTACTTCGAATTCCAGGATCGAATTGGGTACAATGATCTCGCTTCTCTGCTGGTCTCCATAGGCCATTGGGGATGGGATATACAATCTGGCTTTAGCTCCTTTATTCATCAAGGATATACCTTCGTCCCAACCATGAATTACCCCACCGGTACCCAATATAAATTCGAATGGTTGGTAGGGGCGCTGAGGATTGTGCATTCCCAATTCCTGGGCTTTCTCCTCTACCGAGGTGTCAAAATATTCCCCTTCCAGGATGTTCCCTGTATAGTTGACTTTAACCATATCGCCAATTTCAGGAGTGGGTCCACTACCTTCCTCTATAATGACGTATCGCAAACCGGTTTCAGTAGTCTGAGCCTCAATATTATTTTTCGCCAAGTAGGCATCAATGGTTTCACCGTCAGAATCCATTACACCACTGAACTGCTCCAATTGTTGTTGACGATAAGATTCGACCTGACTTATCCGTGCCATGGCCTCTTTGCGACGGTACCCGGCTTCATCCATGATCTCGTTCAATTTTATTTGGCAGGTGATTTCATCACTTTCGCTCATGGCAGGAGGAATTGGCATCCTCCAGGAACGCTGATACAGATCACCGGCATTGATCACGGCAATTAAGCTATCCCCCTCCGAAAGCAGGGAAAAGGCTTCTTCAATTCCCCCGGGAGTCTGATTCCATACCTCGTCATTTTTCTGCAGTGGCATATCCTGCGCCTGCATAAGGATACTGTCGTTTGGTCCGACCATGGTGAGATCGAGAGATAATATATCTCCATTTTGGGGTTGGACCCCATCCTCATTTTGGGTTACAAAGCGGTATTTAAGTCCAGACTCTGTCTGTTCGTAATCACTGGATTCCTGACAGGCAACCAGCGCTAAAAGCATCAATATTGATATTTTAAAAAAGTGATTAAGCATTTGCATTAATTTTCGTATTGGCATTTAATTCCGACTTATATAATGGAAGAACATCTATAAATTTTTCCACAGTTTTTTCCAGGGAAAGATTTGATCTACCCCCGGCGGCATTGAGGTGACCTCCCCCTTCAAAATGATCCTGGGCCAACTGGTTGGCTGGAAAGTCACCTATTGATCTAAATGATATTTTTACCACTTCACCCCTGTCTATGATCACTGCGGCCAGTACAATACCGCTAATTGACAGGGCATGGTTAACCAGTCCTTCGGTGTCGCCGGTTTTAGAGTTGAAACGGGCCAGATCTTGATTACTGACCGCCATGTAGGCAGTGTTGAATTCCGGCAATATTACTAATCTTTCACTGAGGGCAAACCCGGTAAATTTTAGTCGTTCATATGAGTTACTATCGTAAATTCTACGGCTTACCTGGTGAGTATCGGCCCCCAGTTCCATTAACTCGGCAGTAATGCGGTGAACTTTCGGACTGGTATTCGAGTGACGGAATGAACCGGTATCCGTCATGATCCCGGCGTATAATGATTCGGCTACCTGTGGGTCGATCAAATGTTTATAACCTATTTTAATTAGGAGTTCATAGATCAATTCTGCAGTAGCCGCCGCCTCCTGACTCCAAAAAGTGAAATCTGCGAAATCCTCCGGGTCAAGGTGATGGTCGATCAGGACCTTTTTGGCGGATGAATCTTTAATATAATCCCCCAATTCATTGATGCGGTGCAGGCTTGAGAAATCCAAACAGAATATAATATCCGCTGCTTCAATCAGTTGTTGGGATTTTATTTGATTGCCCTCATTAAATATTAATACCTGCTCGTTACCCTCCATCCAATGCAGAAATTTCGGATAATCGGTAGGGGTAATGACAGTCACCGAATGTTTCTTTTTGGTCAATACCTGGTACAACCCCAACGAGGAGCCCAATGCATCCGCATCCGGTTTATGATGGGTGACAATCACAATACTTTTTGGGGAGTTTAACAGCTCCTTGAAGGCTTCAAATTCCTGCATGCAATACCCACACTTTTCAGGGCTGAGATTAGTAAGTTGCAAAAGTGTGAATAATTATAGTAAAAACCTAGGGGGGCAACCTTCAAAAGGAAGTCCGGTTGCGGTATTTAATAAGTAAAAAAATCCTAAATTTGCCGCCAATCATTATTACTGAGTCGAATAAATTATGAGTGATATTACCTATACCATGATAAAGCCCGATGCAGTTGGAGCGGGCAATACCGGGGCAATAATCAAGATCATCGAAGAAGCTGGATTTAAAATTCAGGCCATGCGGAAATTGCAGCTTTCCAGAAAACGGGCCGGGGATTTTTATGCGGTACATCGGGAAAAACCTTTTTACCAGGATCTATGTACCTATATGTCGAGCGGTCCGATCGTGGCTATGATTCTGCAGAAGGAAAATGCGGTAGAAGATTTCAGAACCCTGATAGGAGCTACTGACCCTACTAAAGCGGCACCAGGCACTATCCGGCAACTCTTTGCAAAGTCTATTGAAGCCAACGCCATACACGGCTCAGATTCAGATGAAAATGCCGGGATTGAAAGCAACTTCTTTTTCTCTGGTATGGAGAGATATTAGGTTTTTACCACAACTGGTTTTTGAAAGAATCGGAGTCTTAGCCATTTAGGCAGAAAGAATGCCCCCAGCAGCAAATAAGGGTAAAATGAAAGAAGCCTCCAGGTGATGTTGGTAATAAGGGTATACGGACCCAGGTAATCCTCAAAGAACAGTGGGAAGAAGAATTCCGCAGCCCCACTGCTGCCCGGCGTGGGAGATACCAGCATGATAATCCATAGAATGATCTGCCTGGCAAATAGTAGTATATGGTCTGAAAGTGGTAAGTCTACAAAGGCGGCAATCAGTACGTTTAATTGCAAGTATCGAATAAACCATATGATGGCGGTTACCAAAAGTATGGTGATCCAAAATGTTACATTTTTGCCCTTTAACTGAGTAGAGGCCCACATGATCTCATTGCCATGCTCATAAGCCCGAAACCTCCAGCGCCTGAGCCACCTTACGCTGGTAATTTTTAAGAGTAACCACTTAAAGGCTCTAGGACGGACCAGTAATCCATAACTCATGGCTAAAGTATAGAAGCCTATAAGCCAATAACTGATCCAGAAAAGTGCTTTCAATCCCCCTTCCGGGCTGATCGACCAGGCGAATACTTGGAGGGGTTGGTCTGCCTCTGGTATAATCTCTCCTTCAGAAAATAAGAAAATAACTGGGGCAGAAAGGACAAACACCAAATTGTCCAAGATAGCCGTCAGCATCACCAGCGCCAAGGACTTTCCCAGGCTCAGGCCCTCCTTTAGAAGGATAAACACAGCCACCGCAGTACCGCCAACCACTGATGGAGTTACAGCGCTGGCAAACTCCCAAAGTAAAATTACGTATAGGGCGCTGGTCCATCCCAGTTCACCATCACTAATAAATTTAATTCGCAGGATATAAAAAAGCGCCCGGGCCAGGATTAAAGAAATGGCCAACCCCATTGCCAAAGGGGAGGCATCCAGAATAAGTTTAAGATTTTCCGTGCTGATATTGGGGTCGCTGTAGAACAAATAAACTACAATCCCGATTCCAAAAAGGATCGGTATCCAAACCTTATTGGGGTTTAGAGTACGGAAGATCTTTTTGGAATCCCCAGTCATTAATCCACCAGGGCCTCCTCCAGTTTTTCAATCCAGAAATTATTGAATCCCTCACCCAGGTACAAGGTGATTATTTTCAATTGTAACAACTCCAAGATTGCCAGGAAGCTGAAGATTACCCCCACCTTATCCGAGCATAATGCTACGATCTCATCAAATGATTTACGTTTGCCAGGGGTCATTTTGCTGATGATCAAATCCTTTTGTCCTTCAATGGTGTAGGGGTAGGGTATTATCTGATGAACCGGCCGATTTTGTTCCTTATGGTAACGGTCTATACACTTTTTAAAGGTCTTCAACAACTTGTAGAGATCGACATCCTGTAATTCGGCCTCTACATTTACCAGGGCGGATAAACTGTTGATCTCGGTGCGCACATTTCCCCGCGATTCCCTGAGCAGACGGTGCTCTTCCAGGTTTGCCAGGTCTCCAATCACGGACTTGTACTTTTTGTATTCCAGCAGATGTTTGACCAGTTCCTCGCGGGGATCGATTTCGTTACCATCCTCATCGAGTACCGGTCGGGGAAGCAACATTTTTGCTTTAATGCGCATTAAAGTAGCGGCCACTAAAATAAATTCGCTGGCCACTTCAATATTCAATTCCTCCAGACGGTGAAGATAGTCCAAGAAGTCCTCGGTAATGCTGGAGATGGGGATATCATAGATATCTAGCTCATCACGTTGGATGAAGAAAAGTAATAAATCAAATGGCCCCTCAAAAAGTGGTAATTTTACCTCAAAACTCAAAATGATCTGGTTTACAACGGATCCTACTCAATTTCCCAGCTTATTTCAAAGATATTATATATACCGGAATTAATACTCCAAGCATAAAAAAAAATGTAATTTTGGAATTTATGCCTATTTTAAAGCATTACTACCGATGGAAATCCGGTAGGTGAATTGTTAGCATGCTGATAGAGCCCGGAAAACTTTTAGCCACCATAAATGATCCGCAGGACCTTAAAAAGCTGGATCCTGACCAGTTGGTGGTGCTTGCTGAGGAATTGCGACAATTTATCGTGGACATGGTCTCTGTTTATGGGGGTCATTTTGGGGCAAGCTTGGGGGTAGTAGAGCTAACCATTGCCTTACACTACGTATTCAATACCCCGGTCGACCAATTGGTTTGGGATGTAGGCCATCAGGCTTATGGCCATAAAATCCTTACTGGTCGCCGCCATCAATTTCATACTAACCGCATATATGGTGGACTGTCCGGATTCCCTAAACGTTCGGAAAGCCCCTACGACACTTTTGGAGTGGGTCATAGTTCGACTTCGATTTCCGCTGCCCTGGGGATGTCAGTGGCCAGTAAATATTTAAAGCTGCCAGAAAAGCAGCATATTGCAGTGATAGGCGATGGTGCCATGACCGCGGGCCTGGCATTTGAAGCTATGAATCATGCAGGAGTGGCCAATAGCAATCTGTTGATCGTACTCAATGACAATTGCATGTCCATTGATCCCAATGTGGGAGCCTTGAAAGATTACCTTACTGATATTACTACTTCTCAAACCTATAACAAAGTTAAGGACGAGATCTGGCATGCATTGGGCAAGCTAAGCAAGTTCGGGTCCAGTGCCAGGGAAATTGTTTCTAAGGTTGAAAACGGTATAAAATCCGCCTTATTAAAACAAAGCAATCTTTTCGAATCCCTCAACCTAAGATACTTCGGTCCCATTGATGGTCATGACGTAGATCATCTGGTCAGTGTTTTAAAGGATCTGCAAAAAATACCCGGACCTAAGATCCTGCATTGTATTACTATAAAAGGAAAAGGATTCCTGGAGGCGGAGAAGTATCAAACCAAGTGGCATGCTCCAGGCACTTTTGACAAAGTGACCGGCGAGATCTACAAGAAAGCCCATGACTCGCCTCAGCCACCTAAATATCAGGAAGTATTTGGTCATACTCTGGTTGAATTAGCCCGGGAGAATAAGAAGATCATGGGAATAACACCTGCCATGCCCTCCGGATCTTCCCTAAATATCATGATGGAAGTCATGCCAGATCGTGCTATTGATGTTGGAATCGCTGAACAGCATGCAGTTACTTTCAGCGCCGGTTTAGCTACTCAGGGTATAATACCTTATTGCAATATCTACAGTACATTTATGCAGCGGGCCTACGATCAGGTGATCCATGACGTTTGTATCCAAAACCTTCCGGTTAACTTCTGCCTGGACCGTGCTGGATTTGCTGGCTCTGACGGACCAACCCATCACGGAGCCTATGACCTGGCCTATATGCGCTGCATCCCTAATATGATGGTGTCCGCTCCCATGAATGAATCGGAGTTGCGTAACCTGATGTACACCGCTCAACTTCCCAGGGAGCATACCGCTTTTACCATACGTTATCCTCGGGGTCAGGGGGTAACGCCTCAATGGCGCACCCCCATGAAGGCCATTCCAATTGGAAAAGGTCGAACCATTTTGGAGGGCGAAGACTTGGCTATTCTTACCATAGGACATATCGGCAACTATGCGGTGCAGGCCTGCCAGACCCTGCAAGAGGATCAATTGTATCCGGCTCATTACGATATGCGTTTTGTGAAGCCATTGGATGAAGAACTACTGCACCAGGTTTTTTCCAAGTTCAAAAAAATTCTAACCGTGGAAGACGGCTGTCTGCTAGGCGGGTTCGGAAGCGCAATAGTGGAATTTATGGCCGATCATGGATATCAGGCCACCGTAAAACGATTAGGCATACCTGATCGTATAGTAGAACATGGCCAACAAATCGAATTGCAGGAAGAATGCGGGTTTGATGCTCATGGAATTGCCGCCGCTGCCCGATCTTTGATGGTTGGCCGATTATCAAATACTGTTTAATATTCACTCCCCATTATCCGGATCATTGAGCAACTGGGCTTTTTGAAAAATCCCGGATTAATACGCATGTAACTTTTGCCAAAAATCTCGCTTTTCTACCCTGCGAAATAATGTTAAATCGTAATCGGAAAAGTTTTCTTTTTCAAAACCTGATTGAATTTGAAGAATTCGGATAAAAGTATAAACAGTTAAAATCATGTTATTGTACGAGAAAATCGAAAGTATTGAAGTATGGAACCAATGGGCCTCACTGGCGGCCTACGGGGTTTGTATCGTAGGATTACTTATCCTGGCATACTTTTGGGCTAAGTTGCATACCAATCGAGACCTTAAGTCGAAATACGACTTTAGAAATCTCCACGAAATCAATTTGTTGTTCTATTCCAGCATATTTTTAATTTCGGGAATTGCCCTATACCTCACGACCTTAAGCACCGAACCAACAGTGATCTGGTTTGTAGTAAGTCTCTTTGTGGCGATCATGATGTCTATTTTAGCTATATCAGTGATTCACAATCTTTTAAATTATTATTATCCCACGTTTTTAGAGAAAAAGCTACAAGTGTTGCGTTACAAACCCAGGGTATCCCCTAAATCGGGCAAACCAATGAAACTTTTAAGTGAAGAGGAAGAG
Source organism: Cyclobacteriaceae bacterium (assembly GCA_965224285.1). GTDB lineage: Bacteria > Bacteroidota > Bacteroidia > Cytophagales > Cyclobacteriaceae > JAJCYK01. The sequence continues at coordinate 3,759,404 of OZ245043.1, forward strand.
GATGTTCACCTGGATGAAGGGATGCAGGCTGAAGAAAACATATTCTCTGTGGATTACGATGTTTGGGTGGATGAGGAGACCGGCTATACCCAAATTGAAAAATACGCCGGCCACCTCCATGCTACTGCCTGTTCAGAGTGCAGCTACCAAACCCTTAAGGTGGTAAAAGAAGAGTTGCTGCAATCACCAACCACAGAACAAACCGGACAATTGTTAAAGTATTATAATTGTACTTATTGTGGACATAAGGTTAAAAAGGCATTTACTGTAGCGCCGTTGTCCAAAATTTCAGAAAAAACCGACGAGGTTACCGTAGTAGTCTCATAGTAAACGGAATTAACAGCTTTATACTTTTAAGGGTGCATTTTGCGCCCTTTTTTTTGTGCTAAAAGTTCCATAAGTTTAACCTGACCCTCTACAAAAATGGAAGTATTGCGCGTATCACATTACGAATCTCCGGTAGGACCTTTGGAAATCTGCAGTAGTTCAAAAGGGATCTCACAGATCGGATTTGTAGAAAATAACCACTATCCAGCTATGGGCAAACTGGACGAAATTCACCGTCGATGTCATGAGCAATTGCACCAATATTTCATAAGAAAACTTAAGAAATTCGACCTTTTACTGGATATACATGGTACTGCATTCCAGATTGAGGTTTGGCATGAGCTTCTAAAGATTCCCCACGGTATAACCGCCACTTACAAGGACATTGCGTCGAGGCTAGGAAAGTCAGGTTCGGAAAGAGCAGTGGGGCGCATTAACGGGCAAAATCCGATAGCTATCGTGGTACCTTGTCACCGGGTGATAGGTGTTGATAGGAGCTTGGTTGGTTACGCGGGTGGTTTAGAGAAGAAAGAATGGCTGCTGAGACATGAAGGGGCTTTGGCTCAATTAAGTCTATTCGGCTAGAACTTATAAAGAAGTCAACAAAGGCTCTTTTTCCATTAACTGACGATACTGTTCTGATCTTTGGAGCACTTCTTTCACATATTTTACCGGTTCTAAGCCTCTACAGTAACCAGCAGTAACCACCGGGTCGTTGTAGAATTCAGGGCTGGATTTTCTCTCTAAATAATACTCTACATTTCCCTCCCAAATCCGGGGATTCTTACCATATTTAGACGCTAGCTTTCTAGCGTCAAGTACATGACCCTGTCCCACGTTGTAAGAGGCAAGCACGAATTTTATTCTTTCCTGGGGGTCGGGAACCTTGGGCTGCCAAAGCTGATCCAACCATTTTAAATAGCTCACACCGGCAATAATGCTTTGTTTGGGGTCATATATATTTCGAGCTCCGTACATAGCGGCGGTTTCCGGTAGCAATTGCATCAGGCCAGCAGCTCCTACCCAGGATTCCGCTCTTGGGTTGAACTTGGATTCCTGATAGATCATGGCTGCCAGTAACTCCCAATCCCAGGCCAGTTCCTGCGCTCCCACCATGATCAAACTATCATATGGACTGATCTGATTACCTACAATGGAAGAATACATACTGCTTTTTCTTTCCAAGGAGGCACGTGGGCTTTTAAAATATTTGTTGTAAATGGCGTAATAGGAAGATCTTCCCTTAATCTTAGTTATCCAGGTATTTACTGCCTCCTTCAATTGGGGAGCATTTTTTCTTAGGCCCCAGGCAATGCGCTGTGAAAAGCTGATAGGAGTGCCTATATCAATATTGGGATAATAGGTAGCATTTACTTTTGCTACATTTTCATCGGCTATGGTATAATCAATATCACCATCCGCCACCTTCTGAATCAGAGCTTCTACTTCCACATTTCCAGGTTCCTCGACAATGATAATATCACCTCCAATTTCCTCCGATAAGTTATGTAGCCGGGTAATAAAACTGGAGCTCTTGCGCACATGAATTCTTTTCCCGATCAAGTCCAGAGGTTCCCGGATCATCAACTGATCAATTTGGTGCAGTTTGAGGCGACGCCAGTTTTCAGGCTTGCGCTGTACCAATACTTGTCGTTCCAGGCTAAGGTGTTCTGTAAAAGAAACAATATCAGCTCTTTTCTTGGTAACAGTCAAATTATGGGCAATGATATCACCGTCACCGCGGTTCAGCTTGGCGATCGCTTCATCGATGTCTTCTGTAATATCCAATATTAATTCTACTCCCAATTCCTTGGTCAACCGGGATAGCAGTTCATATTCATAGCCCATAGGCTGCCCTTTATAGATAAAATAACTGGTAGAACTGTTGTCCACAATTGCCACCAGACTACCCCGCTCCCGGATTTTGTCCAGATCGAACTGGACGGGCGTCGGGAAGCCGGTTTGCTTGGATGAGAGTTCGCGATCATTTCCGTATTGGACGCAGCTGGAAGTGCCCATTAATAGAGCTAACCACAAAATAGTACAAACACGTGCTTTACAAATCAGCATATTCTATAAGAAAATGGCCTATAATATACGAATTTTATAAATGTTTCTTTTTTTATTACAGTTAACCACTAACGATAAGCATTTCCATAAATTATATATAATGAACGTTATAGGGTTATTTAGCAACTTCAGCAATTGAAGTGCCAGAAAGGAGTCATGATTAAGAAAATGTAAAATTTTAGTTCTGATCAAACCATCAAGACCCACTCACGTATATAAGGTTGCCGGTCTGGATAAAGTGGGGATAATTCACTGTCTGCTTTCCAGAATCTTTGGTATAATCCTGAGATTCAAGAACCCGTGGGAGGTGCAACCTCCCTTTTTTAATGCCAAAACCGCCATAAGCATCCATATCCGGTTTGATGCCTATGGTGAATTTTTACGGCCGGGTTGGTAAATACGATAGTTGTCTTTGGTTTTGGCGTCTGATACCATATTCCTTACATCCTGCAACAATGCTTTGGCGTCGAATACTATCCCATCTTTTATGGTGTATTTTACACCTCCCACTCTTACCACTTGATTATCGTCTGTCAGCTTTATTGCTCCGGTACCGTATAAGGATTTCAAATTGATCAGAGGGTTTTCTTCCAAAATTATTAGATCCGCCAGTTTCCCCACTTCTACGGTCCCGATCCGATCTTCCATACCCAAAGCTTCCGCACCTTTAAGAGTGGCCGCTCTGATCACTTCCAGGGGATGAAAACCAGCCTCTCTTAACAGCTCCAGCTCCCTAATGTAACCAAACCCGTAAAGTTGAAAAATAAACCCTGAGTCTGAACCCGCGGTCACTCGTCCTCCCCGGTTTTTATATTCGTTAACAAACTGCATCCATAAGCGGTAATTCTGTTTCCAATCTATTTCCTGCTCCGTGCCCCAATAATGCCAGTATGAGCCATGAGAGATTTTACTTGGCTGATAAAACTCCCATAAGGAGGGCAGGGTATATTCGTCATGCCATTCCGCTCTTCGTGCCCGCATCAAATCCCTGCTGGCCTCATATATATTGAAGGTTGGATCAAGCGTAAAGTCCAGCTCTAAAAGGGTTTGCATTACGTACTCCCATTTTTCGCTGCCTGACGTGGCAGCTTGTTGCCATAATTTACCAGCTTCTCCAAAGCGGTGTTGTTCGTTCATATAATTATAGTCAGCTGGATAGTGCTGTACCGTACGGTCTTCAAATAAGGCTTCAGGAAGGCCATACCAATGCTCCATAGTGGTTAATCCCATGGTGGCCGTTTGTACCGCATTGAGCCACGCTACATTCAATTGGGCATGGTGACAGGCGGATCTCAAGCCTAGTTTTCGGTTTTCGTCCAGGGCTGCCTCCATTATATCAGGTCTGGTGCCGAAAAACTTGATGCCATCAGCCCCGTTCTGGGCATTTTGTTGTACCCAACTTCTAGCCATGGCCGGGGATGTTATGGGCTCTTCACTTCCTTGCCCAAATGCGGTATAGGCCAGTATGCGGGGCGCAGTGATGAGGTTACCTTCACTTTTGCTTTTTTGATCTAGTACCCATGCCAGTCCATTGCCGCAAGAAGGGTCTCGAATAGTAGTTATACCATGTCCCAGCCATAACTTAAAGACATATTCAGCATGAGCACCTTGCGAACCGCCACCAATATGCCCATGCATATCCACGAATCCCGGGAGCACATACATGTCATGGGCATCGATCTCATGAGCTCCGTCCAGGGCGGTGGGGCGATCACCAGGGGGAATTTCTACTCCTGGCTGACCTACTACCGTTACTTCCATTATACGATTGTCCGCAATAACAATATCTACCGGCCCTAAGGGGGGTGCTCCGTTGCCGTTGATCAGTGTTGCTCCTCTAATGATTAACTGAGAGAAAGGACCCTCGCCTCGCGTCCTTTCCGGAGCTTTTAAAACGTCCTGTGCCAGTAACTGCGCTGCGCAGAAAAGCAGAGAAAATAATTGTGCAAACCTGATATTCATATTGAGTATTGGTCAAAATCTCAATATAGGTATAATCAGGGCACAAAAAAAAAGCGAGCTTTGAGATGACTCTCCACTCGCCTTTCGAGATAATCACAAGGTGGATTATATCCTTAAATATCTACTATTTAATGATCAGCTTTTCTGTATAAACCTTGTGTCGACTGGTAACGGTTAGGAAGTAAACGCCGGGGTCGATACCAGTCAGTTGCAAGGGAACTATTTCATTTTCCTCAGCAATCTCGACCTCCGTAGTAATAAAAGTATTACCTGTCATTCCTTTCAGTTGTATCACCAATGCCTCTCCAATATTGGCATGGGTGAATTCCACACTCAATGCAGTTTCAGTTTCAACCGGGTTAGGATAGGCGTTGAATCTCACAAATGTGAGTGACGCGTCGCCTTTGTTCTCCAGTTGGTCATCTACAGCAATGGATTCGATTCCCACACATTGACCGGCTTTATAGGCAACCTTGATACTTTCGTTCCAAAGATCCTCCAGGCAGTCCTCATTTCCATTTGAACACACCGTGTAGGTGACAGTAAAAGACTCCTGGTTATCGGATTCGCCGAAGCTTCCAATATCATCTACCTTCAATCCGTAAATTCCGGTAGTAGGATCTTGAGCGTTGAGTTCCATAGCCCAACCACGCGAATTCTCTGCATCAGTTACCATACCGCAAGGTATTCTGATACTATAGTGGGACAATCCATGAGCAGCTCCCTCGGTGGTGACTTTAACAGTATAGGTTACGCAACCTTCGTTTTCAGATACACTGATAAGCTGGCTTTCAAATTCGTTTACGCAATCTCCACCTTCCTGATCTTGAGTTTCAGACTCCTCGGTGTTATCTGCTTCCTGATCGGTGTTGGGATCAACCGGGCAAAGCGGGCCACCGTTGCGACTTTCACCCGCCACTATTTCAAAATCACCTTCGATCGAGCCAGGACCGATAGGCTCTGAACAGCTAGTATTGAAACTGGCGGCTTCCGCTCCGTTTACGTTAATGGTGATCGCGGTAGAGAAAGTACCTGTAGCATCGGCACCAGTGAAGCTGAATTCACCATTGGGAGCTACATTGCCTTCAAAGACGGTTTGTCCTCCACTTTGTTGTATTACTGTGATCACAGCATTTTCCTCAGCACCGTTATACTTCATGGTTAAGGCATTTACGTTACCGTCGCATACATTACAATCACGCACGCAAGGGTCGTCATTACCGTCACCATCGCCATCGCCGGTACCATCACCACCATCACCGTTGTCGCCATCGCCACCGTCACCACCATCGCCACCATCGCAATTGGTGTTGTCCGGATTAACTGTAACCACATAATCCATTTGCACACTACAATTACTGGCATCAGTTACTATTAAGGTATAGGTTCCTGCCGCCACACCTGAAATATCTTCACTACTGGCTCCATTGGACCAGGAGAAATTATAGGGAGTAGTACCTCCGGTGACGGTTATATCAACAGCGCCGTCACTAGTTCCGTTACAACTCGCCTGGGTTATACTTCCACCAGAAAGAACCATGCCTTCCGGCTGCATTATATTAAATACCCTGGTTTGGTTACAACCATTCACATCCTCCACTCTTACGGAATAGGTTCCTGCACCTAAGCCTGAAATATCTTCAGTGGTAGCACCGGTCGACCAAGTAACGGAATAAGGTGCTTCACCGCCAGTAATGGTCAGATCAGCGCTGGCATCGCTGTCACCGGCACAAGTTAAGGCACTAACTACCAATTCAGTATTCAATGGAGGATTGGGGGCGCCTACCGTGATACTGGCAACTTTGATACATCCGTTGGCATCGATTACCTCCACGGTATAAGTACCAGCTTCAGTCACCTGAATACAACCATCTGTAGTACTGATAGGATTGCCATTTTGATCAGTCCAGTTGTAGTTAAATGGATTGCTGCCACCATTTATAGTAGGACAGATCCTGCCATCCCCACAGTATTGAGTAGAAACATCTACTTCAAAATCATCTGGCTGGACGATCTCAATAGTTTTCTGAGCCGAACATCCATTATTATCTGTGACTGTAATGGTATATAGTCCTGCAGTTAATCCTGACAGATCTTCCGTAGTAGGCCCATGAGACCAGGATACGGTGTATGGGTCCGCTGCATTAAAGACGGATATATCCACCGCTCCGGCATCAGCTGCTCCATCACAGCGCAAACCGGTTACATCAGCAGAAATAAATATGCCCACCGGATTACGTAAAAAATGGGTCAACTCCTGCATACAACCTCTGGAATCGGTAACCTCCACGGTGTAGCTTCCCGAAGCAACATTGCTGAGGTCCTCAGTAGTAGCCCCATTTGACCAAAGATAGGTATAGGGACCTACTCCACCCGCAACAGTCAAGTCAATACTCCCGTCGTTGTTGCCGGCACAGGTAGGCGTAACAGTAGTTACACTAAGTTCAAATCCATCCAACTGCCCTACATTTATGTCAGCGACAGTCGAACATCCATTTGCATCCTCCACCGTGACATCATAACTTCCAGTAGCGCTTACCTTGATATCCTTGGTAGTCTCGCCTGTAGACCATAAATAGGTATACGGTCCTACACCTCCCTCAACCTGGAGTACCAGATTACCGTCGTTACATGAGTTGGTGGAAATGCTGGCATTGAGGTCAGAAGTGGCAAGTAACACAAATGATTCATTCACCATACATCCATTGGCATCAGTAACAGTAAGATCATAAGTTCCTGCGGCCAGGCCACTAAGATCTTCTCCGTTGCTTCCGTTGGACCAGCTGTAAATATATGGGCTGGTACCACCGTTGACGGTTACGTCAATACTTCCATCCGATGCACCGCAGGATAATAACCCAATCACTCCAGATACCGTAAGTTGCTGAGGTTCAAATATAGTACCGGCAAGTTCCAGGCTAGCCTGGTTAGCATCGGTAATAATTACCGAGTAATTGCCGGCAGGTAAGTTCGTTAGATCCTGACTGGTAGGTCCGTGGGACCAAACAAAAGTGAACGGAGCCAATCCACCGTTAATTTTGAGGGCAATAGCGCCATCTTGAGCACCAAAGCAAGAGATATCGGTGGTGATAAAATCTGCGGCCAATTCGTTTACGTCACAATTGGGATCAGTACTATCCCCTCCGCTTCCGTCAGTCCCGCCGTCAGTTCCGTCAGTTCCATCACCATCATTTGTATCATCGCCGCCATCTCCTACCGGAATAATTTCTTTGGTAATACACTGACCAGCTTTGTAGGCCACTTCAGCTTGCCAGCTATCGAGTATTTCCTGGCAAGCGGTCTCCCCGTTACAAACGGTAAAAGTGACAGTAAAGGAACCGGGTTGTCCTTTTTCTCCAAAATTATCTATGTCGTCAATTTTAAAACCCTCTAGTCCTGTCGTTGGATCAGTACCCTCTTCGATAGCCCAACCTTCTGAGTTACTGATATCCGTCAAATCCCCGCAAGGTACAGCTACTGTAAAATGAGACAAGGCATGTAGACAACTGCCGTCGTTACTTACTTCAAAAGTATATTGAGTACAACCCTGGTCGTTGGTTTCAGAACTGAGAAGCTCGGTTTGAAAGCAAGCAGGACATTCTTGAGGCTCATCCACTGAACAGTTAAGATCCAGGTTGAAATCTCCTTGAATACCTTGCTGATTGGGTTTGGTGTACAACATCCAACCGGAAAGGCCATAATTTCCGTTTTTACTATTCGCGGCCTGACCAACTTGAAATCCATACTTATAATCAACCGGATTATGTGCCAGCCCGATGGTTTTACCTTCATTCTTTCCTATGCCTATTAAGGCGGAGGTTTTACCCGGATCCATAATGTAATAAGACCAGGTCTTATATAAGTCCCCGGCTTTATTCTTTTCATCCTTATAATCTCTGCCCAATGCAGACCATTCTTCCCAGGTCATGCGGTCGGATAACCACACTTCGACCTTCCATTGGTCCTTGGCGTTCTTTTTGTTGTAAATGACACCGCTGATTTTAGCAGTTCCGTCTTCAAATTCTTCCAGGCTTCCACCTTCCTCAGTGTAAACAAAATTGCCATGCTTACCACCTAAGTACTTGCTAAGCCAAACGGCATGTCCAGCATCCTGAGCGGCTACTGCCTTACAGGGCTTATTGGAGTTGGCATATAAAAATGCCCCATTGCCTAAAAGCAATATGGCCATAGCCAACATCCTGCCGTAAAGTCTAAAATTAGGTAAAGGTATCTTCATAACTACGGGTGTTAATTTCTAAAGTCCGTTGCACCCAGATGGGGCAAAGTACCCGTTAATCCCTGCTCTTGTTATATAGTAACCAGCTAAAAATTGAGGAAACCCACTAAACCTTACATGAGTAAGTGATGGGGAAGTTTTTGTCCTTAAAAGAGGTGATTAATACGGAAAAGGTGGCCTATTGTGTCATGAATCAGCCCATGCTTCGCGGTCCAGACTGCGGTATTGGATAGCCTCTGCCAGGTGCTCCGCCTTAATATTTCGATCTCCTGAAAGGTCGGCAATGGTGCGGGACACTTTTAAGATGCGATCGTATGCTCTGGCTGAAAGGCCTAATTTCTCCATTGCTCTTTTAAGTAAGATTTTTCCCGATGTATCAATTTGACATATATCCTTTACCATTTTAGAGGGCATCATGGCATTATTATAAATACTGTGATATTTCTCAAATCTATGCCCTTGAACCTCACGTGCTTTGATCACTCTTTCCCTGATATTTCGACTCGATTCAGCAACTGTTTCCGCAGTCATTTCATCAAAGGAGACCGGGGTGATCTCCACATGGATATCTATCCGGTCCATTAAGGGTCCGCTGATCTTATTGACATATTTCTGTACTACTCCCGGACCACAGACACATTCTTTTTCAGGATGATTGTAATAGCCGCAGGGGCAGGGATTCATACTGGCAACCAGCATAAAACTTGCGGGAAAATCCACTGTTACCATGGCTCTTGCGATGGTTACCTGTCTTTCTTCCAGAGGCTGCCGCAATACTTCCAATGCTTTACGTTGAAACTCCGGTAATTCATCAAGAAATAAAACTCCATTATGGGCCAGACTGATTTCGCCTGGTTGTGGGATACCTCCACCTCCAACCAGGGCGGCATCGCTGATAGTGTGATGTGGAGCTCTAAACGGCCTGGTAGTAAGCAGAGATGAATTTGCCGGAAGCCTTCCAGCCACCGAATGAATTTTTGTGGTCTCAAGAGCTTCGTGTAAAGTCATGGGGGGCAATATAGAGGCCAGCCGTTTTGCCAGCATTGTTTTGCCAGCGCCAGGAGGCCCCACCATAATTAAATTATGACCTCCGCTGGCCGCAATCTCCAGCGCCCTCTTGATATTATCCTGACCTCTTACTTCCGAGAAATCGAAAGGATAATTGTTGATATGATGATAGAAGATATCACGGGTGTCGGAGATGACCGGGGATATCTCTTTGGATTGTTTGAAAAAGCCTATCGCATCCCCTAATGAGGATATGGGAATAACTTCCAGGTTGTCTACAATGGCCGCTTCGCTGGCATTCTCTTGAGGTAACACGATTCCCCGAAAGCCTAGCCGACGCGCTTCAATGGAAATGGGTAGTACTCCTTTAATAGGACGGAGCTTGCCATTCAGAGACAACTCGCCCATGATTACATACTTTTCCAACAATGGAGATTGCAACTGCTCTGACGCCTTCAAAATTCCCAACGCTATAGGAAGATCGTATGCCGAACCTTCTTTACGAATATCTGCTGGGGCCATGTTGACCACCACCTTATGCCGGGGCATGATATATCCCAGGTGTTGAATGGCGGTAGTTACCCGGTGTTCACTTTCCTTTACGGCATTATCGGGCAGCCCTACCAGGAAGAACTTCATTCCTTCCCCAACATTTACTTCGATAGTAATTAAGCAGGCATCAACACCTTGTACCGCACCACCAAAAGTTTTAGCCACTAGGTGCATACTCCAGCGTTATTCAGGCTTAACGGGTTTTTCTTTAGGGAGGACAGGATCGGTTAATACAGGTTTATTGGCGTCGTATAATTTGCTTTTGACCTGATACAATTCATCTTCCATGTCGCGAATGTCTTTCTTTAATAGCCGAATATGGGCCTCCTGCACAACCCAGATGGCAACCAGAAAAAACATTCCCAGTACGGCCCAGAAATTTAAGAACCGCAATAAGAACTCAAAATTCATTTGCTGATACAATTGGTCCTTAAAAAGGAACAACAATACGGAAATGGCCAGGTATGCAAAATACATAACCTGAAAGATCACTTTTAATTTTTTCATAATTAGACTGCCTGCATGGCATTTAGTTTTTTATACAATCCGTTATGGTTAATCAGTTGGTGATGGGTTCCCCTTTCCAAAATCCTCCCTTCTTGTAACACGATGATCTCATCGGCGTTTTGAATAGTGCTTAGCCGGTGGGCAATGACGATAGAGGTACGGCCTTTCATCAAGTTGGCCAAAGCTTCCTGGACCAGGCTCTCTGATTCCGAGTCCAAAGCGGACGTGGCTTCATCAAGGATCAATACCGGAGGGTTTTTCAATACGGCACGAGCAATACTTAATCGTTGCCGTTGACCCCCGGATAGTTTAGTCCCCCTCTCTCCGATGGAAGTTTGATATCCGCTTTCAAGCTTTAGGATAAAATCATGGGCATTGGCTATCTTGGCAGCAGCCACCACCTCAGCATGGGTAGCTTTGGGTTTGCCAAAGGCGATATTATTAAATACGGTATCATTGAACAGAATGGACTCCTGGGTAACGATCCCCATTAAATCTCTTATGGCTTCCAGCTTATAGTCCTTTATATGATTTCCATCCACCAAAACCTGCCCCTCAGTGGGATCATAAAATCTTGGGATCAAATCTACCAGTGTCGATTTTCCGCTACCTGAAGGACCAACTAATGCAATAGTTTTACCTTGGGGAATTTCCAGATTGATATCCCGCAAAACCCACTCATTTTCGTAGGCAAAACTAACTTTGGACATGGTAATTGATTCTTTAAAGGAGATATCTTCCCTGGCATCGGCCTTGTCGGTAATGGCCGATGGAGTATCCACCACCACGAATATGCGATCTGCAGATGCCAGCGCCCGTTGAATGTTGCTGAAGGCTTTGGAAATAGACTTTGCTGGAGTCAGAACCTGGGTAAATATGATCAGATAGGTAAGAAAACTAGCCCCGTCCATGGCAGATTGTTGGTTTAACACCAGATTTCCACCATAAAGTAAAATTCCAGCTACCACAAATACTCCCAGAAATTCGGAAACCGGTGAAGCCAGCTCATTCTTGCGCGCCATGGAAACATTGACCCGGGCATAATGGTCGATCTCCTCCTCAAATTTATTCAGGGTATAATCTCTGGCATTAAATCCTTTGATGATCCTGATGCCTGAGAACATCTCATCTACTTGATTCAGTATACGACCCAAAGATTCCTGACCTTCCAGGGCGACCTTGCGTAACCTTTTCACAATTCCGGAAATTAATATTCCGGATACCGGTAGTACGATCAGGGTAAACAGGGTAAGCTTAAAAGACATGAAGAAAAGCCAGCCAAAATAAAGAAGGATGGTCACAGGGTCCCTGAAAACCACCTGTAGGGAATGCACAATTCCATTCTCCACTTCCTGCACATCATTGGTCATCCTCGACAGCACATCTCCCTTGTGCTGATCGGAGAAAAATCCCAGATGAAGCCCACTTACTTTTTCAAATACTGCATAGCGGAGTCTTTTAACCGCCCTGGCTTTTACTTTGGCCAGGATTATTTGTGACAGATATTTGAAGATATTGGAAAGCAGGTTGGCCGCTACTATAACTCCACTGATGTAGAATAGAGTACCAAGTTTACCATACTGATCGGTAATGGTGATAAAGTAGTAGTAAAACCAATGCTTGAAATACTCAATGGAAAACCCAAACTCTGGTATCTGACGATAAGCATTTAATTCTGATTCTTGTAGTTGTTGGAAAATTACATCGAATAACGGCTTTAATAAGGTGAGGTTAATCAACCCGAAAACGATTCCCAACAAAGTAAAAATCAGGTACTGCGGTATATAACCACCTAGGGGCCGGGCAAAAGAAAGTATACGCAGATAGGTTTTCATGTGGAATAAACCCGCTCAAGCTGCAATTTACGGTTTTTGAGTATTTATTCTCAAAAACTTAAAACAGGGATTCCCGGCGTGGTATGTTTAATCGTAATGATAGCTGGGTAATGGTATCATCCTGATCCAAACTGGGCAGTCCACTTTGCTGACTGCGGAAAATCTGACGGAAATCGATAAACAGATTGTGTTTTAGCTGATAGGAAGCAGATAAGTCTAAGTACTTGAGTTCAGTAGCAATACCTTGTCCGATCTCGTTGTTGAAATCCATCTCCCGGTCATTATAACTTAGCAGAACATTACCCCCATAGTTAGTGCTGTCAGTATCACTGCCATAATCTGCCACTATTAGCTTACCCGATAGTCTTAACCGTGGCAAGGGCTGGTAATGGGCTACCGCCACGAATTCTTTGAAATTAGCCCCCAAAGGGTGAGCCATAGGTTGGCGGTAATGGGCATAGCTGGTGTAGATGTTTTCATGCGCGTAGGTGTAGGGTCTGGCAATATTTCCTTCAAACTGTAGATCCAAATTTTTGATTCCTAAGGCATCGATGTATTTTAAACCTATTTGATAAGCTGTTTTATTCCCCCACCACCCATCACCTGAGCGAACCTCCTTAAGTAGAAATTCATCGAAAACAATCTGACCGTAGAAGGAAAACCGCTGCAGAAAATTCCAGGTTATGTCGGCGCCCAGGATAGCATTATCCTGGCTGCCTCCTGATTGTTCAATGGCCCGATAAAAAATTATGGGGTTGAGATAGTCCAATTCGAAGGAGGTCCCTGCAGTGCTATCCGCTTTTCCGAAGACTATGGTTTCGAATACTCCAAGATTCAATTGATCGGTGATATTAATGCCCAGGCGATGAAAAGCCATATATTTTTTAGGAAAGTCCAGCGTGGATGATGAACCACCAATGCCGCCAAATGCATCCGCCCGAAGCTCCGTGATCAAGTTAGTGTAATTGATCCGCCATACCCGGGTATTGATTTTCAGGAATAAATAATTATTTGCAAAATCGGATAATATCATGGATCGAAGGCCATTACCAATAAATTGCTTATCATGACCAAATTGAAAATTGATAAAATCTGCGGCATCAAAACTTATATAGCCGCGAGCGGTGAAAAAGTCAACCCCATTAGTTTTAAAAGATTTCCAAAATCCTTCTCCTGGAACCACGAACCGATCGTTATTCATCCACTGTCTAACATAACTGGGAAACCGCAGCTGATTTTCCCCCAGATAGGTATAGAAGCCTACTTTCCGGTTGATCATGCCACGAAGGGCTATACCACGGGTATTAATGAATAGGTGGTCTTCATTGGACTCCAGCCCCACTCCAAATTGAAAAATTGGACTTAAGTGCAAGTCAAAATGAGGGTGATCTACATAATAAAAGTCTGAAGGTTTCCTGTAGAATTTCTTAAACAGCGGCCGGTCGCTGGAATCCTCGGCCAGTTTGGTCCATTCCCAACTATCATTGGCCAGGTATTGAATATTGAACTCATCAACAGCGGTTGACTTTACTGGTGCCGCAAGGCTGTCTAAAAACTCTGCTACATCTGATCGTTGATAGGGCTTTATATTACTGTGAAAACTATTGGCAAAGGATCCCTGCTTGATTTCATAACGCTGAATGAGGTGATAGTACTCAGGATCAAGGGGTATGTTGGTGCTCTGGGGAAAAAGCTTGGTACCCGGGCTTACCATTACCAGCAACCATAAGATCGATCTTTTTATCATACCATGGTCTGTAGGACGTTGCAAGTTAATACATTGGTAGTAAAAATAACCACGAAATACCCTTGGTTATTAAATTAGAGATTATTTGGCTATGAGTCGGTCATTACTTAAATTTGTGCCTCCTTTTTTGGGACCGCTAAATTGGTAATACGATTATGAAAAAAGATATTCATCCCGAGTACAGAGAAGTAGTATTTCTGGATACCCAAAGTGATTATAAATTTCTCACCAAGAGCACTATGACCAGTGAGGAAACCATCAAATGGGAAGATGGTAATACCTATCCTTTGATCAAGGTGGAAGTAAGTTCAGCATCCCATCCGTTCTATACTGGCAAAAGGGTATTTTTAGATACCGCAGGAAGAGTTGAGAAATTTAATCGGAGATATAAGAAAGAGAAGGATAAAGAGAAAAAAGAGCAAGAGAAATAAAGCCACATCATTTAATTTGATAAGGTCTCCCGGAATAAATCAGGGAGACTTTTTTATTTTTGTGCCATGAAAATCCTACTTTTCGACCATCCCGATATCCGGCATTCCCTGCTGCCGATAACCTTCACCCGGCCAGTGGCTGGAATAAGGGTTGGCATCATGACCTTAATCGAAAAGTGGAAACATGACCTCCAGGAGGATATTGGTTTTTTCACTCAGGATTACTTAAAAGAGTCATACCCCGGCAAGCCAATGGAAGACACTTTATATATAAACGGGGCGGTTTGCCCTGATCCTGAATTGATAAAAAATATTAGCGGGCTGAAGTTCGGACAGAGTTTGTATTTTGGTGAATTGTTGGTCGCTGCCCGCACCGGATACTATGAAACTCCTGACGACCTTTTAACTGCTGATCTGGACAGATCCAACTACAACTCTCAAATTGCTTGCTTCAGGTACACCTGGGAGCTGTTCTTGGAAAACGGTAATCAAATCCAATTAGATTTTAAACGCTTGACCCTTGGTAGAAAGTCAGCTTCCATTGAAGACGATTATACCCTAGTATATCATCCTGAGAATCTCTTTATTGAAACTGGGGTCAGTATTAAAGCGGCAATCATTAATGCGGAGGGAGGTCCGGTTTATCTGGGAGCCAATTCACAAGTGCAAGAGGGAACTATAATCCAGGGACCTTTTGCCCTGGGCCAGTTTGCCCAGTTACGTCCCGGTGGAAAAATGAGGCCAAATACTACTATCGGGCCTTGGTCGAAGGTAGGAGGCGAAGTCGGTAATGTCATTTTTCAAAGTAATAGCAACAAAGCCCATGAAGGTTTTCTGGGCAACTCATACATCGGATCGTGGTGTAACCTGGGTGCGGACACCAATAATTCTAATCTTAAAAACAACTATTCAAATGTAAAGGCATGGGAATATGACCAAAATCAGTTCGTAGATAGTGGCTTGCAATTTTTTGGTACTATCATGGGTGATCACAGTAAATGCGGAATAAATACCATGTTTAATACTGGCACTGTAGTTGGAGTAAGTGCCAATATATTCGGGGCAGGATTTCCACCTAAATTTGTCCCATCATTTTCCTGGGGATCGATCGGTTCACAGCAAACCTATGAACTGGAAAAAGCCTTGGACACGGCACACAAGGTCTATCAGCGTCGTAATTTGCCATTTGGCAACAAAGAGCGTGAAGTACTAACCAGGATATTTCACGATACTCATATTTACCGGGAAAGGATTACAGCGGCGCAATGAGATTTTCTGATATCCAGGGTTTGCACGATACAAAAGTAGGGCTTATTGAAGCCGTTCAGAAAGGACATGTGGCTCATGCTCAATTGTTCACAGGAAATCCAGGCAGTGCCAGTTTGGCATTAGCTTTGGCATATATCAGCTACCTTAACTGTGAGAGCCCTACTAAGGATGACAGTTGCGGAAATTGCAGTAGTTGTCATAAAAATCAAAATTATGTTCATCCGGATGTTCATTTCGTATTTCCAGTGAGCGGAACATCCAAGGTGCCGGTAAAGGATGCAGTGAGCAACAGTTTTTTACAGGAATGGCGTGAATTTATTAAGGAGGATCCTTACGGAGGACCAAACGACTGGAGCGCTGTTTTTGGGGCGGAGAACAAATCTTTGAATATATCCAAAGGTGAAACCAAAGCAATCATCCAAAAACTATCACTAAAAGCGTTTGAAGGGGGTAGGAAAGTCATGCTTATATGGCTGCCGGAGTATATGCATCCCGCCGCAGCCAATGGAATATTAAAGATCCTGGAAGAGCCCTCGTCAGGCACTGTCTTTTTATTGGTTACCCAGGACCGGGAAAAATTGCTCAGCACCTTACTTTCACGGACTCAACCAGTAAACATAAGACCATTTACCCAGGAGGAAATTAAGGATGCCCTAGTGGAGCAGGGTGTGGCTGGGGAAGATGCGGATCATATCGCTACCCTGGCTCAAGGGAATCTGAAACAGGCCCTTAGATTGGCAGCTGAGGAAGTCGAGGATGGGGGTAAATTTTTTAAAGAATGGATGCGACTTTGCTACCGACAGGATTTGTCGGAATTGGTGGCTCTCTCAGAGGAGTTTCATAAGATGGCTAAACTCACCCAGCACAGCCTGTTTCGACTCGGTTTATCACGGTTGCGTGAAACATTGATCGCCCATTATGGTGATTCGTCCATGATCAAATTAGGAACTGAGGAAAAAGAGTTCGTTAGAAATTATTCCAAAGTTGTAACCCCCGATAAATTGGAGCCCATTGTTCAAATCATGACTGAAGCCTGGTATCATTTGGAACGCAATGCCAGCGCCAAAATGGTATTTTTGGACCTTTCCATTAACATTTCGAGTTTGTTAAGGAACCCGACTCATGAGGTGGCATCTTAAAATAGGAACCAGAAAAAGCCCCTTGGCCCAATGGCAGGCCAAGTGGGTAGCTGATCGCCTGCAGCGCAAGGGGGTTGAAACTGAACTGGTCCTAATTAAAACCGCGGGCGACCGAATGCTGAATGTCGGTATTCCGGAGATTGGTACCAAAGGAGTATTTACGGAAGACCTGGAAAGCAAATTAGCCACAGGTGAGATTGACCTGGCAGTACATAGCGCCAAGGATATGCCATCGCATTTACCAGGCGGTTTTGAATTGATTGCTTTTACCAGGCGGGAGCAAGCCCATGATGTAGTGGTAAGCACAACAGGAGAGTTCAACTGGTCTTCGGCCAGAAAAGTCGGAACATCCAGTGCCAGGCGTGCTGCCTTGATACGGCACTATTACCCCCACATTGAATTAAATCCAGTAAGAGGTAATGTACAAACCAGAATATCCAAATTGGATAAAGGAGAATTAGATGCACTGATATTAGCATATGCCGGAGTGCACCGAATGCAACTGGATCATTTAATACAATGCCATCTACCCATGGACCAGTTTGTGCCTGCCGTTGGTCAGGGCAGCCTGGCTATTGAGGTAAGCGCTGAATTAAATGAGAAGAAGAAGCAATTGTTGCGAGAGACCCTCAATCATCCGGAGTCCTGGAGTTGTATAAGTTGTGAGCGGGCTTTTTTAAGACAGTTGGAAGGGGGATGCAGTATACCCGCATATGCCTATGCTGTAATTCAGGAAGAAACAATTAAATTGCGCTGTGGGATTATTAGTTTGGACGGCAGTAAAAAGCTGGACATTAGCAGACAGGATTCTGCTTTGAACACTACCGCTTTGGGTACTGCTTTAGCAAAAGAGTTGCTTAAGGAGGGAGGTAGCGAGATCCTTGGCGAAATAAAACAAAAATTGAAATAATTGCATGCTGGGTACAAGTAAAATAGTAACCGGATTTTTATTAACATTTATGCTATCATGTAGTCCGCAAAAAGACTTCTTAGTTACCATCTCCACTAATTTGGGAGATATCAAGCTGATCTTGTTTGATGATACTCCCCTCCATAAGGAGAATTTTTTACAATTGGCTTCCAATGGTCGATACGATAGCACCAGTTTTTACCGGGTTATCGAAGGATTTATGATACAGGGAGGAGATGTCAACCAAAAAGAAGGGACCAGGCCCAACCCGGATAATATGATCCCAGCTGAAATTAGGGACCATCATTTTCACCAGAAAGGAGCAGTGGCAGCAGCCAGGAATAACAATCCTGAAAAAAAGTCCAGTGAAAACCAGTTTTATATAGTGCATGGAACGGTTTTTACTCCCGAGCAACTTACCCTGGATCGCTTGAAACTAAACCAGCATTTTACCAGGCTCCTGTCAATGCCAGAATATGCGGACCTTAGGGAGAAGGTAATCTCATTACAGCAAGCTCAGGATATTGAAGGCCTGGACTCCATCAGTTTGCAGGCCAAAGTACTTATTGAGAAGGAGTTTGAGGTTGAATTGGATAAGGAGATTAGCCGTGAGCAACTGGAACAATACACTTCTGTAGGAGGAGCTCCGCATCTGGACGGGGAATATACAGTGTTTGGTCAGGTAGTAGATGGATTAGAGGTAGTGGACCAAATTGCCACACAGCCTACGGCCGGCGAGAGACCATTGAATGAGGTGATTATGAAGGTAACCGTAGAGGAGATGAGCCGAAAAAAAATTACGGAGAGTTTCGGATATCAATATCCCGATGAGCCATGATATAAAAATTCTTATTACCGGGTCCAATGGGTTGCTGGGACAGAAACTGGTGGCTGAGTGTCAGCATCGAGGCCTGCAGTTTTTGGCTACTTCCCGGGGAGATAACCGAATTGAGTATAGTACCTTCAAATACCAAAGTCTGGATATTACTAGTCATCAGGAGGTCCGCCGTATAATGGAGGAATATCGGCCGACTACTCTGATCAACAGTGCCGCCATGACCCAGGTAGACCTCTGTGAAGAGGATAAGGAAAGCTGCTGGAACCTCAACGTAGTAGGGGTAAAAAACCTCCGGGTGGCCTGTGAAGAGATCGGCACCCATTTTATTCATTTATCCACGGATTTTATTTTCGACGGGAGGCGCGGCCCTTACTTAGAAAACGCGGAGCCCAACCCGTTAAGTTATTACGGAGAATCCAAATTAGCCGCAGAGAAGGTGGTGATGTCGGGGATCATGCCCTGGACCATAATTAGAACCATTTTGGTTTATGGTAAAACCCCGGGGATGTCCCGAAGCAATCTGGTATTATGGGTAAAAAAAAGCTTGGAAGACGGGAGTGAAATATCTGTAGTGGACGATCAATATCGTACTCCAACCTTGGCCGAGGATTTGGCAATCGGATGTCTATTGACAGCGGTGAAACGCGCTACCGGTATATTTAACATATCGGGAAAGGAGATGCTAACTCCGTATGACATGGCGCAGCTTACAGCCGAATTCTTCTCTTTAAATAAAAAATTAATAAAACGAACCAATAGCAGAATGTTTAAGCAAGCTGCCCGAAGGCCCATGAAAACCGGGTTTATTATTAACAAAGCCCGCAGGGAACTGGGGTATGAACCCCATAGTTTTGATCAAGGCCTGAAAATTTTAGCTTCACAACTTGACAAGTGAAACTTGTAAATTCAGAATAATTATATGATTTCTACATATATTTCCTATTTTAAGCCGTCAAAAACCCCTCAGATCTTATGAAGAAGGTGCTTCTATCTTTACTGTTCATGGTGATTTCGTTGGTCCAATACGCACAAGACACTGATGAAAACCCACTTTCTGAAGAGACTGACATCTGGACTAAAATAGGAGACTTCATATTCACTTCAGTACCACTTAGCAATGGTATTTCCATGCCCTTTGTTATAATCTGGCTGTTGGTGGGAGCCACTATATTCACCATATACATGGGTTTCATCAACATCCGGGGATTTAAACATGCACTGGATGTAGTAAGGGGTAAATTTGATGACCCTGATGACCCGGGAGAGGTTTCACACTTTCAAGCCCTCACGGCAGCTCTTTCAGGTACAGTAGGCTTGGGAAATATTGCAGGAGTAGCCATTGCAGTCTCTCTGGGAGGCCCGGGCGCTACTTTCTGGATGATTCTGGCAGGCTTTCTGGGGATGTCATCAAAATTCGTAGAGTGTACATTGGGGGTGAAGTATCGCAACGTACATGCGGACGGATCCGTTTCGGGAGGCCCTATGTATTATCTCAGCAAGGCACTTATACCTAAGGGTTTGGGCCGATTGGGTAAAATTTGCGCCGCCATATTTGCGGTTTTCTGCGTGGGGGGCTCATTTGGTGGTGGCAACATGTCGCAGATCAATCAAGCTACCGAACAACTGGTAAGTGTGACTGGGGGAGAAGCAAGTTTGTTATATGGCAAAGAATGGATCTTTGGGACATTGATGGCCTTGTTGGTAGCAATAATTATAATTGGCGGCATTAAAAGCATTGCCCGTGTCACTGAGAAGATCGTACCATTCATGGTAGCGATATATTTATTGGCCGCCATATTTATTCTTTTGGTCAACTTTACCCAAATTCCAGCGGCCTTCGGTTCAATATTAGCCGGCGCACTATCTTATCAAGGGATGGCAGGAGGTTTTGTAGGGGTGTTGATCGTGGGATTCCAACGGGCTGCCTTCTCCAATGAAGCAGGTGTTGGTTCAGCCTCCATAGCCCATTCTGCAGCTCGTACGGATGAGCCCATAAGTGAAGGGGTTGTGGCGCTTTTAGAACCGTTCATTGATACCGTAGTTGTTTGTACCATGACCGCTTTGGTGATCATCATTACCGGCTCCATTGACCCCACTGAAACAGAGGGAGTTTCTCTGACCTCTCGGGCTTTTGCCTCAACCATATCCTGGTTTCCCTATGTGCTGCTGTTAGCGGTCATCCTGTTTGCACTGTCCACTATGATCTCTTGGTCCTACTATGGCTTAAAAAGTTGGACTTTTTTATTCGGAGAGAGTTATTTCAATGAAATTCTGTATAAAGGCATTTTCTGTATATTCATTATTATTGGCTCTGTATTGCCTCTGACCAGTGTGTTTTATTTCAGCGATGCCATGATATTCGCCATGGCCATACCCAATGTGTTGGGATTATACATATTGGCGCCCGAAGTGAGAAGAGACTTGAGAAGTTACTTATCCAGGGTTAAGAGTGGTGAGATCAAAAAATACAAATAATCAAAAACACCAAAGCTTGGCATGCTCCTCAGCTGTTATATCCAACTTTTTGAAGATCCGGAAAAATTGATCATAATAGGTAAGCTGGTAGGTGGAGGTATCGGATGACCGGCTCTCAGTCACTAACAAAGGCTGTTCATCAGTGCCGATGTTAATGATGTCGCGGTGGATGGGCTCGATCACTAACCCTTCTCGATTGTCCAATAACCCGTATCCTCCGTTCAATCTTACTATTGCACTTTTATGATCCCCCATGGTCACCCAGTCCCAACCCTTGATTTGTTGGTACACGAATTTTTCATTGATAAAATCATATAAAGCATATTCACGGTCCTCTCTTACCAGGGCTACACTATCTGACCAAATTTGAATCTCCTGATACTTGAAAGGTATGATTGAACGATTTTTCAGGTCTACTAAACCTTTTTTTCCATCTTTTTCTGCCATAAAATATAGCTGGTTCAGCGCTTGTAACCGATTATCGTATTGTGGCTTGATCACCTGGCCAGATGCTATGTGGAAGTAGCCAAATTTTTTCCTATCCCAAAGATTAAGTCCCCGCTGCTCATCCGCCGTAATGGTATTATAGCGGGCTTTCAATAACTGCTTCCCGTTTATATCGATTACTCCTTGTTTGCCGTTTTGCTCAATGATCATTAATTCTGCATTTAACGGCTGAACTTCAAAATACCAGGTGCGATAGATGTAGTCACCTCGCCAATTATAGACTTCCCTTAAACCTCCAGAGCTGGAAACTTGCAAGAAGCCTATTTTTTGATTAGCGCCTCTGACCAGTTTAAGAGCTTGACCATTTTTGATATTCACCATCTTCTCCCCGGGAAACAGTACCTTATCGCTATGCTCCTTGCTAAAGAGTAGCAGGAAATGCTTACCTAATACAGCAACTGAATCATAATTGACCTCATCGACTGGTCTTAAACTCCAATCCATAACCCGCCATTGACCAGATCTGTTTAGACCCACATATCGATCGGTGGTTATGATATCCTGGTAGCGATCAGGGGGTATGGACCGAAGGGCCTCCCCGTAAAACCTCAGAGTCCCGTGGGCAGTTTTAGTCCACCAGCTGGCGCTGTCTACCTCGTAAATACGGTGGGATGAAAATGGCACTTTATAGTTTAGATTGCGGTCCAGGACACCTTCCTGGCCATCTCCAAATACCATTATATGATCATAGCTCAAAATTTCCCAATCCTTAAATCTATAATCCGGAGATTGCTTTCTGAGATAGTCATTAATCAACTTAGGTTGGTTTAGCACAGCCCATTTTTTTCTTTGAAGCAGCAGGAAGGGACCTTCCTCAATAATTTCCTGATGCTCCGGTGGGAGTAGTTCCCTCCCCAGCATACTGGCGATACCCCATAAGCCATTTTTTTTGAAAGCTATCAATCCTATGTCCAATAGTCGGATATCTTGGTATTGTTGGGGAAGCACTGACCAATTACCTTTGTGAATCACACCCCATAAATCACCCCTTCTGATTTTGATATAGCCGGATCCAAGATCCTGGTAATCATCGAAAGGTTCATCCCAAAGAGTAGAACCGTTCCGGGCAATAAGCTGCCATTTTTCCCGGGACTTTACTGGAACAAAATCATCTGTTAGCAGGCTGCAGTGCAAATATTCCGGGATGGAATCGAAAGAAGGTTCGATTTGAATAATCCCATTTACGTCCATGAAACCTAATCTCCCGTTTTCCAGTGTGGTGGCTAAAGGTTTGGATTCCATTGAGAATGCAGTCAATAGAGAGTCTGTTTTCCAGCCGGCGCTAGTGACTTTGGTTTTGTCCAGATGATAGAGAACAGCCCGCGCTTGATGAGTATAGCTGCTTTTCGGATATTCTTGGACAAATTGTTGATATGCGGAAGATTGATGACTGAGACAGGATAATTGCAGAATCTGCTCCTCCGCGCGACCCCGGTAAGGACTCCGGGGATTTTCATTCCAAAAGTGTATGTAATCCTGCAAACGGCCGCCACTTGTCATTGATTCAAACAGTAGTCGATGGTACCTTTCAGTAGCAATAGGGATCTGCTCTGCTTGAGGATACGTTTGTATGAATTGCTGATAACTCTGGTGGGTATTGGCTGCTTCAGCCTCATTAAAGGCAAGTTGATTTCGGGCCGATATGGCTCCCAAAAACTGCTCCGAATTCTGGTAGAGGTCAATAAAATGTTGGTATCCTGCTACTGAATTAACTTCACGGGCACGGGAAAAGGCCAGGCTGTCGATGCTTGCTTTTTGATGCTGTAGCTGTTGATTCACCAAGGAAGATTTTTCCAATGGCCAGGATTCGACACTATCAGGGATATTCGTTTGTGCCAACGCCAACTCAATAAAATAATGCGCGGAGTCCAGGTTATACCGAGTGAAGCTAGGGTCAAGATAAAGTTTAGACCACACAAAGTACGCCCCCGGATTTAATGGATGCTTATCCAGGGATTTTGATATCAATTTTTCAACCTGCTGATACTTCCCTTTCTCCAAGGCCTTTAAAGCTCTGGAAACCGCATCACCGTTACAATGTAAGCTGAGGGGAATCAACAGAGCCAGCCATAACCAATGTCGCCTGAAACTGCGCATGACCTATTTTAAGCCCCAAAATAAACAAAACCTATTATAAATAACTCCCAATATCCACGATAGGTCTTACATGGGTTGAAAATGTAAAAAACATCCACACTAAACAAAAATATTTGTAATATTGAAGCTCCATTTTCTATTGAGATGGGCTCTGGTACAAGGGAATAACGATGTTGATAGGATATGTATGGAAGCCATAGAGGTTTAGGGCAGATTTGCAATCACACTCAAACCCACACGCCCACCTTCGCCGACGTCCTTCGCCATAGGCTTCGGCCGTCAATGAAGGCTACGGCGGGCAGGCAGTCCTCATCCTCCATTACGCGGGTATTGCGGTAGTGCATCCAGCCATGGTAGGAGGGCCGCTGGTTATGTTAATATTAAGAATTGTAATATTGCAGTATATAAAAAGTTATAGAATTTGTAGTAAATAGAGTTAGAGTCACACTCACACTTCAAACTCACACTCAAACTCAATATCGGGATGTGGCGCAGTCCGGTTAGCGCACCACGTTAGGGACGTGGGGGCCGCTGGTTCGAATCCAGTCATCCCGACAACCGATCCAAATATCGCTGCAAATGCAGTGACTTTTAGTGGCTTTAAATAGCCAAGCTTGCTTGAAGCTATGGAGAGCCAGCTAAAAGCTGCACGACAGTGCAGATATTTGGTGAAGGTTGAGCACCTCCAGTTTTGGATCATTGAAAATAATCCAGTCATCCCGCCGCGCCCACCGAAATACCGATTACTATAGGTATGAAGGTGGGACTTCGCCTCCAGGGTTGGTAAAACGAAGGAGGGTATTTTTACCGGCGATATAATTACTTGGTACGAACAATTTAAATGTTTGGTAGCCATATTGATGTTCCAGTAATTAAAAGCGTTAAGACATATTTTGTATGGCACCCTGGAAAAATCTTCCTAGTCGACGGACTAGGCCAATATTATCCGCCTTTTTTCGGGGAATAGTCTTGGTAAGACTGCAAAGTATTTTTGGGATCCCTCCAACGGCACTATATATACTCGCATCTCTGCCAACGCTTTTTGAATTGAGAACTGCTCAAATATTACCACGAAAATCGACTTAGCCATGCTAAATCAATAATACGCTCAACACATTTCCTGTATCAGGAGTGAGTATCGACATACTCGAATTAAATGATAAATAGTAAACATTCAATCCCAACTCAGCCGACCTCGTTCTGACCAGTAATCTTCACTGGACACTCTATAATCATCGAGCAGACTAATATGGGTGTTGGAAAGTCTCATTGCAGTGGCTTTAAGATTTTGATCTAATTGCTTAGTGTCGGAGGCGCCGCTTAACACGATGTCGGGATTCAGTTTATCCATACAATAGCGTAGGGCAATGGCGTCAATGCCCACCTGGTAATGCCGGGCTAGTGCTGTAAGCGTGTCATTAAGCGATCGATAATGAGGGTACTTCCGGTTGGGAAACACCCTGCCATTGGCCAGGGCCTCCTTGATCAACACGGTTTTACCCGCTTTTTTCGCCCCTATGAGTATGGGGAAGGATTCCTGTTCCAGAATATTGAAGGTGACCTGAAAACTATCAAAAAGCTCTACTCCTTCAACAGAAATTTGTTGTGCTTTACTTATTATATCTTTTTGGTTTGGTCCGCTGGTAGTAATACCGATCGTTACACCCGTTTCCATCTTGATCTTGTGGAGATGATTCAATACCGCTTGGTTATCTAAAACACCACTCTCGAAGGTGGCGCTGTGTATCTGATAAAGCCGCAATGCCGGAAGCATCTTCTTCGATTGCATCCATTGCTCCTTTAATTTTTTTAATGAATGTTCTTTAATTTCATGTGGACCCTGATGCCCCAGCTGCCAATCGGCTACGTAGGTATACCCCCATTTGGTACCGAGGATCACATCCTGGTGTTGCCGGCTTTGGTGCCATTCCATTAAGAATAACTCGCCCTTCCCATAAGAGGGGGCGGTATCGAAATAACGAGCCCCTCTTTGGTAAGCGAAATCCAGCACTTTACAAGTATTAATACGGAAAGCTTCCTCCGACTTTTTAACGCCGGGGTTTGTCCCCACATTGATGTATTCTGGCCGTCCAAGGGCTGCCAGGCCAAGACCTATGGAACAGCTACTTGTATGGTCCATCACCTTTCCGGAAGAGGCAGGTTTGGTTTTGAGAGCCCCCACACTACAAATTGTGATTGTTCTCAAACTGCAGCTTTCTTATTGCCACGGCCCTGAAAGCATAGACTATTAATAATGTAAGAGCTATAAACACCAGAATGGTCCCTATATAAAGGGCCAAACTGGGCCATCCCCAAGCATCATCATGGGAAAAAATCCCCGCTAGTATACCTGAAAGTACATAGCAGCCGGTGGCCAGATAAAGTAGAGTGTTGGATCGAGTGAGCAGTCCCAATTGACGAATCTTCATTTTCGATATCTTATGCTCGAATGGGGTACATTTTTGTGACAGCAATTCAGCAATCTCATTGCTTACACTGAGCATTTGCGTTGCGGTGGACAAAATGAGCATTCCCAATCCTGGGATTATGGTGATAGGAAGATACCAATTCATAACTATTTATTTTGATCATTATGCCGGTCTATATAAATACTGGTGTTTCTCCTTGAGCCAATTTCAAGCGAGTCCATACGTTCATATTGATAACAATGGCAGCAATCTCAGCAATTTCTCTTTCGCCAAAATATTTGGCCAAATCATCATGATATCTCTGGAACTTTTTGCATACCCCTGCATTCAAGACATCACAATAAGATAGGGCGGCCTTTTCTTTTTCATCGTATAAGTCACTGTTGTACCAGGATGAGATGTTGTCGACTTTGGATGCATCGATGCCAATGCTGCGAGCGGTATTTGCATGAAGGATCACGCAGTAGGAGCATTCATTCTTTTGGGCCACGCGCAATCGCAATAATTGCGCTGTATGCTTATCGATCTTCAGATCAGCAGTGTAACCAAAAGCCTGGGCCATTTGTTTTGCCAAGTCCAAAAAGGGAGTGGAGGATGGGTCAAATCGTTGATTTATAAATTTTATATTTTCCATGAACTTTTGTGTGTATGCGGTATTCTTTATTTTCCTATAGCTCGGTTCTCTTTCAAAAAACTACCAAAGCGTTCAAAATGACAAGTGTAGCCGTTGGGATGTTTAAGCAAATAATCCTGGTGTTCCGGTTCGGCAGGCCAGAACGTGGTATATGCCTCCAAAGTGGTTGCAATAGGCCCTTCCCATCTTTTGGATTCATCAACTATCTTAATGACTTCTTCAGATACCTTTTTCTCCTCCAGGTTCTGATAGAAAATTGTCGAGCGGTAGCTCGAACCGACATCATTGCCTTGCCTGTTGACAGTAGTGGGGTCATGGATCCTGAAGAAATAGTCCAGTATCTCTCTGAACGAGGTTTCCTTAGTATCATAGGTAATTTCCAACCCTTCAGCATGGCCGGGATGGTTTTGGTAGGTTGGGTGGTCATTCTCACCACCGATATAACCTACCTCAGTATCTTTTATTCCCGGCCGCTTACGAAAAAGATCCTCCAAGCCCCAGAAGCATCCTCCCGCCAGATATGCTTTTTTATGATTGTTCATTTTGGTTTGTTGGTTTTATGGATTTTTTTGTGATCTATGCTTTTCTTCAAAGGGAATTATCTGTTCGGCCCTACTGGCAGGGTACTAATTTTGCCAGACAAAATGGTTTCCAAGTTCCCCTTACCGATTTTAGGCGGTAAACGTTGAAATTCATTTATAGGGTTCGTTGGCCATCAGCAGTTTAGTCAATTCTGACCGAACTTTTTCAAACATGTTGATTCCTGTTTATCTCAACTCCTCCCCAAACCACAGAATAGGCTTTACAATAATTACCAGCGAACGATAATCCGACAAATCAGTGCCCGTCGGTAAGGGGTAGCGCTGACTGCCGCTATTTGACACCAGCTCAGCTATAAATGTGCCATCCCGATCGATTTGACGTCGATCATCTATTTCCGACATGCTCAAATGGGTCAGGTATAACTTCAGGTCGGGACCCGGGCTGGTTGAAAAATTGTCCCGCAACACGAAATATGTTTCCCCCTCGATTTCTTCAATAACCCAGTTACCGGAAATCGCATATACTTTCTCCACCCACTCATTTCCGCTTTTAAGAACCCTAGTATCGTTTGTCATAGCCAATCGCATTAGTCCACCATAAACAACAGCCATTTTATTTTTAGGAGATTAGATTTTATAAGAGTACAAGTGCAAATGCCTTCCCCCGTCTTCCTGCTAATTTTCTAGCTCTCCTCTTCGATACTTGCTTTTTCTAGTTTTAAAGCCTCAGAATTAATACAAAATCTTAATCCGCTTGGTTGTGGACCGTCGGGAAATACATGTCCCAAATGAGCATCGCAGGTATTGCAAAGTGTCTCAACCCTGATCATACCGAAAGAGCTGTCTTTTTCGTATTTGACGGCATTCTCCTTTACCGGTTGGGTAAAGCTGGGCCATCCTGTACCCGAATCGAATTTTATGGTAGAATCAAACAATGGGGTATCACAACAGATGCAGTTATATTTTCCCGCGTCATAAATGCTGCAAAGCGCTCCACTATGGGGGGCTTCGGTACCTTTTTTACGAGTGATGCGAAATTGCTCTGGGGTCAGTAACTTCTTCCATTCTTCATCAGTTTTTTCTACCCTCCGGTCAGGTTTGGGGTTCCCAGTTTGAGTAAACCGGATAATATCTTTCCAAGTAAATGCCATTTTCCTATTCCTCCTTTTTTTAATGCATTGCTGGTTTCCGAATACCTATTGAAGGTAATCAGAATTCAATAATAATGGTACATTTTTACAACTTCTATCAGCCAGTGAAGAAATTCCGATCTTTGCCAATCATTGCTGTGAATATAGACCGGCTTTAACCGCATAGGCTAATGCTGAAATATTTCGATCATTCAATATAATGGGCTTATTATATGGATCCGGCTATCACGTCGGCGGTATTCAGGGCTAAAGCCACAGCAGTCAATGTGGGATTTACGGCCAGCGGTTTAGGTATTACCCCGACTGAAGCCAGATAGAGGTTCTGAAATCCATGTACCAGGCCATCCCCATTGGCCACTCCCTCCCAATCATCGTGATCCATGCGACAGGTACCTGAAAGATGAGCGGTGCCATGTGGAACCCAGACTGGCTCTCCGCCACCGCGCCAATGCCCTAATTGACGAGCAAGTTGATCGACATCCTGTTCCACCGCTTTCATCCTTGCTCGATCTTGGTTCGAAAATTCAAATTGGGCTTTTACTCTGTCCTTATCTGTGAATTCCAGATGGTTTTGGTCTTGATATTCTATGGGCAAGAAGACCTGGAACTCTAAGATACGATGTGGGTTTTCTACTACTTCACTGGTAGGGATGGGAAAGGTATCACGCAGTATTTGAATATGCCAGGGCTTGTGAATCGTAGGTGGAATCCATAATCGAGGGGGAAGATCCATTTCCCCTTTCGATGAGGTTAGGTTTGCTTTTAGCACCAACTGACCGAATAAAAGGGCATGAAATGAAAATCCCCTGGCCAGGGCATAGGGTTTGATATCGGAGTTATGCAAGAGCCGTGGTGTACCTAATGCACCCCCGGCCACTAACAGCAGCTTGGTGGATAGTTGCGAGGTTTTGGTTGTGTCTTCGGTGATTTCCACAGCGGTCACTCGGCCGTTTTCATGAATTATGCGTTGCACCCTGATTTGAGAACGTACGGTTAAACGGCCCTGTATTTTCTTCCCAGCAGTTGAAATCATATCCCAGGGGGCATTGAAATAGGTGTGGCCGGTGTGACTGACTTTGCCGGAAAAAGGTAATCCCCTTACCTCGCGATCGGTTTCCAGAATATGCTGTAGCCGGTTTTTAACAGCTTTTCCAGTTTGCGAAGCCTCCGTGGGGTGGGGGTTGACCTGTAGGGCATTCTCCGCTTCCTCGAAACGACGATCCCACTCCTCCGGAGTAAGGCTGGTCCAACGCTCAAAAGCGGCAGCCCGCGGACAGTTATTGGTCCATATAACCCCTTGCCCTCCGTACAGGCTGCTATCGGCCAATCCGGGTAATGTACTGTTCTGGCTGGAGCCAACAGGTTTGAGATAAGGATCGATGGCTGCAAAATAACTGTCGGGATCCTTGTGAAAAACCGGCTTATTTCTGAAATGCGAGCCAGCGGGATTGGTAATGGATTTGCCGGCTTCAAGGACTAATACTTGCATCCCTCGTGCGGCCATACGAATGGCGGCGGCTATCCCTACCGGTCCCGACCCTATAATGATGCAGTCGAAATCTTTTTGCTGATCAGCTCTGGTACTGGCTGAAAAGAGCGTGCTTATACCACTGGCGGATAGAAGATGCACGAATCGACGACGGTTGATCAGGCTTGACGTTAGCGGCGTGTTTGAATAAAGAGAATAATTCACTTTTAGTTGAGGTTTAGCTTTAAGATAGCAAATGAGGGAATGAATGATAGAATGATAGAATGTTAGAATAGTCTAGTAAGAGTTATTTAGATCTTGTAGTTTTGCGTGCTCTGGATAATACTGATAACACTTCGGTAGTCTCTTTGATCAAAGATTGCAATATTTCTGGATTATTTGAAGAGATGTCTTCCAGGATTTCCAGCCATAGCTTTAGCCAGGGGTGAGTTAGTGAATTAGTGAATTAGTGAATTAATGAATTAATGATTTAGCGAATTAGTGAGTTGTTTCTTGAAAAAAATATCAATATTTTTTTGGTCGTATGGTTTTTCTGGCCTTTGCCATGACCGATAGAATTTCAGTTGTTTCTTTCTTATATCTATCCAGCGAACTACTATCACATATCCCACAATCTTCAAGAATTTCCAACCAAAATAGAGTTTCGTCTGCTTCCTCTATCACAATACTCAATTTAGCAAAAAATTCTGCTTTGGAACGTGCACGGCAGGCCGCTCGGTAATTAGCGGACATGGATGTGGCGGATCGCATCAATTGAAAACCAATAATCTTGCTTTCGCCTGACTTGGGCAGTTCTCGATACAATTTGATTATTTCTACTGTAAGTCTTTTAGTGCGATCTCTAAAGAACTGATCAAATTCATCTTGTTTCATGGAGTACTTATCGATTTCATCCAATCAACAAAAAATCAATCTCAATTTTCATGACCTTTCATTCACCAACTCACCAATCACCATTCACTATTTATCCATTTACCACTCACTAATTCACCACTCACCTACTCACTCATTCTTCTGCCCCGCCATCCACTCCATAATCGTCACCGGCCTTCCGTCCACCATCACCGCACTACCATCAAAATCCTTGCGGGCGTGGTTGGCATGGGAATAGATCCAGGACCAATGGCCGGGGTAACGGTAATCCTCTCCTCCAAAAATACCGGTGATATCGGTAACATGGTCATAAAAGGTAAAGTGAACATTTTTAGCTCCGGCTTTTTTCAGTCGTTGGTAAACCGGCACCACGGTTTTCTCCGGGATGGTTACGTCATCGTCTTTGGAATGGATAAACCAGATAGGCACCTGCCGGATGCTCTCGATCTGGGCATCGGTAATGTATTGGGATCGATAGGCCAGGGCGCTAATGTAGCCGGCAGCAAAATAGTCCGGTTCCTGAAAGATGAGCTTCAAACTCATATACCCTCCATTACTACACCCGCCAAGGTAGATCCGCTGCCGGTCAATTTCAAGGTGGTCTCTGACATACTGCTTGATCAAGGCCATCAATCCGTCATGGTAAATATCGTCCTCCTTGCCCCGGGTCGAGACGCCTTCGGCATTATACATCCAGGCTCCGGGGCATTGGGGAACCAGCACAAAAGCCCCGCCAAAGAAGTGCTGGATTTGTTCAGTGGCGTAGTTGGCTGCCCGGTTTGCCAGTAGGGGAATGGTGGGATCGTTGCCGCCTTCACCACCTCCATGCAGCCAAATGATCAATGGGTATTTATTTTGGCCTGCCAATTTAGGAGTATAGGAGGCATAGGCCATGGTGATATCCCCATCATAGGTGAATTCTCCGGTCAGATCAAATTGTTCCACCAGTGGAATCAACCGCTCTGCCTCATGGGTCCAGCGGTGTTGGCTGGGCCGGTGGGTGATGGTCAGCTGGTAATCTACCCAAATATTGCCCCGATGATTTTCATTGTCCACATATTGAAATGGCGAGCCCAGCACATGGTTTGGTCCGATCGCTAATACCAGGGTGGCATATTTACTGCTTTTCACCGGGCTTCCCTGATCATCCGACAGGTAAGCATGTAATATGGTACGTTCACCGCCAGCGCTGTTTGGAGTTATTTCAGCCACATCGGAATTCCGGGAAACCGTAACCTGAAAGTCCTGGTAATTAACAGAAGATACCGCAGAATCCAAATGCAGGATCACTTTGTTAACCGCCGGTCCCCAGTCAAAGCCTTCTACTACTATGGTGTAGGAGCCATCACTTTTCTGGGCCAGTATAGATTGACTTATTGACATTAAACTCAATGAATATAGCACCAGCATTAAATGTTTCATACCTAATGTATTTTCCTATCTGTAACGAATTAATCACCAATCACTAACTCACCAATCACTAACTCACCAATCACTAACTCACCAATCACTAACTCACCAATCACTAACTCACCAATCACTAACTCACCAATCACTAACTCACTAATTTAAGACCAACCCATCCCCCAATTCATGAAAAACATGCCCGTTGAGATAATCGTGCTCCACCCTTTCAAGCACCTTTTCAATATAATTAGGACTAAGATGTACAACAATCACGTGCTTGGGTTTTAATCTGGCAATAATGTTTTTGGCTGATTGGTTCAGCATCCAAAATGGAAGTATCATAACATCCAGGTCCAACTGATCTAGCCTTAATTCCTCAATTGACCTTTTAGCCAGGTTCCAATCCGAATCACCGGGATGAAAAATGGTGTACCCACCCATTTCAACCAAGTATGCAATATTTTCAACCTCCCCATGCCGTTGCGGATTAACATGGTCGCAACGTATCGATTTAATGATGATGCCCTCGTGTTTCATCTGTTGGACATTCAAGGAATAAGGAGCTAACAGCACTCTGTCAGCAATATTCTTCTCACTAGCGCCCGATATTATGGCTTCTTGAATTTGGCTCGATCCTAATACCACACCAGCAGGATTTGCTACCAAAAACTCCCGGTTTAAACTAGCGCTAAAGTGATCCCGGTGGTGGTGGGTAACCAGGCTGATTTCAATGGGTGAGAAATCTAAATATTGGCCTTTGGTCAACTCCCGCACCATGGATTGGGTCGGATACTGGTAGGTGGGCTGGTAGTATTGATGAAATCCATCTATTATGACCGTTTTATGCCTGGTTTCAAGTAATACACCCATATTTCCTACATAAGATATCCTCAAGCTATCATGTAAACTGAATCCGCCATATAATTCCTGAATTTTCTGATGATATTTATATTGGGTATGGTAATGATCTGATACCATTCCAAATTGGTTATGGAACATTAAACCTGATAATACCATCAATAGTAATACTGTGTTCATGCCATCTGCTGGACTTGTATTTTATAAATGACTTCTCAAGAATTATCTTAAACTCATAATTTATGAAATTATCTCAATTGAGTTAAAAAGGAAATGCTTGAAAAGCGGGATGACTTCACGAAGGTTACAACTTTTCCTAACTTGTCTGCATCAATGAAACAACGGATGTCAAAGCTGCTTTACCTTTTCTGTAAAATATTCAAACCGTTGCTAAGCAATATCCTGGTGATCACACTTTGTGGATGTACGGGATTCACATTATCTGCTCAGGAATATTCCCCTTATCTCCAAGTTATTAAAGAGCAGGGTTTACCGCCCGTAGCATTTGTCAAGGCGGCATTTAAGAATCATGATCTGGTGATTTTTGATGATGCGTTACATCCGGCCGCGGAGCCATTCGATTTTTATAGGGAGTTGTTAACAGAGTCCCAGGATATAGACTATGTTTTCCTGGAAGTATTGGGCATACAACACCAGTCGCATATTGACCGGTATCTAAGTCATCAAACCCCGGATAGTACTTTGCTAATACCGGTATTCCAGAATGATTTTATTGGTTATGGCTGGCGCTACCGGACCTATCTTGAATTATTATCTACCGTATGGCATCTCAATAAAAAATTAAATAGAGATATCAAGGTGATTGCCGTAGACCAACCCATATATTGGGACGCCATCCAAACCCGAGAGGATTACGATATTTTTCAGAAGTCACTAAAAGGCCGGGACTACTTTATGTATCGCATCATACTGGAAACAATGGGATATTTTGAACGGGGTCATAAAGGCATTTTTCTTACTAATACCAGACACGCTTATAAGGCAATCCGTAACTCTAAGGGTAGCTTGTATTGGAATACGGGTACTTTTTTTCACCAATGGCACCCTGGAAAATCCTATTCAATCCGGATCCATAATGCAGTGCTGGCTATTAAAAATGCTAAAAAAGTTGAAGGCTCTTCTTCCACTGAAGGTTTAGACCGACTTGAATATTGGTGGGTAAAAATGGAGGACGGGCTTTGGGATGGTGCATTTGAACTCAACCATAACCGTCAGGTAGGTATACCCTTGTTGAGAAACCCTTTTGGAGAGGCCCTATATATCGGCAATCATATGTTGGACATTCAACCAGAACAAACCATGTATGATGCCTATGACGGTCTTATTTTTCTGGCACCTTTGAAGGACATGCACTTTTCAGCAACCATGGGGTTTTTTTACACCTCTGAGTTCCAAATGGAGCTAAAACGGCGTATTACCCTATTGCATGGCGGTGATCTGTCCAGATTTTTGAAAGATAACAAAGCAGGGACCTGGGAGGAGTTTCTAGAACAGTTGGTTCAACCAACTCCTCGTAAACTCAATAATCTGATAGAAGAATAACTATAACTTAAAAATTGCGTTTTATCCAGGTTTTCATATCGATCAACCCAGGAAAATTACTTTTGAAGCCTTCAATGTCATCGACAAACACAAAATCGTTCTGGTCCATCCACTTAAACATTTTTGTCAAATCCTTTCCCATGGAAAGTCTAGTGATCAACCCTGGTAATTTTTGATATTTCATTTTTTGATTCAAAACCTCTGAAAACAACTCTGTTAACTCGGCCATGCTTACCTGGTCAGTTGCTATGGTAAGGGTTTGGTTCTCATAAGCTTCTTTATTTTCCAAGATTGAACTGGCAATAACCCCAATATCGTGCATGCTGATATATTGCTGAGTGGTCTCCTTATTGAGAGGCATGATCAACTTACCTTTTAGGATACTATTCTTGACCTTAGGGTTAAGCAAATTTTCACAGAAAACAACCGGTCGAATGATAGTGTGACTTATTCCACTTTCCTTTAGGTGCTGCTCTATCAAATGCTTACTTTTAAAATGAGGTATATCGGTTCCTTGATCAGCGCCAGATACTGATGAATATACGAAATGAGGGGTGCCGGCCTTTTTGGCTGTGTCTACCAACTGCGATCCCTGATCCACCTCCTGCTGAGTATTTTTATTTAGAGCCTGCACACTAAATATGCCCCTATTACCTTCCAAATGATGAATATAACTTTCAGGATCATTGAGATCTCCCTCTACTATTTCTACGCCTGCGGCAGATAATGATTGGGCTTCAGCGCTGACTGGATTCCTGCAGAGGGCTTTTATACCATACCCTTTCTTAAGCAGTGCATATAGTACAGCTCCCCCCTGATTACCTGTTCCACCCGTTATAAAATAAGTTTGGGAGTTGTTCATGTTACGTGTTGTGCGTAGGCGACTAAAATACTAAACTTTTAACTATTCAAAGAAACAGGGCTATTGCGTTAAAAGATAAATGCTTTGACAAGGTATCCAGGAAGTGTGAAAGCCATTACAGCCTCGATTTTTATCATCTGGTAATTCCTTAAAGCTTCTTTGTGGATTAAATATCCAATCTTCCTAGATTGTGTAAAACTTCAAATTATGAAAAGAAGAAAATTCCTCACCCAGTCCTCCATAATTTCGGCAGGTATACTAGGCGGAGCTGAGGCCGCATATGCTTTACCAAATCCAATCTCACCTAATGACAAACTGCAAATTGGAGTGATCGGCTGTAATGGTATGGGATGGAGCAATACTAATTCGATGTTGAAGCTAGCCGATGTGGATTTAGTGGCTATTTGTGATGTTGACCAAAAGGTCGTGGAGAAAAGGCTTTCAGAATATGAGCAAATCCGCACCAATAAACCTATTACTTATCATGACTATCGTCAATTACTGGCTGACCCTGGAATCGATGCAGTCATTATTGGCACACCGGACCACTGGCATTGCAAACCCATGGTGGATGCGGTCTTAGCAGGTAAACATGTTTATGTTGAAAAGCCTATTGCCAATACCATTGAGGAATGCCGCCTGATGGTTTCTGCAGCTGAGAAAACCGGAAAGGTGGTTCAAGTGGGTCAATGGCAGCGTAGTGGTCCACACTACCAAAAGGCTGTAGAATTGGTGCGGTCAGGAAAGTTGGGTAATATAAGATTAGTCAAAGTTTGGGCTTACCAGGGTTGGATGAAGCCGGTACCGGTACTGCCGGATGAACCTGTTCCGGATGGAGTGGATTACGACTTTTGGTTGGGCCCCGCTCCCATGAGGCCTTTTAATCGCAATCGCTTCCATTTTAATTTTCGTTGGTTTTGGGATTATGCCGGAGGATTAATGACTGATTGGGGAGTTCACGAGATCGATATTGCCTTGTATGCTATGCAGGCCTCGTCTCCTATTTCGGTGATGGCCAGCGGAGGAAAACTGGCATATCCTGATGATGCTTCGGAAACCCCCGATACCTTGCAGACAGTGTTCCGGTACGAAGATTTTTCCATGTTATGGGAACACGCTACCGGAATCAACAATGGTCCCTATGGAAGGAGAGAGGGAATAGCATTCATCGGAAATAATGGTACATTGGTAGTTAACCGCCAGGGCTATGAAGTGCTGCTAGAAATGGAATCTCCGGACTACAACAGTCAGGGTAATGCTAAGATGGATCTAATTGAGGCAGTTGCGCGCCCGCAAGATCTAAACTATCTGGATCTGCACACCAAAAATTTCATCGATGCGGTGAAAGCCAATGACAGTGCTTTACTTAATACCCCTATTGCATCGGGGAGTGTGGCTGCTATCAATGCACAAATGGGGAACATTGCCTATAAAACCGGCGAAAAATTAATTTGGGATGTCCAGGATGGGCAGTTTCGAAAAAATAAGGTTGCTAATAAGCTAATGCAAGCGGATTACCACAATCATTGGGATTTACCCCGGATTTAGTTTTTCGATTGTGATATCCCAAATTTAATTCTCAATTAAGCCCACCAGATTTTGGAGATCTTTGTTGTTCCAGATGATCCTAATTATTTCTGCCTCACCTCCTCCGGGATTGTTTTCAGTAATCACGTCAGCCGGAGCCCCTCCCACTTTTTCATAAAACTCACGAGCTATGTGATTATCTTTCAGTACCCACAGATAAAGTTTAGCATCGGGCTTTTGTTGCAGTGTCCACGCACAGCATTGCTTCATTAGAGCATATCCAATACCCTGTCCTTGCCAATCATGATGTACATGTAAGTTGTCCAATAGAGCACCAAATTCTTCGTGGTAGTTGAGAAAAACACAGCCGAATCCGCAAAGTAATTCTCCATCCAATGCCATGATCACATACTGCTCTTTACTGGGATTATCAAAGCGTCGTTGCCATACCTGCAACCGATCATCAACCACGTCATCATCCAGATAACGATCTGTAAAGATCCCCCGGTAGTGGGTTTGCCAGCTATAGGCATGCAAGCGGGCGATGGCTTCCCAATGCTCCGGTTTAGCCACGGAATATTGGATTTTGGCAGTTTTGCTAATATCCTCGTTCACGAAGTTGTTCTTTAACTTTTAGACCAATGTCTTTACCCCATTCTCGTCCGATGATCATGGATTCCTCCGTGATAATGGGTGTTTTTTCGGCTAATATTTGACCTGCTGGAGACTGGAAAAAGCTAATGATAGCATCCAGGTCTCGCTCCGGCAGGTGACGGTGATAAACTGGAACCAAAAGTTCCACTAGTTCCTGAAGCGTGGTAGCCTTAAATTCTGCTTCCAATTCTTCCCATACTTCCTGTGGCACTTCAGTCTCTGAACTTTTATACACCTCCATAATGGAAGTAATGGCAACATCAAATGTTTCCTGAGATCCGTTGATCTCCATCAAGGTTTTTACTTTATCCCGATAAGCTGGTGTTTGGGAGTAGCTTTGAAACCCTAACCCTAAAAATGTGCACAGACAGAAGAATTCTCTCATTATCCAGCTTTTATCAAAGCTACTGAAATTATTCCCAGATCAGTAGCATCTGGTTTGCAAATCTATGGGGAGGTGTTGCGCAGTTTACAATCTTTGGCTGCGTGGTTGCAAATTAGTAAGTGAACCAATACTAATTGCCTGTCTGCTTTCAATACTCTTCCGGGCGGCTATTCCAATCAGTACAGACATGGCACCGTCGCGAAGGCCCGCCGTTCGTCGGTAGGGGTCTTTCTCATGGGGGGTCTTGAAGATTTTATCCTGTAATCGCTGGTCCCCGCCACCGTGGCCACCCCTTTCCATGTTTACGGATTCCACCTTGAAGTCCTCCCAAAGATTATGCAGAATGATGGGCTCGCTTTGTACATTCTCTATCCCGCTTTGATCCATCTCCTGGGCATGTAATTCGGCCTGATTTATAGACACCCCCTTCTGATAGGGAATATCAATCCAGGCCTCAATACGGCCCTTGGTCCCATTAAATGCTGCTCGCCATCCTTCAATAGGACTGTAAGTGGTAAGAGAATAGTTCAGGATAACATTATTGCGGTATTTTACCTGGGCCGACATCTTATCATAGATGTTAATCTGGTGTCGATATAGGCAATTGTCTCGAATATACCCGTCGTGGTGTTCATGGGCTACATACAAGTCCATTAAGTGTTTATTTTCGGTGATATCCCAGTAAAAATCGCAGTTATCTTGGTGAGGGCAGCTTCTACAGTTTTCACCTCTAAAAGGACCGTTAGAACCGTAGAACTCCAGGTCTCCATAGGCAAAAACTTCTTGAGGCTCGGAATCTATCCACCAATTTAATAGGTCGAAATGGTGAGTTGCCTTGTGCACCCATAGAGTGCCGCTAGCCTCTCGAAGCCCATGCCATCGACGAAAATACGATGCGCCGTGATAGGTGTTGAGATACCAATGGAAATCGACTGAAGTGAGATCGCCAATACTTTTTTCCATCAGCATTTCCTTTACCTTGGTATTGTAGGGGGTCCAACGATAATTAAATCCAACAATCAGATTTTTTGCAGAGCGTCCCTCCGCGTCGATAATAGCCTGGCATTTGGATTCATCGGTGGTAAGAGGTTTTTCGGTCAGGACATCGCAGTTCATATCTAAACCCTGAATGATGAATTCATGATGAGTAGAGTCCTTGGTGGTAACTATAATAAGGTCTGGCTTGGTAGTATTGACCATTTCCCGGAAATCGGTGAAGGTGGTGCAATCTGCCCCCATATATCGCTTCCCAAACTCCAACCGACCAGGGTTGATATCAGACAGACCTACAAATTCCAAGATATCGGAATAGTTGTCCAATAACCTTTTACCCCAAAAACTTATGCCTCTGATACCTGTGCCCACCAGTGCGATCTTTAACTTCTCTTGGGGGTTAAAACTAAAGGCCTCCAGAGGTAGAACGGAGCTGGCGGCCAACATACTGATTGAGTTTAGAAAATATCTTCTGGAGGTTTTCATAGGCCAGTATAAGATACGAAGAATTAGAAAAACCTCAAGATAGCCTAATGATGAATTGGGGTCAACGCGGAATTATTAAATCCAATTGCGGCAATGATAATGTGGCTTGACCAATGTATATGTCCATGAGCATAAACCAGGCGGGGCCGGTTAATATGAAAAGTTAAAGCCCATCCATATCAATGCTTTTGGGCTTAAATAAACTTCAGTTTGCAGCTTATTTTTTCATTTTACTGTGTTGTAGAAAAGTCTGGATGAGCCACCTGCCGTCCGTTTTAGTGAAAGTTAGATAATAAACATAGTGGACTGTATCGTCGAAGGCTTCAACCTTAGCTGATGCCGTGATGTCATCGGTAATATCCAGCTGAATTACTTTCAATTCTCTTTCGCGACCACCAAATTTTTTGGACTCATGTAATTCCGCAAATTGCTGGGGAGGAACTGACATAATATTACCCTGGTTAGTAGCGAATAGGCTTGCATTTTCAGAGAACACACTGGCAATCTTTGGACCATCCTGTTGATCAATGCCATCGATCAGGGTAGAAATTAGTGTTTCAATCTCATGGTGGCTTGGTATGTAGCTAGAAGTCATGAGTGATAACCATATTAGAGCCATCAATAAAAGTCTTTGTTTCATTTCCCAATATAATTAGTATAACAATAATTAGTATGACAAATATATAATATTTTCAATTCAGTTACAAACTGTTATTTTTAAAAGATCAATGCTATCGATTTGCAAAAACTAGATGATTCCTTTGGGTTTTTGATCAATTATACTTCCAATAACATAAGGAGGTATGCTACCGATTATT
Organism: Cyclobacteriaceae bacterium; assembly: GCA_965224285.1. Classification (GTDB taxonomy): domain Bacteria; phylum Bacteroidota; class Bacteroidia; order Cytophagales; family Cyclobacteriaceae; genus JAJCYK01. The sequence goes on from OZ245043.1 coordinate 3,799,986, forward strand.
TGAAAAGAAATAACCTTGACTTAACTGTTGATCAGTGGGGTGTGCTTGCTTTACTGGAACAGGAAGGAGGTAAGCTTACCCATGCCGACCTGGCTACTCAAATGCAAAAAGATCCACCAACGTTAACCAGGATTGTAGACTTGCTTTGTAAAAAAGAGCTGACCAGACGTGTTCCTGACCATAAAGATCGCAGAGTGATTCAGGTTATGCTTACTTCAGCGGGTAAAAAAAGAGTGGAAAAAGCGCTTCCGATAGCCCAGGAAATAAGAAGAAAGCTATGGAAGGGCCTTTCAAATAAGGATTACATGGCACTGAAAAAGATTCTTGAAAGGGTAAATAAAAATGTCAAATAAGACCCTGACATATTGTGCTGCAATTTATTTAGCAAAACTGAATTCTGTGGCTTAATCCCAGCTATACTTTCAATCTCTCCTCATACGGTACCTGTTCCTGAAATTCCAAGTATCTCCTTAAGATCCTCAAGTAAAGCCCCCAGCAATGATTGGAAATGTAGTAGTGATCATTTGCCTGGGGCCATTCCAGGTGACTGAAAATTAAGGTTTGTACAGTGCCTGAGGAATTGATTTCGAAGCGAATCCTGGTATCCATCCAATCCGGATCACTTCGGGTCATCACTAATTCGAACTCATTTGAGGGCAGGCACTCGGTAACCTGTGCTTGCCATTGGACACTGCCAAAATCCAATTCTAAATGTTTCCTGTTTCTGGCCGGCCCTGGCAACCTTTGGTCCACCAGTGGTTAAGACCAGCAGGCTCGGTGACGGCTGCGAATAGCGACTCCGGGGATGTTTCAATAATTAACCTATGAATAATGTCAGGCATGGTTATCAATTTAAAAAAAATTACCAGCAATTGTAGTAAAGCCCGGGTGTCCCATCTTTATAATTCCCCATCCAAAGCGGGATCCTTAAACCACCATTGACACTAGACTTTATCCCGGTATGTTAATATTTTGTAGGTTAAGGGCTATATTTCCGCCATGAGTAAGCTCTTTAAGCTTCTAATACGGCTAACTGCCATTTTGATCCTGCTGACTGCACTCTTGATTGTTCCGGTGGACCGCCGCAATTACATTACCACAGACTATTATAAAAGTACCATGACCCGGTTGGATTCCCTGAAGGAAGTTCTGAACGTATATCCTAATGGTAGCTTCAGAGTAGGTTGGGGAATGGCCACCATCACTCCTGACCAGCCAACTCGATTAACCGGCCCTAACTGGAAACCTTACCATGATATCCTTGATTCGGTGCATGTCCGTTGCCTGTTGTTTGAATTCGGTAGTCAGAAAGTGGTCATGCTGAATTACGATCTATGGATCATGCATCCCAATCTGTCCTCATATATACAAGACCTGGTGTCGAAGGAATATCCTGATATCAATGGTTTTTATTTTACTGCCAATCACAGCCATACCAGTATTGGAGGGTGGGGTACCGGGCTGCTAGGCCATATGATCATGGGCGGCAACAGCCGGGAAGTTTTGGAGTTCATTGGTGATCAGACCCTAAAAGCCTTGGCAGTCGCAAACATTAGGGTTCAAGCAGGGCTGGTTGGTTATGGGGAGATGGGTACCCAAGGTTTGGTAATAAATCGCCTGGATTCCACCGCGTATGTCGATAATGTCCTTAGGGTGTTGAAGTTTCTGGGTGAGAATGGTGAAAAAGCCCTTTACGCGACATTTTCGGCTCATTCGGTTTATATGAACAAGGATATCAATACCTTATCAGCTGATTATCCGGGTATGTTTTTACAGCAGGCTACGGCAGATAGTTCAGTTGATTTTGCTGCATTCTCTCCAGGTGCTACCGGCAGTCATACCCCGCCAGGGCGAAAACCATTTTCGGTGGAGAAAATGGCCAGATATGGTAAGCGATTAGCAAATTACCAATCAGAGGTGGAGCAGAAGATCCAGACCGATACTCTACGGATTTTTAAATTTGCCAGATTGCCGGTGATTCCTCCTGCTCCACATTTCAGAATTAGCAGTAACTGGAGGTTTCGGCCCCAGTTATTTGAACAGATAATGGGCAAAATCTCCCCTGAAATCACCGTACTAAGACTGGAAAACACTGTAATGGTGGCTCTCCCCATAGAATTATCAGGTGAATATTATCAGCAATTAAAACCAGTGGCCGCTTCCAAAGGGCTAAACTTGATGATCACTACATTTAATGGTGATTATATGGGATATGCCATTCCGAAGAGGTATTATTACTCACTTCGAAGAGCGGAGGTGCGTGATATGAACTGGTACGGACCTCAAAGCGGTGAATACTTTTCAGCGTTGGTCCGAGAACTTTTATTAATAATTTAAATATGGAGTATCGAAATTTAGGTGCAACCGGATTAAAGATTTCCTCCCTTTGTATGGGGACTATGACCTTTGGTGACGGTGCGGATTTTATTACCAGCAAGACCATATACCATGCGGTCAGGGACCAGGGAATCAATTTCTTTGACTGTGCGAATGTTTACGCCAAAGGTGAATCCGAGCGGATTTTAGGAAAACTGATGCAAGGGCACCGCGACGAAGTGGTAATTGCCACTAAGGTATATTTTCCTGCCGGTGAGGATGTCAATGCACGTGGATTAAGCAGGAAGCACATGAGGTCAGCTTTGGACTCCAGCCTAAAAAGACTTGATACGGACTATGTGGATATTTATTACTTACATCATTTCGATACGGAGACCTCATTAGAGGAAACTCTGCGTACCCTGGATGATTTTGTGAGGGGCGGAAAGGTGTTATATATCGGGATAAGCAATTTTTCAGCCTGGCAGACCGTGAAGGCCATGGGTATTACCAAGCAAATGGGCCTGGCACCTATATCTTGTATACAGCCCATGTATAATCTCCTGAAAAGACAGGCAGAATCAGAGATCTTACCCATGGCTATCAGCGAAAATTTAGGGGTTTTTAGCTACAGCCCGTTGGCTGGCGGATATTTAACCGGTAAATATTTGAGTTCCAACCGCAATGAAGGCAGATTCGACACCAGCAAAATGTATCAAAACAGGTATAAGGATGAGGTGAATCTCCAAGCCGTAGAGGCTTTCAACAACTTGGCCGGTGAAAACAACCTGGATCCAGTGGCATTAGCTATCGCATGGGTGGCAGCACATCCGGCAATCACTGCACCGATTATCGGAGCCAGGAATATGGATCAATTAGAAGCTGCGCTTAAAGTATTGGATTTTCAGCTAACAGATGATCTAATAACAGCCTTGAATAATATTACCAGAACCCCAGCTCTGGCTACGGATAGGGAAGAGGAAAGAAACTCATAACCACACTAGTTTTTATTTGCTTAGTGCCTCTTTAAAAATTTCGACCTGCTTAAGAAACTCCTGCCTTAATTCGTCATTAGTAATACCATCTTCTTGGTTGAAATTATCGTTGAAAGAGGGCAGGGAAAAGGTGGCGATCACTTTGCCGTCCATGAAAGGAAAACGGTAGGCGGCTTGCTCCAAAACCTTTTGGCCGCCTCTTTGACCGGGAGAGGTTGCCAGTAACAACATTGGTTTCCCCAACCACATACTTTTTTCGATACGCGAAGACCAATCGAAGATATTTTTAAACGCAGTGCTATAACTGCCATTATGTTCGGCAAATGAGATTATAATACCGTCAACATTTCGAAATTTTTCCTTAAAAGCGTAAGCCAGCGCTGGTATCCCCTCCTTTTCTTTATCCACGCCAAAAATAGGCATTTCAAAATCGTTTAGATCTATAATCTCAACTTCTGCATGTTTGAAGTGACTGGTGGTATGGACAGCCAATTTTTTATTAATAGACTGTCTGCTGCTACTAGCGCCAAAGGCCAATATTTTACACATAAGAATGTTGATTCAGTAATACTCAGTAATCCTTTCCAGGCAACCCGCAATATACGAATATCCGCATATCACCAAAATATTGATTAAGACTGATTATTTTGGTTTGTTGCAGTTCAATATGCATTGGAATAAGATCAAATCCTTTTTAAATCAGCCTTACCCAGAAGCCCAGGGGGTAAAACCATTTTTCATAAGCTGCTTTTGGATTAGCATTTTTATTGGCCTCTTTCTCTATGTTTTCGAACCATTTGGTATGAGTATGGCAGGCGAGAAAAAAGCATATTATTGTTTTATGTTTGGCCTCATCACTTTTGTGATATCGTTTGCCTATGAACTTATTATAAGATATGTCTTGGGAATTCATCGGGATAACGATCAATGGGTTTTTTGGAAATGGATTCTTTCCGTAATGGGGATCTTAGCGCTGATCGCCATTGGGAATTACCTTTTTGTTATGGTGGAATTCGGTTTGAAATTAACCCTAAGGGGCTTTACCCAGGTTTTAACCTCAACAATATTGGTAGGATTCTTTCCGGTATTTTTCATTGGGTTCATGAGCACCCGAAAATCCACCAGACGGCATCGTGATTTAGCCAATGACATAAGTCTGGATCAAGTTGCACCGGTGGAACCGCAGACTGTTACTTTAATTGGCCAAGCGGATTCTATTTCTTTAAGCATTGATCAAATTAGGATAATTGAGGCCATGCAGAACTATGTGCAAATCCAATTCAGAGAAGATTCCGGTTTACAGAATAAGATTCTAAGAAGCACCTTGAGCGCGATGGAAGATCAAGTAAAAGGTACAGGTATTCTCAAATGTCATCGCTCATTTCTGGTAAATCGCCATCACATTCAAAAGATTGAAGGCAATGCACAAGGTCTACGTCTAACTTTAGCTGGACTGGAAGATAGAAAGATCCCCGTATCCCGCAAATACATCCAGGTATTTAGAAATTTACCTTGACAATGGTCCCTGAAAGTTACTGATGATCACAACTTAAGGACGATCATCACTAATGGTTTGTCACTGGTCAATAATTTTCTCTCATATAAGAACAATCGCCTAGTTTGCTGGGGAAAAATGGAGAAAATTGCCTCTTATATACTATACCTTCACCTAGGCGCGGGCTCAATCAGCCTTATATTATTCTGGTTGCCTCTTTTTACCGCAAAGGGAAGTCAAGCCCATCGACAAATGGGTCGAATTTATGTCCTTGCTATGTGGGTAGTTGTAATTTCCGCGTTGTTATTAAGTTTTAAGAATCTGTTGATTGGGGATTATATCAGAGCTGGATTTTTAGGATTTCTGGCAATCCTGACCACCACCCCACTTTGGTATGCTAAGGCAATCATTAGGAATAAGCGGGGTATTACTGGTCGTTATTACCATCAATTCAAGGTTTTACATGGCATGACCTTTTGGTTTGGTTTGGGTTTAGTGGTATGGAGTATTTCGCTAAAGCTTCAAGGCGCCGCAATACTAATGCTGATATTTGGCATACTGGGACTTTCCAATTTCAGGGAGGCTTTCGGCAGTTTCCGCTACCTGAAAAAGAAAGAATCATGGATAGTAACTCATCTGGAAGGAATGATTTCTACCGGTATTGCCGCCTACACTGCTTTTTTTGCCTTTGGCGCCAGACAGTTTTTTAGCTCCATACTTACGGAGAAGCTAATAGTCATCCCCTGGATCCTCCCATCAATTATTGGTGCTCTAGGTATCAGGTACTATCGCCGGAGATTTTCCAAAAAAAAGGCTATTCAGGCAATTTAAATTAGTGGAGGACTCCAAAAATATTTTTTTGCAAGTATCAATAGTTGGGACTGTTGATTCGTACCTTGAAAGAAAAAAATTAGCCGGCATATCCTTTTCGGGGAAATTCAGTCAGAGTAATTTCTGACGCAGGGGAGGGATGGGGGGATCCCAAAGGTGTAAAGTTCATTTTAGGAAAAATGTTTTGGGCTGTAGCCGGTGGGATGCATATAATGATGTGCCGATTGATAATGTAAAAAATTATCTGGGACCTCAATTGCTTCAATACTTATACCGCATTTACTAAATATCTAGGGTCTATTGTGGTTTGTGATACTGGGTGTTAGTGGGATAACTTATTCTTTTTACCCAGCTAATAATACAGCGCTGGAAATTATCTATTCCTTTTCTTATTCTTTAGATCCCCGTTTCGCAATGATTTAATGAACTTAGCCCAATTGATGGGGCTCAACAAGGGGTTGCTGAATCGTTGCTGTGAATACCGGTTGTGCATCTGATAAAATTGTCGATTCATATAGTATTTATAATTCAGACTAGCATCCATGGGCATGTTTTGGGCCATTCTGGCCAGCACCTCCTCCCCTAGGTTGTCTTCCTGTGTGCGATCATCAATTGGAAGATTGAGGGCGAGGATTGCCTCCTTAAATAGCTCCTCTGTGGGATAAGGGAAGATCTCAACCGTTGATAAAACGGTAGTATCTGTAGCCAGTTCTACCAAGACAGTAAAACTATCACCTTGATTGCCGGGGATGATAAAATGTTGTTTCTGGTAACCTACGGCACTGATCACTACACTATCTCCCTCAAGTACCGGCATGGAAAAATATCCATATTGATTGGTGACAGTGCCTCGACCTACTTTGGGTACATACACATGTACACCGAATAAGCCGGTGGAGGTGGAGTCCTCATCTACCACTACCCCTGAGAATTGGATGATCTGCTTTTGCCCCTGGGATTTGCTGTGCTGAACAGATAACAGCATGATCAATATGGGCAATAACCAGAGCTGATATGTTTTAAAAATTTTCAAAATCAATAGGTATAGGGTACTCTCAGAATAATAAAGTTATAAATCAACAACTAATATCCGCAATAAATAATTGCCAAATGGACTCTAAAAGTTAAAAATTGTTAAGTAGCGCCATTTCTGTCATACCAAAAGCAAATGCAATTTTCACCGGTGCATGTCCTTGAATTTTAGTAATTTCAAGCTCCTATACCAGGTGTCATTATGCGATTAAAGAACTTTACTCTGGCGTTTGGAGCTCAATTTTTCAAGGCATTTTCGGATGAATCCAGAGTAAGAATACTGTTTCTTCTTAATTCAAATTCGGAACTGTGTATCTCAGATCTGGAACATATTCTGGAATTTACCCAGACCAAAACATCCAGGCACTTGACTTATCTAAAAAATTCAGGTCTGGTGGGGTCCAGGAAGCAGGATCAATGGGTATTCTATCACCTTAAGGATGAAGTTAGGGAATTAGTGAATCTGATCTTCCAATATCTGCATCGGGATGCAGTGCTGATAAGAGACCTCGATACAATAAAGGTACTAGAGTCAAACAGGGAATTGGCTCGCTATAAAATACCTGGTAAATCACTGACCGTCTGAGGCCTTGTCATATCAGCACTTATTTTTTGACCTTGACCACACCTTGTGGGATCATCACCGTAATGCCAATGATACCCTAAAGGACATATACCTGCATTATGGGATGGAAAATTGGGGTGACTTTTCGGCTGAAGAGTTTATTAATACCTTCCACCTTATAAATCATCAATTGTGGGAAAGTTATCATCTCGGAACAGTGGATCAGGTTTATTTAAGAAAAGAACGTTTCCCCTTAGTGATGACAAAGCTGGGTGTTAGAAGTGATGTACCGTATTCTGATATGGCTGATAATTACCTCCGTTGGTGTCCACAAAAAACCCATCTAATGCCGGGGGCTGAGGAGGCACTAGAATATCTAAGACCAAAGTATTCAATGAGTGTAATTACCAATGGTTTTTTCGATGTGCAGGTTATCAAACTTTCCTGCTCTGGTTTAGATCAATATTTTGACCACGTATTCACCTCTCAGGAAGCGGGACGGCTGAAACCTGATCCGCAGATATTCTACTACGCCATAACTAAAGTACAGGGTGTGAAAGAGAATTGTATTATGATCGGTGATAATCCTGCCACCGATATCGCCGGGGCCCAATCAGCAGGGATCGACCAGATATTTTATGATCCTCATAACACAAAAGCGGCGACAGAGCCTACCTATCAGATTGAGCATTTGAGGCAACTTCGTCAACTGTTGTAACTAGGTTTCAGAATTTTTCATTGATTGGTTACCTTTGGTACTGATTAGAACATAAAACCCAAAACATGCCCAAAGGAATTTATACGGTGCCTTGGCCAGTCAATGAGCCGGTACTGGATTATGCCCCTGGTTCTCCCGAAAGAGCTGATTTACAGGAGGCTTTAGCACAGGCTAGAGAGCATCAGATTGAGATCCCAATGTTTATTGGCGGGGATCGTATTAAAACCGATGATAAAGTTTCCATTGCTCCCCCACATGATCACCAACACTTATTAGGTCATTTTCATCAAGGCGACGCCAGCCACGTTGAGTTGGCAATTAAAGCAGCTCTTGGGGCCAAGCCGGCCTGGGAGGCGATGAGCTGGGAACACCGGGCTAGCATATTTCTAAAGGCTGCCGAATTAATTTCCGGGCCATTTCGAGCCCGCCTGAATGCAGCCACTATGCTGGGCCAGAGTAAGAATGCCTATCAGGCAGAAATTGACAGCGCTTGTGAAATCATTGATTTCCTTAGGTTCAATGTTTTTTATATGACCCAAATATATAGTCAGCAGCCGGAGTCGTCACCGGGGGTTTGGAATCGTCTGGAACAGCGGCCATTGGAAGGATTCGTGTTTGCGCTGACACCCTTTAATTTTACTGCCATCGCCGGGAACTTGCCAACTTCTGCGGCAATGATGGGGAATACGGTGGTCTGGAAGCCGGCGTTTAGCCAAATTTATTCGGCCAATGTGCTTATGGAAGTATTTAGAGAGGCAGGAGTACCTGACGGCGTGATCAATTTGATATACGTGGATGGCCCCACTACCGGAGAGGTGATATTCAATCACCCGGATTTTGCCGGAATACATTTCACCGGAAGTACTGGTGTTTTTCAACAAATTTGGAAGACCATAGGCAATAATATAAATCAATATAAAAGCTACCCCAGAATAGTGGGCGAGACCGGTGGGAAAGATTTCATTATGGCCCATAAATCTGCCCACCCGAAAGCCCTGGCAACAGCCATGGTGAGGGGGGCGTTTGAGTATCAAGGTCAAAAGTGCTCCGCTGCCAGCAGAGCTTATATCCCAAATAATCTGTGGGATGAGGTTAGGGAGCAAATGTTGAATGATCTGAAAGATATAAAGATGGGTCCGGTAGAGGATTTTGGTAATTTTGTAAATGCCGTTATTGATGAAAAAGCATTTGATAAGATTGCTTCCTACATCGATCAAGCAAAATCGGATGACAAAGTGGAAATTATTGCAGGGGGTGCTTATGACAAGAGCAAGGGATATTTCATCCAGCCTACGGTGATCCTCTCCCAAGATCCTCAATATGTCACCATGTGTGAAGAAATATTTGGCCCGGTGCTTACCGTCTATGTCTATCAATCTGAAAGATTTGAGGAAACTCTGGAATTAGTGGATCAAACATCACCCTATGCGCTTACAGGCGCTATCTTTGCTCAAGATCGCTATGCCATTGAAATGGGCACTAAACAATTGGTTAATGCTGCGGGCAACTTCTACATAAATGACAAGCCTACCGGTGCCGTGGTGGGGCAGCAGCCTTTCGGTGGCGCCAGGGCTTCGGGGACAAATGATAAAGCTGGTTCGATGATCAATCTGCTCAGATGGGTCTCTCCTCGCACCATAAAAGAAACATTTACCCCGCCTATAAACTATAAATACCCATTCCTGGAATCATAGGTTATGAATCCTTGGTTTCGATTGAATTCGGTTAATGATCTTCCGACTCCCTCGTTACTGATATACCCGGAGCGGATCAAATCGAATATTGATGAAATGATCAGGCTGGCGGGAACGGTAGATCGTTTGCGTCCGCACGTTAAAACCCACAAATGTCCGGAAATAGTAAGCATGCAGCTAAAGGCCGGTATTACCAAGTTCAAGTGTGCTACAGTAGCGGAAGCGGAGATGTTGGCTGCATGTGGGGTGGGGGATATTGTAATTGCCTATCAACTTACCGGTGGAAACCTGGCCAGCATATTTGAGCTTCAGAAAATTTTTCCTGAGGTGAGATTTGCCGCACTTACAGATGATCTTGAAATGGTGAAAGAAACCAATAAAATGGCTGGCAGCAGCCAGGGTTTCCTTAATTTGCTGATAGATTTAGATGTGGGTATGCACCGAACCGGAGTCTCTTCTTTGGCTGTTATCAGGGACATTTATAAGGCCATAAAAGAAGCACCAAACCTTGATTTTGGAGGTTGGCATATATATGACGGCCACATACGGGATTTCCAATTTGCTGAACGCCAGGAAAAAGCAGACGCCGCATATGCAACCATGGAAGGTGTGATAAAGGCTTTGCCTTCTGCCGAGATCATAGTAGGAGGATCCCCGACATTTCCCAATCATGCATCCAGAGAGGGGGTCACCTTAAGCCCTGGCACAGCTTTGCTCTGGGACCACGGCTATCGCAGGATGCTACCAGACCTTAGCTTTAAACCTGCGGCGTTATTGACAACTCGGGTAATAAGTAAGCCTGGAGGAGATCTGCTTTGTCTCGATTTAGGGCACAAAGCCTTGGCTTCAGAGATGCCCCACCCCAGAATTCATTTGTTGGGAATTGAGGTGTTGGAATTTACGGTACACAGTGAAGAGCATATGGTAATCAGAACTGCAGAAGCCCCCAGCTATCAAGTCGGAGATTTACTCTATGGCGTTCCTGTCCACATCTGTCCTACAGTAGCGCTACACGAAAATTTACTAGTTGTTGAGGATAGGGAGATCATCGATCAATGGCGGGTGGCAGCGCGTAATCGAAGGTGTCGTATTTAATAATTATTAACTACAAAATCCCATTCCTTCATATCAAAACGTTTGCGCTTCAAGGCCCGCAGCCCCAAATAGGTGGTCCCTAGGCCTACTCCAGTGGCTGCTAATCCTACCGGAACGTTAATAGTAGTTTCTGCTACGTCATCAGTACGGAAGCCTTCCACTGTGGCAAGCACTCCTGCCACCGTAAGCATACCACCTACAGTAGTTAAGAAGATCCCTCCTGTCTTGGCATTGGCATTTTTCCGGGTATGCCAACTTGAAAGCATGGTGATATCTTCAAACTGGATGTTTTTACCACTAATAACCACATCTTCCTGATTGACCTGTTCAATATATCCTTTTTCAGAAACTCCGTCCTGTAATTTATAGCGTACTGCTTTTTCCGGGTCTACTTCAAACACATAACCAGTCTCCTTGTGACGCATAATCAGTGTATTCTCTTGGGCCCATAAGGGTTTCATGGCCTGAAAAGCCAGGGCCAAAAGAAGTACCCATATCTTTAGTTTGTTCACATTTATAATTTTACCTTAATTAAGATAGTCACTTTTGCCGGTTATCCGGCACAATGCAAAGGAATATATTTTCAGTGAGCAGAACTGATCGACCAAGGCGGGAAAGTAAATTTCTGAAAATGAGCCATCCTGATGCCACTATAGCCGATAGAAATGCCAGCCAGTGCCAGGGTAATCCCTAAGCCTTTGGTGATGGACCCATAACCCCCTTCTCCACTTTCATCCAGGGTGGCCAAAGCCCCAATGCTTAAAAGTAGGCCAGCACCACTTAGCAGATATCCGGTTATCTTGGTTCTGGTGGGCTTGGTCACTGCCCAACTTCTTAATTCCGTAAGATCTTCCCCCAAAATAGTGTCGCCTGATAATAGTATAATACCGTCATTAATCGTACGGAAATAATCTTTATGGCGTCTTGGTTGGTGGTTTAGCCTGTATTTAATTGGTTTATGGGTATTTAATTGATAGACTTTTCCGGTTTCCATATTTTCCATATTCACCACTGAGGTCTGGGCCTGGATTACATAACACATCAGTAACAGTGGGATCCCAAACAGGTGCTTTGCATTTATGCTTAAAAATCTGTAACTCATTGATCCAACAAAATATTTTCAGGACTTTGATACTCAGGACGACAATATTTGCTTTAATGTTGATTGGTAGCCTAGTTAATTACACCGCTAGGGCACAAAATTTACCAATGGATCGCATGAGCGGACTTGATCCGCGAAATATAGGGCCGGCCGGCATGAGTGGTAGGGTGACCTGTGTCGATGTGTTGTTAAGTGATCCCAGCATTATGTATCTGGGCTCAGCATCCGGTGGCTTGTGGTTTACCGACAACGCCGGCGATACCTGGACTCCGTTGTTTACGGAGCAAGTAGTAGCTTCTATCGGGGCAGTCTCAATAAACCAAAATAATCCACACGAGATCTGGGTGGGAACTGGTGAGGGAAACCCCCGTAACAGCCAGAATAGTGGATACGGAATATATCGCAGCCTAGACGGCGGGAAATCCTGGGAGTTAATGGGTCTGGAGCAAACCCGGACTATCCATCGGATCATTCAGCACCCAGATGACCCAAATTCACTGGTAGTGGCCGCCACCGGATCCGCTTGGGGGGATAGCCCTCATAGAGGTATTTATAAAACCACAGATGGAGGAAAAACCTGGCGAAAGACCCTTTTTATAAATAACCGAACCGGTGCTTCCGACCTGGTGGTCGATCCCCTAAATCCCAATAAGTTCTATGCCGGAATGTGGGAATATCGACGATGGCCTTGGTTTTTCAAGTCAGGCGGCCAAGGGTCAGGTATATATATTAGTATAGACGGCGGCGAGACCTGGGTCCAGCGCACTACAGATGATGGCCTGCCCAAGGGAGAGTTAGGCCGAATAGGATTATCCGTGGCCCCTTCTGATCCACAGATAGTATACGCCTATATTGAAAGTGAGAAGAATGCCATTTACCGTTCAGCAGATGGGGGCTATAAATGGACTAAGAGATCAAAAGATAATGATGAGAATATTGGGGACCGACCATTTTACTACGCCGATATTTATGTAGATACCCAGAACGAAAACAGGGTCTACAGCATTGCCACCGAGGTCACGGTAAGTGAAGATGGTGGCAAAACCTGGGACACCTTCGTTCCGGGAAATAAAGTACATACGGATCATCACGCCTGGTGGAGTCACCCGGAAAATAATCAGATTATTTTTTTGGGTCATGATGGCGGGGCCAACATCACTTTTGACCGGGGCAAGAATTGGAGGTTCTTCGATAATCTGCCCCTTGCTCAGTTCTACCATGTAAGAGTGGATAACGAGTTCCCTTATAACGTATACGGGGGCTTGCAGGATAATGGATCATGGAAAGGACCTAGTCAGGTGTGGTTTAAGGGAGGAATCAGAAATATGTACTGGCAGCGTTTAAGCGTGGGAGATGGTTTTGATATGGTACCAGATCCTGAAAATTCAGAATTTGGCTGGTCCATGGGGCAACAGGGCAATCTTTTTCGTTATCATACCCCTACCGGACAATTGTTGAGAGTCAAGCCGCAACACCCACAGGGACAACCTTTAAGATTTAACTGGAATACTGGGATAGCCCTGGACCCTTTCAACTCCGACATAGTATACTACGGGAGTCAGTATTTGTTAAAATCCAATGATATGGGGGCCAGCTGGCAGGTGATCAGCCCCGATCTGACCACCAATGACCCTGACAAGCAGGACCAGTTAAATACCGGAGGCTTGAGCTACGACAATACTGGCGCTGAGAATCACACCACCATTATCAGTATTGCACCCAGTACTTTGGAAGAAGGTTTGATTTGGGTTGGGACAGACGATGGAAAGTTGCAATTGACCAGAGATGGAGGGTCTAACTGGATTGATCTTTCCTCAAATATTAAGCAGGTTCCACCCAATACCTGGATACCCCATATTCATGCCTCCAAGCACCAGGCAGGGGAAGCGTTTGTAGTATTTGATGATCATCGTCGTGATAACTGGCAACCCTATATTTTCAGGACCCTGGATTATGGTCAGAGTTGGACTTCATTGGTGGACGAAAATGATGTGTGGGGTTTTGTCTATGTTATGGTTCAGGACAATGAAGTTCCTGGGTTATACTATTGCGGCACGGAATCAGGACTTTACTTGAGTGTAGATGCCGGAGCGAATTGGACTAAATGGACCAATGGGTTCCCCACTGTGCCGGTGATGGATTTAGCTATTCAGGAAAGGGATGGTGATCTGGTGATAGGCACATTTGGTAGAGCCATTTGGATATTGGATGATTTGACTCCATTGCGGGATATAGCTAAGCATGGTCTTGGAGAGATCATGAGCCATAAACCTCGAGCTTTTAAACCAAAGGACGCATACTTAATGAATATAGGTGAGTCATTTGGATATCGTCAAGGAAAAATCGGAGACGCACTTTTCGAAGGAGAGAACCGTCCCTACGGAGCATTGATAAGCTATTATTTACCGGAAGTAATAGAGGATAGCGCCCTATCAGGAACACTTTCCGATAGTGTCAGAATTACTATCCGCAGGGATGGCACTGAGGTGCGCACCCTCTATAAAAGCCCAAAACCTGGTATTCAAAGGATTAATTGGACCCTTTCTCGAGATGCCCTTAGATATCCACAAACCCCGCTCCCGGATAAAGACAAGCCTTTGCAGGATGGGATACTGGTAGCCCCTGGTAGGTATAAGGTTATGATTACCTATAACGGAGATTCAACGGAGACTGAATTACAGGTGAGGAAGGACCCACGTTTGGAAATTTCATCTGAAGCCATAGTTGATAAGGAAAGTCAAATAGCTAAGCATATACAGGTAATTAAGGAGGCCACCAAGGTCGCGGATGCCTTACGGGAAGCTCACGAATCGATTAAGCTGGTTAATAAAAAGCAACAGCTACGTGATAGTAAAAACCCGTTGATCGAACTGGGAAACCAATTGTCGGATACCCTTGAATCCATATTAGATCAGATGTACCCCTCCGAAGACATACAAGGCATTTATCGGGACCCGAATTCAGTGGTCAGTAAACTTCAGCAGGCAAGTTACCTGATGGAATCACCCCAGGTACCATGGAGTAAAAATCAGCAGCTGGCGGTTAATGAGGCGTATAAATCCGTAGAAGAATTGATAGCGCGCGCCCGCCAATTTTTCAGCGGTCCCTGGAAACAATATCGGCAGCAGGTGGATAATTCCTTATTACTACCAGATTTCAAATCTGTCACAGAATAATTTAACGCAAGATCCTGCTATGCCCATCAGGATAGAATACTTTTATTCTGCGGGCATGAAAGGTAGACATCAATTGCCTTGCCCGGCCTTTGGCCTTCCCTTCTGAAAGGTGGGTGCTATAGGGGATCAAAGTGGTGCCAGTCCATCCAGGCGCTATAATTACAATGTAATCGTCAGGGTGTGGATCATCTTCAATTACCAACCATTGTCGAGAATTTGCGGTGAATTTGTCCATCAAACCAAGAGTTAATCCCTTAACAATAATCCAAAAGCCAACTAATTTACGATTTTATTTTCAATAAATTCTGAAAATAAAATAATTATATAAAATATTGATTATTATGACTAATAGCTATCCGTTTTTGTAAATTGATTCATGAACGAATCAAAGCTCACCTACCAGGAGGCCAAAGACTTGTTAATTCAAGCTTGGGGAAGCTTAGGGTCCAGTTGGGGAATTAACCGCACCATGGCTCAAATTCACGCACTACTACTTATTTCAGCGGAAAGCTTATCCACAGAGGACATTATGAAGGCCCTACAAATCAGCCGAGGAAACGCCAACATGAATATCCGGGCCTTGATTGATTGGGGATTGGTGCATAAAGCGTACCGGCCAGGGCACCGCATGGAATATTTTACTGCTGAAAAGGACATGTGGGAAACTACCAAGCAAATAGCCCGAGAGCGTAGAAAAAGGGAGCTTCAACCGGTATTAAAAGTGTTGTCACAAGTACAAAACCTGGAAGAGGAACACTCTGCGGAAAGCAGGGAACTTAAAAAAGTTACTAAGCAGTTGCAGTATCTGGTGGAAAAAGCTGACAGTTTTCTGGGTATGATTACAAGTTTTGATCAAAGCCGATTTTTTAATTTTTTGTTGAGGTTAAAGAAATAGTTCCTTGCCTTTTTACTCAAAAGGCACTCCTATTGATTAACTTAGCTTAGTGGAGGCGCTGTTAAATTTCTTCGAGAGCATGCCAGCCTGGCAAAAGCTGGTATGGATTTTAATTTGCCTGTCTTTCAACTGGCTGCTGGAAGCCCTTATCCCTTTAGTCAAATTTCAGTATCGAAAATGGCGTCATGCAGGGGTAAATTTTATTTTTCTCAGCACCAGCATCTCTATCAATATATTATTTGGCTTGTTAACGGTGGGTCTATTTCAATGGATAGATCAGCATCAAATAGGACTGCTCCACTATCTGGATTTGCCGATATGGGCTGAATTGATAATAGCCGTACTCATTTTAGATCTGATCGCACAATATTGGGTCCATTATTTATTGCACAAGTACAAATGGATGTGGAAATTTCATATGATCCACCATAGTGATACCAAAGTTGATGCCACTACCGGAACTCGTCACCATCCCGGAGATTATATTTTGCGCGAAGTGTTTGCCCTGATTGGAATCTTCATTACCGGCGCTCCATTGGCTTTTTACGTCATCTATCGCATTGCTACCTTGTTCTTTGCCTATATAACTCATGCAAATATTACCGTTCACTCCCGTTTAGATAAAGTTTTGAGCTGGGTTTTCATCACTCCCAACATGCATAAATTCCACCACCATTTCGAAAGGCCTTGGACGGATACTAATTTTGGCAACATGTTTTCCTTCTGGGACCGGCTATTTGGTACTTTGGTTTATGATGACCCCCGTAAAGTTACCTATGGCCTGGACGTATTAGATGGAGACCTGGACCAAGATGTTGGTTATCAATTTAAAATTCCCTTCGATAATCGAATTAAGACCGACTACTAGTCTGGTACTAGCCTTCATACGGGGCAGAGCTTTTTAACCATAAGTACTGATCCAAAAATTGCAATACTCTTTTGGATGCTTCGATCTGGTTCTCTTTCTTTAAGAATCCATGTCCTTCGTCCTCAAATAATACATATTCCACTGGTATTCCATTTCCCCTAACGGCTTTCACGATATCGTCGCTCTCAGGTTTAATTACTCTGGGATCATTGGCTCCCTGTAGCACGATCAAAGGTTTTGTGATATTTTCAGCGTGAAATAATGGTGACTTATTATATAAAGCTAGGGAATCCTCACGGGGATGACCGATTTCCTTGTATAGAGCATCGCGAAATGATTCCCACCATGGAGGAATACTGTTCAACGTACGAAGCCAATTCGTGACTCCGAAATAGTTTACCCCCACGGCGAACTCCTCCGGCGCGAAAGTAAGCGCGGCCATTACCATATATCCTCCATAACTACCTCCCATAATTCCGATTTTCTCTGGGTCCACATACCCGGTTGACGTCAAAAATTTCTTAGACCAGATACAATCCTTCAGGTCTACATCACCATGTTTTAAATCATCTGCGGCTTTGAAGCTCTTACCATATCCGGAGCTGCCCCGGTTGTTGACTGAAAGCACAACGTAACCTTGATTGACTAGGAATTGCACCCTCGATTGATAATTTAAACGGCGTTGACCACCGGGTCCTCCATGAATGTCCAGAACTGCCGGCCTTAACTATCCATCAGCGATACCCTGCGGCTTATAAAGTATGGCCGGTATTTCCAAGCCATCAAAGGAGTTGAAGCGAACTATTTCCCCTTCCACCAAATGCTCCCGATTAATCTCAGGACTTAAGGTATTGGTAAGCTGACGATATTTTTTAGTATTAAAATCGTAAACATAAAGATTGTTGGGAGCGGTAGAACTATTTATGTAGAATAACATCAATTCTTCGGTAGACGAGATATTGATCGCGCTGATGTCCCCGTCAGGTAAATTCGGTAACTTAATTGATTGACCATTTTGATCATAAATCTTGACCTCTGTCTTAGCGTCTGCATTGATCCCCAGGTATCGATATTTTCCGTTTTTGGATATTCCGGCAAAGGCTATGTCCCAATCTTCCTCCTGAACAATTTCAACTTCTTCAGATTCAATATGGTAGCTCCTCAGGGAGGTAAATTCCTGGCCCTCATTACTGGTAAAAAACAACTTGCTGTTGTCCAAGCTGAAATATTGAGGTGTGTAAGTGGCAAACTCCTCGTGGGGGCTAATGAGCTTGGTTTCTCCTGTTTTAAGATCGTGTAGATAAAGGTTGTTGTCTGTGGTGGTGATGTTTTCGATTAGCCCCAGGTACCGCTTGTTGGGAGAGATAGCCCCTATGCTGTAGACGTTGTTTTCGTAAATTAAATCCGTGACAAATAAAACTCCTTCGGTGTTCTGGTTTTCATTTATATCAATTTCATACAGATCAAAATATCGAGGATCCCGCTTATTGTTGGTAATGAAAAAACTTTGTTCATCATGGGCCCATCCGTAAAATTGTGCCTTGGCTGCACTGTCAGGAGTTAAGTTCAATTCGCTTCCATCTGGGTTCCTAACATAAATATGATTTATCTCATTTCCACCTTGATCCCTGGTAAACAAAAACCTTTCATCATGAGGGAAATAAGTAAGTGCGATGGAATAGTCTGATTTCGAATTTGTAAGCGCTTCGGGTTCACCACCATCTACTGGAATGGATTATGAATTGAAAATTCCGGATACCTTGCTGGTATAGAGGATTTTACTTTGATCCGGAGAGAAGGAACCGCCAAATATCTGTTCAGTGTCCATAAACTGTTCAATGGTATAGACTGGAGGCTCATTTTCAGATGTTTCCGGGTTGGGTTTACATTGCATGAAAGCAAGAGCTAGAGTCAAAGCAGTCCCAATATTAATAGTAAGGTTCGGGATAGTTAAGAGTGTTGTCATTATGTGATAGTAAAGAGATATATAGAGGTAAAATTGGAGAAATGATGATCATATTTGTTTCCAAAGTCTAGGAAGACTATACAACTTAACAAAAAAAAGGATTATTCTAGGGCCTAATTCTTATCGATAGTGAACTTTCAAAAACCTCAGTGCATTGCTAAACAATAATCCGCTTATCCGATGCTTAACATGCGACGGTTCAAGGAGTAACCCGGCTGCCTTAGCCATTGGTGGTAGCCATTCAACCAATCTTTCATGCAGAAAAGTATAATCGGATGCTGAAGTAATATCGTCGATTGGATTAATCAGCCCGTCAAAATCGGATCCTATGCATATATGATCCCAGGCATCATCCCCAATAGTTTGTCTTCCTATTTTTACTGCATGCAGCCAGTTGTTACAAAAATGGCGCATTTGCCAATTCTTCAGTTTGTCGGGGGTGTTATGGTGACCCTGGGCCAGTACATGGTACTTGGGTCGTTTGGTAAATCCGAACTCCGCGGGTCTAAATTCCTGGTGGCTGAATAATTCTTTACTTACTCTGCCACAACCCAAAATACGTTGGTCTAAAGACAAACCAATTAACCCACCAGAGAGCATTATTTCCCTGATATCTTCGTCGTATAAGTTGATGGACCAGGGATTGAAATAAGTATCAGCCAATCCGGGAGGGCGGTAATAGAATACTTCAACACATTGCTTTTTCAGATTATACTGGGTTTTTCTCACTGGTTTACGGGTGTGTGAGACTCCGGTGATTCCCATATGACTGGCTATTATGGGAATATCGGGAAATTCTTGCCGATGCAACCTGTAATAAGCCTTTCTGGATTTCAGGCTCATGTGTTTGATGTCAAGGTATATTTCCCTTCCATTTTGACTGGAAAGCGCCTCCCGGATAAATGACTTTCCCAGTCCGGTTATGCCATTTCCCACGGGTATAAATTTTCGGTTTTTAATTATCTTCATTCCGTATGCATGCGTGCAAAATGCGGACTGCTGCAAGTGGGTGAGGGTTATGTACAGCAGCCTCATATTCGCATTTTGTTTATGGATCCTTATACTATTGAGAATATCGCCATGGGCCCCGGGATTCTGTTTATCTGCGTAAAAGTTATGACCGCCCTCTACAGATAGCAGTATTTGCAAGCCCGGGAAATCCTCTTGGTATTCATCCATGCTACTCAAAAATTTAAAAGACTTTTCATGACTTAGTTCACCACTTGCCATTAAATGGGCATAATCACCTAGCATTAACTCCCGGTAACCAAATTCCTCACGGTGTATTTCCCGGATAAACTGTTTTTCTACATGAGGTGACAACCCCGCAGCGAGTTTGATCAAACCGGAGGCTGCAAATGCATTCTCTAAGGCATACAGTGTGCAAACTACCAGTCTGCCCCCGCCTATCTTGATTTGGGTAAGGCTGCTTTGAGAATCCAGTATATTGAAGTCGAGATCAAAATTTAATGTGGTCCAACAGTCCTGACGCAAGTCCGGAACCCTGTTGCCCAGGAAAGTTTTAAAGGACGGATGGCAATGAAGGTCAAAGATCATATCGAGATGGCCTTAATATTCTATATTCCATATGTAACCACAAAACCGGGACTCTTTGATAGCATGTTGCTAACATTTCCAACCCATATGGCAGTTACAGTGTCATACTTATACCTGTTTGATTTAAATTATGACAATCTCAAGTTGAATGAAATTTTATCCAGGTATTCTTTTAATATTAATATTTCAATCCTGTGATGAGTCAATTGATCCTGAAGTAGTATTACCCATACCGCTGGAAAGCAGAATCCAAATTAATTCTCTGTCCTTCGCTGAAGGCCGATGGGTTGGGGTGGGCAGTAAAAGTATATTAAAAGATAATAGCCTCGTCTTAGATGCTGATACTGCTGTGGTAGCCACCTCGGTTGACGGAAATAATTGGACAGTTACCCTATTAGAATCACCGATGATCCTGTTTGACATAACTTATGGCAAGGATCTCTGGGTGGCTGTGGGCCAAAATTTATTTGCAGAGGTAAAACAAGGCGTAGTATTGAACTCAGTGGATGGAGAAAATTGGAGTACTATTGGGCAAGCACCAAATGTAGGATGGATTTCAATTGCTTTTCAAAATCAAAGATTTGTTGGTTTGGGTACTGATCATGAAGAAGTCCTCAGAAAAACAATTTTGATTTCTGAAGATGGTGAGAATTTTGATGCGGTGCTGCAAACCGATTTTGATACGCCTACCATTGATGCCGGACTGGGACAATTTATCCTTTGGGGTGGGGATAACAGTGTGGCCAGCTCCGTGAATGGCGAGGAATGGGAGTTATTCAGTTTGGCACCTGTCACCTCAATTGATCGTCTGCGATTTATTGCAGAGGAGATCAATGCCTTTGGTCGGTCGGATTGTTGTTTTGGGGAAGCGCCAGACCTAATAGATTTCTACAAAATAGCGTCCCCTGAGGGAACCTTTTGGGAGTTGGAATTATTAGATGATTCGGAATATAGACTACCTCTGGCATTTGGGAACGACACCTATATTTCATTGGATGATGGTAAAATTTTGAGTTCGAGGGATAGAAATAATTGGATAAAACAAACTGAAGATCTCGGGATTTTGGATGTGGAATTCTTAGGCGGCCTATTCGTGGCCTTTGGCATTAACATAATCGCCAGTAGTCAGGATGGAATCCACTGGAACTTCCAAC
Source organism: Cyclobacteriaceae bacterium (assembly GCA_965224285.1). GTDB lineage: Bacteria > Bacteroidota > Bacteroidia > Cytophagales > Cyclobacteriaceae > JAJCYK01. The sequence continues at coordinate 3,821,445 of OZ245043.1, forward strand.
CATTGAGCTTTGAATAATCAGTCAGGGTACCTTCTGCCAGGAAGATTTTAAAGTTTGATAGGAAGAGTAGTAGGACCCATCACGAAAATAACCCGCATGAATGGCAAATTCGGTATAGTTGTGCGGCAATTTCAGGTTGAGGCTTTCTCCTGGTTTTATTCCGGGATCCCAGTAAATATCAGGATGTAGTTCCGGAACCCTGGGGTCCCGGTTATATTGAGTCTTGGTTTGTGGCGGCAAAAATGATGGGTCATATCCCTGAATCAATACTTTGGTTACACCGTCCATATCCTTTACATCTGTGCCTTGTTTGGTATAGAAAGCTACGATTCCAAATTGGCTGATGGAACTTAACCGCATAAGTTTACGCCGGTTGGTGATCACCTCCACTCGGTCAAGGGTTGCTGGATCCATTCTTAATATTACACTATCACTGAGAGTGGGGATTCCGTCAACCAATAGCAGCGGCTTGCCCTGGTAATTTTTCTGTAATTCATGTGAATAAACTCTGATACTAGTTCGTTTGACAAAATTCACATCTTTAACCGTCTCCTTTATAACTTCTCTCATAGTTTCAAATGCCACATAATTATCCAGCCTAAAGACATGATCGGCTTCACCATAAATTGAAACCAGCTGCTCAGTGGATTCCACAGGCAGCAAATCAATCGCGGGGGAATCATCATCAAATTGTTCAGTGATTTTCTTATAGTGTAATCTTCGTTGTATTTCAGGAACCAGGCTTTTCTTCAAACAATCTACCCAATAACTTTTCCCCGTACTTAAAGAGTCAGTTGAAAGAATTTCTAGTTTGAGGTTTTCCACACTATCAACCAGGGGTAGCATAGGATATAAATAACCTGATTGATCGCCCTGAGTGACTAGTCCCTTGAATCGAAAAATTCCTTGCGAGGAAGTAACGGAATAGTGCAGTCCATCCTCTATGGTAGGGATGGTCAATATCACCGGAGTATATTTCTGGGGCTGCCCATTTTCATTAGTCAGCCTACCTTGGATACTACTACCGTATTCCGGTGCTACCTCCCCGATAATATCCCGGGGGACATACTTTTCAGCCCACCAGGTGACAAATGCCTCCAGTTTCTGAATGTTATCGGGATGCGTTTCAGCAAATGCCTTGATCCATTGGGGATTTTGTTTCAAGCTATAAATACGGTTTGGGATTTGATTCAGGTCCAAAACAGAACAAAATACCGGATATTTGATATCATCTGGCACCGCAATTACCACATTATCTCCAGGAGTTTGTGGGTTGGGCGAGATGTCCACAGGAAATTTGGTCCCATGCTCAGGCAGAAATATCCATTGGTTCCAAACAGGATTATCATCTCCCACCTCCGTTACAGTGAGGTTGAAGAAACCCCATTGCAAAACCACCAGGTCCAGATTAACCAAGGAATCATTTTCGGAAATAGTAAAAGTTTTCTCCAGGTTTTCTCCCCCATAATGGAATAGGGATAACTTAAAATTACCTTTTTCTTGACGATTGTGGACCGTGAATCTAACCGCAGGACCCACTACCGACTTACTAATACTAAATCCCTGTTCAACCGGAGGTGGCAGGTCTTCTTTCAATGACCACTCCGGTATAACCACCTGGTATTGGGCGCTATCGGGGGTTAGGTCTAACCTGGCCATTCCCAGATGATCCGATACGAATTTCTTGATCTCATTTCCATTATGGTCAATAATGAATCCTTCTGTAGTAATTCCCTGTTGATCCGCACCGGTGATATGTACCATTAATTGTTGATTGAGGCCTTTCACCAGATTACCACTGGTAATTATTGATAACTTCTCAGGCCGGAGGGTGGTCCCTGTTTCTGGCAGACTTTCTTCCATAATAGCCAGATCATGTTTCAATAGTAAGTCATCTGATGCCTTAGGAAAGGAGAGTGCCAACTGGTACATGCCTTCATGGGTCAACCCAGACAGCGGCAGTTGAAATTCAGGGTTTCCCTGGTATTCAACCAGTTGACGAATGACGAATTTTCCAAATGGATCAACTAAAGTAATTTCCAGAGGATGATTCTGAGGCCAACATGATTCCTTTATTATGGTTTTGGCGGAAATGGTATCGCCTAAAAAGTAGTATGGTTGATTGGTAATCAGAGAAGCACATGCTTCTTGCTGGGAATATACTTCCAGACCATGAGTTAAGACAATCAAAAAGAAGATATACCTAGTTAAATTCATCAGGTTTTTCGCTAACGGCATCTCGCCAGACTTCGACACATACCCCTATAGGGATTGGGAGGGCAACTCTAAATTCCGTGTCTGCTCTATTAAATATTAAACTCCTTTTACTAATGGCTGAGGCACCAAAATAGCCGTGGACCACATGCCCTTCAGGATTCAAGTTACTGATATTACCCCTGGCTTTAGTAATTTGTGGATCGAATATGGTACCGGTAATTTCCAGTTGGTTCAAAATAGACTGCCAAAAATCAAAACCTTCTTTCGATAAACTGAAAACAGAGATCTCCACAAAATATTCATCCCTGAAATCATAAGCTATTCTAGCCGCACGTATCTTAAAATCATCTGCCAATCCCCGATTGCTCCCAATAACAATATTATTGTTAATTGGTACTCTAAATGACCAACATTCGCTACACCTATCACATTCGAAAAGCGGAGCGGAGAAAACATGCGCAATTCCACGGCTGGAGGTCCGGAAGTATATATCATCAGCAGTCGGGTCATTGGCAATACTAATATCCACTAGATGGAATCCTCTTCTTGCCCCGGAAACCGGGTCAATGACTACTTCAAATTCCAGTGACATTTGCTCAATTTGGATCGCTGGGTTCATGGTTTCTGTTGTGGACAGATATCGCTCACCATCACGTGTGATAATGTCTAAAGTGTAAGACCTTCCGACTTCTCCAGTAAAATTACCTAGTGGGACATACCTACCGGGAAATGATTCCTGGAAGGCTATTTCATTTCCTCTGTCATCTATAACAGTAACCTGGGCGCCTTGTCCTACTAAATTTGCACCTACCCCCTGGATATCTGAAATAGTGCCGAGGCGAACAAAGCTCATTCCGGGCTGATCTGTAACCACACCTTCCACCACTAGAGCCGGATTAATAGATCCTATTCCTATTTCCAACGGACGCAGGCAGGAGTTTACTAACAATAACAACCCAATAAATAGCAATGCTTTATTCATCTCAATTGCAAGAGTTCTAGTTAAATTCTTCAGGTTTATTATTTGTCGCATTAGGCCAAACCTCTACGCATACCCCTGGCATTAATTGAAAGGTGATGTCTGTTTCGGTAGCCGCCCGGTTAAAGATCAGGTTACTTTGGGTAATAGCAGACGCCCCAAAATAGCCATTGGCAATTGGTCCGTTGGGATCGAGATTAGTAATGTTGCCATCAGCAGCAGTAATTTGTGGGTCAAATATGGTGCCTGTGATTTCGAGTTGTCTTTCGATGGATTGCCAAAATTCATGGCCTTCTGGTGTAAGACTGAAAAGGGTGGTCTCCACAAAATATTCATCACGGAAATCGTACCCAATTCTTGCTGATTCAAAAGTAAAATCGCTGGTAAATCCAAGATTACTGCCGGTAAATATTTGATTGTTGATGGGTATCCTGAAATCCCAGCACTCTTCACACCCGCCACACTCAGCAGCTGGTTGAGAAAAGACATGCGCGATCCCCCGGCTAAAAGTTCTGAAATAGAAGGTTTGGGAAAGATTATTACTGATGTCTAAAAGTACCCGATGGGCTCCCGTTTTCTCTCCGGTATCCGGATTTACAAACTCTTCGAATTCCAGGAACATTCTATCAATATCAATGGGCGGGGTCAATTCCTGTGAAGTTGATACATACTGCTGGCCATCGCTGGTAACGACATTTAAAGTATAGGACCTGCCAACTTCTCCCAAAAAGGAGGATAAAGGAATGTAGGTGCCGGGAAATATTTCCTGGAACGGGTGTTCTAATCCTCCATTATCGGTAACCCTAATTTGGGCACCGGTTCCCAGAAGATTTTCTCCCACTCCCTGGATATCGGAGGTTGTACCCAGCCGTACGAAGCTCGCTCCGGGTTGATCTGCAATAAGACCTTCAACTACCAAAGTAGGTTCTACGTCATCTATTCCAATGTCTAATGGGTCAAGGCAAGAACCGGTAACCAGCAGGATCCATATATAAATTAGCCCAATCCTCATTTCAATTCAATGTTATAGGTAAGTGATGGAAATGCAGTGCCCAATACGGATAGTTGAAATACCCTGGGGGAGACCCCGTTAGGCGCATTTAGGAATACTGAAAAGGGGTTTTTCCTGGCATAAACATTGTAAACAGAAAAAGTCCAACTGTGCTCAAATTTACGGTCCTTCCGGTTGCTACCCTTTAATGTTACGGCTAGGTCTAAGCGGTGGTAATCCGGTATTCGGAAATTGTTGCGGGAAATATCCGAAAATACCCTTACGTTACCTAAAGCAAAGGAGGAGGCCGGCAAGGTCACCGGTCTTCCCGAGTTGAATGTGAAAGATCCCGAGATAGACCATAGTCTGCTAACTTTGAATTCTGTGTCCAATGAAAGTTGGTGGGGCCGGTCAAAATTTGCCGGGAATTCAGCGCCTTGATTAAGCTGATCTAGCGGGAATGGACTATCAAAGGTTATTTCTGACTTAGAGTAAGTATAACCTAGGCGGCCTCTCACATCCCCGGTATTCTTATTGATACTTAATTCTACTCCCTGGGATCGGGCTTTTCCCTGCAGGGTATTGCTGAGGATGGCCGCATTCATCAATACCTGGGTTCCGTCTTTGAAATCAATAATATCTTCAATCTCTTTATAAAAACCCTCAATACTAGTCTCATAGCGGTTGTTGTTGAAATTTTTATAAAATCCCAATGTAACTTGATCTCCCACCAGCGGTCTTAAGCTGGGCCCTGAAAATCGCCAGGGATCAGTAGGCAAGGAGGCCACGGTATTGGAAAATAAATGAATATATTGGCGGGTGCGGTTATAACCAATTTTAACCGCTGTGGAGGGATCTAGGGTGAAATTCAGGGCAGCCCTGGGCTCGAATCCCTCCGCGATTCGCTCTAGCGATCCTGAAGCAAGGGAGAGGGTGTCGATGATGGAGAACACAGATCTTGATTCCAGTGGATTAAATACCGGGTATTCACCGGCGCCGATCAAATAAAACTGAGAATATCTCAAACCCAGCATCAAGCGAATTTCCGGGGTTAGGGAAATTTCATCGTGAAAAAAGACCGAGGTTTCCAGGGCCTTGTTAGAAGATAAGGCCAGTTTCTCAATTATTGAACTGTTATTGGCCGGGCTGCGGATCCCAGGCTGATTTTTGTAATAGTTTATATCGGCACCCACTTCAATCTGGTGATTGACAATTTGATTATGGAGGTAGCTAAATTTTGAATTGAGTTGAGTTATACCAGTTTCCGTTAAGTTCTCTCTTCCGATTTGGCTGCTTTCAACCTCAGCATCATAATCACTATACGAAGCAGACCAGTTAATGGTATTCTCGTGACTGAACACTTGCTGAAACCCAATGGATAAAGCTTTGGTTTGATAACCAAATACGGTATCACTGGCAAAACTGAAATCATCGGTGCTATAATAACCGGCTATTTCAAATAGGTTGTTTTGCCCAAACTGGTAATGATATTTTATATTGGTATCGAAATAATTTGCATTGCTTTGTCGTAAGGTGAGATCGTCGATTTGTTCAATTATCCATCCGGGATATGCCCCTCTTGCTGCCACCAACAACCCTGACCTATCTTCGACCAGAGGAATATCCATAAACAATTTGCTAGTTACAAATCCCGCGCTGGCCTTGAACTTGAAATCTTTGGCAGCAGAAATCTTTTGTTTTACTTGTAACACTGACGAAATTTTTCCTCCATACCTCGATGGCATACTGCCTTTGTGTAATGTGAAGCTTTGTACCATATCCGGATTGAATACTGAGAAGAATCCCAGCATGTGTGAGGAATTGTATAAGGGTATGTTATCCATAAGGATCAGATTCTGATCCAGATTCCCACCCCGCACATTAAAACCTGTAGCCCCTTCACCTACCGAAGAGACACCTGGAATATTAATTACTGCGCGGGTGATATCTATCTCTCCCAGAAAAGCGGGCATGCTGCTAAGGGTTTCAATATTGACGGTTACTCTGCCGGAATTTGTAGCAGTAATATTATCATCCAGCCCTGAACCGGTAATCACCACATCTTCCAATTCGATGGTCTTTTCCAACATTTCCAGTTCCAGATAGGAATCTTTGTACAGGTTTACTTCAAAGTTCCGTTCAAAAGAGCCTTGACCGACGGCCTTCACATCATATCGTCCATAGGGTAATTCAACCTGAAATGTACCGGATTCATTGGTATTGACGGTTTCATTTATAGGTCCGGAAAAATATAACGTACCAGGCACTCCGGCTCCCGTGTTGCCATCCGTCAGTACCCCACCTACCGAGAACAAGGCTTCAATGGATTCAGAATTATAATCAGAAATATCAACCTTGGTGATAATTATCATATGCTGGTCCAGGATGGAGAAATGCAGAGGAGTTTCTGAAAGCAGTAACTGGGTGGCAACAGCCGTACTGACACTATCTAATGTAACGGTAACCCGATAATCCTTAATCCATTCTTCCTTGAAATAAAACTTTATAGGATATCGGGTTTCAAGATCTGAAATGGCGTCATCTAATGAAGTGGCTTCAAATTGAGCCGAAATCACAGGAGCTGATATTTGGGCACACCCCTCTTGGGGGATAAATAGTATTACCCATGATAGCAAAATACAGTAAAGATAGCGAGCCGTAAAGTGTATCAATATGTGCTTATAATCACTGCTAAATGTTCAAAATAACCTTTTGACACCACTCTTCAATGAATAATGTTTCTTTTTATAAAAGTTCCCCTAATTACTAACGAAATGTCGGCTAATTGTCAATTTTGAACAATCAGTGCACTCCGGAATCTTTTACTATATTTGGCTGGGTATCCAGCGTAGCTCATGATTAATGATCCGAATGTACCTGCCGGTGGATTAAAAGGCCTGGTGCAGAATTGGAGGAGGGATTTAATTGCCGCCATAAGTGTATCACTGGTGGCAATGCCCCTGTGCCTGGGAATCGCCATTGCATCAGGAGTTCCACCCATGTCAGGAATCTTATCTGCTATCATTGGCGGACTGGTCACTACCTTATTCCGGAGTAGTCAAATGACTATAAACGGACCAGGGGCAGGGCTCATTGCGGTCATCCTGGGGGCTATTGCAGCTCTGGAAGACGGTACCGGCCAAACCTTGAACTATGTACTGGCAGCAATTGTAATGTCAGGTACACTGCAGGTGCTTCTGGGTTTTTTTAAATTGGGGGGATTGGCAGAGATCATTCCTTCTTCTGTGATCCGGGGTATTCTAGCGGCTATTGGAATCATTATTATTGCCAAGCAGGCCCATGTGGCTTTAGGGACCTCTTCCGATGCCGAAACCACCGTCGAGACCTTGCTGGACATTTTTCGCAATTTTCCTGAGGCTCATCCATTAGTGACTTTAATTTCGGTGGCTGCTATTTTGTTGATGGTTTATCATGCCCGGATCAGTTATAAACTATTTCATTTATTGCCGGCACCCATTTGGGTGTTGATCCTGTCAATTCCTTTTGTATATATTTTTAATTTTTTGGAGCCTCATCAGGTTAAAATATTTGGTAAGGAATATCCTGTAGGGCCCCAGTATCTTATAAGCATCCCGGATAATTTCCTGGACAGCATCCTCCATCCCAATTTTTCCAAAATTCATACTGGCCCTTTTTGGCTCTCGGTAATTTCCATAACCCTCATCGCAACGGTAGAAACTCTAGCCAGCACCAAGGCGGTGGATAAATTGGATCCCCACAAGAGAAAGACCAACTACGACCGCGATTTAATGAGTAACGGCCTTAGTACCGTAATAAGTGGATTTTTGGGAGGGTTGCCCATCATTACGGTGATCGTCAGGAGCACGGTTAATATATACAACAACGCCCAAACCAAGTGGGCCAACTTTTATCATGGGGTGTTACTATTGGTGTTTGTTCTGCTGGCCACACCTGTAATACAAAAAATACCTCTGGCAGTATTGGCCGCGATATTGGTTTTTACCGGCTACAAATTGGCTTCTCCCCGCATATTTAGGGAAACTTATGAACAGGGCATGGAACAGCTATTGTTTTTCGGTAGTACTTTGATTATTACCCTGTTTACCAATTTGCTTTGGGGGATGTTCTGGGGGATTGTGATCACCATATTGGTTCATCTGTTGCTAGCGAGAGTCCCAGTGGCGGCTTTTTTTAGAATGATATTTGGTTCGCAGAGTGATATATACAAAAAGTCCGATGGTAACTATGAGATAAAGGTTAAGGGGATAGCCAATTTTCTATCGATCCTTAGACTTAATAAACTCCTGGAAAAAGTGCCTGCAGGTGCAGATGTAAAAATTAATTTATCTACTGCCAAATTGGTAGACTTTACCGTACAGGAAAACCTGCAAGAGTTTCGACGAGTACATCAAAATACCGGAGGTCAGGTGAATATCTCTGGACTTGATCAACATGTGTCCTCTACCTATCATCGATTTGGGTTAAAGAGTCTGATCTCACCTTACCCCCAGAGTCTATCACCACGGCAAAAAAGACTTAAGGACTTGGCTTATGAAAATGGTTGGACCTACCGGGAGCAAGCTGATTGGAATGCCTCTTATCTTCAAAACTTTCAATTCTTCGATTCTCGCCCAATAGAGTACAAAGCCAATATAATTTCTGCTTCCTACCCCGACACCGATGTGCGTTGGGAACTTTGTGATATTACCTTTGACGAGGGTGCTTTGTTGGCAAAGGAAGTATACCGGACCACGGTGGAAATAATTTTTATTGACAAGCCAATGCCAAAATTTGTATTGGAAAGAGAAGGGTTTTTTGACATGATATTTGGAACTGTGCTGGCGTTTTCAGGACAGCGGGATATTGATTTTCCGGAATACCCCTTATTTTCCAGGAAGTTTGTGCTTATGGGCAAAGATGAAGACGCTTTAAAAGAATTTTTCACTGTTAATTTGGTCAGATTCCTGGAACAAGAGGATATCTATCATATCGAAAGTAACGGACAAGCCCTCCTGGTATTTAGATCTCTTCATGTATCCAAAAGTCAAAACATTGAGCAGATGGTTCGGTTTTCCGGTGAGTTAGTACGTTGCATCATCCAAGGTGAGGGTATGCAAAAAGAATTAACTAAACAGGAATGAATGCTTCCCCGGCAGGGACATGGGTTATTTTTAAACCAGGTAATAATGGCTGAAGCCACTCTGCAAGGTACTCCATTCCAGGCTCCTCACTGACAGCGTGTCCCAAAATGATCAGACCTCGCTGAATGCCCGCAAAGCTGGCATCACGGATATATTCACTGGTTTCCCACTCAGCAACTTCACCTACCACCATTACATCGAATTCCTCTGTGGATAGTAATTCTATCTGCTTCTGACCTCCCCAGGCGCCCGGTAGCAAGGCTATTGATGAACACTTCATAGTAGGTTTTCCTACTATAAATGGCCGGACCAGCCTCATGTTTTTCTTAAATAAACGAGCCAGGTCCTCCAGGGTGGTCGGGGGAATGTTGAAAATTCCTGGTCGGTCTGCTATTTGGTATTTCTCCCATTTCATTAACCTGGCCAACCCATGTAGAATTCCATCCGGACGAACCGTATGCCAATAGTCATGAAATCTCCAAATCGCTATCCTATGTTCTTCAATCAACTTCTTTTTAAATCGGTATACCGGGTCATCTTTTAACCACTCTGTACGATCAAGATGATTGTAATAGGTAGGCTCATGAGTAATAATTAGGTTGGCTCCCAGCTGGGCAGCCTTCTTTATTACTTCAGCAGTGGCCATAAATGTGGTTACCACCCCGCTACAAGTGACAGTGGGGTCCCCCGCTTTGAAAGTGTCCACGGTTTCCTCTTTCTCACCCCCAGGGACCGCACCAATGACGCGATTGATTACCTGTTGAATGGTATAAGGCGCAGTTGAGCCAAAAGACGATGATGGCCAGCCCCACAGTGATAATCCGGTCAGGGCAAAGGCGCTATTGGCCAGGAAAGCACGACGGGGATACATTTCAGGATCCATGTTTCTGTGATAGTTATTAGGTATGTGATCAATAATTTAAGACACCCGGTATAAAAAGCCAACCTAACCTTTTATATAATAGGATTATTTCTGATTAGGTAAGCCCAGTAAAGTCTTTGATCATTCCAATGGAGATCTCGCAGCACAAAATAATCCTGATCATTCCCCTGGCCTTGATTTCCTGAATACTAAGGAACGACTAATTAGTTAGGCAGATTCCGGCTGATTCATTCCCAACATTTGCATCATTTGGTCTTGTACTTGTTGCGAGGTTTTATTTATAGTTTTAGGGGCCATTCCTCCGGATCCGGGGTCCACCACCGTACGGGTAGGCCGATCCGTGGCAGGCATTTCAATGACTTCGATCACGGCTTTAGCCACTTCATTGGGGTCGGGCGCATCCTGACTTTTCAATGATTCAGCAAACCCACCCCAAAGTTTCTGGGGGACTTCAGCCAACTCACCATAGCTTTCCACCCTGGATTCATCTGCCGGTGACATCATATTACCAAAGAAACTGGTGGGGAACCCGCCCGGTTCGATTACCACAACATCCACGCCAGTGCCTTTCAATTCGTAACGATAACTTTCACTAAGCCCTTCCAAGGCGTATTTACTGGCGGTATAGATACCGGCATAAGGAATTACCACCCGGCCCATTATGCTGGAAATGTTAATTATCAATCCGCTGCCGCGGCTTCGCATAGAGGGCAGGATCGCCCTCATTACCCTTTGAACGCCGAATACGTTCACTTCAAATACTTTTTTGAATTGTTCCAATTCAAAGGCTTCAGTAAATCCGCCCTGACCAATTCCGGCGTTGTTCACTACCACATCTACATTTCCCACTTTATTCAGGATTTGATCTATGGCAGTGTCAACTGAACTGTCGTTGGTTACATCGAGATCTACAATATGAACACTTCCTGATTGTTCACTGGCAAAATCTTTGATCTTGCTGGCAGAAGAGGCATTCTTTCCTTCTACATCTCTCATAGATGCCAGCACGCTATATCCGTTCTCCAATAATCTTTTAGTGATGAGTAATCCAAATCCGGAACTGCTGCCGGTAACAAGTACACTTTTCATATGTGGTTTTTAGTTTGATTTATAATTCAGTGGACGGTAATATATTATATGGTTTTAAGCCAAAATAGTTTCAGATTTTCTTAAATAAGATTTTCTCTAGCTTTTCTAGAACAGCTGGGTGGAGGAACCTATTTTGAGAATTCTTATATGCCCTGAACCTTTGACGATTGTTTTACAGCTTGAGATAAACCGATCTGACGAAGGGAAAAAGCATGAAGAAATACAGCTGTCGGCAACAGCAATGAGGGCAGCAGTACAAATGGGAATTGCACAAATTTTTCTTTGGGTACCTGAGATGACCATTGATCTAAATAAAAACCCCGCATAAATGAAAAAACTGTAACGGTTAAAATCAACAGTGAAAGGATATTCCAAAACTTTAAAACTGGCAGACTTACCTTGCCAGTCTTATACCCCAAGGCCATAATCAGGGCTGAGATCCCTACCAAAATATCATAGTTTAAGCCCCCAATGGTGGTAATTCGGGGGAAAATATTCTCTGTGACGGCTCCGAAAATTAGAAGTTCCACTATTATCCTGAATGATTGAAGCAAAACAGGAATATGAAGGGGGACAGACAGCAGAGTATTCCGGGCATCCAACCTAAAAACCATCAATAGGATGATAGCAACAGCCGGCATTACAATCATTAGAGGCACTCTTGGTGGAAAATCAAAAGTATCCAGTAGCCCCATGTTTATCAGAATGAAAATGTAACCGACCCACCCTAAGATCCCGGCTAATAATTTTAACACTATTTTGCAATTTCGAGCATGCCTAAACATTAAAACCAGTAAAATGATGACAACTGAGGTCCAAAGGTAAAATCCAATTTCTAACATGGGAATGATATAGTGATCAACCCGAAGGTAATTGAATGTGATGATGCAATGTTTAACCTAAATTGCTAATTTTCGATAAGCGGCTGGACTTACCCCACTATGCTTTTTAAAGAAGCGGCTGAAAGAAGCCAGATCAGAAAAGCCGGTTCTTATGGAGATCTCCGGTAGAGTTAGATTGGAGGTTAATAGCAATTCTGATGCATGCTCTGAACGGAGCTTAGCGGTATATTGGTAAGGTGTACAACCCATTACATTGGTGAATGTGCGCAATAGATGGAACTTGGATAGTGCCACCTGCCGGCTTACATCTTGTAGTGAACAGGCTGACGGAAATGTCTGATGGATATAGTCCACCGCTAAAAGCACTCTGCGAAAAAGCTCCTCACGAGTGCTGACCTTTAGACATTCCAATTTTTGCTTCCGGCGAAATATGTTGAGGTCGTTTACCATCAAATGTTCCAGTAAATCGGCTAGAAGTTCTTCTTCCCGTTCCGAGGGAATCACTTTATCCTGATGATGTTTAAAAAATTCCTGTAAACGCCGGATCCTTGAGCGGAACTCCCAGCTGCACCAATGAGTCCTGGGGTAATGGTTAACCTCAAAATCCTCCCATTCGGGGTTATCCAATAAATAATTATGAGATCCTTGCAGCGCGTGTATTACATCATTATATAAGGCCTGTCCAAAGTGAATATTAAAAGTGTTAACTTTTTCTGTGGCTGGGACCAGTAAATCGTAATACTGCCCGGAATTGGTTAAACCAAATACCTGCCGGGAAATTTTTAAAGTATAATTTTCTGTACTAATCCAGCTGTTGCCGTAAAAATTGAAAAATAAACTAAAGGGACCTTTAATGTCAGTTCTTTCCGTTTCATAACTGGTGGTATTAAGCACAACTGAAGGCCAGCCCTGATGCTTTAGCTTATTTCCACGATAATCACGGCCTTCGGTGAAGTTGTTCTTCGCCTGACGACGAATCCAACTTAAATCGGGAAATTCTTTTAAGAGCATGATACAAGTTTAGCACCTGGTGAGATTATGGAGTGGTAACCTCCATAATCTATTATTGCCATACCCATGTCAGGCAGGCACAGATTGTCTATTAGAAACAAGTTTTGTTATTGAAGTTACAAAAAAAAATACCGAAGCATGACTTCGGTATTTGGCTAATCTTATTTTTATGATCTTAGTTGCCCGGTGGATGAATGGAGAAGTAGATGTCCGCGCATTCTCCAATAGCGTCCGGAATTTCCGTAAAAGGATCCAGGAAGGTAGTGCAACCACCTTCGTAGGAGTCTATTTGATCATTCACCATTCCGGATATTGCGGGACCATGACTTCTCAACACCATGTGGATCTCGGCAGTTTCGGCATCTAATAAACCTCCAAACTCCGGTAGCCCAAAAATATCAGCATTGATGCTTTGATCATCATCGTTTTCACTTAGATGAGCTGAAAAATGGCCAACCCCGTTATTTCCAACCAGATTGCCGGCAGCATAAAGTACTTCCACCTGAACCTCATCAGCAATTCCAAAATCAGCCTCTTCACAGGGATCCGGATAATTGGCACAATTTTCCGGTGCGTTCCAGACCACCCACCACAGGGTATAGGCATGACCTGGTTCCAGACCGGAGGCGCTGAAGTTAGCTGTGATACCATTTTTGTTGCGATGCAAAACGGAGGTTCCAACTACTCCACCATTTACAGCATCAATCACCTCTACACTATTTTTAGTAGCTCGAGCTGATAAATTGCCTGCATCACTTTTCCCCACCAGGGACTGCTGGGGGTCTGCAATTTGTGGAATAGCTGGATCCAAAATGGAATCTTCGCTGCAGGCTACAACAAAGACCGTTAAAGCAATTAAGAAATTTAGAGAAGTTCTCATGGGTATAGGTTTTAGTGTATAAAATTGTATATGCGAATACCATACTTACTAGTGGCCGGAGTGATTGTTAAAGGTAAGTGCCGATTGAAGGACTAGAAGATAATCATAAACCTTTTTAAAGACAATTTAGAGTGGTAAATATAATGTCGTGTACACGACATTTATTCTCATAATCACCTTTGTAGTCAGTCCGTTATGGTTTCAAATAGGTTCTGATCTGATAGTTTCAAAACATGATCATCAGGCTCAAATAACTAGCTATACAAAACGATTTTCTACCGCAATACATTTAATACCATTCCGTATAAATTGTAACCCGACTAAGCTTAACATAAAATAGTAAAAAAGTCAGCGATAATTTGCGTAACCACTCATTTACGTATATATTTGTAACCAAACAGTTACACATGATGCGAAGAGATGTATTTCAAGCCATAGCGGATCCTGTAAGGAGAGAGATCATTGATCTGCTGGCAGAGCAACCCCTGACGGTAAATGCGGTAGCGGAGAAGTTCGATATTAGCCGTCCCGCGGTTTCTCGTCATATCAGGATCCTTAATGAATGTGGATTATTGAAAACAGTAGCTAAAGGACGAGAACGGCATTGTATCATTGTTCCAGAGGAACTCAGCCAAGTTTCTGACTGGGTTGAGCAACACCGCAGACTATGGGAGCAAAAACTGGATTCATTTGAAGATTATTTAAACCAATTAAAACAAAAATCCCAAGACCATGAACCAACCAATAAGTGAAGTTGATAAAAGAACGCTAACTATAGAAAGAGTATTTGATGCTCCCCGCAACCTGGTTTGGGAGGCTTGGACCAGGGCGGAGCATATTGCAAACTGGTGGGGGCCTCCGGGAATGAAAACCACTATAAAAAAGCACAACTTTGTGGTGGGAGGGGAGTGGGAGTACGTCATGAAGATGGGTAATGGTCAGGATTTTAGAGCTTTTGGTCAATATTCCAGAATTGAAGCACCTGCGCTATTGGAAACTTCAGCGAACTTTATTCCTATGACTGAAGGCGTCATTATGCAGGCTGAGTTCTCGGAAGAGCAAGAGAAAACTAAGTTTATATTTAAGGTGATCCATCCCACAGAAGAATATGCACGGCAACAGAAAGACATGGGGTTCTATAACGGTTGGGGATCAGCATTTGACCAGTTGAGCAAGTATTTGGCCGAAATCCAGTAACCCCTCTGCTGATGATAAAAAACCAGGTTTCATTTTCGAAACCTGGTTTTAGCTATAGGGTTGTATCAATAATGCCTAAATAGTTGGGATCGCTAACTCGACAAATAAACTTGAAATAAATCCCGAAGCAGATTAATTAAATATTGACGATAGCCGCACTTAACCTAGGCCGGAGAAGATAATAGGTCGGTTGGTCGAAGAAGGAGAGGCAAGATGTAAAACAACTTGTTAAAAATCAAATAGTTAAGTGTATGAATTTGTCAAATAGCAGACATATTTCACGTTTTGGCTTTGTGCCGCGGTATCTGTCCGCACGCAAAGCCCAAGGTTACATTTTGCTTTTCTGGGATTAAATGCAAATATTCAATGGAAGGCGGGGATGAGGCAGTACGTATATATTCGTTGCCAAGCAACTTTCTTCCCGGCTTTTACCACTAAAACAATCAAACCATGTCTTATAATTTATTTGAACCGGCTCGTTCAGGTAAGCATTTGATCATTCCTGTACTGGGGATATTCTTATTCATATTCTCCTTTAACAACTGGGAAATACCGGTCACCTGGGATGTTAAGGCAATAAAGAATTCTCATCTACCACCTCCCGCGCCGGGTGTAAAGGTAGAATATGCCCCTAAGGCATACTATGATAGCTTGCCTGAGCATGTCATATATCAAACCTACCCTGTCTATGCCCAAGATTATGAGCCTTCCGGCTATCTTGACTCTTTGAAAAAAATTGAGCCGAAGATAGCATTCAATTTGAGGGAGATAAAAACCCAGGAGGATTGGATCAGGGCCGGTGAGCAGGTGTTTTTCTGGCCGCCGACTTTAAATACAGAAAACAGCATTTTTAGCGGGAAACATTTGGACTCCGCTTATTTAGCTACTTCAGGAGACAAAATCACTAAGGAGGGCATATACCCTTTTGCCAAATACACTGTTATTGATAAAGGTGTCATCAGATATGGTGATTTGTCCTGCGCGACCTGCCATAGTCGGGTGATGGACAACGGTGAAGTTATCATTGGCGCTCAGGGCAATCACGCATTCGACGCCGGCTTCGGCTATATCGCTAAAAAATTTAAATTCCCTGCTGCTGTGGTAAAGGCGGGTTTCCTCAGTTTAAGCGGTACTCCTTGGGCCTCCAATTATATGGATTCCGCCTTAAATCGCGACGCTGAAGTGATGCTGGCAGATTTGATGGAGACTCCATTAGGAGTCATGTCACGACAGGGCATGGCGCACAATCTGCCATTGAGGGTACCTAGTTTAATTGGGATAAAGGATATTAAATACCTGGATATCACCGGGCTGATGTTACACCGGGGACCTGAGGACCTGATGCGATATGCTGCTTTAAATCAGGGAATGGACATGCTTACCGCCTATGATGGCTTCATTCCTTTAGATGAACCGGAACATGTAAAACTACCGTCTTATGAAGATTGGAATCACCCGTTTGGCTATGATCCCAAGCGATACTCCGATGCACAGCTTTACGCTTTAACCCAGTTTATCTACTCGCTTAAACCTCCTGAAAACCCTAATGAGTATCCTCAAGAATTGCTGGATAGGGGAGAGCGAATATTTAATGAGCAAGGTTGTGTAACCTGCCATACCCCGCCGTTATACACTAACAATATGCTGACACCCGTTGATGGCTTTGAGCCTCCACCGGAACATTTTGAGAAATATGATATCTTCAACATATCAGTGGAGACTGATCCACGTACCGCCCTTTACAGTAGGAGGGGTACCGGCTATTACAAAATCCCCTCACTGAGGGGGCTTTGGTTTAGAGGTCCATTTTTTCATAATGGTGAACTGGCAACCCTGGAAGATGTATTTGATCCCGCACGCCTGGAGCCGGATTACGTGCCTACCGGATTTAAACCATCTGATGTTGAGCACCAAGCAGTTGGTGGCCATGACTTCGCCATGGATCTGGACCCCCCAGATAAAGAAGCCTTGATCGCGTACCTTAAAACTCTTTAACATGGTAAGAATTATCATCACCGTGCTGTATTTGGTTCCACTGGCCCTTTTCGGACAAAGTTGGCAGCCAGATTCCGCCTCAATTTCTTTCAAGATAAAAAATGCAGGCATCAACGTGAATGGCAGCTTCAGCGGCCTGAAGTCTGAAATATACTTTCATCCCAAAAAGTTAAAAAAGAGCAATATAAAAGCATCTGTAGATGCAGCCACCGTAGACACCGGCATTCGCATAAGGAACAAACATTTGCGCAACCCCGACTTTTTCGATGTGGAGAGGTTCCCTCACATAACCTTGGAATCCCAGGGGTTTGAGTCTGGGGAAGATGATAGGTTTTTAGGGAGTTTTACTTTGAAGATCAAGGACCGGGAAGACTTAATACAAATCCCCTTCAGCTTCCAAAAGCAAGCCGAATACGTCATACTACAAGGGGTTTTTACTATTGACCGCAGGGATTTCGATGTTGGGGATAAAAGTTTGTTGTTATCAGATAAGGTAGAAGTGGAAATTTGGGTAAGGGCTAAACCCGGGAAGTAGTTATCTGAAATATACTTATTCCAGCCAAGCCCTTCACCTATTAATCTCAAGCGGGCTACCTTCTTTTGGTTTTTAAGAGTGAGAACTACTGTCTATCTGTGTGGTGTAGTATGGTCAATTTTCACAAATTGCGATATGAGAGATAGATTGACATTTTTTCCTGATCGTAGCACTACAATTTCTATTGATCGGCTTCCCAATTATGCTAGCGCTCTCTGGATCAATACAGAGGATAGTGAAAAGATCCAGGCTCTTTATTTTAAGCATCCCGATACTGCTAAAAATCTGGTCCTGTATTTTCATGGAAATGCTGGTAATTTGTACCATCGGGTGCCGCAGGCTGAGAAGCTATTTGAGATGGGCGTGGATGTTTTATTGATCAGCTATCGCGGTTACGCTCAGAGTACCGGATCCCCCTCTGAAGCAGGTATTTATATGGATGGAGCGGCTGCCTTCACCTATGCCACTGACAAGCTGAGGTATCCGGAAGAAGATATTATTTTATTGGGACGATCACTGGGCTCTACGGTGGCAGTGCACCTGGGCCAAAACCGACAATTTAAGAAAGTAATATTGATCACCCCGCTTACTTCAGGCAGAGAAATGGCAGTTTCTATGGGCTTGGGCTGGCTTAAGTTTATGGCTGGGAACAGTTACAATTCCCTGGAGAAAATAAATAACCTTACATGTCCCATCCTCATTATTCACGGTGATAAGGACGAAGTGGTGCCTTATTATATGGGCGAAAAGTTATACCAGGAATACCAGGGCCCTAAGAAACTAGTCACTATAACCGGCGGTAGACACAATGACCTGGAACAGTTGGATTATAAGTTGTTTTGGGGAGAGATAGGGAAGTTTCTTAAGGATTCTCGGGAATAGAGAAGAAAGTCGTACGATTGATGATTTGGATTTGTATCGGTTACTTCCGAAGCACTTAACTCCCAACAAAAACTGGTACAAGCACGGTGAATATAGATTCATACCGGTTATCTATTCGACTATGTTGGTAATGAAAGCAGCAACTGGGTGTATTTCGACTAGCTGTAGGTGGTACGGCCATCGGATTGATGAGAAATTTGGTTATGCAAAAACCTGATAAACTTGGCCCCTAATTTATAGAAAGAGTAAAAAGTTACGTGTTAATAAACATGATGAAATTGATGCAGCCGTTAGATTGAGATCCGGCATAGTCGACATTCGGAATATCCGAGCGACTGATCCTTGTAAACATTTTATAATCAGAAACTTACAGTAATACGTCATAAGCAGCAGCTCAGCCGATAAATCTTTTAAGTGGGTACATGAATTAAGCTTGGTTTGCAGGACTTGGCAAAGATCTGCTACTAGTCAAAAAGATCTCTCCGCTTCGTTCCAGGCAAGCCTTTCACTTCGGTCGAGATGACCTCAAGTGGCCGAGGCAAGTGGTAAGGTCGGCCGTAACAGAATGTCAGTTTTAGATTATTTTTTCTTATTTACGTTCAGCAATAAATGAAATGTTGGAAGTAACTATGGTGACAATTGGGTCAAAGAGCATCTGGTGCTAGGGATGATCTGCAAGTGGTACGGACAGAAAGAGAAATAAAACAAGCTGTGCAGGCCACATCGGACCGGAGACGCGAGGAGGCTGGAGAACCATTATTATCCTTTTGGATTTTGTTAACTTAATAATAAACATTGTGATGGTGCAGATGGAGTCAATTATATTTTGGAAGGGATTAACAAAGATGGCTATTATTTACTACATCGATGGTCACCAGAGTTGTGCCAATATGAAAAAGGAAAGGAATTTTTAGATTTGGTGAATTACATAATCAGCCTTTCTGAAGTAAAAGCTTATGATACTCATTATTCAAACTAAGCCAACCAACAAACACGTGAAACACCCCATTACCTTTATACTCGCCGCGACCTTTGTTAACACAAAGTAATACCATGACGGCTTATCTATGGTTTATATTATTGTTAGTAGTATTGTGTGATTGCAAACAGAAAAAAGAGCCACTAACATCCGAAGTTTTCAAAACGGAAACTCCTCACACATTAGATTCGAATTGTTTACATAACAACGAGTTGGTTAAAATTGTTCTGAACAATGTACATCTAATTAGGTATTCCAAGATGAGAAATGTTCGCGATAGGTTTGATTCAATACATATCGTCTTTTCTCAGGATTATAGGTGTTTGATTCCACCATATACTCAAAATGGAGATACATTAAATATATTAAAGAAATCAAGCCCCCTAGATCGAACTGAGTTTCCCATATACGAATTTAAAACCCTCAATTTTTTTGGTGACTCAGCTTACGTCCACTTAGAATTTGATCTTACTGGTGCTATTTCATTTGGGAGTTTCTTAAGAAGGAATGAGCAGTGGGTTCCGGATAGTAATTTTGTAGTAGGAGTAAGGTAGATCAGATTTCATAATGGTATTATCCGTGCTCAGGAAAGAGCGCGAGCGCGAATGAATTTGAGGCTACTTGTCTTATAGAAGCTAAGCTCAACCACTTTGCAATCTTTTACGTGGTGTACCCGAGTTAAGTTTGGTTTGCAGGACTTGGCAAAGATCTGCTACTAGCCAAAAAGATCTCTCCGCTTCGTTCCAGACAAGCCTTTCACTTCGGTGCTTATGACGTAGTAACACAAGTATCTGATTATAAAATATTTACATAACTCAGTCGCTTGGCTGCGCCGAGTGACAATTATGGTAAATTAACTATTGATCGCCGCTCCAGATGACCACTACATCAACAACTATAGCTTATTCATACCCCCTCACGTCATCCTGGTTTTGTGTGTTTGGAATCAAAATATTTAACCTCGAGATGACCTCAAGTGGCCGAGGCAAGTGGTAAGGTCGGCCGGCACAGAATGGCAGTTTAGTCTTGTCGTAGTATCAATGAAGGAGTAGTACATAGTATAGAATACAAAATATCCATTAGGTACACTTCGGTTTTCGCGCTCTTTCCTCTTTACTGACCAGGGGTTTTAGCAAAAATTTATCGACAGCCTAGATTTTTTTGTTTACTTTTTTATCGATGAAAAAAGTAAAGGCCCGCTTTGCCAGCCTATATAAAAAAGGAGTTATAAACCCTTTATCAGGAACTCGAATTAATCCTTCTCTCCCAACTCCACACCTGCATTCAGATCGGTATCTACATCCAGCAGATAATGGTCAAACCACCTCAACATCCGTAAGTTGTAATCCAGCCTGGCGGTAGATTTGCGATTGCCGTGCCCTTCCCCCGGATATAGTACTAAACGCACCGGGGTGTCGGTCCGGGTCTTGATATGCCGGTACAATTCCATTGATTGCCCGGGATGAACCCTGGGATCTTCTTTACCATGCATGATCAAAAGAGGCGTCTTAGCCTGGTCAGCATAGTAAATGGGGCTGCGTTTCAACCAATATTCATAGTCATCCCAAATCCGGGACCTGGCATGCACATTGTACATCTCTTCCGGTATATCACTAGTGCCCCATTTGGAAATATGATTGCTGATACCTACAAACATCACTCCGGCAGCGAATTTTTCGCTATATCTGGTGGTTAGCCAGGCAGTGGCATACCCTCCATAGGATCCGCCGGTCACTCCTACCCGTTGACCGTCTACCAGCCCCTGCTCTATTAAAAAATCCACACCATCAACCACATCGTCAAATTCCTTTCCTCCCTGATCGCCTTGACTGGACATGGTATATTCGATTCCCCTTCCGGTGCTTCCCCGGTAATTAGGGTAAAATACTGCAAAACCGCTGGCTGCTGCAACTTGTCCGGGCATGGAATAACTGGTGAGCCAGCCATTATCATAATGTGCTTCCGGTCCACCGTGAACTACGGTTATCAAGGGCAAGTTTGTCATATCAACCTGACCTGGAGGAAGTATTAAGATTCCCTCTATCTCCATTCCATCACGGGCAGTGTATCGCACTACTCTTTGCTCTCCCAACACCTTTGCCGCCAGCCAGGGATTGCTGTCGGTGAGCCGGGTGGCTTGCTGCCCCTTACGCAGAAACAGCTCAGAAGGATGATCAGGGCTGGCCGCTTCAAAAATGGTGATCTCTCCCGTAGTAACAAAGGCATCCCATACCGGACTGCCATTCGAGGATTCCTCCAGGATCTTACTTTTTCCATTAGAGGGATTAATAGACAGCAAGCGGCTTCCGGTACCGGTGCTGGCTAATACCTTTATGTTATTCTTTTCCACCCACTGGGCTTGATGGAACATTCCTGCGAATCCTTCCATCATCTGTTGTGGTTTACCACCGGTAGCAGGCACAATAAATAGCCTGCCATCAACGGGATCATTGATATTAGCTCCAGCGATCATCACTAATTGTGAGCCATCCGGACTCCAGGAAAACTCACCCAGCTTACCTTTATGATCAATCACACCGACCTCTTCCAAGCTTTGGGAGTCGACGATAGAAACTTGCTGTTTAACATAGAAATCGTCCACTAAAGGAGTAGGGCTGTTGGCCACTGCCAATTTGGATCCATCCGGACTCCATTCCAGCTCATATACTGTGCCCTCAATATTAACTTGTTGGGGATTTTGATCAGGGAGGTTTACCACAAAGGCACGGGTGTAGATCAGATTTTCTTCAAATATTTCAGGTTGATAAGGTGCCTCTGATTTCAATTGTTCATCTGCTGCGGTAAACGCCAGGGATTTTCCATCGGCTGACCATTTAAATTTCTTAATAGAGCGGGCAAAACTGAATAATTCGCGGACCACACCGCCGGCTATATCGACTTCCCATAAAGTCACTCTCGACTTTTCATTATTTCGAGCAAGAAAAGTGACGGTTTCCGCTTGGGGTCGAAAAGCTGCACTGATCACATGACGATCTGTAACAAGCTCCCGGCCTTGTTGATCATCTAGATCAATTACATGGAGATGTATGGTTGCGGTTTCATTTTCCACCAATGGATCCGCAGGATTCACTAAGCCGTAGAGGGCATATTGACCGTTGGTGGAAACATCAAACCAGGAGATGGATTTTAGTTTTGCTACATCCAGGGGAGTTATGTAATTCTGGGCCTGCAGGGTAAATGACAGCAGACAGGCCAATAGTATTTGAGTTGATGGTAGCTTTATCATGCTTTGAAAAATTTTGGTCAACTAAAATAGTGCATTCATTGATGATATAATATATTAGCTGTCCTATATATTGAGAATAGGGCAATGATCATGATCTTTGCACCATGTTACAAACATCATGCCCAGTAATTCGATTAATTTGAACAGAGGGGTTTGGAAATAAAATAGGTGAGTGAATTATTGCCAGACAGTAGCATCGGCTTTTCCCCGCAATCACGAGCAGTAGCATATTATCAACCATCAAAAAATTGCAGCCTCCGGCGTATTTCAACCATCCTGGAGTCCTCTAAATAGGGAGTAAAAATAGGGTCGATATTGATAAAGTAGGCCAGTCCGTAGTCTTTTTCCGCTTGGGCTTGTTGCAAATATTCAAACATTTGATCCACATCCTCCTGCGCAGCCGCTATGATAGCCAGCGGCAAACTCTTACTGGGGTTGCCGGCCTGTCGGCTATTTTTTAGATCAGCATAATATTTATCACCTGCTTCTTTTTGATCAAGCTGATAAAATGCGGCAGATAAATACGCTATTACCACAGGACTGGTAAATCCCATGACGTCATGTACTCGTTCAAAATATTCCAGCGCCAAGGCATGATCCTTTTGGTGATAATAAATCCATCCCAACATCCAATTATAAAATGGGCTATCGGCAATTGATAGCGCTTCTTCGATAATCGCCTTAGCTTCCTCCAGATCTCCTTCTGCGATTTCAATAGTAGCTTGATCATAATACAGAAGAATGTTGCCCGGATCCACTCGTTTGGCAATTTTTGCCAGCTCTTTCGCTCGGTCAATTTTCCTGAGACTGGCATAGGTACTAACTATAGTACAGACACAGTAGTCGGTCGGGACCTTGGGCCAGGTATTGAGTTCCAGGGCCTTATCCACATCCTGCTTAGCATCATTCATCCTGCCCAGGTGGAATAAATTCAAATTAGCCCTTACCAAATATATATCCGAACTTCCAGGGTCCAGCTCTATGGCCTTTTCAATATGGGGTGCGATCTCAGCATGGGTTTGCTCGGTGGAGATTTCATGGGAAGTCATAAAATATGACCGACCTAGTGTCAGTGTCCATGCCAATAAGGTATGAGCTTGAGCATACTGGGGATCCAATGTCAACGCCTCCTCTAAAAATCGTTGGCTGTTAGTAAAGCCCTCCTGGGACAATTTGCTTAGCTCCGATTTAGCCCTTAGGAATAATCGGAAGGCTTCACCATTTTCGGTAACGGTTTCTTCCAGAGATTCTTTTTCACCTGAACTGAGTTGAACACCCAGATTGGCCACTACTTCTTTGGCAATCCTGGTTTGGAGCATAGGGGCGTTGGCCATTAATTCATTGAAGGTGCCATTCCATATTCTTTTATTGGATCTGGGATTAAATAATTCAATTGAAAGCTTTACGCTGTCACCAAATATCCGGGAACTCCCAGACATCATATAGTTTACGTTTAGTTCTTCGGCTATTTCACGGTCTGGTTTTTGGCGATCCCGATATATAAAAGTGCTGCTAAAAGCTGCTACGGTGATGTTTTTTACTTTGGCCAATTCATCAATGATCTCCTGGGTAACCCCATTGGAAAAATATTCCAAATTATCGTCGTTATTCAGGTTGATCAGAGGTAATACTGCCATGGTTTTTTCAAGTTCTGTCCCTGACTCAGTTAAACTATCTTGTGAACTTCCCATATAGCTGAACCAACCAACCCATGCCAAACCCAAGATTATTAACAGTGCCACCAGACCCACCAAAATGGTGAATCGTTGGTTAGCAGAGGTGCTTGACGAGGCTTGCTGCTGTAGTTTACCCTTCATTTGATTTGGCTGGGGCACGGATAAACCATGATTGCCGATGGCAAATACCTCCATGGGCTCATCCACATTTTTAAAATTGAACCGGCCCAAAGACTTTATTTCAAATTCACGCTTATTTTTGATTTGATCCCGAATACTTTTGGAAATCAAAATCGAACCAGCTATACCCAACGATTCAATACGTGAGGCAAGGTTAACCCCATCGCCAAACACATTTTGGTTTTGAACCACCACTTCTCCTAAGTGCAATCCAATCCTGAGGGGAATGCTATCGGCAGCTTTACAGGCTTGTTGTAAGTCAATGGCGCAATTCACACCATCCTTAGAGCTATTGAACCAAAGCAGGCATCCATCGCCATAATATTGAATAACTCGCCCGTGATGCTCAGCGGCCAATTTTTGCACATATTCTTTAAATCGGTTTAACAAACTCAATGCCTGATGTTCATCCTGCTGCATCAGAGCTGTGTAGCCCACAATGTCCGCAAACATGATTACTGCTAATTGATGGGATTGAGACATGATCGTAAAAGATACAAAAATTGTCCATGCACCACTAAGAATCGTATAATTTATGAAGTCTAGTATCCTGATAGAATATTTTTCAGTTTTGCCCCAAAACTATCCTTCGCTTAAGCTACGGGCCGGCAAGGCCTTCCTTCGCCAAGCTACGGGACTGCAAGGCCACTCCAAGCACCGCTCACGCCTGATTGTAAATCAATAAGAACTGACTTTGCTCCGCGTGAAACGGCCCCAGCCGGTTTGGCGGGTAAACTTTTCACTGCTGTCCCTCACGCAGAAGTCCAGTCTTGATGTCCGTCAAAAACCTGCGCCGTTAGGTCACCTTGGTATTATTCCAGATGTGTTGATTCGCCAGGGCGATCAGGATATGGATTACAAAACCTTATCAATATTACCCATTGTCATTTGGTGTGTCTTGACTTAAGAATCAAATCCTCGAGATCACCTATGATTATTTTCCCAACTCTAAATCAAAAAATTTGCAATACTATTGAAAATCTTTCAATAGTATGATTAAAAGCATATGGTTTAGTTGTTCAGGTGAAATATCCCGAGTTTTGCCCCCAAACAAACAATATCTGATATGAAAAAATTGACTCTATGTATCGCGTTCGCGCTTATTGGAGCATTTTCTGCCCAGGGGCAAGGAGCTGTAGCCGGGCTAAATGCAGGGATTCCTGTAGGTGATGTCGGTGATTTCACCACTTTTGCCATAGCGGTGGAATTGGGTTACCTGTTGGAGGTAAGTGATGAATTCTCTGTGGGGCCCAAGGCCGGATATAATCATTTTTTTGGCGATAAGGTTGAGGAGGGAATTGTGGAGATTGAATATGATGATATTCAGTTTATTCCGATAGGAGGAACTGCACGTTTCAGTATCACTGATATGTTTTCCGTTGGCACTGATCTTGGCTACGCAGTGGGTGTTAATGAGGGTAATGACGGCGGGTTCTGGTATCAGCCTTTTGCTTCTTATGGTTCGGGTAGTGTTCGTGGTAAAATCAGCTATCAAGGAATATCGTCTGATGGTTGGACAATCTCATCAGTCAACGCCGGTCTGGAATTCGGTTTTTAGAAAGCAATTGTGATTAGAAGTGAAAAAAACCGCCTTCCGGGCGGTTTTTTTTGGTTAAACCGGTTGTTGAATTTAGTAAATATCTCTTGCTGATATTTAGCCTCATCCGGTTTAGCACACCGGATTAGGGCCCGGTTCAGCGGTTGGGTAAATTTTGATTAGCAGGTGATCAGTTCCTGTTAATTGCATGTTCCTTGTATACTTATTACCTTAACTATTTATCATAACCCCGTAAGCAATGAGCCACTATAAAAAGATCAGAGGGGCGTTTTTTGCTATCCTAGCCACTGTATCTGCAATTTCCCCTGTGCACGCACAAGTCAATTGGAAAAGCCAATACTTTACCACTTCCGACAGCGTAAAACTTCATTACCTGGAAGCCGGCTCCGGCCCCACCATAGTCTTGGTTACCGGATGGAGTGTTCCTGCCTGGATTTGGCAGCATCAGTTGCGATACTTTGCCCCCAACTACCGGGTAATTGCATTGGACCCCAGAGGGCAGGGCAAATCGGAAAAACCTACTTTCGGCTACTATGCCAGTCGCCGTGCCCGTGACATCTGGGAGTTGCTGGAACACCTGGACCCTGAACCAGTGTTGCTGGCTGGCTGGTCAAGTGCCGTACAAGAAATCATGATAGGTACTTATGAATTCGGAACAGATAGGATTCGGGCTATAATATTGGTGGATCACCCGGTTAATATCAGTCCGGAAATCACAGAAACTATCGCCCGCAACTGGATCAATAATTTGCAGTTAAACCGGGCGGTCTGGACAACAGAATTTATAGAGGCCATACATCAAAGTAAACAAACAGCGCCATACATTGATTCTCTCACGAATGATATATTAAGGATGCCAACCAATGCCGTGGCCATAATGATCGTCAACGACCATTTTATAGGCCCTAACGATTTGAGGGCTTTTATCAATGAATTTGATAAACCGGTTTTATTCATTTATAGTTCACTCGACTGGGCCAAGGAAGCTGCTCATGAAGTCCGGGAAATATGGCCGAATGTTCCGGTTATAGTGCTTCAGGATACATCTCATGCATTATTTGTAGATAGACCAGGAGAATTCAACCAAATAGTTGAAGCATTTATTGCTAATTTAACCAACTAATGCGACCGTTATAGTCAATTTCCGGGTCAACAGCTTATTCTATGTAAAGTATTAAGTGACTACTTTAAATGGACATCTCAATTCATTCAACTATGCAATCAGTAAAAACCATTAAAAGTTTAGTATTTCTAATCACCTTGATTGTTACATGCGCTGTTTCTCAGGCTCAGTCGCAGATCAATTGGAAAAGCCAATACTTTACCACTTCCGACAGCGTAAAACTTCATTACCTGGAAGCCGGCTCGGGTCCCACCATAGTCTTGGTTACCGGATGGAGTGTTCCTGCCTGGATCTGGCAGCATCAGTTGCGATACTTTGCCCCCAATTACCGGGTAATAGCATTGGACCCCAGAGGGCAGGGCAAATCGGAAAAACCTACTTTTGGCTACTATGCCAGTCGACGCGCCCGTGATATCTGGGAGCTGTTGGAACACCTGGATACCGAACCGGTGGTGCTGGCAGGCTGGTCGTTAGGAGTTCAGGAAGTAGTGGTAACCGCAAAGGAATGCGGCGCTGAAAGGATCCGTGCCTTGGTGCTGGTAGATCATCCCGTTAACTTAAAACAAGAGGTTTCAGAGTCCATTGCCAGAAATCGGATCGGCAATTTACAATTAAACCGGCCCGAATGGACCCGTGAATTCATAAAAGCCATTCACCATGCTCCGCAATCGGAAGCGTATTTTGATTCTCTCACCAGTGCTGTGCTTGACATGCCCACTAATGCGGTGACCTTGATTATCGCAAATATCCATTATATAGGCCCAAATGATTTACGGCCAATGATCGATGAAGTTGGTAAGCCGGTATTGTACCTTTATAGTTCGAATGATTGGGCTGTGGAAGCGGCAGAAGAAGTCCGGCAGAATTGGCCCGAGGCCCAAATAGAAGTTATGGAGGATACGGATCACGCTCTATTTGTGGATAAGCCACAGAAATTCAATGAAATACTAGAAGAATTTATAACCAGTTTAGCAGATTGAATATAAGTTCACTAGGTCACTGTCAATGAATGCTGTCTACTACCAGAATTACGGCCCACCGGAGGTGCTCCGATTGAAACAAGTTGAACCACCTGTACCTCAAGACAATGAAGTCATGATCAAGGTGCATGCTGTAGAAGTTACCAAGGCAGATTGTGAGTTGCGTAGTTTCAAATTTCCTGTGAAGTGGTTCTGGCTTCCATTACGCATAGCCCTGGGACCTTTTAGGCCACGAAAAAAAATTTTGGGTGGTTATTTTGCAGGAGATATAGTGGAGACAGGTAAGGCTGTTGAGAACTTTCAAGTTGGTGATGCGGTATTTGGTTCAGCCGGCTTAAGCATGGGCGCTTACGGCGAGTTTATGTGTCTGCCTGCTACTGGAAACCTCCTAGCTATGCCTTCCAATCTGAATTATCAAGAAGCAGCAGCGGTACCATTGGGCGGGCTGAATGCACTGCATTTTATGCGCAAGGCAAACATCCAACCCGGCGAGAGGGCGCTGATCAACGGGGCTGGAGGAAGTATCGGGATATTCGCCGTGCAACTGGCAAAAATCATGGGGGCAGAGGTCACAGCAGTCGACGCCAGCCACAAGGAGGCTATTATAAGGTCTGTTGGTGCCGATCATTTTATCGATTATCAAAAGCAGGACTACACTCAAATGGAAATCAAATACCATGTTATCTTCGATATGGTGGTCAGTAGTTCATATTCAGATAATATTAATTCACTTCTTTCTCAGGGACGATATTTAATGGGTAATCCCCGACTTTCAGATATGTTGAGATCCTTCTTCACCGAGAAAACCACCGACAAGAAGGTAACTTTTGCTTTTGCCGCGGAAACTCCTGAAGAATTGCAAACACTTAAGGAGATGATCGAAGGTGGAGAGATTAAGCCTGTAGTGGACAAGGTATACTACATGGATCAAGTAGTAGAGGCCCACCGGAGGGTGGAAACAGAGCAACGAATGGGTTCGGTGGTGTTGAAAATAAGCGATTAAAAATGGGGATTTCTCCTTATTCATTTTCAATCTCCTAGGATGTGGACCACATAATCATCGATAAATTGTGGAGTGCGGAATTTAGTGACTCCGTCTTTTATGGAAATTTCCCTTGAACCGCTGGGCCCGCTTTTGGGATCGAAAAATTTAGCCACATATTCGCCATTTGGAAAAGGCAGATCATATAAAAACACATGGGCGCCCCGAGGCCCATAGTCCATATTTTCAATGCCGGTTGGGGAGGAGATATAGGCCACAATTTCTTTATTTGAGGATAGCACCAGATTGTGCCCCACGGTAGATATCCAAAAGTACCCCTGGTGTCTGAGGCTGGGATAATCCACCAAGCCCTCGAAGAATTGACGTAAAAAAGGCGCATCCTTTTCAAAGTCATTCCAGCCATGGGGGTTGTAGTTGTTTGTAGGGCCTCCGATTTTTTTCATCGGTAAAAAAAATGGTTGTGGCTTGGTATAGATATCAATCTGCTGACATTTAGACATCATCATTTTCCACACATATTTGCGCAGATGATTATGACTTTCCGGTATACGGTACGACCAGGTTTGGCCACTGTCATCTCTGGACTCCTGAGCTACGATAGGTTTATTATAATGCGCTACCCACTGACGCATGTTGATGGCATGATGATGGTTTCCATCAATTAATACATTGAATAATGGATTGCTGTAAACCCAATCCATCTCTGATCCCTTTTGGGGATATCCGCCACCCTGATTGAAGGGATATCCGGCCAAATGACCACCATCAGTTCCCAGGATTATAGCCCTGTCAGGGTTTAGGCTATCCCATTTATGGCGTACGGTTTTAGCCATCACTTCCAACCAATGGGATGTTTTATCCCAGTCGGAATAATTGATGGCAATCTCATGCACCAGCTCGTAGTAGATATTGCCTAGGTCATGCGTTACCTCAATGGTCTTTTCATAATAAGCCTTCTGAATATTCAGTAATTCCTGATTACCATTATCAGCAGTGTGGTAGAATTGAAGACGGGCTTGGGGATCTTGACTGGTATCGAGGAAGTCCGTAAAAGCATTTATATTATTCTTAGGATTGAAAAAATGACCATCCCAGTCCTGCGCAGCCACTTCCTCGCTCCAATTTGAAAGTTGCCAGCCGTTCCACATCAACAAGTCTATAATTATCCCGTGATCAGCCAAAGTTTCACATTGTCTGCGCAAACGGGCCCAATATCGTTCATCGAATTTGGTAAGATCAAATTGACGACTACCCGGAAATGTTTCCTGGTATGGGAATAGTACATTTGCCAGGTCTCCTCCATTTTCCTTAGCGAATTTTTCCACATACGTCCAACTACCCGGAAGGTAAGCCCGGGCATGATTCATGCCATGGGCTTTTTGCCATTCACACCATCTCTTATAGTCAAAGGCATCTTCAGCTGCATAAAAAATAAAGTCCGACATTCCACCGAAGGATAGCAAAGGTTTTCCCTGATAGGAAAAGTACACACTATCGGTTCCTTCATACTTCAGTACTAATGGTTGAGCGTTGACACTAGTGAGGAAAAGGAAAAAAAGAAATACCACTGAAACTCGAATCAAAGACTTATTAATGGTCGGATGAATCATCTAACAATATTATCGATAATGAAAAATTGATGGCCGGATGAAGGGATGTCCATTACCCGCATCCCTTTGGGGTCAATCAGCCCGGAACGTGCGTTGATAATGTCATCTCCCTTGGCGGCATTTACTTCCACGATATGTACATTAAGGCTTTCAGCGCATAACTCCACCGATGACTCATGGAATGGCTTGTACTTGAGGTTTTAGCAGAATTGATGGCATGTAAAATCACTTCAGCGCCCATTTGCTTTAGTTTTAAGGGTAAATATGGATTGGCCATAGTGGTATGTCCCGGGGTCGCCCAGAGATCGTTACAGACCAAGGTGCCAAATTCGATATTGTTCCAGGTAAAAGTCTTCAGCTCGCCTTCCTCATAGTCAAGCATCTCCCCGTACCCGGGTTGTCCACCGGGCTGCCACGCAATATTTTCGAATAGGCGGAGAGTAGATCACCGGTGGGGGAATAGACCCGGATCTGATTCCAGCTTTTCTCCCTTGAGATTGTAGTTTCTTTATAACAAGTTCCCAATATCAAACCAATCCCGGCCACTCTCGCAGCCCGAGTAACCTCATCAAGAGCGCTTAGGAGTAACTCCCGGTCAAAGGAATTGTTATACCCTGAAAGTGATCCTTCCGGGGTCATCAGGAAGTCTGCTTCTGCGGCCGCGGCTTTCCCTATGGCTTCCAGAATGGTTTTTTTGTTGGCTTCGATATCATAAGAAACCTCCATTTGCAAGCCCGCTATTCGAACACTCTTTGGATCAGAGAAATCGTTTTCTGCGGCAGATGTTCCAATGGAATAGGCAAAGAGTGATAAAAGAAAAAAGAATTTTAACACAATTTCGGAGGCCAATGTTTTTCGCACTGGTAAGGCGGCTAACTCTTCTACTCCCATATATCGTTTACTATCCGTAACATCTGTCACTTTCATATTTTAGGTAGTTCCATCCCTTATCTTTATGAAGCAGCCAACATATCAATCTAACTATTCTCCCAGAATTCATCCAAGATTCTCCGGATTAATGGAGCCATATGACCTACTCATTTTAGACTAACTTTATGCTGAATAGTTAATCTAACCAATTAGCATTTAGTTAAAACTGAAAATAATGGCCAGATGCAATATCGGAAAAATACTCTTGTCTAAGGATAAATACCGACCAAGACACCTAGGGGAGATCCCCCCGATCCCCCCCCTTTGCGCAGGCTATAGCATGAACAGGAGCCTGCAATCAGATCTGAAATCGATTTTTTTAAGCAAGATAGGGGTGGAGAGTATCAGAAATCGGGATTGGCATAAAAAAATTTTCCAATCAAAGGGGTTGGTTACTTACTCTTAAATGAAATAGTGGGAAATGCCAGCCATTTGCCATACTATCATGGCAATCTTGAGACACTTTCAGTGCTACAGGTTGGAAATATTGGTGTTAATCGAAATACTGCTTATTTTAAAAATCTTCATTAGCCTAAAGTATTATGAAACTAACCATTACCACTCTGTTACTCCTGTTTATTTGCTTAAACCTTTCAGCCCAAAAGAAGAGTACCGCAAAAAATAACGACTCCACGCCCCTGGAAGCTTTGGACCTTTCAGGGCTAAAATTTCGCACATTGGGACCTGCCTTAACTTCAGGCCGTATCTCAGAATTTGCCGTCAATCCGAATCAGCCAAAAGAATATTATGTAGCCACATCTTCGGGAGGGGTTTGGAAGACCATTAATGCTGGTATTACATACTCACCCATATTTGATAATCAGGGTAGTTATTCCATCGGCTGTATTACCATGGATCCCAATAACTCGGAAATAATATGGGTGGGTACCGGTGAAAACAATAATCAGCGAAGTGTAGGGTACGGTGATGGTGTCTATAAAAGCATTGATGGAGGCAAGAACTGGGAGCATATGGGTCTAAAAGACTCAGAACACATTGGCCGAATTATGGTACATCCGGACAATTCAAACACTATATATGTGGCAGCCATTGGCCCCCTATGGTCAGCAGGAGGGGATAGAGGAGTTTATAAATCCGAGGATGGTGGAAAGAACTGGAACCGGGTGCTGGATATAAGCGAACATACCGGTGTGAATGATCTGGTCATGCATCCTCAGAATCCAGAGATACTTTATGCAGCTGCCTTTCAAAGACGTCGGCACGTATTTACTTATTTAGGTGGAGGACCTGAGTCTTCCATCTATAAATCAACTGATGGGGGAAGCAGTTGGGAAAAAATTGATCGCGGTTTGCCTAAAGTGGACTTAGGGCGTATAGGGTTGGCCATTTCTCCGGCGGACCCATCCTACATTTATGCTATCGTAGAAGCGGCTCTTGACGAGGGAGGAGTTTACCGGTCCAATAATCAAGGAGCTTCCTGGGAGAAAATGGGTAAATACGTGAGCAGTGGGAATTATTATCAGGAGTTAGTGCCTGATCCTGAAGACCCTCTAACCATTTATGCCATGGATACCTGGATGCAAATTTCCGAAGATGGTGGTAAAAATTTTAAGCATGTGGGGGAGGACTTTAAGCATATTGACAACCATGCATTATGGATCGATCCCGAAGATACCGAGCACTTGTTGGTGGGTTGTGACGGAGGGATCTATGAATCATGGGATCGCGGAAAAAATTGGGATTTCAAAACCAATCTGCCTATCACCCAGTTTTACAAAGTTTCGGTAGATAACCGGGAGCCTTTCTATTATATCTATGGAGGAACCCAGGATAATTTCAGCCTGGGTGGGCCCTCCCGAACTATAAGCGGCCAGGGTATTGTTAATGAAGATTGGTTTGTTACCCACGGTGGCGATGGTTTTGAAACCCAGATCGACCCCAATAATCCGGATATCATTTATGCACAATCCCAATACGGCAACCTGGTCCGCTATGATCACCGCAGCGGAGAGGAAAAAGGTATCCAACCACAGGCCCGTAAGGGTGAAAATGCCTATCGTTGGAATTGGGATGCTCCCCTGGCAGTGAGTGTGCATCATGATTCAAGGTTATACTTTGCAGCCAATAAATTGTTCCGAAGTGAAGATCGGGGGGATAGTTGGCAGGTGATCAGCGAAGACCTTACCCGGCAGATCAATCGCAATGAGTTGCCGGTTATGGGACGCACCTGGAGTGTGGATGCTGTAGCTAAAAATCAGTCCACCTCTCCATACGGTACCATTGTGGCCTTTTCCGAATCACCTAAAAATCCGAATTTGCTTTTTGTGGGCACCGACGACGGGCTGATCCAGGTCACAGAAGATGGCGGGAATTCCTGGAGAAAAATAGACCAGATCCCCGGTGTACCAAATCGAGCCTATGTTAATATGTTGTGGGCTTCCCAGCATGATGAGAATGTGGTGTATGCCTGTTTTAACCATCATAAATATGGAGATTTCATGCCCTATGTATTTAAAAGCACCAACAAGGGGCAAACTTGGACCAATATCAGCGCAAATTTGCCCACCAGAGGTTCAAGCTACGCTATTGCAGAGGATTTCATTGATCGTGATCTGTTATTTGTGGGAACTGAATTTGGGGTGTTTTTTTCCCGTGACGGTAAATGGAAGCAACTTAAGTCAGGGGTGCCGGTGATTGCGGTGCGGGATTTGGCGATTCAATCCAGGGAGGGAGATTTAATCTTAGGCACTTTCGGCAGAGGGTTTTATGTGCTGGATGATTATTCGGTGTTGCGGAATATATCCAATGACTTGTTTGAAAAACAGGCAGATCTATTTATGGTACGAGACGCTTTGTTGTTCGAAAATCAGTATCCGTTGGGACTTCCAGGAAAATCATTTCAAGGTGACAACTATTACACCGGAGATAATTTAGGATCCGAAGCTATTTTTACTTATTACTTACAGGAGAAGATTCAAACAAAGTCTAAAATCCGTAGGGAAGAAGAGAAAAAGAATAAATCGAAGGGAAGCGCCAATAAATACCCCTCATATGATCAATTAAAAGCGGAAAAAGAAGAATCAGATCCTTACCTACTGTTTACCGTCCGCGATCAGCAAGGCAACGTGGTGCGTAAGCTTACCACAAAGGCCGAGGTACAGGGCATTCAGCGGATAAAATGGGATCTACGATACCCCTTTAAAGATCCAATAAGCCTAACACCTCCTCCGTTTTATAACCCATTTAGCAATAATAAAGGGACCCTGGTTGAGCCGGGGACTTACACAGTCACTTTTTCCAAAATGATAGATGGGGAGGTGATCGACCTGGATGAGCCTGAATCATTTGAAGTTATTCCGTTGGATAACTATGCGCTTCCTGCTGCTGATAGGAGCACGGTAGTATCTTTCCAGAAGAAAGTCAATAATCTGTCAAGGGCAATAAAGGGAGCTCAAAAAACTATAGACGAAATTGAGAATCAGATAAAGCATATCAAGGAGGCAATCAGTCTTGCTGAATCCCAGGAACAGGAATTGATTCAGAAATTGGAGTTAATCAAAACCAAACTTTATAGTTTAAAAGTGGACTTGAATGATGACCCGGTTGCCTCGGCCTTGGACATAGACAAGCCGCCAACTCCTGCTAGTCGGGTACAGAACATAGTTTATGAGCAGTCCAAATCAACAACGGCTCCTACGGCTACTCATACCACCAGTTTGACTATTGCGGAAGAGGAATTCCTGCCAATGCTGCAACGGCTGCAAAAACTGATCAATACAGATCTGAAAAGCTTACAGGAGGAACTTGAACGAGCGGGTGCGCCTTACACACCATACACGGTGCCTCAGTATACCGGAAATTAAATGCCAGGTTATAAGCCTGCAAATCTACCGTGTGATGTTAGGTGGAAAATTTTTCGCAATGTTAATCCTTATCAGGTCTGAAAGTTTTTTACCAGAATGATTTACTGATAGCAAAAAATTGACACCTTCAATAATTGGTTCAAAAATAATACCTTAGACAAAGACCGGGCACCCGGTATACCTTGGTGAATATAGAACTCGCTCAATCATTCCCTTCTTTTTTCCCAGATCTTGTCCGCTGCTCTCAGCGCCAGGGCCATAATAGTGCTGGTTGGGTTCACCGCGGCAGCAGTAGTAAAAGAGCTTCCATCGACAATATATAAATTGGGTACATCATGAGCTTGATTCTCGGCATTGACTACCGAACATTTGGGGTCGGTACCCATTCTGGCGGATCCCATTAAGTGAGCGCCGTTAGGAATAGGAAGGAAGAAAACCTTATGTGCTCCGGCAGCCTCTAAAGCTTCTCGGATTTTGGATTTGGCCTGTTTCATCATTTCCTGTGAGTTCATTCCCAAGTGATAGGTTACCTTAGCTCCTTTGATACCATGGCTGTCGGCTTTTTCATCCGCTAGTTCCACCTTGTTTTCTATTTCGGGCAGATCATCCAGATAGGCGGTTAACCCTACTCTATGGGGGAATTGCTCGGCGAAGGCTGCATGATGATCATCACCCCAAGGTAGAGCCAGGCTTTGGCTGAAGGGACCGAAAGTACGCTCTCCCATCAAGCTGAACCCCCTCAGATAATTGTTTTTAAGGTCAGTTTCATAAAACTCTTGACTCATAAGGGGAGTGCCCATGGGTCCCAGGTGACTGTCCATCTCTTCTTTGAAAAGCCCAACTCCAAAAGCGGCCGGGTGGATCATATAGTATTTTCCCACCACTCCATTGGAGTTGGCTAATCCGTCTGGAAAATGCTTGGAAGTGGAGTTTAACAGCAGACGTGGGGTACCTACTCCGTTACAGCAAACCACCACTTTTTTTGCTTTAAGTTGGTGAAGATCTCCCTGCTGATCAAAATATAAGACACCATTAGCGTGTCCTCGAGAGTTAACCGTAATCTCCTTTACTCTTGACCAGGGTCGTAATTCTGCTCCCATTTCCAGAGAGAGTGGCCAATAGGTCCTGTCGGTTGAGGCTTTAGCTCCAATTGGGCAACCAAACATACATTTTCCATGCAACATACAAGCGGGTCGATGATTATAGGGCTGGGAAATAATAGCCTGATCAGATACCCACCAATGCCATCCCAGTTTTTCAAACCCAGCTACCAGAGCTTTACCCATCTTCCCAATCGGCAAAGGCGGTGTGGGTCTTGGCGATCGGGGAGGATTGGCCGGATCACCATTAAGGCCAGATACTCCAATCATCTGGTCATTCAGATCGTAGTATGGCTCCAGGTCATGGTAGGAGATCGGCCAATCGTCGGCCACTCCGTCCAATGACCTAACCTTAAAGTCTGAGTGGTGAAACCTGGGGAAATGCCCCTGCCAGTGAACAGTAGTGCCTCCCACGGCATTAAGCATATTTACCGTAAACGGGTAAGAGCCCTGTTTCTCTATAGGATAATCCTCCGGCAGTTGTCTAACATTGGGATCAAAATTAAAATCACCCCTAAAAAGATGGGATTCATAATTGGGTTTCCCCGAGGCCAGCGAGGACGGATCAATCCATCCCCCTTGTTCCAGACATACTACTTTGGCTCCTTTGGCGGTCAACCGCCAGCTTAAGGCACCTCCGGCGGCACCGGATCCAATCACCAATACGTCAATCTCAGCTTCATTCATCAGCTTTCATGCCTGTATAAAGGTGGTAAGTTTTTTACCCGGTGCAACAACGTTTCGTCGAACGGTTCCATTTGAGGGCCGGTTGAGGTAGTAGGAAAAGGCTGGTATCCAATAAGTTTCCACACAGTTTCATTTATGTAGTAACTTTCATAAATGAGGTTTTTTAGCACTTCAAAGGATTCCGTGCGCGATAGTTCGAATGTTTTTAAGGATGCTATTCGTTCATTTCGATCTAAATTTTCAAAATCGGTTTTATAGTTGGAGAGACTAATGCCATTTAGTTGCTTCAACAATTCCAATAAAGACTGCGATAATTCAGGGTATTCCTGAAAAATCGAATTTATATAGCCCAATCCTCCGGCCTCCGATGCGGAAGGCAATCCGTGGGTATTGGGGATTATTTCATCCATTGCAAGTTTTAAGATTGGATGGTCAACAGGATTTTCAATGACTTCTTTATTTTTTGAATCGTTTTTACATGAAGAAGTGACTTTTAGCAATCCGGAACTTGCCAACATCTGTAATGACCATATTGCTTTACTGAATTTTCTCCTGGACCACAGGTTAGATTTACTCATGCCAAATGATTATTTAATCTAGTGTCTGTTCGGAGCATCCTTTGGTAGATGCGGGTGCATATAAGGTACAAAAAAATACCTAAAATTGGATTACGACTTGCCGATGATCAATTGCTGAACTCCGCAAACTGGGGAAGACCAACCGAATCATATCCCTTATCAAAATTACCTCTCACACCTAGAGGAGATCGCCCGATCCATCCCTTTGCCCTGGCTAGAGCATGAGTTGGAATCTGCTGATCAGATCTGAAATCTATATTTTTAGCAAACACGGAGATAGAAGTAGCAAACCTCTTGGGATTTGAGAAACCATTTTTTAACTAATTATTATAATTCAATCCTTATTGAGTGCAGCACGGCAAATCTTGGATAAAGTTGATTGCCCAATCCAAATTTAGACCAGCACTGCATACTCAAAGCTTCTTAAATCCCGGTACTGGTTGGTGAATAACATCAACATGTCAGCTAGGTACACTGAATTTCATTGCCATCAATCAAATGGCACGCACCCATTATATTGTGCCAATTATATTTATCTTATTGCAGAAAGAAGTAGAATTATGAGATCACCCAATCGTCGAAAATTCATCAAAGACTCCGGAATGCTGGCAGGCGCCATCCTGGCGGCTCCTACTATGGCATCCTGCTGGCCCTCACAGGAAAAAAAGCTAGGGGTTGCACTGGTGGGCCTGGGCAACTATAGTACTTCAATGCTTGGCCCGGCGCTTCTGGAAACCGGCAATTGCTATCTGTCCGGTGTAGTGACCGGGACTCCGGAAAAAGCTGTTAAATGGTCTGAAGATTACAACCTCAAGCAGGAAAACATTTACAATTATCAGAACTATGATGAAATCGCCGATAATCCGGATATCGATATAGTGTATGTAGTTTTACCTAACAGCATGCATGCCGAATACTCCATTAGGGCGCTGGAAGCGGGTAAACATGTGATCTGTGAGAAGCCTATGGCTATGGATGCGGAGGAGGCCCGTCAAATGATTGAAGCAGCCCAGAATGCTGAACGTAAACTGGCAATCGGATATCGCATGCATTATGATCCTTTCTTTATCGAGGCCAAAAGATTAGGCCAGGAAGAGGTATTTGGTCCCATTAATTACATGGAGTGTAGCCTGGGCTATTCCTACACTCCCCGGACAAATTCCTGGAAGTTGAAAAAAGATATGGGTGGCGGTTCCCTTTATAATTTAGGCGTTTACCCCATTCAAAGCGCCCGGCACACCAAGGGCTCCGACCCAGCATATGTAACCGCTCAGGCCACTACCCAACGCAAAGGTCTCTTCAAAGAAGTACCTGAGATCTTTACCTGGCAATTGGAGTTTTCCGACGGAGCACTGTGCAATTGCTATAGTGGTCCGGTAGCTTTTATCGACCGTCTTTTTGCAGGATGCAGGGATGGCTATATAGAACTACAGCCGGCAACTGCTTATACCGGTCAGGCTGGTCATTCCACTAATGGTCCTATGGAATATGAGCAGGTATTTCAACAAAAACTGCAAATCGAAGATTTCGCACGATGTGTGATACAGGATCGGGAATCTATGGTACGAGGTGAAGATGGTTTAAGAGACATGTTGATTCTTGATGCTATCCACCAATCTATAGAAAGCGGAAAGAAGGTGAAAATAGCATCTATGTAGTCGCGGTGATAAATATGATGAATTGATATTCATTAGACTGCCTCAATTTCTATATGATATATCATGTTCCATGGGTGCTAAGGTGTCAAGCTGTACTTGCTCTCTGGAAATATTCAAACTCCAAAAGGGTTCAACTGGTGCTTAGAAATGATTCATTTCCTGTTTCTCTGGTGGTTTCTCCGCTTATCGGAGCATTCTCTGATATGCCTACAGCACTAGATTGTCCTGGTTTCAGTGATTGACACAGCTTAACAGAAACCCACAATCACTGACAGAATTGGAAGCTTTATTGATCAATCTCGATAAAGCTCATCATAACAATCTCATCAAACATCAGATTAAGCTTTCCCTGGACGATAGTATACTTATTGACTTTTCTCATAGTGTTTAGGAAAAACTTTTCACCCTCTCCACAATACATCATTGTGGTTGGATCAGGTTCTCCAAAACTAATATTGGCACCGTCGAGGTCATAAGGAGCGGCATAACCGTTGCAACCGGCGTTACCTTCTACTTTTCCATTACCTATGTTGAATACGATCTGGGGTTTACGGTCGGGAAACAACTGGTCAAAAGCAATCTTGGGCCCGGAAAGGTACTCCAATTCCCAAGTGGAATTATAAAGATTTTGACTTAGGGAATTCCTGGAGGTATTACAGCAAATTAATAAAGATGCAATTATTAGAGCGAGCAGGAAGCCTTTCATGATAGAGCGATTATATCGTTAAGAATCTATATACAACTTGATGGTTTGAATCGTTAAGATTGGTCATAAAACAGTAGCTGTTATGCCTAAATTTCATTCTAGGTGGTCACTGTTTAATTTCTCTGAGGCTGGATCTTTATCTAAGCATTTCACATGGCGATCTGCTGCCGCTTTAGCCCAAATCCTGATACGTGGCCCAAAGCATTCCAGTAAGGCATCCACCCCGATAATAGTTCCCTTGGCTAACCGGCCTAGCACTGCCAGCGGCAAAGGGTTTCCTGCTGGTGAAACTACATAACCATCAGGTTTGGTGACTATGCCGAAATCATCATGAGCCAATTGGATAAGTTCGTCCTGCAATAAATTCTTAACCAGAGGAGAACAAATGGAGTTAACTTCGGGAGAAGCTAGAATGGCACTAATCATCACATCGGCTGTTATGCAGCTTTCTTCCTCTCCGGTTTGTAAGATCCATCCCGCAGGAGACAATGAAATGTTGGGATCTTTCACCCATTTTAGATTCATGACTCCGGCTACGATAAGAGAAAGTAATTGTTGTATACTTTCCACCGGTGGGCCAAAAGCATACCGTTTCATGCGTTCATCCAATTCGAGGATCTCTGCAAAAACTCTATCAGAACATTGATTAAATGAAAGTTGGCGGTAGATAGATGGCTGGCAATGTCTCCAAACCTGGCCGATGCAGTAGTCAAGACTGATTTTTCCACTTCCCCGGGCCATGTCCACGAATTGTTTCATGGATTCATCCGGAGGTTGGGACTGCGGTACGATGAGTTGATGGGTGAAACTTTCATCTGTTAGCCAGCAGCTGGTGACATTTATTATTTCTCTTGGTTGCAAGGTGATGTTTCCAGGCTCTAATATCCTATGGTAAATAGTGGCGGTGATATCGGCTATAGACTCAATCAGAAAGGCAGGACTATCAGCGGCTTTTTGCACTTGGGGATCTCCAATGGTTTGTTCAAAAACCTGGAGTTGTTTACTATCAGGCTGGTACAACTTATCAAGTTGGGCATTTAAAGGTTTGGGAGACATTGGTAAACCGTCTAATGAAAATGGTAAGAGCAAGTTTTCCAAACTACCATCAGCAACATACCGCAATGATGCGTTATCCTCACTGACAACCTTAAACTCGCCAAATTTTTCAGCTATGGCCCTCACCACATCAATCATGGATAATCCAAATCCTTGAATGGCAATCTTTGAACTTGGATTGATTAAGTTTCCCTCTAAAAATTGTTCAACAGGATAGGGTGACGAAAATAACAAGGGGGTTGAGTATTTACCAGCATGGTCTTTCCACTCCAGCATTTCCTTCGTTGGGTATGTAGGTTGGTGCCCAATGGTCAACAGCACTTCATTAGCATAATGAGTTTTACCGTCCTTGGTTGAGATTTGAAAGTCCCCAGCACTGTTTAATGAAAGTTTCTCTACTTCTGCCAAAATTATCCTCGCCGTACCAGACTGCTGGAGGGATGTAGCCAGGGATTCGAATCGCTGCTGCAGATAATTGCCCACCAGGGAGCGGGGTGGATAATAGTCAGGTACGTCTGGGGGTATTTCAGTGGAATCCCGGTTTGACCACTCGTGGAACGATGGGAATCCTGGGATTGACAGTCCTGGTAAGTCGATGTCAGGTCGCGCATCTATTTTTAAGATCCTTTCACTGATGTTTATCCAATTGCTTTCAGCTTGATTAATATCATATACCGGGCCATTGCCTGGGCAGGAAGAAGATTCAAAGAGATGGATTTCAATTGACCTGATTTCGTCTCTTGACGCTAATTCTACTACCAGGTTTTCCAGGGCATAACTCCCTCTGGGCCCTAATCCGATAATTGCCAAAACTCGTTTTCGTTCCATTGATTAATCATCATCCCTCTTGGCGTAAAAGATAAATTA
Organism: Cyclobacteriaceae bacterium; assembly: GCA_965224285.1. Classification (GTDB taxonomy): domain Bacteria; phylum Bacteroidota; class Bacteroidia; order Cytophagales; family Cyclobacteriaceae; genus JAJCYK01. Next base: position 3,863,831 of record OZ245043.1, read on the forward strand.
TCCGAATCATTATTACCTGGATCATGGCAATTATTTGCAAACATGTATGCTGCTTAGGCAAAGAGAGTTCTATTTCACTGCCTCACCCATCTTGATTTTATATATGTCTGGTATTCACCGCCGGGTGCGGCTACTTCGAAAAGCTCATCGAAGGTATCCTCCTTGATCAAGGTAATGGTGAGGCGTGCTTTCCATCCCGGGGAGAGATTTTCAATGGCGTTAGATATGAATACCAATTTCTTTAGGTCATCGCTGAAATGGTCAAGGGAGTAGCGTATAACGAAGCCCTCGCTGTTAAATTCCCTCAGCATAACTCTTTGTTGTAGACTGTCATAACTAAATACTCCCCAATCGTAGTGATTATTACCAGCTTGATTAGCAGAGTCTGGTGTGAAATAAGCCGTATTAGCAACCTGCATAAACTTGCCTTCAACCAGCAGTTGGTAATCACGATCTGCTTTTCCTATACCGATACAGGCCTCTGGTAAACTATTCCAATGACCAGTAAAATAGGCAGTTAAGTAATCAAAGGTAACTTCCTGAGCCGCAATCGGACCATTGAAAAGATACAACAGTGTTATTAGGATTCTCATTGAGTATGGGAACAAGATAAATAACCGGCTAAAACTATAATTGTAAAAAAAAGACAGGCAGTTAAATTTTTGCAAAACCAATATCTTTCATTTTGTGTAGTTGTTTAGGATTAAAGCCTGAAAATTCACGGAAATCCTTAATAAAATGAGCTTGATCAAAATAACCACATTCATACCCTAACTGGGATAAGCTTTTGTCACGATATGTTTCCATTTGGTTACAGATAGTAAGAAATCGACATACTCGGGAGAAGACCTTCGGAGTAGTGCCTACTAGAGCTAAAAACTTTCTTTCTAATTGTTTAGTAGTACAACCAGATGCTTGGCATATCTGAGTAATAGATGATTTCCCTCCGCTTTGTCGTATCAACTTAATGGCATGCTCCAGTTGGGGTTCGTTTTTTCTATGTTCATTTAAACGCTGTATAAGAAACTCCTGTATTCGTTGAGATTTTGATTCGGTGGTTAGTGCATTGCCAAATGAATTGATTAATTGTTTAAAATATTCAGGCCAAATTACCTTACTGCTGCAAATAGTATCTATTAAATTTTTACTTGGATACCGGAAAAATTGATAGCCTCCCCAGGGATAAAAACGCACAGAAATAAAGCCCGTAAACCCATTGGATTTCAGATCTATGGCTTTTCTCATCTGTGATACTATAAAACTTTGGGGCTGAATTTCAGGTGATTGATCGATGAAGGTGGTGATCCAGGGATCACCATAATGGTTGACAAACTCTAAAATCCCGTCGGGTAACACTCGGGTGATATGTGACTCATCGTGATTTTCTGATTCCATGGTCCATATGAGGTTAACATATGGAGCGAGAATTGGATGGATGGGCAGTTCCTTATAGATCATGCCTTAATATGTTGCTATCCATCAATAGATGTTATATGGTCATGAGGCCGCTTAAACTCCCCACAATGCCAAAGTACTCCGGAGGGGTCGTGTAAGAAAACTTCTCTACCCCAATCTTCTTTTTTTACCTTTGAAAGCCGCACTTTAGTGAATTTTGAAGTAAGGTTCATCTTCAGCAAGGTGGTATGCCATTTATCCAGGTCAACTACTTCCAGAAAAACCATGGAATTATCCACCCAGTCTTTTACATAGTAATCCTGTAAATAAAATCCCAGGCCCTCATCAATCATAAAGTAGCTTATTTTAGGATCCAGCACCTTTTCTACAAAACCGAGTTGTATATAAAATGCCCTGGATTCTTGAAAGTCCTTGGCACCGATAAAAGTTCGAATTGATAACGCCTTGAGTTTCATTACATCAATATATGTTGAATATGTTTAGAGATCCAAATAAGAACGCTTTACCATTTTTTACTATCCGCCTATTCTTCTAAATTATGGAAAATATGCCCTCTCAGCGACGACTTGCAGCCATAATGTTTACTGATATGGTGGGATACACCCGCCTGATGCAGAGGGACGAATATCTTGCCAAATCCCTAAGGGATCGGCACCGGGCAGTTCTACAAAAGGAGATTCCTGATCATGCCGGTGAAATCCTGCAATTTTATGGCGATGGCACTCTTAGCATATTTCCCAGTTCCATACAAGCGGTGAAATGCGCATTAAAAATACAAAGCCAACTACAACAGGAACCAAAGATACCTTTGAGGATAGGTTTGCATGCCGGTGATATTGTGTATGATGAAGAGGGAGTGTACGGGGATGGAGTGAATATAGCCTCCCGCATCGAGTCTTTAGCTCATCCGGGGTCGGTGCTGTTTTCCAGCAAGGTAATGGATGATGTCAAAAATCAAAAAGACCTCGACGCTAAAAACCTGGGGGAGTTTTTACTAAAGAATGTGGATGCACCGGTTAAGGTATATGCTCTGGCTAATAGTCCTCTGGTGGTACCGAAGGTAGAGGGAATGAAGGGAAAAGGTGAGCGGATTAAAAAAAGTTTGGCAGTCCTGCCTTTTGTCAACATGAGTATCGACCCGGAAAACGAGTATTTCTCTGATGGCATAACCGAGGAGATTTTGAATGCCTTGGCCCGGGTAAAAGAGTTAAAAGTAACCGCTCGAACCTCCTCATTTGCCTTTAAGGGCAAAATACTGGACGTTCGGGAGGTCGCTAATCAATTAAATGTTGACCATATCCTGGAAGGAAGTGTGCGGAAATCAGGAAATCGGGTAAGGATTACGGCCCAGCTGATTACCGCCCATGATGGCTTTCATATGTGGTCTGAAAACTTTGATCGCGAACTGGAGGATATTTTTACTGTTCAGGACGAGATAGCGGCAAAAATAGCTGAGGCACTTACAGAGAGATTATTCGATAGACCAAAAAGAACCCCTAAAGGCAACTCCACCACTGACAACCTGGAAGCGTATAACTTGTACTTGAAGGGGAATTTTTACTGGAAAAAATGGTCACCCGAGGGGGTGAGAAAATCCATAGGCTTTTTTGAAGAAGCCATGAAACTGGACCCCGACTTCAGTCTACCCCACAGCGGATTGGCCTCTGCTTATGTTTTTATGGGGATTACCGGCAACATGAAAGGAGAAGCCTTCATCAAAGCCAAAAAGGCTGCTGAAAAGGCCATTGCCCTGGATGGACAACATGATGGGGCTAATCTGGCCATGGGCATGATCAAATTTATGTATGAACGCAAACCGAAGGAGGCCAGAAAGTATTTCAACCGGGCCTTAAAACTTAATCCTGGTAGCGCCGAAGGACATCATTATTATGCCTTGTTTCTAAGCTATATCGGCGAAATCGACCAGGCTCTGGATGAGATTGAGGTTGCCCATCAACTTGATCCTCTTTCGGTAATCATCCTTGGAAGTTCCGCTGAGATCCACTTTTTTGCCGGGTTTAACCAAGAGGCAATAAAACGATATCATCAAGCTCTTGAACTTGAGCCAAACTATCGTTCTGCCTGGGAGAGTATTGGATGGGTATATGCCCAGGAAAACAAATATCGGCAAGCCTTGAAGGCTTTCAAGAGATATCAAAAAATGACCGGTTCTAAGCATAAAGGTCTGACGGGAATGGCCTACACCCTGGGTAGACTGGGGAGGATTGACGAGGTTCAAGAATGTATCCGATTACTGGAGGAGCGTAAATTAATGGACCATGATATTATCCTTGATATGGATTTTGCTATGGTATACGCTGGATTGCGTAACTGGGATAAAGTTTATCAACATGTCAAGGCGGCGCTGGAAGCTAATATGGGAGCGTTGTTTCTCAATGTTCATCCCATGTGGGAAGAAATGCGGCAAATGTCACGATTTCGAGATCTTTTAAACAAACATGGATTGCCGGTGTCAAAGTAATTTATACTCTAAATAGATGAAAGTAATAAGCTTAATCTGGGTACTGTTCATTTTACCAACAGTAGTATCACTAAAGGCGCAGCAATTGCAGGTCAGCCAAAATGGTCGGTTTCTGGTATCAGGGCCAGATGAGCCGTTTTTCTGGTTAGCCGACACTGCCTGGGAGCTTTTTCACCGGTGTTCTCTGGATGACATACGTTTCTATCTTACCAAAAGAAAGCAACAGGGTTTTAATGTTATTCAGGCAGTGGCATTGGCAGAACTTGATGGACTAAATACCCCAAATGTGTATGGTGCGGTACCGTTAACGGACAATGATCCCAAACGGCCTAATGAAGAGTACTTTGATTATGTGGAAGAGGTAGTGGATCTGGCTGATAGCATGGGGATGTATATAGCTTTGTTACCAACCTGGGGAGATAAGCTTTTTCGAAATACCTGGGGCCTGGGGCCTGAAATCTTTAACCCTGAAAATGCCCGATTCTTCGGGGAATGGATGGGCAGTCGTTTTGGCGCCAAGGACAATATAATATGGGTATTAGGTGGTGACCGGAATCCCAGAGACAATCATAATGATGTAGAAGTATGGCGAAGTATGGCCCAAGGCATCATCAAAGGCGCGGGTACCGAAAATATCTTAATGACCTTTCACCCACAACCTCATCAACCCGGAGGTTCCTCAACCTGGTTCCATCATGAGAAATGGCTGGATTTCAATATGCACCAAACCGGCCACTGCCCCAACCAGGGTACTTATCGGAAAATATTATATGATTATTAGTTGGAGCCGGTCAAACCGGTAGTGGATGGAGAGCCATTATATGAAGATCACCCCAATTGTTTTAACTCCAAGGAGCTGGGCTATAGTACAGCCTCGGATATCCGCAGGATCATGTATTGGAACGTATTTGCTGGAGCTTTCGGACAAACCTATGGCTGCCATAATGTCTGGCAAATGTATTCTAGCCAGTATGAGGGGGTGAACGGACCGTTACGGCCCTGGAAGCAAGCGCTGGATCTTCCTATGGCGAATCAGGTGAAACACCTAAAGAATCTTATGTTGTCCAGACCGTTTTTAACCAGGATACCGGATAGCTCGTTGGTTGATAACACCGGAAACCATGAATTAGATTACGTTACTGCTACCAGGGATAGCCAAGGTAGTTACGCTATGATTTACTTCCCCACCGGCCAATCCACCAAGGTAGATATTGGGGTGTTGAGAGGGAGTGAATTTCGGACTTGGTGGTATGACCCCCGGACAGGGGCGGCTTTTAAGGGGCTTGATATCAGAAAACCCCGTTATGAGGCAATACCTCCTTCAAAGGGCAAAGGAAATGACTGGGTTTTAATTATTGACTCCGTCAATGGTCATTCCGGAAGACCTGGGTCGGGCAACTAATGAGGTGGTAGTGGAATTATACCATTCAAAATCCAGTAGGATTATTTTTTAATTCAAAAAGCCTAATCATTACTTATAGGTGTGAACTGCACTATCCCGGACGCAGGGACGTCAAAACTATAAACTCCTGGGTTTAAGGTAAGTTGCTGCCGATCAGTTTGCTGCCCCATCACATTAAAGATCTGATAATCAAATTCCTTTGCAGTACCTGCAACCTTTAATACGATCCCATCAGAAAACTTTGCATTGACAATATCCAGAGATTTTCCTGTGGTATTCTGGAAGTGAACCGTTCTATCCTCGTAAAGTACAGTGATTCTCTTTTCCGCAGAGGTACTTTCCAACATAGGGTAGTTAAGCAGGGGGCTGTAGGCCTTAAAAACTCCATCTAAAAGTACTTCCCGGTTTTCCAGCCAATAATTGGAGTAGAATTTGATCATTTTTACATGATCCTCAGGAATATCCTCCAACCTTACGGAGATTTGCGGTACTGAAAATAAGACATTGAGGAATTGTAAAGCTGCTTTTTCAACAGGCTCCTGATAATGCCACATCAACATATCGGAGTGCACAGCTGTTTTCCCGCTCAACATTTTCAAATCAGTGGTTTCCACCCTATTCAATATGGCCACATTAGGGCAGTCTGTGGCTCTAAGCATATTGCCATACTTTCGCATCAGGGGTCCGGCATAAGGCTGACGGAATTCGATCATGATTTCGGGTTTCACTTTTCTCAGGGCCAGCATCAAATCAGACATCAGGCGGTCGGTGGCTAGGTTTACCGAAGCATAATCCCGGCCGTCCTCAGCGGTTAGCGAAGTGTTTTCCTGCGCCCTAAATCTACCAATAAAATCAAGCTTAAATCCATCGAGGTTCCATTCCTCTACTGCAATTATATAGGTATTAATGATGAATGCTCTGGATTCTGGATATCTTGGGTCCAACACATAAGCACCTTGGCCTTCCCAGTAATCCAGAAATTTGCCTTCTAATTGGTGAAAGGCTTCCGATTTTTCCCCTACAAACGGCACCGCATACCACAGTACGAATTTCATCCCCAGCTCATGCACTTTTTCCACCAAGTTACCTATGTCCTTTAGGCGTTGAGGTTGCCAATCGCCTGTATAGGCATATCCTCGGCTATTATCCAGAGTTTGCCAGCCATCATCAACGATTACAGTCTCATACCCCATACCATTGGCTAGTTTACATTCTTCAAAAATGGCTTCACTGGTTAAATTTTGGTGGTAGCTGTACCAAGTGGAGTAGACCGGCAATTTAGCGGCCTCCAGTACCTCTGAAGGTTGGTACATAGGATGAGACTGCCACCATTGACTAACTTCCCTCAATGCCTGTGAAAAGTGAACAGGCCTGGTGTCCAGTCTTAGTTGTATATTATATTCGCTTATTTCAGCATGAGGTTCTGTAAACAATTTGATTTGGTTATATATCATGCCATTCTCTTCCCTTACCGCGGTACTCAATTCTACAGTATTTAAGGCATCGGAAACGGCAAACGTCTGTTGATTGGTATCGTCATAACCTAAGAGACAGATTACCGGGGCTTCTCTGGCCAACATTGAAGTGACTTTTGCCGGACCCCAATCAGGGGTGATGGTTTTATCCAAGAAGGCACCACTACTCCAGTAGCCAGCTATATTATTTGATGGCAAAGACCAGGTTATAGTAATTGGCAATGGTGAAAAAACGCCTTCACTGATCAGCTGTAAATTGGCCACCTGCAAATTATCTGATAAATGGTCGGGTTCGATTACCAGCGAATAATTATTAGGAGTATAGCGGACTTCCATGATCATTCCCGCAAGCTTGAATGATTCTGTTTTCTGCTGTCCATAGGACCATAGCGTGATAGTCATCAAGTTGAAAAGGAGGAAAATCTTGGTCATAATTTAAGGGATTTAACTATCGAAAAGCATACTGATAATTGGGTCAAAGGTATCATTCCTACAAGATAAAAATAAAACTTGGCCGGTACTCTGAGGGTAAGGCTTCCGTCATGAGCACCAGGCTTGGCTCAAACTACCGGATCGAACAACCAAGCAAAAATTAACTTTTCAGGATGCTTCAGATGGTATCTATCGGCTGGTGGAACTCCGGGGCTGGGTCTTGCGCACCCCAGCTAAAGCCCGAATTGAATGAAAGTATATTACTTGCATATAAATATTAGACACTTTGCCTCGCTTGGTGGAACAATAATAATTGAGTTTTTCAAATCTTTTAGTCCGTAGAATCAGTTTAACTACTTAGCGGATTTTCAGGTCACATGAAAAGAGATCTAATTGTAGCAAAATACCTGGACTTTTTATCTGGGGCTGATAAGGCGCCTTTATGGGTGTATAAGTTCACTGATGCCACCGATGTTTCCAAAGAACATTTCTATCAGTATTTTGAAGATATCGCAGGCTTAGAGCGAGCCCTATGGAACCAACAACTGGCTCTGACGCTACAAACCTTGCAAGGTGATCCGGAATATCTTAACTATACTGCCCGTGAGAAACTCCTGGCTTTCTATTATACCTTATTTGAGGTGTTAAATGAAAACCAATACGTTCTACGCTTGGTACTCAACAGGTCAAAGCTACCTGGCATACTTCCTAGGTGCCTAAAAGATTTTAAAAAGCGGTTTTGTGACCAGGTGCAACACATAATTCAGGAAGCTATAAATAGTGGTGAAATAGAATCCAGACCGCTAATTAGCGATTATTATATTCACCTAATTTGGGCCCAATGCCTGTTTCTATTGAGGATTTGGAAAAATGACCGAAGCCATAACCAGGCTACTACCGACGAGGCAGTTGAACGAGTGGTGAATTTGGTGATGGATCTACTGGCTCATAATTCCATTGATGCTATGGCAGGTTTTTCCAAATTTATCTATCGGAATAAAGAATCACTTTATTAAATATGAAAGAACAGCGGCGGATCCCTACCGGGAAAGTGAAGAGAGCAGCCAAATATGTCACAACTGGCGCCAAGGTTAGCAAAAACTATATGGAGCACTATGCAAAAAAGTTGTGGACTGGTGACGCAAAAGAAGAAGAGTTACATAAAAAAAATGCCCAGGATATTTACGACTCTCTGGCTGAGTTAAAAGGCAGCGCTCTTAAAGTAGCTCAGATGTTAAGTCTGGATAACCACGCCTTACCAGCTGAGTACTTGACCAAGTTTGCAGAAGCCCAATACAGTACACCTCCGTTGTCCTATCCGTTGGTAGTCAACACTTTTAGAAAATCATTTGGAAAAGGACCACGGTCTTTCTTTGATACTTTTAGTAAACAGGCAGTAAATGCAGCCTCTATGGGTCAGGTGCATAAGGCGACCAAAGGGGAAATAGAATTGGCGGTGAAGATCCAATATCCTGGGGTATCAGATAGTGTTAAATCAGATCTTAAGGTCACATCGCTGGTAGCCAGACGAGTGTTAAGATTAAATGCTGCGGAAATTGAACATTATCTTGAGGAAGTGGAGCAACGGTTGGTTGAAGAAACCGATTATACTCATGAACTGGAACGGTCGATGGAATTATCTACAAGCTGCCGTCACCTTGATCATCTCTGCTTCCCTAAGTATTTTCCGCAGTGGTCTTCTAAAACTATTCTAACCATGGAATGGATCAATGGAGACCATCTGGAGCCGTTTTTACGTCAAGATCCCTCTCAGTGTCTTAAAAATCAGGTGGGACAGTCACTATGGGATTTTTATCAATTTCAAATTCATCAACTCAGGACACTTCATGCCGATCCTCATCCAGGCAATTTTATTATTCAGGACAGTGGTAAATTAGGCGTGATAGATTTTGGCTGCACCAAAAAACTCCCGGACGACTTTTACCAGTCATATTTTAGACTATTGAACCCGGAATCATTCAGAGTGATGAGCCAAAGGGATGAATTGTTCCTGGAGCTAGGTTTCATTCATGTTGAGGATTCTGTAGCAGAGAGGCGATTTTTTACGGAAAGTATTTCTGAAACTATTGAACTTTTAGGCAGGCCGTTTTACGAATCTACTTTTGATTTTTCTGACAAAGATTATTTTGAAAATATTTATCAACTAGGTGAGAAACTGTCCAGATCAGAGGTATTGAGAAACTCCAAATATGCTCGTGGTTCAAAACATGCCTTGTACCTGAATCGCACTTTTTTTGGACTTTACCATCTGCTGCATCAGCTGAAGGCTACAATTACCACAGATAAGTATCTCCCGTTAATATAATGTTTCCATTGAGCATCCAAACAGAAGAAATCATATTCCGCTTGTTATCTACTATCACTCAGAGTGCGACACCAGGCATTTTTGGGAATTTTAAATAAAGTTATTAATACTGCTGCTACTACTCCAACTATCATACTTGCTGTGATACCTAGGCTGGTGGCAATAGCCGCTGCTATAATAGGTACTAATTGCTCAAAGTTTACTGAAAATTTACTTCTTAAATTCCGGTAGGTCGGGTGATCTGTACAAAGGAGAAGGTAGAACTCATTCTTTATATTTTTAATTAACCGAGTGGCTCTACCTTTATTCTGCACTGCATTGTCATCTTGGATATCAATTTCGGCCTGGTGTAGATGCCCCCTGCTCTTGTCATGGGTAGTACTTAGGTTTTGATCGATTAAAAAAGTAATTAGTTTTTCATCAGCAAGTGAAACGTCATCCGACAAGGTTTCCCCTACCAAATCCTCACTTATATCCTTGGGGAGATGCAATTGTTGGATATGGTAATCAGAAATATTTTTTGGATAATCCATAGCTGAGTAATAAACTTTTTATATAACTGTTTGTGCTAGGTCGAACATTTATAGCTGTGCAAATTGATTGAAAATACCATGGCTTTTGCCCTATCCTGTAAAATTTAGTTGAAACACAGGTATGAACAAAATTGCTTGCAAATTTTGGGTTACCTACTTACAACCTAATTATAAAAAGTGATTGATAAAATCCAAACCCCTTTCTGTTTACCAAAATTTGAGGTAACAGGTTGTTAGGGTTGAAATTGTGATAAATGTTTTTAAATTTAATATTCTTAACCAGCACTTTCCTATCTATAAATTATCATCAATCTTAATAATTATTTATGAAAGGCTGACCAAAGAATTCTGCTAACCAGTTAAATTCATCACCAATGATGGAATTCATATTTCATCAGGTTTTTGTTACCGGGGCACTTACCCTGTCGGGAAGTTGCGCCAGGGTTTCAAATTTTTCCAGACTCAAGGCAATTACTTATGTAGTACTTGGATGGATAGCGGGATCTAGTCTTTCATGTACTCAATCAAAGGAGCAACTTCAAATAGATCAACCCGAGGACAGCACCTTCCAGGAGGTTGTTTATCAGTTAGGTGAGCCTCAAATACTTGCAGAGAACACCAGAACTCTCACCAGTAGCAGTTTTAGTAAACCCGTTTGGTCCCCAGATGGTGATAAGATTCTTTTCACTAAAGTAAATAACCAAGGTTTATATGTAATAAATTTTGAAAAGCCTGATGAGATTCAGACTCTGATTGATCTTCCTGGAGCCGGTCGTAAGGCAAACTGGTCAAAAGATAGCGAACATATATTTTTTATTAGTGAAAGTTCAGACTCAAGATCCTTACTACCGGTGGTTCAGAGTGTCGAAATTGGGAATAAATCCCTTACAGATCATCCCAACTACCAATATCCCGTAGAATTGAATTCCGCCAAATCCCTGACCAGGGAAGCTTATTTTGTCTTTACAAACCCAGAAACCTTACAAATTGAAGCTACTAATGATGCCGAAGATGGTGAAACTTGGGTTATAACACCAGATCAAGGATCATATTACTATCCTATACTTTCACCTGATCGTGTAACTGTAATTGTACATGAAGGAGCTTTCATGTACACCTATGCCAGTGATGGATCCGGAAGGATTGACTCATTAGGTGTTGGACAGGCCACAGGGTGGTCCCCAGACAGTCAGTACATCCTTTACTTTGTGGATGAAGGTGATGGACATCAAATTACCAAATCGGATCTTTTCATCTGCCGCGCAGATGGTTCATTCCGGCAAAAACTTACCAATACCGATGATATAGTGGAGATGTGGGCCGCATGGTCTCCTAAAGGTGATCGAATAGCCTACTCAGATGATAAATCCGGTAAAATTATGATTGCTGATCTTAAATAATCTGATTATGTGTACTAAATCCTATACCATTCTGATGGTAATTGCCATGGTTACCAATGTCATTTGTGGTCAAGTGGTGGTAATCGATCCGGGTCACGGAATTTTAACTGATGGTAAAAATGGTGATGGTCGTACCACCACCGAAATAGAGACCTCCCTGGCTGTAGGACTAATTCTCCGGAATTTAATTCGAGAAAATACTGATTGGAAGGTTTATATGACCCGTACTAATAATGACAGAGGTAGTTGGATCTCTGTCAACAAGCGAGCTACCATGGCCAATGATTGGGAAGCGGATGTATTGATCAGCATACATTGCAATGCGGGTGGTGGTACCGGGACTGAAACCTTTTGGTGTGATGAATACGCCATCTCGCCAACTAATGATCAACGCTTGGCTAGAGAGGTACAGAAGTTAAGTTCCAGACATGGAGAGTGGAAAGACCGCAGAGTGACTGATGATATATCCTTTCTTAATTATGATTTGGGTGTATTGAAATACTCTTCTGCCCCGTCATGCTTAAATGAGATCGGCTTTGTCGACTCATCAGACAAAGATAAGCTCCTTGACCGTGAATGGAGAAAGAAGTTCGCCATGGCATATTTCAACGCACTGAAAGCATTTTTGTAATGTTCAATTAGTCCCATCTGGGATCTTTCATTAGTAGTTATTCTATTTACCAGCTATGTATAACTATCTTCCTGCACTAACAACTACAGTCAAATTAGCCTTACTAGCGCTAGTCACCTCTTCTTGGTTGAGTTGTAATAGCAATGTCACGGACGAAGACCAACAAGCCGGTACCACAAGTGCAGGTTCAGATGTTAATAACCCTTCATCCAATAGTGCCACATACGCGCCGGTAGACCCAGAGGATACGGGTACCGCATTTTCTCAAACCGCCAATTATGAAGGTGACCGCCCCCAAAAGTTCGCCATGCTGGTGGGTATTAATGACTATCAATGGTCCAGGATCAACGATCTCCGGGGATGTATAAATGATGTGGATTTAATGGCTGATCTGCTACACCATAAATATTCTTTCCCCCGAGACAACCTATTAATTTTAAAAAATGATAAAGCCGCACGAAGTGACATTTTGAATGGATTTAAGCAGCATTTGATTGATCAGGTCAATTATGGCGACATCGCAGTATTTTATTATTCAGGCCACGGGTCTCAACGTGCCGATGAAGCAAATGAGGAGACGGATAAACTAGATGAGACCATTATTCCGTATGACTATAAAGATCCGGATGGAGCCTATGCCATCAGTGATGATGAGATAAATTCTTTATTGGGCCTACTGGCAGAGAAGACACCCAATGTTACCTTTATACTGGATGCCTGCCATTCCGGTGGAGGTACCAAAGCTTATTCTGCCGGGACCTCCAAAGAAATTCCTGCAGATACCAGAACTCCCCCAAAACCGGAGTTATTCGGTAGCCAGTCCCGGGATCTGAAAGAGCAAGGTGAAGGCTTTTTTGCCGATACATACGCCTTCATATCAGGTTGCCGGTCCGACCAACTCTCATATGAATTCAATGCCCCCAATGGCAACAGACATGGTAGACTGACCTATTATCTGGTGGAAGAACTTAAAAACCAGCAAGGAATGGTCACCTATTTCGACGTTATGCAAAAGGTGGTAAACCAGGTCAATACCATCCAATATGATCAGTCACCACAATTGGAGGGAGCAAATGCAAATAGCCTGGTATTCGGTGATTCCACATTGCTGGTTGCAAACCATGTATTGCTTAGGGTAGACGGAGAGGAAATTAGCATTGATGCAGGATCTATACACGGGATGTCAAAGGGATCCAAATTCAAGGTATTTCGACCAGGGGCTAGAGACTTCAATGACTTTAATCAGGCCATCGCCACCATAGAATTGACAGCGATCGAGCCCTTTACTTCCAAGGCTGAATTATTAGATGGACATGTTACCAATAGCGCCAGGGCTATTGAGGTAGACCACAATTTTTCCAAAATTAAGATGTCCATTTTTCTCAAAGGTAATTGGTCTCAGCCTGAGTTGAATGGTCTAAAAAGGTATATCGTGGACAGTGGCCTAGCATCGATTGTGTTGGATGAAAACCTATCCGATTTCATATTACAAGTGAAAGAAGCATCGGTGGACTTTTTGTTTTCAACTGATCAAAGCAGTGCTAAAAAATCATTTAATTTAAAATCTTCGGATCTCCAATCAGAGATTTTGAATTACCTTAAATATTGGAGCAGGTGGTATAATGTACTTCAGATTGTAAATCCCAACAGCGAACTCGACATAGATTTTTCGTTAGAAGGTTCTGACAATGATCACCTTTTTAAAGACGGTGAAAATGTAAAGATCAGCATAGTTAACAACTCCTCTCATGATCTGTTTGCCTTCTTGATCAATTTAACTGATCAGGGTGAAATCAATGTATATTCTATTGCTGAGTTTAATCAACAGGGAGGGGCCGTAGAGTTGCTTCCGAGGGGAGAGACCTGGCAAAGCGAGATAACTGTATCAACGGATGGTAAATCAATGGTCAGAGATGTTATTAAAATCTTTGCTACGGTAGAAGGGAATGTAAGCCTGAAGCTGCTTGAACAGGGCAATTACGACCAGACATCCAGAGCAGCTTTGGAAAATGACTTTGTACAAGTGTTGCAAGGTATGAGTAAGAACTTCAAGCCAAAACAAAATACCAATACCATTTTAGGTAGCTGGGTCACCGCTGGAAAAGTTATTGAAGTTAGAAAATAGTAGTAAAGCGTTTGGTATCTGCATAAGGTTTATGAAGATGATGGTCAAACCAATTTATGTATTGGCAGCAATGATAGGCTGTCACCTTTCTTTGGCGGATGTTCGGGACAGACCAGAGCGCCATTCTGATGAAATACAAAAGTTCGCCCTCTTAATTGGCATTAATGAATATAAAAGCCCAGAAATCCGGGATTTGAAGGGTTGCCTGAACGATATAGATAGGATGGATCAATTGCTTATCACCAAGTACGGATTCCAGGGGGAAAATATTGTAAAGTTAATCAACCAGGAGGCTAGTAGAAATTCAATTATTTCTGTATTTGAGTCGCATCTAATCGATAAACCCCGGTCCGACGACATAGTTTTATTCTACTTTAGCGGGCATGGTTCGACCATGCAAGACTCAGATAAGGGTGATGAACTGGACAATATTGATGAATCTATTGTCCCCTACGATTCACGGATCGATGGTGTCTTTGATATTTCCGACGATGAACTTGAGAATCTATTCAATAGGGTTAAGTCCAAAAATGTCACCTACATTATGGATGCCTGTCATTCCGGTTCCGCAACCAGGGGTAGTGCTGCAAAAAAAATTGAAATGGACCCCCGAAGGCCACCTGTCACATCTTTAAATAGCCAGGATGGGAGCATTGATGGGTTTAGAGCAACTGATGCTTCTTACGTTTTAATTGCTGCCTGCAGATCTGAACAACTGGCATACGAACATGTAGTGGGAGAAAATATCTATGGCGCTTTAACTTATTTTCTGACTGAGGAATTGATGAAGGCGAATGGCCAAATCACCTACAGGGATATCATGGACAACATTAAGGGTCAAGTGAATAGCTATTACCCTTCTCAAAATCCACACCTGGAGGGAGCACTGGCTGATAATTACGTGTTTAGCGACAGATCGTCCGTAGTGGAAAAACATCTGCTGATTACGCAAGTAGACCAGGGTAAAGCTTTTTTATCCGCCGGTAGTATTCATGGCTTATCAGTTGGGTCCATTTATGAAGTGTATAGTCCTGGGACCAAGGATTTCACCTCTAAAGGTATTGCTCAGCTCGAAGTATCCAAGGTTATGGCAAGTACCGCTGAAGCCATTATTACTTCGGGAACGCCCGTTCCACCGAACTCCCGGGCAGTGGAACGGGAACATCAATACAATAATTCTCAGTTACAGATTTTCTTTGAGGGTTTATGGGAAACAGACTATTTAAGAGATCTTCTTTCCGAAGTTAAAGAACTGGCATTTATAAATGAGGTACCACAAAAATCAACGGCTCATTTGGTATTAAATGCCGGAGATCAAAATGTTTCTATAGCTCTTGCAGATGACCCAGATAATATTCTGGCCAGCTTTCCCTTGAACCAAACAGACCAGTATAACCAAATTGTTAGTACAGTTACCAAGTGGGCATCATGGTTTAACACCCTTAGCATTACCAATCCCAATGACTCCATTCAGATTACCCTTGATGTAGTAGCCGTGGATGATAGTGGCACGCGGGGCCCCATGAACGTAATCGGGAAAACCGATTTTGCTTTTAAGGAAGGAGAGCGATTTGACATTGTAATAAGAAATACTTCGAACCGTCCTCTGTACCTTCATCTTTTGAATCTGGAAACTACAGGAACTATACAACTGCTTTATCCTAAAGCGGGAAGAATTGAATTAGTAAATCCAAAGTCCGAATTGTATAAACGACTGAAAGGCTGGATTCCACCCGGTCTGACCAAGACCAGAGATATAATTAAGGTATTCGCCACTACTGACCCAACTATGGACCTGGGGTTTTTACGAATTGATGCAACCGATAATGATCAGAATAGACCTAGTACTAATCAATTTAATAGTCTGATTGATTACGCTATATACGGAGATGGAAATCGCACTGTTAAGCCAACGGTCAAGCCCATCAAATTAAACAATTGGAGCACCGTACAGCGGGTAATTGCTATTGAAAAGTAGCTGAGGGGGAATTATTTTCCGAGTAGATGTTTGTGGGTTACATCTACTAAAAATAATATAAAATAATAAGAAGTGCCTGATATGGCATCGGGTACTTATTGCTTATAGAATTTCAACCAGTAGCCTAATTATTATGAAAGTTTCACGTATAACCGGCATTTTGATAATGCTAGTATCCCTGTTGTTGTCTCCGCGGTACGCCAATGCGGCTATAAAATCAAATAATGAACTAGGTCATGGAACTCCAGCATCTAGTCAGGTACTGATAAAAAATGATCGCCACTTCATTTCGGCAACCTATGAGGGCGACTACATCAGATTTGTTTTAGAATCACTAACTGATCACACCGATGATTTGAGGGGTGATTATCCTAAAGTTGACTTTGCTGGAATACAAGTAGATGTAAACCAAAATGGTCATATTGATAGCAGATCTCAAACAGACGTCTCATACGGAATAGTTGGTGGTACGTACAACCAAATATGTACTCAATATCTGTTGAGGGAGGGTGCGTCTACCGGATGTGGGGTATTCAAATCTCGCGCCTCCCTTAGGGTAGAATTTAAACAAACCACTTCAAATGGGAAGGCCCACCCGGTGTGGACTTTTAGAATTCCAAAATCAGAACTTTCAAATCTGAATAATGGTTTAGCCCACCTAACATTTAAAATTTATCAGGCGGGAGTCGGCTATACCAGGTATCCGGATCTACAATCCTCTAATGCCACTTTTTCCAAAGTACAAATAGTACGACTGAACCCAATGACAAATCTTGCCGCAGTTAAAAAAGGAGTGTTAAATAAATCAAAAACCGGAACTATAAAGGATGCCAATAAATCCAAAGTATTGCAAAATGCCACTTTAGCCAAAAGCAATATAAGAGGAAGGATTGTGGCGAATAAGTCACACTACATAACGGCAGTACGTAATGGTAACTCCATTAGTTTTACTCTGGAGGCCACCACAGATCACACCAATAATTTGCAGGGAAAATATCCTCAACTAGATTTTGCAAGTATCAGTGTGGATGTAAATCAGAATGGAAGAATCGATAATGGGAATGTCGATGTAGCCTATGGTATCAGAAACGGGAGCTATAATCAGATTTGCACCCAATACCTGCTTACAGAAAATTCATCAACCGCTTGCGGCGGTTTTAAATCACGGGCTACTTTAAAGGTAGGTTTCAGCCCCACTACAAATAGTTCCAGACCTCATCCGGTATGGGTATTCAGTATTCCCACCAGTGAATTGAGTAGTAGAAACAATAATTTAGCTCATTTAACCTTTAGAATTCATCAGGCAGGATCGGGATACACACGCTATCCGGAGGTAGCATCATCCACAAAGTTCTCCTCCGTGGTAAAAATCAACCTACAAACTCTTAAAGTAATTTCTCCTTCAAATAACTTCGCTTCCTCCACCGGGAAGGAAATCACCCAAGAGCAACAGGCGGACCCCATCCCTGAAACTAAGGTAAACGATACTAAACCTCCGGAGGTAGTCATTAGTCATCCGGCAGATGCTATAACATCCAATTTTAGTACGGAGGAAAAGAACATCATTATTCAAGGTCACGCTGAAGATGAAAGTGGTATCTATGAAGTGTTGGTTAATGATTTTGATGCTAAATCAAAACCTGATGGTACTTTTAGCAAAAATGTCAAATTGGCCCTGGGTGCAAATCGTGTGGAAGTTAGAGTGTCTGATATTCATGATAATGTCACCACCCAAATTCTTACCATAAATCGCAACAGCCGCGGGATTGATGGTGAGGAAAATGAGGTTACTCCTCCTCAACTTGATTCGGAGGGCATATATTATGCCTTATTAATAGCAGTTCAAGACTATTCGAATCCTGACATTAATAGTTTGAGCAATCCAGTCTCCGACGCCCAAAAGCTGGCCGAGGTGCTTACAACAAAATACACATTTGAGGAAGGTAATGTTAAAATGCTGGTAAATCCGGATAGATTTGAGATTTATGATGCCCTTGAAGACCTGGCCCAGAACCTGCAGTCTAATGATAATTTGATCATTTTTTTTGCTGGACATGGACAATGGGATGCGCAGTTTGAGAAAGGATATTGGTTGCCGAGGGATGCATCACCGCATAGCAAAGCAAATTGGATTTCCAATGATGATGTCCGTTCATATATGAAAGGTATTAAGAGCCGGCATACCTTACTCATTTCAGATGCTTGCTTCGGGGGAAGTATATTTGTACCCAGAGGACTGGAAGACGCAGATGATCCGATCATGGAACTTTTTGATAATCCAAGCCGCAAGGCGATGAGTAGTGGGAATAGGGGAGAAGAAGTGCCGGATAAAAGTGTTTTCCTACAGTATTTAACTAAGAAACTCAATGAGAATACCCTGAAATATTGGTCAGCGGATCAACTATTTTACAGCTTTAGATTAGCAGTGATAGGAAACGGGCCTACAGAACCGCAATACGGTGTGGTTTATGATGCTGGGGACGAAGGTGGGGAATTCATATTCATAAAAAAAGAGTAATCCAGCAGCATATTACTCGAATTTAAGCGGTTACCTTTTAATGAAAAATCATTAAATGTAGTTCGAAGATGAAAGATTGCGTATAATTTCTTCTCTTCATTTATTTCCTTATATTTAATGTAACTCAACCAGCTATCATGATCTACCCTTCATTGGAGGCTCTCGCCAAGGGTTTAAATTCCTTTATTTTCAAAAAATGGGGCTCTACCATTAATGGAACTAATGACATTGTCATCCTGGGCAATATTGCCAACATTAATGATGAGAAAAATGATCTTCAAAATAAGATTGTATTAACTCTCTTAAAAGTCGAAGAAGAATCAAGCTTAAAGAACGGCTCCCTTTACACCAAGAAATCAGATTTGAAGGTTGCCAAGCACTACCCTCCCATAAATCTCAATCTGTATATTTTAATTTCTGTAACTAAAAAGACCTATACCGAAGCACTACAGCTTCTTTCGGATACCATTATGTTTTTTCAGTCACATAAAGTTTTTGAAGAGGAGTCGGAAGGGAACAGTTACAGAATTGTGACTGAATTTCATGATATAAATTTTCAGGAGGTATTTGAAATGTGGAGCAATCTGGGAAGTAAGCAGTTCCCGTTTGTAATTTATAAATCAAGACTGTTAAAATTCCTGGATATCCAGGAATCCAAAGAAGTACCCGTAATAGAGGAGGTTCACCTCATATCAGAGGATGGACCTGATGTCAATTAAATTTTGATTAGTGCAAAGTATTGGGTTCAGAAATATTAACCCTAGTGGGATAGAATTCTTTAACCATAAATAATATACCATGATAGCCATCAAAAAAACTCCCGGTGTGTACATCGAGGAGATATCGATTTTACCACCGGGAATTGCGGCAGTGGATACAGCTGTGCCGGTTTTTATAGGTTATACCGACAAGGAGGAAGCCAAGTTGGAGGCTTTGAAGATCAGCTCTTTATTGGAGTTTGAAGAGTTATATTGTAACGCTGAAGACTGGACCTTAACCTACGATGTCAAGGATGACACCATTACCGAGTCATTTTCTCAAAATCAACTCTACTATAACATGCAGCTTTATTTCGCCAATGGTGGAGGTAAGTGCTATGTCATTTCCCTGGGCAAAAAATCAAAAAATTCCAGAGGTGAAAAAGCTGATTATCTGGAAGCTTTGAAGGTTCTGGAAAAAGAGGATGAACCCACCATAATAGTAATGCCTGAAGCAGTTCAGCTGACCTTAAATTCCTGCATGGATGTCTATCAAACGGCTTTATCACAAGCCGGTAAACTCATGGATCGTTTTGTCATAATGGATGTGCAAATGGGTGATGATGATATTAGCAAATTTCGTAATGGCATCGGCACTAATAATCTCCAGTTTGGAGCTGCCTATTATCCCTATTTGAACACGACCATTAGCAAGTATGCAAAAGTGCGCAATGAAGATGTAGTTTTTAAAGAAACAACCGGAGACAAGGATGCCAAGAATCCCAAAACGGTTACCAAAGACATTGAACCGGGGAATATGGATCGACAACAGATGATCCAAAATATTAAGAGCAGAACTTTGACCTTGCCCCCTAGTGCGGCAGTCGCCGGAGTATATGCCTCAGTAGATGGCTCCCGCGGAGTTTGGAAAGCGCCTGCCAATGTTTCCGTCCAATTTGTATCAGGGCCGGCAAGGAAAATTTCTCACGAGGAGCACGGTGAACTCAATGTTCATCCTGAAGGTGGTAAATCGATTAATGCCATAAGGGCGTTCAGCGGCAAAGGCATAATGGTTTGGGGTGCCAGAACCCTGGCTGGAAACGACAATGAGTGGAGATATGTGAACGTTCGGCGGTTCTACAACTTCGCGGAAGAATCTATTAAAAAAGCTACTCAACAGTTCGTATTTGAACCCAACGATGCCAATACATGGGTACGGGTAAGTACTATGATTGAAAATTTTCTGACCAACCTATGGCGTCAGGGGGCTCTTGCAGGTGCATCTCCTTCTGAAGCATTCTATGTAAAAGTCGGCTTAGGAGTTACCATGACTCAGGAAGATATCTTAAATGGTATTATGAATGTGGAAATTGGATTGGCGGTAGTGAGGCCTGCTGAATTCATTACTTTGAAGTTTTCACAAAAAATGCAGGAATCTTAAGATCGTAAATAAAATTATCAACTAACTAAATCAATACACTCATCATGGCTAACGAATATCCATTACCAAAATTCCATTTCCAAGTTGAATGGGGAGGATCCAAAATCGGCTTTACTGAAGCCAGCGGACTGGATGTAGAGCGGGAGGTTATTGAATACCGTGACGGATCAAGCAAAGAATATTCTAAATTGAAAATGCCGGGTCTTACCAAGTACAGCAATATCACTTTGAAGCGGGGCACCTTTGAGCAGGACAACGATTTCTATCAGTGGTGGGAGTCAAATAAACTGGCGACCGTTGATCGACGAGACATAACTATTAGTCTTCTCAACGAGGAGCATGAACCGGTAGTGGTTTGGAATGTGAAAAACGCCTGGCCATCTAAGGTTACTCCTACTGATTTAAAGTCCGATGATAACGGAGTGGCAATTGAAAGTATTGAAATTGCTCATGAAGGTCTTACCATCCAAAATGGTTAGAGGGTGGAAACTTACTATCCACCGGTTGGATTTTACTTTAGGGTAAAGTTTCTGGATATATCAGAGGAAATCGATACCAAGTTTCAGGAAGTTAGCGGCCTAACCGTTACGGTTGGCACTGAGGATTACGTTGAGGGCGGCCAAAACCGATTTGTCCATAAACTTCCCAAAGGGACTACCTATGATAATCTGGTTTTGAAACGCGGTATTGTAAAGGGATCCAAGCTGGTCAATTGGTGTAATCAGACTATGGAAAGTTTAGAAATTAAGCCTATGGATGTACTGATTAGCCTGCTGGATGAAAAAGGTGAGCCATTATACTCCTGGGACGTGGTTCACGCATTTCCCACTAAATGGGCCTTTGAAGGATTAAATGCGGAAAGTGGCGAACTACTGATTGAAACTATGGAGCTGAACTATCATTATTTCTCTATTAAAAACTTTTAGCCATGCCTATCGAGATTAAAGAACTGATAATAAAAGCGACAGTGGCATCAGGAGATGATCAGGAGTCAGGTTTATCCCGTGAGGGAGCTGGGGTGGAGCCTCCCGGCAACCAGGAAGAGCAGCTGATAAAAAGATGTGTAGAACAGGTTATGGAAATTTTGAGAATTCAAAATGAACGTTGATGTCATTGAGCAAACTTGAAATAATAGCATACTCTGACGAAAGCTTTCAAACGGAAGTTGACCGGATCACTGTGCCGGTAAACCCGGCAAAATACAACCGGTCTATAAAGGTGAAATATAATGAGGACCAGGAACAAGGGACTCAAGGTAATAGTCAACCATTCGAAGGAGTGCCTCCGGAAGAAATCCAGTTTGAATTTTTAATTGACGGTACCGGCGCCATTCCGGACTCAACCGACGTGGCGGCAAAAGTGAAGGAACTCAGTAATATCCTTTATAAAGTTCAGGAGAAAATTCATCGACCCAACTACCTGCAATTGTTATGGGGCTCCCTTTCCTTCCATTGTTCTTTAAAGGAAATGAAGATTGATTATACCTTATTTAAACCGGATGGAAAGCCCTTAAGAGCTCTGTTAAATGCCACCTTTATGGAGGTTATAGAAGCCAACCGAAGATCAGCCGAGCAGGGGTATAATTCTCCGGATCTGACTCACATTAGATACACCAGGGAGAGTGATACCCTACCTCTAATGACACATGAGATTTACGGAGATGCGTCACTTTATGTACAAGTAGCCAAATTCAATAACCTGCGAAGTATCAGAAATATACCGGTTAATACGAAAATCATCTTTCCACCTATAGACAAGACATTGGTATGAGTGGAGTAGTAAGTTATACCCTGAGATCAAACGGCGTTGAATTTGCCCAGAATTTCAAAGTAAAAAGCATAATCATCCTAAATGAGGTCAACCGAATACCCAGAGCCAAGGTAAGGCTCCTAGACGGGGAGGTGAGTGCCCAGGACTTTCCCTTGAGCAACATAGAGTTTTTTAAACCCGGTAATATCTTGGAAATAGACCTGGGACATGGTACGGAATCAAATCCCTTGTTTAAGGGCGTCATTCTGAAGCATTCTGTAAAGGTTGGAGAATCAAATAGGTCATACCTGGAGATAGAATGTAAACACCAGATGGTAAAATTAACAGTCAACCCCCAAAGCAGGTTTTTTAATGAACTGACGGACAAGGAAGTCCTTGAAGAACTATTGGGTGAGGCTAATCTCGATCATCAGATCGAAGGCTTGGACCACTTTGTACACCCACAACTGGTTCAGTACGAGAGTACAGATTGGGATTTTATGATGTCCAGAGTTGACAGCAATGGGTGTTTGTTATTATTTGATGATCATAAAGTACAAATTGTCAACCCAGCAATGGGGGGTGAAGTAGCCCTTAAATGTGAATACGGAGCCAATGTTTTAGCATTTGAGGCATTGATTGATGGAGAAGAATTATTCTCAAAGGTGGAAGCCCATGCCTGGGACCCATCCAACCAAGCAATTAATTCCGGTGAAGCTACGGAGACCTTCAATAATGAAATTGGAAATATCGATGCTTCAGAACTAGCTGAAGCGTTAAATAGCGGACCTTACAGTTTAAAACATTCCGGAGCGTTAAGCGATCAGGAGTTAACCTCCTGGGCATCTGCCAAGTCTACTAAAATGCAGCTAGCAAAAGTAAGAGGGCAGGTGACAATCAATGGAGATAATAGGATATCTCCCGGCAAGATTATAGAGTTAAAGGGATTTGGCGACCGATTTACCGGAAAGGCTTTTGTAACAGGTGTAAGACATGAAATGAGCAACGGTAACTGGACTACCAACATACAGTTTGGGGTCCCCGTTGATTGGTTTTCCCAGAGAGAGAACTTTAATAGTATGCCTTCATCTGGTTTACTGCCTTCGGTACAGGGAATACAAATAGGGGTAGTGACAAAATTGGAGGATGATCCCGAACATGAATTTCGTATCCAGGTTAGGATACCCATCATGGACAATGAGGATGACGGAGTTTGGGCAAGAGTGGTCAAATCCTATGCAGGCAATGATTACGGGTCGATTTTTTACCCGGAAATCGGAGATGAGGTGATGGTGGGATTCATTAATAATGATCCCAGACAGGCAGTGGTACTGGGGGCCGTGCACAGTAGCGCTAATGTACCATCTATACCACCTACCGATGATAATTACGAAAAGGGAATTATAAGCAAAGAGCAACTAAAATTTTCTCTTAATGACCAGGAAGGATCCATAAGCATAACTACTCCTGGTGGTAGAACAATTACCTTGAATGATCAGGATGAGATCCTAAATATCTCCGATTCGTATGGAAATATGATCGAATTTAGTAGTGAAGGAATCAAACTTAAAAGTGTTAAGGATTTGGTTCTCGAATCACCCAATAATGTAGATATATCCGGTTTGAACATAACCAGCAAGGCCAACGGGAAATTTGCTGCCGAAGGTAATACCGGAGCAGAAATGAAAACCAGTTCAATTGCAGTGGTTAAGGGTTCCCTAGTCCAGATTAATTAAAGTCAACAATGCCAGCAGCCGTTAGATTTGGAGATATTAGCACACACGGGGGAACCATCATCGGCCCCGGGGTTTCCAACGTTTTAATAGCGGGGAAACCGGCAGCAGTGGTTAGTGATATGCACAGTTGTGCACTTCCGCCAAATTCTCACCAACCTACAGTAAGCCCATTTCCATCGGGAAGCGCAACAGTGTTGATCGGAGGAAAGCCGGCAATACGGGTAGGCGATCTTTGTATTTGCGGGGCTTCAGCAGCCATGGGAAGCCCTACGGTATTAATAGGATAAAAATGAAAGAAGCAGCAGATTTTCTAGGGCAAGGATGGTCTTTTCCACCAAGCTTTTCATTGGAAACCAAAACAGTCGATCTCGTTTCCCAGGATGAGGATATTCAACAGTCCTTGCGCATATTATTAACTACTGAACTGGGAGAAAGACCTATGCAACCCCGTTACGGATGTTCATTGCAAAAGTTGGTATTCGAACGTTTTGATACCACTACCGTGACCTATCTGGCAGACATGATTGAAACCGCTATCCTATACCACGAGAGCAGGATAAAACTCTTAAAAGTTGAAGCTGAAACCAGGGATTTTGAGGGAATCATAAACTTCGACATTACCTATTTAATTCGCAGTACCAATATGCGCTCGAATTTAGTATTCCCTTATTACCTAACCGAAGCTACAGACCGGTTTTTATAGCAGATTAATAATGACTCAACAAAGCAGGCAAACTACGCGCACGCTAGCGGCCTTAAAACCAGGCTACTTTAAAATTGACCGTCGGTCATTGGTTGATCTATACAGGGATACCATGCGTTGGGCTAGGGGGCTTCGGTTTTCAAGCGGCAATGAGCATGATCAGGCAGATTGGTCTGTATTCTTCGAAGGAGCTGAGGACCATTTCGCTGAACTATCCTCCACGGGATCTACATTATACCATAAGGAAGTTACAGCGGGCACCTGTCCTCCTCAATTAGCTCTTTTTCTGACTTTTTTAAAGTTATACAGATACAATCAAGATTATTTAAATGAGCTTATTCCTCAGCAATTATATCATTTTTATCATAACCAGTTAAGTCAGCAAAGAAAAGACCTAAAACCTGACAAGGTTTATATCTTCTTTGAATTAGCCAGGGACGTTGAACATTACTACCTGGAGAAAGGAACTGTGTTATTGGCATCCAGCACTGCAGGTAAGTTAGAGTATGGTACTGATAGGGACATTTTTCTAAACAACACCAAGGTGGTGGATTACAAAGCGATTAATAACCCGCAGGTGGTTGGGAAGCCCATCTATGCGCTACCGGTAGCCAATAGCTTGGATGGGTTAGGAAAACCACTATCAGAAGGTTTGGGCTGGTATCCATTCGGGAAGCAGCGAGTGCTTTCAACATATGCGGACATAGGCTTTGGTGTTGCCTCTTCTATGTTCCTGTTAAAAGGAGGTGACAGAACTATTAACCTGGGCTTTAGCCTGGTGGGTGGACAAGAACAGTTGTCAGATTTGAAGTTGACTGCCGATGATTTCAAAGCGGAATTAACCGGGTATGAAGGTTGGTTAAGTGCAAAGGTACAATCCGTTAGTTATGAAAACGGATCCTTGAATTTCTCAATTATTTTGGACCAGGCTCACCCGGAAGTGGTAAACTATTCAAAGGATCTACATGGGCCGGCATTTGCAAGGGACAACCAACCTGTATTAAAAATTTTGCTTAAGCCGTTGGCGATCAACCAATACTACCAATGCTTTCGAAAATTGCAATTTGCGAAAATCAGTATAGATCTGTCTGTGGAGGGCGTCAAGGAATTAAGACTTAGTAATGATTTTGGGGATTTGGACGCTTCGAAATCTTATCAACCTTTTGGATATAGCCCTGGGGTGGGGGACAATTTTTACATTACTCTAGAGGAGGCCATTTACAAACCAATCAACTCTTATCATCTCAATATCTTTTGGAAAGGAAAGCCACCGGATTTCAAGATCCATTACGAAGGATACCTGGGTCCGACTAATAGCCTGGTCAATTCGGAAGATGATTTTAAAATACATGCCTACGTGAGTACTTCCAAAAGGTGGCATCAGTTAATCAATGGAAAGACCAACGAGGACACCTATTCCCTGTTCGCTTCACAGTTGGATCTGCAAATTCCCAAAGATCTACAAAAAAATAAGGTGGAGATTAATCCGGATAGCCGTGAGTTTGCTATTCGACTGACCCTGGCGGAGCCGTCTTCAGGATTTGGCCATAATCTTTATCCCAGTGTTTATGCGAAAGCCATTATAACTCAATTAAATGATGAACAACCTTATATTCCCAACGAACCTTACACCCCGGTTATAGAGGCTGTTGAAATTGGATACCAAGCCAGCGCTTCCTATGATTTGAAAGAGGATCTCCAGGACATCCACTTATTCCATGTAGAACCCTTTGGGATAGATAAATTATATCCAGGTGAGAGGTTTAAAAAGCAAACTTTAGGGCTTCCGCTCATGGCCTCCGATTATCAATTATCCGGACACTTGTATCTAGGTTTGAAGGATCTTCATCCTCCTCAACAATTATCGTTATTCTTCGGAATCCAAGAAGAGCTACCTGTAAATATTCCTGATCCCGAATTCTACTACTTAAGTGATAATACTTGGTCACCTCTCACTGGAGGCAATATTCTTTCCGATAGTACTCAGGGGCTGAAAAAATCAGGAATTGTAGTATTAAATATGCCCAGGGATATTACCAGTGAAAGCTCACGGATGCCCCACGGTTTATACTGGATACGTGTTTCAGTACCCTCAGCCGCTGATGATTTCTATAGAATTTTGACTGTCCATACCAATGGGGTATCAGCAACATTGCAAGGCCCTTTAAATTTCACCACGGAAATAAATGGTTTATCTCCTGGCAGCATTAAATCCTTTAAGGCAAAAGTAGCGGAGATAAAGAAAATCCATCAACCGTATGCTTCATTTGACGGAAGACCTGCCGAAACGGAAATGGAGTATTTTACTCGAGTCAGCGAGAAGTTGAGACACAAGATGCGCGGAATAAGCAGGTGGGATATCGAAAGAATAGTTTTACAAAAATTTCCTGAGATTTTCCAGGTAAAATGCATAGCTCATAGGGACGATAAAGGAATTCTTTCACCAGGTAGCATCCATGTGGTGGTGATACCTGTAATCAGGAACTATCAAACCAGAAGAATGCTCAAGCCTACAGTTGCCAGCGCTGACTTGGAGTCTATTCAAGAGTATATTAGCCGACACACATCAGGGCAGGTAAAGATATTTGTAACCAACCCTGAATTTCAAGAGATCTCATTGGTACTAAAGGTAAACTTTAATGATAATGTTGATACTGGTTTCTACATTCAACAACTACAAAATGATCTTCAATCTTTCTTCTCCCCATGGGCCTTTAGTTCGGGAATAGAAATTAACATGGGCACTACCTTGTACCGTTCGTCCATCATTGAATTTATTGAATCAAATAGCTACGTCAACTTTATATTAAGCATTAAGATCTTAGTTAATGGGAAAGAAACCGATAGCAATGAAATCGTTGCTGATGAAAGATCAGTTAACGTTTCAGCCAAATACCACCGCATCATAGCGGTAGAAGCCGATTCAGTTTCCTGCCAAACGGATCAGGGGATTGACCAAATGATCGTCGATGTCAATTTTGATGTGGTCTAAGCCTTAGCTCCATGAAAAATAGTAATGAAAAAGATCTATTAAAGAGGAATTTCAATAGTGGAAGCCGCCCCACGCAACAGCATTTTCACGATTTGATCGATCGGTGTTTTAATGAAACCCGGTCCTCTTATGTTTCCGGCTATGCAGTCACCACTGATGTCAACGATTCTTTATCCATGAAAACCATCCGTCGGGTGAAGGGACATACTCACCTGGTACCTTATTTTGATCGCATAAATACTCAGAGCCCCCATAAGGTTGTCTATCAATATGCAATACCGGTTTGTAACCTGGGTTTCTCATGCGTCCTCTCAAAAGTGACATTGAATATCCAACTTCCTTTGAGTGCATCCTACGATACTATGGATAATAGTAAGTCAATCAGAATAACCCAGCAGGTAGTCGCTGAATTTATAAGAATAAATAATGGCCCTCATGAGATCTACCTGGAAAACCAGGTGGACTTGAGTGACAGCCGATTAGAAATTGAATTGAATCATGCGGAAGAAAACTGGTTGGGAATCGGGATTGATATCGGCGTAAACTACACTATCAAGTCTGACAAAGCGGTTTCCGATGAGTTCAAAATAACGGACGATAACGAAGATCGTTTAGAGCATATATTTGGCCCTGCCGGTTGCATATTCACGCCTTGATAGGAAAGTTATGATTTCATCCAAAGGTATTTCGAAACATCCACCTAAAGAGCCCCCCCTCGATTTCGAAAGATTGAGAGAAGAGGGTATGCATTTGTTACAAAAATTATCCGGCAAAATATGGACCGACCACAATTTACATGATCCGGGTATTACCATTTTGGAGATCCTCTGTTATGCGCTCACCGATCTGGGTTATCAAACTCAAATACTTTCAGATGCCTTTAAAACAGATAGCCCCGTTGGGCTAGGTGATGTTGAATCCTCCTACTCTTTCAAAGAGGACTTGTTATTGGTTAATCCAGTCACCAAAAACGACTTTGAGACTTTTATTGAAAACAATTTTCATGAAGTAACTGCTGCCTGGATTGATAACTATCCATTGAGGTACCAAGATGAGTTAGTTAACGGGGGTTACCACGTTGCGTTGTATTTAAAACCGCAGGAGAATCTGCTTAAACCTAATGTTAATACCATTAACCTCAAGGTTAAGAAGAAGGCAGAATTGGGGGTGATCCTATTTGATCTTGAAAATCGTCGGCTACAATGGGAATACATACGATCTATAGAGAGTTGTACTATTGACCGCGACAGTTACTTCCCATTTGAGAAACATCACTGCCAGATCGAATTGGATTTGGAAATTCTATATAAAAATAAAAGACTTCCCCGTACTCGTAGACTCAAAGCCAGAATAAACATTGAACCTATTGGTTTTGACTCAAAGAAAGGTCTTACTGTTAAAAAACTTAAGAAGAATATTCTTAAGCAATTGGAGGGAGAAGAATTTTTAGCGGCGCTACGCCAGCAACTGGAATTTGAAAAAGAGAAGTGGGGGCTATTGACCCAGATTCGAAGCCGTTTGTTGAATTATCGAAATATAGGAGAACATTTCATAAAGTTCCAGATAGTTAGTGTGCAGGAGATTGTAATCAAAGGTGAAGTAATCTTGGAAGACAATCAGCTAAACCCCGCAGCACTGGTATCTAATATTTACGATCGACTGGACGATTTTCTCCTGGGAATGATATTTCAGTCAAAGTTAAGCACTCGGAATGGGCATCGGAATATCCTTTATGGGTCCAATTTAATTGAAGAATTAATTAAGCTACCAGAAATTAAAGCTGTAGAATTATGGTATTTAAATCTATTAGTTGATGGAGTGCCTACCGTGTCCACCTCGGAGGAGAGTTCCCTGGACTGCATTCAACTGAAAAAATTTTCTCATTATGTACCCAAAATAAATAGGAGGAAATCACGAATATATCTCAAATCAGCAGGGGATGAAATAGAGGTGGATCTCCACGATTTGCGGTTGGACTATCATCCGGATAATAGTTTGCCACCTCTTACCCTTGAGGCAATAGCAGATGCCAAAAGGCCCATTAAAGCTCCGGCATTATCCGGCATTGGAGAGTACCGTACCATACAGGATGATTTTCCTAAAAACTATCGCCTTGATCATCAGGGTGATTCCACCCTGCTGCCTGAAGGGATCTCAATTAAGGTTCAGCAGCTAAAGCACTACCTTTTTTTCTTTGAAAGGATCCTGGTTGACTATGCCCATCGGCTGGCCAAATTTGGATCCACCCTAAGTATAGACCAAGATCAAAATTCCGAGGAAGATGAATACCTTAGGTTAGCTCGATCAATCCCCGATTTAACATCTTATGAATTGGCAAAGGATCTGGTAGACCCTGCACCTATAGAGGAAGGTTCAGCTAAAGCTGTAACGGATAAGCATAGGCTACTCGACCACATGCTTGCCAGGTTCGCTACGGTTTACCAAGGTATCGATAGGGATGAAAAATCATTGAGCAGCAAGATTAAGCTCTTAAAGGACATTGCCTCGGTTTCAGGTCAACGAGGCTTAGGTATACCACTAAACCGGGATTCTAAAACTATTTGGGAAGGAGATCTGCTATCCGGGTTTGAAAAAAGAATTCATCGACTGTTGGGGATTAACGCCCATCCCACGCTCCAAAAACTAACCGAGATAAACGCCAAGGAGCCGCAGGGCTTTTATTTTGTAGAACATCTATTATTGGTTCAGACATGGGATGAAGGCTTGTTTCCCAAGAAGTATAACCGGGCAGCTGAGCTACTCCAGGAATACCTCCTGGATCTAAGCCATCAACAAAGATCCAGAGAGTTTTATTCATTCCAAATATCCATAGTGCTCCCGGCATGGTACCCGGCCTGGAATCAACAACGAGCAGTGATTGAAAAGGTTATCCGTGCTGAGGTTCCAGCCCATATTCTAGCTCATTTTCACTGGCTTGACAAAGCGGATTTAACCGAATTTGAAATTTTGTTTGCGGATTGGATGGAAGCTATTCTTCATCTTAATAATCAATGAAACCGCAAATTCATCATATCAAACAGCAAAAACTGCAGTTTCATTTTAAGGAGCAATCAGCGGCATTCCGGTGGAATCGGGAAGGGGCCAATTTCTTTAACCGGGAGATCGTACCCCCATTGACCTCCATATTTGATGAGCTATTTCCTGCTCATCACCACCTGGTGGTAGAGCGACTGGAGGTGGATATCGGAGTTGTTTCGGAGGATGCTTTAAAAAGTGAAATCTTAAAGGCGCTGAGTAAAAAACTGAAGGGCATTCAAATTACAGGGCCTGGCAATATAAAGACTAATCACCGAGATACTACTGAGGATATATCCGTAAGCGAGACTACAATCCATGTTATGCTTTTGGATTACCTAATTTTTTTTCTTCGTTATGGTGTGTTACCATGGAACAGCTTTGTCGACAATCTGGAGAAGTTAGAGAGTGCCATCCTGGAAAAAATAATAGCCAAGGGGGATATACAAGAATCAGAGGCCTACCGGGTTTTAGTGAAAATGATCAGAAGGCCATCAACCCGGTACCGGCTGCATCAACAGTTTAGCGAGAGTTTTAGTAGTACAGTTTTTGAAATAACCTCCCCCCTGTATCTAAAACTAAAAGTCATAGCCATGGCCTTTATACAAATTGTAAAGGCTTTAGGCCGCGCCGTGAATGATGGGAAACAATTGGTTGATCGCTTGGAAAGTTCACCTTTGATTTGGTTTGCTAGCAAAGAAAAGTCTCTGGATGATCAATCAATCATACGATTTGTCAATTGGCTGCTGGTAACCGTCAGTGCTTCTTATCCCGATTTAAACCCTGGGGAATTAGCCAAAGAAATGATCGAGAAGATGCTGGAGCAGAAGAGGCAAAACCAACATCAGGAACTACTGCAGCTATTAGCCAATTTCCCCTCAGTTGATAACAGTGGACGTCGGGAATCAGATAAGACCGACCTTACTCATCTGGAAAGTTCTGAGGGGGAAGAAACGGGAAGCGAGCACCAGCAAGAGAATATCGGCAAAGATGACATTCCGAAAAATAAACTGGCAAAACCTAAAACTGATGCTCAAAGGGAAATTGGCCAAACACCATCTCCGGCAGATGGGAAATCTCCCAACGAAGAAACCAGCGCTACCTCAAATGAAAAAAAACGTTTCAATGACGAAGATAAAAATAAGGTATTACCTGAGCAGGCAGTAGAGCCAGAACCCCAGTCAGACAAATCAAAATTAGTGCCGGGTCAGAGCTCAATCCTATCCGTGAAAGATGATTCTATGACTGATCCGGTTTTAGCTAAGGGCATGGATAGCAATCAATTTGCAGAATCAAAACCAGGGGTGGGAACCAGTGAAACGGAAACTGACCAACCGACAGAGCCGGAATATCCAGTGGAGTGGTGGGATGAGATGGAATATGATGATATGCCAGAGGATTATTACCTGCTAAACGCCGGTTTGGTCTTATGCTGGCCATATCTGGCAACATTGTTTGACCGCCTTCAGTACGTCAGAAAAAAGCAATGGATAGACGTTAAAAATCAGGAACGGGCCATCCAACTGGTAGGATTTCTAGCCTCGGGAAAGATGCACCAGGAAGAACCCGAGCTTCTACTACCAAAGTTTATGTGTGGATGGCCGCTAAGTAAACCCGTTGCAAGAAGTATCGAGCTTAACCAAGCAGAAACCGACCAGGCTGAACACATGCTTGAAGCCTTAATTTCAAATTGGAAAATTTTAAAAACTACTTCTGTGATGGGCTTAAGGGATGGTTTTTTATTGCGTGAGGGTAAGTTGTTTAAGGAAGATAAGTTGCAGTGGAGGCTAATTGTGGAGCAAAAAAGCATAGATCTATTACTTGATCACCTGCCCTACACTATTTCAGTGATAAAACTTCCATGGATCAAACCTATATTAAAAGTAGACTGGGCTTGAATCCGTGATTTGACCAATAAAGAGCATCAGTTTTGAGAGCAGCTCCTGTAAAAACAAATGAGCCGGCTAATAAAGGAAAAGCAAAGCCGTTTTTCCAGAGACAGACTCAGCCCACTTTTTTTGGGGATTCCAGTTTTGAAGATAGGGGCTCAACATTTTTTAGCCCGGATGCCATTCAAACAAAACTTACCATAGGCCAGCCAGGTGATCGTTATGAAGTTGAGGCTGATGCCATGGCCGATAGGGTGGTTCAAAAACTTTCGTCCCCGGCTGCTGTATCCCCCGATTCAGAACTTGAGTTCCAAAGGAAGTGCCAGCAGTGTGAACACGAAGAGGATATCCAAAAGAAGGAGAACCAGGGAGAACCAATAGACACTGCTATACCCTCCTCGATGGAGGTCCAACCTTTAACCGGGCAAGTTGCCCAAATGCAACTCTCCAACTCCCCCGCAAATAATAACGGGAGCGCTGTTCAATTAGAAGTACAAACAGAAGAAGACCTACCGGAAAAAGAGGAAGACGATCCGGAAGAGGCGCATTTAGCTCAGTTAAAGGTTTATTTACAAGCTACCGATGAAGAGGATAGTATTCAAAGAAGCTGCCGGGAATGTGAGGAGGGAGAGCGCGAAGTGCTTTTCAAATTAGATCCTTTATTGCAAAGAAATCCCAATTCAGATGCCAGAGACGAGGCCTCAATTCGGGATCGAGTTTTGCAAATAGCACATCAGGAGCTAGGTAAAGTGGAAGCTTCGAAAACCGATGCATCAGGCCGACGGATAGGATATGAAAGATTACTGGAATATTTCCACCTGGCTGCACCCGGAGAATGGCCAGATGGGGTAATCAAATTTAAAAGACCAGGGTTCCCCTCGTGGTGCGGTATATTTTCTGTGTACACCATTAAAACCGCGGGAATTGACCTGGGCAATTGGCAGATGGGTAAAGGTGTTTCAGCTTTTAATTCGCTGAAGGTTACTAATAATCCAAAGCCAGGTGATATTGGGTATATTGATCAACCCTATCAACATCATTGCATTGTTACTGAGGTAAGCGGGGATACTGTTAAAAGCATTGATGGTAATAGCGGCTGGTACAGTGAGGTTATTGAAAAGACCAGGCCACGCAGTCAGTTTACCGGTTTTTTTACTCCCTTTACCGGATCCGAGAAATTCCTTCAGCCAAAAGAGGATGGGACAATTTCAGGCCCTGCACAACATTCCCTGACCGATAGACTGCACAGCTCCAAAGGGAAGGGAACTCCTTTAGACAGGGATACCGGTCAACAGATGGGGCAAGCCTTTAATGCCGATTTTAGCCAAGTAAGAATTCATACCGGGAGTGAAGCGGTTGAGATGAGCCAGTCACTAGGGGCACAAGCCTTTACCCACGGGAGTGATGTCTATTTCAACAAAGGCAAATACGATGTCGATTCCAATCAAGGCAAACATCTGCTGGCACATGAACTTACCCATACCATTCAACAAGGCGCTGCCTTACAAAAGAAACCCAAGATCACCGCCACCAGCAATCAGGTCCAGCGGTTACCGGATTTTGTGGCCTCTGAAATAAACGACTACGCCAGGCATATTCCCGGCTGGAATCTTTTCTGTGTGATCGTTGGATTCAATCCACTGCTTATGGCTACAGTGGACCGCAACGCCACTAATCTACTGGAAGGATTGTTCGGCTTGGTTCCCGGGGGCACCTATATATTTGATCGCCTGAGGGAATATGAAATAGTAGACCAGGCCTATAACTGGGTAACCGGAAAATTAGTCGATTTACAACTCACCAGAACCGGCCTGGAGCGTATGTTGGAAGAAGTCTATGAGGATATGGAAATTGTACGGCTGGATGCGGTGAGTTATAATATAGGAGTATTAGAACGCAAATTCCAGAATTTATATAATCGGGTGGTATCCTTTGCTTCTCAGGTAGCGGACAAGATTCTGGGCATGATCAAGGAGGTGTTGATGGAGACACTGAGGTCGCTGGCTGCATCCATTCCCGGTTATAATCTTCTGATTAAGATCTTGGGTTATGATCC
This sequence comes from Cyclobacteriaceae bacterium, assembly GCA_965224285.1. Lineage (GTDB taxonomy): Bacteria > Bacteroidota > Bacteroidia > Cytophagales > Cyclobacteriaceae > JAJCYK01. Next base: position 3,898,849 of record OZ245043.1, read on the forward strand.
TTTGACTGACCAGGAAGTCGAAGCTACCACTGCGGAGATCATCGAGGATTTCCTCATTCTCATCGGGGCCACCCAAGAGTTGGAAAAAATGAAGGAATTAGGGACTCTGGAGGAGACCGCCGCCTGGATAGATGAGCAACTTGCCTTGTTGAATTTCAGCCTGGAAGAAATCAAAATGTTGTTTGCCGAAGCCTGGGATGCATTTTCCCTGGCAGATCTGGCGGATCCCATAGGGGCGGTCAGAAGAACCGTGGCCATATTTACTCCGTTGGCCACCCGGGTATTCAATTTTGCCTGGAATGTTTCTGCCAAAGTGTTTGAGTTCATTAAGCAGGCCCTGCTTAATTATCTGAAGAGTTTCGCCAATGAAGTTCCGGGATATCATCTGCTTACCGTAATCCTGGGCAAAGATCCTTTTACGGAAGAGGTAGTGCCCAGTACTGCAGAAAATATAATTCGAGGATTCATGGGATTAATTCCCGGAGGTGAAGCCCAATTCCAACAAATGAAGGAGTCGGGAGCTATTGCCCGTACCGCAGCCTGGATTGAGGGTGAAATTGCTGCCCTGGGAATGACCTGGGAATACATCAAAGGTATGTTTCTGGAGATCTGGAATTCTTTTACCATTGCAGATCTTTTCACCCCCATACCTGCATTCCAACGAATTATAAACCGCTTCGGGGAGCCATTGGGAAGGATTTTGCGGTTTCTGGTAAGGGTAGTGCTGAAGATCATCGAGATCATCCTGGAGATCATGAAATTCCCCCTGGATATTATCCGTCAGATCATAGCCAATGCCCGCCAGGCCTTCCAGGATATTAAGCGGGATCCCATAGGGTTTCTTAAGAATTTGCTGCGGGCGGTCAAAGAGGGTTTCTCAATGTTCTTTGGCAACATTGCCACTCACCTGCTGAATGGCGTTACCGGGTGGCTCTTCGGCCAGTTGGAAAATGCCGGGATCACTCCGCCGCAGGACCTGAGCTTTAAGTCCATCCTGGGCATGGTGTTACAGATCCTGGGCATCACCGCAGACCGCATTATGGAGAAGGTAGCCCAGCGTATAGGTCCGGAGCGCATGGAACGCATCCGGGGAATGTGGGAAAGGCTTACCGGGATATGGTCTTTTGTAAAAGACGTGATGGAACGGGGCCCGGTGGCCATTTGGGAACGCATCCAGGAGAAAATAACTGATCTCTGGAATACCGTCCTGGACAGTGTGAAAAACTGGATCATGACCAAGGTGATTGAAAAGGTAACCACCAAACTGCTGTCCATGCTGGACCCCACTGGGATCATGGCCGTGGTCAACAGTTTTATAGCCACCTACAACGCCATTGAATCATTTATCGAATACCTGAGGGAAATGCTGGAAATTGTCAATTCGTTTGTGGCGGGAGTGGCAGAGATCGCCAGGGGCAGTATTACCCGGGCGGCCACCTTCCTGGAAGGAGCCCTGGCAGATGGGTTGCCTATCGCCATAGGATTTCTGGCCAACCAGGTAGGCCTGGGCAGTATCGGCGAGAAAGTGGGAGAAATGATCGAGCGGGTACGGGAGATGGTAGATGGCGCTTTGGATTGGCTGGTGGATAAGGCAGTGAGTGCTGGAGAAGGTTTGATTAGCATGGGAAGAGGAGCTATGGAAAGAGTGGCCGGCTGGTTGGGATTTCGTGAAAACCTAACTACTACCAGCGGGGCCACACATACCATATACGTAGAGGAGAAAGGGAATAAACGCGATTTAATTATTGAGTCCACTCCTTCGCGAGTCGGGGCATTTCTCAATGAAAAACATGATGAAATTGATTCAAATGAGAATTTAGAAGCTACGAAAAAAAATCGATTGTTAGGGCAAATCAGACATACAAGGAATCTATTGCAAGGGTTAAATGCTTTGATGAATAATCCCGAACAAGAACAAAATCCGAGGATACCCCAATTAATACAACAAATTATAGATAATATAAAGGAACTAGAAGTTTCAGGTGAAAGTGATGACATTTTAATACCTAGCGCGGATTTCAATCCAGGATTTATCAACCCCTACAAAGCTCTTACCTTTTCGGCCCGGTATGTATTTAAAGGGACGGAAAACACCCCTAGCAATCATGAGCCAGGAAACGACAATACCTCTGGGAAATTAAAGGACGCTTGGCAGGTATTAACTGATATGAGGTTAAATTTTAAATGGGTTAGATTCCATATATTGAATTCAAGGTTGGGCGGCAAAGCAACTGACTCCAATCTGATCGCAACTCCCAAATATATAAACGATGAATACGAGCAAAACTTCGAAACTCATTTAAAAGGCTATTATGACCAGGGTCTGCCAATTTGGATGAATGCCCAAGTCGGATATGATCAAGATAATTACTCCGGACATATTCCCTCGTCCTATTCGGCCAGAGGCGGTGCCATGAAATATGAAAATGACCAATGGATTGAGGATGCAAATAAACAAACCGAGTTCTCCAAACAAATAGATACCCCCCAATCCCATATTTTTAATATTAACACCATCATGGATAACCCCGAGGAAGCCTATCTTATAGTCAATCTCACTAGTGTGACACATAGAATAATCAATATACTAAGGTCAAGACTTCCTGATGGTGGATATTCAAGCTTTAGGCAAATGGAAAGAGCCATAGAAAGAGAGATATATGGTGATCTAGGGACAGAAATAGTCTCATTTGAAGAGACAGAAATTGCCGGTTTGCCTGAGCCAACAAGGGAACAAGTAAAGAGGGCTGATAAATTAAAACATCAGCTGGGAAGTGCTGATTTCACATTTTAAATCGACGTTGAGCCAGTAGTCCAATGAGAAACATATTAGTTAGATCGAACAAACATAACGAGCAATCTCAAGCAAAGGCGTTCTTTAGGCCTAAGTCACGAAGCATTTTATTTAGATACGAAAATAGTCATCACTTTTTCAAGTCAAGCCCCACTATCCAGTCCAAACTCACCATCGGCCAGCCTGGCGATGCCTACGAACAAGAAGCGGATGCCATGGCGGATAAAGTGGTACAAACCATAAACCAGCCCCAAACAAATCATGAAATTCCTGGTTCTCAGCAGCTGGTTCAACCAAAATGTGAAGCTTGTGCTAAAGATGAAGGCTTGAATACCAAACTGCAAATGCAGGCAGAGGAGGAGCCTGTAGTACAGACCCAGGCAGAAGAGGAGGAACCGGTTCAGATGCAGGAGGAACAGGAACAGGTGCAAATGCAAACTGAGGAGGAGGAAACCGTTCAGGCCCAAGTAGAGGATGAGGAAACTCTCTCTCCTAAATTACAGGCCCATCAAGGTGTCACTACCCAACCTGATCAGGGATTGCCGCAAACTTTAGCCCAGAGCAGTGGTCAGGGCTTTGCTTTGGGCGAGTCAAACCGCCATGCTATGGAAGCTGCCTTCGGGGCGGATTTCAGCCAAGTACGGATCCATACAGATGCCCGGGCGGTTCAAATGAACCAGCAGTTGGGCGCCCAGGCCTTTACCCACGGACGTGATATTTATTTCAATCGCGGAAAATATAACCCAGGTACTAGTACTGGGCAGCACTTGCTGGCCCATGAGTTGACTCATGTGGTTCAGCAAGGGCAAGGAAATACCTCCATGATCAATAAGGCATGTCTGCCGGCGGCTTCCTGTCCTTCCCATATACCCGGTTCAGCAAGCTCCTTTGGAGCAGGGGAGGAAGCCAGAGAGGTGGGTCCGCGGGCCCGTCGCAAGAGAATGACATGTACCCGGGCGATCTCCACAGGTCACGCTGGAAGGGCCAGGCAGCTGGAAATGATCCTGGGCGCTAAAGACCCGACATTATTGGCCAGAATACACGGAATTTTCATTGATGCTGATATGTCACGGGGTACCGGGGCAATGGTAGGCAGCTGCTCAGGTTGGATTTCTGACGCTTTACCGGCTGGATGTAATCCTCCCACGGTTACCGGTGCCAGTAAGCCATGTGTATTTGTTCATGGTATTCTCAACCGGCAAGCATTTCAATTTAATAACAGCTCCGCACCTACTATCGGAGGCGAGACCCGCGAGGATTGGCATATTTCTACCTTGCAAACGTTGATACATGAAGCTCAACATGTGGTATTCGACACCTCAGGAAGAGCGGAGCCACCGGGAACTGCTGCAACCTGTCCCAGATCGAGAGTGGAGGCGGAGGTCACGGAGTTGAATGCGATCATGAGCGAATTTCCGATTGTGATCAGGGCGATCCCACCCAATCCCGGGCCCGCCAGAACCAGAGCTTTAATCAGAATGGAAAATTGGTTCCATCATAAAGTGACAAACCCCCATGAAAGTTTGGCGGGCACTCTCCGCGCTATGAGATGCGAATGTGATTGCCCGCAAGTGAATGCTCATGTGGAGGATATATTCAATTTTGTTTCATCCAGCTGGTCATCAGGAGAGAAAAAGGAATTTACTATGGAATTGAATAAGCCAAGATGGAACGTCTCACCGATAAATTTGAATTGGCCTTTGTGATAAATAAAAAGACGTACTAACTAAATTTTGAGATTAAATAAATCCATATATAGCAGAATCAGAACCCCTGGTCCTTCAATTCATAAAAAGTATCAGTCGCACTTCTTTGGGGATTTAGCAAAAGCTCGAAGAAAACCTTTTTTTCAGTCTGCTGTTGACCATCCAAATTATTTTCAAACCAAACTCACCATGGGTCAGCCTGGCGACGCCTACGAACAAGAAGCGGATGCCATGGCCGATAAAGTGGTTCAAACCATAAACCACCCCCAAGCAAATCATGAAATTCCTGGTTCTCAGCAGCTGGTTCAACCAAAATGTGAAGCTTGTGCCAAAGATGAAGGCTTGAATACCAAACTGCAAATGCAGCCAGAGGAGGAGCCTGTAGTACAGACCCAGGCAGAAGAGGAGGAACCGGTTCAGATGCAGGAGGAACAGGAACAGGTGCAAATGCAAACTGAGGAGGAGGAAACCGTTCAGGCCCAAGTAGAGGATGAGGAAACTCTCTCTCCTAAATTACAGGCCCATCAAGGTGTCACTACCCAACCTGATCAGGGATTGCCGCAAACTTTAGCCCAGAGCAGTGGTCAGGGCTTTGCTTTGGGCGAGTCAAACCGCCATGCTATGGAAGCTGCCTTCGGGGCGGATTTTAAGGGGGTAAGGATCCATACTGATGCCCGGGCAGTACAAATGAACCAGCAGTTGGGAGCCCAGGCCTTTACCCACGGACGTGATATTTATTTCAATCGCGGAAAATATAACCCAGGTACTAGTACTGGGCAGCACTTGCTGGCCCATGAGTTGACGCATGTGGTACAACAAAGGCAAGCATCAACCCGGGTTCAAAGGCAACCCGCGGATAAACACGATCTCACTTCATCGGTGTTGTCCGGAAATTTAAAATTAGAGCAGTGTTTTGACGGGGAGGCTATAGTAAAAGCACCGTCGGAAGGGGAGCATGTGCGGAAGATCCAAAGAACATTGATCCATTTGGGTTTTGATGTAGGTCCTACCGGTGCTGACGCCAAATATCAGGGTAAAACCGCTGGGGCTGTTAGGGATTTTCAGATCGCCGCTGGAATGTCACCTGTTGAATGGGATGGGATTGTAGGAAAAAAGACCATTGGCTTATTGGATATGAGTGTGCGTAACCATAGGGTTGACACTGATATCGATGTGGCGGGGGAAGATTTCACCGTAACCAATGACCGGCAAAAGGACAAAGATGAAGCCTGCAAGGGCAAACCTACAGACGAAGTTTGTGATACTGCATCATTTAAAACCGTAGACGAAGGCGCCAATCAGGCCATTAAGCTTATCGATAAGGTGATGGTCGAGCAGTTGCCTCCCCTGAAAAAAAAGAAAACCGATTACCCGAAAATTTTTTCCGATATATTCAGAAATAATGACAATCGGCCACTTGGTGACAAAGTAAAGGAGGTAAAGGCACATTATCAGGAGATCAAAAAGTTTCTGGGCAAGCTGAAGGCGGATAGGTCACTGATCAGATGCGCCACAGATTGTGATGGAGGCTGCAGGTCGGGGTCGCCGGCTTACCACACTTTTGTTCGGGCGGTCAATAAGCATATTCTTACTTTTTGTCCGGAATTTAAAAAGCATGATGATCGTATCCTGATCGTCTTACATGAAGCTCATCATGCCTCAATCCCCGATTCCAGTGATAAAGCCTATGCTTCTACCCGGTTATTCGATAAGCTTGACCACAAAAAAGCCCTGCTCAATGCCGCCTCATTTCACGTATATGCGGCTTGGGTAGACAAACCTGGGAGTCAGCCTATTGGTCCGGAAATTAAAGATACTAATCTGGTAGGCGACCCCGCTCAAAAGAGTACCGCGGACTTATCCCTGGCTCATATCGATCAATGGTTTAGGCTGATTCCGTTTGATATGTCAACCACAGTTCAGGGGGCACAGGAAGCCCGGGAATTAGGTGCTTATAAAAGTAATAACGCACAGGTATTTATGGAGCAGGTTTTCTCCAAATGGTTTGGTATGACTTCTCCGCCAAAGGTACCATCGGAGACGGATGTCCAGAAGCTTAAGGCCATCGAAGAGCGCATTGGTAAAATGGAGGATGCATTTAAGTCTCCCTTCATTATCCTGGAGACTCCAAACCACAGTTTTTGGGAACGAGGACCGGGGTCTGGAATAGCTTTGAACCATGATTTATTGCAACTGGATTTGGCCAGAATGATAATTGCCTTATTGCAAGAACTGGTGCATGCTACCCCCAACATAAGTGCGGAAAGTGAGCCTTTGTATGTACTTACCATAAATGATATGAGGAACCTACGGGATTTGGATCCTTGAGCCGGAATTTATGAGGACTACTCAGTACTATAACCATCATAGCTATAACCGATCACACAGATCAGACCATCAAAGTCCGTTCTTTACTGGACCGAAGCCCCGGCAGTTCTCTCGGTCACCGGAAAGAGAGGGTCAAAGATCATTTTTCGAGACCGATCATTCGGTGCAACCTAAGATTTCCGTTGGTAGGGCAGGGGATAAATATGAACACCAGGCAAATACCATGGCCGATAAGGTAGTACAAACATTAAATAACCGGCAGGCAACACATGAAACGCCTGGTCCTGAAAATCTGGTTCAGTCAAAATGTGAAGCCTGCACCAAGGATGAGGACCTGAACACCAAATTGCAAATGCAAGCTGAGGAGGAACCCGAGCTGCAGACTCAAATAGAAGAAGAGGAACCGGTTCAGATGCAGGAAGAGGAGGAGCAAATGCAAAGGCAAACCGAGGAGGAAGAAACCGTTCAAGCGCAACTGGAAGATGAGGAAACTCTCTCACCTATGTTGCAGGCCCGGTTTGATTCCCCTGCAAAGGCCAATTTGGGACTGCAACAAACTTTGGCCCAGAGCAGTGGTCAGGGCTTTTCTTTGGGCGACTCAAACCGCCATGCTATGGAAGCTGCCTTCGGGGCGGACTTCAGGGGGGTGAGGATCCATACTGATGCCCGGGCGGTACAAATGAACCAGCAGTTGGGAGCCCAGGCCTTTACCCATGGGCGGGATATTTATTTCAATCACGGAAAATATAATCCAGGTACCAGCAGGGGGCAACACTTGCTGGCTCATGAATTGACGCACGTGATCCAACAAAATGGTCAGCAAAATAATCTCCAGCGGAAGCTGCGGGTAGAAGGGGGATATCCCAATTACTTAATAAACCGGCCGGGTAACATTGCCCAGCAGGACCCTGCATTCTCCCTGACCCCAGCACAACGTTTCAACTTTGTGAACGGCCTGATTCAAAAATTATGTCCGGATTTCCAGGTAAATAATTCTAGCGGAGAGGTGTCGCCTCAGGGACAACTTCGCTCTGCGGCGGAAATAAGCGCAGGGGGTAAACCAGCAGGCTGTTGTTGTTTGTTTGTGCTGACCCGGCCTAGTTCCACTACCGATTGGCGGATATTGATAAGTGGGACGGTTTCGCCGCATACATTTTCTGCCAAACAAGCTGCTTTGGAAGGTTTCGCATTGCCTGCTCCGGATCAGCACAATTCAATAGTAATCCCCTCTCCGAATGCCGAAATTGAATATGGTCATTTCACGGCTGCCGATAAGCGACATATTATGGAAGCAGAGATCATATTAGCTCACGAGCTCTGCGGACACGCTTCGCTTATGGAGATGGAAGCACATCCGGAAACCTTTAGCCGTTTGGATACCAATGTTCACGATCCAACCGTGAATGTCCAGAATCTGATTGACAGCGAACAGGGAGCTCCCGCCAGTGACCTACGGGGATTAGCTGCGGGGAATATTCATCGTGGAGAGTCTTTTGCCAAGGTGATTGCCAGGGGCTATCCCATAAATCGCGTTAGTGCATTTAGCCTGCCAGCCAATGAGCGAGGCAAGCTGGACCTGGTAGCCCGCTTGGTTCAAACCAGTGATTTCTATGTGGACATAGTGGGTCATACAGACCCCAGCGGAACTCAGGCAATTAATGACCGGATAAGCCGCCAAAGAGCGCAATCTGCCAGAAATTACCTCCTAAGTAAGGGAGTAAGCAGACGCAGACACCTGGATGCTGATGATAATACCACCCCTCTGGTGGACAGGTTCACTGATTTAAGTGGAGTAAGGGATCGTTTCCCACCAACAGCAAATCTGGGCTCCAATCCGGACAACTGGCGCCGGGTGGAGGTGTTTTTGGCTAAGTTCCCTGCCGGAACCACCAACCCACCTAATCAGACGCCCACCAATGTCAACCCCGTTCCGGTGCCCGCCGGTGCTAGTAATCTGGCTCGGGGTGGAAATGCTTGTGAAAAGTTATTGGTGCGGACAGCCTGGAAAGGTCGGATACCATGACAAGAAAATTGACTGCCACCGATACCTTAAAAACCGCCAATGGGCCGGGGAAAAGAAGTGCGTCGACCTTTTTCAACCACCAGCAGCAATCGACGTTCTTTTCCCATCAATCAGCTGACAACCATACGGACTCTTTTTTTCAAGGGCCCTCAACTGATGGTGGGCACCTGCAACCTCGAAGTACGCAGATTGATAATGTTCTGAATGATCAACTACAGCTAATGTCTGAGGAGGAGACGGAGATCCAGACACCAGTAATGGAGCACGACGGATTACAGGCGCAGGCAGGGGCAGAAGACGAAGAAACCATCCAACCACAGGTGGCAGAAAGGAATTTAACCGGTTTATCAAGAAAAGCGGATAGTGAATCCAATGAACGAGTAGACTTGGTTAGCCAGTTGTCAACAAACAAAGCACAGGGCCAAGTGATGGACTCTATCAGCCGTCAAAGTATGGAGCGAAGCTTTCAGGCAGATTTTGGTGAAGTACGGATCCATACAGATCAAAAAGCGATTCAAATGAACCGGTTATTAGGGGCTCAGGCATTTGCCTATGGCAGCCATATCTACTTTAATGAGCATAGATACCAGCCGCACACCCCTGCAGGACAGCATCTTTTAGCCCATGAATTGACTCATACCTTGCAACAAGGTGGTGCAAAGCTAAAGAAGCAAGAAATTGATAGTGAAGCTGAAGTGTCCACCGCGACGGATGCCAGGATATTTACCAAGCCATCTGTTTTCTGGGTGGTGGAAAATGAGCATAACCCCACAGCTAAAGTTAAAACTCCTAACAGAGCCGTATTCGCCAGGGAAGCTGTTACCATTGAACAAATGGCCCATGCGATTTATGCAAACCCGGAGCCCATGATCGATAGCTTCAGCACACTCAATTCGGTAGCACCTCAAGAAAGTATTCCGCCTTACACCCGAATTAAGATCCCCTATGTCAATGTTAAGCCCACCGGCTGGGCTCAACAAGGGTTCTGGTATTCAATGTATTTTTCCGGCCAGGCCAGGAATCCCTTCCTCATCCTGGAAAGTATGGGATTATCATCCACCTCGGGATTTGGAGCCAGATATGAACTGATACAAGAGCAATTGAAGATGGATCTCCCCATGATGATCTTTCAAATACAAATGGGTTTGGAGACGCAATTCATTGGATTACTAAGAAAATATGCTGATGAAAGATTTACGGAGTACCCGGATCGCTATCCCCAGGGAGGTCAATATATGGATAAGATCTTCCGTCATCTGCGGGGTAAAATGAAAAAGATAAGAAAACTGGGAGTAAGTCAAATTACCAGTTACTATGATATTGTTTTCAACCATTTTGCCCGTGCGGATGAAGTGAGGTCTATAAGGGACATTTACTCCCGTATGTTTCGGGGGGATGACGGCATCAAGGAAGTTAGCTATGGGGTAGTGTTTTTGGAAGAGGCTTTCGAAAAAGCTTTGAGAGTGGCTGGGGTGCCCAGAGCAGATATTATGAACTTCTTAAACAAAGCAGGCGATGCCTTGTCTGAGATCATTGCTCACCCGGGGAGGTTTTTGAGCAATTTATTCGCGGCCTTCAATTTAGGATTCAATCAGTTCAAGGCAAAGGTGGGTGAATACTTGACTACAGGATTGTTGGATTGGGTGATGAGCAAGGTGGGAATGGAGGATGTCGATGTTCCCAAAGATTCCAGCGTAGGATCCATACTCACTATGGTATTGCAAGCGTTAAAGATAACTCCCGGTGACCTGGAAAATATCGTAGCAGAGGTTATTGGCCAGGAAAATGTGCATAGAGTTCGTAAAGTCTGGGGTATAGTCAAAACTTTTATCAAAAACGGTATAGGGGGCCTGGTGGACCAGTTAGTTGAATATGCCGGTGATCTCAAGCAGCAGTTGGTCCGCAATTTGAAGCATTGGGTTATAACCAAATTGGTGCAGAGAGCGGTTACGGAGGTGGTGAAGATGTTTATACCTGGCGGGAATTTGGTTGCCATTGTAAAGAAGATCTATAACCTGATACAGTTTGTTCGACAGCGGTTGCAGGAAATCGCGGAGTTGTTCAAGGCTATAGGCGAATCTGTTTTGTCCATAGTAAAAGGGGAGAATGGGCCGGCGGTGGAAAAGATTCATGGTGTGCTGAAGTCAGGATTATACTTGGCACTGGAATTACTGGGAAGGCTGGTGAATATCAAATTTATCGACGGTGTTGCTAATGCAATAAATGGGCTTAGAGAAAAGGTGAGGGGAGCCATTAAGAAGTTTGTGCAAAAGATTGCAATGGGTGGTAAGGAGGCCTTAGGAAAGGTGAGGGGATGGTTGGGCATAAATAAAAGGTTTAAAGATGTTAATGGAGAAGGTCATCGATTATTTACCAGAGAGAAAGCCGGAAAACACACAATTATGGTTGCTAGTAACGGGCCACAGCCTGTTAGATCATTCTTAGTGAGTCTTGTCCTGGATAACAATGCTTATTTAGTTCGAAGCAGAAACAGTGTCCAGCTACTTTTAGAAGAGACCGATAACCTGATTGCTTTTTTGGCCTCTCCACCGACAGGAGCAACCGATGGTGAAATACAAGCTGCAATCGAGTCAGTCGAGAGTAATTCCCAGACCATTAGTAAAGAGCTTGCACAGTTGATGGCCTACACAGGTCCGAATCAATCCGTGGCACAAACTACAATGCCAAGTTATGATGGGTTGATAGGCAATTACTGGGGAAGAGGGATGAGAGTCCAGATCATCAAAGACCCACCACCTGGAGGTTCTCGAACTAGCTCTTCACACACTCATACTAGTTGGGATGCATTAAGAAAAAGAAAAGACGGAGGGCGGACTTACTATGTTAAAGGACATTTGCTGAACAATTTTCTTGGAGGACCTGGTAGGAATTGGAACAACCTGACACCAATGACCCAATCGGTCAATACATTGTTTGATAGGTATTCTGAAAACTATTTAAAAAATAAACTAGGAATACATACGGGAACTTCGGCGGATCGGGACAGGCTGGAGGTTGGTCTTCTTTTTATCTATACGGTAATACCAGCATATGGAAGAGTGGTTAACCAGTCGTTAATTGATCGCATCAATAATGTTCCCATTGGACCTAATTCTATTGGAGGTTCACCACCTTCACAACTTGCATTAGAGGATAGGAATACACTTTTGCAAATAGTCGAAAATGAAAGATTTGTTCCTACCGAGATTTATTACAATATATTAGCACAGAATCCCGTCACAGATAAGGAAATTGGACGATTCTCAATAAGAGATCGTCGAATTCCGAATACAATAAATCAAACAACATATATCATTGACAATGGCACATTTACTTTTTGAATTTTTTAGGAACGGTTCTTAATCCCAATAGTATTGAGGTTACCTTTCTGACACTGATAATTAATTATTAACAGGTTTAGAATACCTTATATTTAGTAAATTAATAAACCCACACCGCTATGAAACGCCGCTACTACCGCCGCCGCCCTGCTATATTCAGAAGTGAACAACCCTTCTTTTCATCCGTGGACCATACTCTTCGAGCCAAAGAAGAAAAGACCCCATTTTTCCATAAAAAAGGCAATAATGATAAAGGACTGACCATTGGTCGCCCGGGAGATAAATACGAGCAAGAAGCTGAGGCCATGGCTAGCGCCATTGAACAGGGCTCACCCCAAAATATATCACTAAGAAAAAGTGAGATCTCAGGATTACAGAGAATGGATCAGGATGAGTCCATACAAGCTATGATACAGCTAGTATCCGAGGAAGAACCTGAAATTCAATCACAAACCGCTGGGGAGGAAGAGGAAGTACAGATGCAAACTGAGGAGGAAGAAACACAATTGCAAGCGGAAGAGGAGAATGCTATTGCCCCAAAGAGTGAAATGGGCGGATTGCCCAAGGCCAGTCAAAAACTTTCAGAGGGTATACGTCAAAGACAGGGGCAAGGGCAGGGACTAGCTACCCCGGTCAGGAAAAAGATGGAGCATGCCTTTGGTTTTGACTTTGGGGATGTTATCATTCATACAGATCAAGCCGCAGTGCAGATGAACAGAGATTTGCAGGCCCAGGCATTTACACATGGCAATGATATCTACTTTAATTCCGGAAAATACAATCCAAATTCCAGCAAAGGTCGACATCTATTGGCACATGAACTTACCCACGTAGTGCAGCAAAGAAAACCAGCTACCAAATGAATACTATTACCGACAACGCCTTAACCGAGCAGGAAATTTCAACAGGATTAGAAAGTGAACTTCTATGGTTCAAGAACAAATTCACGGGGAGATTAATTGCTCATTTTGGAAAAGGACCTCCTGTATCAACATCTCAAGAGCCTCCGTCATCGTCAGGGGAAGGCTCGTATTTCCAGTTTATCAAAGAACACAACATCCGATTTGAGGAAAGATTTTTGCTTATGCTGGCTCTGGCGCCTCATATTCAGCCAGAGTTTTTTGACAAAATTATTCAGGAACACCTACCAGGAGCTGGTGATTTTCCACAGCTAGGAGGTGTTCGGGGCAAGCAATTCCGGGGATTCCTGCCTACCGGTGAAACTGCACTATTTATGCTGGCAGGCGAGGATATGGCAAAACGATTTGAGATCCAACAATTGTTCAGCGAGGACCATCTGTTTGCTAAAAAAAGGGTGCTTTGGCTGGAAGAGCCACCGGCTCATGAGCCTAAAATGTGTGGTAAAATAATAATGTCACAAGAGTTTATAGATCTGTTCTCCTTTGGTAAAATATCCAAACCTAAATTTGGACTTAATTTTCCAGCTCAACTGATCGAAACAAAATTGGCCTGGGATGACCTGATCTTAAACCACCCCACTTTGAATAAACTAAAAGACCTGGAGCACTGGATCAATCATGGGGATACGCTGCTATACGATTGGGGCATGGAAGACCGGATCAAACCAGGTTACCGGGTGTTGTTTTATGGACCCCCGGGTACTGGCAAAACCTTAGCGGCCACTTTGTTGGGCAAGTATACTGGAAAGGATGTTTATAAGATCGACCTTTCAATGGTAGTATCTAAATTTATCGGGGAGACTGAAAAGAATCTGGCTAATCTATTTACCAATGCCGAAAATCACGATTGGATCTTATTTTTTGATGAAGCCGACGCCTTATTCGGAAAAAGGACTAACGTACGTGACGCGCATGACAAATATGCCAACCAGGAGGTCTCATATTTACTGCAAAGGGTGGAGACTTATAAAGGTTTGGTAATACTGGCCTCAAACTTTAAGGATAATATTGATGACGCTTTTGTACGGCGCTTTCAATCTATTGTATATTTCCCCATGCCCAAGAAGGAAGAGCGCTTGAAAATTTGGAATAATACCTTTCCCTCAAATATAATTTTAGCTAAGAATCTGAGTATGGAAGAAATAGCTAAGCGTTATGAATTATCCGGGGCCAATATCGTAAATGTAGTGCAACAGGTTTGTTTGGAGGCTTTGGCTAGGAACGAACTGACTATTACTGCGACCCAACTCTCAGAGGGCATTAGTAAGGAATTTGCAAAAGAGGGTAAAATGCTTTGAAGATACCTTGGTTTTATAATAAGTCCATGTAGAAATGACTGAAAACACCAGAGGATTGGATATAAAGTCAGACCAGGCGGATTATCGTCCGAGAGGTAAAAATTACCTCTTCTGTATTGGAATTGACCAATATGAGCACTGGCCTATTTTGAAGAGTGCGGTAAAGGACGCTCGGGAAATAGGAAAGTTACTGGTTAAATACTATCAGTTTGAATCCAGTCATACGGTCACTTTATATGACGAAAAAGCTACCCGACAAGCAGTTTTTGCGGGTTTGCAGGAGCTCACCGATAAAATAACCGAGAATGACAATTTGGTAATTTATTATTCCGGTCATGGCTTCTATGACAAGGACAAAGAAATAACCTACTGGATCCCGGTTGAAGCTGAGATGGGCACAGACCATGCCATCAATTGGATCAATACGGAAACTCTGATCTCATACCTCAAGCCCATTAAATCTTTTCACATCTTTTTAATCATTGATTCATGTTTCTCAGGAACTCTGTTTCAATATCGGGCTGCTAATCCTAAAGGTGAGAACTACAAGTCGAGGACCGCACTGGCTTCCGGCAGGGAAGAGGTGGTGATGGATAGCTTGAGTGGAGGACATAGTCCTTTTGCACAAGGGGTTATTGAGGTATTGGAAAATACCTCGGATAAATTTATTCGGGCATCAAAGTTAGTCGAGGGAGTAAAAAGTTTCCTGGAAAATAACAACATTGGGCAAACACCGGTCGACGGAAGAATATTAGCCAAGCCCTACGATGAAAATGGGGATTTTGTGTTTCATCTCAAGATAAGTGAGGCTGAAAGTTGGGCAAAAGCAGTGGCCACAGGCACGGCAGATGGATTTAAAAATTTTATTGAACATTTTCCCGACAGCAACCATTTTCTCGAAGCTCAGGAGGCGCATCACTGGCTTTCGGCTAAAGAAGCCAATACTATATCCCAGATCCGAGATTACCTCAACAGCTATCCTCAAGGTAAGTACTTCAGCGCTGCCACGGCGCTAATGGCTCAAATTGAGGAAGAGGTATTGTGGTCTGAGACCTTGGACAAAGATAGGTTATCGGCCTATTATAATTATTTGCACCAGTACCCGGAAGGGAAGTATGCTGATCAGGCTAGAAGTAAGACCACCGGGCTTGATGAAGACGAGGATGATAAAGCTTGGAAAAAGGCGCTTAGCCTGAATACTACCGAGGCATACCAAAACTATTTAAAGGGGGATGGCATTAAAAAATATCAGCAAAAAGCCAGGGATCATTTAAAACAAATTGCCGAAGCTTCAAAACGATCTCTGAGCGAAGAAGAGATTTACTGGGACCAGGCCAAACAGCAAGGCACCTATCTGGATTATCTTGATTTCATCCAAAGATACCCTGGCAGCTCATACCAGGAGGAAGCGCAAAAGATCATGAATCATTTGGACGATCTAGCGTTTAGCCAAATTAAAATGACCACTTCAAGTGCTGCCCTGGATATCCAGGAAAAAATTGCCAAATGTCTGGATTATTTTGATCAGTATCCCGGAGCGCCTAATAATGCTTATGTAAAAAGGCTTAAAGACAAGCTTCAAATTAAGCAAATCAAAACTAGAGGTAGTCAGTAAAGGTTAATTCGGTTATTGATAGTTCGGGTTTTTAATTTTTAGGGTATACAGCCGGGTAGTCCAATCAGTAATAGCCCCAGGATTATAACCATCAACCGCTAGGCCTTTTGTTAGTCCCCGGACATCAATAACCGGGCTGGGTAGATCTGGCAATTCAAATCGGGTAACCTGGTCTTTAAAGTCTTCAGTGCTTATTATTAATTTCAAATAAGTAGTACTTTCCGGATAGTTGAAGGTGTTAATTTCCGGTTCGATGGTCAATCCAATGCCGGCTCGCTCCAAAGCCCATACTTCCTTACCTGGTTCAAGACCTGCAGTGACTCCTTTTAGCAGGTTTACATTTACCCCGAAATTAAACGACAAGTATAGCAAAGCTACATAAAGCTTTTGATCAAATCGGTTCTGTAATTTAATTCTGATACGATAGGTGGATAATGGTGATTCGGTATCGGATGAATTAAACCATAATACACCTTCTTTAATAGAAAGCGGTCGTTCTTGCCCAAGGGGGTCGATATGGTAAACCGTAATAGACAATGGCTCATTGGGAAATAGGAATGCATTGGGATTATGTAGATTTTTAACAAATTCGAATTGGCCAATATGGCTTAAATAGTTTCCGATCACGGATAGGTCATCTTCAGAGTTGAAGGGTTGTGCAGGAACTACAGGAACATTTTTCATTGATGGTCGGGTGATCAGGATTTGTTGATCAAGATGATCCAGACAATAATCTGCCTGGTATCTTTCTTGGGCAACACTGAGGTTCATCTGATTTTCCAGAGAAGCCTTAATCACTTCCTGCTTAGGCACGTCTTTTTCCAGGTAAAGGCTCATAGGGATGGAGAGATAATTCGGAAAGTAACCTTTCAGGTTTGCTTCTTTATCAATACCAGGAGGATCGCTCTCTTTAAATGAGATAGTGGTGTAACCGGGATAAACTTTATTCACGGTTGCTTCAAATTCCGTTTTTTCGTCATAAGTCAATACCCGAATAGCCGTAGTGGGTGGTGGCACACCGTGCATAGCTCCCAGATCCATAATCCAGCCATGGGAGGAATTAAAATTAATGTTTCCATATAGGGGTTTATTCCCCTCGGCCCCTCCCAGAAAGTTTCTAAATAACAGGCTTTCATCTCCCCCGGCGGCATAGATTTTGGGAGTTTGGTCGAATTGATTTTTTATAAAATTTTGGATCCTGTTTTGCAAATCAAAATATGTGGTTTTGCCATCACATCGGTTAAGCACATCAATTAAATGCTTGGTAAAGATCCCCTCACCGTTGGCCTCATAGGCAGATTGGTCATCTTGACAGGCCGCCATTTGAATATGAGGCCCCTCCGGAAGCCAGTCATCTAGATCTTGGCCTTTTGCCTGCTGGTTAGAGATTTCACCTGAAAAGACAAAATCATCCCATTGGCGCATGGGGAAAGCTCTGGATAAACGTGAGGTATGTACATATCGTCGTTCAGAGACAGATTGGTGATCGGTAATGTATCCATTTCGGGTATTACCTCCGGCATGACAGCAATCAAAAACACTTAGAATATGTGCCCCTTTAGAGGCAAGTTTTTTTATTAAAAATCTCAATTCTTTATCAGCCAATAGATTATACCGCACCTGGCCGTCTTGTTTACTATAGCTGTCATAACAAACCAAAGCTTCCAATTTACGATCGGGCTCAGCTGGCCAGAATAAGGAGTCAGCTTCTTCTTGGGTCCCGTGACCTGAAAAATAGAAGAATACCACATCATCACTGGAAGCCTGCATTAAGTGATGACCAAAAGCCTCTACAATAGCTGTTTTGGTTGCAGCAGAATTTTGAAGATGTTGAATGTGCAGCGCTAGTTGATCCTCGTATCCTTTTAAGAAAAGATCAACTTTTTTCAAATCATTAACACATCCTTTTAATGGAGGGATGGGCTCTTGATAGTCATTAATGGCAACTAATAGAGCGTAAAGTTTGGATATTCCCACATTATGCTGGTTGAGGAATGCAACTTTAATTACCGGGTTACTATTTATGAAGTAACCATTAATAATATAACCAAAATCCGGTTATTATCGAAGAAAATTATGGCAATTGACCACTGTAAAAGCTATATTGATGTAGGCTCAGGGGTCGTAATTCGACTACTGACCAACTCAACCAATTCTCAATAGCTATGGGCGAACTTCCCCGAATTCACCTTGTCCAATCTTCTGATGCCCCTCAGCATTCCGGGAAACTTCAAAGCATAATTAATGAACTGATAGCGGAAAAGCGCATAGAGGCACTGAAATCATATAGCCCTCAAAGTATTACTGAATTGGAAAAGCAGGTAGGATCTGCCGACATGGTAATGTCACTCCTTACTTATGGCCTGGAACCTGATAAAGCCAAAATTGATGAAACGTTGCACAAACTAAGGCAAAAAGAAATCAAGATAGCTGAGATCCTAGTGGACCATATTAATTATGATAATGAGTTTATAACCTTCCCGGTAGATCTGACCCCTATTCGCAGCCGGCAGGATATGGATATGGTTTGGGAAAATATTGAAGGGCAATTGAGGGATATTTATCCTAAGCAGGAGACGATAGGTCCAAAAACGGATTGGAAAAAGTATATAAAATATGGTGTTGGGGTGTTGGTAGTGATCATAGGGATTCTCATTGCCAAGGGAATTGGTAGGAAGCCTTTCGCTAACTTTAAACTTAGCCCTACTGAATGCCCGGCACCCTGCAATGTGAGCATTATTAATGAATCCACCAGAGCCGAATCATACTCTTGGGATTTTGGAGACGACACCGGTATCAGCACGGAATCAAGTCCTTCTCATACCTATACTAATCCAGGATTATATACGGTCAAACTAGTGGCCCGTGCAAATGGTAAAGAAAGTGAAACAACACAGATCGTTAAAGTCCTTTCAAATCCGAATAATGGAAGGACCGATGACCAGAGTTTTAAAGTAACTGAAGTGGTGGCAAAAGTAGTGGGGAATGCAAGTTATACGGGAGATTGCCCCCACCTGTTCAATTTTGAGGGCACCATTACCGTAAACAACCCGGGAACTGTAAAATACCGATGGCTTAGGAATGATGGAGCCACGGCGCCGGAAAAGGAACTTACTTTTAGCTCAGCTGGATCCCAATCGGTTTCGACTACCTGGCGATTGGGAGGAGCCGGAAGAATTTACCATGATTATTGGCAACAGATTAGCATTCTGGAGCCCGCCCAAAAACTTTCAAACAGGGCTAATTTCAACTTAAATTGTTCATCTCCCTAAATCATGAGGGATTTTATAACAACAATTATTTCATGTTAGAATCGTGGATTATTATATCCTCTAGCTTTTTGTAGGTAGAGCGACTTTCTCTCAGGTATGGTTTATCTGAGAAAGTAGATCAATGACCTCTGGTTGGTGATCATTATAAATTAATTGTATAGTTTAAAATCAAGTAAAATGCCAGTTATCTATCTTATTCAAGCGACAGACGCTCCTCAGCATTCAGGTAAAATGCAAGACCTGCTAGAAGAACTTAAATCAGAACGAAGAATCTCCTCTTATCAGGTATATGATTCAACGGCGGACCTTTCACCGCTCGGTACTTCGGTTAAGGGTGTAGATATGGTGATTTCTATGCTAACCAACGGGATGGAACCGGATAAATCAAGAGTGGAATCAGCGTTAAGCCAGTTGAAGGAGGATGGAGCAAAGGTTGCAGAAATTATCGTAGATCATGTTACTTACGAGAAGGAGTTTATCACCTTTCCTGGAGACCTGAAACCGATTCGAGATCGGGAAGATATGGATGCGGCCTGGGACAGGATCGGCCAACAGTTACGCGAAATTTATCCTCCGCAGGAGGTGGAACTGGAAGAAACACCGATAGACTGGCTGAAATATTTAAAATATGCCGCTGCGGTCATCCTGATTGGTTTGATTACCTGGTGGTTATTAGGAAGAACCGGTTCTACACCGGAAGCGACTTTTAGCTACGGCGTCTTTGATGTGGAATCTGGTAATATCACCGAAACAAACCAATGCTATGCCCCATGTGTTGTGATATTTAACAATAAAACTAAAGAAGCGGACCGGATTCTATGGTCCTTTGGTGATGACAGTACCAGCACTAGTGATACTCCAAGCCATTTGTATATTGATGCTGGAGATTATAACATAAGGTTAACGGCTTATAAGGGATCAAATGAGTATACTCATGAAGAAAAACTGTTGGTAAAAGCCAGGCCAGAGGCAGAATTCGAAATGAGCGGATTCGGATGTTTTGCTCCCTGTCAGGTAAGCTTTGAGAACAGATCTCAGGGCGCCACAATGTTTGAATGGGAATTCGGGGATAATACCGAAGGCTCTACCGTGAAAGCCCCCATCCATAATTACCAAAAAGCGGGCAGCTATAAGGTGGTATTAACGGTAAAAAATGAGGATGGTCTGCAAGATGTGATGGGAAGAGAGATAACTATTCGCGATGAGCCGTATCCATTGGCTCAGTTTGATTACAGAATAAGCTATCAAAAACCCCGTCGGAATCCAACCAGTAGTAATTTCACTACCATTAATTACATGTTATACCTAAACAATGCCTTGCCGGCAACTGTAAGTTTTGAAAACAACTCTGAAGATGCCGATTCCTACGAATGGGATTTCGGAGACAATACACCCATAAATACCAACAAATCCCCCAGGCATGTATATAAAGAATATGGAACATATAATGTGAGATTGACAGCAAAAGATGGAAATAAAGCCAATACCATCACCCGTAGTGTGGTGATTAGGCAAAAGAAGCATAATTGGACGAATACCAGCGCTGTGCTAAAACTTCAGAAGTTTGATAATAAAGAAGCGGCAAAACAACTTATAACGGATTAACGTTTAATTGGCCAGTTCCAGGTTGTAGGAATGAGCATCCTCACTTAGGTAAATAATCTGATAGTTATTTTCGGATGGCGGGAAATCCGCAACTAATTGCTCAGTTGAATCCGTTACATTAGTACAAATCAATTCTACTTCCGCTTCACGACCCACAGCACTTTGCACGATCCACTTGAGGGTGTCAAAATCTGGATTGTGGTGCCTGCCATTAGCTGAAATCACGTATTTATCGGCGGTTACCCGCTTAAAAAAATCTTCGCTGGCATTTCGTATACTACCATGGTGAGGGGCCTTAAAAACATCAAGGTGGATATTGCCATGGTCATCCAGTAATTGCGCTTGTTCAAGGCCTTCTAAAATAAAATCCCCTCGACCATCTCCGGTAAACAGGATAGATTTCCCATCTGCCTCCACCAAAAACATAATACTGCTCAAATTAGGTACCGAACGATCCATTTGGCGAAGTAATTCCCGATCTGTGGTCATTGCCTTAGCCTCGAATTTTTCAACCCACTCTTGCCATTCTTCGCGCAATTTCTCCAAATTTTTCTGGTTGGGCCCGATGATGGTGATTTTGATATTGTCCATACTAACCGGTTCCGGCATATTTTCATATGAAATGAGGTCCTGGTTCATGATTTCATTCAAGGGAATCTTTAGTAACAGCGCGTTACGCCTTAGTGTATACCCTTGTGCAATACTGAGGAAAGCCAGGTTTCCCTCAGGCATAGTCGACTGTATATTTTGAACTCTTGAAAAGACTCCCTGAACCGCATTAGTTAGATTATTGCCTTTACCGATTGAATCCGAGAAGGAATTCATCCACAATCCTTTAATACCGATTACCGGCGTTTCTTCGTCAGCCTGCTGTTCTTTAAGCTCTTCCGTTAGGTCAATCAAACCTACAATATGATCGCCGTCTACGTGGCTCAGAACCATTAACTCCAATTCTCCACCATCTTTGGATATATCTATTAACTCCTGTTTTAGATGTTCCCGGTAAACACCGCCGGGCCCCCCATCTATCAGGATATATTTTGGTTCTTCTTCGTTATTATATTTCAAAATAAGGCAGTCACCATATTTGGCTTGTATAATTTTGAGAGTAAACATAACAGGGGGTTTAACTTATTTGGTTGAGTTTAGACTTTAAATTACCTGTAAGGGCCAGAGCAAAATCTTGTGGACTGAAAATAAGATTAGCCGCTTGTATGGCCACCCAATATTCACCGGCGTGTGGGTCGGCTATGCGTATAATCTCTACGTTGTTATCCCTGTCGAAAGCCGTGATGGAACGAGGAAGCTCTTGATTCCCAGTCCACTTAATTTCACTTTCTTTATGCAGCAATATTAGGTTCAAATTATTTTGTAATCCACGACCGGGAGGATCGGTCCAGGTGAGACATAACTGCAACGGCAATCCTTCTTCCGCTTTAAAGCTATATAAAGATCTTTGTCCGGTGGAGTTGAATTGTTCCGATGTTTTCCAGGTATCTAAAAATTCTAATTTTAAATCTGGTTGTATCGGTGTGGGGAGTGTACTCAACATATCAATGCAGCCAAATCCCTGATGAAAGTTAGGGGTGAAGTTATGATCGGCCAGAGCATCTGCACCTCCAAGTTGCCTTGCTCCGTTTATAATGATGGCTTTTAAAAGAGCAGCGCTGGGAGTGTGGCTTCTTTCTTTTACCAGATACTCTCTAACCAAAGCAGCAAACCCGCTTACGATAGGTGCGGCCATGCTGGTTCCCCCCATAAAAGCATATTTACGATTTTTAGGAAAAGGTCCCCAAAAATTGGCCGTAGGCGCTTGTGATGATTTGGTGGAAGCGATATCTGTTCCCGGGGCTACTACATCGGGTTTGATCCTACTTTCATTACCACAAGGACCTCTGCTGCTGAAACCGGCTATCTGTTCCGGATCGCCTGAAACCAGTTCATCCTTAATAGGTAGTTCCGGATATTTTCCAGGCCATGCCTGACCATAGGTTAACCCGGAAAACCCCCATTGTGCCCTGCTACTTCTACTAGCACCTACGGAAAGGGCATTTTTAGCGGTGGCAGGAGAACCAAGCGATAACCAATCCACAAATCCGGATTGACTATTTCGAGGTTGATGTGCCGTACCTTCATTACCGGCGGAGATTACTAATAACATATCCTTGTGTTCATAGACAAACTGATCCACCTCCAGGGAATTGAATCGATATTCAGACTCTGTAGCTGCTCCCCAACTGTTATTATGAATTCGCGCCCCCTGATCATATGCCTCTTTAAAGAGTATTGCTAAGTCATGAGGGATGCCTCCAATTCCTCCTTGTGAATCCAGAAGAGATTGAAATACCAACTTGACTTTGGGAGCCATCCCTTTGATTTGCCCCTGTGAGCTGTTACCGTTGCCCGCTATCGAACCGGCAACGTGAGTGCCATGGCCATGGGGGTCGGAATGGTCTCCGGGACGCCCTAGTGCGGATACATATTGCAACCGATCTGCTAGATCAGGATGTTGATCATCAATCCCCGTATCAGCTACCCCCACAATCTGCCCTTCACCTTGCAGATCCGATTGATTATCATCATCAATTGGCTCGAAATCTAAATTTAGCTGGATTCGAGCCAGGTCATTGTGAAGTTTTGGAGGAATATATTCTTCTACTGCATAGACTTCTGGTCTTTGCCCAATAGCCACTACCCATTGTTGACCCTCAAACTTTACTCTAATCTTCCGTCCAGAAGTATTTATAATTTCTACCGGCTTATCTTTTAGATATTCCAATAGAGGTGTTTTTACCTGGTCCTGGTGTAACAGTATATCATATAAAGCAATCTTGTCCTTTTCAATATCGAAAATGTCCCTTCCCAGTAATGACCTGGCAGTTACAATATCCTTATCCTGATTCCCGAATGGGCGATAGGTCTGTATAAAACTTATTTCTTCCAGTATGGTGGGATTTGAAAGTTTTACCTTATACACGTTATATTGCATTCTCTCCAGAATAGTCACTCCACGCTGGCCTAAATGGTCGATCCATTCACTTAATAACGGGCCGGGTACTTTTATAAGATAATAGGGCGAATCCCAGTCAGAAGTGGATTTTACAATATCCAGGGGAAGGGATCTACTGCCGTAAAAACTGATACTTCTAGGAATTTCATCGGTTTTCTCCGCATTGCCTTCCAGAATATCCAAAAGTATACCCTCCTTACGCAACTGGGAAATATCGGTAGTCGAAACTGTGCCGTAAATGTAAGAGTCTGTCCTAGACAATTCATCAAGGTAGGGTGTTATCTTGGCCAGATCGTCGGCACTAAAGTAGTAGGCAAGTACGTGAACTCTTACCATTTTGCTAGCTGATTGAGATGTACATATAAGATATTAAGTTTTTCGCATTAAAACGAGTTTTAATGGGTGATTGCACTATTAATGGTACCAAAAGCATTAAGTAACCTTGACCGTTGTCGGATTAGCTTTACTCAAATTAATTTTGATAGTATTATGGAATCAAACACTTTCCTACATCATGTATATAGCATCTAATAAACCATATAATGAAAAAAGTAACCATATATATATTTAGCCTACTTCTTTTGGCTGCCTGTGACTCACAACAAAGTGAGCAACAATTAATAACCATCAAAGCCGAGGGCAGGGTACTGGTAGCGCCCAACATGGCCACGCTGGTAGTGCATATTCAATGTATTGATAGAGATATTGAACAGTCCACGGATTGTTTGATTGAAAAGGCCGATGAAGTTGCGGAATTGGCCAGGGAGTTGGGTATTGAAGACAACCATATCCAAAACAATGGCATATATCAGGACAAAGAATACCAGTGGGAGCGCAATACCCAGATTTTTAAAGGCTACCGGTCCTCCATGCAAACCACTTTGACCGTCCATGACCTGAAAATTTTGAATAAACTTTATCCAAGCTTGTTAAAGGATAAAAATATTACCACTACACAGTTGCAATATTCAAGATCCGATCAGGACAGTTTAATGTCGATCGCGCAAACCCGTGCCTTAAAGAATGCAGAAAACATGGCAGATAACCTTATGAACTCCATGGGAGTAAATGAGAAGAAACTTGTAAGCATTGGGAATGTTGAGTCAGCAGTGACAGCGCTCCAGGGTTATAGCAGCAGTAATGAGCTCAGGGAGCAGGCCATGGTAAATGCTGAATCGGCTAATCGCATGCGGATCAATAGTGGACAGATTGAGATCAGTGAATACTTATATGTGACTTATAAGATAAATTGAGACTATATCTATGGTTGTTCATCACGGTGAGTGCTTGAAGAACCCCTGGGTCTGGTGGATAATACATTTGGCTCATTGATCTGCCTGGTTTCCTGATCTTTAGCCAGTGACACCAGACCGCCTATGGCGCCTAAATTCATGGAATCTAAGGCTGAACTGGGTACAATAACCATTGAACCCTTCTCCTTCAAGCCTTCAAATAGCATATTCATTCCCCTGAGATGAAGGGCAACCGGATTCTCCTGATATTGTTTGCTGGCATCGGAAAACTTATGGGCAATTTCTGTTTCGGCGGTCCCCAGAATTACCCTGGCTCTTCTTTCTCTTTCAGCCTGAGCCTCTTTGCTCATAGCATCGGCTAAGTTCTGAGGAATTATTATGTCTTTAATTCCAACAGTCTGACAGGTTATTCCCCAGGGATTAGTGTTCTGATCCAGAATTTTTTGCAAGTCCTCCGCGATCTTTTCCCGCTCCTGCAGGATATCAGCTAATTCGTGTTTCCCAATCATATCCCTTAATCCGGTTTGGGAGATGTAGAAGATAGCTTTTTCATATTCCTGAACCTCCAAAGCGGCTTTTTCAACATCCCATACGGTCCAGTATACCACGGCGTCTACATTAATGGGAACCGTGTCTTTGGTAAGTGTCTGTTCAGCCTTGAAATCAGTTACTCTGACCCTTTGGTCAATATATCGGTGGATTTTATCAAGGATGGGTATGATAAAGAATATACCCGGTCCCTTTAAACCCCGGTATTCGCCCATTCTTAAAATCACGGCTTTTTCCCATTGTTTGGCCATATGAATGGACCGGGCAATGAATAATGATAAAATGGTCAAAGTAATGGCTATCGGGATATTAATAAATTCGCGCCAGTATAATATACCGATTGCGGCCAATGCCACTAGTATAATAGTAGTTGAAATGGGATTCCACATTCTTTCTCTAGGTACGCTCATCGTTTACATTTTTTTTGAGTTGAGTAATAATATCATTGATGGAGAAGCCATAACTAAAGGCTATTGAAGAAAATTCGCTGCAGATCTCTTGCAACTTTTCATTTCTTTCCGCCTTGGAAATTTTGATCTCCAAATCGCTAATAAAAGTGCCGGTACCCTGTTGAGTTTCCAGCACATTTTGGATTTCCAATTCCCGATAGGCTTTGGCCACTGTATTCAAATTAACTTTCAATTCCACAGCTAATGCTCTTACCGTTGGCAACTGCTCACCGGTTTTGAGCTTGCCGGCGGCAATCCCAAATTTTATTTGATCAATAATTTGCCGATAAAATGGCATACCTGTCTTAGGGTCCAATCTGAACTCAATCATTATATTATTAATATAAAAGAACAGTGTACTATATATATAGTACAATATAATAAATTAAAATCACTTTTCAAAACAAACTAATTGAATTGGAGCAAGGACAGGAACTGGCAATGACCAACTACATTAAGGAATTGAGTCTGGGCAGTCAAAGCATTGTTTCAGATGATCCGGGAGTTCCAGCTCTTCTGAGCCTGAAAGCACAA
This sequence comes from Cyclobacteriaceae bacterium, assembly GCA_965224285.1. Classification (GTDB taxonomy): domain Bacteria; phylum Bacteroidota; class Bacteroidia; order Cytophagales; family Cyclobacteriaceae; genus JAJCYK01. Next base: position 3,925,546 of record OZ245043.1, read on the forward strand.
TGTTCTTCATGGGCCGTTCCTGAAGTATGCGGTAAAATTCCTCTGCGTATTTTGTTAGATCGTCTCTTCTGGCGGTGATCTTCTGTCTAATTTCCGGGCCGTCCAGACTGTCGATAGCATTGGGCCATGCTTCAAAAGCCTCTTCAATTTTGGTGTCGCTTAACAGTTGTTGTAATCGTTCGGCTTCAGATTGAAATTGTTGTAATGTGCTGGTCCGCAGGAAATATTCATCAATGTCACGCACTAACCCTGGCATATAGTCAATTTCAGTTTCAAACGATTGTACATGAGGATGTCTCCGGTCGTTGACAATCATAGGGGGTAAAATTCCTTGAAGATTAAAAAAAGCATTATCCCGGTCGGTAGGAACGGGAATGGCTAAAAAACCATCCCTACCCTCCTGGATTGCCCAGCCCCATTGTTTGGGGTGCCTATCCCAGTCCCCAATGAGCAGATCAAACAAGCGGGCACGGATGAATGTGTTTTGATCGATAGCTACTTTAGGGCCAACTTCTATTTTTAATTCTTGTAGATCCTCAGTATCCAAGATCTCCCGGATATCTGCAAGTCCGGTCCAATCCACTTCTCCTTCAGTTTCATACTCAAAATAATATAGACGGTTGCCAAATTTTTCATTGAATGCTCCCAATACTTTTTGCCTAGGTACAAACATCAATTCGGGCCGGGTATGAAGAACCTCAGCGCCTTCGGCTAGTTTGGCCGCCACTAGCGTGGCATAGGGGTGCTGGGTGGAAATGCCGTCTATCAGGATATTTTCCAAACCCAGATTCTTGGCAAAATCAGGAACCAGTTGATTGGGATCTTTGCTTAAACTTCGCAATGCGTAACGAATACCGAGGCTATCTTCCAGCTCTAGTGAGTGAGTTTGCATACCACCGCCTTCTTCCACCACTTTTAATCCGCCTTTCAAGGTATCCAGGAATACTATCGGTACGGTAACCGGCGTAGACCAGGCCTCCCGGTAATGTTCCCCTTGAATCAACTCCTTGAAAGCACTGGCCTCATATAAAGTATTGGCCGCGACAGTGACAGAGTCATAATCCTGAAACCTGATATGGTCCAGATCGGCGATGTCTAATACTTCACAGGTGCGAAAGGTATCGTCTGTTTCTGAGACAGACAAATACACCACAGCAATCACTACTGCAATTATAGCTAGTAAAATCAGGATTACCTTTCGCATATTTTAGCAAGGGAAAGAATACAATATACCACTCTATATTTATACCATCATTAAATGAGTGTTAAATCGATGTATTGCATGGGTAAATGTGTAGAGAAAAGTCCCCTTAAAAAAGATGGGTGCAGTCTACAGTGAGGTGGAAGATTCCATAAACCACTATCAAAACAAGTAACAGAAGGTTATTCTTTTCAAGCACCTCCTTTTGGACTTACCGCCTTCGGCCGGCATAAACTTCTCGTCCAATCGTCACCACAGAAAAAGCCTCAGCTTAGGCCGAGGCTCTTTTTCAACGCTCCTCCTCTTGGACTTACCGCCTTCGGCCGGCATAAACTTCTCGTCCAATCGTCGCCACAGAAAAACCCTCAGTTTAGGCCGAGGCTTATTTTCAGGCTCCTCCTCTTGGACTTACCGCCTTCGGCCGGCATAAACTTCTCGTCCCATCGTCGCCACAGAAAAAGCCTCAGCTTAGGCCGAGGCTCTTTTTCAACGCTCCCCTTATTAGTGGATTATCGAACCAATTTGAAGAAGATTTGGCAAAAATCTACGAATTAAGCAAGCATGTTGAATTTTATGATTCTAAAGATCGTAGTTGTAGTAAAGACAGAAAAGTACAGATTAGCCTTGTTACAAGGCAGTATTTGTTTCATTCTTGCGGTTTAAACAGGGATTTTGGAAGAGATTATATACTCCCTTATTAATATAGAACATATAGTATTGTCCTATTTACTAGGGAATAATATCATTTTAACAAAGGTATGTTTAGGGAGATTAATATTAGGGAAAAGAATTTTACGAAAAGAGGTCGATTTTTTTGGACTGTGGGGATTCCATTTTATATCTAGATGTTTAAAGTAATAAAAGCGGGAATATTTAATTTTTTAGTGAGGAGGATCTTTCCTGAGTTCAATATATAACTCCTCTTGAATCATGGGAGCAAGTGAAATTATTTGATTAATGATATTTAAGTTATTATTTCCTACTGCCCATAATTCTATTAAAATTTCTAGATTATTACCAATTTCTCTAACTGAAGTGAAATTTCTGTGATTAGGAAAAAATTGTTGAAAATTTATTGCCCAATTTAAATACTGCTTTACAGGATTAGTGGGCTCATCAGTTAAGACTTTATCTAACTCGCTTACTCGTACTAGAGAATCTTCGTCCATCAATGAAGGGTATAGGCTTCTCATCTCATATAATCTTTCAACTAAATTATCTAAAATTCTAATTCCAATAGCATGTAGATTGTTGGATTTTGCGGTAGAATCCTGATAATGCCTCAGTTGCAAAACCTCATTTCCTTTATGCTGTAATTCAACTTCTATTAAAAAGAGACTGTCTTTTGCAAGGGTTAATTCCTTCTGGGTCACTATGAGTGCATCCCTGGTATTTGTAAGTAAATTATTTAAAGTGTCAGTGGCAGTGTTCAATGATTCAACGGTGTTTTTTAATCTGCTTATGGAATCATTTGCGATTTGAATAGTATCATTTTTTGAATTTATCTCAATGTCTTTATTGAATAATATAGTTTCAAATCGATCTTTACTAACGTAATATGTGTAAAACCCAACCAATAGGATGGCCAACGGGTTAGTGATATATGTTTGTCTAAACCATTGTTTATTTGTTGCTGATCTTCGGTTATTGATTTCCTTTAGTTCAACCGGACCAGCATTCCTAACCTCAGGATCTCCTTTCCAAACGCTCCATAATAGCCTGATCACCAATAGGAGTAATATGATCGAAAATACCCAAAATAATATCTCTAATAACATTTCAGAAGTACTTTTTTGCAGTGCCTATCTTAATCCACCTTGGATAATTATTATTCACTTAAACTATTAATAATCAAATAATTTATTAAGCTAGTATAAATCTGTAGCTATTTGTCAGTTGGTCCAGTAGAAACATAAATTTAACTACCAGGTGCCTTCTACCACAATATATAAACTCCCAATTTGATGAATGATTCTAAAAATACCGTTGCGATATCTAAAGTGATATCAAAATATTTTGAGAAGAAGCAAATCAATTTGTTTTGTGGAGCAGGAATATCTTTTCACTCAGGTATTCCAATTGCAAATAACATTATATATCAAGTATTATATGAACTAAGAGTCAGCAATGACGAAATACAGAAAATTTTAAAATTGAATTTTCCCTTCGAAGCATTTTTTGAAATTTTCGCTGAGCAGAAAGAACCAGAACAACTATCCTCTATAAATGAATTATTAAAGATCTTTCAATCCGAGTACACCAGTACAACACACCAGTTCATAGCATTACTTGCAAAGTTGGGAGTTATTAAAACTATATTCACCACAAATTTTGATGAGCTTATTGAGCGAGCATTGGAGGAAGAAGGTTTGACCAAGGGAAATGATTTCATTGTTCATCATAGGGATCTAGAAAAGATTGACCTACATAACAATAAAGTAAAGTTGATAAAACTACATGGCACGATGTCCGATCTCGATTCTATTCAAATACTTCTAAAATCGGTTTCAAGAAATAAAGTTTCTCAGGGTTTAATAAATGTATTGAGATCAGAATTTAATCCAACATCAACTACCGTTTTTCTCGGTTACAGTTTTTCAGATCAATTCGATATTCGTCCAGTGTTAAAAAGTATCCCCAATCCCGGTAGAATATTGGTAGTTAATCACAATTTAGATGTAGAGGAGGTTTCAAATTTAAGCTCAATCAGTAATGAACATCCATTTGAACAAGCTGAAGGTCACTTTCTGAACTATGATACCGATAAACTAATTAAAAAGCTCTGGCCTAAAATGGTCACGAAAGAATATCTATTCAGGCAATATAAAGACGTAGAATGGAAAAGATTCATAAAGTCTTGGGTGTCAAATGATATAAACCCTTATCAAATTATAGGCTCAATTTATCTTTATACTACCAAGTTTAATAAAGCTATTAATAGTTATGAAAAAGCTATGCAATGGGCTAAATCCAAAAATAGGAATTTAGATTTTTCTATTAATAAATTTAATCTTACTACAGTCTACTGTATAATAGGAAAATATAGTGAGGCTATAAAGCTAACTTTGGAATGCGTCGAAGATTTTCAAAAGTATGAAGAAAGTCGTGGGTTAATTCAAGCATACAGGCAACTAGGTGTTATTTACAAAAACCTAAAACGGTATGATGAAAGCATTACCTACTATAAAAAGGTAATTGACCTTATTAGAAATAAGGATGCATTTATAGTATCCCAGACAGAGTGTAATTTGGGAATTCTCTTTTTAGAGATAAAGGATTTCCAAGAAGCGGAAAGCTACTTGAATCGAGCCCTATCCAAGGCTAAAAAAAACGGGTTCATAAGAATTGAATTATCTGCGATAATACCAAAAGGTGTATTGCATGAAATTAGAGGGGAGTTCGATAAGGCTATAAAATATGCGGAGATGGCTTATCAACTGGCTGATAACCTTGGTTCTTCATCCGAAAAGGGTAACTCTTTAATGAATAAGGCGTCAGTTTTAATAAAGATGAGTAAGAAGCATAATGCAACTAGGCTTTACGAGAAAGCATTAGGAATATTTGCTGATTCTGGTCATACAAAATCAAAGGTAAAATGTTTGTTAAACCTTTCGATTTGTTACCATCATCTTCCAATTCAAGCTATCACTTATTTGGACAGGGCACTCAGAGATTTAGAAGATTCAAATAGCACAGTTTTGAAATTTGAGATTTTATCTAGCAAAGGCGTCTTGCTAACAAAAATGAAGAGATTTCCCCAATCTATTAGGTGCCATCAGGAAGCATACTCAATTGCTAAAAACGAGGGAACAATAGAGTTAATGATCGAAGCTAAAGTGAATTTAGGAACCACAAATAATCTTGCACAAGAATTTCAATCATCTTTGAAGGAATACAGTGAAGCAATTAAACTAATAGAGAATCATTTGATTTATAAAGATCTTCTAGCTACACTAAAACTAAACGTTAAATCGATACAGAATATACTACAACAAAATGAGTAGTCATAGAGGAAATTGATCCTCCTTTTTTGGAATCACTTCTCTAAAAAGTTAGAACAACTCTATTTAAGCCATTTAATGTTAATCTGGTATATTTTCCTATGTTAGGTTGAGATAATCGATTGTAGCTCCTATATGTGATTAAATAGGTAAAAAATTGAGGTAAGCATATACCGCTCATTTGCGGATAAAGGAAAAAAAACACCTTTAAAAATCTAATAATCTTGGTTTTCATATACTGCAAGCAATCCGAAGGATAGAAGGTATGAGCTTTCCTAAAATTTTAGGTTCAAATCATGCTTGAGTGATGCCGTCTATTTAGCTAATTTTTTTAAATTTTTTACCCCCATCAGCATAATTTAGCCGAAATGGAACGATCCATTGCATTACCGTTAGCCTACTCCACTAGTGATCTCAAAAATTTTTATAAAAAAGTTTTTCAATATATACCCCCACCAAGGAGACGAACTCTGAGAGTATAGTGAACTGATTTAGATTAAAATTCGACACTAGGAATTAGGTATAATAGGCTTGTTTTCACTATCTTATCGCATCATGCGGATTAAGTCAGGAATACTAACGGGCACATTATTATTACTACTTCCATTAGTGGTTCTTGCATCAGAGGAATACATTGTCAAAGCCACTGTTTTAAATGTTAGAAGTGGACCTGGAACAGAGTATAATGTAGTCTTTCAATTAAGGCAGGGTGAAATAATCAATTTAGTCAATACACAAAATTCAAATTGGTATAAAATTGAAACCGATACTGGTACAGGATTTGTTGCCGCTAGGTATGTGACACCCATCACAGATAATGGCAATCTACCTTTAAACAATTTTCAACTTATGGGATTGATTATAGGTGTAACCACGATCCTTCTAATCTTTTTACTTAGGGGTAATGCATTAAAAAATTTTGGTGGCTTTATTGTATTGAGTATATCTCTTTTTCACATACTATTTGGTTGGTGGGGTAGTGCTTTTATTGCTATAATAGGTATAGATTTTACAGTTGACGGAGAACTATTTATGGTTACTTCAGTGCTGAATTTTATCCTATTCTGGATTATCGCTATACTATCGGTTATTGGGTTCTTTAAGAATGTAGGTGTTGCGATAATACTACTATCCGTGATAAGCCTAATACTTTATGTCCTACCGGGGTCCATCCTAGGAATTATATTAACTAGTCTAGCTCTATTAGGAGGTGTACTAGTTACAATTGGCTATTCACAGATAAGAAAAAAGTATAGGCTTAAGCAAACTGCTATAAACTAAAAAGGGAAGTTTGCACAAATCGACCCAGAAAAGATTTCTAATCTTCTAAAATTAGCCATCCAAAAGATTCTTTCAGTCTTTGGAACTAAAATCAATTTACAAAATGTTACATGTATGTAAAATTTAAAACATAATATTTACGGAATTGTAATATAGCAGAATTTGGCTTGGACTCTAGAAAGTATAAACAATACTACCAGGAAATAAAGAAACTAAATTTCCTTAAGAATCCATATGATGGATATCATTTAGAAATGTTCAATTATTTCTTTAACCCTGAAACCCAGACCTTTTCCGATTGGGTAAATTTGAAGAACATTGGAATTGAAAGTGATGATTTATCTCCTCGAGTTTTACACCACTGGGAGCAAGAGGGGATAATCCCATTAAGCGGAGTTCATGAGAAAAATAAAAGAAGGGAATTCAATCTAGTAGAACTAGTTTGGATTTTTTCTGTAATGAAGTTGCGTGATTTTGGAATGGATCTAAAATCCATTAAAAAACTTCGCATCTCTATTTCGGATATACCGGAATTCGCCCACTTGTTAAAAAAAGTATCACCAAAAGATAAAAAGTGGTTTTATAATCGATTAAAGAATTCTACTTTAGCCTATTTGGAGTTTGCAATTTTTACAGCCTTCTTTGAAAAGAAACCTACCTATTTAATAATTAACGTTGATAGAATAGGAAAGATCTTAACTCACATAAATCTAGTGTATCATGCGAATAATCATGATATTAATGATTTAATCCTGGTAAATCTCCATTCAATTATCCAGTCCATTTTTCCAGAAAAAGATTTATCTCCAAAACCCGAGTCTAGTGGTTCACTAGTCGACAATACATTTAGAGATGTCATTCTCGAAGTATACACTGCTGTAAGTGATTCAAAAACAGTGGAGATGAAATTTACTTTAAAAAATGGTGATGTAGACAGCATCACAATAGATAGAATTGAAGATGTTAAATCAGCATTAGACTTTCTATCTAAAAAAGATGAGTATCAAAAGTTAGAAGTTTTAACTAAGGGTAATAATGTCGTAAATGTTAAACGATCAATAAGAAAGAAATTGAAAAAATAATATGCCACTGAATGACTCAGAGCAAAAATTTAAAGGTAATCAGCCACCAAATGCCTTGGAGCGGATTTGCATCTTTCATATTAAGTGTTGTCAATTAGAAAATGTCGTGAATTATTAACAAAAGAATCAGATAAAAAATTTACCGATAAGGAGATTAAGCAAATAAGAGAAACTCTTGTTCGATTAGTTGAATTAGAACTAAAGATAAAAGCGCAATGAATGTAGTCACATATGCCAGAGTTTCTACAAAGGAACAAGGTGAAAACGGGTATAGTCTTCATCATCAAAAGGATTTTCTCGAAAAGTATTGTGCCATAAAAGGTTACAATATAATCAATCACTATAGAGAAGATTATAGTGCTAAAAATTTTGATCGGCCTGAGTGGAATTCTTTAATTTCATTCATAAAAAATGCTGCTAATAAGATCGGAGGCATTGTTTTTACAAGGTGGGATAGGTTTTCTAGAAATGTAGGAGATTCCTATCAACAGATTAAAGAATTAGAGAAGCTAAAAGTTAAAGTAATATCAGCCGATCAACATTTGGATCTCAGCGTACCTGAAAACAAATATGTTCTCTCGATGTTCTTGGTTCATGGAGAGGTAGAAAATGATAAAAACAGTATTAGGACTATAGAAGGACAAAGAGCAGCAATGAAAGAAGGCTGCTTTATTGCACGTGCACCTTTCGGTTATGATAATGTGAGAGATAAAAACGGTAATTCAACTTTAGAAGCTAATAAGAACGCATGGATTGTTAAAAAGGCTTTTGAATTATTTTCTAGTGGAGCTTATCAAATGGAGGAGGTAAGGCAAATTATAAAAAAAGACGGTTACAAATGTAATAAGGAGTCCTTTAGATTGCTCTTGAGGAGAGATGTATACCGGGGAAAAGTTTACATAAAAGAATACAGGGAAGAACCAGCACAAATTGTAGAGGGACTCCATGAGGCTATTGTTACAGATGAACTTTTTAATACTGTCCAAAACATACTGAAAGGAAGAAATAAACAAGCTTTCAAGGTTAACAAGTTAAATCCTTCATTACCATTACGGGGATATTTGGAATGCAATAGATGTGGAGGCAAATTAACAGGAAGTAGATCAACCGGAAATGGTGGCAAGTATTATTATTATCACTGTCAAAGAGGATGTTCAGAACGTTTTAGTGCTCTAGAAGCTAACAATAAATTCATAGCCTACCTTGATTCTCTTAAGTTTGATTGGAGAATTGTGGAATTGTACAAAGAAATCCTTAAGGATTTATACAAGAACAAAAAAGGATTTCAGGATCGAGACTTGAATAAATTAGAAGAAAAATCAACTTCCTTGGAAGAAATGATTGATAATATAACAGATAAGTATGTTAGGGACAAAATAAATTATGTTGACTATATCAAGCACAAGAACCGATATCTAAAAAAGCTAGAGCTAATTGAAAAAGAAATACGTGAAACTAAGGAACGTACTAGGAAAGTTGAACAATGCCTGAATCGTGGCATCCCTATAATATCCAATTTGAGAAAATTTTATGTAAAGGCTGATGTGACGGATAAACAATTATTGATTAGTTCGATAATTGGGGAAAATATAATTTTTAAGGATGGAAATTATCGAACCAATCAATTGAATAGCGTTATATCCCTTTTATTGGAATTTAAACCGGATTTCAACCTTAGGAAAAAGAAAAAGGTTGACGATTTCATCAACCTTTCTAATATGGCTCCTCCTCTTGGACTCGAACCAAGGACCTACTGATTAACAGTCAGCCGCTCTAACCAACTGAGCTAAGGAGGATTCTTTCTCACCGGCCCTTTCCAACTGCATGGCCATCCCAAGGCTTTGCCAAAGGAGAGAGCTAATGAGGAGTATCTAGCTTATCCAGCCTGAAGGGCAAAGTTAGCAAATTTTTCATTTTGTACTCACCTCATCAGGCAATGTCCAACGAAGCCGGTTAAGGCGAAGTTGAAGGGATGCAATATTAGGAGTACCCAGCCAATTTTCCAACCATTTTAAATGGTAATTTTAGTAAAATTCAGCAACTTTCAACACGCTATTCCGCACTTGCTTATGTCACGATCTTTTTTACCGATGCTATTATTTGGCTTTTTGGTCTCCTGCAAATCTTCTGGCCCCTATCCCAATATCCGTATCGATCGAAATGAGGGGTTTGGGCTTGGCCCTTGCGAACCCTCAATAGCTATCGACCCTAACAACCCAAACCGTCTAGTTGCTGGTGCAGTGCTGGACCGGGCTTATTACAGTCACGACGGGGGTAAAACATGGAATAAGCAACAGATATCATCTTCCTATGGGGTATGGGGTGACCCGGTGATCCTGGCGGATTACCAGGGCAACTTTTATTATTTCCACCTCTCATTTCCCAGCGGGGAGGGCGATTGGGATTCCGACAAACTCGATCGTATGGTTTGCCAAGTTTCCACTGATGGAGGGCAATCCTGGTCAGATGGCTCCTACACCGGCTGGTTTCCCCCTAAAGACCAGGACAAGGAGTGGGCGGTGGCAGATCCTCGCAACAACCACATTTATCTGACCTGGACCCAGTTCGATGCCTACGGAAGCGATAACCCTAATGATAAAAGCAATATTCTCTTTTCCCGCTCCACCGATGAAGGATCCTCTTGGTCTACCGCTATCAGCATAAATCAAATTCCTGGCAATTGCCTGGACGATGACGGCACTACTGAAGGGGCGGTGCCTGCGGTAGGCCCCAATGGTGAAATTTATGTGGCCTGGGCGCTGAATGAGAAGATCTATTTCGATCGCTCGCTGGACGGTGGTGATACCTGGTTGAAGCAGGACAAAGTGATCGGGGAACAAGTTAACGGTTGGGATCAGGAAATTCCCGGAGTGGGACGGGCTAATGGCATGCCGGTGACCATTTGTGATCTCTCCAACGGACCGCATAGGGGCAGGATATATGTAAATTGGTCTGATCAACGGAATGGAGCGGACAATACCGACATCTGGATGGCTTACAGCGATGATGGTGGTGACCAATGGTCAGAACCTCGCAAGGTCAATACCGATCAGGAAAGCAAGCATCAATTTTTCCCTTGGGCTACAATCGATCAAACCAATGGACATATTTACGTAGTTTTTTACGACCGACGCCAGACTGAAGGGCTTGCTACCGAGGTATACCTGGCCACTTCAGCGGATGGAGGGCAAAGTTTCACCAATGAAAAGATCAGCGCCGAGGCATTCACTTCTGATCCGGGGGTATTCTTCGGGGATTACAATCATATCGCCGCCTTCGACGGTCGGGTCCGGCCCATTTGGACTCAGGTAAAAGACGGTCAGCTAAGCATCTGGACAGCCCTAATTGACAAATAATTTTAATGAACAGTGTCGTATGACCAAACCCGAAAATCTCTTATCAAATCCATTTCCGAACTAGATTTTAAGCAATAATTACCATAGGACACCTTGGGGAGATCCCCCCGATCCCGCCCCATTTTGCAGGCCAACGGTGAGGAGGGCTTGCATGTCAGATCTGAATCTAATTTTTTTAAGCAAGTTAGTGGTTGAGAGTAGTGGAAAACGGGGTTGATAAATTTATTTATAAAGAAAAATTTGTCGACGGATGCGCCTTCAGAAAAGGATTATGCTCATTAGGCAGACGGATGCAGCAGGTTATTATAAAAATTCGAGCTTAATAAAATCCAACCAATACTACTGCCGATTAATCTTAAGCTTCAGTTTTTTTCTCGGCAGGTGATAAAGATTTATCCTCAACACGGATAGTTCCATCCTTCAGGGTAATTAAAACCACGCCTTCAGATCCTGGGAATAGTTCCAGTTGATTTGGGCTATTGGTCGAGATACGATTCTCATCAACCTTTTTCCCACCAACCAGCAAGTGATTTTTGACATAGATGACCGCGATGAATAAAAACATTGTGAATGCGGCTGCCATACTAATTAATACCCATTCAACAGGTGTTATCGTACTTAAGTCCATGATTTTAATATTATGGCGATGTTAGTCGGTCCAGTCGTAATATAAATGTTACAAGTAAAATAAGCATTAATACCGTTCCTACCAATGAGATGCCCGATATTATAACGACAAATGGCCTTATTTCGTTTAATGAGATCATTGCCACAAAGGATCCAAATAAGCCCAAAAATCCACCAGCGCATAGCGTAACCAGCAGGTGATAAAACTTAATCCGCTCTTTTACCCTTTCATCCATTAATTAATTCCCAGTTAGTACAGATTTGATATAAGTAAGGTGATTGTACTAACTACGTATTAATCAAAATTACAAAATGATAATATCAAATGACACAACTAATCATTACTCTCAGCACTTAGCAGACAATAAAGTTGATGATAATTTACGCCAATATGGCACTATAATTACCTACAGGAGTGCAAATAATGCCAATATGGCATAAAAATGTCTTAAAATTCCACTGGCATAATTTTCCCTTATACCTAAGCAGAAAGTCGAAAACCATAATTTAAAATATAACTCATTATGAATATAGTAAGATATAACCCTGGCTTGAGGAACTTCAACTCCAGTGCTTTTAACAGCATAGTGGATAGATTCATCAACGACACTTTTAACGGAAACGAAAGTAACGGTAGCTTTTTACCTGCGGTTGATATCGTGGAAAACGATAAAGCATTCGAGTTGGAATTTGCGGTACCCGGAATGAAGAAAGAGGATATTAAAATTGATTTTAAAGATCATACTTTGACCATTTCTGGTGAGCGTAAATTTGAAAAGGAGGATGAAAACGTTAACTACCATACTCGTGAAACCAGATACGGATCTTTCCAAAGATCATTTTATCTGCCAGAAAATGTAAACGACAACAAGATCAAAGCTTCCTACACCGATGGTATCTTGAAGATAGAGGTGCCGAAAGAGGAGAAAAAGGAGCTAAGCAAAACCATTAAAGTAGGATAGAAGTCTAAAGTCAAACATGGATTTTAACCAAGCGGGATTTCGGTCCCGCTTTTTTTGTTAAATTATGTTAAAAGGAACAACTAGGCATTATTAATGCATTCATCCTTAAAACAGAACTTAATAAATTGCGTTACAGTAATTAGCAAACCTATTAGTTATTATGAGCAAGAAACAATTTTTCCTCGGGTTGGTTTTAGCGTCTTTTCTAGGTGCCATGTTGGCCATGGGAGGCATGTACTACTTCCAGGATGATCAAACTCCGATCACTATTCAGCAACCGGCCCCGGCCCAATTTACCAACTATTTGGCAGACAAGGATTTTACCGTTCCTGATGGTCTGAATTTTGTATATGCCGCGGAGGTAAGTACCCCTACTGTGGTCCATATTAGATCTACTTTCTCCGGCAGGGCGCAGGGAAGTCCCATGGATGAGTTTTGGGATTTCTTTGGCTATCGGCAGCCGGATAACAACGGCAGAAGCCGTCCTCAAAGCCGCGGCTTTGGCTCCGGGGTGATCATGTCTGAAGACGGTTATATCATTACCAACAATCATGTGATTGATAACGCCGGAGAAATTGAAGTGACTCTGGCGGATAAAAGAAATTATACCGCCAGACTAGTGGGGACCGACCCCAACACTGACCTGGCATTGATTAAGATAGAAGAAAGAGGATTGCCGTACATAAATATTGGCAACAGTGACGAATTAAAGATAGGCGAGTGGGTATTGGCGGTGGGTAACCCATTTGCCCAAGGTACTCCTTTTGACTTGACCAGTACTGTTACGGCAGGAATCGTAAGCGCTAAGGCTCGAAATATAAATATCCTAGGCAATCGGAATTATCGCATTGAATCATTTATTCAAACCGACGCTGCGGTGAATCCCGGCAATAGTGGAGGCGCACTGGTAAATCTTAAGGGGGAATTGGTGGGAATAAATACTGCAATAGCCACTCCCAGCAGAACTTTCGCCGGTTACAGTTTTGCCATACCTTCTACCTTGGTCAATAAAGTGGTCAACGACCTAAAGGAATATGGGGTAGTACAACGTGCACTGCTAGGAGTAGAGATCACCGATGTTACCGCCGAATTTGCCAGATCAAGAGATATCGATCGGGTAGGAGGAGTGTATATATCCAGGGTTACGGACAACTCAGCCGCGGCGGCTGCAGGACTTAAAGAAGGAGATATCATCGTGAAAATAGACGGTGTACCAGTGAATACCACCTCTGAATTACAGGAATTAGTAGGCAGGAATAGCCCGGGTGATCGTGTCGAGGTCACATATCGTAGAAATGGAAGACGAAGCACCACAGACGCTGTTTTAAAAAATGTACAGGGAGAACTAGGTTTTATATCCGCTGAAAGTGAGTCCGCCTTTGATGGAGCTACCTTTAAGGCTGCATCAGATGATTTACTGGAGGAATTGGATCTCAGTAGCGGTGTCTTAATAGATAAAGTAAACAATGGCAAGTGGAAGGATGCCGGTTTAAAGCCTGGATTTATTATCACCCATGTGAACAAAACACCGGTGGATAAAGTGGATCAGGTATTGGAGATACTGCGAAATCGAAGAGGAGGTAACTTGATTGAGGGAATGTATCCCAATGGTGAAGAACGCTATTACGCCATCGGTTGGTAGCCATATTTGATGTGGTTTTTATAAAAGGCGCTTACTTGTAAGTGCCTTTTTTGTTTGGGAGTTTTTTAACTTTACAGCCTAACTTCATTACCCATGAGCACACTTGTCGAAAATTCTAATAAGATACTACAGGCCCTGGAAGCTTTGGGCATACAAAACCATAATTCCGGCACCAGTACAGGTCAGAGATGGTTGGAAAATCCCAGCACTATATCCTCAACCTCACCAGTGGATGGAGAGCTTATAGCTGAGGTAAATATTACAGATGAAGAGAGCTATGAGCAGGTTATAGATTGTGCGCATCAGGCGTTCAAGATATGGAGGGAATGGCCGGCTCCTCAAAGAGGTGAGGTGATCAGGCAGGTTGGCGAGGCATTGAGAAAATTCAAGGAGGAATTGGGTACCCTGGTGTCCTATGAGATGGGCAAATCTTATCAGGAGGGCCTGGGCGAGGTGCAGGAAATGATCGATATCTGCGATTTTGCTGTTGGGCTCAGCCGTCAGCTATATGGGCTAACCATGCATTCGGAACGTCCCGGTCATCGTATGTATGAACAATATCATCCTCTGGGGGTAGTAGGTATTATTTCAGCATTTAATTTCCCGGTAGCAGTTTGGTCCTGGAATACAGCTATCGCTTGGGTTTGCGGTGATACCTGTGTTTGGAAACCCTCTGAAAAAACGCCCATCTCGGCTTTGGCCTGTCAGCATATTGTCAGCAAGGTATTTCAGGAAAATGAGGTACCGGAGGGAGTGAGTTGTCTGATCACCGGAGGAAGGGAGCTAGGGGAAAGATTAAGTAAAGATACTCGTATACCGTTAATTTCAGCAACCGGTAGCACCAGGATGGGTAAGGCTGTAGGGTCGGCTGTGGGGGCTCGTCTGGGACGGGTTTTATTGGAATTGGGAGGCAATAACGCCATTATAATCTCACAGCACGCCGATCTTGATACTACCTTAATTGGAGTGGTTTTCGGCGCCATCGGTACTGCGGGGCAAAGATGTACCACTACTAGACGATTGATCGTACACGAAGAAATATACCCACAGGTTAAAGAACGGCTGGCAAAGGCCTATGAACAACTGTCGATTGGCAATCCTTTGGATGAATCCAACCATATGGGGCCTCTGATCGATAAACAAGCAGTTGATCAATACCTGAAAGCCGTGGAAAAGGTGAAAGCAAACGGTGGCATAGCGGTGGTGGATCCCGGGATATTGCAAGGCGCTGATTACGGCTCAGGATGTTACGTAAAACCAGCTATTTTTGAAGTGAGCAATGATCTTGAAATTGTTCAGTGCGAAACATTTGCCCCTATCCTTTACCTGATGAAATATCGGAACATAGAAGAAGGCATTACCCTGCAAAATGCGGTTCCCCAGGGATTAAGCTCGGCCATAATGACCAACGATCTCCGGGAGTCCGAATTATTTCTCTCCCATAGCGGATCAGACTGCGGAATCGCTAACGTCAATATTGGCACCTCCGGTGCAGAAATAGGCGGAGCATTCGGCGGGGAAAAGGAAACCGGGGGGGGAAGGGAATCAGGTTCTGATGCCTGGAAAGTTTATATGCGCCGGCAAACCAATACTATTAATTACAGCCAAGAAGTGCCCTTGGCACAGGGTATCAAGTTTGACCTGTAAAATAATTATTCGGTATCTTTAGAAGCCTTGAAGAGGTATACTTTATTTTGCTGGGCTTTTTTGCTTTTGTGGAATTTATTTGTATAAATTTAGGAGGTTAATTTTAATAATATGGCAGTTAAAGAAAAGCAGTTCCACGCAGTAATGTTGATAGATGATAATGATATTGACAACTTGATCAATCAAAAGATGATCGAGGCTGCAGGAATTACCGAACACATCTTTTCTCATACTGGTGCCCGAAGTGCGATTGAATTTCTCAAGAATTTGGAGCAGCTTAATTCCGATTCTGTAAATGTATTACCCGAGGTGATCTTCTTGGATATCGATATGCCTCTGATGGATGGCTTCCAATTTTTGGAAGAATTTGATAAACTGGAGGACGCCACTAAGGAAAAGTGTAAGATAATTATGTTAACATCCTCCATTAATCCCAAGGATGTAAATCGCACTAAAAACTACCAATACGTAATCGACTATCTGAATAAGCCTCTCACCCAGGAGAATTTGCTTAACCTGAAAGTCTGACTTGAAATCTCAGGTTAACTCAACTTCGCGGCGAATTCATCGTCCATTTTGATGTACATGGAGGGTGAAAATCCCTGCTTTTCAAACATGTTGAATTTTTGGATCAGGGCCTTGATCTTTTCCTCCTTGTTTTTCTTCAACTCGCTGATGGAAACTTTTAAGATCTTGGTAAAGATGAGCAGGTGCTCACAGTTTTCTTTACCAATTATCCGTATTTGACGCTGTATACTATTTATCAGCTGATTGAACAAATCGTAATCGTTTAGCAGGCAGTATTGGAGTGCCAGGATAACCTTAATCTCCAACTGGGTGTTTGGATAACGTTTCAGGCTTACCTCATTTAATAAATTATTGATCCAACGGGCAGCCTCATCGTATTTTTGTACATAATAGCAGCACAATGCCCTATATACCATATAGGTGACATATTGAGGAATGTCATTATGATCCACTTCAAACTCACTGAATATCGCCTCATTTTCCTCGTACATCTCATTTTCTAACCCCAATCTTTTATGACGTTCGATCTTGGTAATGAGAAACTGTGATGGATAAGTATACAAGTTGTAATTGGACAATAATAAGGCCGTGTCTTCATTCACTTCTTCGAAGTATTTCTCTGCTTTGCGGTATACCCGATAATGATTGTAATACTCCAGCTTGAGGAATTCAAACACTATTTTCAGGTGATGATATATGGAGTCCAGGTGGTAGTCGTCAAAAGTACGCTGAATTTTGCCAAGAACATCCTCGATTGGCTCAAGATCATCGTCCAAATTATCCTCCTCAACTTCCACGAATAAGCGATGAAAAATATTTAGACAGCTTTGGTAAACATATAAGCGGTGGGATTTATAGAGCGCTCCCACATTGTTCATTTCCTTGTTTAATAAGGTGAGCTCTAGCTTTTCAGTTTCACTGTTGGATAATGTAAACTGCCCGTATTTTTTAAAGTACTCACCCAAAAGATCTTCCGCTTTGTCAACCGCCAACATATAGGCTACATGTTGGTTATAGCTTTGAGAATAATTGTAGTGATCCGGATGGTTGATATGGAGTTTCTTAAGTGACTTATAAATGATGGTAAGCTCATTTGAAAGGTCGTAGTCCAATAATTCCTTCTCCAGCTTTTTTAAAGTAGCGATGGCAATGGCTTTCTTCTTGGTAAAAATAATCTCGTTAATATTGGCCACCTTCTTCAACAGATCCGTGCGTGGACTTTCCAGTTGCTGCAGCAGGTATTCCTCTATCTTCTGATTTAACCTCGATCTTAGAGTGTAATACGCATTGGTATTAACTCCCAATTCCGACATGATCTTATTGTCGGATGTGGACTTCTCTCTCATGGATTTTAACAGGTATGCAGACTTGTCTGCACCGTTTTCCATCAGCGAATCGTGAATGGCAATGAAATCCGGTTCCGAAAGCTGTTTAATAATATTTTTTAACTTGGCCATATTTAAAAAAAGTAGGGAAAGGAGAAAAATTTTTTGCCAATATAGACAAATATTTCCAAATGTAATATTTATTATAAATTTTATAAAAATTTTGTAATAAATTAACTAATCTTCTTTCAGTCAGTAACTTTCATAGCCTGAAATTCACTACAATTGAGGGTTGATTGATCCATTCTTTCCAAAATATCGGGAAAGCCGACTAACGCCTAAATGTAATATTCATCAAGTATTTTAATATATCAACCTTAAAAATTTACCATTCCGGGGTTGAATTGAACATGACGGGGTCCTTGGAGTAAATAATAAGCTGGGAGCCGGTTATGTGCAGAACTCTCTTTTATCTTTATAAAGTACTACTTTAATCACACTGATATAAAGTGGTATTTATTACAACATTAGATTTGTAAAATAATACCGCCTGATAAATTATAGGGGCAAATCCCTTTTATGGCAATGTGATATACCTGAATAATATTACCATCAGTTATCATCATATCGGCGCATTTAGTAACTTCCCCACTTGTTACAAAAACCACCCGCATGAAAGATATTTACCAAGTTGCCCTGCTATTTGTATTGTTGACCTGTTCATTTTGCACACCTAAATCCGAGGGGCAACCAGATGAGGAACAAGTAACGGAAGAAATTGAGCCTGCGGAACCAATAAGGGTTTATGTATTCGAAGTAGGTGATATTTTGATCAAGGATATTTCACTTTTTAATCCTGGCGTTGACGAAGGAAAACAGGTTCAATTTACTAACTCGGCCTATTTAATTCGTCATCCGAAAGGAACCTTAATCTGGGATACCGGTCTCCCAGATGCGCTGGCAGATAATCCTGAGGGAAACGATGCGCCTAATTTTCTAATGAAAATGCCCCAACGTTTAACTGACCAACTAGATGAAATAGGAGTGGATCCTGCTACCATTGACTATCTGGCGGTATCTCATGAACACGGAGATCATATCGGCAACATGGATTTATTTACCAATGCCACCTTGTTACTTCAAGAGGAGGAATATCAGAGTTTGTTTGAGAATGAGGAGAGAGAACCCAGTGCCTTAGACTCTTTAAAATCCAATCCATATATCAAATTGAGGGGTGATCATGACGTTTTCGGCGATAGTACAGTAATGATCATGCGGACTCCAGGGCATACAGCGGGACATCAGGTATTGTTCCTGGATCTCCCCCAAACGGGCCCTGTGGTTTTATCAGGTGACCTCTACCATTTCAGTAAGAATCGAGAAAACCGGGGTGTTCCCAGTTTTAATTTCGATAAGGATCAGACTCTTGCCTCCATGGATCGGATTGAGGAATTTATTGAAAAGAAGAATGCCACCTTATGGATCCAGCATGAAATGCAACATGAGGGCATGAAATGGTCACCGGAATATTACCAGTAGCTAGTCAAAGCTGGTCCTATTATCCTTCCACCACTATCCTAACGTTGTTGGTGTGGCTTTCTGGATCCCTCCATGGCAAAAAACAATTATGCCCTAATAGTGCAACTTAAGGCTAACATCCTCAGTCTAATTATAATAGACTACTGACTAAAGTATGCCTTACCATGATTAAAAACTACCTGACTATCGCCCTGAGGAACCTGGCAAAATACCGGCAGATCACCATCATTAATATTTTAGGCTTAGCCATCGGCATGGCAGCCTGTATTATCATTCTATTATTCGTGCAGTATGAGTTGAGTTATGACCGTTATCATCAGAATGCCGACCAAATCTATCGCATCTCCAGGGAATGGAAAAATCAAGACGGTGTAACATCTTTGCACCTTGGCCACCTTGCACCTCCTTTTGAACCATTATTGGCGGAGGATTTTCAAGGTACCATACTGTCAAGTGCTAGGCTTCTCAGCGATTCTCCTCTAATGACTTATCAAGAGGGTAAGGTACAAATTGTAGAAGAGAATTTTTTCTTTGCCGAACCGGAGATATTTGAAATTTTCAGCTTCCCGTTTATTCAAGGTGATCCCGCTACAGCACTGACAAATCCTAACTCCATAGTTATTACCGAATCGGCAGCCCGTAAATTTTTTGATGAAACTAACCCCCTAGGTAAAACCTTGAATTACGACCAGCAAGCAGATTTTAAAATAACCGGAGTGGTGCGTGATATTCCTGCCAATTCCCATTTTCGATTTAATATGCTGGCCTCCTTTGTTACAGTTGAGAATTTTTTCGGCCTGGAAAATATGATGGGTAATTGGGGCAGTAATAACTACTCAACCTACATTCTGCTACCGGAAAATTATGATCCCGACAAACTTGAGGCTCAATTCCCTGAGTTTATTGACAGGCATATGGATCCGTACCGGGGTATTCCGGCTTCCCAATTTACCTTTTTGCACCTATGGCCTCTAACTGATATTCATTTGCATTCACAGTTGGATTCAGAAATTGAGGCTAATGGTGATATGGCATTCATATACATTTACACCATCATAGCTATTTTCATCCTGGTCATTGCCTGCATTAATTTTATTAACCTATCTACTTCCCGGGCTACTAGAAGGTCCAAAGAGGTGGGGGTGCGTAAGGTGATGGGTGCTGAAAAGATCTCCTTGGTTAAACAATTTTTATCCGAATCGATATTGGTATCCCTTTTCTCCTTAGTGATGGCCATTATTCTAGTGCTTATTGCTTTGCCTTGGTTCAGAGATTTTGTCGGTAAGGACCTGGCTTTTGGCATATTCTCAAACCCACTGCTGCCGCTTGTTTTGTTGGGGATTGCCTTCCTGGTTGGGGTAGTATCCGGGTTTTATCCAGCATTTTATCTTTCCAGTTTTGAGCCCACCCGTATTTTTCGCAGCAGAAGCAACACTAAACAAAATGCTTATCTCCGTTCAGGCCTGGTAGTGCTTCAGTTTACTATATCCATAGCCTTGATAATCGGAGTATTGACTGTCGAAGGACAGTTGAAATATGTTAAAAGCAAACCCTTGGGCTTTAATCAGGAAAACCTGGTAGTATTGCCGGCGAATAGTGCCATTTACGATCAGTTTGAAGAGCTGAAATCACGGTTTCTAAACCGTCCTGAAATCTTAGATGTAACCCTTACCAGCCGGGTTCCTTCCGGCAGGCTACTGGATTCTCAGGATGGACAAGTTGAAGTAAATGGAGAAATGAGGGATATCGATTTCCGTCTGGCTGATGTTCATGTCGACCATGACTTTATTAATTCTTTGAGTATAAACCTGGCGGCTGGACGGAATTTTGACCTTAACCGCGCCAGTGACTCTACTGAAGCTTTTATTATTAACCAGGCAGCTGTGCGTGCTATTGGATGGAACTCAGCTGATGAAGCAATTGATAATGAGATCCAGTATGGTGGTCGTACCGGGAGCATAATAGGGGTAGTAACCGATTTTCACTTTGAATCCTTACACCAACCTATTTCTCCGGTAATATTTATGATTACTTCAGGTAGGGCTTCTAATGTAGTGGCGCGGGTGCGTGCTAAAGCACTGAGTAATGCATTGGATTATTTCAAAGAACAGTGGGCGTATTTGATGCCCGGTTACCCATTTAATTATTATACAATATCTGATAGATTTCAAGAACAGTATACTGCAGAAGACCGGTTGAGCAAAGTGGTTCAGTATTTCTCCGTGTTGGCAATATTTATTGCCATATTGGGATTGATTGGGTTAGCATCCTATACCGCAGAACAAAGGGTCAAAGAAGTGGGGATCCGCAAAGTGATGGGGGCGTCAGTGGCCCAAATTTTGGTATTACTTACCACAGGGTTTTCCCGCCTGGTTTTAATTGCCTTTATAATTGCTTGTCCTATAGCTTACTTTTTCATGAAACGCTGGCTTAGCACTTTTGCTTATCAGGATAGCTTAAGTATTTGGGCATTTTGCTCAGCCGGGTTGGCTGCCGTAATCATCGCCTGGTTCACTGTTGGCTCACAAACCTATAGTGCTGCAACGCGCAATCCTGTACAGTCACTAAGGGATGAATAGCCAGCATTGCCCAGGATGGGAAAGCTAGAGTTAGCGCTATAGAGATTTGCTTTAGCCGGTGCTTGTATTATTTTTAAGACTTGCACACTAAAACCACAAGAAGCGCCCATCAAAATCACCTATTCCCTTGGTGGATATGGCTGGTTTACTTTTTGCTATTGTCTTTGTCTATTCCCTGGTATTGGCCTGCTGATCAGGGCATGATCATAATACTTGGACTTCCCCTATGGCTATTGACCTCTATTGCCGCCGTGTTCCTTTCTTCCGTATTCACCGTTTGGGTGATCACTCGATATTGGAACGAAAATGCTGAGCCGACGGAATGAATGCTGAGGGTATTATAATAATCAGTATTGGAAGCTACCTGGCCCTGTTGATTTTCTTAGGACTATACGCAAATAGAACAGGACCTTCCACATCTCTTAAAGACTTCTATTTGGCAGGCAGTGGCTTAGGGTCTATAGTTTTGATGTTAACCTTGTACGCCACTCAATACAGCGCCAATACCATGTTAATCGTTCCGGCTGAGGTGGTACATCAGGGTTTGGGTATGATTTTGATCCTAGGTTATATGACTGCCTTGGTGATCGTTTATCTCACCTTTGCTCCTCAATTATATAAAGTTTCCCGTAAACACGCATTTATTACTCCAGGGGACTGGTTGACTTTTCGCTTTGGTATGCCTGGATTAACCTTGGCTATAAACCTGGTGTATATGGTGGTGTTGATCAATTTTTTATTGGCGCAATTGATTGCAATGGGACAAATTACCAATTCAGTTACTGAGGGTCATATTCCATACTGGGTGGGGGTGGTGTTGTTGGGATTGATCATGATTATCTACGAGTCACTGGGAGGTATGAGGGCTGTGGCATGGACGGATGTACTGCAAGGAGCCATGTTGCTTATCGGGCTCAGTGGCATTTTTTTTATAGTTTTTCCCGGAATAAATGAATTGTCAAACATCACCCATTGGTTAGTGGAACATCAACCTCAGAAGGTGCAAATCCCGGGTCTTGATTTTTGTAGTTATTGGTTTTCTACAGTTTTAATGATTGGAATTGGTGCCTCGGTGTACCCTCAGGCTATCCAGCGTATTTATGCTGCTCGTTCAACTTCAGCCTTGAAGCGTTCGCTTAGCTTTATGGTATTTATGCCACTGATCACCGTCATGGTACTATTTATCCTGGGAATAATAAGCATACCCCATCTGGCGAACTTAACGGAAATTCCCCGGGATAGTGTACTGCCTGAAATGTTAAAGCTCTGGGGCCAACGATCAGCATTGACCTTTGGGCTAACTGTATTGGTCATTGTGGGGCTGTTGGCAGCCATTATGTCAACGGCTGATTCCGTATTATTGTCTTTATCATCAATTATGGCCAAGGATATTTTAGGTGCATCCATTCTAAAAGATGCTCCTGACAAGTTACTTACGAAATGGGGCAAAGGTATCTCTTGGGCCATAATGGCAGTAATGATCTTATGGTCGTTGAACCCGCAAATTACGCTTTGGGGACTTATCGAGCTTAAAATGCAATTGCTGGTCCAGACCGCTCCGGCCTTTATTCTAGGATTTTACCTATCCGGGTTAAAGCCGCAGGCCGTTTTTATAGGTTTATTAGTAGGGCTGGCGTTTTCCCTAACAGCCTTCATCGCTGGGCACTCCACGGTCTACGGAATTCAATCTGGATTTATTGGGTTGCTATTGAATACTTCAGTTTGCTTAGTTTGGTCTCGGTTTAATTTGCAAGCGGTTTTAATTAAGATTACAATAGTAAAAAATCTAAAATGATGAGCAAAGTCATGATCCACGGTTTCAAGTGCCTAATCATAGTTCCTGTATTTACGTTTGGCTTGGCATCTTGCGGATTGTCTACCAACCAACCTGGTCAAAATGAAAACTCGGATTACAAGCTTTCCGGTTCGAAAGTTTGTTGGCAGCCTATAACCATTCAATTCTACGGGCCAGAAACTTCCGAAGATCAATCAGATAACCCATTTCTCAACTATCGGCTAAATGTATTGTTCAGCCATGAGGGAGATTCATTATTGGTTCCAGGTTATTACGCGGCAGATGGAAATGCCGCTGAATCCAGTGCTGACAGCGGAAATGTCTGGGAAGTGAAATTCACTCCCAATAAACCCGGAACCTGGAATTTCAGCGTTTCTTTCCGTAAGGATAGTGATATCGCCGTAAAGGAAAACCCTGAAATTGGCACTCCTCTGGCTTTTGACGGGACCACTGGGGAGTTTGTCATTGATCCTATTGATCGTACCGCGCCGGGTTTCTTAGGTCAGGGAAAAATTTCCTATGCCAACCACCGATATTTGAAATTTGCCGGGTCCGATGACTATTTTTTAAAAGGAGGGGCCGGCAGCCCGGAGAATTTACTGGCATTTGAAGACTTCGACGGTACCGAGCCATGGGGAGTAAAGCAGGCAAGGGAAGGTGAAGCTGCCACAATTACGGAATTACATAAGTACACCCCTCATATCGAAGATTGGAATTCGGGCGATCCCAGCTGGCAAAATGGTAAAGGAAAAGGGCTGATCGGGGCTTTGAATTATCTATCATCGAAAGGAATGAACTCAGTATATTTCCTAACCCTTAATATCAATGGAGACGGAAAGGATGTTTGGCCCTATACAGGTTATGATCAACGATTGCGTTTTGATTGCAGTAAACTGGCTCAATGGGAGGTGGTTTTTAGTCACATGGACCGGTTAGGTCTACTATTGCATGTGGTTTTGCAAGAAACCGAAAACGAAACCTTATTGGATGAAGGGGATACCCACTATGAAAGGAAATTGTACTACCGGGAGTTGATCGCTCGATTTGGACACCACCTGGGCATTATCTGGAACATGGGCGAAGAGAATGGGCCCGTGCATTGGTCGCCGGATGGTCAAAATACCGAGCAACGAAAAGCTATGGTACGGTATTTTAGTGAAAACGATCCTTATAATAGTTTGCGGGTAATCCATAGCCATGCAGATGAAAAACCCAGACGTGAAATTTTTAGCGAATTATTAGACGACCCTAATATGGAGGGCATATCCATGCAAATCGGGAGTATGATGGAAGCCCATGATGAGACGAGATATTGGGTGGAAGCCACCCAGGATGCCTCTAACCCATGGGTTGTTTCTATAGATGAAATAGGCCATGCTTCGCGAGGTGTGGATCCTGATGACCGGACACCGAACAATCAAGATAGTGTTCGATCACAAGTTTTATGGGGAAACCTCATGGCCGGTGGTGCCGGGGTGGAATGGTATTTTGGCTATCAAAACCACAATAATGACTTGGCTTGTGAAGATTGGCGATCCAGGGAAATGATGTGGAACTATACCCGAATAGCTCTGGAATTCTTTCAACAAGAGGTCCCCTTCTGGGAGATGCACCATCAAGATGAATTGATCTCTTCTGGCAACGGTTGGTGCCTGGCGAAGGAAAAAGAAGTCTATCTGATATACTTGCCTATTGGTGGTCCTTTTGAAATTGATCTAACTGGCGCCTCTGGTAATTTTGTTGCCCGATGGTTTAATCCGCGAACAGGTAATTTCTTTGAACATGATCCAACTCCGATAGAATCCAATCCTGACGGCCCAACCAGAATCACTTTACCATCGGGGATTGACCAACAGGATTGGGTGGTGTTAATACAAAAATTTCAAAATGGTTGATTCAACTAAATGTCATGTATATACCTCACATTAACTTCTTCAGATCACTTGACTATTTACGGAGTTTTATCGGGCCTTAATAAGTTTGCTGCGATTGTAGCAATATGTTTTTTAGCACGGATGAAAGAAGCTCCTCCAATTAAGCGAGGTCTATTATGATTCAGGACTGAACTAATCAGACGAATACAGATTTCCAGCTTCAGAAGCCTTAACTCCAAAGGCCTAAATTTACCCACTTAATGCCCTGACACCTAGGGGAGTCCCCCCGTCCCCCGCCCCTTAATGCAGGCCAGAGTTAACATGGGCTGCCAGTCAGATCTGAAATCGATTTTTTTAATAAAGATAACTACTAGGAGTACCAGAAATTGAGATTAAAATTTTTTCCCAGATAGGAAAATCTTTTTAGAGTGACATGGTCTCATGCCCTGGTGTGGTCAGTGGAATAGATTAACTTATCCAAAGGCTATCCATTAATATTATAAATACCCTGCACATTACCAGCTCTTGCTAATTTTATTTTCTGGAAAATTGAGCTCTGTTGTTTACATTTAATTAAATGGGAAAGCGGACAGGAAAGTCTGCTAAATCGCTCCCTAAATAGAGTACTGTTAATTATAAACGTGTTTATGTAAATATGAAGATCGCTATCATTGGAGCTGGTGCCGTAGGAGGATACTTCGGGGCAAGGTTGGCCCATGCCGGTAATAAGGTAACTTTCCTAGCCAGAGGAAAACATTTGGAAATACTGAAAACCCAAGGGCTACTGATCAAGAGTATCCTGGGTGATTTTAAACTTGGGCAGGTGCATGCCACAGATAGCATCCCCAGTTTAGGTCAATCGGATCTGGTGCTGCTTGCGGTTAAGGCCTGGCAAATAAAAGAAATCCGCGACCAGCTCAAACATATTATTCATTCAGAAAGTATATTATTGCCTCTGCAAAACGGGGTTTTAGCCGTCGGGGAACTGCAGGAAGCCTTAGACAAAGAAAGGGTGATTGGCGGGGTATGTCGTATCATTAGTAAAATTGAGTCTCCGGGAGTGATCAATCATTTCGGCGCTACCCCTACCATTGTTTTTGGAGAATTGGACGGTTCAGTATCAAGCCGGATAAAAGAGTTAGGTTCCTTATTTGACCAGGCTGAAGTTAACTGCAAACTATCTGAGGATATTTCGGCCGACATCTGGAAAAAGTTTGGGTTCATCTGTACCGGTGGTATTATGGCAATAACCCGATGTGACCTGGGTGTGATTCGGGAACTTGCTGAAACCCGTACCCTGCTGAGGGATTTGATTGCTGAGATTTGTTTATTAGCTGCTAAAGAACAAGTGCAAATGGGTGAGGTGTTTGTGGAGAACACTTTAAATTTTATAGACACTCTTCCCCCGGAGACCACCTATTCCATGGCCAGGGACATATGGGAAGGACGACCATCTGAGCTGGACTATTTGAATGGAGCAGTGGTGAGGTTAGGGCAAACTCATGAGGTGCCTACCCCATTGAATAACTTCGTGTATTCTGCGCTTAAACCGCTGGAAATTAAAGCTCGGAGTCAAAGCTCCGATCAAAGCTGATGATTAATCCAGTAAATATTTTGTTCCTGTTAACGGTTTCCTTTGCTTGTTCACCGAACAACTTAACCACAGATAGCCATAAACCAAAGACTGCTGACGGTCATCAAAGAATGGCTAGTGATGTTGATATGAAAAAAACCTATGAGTTAAATAGTAGGGCTGAACTTTTTGCACAATTTGGTCACCTGGATTCGGCATTGATTCTTTACGACCAGGTGATTGAACTGGATCCCAATGATTATCTGCCTCACTCGGCAAAGCGTAGTATTTATTTGAGTATGAAACAGTTTAATAATGCCCTAAAAGAAAGCGAGAATATTTTGCAGAAAGCGTCGAATTTTGTCTATGAATGGAATTTTACCGGAATGCTACATGAATGGCTGGGTGATTCAGAAACCGCTATGAATCATTATCAAAAAGCCGCTGAAATTTCAAAACATAAAATCTCAAATCCTACAGAATCAGATAGTATTAATATGTATCAGTATAACCTGATAGTCTCTTATTTACTACTTGAAGATGAGACCAAAAGAAGAGCGGAGTTAAAAAATTATTATAAAAAAATGCCCGATGAATTTATCAATATGAGTAAAACGGACTTCATAAAATATCAGCTACGAATAGAATAGAACCTATACCTAAAACAGGGATTTAATCACTGGAAATGAAAAGTTTTACATGAAATTACAAAGTCAAATTCCGATTGATCAAAAGGCTAATCACTTAATTATTGCCTATGGATTATCCCGAGGATAAATGAATAGTACCGAATCTGAGAGTACGGCTGATCCAAAAATGCCTACGGCTCCTCCATTTTATCCTACTTTCCAAAGAAACCGGTCTCCAGCCCTAACGATGTTAAGCAGAAAAATGGTTGGTCTAAAAAGGTAATCCAGAAAGGGGCCTGGCAGGTTTACTCCCTCCGTAGCCCACAACTAAAGTTTATTAGAGTTAAGAACTACTACTATATTTGTATACAATCCTATCACACCATGGCATCGGAAACAGACTTATTAATTATTGGTGCCGGACCCTTTGGCCTGGGCCTGGCCGCGTATTGCCAACAATTTAGTATTGATTACTTAATGGTAGGAAAGCCCATGGGCTTCTGGAAATCAAATATGCCCCATGGGATGTATCTGCGTTCGGGCATAGACTGGCACCTGGATCCTAGCGGAACTTATACCATTGAAAATTTCATCCAGTCTCAGGGCTATGACACTGATCAGCTAAAGCCTTTGTCCCGTGAATTTTATTTGAATTACACAGATTGGTTTAAAGAGGGAAATCAAATTGACACCATGGATTTTAAGGTTCACGAACTTAAGGTGTATGATAATTCATTTACCGCGGTATCGGAGGATGGAAATGAACTCAAGGCCAAGAATGTACTAGTGGCCACCGGCTTTGAGCACTATAAGCACTTGCCAGAAGAGTACCTGGAAATGTTCCCTCAAGACCGCCTTTACCATACCTGCGACCTGGTAAATTTTGATAAATTAAAAAGGAAGAGGTGCCTGATTATTGGGGGGAGGCAAAGTGCCTTTGAGTGGGCGGCTTTATTGAATGAGTCAGGGGTTGAGCAAATTAATTTATGTTACCGGCATGATACTCCCCGTTTTACCGAGTCTGATTGGACTTGGGTAACCCCGCTTATGGATCGGTTTATCGAAGATAACAGTTGGTATCACAAATTGACCGATGAGGAAAAGCAGGCATTGGATTATCGCTTGTGGGTGGAAGGACGGGCAAAGCTCGAGCCTTGGCTTTATCCCCGCATAAATAACAACAATGTAAAACTCTATCCAAATAGTACTATTAAAAACTGTACCATACTATCCGATCATAGCTTGCAGTGTACCTTGGATCAGGGTCAACAGTTGGAGACGGATGTAATTATATTGGCTACTGGTTATAAAGTTGATCTACGTAAGATACCATTCTTAGTTAATGGCAACATTCTGGAAAAGCTTAGTATACAAGGTGGATTCCCCCGGCTGGATCAAAATTTGCAGTCCAACATCCCGGGACTATACTTTACCAGTATTACCGCTACTCGAGATTTTGGTTCGTTTTTTGCCTTTACTGTGAGCGTTAAAGCTTCTGCCAATCTGGTAGGGCAGCATTTAAGGTCCACGTTATCAACTTCTGCATCATCTGAATAATTATCCAGAATCCTTTCTGTGTTCCAAAGATATGGTGAAGGGAAATGTCCGAGGAAAAAAGCACTTTACCCTATCACAGGCTTGGTAGCGCAGATTGCCTTTTAGCTGTTCTGGCATTTCCATCCCATCTACAATTTCAATTATGATTTCAATGACCAATTGCTCACTAAAGACGGATAATACGTCATCAGCACCCTCCAGGGTAAAAAAGTGCGGTTCAGAAAATTTTTGCTGATATTGGCTGATCCCTCCAGGCCATTCGATTTCTAGCTCAGTGGGTATAAGGTTTTCACCGCCCGGCTGATGCGATTGAATATGATATCCCTTCTTTATCTCAAACTCTAATTTTATACTGTTACGGCCATTAATTGAGCCTGATAATATCTGCACAAAATCTCCAGCCTGAGCATGGGCCATATCCTGGAGCACCACTTGTAGTAAAAGCCACATCAAATTAAGGATGCTGAAGCAGTACATTTAATTTGTCTTTCAAATCCAGCAATTTGGCGTCGAAGTTCTTGGTATCCAGCAATGACATATATTGAATTTTTCCTTCAGGATCTATGATCAGGTTAGCTGCCAGCATAACTTCATCCCGAGCCAGGTCAGGCAAAACGTCTTCCGGAGCAAAGCTGCCGGCAACTTGGCCGTCCTCATCCAAAAGAATAGGAAAAGTAAGGTTAAAACGGTCTCTTAGCCGGGTGCCTACTAAGGATGCCGGCTCTTTAACATCAATGATCAGCACTTTGACATTCTGTGGAGCATACTCCTTCTTTAGGGCTTCCAAATGAGGAGCTTCCGCATTACAAAAAGGGCACCAGGTGGTTGCTATATGCAACACCACGAAACTACCTTTTAGAGATTCAGAGCTAACAGTCTTTCCATCAAGATCATTGAGTTCAAAGTCAGGCATGGATTGCTGGCCCCAGACCAGAAGCGGACATATCAGCAGGCAAAAGTACAAGCATAGAATTTTAATGGAGGTATACATAGTGTTTGTTTTCCCCTTTATAGAATGGACGGGAAAAATATTACCGGAATGGCCATAATTAATGGAGTTTTGAATCCAAATGGCCCTATATTCAACTACAATCTATCCATTATATACCTTTGTAAATAAAAAACCCGCCTGATTCAGACGGGTTAGTGGAGCATATCAGAGTCGAACTGATGACCTCTACGCTGCCAGCGTAGCGCTCTAGCCAGCTGAGCTAATGCCCCTGATGGATGGCAAATATAAGTGAAATCCGTTAATATTAAAATGGTCTCCTGGCCTTTACAAAGACTCTGCGGTAATAGTCCGAAAGTAGGTTGTTTTCTACTACCCCCAATTTAGTGCTACTGTGTATGAACCTGATATCCCGAGTGCTTCTAACATCCGTAATCATACCCACGTGACTGATTTTTCCCCAGCCTTTTCTGGCTCTGAAAAACACCAAATCACCGGGTTTAAGATTATGGATAGTGACTGCTTTTCCCATCTTGCTTTGGGCGGCAGAGGTGCGGGGAAGGTCTAAACCGGCGCTGCGAAAAGAAGCACACAATAGGCCGCTGCAGTCCATCCCTTGGCGAGATGTACCACCATAACGATAGGGAGTACCAGTGTAACTACGAGCGGTTTCAACGACCTGCTCAATCTGCCGGTCAACTCGTTTAGCCTTTTTGGAAGCGATACATGCGCCTGTGATCACCACCAGGATTAAAAAATAACGTCTCACCTCAAAAAGTTTTTTATTAGTGATTCCCAAGAATAGTGCCAGAGTCAAATATACTATTATTATAGCACTTATATTATTTTAGCTGCAAACTACTTTATATGTGTGGCATTACGGGAATACTGGCTTTTAACGAACTGGGTAGGATGCATATGATCCACCTGGCTAATGCCACCAAAATCTTGGCGCATCGTGGTCCGGACTTTCAGGACACCTACCTTGAGGATAGGGTGGGCCTGGGGCATCGTCGTTTGTCTATTATTGATACATCATCCTTAGGTCATCAACCGATGAAAGACCCTAGTGGAAGATATATAATTGTATATAATGGAGAAATTTACAATTACCAAAGCCTCAGGGAACAGCTGGAAGGTCAGGGGGTTCGGTTTAAGTCAAAATCAGACACCGAAGTTCTGTTGCACTTATATATAAAACACGGCGCTGACTGTCTTCAACTACTAAACGGGTTTTTTTCCTTTGCCGTCTATGATTCTGAAAAGCAGCAATTATTCCTGGCTCGTGACCGTTTTGGGATCAAACCACTATATTATTATCTGGATGAAGATAAATTGCTGTTCGCTTCTGAATTAAATTCTCTAATAGCTTATAATATAAACAAGGAGATTGATCTTACCTCGTTGGGGTTATACCTGCAGCTCAATTACATACCTGCCCCACGAACCATGCTTAACGGGGTAAATAAATTAATGCCGGCTCATTTTATGGTGATATCAAAAACTCAACATGAGATCAACTCCTATTACCAAATTGATTATTCTCCCCACTCATCCCTGGAGTTGAGTTATGACCAACAAAAAGAGCAATTCCTAGCGTTGTTAGATAGGTCAGTTCAGGAACGGCTGGTATGTGACGTGCCTCTGGGGGCTTTTCTGAGCGGCGGAGTGGATAGTTCTGCGGTAGTGGCCCTGGCCAGTCGCCAGGTGCCGAAACTGAATACCTTTAGCATCGGATATCGGGACCATCCTTATTTTGATGAAACTCCCTACGCGGAAGCAGTGGCTAAAAAATTCAATACGAATCACACAGTTTTTCACCTGTCCAACCAGGATTTGTATCAACACCTGCAGGAGGTATGGGACTTTTTGGATGAACCCTTTGGAGATAGTTCGGCGTTGCCCACCTATATCCTCAGTAAAAATACCCAGCAGTCGGTAACGGTGGCACTATCAGGTGACGGTGCAGACGAATTATTGGGAGGATACGTGAAACATTTAGGACTTTGGCGCAGTATGCAGGGAGGGTGGTACAGCCAAATGGCACAACTGATATCCCCTTTAAGCGGTTGGCTGCCACAATCCCGAGAGACTTCATGGGGAAATAAGGTGAGGCGTTTGCAGAGGTTCGCTAAATCATTAAACCTTTCGTTGCCTGAGAGATATTGGTTTCTGGCTTCCGTGGCAAAGGAAACCGAAGCTCTTGAACTGATAGCAGGCTCCCTGGTAGATGACTTAGATAGAAGCGGCTTGCAGTTCGAAAAACACCGGTACCTGCAATTTTTGAGTAAAAATTCCGATATGAATGATATTTTTCGTACAGATATGGACCTGGTGTTACCCAATGATATGCTGACCAAGGTAGACCGCATGAGTATGGCCAGGGGGTTAGAAGTAAGGGTACCCTTCTTGGATCATCGGCTGGTGGATTTTGTTTTTGGGTTGCCGCAATCCAGTAAGATCGGGGGCGGAATACGGAAGCGCATTTTGCAGGATGCTTTAAAAGATATTTTGCCGGCACAGGTATACCGAAGGCCAAAAAAAGGCTTTGAAGTGCCCCTTAGGAGTTGGATGGGCCAAGAACTAAAAGGTATAATAAATGATGATTTGTTGCATCAAGGATTTATAAAGGAACAACAAATATTCAATCCCGAGATGGTGGAGAGATTAAAGCAAAAGTTGTGGAGCCGGGACTACGGTGATTCACCTGCAAGGATATGGAGTTTGTTGGTTTTTCAATATTGGTGGAAGAAATACTTTCAATAGGGTATAGGCGTTTCTTCTACTATAATGTTTATTTTGGGGGCTAAAATGAGATAACGCTATTGGAAGAAAAATTTGAGTTACTTCGTAAAAGAATAAGTGGAGGTTTATACACGGACCAGGCCACCCGTATCCTATATGCCACCGATGCTTCGGCTTATCGGGAAATGCCTATGGCAGTGGCCACTCCAAAATCGGAGGAAGATATCCTGGCGTTGGTTGAGTTTGCGGATCACTATGAGATCCCATTGATACCCCGTACTGCCGGTACCAGCCTGGCTGGGCAGGTAGTAGGTGACGGCATTGTCATGGACCTCAGCACTTATATGAATCAAATTCTGGAAGTAAACTCTGAACAAGGTTGGGTTAGGGTACAACCTGGGGTGATCAGAGACGACCTCAACCGTCACCTGGCTCGCTACGGAAAACTGTTTGGACCTGAGACCGCTACCGCCAGCCGAGCTATGATAGGAGGTATGATCGGTAACAACTCCTGCGGAGCAAATTCCATCGTTTATGGAAGTACCCGTGAACACCTGCTGGAAGTGCGTGCGGTGTTGAGTGATGGCTCCGTTACTACTTTTAAGAATCTCAGCGATTTGGAGTTTGTTGCAAAATGCCGGGGGCAGGAAGTGAACGGAGAAAGGGAATCTGAGATATATCAGTCCATGAAAGCCATGTTGATGGATCCGGAAAATCAACAAAAAATAACTGAGGGATACCCAAAACCCAGTATCCCTCGTAGGAATACCGGCTATGCCCTGGATCAACTTCTGCTGCTGCATCCTTTTTCAGAACAAGGTGAGTCTTTTAATTTTTGCAAATTGATAGCCGGCTCTGAAGGAACACTGGCTATTGTCACCGAGGCTAAACTAAAACTGATGCCGATGCCGCCCCCGGAGCAGTGCCTGGTATGTATTCATTTTGATTCCATTCATCAGAGTCTGCTGGGGAATTTAGTGGCCCTCAAGTATCAGCCCACTGCCTGCGAAATGATCGACCATTATATACTGGAATGTACCAAGGAAAATATCGAACAGCGCAAGAACCGTTTTTTTGTTAAAGGCGATCCCAAGGTGATCATCATTGTCGAATTCCGGGGTGATGATCCCAACGAAGTGATCGATCGTGCTCAGAAAATGATACTGGAGCTCCAGGAGGAAAACCTGGGCTATCACTACCCGTTGATCACTGGTGAAGATGCGGGTAGGGTGTGGCAGCTGCGCAAGGCAGGTTTGGGATTACTGGCCAATATTCCAGGTGAAGCCAAAGCAGCTCCGGTCATTGAGGATACTGCAGTGGATGTGCAGGAGTTGCCGGATTATATCTCGGAGTTTAACCAGATTTTGGAGAAGCATGGATTGTACTCTGTGCATTACGCCCATGCCGGTACCGGTGAGCTTCATCTGCGTCCTATCCTTAATCTCAAAACCAGGGAGGGCCAAAGAATGTTTCGTACTATCGCCGAGGAAATTGCCGTATTGGTAAAAAAATACCGGGGCTCTTTAAGTGGTGAGCACGGCGATGGTCGACTGCGTAGTGAATTTATACCATTTATGGTGGGCGATCATAATTATCAATTGATCAGAGACACTAAAAGGATATGGGATCCTAAGAGCATTTTCAATCGGGGTAAGATAGTGGACTCCCAGCCTATGGACACTCACCTCCGCTATGAACCGGACCAGGTTACCCCTCAGTTTGAAACAGTATTGAACTTCGACCATTTCGGCGGTATTATACAGGCTGCCGAACAATGTAATGGCGCCGGTGAATGCCGTAGATCTCATTTATCAGGTGGGACCATGTGCCCAAGTTATATGGTGACCCGTCATGAAAAAGATACCACCAGGGCCAGAGCTAATGTTTTAAGAGAATTACTCACCCGCTCGCGGAAAGAAAACCCCTTTGCCCATGATGAAATAAAGGAGGTCATGGATTTATGCCTTTCATGCAAGGGATGTAAGGCAGAATGTCCTTCCAATGTTGATGTTGCCAAATTAAAGGCTGAATTTCAGCATCATTACTATAATTCGAAAGGCATCCCCTGGCGCACCCGGTTGATCACCTCATTTAACCGGGCTAACAGCGTAGCCTCTAAGGCACCCGGTTTGTATAATTTTCTGATATCCAATCCGCTAACTGGTGGATTGTTTAAATCCATCGCTGGTTTTGCACCCCAGCGGACTCTGCCTAAGTTGCATAATACCACTTTAAGAAAATGGTTTCGCGATCATAATCAAGAGCAGGTTCAGGAGACCAGTCAAAAGGTGATGCTGTTTTGTGACGAATTTACCAATTTCAATGACACTAAAATCGGTATTATGGTGATCAAATTACTTAACCGATTAGGATATCAAGTGGTAATGCCAGAGCATCTGGAAAGTGGTCGAACCTATATTTCCAAAGGTATGCTGAATAAGGCTCGAAATATTGCCATTGCCAATGTACAGGGTTTGAAAGACCAGGTGGGAGCTGAATTGCCCTTAATCGGTATTGAGCCTTCGGCTATTTTAAGTTTTAGAGATGAATATCCCGACATGATGCCGGAATCTCTTAAGAAGGCTGCCGATCATCTGGTGCAATATACTTTTACCTTTGAAGAGTTTCTTGCAAGTGAGTTGGATAAGGGACGGATTAATGCCGCATTGTTCACAGATAAGCCTGCTACCATCCGACTTCATGGACATTGTCACCAGAAAGCCATTTCCTCATTGGTCCCCTCCAAAAAAATTCTGTCTATACCCAGTAACTATCAGGTACAACTGATACCTTCTGGTTGTTGCGGCATGGCTGGCTCGTTTGGTTATGAAAAGGAGCACTATGATCTTTCTATGAAAGTGGGTGAGCTGGTGCTTTTCCCCACTATCAGGGAGGCTGATGATCAAGTGATCATCGCCGCCGCAGGAACCAGTTGCCGGCATCAAATTAAAGACGGTACCGGTCGCGAGGCGCTACACCCTGCCGAAATCCTCTGGCAGGCTCTCATCTGATCACTAGCCTAATTTATCTCTGCAATAATATCTCTACCCAGGTATTCGTCCGACTTATTAGTATACCAGGCCCGCTCCTTAGGCCAGATCATTTCTCCGACCTTGATCTCACCTGATAGGTCCAGATATTCACCATCACCTTGAGTTTCATCATGATAAAACCTGTAGCCCACTACTGCATAAGATTGAGGGTTGATGTATATATACCAGGTATCGGAACCCACTTCCTCCTCATAAGTTACCTTGAGGGCATAGCTATCCTTGCCCTTAAAGTTTTCCCTGCTTACCTTCCGGTGTACCACAGTGCCCGGATCCTTTAGCTTCATGGGAAGGCCTTGCATAAAAAGATAATAGTTGCGGTATGAAACACTTCTCTCACAATCCAGTCGGTGCTGCTTGCGCTGTTCATCCGAAAAGTCAGGGGATCCGTTAAGCAGTACGTAGCAACTATCACCATGGGTACCCCGGGTGATTACCACGTCATCTATTTCCCTTTGCACTTTAAAGTGATTTGTAGAGTTATCAAAAAATACTGTGGTCTTACGAATTTCGTTATCCTGCCGGTATTCCTGATACCTTACCACCGCTTTTAGCGCCGGCCATTGGCCATTGGGATCGTGGTAGGCAATACTGCGTTCCAGTAACTCAGTTCCCGTTGGTTGTGCCTGTAACAGGTTACAGGCTAGGCTGAATAATACTGCCCATAGTGTTTTATTGAGGATTCTGAGCGGGATGGAGCAGGTCACTGTATGAGTTTGATATAAGATCTGATTCATTTATAGATAGTAGTTTAATATAATACTGGCATTGCTGGGTAAGTTCCTTAGCAGAGCGAACGCCATGCTCATCAATAGCTTCGATCTCTACGAATGTTCCCAGCCCGGCTACCGTATCCAGATGAAATTTTACATTTTGGATGAAATAGATTTCCCTGAATTTATCCACCGTCACCAAAATGCCCAACGCTCCCGACAGTAGTGAGAATAGTTCTTGGCCTCCGGCTTTGGTTTTATAAAGTTCCACTTCAGAACTCTTGGGACCTTGTTGATTGTCCCTTTTGTAATGAATCAGTGCATTTTCGATATTACCCTGTCTTAGTTTTAATCGGCCATGTGGTACTTTGAAATAAGTATCAACCTGATGGTCCTTGCCTTCATACCTGGCATTATGCTGCTTTAGTTGAGACCTGGCATAATCCAAGTCATGACAACGTGCCTTTATCTCAATGTTCAATGCTTTCATGGCGTCCCTAGCTAGTCCACTTCATATACTACTTTACCCTGTCGGCGGATTTCATCCATAAGCTGCATAAGTTTCCAACTATGACTGTGCGACCACTCCGGGCTCTCTATCTTTTGTTGATCCAAACATCGCATCACTTCTTCAGCTTGATAGTGATATCCGTTGCCTTCAAGGTCGATTTCAATCAGTTTTGATTGGTTATCTTGGACAAGGGTCAGGTTTCCCGGTTGGTACCATCTATTGTGCAGCATTATAATTCCTTTATCTCCTTCAATCTTTGCTTCCACGGGTGTATTACGGGTTAGCGTAAAATGCAGTCTGGCATGTCGGCCCTCCTCATACTTTAACAATACTTCACCTTCCTGGTCCACTCCTGTGGGGGCCAGATGCACAGTTGATAGTACATCCAGGGGTTGACCCATTATAAATCCTGCCAGGAATAACGGGTATATTCCTATGTCCAACAAGGCTCCTCCACCCAGCGCCGGATTAAACAACCTTGACTGCGGATCATATCCGGCCTGGAATCCGAAATCAGCTTCAAGGCTTCTTAATTTCCCAATAACACCCTGCTGTATCAGTTGACGAGCTTTTATAATATGAGGTAGAAACCGGGACCACAATGCTTCCATTAAAAAACTATTATATTCTTTTGATGCATTGGTCATTCTTTTCACCTGCTGCGAATTGAGAGCCAAAGGTTTCTCACACAATACCGCCTTGCCGTGCTTAAGGCAGAGCAAAGTAGAATCCATATGAAAGGTGTGTGGATTTGCGATATAGATAACATCTACTTTTGGGTCAGCAGCCAGATGCTGGTATGAATCATATGCGATCTCAATGTCGTATGACCCCGCAAACTCATTGGATCGCTGCAAATCCCTGCTGGCTACTGCATATAATTGAGCCCGTGGAGAAGCCGCCAAGCCCGTAGCAAACTTTTTGGCGATTTTACCGGGTGCCAAAATACCCCATCGATATACCGTTCTCATTTTCTATCACTCTGGGTGGTAGCCAAATTAAATGATGACAGGGAGCTTTCAAATGCTTAATGAATATAATTGGTGATTTCGATGTTGGTCAGCGTGTCTTGCAGAAAATGACAGGAAAATACTCGATCGCCGTGCCTGGATTTGATCACCACCTGATCAGGCAAGGTATTTCTGTTAGATAACTGGGGATACAATTCTTTTAACCGGTTTTTAGTTATTCCAATCTGCAGCCCGTTCTTAAAAATTATCGATTGATCTTGGATACTCCCACTTAGGATCAGATTTTCCTCTGGAGTTCGATAGAACTGAAGTTTTAAATTTGGCTGGCTTAGGGTAACCAGGGTATCCACCTGCTGCTGGTTGAATTGGTTGGGGATAGGTTCCTTAACCAGTTGGTATTGTTTAGGAATAGTCATCATTAAATTTTCCCAACTCAGGTCACCGGTTTCCAGCGGAAGCCATACAAATTCATTGTCTACAATAGTTAACTCTTTTATCACTGGTTTTGAGCTTTCATGGGAGGCCCAATCCTTAAGGGGAAACTGCTTTATCTTTAAATCCCCTGCTATCGAGCGCTTAAAACCGCTATCTGACCATTTCCACCGGTAAAGACTGTCGGTTTCGGTACGGTGCCCGCCATCGATACTGGCCTCTTTCTTTCTCTGAATGATTTCAAGACTGTTATTATTAGGATCGCGTTTTATCCAGCTATCCATGACCATAATAGAGTGATCGTCCCACAGATTTTCTGCCAAAGGGATTTGTTCGATGATGGTTTGAGTCTGTTCATTCCAGACGTAAAGATTTATGGCGCTCTCATCATAGCGGCTCGGCACTCGGCAAACTAATGCGGTGAGACCTTCTGTAATAGGAAATCGATAGTAGGCGAAAAGCCCAAAACGGTATTTGGAAGCTTTCTTGGCCATCTGGGTACCAAATAAACTATGATAGCCCGTGCCAAGACGTTCACCGGTTTGGTTGAGGATTTCACTATGAGATGCATAGATATGAAGCTCTCGCTGTGTGGTAGGCTCGAAATATTGTAAGAGGGGTTTGGAAGACTCTTCTTTGGTCTGGAAGTAATCCTTTATGGCGGCCCATAATGCCAAGTGCGTCTGCAGCCCGTATATAATTTCGGGTGGCTGTTTTCCGTCGTAGAGGGCTACTCCCATCATTCTGCTGGGGTGTTGGTCCCGTGCCACAACCATATCTTCATGGGGCAAAAATGAGATAAATGGTCTGTCGGTGAAGGTGACGGGGATATCATGATTTTTTAGGGA
Organism: Cyclobacteriaceae bacterium; assembly: GCA_965224285.1. GTDB lineage: Bacteria > Bacteroidota > Bacteroidia > Cytophagales > Cyclobacteriaceae > JAJCYK01. The sequence continues at coordinate 3,964,963 of OZ245043.1, forward strand.
ATCTTCTACCAAACTTGCATAGTAGGCGAAGTCACCCACTGCCATTTGCAAGCCTTGCAGGGCGCTTTCATCTAGATCGAGACCTTCCAGATCTTGGGGTGGAGGCGTGAAAAAGACAACTCCAGGCGTTATTACTGATAGCGTATCCTCGGTTTTGAAATCAATTTCGCCTGTTTTAACCGGGGCTGAACTAAGTTGGCTTGTGACCGTATTTTGCTCCTCCTGAAAATCCGTTTGGGATTGACAGGCAAATATTACCCACACCAGGTATATATTGCTGAGATACCGTCCTTTCATGATCCCTTGAACCCAATTCGTCGTTTGTTAAGCTCTCTCTGGTACTTCCTGGCCACATTTTGGTGTTCTTTCAGTGTCCGGGAAAAATGATGATACCCGGAAAAGTCAAACCGAGCACAGAAATAAAGATAATCATGTGATTCAGCCTCAAGCACAGCCTGCAGGGACTGCTCACTGGGAGTGAATACCGGGCCCGGAGGTAAACCATCGACACGGTAGGTATTATATTTGGAGCGAACCTTCTTATGTCCGGTAAGTACTCGGGATAGCGGTTTCCCCACTGCATATACCACTGTCGGGTCTGCCTGCAATCGCATTTCCTGGCTTAATCTATTCAGATACAGCCCGGCAATTATCGGCATTTCATCAGGTATTTTAGTTTCTGCATAAACAATAGATGCCAGAATGGAGGCCTCTTGAGCGGTGAGACCTAATGAGGCAGCTTTAGTTAATTTTTCCGGAGTCCAGTAGTACCAGAAATTGCGAAATAATCTATCGGCTACTTCCTGTGCCCGGCTGTCGCGATACATGAGAATGGTATCGGCAAACAAGATACTATAAACATTATCTGGGTTGAATTTTCCCCATTTGCCGATGTATTGCGGATTCTGCAGGTGTCGGGTTAGTGCACTGGGTTTGATATCCAGGGCCTTGCATATTCCGTTGATGGTATTTTTCCGCATGCGGTAGGGCCGGATCACTACCGATACTGATTCCCGTGGGGTATGCTTCAAGTATTGAATCATCTGCTTGTTGCTCCAATTTTTTTCGATCTGATAGAGTCCGGGGGCTAGCTGATGATGGTGAAGCCCCAAAACCCAGGAGGCAATCCAGAAAGTTAATTTATTGTGAATAAGACCGTCCCGATTAAGGATCTTAAGCGTTTGCGACCCGGTCTGGAGTTGGGTTATTTCCAGGTCGTAAATGTGGTGATGGAATTCTGTATTGGGAGGATGGAACAAGACCATATAACAAGAAATAAATAGGAAAAAGCCCCCGATCAGGAAGGCTTTAACCCCACTTAAATTAATCAACCAGCTATGGTAGCTTAAAATCTTAATAGTAGGTAGGATCGCTTGGTCAAGAGGTGCACTAAAATCGCCAAAAAATATTTAATACACCCGGCTGAATGTGGCGATATATCTCTTATGTAAGGTTTCAAATAGTTTGATGGCCCGAATCAAGGCTTATGATAGCCCCGATAGGACTCCATTTCTTGCAACGAGCCTACTTTTTGTGGGGAGATCTGGAATTTTACCGGTAAAGTCTGTATGCCAAATTTTATAGCCCGATAGACTTGAAAATGAAGGTGCGGTTGACTGGACCAGCCTGTGTTTCCGCTATAACCAATTACTTGACCGGCTTTGACCCGATCACCAGGTTCTACCAAAGAGCCTTGGTATTTTAGATGGACGTAATCAGCAAAACTGCCGTCCTCATGCAGAATTGTGATGCGATTTCCGTCCTTCATAAAGGAGACGTCCGGACCACCGATTTTCGAATCTTCTTTAATCAATACCACTACTCCACCCCGGCTGGCGCAAACCTCCGTGCCTTCCTTCATTTCAAAGTCGTAGGCATTTTTGCCTTGATGGGTAAAGGCTCCATTAGCGCCCTGAACCAAGACATAGGATCGACCATCATTGAATGGCAACCAATAAACGAAATCCTCCTCGATATTTGCCCGGGGGTCCCCAAGGGCCAACTGGTACTTGGATTTAAATGAGGTAGACTGGCCTTTTTCAGGATTTAAGGTAAATAGCTTCTGTGGTTCTCCAGGATAGATCACTTGATAGAAGGGCATTTTAGAGTCGGGCTGAAGATTCTTAAGTTCAGTAAATTCTATCTGGATTTGATAGGGGCTGAAGTCATTATTCTGTGCAAAATAATCAAACCCGCCTTCTCCGGTGGCTTTCTGAAAAATATGCACTGGGTTATAGTTCTGAGCCCACCCCAGGTTTGGTAACAGATTAATTACGAACCATGAATACAGAGTAAAGGCTAATTTCATTGCCTGTTTAACGCCAGATGTCATTATTTATTTTCATTAAAAAAGGGCCTTGAACTTAATCAAGGCCCTTAAACCATTTATCATTAATGACTATTTGTCTTTGTCTTCCACTTCCTCGAATTCTACATCACTCACATCGTCATCACCATCTCCCGCATCAGCGGTAGCATCACCGGCAGCATCTGCATTAGGAGTGGCACCTGCCTCTTGTGAAGCCGCATACATTTCCTGTGCCGCGCCTTCCCATGCCTTATTCAATCCCTCCATTGCGCTGTCGATGGTCGCCAGATCCTTCGACTCATGAGCTGTTTTTAATGCAGTCAATGCCGATTCGATAGCGGTTTTGTTACCTTCTGACAGCTTATCGCCATATTCGCTGAGTTGTTTCTCAGTTTGGAAGATCAGGGAATCCGCCGCATTGATTTTTTCTGCAGACTCCTTAGCTTGTTTGTCTGCCTCCGCATTGGCTTCCGCTTCTTTTTTCATCTTTTCGATCTCGTCATCTGTCAGACCTGAAGAAGCCTCAATCCGAATTTTCTGTTCTTTACCAGTTCCCTTATCCTTAGCTGAGACATTCAAAATCCCATTGGCATCGATATCAAAAGTCACCTCTATTTGGGGTACACCTCTGGGTGCTGGTGGGATGCCATCCAGGTGAAACCGTCCAATAGTACGATTGTCCTTAGCCATTGGTCGTTCACCTTGTAGAACATGGATCTCAACTGATGGCTGGTTATCAGCCGCAGTGGAGAAGGTCTCCGACTTCTTGGTAGGGATGGTAGTATTACTTTCAATCAGCTTGGTGGATACTCCTCCCAGCGTTTCGATACCCAGGGAGAGCGGGGTAACATCCAGTAGCAGGACGTCCTTCACCTCACCGGTTAGTACGCCTCCCTGTATGGCTGCACCAATAGCCACCACTTCGTCGGGATTTACTCCTTTGGATGGCTTTTTGCCAAAATACTTCTCTACTTCTTCCTGCACCTTAGGTATCCTGGTGGATCCACCTACCAGAATTACCTCATCGATATCCGATGATGATAAGCCAGAATCCTTCATGGCTATTTTTACCGGCTCCATGGCCCGTTTGAACAAATTATCTGCCAACTGCTCAAATTTCGCTCTGCTCAAAGATTTTACCAGGTGTTTGGGAATACCATCCACCGGCATAATGTAAGGCAGGTTGATCTCGGCATTGGTAGAACTGGATAATTCGATCTTGGCTTTTTCCGCAGCTTCTTTTAATCGCTGTAAGGCCATCGGATCTTTTCGCAAGTCAATTCCTTCATCCTTCTTGAACTCCTCAGCTAACCAATCTATAATGACAGCATCAAAATCATCACCACCCAGGTGAACGTCACCATTGGTGGATTTTACTTCGAATACGCCATCTCCAAGTTCCAGAATGGAGATATCAAAGGTACCTCCTCCCAGGTCAAATACGGCAATCTTCATGTCTGCATTCTTCTTGTCCAGGCCATAGGCCAGGGAAGCAGCGGTGGGCTCGTTAATGATACGCTTTACCTCGAGTCCTGCTATTTGTCCGGCCTCTTTAGTCGCTTGCCTTTCCGCATCATTGAAGTATGCAGGAACCGTGATCACGGCATCTTTCACTTCAGTACCGAGGTAATCTTCTGCGGTAGACTTCATTTTCTGAAGGATCATGGCAGAGATTTCCTGCGGGGTATATAATCGGTCACCTATCTTAACCCTAACGGTATCATTATTACCTTTCTCAAGGTCATAGGCAACATTTTTTCTTTCTTCGGCTACTTCGGAAAACTTTTTACCCATGAACCGCTTGACGGAGCTAATGGTGTGCTTAGGGTTGGTTATAGCCTGTCTTTTAGCAGGATCACCAACTTTGCGCTCGCCGTCACCTTCGTCGAGGAAGGCAACAATAGACGGGGTGGTCCTTCGACCCTCGCTATTGGGGATCACTACGGGCTCATTCCCCTCCATCACCGCCACACAGGAGTTAGTCGTTCCTAAATCAATTCCTATAATTTTTCCCATGATGTATTTTTATTCAAAATGATATTGCTTTTTGATGTTTTAGTAATCAATGGTTATGCCAATACCCGCTTGGGTTCAAATTTGTGCCATAATGGCAGATATCCCCCCGTATAGTTAGCCATACTGGATTATATGACAGCACATTTCCCCTTAGCCGCCCACAATTACTGCCACAATTAAGTAATTTTTGGTACCTTTGGCGCTTTTAAAATTTGCAACAGTATGCGATTGAAGGATGAGGTAGCCAGGAGAAGGACCTTTGGGATTATCAGCCACCCCGATGCTGGCAAAACAACTTTGACGGAAAAACTATTGCTCTATGGGGGAGCCATCAAGGAGGCTGGAGCAGTGAAAAGCAGCAAGATAAATCGACACGCAACCTCAGACTTCATGGAAATTGAGAAACAGCGGGGGATTTCGGTGGCCACCTCAGTAATGGGCTTTGAATATAAGGGAATCAAAATCAACCTGTTGGATACCCCGGGGCACCAGGATTTTGCTGAGGACACCTATAGAACATTGACCGCAGTGGACAGTGTGATTATGGTGATCGATTGCGTGAAGGGGGTGGAAACCCAAACTGAAAAGCTCATGGAGGTCTGTCGCATGCGCAATACTCCGGTTATAGTATTCATCAATAAGCTTGACCGGGAGGGGCGCGATCCTTATGATCTGCTGGACGAGATCGAACAGAAGTTAGACATAGTTGTAGGTCCGTTAAGCTGGCCTGTCGGAATGGGTAAAAGCTTTCAGGGAGTTTACGATCTCTATCAGCAGAGGTTACTACTTTTTCAATCACAGAAGAATAAAATTAGCGAACAGGTGATTCGCATTGACAATCTACAGGACCAGGTATTAAACGAGGAATTAGGAGAGAGCGCTGCCGATCAGCTACGGGAGGAAGTGGAGTTGATCGAAGGAGTATACCCATCTTTCAATTCAAATGAATATTTGAAAGGCAGTATGGCTCCGGTATTTTTTGGCAGTGCTGTAAATAATTTTGGAGTCCGTGAATTACTGGATTGCTTCGTTGACGTAGCTCCGGCACCACAGCCACGCTCTACTGAGATCAGAGAGATCCATCCTGGCGAATCAGAGTGCTCCGGATTTGTTTTTAAGATCCATGCTAATATAGACCCCAACCATCGCAATCGTATTGCCTTTGTCAGAGTATGTTCGGGAAAATTTCAAAGGGGTAGCTTTTATCATCACGTGCGTTTGGATAAGAAACTCCGGTTCAATAATGTGACCGCTTTTATGGCTCAAAGTAAGGAAACTATCGAGGAGGCGTACCCCGGGGATATAGTAGGCCTGTATGATACCGGAAACCTGAAAATTGGTGATACCCTTACAGAAGGGGAAAGCGGCCTTTACCGCGGTATTCCCAGCTTTTCACCGGAGATTTTTAAGGAAGTGGTGAATTTGGATGCCATGAAATCAAAACAATTGGAAAAGGGATTAAAGCAATTGATGGACGAAGGCCTGGCCCAATTATTTGTATTTGAGTTGGGGTCCCGTAAGGTAGTAGGTACTGTAGGGTTGCTGCAGTTTGAAGTTATACAACATAGACTAGCCCACGAATATGGTGCAAAATGCCAATTTAGACCGGTGTCTTTGTACAAAGCCTGCTGGATTGGAGGCGAAAACCCACAAGCCCTCAGGGAATTTATAAATTCTAAACAGCGGCATATCGCTCGGGATAAAGATGGCAAGCTGGTGTTTATGGCTGAAACTAAGCCTTGGTTGCAGATGGTGGTAGACAATTATCCTGAAATAACATTCAGGGCTACCTCTGAGGCCTGAAAAGTAATTGGCTCGACCCCGGTGGGGTCAAGCCAATTGGGAATTGAGGTGGATCAATTGCTCTTTAAGGGTGTAGCCTGGCTAAATTAGTTGTGAGGCGCTCAATTACACCTGACTGATCTGTACGTTCCCTTCCAGGTCAAATTCCAACCAAATATACTTCTGATCCTTTTTGACAGCCAGTAAGTAGAACGTACCGTTTGGAGTATCTTTTAGGTAAAATTTAGCCAATTCATGGGAGTTATATTGTGAATCCAGGTATTGGCTGATCGCCTTGGGAAGCTCTTTCTGAGTTAACTTAGTGAAACTTTTTATCCAATGACCCCGGCGGTCATAGTAAGCAAACATCTCTTCTCCTCCCTGCTCAAATCTTATCTTATAACGGTCCTCTTTAATTACCCAGTGAACATTTACCGCTTCACGATACTTGGCCTGAAAAGAGGCCTGTATGTTGGACGGTATTTCATCAGTAGAAGGGGTCAGATAAGATTCCTGCGGGGCATTGTCTTCAGAAATGTAACTGACTTTGGCATCGTTCATAAAATGCACTCTGGCCTGAAGCATTTCATCCGCCAATACTTCTTGAGCCCGCATCCCCATCCCCACTGACATCATAAGTATTAATAATCCAAGTTTTTTCATAGTGGTTACCTGTTTGGCAGAGGGAGTCCATTTCCATGCCCAAATACCTGGAAATAGTATTTTTTTTATAGAATCACTCCTATGTACTTGATAATCAGATTCATCAATAAGAAAAAAATTATTTCACGGTTTAATGCAACAATGGATATATTACATCAAATTGAGAAAGTTTTTCCAAATTGAGAACCGCATAATGACCTATCATGGAACTCAAGGTAATATATGAAGATAATCATCTGATCGGTATTAATAAACCTCCTGGTTTGTTGGTTCAGGGGGATAGAACTGGGGATATCACTGTTATAGATCAAGTCAGTGAATATTTGCGACATAAATATCACAAACCGGGTAAGGTATTTGTGGGACTTATTCATCGTCTGGATCGTCCGGTTAGTGGTGTATTGCTGATAGCACGTACCTCGAAGGCATTAACCCGAATGAACCTTGCCTTTCAGCAAAGGGAGGTACAAAAAACCTATTGGGCTGTAATCAATGGGACCCTGCCAATGGACCGGGGGAGACTGGAAGATTGGTTGATCAAGGATCATAGAAAGAATAAAGCTAAAGTATACAAACCTCATTCACCCGGAGCCAAAAAAGCTGTTTTGGATTATCACCTTCTGCGGACCCATGGCAAGCGCCGCTTGGTAGTGGTAGAGCCCTCCACAGGTCGACCACATCAGATAAGGGTTCAACTTAGTGCAGTGGGCTGCCCAATCATGGGTGACCGCAAGTATGGTTACATGGGAAAGTCTACCGGAGCGATAGCATTACATGCCCGTCAGCTGGATTTTATTCACCCTGTAAGGCGGGATAGAATCAACCTGACAGCAGATCCACCGGAATTGCCTTATTGGCAAAATATTACTCCATAAAAATAGTCCGCAATCGCGGACTATTTTAAAAATTTAGTGGGTAATCATCGGCTTAAGCCTTTTGGCATGTGCCACCCATTTTTGTACAAATTTCACGCTCGGCGGTCTGCGAACCAATTTCTTGGATGTATTTACATCCAGCATCTTAGCATGAAGATTTTCAGGTTTGCGATTCCTTAACTCCTTCACGGTATCAACTCCTGAGGCTTCTAAAAGTTCCGCATATTCACTACCTACTCCTTTAATGCGATACAGGTCTGCCATATTGGCCCATTTCAGGATTTTCTTTTCATCAATGCCACTTACCTTAGAGGCTTCTTTTCTACCGGCTTTGGTTGCACAGGACTTCAATAATCCTCCTACTGAGGTTATGCCGCACTTTGCCAGTTTTTTGGCATTAGTTACTCCGATTCCTTCAATGTCGGATATTTTCTTCGCCATAATTATTTGGATTTAAAAAAGTTAGTTAGATAATTTTTGCTAAATATAAAAAAAGAAATAAATAATTCTATTATTCGACCTCAAAGGTGACTTTAGCGTTTATCCGGTATTTGGCAATTTTACCGTTTTTGATCACACAGCTTTGATTGCTGATATTGATCGAACGAAGATTTTTAAGTGATTTTGAAGCTTCCTTAGCGGCTAAAGCTGCGGCATCTTCCCAACTTTTATCGGACTCTGCCATCAACTCGATTACTTTTAATACAGACATACTACTTACAGATTAAATTGGTGTTTATAACTTTATTGTAGGGTTACAACTCAAATGGTGACAAAACTAATTGATCCGCGGCCAGCATGCTGAACCCCGTCCAAGATAATAATTAAATAGGTAAGATATAAATTTGAATTTTGTAATTAACGACGCCTGCTGCGTGAAGAAACTCCCAGTACCCCTAGTAAGCCCCTGGAGAGCTCCCGCACCAATGTTCGCCCTAGTTGCCTTACCATGGTATTTTTACTCATGGTTTCCAAGAAAGATGGCTCACGTCGGCTAGATCCTCGTTTGGGTTTCCTGGTCACTTCGATTTCCTGTTGACGCGCTGCTTTTTCCAGTTTCTTGGTAAGTTTCTCATAGGCGCTTTCACGGTCAATCTCCTCATTGTAGTGATCTATCAACTGGGAAGATTTCATTAAGGAACGCCGCTCGGCGTCACTAATAATATCCATTCGGCTGTATGGTGCTTTGAGCAGGGTGCGAACCAGCGGGGTAGGAATGCCCTTTTCATTAAGTACCGTTACCATAGCTTCCCCAATTCCGAGTTTGGTAAGTTCTTTGGCAGTATCGTAATATTCGGATAATGGGTAATTCTCTGCCGCCAGTTTAATTGCTTTACGGTCTTTGGCAGTGAATGCTCTAAGGGCGTGTTGAATCTTCATTCCCAGCTGCCCCAATACTTCAGCAGGAATATCCGCCGGAGACTGGGTTACAAAAAATAATCCTACACCTTTGGAACGGATTAACTTTACTATAGTCTCTATCTGGCTTAGTAACGCCTTACTGGCCTCCTTAAAAATGAGATGAGCCTCATCAATAAAAATCACTAATTTAGGAAGATCCTGATCACCTCTCTCTGGAAAAGTTTCATAGATCTCAGCCAATAAGCAAAGCATAAAAGTGGAAAACATTTTAGGTCTTTCCTGGATATCCACCAATCTGAGGATATTAATAACCCCGTGGTTGTCCTTGGTTCTGACTAGATCCTGCACCTCAAAGGACCTTTCACCAAAAAACAAATCAGCACCTTGCTCTTCAATCTCAATTATCTTCCGCATAATGGCCCCTACCGAGGCAGTGCTGATACGACCATATTCTTTCTCAATTTCCGCTTTACCTTCATTAGACAGATATCGCAAAGCCAAACGGAAATCTTTGAGATCGAGCAGTGGAAGTTGGTGATCATCACAATATTTAAAAACCAGGGCCGCTACGCCGGTTTGAGTATCGTTCAGGCCCAGGATTTTACTGAATAATACCGGTCCAAATTCAGAAACCGTGGCCCTCATTCTCACACCATCCTCATCGGAGATGGTCAGTAACTCAACTGGGTAGGATTTAGGTGTCCATGGAACTCCGATTTTTTGATGCCTTTCCTCAATTTTGGGGTGGCCATCGCCAGGCTGGGATAATCCGCTGAGATCGCCTTTAATATCCATCAATAAAACCGGCACGCCCATCTCCGATAGACCTTCAGCTAAATTCTGTAAACTTTTGGTTTTTCCGGTACCGGTAGCTCCGGCGATCAATCCATGTCGGTTAAATGTTTTGAATGGCGCTGACACTGGGAGGTTTACAACGGCCTCTTGGTTAAGCATGCCGGTACCTAATAGCATTGAATCTCCCTTGAAGGTATATCCTTTACTGATTTCTTTACGAAATTTCTCAGTGGTTGCTGTCATGAAACGAATGATTTGGGGCTAATGTAGTAAACGGGGATTTAATTACCAACAGGACCAGTCTTGAGAAAAGGTGCGCCGGCAGATCAGAATTTAGCCAGTACGGTACGTCCGGCCCGGGTTTTATCTCCTACATTGACCTCTACTTGAGCTTCTGGGGGAAGCAATACATCCACTCTTGATCCGAACTTTATAAAACCAAAGACCTCCCCTTGTTTCACCATATCTCCTTTGCTGACATAACATTTTATCCTTCTGGCCATGGCTCCGGCGATTTGTCGTATCATTACTTCTGTTCCACTGCCGGTTTCTACTACCAGGGTAGTATGTTCATTCTCCTTACTAGATTTTGGATGCCAGGCTACCAGATATTTACCCGCATGATATTTGAAGAATTTGATTACGCCGGAGACGGGGTTGCGGTTTATGTGCACGTTAATAGGAGACATAAATATGCTGATCTGTCTTCGTGGTGCATCAAAGTACTCGGTTTCACTGGTTTCTTCTACTACTACCACCTTACCGTCTGCCGGTGCATATACCAGTGACTCATTTTCACTGACAATTACCTTAGGGTTTCGAAAAAATTGTAATACTAGAAAAAATAATATTATGCTAACTAAGAGCAGGGTTAATTCTGCCCCGTCCGACCAACCTAAAAATTGCCTTATCAGGAAATTTAGAGTGATCAAGAAAAAAGCTGTAACAAATAGTAATTTATAACCTTCTCTGTGAATAGTCATGGGTCAGCTCAATCAGAATCCGCCACGGTATTTATAGGTCTTGCTTACTTTATCGATAGCGACGATATAGGCGGCGATACGCATGCTAACTTTATAATCTAGGGATGTTTGATGAACCCGGCCAAAAGCATCCTTCATAATACGGTCTGAGCGGCGATTGACCCTTTCAGCCGACCATTTATACCCCAAGCGATTTTGTACCCATTCAAAATATGAAACGGTCACTCCTCCGGCATTGGCCAGAATATCAGGAGCAACCATAATGCCTTTTTCGTTAATGATATCGTCTGCATTGGCTGCGGTAGGGCCATTGGCGCCTTCCACGATCAAACGCGCGTTAATTTTGTTAGCATTGTCGGTGGTTATGACATCCTCCGTGGCTGCCGGTACCAGAACATCTACTTCCAAGGTCAGTAGTTCCTCAGGGGGGATTTTCTCAGCTCCCTCAAACCCTTCCAGGTGACCATTGTTCTGATCGCGATATGCGATAGCCGCTCCAATATCCAAGCCTTTGTCATTGTAATAAGCCCCTGAAAGATCGCTGATGGCCACGATTCTACACCCTCTCTCTTCCAACAGAAGACTGGCAAAAGATCCAACATTACCAAAACCTTGTACCGCGATACTGGCCTGATAAGGATTTATCCTTAACTTTTCCATAGCCGCCAAAGCCGCTACCATAACTCCCCGTCCGGTAGCTTCAACCCTACCTAGAGAACCACCTAGCACCAGCGGCTTACCGGTTACCACACTGCTAACCGTCATGCCCTGGACCCTGGAGTAGGCATCCATTAACCAGGCCATCTCTCTGGGGCCAGTACCCATATCCGGAGCCGGAATGTCCCGGTCAGGTCCAAAAATTTCTGCCATGGCCACTGTGTAGGCCCTGGTTAGCCGCTCGATTTCACCCGCCGACATTTGCCTTGGATTACATTGAATGCCACCTTTTGCTCCGCCATAAGGAATGTCAACTACTGCACATTTCCAGGTCATCCATGCGGCCAGTGCTTTTACCTCATCCATGTTTACACTCATATCATAGCGCACTCCTCCTTTGGAGGGGCCCAGAATATTAGAATGGATCACCCGGTATCCCTTAAACACCTGAATAGACCCGTCATCCATAGTAATGGGCAATGCTACTTCAACTTGCTTAGTTGGGGATTTTAGCACATTGTAGATTTCATCTTCCAGGCCCAGAGCCTGTGAAGCAATATGAAATCTGGACATCATTGACTCAAAAGGATTCTCCTTGTCCTTTATGGGAGCCGGCTCTATGTAAGCCATATGCTTGGTACCTGTTGTTTATTCATGCAAAGTAATGAATTTGGGAAAAAGTATATTTATTATCCATGCATTTTTAGAAGGGGGATCAGGCAAAAATCAGTTGCAAAAAGGCTCCTATCAGTGGCGCTGATAGCAGCAAACCATCAAAACGGTCCAGAAAACCCCCATGCCCTGGAATACTTCGGCCGGAGTCCTTTAAGGCCAGACTGCGCTTAAACTGAGATTCCACCAAGTCGCCGAATGTACCGGCAACGATGATGATCACCGCCATGGTAAGCCAGTGCCAGCTGCTAAGGCTTTGAGCCCAATAAGAGCCGATCCACGCTACCAGCAATGCCAGCGTTGCTCCGCCGATACTACCTTCCCAGGACTTTTTAGGAGACCACCGTTCAAATAGCCTGGTGCGACCCCATCGGACCCCTGAGAAATAAGCCCCCACGTCGTGTGCCCAGTGCAATAACAACGTACCCAGGATCAATTCTGGCTCAAAATAACCGGGAGCTAAAGCTACCAAATGGATAAAACAGAAAGGGACTGATATGTACATGATCCCTAACCAGGTATTTGCGATAGAGTAAAAGGGGTTACTTTCAGTCTTATTGTACAATTTGGCGATAAAAATAAAGAACCCCAGAGGAGTTAGGAGCAACAGATATCGCAGTGACAGTACCTGGTAAAGGCCCAGAAAAAATAAAATCACCAGACTACAACCCAACAAAGTACCCCAAATTTTCAATGGTTTTGACCGTGGATTGGTTACCAATCCGTAAAACTCCCACAGCGTAAATCCGGAAATGCCTGAGAATATGATAAGATAGGACCATGGGCCGTACCACGTCCCCAATATCAGAACTGCGGCACCTGCAGTAGCGGTAAAAACCCGGGTAGATAAATCGGGGTATCTACTCAAAATTAATATCGTTATCTATTATTTTCCTGGCCCTCATAACCTGATCACTGGTAACATGGATTTCAATATAGCCAAATCTATCATAGGCCGAGTCTTTCTTGTTGATCAGTACCGGATCCAGTTGGTTATCACTGAGAACAGCTTTTACGATCTCGGCCTGATGGGTTTTATCCGTGGAAAATACTTTGTGCCAGCCGGGACGGACGTCCTCCGATTGGCGATTATAGAATCTTTTGAAATAGAAAATGAGTCCTATAGTAATAATGGAGGTGCTGATAAATACGGTCCATGGCACGGATTCAACTTCATCAATGTTCAATTCAGTGAGTTGGTTTTGATAGATGTAGAGCATGACAATTTGCAAACCATTGTTAACAAAATGGCCTACTATAGGTATTATCAAACTCCCCGACCAAAAATACAGGTAGCCAAAGAGAGCTCCCAGCAACATACGGGGAATAAAGCCATAGAATTGGGTGTGTATGGCGCTAAACATGATCGCCGTGATCCAGATAGCGACATGAGGGCTTTTGGTCCAGGCTTGAAACTGATTCTGTATCACCCCCCTGAATAACAGTTCTTCCCCTATTGCGGGGATAATGGCCACCACCAGCATAGCCAATAAAAACTGGCCAAAATTATCCATAGTGGTAAGAAACGCCGTAAGTTCCTCTAGCATTTCTTCCTGTTGCTTCATCCATTCAGTGAGTTCCAGCATGGAGTTCCACTCCATAAATTTGAAGTTCACCGGCATGAAAACGATAGCGATCATAGCGGTAAGCACTAAGGGTAGAAGGGAGGTGATCTTGACCGGACTCAGATCTGATAATTTCTTATGCTCAATAAAACGCAGGTAAAACAAGGGAGCGATAATAAATGCAAAAAGGGCTGACCACCCCTGAATGATAAAAATCGGTACTTTGAATGATGGATGGCCGGGAATATCCGATAGTGCCTCTTGAATTTCGAAAAAGCCGTAGTCATAAATCCCCACTACCATCAAGATGGCCAGAAACTGCCCGACAAGTAAACCTCCAACAGCCAGTAGAATTATAGAAAGTAGTGAAAACCAGGGCTTTCTGGGCGGAGATACTAATTGATGGTTTTCTATATTTCCCATATTGGCTTAAATTTAGGGGAAAATATAAAATATCCTTGGCTAAAATAGGAAACTTGGAATTGGGTGAATTCCCCTTGCTACTGGCGCCTATGGAAGACGTCAGTGACCCTCCCTTCAGGGCTGTTTGTAAAGAAAACGGTGCTGACGTGATGTATACGGAATTTATTTCATCTGAAGGATTAATACGGAATGCCCGTAAAAGTGTTCAAAAGCTGGACATTTATCCTTATGAGCGGCCAATTGGTATTCAGATTTTTGGGGAGAACATAGACTCCATGCGGGAGGCAGCCAGTATAGCCGAGGCGGCCAGTCCGGAAATATTGGATATCAATTATGGCTGCCCGGTCAAAAAAGTAGCTTGTCGCGGTGCTGGAGCGGGTATACTATTGGATTTACCCAAAATGCAGGCTATGACCAAAGAAATTGTAGATCAGGTCTCACTACCAGTAACCGTTAAAACCCGTCTGGGATGGGATGAGCATACTATTCAGATCCTGGAGGTGGCCAAACGGTTACAGGATGTTGGAATCAAAGCCCTTACCATTCATGGGCGCACCCGAAAACAAATGTACAAAGGGACCGCTGATTGGGATCCTATCGCTCAGGTTAAGCATGACCCTGATATACATATACCCATCTTTGGGAACGGTGATATCGACTCCCCAGAGAAAGCACAGTATTATCGGGAACATTACCAAACCGATGGTATTATGATCGGCAGGGCAGCCATAGGATACCCTTGGATTTTCAGGGAGATCAAACATTTTATGAAGACCGGTGAGAAACTACCGGAGCCGACTCTGGAAGAACGTCTTAACACAGTTAAGAAGCATCTGTCGTTTTCTCTGGAATGGAAAGGGCCTCGCCAGGGAATTTATGAAATGCGAAGACATTACACCAATTACTTTAGGGGCTTGCCTTACTTTAAAATTTATCGCACGGCGCTGGTAGAAGCTGAAAACGCTGAGATGGTGTATGCCGTGTTGGACCAAATAAACAGTGAATACCAGGTTTCGGTGTAGGCTGGTCTTACTCTTTCAACTTTCTTTTTAGATGTACCGGTTCTGCACCTCTTTTCCTCACCTTGATATTAAGAACCTCTACTCCAAGACTAAAGAAGATAGCAAAGTAGACATAACCTTTAGGTACATGTCTGTGAAATCCATCCAGTATTAATAGCACTCCTATCATCAATAAGAAGGATAGCGCCAGCATCTTTATAGTGGGATGCTTATGAATAAAATTACTTATGCGGGTAGCCGATAAAAGCATCACCACCATAGCTATTACTACTGCCAGTACCATGATCAGGACACTTTCAACCAGGCCTATTGCAGTTAGAATAGAATCGAAGGAAAATACGATATCCAACAAAATGATCTGAAAGATAGCAGCGCTAAAGGTGAGAGAGGTCTTGCCGCCACCCTCTTCTTCATGTCCCTCCAGCTTCTGATGCACTTCAGTGGTGCTTTTATAGATTAGAAATAAACCGCCAGCGATCAGAATCAAATCCCTTAAGGTAAAGCCAATGTTAAAAATCGTAAACAGGGGATCATTGGCGGCGATAAGCCAGGTGATGGCGAATAGGAGCGCAATCCTGATCAAGAGTGCCAGTCCTATGCCTACTGCCCGTGCCCTTTCCTGTTGATGAGCCGGCAGCCTCCCGGTGATGATAGAAATAAAAATAATATTGTCAACTCCCAGCACAATTTCCATCAGTACCAGTGAGGCAAAACTTATTAGTCCGTCGGCTGACAATAAAGATTCCATATGTTCCAGTTCTTATGGTTGCGGTGTGAAAATACTAAATGTTTGAAGGGTAGGGGAATAACCCTTTAAAAATCTAATGAACGGATTATTAACCTAGTGGTCTTCTACCAGGTACTCATTTTAATTTTTTGAGCGGCTTTCAGAATATCACGCCGGCTTACCTGGCCTTTCACTTTGCCATGACTATCTACTACTGGAAAGCGTCGATAGTGCTGGTCGAAAAATTTATGGGCTACATCCACGATACTGCTGTCTATGGAAACCGTTTCCACATTGGGGCTCATGTAATCTTCAACTTTGTTTTTGGTATGAGGCTGGTTGTGATAGGCGTCGTCAATTATTACCTTGAGGCAATCTTTTTCAGAGATAATTCCGATTAGCTCTTCTCTTTCATTCAAGACGGGAGCTCCGGATATTTTTCGCTCCAACATGGTTGCAATAGCTTCATTAATATCCTGTTCTGGCTTGAAAGTCACCAGATCAACTGACATATAATTGGCCACTGTCTCGATGTTCCGACTTTGTCTTATATTGGGGTCAGGTTTTCGTTCTCCTTTAAAGTTCATATTCGATTTTTATATTTTCCCATGGTACTTGATTAAAATAAGATAGGAATTATCCCGTTGTTTAACAACTCATAAACCAAGCTAAAGATTCATTATTTGATATATAATACCTTGATTATCAGTGCCTGTTTGGTAGGTGACAGGTTTGGCAAATTTTTGTTAGCTTTAAGCCTGTTTTGTAGCTGATGTTAAAATTTCAAAGGATACATAATATTTCAGTAGTAGTGGCTTTTATAGGCACTGTCTTGGTGGTGGTTGAAATATTACGGGAAATGGATGCTTTGGAGTTTACCGACCCCCAGAATCTGGATATACCTGGATTTATTTTGGTCATAATTGGTTCAATTGTCGCCTCATGGTCGGCAAAAAAGGTGGATCGATATCATGATCGCGTAGATGAGGACAAGAAAAATACTGAAAATCCGGTTGAATAGCCTATACTCCTTCTGCTTCCACCGACTTGACTTCAGGTATCATTCTTTTTAACAAATTTTCAATCCCTGCTTTTAAGGTAACCGTAGATGAAGGGCAACCGCTGCAGGCTCCCTGAAGCAGCAATTTCACTATTCCATCATTAAAAGAATGAAACTGGATGGCGCCTCCGTCCATTTCAACCGCCGGCTTGATATATTCGTCAAGTACTTCAATGATCTTGGCCTCAATATTTGAAGCTGGATTTTCCGATGCTACATCAGTTGACTCTACCTTTTCAAACAGTGGTTTCTCATTCTGAAGATATTGAGTAATAAACTGTCGCATTTCATTTTGTATCTCCACCCATTCCGTGGATTCTGATTTGGTAATGGTGATGAAATTGCTCATAATGAATACCCTCTCAACATAGTCAAACTGGAATAGTGCTTGTGCCAAAGGAGCATCTTGGGCAGATTCAACATCTGGAAAATCAAAGCTTTCTCCTGTGTCCACCAGCATGTAGTTTGCTACGAACTTCATGGAATTGGGGTTAGGGCTGGTTTCCATATAAATATTTACCTGACGGGTATAGAGTTGATCTTTGTTATATGCTTCCATTTTATCAGATTATCTAATTGATAACGTATCTTCGGTAGTTTTGGTTTAATCTACCGGGTAGCGCTCGTCCCTGGCCTGCGGCTTAAGTTCATCTTCGTGCAACACTTTTTCCGGGTCCAGGCCGTGTCGAAGCTCTCCTTCGGTACTGGCCACTAAACTGGCTACGGTGGCATCGCCGGTCACATTAACGATAGTTCGGCACATATCCAGCGGTCGATCCAGGGCAATGATCAAGGCCAGGCCCTCAGGTTCGACCCCAATAGCACCTAGTACTATTACCAACATGATCAGCCCGGCACTGGGAACTGCGGCAGCTCCGATGGAAGCCAGGGTGGCTGTGAGCACAATAGTTAGTTGCGCCGCCAAACCTAGTTCATGGCCGAAAGCCTGTGCAATAAATACCGCTGAAACTGCCTGGTGGATACTTGTTCCATCCATATTTATGGTAGCTCCTAGCGGAAGTACAAAGCTGCTCACCTCCTCTGAAACTCCCAGGTTGTTTTCCACCCGGTCCATGGTAACCGGCAAAGTGGCAGCACTTGAACTGGTGGAAAAGGCCAGCATTTGAGCGGGAAAGATCCCATGAAAGAAATCACGAAACTTTATACTGGTAAAGGAAGTAATGATCACAGGGTAGAAGACCAATACCATAAATGCCAGCCCTACAAGTACGGTGGCAGCATAAACGCCTAGTGCTGCAAATAAGTCTACTGCACTGGCAGGATCATCCCCGGCTATATCCACGATCAATCCTGCAAGCAACGCCAACACACCATAGGGCGCGAAACGCATGGCCAGATCCACTATGCGTAATATCACCGCGTTGGTCCCGTCAAAGAATTGTTTTACCGGCAGTACTTTGTTTTGCGGGGTCATCACCATAGCAATACCAAACATGAAAGCAAAGAAGATGACTTGAAGCATGTTTCGATTATTGGTGAATGCCCCAAAGACATTATCCGGTACGATATCAACCAGGATCTGCAATGGACCGCTATCCTCCACTGAGGAAGCATCTTCCATTTTAAGGTTGGCTTCGGAGGCATATTTTACTCTTAGCTCTTCTCTTTTTTCTTCAGGCAGGAAAGTCCCTGGTTCAACCAGATTCACCAGCAGTAGACCTACGGTAATAGCCAACACTGTGGAAGCGATATAAAACCCCACGGTTTTACCACCGATACGGCTTAGCTTGGACAAGTCTGTAAGGTTAGAGATACCGTCAATAAGGGATACCAAAACCAGAGGTACTGCAATCAATTTAAGCAGGTTTATAAATATAGTCCCAAACGGCTTGATCCAGTCACTTACAACACCACCCGACCCGGTAAATACTGCAATAAGTCCAATTATTACCCCTAACACCATCCCAATGAGGATCTTCCAATGTAAGGCTAGTTTTTTCATAGGTTTACTGCTTTGTTGATCAAATAGGCATCTGCCATCACCAGTGCCGCCATAGCTTCCACAATAGGTACGGCACGGGGAACCACACAGGGGTCATGACGGCCTTTCCCTTTAACCACCGTGGGATTACCTTTGTGGTCAATGCTTTTCTGGTCCTTCATTATAGTAGCTACTGGTTTGAACGCTACTCTGAAATAAATATCTTCACCATTGGATATCCCCCCTTGTACGCCTCCGGAAAAATTCGTTCGTGTGGTGGTCTTTCCATCTCGATTTTCAATAATATCATTGTGTTCTGAACCTTTCATGGCCACACCCTCAAACCCACTTCCATATTCAAAACCCTTAACCGCGTTTATCCCCAACATAGCGAGTCCCAGTCGGGCATGAAGTTTATCAAAAACCGGTTCTCCTAACCCTGTGGGCGGCCCCTGAATTACTCCGGTAACTACACCCCCGGTAGAATCGCCCTGTTTTCGTATATCTTGTATATGCCGGATCATCTTCTCAGCAGTATCTTCGTCAGGGCATCGTACCATATTGTCATCAATACGCTGCAAGTCCAGGTCGTGATAGTCCGATGCTAACTTAATCGGGCCGACTTGAGAAACAAAGGCTTTGATATTCACCCCTAAAGATTTAAGCAGCTCCATGGCAATGGCCCCTGCTGCTACCCGGGCAGCGGTTTCCCGGGCGCTACTTCGACCTCCACCGCGGTAATCCCTAAAACCATACTTTTTCTGGTAGGTAAAATCCGCATGAGATGGCCGAAATTTCTCTGCGATATGGGTATAGTCTTTACTTTTGGCATCGCGGTTGCCAATAAATATGCCTATCGGAGTACCAGTTGATTTGCCTTCGAATACTCCCGATAATATTTCAAAGCTGTCTTCTTCTTTGCGTTGGGTGGTAATTTTTGACTGGCCTGGCTTTCGGCGGTCCAATTGCCGTTGTATTTCATTTAAGTCGATAATTAACCCCGATGGACAGCCATCTATTACCACCCCAATACCAGGACCGTGGGATTCACCAAAGGTGGTAATCCTGAATAATTTTCCAAAGGAATTACCCATTGACTATTTTCTGAAAATAAACACCGCAGTAAGCACTAACATAACCAAAATAAATATGTTAGCAAAAATCTTGAGGTACTCAGAGCGATGCCGATGGATAAGCGTATTATCCTGAAGTTCAATTATATCATAGAAACTGCCTAAATCAGTAGCTAAAATGGATTCATTCTTCTTGCTCTCACCAGTCACATTTACCACCACCTCTGATTTAAGCGTTTCATACTTTTCACTGCGGGGGTTGAAGAAGGTCCACTGGAAAAAATCTCCCAAATCGTAAGTCCCGGGTTCATTGGGGATGGCATAATAGCCAAAAGCCTGACTGCCGGTTACTTCGCCGTTTCTACGGTGTATAGTTTGTTGAATATTTGGAGTATAAAAGTCAAAGGCTTTAGAAACCGGTAGCTGGGGAGTTTCAATTGCACTTATGTTTCCCCGGCCCAATACCTTAAAATTGAAGCTGAAGCTCTCTCCTGTTTGTAGATTCTGATTACTTATCTGTTCTTCAAGCCGGTATTCTCCAACCGCTACTCGATCCTTCAGGGGGTGATCTGGCAGTTCCTTAACCTTTATGGTCTTCGGCTGGGTGTAGAAGATCTTAAAATCTTCCTGCCGGGATGGTCCGAAAAAAGAGGGATTTTTGGCCAATTTATATTTAATAAGCTTCAAACCTACGGAGGGAAACTCTACCGGATTGGCATTCAGGGGAAAAAACGTAGCCTGATAGATTAAGTATTTTTGGTATCGTTTGTTGTTAATAGTGATTTGTTCCCGTTTAATATTTTCTACGTTGAAATTCTCTTCCCAGCAGTTTGAGGGTCTTATCCTTTTGAGAATATCTGTCAGTTGCTTGCTCATATCGTAGAATTCCAGGTCTGCCCGGTTTTGCTCCGATACGTAAAAAGACAGGTTGGTATTAAAGCCTTCGCCTACATAAACTTCGGACTTATCAGTGCTCAGAGCGAAAAAAGCGTCTGCTTTTACATCTACAAACTCTTCATTACCTCTGCGCATACCAAATAACTCCTCCCAGGGATCAGTGGAGAATGGATCGACCTGTCTTCGACGCTGTTGCGCAGGTCCCACTACTAATTTCTTACCACTAACCCGGACATCCTGGCCGTTTACATTAATACTGAATGAGGGTACCTGATAGGTTCCTGGTTTCTGAGCCAGGTAGTTTTGGGTTATGCTTTGTGTGGAGGATACCTGCCCGTTTATAAATTGGGTGGAAGTGGATGAGGAGGTACCGCGTTTTATCAGACCGGGTATATCTGGAAATCCACTGAGGTTTTGTAGTTTCTCATTTTCTACCACCACGGTGATGGTATAGGCTTCATTCAGAGCAACCTCATCCGGACCGAGATCCACGCTTACATTTTGAGCTTGAAGCGCCGTGATCCCTAATAAAATCCAGCAGGAAAATACTAGCCCACCCCATTTTAGCGTTCTCTCCATTACAGCCTGAGTAACATTTTTATTAACCATCTGCAGCATACAAAGGTAGTTTAATTCACAAAGGTTTTGCCTACTGCATTTGTTAAAAAATGTGAAAGATTTTATATTTATAAGTTGTATGGAAGTTTAATATTCATTGCTTAATCATGCTAGAATACTTTAAAACCATCTTATCCAAAGTCAGTTTTAGTAAAACTTTATTCGAGAAAGAGTTGCGCAAAGCCATTAAGGCTTTGATAGGCGAGGAGTTGCAGGAATTGCGAAAATGGTGTTATAAAAAGTTTGGTCACATTTACCGGACCATTCTAAATAGTTGTTTTGGCGATTTGCCGAATACTGCCTTAGCCTAATAAAAAGATCCCGGTCATTCACCGGGATTTGTTTTTGGTTGCTTTACATAAGCAATATTTCTTTTCAGCCCCTTGTACCCGGAACGCTTTAGGGCAGAATGTTTAAAAAGTCGTTGAAACTCCTCTTCGCTTAGCTTCTCCCAATGGTCCTTGTTCATCAGGAATAAATCATCCAGTGGTTTAAAGTCTGCCTCTTGATGAGCTCTGGCAAAATTGTTCCATGGACAAACATCCTGACAGATATCGCAACCAAAAATCCAGTCTTCGAATCTGCCTTGATGTTCAGGGGGGATCTCATCTTTTAATTCTATGGTAAAATAGGAGATGCATTTACTGGCATCCACCTGGTAAGGGGTGATGGCTTCAGTAGGACAGCTGTCAATGCATCGGGTACAGTCACCGCAGTAATCAGCGATGGGAGGGTCTGCTGTAAGTTCCAGATCCAGGATTAATTCCGCGATAAAGAAGAAGCTTCCCATTCCCCGATTCAGCAGCAGGCTGTTTTTACCAATCCATCCCAGTCCGGATCTTTGGGCCCAAACTCGCTCCAATACAGGAGCGGAGTCCACGAATACTCGTCCCTCAACTGCTCCCAGCTGCTCTCGAATACGATTTAGGAACTCTTTTAGTTTTGATTTTATCACAAAGTGATAATCTTTCCCATAGGCGTACTTGGCCAGTTTATAGCTGTTCTTATGGGGCAGCTCTTGGGAGGGATAATGATTGTACAATAGCGTAACCACTGATTTTGAACCTGGCACTAATTTTCGAGGATCCAGTCTTTTGTCGAAATTTCTTTCCATATACCTCATTTGACCGTGACTACCCCGCTTCAGCCATTGCTCCAATTTAGGGGCTTGATCTTCCAAGTAATCAGACTCGGCCACCCCACAAAAATCGAAACCTAATTCCCTGGCCAGTTGTTTGACCCAATGTGTTTGCTGATCCTTATTCATAAAACTTTTAATGATACTGCATTGGGATTAAATATAGCTTATCCTTTTTTGAAGCCTGAAAATATTCTATTATTGTATTCCGATGTCTATAATAAACAACATATCCCGGATTACTGCAATGGCCACTCAGTACCATTGTCATCACCACGGTAAATAATCCAGATTATAGACCAGCTCAACTAATTCGTAAATAACTATTTTATTGTGGAAACCCTATTGAAACTGGCTGTTCAAAAGTCAGGCCGATTAAGTGATGCATCTCTTGATCTAATTAAGGAATGTGGCATCACTTTTCCCCGCCAGATAGCCAAATTAAAAGCACCCGCTTTCAATTACCCGATTGAACTTCTGTATCTCAGAGATGATGACATACCTGGTTATGTAGAGGACGGAGTTTCAGACGTGGGTATAGTGGGCGAGAATATACTTAGAGAAAAACAAGTCGACCTCAAAGTGGTAGAAAAGTTGGGATTTTCCAAATGTCGATTATCTTTGGCAGTCCCCAAAGATTTTGACTACCAGGGCATTAAAAGCATAGGGGGTATGAGTATTGCTACTTCATATCCCAACATTTTAGAGGCTTTTTTGAAGGAACAACAGATCTCAGCTGATATACACGAAATAAGCGGGAGTGTGGAAATAGCCCCTAGCATTGGCTTGGCACAAGCAGTTTGTGATATTGTGAGCACCGGAAGCACTTTGATCAGCAATGGCTTAAAGGAAGTAGAGACCCTGATGCGTTCGCAGGCAGTATTGGTCGCCCGCCCTGACTTACCGCAAGCACAGCAACAGATTCTGGACAAACTATTGTTTCGTATCAAAGCGGTGTTAACAGCCAATAACAATAAGTATATCCTATTAAATGCACCCAACGAGGCGATAGAGGAGATCATCTGCTTATTGCCAGGGATGCGCAGCCCCACGGTTTTACCGTTGGCCCAGGAGGGCTGGAGCTCGCTTCACTCAGTGGTGAAGGAAGATGATTTTTGGGAAGTAATTGAAAATCTGAGACAAGCAGGAGCAGAAGGTATTCTGGTGGTTCCAATTGAGAAAATGATACTGTAATGCCGGAGATTAGTTTGATAAACAACCCGCGGCGGGATCAGTGGAATTCGCTGGTGCAGCGCCCACAAATCTCCTCAGATACCCTGGGCCCTGCGGTGCAGGAGATCATGAACAGGGTCAGGGAACATGGGGATCAAGCCCTGAGGGACTATTCACAAAAATTCGATGGGGTGGATCTGGATTCCATAGCTGTTTCCGTTTTGGCTTCCACTAAAGAAATTACCCTTGAATTGAAGGAGGCCATAGATGTGGCCTATCAGAATATTTGGGAGTTTCATCAATCTCAGTTAGCGCTAAACGAGCCTAAGGTAGAAACCATGCCTGGGGTCAGCTGCTGGCGTAAAGCCTTGCCAATTGAAAAAGTGGGATTATATATCCCTGGCGGTACAGCTCCTTTGTTTAGTTCGCTATTGATGCTGGGAATACCAGCCAGGCTGGCGGGATGCCCACAGATCACGGTGTGCACCCCCCCCGATGCTAAGGGAAAACTGCACCCGGCCCTGCTATACATTGCCCGAAAACTTGAACTCAAGCAATTATATCGGGTAGGCGGAGCTCAGGCTGTGGCTGCTATGGCTTACGGTACTGAAACAGTTCCGGCCGTCTATAAGATCTTTGGCCCCGGCAATCAATATGTAACCCATGCCAAACAGTGTGTGGCTCTGGAAGGAATTGCCATCGATTTTCCTGCAGGCCCTTCTGAGGTAGCCATAATAGCCGATCATCAGGCCGATCCGGCATTCCTGGCTGCGGATTTGCTCTCACAAGCCGAGCACGGACCGGATAGCCAGGTAGTGCTGGTTTCCAATAGTGAAAAGCTTTTCCAGGCGGTCAATCAGCAACTGCAATTGCAGTTGGCTACACTGCCCAGAGCCGAGGTTGCGGCCAGGGCCTTGGACCAAAGTTTAATGATCCGTTTTGATGATCTGGAGGTAGGTATGGAATTTATTAACCGGTACGCCCCGGAGCATCTAATAATACAAACTCAAAATCCTCTTGATTGGGGGGAGAAGGTCAGGAATGCCGGGTCGGTATTTCTCGGACCGTACACCCCGGAATCAGTAGGCGATTATGCATCAGGTACCAATCATACACTTCCCACTAATGGCCATGCCCGGGCATATGCTGGAGTTTCTGTGGATAATTACTTGAGAAAAGTTACTTTTCAAAGTCTTACCAAAACCGGGTTGACCGGTATCGCTTCTACGGTAGAGAATCTTGCTGATGCTGAAGGATTGGAGGCTCACCGAAGGGCGGTTGCTATTCGTATTTCAAAGTCTGGAGGAAATGAAAGATCTCTATAAGCTGGTGCGAAAAAATATAAGGGATCTGGATCCCTATACCTCAGCTCGGGAACAATTCAACAGCAAGGACCTGGTATTATTGGATGCAAATGAAAATCCTCTGGGTGCAGTGGGAAAAATAGGTGGTCAATGGGATCTTAACCGTTACCCTGACCCTTACCAGCAAGAGCTTAAACAACGGATATCTGCTCTGAAAGGTATTCCGGCGGAAAACATAGTATTGGGTAATGGTAGTGATGAAATTATTGATTTACTGATAAGGATCTTCTGTGAGCCGGGAAAAGACCATATTATGATCACTTCACCTACCTATGGGATGTACAAGGTAGCCGCCCATATTAACGACGTGGAAGTGGTAGAGGTCCCTTTGACCGCTAATTTTGAGCTGGATAGTCCGGCCATCCAAGCGGAAATAAATCAACATACCAAGATCCTATTTCTATGTTCTCCTAATAATCCAACCGGAAATTTACTGGATCGTGGACAAATCATTGACCTGCTGCAAAGTTTCCCTGGATTATTAGTGATAGACGAAGCATATATTGATTTCGCCGGCTCCGCCAGCCTGCTCATGAACTGCCTGGATTATCCGGGATTAGCGGTAATGCAGACATTCTCTAAATCCTGGGGGTTGGCTGGTATCCGACTGGGAATGGGATTTGCCTCCACAGATATTTGTGGTTGGTATAATCGCATTAAACCACCTTATAATGTTAGTCAACTTACCCAGCAATACGCCATTGATGCCCTGAAAGCTTCGAATGATATGACCGAATCAGTAGAGGAAATAGTAGCTCAGCGCAACTGGTTGACCGATCAACTAGGCCAACTGGATATAGTTGAGACGGTGTATCCATCTGATGCCAATTTCGTATTGGCCAAAATGACCAATGCGAAGAAAATTTTTAGTTATCTTATTGATAAAAATTTAGTGGTTAGAAATCGCAGTAATCTCCTGCGATGCGACAATTGTTTGAGGATAACAGCCGGAAGCCAGGTGGAAAATCAGCAGCTGATAACCGCCTTGAAAGCCTATAGTTTATGAAGCGGGTATTATTTATCGACCGTGATGGGACTATCATCCAGGAGCCTGCAGATGAGCAGATAGACTCGCTGGAAAAGCTCTCATTCTTACCTTCAGCTATTACAGCTTTGCACCAGTTGGCCATCCATACCGACTACCAATTGGTGATGGTCACCAATCAAGATGGACTGGGCACTCCGTCATTTCCAGAGGATACTTTTTGGCCGGCTCATAATAAAATGCTGGAAATACTGGAAGGAGTAGGGGTTACCTTCGCGGATATTTACATAGACCGCACCTTTGAAAATGACCAGGCGCCCACCAGGAAACCAGGCACCGGGATGCTTGGCAAATATCTTAGTGGCTCCTATGACTTAGCTAACAGCTACGTGATCGGTGACCGGATTTCCGACGTGGCGCTTGGTGAAAATCTTGGATCCAAAAGCATCCTGATCAGCGATTCCCCTTATGAACCCGCCACCTTTACCGCTAAAAATTGGAGCGAAATACTCACTCATCTCATGGTGGGTGACCGCCGGGCAACGGTGAGCCGTATTACTAATGAAACCAAAATTTCGGTTACTGTGAATCTGGACGGCGCCGGTATTTCCAAAATTGACACCGGGTTGGGTTTTTTCGATCATATGTTGGATCAATTGGCTAGACATGGCCAAATGGATATTCACCTTGAGGTAGCGGGGGATTTACAGGTAGATGAACATCATACTATCGAGGATACCGCTATTGCCCTGGGTGAAGTAATTGACCAGGCACTGGGAAATAAAAGAGGTATAGAAAGATATGGATTTGCCTTGCCCATGGATGATTGCTTGGCGCAGGTAGCGCTGGATTTTGGTGGACGCAGCTGGCTGGTGTGGGAGGCAAGTTTTAATCGTGAGAAGGTAGGGGACATGCCTACCGAGATGTTCAAGCATTTTTTTAACAGCTTTTGCGATAGTGCCAGATGCAACCTGAACATTAGAGCAGAGGGAGAGAATGAACATCATAAGATTGAATCGATATTTAAAGCATTTGCCCGATGTGTTAAAATGGCGGTCAAAAGAGATCCCAAAAGCCGTCAATTGCCCACTACTAAAGGACTGTTGTGATGAGAGTAGCAGTAGTGAAATACAATGCGGGTAATGTGCAGTCAGTACTTTATGCGCTGCAACGTCTTGGGGTGGAGCCGGTATATACAGATAATCCGGAAACCCTGAGGGGTGCGGATAAAGTGATTTTTCCTGGTCAGGGAGAGGCCTGGAGCGCCATGAACTATCTAAAACAGATGAAGCTGGATCTATTGATACCAACCTTGGAGCAGCCATTCCTGGGAATCTGCATTGGATTGCAATTGATGTGTAAGTACAGCGAGGAAGGGGATACTCCTTGCCTGGGGATTTTTGATTTGAAGGTAAGGCGATTTCAGGATACTAAAGGTGAGTATAAAATACCCCATATGGGGTGGAATAATTTGGAGGTAAGCGATGTGTCGATTTTTAGCGGCTTGAAAAACCCCTATCTGTATTATGTTCATAGTTATTTTGCAGAGCTCGGTGTTGAAACGGTAGGTAAAACGGAGTACATCTTACCTTTTTCCGGCGCTCTAAGGAAGGATAACTTCTACGCTGTACAAGCTCACCCTGAAAAAAGCAGTATCCAGGGACAACAGATCCTTGCTAATTTTCTAAATCTGTAACATGGATCTAATTCCAGCCATCGACATTATAGACGGAAAATGTGTGCGCCTTACCCAAGGCGACTACGCACAGAAAAAAATCTATGATCAGGACCCACTAAGTGTGGCGTTACGCATTCAGGATGCGGGGTTGAATAAGCTGCACTTGGTTGATCTGGATGGAGCCAGAAGTAAATGCGTGGTAAATTTGGGGGTTTTGCAAAGCATAGCCGGTGGCACTAACCTGGAGATTGACTTTGGAGGCGGGGTCAAAACTAGCGATGATCTGAAAAGGGTATTCGAAGCAGGTGCCTCTCAGGTAACCGGCGGCAGCATTGCGGTCAAGGATCCTGATCTATTTTCCAGTTGGCTAATGCAGTATGGCGCTGATCGTATAATATTGGGGGCCGATGTCAGGGATGGCATGCTGTTGGTTCATGGCTGGCAACAAACTACCGAAGTTAAATTATGGGCCTTTTTGGAGAAATACCAACAGATTGGGGTGCGCCGGGTAATTTGTACCGATGTTAGTAAAGACGGACTGTTAAAGGGTCCCGCTATAGATCTTTATCGAAACCTGGTGACCGATTTTCCTCAACTGTATATTATAGCCAGTGGAGGGGTATCTACCATAAAGGATTTAGAAGCCCTGCAGTTGGCAGGAGTGGCAGGCGCCATCATCGGGAAAGCCTTGTATGAAGGACAATTGACCTTGAAAACCTTAAGTAATTTTATCTAGTGCTTACGAAAAGAATTATACCCTGCCTGGATATTAAAAATGGGCGAACAGTAAAAGGGATTAATTTTGTGGACCTGCGGGATGCAGGTGATCCGGTACAGTTAGCCTCGATATACAGTCTGGCGGGTGCGGATGAATTGGTTTTTCTGGACATTACCGCGACCGTGGAAAAGAGAAAGACCTTGGTACAATTGGTTACCCGGGTGGCTCAGGAGATTAACATCCCCTTTACTGTAGGAGGAGGCATTTCCAGCCGGGAAGATGTTTCGGCTTTGCTCAACGCCGGCGCCGATAAAGTGTCCATTAATAGCGCTGCTGTCAAAAACCCTTCATTAATAAATGAGTTGGCCGCCAACTTTGGCAGTCAGTGTATCGTTGTGGCGATTGACTCTAAGTTCTATGAGGGGACCCACCGGGTTCACACTCATGGTGGTAGAAAACCTACTGATTTGGAGACCCTGCCCTGGGCCCAGGAGGTAGAGGATAGAGGGGCAGGTGAGATTTTATTGACCTCTATGGATCATGATGGTACTAAGAGCGGTTTCGCCAATGAATTAACCGCAGAGCTCTCGGAGCTGCTCACTATACCAGTAATCGCTTCCGGGGGTGGAGGAAATATCGATCATTTCCTGGAAGTATTTACTGCCGGCAAAGCCGATGCGGCATTGGCTGCCAGCATATTCCACTTTAAAGAAATTGAAATTGCAGATCTAAAAAAAAGCCTTCGATCTGCCAAAATTCCGGTTAGAATTTAACTTATGAAACTAGATTTTAAAAAAGGGCAGGGATTGATCCCTGCGGTAATACAAGACAAGGATTCCATGCAAATCCTGATGTTGGGTTATATGAATGAGAAGGCTTATGAAAAAACCAGGGAAACAGGTCGGGTTACTTTCTTCAGCCGCAGCAAACAGCGTCTTTGGACCAAAGGAGAAACTTCTGGTCATCACCTGCTGGTAGAATCTATAAAGGAAGATTGTGATGCCGATACCTTGTTGATAAAAGTAAAACCCTTAGGCCCTACTTGCCATTTAGGCACCATATCCTGTTTTGATGAGGATCCGCCGGGCATAGGCTTCGCTGGCAAGCTTCAGAAAATCATTAAGGACCGGAAACAAAACCCAAAGTCCGGATCCTATACCAGTGAATTGTTTGACGCCGGGGTTGAAAAAATAGCCCAAAAAGTCGGTGAGGAGGCAGTTGAGGTAGTAATTGAAGCCTTATCGGGTGAAAATGAAAATTTACGTCAGGAAAGCGCAGATTTATTGTATCACCTTTTTGTTCTATGGGAGCAGCACGACATATCCTTCTCGGATATACTGGATACCTTGCAGTCCCGGCATAAACCCTGAATCAGTCAAACAGTGTACCGGATCTATAGGGAGGTAGTACTCCGAGATGCTGGTAGGCCAGTTCTGTGGCTTCCCGACCTCGGGAGGTGCGTTTTATGTATCCCTCTTTAATTAAAAATGGCTCGTAAACCTCCTCTATGGTCTCCGCTTCCTCACTACAAGCTGTGGCAATGGTTGAAATGCCCACCGGCCCGCCCTTAAACTTATTGACTATGGTGGATAAGATCCTGTTGTCCATTTCATCCAGGCCATTAGTATCCACCTCCAGAGCGTCAAGGGTCATCTCTGTTATGGGCAGGGTGATGCGGCCTTCTCCTTTTATCTGAGCAAAATCACGGGTGCGCCGAAGGAGGTTATTGGCTATCCTTGGAGTACCCCGGCTTCTCCTGGCCAACTCAAAGGCAGCATTATCATCGATAGCCGTGTTAAGGATGGATGCCGAACGTTTCACAATCCCTCCTAAGACCTGGGCATCATAATACTCCAGACGGGCGTTTATGCCGAATCTGGCCCGCAATGGTGATGTAAGGAGCCCTGCCCGGGTGGTGGCTCCGATCAAGGTAAATGGATTTAATCCAATCTGTACCGACCGTGCATTAGGTCCGGAGTCCAGCATAATATCTATACGGTAGTCTTCCATGGCAGCATACAGGTATTCTTCCACGATGGGGTTGAGTCGATGGATCTCATCGATAAACAAAACATCCCGCTCTTCCAGATTAGTGAGCAGCCCTGCCAGATCACCGGGTTTATCCAGTACCGGTCCAGATGAGATCTTCAGGTTAGCTCCCAGCTCATTGGCAATAATATGTGAAAGAGTGGTCTTGCCTAATCCCGGAGGACCGTGCAACAAGACATGATCCAAAGGTTCGGACCGCTGCTGAGCGGCCATAACGAAAATCTTAATATTTTCAACCACTTTTTGCTGCCCGGCAAATTCATCGAAGGTAAGGGGCCTAAGAGCTCGCTCGAACTCTTTTTCGGCAGGGGTCAGTTGTGAGCCATCTCCACTTAGATAATCTTCACGCATAATATGCACTCAATACTCATGGCAATGAAGTTAATCATTACAGTATATAAAAGAAGTGGGTGATAAATTTTTTTAACATTTCACTAACTTTGCTCCGCAGTGGACGACCTTCGTAAAAAAAATATCATTTACACCATAGTGCTGCTTGCCGCCATAGTAGTGGTTTGGCTGATTCGTGACCGCGATACACTTTCTAACGACCTGCGGAAAGTAGAACTGAGAGGGGCCACCATGGGAACCACCTACCAGGTGAAATATCTGGCAGCCGATCCGATTAATTTCCAACCGCAGATAGATTCCATACTGGAACAAATAAACCTTTGCTTATCTACCTACATTGATAATTCAGAAATCAGCCAATTCAATCGAGGGACTTTACTGAAGTATGAGCGGCCTTTCTTCCATGACATGTTGGTTAAGAGCCGTCGAATCCATCAGGCGACAGAAGGAGCCTACGATCCTACGGTAATGCCACTGGTAAACGCCTGGGGCTTTGGACCGGACCAGCCACAAACACCCACTTCATTCCAGGTGGATAGCCTGCTGCAAACCGTGGGTTTCGATAGTATATTCTACGATGAATTGGCGGTTTGTAAGCTTCAACCCAATGCACAGCTGGATTTTAGTGCTATTGCTAAAGGTTACGCGGTGGATGTCATACAGGAATATCTGCAATCCCAAGGCCTGGAAAATTCATTCGTGGAGATCGGTGGAGAGATTTCAGCCAGAGGGTTGAACCAGGAAGGCGAAAATTGGGCGATTTATATTGAAAAACCTTTGGAACAGTCAAGATCGGTCCAGGCCATGGTAACTTTAAACAATCAGGCTATTGCCACATCTGGCAATTACCGGAACTTTTACCTTAAAGACGGTAAGAAATACGCCCATACCATCAGTCCCTTTACCGGCTATCCAGTGCAGCATGATCTGCTTAGTGTTTCGGTATTTGCTTCCAGTTGTGCCACCGCCGATGCCTTCGCCACCGCATTTATGGTATTAGGACGGGAAAAGGCTTTGAAGATAGTGGAGGCCGATGATGATTTAGAGGCTTATTTTATCTACAGTGGCACTAATGGGGAAATACAGACACTGGCTACTCCCGGGATCAAAAACCATATTGTGGAATGACCATACCAATGCAACTGGGCATATGAAGGCATCCGGAGAATGGTTCGGGAAATGGTTTGACTCTCCCTATTATCACATATTGTATAAGCATCGGGATCATGATGAAGCCCGTAATTTCATTGATAACCTGCATCGGTTATTGGCGTTCAACCCACGGCAGTATATCCTGGACCTGGCTTGTGGAAAGGGGCGCCACGCCATCTACTTGAATTCATTGGGGATGAATGTAGTGGGAATTGATCTTTCCCCGCAAAATATAGCCTATGCCAGACAATTTGAGAATCCACGGTTGAAATTTCACCAGCATGATATGCGGGAAGTTTTCGCCCGTGATCAATTCCATGTAGTTTTGAATCTTTTTACCAGCTTTGGATATTTTAATACTGAAGCAGAAAACAGCAAGGCGATATGCGCAGCCAGCAAAGCGTTAAAGGCGGGAGGACATCTGGTCATAGACTACTTAAATCCTCATCAAGTCATCGATCAATTGGTCCCTCGCGAGATCCAACGATTGGAAGGAATTGAATTTCAGATCAACCGACGTTATGAAAATGGCTTTATCGTAAAGGATATAAGATTCCATGACCAAGGGGAGGATTATCATTACATGGAAAAGGTCAGGGCCATTAGAAAGTTTGAGTTTATGCGTTATTTCGTAAAAGCAGGACTGAAGTTAAAGGGTAATTACGGCGACCACAGTTTGAACCCCTACCAGTGGGCTAGTTCCGAAAGGATGATTTTCGTATTAGTAAAATTGTAGCAATCATGTGGCTGACCTACGCTTTGTTGTTTCTGGTAACAGTCCTGGCCGGCATTGCCCCTTTGTTTATTTCCAGAATAGAATCTCGATATTTTCATCTCGCTCTGGTTTTTAGCGGATCCTATCTTTTTGGGATAGCACTTATACATTTAATGCCAGAGATATTTTCTGGCCCGGTCAAGCCACGTATAGTTGCACTTTGGATAGCCATTGGTTTTTTTATGCAAGTTCTGATGGATTATGTTACTTCCGGAGTAGAACATGGGCATTTACATAAGCAAAATCACTCACATCATCACGGAGGTTTTACCATGTTCACCTTACTGCTGGCTATGGGAATTCATGCGGTGCTGGAAGGAGTGTTATTGTTGCAACCAGCAAGCGGGTTTACTCATCAGCACCACCAGGGATTACTACTGGGCGTTATACTGCATAAGATACCGGCAGCATTTGCCTTGATGTCCATAATCCAATGTCACTATCGATCCAGAGCCTGGCCGGTATTGATCATGATACTTTTTGCATCAGCAACACCATTGGGCATGATGGGAGCCGGATATCTTATTAACTTACACCTGTTGCACCAGGAAATGCTCACCATAATTTTCGCCCTGGTCACTGGAAATTTTCTTCACATCAGCACCACGATATTTTTTGAAAGCAGTCCCGGGCACCAATTCCACGGTTGGAAATTGCTGGTCATTTTAGCTGGGGCAGGAATTGCTATCGGCATTGAATTTATGGCGTGAACCCGCCAGTATTTTTACCTGAAATTAAATTTTAATATCTTAAGCAGCTATAAACTATCCCTGTGCAAAATCCACCGTCCACTTATTGGAAAAAAAACAAACGCTACCTATTAGTGCTGCTGTCCATATGGTTTATAGTATCCTATGGATTTGGCATACTACTGGCTCCTAATCTGAATAATCTCCGGGTAGCAGGCTTCAAACTGGGATTTTGGTTTGCCCAACAGGGATCAATCTATGTGTTTGTGATCCTGATCTTCGTGTATGTTGCTTTGATGAACAAATTAGATAGCCGTTACACTTCAGATAATCCTTAAAATATGGATGTTCAAACCTGGACCTATATCATCGTAGGCCTCACCTTTATGCTATACATTGGAATTGCCATATGGTCCAGAGCAGCTTCTACCGGTGAGTTTTATGTAGCGGGTTCAGGAGTGCCGCCATTGGCTAACGGAATGGCTACCGCGGCAGATTGGATGTCGGCGGCATCTTTTATCAGCATGGCCGGGCTAATCTCTTTCATGGGTTACGATGGAGCGGTTTACCTGATGGGATGGACCGGTGGATACGTGTTATTGGCACTATTGCTGGCTCCATATCTCCGGAAATTCGGAAAGTTTACCGTCCCGGACTTTATCGGTGATCGTTATTACAGCAATGTAGCCAGGACCGTAGCTGTAGTATGCGCTCTATTTGTCTCTTTTACTTATGTAAGCGGCCAGATGAGAGGAGTGGGCGTAGTGTTCAGTCGTTTTCTGGAGGTAGAGATCAATACCGGTATTTTCGTAGGAATGGCCATAGTTTTCTTCTATGCGGTGCTTGGTGGTATGAAAGGCATTACATATACCCAGGTGGCACAGTATTGTGTTTTAATATTTGCCTTCATGGTACCGGTATTCTTCATCAGTATTCAGCTGACCGGAGAGTGGCTGCCGCAGCTGGGATTCGGCAGTCAGTTGACTGCAGAGCCCGGCGTTTATCTGTTGGAAAAACTGGATGGACTTCAGCGGGAATTGGGGTTTGCCGCTTATACCGATGGAAGTAAAAGCATGCAGGACGTATTTTTTATCACTGCCGCTTTAATGATCGGAACCGCTGGGCTGCCCCATGTGATCGTACGTTTTTTTACCGTTCCCAGAGTCAAAGATGCCCGGCTTTCCGCGGGATATGCCTTGTTGTTCATTGCTATACTATATACTACTGCTCCGGCATTGGCAGCTTTTGCCCGTACTAATCTGATCAATACCGTCAGTGAAGAACCCTATAAAAAGATGCCGGTGTGGTTCAGTAAATGGGAAGCCACTGGATTGATCAACTTTGAGGACAAAAACCAGGATGGTAAGATACAATATCTGGCTGACCCAGACCGTAACGAATTAACTATCGACCAGGATATCATGGTGCTGGCTAATCCGGAAATCGCTCAACTGCCGGCTTGGGTAATAGCGTTGGTAGCTGCCGGGGGACTGGCAGCAGCGCTTAGTACTGCTGCCGGTTTATTATTGGTGATCTCAACTGCGGTTTCCCACGATCTTATTAAAAAACAGATCAATCCCAATATCAGCGAAAAGGGAGAGTTACTGGCCGCCAGGTTGGCAGCCGCCTCAGCGGTGGTGGTAGCGGGATATTTTGGTATTAACCCACCGGATTTTGTGGCGGCAGTAGTGGCCTTGGCTTTTGGACTGGCTGCGGCATCATTTTTTCCGGCAATTATTCTCGGTATTTTCTATCACCGAATGAACAAGGAAGGAGCGATCAGCGGGATGGTAGTTGGTCTTTTGTTCATGATTTTTTACATCCTGAAATTTAAGTTCGGATTCCTGGGTGGAGGAGGTGAAGATGACTGGTGGTTTGGAGTAAGCCCCGAGGGTTTTGGCACTATAGCCATGATAGTAAACTTTACTGTAGCAGTGCTGGTGGCTCATTTAACTCCCGCTCCTCCGGATTATATCAGGGATTTGGTAGAGGATATTCGCAAGCCCTAAATACGTCTTGGGCAAATTCTTTAAAATTTTTAAATTGTCCAGCTAACCTTAACGCCTACCCCATGGAAATTAGATCCTTTGAAGATTATCAACAAGCCTACCAGAAAAGTGTAGAACAACCCCAGGAGTTTTGGTCGGAGATCTCCCAGGACTTTCACTGGAGGCGCCCCCCGGAAAAAATTTTGCATTGGGACTTTAATGCGCCGGAAGTACAGTGGTTTTCCGGTGCTCGTCTGAATATCACGGAGAACTGTCTGGATCGGCATCTTGACTCCTCAGGTGATAAAACCGCTATAATATGGGAACCCAACGATCCGAAGGAATCGCCGGTGCATCTCACTTACAGGGAACTACACCGGAAGGTTTGCCGTTTTGCCAATGTCTTAAAAAGCCATGGGGTGGAGAAAGGCGACCGGGTGTGTATCTACATGCCTATGATCCCGGAATTGGCCGTAGGTGTGTTGGCTTGCGCCCGTATTGGGGCCGTCCATTCTGTAGTGTTTGCCGGTTTTTCCTCAAACGCGTTGGCAGATCGGATCAATGATGCCCAGTGTAAAATGGTACTGACCACCGATGGCTCTTACCGCGGAGCCAAAGTACTGGACCTTAAGTCCATAGTGGACGAATCCTTGGGCCGCTGTCCCAGCGTGGAACGGGTAATAGTTTTTCAGCGCACTCACGGCAGTGTGGATATGAAACCGGGAAGAGACTTATGGTGGCAGGAAGAGATCGCCAAAGCAACCGACCATTGCGATGCCACGGAGGTGGACGCGGAGGATATGCTGTTCATACTATATACCTCCGGTTCCACTGGTAAACCAAAAGGCATGGTTCATACCTGTGGGGGCTATATGGTATATACCACTTATACTTTTAAAACCGCCTTTCAATATCAACCCGGAGATATTTATTGGTGCACCGCCGACATTGGTTGGATCACCGGCCACTCTTACATCGTCTATGGGCCGCTATGTGCGGGAGCTACTTCCTTGATGTTTGAAGGCGTACCGTCTTATCCGGACATGGGTAGATTCTGGGAAGTTGTAGCCAAGCATCAAGTGAATATTTTCTATACCGCTCCCACAGCCATACGGGCTTTGGAAAAGGCAGATCTGAGCTTTGTAAAACAGCATGACCTAAGCTCGTTAAAAGTTTTGGGGACTGTTGGGGAGCCCATTAACGAAGAGGCCTGGCATTGGTATGATAAGAATATCGGAAATAGTAAATGCCCTATCATAGACACCTGGTGGCAAACAGAAACCGGAGGTATTATGATTTCACCGATCGCCGGCGTCACCCCTTTAAAGCCGGCTTATGCCACCTTACCCATGCCTGGTATTCAGATTGCTTTAATGGATCCGGATGGCAAAGAACTGGAAGGGAACGGGGTTTCTGGCAGGCTTTGTATAAAATTCCCCTGGCCTTCCATGGCTCGTACAATTTACGGTAACCACCAACGATTTAAGGAGACCTATTTTACTGCTTACCCCGGGTATTATTTTACCGGAGATGGGTGCAAGCGAGACCAGGAAGGATATTACCGGATCACAGGTCGAGTAGATGACGTGATAATAGTATCCGGCCACAACTTAGGCACTGCGGAGATTGAGAGCGCTATTGATGAGCACCAAAAGGTAGTGGAAACTGCCGTTGTCGGTTATCCTCATGACATAAAAGGCAATGCCATCTATGCCTATGTAATTGGGCATGAGAACCTGGGCGATCAGGACCAATTGCGCCAGGAGATCTTACGGTTGGTTTCCGATACCATCGGGCCTATTGCAAAACCGGAGAAAATCCAATTTGTACCGGGCTTACCAAAAACCCGATCGGGTAAGATCATGAGGAGGATTCTCCGTAAGATAGCCTCTGGGGATACCGGAAATTTAGGCGATACTTCAACCCTCCTGGACCCCGAAGTAGTAAAACATATTCAAGCCGGGGCGTTGTAGTGGTAGGCTAATAACAGATTTTTCATTTTTTGCTTTTTTTATTGTCAAATAATTCGATATTCCGGAAAAATTTTGAATTCCTGATAACGATTTTGACTTTTAAATGAAAAAATTACTATTACTAAGTGGTTTACTGATCACCGGTTTTCCAGCTTGGTGCAATGATGTTCCCGAATTGGATAGCGGGGCCACTGCCTGGATGCTCACTTCCACTGCTTTAGTATTATTGATGATACCGGGGCTGGCTATGTTTTATGGAGGTTTGGTGCGCACGAAAAACGTGCTTGGTACCATGATGCACAGCTTTACTGCCATGGGGATCATGAGTGTTCTATGGGTTATTTGTGGCTATGCAATGTGCTTTGGGCCAAACGTACTGGGAGGTTGGATCGGTTGGAATCCTGAGTATGTGCTGCTCACAGGTATTGACTCTACCATTATGAGCGAGGGAGTACCGGAATATGTATTCAGTATGTTTCAGGGTAAATTCGCCATTATCACACCGGCTCTGATTGCCGGTGCATTTGCGGAACGCATTACCTTCAGAGGTTATTGTCTGTTCATTGCGCTTTGGGGATTACTGGTATATAATCCCCTATGTCATTGGGTATGGGCCAGTGATGGTTTCCTGTATAATTTAGGGGCTAACGGAGCCATCGATTTTGCCGGGGGCACGGTAGTGCATATATCAGCCGGTGTTAGCGGACTAGTGGCGGCACTTTATCTAGGCGCCCGTCGGGGTTATCCCAGTGACGATATGTCGCCCAGCAATTTGGTTATGACCATGATCGGAGCGGGATTATTGTGGGTAGGCTGGTTTGGATTTAATGCCGGCAGTAGTATCACCAGTGGTTTAAGTACTGCTCAGGCATTAACAGTGACTCAGATTGCAGCGGCCGCAGGAGCCTTAAGCTGGATAATCATTGAAGGCGTTCATCAGGGTAAAGCTACTGCTCTGGGATTCGTCAGCGGCATTCTGGCAGGCCTGGTGGCCATTACTCCTGCTGCGGGGGTGGTACAGCCCGGAGGTGCTTTGATCTTGGGATTCGCAGCTTCTTTAGTTTGTTATTACGCTATAATCCTTAAAAACAAATTAGGTTACGACGATACCCTGGATGCATTTGGAATACATGGTATTGGCGGTATTGTAGGGGCTATTTTGTTGGCATTTTTCATCCGGAACAGTTGGATGGA
Organism: Cyclobacteriaceae bacterium; assembly: GCA_965224285.1. Classification (GTDB taxonomy): domain Bacteria; phylum Bacteroidota; class Bacteroidia; order Cytophagales; family Cyclobacteriaceae; genus JAJCYK01. The sequence goes on from OZ245043.1 coordinate 4,003,630, forward strand.
AGAAGCCGCGGCGGCGGCCGGTGGTAGCTGGACTGTAATACAGCAACTGGGTGTACAGTTAATTGCTGTTTTGGTAGCGGTGTTTTATGCGGCACTAGTAACCCTGGTCTTACTTTGGGCCCTCCACAAGATGGTGGGTTTGCGGCCGTCACCTCAACATGAGATGAGTGGACTGGACAATACCTACCACGGCGAAAGAGGATACGGAATGCTCACTCCAAATTAAGACTTATGAAATTAATCACAGCAATTATCCGGGAGAGTCAATTGGATCAAGTGAGAGAATCACTGATCAAGGCAGAAATTACCCGTATTACTGTAAGCAGAGTTTCAGGCCACGGCCAACAAATGAAAAAGGAGATTTATCGGGGTAGGACAGTGGTACCTAACCTCACTCCAAAAATTAGATTGGAGATAGCTGTTAACGAGGAGTTTGTAGAACCAACCTGCAAGGCCATCATTTCCGGCGCTAAAAGTGGTGGTGTTGGAAAAGTCGGCGATGGCAAGATATTTATCACTCAGTTAGAGGAGTGTATTAGGATCAGGACCGAGGAGAGAGGTAAAAAAGCTATTTAACCATAGACCCCCCGATGCTAAACAGGTAGCACCGGGGACTGGCCTTATGATCTAGTTGCTGGGTTTAACACATAAGGGGATCCGGTCCATGTGTGCCAATGCCAAAGTTTGATTAAACAGATCCAGATCCTGATAGCTGTTGTACGCTATCTCACTGATCTCCGAACCCTCCAGGGATATGTTAGCCCACTTCCAGGCCTTATCAAATCTGCTTTTGACCTTTTGGGCAGCCAGATTTCTTTGCTGGTTCAATAAGCTTAGATATAATCCATTAAGTGCCCAGCCATTTTCAGGCAGATTCTTGAGATCTTCCAGGTAAACGGTTTCGGCCTCCGAGAATCTACCAGCCTGCAGCAATACATTACCCAGTTCATGTCTGACGGAAAAGAACCAATCCGGTGGCTCCGTGTAAGTGAGTTGGTCTTCGATGGCAATGGCCTGCCTGAGAGCGGATATTGCTTGATCGTAGCGGCCCGATTTAGCATCAATTTCGGCAGTAAGTACCAGCCTGGTAATATCTACCAAGTCAGTCATGGTGTTTAGATCCCATATCATCATACCGTCCAGCACTCCCTCGGCCTGTATTTTATGGATTTGATTTAGCTCATGCCGGGCTTTTTCCAGTTGCTTTTGATTAGCATATGCCATACCCCGGGCATAATGCAGTACTGCCTTGGGATAAGCTTCATCCTCCAGAGGCATTTCCAGGATGCGGTCCCATTCCGCAAATTTCACCAACACGTAGTAGGGTATGGAGAAGTAATGCTGCAAGGTGGTCCAATCCGGCTCTTTCATCATTTCTTTATCCACCTTACCCGACAATTGAAATGCGGCATTGATGGAGATATCACCACGTCCTTCTAGTGCTGCAGTGGCTGCCAGGAAATGGATGTTGTGAGGATAGTAAAGCAGAGGATAAATTCCCTGGGCATTACAGGAACTGATATACAGGCTGTCTGCAACCATGGCTTTTTGATTGGCCACCGAACCTTCGTGATATCGCCCGGTTCGGATATATATATGGGAAGGCATATGGACCAAATGGCCTGCTCCCGGTACCAGGCTGCGCAGCCGGTCGGCAGAGGGTAACCCCCTTTCCGGACTGGTAGAGGCTTCAACAGCATGTATATACAGATGATTGGCACCTGGGTTCTTTGGCCATCTATTCAATATATCCCCCAGTAGATCCACAATTTCCGGGGTCCATTCCTTAGGGCTTCCGTCCTGTTCATAAAGATCCCAGGGGTGAAGATCCATCAGGGATTCTGCAAAGAGTACTGCCACATCCTGGTGATCCGAATACTTTCGATACACCTCTCTCATGGCATCGGCATAATCCTGGTCCAGAGGGGCACGGTCAACAGTAGTGCTGTCGGGGTAGCGGAAGGCCAGTGCCTCTATCAGGGCTTTCTCCCAGTCAGTAGCCTTCGGGGCAAGTCTCAGGGCTTCCTGTGTAGCGGTATAGATCTCGCCCAGGTTGGTGGGATCCATCGGTGCATTGATATTTGGACCCATTACCAATGCCAGGCCCCAATGACACATTGCGCACTCAGGGTCTTGCGTGGCAGCTTCTCTGAATGATCGGGCTGCTTCCCGGTGGTTAAAAGCATAAGCTAAGGTTATGCCTTGATTGAACAGCTTTTGAGCCAAAGGAGATTCAGTAGAAATGTCTACCTGATGATCCCCCAGATTGTCCAAGACTGGTGCGGATAACTTAGCAGTACTTCGATGTTGGCAACTCCACAGTGCGGTGAGCGCTATGGATATCCCTAATAAAAGTACCAATAATCTGAATTTACGGTTTCTTGATTTCATGTGCTTATTTTTTGCTTCCATTACGTTTTCGTCTGAGGTTACAAAACTAGGGACCGGGGTGGCCCTCACCCTAATAAATCAGGTATACAATTGGTAAACAGTACTGGCCTAGGGGGTGTACATTAGGTCTACAAGACTATATAAGATGGAAAAATCCTATTGAAAATTCAGATTTTAATATTGCAATAGTCGGATTCTGCTAAATCACTGAAATGCCGCTTTTTCAGCCCTTTGATCACGTTTTGGATCATATTTTCATCTTATTGAGGCTTGGATCAGCACATAATTTCTAAAAATCATTAAAAAAATAATAAATATTGTTATATTTAAGGTTGAACCCAGTTAAATATGAGCCGACTGTTTTTCATAGTAGCCATTATTTTCGTATTCAGTTCCTGTACGCAATACCGCTCAGCCTGTCAAACCAAGGCAGGAAAGAAAAAACTGGAATACTATAATTCCATTCAGTATCAAAAGGCGGTGAAGTACCAAAAAAAGAAACATAAGAAGAGGCGGGTAGCCTGGTCTTATTGAATTACCTTCACCGGCACCTCCACCTGGTGCTGATCCCATCCCATTTTAATTGTTGCTCCTGCGGGGTCAGACTCAATGGTAATGGTGAATTGTTCGCGGGCATCGGATTGTAAATTTACCGGCACCTTTATTCTACCTACGTCTTTATCGAAGTCAGGGGGCCTGGCGCCCCAGCGATCAGCTTCGGAGTTTATGCCGATCACCCAATGATCCTGGTTGGGAAAAGCGTATAGGGCATAACTACCAGCCTCTAGTTTTTGATTGCCAAAAGTTACCGGCGTACCCACTGTCAGTTTTGTCGCCTCATTAGCTCCCAGGCGCCAGTACTTTCCATATGGCTGCAAAGCTTCTTCAGATGCCTCCCCGAAGATAAGTCGACCTTTTTTATATGGGCGGCAATACTCAATGCGAATATCCAGTCCATTGCCATGGTATTCCGCTACATCAGCAGGGCTATGGGAACGGGTGGTCATCATGATATAAAGAATGTACCCTCCCACAATCAGGATCAGGATACCCAGTACGATCAGAACTATTCTTCTAGTGCTCATATCCCTGGTAGTTTGGTGATTTGAATATCCGGGACCTAATGTAGAAGATTACGGGCTTTCCGCATAATACCACCTGAATAAATTATTGATTCCTTTCCATAATTATGAATATTCCAAGAGTTACTTGAAGTTTCTCCAGCACCTATGGAATGATAAAACCTATAAAAGTTACATGTGTAGATTGCCGGCAGCATTAGGTATCGTTTGCCGGCTACTTCCCGCAGAGATAAGGTATTAATAATAAAATACACCCTGATGAAACTTTTAATAACTCACCTGATCTTATGGAGCCTGGCGTTACCGATATTCTTCAGTTGCGATGAGGAGTTGTCGAATGTTTCGGGCAAGAATAAATTTTACCTGCTAAACTCCCTAACTGAGCACCAAATTGATGGGCAAATTATCGTGAGGGAAAGAAATGACGGGACTACCCAATTGGAATTAACACTCTACGGCACCCGCCCTGACGGAGTATATCCTGCCTATATTCATTTTAATACTATAGTTGAAGGTGGGGGTATTGCCATTACCCTTACTCCAGTGGATGGAAACTCCGGAGTAAGTGTTACAGAGATTACTAAACTCGACACCGGGTCACCAATTTCTTACCAGGAGATACTGGAATTTGACGGACACCTTAATGTTCAATTGGACGATAACCAAGGTACTTTAGTGGCTCAGGCGGATGTAGGGGAGAACAGTTTAACCGGGAGGTTTCAGCAGTTTCAATTAACTCCTGTAGATGCTCAAGGAACCACTGGATTGCTGACTATAAATGAACGGGAGAGCGGCTTTTCACTGGTGGAAGTAACATTGGATAATGCCATTGCCGGCCGGCAGCACCCAACCTTTTTAATCTTTGGCAGCAGTCAACAGCCGGGAAACCTGGCGGCTACCCTCAATCCGGTAGATGGGGATAATGGCAGGGGTACCACTCATTTGGAGAAACTAAATGGTAATTTATTAGCGCCTTATGAAGCCCTGGTTGATTTTCAAGGGTTTCTAAGAGTTCATTTAGGCCCCGACCAGGACCTGGAGACTATTATGGCAGAGGGAAATATGGGATTTACCGAGTAGCCAATCCCTAACAAATTATTAATGTAATAATGCAAATCGCTTAATTTGCCAACTTGCAGGAAATGCCCTAGTTTTAATCCTTATGCTGAAGCATTGGATCAAATTTTACTGCGGCATTGCGTTGGCCTTGGTGCTGTTATCCTGTAGTGCCCCTCCCTCGCCTGGTAAGCCTGCCTCTCTATCGGAACTGTTATCCTGGTCGGCCGGCCGGCCTCCCATTATTAGCGCTCATAGGGGTGGAAGTTACTCTGGCTACCCCGAAAACTGTCTGGAAACCTTTGATTATGTCCTTCATCAATATCCGGTGATGGTCGAATGCGATGTAGCACGTACTGCTGACGGCAAATTAATACTGATGCATGACGAAACTTTGGATCGAACCACTAATGGAGCAGGTAAGGTGGAAGATCATCAATGGGATGAATTGGAAAACTTATATTTAAAGGACCACCGAGGTAAGTTGACAAATTATCAAATTCCTACCCTCCGGGAGGCGCTTAGTTGGGCTAGGGATGGCACGGTGCTGATGGTGGATATCAAACGATCGGTATCATTTAAACAGGTAGTAAACCTCATCGAGCAGGAAAGTGCAGAAGACCGGGTAATTTTGATCACATATACCTTGGATGCAGCCAAAAGATTACATGACATGAATCCAGATTTAATGTTGTCACTGCAAATCCGCAATCAGCAGGAATTAGAAAGGTTTTTACAATCAGACATAGCTGTAGATAGAATGATAGCCTTTGTTGGGACCTCGGAACCTCCGTTGGAGCTTTATGATAAATTGCACCAATACGGAATTTCCTGTATCCTGGGGACTCTGGGTAACCTGGACCGACGGGCAACCGCCCGCGGGGATAGGATCTATGGTGAATTTGTGGAGAGGGGAGCTGATGTGTTGGCCACTGACCGACCTCTGGAAGCAGGTGCGGAATTAAGTAAAACCTGGCAGTTATCGGTGCCTCATTCTGTAGAACTTATAGAGAATTAATGGAAAAAGTAGATCTACGAAGCGACACCTTTACTCTTCCCACCAGGGAAATGAAGCATTATATGTTTGATGCTCCTGTAGGTGACGATGTCTTTGGAGAGGATCCTTCAGTCAATAGATTGGAGGAGAAAGTGGCGAACATGTTCGGTAAGGAGGCAGCGTTATTTTGCCCCTCGGGAACCATGACCAATCAGATTGCCGTAAGGATCAATACCCAACCCCAAGACCAGGTTATTTGTGACCAACGATCACATTTATTCAACTATGAATCGGGGGGTATGGCCTCTAATTCAGGGGTTTCTGCAAGATTGATCAATGGTGATAGGGGTAGAATATCATCCAGCCAGGTGCGGTCATCACTAAACCCCGATGACCCTCATTTTCCGCTAAGCAAGTTAGTGGTGATCGAAAATACCGTGAATAAAGGAGGCGGTAGTTACTACCAACTGGCGGGGATCGCCTCCATCCATAAGGTGGCCCGGGAGCACCGGCTAAGGATGCATTTAGATGGCGCCAGGCTGTTTAATGCCTTGGTGGAGACCGGTGAGACTACCGTGGACTGGGGGCATTATTTTGACACTATTTCTATTTGTTTGTCTAAAGGATTGGGAGCTCCTGTGGGTTCGGTACTCGCGGGGGACGCTTTGGATATCAAGCAGGCTCGCAGGGTAAGAAAAGTGTTTGGTGGCGGTATGAGACAGGCTGGTTTTTTGGCCGCAGCCGGGATTTTTGCCCTGGACCATCACATCGATCGGCTGAAAACAGATAATCTACATGCCAGCAGGCTGGGCGAAATCCTTTCGGCCAGACCCTTCGTCAGCAATGTGCATGCGGTAGATACCAACATTGTAATATTTGAAATGGATCAGATCCCGGTTCAGACCATTCTGGACCAATTGGCAGAGAATAATATACTGGCCCTGCCTTTCGGAGGACAAGAGGTCAGAATGGTAACTCATCTGGGGGTGACAGAGAACATGGTAGATTATTTCGAAACGGTAATTAAGGGACTAAAGCTATAGCGCGTTGAAGGATAGAACTCCTCTGGCTGAAAGAATGCGCCCGCATCGGGTGGACCAATTGTTGGGTCAGGAGCATTTATTGGGAAAAGGTGCAGCACTCAGATCTGCTATTGAGGGCAATAATCTACCCTCAATGATTCTATGGGGCCCTCCAGGAGTAGGAAAAACTACAATCGCCAACATAATTGCCAATCAAAGCAAAAGGCCATTCTCTAGTTTGAGCGCCATTAGCGCTGGCGTGAAGGACTTAAGAGAAATTATTTCCAGATCCAGAACCAACAGCGGAGCCATTCTTTTCATCGACGAGATCCACAGGTTCAACAAATCCCAGCAAGATGCATTGTTGGGTGCTGTGGAAAAGGGCACGATCACTTTAATCGGGGCTACCACGGAAAATCCTTCGTTCGAAGTAAACAGTGCGCTGCTTTCCAGATGTCAGATATACATTCTAAATCCGCTGGATGAAAAAGATTTAGTGAATTTAATAAATAAGGCCCTGTCAGAGGACCTTCGACTTAAAGAACTCTCTGTTTCCATTAAGGAACATCATGCGCTATTGAGTTTAAGTGATGGTGATGCCCGCAGGTTGCTAAACTTATTGGAATTAGTGGCGGAGACATTTCCCGGAGCCGCCGTCGATGATCAAATGGTGCTGGAGGTGGCTCAAAGAAAAATCGCCCTGTATGATAAAAAAGGAGACAAGCATTACGACATTATATCTGCATTTATTAAATCTGTGAGAGGCAGCGACCCCAATGCAGCTGTGTATTGGCTGGCACGCATGATTGAGGGCGGGGAGGACGTGAAATTCATTGCCCGAAGGTTGGTGATCCTGGCTTCCGAGGATATCGGTAATGCTAATCCTACTGCTTTGGTGCTGGCTACCAACTGTTTTCAGGCAGTTAACCTAATAGGCTATCCGGAGGCTGAAATCATTTTATCACAATGTACCGTTTATCTCGCCTGCTCACCAAAAAGCAATGCCAGCTATAAAGCCATAAAGGACGCTAAAAAACTTATTGCTCAAACCGGGGACCTTTCGGTGCCCATGAGTATACGAAATGCTCCTACCAGATTGATGAAGCAACAGGGCTACGGCAAGGATTATCAATATGCTCATGATTACGAAGGTAATTTTATTGCTCATGAATTTCTTCCCCCAGAGATCAAAGCCACAGCCCTTTATAATCCTGGTGAGAACCCCCGGGAGAAAGAACTGAGGTTGAGATTAAAAAAATGGTGGAAGGGAAAATACAACTACTGATCGGCCAGTATTCTCTTCACCTGTAACACCTCTTTGGCAGTGTATAATCCGGATTCCTCGCTAAAGCGCAGGATGTAATCTGTGATTTCCTGAGGCAATCCTTTTTTCCGAAAGCGATTCAGATTATCCATGATCATGGTTTTGTCTTGTTCCATGTGGTCGCTAAACCCCAGATATTTTGGTATGTGATGTTCTACTGACAGTCTTAAGAATCTTATCTCAACATCTCCCGCATCAGATGTGATCGCTTGCTGGAGCAAACTACGGGAATTCTTCAGATGTCGAAGTTTCTTAAATGGATTCCATCCCGGTTTGGCCAGAATGGCTTCCGTGGCTCCTTTATAGGCCAGCATAATAGCCACGGGGTCCTCAATGCCATTGAGTTGCTCAATTAGTGGGAAGGCGTATTGATAGTCCAAAGTTGCCTTATAAAACTGTAGTCTGACCCTATCAAGGGATTGATCCTGATCTTGAGTCTTTGAAGATGACGGAGAAATTGCTATTAGCAATACCAGTAAGCTGAAGAATTTCATCTCTAGTTAAACACTGAACGTAAATAATTGGTTTGTCAGGTTCGGGACACGTAAGCAGCTGGCTCTATCTCCGGGACACTTTTTTTGGTTTCTTTCGGGTCGGTATGCTTGGCAATCCTTTGACCGGTATCATAAGAGTATTTAGTGGTTTGCTCTACCCGGTACATGTCAAATCCATGTTCGTGAGTATGCAACAAATCATCATAAGGCCCTTTGCTTCCAATGAGCTTTACAAACACCGGCGCTGTTTCAATGGCTATAAACAACAGGATTATAAAAATATTGGCCAGGAATATGGGGCGGCTTTTTTCCGTGAGGTTGCCCAGGGCATGTAAACGGGCCGCCAGACCATCGTACCTCTCACGATTCAATCCGGCAATCTCCTGACTGTAAGCCAATTGAAGCATCTCAATGTCTCGCTGCTTTTCCGCGGCCAGGCTATCATTCTGTGCTTTTAATGCCTGGAGCTCTGAATCCACCCGATCAGCATCCTGCTTTTTGACCCGGTAAATGGGGCCCAGGTTTCTTCTCATGCTGCCACCGGTGCCGTCAGCCTCCTGTTGGGCAATCCGCCTAAGTTCATCGCGATTTTGCTCTTTGGCGCCTATCTCATCTTTTAAATGCTTTATTTCTTCTGTCAATAGCTGAATACTAGGGACAAAGCGAGCCTTTATAGTATCCTCCTGCTTCTTGTATAATGCTTGCTCCATCAATACCAGTTCACCGTTGATCTCAGACTCGAACATCTTCAGCTCTAATGGTTTTGATATCACAAATGCCAGCAGCACTGCCAATATGATCCTGGGAATTGCCGTACGAATCTCTTTCAGGGTATTGCCTTCTTTTTTCATACTGGATACGATATACCGATCCAAATTGAAGATCATGGCCCCCCATAGAAGACCGAATATTACCGCAGGAAACCAGTTATCAAAAACCGTGTATAGCGCATAGCCTCCGGCCAGGGCGGCAAAAATGCCGGTAAATAGCACGGTGGCCCCTATCCCGGTATATTTACTCCGCTCTGTAGGGCAACGATGAAGTAATTCCGGACTTGATCCGGAACAAAACCAAAAGAATTCTTTTAACGATTTCATAAACACTGCTCAACACTAACAAAAATAACGCAGGGCAATTACAATTTATTCCCCTTATTCCCGTCAAATGATACTAAAGTTCACTTTTTTTTCTGTTTCTTGAACTACCAATGTTTTCCAGGCAGTCAGCTTTTACTTCACTAAACAATATTGGTTGTTTAATTACTTGGGAGTCAGTATCAGCTTCCTGCTGTTTTCCTGGTTTTTGATTGAAGCGCCCATAAGCTGGGAGCGGAATTTTCCAGTATGGTAAAGTTCAGCCTGATCTCTATAATGCGGGCTCATAGGATGACCAGATTGACCAGTGGGAAGTACACTGAGTGAGTTGTCCATGTCTGCCAGGTCGATCAGGATTCGCATCGCTGGACCAGAACGCACAGAATAAGTGGTCTCACTTAAATCGAAAGGCATTTTATTGATCACTTCATCGCCCCCTCTTACCTGATAGGGACCCACATTAAATAATAAATTAAAAGGTTTTTGCCTGCCGATAGGGTGTTGATGTTCCGCAAAATGTACTTTCTTCCATTGCCAGTCGGAAGGTTCATCCCCCAGGTTATCTACCAGAAGTGCAATGGCCTCTTTATAACTCTTCACGATAATTTGCTCTCTGGTTTCCCGGTCTCCTGTACCGGTATCATCCCACCATGGGGAACCTGTATCACTCACTATCCGGGGAAAAGTGCGGCGTGCTACCATGGTTTTCAGGTAGGAACTGAAATCCTCTTCTCCCAGTTCGTCGGCAAAAATATTCTTTTGTAACTGATAACTGAGACGATAATATATGGTTGGGCCGGGTTGTTCCAAGGCATGTCTGCCGTCCCATCCTGCCAGGATCTCCAGGGCTTTTTCTTCAGTTTCGTTCAGCTGGTCTCTATCTATCAGGGAAACCACGGTTTTAGCCACACTCGGATAGATCGGGCTTTGGTCATCCAGTATAATTTGAGAAAAGCTTTCCAGATTCCAATCATCCTTGGCTGACAAGAGCTCCATAATTCTTTCTCCCCGGGCGCCGGGAAAATAGTAGCCTGGGTGGAAAACACCAAATGCGGTATCAGGTTGATTATTGGCGGAATACACAAATCCGGAAGGAGGATTTTCCGACCGCGGGTTTTCTTCAAAGGGATACCAGCCCAATGGATCATCGTATCCGGTACTGCCGTCCAGAATCAATTTGGAATTCAACTGAGGAGGGCGCTTTACCAGCCTGGTAACGGTCCACCAGGCGATGTTTCCCTGCCGGTCTGCATATGTGACATTCAATCCAGGTGCATCCAGTAAGGACAGCGCTTCACGGAAGGCCTCCATGCTTTGGCTGTGCTGTAGCTGATAGGCCATCTGCAGTGACCTGTTATGGAATTTTGTGAAGGTCCAAAACAGGCTTACCGGATGGTTTTCCAAGGAATCCACCATTGCATTTACTTCATTTATTATTGGCCCATGGCGGGATGAGCGTACTTGGATCAGCTGTTCTTCCTGACCTTTGACCTTAATGACTTCATCTCTAACCATGAGATCTTCCCAATGATCCTGGTTCCAGACTTGCAGCGGGTTATCCGGATTTGGTTTTTCGCGATAAAAATCCAGATCATCATTGGGGAATATGGTTAATCCCCAGGCGCAAAAGTCATTGTGCCCCACCAGAGCAAAAGGGAATCCTGCCAGGTGATTACCGTAAAACTCGAACCCAGGATAATTGAGATGGGCTTCATACCACACCGCGGGTTGTTGGAAACCTATATGAGTATCATTTGATAATAACGGAAGCCCGGCCTCGGATTTATTCCCGCCTACTACCCAGGAATTGCTGGCATTCCAAATGGGCACGGGTAAAGGATCCAACGCCGCACTGATTTCTTTCGAAAGGGATTCGACCGTGGTGGTGTCGATAGCAAAATGAGTTGGGATGGTGGTATTATCAGGGGTAGTTTCCAACTGCAGACTCCCCAGGTATTCTGCTCCCAATGTTTGGGCGATCTTGGTCATTAGTGGATCAGTCCTGACAGCTGAATTAAAACTAAATCCCATGTAGCCTACAATGCGGAAAAGATCCGCCGGGGTAAAATCCTCTTTGGGGATTCCCAGGATGCTGTACTCCGGTGGTGTTTTACCGTGATGCAGGAAATAGTTCACCCCCTTGAGATAGGCCAGCGCTCCCTGTTGATATCCCTCAGCGGATTGATGCGAGAAGTAAGCTTCTGCCGAAGATTTTGCTACCTCGTTGATACCAATGGTCCGCATAAAACGGTCAGTTGGAACCAGGTCGGGACCGAAGATCTCTGCCAATCGGCCTCCGCCAACCCGCCTCAACATCTCCATTTGGAATAGCCGGTCCTGTGCATGGACGTATCCTAAGGCCAGGTATACATCGTGTTCATTTTGAGCAAAAATATGAGGGATCCCCCATTCGTCATAGTATACTTCAACCGTTTTATGAAGACCTTCTAATGGCACTTCTCCCTGGTAATCAGGCTTGCTCTGTGATAAAAACCAATAACCTGCCAGCAGTGCCCCCAGCAGGATTGAGGCCACAAAAATAATAGCAACTTTGAGTATTTTCATCTAATTCAACGGTTACGGCCGTATTGTTCGTGGCTGGATACCCAGTCTGAACTAGATATAGCGGAAGCCAGTGAGATCTCGCCGGCCAACACCGCACCCGCTACTATTTCAGCAAATTTCTTGACTTTACCTCTTCCGGAACAGCCCAGGATCTTTAGACACTCATTCTGAGTGGAGAGCCCCACACCGCCTCCGTAGGTGGCGACGATAAGCGAGGGAATGGTAATACTGATGTACAGATCTTTTTCTTTGGTCAATTCAGTATACATGATGCCGGCTGATGACTCCGAGACATTGGCTACATCCTGTCCGGTGGCGATAAATATGGCAGTAATGGCATTGGCTGAGTGAGCGCCATTATTGTTAGCTCCCGACAATATAGCCCCTACATTGGATACTTGACCGTGATAGGCCAGACTTTCCGGTTCTACCCGCATAAACTGGGTTAAAACCTCCCGCTTTAATACCGCTTCAGCAGTAACCCTTTTTCCTCTGGTATGCATAATATTCACCTGACTGGCCTTTTTATCGGTGGCCAGATTTGATTCCAGGTAAAAGTGAGCAATTGGATTTTCCCGATACTGGTCCAGGATCCAGGAACAGGCGGCAAAAGTTGCCCTGCCTACCATGTTTTGTCCGGCCGCATCTCCGGTAGAGAAGTTAAATCTCAGATAAGCAAACTTGTTGGCCAGGTAATCATCAATGTACAGCAATTTTCCTACACTGGTAGTAGCCTCAGCTTGAGCGGCAATTTCCTTGAAGTTTGACCTTACCCATTTTACAAAATCACGGGCTCCACGGGCATCTTGAAACACGAATACCGGCGCTCTTTGCATAGCGTCTTCCACTACCGTACACTTTGCTCCCCCGCAGGCATTCAACACCTTCATACCCCGGTTATAGGATGCCACCAAAGTACCTTCGGTGGTAGCCATGGGGATCACAAACTCCCCTTTTGCATGTTCCCCATTTATTTTGAGTGGCCCGGCAAAACCCAACGGGACCTGTGCCACCCCAGTGAAATGTTCAATGTTGCCTTTAAGGGTCTGGGGGTCAAAGCTGAAATGTTTGATATGCTCCAATGCCTCGCCACTATATTGTTCTACAAATTGCTGCCGTGATTTTATTATTTCCTGGCCATAGTCATCCTCGGGATCCCTGGGGATCTTTACTTCGGTAGCCGCGCTATCGGAAATCGCCCCCTCCACCTTCAAGGTTAGCTTTCCGAAAGGTTTAGCGCGAAATTTTATCTGGATCTGGTGTTTGCCCAACGCTAAAGGTTGCATGTCAGCAATGACCTCCAATGATTTTCGCAGCGGGAAGTCGATGGGGTTTTGCTTAGAAATGTCTGCAGGACGCACGCTATGGCCATTACCCAGATCCAATGAGACCAGCGATAGATCCACATCTTCTCCGTCAAGTTTAAGCTGACTTATTCCGGTTAAAACAGCATCCTGAAGACGGTTTTTTAAGGAGAAGCTAACTCCCTTGGGAGTATTTTTCAGGCTCCCGAAAGTGTATAATTGCTTTAACAGCAAACTAGGGACGATCATATCTTTGACCTAAGATTGGACTTTGATTGGGACCAATGAAGATATGAAAAATTTGGGTAGCCCAAAAACTGCAGTAGACTGCTGATGTCGGTGATGCTATTTTTCAGAGTACCAGAATAGCAGCACCTGCAACAATCCGATGGCAAAACCTAAAATAGCCCCAGCCCATTCAATAAACTTGAGCTCCTTCCGGATAACCCCCATCATCATGCTTTCCAATTTTTCACTGGTAAACGTAGAGATTTTGTCGAAAACCATCTGTTCAATATTAACCGTATCCAGCCGGGTAAAAAACTGATGAGTGATCTTTGGTATGAATTCCTCTATCTCCTGGGTAATCCGGGATTTCAATCGCAGCAGACGTTTCTCATTGACCAGAGTAGACAACAGGGGGTTCATTCCAGATAACTTCTCCCGGAGATAATTTTCAACTTCCCAGTCAATGGCCTGCTTGATTTGCCCGTGTGTAGCCTGATGATCGATTTCCTGCTTCAACTGATCGGTGGATAACAATTCAGCAGACACTAGCTTTGCCAGCCGTTGAGCCAAAGCTGTTTTTCGCTTAGGAAAGATGCCGTGAAATGTGATAAAGAGAAATTTTCTTGGCTCCCTGGGATAAAAGAGCATCTTAATAGCCAGATAGTTAGTGACCCATCCAATTGCTGCCGATATAAAAGGAAACGTATAAATCATGTAGGGTTCAACGCCGGTCGCTCAACATGGATACTACTAAAACTATGGATAATACACCGGCTAACAGATAACCAATTCCGCTATATATAGGCAGTCCAATAATAGTCCTGACTGAAGTGGGTACCAGCATCAAAAGAGAGGAAGCTAATATCAAACTGCAAATAAGCAAAGCGAGAATCAGTCGATTTGCTATGCGGTTGACTTTTTGTACCAATGGTTCTAATCCACGGTAATGAACGTTGTAATGCAGTTGCCCTTTGCGTAATTTCTTGAGAACATAATTGAGCTCACCAGGGAACTTATTCAAAAATGATAAGAACTGGGAACCGGCGAATAAAAGATCTGAACTGATATCCTTTAAAGAGAACTGCTCCAGAAAGATTTTGCGTCCGTATGGTTTAAAGAACTCAAAAGTTTGAAACTTGGGGTGGATTCGTTCTCCAATTCCTTCCAGAATAGCCATAGCCCGCAGGATTAAGAAAATGCCGCCTGGTATTTTGAGTTTGTAATCATAGATGATGCGGTGTAAACCTACGGTTAATGCCGACATATTGATCTCTTCGAGTTGTAGGCTGGCGAAATCTTCGATTAACTCGCTTAATCGATATTCAAAACTTCGCATGTCTTCAATATCCGAGTCCAGGCTTAGCCTCCTGAAGTTTAGCGCCATGGCTCGGGCGTCTTTATTGGCCATCCCTACGATTATGCCAGCAAAGGCCAATTTATCTTTCTTTAATAGTTTACCCACCATGCCAAAATCAATCAGCGATATGCCTCCATCTTTTTGGATAAGAATATTGCCTGGATGAGGATCAGCGTGGAAATAGCCAAATTCAAATATCTGCTTCAGATAAATATCCATGCCCCGTTCTGCAATTTCTGCGGGTTCCAGGCCCCACGCTTTTAACTGTTCTACGTTAGTTATTTTGCAGCCATGGACCAATTCCATTACCAAAACCCTCTCACTGCATAAATCAGTATACGCTTTAGGAACTCTGAAGCTATCCTCATTGCGATAGAAGTTTCGGAATTGCTCTAGATTTCTAGCCTCCATGCTATAATCCAGCTCTTTCTGCATGGTCCGCTCGAAAGTTGACAGAATTTCCAAGGGATTGAGGATACCCTGTTTGCTAAGGTAATTTTCAGTGATCTTTATTATATCCTTTAGTAAATCCAGGTCAGTTCGTATCAGTTCTTTGACTTGAGGTCTGCGGATCTTGATCACCACATCTTCACCCGTCATCAACCTGGCTCGATGTACTTGACCGATAGAAGCTGAACCCATAGGGCGATCCTCGAAATATGAAAATAAATCCGCGATAGGTCGTCCGGTGGCTCTTTCTACAATCTCCTTCGCTTGTTGATGCGAAAATGGAGGTACCTCGTTTTGAAGTTTTTCAAATTCCTGGATCAGGGGTGCGGGGAGAATATCAGGGCGATTGCTTAGAACTTGGGCCAACTTGATAAAAGTAGCCCCTAGTTCTTCGGTTACCATCCTGACCCTTTCCCAACGGCTATACTCAAAAACCGATTTATCCTTTCTTGACCAATTGAGCTTTTGATTTTGGGGAATTAAATTTTTTAAAGGAGTATTAACTACGATGTCCTCAAAACCATATTTCAAGAATACCTGAACTACGGATCGAACTCGATTGATGTTTTTTATGGTTTGATCGAACATCATTGCCTTTGCGGGATTCAAAAATAGAAATTAATTGGCAGAATTGAATTTACCTCTTTACTAAAGAAAAAAGCAGTGACAGGTATTTGCCACTGCTTTTTCCATACCGCTCTGATAATTTTACTTCTTCGCTTTGGTAGTACCGGCTTTTTTGGTAGTTGCGGTCTTTTTCACTGCTGTAGTTTTTCTAACTACAGGCTTTTTGGTTACTGCGGGGGTGCTGGCATTGGAAAGCTTTGAAACTTTGTTTTCCAATACCCGAACTCTTTTATTAAGCTCGAGGATTTCCTTTGCCTTAGAGAAATCAAATTTCTTGACCACATCTTCTGTGACCTTGTGCATTTGTTTTTCAAACTCCTTTTTCTTGGACTCTGTTCTCTTGAAAAAATCATCTACGATCTTTTTACCTTCTTTTTCGCTGATTTTTTCCTCATCAACCAGCTTATCAATGCTCTTCTGCAATTTTTCGGCAGTCATCGATACCAGGCCCACCCCGGTATAGACGAATTTCTTAAATAAATCTTCCATAATTATGCTGTTTCATTATTCCTGTGCTTGTTTATCATTAAATAGTATGCATGCATACTAATTTTGGGGCAATTATAATTCATCCTTATCAAAAAAACAAAAATAACCACTTGAATTTGCTTTCTATAGGGATTGAGCTATAATTACCAATTGACTGGATAATCTCGAATTAAGATATGACCGGTTCTGCGCCTGTTACCACCAAATCACGAAGGTCCTTATCCTTATCGGAAATAGAGGCCAATAAGGTTATCTTTGATAGATATTTCGATCCGGATTATGCTGAAAGCCTGATAAGAAATGTTATCGCCCCTATAGATAAACACTACTTTAAATCCAAATTTATAGGGTTTGACACCTTACCCGTACGCAACAACCCGGACCGCCCTCTGATATACGTAAGTAATCATTCAGGTATGGCCTTCCCCTGGGATGCCATGATCTTTAGCGGTTTGCTGTTTAAAAAGCAGCATTTTAAATTCAAGCAAGCAGTCCGGGCTCTGTCTGCTCCTATGCTTTCCCAGTCAAATTTGATGAATCCTTATTTGATCAGGAATTTCTGGAAAATAAACGGTGCAGTAGATGCCACCTATAATAACCTTGAGACTATGATGTGGTATCAGGATGCCAATCTAATGATCTACCCTGAAGGTGTGGCAGGGATTGGAAAAGGATTCAATCGCCGGTATCAACTGCAACGGTTTGCTACTTCCTTTGTACGGATGGCATTGAAGTATCAAACTGATATTATACCCTACGCTACGGTAAACGGGGAATATATCAATCCCTATGTATACTCCTATCCATGGTTGAACCGACTGGTCCAAAAAATAGGTATTCCCTATTTGCCGGTTGGTTTTCATACCATACTGCTGCTGTTGTTTCCTTGGCTGTTTTATTTTGCTCTTCCTGCACAATTGACCTATGTGATGGGCAAGAGAATAAGTCCGTCAGCTTTGCTTGATAAACCGTACCAGGATATGACAGATGATGATATAAAATATGTAAGAGATCGTATAAAAGACCAAATGCAGCAGGAGCTGGACCACGCAGTAGCACGTTATGGCAAGCAAAGGTTTTCATCTGGTAAGATACTGCGCAACAGTTTATTGAATATTGTCAAATTGAACTATTTCTCACCACCAGGATGGCCTTTGTTATTTCACCAGCATGACCGATTATACCGTAAAAATCAGGGCCGTCCCTTTGAAATGAAAGTGAGGTGGTGGTCGGGCCTTACTTTTTTATTTAAAAATCCTTTTACCCTGTTTTTTTATATTCCCATATTGGGATGGCTTCCACTGCTGATAAAAGGATACCGTAAAAACCGTATTGGCAATTGAAGGTAGGGTTAATCCTGCTCTGTGAAATAAAATCCCAATTCTTTCTTTATGTGATCGGGTAATTCCGGTAATTCTGATCGTGGTATGAGCAGGGTGGCGATATTGTCAAAATCCTGAAACACCCGGTGCCGGCTTACTGTCGATCTCAGGTAAGTATGACCTGACGATCCGCCAGTACCCGGTTTCTTGCCCAGCATACCCATAGTCATTTGCGCATGGCGATACCTCCAGGTGGTAAAATGCTGATCAATGTCAGTGAGGCAGTTAATGAGATTAAACGGCATCTGCAAAATAGGTTCGTCTTGATAAAGATTAATAAGTAAGGCCGCTAAGGTGGCCTTAAAGCTCAACTTCATGTGCCCCTCATCAATCAATTTCTGATGTTTATCAGGGTCCAAAACCTGGTGGAAATAATCCCGGTTCTGTTCTACCATCTGGAGTCGATTGTCCTTTTCCTGTTGCGACATCATGG
Source organism: Cyclobacteriaceae bacterium (assembly GCA_965224285.1). GTDB lineage: Bacteria > Bacteroidota > Bacteroidia > Cytophagales > Cyclobacteriaceae > JAJCYK01. The sequence goes on from OZ245043.1 coordinate 4,021,925, forward strand.
GATTTTCAGTAATGGCTTGTTGTTGTTGCTCGAACATCCTTTTTACCGCTTCCATATAACGATCTAAAAAATGAAATCCTTTAAATGCCAAGAATGGTGTACGCTCCAGCCATTGAGATACTGATTCCAGTAATGATCCCCCTTTTTCCACCTGATTTAACTTATTTTTTTGTTCCGAGGTGAAAAAATCTTGATAATGAACATTGCCGTAGGTAAGTCGTTGATGCTGTTTTAGCCCCAGCATACCCTCTATTAACCGAAACTGGTAACTTTGAAAACCACTGGCGGGGAATAATAGATGTCGAAATTCCAGAAAATCCAATGACGTCATGGTTTCCAATACATTAACTTGCTGAATCAGCAATTTTTGAATTTCTATGATCCTTTTAAGATGATCAACTGCCTGAGCTATATTCTGCTCATCGATTTTCTTGGCATTGAACATGTCCAACACTGCCTGTAGCTCGTGAATAATCTGTTTAAACCACAGTTCATAAACCTGATGGATAATAATAAATAAGGTTTCGTCGTGAGCCGGACTTGGCAATCGATCCTCGCTGCGTAACTTTTGAGCGTTCAAGATCTTCTCAAGCTGCAAATAGGTCTGGTAATGTACCATCTTGTGTGGAAAATTAATTCTGGTCACATGGAGTCCAAAGATAGTAAACAAGTATTCAATAAATGTAGCATCCTATCCAAATAACATACAAACCCATGTCCCATAAAATAGATGATAACCCGATGACTCAGGTGACCCGATGGGTATGGATACTAATCGCCATGCTTTCTACAAACTGCGCCGAGAAGACCGAACAAGACCATCAGAAGGTTCAGAAAACAGCGCAGACAAATGAATCTGTGGAAGTTTATAGTACCAGTGGATTGGTTCGATCAATCTCCGAACGAAAAAATTTAATTGTGGTAGCCCATGGGGAAATTCCGGGATTTATGGAGGCCATGACCATGCCTTTTTTAGTAGAGGATACCAGCTTAGTCTCTTCTATAAACCCCGGGGACTCTGTGGCGTTGACGTTTAGTTTTGATGGTAGCAAAATACTTTTAACAGAAATCTCTAATATTTCACCTTAGAGCAATATTTGATGCCTGTCCGGTGACAGTCGCACGGTGATACCTAGAGGTTCTAAAATCCGATCGGTAATTACAATTCCAGTAACTTGTGCTTCCATGCCCATATAATCGGAAAAGATCATGGACGAGGTGCGGATTACCCATACCTTGTCGGACTGCGTTTTTCGAATCTGTAAAATGCCTATAGGATATCCTTGATTGGCGCATTTGCCGGCACATCCTGAAACGAACCCGGCTTGCGGTAATAAGTGATCTGTTCCGGTATTTTCATGGTTTAAGGCATAGCAATGAGTACATATCAGCGTGCCAGCCAATTGAACCGTGTCGTTTATTTCGGCTATCTCCCGGAGATTGGCTTCCAGATTTGGTGATAGCTCCACGGTAGTCAGGTCTTCATCCGTAGAGGTGGAGCTCGGTTTGTGATCGCATGCGGTAAAAAAAAAGCCTAATATCAATAAATAAATAAATCGTAAAGGGGTAGGGATAAAAAAAGGGATAGAGTTAACTATCCCCTTAAAAGCTGGAAATGAAATTTCTGGTGAAAATGAGATTACATCATGTAAGAGATCTTGACCTCGTTCCATTTTCCTCCTTCTTTCACTTCTAACTTTTCAACCACTAAAACGCCTTCCATTTCTTTTGCGGTAACTTTGGCTTTTTTGGCCATGTGTGGGGCCAGCTGACTAGCTGGTACTGCCAATACGTGCAGCTCACCTGATTCAGTCAATAGCCCAACTGGTATTCCCATAGTAGCACAGGCAGCCGCGCATTTAGGCATCTCAGTCATTTCGCCGGTTTTCATATCCTTGACCATGTGGTCATTGCCTGCATTGGCCTTAGGCATCATGGAATAGCACTTGGTATCCACCAGCGTGCCATTATAAGTGGCTAGCATCAGGTCGTTGGGAGTGGCCGCTGATAAAAACACCCCTAATAAGAGCAGTAAGCTTAGTTTTTTCATAACAGTTGATTTAGTGCAATAGGTCGTATTTATACTAGTTCATCTTTGCTACAATTCTTAAGAAGAAATAGTGCCGATACTCCCTAAAAAAGAACTGATTAGTCGCTTTTCCGACATCTACCGCAATACTTGGACCATAAAGAAGCCTAAATAACTTCCCAGCGCATTGCCTAGTGACCCCACCAAAATTGCCGGAATCAATAATTCTTGACGCCCAAAGCTTTCTGTAAGCGCCAAAGCAGAGGTGGACCCTCCAATATTGGCTTGAGATGCAACGGCTATGAGCTGCCAATCATATCCCAATACCTTTCCTGTAACAAAAATCAGCAAGCCGTGTATCACCACTATACCAACCGTGAAAATCATTAATTGACCAGCGAGGCTGCCAATACCTTTCAGAGCGCTGATTTCGCAGTATGCTCCCACTACCGTCAAAAAAAGATATATGCCAAACATCCCCATCAAAGAGGCGCCTTTTAGTCTTTGAATAACCGGGAGCTGAGCCAGGATCAAGGCAATAGTGGTGAGGATCAAAATCTCGGGGACAACAATGCCGGCCGTAGCAAATAATCCCCCTATTTTTTCCGAAATATACATAGTAAGTAAACCGAGGGCCAGGAGGCAGCCGAGATCAACCAGATTTGAAGCATTGTCCTGTGTGGAGTGGAGCTTTTCCTCTACTATCTGCCCGGTGCGTTTCTCCGGCCAAAACCGCTTCAAACCAGCAGGGATAACTAAACAAGCCAACATCCATAAAGCGGTAATAATATTATCAACTGCCACTGCTCCCGCAAAGAGCACTCCTTCCTCCATTATTTCGTAGTGCAGCGCCACGGTGTTGAAGTTCAGGCCTCCACCGGTATAGGTAGCGGCAAACATTCCTGCAATTACTTCACCCCATTCCCCAAATGTCTGAGGAGTTACCAGCAATTTCATGCTAAGCCAAACTCCTGTCATAGTGCCCATAGTTCCTATCAGGAACATGAGCAACATGGGCACCCCAGCGTGTCTCAGGCTTCGTATGTTAACCCCTAGCAAAAGATAAAAAAGAGCTAAAGGAGCCACTTGTTGAAATATGATGTCATAAAGAGGTATGCTGTTGCTAGCGGAGGGTATGATTTTCAAATTGGCTAGTAACGCTCCCAATATAATTACCAATAATGCGCTTCCCAGGTGTTTACATATGGTGGTCCTGACCAAATATTCTGATCCCGCAATTACCAGGCATAATATTCCTAATACAGCTAAATTATGGTTCATTTAGTGCTATTGATAAGGGCTAGCAAGCTGTCGGGATAATCTGTGATAATACCGTCTACCCCCCATTTTATTAACTTTTCCATGTCATTAGTATGATTAACTGTCCAGGGAATGACTTTTATTCCCTGGCTTTTTAAAATGTCAATCGACTCCTGGCTGAACAGCATATATTCTGGGCTGTACACCTGGGGCTTGAATCCCAATCGGGATAAATTTTCTTCAATGCCATATTGGTTTTCAACCAAAAGTGCCAGGGAAATTTCAGGAACTTGCTGCTTGGCGGCTTGTAGGGTCCGCACGTCAAAAGACTGGATGGTGGTACGGTCCAAAACACCTTCCTTTATAACCTCCTGTAGCAAAAAACGCACAAACTCTTGCGGAGGAGGGTGAAAAATATTGTCTCCCTGCAAACGGGATTTAGTTTCGATGTTATAGCGAATACCCTCACGATTAATTTCTTTGGCTCTAATTTCAACTGCCCTGAGAACATCTTTTAGCAGTGGTTTAACTGCAGGTAACGCTTTTTGATGTAAAAACCGGGGGTGCTGTTGACTGCCGCAATCAAATTTGTGGACCTCCTGGTAGTTCATCTGATAGATATTATAAGCCTCTTCTTCTGATTTCGGAATACTCTGATCCAGGCTATCCTTACAAATCAAATGGGACATAAATGGTTCATGAGATAATACTACCTGGCTATCTTTGCTGATCACTACATCCATTTCCAATGTAGTGACCCCTAACTCGAGGGCATGGAGGAGGCCTTGAATAGTATTTTCCGGCATCAGGCCCCGACACCCGCGATGGCCTTGTATATCCAGATCAGCAGGTTCATTAACATTATATGTGGTACAGTTAAATACACTGCAGAACAAGACTGTAATTATATATTTCATTTGGTTGGATTGAATCAGTTCAGGGTATAATAGATGGCTTACCTGATTGTAAGAGTTGAGGCCAGTTATCCAATTGTTGTACTTCAGCAAAGGTAAGTGGTGCTGACGGAGCTTCCTGAGATTGGCTTAAAGATAATTCCCACCACCCCACTGAATGCCAATTGGCAAATTTAAATCCTACTTGATGATAGATCCCTACATGCTGAAAACCAAAATTTTCATGAAACGCTACACTGGCATCGTTTGGTAAAGTGATTCCGGCTAAAGCATTGCGGTATCCCTGTGCCTTCAATATCGCCATAATACTTTGGTAAAGTCCGGTAGCTATGCCCCGCCGATGGAAACCAGGGTCGATATAGACTGATAATTCTGCGGACCATTTGTAAGCTTCCCTAAAACGGTGACGGCCGGCATAGGCGTATCCAGCTAACTTTGACCCAGCCTGGCAAACCAGAAAAGGGAATTGAGCGGTAATGTCGCAAATCCTTTCTTTGAACACCGCCGGTGATGGTACTTCCCATTCAAAAGAGGTAGCGGAGTGTTTTATTATAGGCCCGTATATGTTCAATATCTGAGGTATATCAACTAATTCAACCGGGCGAATTATAATCACACTACAATATAATGGAATTTATGCTGCTTACTACTGGCATTAAATTTGATCGATAAAGCATATTCCCTACCAGGTCGGTTAAAGATGGTCGTACTCTACTTTCAAATTTTTGGATCAAAACTTCCTTATTATGAATCGCCTGATAGTATTTTGTATGATAGTCACTGCCGCAATCACCGCTTGTGAAGAAATAGAATCCCCCGAACCAATTGCTGCAGAACCCATTAAATTTCCCAATGTCGATGCAGAACTGCGACCGTACTTTCAGTTATTTGAGGATGAAGCAGCTGCAAGGGGAATTGAGGTAGACCTTACCGCTGCGGGTATTAGTGGATTTATCGAGCCGATCCACGACGAGGATATAGCCGGTCAATGCTCTTATCCTCGAAACCGACCCAACGAAGTCACCATTGATGAGGCCTTTTGGGTGCGGGGAAGCCAGAGTTTCCGGGAATTTATTGTTTTTCACGAACTGGGCCATTGTTTTTTATTCAGACCACATAGGGAGGAATCCTTACAGAACGGGGCCTGTGCCAGTATAATGCGAAGTGGCAATGGCACCTGTATTGATAATTATCACCGAGGCACACGGGCCTACTATCTTGACGAATTGTTTGATCGGGATCAACGGTCGTTGTAATAGATCAAAATAGGAGAAAATACTGGCACAGACCCGCCAGAGCGCCCAGAAAAGCACCTACAGCTATTAGTTTCCATTCATCTTCCTGAAAGACCGGCCTGAGGAAGCCTGAAAATTCCGTAGGAGACAAGCACTGCATTTTGTAACGCAAGGTATTTTCAAGATCCAGCGCTTCGTCTGCATATGAAAAAACGCTGTTAATGGTGATTCGCAGGTCTTCCATAAAACTGGAAAAAGCTATATTCTTTATCACTTGATATTTTTTTTCGCCAGCTATCAATTGTACCATCTCCTTGGAACTGCCTACCGCTAGGTCTACTACCTTGGTGACATATCGGTGGATTAATTCAATCACCTTTTGGTTGCTGGAGCCAAAGAATATATAGTCGAAAATCTGAGGAGAGGATAAAATTTGTTGAGCTACCATGCTGGCGTATTCTTCTGAAACTTCGCTCTGACGTTTAATGAACAGCCCTTGCACTTTCCAGCCGCCAATAGTCCAGGGCTGCCTGGGATGGAATATTAATTTTAGAGCAATCCAATTGGTAGTATAACCAACAACTAATCCAGCTGCTGGTAATAACCACCAGGGTTGGAAGTAATACCACACCACCATCTGGATCAGCCCAAAGATGAAACCAAAATAAGCACCGGACTTTTCAATAAACTTGAACTCCTTTTCACCACATTTCAAAAACATCTCATTTAATAACTGTTTGTCCAATAGGAGGGTGGTGATCACCATGCCTTTGAGATCAAATAGTTCGTTAATATTGAGTTTGATCTCTTCCATTAGACGTTCTACCATTCGGGGCAGATCTTCGGCAACCCTTTGACGCAGGCTTAGCTTGATGGAACCTGGAAGATTTGACCAAATGGTATTGGCTTGGGCTTGCATTACTTCCTCAATAATTTTATGGGAAACTCTTTCCAATTCCGGTTCCATTTCCATCACTACTCTTTTTGCATCTATCTGTGCGAACTGATCTTCAATTTTAATCAAGTTCGATGTGATAAGATCCACGGATTTTGCCGCCATGGCTCCCGCTTTGCTGGGAATTATACCCTGCCAGCCGAGATATGGGGGGATTCCTTTGAATTCAAGAGGATAAAACGTCATCCTCAAGGCCATTACATTGGTGAACCATCCCACCGCCGCACTGATGAACGGGATTATAGCATAATTCCAATGTTCCAGCAGAAAGTTAAAAAAATTCATGCCCTGATGAAATTGTCCTCTTTTTCATGTTTATAGGTGCTATCGGTAAGGAGTGAACAAGCTCAAGCTGCTAAGAATTGTATAATAAAGAAACAAAGTGAAGAATAATTCGTTAATTTGCCAAAAACCACATTATTAGCAATCGGTCCCCTATTTTTATGACCGTCCAGTCCAGCCAGCCTTTTTTATTGTAACAGCCATATCCCATGGATATAATACTTAAAATGCAGCTGAATGTCCTTATTCACCTGGCCAAGGTGGATGGAGAAATATCCTCCAGTGAACGGGAAATGTTAGAGCAGATCTCTGGAAATCACGGAGTATCAGGGGAAGAACTGGACCACATGATTCAGTATCCCAAGCCCATGGAATCATTGGGCGCTCTGAGTAATGACCTGAAATTTGACTACCTATACAGTATCGTTCAATTGATGAATGTGGACGGTGAAATAGACGACCGTGAACTTCATTTTTGTCAAAACCTGGCACTGCGGTTGGGGTATTATAAAGAAGTAATTGAAGCTTTATGGGAGGAGATAATCAGCGATAAAGACCTGCAGCATGATAAGGAAGCCTTAAAAAGGATTGTGCAGAGATTTAACCCTTATATATAGGCGAGCGGCTCAAATCAACCACCCATACAGTTAACGGTCAATCAGCATTTCTTCAAACTTGGAAAAGGTGTGGGTAGGAGAGATGCCACAGCTAAGGTGGTAATTGATGTGATCAATCAGATCATCGATCACGGCAGGGGCAAAATCCAATTGCCTGACCAGCTGCCGACAAATAGCTAATTCACGGGGATCTATTTTGCCATCAATCATCATCATCCATACAAAATCAAATATCATGCGAAATCGCAAATAGTAGTTATCCGGAATTACCATTTCTATTGACTCTGGAGAATCTTTGATGGATTCAAGTTCCTGATCTGACAGACCTAGCTTTTTGGCCGTGTAGTGCAGGTAATCTTCTTCCCTCTGGTCAATGTGAGTATCGGCCAGTGCTATGGAAAGTAATTGCTTAAGGTAACCCTTATTTTGTTGATTCTGGTTCATCTTATCTAAAACCAATGGCAAATTACGTAAGACAATGACCCCACCCCAACCAAAAGGGCCTGCTTCATATCGCATGTAATAAAATATGTACTCCTCAAAAACTGTTATCTTGAAATTATTAAGGAGCTAAATTTGTTGGATAAATGAACGAATGCCTTTAAAAATGAAGAATATTTTCGATACCGCTAAAATACTGATGTGGCTAAGCCTGGTGCCCATGAGTTGTGGAACGGGATTAGCCGGCAAGGATAATCTTCCACCGGAAGGTTTGAGTCAAAAATTTAAAGATTACTGGTTTCAGGGAGAGGCTGAAGTATCAAGCTATCAGCTCGAACAGGCCAGATATGGTGAAATACGTCAAGGCAGTGCAGTGTTGGTATTTGTCACTGAGGATTTTTCCCAAGAGAAACAAGTCAAGCTGGATAAGCCGCAGGATGCTGGTTCTGATGTCGTAAAAGTGATGAAGTTAAATTTAACTAAAAAGTTCAACACCGGGATTTACCCCTATTCAATGATGCAATCGGTTTTTACCCCACTTGAGCTGCAGACTTTGCCATATAGTCTTAAGGTTACTACATCTTCTCAGGAGTGGTGCGGACATACCTTCAGCCAACTAAATTTAAAATCCGGAGGCTATCAGGTTCAATCATTCAGTTATTTTGAAACGGAGGGTGATCAGGAGATAAAGCTAAAAGGGGCCATTTTAGAAGATGAGATTTGGAACTTGATCAGAATTAATCCGGGCAGGCTTCCCACGGGAAAAATTGACATTATTCCCGGGACTATGACCCAGAGATTGCGTCACACTGAGCTCCGAGTCTCAGAGGTGCTAGCCGAAATGAGCGAGGTAAATCCAGAAGAAATGGCATATAGTTTGAATTTTTCATCTGAGCAGCGCTCCTTGACTATATTTTTTGAAAAATCCTTCCCCCATAAGATCCTTGGTTGGGAGGAAAGCTATCCGGATGGTTTTGGCCCTGATCCCAAGATGCTGACCACCAGGGCTACCTTAGATAAAACCCTGATCACGGATTATTGGACTAAAAATGCCAATGCGGATGCTCACATGAGAGAACAATTGAACTTGAAATGATCAAACATTCAGCCAGTAGCTCAACTTGATCACCAAGGCCCTGTTCTTCACCTGTAAGCTTTCCGGTAAATAGTTATCGGTGTATACAATAAACAGGTCGCTAACCGGTGCATACCTCCATTGGAACCTCGAATTGATATTGAGGTTCTCCTGTTGGTTATTATACTGCACAAAGGTGGTGAGAAAGAGCCGGTCTGTGAAGGTCAAGTCGATTTTCGGGCCTATTAGGAAAAGGTCGGTGTCATTAAAAGGTTGCGGTAATTCAATGTGATTATAGCTGAAATTCAGGCCAATGCCGCCATAAGGCTGGTATCGGTAATTACTTTCCAATTCCACTTCAAACCGATTTCCATTATAAAATCCTCCAAAAGAAGAATTAACGGCAAAATTGAAAAGCTTCCGGTTGTCGGATTCATAGCCAATGCCGCCTCTCCACCACTGCACTTCGGTTCCAACAGGCAGTTCAGTGCCGTCGCTACCTGATGGATCGAAGGGGTCTTTTAGTTTAATCCAGGTATTTTCCAAGCTAAATTGCACCTCACTGCGATTGGTAAAATTGATTTCGTGCTCGATACTAAATTCCCGGTCGGTAAGGTTAAAATCACTGTCGGCAATGTAAGAGAGCCTTACTTCAGGCTGATGGGTTACCACCTTGGGGTCCCTGGGATATAGGGTTCCCTGCACATTTACAGTAGCTCGTCTTAAATCCGTGCGTCTCACAAAACCTACATCCGCCTGGTAATTCTTCCCTATCAATTCATGCAGCCAAAACACCCGAATATTTCTGGAAGCGTACCTGATAAATAGCCCATGAGTATAATTTTCTTTTTCATCACCTGGGGCATCAGACCGATGGTAGAAGCTACTACCTTCCCAACGGTTATCGGAGGTATAAAGATTATAATCAAATCCAAAAACCCGATTATATCGTTGACTACTCAGGGAGTCGGATGAACGGTAGTCAGTGGCCTGGCGGTTGACTAATATCCCTCCAAAATTTGAACGTCCGAAAACCTGACGTTGAAAAGTGGCCACGGTATAATTCTGGGCGTTGAGTTCTCTGGAGCGGTCAGCAGAGGTTTGCATATTAAGCAGGCCGATCCTCCATTCTCGATTGATCTTCCCACTGAGCCTGGCACCGTATTGTATAGGAACTAGAAAGTTAGTGCCGGTAGAATCTTCAGCAATCCCTATCCTGCGGGAGAAAAAGGGACGATTAGAGCGGAATCCGGGTTCTTCAAACAAATCACTATTTTCCAGGAAAAACTGGCGCTTTTCGGGAAAGAATATCTCAAACCGGTCTAAATTGGTGACCTGTTGGTCGACTTCAGCTTGGGAGAAGTCGGGGTTAATGGTCAGGTCCAGGTTCAGGCTGGGAGAAACAGCAAATTTCGCATCCACACCAGCGTCAAACTGGTAATCCGTTGACCGGCCCGCCTGATGGTCTTTACTCACAGCGCTACTTAAATATGGGATCAACACCACGTTGGCTCCGGAGTGCTGCGGAAGCCAAGGCCAGTATACGGTACCGGAGAATCCCAAATTCGAGGCCCGGTATTGCTGTGGTACCTTGATCCAACTGGTCCGTTCATTTTGTTTTTGATTGTTTCGCAAAAAATTCACGTTCCACTGCAAATTTGAGGGATTGTATCTGAGGGTTTTAAAGGGGATGGCCATTTCCAAGGTCCACCTATCATGATATCTTTTTACTGCGGAAAACCACTTATTGTCCCAATCCGTGCTAACATCCTCTCCGTTTGATATTAAACCTTCACGCTGAACCCCATAAGGACTAAGGCCAAAGGAGAATCCGTTGGTCTTATCATTAAAAGGATCGATGTAGATACTCAGATTGTCATTTGAGCCCCAATCAAAATCCCTCTTCAAGGAACTAATAACGTATGGTCCTGGAAGGGTATCATAACAGATGGCTCCCAGGTAGAGGAAACTGCTGTCAAAGGTAATCAGCACTTCTGTATCAGAGAGAGCGGCTAAATTGTCAGAAGGGAAAACCTGGTGGAAATCGGCCGCCCGGGCCGCATCTTTCCACGACTGCTCGTCTAAGACCCCGTCTATTTGTGGGGGCACGGTAGTTGGTTGTGGACGCAAGACACTATTCAGAGGCAGATTTTGGCCAATCAGGCCGTGGCTGAATATTGTAAGTACCAAGAGCAGAAGTGGCAAGAGGAGGCATTTTTGGCAAGGCATTCCCCAAAACTAAGCTTTACCTGGGAGAAATAATATGAGATTCCATGTAAGATTAAGGGTCGGTTGGTAATTTTTTTGACCACTATTTTAGCAGCAGTTGGATCCTGCTGGTAGGTTATTGGGAAATTTAATGGGATTATCATTTGACCAGAGGAAAATTTGCATAATGAAAAAATATATATCCAAGGTAATGTCTGTTGATGAAAGGGGTGGTATTGGTTATTAATCAAGGCTACCTTCGTTATACCAATTAATCAATAATTAAATATTAAAACCTATCATGTTCAGTAGTAAAGCGGAAATCAATAACATGGCCGAGTCCAACACCATCGTAGGACGAGGTACTTCCATGGAGGGGAATGTGGAATCAGCGGATAATCTTAGAATTGAAGGTAATCTGAAAGGCACTATTAAGACTAAATCCAAAATTGTTCTGGGTGCCTCAGCTGTAGTTGAAGGAGACATATACGCCAGGAATGCAGAAATACAAGGGAAGGTAAAAGGAAAAATTGAGGTAAGTGAATTACTGATTTTAGGTGATGGGTGCAAGGTAAATGGTGATATCATCACCAATAAATTGGAGGTTCGCGATGGCGCTTCCTTTAATGGAGATTGCTCTATGGGGGTAAAAGCCAAAGAGATCCAATTGAATAATGTAGGAGGGATAGAGCCGGCATTGAAGGCGGCTAATTGAAATAGTATCTAGCTGAGTATTTTTTTATATATGCAGGCTGAGGAATCGGCCTGCAATTTTTTTGTCTTTCTATCAGACCGGGCTTCTGCTAAATTTGATTTATATTTAATCCTTGGTTAACATTTGCCGCGGATCATATGGATCAAACCTTACAAGTAAAGGTAATACAAACCGTTGACTTTCTGCATTCCATTTTAAAAAAACAACTTCCCGATGCCGCTGAAGACTGGATTGCAGAAAAACTATTAACCCTTCGATCAAACCCTAATCCCAGGGATCTTTATCTATTTTTTGGCGCGGTAACCAGAAAAATGGAAAAAAGCACTATCCAGTTTACGGACGATGAAATACTAAAAGCGTCGGAATTAAGAAATGGATGGACCATAGAAGGATGGGACACAGTACTAACTTCCAGGATCATAGGATTATTGAGTTTTCCAGCAGAGGAGAAGTCAAAGTTTCTAGGCGCGGTGGAGCAGCTATACAGTACCGCAGATGTAGACGAATTGGTCGCACTGTACCACGCCTTACCCCTTATGCCTTACCCGGATGATTTCAGACTACGGGCTGCAGAAGGGATTCGCACCAACATGACAGTAGTCTTCGATGCCGTTGCCCTGCAAAACCCATATCCACATGACTTTCTGGACGATAATGCCTGGAACCAAATGATCTTAAAAGCCATGTTTATGGACCGACCGTTATATCGGATTTGGGGTATTGATAACAGAAGTAATATAGCATTGAGTCAGATGATCTCGGATTTTGCACATGAAAGATGGGTGGCGGGGCGTGACACTTCACCGGAAATGTGGCGTCCAGTTAAGTCAGATACCATTCCCGCCCTTAAAGAGGATCTAATAAGATTGCTGGAGTCCGGCGACCGTTGGCAGCAATCTGCAGCTATACTGGCATCCAGGGATCTGCCAGCAGCCTGGCAGCAAGAATTGAATAGACTGCAGTTTAAATTAATAGACAAACCCCATGATCTGGAATCTGATTGGGATACTTTAGGAAAAAACTGGTGGAAATTTAAAGGGTTGTCGCAAAATTAATCAAGAAATCAAAAGTTTATGTTCATAGATCCACACGTCCACATGACTTCGCGAACCACCGATGATTATCAGGCGATGAGAGCGGCAGGTATTGTGGCTATTATAGAACCGTCGTTTTGGCTGGGACAACCCCGCACCGAAGCCGGAACGTTTAAGGATTATTTCAGCAGCCTGGTAGGATGGGAAAGATTCCGGTCCAGTCAATTCGGAATCCGACATTATTGTACAATTGGACTCAATAGCAAAGAAGCCAATAATCAGCCTCTGGCGGAAAAGGTAATGGACCTCCTCCCACTTTATGCCTGTAAGCAAGGTGTGGTGGGTATAGGGGAGATCGGCTATGATGACCAGACTGATGCTGAGGACAAATATTTTAGGTTGCAGCTGGAACTGGCTAAAGAATTGGATATGCCGGTGCAGATCCATACTCCCCATAGAGACAAAAAAAGAGGTACTACCAGGAGTATGGACGTCATTGAAGAACATGGACTGGACCCCTCAACAGTGATAATCGATCACAATAATGAGGAAACAGCAAAGGAGGTATTGGACAGGGGATATTGGACGGCATTCACGATTTATCCGTTTACCAAAATGGGAAATGAACGCATGGTTGCAATAGTACAGCATTATGGAAGCAAGAAGATCATAGTGGATAGTTCGGCCGATTGGGGAATCAGTGACCCCTTAGCCGTACCTAAAACGGCTGCTTTGATGGCAGAAAGAGGTATTTCAGAGGAGGATATCCGACTGACTTGTTATCAAAATGCACTGACCGCATACGGTCAAAGTGGTCAAATGAAGGAGAGCGATTGGCTGGAAGCCAGCGAAATTGATCAGTCTGAACTTTACCAGGGAAATTCTGTACTGCGGGGGCAGCGATCGGATACAACCCCCAACCCCTCTAATATCATTCGCTAGCCCTGAATGAGCAGATTTCGGGCATACCTGCAACTAATGCGGCCTCCCAATCTCGTCACTGCTGCTGCAGATATAGTAGCCGGTGCGGTGATCTCCTGGGGGTGGCAATACCATGAGGCAAATCCCTTTTCAGATCTTCTGGAGTTGGAATCGATTCTCAACCTGCAACTATTCTGGCTGATTATTTCGTCGATCTTGCTTTACGGCGGTGGGGTAGTGTTAAACGATTTTTTTGACACGGATCTGGACCGGGTAGAGCGTCCTGAAAGACCGATACCCTCTGGTATGGTAACACGTTCTTCGGCTGCTATCATGGGATGTTTAATGTTACTGGCTGGGATAGGACTGGCGTTCATGGCCCATGTTAAAAGTGGATTGATCGCCACTGTGATCGCTATCCTGGTGGTTTTGTATGATGCCAGAGCCAAAAGGCATTTGGTCAGCGGCCCGTTGGTAATGGGGTTATGCCGGGCGGGAAATCTCCTTCTGGGTATAAGCGTATTGCCCTCCAATGTACCGGATTTGGCATTTATTACCGTAATTCCACTGGTATATATTATGGGAGTCACCTGGATCAGTAAAGGAGAAGTTCATGGTATATCAACTGGGAAAATGACCACCGGTATGGCCATCTGGATTGTTACCGCTGCCATGATCTTATCCTTAGGATTACTCCAAAATTTTAACTCCTGGCAAACTCTGCCATTTTTGATCATCTGGGGAGCCACTACCATGCCTAAACTCATCAGGGCAAGGCGCTCCAGGCAACCTCAACATGTGGGAAAAGCGGTAAAAGCCGGCGTTTTGGGCTTGATACTGGTAAATGCGGCGCTAGCTGCTGGATTTGGGGGATGGATATTTGGTATATTGTTGTTATTATTGCTCCCTTTGTCCTATTTAATAGCCAGGATATATGCAGTCACCTGAAAGCGGATTCGAATCAATAAATCAGGTTTTTACAGTTCAATACCGCTACCCAGTACACTTTACCCAAGGAGTGTTTCAATCAAATAATAAGATCCTGGTTGATTCCTTAACATCAGAATTCCCCCCGGTGAAAACCTTGGTGATCATCGACAGCGGGGTACATCAGGCGCATCCTGATCTGGTAGAAAACATTCATAAATACTTTCAAACTTACAGCAATCACATTCACTTAGCGGCTGACCCCCTACTTATACCTGGCGGGGAAACAAGCAAAAATGATCCCCAATATTACAAACAGGTGGTGGGATTGATCCATCAGCAGGCGCTTGACCGGCACTCTTACATCCTGGCCGTGGGAGGTGGAGCAGTGCTTGATACAGTAGGATACTCAGCGGCTATTGCCCATCGCGGCATACGATTGGTGAGACTGCCCACCACTGTACTAGCTCAGAATGACTCCGGTGTGGGCGTTAAAAATGGAATTAACAGCTTTGGCAAGAAAAATTTTACCGGTACTTTTGCTGCTCCATGGACTGTAATTAATGACTTCAATTTTCTTTCTACCCTGTCAACCCGCGACCGTCGCAGCGGACTTGCTGAGGCGGTAAAAGTTGGTTTAATAAAGGACGCAAGTTTTTTTCACTGGATCGAAGAAAATTCTTCTGCACTGGGCGATACCCAGAAGGCACACTTACCACAATTGATTTATCGCTGTGCTCAACTGCATCTACAGCATATTGCTTCAGGAGACCCTTTCGAACAGGGATCGTCAAGACCCCTGGATTTTGGACATTGGTCAGCCCATAAATTAGAGCAGCTTTCGAATTTTACCGTGCGTCACGGAGAAGCAGTGGCCATGGGGTTGGCGTTGGATAGTGTCTATTCCCACTTATCAAACCGGCTCTCAGAGTCGGAATTAAGATCAATCCTGGGGCTGCTAAAAGAATTGGGTTTTATGCTATATCATGAATTGTTAGCACATCCAGATTTGCTTAACGGACTTGATGAATTCAGGGAGCATTTAGGAGGAAAGCTCACCATTATGCTTCTCGAAGGCATCGGGCATGGAGTGGAAGTGCATCATATGGAAAAGTCAATAGTAAGCGATAGTATTAATTGGCTTAAGTCTAACTCTGGTTAGAGGCATGCGGATCAATCGTCAAAGTCATTTAAGTTACTGCACTAATATACATCCCGGGGAGACCTGGAATGAAGTTTTTAGCACCTTACAGCGTCATGTCCCGGTAATTAAATCTAAAATCACCGATCAACCTTTTGGCCTAGGCTTAAGATTATCTGCCAGGGCAGCAGAAGAGTTAACCAGGGAAGGGACAGCGAAGTTTAAGGAATGGCTGCAACAGCATGATCTGTATATTTTCACCATGAACGGATTTCCATATGGTGGTTTTCACCATCAAAAGGTCAAAGACCAGGTACACTATCCCGATTGGACTTCCTCTGAACGTCTGGCCTATACCTTAAAGCTTTTTGCCCTGCTAGCCGATCTGCTTCCGGATAATCTCCCTGGTGGAATAAGTACCTCCCCATTATCCTATCGGCCCTGGTACACCTCAAATTCTCTTACCGATATTATGCTAGGAGCCACTCATAATTTGATCGAGGTAGTGGAAAAATTGGATCAGTATTATCAGGAAGCGGGGGTAGAAATGCATCTTGATCTTGAACCAGAGCCTGACGGGATACTGGAGAACAGTCAGCAAACACTGCAGTATTTTAAAGAATGGCTACTACCAACAGGAATCAAAACATTGAGCAGAAATAAAGGTATAACCTCCGGAGAAGCGGAGGAAATGATTTTAAAGTATATTACCATATGCTATGACGTGTGTCATTTTGCCGTGGTATATGAGGAGCCTGCTGTAGTGTTGGAAAAATTCCAGGCCGCCGGCATAAATATCGGCAAAATACAGCTTAGTGCAGCCTTGAAAAAGGAGTTTACCGGTGAGCAGTCCATGAAAGATATACAAAAGCATTTTTCCTCCCTTGATGAGCCTACTTACCTACACCAGGTAGTGGGCCGCAAGCCAAACGGTGAGTTGGATTCGTTTACAGATCTTGCACCTGCACTCCTCTGTCTTGAGGATGGTATCTATAAGGAATGGCGCACCCATTTTCATGTACCGGTATTTGAAAAAAATTATGGATTGTTGCAATCTACCCAACAGGATATTATCGAAACTTTGAAGCTGTGGGCTAAAGGTGGCGTGTCCAATCACCTGGAAGTAGAGACTTACACCTGGGAGGTATTACCTAAAGATCTGAGGACTGACCTTGACCATTCTATAGTGCGTGAACTACAATGGGTAAAGGATATCATAGGGCGCAATAATGCATAGAACGGCGGTAATTAATGTGGTAGGACTCAGTTCCGGCTTAATAGGGGATCATCTGCCGTTGATTTCTTCGTGGCTTCGAGAACATAATTATAATCACATTCGCCCTCAACTGCCCGCAGTTACCTGCACTATGCAATCTACCTACCTAACCGGGAAAGGCCCTGAAACCCATGGAATTGTGGGCAATGGCTGGTATTTTAAAGATGAATGTGAGGTAAAATTTTGGCGTCAGTCCAACAAGCTGGTGCAGTCGCCGAAAATTTGGGATGCCGCCCGGCGTGAGAACCCTTCATTTACCTGCGCCAATTTATTTTGGTGGTATAACATGTATTCCTCCGTTGATTTTTCAGTTACCCCCCGGCCAAATTATTTGGCTGATGGCCGCAAGATACCGGACGTCTATTCCTATCCCAGCTCTCTGAGGGATCAGCTTCAGTCCAAATTAGGTAGTTTTCCCTTGTTTAACTTTTGGGGCCCCGCCACTTCCATAGCCAGCAGTGAATGGATTGCCGATGCAGCCAAATATACTGAAAATCTGCACCGGCCTACATTGACATTAGTATATCTGCCACACCTTGATTATTGCTTGCAGAAGTACCATTACCCTGATCCCCGCACTGTATTGGACCTGATGCAAATCGATAAATTATGCGGAGAATTAATTGATTTCTATCAATCCCGGGGAGTAAAGGTGATCCTTTTATCGGAATATGGTATTTCACCGGTAAACAACCCAATCTCTATAAATCGTCTATTTCGACAGCAGGGTTGGCTGGCGGTAAGAGAGGAACAAGGGTTGGAGTTATTGGATCCGGGAGCCAGTTTGGCATTTGGGGTGGCAGATCATCAAGTTGCCCATATTTATGTCCAGGATCCTAATATGATTAAGGAGGTCAGGCAACTTTTAGAGCAAGAGTCAGGCGTAGGCGCTGTGCTCGATAAAGAACAGCAAAGCCATTATAAATTAAATCATCAACGGTCAGGTGACTTAGTTGCGCTGGCGCGGGAAGACAGCTGGTTTACCTATTATTACTGGATGGAGGACCAAAAGGCTCCTGATTTTGCCCGTACGGTGGATATACATCGCAAACCGGGGTATGACCCCCTGGAAATGTTCCTGGACCCGGAATTGGCAGCCGCTAAGCTTCAGGTAGGATGGAAATTGATAAAGAAAAAACTGGGCTTAAGGACTTTGATGGATGTGATTCCATTGGACCCAAGCCTGATCTCAGGGTCTCATGGGATAATCCCCTCAACGGAAACTTATTGGCCTGTGATCGGCGCTCCACCCCTAACTGAAAAAAAAACGCTTGAAGCCACCGAGGTTTACCAGGTAATTTGGAATACTCTTTTCTATGATTAATAGGCTCGCCAGGCCAGCCACAGCATCCCTAGCAAGCAGGTTACCAATCCCAAAGACTCGCGGGCTTCTTCGATGGCTGGTGTATATCCGTGTTCTAAGGTCAAACCCTGGTATTGGTCTGGCCATAGCCAAATAGCTCCTATCAGAGAGATGATGGCCAACCCTCCGTAGATCCAGAGTGGTAATTTCTTGCTGTAAGAAATGATACTCACAACGGCCGCCGATCCGTACACCAGTATCCATACTGCAGCATCCGGATCGTTTACCTGGAACCAGGCAAAAAGGGCAAACAATAAGGTCCAGATTATACTGTCGATTCGTTTCATAGGTTGATTTGAAAATTATGCGGAGCGTTTTGCACAGTAATCCTGAATTTAGCTATCTTATATGAAATAAAATATAAACAAATACCGATGAAAATCCAGATTCCATTATTAGCTGCTTTTTTAGGAATACTGTCCTGTAGCTCCCCTTCTGATGCTCAAGAAAATAACGCAGGTACCAAGATCACGGTATTTAAAGAGGTAAACGTGATCTCTATGGATTCAGAGGAAATAATTCGCGGAATGGATGTAGTCATTGAAAATGGAAAGATCAAGTCAATTGCCGAACCGGCTGATCACGGGGAGAATGCCCAGATCATAGAGGGAGGTGATAAATACCTGATTCCGGGATTGGCTGAAATGCATGCACACATTCCCACTGACGAAGCGGGGGATCTTGTGGAAGAGACCTTGTTTCTGTATCTGGCAGGGGGGGTGACTACCATCCGTGGTATGCTGGGACATCCGTCACATTTGAAATTGAGGACTGCGGTGGAAACAGATTCGTTATTAGGCCCGCATATCACTACATCAGGGCCTTCAATTAATGGAAACAGCGCACCGGACGTTGAAACTGCAGCTAATATGGTAAGAGAACAGCAAGCAGCGGGCTACGACTTCTTAAAGTTGCATCCGGGGTTAACCCTGGAAGTTTTTGACACTATTGCAGCCGTAGCGCAGGAAGTAGGCATTACTTATGCCGGCCATGTTTCCCGTGATGTGGGTATTCGACATGCGTTAAAATCAAATTATGCTACTATAGACCACCTCGACGGCTATTTAGAGGGGATGGTGCCTGAGGATGCTGGTGTAGATCCTCAAGAGAATGGTTTTTTTGGGATCAATTTTACGGATTTGGTGGATGAGTCCCAACTGGAAGAACTAATAGCGCTTACCAAAGAACACCAGGTATGGATGGTTCCGACCCAATGCCTGGCTGAACGGTGGGCAGCTCCGATGCCGGCCTCCGAGTTAAGCTCTCAGGCAGAAATGAAGTATATGCCTGCCACTACTTTGGATCAGTGGGTAAATAGCAAGCAGCAAATGCAATCCGGAGCGGACTACCAGGAAGATAAGGCGCAGAGATTCATTGATCTCAGGCGAAGAATGATCAAGTCCATGTATGATGCTGGAGTGGGAGTATTACTTGGATCAGATGCTCCCCAGGTTTTTAACGTCCCCGGATTTTCTATTTGGCACGAACTTGAGATGTATGTGGCCGCTGGACTCACTCCTTACCAAGCTCTGCTGACCGGTACCGTAAATCCAGCAGAATTCTTGGAGACGGATGCTCATCGGGGTAAAATCATTGAGGGATACGATGCAGACCTGGTACTATTGGAAGGCAATCCATTGGAGGACATTACCCATGGTAGACAACGGGCAGGGGTGATGATAGGCGGTGTTTGGCTGTCGCGGGCAGCTCTTGAACAAAGACTAGGCCAGTTGGCTCAGGAATACCAGAACCAGTAGGAGCTATTCAATGAATTTATAGATCTTACCGTTCTGACCGCAAACATACAATTCATCAGTGGCATCTACGCCAAAAGTAGTTATATGCAGCTCGCTATCAATCAATAATTCATTTTGAGGATTTGCAGTATGGCTCTCCAAGGCCCAAATACGTCCTGATTGGTAGTCGGCGAACACATATTTCCCTTCCAATAAATTTAGCCCTCCCCTATATACATAACCGCCGGTAATGGAGACATTTCCATTGCTATGATCATAGGAGAAATAAGGCCCTTCAAAAAGGCTTTGGTCACAATCGGAGCTGATGAAACACTGGGGTCCCTCGACCTGGTTCCAGCCGTAATTTCCCCCGTTGCTCACGATATTTACTTCTTCAAATTCATTTTGCCCTACGTCGGCTACCCATAGTTCACCGGTATCCGGGTCAAAACTCATACGCCATGGGTTGCGGAAGCCATAAGCAAAGATTTCCTCCTGATACCCCATTTGGTTATCCTTAAACGGGTTGTCCTCTGGGATGCTATATTGGAGCATGCCAGACGGGGCATCTACATCAATCCGTAAGATGTTACCTAATAAAGTAGACCTGTCCTGGCCATGTCTTTGAGGGTCGCCACCAGAGCCCCCATCTCCGGTGGCTATGTATAGATATTGATCCGGCCCAAACGCCAATTGGCCCCCATTGTGATTGGTAAAGGGCTGATCAAATTCCATAAATACCACTTCTGAGCTGGGGTCGGCCTGCTGTCCATCATTAGGGTCAACCATAAACCGACTGATCCGGGTGGTCTCATTGTTGGATGTATAGTTGACAAAGAACAAGCCATTTGTATTAAATTGAGGGTGGAAAGCCAGGCCCAGCAAACCCTGCTCATTGCCCTGATCATTGACTCTTTCCTTGATATCCAAAAATAAAGAAAAGACACTAACCGTGGGTTCATTCTGGAAGCTTCGGATGGTGCCGCTTTGTTCCACTATATATAAGTTACCCTGACCGTCAGCCTGAAGGTCTACCGGGCGGGTAAAACTCAGATCTGGAAAGGCTTCGGTCAACTTCGGAGAACCGGGTTCTTGAACCATCGGGGGATCGGATTCCGGATCATCGTTGCAGGAAACCAGCAGCGCAAAGCTAAATAAAATACCATGTTTTAGGCTCATATCAACGGGACGAACGGCAGACCATTAAATAACGAATTGCCAGTGGGGTTATTTAGTTCCTGGGAGGGTAATTTATTTTTAAGTTAGTTAATGGGGAAATTGTGCTAAACGGGGGTTTTAAGTATTAACATAAATTTAACTGAACAATTAGCCAGATGTAGATAAATAGCAGTAATATTAGAAGCTGCCGGGTTAAAGGTATTTCGGATCTTCACTTTAGTATATGTCCACAAAGTCAAAATTTTTTAGTCGTGACCTGAGCTGGCTAAAATTCAATTACCGGGTTTTAATGGAAGCCAGGGACCCTGCAGTACCCCTGTACGAACGGATTAAGTTTATGGCCATATTTAGCTCTAACCTCGATGAGTTTTTTAGAGTGAGAGTAGCTAGCTGGCGCCGCATCCAACGCATAAAAAAGAAAAAGATCAAGCAGGGTATTGAATATAAGCCCAAAAAGTTGCTTGCCGCTATTTTTAAAGAAGTAGACCAGCAACAGGAAGAGTATGGTAATATATGGCGGAAGCAAATACTGCCCGAGTTGAGGGAAAAGAACGTTATAATTTATGATCGAAAACAGCCACTAAAGGTTCATGCCCTGGAGATTAAGCGATATTTCCTGAGTCAAGTATTAGCCTTCATGCAACCGGTAATCTTATCCGGTGAGACTGTTGAAACCCCATTTCTGGAAAATGGCGAGCTGTATTTCGCCCTGAGACTGGAATCCAAGTCCCAGAAGGATCATAAGATACACTATGCACACTTAAATATTCCGCCAACAGTTCCCAGGTTTCTCAGGCTATCAGATTACCGCAAGAAGCATTACATTATTTATTTGGATGACATAATCAAAATGAATCTGGCCTACATCTTTCCCGATTACCGGGTTGTAGGCTGTTATGCTATCAAGCTTAACCGGGATGCTGATCTTGATATAAGTGATGAGTATAGCGGTGACTTAGTGCAAAAAATTCGTAAACAGATAAAGAAGAGACAAATAGGGGTGCCATCCAGATTTCTTTATGATCAAGCTATGCCTGTTGACTTAAGGGATTTCCTCAGCCAAACCTATAAGCTGTCGGAAGATGACCTGATTCCGGGGGGGCGCTATCATAATCTCAGTGATCTAATGGAACTACCCAATCCGGTAGGAGAAGAACTGGAATATCCCCCAATGCCACCTTTGTACAAATCAAGGCTGGATCGGGAGGACAGATTTTTACCTGGAATTTCCAAACGAGACCGGATGCTGCATTTTCCTTACCAAAGTTATGACTATGTGCTAAGGTTTTTTAATGAGGCTGCAATCGACCCTCAGGTTAAAATGATAAAGGCCACATTGTACAGGGTGGCTTCTGATTCACTAATTGTAAATGCCTTAATCAGCGCTGCTAAAAATGGTAAGGATGTAACGGTGTTTGTAGAAGTGAAAGCAAGGTTTGACGAGGCTAATAACTTGCGATGGGCTGACAAGATGGAGGAAGCGGGAGTCCGGCTGGTTTACAGCCTCCCTGGTCTCAAAGTTCACGCCAAGGTGGCAATGGTTAAAAGGGATGAAGGCAATAAGAGCGTTACTTATGGCTATTTCGGAACCGGAAATTTTCATGAGGGTACGGCAACTTTATACTGTGATCATGGCTTATTTACTGCAAATGAGTCCCTAACTTCTGAATTGGAGAGTATTTTTATTTTTCTGGAAAAGCAACAGCCTATTTCATCACTTAATCACCTTTTGGTAGCTAAACATAATTTACAGGAACGCTTGCTGGAACTGATAGACCGGGAGATTGAAATGGCTCATCAAAATCGCAAAGCTAAGATCATCATAAAATTGAATAATGTGGAGGATAGGGTGATGATTGAAAAGCTCTATGAGGCCAGTGAGGCGGGTGTAGAGATTATAATGATTGTGAGAGCCATATGTTGTGTGATCCCACAGGCGCCGTTTAGCCAAAATATTACGGTTATCCGTATTGTTGACCGATTTCTAGAACATGCCAGAATATATTATTTTCACAATGGCGGGGACGATCAACTCTTTTTGGCTTCTGCTGACTGGATGAGACGTAATCTATACCGTAGGATTGAAGTGGGTTTTCCCATTTATGATGAGGAAGTAAAAGAACAGATCATGAAATTTTTAGAAGTTCAGTTGGCAGATAATACTAAAGCCCATAAACTTGACCGTCATCACCACCATACTCCAGTTCAAAAACCAGGCCCGAAGGTGAGAGCCCAGACTGCTATCTATGACTGGTTGCTTTCAAGAGGAAACCAACCTTGACCGATTTGACCTGAGTTTATCCGGTTAAGATCTTTACTCAGTCCAACTTTATGAATACAACGGATAGCGTCAAAATGTGCTTTGGCTAAAGAATCTCTTACTTCAGGGTTTAACAGCATTTCGCAAGATTCCTGGTGATCAATGAATCCGCTTCTGGTCATTAATAAGGGGATTTGCAGCCCGGCGAAGATCTTCTGGCTACATTTCTTGATTCCTCTTTTATTGAATCCGCTATGGATGTGCATAAACTGAAGTAATATACGGGCTGCCATTTTTTCCGGAGATGAGTCCCCATTTTTGTTCCAAAGCCTAAAACCATTAATCTGTGGCGCTTTATAGTAGGCACTGATCCCATAAATATTACGGAACTTGTGATGAGCTTCCCTTTGAGTTTTGTTTAAACGTACGGATAGGACTATGCAGGGATGGTGTAATTTATTGAACTGGTTGGCTCTCCGGACTCGCTCTTCAGCATGAATATCTCGCTCCTCGGGAACCAGCTTTCTGTATGGGATCCCCTGGTCTTGGCACATCACCGCGATCCTATTGACCAAATCACGGGTAAACTCACCTTCATACAATACCCGGCCATCCGGTAGCACGGGGCTTTGCTTGCCGATAGATTGATATTTATCGTCGATAAATCCTCCTTGGCTGTTGTCTAACAACCACCATATATTTTTATTGTTGGGCAAAAAGTCCGGATCGTTGGCTCTTCAAATTAGGGTATCTATCGCTAAATTAGTAACCAATTCACATATTTCACGATATTTCCACCCCAAGGCTGACCAAATATTGCATAACAATTGAAGGATAAAACCATTCAGCAATTGCTTTTAAAAGGTGACCGATCGGGTCTCGAGCAGTTATTTCTAAAGTATTATGATCTTCTAACCAGATTGTCATTTTATTTTACCGGTGATCGGACGGTGGCGGAAGACCTGACCCAGGATCTGTTTATTGCGATCTGGCAGCGGCGTGAAACCATAGATCGGGTTGATAATCTTAAATCCTATCTGACCGTAGCTATTAAAAACAGGTCGCTGGATTTTATTGGTGATAAGCGTCAGCAGAAGTTTCGATTCGAGCAGTATTTGGAGTATACTGCCGCAGACACCGAACCATATGATGGAGAAGAACAACTGCTTACAAAAGTATTGAATGGTTTGCAGCTTTTACCTTCAAAGTGCCGCCTCATATTTTCCCTGAGCCGTTTCGAAGGCTTGACCAACAGTGAGATAGCGGACTATTTGGAGATAACCAAAAGAACAGTTGAGACCCAGATTTCCAAGGCACTAAGACTTCTGAGAGAAAACCTTCATCCGGACTGAGATACTTAACAGTAATTTTTTTCTGGAAATCGTACGTGTTTTGCCCTTTCCCCTGTCCTTATAATAAATGTCAACTTCGATGATCCCGGATCACATTTATAATTTATTACAGGCCTCTTTTGAAGATACTCTTGATCCTGAACAAAGAAAACGGATTAAACTGTGGTTGGAGCAGGAGCCTGGTAACCAAGAGGAGTATGATCGGGTGCGTTCAATCTGGAAGATTACCGGTAGGTTATCCCTGAACCTGGACGTGGATAGAGAGGAGGCCTGGAAACAGATAATGAGGACTATGCCCGCAGATCCTGTGGCCTCTGAGTTCAGCAATCGATTTTCTTACTGGTATCGCATGGCCGCAGTATTCTTACTTTTGGCATTGTTTGTGGCAGTATGGTTGTTCCTGAAGCCATCTTCAAGTTCAAGCTTAGTTACTAAAGAGGGTGAACAAACCACCATTACACTTGCTGATGGTACGATAGTTTGGTTGAATGAAAATTCACAACTGAATTATCCCAATGACTTTAAGCAAGATCACCGGGAGGTTAATTTAACGGGAGAGGCTTTTTTTGAAGTTGCTCATGACCAGGCAAGGCCCTTTAAGGTAAATACTGAAAATTTGGCAGTACAGGTATTGGGTACTTCTTTTAACCTAAGGGCTTATGCTAATGATTCAATCTCAGATGTTGCGGTAGTTAGCGGACGGGTCAGGGTATCCACCGATAACAAAAACAACCTGCCAATAAATTTAGATCCGGGATACCGGGCAATCTATAACGGCCGCACCTTGATCAAAGGTAAAAATCCGGAGTCCAACCTGTTGGCCTGGAAGGAAAGGAAATTACAATTTAACAACACCAACCTGGATGATGTAATCAAGCATTTAGTACGTTATTTTGGTGTTTCCCTCCAATTGGAAAATCCGGAAATTTCTAACTGTCAATTCACCAGCCGATTTGAAGAGCCTGAACTGGAAGAAGTACTTAAGGTTATGGCGTTAAGTTTGGATTTGCATTATCAAAAACAAGGCGAAACCATATTGCTTTCAGGCCAAGGCTGTGGCCATGAACCATAATTTATCATGAAGTCAATGCCTAGCATCAATATAAAAGTAGTTATAATCCTGCTATCAACCACCAATTTGCTGTTGGCTCAGCAGGACATTCTATCCGAGAGAATCACTATGAAATTCGAGAATCAGACCCTGGGACAGGCTTTGGAAACCCTTAGTCTCAAAACGGGTCTGGAGTTCTCTTACAGCAGCAATAAGATCCCGGCAGAAAAAACCATCACTGAAAGCTTTACCAATGAAAGAGTGGACAAAATTATATCGACTTTGGTAAAGGACCTGCCAGTGATGTTACAACATCAGGGTAACCGGATTATCCTGAAACCGGAAATAATTCTACAGACAGTGAGGGGTAGAATTGTGGATGCGGACAGCAGAGGCTCTTTGTATGGCGCTACCGTGGTGATATTGGGGACTGATCCGTTGTTGGGAGCTAGCACTGATGAGAATGGAAACTTCCGCATTGAACAGGTTCCGTTGGGACGTTGGACCATTCGGGTTCAATCCGTAGGGTATCAGCAAAAGGAATTGACCAATATCCTAGTCAATGCCGGCAAAGAAGTGGTCCTGGAGATACCGGTATCTGAATCAGTAACTACCATGCGGGAGATAGAAATAGAAGGAGTGACCGCGGGCAGCATTGAACCGGTTAATGAGTTGGCTACAGTCAGTGCCAGAAGCTTCACAGAGGAAGAAACCCGACGTTATGCCGCCAGTGTTGGAGATCCTGCCCGGTTGGTAACAGCCTATGCCGGAGTGGTTCAGGGAGATGACGGATCTAACGAGATCATAATCAGGGGGAATTCTGCGCGTGGTTTGCTTTGGAAATTGGAAGGAGTTGAAATTCCCAGCCCAAACCATTTCTCCAGCGAAGGAGCAGCTACCGGGGGAATAAGTATGTTCAGCACCCAAATGATTGCCAGGTCTGATTTTTTAACCGGAGCCTTTCCCGCGGAATACGGTAATGCCTTAAGTGGGGTATTTGATATTAAATTCCGTAAAGGGAATGATGAGAAAAAAGAGTACACTTTACAGGCAGGCCTCTTAGGGCTGGATGTAGCTATGGAGGGCCCATTTCAAAATGGAGGGTCCTCTTCGTACTTGTTCAACTACCGCTACAGCACCTTGGGCCTTTTGAACGGCCTGGGGTTTAATTTGCAGGATGAAGATGAAAGTAACACCTTCCAGGACCTCAGCTTTAAAATGTACTTCCCCACTAAGAAAGCGGGTAATTTCTCTCTGTTTGGATTAGGCGGCTTAAGCATATTTGAGGAGAATGTCGCAGGAGAATTCAAGGATCTGGAGCGGTATAATATGGGGGTCTTGGGAATAACCCATGATTATTTTTTTAATCAAAATACTTACTTAAAAAGTGTACTGAGCTGGTCGGGTACCTTGCTGGAGGATGATATCCACAATTTGCGGGTATTCCCGGAAGTGGCCAAGTCCGATACTGATTTTACCAAATCCTACCTGAGAGCAGCAATCACAGTAGGAAAAAAAATAAATGCCAGGCACTTAGTGGAACTAGGTAGTATATATTCCGGGTTAAGATACGACTTTCAAACCCTAAGTATCAATACCTTTCGTGAAGATCCTATCAAGCAGATTGAGTGGTTTAAGGATCATGATAATTCCGGATCGTGGCAGGGATTTGGCAACTACAAATACCAGGTCAATGATAAGCTATCGCTGATTACAGGCCTGCATGTATTGCATTTTAACTTTAATGGAGAAACGACCTTTGAGCCACGTGCCGGGTTGCGATGGCAATTCCGATCTAACCAGGAGCTTTCTGCAGGCTTTGGAGTCCACAGTCGAATTGAATCGTTGGAATATTATTTGGGTCGATTTGTAGATCCTGATGGAAGTATCTCTCAGTTCAATCGGGACTTAGAAGTAACCAAGGCCAGGCACTATGTGTTGGGCTACGGCCGTCGCTTCAGTGGTGACTGGAGTATGAAACTAGAGACGTATTACCAGGATCTATACGATGTTCCGGTAGTGGTTGATGCTATGGGACTCGATGACCCCACTATACCGGCCTATGCTTCTATCCTGTTTTTTGACGGATACACTTCCTTACCCCTGGCAAATAAAGGCAGCGCTACTAATTACGGAGTAGAATTAACCCTGGAAAAAGCTTTCTCCAACCAATATTTCCTATTGATCACCGGATCTTTATACGACGCTAAATATAAAGGCGCCGATGGAGTTGAACGGAACTCCAGGTTGAATGGCAGATTTAATAACACCGTTTTAGCGGGTAAGGAATTTTCGGTGGGCCCCGTAGGCAAGAATACAGTCGGTATAAACATCCGTTCAAATTGGGCCGGCAACCAGCGCTATACTCCGGTCGATGTGATGGCATCCATTGAGACTGGCCATGCTGTTTATCAGTTGGAAGACGTTTACAGAGAACAATACCCTAACTATTATCGCCTGGATTTGCAATTGAGCTACCGGAAAAACAAGTCAAACCGTACTAGTGAATGGCGTCTGGATATCCAGAATTTAACGGATCAAAGCAATGTATTACAACAGTTGTACAGTGAGCAGAGCCAGAGAATATTCTATGAAAATCAATTGGGTTTGATACCAGTGTTAAGTTACCGGATACAATTCTAAAATAAAATAAACATTGAACTGCCTTTTCACCCACGAGACCCTACCGTAGGCCGTGGATAATGCCCTGATCCATAAAGCCCTGAGTAATGCAGTTAATGGCAGTCGGCCTATAAGTAATTCCACTGTCTGGTTAAAAGCACTCCCTAACCTATAAGTATAGCACTAGGTTTTGTATTAAATCACCTTATCCTCTAGCTTGGCAACAATGGTAAAGAGCCTTATATTGTCAAAAAAATCAGAACATGAGATTGCTATATTTATGTTGTATCACATTTTTATTAGCTTGTCAAACCAAACAAAATAGTGAGAATGTGACTGATCAATCAGCCTCCCCCCAGTATACTACCACCGGATTTGTGGAACGAGAAATGGAGTTCCTGGACCAAGTACTAGACCCGCAGGCCGAAGTAGAGATCCTATCAGAAGGATATGATTGGACCGAAGGCCCATTATGGATTGCGGATGGAAATTATCTGTTGTTTTCGGATATTCCGCCTAACACAGTTTTTAAGTGGGACGCCCAGACTGGCGCTCAGGTTTATTTAAATCCTTCCGGCTACACGGGAACCATTGCCAGAGGTGGGGAAGTGGGATCAAATGCCCTGGTACTCGATCCACAGGGTAACCTGGTGCTATGTCAGCATGGAGACCGCCGTTTGGCTCGTATGACCGCTCCACTGGACCAACCCAAATCTGAATTTGAAACGATTGTAGATCGTTATGAGGGAAAGAGGTTGAATAGCCCTAATGACGCTATCTA
Source organism: Cyclobacteriaceae bacterium (assembly GCA_965224285.1). GTDB lineage: Bacteria > Bacteroidota > Bacteroidia > Cytophagales > Cyclobacteriaceae > JAJCYK01. Next base: position 4,051,299 of record OZ245043.1, read on the forward strand.
TACCAATGACGGTCACCTTATATTCACTGATCCTCCATACGGACTTGAGCATAATGTAGATGACCCTGCAAAGGAACTGGATTTTCAAGGTGTATACCTGCTGGAGACAGATGGCGAGCTTAAACTATTGACTGATCAATTATCCCGCCCTAATGGACTGGCGCTTTCCGTTGATGAAACTAAACTGTATGTTGCCAATTCCGATCCGGAGCGGGCCATTTGGATGGAATACCATTTTCAGCCGAATGGCACTATTGATGAGGGGCGGGTATTTTTCGATGCCACACACTGGGTGGGGGATCGAAAAGGTTTACCTGATGGAATGAAAGTACATCCTTCCGGGCATATTTTTGCCACAGGTCCTGGAGGAGTTTTGATATTTGACCCGGAGGGTCAACATTTAGGAACCATCAGAACGGGCCAAGCCACATCCAATTGTGCTCTGGACTTAAATAACCGATATCTCTATATCACCGCCGATATGTATCTTATGAGGATCGCAATCCTCTGATTGACCGGAGTTTGATAAATTATCTGGAAATAGGGGTTTTACCCTGGTCCATTAGGTACTTCAAATGTTCCAACACCCTGCCAACTGTTACGATACCCTCTTCCGTTTTACCGGTTTTTAGGAATGATAGCAGTGAGCGGTTGCCAGAACGGATCCTAATGTAGCTGTTCTTATCGCCAATGCTTGTTTTCATGATAAATTCTGTTCAACATAATTGCATAACACCTTGCTGCGCCTAACCCTTAAAAACCTTCAGCCACCGATTAGGCAGCTGAAGTATCCTAACGAATCTGCACACCTCTGGTTGAGGTTAATGGGGTTTGGGAAGCGTTTCCCTACCTTAGCTGGCCGATACGTCAGGGAAAAAGTTATTCACTAACGTTTATAGAATTATATACGAGAAGTAACCTTAATTAGATTAGCTTTCTAAAAAAGAATTTCAAAAATTTTTGTGAGTGGCACTATTTAGGCACCTAATCAAAGCGTTATCGTGGTTTAACGGTTACAGGGCCCACCCTAGCGAGTTTAGATTAGAAGTATTAGGGTTTGCTGGAGATTCCATTTATACTATTTTTGTGAAAATTGATTTAATAGATGAGCGTTCTTGTAGACAAAAATTCGAAGGTATTGGTCCAGGGGTTCACCGGATCGGAAGGCACCTTCCATGCTGAGCAAATGCTGGAGTATGGCACAAAAGTAGTAGGAGGAGTTACTCCGGGTAAAGGTGGGCAATCCCATCTGAACAAACCTGTTTTTAACACGGTAGCTGAGGCGGTTGGTAAGACGGGTGCGGATGTTTCCATCATTTTTGTCCCACCCGCATTCGCTGCAGACGCTATTATGGAAGCCGCTCAGGCCGGCGTTAAGGTGATCGTTGCTATTACCGAAGGTATCCCAACCAGGGACATGATTAAAGCAAAGTCCTATGTGGATAGCACCGGAGCCACTTTGGTAGGCCCTAATTGTCCTGGAATCATCACTCCGGGTGAGGCGAAAGTTGGTATTATGCCTGGTTTCATCCACCAAAAAGGTTCTATCGGCATAGTGTCAAGGTCCGGGACCTTAACCTACGAAGCAGTGGATCAGATTACCAAGGCCGGACTAGGTCAGTCTACTTGCATAGGGATCGGTGGAGATCCTATAATCGGCACCACCACGAAAGAAGCAGTTAAGTTGTTGATGGAAGATCCCGAGACAGAGGGAATCATCATGATTGGTGAAATCGGTGGTAGTATGGAATCAGAGGCATCCAGATGGATTCAACAGCATGGCAGCAAACCGGTTGTGGGATTTATCGCTGGGCAAACAGCTCCTCCTGGCCGCAGAATGGGGCATGCCGGGGCTATAATAGGCGGTGAAGATGATACTGCAGAAGCTAAAATGAAAATAATGAGGGAATGTGGACTGATCGTGGTGGAATCGCCGGCAAATATCGGGGAGACCATGCATCAAGCATTAGCTCAGGTGAAAGCAGGGTAGGAATGAATCCGTTATTTATTTAGCAAAATTCACCGCTCTCATTTCCCTGATCACGGTGACTTTTATCTGTCCCGGGTACTGCAGATCTTTTTCAATTTTCTGGCTAATTTCATAACTCAGTTTACCCGCTTCGTCATCTGTAACATTTTCCGCATCTACCATTACCCGTAATTCCCGACCGGCCTGCATAGCATAGCACTTATTCACTCCATTGAAATCCAGAGCCAATGCTTCCAGGTCCTTAAGCCTCTTCATGTAGGACTCCATAATTTCCCGTCTGGCCCCAGGCCTGGAGCCAGATATGGCGTCACAGGTCTGCACGATAGGAGAGATCAAGGAAGTCATTTCTATTTCGTCGTGATGAGCGCCAATAGCATTGCACACTTCCGCGTGTTCCTTAAATTTTGTGGCCAATTCCATACCCAGTATGGCATGAGGTAACTCTGGCTCTTCAGGCCATACCTTACCAATATCATGAAGTAATCCGGCACGCTTTGCCAGTTTAGCATTAAGGCCTAGCTCTGATGCCATAGAGGCACAAAGCTTAGCGACTTCCCTACTGTGTTGCAATAAGTTCTGGCCGTAGCTGGACCGAAATCTCATTCGTCCTACCAATTTGATCAATTCGGGATGAAGTCCATGTATACCCAGATCGATAATAGTCCGCTCACCGATTTCCACAATTTCTTCTTCAATATTATTAGTGGTTTTCTCAACCACCTCTTCAATTCTGGCGGGATGGATGCGACCGTCTGAAACCAGCCGGTGCAGGGACAATCTGGCCACTTCCCTCCGAACTGGGTCGAAACCAGATATAATGATCGCTTCAGGGGTGTCGTCAACAATGATTTCAACTCCGGTAGCGGCTTCTATAGTACGAATATTACGACCCTCGCGACCAATGATCTTCCCTTTAATATCATCGCTTTCAATATTAAATACCGATACGCAGTTTTCAATAGCATGCTCTGCGGCCGTCCGCTGAATCGTTTCAATTACCACCTTTTTAGCTTCTTTGCTGGCGGTCAGCTTTGCTTCATCGATAATATCCCGGATGTATGAACTGGCTGCGGTTTGCGCCTCTTCTTTGAGGTTTTCAATCAGTTGATTGCGGGCATCGTCAGCGGTGATGCTGGCAACTTTTTCCAGCTGCTTGGTCTGCTGACGCTTGAGTTGCTCCAGCTCGGATTTTTTCTTTTCAATTATTTCCAGTTGTGCCTCGAGATTCTCCTGCTTGCTATTAAGTTCGGCAGACTTTCTTTTTATTTGCTCTTGTAATTTAGCTTGGGACTGTTCTCTTTGCTTAAGCTTACGTTCATTGCTAATCAGTTGATTCTTCTTTCGATTAGCATCATTTTCAAAATCTGCCTTTAATTTAATATACTTTTCCTTGGCCTGGAGCTCTTTTTCTTTCCTCAACGACTCAGCTTTGAGCTTGGCTTCTTTAAGGATCATTTCAGCCTTTTCTTCTGCTGAAATTTGTAATTTTTTAATGGTATTCTTTAAAAGTAATCTACCTATTATAATGCCGGCGATCAGCGCGGATAAACCCACTACCACTATTAATACCGTTGAATCCATCTCTCTAGGAATTAGAATTTAAACTCAGTCATCAACCCGGATGAGCTGCCGTGGGCCAGGAAGGGAAGATAGGAAGTGTAATTGAGGAGGTTTAGGTATTATCCGATAATATGTGGTTGAGATAATTGACTTTATTCATTACGCTCTCATCAATGTGGTTACCGGAAGATTGCATCTTTTCCATCAGGCAATCAAACGCGACCATGGCCAGCAAATCCTGTTTTTCATCAATACCAAATTGATCGCGATATCCTTTTAATTTCTCATTGATTATTTTTCCGGCCTGCCGTACTTTAGCCTCATCTTCAAGGCTAACTTTCATGGGATATTCCCTGTCAGCAATTTTTATTCGGACCGAAAGCTCCTCCATATGTACTTTGGTATGGTTATTCGCTCAGATGAGCGATACACTTATCTATTTCCTTAATGTACTCGTTGAGATATTGTTTTAGCTCATTAGCATCCTCACCTTTTGAGGTGATGTTACCTACAATAGTACTAATTTTATTTTGATTTTGAAAGTCTGTTAACTGCTGCTCTTTGCTTTTTAAAGTGGCCTTTAAATTGCTGTTTTCCACTTTTAAAATACGTAATTGCTCTTGGGTACTTTGGTGATCATTGATGAAAAGCTTGATCCTTCTTTCCAACAATGTCAGTTCCTTAATTAGGTGATCTTTGTCCATATTATTTTCTAATGATGGCTCCCAGCTTTTCCTCAAACGACTGCATTAGCCGGGACATAGTCTTGTCAATAATTTTATCTGTTAAGGTTTTTTGCTCATCCTGTAAAATAAAACTCAAAGCATAAGCTTTTTGATGGCTTTGGATCTTATCACCTTGATACACGTCGAAGACATTTATCCGTTTCAGGATATTACTCTCGGTGTTAAAAGCAATTTTTTCGATTACCTCATAACTTACCTTCCCATCCAGAACCAGTGATAAATCCCTCCGTACTGCCGGAAATTTTGATACTTCGGCAAAAGTAATACCATCCTTAGGTTGATTCACCAGCCTACCCCAATCAAAATCAGCGTAGAATACTGCTTGTTGGATGTCGGCTTGAGCGCATACCGAAGTAGTCAATTTACCAAACTGGACGAGAGATTGATCAGATACTATAAACTCCAAACCGTAGTCAAAAACCCCGTTCTGGATTACCCTACTATTATAAGCACTTATGTTGAATTTTTCTAAAATTTTACCAATTACTGCTGAAAGATCGTGAAATTCAAATGACTGTGATTTATATCGCCAGCTCTCTGGATGAACTTGACCGGTCATGAAAAGGGATAATCGTCTTTGCTCAAAGTACTTATCTCTTCCATTACTTCCATTAGTAAGCCGTTGATACACTTTCCCCCATTCGAATAAACGCAGGTCAGGCTGTTGATGATTAATATTGTACGCTACACTTTCAAGACCGGTATATAACAACGATTGTCGCAGTACCCCCAGATCTTCACTCAGTTTATTTAGAATTTCGACATTTTTAGCGACATCGATCAACGGGTTCTCGGCGGCGTATTGAGGTTTAGTCAATGAGTTGGTATAAATTTCCCAAAATCCCAGAGCGGCCAACATTTTGGAAAGCCCAAACCGGGTCTTGTCAGTATCGTTTTCAGGAAACTCCGCTACATATGAGGCGGAATAATGAGGTTTCAATTCAATGTTATTATAGCCGTATATCCTAAGGATTTCTTCAATGACGTCAGCTTCTCGGGTTACATCCATTCGGTACAATGGAGCCAATACTTCAATTCCATCTTTTAGCTCTAGCAATTCAAAGTCAAGATCCTTTAGAATGGTATGGATACGGTTCCGCGCTATGGATTTTCCGATCAGCCGATCTACATTTCGATACTTTACCGCTATTTTTTTCTTCTCAATTTTTTCTGGATAAACATCGATAATATCAGAATCTATGGTGCCTCCTGCCAGCTCTTTTATTAATATTGCTGCCCTTTTTAAGGCTACTACTGTCATGTTAGGATCAGTGCCTCGCTCGTACCTGAAAGAGGCATCCGTTTTCAAGCCATGGTACTGGGCTGTCTTACGGATGGCGTCGGGACTGAAGTAGGCGCTTTCAAGAAAAATGCTGCTGGTATTTGAAGTCACCCCTGATTTGATCCCGCCAAATACTCCCGCAATACACATGCCATTATCCTGGCCATCACAGATCATAAGATCGTATTGATTCAATCTGCGGTCTCTTTCATCCAATGTAGTAAATAGGGTGCCGGGGTCTAGGTTTTTCACTACCACCTTATGATTGGCAATTTTATCGGCATCGAAGGCATGCATGGGTTGGCCTAATTCGTGCATGACAAAATTGGTGATGTCTACTATATTATTTATAGGAGTTAGTCCTATTGACCGCAAACGCTGCTTTAACCACCTAGGAGAGTCTCCTACCTGAACATTGCCAAAACTAAGACCGGAATATCTGGGACAGTCGCGGGTATTCTCTATTACCACCTGAATTGGCTGACCCTTATGATCGGATTGAAAGTGCTCCACAGATGGCCATTTTATACGTCGATGAAGCAGGGCTTTGAGATCGCGGCAAACTCCGATGTGAGAAATGGCATCGGAACGATTCGGAGTAAGATCGATCTCTATTACATGATCTTCCTCCCCCAATAAATGCTCGCTGAGCAAAGAACCAGGTTTTAGTTTGGGGTCCAATACCATAATGCCTTCATGGGATTGACCCCAGCCGATCTCGTCTTCGGCACAGATCATTCCCACTGATTCCTCTCCCCTTATCCTGGTTTTCTTTATTCGCACGGGCTCAGAGGATGACGGGTAGATGGTGGAGCCCACAGGCGCAACTACTACTTTCTGTCCCTCGGCGATATTGGGCGCTCCGCACACAATGGTCAAAGGTTCTTCTGATCCGATATCCACCCTGGCAATTTTCAGCCGATCGGCCTGAGGGTGTTTTTCGCAGCCTAAGACCTTGCCAACTATCAGGCCCTTCAAGTTGCCGGGTACTGCCTCAAAGATTTCGATTCCCGCTACTTCCAAACCCGACATGGTCAGCATTTCACCAATTTCCTGGGGTGATTCAGGTAATTCAATGTATTCCTTAAGCCAGTTGTATGAAATTTTCATAGATCCCCGTCAAAGGCGGTAAAATTAACGATTTATTATAAAAAACAATCCCCGGGTGGGACCGATTTGAATTTCTATTCAAATTTGCGCTCACCAGCAAAAATGCCTATAGCCAGCCGGTTTTCGGAAGGAGGTAAGGGACAGCTATAGGCAGCATTGTAGGCACAATAAGGGTTATATGATAAGTTGAAGTCGATAATAATGTCATTTCCTGTAGGTATCTCCAGATCTAGATACCGTCCTCCTCCATAACTGGTTTCTCCACTGGTAAGATCTATAAATGGTATAAACAAATAATCCCCCTCATCATCTTCCATGGATTGCAAAAGAACCAGGCTCAATGCCTTTCCCTTTAATTCAAAATTCGCCAATGCGTACTTGAGATAATTTTTAACCTTGCCATCACTGGTGCCCAGTGAGATAGTCTGTTCACCCGAGAGTTTATCAAGCTGAGCTTCGACCCGGTAATCCTCATCATACGAATAATAACTCAATCCGCTGAAATCCTCTAGCAAAGAATCAGGTAAGGGGGATTCACTCGATCTCATAAATTGATCAACTTCGGCTCTATGGACGCTTATCATTTCACCATGATCCAAGGTGTTTTTTCCACCGAAGGAATAAAAGATGATCACCATCACTACCGCAATAGCGCCAAACGCCAAGACCTTTCTAGGTTTCATATCACATTAAGGATTCATCTGCAAAACTAAAATAACCTGAATTAGTAAAAATAATATGATCCAACACCGGAATTTCCAAAGTCTGACCTGCCGATTTTAATTTCTGTGTTAGGGCTTGATCTGCTGTACTTGGTTTAAGCTGCCCCGAAGGATGATTATGCACCAAGACCATGGAGCTGGCCAGTAGATCAAGGGCAAACTTGAAGATCAATTTAGGATCCACCAGAGTGCCGGATACTCCACCCTGGCTGATCATTTTAATTTGTAATACCCGATGGGCCCGGTTTAAATAGACCACCCAAAATGACTCAATTCTTTTATCCAACAGAAAGGGTTTCATAAGCTGATAAATATCGTTAGAGCCGGATATTTTTCTTGGAGTTGGAGACTCCTTAATAGCTCTTCGCCTTCCCAACTCCATGGCACTGACGATAGCCACCGCCTTAGCCAGACCAATCCCATGAAATTTGGTCAGATCGCTACAGTCCATAGCTGCCAGTCGGTGAAGATCAAAATCTACAGATTGCAAAATACGCCGGGACAGGTCTACGGCGTTGGAGTTAGGGCTACCTGATCCGATCAAAATAGCTACCAATTCGGTATTGGAAAGATTCAAAGGCCCCTGATGAATTAACTTTTCCCTGGGACGTTCCTCCACCGACCAGTGAGTGATCCTGCTTGCATTCATAGTAGGGAAGCTTGCTGCGATCAAACTAACTGTTCGGAGTATAAAAAAAAAGCCTTATCAGATTATAGATAAGGCTTGGTTTGTTTATTTCTTTATGCTAAAGATTATTGACCATTTTAGTCAATTTGGATTTTTGGTTAGCGGCCTTGTTCTTATGGATCACGTTGTTTTTGGCCAACTTGTCCAGCATCGATGCCACCGTTTTCAATAATTCTTCCGCTTCTTTTTTGTCGGTGGTTTCTTTCAATTTTTTTATAAAGGTACGGGTGGTTTTCGCCTGATAGCGATTCCTAAGCCGCTTTGACTCATTACTCCGTATGCGCTTAAGCGCAGATTGATGATTAGCCATATGCTTTTTTCCAGTTCGGGTTGCAAATGTATTATTTATTATTCTTTAAACAAAACATGTAAATGAAATTATCAGCGGTTAGTTTTGACCCCTATGACCTGTATACCTTTTTTATATCTAATTCTGAATGTAGTTAACATGATCCCAGAAAGGGGAGTCAGTTCAGATTGGGGCTTTTTTCCTCACAAGATGATCAATCGATTGGCAGTATTTACCTTACCGCCGGAAATGTTGGTCTTCTATAAATATCACCTGTATACCATCACCAATCTTGCGGTACAAGCTGACCGGCGGAGGTATGCCAATGAGGCTGAAGCACCCCGCCACTACATCGATTTGGACTTTTACGGCAAGGAGGTTCCCCGTGATTGGTCAGTGGCCCTGAAAGCGTATGGAGATGACTCCCTGCACCACCATGGAATATTACCCTGGTATTTACCGGTATTGAAATACAGGTTAACCGATGCATTCAAATGTCAAAGGTCTGAGGAAATTCTAAAACTATCCTCGGATGTGGCCCACTACCTGGCTGATGCCCACGTACCGCTACACACCACCAGCAATTATAACGGACAACTCACCGGTCAACATGGTATTCATGGTTTTTGGGAGACCAGGGTACCGGAATTGTTGTGGACGAATTTTGATCTATGGGTAGGTAGGGCACAATATTGGCCGGATTTTTCCAATGGCATTTGGCAGATAGTATGGGAATCACATCAGGCAGTGGACTCCGTGTTGGCAATGGAATGGGAGTTGACGAAAAATCTGGGTGTTTCAGCTAAATACAGTTACGAAACCAGGAATAATCGAATAGTCAGAACCTATAGTGAAGAATTCACCTTGGAGTATCACCGGGCTTTGAACGGCCAGGTGCTCACTAAATTGAAACAGGCTATCCGGCGGGTAGGTGATTTCTGGTATACCTGCTGGGTTGACGCCGGTCAACCGCCTTTGGCGGCATTAATACCCCATGAAATCATCAAAATAGAGCAGTGGCAGGATTCATTGTGGCGAAATCAGGACAATTCATGCCATTATGGCCGTTGATAAATGAAATCAAATTTCAAACACACGTTATAAATTATCGTATAATGATTATAAAATTATTAAGTTGTCTACCAAATTCAGGGTAATGATAAAATTAGGAGGGGGACAATGAACTTTTTATGGTATTCTAGCCTTAGAAATTTGAAATTGGACCGGTTGTTGATCGGTTAAATCCTGCCAAGAATTTGGTTATTTGTATTTGTTTTATACTATTAAATTATATTTTTGCACGACTAAATTTTAGCCTGTGCTAAATAGGATAAATTAATTGTTAGACCTATGTATTGGACATTAGAATTAGCGTCTTATCTGGAAGATGCTCCGTGGCCAGCGACTAAGGACGAATTGATCGATTATTCAATTCGTACAGGGACTCCTTTGGAGGTGGTAGAGAATTTGCAGGAGTTGGAAGATGACGGTCAACCCTATGAAAACATAGAGGAGATTTGGCCGGATTACCCCACGAAAGAAGACTTCTTTTTCAACGAAGACGAGTACTGATCCTGACTCGCGGATAAATCGGATGGGTGAAGACGGGCTGGTCCGGCCCGTTACCCCCAAACCTCAAATAAATTTTAATAGCACTTCAGCTAGCACTAAATCCTGAATAGTAGTTATTTTAATATTCCCCTGATAACCATCGAATAAAGTCACTTTTCTGCCACTGGCTTCCCAAACTCCGGCATCATCCGTAAATTCCTGGTGTTCAGCTTGCAGATATGCTTCTTTGATTGCCTTGACTTCAAAAGTCTGTGGAGTCTGGACCAGACGGTAAAGATCGCGGTCACATTGTTGGTTGGAATTATCATTGTCCAGTTTGCGCAGGGATTCATTGAGGGGTATTACTGGCACCGCCGATCCGGTATTGGAGGCAATGGTAAATGAGGTTTTAATGAGGGCTGAATTAATTACAGGCCGCACCCCATCGTGTATGGCCACTAACCCTCCATCCGGTATTTTTTCCAGTCCGGCTTTAACGGATTGAAACCTGTTCTCACCACCCGGTACTACCAGGTGGGAAACATGAAAATTATGATGTTTGCATAGCGATCCCCACAGTTTCAAATGGGATTTTGGCAATACAACTACGATTTCAACCTTGGCTGAATAATTATGGAACGCAGTAATGGTCCGCATTAAAATGGGCATCCCCCTCATCTCTAAGAACTGCTTGGGAATCTTGGAGCCCATTCGCAACCCACTACCTCCCGCAACGATCAGGGCATATTGGCTTGCTTTCATTAGAAGTTATAATTGCCGCTATAGAATTAGCATAGCATCACCATAACTAAAGAATCGGTATTTTTCCTTGATGGCAACCTGGTATGCATCCATGATGAGGTCGTAACCTCCAAAAGCGCAAGCCATCATTAATAGGGTTGACTCCGGTAAATGGAAGTTGGTGATCATGGCGTTACAAATTTTATACTCGAAGGGTGGGAAAATGAATTTGTCGGTCCATCCCTCATTACTCTTGAGCTGACCATTAGCGGATACAGAGGATTCCAGGGCTCTCATGGCGGTTGTTCCCACTGCACATACCTTCTTTTTTTGTTGCATGGCCTGATTGACCAACCTGGCAGTCTCTTCGGTCACCCGGTAGTTCTCGGAATCTGTTTTATGCTTAGTGAGGTCTTCCACGTCCACCGGTCGAAAAGTACCCAAGCCAATATGAAGAGTAATGGGGCTCATGGTGACACCTTTTATTTCCAGACGTTTCATCACCTGTTGGGTAAAATGAAGACCGGCAGATGGAGCGGCAACCGCCCCCACATTCTCGGCATAAATGGTCTGAAACCTCTCGCGGTCTGACGGTTCCGCCTTGCGCTGGATGTGTTTGGGTAGCGGAGTTTCTCCCAGGGTGTCGATGGCATTGTAAAATTCTTCATCGCTACTGTCAATAAGGAATCGAATTGTTCTGCCTCTTGAAGTAGTGTTGTCGATTACCTCAGCAACCAAGTCTCCTTCCCCGAAATACAATTTATTACCCACCCTGATTTTTCGAGCAGGATCCACCAATACATCCCACAAGTGCATTTCCTTGTTCAATTCACGCAGGAGGAAAACTTCTATTTTAGCCCCGGTCTTTTCTTTATTACCGTAAAGCCTGGCAGGGAATACCTTGGTGTCATTCATTACCATCACATCACCATCATCAAAATAATCCACAACGTCCTTAAAGATCTTGTGTTCGATACTTTGATCCTCCCGGTTAATCACCATCAGACGTGATTCATCTCGGTTGGGAGCGGGGTGTAAGGCAATAAATTTTTCAGGAAGCTCAAACTTAAAAGCGGATAATTTCATGGAAGGTATCGACTCTTTTTTAAAAGTGTGCAAATCTAATGAATTGTAGCTATAAATATTAATTTTGAAGTTAATAGTTTGCCAGATGGTCCATCAATGGGACGGCAACGGGTAACCCTCCTCACATACTTGCCGATAGGTAACTGGAATTGCCCAGATTCACAATTTATGGTGATAAAACTGATTTTAGAAAGTTTCAGGTTTGCCTGGTCGGCCTTGAAGATGAATGTCCTGCGGACGGTGTTATCGTTGTTAGGGGTTATGATCGGGATCACTACCATCATAGGAGTGTTTACCGGAGTGGATTCGCTGGAGCAAAATTTAAAGGACAGCTTTGAATTCTTAGGGGCTAAAGTCATGTATATCCAAAAGTGGCCCTGGTCATTTGAAGGCAACTACCCTTGGTGGGAATACATAAACCGGCCTCAGACCACATATGAAGAGTATGAATTCCTGGAAAGTACGGTAGTAAATCGCACAGGCATCAGCATTTTCGCCGACAAAGGTAACTTAACCCTTAAAAGGAACAGCAACAGTATTAGCGGAATCCATCTTTCAGGTATAAGTTATGGTCACAGTGAAGTATATGATATGCCCATCTCGGAAGGGCGGTATTTTACCAGAACGGAGATCAGGTCGGGTCGTAATGTGGTTTTAATCGGTAGCGAGGTTCACGAAGCTCTTTTTCCGCAGGGAGGTGCACTGGGTGAAGATGTTAAAATAAGAGGTTTAAGGTTTACCGTTATCGGGGTGTTGAAGACCCAGGGAGAAAACTTGATCGGCGCCCCCAGCAACGATGATAAATGTTTTATTCCTTACAAGAGCTTTCGTAAAATGTATGCAACAGGCAGTCGGTTTGGGGTGGAATCGGTAGTAGCGGTAAAGGGGTTGGAAGAGGATGAGAATTTAAGGGAGTTGGAAGGGGAGCTAGAGGGATTAATGAGAAGAAAGCGGGGATTAAAGCCCAAGGATGACTCAAATTTCGCTTTAAACCGGTCTGAAATGGTAGCCGATCAGTTGGGGTTACTATTTGATCAGGTTTCCTTTATCGGTGGAGTGATCGGTATGTTCGCTTTACTGGTTGGGGGCTTTGGTATAGCTAATATCATGTTTGTTTCGGTGAAGGAAAGAACCTCCATTATAGGTATACAGAAGTCACTGGGGGCCAAGAATTATTTTATATTGTTTCAATTCTTGTTCGAAGCTATTTTCCTCAGCGTTATCGGGGGTGTGGCTGGTTTGTTGGTGGTATATCTCTTATCTATAACGCTCAATACTGGCAGCTTGGAATTGGCATTAACCTTTAAGAATATCCTGTTGGGGTTGATGGTGGCCGTTACAGTCGGCACGATTAGTGGGATAATTCCAGCAGTCATGGCTTCCCGGATGGATCCGGTACAAGCTATTCGCACCCAATAAAATTGATGCTGGGAAAATTAATTAGAAGCTACTGGTTCTTTTTCCGGGTCGCTATCCGTTTCTCCTTTGACCTTAGACCTGATCAGAGCTTCTATTTGCTCACACAGCTCCGGGTTGTCCAACAGTAATTGTTTTACCGCATCTCTGCCCTGTCCCAGTTTATTGCCATCGTATGAAAACCAGCTGCCAGATTTATTAATGATATCCAATTCAACACCAAGGTCAAGTATTTCGCCTACTTTGCTGATGCCTTGCCCATACATGATATCAAATTCCACTACTTTAAAGGGCGGCGCCACTTTGTTCTTCACCACTTTTACTCGGGTACGGTTTCCCAGTATATTATCTGCAGTCTCTTTGATCTGTCCGATTCGTCGGATATCCAATCGAACTGAAGCGTAGAATTTAAGTGCATTACCACCAGTGGTTGTTTCGGGGTTGCCAAACATTACGCCTATTTTTTCCCGCAGTTGGTTGATAAAGATACAGGAACACCCGGTCTTGCTGATTACCCCGGTCAGTTTGCGCATGGCCTGTGACATCAACCGTGCTTGCAGACCCATTTTACTATCGCCCATTTCTCCCTCAAGTTCTCCCCGGGGAACCAAAGCAGCTACTGAATCGATCACGATCAAGTCAATAGCTCCCGATCGAATAAGATGTTCGGCGATTTCTAATGCCTGCTCCCCATTGTCTGGTTGTGATATAAGCAGATTCTCGGTGTCAATACCTAAGTTTTCCGCATAAAATTTATCAAAAGCATGTTCAGCATCGATTATTGCCGCCAATCCGCCATTCTTCTGAGCTTCTGCAATGCAGTGCATACTCAAGGTGGTTTTACCGGAAGACTCTGGACCGTAAATTTCCACTATGCGTCCTCTGGGAATACCCCCTACCCCCAAGGCAATATCCAATCCCAATGAACCGGTGGATATGGCTGGTATATCAATTACCCGCTCATCGCTTAATTTCATCACAGCCCCTTTCCCGTAGGTTTTTTCTAGTTTATCAATGGTCAGTTGCAGGGCTTTAAGCTTTTCTGATGCTACACTCATGTTGGTATGCTATACTTTAAAAAAATCACAAAAATGTAAGGTACTATGAATGCATAAATTTAACAAACAAGTTATTCAAAATGCGGGATCTGCAATCACTTTCGTAAGCACAGTTCGGTAGCATACCGAACAAGCATTACATGAACTGATTATACTAATATTTTCATGTTAAATTTAAACCTGATCCTGAAAGGAACTATAAGATGATTCGTAAAACACTACTGTGGCTGCTCTTGGGATTATTGCTGCTGGCAGTCTGGTATTATAAGCTTATTGCATACGGTTTAGGACAGGCCCATGGTCAATTGTCGATTATTTGGGCAGCCAGGGAGTTTGAGGAAGTACTTCAGGATCCCGAGGTACATGATTCGATAAAATATAAGCTCAATCTAATTCACGAGGTAAAGCAGTACACTGTGGAGAACTTAGGTTATGAGCCATCTAAAAATTATACTACATTTTACGACCAAAAAGGGCAACCTTCTCTGTGGGTGGTGACAGGCGCCCAGCCTTACCAATTAGAGGCCAAGGAGTGGTATTTCCCTTTCCTGGGTGAAGTACCTTACAAGGGATTTTTTGATTATACTAAAGCCTTGAAAGAAGAGCAGGCTTTGGCAAGTGAAAACTATGACACCAATTTGAGGGTTGCCGGTGGTTGGTCTACACTTGGTTGGTTTAGGGATCCGGTCTTGTCCAATATGTTGAGTGACCATGTTGGCAATTTAGTGAACACCATAATCCATGAGCTCACTCATGAAAATCTGTTTATAAAAGACAGCGTGGAGTTTAACGAAAACATAGCTTCTTTTTTCGGGGATCAGGGGGCACAGCAGTTTCTCATCAGAAAATTTGGCAGCAGTTCTCTGGAATACCGGCAATACTTGGCTGAGCAAGAGGATCGACATAAATTCACCGATCATATCCTGAGAGGCGCCGATCAATTGGATTCATTATATCAACAGCTAATGGAAACTAAAACCGAGAATACTCGTTACAATTTCAAAAAGCAGGCAATAAATGAAATTATTTTAACTTTCGACACTTTGTCTTTAAATGAAAAACAGCGTTATAGAGATTTCTTGCACAGCAGAAAGATCAATAATGCTTTTTTTATGTCCTATTTAAGATATCGGGGTGATTTCACCTTTTTTGAAAAGGAGTTGGCCAATAAATTTAATGGCGATTTAGGTGCTTATTTCCAACATTTTAAAGAAATAATGGCTCCTTAAATCAGAGGATACTGAGAATTGGTATACAATTTGATTTCTGATCAACAGAATCAAGTATAGTCTATGACTCGTTTTATACTTTGCTTTCTAGCTATAGCGTTAACTGCAAGCAGCCCACAGGCAGTTTATCGTGAACGCCCCAATACCAGTTTTGGAGAAGGAGAGAAGCTGGAATATAGGGTGCATTACGGCATGCTTAATGCCGCCATCGCTACCATGGTAATTGACGATAAGGTGACTTTTCGCAACGATCGCCCCTGCTATAAAGTGGACGTATATGGCCGTTCGGTAGGGGTATTTGATTTGATCACCCGCATAAATGATAATTGGGGCAGCTATATAGATACCGCAGCTATAATTCCTCATCGATTCTACCGGAATATAGAAGAAGGTCGCTATCGAAAGTACGAAATTGTTGATTTTGACCATACGACTGATCAGGCTACCACGGTCATTTTAGATAAAAAAACCAAAGAGCCCAGGGAAACCCTTCAAACCAAAGTTCCGGATAATGTACAGGATATGGTGAGTGGGTACTATTACCTACGAACCATTGATTTTTCGAAAGTACAACCGGGGACGGTACTGACCATCGATGCTTTTTTCGATGAAGAGCAGTATGATTTCAAGGTTAAATATTTAGGGAAAGAATCCCTGCGTACTCGCTTGGGGAAATTCAATACCCTGCTATTGCAGCCTATCATGCCCAAGAATAAACTATTTGAGGGAGAGGATGCCATTAAAGTTTGGATATCCGACGACTCCAATAAAATTCCATTAAAGATCAAGGCCAGCTTGTTCGTAGGGGCTATAGAAATTGACATAAAACGAATTAGCGGTGCCCGCAACGGGCTTCCGGTTTTGGAGTAGGGCTTGCTTTTTATTCCATAGATTTCTGGCTAATTTTACATTAGTCAAATCATCTTCAGTGAAATTTCTGGTTATTTTTGGGATATTCATAGGTGGTCTTTCCCTTT
This sequence comes from Cyclobacteriaceae bacterium, assembly GCA_965224285.1. GTDB lineage: Bacteria > Bacteroidota > Bacteroidia > Cytophagales > Cyclobacteriaceae > JAJCYK01. Next base: position 4,067,744 of record OZ245043.1, read on the forward strand.
GTCAGGCACAGTTGGTCACCATTAACGGGTTAGTCGAAAACCCAACAGCCACTACCTTGTATCTTTACCAGTATCAATATTGGTCATGGAAACCAATTGATTCAACTTTAGTGACCGACAGCACCTTTTCCTTACAGGTTGAAATACCAGTCCGGGGATGGTACAAAATGGGCCCGGGATTAGATGCCAGCTTTGATGTCATCCTGGGGGAGGAACGTCTTGATTTAGCGGTTGATTTTACTGAAAAGCCACCGGTTACAAAATTTTACCATTCGAAGGAAAATACGGCTCTGAAGGAGTATTTGCGCCTGATCCAGGCCTTACAGCTACCAGCTCGGAAAATAGACAGCCTGGCTAGATCCCGGCGTCAGCTTTCATCGTCTGAGCGTGAAAGCCACAACCAAAGCATAAGGATGATAATGGACAGCCTCGAATTGGTCAAACAGCAGTTTTACGGTGAGCTCTTGAACCGGTACCCCCAGACTTTTATTGGTAAAATGTCAGATTTTTACCATTGGGATACCGCTGTCCCTTACATGGAGCAACTTAGGTCAGGCTATTTGAATGATCCGGAATTAGCTTCTAATATGTACTACCAGGGTAAAATTCACAGCTTGTTGCAAATGGTTAAACCTAGAAATATTCGCGAGGTAGAAGATTTGATGGATCAGCTGGTTAACCTCACCGAACCCTCATCCGAAGCTAGAGAAGCGCTTTATATTACCATTATAAGATTTATGGCTCGCGCACCAGAGCAATACCGGGTATCCTACACCCGTAAATTCCAAATGGAGTATCCGCATTCGAAGGCTGCTTCACAGCTAGTAAAATTGTTGCCTGACCCAGGCCCTCAAACTGGAGGGCCGGCACCGGATATCCAACTCCCTGATAGTACGGGAAACCTGGTGTCACTGCATGACTTGAAAGGTAAGTATATACTACTGGACTTTTGGGCGTCCTGGTGCAGGCCATGCCGGGTTGAAGCCCCAAATGTGGTGAAAGCTTATCACAAGTATAAAGACAAAGGCTTTACTATCTATGGTGTTTCACTGGATTCCAGAAGGGATCTATGGCTTAAGGCTATACGGCAGGACGGCTTGACTTGGCATCATGTCAGTGACCTGAAGGGATGGAAAAGTGAAGGAGCGGCCAAGTATGCGGTTAGAAGCATACCATCTACTTTTCTAATTGATCCCCAAGGGAACATCATAGCTCGGAATTTAAGAGGAAGTCAGCTGTTGAGCCGGTTGGACGAAATTTTTAAGGAAAACCAAGATCAGTAATTATCCTTGTGAAAAAAGAAAAGTTCAAAATATTAGTGGTGGATGACGAGAAGGATATTCTGGAACTATTGAAGTATAACCTAGAGAAGGAGGGGTATACGGTAAGGGTTTGTCAATCTGGAGAAGAATCGATAGAGGAGGCACTTCAATTCAAACCTGATCTGGTACTGCTGGATATCATGATGCCGGGAATCGATGGGGTAGAGACCTGTCGTCGACTGCGTGAAAATCAGGGATTGACCAATACCCATATCACTTTTCTCACCTCAAGAGCTGAAGAGTATTCCGAGATTGCCGCATTTGAAGCAGGAGCTGATGATTATATTGCCAAACCGATCAAACCCCGGGCTTTGATGAGTCGTATAAAGGCGCTCTATAAAAAAGAAAATAAGAAAAATACTAAACCGGAAACTTTAGATCTGGGAAAGCTGGTGATAGACAGAAACCGCTACCTGGTAGTTAAAGAAGGTGCCGAAATCACCCTGCCAAAAAAGGAATTTGAACTGCTATACTACTTAGCCTATAATCCTAATCAGGTCTTTAGCAGGGATGAATTGCTGCATCATATATGGGGTGCAGATGTTTATGTTTTGGCTAGAACTGTGGATGTCCATATTAGGAAAGTCCGGGAAAAAATTGGGGAAAAATACATAAGTACCGTAAAAGGAGTGGGCTACAAGTTCAATCACACTGGAGACTGATTTGATATATGAGAACCAATCCCTGGATTATATCCCTGGTTATTGCAACGGTAATAACCGTCCTGGTAATGACCATAAACAGATTATGGCTAGGGATATCAGGGCCTATCTGGTGGCTATCTGGATTGCTGGTACTGGTCTTATCGTTTATCACGGGAAAGATCTCCCTGGAGTGGTTGCTTTTTGAGGAGATTAGAAAGATATCCGAAGTATTGAGACATGCATCGGAATCACCTTTTCAGGAAACAAAGGCCTTGAGCAAACGGCGCTTCGAAAATTTTACCGAGGCAGTTTTATCCTACGCCAAAGTCAAACAAGGAGAGATCGATCATTTAAAGACTATGGCAGCTTACCGCAGGGAGTTTTTGGCAGACGTAAGCCATGAATTAAAAACCCCGATTTTTGCCGCGCAAGGTTATGTACACACTCTTCTTGATGGAGCCATCAACGACAACAACGTAAAATTTCGCTTTTTAAAGAAAGCGGCAAAGAGCTTGGACGGGTTGGATGCCTTAGTCAAAGATCTTCTGGTACTCTCCCGCCTGGAAACAGGACAGATCACCATGGATATCCGGAGTTTTAATATTTTTGATCTTACTCTGGAGGTCTTTGAACAATTGGAAAGCCGGGCGGATAAGAAAAAGATCAAGTTGAGATTTGGCAGTGGTACCTTTAAGAATATTGTAGTAGAAGGAGACCTAAACCGCATATCCCAGGTGTTGCGCAACCTGATCCATAATGGCATCAACTATACTGATGAAAAAGGCAGGGTAGTGGTAGATTTTGAGATGAAGAAAGACCGGGTGGCCATCCATGTTAAGGACAATGGAAAAGGGATACCCCCGGAGCACCTGGATCGGATTTTTCAGCGGTTTTACCGGGTGGAAAAGAGCCGAGGGAAATCACACGACCGTGGTGGAACAGGATTAGGCCTGGCTATTGTAAAACACATATTGGACCAGCATGGCAGTCAGATCAAGGTTAAAAGTGTAATTAATAAAGGTTCGGATTTTTATTTCGAACTGGCAAAAGGAGAATTAAAGTGAAACCTTATAAATTCGAGGAACATATCCTGCATGAAGATCAGGACTATTTGGTACTTAATAAACCATCTGGTATATCAGCCTTGGCTGATCGCAAAGAGGATGATAATCTTTTGGAGTGGGCCAGGAAACACCGCAGGGATTGTCAACTGGCCCACCGGCTGGATAAGCTGACCAGCGGAGCTATTATTTTAGCCAAAAATCCTCAGGCATATCGTCATGTCAGCCTCCAATTTCAGAATCGACAGGTGGCCAAGATCTATCACGCCGTAGTGCATGGCAGACACCAATTCAAAAACCATGAGCTGAGTGCACCGCTGGTTTCAGGGAGAAGAGGTATAACTCATGTCTCTACCCTGGAAGGGAAGGAGGCTGTTACTATTTTCGATACTATGGATATTTACAAGGCCCATAGTTTAATCAGTTGTAAGCCCATAACCGGAAGGACCCATCAAATCAGGGCGCATCTTTCTCATCTAAATGCGCCTATTGTAGCAGACCTTAATTACGGCGGTGAGGCGTTCTACTTGTCGCAGGTTAAGCCTCATTATAATTTAAAGAAGTACACTGAAGAACGACCTTTAATGTCAAGGCTGGCTTTACATGCTGCTAATCTGAGTTTTCAGTTGCTGAACGGTACAATCCGAGAAATTACCGCTCCCTACCCCAAAGATTTTAGAGCCCTGCTTAACCAGCTCGGAAAGTATCGCCCTTACCAGTATAACCACGGGCATGGCTCCAGCTAAACCAAGGACACTAAAACTATAAGGGTAAGTATTGCATTTCCAATAATTAGCTTCTATCTTTGTGACCCTTTTTGAGGGGATTTTAAAGCATAACAAAAGCAGTGAATACTTTAAGCTATAAAACAAAATCTGCCAACAAGGCCACTGTAGACAAGCAATGGTTGATCGTGGACGCTGAGGACCAGGTATTAGGTCGATTATCCAGCGAAGTGGCCAAATTGATAAGGGGTAAACATAAGCCAAATTTTACACCGCATGTTGATTGCGGAGATAACGTGATCGTGATCAACTGTGAAAAAATAAAATTGACCGGTGATAAATGGGATTCCAAACAGTATGTGAGACATACCGGTTATCCGGGAGGCCAAAGGGTTACTACCCCTCGGCAATTACACTCCAAGTTTCCCGCCAGGATCATTGAAAAAGCGGTCAAGGGGATGCTGCCAAAAAATCGACTGGGGCGTGCTTTATTCAAAAACTTGTATGTATACGAAGGAAGTGAGCACCCGCATGAAGCTCAAAAGCCCCGTGAAATTAAATTGTAATGTTTGAATGGATATAATAAACACCATAGGTAGGAGAAAGACTTCGGTTGCCAGGATCTACGTAAAACCCGGTAAAGGTAAAATTGAAGTGAATCAACGCAATATGGACGAATATTTTCCTTCGCCCATATTACAGACCATCGTCAAGCAGCCGCTGACAATTACCGAGGCTGATGGCAAATACGACATTCAGGTAAATGTGGGTGGAGGAGGATCAAAGGGACAAGCCGAAGCCATCAGATTGGCTATTGCCAGAGCTTTATGTGAAGCAGACCAGGAGCACCGTCCGGCTTTGAAGCAGGAAGGCTTCCTCACCCGGGATCCCCGCATGGTAGAAAGAAAGAAATACGGAAGGAGAAAAGCCAGAAGGGCCTTCCAATTCAGTAAACGTTAATTTGACTCAAACCATATATTGAATGGCTAAATTGGAATATAAAGATCTATTGGAAGCTGGGGTGCACTTTGGGCACTTAACCAGGAAATGGGATCCGCGCATGGCGCAATATATCTTTATGGAGCGTAACGGTATTCATGTAATCGACCTTCACAAGACAATGGATTCTTTGGAGCAAGCCTCTAATGCTTTGAGGCAGATTGTGCGTACTGGCAGAAAAATACTTTTTGTAGCTACTAAGAAACAAGCTAAGCAAATTGTAGCGGAGGAAGCTCAAAGGTTGAATATGCCCTACGTCACTGAGAGATGGCTGGGAGGAATGTTGACTAATTTTGCCACCATCAGGAGGTCATTGAAGAAGATGTCAGGCATGGAAAAGAAGATGAAGGATGAAAGTTTTAAAAACCTTGCCAAGCGGGAGAGGCTCATGGTGGGTCGTGAAAAAGCCAAACTGGAGAAAGTATTAGGAGGAATTTCCGATCTGACCAGGTTGCCGGCTGCCCTTTTTGTCATCGATATTAAAAAGGAGCATATTGCGGTTAAAGAGGCTCAAAAATTGAATATTCCGGTATTTGCTTTGGTCGACACCAATTCAAACCCGGAGTTGGTTGATTTCCCTATTCCCGGAAACGATGATGCTTTTAAAAGTATTAATATTATTACTAGGGCGGTAGGTGGCGCTGTAGAGCAAGGATTACAGGAGCGCCGCAAGGATAAGGAAGAGGCTAACCTAAAACAGCAAGAGGAAAACAAGAAAAAGATGGACGAAGCAGCGGCGACAGCCCAGGCTGAGTCCACCGGTGAAAAGGTTAAAGAGGGAAGCAAATAATCATAAAAAATTAATAAAAACCTGAACATCGGATCCCCTTGGAATTCGGTGTTTTTTTTTAGAAAACTTAAAGAACCAAGCAGATGAATATTACAGCACAAGATGTGAACAAGCTGAGAAAAATGACTGGGGCTGGAATGATGGATTGCAAAAAAGCTCTGGTAGAGGCCGAGGGTGATTTCGAGGCAGCTATCGACTTGTTGCGAAAAAAAGGACAAAAGGTGTCCGCGTCACGGGCTGATCGCGAGACTTCAGAGGGGTCTGTATTTGTTACTACCAACCAGGCGGGAACCGAAGGAGTGGTGATCGCTTTGAATTGTGAGACAGATTTTGTGGCCAAGAATGAAGAATTTCAAGCCCTGGGCAGAGAGATATTGGAGCTTGCAGAAACCCGGAAGCCAAACGATATCAATGAACTATTAACACTATCTGCCGGTCAACTAACGGTGCAGGAAAAAATTGCCGAACTGATCGGCAAAATCGGTGAAAAGATCGAGATCAGCGCCTATGAAACTCTAAGTGCCGAGGCGGTGGTACCCTATATACATGCTGGTAATAAATTAGGTGTACTGGTAGGATTGAGTGGAGGTGAGGCTTCCGAAGTGGGACTGGCGGGTAAAGATGTTGCCATGCAGATAGCCGCTATGAACCCGGTAGCGGTGGATAAGGATCATGTAGAAAAGGATGTGATAGAGCGAGAATTATCAATTGGCCGGGAGCAGGCGCTGGCGGAAGGAAAACCAGAAAATATTGTAGAGAGGATTGCCGAAGGTAAACTGAACAAGTTTTACAAAGAAAATACCTTATTAAATCAGGCATTTGTCAAAGACAGTTCGTTCACTATTTCCAAATACCTGGACAGCGTGAAGAATGGTTTAACGGTCACGGATTTTCGCCGGGTGGCTATAGGGGGTTAAGCGTAACCAAAAGATCTCCTTTGATTTATTATCCCGGTAGTTTACACCGGGATTTTTTTCTACCCGATTAGGGCTATTCTATAAGACAGTGATTTCCATACTAGTCCAAATAGGCCATGCATTTCAGCTCAATAGCAATAGAAGAGGGCAGGCTGGTTACTCCCACTGTAGTCCTACAAGGCGGATTCCGGTTAAAATACTGTTTGTAGACCCGATTGTAGGTGGGAAAATCATTTTTCAGGTCCGTTAGGAATACAGTTATATCTACCAATTGATCCCAGTTAGCGCCTGCCGCTGATAGTACCCGTTTCACATTTTCAAAAACTGCGTGACACTGGGCTTCAATATCATGTTCCACCACTTCTCCCTGATGATCAAACCTGGTGCCGGGCACCATATTAGTTTTGGGATCCCTGGGACCGATTCCAGAAAGGAGAAGAAAGGGCCCTGCCTTGCGGGCATGAGGGTAGCTGCCCATGGGTTGTGGAGCACCGTCTATGTTGAAGCTTTCAGATGTCATGTGTTTAAGGTTTTTTCTAAAATAATACGATAATCCTGAATTTTATCATTAGGGATAATCTCTACCAAGTAGAAACCTCTATTAATGGCAAAATGTAACATAGCCCGATTCCTATTGCGGGTTTTAAACCAGAGTTTCTTGTATCCTCGGGCCACTGCCCATGATTCCTGGTGGTCAGCCAAAGCTTGAGCTACTCCCATCCTGCGAAACCGGGGTAAAACCCCACCCATCCAGCTATAAAAACTACCCTGTGCTCCTCTTTGATAACCCACTTTAAATCCTGCCACCGACCGGTCGATATTTGCAATCAGTATGGAGCATGGTGCTGCCAATCGCTGCTGGTAGGTACTAGAATGGTACAACTGATGGTTAAATTCCGGAATAGCACCGGCCACCTGATACGCTTCCATGGGGGTCCCTTCCCGTATTTCGATCCTCACTGCTTATTGGTTCATTATCTCTTCAATCTCTTCCGCTTCAATGGGGATTGAGGCCATCAGGTCCAGTACACCGTCAGATTGTATCACCACATCGTTTTCTATCCTGATGCCCAGATCTTCTTCGGGGATATAAATGCCGGGTTCTACCGTAAACACCATCCCCGGTTCCATTGGGCGATAGATGTTTCCCACGTCATGGACGTTCAACCCCAGGTGGTGTGAGGTTCCATGCATAAAATATTTCTTATAGGCAGGCTTTTCCGGATCTTGATTTTTTATATCCGTTTTATCCAATAAACCCAACCCCAGCAGCTCACTTTGCATAATTTCACCCACCTCACGATGATACTGGGGTATGGTATTGCCCGGTGTTAATAACTCCATTGCTTCGCGCATGACTTTTAGAACGGCCTCATAAACGGCTCTCTGGCGTTTGGTATAGCGCCCATTTACCGGAATTGAACGAGTCATATCCGCATGGTAATTGGCGTAACGCGCTCCCACGTCCATTAAGATCACTTCCCCATCACGACAGGCTTTATTATTGTCTACATAGTGTAGTATACAGGCGCTGGGTCCGCTGGCAACTATTGGCTCGTAGGCAAAACCAGAGGATCCATTCCGAACAAATTCATAAAGGTACTCAGCCTCTATTTCGTACTCCATTACCCCCGGCTCCACGAAGTTGAGCACTCTATCGAATCCAGCTTTGGTAATATCGCAGGCTTTTTGGATCTGATTTATTTCCTCGGGACCTTTAATAGCCCGGAGTTGATGCATGATAGGGGCAATTTTCAAGTAGTTGTGCAAGGGGTAGCGTTCCTGACACCATTTTACAAAGCGAGCGTTACGGGTTTCCACCTCAACTACTGCCCTGATATGTTCGTTGCTATTGAGATAAACCTCATGGCATTCAGCCATCATGGTGTTAAAAGTGTTCTCAAAACTATCCACCCATAAAACAGTGTTGACACCGGAGGTTTCTCTGGCTTCCTCCTTAGTGTATTTATGCCCTTCCCAAACTGCGATATGGGGATTGGTTTTCTTCAAGAAAAGTACTTCTCTTAACTTTTCATCCGGAAACCCCGGACACAATACCAGCATAGATTCTTCCTGATCGATACCGGATAGATAAAAAATATCTGCATCCTGTACAAAAGGATGAGTTCCATCGGCACTGGTAGGCATGATATCATTTGATTGAAATATCGCTATGGAGTTTGGCTTCATCTTGTCCACCAGGTTTCGTCGATTGCCTATAAACAAAGAGCGGTCTATAGGTTCATATTTGACCTTCATTTCAATAGTAATTGCTTAAAAGATAGAATTTTTGTTTCCGGCATAAGGTAAAGGACAGCCACGGGTTCAAGCTAGGCAATAATTATAGCATTTTAATTAAGTTTGCACCCCGAATATGCAAGATTATTTTCATCATCGCTTATCAAACGGGATCAGGGTAGTGCATAAACCGGTTCTCACCACCAAGATAGTCCATTGTGGATACATTCTGGATATTGGCAGCCGGGATGAAAACGCCGATCAACAAGGTTTGGCCCATTTCTGGGAGCACATGGCTTTTAAGGGCACCAGAAAAAGAAAAGCCTATCACATTATTAACGGGCTTGAATGGGTAGGAGGCGAATTGAATGCCTATACCTCCAAGGAAAAGATTTGCTTTTATGCCAGTGTCCTGGACCGGTATTTTGAAAAAGCCATTGAACTTTTAACCGATATTACCTTTCATTCCATTTTTCCGCCGCGGCAGATAGAGAAGGAACGGAGTGTGATCTTAGAGGAAATGGCCATGTATATGGACTCACCTGACGATGCCATCCAGGATGATTTTGATCAACTGATATTTAGAGGGCACCAACTAGGGCAGAATATTTTAGGAGACGGGAGCAGTGTAGCGGGCTTCAAACAAGCCGACTTACAGAGATTTGTAACTCAAAACATGCATACTGAGAAAATAGTATTTTCCTGCGTGGGAAATATTCCTTTTGCTAAGGTTTTGAGGATGGCTGAGAAGTATCCCGGTGTCATTGAAGCTGCCACTACCTCCAAAGCACGTACTTCGTTTTCCGGGTATGTACCAGAGAGGAAACAAACATCGCGGGCTGTAACCCAGGCGCATTGCGCTATCGGTCGTTTGGCTTACAGCCTTTCTGATCAAAATCGGCTGCCTTTCTTCACCCTGGTCAATATCCTGGGCGGGCCGAGTATGAATAGCCGATTAAACTTGACTTTAAGGGAAAAGCATGGCTTGGTATATGCGATTGATGGAAACTATACTCCCTATTTTGATACTGGATTATTTGCGGTTTTTTTTGCTACAGATCCCAAGAATATTCCTAAAAGCATGGCTTTGGTTTATCGCGAATTAAAGCTGCTAAAAGAAAAACCGCTGGGTACTCTTCAATTACACCGAGCTAAGGAGCAACTTATAGGGCAGTTGGCCATGGCTGAGGAAAATAACATGAATTTAATGTTAATGATGGGGAAAAGCCTATTGGATTTGGATACCATTCGAAGTCTCGAAGAAATCATTCGGGAGGTACGAGAAATTTCTGCCGCTAAGCTGCAGGAGCTGGCAAATGATATATTTGATAGCGCCAGCTTCAGCACTTTGATTTTTTTGCCGAAATAGTGCAATTTTGTTAGATCACCGTAGTTAATAGAAATACCAACTACTTTTTACGGTTAAACACTAGACATGGATTTTTTAAACCCGGAGCTGGTAGAGTATGCCGAAGCCCATACTTATCCGGAATCTCCACTTTTAAAGAAGCTGGATAGAGACACCAATTTGAAGGCTCTATATCCCAAGATGCTATCCGGGCACCTGCAAGGTCGTTTACTTTCCATGATTTCCCATATGATCAAACCAGATCGCATTCTGGAAATTGGCACTTATACCGGCTATTCTGCCATCTGCCTGGCTGAGGGGATGCTGTCAAACGGTGAATTGGTCACCATTGATATTAACCGGGAATTATCCGATATAGTGAAAGGTTACCTGGAGGACGCCGGTATACAGGACCGGGTGCAGGTATTGCATGGAGATGCCTTACAGATCTTGCCTACCCTTTCCGGACCATTTGACTTGGTATTTTTAGATGCTGATAAGCAAAATTATAGCCGATATTTTGATTTGATAATCGATAAGGTTCCACCAGGAGGATTCATTTTGGCAGATAATGTATTGTGGTACGGTAAAGTACTTGAAAGCGGGGAGAAGGTAGATAAGGAAACCAGGGGGATCCTGGATTTTAACCATAAAGTCCATAAAGATAGTCGAGTAGAGAATTTATTGTTACCAATAAGGGACGGTATAATGATTTTGAGAAGAATATGAAAAGATTACTGATAAGTGTATGTTTTATCCTAGGGTTTTTTTCCCTGATGGCTGACGGCCCTACGGTACCCAGCAATATCCGTTTCGCTGGTATGACGCTAAAACTAAACAGTAAGGCGAAAGCAAAAATACAAGCAGAAGTAAACGCACTTACCAAAAATCCCAAGTACTTCCAGATCAAGGTTGATCGATTGCAAATGTACTTTCCGATTATCGAAAGGATATTTGATGAAGAAGGTCTGCCGCAGGATTTTAAATATCTGGTGTTGCAGGAGAGCGCGCTGATATCAGATGCTGTAAGCTCATCCAACGCCGTGGGATATTGGCAATTTAAAAAGGCGGCAGCTTCAGAAGTTGGCCTCCGCGTAGATCGTCAAGTGGACGAGAGAAAGAACATTGTCTCTTCCACCCGCGGGGCAGCACGATATATATTAAAGAACAACAAGCTGTATTTTGACAATTGGGTCCATGCCTTACTGGCTTATCAACAAGGGCCAGGTGGAGCCTTAAAATTAGTGAATAAGCGGTATCGAGGCGCCAATTCCATGCCGATCACCGGTGGTACTCATTGGTACGTCATTAAATTCCTGGCCCACAAAGTAGCATTTGAATCAATATCTCCAGCTCCACCCAAATACTATTTGGCCGAGTATTATGAGGGGAGGAATAAATCAATAAAGGAAATTGCCCAATACAATAATTTGCCTTCCGAGTTGGTACTGGAGTATAACAAGTGGCTGGGGCGAGGTAAAGTACCAAGTGATAAGGACTATGCAGTCATATTGCCGTTTACAGAGGCCAACGACCAACTGATAGCCAGTGGGAATCCGGAAAAAATTTATAGTTCGACTGTTTCAGGTAACCGCAGCAGTCCAAGGAGTTCCACAAAGCGGAGGTATAACACCAAGCAGGATCAATACCCCCAGGTTTACGGAGCATCAGGCCGTGAAAATATTAGCAAACAAGCCAGAATTAACGGAATTTCCGGTATGGTAGTAGGTGGAAATGATAATCTGAAGGATATCTCTGAAAGAACCGGTGTTTCCATGAAAAGGCTACTATACTATAACGATTTAAATTCTGCTCGATCACTCAAGGCAGGTGAGATCCTATACCTTAAAAGGAAAAAAAGCAAGGCCAAAGAACACTATCATGTGGTGGAACCCGGAGAAAGCATTTGGTCTATATCACAAAAGTACGGGCTCAAGCTTTCAAAATTACGAGACAAGAATAGGCTGAGAAAAGGTCAAAAGGTGCGCCCCGGCCGGGTACTGTGGCTTAGATTTATCCGGCCGGCAGATGAACCTGTTGCCTATCAGAACCCACCTGCAGCTGATGAGAAGCCTTCAGTTGAGCAAAAAGCGCCGGTCTATCAACCTGAGGTAATTAAGTCGCACAGCTCAGCTTTGTCTGATACTCTAAAAAATAACAGGACAAAGGCAAAGCCCAACTCAGCTCCGGAGTTTCAAAAAACTTCTCCTAGGAAACCACAGAAAACAAAGGATTTAAAGGAAGTTGAGGAGTTTGAATTAGAGGAGCCTGTTAATTTCGTTGGAGTGGACAATGGTTCTAATGTTACAAAAACACTAAAAAAAGTACATCGCATCCAGAAGGGTGAAACATTGTACGGAATAGCCAGGAAATACCAGACTACAGTAGAAGATCTGTTGAAACTAAACAATCTCGACTCAGGCACTTCGCTTAGCATAGGACAAGAAATAATCATTAGAAAATCGGAAGTGCCCCAGAATGAACCGCTCAAAGGGGCTGAAAATGAGTTTATTTACTATGAGGTTAAGCAGGGAGAGACCCTTTACCAAATAGCACGTGATCATGATGCTACTATCAAGGAGCTAATGGAGTGGAATGAAAAAGAGGATTTTGACATTTCGGTGGGGGAAAGGATAAAGCTTAAAAAACGCCCTTGATATTGACAGGATAGGGAGTTATTCTTCGCTAATCGTCGAATTTATTACCAAGCTAATAATTGCTACAAGTTTGGCGACCAGACATCATTCTAAAGCCTTATCTTTGAAAAGTAATATTTTCTAAGCGCTTGTGGGTTGAAGCGATTTATTTAAAAAAGACCAACAGACAGTATTAGATGGAAGAAAATCGTATGGAATTGGTCATGCTGGTGGATGATAATGAAACTGATAATTTTATCAGTAAACGCATTATTGAAATAACCAAATTTGCTCGAAACGTAATCATTAAAAGTTCAGGTAAAAGTGCGCTAGAGTATATCGGTACTCACCGCAACGATCCGGATAAATTACCAGACCTTATATTCCTGGACATCAATATGCCAATCGTGGACGGCTTCGTATTCCTGTATGAATTTGAGAAATTCGCCGAAATTGTTAAGAACAAGTGCCGGGTGATAATACTTTCAAGTTCCGACAATAAGCGGGATATTGACAAGATCGTAAACAACGATCATGTGATCAAATTTATAACTAAACCGCTAACTGAGGCAGAACTTCAGGAGATTAAGGCACTTAACACTACCAAAGCCTCCTAGCCACTATTGGAGCCTTAACAGCACTGCTAGAAAGTATAATTGATACCTAATATCCAGTAACTCTGCAGTTCATTATCGATGGTATCGAAAGTTGCTTCGGTATCACCCAGGGTATTGACTACATAATCCAGCGTTTCCTGTTTGTTTTCTCTAAGCCCAAATTCAAAACCTACCCCGATAGCCTTCCAGATGGTATATCCAAAGGAATTAGTCCAGGTCCAATTCGAAAGGTCCTGGGTTTTATAACTTTGAAAGGTAGACAGGTTGGTCTTAAAGTCGATTCCAACAGGCAATTTCCTGGTATAATCAACTACGATCTTAGCTCCCAGGCTTGATTCAAAGATGGCCTCTGAATCGGCGAACACAATATTATAGTTCAATGGGTGCACCACTACTATCAGGTTTTTCACAGGGGTCCAGGTGCCACCAACTCCCAAATCAAGATAACCGGGGTCATTGAAATTACTTAACAGAGTAGTTCTGTATTCCATTAAGCTGGAGATGGCGAATTTTTCCGATATCTTATATCCATAAAGTGAACTAATATTGAATACATCGGTAGCCTGCTCAAATTCATCTTTATCATCGGGATCATCCTTATCGTCAAATTTTACCCAGCCCAGATTAACGGCGGCTGAATTACGCCAAAAGAACTTCTCTCTATCAAGATTTGCAAAAAAATTGCTGGTAAAACCAATGTTGCCACCGGAGGAATTTGGAATACCTTTGGAAAACCAATTGTTAAAGTTAGTCAGATTAACTCCCAGGGTTCCGAATGCTCCTAGTTTCCATCCCGGGAAGGTATTTATTTGACTCTCCAAGGCATTTAACTCGGTTTTTAACCTATTGAGGGTATCTTTCTTAGCTGCCTGTTCCGCTTTCAGCTCTTCCAGCGTTTGGCCAAAGGCTACTGTAGCCGATAGAATGATCATTGAAAAAAAGAGGGATAATAGTTTCATAGTTGAAAACAAAATTTTAAAAATTATACAATTCGGATCCATGCCATGGATCCAGCTACCTTAAAAATCAGGATCTAAACCTAATTTTTTTTGAAGAGTTTTCAACGGCGGATGTTTTTCGATAAGGTATTGAAACTTCTCAGCTGGGGTATATATCAGAGGCTTTCCCTGGTCAATTTCCAGTTCGGCTTCCAATTGTAGGGTATCATTGGCTAGGCTTTCACGCAGAAAAGGCATCAGTTCAGATTTTAGGTTATCAACAGTATCAACTTGCACCGCGCTGTTTAGTTTTATTTTCACAGTAGACGGGGCTTGAAATATTGGTTCCTGACCCAGGATAAGAGATTCCTGTTTTTTACCCGCTTCTTTTCTGGTAGAGGCAAATTGCTTCCAGGCTTTTAGTAATTTCTCCGAGGAGATAGGGTCTTGTCTTGTTACCGGCTCCCGGTTTACTTCAGTCTCCTGGGGACTATCCTCGAATTGAGTTTTGAGTTCCTCCAAATTAGGCAACAGCCCGGTGTTTCTTGATTTTCCGTTACCGGATGTTTTATTCGATTCAACTTGGGGGCCGTCGGTTACCGCTGTTTCTTTTTTTTCTACTTTTTCTACCTTCTTTTTTTCCTGCTCTTTAGTCTTAGCTGGAAGTTCTTCTTTAGGATGTTCTGATGCATCATTGCCTTTCAGATAGCTGTTGGAGGTTTTTTTTTTAGCCAATTGAAGGGCGACAGGTATATGGGCCATTTTCATCAGGGCAATCTCCACATGAAGACGGGGATTTTTACTATTCTTATAGCCAAGGTCACATTGATTAGCAATATTCATGGCCGTTAATAAAAATGACTTACTGGTTTGGTTGGCTTGAAGCAGATAACGCTCACTAACAGCCCCAGAGACTTCCAGTAATTGCACAGTAGCAGGGTCCTTACAAACCAACAGGTTACGAAAATGCTCGCTGAGCCCGTTAATAAAGTTGTGGGGATCAAAGCCCTTGGCCAGAATTTCGTCCAGAATTAACAGTATAGCGGGGGTATTTTCTTCCAGTAACCGATCTGTTACCTTGAAATAAAAATCGTAATCCAGCACATGCAGGTTGTGAAGGGCAGCTTCAAGGGTTACTTTATTATCTGAGGTGAAGGTTACGATCATGTCAAAGAATGACAATGCATCTCGCAAGGCGCCGTCGGCTTTTTGCGCGATGAGGTGGAGGGCTTCAGGTTCCGTTTCGATATGCTCTTGTTTTGCCACATAGCCCAGATGATCAACGATATCCTCAAGCCCAATTCGATTGAAATCAAAAATCTGGCATCGCGATAAAATAGTGGGGATCACCTTGTGCTTTTCGGTAGTAGCCAGAATAAATATCGCATAAGGTGGCGGCTCCTCTAGCGTTTTAAGAAACGCATTGAAGGCTGCATTAGACAGCATATGTACTTCATCTATGATATATACTTTGTACTTACCGTATTGTGGAGGATACCTCACCTGGTCTATCAGGTTACGTATATCATCCACGGAGTTATTAGAGGCTGCATCCAATTCATATATATTCAATGACTGGGCTGTCTGCTGGTTATCATCGAATTCATTTATGGTATGTGCCAGTATGCGGGCACAGGTAGTTTTCCCTACGCCTCTGGGTCCGCAAAACAACATGGCCTGGGCTAATTGATTTCGGGCTATAGCGTTTTGTAGGGTCTTGGTAACGTGTTCCTGGCCTACAACTTTATCAAAAGATGAGGGACGATACTTACGTGCCGATACTACAAATTGCTCCATGTTGCAAGTTAAAAATTTCAATCTAGAATTTTCCAAGAAATGTAAATAATGGTAAGCGAGCCAGCCTTAGGTCCCCGTTCGTAGTCAGTAGTTATCCCCGTAAAAGATCCAGTGATAGCATAATAGGAACAAGCGCCCGGAAACCTTCCCTTTGCGGGGATTTTGGAAAAAAATCGTATTTTCAAATAAAAATTGGACGTTAGTGCTGATCATGAAGAAAAAGGTTATTGCTTGTTTGGCGATGCCTTTATTGTACTTTATACTGGGATCCTGTGATGAAGCTCCCCGCATTAGTTTCAATCAACAGATAAGGCCTATCCTAAACGATAACTGCCTGGTTTGTCATGGGGGGGTTAAACAACAGGGCGGATTTAGCCTGCTTTTTCCCGAAGACGCCTATGGTCCCACAGATTCTGGGAAACCGGCAATTATAAAAGGGAATCACCAAAAGAGTGAGCTTTATCGCAGACTGGTGCACCCTGATCCTGATCATCGTATGCCTCAAGAGGCTCCACCTTTAACGGAAGAGGAGATTGAATTGATAGCAGAATGGATCGACCAAGGCGCCGAATGGGAAGACCACTGGGCTTATCTACCGCCGGTTTCCATGGAAATAACCCTAACCGACCATCCCTGGATAATATCGAAAATTGACCAGTTGGTATGGGACAAATTACAGTTATTAGAGTTGGAGCCGGAAACCCAGGCTACTCCGGAAATATTGGCGCGCAGGGTTAGCCTGGATTTGACTGGTTTGCCCCTGCAGGGAGCTGCTATAGAACAGTACCTGGAAAACCCAGATTCAGATCATTATCAGGCCATGGTCGAGTATTTGCTGGAAAGCCCTCATTTTGGAGAGCGATGGGCATCGATGTGGCTGGATCTAGCCAGATATGCCGATTCCAACGGTTACGAAACCGACAACCACCGCAATATCTGGAGATACCGGGATTGGGTGATCCAGGCCTTCAACAGCGATATGCCTTTTGATCAGTTTACCATTGAACAATTGGCAGGGGATCTATTGCCCACACCCACTCAAGATCAGCTGATTGCCACAGCCTTTAACCGCAATACTATGACCAATACCGAAGGTGGCACTATAGATGAAGAATTTCGCCTGGCCTCCGTTATGGACCGGTTAAATACCACATTTGAAGTCTGGCAATCAACCTCCATTGGATGTGTACAATGTCACAGTCATCCCTATGATCCCTTTGAGCATAAGGAGTATTTCCAGTTAATGGCTTACTTTAATAACACCCAGGACGCCGATCTTAGCTCAATGGCTCCCACGCTGGCCTTGTGGGAACCCGCAACAGAAAGTGAAATCCGGGAAACAGTTGATTATATAAAAGAAAAGATAGAATGGTCGATTCCTGAAAGCGCCCCTTTACATAAGCAGATCCAGGAAGCCTTGTTTCCCAAATTGATCCCAGGGTTATGCACAGACTTCAACCATGTTTTAATTAATGGTGACGGATCGGCTAGTAACCACGTAGTAAACTTTAGTGAGGGACTGGAAAAGCGTTTATATTTTAAATTCGACAGCATTCCACTGGATGAATTAAGGGGTATAAGCTACCATTTCGCTACTAAAGGCCGGGACGCCAGGATAAAAGTATATCTGGATAGTATAGACGGGTCAATATTACAAGCAATCGACCTTCCCTATACCGGGAAGCCGGGTCAAAACATCTGGGAATATAATTATCACCAGCAGGAGTTTCCGGTACCACCAAATTCCGGAATACACGACCTGGTTTTTGAGTTGATCAATGTAACGGCAAAAGCTCCGGATGGTTTGGTAAGCATAAAAAACCTGGAATTGATCTATGGCCAAAAATCTTCTAAGGAACTACAAGACTATCGTCAACACCTGCTGGAACTGCATGCAAAGGCAGACCGTACCCCGGTGATGAAAGCTAAGACTCCAGGGTTTGAGCGTATAACCAGGGTATTTGATCGGGGTAGCTGGATGGTTCAAACGGATACCGTACAGGCCGCCGCGCCTCGAACTTTACTCAAGAACAACCACCTTGGAGCAGATAGGCTGGCTTTGGCTAGGTGGTTGGTTTCCGATGAGAATCCTTTAACCGCCAGGGTTATGGCGAATCGAATTTGGGAGCAGCTATTCGGACGGGGCATAGTGCCAACTACCGAAGATTTCGGTACCCAGGCTGAACCTGCTTCACATCCGAAACTCCTGGATTACCTGGCTATGCAATTTATGCACGAACATCAATGGAGTATTAAAAGCCTGATAAAGGAAATTCTAATGTCCGCTACTTATCGTCAATCCTCCGTGGTTACTGAAGAGAAGTTGGAGAAGGATCCGTTCAATGAGTGGCTTTCCCGGGGACCCAGGTTCAGGCTTTCCGCGGAACAAATCAGAGACCAAGCTCTATTTGTCAGCGGACTGATGGATACCACTATAGGGGGCAAAAGTGTAATGCCGCCACAACCCGAAGGGATTTGGCAAGTAATTTACAATGCACAAGAGTGGTCTACTGAGGAAAAAGATCGATACAGAAGGGGATTATATACCTACTGGAAACGCACCTCCCCCTATCCCAGTATGGTGAGCTTTGATAGCCCCAGTCGGGAATTTTGCGTTTCCCGGCGCATCAGGACCAATACTCCCCTACAAGCTTTAGTGACCTTAAACGATCCGGTATATGTAGAGGCTGCAGCTGCCTTGGCTGAATATATGAAAAATGCCGGGAGCAGTCCCGAAGAAGCTATCCGGGCTGGGTACAAACAGGCGCTTTTGAAAGAGCCCTCTACCGATAATCTGCGAGTATTGCTGGAATTGCATAACGAAGCTGGTGAAGGATTGCTAAGTCCGGTAAAGGTCAATTCGGATCAGGGTCCAGGGGAATTCATAACAGATCCAATGCAAGTAGTAGCCAATGCGATTTTAAACCTGGATAGTTTTATAATGAAAGAATGATATGGGAAACCCGTTGCACCATCTGGATTTGGAGTTTAAGACCCGCAGGCATTTTCTCAAGCAGTGCGCCACCGGATTAGGGGGTATGGCCTTAGGCACCTTGTTGGGCTGCGGGACAAATGACCGTAAATCATTGGTCAGCTCACAATTCGATGCAGGTCCACCTCCACACTACTCGCCCAGAGCTAAGAGGGTGATCTTTCTACACATGGCCGGCGCCCCATCCCAGTTGGAGTTGTTTGATTACAAGCCGGAACTTCAAAAATTGGATGGTAAATTATGCCCACCGTCGCTGCTGGAAGGTAAAAAGTTTGCCTTCATTTCCGGAACCCCTAAAATGCTTGGCCCCCAGGCCACTTTTAAGCAACACGGTGAAAGTGGGGCTTGGATCTCTGACCGCCTCCCATATTTTTCTCAAATGGCCGATGATGTTTGTTTTCTCAAAGCAGTTCATACCGACCAATTCAATCATGCTCCGGCACAACTTATGATGCATTCCGGCAGCCCCAGATTGGGAAGACCCTCGATGGGCTCCTGGGTCACCTACGGATTGGGCTCTGAGAATGAAAACCTCCCTGCTTTTATGGTGCTGGTATCCGGGGGGAATACACCAAGCGCCGGTAAGAGTATATGGGGTAGCGGATTTCTGCCAACCATTTATCAGGGTGTCCAATGCAGATCTCAGGGTGATCCTGTGCTGTATGTTTCAGACCCGTCAGGTATGAGCCGGGATCTACGGGGAAAGACCATAAAAGCAATCAACCGCATCAATCAGCAGCAATATCAGGAATTCAAAGACCCTGAGATTTTAACCAGGATCTCCCAATACGAAATGGCTTTTAAGATGCAGCTCTCGGTGCCTGAAGCCACCGACATTGAGAGTGAGCCAGATTATATCCATCAGCTATATGGTACGGAGCCCGGAAAGACATCCTTTGCAAACAATTGCTTATTGGCGCGAAGATTGGCGGAACGGGGGGTGAGATTTATTCAGCTGTTCCATTGGGGGTGGGACACCCACGGAGATAGTAAAACCAATGGTTTAAATGATGGATTTGTGGATCGGTGCCAGGAGATAGACCGGCCTATGATGGCACTTTTAACTGATTTAAAACAAAGGGGATTGCTTGAGGATACTTTAGTGGTTTGGGGGGCGGAATTTGGTCGAACGCCCATGCAGGAAAACCGGGTAGGTGTTGATGCGCCATTTGAGGGAAGGGACCACCATACCGATGCTTATACGGTATGGATGGCCGGCGGCGGTATAGAAGGTGGTTTAACTCACGGAGAAACAGATATTATTGGCTATCATGGTATAAAAGGCCGGGTACACATTCACGATCTACAAGCTACTATCCTGCATACATTGGGAATTGACCATGAGAAGCTCACCTATCGCTTTCAATCAAGGGATTTTAGGCTAACGGATGTAGGAGGTAAGGTAGTTAAAGATATACTGGCCTGAAATAATTATTGGACAGCGGCAGTAATACTTAACGCCTGATTGGGGATATACCAGTAGTTTCCTTCCAAATCTATCCCTCCCTGCATTTGTGCCTGTACTACCCGGTCGACTACAAATACTCCTTTTTTGGCCATATCCTGAAAATTATCAACTCCCCGTTCAAAGCCACCCCTGGTACGGTGGATGTTAAACTTTTGTGAGAAATCACGCCCGAATATATCTTCCACACCATTGCTGCCCAGCATAAATCCCAGCAGACCCCCCCAGGTTGCAGTGGGATTATCGGAATCCCATCCAGCCAGGGCTCCTATCTTGATGGTTTCTTTGAGGTCGCCTTCACCGTAGAATAAACTCACCAGGCTGGCTCCGAAATTAATGCCTGCGGCAAAGCAGCCATGACAAAGCTTTTCGTCAGTAGACCATTTATATCCGGCGGCCTGTTCAACCTGATATCGCTGGTGAAGGGCATCCCTGGCTTCTTCCCAAGATACACCGGATTCATACTTCTCTTTGACAAAATGGTACATATCAGCAGCGTATGAATTGGCCGGGAACCGTCTGCTAGCTTGGTCGGCCATCCACAGTAGTTGTTCTTTCATGGTTAATTGCTGATCTACGGCAGAGGCCAAGGCATGCATGATCACGTAAAACTCAGCGATCCACTGTGCGTTCTCTCGAGCGGTAGTTTGTATTGGCAGCAGGGCAATCTCCAATGCCACATCCGGTCTGGCAGGCGCAAATAATCCGAAGATCTCAGTGGTAAGCTGAGCATCGATCATATCGTAGTCAGGGTTTTGTTTGGGGTCACTGGTTTCCGGGGGTTCTTTGCCCTGTAGCATTAGATTATGGGCAGTTTGATTAGATACCCATAAATAGTTCTCTGGATTCCCGTCAGGTGAAGTAAAGGGGGTGTTTTCATCGGAGTATATGTGCTTGAGCCAGCCCTCCCGGATTTCGGCCCCTGAGAGTTTTCCATCCTGGGTTTGATACATCAAATGCTGATAGATATACTCAATGTCGGTATCGTCGTCAGCGCCCCAGACTTCACCGGGATCCATAAAAACGAAATCGATGGTATCTGCGATACCATCCAGGGATTCAAACTGCCAAATATTGGGATGATCGGGGCCACCCCAGTTTTCCCGGGTATAGAAACCCGCTCCTCTTCCCTCCAGACCATCTCCTCCGATCTTATCCATTTCAGTGATCAACCCAGTCCAGTTGGCAATGCATTGAGCTAACCAGAATCCCTCCAACCGCCGGGCATAATCCGAGCGGGAAATTACTAAATCCGTAGATTGAGGTTGGTAGGCTTTATAATGGAAGGTCGAATCTTCTAAGAGGTTATCTTCATTTGCAATTGACGATGGTTTCTGATCTGTCTCAGCGCATGACATGAATACAGAAAGAGTCATAAAGAACAAGAATTGGATCAGATGGTTAGTAGTGGACATAGGTTCAATGGTGGCCACTACAAATTAAATAATAATTTTGAGTCTTGCTCATACTAGCCTAAGATCCCAATGGATCATGGGGGATCTAAAGTACCTGTCAATCAGATCTAGAGCGAATACACCCCTGTACTCCCTGCGCATCATTTTTTTTCTATCTTGTAAAGAATATTGACGCTCAAATTAATATTATCAAAGCTATGAAAGATCCGAATATACATATTACCAGAAGAAATGCGCTTTCCAAAATCGCTCTGGGCACCACCGCATTCAGTATAGTACCCAGACATGTACTCGGAGGTGTGGGATACATTGCGCCAAGTGACAAAGTTAATATTGCCATTATTGGGGTCGGCGGCCGCGGGCGGCATAATATTGAGGATTTGATGGAACTCTCGGATGTTCAGATCCCTGCTATTGCCGACCCCGCCCCTTACTGGGATTTGGCGAATTTTTACTACCGTTTCGAAGCGGGGAGGGGGCCAGTTAAAAAGGTATTGGAGGATCATTACGGACAAGCTAATCCCAATTATACGGTAGCGGAGTATGAGGATTTCAGGGTTATGCTGGAACAGGAGAAGGATTTGGATGGGGTTTTATGTGCTACTCCTGATCATACTCATGCCTACATCTGTATACAGTCGCTAAGCGCCGGTATGCCGGTGTATTGTGAGAAACCATTAACTCACAACATCTGGGAAGCCCGTAAGGTAGCGGAAACTGCCAGGATCACCGGCTTGGCCACCCAAATGGGAAATCAACAGCACAGTAGCCCTGGGGTAAGACAAACGGTGGAATATTTGAGATCCGGAGTATTAGGAAATGTGGATCAGGTGCATGCCTGGGTACCAGCCACTCGCTGGACTGCAGGATTACAAGGACACCCTAAAGATATTGGAGTCAAGCCGGAAGGTTTAAATTGGGATCTTTGGATAGGTCCCAGAGCCAAACGGGATTTTCATCAAGTGTATGCTCCGGTGACCTGGCGGGATTTTTGGGATTTCGGCTGCGGGGCTATGGGTGATTTTGGCTGCCATGACCTTGATGCAGCGGTATGGGGTCTTGATTTACCCTTACCCGACACCATAGAAATGTTCCCGGCCGGGTTTAGTAATGAGGAGGTGGCCCCATATGGAGAAATTGGCTATTTTCACTTTCCGGCTATGGGCGCTCGGGGACCGCTTAATCTCACCTGGTATTCTGGAGGATTGCAACCTCCGCATCCCCCATTGCTGGATAGGGAACAGAGCTTGCCTCGCAGGGGAGCCATCTTCCAAGGAGATCAGGGAATCATGATCTACCAGGGTGGAAATGAACCCCCCATATTACTTCCTGAGGAACTCAAGTCACAGGTTGAGAATCGCAGACCCACCCTGGATCCCACCGCCGGGCATCACCGTGAATGGGTGGATGCCATCAAAGAGGGAGGAACCGGTGGTTCGGATTTCCAGTATGGAGCACATCTGACGGAGATCACCTTACTGGGAGTGCTGTCCTTGCGTTTGGGAAGTGCAAAGATTTACTGGGATGGCGCTGCCATGAAAGCCACCGGATCACCGGAGGCAGATGCTTTTATTAAAGAACCAGTTCGAGAAGGTTGGGAGATGAGCTAATTATCAAATTTATTACCGCTATGAGGTTACAAAAATACTATCAAGCAATTCTGGCAGTCATATGGTTTGGCTGTATTGGAATAAACTGCGGATTTGCCGCCAGTGAACCTGTACCGACTTCACATCAGGAATTGCAGGACTTCTTTAAAGAATGGAGAGCATTCTTAATACCACCTGAGGTTGAGGGAGTACCGGATTATCGAATGCAGACCATGGAACAACAATACCGGGAGTTGGAAGATTGGAGGAAAAAGTTAAACGCCTTCGACACTGCCGGGTGGTCTATTGCTCATCAAGTGGATTGGTATCTGATATGGGCAGAAATGAATGGGTTAGAGTTTGCTCACCGGGTTAAGCAGCCCTGGGCCCGGGATCCTGCTTTCTACATTTGGTTTTTCAGCTATCCAACCGATGTGCCTGAGCGTGAAGGGCCAAATGCCTATGGGGCAGTGGAGTACGACTATTACCCTAAACCTCTTTCGCCGGACGATGCCGCAGAAATCACTATTCAGTTACGAAAAGGGCCGGCTTTATGGAGTCAGGCCAAAAAAAATCTTACCGGGAATGCCCGGGATCTATGGGTGTTAGCTGAGAGAAGCTTTAGGGCACAAAGCGAGGACTTGAGACAATTTGCGGAATCTCAACAGCAGACCTATCCTGAGCTGGCCGAAACAGCGATGAACCTAAGCACGGAATCTGATAATTTTGCCCGTTGGATAGCTGATAACAGCTCTGGGCGGGAGGAACCCTCTGGTGTTGGAAGATCCAATTACACCTGGAATTTGAAAAAAGTGCATTTACTGCCTTATAGCTGGGAAGACGAGGTGGTTTTAATGCAGCGTGAATTGGCCAGGTCGCATGCTTCGTTGCGCCTGGAAGAAAATCGCAATCGCAATTTGCCTGGATGGGAAAAAATAAACAGCAAAGAAGATTACGACCGGGCTGTTGGAGAGGCCATTGATGATTTTATGGAGTTCCTGCAAAGGGAGGAGATCATGACGGTGGAAGAATACATGGAACCGGCTATGCGGGAAAGAAGCGGTAACTATGAACCGGCGGATGGCCTTAGAGGTTTCTTTCAGGAGGTAATATATCGTGACCCTATGACCATGAGAGCGCATCACAATCACTGGCTGGACCTGGCTCGTATGCGGGAAGACCCTCATTCAAGTATTATTCGCAGTACCCCGCTGCGATACAATCTGTTTGACGGACGAGCAGAAGGTATGGCCACCGGTATGGAAGAGATGCTGATGCATACAGGCCTCTATGAAGGGCGCCCCAGGGGGAGAGAGTTGGTATGGGTAATGTTGGCCCAGAGATGTGCCCGGGGCCTGGCAGCCCTATATTTACATGGCAAGGAAATGACCTTTGATGAGGCTACTGATCTGGCCTCTGCATGGACCCCTTGGGGACTGTTGCCGGCAGATGGTGAAACCATCCAATGGGAAGAACACTTTTACTTACGGCAACCAGCTTATGGCACCAGCTATGTAATTGGTAAAATAGAGATAGAAAAGTTATTGGCCAGGTATGCGGCGCAGCGTGAGTCGGAATTTAAGTTAATAGAGTTTATGGATGAATTCAACAGCAAAGGAGTGATACCGGTGTCTCTGATTTACTGGGAAATGACTGGCGACAAATCCATGCTGGAAACAGCGCTATCGGAATAGGAACGTATTGAGAGGGCGGGAAACTTTCGGTTGAAATATTCGTTTCAAGATAAGTACACTAAAACTAAACCACATTCAAATGAAAAAATTATTTTTAATGGGAGCACTTTTAATCAGCGCTCAGAGTTTTGCTCAAAATCAATTCCAATCGGAAACCACCAGGATGCTTTCATTTGCTTCAGATCGAGTGGGACAGTTGGCCGATGCTATCCCTGAAGACAAATACAGTTGGACTCCGGAAGAAGGCGTGAGATCAGTATCCGGGGTCATCCTGCATGTGATTTCCGCAAACTATTTTTTCGGTACTAAACTAGGCGCTACTTTGCCTGAAGGGGTGAAAATGGAAACCCTGGAACAGGACCTTAAGACAAAAGCTGATCTAACAGCCGCTCTGAAAAAATCCACGGAATTTATCGTAGGAGCTATTAATGCGGTACCCGAGGATAAGTTGTCTGAGAAGGTGGAATTTCCATTTCCAGGGGAATACACCACTATGTCAGCAATATTAATCGCCCAATCACATGCCAATGAGCATCTGGGGCAATTGATCGCATACAGCCGATCAAATGGTATTGCTCCTCCTTGGAGTCAGCAATAGAATATATTCAAGTCGAATAGTAGTAAGAAAGGCGGATTTTAATCCGTCTTTTTTAATTAATGATGAGGTGATGGCCCTCCCCTGAAAACCATCTTTGGTTCACCTTATTTTTTATCCGGTAAATACAACTTTTATAATTATATTTTTCTAGAAAATCCTTATATTCCTAACAGAAACCTAATTACCTGTATTTTATTCTAGAATAATTAATAGGTAGTTCATTTCACTTTTGTATACCCGGTGAAATTGGCTATCCGATGGAAAACCTTTCGAGAAAAACCTATAGGAAAGCACTGGTCCTGCTTCCCTTACTTTATTTAATCGCATCCGCCGCACAACCTCTTTTGATGGGCCCGGGTCTCAATAACCCGGAACCCATGGGAGCCTACCTAAACGGGATGTTTCCTGATGAAACTCCAACCGGAAGCACTGGTGGGCCAGTGACATATTCTGTAGATGATAACGCCTTTCCCGGCATCTTTTTTACAGACCCTGTGGATATGGTGGAATTACCAGGGATGAACGAATTTCTGGTGGTCGGCCTTCAGGGCCATATATGGAGAGTGATCAAATCCTTGGATAATCCTTCCAAGCACTTACTGTTGGATATATCCCCCAACACAGTCGTCTACCGGGACGGAGGCATGTTAGGTATAGTGTTACATCCCGAGTTTGGCCAGCCTGGATCCCCCAACGCTGAATATATATATGTGTTTTACCGATACACTCCGGTAGCGGAACCGGATGGATTCATTTCTTCCTCACCTTCAGTTAATGGCTATATGCGCCTTTCACGGTTCAACTATGTTATTGGGACCAATTCCATTGATCCGAATAGTGAGTTCGTATTACTTCAAAGTTTCGACCGTCATGATTGGCATAATGGCGGGGATATGTTTTTCGGTGATGATGGTTTTCTTTACCTGGTAATTGGAGATGAGGGAGCCTCTAATGATAGTTTCAATGTTGCTCAGCAGATTGATAAGTGGCTTTTTTCCGGAGTACTCAGAATAGACGTAGATCAGAAAGGGGGCAGTATTAGTCATCCCATACGTCGACAACCTCAAAATGCTGGATCTGTGCCTTCCGGATGGCCGAATAGCTTTACTCAAGGCTATTATATTCCTAGCGACAATCCCTGGCTTGACTCTAGCGGCGGAATTCTGGAGGAATTTTATGCTATAGGAACTCGTAGCCCTCACCGTATGACCTTTGATCCTCCAACTGGAGATATATGGGTGGGGGATGTAGGCCAATCTGCTAAAGAAGAAGTGACCATTGTGAAAAAGGGAGACAATCTACAATGGCCCTATCGGGAAGGTGATCAAACTGGGCCAAAGGCAAAACCTAATCCATTGATCGGGGTCGATGCACCGCCTATATATGCCTACGGCCGCAGTCTTGGTGGCGCTGTTATTGGAGGGTTTGTTTACCGTGGTAACCGCTATCCGGAGTTAGCAGGCAAATATATTTTTGCCGACCACTTAACTCAAAATGTTTCAGTGCTAACTAAAGATCCCCAGGGAGGGCCTGCCACTGTTGATTTTCTTTTAAATGTTCCACAACACGGTGAAGGTTCCAAGGATGGTATATCGTCCTTCTATGAAGATTCTGAGGGAATAATATATGTACTTGACCTCTATTCTACTGGAAGTGACCAAGGGAAAATACGCAGTATCGTGAGAAGTGGGAGCGGGGTGCTGGATCCTCCTTCCCGTCTTTCCGATCTCGGTGTATTCACTGATATGTCAACCCTGGCCACAGCGTCCGGTATCATTCCTTATGATGTGAATGCGCCACTTTGGTCTGACAGGGCCACTAAGAAACGTTGGGTCGCTTTGCCGAATGATGGGACCCATGATTCACCGTTAGAGCAAATTACCTTTGATGCAGAAAATAATTGGCAGTTCCCCCCTGGAACTGTGTTTATTAAGCATTTTGATTTACCCACCGATGAGAGAGATCCTTCCATAACCGTTAAGTTAGAAACACGATTTTTGGTATTCACTTCTGTTGGGGATGCTTATGGGGTCACCTATCGTTGGAATGATGCAGGAACTGAAGCTTTTTTAATTGATATTAGCGCTCAAGAGTTTCGTGATATACAGGTCATCGATCTCCAGGGCAATCCCTCAGTGCAAACCTGGGATTTTCCCAGCCGTCAACAATGTATGAGCTGTCATAACCCAGCAGCCGGCCACGCACTGGGTATCAAATCCAGACAATTGAATAAGGATTACTTGTATCCAACTACTGGCATAAACGCCAACCAATTGGAAACCTGGAATCATCTGGGCATGTTCCATGAGGATATAGGCCCAACAGATCAGCTTCCCGTCTCAGCTTATTTACTCGATGCAAACCATAGTTTAGAATTCAGGATACGATCCTATATCGATGCTAACTGTGGTTTTTGTCATAGACCTGGAGGTGTAAATGGAGCTTTTGACGGCAGGTCGGCTACTCCTTTCCATGATCAGGACATGGTGAATACGCCAGTGGCCAGCAGTAGCTCCTCCCCGGGCAATGTCATCATTGCACCGGGAGATCTAAATGGCTCTGAATTATGGCTAAGAGACAATTCTGTAGGCTCGAATAAAATGCCCCCCATCGGTAGGCGATTGGTCGACCCGGATTATGTGAACGCGCTTAGCAACTGGATATCATCAATTGATCAAAATGGTCCGGAGACCATTCCTGAGGGATGGTATAACCTTCAAGCCCGTCATAGTAATAAAGTGGCAACAGTAGAAAACGCTTCCACTCAAATTGGCGCCGGCATTATCCAAACCTCTCTCGACAATCTACTTGAGCAAGAATGGTATTTAGAGCCAATGGGCAATAACAAATACCGTATTAGAACTGGCCATTCCAACATGGTGATGGCTCAACGCTCTTTGCAAGCAAGTACTGGGATTGATATTGTGCAGCAACCATGGTCCGGAGAACAACACCAATTGTGGTATTTTGAGGACACTGAGAATGGCTTTTATCAAATCTCTAACGCCTATAGCGGGCTAGCCTTAGAAGTCTCTTCAGGTAGTTCATCTGATGGAGAGCCCTTATTTAATGCCATATTAAGTGGGGCTTTGTATCAACAGTGGAAGCCTGTAGCGGTATCTAATGCATCTCCGGTAGCTTTGTTCACAGCTCAACCGCCGGTTGGCACTGTGCCGTTATTGGTAAGTTTTGATGGCAGCGGTTCCAGTGATAGCGATGGTAGCATCGTAAACTATTCGTGGGATTTTGGTGATGGCAATACAGGATCTGGGATTACCATTGATCATCCCTATCAGAATGTCGGATCGTATAATGCCAGCTTAACGGTCACCGATAATGATGGACTGACCAACACCACCAGTTTAATTATACAAGTTGATCCCGCTTCCCAATGTCCAGCCCCTCCTTCAGAGTGGGAGATAACATTTGTTGGGGACGGAGATATAGGAGGAGAGGTATGTTACGACAATGGCGCCTTCACCATAGAATCGGCTGGAGTTGATATTTGGAATCAAAGTGATGCATTCCGCTTTGTACATCAACCTTTATCATGTACCGGGGAGATTATTGCTCGTGTCAATAGCCTGGCCAACACTACTCATTCATGGGCCAAGGCCGGGGTAATGATAAGGGAAAGTTTAGCGGCTGACTCCAGACATACCTCAATGGTGGCGTCTGCTTCAAATGGGGTGAGTTTTCAATATAGAACGGTAACCGGCGGGACTTCCAATAGCATCAATCTAACTGATCCCTGGCCCATATGGGTAAGGATGCAACGTGAGGGGGATGTTTTGACCGGTTCCCACAGCGATGACGGTATCAATTGGACAATAGCAGGCACCATAACGCTCCAGGGAATGTCGCAGGATGTAGTGATGGGTTTAGCGGTAACGGCCCATAACGCTGAAGTTATTTCCACTGGAGAATTTGATAATGTTACTGCTACCAACCTTGGTTGTGGGTCGAATCAAAGTCCAACAGCGGTAATCAGTGCGGGGGCTACCAGTGGAAATGCTCCTTTAACGGTTGACTTTGATGGCAGTGGTTCCAGTGATCCTGATGGAAGCATTGTTAGTTACGCCTGGGACTTTGGTGATGGAAATTCCAGTACAACTGACATAGTTAGCCATAACTATACAATCCCTGGAACCTACACGGCGTCGTTAACGGTAACAGATGATGTTGGTGCAACTGATCAGGAGACGGTTACAATTCAGGTCGATCCTGCGCTTGAAGCGCCAGTGGCTCAAATTTCAGCAGATATTCTTAATGGTCCAGCTCCATTAACCGTGAATTTTGATGGTAGTGGTTCCACTGACAATGATGGTACCATTCAAACGTTTAATTGGGATTTTGGTGATGGTACTAGTAATTCCGGACAGTCAGTCAGCCATACCTTCAATGATGTAGGGACCTTCACCGTTATTCTTACAGTAACTGACGACGACGATCTCAGCGACTTCACTGAATTGGATATTGTGGTAGAGGCGCCTCTGTTTGCTCCGGTGGCCCAATTCACGGCTCAACCCTCTTCAGGTGATGCGCCATTAACGGTGGATTTTGATGCTAGTGGTTCCAGTGACAGCGATGGAAATATAACAGACTATTCATGGGATTTTGGAGATGACAATAATGGCTCGGGCATTACTATACAGCATATCTATTCTACGACTGGTGCATATGCCGCCACTTTAACAGTTACTGATGATGACGGCCTAATTGATACCCATCAAATCACCATTAACGTAGGGACCACAAATGCATCTCCGGTAGCTTTGTTCACAGCTCAACCGCCGGTTGGCACTGTGCCGTTATTGGTAAGTTTTGATGGCAGCGGTTCCAGTGATAGCGATGGTAGCATCGTAAACTATTCGTGGGATTTTGGTGATGGCAATACAGGATCTGGGATTACCATTGATCATACCTATCAGAATGTCGGATCGTATAATGCCAGCTTAACGGTCACCGATAATGACGGACTGACCAACACCGCTAGTTTAATTATACAAGTTGATCCCGCTTCCCAATGTCCAGCCCCTCCTTCAGAGTGGGAGATAACATTTGTTGGGGACGGAGATATAGGAGGAGAGGTATGTTACGACAATGGCGCCTTCACCATAGAATCGGCTGGAGTTGATATTTGGAATCAAAGTGATGCATTCCGCTTTGTACATCAACCTTTATCTTGTACCGGGGAGATTATTGCTCGTGTCAATAGCCTGGCCAACACTACTCATTCATGGGCCAAGGCCGGGGTAATGATAAGGGAAAGTTTAGCGGCTGACTCCAGACATACCTCGATGGTGGCGTCTGCTTCAAATGGGGTGAGTTTTCAATATAGAACGGTAACCGGCGGGACTTCCAATAGCATCAATCTAACCGATCCCTGGCCCATATGGGTAAGGATGCAACGTGAGGGGGATGTTTTGACCGGTTCCCACAGCGATGACGGTATCAATTGGACAATAGCAGGCACCATAACGCTCCAGGGAATGTCGCAGGATGTAGTGATGGGTTTAGCGGTAACAGCCCACAACGCTGAAGTTATTTCCACTGGAGAATTTGATAATGTTACTGCTACCAACCTTGGTTGTGGGTCGAATCAAAGTCCAACAGCGGTAATCAGTGCGGGGGCTACCAGTGGAAATGCTCCTTTAACGGTTGACTTTGATGGCAGTGGTTCCAGTGATCCTGATGGAAGCATCGTTGGTTACGCCTGGGACTTTGGTGATGGGGCCAGTAATTCCGGATTATCGGTTAGTCATACCTACAATGATGTGGGAAGTTATACAGTTAGGCTTACGGTAACTGACAATGACAATCTCACTGATTTTACCGAGCTGATGATAGACGTAGAGGCGCCTTTGATCGCTCCGGTGGCCCAATTTACAGCTCAGCCTACTTCGGGAGATGCTCCATTGACGGTAAATTTCGATGCTAGTGGTTCCAGTGATAGCGATGGTAGTATCGTAAACTATGCATGGGATTTTGGTGATGGCAACAATGGTTCGGGTATTATTGAACAGCATATCTATTCCAGTTCAGGATCTTACACCGCAATCTTAACAGTCACAGATAATGATGGGTTGGTTGACACCCATGAATCTACAATAACTGTGGGCACAGCTTTAGCTTCACCGGTTGCTCAGATCAATGCGGATCCAATTGCAGGAGAAGCACCTTTACTGGTAAGTTTTGATGGCAGCGGCTCAAGCGACAGTGACGGAACTATCGTTAGTTATAACTGGGATTATGGCGATGGCAACACGGGGTCGGGTATATCAGTAAATCATACCTACCAAACTGAGGGATCATATGATGTTACCTTGACGGTAATGGATAACGATGGATTAAACAACGCCACAAGTGTAACTATTGTGGTTGATCCGGAGCCGGTGGCTCCACTGGCGCAAATCAGTGCTCAGCCAACCTCGGGCCCTGCGCCTTTAACCGTCAATTTTGATGGTAGTGGTTCAAGCGATTCTGATGGAAGTATCGTTAGTTACAACTGGGATTTTGGTGACAATGAAAACTCTACTTTAGAAACAACCAGCCACGTTTATTCAACTCCAGGTAATTATACTGCTGTGTTAACGGTGACGGACGACCAGGGGCTTGAGGATATGGCTCAAATCACCATTCAGGTCGATCTACCTTTAGTTGGTCCAATGGCCTCGATCAGTGCCCAGCCAACTGAAGGTGTAGCGCCATTGACTGTGAATTTTGATGGCAGTGGTTCAACCGACAGCGATGGTACCATCGTAAACTATGCTTGGAATTTTGGTGATGGTACCAGTAATTCAGGTGCGTCGGTTGATCACAATTATACCGTTGCAGGCACCTACAATGTCGTTTTAACGGTCACTGATAATGATAATCTCACTGATCAGGCTCAAATCACCATTCAGGTTAGCCAAGGTCCGCAGCCTCCGGTGGCTCAAATTGTTTCGCAACCTACTATAGGAAGTGCCCCACTGACCGTTAATTTCGACGGCAGTGGTTCTACTGATAGTGATGGTTTTATCACTGAATATGCATGGGATTTTGGCAACGGCGCCACCGCAGCGGGTCAGCAGATAAGTCATACCTACACTGAGCCGGGCAGCTACTCTGCTACACTTACAGTTACAGATAATGATGGACAGACAAACTCGGATCAAGTCAATATTACCGTAGATCCACCCCTTCCCGATCCAATTTGGTTGGAAGCTGAGTGCGGAGTGATTGGGTCCAATTGGGTGGAAGCGTCTAGCAACCAAGCCTCGGGTAATGCCTATGTGGTGCATCCTGAAGGCTCCGGTAACCAGAACAATGAGAATTTAAATGTTTTAGAGGATCCCGCAAATCAAGTGATCCTTCAATTTTACGCGCTGCAGGGTCGCTATCATATTTTCTTCCGAATGAATGCCCCGAGTGCAAAAGATGATTCTTTCTGGGTTCAGCTGGATGGCGGTGAATGGTGGAAATTTACCAAGACGCCGAGTAATTCCAATTTACGCACCAACGGATTTGAGTGGAAAAAATTATCTGATAACGGAACGGATATGCCAACCGATCTAAGTGAAGGCCTCCATACGCTGATTGTTGCCTATCGTGAAGACGGGGCTGAATTGGACAAAGTGGTATTGACCCCGGAAGACATCTCCCCAGTTGATTTGGGTGGACCAGCCGGTAATTGCAATAATAATCTGGTAAACTTACGCATGCCGCCTGCTACTAATGAAATCGCTTCAATTTGCGGTGAAGATCTAAAGCCCTGGAACGTGAATTTTGTAGGAGGCATGGATCAAAGAGGCGCTGCCTGTGCAAATCATGGAATTTTCACGGTACAAGCGTCAGGGAAAGGTCTGAAGGATTATTCGGATCAATTCAATTTTGTCTATCAAACGTTACCTTGTGATGGAGAGTTGATTGCTGAAGTAAGAGATCTTACCAACGTCCAAGACGGAGGTCAGGCCGGCGTGATGATTCGGGAAAATTTGAATTCCAGATCGCCATACGTAAGTATGGCCATAAATTCATCTAAAGAATTAGTTTTTAGTTATCGTGATGTTGGAGGCCATAAAATACAAGTGATCACTCAAAATGTGAACGCTCCAGGTTGGTTACGAGTCAAACGCCAAGGGGAGGCCTTTACCGGCTATTTTTCAGAAGATGGACAGATCTGGACCCTGGCAGGAACAACTAACATGGAAGGGTTGTATGGCGATTTAATGATTGGCATAACCACCGCATCGGGCAAACGGAAAATAAAAACAACTGCAATTTTTGGCGGGGTAGTGATCAGCGCTGAAGGATGCGGCATGATAACCGATCAAATGATCACCTCAGGGATCAATGTATCGTCAAAAGAAAACACATCACATGAACAGCTTGACCCAAGGGTTCAGGTGACGGCCTTGGTCTATCCAAATCCTGTAATAAGAACACGCCAGCAATTGATAGTGGACATTAAGAATCCGGAGATGGGGGCGGTTGCCTGCCAGCTATTTGATCTTAATGGCCGTGTTATCATGAACAAACTAATCGAGATGGAAACGGTTCAGACCTTTGTAAAATTTGACCTTTCCGGTGAAGCTACCGGTGTTTATTATATGAGGATCAAAAAGAACAATTGGGAGAGAGTAACTAAGGTTATTGTGCATTAATCCAGGTATGATCAAGTTCAATTTATAGACTTTGGTGGAGGTTTCAATGAGTAGCAGCTTGTCCATTTTTCATAATGATTAGCTTCCTTAATTATATATTTCAACCTCATACACTAAACTTTCTACTGGCCGATTATCCAGCCTGTAAGGATATTTAAATCAAGATACTTATGGGAATCCCCCGTCCACTCCCCATTGAGCAAGCTGGGGGTGGACAGTGCCTCGCCGTCGCGTAGCTTTGGTGGACAGAGCCTGCAAGTCAGCTCTGAAATTGAATTTTTATGCAAGATAGGGGTTGAGGGTGCCAGAAAATGAGATCTATAAGTAATTTATTTGACTTATATGGTTTTTTCTATCTTACAGGAATTGAATCTACCTCGACGGCACCAATCCATTTACCCAATCCAGCATCAGGCTGGGCCATTTTCCCAATCTGCCCTGGCCGATGGCCAATGAGTATCCATGTCCTCCGTAAGGGTAAATGTGCAATTCGGAAGATGGGACCTGTGCATCCAGCAATGCTTGATAAAACCGT
Source organism: Cyclobacteriaceae bacterium (assembly GCA_965224285.1). Classification (GTDB taxonomy): domain Bacteria; phylum Bacteroidota; class Bacteroidia; order Cytophagales; family Cyclobacteriaceae; genus JAJCYK01. The sequence goes on from OZ245043.1 coordinate 4,102,712, forward strand.
AAACTATTAGCCACTTTTACCGCTTCATCATCAGTGGAATGCACCAGAAAGGTGGGAGGGGTTTCACTAGACACCTGAGTTTCGTTGGAGTACTTCTTAACCAGCTCGCTGGAGGGTGCGACGCCTAACAAATTATGGCGACTGCCTGCATGGGTGACCGCTTCTTCCATACTGATGACGGGATAGATCAAAACCATAAAATCAGGACGGGTAATATCATCATTGAAATGGGTACCTAAGGTAGAGGCCAGGTGGCCTCCGGCAGAGAAGCCCATAACGCCTAGCCGCTGGGGATCCAGGCTCCACTCCCTGGCGTGTTCCCGGATCAGACTCATGGCCTGCAGGGCGTCCTGCAACGGAGCTTCATTTGGAACGGGATTATCGATGGCTGAAGGCAGGCGGTACTTTAATACCATCCCCGCTATTCCCCGGCTATTCAGCCATTTGGCAATATCTGTACCTTCCCAATCGTAAGCAAGTCCACCGTAACCACCTCCTGGGCATATCAATATGGCGGTACCCGTAGCATGCCGCTTCGTGGGCAGATACACTTCGATGGCAGGTTCTTGTACCTGAGTAACCCAAAGGATATCGCGGTGTTCTTGTTTTTCAACCCGTTCACCGGAATTATGATTGGGCACCCCATCTGGCCATAGAGGCAGGGTATGGTTTTGGGCCACCAGGGGAGCGGACAGCAGGAGAGTTATAAGCCATTTCATCCCAGTAATTTAAGTAATTTCTGGATGGAGTATTGTCATACCGTCAAGAAAAAGGATTGATCGGCGGATCGTAACAAATAAGCTCAGAATTACAACTGGCATAAACCATCACCAGGAGGCATTTAATTGATGACTAGAATACGCTTATTGTTGATTTTGCCTATATTTTGCCTTAATTACTCTCCTTTATGTGCCACATCCGGGAAATTAAAATTGAAAACTTAACTTTTAACTGCAGGGCTGCCGGTAATTCAAATGGCGAATTAGTGATATTCATGCATGGTTTTCCGGAAACATCTGTTATGTGGAAGGATCTCCTTTCCGATATTTCTGCCAATGGATTTTATAGTCTGGCTCCTGATTTAAGAGGATATAGTAAAGAAGCTTGCCCTTCCGGAAAGAAGCATTATGGTATCAACAAATTAGTTTCAGATGTTATGGGTATAGCTAATTCCATTGGACGTTCCCAATTCCACCTGGTAGGTCATGATTGGGGTGCCGCCATTGGTTGGAAATTAGTTCATGACTTTCCAAATTCCGTTCTCAGCTGGACTGCAATGTCGGTCCCCCATTTACAAGCTTTTGGCAGCGCTCTGGTGAATGACCCGGAACAAGGTAAGATGAGCAGCTATATCAAGTCGTTTCAATGGCCATTTCTGCCTGAACGAATGATCAGGAAGAATGACTTTAAATTATTCAGGAAATTATGGAAAAACAGCAGCCAGGAGGAGATCCAGGAATATCTTACTGTGTTTAGCCATAAAAAGCAACTAACCGCAGCCTTAAACTACTATCGAAGCAATTATAAACTGCTTAAAAAAGCAGCAAAAACTCAAATTTTGGGCGAAATAAAAGTACCTACTCTGTTCATCTGGGGCAACCGGGATCCTGCCATCGGATCAACGGCTGTGAAAGAAGGGCATAAATATGTGAAAAGTGATTACCAGTATTTGGAATTGGATGCGGGACATTGGTTAGTCCAAACCCAATATCAAGAGGTCAAATCCGCCATTAATAAACACCTGATTAGAAATAGATTGAGTTGAGCAGTTGGACAATAATATACAAGTGACGGCACATGGTTCGTTTTGATTTTTTATAAATAATAACGAATACTGCTGATCGAAAGGTACCTTTTATAGGTAAACTAAAAACTAAATCGACGATGATAAAAATGCAGCTCTCCATATTAATGGTCTTACAAATGGCCTGCGGTACTTCTCAAGAGCATGCTTCAGACTATGCCGAACATACCGCCAGCGGATCCAATGCCGTAGCCGACACAGTTGCATTACCGGAAGCTATTACAGTTCAAAATGGGAATAACCTGACCAAGGGCAGCCTTCAAAGTTATCTTCCTCAGCAGATCCTGGAGGCAAAAAGTGATGGCCGGGGCATTGGTGTGGATTCCGATGAAGGATCCGATGGACCAGCCTACTCCATGATGGCCAGGGAATATTCTGCGGATCATTACCGGATCAACGCTGCAGTTTACGATTACGCAGATGATCCCCAGGGTATGCGCCGGCGCAAATCCAGAGTTACCGCTGTGGAAGGAGCTACTGTCCGTGAGGAAGGAGGTGTAACGGTTATCGAATCTGTCCGAGATAATAACCAGACCTTGAGGCTTATCAATGATCGTTTCGAGATAGAGCTAACCGCGATGCCTGCCGGTGGCCATGCACCTAGCCATAAAGAACTTTATGCCGCCTATGAATCCTCATACATGCCCAGATTGTTTGAGGAGCAGGTCCATGACCAGGAAGATGCTACCAATGAAAAAATTGCTCTGGATTGTGATCAATTGCTGCCATTGGCTGCGGTTGAAAACTTATGCAACGCAGGCAGCCTTGAGCTGCGGGTAACAGATTTTGAGAAAGAAACAAACTGCAATAGAGTCTACCGGTATCCCGGTGGTCTGGGTGGATTAATTCTGATCGTCACTCAATACCTTTCTAATGAACAAGCTTACCAGGCAGTAGAGATTAAATTGCATGATGATGATCTGGATTCGCAGGAATTGAATGTGGTGGGAGATCGGGGTGTGTTGGTCACAGTGGGTGACGATCTGTTTGCCAGCTTCGCCAGTAATAACTACTTGATTGAAATACGATCTACTACCAATACCCTAGGGGGTGAAGAAAATTGCTGTGTCTGCCAGGATGAAGCAGCGCTGAAAACCATTGGTCAACAGGTGATCGGTCGATTGCCATAATCAGCGCGAGCGCGAAAAACGAGAATCGAAGGATGTTTCGGATTTCATTCCTGTTCCTTCGCGCTGATTTATAATTGATATAGTTCTTTGGACTTTGCTTAAAGTTCCGGAGTTTTTAGCCCATAATAACCATTAACTACTAACTAACTTTTCAAACCGATTTAAACATGAAGATGCACCAAGCCACAATCTTAGGGACTTTATTGATGATGATCGTTTTCCCGGCAATATCTCAGAATATGAAGCACCCAACAATTAAAAACTACGGAGGAATTTATGCCGTTCCGGAGGCCACCGTACTACCTGACCCAGATTTGCAATATAAAATTGTTATTGACCTATATTCCGGTGCGGAAAAACCCGGGGAACTAAATCCGGCGCTGAACAATGTGGCCCGAATGATCAACCTTCACGCGATCGGGGGTGCTGCCAAGGGAATGGAAGTAGTATTAGCCATTCATGGCCAGGCCAACGACATCGTGATGGATAACGGATCTTATGTTGACCGCTATGGGGTGGATAACCCCAATATCGAATTGATCAAGGATTTAAAGCGAGCAGGAGTGAAGCTGTCTGTTTGTGGACAGAGCCTCTTAGCCAGCAAAGTGGCCCCTTCTGAGGTGCTCAGAGAAGTTGAGATCGCTACCTCCATGACCACCTATCAACTAAAAGGGTTTGCTTTTTTAGCGTTTTAATATTCCACCTTAACATCTTTTAACCCCATCTCACAGATTACCAATAATGTGCTTCGTAACTTGCGGAGAAGAATTGAAGGTTTTAAAACCATCCCGGTCAGGCATTAAAACATGTATCAAAATGAGTGTTGACATTAAGATTGTTATTTTTACCGTACTGTGCTGTTCCCTTTCCTTCGCCCAAGCACAACATGAGGTCAAACCGACCGAAGGATATTCACCTCAAATCGGCATAATGGTGGATATGCTGGAAGATATTAAGGATCGAATAGTAGCGGATGTTCACAATTTAGATCAGAAGGAAACGGATTACCGGTTTGACCATAAGGCCAATAGCATTGGGGCCATAATCATGCATTTGGCGGCTACCGAAGCCTATTATCAAGTCGAAACCTTGGCAGAACGCAAATTTTCTCAAGCCGACGATTTTTGGGGATTACCCACCGGTTTAGGAGCAGAATCAAAGGATAAGTATCAAGGCAAACCCATAGCACATTATTTGGATCTCTGGGATCAGGTCCGGGAAAAAACCCTCAAAGGGCTTAAAGCGAGAGATGATAAATGGTTGGCGGCAAATATTGAGGAAGGTATAAATAATCATTGGGTCTGGTTTCATGTGCTGGAGCATCAAGCCAGTCATATGGGTCAGATAGCGCTTATTAAGAATAGATTGCCATAGGCAGCGCCTTCCTTCGCCTGGGGGGCTACGGAGGTCAATAAGTGGACCGTATACACGGAAGCCCGAAGGTCCAGGAAGCAGCGGCAAGCGCGAAGGCAGAGGCCCGATGGGTCCCTGCGTTTTCGCTCTTCTTTCTTCGCGCTGAACAATCGCGCTGCCCTTTCATTTTAGTTTTTGAATCCACTGTACAGTATTCTGGAAATTTCGTCCAACATATCGTAATAAAATTGGTAATGACTCTTTGAAATAATACCCATGGAATTAAAGACATCAAGCATAGCTACGCATTCGAATACTGAACCTCGTGCAATGGTATAGAAATTTCGTTTGGACGGTTTGGTAAATCTACTGCTACCCTCGGCGATGTTGAGGAGAATACTCAATGAGGCTCTTGAAAGTTGGTGCTTTTGATGCGGTTTCAGCTGCGGAAGATCAATCACTACCTGAACTTTTTGATGGTAGTCTTTGGCTTTGTGGTATATTGATAATTTCTCAAACTCAAACATGGTCTGAATATAGAAAGAGGTAGTGTCAATCAGCGGCGAGCGCGAAGGCAGAGGCCCGATGGTTCCCTGCGTTTTCGCTCTTCTTTCTTCGCGCTGAACAATCGCGCTGATCCCCACGCCTTCGGATTTCATTCTTCCTCCTTCGCACTGTACCTTTGCCTATGCCTCTACAAATTATCGGCGCCGGCTATGGACGAACCGGCACCCTTTCCACTTATACTGCTTTAAACGAATTGGGATTTCCCTGTTATCATATGTCAGAAGTAATAGAGAACCCGGAAAACAAGTGTCATCTGGATTTTTGGAACCAGGTGGCCAACAGCCCTGCCGGTCAGCAGCATGACTGGGAATTAGTGTTCGGCAAGTACACTGCCACCGTGGATAACCCGGGTTGCGCGGTTTGGAAAGAACTATGGGAGGCCTATCCCCAGGCCAAGGTTTTAGTGACCCTGCATCCCAGGGGAGCGGAAGGCTGGTATGAAAGCGCTTATAATACTATATACTTTACCAAGCGCAGTTGGCAATTTAAACTTTTAAGCTACTTCACCCCCTTTGCCAAAAAGATGCGCAACATGACCAATAAATTGATCTGGCAGCGCTCTCATCAAGACACCATGGAGGATAAAAAAGCCGCGGTAGCGCGCTATCACGCTCATATAGAAGAAGTAAAGGCAGTAGTGCCTGCAGACCAATTGCTTCTATACAGCGTTGATCAGGGCTGGAATCCGCTGTGTGAATTTATGGGGGTGAAAGCGCCCGATAAGCCCTTCCCCAGGATGAACGATCGGGCAGCTATTAAGAAGGATATAGCCAAGATCACCAGCGGTGCTTATGCGATTATCGGGGTAGGAGTGGTGGTGGTAGTGGTAGTAGTAGGGATGATTCTGGTACTATTAAAAGTGTTAGGCTGAATGTTAAGCGCCAACGAGGAGAACCGAAGATTGCTCTTGATTTCATATCTCTTTTTGATTACCAACTTTCGGATTTCATTCTTACTTCTTCGTGCTGCCCCGCGGCCAAAGAGAAAATACTATCAGAGGATTTTCGAAAGCTTACCTTACTTGGTATTGCTTTTGAATGCGGATTTAATCCAAAGCCTCATTTAACCGGGCTTTTAAGAAGTTTACTGGAAGTACGCCGTCGGAGTTTAAGAGAAATGGGCAATAAAATTCAGCCTCATAAAATGTGAATAGTATTAGATAGACAAGCGAATTAACCGCTACAACAAAGAAGGAGCAGTTATCTGCATGCTTCCTAGTTATTGTTACCAACAGTACTCTCTGTTAGCCTACTCGAGGGAATGTATCTGGCCCAACTATAAAATGCATACGATCTTCATCCATTATTAAGTTGTTCCCTATGGATAGAACTCTCTTATTGGCATAAATAGCTTAGCCTTGACTATGTCCCAATAATACAATGTATCCACACCAACAATATTAAAATTGTATTAGTTAGTGGTATCGGATTCCTTTATAATGATGGGTGTCCAATCCTCACTTCTCGACTCTGTGGGGTATTTCTTTTTGCCCATTTCACGAACCCTTCTGATGTCATCGAGGAAGGACATGGGCAATAAGCATAAGAAGCTGAAAATAAAAAATGGAAGTAGGCGTATTATAGCTCTTTTGTAAAATAGTGAGGACGTTTTTTGATATTGAAAAATAGTGATCAGCACTACCAACCCAGTAACACTTGTCCCAACTTTCGCCATCACACCAAAGCCAGGATAGTTGTTTACTTTAAACAGTAATGTTAATATGGCCACCGAACAAGCCCACCCGTATATAATCCGCCAGATTAATTGTATTATCCTGTTAGATTTATCAGGTTCCATAGATTCAGATTCTTTGAACAACCAGAACCCCATTACTAAGTAAAAAATTGAAAAAGATGTGCAAAATAAGGTCATTAGTAGGTAGAAGCCAGGATAGCCTTTAAGAATTAAGGCTGCCAATAACACAAACCCAATCCAAAAAATTTTATCAGTTCTGCTCATACCTAAGAGAATGGCTTACCTCGGATAGAAATTAATCATGTGCAAACGGTGGATGTGTTGAAGAACAGTAACAACTAGTTATGTAGCACAACTCGTCTAAATACGGTGCTATATTCCTTATCAATACTAAAATAGGAAACATCTGAATAGCAATAAAGTTAACATTGGAATTCAACCCCATAGGTCAGTAGGTTTAAAAATATCTGGTAAACAAGCCAGGGAGTATAAAGCGACTAGGTCATGCTAATTGGCCACCAACGGTCGCAGCTAAGGCGCGTTCTCCGTCCGCCGTAGGGCGAAGACATTCGACCGAAGGTGGAGGTGCTACCCTAGCTGCTTACACTAAAGTAACGAACCTGCGCCAGTCTCACAAAGCCAATCTAAATTGATAGCAAAAGGGTTGGGAAGCTGTGAAACCTATTTTATAAATTGAAAAGCAATTAGGCGTAGGGAGTGGGCTGTTCGTGAAGGAGAATATCGAAGGCAATTACACCTATGCGGCTTTAGCGTATGTTAGGTCTTGTGCCCAAGAGCGTTCCACATAGCATAATATTGATTAACTCTGTTCAAGAAGTCATATTGGTCCAAATTAGTGAAGTGAAAATTGATTTTATTTGAATCCTTGAAACTTTTATACGACTGTATATGAGGAGCTTTGGGACCAGGCAGGAATACGCCGAAGTATTCAATAATTGATTTCTGCTTTAAGCGAAAAACTACAAAGATCGAATTCAACGAGGTTGGCTTATTTACAAAATGAACACCTTCATGGTCATGAATAGACTTATTCGAGAGAATAAATGGCTTAAGTATATTCTGCTCTAGTGGTTTGCTTATTTGCGATCGAACAATTTTTGCTCCATCTGTGTAGACATATGAATAACCAAGCTGCTTAAATGCGATCAGATAGGCAGTTCTAAGTAAACCTATCGAATGTTTTTTTGGATTTGGGCCCTGCCAAGTCACGTTCATCTTAGCTCCATCCCAGTTTTCCATGAGCTCTTTTACTTGCTTTAAAGCATACTCGTTTTTCGGATTATATGTGAAATTAACCCGGTTCTTTTCCTTATTGAATGCAAATTTGGCATGAAAGGGTCTACTATCTTCAAGCTTTAACCTAGATGAAATTTCACCACCTTTTTTATTGAAAGCAGCTAAATCTGAACCAATTTTCAGGTGATTGTCAAGATCCTCTCCAGATTGATTATTACACTTCTTACATGTAAGAACAATAGGCTTGCCGCCAAGTGCCTTGGGAGGTGCATCTTCTAAGGTTAAGGGGTTAGTTAATGATTGATCGAGTGCCGATTTTGTAAAAATATTAAGACATAATGGACAAGGATAATAATCGTCTTCTACAGGATCAATGCTCCCATTATTTTTATACCCCACTTTCCATTTTTGCCAATCACATACTAGCTTAAAATTTTTGGAGTATTTTGCAAATAGCCTATCTCGTCTGTCAGCATTTTTCATTATATCAGGGCATAAGACCTAACTTGTATATATACGGAACTTTATTCCCGTTAGCAATTCTAAAATATGAATCACCTGAATAGAAATAAATTTAACACTGGAATTCAACTGCAATTGCCCGTTAATATGTCCGTCCTCCTTCGCCCTGCGGGCTACGGAGGACAAAGACCTTGATTTTAGCACTAATTAAGTTCCACTGGCTGGTAAAAATGCCTCCTGGCAAAGGAAATTCCAGATCCTGATTTGAGGTATTTTTCAAATTTGTATGCCCGGTACCTGTCATTGAAATTAATAGAGACCATTAATTCTACAGGTAGCCTGGTCCTGGTAAACGCTATTTTGCCTTGGCTGTGCTGATCCAGTCGCTTAGCAAGATTTGAGGTGCACCCCACGTAGTATTTGCCATCGCGGCATTTAAGGAAGTATACCGTCCACATATGCAGGTAATTAACGACTTTGAAGTCTCAATTTTTCCTCCTTCGCTTGGAAAGCTACGGAGGATGAAATGAAGTGGGTATTAATTAATAGTAGCTGGATCATCAAACAGCCCTTCTTCACCCGGTGGTCTTCGGAAGATACTAATGGGGAATTCATTGAAGTCCGAATTAGGATATAAAAGTCCTCCTTCGCCCTTGCGGGCTGCGGAGGACAAGGGATCTTATCCACCGAAGCCCGGTTACAAAAAAAAGCCCTCCTTCGCTCAAAGAGCTTCGGAGGGCGAAGAAGAGTGGATCTTATCCACCGAAGCCCGGTTACAAAAAAATAAGCCCTCCTTCGCTCAAAGAGCTACGGAGGGCGAAGGTGGAGCCGCGGGGATTCGAACCCCGGTCCAGCGAAGGTAATTCACGCATCTTCTACATGCTTAGTGGTACTTTGGTTTTCGTGCCCTGGTCAGGTGTACCACCACCAAACTATGGCCTTAGTTGCTTTAGTCTCGCTCCGGATGCGCAACCTTACCGGAACCAGTACTGCAAAGTGACACCGCTAAATCCCCGCCCGCAGTACCAGGGCAAGGTGCGATGATGGCCGGTACCAATCTTATTGGTTACCTGAGCTAGTCCGATACTATATCAGACTAGGCAGCCATAGCGTAAGAATAATCTTCGCCAATTGTGTTTTGGGACTATCTTTCAAGGCTCTCATCCCGTGAGCCTGCATGCTTACATCCGCAATCACGCCTCCTGTCAAATCCAGTCGGCCCCATATTTTCAATGAACGTTTCGAATGAACGTAAAGACAAATATAACTGATTATGCCTCTTTACTCTCTATGAATTCCGCAAATACCGTACAAATAATAAGAATCGGTCAAAAAGACAGCTGTTAACCGCAATTGGTGTTTTTGTCCGTCTTAGGTGGCAAAATGTCGCCATAATGACAATAATTTGACTATTAACGGTGATTTGGTTTGCGTTTTAGGGTGGAATTACCGTCTATCCAACTCAATCCCTGCTCACGGAAAACCGCTTTTATTTACCGGGAAAAAATCTCTTTTTAACTGGGTACTAAACATTATTACCAAAGACATGACAAAAAAATTAAAACTATTACTCAACTTATTTTTAGCGCTGCTGCTGGTGGTCGGTATGGGAACCGCCATGGAGGCGCAGCAGGTGACTTTACCCAGGGCTGCCAGTCCGGCGGCCAAAGTGAGCCAAACTATCGGTATATCTAAAGTGACCATCAAATACTCCAGGCCCGCAGTGAACGACCGCGAGATCTGGGGCAGCCTGGTGCACTATGGTTACCAGAAATTTGGTTTTGGCGCTGGTGAACCCGCACCCTGGAGAGCCGGCGCCAATGAAAATACTATCGTTAGTTTCTCTCATGATGCGCAGGTAGAAGGTCAGGATATTCCAGCCGGTTCTTATGGGTTTTTCGTGGCGGTACATGATGATGGTAAGGCCGATCTGATATTTTCCAAGAACACCACCTCTTGGGGCAGTTTCTTCTATGATCCCGCTGAGGACCAACTGAAAGTAACCGTAGAATCTGAAGAAATCCCTCATACCGAGCGATTGACTTTCGATTTTGTAGATATCGATGCAGAATCGGCGGTGGCGGTACTGGACTGGGAGAAAAAAAGATTCCCCTTTAAGGTATCCTTCGATGTGCATGATATTGTATTCGCCAATGCAGAGGATGAATTAAGAGGCCCCACGGGTTTCGGTTGGCAGGGACCGGCATCCATTGCCAATTACGCGGCACAGAATAATGTCAACCTGGAAAAAGGCATGGAGTTCGCCGATAGGGCAGTGGCCAACACCCGCAACTTTAATACCTTGTTCGTAAAGGCCAGATTGGCCAATGCAACCGGCAATACGGCGGAAGCTAACACATATTTCGACGAAGCTGCCACCTTGGCTAATAAGAATCAGTTGAATTTTATGGCCTACCAGGTCATGGGTGCCGGTGATCATGAAAGGGCTGTGGGATACTTCAAAACCAATGTGAAGAACAACCCCGATGATCCCAATATGTATGATAGCCTGGCCGAAGGTTATAAGAACATGGGTAATGAGAAGGAGGCCATCAAGAATTTCAAGAAATCCTTGTCAATGAATCCTCCACCTAATGTCAAAGCCAATAGTATTAAAAATTTAAAGGAACTCGGTGTTGATACTTCAGAGTATGTCGCCGAGAACTAACCTGTAAACAGGTTTAGAATTGGAAGCCACCCCCTCCACGGTGGCTTCTTTTTTTTATCTTTGTACTGCATGATCCATATCATTGACCTCAAGTTTCAAGGCTACGCTAAAGCAGTGGCATCCTATCTGGTAGAAGCCGGTAAGGAATTGGTGCTGGTGGAGACCGGACCCCACAGTACCTTACCTGAATTGCTGGATCAGGTTGAAAGCCTGGGGTTTGATCCTAATAATATTTCCCGGGTGTTCCTCAGCCATATTCACCTGGATCATGCGGGCGCTGCCTGGTATTTCGCTGAGCACGGAGCCAAAGTCCATGTTCATCCTCTGGGAGCTCCCCATTTGGCCATGCCTGATCGTTTGATGGCTTCCGCTACCAGGATCTATGGCAGTGATATGGATCGACTATGGGGAAAGATGAAAGCAATAGATCCATCGTTGTTGGTGGAAGCTGAAGATCGTCAGGCCATTGAGGTAGACGGTACATTTTTCATTCCTTATTTTACCCCCGGGCATGCGGTCCACCATGTTGCCTGGAGATTGGAGGATCAATTGTTTTGCGGTGATGTGGCAGGTATCAAAATACAACAAGGTCCTTCCATGGTGCCCTGCCCCCCGCCCGATATCGATATCGAGGCCTGGAAACAGTCCATAGCCTTGATCAAAACCCTACCCCTTAAGCAACTATTGCTAACCCACTTTGGCCCTACGGAAGAGATCACCTCTCATCTGGAGGAGGTGGAGATCTGCCTTCACCAGTGGTCACAATGGGTAAAACAACAAATGCAACAGGGACTAGAGGCATCCCAAATGATCGACCCGTTCAAAAAGATAGTGGCAGAGCAATTGTCTGCCAGCGGGCTTAATTCCCGGGAGATAGAGAGCTATGAGGCAGCCAATCCCTCCTGGATGAGTGTTTACGGCTTAGTTCGCTACTGGACCAAAAAATCTTCTACATAACTAGTTGATATACAGCCTGGTATATCGTACGTATTCGGTTGGTGGTTACATTTTTAGTTCAAATTATATTAATATACACATAAATAATATAATTATTATGAGAACTTCAACCTTAATTAAAGAGCGATTGCAACAGAATACCGAGAAGCTGATGGCCATACAGCGGAATTCCCAGTTGTCTAAAGTGCAGCAATTGGAGATGGAATATCTTGAGATTGAGGCGGAAACCTTTCGACAGATGTTGACGAAGGTTGGTGGAAAGGGTTGGAAGAATTGGCTGCTTAGGAAATGGGTCAGTTTTAGTGTGGTGTTGTTGAGTCTATCGTTTTATGTGGTACTGGTATTTCACATGTTTGGCAGCATTGATCTCAGCAAAGTTCAGCAATGGGAGTTTGTGGTTACCGCCATGCCTTTCTGGTTAATGGCCATTGTTGTTCCCATCGCCCTGGTGGTTTTGATTGCACCTGGCAACCGTAATCAATTCTAAACCTCTACCTGATCAGGCTATTGGTAATAAATCTCTTTATCTAAAACTGTGCTTTAACCCCCAGCACAAAGCTGCGAGGCATACCCGGTCTCAATCCGGCAGGACGTCTGGCAACACTGTACTGTTGATCCGTCAGATTGCGGATACTGCCGAATAACTTAATATTCTTGTGCAAGGCATAATTGGAACTAAGATCCAGCACCAGCTGATCGTCGGTGCTTTCAGCAGTTAAGATCTCTCCTTGTCCCGGCTGGGTGCGTAATCTTGACTGATATTTAGTGCCTAGATTTATATTGTATCTTCCGTGTTCCAACCCTATTTGGAAAGCAAGTTGATGCTCCGGAAGATATGGCAGGTCATCCCCTTCACTAACCGTTCCCCACCCTTCAAATTCACTTTCAAAGGAATTTTGAAACTCGCCTTTGGTCAAGGTATAAGTTACACCCAGAGGCAAACTCAACGAAGTTTGGACAGAGGACAGCAGGTCGTAATTGAATTCAAACTCGACCCCGGTTACATTAACCGCTCCACCGTTGAATTGATCGGTGGTTCCCTGCCCCCCGGAAGCGGCCAGATCAGCGCCCAGAAGATTGCTGTAATCATTGAAGAACCATACTGCCTGTAGATACATGGATCGGTGTTGATAGCGCAGGCCCAGTTCATAGTTGACGCTTTCTTCGGGGTTGGTTCCCTCTTTGGATCCCGGAGGTGAGAAACCTTTATGCACGCCCAGAAAACCGCTCCAATCATTATTGAATTTATAGTCAATGCCGATCCCAGGTATCACGATATCCACCTGATTTTCTCTGGTGGCCAGGTCAATGCCGCTTCGTTCAGGATCTGCAGTGCCGTAATCCTCACGTACTATTTCAATATTTTCATAGCGCAAACCGGGTACGAATGTCCAATTACCAGTCTTTAAACGGTATTGCAGGTAGGCTGCAAAGGCGGTAGCAGTTTCTATCCGATTGCTTTCAGTGCCTGGAGCTCCCTTGGCAGTTAGTTCCATCACACCGTCGTCCATGCGATATAGGTCCACCCATTGAAATCGGTCGATCTGATCCTGATGAAATCGCAGGCCAAGCTCCAGATCACTCTCTACCTGTTGACCAAACTTGAATCCCAGTACTGATTGCAATCCTTTGGAATAATATTCCCGATTATTGGCTTTTACCTCCAGCGCGTTATCATTAGGGCTGCTAATGCCTTTAATAATATTAAATTCTGTTTGATAAGACTCCGGATCATTTAATATTGAGCTAATGCCTACCCGGTCACCGTCGGCAGTGGCCCGCACCCGGTCTAGTTTATACCAGTTTCGTTCAAAATCTGTGCGATAAGCAGTGGTGGTGATATCCAGGAATTTGAATGGTTGGATATGATGACGGATCATGAGCTGACGCTGTTTGGTGTCCATCAGATCTTTTTGCGACCCGGAGTAACGACGGAAAGGAGTAATGGCAAAATCTGCTTCTGTAAGCCCCAAATAAGTCTCATCGGATTCGCCCAGGGTCTGGCCGGCCTTTAAAGTGATAGCCTGGTATATTTTCGCCTGGGGGTTAGTATTGAAGCGGACTTTAGCAATATAATCCTGAAGATCATAACCGGTATTCCCGCCTCCGTCCAGGTCTTTGAATCCATCGGAATGTGCCTGGTAGGATTCCAGGGAGAAACCGAAATTCTTATAGCTATCCCCAATGGCGGCATGTACGGTTCGAGTACCGAAATTGCCGCCTAATAGATTGATCTTCGCTGATCGCTGTTGCGGGATCTGGGTACTTATGAAGTTAATAGCACCTCCGGTGGTGTAGGGACCGTATTTAATTTGACTGGATCCTTTGCGTACCTCCACCCCTTGCATCCGGGCAGCTGTAGGAAAGTAATAGGCTGCTGGAGCGGCATAGGGGGCGGGGGCCATCAACACCCCGTCTTCCATGATGGTGATTTTGGAGCTTCGTTCCACACCGGATCCTCTTAACCCGATATTCGGCCGTAGACCAAAGCCCTCTTCTTCCTGAATGTTTACGCCGGGGATATTCCTTAAGATGCGGTGGATGTCGTTGTAGTTGAATTTATCTAACTCAGCTGGTCCCATATAATGGACGGATCCTGGAATATTATGGATTTCCATATTGCCTCCCGAAAGGGATGTGCGCTCCACCACTACACCCGGGATCTCGATAAAGTCTTCTGCCAGCTCAATGTTTAGATTAATCCCTTCATCAGTCAATTTAAGCGGGATCCGCTGGCTTTTAAAACCCACATTGGTGATTTCCAGGTGCCAGCTACCAGTGGGTACATCCTTAATAAGAAACTTACCTTTGCCATCTGAAATGGTTCCTCGCTTCAATTCTTCAATAAAAATATGGGTGCCCGCTACCGACGCTTCATTGGCCTCTTCCCTGATGATTCCCTCAATGTCGCTGGTCTGGGCCCAGCAGCAGGTGATGACCACGCTAATAATACCAGTTAGTATAGTTTTCTTCACGCGTTCTTATTTAGACTGATTATAAATAATAGCCAAAGGTAATGGCGTAAGTCATGCTTCGCAATACCGCAGAGAGGGCATTTTTAAGATAACCAGAATTGGGTACTTATACCTAAAATTAGGTACTTTAGGCCTTGATTATGCCTGTTTTAACGGCATACAGCATTAGATCGGCTACAGAATTCAGGGATAATTTCTTCATTACATTTTTCCGGTGAGTGTAAATGGTATGATGGCTCAAGTGTAGTTTATCGGCGATTTCCCGGGCGTTAAAACCCTGACCGATTAATCTCACCACTTCTATTTCCCTCAAGGTAAGTTCAGTGGGCAGACAGGCTTCATCCTGATCCTTGTTTAGGTGCTTTTCCAAAATTAGATCCAGCACTTTATTGCAAAAGAATTTTTCCCCCTTAGCAGTAGCATAGATGGCTGAAACAATTTCTTCCTGGCTGCAATGCTTGGTAACGTACCCATTCACGCCATATTCCAGAGCCTTGAAAATATTTTCCTTGTTGTCATCCGAAGAGATCACCAGCATCCTGGTTCCAGTACTGGCTCTTTTTATTTCAGCTAAATCTTCCAGGGTGATAAAGTCCTTTAAATTGTAATCCAGGATCAATACCTGAGGTTGGTCTTCCCGCAGTTTTTGATAAAGCTCATCCCTGCTGGCCACCGCATCTAGCAGCTGCAAGTCTTTTCTTTCAATAATAAACGATTGCAGCCCTGTCCGGGTCAGCACCTGCTTATCAGCTAGGAGTACTTTGATCGCCACTATGCTTATTTAGACTGATTATAAATTAGTGCAATATAATGGTGATTTTTCAAAGAAGGAAATAGACTAACCTGATTATTGTCATTAGCCAGAGAAGATATCACCCTTTCTTTACAAGGCCGTGATATTTTTGTGATCCTTGGATAGGATCTTTGAACCATGAGAAGGCTGATAAAAGTATTCACCTATATCTGTTACGCGATGACCAGTGCTGTTCTGGCAGGTTGTATCGGAGAGGATGTGGTAAACTTGGAGCCTGTACCGCCCAGACTTTTTATTGAAACCTCTATGAATGCCCTGATGGTCAATGAGTCGGTCCAGGTAACATTTCATTTCACTGACGAATTTGGCAGATCTACCAATGCTGAACTGGATTGGATTAGTTCAAATCCGGCGGTGATTGATATCAGTGATCAGGGGTTGGCGACCGCACTGGAACCAGGTCAGGCGATCATATCAGCCAATTCCGGAGCAGTTACCAGCAACCAGATACTGGTCACCGCAGTTGCTGATGACATGACCATCGCCACTATCGTATTGGATCCCATGGCCTTGAACCTGGCCCCTGGCACATCAGCGGCCATAACTGCCAGGGCACTCAATATAAATAGTGAAGAGATAGGGGAGGTTCAATTCCAATGGATCAGTGATAGTCCCGCAATAGCAACGGTCGACCAGGATGGTGTAGTTCAAGCGCTGACTAATGGTAGGGCTGAAGTATTTGCGGAGGCAAACGGAATTCGCAGCGAAGGTTCAGAAATTATGGTAGGTGGTGCTGAAAGAACCGGTGATTTCGAAGGACGCAGTGGATATAAGGCGGAGGGCATGGTAAGGTTATTCATGTCTCAGGGGGATCTGATCTTGGAATTAAGCGCTGATTTTGACACTGATTTTGCCCTGGGAACCTTCATATACCTTTCCAACACCACCACCGGATCAGGAACCAGAAGCAACGGATTGGAAATCGCTGAGGTGACATCCGATGGAGGGGCAAGCTTTAACGTATCCGATATCTCCAATGATGAGGTGGGCTTGGATGATTACCAATATGTAGTGGTGCTGTGTAAGCCGGCGTCAATTACTTTCGGGGTTGCTGAACTAACAAATTGACCAACATGAGATTTCAAAACTTTATTGCGCTGTTGGTGTTTATTTTCTTGCCAATGACTGTCAAGGCCGGTGGGGGATGGGTGCCTCTTAAAGGCCATGGGTATTTTAAGATTTCCCAATCGGTGATCCGAGCCGACGGGTTTTATAACCCAATGGGCGAGGTGATCGACATCACTACCGTTAGTTTATATACCACCAGTATCTATGGGGAATATGGGTTAACTAACAGATTGACCACCACCTTTTACTTACCGCTTTTTGTCCGCACTACGCTGAATGATATAAAATTCAGGCAAACCGGGGATATTTTACCAGGTGATGCCTTGAACAGTATAGGGGATTTTGACCTGGGATTTAAGTATGGCCTTATTACCCAAGGCCCCGTAGCGGTCAGCATGGGGTTAACCTTGGGAATACCGACCGGTCGCCAGCAAGGCGGTCAGAGCGGAATTTTACAAACCGGGGATGGAGAGTTCAATCAACTGCTACAGCTTGAAGCTAGTTACCCCATCCCTAATTCACAATTTTATATTTCATTGCTTTCTGGTTTTAATAATCGCACCAAGGGATTTTCGGATGAGATTCACTTTGGTGCGGAATTAGGCTTAACCCAAAACAAATTTTATGCGGCGGTCAAGTTAAGGGGGGTTCAATCACTGCAAAATGGAAATGCTGGAAGCTCAGCGGGGAACACTATTTTTTCCAATAATACAGAATATTTATCAATCACTCCGGAAATTAGTTATGGTCTTGGTCATAATTGGGGCATTACCGGGGCCGTGGGATTTGCAGCCAGCGGACAGAATATACTGGCTTCACCAAATTATCAACTTGGAGCTTACCTGAAACTGTAGCAAATTTTTTCAATCCCTGACTTAGTAATGTGTGATATTTACCATCCCTCTTTGTTTTATTTGCATATTCCAAACCTGATGAAAATAACTATATTTCACGGTGGTAAGTCTACAGGTCATTTTCTGATTGCAAATGGTAAGCAGGTTAGTCCCATCTATTCTCGCCTTATTGATACTTCAATGTACCCCTGGCATTCAAAAAGACAAACGACTGGTTGTACTTAGTGGTGAGGGACAGAATACCATGTACCGGGCTATTATTCAAGATATCAACCAATTTGCTGAGCAAAATGGCTATGAAATAGCAGTTACCGAAGATCAGCGCTACACCAGCGAAGATTCCCTGAGCAATATCAGCGCCCTGATATTTCTGGAGGATCCCTCCTCAATCACAGCGGCTCAACAGCGAAATCTGGAACGGTACTACCAATCCGGAGGAGGATTGGTGCTGCTGCGCCAGGAAATGAATCGTTATCAATGGCCCTGGTACTACAGACTCACCAAAACTCAACAAGATTCTGATCCCGAGAAACCTGCTGGTAGGGTCCTACTACTGGATACCCTGCAACTGGATCAGGCTGACCTGCCAAATCACCTGCAGAGGCTTATTGGAGATAACCGCTGGCATCCACGGGAGATCTCCAGCATAGCAGCTCCTGATTTTAACCGGTTTACCGTCAAATTGCTGGATGATGAAATCAATGAGCCGATGCAGATGGCAGTTTTGCCCTCGGGAAAGGTTTTGTTCGTGGAAAGGGAAGGCTTGGTCAAACTTTACCATCCTGAATTGAAGAAGACTAAAGTGATAGGCAATCTGGAGGTGAGTACCAGCGGTAATTATGAAGATGGGCTTTTAGGGGTGACCATCGACCCTCAATACCATCGCAATAATTGGATATACATCTTTTACAGTCCCTTAATAGAAAAGCCCGTGCAGTATGTGAGCCGTTTCCGCCTGGCCTATGAGGACTCATTGATCATGGCTTCTGAAAAGGTGATCCTGGAGATACCGGTGCAGCGGGAGACTTGTTGTCATTCAGGCGGAGGATTGGAGTTTGGGCCTGAGGGCTTGCTGTATATTTCTACCGGAGACAACACCAGTTCCAAGGAATCAGATGGTTTTTCTCCCATTGATGAACGACCGGGCAGAGCTCCATTTGATGCCCAGAAATCATCCGGCAATACTCATGACCTGCGGGGAAAAATTCTGCGTATCGAACCTCAGCCTGATGGCTCTTACAAGATCCCAGTTGGCAATCTCTTCCCGCCGGATGGTTCAAGAGGACGACCGGAGATCTATGTTATGGGATGTCGAAATCCCTTCAGGTTTTCAATCGATGCCAAAACCGGCTACCTGTATTGGGGTGATGTAGGTCCTGATGGGGGAGTTGACGGACCTCAGGGTCCTCAAAGCTACGATGAGTGGAATCAGGCCAAATCATCCGGAAACTACGGCTGGCCTTATTTCGTGGCCGACAACAAAGCCTACGCAGATCTTGATTTTGCCACTATGGAGATCGGTCCATACTTTGATCCAGATCGCCCTCTTAACGAATCTCCTAACAATACCGGCGCCAAGGAACTGCCACCGGCCCAAATCCCGTTGATCTGGTATGGCTATGGCTCGTCGGAAATATGGCCCATGTTGGGAACCGGTTCACGCAGCGCCATGGCCGGTCCGGTATATTATGGTCCAAAAAAACCCACTACCGTGTCCTTTCCTGCATATTACCAAGGTAAGATGTTTATTTATGAATGGGCCCGGAGCTGGATTAAAGTGGTATCATTAAATGAGCAAGGGGATTTGGATAAAATTGAAGATTTTATACCTGGCCTGGAGATCTCCAAGCCAATAGATCTGGAATTTTCCCGCGATGGGGCGCTATATATTTTGGCCTACGGGGCAAACTATTTCGCTAACAATGAAGATGCCCGCCTGGTAAAGATCGAATATGCTCATGGTAATCGGGTGCCGGTACCCAGTATTATCGCAAGCCCTGAGGTAGGAGCATTGCCTCATTCGGTATCTTTCAGCGCTTCAAACTCTCTCGATTATGACCTGGGTGACTCACTGCACTATAAGTGGATGATTGGAAATGATACGATAGTATTTAGGGAAAATGTTAGTCATACATTTAAGGAATCAGGCCGCCATGAAGTGGAGCTTTGGGCATACGATTCAAAGGGTGACAGTGCGGTTACTACCACCATCATCCGCAGTGGCAACGCCAGGCCTGAAATCAATATTGATTTCGACGATAACTCCACCTTCTATTTTGATGGCCAGGGGCCTCTTTCTTACAGGGTATCGGTAATGGATAAGGAAGACGGATCTACCATCAACAACCAAATCAACGCTTCACAAGTGGTGATCAATTTTAATTATTTACCACAGGGAAAGGATTTAGCGGAGTTGGGGCCAGACCTTTTTAAAAGGCCTACCGCTTTTTTGCAAGGCAGACGGCTAATGGACAACAGTGATTGCAGCACCTGTCATGACTACCAGATTGAATCCAGAGGACCTAGCTATCAGGCTATCGCCGATCGATATCATGGTGGAGCTGAA
Source organism: Cyclobacteriaceae bacterium (assembly GCA_965224285.1). Taxonomy (GTDB): domain Bacteria; phylum Bacteroidota; class Bacteroidia; order Cytophagales; family Cyclobacteriaceae; genus JAJCYK01. The sequence continues at coordinate 4,122,882 of OZ245043.1, forward strand.
GTTACCTTAGAGCTGGCCCAAAAAGTGATAGATGGAGGAACCGGCAATTGGGGAAGCGCCTTAATGGCGGCACATCCTCAATTAAGTCTCGCTGAAACTACCGCCATGGTCAAGTATATACTCTCCTTAGCAACAGGCGCTAACAAGGGTGGATTGCCCTTGAATGGTGAGGTAGCATTCACGGAGCACCAGCATAACCCGCAGCGCGGTGAATATTTATTTACCGCCTATTATCAAGACCAGGGCGCCACTGGAGCCGATGCCCTGGCTAGCTATGAATCGTTGATATTCAGACATCCTGAAGTTGAAGCCGAGGAATATCACGACTTTCTCAAGGTATCCAGGCAAAGACCTGATGGTGGTAACCTGGAGTACATCAATGCTCGACAACAAGGTTCATACATCATGTTTCAGCAGGTAGACCTCAGATCTATTCGACAGCTTACTTTAAAAACCCGGGTCAGGCAACCGGCCAAGGTGACGGTCTATCTGGATGATCCCCAAGGAGGAGAGCTATGGGGTGAAATAGTGTGCAACCCGGCTCCTGGAGGCGATTGGAGGCAATATAGGATAGACGTTAACCCCACTACTGGAAAAAAGGATTTGTATTTTGTGTTTTCCAGTGTAGAGCAGGATGACCCACTTGTGCTCGACCTGGACTGGATGCTGTTTGAACCAGGTACCACCCTACCCTAGCGGCTTATATAACGGACAGTCTCTGCAATAGGAGCTTACGAGATTTCCCCGCCTACCCGTTTCAAGAGTTCCAAAGTAGCTTGGATGCCGTCATTTTCACTGAGCTCATCACCTTCGTATTCAATACCGATATAGCCTTTATACCCTGCTTCCTTCACAATCTGCAGCATTCTGTAATAATCAGTCTCCAGGCAGTTGCCCTGAGCATCAAAGTTGTTGGCTTTTGCGCTGACCCCCTTGGCATAAGGCATTAACTCTTTAACTCCCTGATAGCGGTCATATTCTTTCAGGCACTGATACCCATTTTCGGTCTGCTCTTGTTCAATGCAAAAATTTCCAAAGTCCGGTAAGGTACCACACCCCGGTTGATTGACTTGGGCTATTACCCCGGAGAGCCACTGACCATCACTACTGTAACCACCATGATTTTCCACGATGACATTGATATCATGCTGGGAGGCAAACTCGGTTAGGCTTCCCAGGCCGTCAACGGCGGCGGAAGCCACTTCTTCTGCAGTGCCTTCGCCGCGGGCATTTACTCTTATGGAATGGCATTCTAAAAATTTGGCAGCTTCCACCCACTTGTAATGATTTTCTACCGCGGTATTTCTTTCCTTATCATCCGTGCTTCCCAAATTACCTTCACCATCAATCATGATCAGTATATTGGTAACCCCGGAGTTCGAAGCTCTGCTGTTCATTTCTTGTAAGTAACTCTGATCATTGGCCTTATCCATGAAAAATTGGTTCACATATTCCACAGCATCAATACCAAATTGATTCTTGGCATGCGCTGCAAAATCAAGATTATCCATGTGCCCGTCAAACAACGCTTTATGCAAAGACCACTGAGCCAGTGATATTTGGAAGAAAGGATCTGGTAATTCCTCTACTAGCGGCTGCTCTTCTGAGCTGTTGGACTCTTCCTGCTTTCCAGCACAGGATTCCAGGATGCCCAGACTAAACAAACCATATCCCGCAGAAGTACGGGCAATATTTTTGAGGAACAGACGACGAGGATTAAGGTTCATTGCGATGATTTTTATTGTAAATAAGTTTTAAGAATCATTAAATATAAAAAAACCTGACGGGATATCCCGTCAGGTAAAAATTGAGACTTTAATAATCTTAGTTTTCAGCCGCCATTTCGGTGGCAGGCATAAAAGATAATTCCGGACGCATCCATCCGGTGAAGGATTCTAGTTTTCTGGTAACTGCCATAGTCCTTTGGTTTAGGTCTTTGGCATCCTCGCCCAAGGCCTCCATGATCTGCTGTTGGTTGGCGTGGTACTCAGCGGCATTTTTAGCCCACTGTACCACCATGATCATATCCTCGGTTCCCAGGCCTCCAGTATAAACACGATAACCGTGGGGAATATTCTTGGATGCAAATAGTTCTTGCCACTCTTTGGCAAGGGCCTTGGCCTCTTCCATTTTACCGGGAATAATATAGTAGTAATCCAACTGTCGGAAGTTAACTCCTTCTACCATTATCTCACCACTATTGTACGACAATTCGTGGGAGAGACTGACGACATAATCACGATGGGTATCATAGGTGCCGTTCATACTGGCAAACAATTTCTTCATGCCATCTTTTCCAACACCTTCTTCCAACTTAGCCCAGGGATTGCCATCTAGAGCAGCATAATTATCGATAGGGGATATATAGATATAACGCATATCATCCACCGACATGGCCATATAGGCGGCTTCAGCACCAGCATGTTCCTGCAGTGCTTTTACAAATTCTTTATTGGCTTTTTCATACTTCATGACCTCGCCGGGTAGTACGTGGTCCTCATGTATAATAAAACGTTGGGTTTTTTTGTCTTGTGCCTGGATTTGCATGGCAAAAGCCAGGCATAGTGCTCCGCAAAATGCGGCTACGATTGTTTTTCTCATGGTTAATTGATTTTAGTTTAATGTTATGGTTATGAGGATCAATAAGATACAGAATTAAACTCACATTTCAAACACAAAATTGGTGCTTGAAATATCTAATATCCTCACTAAACCTTAACTTTATCAGTGATCAGCATTCTAATATTATGAGGGTTATATATATATTATCTCTGGCATGTGCATCCATTACCATTTTGCCGGCCCAGTCTATAAAGGTATTGCTGGATACCGATGCCAATAACGAACTGGACGATCAGCATGCTATTGCTTACATGTTGTTCAATGCCCAGGTATTTGATATAAAGGGCATTACGGTCAACGCAACTTATAATGGCGGCGGAATTGAGGAGCATTTGGAAGAAGCTCGCCGGGTGGTGGCCTTATGCGGGGACCCGGACATTCCTGTGATCGCCGGGGCATCTAAAGATTTTAAAGAAATTCTGCCACATATTGACGGGGAGTTTGATGGTCAGGAGGCAGTGGACTTCATTATTAAATCCGCATACCAACAAGAGGATGAAAAGCTGGTTATCGTACCCATCGGTACACTTACCAACGTGGCTTTGGCGGTGGCTAAAGACCCCTCCATCGCCCCCATGATCAGGGTGGTATGGTTAGGTTCCAATTGGCCGAAGTCCGGTGAATACAACCTGGTTAATGACACCACCGCTATCAACTCACTGATAAACAATAGGAGTTTGGAGTTGGAGATTTGTACGGTCAGATACGGGGAACCCACTGGAACCAGTGCGGTTTCCGTTTCAGTCGAGGAGATCCGAAAGACCATGAAAGGGCTGGGCCCTAAAATTGAGACATCAATTGAAGGTCGCCATGGTAATGAGTTCAATTGTTTTGGTGATTACAGTATTGAACTATTCGAAAAGATCGGAGACCAGGAACGGGCGCTTTTTGATGTCTGTGCACTGGCAATCTTGAAAAATCCTACCTGGGCTGATCCCACCAAGGTGCCTGCTCCCAGATTACAGGGGGAAAGTTGGTACGCACGCCCAGAAAATACCCATCACATTATCTTTTGGGAGAATTTTGACAAAGAGGCCATTCTGCAGGATTTCTATGACAGTATGAAGCGTCCGCATCTGCTGCAGGACTATAAATGACGGGTTATATTCTATTTGTTCCCTACCAGCAAATCTAATTGGGTACTGGAAAGTTTAAATAAGCTGACCCGGGCAAATCTACCCTGGATGTGGGTGGTGCCTAAGACTGCCAGCCCCCCATCCTCAGTTGATATAAAATCCCCTATTTGATAAGGATGTTCGAATCCCAGATAATGACTGCCCAACAGCTCCTGGCTATTTCGGTCGTAAGCTAATAATAATAGCCTGCCGGATTTGGTCTCAGTGCCATAAAGCACTAAGTTTTTACCTTGAGTATTAAAGACCCTGATTTTTACCCTGGCCTTTTGAGTAAGTTCCTGATAGTCGTATCCTTCAAGATCACCGGTTACGCCGATAGCATTTACATCCACTGGATGCCTGGGTACAATCTTGTTTTCCAGATTATTATATCTCGATAAGGCAAACTCATTATTTCCAATGTTAAGCGCACTGCTAATAGCATCATCTACCCCGGGCCCATTGATAACTCCGGTTATAGCTCCGTCATTGCCATTGAGAAAAACCATTGAGAAACTGAAATTGTAAAATCCATTGAAATACAGGGTATTTCCCACCTCACCGCTGAAAAATGGAAGCGGCCGGCTGGTACGGATCATATGTCGTATGATGTGCTCTTCAACATCTTCAAAGGTTTCATATTCCTCTCTCCACACTACGGTGCCATTTTGATTCAGTCTGCCGAAAACCGTGGTCATATCTTCCCGGTTGTAGCCTTGCACTACGTAGCCGTTGCTAATTGAAGCGGCTGACAACGGATATAAAATATCGTCGATATAATTGATTTCAGTTGTAGCGCCGGAGGTAGGATTCACTTCTATCAGGTAGGCTCCCAAATTGAGTTTATCCATACAGAAAAAGCGATAGCTATTTCCTTCAGTGATCCAGCCGCTAACCGCATTGGCATAGTTTTCATGGGGCGAAGATTCCCAAACAAATGACCCCTGATCATCTGTTTTAATAAGATAAACACCGAGAAAGTCCGAATCTGTCAGCTCTTTACCTGCCAAAATAAGGTATCCTTGATCTGGAGTCTGTACTACGCTCAAGGCGTGGAAGGAGTCGTCGAAATTGTCGTTATTATATATTTTAGTAAATATTGCTTGGGGCTCAATCTCATTATCCCGGATATCACATCCACCCAGTATCGCTATTGCCAGCAAGCAAATAATAATCCGGCGCACCGTTGACAACGATTCAATGTATTTGGTTATGGTCAACTTCATGTTATTTAAAATCTTTGTATTTCAAAGTGAATTGAACACCGAGGTAGATCTCCAGACTCCTCAGTTCCAGATCATCCGTTACATCGTAATAACCGGAGGTAAGAATACTATCCTCAAATCTATTTTTAACATCTACAATATTGTGTAGTCCATGCCGGTAGTTTACTCCCGCCAGAAAGCGCACGGTACCTAGGTCAGTTCCACCGCTGGGATCTGCCGGGCTTCCCCCCAGATCGAGACTTACCCCAGCACCGCCCATAAGGCCAGCGCTTGAGCGAATAAATAGATCATCCACACCTATTCTTTGCTCACTGGTAACTAGCTCTCCTGAGCCGCCGGCAGCGCTGTCACCTATGGTACTGCTGATATTCTTGTCGGCATTAGTGCGGAACCCGTAATATCCACCAACCAGAATAAAGGGTTTTAAAGGTCCTGTTTTGAGGTGATACTTAAAGTATAAAGGGATATCCAGATAACTGATCACCTGGTCGACATCCAGGTCGACTTCAACCATCTTTTGCTGGTCTTCAAATTGCTGCCATTCATAGCTGTTTTGATAACCGAATTTATAGGTAGCATACCCCGGCTCCAGGCCAATTACAAGTTGGGGCATAACCGCAAAACCTGCCGTGAGACCAATATGGTTACCCAACCCCGTATAAGATTCATCATAGGTTTTGTGACTGGTCAAATTACTGCTCAGGTCAAGTGGGGTGATTACCTGGTATGGTTGAGTAGGTATAACATCCGACAGGTTCACACCCCCTTTGATACCCAAAGACCATTGTGGCAAATCCCCCCCAGATGTTTTTTGATTACCTTTAGCTTTGGGTCCGTTTTTTTGACCTCCGAACAATTGCAGCCCACTTTTTTCCTTCCGGGGTTTGTTGGGATTCTTAGTACCAAATTGCGCCAAAGCTTGATTTGTGCAACCCAGAATTACTAAGACAGCAAGGATGGAAGTGAATATTCTCATGGTAAAGGTATTATTGTTTAATTAATTTCTTTGCAGTATCCAGAGGACCGGCTTTAATCCTGTAGATGTAAGTGCCCCGGTTCAAATGAGATAAATCCACTGCAAACTGATGTTCACCGATTCGCTGTGGGCCGGAAACCAGATTCTTAATATGGCGACCGGCGGTGTCGTATAGGTTAAAGCTCACCTCGGTGGAACGATTGAGATAATAGGAGAAGGTGGCCTGATTTACCACAGGGTTAGGATATACACTGTGCAGTTTGAATCTTTGTGAGATAAAATCATCTCTGGTGCTGGTGACCAAATTGCTGAATAGATCCAGTTTTTGATCGATAAACTGATCAAAGAGAGTTTGGGTCAAAGCTTCGTCGCTGGCTCCCATCCAATCCTGGAGTATGGTAGTAAATACCTGCCGATAGTCTATTTGCATGGGCACGTTATTATTTTCCAGATTTTCCAGATCGGGGTTGGTGCCAATGATGCCCGGCTTTACTCCTTTGCCAAATACAAACATGGGCGCGGCATTGCCATGATCGGTGCCGTAGCTGGCGTTAGAAGCTGCTCTTCTGCCAAACTCCGAAAAAGTACAAGTCACCACTCTGTCTTCCAAACCCAGACCCTGCAGATCATTTTGAAAAGCCTCCACAGCAGCAGACACATGGTATAGCAGGGCAGCATGATTTCCCAGGGTGGGATCGTATGACTCCACCTGGCTTCCATGAGTGTCAAATCCACCAATTCTAGCCAGAAAGATCTTGGTCTTCGAACCCCCGCTAAGCATTCGGGCAATCAGCTTCAATTGGGGGCTCAGAGGATTGTTAAGGCGAGATGCTGCCAGGGGGTATGTTTCGGGATAGGTGACTGATGAGGTGTTGGAACCTCTTTCAAATACGGTTTTGAGGCGCTCAGCATAGGTATTGGAGTTTGCCTCAATATCCATAATCCACTGAAGTTCCTGGCCATAGTAGGTATTGATAACGGATTCCGGTGGTAGTCCTCCGGTACTATTGATTAGATCGAAGAATCCTTCCGGATCATTAGCGGCTATGGCTACCGGAATTCCGTTCTCCTGATGAAAACCAAGAGAAACTGTAGTACCGAGTTCCATGCCCAGGGGATCGGGCATTTCGGTTGTAGGATAATTTATGGGATAATCCGGAAAGCAATGATTCAAATAACGGCCCATCCATCCTGAACCGAGGTAGTCATCGTAATCACCCCCCATAAACATGATATCACGGCTACGGAAATGAGACCCGTTATGATTTTCATAGGAAACTCCCTGCACAATGGCTGCCTTACCCTGGTCATACAACGTTTTGGTACCTACCATGTCAGGATGTAATCCTATCTGATCGGTAAGATCGAGCGTACCATCAAGAGGTATATAACCTCGGCTGCCCTCTTGAGGGATAGCAATATTAGGTCTTAGATTGAAATAAGTGGCATATTGATTTATGGGTACAGCTGCGTTCAATCCGTCATTCCCCCCATGTAATTGTATAAGAACCAATACTTTATCACTGGTCCCGGCGGCCACAGCCTGCTGTAGTTGCCCTTTGGCTAAAATACTTATTGGAATTCCATTCAACACCACAGGAGCAGAAGCAGCTAACGGTAATTTTTTTAAAAATCCTCTTCGTCGCATATTAATTATGATTAATGAAGTTGGTACTCAGGAGATTGTAGGAGTGCGTTGAAGAGGCGCTCCACTTGCGTCCTAACTCCCGAATCATCACCTGTGTTTTGATAAGCCAGCCATTCGGAAGTCCAATTGGCAGTGGGAAGCCCATCCAAAAGAATGGTGTGAAGGAAATAATCAAAACGCAAACTGGTTATTATTTCCGGCAACAAGTCCTCTATTAATTCCTGAACCATGGATTGCGCATTGGAGGGATCCGAAACATGTTGCTCCACATAAGCTAAAGGATCCAACTGGAATCCGAAATCGTTCATCCCATCCATGAGTTGTGCCATATACTGGTATCGTTGGGCCAAATTATTATGGGAGATCCAGTTGCGATTGAAATCAGGATTCTGATGATAGGCCGGATAGCCGGCTACTTCGAACGGTTCCAACAAATTCAGGCCCTGCAACTGCATCGGCCTGAGCATGCCATTCTCCAAAGAATCTTCGAACATAGTACTGTTGTATGTTGGTGTGGTGACTTTAAAATAGCGTAGAGTGCCGGAGATGAGATCCCAAGGAGACTTAATGATGGCAGCATAATGGTCGTCCCCATTTACGGCATTATCTGCGTCGAAAAAATGTTCACTGCGGAATAATTGTTGAAGCACCGGGACCATCTGATAGTTGTTGTTCCTAAAGGTATTGGCCAAAGGTTGAATAATATCCTGTTCAATTTCATCGGTAATTTGATAGTACACGAAAAAACGGTACAGTTTCCGGCAAATGTGGCGGGCGGTTTCGTCCTGGTTGAAAATAAGATCAATCAACTGCTGCAGCTCATCCAAAGTAGCTGCTATAGTAGCATCCTCTCCTACTAGCGTCTCTGGGCTGATAGTGGTGTTTTGTAGGGCAGGGCTAAAGGTTTTTACTTCGGCGTCGTGAGCATTTGCTGTAACCCCGTCATCTGACCTTACAAAACTGGTGGGTATCCCTGTTTGGGGATCTATGGTGATGAAATCTTCATCATTTTGGTATCCTGACAGGACCAGAGCCGCGGCTTTTACATCCTGCTCCGTGTAATGCGTATAGTCGCCATCACCAATCTGCGGACCTTTACCAATGGTGTACAACTCCAGTAGCTCGCGGCCAAAGTTTTCATTTACGTTGTTCCTGTCGTTATGCCTACCATCCAGAAAGATCATCATGGCGTTATCCAGGCATACCTTCAGAGCCAATTCTTTGAAATTACCTGTGGCATAAAACCGGAACAGTTCATTTTGATGAAATAAGGCCTGGCTGCTTTGGACCACCTCCTCCTTGGTGGTAAAATGAGTATGCAGGAAAAACACCATTTTCTCTCTAATGGATAGTCCTGATCTGAGCATCACATCGAGCCACCATGCCTTGAAATGGTCGAAGTCAGCGGGGGGTACAGGGTTTGGGGATAGTTGCAGCTGCTGTGTCAGCGCCTGGTCAATACTGAAACCGGCAAATGTATCAATTTGTTGCCTGGTTGGCCCGAAACTGGTACGTCTTAGCAGATGTGCGGCTCGCCTCCTTCCTAATGTCCCGTTTATAGGATTCAATGAAGCCATAAAAATCCGGTTGGTATATATTCACTAGAACATGATAGGATACATTATTGTACTATTTTAATATATCCTGTAGTTTCGATCTAAAAAATAAATCGGGTTTTCCTTAACAGGAAGTGTGCCAATTATAATGAATATATTATAAGTAATTGAATATCACTATATTATTAATAAAATAATTTTCACCAATTACAAAAATGATAATTTATTCACACAATATGAGAAAGTGATTGGATTTAAAATATTATTCTTTTTCCAAGAACTTACATATGCAAGGTATGGGTGTGAAAGTTGATGGAAGCAGAGATCAGCTGTTATTGAGTATTGCGTTAAGAATTTTCAGGGTGATGAGATAGGTGGGTTTTACTCCTACAGTACCCAGGCTACCTGATGCTAAGGTAGACCCCGTGACCAGCGGATTATCTGAAGCATAATACGCATACCTTAAGACAATATCTTCCCTTATACTCTTTCTTATGCGCGAAGCTGCTTGAATGGCTTTTTGATAATGAGCTCCTTCCATTTCCAGTCCGATACAACCCCAACTGCTATTGCGAAAGTATTGCAGTATATCCCGGTTTTGCAGGGAGGTTCCCAGTACCGTGATCATTGGCCCTTCAAAAACCCTGGTACTAATGTGTTCAAAATCTTTAATGGATAAGGAATTTTGGATAGGATAATTGTCAGCTGTCCCTTCAAAAATGAACGCATTGGGGATCATAATGTCCCCTTTTCCACCACTTAAAATTCCAGCCTTGCCCATGATAGAAATGGAGGCTACAGGCAGTGATACTGCTCCCGAGTCCGTATCCACCGTACGCAGCAGCTCGTCCATTATTTCATAAGCCTGTTCCCCGAAAGCGTAATCCAATACCACGATCACCGGTTTTTCTTTTTGCAAATATTGGGAGTCGAAAGATAATTCCCCGGATAATTTGTTAAGATCCCATTGGGAAGTATCGATGATCTGTACTGAAATATTGGTGCCGGAGGGGTCATGGAGAAATTTTACTCCATGCTCCACGGCATATGCCCGTACCTTCTCATTCCAGGGCTTATGCTTGGGGTTACTGAGCTCCAGGGCAGTTTGCTCAATACTTTTCCAGCCTCCTGGAATTCTGCGGAGAGCGCCATATGCATAGATACTGTTGATCACACTGTGCAGATTAGCGCTTATTATGTGCAAAGGTCTGCTCAGTAGTTCCCTGCTCATTAAATGCTCCTTGATCTGCCTGGCCCATCGTTCTCCATAAATATGGTGACCGATCCTCTCTCTCAGAGTAGCGGTAAAACTAATGCTCCTATCCTTATCTTCAAGACTTTCTTCCAGGGCAATTTTACCCAACCAGTATACTACATGGAACAAGCCGTGATATTTAGCATTACCCCGGAAAAGATTGTAAGTTTTTTCCGTTTCTTCGAAAGTACGGCCTAAAATAGTGCTGAGGTAACTAAAGGCGAGCTCACGATTATGTTCATCAATGTTCACCCCTCCCTCTACAATCTTCTCCATTTTGATCCATTCCCTGGTCTTATGTCCTCTTTCGTCCAGAGCACGATTTTTTATTTTTTCTGCTTCAATATATAGGAAGGTCAGGTGGGTTAGGATATCGTAGATCTCAGACCGGCCGCGGGTGATTTCTATAAACATTTGCTCATCGTCAATGCGGTAGCAATGTCTTCTTCTTTTGGCTGGAATAATTACTTCAAAATTCGATTTTCCATAGCCCTCTTCAGAAGTTAATTTGATATATCTGCACTCTTCAATGCCTTTGGGGAGTCTTTCAATTACATATAGCAAACCTTGCAGCTCTACCTTGTCAGGGTCGTTGATCGACCCGTATATTTCGGGGCTCAAAGTAAGTAGGGCCTGCCTGATAGCTGTGCCGGAAATGCCGAAAGGTTTGTAGTATCCGCGGTTAAAAAGATGCCGCATGACGATGTATAATTTTTCGATTGCGGCTCGGGATTCCTGGGCCCGGGTTCTTTTTACCTGGATAACCGTCATTTATTTTTTATTGTTACCGGTATGGGTTAATTTGGGCAGTAAATATAGCTGTTTAATACCTAGATAATGAACATAAAGGGAAAAATACTGGAGATCAATCCTATAGTACAGGTAAAAGAAACCTTCCGTAAAAGAGAGTTTATACTGGAGTATGCTGAGAATCCGCAATACCCTGAGCTCATTAAATTTGAGCTTATTCAGGACAAATGTGAAGTGATGGATGATTTTCAACCCGGCCAAGAGGTGGAAGTTCATTTTAATCTTAAAGGACGTAAATGGACTGATCCCCAGGGGCAGGTGAAGTATTTTAATTCCTTGCAGGCATGGCGGGTGGATCCCGTTCAGGCTAATGCACAAGGTGAGGATCCCGGAGCTACTGAAGAGCCTGCCTGGATGGACTCCGGGGATATGAGCGACGACGATCTACCATTCTAGCCCTTCCTCTCCGTTCTACTAAGTAATAAGTCAGGATTTGGTCCTTTTGGGGGATCTGCCTCTGAAGGAACGCCTGCCTTTATCCCTGCTCGAGCGATGTTTTTTAGCTCCCGGCTTTGGGCCCGGCCCCAGTTCTTCCGGAAGTTGACCTCTGCTTACCTTTTTCTCGATCAGCCTCTCAATGCGCTTAAACTTGTATTGGTCGTCTTCATTAATGAAGGTAAAGGCAACACCCTTGGATTCTGCCCGAGCGGTACGTCCAATTCGATGTACGTAATCCTCGGCATCATGAGGCACGTCATAGTTGATGATCAGGCCTATATCATCGATATCGATTCCCCTGGAGACTATATCTGTTGCTACCAATACCTGAATTTTACGATTCCGGAACTTGAGTAAAACTTTTTCTCTATCACTTTGTTCCAGATCAGAATGGATACTGTCTACTGAAAAATTCAGGTCTTGCAGCGTCCTTCTAATTTCCTTTACACTTTTTTTGGTTGAACAAAATATCAGCACACTGGGTATTTCTTTAGCTGTAAGCAAATGCTCGATCAAGGGGACTTTTTGATGATCAAACGTATCAAAAGCGGCTTGAAAAACACCCTCAGCGGGTTTAGAAATAGCAATATTGATTTGAGCAGGATCGCGAAGTATTTTATTGGCCATTGACCGGATCTTCGGAGGCATGGTAGCCGAAAACAACAGAGTTTGCTTCTCTTTGGGCAAACTGCGATTGATCCGTATTATATCTTCGTAAAACCCCATGTCCAACATGCGATCAGCTTCATCCAAAATAAAGTGCTTCAGTTGGCTCATGTCCACGTATCCCAGTGATAGATGTTGGATCAATTTTCCAGGTGTTGCTATGATTATATCAGCCCCTTTGGTCAGCGCTTTCTTTTCACGCACAAATGAAGCACCATCGCGACCGCCATAGACCGCCAGGGAGCTTACCGGAGTGAAATAGGAGAAGCCTTCCAGTTGTTGGTCGATTTGCAAAGCCAGTTCCCGGGTGGGAGCAATGATTAGACTGTTTATACTCTTAGGAGCATTTTGGGTGATATGCTGAATTACCGGCAATAGATATGCCGCTGTCTTACCGGTACCGGTCTGCGCGCAACCTATCAGGTCTCGGCTTTGCATGATAATTGGAATGGCTTGCTCCTGGATCGCGGTAGGAGTTTCAAACCCCATGGCCTGAAGACCCTCCACTATCTGCTGACTAAAACCAAAATTATTAAATTTCATTATTTACCGGGGTTATATCCAGTATGGTATCTCCAATCTCTAATTGTTGAACTATTTCCATTCCGGAAGAAACTAGTGCGAATATAGTATATCTTCCATCTAAATGAGGGGTGGGGGAGTGAGTAATAAACCATTGGCAGCTCTCAGTATCCTTACCTGCCGAAGCCACTCCGACAGATCCTCTCCGGTACTTTCTGGGACCTAATTCAGATCTGATGGAAGAATCCGTACTACCCCAGCCATCTCCACGAGGACATCCTCCCTGTACCACAAAGTTAGGCACTACCCGGTGAAAAGTTTTATTTTCATAGAACCCCTCGTTGATCAGCTGCCAAAAATATGCCACAGTACCCGGACTTTCATCTATCAATAATTCAATTTCAATATCACCCTTCGTGGTACGGATTAGCATCTTTTGGCCTTCAGGGATCTGTTCTACCAGGTTCCAGTCTATGGAATTGTTATAAGGATTTTCTATTACTTCTTCTGGTATTCCGGATAAATACGCTTTAGTACGCTGAAGTTCCTGGTAAGTTTCCATATCTCTTGGAAGAGTAAGCTTTTGCAATGCTTCATCCAGGAAAGTTAAATCAGTAACTAAATCACGGTATTTAAGATTTTGATCCCTGAGCGCCATAGCTGCAATACCGATCAAGGCAACGTCGTTAGAGGCTATGGCATTTTGGTATAGCTCCAGAAATTCATGATTAGACGAATTGGCAAATGCCGTATCTTGATCCAGGTTGACCAGGCCATTCATGGCAGCCGTGGTAACTGCAGGATGAAATTCATCAAATGCTACTTTCTTTAAAAATTCTTTGCCCAAAGCATGGTTAGACAGGGCTGTAACCAAATGGGATCTTTTATAGGGATCCGTCACCCTTTCGAATTCTTCAGCGATCTGAGTCATTATGCGATCCCCTTGCTGGGGGAGCTTGAAAATTGTACCCCATAACAGTGATCTTACCCGATACTGGCCAGTTGTGTCGGCGATAATCAGCAGACTATCTATGGCCTGTGCATTCCAGTACGTTGGATCGGCGCAATTGCTATAGTATTCGGCGGCCGCTACCTGCACCTGGCTGAAAGGATCACTAATAGCGGGAATTAGAGCCATCGGAGGCAGCTTTTGAGCTGAGGAACATAACGCTCTAATGGCGTTAACCCGAACCCGGTGATCGGGGTCGTGCAAGGCCAGATCCAGTAAGGTTTCCACGGCATGCTCTCCTGATCTTTCAAAAGCCAATGCTATAGCCATGCGGATCTCAGGATTTACATCTCCTGATGCTTGTCGCAGCTCTTGGAAATAATCGCCAAGCTCCAGCCCTTGGGTTCGGGCCAGATAATGTGCTGCAGCTAATCTTGTTTCCTCCTGGGGATCTCTTAAAAAATTTATGGCCACTGATATACTCTCCTCAGAGTACAGACCCCGCAGACCTGTCCTATACAGTCCCCAGCTCAAACCACTGAGCTCTTTGGGGCTCTTTGCCTTCCAAGCTGCTAAGGTTTGCAATCCTCTGGTTCCGCTGCATTTACCCAGTGCTTCAAGCAGGACTGCCCTGACTTCAGGGTTTGGTTCAGATTCCAAAATAGGTAGTATTTTTTGTTGGAGAGTGGTGTCTTTCAACTGTCCGATAGCATAGGCGGCGGCTTGACGCACGCTGTTTACAGGATCTTCCAGGCTTTCCAGCAAACCCTGTGCGGTCTGTATATCCTGCACTGAGGCCAGGGCTAAGGCTGCATGGCGCCTAATGGTACTATCCTGATGATCTAACCAGGGAATCAGCTCCATACCTTGGCGGCGGTCCTGCAGCTGGTAAATTTCTTTTAATTCAGGGTGGTAGAATTGATTTAATGGCTGATGGTTTTCCGGAGTGGATTCACATTGAATGAGAAGGGCAATGATCCAGCTGTAGTAAAAAGACTTCATGTAATAACCTGATTTGCTCATTCCACAGAATAAACCGCCGAGATAGGGTGATGATCGGTGTGCCTTATTTCCTGATGTGTTTCGAACCGGTGTATGTGAAGCCCTTCACTGAAAAATTGATTGTCTATCCTAAGAAAAAAGAGCTTACCGTTGAAGGTGAACCCAAATCCCCTACCGGCATTTTCAAAAGAGCTGAATAGATGTCTTTTTAATTTTTGATAGGAGTAGCTGTAGGGCATATCGTTGAGGTCGCCGGCCAAAATTACCGGATAAGGGGAGGATTTCAAATGATTTATCAATTGATCTATTTGCTCACTTCGCAAGGTGAATCCCCGCCTCAGTTGCGATAGCAGCTCCCCCAGGTTTCTGGAAAAATTTTCCCCACTTGAGCCGGTAAGTTGATTTTCATCAATGCTCATGGATTCCAAATGCATATTATATACCCTTAAGGTGTCGGAGTTGACCTTAAGATCTGCATAGAGAATATCGTTCATGGAATTTTCAGTAACTGCCAGAGTGCCCTGATTGATAATGGGAAACTTGCTGAATATAGCCATTCCAAATTGGGCGCCAGCCTGGTTGGTTACTTTAGAGTGAAAATAAAAATAAGGATGCTGTTTAGCGATAACCTGTAAGGTGTTGAAAGTTTCTGAACCGGGTTCGTAATAAAATTCCTGTAAACACAAAATATCTTCGTTTCTGGAAAGTACCCAATTTATGGTCTTTTTAGAGGATTCAAAATCTTCATTCAGGTGGCTGTACACGTTGAATACCCTTACATTATAACTGAGCAGGGATAATTCACCATCTTCATCTGTAGGACCATGCAGCGCTACAGTTCGGTTGAGGAATAACAGGCCAAGTCCCAAAATACTTAGAGAATATACCATCATTCGGGATCGCTTAACTGCCAGATATATAAAAGCTATCAGATGAAATATAAGGGTTACCGGAATTAACAATGTCACTAAACCAGCTGGCCAGAATGATTGCGGGGAGATAAATACGCTGGCGAAAATGATCAAACTTGCTACCCAGACAACCCTAAAAAATAGCTTATTCAAATTCCTGTGTAGTTTAAAACGCTAATATACCATAAACGAACAATTAAGTTCTTAAATTTAAATCCAACTAAATTACCTATCATGTATCCGCTCATATCTATCTGCATATTATCATTAGTTCTGCTTTTCGGTTGTCAGTCTTCAGAGGAAAAGCAATTGGAGGAATTGCAACAGCAGGTGATTGCAATTCACGATGAGATAATGCCGCAGATGTCCACCATGATCGACTTGAAAGAAGAACTAACCCTAAAAAATCAGCAATTACAGCAAAGCGGATCCGAAGATGCTCAGGACCAGGTAATTGTAAATGAAATGATCATTACCAATCTCGATCAAGCTCACGAAAGCATGATGGCTTGGATGAGACAGTTCAAAAAAGTAGAATCCGGCGCCGACACAGAATCAAACCGCAAATATTTGCATGATCAATTGGAAAAAATTGAGTCAGTACAGGAACAAATGGATCATGCCATGGCTTCGGCCAGGGAAGCCCTTTAATTAGTGGTTCTAAGTATTAACTTTCCGCTAATTCTTTTTCCTGTAAAAGCTTATCAATATCTTTTAACAAACGGTCGACATCCTCCGGCTTAGTACCGTCGTAAACCCCCCTGATATGCTTCTGCTTATCCACTAGCAAAAATGCACCGCTATGGATAAATCCACCGGGTGCCGCAGCGTCTTCACCCGCGGTGACCATGTAATCGGATTGCCCCAGTCGGTAGATCTCATCTTTGTCACCGGTGACCAGGTGCCATGAATGGTTATCCTCGATACCCAATTGGGACGCGTATTCTCGCAAAACCGCTACCGTGTCATGAGTTGGGTCAATAGAATGAGAAAGCAGTCCTACTTCAGGATTATCCTGATACTTCTCGAATATGCGCAGCATTTGGGTTTTCATAGTAGGGCAGATAGTTGGACAGGAGGTGAAGAAGAAGTCGGCGACATAGATTTTGTCATCAAAGGTTTTGGGTGTAACCAAAGAGCTATCCTGATCTACTAATTTAAAATCTCCTACCGTATGATAGAGTGTGTCTCCCTGCAAACTCACCGTCTGCCTTCCCAGAATAGGTAGAGGAGTTGAATCGGTGGTGGTGCAATTCTGGTAAAGTATTGCCAATGCAACCCAGGATAATCCAAATACCATAAACTTTATAACACGGAAGGAGGTCATCTTTTTTGAATTCTTTTATACAACTTTATTCCGGCCATAAGCAGGACAGCCAGTATCGCCAGCCCAATGAGGCCATAGGCCATATCCAAAGCGTTTTTAAGCACAGCCAGAAAAACGATACCAACCAGCAATAAGGTAGCCACTTCGTTCCAGATCCTCAGTTGGCTGCCTGATAGTGGGTATTGTTCCTTTTGTAATTTAATAAAGATATAATGGCAGCAAAAATGATACAGGTACAATGCTGCCACCAACGCCACTTTTATCCATAGCCAGCGGGGCCATTCAGGGTACTTATGTAACATAGAGGTACCAAATACCAGGGTCAAGGCTGCTGATGGCCAGCTGATGATATACCATAATAACTTGGATATCCGCCGGTATTCCGGGACCAGGATTACCGCTTTTTCAGCTGGACCGGACCGGGCTTCGGTTTGGTAAATGAATAGTCGAACGATATAAAATAATCCAGAAAACCAGGTCACAATGAAGATTATATGAAGGGCTTTTAGGTGTAACAAGGTCATTGAGGTCCCAGAATGTAGCGCAAAGACCTCAAAATTAAGGTCAGGTCGGGAATTTTGATAACAATCAATAAATTATCACAATTTTTTTTGTAGAAAGAACGATTTCATATCCCAAATTTGTTAGCATGATGATAACATGGGCAATTTATCCCATCGATACACCGTGAACCACGAAACAAACAACCTCTGGTCCGTTGAGAATGTAGACCTCTATGAAATGTTATGTCCGCACAAGCTGGAGGACCAGCAGGTGGAGGATCACTACTATCGATACCGTAAAAGCCAATTCATATACTTTGAAAATGAGCCCTCTGATCAAATTTATATGATCGCCAAGGGAAGGGTCAAGATCGGATGCTATTCCAATAAGG
Organism: Cyclobacteriaceae bacterium; assembly: GCA_965224285.1. GTDB lineage: Bacteria > Bacteroidota > Bacteroidia > Cytophagales > Cyclobacteriaceae > JAJCYK01. Next base: position 4,140,800 of record OZ245043.1, read on the forward strand.
GAAAGGAAATCACTAAAACCATATTATCCAGGGGTGAGGTTTTTGGTGAGCTGGCTCTGACCGGTGAGACTGAACGTAAGGATTTTGCTCAAGCCCTGGTAGAAGATACTGTGATCTGTCCTATGAATATCGATACCATGCAGCAACTGATGCTGGACAATAAAGAACTTAACCTAAAGATATTTAAACTGATCGGATTTAGACTGAGAAAGCTGGAAAGGCGCTTGGAGTCTCTGGTTTTTAAGGATGCCCGTACCAGAGTGGTAGAATTTATTAAGGAAATGGCCCAGGAGAGAGGCCAAAAGGTTGGTTTTGAAACCATGGTAAAAAATCAGCTTACCCACCAGGATATTGCCAATTTGACCGGAACCAGTAGGCAGACAGTAACCACTATTCTCAACGAGCTGCGTGAACAAAACCTCATCAATTTTGATCGCAGGAAAATACTGATCCGGGATATGGACAAGTTGGTTTAATTCTGGGTTATTCTCCAGGCTTCCGGTAAGTCCCCTTCATGGTCTATGTCCTTCAACACAGGCAAATTTTCATGAGTCAATTGCAGCGAGTTTATAGTATCAACGGTCTGGCTATATACCTTTTCAGTGCTCCACGATTTGTCTCTGAACAGATCCTGGTGCAACTCTCTCATTCCCAGTAGATAGTAGCCACCATCTTCCGACGGTCCGATGACTACCTGATTGCGCTTTAAGCTTTCAAACCCCTGTAGAATAGTTGCCGAGTCAAGTTCAAGACAGTCACTACCAATAATACAGATTCTTGCATAGCCTTGCTCAAAGCCCCAATTAAAAGCTTTTTCCATCCGTTCTCCCAGATCGCTGCCACGCTGTACCTCCATTAAAAAATTTTGGTCAAACAGTCCGGGTTCGATGAAATCGGAGAAGAATACCACTTTTTCCTGTGGCAGACTACGGGTTATAGTATGAGTATGGGTAACCAGCTTTCTGTATATACTCAACGCCGCGTGATCACCCAGGGTCTCAGCCAGGCGAGTTTTAACCCTTCCAATACGGGGGTTCTTCACAAATACGATCAAAAGTTCCTTAGTCATAGACTTTTATCCCATTTTCAAGCCATTTTCCCCACTGCCGATTATAAGCATGTACCCTGTCGGTAGGTTGCTTTTGCTGATCAATCACCTGGTAGCCCTGGTTTTTCCATTCAAAAATGCCTCCGTATAAATTATAGACCTCTGTGAATCCCAACTCCTTTAGTTTTTCACCAATACGTTCACTGCGGTATCCAACACTGCAATAAACCACTACCTTTTGGTTTTTAGGTAGATGATTGACGTCCTCCGGCTGAAAGTTTTCATAATCAACGAATTCCGCTTCCTCAATATGACTCACTTCATACTCTCTGGCGCTGCGGGTATCCAGCAGGAAGAAATCTTCCCGGTTCTTTTGCCACTGCTTCAGCTCACTAGGTTTGATCAGGGGAACGGTATGCCGATATAGATTCTTTAGCCGCTGCTCCAAGGTTTCTTGTGAACAGGCAGTCAAGCAACTAAAGCAAAACAGCAACAGGAAACATAATCTCAATTTCATGTTCTAAAAACTGTTCTAACCTTAAATAGGTTCGGGGGTAACCTCCAACCTTTGAATTCTGCCATCAGCACTATCCAAACTACCGCATACTCTAAAATAACCCAGCTAAGATTCTCCTGATATCCTTGTTCGCTATAGCCGGAATAGCTAAAAATTATTAAAAAAGCCCATACCAGGGGATATCGAAAATTTGTGAAGCTACATAGAAGCACTAATGGGGCTATGTACCAGGGGTGTACCGTAGTGGTCAAAAACAAATAAATAGTTAGGGCAAAGGTCATGGCCTGGGGCCAGGTTAAGTGTTTGCCGCTTTTGGCAGCCAGCCATATTATCAACAGGAAAGTGGTTACAGCCAAAACTATGCCCGCAGTTTGTATAGTATTGTAACCTTTTACCAGGAAACCGATTTCGCGTATGAGGTAGTATATACTGGCATTAAATTCGAATTTTTGAAAATAAAGACCCAAACCGGCGCTTAATCCCTTAATAAGATCCATATTTAGTATGGGCAGAAAACATAACAACACGGTAACCCCCACCCATATATAATATTGCAATAATTTATGGCCCGGCAGCCGCTTCCATAAAAGAGGTAAAAATATTAGTGGGATTAATTTGGTGCCAATGGCCAGTCCAACAGCCACTGCCGAGGGATGGTACTGCTGTTTTTGATAGAACCACAAGGCAAGTATTAAAAACAATATCATGACAGCCTCGAAATGTAAATTTCCCGTCAGTTCAAGTATCACTAATGGGTTCCAGGCATAAATTAGAGCCCACTCCGGTGGTTGCTGAAAAGCACGTAGTACTTTTGGCAGTATTAACACTGTACCGCCCTCTGCCAGTAGTATGATGATCCTCATGAATATAAAATTGGCCTGGATGTCTTCAGGGAAAAAATAAGTGCTGCTCAGGAATACATACTGGCTAATAGGTGGATAGACGGTAAAATATTCTGGTGAATTCAAACCCCTGAATAGTACCTGGTTGATTGGCTGTGAGGCGAACTCTTCTATCTCCATTAAATCGGCAGGTAAATAGGCGAAGGGACTGATACCCCGGTTCCATAATCTGCCATCCCAAATAAAGCGGAAATAGTCGTCACTCAATTCAGGTGCCGCTGCTAAGAAAATTAATCTTAATATCAAGGCGCCAATCAGCCATGCGGTTAGCGGGCCCCTGTACGGACATTTAAGTACCCAAAAATATATGGTGGAGACCACCGTAAATGCCCCTAGTAATTTTAAGAAATCTGTTCTGTTGGTAAAATAGGCTAGTATTATATAGCCTGCCAGGGAAATGGCCAAAGCTGCCGCCAGCATGAACTGGTGGCGGTGGTCACTGCCCTCAGGCGGCATAGCGTATTGGCTTCACAGATTGATAGAAAACCGCAGCAAACCCCAGGGTTAACATCAAATGAAAAACCAACAGCCCCAGATCTCCCAGGTAGAACCCGGCGGCGATACCGAATAAAAAATATACACTTAGCAGCCCCTCGAATAGGGTACTAATGCTAATACTACGGTTTAAATAGGCATTCTTACGAAGGCGGTTTTTAGTTTGGGTAATATCAAACTTGGGCGTTCTGATAAAAGGTGATTTAAATCCAAACAGTCCCTCTATCACGGCAATGGAGTTATGCAGGGACAGACCCATTGAGACCGTCAGGAATGATGGGAAGGTCCTGAGATAGTAGCGGAACGACTGCTGAGTGTTGGTTTGTCGGTTAGCTACCCAATAAAAGTAAGCAATAGAAAAGAAACCCAATAGAAAGACGCTACCTGCATTGAAAATAGGATTCAGTTCCGGATGAATATTTTTAAGGAATAGCATAGGAATACTGAGGATGGCGGCCAATAACAGGAAAAGAAATACACTACTGTTAAATAAATGAAAAAACGCATGTGTTTTCCGGGTCAAACTCCAGGGAGCTTTTATTATTTTCCAGAAATTTTTTCTTGCCGTCTCAGCAGCCCCTTTATTCCAGCGAAACTGTTGAGATTTCACCGCAGGCATTAAAACCGGCAACTCAGCCGGTGCTACTATATCTTCCATATATCTAAACTTCCAACCTTTCATTTGGGCACGGTAGCTCAAATCCAGGTCTTCAGTGAGAGTGTCTGCCGACCAGCCTCCAGCATCGTTTATACACTGCTTTTTCCACAAACCGGCGGTTCCGTTGAAATTGATAAGACTTCCGGCTGCACTGCGGCCGCTTTGCTCTATAGAAAAGTGTGCATCCAACCCAAATGCCTGCAGTCTGGTGAGAAGTGAGTACTCCTTATTTAAATGCCCCCAACGGGTTTGTACCATGCCTATTTGCGGGTCATTAAGTGCCGGTATGGTTTCTTTTAGAAAATCCGGAGGTGGTAAAAAATCTGCATCGAAAATAGCCAGGACATCACCAGAGGAATTCTCAAGGCCGTATTGTAAAGCACCTGCTTTAAAACCCTCCCGATTATTTCTTTGCAGGTGTATCACTTTAATCCCATCCTTAGGCAGTGCAGCTAGTTTGTCAGCTATTATTGCCGAGGTTTCATCCGTACTATCATCCAATACCTGAATTTCCAATTTATCATGCGGATAGTCAAAAGCGCATACGGCATCCAGCAGCCTTTCCACCACATACTTTTCATTGTAGACAGGCAGCTGCACGGTAACCTTGGGCAAATCTTTGGTTGGCTCTATAGGTGAACCGGCATTTTTTCGCTTCTGCTTTAGATAGTACCAGGTTAACTGTAATTGGCTAAGGCTGAATAAAAAGATATAAAGCAATGCTATCAAATAGAAAAAAACAATAAAAAATTCCATCATAAATGTTTTATAATGGTCCAAATAATTTTGTAACCGGCCATTAAAGTACCCTTTATTGTTCCGGAAACTTTGGACTTGCCGATCCTAACCCGGTATTTTACCGGTACTTCAGTATATCGGAGTTGGGCTTTACAGGCTTTAAGCTGCATCTCGACCGTCCAGCCGTAGTTAGTGTCTACCATGCCCAATTCCATTAGTTTAGAATATCGGATAGCCCTGAAGGGTCCCAAATCAGTAAAATTAGCCCTGTATAATAACTTTAACAATGTAGTGGCAAGCCAGTTCCCAAATATTTGCTGAGGGGTCATGGCGCCTTTTTCTCTTTTTCCCAAAGCACGACTGCCAATAACCATGTCAAAAGGGCCGTTAATGATAGGATCAACCAGCAGAGAAAGCTCCTCGGGGTGGTCCGAATAATCAGCATCCAAAAATACTACTATATCCGGCTTCTTATCCAACGATTGCAAGTGTTCAATTCCCTTTAGACAAGCATTTCCATATCCCTTTTTAGGTTCATTTAACACCGTTACGCCCATTTCTCTGGCTGCACAAGCAGTATCGTCAGTCGAAGCATTGTTAACCACAATCACCTCCTTTATTAGGTTTCTTGGCAGATCGGCGATCACTTTTACCACTGCATTTTCTTCATTAAATGCCGGGATGATCACCCTAATGTCTGTTGTTCCCAAATGATGAGTTTCTTGGTCAGTAGCCAGTAATTAAAATATGCCTCATTGTCAGTTTTCTGACAGTTGGCTCTTGACGGATTTTTGGCTTAAACTGTCATTTCCTATTAATGACGGGCCGTTAAACCTACCTTCTTCTGACCCGGTTTCTAACTTGAGAACACCCCGTGGACAAACCGAAGAGCATACTCCACAACCCACGCAGGAAGATCTTATAATATTCTGACCTCTCTGCGCATACCAGCGCACGTCAATACCCATTTCACAATAAGTCGAGCAGTTACCACACGAAATGCATTGACCTCCATTGGTGGTGATGCGAAATCTGGATTTGAATCTTTGGACCAGTCCCAAATATGCAGCCAAAGGGCAGCCAAAGCGACACCATACCCGGTTTCCCATAAAGGGATAAAAGCCCGTGCCCACCACACCGGCAAAACCTGCCCCGATCCAGGCTCCGTATATTTCACGGACGGTATAGGTATTAAGCCCCAGCACTTGTGAACTTCCGCTAAAATAGGTGTATAAAACTCCTGCTGTCATCAACACGGCAAACACCAGTACGCTGTGTATCATCCACCTTTCTATTTTCCAGGCCTTTAACGATTTATCCGAAAGTTGACGATAAGGATCTCCCAGAGTTTCTGCCAGGCCTCCACAACCGCATACCCAAGAGCAATACCAGCGTTTACCAAAGAAGTAAACCAACACCGGGACGGCAATGATGATCAAGGCAATGCCCCATACCAGCATAAAAATGCCTAAAGTGCCGTTCTGAAGCAGAGTATTTAGCTCGTTTTCAAAAAAGAAATCATAATCCAATGGCCAAATATTTTTAAAGTCGAAATAAGGCTTATTGAGGCGTAACAGGATCTCAGGAATCAGAAAAGCAAATGCGGTCTGAAAAAACATCACTGAACCGGTCCGGATCAAGTGATAATTACTATGGCGGTATTTAATCAACATCCTTACGCCCATAACCAAGATGCATAAGGTGTATATGAAGCCATATAGGAAGAATCTTCCAGCTGGCGATCCTTTTAGGAAATAGCTTAGGGGATCCACCATGATTACCCAGTTGGTCATGTATTCCGGATAAAAGTAGAGGGCTATATAAAACAGTATCAGAAAAGTGCCAGTTAGGATTCCCAGCCAGCCACGGTTCTTCATAGATGAAAAGTAAATCCCGTCGTTCTTTATACCGGGAGGGCCTTCGGTTTCAATCTTGGGCAGTAGATACATTAAAGCCCCGATTATACAAAGTCCGTAGGTGAGCAATAACCACCAGGTAGGATGCTCTGCCACCGGGCCATTAGCAGAGCTTTTAGCCAGTCGGAATAGTAAATCCTTTTGCCGATACTGGTCAATCCCTTTCTTGTTAATGATTTCATACTTGGCAATATTGGCAGCAATCCCGCTAAGATCGCTCTTCAGTTTCCTAGGATCATCCACCTGGCGTTGGTCCAGCCAACCGCCGTAATTTTTCAGGGACGTAACCTTAAAACTTCCCGCCGATGAAGTAGTATCGAAAACCCGCGGAAGCAGTTCCAGAGTGAAATCGCCCTGCTGTTCACTGATATTGACCAATTGATCAATTTCTTCTTCCATAATGCGGAAGCGATTTCGTACATCATTGTTGGTACTATTAAAAAGAGCCTTTAATTCACTGACAAATTTGAATCCTGAACTATAATCAGTTTGGTACAATGCCTGTGCCTTGGCATCCAGCTTAGTAAAATCCTCACCCGCAACCTCCTGTAAAATTTCCGGTGTCAGCTTATAGCTTGCAGTAAAGAAAGTACCCAGGAAAAGAGCAAATCCTGATATAAATAAAACCAATCCCGAAATCTGTACTATTTTCATTTGCGACTTTTTAACCAAACATGGTCTTTATAAAAGACTTTTCTTTAGCCTTCAATGGCTGATCTGGATGCTGCTGATTCCATGCCAGTCGAATTTGCTGATGATATTCTTTGGAAAATTCTGCGTCGAAGTTGGCTTGATGAAAATTTTCCAGGAATTCCGTCACCTTTTTCGATTTTGACAGCCAGCGGTCCATTACTTCATGGCGTAGCCGAATACCAAAAACGTTAAGTCCTAAAAGAACCTGGTCTGATTTCCGGTAGACCAATTTCAAACAAATCCTTCCACCGGGATGTTCCCAGTAAAATTGATCCTCGTTTTCCCTTAATTGATTCCATACATGCCCGTATGTTTGATATTCGATGTCGAAAAATTTAGCAGAATTAAACCATACCCCTGGCTGATAGGCGGTACGACTCCCGGCAATGGTATGGGCCACCGTTTCCCCATGCATCCTTCCAGTATACCAAACTTGCTCGATAGGCCTCCTGTTAGGTAACGCATTACGGAACTGAGCACAATCACCAATGGCATAAACATCGGGAATGTTGGTTTCGAAATAGTGGTTGACCAATATTCCTTTATCGGTATCCAGTTCGGAATCCTTTATCCAATCGATATTGGGGCTCACTCCCGCAGTCAAACCTACAAATTGGCAAGCGATCTCCTCCCCCTTGTCCGTAATAACCCCGCTTACCCTACCATCATTACCCGCGATGATCTCCTTTAGCTCAGTTGACTTTCGCAGGTCAATGTGATGTTCCTGCACCTGACGGCTTACCAGGGAAGCTTCCTCTTCCGGAAGCACATTATCCCAAAATTCTGCCTCGCGAATGAGGAAAGTTACGGGAATATCTCGGCTTCTCAACATTTCGGCCATTTCTACACCGATCAAACCTCCACCCACAATCACCGCGCGGGTCAAATTACGGGTGTTTTCCTCCATCAGCTTCAGATCCTGGTAGCTGTATAATCCCTGCACCCCGGGTAAGTCCTGGCCTGGCCAGCCGAATTTATTTGACTTTGATCCGGTAGCGATAATAAGTTTCTCGTAGTCTACTGATGCACCATCTTTTAGATCCAGGATCTTCTCCTGAAAGTCTATCTGCTCTACCCATCCCTTCATTAGTGAAATTTCGTTTTTCTCCCAGAACCAGTCCTCATAAGGTTTGGTATGCTCAAATTTCATATGACCCATATAGATGTACATCAAGGCCGTTCTGGAAAAGAAAAAGTCTGTTTCCCCGCTGATCACGGTAATGGGCGTCTGACTTAATTTCCTTATATGTCTTGCGGCGGTAATACCCGCGATCCCATTGCCGATTATGGCGATTTTCGTCATTGAATATGGATAGATTATAGATCGTTTCCCTGGATCGAACTTATAACCAATAAAATTTTCTTTTAGTTACAAGTTAAATGTCATTTTTGCGACAATTCCCCTGAGTATTTCAATTGGGCATCTGACAGGTTTCACAAGCGTAGGTGCCGCGGCCTCCTACCACAGTCTTGACGATTTCGGTTCCGCAACGGGGGCATTCAATATTGGACTTCCGCCCGTAATGAGTAATATAGTTGTCAGGCAGTTGGGACCGTTGTGCTTCGACGGAAATGGCCCTGTCGATGATCTCTCGCATCTGTTCAAAAATCCCTTCAATCTGTGGTTCCGATAGCGCTTGGGCTGTGGTCGTCGGGTGGATACCGCTTTGAAATAATATTTCATCAGCAATCCAATTCCCCACCCCGGCAGTAACTGCTTGATCCAGCAATACGGATTTAATATTTCGTTTACGGCCTCTCACTTTCCCGGCAAATGAATCCAGGTCAATTTCCAGGGCATCGGCTGCCAAGGATTTATTTTTAACATAACCTTCCACACTGGCTGCTATACCCAGACGTCCAAACATTCTTTTACTAATGTAGCTGAGGATGTAACCATTATCAAAGCTGAACCACACCCGGGTATATGGTGGAAGCTCTACCGAGTCATGCAAATACTCAACTTTTCCAGTCATACCAAAATGCATGTAGATCACCAGGTCCGGATGATTGGTCAAGAGGAATAAATTTTTACCCCATCGTTTGGTTTGAGTAAAGCTATGTCCCACCAATAGCTGATTAATTTCGCTGGCACTGCCTTCCAGCACTTTAGGATGCTCAACTTTGACTCCGACAATTTTATGGTTCAATGCGGTTTGATCCAGATATTGTCTGATGATTTCAACTTCAGGTAATTCGGGCATGCTCAATGAATTTTAACGTAGCACAAACGCTCAATATGATTTAAAAGTTCTTCAATGGAATTGCAGTTAAGCTTTCCATCCGGTAAAGTTAAGGTCCATTGCGGATATCCATTATGTTGCTTAATCTCGATACGCAAATTTGGAGAAAAGTCTGTTAACTTCCATCCTTTTCGTTCAATGGCATGCCTGGTCCAATGCTGGTGCGGTTCAGGCCCGATTACATTCCACGGGTGTTTGATTGGAGGTTGAAAGACGGGTTGTGATGGATGAGCTGGATTATAGTCGTTACTACCTCCAAATGTTTGTGTGATAGTACCATTAAGCATAAGATCCTCGGGGCAACCTGATGTTAGCATTCCCCCTGATGTCAGCAGCCAGATCTTGTCGGCATATTTTGTACTGAGTTCAAGCTCATGAGTGGCCATGATCACCGTTCTTTTTAATTTACGAGTAGTATCAACCAATAATTGCATCACTTCTCTTCTAGCCTTAACATCGAGGTGGATTAGAGGCTCATCCAATAGCATTACCTTCCCCTCCTGGGCCAGGGCTCTGCCGATCATGGCTTTTTGTTTTTGACCGTCACTTAATTCACGCAGGGGAATGTCGGCCAGGTCCACCAGACCAATAGCGGTCAAGCACTGCTGCGTCACCTGATCGTCTTTGGAGTTTTCGCGCCCCCACCAGTTGGTGTAGGGATATCGACCCATGGCTACCAGCTCCTGAACGGTGGTATATCCCAGATCAAACCTTTCAGTTAACACTACGCTGAGAAAAGTTGCCTTATCTTTAGCGTTGATGGTGTTTAAAGCCCGTCCGTTGATCATAACCTGACCTTCAAGAGGTGATTGCAGATCACAAAGGGTTCTCAATAAGGTGGATTTACCAGTTCCATTAAGTCCCATCAGACAGATTAATTCCTCTTCATTTGCCTTCAGGTTAATATCTGCCAGGACTTTATGATGGTTATATCCAACTGTCAGGTTTCGGCTTTCAAGTGTCCTTTGGAAGCTCATTTGGCAAAGGTATTTCCCAGTTGACGGTTCCTGATAAGAATGGCGATCACCGCCGGGGCGCCGAGCAGGGAGGTTACAGCATTGATCGGTAGCGTTTGAGACATCCCCGGTAATTGGGCTATAATATCGCAACTGACCAGGGCTATGGCGCCAAATAGTATACAAGCCGGTATCAAAAGGGCGTGGTTAGAGGTACGCAGGATAACCCGGGCCAGATGTGGGATTGCAATTCCCAGGAATGCCAATGGCCCACAGAAAGCGGTAATACCTCCCGCCAGTAACGCGGTAATCATAATAATCATCAGGCGGAGAGGCTTTACTCTGACCCCCATGGTCTGTGCATATGACTCACCTAATAATAAACTATTCAATGGTTTTACCATAAATACAGCTGCCAATAAACCCAGGCTTACCGCAGCTGCCATTACCAAAAGCTTCACCCCGTGCACCCCTGATAAACTACCAAAAGTCCAAATTAAATAGGAGTGAACTGATTCTGCTTGGCTAAAGTATTGGAAAATACTGACCAGGGCTCCACTTAGACTGCCCAGCATCAAACCAATGATCAGCAGTGTCATGCTATCGGCGATGTAAAATGAGGCTACCATTATCAGCAATAACACCAATGCAGCGCCCCATACCGAGGCCATCACAGTAGCCCAGGCTCCCCAGAGGTCTATGATAGAAACCCAACCTAACCACTGCACTACCATGATCAATATCGCCACTCCCAGGCTTGCTCCTGAACTGATGCCCAAAACGAATGGTCCCGCCAAAGGATTTCGGAAAAGGGTTTGCATCAGCAATCCGCTTATCGCTAAACCCGCTCCTGCTAAAATAGCGGTAATTATCTTCGGAAACCTAAAATCCCATATTATGGTCTCCCAGCTCTGGTTGGGGGATTCCTGACCTGATAAAATTATCAGAAGATCGGAAATTGGCACAGGGACACTACCAACACTTAAATTCAGCATCATGATGGGAATCAGAGTCGCCACTCCCAGCGCTAAGATTTTTGCAGACCGACTCATGGATCCAGTTTTTTAAAGAAATACATTTGATGATCCGGTAGCAACTCAGGATGCAGTATTTTTATAAAATCCCGCAACACTATATCTGGCCGGGCGGTACCCATTTCCAGATATTCATAACCTCCGGTAGCTCCTATGCGACCGTGATAATTATAGACCTCCTGGTTTTTTACCGCCTGTAAATTTTCATACCTCGGATCGGAAGCAATTAATTGTTGCAGGGAGGTAAATCCACCGGCGCCTATCCATTTTTCAGTGGTACTATTTCTTTCAATGACCGCTTCAAAACTCAATTCGAGTGTCCCACTGAGAGATTGATCAGACCAGGTATAAGCGCCACCTGCGTCTTTAACAAACTGTGCCACAAAACTATCACCCCCAGGAGCAAACCAGGTACCGGTATAAAGCGAACCGCTGAACACTGTAGGGGGGGATTGCACTTCACCCACCAAATTGCGATGGTATTGATATGATCGTTCAATCTGGGTAAATATGGAATCAGCGGCATCAGCTTTTCCTACTAACCAGCCAATAACTTTAATCCATTCCGCTTTTCCCAGAGGTGATTCCTCTAAAAAATCCGCGTTGAGCAGAACCGGGATCCCGGTCTGTTGCAATTTTTCCAATTCTCGGTGGTCTGCGCCCGATTGATAGGTCATCACTACTTCAGGATTGAGTTCCATTAGTCTTTCATAATCCATATTTCCTACTGTACCCAACTCGGTGATCTTACCCTGGTCGATCAGGGATCTGATTGATGGTGAAGAAATAAATTTGGTTTGGGTAAAACCCGATAATAGCTGTTGGCACTCCAGTAGATCCAAAGCCGGGATATGAGTGGTGGAGGTCATCACCAAATGGCTTACCGGTATGGGAATGGCCTGGTCATAATGCAATCCTTCCGGGGGGAGGTTTTCTTTATTATGTAGTGCATATATAAACTCACGACTGGCCCCTGCCCAAGGCCTCTTTACTTTTATTAAAGTATAGTTTTCTGCCTCAAAAGTCTGAAAACCTCTGGCATGGCGTGGGTCTTCAAATTCTCTCTTAGCAATAACACCGGGGGTAGTATGATCGCTGGTGCACTGTATTCCCACAATACTCAACCCTGTAACTAGCCATTGTAATAAGATAGGTACCTTTGGAGAAAGATTCATGCTGTAAATTACTAAAAATTAAGGGCGTCACTTATAATATGAGCCTACATGCAACTATGATCATGGTGAGCCGGTCTTTAGTAAAAAGTTGATAGAAATATGAAATCAAAGAAAATGCTATTATCCATTTCATGGTCCTTACCAATTCTTATGGTTTTGACTATTTGCACTACCCAGGCTGATCCAGTAGTAAAAAGAGATCGGCAGGTATCCGATTTTACCGGTATTGAGGTAGGAGGAGCCTTTAACGTGATTTTGAAACAGGGATCAACTCACCATCTGGTAGTGGAGGCCCAGGAGGATTTGCACGACAAGATAACCACCGAAGTGAGAGGAGAAGTGCTGCATATAGAGCTCGAAGGGAATTGGAAAGGAAGGAATCACCAGAAGATCACCATATGGGTGGATTTCGTTGATTTGAATTATCTGAAAATAAGCGGTGCGGCAGATATCATGGCAGAGGGCCCGGTAAAAGCCGGTAATCTGCAACTCCTCATAAGCGGGGCTGGTGAAGCAGAATTTGAACTCAAGGCTGAAACGCTGGAAGTTGATGTTTCGGGTGCAGCAGATCTGGATTTAAGAGGCACCGTAATTTCTCAAAATATTACCACCTCCGGCGCCAGTGATTACCATGCCGGCGAGTTAAAATGTGATCAGGTAAAAGCCAAAGCCAGTGGTGCCGGCAGCATTACGGTGCAGGCCAGCCAGGAAATTGAAGCCCAGGCTTCCGGTGCGGGCAGCATTAAGTATTACGGAAAGCCTGATATACAGAAGACCAGCAGCTCTGGGGCGGGAAGTGTGAAAGGCCTTTAATGGAAGTCTTAGCTAAAAAGATCTTCGATCAAGATCCTGGCCGCTTTATTGGGCAGCAGCTGACCTTGACTTACTTTATTTTCCAGTGAATCACGCTTTGAGGACAAAGAGGAATCTCTTTGGATCATCTGGTCAATATGGTAACGCAGACAATCCTCCAACCAGGCTCTTCTTTGCTCAGCCAGCTTTTTTTTAAGTATTCCTTTTTCCTCCAGGTGCTGACGGAATTGCTGGATGGTGTTCCAAATGGTATCCATTCCCTGGTTGGTAGTCGCGGAACAGGTAAGTACCGGCACCTTCCAGTGGTCTGGCCTGGTGGATAGCAGGTGCAACGCGTTTTGGTATATTGATCTTGCCTGTGCAGCCTCTTTCAGGTTATCTCCATCGGCTTTTGTAATCGCAACGGCATCAGCCATCTCCACAATACCTTTTTTTATTCCCTGCAATTCATCTCCAGCTCCTGCCAGCATCAACAGTAAAAAAAAATCCACCATTTTATGCACTTCTATCTCAGATTGCCCTACTCCCATGGTTTCTACTAAAATGACTTGGTATCCGGCTGCTTCGCACAACAACATGGCTTCTCTGGTACGATGGGCAACTCCGCCCAGACTCCGACCCGCTGCAGAGGGTCTGATAAATGCCTGTTCTTGCCTGCTTAGCCAGTTCATCCTGGTTTTGTCTCCCAGGATGCTGCCCTGTGATTTTTGGCTTGAAGGGTCTACCGCTAATACCGCTACCGACAGTCCCTGCTCCAGGAGATACTTGCCCAACGATTCGATGAAAGTGCTTTTACCAACACCAGGGACTCCGGTTATTCCTACTCGTTGCGCCTGACCGGTATGGGGTAGAATGTTATCCAATACCTCTATAGCAAGATCCTGATCGGATTGCAGATGGCTTTCCACCAGAGTAATGGCCTTCCCCAGTACTGTTTTGTCACCTGACAATACCCCATTGATATAGGTTTTAGCATTCGGTCGATTTTTCCTTAAATATTGCATTGGTCAGATGAAGTAATAAAAAAATTTTTAATTAAACCCCTGCCCAAGGTAATTTATGACTTTACTGGGGTGGACTATGTTTAAAAAGGTAAAGCAAAACGCTGACCGCCAATTGTGGATTGATTCCGTACTGGGCACAGCATTTATATTTGCCCTCATTATATTCGGCAGCAGAGTGTTTAATGCATTCGAAGTGTTGAATCCAATCGGAGAGGCCATCAGTGATATGGACATCACTGATATCGTGTTTTCAAAGCTGAGAAAAGATCCCAATGCCTTGGTTAATGAGGACATTGTTATAGTTAACATAGGCGACCTAAACCGGGAAGGTATTGCCAGGCAGATTTCGGCTATCAATGAATATCATCCCGCAGTGATTGGAATCGACGCTTTTTTTCGGCAGCCTAAAGATCCCTACCAGGATAGTTTATTGGCAGCAGCCCTGTGGCAAACCCCTAAACTGGTATTAGTTACCAAGTTAAACCAGTATAATTCCCGTTCAGAATCATTCGATACCCTGGAGACCTCACATCCCATGTTTTTGGAAAATGCCCATCTGGGATTTGCCAATCTGATCACTCCGGCCAAGGATCAGGATAATTTCAAGGTTTGTCGTTCTTTTACCCCATTTGAAAACACCCATGATGGCAGGCAGAAGCTTTTTGCCCTGAAGATTGCGGAATTATTCGATAAGCAAGCTTATGATGAATTCCTTAACCGGAAAAATCTTGTTGAATTCATCAACTATGGGGGTAACGTTGTAAGCAGCAGCAGCAAAAACAGTGAATTCACTAACAAATTCACGGTATTGGACTGGATGGATATCTTTGAAGAAAACTTCACTCCCGACCTTTTTGAAGATAAAATTGTCATAATGGGTTATTTAGGGGAGAACCTCAGTGATAACTCTTGGGAGGATAAATTATATACACCGCTAAATACGGAATATGCCGGCAGGACCAATCCTGATATGTACGGAGTAGTTATCCATGCTAACATTCTGGCTATGATCCTTAGCGGCAACTATATAAACTCCATGAGCAACAGCACTGGCATTATTGTTGGTGTATTATTATGCTTTATAAACGTTTTAGTGTTTTCTTTGATCTACCGGATACTACCCAGGTGGTATGATGGTTTAACGAAATCCATACAGCTATTAGAAGCATTAATTTTGCTTCTGATCACGGTATTGGTCTTCCATTTTTTCAGTTACAAACTTAATCTTACCCTAGGTATTATTGCGGTTTTACTGGCTGGAGACTCTCTGGAAGTATATTATGGAGTACTCAAAAATCTCTTTTCTAAAGAACAAAGGAGGTTACTTTTTGAGCCCCTTAAGGATTAATGAGTGTAATGCAGAATTTAACTTATCAAATAAAGAATATAATGAAACTAATATTTTCGGTGCTTTCTACGGCTTTATTCCTGTTTTCCGGCTCTTTACCAGCCCAGGACTACGTTTTTAAGGTTTTAGCCAATAAAGGCGGAAATTCATTCAAAACTGCTAATGCTACAGCCAATTGGGAACCTGTGAGGACTGGAGCTACTTTAAATGGCGACGATGAATTGAGAATTTCTGAAAATTCATATTTGGGTTTAGTACATGCCAGTGGGAAAACCGTGGAACTCAAGGATGAGGGCAATTATTATGTTAATGAGTTAGCGGCCAATTTAGGCAATAGCCGGTCTTCGGTGGCCAGTAAATATGCCAACTTCGTGATTAATAAGATGACCTCTGATGATGGGGAGGATATAAACCGCAACCACCGGAAATACCTTACTGTAACCGGAGCCGTGGAGCGAAGTGTTTTTGAAGCTCCCATTAGCTTAATGATGCCAAGTTCGGTTGAGGTATTGAACGACGAAGCCCTGATTCGGTGGGATCCCGTTGAAAATGCCGAAACCTACGTTTTCACGGTGAAAAATATGTTCGATGAAATAATATTTACCAGGGAGACTTCAGAGGAACATATGGTATTGCCTTTGGGGGATGATCCTTTTGCTCGAGAAGAGTTGATCATCGTCAATGTGCAGGTAAAAGATAATGATAAGTTGTATTCCGGGAATTATGGTATAAAGAGATTAACCGGGGCTGATGCGGAGCCTATCAAGAAGGAGTTAGAGCAATTGTCAGGGGCCCTGCAGGAGAACTCTTCTCTGAGTAGGCTAATCTTGGCCACTTTCTTTGAAGAAAATAACCTGATTATCGATGCTATGATAAATTATGAAAGGGCCATTGATCTTTCGCCTGAGGTTGAACAATTTAAGATAGCCTATGAGATGTTCGCCAAACGAAACGGCCTGGAAAAAGAATAAACATTAAGATCTATTGAGCATTGAGGGCCACCCATTACTATGGGCGGCCTTTTTGCTTTTACAGGAATACTTCAAGAAATACTTGTTAAAGTCCTAAATATAATGTAGTTTTAAAGAGTTGAGTGCTAAGGCAGGTGTGTGGGCTTAAAGACCTATGAAACACTCATACTTAAAAAGCCGATGGTACTTGGCGTTATTATCAGTGATCCTTTCACTTGCTCCTTTGCGGGCACAGATTGCCATAGATACTTCCTATACCGCCGAACAATTGGTAAAACAGATATTGATCGGTAATGGTGTTTTGGTAGGCCCGGTTCAATACCAGGGCCCTAACCATGCCATGGGGTATTTTCAGGATCCTTCTTTTCAGGTTAATCTTGAAGAGGGTATAGTGCTCACCTCGGGTAATGCATTTTTTGTCCAGGGGCCCAACAGGGTACCGGATAAAGGTTGGGCCAGTGGATCTCCGGGCGACCACGATCTCAACAGTATTGCGGAGGGAGAAACTCACGACGCTGCCATACTGGAATTCGATTTTGTCACCAGTTCTGAATTCCTCTCTTTCAACTATGTATTCGGTTCAGAGGAATATTTGGAGTATGTGGGTTCCAAGTATAATGATGTTTTTGGATTCTTTATCGATGGGCCTGGGCTAGATCATGTAAACCTGGCAAAATTACCTTCCTCCGGCGCTCCTATTACCGTTAATAATATCAATCATAAAAAAAATCGAAAGTTCTATCACGATAATAGTTTCCAGAATACCAGTCACCCTTTTATCTGGGACAACCGAAAGAAAAAGCCCGTGCGAAATAAGAGATACGGGAAAACTCCTAAGGAACCACCCTACAAGGTACAGTACGATGGATTCACCCGGGTTTTGGAGGCCCGGTGTGCGGTGGTTCCCAATGAAATCTATCATATTAAAATTGCCATTGCCGATGTGTCAGATTACATCCTTGATTCAGGTGTGTTTCTGGAAGGTGGATCTTTCCGAAGCTTCGGGGAAGAGGTAGTGGTTATGAAAAACCCCTTCGAGGATCTGCAAAACGACATACCCAAAATCCCCACCAAAATTATTCGTCCATTAGATCTTAAGCCCAAAAAGGTAAGATTGGCCGGAGCGGAGTTGATTCCTGCTCCAATGTCTATCAATACCGTAACCGGGAATTTATTCAACATTGAGTTTGACTTTGACTCCTATGATATTCCTGTATCATACAGGCACCGATTGCAGCAACTTTATGGATTAGTTGAAGGTAATCCCCAAACGGCTATAAAGATCATCGGACATACCGATAATGTGGGATCTGAAGCTTACAATTTCAAGCTTTCTGCCATGCGTTCACAAGCAGTGGCCCGGTTTATGAAAGAACTGGGAATAGAGAGCTCCCGGATCAAAACCGTATATTTTGGTGAAACCCAACCTATATATGCTAATAATACCGAGCAGGGCCGCACCCGCAATCGGCGGGTGGAGTTTGTGGTAGAGTATTCCCCATATTGGGCGCCTTCGGCGGCCAACCACGGCATTCAGGTAGTAGAAAATGAATAAGTTATTCCGATTGTAATAAATGCTCTAAGATCTGGATAGCCGCTTTGGCAATAACTGTTCCCGGTCCGAAAATACAGACTACCCCACGCTCATAAAGAAATTGGTAGTCCTGAGATGGGATCACGCCTCCCGCCACAACGCTGATATCCTGGCGTTGTAGTACTTCCAAATCCTTGACTAGCTCAGGGATCAAGGTTTTATGGCTTCCGGCAAGGCTGCTTACTCCCACGACATCTACATCATTTTCTATGGCTTGCTGTGCCACCTCCCTTGGAGTTTGAAAAAGTGGCCCGATATCTACATCAAATCCCAAATCGGCAAAACTGGTGGCAATAACCTTAGCGCCACGGTCATGGCCGTCCTGACCCATTTTTGCAATTAGTATCCTGGGTCGCCGACCCTCCAGGTGAGCAAAAGCATCGGAAAGCTTAAGGGCTTTATTGAAATTTCTATCGTTCATGACTTCCTTAGAATATACACCCGAAATGGATCTAATGGTAGCTTGGTGCCTACCGGCTGATTTTTCCATGGCAGCAGAGATCTCACCCAGGGTGGCGTTGGCTCGAGCTGCGGTTATTGCCAGCTTCAGCAAATTGCCGGTACCGTTTTTTGCACAATTTTCCAACGAATCTAATGCCTGGTCAACTTCCGTATGATCTCGCTCACTCTTTACTTGACGAATAATTTCAATTTGCTGTTCCCGTACTTTTGTATTGTCAACCTCCAGTACTTCCAGGGAAGACTGATCAGAAACTGCGAATCGGTTTACCCCGACAATGATATCGCGATTACCGTCGATTCGCCCTTGTTTTCTTGCGGCCGCTTCTTCTACTTTTAGTTTAGGAAGACCGCTTTCGATAGCTTTGGTCATGCCTCCCATCTCCTCAACTTCCCGCAGGTGTTCCCAAGCCCTCTGAGCTAATTGATTAGTTAGAAACTCCACGTAATAGGAACCTGCCCAGGGATCAATACTGCTGGTAATTTGGGTGTTATTTTGTAAGAAAAGCTGTGTATCCCGGGCAATTTTTGCAGAGTAATCGGTAGGAAGCGCAATGGCTTCGTCCAGGGCATTAGTATGCAGGGATTGGGTGCCACCCATAGCCGCCGCCATGGCCTCCACCACAGTTCGAGTAACATTGTTGTAAGGATCCTGCTCGGTGAGACTCCAGCCTGAAGTTTGACAATGGGTGCGTAAGGCCATGGATTTTGGGTTCTGAGGATTAAACTGTTTAACCAGTTTAGCCCACAGTAACCTTCCCGCTCTCATTTTGGCAATTTCCATAAAATGATTCATGCCGATGGCCCAAAAAAAGGATATTCTGGGAGCCAATGCGTCTACCCCAATACCTGCCTCAATGCCAGTCCTAAGGTATTCCAGAGCATTGCCCAGCGTGTAGGCTAATTCCAGATCAGCCGGAGCACCTGCTTCATGAAGATGATACCCGCTGACACTGATGGAATTAAAAAGTGGCATTTGGCTGGAACAATAGCTGAATATATCCGCGATGATCCTCATGGAAAATTCGGGGGGGTATATGTAGGTATTGCGTACCATGAATTCCTTCAGGATATCATTCTGGATGGTTCCGCGAAGATTTTCCGGGGTTACTCCCTGTTTTTCAGCTGCTACAATGTAAAACGCCATTATGGGGATCACCGCGCCATTCATGGTCATGCTAACGGAAATTTGATCAAGGGGGATCTGGTCGAATAAAGTTTCCATATCCCTTACGGTGTCCACAGCCACACCAGCTTTGCCCACATCTCCTATTACCCGAGGATGATCCGAATCATAACCTCGGTGTGTGGGAAGGTCAAAAGCTACAGAAAGACCTTTTTGCCCTGCGGCTAAATTGCGGCGATAAAAGGCGTTTGATTCTTTGGCGGTGGAAAATCCCGCATACTGTCGAATCGTCCAAGGTCGGGTCACGTACATACTGGCATATGGACCCCTCAAAAACGGCGGCAAACCGGCCCCAAAATGTAGTTGATCGGGCTTATGGGCCAGATCAGAGGTGATTATCGCTGGAACTGAGATTCCTTCAGCTGTTTGCCATGTTTCTTTAGAATGGACCTCTGATGATGGGCTTTGCCCAGTTAGTTCCCGGAAGGAGATAGTGCTGAAATCAGGCTTGCGTTTCATGGTCCGATTTTAAATGTAAGTATCCTCCATGCTTTTCTGCCTCCTGAACCTCAAGCCATACTTTTCTCAAAATCCGTTCTGTCAAAGAAGCTAAATAATAGGAACCGGCCGCCGGGTCAGCCACTCGGTGAAGTTGACCTTCTTCTCTCAGTATGAGGCCAACATTCCGGGCTATCCTGGTATCCCGCTTTGAATTTTTGCCACGGTTTGACCCCACCCTGGTAACCGTTAATAAATCGCATCCACCCAGCACTGCAGCCATGGACTGGGTGGTATTGCGCAGCATTTGCCATTCTCCTTTTTCATCCATAGCAGTTATGGCGTGTATGGTCAATTTATCAGGAGGGTATTCCTTTAACCCATAAGACATTATCATCTGGTGGAATAATATTCGAATGGCCCTGAACCTGCATATTTCCCACAAATAATGATCTCCCACCCGAACACGAAGCTGTATATTATTAACTATAACGTCCAACGGCAATCCAGCATCCAGGAAGTGGTTAATAATAAAAATAACTTTCACCAACAAACGGGAGAGCTCAGCCAGACTTCCGGGCTTTTGATCTACTGCTTCAAGGGTAAGAAATTTTAAGCCGTTGGGATATTTCTCCAACAAATCTGGTACCATACCCTCCAGTTCAGTGGTGAGATCTTCCACTATAGCGTATCCCCTGTATTCCGACTCTTTGCTTAGTTCTTGACAGAAGGGTTCAAGGTGTTTTACCTTAGTCCGTAAGCCTACTATGATGTGCGGAATACTTACCCCTTTCAGCGCCTGCTCCCAGTTGATGCCATGAGTTCCGGAAAATTCCAAGCCCTCTGCTCCTCCATTGAGGGCATCCAGTGCGCTTCTATTAAGATCCGGCCCGGATACAGGCTCCATGATGGCCCATGCACGAGCTCCTTGGTAGTTTTGATCATTATTAATATTACTATGATGATAGTCATTTAACCGGGAAAAGTATGGGGTGGTGTGATCGCAATAAGCAGGTTGCTTCAAACCCGGGCATAACTCTGAATTTATAATGGCTTCCGGGTCATCTGTTTTAAGATCTTTCTTAAACCTGGTTATCCACTCATTATAGCTAACCGGGTCAAAATCCTGAAACAGTCTGGTCATAGTTACAAATGGTTTACGGAGGTGCCTAAATTTAGTTTATTATTTGGAATGAGGGAATCAGCAGTAAATAAATAGGCGCCGCTCATGAATCCCTCATTTTGCGGGCAACTGGAATATCAGTGATATCCGGTATAATTTTGGACAAATTTCATCCCGCATTCATTAAGTAGAATTTATTACTGACGCCATAATCCCCTTAGGTTCACAGATAAATGTCAACCCTATATAATCCGTAAAGGAGACAACTGCGATTTTGTTTTTTTTTATAAGTTTTTTTTATAAAATTCGTGTCCCTTTTTTCGCTTGGTAGATAACCCTGTTACTTCTATAATTGGTTAATGCACGACACCGACTCCATAGCTGTTTGGAATAACTGTCTGAACTTTATTAAGGATAACATTAGTGACCAGAGTTTTAAAACCTGGTTCAAGCCTATTGTTCCCCTAAAACTAGAGGATGACGTGTTAACCATTCAGGTCCCTAGCCAATTTTTTTATGAGTGGTTGGAAGAGCATTATGTAGGACTGCTGCGAAAAGCCATTGACGAGGAGCTGGGAATGGACGCCCGATTGGAGTACTCAGTGATCGTGGATAAAGGTAATGAGCTGAATCAGCCCTTTACCATTAACCTGCCTACAGGCAAATCGGCTAAGCCCAAAACCGGTAATGGGCAATCCACCACTTACGACAGCCCTTTTGATTTGAAGTCTGTCGACCAGGTGCAACAGAAATCGCACCTCAACCCCCATTACACTTTCAATAGTTTTATTGAAGGTGACTGTAATCGATTAGCCCGTTCGGCAGGTTTTGCGGTAGCCGCTAAACCGGGAGTTACCAGCTTCAACCCCTTGATGGTTTATGGCGGGGTAGGATTGGGTAAAACCCATCTAGTGCAGGCAATTGGGAATGAGATCAAGAACAACGTCACCGATAAATTTGTGCTTTACGTTTCTTCGGAATACTTCACCAACCAATTCATTGAGGCGGTTAAGAACAATAAAGTACAAGACTTTACCAATTTCTATCTACAAGTCGATATTCTGATCATCGACGACGTGCAATTCCTGTCCGGTAAGGAAAAGACCCAAGAAATTTTCTTCCATATTTTCAACCATTTACATCAATCCGGAAAGCAGATCATCATGACCAGTGATTGTCCCCCCAGGGACCTCAAAGGGTTGGAAGAGCGCTTATTGTCTCGGTTTAAATGGGGACTGACCGCTGACCTGCAGCAGCCGGATCTGGAGACCAGGATTGCCATCATCCAGAAGAAGATGCAAGCCGATGGCATCGACATTCCCGGAAATGTAATTGAATATCTGGCCTATAGTGTAGACACCAATATACGGGAACTAGAGGGTGTGATCATTTCTTTAATAGCGCATGCCTCCCTTACCAAAAAAGATATCGATCTTGAGTTGGCTAAACAAACCCTGAAAAACATTGTCCAGGATATCGATTCGGAAGTAGGTATCGACTTTATTCAAAAAACAGTATCTGAATATTTCGACGTGAGCCTGGAGAACCTAAAGGCTAAGACCAGAAAAAAGGAGATCGTGATAGCCCGGCAAACGGCTATGTATTTTGCCAAGGAATATACCAATCACAGCTTGAAATCCATCGGCTATCACTTTGGTGGCCGTGATCACAGCACCGTTATCCACGCGGTACAGTCCGTAAATGACATGATCGACACGGATTCCAAATTCAAATCATCCATCGAAGAGCTGAAGAAGAAGCTCAAGATGAAAACCATCTGATGCCTATAGCCTGGCTTGGAGCTATTAATGCAATATGGGTATAAGATCCCTCCTCAGCAAACCCCTGGCGGCCTGGGTGATGTCCGGTCAAAAAAGGTGGATGAAAAATAGTGCCAAATTTCAGCACCGTTGTCTAAAGGATTTGGTGAAAAGCGCCTCAAATACCCGATTTGGGAAAGATCATGACTTTGCAGCAATCAACTCCGTGCAGGATTTTCAGCAGCGAGTACCGTCTCGTGATTACGAACAATTAAAGCCGTATTTTGATCGGGTAGTGTCAGGTGAAGCAGATGTATTGTGGCAGGGCAAACCATTGTACCTTTGTAAGACTTCCGGAACCACTTCAGGCACCAAATTCATTCCCCTTACAAGGGAGTCTATGCCCAATCATATTAATGGGGCCCGTGACGCACTACTGAATTATATCTATCACACCGGAAACAGCGCGTTCCTCGATGGCAAGTTAATATTTCTTTCAGGGAGCCCTGAGATGAGTAAAAAGGGAGGCATTCTTACCGGGAGATTATCCGGTATTGTCAATCACCATGTGCCGGCTTACCTGCGGTCAAATCAAATGCCCAGTTACCAAACCAATTGCATAGAAGACTGGGAGGAGAAGGTTGATACCATTATAGATGAAACCTTACCAGAACCCATGACCCTTATTTCCGGTATTCCACCATGGGTGCAAATGTATTTCGACAAGATCAGAGAGCGCACCGGCAAGGATGTAATACAGGTATTTCCCCAGTTTTCTCTCTTTGTTTATGGGGGAGTTAACTTCGAGCCTTACCGTAAAAAACTCTATCAGTCCATAGGGGGAGAGGTAGACTCTATTGAGTTGTATCCCGCTTCAGAGGGCTTCTTTGCTTTTCAGGACCTGCCGGGCGAAAGGGGAATGCTTCTACTGCTTAACAGTGGAATATTTTATGAATTTATTCCGGCGGATGAATATTTATCTCCAAAACCTACCAGACTGACCATCGACCAGATTTCTCTGGGAGTCAATTATGCCATGCTCATAACCAGTAATGCAGGTCTGTGGGCTTACTCCATTGGTGATACCATTAAATTTGTTTCCAAGGACCCCTATCGAATAGTAGTAACGGGAAGGATCAAACACTTCATATCAGCATTCGGTGAGCACGTGATCGGAGAGGAGGTTGACCAGGCAATGGAGATAGCTTTACAAAAACATCCTGAGGCTTCGGTAGTGGAATTTACGGTTGCCCCGCAAGTGAATCCGGTATCCGGTTTACCTTTGCACCAGTGGTATGTGGAGTTTGACCAGGCACCAGATAATTTGCCGGCATTCGAAAAAGATATAAATTTGCAACTGCAAAAATTAAACAGCTACTACTACGATCTTATTTCTGGAAACATTTTACGGCCCTTACGCATTATTAGTTTGCGTTCCGGCGCATTTAAAGATTATATGAGATCCATTGGTAAGTTAGGTGGGCAAAATAAGGTGCCTCGATTATCGAATGATCGAAAAATAGCAGATGATTTGGCCAAATATTATTTGAACCAATCTTCATAAAATCAACAGTCAAACTAAACATATCGCCATTTTAGGCTCCACCGGTTCCATAGGCCGGCAGGCTCTGGAGGTAATATCCGCACAACCTGAGGCGTTCCAGGTTGAGGTGCTCACCGCAGGATGTAACGGAGATCTTCTAATTGAGCAAAGCAAAAAATTCCGGCCCGGCGCGGTAGCTATCGCTGACGAATCGGAATATCCTAAAGTGAAGGATCAGTTGCGTGGCCTGGGTATCGATGTGATGCCGGGGAGTCATTTAGCGGAAATTGTTACCATTGATAGCATTGAAGTGGTCCTAACAGCCATGGTGGGCTACTCCGGATTGCTGCCTACTATCAATGCCATTACTGCAGGGAAAAATATTGCTTTGGCCAATAAAGAAACTTTAGTAGTGGCCGGAGAATTGGTGACCTCGCTGGCTGAAGAATACGGCGTAAGCCTTTACCCCGTGGATTCCGAGCATTCTGCCATTTTTCAATGTCTCATGGGTGAACAGGGTAATTCAGTGGAAAAGATCATCTTGACGGCTTCCGGCGGACCTTTTAGGGGCAAAGATCGAACTTTTTTGAAAGCGGTAACTAAAAAGGAGGCATTGAATCATCCCAATTGGGAGATGGGTGAAAAGATCACCATAGATTCTGCCACCCTAATGAACAAGGGCCTGGAGGTGATCGAAGCCACCTGGCTATTTGGAGTTCCTCCTCATCAGATAGAAGTGCTGGTTCATCCTCAATCCATAATCCACTCAATGGTCCAGTTTGAAGATGGATCGATCAAGGCACAAATGGGTCTTCCCGATATGAAATTGCCTATTCAATTTGCTTTGTCATATCCCAATCGATTACCCTTAAATACTCCCAGGATTGATTTCGCGGATTACAGTCAATTGACATTTGAGGCTCCGGACCTTCGAACCTTTCCAAATCTTGAATTAGCCTATCAGGCTTTGAGGCAGGGAGGAAATATGCCTTGTATTTTGAATGCCGCAAATGAGATTGCCGTCGCAGAATTCCTTAAAGAGAGAATAGGGTTCCTGGAGATTTCGGAGGTAATAGCAACATGTTTAAGCAAAATACCGTACATAACTTCTCCTCGCTATGAAGATTATGTGGAAACGGATAAAGAAACAAGAATTAAAGCATTAGAAATCATTAGCTAATGGACATAGTAATAATGATCGCTCAATTGATCTTGAGCTTGTCGATTTTAGTAGGGTTGCATGAGTTAGGCCATTTGGTGGCAGCCAAAGTTTTTGGTATGCGGGTAGAACAATTCAGTATTGGTTTTCCGCCTAAAATTTTTGGGGTCAAATATGGGGAAACCCTATATTCTATTGGGGCCATCCCACTGGGTGGTTTCGTAAAAATTTCCGGGATGATCGATGAATCACTGGATACGGAAAAATTGAAGGAAGAACCTAAAGATTGGGAATTCCGGGCTAAACCCGCCTGGCAAAGGCTGATCGTAATGATGGGAGGTATTATAATCAATGTAATTCTGGGAATTCTCATTTTCATCTTTCTTACTTACAACTACGGAGAGGCTTATGTCACTAAGGAAGAAGTCAATAAATACGGGATCTATGCCTATGAACTAGGGGAAGAAATGGGCTTTCAAACTGGGGACAAGATCGTAAAAATAAACGGCCAGGACTTCGAGAAGTTCAATGACGTGCTAAGCCCTGAATTGATGTTGAATGATAACAGCTATTATACGGTAGACCGCAACGGGGAAATGATCGATATTCCTATTCCGGCTGATTTCCTGGAAACCCTGAATGAACAGGGAAGGGATAAGGGATTTATCGCGATAATGGAGCCATATGAAATTACCAAAGTAAACCGGGGATCCCCGGCAGATGAGGCAGGTTTGCAGGTGGGAGATCGTATTACCAGGGTCAATGGCGAGACCACCCACTATATACCCCAGTTGAGAGCCGCGTTGGCAGAATACCAGGGCCAAACAGTCGATCTGGAAGTTTTGCGTGAAGGCAAAGCGGTCCATTTGGATGCCAACGTGGATGAAAACGGCAAGCTAGGTTTTGCTTTCAGGGGATTGATGGAAACCCATTCCATTCAATATACCCTGGCAGAATCCATTCCCAAAGGCGCTAGCCAGGCTTTCGAAGTAACGATCTTAAACATCCGCGGTTTGGGGAAAATTCTTCGGGGGGAAATGGGTAGGAAATCCGTAAAAAGTATTATTGGAATAACGGAATATTTCGGTGCTACCTGGGATTGGAGGAATTTCTGGTTTATCACGGGAATGCTTTCTATGTGGCTGGCCTTCCTCAATTTCTTGCCTATTCCAGCGCTGGATGGAGGGCATGTGATGTTCTTAAGCTATGAAATCATATCCGGAAGGAAACCCTCAGATAGATTTCTGGAAACAGCGCAAAAAATAGGCATGGCTTTTTTGCTGGTCTTAATGGTATTCCTGATAGGCAACGACATCGTCAATGTAATATTCCCCTAATCCTCCGTGCCTTCGCGATAAATCTCAAACTCTACCCTGCGATTTAATTTCTTATCGGCATCTGAGGTTTCATCGACTATAGGCTGGGTATCACCGTATCCTATAGCGGCTACCCGGTCGGGTTCAATACTGCCAAATTGGATTATGTAATCTCGGATCGCGGCAGCACGCTGCTGTGAAAGCACCATATTGAAATCGGAGCTGCCATCCGAATCGGTATGGCCGGAAATTTTAAGCCGGAAATCCGGATTGTCCAGCATGAAGTCTATAATCTTATCCAGATCACCATACATCTCGGGCAATATATCGGCCTTCCCGTTCTCAAATTCCACTGATTCAAACTTGATCTTACTGGACATTGGAGTGGCCGAGCGGTGTATCTCTGTGGCGCCGTCCAGATAAAATATTTCTTCGATGCGGAAATAATTATCTCCCTGGATGATCAGGAGATAGTTATTATTGTTGATCAGGTCAAACTGAAAACTACCGTCCGGTCTAAGAAATTTAGGAGCTACTTCAATGCCATGGTCCAAATCAATTATGGAAACAATACCCGTCATTGGAGCACCGCTTTCCGCATTCACCAGGGTGCCTGAAAAACTGGTATTGGCATCCGGTTGAGCCCCCATCGGTAAGGGGAAAGAAAACAGATCCAAGTTCTCTATATTATCCTCCTTAGAGGAAGCGTAATAAAGATAGCGGGATTCTGAATCGATGGTGAAATAGAACTCATTCCCCAACCCATTAACCAATGGACCAACATTCTTAGGGTCCAGCCATCGTCCTTCCACCCGGCGGGCCTTGTAAATGTCAAAAGCCCCAAAATTCAACAATTGACCATTACTGGTGAAATAAAGTACGTTATACTTGGGGTGAAAGAAGGGACTAACCTCATTCATCCGGGTATTAATTACTGGTCCAATATTCTGTGCTGTAGTCCAGGCTCCATCTTCATTTTTAGTGGTAAAATAAATATCAGAGAGGCCAAAGCCACCGATCCTGTCGGAGGCGAAATAAAGAGTGTCCTCTGAATGGCTTAAAGTAGGGTGAGAATCCCAGCTGATACTGTTTACATTTACCCCTAGATTCTTTATGTTTCCCCAGGTGCTGTCCTCTTTCATTTCAGCGACAAACAAGTCACAACTTCCCATGGATCCGGGAGCGTGGCAGCGAGCGAAGTACAGGGTTTTTCCGTCAGCGCTGAGACAGGCAGAGCCTTCATTGTATTGGGTATTAATATTTTCCATCGCCTGCGCATCGGACCAGTACCCCTCACTTCCTATGCTGAAAAAAAGATCCTCATTTTGGGTTTTTTTAGCGGCCACCACTTTTTCATTCCGTTTGGAAGTCAGTATTAATAGGTTCTTACTTACATTAAGGGTAGGGCCGTAGTCTGCCCATTGGGAATTAACGCTGTTTCCCATATTCAATAAAACTCCACGAGGCGGGCGCAGGGTGTCTACCGCTTTGCGATATTCCACCAACTCATAATAATAATCCAGCGGCACGTAATAATCCGCTTTTTCTTTGCTGATGCTGTCGTAGTATATTTCTACCCGCGATATGTCAATGTCATCGCGGTGATGTTTCAATACTAATTTGTATAGCCCCAGGGCTTCACCGGAGTCGCCGTACAATTCTGTCAATTTGGCCAACCGCCAAAGTAAGTAGGTATCTTTGTAGAAATTTTCAATTCCGAATTGATGTACATAAGGTTTTAATTCCTGGTACAGTTCCCCCCATTCTTGCCGTTTCTCCAGTTTACTGATCAGGTTCCTCTTTTTGGCATCGTGATAGTACTTTAGCTTGTTGATATTTGGGAAAACCCCTACATCAACCTGTTCAAGCCCTTTTTTTTGTAGAACTTCCGATAGCTTGAGCAGCTTTTTTTTCTCTGGTTTTTGAGCAATTGCAGGCGGGCCTGCAACCCAAAAAATAACCAGGATCAAGCAGTAAAAAATCTTATCCACCATTTAATCGCGACCAAAATCGAAAGTACCAAAATATTATCCATATTTTGGCATAGCTCTTGTAAAATAAGGTACTAGGATTAGAAAACGAGCAAAACTAGAAAAATTATGCCATTATGGCATAAATTCATCCTATGAATAGAAATAACCATTTATTGAATAATATTGTGCTGAGCGACATGGCAGAGGAGGATAATGAGAGTTTTATTCAAATAATTGATGCAGACCGTGACGAGAACTCCAAATTAGGCGACCTTCCAAAAGAAATTCCCATACTTCCCATAAGAAATACCGTGCTGTTTCCCGGTGTGGTTTTGCCTATAACAGTAGGCAGACAAAAGTCCATAAAATTGGTAAAGAAAGCTTACAAAGGCGATCGCATCATCGGGGTGGTAGCACAAAAGAATATTACCGTAGAGGAGCCGGATATTGAGGATATTTATCACATTGGCACCCTGGCCAAAATTATTAAAATGATTGTTTTGCCGGATGGCAATACCACCATAATTATTCAGGGTAAGAACCGTTTCAAAATAAACTCATTCGTAAGTATTGACCCATATTTTGTGGCCAATGTCAAGTATGTGAAAGAGAAATTTCTTTCCAAACACCGGAAAGAGACCAAGGCAGTGGTGCAGTCCTTAAAAGATGCCGCTTCCAAAATCCTTAAGCTTAACCCGGAAATCCCCCAGGAGGCGCAGGTCGCCCTGGACAATATTGAAAGTCACACGTTTTTGACTCACTTCCTATCCTCTAATATCAATGCCGAGGTGAGTGACAAGCAGAAATTACTGGAAATCGATGATGGGATGAAGCGGGCTACCTTGTTACTGGAGCATATGCTCAACGACATACAGATGCTGGAGCTCAAGCAAGAGATCCACAACAAAGTCCATTCGGATATCGATCAGCAGCAGCGGGATTTTTACTTACGTCAGCAGATCAAAGTATTGCAGGACGAGTTGGGTCATGAAGGTCCGGATCAGGAAGTTGATGCACTAAGGGCTAGAGGGGAAAAGAAGAACTGGCCACTGGAGATAAAACGGCATTTCAATAAGGAGCTGGACAAGATAATGCGATTAAATCCAGCCTCTGCCGAATATCCAGTAGCTTTCGGCTATGTAGAGCTTTTTGTAGATCTTCCCTGGGGAGAATATACTCTGGACAACTTTGACCTGAATAAAGCCAGAAAAATACTGGATCGAGACCACTATGGGTTGGACAAAGTAAAAGACCGTATCATAGAATTCCTGGCAGTATTAAAGCTGAAGCAGGATATGAAAGGGCCAATATTGTGCTTGCTCGGCCCCCCCGGAGTAGGAAAAACTTCATTAGGCAAGTCAATAGCGGAGGCCCTAAATCGGAAGTATGTGCGTATGTCGTTGGGTGGGGTACATGACGAGGCTGAAGTCAGAGGTCATCGTAAAACATATGTAGGAGCCATGCCGGGCAGGATCATCCAAAACATTAAAAAAGTAAAATCCTCAAATCCGGTCTTTATACTAGATGAAATTGATAAAGTCCGCTCGGATTTCCGGGGTGATCCCTCCTCCGCCTTATTGGAAGTATTGGACCCTGAACAGAATAGCACTTTTACCGATAATTACCTGGAAGTTCCTTACGATCTTAGTAAGGTGCTGTTCATCGCTACCGCCAATTCCTCCGACACTATACATCCCGCTTTAAGGGACAGAATGGAGATCATAGAATTAAGCGGTTACACCTTAGAAGAAAAAGTGCAGATCGCTCAGAAACATCTAATTCCTAAACAAAAAAAAGAACATGGACTAAAGGCCGGCGATTTCAAGCTTAACAAAAAAGCCCTGGTAAAAATAATAGAGGGCTATACCCGGGAATCAGGTGTTCGAAACCTCGAGCGCCAGTTGGGTACGGTGGTACGCAAAGTGGCTAAATCCATTGCTATGGAGGAAAGTTACCACAATACCATTAATGACTCAGCGCTGGAGGGAATTCTTGGACCTTCCCGATTTGACAAGGAACTTTACCAGGATAATAAAATGGCCGGAATTGTTACCGGTTTGGCCTGGACCCAGGCCGGAGGTGAGATCCTTTTCATTGAATCCAGCCTAAGCCGGGGTAAGGGTAAGCTCACCCTTTCAGGTCAATTGGGTGATATAATGAAAGAGTCCGCCATTACCGCGCTTTCATATTTGAGGTCAAATGCAGAATGGCTATCCATCGACCACCGTACCTTTGATAGTTATGACCTGCATATCCATGTTCCTGCCGGGGCCGTACCTAAGGACGGACCGTCAGCCGGGATTGCCATCGCGACCTCCTTGGCCTCGGTATTCACTCAAAGGAAGGTGCGGAATAAACTGGCTATGACCGGGGAGATCACCCTGAGAGGCCGGGTGCTACCGGTGGGGGGCATTAAAGAAAAAATACTGGCGGCCAAAAGAGCGGGGATAAAGGAAATTGTAATCAGCTCACGAAACCGTAAGGATATCGAAGAGATTGAAAATCGCTATCTTCGAGGGGTGAACATACATTTTGTAGAGACCGTACAGGAGGTACTGGAGATTGCGTTGTTGTCTCAAAAAGCTGCTGATCCCATTCGTTTTGTATATCGCGACAACTAGGCCCCGGTTATGTGGAAAGGCCCTAATAAAATTACACCGGCCAACTTTGCTGTATTCTGTTTATGGTGGCTTACTAACGTACCCTTAATAGGACAGTTTGGCGGCCATCAATCATTTCAATTTCTCAGCCTGCCGGCATCAGCCAGAATAGCAGCTTCTGGAGGCGTTAATGTTAGTAGTAAAGATGGGGATGCACAGATGTTCATTTCAAATCCGGCGTTATTGGACAGCACCATGCACCAACATGCAGCCCTTACTTATCAGTCCTTGTTGGCTGATATTAAGTATGGGAGTTTGTCATACGTCCGGAAACTACAGGTTTCAGGCGTTTGGGGGCTTGGTGTGAATCATCTGGATTATGGTGAATTTCAAGGGTTTGACCCTTCTGGTGCTCCAACTGGTGTATTTAATGGCAGCGAGACCGCCATTACCCTGGCTTATGCCAGACCGGCAGGCCCCTTTACTCTGGGAGCGAGCTTGCGCTCAATATTCTCCGGGATTGCCGGTTTTAATGCGGTGGCGGTGGCGATAGATGTGGGAGGGACTTACATCGATCCCAATGGAGATCTGGTAGTGGGTTTGGTATTCAAAAATGCAGGGGTGATACTGGAAGACTTTACCACAACCAGTAATTCCAGCTTGCCCTTTGATGTTCAGCTAGGAGTTACTTTTAAGCCAGCACACATGCCTTTCAGATTTACCTTCACCGGATATAACATTGGATTGGCTGATCAAAAATTATTCGATCCTTCTGGTGATGGCCTGGGGATTCCCCAAGAATTGAGTACCATTGACCGTATATTAAGGCACCTGGCAGTAGGCACGGAGATACTGGTCTCCAAGAACTTTAATCTTAGGGCTGGTTACAATCATTTGATCCGCAATGAACTTAGGTTGTCTCAAGCCAGTGGGGGGGCCGGTTTTTCATTTGGATTCTTACTGCGGATCAAAAGGTTTGAGCTTGCTTATACCCGCAGTCTATACCATCCGGCAGGCGGCTATAACTATTTTACCCTGGCCAGTGATTTGAACAGTTTTATTAAATGAGAATAACATGTTAGAGGAAAATAAATATTTCACACCCAGAGAGATCGTATCAGAACTGGATAAATATATCATTGGACAAAAAGACGCCAAACGCAACGTGGCAATTGCACTGCGTAATCGCTGGCGACGAATGAATGTGGAGTCAGAGATGAGAGATGAGATCATACCTAATAATATTTTAATGATCGGAGCTACCGGTGTGGGTAAAACCGAAATTGCCAGAAGACTGGCTAATTTGGCAGATGCCCCATTTACCAAAGTGGAAGCATCCAAATTCACTGAGGTTGGATATGTCGGACGGGATGTGGAAAGTATGGTTAGGGACCTGGTAGAGCAATCCGTTAATCTGGTCAAACACCGCAAGCAGAACGAAGTAAAAGAAAAAGCAGCCGGCATAGTGGAGGATATCATTCTGGATGCGCTTATTCCTCCCATCAAATCCGGCCCCGGTTATCATGTGGGTCCTGATGATCAGGATAATGGACCACCAACCGACGACCGGGAATTAAATGAGCGTACTCGTGAGCGGTTCAGAGAAAAGATCCGTAGCGGTGAAATGGACAACCGAAAGATAGAGATCAATGTAAAAAAACCAGTGAACAGCGGTATCGGTATGATCGGTGGAGGAATGATGGATGAGGCCTCAATGATCAACCTACAGGAAATGATTGGGGGTATGCTGCCTAAAAAAAATAAAAAGAGGAGAGTTTCTATCGAGGAGGCCAAAAATATTCTCCTGGAAGAAGAGGCAGCAAAATTAATTGATATGGATGAGGTAAAGGATGAGGCAATTCGTAAAGCTGAAAATACCGGTATCATATTTATTGATGAAATCGACAAGATTGCCAGGGGGACCTCTTCTAAAGGATCAGGCCCGGATGTCAGCAGGGAGGGAGTTCAAAGGGATTTGCTACCGGTGGTGGAAGGAAGCGCCGTTACTACTAAGTATGGGGTGGTCAAAACCGATCACATTCTCTTTATAGCGGCTGGGGCTTTTCATGTTTCTAAACCCAGTGACTTGATCCCTGAATTACAAGGAAGGTTTCCTATTAGAGTGGAACTGGAAAATCTGACCAAGGATGATTTCTACCATATTTTAAAAGAGCCCAAAAACGCCCTGACCAAACAGTATGAAGCCTTGTTTGAAGCGGAGGGTGTATCTCTTTCATATCAAGATGACGCATTACATGAAATTGCTGAAATCGCTTTTAAAGTGAACTCAGATGTTGAAAACATTGGAGCCCGCAGACTGCACACCGTAATGAGCCACCTTTTGAATGACTTGTTGTTTGATATGCCTGATGTAATTACGCCTAATGCACAAGTGGTAATAACCAAAGAATTGGTTAATGAAAGACTGGCTCAACTGGTAAAGAGCAAGGATCTATCGGAATACATCCTATGACAATTCCCGAGGTCAATTAATCTTTGGGTAATTTTTTCTTGCCCCGTGGCTGGGTATTTAGAGCCATTTTCACCGCTTCATAGGCGTTGATAACCCCTCCGGTTTTGCTCAATTGCCCGAACTTTACGAATTCGTCGTGACCGGAAACCTTTACTTTTTGATCGTCATAGCTGATGCTGGACTCCATCAATATCTTCTTTACTTCCTGTGCGGACAATCCTGGGAAGTATGACATTAGCAGGGCTGCCACTCCGGTAGTGACCGGGGCAGCCATGGAAGTTCCACTAGCTTCCTCATACTCTTGATCCGGAGCTGTGGACAGAATGTCCACTCCAGGGGCGAACACATCCACTGAGTTTTTCCCGTAGTTGGAAAATGAGGCGATCAACTCTTCAGAGCCTTTCCAGCTCACTGCTCCTACCTCTAACCAGTTACTGGCTTTTGAACCACTATTATATTTAGGAGTAGGGAAATTATCCACTTTTTGAGTATCGTGCGCACTGTTGCCCGCGGCATGTATGATCAGAACCCCCTTACTTTCAGCATATTCGATAGCCTTGTCCACTACTTTCTTGTGCGGGCTGAATCGTTTGCCAAAACTCATATTTATAATCTGAGCCCCATTGTCTACTGCGTAAAAAATCGCATTAGCGATATCCTTATCCCTTTCATCTCCGTTTGGAACAGCTCTTAAGACCATAATTTCGGCATGGTCGGCCACTCCGTCCACACCTAGCTTATTATCGCGTTTAGCGGCAATAATTCCTGCGACATGGGTGCCGTGAAAGGAAAATTCACCTACCACGTCATTGTTGCCATAGTATTTTTCATAGGGATTATCGGGGTCGTCGCCAATCACTGCTCTAGGATCAAATTCAAGATTATAGCCATAATCCAAAGCGGTACTGAAATATTCCATACCCTTCTCCATTTGATCTGGGTCCAGCCCGTTATCAAATGCCGTCATCACGATATTTCTGGCCTGACTTATCTTATCGTCTGGAGAGTCCCAGGTTTCCAAGTCTTCCATGGTCAGTTGTTCCAGATCCAAGTATGCCTCAAGTAGTCGTTCTGCTTTCTTATATTGGTCATAAAACCCTTTAAAACCGGCATATTGCGTCTGCATTTTTTTGACGGTATCTTGATACTCCCGCTCAATTTTTTCAAAATACGCCCATTCCGGGTCTTTCATCTTTTGGCTTTCAGTCATACTCTTATACTTTACCATAAGTCTCTTGTACTCCCGGGTGAGCTCGTAGGTATCGTATTTGATATTCTCCCCTTCACGACTTCCAATGAAGTTCCAGCCGTGTATATCATCTATATAACCATTGCCGTCATCGTCGATACCGTTGCCTGCTACCTCTTTGGAATTGGTCCAGATAACGTCACGCAGGTCCTCGTGATCGATATCTATACCGGAATCAATCACCGCCACCAATACTTTACTGGGTATCCTACCCTTCAATAGACTGTAAGCCTGTTGTATACTTATTCCAGGTACCTGGTGTTGCTGGTGGTCCAATTGCCACCAGTTTGCCGGTACTATCTTGGAGGAGTCATAAGATATGACATCTTGCCCGTATGCAGCAGTGAAGCATATTACTGAGCACAAAAAGTTGGTAAGAAAAATGAAATATTTGGACATAGTTCAGATCAAAGCGGCATCAAATATACTGAATTACCGGTCAATTCCAGCTTTAATTTTAGCCCACACGGGTAGATGTAAGAAATGACGCTTATTTGGATACCTAATTCCAGGATACCAACCCAAAAACCGTTCCACAGGTTTCAGGGGAGCCTGTTAAAAAATGTGAATTTTTTTGGGAAAAGCAGTTAAGGTGAGGAAATAGTTAAAATATCTTACAGTTAGTCTCCCAATTCCACCACCAGGTCGTCCTGCTCCACGATCACACCCTCGGCCAGATGTACCTTTTTAATTACACCCGCCATGCTGCTGGTCACTGATGTTTCCATTTTCATGGCCTCTATCACGAACAACAGATCATTTTCTTTGATCTTATCCCCGGCATTAACGTGTATTTTCGCAATTCGGCCCTGCAGGGGTGAACCAATCTCTGAAGGAGTTTCGGCTTTTTGGTGCACAGGTTTGGTACTTTGATAGGATTGATCTCTCACCCTGATACGCCGGGTCTGCCCGTTAAGTTCGAAGGATACAGTGCGCAGACCTTCTGCATCTGGCTCCGAAACAAATAGCATTTTAATTATTATGGATTTTCCCGGTCCTATCTCTACAATGGTTTCCTCGTTGGTCTTTAGTCCGTAGAAAAAATTAAGTGTAGGTAGATACCACACTTCCCCATACAGCTGATGATATTGATAATAATCTTCAAATACTTTAGGATAAAGTTGATGGCTTAAGAAGTCCAGAAAATCCGCGTTTACCTCAAATTTTTGCTGAAACTGTTCAAAACCCATATGGAAATCCACCGGAGAAAGATGCTTATTGGGGCGGTCTTTGTAGGGCTTTTCACCCTTAAGTACGATCTTTTGCAAATCTTCGGGCCAACCCTGATAGGGTTGGCCTAATTCTCCTTTGAAAAAGCTGATAACAGAATCCGGAAAGGCCAGGCCTTTATCAGGATTCATCACGTCTTCAATAGCTAAGCTATTACTGGTCATGTACAATGCCATGTCACCAACCACTTTGGAGGAGGGGGTAACTTTCACGATATTTCCGAACAGCTCATTTACCAGGCGATAATTCTTTTTTATAGTGTCAAACTGTTCGCCTAAACCCAAGGCAATAGCTTGCGGCCTTAAATTGGAATATTGTCCTCCGGGGATCTCATGTTGATAAACTTCAGCAGTGCCGGCTTTTAATCCGGACTCAAAAGGGTAGTAAAACTCCCGGACATCCTCCCAGTAATTGCTATATTGGTTGAGATTATTCAAGTCGTACTGTTGTTCACGGGGATGGTTCTGCAGGGCAGCCACCACGGAGTTAAAGTTGGGCTGGGAAGTGAGTCCTGACATAGAGCCAATAGCAACGTCAACTACGTCCACTCCCGCTTCAATGGCTTTCAGGTAAGTTGAGGCCTGTATGGAAGAAGTATCATGAGTATGCAAATGTATAGGTATGTCTACGGCTTCTTTTAGGGCCGTTATTAATTGGGTGGCTGCCAGTGGCTTTAATAGCCCGGCCATATCCTTTATACACAAAATATGAGTGCCCAGGTCTTCCAACTCCTTAGCCAGATCTACATAATATTGCAGCGTGTATTTATGGTTTTCCGGGCTACTTAGATCCCCGGTATAACATATACAGGCTTCTGCGATACCTTCAGTGCGTTCAATTACCGCCTTTATACTTACTTTCATAGCCTCGATCCAGTTGAGCGAATCGAAAATTCGAAAAATGTCGATTCCGGTTTCCCAGGATTTTTCAATAAATTTCTCGATTAGGTTGTCGGGATATGCTTTATAACCAACGGCATTGGATCCCCGTAATAGCATTTGCAATAGTATATTGGGTATGGCTTCCCTAAACAGTTGTAACCGCTTCCAGGGGCTTTCGTGGAGAAACCTCATGCACACATCAAAAGTGGCGCCGCCCCATACCTCCATTGAAAATACCTGAGGATGATTTTTTGCGAAACCTTCCGCTACTTTTAACATATCCAAAGTGCGGACCCGAGTTGCCAGCAAGGATTGATGGGCATCCCGGAAGGTGGTATCGGTAAGTTGAATGGTTTCCTCTGCCTTTAACCATTTTGCAAATTCCGCAGGGCCCAAATCATCCAACCGGTCTTTGGTTCCTTGCGGATATTCGCCGAAGCGGTCGAAAGCTGGTATTTTAGGATGGCGAAATTGTTTGGTGGGGTTGGTGAATTTTACGTCCGGATTGCCATTTACAATTACATCAGCCAGATAGCGCAACGTTTTGGTGCCCCGATCCAGCTTTCTTGGTATTTTAAAAAGCTCCGGATGATTATCTATAAACTTAACAGTGGCGTCCCCCCGGTAAAAAGTGGGATGACTGATCACATTCTCCAGGAAGCCGATATTTGTCTGCACCCCTCTGATGCGAAACTCCCTCAAGGTTCGGTGTAATCTATAGGATGCCCCTTTTAAGGTACGGCCCCAGGCGGAGACCTTTACCAGCATACTGTCGAAAAATGGCGAGATCCTTACCCCCGGATAACTGCTCCCTTCGTCTAAACGAATACCAAAACCTCCGGCATTGCGATAGGCTATTATGGTGCCATAATCCGGTCTGAAATTATTCTCAGGGTCCTCAGTAGTAACCCGGCACTGGATGGCATAGCCATTGCACTTAATATCTTCCTGACTGTTGATGAAGATCCTGGGGTCATCCAAGGGGTACCCCCGGGCAATCAGGATCTGAGTACGTACAATGTCCACCCCGGTTACCTCCTCAGTTATGGTGTGTTCTACCTGAATGCGGGGATTGACCTCGATAAAATATATATTCTCCTCCTTGTCAACCAGGAATTCAACCGTGCCCACGTTGTTATAATTGACAAACCTGGTGATCTTGAGGGCGTAATCATAGATTTTATCTTTGGTAGTTTGTTGAAGTGCAGGGCAAGGGGCGATTTCCACAACTTTTTGAAATCTCCTCTGTACTGAACAATCGCGTTCATAAAGGTGTACCAGATTGCCG
Organism: Cyclobacteriaceae bacterium; assembly: GCA_965224285.1. Taxonomy (GTDB): domain Bacteria; phylum Bacteroidota; class Bacteroidia; order Cytophagales; family Cyclobacteriaceae; genus JAJCYK01. The sequence goes on from OZ245043.1 coordinate 4,179,583, forward strand.
TAATTATCTCCCATAATCTGCACTTCAATATGCTTGGGAGCTTCAATGTATTTTTCCAAAAACACAGTGTCATCGCCAAAGGCGTTTAGCGCTTCATTGCGGGCCTCATGAAATCCCTTTACCAATTCCACCTGGTTGCGAACTACACGCATACCCCGGCCGCCACCACCGGAGGCGGCTTTGATCATTACCGGATAACCGATTCTTTCCGCCTCGGAAATGACATGGTCCTCTGTTTTCAAATCGATCTGGCTGTCTTCAATTATAGGCACCCCGGCTTTGAGGGCTATTTCCTTAGCAGCCACCTTGTCCCCCAGTTTTTCCATTACCTCAGGTTCAGGCCCCACAAAAATGATCCCTTCTTCTTTACATCGTCGAGCAAAAGCCACATTTTCCGAAAGAAAGCCATATCCGGGGTGAATAGCATCTACCTGATATCTTTTAGCCAACATCACGATCTCTTCAATGTTCAGGTAAGGCTTTAAGGGATCGTCGTCGGCTCCGATCTGATAGGCCTCATCGGCCTTATATCGATGAAGCGAATATCGGTCTTCATAGGTGTAAACCGCCACGGTGGGAATGTTAAGTTCCGAAGCCGCCCTTAAGAGGCGAATGGCTATCTCACCGCGATTGGCTACTAAAATCTTATCTAACTTCTTGAGTTCCATCAATAACTATTTCTTTCAATCCGTATCCGAAATTAGTCAAAAAATAAATTTAATCCGCAGAGGACATTTCGAATTGGAATACATAAAACTTTTACCTGCACCATTGTAAAATCTACCCTGGCTTATTAACTTAGATGCCCACTTTTAAAAATCATTCTACTATGATACTTTCAGGCTTGTACAGACCAAAATCGATCTGGCTTTTGGGGATGTTGCTCTTTTTTACTGCCACAGTTTACGGGCAGACTAAGCTACTGGAAAAAGTAACAAAAAAGGACGATAATATCGTTATTCCCTATGAAAAATATCAATTGGATAATGGCTTAACCTTGATCATTCACGAGGATCACTCCGATCCGTTGATCCATGTAGATGTGACCTATCATGTCGGTTCAGCCCGGGAGGAGCTGGGAAAATCCGGCTTCGCTCATTTTTTTGAGCATATGATGTTCCAGGGTTCTGAAAATGTTGCGGATGAAGAACACTTTAAAATCATAACTGAAGCTGGAGGCACCTTGAACGGCACCACCAATCGCGACCGCACCAATTATTTCGAGACCCTGCCCAGTAATCAACTGGAAACTGCACTATGGCTGGAATCCGATCGTATGGGGTATTTTCTGGACGCAGTCACTCAACAGAAGTTTGAAGTACAAAGGTCGACGGTAAAGAATGAGAAGCAACAACGATATGATAACCGCCCCTATGGTCTGTGGAGGGAAGTCAATGCCAACGCCCTTTATCCCTATGGCCATCCCTATTCCTGGTTGACCATTGGAGTGCTGGAAGATCTGGATAGAGTGGAATTAACCGACCTAAAAAATTTCTTTCTGCGCTGGTACGGGCCTAATAACGCTACCTTGACGGTTGGTGGGGATGTAAACCCAAAACAGGTAATAGAGATGGTAGAGCAATACTTTGGCAATATCCCCAGTGGACCAGCGGTAGAACCGTTAAAATTAGATCCTATTTCCCTGGATAGAGATCGTTATGTGAGCTACGTAGACAATAATATTCGATTTCCGGCGCTGTTGATGACTTATCCCACTGTACCAAGATTTCACCCCGATGAACCGGCTCTGGACTGCTTGGCCGAAATAATAGGCACTGGAAAGGGATCCTACTTCTATAAAAAATTTGTGGAGCCGCAACAAGCCACCCAGGCCAGCGCAAGTCATTATACCAGCGAATTGGCTGGGGAACTGGTTCTTTTTGTACTGCCATTCCCCGGCAAGTCCCTTTCGGAATTTGAACAGGAGATGCGTCAGGTGCTGGAGCAATTTGAAAACGAAGGCGTTACCCAGGAAGATGTCGATAAGTTCAAAGCGCGCTATGAATCAAGGACGGTTAACAGTTTGGCTACAGTTCATGGTAAGGTTGCACAATTGGCAGCATACCAGACATTTACTGGCAATCCCAATTTTATTCAGGAAGAGCTGAAGCGATATTTATCGGTGACTAAAGAAGATGTGATCCGGGTTTACCACCAATATGTTAAGAATAAGCCTGCTATTGTGCAAAGCGTTCTGGACAGCGATGAAACAGCACCGGCCATGGCGGATAATTATGAACTTCCCCAAGCAGGAGAGAACCACTTTCCGGTAACCGACTACTCTGGGTTGAGTTACCAGCGACCCCAAGATGATTTTGATCGCAGCAAAAGACCTGGTTCAGGACCAAATCCCAGTATCAAGGTGCCTGACTTTTACAGGGGAAAATTGGAAAATGGCATCAAGTATATTGGTACGGAAGTAAGCGAAATCCCCACTGTTGCTTTGCAGCTTAGCATTCAGGGAGGTCACAGATTGGATGCCAGGGCGCCAGAAAAATCAGGTTTATCCAGTATGACGGCATCCATGATGAATGAAAGCACTGAAAACTATAGTGCTGAAGAAATGTCAGAGGCCCTGGAGTCTTTGGGCAGTAGCATCAGTTATTATGCAGATGATTTCCGTACCGTGGTGTCAGTGCGCGCACTGGTGAAAAACATTGATAAAACCCTGGCATTGTTAGAGGAGAGTTTGTTGAGACCGGCATTTGCGGAGGAAGATTTTCAGCGAATTAAAAAACAACAATTGGAGGGGGTAAAGGCCCAGCAGAAACAACCCACATCCATCGCTGATAATGCATTCCGCAGGTTGATTTACGGAGAAGGGCATATTATGTCAATCCCTCCTTCCGGTATTGAAGAATCTGTGGAACAGGTAAGTCTGGAAGACATCAAAAATTTTTATGACCAGTACTACACGCCTTCCCTCTCGGAATTAGTGGTAGTGGGGGATATCGACCGGGAGACCATACTGTCAAAAATAGATTTTCTCAAGCAATGGCATGGGGAGCCCCAGGAATTGCCGGATATGACCAGCGCTTCGGAGGCAGGCAGAACCAGCGTATACCTTATAGATAAGGAACAAGCGCCACAATCAGAAATAAGGATTGGTTACCTGACCGATCTTCCATATGATGCCACCGGGGATTATTATAAAACTTATCTAATGAACTACCCCCTGGGAGGAGCCTTCAACAGTCGTATTAATCTGAATCTTCGCGAGGACAAGGGATACACTTATGGAGCCCGCAGTTATTTCCGTGGATCTGATGAACCTGGCCCCTTCGTAGCCCGCGCCGGAGTTCGGGGCAATGTAACTGACAGTGCAGTGGCAGAGTTTATGAAGGAGATCAAATTATATGAGAAAGGAGGAATAAGTCAAGATGAATTGACTTTTATGAAAAATTCTATCGGCCAGAGAGATGCCAGGGAGTATGAGGCCCCCTGGCAAAAGGCCAATTTTCTGCAGAGAATTGTACACTATGATCTTGATAAGGATTTTGTTGATCGTCGAGAAGAAATCCTGGAGAGCATTACCAAAGAAGAAATTGACGCCCTGGCCAGAAAATATCTCCCCAGTGATAACATGCACATCCTGGTAGTAGGTGACAAAGCTAGTGTGAAACCTGGATTGGAAAAGTTGGGATATCCGGTGGTAGAACTTGATCTAAGAGGTAATCCATTACCAGCCAGGGACATGGAAGGCTCCAGCCTTTCGGAAGAAAACAAGTAGCCTTACTTATCAAAGTAAAAGAGCCACTCCATGAGCGGCTCTTTTTTATTTGCGTTATAAAAAGCTTGCTACCAAACTTCCTTTATTACGGAAAATCTACTTTCAAAGTTGTGTTTTTCCACCTATTTACTGATGGCCATTAGTAGATCGTGTTGGGTTATGATGTGCACCTGGTCTTTTTCATCCCTTACCATCAAGGCTTGATTATCCTGATTGATTAATGAACTTAGTACGTCCAGGGTGTTATCCATGGCTACGAAAGGAAAAGGGGGATCCATCACCTCCTCCACTTTTTGGTCTCGTAATGATGGGTCTGTGATCAGTTGACGCAGTATTTTCGAGTCTGTCAAGCTTCCTACAAATTCTCCGTTATTAGTTACGGGTAATTGGGATATGCTTCGCTGATGTAACAATTGGATTGCTTTACCTACATTTTGGTCGGACTCCACAGAAAGCAGACTGTGCTGGCCGTTATTTACCCTTTTGCTGATGATATCCCTGGCGTTGGCAAAGTCCATGGCTTCCAAATAGCCATGATCTTTCATCCAATTGTCGTTGTAAATTTTACCTAAATAACGGGTGCCATGATCAGGCAGGATAATCACCATGGTATGACCCTCATTCATGTTTTCTCTGGCATACTCCAGTGCGCCGAAAACCGCTGAACCACAGGACCAACCAACGAAAAGGCCCTCTTCCCGGGCTAGTCGCCGGGTCATTACCGCGCCATCCTTATCGGTTACTTTTATAAAGGTGTCAATCAGCGAGAAGTCAACGTTCTTGGGAAGGATATCCTCTCCGATCCCCTCGGTTAGATAGGGGTATACTTCGTTTTCGTCAAATTCACCAGTTTCTTTATACTTTTTAAAGACCGAGCCGTAGGTATCAATCCCTACAGAGATTACCTGCGGATTTTGCTCCTTTAAGTATTTAGCAGTGCCACACATAGAGCCTCCGGTACCGACACCCGCTGCGATATGGGTTATAGCCCCTTCGGTTTGTTGCCATATTTCAGGACCGGTGGTGTCGTAATGGGCGGAAGTATTCCCCAGGTTATCATATTGATTGGGATAAAAGGAATTCGGTGTTTCCCGGTTGAGCTTTTGGGCTACGGAATAATAAGACCTGGGATCTTCCGGAGGCACGTTGGTGGGGCACACAATAACTTCCGCCCCTACTGCCCGCAGAATATCTATTTTTTCCTGTGATTGCTTATCGGAGAGGGTGAATATGCATTTATACCCTTTGGCGATGGCAACCAGCGCCAGTCCCATTCCGGTATTGCCGGACGTACCTTCGATAATGGTGCCACCCGGCTTCAAAATACCTTGATCCTCCGCATCCTCGATCATACGCAGGGCCATACGATCCTTCATAGAATTACCCGGATTAAAGTACTCAACTTTTGCCAAAACTGTACCGGGGATACCCTGGCTTACTTTATTCAGTTTGATCAATGGTGTATTGCCGATAGTTTCGATAATGGAATTTAAATACATGGTGCTGTGGATTTACCTTGGAGTAAAATTACCAAGAGTGAGCCTAAATAAAAAGATCAGTTCCCGGCTCTTGCACCAGCCAGCAGGTATAATACTGCCATACGGATAGCTACCCCATTTTCCACCTGTTCTAAAATTATGGAATGCTCGGAGTCCGCCACATCGCTGTGAAGTTCAACTCCCCGGTTAATGGGACCCGGATGCATAATAGTAATGGGCTTTTTAAGGACATCTAATCTGTTCTTATTAATACCATAATACAATGCATATTCTCTCAAGGAGGGGAAATATTTAATTTGCTGACGCTCCAGTTGTATACGTAAAACGTTAGCTACATCACACCATTGTAAGGCCCGGTCAATATCCAGCTCAGTTTGGACCCCCAATTTGTGTATGTACTTAGGCAGCAGGGTATTGGGGCCACAAACCATTACTTCCGCTCCCAGCTTCTGCAAGGCGAATATATTGGATAAAGCTACCCGGCTGTGTAAGATATCTCCCACAATAACCACCTTTTTACCTTCAACAGAACCAAGGCGTTCCCTAATTGAAAAGCAGTCTAATAAAGCTTGAGTAGGGTGTTCGTGGGTACCGTCGCCGGCATTGATGATATTGGCACCAATATGCTTGGCCAAAAAATGAGGCGCACCTGGGCTGCCATGACGCATTACTACCATGTCGACCTTCATGGCCAGAATGTTATTTACCGTGTCCAGGAGGGTTTCGCCTTTTTTAACACTGCTATTACTTGAACTAAAATTAATAACATCCGCCGACAGCCTTTTCTCCGCTAGTTCGAAGGATAACTTAGTGCGGGTGGAATTTTCAAAAAAAACATTGGCTATGGTAATATCCCGCAAGGACGGCACCTTTTTGATGGGGCGATTGATGACATCTTTAAAATTTTCAGCAGTCTGGAATATTAACTCCAAATCCTCCTGCTTGAGGTTTTTAATACCTAAAAGGTGCTGCACACTTAGTTGGCTCATCGAGCTAATTATTTACCAACCATATATTATCTTTTTCTGCCCCCTGATCCTGCCATTCCACCAGGACTCGCTGGGTGAGTATGGTATTCACGTATTTGCCAATGTAATCCGCCTGTATAGGCAGATCTCTGCTGTACCTGCGATCGATCAAGACCAGTAATTCTACTTTACGGGGCCGGCCAAATGCGATCATGGCATCCAGGGCGGCTCTGACACTTCTTCCGGTGAATAGTACGTCATCCACCAGCACTACCTTGCGATTTTCAATAATAAATGGAACATGAGTAGCATTCGCTTCCAACGGGGCATCACGACGACGAAAATCGTCCCGGTAAAAAGTAATATCCAGGGTACCGATATCCACTTCTTTTTCCAGCCATTGAGTTAGCTGATGATGAATGCGTCTGGCCAGGAAGATCCCCCTGGGTTGTAACCCCAGGATTACGGTATTACTAAAGTCTTGATGATTTTCGATTAACTGTTGGCAAAGGCGGCTAACGGTAATTTCAAGTAGGGGGCCGTCTAGTATTAATCTCTTCTGCATATACAGTGCCGTAAATATAGGAAAAGATCGTTAACAAATTGCCCGGTTTCTAGGACTACTCTTCTCCTTCCACAGGTGCAACAGGCGGCTGAGGGGTATAAATGATCTTATTGATAAAAAAAACTTCACGATTCAGATCAACCCGCCGGTCCCTTAGATTTTTAATTCGTTGAACCCCATAGGCAAAGAAATAATCGTCGTACCATTTTTCAAGTCCCCCTACTTCCGAGTCATTGTTTCTCACAATATCATCTTCAAACTTCAGTTTGATATCATTAAATGCTTTACCCTCCAGTACCTCGTTCCCTTGCACGATTTTACTGCGGATAACATTTTCGTAAGTATAGAGGAGCACTATTTGGTCCTCTTCAATACCTACGCTGACTAGTTGATCCAATTGATAGGATAGTACGTCGTTTATCTCAAAACTATTGTCATATTGCAATTTCCCATTAGGATCGAAAGCGATCAGTACGGCATGAGTGTATTTATACCCTTCAAAAGCCAGATTTTGGCCTCCGGGCAACCGTCCAAAGCCTCCATAGTAACCGCCGCTGCCGTATTTGGGATAGTACGCTTCACCGATCATTAAGTAATTGCCATCATTCTCCTTGATAATATCATGAACCAGTAGCCGGTAATTAAAACGGATCTTCTTGCCTTTGATCTTGCGGCGCTTTACCCGTTCTTTTACCCGGGCCGCTCGCCGGGCCTTCATGTAGTTGAAGAAGTTTTTCAAATCACCATAGTTAAAATAGGTAATATCAGGAGGCAAGTTGGGGTCGGCATTGAGCCGTGCGATGTAAATCCCTCGTGAGTAATTACTTCTTTTATGTGAATAGGTGCCCACAATAAATTGATCTTCCCTGGCAAAGCTGGTGGCTCTTCCATAGAGAATACTGGTATTAGGCCTCGGTTCGAGAAATGTGTTACGCAGTAAATCACCGTTTTCGTTAAATACTTTTACCGACACCGTATATCTTTTATCCCGGGTACGTTCAGTCATTAAAACACTAAATGTATTGGTGACTTCGTCCACATTGATTTCCAGCAGCTCACTATTATTGCGGTAAATTCCCGGGAGTACTTTGATTTTCTGCTCCCTGAAATGATAGTGGATCAAAGCAGGGCGATAGTTAACATATCCTCCCAACAAAGCAGCTTCGCCCACTATGGTAAACTCTGTAAGATTTACCGGCACTATTTGGCTGATGTCGAAATGGGTATCCTCACCGGTATCCATATTTATCTTTATGATCTTCAGATCGTCTTTTTGATAGAGCCCCATTCTAAATAACAGATATAGGAATCCTTCTCGGTATTCATAACCGGTAAATTCTGCTTGGAAATCCAGGGTGTAGGTGCGATGCAGTATTTGTTGTAAGGTAGTATCGATTCGCAATACCTCCCATACTTTGGTCCGGGGTTGATCATCGTCTACTTCCCGGAAAAGCGCAATGCCATATTCTTGCATGGACATGACATTATAATAGTTATCTTGGGTATCCAATAACAATTCCAGTCGCAAAGGTTGTTCTACCTGCGCAATTCCGGGTACTGCTATCAATATCAGCAGTAAGATAGTATTGGATACTAATGATTTCATTTAAGGGCCTCTAGCTTCCCATTTTAACTATCAAGTCGTAGGCTTCCTTATCCAGGGGCATTACCGATAAACGACTTTGGCGCACTAGTGCAATATGAGATAACTGAGGTTCATCCTTTATTTCGGCCAGGGTTACCGGATCCTTCAGCTGCTTGACCGGAGCCAAATCCACCGCTACCCAGCGGTCGTCATCGGTAGTGGGGTCTTGATAGTGTTCCTTGACTACTTTACTAATTCCCGCTACACTTTTCTCATTTACACTATGGTAAAATAACACTTTGTCCCCCTTTTTCATGGCTTTGAGGTTATTTCGGGCGGCATAGTTGCGAACGCCATCCCAGAAAGTGCTGCCATCCTTTACCAGGTCCTGATAGGAGTAATCTGAGGGCTCTGATTTTACCAGCCAATAGTTCATAGTTCCTTGGTGCTTAATGGTTAACAATTTCTAAATTAACAAAAATTACTCATTATGATTTCTGACTCTGAAGTTAATGTTAAAACACCGGCACTTCAGAGACATTTATATGATCGGTGGTAGCTCCCATTGATCACCTAAAATTATTCACATGTGACGGGGAGGGGGATAATATCCTGACTGGTTGCGAATTACTGTCATTTTAACCTATCAGAAAACCTCAAAAGAGGTATATTTAACACAAAACGTTGCCCCTGTGAATACAAACCAGGATATAATTAAAACATTGCGATCGACCGCCTCCTTGTTAGAACTATACGGAGAAAATCCTTATAAGATACGAAGCTATCAAACTGCAGTCTATAATCTGGAACGGATGGAGGAAGATATAACTGATCTGGGTCTTTCAGAATTAGAGAAGCTACCGGGAGTGGGCAGAAGTATCGCCTCCATAATTCAAGAGATAAATCAAACCGGTTTCAGTACTGTACACCAAAACCTGATCAAGCAGACCCCAAAAGGAATTCGCGAGCTTTTGGGAGTCAAGGGTATCAGCGCTCGAAAGATAAAGACTGCCTGGGACGAATTGGGGGTGGAATCACCTGCCTCCATGTTAAATATGGCCAGAAATGGGGAACTAGCTGACTTACCAGGGTTTGGGATTAAAAGCGAGGCCAAAATAAAAGAAATACTGGAGTATTACCTGGGCACTTTACAACAAAAACACTATAAGGAGGCTCATTTGGCTGGTCTATGGTTGGAGGAACAACTAAGCCCGCACCTTGGGGGGAGCTTGTTTTCCAGGTGCGGACCCTGGAGGCGGAAAGTGGAATTGGTGGATACCTTACACTACCTCTGGGCCACTACTGACCCGGTGCGGACAGCCGAGGCTCTGGATAAAATAACCGGAGTAGAGCGTAACATCTTGAAAAGTGGACCGTTTCGCTGGAGCGGTGTGCTGCAAAAGTTCAATATTCCCCTCCAAGTAAGGTTTTGTCAACCCACTCGATTTTACGGATCGCTGGTAAAATACACCGGCTCTTTGGAGCATTTGCTGACCACCAATGCCCAGGGGAATACCCTGCTGCAGTCCATTAATTATCAGGCGGAATCTGAGGAACAGGTGTACCGCGATATGGGCTGGCATCTGGTGCCCGCCGAACTTAGGGAAGCTCACTTTGAATTAGAATATCTTCAGTCTGGAAGTTTGCCGGATTTAGTTTCAATGGATCATTTACAGGGAATCATCCATTGCCATTCCACCTATAGTGATGGTAAAAATTCTCTTTTGGATATGGCAAGGTACTGTAAAGCTTCCGGCTATCATTATCTGGGCATCAGTGATCACAGTCAGTCGGCGGTTTATGCCAACGGCCTGGATGTGGATGCGGTGAAAGAACAGCACCGGGAAATTGAGGAAATTAATAAGCAATTAGCCCCATTTAAGATATTTAAAGGAATCGAGTCGGATATTCTCAATAATGGTGACCTGGACTACCCCCCCGAAGTTTTGGAGACCTTTGATTTTATAATTGCGTCCATACATTCAAATTTGGATATGGATGAAACACAGGCTACTGAACGCCTGATAAAAGCTATTTCCAATCCGTTTACCACCATATTAGGCCATCCCACTGGGAGACAGCTGCTCAAACGAAAGGGATATCCCATTGACCACAGGAAAGTAATTGACGCCTGTGCTGACCATAAAGTGATTATTGAGATCAACGCCCACCCCTGGAGGCTGGATCTTGAATGGGGTTGGGTACCATATGCCTTGGAAAAAGGAGTAGTGATCAGCATAAATCCCGATGCTCACCAAAAATCAGGTTTCCAGGATGTGCAATACGGGATAAATGTAGCCCGTAAGGGAGGGCTTGAACCGGATAATACCTTTAATTCCTGGAATGTATCCAAAATTGAAGACTATTTTGAACAACGTATAGCCAGGGCTTTGAGTCTTTATGCTTAGATAATGTTTAGACCATGAAATACCATAAACTTACTGAAAAAGTGGCCCGGATCATTGAGGGTAAGGGAACGGAGATGCCCTTTTCCGGCAAATACAACAAGCATGAGGCAGCTGGTGTATACCAGTGTAAAAAATGTAGTGCTCCTCTTTATCTCTCAGAACATAAATTTAATTCTCATTGTGGATGGCCCAGTTTCGATGATGAAATTCCAGGAGCGGTAAAGCGTCTGCTTGATGCCGATGGCAGACGCACTGAAATATTATGCGCTCGCTGCAACGGTCATTTGGGACACGTATTTGAGGGTGAATACTTAACTCCAAAAAATATCAGACACTGCGTAAATTCGCTTTCCCTGGATTTCAGCCCTAAGCAGTAAATCAGGATATGGCATAGGTCCTAATACGCGGTAATATTTTTATTATATTTACTTTCCTTCAAAGGTTTTAATCTATGCAGCAAGACCAACAATCCGCGGTAAAATCTTACAGTCTTTTAACGGATTTTGATATTCAACTTTTCAGGGCTGGAAAGCATTACCGCCTTTATCAAAAAATGGGAGCCCACCATCTGGAAGTTGATGGTGTAGCCGGTACATATTTTGCAGTTTGGGCTCCCAACGCTAAAAATGTATCAGTAATTGGGGCTTTCAACAATTGGAATCGTGAGGAGCACTCCTTGAAAGTCAGATGGGACAGCTCCGGGATCTGGGAGGGATTCATCCCGGAAGTGCACCCCGGCACCACTTATAAATATCTAATTCAATCCAACAATCAGGACCGATGGCTGGAAAAAGGAGACCCAATGGGATTTCTATGGGAGGTGCCTCCCAAAACCGCCTCCGTGGTGTGGGATTTGCAGTATGAGTGGAATGATGAGGATTGGATGAAGACCCGTGCACAAAAAAATAACCTAGGCCAGCCAATCTCTGTTTATGAGGTGCATTTGGGATCCTGGAAACGACACAGTGATACGGGGCATAGTTTTAGTTACGCGGAATTAGCTGAAGAATTAGTTTCTTATGTAAAAGATATGGGGTATACCCACGTGGAGATGATGCCGGTAATGGAACATCCATTTTTCGGATCATGGGGTTATCAGGTGACCGGATATTATGCTCCCAGCGCCAGATATGGAACACCTCAGGAATTCATGTCGCTGGTGGACGCATTCCATCAGGCCGGTATTGGGGTAATTTTGGACTGGGTACCCTCCCATTTCCCCAATGATTCACATGGTTTAGCGGAGTTTGACGGCACCCATTTGTACGAGCACGCCGATCCACGCAAAGGCTTTCACCCCGATTGGAACAGCTATATCTTTAATTATGGCCGCAATGAGGTGCGTTCGTTCTTGATCAGCAATGCCGCATTCTGGCTGGATTATTATCATGCTGATGGCCTTCGGGTTGATGCAGTGGCCAGTATGCTCTATCTGGATTATTCCAGGGCAGAAGGACAGTGGATCCCTAATCAGCATGGGGGGCGGGAAAATGAAGAGGCGATTTCACTCCTGCAGGAGATGAACAAGGAAGTCTATGGTTCATTTGATGGCATACAGACTATTGCAGAGGAATCAACGGCCTGGCCGGGTGTTTCCAAACCAGTAGACTTGGGAGGATTGGGATTCGGGATGAAATGGATGATGGGATGGATGCATGATACCCTGGAATACTTCAAGAAGGATCCGATATATCGGCAATTTCATCAAAATGACATTACTTTCAGCCTGGTTTATGGATTCTCTGAGAATTTTATGCTTCCCCTATCTCATGATGAGGTGGTACATGGTAAAGGCGCCTTAATGGACCGCATGCCGGGTGATGAGTGGCAAAGATTTGCCAATTATCGCTTGCTTTTTAGCTACATGTATACTCATCCCGGTGCTAAATTGATGTTTATGGGCAGTGAATTGGGACAGACATCAGAGTGGAAACACGACCAGCAATTGGGATGGCATCTAAAAGAATATGCGGTGCATAAAGGGGTATCTAAATGCATCAAATCATTAAATGAATTGTATCGTACCGAACCCGCTTTGTACGAAAAAAGCTTCAGCCCTGAAGGCTTTCAGTGGATTGACATGGGGGATGCCCAAAATTCTATATTGGTTTACATGAGGAAAGGTCATAAAACAAAAGATAATCTGCTGGTGGTAGCGAACTTTACTCCAAAGTCTCATGCAAACTATGAAGTAGGAATTTCCGGGGCATCACAGTGGCAGGAGATATTCAATTCGGATAGCCCTGATTTTAGCGGTACTGGCCAGCATAAGAACTCCGACCTGAAGACTGAAAAAAAACCCAAGCACGGACAAGATCATCAGTTGACATTGACTTTGCCGCCTCTCGGGGTAGTGGTGTTGAAAGGTAGGGAACATGAATAAATATTTGTGTATCCACGGACATTTTTACCAGCCTCCCCGAGAAAATGCCTGGTTAGAAGAAATTGAGGTTCAGGACTCCGCAGCCCCTTTTCATGACTGGAATGCCAGGATCACCTCCGAGTGTTATCGTCCCAATGCTACTTCCAGGATATTAAACGGTAGTGGCAAGATCATTGATATTGTAAACAATTACTCCTGGATTAGTTTTAATTTCGGTCCCACTCTGCTTTCCTGGATGGAAAAATATGCTCCCGATGTGTACGCAGCTGTGCTTAAGGCGGACAGGGTGAGCATGGAGAACTTCGGAGGTCATGGTTCAGCGATGGCACAGGTTTACAACCACATTATCATGCCATTGGCCAACAAACACGACCAGGAAACTCAAGTAAAATGGGGACTGGAGGATTTTCGAAGCCGGTTTGGCAGGGAGGCTGAAGGGATGTGGTTAGCTGAAACCGCTGTAAACCTCGATACCCTGGAAATACTGGCCCAGCACGGGATGAAATTTACGGTACTAGCTCCCCGGCAGGCCAAAAGGTTTCGAAAAATTGGATCCGAGAAATGGGAAGATGGCATTGACTCTAAGCGGCATTATATATGTCAGCTACCCAGTGGTAAATCAATGATCCTTTTCTTTTATGATGGCGATCGTTCACAGGATGTGGCCTTTAAGGGACTGCTGAAAAACGGGAAGGAATTTGCCGATCATTTGGTCAATACTTTCGACGATCGTGAAAGCCCCCAGCTGGTTAATATAGCCACTGATGGAGAAAGTTATGGGCACCATCATCGTCATGGCGACATGGCCCTGGCTTTTTGCCTGCGCTATATTGAGCAGCATGAATTGGCCAGGGTAACTAACTACAGTGAATATATGCACCTTATAGAAGTAGAATATCAGGTGGAAATTCACGAGAATACTTCCTGGAGCTGTTACCATGGTATTGAACGCTGGCGCAGTGATTGCGGATGTGGAAATGAATCAGGATATCATCAAAAGTGGCGAAAACCCTTGAGAGAAAGTCTTAACTGGTTACGGGATGAGTTAGCAGATATTTATCAAGAGCAGATGAAGGCTTTTCACCAGGATCCCTGGAAAATTCGCAACGAATATATCCAGATCATCCTGAATCGCAACAGGGAGTTTGTCAATCGTTTCCTGCAAAACCATTTCGATACCGACATTGATGGGGAATATGGCACTAAGATCATCCGGCTGTTGGAAATGCAGCGGCAATCCTTACTGATGTTCACTAGTTGTGGATGGTTCTTTGATGAAGTATCCAGGATAGAGGCAATGCAGATCCTGCAGTATGCCAACCGTGCTATACAGATCGCGGAAGCTGAGAGCGACAGGGCATTGGGACATAAGTTTGAAAAGAAGTTACAAAAGGCCGAAAGCAACCTTGCCAAATATGGCAACGCCGCCAAGTTATATAAGCAGGAGATTTGCCCGAAGAGAATTAGCTTAACCAGTGTCGGTATGCACTACGCTGTGGCGTCCCTATTTGATGAAAATCCCGAACGACTTAGCATTTTAAATTATACCTGCAGCAGCACACAATTTGAACGTCATCATGCAGGGGCCCAGATCCTGGCGGTAGGGCGAACCCACATAAGCTCCAATGTAACTTATTCCCAAAAGAAGCTGAGTTTTGCGGTATTGTACCTGGGCCAGCATCACATTATTGGTAGCGCTTCTGACTTAGACCAATCAGCCTTTGAAACAATGCGAAAGGAAATAGTCACGGCATTTCAGATGAGCAGAGTTCATAGGGTGATGGATATTATGCAAGGCCATTTCAGCGGGGCGAAATTCTCCTTTTTCGAGCTGTTCAAGGATGAAAGAAATAAGGTTTTGAACAAAATTCTGGAGTCCAGCCTGGATGGTGCAGCCAGTGCATACAAGAATATCTATGACCGCAATTACAATTTGTTGAATGTAATGAGATCGGCGGATCTGCCTATTCAGCCAGTACATTTGCGAAATATCGAGATGGTATTAAACCAGGAATTGCTTAGGGCATTAAAGCAACCCCGTACGGATCTCAAACTGGTTCGGCACCTGGTGGGTGAAGTTAATAAATGGCAGATCCCATTGGATACTACCACCCTGGCCTACGAGGCAACTGATAAGATCAACCGACTATTTTACCGATTCAATTCTGATCCAACCACTTCCAAACCCCTCATGGATTTAACCGTGTTATTGGCCTTATTGAAGGAAATCGATATCGTAGTGGGATTGAACGAATTGCAAAATGGCATCTTTCAAATGGCTCAACAGCAGGTACCCATTTGGCGAGATTCCGGCAATCGAGAGGATCAGGTGGTGCTTAACGTCTTTTTGAAGCTGGCAGAGGACGTACAGCTGGAATTGGATATTCCGGACTCAGTTGAATCAAAGACATAAAAAAAGCCCACGTGATTCACATGAGCTCGATGTCTTTCGGAATATATCCGAATTAAACTACTACCACAGAATTATCTTCATAACCAATCCCGGTTGGTACGTACTTGTCAGCATCGCTGTCATTTACCCATACCTGGTCGTCTACCAAATATCTAAATTGATATTCATGTCCCACTTCAAGATCGATTGTAGTCTTGAATGTTCCGTTTCGCAGTTTCTTCATGGGAATACCTTTTTCGGAATCCCAATCGTTGAATTCACCCAATACTGCAACTTTATCGGCAGTATCAGTTTCCTCTTTCTGCAAGCTTAGGGTGACCTTGCACACCGGCTTGCTCTTCAAATACTGTTTTTTAATACTCATAGTGACTATCCTTAAAAAATTCAATGCACAAAGTTAAATACAATTCTGTCTAATTATGCAAACATTTGCCTAAAAATAATTTAGACAAATTATGATTTTAGCACATAATTATATCATTTGTTATCCTCAACATAAACATTATCCAAATTTATTAAATAATTATTAAGATTTTAGCTAAAAAATAAAACCGGGGACAAAATCCCCGGTTCTAACAACCTCAACTAATTAACCTACTTGGAAAGATCTTTAAAAAACGAACCCTACCGATGCCTTGAACCCCCTATTGTACGCATGAAAGAAACCTCCGTCATCGATGGGATTCAAGCCGTGTTCATAGCTGGCGCTAATATTGGCTCCATTGGGAAATTGATAACCTAATCCACCGGTTAATGCCACATCGAATTTTCGAAACCCGGCATCGATATTAAAATTCTCCTGAACGTTGAATCCCATGATACCGGCTCTAGTCCTAAGGCGATTGGCCATTAGATAAGAGACCTGAGGACCGCCGAAGACCTGAAACCCCTGGGGAGTCTGTATCTTGGCCATCAAAGGGAAGTCCAGATAATGTGATTTTACCACCGCTTTAGCTGTCACGGGCAAGATGATCAAATCATCAAGTGTTTCAGTGAGCTGCATGCCCTTCTGAGAATATATCAAACCGGGCTCCAGGCTGATTACTTCAGTTAACGGTATCACCAGGAAGCCGCCGGCGTGAAAGCCTAAATTGGGAGAAGTATTTACCACTCCGGTTAGATCTACTAGGTCTTGAATACTTTGACGGGCATCTCCCCGCCAATCGGTTACGTTCAGTCCGGCTTTCAGACCATAAGTAATATTTTGGGCATAGGCTCCTGCGGCCAAAGCATAAATTAAAGTCAGTGTTATATATATCTTTTTCATGATGTAGTTTCATTTCGGTTGAACAAATTAAAGGCAACGCTGCCCGTACCTGGTTTAATGGAAATATCGTGCCAAATTTTACTTATAGGTGGATGAGAGTAAATCGCATTCGGATGTATTGATCTGAATGTCAATAATATAGAGTAGTAAAATTTTATACCTGAATAACGGCTGATTGGTGGGTACGGGTTATGGGAGGGCACAAAAAAAGCGCTTTGAAGAAAGCGCTTTTACTAAGATTATTATTAAGAATTTACATCATTTCTAGTCTATCTTCTTAACATTAACCGCGTTCAACCCCTTACGGCCCTCAACGGTTTCAAAACTAACGCGGTCATTCTCACTGATCTGTTCCGTTAGTCCTGACACATGGACAAAAATTTCATCTTGAGTTTCTTCTTCAATAATAAAACCAAAACCTTTGCTCTCATTAAAGAACTTTACTTTACCATTATTCATAATTACTAATAAATTAAAATATAATTAAAGGTATCAAAAAAAGACTAACTTTAAACACTATCCCTAAATATATATGAAGTACTTGTACTTAGTGCGCCACGCAAAGTCCAGTTGGGATTACCCGGAACTAAGCGATTTTGAGCGGCCGTTAAACAAGCGTGGAAAAAAGGATGCCCCACGAATGGCACAGAGATTGGCATCAAAAAGCCCGGAGATCCAAGCTGTAATATCCAGCCCGGCGAACCGGGCCATAACCACCGCCAGGGCCATGGCCTCAGGGTTGGGTTTTCCCCTGGATGAAATAACTGAAAACGAAGATGTCTACCACGCAGGGATGAGTACCCTGATGCATATCGTTAAATCTTTACCCAATACCTTAGACCGGGTGATGTTGGTGGGCCATAATCCAGGCTTTACTGATCTGGCAAATCAACTGAAAGATCACGATTATTTTATTGACAATGTACCTACCTGCGGAATTGTAGCAATCGAGTTTCCCTGCAATAAATGGGATGAAATATCCGATCATGATGGACGACTGCTATTTTTCGATTACCCTAAAAAAGTACTATAGCCCCAGTATATTTAGCAGTAACTCTGTTCCCATACCACTGATTAGTAATCGTTCTTTATTACTGTTGAGTAACTTTTGAGTCCACGGAGTGAACCCCCCATCTACAATCTGCACTTCAGACTCTGGTGTTTTGAGTATAATCTGAAAACAGATGTGCGGATAATAAGATCCTCCTGAGGTCCTTTCGGGAAATAACTCCAGCCTTGATCCCGGTAAATTTAGTTTCAGCGCATCCATTAGGAATCTTGCTTTCTCCCGGGGTACATTATCCCAGAAGGTAATCTGGATCTTCCAATTAAACCCTTGGCCCGATGGCAGCAATTCCTCAAATAACTGTTGGTAGTAGGACAGATGGGCAGTCAGGCTTTTAATTTCAAATTCGCTATTGCCGGTATCCCTGCCGGCTGAACAAAGGCCTAATATCTTAAAATGAGGGGTATGCTTTTCATGTTTTGGTCTTTGGTTTCGGACCAAACGATGTATACTGGCCAAATTTATCACCTGATGGTCCTTGGGGTCCTTATTTAACAGTTTATGGCGTCGCAAAGCACATTCCAGGGCCATAGTGTTGGTATTATCAGCCAGGACCTCAGCATTGCCCAAACCACTTATCACCTTGTTCTGGTTTACTGTGGCCAGCACAGAACAACTCCCTAAGGGGGTTACCGGTGATAACTCCACCAACTCGAATTCATAAGCTAAATGTTTTATAAGGAGCATATCAATCTCCCTAAACTTATGAGCGCTGATAGGAGAGGGTCTGACAAAAGGGTTTTCCTGATAAGTTTTAAATAATTGAGCCGGAGTAATCTTTCCTGTTCTTTGACGGAATACCTCCAGCATTAATGTTTGCAGATCCCCGTTAGATAAGTTCAGTATAGCATCCAAACTGGGCTGTCCTCCCAGCTTGCGTACTATACGCTCAAGGTGCTTTTTATTGGTCAAAGTAAAGAAATATTAGTTTCAGATTCCCTGTCAGTAGCTACCATCACCTTGAGAGAACTAGGCAGAATACTAACATGCAGGGTGTTTTCTTCTGATTGTTTAACCTCTCCGTCCAGGTGATACAAAGTACCTTTGGGGCATTTGATCACAACGTCCTGCACTTTAGAGATTTTGACATAACGACTTTTATGGATAGATCGATTAAATAATCTTAGTCCCATGGAGAGGCCCAGGTGCTTCGGATAATCCTTTACTATGCATATATCCAATTTTCCGTCGCGAATGTCTGCCATGGGAGAGATCACCGCATTATTACCGAACTGGGCAGCATTGGCGAAGGTAATGGAAAATGCCTTGTACAATTCCTCATTTCCTTCTGAGAGCAGTGTATAGTGTTGACTTTTATAGTGGAGAAACTCCTCAGCAATGCTCCTCAAATAACCGACTAATCCCCGTTGACTGCTGCCAGCAAACTTCTTACTTACATAGGCGTCAAAACCGACACCCGCGGTGCAAAAAAAATAGTCACTGCCCACCTGACCACAGTCAATACAGTCCAATTTATGATTGTTTAGCAAAGAAAGCGCGCTGGTTACCTCTAATGGTATGCCCAGATCCCTGGCTAGGCCATTACCTGACCCCAACGGAACGATACCAAGACTGGTGTTGGTAGAAACCACTCCGCTGGCACATTCGTTCACTGTACCGTCGCCGCCCACGGCTACCAGATAGGGAATATTTTCTTCCACTGCCTGAGCGGCAAATTCCTGGGCGTGTTTAATCCTTTCAGTGTAAACTATTTGAGGTGTATATTTACGCCGATCTATATAACGTTCCAACATTTCTGCCAGGGCCATTTTTTTATTAGTCCCGGCATAAGGATTAACTACAAATAAAATAGGAACCGGCTGGTCATTGATCATTCCCCGGATTCTTCAAGCAGCTCTTCCAACCTGACTGGCAGATTCTTATCCACCCATTCTTTGAACTCACCCGAATAACCTGCCTGCTGTTGATGATGGCGAATCCTTTGGAATATTTCAGCTACTGTATCGGGGTGCAGGTCGGACTTATCAGAGACCTGATCCGCGATGTCTGAAACTTGAGCCTGTACCTGGTTTTCAGAGTTTCTCAGCCACTCTTGATAATCTTCTTGCTGCCATTTGAGATGCGAATCCATGATATCTAAAGCTGTGATCCTCCCATGCTGGAGTGATTCTTTGATATTTCCCCGGCCGGTGACTGCATTACCCAAAGCAAAAACATTGTCGTAGCCTGCCATTCTACAGCAATCATTTTCATCAACTTCGAAGACCGATCCGCGCGTGGGAATTCCCTCTATGGGTTCCGGTAAACTACCGATGGAACTGATAATTAATGGAGCGTAAAATTCTTTGGTATTTCCCTGAACCGGTACTACCCGGTTATCCACAATTTCAGTTTTTTGAAACAACATACCTGTCACCGTTTCGCCATCATGCAGCAACTCCAGTGGGGCCCAGCAGGGCTCAAATTTGAATAAATACTTCCTTAGGAAGTTATCCATAATCTTTTTCCTCACCATTTGAGCTTTTTTCAACTGTTCAGGCGTATCTGTGGGTAAAGGGGACAAGGGCATATCAAGATCCCGCCGACGATAGAATAATGTACAACCTTTAAGTCCTAAATCTGGTAAGGAATATCCCAGATCATCGAGAACCCGATTAATTCCGCGGTCCAGGGTAAACATATCTACCTGATGACCCCTCTCTGCTAAAGCCTTTTGAACCAATTCTATCATTAAGATTTTCACCACATCTAAAGAGGCCAGTCCTCCCCCGATGACCATGGCGTCATCTTTTAAATGATATTGTGGTCCGGAATAGCCCGGTTCGTGATAATGATTGAACCAATATACCAGTGGATTCTGATAGTATAGACCCTGGTTAACAAACTTTTGGGCCTCAGGTATGGGTAAAGGCCGGTCTTTCCAGGCTCCGGTGGCCAGTAAAATGGCCGAGAATCCCCAATTCGAGGCTACTTCCTGGAAGTCTAATTGTTTGCCCAGACCAGTATTGGGAACATAATGAATGTGGGGGTGAGAGAGTTTTTCATTAATACGCTGCTCTTCTTTATCCCTTAGCTTGTCGTGCCATTTCGGAAGGCCGTCCTCAATCTTGCCGTAGGGTAAGGTATTCTGATCAAATACCGCCACCCTGAATCCTCTTGAAGCCAGTTGAAACGCAGCTTCAGAACCAGCTACTGCTCCTCCAAAAACGGCCACGAAGTGATGTCCAGAAGGTACCATATGGGTATTTTATATTAGCATCGGGAGTTTACTTCACCTCCCAGGTATTTCCACTTGTCAAAAGCTGGTCCACATTTTTGAAGGCGGCCTTTTCACAGCTAATTTCGTACTGCTCAGTGACCAGATCATCATACGTCCTGGCCTCAACTTCTCTGATTATTCCCAGCGCCATGGGATAGTCGGGAGGGTTCATGCGAATGAGCATGTGGTGAACTGTGGTATCCTCTTGGCGTTTATCGTGAACCAGGATATCTTTTTCGGTTATACCATTTTCACCCAGGGTCACTACCTCCAGTCGGAATCCATTAAGCCGAATGCCTTTTTGCTGATCCTTTCCAAACAGCATTGGCTCGCCATGGGTTAGGTGCAGTTGAAAATCATCCTTATTTTCTTTGTTGGTCACCGCACCATGTGCTTTGTCATTAAAGATCACACAATTTTGCAGGATCTCTATCAACGAAGTACCCCGATGCTGAGAAGAGTCTACAAAGATCTGGGTCATTAGTTTAGGATTGGTATCAATGGTCCTGGCGAAGAAAGTACCTTGGGCCGCTAATGCCAACTCTCCAGCACTAAAAGGCCTCTCAATACCACCCATCGGAGTGGATTTGGTTACCTGCCCCATACGACTGGTTGGACTGTATTGCCCCTTAGTCAACCCGTAGATCTCATTATTGAACAGTAATATATTGATGTCAATATTTCTTCTAATGGCATGGATAAAATGGTTTCCGCCAATTGCCAGGGCATCACCATCACCGGTGATTTCCCACACATTGAGTTGTGGATTAGCCAATTTTACCCCGGTAGCTACTGCAGGAGCCCGGCCGTGAATGGTATGGAAACCATAAGTATCCATGTAATAAGGAAAGCGGGCTGCACAACCAATTCCAGATATGAAAACAAAATCCTCCTTCTTCTGAGGTATTTGAGGCAAGGCATTCTGAATGGCAGATAGTATGGCATAATCTCCGCAACCAGGGCACCATCGTACCATTTGGTCACTGGTGAAATCTTTTTTGGTTAACGGCGGACGGGGAGAATCAATTAAATGATCAGGCATAATCGATGGAATTTATTTTTTCTTTCAATTCGGTTATGGTGAATGGCAATCCCTGTACTTTGTTCAACTGATGATATCGGAATTTGGGAAATTGAGCCCTTAAATAATTGGCCATTTGCCCTGTATTCAGCTCACAAACCAAAATGTTATCGTAGGCTTCCATTATTTTCCCCAGGTTTTTAGGGAGAGGATTAATATAATTGATATGAGCCATACCCAATTGCATTCCATCGGATCGCAACTCCTTGACCGCTGACAGAATGGAACCGTAGGTGCTGCCCCATCCTATCACCAACAATTTCCCTTCTGGGTCCCCGATCACTTCTTGCTCCGGAATAAAATCGGCGACTTTCTCCACTTTAGCCTGGCGTAAATTCACCATATTTTGGTGGTTTTCCGGATCGTAGGATACATTACCCGTCACTTCTTCTTTTTCCAGGCCACCTATGCGATGTTCCATTCCTCGCATTCCTGGAGTTACCCAATATCGTGATAATCTGCGGGGGTCTCTGAGATAAGGTTGAAAATCCTCACCATTGTCCTCAAAATAGGGAATACTAATATCCTGTAGATCGGCCATATTTGGAAATCTCCAAGGCTCAGATCCATTGGCCAGATACCCATCAGACAAATAAATAACTGGGGTCATATGCTCAATGGTAAGCCGTGCTGCTTCGTAAATAAAATTAAAGCAGTTGGCCGGGGTACTTGGTGCAATTACTATACAGGGGCTATCGCTATTCCTGCCATACAAGGCTAAATTTAGATCTGCCTGTTCAGTTTTGGTAGGTAATCCGGTAGAAGGCCCGCCTCTTTGAACATCAATCACGATCAGAGGTATTTCAGCCATCACCGCCAATCCGATAGCTTCTCCTTTCAGGGCGATCCCGGGGCCTGCTGAAGCAGTCACACCCAATTGTCCGGCGTAACTGGCGCCGATGGAGGAGCATACAGCGGCTATCTCATCTTCTGCCTGCAGCGTTATTACCCCCAAATTCTTGTACTTGGACAGCTCATGTAGAATATCAGATGCCGGGGTGATAGGATAGGAGCCATAAAATAGTTTTTTTTGCAATTTTTCAGCGGCAGCCAAAAGTCCCCAGGCGGTGGCTTGATTACCAGAAATATGGCGGTAGGTTCCTTTCTCTATTTTTGCAGCAGGTACCTGGTAGTTGGAAGCTATGGCTCTTATGGTAATGGCATAGTTGTATCCCGCATCCAACGCTTTCTTGTTGGCCTCA
This sequence comes from Cyclobacteriaceae bacterium, assembly GCA_965224285.1. GTDB lineage: Bacteria > Bacteroidota > Bacteroidia > Cytophagales > Cyclobacteriaceae > JAJCYK01. Next base: position 4,202,970 of record OZ245043.1, read on the forward strand.
ATCAGCGCCGGCATCTTACGGAATTTTTTCTCCAGGAATTTTATGGTTTCTTCTCTCGACCGGTCAAACAACCAATACATCATGCCCAAAGCGAACATGTTTTTACATCGTACGATACTCTTGTTATCCAATTCAATTCCTTCCAATGCTGCTCTGGTCAGGCTGGTAACGGGTGCTTCGATTACTTTATAATCGTTTAAGGTACCATCCTCAAGAGGGTTGGAGTCATAGCCTGCTTTTTGCAGGTTCCGGTTGGCAAATGAATCTAAATCTACAATGATATTACCCCCTTTACGAACCCAATTGAGATTGGATTTTAAGGCAGCGGGGTTCATTGCCACTAATACATCGGCTCGATCCCCGGGCGTGTAAATGTCCACCTTGCCAATTTGTACTTGAAATCCTGAAACCCCTTCTACTGTCCCTTGAGGAGCTCTGATTTCCGCAGGAAAATCAGGAAAAGTGGCCAGGTCATTCCCCAGCATTGCCGAAGTAAAAGTAAATTGTGAGCCTGTTAGCTGCATTCCATCGCCGGAGTCACCGGCAAACCGGATCACAACCTTCTCCAATTCCACAGGCTTGGTTGTATTAGACATAGGTTATTCTTGAATTATAAGTAGTGAATATAGCTACAAATAGTAAATTCACACACTTTATATTAAAGTTACGCAATTTTAATATTTGCAAAATAATTGCCTATTGAAGTTGTGCCAAGTATTAAACATAATTGCCGTATGGAGATATATGGCAAATTTTTGAAATTATGGCTTCCGATTCCTCTGCACCCATTGGAATATTTGATAGTGGTATTGGCGGACTAACTGTAGCACGGGCGGTTAAGCAATTGCTACCGGCCGAACAGCTGATCTATTTTGGAGATACGGCACATCTTCCGTACGGGGATAAGTCAACGGCTTCTATCCAGGCCTATTCAATAAAGATAACCCAACTATTGATCGACCGTGGATGTAAACTCATCCTAATTGCCTGTAATTCAGCCAGTGCAGCCGGATATGAGTTAGTGAGTGAATATACCGGTCGCAAGGCTAAGATAATGAATGTAATCGACCCGGTTATTGATTACCTACGTGAAAAATATGCCCATAAAACTGTAGGCCTGATCGGGACCAAGCGCACCGTACAATCCAATGTTTATCAGCAAAAAGTGACTGAAATTGATAAACAAATCACCGTGAAAGCCAAGGCCACCCCACTACTGGTACCTATGATTGAGGAGGGTTTTTTCACTGGTGAGATATCCCAGCAAATAATTGAAAAATATTTGAGCGATCCCTGGCTGCAGGATATAGAAGCCCTGATCCTGGGATGTACCCACTATCCCTTAATTAAAACCTCCATCAAAAAGTATTACGGACCTCTAGTGGAGGTGATTGATAGCTCTGAAATAGTGGCAAGGGCCCTGCGAGGTTTTTTGGAGTATCACAATTTGAAGAACCTCGATTCATGCCAAAGCGATACTTTTCTGGTCACGGATTACACTAAATCATTTGAAGCTTCTACCCGAATGTTTTTTGGCAAAAAAATACAGCTTCAGCGTTCAGACCTATGGGACTAGTCAATTCAATTTTAGAAATATCGTCAATAGTACTAACTTTGTTTATCCCAAGCTACAGAAATGAGTGATGCTATAAAGCATGAATGCGGAATTGCCCTAATCCGCTTGCGAAAGCCCCTACAGTATTATATTGCCAAATACGGCTCGCCATTATATCCCGTTAAGAAGTTATACTTGTTAATGGAGAAGCAACACAACCGGGGGCAGGACGGTGCCGGTGTGGCCAATATAAAACTGGAAGTATCTCCCGGAGTGCGTTTTATTAGCCGATACCGGTCGGTAAAATCCCAACCCATTCTGGATATCTTTACTAAGCTGGAGAAGAAATTTGAAAAATGCCGGCAGGAATCTGAATCCAATTACCACAACGCAAGGTGGCTTCAGGAGAATCATGCATTCACCGGAGAGGCTTGGTTGGGCCATTTAAGATATGGTACCCACGGTGGCAATAAAGTTGAAAATTGTCATCCCATGCTAAGACAAAACAATTGGCGCAGTCGCAACCTGGTATTGGCCGGTAATTTCAACATGACCAACCTGGACGAATTATTTGATACTTTGGTCAAGATAGGTCAGCATCCCAAAGAAAAGGTGGATACGGTTACCGTGTTGGAGAAGATCGGACATTTTCTGGATGAAGAAAATCAAAAATTATTTAATACCTACAAAGGTGAACTTACCAATGAGCAGATAACCGAAAGGATCGAGACCGAGCTTGATTTGCAAAGAGTACTGGTCAGATCATGCAAGGATTTTGACGGTGGTTATGCTATAGTGGGAATGACGGGTTATGGCGCTTGCTTTGTAGTACGCGACCCTTGCGGGATCCGGCCAGCCTACTATTATGCTGATGAAGAAATTGTGGTAGCAGCCTCAGAAAAGCCCGCCATTAAAACAGCCTTTAATGTTCAATACCGGGAAATTGAAGAAGTACAACCAGGATATGCGCTCATTGTCGATAAACTTGGTAATTACGGTCAGTACAAGATCAGGGAACCAGAGGAAAAGAGAAGTTGTAGCTTCGAAAGGATCTATTTTAGCCGGGGCACTGATCCGGATATCTACCACGAGCGAAAGCGATTAGGTAAACTGCTATTGCCACAAATCCTCAAGGCTATCAATTTTGATTTGAAACACACGGTCTTTAGCTATATTCCCAATACCGCTGAAACTGCCTACTTGGGAATGATGGAAGGCCTGGAGGAATATCTGGCCACTCGCAGAAAGGAAGTCTTTTTAGAGGGTAAACCTCATATTGATGATAAAGAGGACATTCTTAATTTCCGGCCCCGAGTGGAAAAGTTGGTGTTAAAGGATGCCAAGTTGAGAACTTTTATCACAGATGATGATCATCGTGAAGATCTGGTGGCTCACGTGTACGATACCACTTATGAAGTGATCAAAAAACATCATGATACCGTTGTGGTCATTGATGACTCAATAGTACGAGGCACCACACTGGAAGTTAGTATCCTGGCTATGCTGATGCGCCTGGAACCCAAGAAAATTGTAATTGTCTCATCGGCTCCTCAAATCAGATTTCCAGATTGCTACGGCATTGACATGAGTATGATGAAGGATTTCATCGCATTCCGCGCGGTCATGGAATTGTTAAATGAACAGGGGATGAGTATGCTGGTGGATGAAGTCTATCAAAAATGTCTGCATCAGGAGGGCAATATTAACCACGTGCAAATGCTGTATGCCCCTTTCAGCTACCAGGAAATTTCCCATAAGATCGCCCAGATGATATCAGCCCGCTATGAAGGAGTGGGAGTAGAAGTGATATTTCAGACGGTGGAAAATCTCAATCGCGCTTGTCCGAATCATCGAGGAGATTGGTATTTTACTGGCAATTATCCCACCCCCGGAGGGAACAAGGTGGTTAATAAAGCCTTTGTTAACTATATGCAGGGCAAAATGGTGAGAGCTTATTGATGTGGCTCCTATAGAGCAAAACTTTCCCCGCAACCACAGGTCCTGCTGGCATTAGGATTGATAAACTGAAACCCTTTTCCGTTAAGCCCGTCGGAGAAATCTAAAGTAGTTCCCAGTAGGTACAACAGGCTTTTTTTATCCACTAAAATTTTAACACTGTTGTCTTCGAAAATTTCATCCGCTTCCTGTGCATGATCAAAACTGAGGTTATACATCAGCCCGGAACAGCCACCGCCGGTAACCGAAACCCGCAGATCTTTGCCGATTTGCCCCTCCTGAGACTGTAATTCAGTTATCCTGTTTTTTGCTTTTTCCGTTACTGTAATCATAATTACCCGCTGCTATCTTTGCCTGTTATCCTTTTTTAAGGTTAAAACTTTCCTGCTTAATTAAAAGTTTCGACCTTCGGGCAAATTTAACCAAATAAAATCATAAGTTAAATGTTATGGTCAAACTGGAACACATAGGAATTGCTATAAGCGACCTGGAAGGGGCAAACCTTTGTTATAAGGAGTTATTAGGGGGTGAACCTTACAAGCAGGAGGAAGTGGAATCGGAAGGGGTAATAACTTCCTTTTTTAGGGTAGGCAGCAGTAAGATCGAACTTCTAAAGGCGACCAGGGAGGACAGCCCAATTGCCAAATTTATTGCCCGTCACGGTGAAGGGCTCCATCACCTGGCTTTTGAAGTAGAGAATATCTACCATGAAATACAACGGCTTAAAAATCAAGGTTTTAGGGTATTAAACGAAGAGCCAAAAAAGGGGGCAGACAACAAACTGGTTTGTTTCATACATCCAAAATCGACCGGGGGAGTGTTGGTGGAACTCTGTCAGGAAATTCCCCGGGACTATTGATATTGAATTGAATTATAGTATCTGTTCTTTTTCTTGCCTTTGGCGGTCTTATACTGAGGCCTTACTCCACAAGAGGCTGCAAATGAGAGAATTAAGCAACCAATCAACAATTTTCGTAACATAGTTTTAAAGTTTGTACCAATTTAGCAGGCCCAGCCACCGATAAATAATGATAATTACCCCATACCAACATATGTAACTTTCTCTCCTATGTTGTAAATTTTTCTGTAAACCTCTTAAAATCAATAATATGCCCCAGGAACCCACTAAACCCCAAAGGACAGAGCTGGAAACACTAGGCGAATTTGCCCTTATTGACCGATTGACCGGCGCTTTCAAGACCAGACATAGCAGTACGGTACTGGGCATTGGAGATGATGCTGCTGCCCTGGAGACTGCCGATGGTTATACCTTGATTTCCACAGACCTCTTGCTGGAAGGAATTCATTTTGATCTCAGCTACGTCCCCTTGGAGCACCTGGGCTATAAAGCGGTGGCGGTAAATGTTTCGGATATTGCAGCAATGAATGGGCAATGCCGGCAAGTGACGATTTCAATAGGGCTTAGCAACCGTTTTTCATTGGAGGCGGCTGAAGCTCTATACCGGGGCATTAAGTTTGCCTGTGATCAATACGAGGTGGATCTGATTGGCGGAGATACTTCCAGCAGCCAGTCTGGATTGGTATTATCAATTACTGCCTTGGGAACAGTGGATAAGGAGAATCTGGTAAGGCGTAGTGGAGCGGAAAAAGATGACTTGATCTGTGTTAGTGGTGATCTGGGCGCAGCTTATCTCGGGCTGCAAATTTTGATCAGGGAAAAGCAGGTATTCCTGGACAACCAGGAAATGCAACCAGAACTGGACGATTATCAATACGTGATTGGCCGTCAATTGAAGGCAGAAGCTCGAACGGATATTATCAAATGGTTGTCTGATCACACCATCAAACCGACGGCTATGATTGATCTCTCCGACGGCCTGGCTTCCGACCTGCTGCACATTGGTAAATCCTCAAATCTTGGAGCACGTGTTTACCTGGAAAAGATCCCCATTGATCAAAACACTTTGAAGGCCGCTGATGAGTTAAAGCTAGATCCCATTACCTGTGCCCTTAACGGCGGTGAGGACTACGAGTTGCTCTTTACAATCAGTCAGCAACATTATGAATTAGTGGCTGATGCTGTGGACTTGACTATTGTAGGTCATATGACTCAGGAGCCGGAATACCTGCTGGTGTTACAAGATGGCACTACAACCCCTCTAACTGCTCAAGGCTGGCAACATTTCTAGTGGTCTTCCGGATATGGGATGTACAGGAAGTTGGTAAAGGCCTGGTCCACCACAAATAGGCAACAAAACTCATCCGGATCCTTGTATGAATCTTTGAACACCTCCGGCTTATCTACCAATTTTCGTTGGATAAACTCATCAAGATACGTGGCGTAGTAATTCCACTGGGTGGAAGCTTCTTCTCTATTGATCAGCAAAGTCCCCAGGATCTGTTGAGATTTGCAAATAGGGAAAATGGGAAACTCAGAGAAGCCCCGCTTTCGGATTTGATAACTGGCTTCTTTTAAGGTTTCTGCAATTAGAATAAAGTCCTGGGAAATGGTACCCAGGTATTTTCCGTCCAGCTCCGGGTCGTTGCCTTGATTCAGGTAATTCATCAATGTTAACTTTAGTCCAGCATGTGGGTTTTACTTATTGGTTCCCCAATTCAATGAGTTTATTTAATGTATTGAAATTTCTAGTTGTTGCAGAGACCTCCAGTTTTTTCTCCAAGTAATTGTTATTTAATTTAGACCTGGCGGCATTACCGGGGATGTACATATAGGCTCCATGCTGGCCAAAACTCAATTTATTTTCTCCAAAATCGTCTTTCAACACCATCTGAATATTTTTTGCACTGGGATTCTCTGAAAATGAAACGTAAAATACCCTGGATCCATCATAGCCGTCCCCGAAAGGGTTTCCATTCAGTAATTTTTGCAGTTCACTAACTGTTCGGACTACTACCTTGATGTCAGGGCCGATGTATTGCTTTATTAGATCATGTATCAAATCCTCAAGTTTCTTTGCAGATAAGGAGGTATCTACCAATACATTGCCACTAGCTATGTAGGTTCGTACATTCTCCAATCCGTTCTTACTCAATACCTCTCTGAGTTGAGCCATCGGCACCTTGTTTTTACCAATTGGCATAATACCTCTTAAAAGTGCAATTTTTGTTTTCATTTTCCTTTATCCAACTAGTCGCTTCTCAACTTTAATAAAACCACGCATTCAATGTGCGTGGTATGTGGGAACATATCAAAAGGATGTACCGAATCCACCCGGTATTTATGGTCCATTAGTGCCAGATCACGAGCCTGTGTTGCGGGATTACAGCTAACATAAATGATCTTAGGTGGACTTATTTTCAGAATTTGTTGCACCACATCTTCATGCATCCCGGCACGGGGAGGATCCGTGATTAATACGTCGCAGGAGGGGTGTAACCGACAAACCTCCCGCAAGGTTTCTTTTAGATCTCCTTGATGAAAACTGGTGTTAGGCAGATGGTTCAGGTCAGCATTAAAACGGGCATTATCCACTGCTTCATCCACCTGTTCAAATCCTATAACATTTGATACACTGGCGGCCAGGTACAGTGAAATAGTACCGGTACCACAATAAAGATCAAACACAGTTTCATTACCCTTTAGTTGAGCCAGTTCAGAAATTTTATCATATAGCTGACGGGCCTGTTCGCTATTGGTTTGATAAAAGCTTTTTGGTCCCACCCGGAACTTCAACTTCCCCATGATTTCGGTGATAAAGGTAGTGCCAGAAAAATTGATTACCGGAAGATCGTAGAACGTTTCGTTACCCTTGGTATTTACCACGTAATTGAGGGAGGTAATTTCAGGAAATGCGGCATTTAATTTTGATAGCAATTCTACTATGTGACCAAGATGATTCTGTCCAACCTGTAAGATTGCCATCACCTCTCCACTGGTAGAAGTGCGGATCACCAGATTGCGCAGAAAGCCTTGTTGCTTTTTTAGATCGTAGAATTCAAGTTGATGTTCTAAGCAGTAAGATCTCAGCCAAAGTCGGATAGAGTTGGAAGGTTCTGGTTGCAGGTAACATTCCTGCAGATCAACCACCTTATCATAATGGCGGGGTTTATGAAAGCCCAATCCTCTGCGATCGACCGGTTCCCCGGATCGAATCTCCTCAGCTTCCAACCAACGGTGGTTGGAAAAGGTAAACTCCAATTTATTTCGGTAGAACCGGGTTTGGGGAGAAGCTACTGTGGGATTGACCGGGGGTATCTCAATTTTACCAATACGCTGGAGGCAGTCTTTTACATGATCTCTTTTGAATTCAAGTTGATATTGATAGTCCAGGTGTTGCCACTTACATCCTCCGCAGGTCCCGAAATGGGTGCAAAACGGGTCGCTTCTAAACGGCGAAGGTTTTACTATATTTTGTGGGATGGCTTCCAGATAATTTTTCTTCTTGCCTATAATTTTTATATCCGCCACATCCCCAGGGGCTACACCATCTACAAATATCACCCGCTCCTGCCACCTGGCAATGCATTTACCATCAGAGCTGGGGCTTTCAATGTCAACCGCCGACAAAACTTTATTTTTAAAACCTTTAGCCATTTTAAAGGCATCAAATTTAGTTAAATCATCGTCTGGTTGGTACAATACTCCATCATTTATCACTATATTTATAAATATGGGAAAACCTCTACCTGTTGTAATTTTATTGATCTTTTGCTCTTTTGTCCCTCTCTCGGCCACTCATATTGTCGGTGGGGAGTTTGAATTGGTGCACATAGATGGGTTTACCTACCGACTGAATTTGATCCTGTATTTTGATCAGGTAAATGGCAGTCCTGGAGCGGAAGACCCCCAGGTACGCCCTTACATATTCCGTACCACTGATAATGTATTCATGGATTCAGTGGTATTGTTCAATGTGGGTTCTTCCTTTGTTCCCTACTCGCAGCCTAATTGTGCCATAGGTGATCTGATAACCCGCAGGATCCTGTATACTAATACTATAGTGTTGTCACCTGAGCGATATGGTGACCCCGAAGGATACTACTTGGCTTGGGAGCGTTGCTGTAGAAATAATTTTGTCAGTAATATCAACTATCAGGGAGGCATTAATACAGTGGGACAGACATTTTTCCTGCAGTTTCCACCGGTGGTGCGAAATGGAACCCCGTTTGTCAATTCCACTCCAGTGTTATTTCCTCCTTTGAGGGACTATGGCTGTGTCGGTAAACCTTTTTTTACAGAATTCGGAGGTACTGATCTCGATGGGGATTCACTGGTATACAGTCTGGAAGACCCCCTGGATAGTTCTACAGATCAGGCTTTTCCCACTATTACTTCTGCTCCGTATTTTTCCATACCATGGGCGCCAGGCATCGGGGTGGATAATATGGTGCCGGGAACCCCCTCCCTTCGGGTCAATCGAAATGGATTGATAACAGTAACCCCTAGTTCCCGTGGTCTATTTGTATTTGCCCTCAAGGTGGAAGAGTTTAGAGATGGAGAAAAAATAGGAGAGGTAAGGCGTGATTTTCAGATGCTGGTGGTGGATGGCTGTGACTTCAGTACCCCGCCGGAAGTCTTTGCTACCGCCAGCGGAGATGATGAAAGGCTGGCCGTAGACGATACGCTGCGGTTCACCTTTGATGAAGATAAATGCCTGGATCTTTTTGTGGTAGACCAAGATCCTGATGAGGTGATCACCTTCAGGGCTATACCGGTGAATTTTGAAGGAGAATTGGCAGAGATCTTCGAATTTCCCTCCGGTATTACCGCTAACTTTCAAGATACTCTCCAGGTACAGGTTTGTCTACCGGATTGCCCACCGGATGAATCAGGGTTGATGATCGTGGATTTATTGGCTATGGACGATGCCTGTGCCGTGCCGCTGATTGATACTACACGGTTGACTGTAGTTATCGAACCTCCGCCTAATAACAAACCGGAGATTGATCCCAAAATGGTCACTCATGTAGTTTCCAGTGAGAAAGAACTGTACGAATTGGTTATCAATGCGACTGATCTGGATGAGGATGACCTGATATTGGATATCATCCCGCTAGGGTTTAGTCTGGAAGATTACGGGATGTCCTTTTCTGAGGTTATCAGTAATCCAGGTGCCCTGAGTACCGTTTTTACCTGGGACGCTGATTGTAGAAAATTTGATTTCGATAACCGAAATATCTTTAATCTTTTGGTGGTGGTTGATGACGAAGATGAGTGCAAGTTCAGCAGCCCGGATACCCTGCAATTGAATTTAGTATTTGAGATACCTCCCAATGAGGAACCGGTCTTAACCATTGAAGACACGGAGAATAACTCCATAACGGTAGATGTGAATAATCCCATTGATTTGAGTTTACTGGGATTTGACGCTGATAACGATTCTATCTTCCTGGATCTACTTAATGACGATGACCATCCCATCCCGGACGGAGTGACCTTTACTCCGGTTCAAGGCCAGGGCAACATCAATACCAATTTCGCATGGCTACCGGATTGTGATGATGTTATGCTGAATGAAAGCGGAGTATTTACCTTTGATTTCGTAATTGGGGATAACAGTTGTACCAATACCGCCCTGGATACGGTGACCTTGGAAGTATTAGTGCAGGATGGTATAGTTGACTTCGATCTTGTTGATCCTAAGAACGTATTTACCCCACTAAATAATGATGATTTTAACCAGGTTTACTTTGTAGATGATTTGCCTGAGGGTAATTGTCAAAATCAATTTGAAGGGGTGACCATCTACAACCGATGGGGAAAGCAGGTATTTGAGGATCACCGACTAGATTTTAGGTGGGATGGCTCCGGGGTTCCTCCAGGAGTGTATTACTACCTGATTAAATATACTAATAGTGAAATCAAAGGTTATGTTTCGGTGTTGGATGAAAATCCCAGCAGTCAGTAATCGTCAAAATCCAATTCCAAATCTAAACCCCTGCTTTTGTTGAGCATCTTCTATCCAACTTTGATAGAAATCAATTCGCAGTATTTTGAAAATGTGCTCAAGCCCTAAGCCCAGTTCCCAGTAACTATCTGAGGTGCGCAGATAATTAACTGACAATACTGTCTGTATTTTGGTTTTTCTCAGCAAGGGGATCTTGTTGATAATGAAACCATTAAAATGATGTTCATAATGAGCTTGGAAATAATGGTCTCGGGTACTGTATAAATAGTAATCCAGCAACTGATAGTTTCCTAATTCGAAATGGCCAAAAACCGTGCGATTACCATTGAAATGCTGGTAATCAATAAAGGTAAGGCTATCTTTTTGCAGGAGGCCACCATAGGCCAGCAGATATCGCGCGCTTCCCCATAGACCCAGCCTAAAATTTTGAGCGACCTCGCCCCTTAGTTTTTGGAAAGTAATGTCCGAGCCCAAGACTCCGCTCAAACCTGCCTGATAGGATAAAGTTAATGCCGGCAGTTTAGATGGTAGTACAAACTTGCGATATGGTCGCTTTATATAGTTTTGTCCAGGCTGCCATTTTACTTGCAGGTCCAGCACTAATGCCTGATGACTTAGAAAATTGGTATTTCCCAATTCCAGGTTCTCTGGATTGTTGGAAGTGTATTCTCGTTCCGTGCGATCCTTTAGGGTGTAATCCGTACTATTGGATAATGACTCGCGCTGAGCCCATTCAATGCCGGACTTCAGATACCAACCATTAAATAATTCGATATCATGCCCTATCCTGAAATAAGATTTTTGGTAAATTTTCAGAAAATTCTTCTCCAATATCAGGCTGTAATAGCTGTTATCAAAGGGAGTTAAGGGGATATCACGGTTAATGGACTCAATATACCGCCCCCCATCTAGTCTTAGTGAAGAGAACCTAAGCGGGTTGTAATAGTATCTGGTGCGGATCCGGCCATAAAATTTTTCACTACTGAACCCATAACGCAATTCCCCCTCAATGCGATAAAACCGGTGATCTTCATATCTCTGGGTAAATCTGACTCCGGGATTGATGACGAACCCCTCAACTGTATTGAATTGAAGTAATTCCGTTAGGGCCGGAACCCTCCAACTTTGTTTGCGATAGCTGTCATGAAACGTTTTTCCTGTCAAGATGTGAGTAAGGGTGACCTTATTGTTCTTACGGTCAATAGAGTCTAGGTAAGATTCGCTTTCTTTAATTATTTGCAGACTGTCCTTTACCCGGTAATCTTCCGTTTCTTCAGCAGTTAAAGGAACCGGACGGGTATCCTGCCAATAGATGCTGTCCTTTTTATTACTTTCTGCATCCACCGAGACGATTTCGTTATCAAAGAATCCAGCCTGGAAGTCTTTATTGAGCTGGTATTCCGAATATACTCCGATAAAGTAGCCATTCCCTTTAAACCCCAGAGCATTCAATTGAAAATCAAACTGCTGGGTTAGCAAGGTCCAAACTTCCTGGTTTCCCTGCCGACTGGGAGCATACACCTGCTTAATATGTAGGCTATCCACAAATTCGATTTGATGATCTTTTGTGAGCATCAGATCTACGCTATGAATACGCCAACTTCCATCGATAATATTTATATATCCTGAAAAGCTCGGATCGTGTCCTCTTCTGGGTATTACCTTAATGCGATGAACTTGGTTAGAACCTTCTTTGAAGCTACCTTCCAATTCGTATAGATAATACAACAGGGCCTGATCTGCTATAGGGGATATAAAAGCTCGTTCACTCAACCCCTCGGAATATATTTGATTTTCATAAAACGAGATGAGAAAATCTGAAGCCTGATTAAAACTAAAAGCCCGGTTGTCTCCGCTTACCTTACTGCTGATCACTTCTTCCTTAACTTGGTCAGGATGTTTATAATTCAGTTCAGAAACGCTTTCCGATAAATATACGATGCCTGTATCAACCGTTACCGGGATCCCCAATATCTGTCCGGGTGATTCATCCAGGCGCTGCAGGCCTTTAATATATACCTGGCATTGGTAACCGGTAATTTCTGCCAGATGGAAGGCTCTTTTAGCAATGGCCTTCCGAATGATAGGATATGCCGGATCCTCCTCACCCGCCTGAATAACCAGGGCTTCCAATTCCCAAACCTCCGGGTGCATTTGCACATCCAAAGTGCCAGAGGGGGAGAGGGGTCTCTCAACAGTGGTATACCCCACAAATTTAAATACTACCAAGTGATCACCGGTTTTAATTTTAAGGCTATAATAGCCCTGGGCATTGGAGGTGGTGCCGTTAGTAGTGTTTTTTTGATGGACGGTGGCAAAAGGTAATCCCAGTCCATTTTCGTCCACGATACGGCCTTTAATCTCAACTTCTTGGGCATTGGTAGCGATAGATGAGAGTAAGATAAAACTACAGAAAAACATCCTGGCCATTCCCACAACTTTAACGACTCCAATTCGCACCATTTGGTCAATTTAAAAATAATAATTGACTACAATTTAAGCCGTTTCATGGTAGTAAGGTGGCAGTTTTTACCGGTACCGGAGATTTTTTCCTCCAATCTCATATTGCCATGCCGGGTTTCGTGAAAGTTGCGGTCAAATAATTGTGTGAATCGTGATCAATAAAAAATTACGATCTTGCTGTTAAACTGGTATATTATCGGACCTTGATCAATCTTCTCACTACTCTTCGCCAGTCTGTAAAATCCAGTTTCAACAGGTAGATCCCTGGGAGAAGATTAAGGCTTTCCACTGATACTTGTACAAAACCTTGATTAATACTCGCTTTAGATAAGTCTAATACGGTGGAATTACCATCCACATCGAATAAAGTCACATTTTCTAAAGGCCAATCCTCCGGAAATTTGATGTTGATCTCGTTGTCGAAGGGGTTCGGATAGACTTCTACCTTGGGTTCAAATTTTTGATTACTTTCTGTGGCATGTAATAGATCAACATAACTCATTCCTTTCAATCCTTTGGTATCAGATACCTCCAGATACAGTCGAATCTTGCTATTGGTAGTGAAATCAATATCCATCGGTACTTGGAAACTGCCTTTTGAAGAACCTGAGGAGATCGGTACTGTTGAGATAATTTGGTCTCCTTCATAGATCTCTACTGACCAGCTCAATTGTTCTTCGGCCAAAGCCCCATCCTCGTTATCATTACCCTCGCCAACAAAATAAATGGTATCTCCAGCAATAAATGTTTCTCCGGCTGAAGGATCTAAAATCGTAGCCACTGGGGAGGTATCGTATGGTAAGTTAACTGCCAGCACCGCGCTATTACTGGTAACACTTCCAGAGCTATTACTGACCACCACCTGGTAGACACCGGCATCAGCTGGAGCAGTGACATCAATAGTATAGGCAGCAGCATTAGCACCTTGAATATCGACACCGTCTTTTTGCCACTGATAGTTAAGGGGAGCAGTGCCGGTGGCTGAAACGCTAAAGCTGGCCGGCTGCCCTTCGGTAACGGTAAGATCCTGGGGCTGGGCGGTAATGGCTGGCAGATCATCACTAAGCTCTATGGCTAAGGCGGCGCTGTTACTGGTAGCGCTGCCGGCGGCATTAGAGACCACCACCTGGTAATCCCCTGCATCACTTAGGCTGGCGCTGTTGATATTATAGGCAGCGGCATTGGCTCCCTGAATATTACTGCCATCTTTTTGCCACTGATAGTTAAGGGGCGCGGTGCCGGTGGCTGAAACGCTAAAGCTGGCCGGTTGCCCTTCGGTAACGGTAAGATCCTGGGGCTGGGCGGTAATGGCTGGGGGCTGAATGTCGGGATTGACAGTCAGGGCGGCGCTGTTACTGGTAGCGCTGCCGGCGGCATTAGAGACCACCACCTGGTAATCCCCTGCATCACTTAGGCTGGCGCTGTTGATATTATAGGCAGCGGCATTGGCTCCCTGAATATTACTGCCATTTTTTTGCCACTGGTAGCTGAGGGGCGCGGTGCCGGTGGCTGATACGCTAAAGCTGGCTGGCTGCCCTTCGGTAACGGTAAGATCCTGGGGCTGGGCGGTAATGGCTGGGGGCTGAATGTCGGGATTGACAGTCAGGGCGGCGCTGTTACTGGTAGCGCTGCCGGCGGCATTAGAGACCACCACCTGGTAATCCCCTGCATCACTTAGGCTGGCGCTGTTGATATTATAGGCAGCGGCATTGGCTCCCTGAATATTACTGCCATTTTTTTGCCACTGGTAGCTAAGGGGCGCGGTGCCGGTGGCTGATACGCTAAAGCTGGCTGGCTGCCCTTCGGTAACGGTAAGATCCTGGGGCTGGGCGGTAATGGCTGGGGGCTGAATGTCGGGATTGACAGTCAGGGCGGCGCTGTTACTGGTAGCGCTGCCGGCGGCATTAGAGACCACCACCTGGTAATCCCCTGCGTCACTTAGGCTGGCGCTGTTGATATTATAGGCAGCGGCATTGGCTCCCTGAATATTATTGCCATTTTTTTGCCACTGGTAGCTGAGGGGCGCGGTGCCGGTGGCTGATACGCTAAAGCTGGCCGGTTGCCCTTCGGTAACGGTAAGATCCTGGGGCTGGGCGGTAATGGCTGGGGGCTGAATGTCGGGATTGACAGTCAGGGCGGCGCTGTTACTGGTAGCGCTGCCGGCGGCATTAGAGACCACCACCTGGTAATCCCCTGCGTCACTTAGGCTGGCGCTGTTGATATTATAGGCAGCGGCATTGGCTCCCTGAATATTACTGCCATTTTTTTGCCACTGGTAGCTAAGGGGCGCGGTGCCGGTGGCTGATACGCTAAAGCTGGCCGGTTGCCCTTCGGTAACGGTAAGATCCTGGGGCTGGGCGGTAATGGCTGGGGGCTGAATGTCGGGATTGACAGTCAGGGCGGCGCTGTTACTGGTAGCGCTGCCGGCGGCATTAGAGACCACCACCTGGTAATCCCCTGCGTCACTTAGGCTGGCGCTGTTGATATTATAGGCAGCGGCATTGGCTCCCTGAATATTACTGCCATTTTTTTGCCACTGGTAGCTGAGGGGCGCGGTGCCGGTGGCTGAAACGCTAAAGCTGGCCGGTTGCCCTTCGGTAACGGTAAGATCCTGGGGCTGGGCGGTAATGGCTGGGGGCTGAATGTCGGGATTGACAGTCAGGGCGGCGCTGTTACTGGTAGCGCTGCCGGCGGCATTAGAGACCACCACCTGGTAATCCCCTGCGTCACTTAGGCTGGCGCTGTTGATATTATAGGCAGCGGCATTGGCTCCCTGAATATTATTGCCATTTTTTTGCCACTGGTAGCTAAGGGGCGCGGTGCCGGTGGCTGATACGCTAAAGCTGGCCGGTTGCCCTTCGGTAACGGTAAGATCCTGGGGCTGGGCGGTAATGGCTGGGGGCTGAATGTCGGGATTGACAGTCAGGGCGGCGCTGTTACTGGTAGCGCTGCCGGCGGCATTAGAGACCACCACCTGGTAATCCCCTGCGTCACTTAGGCTGGCGCTGTTGATATTATAGGCAGCGGCACTGGCTCCCTGAATATTACTGCCATTTTTTTGCCACTGGTAGCTGAGGGGCGCGGTGCCGGTGGCTGATACGCTAAAGCTGGCCGGTTGCCCTTCGGTAACGGTAAGATCCTGGGGCTGGGCGGTAATGGCTGGGGGCTGAATGTCGGGATTGACAGTCAGGGCGGCGCCGTTACTGGTAGCGCTGCCGGCGGCATTAGAGACCACTACCTGGTAATCCCCTGCATCACTTAGGCTGGCGCTGTTGATATTATAGGCAGCGGCATTGGCTCCCTGAATATTACTGCCATTTTTTTGCCACTGGTAGCTGAGGGGCGCAGTGCCGGTGGCTGATACGCTAAAGCTGGCTGGCTGCCCTTCGGTAACGGTAAGATCCTGGGGCTGGGCGGTAATGGCTGGGGGCTGAATGTCGGGATTGACAGTCAGGGCGGCGCTGTTACTGGTAGCGCTGCCGGCGGCATTAGAGACCACCACCTGGTAATCCCCTGCGTCACTTAGGCTGGCGCTGTTGATATTATAGGCAGCGGCATTGGCTCCCTGAATATTATTGCCATCTTTTTGCCACTGGTAGCTGAGGGGCGCGGTGCCGGTGGCTGATACGCTAAAGCTGGCCGGCTGCCCTTCGGTAACGGTAAGATCCTGGGGCTGGGCGGTAATGGCTGGGGGCTGAATGTCGGGATTGACAGTCAGGGCGGCGCTGTTACTGGTAGCGCTGCCGGCGGCATTAGAGACCACCACCTGGTAATCCCCTGCGTCACTTAGGCTGGCGCTGTTGATATTATAGGCAGCGGCATTGGCTCCCTGAATATTATTGCCATTTTTTTGCCACTGGTAGCTGAGGGGCGCGGTGCCGGTGGCTGATACGCTAAAGCTGGCCGGTTGCCCTTCGGTAACGGTAAGATCCTGGGGCTGGGCGGTAATGGCTGGGGGCTTACTATCCTCGGGACTTACTAAAAGATAGGCATCTTCTCCATAGTTTGGGTCAGAGGGAGCTCGAGTTAGCAGTTTCAATGTGCCCATAAACAGTTCGATTGCACTACCTGTATTACTCCGGTACTGGTGTGCGTATATACCCCATTTGTTGTTACTACCATTAGGGTAATGATCATAAACCGTTTGTTCTGATTGATCGTATTCTAATACTCCATTGATCCAAACCCTGAAACGCCCCTGGTTTCCCAGCCCGTAAACCACATGAATTACAATGTCCACGATATCACCAGCCAACACTTGAGACCCATGTCCTTCCCGGTATCCAGCAGGATTATTGACTATCTGAATAACACTTGCAGGAACTCCGTTAAGCTGGCCTTCATTAGTTAATTCCAGATTGAGAGCCGGGCTATTGGAGCCACCCCCGTCCGGTTGCTTATTTTGCCAAATGATGATAGGTGATCCGTTTGCGGGTTGCGGTACATAATTATCTCCTATCCGATATCTCCATCCTATCCACTGCTCTGTCCCTAATGGGTGTGCGATAGCCCAGGGTTTGGTGCGGAACTCGCTTCTAAAGTTGTTACCATTACCAGTGTTTGGATTTAGCGGATCCACGTAGAATCTTACTTCGTTGCCAACGGTTGTGACCCCTCGGGTGTCGTAGTTGACATCGATGGTTAACTCTGGATTAGCAAAATTAGCATGCTGGCCTACAAAGTTAGGTACGGTAAAGTTCTCCCATTCCCATACATGGTAAGTACTAGTCTGGGCTGATGCTGAATTTACAGCTAAAAAATAGCCCAAGAGTGTTAAAACAACAAATCTAACGCCCACGATTGCCTCCTTTAAAAAAAATCTAGAAGACCCTCGATTGAAAAAAATTCAAGACCTGCGACTTGCTAAAAAATGTCGCTATTTAAAAAAATGCTTGATTCTGCAATCAAGGCTAGATAAAAAAATAATTCAAAAAATCGACCTCAAACTTAATTAGCATTTTAAAAACGAACAATCAAATTCCAGAATTAAACTTACATGGGAATTAATAAAGGTCAGATGGCAGACTAAAGGTAGTTGCAAGGGGCTTGATCGACCATTCTACTAATCAAGTCCATTTGCCTTAGGTTTTTGACACGACTCAATAACGCGACTCAATAATATAGAGTATAAAATTAATGTATCGTGAAACACGAAATAGTACCAAAGTGGATAATTAAGTACATTTGAAAACTGCAATTGATTCGGGATTATGAAGGATAAAGTAGTGATCATAACCGGAGGTGGCTCTGGGATCGGTAAAGCTTTGGCAGAAGTTTTTGCCAGAAAAGGTTCCAAGATCTTAATAACCGGCCGCAGGGAGGAGCCGCTGGTTGAAGTAGCCCGGACTTTAGATCGTGAGGGTCTGGTGGTGGAGGTGTTGGTCTCTGACGTGAGTAGACCTCAAGATAACCAGGTTATGGCAGCATTCGCATTGGAGCGTTTTGGAAGAATTGATGTACTGATAAATAATGCCGGGATTTCTATGAGAGCCCTCTTTGAAGATGTGGACATGCAGGTAATCCAGCGGGTAATGGACATCAATTTCTTTGGCGCCTTGTGGGCTACTAAATACTGCTTGCCATCCATTATTGAACAGCAGGGTTCGGTAGTGGGGATATCCTCTATTGCCGGGTACAGAGGACTACCCGGAAGGGTAGGATACTCCGCTTCAAAGTTTGCTTTACAAGGGTTTCTGGAGTCGCTGCGCACCGAAATGCTACCCAAGAATGTTCATGTACTCACTGCAGCTCCCGGCTTTACCACCTCCAACATCCGCAAAGCTTCGCTTACCAAAGACGGATCAGCCCAGGGGGAATCACCCAGGAACGAAAAAGACATGATGAGTGCAGAGGAATGCGCCGCTCGTATTTACCAGGCTGTACGCAAACGGAAGAAACACCTGATCCTTACCAGACAAGGGAAACTCACGGTATTTCTTAACAAATTGGCTCCGGGTTTTATGGATCGAATTGTTTTTAATCATATGGCTAAGGAAGAGAACAGCCCTTTTGGCCCTGCTAGCCCCTGATAAAGGCCAGGTGACTTTCCCGGATAAATACATTTTGGTCCTCCCATTCAATTTTTACCCACACGTCCTTCTTGGTACTGACTTCCACCCGATTGCCTTTACTGATAATTCCTACCACATCGGCAGCTGATGATGGAGCTTTACGGAGGTAAGCCTGATCAGTAAGTACGATGGCTTTATCACTTTCCTGGCCGTAGTTAACCAGGGCAAACAACAACCCCAGTACTAGTACGAAAACGGCCCCCGACACCACCGGCCGGGCATGTCTTCTTCTTTTTTTCCAGAGTATATAGCTGAACAGGAACAGGGCAGCAGCTAACAACGCCATGGTAACATGCCATCGGTATTCCTGGTAAATCACTTGTAGAAAGTCCAGGTCGGTAGATTGATATCCTTGTAAATTATGTTGCCTGGCCAGTTCTTCCATTTTGCGCAGCGCCCGCTTATCAAATGATTCGGCATAATACAAATTCAGGTAGTATAGCGCTTCGCTGTAATTTCCCAGCCCCTCCTTGATATAAGCCATTTTTAAAAGCATTCCTTTGGAGTACTGCTGGTGGTCGTCCATCAGTTGCTGGTATAAACCCAGAGACTCCGTATATTTCTCAGCCTTGAATAGTGAATCAGCTCGTTGTAGATCCGTTTGAGCATCTGGGTTTTGTGCGTAAATCAAGACGTGAAGAATCACCCCGGCCAGGGAGCATAGAATTTTGTAAGTCAGGTTTTGCTTTCTGAACATTAGGAATTACATTTGCAACTCATTAACCAAAAGCGGCGGTAAAGTTAATAAGTTTTTGGTAATACGTGCCACCTTCGTTCCTGCGGACTATGGTGGCTGCAGTTCCATGGTCATCTCATGGACATTGTTGGATACAAAGTTCAGCTGGGGTTAGTAATACTATCCCAAGAGTAATAATAAAATATGATTCCTTAGCTCAGCTGGTAGAGCAACGCCCTTTTAAGGCGTGGGTCCTGGGTTCGAGCCCCAGAGGGATCACGAAACGTAATTACGAATTACGAATTGAGGACGGGAGTCAGTCTTTGCGACACCTGCCCCCTTACCCGGTTTAAGTTTGTAACTTAAACAGCATCTAAGTCGGGACGGCGCGAAAGATGAAATCCGAATAGCTGATTTCTGATTTCCTCCCCATTCCTTCTGTAAAACCTGGATAGTATTCGGTTACGAATTACACCGCGGCTGTCTGTAATCTTCTCATTTAACCAAATCATTATCAGTTAAGCAACACTAGACTAAGTACTTTAGATAATCCAGTGTCTTCGGACACGGGTTTATTCTAATTCTAAACTTTTAGTTAATAATTATCATTAGTCTCCCTGACGCGCTCTGGTCTTCTCGAGGTTGAATATTTTGCTCTTAAAACACACAAAACTGGGATAACGTTTGGTCTATACGTTAACCTATACACTAGTGAAACATGATGAAACTGATGCAGCCACTAAGTTGGGATAATCCCAATTGCAAGTCATTGCGATGAGCGCAGCGAAGAAGCAATCCCATTAAAAAAGAACATAGAGATCAATACTCTAATGGCAACGGAGCAAGTTGTAAACTTAACCCAGATAAGAGAAAAAAATTTCTTGAATAAATAGTACTGGGCGTCAGTCTATTTTAAATAATTTTATACCCATTCATTCTTAGAAAATCACGGAGCCTATCAATGATCAAAGCCTTTTCACGTTCCGTAATCACCTCAAAACCATCCCACAAGGTAATGTTGTCCTGGTAGACCACTACCTGGTTTTTGAGAATGGAAAATAATAAAAAATATCTCTTCTTATTTTAGTATCAATGGTTAGGGTTCTGAGTGACTCTTTCATCTCTTCATAAAATAATGAATAGTTTCGCTGTAATCCCCTAAGTAAACCCGATAATCATTCACCTCGAAAAGGCTAAATCTGTCCTAAAACGGTTTTAGGTTGAGCGATAACTCAATAATCGGTTTCCTATATTCCCCATAGTCCTGGCTCCCAGAAACCCCATCAATACCGCCAGATTAAATACCAGGAACAGCAATCCAATTAATTTTAACACAGCTATAAATTCAAGCTGGCCTATTATCAACAATGTTATGGAAAATCCAATACCCACGGCAAGCAAAACTTGAGCCGCACCATACCATTTCCACTCCTGGTTTTTAAACAATTGATACAGAGGATTCAATATGAGCCATATCAACAAAGTTAAAAGCAGGAAAATTTCGATAACCCCGGATTCAAATAAATGGGCTATGGTGGTAAGCTCCGGATCTATCCATATAACCAAAGCGCTGATGTAGCCACTACACAACCCCAGGATTATGTTGGATGCTATGGATTTGATCTTCATTCTGCTATGTTTGATAAAATCTATCACCCTAACGCTAGGTTAATTTATTAAAAATCCAATTGAGATTAGTGTGTTGTATGCTCAGTCAAAAGCTTTTAATCCATACAATTACCACCAACGTCGGCCAAATCGAGTACAGCACCATTGGGTCAGGTGAACCGGTGGTGTTTATACACGGCGGCCATAGCAACTGCCGGGAAACATTATGGCACACGGGATTCAACCTAAATACATACCGGTTGATCACTCCCACCAGACCGGGATACGGTAATACTCCCTTGGCTGGCTTTCATACCCCTCGACAGACCGCGAATCTGATCCTTTCTCTGCTGAAAGAGTTGAAGATCTTACCAGCAATTATCATTGGCATATCCGCCGGAGGGCTGACCGCTGTAGCTATAGCGGCCCACCATCCAGAAATAGTGAAAAAGCTGGTGTTATTATCTGCTGTGACCAAAAGATGGCTTCAACCTCATGAGTTCTTATATCGAAGCGGTAAATTGTTATTTAGTCCAGCGACTGAAAAACTGACCTGGGCCCTATTTCGGAAAGGCTTTGATCTTTTCCCCAAATTGATGGCCAAGGTTTTGTTTAAGCAGTTATCGCTGGCTGCTTACCAGGGAATAACTGATGACGAAATTCAATGGCTGAGATCAATGGTTTCTCAACAGGGATCCGGGGATGGGTTCGTAAACGACCTGGAGCAGGAGTTGCCGCCGGAAGACTTAAAACTGGTCCAATGCCCCACTTTGATCATCCATAGTGAAAATGATAAATCTGTAAAGATGGATATGGCCCTTCACGCTAATCAGAATATCCCCCATTCGACTTTGGTGACTTACGAAAATTACTGGGGCCATTTATTATGGCTGGGGGAGGGGAGTAAGGTGGTGATTGAACGGGCTATAAGGTTTATTCAATATTGAACAACCCAAGCATTTTTCCTTGGGAAAGCTCCACACAAAAAAAGCCGGGAGTGCACCTCCCGGCAAATTGTCAGCGTATAGTGGTACTAAAAATCTTTCTGATCCTAGCGTATATGAAAAGTCTTATATCGAGATACAATTATCATATATACTCCGTAACATACCAATCCCAGGGCTATGGCTCCCATCAACCAGGGTCCGCTGGTGGATTGTTGTATAAAGCTGAATGCCCCTGAAGATCCCTTGATCTGAGAAGGATCATGTTGATTGGCCGCCTGGAAAAAGAAATAAGCGGTTATAGCGATCAGCACTCCCCGGGAAATTATACCCCAGGCCCCGGCTTTTTTCACCAGATCTCGAGCTTTGCTCACGCCAATATCCATCCCACGGATCCCTTCATAATACTTGCCATTAGCCACTTTGTAAAATTGGTAAATGGCTTTTACCAATAATAGCACGGCAGCCAGGTAGATCAGAGCGATACCCCAACCGTGATTCATCATCTGAGATAACCACCCCTGCGAAGACCCTGAACCTTGGGAGCTGCCGGTTACTTGGGTAATGGCATAGATGGCAAATCCCAGGTATATCAATCCGGAGATAAAAAATCCTACTTTCTTGGCTTTTCGGGTCTTTTCACTGTCTGATTCCAGGCGCTCGGATTTGCCGGCTACCTGTATGAAGCGAAAAGCGGCATAGCAGGCTAAACCTATAGCCATTAAAATCACTAAAATTTTTCCGAAGGATTGTTGTTGCAGGAATTCGAAAACTTGAACTTTCCCGGCCTTTTGGCCTCCCATGTCAAAGGCGGCCATAAAAGTTAGTACACCGGATATGCCATAAACGATGCCTTTAGCGGCATGACCAATGCGGGCCATCTTTTCTTTCCATTCGGTATGTTGAAAGGTTGATTGAGCTGCTGATGCAGCTTGAGAAGGTGAGTACATATGTTGTGGTTTTTTGTTAGTAGTGTCTTATACAACATAAATAAGGCCATTGGGAAATCCTTTATCCAATAGAGTGTTAAAGAACCTTCAAATACCAATACCCGCCCCAATTGTGTGGAAAAAATCCCACATATGTCAGCTATCAAGTTGACTATTTCGGTCAGTAAGGGCGAACCACAATGGGGCTGCAACTAAAATTATGCCCCCTAATATATTGCCTAGTGCCGCTGGCAATAGATTCCAGGATATGGCAGTGGCCCATCCTGGCCCTACACCGGCAGGCATTGCCAGAGAGAAGTACCCCATATTGGCCGGACTGTGCTGGAAGTTAGCCGCGACAAACAAGGATACTGCCAAGAATACCGGTAAATACTTACCGATAATGGTTTTTCCCATCAGGGCAAAAATCGCAGCCATACCCACCAACATGTTCCCAAACATGCCTGAGATAAGGGCTTGGAACCAACTCTCCAAGGTGTGCTCGCGGAAGTAATACATCTTCTTATGCATTAAATGAGATAACGTATCTTGAACTTCCGGGGGGTATTGGTGGGCATAATTAATAAGCCAGCCGGTGAGGCAGGCCCCAATCACGTTACCTATAATGGTGATAAACCAAAATTTTAAAGCCCCTAAGGTTAATTCGCTGGTGCTACAATGCAAGAGGGATGCCGGAAGCACCACGTTGGTCTCCGAAAATAACAAAGCTCCGGTTAAAATTACCATAAAGAACCCCACGGAGAAGCCAAATCCCTGCAGCAGCAGGGCGATCCCCGCGGCTTCCACTCCCGCCGACACCAATAGAGAAAACAGGGCCCCAAAAGTGATGAAGGCCCCTGCCAGAATGGCCAGCACCAACCCCTGAGGAACAGTCAGCTCCATCAGATTGCGCCGGGTTTCGCGGCTCATCTCAGCTACTACATTGTGAATATCTAGAAATCTATTTTTCATGGAGACCAAGATCTCTATTACTATGTCACTAAATTTGTCATGGACATGACATCCAATTGATTTTAAGATATTAAGGTCAAATCTCTAAATGACCATTGAAAGATTATCTTTAAAGGGATTTAGCTAAATAAAGATGACCAAGCATCAGCCCGAAGCCTTTCTTTATGGGACTGAACTGGCAAAACTGCACGATCTGGAATTTGGCCGAACCGCTTACGAAGCTGCTCAGATTGTTCTTAAATTAACTCCTGGGAAACCAAATCAGCAGGTAGTGGATTTGGGATGCGGCAGTGGAATACTGGCTCGGATTCTTAGTCAAAATGGCTACCGGGTGTTGGGTATTGATATCTCCCCGGCCATGATTGAAATCGCCCGGTCAAAAGCGCCGGCAGCCACTTTTGTAGTGGACTCACTATATACCTGTACCATGCCATCCAGTCAAGTGATCTGCGCCACTGGCGAATCTTTAAACTACTTAATGAATGATCGACCCAGTATAACTGATTTGCGTGACTTGCTTAAGCGGGCCGCGGAGTCCCTGTTGACCGGTGGGTACCTAATATTTGACATTTTGACCACTAAAGTTCCTCAAGTGTCCCCTAGAAAGTTAAGTGGTGATCATTGGTCTATGCAGTTAAACATCCGTATAGACCGTGATACCTCTGTACTGACTAGAGAAATAGATTTTGAGATCAGAATTGATGACACTGTTACCAAAGGCCAAGAGGTGCATCACCAACGATTATTCAATCCCAATTCTGTTAGGAAAATGCTGGACACCTTACCCCTGAAGTATACTGTGGCAAATGGATATGGTTCATTAAAATTCCGCCCAGGTCAGCAGGGCTTTATCTGCCAGAAAGTGCTATAATAATAACATACTTAACGTACCAGAGGCCTACCCCAACATTTGTCTTTCGTAATTCGTAATTCGCAATTAAACTACGATGCCCATTTAATAGTGCAACCTATCGCCTTGGTTTTGGTGTTACCAACTTCTTTGCCCTCCAATAAAGCATCCACAGCTTTCTCCACGTAATGCTCTGTAGCGGCTGAGGCATCCCGGCTATTATTATCAATGGCCCCTATATATTTAATTTGAAAACCATCGTCCTCCTGCCGCTGCAATACATAAACATGAGGTGTATTGGTAGCTCCATAGGTACGGGTGATCTCCTGGGTTTTATCCATTAGGTAGGGGAATGGGAAATTTTTATCCTCTGAACGTTGCTGCATTTTCTCAAAGGAGTCGCCTGGGGATTTCTTAGGACTGTTTGGCTGTATGGCTACCACAGGGTATCCCTGCGAAGCATATTTATCATGAAGTGCGATGATACGGTCCTCATAGCTGACGGAGTAGGGGCAGGTGTTGCAGGTAAATACCAGGATATATCCCTTGGCATCTTTGTTATCCGACAACGACACCATGGCGCCGCTTACATCCTTAAGGCTAAAATCTTTGGCCTTGTCACCTACTTTCAGGCCATCTCCGATTTCTCCGATGGTGGTGAACACAAAAAATACTGCTGACAAACTTTTAAGTAAAAACATATGAGCTAATGGTTATTGTACAGATTTGATCATTTCTTCAATTTCTTCTTTTTTCAGGCCCTGCTCGGCAAAGATCCGCCTGCCTGTCTGATGGTTTATCACCAGGGTAGCGGGAATAGCTCCGGACCAACTGGGCTCCACCCGGTCGATCCATTTATTATAGTCAACTTCATCCAGTAGCAGGATGTCAGTGGTCAAATGACGTTTTTTAACAAAAGGCAAAACCTTACTGTTAAAATCCTCGGCGTAATCAAGGGAAACAAGTGTCACCACCACCTCTTCTGCCAATTCCTGGTGTATGGTTTCGAAGTAAGGCAGTTCTTTGATACAGGGTTTACACCAGGTAGCCCAAAAATTGATGACTTCTATTTTGTTGGTCTCTCTAGTAATAAGTTTTTCGATTGCATCAAATTTCACCACTTCCCGCCTGGGTGGGTCAGTTAGTTGATCGCTACCGAGCCAGATTCCGAGACATCCGATCAAGAGAAATTTAAGCATCATTATTTCAACGAAAAATAATGGAAATAGGTTAGCAGGTAATCAGCCTTAGTGCTAATCCACGGGAGATGTCATTGTAAATCAGGGGTTAATTTTGTAGTTTAAAATAAGGTAATTCCGAGTGATGTACTATCTGGTGTATGTAAGCCAAGCGGTTAAGCCCTTTAGAGAAGCTTCCCTTAATAAGCTATTAGTCCACTGCAGGGACAACAATAATAAAAATGGAATTACCGGGATATTAATCTACATTGATGGAATGTTCGTTCAGGTTTTGGAAGGAACCTATGAAAAGGTAAAGGACCTGTTTGACATTATTGCCACCGATCCCCGGCATCATAATGTTAGCAGAATATTGGAAGGGATCATCGAACAAAGGAATTTCCCGGGGTTCTCCATGGGTTTTGAGATCCTCAATAAAGAAACCTTCACTAAACTATCGGGCTTCAAGGATATTAATGAGTTTTTCAAATACCCTGATGTTGCACATCAAAATCATCCGGCTATGAAATTTTTAAGGACATTTCGAGAGCGGGAGTCTACCAAAGATTACCTCCGAGAGGACGGAGATGACAATTGTTGATCAATTTTTTTAGATCCATACTATCATTTGGCTATCGAATTTTTACTATATTGTTAGAGTTGGGGTTACATTAATGGTGTTTAAACATTAATCATGCCCATCACTCCATTAAGATGTTTAGTATCGCTAAATATTTCACTGCGCTTATCATACTGCTTTGGGCTACATCAACGCCTGCTTCAGCCCAAAGAACAAAAATAAAAGGATTTGTAGAGGTTAATGCCGCAGTTCAAGATGGCAAGGTAGATTTTGGTATTGGCGAACAGGATCTATTCATCACCTCTGAGATCAATAATCGAATATCGTTTTTAGGCGAGACTGTTTTCAAATTTTCGCCTTCTTCCCCTACCGATTTTAATGTAAGCGTTGAGCGGATCATTGTAAAGTATAACTATCATGGTAACCACAACCTGCTAATTGGAAAACACCATACACCGTTAAATTACTGGAACGATACTTATCATCATGGACGGGTATTCTATCCCACTATCCAACGACCCCTGCTGTTTTCAGAAGATATTGTACCCCTCCACACCACTGGTATAAGCTTGCAGGGGCTGAATCTAGGTAAATTGAGGTTCGGGTATGAATTGATGATTGGTAATGGGATAGGCTCAAACGACAGCCTGGACGATAATCGGAATAAATCCATCACTGCAGCAATACACATCAGACCTAAAAATGAGTTAAAAATAGGGTTGACCTATTACACTGATGTAATCTCGGAAGGTGCAAATGTGCATGGTCACCGGGTGGATGCCCGTATTAATCAGCACCTTATGACCGGTTATCTGGCCTATTTTGGCAAAAAATATGAGTTTCTAGCTGAAAGTGTTTGGGGAGTAAATCACAATGCAGCAAACGGTGACCCTTTGACGGTAGCGACCTATGCTTATGGTGGAATCAAATTGAAGAAGTGGGTACCGTATGTGCGGGTAGATCACCTAACCTACGATAACAATGAAATTTTCTTCGAAGGGGATGATACCACCTCACTGATCCTTGGGGTACGATATGAAATTAATTTTCTGGCCGTGGTAAAATTGGAGTATCAGCATATAGATCGGGATAGTCAAAGCTCGGATGACCGGGTTACCGCACAATTTGCTATTGGATTTTGAGATGATGAAACCAATTTCCGTCATATTGATATTGATCGCTGTGCTCAGTTGGGCTAACCTGGCTGGTCAGGATGACGGATTGATGGTAATTGGTAATGACCAGGGAGTACCTACCGAATTGAAGAAATTTCAACTCAATTCCGTCCTGAGGGGTGAAAGGCAAAGATGGAATGATGGCACCAAAGTAGTAATTGCACTAATGGAGCCAGATACCCCTGTTGGTCGCAATACGGCTACCCGGGTCTATGATATGAGCGGCGATGAGTTACAGAAGTATTTTCTGGCTTTAGTCTTTCAGGGAAAAGTCAGCGCACCTGAATTTTTTGATACCACCAGTGATCTGGAGGCCTTTGTGGCTAGAACTCCCGGGGCAATTGGCATTGTAAAACAACCTTCAAGCGGGGGGCATAAAGCGATATTAATTGACGGAAAAAGATTGATTTGAACCCGGCATCATTTCAGATTCCTGCCAGTGGTCAATTCCGCTGGATTCCAGGTAGGTAGCCAAGTCAGGTACAGTTTCCCACAGTTCGGGGGTTTCTCCTACACCCATCAGTAGCTCCCGGGAATCTGCTGAAAAAACCACCGCTCCCACCTGGCCACTATAAATCTCCAACAGATTGCCATGCACATCCCAAAGATACGCCGCATGACCCAGTACCCCAGCCAGGATCTTGGTGCCATCCGGTGATATTGCCACACTGCTGACAATACCGGGAAGATCTGAAAGATCCAATATAATTTTACCTTGTAAATCTCGCAGTTTTGCACTACCATCACCTGAACCTGAAAGAAAAGATCTACCATCAGGTGAAAAGGCTAAGGAATGAATTTGATCAGTGTGATCCTGGTATTCTTTAAGGATCTCACCCTCTAAATCCCAGTGCTTGATGGTTTGATCCCAAGATGCCGAAATAAATGTATGGCCATCCGGAGCAAAGTCCAATGCGGATATCCTTTCCTGGTGGCCGCCGAATTCTTGCAAAAGATTGCCCTGGAGATCCCATAGCCTGATCTTTTGATCCTCAGATCCGGTAAGTACTCTGGTTCCGTCTTGGGATATTGCCAGGGAAGTTACCCCATCGTTGTGGCCCCTAAAATTTCTTATTTTATCCCCTTCAGACGACCATAGTGTGGCTATTCGGTCATTTGACCCGGTGATAAGGTATTTTCCGTCCCTGGAAAAGGCCACATCATGGACAATATCTTCATGTTGTAGGGTGGCGAGAAGTTCACCGTCAGAGTTCCATATCTTAGCGGTGTTGTCATAGGATCCGGTCGCCATTTTACTTCCGTCCGGGGAATAGTCAACGGCAAAGATATAGGCAGAATGGCTGGGTAACCGCTTTATCAAATTTCCTTTGGTCTTCCATATTTTCGCGGTCCCATCAAAAGAGGCTGAAATGATCACCTTACCGCCCATGGCAAAGTTAACATTGGAGATGCGGTTTTGATGCCCTTTTAATTCTATAATCAGGTTGCCGTTTAAATCCCAAATTTTGATACTATTATCATAGGAACCGGTAAGCAAACGTTGACCGTCAGGGGATATTTTGATATCCGAGATCCGGTTGTTATGGGCTTGAAATCCATGTATTACTTGGCCATCCGGCGACCATAGTTTTACCACTCCATCCAGGGACCCAGTGGCGATGGTACCTCCATGGGGAGAGAAGGCCACGGAAAAGATATAATCCGATTCATCACCGAGCTGCCCAAGTTGATTCCCTTTGGTGTCGTACAGTAAGGCGGGTTGATCGTAAGAAGCGGTCACCACCTGCTTGCCATCAGAACTAAATACCAGGTTGGAAACGGAACGCTCATCAAGGGTGGCTATTAAACTTCCATCAATATCCCACACTTGGGTGCTGCCGGCTCCAATCAGTATTGATCTACCATCCGGAGCAAAGCTTGCCGAACTGACTGATTGAGTTAGGTCATATTTACCTAAAGGGTTTCCTTCAAAGTCCCATACCCTGGCGGTGCCATCACTGCTTCCGGTCAGGATCCTATTTTGCGGCCTATTAATATCTATGGCATTTATCGCTTCATCATGGGCTTTAAACTCCAATTTTACCGTGCCATCAGGATCCAATATTAAGAGGGAGCCGGTAACCAGGCCTAATAAAATAGATTCTTCATCAGCAATAATAGAATATACCTCTTCCCCATGATATAAGGATTTATAGAAAATATTCTCACGGTAGATCTTATGAGCAGCGTTGAGGACCAGTGGGCTGGCATTGGTAGAAGTAGCCAATTGAGCAATGCGTAAAGCTTTGGTAGGATCTAGTTCGGACTGCAATTGTGCTTCGGATATTTGATAGTTGGATTGAGCTATATCACGTTGAGTTAATGCTACCTGTTTTTGCTTGGTTGCGTAAAACAAAAAGAATACTGAGATCAGGGTGGCGATGGCCAAAACCAAGGCAAAAAACTTAGTTCTGCGAAGTTCTCTTCTTCGACGCAGTTCATGTTCACGCTTCCTTGCTTCATTTTGTTTTTTCCTTTCAAGCCACAAACTTTGGCTTTCCTCCAAATATTCCAGACAGATCTCACAGTTATTGGAATACCTCTTGGCCCAGATCATATCAGGATTAAAAGTTTCTTTCCAATCCAGAAACTGTTGCAATTCAAGACCAAATAAATGATCCTTTTTATTCTCCTGGTGCAGCTTGGCTGACTCCGCCAGCCGTAAAAAGATCTTACTCGATTCAGCCTCTTCTTCTACCCACTGATGTAGTCTATCCCATTGCCGGATCAGACTTTCATGAGAAATATCGATTACGCTGTCAGCTGTTAATTTTCCCCTGGAAGGCATTAAGAAGGAATTACCCGGACGGTGAAACACTTCAATAACCGATATAACCTCTTCCTGGTTGGCGCCTGTTAAGGTTACAATATCGGCCAGTAGAGCTTGACGGCGTATTTCGCGGTTATCAGTACCCTTTTCGGTAAGAAACTTAAACATTTTCTCGGCTATCAACTGCCGCTGTTGGCCCGCTTCCTCTGCAAGTCCTTCAGCCAATTCTTCGTAAGCTTTGTCGGCATGAATAGACAATGCTCGCTCAATACCTCCGATGGACTCATAGTCCGTGATTTCCAGCGCCCGGTTATGTTCGTTGGTGTTTTGCCAATGCTCCCAGGTACGCATAAGTGCATGTTGCAGAATAGGTAGGTGGTCGGGGTTTGTGCCACCGTCATTCAATAGTCGCTGTACCAATTGGGGAGCGATTTCAGCGCCGCCCACTGCCACCGGGCCGTTAATAGCTTCTCGGCGCTGCTGCCTGGTCATCCGGGGTATTAAATATTGACCTTTGTTAATGATCTCCGGAAGGTCCCTGAATCTGGAACTATCTCCCAAATAATCTGACCTCATAGTGATCACGATGTAGATGGGGAGTTCTTTTTGCTGTATGCTGCTAAGGAGTACCTTGACGAAAGCGGTAGCCTGATCCAGGGCGGTGCGATTTCCAGAATGGTCCACAAATCTGAAGATCTCTTCAAACTGGTCAATCACTAATAACAGATTCTCATCAGCCCCTATATTGGCTTGTCTGACTGCTTCCACCAGACCCAATGAGCTTCGTCCCAAGGTCACTCTGATAAATTGTTCCTGCATGGTACGATCTTCGTCGTCGAGATCGTCGGCAATCAAAATCCCTGGCTGTTCAAGAGCATGAGCCATATTCTCCATGGGGGCTCCCCCTGGCCGGAATACTGCAATTCTCCATTTGCTGTTGGATCCGGCCATCATCCCACTATACAGATCTGGCAGTAGTCCCGCCCGCACCAGAGAGGATTTCCCGCTTCCTGAGGTACCGACCACCGCTAAAAACCGGTTCTGCCTTAATTTTCTCAGTAGTTCATTGCTCTGCCCGTCCCTGCCAAAAAATAAATAGTTCTCATGTGACTCAAAAGGCCTGAGACCGGGAAATGGATTGATCAAAGTTTCCGAATGAACTGAGGACATGTAGCTTAGCCTTGCTTGAGCAAATTTTCAAAAGAATGTAGATGTTCACCTGAAAACATATCAAAGTGTTTCAATACTTCCAGCTCCCTGCTTCTAAATCTCTCTTTGAAAGGGTTTTTCTCACCGCTGATGTAAACCGCTTTTTTCCTTATAGGCTCCGTTCTGCCAAATCCCGGGGCTTTGCGCAGGTCGCTTATTTTAGCATTCAGCCAAAACTCACTACCCTGACCAAAGAAAATCAAGGCTGCGTCACAAGTTCTTAAATTATCCTGATGCACCTGTCTCACTTCGGATTCCGTACCTTCGAATAATGGAGTTAACACCTCAAAGCCTAGATCATACAGGTGATCGTCCAGAATGGTGGCCGCTACTTCGTCACCCCGGTCATAAATCAGATAGATCCTGGGGGGTCTGCTCTCCGGTAACTCTTTCTGTTTTTCAAAAGCCTGCTGAAATTTAATTTGGTCCAGGGTATCCATAAGATGGGTTTTGAAATCCTCAAGTTCAGTATTAAGGATCTCGGTGTATTCGTGATTAGGCTTTACGGTATGAACCCTATCAAGGAATGCTTTTTGCCTGGTATCTTCGATGGTCATATCTTCCGGGATCCAGATCAAGCAAGGTAGATTCGACTCCATGCAAAGTTCATATTGCAAATTGGGTACTGAATGCTCTTCATCTTCCGGTACCATACCATACTTACCACTGGCCAGCACGATAGCCAGATGGCAATTTTGAAGATTTTCCTTAACAACATCTCGAAACCGGCTATCTAAAGGCAGCTCAGCCTCTGGTAGAACCCGATATCCATGCATTTCCAGGTTTCGGCGAATATTATCCCGTACCGGATTAAGGTCAGAAGTAGTTTTGGCCAGATATACACTGATTTCCGGGGTTGCTGATACTGCTTCTTTTGAGGAGGCTGTTTCAGTCTGTAATTTACCGGCTTTAAAAGATCTGATAAGTTGCGAGAGATCCTGGGCTACATCCTCAAATCGTTCCAAAAACTGATAGTAGTTAGGGGATCGTTTATCCAGAATAAATTCACGGAAATGGCCGTCCTGAACCACTTCGAAGAAATCGTAGCCCAATATACCTTCAATTTCCGGGGGGCATTGTTCCGGAGGAACCGGAGTTTTCACCACTTTTAATATGCGCCATTTATTATCGACCTTAAGCGTCCCGTGATTCTTGGCCAGGGAATGAAACTCCTTCAATTCGGTGAGACATCTTTCGGATTCTACATAATGGGGGCTTAGAATGGATATCAATACCTTTAATTTAGGGAACTCGTTGATGATCTCATCATAAGAATCACTATGGGGCTCTCGCCAGATTTCAGGTTGATACCCCAGCAGTTGGGCCACCCTCTTACGTAATGCGCGGTCAAAAGTGGATATCCAGCCTGCTTCCTCAATAGTCAAGGTCTCATCATCCACCGGGGCATAACTTATAAAGGCATCCTTTTGATCCTCCTGGGAGGATGTGGTAGCTATAGCTGCTCTGGTACTCACCTCCCGATTCCCTTGTAACTTCCCACGCAGTTCATGTATCTTCGGCACCACCAACCCCGGATGGTTTATGGCATAGACCTCACGGTGCTGCCTGTCGTTCTTGAAGTGGAAGGATCCCAGGAATTTTACCCTCAGCTGCTCCTGGTTTTTAATTTCCTCCAGAACCTTAGAGGAAATAAGTACACTACCGGCAATAGCCATGGATTCAATTCTGCTGGCCAGGTTCACGCTGTCTCCGATGATGTCGTCTTCTGAGATTAGAATATCACCGGTATGGATCCCTATCCTAACCGGAATTACAGGGTCTTGAAGAAATAATTCCTGTAATTCACAAGCACACTCTACTGCAGAGACGGCACTTTCAAAGATGCTCAAGGTGCCGTCTCCGTAGTACTGAACAATTTGGCCTCCGTGCTTCTCAGTTACAGGGTTGAATACTTCCCGATGTCGTGCTCTGATCCGTACTGCGTCTGCCTCACTTCGTTGCATCAGAGCAGTGTAGCCTTCAATATCAGTGAACATGATAGCAGCTAATCGACGCACAGGGACCATAAGATGGGCGTTTAAACCTATAATTTAGGAAATACTATCATATAAAGAAAGATGTCGCCTTCACCGGTGATGAAAAGGGTTTTTACCTTTCTACTGTTGAATATGCTAGCAACCGGACACCATTGGTATTTATTTCCCGGCAACCAAAATGTAACCTTTGGAAATTAATTATAGCTTCGCGGCTGTGCAAAGACGGCAGAGTAAACCACAGGTATAATAGCGGTACCAGGAATAAGGTTAAAAAAGTTGAACTGGCCATGCCCCCGATAATGGTCCACCCCAAAGGAGACCAAAGGCCGTTGTTGGACACAGTCAAGGGCAATAGCCCCGCCATAAGTGGTGGTTGTGGTGAATATAATGGGGCTGAGCCGGACGCCGGCAGCTTGCCTCAGTGCTTTTGAAAGTTCTCGCCCTTCAGCCTTTAGGCGGTAGCGAAATCCACCAGGATAACTATCTAATACACTATGTTGTTTTCAATTAAACCTTGTTTGTTATTAAAATAAATTTTGAAAGGACCTTTCCTCGCCGAGATAATTTATGGTTATAGCTCCCTTACCCAAATATTTCTAAATCGAACTTTATCGCCGTGATCTTGTAGCCGGATGGGCAGTTTTTTTGGGTGGGCCACATAACTTGGAGCGCCAATGTAGGCAGTGGGTCCTGTTAGGGCTACATTATTCTGTACCAATACGCCGTTGTGAAGTACCGTTACCCTGGCCGGGCTTTTCAGCTTTCCATCCTGGGAAAATTGCGGTGCAGTAAAAATGACATCATAAGTCTGCCATTCACCTGGTGGCCGCGACGCATTGACCAAAGGCATATGCTGTTTATAGATACTACCCGCCTGACCGTTGGGATAGGTAGGATTCTGATAGTTGTTCAACACCTGTAGCTCGTATAGGCTCATAAGAAAAATCCCGCTATTGCTATAGGCCTGTCCGGTTTTTCCTTCATCAACGGGTGATAACCATTCTATATGTAATTGCATATTGCCAAAAGCCTCATTGCTTTCTATGGCTCCGCTACCGGGTTTTACCACCATTTCCCCGTTCTCTATTATCCAATCTGCCTTGTCACCCTTATGGGAAGGGTCAAGATTTTTCACGATGGCCTTTATTTGTTCCATATTGGCTCCCTCAAAGTTAAATTGGGGTTTTTGCCAATGAGAAAGATCCTTGCCGTCGAAAAGAACTATAGCATCGCTGGGAGCGGTGCCATAAGCAGGGGATTCGACTTTTGGGGGAACTGGCTCCCATACTTCGGTTTTTTCCCAGGGCTTGGTCTTTCCTAGCTCGTCCCAATTTATTTCGGGAATGTCCTGGCCGGATAAACTGGTGGCGGCCAGCAGGGCTAATATTAATTGGATGCTAATTTTCATTTCTATGCTCTATTTTTATTTGTTCTGTCACTGAAAAGGCTATCTTCTTCTGATGGTAACCCCTGGTGTAATAATAAATTCAAGATTTTGATTCCTCCACATATGAAATACTATTTAGTTAAGAAAAATTATAAAATTCAGGGACTTTTCGCACCACTTAAGGCTAAATTTTCAAACTTACACGGGTGACTTGCATCGACATGACATGTAAGAACTATACCATAATGGGAAAACATTACACAAATAAATAATTTCCAAGCCTTGGTTGAGCCTATATGTGAGAAATCACTCTCCTCAGAAATAAACCCGGTAGTTTTGTTGTTTTCATGCTCCTGTTATTAAATGTAAGATTTAGACACATCTATCATGATTCCTGCTTTCAAATAAGCCAATCGATTAAAATATTGGATTTGACAACAAACATGGCCAAACATCGGGAATGAAAATTCTCAGGAAGTACCAGTATTCGCCATTCCCTTACATGATAACCATTCCCCCGATATTATCAATTTATAATTTAAAATACCCCGGTTTTAAACGCTCCAATATAAAAACTCACATGAGGGATAAACTAAGATTTTTTGACCGGTGAGACTAAATAATTATGTGCACCTTAGCAATTGATTGATGTCAATCAGAGATCTCTTACCAAAAGGTACTTCAAATGTGGATTATGAAGTACCTACGGTGCCGGAAGGCGCTATCTTCACACAGCTAATTGGCAACTGGTAGTTCAGTTGCATCCTTTTCGAGATTATCATTCCTGGTAGATTATACTAAGCTATATAGCAGTTGGTCCAACTTGACTAATGGTATTCCTATGTCCATCATCCAAACGGGATGCAAGACTATGAATATCTGAGGTCAGACGTCTATTTAATTCTTATTTAATCAAATTTTTAACCTATGGTGAACCGTGTGTATGCGGTACACTAAGTAAAGTATGTCGTCATGAAAAAGTCAATAATAACTGCAATCGGAATTATCGCAATGAACTTGAATGGATGGTCTCAACCATCAAATACTGATCAGGGATGGAAACCCTGGAAACCTGCTCATAGATCAGCTGGAATTTATTTTAAGCCTCGAGTAGCCGCTCCGGTATATGGACTAAAGTCTATAGCGGAGGGCCAACATTTCGCCGAGGTGGATGAGCTGAGTAACCTGGGGCAATATGTGAAGACTGTTCCCGGTGAACTGTATGAAGTGAAATATGCCTATACCCATCGACAGGCAGCCGGAGATAAAACTTTGAGAATAGCCATTAATGGAGAAGTGAGGGAGGATATTTTCGTGGGTGACAATCAAGCGCCTGGAAGCTTCCGCTATCAGAGTTTCGTTTTTAAGGCCCTGCAGCAGCGAACATTTATAGGATTTTATGTAATCAGTCTCACCGGCGATCCTAACAAAGGGGTCCTGGTGGATGATATATCTATGACCTCCAAGAGTGGATCTGCTAATTTACTGGTCGACGGTAGTTTTGAGAACACTACTCGACAGACCAAGCGCACCGCGCGGAGTAAAAGCTCCAGCTATTATGCCAAATCCAATTCATTGCATTTGGATGAAATGGCCATGTTGGAAGATGAGGCGGAAAGCTTCGATGCCCAAACCAACTTTAGGATAGGCATTTATTACCTGATGGAGAGTAAGGTGCCTGGTAATGCTTTGAAGCATCTCGAACTGTCCAGAAAGGGTCACTATCAGCATGCTGACCTGGAGTTTTATTTAGCCAGAGCCTATCATCTAAATCATAAATTCGGGCAGGCCGTAGCTCATTATCATCGCTATCAGCAACAGTTGAAAAACGATGGTTCTCAGGCCAGCGCCAATAAAAGCGGAGCGGTAAAACAATACATGGAAGAGTGCCTGGCAGGAACCTCTCTGGTACCTGATGCCCTGGAATTGGACATCAAAAACCTAGGAGAAAAAGTCAACAGCGCTTACCCTGATTACGTTCCACTGGTATCCGCAGACGAATCTACCCTTATCTTTACCTCACGCAGGCGAGCCAGCACCGGAGGAAAAGTGGCAAACGATGGCGCCTACTACGAAGATATCTTCATGGCGGTAAAAGATAAGAAGGGTGAGTGGACAAATCCCGCTCCAGTTGCCGGACTGAATTCCAATCTACACGATGCTGGAATCGGACTATCTTCTGATGGACAACAACTGTTTATTTATAAGGACCTCAATGGGGGTGATATCTATCTTAGTAAAAGAAAGGGCAACAACTGGTCTAAACCTAAAAGATTGGAAGGAGATGTCAATTCAAATTCCTGGGAAGGAAGTGCCAGTATTTCCAAAGATGGTAGGTTTATCTATTTCGCCAGTAATCGTCCCGGCGGTTATGGAGGGATCGACATTTATCGATCTGAGCTGCAAGTCAATGGAACCTGGGGCAAAGCGGTAAACTTAGGCCCCGAAGTCAATACTGCCGGCAATGAGGATGCTCCTCAAATCCATACTGATAACGCTACTTTGTTTTTCAGTTCTACCGGTCATGAGGGCATGGGAGGATATGATATATTTTCTACAGTGTTGACGGATAACTCCTGGAGTGAGCCTCGCAATGTAGGTTTCCCTATCAATACAGCCCAGGATGATATACACTTTTCCTTAAACGCTGTAGGTAATCGGGCCTATTTTAATTCTTCTCATTTCAATTCAGATGGGCAGAATGACATTTATGTAATGGAAAGGCCTGAATTATCCGCTTCCTTGTTTCTGTTAAAGGGGAAGATCACCAGTAAGAATCCCGAAAAGTCAATGAAGGCTAACATTACCCTTACTAATAACAAGACCAAAGAAGTGCAGGTTGCCAGCGCCTCTGATCTTGATAGGGGTATTTACACTTTCAATATGGCTTTTGATACGGAGTACACCTTGGCGGTGGAAGCTGATAACTATAAATTCAGCACCCGGAATATTGCTGTGAATCAACAGTCAGACCTCTTCCAGTATGTAGTGAATTGCGTAGTGGATAAGGATAAGATGTTTGTCATAGAGCAGCATGATATCTCACAAATATCTATGAACGAAAAGGATTCTTATATGGTAGTGGCTGACAGCCGATGATTATATCCTTGAATTAATATACGCTTTTCGAGATAATAACATCGCTTAAATAATCAGCCCGCCTCAGCTCTGACCCTGGACATTTCCATAATCCTTTAGGAAGTGCCCAGGGTCAGATATTAAGCGGCAGGCATTCACATCATGCCAATTAGGGTTGTAACTGCCAAAATTCAATTAATCCACCTGGATTACCGGTGCCTACATATCCTTGCTCTCCTATGCCAAAAGCAGCTGCGTCTGTTCTGATAGTTCCTGGAAAATCAGGCTGAGGCTCCCATTTATTTATTTCCGGGTGGAAGCTCCAAATATCAATTCCATCGTTCGAGCCAAGCCCGACCAGGCCCAACTGACCAATCCCAATTCCAAAGGCAAACGCTCTGGCCATCCCGGGGAATGATTGCAGCTGTATCCATTCCTTGGTTACAGGATCAAATGACCAAAAGTCGACGAAGCTACCTTGACCGGATGAGGCTCCCAAACCAATATATCCTTTATCATCAATAACGAATCCAACACTTCCTTCCGGAACCCGGGTAATTTCCTAATAATGACCAGCTGTCGTTTCGTGGATCATATTCCCAAACATCCTTATATGATGCAGAAAAGAATAAATTTGTTCCCAATCCTACGTAGCCTTTACCTGCAATAGAGAAAGCTACCGCTGCCTCTCTGGGCAATCCTGGGAAATCGGCTTTTTGAGACCATTGATCCAATTCCTGGTCATATTCCCATAGGTCATTATTGTCTCCGTCATTTGAAAAACCAAGTCCCACATAAGCCTTATCCCCTATGGTAAAACTAATCGCATATTCTCTGCCTAAACTTGGAAAGTCTGATTTCTGAATCCATTCATCCGTTTCAGGATTGTATTCCCATAAGTCCGTTTCCCGTCCTGCGTTTTGGGAAATTGAATTACCTAGAATTATATAGCCTTTATTACCAATCGAAAATCCCGTGGAACGAATTCGGCCTATTCCTCCAAAATCAGCTTTCTGAACCCAGAAAGGTTTGAGAACTTCAAAATTTTCCATACTGGTACCAGACAGTCCATTCACAGTAATGCGGATGCTTCCGGTCTGCGCTCCTTGTGGCACTGTAGTTTCAATACTAGTATGTGATGAGGATATTACTTCAGCAGAAACACCCCCAAATAGAATTTCGTTGTTGTTAGGTGTAGCCGAAAAGTTTTCACCTGTTATAGTAACTGCGGTGCCAGTAGCCCCTGACTTTGGGTTAAAATCAGCAATAATGGGTACTTCAATTAATGGAGGTGTTGGATCCTCTTTTGAGTTATCACAACCAACAATTATTAAAGACAGAATACAACTGAACCAAAAAAAGTCACTCATAAATATCCCATAAGGTTGAAAAAATAGTAATAAGAATATTTAGTTTGACAGAACTTACCAAATAATGTGACCGTTACCTATAGGTCATGACGTATAAATGTATATAATTTGTAATTTTTGAGACATTTGACAAATCCATAATAATGCAAGTTGAAGTAAGCGATGGGCTTAAGCTATTGGAAAGATTTCGCAAGGTGCGTGCCAGTAGTGAATCTATATGTAAGCCTTTAGAAAAGGAAGATTATGTTGTTCAACCGGTAGTAGATGTAAGCCCTCCGAAATGGCATTTAGCCCATGTTACCTGGTTTTTTGAAACTTTTATTCTGGAGCCTTTTTATCCCGACTATCGACCCTATCATCCGGACTATAGCTATGTATTTAACAGTTACTATGAAACGGTTGGGAAAAGGGTGATCAGGGCCCATCGGGGTAATCTTACCAGACCCTCAGTGGAGGATGTTTACAAATACCGGGTTTACGTGGATGAACATATGGAAAGTCTCCTTAAAAGTGACCTTGAGATCACCAGAAGATTTCTGGAAGTTTTTGAAATTGGCTTGCAGCATGAACAACAGCACCAAGAGTTGTTGATCACTGACATAAAATACATCTTAGGGCACAACCCGCTGTTTCCTGCTTTTATTAGCGACCCGATTAGTCAAGAAAGTCACACGGTTATACCTGCGGAATACATCTCTGTTCCCGCCGGGAATTATCCAATCGGCCATACTGGTGATGCATTCTGCTTCGATAATGAATTGGGGGCGCATCAGGTTTATCTTCACGATTTTAAGATCTTAAGTCGTTTGGTTACTAATAGTGAATACCAGGAGTTTATTCAGGCCGGAGGATATCAGGATTTTCGATACTGGTTGTCCGAAGGCTGGGACTGGGTCAACCAGGGCCAGGTAACCGCCCCTCTTTACTGGCACCAGGTGGAGGGAAAGTGGCATCAATATAATTTAAGAGGATTGGAACCGGTTATTCCTGAGTTACCAGTTACCCACATTAGCTACTTTGAAGCAGATGCCTATGCGCGTTGGAAGGGTATGAGGTTGCCTACGGAGTTCGAATGGGAGACCGCCTGCCGACAACTGCAGCAAAATGTTCCAGGTCACGCTAATTTTCAAGAAGATGGTAACTTTCAACCTTTGCCCGGCAATACGGGAAACCTTCAGTTCTACGGTGATGCTTGGGAATGGACCAGCAGCGCCTATCTGCCATATCCCTACTTTAAAACCCAGAAAGGTGCCCTGGGAGAGTACAACGGAAAGTTTATGATAAACCAGATGGTCTTACGGGGTGGCTCCTGCGCCACACCAAGGGATCACATTAGAGCCTCCTACCGAAATTTCTTTCATCCACATTTACGCTGGCAATTTAACGGAATCCGCCTGGCTGCCAACCAATAAAATAAACGGATATATGAATGATCAGTTTGCACGGGACGTCATGACTGGGCTTTCCGCCGACCCTAAATATTTATCTTCCAAATATTTTTATGACCAACGCGGCGACGCTTTGTTTCAAAGGATCATGGGCCTGGAGGAGTATTATCTGACTCGCAGTGAATACCAGATCCTGGATCACCATAAGAATAAATTGTTGGAATGGTTTTCCCAGGACGGTTCTCCGTTCGACCTGGTGGAATTTGGCGCGGGCGATGGTTTAAAAACCAAGGTATTGTTGGAGCACTTCAAGTTAGAAGGAGCAGATTTTATTTACAAACCCATTGACATTAGCCAAAATGCGTTGAATAAGCTAAGTCAAGATTTAAGCAGTAATTTGCCTGGTTTGGCCATAGAACCGCTTCAGGGTGAATATTTTCAGGTATTGGGCCAGATGGGCGGGTCTTCCCAAAGGAAAAAAGTGATCCTCTTTCTCGGTAGTAATATTGGAAATTTTTTAAAGCCGGTGGCTATGGATTTTCTAGGGCATTTGTCCAACATTCTTTCACCTGGAGATCATTTGCTACTAGGTGTTGATATGGTAAAAGACCCTCGGGTTATAAAAAAAGCTTACGATGACAGTAAGGGGGTTACCCGGGCTTTTAACCTCAATTTGCTGCGGCGGATCAACCGGGAGTTGGGAGGCAACTTTGAACTTGACAACTTCATCCATTATCCAGTGTATAATCCGTCCAATGGGGAGTCAAGGAGTTACCTGGTGAGCACGGAAGACCATTCGGTAACCATTTCAAAACTAAACGCTTCATTCCATTTCAGAGCCTGGGAGACCATTGCTATGGAACTTTCCCAAAAATATGATCAGCCTCTGTTGGAGGAAATTGCCAGTACCTCGGGATTTATCATTAAGGAGCAATTTTCCGACTCCAGACAATACTTCTCAAATGTGCTTTTAGAGGTTCAGTGAAACCTTGGGGAAGCTTTTGAAGTATCCTCAAATAATTCTACTTTTGCATTCCCTCAATTCGGTACCACCAGCGCACGTGGCGGAACTGGTAGACGCGTCAGGTTGAGGGCCTGGTGCCCGTTTTAGGGCGTGGAGGTTCGATTCCTCTCGTGCGCACTGGTTCCGGTCTTTTGGCTAAACCACCATGTATTTTCCACCATAAACCCACCAAACCATGAACATGGATGATCTGAATATCGAACTTTTGAACCAGGTTTGTACAGCTTCTGGAGCTCCGGGATTTGAACAGGACATCAGGCAACTGATCATGAAAAAAGCCGATAACCTGTCAGACGAGCTGTTTGTGGACAATCTGGGGAACATACATGCAGTAAAAAGAACTAAAACTTCAGATCCAGGGAAGAAAGTGATGGTGGCCGCCCATATGGATGAGATCGGTTTTATGGTAACTCATATCGACAAAAAAGGATTCATCCGTTTCCACACCCTTGGAGGCTTTGATCCTAAGACATTGACCGCCCAGCGAGTGACGGTGCATGGTCTTCAGGACTTAGTAGGGGTAATGGGCAGTAAACCAATTCATGTGATGAGTACCGAAGAAAGAAATAAGACCCCCAAACATAAGGATTACTTTATTGACTTGGGACTTCCAGTTGACCGGGTGAAAGAGTTGGTGCAGGTAGGGGACCCCATCACCCGTGAGCGTGAGTTTCTGGAAATGGGTGATTGTATAAATTGTAAATCCATCGATAACCGGGTTTCGGTGTATATACTTTTGGAGGCACTAGCCAGGATTGATAATTTTCCCTATGAGGTTCATGCGGTATTTACCGTGCAGGAGGAAGTGGGACTGAGAGGTGCATTGGTAGCTGCGCATCAGATCAACCCGGATTTTGGGATTGCCCTGGACACCACCGTTGCCTATGATCTTCCTGGCTCCTCAGAACACGAACACATTACCAGTCTGGGGGAAGGAGCGGCCATAAAGATAATGGATGCTTCAGCCATCAGTGATTATCGCATGGTCTCTTTTTTAAAACAAGTGGCAAATGATCACTCCATCAATTGGCAACCAGAGGTCCTAACCGCCGGTGGCACAGATACTGCTGCAGTGCAAAAAACCGGTAGAAAAGGAGCCATTGCCGGGGCTATTTCAGTGCCTACCCGATATCTTCACCAGGTGATTGAGATGGCTCATAAACAGGATATCGCGGATTGCATTGCTTTATTGACCAAAGCGTTGGAGTCGTTGGATCAATATCAATGGGATCATAGCGATCATTTCAAAAGCTGAAAACCGAGCCAGGTAGCGGTCAGTCCTATCAATAAGCTGCCCATAGCATACCCCAGATAAATCATTATCTGACCCTGCTGCAAAAGTTGCAAGCCCTCCAGACTGAAAGTGGAAAAGGTAGTATATCCACCGCAAAAGCCGGTAATTAACAGTAATCTACTGCTGTCGTTTAGTAGACCTTCTTTATGTCCCAGGCCCATCAGGATCCCTATCAACAGACACCCACTAACATTTACCGCGAAAGTGCCCCATGGGAAAACAGAGGGCCAGCGATTTTGGATCCAAAGTTGCAAAAGATAACGCAGTACACTTCCGCCAAAACCACCCAGGCCCACATACCAAATGGATTGCCACATATTGATCAATTTGAATTATTTACAAATCAGGACGTCGTTTATTATGGCATTTTTTTTTAAGATAATCGAATATCGGGTCAAATCCGGTATGTTCCTGAGGGCTGATCTTGATCCCGTCATTTGTATCAGTTCGCACCTGCAACTCCTGATACAATCCACCGCGGGTTTTAATATTGGTGATCTGCCACCACTCTATATCCTCGGTTTTGAATTTCACATCGGGCCGCAGTAAATAGTGGACCTGCCATTGGTGCTTTGATAAACGTAAAGACCTGTAGGTCCACAAGATCCTGCTGGTTACCACTACCGCTACAAAAAAGAGAAATACCGTCAGTACAAATTTGAACATATTGACCTCACCGGTTTTGGGTATACTCACTGCACTCCAAACGCCTAATCCATAAGCAATTACTAAGAATATACCTAATGACACCAAAGTGCTGCCTTTCGGTTTACTGA
Organism: Cyclobacteriaceae bacterium; assembly: GCA_965224285.1. Lineage (GTDB taxonomy): Bacteria > Bacteroidota > Bacteroidia > Cytophagales > Cyclobacteriaceae > JAJCYK01. The sequence continues at coordinate 4,247,050 of OZ245043.1, forward strand.
CCATCATAGCCTTTAAGTTTGTCTGCGGCAAACTGCGAAATCTCAGGGAAAAATACCATGAATTCTGCTTTGAAATCTGGATAATGTGTCCGTAATTCTTCCCCGGCATACTCCATCTTGGAATTAAATCTGGTGCGCCGGGAAATACCCCGCAGAGCATGTTCTATGCCTTTTACGCTACTGTAACCAAGCAGCCAGTTGTCTCTGCTCATGTAATGAAACAGCCGCAGAGCAGTTTCAGGCAGATATTTCCGATGTAATTCAATGGTTTGATAGAACTGATTAATAAACTCGCTTAAAGGGATTTGAAGAAAATGTTTAGAATTGGCCGCCAATAGATGATCATAGTACATATCGACTATTACCCCGGCATAATGGCGATAACGAGCTTGTAACCTGCGTTTGCTTTGACGTACCTTTCTATGCTGGTCAGTGTAAAAGTCAATCTCGCGATGCAGTAATATGCCTTCCCGGATGCCCGCAGGGTAGTCTTCGTACCGCTTGCCTTTGACAAAGTCGGCTATAAAATTGCCAACCATGATCCTGGGTTGAGAGTTGCTCAAAACAGCGTGACCCAAAAAATTCATGGCCCGTAAATTAGTTAAACTGATAATAATGGCTCTAAGCAGACAGGATTATTATCAAAAAATTCCTAACTTTTGAAAAAACGTACCACCAGCTAACTTTCATGTCACTAAATTTAATACGCACCTTGCTGCAATTGGCGCAATCAGATGGTAATATCAGTGGGTCTGAAATGGCTCTCATCCATAAGATCGCTGTAAGCAAAGGACTTCCCATGTTTGAAGTCGAACAACTAGTCGCAAACCCACAGGAGCCCCATGATGATCTACAGGCCCTATCCCCGGAGGATAAGTTCGAGTATTTGTACACCATCATTTTAATGGCCAAGATGGACGCACGTCTGGATGAAAGGGAAATTGAAATCTGCAGCCGCTATGCAGAAGCGCTGGGATATGATCACCAAGTGGTCCAGGAATTGCTGGAGGAGGTCAAAAGTGATGCAGACTTGAATCAAGATAAAGAGGCGATTAGAGAAAAAATTCGTCACCATCTCAAAACCTGACCATGAAGCTTTTCTATTTGGGGTTCATTCTCATCTTTATCAACAGCTACATGGCCCGGGCTCAATCTCCGGAGACCATAATTAAACAAAAGATGCAGAACCAGCAAGAATGCTGGAACCGAGGTGATCTGAATTGTTTCATGGTGGGTTATTGGGAATCTGACTCCCTGATGTTCATTGGCAAAGACAGTGTCTATTATGGTTACGACAACACCCTAAAAAGATATCTCAGCGCCTATCCCAACCGGGAAGCAATGGGCACCCTGACCTTCGAGTTTATCAGGATGATGCCCCTGGGCCATAGTCAGTTTTATCTGATAGGGGCCTATCACTTAAAACGATCCATCGGAGATCTAAGCGGCCATTTCACCTTACTCTGGCAAAAGATAAAAGGGGATTGGGTCATTGTAGCCGATCACAGCAGTTGATGGACATTTGGGGTCAGGCCCTGTGGGATTTTCATCGAGGTGTAAAAACCAAGACACTATACCTTAAAACCTCTTATGGCCCTAAAGAAAAAGTCCCCCTGGAGGAATTTTTTCGATACTCCGACGATTTTACCGCCTTGGAAACCTATGCACTGGAGCTTTGCCAGAGCCCTGTGGTGGATCTTGGCGCCGGGACCGGAGCTCATGCCCTATCCCTGCAAAAGATGGGCTTGGAAGTAACTGCCATTGAGCAGTCACCAGGGGCCTGCAAAGTTATGAAACAAAGAGGAGTACACTCCATCTGCTGTGAGGATTTATATGACCATCACCCCAAGCGCTATAATACCGCTCTGCTACTAATGAACGGCCTGGGACTGGCAGGTTCAAAAACCAATTTGAATAGATTTTTAGCCCGGCTTAAGGATTATATAACCCCTGGAGGGCAAATTATCATGGATTCTTGCGACATAAGCTACTTATATCCGGAAACCTTTGAAGGTGTTAGGGAAGAATTGTTTTATCGCTATCAGTATGGAGGGGCCATTTCTTCATCATTTTCCAGGTTGTTCGCAAATCAAAAGCTGCTAATAGAAAGCAGTGAGCAGGTAGGCCTTAAAGCTCAGATCGTGTTTGAGGAGGAATATTCTTATTTAGCCAGGTTGACTATCGTGGGTTGAAAACTGCCAATAATTAAGTCCATTTCAAATATTGGATGACGTTGATGGTTTGGACTGAGTGCTTTCACAGGACATTAACATCTTAACTGAAAATCAGATTTTAATTTAAGCAGGTCGTCTCATTTGAATCGTCCTCACCATGCCAGGTCGAAGCTATTAGAAGGATCGGCACTATTACCCGTGCTAGACACAGCGAAGAATGGTTTTCAAACGCGGATGCCAGGGTTCTGAGTTTCAAAACTCAGCTTTGTGGATTTAGACGGTCATTGCGATGAGCGTAGCGAAGAAGCAATCTCCTTGGCAACCTGGTTAGTCTGACTATGTACGTGGCTAACCTTGAATGGGATTGCTTCACTGCGTTCGCAATGACGCACTATGATAAATTTCTGATATTAAGCTGTTTAACTACTTTCTTCGCTCTGATATTCCCAGTGACGACTATGGTAGTAATTACTGATCGCTGCTCCAGATAACCACTACATCAACACCTCTAGCTTAATCATATCACCTCAACGTCATCGAGTTTTGTGTGTTTTGGAATCAAAAAATTATACCTCGATACCACGATAGAATGGAAAAGTGAAGTTGTTATTGACTAAGTTGCCCGTAGACGGTCATTGCGATGAGCGTAGCGAAGAAGCAATCTCCTTGGCAACCTGGTTAGTCTGACTATGTACGTGGCTAACCTTGAATGGGATTGCTTCACTGCGTTCGCAATGACGCACTATGATAAATTTCTGATATTAGCTGTTTAACTACTTTCTTCGCTCTGATATTCCCAATGACGACTATGGTAGTAATTACTGATCGCTGCTCCAGATAACCACTAAATCAACACCTATAGCTTAATCATATCACCTTAACGTCATCGAGTTTTGTGTGTTTTGGAATCAAAAAATTATACCTCGATACGATGATAGAATGGAAAAGTGAAGTTGTTATTGACTAAGTTGCCCGTAGGCGGTCATTGCGATGAGCGTAGCGAAGAAGCAATCTCATTCACTGAGATGGTCTTCATTTCTAATGGGTTCTCCCTTCAAACGCTTCCTTCGGATTTCGCGCTCGCTCGCTTGCTGAATAGGCCTAATGCCCGTTATTGCGTTTTTGATACTTGAAACTAAGGTAGGAAAGAACATCGCCAAATGTCGATGCCCCTTGTTTGAGTTCATCATCCACCGGCTTGCCATTTAATCGCAGTAACAACAGCCCATAGATCCCGTTAAGGCAGATCTGGACCGGATTACTTATCTGTCCGTTTGATTTGGCCGCGTTGCGATGAATGTGCAGTTTTGCCTGATCGAATATCTTGCGGTAGGCCTGATCTGATTTCAGTAGTTCCAGGTTGAAATTGGAGAGCTCTTGGGCCAGCTGATTCAATTCTTCCAGGTGGCCAGCCTTTTCCAAACCCTGTTTCTTCATTTGATTGGCTATTTTTCTATACCAGGCCTTGATCCTGGTCTTTTTTTCATCTTCCACCGGAAAGTGTTGAATTACGTACTTGAAAATCTCATCCAGTTCAAAATTATAAGCCCGGATAAGATCTTCCGTCTGGTACATAAAGATGATGTACTCGGATATATTTTCTTTACGTTTCTTTTCAGCGATTAACATCAGAGAATAGAAATTGGGGCAACAAATATCCGATTTTTATTGAATTATCTCAAGTAAATAGAGGTAGTTTTTGTCAATTCTACCTCTAATTAATCGCTTTGAATCCCTATCAAAGTAGGAATTAATTGGCTATTTTTGGCCTTGATTCCGCCACATGGAGCACCTTAGAAATTTTTGTATCATCGCCCATATCGATCATGGTAAAAGCACCTTAGCAGACCGCCTGTTGCAGAAAACCAATACGGTAACGGAGCGTGAAATGCAGGATCAGCTGCTGGATGATATGGATCTGGAAAGAGAGCGGGGGATCACCATTAAAAGTCATGCGGTGCAAATGCAATACCAGCATTCTTCCGGAGCCTATACCCTTAACCTCATCGATACACCGGGCCATGTGGATTTTTCTTATGAGGTGTCCCGCTCAATTGCTGCCTGTGAAGGCGCATTGCTGGTAGTAGATGCTTCTCAAGGTATTGAGGCTCAGACCATTTCTAATCTCTACTTGGCGTTGGAGCATGACTTGGAAATCATCCCCATCTTGAATAAAATTGACCTGCCTGGTGCAATGCCGGACGAAGTACGGGAGCAAATCGTGGATCTCATAGGATGTGACCCATCCGATATCATTATGGCCAGCGCCAAAGAAGGAATAGGCATTGATGAGATCTTAGAAGCGATAATAAACCGGATTCCACCACCGAAAGGAGACCCTGCAGCGCCCCTGCAGGCCATGATCTTTGATTCAATGTTTAATAGTTACCGGGGTATTGAAGTGTATTTCCGGATATTCAATGGCACTATCAGCACCGGGGACCAGGTAAAGTTTGTTAATACAGGCCGAAATTATGATGCGGATGAAATCGGCATATTAAAACTCAAGCAGGAGCCATGTAAACAAATTGGCGCCGGTAATGTGGGGTATCTGATATCGGGGATCAAAATAGCTAAAGAGGTGAAAGTTGGAGACACCATCACCCATACAGACCGGCCCAGTACCGCTTTGAAAGGTTTTGAGGATGTAAAGCCTATGGTATTTGCCGGAATTTATCCGGTTGAGACCTCGGAATACGAAGAACTTAGGGCTTCTATGGAGAAACTGCAGCTCAATGACGCCAGCTTGGTTTGGGAACCAGAGACCTCTGTTGCTTTGGGGTTCGGCTTTCGTTGTGGCTTCCTGGGAATGCTGCATATGGAGATTGTGCAGGAGCGGCTGGAGCGAGAGTTTGATATGACGGTAATCACTACTGTGCCTTCAGTTGAATTTCATGCTATTGATCAAAAAGGGGTACTACACCAAGTGAATGCTCCTTCGGAACTGCCGGACCCGGTATCTATATCCCATGTGGAAGAACCTTTTATAAGAGCTCAGATCATTTCCAAGTCGGAGTATATCGGCCCCATTATTGCCCTTTGTATGGACAAGAGAGGCGTTATTAAAAACCAGGTATATCTTACCAGTGATCGAGTGGAGCTCACATTTGAACTGCCTCTCTCTGAAATGGTATTCGACTTTTTTGATCGATTAAAAACTATTTCACGGGGATATGCCAGCCTGGATTATGAATTGTTGGGCTACAGGCAATCGAACATGGTGAAACTGGATATTATGCTGAATGGGGAAAAAGTGGATGCTTTATCAGCCATTGTACACCGGGAAAAAGCTTATGAATGGGGTAAAAGATTATGCGAAAAGCTGCGTGAGCTGCTGCCTCGGCAGATGTTTGAAATCGCCATACAAGCCGCTATCGGCACTAAGGTGATCGCTCGGGAAACGGTGAGGGCTATGCGCAAAAATGTACTGGCAAAATGCTATGGAGGTGATATCACCCGAAAGCGCAAACTGCTGGAGAAACAGAAAAAAGGGAAAAAGCGCATGAGGCAGGTGGGCAATGTGGAAATCCCACAGGAAGCATTTATGGCCGTATTAAAACTGGATTAGTAGTAAATGGAGATACTCGACGGAAAAAAGACCGCAGAAGAAATAAAAAAAGAGATCAGCCTGGAAGTGGAGGAGATCAAGCGGCAGGGTGGAAAGGTGCCCCATCTGGCGGCGATCCTGGTGGGTACTGATGGGGCCAGCCAGACTTATGTAAACAGCAAAGTAAAGGATTGTGCTCAGGTAGGCTTCGGATCGACTTTACTTCGACTTGATGAGGAGGTCTCAGAAGAACATCTATTATCAACTGTTAAAGAGGTTAACCAGGACGGGGAAATTGATGGATTAATCGTACAGTTGCCACTGCCGCCTCAGATATCAGTACAAAAAGTCACCGAAGCCATCGAGCCGCACAAGGATGTGGACGGCTTTCACCCGGTAAATGTAGGAAGGATGGTAAAAGGTCTGCCAGCTTATATCGCGGCTACCCCATTTGGTATTATAAAGTTACTGGAGCGGTATCAAATTGACACTGCCGGTAAGCACTGTGTGGTACTGGGACGAAGCGACATCGTAGGCACCCCCATGAGTATCTTAATGACCCGTAAGAGCAACCCTGGAAATTGCACAGTGACTGTCTGTCACAGCCGTACCCAAAAGATCGCCTCTTTTACCAGACAGGCGGATATAATTATCGCTGCCATAGGCATTCCCGGCTTTTTAACAGGAGAAATGGTCAATCAGGGGGTGGTAGTGGTAGATGTCGGAATTACCCGGGTACCAGATCCTGGTAAGAAGCGAGGATATTCCCTAAAAGGAGATGTGGATTTCCCTTCAGTGGCCCCAAAATCCAGTTATATAACCCCGGTGCCGGGCGGGGTAGGACCCATGACCCGAGCTTCCTTGTTATGGAACACACTACAATCAGCTAAAAAAGCGTTTTATCAAGCAGAATCTGTGGGATAAATGCCGGTTTTAACTAAAAAAGAACAAAAATTGCCTTTGATGGAGTCCTTCTACTCATTACAGGGTGAGGGATATCATAGCGGAAAACCTGCATACTTTATACGATTGGCGGGTTGCGACGTTGGGTGTCATTGGTGTGACGTAAAGGAATCATGGGAAGCAGATCAATACCCTGTTATTGAGGTTGACACTCTGGTAAATCAAGCGGTAGCCAGCAAATGCAGCCTGGCTGTGGTGACCGGAGGAGAGCCTCTAATGCATAATTTAGAGGCCCTTTGCCGGCGATTACAAGAGAAAGGGTTAAAAACCCATTTGGAAACTTCGGGCTGTTACCAGCTTACCGGGCAATGGGATTGGATCTGCTTTTCACCTAAAAAATTCAAAAAGCCTTTGGAAGAGATCTATGCTGAAGCAGATGAATTGAAAGTGGTGATCTATCACTCCAGCGACTTCCAATGGGCGGAGGAGCATGCAGATAAGGTGGGAAAGCAATGCCGGCTGTTTTTACAACCGGAGTGGAGTAAGGCATCAAAAATGAACCCACTGATCATTGACTATGTTAAAAAACACCCCCAATGGCAAGTTTCCCTACAAATCCATAAATTTTTGGAAATACCATGAGATTTTTACTAATATTTTTTTGTCTGGCCTTTACTTTAACTTCGGGCTATGCTCAATACCACAGTAAGTCCAAAAAGGCTATAAAATATTTCGAGCGATCAGGTGAATTATTACGAACCCGTAATTATTCTCAGGCGGTAGATTATTTAAAAATGGCCATCGAAAAAGATCCCGGATTTGCCGAGGCACATCTGAGGTTGGGCACTAATTATCTGGCTTTAGGTGATATGGATAAGGCCAAAGGTTATCTGGAATCTGCGGTAGCCCTTATTCCCGATGACCCCAAAACAGTTGGGGCCTATTTTGCTCTGGGAGAAATGAATTTTCAGCAGGGCAATTACCAAAAAGCAGAGGAGTTAATCAACAAGTTTTACTCTTTTAATCCACCGGCCCAACAGCGAAAAGCAGCTGACAGATTATTGAATTCAACTAAATTTGCCCTTGAGCAATTAGAAAACCCCTTACCGTTTGAACCCCGGGCCTTACCGGAAAATGTAAATGAATTCGGCTTGCAATATTTTCCTGTATTGACTGCTGATCAAAACACCCTGATATTTACCAGGAGAGAGGCTCGCGACCCTCAATATGATGAAGACATGGTGATCAGCTATAAAGAATCAGACGGCAGTTGGTCCCAGCCTGAATCCATCTCGGAGGTTATAAACAGTAAATTTAATGAAGGAACCTGCGCCATTTCTGCTAACGGCAGGACCATTATCTTCACCAGCTGCTCAGGCAGAAAGACTATGGGGAGTTGTGACCTTTACGTCAGTTATAAGCATGGGGATGAATGGACTAAACCAGAAAACATGGGGACTGCTATCAATAGCCGTGACTGGGAATCACAACCTACCTTATCCGCTGATGGTAGAACCCTTTATTTTGTTTCAGATCGCCATGGTGGTTTTGGTAAACGCGATATATGGAAGAGTAGCTGGGTAGAGGATAGTTGGACCAAGGCAGTCAATCTGGGGCCGGCAGTCAATACCCCGGAGGAGGAGGTCAGTCCCTTTATTCACGTCAACGGTCAAACTCTTTTTTTCTCGTCCCGTGGATATCCAGGCATGGGAGGTTATGACATATTTTACACTGAATTGAGCCCAAGAGGATGGTCTCAACCTAAAAACCTGGGTTATCCCATCAATACTCACGACGACCAGGTCTCCTTGTTTATTACTGCCGACGGGGAGAAAGGGTATTACAGTTATGAGCAGAAAAATCAACAATCCTATCGAAGCCTGTTGTATGAATTCGACGTACCGGAAGCTATCAAAATAAAACAAAAAAGTAATTACATCTCCGGTAAGGTGCTGGATGTTGACTCAAGAACCCCTTTGGCGGCCAGAGTAGAGCTTTTTGATATCCAAGCCGATTCTCTGCGATCTGTGGTGCAATCAGATTCTTTAAGCGGTGATTATATGCAAATACTGACTGAAGGTTCCGAATATGCCTTATACGTTAGCAGTCCCGGGTATTTATTCGAAAGCTTGAGTTTTGACTATCAGGAAAGTCGCGATCGGGAACCTCTGCACCGGGATGTTTACTTAAAACCCTTGAAAAAAGGTTTGGCAGCCACTCTGAATAACATATTTTTTGACGTGGACAAATACGAAATAAAGGATAAGTCCATTACTGAGCTCAATAAGACCGCTAGATTTCTGCGGGATAATCCCCAGTTGCGGGTAGAAATATCAGGCCATACTGATAACTCGGGCGAAACTGCCCACAACCAGCAACTTTCACTGAATCGCGCTAAGGCCGTTTACCAGTATTTATTGCAATCGGGGATTGAAAGAGATCGTATGCGGTTTAGGGGTTATGGCGCAGAAGCGCCGGTAGCCCCCAATGACACAGAAGCCAACCGACAGCTTAATCGCAGAATTGAGTTTAAGATTTTATAACCAAATAGGTTCACCCTTGGGTTACTACAAAAATAATTTGTACCAAAAATTTTTCCGTATCGTCCTTTATATGAATTGGATGGGCATGGGATTGGTGATTGTGAGCAGTTGTACTGCTACTAAAAATGACCTTCACTCACAAATGGCACCACAGTATATAGAACTGGCTGCGGATATTTTAGGAGATAGTCTCCAGTACACGTTTAACCCCGACAGCACCCTAGTGCTTTGCCAGAAAATAGCTCAGGAGCAAGACCCGCCAGTACCGCGCGAAGTCCATTATTGTGTAATCGACGTAACTGCTAACCAGGTGATCCACCAGGCACATATGGCTAATGGCTCGGTGGCCTGGCACAGCAGGGAAGAAATTGCAGTACGGAATTATAAAGGCTATCCAACGGTTAATGATGAGGACCTCTACCTGTTTAATCTAAAAACCGGCCATAAAACTCCGCTTTATCAACCAGGTGATACAGAAGAGAAATGATCTGAGAAAAGGCATATGAAAAGACTTCTACTACTGATACTACTTTTTTTTGCTACTTGCTACGGCTTATTGCAGTTGCGCTATCAGACACAATCCACCAATTGGGATCCGGAAATGGAGTGGCAAAGGCAATGGGAAAACCGGGATCCTGTAGTTAAAACTGATCGTCCAGACCTTTTTGCAAAATACCACTGGATGATAAGAACCAAAGCAGGCGCCAGCGGGCCTGATTATGCTGCCAATTACCGGTTTGCCGAACTCAAAAAAGCCATGTCCAGTAAATACCGCAAACAGCGCTCTCGTGCGCAAATGCTGGATTTTGTAGAGAGAGGGCCGGGAAATGTAGCTGGCCGGATCCGGGCCATGGCAGTGATGCCAAACGATCCCAACGGCAATGTCTGGATTGCCGGTGGTGTGGGTGGCGGCTTATGGAAGACTTTTAATGGCGGTACTAGTTGGACTAATTTAACCCCGGAACTACCTAATTTGGCGGTCTCCAGTATTGCCATTAGTAATTCTAATCCCAACATCATCTATGTAGGAACCGGGGAATCATTTGCCGGATTGAGCGGGGTGAAGGGGGATGGGATATTTAAATCTACAGATGGTGGCAACAGCTGGTCTCAGCTGGCATTCACCGCCACTAATGAGAATTTCCAAAACGTCAATAGAATCATTGTTGATCCAAACAACCCCAATATCGTACTGGCCTGTACCAGCAACGATCCCAATTTTGCAGATTTTGATTCTGGGATTTATAAGTCCGTAAATGGTGGAGCTTCGTGGAGCAGGGTATTCTCGGGGGCAAGATGGGTTCAGCAGCTGGTCGCTTCTCCTGGCAATTTCAATATCTTGTATGCCACAGTTAGGAGTTCCGGGGTGATCAAATCTACCGACAAAGGCAATACCTGGACACCATCTAGCAATGGCATGAATCCGGATGGCAGGGTAGAAATTGCTATTGCGCCTAATAATCCCAGTCGTATTTATGCCTCTGCGGAAGGAACTTTATCGGGTGCTGAATCCGACTTGTACATTTCTGAAGACGCAGGAGCAAGCTGGTCAATCATGATCGAGCCTGAAAATGGAGAAAATGTGGATTTTCTGGGAGGTCAGGGTGGTTATGATAATTCAATTGCGGTACATCCATATGAGGAGGACATAGTGTACGTAGGAGGAGTGAACCTTTTTAAATTCACTCTGGAACCAGGGTCCAGTGTTGGGGAGCCTACGGTTTTGGGGGTTACCCTGGAGAATACCCAGGATTTTATTGATTTCGTGAGTTTTGATAACGGCGACGTATTTGAGGACAAGTTATCGCTGGGTGATATCCCGGAGGAGGATTTTACTTCTGTGGAATGGAGGTTTGGTCCTGGTATAAGTCAAAAAGCGCATCGATTCGAAGTACCCCCAGATGGGGGCAGCAGTAATAACGGAGGAGCTGGAGTGCCAGACAACGAATATTCCTATCAGGATTATGTGGATGTACCATTTGAGGTATGGGATGTTGACAATAACCTTCAACTAATGGTTTCATTCAGGGATCAAGAGCGGGACGGGGCTTTTAATTTAAAAGTACGGGATGATGACGCTGATCCTGATCTGCTTACTACCCGGGAGTATGTATTTATCCATGCCATACCTTATGATCCTAACAATCCAGACCCTGGTATTACGGAAAATGGCGGTCATACTTTTGACCAGATGTATTTTATGTGGCCCATCCTGGAGGAAAATGCTGATCCCTGGGATCCCAACAATCTTCCCGAAGCAAAGGTTATCATCAATCACGGCTCGGTGGTGAATCGTTTCAGGAGCACAGTGAACATGTCTGATGCTTTTAATCAATTAAGCGGCCGGAACCGGTTTATTCAAACCTTTAACAGTGACAATCCGGCAGAATTGGGCTTACATCCGGATCACCATACCTTGATCATGCAAGAAGTCAATCAGAGCGCCGGCACTTTTCGTATTTTAGTTAGTAATGACGGGGGGGTATACCTCTCCAGTACCGGCACCATTCCGGGAGAGATTGATGGTGCCTGGTCCTTCAGGGGATTTGGCTTAAACACCAGCCAATTCTACGGGGCGGATAAGAAGCCTGGGGTCATGGAGTTTATTGGAGGTATGCAGGATAATGGCACCTACCGCTCACCGGACGGCGCTATTGCCAATTCGGGCACTGCCTATCGCCGGCAAATAGGAGGTGATGGTTTTAAAGTGGTCTGGCATTATACTGATCCACAAAAAATCATTGGAGGGTCGCAGTTTAACGGATTCCGCAGAACCACAGATGGCGGACAGAACTGGGCTTCTGCCACCAACGGGTTGGATGACACCGGAGAAGATGATGCCCCATTTGTATCCCGGCTGGCCAACAGCAAACGAAATCCCAACATTTTGTTTGCCGTGGGAAGTAGTGGCGTCTGGCGTTCTCCGGACTTTGGAGGGACTTGGCAATCAGTGCCTATCAACAGTGGGTGGGGGTTCAACAATCTCACCCAGGTGGCCATTTCAGAAGCGGATCCCACCAGGGTCTGGGCAGGTAGCGGGATGACCACGGCTACCAGACTACACTTTTCCACTGATGGCGGGCAAAGCTTTGATCCCGTTAATAATTTTGACGGTGAATCATTGGGAAGCATCAGCGGTTTAGCCACCCATCCGACGGAGCCTAATACTGCCTATGCCATGTTTTCCTTTGCCGATACTCCTAAGGTTCTGCGTACCAGTGATGCGGGACAGACCTGGGAGGATTTAACGGCATTTCAAGCCAATGGAGAGAGCGGTAATGGATTCCCCGATGTGCCAGTTTTCTGCCTGTTGGTCTTTCCCAATGATCCCAATACTATCTGGGCCGGTACTGAGATTGGCATAGTTGAGTCGACGGATAATGGGAGCACCTGGGCCATACGTGATGACTTTATCAATGCTCCCGTTTGGCAGCTGACTGCGGTGGATGATCAAGTGGTGATCGCTACCCACGGCAGGGGGGTATGGTCTGTCACCATTGACGGGTTGAACTGGCCCAACGAAATAGTCACAGATATTCCTGAGGATCCCAACTCCTTCGAACTCAGTTTGAAAACCCTTCCCAATCCGGTAAGGAAAGATGCCGATTTCAGTTTTTCTTTATCCCGCTCCAGCAGCGTTTTGTTGGAGATACTGGATACCCGAGGCCGCAGTGTAGCACGATATGATCTGGGGATACAAAACAGCGGCCCTGGTAGCTTTACCTGGTCACGAGAACCATTAAAACTTGGTAATGGAGTGTACTTTGTGCGTATGACCACCAACCAAGGTACCCGTACTACCAAGATGGTCCTCAATTAACTCAAAAATTTTGGTCTTACCATCACATTTTTTCCTCGCGCCTAACCATATTTCAAGCACCCGCCAACGGCGTTATAATAAATGAGTTGTTATGGCACCTATTTACTTACCATCCGTCGCCACTCATCAGGATATTTCACCCATTAAAGGTGATAAAATCCGCTAAAATCTCTCTTAGCTGATCGATTTCGGTCAGTATTGGAGGCGACAATATCCCCCATATTACGTTATAATTACCCCTATTTGAGGTAAAAAAATGGTGGTATTTTTTTATAAACCTTACATTTCTAGTAAGTTTGACTATTCTAATCTATTCTTAATTAATTAAAACACTATGAAGAAGATTCTACTAATTTGCTTCATCTTGTGTTCAGCTCTGATCCATGAGTCATGGGCGCAAGGTCGTACAGTGTCAGGTAAGGTTATCTCCTCAGAAGATGGGGAAGGTTTACCTGGAGTAAACGTGGTGCTCAAAGGGACCACATCGGGTACAGTTACCGATATTGAAGGTAACTATAAGATCGATGTGACTTCAGATGACGCCATTCTGGTGTTCTCTTCCATTGGTTTCCTAAGCCAGGAAATGGAAGTGGGCACTAAATCAGTTATTGACATAGAACTAGCTTCAGATGTCCAACAATTATCTGAAGTGGTGGTTACCGCGCTAGGTATAGAACGGGAATCCCGGGATTTAGGATACTCCGTATCGGGAGTGGAATCCAAAGACCTGGTAGTAGCACGTGAGACCAATGTAGTCAATGCCCTTCAAGGGAAAGTAACTGGTGTGAACATTACCAGAAGCTCTGGTAACCTGGGTGGATCCACTAAGATTACCGTAAGAGGGGTGAGTTCTCTAAGCGGTAGAAATAGACCATTATGGGTGGTTGATGGGGTACCCATCAATGATCAGCAAAATCAAGGTGGAGATGTTAACCGAATTACCGGTAACCGTGACTTTGCCAACGGAGCCGCAGTGATCAATCCGGACGATGTTGAATCTATTAACGTTTTAAAGGGAGCGGCCGCTACTGCTCTTTATGGTTCAAGAGCTGCTGCCGGGGTGATCGTGGTTACTACCAAACGCGGGAAAGCTGGTGCTGGCGGAGGCCCAAGTGTTAGTATAAATTCCACCGTTAGATTTGACGATATCTTTATTGAGCCAGATTGGCAAAATGAATATTCAGGCGGTGATTTTTATAAATATGACAGCTCGGCCACCGCTAATAACTTTGGTGCGCGTATTGTGGGACAGCCGGTTTCAAAGGCCATTACTCATGAAACCGTGCCGTTGCAATCCTATGACAATTTCGATCAGTTCTATGAAACTGGAACTACTTTGATCAATAACTTCGCGATTTCTGATGCCAATGAAAGAGGAGATTACAGGTTAAGTTTAACCTCCCTTAATCAAACCGGTATCCTGCCAGGGTCTGAATTGGATCGATTAACCGCCACATTTAATGCAGGATTTAAGCATTCTGACAAATTAAAATCCAGGTTCTCAGCTCAATACATCAGGACGGTTTCAGAGGGTACTGGCGTGGCCGGGGCGAATGATCCGAATATCATTTCTTTCAATCAATATGTGAGAACTATTGATTTTAGAGATTATGTACCCTGGATTGACGATGCCGGTAATCAACTTGGATTAGTTAGCAATGATGATAATAACCCCTACTGGATCCAGCATGAAAACAAGAATGATCGTGAAGACGACCGGTTCTTGGGCAATTTCGAGTTGACGTTTACCCCTATTGACCGCTTAAATTTTATCGGTAGAGTGGGGTATGATTTTGACGTTGATGAGCGCTTGATCACCAACCGCGTAGGGACTGTAACTGTATTGACCGGAGATTTCGAGAATACCGTTATACAGCGGAATCAATTGAATGTGGACATAATTGGGAATTACTTCATGAATCTAAATGAAGACTTAACCCTATCGGTTCTCGGTGGATGGAATTTTAATCGCAGAATATTTGAAAGGGATATTATATTAGCAACCGATTTAAGTATACCGGAATTATTTGCACCGACCAACGCTTTGGTTTCCAATCCGGATAGAGATTTCTCCGAACAGAAATTATTTGGTGTTTATGGTGAGGCGGTTCTTTCGTATAAGGACTTTTTAAACCTTACTTTAACCGCCAGGAATGACTGGTCTTCAACCTTACCTCTGGATAATAATTCCTACTTCTACCCTTCTGCAAGCTTGGCCTTTGTATTTACCGATGGCCTGAACATGGCAGGAAGCGTACTTTCTTATGGTAAATTAAGAGCTAGTATCGCCCAGGTGGGTAATGATGCAGCGCCATATTTGCTGGACTTTACTTTTGAACCTCGTTCAGTGGCAACCGGCCAGTATGGGCTTGACTTATCATTCCCATTTGACGGCAGACTTGGTTTTAGAAAAACTAATGTTATACCAAATCAGGACCTAGTACCAGAAGAACAAACCACCATCGAGTTTGGGGCTGAATTGCGATTCTTTGAGGGAAGATTGGGATTTGATATTGCTTATTTCACTTCTGAGAACAAGAACCAGATCCTGAACGTAAACATTCCGGAGTCAACCGGTTTTGCTCAAAGGACTCTGAATGTAGGGCAGGTTACCCAAGAAGGAGTAGAGATCACCTTGGATGCTGATATCATTCAGACTCCCAACTTCCGTTGGAATTCCATTGTGAATTTCAGCCACGTGGAATCCACTGTGGATGAGTTGATTGAGGGTACGGAAAGAATTGTGATCGCCAGCGCCTTCAACAGTGTACAGCTGGTAGCAACTCCAGGTAAGGAATTCCAATTATTTGGTTTTCAGTATGAAAAAGACCCTGTCTCCGGGCGCCCATTAATAGACCCTGAAACTGGACGCAGAATTCCCGGTGAATCAGGAAATTTTGGCAGTGTTTTCCCTGATTTTGTAATGGGAACGGTACAAACTATTTCCTATAAGGGATTCACTTTAAACGCTACCGTGGATTGGAACCAAGGTGGGTTGATACGTTCCGCGACCGTAGAGTCACTTTGGGACGGAGGTCATGTAATTGAAACAGCAGTTGGTCGTGAGGGAACTTTTATCGATACCGAAGGAGTGATCATGAATGATGATGGAACTACCCGGGAAAATGACGTACCTCTGCGAAGCGCCAGAGACTTCTGGGAAGAATTTTCCAGTAGTAGTGTCTCCGAGGCCACGGTATTTGACGCTACTTATGTGAAGCTGAGAGAAGTAGGTCTTTCCTACAGCCTACCTGCCAGTATGTTTGAAAATTCATTCATTGGTGGCTTACAAGTAGGTGTTGAAGGCAGAAACTTGGCCTTACTATACACTAAAGTACCTCACATTGACCCTGAAGCTAATCTATTTGGTGCTGGCGCCGATGGATTCGGTATTGAGCGGAATGTAACGCCTTCAACCCGAAGCTTTGGATTCAATGCAAGAATTACCTTTTAAATGATTTCAGTCATGAGAAAAATATATATATACATACTAACCTTGGCCTTGCTCAGCATGCCAATGGCCTGTGATGATTCATTGGATGTAAATACCGACCCATTGGAAGCCACTAGCGCTGATCCTAATGCGGTATTACCCTTTGTGCTGGCGTCGTATGCCGCCCGCAAGACCACAGAGTTAGGTACCCGAACGTTAGACGTTACTCAATATATATCCGATACATTCAATTCACCTAAAAATGGGAATACCAGTATATTTCTAACCGGAAATACCTGGTTTATGTACTATAACTTGGTTCTTGGTAATCTCTTATTATTAAGACAGGATGCTGAAGAGGCAGGGCCTAGCAGTAACAATATTGCAGCCTTAGCTACTATAATGGAGGCCCTATCTTATTATGAGTTGACCAGTATCTGGGATGAAATACCTTTTTCCCAGGCCCTAAACGGGACTGAGTTTCCTTTCCCTGAATTTGATGATCAGGAGACCGTACTTAATGGTGCAGTCGATATGCTGGACCAAGCGATTTCGCTTATCGATGCTATGCCTGATGAAGGCAATTTGAATATAGGAGTTGGTGACTTGATCTACGGCGGTGATATGGATCTTTGGAGAAGATATGCCAATTCATTGAAATTGCGTATTCTGATGATGATCCGCAATCGCGACTCTTCTGTGGATAGTGAGATTACTTCAACTTTAAGCCAACCTCTTATTGAGGACAACTCACAAGCTGCCCTTTTCCGTTATCCCGGAACCCCAGGTCAAATAAACGGTTGGAAAGATATCATTCAGTCGTTCTTTGCTCCTACCAATAAGGAGGCCTTGATTTACGGCCCTCCTCCTGTATTCAGAGATTTATTGGTTAACAATAACGATCCCCGTGTACAGGTGTTGTTTGAGGACTTATCCGGCACCGGTACCTTTCCGGCCGTGCCTTACGATGAGTTTCCTGAGGACGATGAAACTATCATAAGTGATAACGTTCTACGAGCAGACCTTCCCAATATCTGGATGCTGCCTTCTGAAGTTAGCTTCTATCGTGCCGAGCTGGCATTACTGGGAGTGACTTCTGAAGATGCTGATGAATGGTTCGCAGCTGGAGTGCGTCAACACACTGAATTCTGGGGTGGTGACATACCCGGTGCTGATCTTACTATTCCTGGGGGGGATATTGATGCCTTTGTAGGAGCTCTTCCCGTGCTAAGTGGTTTAAGTACCAGTGCAGCGCTGGAAGCCCTATATGAGCAAATGTATATCGAAGGTTTTATGAGATCGGTATACGCCTGGAATCACGTGCGTCGCACCGGCGTGCCTGACTTAGATCCTCCTCCGGGGGCAACCATCAATACTATATTGAAACGATTCGATTATCCGCCGGATGAAGTGGGGTCTAACCCCAACACTCCTTCAAATCCTCCTACGGATACTCCACAGTGGTTTGAGAATCAATAAAATTAGAAAGATGAAGAATATATTATATTTAACTATAGCCTGTTTGTTTCTCTGGAGCTGCGACGATTTTGAATTGGAGAACCAGGGAATAAACCTTCAGGAGCTTCCCGCCTATGTAGCATTCGATGCCCCTGGCGATGACGCTGTCATGGCTGATATAGAAGCAGCTGAAGATGACGATCCCGTAGGGATCACCGTGGAAGCTCCCACTGGGACTCTTACCGATATCAATGTGGACTTCACATTTGAAGGAACAGCAGTTTTCGGAACGGATTTCACCGTGGATAATGCCTCCGCTTCAGGCGGTTCTGTGGTGATCCAACTTGATCCCAGCAATGTCAATAACTTTGACAACGCAGATATTGTGGTAACACCACTCACAGATGGCGTGGCTGATGGAGAAAAAACCCTCACCATCACCCTTACCGGTGCTACTGGTACTGATGGAAGGACTTTTGCAGTAGGCCGCGGCGGCACAGACTTTTTGAAGTCTGCTACCGTGGTGATAGCCGATATTGACTAGAAGCAGTCAAATAATAAAAAAGCTAGCCGATTCGGCTAGCTTTTTTTTACTTTAATGGGTACTAAATCATAAGCTATGCTTAGAATCAAACTACTCACTTTATTCACTGTTTTGAGCGTTTTATGCAGCGCTCAGCAACCGCTTAACCGTGATCCTCAAAATATAGTAGATCCTACCGGCTTCATGAGAATTCTTACTCCTCCAGTTAAGGTAGAAGGGAGTTCTATGATGTTTGAGAACTGGCAATCAGCAGATGTATATCTGACTAATGGAAAATATGGCCGTACGGTGGGAATTAATTATGATATTCAGAACCACCTGCTGCCGGTGATGCTCAACAATAAAGAATACTCTTTGAACCCACTTTCAGTAGATTCCCTGGTATTAATTGATAAAGGCCAGACCCTGGTCAACACCATGCTATTAAAACAACTTCCAGGAGATGCTATGATATTGAGATTATTTGATGGTGCGCATGTCGACCTTTTTAAGAAATCTTTGATAGCAGAATTAAAACCCAATTACAACGAACTGCTAAATGTAGGTAGCCGGAATATTCGCTTGGAAAAAAACGAGGTCCATTTAATTACTTGGGGAGATAGTTACTATGAGTTAAGTAGTAAGAAAAAAGATCTAAAAGCGCTTCCCCATTATGAGGAATTGAGCCAATATATAAAAGATGAGAATCTAAGCCTAAAGCACGAGCCAGATCTGATTCGATTAGCTCAATATCTCGATCAACTAAATTAACCAGTATATTATTTTATAGAAATCTCCAATTGGGGTATAAAATTTGTGATTCTCCTGTACAAATCTCCTATAAAAGGCTAAATATCAATAAAATACCCAATTTTGTAGCATTTTGGGTTAGCCCATAATGGGTGAAAAATATATCATTTTACTAGACTTTCAGTCAATATTCAGCTAAGTTTGATTCCGGTCTAAACCTAAAATTAGGTAAAAACCGAAGCAACATTTTAATCACTAAAACAAGTCACCTATGAAGAAGATTTTACTTCTCAACATCTTCTTGGCATCTGTGTTTATTATTCAATCCTATGCTCAAGAAAGGACGGTGAATGGTACGGTATTGTCCAGTGAGGACAACTCCGGTTTACCAGCCGTCAATGTAATTGTAAAAGGTACTATGACAGGTACCACTACTGATTTGGACGGTAACTATAAGTTGACCGTTCCTGCAAATGATGCGGTACTGGTGTTCTCATCTATTGGATTTGCCACTCAAGAAATTGAAGTGGGCAACCAGTCCGTAATTAATCTAACCTTGGTTTCCGATGTAACCCAATTGGGTGAAGTGGTAGTAACGGCCGTGGGAATCGAAAGGGAAAAGAAAGCCATTGGCTATTCCGTACAGGAGATCGAAGGAAAGCAGCTTACTCAAGCAAAGGAAGTGAACATCGTAAATTCACTGGCCGGTAAAGTAGCTGGCGTTCAGGTTACTAATTCTACCGGTGCAGTAGGCAGTTCTTCCAGGATTGTAATCCGGGGAGCATCTTCCTTTACCGGTAATAACCAGCCCTTATTTGTAGTGGATGGTGTGCCATTGGATAACAGCCAGTTCAGCTCTCAGGATGTTACCAACAAGGTGGGTAGCAATGGAGTTAAAAGCACTAGCGCCGATGATTTTGAAGGTACCACCGATTATGGTAACGCCGTAATGGACATTAACCCCGAAGACATTGAGTCCTTGACGGTACTTAAGGGCCCTGTAGCAGCCGCTTTGTACGGCTCCAGAGCGCAAAACGGAGCGATCATTATTACCACCAAGTCTGGCAAAGGAGTGCAAGGTATTGGGGTGGATTTTTCCTCTTCCTACACCTTTGAGGATCCCCTGAGATTGCCAACCTTTCAAAATTTATATGGACAGGGTGGATATGGTGCAGTCGGTCTAGGTGGCTCAACTTCCTATTTAGGAGTTGATGAAAGCTGGGGACAGCCTCTGGATCAAGGAATCCAGGTCACAGATTATCTGGGCCGAACCGTACCTTTAGTCTCCAGACCAAACAACGTAGAGAACTTCTTTGAGACCGGTCATACTTTCAGTAACAATATTTCACTTTCCGGTAGCAAGGACAATACTTTCTTTAGGCTATCCGCAGGAAGAGTATCTCAACAAGGAATTATACCCAACACCGAGTTTATCAAAACCAATTTGGGATTCAACGGTGGAGCTCAATTAACTGATAAATTAGAAGTTACCGCCAGCATTAACTATTCTGTTTCTGACGGAAATAATCGTCCCGGCGCAGGATATTCCGGTAGTGGCCCGGTGCAACAGCTATTCAATTGGTTTGGGCGACAGGTAGATCTTGATGAACTGAGGAATTATAAAGATGAATTTGGTAACAATATCCTAAATCCTGAAACTGGATTGCAGCGCAACTGGAATGAAGTTTACCACAACAGTCCCTGGTGGATCGTACTGGAAAATACTAATGATGACCGGCGGGACAGGGTTTTCGGAAACATCAAAGTAGATTATCAATTGGCGGATTGGTTAACTGCCACTGTTAGAGCGGGAACGGATTTCTACAGCGATTCCCGTAAGCAGATCTATGCGGTGGGTACCATCGATCCCGATGATATGGGTAACGGCGGATTTTACGAAGATGAGTACTTCGTGCGTACCACCAACGTAGATCTGATGCTGTCTGCTCGTAAAGATTTCGGAGAGGACTTTTCAGGTAGCTTACTATTAGGAGCTAATCGGTATGACTTTAACTTCAAAAATGACTATGTAATAGTTAAAGGTCTGTCAGTTCCTGGCGTTTATAATACTGCCAATGCTGCCAATCCTCCTTTGAATACTAACTCTACTTCCGAGAAAAGGATCAACGGCCTTTACGCTGCTGCACAGTTAGGTTATAAGAACATGTTATTCCTGGATCTAACCGGCAGGAATGACTGGTCATCTACCCTGCCTAAGGATAATCGATCTTATTTTTATCCATCGGCAACCTTGAGTTTTGCTTTTACCGATGCGGTTAATATTCCATTTATTGACTTTGGTAAGATCAGATTAGGTTACGCCCAGGTGGGTAATGATACGGATCCTTTCAACCTGGTGTCCTATGCCAGAAAGCCAACCGTGGATAATGTCGAGTTTCCTTTCCAAGGAGCTCCCGCCTTTAGTATTGCCAACGGTTTAGCCAATGATCAGCTTAGACCGGAGGAGACTACTTCTTATGAAGCTGGTGTTGACTTGAGATTCTTTGAAAACAGAGTAGGTATTGACTTTACATATTATAACAGTAATACCGTAGACCAGCTGGTAAGGGTGCAAGTATCAGGAGCCAGCGGTTTTACCAGCAAGATTGTAAACGCTGGTGAGATTGAAAACAATGGTATCGAACTGATGTTGAACGTGGTGCCTATCCAAAGTACTGTGGTATGGAATAGCACGGTAA
Organism: Cyclobacteriaceae bacterium; assembly: GCA_965224285.1. Taxonomy (GTDB): domain Bacteria; phylum Bacteroidota; class Bacteroidia; order Cytophagales; family Cyclobacteriaceae; genus JAJCYK01. The sequence continues at coordinate 4,268,900 of OZ245043.1, forward strand.
ACTTTGCTAAAAACAACAGTGAGGTGGTAGCTATTAACGAAGGGTTGGACAATATAACTATTGGAGATCACTTCGCTGATGCGGCACTTAGGTTGAATGAACCCTATAACGTTATTATAGGTACCAGAAAACTTCGCGATGCTAATGGGAATGTAGTGATCGGTTCTAACGGTCTTCCTTTGACCGATGCCGGAACCCACGTACTAGGTACTTCCGCTCCTGATTTCAACCTGGGTTGGAACAATGCCATATCCTATAAAGGCATCAACCTGAGTTTCTTGGTTGACTGGAAAAAAGGCGGCGACCTATTTTCTATCACCAACTGGTTCGGTCACTATGCCGGTGTGTTGGAAGGTACAGTGAACGGAGATACCGGACATGAAGGTGAATTTTCACAGTTTAACGGACGTGGTGAATTTGACGCGGATGGTAATCTTATTCCCGGAACCGGGGTGATCGTAAATGGAGTGCTGGAAGATGGAACTACTAATAACATTGAAATTGATGCAGAGACGTATTTCCACAACTACTTTTCAGCCCGTGAAAATGCTGTATATGACGCATCATGGATTAAGTTGAGAGAAGTCCGCTTAGGTTATGACCTTCCGACCTCACTATTGGGAAATACTCCATTGAGAAGCGCCAATATTGCATTAGTTGGTCGTAATCTTTGGTTGATCCATTCCAACATTCCGCATATCGATCCTGAAGTGAGCACTTTCGGTGCCTCAAATGCACAGGGTTTGGAAACTAACGCCATACCGTCGGTAAGGAGCTTTGGAGTTAGCTTAAGGGTAGGATTTTAGTGAATAATTTCAAAATTGAATTAATCATGAAAAGATATATAAATAATATTTTGAGGATTTGGGCGCTTACCGGGTTAGTGCTGGTGGTGGCTTGTGAGGAAAACCTCGATGAGATCAATACGAACCCTAATTTACCGGAAGAGGTTCCTTCTGAGTTTGTGCTCCCCAGTGTACTGGTAGAGTCTGCTCATGCGGTATATGACCGCTTGGATAAAACTTTTCTGAACTTATGGGTTCAGCAATGGGGCTCACCGGTGTATGCCGATGAAGACCAGTATGAGTTACGTGAGAGTACTCTTAATACCGCGTGGGATGCCTTATACGCTAATGCCATGACTGACGCCGAATATATGGTGGATTTAGGATTGGAGCAGGATAATCCCAATCACGCTGCTATTGGGCTAGTAATGAAGGTCTACATTGCTTCTATCATTACTAATTTATGGGGTGATATCCCTTACAGCGATGCACTTAATGCCAGAACCGAAGACGGAGGGATATTGTCTCCTACTTTCGACAGCCAGGAGCAAGTATATTCTCAATTGTTGAGTGACCTTGATAGAGCTATTGGCTTGATGAACCCGGCTCTTGATAACTCCGATATTGCTGGATTTGACTTCATTTATGCCGGGGATATGTTGCAATGGGAGAAATTTGCTAATTCATTAAAGTTGAGACTTTATATGAATATGAGTGAAGTAGACCCTACTGCTGCAGAATCTGGCATCAGCAGTACTTTAAATCTGCCTATTATCAGCAGTAATGATGATAATGCGGAATTCTTCTTCGGGACTACTACCACCAGTGAAAATCCGGTGGCTAATCACCTGAGAGCACGCGGTGATGATTACAGGGTAAGCAAGACTCTGATCGATGAGATGGTGGCCACAGGCACCAATACCAATCCTTTGGATCCACGTTTACCGCTTTATGCCGCACTTTCTGACAATGGAGTGTATGAGGGTGAATTGAATGGTCAAACTGGTTCATTTGAAGTTTCCAAAATTGGGGAATACTATGGTGGTCCCGGCCCGGCTCAGAGAATGGAGATGCCTTTCCAGTATATGATATATCCTGAAATACTTTTCATCCAGGCCGAGGCGGCTCAAAGAGGATGGATAGCAGGGGACGTGGAGGCGCTTTATGAAGAAGCTATAACCGCTTCCATGGAGTATAATGGAATAACTGATGCCGTTGCAATTAACGCGTATTTAGCGGACCCCTCAGTGGCTTTTAATGCGGGTAATGCCATGGAGCTAATAAGCGTGCAGAAGTGGCTGGCATTGTATATGCAGGGAACTGAAGCATTCAATAACTGGAGAAGAACCGGTTTTCCCGATATCCAGCCTTCAGTCGACAATAGGAATAATGATCAAATACCCAGAAGGTTGGAGTATCCCACTGATGAATTTAATAACAACAGTGCGAATACTGAAGCGGCGGTTTCCCGTCAAGGTGGCGCCACCCAAAACGATCGTATCTGGATTGATCCAGCATAATTTGATCAACCACTAAAACACTAAAAAGACCTTTCCTTTAGCTGAAAGGTCTTTTTAGTTTAAATAATATGCGAGGTTACTGGTTAGTAATGGGGTTATGGTGGGCAGCGATTTCCGGTTGCACAATTAACCCGGCGAAGTTATCCGATGACGAATTACGGGTGGCAATATTCCTGGGAACCGAATGTCCTTTTTCGCAAAATTACACCCATACCTTAAATCAGCTTTATGCCAAATACGGATCTTCCGGCCTTGAATTTATTGGGTATTTTCCGGAAAAAAGTGACAACCATCAAGAAATAAAGGCTTTTGCGGAGTATTACCAGATTGAGTTTGACCTTCAAACTGACCACCAACGTCAAATGACCAGGAAGCTGAAGGCTACAGTTACTCCAGAAGTATTCTTGATATCCAATCAAGGAGTGTTGTATTCCGGTAAGATTGACAATTGGGCGGTAGACCTGGGTAAAAGGAGAAAGGTGATAACCGAACACTACCTGGAGGATGCCATGACTGCTGTCATAGCGGGTAAACCAGTACCGGTGACCAGAACCGACCCGGTAGGCTGTTTCATATCTTCCGCAGACCACTAAGCAAAGTATTAAATATGAGATTTGTCTTGGCACTGGTGCTTATACTACTGGGCATACCAGTTCTTATTCAGGGGCAGAAGATCACTTTTACCGAAGATATCGCTCCTATAATACATAATAATTGTACTCCTTGTCACCGACCCGGTCAGGTAGCCCCATTCTCCCTAATAACTTATCGGGACGTGGCCAAGCGGGCGGAATTTATCCAGCACGTCACGGAGTCCCGCTACATGCCCCCATGGAAAGCAGATAATTCATACCGCAGTTTTGCCAATCAAAAGGGATTAACTGAGGAGGAAATAACCCTAATTAAAAATTGGGTTGGCCAAAATACCCCTAAAGGAAAAGGTAAGATAAAATTACCTCAGTATTCCTCCAGCTCAAGCTTGGGTCAACCTCATTTGCAATTGGGAATGCCGCAACTTTATAAGATTTCAGGTGGTAATGTGGAAGAGTTTGTGTTGTTTGCCATTCCTTTTACCCTCCCTAAAACAAAGAGCATCGCGGCTATTGAGTTTGTGCCCGGAAATTTAAAGCTGGTTCATCATGCAAATTTTGGGATTTACGCTTTGGATGAGGAGGTTGAGGTCGGTCCTTTACGTCTTGGCATCAGGGCTGATAGCATGGATCCATATGTGGAACAATTGACAGCACTTACCCCCAACCTGGTTTATTATAACGGTTGGATTCCTGGTTCCAGCCCCATTGAATTTCATCCGGGTATTGGATTTAATATGCCAGAAAAAGGAGTTATAATACTTACCATGCATTATGCTCCATCCGCGGTAGCAGATACCGATCAATCCCACATTAATTTTTTTTACAGCAACCAACCTATTCAGCAAAGGGTAGGCACCATCAGCCTGGGGTCTGGAGGAATCGGGACCATCAGCCCACCTCTGGAAATACCTCCTGAGGAGGTCAAAAGTTTTAAGGTAAAGGTAAGTATAAGAGAGGCTATGGATCTCCTGTACGTATGGCCCCATATGCATTTGATTGGTAAAAGCTTCTCTTCGTATGCCTTAACCAATGCTGGCGATACCATAAATCTGGTACGGATTAACCAATGGGATTTTAATTGGCAGGAAGCCTACCGGTTTGAGGAACCTCTGCATATACCAGCGGGGTCAACATTTGTCGTGGAGGGGACTTTTGATAACACTTCGGATAATCCTACCAACCCCTTTGATCCTCCCCGTACTATTTATTCGGATGGCTTAATGCAAACTACCAATGAGATGTTGAGTCTTATTTTAATCTACATTGAAGATTAAGCCGTCAGAGCGAGTTGTAAAATTTGCAAACTTGAATTAGATCTTCTTTTCGGTTTAATTTAAGCCGATTTTCTTTCAGATAGTTGGCAATCTTATCCTGGTGATCGCCGAATATGGGTAAAGTTTCTTTTTTCTTCTTACTGATCTTCGTTATCTCGGCTCCATGGCTCACGTATAGTTCTTCCTTTTTTACATAGCTGTCACTGCGATCTCCTACATCCAGTGCCGCGATATAATTCCCTTCCTCTATTTCTATCAGGGGACGAGCATATATGGTCAACTCCCCTTCGCACAGAATCTGTAAAAATCCCACTAATCTGGTGTCATTATATATATAATCCTGTGCATTAACGAACCTCATTAAATTTCCGGATTTGGGATTGGTCAAATGAAATGACTGCACCTCAAAACCCTTTAAAGCTCTAACCTTATCTCCATCTTGGATAAGGACCTCATCGGATCTAATATCAAATTTTAACCGATATTTTTCAACCACTTGACCTGAGTACAACGCTATTTGTCCATCCGACCAATCTGAGATTATATATACATCTCCTTCAGGCTCGTCATTTATAACCGGAATTTCTGCCACAAAGGCTCCTGGATTAGTCCTGACGTCTAAGGAGTTGGCGTGATATTGAGCTTTTATCCCTACCACAGAGGCTGCTATTGTTATTACCGTTAGTTGTATTGATAGTTGAGATAAATTCATGTGACAATTACTAATAGTTTTACTCCAAATTACTTAAAAGACTCAAATCTGTAAACTTTTGAACTTTCATTTCCAATAATACCCAGTACTCGTTCTTTCGGCGGCAGTCGATTGTCCTGGTAACGAAGGGGGAAAAATATGAGTTCTTGATCCGTAGGGTAGTCTCCATAGGGAGATTCTTCATAGGATCGACCGTATCCCGTATTCAAGCTTAAGACTTTTGGTACTTCGTACATGCTTTTCCAGGTCCCCCAGCTAGTTTCCACTACTCTAATTTCTTGCGCTTTATCATTGATCAGTTCTCCATAAATACAATCACCCCTCAGTTGTGACCATCTGCTCCCCGTTGTGCGGTCATAGGGAATAATATTATTATTGTAAAGTAGTCCAGAAACCCCAAAAGTGGTGGTGGTTCCGTTTACCTCTCGATTCCAGCAGTTTCCAGTGCCTGTTAGTGGGCAGAATATTACCGCAAAATTTTGCTCATCTATACGGTCATTGACAATTTCGTGCCAATTCAATATGGCATGAGGGTAGGCCCGGGTTTCTCCATTCACGGAGATACCGATCACCAAATCATCATCCTTGAGGTAAAAGTCCTGTTCCAGAAAATCCCTTTCTCTAAATCCCAGGAAATCAGGTTCTTCAAGTGCCGGAATGCCATCGACCCCTACACCTGCATCAAAAACCTCCTCCAAGGATACCAACCAGCCGCTGCTGGGCGGTTGAGCCTGGAAAGTCACTTGATCCGGACCGGCTCCATGTATTGCAATACCTGGATAAAAAGAAGACCAGGCAAACCAATACCCGATATAGGCATTAGTAGGTTTGAGATAGGCACCTTTACGGGGTCCGCTGGTAGCATGGCCGAAGATATCCCATTCGGTGCCTTCATGGTCTATCATGATAGTCGGTAATTTGAATTGAATCGGTTCGAATTCTAACAGCTGCCCCTCCAATTCTTGCTCAAAAGAGACCATGAAATTACTGTTGGGATTACCCACAATAATTATTGGCTTACCTTCAAAATTATCATAAAGTATTTGGGTGCGGATACTGGGAGGAGTAACCTGGGGTATTGGATCCACTTCAGCTTCGGAACAAGCCATCAGCCAAGCCGATAGGAATAGGATTAAAATAAAGCGCTCGGGATTCATTTATATAAATTTAAAAATCCAAGTCCTTATATCCCAAAATGGGGGATAAAATCCTGTTGGGATATTATAAATAAGGGAAGAAGTCAAAGGCTATAACCAGGGGTATTTGCCTTATCGGATACTTGATTAAGCTGATAATTAATATCTTTGGAGCATTATTTTGACACCATGATTTTTGTAAGCCGCCAGGAGCATTTCAATGCCGCACATAAACTGTATCGCCGAGATTGGAGTAAGGAAAAGAACCAGCAGGTATTTGGACCTTGCGCTAACGAAAACTGGCATGGTCACAATTATAATCTCATCGTTACAGTCAAAGGGCAGCCAGACCCTGAAACCGGGTTTGTGGTGGACCTGAAGAAGCTCAGTTCCCTAATTCGGGAGAAAGTGGTGGAGGCATTGGATCACAAGAATTTAAATCTCGATGTTCCTTTTATGCAAGATAAAATGCCAAGCACTGAGATACTGGCACAGGAAATATGGGCTATAATGGCCCAAGAAATTCCAAAAATCACGGATTACGGCACGCTTCACAAAATAACTCTTTATGAAACGCCCAGAAACTTCGTGGAATACCTGGGGCCACAGTAATGAAATATTATATAATTGCCGGTGAACGTTCCGGTGATCTTCACGGATCCCATCTAATAAGAGAGTTGTCCAAAATAGACGCTCAGCCTCAATTTAGGGCCTGGGGGGGAGATTTAATGCAAGCTGAAGGAGCCGAATTGGTCGTCCACTATAAGAATCTGGCTTTTATGGGTATTTGGGAAGTATTTACTAATCTACTTACCATTAAACGGTACATGGATCAATGCAAACAGGATCTGTTGAACTACCAGCCCGATGTGGCAATATTAATTGACTACCCTGGCTTCAACCTAAAAATAGCGGAATTTGCCCACTCCATTAAAATCCCGGTTTGTTATTACATATCTCCAAAATTATGGGCCTGGAACCGTAAAAGAGCTAAAAAGATCAAATCGAACGTAGACCGGATGTATTCTATTCTGCCATTTGAGAAGGAGTTTTATCAAAACTATAATTATCAGATAGAATTTGTGGGGAACCCCTTAGTTGAACAGGTAGGAAACTTTAACTCATCCATGGACATTAGATCAAGCTCATCCATGGACATTAGATCAAGATTGCAGTTGGACCACCGCCCGATCGTAGCGGTGTTACCCGGCAGCAGGAGGCAGGAAATAAATCATATGCTGGGTCATATGATCACCCTCAAATCAGCACTCCCCCACTACCATTTCGTGGTGGCTGGAGTGGATAACGTGCCCAGGGATTATTATACGCAGGCTGCTGAGGATCCCGATATTCATTTGGTATTCGATCAAACATATCCCTTACTTAAGGAGTCACACGCAGCAGTAGTAGCCTCAGGGACTGCTTCGCTGGAAACGGCTCTGTTCGAGGTTCCTCAAGTAGTATGCTATAAAACAAGTTGGTTGACCTATTGGGTGGGTAGGATGTTGATAAAGGTGAAGTACATTTCTTTGGTCAATCTTATTCTGGACCGGGAACTGGTTCCTGAGCACATCCAGGGAGATTTTACTACTGAAAAGCTTGCAGAGACTTTAAAAACGCTGCTCACCTCGGAAGATTCCAGAAAGAAGCAATTGGCCGGATACCGGCAGATAAAGATGCTTTTGGGAAATAAAAATGCCTCACGGGAGACGGCCAGCCTGATATTCGATTTTTTGGCTACTGCTGGTTAGGCGACCTTTAGTTTATTGAATTTGGATTTCTCAATTTTTGATTTGGCATAATCCAGGGTGACAGCCAGGTTTTTTATGCTTTTATCCGAGGGGATCTCGAACATAGCATCTGTTACTATTGCTTCGCAAATGGACCTTAATCCTCTGGCACCTAGCTTAAATTCTACCGCCTTGTCCACGATGTAGTCCAGGGCTTCCTCCTTGAACTCAAGCTGCACCCCCTCCATTTCAAATAACTTGACATACTGTTTGGTGAGGGCATTCTTGGGTTCAGTTAAGATCTTCTTCAATATTTCTTTGGAAAGCGGATTGAGGAAGGTAAGCACCGGCAGCCTTCCTATTAATTCCGGTATCAAACCAAATGACTTTAAGTCCTGTGCAGTTACATATTGCAGCAGGTTCTCATTATCCAGATCCGATACTTTAATTTGCTCCTCATTAGAGGCAAAACCTAACGGCCTGGTATTTAACCTGCCGGCAATGGTGCGGCTGATACCGTCGAATGCTCCGCCACAGATAAACAGGATATTTTCGGTATTAACGGAAATCATTTTTTGATCAGGGTGTTTCCTGCCTCCCTGAGGAGGTACATTCACCGATGTTCCTTCCAGCAGTTTCAGCAAGGCTTGTTGCACGCCTTCCCCACTGACGTCGCGAGTGATGGACGGGTTGTCCGATTTTCTGGCAATCTTATCTAATTCATCAATATATACGATGCCCCTTTCGGCAGCTTCCAAATCGTAGTTGGCAGCTTGCAGCAGTCTGGTAAGAATGCTTTCTACATCTTCTCCTACATACCCTGCTTCGGTTAGGACGGTGGCGTCTGCAATGCAGAAAGGGACTTGCAGAATACTGGCCAAAGTGCGGGCCAGGTAGGTCTTACCAGTCCCAGTTTCACCCACCATAATAATATTGGATTTTTCTATAATCACTTCCTCTTCAGATCGCTGTTGCATTAATCTTTTATAGTGATTATAAACAGAAACGGAAATAACTTTTTTAGCTTCATCCTGCCCTACCACATATTGATCCAGGTATTTTTTAAGCTCTACCGGCTTTATTAAATTAAAATTAGGGGCGGCATTGTTGGAGCTCTTGGTTTTAAGTTCTTCAGAAAGGATCTGCTGAGCTTGGGTAATGCACTTATCACAGATGTGTGCATTGATCCCGGAGATCATCAGATCTACATCTTTTTTGTTTCTTCCACAAAATGAACAGGTAACTTGAGCCATTATTTAATATAATAAATTATACCCTTATGCTAATTGATTTCTACTTTTTTGTAAGGACTTCATCAATCAAGCCATAGTCCTTGGCTTCTGGGGCTGTCATCCAATAGTCCCTGTCGGAATCTCTCTCAATATCCGAAAGTTTCTTGCCACTATGGCTGGCCAGGATGCCATATAGTTCTTTCTTTAAGGATAGGATTAGTTTCAGTGAAATCTCCATATCCTTGGACGGGCCTTGCATACCGCCGCTTGGTTGATGGATCATTACCCGTGCATGAGGCAATGCGCTTCTTTTGCCATTGGTGCCACCTGCCAACAGCACCGCACCCATAGAGGCGGCCAGTCCGGTACAAATGGTGGCTACGTCGGGGTTTATATATTGCATGGTGTCGTAAATACCCAGACCGGCAGTTATTGACCCTCCCGGACTGTTGATATAGAGCATGACATCCTTTTTGGCATCCGTTGATTGTAAGAATAGCAATTGAGCAGTAATAATATTCGCGATATTGTCATCAACTGGTAAGCCCAGAAATATGATCCGGTCCATGATCAACCTGGAAAATACGTCGATTTCCCGGAAGTTAGTGGGTCGCTCCTCGATTACTGCGCGGGTCATATTTTCGATTCGTTGCGCGTAGCTATCTATGGCGCTGCCGGCAATGCCCTGGTCCATTACGGCAAATTTTCTAAATTCGTTTTTATCGGTCATTAGTTACATTAATGGTTTTGAGTGTCGCTAAAGCTAAGGCATTTAAGCTAAATCGAGTATAAAATTAATAAAAAAGACCCAGGGAAAAATTACTTTTTATCCCCCTAAGGTACATCCGCTACTTAGCAATGGCTTTGCGAAATTCTTCCATATCCACCTCTTTGTCTTTGATGGTTATTTGCTCCCTTACAAAGGCCATGATTTTCTGCTGTCTTACCTGATTAAATACCTGCAGATAATTTTGACCGTCCTCACCCCGTAAGTAATTATCCGCGAAAGAGTCCAGTTGATCTTCCATTTGATCCCCCAGTCCGCTGGATGCCAGTTGAGCCCGGATGAGGTCCTTGGCTTTGGAAACCACTTCTTCGTTTTCAACTTTTAGCTCGTTATCCTCAGCTATGCGGTTCAATATCAAATTCCACTTCATTTCTTCAGCGTACTGCGTATACTGACTTTCCGCATCCGCTGCTGAGATCTTACCTTCATTTGACCATTGCATCCATTGCTTTAGGAACCCTTCAGGAAGATCGATCTTAGTGTTTTTCATGATGGAATCCCGGATATCCCTACTCAAAACTTGTTGACTTTCTCTTTGAAAGCTATTTGATAGATAATCCCTTATTTTTTGTCTCAACTCTTCCTCAGAGGTCACATGGTCTTTGCCAAACAGTTGATCGAATAGCTCCTGGTTAAGTTCGGCAGGCTTGATCCTGGTTACTTTATCTACCTCGAATATTACCTCCACTTTTTTATGGTCCTTTAGTTCCTCTTCGGAACGGCCCACCAGCCTGGCCTGCAGCCCGGGTTCTTCAAAAGTTTTCTTTAGATCAAAACTCACGGTATCTCCAGGTTTCAACCCAATGAACTTTTTTTGCTGTTTTTTCAAAACATGTTCGATAGAAAAGCTGGTTTCATTTTCGATTTCCAACTCACTCCATTTAATTATTCCTTGGAGGCTATCCCCAGCTTCAGAGATTTCAGGTTGAATTCTTTCACCATAGTTTTTCTGTATATTTTGCAGTTCTTCCGAAACCAGATCTTCCTCCACCTTTATCTGATACTCCGTAACCTTATTCTTTTTGGAGATATCATACTTAAAATCATCTACTAAGCCTATCCTATATTCAAAATCAAATTCTTTTTGATGATCCCAGTCGATGGATTCATTTTTATCACGATTTGGCAACGGCTCACCTAAGATTTTAAGATCATTTTCCTGAATATATTTATTGACCGCTTCATTGAGAATCTTACTTATCTCTTCCACCAGAATGGATTTTCCATACATTTTCTGCACCAAATGGGTGGGTACTTTACCGGGTCTGAAGCCTTTCAGTTGCGCTTTTCTGCTGTACTCCTTTACTTTTTGTTTCAGCTGGGGTTGATAATCAGCTTCCTTTAGCTTAATTTTAATAAGGGCTTCATTGGATTCTTGCCTGTCTAATGTAATGTCCATTGAGTGACTTATTGGTTTGTATTGTGAGAAGGAAAATCCCTCAATCTTACCCTATCAAGTAATGGTGATTGAGGGAATTATATGTGCGGATGGAGGGACTCGAACCCCCATGCCGTGAGGCGCTAGATCCTAAGTCTAGTGCGTCTACCAATTTCGCCACATCCGCATATTTAATCTTTAGCCGGTTGCTGGATGAAAACGCGGTTCAACCTACCTGTCAGTCCTCGATGGAAACCTATGCTTGAGGGTAAATACCCGGGTTATTGTACTCACAGGCAGGTCAATCAATGTCACCACATCCGGTAAAAATAAATGGATGGCAAAATTAGTTTAATTTTTCATAAATCACAATCCACACCTAACCTAAATCACCTGTTAACCGCACACCGTTTTTCATGATTAGCATTGATCTAGAAGACGAAAAAAAGGAGATACTGAGGAGATATCGCCGTCTGCTGCGCAAGGCAAAGCCGTTCTTGCAAGATGGCGATGCTAAAATCATAAAAAAAGCTTTCAATACTTCGATGGAAGCCCACAAGGATATGCGCCGCAAGACTGGCGAGCCCTATATCTATCATCCCATACAGGTGGCTATTATCGCCATTGATGAGATTGGATTAGGAACCACGGCAATAGTGGCGGCCCTGCTGCATGATGTGGTGGAAGATACCGATATAGAGCTCTCCGATATCGAACGGGATTTTGGGTCGAAGGTAACCAAGATAATCGATGGCCTCACCAAGATTTCCGGAGTTTTTGAAAAAGGTAGTTCGGCACAGGCTGAGAACTTTCGCAAAATGCTTTTTACTCTTTCAGATGATGTAAGGGTTATTCTCATAAAACTGGCGGACCGTCTGCACAATATGAGAACGTTGTCCAGTATGCCCCAAAATAAACAGCTCAAGATTGCTTCTGAGACCATTTATATTTATGCCCCTCTGGCTCACCGTCTGGGTCTTTATGCTATAAAATCCGAGTTAGAAGATCTTTATCTCAAGCACACGGAAACTGAGCAGTATGTGGAGATAGCCAACAAGATCGCTGATACCCAGGAAGCTAGGGATAAATTTGTCAAACGATTTATAAGACCCATTCGCAAAGAACTCAAAGAACAAGAGTTAGATTTTGAGATCAAGGGTCGCACCAAATCCATTTATTCCATCTGGAGTAAAATGCGTAAACAGAATATCCCATTTGAGGAGGTTTACGATTTATTTGCGGTACGGATAATCCTAAATAGTGAACAGGAAAATGAAAAAGCAGACTGTTGGAAAGTATATTCAATAGTTACAGATTTCTATCAGCCGAATCCTGACCGGCTTAGGGATTGGATCAGTACTCCCAGGGCCAACGGCTATGAATCTCTGCACACCACTGTGATGAGCAGTCCCGGAAAATGGGTAGAGGTACAAATACGTACTAGACGGATGGATGAAATCGCGGAAAAGGGGTATGCTGCTCATTGGAAGTATAAGGACAATCAATCAGGGACACAAACTTCCAGGTTGGAGCAATGGATCTCCAAAGTCCGTGAAATGCTGGAACAAACCGACGGACCAGCCATTGAATTTCTTGATGATTTCAGAAGCAATCTTTTTCAGGAAGAAGTTTTTGTCTTCACTCCAAAGGGTGAATTAAAAACCCTTCCAAATGGGGCTACAGCGCTGGATTTCGCTTTTGAAATACACACCGAAGTAGGGGCACGGTGCCTCGGTGCCAAGGTTAATCAGAGACTGGTCCCTTTGAATCATATTCTTAAGAACGGGGATCAAGTGGAGGTGCTGACTTCCAATAAACAAAAACCTAATGAGGACTGGTTGAGGTTTGTGGTGAGTTCGAAGGCCAGATCCAGGATTAAGGAGGCCCTTAAGGAAGAACGCAAGGCAGCTGCCGCGGAAGGTAAGGAGATTGTAAAGCGCAAGCTGCGCCAGATGAAGCTAAAACTAAATAATGAAACGGTGGAGCAGCTTAGGGCTTATTTCGACGAGCGTACAGTTTTGGACTTTTACTTTAAAGTAGGCAAAGGCATAATTGATCCTAAAGAGATCAAGAAATTCAAAGAGTTGAGATCTGCTATCCCCAGGGATCCACAGGATCGCATTGAGGACGCTCAGTCTTTTGAAAAACAAATAGCCAAGGTCCGCAAACAGCAGAGTGATATGCTGTTGATTGGCGAGGACATGGATGTAGTCGATTACAAAATAGCAAAATGTTGTAACCCGATTCCCGGTGATGAGGTTTTTGGTTTTGTCACAGTAAATGAAGGCATTAAGATCCATCGAACCAGTTGCCCTAACGCTGCGGAATTAATGTCCAATTACGGTTACCGGGTAGTTAAGGCCAAGTGGTCTTCACAAATGGATAACGCATTTCTCACAGAGCTTAAAATTGTGGGCACGGACAGGGTGGGGCTCATCAATGACGTGACTAAAA
>OZ245043.1:4287500-5182933 GCA_965224285.1 Cyclobacteriaceae bacterium
AGAAGCTATTAATGGATGAATAAGAATCAACTGGGAAGTTGAACCGTAGAGGGTGATAGTCCCGTATTGGTAAGTTTATTAATAGTAGAAGTATCCTGAGTAGGTCGGGACCGGAGAAATCCCGATTGAACCAGCCGGCACCATCCGGTAAGGCTAAATACTCCTGAGAGACCGATAGTGAACCAGTACCGTGAGGGAAAGGTGAAAAGGACCCTGAATAAGGGGGTGAAAAGAACCTGAAACCATACGCTTACAAGCGGTCGGAGTCCCGATTGAGGGATGACGGCGTGCCTTTTGCATAATGAGCCTACGAGTTATCTTCATTGGCGAGGTTAATTTCTTAAGGGAAGGAGCCGGAGCGAAAGCGAGTCTGAACAGGGCGTTAGAGTCAGTGGAGGTAGACGCGAAACTCAGTGATCTACCCATGTCCAGGTTGAAGTTGCGGTAACACGCAATGGAGGACCGAACCAGTATACGTTGAAAAGTATTTGGATGAGGTGTGGGTAGGGGTGAAAGGCCAATCAAACTGAGAAATAGCTCGTACTCCCCGAAATGCTTTTAGGAGCAGCGTGGGGTATTATCTAGTAGAGGTAGAGCTACCAATAGGACTAGGGGGAGTCACATCCTACCAACTCCTGATGAACTCCGAATGCTACTAGAGGAAACCTTGCAGTGAGGGCTAGGGTGCTAAGGTCCTAGTCCAAAAGGGAAAGAACCCAGAGCATCAGCTAAGGTCCCCAAATGTATACTAAGTTGAACTAAGGTGGTCCAGTTGCCTAGACAGCCAGGATGTTGGCTTGGAAGCAGCCATTCATTTAAAGAGTGCGTAACAGCTCACTGGTCGAGCGACAGGGCGTCGATGATAAACGGGCATCAAGTATACTACCGAAGCTATGCTGTTGACATAAAGTGAACAGGTAGGGGAGCATTGCAATTGCGGTGAATTTGTGGTGTGAGCCACAGTGGAGCGATTGGAAAAGCAAATGTAGGCATAAGTAACGATAATGCGGGTGAGAAACCCGCACACCGAAAGACTAAGGTTTCCCCGGCAATGCTAATCAGCCGGGGGTTAGTCGGGGCCTAAGGCGAACCCGTGAGGGGTAGTCGATGGACAATCGGTTAATATTCCGATACTACCTTATTGAGCGAAGTGGCGACGGAGGAGTGAACCCGCTGCGTACAGACGGAATAGTACGTTGAAGGGAGTAGGTACAGGACTTGTAGGCAAATCCGCGAGTCTTGCTGAACCTGATAGTACCACAATGCTACGGCAGCGTGGATAATGCGGTTAACCAGACTTCCAAGAAAACCCGCTAGTAATTGATAAGGTACCCGTACCGTAAACCGACACAGGTAGTCGGGGAGAGAATCCTAAGGTGCTCGAGAGAGTCGTGGCTAAGGAACTAGGCAAAATGGCCCTGTAACTTCGGGAGAAGGGGCGCCTCCCATGCTTTCGGGCGTGGAGGCCGCAGTGAAAAGATCCAGGCGACTGTTTAGCAAAAACACATGGCTTTGCGAAATCGAAAGATTAGGTATAAGGCCTGACACCTGCCCGGTGCTGGAAGGTTAAGGGGGGATGTTATCTATGTATTTATATGTGGAGAAGCATTGAACTGAAGCCCCAGTAAACGGCGGCCGTAACTATAACGGTCCTAAGGTAGCGAAATTCCTTGTCGGGTAAGTTCCGACCTGCACGAATGGTGCAACGATCTGGATACTGTCTCAGCCACGAACTCGGTGAAATTGTAGTAGCGGTGAAGATGCCGCTTACCCGCAACGGGACGGAAAGACCCCATGAACCTTTACTATAGCTTAACATTGACATTGTGTACATGATGTGCAGGATAGGTGGGAGACTGTGAAACTGGCTCGCTAGAGTTGGTGGAGTCATTGGTGAAATACCACCCTTCATTTATGTGATGCCTAATCCCCGAAGGGGGAGACATTGTTTGGTGGGTAGTTTGACTGGGGTGGTCGCCTCCAAAAGCGTAACGGAGGCTTTCAAAGGTACCCTCAGGACGGTTGGTAATCGTTCGTAGAGTGCAATAGCAAAAGGGTGCTTGACTGTGAGACTGACAAGTCGATCAGGTAGGAAACTAGGATATAGTGATCCGGCGGTACCGCATGGAAGGGCCGTCGCTCAAAGGATAAAAGGTACTCTGGGGATAACAGGCTGATCTCCCCCAAGAGCTCATATCGACGGGGAGGTTTGGCACCTCGATGTCGGCTCGTCACATCCTGGGGCTGGAGAAGGTCCCAAGGGTTGGGCTGTTCGCCCATTAAAGTGGCACGCGAGCTGGGTTCAGAACGTCGTGAGACAGTTCGGTCCCTATCTGTTGTGGGCGCAAGAAGCTTGCGAGGGTCTGTCCTTAGTACGAGAGGACCGGGATGGACCAACCTCTGGTGTACCGGTTGTGGTGCCAACTGCACCGCCGGGTAGCTAAGTTGGGAAGAGATAAGCGCTGAAAGCATCTAAGTGCGAAACTCGCCTCAAGATGAGGCTTCTTTATAAGGGTCGTCAGAGACGATGACGTAGATAGGTTGCAGGTGTAAAGTCAGAGATGGCAAAGCCGAGCAATACTAATTACCCGAATACTTTCCGGGAAGTAGATTACCGGGTGCATTTTGATGTACTAGCGCTCTGTTGCTTTGATCAATTGTCAAAAAGGTATAGAATCCGCCAGGAGCGGATAAAGATTTTATGGTGACTATAGCGCCGGGGTCCACCTCTATCCATTCCGAACAGAGCAGTTAAGCCCGGCAGCGCTGATGGTACTGCCTTCACCGGTGGGAGAGTAGGTCGTCGCCAGATTTTATTAACGAAAGAGAATCCTGTAACCTACGGGGTTCTCTTTTCTATTTAGGCTCAATCAAAAGGCTATGACCTACAGGTAGTCGTCGCCAGATTTTATTTACAGGTAAGAACAAACAGCGCGAAATCCCAAGGTTGGCTTTTGACGCGCCATTTTAAATTGTAATACCCCCATACCTGGATTAAGTTTGGAACTTAATCCGCTTTGAAAATGAGATTGATAAGGTCCAATGCTAGATAACAACCCGAAATAAATTAGATCTTCTTTTCGGCTTAAGTTACGCAAGCTAAACTTAAGCCAGATGTGGGGCAACAGGTAAGAACAAACAGCGCGAAATCCGAAGGTTGGCTTTTGACGCGCCATTTTAAGTTGTAACCCCCATACCTGGATTAAGTTTGGAACTTAATCCGCTTTGATAATGAGATTGATAAGGTCCGATCCTGGATAACAACCTGAAATAAAATTAGATCTTTCTTTTCGGCTTAAGTTACGCAAGCTAAACTTAAGCCAGATGTGGGGCAACAGGCAAGAACAAACAGCGCGAAATCCGAAGGTTGGCTTTTGACGCGCCATTTTAAGTTGTAACCCCCATACCTGGATTAAGATTTGGAACTTAATCCGCTTTGATAATGAGATTGATAAGGTCCAAGGCTAGATAACAACCTGTAATAAATTAGATCTTCTCTTTCCAGCTTAAGTTACGCCAGCTAAACTTAAGCCAGGGGTGGGGCTATGACCTACGCTGAAGGTCATGGAGGTGAAAGGTCGATTGTAATTTAAAATGGTCATGATGGAACCAATACAGCCATTGGATTGGGATCCAGCATAATCGTCACTCGGGACACCCGAGCGACAGAATTAATAAATATTTTATAACTAGTAACCCGAATCAGTCGCTTGCCTATCTGGCGAGTGACAGCTATGCCGGTTGACCATCATTAAGGACCTTTGACTGTTTATAAATTAATACATAATCAGTAAGTTAATCTATAGGCATAAGCATTCGCAGTCGAGCAATCATTAAGTCAGCAATCATTAAGTCAGGAGCAGGTTTACATGGTTATACTAGCTTTTAATCAACCGAAAAGACCCCCATCTAAACTGATCAAAGAAGAACACAAAGGAAAAATCCGAAGCCTGATACCTGGATTAAGTTTGGCACTTAATCCGCTTTGATAATGAGAGATTGATAAGGTCCGATCCTAGATAACAACCTGAAATAAAATAGATCTTCTTTTCGGCTTAAGTTACGCCAGCTAAACTTAAGGGGTGGTGAGGCTATGACCTACGCTGAAGGTCATGGAGGTGAAAGGTCGATTGTAATTTAAAATGGGCATGATGGAACCAATACAGCCATTGGATTGGGATCCAGCATAATCGTCACTCGGGACACCCGAGCGACAGAATTAATAAATATTTTATAACTAGTAACCCGAATCAGTCGCTTGCCTATCTGGCGAGTGACAGCTATGCCGGTTGACCATCATTAAGGACCTTTGACTGTTTATAAATTAATACATAATCAGTAAGTTAATCTATAGGCATAAGCATTCGCAGTCGAGCAATCATTAAGTCAGCAATCATTAAGTCAGGAGCAGGTTTACATGGTTATACTAGCTTTTAATCAACCGAAAAGACCCCCACCTAAACTGATCAAAGAAGAACACAAAGGAAAAATCCGAAGCCTGATACCTGGGATTAAGTTTGGCACTTAATCCGCTTTGATAATGAGATTGATATGGTCCGATCCTAGATAACAACCTGAAATAAATTAGATCTTCTTTTCGGCTTAAGTTACGCCAGCTAAACTTAAGCCAGATGTGGGGCTAAACTTAAGCCAGCGAAGATGGCAGTAGCCGCCTTAATTACTCCTGCGGTTTTGGTATCACCGCCATGATTTGAACTTTACACTCTGTGGGTTATCACACTAATTGCGTAAATAAGGGATGTTTTCCTTAAATTTGACGTTATTAGATTCTATGAAGTACTTCCTATTTATTCGAATACTCCCATTATTTTTGATTGTTGGCTTAATAGCCTGTGGGAAGCCGGAAAGGCCAAAGTTTGTAAGTATCAAGAGTTTGGAAGTTAAGGATTTTACTGAAAAGAAGGTCACATTGGCAGGGGAAGCAGTGCTCCATAATCCCAATAAATTTGCCGTTACCCTCAAAGAAATTGATGTGTCGGTTACAGTAAATGATAATGCCGTAGGGAAAGTCAATCAGATTGGGGATATGCAGATCCCCGGTAATGCTGAATTCGATGTGCCATTAGTGATTGACTTTACCCCCAATGAAGTATATGATAATCTACTTACCGGTATTATGAGTATTCTCAGTAAAGGTGAACTGGAAGTGCATTACGTGGGCGTTATAAGAATGAAAGTTGCTGGTGTCCTTTTTAAAGTTCCGGTGGATCACCGTGACGAAGTGAAGATCTAACCTACCATTACTTTACTAAAATGCGAGGGCTGAAGGTGAACCTGGCTTATTTCCATTATATCTTCAGGGGTAGTTTGTTGGAGGGACTGGAAAAATCGGTGGTAATATTCATATCCTAACCCGCTAAAGTATATTTGCTTGAACTTGTCAGCCAAGGCAAATGGAGTATCGATCTCTGCACTATAAGAACCGGCCAGATAATTGCAAACTGTGACCAACTCTTCCTTGGGTACCGGTTCGTGTTGAAGCTTATTAACCTCTTTCCAAATCTCTTCCACTGTTTGGTCCCGAAATTCCTTTTTAACTTCAGCGCCGATCACCATCATTTGCCCTTTTAACAAATGATTGAGGCTGGAATGTATGCCGTAAGTATAGCCTTTCTCCTCTCTAATGTTTTTCATAAGCCTTGATCCAAAATATCCTCCCAAAATCTCATTGGCAATAACCAGTTTAAAATAATCCTGATGATCCCTCGATAAAGTGGGTTTACCTAAGCGAATGGTAGATTGAAGACTGGACTCCCGGTTTATAATCTCCTCATGAGGTTGATAGGGTAAGAACTCAGTCTCCGGGGATTTCGTAGGGCCGGAGGGTATTATACTTCCCAGATGTGAGTTGATCCGGTCCATATCCTTAGGCTTTACCAAGCCGCTTATTACAATCTCAAAGCTATTTTCTACGCTGTGTTTATAGTGCTTACGGGTATCGTCGCTGGTGATCTCCTGAATGTTCTCGGCTTTCAGGCTTTTACCGTAAGGATGCCCATTGAAGAGATGCTCTCTCAGCTTTCTTGAGGCAATGAAATTATTCTTTTCCAAGTCTACCTGCAGCCGGTTGAGCTTAATTTGCTTTAAATTTTCTAACTCGTTTTCACCGAAAGCCGGAGCGGAAATCATTTCCCGTAGTACCGGCAACAATTCTTCCAGGTGCTTATTTAAGGCATGGATGGTTAAGGTAATAAAGTCGAATCCTGGAGTAATGGTTAAAAAGGCTCCCAGCCCGTCAAAAAAATCGGATAGTGCTGCTGAGGAGTATGACTCAGTTCCTTCGGATAGCATTTTTCCCGTAAAATAGCTTATGCCCGGTCGCTGTTCAGACCGTTTGCCGGCCTGGAAAATCACTTCCATGCGCACTACCGGTTGCACACCTGCATTAATAAAATGGAGTTTATTCCCATTTTCCAGAGTGAATTCCCTGGCCTCAATAAGCTCAGGTTGCTCGATAGTATGGAATTGGGGAGGGACTGATCGGTCTAGGATTGGTTCATTCAAGGAGCGCTGTATTTAGTTATCCCCTTGCCCCTCAAAATTAAATACCAGGGTGAATCTCAAAGTTTCCGCTAGAGGGTGCTCCTGCTCAGTAGGGACCAAATAGGCAAAATCAATCCCGAAGACCTGATATCTGAAACCGACTCCTACGGTAAAATACTTGCGGTCTCCTTTATTTTGGTGTTCGTAAAAATAGCCGGCTCTGGCGGCAAATACCTGGTTGTACCAATATTCAGCTCCCAGAGATACCATTACTTCCTGCATTTCTTCGCTAAAGCCTCCGGGAGCGTCTCCAAACGATCCGAACATGCCTGAAATTACCCCGCGGTTGGGATTACGTCCTTCCTTGATAACCGGATTACCATTAGAATCCACCACTATTTCGCCATTGCTATCGGTTTCGAAGATCGGAGGGGAGGGTACCATTAATTTATTAAGATCCAGGGCCAGGGTGATGGTATTGTAGGGATCGAACTGGGTGTGAAAGGCGGTACCCAATCTTAGATTAGTGGGGAGAAAATCTTTGGTCTCATCGTTTAAATAGGAGATCTTGCCGCCGATATTGGATATCGATCCTGCAAAGGCAATGTTAGAAGTAGTGGCGCCTACAGTAATGTCTTTTTGGTAATAAACACCAATATCACCGGCAACCGAAGTCCCGGGCTTGGTATCATTTCCCAGGGAGGCGATATTTTGGGTGAGATTGCTGTGGATGAAACGTACACTGACCCCAATCCCCAGATTCTCACTGAGCTTCCGGCTATAGGTGCCACCCAAGGACCATTCGCGGGGCCTTACCGAACCGGTGGGATTACCCCCTCCGTCAAATAAAAAAATGTCACCAAGATCAAAATACCGTAAGGCTAAGCCGACGGCTTGATCATCAGATAGTTTTTTATATCCTGAAAGATAGGAAATGGACATATCGTCCACGATTTTGCTAAGCCAGGGCGTATAGCTGATGGAAAAACCTAAATCCTGTTCAATAAATGCCAATTTGCCGGCATTCCAATAGGTAGCGTTGGCATCAGGGCTTATGGCTCCCCCGGCATCTCCCATAGATGCCGCCCGGGCATCCGGACTTATGGATAAAAAACCGGTAGCCGTAGTGATTACCCGCCGGGTGGAATCCTGACCAATGGGGTTTTGAGCGAACGACTGCTGAAATAGCCCAAGAGATAGGCCTATTACCGTCGCTATGGTTATAATATTTTGGCTATTTCTGCTCATCAATTTCAGTTTGCAATTTAATCATTTTATCAATACCAGTTTTCGAAAAGCCTCACTTTTATGCCCTGTAGTCAGGGAATTGACCACCACTTTATAGAGGTATAAACCGCTTTTTAAAGGGGCTCCACCTTCATCCGCACCGTTCCAATCAATACCATCCAAAGTTGAAGGGCTTTCCGTAAATTCTTTTTCAATGATCCGCACAATTTGTCCCTTTTGATCATAGATCTCAATAGCTATATGCAGTGTTTCTCCAGCTTGGTTGTGGTCGATGTGAAATGTGGTTGATAAATTAAACGGATTAGGGTAATTCATTACCCGATGTAGTGCTAATGCCGGATTTTCCACGACCACAAACTCTAACGTCGCTTCATTGGAGTTATTGTATACATCCCATGCCTTTAAATTTAGCGTATAATCACCTTCTTCCAGGTCAGTCAAGGGGTAATTGACCCAGCCATTGGTATAGCTATCCAATTCTGCCAGGTAAAAATCGTTAAGTTTAACCGGCTCATCATGGTTTAAGCTCATGGTAATATCCTGCCCAAATCCGGTATTGCTGATATTTATACCACTACTATCTGACAGATGCGCTAATAATTGGGTGTCGGACCCCGTGGCACCGCCACTTTTGAAAGTGATATCGTCCATAAAAAGCCTGATTTCAGGGGGGTCCCTATCTGGTATAGGATTGGGGTTGCTGCCGCCTACTTTAAAGGATATTTCTGCCCCTCCGGCATCAATTAAGCCATTCCCGTCAGCGCTATACAGGCTTATTTTACCGGAGCCAATTTGATAGTTAATATTTTTGGGCACTACAAAACTCAGCTTAAATCTTCCCTGTTCAATACTGGATGATCCCCTAAACAGTATGCTGTTACGCTCCTTAAAACTAAATACTGCTTGGCCGTCACTGCCCAGCGTTCTTGAAGTAGTTTGCTTATCAAATACCGTAACCTGTGCGGTCCCCTGATAATTCTGCAGTAATCTCCCGTCAGTATCCCTAACCTCGCCTTCTATACTCACTAAACTGAGTGCTTCCAGAGTATCCGTCAATACTGCGGCCCCGTTTTCAATACTGGTAATAACCAGATTATACCGTGGATATGCCAGTTTCATGGATGGATCGCCCAATAGGGAGAAGTTGCGGTTAGCTACAATGGTGTGGCTGTCGTTCTTAACAAAACGGAATATTTCTCCCAGGGTGGGAAAGCCATTTTCGGTGGCTTCTAGGGCCACCTGGTAAAAGGCTCGGTTCAGAATAAAATTTTTGCTGGCAAATACCGGTCTGGCAGTAGTAACTAGTCCAATTGCCCCGCCGTTAGGATTGGTAATCAATTTTTCAGCTCCGGAGATCCGAGCCGGGTCGTCATGACGTCCGAATTCACAAGTAGCAGTTACAAAAAACGGTAGGCGCTGGTAATTTTCCCAACTATCGATCATACTTTGATTTAAGATGGTTTCATCAGCCCACCGAAACTCGCTTCCGTGACCTGTGTAGTTAATGATCAGAGCCCCTTTTTTGATAATGTCGTTAATGGCAGTATTGACAACTTCAGCACTTTCTCCATTGGGTGTTTTTTGCTGAGGAAAAGCATCAAGAAATACTTTATGAACATTGAAGTTATGGCTGGCAGTATCCACTAAATCCGCTAGGTGGTTGGCATCTCTTTGATGAAGATTGAAGTCTCCGTCATCAGCTATATAATAGATATCCTGACGCCAGCGCCCCAGGCTTTCTGGACTGGTAGCATAATGTATTAGTTTATCCACTACCGTTCTTGCCTGCTGGGAACTGGTAACTGGTAGTCGCCCTACGCTAATATCCATAATGTGGCCACCACTGCCAGACAGCTGTTCCCGCCACATACCTTCTTCTGCATCCAGGAAGGTGAAGAAGTCATCTGAATTATGGCTAAAGATCGGGTCAAGCGAATTGCGTGACTGGTAAGTGGGCACGTAATTGGTATTGCCGGTTCGAATATCCTTGTAATCATAAGATCCCCGGCCAAATAATAGCAGATATTTTAATTGAGTACTTTTTTGGTAGAGGAACCGTACATAATCTCTAATTGCAGTTACATCCTGCGAACCTGAACTAAATTCATTATAAATCTCCTCCGGAGTCACCACCAGGGTGGTTAGTCCGTCGTGGCTGGCTCTGAAGTCCGCTAGACGCTCTGCCTGCTGACGCCAACTGGGATGAGTAATAATCAATAGATCAGGGGTTGGGTAACTTTTAATATCTTGATTATTAACGGGGGTGGCTGATAAGGGGGCGGGAAAATCTTCTCCCCTAAATATTATATATTCCCTCAGCTGGTTGGATGTTGAGCCAAAGGTTATTACTCCATTGGCATATTGATAATTTTGGATGGTAACATTTTGCGGATCGGTGATGTCCCAGATAATAACCTGCTCCATATCGCTACGAATGCTGTAAGAGGCATTTACTTCATCTAAGCTTCGCGGTTCTCTGAAGCGAAGGGGCTGGCCTCTAAATTCAAGATCAGACTCAAAGGTTAACAGCAGGTAATCCAAATTCCCCCGTCCCCCTGAAGAAGTACTATAGCTGAGATCAAGATCAATTTGGTCGCTTCCGGCAATAAGGTTTTGATCAATGGTAAGAGTATCTATAGCCGCTACCCCTTCCGGATCGTAAGTATCGCTACCAATGGCGGTGATATCAAAAGACCCTACACCCATTCCGTTTGCAGCAAGTTGCACGGTAGCGGTGCTCTCACTGCGATTGATCACCCGGGTGATCAAAGATAATGATCCTTCATTAGTTAGAGGTGCCAGGTTTTCGAAGGCCAGGTGTAAAGTATTTTGGTTATTAACGATTTCCCCATACCATTCCCTGCCTGAATTAAGCAAGTTTTCCAGGTCTTGTTCATGTACCCGGTAGTCGGTAAAGGTATTAAATTCAACCCCCACTTTGCCCAGGTCCGCAGTTATGCCCATTCTTTTACCGACAGCCTCATCCCAATTTAGGAAGTGAAATACGGTATCGGCATATATGTTCCGTTGATATTTCAGGTTCCCTTGATTATCAATCTTTTGCAAATGAGGGCCTCCGGTATAAAACAGGATTAAGTCGTTTGCATCGAAACTGCCGTCCTCCAGACCAATTGCGTATAAGGCATTTTCCGCAAGATCAAATGGGCGTGGCTCATCATTGGCTTGGGGTAGAAGTCCACCGGGTTGCCCAAAAAGCCTTAAATTTTCAGGGTCAATGCCCTGAGGGTTTATTCCTAATTCCTGTAATAATTGAAAGTCGATTTTATAGATGCCCTCCTGGGTAATGCCTAGCTTGGCCCATTTGCCAGAAGACAAAACGGATTGAGCTTGTCCAGACTGGGAGCTGACAAAATTAAATAGTAATACCAATCCGATATATGCAACCCTAGTTACCATATTAAGGCTGTATTTTTAGTAACCATAATGGGGTTGCATATGTTCCCACGCTTATGGTTAATAATGCCATCGTTCAGGTCTAATGGATTAAAAATCAACGTCTTTCTTTGCTCCATATTGCCACAGGACGGATAATCCTATATAAGTGACTATAATGAGCGGAATCGCCATAATTTTTGCCACCAATAAGGTCGGGATCGCTATTATTACCAGCAACCAGCGAAAGCGGTTAACTTTCCAGCTTAAATTTTTAAACTTCAATCCAAACAGTGGAAGATTGGAAACCATTAGATAAGAAATAATTAGTATCAATGTGATCCAAGATAGGGGGCTGCTGAATAGTTGGTCAGAAAATCCCCGTGCACCAATGGCGGATAAGCTGCTGATCAATAAGGCCGCTGCGGGGGTTGGCAGTCCTTTGAAGTTACCGTCATCACTGCTTTCCAGATTAAATCTTGCTAGCCTGTAGGCTGCGGCGATAACTATCAAAAAGGACACATAAGGCCAGAGAGAGGCTTGGGTATGCCCTAGGAATAACTGGTAGACTATAACGGAGGGCAACAGGCCAAATGAAACGACATCGGCTAGTGAGTCCAATTGCTTACCGATATCGGAACTGACTTTGAGCATTCTTGCTACCAGCCCATCTGCAAAATCCATTACCCCGGCGAACCAGATCATGTATGAAGCCCACTCCAGATTATCGTTAAAAGCAAAAATCACCCCCAGGCAACCACAAAATAGATTGCCCATGGTAATGAGGTTTGGTATGAATTTGAGTAGTCTCAAAACTGCCTATTGAATGGCGCAAAAAGGATTGGTTTTCTTCTCATGCCCCACGGTAGTTACGGGACCATGACCGGAATACACCACCACTTCATCATCCAATTTAAATATTTCCCCCTGGATACTGTCAATTAGTGTTTGGTAGTCGCCCCCAGGTAAATCTGTGCGACCGATGCTTCCATTGAACAGCACATCACCTGCCAGACAAATTTTAGCTTGAGGATGATAAAAAGCCAAATGCCCCGGGCTATGACCGGGAACAAAGATCACCTCCCATTGATTATTGCCAATGTTCAGGGGTTCATTAGCGGTCAGATATCCGTCCACTTCTGCCTCTTGATAACCGGGAAAGCCGTAATTGGCAGCATACACCTTGACTGAGCGGTAGGTTTCAATTTCCTTTTCCGGTATTAGCAGGGGCACTCCAAAATGAGTTTTGGTAAATTGATTTCCCAATACGTGGTCAATATGACAGTGAGTATTCACGATCATTTCAATTTGCAGACCTTTCGATTCCACGAACTCTACTAATTTCGCCTGCTCCTGTGGGTGGTAGCAACCTGGATCAACTATAGCGCCTTTGGTTGATTCATCGTAAACCACATAAGTGTTTTCCTGAAAGGGACCAAAAATAAAAGATTGGACGGTTGACATATGCAAAAATAAGGGCCAGACAAATTTGGTCAAATATTGTTAAAAATCCATTGATCCTATTTTATTTGCTTCATGCGTTGGGATTATATGATAGTGGGTCAGGGATTGGCGGGATCTGTTTTATCATACACCTTAATGGAAAAGGGCAAAAAGGTATTGGTTATCGACAATCCCGGATTACCCAAGGCTTCAGCAGTTGCTGCCGGTATATTCAATCCGTTTACCGGACGCCGCCCGGTCAAAACCTGGATGCTGGATCATTTGTTCCCATTTTTACTGCGTTTTTACCGGGGTATGGAACAAAAGTTACAGGTCAGGCTGTTGCATCCCATGCCTATATACAGACCTTTTCTAACTATCGAAGAGCAGAACCAGTGGAGTAGTATGTTAAGTGATCCTCAGTTTGCCGATTATCTAGACCGGTTGATCAGATCTTCAGAAGCCCCTGATATGGTCAGGGGGGAATTGGGAGGCATAATGTTCAGTAATTGCGGGTACTTGAACATACCTGCACTACTGGCAGCCCATCAGGATCTACTACGAGAGCAGGACCAACTGTTAGAAGAACAGTTTCAATATGATCAGTTGGAAATAAAACAGCAAGAAATACATTACCAGGGGGAGCGTGCTTTGAGAATAATTTTTTGTGAAGGGCCAAATTTAACCCAAAATCCCTACTTTAATTGGCTTCCTTTACGTCCGGTAAAAGGAGAGATTATTGAGGCAGCACTCCAAACAGAGCTTTCGTATATGGTAAACCGAGGTATCTTCATGCTACCATTATCAAATGGCCGGTACAAGGTTGGTGCAACTTTTGAGCATGAGGAGCTGAACTGGTTGCCCAGTAAGAATGGACGGCAACAATTGAAAGACAAGCTCAGTGGATTGGTCAGAGAAAACTTTACCATTCATGACCAATTGGCAGGGATCAGACCCGCTACTAAGGATCGTCGACCATTCGTAGGAATACACCCCAAATTCGAACCATTAGGGGTATTTAATGGTTTAGGAACCAAAGGTGTTTCATTGGCGCCGTATTTCGCGGAAAAGCTTTTTGAGCTTATGGAATGGGGAAGGCCTTTGCCCGGTGAGGTATCAATTAATCGCTATTTTTAATTATATTACACTACTAATTTTAAACCATTTATGGCGGTAAGAAACTTATTTGGATTCTTTCTGGTATTGTTGATTTTAGGATCGGTCCCCGCAGTTCATGGACAGGAATCCATTGCTGATTTCGGAAAGAATCGAGTACAATATAAAAATTTCAATTGGCAGTATTACAGCTCGGATAATTTTGATGTTTATTTCTATGAAGGCGGCAGAACCATGGCCCGACAGGCTGCTGAATATCTGGAAAATGAATATGATCGTATAACCCAGGATATTTTGGGATACGCTTTATATTCGAAGGCTAAAATATTCATTTATAACTCCGTAGCAGATCTTCATCAGAGTAATGTAGGGGTAAATGAAAATAATTTTACCGCCAGTGGTCAGACGGAATTTGTCAAACCTCAGGTGGAAGTGGCCTATACCGGGAGCGCCGCAGAATTTAAAACCAATCTTATTTTCGAGGTTTCCAGGCTACTGATCCGCGATATGATGTATGGCGGGAGCCTCACCGATATGTTTCAAAGCGCCTACTTATTTAATCTGCCGGCCTGGGTAATCGATGGCGCCGCACTTTATGTTACTTACGGGTGGTCGGTGGAGATGGATGATTATATGAGGGATTTTTTCCAGAATAAGAAATTCAAAAAATTGGGGAAGTTGGATGGGGAAGAGGCGGCTGTTATTGGGCAGTCCATCTGGAATTATATAGCTGAAACCTACGGATTGAATAACATTTCAAATGTCTTAAATCTTACCAGGATCAATCGAAGTGAGCAAAACAGCATAATTTACACCTTAGGGGTAACCTTTAACCGCTTTATCGATGAATGGAAAGCCTATTATCAGACCATGGGCCAACAGGTACATAACAGCTACCTATCGCCTGATATAGGTGCGATGATTGGAGACAATGGGAAAGGTGTTATTTATCAACAGGTAAAGTTCAGTCCAAACGGGAACCTGATGGCCTTCTCTAAAAATTTACAAGGTAAATACGATGTGATTGTCAGAGATCTGGCTACCGGTAACGAGGAAAAGATATTAAGTGGCGGTTACAAGGTTATCAATCAGAAAGTCGATCTGAATATCCCCCTACTTTCATGGAAAGATAGTAATGTCCTGGGTGTAATTACCGTGGAAAAAGGAGAGTATCAACTGGTTTTAGTGGATGTGGCTTCAGGAAATACCCAGAAGCGTTCACTGGATAGACTAGCCCAGATAAAGGATTTTGCCTTTCATGAAAAAGGGAATACTGCCATCGTGAGTGCGGATAGCCGGGGACAAAACGACTTGTTTCTGCTATCCTTAAACCGGAACTCTTTGCGCAGACTTACCAATGACCCCTATGATGACTTAAATCCCAGCTTTATTCCAGAAAGCAATGCTGTAGTATTTACCTCAAATCGCACCAATGATACCTTAAACCGGGAAACTATCAAACTGGAGGAAATTGAGCAAAACTATAATCTTTTCATAATGGATCTGGATTCGGCTAGTAATGTGCTTACCAGAGTCACCAATACCCTCAGTCGGGATTTTCAGCCCATCCCCGGGAAAAATCAGACGGTATACTATATAAGTGATCAGAAGGGAATATATAATCTCTACAAATATGACCTGTCCAATAAGTTGTATACTCAAATTTCCAGGTTTGCGGCCAGTATCCAGCACTATGATATCAATTTTGAAAAGGGAGGCATAGCCTATACCATGATTTATGAAGGAGAGGATGCCTTGTACTATCAACCTCGTTTCTCCCTGGATCAGAACAACTTTACCCCCCAAACCAAGCGCCAGGAAATTAAACAGGCTTTATTTATCTCTGAACGAATTCGTGAAAGACGCGAGAAGGAGTTGCAAGCATTGGAGGACTCACTGCCTCAACAGGAGCAAGCCCCGCTGGGGCAAGTACTGGAGCCTTTGGATAGTATTGAAGTGCAGGATAACGCTACTGAAGTAATTGACACTGATGACTACATATTCGATACAGAAATATTGGAGCAAGTGGAGGAGGAACAGAATGAGGCGGAGGGTCAGCCATCAATTCTTCAGAACTTCAGAACTCTGGCCCGGGAAAGCGAGATCAACGGACCGTTCCCTTATCAGCCCAGGGTTGGCTTTGACAATATTGTTTTCTCCTGGGTCATCGACCCTTTAATTGGATTTGGTATACAGGCCGAAGTCCAGGTCAATGATCTGTTGGAGAATCATAAGTTTTATGGCGGTGTATTGGCAACTACCGACTTGAGAAGTGGTAGCTATTATGGTGAATATCATTATTTGAAAGAGCGACTGGACTATCACGGACGCTTTAGTCGCCGTACCATATTTAGAACTATCAATGATCCTCGGGCTGACTACGATGTTAAGTACGTAATGAATAAGGTTGAGGTTGGAGTAAGCTATCCACTTAATATCCGCAGCAGATTCAGGGTCAGCCCTTTTTACGCCGGTACACGATCCTATGACCTCGACCCCTTTAAGTTGAGTTTTCCTCCCGGTACACCTGGCGGGCCTCCTGATCCCGCTGATACCAAAAGGGACTACTTTGGAGCTAAAGTGGAGTATGTATATGACAACACCATAGTTAGTGGTTTAAATTATCTGGGTACCAGGGCCAAAGCCTCTATAGAGCATTTTGAAAATTACGGCAATAGTGAGCGGAATTTCAATAATTTCAGAATTGAT
The DNA here is from genome assembly GCA_965224285.1 of Cyclobacteriaceae bacterium. GTDB lineage: Bacteria > Bacteroidota > Bacteroidia > Cytophagales > Cyclobacteriaceae > JAJCYK01. The sequence goes on from OZ245043.1 coordinate 4,303,914, forward strand.
GTACGGCACTACCAGAAGATCCATCGTGAATTAATATTTGCCGGAAGGTTGTTTTATGCCCGGTCTTTTGGCAACGACCCGAAGGATTTCCTGTTGGGTGGCATGAAGAACTGGTTGTTTAATGACACTGACAACGAGAATAACGAAGGAGATCCCCTCTTTGATCCGGTAGACGAGGACAACAGCGATATTTTGTTTGTTGAATATGTAACCAATATGAGGGGATTCGATTACAATAAATTCAGTGGAAATAATGCATTACTATTCAATGCTGAACTGAGATTCCCAGTAGTTAAATATTTTAATAGCGGTCCAATTGCCTCGAATTTTTTCCGCAATTTACAGCTGATCGGGTTTTATGACCTGGGCTCCGCCTGGACGGGAAGTAGCCCCTTAGCCGATGAAAATAGCTTGAATACCGAGCAAATTGAAGCTGGGAACTTCAAGGCCCGGATCAACAACTTTGGCAGTGCCTGGTTGGCCAGTTATGGTGCAGGAATTCGCACGGTGCTTCTGGGCTATTATCTCAAATTCGATGTGGCCTGGCCTATTGAAGATTACGAAGTAGGGTCTCCTAAATTTTATTTGACCTTAGGTTATGATTTTTAGTCTGGGTTTTGCCATTTGACCCTGGCTAACGAATTTTTTGTATATTTCCCTCCTTCAACTGCCTAGTTTATGATAAAATCGATGACCGGCTATGGCCTGGCTGCCCTGGAGAATAATGTGGTGAGCATCTCTGCTGAAGTAAAATCCTTAAATGCCAAGTTCCTGGATACCATAATTAAACTACCCAAAGTGTTTTTTGACCGGGAAATAGAAGTTAGAAACCTGATTGCGGAAAAGCTTGAACGGGGAAAAATATCGGTAAACGTAAGTTATTTAAGAAAAGACGATGAAGGCGCCAGGATTACTTTTAACAAGAAATTATTAAAATCATACTACCAGGAGATCGCCAAGATGGCCCAAGAATTGGGGGCTGATGAGGGTGATTTTCTTAAGCTGGTGCTTCAGTATCCTGAGGTAATGCAAACGGAAGAGCCTAAGGACAAACTACAGGATGACTGGAAGAAAATACAAGATACCCTACTCAAGGCCATTAACAAATGCGAGGATTTCCGCACTGCTGAAGGAAATACTCTTAAAAAGAAATTGGTGGTCTATATTGATCGCATCGAGAATTACTTAGTAAAAGTAAATAAGAAAGATCCTTCACGTACGGAAGCGATCAAAATCCGTCTTAAAAATCATATGAATGAATTTCTGCAAAACGAGAAATTCGATTCAAACCGCTTTGAACAGGAGATGCTATACTACCTGGAAAAGTTGGACATCAGCGAAGAGAAAGTAAGACTAAAATCTCATTTAGATTATTTTTTGGAAATCCTAAATCAGGATTCATCTCAGGGAAAAAAATTGTCATTTCTGAGTCAGGAGATCGGCCGCGAGATCAATACCATCGGGTCAAAAGCAAATGATGCCGAAGTTCAGAAGCTGGTAGTGGGCATGAAAGATGAATTGGAAAAGATAAAGGAACAATTACAAAATATCCTTTAAATAAAGAAGAACACTAATATTAGTGTTCTTCCCTACTATTGGTAATCTCTTTTTATCTTCTCGGTTAGTTCAGCTTGAAGATGATAGGCAATTGCATGCGTACCCTTACAGGTCGTCCCCGTTGCTTACCAGGCTTCCACTTAGGAGCCTGCTGAATTACCCTGACGGCTTCTTCATCGCAACCTCCGCCAATACCTTTTAATACGCGCACGTCGGATAAAGATCCGTCCTTATCCACTACGAAGGTTACATATACCTTACCCTCTATATTCATTCTACGGGCTTGTGCTGGGTATTTCATCTGCTTCCCAACATACTCATAGAAGGCTTTCATACCGCCAACCGGTGCAGGTTGATCTTCTACAAACTGAAAAATCTCATCCGCTGCTTCTTCTTCCGGTGCCTCTTCAAAGACCACATCTTCAATAACGGTTTCTTCGGTGACTTCCACATCCAGATTCACTTCAATTTCTTCTTCAATTTCTTCTTCATCAGGAACCTCGATAATTTCAGGAGGGGTCACCTGAGGCGGGGGTGGGGGAGGTTGTTCGGTGATGGGAATATCCTGTAATTCTTCAAAATCGGCGTCCAATGTACCCAGGTCAACCAGGTCATTGTCATCTCGGGATGGCCATTCAAAAGCAACCACTGTTAACAGCAAACTCAACATGAGGCCGATACTCATATAGAAGCTTGACTTTCTGAATAAATCCGCTTTGGGATATTTCTTAGATTCCATAATATTGACTTTTTAGTATGAGCAGACTGCCCATATTCAAATATACAAAACAATTACTTTCAGGGCAATTTGGATTTTACTTTCTCATAAAACAAGCTGAATAAAGCACCTGTGGCGCTTCCCAGGCCGTTTGCAGTGATATCTTGCCAGCTAAAGCTTCTACCCGGCACTAAAATTTGCCCTGTTTCTAATAATAACCCATAAAGTATGCAAAAAGTCACAACCCACAGTAAAAATTTCCTCGATTTTACTGGAAAACCTCTTTTATAGCCCCATATAAAGCTGATGACAAGGATAAAAAACATAATGAAATGAATTAATTTATCCGGGGTAAATCCCCAGCCTGGAATGGAGGGTAATTTAGAGGATGGTATAAGGGTGGCAATCAGAATGGCCGTGGCCCAAAGTATGAATGGTATGAAGTAAAGGTGTTTCGACCGGCCACTGGCCATCATCCCGCTAATCTTCGATTCCGATTAATCCGGCGTACTGTTCGGAGGTCAGCAGGGATGAAAGATCCGATTCGGATAAAGTGATTTTTATCATCCACCCTTTGCCATAGGGGTCTTCATTTACTAATTCCGGAGAATCCATTAACTCGGGATTTACCTCAGCCACATTACCGCTTAGGGGCATAAAAAGGTCTGAGACCGTTTTAACGGCTTCCACGGTGCCAAAGATCTCTCCTGAAGATATATCATCTCCTTCAGTTTCTATTTCGATATAAACAATATCTCCCAGTTCCTGCTGGGCAAAATCGGTAATCCCCACCACAGCTGTCTGGTTATCATCTTCCAATCGAATCCATTCGTGGTCCTGGGTATATTTTAAATTATCGGGAATATTCATGTTGAAATTTTTCCAAAAATACACTCTTTTTGCAAACAGGGAAATATTTACTGGGCCAAACTAAAGCTGACCTGTGTGCCGAACCGGGTAGTGGCACGCTTGAAGGAATTAGTTACTTTAGGTTCGTTGATATTGCGCTCAAAATATAATTGTACATTGAGCCGATCGTTCACCACATAAGATATAGTGGGACTTAGTTGAAAGTTCAGATTTCCACTGGTGACCGTATTGGACTCTTCTATCTTTCTCTGGATAGTTTCGGCATCACCTATACTAAAAGCCAGACGAAAGGTAAGGTCATTTTTTAAAGTAACGGTTTCACCCCCAATCTTCCAGGGAATTTTAAAGCCTGCCTTTCGATAGCCAATATCCAATACGATATCTTTACGATTCAGCTCTGTTACCTGAGCATTGGATAGTTGCAGTGCCAGGTTGCGTTCCTTGCGATACTCAACCCGGAAGTCAAGTCTTGACCGGGTACGAAGATTAATTCCAATAAGCGGAGCAAACCGTTCCGTAATAGCCACCTGATTGATCACGTAGATGGGTACCCATTCTCCATTGTCATTGGCCACTGATGCCAAAGGATAATCTTCCACATCGTTCTCCAGAGTGATAACATCGGTATCCAGGTATTGGCCGGAATTGGTAAACCCAATCACATCATACGTCGAGGTATAACTGTGGGTTAAATTTACCGAAGAAAACACTTCAGCTAATTTTCCTACTTTTGACAATCCGGCATAATCCAACCTCCAATTGGGGATTGGTGTTTTTGGGAAGGGAGTGAGGTTTATGCTGGAGGCGTCTTTTCCGGTATAAGCCGCGATAAAGGCGGGAATCAATACATCCTGGGACTGATCGCCGTAACTTCCTCCAGGGTTGGAGTTTTCAGATTCCAGACGCTGTCGGATAATGTCGATGTTATTTTCGAACTCCTCAAAAACGGGATTTGAATTATCTGCACGATTGCTCTCAAACGCAGTGTTGAGGGTGAAAAATGAAATACTGTAGCTTCCGCTTCGCGTTGGATTGAAAGATCCAATGGTGACCCGGTCGTCATCAAAACGGAAGATCTCATTATAGTTAGCTGATTTCAGCTTACGCATGGTCAGGTCGACTCGCAAATCCCTTATGGGCTCCACCCTTCCGGTAATATTCAGATCCACAGTACGTGATTGTCCAAATGGCTGAGTGAGAAATGGGCTGGGCGCCAGCCATCCGTTTTCCACAACTTTGTCTTTGATGGCCAGGCTTTGGCTTCCCAACACAAATGACCATCCGGGAGCATTAAACCCTCGGTCCAGACCCATTAGATGGGCATCGGGTAAAAATCCCGGCAATATGGTCCCTTCCCGATTAGTATAGGTGATATTGATCGATCTCAGTGACATCAACGTCCGTAGTACTCCTTTTATAAGCGCCGGTGGAGATTTTAGCTCGGTGGTATCATTGGCATCGGGGCGGCGAGTCTGGCTGGCCGGTGTGTTAATGTCCTTTAAAAAGGTGATCTTGTTATACAGTTTTACCAGGTCTACCCGGCTGGTAATATTTCGATTACGGTTATTCTGCACAATATTCCCCAAGGTATCTTTTTGATTGATATTGATCAGGGGGTTAAAAGCCCCGGATGTCCAACTGTAGTTGATGGTATATCCTACATCAGCATTCAACCAGTCGGTGAAAGGGATTTTATCCAGCGGTAGTCGATAATTCAGCCCGATACTTTGGTCGAAATTCTTTAACCTGCCCAGATCCTTTAAGTTATCCCACACTTGCTCCCGCTTAACATCAGTATCTAGTTCACCTTCCGGTTCATCCACAATAGCCAGGGCTCTGGCCGAATAGTCCAGTGATAAGTTTCGGCTGAGGTTCCACCTGAGGTTATAGATGCGGTTGAAGGTGAAACTTTTCTCAAAGTAGGGTTCAATACCATCAATGGTAAGATTATTATTGGCATCCACTCCCCAGAGCTGGGTCTTGATGAATCGCCGGTCCACATCTGCCCTAAAAGAAAGGTTGCTGGGCACTGGGGAAAAATTTAGGTCTTTTATCAACTTTAGATAGGGGCTACTTAATGATTCGGAGTTTTCGAAAGGAGCAATAGTCCATTCCTTAGGAGTAAAATTGTAAGCCACAGCGCCTTTGATGGACCTAAACTGATAGGTTTCGGTCTCATAGCTATGTCTTATTATATCGCTGTAGGCATAGGTGAACGAAAAATTCTCAATATCATAAACACGAGACTTGGCCTGAGGATCCGCTTTGAGCTTCCGTACATTGGTGAAGTTCAAACTTCTACGGGTGGTTTTATCCTGGACGATCCGTTCATAGCGGTCCCTTTCCGTGACGTCATCGATGGAAGCCAGAGAATTCTCCACCGTGATGTCGGGGTCTCTGGGATCAAATCTGGGGGTAATCTTGGTGGTTTGATAACTTACAAACATGGGAATTTGCAGGTTGAGCTTTTCCGGAAAAAACTTGTCTACGTTGACATTGGCTGAGACATCAAACTCAGTAGCTTCTTCTCTGGTCCTTTGAGCAATCCGATCCTGAATACTGCCAAATCCGAAAGTACTGTGCCTGACACTGGCATTTACATTGGCCAGATCGGCGAGTTTTAAGTTAAGACTGGCATTGGCAGCCCAGCCAGCAGTTTGATCAAAGTCGCTGACTCTTAATTCGTTAGCCCATATACACATTGATTTTGCACCACCATCCGGGCTTTCAGGATTACGGATGCCAAGCATCAGGGCATATACTTTTGACATGTCCGGATTACCTTTTACCCTGATTCGGTGACCATCCACAATTTCAGGCTCCGTTGCGGGAAATGGCAGGCTTATATCGGCATTCAGGCGATTTCTTCGACTTTTCAATTGGTAAAGAGCATCTATGTCCAGGTCAAACTCATTTTCAAGAGGCCAGATCTCCCGGGGATCAGCAGAATTGGGGTCACTAAGACGCAGCGGTAACTCTACTTCGTAATAGTTTTCAGTAAAATCTGTACCAATACGAAGGAATGCGGTCATCTCGCCGTCCAGGGCGTCATCACTCTCCGCATGTACAAACATTTTGATGCGACCGTAATTAATCAGGTCGAAATTCACATTTTTGAAAACAGCCCTGGCATCCCGGTCAGGTAGATCTTCTACACAAAGCTCCAGTGATTGTTCGTTTAGACGCCTTTCCAGAGTGGAAGTATTATCCCTATCCCTGCGGAAGCCCGGTGGCACAGAATAGCCTGGATTTTCTTCTTCGTTCACCACATTAATGGTAAAGCTGGCATCCTGAGTGTCGCGATCTTCAAAAAAACCATCCTCTTCCAGATTTTCGGTAAACCTGCGCCATTGGCTGCCTACCAGCTGGAAATCCGCCATTCTGAGTACCACTGGTTCAGTGAAGCCGGTCAGATAAGTGCGTATATACCGGATGGATTTAAACCCTTCAATGGCCCCTTGCTTGCGATCAGGCAGTCTTACCGGGATCCTAAACAAATACCAGGTCACCTCATCTCCGTTGATAGTATTGGTAACTTGATCCTGGATATTTTGATTTCCCACCCGCAGGGCTGCAGGATTTAGGTTGATGGTATATTCATAGTATTCTTCGAGGTCGCTGATGGTATTGTCAATATTCAGATCTTCATTATCCGGGAAATTGCTTCCGGAGGGTACAAAGTTCTGATTGACATTAAGGGCAACCGGAGAGTTATTTTCCATGTTGTTGAAGTCTTTGTACCGCTCCACGATCTGTTGATTTTCCGCGTCTTTTTCCTGCCCCAGAAAATAACTAAAGTCGTCATTGGAGGGATCCGCCAAAATTCTTTGCCTGGCTTGCTGGTTTAAGCCGGGAGGAAGCTGGCTGATAAAATCGGCATCGTAAAACTGAGGCTCTTCATCAGTTTTGACCCCATCAAGCCCGATGTCCTGATTCTCCCGGGCTGCAGTACTGTTATCGAAAGCATCGGTGAGGAACTGTTCGGTGGTGGTTCTTCCCCAGATGGTAGTACGGGTGTCCTCCAAAGATCCATCTGGTGGCAAACCGTTTTCAAAGCCGTGATCGTCGTCAGGAATAATATCCTCAGAGACACTGCCTAAGTTAAAGATCAGCTTACCGGTAACATCTGTGTTATTGGTGGGATTGTCTCCCGATAGAATTCTGCCATTGGAACCTCCTATAAATGGGTCCATAAGCCAGAACTCAATGAATTCGATATTGGTTTTATCGAAATCCACATCCGAGGTGATGGCCCTGGTAATTCCCCCCCAGTTTTGCTCGGGATCAGGCAGGGACCCATCCGGTAGGAGGTCGGTTTGGTAGTTATAGGGCCCTCTTTCAGAAGGGAAATAGGCGATATCAAAAATTGGTAAATTGATATTGATCTGCTGGCGGTCTTGTTCAGTGAATATCTCCTGTGGTATGATCTGTCGCGAATAATGATTTTCAGTATCAATATTGTCCGGAGTATTGTTGTCATTGTTGCGATAGAAAACATTGTCTACGATATACCAGGCGATCTTAGCTCGCTTAAACCCGGAGGACAGATCGGTGGCAGATGGAACTCCAAACCGCATATCGTCAGTCTCAGGTGTGGCTGCCAATTGCCAACTGATCACATTCCCCAGGTTAAAAGGAGTGACCGCGGCTTCAAAATCATCTATATAAGCCAGATCCTCACCTCCATTGCGATTTGAAGTGCCAGGGACCAATTGAGCGAATTCCGCATTGAAAGCTACTGAGGAGGGCTCCTTGGTTTGTATGAAGGGCAGGGCGTCCACCATTTTAGTAAGCAACCTGGATTCCTTGCGATAGTTGAAATCCAACCCCCATTTTAAATTTCGGGTGGGCTCGCTGCCCACACTCACCCTGGTGATCAGGGGTCGCTCATTCAGGTAAAGTAAGGTACCACCCAAGTTGACCTCCTCATTAAACCGATAATCTAATCGGGTGCCCAATAAGCTTCTGGTTTGAAAATTGAAGAGGTCCGCTTTTTCATAATTGATACGGATCTGTTTGCCGGAAATTAAGATCCCTTCATCAATTATGATCACCTTGCCCAGGTTATAGTCCACCCTGTAATGCACCCCTTCAGTGAGAATGGTATTGCCAGCGGTTACAGTCACTGAGTTTTCCGCGATATTGATTCCCGGCAGCACAATTTCGTTACTGGAGCCTGCCAGGAATTGCCCTTTTATAAAGAACTTATTCTTTAAAGCATTCTGTTGAGCATCGTTCCGGGTGCTTTCATACAACTGTTGAAAAACAAACCGATCCTTGAGGTTCTGTTCATTCTCTGTGAATAGGGCCTCCAGATCACTGCCAAATGGTTCCAGGACCGGGAATATGATATTGCCGGTTTCAGTCAATATGGTAAGCCCTTCCACGAAATCAAAGTTACCGTCGGGCTGAGGGTCGTTGTTGGGATTTAATTGATCTAAACCGAAAAGCTCTACCAAGGGAATATTTTGGGTATTCACTCCCTGGTGAAGGCTGGGGTTATCCTGTCCAGTGATATCGTCCCGATAAATAATTCTCAACTGGAAGCCATCCTGAGATATCTGATTGGCATTTAGATTATAGATGTTCTTCATCATTAGGTCCCAGGTATTGGCAGTGGTGTTTATCTTGCTGGGCCTCAATAATTTTAAGAAGATCACCTCGTCTTCCGGACGATTGGCATAGTCATCGGTGAGTTCTCCTACCCGGTAATTCTGCCCGTTAAAGTTGTACTCATAGGCCACCGCCAGAACTTCATCATTTTGCAGTTTCCTGAACAGGCTGATGTATCCAAGCTGTCGGTTGATGGTATATTCACGGTCACTTAGTTTCCGGGCCCCCTTTATCACTTCAAAGTCAGTAGATTTAACCAGTCCTAAACTGGTCAACTGATCACTGACCTGATTGGCATCCCGGAACCCGGGGTCGGATATTGCTTCCAGCAGATCATTGGCGTCGTTATCGGTAGGTGAATTGGGGTCGCCATTGGCGGCTATGTCAGGCCGGGCAATGACTTCACCTTCTGCCAAGTCCATGAAGGCAGCAAAGTTTCTCAGGGTTTCAGTGTCATTGTTGCGGTTAAGGATATACACTTCTACCCGGGTTACATTTACTCTGGAGATAATCTGAGGCAGAGAGCTCAACCACCGATTATAATTTTCCCTGAAAAAATGACCTAAAAAGAAATGACGGTTTTCGTCGTAATCCGCGGCGGCAATTTCAAACTCACGTGCCTGGGATCCTCCCTCTATGGTTATGGCATCACTGCTGCCCCGTTGGGTGGAGAAGACTCCCGCAACGAATAATTTACCGAATTGTAGTTCCGTTTTTACCCCGAAAAGGTTCTGTGAGCCCCGAATCAAGCTATTATTTATACCCATACTCACATTCCCTATCTCGATTTTCTTAATAATGTCCTCTTCAAAACCGGTATATTCCACTCGAAGGTCATTTTCGAAATCAAAGGAGGTATTATTGTCAAAATTGGCAGTTACCCGGAGCTTTTCACCTACTTGCCCGATTACATTCATTCCAATCCGTTGCTCAAAATCAAAAGTGCCTTGCTTTTGTCGACGGATGGGAATTGACTGGTTGAATATCCTCTCTGATCTGAATCCGAAATCAAGTGTAACCGAGCCGTTTGGTTGAATATCCACAAAGCTGCCCCCAAAAATACGATCAAATACCGGGCTGATAGGAATTTTTGGGATGAGCCGGCGACCGCTAATTGCACTCTCCCCATCCAGTTCTGCAGCCTTGGCGCGCCAGTAATCCCTGACTATTTTCCTTTCATATAATCTGGAGTATTCCTCAAAGCTCATTACTGTAGGAGGGCGATAGTCCAGGCCATTCATACGCTCATAGATGGTGTAATTTCGTCCGGTATCCACTTCAATCTCCATATCCAGCCCAAAGGGCTCCGCATCTAATAAAGGGCTGTGTTCGACATTCCCGGAGAAAGGGTCTCCCAGGCGATCCTGGGGGTCATAGGTGGGTTGCCGGGAGGGCTCATAAGGCAAATCGGTGGTGTCTCCAGGAATCGGATTGGTGGCCCCCTGAAAAGGGGCAGCGATGGTAATAGGGGTGTCGAACATCCCGGCCATCAGCAGGAAGGTCCACAGGACCAGGAGTTGAAGCTTGTCGGTACTTGGCTGCAATGCTTTTTAGGAAGATTTGAGAACCCGTTTTATTAGCTCTTCCACAGTTATATCCTTTTCGGCATTTCTAAGGTTATCAACGATAGCCTTTTCAGCTACTTTCTTGTTAATTCCAAGGGTGACTAAGGCGGATAACGCTTCGTTTTGAATGCTATTGTGCGAAATTGGGTAATTCTGGACTATTTTACCTGCCAATTCGACTTTTTTCAACTTATCTTTTAATTCCAGGATTATTCGTTGAGCAGTTTTGGCTCCGACCCCCTTAACACCCTGGATGATCGACACATTATCGGTGAGGATGGCATGCTGAAATTCTTCCGGGGATAATGAGGATAATATCATGATCCCGGTAGCAGGGCCAACCCCGGAAATCGAGATGAGCGCCCTGAATAATTGTTTCTCCTGAAGTTCAAAAAAACCATAAAGCGTATGAGAATCTTCCTTAATGTGACTATGGGTGAACAACTTCACTCGGGACAGCTCCTTTATGGCGGAATAGGTGGCCAAAGTGATCTTTAACTCATACCCGATCCCACCAACATCCACTACCACAAACGCTGGTTCCTTTTGCACCAGTGATCCTTCAACGTATGCGTACATAGACTATGGAATTTTGATCTTAAAAGTACAAAAAATCATACAGCTAAAGCCAGATGTTTATTGATTTGGGCCTCCACCACCGCTATTGAAACCATATTCACAATTTCCCGAACCGAACTACCTAATTGCAGCACGTGTACCGGTTTGTTCATTCCCATTAATATGGGACCGATCGCTTCAGCGCCTCCGATTTCCATTAATAATTTATAGGCTATATTACCAGAATCCAGATCGGGAAAAATCAGGGTGTTGGCACCATCTTTCGCCAATGCGCTAAAAGGATAATTGGATTGTTGGATCTCCGTATTCAAGGCGATATTGGCTTGTATGTCCCCTTCAATAATTAGATCTGGGAATTTCTCTTTGGCAAGCATGGCCGCGGCGGCAGCTTTAGTAGGTACTGCACCCTTGCTGGATCCGAAATTGGAATACGACAATACCGCGATACGAGGCTCGATATTGAAAAATCGTACTGCATTGGCGGTCAACCCTATAATATCCACTAACGCCTCAGCATCCGGGCTTACGTTCACGGTAGTATCAGCGAAGAAGAAAGTGTCCTTCTTATTGGAAATGACATACATTCCAGCCACCTTACTAACTTCAGGCTTGGTGCCTATTACTTGGAGTGCTGGTATAATGGTTTTAGGGTAATCCTTGGTAAGACCAGATATTAAAGCATCGGCCTCACCCTGTTCTACCATCATGGCTCCGAAGTAATTGCGATCACGCATCAATTTTTTCCCTTCGTAAAACGTTAATCCTTTGCGCTTTCGCTTTTCATACAGGACTCTACCGTATTCTTCGGTGCGGGATTCCTCCAGGGAGGTATCGATGATGGTGCTGTCCCCAATTTCCAGATTATGTTCCTCAGTGAGTTGCTGTATCTGCTGCTTATTTCCCAAAAGAATAGGAGTGCCTATTCCTTCCTGCAATATGATTTCGGCAGCTTTTAATATCTTGTAATTATCCGCTTCGGCAAAAACCACCCTTTGTGGATCTTTCTTAGCACGGCTCATGACCTGGCTGGCCAGTTTATGGTGGATACCTATTCGTCTTTCCAAGTCTAGGTGGTACTGGGACCAATCTTCAATTTGAATCCTGCTCACCCCGCTTTTTATAGCCGCCTTGGCTACCGCCGGAGCAATAGCGGTGATCAAGCGGGGATCCAAAGGCTTAGGTATAAGGTAGTTTCTGCCAAATGTAAGTGAACGACCGCCATACGCCTGGCTCACCATATCAGGAACCGGCTCTTGTGCCAATTCGGTTAAAGCATGTACTGCAGCCAGTTTCATTTCTTCATTGATCGCGGTGGCCCTAACATCCAGGGCTCCCCGGAAGATATAAGGGAAGCCCAGGACATTATTAACCTGATTGGGATGGTCAGACCTGCCGGTGGCCATCACGATATCTTCTCTTGCGGCGATGGCATCTTCATAAGGGATCTCAGGATCCGGATTGGCCAGAGCAAACACAATAGGATCTTTGGCCATGGTTTTAAGTGCTTCCGGTAGAAGGACATTGCCCTTGGAAAGACCCAAAAACATATCTGCGTCTACTATGGCTTCATCAAGGGTTTCCAAATCAGTGTCAGCGGCGAACTGAGACTTTACCTCATCCAGATCAGTTCGACCTTTACGAAGTACGCCTTTACTGTCCAGCATGATGATATTTTCTTTCTTAGCGCCCAGTAGCAAATAGAGCTTAGTACAGGCAATGGCTGAGGCCCCGGCACCATTCACCACAATTTTTATTTTATCAATTTTCTTCTCGACCAGATCTAAGGCGCTCAACAAAGCAGCCGCAGATATTATGGCAGTCCCATGCTGATCGTCGTGCATTACCGGAATATTCATTTGTTCCTTTAAACTTTCTTCTATCTCAAAACTTTCCGGTGCCTTAATATCCTCCAGGTTGATACCGCCGAAAGTAGGCTCTAAGGCCTTTACGATCTGGATGAATTTTTGTGGATCTGTTTCATCGATTTCAATATCAAAGACATCAATACCTGCGAATTTTTTGAATAGCACTCCTTTCCCTTCCATCACAGGTTTGGAGGCGCCTGCTCCTATATCTCCCAAGCCCAGAACAGCCGTGCCATTGGAAATCACCCCCACCAGATTACCCTTGGTGGTATATCGGTAAATGTCCTCTGGGTTCTCGGCGATTTCCAAACAGGGTTCTGCCACCCCGGGAGAATAAGCCAGGGCCAGATCCAGCTGCGTACTGAGCATTTTGGTAGGTACCACTTCAATTTTTCCCGGTTGTCCCTGCTGATGGTAATCCAGGGCGTCCTGTTTTCTGATCTTTATGGCCATTAGTTCTTCTGGTTTGTCTAAAGGTGATTGTAGTTATGATAGGGGAAATTCAAAAAAAATCCTTCTCTAAAGTCTTTTTATTATGAACCAAGTTCAGCCCGTGTCTTGAAGGTCCAAAGAATTGTTTCTAATTCTCGCAAAGGATTTCGCTTGTTCTCACCAGGAGCGTAAACGAATCCTTCCAGATAATAAATTCGACCCAGAGATTGATCTACTACACTATAACTGATAAAGGACCCGCCCATGGAGTTATTGTTTAATTTCCAAATGCCCCTGATTTCTATGGCATAGTTGCGATCAAGATTAACGGCTGTGGAATCAACCGGTACCAAAGGTTCGGTGATCATATAACTCAGTGAGTCCTGTCCTAGTAAAAAACGACGCCATCTCCGGTCTCTAAAATTAACAATCTGGGCTTTGGTGAGTTCCGACTCATCGTTATAATCCCGATAAGTTATGAATATGTTCTTATCAATTTTAGCTCGTTGTCTAAGCCAGATCACCTGGTCGGTTTCTACTGCGATCTCATATCCAAATGGTACTTTAAGATAGCATTGATATTTGTCTATTAGGTGATTTTCGATTCCTTCCACAGAAGGAGCCTTGTACAAGGCCTGGCTAAATCTAGCTTTTTCCACCTCCAGAAAATGTTGTAAAAGCTGATTGCGATGATTTTGAAGGTGATTGATTAGATCGTCAGTATTAACTTGGAATAGGTACAGCACAGATTGATCCTTGGCAAAAAGATCTTCTTGAGTTACCATAAACAAGTCGGGATCACTTTTTATCCTGGTTCTGGAAGCTTCCGTAAAATATTGCTCCAGGATCCTGTCTGAACGGCTATTGCCTTCGAATGTGTGCACAAAAATCAAATTTTTGGCATTCTTTAAGACACGGTTAAACTTATCAGGGACTACATGGATCAGATGAAATAATGGCTCATCCTGCAACAACCCGGGGTGGGGGGCACGATAAATATCTCTTAATTCTTGACCCAGCGGACCGGCCCATTTGATAGAGTCCATTACCAATACTACTTCCCCGGGATCACCGGTTGCCGGAGGCAGTAAAGCGCTATCATCTAATTTGCCGGAACATTGGCTAAGGATTACCGTAATGGCTGATACAAGCAGCAGGTGTTTAATGTACATTAGGAAATGAAAATATTGAGTCTCAGTTGTAGAATGCAGTTACCTAAAAATAGTAACATCCTCTCACAATGCGAAACCGCAGCTAAATAAGCGGTCGGCTAACCAATGATCAGCTTCTGACCGGGTTTTATCTTGTTGTTGTTGAGGTTATTCAGCCGTTTGATCTTTTCGATGGTCAAACCTTTATACATAAGACTGATGTCCCACAAGGTATCACCCGGTCTAACGGTGTGGACTTTGGAATCCGGAACGGGCTGGAGTTTTACCGGTTTCCTGGCAGTGGCTGTTTGTTGAGAGGGAGGCACCCATATGGTAAGCCGTTGTCCCACTCGAATAAGGTTGCCTCTCAGATTATTCCACCTTCTAAGGTCGCTGGTCCTTACCCGGTACCGCTCCGCGATCAAGCCCAATACGTCGCCGGACCGTACTCGATAGGTAATCTTTTCCTTGCCATAGGTGCTCCCGGGAGTTTGTGAAGCTATTAGTTTAAGCGCAGCTTCATCTACTTTAGAGGCGGAATCCAGGATCATTTGTCTATTGCTGGCGAGATATGGCATTTTATCTTGAGGTATTCTCAAGGGATAATTTTTAGCTTCTTTAGGAATGGCATTTCTACGTAGCGCAGGATTTAGCTTGGTCAGGTCTTCAAGACATACATCAAGCTGATCAGCGAATATTTGCAGGTCCAGATACTGGTTGACATGTATAGTATCGCTTTTCATGGGATAAAGCAGATGATCTACAAATAAATTGTGATCTTCCAGGTGATGCATCACATACATAATGGCCACAAATTGGGGCACATAACTACGGGTTTCTCTGGGCAGATATTTATAAATTTCCCAGAACTTCTTTTTATAGCCTGACCTCCTGATGGCCCTTCTAACTTTACCCGGGCCTGCGTTGTAAGATGCCAAGGCTAATTCCCAGTCGCCAAAGATCTTATACAAACTTTTTAAATAAAGACAAGCCGCCTCAGTGGCTTGATATGGATCCATACGCTCGTCGATAAAAAAATCCTGATGCAGCTTGTACATCCTGCCTGTAGAAGGCATAAACTGCCATAGACCTACAGCGCCCACCCGGGATCTTGCAGTGGTATTCAATCCAGATTCAATTATGGACAAGTATTTTAACTCCTCAGGCAACCCATGCTTTTCCAGATAATATTCGAAGATGGGAAAGTAAAGATTCATGCGTTGAACCATCAGCTTGCTGTAGGCCCGATCACGAACTGTAAAGTAATCGATAAATGATTTAACGATTTTGTTATAACTGAGCGGCACTGCTGAAGACATACAACTCAATCTGTCTTCAACTTCTTCAAATGAAAAATCAGGTACATATTCATATTCCTCTAATATCCGGCTCTTCAGGGTATCATTTAGCCATGGTGAAGCCGCAAATACCTCATTGACAGGTATCACGAAAATAACAATCAGGTAGTACAAGTTCTTCATTACCTCAATAACTAATTGGGTGATGGGTTTAGTATGCTTTGGGCCAATTCATATAGCCCTTTTTCGTTAAAATCCTTGGTCATTATTTGTAATCCAATAGGCAGACCATCCCTGTCCGTACCATTGGGTATGGAAAGTGCTGGAATGCCGGAAACTGAGGCTTGCACGGTAAACAGATCTGAGGCATACATCTCCAATGGATCATTTACCAGGCTACCTAGTTTAAAAGCAGTAGTGGGGGTAGTCGGTAAAACCAGAAAATCAAGATCCTGGAACAGCTGCAAGGTTTTGTCCTTTATTATCCTACGGACTTTCTGTGCTTTTGTGTAATAGGCATCGTAATAACTGGCGCTAAGCACAAAAGTGCCAAGCATGATCCTCTTCTTCACTTCTTTACCAAATCCCACGCTACGGGTTTCTCGATAAAGTGCTGCTAAATTTTCATCCCGGGAGCTTCGCAGTCCATATTTCACCCCATCATATCTGGATAAATTTGAACTGGCCTCGGCAGTAGTCAAAATATAATAGGTAGGCAGAACATAATCTAATAGGGGAAAGTCGACTGCTTCTACCTGGTGACCATCATTTCGCAAATTTTCCAGCGCCAATTCCGTGCGCTGCTTTACTTCCGGTTGTATGGCAGAAGTTTCCAGGGTTTCAGAAATAAATCCGACCTTAAACGACGGCGATAAAACGGAATCCCACAAGTAGTCCCCTACCGGAAGCCTGGAAACAGTACTATCAAAAGTATCTGCTCCGGCAATGGTCTCTAATATTATGGCGTTATCCTCCAGGTGGTTGGTTATAATGCCAATAGTGTCAAAAGAGGAGGCATAGGCAATAAGTCCATGACGGGAGACCCGGGAATAAGTGGGTTTTAAACCAATGGTTCCGGTAAAGGAGGCTGGCTGTCTCACCGACCCGCCGGTATCCGAGCCCAGCGAAGCATGACACATACCGCATTGCACCGCTACCGCACTACCGCCGGAGGATCCACCTGATACCCGATCTTGCTTAACCAGGTTTTTAACAGGTCCGAAGGCCGAATTCTCGTTGGATGATCCCATACCGAATTCGTCACAATTCTGTCGGCCGATTATTATGGCATCTTCAGCTTCAAGTCTGCCAACCGCAGTAGCCGAATATTGTGATTCAAATCCCGATAAAATTTTACTGCCGGCCTGGATAGCGTGGTCCTTATAACATATCAGATCCTTTAGACCTACTACCATTCCGGCCAGTTTGCCGGCTTTACCCCGACTTATTTTATCGTCGACTGTTTGAGCTTTTTGTAAGGCTTCCTGGGCGTAGACTTCCAGAAAGGCATTTAGTGAGGCATGTTGGTTGATATTATCCAGACATGAATTTACTACCTGATAGCAACTAAGGCTACCAGAATTTAAACCACTTTGAATTTGCCTCAACGAGGGGAGTGTCTCCAATCCTTTTATCTTTTGTCTTCACTTATGGATTTGGACCCTTCTTCTATTTCATCTTTGATTTCCTTAGTGGCATCCTTAAATTCCCTGATGCCCTTGCCCAACCCTCTCGCTAACTCGGGGATTTTTTTCGCTCCGAAGAGCAATAAAATGGCAAAGATGATTACAAATATCTCTGGTCCTCCTAGTGAAAATGCTAACAAAGTTTGCATAGCCATAGTTTTTTATAGGTGTTTGTAATAAGTAAAGATATGTAATAAACGTCGCTAGACAAATCCACCTAGCTACTAATTTGAATTTTATCTTACAATCCTAAGGAAAGCACATAATTCCTATGATCTGCTTACTTAGGCTGCAACCAGGCCAATGGATCTAATTTATTGAAGCTTTTCCACACTTGAAATTGCACCTCCGATACCCCATTATTATCGGTAAAAACCTCTCCAATAGGATCTTTAGTACTCACTCTATCTCCGGTCTTCACCAAAGCTTTACTCAAATTGGCATAGACGGTTCGATATTCCCCGTGCTGAATGATGATCACAACACCATTCATTCCCGGGATAGAGGCAATTTTGGAGACTTCCCCGTCGAATACGGCCCTGACCACTTCATTTTTCTGGGTTTGAATATCCACCCCGGGATTTTCGATCTTGACGCCTTTCAATACCGGATGGGGTTGTAGACCAAACTTACTGGAAACAAATCCTTTTGCCACCGGCCATGATAGTCTTTTTTGGTTGCCCTGAAAATTAGATGACAGCAAAGCACCTTCCGGAGTCAATTCATATCCCTCTTCTTTCTTTTTATTGGCCTCTATCTCCTTACGGATCAGATCTGCGATCATCCGGTCCAAACGCTGAATTGATCTTTTACGCTTTTTAAGGTCGTCTTTTAGGTCTTTTTCACGCAAGCTCAGTTGTTTTACCACGGTATTTTTTTGGGATTTTGCCGCCAGAAGGCTTTGATTTTGTTTTCTTTGCTCCCCTAATAGCTGTTCCTGTTCCTGCTTCCGGCTATTAATTTCCGCTAATTGTACTGCCAGTTGCTTTTGGACCTGGTCAATCTCTCTGGCCTGATCTTCACGAGCTGCGGTATATTGTTGCAAGTATTTGGCACGCATGATCAGTTCACTGAAGGAAGAGGCGGAGAATAAAAAAGTAAGACTGCCATAACTATTGCGGGTTTTCTCTGCTTGATATACCATATTGGCATATTCTTCCTTTAATTGAGCCAGATCTTTTTCCAGTGAGTTGCTGAGATTGGTGTTTTCCTTAATATCAGCCTCCAGCAAGCGGATGTTGGACTGGTATACCCTGATCAAAGCTTCCTGGCTCACTATCTGTTGGTTCAATGCCCGCAATTGTCCCAGACTGTTTCTTTTAAGGTTAGCGGTCTCTTTTAGGATTTTTTCCGCCTCCTGGATTTTAGCCAGGTTTTCCTTTTTTTTCTTTTCCAGTGAAGTGCGGTCGTCCTGCCCGTTGACAATTAGGGAACTGAAAATAAAAGCGATGATCAGAGGGAGCCAAAAAATCCTACTTACGTTCATATCTGCTAGGTATATTAAATGGGAACTGGAGAGCAGAGGCCAACTCTGCCCGTCCGTGTTTAATATTTATCTCAGTATTCTTTATTTCTGTTCCATGCTCATAATTGACTTTGATCAGGCTTTGAAAAGGGATTGAAAATGCTGCTAATGGCTTGAAGTCCTCATATTCCAAAATTAAGCTGTTTTTTGTGGGCGGTTCCTTCATGGTCACTTTCTCCAACTTCATCAATTCCCGGCTTATATAATTATCAATGGCATAAGGACCATTTTGTTGCCTTACAATATAAAATTGTTTGGAACTCAGGATTTCGCTGGAATCATTAGCTGCCAATGGCATCTTGCCCAAGATCATAGCCTGGATCAGCTCATAATCAATGTTAAAATGATATTTCTCACTCAATAATTTAAAATCATAAACGCTATATTCACGATTTAACCTGTTGAGAAACACCATAGAATCACGGGTAATCATAGCTCTGGCCGCTTCGATTCCCAGGATTGGTGTCAAGGACATCCAAATGATACTGTCTTTTTTTATGCGAATATTTGCCGTGGTGGTAAGATTATTGTCTGAATCCTTATAGTTGATACGAGTTTTGGTGTTCAGATATTCGAAGTCCGGCTCTTCAAAAACCAGTTTGGTATCCTCCACAAAGTCCGGGTCGCTTACTACAACGTTTCGATTGCAGGAATAAATAAAAATAAGCCACAAGAATACCCAGAGGCGGTTATTCATATAACTTGCGATCAGCTATTTTTTTATCTATCAATTCGGAGGTATCATCCATACCCTTAGCACGATTCCATTGCTTAACCGCATTTTCTATATCTCCTAATTTAAAAAGTACATCGCCGTAGTGTTCCACGATGGTCCCGCTGGCATCTTCCTTTAAGGCATCTTCCAGAAATCGTTTTGCTTCCTTATAATCACCCAACATATACAACACCCAGGCATGAGTATCCAGAAAAGTTGGATTATTGGGGTTTCTTTTGACCAATCTGCCGGACATGCGTTTGGCTTTGTCCAGCTGGGATTTTCGCAGACTTAAAAAATAACTGTAATTATTCAGCACATGGTCATTCTCAGGATCCAGCGCCAACACCGCCTCATAGGCTTGATCCGAATTCCTGTGGTCCTCGAGCTCGTTATAGGCATCTCCCAAAAGAGTGTTGAACAGCACTTGCAAGGAGTTATCATTGCGGGCCAATTTCTTACCCTGCTCCAGAGAAAAAACCGCCTCTTCATAGTTATCCAGAGAAAGATTGGCAAAACCACTGTAATAATAAAGCGGTGCCTGATTGGGAAAAACTTCGATAGCCTGATCCGCATGTACCACCAAACTGTCGAATTCCGAGAGTTCTCCTTCGATCTGTAACACATTCTGCCAGATATTGAAGTTGCTGTTGTCTAGTTCCAATGCCTGCAAATAGTTCTTAAGGGCGGTCCTTTTTAATTCTTCAGAATCACTATTTCGGGCTAAATTCAAATAAAGATCCCCGTTTACTGCATGAGCATCTCCGTCGTCGGGATGGGCTTGCAAAATACTTTGTGCCAGCTTCATGGAATTTTCTTCCACCACCGGATCGGGCAGTTGCTTCATATAATCCACTAACACATTGAGTTTTGGTTTTAGATCCAGGTCAGGGTTGTTAAAAGCCACTATCATTTGTTCAATGGCCTGGTTTACTTTACCCTGTTTCTTATAAACTTCTGCCAGTATTAATCGGGCACGGGCGTGACTGGATTCCGACTTCAGAAAATCCTCCAAATACGGAATAGCCTCCGCTTCTCGGTTATTGGCCAGGTATAGTTCGGCCAGATTTACCAGGTAATCCGGGTCCCCCGGAAATAAAGCGATCATTTCCTTAGCCTGGCCAATGGCTTCGGTCAGGCGATTTTGCTTTAAGTAGATACGTTGTTTGCTGAAAACCAATTCTTTACTGATGCCAAATTCCTGTTCTGCTCGCTGATAGGTGGTGAGGGCGGCATCCAATTGGTTATTGTAAACATACAATGCGGCTAGATCGAACAAATACATCTGGGTGTCCGGTACTTTTTCCAGCAGGTCCTCGTACATTTGGGCCGCAGCGGTAAAATTGGACAGCTTGGAGTAAATGTCTGCATTGAGCAGGTAGTAGTATTTATTTTGATTATCAAGCTCCAGCGCTTTACTGGCGTACTGTAAAGCCTTATCGTATTCATCACCTAATACCAGAATTTGCGCTATTTTATAATGGCATGCGGAGTTGGAGGGATTGAGTTCGAGGGATTTTTGGAAAAATATCAAGGCTTTACCATAATCCTCGATCATGAAATACTTTTCCCCTTCCAAAAATATGATTTCCGCCTGTAGTAAGCTTCGTTGGGCGTTTTTAGACTGATCGTCTTTAGTTCTTTTTTTACGGGTTTGAGCTTCTAAGTCATAATGAGAAGCAGCTATGATCATGAATAACCCAAAGATGGTCCAAAAAAGCCTTTTCATATTCCGTTAATTTTACTCAGCCGCTTATTGTCATTAAATAGGTCTGGGGCTTCTCAACTGCGAAATTTAATAAATTTCCACCAAAATGAGTTCGTGAACTGTTTGATAAAAGGCCCATATGTAACAAACTGTTGCTCCTTTTGACTAACACGCAAAATTTATGCCCATCTTACCTCTAACGTGACATAGGAGGTAATCATTGCAAAAGCTGACAGGTAGAGTATCATCTTCACCGTCATCTCCGCTTACCTAAATTCGAACACGTTACTGGTATTATGTACAAAAATAAGAAATTTAGCGGGCTTTAGGGTATAGATTCTTTTTTTCAAGCAGATAAACAACACCAATGAAACAGAGGGTGACAACCATGTTCAGGTATGTATAAAAGACCCCCTCAGCTCTGAATAACCAGGGAGTGAGGTAAATAATGGCTACGCTGGCTAAAATATAGACCAGAATTTTAGCCCAAGGGTATGGAATAGGCATGACACTTCGACCCCAGTAGTAACATATTAGGGTCATCGAACCATAGCAAAGTACGCTGGCAATTGCAGAACCGGTATAGCCAATCACCGGAATTAATAAAACATTGAACAATATGGTAACAAAAGCGCCAATTAAGGTGATATAGGTACCCACCATAGTGCGATCCTTCAACTTAAACCATACCGATAGGTTAACGTACATGCCAAAAAATAGCTTTCCCACTAAAAGAATCGGCACCAGGTAGAGCGCTTCCCGATAACTGGGCTGGCGCAGGAACAAACTGCCCAGAAGATCTAGGTTAAGGCTCACGGCCACCAGTATAATACAGCAAGTCACCACAAAGTAATACATTACCCTGGCAAACAGTTCAGGTGCTTCACGATTGGTCGCCTGATTAAAAAAGAACGGTTCACCTGCGTAGCGAAATGCTTGGATGGCCAACAGCATGAAAATACTGAGCTTAAAGGAAGCTCCGTAAATACCAAGCGCCGCCATACTGGATTTTCCAGCATAAAAATCTGTAGGCAATAATTCTGGTATCAATATTTTGTCGGCCTGCTCATTGGCGATACCTGCTAAACCCATAAGAAATATCGGCAATCCATAGGCCAGCATAGGCTTTATAAAAGACCAGGAGATTGACAATTTAAACTGTTTGAAGTACCTCCACAACACTACTATAATCAGCAGATTGCCCATCAAGTTTGCCAGGAACACATAACCCACTCCGAATTCTTCCTGGTAATATCGATTTACCAAGGGCTGGAGATCCGTCAACATCCCCTTGGAAATCAGATAAGGTATCAACAGAAATATCAGATTTAGCCCAATGGTTACTACAATAGCTCCTAATTTGGCAATAGCAAAGGTCAGGGCTTTATTTTCCAAGCGTAGACGGGCGAAGGGGATAGCTGCGATGGCATCCACATATAAAATACCGGCTAGTAAGTAGATCAATAAAACTTGATCAGGTTGGCCTGCATAGCGGGCTAAGGCAGGGGCATTAGCCACAATAAGAATAGTAAACATGCTGCTGGTTAAAAATAATAGTGCAGCAGCTTGACGGAAAGTTTTTAACAGTTCGCCCTGGCTCCCGTACCTGAAAAAGGCGGTTTCCATACCATAGGTATAGACAATATTAAGGAAAGCGGCGTAAGCATAAAGCTGGGTTACAATTCCGTATTGGTTTTCTGCAAACACCGCGGTGTACAGCGGGACCAACAAGTAATTAAGCGTGCGGCCTACTATACTGGAGATGCCATAGATGGCGGTCTCTCCCGCAAGTTTTCGGATGAGACTCATACCAGGGGGCGGTTTTGCATGTTACTTTCCGCTGAAACGAGGGGTGCGTTTTTCCAAAAAGGCCGAAGTCCCTTCTTTAAAGTCAGTTGTACTACAGCAATTAGCAAAACCATTGGCCTCCGTTTGAAATCCATTTTGTTGCGGATTGTAAAAGGCATTGACCGCGTTAATTATCATTTCAATGGCCCGGGGAGCTTTAGCGGCAATCTTATGCAATATGTCGTGGCATTTTTCCATTAGGTCATTATTGGATTCCGTCACATAATTTACTAACCCCAGTTGCAACGCTTCCCTGGCGCTAAAGGTTTGGCCGGTCAACAAAAACTCCAGGGCTTTGGTTTTGCCAATCAATTGGCTTAGCCTCTGGGTGCCCCCATAACCAGGAATAATGCCTAGATTCACCTCGGGTTGCCCAAATTTCGCTGATTCTACGGCAAGCCGCATATGGCAGGCCATGGCCAATTCGCATCCTCCGCCCAAAGCATAGCCATTCACTGCTGCAATTATGGGTTTTGGGCAATTTTCGATTAGATGAAATACTTCCTGTCCACTTTCGGCAAATTTTCTACCATTCAATTCATTGAGTTCGGCAATCTCTCCGATATCAGCGCCAGCCACGAATGCCTTATTCCCCTTTCCGGTGATGATAGCGGCTTTCACATCCTTATCATCTGAAATATTTTGAATTGCCAGGCGCAGTTCTTCAATAAGCGCTGAGTTTAAGGCATTGAGCTTTTCTTCGCGGTCTATGGTCAAGGTGGCAATCTGATCTTCCCTGGTCTCGACTAGATAATCAAAGTCTGACATACGGCTATTTTTTATATCAAAGATAACAGGCCCCTTCTGAATCACAAAGTCAAGCAGTCAATCCGTTCTAAGAAACGGCAGCATCAAGTGGAAGTAAATTTTTGATCATATCGATGGTCATGTCGGTAATGTCATACTGCGGTTTCCACCCCCAATCGGCGATGGCTTGCTGGTCATCGATGGAGGAAGGCCATGAATCTGCAATTTCCTGCCGATAGTCGGGATAGTAGCTTATATCGAATCCCTTAATCTGACGGTTGATTTCAAGGTGAAGTTCAGCTGGGGTAAATGCCATAGCAGAAATATTGTAAGAGGTGCGAATGGATATCTTTTCTGCTGGGACTTGCATCAGCTGAATAGCGGCCTCTACCGCATCGGGCATGTACATCATGGGCAATCTGGTGTCATGTTCCAAAAAGCATTTATAGCGCCGATTGCTGGTGGCTGCATAAAACATCTCTATGGCATAATCAGTGGTTCCACCACCCGGAGGTGATTTGTAACTTATGATCCCGGGATACCGCAAACTCCGTACGTCGAGCCCTA
This sequence comes from Cyclobacteriaceae bacterium, assembly GCA_965224285.1. Lineage (GTDB taxonomy): Bacteria > Bacteroidota > Bacteroidia > Cytophagales > Cyclobacteriaceae > JAJCYK01. The sequence continues at coordinate 4,328,357 of OZ245043.1, forward strand.
CCTGTTGGTGGTAATAATTGCACCACAACTCTCCGCTTAGCTTGCTGATGCCGTATACGGAATTGGGATCCATAACTGTGTTTTGAGGGGTTTTAACATTTGGGGTGGAGGGTCCAAATGCCGCGATAGAGCTGGGCCAAAAAAATTTCTCCACTTTTTGTACTCGTGATGCCTTCAAAGTGTTGAGCAGGCCATTAACGTTGAGTTCCCAGGTTTTCATTGGTAGTTTTTCCCCTTTGGCGGAAAGCATGGCCGCTAAATGATAAACCTGGGTGATGCTGTGGTCCTTCAGCACTTTCTCTAGCGCTCGGTAGTCAAGCACGTCCAAGTTAACAAAGGTGAAATCAGATAAAATTTCAGGGGGTGGGGAAATATCAGAAACGATCACATTTTTAGAACCAAATTTCTCTGCTAACGCCACAGCCAATTCGGTGCCCAACTGCCCACACCCTCCGGTTACTAATAGGTTATCCATTTGTAGTATTAAAATCCCTTGCGAAATTACAAATTCCCCGGCACTCACCAATAATCTGAAATTGAAGAAAAGGCAGGGAATTTATTACCTTGGTCGAAAACTCATAAATAATGTACGGAGAAATAAAACAAAGATTAAAGGAGGCCATCACATCCATCCGTGAGCAGGGGCTCTATAAAGATGAACGGATCTTGGCAACCCCACAAGGGGCAGTTGTCCGTACAGCTGATGGTAGGGAAGTGATTAATTTTTGCGCCAATAATTATTTAGGCCTTTCATCCAATGACAAAGTACTATCCGCAGCCAGTAAAGGACTTGAAGACTTCGGATATGGTCTTTCATCGGTGAGATTTATTTGTGGCACCCAGACCATACATAAACAACTGGAACAGAAACTCTCTGAGTTTTTGGGGATGGAGGACACCATTTTATATGCGGCTGCCTTTGATGCTAACGGGGGCGTGTTCGAACCACTTTTTGCAGCGGAAGACGCTATCATATCCGATACACTCAACCACGCCTCCATTATCGATGGGGTTCGTCTCTGCAAGGCGCAGCGTTACCGGTATAAGCATAATGACATGGCAGATCTGGAGGAAAAGCTGAAGATGTCAATGGAACAGCGCAGCCGCATCATCGTCACTGATGGAGTTTTCTCCATGGACGGAACCATTGCCCAATTGGATAAGATCTGTGATCTGGCGGACAAATATCAAGCTCTGGTGATGTCGGATGAGTGTCACGCTACAGGATTTATAGGTAAAAATGGCAAAGGTGTTCATGAATACCGCGAAGTGATGGGAAGGGTAGATATTATTACCGGTACCTTGGGAAAAGCCCTGGGGGGGGCTTCCGGAGGCTTTACCTCAGCTCATAAAGAGATCGTTGAAATTTTGAGACAGCGCTCTCGTCCCTACTTATTTTCCAATACCCTGGCGCCTGCTATTGCCGCCGGCTCCATGGCAGTATTAAACCTTTTGACAGAAACCACTGAATTAAGGGATCGCCTGGAAGAAAACACCCATTATTTCCGGCAGGGACTAACTGATATCGGGTTTGATATCAAGGAAGGATCGCATCCCATTGTTCCTGTAATGTTATACGACGCCCCTCTTTCACAAAAGATGGCCAGCCGGCTGCTTGAGTTAGGGATATATGTGATCGGATTTTACTATCCGGTGGTTCCCCAGGGTCAGGCACGTATCAGGGTGCAATTATCCGCTGTACATGAGAAGGAACATCTCGACCAGGCATTGGAGGCTTTTGCTGCCGCAGGAAGGGAATTGGGAGTGATCAATTAATTCCGGCTACTTCCGATTGGGATTCTGATTCTACTATAGTCGCTTTTTGATTGGTAGCTGCCGCCTCCTCATGGTCCTTATCCTGCAGATAGTTCAGGATTTTAGTTCTCACTTCTTGTAGCGACAGGTTCAGCATTATGTTGCCATTTTTCGCCAATGAGACCTGACCTGTTTCCTCAGAGACGATAAGAACTAAGGCGTCGGAAACTTCTGACATGCCCAGAGCAGCTCGATGTCTCAGACCATATTGCGCCGGAAGGTTATCCATTTCGGATATGGGCAGGATACATCTTGCGGCTACTATCTTGCCCATATACAGGATCACCGCTCCATCGTGTAAGGGCGACAACTTATTGAATATCGACAGCAGCAGGCGCTTAGAAAGGTCGGCATTTATAGAATCCCCGGATTCAGCGTAAAATTTTAATGGGGAATTCCGTGAGAATACGATTAAGGCACCACTGTTACTGCCGCTGAGGCTTCTAACAGCTTCTATTACCGGTGCAATGTCGAATTGCTGCGACCGGGCCTTCTTCCTAAAAAAGTTATTGATGAAGTTATCTCGATTTAAGGCGGTGGTTTTACCGATCAACAATAAAAATTTTCTGATCTCAGGCTGGAATAGGATGATCACCGCAATCACCCCAACGCCCATAAATTGCCCTAAAATGGTAGATAGTAGATCCATCTGAGCGGCCTTTACTACCAGGAAAATTAGATATAGCGATAAAAATCCCAGGAAAACTTTTACCGCTACACTACCTCTCATCAATTTGTAGACCTGGTAAAGCAGTATGCTGACCAGTGCGATATCAATTATATCAACCCACTTGATTTCCAGAAAGCCAATTTGAAACAGTAATATCATCGATAGGTCAACTTGTACAGTTCAACTACCTCCCTGGCGGCGGCTACATCATGAACTCGCAGTATTGAGGCTCCGTTAAGCAAGGCTATGGTATTAAGCACTGAGGTGCCGTTCAAGGCCCTTTCGGGAGTAATACCCAATGACCGGTAGATCATAGACTTACGGGATACGCCGGCCATGATAGGTTGGTTCAATACCTTGAAATATTGAAGCTCTTTGAGCAGTTGGTAACTTTGCTCGGCGGTTTTGGCAAAGCCAAACCCCGGATCCAATATTATATCTTTTACTCCCATTGAAGTGAGCTGTCGTAGTTTAGTAACGAAATATTGGGCGATTTCAGTTATCAGGTACTGATAGTCCGTATGGGAGTTCATAGTATGTGGAGTACCTTTCATATGCATGAGCACATACGGAACCCGGAGTTTGGCAATGGTGTCGAACATAGATTCGTCCAAATTCCCTCCGCTAATATCATTGATCATATCAGCCCCACGGTCCACCGCAGCTTGGGCTACCTTAGCCCGAAAAGTATCAATGGAAATTGGGATATGGGGAGCAACTTCTCTGGCGATTTCTAAAGCCTGAAGCACTCGATCATGCTCTTCTGCATCAGATACCTCTGTAGCTCCCGGTCTGCTGCTATATCCCCCAATGTCAATAATATCCACCCCTTCACCGGCAATAGTTTCGATCCTTTGTTTAAGGCCTTCATCGCTGTGGTAGCTGCCCCCATCATAGAAAGAATCAGGAGTATTATTTACGATTCCCATCACTAGAGGATGGGTCAGATCCAATAGGTTTCCCCTGAGATTAAGTGTTTTTTTTGTCGAAAAAAGGGTAACTTTCGCTTCCAAATCCTGTGCCTGTTAAAGTTTCTTCTAAATTAGGACAAAACTTGGTAAAACAAACATCAGCGGAATACAAACAAATTATCGGGATTTGTAAACAGGTTTTCGAAAAGAAGACCAAGGATTACGGCACCGCCTGGCGCATACTTCGCCTCTCTTCCATTACCGATCAGATTTTCATTAAAGCACAAAGGATCCGGAGTTTGCAGGAAAAGCAACAGCAACAAGTTGAGGAGGGCATGGATGCCGAGTTCATAGGAATAGTCAACTACTGTTTAATCGCCATTATACAAATGGAACTAGCCCCAGATAAACCCTTGGAGTTGGATTATGCTACCCTGGAGCCGTTATATGATCATGCTGCCAAGGAGGTGGCTGATTTGCTTTTCAAGAAGAACCATGATTACGACGAAGCCTGGAGAGATATGCGATTAAGTTCCATTACCGATATCATTTTAATGAAGCTATTAAGGGTCAAACAGATCGAAAATAATGCAGGACAAACCCTGGTTTCTGAAGGGGTCAAATCAAACTATCAGGATATTATCAATTATGCGGTATTCGCCTTGATAAAGCTCAATGAAACCGAGTCATGAGGTGGCTGCTGACCATAGCTCGACTTATAGTAGGGGCACTCTTTATTTTTTCCGGGCTTATTAAAGTCAATGACCCTGTAGGCACCGCCATAAAGCTTGAGGAGTATTTCGCAGTCTTCGGCAGTAATTTCTCCTCTATATTTGAAATTTTTGTGCCCTGGGCATTGCCGTTGTCCGTGATCCTGGTGGTCCTGGAAGTAGTGCTGGGTGTGGCGGTTTTGATTAATTACCGAATGTCCCTTACCGCATGGATCCTACTATTGCTGATCTTCTTTTTTACTTTTCTCACATTTTATTCCGCCTATACCGGTGAGGTGACAGATTGTGGATGTTTTGGGGATGCTATAAAACTTACACCCTGGGAAAGCTTTATAAAAGACATAATATTACTGGTACTGATTGCATATCTATTCATAAACAGAAAAAAGTTAGCTCCGCTCCTTGCAGTCAAAACCGGAGCGATAGTTATCTCCCTGGGAACTATAATGACCTTATTTTTGGCCATTTATGCTATACGCCATCTGCCATATATTGACTTTAGGGCATATAAGGTTGGCGCTGATATACCGGCATCAATGCAACCGTCTGAGCCTCTTCAGTACTCGTATCTGATGGAAAGAGAGGGAGTAGTACAGGAATTTGAGGAATACCCCACTGATACTAGCTTTGTTTACAAAGATATCAAGCTGCTCAATCCGGAGGCACAACCAAAAATTACTGACTACAGTTTGTGGGAGGTAAGTGGTAACAACGTTACCCAGCAATCTTTCACCGGTGTGCAACTTATAATTATTATACACTATGTGGAAAAGGCAGAAACTGATGTCTTTTCCCGAATCAATACTCTCATTGACGAAGTAGAGGGCCAAGTAGGAGTAATGGTTTTAACTGCTTCAGATGAGCAGTCTTTTGAAAGCTTTAGACACCAGGTACAGTTGGCGGCGCCTTTCTATTTTGGGGATGCTACCGTGCTGAAAACCATGGTTCGTTCCAATCCAGGAGTATTGCTTTTAAGAGATGGTCAAGTACTGGGCAAATGGCACTGGAGAGACACGCCGGATGGTCAAGAAGTCAAGACTCTGGCAGGTTTGTAATGCCTTTCCAACTGGATCAATACGACATCTACCTGGTAGGGATGCCTGGAGCCGGCAAAAGCACTGTTGGCCGCGCCTTAGCAGGTATCCTGAACCGGGATTTTATTGATCTTGACGACTACATCGAGCGTAAGGAAGGACGTACTGTAAGGGAGATTTTCACATCAGAGGGAGAATCCCGGTTCAGAGAAATTGAGGCCATTTATCTCCGTGGTATTTCGGATGCGCAGGGAGGCCAAGTAATTGCCACCGGCGGCGGGACCCCCTGCTTTGCCGGAAATATGGATCTTATCAACTCGAGAGGAGTCAGTGTTTACTTAAAGGTACCCAGTGAGATTCTTGCGGAAAGAATTTGGGATAACCGGCAGCAAAGACCTTTGATCACTAGTACTAGTCGACAGCAGTTAATCACCCATCTACAGCAAACCCTGGCTTGGCGCGAGCCTTACTATCTTCGTGCCAATCTGACCATTTCAGAAGGCGATCCTGATCCAGGTAACATCATAAGAGAGCTGGAAGCTATTATCTAAAATCTTAACCCCAGGCTTAAGATCACATTTTGAGCAGTGGTCTCGGTTATGGCTACCGGAGCGCCGGGATAAGGGCTGGAAGTCTGGTCATATACAGATCTCACATAAGCTCCGTCGACAAAAAATCGATTAAATCGCAATCCGGCACCCACACTAAATGATTGTCTGCTGCGGTCTACTCCATCAATTTCATTCAACGGATCACCGTGCTGAGCAAACCCAGCCCGGAATCTGGCGATACTATATCTAAACTCCGCGCCAGCTTTGAAATTTAATACAGATTCGAAGTTATCGATCTGACTATTAACATCGTTAAAACCGAAATCGTCACTACTAATTTTGCCTCCGCCGTAATCCACCCACTCCACATCCGCGGTAATGAAGCCATATTCTTCGAAGAACAAGGCCAACCCCCCGTTAAGCCTCCCCGGTGTTCGCATATTAAATATTAAGGGCAAAAACGACACCTGATCATCCAGCGACCCGTTGTCAAATGCAGCATTTAAACTGATGGTGGATTGATCTTCCATTTCATAGAAGGTAGGAGTGGTGTAGCTAATACCTACATTTACCGTCTTCACTGGTTTAAAGATCAGCCCTACCGTCCCATTGATCCCGGTACCATCAAGCAAACGGCTATCCAACAGGACAAACCCATCAAGGTCTGACTCGGTGGGTTCTTCACGGTATATCCGATTCTGTTCATAACGGATACTGGAAATGCCCAAAGATGCTCCCAGATAGATTTTATCGGAAAAATTGGCGCCGTATGCGAAGGTGGTCTGATATTGGGCGCCAAGAGTATTGACGGACTCTTGTTGCAGAGTCGGGAAATCTTCGGTGGGGAATGCCACAACATTTGGGTCCACTATGTCATAAATATTACGATCATAGAAGAAGGAGGAATCACCTGATGCGTTTACATCAAAAAAACGGTCGATCAGCGTGGTTTGAAATGCCAGAAATGATAATTCAGGGAGCAGCTCAGGATCATCATAGGCATCAATGCCTTGAGCATTAGCTTCATTAACCGCGAAATCGATAAAATCCTCTACCGTATTCATTCCCTGGTAAGTGAGGCGATTTTGGTAATTGGCGGTACGGGTAATACTAATACCAAAGCTTCCTCCTTTAAATCCGCTGGGGGTAGCAGCTTCACGGTTCCTGTTGATCACTACCCCGCCATTGGAAATGTTAAACTTGTCTTTGGAGTCCACATTCAGGCCGTCTAAATAACGAGAGCTGTTATCCATGAGCAGGAAGCTCGGAGAAAGCACCATCTCTGAGCTAGAATAAAATCCCAAACCTGCCGGGTTTCCGGAGATGGAGGATAAGTCTCCTCCCAGGGCGGTGATACTTCCTCCTAACCCTTGAATACGGGCAGTACCATAAACGTCCCTCTGGCTAAATATCCGGTTAAATTCCGAGAATTCCTGGGCCACAGAATGCTGAAAAGGTAGGCATAAAACTCCCAGGCTAATTATTATTAGCTTAGCATTAAATTTCATCTTTTTTACTTTAAACTAGTTAGAGTTCTTAAGTGATCTCCTAGTTGCGGCTGCGGGTTCTGGTGGTTGATCGACTTGGCGTACTGCGTGAAGGTGCAGTACTGCGACTAGGCGAGTAGTTCCGAGAAGGCGAACTGCTGCGCATTCTACTGGGTGAACTACTGCGACTAGGTGTAGTACTTCTCATCCGACTGGGGGGGCTGCTGCTTCTGGTACCACCAACCCTGCTTCCGGAACTTCGAGACGGACTTGCTTGATAGTTGCGGCTGGGCCGAGTGGATTGAGTACGGCTACGGGTCCTGGTCGGTTCCCGGTAATTGTCTCGATTGATAGTGCCTCTTCTGATATTGTCATTAGAACGAGTGCGGTCAATTCGATCACGGCTTTCAGTTGAAGATGGCCTGTTGCTGTTGTAATTGCCCCGTCGTTCAATTATTTGACTGTCACGGCTACGAATACCGTCTGTAGTCCGGGTTCTGTCTAAAGTCCCGGTAGTACTTCTGGTCCTTTCAGTAGTGCTGGATCTGTCTACGGAGCTTCTATCTCGCACTCTTATCCTCTCAGTTGAGGAGGGGGCGGTGGTAGTACTTCTTTGACGGATACCATCATTATTAATAATGTAGTTACTGCCTCTGGGAGCGCGTCGGGCATATCTCACATTACCACTGTTGGTCGCACTTTCGATATTATTTACTATTACCACATTGTTATACCGTCCATAATAAGAGGGAGGGCACCAAAAACTGTTAAAGCCGTAATAAGATCTGGCAAAACCTCCGTAAAAGAACGGATCATAGAATGGGTCATAAAATCGGTTGTAGAATGGGTCATTAAAGCCTCTGAAAAATGGATCATAATAATACCTGCCATAAGGACCGTATCCAAAACCAAAGTTAAAGCTCATAGAGAAACCTGAATATCTGCCCCAAGGCCGGTAAAATCGGCTATAAGGCCTGAAAGCCCGGTAACCACGGTATGCAAAGGGACTGTATACTCCGTAATAGCTGCGGTAAAGAGGGTCGAAGATAGTACCTTGGTAGAAAAAGGGATCACTCCAATAGATATCATCGAAATCCCGGTAATAACTTATCCTGTCAGGTCTGCGAACAGTGTAGGCTGAAGATCTCAAATAGTCATCTACTGCATCTTTAATGTATTCCCGATCTACATCCTCTACGTAATATTGGTCATCTTGGTAGTTTCCAGCTATATCGGCATCCTGAGGCAAGCCGTAATCCGGATTAACGGTCTTGGAATTATACCCAACCCCTGCACCGGAGTCATCGATTTCGCTATTCGATTCCCGATAAACCACAGTAGTCCCGGGTTGAGAGCTTGCCAGCACCTCATTGCCGCCACTATGGTACATATCGTCACCGCCTCTATGGGCATACTGACTAGTGGTACAGGAGTAAAAACCGGCAGTTAATGCCAGTACGAATATTTTAATTGACAGCAGAGGTTTCATATTTTCTTTACCTTTTTTCTTTACCTTTTCTTACGACAAATTACGAATTAAGATCGAAATAAGCCCGAAAAATTTATATTTGTCGAGTCTTAGCTCTGCTATAAAACAGCAAAATTAGTGCCATTAATAGCTAAAATGTCAATTTGATGGAAATTGTAGCTTTGGAGCTATCAAAATGAATAAACCGGATCTATGAGCAAAGGATTACCTAAAAAAAGTGAAGATTACTCTTTATGGTATAATGAATTAATAAAAAAAGCTGATCTGGCTGAAAATTCCCCTGTCAGGGGGTGCATGATCATAAAGCCCTATGGTTTTGCTATTTGGGAGAAAATGCAATTTGCCTTGGATTCCATGTTTAAAGAAACCGGCCATAGCAATGCATATTTCCCTCTATTTATACCTAAATCTTATCTTAGTAAAGAGGCAGACCACGTTGATGGTTTTGCCAAGGAATGCGCGGTGGTAACCCACTACCGGCTCAAGCAGGGCGAGGAGGGGGTAGTAGTAGACCCTGAAGCTAGATTGGAAGAGGAACTGATAATCAGGCCCACCTCTGAGACGGTTATCTGGAATACTTACCGCAACTGGATCCAATCCTACCGAGATCTACCTCTATTGCTTAATCAATGGGCCAATGTAGTGCGCTGGGAGATGCGAACCAGGTTGTTTTTGAGGACTTCGGAATTTCTCTGGCAGGAAGGCCACACCGCACATGCCACAGAGCAGGAGGCAGTGGAGGAGACCATGCGTATGCTCCAGGTTTATACTGATTTTGTGGAAGGATTTATGGCGGTACCGGTAATTCAGGGGAGAAAAACTGAATCAGAGAGGTTTGCCGGCGCAGTAGATACCTATTGCATCGAAGCCCTGATGCAGGACGGCAAAGCATTACAGGCCGGGACCTCCCATTTTCTGGGACAGAACTTTGCCAAAGCATTTGAGGTCAAGTTTGCGGATCAGGAAGGGGGGTTGGAATACGTATGGGGTACTTCCTGGGGCGTAAGCACACGGTTGATGGGTGCGCTGGTTATGGCGCATTCGGATGATCGAGGGTTGGTGTTGCCGCCCAAGCTGGCTCCGATTGAAGTAGTTATAATACCTATTTACCGCAACCAGGAGGAATTGGAAACCCTAACAGTGGCCGCTAAAGGGTTGATGGCGGCGTTGAAGGAAGTCGATGTAAGCGTAAAACTGGATGACCGAGTTACTCATAAGCCCGGTTGGAAATTTGCAGAATATGAACTCAAGGGAGTGCCATTGAGAATGGCTTTAGGTCCCAGGGATCTGCAGGATGGAACCGTGGAGGTGGTGCGCAGAGATACCCTTGAAAAACAGAGCTACCCTATTGACGATATCGCTAACACCGCCAAACAATTGATTACCGATATACAGAAGAATCTCTACCAAAGGGCGCTCAAATTTCGGGAACAACACACCAGTGTGGCCCAGACGTTCGACCAGTTTAAAGAAATTCTGGAACAAAAGGGCGGTTTTATCAAGGCCCATTGGGACGGAACTGCCGAAACCGAGGCCAAGATCAAAGAAGAGACCAAGGCCACTATTCGTTGTATTCCTCTGGAGGATATGGAAGAATCAGGTACCTGTATCTACTCCGGGCAACCATCTGCCCGCCAGGTGATATTTGCCAAAGCCTATTGATTGTTTGAGACTGCCCTTTTTTGTAGATTTAGCCTCTTAGATTTTGGCCTAATGGGAGACTGGCTATCAGTTGTGTTGCTAGTGGGTTGTGGAATCATTCTAATCATATTAGAGTTGATTTTTGTACCTGGGACTACCATATTGGGTGTATTGGGCTTTCTGATGTTGCTGGGGGGAGTAGTGGTCAGTTTTGCCAGCTTTGGAGCAACCACGGGATGGATTGTATTGGTAGGGACTGCCATTGTAGGACTGATTTCAGTGATTTATAGTTTGAAATCGGGGGTATGGCAAAGGTTTTCGTTGAAATCCCAAATTGATAGCCGGGTGAATGAGCATGAAAAGGATCACTTGCAGATAGGGATGAGGGGCAAAGCGGTCTCTGATCTCAGACCGGTAGGTACTGCAGAGTTTGAGGATAAATTGTATGAAGTTCAAACCAATGGAAACTACCTGGATTCCGGCAAGGCCATAGAGATTATTAAATTGTCGGATAATAAAATTATTGTACAACCAATCTAAATAGAATCAATATGAGCATGATGTATCTGGTGGGACTTCTGGGAATAATTATTCTACTATTTGTATTCATGTATTTTATTCCTGTAAACCTTTGGATTACGGCAATTTTTTCCAACGTAAGAGTAGGTCTGCTTGAACTGGTAGCCATGCGAATACGAAAGGTTCCTCCGGGGGTGATCGTAAGGGAAATGATTACTGCTACCAAGGCAGGTTTGGATGTTACTACTTCTGACCTGGAAACTCACTACCTGGCCGGAGGTCATGTACCCAGTGTGATCAAAGCACTCATTTCTGCTGATAAAGCCAATATTAACTTAACTTTCAAACAGGCCACAGCCATTGACCTGGCCGGAAGGGATGTGTTTGAAGCGGTACAGATCTCAGTTAATCCTAAGGTGATCAATACACCCTCGGTTTCCGCTGTAGCCGGTGATGGGATTCAATTACTGGCAAAAGCCAGAGTAACGGTACGGGCCAATATAAGCCGCTTGGTTGGAGGAGCGGGTGAGGAAACTATCCTGGCCCGGGTGGGTGAAGGGATTGTCACCTCCATAGGCTCGGCTTCGAAATATACCGATGTCCTGGAAAATCCCGACGATATATCTAAACTGGTCCTTGAGAGAGGACTTGATGCAGGGACAGCCTTTGAAATCTTATCCATTGACATTGCAGATGTAGATGTGCCCAAGGTCGATGCTAATATAGGAGCGAAAGTACAGATAGACCAGGCCAATGCTGACCTTAAGGTAGCAGAGGCCAAGGCTGAAGAACGCAGGGCCATGGCGGTAGCCCAGGAGCAAGAGATGAAAGCCCTAACCCAGGAAATGCGGGCCAGGGTAATTGAAGCTGAAGCTGAAGTTCCCAGAGCTATGGCAGAGGCATTCAGGAGCGGAAATCTGGGAATAATGGATTACTACCGCATGAAAAATATTGAGGCGGATACCAGTATGCGGGACTCCATCTCTAAATCGGATGATGATCCTTCTGATAAGGACGATAACGATTAAAGCTTGATGGGTTCCCAACTGTGATCTTTCCTTACCAGGTAAAGATCATTTATGGGGTCAAAAGTGATTTGATTGTAGATCATGGGGATCATGCTAACCCCCTCCTCAGAAACCAGACTGTATTTATTGTTGCGGGTCACGATGATAAAGCCATTTCCCAAATCTTTAAAATCATCGTATTTAGCGTGAAGCAGGGTCCGGCCATCATACTCGATCAAACCCTTCCGGCCTCCTTTGATACTCATAAAACGATTTTCAGGCATTCTGACAAGACTGTCATATTCCAGAGGCACCACAATCTTGCCCCGCAGATTCACTACCCCATACTTGTTACCTTTTGTCACAATAGCAGTGCTCTTCTCGAAGGGGCCTGCCCAGTCATATAAAGGCTGAATTTTAAGCCTTTCCAGCCGATCGATATAACCCCATTTACCCCTGATCTTTATCGGTGACATGGTTTCACTGAAGACTCCGATATTCTGGTAACGGTTGGCTATGCGCAGTTTGCTGTTTTCGTCGATAAACCCATACTGGTTGTTTATTCGAACTCCAATAAATCCCTCATTTATAGTTCGGATCTCCTGAAATGAGGGATCCTTTATAAAGACCTTTTTACTTACCCCAAACAACCCTGGACCAATACTATCTTCATAATAAAAGTAATCATGGTTATCGGCCTGCATCTTTAGTACCGGGTATCGGTTGCTTAGAAGTTGAGAGCCATCTAAGGCGATAAGTCCCTTGCCCCGTACCTTGTCGGTTTCTATCAGGGCTGTATGGAAAGCCATTAATTGATTTGAGGTACGGTAAAGTTCGCGGTTCTCTGTGTTGACCAACCCACTTTCCCTATTCTCCTTGAAAAGAAATAAGCTTTGATTGATCTGGTATAGTGAATCATATCTGGGTTTGATTAACCAGTTTCCCTGCCGATTGATAATACCCCAACTACCCCCATATCTGGCCTGGGCCAGTTCCTGGTTAAAGAGACGAACCTGCTCATATTGAGGGGGTATGACTTCTGTACCTCTGCCGTTGATAAATCCCCAACTGCCGTGTCGCTTGATGGGATACAAACCCAAGCGACCGGGACTCACCTGCTGATATTCTCGCTGAGTAACCCTGACCAGGTTGCGATCCAACATCACCCAGCGTTCCCTGCTCAGCGCCACACCGATAAACCCTTCACTGATCCATACCGTGTCGTGTTCAATGGGTAGAACCAGGTTACCTGATTTGTCAATAACCCCATATTGATTGCCCCGTCGGATTGAAGCTACTCCATCGGCAAAGCCAAGGATTTCACAGCCAGGGTATGGTTTGGTCTTAGTGCCTAACAAGTTAGTTAAATAATTAGCCTGAGGGCTGCAGCCTAAGTATAGGTCTTTGCCCAATGGTTGTAAACGGGGGAATTTGTGTGACGCAACGAATTTATTTTCTGAGGTCCTCAGCTCAAAACTGCTTAAAGGTTTTCCCACTAGTTTATTCCCCTGAAGTTTTATCTCCTGATAGGAAGGTGGTACAATGATTGAACCTGAATGATTGGCTATTCCAACTTTACCGGCGAGACTTATAGCGGCATATTGACCATTTAGTGGTTCTATTTTCTCATACTTATAGGGAATTACATTTTGAAAGTCCATATCCAATAGGCCGTACCATACCCGGCCTTCATCCAAAACAGCAGCAATAAGATGTTGGTTAAAAGATTCCAGGTATTGGTAGGTTGGGTTTAATATGGAGTTACCTTTCAAATTGATCACCCCGAATTTTTCACCCCTGCTGGTATGATCGTATTTGGCAATAATTACCCACTCCCCATTTAGCGGTTTCAGTTGGGTGTAATGAGGTGAAATGATCTTTTGGTTTTTCAAGTTGATCAATCCCCAGAGACCATTTTCCTTATAGCCTATCACGCCATCCAAAGGGATGATACCCCCATTGGACCATCCCAAATCATCATACTCGGCCGGGATCAATACCCTATTGCGGCTATCTCGAAGACCTTTCTTGTCGTTTTTGCGGAAAACCGTGTAATCTCCTTTTTGATGGGGGCTGGCCATTAGACCCGATGGCTGGGCAACCACCAATGCCATTAATACTGACAGCAGCCTCAAACAATAAAATACTGATAATCGGTCCACATCAATCAAAATTAGGTTTTTCAATCTTCGCAAGTAATAGATATATTGGCATAACGCCAAACCACAATGGTGCAATTTACTTTAAAAACCTACCAGAATTAGATACTGGCTTATTTGTTATTATGAGAGGAAGGGTGTTTTTCCAGGTCAAAAAGGTCGTTAAGCAAGTCGATCAAAGTTTCAGCTTCACCTCTTTTACAGGCAGCTTTTAACTGCAAGACGGGTAACTTTATCACTTTTTGCATCATGCTTTTGGTGACTTTCTCTACTATAGAGGCCTGATCATCTGAAGCATTTTTAAGATACCTGGCCATTTCTTCACGGCGGATCTGCTCCAGCGCATTTTTAAGCTTGTTGATAGTGGGGTTAACACTCATTTCTTTACTCCAATCCATGAACCCATCAATACTCTCATCCAATATCGCTTCCACTTGAGGTATTGAGGCTAAGCGGAGTTGCAGGGTTTGATCGGTCCTGGTTTGGATATCGTCAACATCGTAATAAACAATTCCGCTAATATCTTCTACTGTACGGTCAATGGAACTGGGCATTGAGAGATCGATCACATATTTGTACTGCAGTTGATCCATTTCGTCGAATTGACTGCGACCCAGGATCAGATTAGGACTTGACACTGCGGACACCACCACATTTACTTCTTTTACTTTTGTGGGAAGGTCGTCCCATTTAACGACATCAAAGTGGCACTCGGCTGCTAAATTCATAGCCTTTTCCTGAGTACGGTTGGTCACCGCTATGCGATGATGTCCAAAGCCTTTATGACTACTTATGTTTTTACAAAGATCGCTTCCCACCGAACCGGTACCTATTATCAGGATACTGGGATTCTCTATGGATATGGTTAGTTGTTCAATCAATTCCAAGGTAGCATAGCTAATGGAGGCCGCTCCATCCCTGAAAGAAGACTCCTGCACCACTCTCTTGTTGGCGTAAAAAGTAGTATGCAACAGCCGATGCAAGAACGGTCCGGCCAGGTCAGCATCCGCAGTCATTTGGTAGGCTTTTTTAACCTGATTGGTAATCTGCATTTCACCTATAATCTGTGATTCCAACCCCACTGCCACCCTGAACAAATGCATCACCGCCATTCTATGGTCCAAGATATTCAGAAAATTATTTTTAAGCTCTGAATGATAGGGAAGGCCTTTAACCAGCCCAATGGATTTTATCAATTCATTACTTAAATCCTTACCGGCCGTATAGTAGATCTCAGTGCGATTACAAGTAGAGAGTACCAGGACTTCCTTCACTGCATGACACTCTCTTATATGACGCAGCAGCTCAACAGTCTGAGAATCAGTTAGTGCCAATTGCTCCCTTAATTCTACGGGAGCATTTTTATGAGAAAGAGATATGGCTTTAAAGCGATTATGCATCGGGAATCCCCAAATATTCTACAAAGAAAGCAACACCAACTGGAAATATAAACTTTTTTGAGAGGATTTGACCTAATTTAGAAACGTTATAGGTCGGAAAAAGATCCCAAATCTCATAAAAAGGCATATTAAATCCATGGTGATACTCCAAAATCTTAATATGGAAGCACTATGGACCCGATCGGTCAGTTAACAAAATGGATGCGAAACTTTCTGGGATTCTCCCAAACCGAGATGTGGGGTTATACCGGGATCATTACCCTATTGGCGGTAGCCACCGGAATTTTGCCTTTTTTAAAGACCGCTTCACCCAACCTTGGGGGATCCAATCAAGAATTAATGTTACTGGATAGTTTGATAATAACATGGGAGCCTAACTTACCGCGGGTTGTTATTGAAGATAGTATTAAAAGCAGCCCCATAAAGCCTTTCTCACCGGCAACCGTCAGTCGGGACAGCCTGATAAAATGGGGAGTACCATTCCGGGTAGCTGATAATCTGGTGAAATACCGAAATGCCGGAGGTAGATTTAGATCTAAAAGTGATTTGCGAAAAATATATG
The DNA here is from genome assembly GCA_965224285.1 of Cyclobacteriaceae bacterium. Lineage (GTDB taxonomy): Bacteria > Bacteroidota > Bacteroidia > Cytophagales > Cyclobacteriaceae > JAJCYK01. The sequence goes on from OZ245043.1 coordinate 4,344,333, forward strand.
GGATGAATGATAGTCTTTGGAACTATCTGGTTGACTACATCAAACTGCCCCGGCAAAATGTTCCTTCCGAGGCGAGTCCAGAGGCCGTGGTTTCTGCAAAAGTTTCAATTATGGATATAAATAAGGCAGATAGCATCCAGTTGACGAGCATTAGGGGTATTGGGCCGGTGTTAAGCAGCCGCATTGTGAGGTATCGCGATTTGCTGGGCGGATTCTACAGCCTTGAACAATTAAAGGAAGTTTATGGATTGCCCGAACCGGTATTGCACAGTTTGAAAGAAAGCGTGATGATAAAAGCGGATTTCAAATATCATAAGATCTCACTAAATTCGTTTGATTTCAAACAATTATCCAAGCACCCATATATTAATTATGATCAGGCCAGAGCGATAATAGCCTACCGTAAGGTACACGGTCCCTTCACGGAATTTGACCAACTTAAGTTGATTCATTTAATTGATGACCATACCTTTAACAAACTTTTGCCGTATCTGGACTTTTGAATTAGGGCTATTTTTTAATTTGCCCAATCAACCATGCAAGAAATCCTAAACTCATATTTGCGTAAACTGACTAACCTAACAGCACGCAATAAGTCTATTTTGTTGCTGAGACTGCTTTCGCGTGGCTTTGTAGATCTCAATGATCTTGATTTTCTCAATAACAAACCTGCCTTTTCCATAATTGAACAATTAATAGCAAGAAAAAAGGAAATCCCACTATGTAAAGTTATTGATAGCAGGGACGAGACCAATAACAAGGTGAGTCGAAAATTGAAAGAGCTATGGCGCTTTGACCGCTTTGTCTTTGAGGAAAGGGGAGCCAAGGACCTTTTCATAGGTTGGCCTTTTGCCCGGGGGATTTTTTCAGACGGGACTTTGGTTAGAGCGCCACTATTGTTTTTCCCGGTTTCCCTGGAAATCAAAAGCAATTCCTGGTATTTAAAATCCCGAACCGATGAATTTTGCTTTATCAACCGTAGTTGGTTATTGGCCTACGCTCATTTTAATGGAGTGCCTCTGGAAGAGCAATTAATGGAGGCTAACCTAGAGGAATTTCCCATGGACAGCCGGTCATTTAGGGTAGCATTATATGATTTATTCAAAAATAGCAATGTCGAACTGAATTTTAACCAGGAGAACTTCACTGATAATTTATTGCCATTTCAGCAGTTCACCAGGGAAGAATTTCCACAAAAAGCTAAAACGGGCGGGATCAAGCTGCACCCGGAGGCTGTTCTGGGTATGTTTCCTCAAGCGGGTTCGTATCTTGTCCCGGATTACCTCAAACTACTCAATGAAGAATCCATTGAGGGCCTGGACTCGTTCTTCAGAGATTCAAAAACTACTGACACTTCACAGAATGCCTATCTAAATGTAATAAAAGAAGAGAACTGCATTACGCCTTTCAAAATGGACGCTTTCCAGGAAAATGCCCTGAAAGCGGTCAAGTCTGGACAATCCATGGTGGTGCAAGGGCCTCCTGGCACCGGCAAATCTCAGCTGATCTGCAATCTAATCTCAGATTACGCTGCTCAGGGTAAACGGGTATTATTGGTTTGTCAAAAGAGGGCAGCCCTAGATGTGGTGCATCATCGATTACAGCAGGCGGGCATGAAACCTTTTACTGCTTTGGTGCATGACTTCAAAAATGACCGCCGGGAGCTATACAACCAGATATTGCAGCAGATAGAGAGTCTTGAAGAATACAAACGACGCAACAGCAGTTTAGATGCTATCCAATTGGAGCGGCAATTTTTAAAAATAAGTCGCAGAATAGATCAAATCACCGAGGAATTTGAGGAATTCAAAGAGGCCTTATTTGACGAAAACGAAGCAGGGATCTCTGTAAAACAGCTTTATTTGGAGGCAGACCTGGCGCTGCCGGTAATCAATCTTAAGCAATCATACAAGAATTTTCCCTGGGCAACGGCATTGGAGTTCGGTCAGGATCTGGCCGTTTATCATAAGTATTGGGAGCGGCTGGAACTACCAGACTTCCCCTGGCGCGATCGGCGGTCATTTAAGGACATGACCATCAACGATCTGTCCAGGATCTCAGAGTTGATCCATGAAATTCCAAAATTTGCCAATAACCTGAGAAGCAAAGTTGGAGAATATCTAAAGGCTAAAGTCACTTTTGATGATTGTGAAGCTTTTATCAACCAACAGGAACAAATTGTGGAATTGATCAACCTGTTGAAGGATGAGCATGTTTTTTCGTTTTTCGTGCGCCTGGTGGATTTTAAAGACATCGAAAAGGATGACCTGTGGCTGGCAAATATGGAAAGGGTGGTGATGGAATGTTTTAAAAATGAGGGGCCTGAAAGCACTTTACAACCTGATGAGCTAGGAGGCTTTCAGGAAGTGCTGCAGCAAAAAATCGAATCCAGGAAGAATATTTTCAAATGGCTGCAGTGGAATCTTTTTAGCAAAGAAAAGATGACTTACACCCGAGTGCTAAGAGCCAATGGTTTGCCAACAAGTAGAGAGGGTCTGAATATTCTGATAGAGAAAACTGATAATCGCCTGAACCTTGAGCATAATTTAACCAAGATACGCAAGTATGCCTGGCTCAGTGAGATACCGGATTCTTACAGTGCGGTCGATTTTCAGGCCTGGTTTTATTACCAAAAGAAAGCCCTTAAGGCCAAACAGATCTTTCGCGAACAACGAAACTTTAAGGAGTATTTCAACCTGAAGAAGTTGACCTATCAGGAATTCAAAAGCAAGTTGGAGCGGTTAATTAAAATGATGAAGGATTTACCCGCCAGGAAGGGCCAATGGTTAGGTCATCTTATGCCGGCCCAGATTGTCAAACTGGTCAATGGAGAACCTGGTCATGCTGAAGAAATGGATAGGGTTTTGAGGAAGGAGTTTGATAACATATGTGCTTTTGATCGATTGAAGTACGAACTGGACAATACCCATAAAGGTGTTTTGGAAGAGCTGTACGAAAGGTGGTCCGATGAGGAGGCTTATACCATTGGAGACCTGTTTCTCAATAGTGTAAGGACGGCCTGGATTGATCATATTGAAACTAAGTATCCGGTGTTAAGAATGGTATCGTCCCTTAAGCTGGATGACCTGCAGAAGGAGTACCAGGACCTGATCAAAGAGAAACTTCAAATTTCCCAGGAGACCCTAATGCTCAAATTACGAGAAAAGATCTACAGCGATGTGCGTTATAATAGGTTAAATAATATGATCTCTTACCGGGATTTACGTCATCAGGTCAGTAAGAAAAGAAGAATATGGCCGATTCGGAAGTTAATGGCTCACTTTGACGAGGAGTTATTTAAACTGATTCCATGTTGGATGGCCAGTCCCGAATCGGTAAGTGCGATTACCCCTATGGCGCAATTATTCGATTTAGTGATTTTTGATGAAGCCTCGCAATGTTTTGCTGAAAAGGGGATACCGGCCATGTACCGAGGATCACAAGTAGTGATTGCCGGTGACTCTAAGCAACTTAGCCCCAATGACCTGTATCAGATCAGATGGCAGGAGGATGAACCTGACCATATTGATCTTGAGGTGGATTCATTACTGGATCTAGCCATTAATTATTTGGACCAGGTACATTTACAAGGGCATTATCGAAGTCAGTCTTTAGATCTTATAACATTTTCTAATCGTCACTTTTATGATAATAGATTGCGTATGCTGCCTGATTTTGCGGTTATAAATTCCCAGGAACCTGGCATCGAGTATATCAAAGTTGCTGGAGTATGGGAGAGAAACGTCAATCAAAACGAAGCAATGGAGGTAGTAATGCTGGTGGAAAAGCTCTTGAAGAGCCATCCGCAGAAGTCCATTGGCATAGTCACATTTAACATTCAACAACAGCAACTGATCATCGAGTGTCTGGAAGAACGTTTGTCCCAAGTAGAGATGGCCATACCGGATTCTTTAATGGTAAAAAATATTGAAAATGTACAAGGTGATGAAAAAGATATTATTGTATTCTCAGTGGGCTATGCCCCTGATCAGGATGGTAAATTCTCCATGAATTTTGGCAGTTTGAATGCAGAAGGAGGAGAGAATCGGTTAAACGTCGCTATCACCCGAGCCAGAGAGAAGATCTATGTAATTTCCAGTATTCTTCCGCAGGATCTGCGGGTAGCTGAAAGTAAAAATTCCGGCCCGAAATTATTCCAAAAATATCTACAATATGCCTGGGAGGTGGCACATAGTGAGGTGTCATTTGATGACCCCGGTCAGCAACAACACCCGATCAGCTGGTATTTAAAACACCATCTAAAGAATCAAATGCCCGACTCAGTAGATCTTTCCCTGGAGGAACACCTTCCTTTCGCGGATCTTACGGTCCGCAAACAGGAACGTTATTTAGGCCTGATCCTGACGGATGACAACCATTATCATCAAAGCATTTCAGTAAAAGACTCCCATGTGTACCTACCCCTTATACTTACTTTGAAAGGGTGGAAATTTCAGGGAATATTCAGCAGGCAGTATTGGATGAACCCAGTCGAGGTAGGGGAACAGATCCAGCGGTTTGCCTTTAAAGAACGCTCTTCCGAACGAGGGCAGCAAAATTCTCAAAATCGCCGTCTAGGACAGGTTGGTGAGTGAGGAGGTAAAGATTTATAAAATATTTTTATATAAAGAAAAAATATAATATTTCTAATAAAAATGGGTTTACAATGTGAGATGCGTTGTCTTAATCTCAGATAAGCCCTGAATTTTGACCGTAAGACATTGATTTAGAGTATTGAACCAGCTCTTCAATTATTTGATTGCTTTAGGTGAAAGCACTATATTCATAGATTACCATGAGCTGGATCAATCGATTATTCTCCTTTTTGATAAGAAGGTTCTATAGGATTTTCTTGTCTTTTTTACCCCTGATTCTGCTTTTCATCACAAATTCTAATTCCTTGGCCCAGCAGGTCCCTGCCGGACCAAATAGTGACAGTTTGGAGTATTATTTGCAAATTGTTGACGATGGTGAAAGGCAAGTTGGCCGGGCGCTGGCTCGAATCGGTGAACTTTATTTTGAGTCCGGCAGGTACAACTCAGCTATCAATTATCTGGACCAGGCTTTGCCGTTACTAAATGGTGAGCGCAAATCATTGGAGATAGGTAAGATCTACCAATTAAAAGGCCAAATATTCGAAATTTTTGGGGATAACGCAGAACCCCGCCGATACTATAGATTGGCAGAAATTCAGTATACCCGTTCGCTGGCAATTTTTGATTCTATCGACCATCCTTCCGGACGAATGCAAGCATATCGGAAGTTGGCGGTGATATCCGCAAAGAGGAACAACTACGCCAGCGCAGTGGTGTATCAAGATCGGGTAATTGAGGCTATCACCAAGCTATATCAAGATTCGCTTCAGCTACAGGCTGAAAGTTTTAACCAGCTTCTCAATCAAGAGATCCAATCTTCGAAAGATACTATTTTCATTCAACCACCTGATCGGGGAAATGGTAGGTCATCTTTGCCTTGGTGGGATTGGAGGTATTTGCTGATTTTGTTGCTATTACTGGGTATGATCTGGATCAGCAGGCTTTATTTTAAAGTTATTGAGCAAATGGACCAGCAACAACGTCGTATTCAACAATACGGAACTGAGCAACAAAAACTTAAAGCCGAAATAAATGAGCTGCAATCTATAAATTTAGTGCTTACCCGTACTGAGAAGGAGCAAAGACAGCTAAACCAAACAAAGGACAAAATATTCTCTATAATCTCTCATGACCTGAGAAGTCCCATCAATACTATATTGGGTTTTTTGAACATACTCAGCATAAAGCTCCGGTCTTTAGGAGACATCGAGTTAAAAAATTTAGCTCAGGAGATGGAAGAAACCACTGTTAGATTGTCGGTTTTTTTAGATGACCTACTAAAATGGTCGATGTCCCAAATGGGCAGACTGGAGGCCAATCCTGAGTTTCTGGACCTTAAAGCCATGGTGCAGGAGAACTATAAACTGGTGGAGCCAAGAGTGAAAAAGAAACATATAAATTTTAGAACCAACATCAATGAGAAAGTAAAGATATACGCCGATCGCAATATGTTAATGTTGGTACTGAGAAATCTGATCAGCAATGCCATAAAATTCACTAAACCAGGGGGCTACATTGCAGTAAGTTTGAAAGTGGAAGAACCCAACAAAGCGGCCATCTACGTAGCGGACGATGGCATTGGAATGAATGATGAAGATCTTCAAAAGATTTTTGATTTTGAAGCCAGTAATATTAATGGGACACCAGAAAATAAGGGAGCGGGTCTAGGACTAGTACTCTGTAAGGAATTTGTGGAAAGAAATGGTGGAAATATACTGGTGGAGAGCAAGTTGGGTCATGGAACCCGTTTTAAAATTATACTACCGGCAGAGGCAACCAACTAACTTCCTCTTGAGGTAGTATCCATCGGGGCAATTTCTACCCGCAACCCTACGGATAAAATCAACGGCAGAGAATCTTGTCTCATAAATTGTTGGATGCTGAAGCGGTAAGTACCTGGCGAGCTAAATTTTTGCCCCTCTATGGCGAGAATTCTGTGGTCAAAAATGTCTCCCAACCCGTCCCCCAGGGGCGCTCCGCTAATGGGATCAAATAGATCCATGTTTTGCAATTTGCCCCCTAGTTGGTTCCCCAGAGAATCCTCCAAGCTATATCTTACATAAAGATTATGATAAGGATAGGACAAAGCGTTCCTAACATTGTAGTATAAGTTGTAATTTCTGGAAGCATCCTCCACCTTAAATTCGAAACTTGGAATATCGCTTGCTAACCAGATTTGATCGGGGAAGTCTACATTTTGTTCAAATATCCGATCCGGGTCAGAACAAGCAATGACTAAAATCAAAAGTAGTGCACCTATTAGCCTGATGTTCATTTCTTAAATTTTTTTCGGCGGCTTTTTTTATAACCACTTTTCCCACCTGAATGATATTTCTTATCCATTCTACGCAACTCCCGATTTATGGCGCTCTGTCGTTGGGCATGACTGTTTCCTGATTTGGCCGGTAAGTCATCCGGGATTATGTCCTGCTGATTAAGTTTCAGAATTTCCATCACCCGGTCACTGGATACGGCATGCCACGAGTTCTCATGGTCATATCCAAACCACATGATCTTTCTGAAAATATCCGTCTTTTGCAGCTTTGCCAGTCCTTTCTTGGTTTTCAGTGGACTATCCAGTTTCGGTATATCTTTCAGAGCTTCCATATAGGTTTCCAGCTCATAATTTAAACAACACTTCAACCTACCACACTGTCCGGAAAGCTTGCTGGGATTTAAGCTTAAATTTTGGTATCTGGCTGCGGATGTAGACACGCTTTTAAAACTGGTTAACCAAGTGGAACAACACAATTCACGCCCACAGCTACCCAGGCCTCCCAATCGGCCGGCTTCTTGCCTTAGACTAATTTGCCGCATTTCCACTCTGATGCGAAATTCGGAGGCCAGGACTTTAATCAATTCACGAAAATCAACCCGCTCATCTGCTGAATAGTAAAAGGTTGCCTTGGTATTGTCCGCTTGAAATTCTACATCGGTGAGTTTCATTTTCAAATCCAGCTCTTCAATTATCTTTCGGGTTCGGTATAGAGTGGGATTTTCCCGTTTTGCTACCTGCTGATACTTTTCCAGGTCTTTAGGACTGGCCTTGCGGTATATCTTTCTGATCTTGTCATCAGAGTTGATCCTCTTCTTCTTCATTTGCAATCTCACCAACTCACCTTGCAATGAAATATATCCCAAGTGATGTCCATTGGGAACGTCGACAATAACCGGATCACCGGTAAACAACTCCAGTTCATCCTGATTCTTAAAAAAATCCTTCTTACCGTTTTTAAAACGGACCTCCACCACATTGAAAGCGTCGGTTAAGGGAGCATGCATGTTGGATAACCAGTCAAATACATTCAGTTTATTGCAACCTCCTGTCAGGCAACCTCCGTTGTTTTGGCATCCCGCTACTACTCCTGAATCACTGGTTTGGCAAGTACTGCACCCAGACATAATCATTAAGATTTACCACGAAGTAAGATACAATTTTATCCTTGGTCGAAAGAAATTTACAGGGAATTGTTTGTATTAATGGCCAGGTCACGGCCGATGTCCTTTCGGTAATAGGCTCCTGGCCAACTGATGTTTTCAGCCAGGTGATAACTGGAAGCCAAAGCCGCTTCCATATCTTCGCCCAAGCCTGTAAGCGCTAACACCCGGCCACCATTGGTAAGTACCCCGCGTGCTTCCCTTTTGGTTCCGGAATGAAATACTATACCCGAAGATTGAGATCTGGAAAGGCCTTCAATCAGATGCCCTTTTTGATAACTTCCCGGATATCCCTCAGATACCATAACTACAGTACTGGCCGCGGCTGAGGTAAATTCCAGTTTCGATTGAGCCAGATCTCCGGAAGCGCAGGCCAGCAGAGGTTCCATTAAATCCGATTGGATGCGGGGCAATACCGCTTGTGTTTCAGGGTCGCCCATACGTACATTATACTCGATTACTATTGGTTCTCCCTCAACGTTGATCAGCCCAAAAAATATAAAACCGCGGTATTTGAGGCCCTCGGCTCTCATTCCGGATAAAGTTGGTGTTATTATCCGTTCTTCCACTTTCTCCATAAACTTATCATCTGCAAAATCTACAGGAGACACCGCTCCCATGCCCCCGGTATTAGGGCCTTGGTCCATGTCTCCGATCCGTTTATAATCCTTGGCAGAAGGCAGAAGTAAATAGTTGTGGCTATCAGTTAAAATAAATACGCTCAATTCAATACCGGTTAAGAATTCTTCAACTACCACCTTTGAACTGGCTTGGCCAAATTTGCTGTCTACCAGCATTTCTTTCAGAATATTAGAAGCATCCTTAAGATTCTCGCAAATAATCACCCCTTTACCGGCAGCCAGGCCATCTGCTTTAAGCACCACTGGAAAGCGCTGTCTTTTAAGATAGTCCAAACCAGAATCCAATTCTGCCACTGTAAAGCTGCGATATTTTGCTGTGGGAATGCCATACCTGGTCATAAATTGCTTGGCAAAATCCTTGCTGCTTTCCAATTGTGCTGAGGCCTTGTCCGGGCCAACCAACGCTACATTTTGCAATGATGGTTGAGATTGAAAATAGTCGCTTATCCCCAGAGCCAGGGGTTCTTCAGGCCCTATTACCACCAACTCAATACCTTTTTGCTTAACCAACTGCTCAATGGCGGGGAAATCTTTTATATCAACAGGACAATTTTCACCTTCTAAGGCAGTTCCGGCATTTCCGGGAGCAATGAAAATTTCATCACAAAGAGGGCTCTGTTTTATTTTCCAGGCTAGAGCATGTTCCCTTCCACCTGATCCCAAAATCAATACCTTCATCATAAATCGAATTGAGAGACTAGCTAATTAGCGTATTCTGACATGAATTTAATGCGCATGAGCCGTAGTTCTTCTTCGGAGTAGTCCTCCTCCTGCAGCTCCTGCATGGCAGCCGAAATGCTATCGGTGTCTGCATTCATAAAATAATCATATAGATCATCCTGCCGATCGTGATCCATAATTTGCTCGATATAATAATCCAGGTTCAGCTTGGTCCCTGAATAGCAAATTTGTTCAATCTCTCCTACTAACTCCTCCATCTTGAGATTTTTAGATTCAGCAATCTCCTCCAAATCTACTTTTCGGTCAATTTGCTGAATGATGAATATTTTATTTTTGGATTTGTTCACGGCAGACTTAATTACCACTTCTGCCGCAGTAGTGATGTCGTTCTCCTCCACATACTTCTTGATGGCATCTATAAAGGGCTGTCCGAATTTGATGACCTTCCCTCTTCCTACACCATTGATTTGGGCCAATTCTTCCCTGGTAGTGGGGTATATAATTGACATTTCTTCCAATGACGGGTCCTGAAAGATTACGTAAGGCGGGAGGTCCTTTTGTCGGGCGATTTTCTTTCTGAGGCCTTTTAAAAGCTCAAACAGGCTTTCATCGTAAGAGTTACCTTGAAAAGAACCGTTATCACTGCCAGTGGATTCTTCCACCACTCCATAGTCGTGGTCTTTGGACAGGATGATGGAATCTGGTGACTTTAAGAACTCGCGTCCTTTGTCAGTCAGTTTCAGTACTCCAACCTGCTCAATATCCTTTTGTAATAACTCATTTAGCAGACTCTGCCTCAGTATAGAAGACCAGAATTCATCGCTCTCTGATTTTCCCTGTCCGTACACCGGCAATTCATGGTGTCGGTAGCTTTGTATATATTGATTATTCGAGCCGATTATAACCTTAGATAGGTGGCCAATACCAAATCTTTCTTCGGTCAGTTCTACAGTTTTCAGTGCCGTAATAACATACTCTTTTCCTTCAAATTTTTCTTTGGGATAACGGCAATTGTCACACCACATGGTCTTACCACAGTGATCGTTTACATAGGTTTCTCCAAAATAATGCAGCAGCTGTTGACGGCGGCAAACCGAGGATTCTGCATAGGATGCCATTTCTTCCAATAGGATCTTGGCATTCTCTCGTTCCGTGACCGGTTTGTCCTTATTAAACTTTTCTAGTTTGATAATATCTTTATAGCTGTAAAACATCAGGCAATTTCCCTCCAATCCATCTCTTCCTGCCCGTCCGGTCTCCTGGTAGTAACCCTCCAGTGATTTGGGAGTGTCATAATGAACCACAAACCGCACATCAGGTTTGTCGATACCCATTCCAAAGGCTATGGTCGCCACAATGACATCTACGTCTTCGTTCAAAAAATCGTCCTGGTTCTTAACTCTTACAGCTGCCTCCAGTCCCGCGTGATAGGGTGCTGCTTTGATATCGTTTACATTGAGAAGTTCAGCGATCTCCTCTACCTTTTTACGGGAGAGACAATATACGATCCCGGACTTACCCTGATGAGATTTGATAAATTTTATTAATTGTTTCTTGATATCTTGTTTAGACCGGACTTCGTAATATAAATTTTGACGATTAAAGGAGGACTTAAACACATCGGCCTCTTCCATCTGTAGATTTCTTTGTATATCCAGTTGCACTTTGGGGGTAGCCGTGGCAGTGAGCGCGATGATGGGCAGGTTGCCCAGTTGCTCCAATATACTTTTAAGTTTGCGATATTCGGGACGGAAATCATGCCCCCATTCCGAGATGCAATGAGCTTCATCGATAGCGGCGAAACTGACAGTAGACTGTTTGAGAAAATTAATATTCTCTTCCTTGGTCAGGGATTCAGGAGCCACATAAAGCAATTTGACTAGCCCGGTCTGAGTTTCTTGTTTAACCCGGTTGATCTCGGATTTGCTTAAGGTGGAATTTAAGAATTGAGCGTTTATGCCCAGTGCATTTAATTGGTCTACCTGGTTTTTCATCAAGGCGATCAGGGGTGAGATCACTATTGCCGTGCCCTCCTGCATGATGGCCGGCAACTGATAGCACAATGACTTACCGGCGCCGGTGGGCATGATTACGAAGGTGCTTTGGCCTGAAAGTATATTTTTTATAATTTCTTCCTGGTTGCCCCGGAATTGCCCGTACCCAAATACTTCTTTTAGTTTTTCCCGTAATTGGTCTTTTTGTTCAATCAACATAACTTACGACCCAGTTGATTCATTAAATTGCTTATCTTTAGGCAAACCAAATTTTACTTTAATCCCAATTTGAATTTAGTAAAAAATATCAAAGAAATCGCTAAAAATGTGCTCATAAATGAAGCGCATGCCATACTGGATTCAGGGGAATTATTAGACGACGGATTCACCAGCGCTGTGGAAGCCATTCTTAGCTGCAAAGGCCGGGTAATCATAAGTGGGATTGGAAAAAGTGCTATCATTGCCAGTAAGATCGCGGCAACTTTCAATTCAACAGGAACTCCCGCGATCTTTATGCATGCCGCTGATGCCATCCATGGTGATTTGGGCATGATCCAAAAGGAGGACATTGTGATAATCCTTTCCAAAAGCGGTAATACCCCTGAAATCAAAGTGCTAATTCCTCTGGTAAAAAGATTGGGTTCTAAAATTGTAGGTTTAGTCAGTCAAGTTCCCTCCGAGTTGTCAAATCAGGCTGATTTTGTGATCAACGCTACCATAAAGGAGGAGGCATGCCCTCACAATCTGGCTCCTACCACCAGTACCACCCTGCATTTGGCGTTAGGGGATGCCTTGGCGGTTTGCCTATTGGAATCAAGGGGATTCAGCAGCCATGATTTTGCCAAATACCACCCAGGAGGCTCCTTGGGCAAAAGAATGTATCTGAAAGTTGGTGATATCTTTCCGTCTAATGAATGTCCGGTAGTATTTTTGGGTGCTACCGTTTCTCAAACCATAATCGAAATGACCTCTAAAAGATTAGGGGCTACGGCTGTAGTCAATGATGACGGGGCATTGCAAGGAATTATAACTGACGGGGACCTAAGGCGGATGTTGAGCCATACCGAAAATATTTCCGGGATTCGAGCAGAAGATATCATGTCCCCCCAACCTCGTACTATCACCCCTGACGCCTATGCAGTAGAGGCTCTTTCGGTTATGCAAAATCATAATATCACCCAATTGATTGTTGTTGACCAAGACCGGGTCAAGGGTTTTATTCATCTGCATGATCTACTTAGGGAAGGAATTCTATGAAAAAGGAAAATACATTTGCAGTTATCATGGCAGGAGGTGTAGGCAGCAGGTTTTGGCCTTATAGCCGTGCCTATAACCCCAAGCAGTTTTTGGATGTGCTGGGGACTGGACAGTCTCTTATTCAGATGACCCATGACCGGTTCCTAAACTTCATTCCGGAACAGAATATTTACGTAGTGACCAATGAAAACTATCTCCAATTGGTAAAAGAACAGCTGCCGGGGCTTGAGGAACATCAAATTTTAGTGGAACCAGTGGGCAGGAATACCGCACCTTGTATAGCTTATGCCAGCTATAAGATAGGGTCCAGGTTCCCTGAAGCCACCATAATTGTTAGTCCCTCTGATCACGCCGTTTTTAAGGAAAAGCAATTTGCGGAGGTGATTGCCACAGCGGTAGAGGCTGCAGAAGAAAGTGATAGAATCATAACTATTGGTATCAAACCCAATCGTCCGGAAACTGCTTACGGTTATATTCAGTTCCTGCCCGACACTGGCGAGAAGGTAAAGCAAGTCAAGACTTTTACTGAAAAACCAGAGGCAGAATTAGCCACTAAGTTCTTGGAAAGTGGTGATTTTGTGTGGAACTCCGGCATATTTATCTGGAGTGCCAGCACCATTCAGGCCGCCTTCGAGAAGTTTTTGCCAGATATAGCGGAAATATTTGAGGACAAAGCTATTCCATATTACCAAACTGAGGAGAAACCTGCAATTCGCGATGCTTACTATCAGTGCCGAAATATTTCTATTGATTACGGTGTTATGGAGAAAGCTTCCAATGTCCACATGGTTATGGGCGATTTTGGATGGTCCGACATGGGCTCATGGGCAACCTTACACGACATCAAGAAAAAAGATCAGGATCAGAATGTTTTGGAGGCCAAGGTTATGGCCTATGACACCCGTAACAGCATTGTTAAAGGCCCGGAAGATAAGTTGATCGTGGTACAGGGACTTGACGGATATCTGGTGGCAGATATTGATAACGTACTGCTGATCTGCCGGAAGGACGATGAGAGGCAGTTCAGAAAATTTTACAAGGATGTAAAATTTAAAAGATTAGCCGAATATCTTTAGCCAAATTGGGATCTCTGCCTTACACACTCGAACAGGCCGATAGCCGCTGCCACTGAGACATTTAAAGAGGCGATATTGCCTTTCATAGGGATTTTTACCAGCTTATCGCTGATCTTCAATAACCGTATTCCGATCCCATTCTCTTCCGATCCCAGAACTAAAGCAGTTGGCAAATTGAGATCACATTGGTAGATGGTATCTGGGCTTTTCTCCGTGCAGGCTACAATTTGCAGGCCTTGTTGCTGTAGGTCAATCAGACAGGCAGATAGATCTGGTACCCTGCATACGGGAATATAGTTTAAAGCGCCAGCAGAAGTTTTCAAGGCATCCTCTGTAATTTGTGCCTGTCCTTTTTCTCCGATAATCAGCGCATGGGCCCCCGCAGCATCGGCTGTACGCGCGATGGCCCCAAAGTTTCTGACGTCGGTTACCCGGTCCAGCACTACTATCAAAGGAGCTTCCCCCTTCGCATAAGCTTGGCTGATCACATGATCCAGGGAATAGTAAGATATAGCGGAAAGTAAACCCACCACCCCCTGATGATTCTTATTTCCCAGACGCTTCAGTTTTTGTATGGGTACTCTCTGTACTGGGATTTTGTGGCGAGCAGCCACCTCTAATAGTTCCCTTACCAATTGATTATTAAGGCTTTTTAAAACCAAGATCTTATCAACATCCTGGTCGGAATGAATGCTTTCAAGCACTGCCCTGGTGCCATATACCAGGTTTTTGTTTTTTTTTGAACGGTTCATCAAAATCCGATTAATCCTTTTCGCCAACGGTCAATGGCCAGGAACCAAGGCCGATCGAGTTCCTCTTGTCGATCCAGCTCATAGTGATTGTCGGAAAAAATATTAGGGATTTTCTTGAAAACGAAAGTGATAGGTGGGCTGGGTGGCCTTTGGTATTCCCAAATCTCTCTGTTTCCATCTTTAGTTACTAACATTGGCTGGCCCATGATGGTGTAGATCATTCCTCGATCGGTTTTCCAACCTTCTTTGTAACTGGTAAAGTAGCGATTGGCAGACTCCACCCGCTGATAGAATCTTTTAATGGAGTTACGTGCTTTGTTGGGGTCCTGCAGAGTAGAAAGCCAAAACTTATCCAGTGTTTTTTTGTTTTCCGGATCAGTCAGAATGTTTTGAAATTCCTCTTGGGTAGTGAGATAAATTAAGGGAGACGTCAGCTCTTCTATGCGGGTAGGTTTAGGGTAGCTGCCATTTCCAGCATAAAAGGACTGACCTTCATTTCCGGTAGTATCAATTTGCACGAAATACAGCCCCGCTTTGGGTATGGTCATAGAGTATCCTACCGGTGATTTCCAAATACTATCGATCTTTAATGTAGACGAACTTCCCGGGTTACCTAGCGACATAGGTGGCCGGGATGGGGTGAAGTCATGGGAATAGTAGTAGATATAAGCACTATCGGCATCATCCGCATCTATAATGATTTGATCACCGGCTAATAGAAATGGATTGATCACTGGCAAATCCCCGCTAGGCTGCATCAGAGTAATGCCTCCATTTGCATGTATGGCGGAAGGGACGATGGATTCCACAAAGGTCCATATCCGGGGCCGGAGATGTATTTCCAGGATTATTTTATCCGGCAATTTGGAGTACGGAAAGCCCCAACGGAAGGTATATTCATTGGTCGATCCATCCGTGAAGGCCTGGTAAGGATGAAGTGGTTCAGTAGTAAGAGATTCTCCTGGACCGGCAACTCTGGCTTCAATTAACAATGAATCTTTAGGTTTATTGAGAAAATCGAGCTGGGCGTAAACCCATAGAGAGTCTTCCCTGTGCAGCTGCTTAAAAATACATTCAACCACTCCACCAGAAAGATAGAGGTCAGAGGAGTTGTAATAATTATCCTGGGCAGTTGAAGCTTGAACCATAAGCAGTCCGATAACTTTAAGTATTAGCATTCGAAGGATGCTAATTTTGGCGCCAAATAGGGATAAAGTCATCTTTTAATATTAATCATTTTGCTCCATAATTGCATTGACAGGCCCTGCTTACTTTTAAAATTAAAAACCTAACTTTAGGCCTTAATTGTGAGAATTATGGCCACTTACACCACTGAGATCACCAGTGACACCTTAACATCGGATAACCCTATCCACCAGAGGCTGATAAAAGCCTACTACCTGGCTTTGCCTCGGGTTAATGGTGATCTATTAGAAGTGGGCTGCGGAACCGGTCGGGGTATGGCATTATTGCACCCGGCATGCCAGCGATACGTGGCGGTTGATAAAATTGGTTCGGTGCTGGAAGCACTGAGTCTTCAATTTCCCACAGTGGAATTTCAACAAATGAATCTACCTCCCCTGGAGGGTATTGAATCAAATGCTTTTGACAGGGTAGTAAGTTTTCAAGTCATCGAGCATATTAGGGAGGATCGTTGGTTTTTACAGGAGATAAGGCGGGTATTAAAACCAGGTGGACTGGCTTTTTTGAGTACTCCTAATTCCGCTATGAGCTTAACCCGAAACCCCTGGCATATTCGTGAGTATCTGCCCTATGAACTGCAGGAATTAGCGGCTTCCATATTTTCCCGGGTGGAAGTTCACGGAATAACCGGGAATAATAAGGTCATGCGGTATTATCAACAGAATAAAGAGGCCGTGCAGCGGATCACCAGATTTGACGTTTTAAATCTACAACATCGCCTGCCAGCATGGATGTTAAAGATCCCTTACGATCTTTTAAATAGAGTAAACCGGAACAGTCTAAAAAAATCAGATAAGCAACTGGTGACCGAAATAACCCATGATGATTATCTTCTGACCGATGAGGTGACCAGCGCGTTGGACCTCTACTGTATTTGTACTAAATAAGGGTTAGTTCTGCAGTATACTATAATGTTGAAGGAATATCTCATCCAACTCCTGCGCCTCATCCGCTTCACCCATGGCTTTCATAGTATTGCGCAGAATATCCAATATCCTCAGATTGATATAAGTATCTTTATTGGTAATACCTTTTCTGTTGAGATAGTCTAATTCTTCATCTGCCCTTTGGGTTAAGATATTGGAAACATTCTTGGCTTTCTCTTCTTCCCCCACTTCAAAAAGTAGCCGGACTGATTCTGCCGAGTAGGGTCCGAAGGGTACCGCCTCATCCGGCATTTTCTCCAGGCTGAGCATTAAGACATCCCGGGCTTTCTGGAGTTTATCTTCTTCGATCAAGGCTTCAGCCAGATTGTTCAGATAACTGCGATGGACAGAGACCGCCTTATCTTTATAATCCTCCGTATTGTGATATACCCCCGGGTTGTCGAGCCCCCTCCATTGGAACTTGTTCATCACATTTTCATACATAACTTCAGAATTGACCCGATTGGTAGTTGGATTAAAGCTTAATTCCGTATCAATACTACCACTTAATGGGGATTCTTGAGTGTCCATAGGGAGCAGTCGAAAAGTGGCTCCTTCCTGTACCACGTAATCCTGCAGGTCCAGATGTACGTTCATCAATGAAGTCTGGTTAAAATAAATGGGCCGTTCCCAGTCTGCGGTGGCAATGATATCCAGGATGGCCAAGTCATTTTTGTAGAGGGCATTACCTTTTATAGGAATCACCATTTGATTGGTAATAAGGTGCTCTTTCCCTTCGGGAATCACCCCTTTTGCGGCTACTTCCGCAGAATCCACTCTCAAGACCAAAGCTTTGGCTGGCATAACACTGATGGAATCGTTGAAAGAGGTAGGTAGACGGAGCAGATCACTCTCCTCGCGAATTAATTTTAGATATTGATCCAGGTCGATGGCCTGGCCTTGAAGCCTGGGGTCCTCACGTACCAGAATGTAATCATTAGCCCCTCCTTGCTGGTAATTTTTAGGAGTAAGAGATAAAGGCAATGGCTCAGACTCATAGGTTGACCTTCTCATTTGATCAATGTACCAATCAGTAGCAAAGTAGGTCAGAACAATGACCCTTACATCCTGTCGCACACCTTCCACTTCCTGGGCGTACCAAAGTGGAAATGTATCATTGTCGCCACCGGTAAATAGAATTGCATTGGGGGCACAGGATTCAAGGTAATTTCTGGCTGAGTCTACTGAAAAATACCGGCCGGATCGGTCGTGGTCATCCCATCCCTGGATAGCCATAATCAATGGCACAATCATGGAGATCGCGGTCGCGGCCAATGGCGCTTTAGTACCTTTCACATATTTTTTCAATGCTTCAGTTAATGCCATACATCCAAAGCCAATCCATATGGCAAAGGCATAGAAAGAGCCGACATAGATATAGTCCCGTTCGCGGGGCTCAATAGGAGGTGAGTTCAGGTAAAATATTAAAGCTATTCCCGTAAGAAAGAACAGCATGGCAATAACCCAGAATCCGCGGGGATGCCTGCGATGTTGGAAAAGCATGCCCACCAACCCCAAAATAAAAGGCAACATTAAAAAGTTGTTGCGAGCTTTATTTTCAGCATAGCGCTGGGGAATATCCTCAAAAGCTTCCCACGGTCTTAGCCAGGCGGCATCCTGTTCATCACTCTGGCGTCCGGCAAAGTTCCACATGAAATACCGGAAATACATGTGACCCAACTGATGCTTGAATAAGAAAACCAGATTATCACTGAAGCTGGGAATTTCACCTTCGCGTAAACCCAGGACTTCCCTATATTTATTGGCATGATTAGGGTCGCCACTGTAGATCCGAGGTAGAATTGTGGTTTGGTCTTCCTGATAAATATTATTGACCCGATACTGACTTATTTCGTACTCATTGTTACCCTTCACATAGATGGGTTTTCCCTGAGTCTGATCAACCAGGGGTGCAGTAAAATATTGCCCGTGAAGTAGCGGCCGGTACCCGTATTGCTCTCTTTTAAGGTAGGAGACAATACTCATGATGTCTTCCGGATTATTTTGATCGATGGGGGTATCATAGTTAGACCGGATAATAACGATGGTGTAACTTGAGTATCCCACCAGAACAAAAGCCAACGACAGCAAGGCTGTATTCAACACTTTGCGACGATGCAGCTGACTCCAATAGATACCATAAATTAATCCTCCGAATAACAGTATGCCCAGAAAGATAATGCCGGACCCAAATGGCAGACCCAAGTTGTTGACAAAAAATATCTCAAAGGCTCCACCCAGTGATGGGAGGCCGGTGATTATGCCAACCATAATGGTTATAATGATCAAGCCGCTTATTGCCATGGTAGCCAGAAAACCCACAGTGCTTGGCTGATGCTTTTTGAAATAATAGATCATGGCCAGGGCAGGGATAGTAACCAAGTTGAGCAAGTGTACCCCAATGGAGAGCCCCATCATGTAAGCGATGAGGATCAACCAGCGGTTAGCCCGGCTTTCATCTTCAATCCGCTCCCATTTAAGGATGGCCCAAAATACAAAAGCCGTAAAAAATGAAGAAAATGCGTATACCTCTGCCTCTCCTGCAGAAAACCAAAATGAATCTGAAAATGTGTAAGCAAGGGCTCCTACAGCACTGGCTCCCAGGATGGTGAAAGTTTGAGAATCAGTCAGCGCTTCATCTTTTATGCCGATCAATTTTCTTCCCAGCAGGCTGATGCTCCAAAAAAGAAATAGAATGGTGAATCCTGAGCTTAAAACACTGATCTGATTGATCCAATAGGCTACCTGAGTACCATCTCCGAATGCCAGAAATGAAAACATTCTTCCCATCAACAGGAAGAATGGTGCACCGGGGGGGTGGGGCACCTGCAGCTTATAGCTCGATGCAATGAATTCACCACAATCCCAGAAACTGGCGGTCTCTTCCACCGTAAACAAATAGACCAAAGTAGCAATGGCAAATACCGACCAGCCCGCAATGGTGTTTAACTTGTTAAATTTCGGCATATCCTCACGGATGATCATAACGGGCGAAATTAATAAATAATAAGGCAATGGCCTTAAAAATGGATTTTATTATTTTTGATATATTCCAAGGTCATATACGGCTGAAATAACGTATATGGATAATAGTCTAGTATAGAAGTAAGACTAAATGAAGCGGTAGCAGCGTTAATGGTTAAGCAGGAATTGACAATGAAGTTTTCGATCGGATTTTATTCCATAGCAGTAGGAATTTGTACTTTGTTATCAAATCCCGTTTGGGGTCAATTGGACAGTGCATATCTAACAGCGGATAGCACCATGCTTTTGATGAACCGGGATGTACAGATAGACGCCACTCAGGCGGTTAACGATATGTACAATTTCAAGTTCGAGCAGGCGGAAAAACAATTTCGCTGGCTGGTTCAGGATTACCCCGAGCACCCGCTTCCATATTTCCTCCTGGGTTTAAGTCAATGGTGGCGTATGGCTCCTGATATCAACCAGGAGCAGTATGATGAGGCTTTCCTCCAGTATATGGATAAGTCCATCGAATTGGCTGAAAACATATATAAGAGAGATCCCGGTAATGTGGAGGCTAGCTTTTTCTTATCGGCGGCATACGGCTTTAAGGGCCGTTTATACGCGGAGCGCAAGAGTTGGAGAAAAGCGGCCACCGCGGGGAAGAACTCCATAAAGTATCTGGAGGATAGCAGGGGACAATCACATTTAAGCCCTGAGTTTCTTTTTGGGGACGCCTTGTATAACTATTATTCCGTTTGGATACCGGAGAATTATCCCATTCTGAAACCTGTATTAGTATTTTTCAGAAAAGGGGATAAGGAATTGGGGATCCGGCAGTTGGAACAGGTGGCCAGGAACGCTTTCTATACCCGCACTGAGGCCCAGTTTTTTTTAATGCGCATCCTGGCCATTGAGCAAAAAGAATTGATAAAGGCGCTCCAGGTAAGTGAGTATCTCAATAAAACCTTTCCCGACAACCCTTACTTCCATCGTTTCTATGCCCGCTTGTTATACACCACCGGGCGACATTTTCAGGCGGAGCGGGAATCCTTGGATATTTTAGCAAAGATCGACAGTGGCAGGGTGGGCTACGGTTTGGTTTCCGGCCGCTACGCCAGCTTCTTTCTGGGTCAGATCTACATCAACAAGGACCGCCTGGAAGATGCGGAGGAATATTACCTCAAAGCGGTAGATTTTTCCGAACGCTCCGGCGACCTGGAATCCGGCTACTATTTGTATTCTTTAATCGGGTTAGGAGATATTGCTTACCACCGCGGCAATGTGAGCGGCGCCAAGCAATATTACCGTCAAGTGACCAAGCAGGCCAAGCGCAGCCATCCAGCCTGGAAACGGGCCAAGGACCGAATTAAGGAGAAGAGGAGTTAAGGGTTCTTTGAGTTGTGGAACAATTGAAAGAATTTATCCTGGTGAGCTTCAACTGAGTAATATTTAATTACGAATTCCCTACCCTTACGACCCATATTACCCCTGACCTCCGGATTGGTCAAGAGGTAAGAAATATTCTCTTTCCATTGTTCCCGGCATTCACACAGTAATCCATTACTTCCATGATTGATAATTTTCTTATTAACTCCAACCGATGATGCAACCGCGGGAATTCGTAAAGCCATATATTGAAGGATTTTAAAACCGCATTTTCCCAATGCCCAGGCAGTGTCGGGGAGTGGCATTATGCCGATGTCAAAAGTACAAAGTTCTTCAATCTCCTGGTCTAATCTCCATGGAACATATTGCAGATCAGGGAAATTAAAACCTGGCTCTCGGTTACAGATAACTTTAAGCAGAAAAGGGTGCTGCTGCCAAATCTCCAGTAGCAGAGGTACCAGAGACTCCATGTAGGGTAAAGTAGAATGAGTTCCCGTCCAACCAACGATCAACTGATTAGAAGGGGGCTTTGGTCTGGGAACATGCAAGTTTACAGTATCGACGACAGTAGGTATAACCACGGTGTTTTTATTAAAAGAGGACGCATAATCAGCCAGGAAATCATTTCCACAGCAGATAGTGTGGCTCCATTTGCAAATTTTGGCAGTTTTAGATCTTTGTTTCAATAATCGCTTTACCCTGGTTTCGTTGGGTTTGTCCGCCATCCAAATAGCATCATCGAAATCGTAGATGATCTTCTTTTTGAGTATTGAACCTAGCAACCATTCCAAAACCGGCGGTCCCAAGGGAATTATTTCCCGATGAATAAATATTTGGTCGAAATTTGAAATACTAAACAGCCACCGATTACAATTTAGAAGTCCTTTAAGGAACCCTAATAATTTATTGGTGCATTGCCCATTATCATATAAGACTTTAAATGTCTTAGGATCATAAAAAGTGTAGTATTCATATTCTAAAGCACTAGAGGCTATGAACTGTTCAAATCTGAACCTTTGGGATGGGGCGCTATTAAGGGGATATGGTGCCAGGATGAGTGTTCGCATAATCAGAAAGCAGGACATGTAAGGTCCTGGTCGGGTTTATCCAAATTGCACCATTTAATTTATATCTTAGCCCGGATTACAAGAATCTGGATTTTTAGCAAAAATGCAAGGGTTTAACCTAATTCCATCGATATTGATGTTTTAAATTATTACTGATCGGGGATTAATGATTGACTTAGTGATTAATTGATCAAGGAGTTATTATACAGGATAAGGGAATTTTTTGAACATATGTTAAGCACGGGATCTTTCGGCAGGAACGTCCTAATAGTCTCTGCAGGAAATGGGCTTGGTTATGCTATAGGATTTCTATTGACTCCCATTATTGCTAGATTATATCCTCCGGAGGTTTATGGGGAATTTGCCTTATTCAATACTATCGCTGCCCACATATCGATCATTGCCACCTTTGGATATCAAAGCACACTCGTACTGGGAAGGAATGAGAAAGAAGTAAAAAACCTGATCCATTTGTGTATCCGTATCTTACTAATTGTATCTTGTTTCTCCTGTATTTTTTTGTTACCATGGGGCAGGTCTTTGCTGCGATGGTTAAAAGTAGACGATCTATTGGAGTGGGGCCTGGTAATTCCCATACTGGTATTTTTGATCGGAATCAGTAGAATTCTGGAATATATAAATGTACGCAATAAGGATTTTATTAAAAACGCATCTTCCAAATTCGGGACTGTGGTCACCTCAAAGCTCATCGCTATCATCTCGGCAGTAGCCATAACTGCCAATGCCGGAGGGTTATTGCTGGGCGAGGTGGGCGGGAGGTTGATAGGATCTTTATTATTATTTGGGAAGAGCTTTAGGGAAAGTTTGACCCAAACCGTAAGAATAGGAGAGTTAAAGGTTATTGGTCAGAAGTATAGAAATTACCCCTTATATATACTTCCCTCAAATTTTATTCAAATCATTAGTAAACAGTTGCCAATCTACATATTCTCCTGGTACTTCGGATCGCAGGTTACCGGATGGTTTAGCATATCCCTCAGCACGGTCAATTTACCAATTATCTTTCTGGGAAGTGCTGTGGCTTATGTGTTTTATCAAAAGGCAGCAGAGATCAATGACCGGCACCATCAATTGTTAAAGCAAAAAGTTGGAGATTTTTTCCGGTATCTGGTCCCAATGGGCGCCGTTCCATTCGCGATATTAACAGTGTTCGGGGCTGACTTATTCACTTGGTTCTTTGGTGAGAATTGGCGGGAAGCAGGGATTTATGCCCAGTATTTGGGTGTAATGGGTTTTTTTCAGCTTGTAAGTCAGTCTATTGCCTCACTGTATCGAATATTAAATCAAGAACGCCTGCTCTTTCAATTGAATCTAATTGGGGCATTAGCTTTATCTATAGGACTGGTGATGGGGATTTTGGCTGGCAATCCCCTGATAATGATCATCATTTATGCGGTGATAATCTCAATACAAGATTTTGTGATTATTATCATGGTTTTTAGAAAATTAAACCTGCACATCCGTTATTTCATTCTTTATACTGCCGGGATTTTTGTTTTTGCTACTGGCTTGCTTTTTTTATTGAAACTCAGTTTGTAAAGCAGCAATATTTTTCCAATGACCAAGCAAGACACCAGTATTTTAATAGTAAGTGCTGCAGGGCCACCGAAGAGCTCCCCAGAGAGTTTGCAGGTAAGCCGCTATTTAAAATACCTTATGCTTCAGGAAACGTTTTCTATTACATTAGTAACGGAAAAATTACCATACAAGAACTTTGGTTGGCGCACTTTAGAGCCGGAATATGAATACCTGTTGCAACAGGTTGACCAGTTGATTGAATTACCGGTTTATTACCACCGATGGGTCCATGGACTTCTGAAAAGAATAAACCCAGGATTGTTCTTTCGACCCGATAACGAATCCCTATTCAGCAGGTTTCCGGCAAATGTATTCAGATCTCTAAAAATATATCCAAACGTCATATACAGCCGGTCCACACCGTTTAGCTCGGCGGTGTTGGCTAAAAAAATAAGAGATCGGTTGGGCGTCCCATGGCTTATGCATTTAAGCGACCCTTGGGTTGAATCTCCACATTTCAACCCCCCAAAGCAGTATCATAATTATCATAAAGCACTCGAATTTGAATGCTTCAATAAAGCTGATCTCATTAGCTTCACCACTGTAGAAACTAAGAAATTATATGCATTAAAATATCCACAATTTGATTCAAAATATTTGGTGCTGCCAAATGTATATGACGATGATAAAATGAGGGTTTTGCTCACGCCGGATACAGGCCCCATCCGGATAGTACATACTGGTAATTTCTATGGTCAAGGTCGTAGACCAGGATTAATCTTAAAACACCTTAAACACCTTGAAGCCCAATACCCGGACCTACACCGTAGGTTGACCGTTGTGTTCACAGGATTTCTCAGTGAAGATGCTAAGGCTGAATTAAAGGAGTTTAACTGTCGATCTGCCCGGTATTTGGGGGCGATAAGATTGTCAGAAGTCCTGAAATTACAGCATAATGCTGACGTTTTACTTTTAATTGATTGGGAACTACACCCAGAAAAAGCAGTTTTCCAGCTTTCGAAAAGCGTAGACTATCTGGCGGCAAAGCGGCCAATTCTGGCCATCACTACTAAGTATAGCGCTATTTATAAGATGGTGCAGGGTAGATATGGTGTATGTTTTGAGCATAGGGATCAACTGGGTCTGTCAAGCGTTTTGAAAGATTTGGCTGTAAATGGGAGAAACGCCGAAATCTTTTCCGGCTTGCATGATTTGGGAAATCAGTATTCAGCTAATAAAAATGCCTCAATATTGAGTGATATACTGTTATCAATGGCATCTGATAATAAAATATCATGAAGATCCTGTTACGCGGCTATTACGGTTTCGGTAATCTAGGTGATGATATTTTAATGATAACCAGCGCCAAACTGCTTAAGCAGATCTTTCCGAAATCGAAAGTAATGGTGATGAGTGCAAGCACAAAGGCAGGTTATATTATACCGCTACTGGAAGAGAACATTGATGAATTACTGGAATATGGTAAGGAACCTGTAGTTGATTTAGTTGTTCATGGCGGTGGTGGTACTTACTATGACTTTGACGGTGGCCCTTCAATGTATAAGATCCTTAACTTTTTAATAGATGCCATCGGAATCAAAAATTGGGCAAGATTGTATTCTTTATATCGTCGTTTGAAAGGTTGGCAAATCCCAAAGGATGCAATGCGGATCGGGATTGGCTTAGGAATTGACAAATTTACCGAAAGCTCTAAAAAGTACTATTACAAAATGAGCGAATTATATCAGTTTGATTTACTATATGTGAGGGACAAACGGAGTTGGGGCTATGTTAAAAACAGGGGTTTGAATAACAACGTGTATCTCAGTACTGACCTGGCTTTTATGAAGGAACTTTGGTTACCAAAATCGGTTAAAAATCTCACTGAACGTGAGGGTATTGTATTTATACTCAAAAACACCGGCCAAAACAATTATCTACAAACTATCCAGTCAGCTATTGCCCGACTGAAAAAAAAGGGATATAAAATCACAATGTTATTTTTTGAACGGGATCACGATTTACCAATCTGTAATAACTTCGGTTCTGAATTATCTTTCGTGTGGGAACCGAAAAAAATTAGGCTGCAGGAATATTTGAAAATACTGGCGGGTCAGCGGTTAGTGATCACTTCGAGGGCTCATGGCGCTATATTGGCAGGAGCATTCGATATTCCAGCCATATGCCTGGGAGTTGAACCAAAAATGGAAGCAATAAGAGGAATGTTCCCAAATTCAGGCTCTTTGCTGAGAGTACCCTTCAGTGAACATGAGCTTATATTGGCTATTGACAATGGAATGTCAGTAGACAAGGAAGATGTCACTAAAGATTTTGTGATGAATCAAGAAATCATGCTGAGGGATACGAAAAGAATAAAACGTAAATTGATTGAATATGAGCTGGGTGAATAGTTGCAAAGAATGGATAATGCAAAGGTTGAAACGAAGCGCGGACCATGGATGGGCAGAACGAGTGTATAGAGATCAACAGAGACTTAAAATAGTTTTGCCAGAGCTGCTTGAAGCTGATTCAAATTGCATAGATGTAGGAGCACATAAAGGAAATTTTCTAAATCACGTTTTAAAGTATGCCCCTAAAGGTGAGCATTTAGCATTCGAGCCACTCCGCGAGTTATACGATCAATTAAAGTTGGACTATCCGAACATTAATATTTACAATCTGGCATTATCGGACTACAAAGGTAAAGCCACCTTTATAAAGGTGGATAACGCACTCGCCTGGAGCGGTTTTACGGAGCAGGAATACCCTATGAAAGTTAAAACCACCCAAATGCAAGTGCCCGTTGATAAACTAGATAATATTATTTCTACTTACTTTCCAGTACATTTTATAAAGTTAGATGTTGAAGGAGCGGAATTACGGGTGTTAAAAGGTGCTTCACGTCTTTTAAATGAGAACAAACCTATTGTTCTTTTTGAATTTGCAGCAATTCACACTACAGAATACGCTACTGATCCTAAAAAGATTTTTCAATTTTTCAAAAAATATGGAATGAAGGTATATAGACTTGATATGGAGGTTCAGTTTGATCAGGAAGGCTTCGAGTCCGTTTATAACAGTTCTTACCTCTCGAATTATGACGAGCGTGCAGAAACCAATTTTATTGCTTGTTCTTAATGAAGAATCGTTCAACATGCAAGAACATCCTACTAATTATCCCTAATGTAGACTTTGGTGGCGCTCAGCGAAGTATTTTCTATTTGGCGTCCAGTTTGAGTAAAAAACATAAGGTCCATGTTTGTGCCTTTAATACCTCTACCGGAAAAGCAATGTTAAAAACAGATCAGCTAATTGATCTGAAAATACCAGCAGGTAGGAGCTGGCTGGGAAAATTGTATCGGTTTTATCAAAGGTGGGAAGCGATTAAGCGTATAAAAACCCAACTGAATATTGATACTTCTATCAGTTATTTAGAAGGAGCAAACTACCTTAATGTATTAAGTCGTGCTCATGACCGGGTAATCATTAGTGTTAGAGGGAGTAAATTTTACGACGAGACTATATACGGTTTACTGGGTTGGTTCAGATTATATGTTTTAGTTAAGATCATTTACGGCTATGCTGATCAAGTGGTGGCATTAAATCGAGGAATAAAGAACGAATTAGTCAAACGATTAGGCCTTAATACAGACAAGGTTATAGTGATCCGAAATTACTTTGATTATGATCACATTATGACCATGGCATTTGAGCCTTTGTCTCTGTCTCATGAACCACTGTTTAAGAAAAAAGTTTTACTTTATGCAGGCAGGTTGGCGAAGGGCAAAGGACTAAAAGAGATCGTGGATGTTTATAGTCAGCTAATTAACAAGCTACCTGATTTAAAATTGGTTTTTCTGGGGGACGGACCTTCTCGAAATGAAATAGAGAGGTACGTCGATAATTTTGGACTTACATATAATTCACAATCCGAAAAACCAGAGCAGGAAATCAGTGCAAACGAAACCCAGGTATGGTTTTTAGGCTTTCATTCCAACCCCTTCAAATTTTTGCGACGGGCTACGGTTATGATGATAGCGTCTTCCTCTGAGGGAGGCCCCAATATTCTGGGTGAGGCAATGGTCTGTAAGACTTTAGTATGCGCAGTCAACTGTCCGTATGGTCCTGCAGAACTAATTTTAGTGGGCAGTTCCAAAAATGTTCCTAACAACATATCCTTTGAAGGTGACCATGGAGTTTTACTACCAGTTATTACGGCTGGAAATCGGCCTGATATTATTAATGAGTGGACCAGAACCATTCATAAATACATAGTCGATGAATCGGCCAGAAGCCTTGTTGAGGAAAGAGCATTCCAGTGGATCAAGCTTCAAACTGAACACCGAATTACCTCATTGTGGCAGAAGATACTTTAACTAAGGTACTAATCATCGAAAATTCGAACTCAGTTACCGGTTCCTTCAGGTCTCTGTTTGCTATGTGTGAGTACTTGCAGGAAGATTTTGATTGGTATTTTGCAGTTCCACACGGCTGTTGGGCAACATTCAGTACGCAACCAGATCGCATAACCATATTTAATTACGCTGAGATCACCAAGTCCATGGAGGTCTTATGGTATTTTCCTAAGTTAATTTACCATCTAATAAAGGCAGCTATTCTAATTAAGAAAAATGGAATTCAGGTGGTTCATGTTGGTGATATTTATAATATGCTAGGTGTTGGGCTAAAATGGTTGTATCCTGAGCTTAATTTGATATATCACATAAGATTAAGGAGATCAAGCTACATAAAGCATCTTTACAATATTTGGAGATGGTTTATTATTAAATCTGCCAACCATATTATCTGTGTCTCCAAGACAGTGGAATATGAATTTGGTGCTACGGGAAAAGTGCATGTAATATATGACGCCATTGATGAGAGTTGGTTAAAGCGTACTGAGATTTCCTGCCAACTTCGATCAGTATTCCGGTTTTTGTATGTAGGGAATTTTGTTCCCGGCAAGGGTCAGGATCTTGCCTTAAAAGCATTTAATAAGTCACATAAACAAATAGGTGATTGTGAACTGCGATTTGTTGGTGGAACTCTTAATCGAAAAAAGAATCAGGATTATTTAAGATTTCTTAAAAAACAAGTGCGAGTATTAAAACTTCAGGAGAAAATCCGGTTTTCAAATTTCACAGAGGATATTAAACAGGAGTTGAATAATTGTGACGTATTACTTAATTTCTCTGAATCTGAGGCATTTTCAATGGTATGCCTTGAAGCACTTTCTCAGTTCAAACCTGTTATAGCTACCCGAAGTGGAGGCCCGGAGGAAATTATAAAAGATGAAATCAACGGATTTCTTGTAGATAATAGAAATGTAGAGGCAATGTCCAAAGCAATGATAGAGATTGCAGGAAATAGTGAATTAGTAAAAAAATTTAGCTCCAACGCCAGGTTGGAGTTTAAGCACAAGTTTAATTTGCCAAGGCTGGCAGCAAAGGTGCGGTATCTATACAGGAACGGAATTGGGGCGTCATGAATTTATTAATAAAGGAGCTAAAAAAAATTTTGGCCAAATATTATAATGTCTGGTATTTCCGTCGGTACCGTAATCAGCCTGTAAAACAAGTTTTTCAAAATATATATTTGCAAAATTCCTGGAGATCAATAGATACTATCTCTGGTCCAGGCTCGGAGGAAGATCAAACAGCAGCACTAGTCTTAACACTACCTCGATTATTCGATCGCTATCAAGTACAAAGTCTTCTGGATTTACCGTGTGGTGATTGGAACTGGATGCAAAAAACAAATCTAAAGGGGCTTGAATATACGGGCGCTGATATTGTACCGGAGATCATTGAACATAACCGTCAAAATTTCCAAAATAAATCAATCAAATTCATAACGCTGGATCTAATATCGGAGAGCCTCCAAAAACACGATATGATTCTCAATCGTGACTGCCTGGTACATTTCAGCTACTCAGATGTGTTTAAAGCTCTTATAAATTTGATACGGTCTGAATCAAAGTACCTACTTACTACTACCTTTCCTGGCAGGGAAAATTATGATATTACAACCGGTGGCTGGCGACCGATCGACCTACAAGGTGAACCATTTAATTTTCCTCAACCCATAGAGTTGATTAATGAGAACTGTACCGAAGGCCGGGGAAGTTATCAAGATAAATGCTTAGCCCTTTGGGCACTTAATGATCTTAAAGGATTGGTGCCAGATGCCTGTTTAAAATTACCATAGTGTTTGATCAAAATGATACCACTTAAATAAAAGGGCAAAAGCTGTATTTTATACCTCACTAGCGTTCCAAAATTGAAACTATTAAGTCCCACGGCGAATGCCAAATTTATGGTGAAAAGAAAACAAAATAGTATCAGAGGCTTTTGTGAAATTAATTTCACCGTGGTCGTAATACCTGGATTTAGCAGTAATGAGAATAAGATGATAGTAAAAACAGCAGATTCAAGAGCTGAAAGGGCCATTAAGGGGTTTCGGATTTCCCAGATGTAGGGTCTGAGTAAAGTCACCCCGATCGCGTTTGGGGCAATCTTAAGCATACTTTGATAAGTTCCGTCCAACTCACCCAAGTAATAAGCTGAACCCTCTTGAAGTAGGCTTATTCGATACAAATATTCAGCGTTGATCTTTGTTCGACCTGCAATATTGCTAATATCGTATTTGGCGTCTCCTTCAGTGACCGTAATTCCTGCGAAATAAGCCAACGATAAGCCAAGTATGATGAGAATAGGTTTCAGTATATGTTTAGATAATCGATTTCTTATTTTTTGCCCGTGCTCTGTGAAGACCCAATAAATTGCAGGTGGTAAAAATGATAATAAAATGTAGATCTTAACCTGATAGATAATATGAAAGGAAATAAGCATGATTATCAAAGATCGAACTATATTGTCCTTGAGAATAAATCCGTGGTAGAAACCATAAAACATCCAACCTAACGCCCCTAAGGTAATCGTATCCTTCATTAAGCCAGACCCCCAAAAAAAAACTGAGGGTAAAAAAAAGAAAGCAAAACCAATCGGTTTAAATGACGATGGATTCTGTTTAACGAAAGTGAGGTAGGCTGCCCACAATCCGGTAAAACTAAAAACAGCGAATAATACGGCTATGGAAGAGTAGGAGTTGAAACAAAACAACCCCAGAACTGCTGCTACTTTGATCACAAAATACTCTGTAGGTGAATCGTACCAGTAAATCAACTGGGCGTACTTGAAGGTATCGGGGCGGAACTCACCGTTGCTAAAAAGCATTTTCAAGCCGATAATCGGTGATTCCCAGAACGCCTGGTAGATCACAGAACTTTGCTGGTAGTAATTGAAAGTATCCCCTCCCTGATAGTAGAATTGGTAAATGATCCCAAGCATTATGGCCCCAAATATCTTAAGTCCAAGCGCCGGCAAGAAGAATGGTCTGGTTTGCGGTGTGGTGTATTTATCTCTTAATAAGTAGGCCCCGACCATTACTACCAGGATCACTACCGGAGTGATCAATAAATCTTTAAGTACCATAAAAATTACTTAAATCATGGGCCAGAGAATTCCTAGAATTGCTACAATTTAAATTTACGCTTTAT
This sequence comes from Cyclobacteriaceae bacterium, assembly GCA_965224285.1. Classification (GTDB taxonomy): domain Bacteria; phylum Bacteroidota; class Bacteroidia; order Cytophagales; family Cyclobacteriaceae; genus JAJCYK01. The sequence goes on from OZ245043.1 coordinate 4,375,413, forward strand.
ATTACTAATTTGCATGAAAATACCAATGTCCTCCAAACCAAAACTCGACAGCACTGATCTTAAAATTCTGCGGATTCTCCAGGATAACGCTAAAATTACCAATGCTCAGCTCAGTGTGGATATAGGCCTTTCGCCAGCCCCTACTTTAGAGCGGGTTAAGAAACTGGAAAAATTGGGCATCATCAAAAGCTATCACGCCAAGCTCGACGAGCAGTTGCTGGGTTTGGAAGTGAGTACCTTTGTGCAGGTAACCCTGGTGGGACATAACAAGAAGAATATCCAGTTATTCCTGGAGGCCATTCGAGATATGGAGGAGGTGGTGGAGTGTCACCATATTACCGGTTCGGGTGACTTGATACTAAAGGTGATCACTAAAAATATTGCCTCTTACCAGGCCTTGATCCTGAATAAGATCAGCGAAATCGAGGTGGTGGATAACCTGCAGTCCATGGTGATCCTCTCTACTTTAAAAGATACCCCGCATTTACCCCTTATCAACCTCTAATGACAATAAAAGAAAAAAATGTCATTCTCAAGGAAGCTCAAATCCTGCAGAAGATCCGAAGAATGGCCTACCAAATCTACGAGCGAAATTTTCAGGAGCAAGGTTTAGTGCTGGTAGGGGTATATCGCCAGGGCTATCACCTGGCAGAGATGTTGGCTCAAGAACTGAAGCAAATAGCAGGATTCGATTTGCTGTTGGTAAAAATGAAGGTGGATAAGGAGAACCCGGTAGATAGTCAACCTGAGCTCGATGTTGACCTGGAGCAATTGGGCCAGGCTCCCATTATTTTAGTGGATGACGTGCTTAACACCGGGCGGACCATGACCTATTGCCTGAAACCATTTCTGCATCTGGATCTTAACAAATTGGAGATTGCCGTGCTGGTAAATCGCAGCCATAAGCAATTCCCTATTTCGGCTAATTATCAGGGTTATGAGCTGTCTACAACCATAAATGAGCACATAGAAGTAGTGCTGGACCGGAAGCAAAAATTTGCCTTTTTACGATAATTGCCTCAGGATCAGTAAGCTATTTTTGGTATTTTTTCCAGATTTATTTATATTTTAACGAACTTTATCGTAATTTTACCCTACCATATAGGATTATTCCTAGTAATTTTCGTCCAATAAGTCATGCCAAAAGTTTCGAATATACAGACGGATATTCAAAAGGAGCTGCTGCGTTTGCGTCAGGAGGTAAGACTATTGCGCGAAAAAGATAAGCAAAGTGAGTCCAGTATACAGGAATTGCAGCAAAGATTGCTCAGCTATGAAATGGCAGCCAGCGGGGCCAATGACGGCCTATGGGATTGGGATTTAGTAAACGATGAGCTGTTTATCAGCAGCCCCTGGTTAAAGATGCTGGGCTATGACGAAGCTGAGTTCCCTAATCTCAGGGGATTGTGGGAGTCATTATTGCACCCGGATGACAAGGAAAAGGCAGTTCAAACTTTTAAAAAGTGTTTAAAAGGTGAATTGGATGAATATGACAGTAAATTCAGGCTTCGACATCGCAATGGTGAATACCGTTGGATACAATCAAGAGGGTTAGTTTTAAAAGATGCAAATGGTCGGGTGCGTAGAATTTCCGGCTCCCATACCGATATCACCGACAGTAAACAAACCGAAAAAGCGCTGGCTCAGAGTGAGACCAAATACCGCAATCTCTTTGAGAATTCCCTAATTGGCATGTTCCGTAGCTATGCCCGTACCGGTGAAATACTTGATGCTAATGCTAAATTTTGGGAAATACTAGGTGCAAAACCGACTCCCGGAGCTACTACTTTAGCCTATTATGTAAACCCGGAGGATCGGGCTGATCTGCTGCGAGCTTTACGGGAAAAACATAAGCTTGAAGAACGCGAGGTCCAATTGAAAAGAGCGGATGGCAAAACATTCTGGGTGACATTTTCCTCCGTATACTACCAGGATGACGACATCATCGAAACTGTGATGATGGACATCACCAAAATAAAGGAAAACTTGTTTGAGCTCCAAAAGCTCAATTACGAACTGGACAACTTTGTATACCACGCTTCTCACGATCTGCGTTCCCCCCTGCGTTCAATCATGGGATTGTTGAATCTTATGCGGCTGGAAGATACCAAGGCCGGACGCGAAAACTGTATTGAAATGATTGAAGGCAGCATCAAAAGGTTGGATAACCTGGTTATTGATCTGCTGCAGATATCCAGAAACAACCGGGTCAATAATCCTTTGGTGGAGATAAGTTTTATTACTGAGGTGAACAATAGTATCACTAATTTCTACCACGTAGAGGATTCTGAAGATGTAAAGATCCTTACTAAGATCTACGAGCCAGAAATTTTTAAGTCTGATCTCACACGGGTGCGGATCATCTTGAATAACCTGATTTCCAATGCCATCAAATATCGCAGTAATAATCGTGAACAATCATACATTTCCGTAGAGATCCGCACAGACCGCGATCGGGCAGTGATTACCATTGAGGACAATGGTGAAGGGATACCCGAATCCAAACTACCCAGCATATTTGACATGTTCTTTAGGGCTACCGAAAATAGTCAGGGAAGCGGACTAGGTCTATACATTGTTAAAAACGTGATAGACAAATTAGGCGGTACCATAACGGTAGACTCCAGGGAAAATCAGGGCAGCACCTTCCAGGTAATTCTTCCTAATCACCAACACTAAATTAACCCTGCCGTATTCGGTTGCATGGGTTATTCAATTTATTTTTTATTTTTGGAGGCCGCATGTCACAACATCAATCGGATATAAAACGAGTAACCACTCACCAATTACAGGCCATGAAAGACAGGGGAGAAAAAATCTCTATGCTCACGGCCTACGATTATTCCATGGCCCGGATATTAGGGGATGCCGGGATCGACGTGATCCTGGTAGGTGATTCCGCCTCAAATGTTATGGCTGGTAATGAAACCACACTACCCATCACCCTTGACCAAATGATCTATCACGCCAGGTCGGTGGTAAAAGCCATCACCAGGCCCTTTGTTGTGGTGGACATACCATTTGGCAGTTACCAGGGTAATTCTGAGGAAGCTTTGCGATCGGCCATAAGGATCATGAAAGAAAGCGGCGCTCATGGAATAAAGGTAGAAGGAGGGAAGGAAATTAAGAAATCGGTGCAACGGATATTGAGTGCGGGAGTTCCTGTAATGGGACACCTGGGATTAACCCCACAGTCTATTTTTAAGTTTGGCACTTATACTGTCAGGGCCAGGGAGAAAGAAGAGGCGGATAAATTGGTAGACGATGCTAAAATCCTGGAGGGTTGCGGTTGTTTTGCCATTGTTCTGGAAAAAATACCGGCGGAACTGGCCCGGCAAGTGGCAGAACAAGTGTCTATACCTATAATAGGGATTGGCGCCGGCCCACACGTTGACGGGCAGGTCCTGGTAATCCATGATATGCTGGGTATCACTCAGGAGTTTCAGCCGCGTTTTTTACGACGATACGCCGATCTTGATGCAGTTATGCGTAAGGCTTTTACCCAGTATATAAATGATGTAAAAACCGGGGATTTTCCCAATGACCAGGAGAGTTACTGAGAAAATCTTTAAAATTTAAATATATAAATCAAATCGCCATCAGTGGATATTTAAAATGAACCAGTATGAGTGAACAAAAAATTGTTATAGAAAACGGAAACCTGGTAGTTCCTGATAAACCAGTAATACCCTTTATTGAAGGTGACGGCACGGGTGTGGATATTTGGCCAGCCTCCAAGTTGGTATTTGATGCTGCCGTAGCGAAAGCTTATGGTGGAGAAAAAGAAATTCAATGGAAAGAGGTGCTGGCAGGGGAGAAATCCTATAATAAGAATGGCAACTGGCTGCCAGATGAAACACTTGATGCTTTTAGAGAATACCTGGTGGGGATCAAAGGTCCCCTCACTACTCCGGTAGGAGGAGGTATTAGGTCTTTAAATGTGGCCTTGCGACAAAAATTGGATCTGTTTGCCTGTGTCAGACCGGTAAGGTGGTTTGAGGGTGTGCCCTCACCGGTTAAAGACCCGGGTTCTACCGATATGGTAATCTTCAGGGAAAATACCGAGGATATTTATGCGGGAATTGAATTTCAGGAAGGCACCGATGAAGCCGACCGATTCAGCCGCCTGTTTCGTGAGGCATTTCCGGAGAGATTCGATAAAGTGCGTTTTCCCGGTACTGCCGGCTATGGCTTAAAACCGATCTCCAAAGAGGGTACCGAGCGACTGGTGAAGGCTGCAATCGATTATGCCTTTGCTAAAGACCGGGATTCTGTGACCCTGGTGCATAAGGGAAATATCATGAAATTTACCGAGGGAGCCTTCCGGGACTGGGGATATGCCCTGGCCAAAAGGGAATATGGGGCACAGGACTATGAAGGTGGCCCCTGGCAGGAGATCGATAGAGATGGCAAAAAGCTTATTATCAAAGATGTTATTGCAGATGCTTTCCTGCAGCAAATTCTCACCCGGCCTAAAGAATACTCGGTAATTGCTACTATGAACCTCAATGGGGATTACATCAGTGATGCCCTGGCTGCTATTGTGGGAGGAATCGGGATTGCTCCAGGGGCCAATATCAATTACACCACCGGGCATGCCATTTTCGAGGCAACACATGGCACCGCCCCTAAATATGCCGGTCAGGATAAAGTAAATCCCGGTTCTGTGATATTATCGGGGGCCATGATGCTGGAGCATTTAAATTGGGACGAAGCTGCTCAACTTATTTACCAGGGTCTTAGCGCCTCAATCGCGGACAAAAAAGTCACATATGACTTTGAGCGATTGATGGAAGGAGCTACCTTACTTAAATGTTCGGAATTTGCCCAGGAAATTGTGAGTAATATGTAATCCCAGCGTGCTTATTTCCGAATAATCAGCTATTAACAATTAGTCTTATTGGCTACCCATGAGTACAGGCAGCATTTGCGGGGTTTTGAGGACAAGGTAGGTCATGAGCCACTATCTGCCGTTGTTCCCATTGAATTTAGTCGCTTTTCCGGAAGAAAAGTTGAACCTGCACATTTTCGAGCCCAGGTATAAGCAGCTAATTGGTGATTGTATGGATGGAGGGCGTCGGTTTGGTATTCCTTCCTACGTTAATTCCCGAATAGAATTCGGTACCGAAATGGAGATCCTGGAGATCTCTAAAACCTACGAAGATGGCCGCATGGATATTAAAACAGTAGGTCATCATATCTTTAAAGTAGAAGATTATCAAAATCCCTGGCCGGACAAAGAATACGCTGGGGGTCACGTGATACCCCTTGAAAATATCTGGGATGTTGTACCGTCCAAGTTTCGCATGGTACGCCTGGTAGACCAATTGTATCAGCAACTTCAGTTGGAAGGAGAGATCCCCTATGATGAAGACACGCCGGTTTTCCACCTGGCCCATAAACTTGGTTTCAGTCTGGAACAGGAATATCAGCTGATGCAAATTACCAGAGAAAGTGAAAGAGTGGAGTTTGTAGTGGTACATTTGATGAGTTTATTGCCGAAGCTCCAGGAGGCAGAACAGATCAGACAAAAAATTCAGATGAACGGACATTTCAGGCAGTTGGACTCCCCGGATTTTTGAGGTTTTCCTAACCTATAATAATCATGAAAATCCTTTCCACGGAGCAAGTAAGAGCCGCTGATGAGTACACCATACAGCAAGGACCAATTAGTTCAATCGATCTGATGGAGCAGGCTTCCGAGGCTTTCGTTAAGGCCTTTGAAGATCTGGATTTGGGGGAACGACCAGTAAAGGTGGTATGTGGCACTGGAAATAACGCGGGAGATGGCATGGCAATAGCCAGATTACTGTTTCATAAAGGTTACCCGGTTGAAGTATGGGCCTTGGATTGGGGTAGTAAGGGTTCCAAGGACTTTATTACCAACAGAAACCGTTGGCAGGAGCTGGGAACGGTGATCCAGATTAGTAAGGCCGGTCAACTGCCAGCCATTGAGGAGGAGGATATAGTAATAGATGCTATTTTTGGTTCCGGTTTAAATCGAGAAATTGAAGGTTTAGCGGCAGGGGTGGTAAAGAAAATAAACCAATCTTCCGGGTTTGTTATATCTGTGGATATGCCTTCCGGATTATTTGCGGAGCGTGGAGGGCAGCAAAGGCATACCATAATAAAGGCAGACCACACCTTGAGCTTTCAAATTCCCAAATTGGCTTTTTATCTACCTCAAAATCATAATTACGTAGGAGATTGGCAAATTCTGGATATAGGGTTGTCGGAGGATTTCTTAAAACAACAAGTCACTTCTTATCACCAGATTGATGATGAAATTTTGTCCAGCTTTGCTGGGAGGAAGTATAAATTCAGCCACAAAGGTGATTTCGGCCATGCCCTTATGGTGGCTGGAAGCCAAGGAAAGATAGGAGCGGCGGTATTGGCATCAAGTGCTGCTCTGCGTAGTGGCCTGGGACTTTTAAGCGTACACATTCCCCAATGTGGTTATCAGATACTGCAGATCACCACCCCAGAGGCCATGGTGCAAAGTGATGCCCATACCGATCAGATATCCCATATTCCCGTTTCTGACAGCATTTCAACCATAGGCATCGGACCAGGGCTGGGTATGGAGAAAACCACGGTGAAAGCCCTTAGGGAACTGTTGGAAAATACTGATTCACCCATGGTACTGGATGCCGATGCCTTAAACATCATCAGCGGCAATAGGGAATTATTGGAAATCGTGCCTCCCAATTCAATACTTACCCCACATCCCAAAGAATTCAAAAGGCTGGCGGGGGATTTTAGGGACGACTATCATCGCCTGGAATTACAGCGCGATATGGCCCTTAACTTTAAATTGGTAGTGGTAGTGAAAGGAGCTCATACTGCGGTGGCGCTGCCTGATGGCACCATATACTTTAATACCACCGGCAATCCGGGTATGGCGACAGGCGGCAGTGGGGATGTACTTACCGGGGTAATTACCGGTTTACTGTGCCGTTTGAAGAATCCGGAAGCGGCGGCGATAATAGGGGTCTATGTGCATGGCCTGGCCGGCGACCTGGCAGTGGAAGATAAGGACCAGGTGGCTCTTATCGCTTCGGATCTGGTGGACAATTTAGGTGGAGCCTTTATGGCGCTTGGCTTACAGTTGTAATTTTTTTAACAAAAATTAACCCTAACGAAAAAAAACTTGAATTATTATTTCTTATTTTTGTAATATAATGTGCAAACCTTAAGAGTAATTTCTTCGTTTTAGCTATAAGAAATGCTTCTTAAGGAAGGCAATTTGGCTTATTATTTGCTATATTATACTATATGAAGAATAAACTACTGTTATTATTTTCCATACTTACCCTATCTACCGCAACTGTGTGGGCTCAAAACGACACAGAGGGAGAGGGTTATGTCGGTGAAAATAATGAACTTACCGAATCGCTTGATTTGGAAAGAGTAGTTGAATTCTACCCCAATCCCGCTACAGATTATCTAAATATCGTGGTCCGAAACTCCGAATTGGTTCAAATCCAATTCGAGATATACGATATTATCGGGAATGCCATAAAAATAGATCCTGAGAAAATCACCAGTGATCGGTATCGGGTACCGGTGGGGGACCTGCATGCTGGATACTACATGCTCATCGTAAAAGATCCTTACAGCCGCTACCGGCAAATATTTAAATTCGGCAAAAGATAATTGATGTACCCCGATATTCTCGGGGTTTTTAATTAGAACTCCGCGCTCCCCGGGGTACGGGGAAAAGGTATCACGTCCCTGATATTGGCCATGCCGGTCACGAACTGCATCAAGCGTTCAAAGCCCAGCCCAAATCCGCTGTGAGGGGTAGTCCCGAATTTTCGTAATTCAAGGTACCACCACAATTCTTCTTGAGGCACCCCCATTTCTTGCATGCGATGGACTAATTTTTCATAACGCTCTTCCCGTTGCGATCCACCGATCACTTCACCGATTCCCGGGAATAAGACGTCCATAGCGGCTACGGTTTTGCCGTCATCGTTTGAACGCATATAAAATGACTTGATCTCCTTAGGATAATTGTACACCACCACCGGTTTCTTAAAATGTTTCTCCACCAAATATCTTTCGTGTTCAGATTGTAAGTCGCTGCCCCAACCCTCTACCAGGAATTGAAATTTTTTCTTTTGATTGGGCTTGCTTCGTCGCAGGATCTCGATAGCTTCTCCATATTCGATCCTGATGAATTCATGGTCCCTTACAAATTGCAGTCTCTCCAGCAAACTCATTTCCTGCCTTTGATGTTTGGGCTTTTGGTTCTCTTCATCGCGGTTTCGCCGGTCCAGAAATTCCAGGTCGTCGACACAATTAACCAGCGCTGCTTTCACCAGGAATTTCAGGAAATCCTCGGCTAGATCTATATTATCCCCCAGGTCATAAAAGGCCATTTCCGGCTCAATCATCCAAAATTCTGCCAGGTGCCTGGACGTGTTGCTATTTTCAGCGCGAAAGGTGGGACCAAAGGTATAGACCAGACCCAATGCCTGGGCTGCTATCTCAGCTTCCAACTGCCCGGAAACCGTTAAGTTGGTTTCACTGCCAAAAAAATCGTGACGATAGTCGATATTTCCGTTCTCGTCCAGAGGAGGGTTTTTAGGATCTATGGTAGTTACCCGGAACATCTCCCCAGCCCCTTCCGCATCCGAACCGGTTATGATCGGGGTGTGTACATTCAGGAATCCTCTTTGGTGGAAAAAGGTATGTACCGCGTAGATCATTTGATGCCGCATGCGATATACTGCGCCAAAGGTCTGACTCCTCGGCCGCAGGTGTGCGATCTCCCGTAAAAATTCCAAAGAATGCTTTTTGGGCTGCAAGGGATATTCCTTGGGGTCAGCTACACCCACCACCTGGATATCCATAGCTGCCAATTCCACTTGCTGTCCCTGGCCCATTGATTCCTGAAGCTTACCCTGTGCAATGATACTGCTTCCGGTAGTGATCTCCGCCCTCAGATCCTCACTAAATGCCTTAGGATCTGCTACTATTTGTAAATTGTGATGACAAGAGCCATCATTAAGAGCAATAAAGATTACGTTTTTACTTTCTCGCTTATTCCTAACCCATCCCTGTACTTTAACCGGTGTATCCTTAGGAGGGTTATCAAACAGGTCAACAATTCTGTAAGGCTTTGCAGAGGTCACGCTTTAAACAGGATTTGTGCACAACTAAGTCCGTCAAACCTCAAAAATCCCCCGATGGAAAGAGGTTGAAAAACGGCTGTAAATCAACTATAATTTTACTGTTTTAACAAAGAAAACGGAGAATTATAATAAATTTGCATCTGTCAAAAATCTAATTTTCAAAGCTGTTCGCTGAATGCAAAAACTTGGTTTAACCCAGAGTTTAAATCAAAAGCTCTCACCTCAGCAAATCCAGTTTATCAAACTTTTGCAAATACCTACCGCAGAGTTAGAGGCTAGGATCGAAGAGGAACTTGAGGTTAACCCCGCCTTAGAGGAAGGGGCGGAGGAGAAGGTGGACGATCTCGAGCGCGACTCAGAGGACGAACAGGCTAATGAAAAAGAGGACGATGTCGACGTAGAGGAGTACCTGCGTGATGATGATTTCAGCGGCTATAAGATGCAGGGGGATGGCAATTACAACGATGAAGATAAGGAAATGCCAATTCCTATGGCTACCACCCTTAATGACCAGCTTATTTCTCAATTGGGATTCTTGGGTTTGGACGAACGACGGGAATTGATCGGGATGCAATTGATCGGCAGTATTGAAACCGACGGGTATATACGCCGGGAGTTGGAGGCCATTATTAATGACCTGGCATTTTCCCAAAATATTGAAACTACTGTAGAGGAGCTGGAAGAAATATTGGAGATGATCCAGGGTTTCGACCCGCCGGGGATCGCCGCCCGGAACTTGCAGGAGTGTTTGTTGTTACAATTAGAAAGGAAAAAGGATCCATCGGAGGATCAAAAAGTTGCCATCGATATTTTAAAACACTGTTTTCCGGAGTTCACCAAGAAGCATTATCAGAAAATAATAAAGAAGTTAGATCTGGAGTCTGAGGAGGACTTAAAGGATGCAATTGTGGCGGTAACCAAGCTCAACCCCAAACCAGGTAATGTCTCCAGTACCATAGTAAAACCCCAGGTGCGGATCCCGGATTTCATTATTGAAAACGACGAAGGAAGTTTAAGGGTAACCCTTAACTCCCGAAATGCCCCTGAACTCAGAGTGAGCAGGTCTTACGCTGAGATGATGGACAGCTACAGTAAAAGTGACAAAAAAGATAAGAAGCTCAAGGAAACGGTCACCTTTGTCAAACAAAAGCTGGATGCGGCCAAGTGGTTTATCGATGCCATAAAACAACGGCAGCAGACTCTGCTCAATACCATGAGCGCCATCATGAACTACCAATATGACTTTTTCCTGGAGGGGGATGAGAGCAAACTCCGGCCCATGATCCTGAAAGACATCGCGCAAAAGATCAACATGGATATCAGCACGGTTTCCCGGGTGGCCAACAGTAAGAGTGTGCAGACTGAATTTGGGGTTTACCCATTAAAGTATTTCTTCTCAGAGGGTATTTCCACGGAATCCGGCGAAGATGTCAGTAGTAGAGAGGTTAAACATACCCTAAAGACCCTGATAGAGCAGGAGAACAAACGAAAACCCCTTTCCGACGATAAGCTGGAGAAACTGCTAAAAGAAAAAGGTTATAAGATTGCCCGTCGCACAGTGGCCAAATATCGCGAACAGCTGGAAATTCCAGTGGCCAGATTAAGAAAAGAGTTATAGTGCTTAAAAAGCTGGCCCAATTAGTTTCCCTGTTATTGCATCCCCTTTGGATTCCCACTTATTTGTTTGCCCTGGTTTTCACCTTTACCCCCACACTGGCTACCCCCATCAACCGGGAATCCATGCCGTTATTTTTAGTATTGGTATTTCTGTTGACAGGCCTGATACCACTATTGAGTGTGGTAGTTTTGCGATTACCCTACTTTTTGCTATTAAATAAAGTATGGCGGCGGAGCAGGACCCAAAATTGGAGTTCCCGCAGATCCTTATATAGTCTCAGGTCACAAGTGGAAAAGGTGCGCAAGAATTCAGTAGTGCACAGCTTTGCCATGTCCCATCGCTGGGAGAGGGTAGTGCCTTTTTTTATGATCACCGTTTTCTATGTAGCGGTATGTGTCATGTTAAGCGGTCGCCTGGGCTGGGGCAGTTTTTTTATTGTGGCCATGATGACGGTGGCCTTTACCAGCCTGGTAGTGTCTCTGATCACTTTGATGTGGAAGATCAGTGTGCACAGTGTAGCCATCAGCAGTTTGATCGGCTTTTTGCTGGCAGTAATGCTGGCCCGGGCAGAAAGTATACTTTTGGTACCCCTATCCCTCAGCATAATTGCCGGCGGGGTGCTGATGTCCTCCCGCTTATATCTCAACCAACACACCCCGCTGCAGGTAGGCCTGGGGTGCCTTACCGGGTTTTTAATTAGCTTTACAATATCCTATTGGTATTTCTGACCCAACGCTATGTATAAATATCTTACCCTGGAAATAAAGGATGGTGTAGCCACCCTCACCTTAAACCGCCCAGAAGTTTACAACGCATTTAATGATGGCCTGACCGATGATCTGCAGGCCGCATTGGGATCTTTAAAAAAAGATTTATCAGTAAGGGTGGTGGTGATCACAGGTGCCGGTAAGGCCTTCAGCTCAGGACAAGACCTAAAGGAAGCCAATGCCCAGCCGGATCGTCCATTTTCCGATAGCATTAAAAAGAGATACAACCCCATTATACGGGCTGTTCGCAAGATGCCCAAACCGGTGATCTGCCGACTTAACGGAGTGGCTGCCGGCGCTGGCTGCTCTCTGGCCCTGGCGTGTGATATGATAATAGCGGCCAAGGAGGCTAAGCTAATAGAAGTGTTCATCAATATCGGCCTGGTCATGGACTCGGGATCCACTTTCTTTCTGCCCCGGCAGGTAGGTTACCAAAGGGCTTTTGAAATGGCAACCATGGGCACCAGGCTTTCCGCTGAACAGGCTTTGGACTGGGGTTTGGTCAATGCGGTGGTACCCTTGGAGCAGTTGGATGATCTGGTGAAAAGTCATACGGATTATTTTGCCAAGGCGCCAACCAAGGCCATCGCCATGATCAAAAAGATGCTGAACCGGTCGGAATACCTAAACTTGGACCAAGTGTTAAAGATGGAGGCCCGCTATCAGGATAATGCCGGCGCCACCAACGACCACAAAGAAGGTGTGCAAGCCTTTATGGAGAAGAGGCCCCCTGAATTTAAAGGAAATTAAAAGAGGTTAAAGGCAATGCCGATCTGGGTGTGATTGGAGTCAGTTGGGCCCGTGCCGCTTTCAAACAGGTCGTTGAGGCCGTAATAGTAATAAACCGCAACACCGGCAATACCTACCCCGGCCTGAATACCATATCGAAAACGGTTTAATTCAAAGTTATCTTTGGTTTTTAGTTTGTTGTCTTCGCCGTCCAGCTTAAAATTGATTTTAGTGTGGCTGCTTAAAAGCATGCCGAATTTACCCCCCACAAAGATCTTAACACTTCTGCGAAAATCGTCCTTATCCACATGGAACCGTAGCTCAAAAGGAATCTCGAAGAAAGTAGTGGCCAGTTTGGTTTTATTGATCTCACCAAACTCCGTAACGTCAAGGTTTACTACAGAGACCGTGCCGTCCAGGTTGCGCTGCAGGGTAACGTCGTTGTCAAAGGAAAACTTATCGGTGCCGATACCAAATCCAGGATTGAATGACCAGGGGGAATCTCCCAGGGGCAGGGAGAACAAGTAATAGGCATTAAAACTTTTGGACCCCCATATACCCAGGTCCATGGAAGACGGGCCGTCGGGCAGGTTATTGGTACCAATCTGGATCCTGAACCCTCCCGGCACGTCGGGGGAAGGGCTTTGGGCCCATAATGAGCCGGATATTAAAAGAGCCAGTAAAGAGCAAAATAGTCGCATAAAGGCAGTAGTCACAGTTTCGGGCAAAGTTAATATTTTAGTATCTATTAAGCAGGATTCTTTTCATAAAGGTGATTTATTATTTAGATTTGCAGCCCTTGGTACAGGAATGAAGGACAATTAATTGGACCCGCCCGCCTTGGTACTGATAGTTATTGGCACTTCGGCGGGTTAAATGGTTAACTTAGTAGGTTTATTTAGTAATAGGAATTAGTTCTACTATGACCTAACTTGCTTTTTTTGGACCCGTAGCATAATTGGATAGTGCACCTGACTACGGATCAGGAGGTTGGGAGTTCGAATCTCTCCGGGTTCACTAGAGAATCAAAGCATCAAACAAATTTTACCAGCGTAGGACTGATGAAGCTTGCTTCAAATCAGGCCTAGCGCAGTAAAATAAAAGGCGTAGGCTTAATGCTTCGGCTTTGACCTCGGAACCCACAGAGATCAGCGTTCCGCCTGGCCGAAGGCTATGGCCGAAAAGCTAATCTCTTTCAATTCAGGCCTAGCGTAGTAAAATAAAAGGCGTAGCCTTAATGCTTTGATTTTGACCTCGGAAGCCACAGAGATCAGCGTTCCGCCTGGCCGAGGGCTATGGCGGACGAAGCTAATCTCTCCGGGTTCACTTGAAAATCAATGAGTTATGGATTTATTTTCATAACTCATTTTAAAATTTGCACGTAATTTGCACGCTGATTTTACAGTGAGTAATGATGTGGTTTGGTTCCTGGTGGAGAATTTGATCCTGAAAAACAGCTATTTTCCAATAAAGCAAGTCCACGGTTGGGCTATTTGACCGGCAGCTAAGACCACAAAGGGGTCATTCAGTGTTTTTCATTTATTCGTGTTTGTTCCCAATTTGAAGACGGCCTTTCTACCAGATTTTTAATAGCTGATAATACAGCGGGATAACTCACGGTGATTAAATGTTATTATCAGCTGCAAACGTCAATTCCAAAACCCACCGGTAAAGATCGGTGCGATATTCATAATGCTGCAACCACGAACCCAGCAGGTAAACGCAATGTTTGAAGTCACATGAGGCGTGATCTTAAGGCTTTTGGAAGTGTTTATGTTCGCTGATGGACGAATTCGTTCGATTACGTACCCTGTATGATCTGTAATTACCGCTTCAATATGGTTATTGGTATTGACATAGGTATTGCAACAATAATCCGTGGTGCTTAACGGGTTTTTCAATGACGATGCAACCTCAAAACTTTTGTATGGTCATTATGTTATAAACTACCTCTAATATGCTACGACACTATCTGCTACTCGCTTTCAGAAACTTTAAACGCTATAAGACTTCTTTTCTCATCAATTGGGTAGGTCTCTCCACAGGTTTGGCCAGTGCTTTGCTCATTTATTTATGGGTGAACGATGAATTGGGTATTGACAAATTCCACCAGAAGGATGCGCAGCTGTACCAAGTGATGCGAAATGTTCATAGTCCTGATAACATTATGACTTTCGACGGAACACCAGGTCTGCTGGCCGGTTCACTGGCAGCAGAAATGCCAGAGGTAGAAATGGCGGTTGCGGACAGACCAACTTTGAACGGCAATGGTATCCTTTCGGTAGCTGATCAACACATCATGGCCAATGAGCACTATGTCAGCCAGGGATTTTTTGATATGTTCTCCTATACCTTGATACAGGGATCGCGGGATGAGGTTTTAAAGGATAAGTACTCAATAGCAATTTCCGATGAACTGGCAAATAAATTATTTCAGACAACAGAAGGAATAATCGGGCAAACTGTGGAGTGGAATTTAAATAATTTCAGTGGTTCTTACTCGGTTTCAGGAGTATTCAGAAAGACACCTAACAACTCATCCGAACAGTTTGATTTATTGTTCAATTTTGAACTGTTCCTGGAAAAACTCCCCCATTTTTTGAATTGGGATAATAACAATCCCGCTACCTATATAGTGTTGAAACCGGGAACCGACGTTGATGTATTTCAGGAAAAACTAGATGGATTTATAAAAACTAAACTACCCACCACCAACAGTACTTTGTTCTTAAGAAAGTATTCGGATAAATACCTGTATGATCAGTATGAAAACGGAGAGCCAGCGGGAGGGAGAATAGCCTATGTTAGGTTGTTCTCTATGGTGGCTATATTTATCCTTGTGATCGCCTGTATCAATTTTATGAATTTATCCACTGCTCAGGCCTCGCGTAAAATGAAAGAGATTGGAGTTAAAAAAGCCATTGGCGCAAGCAGACAGAAGCTCATTTTACAGTTTCTTTCCGAGTCCCTGGTAATAGCTTTTTTGTCACTAGTATTGTCTGTAATATTAGTGGCGTTGTTCCTTCCACAGTTCAATCAAATCACTGGTAAAAACCTACTGCCTGTATTAAATGCTGAACTAGTATTAGCGGTAACATCTATTACACTTTTAACCGGACTTTTGGCCGGTAGTTACCCAGCATTGTATCTTTCGGGTTTCAGACCTTCCAATATTTTGAAAGGTGCGTCTCATTCATCGGGGTCGGACATTTGGACCAGGAAGGGGCTAGTAATTTTTCAGTTCGCCATATCGGCCATATTGATGGTTTCCATAATGGTAGTTAGCGAAAAGCTATCCTTTATTCAAAACAAAAACTTGGGATACAGTAAAGACCAAGTGATCTACTTTACCAATGGAGGTAATCTGCTGGACAGCTATGATGCCTTTCTCAACAGGCTGGATCAAATACCTGGGGTAGTTAAAGCTTCAAGCTTTGCCAATAATCTTACAGGAAGCTATGGTGCTACCAGTGGGATTGGTTGGGATGGTAAAGATCCAGAGGAACGGATTGAATTTGGTAATCTGGAAGTAGGTTACGACTTGGTGGAAGTATTGAACATTGAGGTCCAGGCTGGCCGGACCTTCTCAAGGCAGTATAACAATGAAGCATCTAAGATCATTTTTAATGAAGCGGCTATTGCTACCATGGGTATGAAAGACCCCATCGGAAAAATGATCACCCTTTGGGGAGAAGAGAAACAGATAATTGGTGTTGTGAAAAACTTTCACTTTGAATCTTTGTATGAGGATATAAAACCCTGTTTTCTTCGATTGCATCCTGCATCAAGCACCACCTTGGTTAAAATCAGGAAAGATACTGAATCAGAGACGGTAGCACAGCTTGGGGAGGTATATTCAGAATTTACCGAAGGTCTGCCATTCGATTACCAGTTCCTAGATAATGATTATGTAGCGCTTTACTCATCGGAGCAGCGGGTTTCTTTATTATCTCGATATTTTGGGGTATTGGCAATACTTATTTCGGGACTAGGTCTTTTTGGACTGGCTTCCTTTACTACTGAAAGAAGGCTAAAAGAAATTGGTATCCGAAAGATATTGGGAGCCAGCGAATTTGGTATTGTTAGGCTCTTATCTAGCGACTTCACTAAACTTGTTGTTATTTCGTTGCTGGTTGCCTTGCCGGTCAGTTATTGGATCGCAGGAAGTTGGCTTAACAGTTTTGCATACAGAACGAATATACAGTTGTGGTTTTTTGGTGCTGCCAGTCTCTTAGCATTGTTAGTGGCCTGGCTGGCGGTAGGTTTGCAAACCATTAAGGCGGCGCAGGTTAACCCGGTACAGTGCTTGCAGGATGACTAAAATGTTAAAGAAACTTTCTAACTAATACCGAGTCGTAACATAGCCCAACAGCCTGTCCCGGTTAAGCACACTTGTAGATAAAAACCCGCAAAGAAGGCAGAGCTTTAGTAAAGTTAAGTAGAGTTGACCGTCCGCTATTGGTATTTTTCTGCCTTTCAACGAACGTCTTAAATTCGGGCTGATAGTAGACTTTGCTCAGATCTCCATAATAGTA
Organism: Cyclobacteriaceae bacterium; assembly: GCA_965224285.1. Taxonomy (GTDB): domain Bacteria; phylum Bacteroidota; class Bacteroidia; order Cytophagales; family Cyclobacteriaceae; genus JAJCYK01. Next base: position 4,392,202 of record OZ245043.1, read on the forward strand.
TAAAATATTGATTTTCTATCAGTTAGCGGTTTGATTTTGATACCATATTTAACTTAATTAGGTACATGTTCTACGTCGTACTTCAAAGAACAGTGCTCCTTCTTATACAATCCATAGAACGAATCACCTCGAAAACGCTCTTCGCTTTAGTGGTGATTATTTTCGCTGGTTGCGGGCATAAGACCTCCACATTTGATATAGTCTTTGAGGGTGGACATGTTATTGATCCTGAGTCTGGCCTTGATGCCGTACGGAACGTTGGTATAAGAGGAGATTCGATCGCGGCGATTTCAATTGAAGGACTAAAGGCTGATAGAATCATCGACGCTAAAGGATTGGTATTAGCCCCAGGTTTTATCGATCTGCATCGACATTTGCACACAGTTGATGGGTATCAAATCGCTGCATTGGATGGCATTACAACGGCACTTGATCTTGAAGGTGGCGTTCCAGACATAAAGCGATTCTTGGAAACAAGAATAGGACAAACAATTATCCACTTTGGAGCATCAGCAAGTCATATGTCGACTCGTATAACCGCTATGGGAGGTGAGTTGTTACCGAGTCCTTTCGGAAAAGAAGCGAATGTTCCACCTTCTCCTGAACCAACTTTAGATCTACCAGCCTCCCAAGAGCAGTTAGATCAAATATTAGATAGACTCAGGACAGAGGTAGAATCAGGTGCGTTAGGTATTGGGTTAGTGCTTGAGTACATACCTGGTGCTACCAGACGAGAAGTTATCGAGGTTTTTCGCACAGCAGCCGCTGCTGATGCACCGGTCTTTGCCCATGCGCGAAGCGCCGGGTTTAAGGAACCAGGATCGAGTATTGAAGCGTTAACAGAGTTGATTGGAGCTGCTGCAGTTAGTGGTGCTAGCGTTCATATTGCACATGTGAACAGCCAATGTTTACAAGAATGTCCTGAATGCCTAACACTAATGGAGGGTGCTTTGGAAAATGGTCTGGATGTTACAACAGAAGCTTACCCTTATACCGTAGCAATGGCTCCTATCAATTCTACCTTCTTCAACCAAGGATCACGGGAACAAAGAGGCATTGACTATGGAGACCTGGAACTTCCAGATTCAGGTGAGCGTCTTACAAAAGATCGATTCGAAGAACTACGGGCTTCTTCAGATCCGATTTTCATCCTTGCTCATTTAAATACTGAAGAGCTAGTAACCGAGGTTATTGGCCATCCAAAGGTTATTATTGCAAGTGACGGATTACCAGGGCACCCAAGGGTTGCAGGGACATTTTCAAGGGTTTTGGGAAAGTATGTCCGTCTAAAAGGAACACTTAGCCTTCCTGATGCAATAAGGAAAACATCATTTCTCCCAGCACTTCGACTTCAGAAAGTATCAAATGTTGGTAAACGACTCGGGCGTGTGCAAGTTGGTGCTCAAGCGGATCTCGTTATATTTGATGCGGAGACTATTGAAGATCGTGCCACATTTAGCAAACCATATGAACCCAGTGTGGGTGTTCAATATCTAATGGTCGCAGGTACTGTCGTGGTGGATCAAGGACAAATCGTGAATAATGTGGCACCTGGAAACGCAATCATAAGTAACAGAAAATAGTCCTTATGAATTTGATGCTGTTTAGCAAATCTCACCGGCCGCTTTTGGTATTTTTGTGCCTGTCAGTAATTTCCTCCACAAACACTTAATGCATGTTGACGGATCTAGCTTTGGTCGTGGATTTATGTTCAGGATTGAAGGGTTCTTAAGTCTTTTATAGCAATGAATTATGTTTATATTAAATCATGGGTCTGCTATCATGGTTGTTTGGAAATCCTCAAGAAGTTATAATAGGACAAAAATGTCCTGTCAATTTTTATAGGCTGGGTAGCAAAGTCGGATATTTACGAAAAGAAACTGTTATTTAAAGCTCTAGTGTCTGGGCGAAAATGCACCGCCCGTTTCAGCCAAAATATGGTACAAGAAATAGATTCACAGGGGTTTGAGGGCTGGATTCCACGACCCTTAATTGAGTTTAAGTTCCAGGACTGAATAACATGGGTCCGTCAGAATTTGAGGCTATCGAAATATTTGAAAATCCTTTTCTTTATTTCCGCTGGGTGGGATTGAAAGTTAGTAGTAAGAAAAAGGACAGCGAAAGTTAAAACAACCCACTTGGTGATATCCAATGCTGTTCGGTATAGTATTCTTTCTGCTATCATAGTTAGCTATATTTGAATATACGAAATTTTAAATAATAAAGCTTGTACTTTGATCGGCCGAAAGTTGCCGGTCGGTATATAATCAATTTAGATAAATTTTAAATCAGAATTCATAAAAATGGAGGTAGCAGTTGGCTCCCCAGGGTCGCCAATCAGACTTCAGTGGTGGAAGAAATTTTCCAGGAAAAGCGGTGTTCTTGCATTCCAGTCGTTCCACTCAACCGCTCTATCCTAACCCACAAGCGTTCCACAACTTCCATTTCGTCACGGACTGTTCCCCACTGGTGAACAACCGCTCTAGCAATCTCACCACCTGACCACAGCCCTGGTTAGTCCGCACCTGGCGCCAGGGACAGCTAGCACAGACCGGGTAATCATTCTGCCAGATAGCGATTGCCCAATGTAAAAAGCAAGGGTAAACAAGTACGCTGTGGCGTACCCTTGCTTTTTATCCAGCGCTGCTTTACCCTACCTTCTGTGCAACTGTACCTGGGATGCGGCCGGCTACACTATCAACCTTATTCAACGCTACACATCCACCTGCAGATTCCTTTGGTGGACAAGCCAGCCCCCCGGCTAATTCCTGGCCCTGCGGCTTCCCGCGAGCCCAAGCTAAAAAGGTGCGGGTTTATAAGAAAAAGGAATGGATTTATGAGCCAGGAATATTCCAGAAAGATCAGACTGAGATCCGGATAAAATCAAATGTTCACGCCGTAAAGCCATTTCATTATTTAGCCAACGCTGGCAATCTACCATTTGATTTTGGTTCCGGACTAAGCCTGGTATTGCCTTCATATTCCGGCCGTATTAGGATGCAAGCATCTGGCAAACCATGCCAAACCCTGCTGTGGAAAACTCCAAATTCACTTCGTTCTTTTGACTTTTCCACAGGCCTCCGTACCTTACACTCCCTGGTGGTTAAGTTTGCTGTGACCAGCAAATTTTGACCATCCCACAACTAATTCATAGTGGGTAATACGGAGTTTTGAGCAATTGTACTATTCCGCAATCGCCAGTTCAACCAAAAAGCCCCATTACTTGAAGTAGTCAGACGTGTTTTCGGCAGCTCAAAACTCCTGATATCGTAGGTTGATCTATTTAACTTTTCTAAGAATAGGCCTGCACTTACCTGATTACTGGAATTTCCAATATTTACCAGTAGTCTCATTAATTGGTAAATTTTTGATTTCCAATATTCGCCATAATTTAGTATTTTTGGTAAAAATTGGATCTTGCCATGCCAAAGGTTTTAGAGAAGCGATTGATTGACGAGTTTAAAGACCGGGAATATTTTACCCGGGAGGAGCTTTTCAACTTTTACCGGGATTTCGAACCCGATCTAAAGGAAGGCACCTTCGGATGGAGGATCTATGACCTTAAAAACAAGAACGTAATCAGGCCACTTAAGAGAGGGCTTTATGTCATCTCTTATAAACCGAAATACAACCCTGAAATTTCAGCGGAACTATTGAAGTTCGCCAAACTGATAACTGATAGGTTTAAGGCCATTAAGCATTGTATTTGGGAGACTAAATGGCTCAATGAATTCTCACAGCATCAGGCCAGTAAACGGCTTATTCTAATAGAAATAGAAAAGGAATTTGTAGAGTCATTGTATTTCGAATTGAAGGATACTTCCAGAAATGACATTTACCTGAATCCGGATGAAAAGGATATCGACTTCTATATCGCAGAAAGCAATTTACCGGTGGTGATCAGAAATTTGATCACCAGGTCACCCCTAACCAATAGGGCAGAGGGGAGGGTTAAATTCAATACACCACAGTTGGAAAAGATTTTAGTGGACCTGTTCGCAGAGGAAAAACTATTCTATTATCTAAGGGGCTCAGAACTGATCCACATTTATGAAAATGCCATAGGTAATTACACCATTAATTTCACCAGGTTGTTTAGCTATGCCCAGCGCCGGGATAGGGAACAGGAGATCAAACAATTCATGATCAACCACATGTACCATCAGGTAAAAGATATAATCGATGATTAAAGATAAGTGCTTTACGGAAGCGTGGTTGGATGGATTTAAAAGTCAGAAAATCCATAGCCGGATTGATAAGATCATTCTGGAAAAGATGATCTATGCGCTCCATTTATTGGAGCGACTTAAAGCCAATGGTTTAGAATTTGTATTCAAGGGCGGCACCAGCTTGGTACTCTTGTTGGAGGAAAATAATCGGTTCTCTATTGATCTTGATATTATCTGTAAAACCGGTCGAGAAGAGCTGGAAGATATCCTTCAAAGAGTGGTTGACTCTTCCAAGTTCACTGCTTTTGAGTTGGATGAAAACCGCAGCTATCAACCTGGTATACCCAAAGCCCATTATAAATTTTCGTTTGATTCTAACCAAGTAGGTTCCGGTACTATTTTGCTTAGTTGAAAGGCCCATACTGACCAAATGGATTGAAACTGATAGTGAGACCTTAGTAACTCTTCCGTCCATCGATGCCATAACGGGAGATAAATTAACTGCCTTCGCGCCCAATACCATCGGCATTCCCTATTTCAAAGGAAAGGACCAGCAGCCATTCTCCATGGAGATCTGCAAGCAACTATTTGATCTGGGTCACCTTTTCGAGCATATTCAAAATATGGAAGTGGTAGCTGCCAGCTTTCAGGCATATGCCAAACAAGAAATTGAGTACCGAAAAAATGGGAATGATGACCTTTCACCTGAAATAGTTTTGCAGGACACCATTGATACCTGTGCTATTCTAACTAAAAGAGGGCGTGGTACCGACGATGGAAAAGAAAAATTCAACCAACTTCAAAGAGGAATTAGGGCATTTGACCGCTTCCTGATGACAGGAAATTTCCGGATAGACGATGCCATACCAGCAGCTGCCAGGGTAGCTTATCTGGCGGCAAAGATTTTATGTAACGATCTTTCACCAATTAGCTATTATCAGGGACAAGATTTCGCAGATTTAAACATTGAAGATCCGAATTGGAACTTCTTAAACCGATTAAAGAGACAACCGGATAAATCCTCGTTTTACTATTGGTATCACCTTGTAAAATTATTGTGCTGAAGGCTGGATCCTTCCTCAACTTAACCCTCGGTACATTAATTGTAAAACGTAATATAGGACCAGAATAAGTAGGACTCGAATTCGTTTACCTTGAAAGACTAATACCTGAAGATTACACCTATAAAGTCAAGTGACCATGGTTGTAATGCTTAGTCAGCTGAAACCCATAGTTTTTATTTTATTCGTTTTGTCTGTTTCGGCGTTACATGCTCAGATTGTCATACATGGCAAAGTGGTTGATAATGATTCTGGTGATGGAATCCCTTTTGCTAATGTTCAAATCTTTAATACCGCAATCGGCACTGCGTGTAGTGATAATGGGGAGTTTGTTCTAACCATTACACCAGAACATTATGATGGGATATTAAAGATTTCCTGTATTGGATACACAAATGTGGAGTTACCTATAGCGGAAATGAGGAATAAACCTCAAAGGTTTTTTACAATACACCTAGATCCATTTACTGGATTGTTGGAAGAAATTGTGATAACCGGATCAACTAAAAGCCCAGAAGATTTTTTGAGGGAGGCTTTAGAAGCAATTCCAGAGAACTTCCTCCAGCAACCTTTTAATATGGAAGCTTACTCCAAATTATCGGTTATTGATTCTACAGATGCTAAGCTATATCAGATAGAGAGTATATTATCCATCTACAGAGAAGGATATATTCCGGAGGCGAGAAACTATTATAAAATTTTGCGAAAAAGAGAAACCGGGGTCATTCCTTCATCTTTTCAATACAAAGACTATCCAGATGCATATTTCCCGTATAACCCGGGATTTGATATCGCTGTAGTTGACCAAATTGGTTGGGGAGCAAAATCATCATATACAATATTCCACCCAAAAAGCATAAAAAAAATGGAATTCAAATATGGAGAGGTCTCAATTTATGATCAGGACACAGTGATAGCCGTTGAATATTCAGGGAAAAGGTCAAGTGGTAAGATTTATATTGCCTCCAACAATCTCGCCATTGTAAAACACACCATAATAGGGCGTACCTGGAATAGAGAAATCATCTATAAAAATATTGGTGGTTATTATTTCCCCTACAGAATAGTGACAAGATCCCTTGCAGTCCACGATCGGACTATATCTCTTGAAGATGAAATTATTATTAAAAATATAGAAACTACCAATGTGGTACCATTGGAAAAAAGGTTTGATCAATACTATCCAAAAGGAGTTCCGAATGACCCACATTACTGGGATTCAAATTATCCAATAGCAGAATGACCTAGCCCCGGCTAATTACCAACGGATGCATACTCACAACTCCTTAAACACCTGATCCTGATACTCATCCATCTTATTCTTCCTCAGGTGATCCAAATAAGCCTGAGTAGTGCCAATGGCTTTATGGCCCAACATTTGAGAAATAGCAGTGATGGGTATGCCCAGGTCATCAGCGCTGGAGGCAAAACTGTGCCGGCTGACGTAGCTGGATAGCTGCTCTTCGATCCCTGCCAGTTTTGCTAGTTCCTTCAGGTTTTTATTGTATCTGAGCCGGGCTTCTTTAATGTCTTTGTACTGACCTATTGGACTTTTTCTTTTGATGGCCGGTAACAAATAATCCTCTTTGGATTTGTCTTTAATGAAGGTATCCAGAATCGGTTTTAGTTGATCGTGAATTTTAATATTAAGGGCACCTTGGTTTTCTGCCGTTGATATTTGATCCTGCCATCGATAATGTTTGATCTTTTTAATCGGGCCATATCGGCATAAGGCATACCGTGCAGGAAAAAACTCATCAGGAAAATATTCCGGTCACGTTCCAACAGGCTGCCCTTTTCCAATTTCAAGGCCCGTATTTTCTGTAAGGTATCGATAGTGATAACCCGTTTCCTGGGGCTACCACTCTTGATCCGGTAGTGCTTGAAGGGATAACCCTCCTGATCCGCGACACCGGCCTTTATGGCTTTGTTGTAAATGGCACGGATAGTACGCATATAAACCGCCAGACCGCCCAGGGAATTACCCTTGGACAGGTGCCAGTTCTCCAGTTTATTTAGGAACTCCAGGTTCAGTTCATCAAAGGTCATGTCGCGTTTATTCCGGAATCGCTTGAGAACCATCAACACATCCCGGTAACTGCTGGCGGTTCCAATCCGTTGTGCAGTGATCAATTCATCAATCAGCTTTTGAGTATAAACAAAGACCGTGGTTTTATGATAATGATTGATCAGTCTTTCTTTCAGCTGCTTGACACTTAAGAATCTCAATTCATTGTTATCTTCCAGTCTGGTGATCACATCCATCATTTCCGCTTTCTTCTTGGCCAGGAGATTATTCAACCGGGTAGGGGAGACCGTGCCTTTATAGCTGGACCTGATCCTGCGATTTTTTGAATCCCAGTCTTTTTTGCCAACCGCGTATCCGGTGCTGATGGCGGTCGTTTTGGAGTGGTGGGTAAGCCTGAAAATTAGCGGGAAAGTGTTATTTTTCTTGGGTCTTCTGCTATCCTGCGATAAGACGATGTTGGCAGCCATTTTAAAATTTGCACGTAATTTGCACGCTGATTTTACAGTGAGTAATGATGTGGTTTGGTTCCTGGTGGAGAATTTGATCCTGAAAAACAGCTATTTTCCAATAAAGCAAGTCCACGGTTGGGCTATTTGACCGGCAGCTAAGACCACAAAGGGGCCGGTGGGAATTTGCATTAGTTTCACATAATTTCCTAATTAAGGGTGCTATACCGGAAGTTTGTTCCGGGAGGGAATATAAAAATTACCATTTTAACCTGTAACTAAATTATGAACACTAATCTTAGTAAAGCAATTATAAATGAATACAGCCTTAATTATCTTGATGTTGGAAAAGGGGAACCCATAGTTCTTGTTCATGGTGGAGTAGGTGATTATCGTACATGGGAGGCCCAAATTGAAGCATTTTCAAAAGACTATAGGGTGATTGCTTTAAGCAGACGTTATGCGTACCCGAATAAACAAGAAGTCAATGAAACAAACGACTATTCTGTCACCCAGCACTCACAAGACCTTTCTCAATTCTTAAAAACCGTTGATGTTGGTCCTGTGCATCTCATCGGACATTCTTATGGTGCATTTACTTGCTTGATGACCACGTTAGAGTATCCTACATTGGTAAAGAGTCTAACTCTCGGGGAACCACCGGTAATGTCATTCTTGCAATATGTTCCCGAAGGTGAGAAGTTAGGCAACGATCTGGTGATGAATACCTTTATTCCTGCTGTTCAAGCTTTCAACGATCATTATATTGAAAAAGCTGTGGAAATATTTATAGGTGGTGTATTGAATGATCCTCTCTATTTCTCCAAAGCCAACAAAGAGCAAAAGGAGTTAATGATGGACAACGCTTTCGGACTTAGAGGGGTGCTCTCCTCAGAAAATCCTTTCCCACCTTTAGCCTGTGATGACTTAAAAGAATTAACAGCACCCACATTACTTATTAAGGGAGATCGGTCTCCTGAATTTCTAACAGTAATCACTGATGAGCTGGCAAAATGCATTAATGGCAGTGAACTTAGAGTGTTGTCAAATGCATCTCATGGTTTGGAGTATGAAAATCCTGAAGAGTTTAATAAGATTGTACTAGAATTTATTAAAACACATTGAACCGAAACTGGTAGTTAAGCCATTATAAAATTTATAACCGAACATTTAATAAACAGTATGTATAAGTTCTTTTTATACTTCACCGACCGCTTTGGTATTTTCTAGCCTGTGGATTTCTATCCAACTAGCCCAACCCAGACCTTACCATCATTGAAAGAGTCTTTGATTGACGGCTCAGGTTCGTTACTTTAGTATTAGCAGCAAGGGTAGCATCAACGCGCCTTCGCTGCGACCGTTAGCCGTAAAAAACATATGAAAATCAATCTAACCCTAATATTATTAGTCCTTTTAGAAATTGGTTGTTCAGAACCCGATAGCAACATCATCGCATTAACTGGAGCAACTATTTACGTAGGACAAGGAGAGGTAATTTCTCGTGGCACTGTGTTAATTCAAGGAGATTCCATTTTGGCTATTGGAAACAATCAAATTAAAATTCCGGAAGGAACCGAAGTAATTGAATTTTCAGGTAAGTACATTATGCCCGGTTTAGTTGATGCCCATGTCCATTATAATCAATCTGGATTTTTCGATTCCAGACCAGATATGATGGACATAAGAGAAGCTATTAATCTGGATAGTTGGCAGCAGCATTATGAGATTAACCTCAATAAATATTTTGAAACTTATCTGAGATCCGGCATCACTGCCACCTACGATGTAGGGGCGTTCAAATCGCTCCTCAAGTCGGTAGAAGCCAACGAGAATAGCACATACAAACCCCATATTTCTACCACAGGCCCCCTGTTAACTCCTTTTCCCTGGGAGGCAATATCTATCCTGGCAACGTCAACCGATACTGTTCTTTACAGCCTCCAATCGGCTGGTCAAGGAAGGGAATTAGTCAGGGAAATCCATAGTCTAGGAGCTACTGGCATAAAAATTTGGAGAATAAGTGTAAGCGATTCGGCATTTATCAAAAACCTAAGGGAGGTAAAACAAGAAATTGATGAATTAGGTAATAAGATGATTGTTCATGCAATGACTCTCAGTCAAGCGAAAGTAGCACTCAAATTGGGTGCAAAATATTTAGTTCACAGTGTAAAAGACCAATTGATTGACGATGAGTTCATAGAGTTGGCAAAGCAAAATGATGTGATTTATTGCCCCACATTAATAGTATCCAGAGGCTACCTTAATGCATTCAAGTCGTTAAAAGATCAATTTTCATTCAACGATCCCAATCAGGTAATAGATGATCGGACTAAAGAATTATTGAGTAAAACTCGAGATTATTTTAAGTATTTTCCAGATCCAGAAAATTTTGAGTCTTTTCTGAATTCATTTGAAACAAGGGTGCGAAAAGAAGAAAACATAATGGCTGAAAATTTGGTAATGGTTTACAATGCAGGAATCAAAATTGTAGTAGGAACCGATGCAGGTAACCCCGGAACTCTGCATGGTATATCTATTTATGATGAACTTGAACGATTTCAGGATGCTGGAATCCCACCTCAGGATATAATAAAAATGGCCACTAAAAATGGCGCCATAGCCATGGAGCGAATTAATGATTTTGGGACTTTAGAGAAGGGAAAGATGGCTGACCTCATCGTTCTGGGAAACGACCCAGGTTCAGACATTGCGAATATTAGAACGATTACTCATGTGATGAGAAAAGGTGTTTTGAGGCCAGTAAATCAACCTTTTTGAAATTACGGCTAACAAACACTAGAAGCACCTTAATTGGATGAATAAAAAAGGGAATTAGCCATTAAGTAAAATGGCCATAATATTTTAGGCATGACCTGATATTGTATATTAAGTTTGACCGGCCGGCTGCTTTTGGTATTACCTTGCCTGTCATCGAATGTCTTATTTCGATCCGAATTGGTCGGTCGAGGCATATCAAGGATTGACTAAATTTTTAATCAGTAGGTTAGAATCAAGGCTTACTATATTGACCAGTACCTTGGTTCCATTTATTAAAACCAGTAACTTAATGTAATCTGGAACTACCGGTTTAGTCCATGCTTTATCAAAAAGTACTCCCATCGTCCAAACTTGCTTATTTTGTAAAGTGCTATTATGTGTGGGAATATAGAATGGAACCGGGGCAAAAATTGACTGTTCAAAGTCCTCCATCAGGGTTTGAAGCTGTGGTATTCAATTATAGTGATCCTTACAGAATAATTAGTGCCAAAAATGATAAAGGGTGGGTTCCGAGAGCCTTCTATTCAGGACAAAATACTGGTAATTATCAATTGGCTTTGACCGATACTATAGGAATGTTTGGGGTGGTATTCCATCCAACCGCTTTTGCTACTCTATTCCGTATTTCGGTAAAGGATACCGTTGACCAGCGAATTCCACTTGATGATATTTTAGGATTGGAAGGAAAACAATTGGCTCAAAAAGTTTTGGAAGCTAAAAACACATTCCAAAGGGTAAACCTTGTGGAATCTTTTCTGCTACAGAAAGTATGGCTATCTAAATTACATGATAATGTGGTCGATAAAGCTGCCCGCCTCATTGGTAACCACAATGGAATGTTGTCCATAAAGGATCTATTGTATGAAATTGGCAGCAGTCGACGTCCGCTGGAACGCAAATTTCAGGAAAAGGTCGGCGTAAGTCCTAAGTTTTATGCTAGAATTCGAAGATTTGCATACGTTTCATACAGACTTATGTATCAAAAAGCTAGCTGGCAGCAATTGGCATATGAAAGTGGCTATTTCGACCATTCACATTTCATAAAAGATTTCCTGTTTTTTAACCGTAAGAATCCTAGTGCGTATTTATTAAATCATAAGGAATTGATAAAACACCTGGAATAGCGCATCGACTTAGCCGCATTTTTACAATATCCTTAATGAAATTGTCAATAACATTGACAAAGAAACTAAAGAAAAATGCCAGATTCAGAAAAAAACTCTCAATTACACAGCATAGTTCGAAAGTATGTGGAGGAAGGTCTTGCCAAAGGTAATTTTGATCAAATTCCATACAAGGATGATGTTGAACTAAGAGCTCCCATCTGCCCAGGTGGTTCCGCTAGACCCCTAAAAGGTAAAGAACAACTGCGAGAAATTTGGTGGGCTCCGTTGCCGGATCTTGTGGAGCGTTGTGAGTTCGTAGATAGTTACGTAAATGAATCACAAACCGCCGCTGCTGTCGAGTTTTATTGTTATCTACGAGAACCAAAAACCAAATTACGCATTATGGACCGGTTCAGTATTGACGAAAATGGTGAAATCACAGCTCAAGAGAATTTCTTTGATCCCAGAGATATTACTCATCCAGGATGGCAGCATTGAAAATGTTTAAGTATTTGGATTGGTGATAATTAAGAATTATTGAATTAAAAAATCAAGTTGGCAAATTATGGAACCTATAGATATTAAAACCTCAGGCATTCATCACTTGGCTTTAAGAGTTGGCGATTTGCAAAGGTCGAAAGATTTTTACCTGAATAAATTGGGTTTCGAAAAAATCATAGAAATTCCAAACCTGTGCATATTTCTGGCAGGGGGTACCCCAATTGGGCTACGTGGCCCCGAGGAGAGCTCTCCAGAGGATGATTCATTCGATCCTTTTAGAGTAGGATTGGACCATTTAGCCATAGCGTGTGAAAGCATGGACCATATGGAACGAGTGCAAAAAGCATTGGATCAACATCAAATAGAGAATACAGGTATAAAGCACGATGAAGTACTGAATAAGGACTATGTAGCCTTTAAAGACCCTGATCGAATTTCATGGGAATATTATATGGTCTGAAAATTTTCAAATTATGAAAGTCAAGAAAAAGGATAATATTGATACGCTTAGTAAAACAGGTGCGTGTATTGAATTCTTCTCCTCCTATCAAGAAAAGGATATATTAAAAATGATGTTATTATGCGAACCTTCAGGAGAAGTTATTTTCGAGCCTCTCGGAACAGCTGGAAAAGGTGAAATAGGAGGTTTCGGGAGAAGTCTTTGGTTAGCTCTAATGGCCGCTTTTCCAGATTTGGATAACACTGTTATTAAGGCTGAATACAGTAGAGATACTAATTCCGTTGTTTGTACGGTATCTATCTTTGGAACACAAGAGAAAGAGTTTGCCGGGATTCCTAGTAAGGGTAATCGATTCGAAAGTGATCATGTGTTTGTGTTTCACTTTAATCAAGATGATAAGATCGATAGAATAAATATTAATTGGGATCACCAGCGGTTCACCCAGCAATTGGAATCATAACGAACGCTGCCCACGGCCAAAAATGGTCATAATTTGAATCTAAGAGATTATGAGACCGCTCACCTTCAGTTTTTGTCTATTAATTTGCATTCAGGTCAACAGTCAGTCAATGCCAAATATCTTTGGTAAACCGCCTATTGATTACACTGAATCAGATTTGGTCATAATGACAGTAAGAACTACGGCTGAGGCAATAAAGAAACTTGTTCCCGAACCAATGGTACCAAAACCTGGTGATTTGATTGATATTGCGATCGGCATTCAAAATGTACCTGGTATCATGTCATATCTTGAAATGTACATTACCATTCCTGTAGCTGTCAATGGGAAAGATGGAGTGTATCTCCCGATTCTCTATTTGGACAAGACGGCTCCTATCGTCGCTGGGAGGGAGATACTTGGATTTCCGAAGGTTGATGGTCAGTTAGAGTATTTAATTGAGGGAAACCTAATCACAGCCAGCGTAAAACGAAACGAAGAGGTCTTAATGAAGTTCTCAGCAAGTCTAAACTCTCCACTACCTAATCCTATTGAATACCAGCTCAGCCATGGATTTGTAATCAAGGAAATTCTTTCGTCCGTAGGAAATGCGACCGCTGAAGTTAAGCAGATCAATTCCTACGTTTTTAGAAATACCAGAATCTACGATATAACACCGTGTTCGGAAGTCGAACTACAGTTGAATTCTTCACCAAAAAATTTTATGCCTGACATTCCTGTAATCGAGATGGTCAGAGCAGCAAGAGGTAACTTTGATTTTACAATTGATTACGGAGAAGTTGAATATGACTATTTAGAGTGAACAAACATTATTAGGGGACCTTATTTCTAAATTAAATTTTGAAAAAGTATTTTTTTGCTCAAGAAGTGGTTCGCATCAATTCTCTGACCGGCCGCTTTTGGTATTTTTGTGCCTGTCAGTAATTTCCTGACTACCAACTCTTTTACAGCATCTTGATAAGTAATTTTTGTAAATTAAACACAATGCCCCGAATCTCTAGTTATCTAGTGGTAATAGAAAAACTGTACTTATGAGAATAGCTTTCCTTATCTTATTATTAGGATTCGGTACGACATGCGTGTATGCTCAAGATGGAATTAAGCCAATAATTGATGTCCATATGCATGGTGGATATGGGGCTTTAAGTCGATTAGAAAATGGGAGTATTCCTCCTCGTCCATGCAAACCTCGTCCATGCGAGGGAATCCCGGCGCAGCTTTCATCGATGGAACAATTTATTTCCCGAACGCTAGAGGAAATGAAAAAATACAATATTGTTTTAGGAATAGTAACAGATAACCCGCCATATCCGAAAGATGAAAATTGGATTTTTGACCAATGGGAAAAGGCAGATTCCGGCAGATTCATTTATGGATATAGGATTGGACACCCATTAGACATATCACTCACTCATCTGAAAGCTCTATTGGAAAACGGCGATATTGAAGTTATCGGTGAGTTAACATTCCAGTATTATGAAATCTCAATTGATGATCCTATCCTTGACCCCATCTTTGAACTTGCTGAAGAATATGATGTTCCTGTTCCAATACACCTTGGAGCTAATGGGCCGGGAATTAATATGAGTTTGGGAACCCCCCTGAGACTGGAACCCGTCATGCGAAAACACAGGAACCTGCGTATAATAATTGAAAATGCGAGTATCCCGTATCTTGAGGAAATTGTAGCATTGACCTCACAATATCAAAACGTCTATGTTGATTTATCAACTCACTTGTGGGCTAATGAAAGATCGGTAATTCAACATTACCTCAAGGAATTGATAAATTATGGCTTGGGCAAAAAAATAATGTTTGGAACCGATCAATCGATGTGGCCTGAAGTTGTTAAAATTGGTATTGAAACAATTGAAACTGCTGACTTCTTAACAGAGGAACAAAAACGCGATATTTTTTACAACAATGCGGCAAGATTTCTGAGACTATCAGAAGAGCAAATAGCGGAGCATCATGGAAAAAATTAGTCAAATACCGACCGGCTGCTTTTGGTATGCTCTAGCCCCCCAACTTTTACCTGAATTACTTGAGCATTAAATATTTCTGATTGGAAATTAAACATTTCCAACGGCCTCTTATGTCCGATTCGTGCGTGCCCAACATTGACTCCCAAACTGCTGTTCAATAAATTTTCATTTGTGTTATTTTATTTACATTTTTTGAGTGCTAAACGGCACAAATTGCCGGATATAAACAAAACCCTATGAAGACGTTTGGAACATTATCATTCATGGCCCTAATTGGAGTAACATTTATGCAGGCTGGGGCAAGTTTATTTGCAATAGTTGTTAATATATCATCACTGATTGAATCTCCACCAGCATCATTAGTTACAGCCCAAGGTAAGTATGCTTTTAATCCAGATTTGTTTTGGGAAAAGTTTCCTTCTTTGGTGCTTTTTACACTATTGCTTGCGACAATCTTGAACTGGAAAAATCACCGAAGAAAATATATTATTAGTGGAGGTCTGTTATGGCTTTTATCTGGTGTGGTAGTATTTACATTATTGAGTCCTGCTCAAAGTGAATTTTTGTCATTGGAATATACTGATACAGTGGATAGCAGTCTGATAGGATTAGGACAAAAATGGAGAAACTTTAGCACACTTTTCATGTCCTTATCGACACTAAGCGGTTTTGTTTATTTGACAGCAATGCTTGATGGAATCAAAAAACAATAGTAATGCTACAACAATGGCCATGGGGAAATGTGTCAACTGATACTATTAAATTGCTAAGAAAAGCTAGAGGGTGATATAAATAGCGGAGTTAAAAAGTCATTGATTCACGGAGTATGTCAACGTCTGCTTTTGGTATTTATCTGCCTGTTATCGCTATTCAGAAAGACCAAAGAATCTTTCGGCATTATTGTAGAATATATCGGCTTTCTGTGCATTTGATAGAAAAGTCGCTTCTCGTATACCATTTACTGCCACCCCAATTGCCTCAGGCCACCAAACTTGGTCTGTCCCGAACATGATTCGTTTACCCAAGCCGTAGTTAATCAACTTTTCAAGGTACTGGTAATAGACTGTACGAGGCATCATCCATGATACTGCACTAATATCAACATATACATTCTTGTATCTCCTCATTATCATTGCCATTTCATCTACAAAAGGAAAGCCCATGTGCATCACATAAATTCGTAGGTCTGGATATTTAACTAGAATTTCCTCCAGCAATAATGGATCTCCAAATCTAGTAACATAACCAGGTCTGGGAGCACCAAAACCAGCCATATGTATACCTACGGGGATATCATATTTGATGGCCAGCTCATACAGCGGCTGAAGAAGTTTTGAATTTGGAGCAATCCCGTCGTATTGAGTGGTTATTTCACCTAAACACAACAGTTCACCACTTTCAATTAATTTTGTTAACAAGGGAATATCAAACAGATTTTCCAGATCTGTTTGGGAACCAGAATCATCAGAAGTTGCTACCTCTTCGGACATCATAGCAGTCTGTTGCCGGTACTTCTCCTCTATATCCAGTTCTCCCAATTGGATCGCCGGAATAGTTGAAACAGGTGAATTTTGGGACCATTCTCTTACCAGTTCAAACTCTCTACTTGAAACCACCGCCTTAACAATGTTATACTGTTGCATTTGTTGCGATGACTTTTCAATCAAATTAAATTTGTCAGCAGCCGGTAAAAGTGGGTTATCACAAATTGCTTTTCCATCCACGTCTGTAGTTCCAAGCAAACCGCTTAAAGCGCAAAATCCATAGGGTAAAGGATATTCATTTATGTGTAAATGAACATCAATAATTTTTTGAGTTTCTTGGGCTTGTAAAAAATTAGGTAGGACCAGATAAAGCACTATTATTAATCTAGCTAGCATTAGAATTGGCACACATCTTTGATTATAAGTATTTCAATGTAAGCAATTTTATTGAAGGAACCTTTCACCGGCCGCTTCTGGAATTTTTCTGCCTGTCAGTAATTTCCTGACTACAATGGTTTTCCAGAGTTTATTGGTCTTTATCGTATTTTAAGCTACCATGCCCGAGGAATTTTCCGTTGCATATGACTTAAAATAAAAAATTTTATACCGTTTTGAAATCCCGAAATTGAGTTTTTACACAGTCTGGTATCGTTTGTTGCCTTTCAAATAAACCTGGATTTTGGATTTATAAGTGCAATATGTAACTTATTGAAAAATAAGCCTTTTACTAGCAGTTATTCTCAATGAGGAAACTTGCAAACGTCTAACCCTGGCGTATAACTTGCTGCTAGGTAGATATACCAATGAACTTATCCGAAGTCAAATCAGCAATACCAAGAAACCCGGCATGGGTGTCCTCTATTATTACTGCAGCATCCTCCTTATTCATTCCGTTCATTATTGCCGGGATAGGTTTTCTTTTCGGAAAGCTTTTACGCTTCTCAAACCAAGAACTGGAATCTAATATGTATGGTGACTTTGTAGCCTATTTATTAACTGGGATTACAGTTGCCATGGTATTCACAATTTACATGGCATAAAAGAAAACCAAATAGTGAAGTATTACAGTAAGCTTGTTCTCATGTTCCTTTTTTGGGGAACTCAAATGTCGATCTATGCTCAAAAGCAATTTGACCAATTAAACTTACAATTAGATTCTATTTTAATCGAAGAAGAAATACCTGGCTGCCAAGTTGTTATAGTTGATAAAGACAGCATCTTATGGGCAAAGAATTTTGGATTCAGGAATGTAGAAGAGAAGTTAATGGTGGATCAGGCCACACAATTCCGGATTGCATCAATTACCAAAACGTTTACAACAGTAGCTGTTATGCAATTGCATGATAGAAAGATATGGTCAATTCAAGATGAACTGTTTAAAATAAATCCCGAAGCAAGGATTATAAATAGGTTTAAAACACCAGTACGATTAATTCATTTATTGGAACATACTTCAGGCTTAGATGACAATTCTTTGCACAAAACATGGCACTTATAGCGCCGATAGGAATGATTTTCGTGCCAAGTGTTGGTGGCATCAGTCATTCCCCAAAAGAATTTACCAAAGCGGTTGATATGGCAAATGGAGCTAACGTTTTGCTTCAAACCATACTGGCACTAGATAAGGAGTAGAGAATTCGGAGGGAGGTGGGCTGAAACAGGGTAATCTTGACTACTCCCTTTAGCACGCGCCTACAATTGACCGTTAGCCAATTGATAATCTTCGGACAGCTCTATGACCGGCCACGTTGAGAGGTTTCAGACATGCCACTAATCGATTAATATTCAATACTTTACTTGATCTGAATGGTATTTTTCGTATTTTGAAATGCCATGTTCCATTCTCTTGTGCCTCACCTGGTTGCATTTGTTTTAGTCATCAAAATTAATAATACCGAAATCCATTATGATTGATCAGAACGCATTACCCGAACAAGAAAAATGCCGAAAAAGACCAAGGGGATCTGCATTTCTAATAACCGCCTTTATATTAATCATTGTTGGATGCGGCCAAGAAGCGCCCCCGGGGTGGATAGATGAGCAGCGTATCAGGCTGAAGGCAGCTGAAGATTGGGTGTCTTTAGGGGGTAATTACCAACAGCAGCATTTCTCACACCTGGATCAAATTAACCGGGATAATATTCAAAATTTAGGCTTTGCCTGGGAGTATAGTGCACAATCACTTATTGGAAGGACCCCGCGTGGTCTGGAGGCTACGCCGTATGTAATTGATGGAATCATGTATACTTCAGGCGCCTGGGGAGTTGTTTATGCCCTCAATGCGGAAACTGGTGAACAAATCTGGAGATATGATCCGAAAGTAGACGCGAGTTATAACCGCGGAGCTTGCTGTGATGTGGTAAATCGGGGAGTAGCTGTTTGGAAAGGAAAAGTTTATGTGGGCACCCTTGATGGGTACCTGGTTTGTCTCGATGCGGAGGATGGCAAGGTGCTATGGCGTGTTGATACTTTCATTGACCGTTCAATTTCCTATACCATTACCGGCCCGGCCCAGGTGGCGGGAAATATCGTTATGATTGGCAATTCAGGGGCTGAGTTTGGTGTTCGCGGGTACATCACCGCTTATGACCTGGATACGGGGGAAGAACGGTGGCGGTTTTATACAGTTCCCGGAGATCCTGAAAAGGGATTTGAGCATGAGGAATTGGAGATGGCCTCCAAAACCTGGGACCCTGAGTCAAACTGGGAAGCCGGTGGCGGTGGCACCGTATGGGGCCAGGCAGCCTATGACCCGGATCTCAATCTTCTATATGTAGGTACCGGAAATTCCTCTCCTTATCCGATTTGGTTTCGAAGCCCTGCCGGCGGAGATAATCTTTTTTTAGTTTCCATTCTTGCCATAAATCCTGATACCGGTCGATTGGTCTGGTACTATCAAACCACACCTGGAGAGATTTGGGATTATACTGCTACTCAAAATCTGGTTTTGGCTGAACTGGATATAAATGGTAGGCAACGTAAGGTAATCATGCAGGCCCCCAAAAATGGGTTCTTCTATGTGCTTGACCGGGAAACTGGAGAACTATTGTCCGCTGAGAAATATACCAGTGTAAATTGGGCCAGCCATATTGACCTGAAAACAGGCCGGCCGGTAAAAACAGAGCAAGGTTGGTATAAAGATCAGCCAAAGTTGGTGGTACCTTCCCTACCTGGAGGCCACAATTGGAACCCAATGTCATACAGTCCCGAAACTGGTCTGGTGTATATCCCAACCATCATCCTTCCCTGGGTGTATATGGCAGAAGATTCGTTTGCATTTACTAAAAAAAAATGGGGAACGGGAATAATTTATTCCGGAACCGCTCCCCCGTTCAATGAGGAAACCGTTAAGTACACTAAAGGACATGCTGACACGGTCGAGCGAAATATTTTAAAAGCCTGGGATCCCATTAAGCAACAAGTGGTTTGGGAAGTGGAACACGAAATCCCAAAGGGTAATGGTGGTATCTTATCTACCTCAGGGAACTTGGTTTTCCAGGGTACGAATACGGGACATTTGAAGGTGTATGAAGCCACAACGGGTAGCTTATTAAAATCAATTGAGGTTGGAACTGGAATTATGGCTGCCCCGATGTCATATTCTATTGATGGGGAACAATATATAGCCGTAATGGCGGGATACGGAGGCAACAACCTTATTATTGGTCCATTGGAGAAAGATGCAGCCATCCACAAGTATCAAAATTACGGACGGATACTGGCTTTCAAACTAGGGGGAGGTTCAACACCGTTGCCACCAAAAGTTGCAAAAAACGCGGTACCGCCACCTCCTTCAATTCCTCTTGATACAGCTTTAATTAGAAAAGGAAAAGTTCATTTTTACGAATATTGCGAACCCTGCCATCAGGCAGGTAAGCCAGAAGGATATTTTTCTCAATATCCGAATCTGGGTATGCTTACTGAATCAATACACTCAATCTTTAAGAGTATTGTGCTAGAGGGTATATTTGCGCAAAACGGTATGGCTTCGTTTGACGACGTACTTCAGGAAGAAGATGTTGAAGCAATACAACATTATGTAATCAATCAGCAAATTGGTCTATACCAAGCACAACAAGCTACTCTCCAACTGAAAAAATGAAGTATTCAGATAATTCGACCATTAATTATTTGTCTGACCCGTCTCTTTTATTCGGTTTATGCCAGTCTGTAATTTCTTGATCACCAACACTTCTACAGGATCTTGATGCTGTCCTTTATATTTTGAAAACCACAAAAATAATTAAAGAAACTTTCCACCTTGGTTTACTTGCCGTACCTTCAATTTTCTGGCATCTTTTTCAGATATTAACGCTTTGATCCCGTTGCTATGAAAAAATTTTCCTTCTCCCTGACTATTCCTTGGATGGTAGGTTTGCTCCTGGCGGGATGCACGGAAAAAAGTAACTCCGTTGAGGACGATCAGCCCAGAAGGATAGAAATCTTATTTTTAGGACATGACTCCGAACATCATAATTCCCGGCAATATATGCCTATACTGGCATCAGCCCTCACTAAAAATGGCATTAATCTCACTTATACCGAATCAGTTGACGACCTTGATCCGGAAATACTGGCCCTATACGACGGCCTGATCATTTATGCCAATCACGAAACCATAAGCCCTCAACAGGAAGAAGCTTTGTTGGATTTTGTGGCTGCGGGCCATGCTTTTATTCCTGTCCACAGTGCCAGCTTCTGTTTTCATAATTCTCCCCAATATATCGATTTGGTTGGGGCTCAATTCAAGTCTCACAAAACCGGCACTTTTACCGCGGTGATCTCTGATACTTCCCACGCTGTCACCAGAAACATGAACGAGTTTTCCACCTGGGATGAAACCTATGTGCATGATAAAATAGCGGATGACATCCAGGTATTGATGGAGCGGGTGGAAGGGGATCACCGCGAACCATGGACCTGGGTGAAGGATTATAAAGATGGCAGGGTATTTTATACCGCCTATGGACATGATGAAAGGACCTGGAATAATCCCGGTTTTCATGAACTTATTAAGAATGGTATCCTTTGGGCAGTGGGAAAAAAAATAAGAAGGAATTGGGAGGTTTATTCCAGGGACATTCCACCATTGGAATATCGTGAGGAGACCAATATACCCAACTATGAAAAACGGGACCCGCCTCCTCAATACCAATTGCCCCTTAGTCCTGAAGAATCAAAAAAACTGATTCAGGTTCCAGCGGGTTTTGAAATAGAGTTGTTTGCCGCCGAGCCGGACGTCATCAATCCTATCGCTATGAATTGGGATGAAAAGGGCAGGTTATGGTTGATAGAAACCGTCGATTATCCCAATACAGTGCGCAGCGATCCCGGTATAGGAGATGACCGAATTAAGATCTGTGAAGATACTGATGGAGACGGTAAAGCTGACAAGTTTACCATCTTTGCCGAGGACTTAAATATCCCCACCAGTTTTGTGTTTAGCAACGGGGGCATTATTGTCTCGCAAGCCCCGTATTTCTTATTCCTTCAGGATACCGATGGGGACGATCGGGCCGATGTCAAAGAGACCTTCATGGAAGGCTGGGGGATATTTGACACCCATGCCGGTCCTTCAAATCTTCAAAACGGTATTGATAACCAGATCTACGGTGTGGTAGGCTACTCGGGTTTTGAGGGCAATATTTTTGGTACTGATCATAAGTTTGCTCAAGGTATTTACCGGTTCTCTCCTCATAAAGAACAATTTGAATTTTTGACCAATACCAGTAACAACACCTGGGGTCTGGGAATCAGCGAAGATAATTCGATCTTTGCCTCTACTGCTAACAATACCCATAGCGTATATCTGGGAATTCCCGATAATCTTCTGGCAGGGGTAGCAGGGATGGAGGCCAATGGCAGTAAAAAGATCGATGGCCACTATGCTATGAGTCCCATCACCCCCAATGTGAGGCAGGTGGATGTCTTTGGGGGATTTACCGCCGCCGCCGGCCATCACTTCTATACCGCTAGAGCGTATCCCGAAAACTATTGGAATCAGGTGGCTTTTATCTGTGAACCTACTGGAAATTTAGTGCATATCGCCAAAATAGAGGCGGATGGGGCTGGCTATCGGGAAGTGGATGGAGGAAACCTCATGGCCAGTTCGGACGAATGGGTCTCTCCGGTTGAAGCTAAGGTAGGGCCGGATGGTATGGTTTGGGTGGCTGATTGGTACAACTTCATTATCCAGCACAATCCTACTCCCAGGGTAGACCGGGGGGGCTACGATGCAGAAAATGGCGCCGGAAATGCCCATGTTAATCCACTGAGAGATAGATCCAAAGGTAGGATCTGGCGTATTGTCCCCAGGGATGCGGAAACTACTACAGATAAGGCATTGGACCCTGAAAATTCACTACAACTGATCGATGCATTATCCCATGACAACATGTACTGGAGAATGACTGCTCAAAGATTATTGGTGGAGCGTGGGGAAAAGGATGTATTAAATGATCTATATGCTCTGGTTAAGGCTCATTCTACTGATCGGATGGGGAATAACCCCGGAGCGCTTCATGCGCTGTGGACCATATCTGGTCTGACAGATATTTCCTCTAACTCTCAAGCCCGGGAAGTGGTGATCGGATCCTTAAATCACCCAGCTCCGGCAGTGCGTAGGGCGGCCATCCAGATTTTACCCAAATCCGCCGATAGCGACCGGGCGATGATACAAGCCGGGGTTTTAGCTGATAAGGACCCCAAAGTAGTACTCAATGCGTTGATTTATACTGCTCAACGCGACAACTCTCAGATTTTAGGGAAAAAGTTATACGAAATATCCAAAAACGTCAGTGTGGTAGAGGATGAGTGGTTATCAAAGGCTTTGTATGCGGCTGCCAGTCACCACTCTGCAGGATTTATCAGTTCATTCATGAAAGAGCATCCTTCCTATGAGGCTCTTCCACACCAGGAGCTAGGAGAGTCCCAGGATGGAGAAATTGCACCCAATCTGGTGGAGCGCTTCGTAGCTAATTATTTGGATAAAACTGATCTAACCGGTTTGACTGAGGAAGCATCTGCTGTGGCAGCTCAAGTGCTGGTGATCAGGACCATTCCCAATGAAATGAAATACAGCGTTACCGAAATTGAGGTGGAAGCAGGGAAACCGGTGCAATTGGTCTTCCAGAACAATGACTTTATGCAACACAATTTGGTAATTACCCAAAAAGGAGAGAAAGATGCTGTAGGAAAGGCTGCTGATCAAATGGCTACTGATCCCAATGGTCTGGATAAGGATTATGTGCCGGATTTGGAGGAGGTGCTTTATTACATACCCATTGTAGACCCCGACAAATCGTTTACCTTGGAATTTACAGCCCCAGAGGAGCCGGGTAATTATCCCTATATCTGCACTTTTCCCGGTCATTGGCGTATTATGCAGGGCAATATGAAAGTGGTCAGGGAGGGGCTGGCCTCTAAGTAATGGCTAGGCAAAATATTCTATTCGGGGTCAGCACCTGGTTATGGGAATCGCCGTTTGATGCCCAAACAGTGAGGCTATTTCCGAAGATCAAGGAAATGGGATTTGATTCGGTAGAGATCCCAGTGGAGGACCCCAATCTTATTGATGCCAAGGAGTTGAAATTGGCGCTGGAAGATAGTGGGTTGGTGCCCACGGTTTGCGGGGCTTTTGGTCCGACCAAGGATTTTACCCATGAAGATCCGTTAGTTCATCAAAATTGCTTTGATTACATTCAGCGATGTTTGGACCTCTGTAATGAGCTGCAGGTGGACTTTTTAGCCGGTCCCATGTATTCCGCTGTGGGAAAGGCCAGAATGGTTTCGCAGGATCAGAGGCGACGCGAATGGGATATGGCCGTGAAAAACCTGCACAAAGTATGTGTCATGGCAGAAAGTCAAGGGTTGGTAATAGCTCTGGAGCCATTGAATAGGTTCGAGACGGACCTCATAAACACGGTGGATGATGTAATGCGCCTCATCCATGATATTGACCATCCAGCGGCCCGGATATTATTGGATGGATTTCATATGACTATTGAAGAAAGCAACCTTAAAAAAGCCATCAGAACAGCGGGGGATCGACTGGTCCATGTTCAGGTATCAGAAAATCACCGGGGTGTTCCGGGAACCGGATTGACTCCATGGACTGATTTTGCTAGAGGCTTAAAGGATATAAACTATCAGGGCGTCATCACCATAGAAAGTTTTACTCCAGAGAATAAGGAATTGGTAGAAGCGGTATGCATCTGGAAGAATTTAGCAGATAACCAGGATGACTTTGCCCGGGACGGATTAAAGTTTTTAAGAAAAATTTTTAGCTAATGAAAGATCAAAAATTAAACGTGGCTATTGTCGGTTTGGGTTTCGGCGCGGAATTCATCCCAATTTACCAGAAACATCCCTCGGCAAACTTGATCGCAGTATGCCAGAGAAGCATTGACAAATTGAACGAAATAGGGGACGCATTCTCTATTGAGAAACGATTTACTTCATATGAAGAGTTGCTGGAGGATCCCGATATTGATGCGGTGCACATCAACACTCCCATTCCGGATCACGGTAGACAAACTATCCTGGGACTGAAAGCGGGTAAGCATGTGGCTTGCACCGTGCCGATGGCCACTTCGGTAGAGGAATGCGAAGAAATAGTCAGGCTCACCCAAGACACCGGACTGACCTATATGATGATGGAGACCGTGATCTATGCCCGGGAATTCCTATTTATGAGAGAACTATATCAAAACGGGGATCTGGGTAAGGTGCAGTTTTTAAAAGCCAGCCATCAGCAGGACATGGATGGTTGGCCTAACTATTGGCCTGGCCTGCCGCCCATGCATTATGCTACTCACTGCGTAGGTCCGGTATTAGCTTTAACCCGGGATGAGGCTGAGTCCGTCTCCTGTTTCGGTTCTGGCACTATTCGGGATGAGCTCATTCAACATTATAACTCCCCGTTTGCCATTGAGTCTGCCCATATCAAATTTCGCAACTCAGATCTCAGCGCCCAGGTCTATCGATCGTTGTTTGATGTGGCAAGACAGTACCGGGAAAGCTTTGAGGTTTATGGATCCAGGAAATCAGTGGAATGGCCTCTGATTGAGGGGAAACCCTTGATCATGCACACCGCGAAATTGCCGGAGCCTGAGATACCTGCTGAAGTGGATTGTCCGGATTATGCCAAATTATTGCCAAAAGAAATACAATCCTTTACCACACAGGGGGTATACGATTCGGACGAACATCAGCACCTATCCTTCACCCAGGGAGCGGGACATGGCGGATCGCATCCACATCTGGTGCATGAATTTGTGGACGCCCTGGTCCAGGGAAGAGATCCCTATCCCAATGCCAAACAATCTGCCAATATCACCTGCGTGGGGATACTGGCACACCAGTCGGCATTAAAAAATGGGGAGATCTGTCACTTGCCAGAGTTTACCTTTTCCGGTTAAATCAAGGAGGATTTATGTTGCAGTACGGAATTGTCCTCCAATGTGCTACTAAAGGTTAAGTTATATGGCGGTCCAGCCACCGTCGATCAGGAAACCGGCGCCGGTCACAAAACTGCTGGCGGGGCTGCACAGGTACAGCGCTAAGGCGCCAATTTCATCTAATTCTCCCCAGCGACCCATGGGGATCTTACTGATGAATGCCTGGTATTTTTCAGGATCGTTGGTCAAGGGTAAATTCATTTCCGTGGCAAAGGGTCCCGGCAGCAGTGAGTTTACTGTTATTTTTTCCATGGCAACTTCCAGCGCCAGCCCCCTGGTTAGCTGGATAATAGCCCCTTTGCTAGACACATAAGGAGTGCGTTCGGGAATTGCGGTAAGGGACAACATCGACCCCACATTCAGGATGCGGCCGTATTGCTGTTGCTTCATTATAGGGATAACTGTCTTGCAGCACAGCCAGGTGCCAGTTACATTGACACTCAACACTTTATTGAACTCTTCAGCTGTCACTTCTTCGATAGGTCCCCGGATATTGATACCAGCGGAGTTAATGAGGATATCGATGCGGCCAAATTCTTCCTGCACAGTTTTGACAGTATGCTTTATCTCATCTTCCCGGGTCACGTCACAACCGACGCCCAGGGTTCGTACCGGGTAATCATCGCCTATCAATTTAGCGGCTTCGTCATTTTTTTCCTGATCCCTGGCGGCTATGGCGATGCTGGCGCCGGCTTCTGCCAGCGCTTTGGCCATTTCTATGCCCAGTCCTCGATTTCCACCTACTATTAATGCTGTCTGTCCATCCAGCTTAAATTGATCCAGAATACCACTCATTATTATTAAGTTAATGGTTTCAAAGTCTCCAGACCTTCCGTGGTCAGGGTTATACCCCTGCCCGGAAGACCTTCATCAAGTTGCAGCTTTCTAGTCTACGCTACCACTTTTCCATTGAAAATATACCAAAACATTTTTTGTTGCCTAGCTCAATTTCAGTTTTTAGAATATACTGGGCCCATGGGGCTGGCAAAATAAAACCATCATATTACAGTTAGCAGAAATTCCGCTGATCCCAAGAGGTTATAAATAGTATTACATCCGCCAGCTGCCTTCATCACATCTCCCGATACCAACACCTTTTAAACCAATTGATGGTATTTTTGTATTTTGGAAGTACCATGACTCAGACCCGTCAGCTTGCCGCCATCATGTTTACCGATATCGCCGGTTATACTGCTCTGATGGAGGAGGATGAGGAACGGGCTTTAGAACTGCTCAGAAAAAACCGGACCCTCCAGGGATCTATTATTAAAAAGTACCACGGCAAATGGTTGAAGGAAATAGGAGACGGAGTATTGGCCAGTTTTAAAACCATTAGTGATGCCGTTTATGCTGCAGGAGCCATACAATCTGCCTGCAAGCTGGAACCAGACTTAAAGTTGAGGATCGCCATTCACGTGGGCGAAGTGATCGTGGAGGAGAATGACGTATTTGGCAGCGGGGTCAATGTCGCCAGCAGAATTGAACCTCTGGCACCGGTAGGCGGTATACTGGTAACAGACAGTGTTTATAAAAATATTCACAACAAGAAGAAGATCTCTGCCAATTTAGTGGAGGAGAAGTATTTAAGAGGAGTAAAGGAACCGGTAAAGATCTATCAGGTTGAGGTTGAGGAACCTTCCCAAGCCGTGCAGCCGACACCTGCTGACCGGCCTGAAAGCAAAACCACATCATTTAAATTATCTGGAAAGACCTGGATTTTTGGGGTTTTCGTCCTAGGGTTACTGGGAATGATCTATTTGTGGTTGCATGATAATGGCAATCAAGGAAACAGGCAATCCGTAGAGAACAGGGATTCGATTAGGATAGTAGATAAGTCTATCGCGGTCATCCCTTTTAAGGATATTAGCCCTTCCGGGGACCAACAATGGTTCAGCGATGGTATTATGGATGCCGTTCTCAGCAACCTGTCAAAGATCAGCGATTTAAGGGTGATCTCACGAACCTCTATGGAAAGGTACCGGGATGCAGCTGTCTCCATTTCGCAGATTGCTGAGGAAACCAATGCCAACTATTTGTTGGAGGGCAGTGCACAGCGCATAGATGACAAGGTAAGGGTGATTGTACAGTTGATCAATGCGCAAGCCGATGAGCACGTGTGGTCGGAGATCTATTTCCGGGATACCATCAAGGTATTTGATGTGCAAAGCGAAATAGCCAAGCAGATCGCCCAGGAACTCAGCGCTGAACTTTCTCCCACCGAAGAGACAGAAATTGACCAGATACCAACGGAAAACCTGGCCGCCTATCATGTCTATATGAAAGGACTCCAATATGAAAACAGTTATAGCTCCAGGAGGGATAAACGAGATCTGGATCTAGCTATTCATTTTTATAAACTGGCTATCTCCGAAGACCCGGATTTTTTTATGCCGAAGGTACGATTAGGATGGACTTACCTTTATCGGGTAAATGAACTGGGAGAGCAGATCCACTTGTATGATTCCGCCCAGGCTATGGCCGAGCAGCTAATGGAGAGGCACTCAAATTATTCCGAAGTCCTTAGCCTGCTCGGTAACATTTACTGGGTAAAAGGGATCAACCCCACCGGACTAAGGGATAATCTGATAAAGGCAGTACGGTTAAACCCCAGCGACCCCTTGGCGTTGTTTCAATTAGCTAGATATTTTTCACTGCAGGAAACCCGCCATGATCTAGCCCTTATTTTAGGTGAGAGATTAACCAAGATCGATCAGACCAATCCCCAGTTTTTCCAGAATCAGTGGGTGAGCCGGGTGGTTCTGGGATACTTCGCCGAGGGTGAGGAACTGCTTAATACTGCGTTGAAGGTTCAACCTGATTTTAATCTGGCCTTAACTGCTTTAGGGATGCATCACTTGGTATACAATAATGATGCTGATCGAAGCATTGAGTTTTTGGGACGAGCCTTGGCCATTAACCCGGATAATTTGAACAATAATCATCAAATTGCTCAGACATTTTCCTGGACCGGTGATTTCCAACAATCAGAACAGTACTTCCTTAAAGTGAAGGAGGTAGTGGAGCAGGAGAATTATACTATTACCCGGGCCACTCCCTGGTTTCCCCATAGATACGCCTATGTGCTGTGGAATTTGGACCGGAAGGAAGAAGCCAGAAAATATTTTCAGGAAGAGATAGATCGTGATCTCCAATTTTTAAGCGACAGTACCCAATCATTTGGTTTGGGGTTCTACGTATTCTACGATCTCGCCGGGGTTCATGCATTCTTGGGACAGCAGGAAGAAGCTTTAGAATGGCTGGTTAAACTGATGGAGCATGATGTATTAGGAATCGCCAATGCCCCCAGTTATATTTTGATGGATCCACTATTTGATAACCTGGAAGGTGAGCCGAGGTTTAACAACTACTTGGAGACTTTCGAGCAGAAAGTTGAACGTCAAAGAAGACATTACCAGGAATTGAAAGATTTAAGTTTTGCGGAGTTCCTTAAAAGAATTGAGGAACCACTACCAAAATAGATCATGATTTTTACTTTATGTAATTGATCACTCCAGCATAGGATAACTGGGGTGAACTTAATAAAATATGTCACAAAATAAGCTTACCTTTGAAGATTGTGACACCATCTCAAACTATTACACAATATCATCCACTCCTTTCCAACATCGCCCGGAAAATGGTGGGCTCCCTGGCAGAAGCTGAAGATATCGTTCAGGATACATATGTAAAATGGCTATCTGTTGATCCCGGTAAGATCAAGGATACCAAGGCTTACTTAATCAAGGCAGTGACTAATAACTGCCTCAATCATCTCAATCGCCTTAAAAATTACAAGATGGAATATTTTGATAGCCTAAACCTGGGCGAATTGATTGATAAGTATTTTCATCTTGACCTGGATCAATTGGACCTGGATCATGAGATAGCCAGTGCATTGTCTTTGCTGCATAGCAAATTGGGACCGTTGGAAAGAGCCATCTTTATCTTAAGAGAAGTTTTCGATTTCGACTATGACCAACTCCACACTTTGTTTGATAAGAAACAGGATCACTGCCGGCAGATCCTCTGCCGGGCCAAGGAGAAGTTAAACCGGGAAACCCACATCCTAAAGCATGACCTAATTTCTGCTAATTTTCTAAACCACTTCCACAAATCCTGCCATTTTGGTTTTTCCTCAAGCCTCCTGGAAGAGCTAAAGGAGGCAGTCGCAGCCAAACTCCATTTTGATAAGTAATAAAAAGTTTACCATTTTTGTCACAAACCGGCACCAAAGTTGTCTCTAATATAAGGGCACAAACCTTCATTTAATTACATTAGTTTGAATTTGTTTTTATGCTGGCTATCCTGATATTTTTTGTAGCACACTGGTATTTATCATTATTCTTTCAAACCTTTTTCCTGCATCGATATGCTGCTCATGGTGCCTTCACCATGTCCAAACCCATGGAGAAAGTATTCTTCGTACTCACCTGGATATTTCAGGGTAGCAACTATTTGAGCGCTTACGGATACGGCATCATGCATCGCATGCACCATGCTTATGCTGATACCCCTCAGGATCCCCATTCCCCAAAATATGATGAGAATGTGTTTAGCATGATGTGGCGGACTAAAACCATCTATTCCAGAATCACCAATAAAACCTATGAAGTAGAACCCAGGTTTTTGAAAAATGTGCCGGAGTGGACAGCATTTGATCGTTTCGCCCGTTCCTGGCCTTCCCGACTGGCGTGGGGTGCTTTATACACACTTTTTTATTGGCATTTTGCCACGGTTTGGTGGCTTTGGTTATTGTTGCCGATACAATTTTTACTGGCACCAGTACATGGTGTGATTATCAATTGGTTTGCCCATAAGTATGGTTACCGCAATTTTGAGGTTTCCGATACTTCGCGCAACTTATTACCCATTGACGTTCTCATGATGGGAGAGAGCTACCATAACAACCATCACAAACAAGGCTCTCGCGCCAATTTTGGAGGTATACGCTGGCATGAGATTGACCCGACTTATTACGTAATACTTTTACTGGACAAATTAGGAGTTATTAAATTGGCCAAGCGAAAATCTCTGGTTGGAAACTCTTACTGATACCCCGGTGGATATCTATAGCTAGGTGTAATTGGTCTTATTTTTTTATAGCTATCTTCAATTATGATAAGCTTGGTTCCGATATAGTTAAGATTCTGGTCATGAAATAACCTGACATGAGAATCGCCATTAAAATATTACAGGGTTTTCTGTTGGCAATTTTCTCAATTGCAGTACTATTGTTGGCATGGTGGCTCTGGCCTGCGAGGACATCAAGTATCGATTCAAAAAGTAATAATACCATTGCTGCAATTGAGTACCTTGAAATTGGGGGAGTTGAGCAATGCATATTGATAAGAGGGGAAAACACGGAAAATCCCATTTTGTTGTTTTTACACGGTGGACCGGGGATGCCTATGATGTATTTGGCACATGAATTCCAGAGACCACTTGAAAGATTCTTTACCGTGGTTCATTGGGACCGACGAGGTGCGGGTAAAACCTATTCAAAAAACATCCCACCCACCGAAAGCATAAATGTTAATCAAATTGTTAATGATGCTTATACCTTAATCGATACCTTAAGGCACAGATATAACAAAGCTCATGTGATGCTGGTAGGTCACTCTTTTGGTACTTATATTGGAAGCATCATGGCAAGTCAAAAACCTGATTTATTCGGTGCCTATATTAGTATAGGTCAGGTGGTTGACAGTGAAAAATCGGTGATCTTACAAGAAGCTTTTATTCGGGAGCAAGCGGAAAAACTTGGTCGACCAGAGATTATTTCGGCCTTGCATCAGACAGACAAACCAAATCTTGAAAACTGGTTGTTTGAATTCGGAGGAGAATTAAAAAATAGCAAATCGTATTTGCCATTGATCTGGTCAGGTCTGCGGGCTCCCGAATATAAATTGTCTGAAGTATTGCAGGTAGCGGCAGGATCCTCATTTAGTTCTTCAAACATGAAGTATAATGTGCTTTCCGGTAGTATTCTAAATGAGATCACCGAATATCAGATTCCTGTGTTTTTCTTTATTGGCAAATCTGACTATACCACTCCTCACGAATTAGTTGCTGATTATTACCAAAAAATAACAGCTCCTAAGAAAGAACTAATATACTTCGAACAATCAGCCCATTTCCCATTTTTTGAGGAGCCTGATAGGTTTTGTAATGAAATCATACGAGTACTAATCGATAAATAGGCTATATAGGTTTAGACCGAATAGCATAGGCATACACCAAATAGCCCGGTAGGCAATAGTCCAGTTGTGGTTAACCAAAATTTCCTTATTACTATTTCCATTTGGCATTTTTCTCTTCACATCCTCTAAAATGCCTAGAATCTCTTTCAGCCATATTTTTGATATTTCAGAGGCATTTTCGATATAATGGTCAGCTGTGGTTGGTTTAAGCTTAGTCAGATTAACCCTTTTATGGGCATTGCGAGGTAGAATTTTTTCTACGAAAACACACAAAACACCATGACGTGAGGGGGTATGAATAAGCTATAGTTGTTGATGTAGTGGTCATCTGGAGCAGCGATCAATAGTTAATCTACTATAATAGTCACTCGGCGCAGCCAAGCGACTGAGTTATGTAAATATTTTATAATTAGATACTTATATTAATACGTCATAAGCAGCAGGTATTAAGGCAGGGGTCGGGCGCTTTGTTGAATTGGATAGCACTCCCTTAAGACTCATCGTACATCAATTGTTGATAATATTGCACCAACAGAATCAGATCAGCCTCTATTTTCAAGTCCAGGTTCTGATTTTTAACAAAATCTGCTAGTTGATCCCCATTTTCCCACTTCTTTAACTCTTTTTTCTTTTCTGGTATTTCGCGCAGCTTCTTAGTGGATTTATCAAATAGAATAAATGTTTGTTCTTGGTTAACCTGGATATCGGTATCTTCTACATATTTTAATTTAACGGAAGTGGTGGTATTATTATCACCTGCTATTTTTTTGGCTGCAGTAGAGCGAAACAAACTTACATGAATACCTTCATATACTCTAAGCAGCAACCGATCCGTATCTATGCCATCCAGGATGATGGGATTTATCAAAACTTGTGATCTATTGGCCATGAGAATGGAATCTACGGCAATCGGATTCAACGAAAATTCTTTTTTATCCACCAGTACCAGCAGGGCATGATTCAATACATCATAATTGAAGGTGATGCCGGAGGCATATTTTCCTTGTGATAAAAATACCTCTCCTTGTTGCCAATCATCGAAAAGATAGGCTCGTCCCTCTACCTCATCCGGTGGAACCAATATCCTCATAAAATCAGCGGGGGCGATGACATTTTCTGAGTCAAGCACAGGTTGCTGCTGGGCTAGTGCCCCCAGAGATATTCCAGCAATAGCCATAAGCATTAAACAGCACCTAATCATCATGACACCTTATGTTGGATAATCAATATACAAAATTCGGGGCTGGTACACACGCCGTACCTTTTGTGAATTCAACATATTTTTCTTCACTTATCCTCCATTTTTGCTGGTACCGGCCAAGAGAAGGCGATCACAACTGCTCATTCCTAGGGGATCCAGGACCTTTTGACAATGCTTTGGAATCTGGGGTCATCCTGAGCTCGATATAATGATATAGACCTATAGTCAAAAAATACCCGAAGTTGTTGAAATTGTAGGTAGTTGGCGGATTACCACAGCCGGATATCATAGGGTTGCAGGGTAGATCAGTAGATTTATAGTGGTTATAATATAGTTTCTCCAATCCCGATTCTTGATACCCTTTTCGCTTAACTTTTCAACGGGGGGTGGGGGGATTCCCCAGATGTGTAGATTTGAACTGGTCCATTCTCGCAAGCATGGAAGTCGTCTTAGTCTACAAAGGCCTGGTTAATAGTGTGATAAAGTTTTAGCTCCACCAAAACAATATGACCACAGGAAGGCGCATGGAATAAGGATCATGGTTATTTATTACATGGGTATTATGCTGGCTATCATAACATGTACTGGTAACCAATAAAAGCTTAATTTTATAGGTTGAAACAATGATATTTTACTATGAACAACAAATTGTGCTTATTCCTGTTTGTTTTTCCAATATTCTTAATTTTTAGTTGCGATGATGATGAACCTGCATTTACCACCAATGTATCGGTAAATGGGAGTGTTCTATTTGATGACAACGATGACTTTTCTGGAGATGTGGATGGAGATTTTACCAGTGATGGTGGATCTGCAACCAGGACTTTTCTGTGGCAGAATGCTCTAAGCACTGCAGATTATAACGCAGATATTACCGCTACTACGGAAGGGTCATTTCAAATGATCGTTAGGGACGCTGACGGAAATGTTGTTTTAGACAAATCACTAAGCGGTGCTGTAGAACCTGATTCTTTTTCGGGAGTAACTGACAGTGGTACTCCGGGAATTTGGTCTGTTACCATTATATTGACCTCATTTAACGGTGATGGCAGCTTCTCATTGAGTGAGGGGAATTAAGAAAGTATTCAATTTTTATGGGCTCAGATAGGTTAACCTATTTGAGCTTTTTTTTTGAGAGTATTTATTGAAAGCTGCGGCTCAACCCTATATACCTTGTAAGGTGTGTATCCCTTATGTGCTAATCAGCACTTCTCAAACTTGCCATTGACACCTAATCAATTGTTGCCTGGATTTGGGTGCACAACAGCCCCGTAATTTGCTAATCAGTTACCCAGAAAATCTAATAATAAAAATATTCCGCCCCAATCTCGACGCTTGACATCGTTTTCCCTTAACTTATTAAAGGGGGGCGGGGGCTTCCCCAGGTTGATCTTTATTTTTGAATTATTTAAAAATTTTATACGGCTGCCTTCAGATAAATAGAATTTAGCCATTAGCCTATTGACAGTTAGATATAATATCTATCTTACTGAATAGCGGCTATATTATGGGCCACATTTAATGGTAAACATAGTTATGAAAAGATTAAGTTTATCAATATCAATAATCATTCTGCTGCTAAACCCCGGTTTAGCCCAAGAGTC
Source organism: Cyclobacteriaceae bacterium (assembly GCA_965224285.1). Taxonomy (GTDB): domain Bacteria; phylum Bacteroidota; class Bacteroidia; order Cytophagales; family Cyclobacteriaceae; genus JAJCYK01. The sequence goes on from OZ245043.1 coordinate 4,427,144, forward strand.
CCCAGCAGAGCTTGGAGTGGCGGCTATCGGCTTAGTGGTATCGGACATTGAGAAATCGGAAAAATTTTATACAGAAGTTATCGGTATGACTCCAACCGGAAGTTTTGATTTGTCTCCGGAATGGAGTAGTGAGGCTGGAGCAGCTAATGGCAAGCCATTTTCAGTTAAGATGTTTAAAATGGTGGATAGAGATGAAGCCACTATCTTAAAACTGGCCTATTTTGACCAGGTAGAGGCCAGACCCCAACAGTCCGGTGTAGATGCCCATGCGGGGGTCAACTATTTGACGTTCAACTTCACTAGCACTGCTTTTCAGCAGGTTGCAAACCGCTTGGAGAAGGCTAATATTGAAAAATTGGGATGGGTGAAAAGGGAGAGTTACCAATTAATATTTGTCAAAGATCCCGATGGGGTATTCGTTGAATTGGTGGGCCCTCCGGAAAAGTAGTATCTGCCTGGCGGCACCGAGATTAGAAACAATGATGGGCTGAGCAATTATACCATCTGCTGAAAATCCAATGGAAAATTACTACGTTGAAGAAAAGCTAAAAGACAATCAGACCGTAATCATACGGAGCATAACCTCTGAGGATAAACCAGCGCTTGAAATGGGATTTAAGCATCTCAGTAAATCCTCCATATACCATCGATTTCATGGACCGAAGAAATCACTTAGCGCTAATGAACTGGAATATTTTACAGAAGTTGACCACCGATATCATGTTGCACTCTTAGTTACTCTTTCTCCACCCTCCGATGGAGAGGCTCTGGCGGTGGGTAGATATGTTTGCACCAATCAGATCCTACCTCTTACCGCAGATTTGGCGGTTACGGTAAAGGATGATTACCAGAACCTTGGGATTGGCAGGTTACTGTTGCGACATTTGATTTTAACTGCCCAAAAAAACAGCATTGACAGATTCAGGGCTGATGTCATGAGGGATAACCAGCCTATGCTGCATCTCCTGCGTAACTGTGGACTTCCGTTTGATGAGCAAACTTCTCAGGGAGAAATTATTATCACCTTATACGTATCTAGTCAGGGCTGCTGATATGATTTTATAACTCCTGGTGGACCTTTTAAATTTATAGGTGGGATTGACAAACACTACAACTGGTCAGGGCATAAGAAGCACATTGCTGTGCGTTTTTACAACTCCAATTCCGCTACAAATTGAAGTGGAGGGATTTCTCTAAAATCAAATGTTTCATTTTTAAATACACCTCCAATAGGTTTATAGTAAAATAAAAAACAGGGAAGTTTAGTAAACTCTGCTGAAAAATCTACTTGAATAGAATTCATGTCACTCCAATGGATGGTGTATTGAAATGTGGATTGATTGGGAATAAACAACATGATGGTATGGTCAAGCTCTCGTATATCGGCATCAGGGAGGGCAAATTCCCTGGCTGGAATAATTTGAAATCCCGGGGATTTAAAGTCACCTTGAACACTGATATCATCGGGATCAATAGTTCCATTTTCGATCAAGTTGGTACCTGCGTCATCCACTAGCCTTATAAATAAGGAGGGGAATGCAAAATCTATCAGTTCGCAGTCAATTTCCTCATCATTATTTGAACAACCAATCCAAATTGGCATCATAAGTACTACTAGAATTAAATTTTTCATGCTATTCAAAAACTCAAATGTTAAAGCTTCAGCGCTCTACATCTTTCTTCTTATGTAAAGGCTTTTAAAAACTCCATGTCTTATAGACACCCTTAAAGGCCAAATGGTGGTATCCCTGTAATAAGGGTTTTTGAGTTTGCAAACGATGGTTTTCCAGCCAGGAAAATACTAGGCGGTTTTCAGCACCTTGAAAGGAAATAATAGCACTGCCTTAATTAATTGGAAGACTAAATCCAGGGTAAATCCCAAAATTCGAAAGGGCAGTAGTATTAACCATACCAGCGGCAACAGAAATAACATGAAAATGGCCAGTGGCCAGCAGAGGACCAATAGTAGACACCATAAAACAAATCCGAGGAAGGTCATAGGCAGGTTTTTTGCTTGTATTAGTGCAAACTCGAGACCATTTTGCTAAGTGTTTGATATGTTGAAGATTATTGAACTTGAAATAGATATCAGGTATCCGATTTCGGACATTTTTGGTGTCAAATGTCCGGTATTGATCGGTTGGTAACTTTAAATAAGGTCTTTTAATTGCTTGAGAAAATATATAGTAGATCCTGTATGTAAAAGCAGTTCACCTAGCCTGAACTGTACTCATTACCGATGGTGTAAATCTAGGTGGTCCCACTTCTTAATTCTTGTATATTGTTACGTTAAAAGCCAAAAACGATCTGAGTGATGCTAGAAATTACCAATTTATCTAAGACTTATGCTAACGGGGTCCAGGCCTTGAAGGATATATCTTTAAGTATACCAAAAGGTATGTTCGGATTATTGGGGCCAAACGGTGCCGGCAAATCCACTTTGATGCGTACTATTGCCACCCTTCAGGAAGTGGATAGCGGGAGTATCAGCTTTAATGGTATTGATGTACTGCGTCAAAAGCATGAAGTGCGCAAAATACTGGGATACCTACCCCAGGAGTTTGGAGTGTATCCCAAAATCACCGCAGAAGTATTATTAAATCATTTAGCGGTATTAAAAGGGGTCACAAATAAAAGAGAACGTAGGGAGTTAGTTGAGGCCATTTTGCACAAGACCAATTTGTATACCCACCGAAAAAAGAATCTGGGAGGTTTTTCCGGGGGTATGAAGCAACGATTTGGTATTGCCCAGGCCCTATTATCCGACCCTCAGTTGATTATCGTGGATGAGCCCACTGCAGGACTGGATCCAGGAGAACGCAACCGTTTTTTAAATCTGTTAAGTGAGTTAGGTGAAAATACCGTAGTGATCTTAAGCACCCATATTGTGGATGATGTTAAAGAATTGTGCAGCCGTATGGCCATTATTAATAAAGGGGAGTTACTATTGGAAGGTAATCCGGCCGATGCAATCGATCGAATCCAAGGGAAGATCTGGTGTAAGCGTTTGCAAAAAGATCAGTTGGAAGAATACCGCAGGCAATTTACGGTGATCTCCGAACAAATGATTGCCGGCAACCCGGAAATTCACGTCTATAGTGACATTCAGCCGGATCCATCTTTTAAGCCAATGGCTGCTGATCTGGAAGATGTGTATTTTGCTCACATAATGGGTTTACAACGGGAATCTGAAATCACCACATTGTAAATAGATGAAACTATTTGAAATCCTAAAGTTTGAGCTTCAATACCGAGCGAAGCGACCAGCTACCTACATCTATTTTGCTATTCTGTTCGTAATGTGTTTTGTGGCGGTAACTACTGATGTAGTGCGCATTGGAGGAGGGGTAGGGCAAGTAAAGGAGAATGCACCCATCAATATTGCCACCATGATGATCATCATCTCGGTATTTGGTTGTTTGATCTCCTCTGCGGTTATGGGAGTAGCTATTCTGCGGGATTTTGACCATCAAACGGAATCCATATTATTTACCACTCCTATCAAAAAACTGGATTATCTCTTTGGTCGTTTTTTGGGATCTTTTTTAGCGTTATTGTTTATCATGAGCGGCATGATGTTTGGCTTTATGCTGGGTTATCTTATGCCCTGGCGAGATACTGAAAAGCTTTTACCTTACGATATCACTACTTATGTACAACCCTTCCTTCTTTATATTGTCACCAATGCTTTCATCACCGGCAGCCTGTTCTTTAGTTCCGGAGCCCTAAGCCGGAAAATGTTGGTGATCTATACCCAGGGAATGATCTTACTGGTCCTCTACATTGGAGGTATCAATTTTGCTCAAGATCTTGATAACAAGGAGTTGGTTGCACTGCTAGACCCATTTGCTTTTACCACCGTCAATATAGAAACTCAATATTGGACCATTGCGGAGCAAAATAGCTATCAGGTGGGTATGGGAGGACTAATATTGCAAAATCGAATGATTTGGCTGGGTGTGGCATTAATATTCCTTTTGGTCACATACTATGGTTTTTCCTTTAACGTAGTACGAAAATCACTTTTCAAGAAAAAGACCAACCTTATTGAAGATTATGACTACTCCCAAGTTAAAACAAATATTCCCGAGGTAACCACACAATCAGGGCTTAGCGCTTATTTGGATCAATTTAGAAAGCAGACGGTTTTTTATTTCAAGCTAATAATAAATGAATTGCCATTTCAGGGCATTTTAATAGCAGGGTTAATGATGACCATACTCAATTCATTTTTTATGGACTCCAATCTGTATGGCACTAAAGCCTATCCCACTACATATTCGGTTATAGAACTGCTACAACAATTCGACTTGTTTTTCCTGATTATTGTGGTATTCTATTCAGCGGAATTGGTCTGGAAGGAGCGTGCGGTAAAAATCAATTTAATACAGGATGCCTTGCCGGTACCTGATTTTATCGGAGTAGTGAGCAAGTTTCTGGCCATGATCATGCTGTATCTGGTTTTATTGACCTTGCTGATGCTGACAGGGATGGCTATCCAGGCTGCTTATGGTTATTACCAGTTTGAGCTGCCCCAATATCTTACTTCTTTATTTGTCCATCGTATGACCTGGCTGGTATTGTTCACCTTATTGTCATTCTTCGTACATTCCATAGTCAATCATAAATTTCTGGGCATCGCTTTACTGGTAGCCTTTTTTATCGTTGTGGGTCTACTGGATACCTGGGGTCTTGAACACCGCATGTTCGAGTTTGGCAGCACAGGTATGGGGGCATATTCTGATATGAATGCCTACGGACACTACTTAACTCCATTCGGATGGTTTGGCATTTATTGGTTTGGCTTGGCCGTATTCTTGTTCGGCATGGCGGTATTTTTTGCCGTTAGGGGTGCGGATGCAGCATTCAAACATCGATGGCAAATGGGAAAACTACGATTCACCAAGCCGCTACAAATTTTTAGTTTTTCAGGCATTATCATATTTCTACTGGCTGGGAGTTATATCTATTATAATGCCAATGTGTTGAATGAATTTGTAAGTAGTAAGCAGGTTGAACGCCTGAAAGCCGACTATGAGAAGGTCCTAAAAGAAGACTACCAATGGGTCAAACAACCAAAAATTCAAACCGTAAATCTACAGGTGGACATATATCCAAAAGAACGCGATTTTGATGTTGAGGGATTTTACACGCTTGTTAATCGCCAAAATGAAGCACTCGACGAAGTCTACGTTCAGCACAGTTCCAATGCGGAAATGGAGATCATAGAGCTCAGGTTTGACCGAGAAACCACGCTTATCAAAGATCACCATCGTTTTGGTTTTTACATATACCAGCTTAACAACAGTCTGATTCCTGGCGACAGCCTGCGTATGGACTTTAAAGGCGAATTTCGAACCAAAGGTTTTAAAGAGGGGGGACCCACCGACCAGGTGGCATTTAATGGCACCTTTTTTAATAATGGGTTCTTTCCTACCATCGGATATGATGAAAACAATGAACTTTCCGACGATGACGAAAGAAAAGACCATGATCTGCCAGAAAAGGAAAGGGCCATGAAACGAACAGACCCCAAAGGAACCAGTATGAGCTTCTTTGGCCCATCGAGTGATGGTATTGATTTTGAAATAGTCATGAGTACCAGCAAGGATCAGATCGCCATAGCTCCGGGCTACCTACAACGGCAGTGGCAGGAAAATGACCGTAATTACTTTCATTACCAAATGGATGTCCCCATGGTCAACTTTTATTCTATGATGTCTGCTAGATATGAAGTAACGAGCGATGGTTGGCGGAGCCCCAACGGCAATGAAGTAAAACTCGAGATCTATTATCATCGGGGGCATGAGTATAACCTTGACAGGATGATGAAAAGCATGAAACACAGTTTGGATTATTTTTCCTCCAACTTCAGCCCATATCAATATCGTCAGATGCGAATCATGGAATTCCCCCGATATTCACAGTTTGCTCAATCCTTTGCCAATACTGTTCCCTATTCCGAAGGCATAGGATTTATTTTAAATGTGGAAGACGAGGATGTGGATATTGCCTATTACGTTACGGCCCATGAAATGGCCCACCAATGGTGGGGTCATCAACTCCGGCCTGCCAATACCCAGGGGGCTGCCATGCTGAGTGAGACTCTTTCGCAATATTCTGCCTTAATGGTGATGAAGCAGGCTTACCCCGAGGAACAGATCAGGAAATTCCTTAAAGAAGAACTGGACCGCTATCTGCGGGGTCGTTCTTTGGAACAAAAAAAGGAAATGCCGCTGGAATTGGTAGAAAGCCAGAACTACATCCATTATCGCAAGGGCAGCTTAGTAATGTATGCTTTACAAGACTATATCGGGGAGGATAGTGTGAATATTGCACTCAGGAGGTTTTTGGAGGAATGGCAGGGTAGAATTGATCGCTATCCCACTACTATATCATTCAACAAACACATCCGGGCAGTAACCCCTGACTCCTTGCAATACCTTATTACAGATCTCTTTGAAACCATTACTCTATTCGAGAATAAGGCGGAGAATGTTACCTACGTGAAGCAGGGAGACCAGTATCAAGTCAGCCTGGAACTGTCCTCAAGTAAATTGAGGGCTGACAGCTTGGGGAATGAAACTGAGATCAAATTGGAAGATTGGATTGATATTGGGGTATATACGGACAACTCCAAAGACGAGGACTCGCTAATTTATTTAAATAAGCATCCAATTACCGACAACGAATATACAATAGAGCTTTTGGTGGATACCAAACCTACCAAAGCCGGGATTGATCCACTTATTAAGCTGATCGACCGGCATCCTGACGATAACGTAAAGCTAGCGCAAGAAGCTGAAAATGCTGGAGATTAATTCCTATTCTTGTCGCTTCCCCACTATTTGCTGTCCGTTTTGGAATAAGGTCAGAGCTGTAACATTCTCCCCTTCCAGACTAAAAGTGATTTCCGCAGGAACTGCGGTTAAATAGAATTTTGTGGGGGTTTTCGGGAATAATTCGAATCTATTCTGCCCGGTTGCCTGGCCATATAGTTGAGTACCTTCCCGGGTGATCTGAATGCTGAAAACTGGTGAGATTTGATAGTTGCCTACGTATCGCTGTAGGATTTCCTCCGGAACCTCAACAGCATCATCAGCCGTCTGGACTGTAGTTAGGTCAGACGAAGGGTCCAACAAATGAAAGCCAATGTCATCTATGCTAACGATAGAGTTTGTAAGCACAACCACAGCCTTGCCAGTTTCCTTCACAAAACCGGCGAAAGCCCGGTAACCTCCGGTTCCACCATTGTGCCAGTAAACATCCCCATCAGATCCATTTTTAATATGCCAACCTAATCCAACTCTCATTTCTCCTGCTTTGTCATGGCGTACCTGGTGGGTTAGAGCCATAGCTTTATTTAAAGAGGAAGATTCATTAGAATTTAGGTTAGCTGCTAAAAATTTCAACATATCTGAGGTCGAGCTGCGGATGGCACCCGCTCCGGCCAGGGTGGGTATATCCCAGTTTGACACCTCATTACCACCGACATGTCCCACCGCCATATTTTTAGCCATTTTGACATCTAATGAGATCTTCGTTTCGCTCATCTCCAGGGGTTCGGTTATTTTTTCAATCAGCAAGGATTCATAACTGCTTGCTTCGTCCAAGGCAAGAATATGGCCCAGCAGACCTTGAGCGAGATTAGAATATTCATATTGGTGGCCCACTTCCCTGGTTGGATTGTAACTGTGGATAAAGGCATACATCTGCTCAGGGCTGTAATCGGCATAAGGATTAGTAGGATCAGCGGGAACCAGGTTAGCTGGCAGGCGAGGAAGACCTGAGGTATGGTCGGACAGACTGCCCAACGTGATCGCTTGGCTTCCCTCATGGGGCACTTGAGCTTGCTCTGGAAGATATTGATTGATGGGGTCTTCCAATGACATTTTTCCTTCGATCACACTTTGGGCTAATAAAGTACCAGTGAAGACTTTTGAGATAGATCCAATCTCATAAATGGTATGCTCATCCACCGGCTTCCCATCCTTGCTCATTGCACCGTAGTTATAATAGTGAAAGCCATCACCATCCAGTATGCCTACGGCAATACTGGGATTGATACCGCCGTCCACCCTCTTCTGAATATTTTCCGCCAGGTAAGATGGGAGGTCAGTTGGCGGTTGACAGAGTACCACTGCCAAACACCATAAAAGAATTCGAGCCATTCTTTAATTTACTACTTTATAGAGAAGAAACTCCCGCTTATTCATTAATTACTACCATTTTCGTTAAACTTCTAAAACCATAAGTTGCCAATTTGATATAACTTTTATACTTAAATTAACTTTAACACCTAGGGGAGTCCCCCCGTCCCCTCCCCATTAGGGCAGACTGAAGATGGTAAGGGCCTGCCAGTCAGATCTAAGATCGATTTTTTTAAGCAAGGTACTGGTTCATAGTAGCAGAAATCGGGATTCATCTAAAATTTTTATCTGTATCAGCGTCTGTACTTATATTTTTTGATTTCCTGCAAAACCACATTGCTTAATTTCACGTATGTTTGCCTGAATTTTCGATGAGCTGGTGCAACTTCAATATTTGTTCGAATTAATTGGCACTTACTTCTTCGCCATATCAGGTGCCCTGGCATTAAAGGGAAAGCAACCGGACTGGTTCGCTGCTACCTTTACGGGATTTTTGACCGCCATTGGGGGAGGGACTTTGAGAGATGTTTTATTAGACAGTTACCCCTTGGTATGGATAAACGATATAACTTTTCTTTATGCCATTCTACTAGGGGTTCTAACCACCTTTTCATTCCATCGGTTCGTCTCTAAACTCAAGAAGACCCTAATGTTGTTTGACAGTTTGGGAATCGCTTTTTTCACTATCCTGGGGGTGGAAAAGGCCATAAGTGTAGGTGTGCGACCAGAAATAGCCGCTATCATGGGTATGTTCACCGGGGTAATGGGAGGAGTGATCAGAGATACTCTGGCCAACGAAGTGCCTATTATTTTACGAAAGGAAATATATGCCACTGCTTGCTTGGCGGGGGCTGGAATGTACTTAGTACTGGACCCCTATATAGTCCGCGACTTGAACCTGGTGCTTTCTATAGGCTTTATAGTAATAATTCGGATTATCGCCGTGCGTTATGGGTTGAGTCTGCCTAAGCTGAAATAGGGAATTAAAAATCGCAATACTATCAAGTGATAAGGTAAGTGTCTACTCATTTTGTCATGATTATGGAAAATTAGCTGGATTTTGATATCTGCCAAATTGAATGATGGAAGAGCTATACCGGAAGATCTCAGCCACATATAGTTTGGAATAGAGATTGATGATCTGGCTAATCAATTAGAGCAAATTGGAAAATAAAGTAAAGTTTGCTCCCTCCTTATGACCATAAAATTGAAACTAAACGATTTATTGTTAAAATCTACCCACAATCAACTAGGAGGTAGTTTTTCCATTGCTTACTGAAGTTGGATTGGAGTTACATGATTATCCAATGGAGTAGATCCAACGGTCACAAGGGTTCAACCATTTTGGAAGGAGAGTCGTTCGCAGCAAAAAACAGGTAACTCAATGGGCAGATCAGTTCATATTATGGCAGAATTACGGGAATGTCTCGGCTGGATCCTCTGTTAGATAGGTAATATTCCGGAACAATCGCTATGCGGGTTACCGGGTAGTTCCGTAATTCCTCATTTCTGCCTTTCTTCCTATTTCAAACGTTTGTTTATACTTAACTCTATCTCCATTTCGCGGTTATTCAGATTGTAGAGTAGGAGTAGAGGTCAGTTCATAGCTTTTTAATTAGCTGGTTTGGATCATTGTATTGGCTAACAATAAGTAAGCACTATACCAAATAATTCCAAAATACAGCATGATCAAATTTCTACAACCTTTGTTAAGAACACTAATGGGCCAGTTACTGGCCTTATTGTTCACTTTTGCCTCGTATGGTCAGGGAGATCATACCGTAACCGGTCGAGTAATCTCCGACGATGGAGAACCGCTGCCTGGTGTAAATGTAATAGAGGAGAACACCCTGAACGGCACTATCACTGATGCTTCAGGCAATTACTCTTTAATAGTAGCTTCTGATGCTACTCTTACCTTTAGCTTCATTGGTTATTTGACTCAAAAGATCAATGTAGAGTCGAGGTCCACCATAAACGTTGACTTATTACCAGATATACAGCAACTAAATGAAGTTGTGGTGGTGGGTTATGGTACACAGGGCAAAAAGGACCTAACCAGCTCAGTAGCTGATGTTGAGATCGATAACTTACAAAAACTCCCAGGTAATAACCTGGGAAACATGCTTCAGGGGCAGGCCGCAGGTTTAAGCGCCGTTAGCGGGCAAGGCGCACCTGGCTCTCCTCCGATCCTGAGAGTAAGAGGGTTGAGCACCATCAATGGAAATGATCCCTTAGTGGTAGTGGATGGCATTCCCAGTGATCTTACTCAGGTAAATCCTTCAGATGTAGCATCAGTAACTATTCTCAAAGATGCTGCTGCTTCTACTATTTATGGATCAAGAGCAGCCAATGGTGTGATCCTTATTACTACCAGGCGGGGGCGCCAGGGAATACCTCGGGTTTCTATTAACGCTTATGTGGGAGCATCGGAAGTGATCGACAAGATCAACCTGGCAAATCGGGACGAGGTAAATCAAATTTTAACCACTCGGTTGGAAGCTGATGGAGCAGCGGTACCGGCATTTGTAACCCAGTCCGGACTGCCTGATACTGATTGGCAGGATGAATACTTCCGCACCGCTATAGAACAGAAATATGATGTCAATGTATCGGGCGGTACTGAGGCAGTGCTTTACAACCTGTCGGTTGGCTATTTTAATCAGGAAGGTATTGGGGTAGATACTAAATCCGAGCAGTTCAATTTCAGGACCAATAATGATTTTAACATTAGCGAGAAGATCACTTTGAGCCAATCGCTGTCCTATGCCCGGATAAAACGGGATCGAATGTTTAATCTAAATGAAAATGATTTTAGGGGAAGAAACGCCTCAATCTCCCCAATACTGGATCTATTAAGTTCAAGGCCACATAAACCTGCCAGAGATCCGAACTCCCTAAACGGTTTTGGCTCTCCTTCAGACCCGCAAATCGGCTCTGGGAACATAGTAGGACAACAGGTTTTGGAGACCAATAGAGATGAAGATGATAGGATCCAGGGAAACCTTAAGCTGGAATACAGGATAACTAATGAGCTGAAGATTTGGACACAAATCGGGGTTAACGTGTTTAACGACTATTTTATTTTCCACACCCCTACTTATGATTTTGGCCCACAGGCAAGAATTACCGAACCAGTACTTAGTGAATTGAGAGTGCGAACCACGGAAACAGTTTGGAATAATGTATTGGACTACAGTAAAGCTTTTGGAGATCAGGGTGATCATCAGGTCAATGTGCTGATAGGTGGGTCGGCTGAACGTAGGGTTTTTCAGGGAACTGGGGGAAGCAACAATAATCTGGCTTCTGATCGTTTGCTAGCCTTAAGTGCCGGCATAGGGGATGCCAATTCTTTTGGAGCCAATGTAGAAAGGACCATTCGTTCTTTTTTTGCCAGAGCGGGTTATAATTTCGCTGATCGCTACATGGTGCAGCTATCGGTAAGGGCAGATGGATCCTCGAGATTTCCCGATGGCAACAAAACAGCAACTTTTGGTTCAGTTTCAATAGGATGGAGAATAAGTGAGGAGTCATTCTTCAATGTCCCGTTCATATCTGAATTGAAACCTCGATTCAGTTATGGAACTCTAGGGAATCAGGATATCGGAGATTTTGCTTTTCTACCCACCATTACCTCTAATACAGCCAGTTTAAACTATGCTTCTGGGGAAGATGTATTAGTGGGCTCAATTAGCACCTCAATACCCAGTGAAATAAAGTGGGAAACCACCGAAACCACCAATGTGGGATTGGATGTGGGCCTTTTTGAAGATCGCTTTGGGTTGACATTTGAATATTTCAATATCGACACCGAAGATATCCTTACAGATGCCAACATTCCCGCCACCACCGGATTCACTAGTGGGGTGATCGAGAACGCTGGGGTACTCAATAATAAAGGCTGGGAATTATCCATGAGTTATCAACATAAAACCGGTGATTTTCAGTATAGCGTTACAGCTAATCTGTCACATACCAAAAATGAGGTCAAGAAGCTGGGGGATCCATTTATACGAGGCAATGTAATTTTTGTCAACCATCCAACTACCATTACTCAGGAGGGGGGACAGATAGCTGATTTCTTTTTGTTTCAAACTGATGGCATATTCCAATCACAGTCTGAAGTAGATGCACATGGTATTCAGCCTGGAGCATCCCCCGGTGACCTGAGATTTGTGGATGTGAATAATGATGGTGAACTCAACGATGATGACCGTACGCTGTTTGGCAGCAATCTGCCGGATGTGGAGTTTGGGCTTACCTTTAATGCTCAGTATAAGAATTTTGACTTCAATATATTCTTCCAAGGCAATGAGGGTAGTAAGATGTATAATGGCACCCGATGGTTTCTTTATCGACAGGGTAATTCCGGTGAATTGGTGAATGCTTGGACCCAGTCAAATCCCAATACCAATGTTTTTCGCCTTATAGATAGTGATCCCAACCAGAATTTGCGACCTTCTGATTACTTCCTGGAAGATGCGTCGTATGTACGCCTGAAAAATGTGCAATTGGGATACAACTTCCCGGTTGAAGGCACATTAGATTTTCTAAGTAATGCCAGAGTTTATATTGGAGGTGAAAACCTTGTTACGATCACCGACTATAGTGGGTATGACCCATCGCTTACCAATTTTGAATTCTTTGGAAGAGGTGTCGACAGGGGATTCTTTCCATCGGCCAGGCGTTATGTGTTCGGTGTACAATTCGGTTTTTAAAATATAAAGTCTAAGATAATGAACAGATATAATTTTGTAGTTGTACTAATCTTTTGCGCAACACTGTTTAGTTGCAGTGATTTTCTGGAACCAGAAAATAAAGAAGAGCTTACCACAGAATCCTTTTGGCTTAATGAACAGCATGCCCGCCAAGGTATTACCGCCGCATATGCACCCTTACAGGCCTTTGATGGATCTAAATGGACCTTCTTTGAAGAAATGTATGTGAGTCTTCATTGGAAATCCGATGACATACTACCGGCGAATACCGGATACGGAACTGGGATTAAATCTTTTACCAATGGGACAGATGACGTTACCTTCACCAGCTTTTGGAGGTCACATTATACTGGGGTTTTTCATGCCAACCAAGTATTGACTTTCGTGCCGGCAATTGAAGAAATAAGTGAAGAAGCACGAAGTACCATCCTGGGAGAAGCCTATTTTTTAAGGGCCTACTATCATTTTGCTCTTCTCAATGCCTTTGGTAATATACCCCTGGTGACTGAATTGCCGGAGAATGAAGAGGATTTTAAGCCGACTCAGTCCGACCCTGAGACGGTTTGGGCTCAAATCCAAAGTGATTTTGAACAAGCAGAAATACTGTTACCGGAAACCAACGATCCGGGAAGAGTGATCAGAACTACGGCTACTGCTTATCTGGGAAAAGTATTTCTATTTAGAGAAATGTTCAATGAGGCAATTTTAAAATTCCAAGAAGTTGTTGCCAGTGGTAATTATGGCTTGGTTTCGGATTACGGTAGTAATTTTACCGGACTTAATGAAAACAACCAAGAGTCGGTGTTTGAAATTCAATGGAGCCAGGATCTCTCCAATGGAAATGATGAACGGCATCCCTTTGATTTTGAAGTAACCCCTGAGGCCCTAGGTGGATGGGAATTATTCTATCCTTCCGAATGGTTGGTCGGCGAGATGCTGGCAGATGTAAAATCTGATGGTACTCCAAGCGAACGGGTCTTTGGATCAATTTTCTTTGATGATCCCCAATCAGAGATGGCCAGAACCCGAAATGGTGGTATGGTTTCATATGGTGAAGTAGAAGATGAATTGCTTAATCCTACTTATTTTAAAAAATACGCCAATGACACCGATGACGGTTTTTATACTGGAAATAACGTGTCTCTAATGCGATATGCCGATGTACTCCTGATGTTAGCTGAGGCCTTGAACGAAGTGGGAAGCAGTGATGATGCCTTGACCCTGGTTAATCAGGTAAGAGATCGATCAGGTGCGGTAGCTCTGGGTCCCATGAATCAGCAGCAACTCCGGCAACAAATTAGACATCATGAAAGACCAGTGGAATTATCTATGGAGTATACTATTCGATGGTTTGACTTATACAGGTGGTCAAAAAGTTCCGTTGCTCCGGAGCCTATCAGTCAGACGTTGATTGACCATGGACAACCATTTGCCCAGAATTTTATTGACGGGCAGCATGAGATTTTCCCCATACCATTTTTTGACATCAGTAGAAACCCCAATCTGACACAAAATCCAGGATATTAAGATCGGCATAGTAGTTTTAAAAACGCGCCTAGGTGGGATATCTCATCTAGGCGCTTAGTTAATTCCGGATGTTGCGAGTAATTACATTATGCATAATGGCCGTTGCCACTGGATGCGCAAAAGAGGCAGGGATGGAATCTTCTTATGATAATCTGGAAGAGTCATCCCACCCCATCAAACTATTTGAATCTATTTCCGGAGAACAGCTAGGTATCACCTTTAAAAATATGCTTCCGGAAAATGAACGGATGAATAGTATATTCTACGAGTATTATTATAACGGCGGAGGTGTATCAGTTGGGGATTTGGATAAAGATGGCTTACCCGAGTTATTCTTCACAGGAAATGTTACCCATAATAAATTATATAAGAATCTGGGAGGTATGAAGTTCCAGGACATTACCAAGCAAGCGGGTATAACTGACACCGCAAGCTGGACCACTGGAAGTACCATGGTGGATATTAATGCTGATGGTATTCTGGACATATATGTTTGCCGTTCAGGAAAACTCGGTAAGGACCAACGAGCCAATTTATTTTTCGTTTCTACTGGTTTGGAAGCTGGAGTCCCTCAATACAAGGAATTAGGAGCTGATTTGGGACTGGCGGATACCGCATATTCCACTCAGGCCCTGTTCTTCGATTTCGACCGGGATAATGACCTGGATATGTTTTTACTCAATCACAATGTTGAGGTAAAACCATTTTATAACGTACAGCAAACCCGAAGGGAACGGGATCCTCTTGTGGGGGATAAGTTATACCGCAATGACGGTTGGCATAGCTCTAAAGATGGCAGCAGGCTGCCGAAGTTTACTGACATATCGGTGCAGGCTGGTATTATAGGGCATGAGCTGGGCTATGGTCTAGGGGTATCTGCTGGAGATTTCAATAATGACGGGTGGCCTGACCTTTATATTGCCAACGACTACTCCGAACACGACTACCTCTATATAAATCAGGGGAACGGTACCTTTGGTGAATGCCTTAAAAAACAGATAAGTCACATTTCCAACTTCTCCATGGGGACGGATGTGGCTGATTTCAATAATGACGGATGGGTTGACATTATTACCCTGGATATGGTGGCGGAAGATAATTATGGCATTAAAACCAGTATGAGTGGAATGAATCCGGATCAGTTTTATGCGGCTGTTGAGAATGGATTTCATTACCAGTATATGTACAATACCTTACAGCTAAATAATGGAGATAACCACTTTAGTGACGTGGCCCAATTAGCAGGTGTTTCCAACACTGATTGGAGTTGGGCACCGCTTTGGGCGGATTTTGACCAGGATGGCCTCCAGGATTTATTCGTTTCTAATGGGCTAAAAAGGGATTTCAGAAATAACGACTACCGGAATTACAAGATAAGGCGGATGGAAGGGGCGGAGAAACAGAAAAATGAGGACTGGGGTCAACTAATTCGGGAGTTGGTTTCCTCAACCCCCAAGAGAAAAAAGGAGAACTACATATTTCGCAATGAGGGCAACCTTAGATTTACCAACAAGATCAAGCAATGGGGCTTTGAACGGGAAACTTTCTCGAATGGGGCCGCCTATGGCGATCTAGATGGTGATGGCGACCTGGATCTAGTAGTGAATAATGTGGATGAGCCGCCTTTGTTTTATAAAAATCATGCTGCCACCAAATTAGATAGACACTTCTTGATAGTGGACTTTGCCGGTCCACCTGGTAACCAACGGGGTGTGGGAACCAAAGTAATAATCAAGCATCAAGACGTAGAACAGGTACGCGAACACTACCCTACTCGAGGATTCCAGTCTTCAGTAGACTATGGAGTTCATTTTGGTTTAGGGGATCACCAGGTGGTGGATGAATTGCTGGTAATTTGGCCGGATGGGAAATCCGAAACACTTAAGAATATTCAGGGGGATAGGCATATTCAGGTTTATTATAGCAATGCACTGGTACATTTTGATTATTCAGCGTTTCATAGTATTGATAATTTGGTAAACTGGTACGACTACACCGAGAGATCAGGAGTAACTTACATGCATCGGGAAAATCCTTATAACGATTTTGCCAAAGAAAGTCTGCTGCCCCACAAACTTTCACAGTTCGGGCCAGCTCTGGCAGTGGGTGATGTCAATGAAGATGGGAGACCGGATTTCTATATCGGAGGGGCAACCGGTTTCTCAGGGCAACTGTATTTTCAAACTGCTGACGGTAGATTTAAGCAATCGGGTTACCCTCTTTGGACCCAGGAAGCTCAATACGAGGATCTTGACGCCACTTTTTTCGATGCCGACAACGACGGGGACAACGACCTTTACGTGGTTAGTGGTGGGAATGAGTACCCGGCCAAGGATATTCACTATCAGGACCGATTATATTTAAACGACGGTAAAGGGCATTTCACCAAATCCACTGGTATCCCTGGTTTAAGAACTAGCGGGTCTGTGGTTAGGGAATGTGATATTGACCATGACGGAGATTTGGACCTGTTTATTGGGGGTAGGCTGATCCCATCTCAATACCCGCTGCCTGCCGACTCCCATATATTACTAAACCATAATGGAATTTTTAAGGACGTTACCTTAGAAGTGGCTCCGGCATTGATAGGGTCAGGAATGATAACTGACGCGAATTGGGTAGACTTTGATGCCGATGGAGACACAGATTTAATTGTGGTAGGGGAATGGATGCCTATAACGGTTTTTGAAAACCAGGAGGGGGTTTTCCGGCAGAAAAGAGAAATTCTTAAAGGAAGCGACGGATGGTGGTTTAGTCTTGCCGTGGAGGATCTAGATGGTGATGGTGATATGGATTTGGTGGCGGGTAACTTGGGGCTCAATTATAAATATAAGGCCAGCTCTAACGAACCATTTGAAATATACGCACATGACTTTGATGGAAACCGTACCATGGACATCGTCCTGGGTTATTACGATGGAGGAACCTTATTTCCTTTACGCGGGCGCGAATGTTCATCTAATCAAATGCCATTTATAAAGCAAAAATTTCCTACCTACAATGACTTTGCTAAAGCTGATTTGGCGGAGGTTTACGGATCTGAGAATCTGGATAGCGCATTGCATTATAAAGCTTACACCTTCGCTTCAACCGTATTCATCAACCGGGGAAAGGGAGATTTTTCCGCCATACCGCTTCCTGCGCTGGCTCAGATGTCTTCCATTAATGCCATTTTAATTGATGACTTCAACAGTGATCAGGTAAAAGATCTTTTGATTGCAGGAAATCTGATGGTGTCGGAGGTAGAGACTACCCGAAACGATGCGGGATATGGACTCTTGTTACTGGGTAGGGGTGATGGGAATTTCAAACCGTTAAATTATACAGAAAGTGGAATCGCCGTATACGGGGATGTCAAAAAAATTAAGAGGGTGACGTTGAATAATCAAAAATCAGCGATAATTGCCGCTCGAAATAATCAACATATACAAATATTTAGCTCGGAACTGCCAGTGCTTTCTCCTTGATATGTCACAGACTTTATTTCGCCCCATATTGCTAGTGATGCTTACTACTTGGAGCCAACTCTATGCTCAAACAGACATACCAAACTCAGATGACTATTGCACCAGAGTGGTCTTATTTGAGAATATGACCATTGATCTTTTCACTTCCAGAATGTTTAGGGCCCGTACCTCTGATTTGGAAGGCGAGAAGTTTCCCGCTAAATATCAGATACCGTTTGCCATCGGCAAAGTCGACCCATGGCATCCCGTAAACTTTAAATCCAGGGAAGACAGCCTTTTTAAATATGTAGTGACTGATCATTTATGCATCCGGATTAATAAATCAGACAAGTCTTGGTCGGTTTGGAAAAATGACATGACAAGCCGCATTTATCCAAGTGATGGTCCGGTATATGGGATGTTCAAAGACGGTTACACTTTGTTTGACGCTGCCAGCGCTTTTGACGAGATCAACAATAACAGCCGATATGCTCATTGGTTTTATAATCATGAAACAGACGACTACATAACTACCTATCTGGAGAAACAGCAATTGATGGACCGCTATTTTATCTATGGCCCGGATTATCTCTCCTTGTTTTACCAGCTAAACCAATTGGTAGGACCGGAACCATTACTCCCTAAAAAGGCTTATGGGTTTCTTCAAACTCAGCATTTGGCCTGCGAAGGTACCCAGGAAAAGTTAATGGAAGTTGCTCGACAGTTTAGAGAAAGAGATATTCCAATTGATAATCTTATCGTTGATTTTGAATGGGGTGATGGTTGTGACCTATTTCGGGAAGTGACCTGGGGAAGCAGATTGGATTGGTCGGAAAATTATCGAACACCGAGGTCGCCTGAAGCCATGTTGGACGCACTAGACTCCATGCACTATGACATTATGTTAATCAGACACAATGCACCTGATTTCCCTGGGAGAAGTGGCCAGGGTTGGACTGAGACGGTGGTGGATGATCGGGTTTGGTGGGAGAGTTATTGGCTAAAAATGAAGGAAGGAGTTGATGGTGCCTGGCAAGATACCCGCCAAAATGATGTGACAGACAGCTATATCTGGATGCGCACCCAAGATGCTTTGGAAGCTGACAAAAGGGTATTATTCATGGGTTGTCGCAAAATGCAGTCTCTAAATCCATGGGATTTCCGTTATAGCGATGTACCTGTCAACCAGATCATTGGATCTAGACGATATCCGTTTGATTGGACAGGAGATGCTTCATTCTCCTGGAATGAGCTGAGGTGGCAGATTAAGGCTATAACTAACAGTCACGGGGCCATGAAAGGAATTACTTATATAAGTTCAGATGCTGTCGGTGCAAATTGGAAAATTCAGGCAAGATGGAATCAATTTTCTGATTTTAGCTCGATATCTCGTTCACATAACCCCAAGCCTTGGTCAGGCAATATAGATGTCAAGAATTTTGAAAATAAGATACGTATTACCGGACGGGATACTATAGAGATTAAGCAAGTCGAAACTAGTGATAACCTAACCGCCGAAAACAGCATCCGAAAACATCGAAAATTGAGGTATAGGCTATTGCCTTACATCTACTCACACGCTCTAGAAAACTATCTTACCGGGATGCCCATCACCCGTCCTATGTTGCTTTCTTTTCCTCAAGATTACTTTTGTAATGCTGACCAATGGCCGTATCAATATATGTTTGGAAATTCCATGTTGGTGGCTCCGGTATATGGAGACTTTAGTACAATGGAAATTTATCTTCCGAGAGGATTTGACTGGATCGACTACTGGAATGACACTGTTTATCCCGATGGTGGAATTATTACCTACAATACCACAGATATAAACACCTTGCCGCTTTTTGTAAAGGCCGGTGCTATAATTCCATTGCGTCAGGAAATGAACTGGATCGACCCTCACACCACAGACTCTCTGATCTTTGAGATTTATCCTGGTGATTCTATCTCATCCTTTATTTTATACGAGGATGACAATTTAAGCATTGATTATCAGCAAGGTAATTTTAGCAAAACCCCTATATCCTGCCAGTTCCTTTCTTCCGGCAATCTTCAATTGATTATTGATAAGGCAGAAGGTCATTACCACGGAATGCTTGCAAAACGCTCCATAAAATTCAAGATCAAACAGTCAATAATAAGCCCAAGGAAGGTATTGCTAAACGGGATGGAAATTCCTAAGGACACTATAGACAGTGATAAAATCAATTACTGGTATTACCACCGGCAAAAAGATATCATTGAAATAACAGTGTATGCAAGCACTGGACACCTGAATAAGATTGAAATTGAGTATTAGTGCCATCCTGCTGGTAACCCCGTGTATTGAACACGGTAAGGATCTGGTAGCCCTACATAACCCTGGCATAATATGTCACCGGATTGACTCAATACCAATATAGTTTTGGATCTTGATGAACACACCAGCAAGTTGCCATTATTCATTAAATAGGCACTGCCCATTCGATCTGAATAGAAATCTGTAGGAAGTTCAACCATTATTTTTGAGGATACCTTGTATAAATTCTCATCCAGCTCATAAGATATAATGCGACTAAGTCTACGATCAAGCCCATTGTCAAACAGCATATATTCTTGAAAGATATTTTTATGTATTGCATGTTGCCCGCTAAAATGATCAATTGAGTCCATTTGGAAATCCCCGCCTTGGCCTAACTTCCATATTGTCTTTCCAGTTTTTGAATCGACTTTCCATATCTGACTCCAAACTCTGAAGGAAATCAGAAAGTTCCCATCCTGATCATAGGATAGAGCGTTGGCATGTCCCCAGTCTTCCAGATGTTGCAAGATGTCAGGGTCAGCCAATGGATCATGCTCATCAAAAACTGACCATCTCCAAAGGTCGTTTCCATTACGATCGAAGATCGTAATACCATCACCGGTGATCGGTTGATTTGGTTCCCCTCCTAAATCGGATAAATCGAAATTTCTGGTGTCATAGGTAAGTGCTACTATATTCTCTTTATGGTCAGTCAATATTTCATGATGGGCAAGATGACCTTTGGTACTAAGATCGAATTGCCACAACACCTTCCCTGAGAGGCTATATTCAATGATATGGGAGCCAGCTCCATTAGGATGTGTCTTATTCCCATAAAGCACTAGTATCGTTTGACTGGGGGTCCAATATGCAACTTTGACCATTCCCTGGATTTGCTGATACCAAACAATTTCACCTAAAGAATTTACCAAGTGAACATTTCCTCTGGGCGTTCTTCGGTAGAGCAATAAATAACTGTCAATTGCAGTGGAGTCAAATTTCTGCCAGGTCAACGGCGTGAGATTTGGCGGAGCACTCTCGGTGGTAAATTCCCCAACAGGGCTTTCGATAGTACAATTTTCATTCAGGGTGATTACATTGAATTGAAATCTGCATTGGGGACTAAGTAAAGTAATGGGGATTACATGATGTATATTTGACTGACTAGTGTCAGAGTAGTATATGGTTTCCGGAGAATCTGCTCTCCAATATCGCACCACAGCCTTACTGGCATTATTAGTATTGAATTCCACCTGGAGACGCAATGTATTCTCCTGAATGAGGGAAACCTCGATATTGCGGATTTCGTTATCAGGACATGAATTCTTGCATGCGGCTAATGTAATTGCCAATACTAACCACCGGTAAATAATAATCTCTGACATATGTAAAGGGCAATTTAGCCTAATTTGCAGTAAGAAGATGGTGTGAAAAACTATCCTTTTGGGCCTGTAGAGGTGTTGTAGAGTTATTTATTACTGGTTGATCTTAAATGGCCTTAAAATTCCGTAATTTGAACATATCACCAGTTGGTTATCTAGTTTAACCTGTAGAGTTTGAAAATGGTAAGGCGCCAACATTTAATGCGACTGTTCTTATACCTTATATTTTTTTTGGTGACCAATTATCTATCAGCACAAAGTCTGGTTGATAAGCTCTACGATCCTCAAGCCATAGATAGTATAGCCAGTAGCCTTTCACACGCTAAAGGTGCTTCTCGATTGGGGTTGTTGAATGTATTAGCTGAAGCATATTGGTTTCACAATCCTGATGTAACCCTGAAATACGCCAATGAAGCGCTGGTTTTGTCTAGGGAATCCGGAGATAAGGAAGCAGAAGCTTATGCATTGATCAATCTATGCCAGGGGTATTTGTTAAAAGATATTTACCATAAAGCCCTGGAATATGGACTTAAATCATTAGAAATCAGACAAAAGTTAAATCAACAGGAAGAAATTGCCTATACTCTACGGACCCTTGGCTGGCTTTATTATGACATAGAAGACTCGGAGTTAGCACTGGAATACCATGAGAAGGTCCTCGAAATTCATAAAAAGCTTAACGACCAGGAAAAAATAGCTTATAGCCACAACAGTTTAGGATTGGTCTATGCTCAAAAAAATGAACACGAGAATGCTATCGAATTATTTCTGCAATCCCTGCAATACAATGAAAGCGTAAGAAAAAGCGACCGGGTATCGGAAAATTTGAAAAATATTGGGATTAGTTACTCAGCGCTTGAAAAGTATGAAGTTGCTATGAAATACTTAATCAGGGCTGCCCTGATCTTTGAGCAGGCTAAGGATTATTATCGCTTAGCGCAGGTCTATAATGAATTAGCTTTCGTTTACACCAACCTGGGACAACTTACTTTGGCACAAAAAATTCTGATGCAGGTGGATCCGATCATAAGTAATCTCAGTGATAATCAGGAGCTAAGACTCAGGCACTACCAGGTAAGCTCATATTACTACGAGAAGATAGGCAATGATGAATTAGCCCTGTCGCACTACCGAAAATACACCGATATATATAACCAAGTCCTTTCGAGAGAACAAAATCATCGGCTTGCGCAGATGCGGGTTACACATGAATCTGAAAAGAGACAAGGGGAGATTAAAATCCTGGAACAGGAAAAGGAGTTGGCGGAACTTAAACGCCAGGGATGGATGATTGGCATCATATTATTATTAGTAATCGCAATTTTGGTGGTCACCCGAATGAGGAGCAGCTTCAGGAAAAGAAAAGCGATTTATGAAGCCAATCAGTCGCTGGCGGTGGAACGATTAAAAAATGAGAAGCTGGTTCAGAAAAACCTAAAAAACGAATTGCACTTTAAAAGCCAGGAATTGGTAAATTTCGGGTTGCACATATCCCAAAAAAACGAACTGTATATCAATTTTATAAAACAACTTCAAGAGCTGGAGTTTTTAAATAAGTTTGATGCCCGTGCCAAAATAAGGAGTCTGATAAAGTATTTTAGTCAACAGCTAAAGTTCAATGAAACCTTGGATGATTACGAGGCCAACCCGGAATACATTAATGATGACTTTTTCTACAGATTACAAACCAAGTTTCCTAATTTAACTGATCACGATAAACGCTTGGTAGCTCAATTGAGGCGGAAATTATGTTCTAAAGAAATCTCTGCTTTGAATAATATATCGGTGAAGTCGGTTGAAATAAGTCGCTACCGACTTAGAAAAAAGCTTAAACTGCGTAAAGGTCAGAACCTAGTGGAATTCATTCAGACTATTTAACCCCATTTTTAGATAATAATCTACCCAACTACCATGATCTGATGCCTGTAAAGGTTTGGTATAGGTAATTTTATTTGTTCTAAAAGGTGGTCTGGACATTTTTATTATGAACGTTGATGACGCAGTTACCCTCACGTCAATCTCTGATTTCGATAAAATCTAATCAATAAACCCGGTAGGCATTAATTAGAAGTGGAAATTTTTCAGTCAACCACAGATCAACGAATGACAAGCAATAAGATGGATTACCAAGTCCTAGCCTATCTGGCTGTTCTTGGAATACTAAGTTGTGTTCCTTCTGAATCAGATTTCACCCGACCGGGGGAAATCGAAAACCCGTCTATCCTACATGTTAATCGTGAACCAGCCCATGCTACCTTATTTCCATATGAAAACAGATCCCTGGCGCTTGAAGATTTGAAACATAAATCAAACAACTTTATCAATCTTAATGGGGTATGGAAATTCAACTATTCAAAAGACCCGGAATCGAGACCAGGAGATTTTTATAAGCAGGAGTACTCCACGGATCATTGGCATGATATCAAAGTACCAGGTAATTGGGAACTACAAGGTTTTGGAGTACCCTACTATCTGGATGAAGAATATCCTTTTCCAGCTGATCCTCCCAAAGTACCCAAAGAAAACCCCGTAGGATCATATGTGAGATCTTTTCAAGTTCCTGCTTCCTGGGAGCAACGTCAAGTGTTTATTTACCTAGGATCGGTGAGGTCGGCCATGTTTTTATGGTTGAATGGGCAAAAAGTGGGATTTGCGAAAGGCAGTAAAAGTCCCATAGAGTTTAATATCACTAAGTATATCAATTGGAAGGGGAATAACAAGCTGGCGGTTGAAGTGTACCGGTGGAGTGATGGCTCCTATCTGGAAGGCCAGGACGCCTGGAGAATAAGTGGAATTGAACGAGATGTCTATCTTTATTCCACTCCGCAACAACATATTAGAGATTTTAGGGTGGTAGCGGATTTGGATGAGAAGTATGAAACTGGTCTGTTGAATATAGCAGGAGAGGTTGTTTCCTACAATGGTGCAGCAGCAGCGCATGTTCAGTACAGCCTGATTGATAAAAAAGGAATTACGGTATTGGAAGGTTCGACTCCTATCTCTTCTGAGGCCACCAAAAGTTTTACTATTGCCGATACATTAAGGTCTCCGCAGAAATGGACAGCAGAAACACCTGATCTTTATACCCTTCTTCTCACTTTGCAATCCAACGGACATAATGAATTGGAAGTAATCTCTTCCAAGGTGGGATTCAGGAAGATTGAGATTGTGGACCAGCAGTTAATGATCAATGGGAAGCCAATTGATATCAAGGGAGTTAATCGGTGTGAAACGGATCCCATTACAGGGCGCTATGTCAGTGAAGATCGGATGATTCAGGATATCCGATTGATGAAGCAATTCAATATCAACGCGGTAAGAACCAGCCACTATCCCAATGCAGAAAAATGGTATCAGCTGTGCAATGAGTATGGATTGTATGTGGTGAATGAGGCTAATATTGAGGCTCACGGTATGCAGTACCATCCCCAGGGTTATGAATTTATATCCGATAATCCTCAGTGGTATAGGGCATATGAAGACAGAGCGATAAGATTAGTTGAAAGGGATAAGAACCATCCGTCAGTGATCATCTGGTCATTGGGTAATGAATCCGGTGATGGCAGCAATATGGTTAAGCTATATGAGTTGATCAAAGCCCATGATTACACCAGACCGGTACAATATCAGGAAGCTGAATTTAGGAAACATACGGATCTGGTAGTGCCTATGTACAAGGATAAGCACTACATTGAAGACTATGCCCAAAAAAATCAAAGTAGGCCTTTGATTTTATGTGAATACGCCCATGCAATGGGTAATAGTGTAGGGAATTTACAAGACTACTGGGATGTCATTGATCGGTACCGGAACCTGCAAGGCGGATTTATTTGGGACTGGGTGGACCAAACCATTCTTAAGATCAATGATCAAGGTGATTCCATATGGGCGTATGGGGGAGATATGGGAGATCCTCCTCAAATGAATGATTCCAGCTTCTGTGCCAATGGACTGGTATATGCAGATCGTTCACTTTACCCGTACATATGGGAAGTAAAGAAAGTATATCAGAATATAAGGTTCTCACCACGGGAGCTTTCTCAGGGCAGGCTTCTAATTACCAACGAATTTCGTTTTACTACTTTAGAACCATTCAATTTCCACTGGTCAGTAACAGCAAAAGGTAAACCGATTGCAGCAGGGCTCTTAGCTGGATTATCCGTTCCACCCCTTGACAGTGTAGAGATAATAGTGCCCCTCCCCAACATAGACCCGGTTCCCGGTGTTGAATACTTTCTGAATTTAACTGCAGAGACCAAGGACAGTGTGGGGTTGCTTCCCGCAGGCCATGAAGTGGCCTCAGCTCAGTATAAGCTATCAGTCTATAAAACCCCATCTGCTATTGCCTGGCAAGGAATCAGTGACCTTTCTATTAGTGAAAACCAAAATGAAATTCAGTTCAAGGGAGATCAATTCATTTTTAAATTCGATAAAATATCTGGTAGTCTCGCTTCAATGAAATATCGCGGAAGAGAATTAATTAAAAATGGACCCGTATGCAATTTTTGGAGATATCCAATTGACAACGATTTGGGAAACGGTTTTAACAAGCAGGCGGAGATTTGGAAGCAAGTCGAAGGGAACAAGGTAATCAAATCAATAACCTTGAAGCGGATAAACCGTAAAGCGGCTACCTTAGAGATCCAATTGCTTTTTCCGGAAATATATTCCATGGGCTATATAAACTACACCATATATGGCTCAGGAGATATAATTGTTGATTTCAAGCTGGTACCTGGCGATAATGATCTGCCCGACTTACCCAGGTTTGGTATGGCGATGACGCTTCCGGCTAATATGGACCAACTTACCTGGTACGGAAGAGGGCCGCATGAGACATACTGGGATCGAAAGACTTCGGCAAATATCAACCTATACTCCGGATCGGTTTGGGAACAATATGTTTCTTATGTAAGACCTCAGGAAAATGGAAATAAGACCGACGTTCGGTGGTTAACCTTAACTGACCAGGACGGACTGGGGCTGCTGGTGGCCAGTTGCAGCGATTTGGGGTTCAGCGCTCAACAATTTCCTATGAATGAACTGGAGCATTTAGGTAAGAATGCTCCTAATAAACATGGGAATGCAATAAAACCTCAGGATATAGTTTCTTTAAATCTTGACTATAAGCAAATGGGGGTAGGAGGGGACAATACCTGGGGAGCCCGTACCCATCCACAATATACTATTCCAGCTGAGGAAATGCGTTTTTCTTATCGAATGAGACCTATCCAAATCCATGAGAATCCACCATTTGAGATCACCTCCAAACTACTTCCGGAAACTTCTGGCAAGGATCAACTAGTTCAGTCTAAAGTAACAGCAACGCCTTCTCAATCGCGAAAATGAAGCTTAAAAAGAATAGATATGTTGTACAGGGATATGATGTGTCATTGCTGGCTCATACTTACGGCACTCCTCTTTACATTTACGATACGGCATCCATAGACCACCAGATCTCGATTTTTAAAAAGGCTTTTTCCGGCGTTAATGTAAGAATTAACTACGCCTGCAAAGCCAATACTAACCTGTGCATATTGAAATATATGAAGCACCGGGGTTTGTGTTTGGATACGGTTTCCCTCCAAGAGGTGAAAATGGGACTAAGCACAGGATTCGATCCGGGAGAAATTATTTTCACCCCCAATTGTGTGGATTTTGATGAAATTACTGAGGCGGTTTCATTAGGGGTAAGAATCAACATCGAGAACCTGTCTAATTTGCAAAAATTTGGAAGTCTCTATGGGAAAAGCTTCCCCGTTTGTATCAGATTGAATCCTTACCTTAATATTGGGAATACTGAGAATGCCGTAAACCAATGGCACCAACAATCAAAATTCGGTATTTCCGCTGATCAACT
This sequence comes from Cyclobacteriaceae bacterium, assembly GCA_965224285.1. Lineage (GTDB taxonomy): Bacteria > Bacteroidota > Bacteroidia > Cytophagales > Cyclobacteriaceae > JAJCYK01. Next base: position 4,454,511 of record OZ245043.1, read on the forward strand.
ATCACGGGTTAAGGAAATTGAAAAAGATTACGGATTAATTATCGACGGTATCCATATCCATTCCAGGTCAGTAATTATGAGCCAGAAGTTATTTATGGAAGGGGCCAGAAAAGTATTTGACATTGCCAAAAATTTCAAGCGCCTGGAATTTATAGATTTTGGTGGAGGAATAAAAGTTGATGTGGGGGATGGTGATCAAGTTACCGATATTATGGAGCTTGGTAAGTTATTTCAGCCTATATTCAAAGAGTTCTGCCGGCAATATGGCAGAGAACTTGAAGTATGGTTTGAACCCGGACGTTTTCTTATTATGAATGCCGGTACTCTACTAGCCAAATGTGTAGTACTTAAAAAAAATGGCAACACTAATTTTGTAGGATTAGATACAGGTTTCAATCATCTGATACGCCCTATGTTATATGGTGCCTATCATCAAATAATCAACACATCAAATCCCCAGGGTCAATTGCGCAAGTATAATGTTGTAGGTAATATCTGCGAGATTGATAATTTGGCGGTCGGCAGAAAAATCCATGAGGTTCGCGAGGGTGATTTGATAGCCATTAGAAGTGCAGGAGCCTATGGCTATAGCATGGCCTCCAACTACAATAGTCGGTACAAACCAGCTGAAATTCTAGTACACCAAAATCGTCATCACTTGATAAGGAAAAGAGATACCTATCAAGACTTGGTAAATAATCAATATGTGGTGGATTTCAACTAGAAACCTATAGCCCGTAGAAAGATACAAACGGTTGCTTATAGCGTATAGCTTATCTAAGAACCCGACTCGATCTATATATAAAGTATATTCCAAGGACTTTGTCACACAACCTCCCCCTAATTCGTCCTTATGGTAAAAGCAATATTATGTTAAAGCCAATAATTAAAAATTCAATAAAAAGTTTTGAACGAAAAACAGGTTATGATGCCGCTTATATGAAAGACATGACTGATGCTTCCACTAAATTGGCATTGTTATTTTCCAAATTTGTTAAACTCAATCAATTTCGGAAGTATACCCCTAATGACGAGATGGCTATCGCGAAAATCGCTGCCCTTAAAACGGAAGATTGTGGCCCCTGTTTACAGCTCAATATTCACTTTGCTTTGCAGTCGGGGACCCCCCGTCAATGGGTGGAAACTGCCGTGAAGGACCCTGAAAATTTGCCCGCCGGCCTCAAGCTGGTTTATGATTTTGCTCAGAAAATAGCCCTTAATGCACCAGATGGTGAAATTTACCGGGAAAAAGTAGAGCAGGCCTACGGGAAAGAAGTGATGGTGGAGTTGGCAGTGGCGGTGGCTACCAGCAGGGTATATCCGGCCATTAAACGAGGTATGGGTTATGCCAAATCATGTTCTATCATGAACTTTGATTTTAAAAATTAACATTATGTCACACCTTGAGGTATTTCAAAAATATCGCTCTGATTTAACAGCGCTGGCCTATCGAATGATGGGTACTGTATCTGAGGCTGAGGATGTGGTACAGGAGGTGTTCATCAAGTGGAGACTTCAACCATTGGAGAATATTGAAAAGCCTAAGAATTGGCTGATGAGGATATGCACCAACATGTGCCTGGATCACCTCAGGAAAGCTTATAAAAAAAGAGAAGTCTATACCGGGCCATGGCTGCCGGAGCCGGTTCTGGGTACGGAATCAACCCAGCAGGATAAGCTTGAAATGGCAGAGAGTCTTAACATGGCTTTCCTGTTGCTTTTGGAAAAACTAAAACCTGTAGAAAGGGCGGTATACCTTTTACACGATATTTTTGGCTATAAATTCTCGGAAGTCTCTGATCTCGTGGGTCGCTCAGAAACAAACTGTCGAAAAATAGCTGAGCGATCCCGTAGCTACATCCGTGAGAATAAACCCAGGTTTGACGCCTTTTCTGAGGATGATCTACCTATCCTTCAGAGCTTTTTTGAGAGTATTAAATCTGGTGACCAGCAAATGGTCATGGATCACTTCAGCCAGCATCCGGAATTTTGGTCCGATGGAGGAGGTAAGGCAATTGCTGCCCGCAAAGTTTTGACGGATGCTAACCAAATCGCCAAGTTTTTTACCAACGTATTCAAACAGGCTAGTGACCGAATCTTCCGGCTGGAATTCAATAGGGTTAATGGCAAACCCGGTGCCATTATTTATAGCGAGCATCCGGGATTTGGTTGGAAGTTGGAGACCATTTATTCCTTCGAAACGGTAAACGGTAAAATTGCCCGAATTTATGCTGTTCGGAACCCAGATAGATTTTCTACCGTGAAAGCTTCAAAATAATATATTTAGTTGATCCAGGATCATTGTCGCACCAAGGTTAAGGGTATACCATCATTCTCTCCTTCACAGCCTATATGACCGAGAACCACAACTCTTCCACTGATTTGATTATCTTCAATTTCATCATATATGAAATCAATAAGTGTAGCTTTACCAAAGATATTCCCCAAATTGTACCGGGTGGTGTTTAGTGCATTCCCTGTTCCAACTGTACCATCATGCATAATGGTAAAATCATCCGTATTTGTATCACAGTTACCAGCGAGGCAAACTGTGGTTTCGATGCTGGCGGACCCTTCAATGGAGGTGGTAACAATAGAAGTCTGATTAAAATCATCCAAACCTATATCTGCGGTTATTGTTAGGTCCCAGACTTTTTCTGTGGTAAATTCCCCACCGACACTAGTGGTCCCGGATTCGGTACATGTCAATGAGATGGATCCCATATAAGTTTGTTCTTCCACCACCTCCACTTCAATGTTATGAATACTTTCACCACAAGGGTCGGTGATGGTGATTGTTGTTGATCCCAGAAATTCTCCGGTAATATTCAAGGACCGACTAGCTGCATCAATTTCAGCGGTGGCTGCAGCAGGGTTGGTGTTAAACAACTTTAAAGTACCATATGCTGACGAGCTTTGAATAGGTGTTCGCTCGCCCACGATAATATCATTGAATAACTCAACTGCTATACTAACAGTTTGTCCTTCTGGAATTTGTAGTGCCCCGGTTTGTGATAGCTCTATGCTACTGTAAAAGTCCTGGATGATCCCGTTACAGAAATTGGGAATGGATACAGCAGGGAAATCCTGGTCTGAAATTCCTACACTCTGGGCATTTGCCAACCAATGAAGTGCTGTTTTAAGCACATATTTCTTGCACTCTGAATTCTGGCATTCTGTTTCCAAGAGCCCAATTCCTTTCAACATTAGATCCTGCACTTCCTTTAATTCATCGTTATTGGATTCTACTCCCAGCATTTGCTTGTTTGCAATAAATTTCAACTCTTCTACAATAGTCCATTCTAAATCCTCCAGTTTATCATCAATCTCTAGTCTAGGCCTTAAAATGGCTTCTTTCCATTGCTCAAAAATTGATTCCAGTAATTCGATAGCTTTCTTTTGAGCTGCCGCCAGATTATTGATAAAATCGTCGCTGGTTTGCGGGTTGTCTATTTCCAAAATCTCACTCACTCCATCAATTAATCCAATATCGCTAAAGTGACTGATCAGGAAGGTGAAGCTGCCAGCTGAGTTTTCCACTACGGGCATAAACCTAAAAGTGCCGTTGCTAAATTGGAACGCCGAAAGTGTGGTCAAGTTGAGATTTATGGCAGGCTTGATGGTAATCTTAGCTGGTTCGAGGAATGTAAAGCCGGCTGGCTCAAAATGAAATGCCATCACAGGTGCCACACCCTCAGGCAAATTATCAATTTGTATGATGAGGTCTACAGAGATAGTTACCTGGTCTGCAGTATCCAGTAAATTAGGAGGAATTTCTAAATTTATAGTGTTACCTTCTAAATTAAACGTCGATTGAAAACCGTCTTCAGGATTATATTCAATAATTTCAGGCTCCCCGGATAGTTGCGTTGTGGGTCTAATAGTGTTGGCATTAAGTCCCCCGTTAGCTACTGGGGATACATCATCTTCTGAATCGCAGGCACTAATGAAAAAGCAAGCTACTGCAGTCCACAAAATAATTTTCATAGCAATCTCGTTGGTTAATGCAAAAAATAATTAAAAAAATGCAAAATATATGCAACGAAGATGACATTTACCCCTAATAATAGGGAGGCAGGTAGCGAAATATGACAAATTGTATTGAATTAACGCTAATGGTGCAGGGAAAGGCGGCATTAGCCGGAGCCTTGTTTAGGGGGAGATCTGGAGATCGAGGCCCCCACCAATAAGCCCAGCCCTAACCCTCCGATCAATGAAGCAGTGAAGTCTAGAGGGTCTTAAGGTAAAAGAAAAACCCGATTCTTAACCCTAGTAATAAGCCATTTCCGGTGTCTCAATTACTTCTATATTGATTCCTGGTCATGCTATTTCATTAGTAATGATTACAAATCAATAACATAATAGAAAACAAAGCTCATAACTTTGATCTTAGTCAATAGCCATTAGGATTTTTACCCTCACTAATAGTTCTGTGTTGGAAAGGAAACACAGAGAACAAACCAGATGTGCGTAAAAAAAGGCGAGCTTAACTCGCCTTTGGGTTCATCAGTATTCAAACCTTTCATAAAAACTTGAATACATCTAACCGGATTTGGGAATCGTGGTAATGACCACTGATATCCGATAAATAAGTTAGTAAAGCTTGACGGCAAAAGCAACAAGAAAGTTATCATTATGCCAGGTCTACCTATTCCTGACATTCCGTGGTTACTTCCCCCCACGTCCTGCTGACGTTATTCAATTGCCCAATAGGGCAAATTGGTGATTCCGATAACATCCGATTTGGTAATATCACGCATAACCATCTTCAAGCCTTTTCTAACAACCAGTGGTAATAGTACCCGCCCAGGTAAGTAGCGATCTAATGAAGTAAAGTTCAGTTGGGCAGCCTGGATATTACTTGGTTTTTCCGATGTTCATCCCAGGCATTTTTGATCTCCTGATCAGTCATATAGAAGGTATCCATGAAATGCTGATTACGGGCATATAATGCTTCGCATGAAGGATCATGGCGAACGTAATAGGCGTACTGATAGATCTGACTACCTAATCCGTGATAAATTGGCATCATGTCGGTAGTTCGTTCGTGGGTAGCCCTGAATTGCGGATCTCGCAAATATTCTAATCCCCACTTGGCGATCTGAAGAGTTGAAAGGCGATGATAGTAGGCCACATGACCTAACTCGTGAGCCAGAATTCCTACTTGGGCATCGAAAGGTAGAGAGCGCAAGAGTATGGGCTCCATGGGGCTGTTTTCAGTATCCTTTAGGGTAATCTTATATTGCCTGCCACTCCTGGGACCTAATAAACTCCAAATGTCCATATTGGCCTGCATGGGTGGTCCATAAGGTGTAAATAGCATATCTATGTTTACCTTCTTTAATTCAGGGTAAGCGGAATAGGCAATTAAAGCGGCGTATTCATATCCAGGAGGCAGCCCCTTATTTTCTCCCACCAATTTCTCTAAACTGTCCCGATCAAAACTCATTCCGGCCAGAGTATCAGGAAAGTACCTTGGGTTTTCCACTAAGTCGATTTGTCCCGGCTCCACGGTTTGTAACCAGATTGTTGCGGTAAGCAACAAAACCAAAACCACCACCATTAGTAAGATTCGGGTAACTGTGATTAGAAATTTTCTCATGGTTGAAAACCGCAATGTGGGAAAGGTAGCAATAGTAACCAAATATTGTTGATCCGTAGAAATTAATGTTGCAGGTAAGTTCTATTCCTCCCATATAGAAGGGTGATTGAGCACCTGGTTATAATGTGCTTTTGGCCTTGCTTGGCTTGCTAAGGACAACAATTCATGGGGTATTCATGGTTCTGTAATCCTTAAAAATTTAAATTTACAGCATGAGAATAGTTGTACTTCTGCTTCTGTTGGCCTACAGTAGTCAAATTGGATGGGCTCAAAAACGTGAACTTGAGAAGCAGGCAAAATTCTGGACAGATGCAGAATTACCAGTTGACCGGAAGGGAGCAGTGAACTATGCGGGTTCATTCTATGTGCAGCAACCTGAAGAGCTCCTTTATTCCAAAGCCGAAGAATGGATTATCCTCAACAATCGAGGACCTCACAACAAGTGGATTTTAAAGGACCCCGAAATCAATAAACTAATATTTCAACGTGAGTTCAATTATTTTTTTGAAGGCATCGAAGATACGCCCGCCGAGGATAACCAAAAAATCGTATTTACTACCGTATTGCAAATCAATGAGGGTGTGATCGAATATGAATTCTATGACTTTCGTCATGATCACCGTGGCACTTTAATGTCATTAAACCCATACCTTAAGCAAACCGATCCTGCCAGGGTGGAACGTATCGAATCTCAGATCATTAAATTTATTGAAGGCTACTGGTCCGAAGGTATTGAGCATTACGGTTATACTGATACCTTATCCAGGGTGTTGGGAAGCGATGAGTCTAAGCCATCACATTCTCCCAAAGAAAAATAGATCCCAGCTTTATTTCTTACCATCGGTAATTAAAAAGGACCTGACATTATCAACCACGCCAAAAAATTGCAGGGTTCTGAGATATATTGCTGAAGACAAACCAAATATGATATTTTATCGTTATTCAAATACCTCCTCTTTTATACAGAATTTTGACCTGTATCACTTCAGAATTCTGTAAAATCAAAAAAAATATTACACAAGCCAGAATTATTTAACTTAACAAAGTAATATTCTTGCAAAATAAATTGCCATTGTATAATTTAAATGCGTGATTTGTAGTAAATAAAGTATTGCAACGTCAGATTCAATAACGGGATATTAAAAAAGTGCAAATAAAAGTAGATTTTTTTAAAATTATTCTCACCACGCTATCAAAAAATCTCAATTTTTCACTTTTAAATAAATTCGACGTTGAAACTTTAAGTTAATTTTTGGATTGTATTTTTTTGATAAAGTAAGCGGTAATCGCAGGGAACAAATTCTGATTTAAATTAAATAAGTCATATAATGTCATTCAGATACCGGGATATTTCAAACGAGGTGGGCTTTTCCGGATATTTACCTTATCCCCCTAAGGAGCGAATTCAATCTTTATTTAATCGATTGTGCCAGAACCCCACCATAAAAGATTTCAAAGAGGCTTTACGGATCTTTAGGTTTGCACCGGAAGCCAGGACAGCCGCGGAAGTTGAGATTATTGGTATGTTGAACACTGGATTGATCTTGGCGAGAAACCATCTATATCATGCACAGCCAGCATGGTCTTTTAAGGATTTTTTTCAACACCAATTTTACCGTATAATACCCAGCCTTACGGTATTTCATGTATTGCGAATCATAGTAAGCAATAACCATTACGGGCTATTTTAAAATCTATCTACTCCCAGCGACCCGGATAGAACTCCGGGTTTTTTATTGCACTTTTTCCCAGAGCTTTCTAAGACTGGTCTTAACTATTGCTCCCATCCCATCACAGGTCAAAAAACGTTCATCCCGATAATGCTCAGCCATTTCCTGACGAAGATTTTTGATGTGCTCATCCTTAGAGATCCGGTCGTTAAGCATGCAATCAACCAGATCTTTTAAGCGGTATCGGGATGATTGAATTCTGGATGCGATAAGCGACCGTTCCTCTCTTTGATATTGCCGCACTGTTTCAGGTGTCATTAACTTAATGCCCAACTGAATTATGGGATTGTTTTGTCTGAAATATTGAGGCAGGTACACTGCTCGTCGGCCTTCGAAAGATTGCTGGTCAAAATCGATTGCCCTGATACGATAGTGAGTTTCCTCAAAGTCCGGGGTGATATCAATTACAAAATTACTGGAGTGCATATCACCTAATAAGCGGACAAAAGTCCGTTCATTAAACTTGACAAACTCTTTGGCTAGTCTGATTTCATTGAGCTCCGGCCCCTTCATGTGATATCGAATAAATTGATCACCAGGTATACCTGCAATATGCTCTTCGACCACAGTATTTTGATGTACTAAATAGTTGATCCGGTTGGGCGATAATATATGCTCCAATTCAAGCCCATACAATCTGCTGGCATCCGCACTCTTGATGTAAAAGTAGTCGAAATTGTCATTAATTTTATTTACAATACGTATGCGGAATGGTCTGGTATTGCCGTAAATACATACGTCGATCCGGTCCACAAACAAATGGTCAATAACCGAGACATCGCCATCTGCTTTTAAAATTGAATAAACCTCTTTAAGCGCCTGGTGGACCTGGTCGCTTTCCGTAGCATGGTAAATAACTGTTTCCCAAAGAGAGTCTTCTCCGTATTTATCGTAAAGGGTAAAACTGCTTTCGAAGCGCGTGAGATCTTGATATGTAATGGATAACCGTTTTTCTCTTTCCTGGTCTTTTAGATAGGTCCGGAGTTGGGGATTAATGGGAAAGGGAATTTTCTTTTTGCTAATGATGGCCATAGACCAAACTTTTTAACCAGCCAATCATTCATGCCTATGACCAGGGAACATGAGCTAGCACTAGCTACTTTTCATGGCAATCTTCTCTCGGATGTATTCCACAGCCTGTTTAATAGTGGCCAGGCTTTCGGCGTCGCTGTCTGGTATCTTAATATCAAATGCTTGTTCGAATTCCATAATTAATTCAGCATAATCTAATGAATCAATACCCAAATCCTTAATAAAGTTAGCGTCTGAGGTTACCTCCGTCTCGGCCAACCCCAACTTGTCCACTAAAATATCGGTTATGGTTTGGTTTATATTTTCCATTGGGAGCGATTGATTAAATTCCTACAAAACTAGTTAAATCTTTAAGGATTTTAAATAACCGGAACCTTTTCTAATGCCTGATCCTCAAATCTCAAGGAGAATTCTGTACCCTCATCTATATGACTGACAACTTTAATGGCGCCTTTGTGCTGACGCATAATCTGCTTGGATAGACTTAGGCCAATACCGCTGCCATTTTTCTTAGTGGTAAAGAAAGGAATGAAGATCTTTGTTAAGGCCTCTTCATCAATTCCCGGCCCATTATCCTTAATACGAATAGTAATGTTGTGCTTGTTATCCCGGGAGGCGGATAATTTGATCTGCTTGTGAGGCTCCTCTTCAAGTGCCTGAATGGCATTTTTAACAATGTTGATCATGACTTGTTCAATCAATTCGGGATCTACCCGCACCATCAGATCAGAAGGCTTGATAGATGATATAACATTCACATTCTCCTGGTCTAAATCGTGTTTTAACAAGGTTAGTACCCGATCAAACAATTCCTTGACCCTCACTTCTTTAAGCTGAGGTATTGGAATTCTGGTTAAGTTTCTGAAATCGCTTACAAATCGTATTAACCCCTCACTCCGTCTTTGGATGGTTTGGATGGCCCGGTGAATATCATCCAGGTCTTCTTTATCAATTTGGTAATGATCCCGGCTTTCCTCCATGTTACTGGCCAGGTCGCCGTCCACCGTGGCCGCCAGGGAAGATATGGGAGTCACCGAGTTCATTATTTCATGTGTTAATACCCTGATGAGATTCTGCCAGGCTTCCATTTCCTTCTCCTCCAATTCACTTTGTATATTCTGTAAGGTGATCAACTTGAATGGCTCTCCCTTCAGCGTTAGCTCTATGGCATATACGGATAGCTGTACCGTATAACCTTCATCCTGGATCTTAATAAGATCCTGACCGCCTGTTTTCAAGCTCTTGAAACTCTCAACCAGCGGTTCGCTCAAGTGATTAAGACTGGATATATTATTGAGGTGCTTTACCCGAAGCAGCTTTTTGGCGGTGGTATTGATTATTTGAACATCCCCCTGACGGTCAAAGGTAAGCAAGCCAATACCTAAATGTTGTACAATGGTTTTTAAATATTGGCTTTGGGCGTCTTTTTCGTGCTTTAAATCATGAAATTTCTTCTGCAGCTGAGCGTGCTGTTCTGACAGGTCCTGATCAGTCGGAGCATTATTCGGATCAGCGTGAGCATCATTGTCGCCCCGGTTTTTATGGAGAAATTCTTCAATATTGCCTTGATTGACCTCCAGGAAGCGCAACAGGCTAACTGTTTGAAACACCAATAAGGCAGCCATTAACAGTGTCGATAACTGTAGGAAGCTCTCGTTTATAAACTCCGCTAATAAGAAGGCACTGAAAGTAATAGCGGCTATTCTGAGCAGTATATTTATTTTAAATTGGTTATAGCCCATGTTTTTCAAGCCTCCTGTAGAGGCTGGCTCTGGTAAGCCCTAGTTCTTTTGCTGCCTTTGAAATATTTCCTGAATTCTTCTTTATTGCTTTACTGATTAGTCCCTTTTCTACCTCTTCCAAATTGAAAGTTTCAGTAGCGGGTCCCTGTTGATTGTCTTGTGAATCCAGAAAAAAGAAATCCTCCGGCGACAACACATTGGATTCACTCATTATAATTGCCCGTTCAATGCCATGCTGAAGCTCTCGAACATTACCCGGCCAAGGATAATCCTGCAACCTTTTTAGCACGTTGGAACTAATCTTAGTTTTAGGCTTGCGATATTTGTTGCAGTACAGACGAACAAAATGATTAGCCAAAAGAGGGATATCCTCTGTCCGTTCACGCAAAGCCGGTAAGTATATTTCCACGGTATTAATACGGTACAACAAATCCTGGCGGAAACTGTTGTCTTGGACCATATCATAAAGTGGCATATTGGTAGCACAGATCAGTCTTATATCTACTGTTAGATTTTGATTGGATCCAATTCTGGTGATCTTCCGGTTTTGTATGGCCGTCAATAGCTTGGATTGTAATGGATGACTTAAGTTGCCGATTTCATCGAGGAATAAAGTACCGGTATTGGCCAGTTCAAATCTTCCTACCCGATCCTCACGGGCGTCGGTAAAGGCACCCTTCTTATGTCCGAATAGTTCACTTTCAAATAAGGATTCGGTTATAGCTCCCATATCGACTCCGATAAACACGTTTTCTTGTCTGTTCGAGCGCCTGTGAATTGCCCGGGCTACTAATTCTTTACCGGTACCGTTCTCCCCTAATATCAATACATTGGCATCGGTTTGCGCTACTTTGTCAATAATGGAAAAAACGTTACGCATGGCGGCACTCTCTCCGATCATTTCTTTGAACGGCTGGTTCAAATCCTCAACCAACTGCTTTTTTTCCTGCTTCAGTTTATGCACTTCCTTATAGGAATTTTTAAGTTTTAAAGCGGCCGATATAGTGCCGATCAGCTTCTCATTTTGCCAGGGCTTTAGAACAAAGTCTGTAGCCCCTTGCTTAAGGGCTTTTACCGCCATTTCTACATCGCCAAAAGCAGTGATCAATATCACCACGGCACTGGGATCTTTTTCCAGGATTTGATTAAGCCAATAAAACCCTTCTTTACCGCTGGTTATGTCCTTGCTGAAATTCATGTCCAGAAGGATAACATCGTAACTATCATTATTGAGAAGAAAGGGTATCTTTTTGGGATTTTTTTCTATCAATACTTCATGAGCATGTCTCTTAAGCAGTAGTTTGGCTGCCAACAACACGTCTTCATCATCATCGATGATTAAAATTTTGCCCAGTTCTTTTTCCACGATCACTTTTTTAAATGTTTCATTTGTTTGGTGTATGCCTAATTCTATGCCAAATTTTACAAAACCCCATTAGGAGCGCCTTTGACATGATTGCTGATCATGTACGATCGCTTGACAAATTAAAAAAATGTCCGTAATCGAACAAATTTGTTTCAATTTCGGACATACGAGGAAAAGAAATTCCACACAAAAAAGGCTTTCCCAGTAGAAAGAGGATTCTAGAATCTCACTACTTGGGAAAGCCTAAAACAATCAAAAGCTTAATCCAAATGTATCTAAAGGATTCAATCTTCGCTATCCCCTGAATTTGGGGATTTTCGACAATACCCCGACCAGATCAGCTCAAATTATAGTGAATTTCTTAATTTTGATTCCCCAATATTAAAACTTGGCCTATTTGCTTTGATCAGGATACTCTTTATACTAGTTAGTATTACCTGTTTCACTCAGGGATTATCCGCCCAAAGTCGTGGGTTTAAATCCTATTCCGTGGCTGATGGATTGGCCCAATCCAATGTAATTGATATTACTGAGGATAAGTTTGGCAACCTGTGGTTGGCTACTTTCGGAGGGCTGAGCAGGTTTGACGGTCAAAATTTTGAGAATTTTCAAAAGCAGCATGGCCTGGCAAGTAACCGCCTATTTTGCCTAAGTATAGACTCCAGGGGTTATATATGGATGGGAACCGATAAGGGAGTAACCAAATACGATGGCAGGGTTTTCCAAAATATACCTTTGCCAGATCATCAATCAGGTCAATATGTGAATCAAATCCACGCGGATAAAAATGACGTGATCTGGATCGGAACCACCAGCGGGCACACCTATCAATGGCTGGATCAGGAGCTTAGGGAGATCACTATTGACGAGGAACAAAAAATCGGAGTATTGAGTGGAATCGCTGAAGATCACCGGGGTTTATGGATCACTACTTTCGATGGAAACTTAATAAGGTTTGTTCTGGATTCAATACCTGAGAAGATTCCAATTACCACATTACCGGAGAATCATGAAATAAGCTCCATCTTTATTGATAAAAAATCCAATATCTGGTTAGGCACCACCGATGGTTTATTCAGGTCTCGGGGGTTGGATTTTGAGGAGGTTCATCTATTCGACAATGGATCCCCTGATTTTGCCATATACTCCATAAATCAATCTGAAGATGGCAGCATTTGGCTGGGAACTACTCATGGTGCGTATAAATATACAGAAAGAGGGTGCTACTCCATAAAGGCTACCGAAGGCTTGACAGATAACATAGTTTATAAAATTCATAAGGACAGGGAGGGTACGCTGTGGTTCGGTACTTTTGGCGGCGGGATTTTCAAGTCACTGGGTGAGCTGTTTACTTATCTGGGTAAAGACAATGGTATGCCTTTTGATTATATATCCTACATTGAAAAAAGCTCTAACGGCTATTGGTTCGGTTCCTACGGAGGCGGAGTATACCACTATCAACCAGCTGAGGCAGGATCGAATTATTCAATAGTAAATCTCTCCAGTAAAGAGGGCCTTTGTAATGACTTCGTTTTTGCCCTAACAGAAGATGCCAACGGTCATTTGTGGATAGCAACTGTTTGGGGATTGAGTGAATTTTATCAAAACAGATTCAGAAGCTACTATCAGCAGGATGGCTTGCCTAGCAATCGGGTGTATGACCTGGAACTAGCTGAGGATGGGAATATATATGCTGGTACCTCCAAGGGGCTTACAATTATATATCCCGGCCAAGACCCGGAATTTGAAACTTATGTATATCCAGGGGCCGAAGAGCATAATCGCATCCGGTCGATATTACAGATGCCATCTGGTGAAGTACTGCTGGGTACTCAAGGGGGACTCAAAATTTTTGACGGGAAGGTGATTACAGATTATTTCCAGGTCGATAGTTTATCCACCAAAGGGGTCTCTAGCCTATTAATGTCTAAAAATGGTGGTCTTTGGTGTAGTTTAATGGATGAGGGTATATTATACATTGATACTGAATCGGATAGTATCCGGCATTATTCTGAAGCATGCGGGCTTTCCTCCAATATTGTTTACAGCATTGCACTGGATGCACAGGGGGCGCTATGGGCAGGTACTCCAAAAGGTTTGGATAAAGTTACTTTTGACCGGCATGGAAAAATTCAAACCGTACGGAATTTTGGGGCAGATGAAGGTTTCTTCGGTATAGAGACCAATACTAACGCTTTACTGATGGACGATGATGGTTCATTGTGGTTTGGCACCGTAGCCGGCGCTTATCGATGCTGGCCGGAAAAGGATCTGCTCAATACTTTCGAACCACTGACCTACCTGACGGATATTCAGCTTTTCTCACAAGAAGTTGATTGGTCGCAGCAATCTGATTCCTTATCGCGATGGTTTAACTTGCCACCAAACCTCAATCTTGCTCACAATCAAAATCATGTCACCTTTCAGTTTTTGGGTAATAGCTTGAAAAACCCCGATAAAGTTAGATATCAGTATATCCTGGAGAATTTTGACCGGGATTGGCAGCCTGTAACCGGTCGCCGAGAGGCCGTGTACACCAACATCCCTCCAGGCCACTATACTTTCAAAGTCAAAGCTTCAAATAATGATGGAGTATGGAATAATGAACCCACCTCATATTCTTTGGTTATAACCCCGCCCTTCTGGAAAAGTTGGTGGTTCTTTACCATGGTATTAATCATCCTGGTGGTATCCGGCCGTGTGTATTACAATTATCGGATTCAGAAAAAGCTGCAATCACTACTTGAGGTAGAAAAGATTAAATATGATGAGACTGTTAAAGTCCGTAAAAGAGTGGCGGAAGATTTTCACGATCAGGTGGGTAACCAATTGGCCAGTATCACCGTGTTGGTGCAACTGATAGAATCCAAACTGGATACCAGCAATAGGGAGATACAAGGACTACTGCATAAGCTTGGACAATTTACTAAGACCCTGTTTACCGGTACCCGTGATTTTATCTGGTCAATCGACCCCAAAAGCGATAAAGTTGATGAAATGTTGATTTATATTCGGGATTTTGGAGAGGAGCTTTTTGAATATTCGGATATCAATTTTCACGTCGATACTGATGATAATTTAAACACTAAATTGACCTTGCCCGTAGGTTGGAGTCGTCATGTGGTATACATTGTAAAAGAGGCTATGACCAATTCCCTGAAGCATGCCCATTGCAAGAATGTTTACCTGAAGTTCAACGTTGTAGATCATAATTTCGTATTTGAGTTAAAGGATGATGGCAGAGGCCTCAATGGATATACAGAGTCTGAAACCTTGGGGATGGGATTGAGAAATATGAAGGAAAGAGCTAAAAAAATCAGTGGAAACGTAATAGTATCTTCCGACAATGGGCATGGGACTACAGTTATACTCCAAGGTAAAATACCCCAAAATGCGGGATAACAAAATAGCAGGTAATTAATTACCCTTATCAAACGGATAGTTTATGAATGAAGATCTAATGAACAGAATCAGTATTATCGAGGACAACGATGTGGTACGTGAGGGATTTGCCCTGCTGATCGACAGTGTTAACGAGTTCGACGTGGTGGGAACCTATGCTACCTGCGAAGAAGCAATTAAGCGCCTGAAAGAAGACCGGCCGGACATCGTCTTAATGGACATCGAATTACCCGGTATTAATGGGATAGAGGGAACATCTAGGATCAAGAAATTGCTTCCGGATGTTAATATTATAGTCATCACTGTACATGAAAACTCAGAATTGGTTTTTGAAGCATTGTGCGCAGGCGCCTGTGGGTACATAACCAAAAATACCGAATACTCAAGGCTGATCGATTCCATTAAAGAGGCCATGAACGGTGGGGCTCCTATGAGCAGCAATATTGCCAGAATGGTAGTAGAATCCTTTCAAAAGAACCAGAATACTCCATTGACTGGCCGTGAAACCCAAGTGCTTGAGCTCTTGGCCAAAGGTAAAAGTTACACCGTAATTGCGGACGAACTTTTCATTCATAAGGAAACCGTAAAATCTCATATAAAGAACATTTACTTTAAACTGCAAGTGCATAGTAAAGCAGAGGCCATCGAAAAAGCCCTTAAAAATAAATTCATATAAAGTACTGCCGAAAACTTGTCAAGTCTCTCTTTGTAGGGTATAGGTTAGAGCCCCTCTAATGACTTACATCCTCCTATAATAATAGGGATAATAATCCCAATTATTTACCAAAAGCTGTTAGCTAAGTCCAATCTTATCAGCCGTCTAGATCCATAAAATACCACTTTACAGGGGATATTATTAAATCCCTTTATAGACGATCTTGGCTTTCTAAAGTATTGGGGAACCCCCAATCTAAGGGAAGGATTACACTATTCTTTAATGTTTAATTACTACTTATATGAGTCTAAAACTACTAACCATTTCTTTTATGGTTTACTGTTTGGCGGTGGTGCAAGTGTTTGCCCAAGGTCGAACTGTAGACGGTCGTGTAACCTCCGCCGATGACGGCGAAGGATTACCTGGTGTTAATGTCATTATTAAAGGGACTACTACCGGGTCTGTAACTGATATCGAGGGCAATTATAAAGTGAATGTCACCGGTTCTGATGCTATTTTGGTTTTCTCATTTGTGGGTCTGGAAAGCCAGGAGGTAGCAGTAGGTGACCGAAGCACTATTGACGTTGCCTTGCGTTCAGATGTTTCTCAATTGGATGAAATTGTAGTAACCGGAACTGCGGCAGGGCAGTCCTCAAAAACGGTTAGTTTTGCGGTCGGGAAAATTGATCAAAAACTAATCACTGAGGTTCCCCCCGCTAATCTGGGATCAGGGTTACAAGGTAAGGTATCGGGTCTGAGAGTGGTGACGGGAGGAGGTCAACCCGGTAGTGGAGTGGCCTTTCAGTTAAGGGCCGCAAATTCATTGACTGCCGGCCAAAATCCTCTGATCATCGTTGATGGTGCATTCCTGAACGGATCAAATCTTTCAGACATCAATCCGGAAGATATCGAACGTGTTGAGGTCCTTAAGGGTTCAGCCGCGGCTTCGCTGTATGGTTCCCAGGCCGCAAATGGAGTTATACAGATATTTACTAAACGCGGGCGCAATCTCTCTGAGGGTGAAACCAGGGTGATCTACCGAGGTGAATTCGGAGTTTCCGACCTGGCCAATGATAAATTTCCTACGGCCAATACTCACCACTTCAAATTGAATCCCGATGGTACATTCCTGATACAAGGCAGTAGCTTTGTAGTGGACGATGATGGGCTGCAGGACAATCCCTATCCAAACTTTCAGGATTATCAGGAGCAGACATTCCGCAATGGTAATTTCTTTACCAATTACCTGGCTGTACAGGGTAGAAGCGCTACTACCAATTTCATGGTCTCCGCCCAACGACTGGATAACCAGGGGGTTTTCAACTTTGTTGATGGGTACGAACGAAATTCCTTCAGGTTGAATGTGGACCATCAGATCTCCCAAAAATTCAACGTTGAAGTAAGTAGTATGTACTCAACCTCCAAATCGAGTGAATTGCCGGCCAACGGAACTAACGCCTTGATCAACAACATTCTCTTTATTCTGCCCATCTATGATTTGAGTACTCCAAATGAAGAAGATGGTTCACTTTACGATTGGGATATAGACAGTACTTCCGCTGGAATTAGGAATCCCTTTTACACGGTAGCCAATAGGGATATCACCGTAAATCGCACCCGGTTGATTGGAAATATAAAAGCCAATTATGATATCAACGATTGGCTTTCATTTAACGGCTCAGTAGCACTTGATCGCTCTACCAATAACTTTGAAGAGTTTTTTGTAAAAGGATTCCTTTCTGATGACCAAGGCCAAAGAGCAGGTGTGCAAAAAAGCGCTACTAATCCGGGAGGAGGAATTGAAAGAAGCTTTCGCATCAATAATTCCCTGATCACAAGGTTGAATGCAGTGGTACAAAAGCGATTTGGTGATTTTAATACCGCATTCCGTGCCGGTTTCCTTTATGAAGACCTGGATGCCGAATTTAATAGTGCCAGAGGTGATGGGTTGGCCGTTACCGGTATTCGCTCACTGGACAACGTAACACTTAATTTGAGATTACAGTCTGAATCTCAGGAAATCGTAGCCAACAGCTTTTTTGGAATAGCGGATATCAACTACCAGGAAAAGTATTTGTTCAGTGCTCTGTTCCGACATGAGGGATCCTCATTGTTCGGGCCAGACGAACGTTGGGCTAGCTATTATCGGTTAAGCGGTGGGTATCGTCTCACCCAGGATGTTGATTTACCTGGTATCCAGGAATTGAAGCTTAGAGCCTCTGTGGGTACTGCCGGAATAAGGCCGACATTCGAACAAAGGTTTGAAACCTTTACTTTGCGCAGCGGGTCCGCCAGCCCGGGGACTTTGGGCAATAATTTCTTGACACCGGCTTCATCCCGTGAGATAGAATTAGGGACCAACATTAGTTTTCTTGATCGATTCGATTTTGAATTCAACTATATCGACACCAGAACCGAAGATCAGATTCTAAGGGTGCCGCAGTCTGCGGCTGCCGGGTTTACTGCCCAGTGGCGAAACGCCGGGACGATAGACGCTACTACTTATGAGGCATCGCTAAATACCCGTATTGTTGAAAGTGGCAACATCAGATGGAATCTATTGATTAATTTCGATCGTACCAGGCAAACCATTGATGAGCTGAATGTCCCGGCCTATAACACTGGCCCTGGAAATCAACAATCAAGAATATTCAGAATTGAGGAAGGTGGGTCTTTCGGTGCTATGCATGGTCAGGTTTTTGCTACCAGCTTGAGCCAACTTGAAGGTCAGGAAGGAGTGAATCCCTCCGAATATACTATCAACGCCGCCGGCTATGTGGTGAGGCAGGATCACATCGGTACTGTAGATGAGTCTCCCTATAAAATTGTTAATCCAGACGGGACTCCTTTGGTGGCTCAAATCGGTGATATCAACGCTGATTTCAGAATGGGCTTTGCCAATACATTTAGTTGGAAAAACGTATCACTTTATGCTTTATTCGATTGGAAGAAGGGTGGCGACATCTATAATCAAACCAGGCAGTGGCTACATCGGGACAACCGACACCAGGAAGGGGCGGATTTTCCCATAGCTATTGGGTTTTGGAACCAGTTGTATAATGTCAATATCGGAAACAGCGCTTTTGTAGAGGACGGCAGTTTCTTCATGTTGCGTGAACTATCCGTTGGATATCAGTTCAACAGGGAACAGCTTAGTGGTATTTTTGGAGGTTTGCTACAGGGAATTCGTATCGGTTTTGTGGGTAGAAACCTATTCACTATTACGGATTACTCAGGATTCCATCCTGACATCACCGCCGTGCCCAGGGATGAAAATCAATTGACTAACAGGACAAATAATGGGGTAGGAAGTGATGTGAACACACCCAATGGTGATCCCAATATTTTCTTCTTCGATACTTTCACTTACCCACAGACGAGGACATTTACCGGTAGTTTACAGATCACATTTTAGCACTATTGAGGAATTAAGATTATGAAATCGATAAAATATAATATACAGTTTGTATTCATCACAATGGGCCTATTGGTGTGGAGCTGTGATGATTTAGATACCAGTAACCTCAATAATCCTGATACTCAGCAGGTTCTGGCTATTGGTGATGATTTGATCGGGGTATTAGGAGGAGGTTATGTCAGTTGGTGGCAGGGAATACATCAAAGCCACCCAGGTATGACGCTGAGTGTGGCTGCCGATGCAGTATCGTGTAGTTGGGGAAATTTCGGCATGCAACGAATGTCGGAGGAGCCCCGCGATCCTTACAATAATCAAAGTTCAGAGACACAAGACTATCAGCAGGTAGTAACGGATCCCTGGCAAGGGGGCTATGCTGGTGTCTTCAACGCCAATGCCGTATTGGCCGCGATTTTAAATGATGGACTGACCCTGGGCTCGGAAGATCAGGATCAAATGATTCTGGCTTCGGCGTATTTCCTTCGTGGAATTTCGTTAGGATATTTGGGCTTGATGTTTGATCAAGCATATATTACTGACGAAAACACTGATTTACTGGAGCCTTTGGAGTTCAGCCCTTATCAGGAAGTTATTGAAGCCGCAGTGCAGGATATGGAAAGGGCCATTGATGTGGCGAATGGGGGTATAGATTTCATTATGGATGCCTCTTTCTTCAATGGATTGACCATGTCCAACGCTCAACTTGGACGCTTGGCTAATTCCTATGCAGCCAGATTTCTGGTTCAGGGAGCCCGTACTGAGGAGGAGACCAACGCCGTGGATTGGAATCGAGTATTGGCTTTTACTGAAAATGGTATTACCGAAGATTTTGCTCCTATAGCCGATGGCAATTTTTGGTTTGGATACTGGCGATATGCACATATCGGCACTGGCGGCCCGGAAGGCTCCTGGGCTAGATTGGATATGAGGTTAGTAAATGCACTGGATCCTTCAATGCCCACCCGATTCCCTCTGGATGGAAATGGGCTGGCAGACCCCGTAGCTACTTCGGCAGACGCCAGGTTAGAATCTGACTTCACCTTTGTAGCCACTAATAACTTCAGGCCGGAGAGAGGCTTATGGCACTATTCCCATTATAAGCACAGCCGGAATTTGAGTGAACCCGAATACATGGGTGACGGCAACGCAGTTGGGCCGATGCCGGCGTTTGTAGTGGCTGACAATGAAATGCTAAAGGCGGAGGCCAACTACCGATTAGGCAATGAAGCTGAGGCGGCGGCCATTGTAAACGCCGGAACCAGGGTGACCCGTGGTGGCCTAAATCCGGTTGCCAGCTCGGGTGAAGAAATCCTTAATGCCATAATATACGAACGGTACATCGAGACCCTTAACACCGGTCCCGGAGGGCATTACTTCGACCGCCGACGGATTGGTGAAAGGATTGAATCGACTAATCTTGATGCATTAGGCGGCCTGCAAACCGGTACACCAGCTCATTTGCCGGTTCCGGCGATAGAGTTGGAAGTGTTCGAGCTGGAAACTTACAATTTTGGAGGTGACAGCGATCCCACCGGTTTAGTAAGGCAATAAAACAATTCAGTTATAAGGGTAGCAGGGGGGAATTCCGTTCCTGCTACCTATTTCATTAGCATTTAAGGAAAAAGCTTGTATGCGTGTTGCAATGGCATTAGCCTTAGCGGTACTGCTGGGGTGTGATGGAAAGGTAGAGCAATTATCCCACGATGGGCAGTTATTTACTTTGCTGGATCATGGTGAAACTGGGCTGTTGTTTTCCAATCCGCTGAAGGAAACCAATGAGGACAATCACTTAGTAAACGACCAATTCATTACCGGAGCCGGAGTTGCAGTGGGTGATGTTAATAATGACAGCCTGCCCGATCTGTTTTTTACAGGAAACCAGGTGCCAGATAGACTTTATCTAAATCTCGGCAATCTACGATTTAAGGATATCACCACTGAAGCCGGGATCAAGTTGGATCAAAGCTGGTCCAAGGGGGTGACCATGGCTGACGTCAATGGTGATGGCTTGCTGGATATTTATGTTTGTAAGAATATCAACGGGCAACCTGAACTAAGCGCCAACCGGCTTTATATTAATCAGGGCAACTTAAAATTTTTGGAACAAGCTGAGGAGATGGGTTTGGCGGACCGGGGTTATTCAGTGCAAGCTACTTTCTTTGATTATGATCGTGACGGTGCTCTGGACCTCTATTTGATCAATCAGCCTCCTTCAAAAGGCAACCGCGATGGCAATAAGATCAACCCCCTTCAGCACACCAGTTTATTGTATAGTGATAAATTGTACAAGTTAATGCCGCATGGTCGGTATGAAGATGTATCGGATTATGCGGGTACCCGGAATTTTGCCTATGGCCTATCTGCCACGGTTTCCGATTTCAACAGTGATGGATGGCCTGATATCTACGTAGCCAACGATTTTGACCTACCAGATCACCTGTATATTAATCAGCATAATGGTACTTTCAAAAACACTATCAACCAGGCGGTTAAACATATTTCCAATTTTAGTATGGGCGCCGATGCGGCCGACTATAACAATGATGGGCTCATGGATATTATGGTGCTGGATATGGTGGCGGAGGATCACAAACGGATTAAAACCTTTATGGGAGGAATGAATCCGGACGACTTTTGGCGGGTGGTTAAAAATGGCTGGCATTACCAGTATATGTTCAATACCCTGCAAACCAATAACGGAAACGGTACCTTCTCCGAACTGGCACATTTGGCGGGGGTAAGTAATACCGATTGGAGCTGGGGGCCGCTATTCGCGGATTTTGATAATGATGGATGGAAGGACCTTTTCGTTACCAACGGAGTAAAACGCAATATGAGGCACAGCGACCTGGATAAAAAATATTCAAAGGTATTAGACAGCCTGGAATTAGCAGGGTTGAAAAATAACCGCAAACTCAACGAGTTGATCGACATCATGGAATTTGTGGAAATGGCCCCAGAGGATCCCCTGTCTAATTTTATCTATCGCAACAATGGGGATCTCACATTTGAGAAGAAAATGCAAGAATGGGGCATGGGGCGTGAAACATTAAGCAATGGCGCAGCTTATGCCGACCTGGATAATGATGGTGACCTGGATCTGGTTGTGAGTAATATCGATGATTATGTACATCTTTATCGCAATAACTGCGTAGAAAACAGCCTGGGTAACTTTCTGCGATTTCAGGTGGTAAACCAATCGGGTAGCCCAGCTTACGGAGCAAAGGTGAAACTTTATCGACACGGGGATTTATGGCAGGTGCAGGAATTGAGTAATGCTCGGGGGTTTATGTCCAAAAGTGAAGATGTCCTGCACTTCGGTTTAGGATCTTGGGACAGGTGTGACAGCGTGGTTGTTGACTGGTTGGATGGTCAACAAACCCTTATATCCAATCCTGAAATTAACCAGATCATACTGGTAAAACCTCAAAACTTACGCCAGCCAAAGCACCATGATCCACCGGCATTACTGTTTTCGGATATTACTGATGAACAAGGCTTAAAGCATCGACATATAGAGAATTTTTATGACGATTATGCCAAGGAAATTTTGTTACCCCACAAGATGTCCAATTTTGGCCCGGGTCTGGCAGTCGGCGATGTTAATGAGGATGGGTTACAGGATTTTTATGTAGGAGGGGCTGCGGGTCAATCCGGAAGATTGTTTTTACAGTCAGCTGTTGGGGGGTTTATCCAGCAGAACGATGAACTTTGGATAGATGATGCCTTATACGAAGATTTGGGCGCGGCAATGTTTGATGCGGATGGAGATGGTGACTTGGATCTTTACGTTGTGAGCGGAGGAAATGAGTGGGAACCGCAGGCTTCTTTTTATCAGGACCGGCTATATCTCAACCATGGCTCGGGGAATTTTCATAAGTCCACTGATGCCCTGCCTTCCATGAATTACAGTGGCTCAAGGGTGAAACCGTATGATTACGACTATGATGGAGATATTGATTTGTTTGTAGGAGGTCGTCTGGATCCCGGACATTATCCCAGACCCGGGCGAAGTTTTCTATTGGAGAATCACGATGGAGTGTTTAAAGATGTTACCGACACACAATTACCCGGCCTAAGCGATGCCGGGATGGTCACCGATGCGGTTTGGAGCGATTTAAATGGGGATGGTAGGATTGACCTGGCAGTGGTAGGTGAATGGATGCCACTGAAGGTGTGGATTCAGGGTGACGATGGATTTTCCAGCTTTGATCATGGCCTGGAGTCTTCAGAGGGTTGGTATTATGCCATCAATTCAGCAGATATGGATGCCGATGGTGATATGGATCTGGTAATGGGAAATCTGGGATTAAATTACAAATACCAGGCTTCGGTTGAATCGCCTTTTGAAGTGTATTACGATGATTTTGATGATAACGGCAGGCATGATATCGTGTTGAGCTATTCTGAGCATGGGGTAAAAGTTCCAGTTAGGGGTCGTTCTTGCTCTTCCCAACAAATTCCTGAGCTAGGGGAGAAATTCCCCACATTCGAAGCTTTTGGTGATGCCGGTTTGAACGAGATATATGGGGAGAACCTGGAACAGGCATTAGTGTATCAGGCCTTTTCCTTTGCTTCTGCTTACCTTGAAAACCAGGGTGACGGGAAAATGGTAGCACGACCTTTGCCTAATCAAGCCCAGATTAGCAGTATAAACAGCATTCTGATAAAAGATTTTAACAAGGATGGATTTCCAGATCTTTTGACGGCAGGAAATCTATATGCGGCGGAGATCGAAACACCAAGAAATGATGCCAATATGGGCTTATTTATGAAAGGGGACGGGGAAGGGAATTTTAACCCGGTGCCTTTGACCAGAAGTGGATTTTTCGCTCCCCATGATGTTAAAGAAATGGCGTTTATAGAAATAGGGAGCAGCGCGCAGCCAGCTATTTTAGTGGCAAATAATAACTATTGGCTGCAGCTTATTTCCATTAATCGTGAAGCCAACATAAATGCGTTAGTACAGAGGATCCACACTTCCTCAGTCCGCCCTTAAATAAAAATACCCCAATAATTGGGAGGCATCCTTAGGCAAAAATCCCCCAATTTATGGGATTCTCTGTAGTGCCAATTATCCTCAACTTAGTGATAAAACGGGGTAAAATTGAGTGGTAACACAGGCAAATTTCACCCCGGAAATTCATCATTATATTCATCTAATACAAAATTTTATGAAAACACAACTACTAATTCTAGTTGGAATTTTATTGCTTTTCACAGGAAATTCGATGCTTGCACAAAGCCGTGCGATTTCCGGAAAGGTCATTTCAGCAGAGGATGGATCGGCTTTACCGGCTGTTAATGTAGTTTTGAAAGGAACTACTACAGGTACGGTAACCGATGTAGATGGGAATTACCGACTTGAAGTACCCCAAAATGGGGGAACTTTGATCTTTTCCTTCATTGGACTGTTAACCCAGGAAGTTGAAATCGGTGATCAATCGGTAATTGACGTGGACATGCGCGACGATGTCACCGAATTGACTGAAGTCGTAGTAGTGGGTTATGGAACCCAAATCAAAAGAGATCTTACCGGTAATATCGCGAAGGTATCCGGGAAAGATATCGAGAACGTTCCGCTAAACAGCGTAGAAACCACTTTAGGCGGCCGAACCGCAGGAGTATTTATTCAACAAGGTAGCGGTAAACCCGGTCAGGCAGTAAAAGTAAGGATCCGGGGTTCATCTTCCGTAACAGCCAGTAACCAACCGCTGTTTGTGGTAGATGGTGTTCCGATTACCACTCAAAATACCAGTATAACTAATAATCAGCCTACCAACCCCTTATCTGACATTAACTTCAATGATGTAGAATCCATTGAGGTATTAAAGGATGCTTCAGCTGCCGCCATATACGGTTCCAGAGCAGCTAACGGTGTAGTGATCATCACCACCAAATCAGGCCAGTCCGGGAAGACCAGATTCAATGTAGATCTTTCCACCGGTTTCAGCCGCCCCTCCAATAAGAGAGATTGGTTAAATGGCCCCCAGTACAATGAATTGTTCGACGAAGCTTATGCCAACTCCAGGGATATATTTGGATTTGAACCTGCTGAAATTTTCGGGTTACCTAATCTGGAAGCCCTTAAGGATGCCGCTATTCCCGGATGGAGAGATAACAACGATACGGATTGGCAGGATCTGGCGTTTCAGGACGCTACCGTCAGTCAGATAAGTATAAATGCCTCCGGCGGGAGTGAAAAAACTCGTTTCTATATGGGAGGAACATTTAACGACCAGGAGGGGATACTTATTGGGAATGATTTTCAAAGAATAAGTGGAAGGCTGAATCTGGATCACAGTGTGAATGATCGCTTGAATTTTGGAATCAGCATGGGGCTTACCCGATCTGAAAACGGCAGGGTATCCAATGACAATGCCTTTGCCACACCCTTGCAGTTAGTAGCCTTACCCCCGGTACAACCACAGTTTGACCCTGACAATGGCAGGCTTTTTACCGGGACTGTCTATTATAACGGCCTCATTCAGGATAGAGATGCTTTTGGGGAGACCGTGGTGTTCAGAAATATTGGCAATGTCTATGGGAATCTGGAGATAATTCCAGGCCTTACCTTTACTTCAAAATTTGGACTTGACCTGCTTGACCAAACCGAAGATAACTTCCAAGGCAGGGAAACCCAGGATGGCGCACCAGCTGGTCAGGGTGAGTTCAGGACCAATCGGATCGTGAACTATACCATCGATAATTATTTAACATATACCACCACTTTTGATGATGATCTTAACCTGGAGGTAGTTGGAGGTATGAGTTATCAGGAGTCCGACCAGGATATCGGTAGTATTCAGGCCAGAGGATTTCCCAGCGATGAATTCAAAAAAATTGCCAGTGCGGCGGAGACTGAATCCTTTTCGTCATCGGGAACCACCTTTTCATATCTGTCCTATTTTACCAGGGCCAATCTCAAATTGAACAATCGTTATCTATTGACCCTTAGCGGTAGGATAGATGGTTCATCCAGATTCGGTGAAGATAATAGGTATGGATTCTTCCCGGCTGCATCCGCTGGTTGGATCCTTACCGAGGAGCCATTCCTGGCAACTGGTGGGACCTTGAGCTTTCTAAAACTCCGAGCTAGTTATGGCCTTACAGGAAATTCGGAGATTGGAAACTTCGACGCACTTGGTTTGTTTCAAGGTACCAGCTATGCCGGCGTATCTGGGACCAGGCCTATTAGCGTGGCCAGCCCTGACCTGCAATGGGAAACCACCGCGCAATTGGATATCGGAATAGACTTTGGACTTTTCAACGATCGAATAACAGGCGAACTGGACTATTATTTCAAAGATACAGAAGACCTGCTGTTAGATGTACAAGTCCCGTCAACTACCGGTTTCGGAATAGTTACCCAAAACATAGGCAAGCTTGAGAATAAAGGAGTGGAGATTGTGATCAATTCCGATAATTTGGTGGGAGAGTTTAAATGGAATACCAATTTTAACCTGGCCTATAACGAGAATGAGATCACTGATTTGGATGGACAGGTAATTACCTCTGGCATCAATAGGGCAGAAGAAGGCCACCCTCTAGGAGTATTTCATCTGGTTAAGTACGCTGGTGTGGACCCTGCCAATGGAGATGCTCTCTTTGAAAAAGGAGATGGTACCGGTGAAACCACCAGTGACTTTTCAGAGGCAGAAGAACAATTTGTAGGGTCGCCATTTCCTGATTGGGTAGGTGGGATAACCAATACTCTCAGTTATGGAGGCTTAGAACTGAGCTTCTTATTCCAATTCGTTTCCGGCAATAAGATCTTTAACGATGGAGCGAGTTTCCAAACTGCCGGCTTTGACTTTTTTGACAATCAAAGTGCAGACCAATTGAGAAGATGGCAAAACCCCGGTGACATGACCGATGTGCCCCAATTACGTTTCCTGGGTGGTAATGGTATTGATAACTCTACTCGTTATCTGCAGGATGGAGATTACATCAGGCTGCGAACCGCAACTTTGAGCTATCAGTTGCCCAGCACCTTAGTGGAAAGGATCTTTCTGGATAATGCTCGGGTATATGTGACAGGAACTAACCTGTGGACCATAACGGATTACACCGGATGGGATCCGGAAGTAAACTTTGACGGTACCAATCCTTCTGCCCAGGCTAACAATATCAGAGGGGGACGGGATTTCTACACCGCTCCACAAGCTCGAACCATCATTTTTGGAGTAAAACTTGGATTCTAATCATCATGAATAACATATATAAACAAATAGGAGAAATACTGCTTTCCACTTTATTGGTGACAGCAGTAATATCTTGCGATAGCAAACTGGACATTGATCCTCAACAATCAATAAGTTCCGACATAGCGCTGAATTCCTCTGAAAACGTAGTCAATGTGTTGATTGCCGCCTATAGCGAAGCGGGAGGCCAGTTCGGGGTGGCATCGGATGGCCGTGCCGAAGGAGGGGAGCTTTATGGCGGGGATTTTAATTTATTTAGCGAACTCATGGGCGCTAACGGCGAAATTACCTGGAATGGTACTTTCGATAATTATGAAGATGTATTTGATGCCGATCTCATTCGTAATAATACCTTAGCCCGAAACAACTGGATGCGTGCCTACAATGTGATTAACATTGCTAATAATGTTATTGAGAACATTGATATAGTGGACCAGGATATCAGGGATCAGGTATTGGGAGAGGCCTTGTTTATGCGGGGATCCATGCATTTTGAACTGGTGCGTATTTACGGTCTGCCCTTCGTTAGTGGCCAGACTAATGATCAGCTGGGTGTACCCTTGGTTTTGATGGCTACGCAGTCAATTGATGAGAGCGCTCAAGTTTCCAGAGCTACTGTAGCGGAAGTGTACTCCCAGGTAATATCCGACTTGATGCAGGCAGAATCGCTTATGAACAGCCGCAATGGAAGCCGGGCCAACCGATTTTCCGCCGCTGCCCAGTTATCCAGAGTGTACCTGCAGCAGGGCGATTACACCAATGCAGCTAATGCCGCTGACCGAGTGATAACTGACGGCGGGTTTGATTTAGTGGGTAACTTTGAGGAGGCCTTTAATAATGCCGCCAATACTTCAGAGGATATATTTGCCATACAACAAAACAATACCTTTAACGCCGGTACTTCTAACAGTGGTTTACCCACCTTTTATGCCAATCTGGTAGGGGTAGGCCGGGATGGTGATATTGATGTATTGCCGGCTCATTTGGATCTTTATGATGCTAATGACGCCCGTTTAACCTTGTTCTATACTGGTGAAGACGGTTTGCCTAAAACCGGTAAGTGGGCCGTAGATGGCGCCAATATACCGGTTATCAGGTTGGCTGAAATGTACCTCACCAGGGCTGAAGCTAATCTTCGTGCTGGAACTACAGTTGGGGCAGATCCAGTGGATGACGTCAATGTTGTGCGTGCTAGAGCTGGTTTAGCCCCATTGCTTACAGTAACGATTGATGATATTCTGGAGGAGCGAAGGAGAGAACTGGCATTTGAGGGTTCTCGGATTCATGATCTGAAAAGGACTCAACAGGATATCAACGGATTACCATTTGATGCCGATGAACTGGTATTCCCTATTCCGCAAAGGGAAACAGACGTAAATCCTAACCTAATGCAGAATCCAGGTTATTAATAATCACCTATTAAGGGTTATAAGGGGATAGTTCACGAGCATCCCCTTTTTTTATTCCTTCAGGTTATACTCCGTTAGAGGGGATGACTTTGCATTAGAAAATGTTTTATAAATCACCCAATAGAAAATGGATATGCCCCAATCTGGGATGCATATGCTTTAAAGTTCAATGGTGATACCCCCGTTATGGAGTAGGCATATTTCAAGCCTCGTGTAGTGGATAAATTAAAAAAAGTCAAATATGGGGGCCTATTTATTTAAAATATTTCAATTTTTCATCACAATTGCCGCCGTCCGTAAGCATCCATTTGGTTTAATTTCATTATTTAAAGATGGATAAACAGTCCATTTAGCCGCTACAACTCTTCCTGATATCCCCCATTTAAAACCCACCGAAAGGGGGATAACATACAGCGTCATTTATCCCGACTTTTGAAAATATACCGTGAACCGGGCTAGGTCCGGCTTTGTGGTATTTGATAACGTTTTACCTAAAACCATAACTATGAATGTAAAACTACTAGTAAATCTATGCTTGGTCTTGGTGCTTTCGTGGCATTGTGGCTGGGCGCAGCAGAGAGAAGTCACGGGTACTGTTACATCCACCGAGGATGGTGGTCCTTTGCCCGGGGTTAATGTGATCATTAAAGGGTCTACTTCAGGAACCATAACGGACATTGACGGAAAATACCGTATTACCGTACCTTCAGGGGATGCGGTGATGGTATTCTCATTTATCGGCTTTATAAGCCGTGAGATTCCCGTCAGTTCCCAATCGGTAGTAGATGTGCAGTTGGAGTCGGATGTGACCCAATTGGGAGAGGTGGTAGTGACAGCAGCTGCCATTGAAAGAGAAAGAAGGTCATTGGGATATGCGGTATCCACCGTTGAAGGGGAGACCCTTACCGAGGCCAGAGATGGTAATGTTTGGAACAGTTTAGCTGGTAAAGTTCCTGGTTTGGACATATCCAGCTCGTCGGGAACCGCGGGCGGAAGCTCCAGGATCTTGATCAGGGGCGCCAGTACTATGATTACCGACGGAGGAACCCAGGGTCCAAATTCTACTAATGAACCTTTGTTTATTGTGGATGGAGTACCGATTTCTAATTCCTCTTTTAATGGATCCCGAAATGAAATCATCAATGGTGGTGTTGATGTGGGCAACCGTGCCGGTGATCTGAATCCGGATGATATTGAGTCAATAACGGTATTGAAAGGAGCTGCCGCCTCTGCGCTATATGGACAGAGAGCTAAGAATGGCGCCATTGTCATAACCACTAAGCGAGGAAAGCCTGGTCAAAAAGCATTCTTGACCATAAATTCTTCGGTACGTTTTGATGAGGCTTTTAAACTCCCTGATTTCCAGAACGAATATGCCCAGGGAGACTTCGGCCAATACGATTCCAACAACTTCCTTGGGGGTTGGGGCCCGAAAATTAGCGAAGTGCAGGGCCAGACATTTTCACAGTTTCCTTATGATGGAGAAGAACGGCCCTTGCAGGCTTTTCCCGATAACGTAAAGGACTTTTATGAAACCGGCAATACTTTTATCAATAACGTGGCTTTTGCCGGAGGTGGACTGGAAACAGATTTTCGCCTCAGCTATTCAAATTTGAAGCAAACCGGTATTATACCCGGTAACGAACTGGATCGAAACACCATTTCCGTCAACGCGGGAAGTAAGTTCGCTGACAAGTTCAACGCCCGGGTATCTTTCAGTTATGTTCGTACCGAAGGAACCGGAAGACCCCGTCAGGGTAGTAATAATCCTAACATCATTACCAGTTTGGTGCAAAATAGCTTTCCGCGTACCATCGATACCAGATTACTTAAAGAGAATGTAGTGGATGAGAATGGCGTGCCCATCGGTCTTGATGGCAACCGAACCTCAAACAATGTCTATTGGGTAGTACAAAATAATCCCAATAATAATTTAGTGGATCGGTTATTCGGAAATGTCAGTGTAGGATATGATCCTACTGAATGGCTGAATATCACTGCCCGCGTGGGTACTGATATATTTACTGAACAACGCCGGGATATCGTGAGAAAAGGAACCATCAATCAGATCAATGGACAATTTGACGATATTGAGCTGTTTGACCGGGAGTTTAACTCTGATCTGTTAGCCACCATCAATACTCAGATAACCCCCGACATTGGGTTTACCGGCATTTTGGGACATAATATTAATCAGCGTACTGTGCGGCGAACCAGGGTAACGGCCAGCGACCTCAGTGTTGATTTATTGTACAATTTTGCCAACGCTTCATCAACAGCGCCCCAAAACTTTCAAAGCATTCGCAGATTGTACGGAGTGTATGGTGACTTTACCTTTAACTATCGAAATTTTATTTTCCTGAACCTAACGGGAAGAAACGATTGGAGTTCGACTTTACCGGTAGACAACCGATCATTCTTCTATCCCAGCATCAGCGGTAGTGTGGTATTTACCGAGGCATTCAATATTGCAAACAATGTATTGTCATTCGGTAAGATACGCGCCAACTGGGCCAATGTGGGTAGTGATGAAGCCCCTTTCCAGCTGGACTTCCAATTTATTCCACAGGCCAGTTTATTTACACAGTTTGTAGCTGATAATACTTTCCCTCATGGAGGACAGTTGGCTTTTGCTGCCACGGATGTAATTCCGCCTGGCAATGCACTGGAACCCCAAAACCAGGTTTCCTTTGAAATTGGTACCGAACTCCAATTCTTTGACGGTAGGATAGGATTGGACGCTACCTATTACAATACCCTAACAGAGGAGCAGATAATCTCGGTTTCCATTCCCCAATCAACCGGTTTCGAATCCCGCAGGATCAATGCCGGAGAGGTGAGGAATAAAGGGGTGGAAATATTATTTACTGGTACTCCCATTAAAACCGGTAGCGGTTTTTCATGGGATTTAGGCTTAAATTTTGCTAAAAACCAGCAGACGGTGGAAAAACTGGCGCCGGGTCTGGATGAACTCAGTTTGACCAGTGGGTTTAGCGGTCTCAGTATCAGAGCAGCTCCGGGTGAAACTTTTGGATTGTATGGTGCCGGATGGCTTAGAGATTCAGTTAGTGGCAGAGTAGTGATCAATCCGGTCACCGGGCTTCGGGAAGTAGGCCCCAGGACGCGTCATGGAGATGTATTTCCCGAATGGACTCTGGGCGTACAAAATTCATTCTCCTATAAAGGGCTCAAGCTTAGCTTCCTGGTGGATATTAGAGAGGGAGGAGTATTATTCTCCAGTACAGTAGCTAATCTACGTAGGTTCGGTCGTGCTGAAGAAACTCTGCTAAATCGTGAGCGCATCTTTATCGACGATGGTGTCATAGCCAATGAAGATGGTACTTTCAGGGAGAATGATGTACCGGTACAAAGCATGCAACAGTTCTGGGATCATTATGCCAATACTTCCAATACGGAGGGTCAGGTTTTTGATGCTTCCTATGTGAAGTTAAGGGAAGTCCGTTTGAGCTATGCATTGCCTAATACGCTGGTTGAACGTACTCCTTTCAGCAGTATCAATCTAGGTTTGGAGGGCAGGAATTTGTGGTTGATCCGTAGTGAGATTCCACACATAGATCCTGAAGTTAACCTGTTTGGCAGTGTGCTAACCGGTCAGGGTGTGGAATTTAACAGCGCACCTTCTACCCGAAGCTATGGTGTTAATCTGAGAGTAACCCTATAATATTAAATTGAAACTCATGAAAAATATACATAAATATTTCATTGTTTTCTTATTGGTAATCGGAATAGGGGCCTGTGAAAGTGATTTTCTGGATGTTAATACCAGCCCTAATACTTCGGCTGCCGCAGATCCGGGGCTACTATTCACCGGCGCCATAACCGATTATTCCACTAACCGGACCATCGATTTTGGTCCCACTGGAATGAACTTGGCCCAATTGTCCTCTGGTGGAGGTTCATTGGGAGCCGGTGTATTTACCAGACCAGAAAGGTATATTATCAGCATTTTTGTTAACGGTAATACCTGGAGATCCCATTATCGCAATGAGCATAAGAATCTTGATTTGGCCATTGAAATAGCGGAAAGTTCCACCCCGGTGCAGAACAACGCCGCGGCCCAATGTAAGATCTTTAGAGCCATGATCTATTGGTCCACCACCATGATTTGGGGTGATGTGCCCTTTAGTGAGGCGGTGAATGAGGAGATCAACTCACCAAATTTCGATCCTCAAGAGCAGGTGCTCAATGGTATTGTAGATTTGTTGGATGAGGCGATTGCCCAAATAGATGTGGACGCTTCGCCTGTAACCACCATCACCAACAATGATTTGATCTATAATGGTGATATGGACAAATGGCGAAAATTCGCTAAATCATTAAAGTTAAGAACTTTAATGTTTCTAGTGGATCGGGATCCTTCTAAAGCAACCGAGATAGGCGCTTTGATTTCAGAAGGCGATATGATCTCTTCCCCTCTGGAAGATGCTGCGTTTCCTTTTTTCAGCGTTTCTGGAAATCGAAATCCCTACTGGGAGACCTTGAATGCATTTGCCGGTCAATTGAATTTCTTCTATTTCGCCAGTGAGGCCACAGTGGAACTGATGAAGTCTAAATCCGACCCACGAATGGAAGCGTATTTTGAACCCTATCCAGGTGGTGGTGATCCCAATTCAGAAATAATGGGAGTACCTCCTGGTGGTGATGCCTCTCCAACGGTACATTGGGTGTTGAGTACCGCCCCTGCTGGTAATGACGGTACCGTCGAGCTGGTTCGCCCCAATTCAGCTGATGTCCTGTTCTCCTACTCAGAACAGAAATTTCTAGAGGCTGAAGCCATACTCCGAGGATTTGCCACGGGAGATGCGGATGCCGCACTGCGGGAAGCCATTGCGACTTCCATGGAGCGGTATAATATTGATCAGGCTGATGTAGATGCTTATTTAGCAGGTATTCCCCAGGCTACCATGCAAGTAATTGCCGAGGAAGCTTGGATAGATTATATCATAAGGCCCCTCGAAGGTTGGTCCCATTGGCGCAGGACCGAGATAGATGGTGTGGGATTCCCCAACCTGGAATTACCGGAAGGAGCACAAACTGGTGATTTGATGAGGAGATTTCCTCTGCCTCCGGATGAAGTAGCGGCCAACCCAAACGCTCCTGTGGCTCCGGCAATGGATGTAAATATGTGGTTTGACCTTTAATGGATGATATCATGAAAATTTATATAAAGTTAATTGCAGTAGTAGTGTTTGCAGCATTAGCTGCCTGCGAAGCGGATCCCAATGAAGGATTGCCCAGCTTTGATAATTCATTGCCATTATATGTGCAATTAGACAACCCCAGTTCCATTGAAGCGGAAGAAGGAGAGGAAGTTACCATTACCGTGGAACTGCCAAAGGCCGTATTTGAGGACGTGAACGTGGACTGGCAAGTAGATGGTGATCTGGCCCAATCGGGCACCGTTACCATTATTGAGGGTGATCTTAACGCCGATGTAGTTTTGATCATACCTGATGACGATCAGCCAACTGGTGGAGGAACGGCAGAATTCAGTTTAATTGCCGTAGACAATGGCTTGAGTTTGGGAAGGCCCAACGTTCCTTCAAGTAGAATAACCACTACCCTGGAGTGGACTGATAACGATGAGTAATCGTAATATCTATTAATTGAACAAAATGGCAGGTTCCGTGCGACCTGCCATTTTTTTTAGTGGTTGTGATGATAGGTATTGATAATAAAATTCAGCCAAGAGATCATCTTTGTTAAATCTCCCCCAAAATGGGGTGATTATTAACCAGAACGGGTGATTTTAAAGGCTAGATGAATAATTCTTCGTAAATTGTTTTAGGAGATATACCACATCTACAAACGAAATTCCTATTCATTTTTAAACATGATCAAGAACAGGTACCACATTTTGTATGTTGATGACGAGGAAAACAATCTAGTAGTCTTTAAGAACGCTTTTTTTCGGGAATACCGAGTGTTTACCGCCCTTTCAGCAGAAGAAGGACTCCGCATCCTTGACCAGCATCCGGTGCATCTGATAATCACTGACCAGAAAATGCCGGGCATGACCGGTGTGGAATTTTTGGAGCAAGTAGTGGATTCCCACCCAGATACCATGCGCTTGATCTTAACCGCTTATAGTGATATTGACTTCATTATGCGGGCGATTAATAAATGCGGTATTTATCGCTACATATTGAAGCCCTGGGACACCCGGGAATTGAAGATAATAATAGACAAAGCCCTGGAGAATTATCAATTGGGGCAAGATAAAAAGCGACTGATCCAAAATCTGGAAACGGCTAACAAGGAATTAGAAGATAAGGTAAGAGCCCGTACCAGGGAACTGAAGGAAAAGAATGAAGAGTTGACCAAGATCAACGATATCAAAGATAAGTTGTTTACCATCATTTCACACGATCTCAGGCAGCCTTTGGTTTCTCTAGGGGTATTCTTTGAGATCCTTAAGCAATTGCCGGAAGATGTATCCAGAGAAAAATTGGACCAATTTTATATGAAGCTTCAGGCCAACCTTCAGGATGTAACCAGTTTATTGGATAACCTTCTATTCTGGTCGCAATCTCAAATGGGAAATAATCACCTGGAGCAGAAACCCATTAGAATTGTAGACCTGGTAAAGAAGAATATTGAATTATATCAGGTTTCAGCCATGCAAAAGGATATCATTATCAATATGGCACGAATAAGCTCCAATCCGGTGGTATTGGGAGATGAAAATATTATCAATCTGGTTATACGCAACCTGTTAAACAATGCCATAAAATACTCTAAAAAAAGAAGTTCCATAACCGTAAACCTTAAACAGCAGGAGGATAGTCTGGCTATCAGCGTTAAGGATCGCGGTGTGGGGATGAGTAAAAGGTTGTTAAACCGTTTATTTGAATCCGGATATCACGGAACCACTAGAGGTACCTCTAATGAGAAAGGTACCGGTCTAGGGCTTAAGCTCTGTAAGGAATACTTGACCAGACAATCGGGTGAACTATATATTCATAGTGAAAAAGGGAAGGGCTCGACCGTAACCTTCACTTTGCCGCTTAAATAGAATTTCACCTACACTTTTTATAAGTGGCTATAAATAAGTAACTTGTTTGATTGAATTAGATCAGATGAAGCTAATAATAACAGTTCTTTTGGTGATAACCAGTTTTGTAAAATCCTGGGGAACCGATGAATCACAGCTTACCAAAATGGAACACTGGACTAAGCCCTTTCATCTGAACGACAGCGCCAGGGTAAATCTGCTGAATTATCAGGCTCAACAAGTGCTTAAAAATGAGCCAGCCGAAGCGATCGAGTTGGCAGAAAAAGCCCTAAAACTAGGAGAAGCGCTTTCCTATCAGGATGGTGTTACTGAAAGTCTTATTTTGTTAGGACGTGGAAATCAGGCTCAGAAAGACTACATACAAGCCTTGGATCATTTCCTGCAGGCGTCCAAAGCTTTGGAGAATAGTGGGCGGATGGTGGATCTGGCAGATATTCAATGGGAGATCGGTGAGCTGTTTACGGAATGGGAAGTACATGAAAAGGCAGTTGAATACTTTGCTAATTCCTATGAGGTTAGCAGGCAATTGGAGGATACTACCAGACAAGTGCAAATCTTAACGGTATTGGGTAAAACACACCTTCTGCTAAACAACAAGCAACAGGCACAGGATTACTATACGGATCTATTGGATCTTCACAAGGGACTTGGGAACAAACCCGAAGTGTTATCAGTACTGGAAAAGTTGGCTGAGATATTCGCCGAGCTCGGGTC
Source organism: Cyclobacteriaceae bacterium (assembly GCA_965224285.1). Lineage (GTDB taxonomy): Bacteria > Bacteroidota > Bacteroidia > Cytophagales > Cyclobacteriaceae > JAJCYK01. The sequence continues at coordinate 4,490,818 of OZ245043.1, forward strand.
CCGTGAGAAAGCGCTGGATTACGAATTACAGGTAGTGGATATCAAGAAGGATCTGGGTATGGAATCTGCATTGGCCGCTTCTTTCAATCGAATAGGGAATCATTATAAGAACCTCAATAATAATACCCTGGCCTTGCGATATTTCAAGGAGTCGCTCAAACTAAGCCACAAGCTGGGAAGGGGAGAAGAAGGTGATCAGGATGATGATGTACTGATGAATATCGCCTTTATATACCAAGCGGAGGGAGACTATGACCAGGCGCTCAAGTATTTATTTGATGCTTTGGAAATAAGACGTGCCCAGGAAGATTTCGTAACTGCGGCGGAGGTTAATCATGAGATAGCTTACACTTATCTGGCTTTAGGAAAATTGAAGCCGGCCCGGGAATATGCAAAAATGGCGGTGACCTGGGCTGAGAGAGAGAAAGCTTATGAAGTATTGGTAAGCAGCTATAAAATTTTATCCGACATTTATCTAAACGATGGTGACGACGAAAACGCCCTTAAATATTATAAAAAGCATACCGAAATAATGCGCCAGCTGTATACTGCTCAAAACAAGCAGAAACAAAAACTTCTGGAAAAGCAACTGGAAATCGAACGCAAAGAGAAGGAATTCAAATTGCTGCTGATTGACAAGGAAATGAAAGACCTGGAGGTAAAGGAATTTCAATACGTCGCAGAAAAGAAAGAATCGGATATTGCCTTACTTAAAAAAGAGGCGGAACTGCATGATATCAGCCTACAGGTACAACAAGCTGAAAAGGAAAGAGCTCAGCAGGCCTTGCTGTTGTCCCAGCAGTCTTATGAGGTTGAGAAAAACATCCGTGAAATGCGCATTCAGTCCTTAAGGTTGCGCGAAAAAGAGCTGGAGGAAAAGGAAAGGCAGAAGACCATCGCTCTGCTTAAGGAAAGAAAAGCGTTGCAAGAATCGGAATTGGAAATTTCACAGGCTATGCGGACTTTCTTTTTCGGGCTCTCGGTGTTATTTGCCATTATACTTTTCCTCATTTATCGCAGCTATAGGCTAAAGAAAAAAGCCAATACCAGTTTAGCCCTGCAAAATATGGAGATCCAGCAGCAGAAGGATAGGTTGGAGCAAGCTTTGAAAGAGTTGAAAGCAGCTCACACTCAAATTGTGCAATCAGAAAAGATGGCCAGCTTGGGTGAGCTCACGGCAGGTATAGCACACGAAATAAACAATCCCATAAACTTTGTTTATGCAGGAGTAGATGGATTAAGGGCTTCATTAGAAGGCCTCCTAGCGGTGCTCAACAAGTATGCAGAATTAGATGCGACCGGTAGTATTGGCGAAATTGAGAAAGTATTGACGGAGGTTAGGAATATTAAACAGCAACTTTACTTTGAAGAAACTAAGGATAATGTGTTTGAAGTGGTCAATGCCATTAAAGAAGGAGCCTCCAGGACCGCGGAAATAGTAAAAGGACTTCGGTCGTTTTCCAGATTGGATGAAACTGAGCTAAAGAATGCCGATATACATGAAGGGATTGACAGCACCCTAATATTGCTGAAGTCAAAAATACCGGAAGACCGTATTCGACTGATAAAAGATTATGACCTTACCATCCCTGAGATAGAATGCTTTCCAGGGCAACTCAATCAAGTGTTTATGAACATCATTAGTAACGCTATTGAAGCCATTGACGGACCGGGTAAGATCATAATCAGTACCAAAAATTTCACGGATACCGTGCAGATCAAGATCTCAGATAGTGGCAAGGGTATGTCTGAAGAGATCAAATCAAAGATATTTCAACCATTTTTTACCACCAAAGGACCCGGTGACGGTACCGGATTGGGCTTATCCATTACTTTCGGAATAATCGATAAGCACAGAGGTAAAATTACCGTGGATAGTGAAAAGAGCAAGGGGACAGCTTTTACCATCACCATTCCTAAAAAACTTCAGCAAGTCCTTGAGCCGATAATAACCTGAGAATGCCAGCGGTGGATCAGCCCTGGATGGTATTTTTCTTGCTTGCTGCTGGTCATGGGCTATTCCTCTCCAGCTTCCTGGCATTTAAAAGCGGCCGTAGCCATCCATCAGCCAGATACCTGTCGCTATTAATCCTGCTATTTTCCCTGAGCTTATTGTATTATCTCGCCTACTGGACCGGGATGGTTAGGGAAATTTCTCCCTACTGGGGGGTAGTTTTGGCATTGCCGACCCTCTACGGTCCCTTGATATTTGCTTTTTTCAGCGAACTCAGGCTAAGAAGGATATTAATCTGGATACACACCATACCATTTTGGCTACATCTGGGCTATCTTTTTGGATATTACCTCCAGCAGTCCACTGCAGTTTCCTCTTTGTGGTTTAGTATTCTGGGGGTACGGGTGTTTATCCTATTACAAAATTTAAGTTTGATGGCTTATGCCTGGTGGGTACTAAAGGATGCCTATAAGCTGAAACCCAGCAGGGGCAATGCCATTGTGGTCATTGGCTGGTGCTTTGCCGGTTTTGTACTCAGCTATTGCTCATATTATGCATTGGTTTTTACCACCGGATTGGAAGCCATACATGACTATTATATATCCTTGTCGATGACCATTTTCATGTATGTACTAGGATATTTAAGTCATAGCAGCAAAATAATGAGAGCACTATCCGGAAAATTCAGGACTTATCATAAACCGGGTCTAAGTAGGAGTATGATTGACAATTTTAAACCAAGGCTGTTGGAGATCATGCAATCTGAGAAACCATACTTAAACGGCAATTTAAAAATGAGGGAATTGGCCGAAACGCTCAACATGACATCTCATCAATTGTCCGAATTGATCAACTTGGAATTCGGAATAAATTTCTCCGAATTTCTAAACCATTACCGGGTACTGGAAGCCCGGCGGCTTTTGTTGAAGGAACCGCGGGTAATGGATGCAGGTTATAAATCAGGGTTTAATAACAAAACTTCTTTCAGTCAGATCTTTAAAAGGCATACAGGTCTCACCCCATCCCAATATCGTGATTCAAAGGTAAGTATTTCAGGCAATCACTGAGATAAAGCCAATGTTCGAAATCGGACAATATGGTACGTTTGCGGACAATTAATTTGTTAGAATATAGGCTAACTACTTGATTGTCAATCAATTTTTTAAGTGGCACATCGATTGAACCCCTTTTGCCAAACAACTATCTAAACTATATTCGTATGAAGTCCAACTGGAAAAACGCAAACATCGGGATTATATGCTTTTTTGTAGGACTATTAAGCTTAAATGTCAACGCTCAGAAGATCCTATCTCTGGAGGAAAGCTTGCAAATAGCTTTGGCCAATAATTTGACTGTAAAACAGGTCGGCAATGATGCACTGATTGCAGAGGCGAATGAGAACCAAAGCAAACTGGAGTATTTGCCCAGGATATCTGCATTCAGTAATTATAATATCAGCCGGGGGTTGACCAACGACCCCACCACATTTGAACCGGTGACGGCCACCACTAAAAGTTCAACTCCATCCATCAGCTTGGATTTGAACATATTTAATGGCATGCAAACCCGTAATACCATCCGCCGTAACCAATTGATCAGTCAGTCGGCTGATCTGGATGTACAGCAGGCAAGGGATAATATCGAACTCACCGTTACCGCATCCTATCTACAGGTGATTTCCGATTTGGAAAACATTAAAATATCTGAGGAGCGACTGGACTTACTGTCCAATCAATTGAAAAGAGCAGAAAGAAGGGTAGAGGCAGGGGTAGCCAATATGGAACAGGTTTACAACCTGCGATCTCAGATTGCTAATGAAAACCTCAATAAGGTGACCCTGGAAAACCAGTTCAAGAGAGATAGATTAACCCTTCTGCAGACCTTAATGCTGGACCCTGCGGAAGATTATGAGTTAAGTGACCCCACCATACTGGAGGAAAATATCGATACCAATTTGCCTTCTTATCAGGATTTGTTGACTGCAGTAATGGAGTACAATCCGGGACTGAAGAGCGCTGGTTTGAACATAGAAGCCTCTCAAATGGATTTGGCCATTGCCAGAGCCGGTAGATTTCCTCGCCTTGATATGAGGGCTGCGTACGGATCCACATTTTCCTCTAATAATGAAGATTCATATTTCGACCAGTTGGACATCAACGAACAGAAATTCCTGGGTTTTAGCTTAAGTATCCCCATATTTGATCGGCATAGGATCAAAAACAATATTCATATATCCAAGATCAATATTGCTCAAAGTGAGCTGACCTATGATCAGGCTCGTATAGACCTGGTCAATAACCTGCAGCAAGCTTATTTGGACCTGGTGGCTGCCCATAGCACTTATATTGCTGCTCAAGAGAATCTAAATGCTTTGGAACAGTCTTTTAAGTTTTCGGAAGGTCGCTATAACTCCGGGAATACCGACTTTTATACTTATTTGGAAAGCTTAAATAACAAGAACCGGGCGGAGATTGATTTGATCAATTCCCGATACAGCTATTTGTTCCGTAAGCGTATACTCAATATTTATCAGGGTATTTAATCCTGAACAGATCCATGAATTCTTTACTGCACAACCAAAGGTGGTCGCCCATGATGTTGACATGTGAGTAGTTCTTCCCATCTGGCAGGGGTAAAGTGAACCTGGTATCGTGGTACAGGTGATAAAAATGGATTTGGCTATCTAAAAGAAAGTAGAGGTATTCTTTGGTAAAGTTGAAGTCCACATCCCCGGGTACCTTAATAGTTTTAAGATATTTACCCAGGATATCCGACACCAGTACACCCTGGTGCCGATCGCCGATATATAACCGGTTTTGATACTCCTCCACTAGGTACGGGTGTAAGTCGGCATGTGCAAAAAGGTTGATCAGAGCATTTTCCATGATTATTTGCTGATATTCCAGATTGAATTTTAACAGATTCAGCTCCTGGTCATCTAACAGCCAAATATGGTTGTCATTACTCAAAGTTGCCAGCCTCACGTAGCCCACCGATTCGGGAATAGTATGAATTTCTCCTCGGTGAGATAAGAATTGGTTCAGAAAAATAAATTGCTGGGTGTTTTCAAAGAATAGGAAAGTTCGCAACCCCCTCACCTGAAGGTGTGAAGGATTACCGAAAGGCGCGGTACCAAAATTAGCTATTGTTTCACCTCCATGGTCAAATTGGGATAATTCACCTTCGGTATTAACCGTATAAAGACGCTGACGAACGTCACTATCCATAAACACCACTGGATGTTGAATAGGGATGGATTTAAGCAGGCGCCAGTCCTGTCCGTGCAGCAGCTGAGTGCAGCTCAACCAAATTATAAGGCAGTATTTAATCAAATTTTAAAATTTCGAAATTCTCACCGTCAAATACCCCATAATCCCGGGCCTGGATCCATTCCCCTATGTTATAGTACCTGCTGTTATCGGTTACCGGAAGGCTTAGTGACAGATGCCGGTGTCCAAATATGTAAAAGTCATGGTGATTTCCCTCCTTTTCCAATTGTTTACAATGCTGCAGGATCCACTCCTGTGCTTCACTTTGAAATGGCTGGGCAATCCCATTTCGTGACCGGCTGTTGCGTGACCAGAAATGAGCCAGGGCGAACCCCAGATTGGGATGCAACCACCGGAATAACCATTGGCAGGCTGGATTTGAAAAGATTTTTTTTAATAGTTTATACCATGGCTCTCCTGGCCCCAATCCATCACCATGACCAATGCAAAATCGATGGTCATTTACCAGGAAGGATTGCGGGGAGCTATAGACTGGAATATTGAGCTCCTGAGGAAAGTAGTCATGAAGCCACATATCATGATTTCCGGTAAAGAAGTATATCGGGATTCCCCGATCAGTGATAGATGCCAGCTTGCCTAGCAGCCTTACGAATCCTTTGGGCACCACATGGCGATATTCAAACCAGAAATCAAAAATGTCGCCCAGTAGAAAGAAAGCAGCGGCCTGCTCTTCATTATGGTCCAGCCATCTGACCAGACTTTTCTCCCTCTCTAAGCTTGTTTGATGATCTGGCTCGCCCAGGTGCACATCAGAAGCAAAGAATAGTTTTTTATCCTGAGAAAGCTGAAAGTCATCGATCATATCATACAAATAAAAAGATCAGGAGATTTCCTGATCTTGAATTTATACATTTCGTATTACAATCTACTACTCCGCATCTTTTCTGACATCACGTGGCTTTAAGGAGTCGGCGCTACTACCGTCGAGCGGTACCTGGTCATTATTGGTTTTGCGACCACCGGTAGAGTCTTCTAGTTCGGTTTTTGAATCTTCGGCGGTAGATCCTTCCGGTTCTTCTTCCTGGTCTTTACCATTGGTAAACGCCTGGTAAGTGGTTTGTTTCTCGAACGGTCGTTTTCCGATGAGTCGTTCCAGATCGCTTTGGAAAATAATTTCTTTCTCCAACAATTCCTGAGCTACTATCTCCAGTTGCTCCCTCTTATCGCTCAATAAAGTCTTAGTCCGATCAAAACTGCTGTTGATCAACTTGCGGACCTCTTCATCAATAGTTTCGGCAGTGGATTCGGAATAGGGTTTATTAAAAGTATATTCGGATTGCTTGCTGTCATAGAAAGAGACATTCCCTATTTTATCATTCATACCGTAGATGGTCACAATACTGTAGGCCATCTTCGTTACTCTTTCAAGATCACTTAGTGCGCCGGTAGATATTTTACCTAGCACAATCTCCTCAGCGGCCCGTCCACCCAAGGTCATGCACATCTCATCCAGCAATTGTTCCGTTTGATATAGAAATTGTTCCTTGGGCAGATATTGTGCATATCCCAACGCCGCCACACCTCTAGGGACGATACTGACTTTTACTAATGGATCAGCATGTTCCAAGAACCAACCGGCCACGGCATGCCCGGCTTCATGATAGGCCACAATCCGTTTTTCCTCGGGGGAGATGATCTTGCTTTTCTTTTCCAACCCTCCGATGACCCGGTCGATGGCATCCTGAAAATCCTTCATATCCACGGCATCCTTGTCTCTTCTGGCCGCAATAAGAGCTGCTTCGTTACATACGTTGGCAATTTCTGCCCCTGCAAAACCGGGAGTTTGTGCCGCCAGCTTTTTAGGGTCTACCTCACTGCTAAGCTTCAATGGCTTAAGATGCACTTTAAAAATCGCTTCCCTGCCTACGATATCCGGCTTATCGATACTGATCTGGCGATCGAATCTTCCAGGTCGCAATAAAGCCTGATCCAGGACGTCAGGACGGTTGGTGGCCGCTAATATAATTACTCCGCTATCGGTGGCGAACCCATCCATTTCTACCAGTAAGCTGTTTAGGGTATTTTCACGTTCATCATTGGAACCCGGTACCTGTCCCCGGCCCCTTGACCTTCCGATGGCATCAATTTCATCAATAAATACGATGCATGGCGCTTTCTCTTTAGCTTGCTTAAACAAATCCCTGACCCGGGCTGCACCTACCCCTACAAACATTTCCACAAAATCCGAACCGGACAGGGAGAAAAAAGGCACCTCTGCTTCACCGGCTACCGCCTTGGCCAGCAGGGTTTTTCCGGTACCAGGGGGTCCGATCAACAATGCTCCTTTAGGGATTTTGCCTCCCAGCTTGGTAAATTTGGCCGGGTTCTTCAGAAATTCAACTATTTCCTTTACCTCCTCCTTGGCCTCATCCAGTCCGGCAACATCTTTAAAAGTGATTTTTACCTTGTTCTCTGCATCAAACAGAGCCGCCCTGGATTTACCGATATTGAATATTTGGCCTCCGGGACCGGCTCCACCGGTCATTCTTCGCATTAAAAACCAGAAACCCAGTAGGATTAATATCAAAAACCCCCAGGTCCAGAAGAATCCCCAGGGATCTCCCCGTTCCTCTACGGAATAGGTCAGGCTTCCCTGCTGATCAGCAGGCAGCTGAGACTTCAGACGATCAAAGTCTTCCTTAAAGATGTCCACAGAAAGCACAATGAAACTGTAGTGTGGCCCTCCCAGTCCACCCCAGGGGCGTTTGCTTTCCAGTTCTTTGAGATATTTGCTGTTCTCAACCGCCTCTTTCTTTAGGGTAACTTCTACCTTTTCCTTGTTACGCACCAATAGGATCTTATCCACATCATTATCCAGCACCATTTGCTCGAAACGAGCCTGATCGATCTTGATGGTTTCCGTATTATTGGTAAAATAGGAGATCCCTACTATGAGGGCTACCAGTGAAGCAATGATCCAGACCTGATAGTTATTCTTCGGGGGCGGTTTGATAATATTTTTCTTATTTGGATTGTTTGCCATTCGTCATTTGCTTTACGAGATAAAAGCCAAATTGTTATCTAGTTGTCCAATTGGGTGGAATGAGCATCAGCCCAAAGGTCTTCAATCGCATAAAAAGAACGCCTTTCCTTATTGAAAACATGTGCCACCACTTCCACATAATCAAGCAAAATCCATTCCTTATTTTGTTTGCCTTCCAGATGCCAGGGACTTATGTTGGTTTGCTGGTATACTGTTTGCTGTATAGCGTCACAAATGGCATCGATCTGTGTATCGGAATTACCGGTGCATAACACAAAAAAGTCTGCAATTGCATACTCCACTGTCCTTAAATCCATCATAACGATATCTGAAGCCTTCTTTTCCTGCATACCCTTCGCCACCAACTTACTTAACTCCTCAGATCCCATTAAAAGACTTTATCCATTGCCACGTTTATACTAAATTGCAATCAAAGCTACAAAAAAATAGTTGTTTACGGACCCAATCCAACCTTTATTTACCGGCCAAAATAGGGTTTATCTGCCATCTTGTCACTCTACTAATAAGGTGGCAGCCGAATTATTGGCATCTGGAAAGATAAACGACGAAACCCTGATCATTACCGATCATCAGACAACTGGAAAGGGCCAGCGTGGTAGCCACTGGGAATCAGAGCCTTACAAGAACCTGACCTTCTCATTAATACTGTTCCCTTATTATGTAAGCTTGGATAGGCAATTCCTATTGACCCAGATGACATCTCTGGCCATACTGAATACCCTGAGTGAAATGGGGCTGCCAACAAAGATCAAATGGCCTAATGACATATACTGTAATGGGCTTAAGATTGCCGGTATATTAATTGAAAACACGGTGCGTAGGGCTGAGTTGGAAGCAACGGTGATAGGGGTAGGACTGAATGTTAATCAGAAAAAATTCAATACTGCCAACGCCACCAGTATTTGTCTTCAATTAGGGTTTGAACCAGAACTGGAAACTGTCCTAAATTCACTTTTGGACCATTTCCAAAAGTTGCTGGAGAAGCTTAGAGACCAACAGCAGCAAATGCTGATCGAGTCCTATTTTCGAAACCTTTACCGTTTGAACGAATGGCACTACTACTGGGATGTTCGTCGCAAAGAGCAATTCAAAGGGTTGATCTCAGGAGTGGATATGAGTGGTAAACTGAAAATCAACAGCGATTGCGGGCCCCGATACTACGATTTTAAGGAAATTGAATTTGTGGAATAATCCTTAGCTTGACTTTGAGATGTTCCCCGAAAGCTCTAATTTTGCAAAAAAAAATTAAAGAAATCCAATGATTAATACGCAGGAATACAAGGTAAAGGATATAAAACTGGCGGAGTGGGGACGGAAAGAGATAAAGCTGGCTGAAGCTGAAATGCCGGGACTAATGGCCATTCGTAAAGAATTTGGGGCGTCCAAACCCCTAAAGGATGCCCGCATTGCCGGATGCCTACATATGACCATTCAGACGGCTGTGCTGATAGAAACTTTAGTAGAACTGGGTGCAGAGGTTACCTGGTCATCCTGCAATATATTTAGTACCCAGGATCATGCTGCCGCGGCTATTGCAGCAGCAGGAATACCGGTTTATGCCTGGAAAGGTATGAATGAGGAGGAATTTGATTGGTGTATTGAACAAACATTATTTTTTGGCGAGGACCGTAAGCCGCTAAATATGATCCTGGATGATGGGGGTGACCTTACCAATATGGTTTTGGATAAATACCCCGAACTAGTGGCTGGTATAAAAGGTATTTCAGAAGAAACCACTACCGGGGTGCATCGGCTTATTGAAAGAGAGAAAAAGGGAACCTTGCCATTACCTGCGATTAATGTTAATGATTCAGTAACCAAGTCCAAATTTGATAATAAATATGGATGCAAGGAGTCCTGCGTAGATGCTATCAGAAGGGCCACCGACGTCATGATGGCTGGCAAGGTAGCGGTAGTGGCCGGTTACGGGGATGTTGGTAAAGGATCTGCCGCTTCTTTACGGGGAGCCGGAGCCAGGGTGATCGTTACGGAAATAGATCCCATATGTGCCTTGCAGGCGGCTATGGATGGATATGAGGTGAAAAAAATGGATGATGCCGTACTGGAAGCGGATATAATAGTCACCGCTACTGGTAATAAAGACATTATAATAGACCACCACTTTAAGAGTATGAAAGATAAGGCTATCGTCTGCAACATCGGCCATTTTGATAACGAAATTGATGTGGCCTGGTTAAACAGCAATGCCCATAGAGATACTATCAAACCTCAAGTAGACCTTTATAATCTAGATGGTAAGGACATCATACTTCTGGCGGAAGGCCGGTTGGTGAACCTGGGTTGTGCCACCGGGCACCCTTCATTTGTGATGTCCAATTCTTTTACCAACCAGGTGCTGGCCCAGATAGAGTTGTGGAATAATGCGGATAAATACGAAAACAAAGTATACACGCTGCCGAAGCATTTGGACGAGAAGGTGGCACGTTTGCACCTGGCCAAGATTGGAGTAGAATTGGAAACCCTGAGCGAAGAACAAGCTGAATACATAGGGGTGGAGGTAGCAGGGCCATATAAGCCGGACTACTATCGATATTAAGTATTTCCGTTTTTTATAGCGTAAAAGAGTTGGTAATCTTACCAACTCTTTTTTGTTTGATTACATTATATCAACGATTACGTTTCATGATCTGATATGAGGATAGGATTCGACGCCAAACGTATTTTTTTTAACCAGCGAGGGCTGGGGAATTACAGCCGCAATCTGGTACGGTCGCTGTTGAAGACGTATACCGGTCATCAATACCATCTGTACGCTCCTCATCCCAGAGATAGTGAGCTGTTCCGGGAGGAGCTGGAAGCCTTCCCTAATTTGCACCTTAGAACTCCTGCCAGATGGTTGCCGGGAGCGCTGCAGAGCCTGTGGAGGAGCTATTTCATGACTGCAGATATGAGTTCGGACCGTCTGGATCTTTATCATGGCCTGTCCCAGGAGTTGCCAATAACCGGGAGCACAAGTTTTAAAAAGGTTGTCACCATCCATGACCTCATCTTCATGAAGTATCCCGAACATTTTTCGGCTATGGATCGTCGGATCTACACCAATAAGATCAAATATGCCTGCAAGCAGGCTGATCTGGTCATAGCTATAAGCCAAGCTACCAAAAATGACCTGATCTCCCTCATGAAGGTAAAGGAGCAAAAGATCAAGGTCATTTATCAAAGTTGTGACCAGGTCTTTTATTCATCGCAAACACCATCTCAAAACACCTCGGTAAATTTGCAATTGCCTAATAACTATGTGCTTTACGTGGGAGCCTTGGTTCCTCATAAGAACGCCAAGGCTATCTTAAAAGCTATGACTTTGATGCGCAGAGATGATAGCCATTTAGTGATCGTGGGAAGCGGTAAAAAATATTTCCAGGAGATGCAAACCTATATAGCCCGACATAAGCTTTCCCAAAGAGTGCACTTTGCAAACCTGCTGGGTGCGCTGGATAACCAACAATTAGCGGCCCTGTACCGGGGAGCTTCACTATTTGTGTTCCCTTCACTGCTGGAAGGGTTCGGAATCCCCGTGATTGAGGCTATGTTTAGCGGTGTTCCTGTTATAATTAACAGAAACGCTGGATTGTCAGAAGCTGCCGGGGAGGCAGCGGTGGTGGTTGACGTTAATGACAGTGCATTGCTTGCCGCAAGTATGGATGAGATTATCAGTGATACTGAAGTTCATAAGCAGTTGGTGGCCAAAGGGGAATCACATGTTGAAAAATTCAAACAGGAGTATATAACACCACAAATTATGGAATGTTACCGGCAACTGGTGGGCTAGGCCCGTTGTAAGATAACCTGGTATTCCTGCATAATGATTTCCCAACCTGTGCTCAACATATAGGCGATCACAGATTTCCCTTTACCTCCTCCCGGCAGATCACAATCATCGATCAGTACCACAGACTTTGCTCCCAGCTTAATTTCTATGGCCTTAAACTCCCGTAGATGGTGTTCTTGACTGGCCTTCTGTACAGCAGGGTCTCGCTTGTCATAGTCATAGCTGTCTAAATACAAGAAATCAACTTGTTGCTCAAAGTTCTGCAAAAAAGCGATACTGTCTGATACATAGGTGAAGACGGCCTCTTGTAACCCTTGATCAGTAATTGCCTGGTTGGCAATATCCACGGCTTCCGCGTCGATATCTACGGAATGAAGCTTGGCTCCGTGTTTTTTGGCCCATATTCCAAAGAGAATGGTTGAGGCCCCGTCTCCTTTAGTTTTTTTTAAACCGTCCCTGGCGATCCCTGTTTCTACCAATGTGCTGGCCTGGCGCTGCTCCAGTAGTTCCAGAACCTTTCTCAGGGTATCCCTTCTTTTACCGAAGTTGTACTTTTTGGGCAAGATGGGGAACATTGATTTATGTTTTGCCCTCTTTACCAGATATATTCCCAACACCATGGCTACCACCGCTATAATAAAGTACACCATATCCTAATATTTGCCCTAAATATCTCATTTGGTTCCTTAAAAAACTATTAATTTCGCACACTTCTAAAACCTCATGGGCCCTATCGTTATAACACCTGTAAAGAACTCCCTGGATACTACCAAACGTACCATTGCGGCCTTATCCAGGTGTAGGGCTGATATCGATTACTACGTTTTTAACGACTTTAGTGAGGCCCCCACAGAGAATTACCTAAGCTCACATGCTGAGAAATTGGGGTATTGTCTGATCAACCTCAGGGATCACGTACAAACCCCTTCCCCTAATTATCGCACGGTATTGATCATGGCTCAGAAGATGGCTTTGGAGAAGAACACGGATTTAATAATTGTAGAATCGGACGTCATTGTTGAGGAAGATACCATCCAAAGACTGATCGATCATAAATATGCTGCACCCCAGGCAGGCATGGTGGCGGCCATCACTGTAGATAGCAGCGGCGCCATTAATTTTCCCTACAATCATATATCATCGGACGAACCCGATATCATCAAAACCAACCGTAGTCTGAGTTTCTGCTGCACCTTGTTAACCCATCAATTTTTACAGCAATTTGATTTTGCGGATTTGCGGGAAGACAAAGATTGGTACGACGTTCATATATCTAAAAAGTCCCGGAGCCTGGGCTTTGAGAATTATTTGCTAAAGGAACTACCGGTTCGGCATCAACCACATAGCAGTCGACCCTGGAAAATGGAAAAATACTCAAACCCCCTTAAGTATTATTGGAAGAAAATATTTCACCGGAGGGACCGAATCTAAATGAAAATAGTGGCTAAGTTCTTGTGGACCGCACTGGGAGTTTCGCTGATCCTGGGTCTGTACTGGGGATTCAATGAACCTGAGTATTTCACAGAAAATTACATGAAGGAGGATGGCTTAATTGAGTATGCCACCGTGGTGTTGTTGCTTGGAGCCATTGTTATTTTAGGACGGCGTTGGTTAAAGCTCCACTCCCGGCATTCATTAAAATTTAGCTGGATTACCGGGATTGCCATGGTCGGGTTATTCTTTATTGCCGGCGAAGAACTGTCATGGGGACAGCGAATATTTAGCTGGGAAACTACGGATTATTTTAAGCAGCACAATACCCAAGAAGAGCTCAACCTCCATAATCTCATGGTTGGGGATGTCAAAGTCAATAAGCTGGTTTTTGGCTTGATTTTAACCACTGTTATCATGGTTTACATGGTGCTTCTCCCTCTGCTATATCATCGGGTGAAGCCGATTCAAAAATTGGTGGATGAATGGTTTATTCCGGTGCCAAGGCTTTCACATTCATTGGGTTATCTTATTATGACTGGTATAATTTCTCTAATCCCTGCCAGTAAAAACTGGGAACTGCTGGAGTTTGGGTCTGTAGTAATTTTGGTGCTGTTATTGCTAAAGCCAGTCAATCTGCAAAGTATAGAACCTTTTTAAATCTTGTGACCCAAATGTTAGAATTTCGGGACAACTTTTTAACTTTAGGTCAGTTAAAGTAGGTAAGGAACAATTATTGCGGTATTACCCTCAATAGGTTCAAACCCTACAAAATTTATGTCAGCAGAAAGATCCAGGCAGAATTATTCAAACTCGGAAAAGGAAAAAATTTTCAATACGGAGTTTTTACCTCATATCGATTCGATGTATAATTTTGCCTATCGACTGACATTTGATGAAGATGATGCCAAGGATTTGGTTCAGGAAACCTATCTCAAAGCGTTTCGGTTTTTAAATTCGTTTCAACAAGGAACTAATGCAAAAGCATGGTTGTTTCGAATATTGAAAAACAGCTTCATCAACGACTTTCGCAAGAAAAGTAAACAACCTGCAAAAGTCGATTATCAGGAAGTGGAGACCTTCTACAATTCCGAGAATGTCGATGTTTCCAAAACCACGGATCTACGAGTAGAAACCGTGCAACACATGATTGGCGATGAAGTTTCCAGTGCATTAAATGCTCTGGCAGTTGATTTTCGCACTGTGATAATTTTATGCGATCTGGAAGGGTTTACTTATGAGGAAATGGCCAAAATTTTGGATATTCCCATAGGGACAGTTCGATCCCGATTGCACCGGGCCCGAAACCTTTTGAAAGAAAAGCTTCAGGCGTACGCAAAATCAATGGGTTACAACAAATAAAAAAATGGCTACCAACCTATTCAACTGGCTCAAGCAGAACTTAATGAGCCGGGGTGATTGTAAAAAATGCTTGGAACTATTGGAATTGATAGTCGACGGAGAAGCAACTAAAGAAGAGGAACAATACTTTCACCAACACATCGATCAATGCCTCCCTTGCTTTGAAACCTATAATCTTGAGAGTTCGATCAAAAATTTGCTGCGGACCAAGATTGAAAGGAAAAAAGTTCCGGATGACTTGATCAGTTCAATAAAATCAAAAATTCGCGACACTGCCTGATTTTATGTCCGGTGGAAAAGCGATAATTTTTTCAGCACCATCCGGTTCTGGGAAGACCACCATCGTAAAATATCTGGTGGAACATAACCTCGATTTGGAATTTTCCATATCAGCCAGTACCCGGGACCGCAGGGGGCGTCAGGAAATCGAAGGCAAGGATTACTATTTTTTATCTCCTGAATCCTTTAAGCAAAAAATCGTAAATGGCGACTTTATAGAATGGGAAGAGGTTTATGCCGGAAACTTCTACGGCACGCTTAAGTCAGAGATAGACAGGATATGGAGCCAGGGAAAAAATGTGATATTCGATGTTGATGTCAAAGGCGGGTTGAACCTCAAGCAATATTTCGGCCCCAAAGCGCTGTCCATTTTTGTAAAAGCACCATCAATGGAAATATTAGAACGCCGGCTGAGACTCCGGGGTACCGAGTCTGAAGACAGCATCAGTAGAAGAATGTACAAAGCCGCTTTTGAAATGACCTTTCAGGATCAGTTTGATATTGTGTTGCTAAATGAGGACCTTGAGGATTCATGTCAACAGGCCCAAAAGATATATGAAGAATTTAGTCAGTCCTTCTACCGGGCATGAAAATCGGGTTGTTTTTTGGTTCATTTAATCCTATTCATATCGGTCATCTGATAATTGCCAATACCATGGCCGAGCACTTAGACCGGGTGTGGCTGGTAGTATCTCCTCAAAACCCTTTCAAGAGTAGTAAATCCTTGCTGCATCATTTTGACCGGTTCACTATGGTGGAGAAAGCTATCCAGGATAACCATAAGCTTAAAGCCAGTGATGTAGAGTTTCAAATGCCGCAACCCAGTTATACCATCGATACCATGGTTTACTTAAAGGAGAAAAATCCTCAGCATGAATTTGTGTTGATCATAGGTTCTGATAACCTGGAACAATTTCCACGATGGAAAAATCACCACAAGATCCTGGAAAATTTTGAGGTATGGGTTTACCCCCGCCCGGGTGCAGCCGATCACGAACTTCTCTCCCAAACCCAGGTAAAATTTGTGGAGGCACCGCTGCTTGATATCTCCGCTACCTATATCAGGAAATGTGTCAAAGAAGGAAGGAGTCTAAAATATTTATTGCCCGAATCTGTGGCTGACTTTATTGATAAGCAGCAATTCTACCTGTAACTAGACGGTCATGATATCCTCCTCCTTATGCTTAAGGAGGTCATCGATCTTGCCAATGTATTGGTCGGTCAGTTTCTGCACTTCATCTTCCGCATGTTTTACCGCATCCTCTGAAACATGCTCTTTCAGCAACTTCTTCAGATGGTCGTTGGCATCCTTGCGAATATTGCGAATGCTGATCCGGCTTTGCTCCGCTTCATTGCGTGCCACTTTCACCAGTTCGGTGCGGCGTTCCTCTGTTAAAATGGGAATGTTTATACGGACGATCTCGCCATCATTTTGTGGATTTAATCCCAGGTCGCTGTTGATGATCCCACGCTCGATCTCACTGATAATACTTTTCTCCCATGGTTTTATTACCAGGGTACGGGCATCTTGAGAGTTGATAGTAGCTACTTGATTGATTGGGGTAGGATTTCCATAATATTCTACCATAATCCCATCCAACATACTGGGCATGGCTTTTCCAGCCCTGATCTTGGAAAGAACGGAGTTGGTATGGGCCAAGGTTTTTTCCATAGACTCTTCTGCATGCTCCAGGTAAAATTCAATATCTTCCATTGTTAATCATTCTTAATTATAGTTCCAATCTCGGAGCCTGACATTAATTTAACTAAATTCCCCGGTTTGTTCATATCAAAAACCACAATGGGCAGATTGTTTTCTTGACATAAGGTAAATGCGGTTAGGTCCATTATACTGAGCCCTTTGCTGTAAGCCTCGTCGAACGAAAGCTTGTTGAACTTTACTGCTTGAGGGTCTTTTTCCGGATCCGAACTGTAAACCCCGTTAACCCGTGTACCTTTCAGTACCACATCAGCCTCAATTTCGATAGCCCTTAAGCTTGCGGTGGAATCCGTGGTAAAATACGGATTACCAATGCCGGCTCCGAAAATCACGATCCGGCCTTTCTCCAGGTGCCGTACGGCGCGCCGGCGAATAAATGGCTCACACACCTGTTCCATGTTGATCCCCGACATCAAACGGGTGTAAAGGCCGGCCATTTCCAAGGCGCTTTGTAAAGCCATGCCGTTGATGACGGTAGCCAGCATGCCCATATAGTCTCCCTGAACCCGGTCGATAGTTAAATGTTCAGCCTGAACTCCACGAAAAATATTGCCGCCTCCGATGACTATAGCCACTTCTACTCCCATTTCCCTTACACTTCTAATTTCTTGAGCGTATTGTTCCAGCCGACCGGAATCAATGCCATACTGCTTTTTGCCCATCAGGGCTTCTCCGCTTAACTTAAGCAGAATCCTTTTATATTTCATTTATTGCAGACCACATGGTGGGGTAAATATAAGAAGGCCCCTTTAATAATTTCAAAAAGCTCTCCTTTAAAAATGGATCAATACCTGGTTTTTTTCCACGTTCTGACCTTGCTCAACCGCTATCGATTTTATGGAGCCGGTGCCTGTAGACTTGATCACATTCTCCATTTTCATTGCCTCCAGTACTAATAACGGCTGTCCCTCTTCCACTTCTTGTCCCTCACTCACCATTACTTCTAATATCAACCCAGGCATCGGGGCTGTGATCTGGTTGGCTTCCGTACCCTCTTGTTGATCCATGCCCAATTTGTGGAGCAGTAAATCATAGCGGTCTTGTAGTTCTATCTCCAGAGTAGCTCCATTAATGACCAGCTTCAATCGTTTGCCGTCGGCGCTTATGTCACCTAATTGAATCCGATATGAATCTCCACCCGAGATAACGTGATAGCTGCCGGCATCAAGAGATTGCATATCCCATGGTAGCTCTTTATCGTTAATTCGAATAACACCATTTTGGAGACTAACCGTGAATTCCTTACCCTTTACTTTCACCTGATACATCAACAAGCCGTTTTATTTTTCATATGATGCTCAAAAATAAGGATATATGATAAATTTGTACAAATGTTTTTTAGTATGACCTTTCACGGGCATTTTTACTCATCCATACCGCATATCATGAGAAATCATCTAGCAAAATTGGTTCTAATTTTATTATGGTCATGTGCACCAGGGCAGCAAGTAAGCGATATTACTCCACTAGAATCTACTCCAGACTCCTTATCAATCTCAGAATCGGAAGAACCCCTGGTAGAGTCGTTGGAGCCGCCTGAGTTCCTGCAAAGAGGGCCTTATCGCGCTGAGGAGACCAAGCTGCATGATCTGATCCATACCAAATTGGAAGTTAGCTTTGATTGGGAAAATCAATTTTTATTGGGCAAGGCGACGCTTGAATTAAGGCCATATTTTTACCCTCGTAAGGAATTGATATTAGATGCTAAGGGATTTGAGATGCACTCAGTTAAAATGTTGCAGGGAGGATCAGCAAAGAAACTGGACTATCAGTATGATCAGCTGGAGCTGCGCATTGCTCTTGATCGAGAATACTCAGCAGATGAAAGTTACCTGGTGGAGATTGAATATACCGCCAGGCCTAATCAAAAGGAGGCTGGAGGTAGTCAGGCCATAACTTCAGACAAGGGTCTATACTTTATAAATCCACTCAATCAGGAAACGGGTAAACCTCAGCAGATTTGGACCCAAGGTGAAACCGAAGCCAGCTCTTGTTGGTTCCCGACCATTGATAACCCCAACCAAAGGACTACCCAGGAGATCTATATTACGGTACAAGAACGATTTAAAACGCTATCTAACGGCGATCTAATCTATGCACGAAGTAACGGTGATGGTACCCGAACAGACTACTGGAAATTAGAGCAGTCACATGCTCCTTACCTGTTCATGATGGCAGTAGGGGAATTTTCTGTGGTAAAGGACAAATGGAAAGATATCGAATTGAGTTATTACGTGGAGCCGGAATATGAACAATATGCATCGGCTATATTTGGTAATACATCAGAAATGATGGGATATTTTTCTGAACTGCTGGATTATCCATATCCCTGGTCAAAGTACGCCCAGGTTGTAGTGAGGGATTACGTATCAGGAGCTATGGAAAATACCACGGCATCGGTTTTTATGGAAGATCTTCAAGTCGATGACCGCTACCTCTTAGACCAGGATTGGGATTTTATTATTGCCCATGAACTCTTTCATCAATGGTTTGGTGATCTGGTTACCTGCGAATCATGGTCAAACCTTACCTTAAACGAGGCGTTTGCAAATTATGCTGAATATCTATGGACTGAACATAAACTGGGAAAAGATGAAGCTGATCTACAAGGGTATAAGGAATTGACTTCCTACTTGGCCGAAGCGGAACAAAAGCAAGTGGATCTGATCCGATTCTACTACGATGATAAGGAGGATATGTTTGATAACCACTCCTATGCCAAAGGGGGTAGGGTATTGCATATGCTGCGCATGGTTGTGGGGGATGATGCTTTTTTTAAGGCATTGAACGTATACCTAACCAAAAATGCCTATCAGCCGGTGGAAGTACATCACCTCCGGCTGGCCTTTGAAGAGACTACCGGACGGGACCTGAATTGGTTCTTTAATCAATGGTTTTTGGATTCAGGCCATCCAGTGCTCAATGTTTCCACCCATTATCAAAATGACAGTTTATACCTCAGGGTTCTACAACAACAAGACTTGGGGAGTACACCATTGTACCGGCTTCCGGTCACTTTGCAAATAGGTGCTGAAAATAGTTTTACCGAGCACCAAATTGAGATAACGGAAATCGAACAGGTGTTTACCTTTTATCATACCACCGAGCCTGAGTACGTGGTTTTCGATAGTGAGAATCATCTCTTAGGAGAGGTTAATTTTAACCGGAGCAAGTCGCAGTTGATATCACAATTCAGATCGGGATCATCCGGAATCACCAGGTGGAAAGCACTACAGGGTTTATTGGCAGATTCAGTAGCCGATCAGCAAATGGTCCAGGTTTTGACCGAGGCCCTTGATGATGACTTCTGGCCAGTCCGACAAATAGGTGTAAATGTTTTTCAGGGTTACCAGGGGGATCAGTTTGGCGCCATTTCTTCGAAGCTTAAGAGTTTAGCAGAAAGTGACCCCAATAATGAGGTGCGTGCTGATGCCATTACCACTTTGTCCAGTTTCGATAACAGTAATGAATACGGCGACTTGTATAAAACGGCGGTGGATTCCCGTTCATATCAGGTGTCGGGTGCAGGGCTCACCGCTTATTTGCAGACTGATGCGTCGGATAAAGAGGAGCTCCTAGCTAAGTATGAGCAGGAAGAAAACATAAACTTGGTGTTGCCGCTGGCTGATTTTTATGCGCTGGAGGAAATTGATGGAAAGTATCAATGGTACAGTGATCGGTTGTCCACTTCCCAGGGAGAGCTCCTTTACTATTTAACCAATTATTTTGGTCAGTATCTTACTAATGCACCAACGGAGTTGCAAATAGAAGGATCTAAGGAGTTGGAGCAATTGGCGCTGAACCACCATGCCTACTACATCAGATTCTCAGCCTACCAAGCCCTGAGTTTATTGGAGGAGGTGCCGGGTGTACCGGAGATTAAACAACGGGTGAAGAACGCGGAAAAAGATCCCAGATTAATTCAGGTTTACCAGCAAATGCCTTGAGTAAAAGTCACTGAATTGGGGTGCTGGCGAGGCTGAAATTAACCGGTGATAGTGACCTCCCATCCGGCCAATCTATCTTTTCTTTCAAAAGTTTGAATAAATTTAAAAAGTGTATAATTTTGCATTCCTTTAAAAACTGCCAGATGGCTTTAGAAACTGCTTGAGGCGTTAATTTCAGGATTAAAGTTCATATACAGTATTGTGTATCGGGGAGATACTCAAGCGGTCAACGAGGACAGACTGTAAATCTGTTGGCTAAGCCTTCGTAGGTTCGAATCCTGCTCTCCCCACATTGGAGTTTGAGTTTGAGTTTGAGTCTGAGAGTGAGTTGCACACTCCCACCCAAACCCCACTCACACTCAATACGCGGGAGTAGCTCAGTTGGTAGAGCGACAGCCTTCCAAGCTGTAGGTCGCGGGTTCGAACCTCGTCTCCCGCTCACTGTTAGATTGACGGTGTGCTATAAGTTCAGGCCGACGTAGCTCAGGGGTAGAGCGCTTCCTTGGTAAGGAAGAGGTCACGGGTTCAAATCCCGTCGTTGGCTCAGGCACAAGTTTTAAAATAGGACTAATAAAAAGATTAATTAATACTAAACTAAATTTGAGGATTTTCAGACATGGCTAAAGAAACCTTTGACCGTTCCAAACCACACGTAAATATTGGTACAATAGGTCACGTAGACCACGGTAAAACAACTTTAACCGCTGCCATTACCAGAGTACTTTCAGAAAAAGGTTTGGCAGAACAAAGAGATTTTTCTTCCATCGATAATGCTCCCGAAGAAAAGGAGCGAGGTATAACCATCAACACGGCCCACGTCGAGTATCAAACCGACAATCGGCACTATGCCCACGTGGATTGCCCGGGTCACGCCGATTATGTAAAGAATATGGTAACAGGTGCGGCCCAAATGGATGGAGCAATTCTGGTAGTGGCTGCTACGGATGGACCTATGCCACAGACCAGGGAGCACATTCTACTTGCCCGACAGGTAGGAGTACCTGCACTGGTGGTATTTATGAATAAAGTAGATCTGGTTGATGACCCAGAGCTTTTGGAATTAGTTGAGATGGAGGTCCGTGAATTACTTAGCTTTTACGAATTCGATGGTGACAATATTCCAGTGGTCCAGGGATCTGCCCTTGGTGGATTGAATGGCGAGCCTGAATGGGTTGAAAAAATTGTAGAGCTAATGGATGCCGTTGACAACCACATTCCTTTGCCTGAAAGGTTGATCGATAAAGATTTCCTGATGCCAGTAGAAGATGTATTCTCCATCACGGGTCGGGGAACAGTGGCTACCGGAAGGATCGAAAGAGGGGTGATCAATTCAGGTGATGCGGTAGATATCCTGGGCATGGGAGCTGAGAATTTGAAATCAACCGTCACTGGAGTGGAGATGTTCAGAAAAATCCTGGACAGAGGTGAAGCCGGAGATAACGTTGGTCTGTTATTGCGCGGAATTGAGAAAACCGATATCCGCCGTGGAATGGTGATATGCAAGCCGGGATCAGTTACTCCCCACCAGCATTTCAAAGCTGAGGTTTATGTGCTTTCCAAGGAGGAAGGTGGCCGACACACACCTTTCTTTAATAAATATCGCCCCCAATTTTATCTGCGTACTACCGATGTTACCGGCGAGATTATGCTTCCCGATGGTGTGGAAATGGTAATGCCCGGAGACAATGTGACCATTGAGGTAGAGCTGATCAACAAAGTAGCAATGGAGAAGGGTCTGCGGTTCGCAATACGCGAGGGAGGTAGAACCGTAGGAGCCGGTCAGGTTACCGAAATCCTGGACTAGAAAACCAATAGATATCAGCGACCAAACCCCATCCCCGATTTTTGGGGGAATGGGTTTGGTTACTTCTAAGTTATTCGTAACTTTGCACACCCATTTTGAGGTCGGATTTAATTTACGGGTGTAGCTCAATTGGTAGAGTAGTGGTCTCCAAAACCATTGGCTGGGAGTTCGAGTCTCTCCACCCGTGCGAGATTTAAGGCAGTCAAACCCATGCAGAAACTGAGAACTTACGTACAGGAATCTATAGATGAAATGAAGAATAAAGTCACTTGGCCTAATTATCGGGCTTTGCAGAGAAGTTCGGTATTGGTGCTGGTGGCATCCCTGATTTTCGCACTTCTGATTGGTCTGATTGACATGATCTTTAAAAACAGTTTGGAGTGGTTTTACCAACAATTGTAGGAAGGTATAACTTGAGATGAACAAAGAAATGAGTGAGTTAAATTGGTATGTGGTGCGGGTTGTCAGCGGGCAGGAAAAAAAAGTAAAGACCTACCTGGAAAACGAAATTTCCCGACAAAAACTGGAAGAGTACATTCCTCAGGTTCTCATTCCCTCGGAGAAAGTGTACGAAATGCGCAATGGTAAAAAGCGCATGAGAGAAAGGAATTTCTTTCCTGGTTACGTGTTGGTATCAGCAGATCTTACCCACGGAGAAGCTCACCACTTGGTTAAGAGCATTCCAGGGGTAATCGGGTTTTTAGGCTCAAGTGATGGTGGCGCCTCCAAAACCCCGGTACCATTACGTCAAGCCGAGATCAATCGAATCCTGGGCAAGGTGGATGAGTTGGATGAATTTGAAGAAACACTGGACACTCCATTTATTGTAGGCGAATCGGTAAAAGTGATGGATGGCCCTTTTAGTGGATTTACCGGAAGTGTGGAGGAAGTATTTGAAGAACGTAAGAAGCTTAACGTGATGGTTAAGATATTCGGTAGGAATACACCTGTAGAACTTAATTATATGCAGGTAGAAAAATTAGATTAAGCGATGGCTAAACAAGTAAGTGGATTTCTAAAATTGCAGATAAGAGGGGGCGCGGCAAACCCGTCCCCCCCGGTGGGACCCGCCTTGGGTAGTAAGGGATTGAACATCATGGAGTTTTGCAAGCAGTTCAATGCCAGGACCCAGGATAAGGCTGGTACGCTGTTACCGGTGGTGATCACCATTTATGCTGATAAGTCATTTGACTTTGTAATCAAAACCCCGCCAGCGCCGGTATTATTGATCAATGCCGCCAAGGTTAAAAAAGGGTCATCAGAGCCCAATAGAGACCGGGTAGGATCCGTATCCTGGGACCAGGTCAAGGAAATTGCTGAGACCAAAATGCCGGATCTCAATGCCTTTACCGTAGAATCGGCGATGAAAATGGTGGCCGGTACTGCCCGAAGTATGGGGATCCGGGTTAAGGGTAAAGCACCCTGGCAAAATTAAATTTGTATAGGTCATGTCGAAATTGACAAAAAATCAAAAAAAGGCTCTGGAAAAGTTGGAGCCACATAAAGAGTACAGCATAGAGGAGGCCAGTGCCCTGGTAAAGGATATTACATTTACCAAATTTGATGCCTCCATTGATCTAAGTGTTCGTCTGGGAGTAGATCCCAGAAAAGCAGATCAAATGGTAAGGGGGGTAGTGACTTTACCACACGGAAGCGGTAAAGAAGTGTCGGTGTTGGTGTTGTGTACTCCGGACAAGGAAGATGAAGCCAAGGAGGCCGGCGCCGATCATGTGGGACTCGATGAGTACATCACCAAGATCGAAGGCGGCTGGACAGATGTTGATGTAATAATCACCATGCCGGCGGTAATGGCCAAAGTAGGGAAGTTAGGTCGGATACTGGGACCTCGGGGCTTGATGCCCAATCCCAAATCAGGCACTGTAACCACTGATATTGGCAAGGCAGTAGCAGATGTCAAAGGTGGTAAGATAGATTTTAAGGTGGATAAATCAGGTATTATCAATACCAGTATAGCAAAAGTATCTTTTGATGCTAAAAAGATCCAGGAGAACGCTCTGGAGGTGGTTCGTACTATTTCGCGACTCAAGCCGGCTTCTGCTAAAGGCACTTACTTTAAAACCATATCCCTGTCGTCTACCATGAGTCCGGGGATAAGCATCGATAAAAACTCTATAGAGGGATTGTAATCATGACTAAAGCAGAAAAAGAAAATATAGTAGAGGAGCTTTACCAAAAGTTTACCGAAAATGATTTTTTCTACTTTACAAATCCCCAGGGGTTAAGCGTAGAAAGGATCAACAATTTTCGACGCATGTGCTTCAAAAAAGGAGTGGAGTACAAAGTATACAAGAATACGCTGATCCGTAAAGCGCTGGAGAAACTCGATACCGACTACCAGTCATTCAATGAAACTGTGCTCAAAGGTTTCTCAGGTGTTTTGTTTTCCAATGACAGTAGTAATGCACCTGCAAGAATAATTAAAGAATTTAGAAAATCAGAAAAATCAGATGATGTTCTGCCTCTGTTAAAGGGAGCTTCCATCGAATCCGATCTCTTTATTGGTGAAGAACATCTGGATGCCCTCAGCAAATTGAAATCCCGACAGGAACTCATTGGCGAGGTGATCACTTTACTTCAGTCTCCGGCAAAGAATGTGGTATCTGCGCTTCAAGGCAGCAGCCAAACTTTGGCGGGATTGGTTAAAACCTTGGCTGAAAAAGAAAGTGAATAGTTATAAAAAGATAGTAAACAGAATTTTAAACACAATATAAAAAATGGCAGATATCAAAGCATTAGGG
This sequence comes from Cyclobacteriaceae bacterium, assembly GCA_965224285.1. Lineage (GTDB taxonomy): Bacteria > Bacteroidota > Bacteroidia > Cytophagales > Cyclobacteriaceae > JAJCYK01. The sequence continues at coordinate 4,516,158 of OZ245043.1, forward strand.
GATCAACTGGTCGAGTTGAGCGTAAAAGAGGTTCAGGAATTGGCCGATTATCTCAAAGAAACCCATGGCATTGAGCCCGCAGCGGCAGCAGCACCTGTGATGGTTGCTGGAGGTGGAGGAGCTGATGGCGGAGACGGAGCTGAAGAAAAAACATCATTCGATGTGGTATTGAAAGCCCCGGGTGGATCTAAGTTAGCAGTGGTTAAACTGGTCAAAGAATTGACCGGATTAGGATTGAAAGAAGCCAAAGAACTGGTTGACGGAGCACCCAAAGAAGTGAAAGAAGGGGTGAGCAAAGACGAAGCTGAAGCTATGAAAAAACAGCTTGAAGAAGCTGGTGCTGAAGTAGAATTAAAATAGCGTTGTCGTATCATCTGCTATTGGCAGTATACCATCTTTAGGCCTGGCATTGCCGTCAGGTCTTTTCCTGTTTGTACATACTTGTTGGTAACAGTATGTCAATGGCTCAAATGCCCATAAGTTGAAATTAGAACATAAATAGTAAAGCTTTGGCTAGTAAAATTCAAGCAAACGATAGAATCAATTTTTCATCCATAAAATCGGTAATTGATTACCCTGATTTTCTGGATGTGCAACTTCAGTCTTTCCAGGATTTTTTTCAGCTGGAAACCCCGGCGGAAAAACGAACTCAGGAGGGGCTCTACAAAGTATTTGCGGAAAACTTCCCCATTTCCGACAGCCGCGAGAATTTCGTTTTGGAGTTCATAGACTATATGATCGATCCTCCAAAATATTCGGTGGATGAATGTATAGATAGAGGGCTGACCTACTCGGTTCCGCTGAAGGCCAAACTCCGACTGTCCTGTAATGACGAAGATAATGAAGATTTTGAGACCATAGAACAAGAAGTATTCCTGGGTAATATTCCTTACATGGCCGAAAAAGGATCTTTCGTGATCAACGGAGCCGAAAGGGTAATTGTCTCCCAGCTTCATCGTTCTCCCGGAGTATTCTTTGCCCAGAGTAAACACACCAATGGAACTAAACTTTATTCAGCCAGAATAATTCCCTTTAAGGGATCCTGGATAGAGTTTGCTACCGACGTTAATAACGTCATGTATGCCTATATTGACAGGAAGAAAAAATTTCCTGTCACCACCCTGCTGAGGGCCATCGGCTACGGCACCGATAAAAACATTTTGGACCTGTTTGGCCTTTCCGAAGAGGTAAATGCTAATAAAACAGCTTTGAAAAAAGTGATTGGCCGCAAGCTGGCAGCGAGGGTATTGCGCACCTGGACGGAAGATTTTGTGGATGAGGATACCGGGGAAGTGGTTTCCATTGATCGAAATGAAGTGGTCCTGGAGAGGGATTCTGTGATCAATGAAGAGGATATCGAAACCATTCTGGAATCTGGTTCCAAGTCAGTGATCCTACACCGGGAGGATGTAAATGTTACCGATTATACTATCATATATAACACCCTGCAAAAGGATAATTCCAACTCTGAAAAGGAAGCCGTAGAACAGATATATCGCCAGTTGAGAAATACCGAGGCACCGGATGAACAGACTGCCCGGGATATTATTCAGAGCTTATTTTTCAGTGATAAGCGCTATGACCTGGGTGAAGTGGGAAGATATAGGATCAATAAAAAACTAGGGCTGGAGATCGATTCCGATATCAGGGTGCTAACTACCGAGGATATCATTAATATAGTCAAGTATCTGATCGGGCTTATCAATGCAAAGGCCTTGGTTGATGACATTGACCACTTAAGCAACCGTCGGGTTCGTACCGTAGGAGAGCAGTTATATACTCAGTTTGGAGTGGGGCTGGCCCGGATGGCCAGAACCATCAAGGAGCGTATGAATGTGCGTGATAACGAAGATTTTAAACCTGTTGATCTGATCAACGCACGGACTTTATCCTCTGTTATCAACAGTTTTTTCGGCACCAATCAGCTCTCGCAGTTCATGGATCAGACTAATCCCCTGGCAGAAATAACTCACAAGAGGAGAATGTCTGCTTTGGGACCTGGAGGACTTTCCCGTGAAAGGGCAGGTTTTGAGGTTCGGGATGTGCACTACACCCACTACGGCAGACTTTGCACCATTGAGACACCTGAGGGTCCGAATATCGGACTGATTTCCTCGCTTTGTGTTCACGCCAAAGTAAATAACATGGGATTTATTGAAACTCCCTACCGAAAGGTGGAGAGCGGCAAAGTGAATATGAAGGGGGATGTAGTTTATCTAACTGCCGAAGAGGAAGATTCACATAATATCGCTCAGGCTAATGCCCCCATCAACGATAGCGGTAAATATCTAAACGATCGGGTAAAAGCTCGATTCGAAGGTGATTTTCCGGTAGTTGAACCAACTCAAGTCAGCTACATGGATATTGCTCCCAATCAAATTGTTTCAGTGGCCGCGTCCCTGATTCCATTCCTGGAGCACGATGATGCTAACCGCGCATTGATGGGCTCCAATATGCAGCGACAAGCTGTGCCTTTAATGCGGCCGGAAGCACCTATTGTAGGTACTGGTCTGGAAGGCAGGGTGGCGCTTGACTCCAGGGCTCTGATCAGGGCGGAAGGTACAGGTGAGGTCCATTATGTGGATTCTGATAAAATCGTTATCCGCTATAAGTTAAATGATGATCAGCAACTGGTAAACTTTGACGATGACCTGGTGACGTATGATCTGGTAAAATTCCGGCGTACTAATCAGGATACCTGTATTAACCTGCGCCCTATAGTGGACCAGGGCAGTAAGGTGGAAAAAGGGCAGCCTCTGTGTGAAGGCTATGCTACCAACCAGGGTGAGTTAGCCCTGGGACGCAACCTGAAAGTGGCTTTTATGCCTTGGCAGGGTTATAATTTCGAAGATGCCATCGTAATTTCTGAAAAAGTAGTGCGAGAAGACATTTTTACTTCCATCCATATTGAAGAGTTCGAGCTTGAGGTGAGGGATACCAAACGAGGCGAGGAGGAATTAACTTCGGAAATTCCCAACGTGAGTGAGGAAGCAGTAAAGAACCTGGATGAAGACGGAATAATCCGGGTTGGCGCCGATGTGAAGGAGGGAGATATTTTAATAGGTAAGATCACTCCTAAAGGTGAAACTGATCCAACTCCGGAAGAAAAGTTGCTGAGGGCGATCTTTGGCGACAAAGCCGGAGATGTGAAAGACGCCAGTCTCAAGGCGTCCCCTTCGTTGAGAGGTGTGGTAATTGATACCAAATTATTCGCCAGACCCAAGAAGGACAAAGACCTAAGAGCAAAGGCTAAGAAAGAAGTAGAGCTGCTTAAAACCAAGTATGGAAAACAACTGCTGGAATTGAGGGGAGAGATGATTGGGAAAATGGTTGAACTCCTAAATAACCAAAAATCAGAAGGTGTTAAGCATAAGTTTGGTGATGTGATCATTGAAAAGGGGGTAAAATTCAATGCAAAGAACATTGAAGCCAATATATTCCCTGATAAGAACATCTACCGGGATGAAAGCACTTATAACGTACCGGAAGAGGTCAATCTCATTTCGGATTTAATACTGGATAACTGGGTATCGGATAAGAAGACCAATGATCTGCTTTTTGAATTAGTGAAGAACTATAATAAGAAGCGCAACGATATATCCGGAGTATTCAAACGTGAACGTTTTACTTTAGAAGTGGGAGATGAACTTCCTGCCGGTATTGTAAAACTGGCCAAAGTATATGTAGCGAAGAAGCGTAAGCTGAAAGTAGGGGACAAAATGGCCGGCCGTCATGGAAACAAAGGGGTTGTAGCAAAAATAGTGAGGGAGGAAGATATGCCGTTCCTGGAAGATGGCACGCCGGTTGATATTGTGCTTAATCCCCTTGGTGTACCTTCCAGGATGAACCTGGGGCAGATCTATGAAACGGTTTTGGGATGGGCAGGCTTGAAGCTTGACCGCAAATATGCCACTCCAATTTTCGATGGTGCCACTATGGAAGAAGTAGCCAGCGAATTGAAGGAAGCTGATTTGCCTGATTTCGGACGCACCTACCTGTACGACGGCTTAACCGGTGATAAGTTTGACCAACCAGTAACAGTTGGAGTGATCTATATGCTCAAGCTGGGTCACCTGGTAGATGATAAGATGCATGCCAGATCCATTGGCCCCTACTCGTTGATTACCCAACAACCTCTGGGAGGTAAGGCTCAATTCGGCGGCCAGCGATTTGGAGAGATGGAAGTATGGGCCCTGGAGGCTTTCGGCGCTTCGCACATCCTGCAGGAGATTCTCACCGTAAAATCCGATGATGTTATAGGAAGAGCAAAAGCTTATGAGTGCATCGTAAAAGGAGAGAATATGGCTAAACCCAATATCCCGGAATCCTTTAATGTTTTGATCCACGAGTTACGTGGATTAGCACTTGAAATTACCCTTGACTAAAGATACCACCTGACATAAAAAATTTGATCATTTAATTATGGCGTTTAGAAGAAGTAAGAAGTTTAGTAACGATTTTTCCAAGGTCACTATCAGCCTGGCTTCGCCGGAGTCGATCCTGGAAAGCTCCCACGGAGAGGTCACACAGCCGGAAACCATAAATTACCGGACTTATAAACCGGAAATGGGTGGATTGTTCTGCGAACGTATTTTCGGCCCGGTGAAGGACTGGGAATGTCATTGTGGTAAGTATAAAAGAATTCGCTACAAGGGGATCATTTGTGACCGATGTGGGGTGGAAGTAACCGAGAAAAAGGTGCGACGTGAACGAATGGGGCATATCGAATTAGTGGTGCCAGTGGCCCATATTTGGTATTTCCGTTCTTTACCAAATAAAATTGGATACCTGCTGGGACTTCCCACCAAAAAACTGGACCAGATTATCTACTATGAAAGATACGTAGTGGTTCAACCCGGTACCAAAGCCGAGGATGGGATTAATTACCTGGATTTCCTCACCGAGGACGAATACCTGGATATCATAGATAAATTACCCCGTGAAAACCAGATGTTAGATGATGACGATCCGAACAAATTCATCGCTAAGATGGGTGCGGAATCGCTGGAGATGATTCTGGCAAGGCTCGATCTGGACAATTTATCTTACGAGCTGAGGCACCAAGCGGCTACAGATACCTCTCAGCAGCGAAAAGCGGAAGCATTGAAAAGATTGAAAGTGGTGGAGGCCTTCAGAGATGCCCGAAACCGCATTGAAAACCGTCCGGAGTGGATGATCATCAAGATGGTGCCGGTAATACCTCCGGAATTGCGGCCCTTGGTACCCCTGGATGGCGGAAGATTTGCCACTTCTGACCTCAACGACCTTTACCGGCGGGTGATCATCCGAAACAATCGTCTCAAAAGATTGATCGACATCAAGGCACCTGAAGTGATCTTGCGTAATGAAAAGCGGATGCTGCAGGAAGCAGTAGACAGCTTGTTTGATAATTCCCGTAAGGTGAATGCTGTGCGGTCTGACGGCAACCGGGCCTTGAAGTCCTTAAGTGATATGCTCAAAGGAAAGCAAGGTAGATTCCGACAGAACCTGCTGGGTAAAAGGGTGGACTACTCCGGTCGTTCAGTGATCGTAGTAGGCCCCGAATTGCGGCTTCATGAGTGCGGCCTGCCAAAAGATATGGCGGCTGAATTGTTCAAGCCATTCATCATCCGCAAATTAATTGAAAGAGGGATAGTCAAGACTGTTAAGTCTGCCAAGAAAATTGTGGACCGCAAAGATCCTGTGGTGTGGGATATCCTGGAAAATGTGCTGAAAGGTCATCCGGTATTATTAAACCGGGCTCCTACTTTGCACAGATTGGGGATTCAGGCCTTCCAGCCAAAACTAATCGAAGGTAAGGCCATACAGCTTCACCCTTTGGTTTGTACTGCTTTTAATGCCGACTTCGACGGCGACCAGATGGCGGTACACGTTCCCTTGGGTCATGAGGCAATTCTGGAGGCCAGTTTGTTAATGCTTAGCTCACATAATATTCTTAACCCTGCCAACGGGGCTCCCATTACCGTACCTTCTCAGGACATGGTATTAGGCCTTTACTACGTTACTAAGGGTAGAAAAAGCACCAAGGAACATCCTGTTCATGGCGAAGATATGGTATTCTACAGCCCCCATGAAGTGATCATCGCCATCAATGAGGGTATACTTTCCAAACATGCTCATATCAAAGTGAGGGCCAAGATCCGTCGAAGTAATGGAGAGTTGGAGGAGCAGATTATTGATACCGTGGCCGGAAGGGTAATATTTAATCAGTATGTACCGGATGAAGCCGGATTTGTAAATGAACTGCTTACCAAGAAAAAACTGCAACAAATAATCTCGCTGGTATTCCAGGTTTCCGGTATGGCCCGTACTGCCCAATTTTTGGATGATATTAAAGAACTAGGTTTCCAATCCGCTTACAAAGGCGGTTTATCCATGGGATTGGATGACGTTACCGTACCAGAGCAAAAGGACGACCTGGTTCAACAGGCCAAGGATGAAGTAGACGCAGTTTGGAATAACTACCTGATGGGGCTCATTACGGATAATGAACGCTATAATCAGGTGATTGATATCTGGACCAGGATTAACTCCCAGCTTACCTACACCTTAATGAAGCAATTGGAAGAGGATCAGCAAGGGTTTAATTCCATCTACATGATGATGCACTCCGGGGCTCGTGGATCCAGGGAACAGATCAGGCAGTTGGGAGGTATGCGGGGATTGATGGCTAAGCCTCAAAAGAGTTTGCTGGGGTCGGTAGGTGAAATTATTGAAAATCCCATTCTGTCAAATTTCAAAGAAGGGCTAGACGTTATAGAATATTTTATATCCACTCACGGCGCCCGCAAGGGACTGGCGGATACCGCTCTAAAAACTGCAGATGCAGGTTATTTGACCAGAAGGTTGGTAGATGTGGCCCAGGATGTGGTAGTGAACGAACAAGACTGCGGAACTTTGAGAGGATTGGTGGTATCGGCGTTAAAGGATAATGAGGATATTGTCGAACCCCTGGGAGAACGCATATTGGGAAGAGTATCGGTTCATGATGTTTACGATCCTCATACCGAGGAATTGATACTAAATGCCGGGGATGAGATTACCGAAGAGGTGGCTTCCAGGATTGAGGAGACCAGTCTGGAGGAAGTCGAAATAAGGTCGGTACTAACCTGTGAAACGAAAAGAGGAGTCTGTGCCAAATGCTATGGTCGAAACCTGGCCTCAGGTGCCATGGTTCAAATCGGTGAAGCAGTAGGAGTGATTGCCGCCCAATCTATTGGTGAACCAGGAACTCAATTGACTTTGCGAACCTTCCACGTAGGGGGTACCGCATCCAATATTGCCATCGATGCCAAGATCGTAGCAAAATTCCCCGGTGTGATCGAGTTCGAGGAATTGCGATCGGTGAAGACTGTTAACAACGATGATGAAAAAGTTGAAGTGGTGATGGGTCGCTCCGGTGAAATCAAGATTGTGGAGGAAAAGACCAAGAAAGTATTGGTGAGCAACCACGTCCCCTACGGTGCGTTTCTCAGCGTAAAGGAAGGTGCAAAGGTGGAAAAAGGAGACCAACTATGTTATTGGGATCCCTACAATGCCGTCATTCTTTCTGAAATGAATGGTAAGATCGAGTTTGAGGCTATAGAAGAGGGAGTGACTTTTAGGGAGGTTTCTGATGAACAGACCGGTCACCGGGAAAAGGTTATCGTGGATAGCAAAGATAAATCCAAGAACCCCGCCTTGATCGTGAAACCCAGCAAGGGAGATGAGAAAAGCTACAACATTCCGGTGGGGGCTCATTTGGCGGTAGACCATGGCGATAGCATTAAATCAGGTCAGATCCTGGCTAAGATTCCAAGGATCATGGGTAAATCCAGAGATATCACCGGTGGTTTGCCCAGAGTTACTGAATTGTTCGAAGCACGTAACCCCTCAAACCCTGCTGTGGTAAGCGAAATAGACGGAGTGGTAACTTATGGGGGCATTAAGAGGGGTAACCGGGAAATCTTCATTGAGTCAAAAGACGGAGTGAAGAAGCGTTATCTGGTTTCCCTCAGCAAGCATATTTTGGTGCAGGATAATGACTTCGTGAAGGCAGGTTATGCGCTTTCGGATGGTGCTATTACACCTTCAGATATCTTGTCGATCAAGGGTCCTACCGCAGTACAGGAATACCTGGTGAATGAAATCCAGGAAGTATACCGACTGCAGGGTGTGAAGATCAACGATAAGCACATTGAGACCATAGTAAAGCAGATGATGCAGAAAGTGGAAATAATAGATGCTGGCGATACCAACTTCCTGCCTAAACAAGTGGTTGATAAATTTAACTTCAGGGAGGAAAATGATGCCATACTGGACAAAAAAGTAGTACTGGATCCGGGAGAGTCAGAGACCATAAAAGCTGGTCAGATAATCACCAGCCGTAAACTGCGTGACGAGAATAGCAGTCTCAGGAGAAAGGATATGAAGACGATAGAGGTACGTGATGCTCAGGCGGCCGTATCCAAGCCTAACCTGCAGGGTATCACCCAGGCTTCATTGGGAACTGAAAGCTTCATTTCCGCAGCTTCTTTCCAGGAGACTACCAAGGTATTGAGTGAAGCCAGTATCCGAGGAAAATCAGATATGTTGCGCGGATTGAAAGAAAATGTGATCGTAGGTCATCTGATCCCCGCAGGTACAGGACGCCGGGAATATCAAAATCTCATCGTGGGATCACAGGAGGAATACGATGCACTGATGTCATCCAAGCGCGAGTTTGAAGAAAGAACAGAAGTCGAAACCGAAACCAACTAATTGAATCGAGGTCATGGCTGAAGAAAGCGGTGCTAATAAGAATCAGATAAATATAGAATTATCGGAAGAAGTAGCGGAAGGTATATACGCCAATTTGGCCATGATTGCCCATTCCAACAGTGAATTCGTAATTGATTTCATTCGTTTAATGCCGGGAGTGCCCAAGGCGAAGGTAAAATCCCGCATTGTGATCACTCCGGAACACGCCAGGAGGCTGTTGAAGGCCCTGGCCGACAACATTCAAAAATATGAGGATACCTTTGGAGCCATCAAACAAACTGAGGAGGCTCCAAAGTTTCCCATCAATTTTGGCGGTACTGTGGGAGAGGCTTGAACCAACCGTAGGAACTTCCATTATTCTTCCTGCCTTATTTAGCTTCATTAGTTTGGATAGTTATGCTATTTGACTAATTTTGCATTCCGAAATTTCTAGGAAAAGAAAAAATTTTAGATGCCTACTATACAACAATTGGTTAGAAAGGGGAGAAAGAAGCTGACTTCCAAGTCAAAATCCCCTGCATTGGATTCCTGCCCTCAACGAAGGGGGGTATGTACCAGGGTTTACACCACTACCCCTAAAAAGCCTAACTCAGCCATGCGCAAGGTAGCCAGGGTTAGATTGACTAATGGTAAAGAAGTAAATGCCTACATACCCGGAGAAGGACATAATCTCCAGGAACACTCTATAGTGTTGATTCGGGGAGGTAGGGTGAAAGACCTTCCGGGAGTCCGCTATCATATAATACGAGGTGCTCTGGATACCGCCGGAGTAAGTGGTCGATTGCAGCGTAGGTCTAAATATGGGGCGAAAAAGCCTAAAAAGTAATCCGATGAGAAAAGCGAAACCTAAAAAAAGATACGTTCTGCCAGATCCCAAGTTTAAGGATGAGCTGGTAACTAAGTTTGTTAACTACTTGATGGTGGATGGCAAGAAGTCTGTGGCTTATGGAATATTCTATGACGCTATTGACATAGTGGAGGACAAAACTAAAGAAAACGGGCTGGAAGTATGGAAGAAAGCTCTAAACAATGTGATGCCGTCTGTGGAAGTCAAGAGTAGAAGAGTAGGGGGAGCCACCTTCCAGGTGCCACTGGAAGTGAGACCAAATCGCAAAATATCTCTTGGAATAAAATGGTTAATACGTTATTCCAGAGGACGTGGTGAGAAGACTATGAAAGAGCGTTTGGCATACGAGATCATCGCAGCCAGTAAAGGGGAGGGCTCCGCGATAAAGAAAAAAGATGATACCCATCGAATGGCTGAGGCCAATCGCGCTTTTTCACATTTTAGATTTTAATTTTTTAAGCAGGGATGGTTAAGAATTTAAAGTATTTACGCAACATAGGGATCATGGCCCATATCGACGCCGGTAAGACTACTACTACCGAGCGTATCCTATATTATACCGGTTTGAGCCATAAGATCGGAGAGGTGCATGATGGGGCGGCCACCATGGACTGGATGGAACAAGAGCAGGAGAGGGGTATTACCATTACCAGTGCCGCCACTACTACTTTCTGGAAATATCCAACCGTTCAGGGTCAGGCACAGGACAATACAGAAGATTACAGAATAAATATAATTGATACTCCTGGCCACGTGGACTTCACGGTAGAGGTTGAGCGGTCACTAAGAGTGCTGGATGGAGCTGTGGCCCTATTTTGTGCGGTTTCCGGGGTTGAGCCCCAAAGTGAAACCGTCTGGCGCCAAGCCGACAAATACAAGGTACCAAGGATTTGCTTTGTAAATAAAATGGACAGGTCCGGTGCTGACTTTTTCAATGTGGTAAATGAGATCAGGGACAAGCTGGGGGCAAATCCGGTGCCTCTTCAGGTGCCAATCGGTTCTGAAGAGAACTTCCGGGGAGTGGTTGACCTGATCACCAATCAGGCGATCGTCTGGAACGAGGAGGATAAAGGAATGACATTTGAAGTGGTGGATATTCCTGAGGATTTGAAGGAAACCGTAGACGAGTGGCGTCAGAAACTGGTGGAAAGTGTAGCGGAGTATGACGATGAGTTATTGGAAAAGTTCTTCGAGGATGCAGATTCCATAACCAAAGAGGAGATGATGGTGGCCATACGCAAGGCGGTGATCGACATGTCTTTTTCTCCTGTATTATGTGGTTCCGCATTTAAGAACAAAGGGGTTCAAGCCGTTTTAGATGCGGTTTGTGCCTATCTCCCATCTCCGATCGATCTGCCTCCAGTTGAAGGAATTAATCCTGATACCGAAGAGCCGGTAGAGAGAAAGCCGGAAGTTGACGAACCTTTTTCGGCGTTAGCCTTTAAGATTGCCACCGATCCCTTTGTGGGCCGACTTTGCTTCTTTAGGGTTTATTCCGGTAAGCTCAAGGCTGGGTCATATGTGTTGAATATGCGAACGGGAAAAAAAGAGCGGATTTCCCGGTTGATGCAAATGCATTCTAATAAACAAAACCCCATAGAGGTGGTAGAGGCCGGCGATATTTGTGCCGGTGTGGGCTTTAAAGATATAAAGACCGGGGATACCCTGGTGGAGGAGAAGTCACCGGTTATTCTGGAGTCTATGAGCTTCCCTGACCCGGTAATCGGCTATGCCATCGAGCCCAAGGCTCAGGCGGATGTTGACAAACTGGGTGTGGCCATTTCCAAACTAGTAGAAGAAGACCCTACCCTCAGTGTGCAGACCGATCAGGAAACTGGTCAGACGGTATTGCGGGGAATGGGTGAGTTGCACCTTGAAATCATTATTGATCGCTTGAAACGTGAGTTTAAGGTGGAGATAAATCAGGGAGCTCCACAGGTGGCTTATAAGGAAAGCCTTACCAAACTGGTAGAGCACAAGGAAGTTTATAAAAAACAAACCGGTGGTCGGGGTAAATTCGCGGATATCGTATTTGAGATCGGGCCCCGAGAGGATGGAAAGGCTGGATTGGAATTTGACAATAAGATCGTTGGCGGGGTAATTCCCAGAGAATTTATTCCCAGTGTACAAAAGGGTTTTGAGGAGGCTATGAAAAACGGACCATTGGCGGGTTATCCAATCGAATCCATGTACGTTAAATTGTTCCATGGATCCTTTCATGATGTAGACTCTGACAGCCTCTCATTTGAAATGGCTGCCAGACTGGGCTTTAAAGATGCTTCCCGAAAAGCAGCGCCTCAGATCCTGGAACCTATTATGGCCGTAGAGGTGGTTTCTCCTGATGAATATACCGGTCCCATAACCGGCGACCTGAACAAAAGACGGGGAATAATGAAGGGGATGGATGCCAAAGGTGGCGCTCAGATCATTAAAGCCGATGTGCCGTTGTCAGAATTATTCGGCTATGTTACCGACTTGCGTACCATATCCTCGGGTAGAGCTTCGGCAACCCTGACTTTCTCGCATTACGATCCGGTGCCCGTGCATCTGGCGGAAGGAATTATTGAAAAGGTACGAGGAGCTGCTGTCAATTAAATAGATATGAACCAAAAAATTAGAATAAAGTTGAAGTCCTACGACCATAACCTGGTCGATAAGTCATCTGAAAAGATCGTCAGGGCAGTGAAAACTACCGGAGCTGTGGTAAGTGGACCCATACCGCTTCCAACCATAAAGGAAAAGTTCACGGTTTTACGTTCTCCTCATGTGAACAAAAAATCTCGTGAACAGTTTCAATTATGTACTTATAAAAGGCTGGTGGATATATATTCCAACAGCACTAAGACGGTGGATGCTCTGATGAAACTTGAGCTCCCTAGTGGGGTGGATGTGGAGATAAAGGTTTGATTAAACCAAGCCCTTTTTAAAGGAGAACCAATAGCACTTGATTATGTTGGTTCTTTTTTTTAGAGGCCATTTTGGAGCTTTGGTTACATTTAATTATTTGCTATCTTTGCAGTCCTTTAGGGGAGGGTCCGGGGAATTGACGACGGGATAACTAAAAATTTTTAATTCAGAAAGATGTCTGGAATAATCGGTAAAAAAATAGGTATGACCAGTGTGTTTGACGAAAACGGACACAATATACCTTGTACGGTAATAGAGGCCGGACCATGTGTGGTTACTCAAATTAAAACCACAGATAGTGACGGCTACAATGCCGTGCAATTAGGCTGGGGTGAAAGAAAAGAGAAGCATACTTCCAAGGCATTACAAGGTCATTTTAAGAAAGCCAATGTGGCTCCTTCCAGAAAACTAGTGGAGTTTAGAGATTTTGAACTGGAAAGTGAGGAAGAATTGACCTTGGGACAAACCGTTTCAGTCAATCATATTTTCCAGGAAGGCGACTATGTGGATGTGACTGGGATCAGCAAAGGAAAAGGAAATCAGGGAGTGGTAAAACGGCATAACTTTGCCGGTGTTGGAGATGCCAGCCACGGACAGCATAACCGAGAAAGGGCCCCGGGATCAATCGGAGCTGCTTCGGACCCCTCAAGAGTGTTTAAGGGGATGAAAATGGCTGGAAGAATGGGTAACGACAAGGTGAAAATAATTAACCTAAGAGTGTTGAGAATTCTGGAAGATGATAACCTTATAGTGGTAAGTGGGGCAATTCCAGGCGCTAAAAACTCGGCGGTAATATTAGAGAAATAGAAATGAAAGTTGCAGTATATAATAATAGTGGCAAGGATTCAGGCAAGGAAGTAGAATTGCCGGATGATATCTTCGCCATTGAACCCAATGATCACGCCATATACCTGGACGTCAAACAGTACCTAGCCAATCAGCGGCAGGGAACGCACAAGACTAAAGAACGGGCGGAGATCAAGGGATCTACCCGCAAGATCAAAAGACAGAAGGGAACTGGTACTGCCAGGGCCGGTAGTATAAAATCTCCTATCTTTCGGGGCGGAGGCAGAACTTTCGGGCCCAGACCACGTGATTACGGCTTTAAACTCAATAAAAAAGTTAAAGCCCTGGCCCGCCGGTCGGCACTTACTTATAAGGCAAAGGAAGAAGGTATTAAGGTTTTGGAAGATTTTAGTTTTGAAGCTCCCAAAACGAAGGAATATATAAAGTTGCTGGGATCATTGGATTTAAGTAGTAAGAAAACTCTTTTAGTCCTTAGTGAAAGTAATTCCAATATCCTGTTATCCAGCCGCAACTTGCCCCATGCCAGAGTGACTACTGTGGATTCCTTACACACTTACGATGTACTGAATGCCGATAGCCTGCTGTTAAGTGAGAGTTCATTGGAAAAAATTGAAAGCCTGTTGAAATGAGTGTTCTGATTAAACCATTGGTAACGGAAAAAGTATCTGCCCTCAACGAAGAGGGGAGGTACGGGTTTATTGTAGCTTTAAAAGCCAATAAGATCCAGATCAAGAATGCGGTGGAAAGCACTTATGGAGTTACCGTAGAGGATGTTAATACTATGCGCTATCAGGGTAAAAGTAAGTCCAGATTCACCAAGGCCGGGCTTATTACCGGAAGGTCAGCCTCCTACAAGAAGGCGATTGTGAAGGTAGCTGATGGTGAGGTGATTGATTTTTATAGCGGTGTATAATTAAAACGGTTTAGAGAAAATGGCTGTAAAGAAACTAAGACCAATAACCCCCGGGCAACGATATCGAATGGCGCCCAGTTTTGCGGAGATAACTGCCAGTAAACCGGAGAAGTCTTTGCTTCGCCCCACCAAAAGATCGGGCGGGCGCAATAATACCGGCCGTATGACCATGCGTTACATAGGTGGCGGTCATAAAAAAAGGATGAGAGAGATTGATTTCAAGCGAAGGAAATTCGGGGTGCCTGCGGTGGTGAAATCAGTTGAATATGACCCTATGCGATCTGCCCGGATCGCATTGCTCTATTATGCGGATGGCGCTAAATCCTATATAATAGCCCCTGAAGGACTAAAAGTAGGTCAGGAAGTGGTGTCCGGTGAAAAGGTGGCCCCGGAAGTTGGAAATGCCCTGGCCCTAAAAAACATTCCACTGGGTACCATCATCCACAATATTGAGTTGAAACCGGGGAGAGGCGGGGCCATGGCTCGCAGCGCCGGCTCCTATGCTCAGCTGTTGGCTAGAGAAGGAAAGTACTCCACCATTAAGCTGCCTTCAGGGGAGATGAGGATGGTACTGAATACCTGTATGGCCACGGTGGGAACAGTATCCAATGCAGAACACATGAACGTAAGTTTGGGCAAGGCTGGCCGTAACCGTTGGCTGGGACGCAGACCTAGGGTGAGGGGAGTTGCCATGAACCCGGTTGATCACCCTATGGGCGGTGGCGAAGGAAGAGCCTCAGGAGGCCATCCGAGGTCAAGGAAGGGATTGTATGCCAAAGGTTATAAAACACGCTCAAAAAAGAAATATAGCAATAAACTAATCATTAAAAGATAGATAGCGCCGTTATGGGAAGATCGTTAAAAAAAGGGCCCTACATAGATTTTAGACTGGAGAAAAAGATTGATGCCATGAATGATTCCGGCAAGAAGTCGGTAATTAAAACATGGTCACGTCGGTCCATGATCTCTCCGGATTTTGTAGGACACACCTTCGCGGTGCACAACGGTAATAAATTTATCCCGGTATATGTGACTGAAAATATGGTGGGGCACAAACTCGGCGAGTTTGCTCCTACCCGTAATTTTAGAGGACACGTTGCCAAGAAGGATAGAGGGAAAAGATAATAATGCAGATGGAAGCGATTGCCAAATTAAACAATGTACCTACCTCACCCCGCAAAATGCGCCTGGTGGCGGATATGATCCGTGGGGAATCCGTAAATAAAGCATTGAATATTCTGAAGTTCGAACCCAAGGTGGGAGCTGCCAGGATAGAGAAACTGCTGTTATCAGCGGTAGCCAATTGGCAGGCGAAAAATGAGGATGTACGGTTGGAAGAAACCGACCTGTTCGTCAAGGAGATCACGGTCGATAGTGCCCGTATTTTGAAAAGGCTGCGGCCGGCACCTCAAGGCAGGGCCCATCGCATAAGGAAGCGTTCCAACCACGTTACCCTGGTGGTAGATAATCGGGCCGAGAATACCACGGATAGCGTGGATACTACAGAAGAAAATGATACTAAATAATAAGTAATGGGACAAAAAGTAAATCCGATTGGATTGAGGCTGGGAATTGTAAAGGGATGGGATTCCAACTGGTACGGTGGAAAAGATTTTTCTGATAAGATAGTAGAAGATCATAAGATCCGGAAGTACATCCGTGCCCGTATTCCTAAAGGAGGAATTTCTAAAATTATTATTGAACGCACTCTAAAGCGAATTACTCTGACCGTACATACCGCGCGTCCCGGCGTGGTAATAGGCAAGGGCGGGACCGAAGTGGATAAAATCAAGGAGGAGTTAAAGAAGATCACCGGAAAGGACGTTCAGATCAACATATTTGAAATAAAGCGCCCCGAGCTTGACGCTCGACTGGTAGGTGAATCCATTGCGCAGCAGTTGCAGGCCAGGATTTCTTATCGACGTGCTATGAAGCAGGCTATTGCCAGCGCCATGAGAGTAGGTGCACAGGGGATCAAAATTAAAGTGTCAGGTCGATTAGGAGGGGCAGAAATGGCTCGTTCTGAGCAATACAAGGATGGCAGGATCCCTTTGCACACCCTGAGGGCCGATATTGATTATGCGGTATCTGAAGCCAACACCGTTTATGGTAAAATTGGTATCAAGGTCTGGATATTTAATGGAGAAGTATTTGGCAAGCGGGACCTAAGCCCGAATATCGGCACCACCGGAGATATGAACCGTCGCAAAAGGGACGGAGGAATGAAAAGAAAAAGAAGGTAAACGGAAACTGGCCACCAGTTTCAAAAATTTATGACCAGTAATGTTACAGCCTAAACGAACAAAATATCGCAAGAAGCAAAAGGGTCGAGTAAAGGGAATCGCGCAAAGAGGGCACACCTTGGCTTTTGGCGCATTTGGTTTAAAAGCCCTGGAGCCGGCCTGGATCACCAGCCGGCAGATCGAAGCGGCTCGTATTGCGGTTACCCGTGCTATGAAGCGGGAAGGACAAGTGTGGATCAGAATCTTCCCAGACAAGCCGGTGACTAAAAAACCAGCCGAAGTAAGGATGGGTAAAGGAAAGGGCGCCCCGGAATACTGGGTAGCAGTGGTGAAGCCGGGTACTATCATGTTCGAGTCGGCGGGAGTAACCAAGGAACTTGCCGAGGAAGCCATGAGGTTGGCAGCACAAAAGCTTCCCATTCAAACTAAATTTATAGTGAGGCCCGATTACGTGGCCCAGCAATAATTATGAAAACTTCAGAAATAAAATCACTTTCGGGAGAGGAGCTTCAACAAAGAATACTGTCGGAGAAGGAAAACTTGCAAAAACTCAAGTTTGCTCATGCCATTTCTCCCATTGAAAATCCCATGAAGATCAAAGAGACCAAAAAGTTGATCGCCCGCATGCATACCGAGTTAACTATAAAGCAGAATACTAAGCAGTAGATCATGGAAAGAAATTTGAGAAAAGAGCGAACCGGTACCGTAGTGAGCAATAAGATGGATAAAAGCATTACCGTGCGCGTCGATAGAAAGTTGAAGCACCCGGTGTACGGAAAATTTATGCGGAAGTCCAAAAATTTTATGGCCCATGACGACAAAAATGAATGCGGTGTGGGAGATACGGTAAAAATAATGGAAACCCGTCCCCTTAGTAAAAAGAAAAGGTGGCGATTGGTGGAAATAATTGAAAAAGCCAAGTAGCGATGATTCAGCAAGAAAGTAGATTGAATGTAGCGGATAACAGTGGCGCCAGAGAGGTGCTGGTTATTCGGGTGCTGGGCGGTACCCGAAAGCGGTATGCCAGTATTGGTGATAAGGTAGTAGTTACGGTAAAGGATGCTTTATCCTCCAGCAGTTTGAAAAAAGGTACGGTATCCCGGGCAGTAGTAGTAAGGACCAAGAAGGAGGTAAGAAGAAAGGATGGTTCCTATATACGTTTCGAGGACAATGCGGCCGTTTTGTTAAGCCCTACGGATGAACCACGGGGAACCCGGATCTTTGGCCCGGTAGGCCGTGAACTGCGAGAGAAGCAATTTATGAAGATCGTGTCATTGGCACCAGAAGTAATATAAAAATGAAGTCCAGGAAGAAGTTGCATATAACAGCCGGTGATACGGTAAAGGTAATAGCGGGAAATGCTAAACACGCCAATCCCAATACCGGGAAAGTATTGGTGGTGTATCCGGAAAAGCAAAGAGCCATCGTGGAAGGATTGAACATGGTAACTAAACATGTCAAGCCATCGGCATCGAATCCCGAAGGTGGAATTGAGCGCAAAGAAGCGCCTATTCACATTAGTAACCTGATGTTGATCGACCCTGCAAACGGAGAACCAACCAGGATAGGAAGGAAGCCTAACGACAAAGGTAAACTGCAACGATATTCTAAGAAAACGGGAGAATTTATTAAAAATGGCTAATCCAAGATTAAAGGAAAAATACCAGTCTGAATTAGTTCCTGAACTAAAAGAGCGCTTTAAATACAAAAGCATTATGCAGGTACCCAAGCTGGTAAAGATCTGTGTCAACAAAGGAGTTGGAGATGCAGTAGCTGATAAGAAACTAGTGGACTTGGGAGTGGAAGAACTCACTACCATTACCGGACAACGGGCAGTGCCGACCATAGCCCGTAAATCGGTATCCAACTTTAAGTTACGGGAAGGTATGCCTATAGGAGCTCGAGTTACCTTACGAGGTAATAAGATGTATGAGTTCTTAGACCGACTTACCACTGTGGCATTGCCCAGGGTGCGTGATTTTAGAGGAATAAATGACAAGAGCTTTGATGGAAGGGGGAATTACACCTTAGGAATTCAGGAACAAATCATCTTCCCCGAAATCAGTATTGACAAAGTGAACAAGATTTCCGGAATGGACATCACCTTTGTCACTACTGCCGATACCGATGAAGAAAGCTACGCGTTGTTAAAAGGTTTGGGTCTGCCTTTCCGCAATAGAAACAATAATTAATTATGGCTAGAGAATCGATAAAAGCAAGGGAGCGAAAGAGAGAAAGACTGGTGGCTAAATATGCCGCCAAGCGGGCTGAGCTTAAAGCAAAGGGAGATTATGAGGCTTTGGACAAATTGCCTAGAAATGCTTCACCAGTGCGCTTGCACAATCGTTGCAAGTTGACCGGTAGACCTAAAGGATATATGAGAAAATTCGGTATTTGCAGGGTGGTATTTCGGGAAATGGCGTCCAAAGGATTGATCCCTGGAGTGACGAAAGCCAGCTGGTAAAATAGAGCTGAATTGTTTTAATAAGAATAAAAGTTAAGTAACTTTGCAGCCCTGTTTAAGCAGGGTAAAATTGAAATTGATACTGATATGACCGATCCCATTGCTGACTATTTAACCAGGTTGCGGAATGCGATCAAAGCTAACCACCAGGTAGTGGAAGTGCCGGCGTCTAACGTGAAAAAGGAGATCACTAAGGTGCTGCATAACAAAGGATATATTCTCGATTATAAATTCGAGGATGACAATGGCCCCCAAGGCACCATTAAGGTGGCATTGAAATATAACCCGGAAACCAATATTTCCTCTATCCAACAACTGGAAAGAGTGAGCAAGCCCGGTCTGAGAAAGTATGCCAAAGCAGAAAATTTACCCAGGGTGTTAAACGGGTTGGGAATCGCCATCCTGTCTACTTCCAGGGGAATTGTTACTGATAAAGAGGCTCGGGATATGCATGTAGGAGGCGAAGTTTTGTGTTACGTATCTTAATTGAATAAGGAGGATGTCGAGAATTGGAAATAAGCCTATTAGTTTGCCGGAAAACGTAACCCTGGAGGTGACAGATAAGAACCTGGTAACCGTTAAAGGGCCTAAAGGTGAATTACAGCAACAAGTGAATCCTGAATTAGAGATCGCTATAGAGGATGGAACTGTTAGCGTGAAGAGGCCAACTGATCAGAAAAGGCATAAAGCCATGCACGGACTTTACCGTTCACTATTGAACAATATGGTAGTGGGTGTGAATGAGGGTTTTAAAAAAGAATTAGAACTGGTTGGTGTGGGGTATAAGGCATCAGTGCAAGGCAACCTGCTGGAGCTGAGCCTGGGATATTCCCACAACATATTCATGGCAGTGCCGGAGGAAGTAAAGGTGAGCGCAGAAACCCAAAAAGGTAAGAACCCCAAAGTGACTCTGGAAAGCACTGACAAGCAATTGCTGGGGGATGTAGCCGCTAAGATCAGATCATTAAGAAAGGTCGAACCTTATAAAGGGAAGGGCATACGATTTGTCGGTGAGCATGTTAGACGAAAAGCTGGCAAGACAGCAGCGAAATAATAATTATTATGGCAATAACTAAGACCAAAAGGAGGCAGCGCATTAGATACGGGATCAGGACCCGCATCTCCGGTACTGCTGAACGTCCCCGTTTGTCTGTATTTAAGAGCAATAAAGCGATTTATGCTCAATTAATAGATGATCGGAATGGGCATACACTGGCTGCTTCCTCATCACGTGAACTGGGAATCACTTCTCTTAATATCGAATCTGCCAAAAAAGTAGGTCAGAGCATTGCTGAAAAAGCACAGGCTAACGGAATAGAAACCGTAACCTTTGATAGAGGCGGGTATATTTATCACGGTAAAGTAAAAGCCCTAGCGGAAGGTGCTAGAGAGGGAGGATTAAAATTTTAACTATGTCGCAAAGTAACATTAAAACAGTTAAGGCCAGTGAAATAGATCTGAAGGAACGGGTGGTGGCCATAAAGCGGGTTGCCAAAGTAGTAAAAGGAGGTCGCAGGTTTAGTTTCTCAGCTATAGTAGTGGTAGGTGACGGAAATGGTGTAGTAGGGTATGGTCTGGGTAAAGCCAACGAGGTTACGGATGCCATCACCAAGGGCATTGATGATGCCAAAAAGAATTTGGTGAAAGTTCCGGTATATAAGAATACTGTACCTCATCAAGCTATCGGCAAGTACGGCGGCGGTCTGGTCCTACTCAAACCCGCAGCGCCCGGTACCGGAGTAATTGCAGGAGGTGCTATGCGGGCTGTGTTGGAAAGCGCCGGGATTAAGGACGTTTTGGCGAAATCAAAAGGATCGTCAAACCCGCATAACGTGGTAAAAGCTACTTTCCATGCTTTGAGCAACATGCGAGATGCTTATACGGTAGCAAAACAAAGAGGAGTTTCATTGGCTAAGGTTTTTAAAGGATAATTCATGGGGAAGGTGAAAATAACACAAGTCAGGAGTACGATAAATCGCCCCAAGCGTCAGAAAGCTACCATCAAAGCTTTGGGCCTGGGCAAATTGCATCGTACCGTGGAGTTGGAAGCTACTCCTCAAATCATTGGAATGGTGAATAAGGTAAGTCATTTGGTTACGGTAACAGAGGTATAGCTATGAAATTACATACATTAAAACCTGCAGCAGGATCTACCAAAACCCGTAAAAGGATAGGCAGAGGACAAGGTTCCGGTCGAGGGGGAACGTCAACCCGTGGCCACAAAGGAGCTAAATCCAGATCAGGATATTCTCAGAAGGTAGGTTTTGAAGGAGGGCAGATGCCTTTGCAGCGCCGGGTGCCGAAGTTTGGGTTTAAGAACCCTAACCGGGTGGAATACAAGCCCATAAATCTCGACACCATTCAGAAGCTTGCTGAAGACACGAAAGAAAAGACTATAACCGTCGATTTAATTGTAACAAATGGATTGGCTGGAAAGAAAGACCTGATTAAAATTTTAGGAAGAGGTGAATTAAAAGCTAAACTGGAGGTGAAGGCCCACGCATTTTCATCCTCAGCAGTGGCATCGATCGAAAAAGCCGGAGGTAAGATCGAAAAAGTGGGACAATGAAAAAATTCTTTAAAACCATACGGGATATATTTTCCATTGAAGATCTTAGGATAAGGATTTTAAATACTATCGGGTTCCTGATCATCTTCAGACTGGGATCCTATGTGGTTTTACCGGGAGTGGACCCGGATAAGCTGACCACACCCGGAGGTATATTCGATTTTCTCAACATATTCCTGGGCGGCGCCTTTAACCGTGCTTCAATATTCGCATTGGGTATTATGCCCTATATCTCGGCCTCTATCGTAATCCAACTACTGACGGTAGCGGTGCCCTACTTCCAGAAGATGCAAAAAGAAGGGGATTCAGGTCGCAAGAAGATGAACCAGATCACCCGGGTGTTGACCATTGCCATTACTGCGGCTCAATCGATAAGCTATTTGACTGTAACTATTCCCGCGGAAGCTATTTTGGTAGATAACAGATTCTTTTTTACCGTAGCATCAGTTATAATCATTACCACCGGCACCATGTTTTGTATGTGGTTAGGTGAGAGGATTACCGATAAAGGTATAGGCAATGGTATTTCCATGCTTATCATGATCGGTATTATTGCAGGTTTCCCATCGGCACTTATTCAAGAAGCTGCCGCTAAGGGTATGCAGGGGGCACTGTTGTTTATATTGGAGATATTAGCCTTGTTCTTTGTAGTGATGGCTGTAGTTATGCTAACTCAGGCTGTAAGGAGGATACCGGTGCAATACGCCAAGCAAGTGGTGGGCAATAAGATATATGGTGGGCAAAGACAATATATCCCACTTAAGGTGAATGCCAGTGGGGTAATGCCCATAATCTTTGCCCAGGCATTGATGTTTATACCGGGAATGGTAGCCGGATTGTTCCGCGAAACCAGTGACATCGCTAACTACATTGGAAATACTTTTAATGATTTCACTTCCTGGCAGTATAACTTGGTCTTTGGCATATTGGTGATTGTTTTTACTTTCTTTTATACTGCAATCACTGTTAATCCCAATGATATTGCTGATAATCTCAAACGTAACGGGGGTTTTATCCCAGGTATAAAACCGGGAAAACAGACTTCGGAGTTTATTGATACAATCCTGACCAGGATCACTTTTCCAGGGTCAGTGTTCTTAGCAATTGTTGCCATTTTGCCAGCAATTGCCAGTTTGGCAGGTGTAACCCAGGGATTTTCATACTTTTATGGGGGTACTTCACTGCTAATCATGGTTGGTGTGATTCTTGACACCTTACAACAAATAGAAAGTTATTTGTTGATGAGGCATTACGATGGAATGATGAAATCAGGCAGGACCAGAGGACGGGCGGCATAGTCATGATTAACTATAAGAGCACCGAAGAAATTGATCTGATCCGGGAAAGTGCTAAAATCCTGGGACAGGCTCATGGTGAAGTGGCCAAACGGGTAGCTCCTGGGGTTTCTACCGACGAATTGGATAGAATTGCCGAGGAATACATCCGTGATCACGGTGGCAGCCCTTCTTTTAAAGGATACAATGGGTTTCCCGGGTCCCTTTGCATTTCGGTAAATGAGCAGGTAGTGCACGGAATACCTGGGGATTACATTCTACAGGATGGTGATATAGCCTCAATTGATTGCGGGGTCTTTTTTAAAGGATTTCACAGTGATTGTGCCTATACCTACGCCATAGGAGAAGTATCGGAAGAGGTTATGGAGTTGCTAAAAGTGACAAAAGAGTCACTTTACAAAGGAATCGAAAATGCTAAAGCTGGTAATAGGGTGGGAGACATTAGCCATGCTATTCAGCGGCATGTCGAGCAATATGGCTTTAGTGTGGTTAGAGAACTGGTAGGCCATGGTATTGGTAAAACCCTGCATGAGAGCCCGGAGGTTCCCAACTACGGTAAAAGAGGTAGGGGCCCGGTAATGCGAACCGGCTTGATATTGGCTATAGAGCCTATGGTGAATATGGGCATCAAGAATATTGTGCAGGAAGCAGATGGCTGGACCATCAGGACCAGAGATCGACAGCCTTCGGCTCATTTTGAACATACAGTGGCCATAATGAATGGAACTCCGGAAATTTTGACCACTCACAAATACATTGAAGAAGCAGTAAAAATTTAGTATGGCGAAACAACCATCCATAGAACAAGATGGCACTATAAAAGAAGCTTTATCCAATGCCATGTTCCGGGTAGAACTGGAGAACGGGCATGAGGTTATAGCACATATCTCCGGAAAAATGCGAATGAATTACATCAAGATTCTTCCGGGGGATAGAGTAAAATTGGAAATGTCCCCTTATGACTTGACTAAGGGGAGGATTGTATACAGATATAAATAAAGGATAATGAAAGTAAAGGCATCAGTAAAAAAACGCAGTTCCGAATGCAAGATTATCCGACGCAAAGGCAAAGTTTACGTAATCAACAAAAAGAACCCTCGTTTCAAGCAGCGACAGGGATAAAATTAAATTGTAAAGTTAATGGCAAGATTTTCAGGTGTTGATATTCCGGATAATAAGAGAGGAGAAATAGGTTTGACCTATATCTTCGGCATTGGGCGCAGAACCGCACAAACTATTCTAACCAAGGCCGAGGTGGATTGGGATAAAAAAGTTGGAGAATGGACCGATGAAGAATCCAATAAGATCCGCTCTATAATCAGTGAAGAGTTTAAGGTAGAGGGGGTATTGAAGTCGGAGGTTCAATTGAGTATTAAAAGGCTGTTGGATATTGGATGTTATCGAGGGTTGCGTCATCGTAGAGGGCTTCCGGTACGTGGACAAAAGACTAAGAATAATGCCAGAACCCGTAAGGGAAAACGAAAAACTGTGGCCAATAAAAAGAAAGCCACTAAGTAATCAATTTGACTAATAATGGCACAGAAACGCAAAGATAAGGCAAAAAAGAGAGTAGTAAATGTAGAGCCGGTTGGTCAGGCCCATATCAAGGCTTCATTCAACAATATTATCATCTCGATGACCAATAGCAGCGGCCAGGTCATTTCCTGGGCTTCTGCAGGCAAGATGGGATTTAAGGGATCGAAGAAGAATACTCCCTATGCTGCACAAATGGCAGCAGAGGATTGCGCAAAAAAAGCCCATGATCTGGGGCTGAGAAAGGTAGAAGTTTTTGTAAAGGGGCCAGGAGCTGGTCGGGAATCGGCCATCAGGACCATTCAAAATACCGGTATTGAAGTGACGGCGATCAAAGACGTTACCCCTTTACCACACAATGGCTGCCGGCCTCCTAAAAGAAGAAGAGTTTAATTTTAAAATATCAGAGTAGATGGCAAGATATACAGGACCACGTGCGAAAATATCCAGGAGATTCGGGGAACCAATTTTTGGCCCCAGTAAAGCCCTGGCTAAAAAAGCATATCCCCCCGGTCATCACGGTAGAGGTAGAAGAAGGAAGCAATCGGAATACGCTGTCCAGTTAATGGAAAAGCAAAAAGCCAAGTACACTTATGGAGTTTTGGAAAGGCAATTCGCCAATATCTTCTCCAAAGCCTCCAGAAAAGGTGGCATCACCGGGACAGTTTTGCTTCAACTGCTGGAGTCCAGATTAGACAACACCGTGTTTCGCATGGGAATTGCTCCCACTCGCAGGGCTGCCAGACAATTGGTATCTCATAAGCATATCACCGTCAACGGCGATGTAGTGAACATCCCATCTTTTACCCTCAGACCAGGAGATAAAGTGGGAGTCAGAGAAAAATCCAAATCATTGGAAGCAGTAACCTCCAGCCTGGAGTCTCGTTCAGGCAGAAAGTATTCCTGGGTGGAATGGGATGCCAGCCAAATGGAAGGCATCTTTTTGAATGTTCCGCCCCGGGAGGAGATACCGGAGAATATTCAGGAACAGTTGATCGTGGAGCTGTACTCCAAATAAAAGCCGGATAGGCAACCTAAAATATTTATCGATATTAAAATCATTAATTAATATGTCAATACTAGCATTTCAAATGCCCGAAAAAGTGGCAATGGATAAAGCAGATGATTTCAAAGGTCTATTTACTTTCAAACCCCTGGAGAAGGGATACGGGGTAACCATCGGCAATGCCCTGCGCAGAATCTTGCTTTCCTCTCTTGAAGGCTACGCCGTAACCGGAATAAAAATTCCCGGAGTATTGCACGAATTTTCTACCATTGAGGGAGTAGTGGAGGATGTTTCGGAAATTATATTAAACCTGAAGATGGTCAGGTTTAAGAAGATAGCAGACGTTATCGACAACAAGATCACCATATCCATAAAGAACCAATCTCAGTTTGTGGCGGGTGATATCGGTAATTTCACCACCTCATTCGAGGTCCTTAATCCGGATCTGCTAATTTGTAAATTGAACGAAACCACCGATCTGGAACTGGAAATCACCATCGAGAAGGGAAGGGGATACCTCCCCGCTGAGGAAAACAAGCCCAGTGGCGAACAGGTATTCGGATATATCCCAATTGATGCGGTGTTCACTCCGATAGTTAACGTTAAGTACAAAGTAGAGAATACCCGGGTAGAGCAAAAAACGGATTACGAAATGCTGGTACTGGATATAGAGACCGACGGTTCGATCCATCCGGAAAGTGCTTTGAAAGGGGCAGCCAATATTCTGATTCAGCATTTTATGCTGTTTTCGGATCAAACCATGTTCCTGGAAACTGCTGATCAGGGTGAACCGGAGACTGTAGACGAAGAGATGCTTCACATGCGTAAGTTGTTGAAAACTCCTCTGAACGATCTGGATCTCTCTGTTCGTGCCTATAACTGCCTTAAGGCTGCTGATGTAAAAACACTGGGTGACCTGGTAAAGTTGGAAATTTCCGATATGATGAAATTTAGAAACTTCGGTAAAAAGTCGTTGGCCGAATTGGAGCAGTTGGTAGCTGACAAAAACCTGACTTTTGGTATGGATCTGTCGAAGTATAAGCTGGAAGAAGATTAATCATTATGAGACACGGCAAGAAATTTAATCACTTAAGCAGAACCGCACCTCACCGCAAGGCCATGCTTTCCAATATGGCCACCTCATTGATTCTGCATAAGCGGATTGTGACCACCGTAGCCAAGGCCAAGGCTCTAAGGAAATATGTTGAGCCTTTGATAACCCGTTCCAAGACCGATACTACCCATTCTCGCAGAATGGTGTTCCGGTATCTTCAGGACAAAGAATCAGTAAAAGAACTTTTTCATAATGTTTCGGAGAAGGTTATGGATAGGCCTGGTGGATACACCCGCATTCTTAAGACCGGCAACCGGCTGGGTGATAATGCCGATATGTGCGTTATCGAATTGGTAGATTATAACGAAAGTCTATTGAAAGAGACAAAGCCTAAGAAAAGCCGTACCCGCAGAAGCAGGAGGAAATCAAGTACGGCTGCGGCCGCGCCCGCTGCCGCTGTTACAGCGGACACTCCGGAAGAAGCAACTGAAGCGGAAGAAACGGCCGAAGCAACAGAAGAGGCTGCTGCCGCGGTGAAGGAGCAGGAGGATACCGCCGAAGCTACAGACAAGGCCCCGGTGACCGAGGAGGACGCGACCGAGAAGGAAGTGGAGGCTGCGCCGGATGCATCCACCGAGGAGGCAGTTGCCGAGCCTGAGGCATCATCGGAAGAAGCAGAAACCGCATCGGAAGAAGCCGTTGCCGAATCTGTATCCGAATCGGAAGCATCAGATCAAGCAGAAGCCCTAGCCGCGAAAGATGAAACTAAAGATGCTTCAGATGAGTCATCGGAAGAACCCCAGGATGAGGAGGAGTAAGCAAAAATCCTGCAAAATATCAAAGGGGATGGGCGGTAGTCTGATCCCTTTTTTTATTTTTGTGGGGATTATACCAATATCAACCCCGGCAGCTCAAATATGAAAGAAGCCCCTCAACAATCAGATGCTTACTTAATTCTGGAAGACGGACAGCTATATAAAGGGAAGGCTATAGGTAAAGTCGGTACTACCGGCGGCGAAATATGTTTTAATACCGGAATGACCGGCTACCAGGAAA
Organism: Cyclobacteriaceae bacterium; assembly: GCA_965224285.1. Lineage (GTDB taxonomy): Bacteria > Bacteroidota > Bacteroidia > Cytophagales > Cyclobacteriaceae > JAJCYK01. The sequence continues at coordinate 4,543,591 of OZ245043.1, forward strand.
TTTACACCGACCCATCCTATTACGGCCAGATCATCGTAAACACCACATCCCATATTGGAAATTACGGTGCGCTTAATTCCGAACAGGAATCGGCTCGCCCTAAGATAAACGGCTTGGTGGTCAATGCCTTTTCCCAGGACTACAGCAGGTTAACTGCTGAGCAATCGCTTGATTCCTACCTGAAACAATATGATGTGGTGGGAATAAGCGAGATAGATACCAGAAAGTTGGTGCGGCATATTCGACATCAGGGTGCCATGAATGCGGTAATATCCTCTGAGATTTCAGAGGTGGAGGTTCTCCAGGAAAGGCTGTCCCTGGTACCAAATATGAATGGACTGGAGCTGGCATCGCAGGTCAGTACCAAGGAAGCTTATTTTATTGGCGACCCGCAGGCATTATTGAAAATAGCGGTACTGGATCTGGGAGTTAAAAAAAGTATACTGACTAACTTTGCTAATAGAGACTGCTATTTACAGATATACCCCGCGCATACTAGTTACCAGGAAATGGCGCAATGGGAACCACACGGTTATTTTATCTCTAATGGACCTGGTGACCCGGCTCCCATGAAATACGCGGTAGAGACCGTAAAGCAGATCCTGGACAATGATATACCTGTTTTTGGTATTTGTCTGGGTCACCAGATATTGGCCCTGGCCTGTGGAGTAAGTACTTATAAAATGCATCATGGACATCGCGGTATTAATCATCCGGTGCATAATCTGGTCAGCGGTCTATGTGAAATTACCTCCCAAAATCATGGCTTTGGGGTGGATGCGGATCAAATTGAGCAGGCAGAGAATCTGGAGATCACCCACCGGAACTTAAATGACCAAACCGTTGAGGGTATCAAGGTAGTGGGAAAACCCGCTTTCTCCGTGCAGTATCATCCAGAGGCTTCTCCGGGACCTCATGACAGCCGCTACCTGTTTGACGAATTTATAGAGCTGGTAAGCTCTAAATTAAAACCTGAAATCATATAAAATGAGTTTAATAGATCATATCCTGGCCAGACAAATATTAGACAGCCGGGGAAATCCAACTGTTGAAGTTGATCTTATAACCAGTAATGGTCTGGTAGGAAGGGCTGCGGTTCCTTCCGGAGCTTCCACCGGAGTACATGAAGCGGTTGAATTGAGAGATGGGGATGAAAACAGGTACATGGGTAAAGGTGTGGGAAAGGCAGTGGAAAATGTAAATGACCTTCTGGCCCCCGAATTGGTGGGTATATCGGTGTTTGAGCAGGCTTTGGTAGATAAAATTATGCTTGATGTCGATGGTACCGAAAATAAATCCAAAATTGGCGCAAATGCTATTCTCGGTGTAAGCCTGGCCCTGGCAAAGGCTGCAGCTCTGGAGGCCGGCCAATCCTTATATCGCTATGTAGGTGGGGTAAATGCGCGCACGCTGCCGGTGCCCATGATGAACATTCTCAACGGTGGTAGCCACGCCGACAATGCTATTGATTTTCAGGAATTTATGATCATGCCGGTAAAGGCGGATACTTTTTCCGAGTCCCTTAGGATGGGCACTGAAGTTTTCCATCACCTGAAAAAAGTATTGAAACAAAAAGGTCTCTCTACCAATGTGGGAGATGAAGGAGGATTTGCTCCTAATATCTCATCCAATACCGAGGCCATTGAGGTGGTATTGCAAGCTATTGAAAAAGCAGGTTACCGTCCAGGTGAAGATATGGGTATCGCCTTGGATGCCGCCAGCTCAGAGTTTTATGATACCGAGTCCGGCACTTATCAATTCAAAAAGTCTTCCGGTGATAAGTTGAGCTCTGAAGAAATGGCTCAATACTGGAAAAGCTGGGTAGATCAATATCCGATCTTGTCCATTGAAGATGGTATGCACGAGGACGATTGGGAAGGATGGAAAAGGATGACGGAGCTGACCGGAGATAAAGTGCAGCTGGTAGGTGACGATTTGTTCGTCACGAATGTTAAACGCTTGAGTAGGGGTATCGATGAAGGGATCGCAAACGCCATCCTGATCAAAGTGAACCAAATAGGAACCCTCACTGAGACCATAGACGCGGTTAATCTTGCTACCCGCAACAGTTTTAAAAGTGTTATGTCACATCGGTCCGGTGAAACCGAGGATACTACTATTTCCGACCTGGCAGTAGCCTTAAATACCGGCCAGATCAAGACCGGATCAGCTTCCCGGTCCGACCGTATGGCCAAATACAATCAGCTGATCAGGATTGAAGAGGAGTTGGGAGACACTGCCCTTTTTCCCGGAAAGGAGTTTTAAATAATAATTGGCAGGCGCCAGGCGTTTTGCAATTGGAGGCTTGTGAATTTTTAGTTTAGTGCAGAACTTTATAACTTAATATCCGGAATCCATGAAGTCTGTAATGATCAATTTAAAACGATTAAGTAAGAATTTTTTCTTCATAACCGGGACCCTATTTCTGTTTTGGATGTTGTTCTTCGATTCAAACGACTTATTCCTGCAATATCAACGAACTACTAAGTTGCGTCAGCAGCAGGCCAAGAAAGAGTTTTATCTGGCCAAAATTGATGAAGTCAAGGCAGACCGGAAGGAATTATTAAGCGACGAAGAATTGTTGGAGAAATACGCTAGGGAAAAATACCTGATGCGGAAACCTTCGGAAGATCTCTATATCGTGGTTGAAGAATCTTCCGAAAAGTAAGTAGTTAATCCTTGGGCATTGGTCTATAATTGGTTAGCGGTAGATCACTATGAAATCCAAAATTTGTCTTCTGATCCTTTGCTGCGGAATCACCTTTCATTTATTTGGCCAAAAAGACTTCGACCTCGAATCCGACCCTAAATTTTTTGACAGAGTCTACTTTGGTGGCGATTTCAATTTGCAATTTGGCAATTTTACCGTAATTAATATCTCACCACTGGCCGGGTATATGATCACCAATCGGTTATCAGCAGGACCGGGTATTACTTATCAGTATCTAAAAGGTGAGGCTATTGATCTGTTTACGGGACGCATTTTTAAGTACGATACCAATATATTCGGTGGAAGAGTATTCGCCCGATACAATATTACCCGTCAGTTTTTTGCTTACACCGAGTACGAGTCTCTGCGGGTACAATTTCCCAACGTCGACGGCACCGCTTTAGAACGTGATTGGGTGCCGGGATACTTCATTGGAGGTGGGGTATTTCAGCCTGTGGGAGGGAGGGCCGGACTGGGTTTAACCCTGCTGCTTAATTTATTGCATGATGACCGGAAGTCTCCATACAATAGCGAAATTATTATCAGGGCCGGTATTACACTTTAAGCATATCGGGCGGTTTCAGTTCAAACCTTTGGGCCAGCTTTTCCAGATCCCGACGTACCGGTTCCAGTAATGGAATGCCATGTTCCAGACGATGTTTTCTCATTTCTCTTTCGGGATCACCGGGTATTAAAACCCTATGGTGTTCCCGGGTAGTGTCGGCGTTTTTGAACCGGCTTATCCATTGGTCCATCCGGTCCTTGAAATCTTGAGCCGGTAAGAAGGCATCAATTCTCATGGCTCCCAGAAAATGACCGATACCTTTACCCACCGGGTCAGTGGGTGGATCCAGAAAGCTGACAAATGGAGGTACCCAAGGTCCGAAGTTTGCTCCGGTTAAGACCCCGCTGAGAATATCCACTATGCTTCCCAGACAGTACCCTTTATGGCTTCCCATATTACGGCTGCCTCCAAGGGGTAGTAATGCTCCTCCCTGAGCCACACAATCCGCTGATTCACTGGGATCACCAAAGGAGTCCTGTGCCCATCCAATGGGAATAGCTGCTTGTTTCCGTTTCATAATTTCCAGTTTCCCATTGGCTACTGTGGTAGTGGCGAAATCAGCCACAAATGGTGGATATTTGCCTGCTGGGATGGCTACTGCAATAGGATTGGTGCCCAGCAGCCGTTCTGAGCAATAGGTAGGCGCCACCAATGGACTGGCATTGGTCATGGCAAAACCTATCATACCCTCCTCCAAAGCCAGCATACTGTGATAGCCGGCAATTCCAAAGTGGTTGCTATTTCTTACCCCTACCCAGCCGGTCCCACAATTCCTGGCCTTTTCCATGGCTATTTTCATGGCCTCCGGGGCTACTACCAACCCCATTCCTTCGTCGCCGTCCAACACTGCGGTGCCGGGAGTTTCGTGCACTACCTTTGGCAGTGGATTGGCATTAATACGCTGATTTTCCCAAAGTCTTACATATCCTTTTAGTCTGGCTACCCCATGTGAATCTACTCCACGTAAATCTGCTTCCAATAGGACTTCAGCAGCCTGTATAGCATGATCTGCGGGGCTACCCATCGCCTGGAATATATCCTTGGTAAATTGCACTAGGACAGAATGACTATGAGGGTATTCCTGATTCATAAATATTAAGTTAAACCTGATTCACGGAGATCGTTCACCACCTGTTTTAGTAATCCCTCTTTCAGGGCATATGAAGAAACTCTTATGGTATCTAAATTAAAGTTATCCAATAAATAGCCAATAAGGCAGCACGCCACTACAATCATATCAACTCGCATTTCCAGCATACCGGGAATTTCCAACCGCTGGCTTTTGTTCATGGTAAGAATATTTTCAAGGATTTTCCTGAAACCTGCTACTGTGAGGGGTTTTTCAGGTGACTCTGTCTGAGCCATGCGGTTTTCTTTAAGGTAGATATCACTGAGGGTATCAAAGGTTCCGGAGGATCCCACCAGTTCGGTGGGCCGAAATTTATTAATTGCCTGGGCCAGGGTAGTTAATTTTTCCCGCAGGAACTCCTGCAGTCTTTCGATTTCCTGCTTCAGGATGGGATCGTGATGATGGAATAAGTCCATCAGTCTTTGAGCACCGATCTCAAAACTTTTTTTCCAGTGAATTTTATTATTGTCGGCTATAATGAACTCCACACTACCACCTCCTATATCTACAATTAATGCCCTTTGGTCACCCAAGCTCACGGCCTGGGCTACTCCCAGATAAATGAATTGGGCTTCCTGGTCGCCGGAAATAATCTCCAGATCGATCCCAATTAGTTTTTTTATTTTACTCATCACTTGGGTGGCGTTGGCGGCATTGCGAAAGGCACTAGTGGCAGTGGCCCTGATTACAGCGGGTTGATAGGACCTCATGGTTTCATTAAATCGGCTTAATGCCTCCAGAGCCCTGCTTTCAGCCGCCTCAGTAATCATCCCCTGGGTTATACCTCCTTCGCCTATTTTGACACTGATTTTTTCTTTGTGCAGTACCAGCAGGGTTTCAGCCGTTGCCTCAGCTATTAGTAAATGGAAAGTATTGGTACCCAGATCAATTACCGCAACGCGCTTCATACATGGGGAAATTTGGCGAATATAATATTTTATTTAATGTGAAAACTCCCTCCATAGAAATAAATGATATATTTAAGAACTGTATTAAACCCTGTTATATGACCAAGTCCAAAACCGATAAGGCGCTTTACACCTTGCCAAGTAATAAGGAGAAACATCAGATTTTACAACGTAAAAATCAGGAAGCTATGCTCGGTGGTGGTGAGAAACGGATTGAGGTACAACACCAAAAGGGTAAGCTTACTGCTCGCGAGCGCTTACATATTTTACTGGATGAAGGATCATTTCAGGAGATAGGGAAATTTGTGATGCATCGGTGCAAGGACTTTGGCCTGGATAAGCAACATTACTTGGGTGATGGTGTGGTAACCGGATATGGAACTATTGATGGGCGTCTGGTTTATGTTTTTTCTCAGGATTTTACTGTGTTTGGCGGGTCCTTATCGGAAACACATGCCGAGAAGATTGTAAAGATCATGGACCTGGCCATGAAAAACGGAGCACCTCTCATCGGCTTAAATGATTCGGGAGGCGCCAGGATTCAGGAAGGGGTAGTATCTCTGGGAGGCTACGCCGATATTTTTTATCGCAATACCCTGGCATCCGGGGTGGTGCCGCAAATATCAGCTATCATGGGCCCCTGTGCCGGAGGTGCGGTATATTCTCCAGCAATAACCGACTTCGTATTTATGGTGGAAAAGACCAGTTATATGTTCGTTACCGGACCTAACGTGGTCAAAACAGTAACCCATGAAGAAGTCACTGCTGAGGAATTAGGTGGGGCAACCACCCACAGCAGCAAAAGCGGAGTTACCCATTTTGCTTGCAGGAATGAATTGGAATGCATCAAAGGAGTGAGGCAGTTGATCGGTTATTTGCCACAGAACTGTGAGGAGCAATCTCCCATTTTTAAATATGATGAACAATCGGATGAGCTGAGACCGGATCTGGACGAGATTATGCCTGAGAACCCCAATCAACCGTATGATATGAGGGAGATCATCGAACAGGTAACCGATGACCGATCCTTTATGGAAGTGCACCGCAATTTCGCAGAGAATATAGTGGTGGGTTTTGCCCGGATAGCAGGTAGCAGTATAGGGGTTATAGGTAATCAACCAGCTAGCCTGGCTGGTGTTTTGGATATAGATGCCAGCACCAAGGCGGCCAGATTTGTGAGATTTTGTGACTCGTTCAACATTCCCCTGTTGGTGTTCGAGGATGTACCTGGTTTTCTTCCCGGTACGGATCAGGAATGGAATGGGATCATTGCTCATGGAGCGAAATTACTATATGCCTTCTGTGAGGCCACAGTTCCCCGGGTGACAGTCATCACCAGGAAAGCTTATGGTGGAGCCTATGATGTAATGAATAGCAAGCATATAGGGGCGGACTTGAACTTCGCCTGGCCTACCGCTGAGATCGCGGTGATGGGCGCCAAAGGCGCTGCCCAAATCATCTTCAAAAAGGAAATAGCGGAGGCTGAGGATCCAGAAGCAGCTCTGGAACAAAAAGTACAGGAATATACCGATAAGTTTGCCAATCCTTACCGCGCTGCTCATCGCGGTTTCATCGACGAGGTAATATTGCCTAGCGAAACCAGATTGAAACTAATCCACGCATTTTCCATGCTGCGCAACAAAGTAGATAAACTGCCCCGAAAGAAACATGGAAATATTCCTCTATAAAATTTTATTTAATGGATAAAGACAGTAAAGCTTTTCTCAAGAAGTATCTAAACAACGCCTCTCCAACTGGCTTCGAGACTTCCGGCCAACAGATTTGGCTGGATTATATGAAGCCTTTCAGTGATACTTTCTATACGGACAGCTACGGTACTGCCGTTGCGGTAATCAATCCCAAGGCCAAGTATAAAGTGGTAATAGAAGCCCATGCCGATGAAATCTCATGGTTCGTGAATTACATCACAGATGAGGGCTATATCTACGTACGCCGGAATGGCGGCTCTGACCACCAGATCGCCCCTTCCAAAAGGGTAAACATCCATACTGATAAAGGTATAGTAAAGGGTGTGTTCGGGTGGCCGGCAATACATGTCAGAAACAAGAGTAAGGAGCAGGCGCCTAGCTTAAAAAATATCTTCATAGACTGTGGATGTAGTTCCCGGGATGAAGTGCTTAAATTGGGGGTACACGTGGGCAGTGTGATCACCTTTGAGGATGAATTTATGGTGCTTAACCGTAAAATGTTCACCGGGCGGGCCCTGGATAACCGCATTGGGGGTTTCATGATAGCCCAGGTAGCGCGCTTGCTCAAAGAAAAGAAAAATAAACTGTCTTTTGGACTGTATGTAGTGAATGCGGTACAGGAGGAGATTGGGTTGCGAGGAGCCCAGATGATCGCCCACCGGATAAAACCTGATCTGGCGCTGGTGACCGATGTTTGCCATGATACTACCTCACCCATGTACGACAAGAAAGTAAGTGGAGACCAGCGTTGCGGGAAAGGCCCCGTACTTACCTACGGTCCTGCCGTCCATAACAATGTTTTAAACATGCTCATTGAAGTAGCGGAATCTCAGGATATACCATTTCAACGGGCTGCTGCCAGCCGGTCTACCGGCACGGATACCGATGCTTTTGCCTATAGTAATGAGGGTGTGCCTTCAGCACTGATCAGCTTGCCCTTGAAGTATATGCACACTACCGTGGAGACCGTGCATCAGGATGACGTGGATAATGTGATTAAGCTCATGTATGAGTGCCTGATACAATTAAAGGCCGGTCACAATTTTAGTTATCTAAAATAGTCGTCATTCAGCTATTCATTGATCAACTAGGCCGTAATCTGAAGCTACAGCAAAGCCCCAGGCGCATCGTTTCTGTAGTTCCTTCCATAACAGAACTGTTATTTTATTTGGGACTGGATAAACGCATTCCTGCCGTCACTCGTTACTGTGTGCATCCCGCTGATTTGGTGGCCCCAAAAATTAAGATAGGCGGCACCAAAAAACTCGACCTACCCCTTATCAAGAAACTTAATCCTCATTTAATAATTGCCAATCGAGAGGAAAACAACCAGAAGCAAATAGAAGAACTGGCCCAGTCAACACCGGTATGGGTTAGTGACATTTCCAATTTAGACCAGGCGCTTGAGGCTATAGAAGAGATAGGAAAAATGGTTGATCGCCAAAATAAGGCAAAGGTTCTGGCAGAGGAGATCGCTGCAAAATTCCAGGCTTTAACGCTAATAGAACCTGTTAGAACTGCCCTGTACTTGATTTGGAGAAAACCTTATATGGCAGCGGGATGTGACACATTTATTAGCAGTATGCTGCCTTATGCGGGGTACATGAACATAATTCACCAATCCAGATACCCCCAGCTTTCTGGAGAACAAATAGCGGCATTGAATCCATCTACTATACTGTTGTCGTCGGAGCCCTATCCGTTTCAGTCAAAACACCGCAGGGAATTACAAGCTATTAGTCCAAAATCCAGAATAGAATTGGTTGATGGACAGATGTTTAGTTGGTATGGTAGTCGTCTGGTTCACTCGCCAGCATACTTTAAACACCTTCGGGATGAGGGGAAGGAGTAAGTCCGGCTGCTTGCATATCCTCCCAAAATGAAGGGTAGCTCTTCTCTACCACCCCGGGGTCTTCAATGATTATGGGGAATCTAAGGCATAGTGGGGCCAGCGCCATAGCCATGCGGTGATCTTCATAGGTATGGAAATAAATAGGATGGTCAGGTAAAGTCTTGGCAGGTACCACATTCCAGGTGTGATTCTCTTCACGAAGGCCGGCGCCAAACTTGGCCAGTTCCTGTTGCAGTGCACCGATGCGATCCGTTTCTTTAATCCTCAAGCTTTCTAACCCTTTAAGTTCCCCCGATATTCCCAATACGGCACATAATGCAATGACAGTTAGAGAAAGGTCAGGACAGGATGAGAAGTCGTACTCGATGTGTCGGAGCTTTGGCGGTTGGGATTTAATGCGGGCCCCGTGCTCGGTAAATACCGTTTGGCAACCCAAACCTTCCATCAAGTCAGCCATTTGACGGTCACCCTGTAATGATTTACCGGGTAGTCCTTCCAGGAATATTTCAGCATCCGAACTCAGGGCCACTACACTGTACCAGTAGCTGGCAGCTGACCAATCGGATTCAACGCGATAACCCGTCCCGATATACTCTTGAGGTTGAACCGAAATGGTGTTTGCCTGCCAGGAATGGGTGACCCCGAACTTTTCCATTAGTTTTAGGGTCATTTCCACATATGGCTTGCTCATTAGCTTACCCTTTATACTTATTTCCAACCCATTCGGCAATTTGGGTGCCATCATCAAAAGTCCGGAAATATACTGACTGCTGATGTTGCCGGGTATTGAGAGTTTGTTGGTCAATTGCTTTTCAAAACCTTTAGTAGCTAGAGGAGGAAACCCAGTTTCTCCCAGGTACTCTATTTCGGCCCCTATCTGCCTCAAGGCTTCAACCAGGATTCCTATAGGCCTCTCCAGCATACGTGTGGTCCCAGTAAGCTTTTTTCGCTGATTAGTCAGCGCCAGGTAAGCTGTAAGAAAGCGCATGGTGGTCCCGGCGTCCTGCACATCCATTAATTCAGGTGAGTCAATGAGAAGTTTATTCATAAGCCGGGTGTCCCTGGCCGGCGAGAGGTTTTCTATTTTTGCTTTCTGTTTACTGAGGCTATTGAGAATTAAAGCCCGGTTACTGAGGCTTTTAGAGGCTGGAAGACCAATATCTGCCGAGTTTGCGGAGCCCTGTGCCTCCAGGTATAGTGCCGATTGGTTCAGGTAATTCAAGAAATATGAGGTTAAACTTTAAGAATATTTGTAACCATACAGAATTGAGGTGTAAATTACATAACATATGCCTATTAGACACGTAAAGTTTAATAGGAAGTAACTTACTTTTAACCAAGCCAAATTTAACCATGGATAATTCAGATAGAACCCTATTGGCCTTTATTGTAGGCGCCGCTGCCGGGGTATTAGCCGGTTTGTTATTTGCTCCTGAGGATGGTGAGAAAACCCGTCGCCGGATATCAAAAAAAGCCCAGGAATTAAAGGATGAACTTCAGGAAAACCTGGATACTGACAAACTAAAGAAGGCCGCTAATGCCGCTTTGACGGAGGTCGAAAAATATGGTCAGAAACTGACCGATATGATCAAGGAATAGGCGATAATTCTGTGTAGTATCTTAATGACCCCAGAATCTCTTCCGGCCTAACTTCCACATTGTACTCTGCCCGGCCGATCCGGGATAGTAGGGTGCATTGTATTTTATGATCAATGTTTTTCTTATCGTGAAGTGCGTTATCCGCAATCTCTTTAAGATCATTATTTAACAGGTTTTTTTTCCCATACCACGACATAAGGCTGCGGGAGATTTCCAGGGACTCTTGATGAGGAAGCCCGCATAGCTGCTGCGAGAGAAAGGTTTCACATATCATCCCTGCGGCCACTGCTTCTCCGTGCAGCAGTGGCTTGGAGTTATTAAGGAAATGGCGTTCTATGGCATGTCCTACGGTGTGTCCGAAATTTAATATTTTTCTCAACCCCAATTCTCGAGGATCTTCGGTTACTACCTTGTGCTTTACTGCTACACTATGTCGCACATGTTGTATCCAAGGCTGCTGCTCCCAGCTGAAGGAACGGATTTCATCCCAGTAGGCGCTATCTGCAATTAAGGTGTGCTTAAGGACCTCGGCAAAACCTGAAAGCATTTCCGCCTCCGGCAGGGTTTTGAGAAAATCTGTTGCTATAATAACCCTTTCAGGTTCCTTAAATGCCCCGATATGATTCTTGTAGCCATTGAAATCGATCCCAAGCTTGCCTCCTACTGAGGCATCCACCTGGGCCAACAGGGTAGTTGGCAGATTGATAAAGGGGATTCCCCTTTTGTAGGTGGCAGCACAGAAACCACCCATATCCCCAATCACACCTCCCCCGAGATTGATGATAAGGGCATTCCTATCCATCTGAGCATTAGTCATTTGCTCCCAGATATATGTACAGATTTGGAGATTTTTATGTGCTTCTCCAGGAGGGATATTAATTTTTAGGTGGGGGAAATCCATTTCACTGATCGATGGATAGCAATGTCGCTGGGTATTATCATCGGTTAATACAGCAATAGAACTGTAACTGTTTTCTGCCAAAAATTTCCGTAAGGGCTGAACGGGACCTTCTGTAATGTCTACAGTTTCTAGCGCTGGCCTAAGCTCGTGATCGGACATCAATAATTGTGTGGTTTTTCTATCTTTGCAGGATTATGGAACTCAAACCTCCTATATCTTTTCTGGATACATCGATAGCTTTTTCATCCAAGTCTGATCGAGCTTTGAAGCGTATGCAGATATTGTTTGGAATGATGAACTATCCCTGGCTGGTAAATTTAGGGACTAAATTTATAAAACTAGCATTAAAGATAGGTTTGCCGATAAAACCGGTGATCAAAAATACCATTTTCGATCATTTCTGCGGGGGTGAAACTATTGAAGAATGTCGTAGTTCTTCCCTGGAGCTGGGACGATTCGGTATTGATACCATTCTGGATTATTCCGTGGAAGGTAGTGAAAATGAAGCAGATTTCGATCACACCCTTAATGAGACCCTGAATACCATAGAAAAGGCCAGGATTGAGCCTAAGAACCCCTTTTGTGTATTTAAAGCCTCCGGCCTGGCCAGCAACCACCTTTTGGAGCATCTGCAGTCTGGAAAAGTTTTGACGGAAGAACAATCGCAAGCCTGGGAGAGGGTGAAGCGCCGCGTCAGAAGGATTTGCCAGGCAGCTGCGGATAACAATATCAAGGTATTGGTCGATGCTGAAGAAAGCTGGATCCAACAGCCGATCGATGCGTTAGCCTACGACCTGATGCGTCAATTTAATACCAATACTGCCGTTATATACAACACCTATCAAATGTATCGCAGTGATATGATGCAAAACTTGCGTGAGGCATTTCATAGTGCGGTCAGTGGGCAATACTATCTGGGGGTAAAGCTGGTAAGAGGAGCATACATGGAAAAAGAACGGGACCGGGCTGAAGAAATGGATTATCCAAGTCCTATCCACCCCAATAAGCAAGCCACCGATGATGCATTCAACCAGGCTTTGAAATTCTGTATCAATAATTTCCAACGGATCGACCTTTGCTGCGGCTCTCACAATGAATACAGCAATTATTACCTGACGGTTTTAATGAACAAATATCGCATTAAGCCTGAGGATACCGGGGTTTATTTTGCCCAATTATATGGTATGAGTGACAACATTAGCTTTAACCTGGCACACGGGGGTTATAATGTGGCAAAATATTTACCTTATGGTCCTATTGAGAAGGTCATGCCCTATTTATTTCGCAGGGCAGAGGAGAACACCGCAATCTCTGGGCAGACTAATCATGAATTTGCTCTGATAACCAGAGAAATAGCCCGCAGAAAAGCCGAAACCAACCATAAATAGTTATCCCATATTGTGCTAATTTGCAACCATAAATAAACATTACATGGCACTAAGCGAACAAGAAATTCTGAGAAGAGAAGAGCGCAAGCAATTGATGTCAATAGGGATTGATCCTTATCCTGCCGATGCTTTTGAGGTGAATACTACTTCGACAAAAATTAAGGAAGGATATCCTGAGAATCCGGAAGATTTTAAGTCAGTGCGTCTTGCCGGTCGATTGATGAGCCGCAGGATAATGGGCTCCGCTTCCTTTGCTGAGTTGCAGGATTCCCACGGCCGTATCCAGTTGTATTTAAAAAGGGACGACCTCTGCCCGGGTGAGGATAAAACCTTATACAATACAGTATTTAAAAAACTCCTGGGCATTGGCGATATCATAGGCGTACGTGGCCATGTTTTTACTACCAAGACTGGGGAGATATCTTTATATGTTGAGGGAATGAAAGTATTGAGTAAATCCCTTCGGCCTTTGCCGGTGGTGAAGGAAGCAGTGAACCAGCAAGGAGAAACTCAGCGATATCATATGTTCACGGATCCTGAACTGCGCTATCGCCAACGCTATGTGGATCTGATCGTCAACCCCAAAGTCAAGGATACCTTCTTAAAAAGGACGAAGTTGATAAATTCCATAAGGGAGTTTCTTGCCGGGAAGGGATATCTGGAGGTGGAGACACCGGTATTACAACCACTGTACGGAGGAGCAGCTGCCAGACCTTTTAAAACCCATCACAATAGCCTGGACATGACCCTCTATCTGAGGATTGCCAACGAGCTTTATCTGAAAAGGCTGATCGTGGGAGGATTTGAGGGAGTATTTGAATTTGCTAAAGATTTCCGAAATGAAGGCATGTCTCGCTTTCATAACCCGGAATTTACCCAAGTGGAATTATACGTGGCCTATAAGGACTACCTCTGGATGATGGATCTGGTGGAGGAGATGGTGGAAAAAGCGGCCATGGATCTACATGGTACCACCGAGGTTCAAGTGGGCGATAACCTGATAGATTTTAAGAGACCTTGGAAAAGATATACCATGTTCGAGGCTATCGAACATTTCACCGGCGCGGATATCTCGGGGATGGATGAAGCCGAGTTGAGGAATACCGCTAGTAAGCTGGGTGTTGAACTGGATGATACCATGGGAAAGGGAAAGATCATCGACGAGATTTTCGGCGAAAAGTGTGAAGGCCAACTAATTCAGCCTACCTTCATCACTAACTATCCATTAGAAATGTCACCATTGGCCAAAAAGCACCGGGAGCATCAAGGATTAGTAGAAAGATTTGAGGCTATTTGCAATGGCAAAGAAATTTGTAATGCATTTTCCGAATTGAATGATCCTATTGACCAACGTGAGCGATTCGAACATCAGGTGGAATTAGGAAAGAGGGGGGATGATGAGGCCATGATGGTTGATGAGGATTTTCTCAGGGCTTTAGAATATGGTATGCCGCCTACTGCTGGCCTGGGGGTTGGAATCGACCGGTTGTGCATGATCATGACCGACTCTTCCTCCATACAAGAAGTGATTTTCTTTCCTCAAATGCGACCGGAAAAGATACAGGTTGACGCTTCCACGAAAGATTATCTTTCCCTGGGTATACGGGAAGAACTGGTGCCTATATTGCAGCAACTGGGCCTAACTACTATAGATAGCTTGCGTGAGGTACCGCCTAATAAACTCTTTAATGATGTTTGCGGAATGCGAAAAAAAATGAAGTTGAAAGAGGTTAAAAACCCTACGCTGGAAGAGGTTACCGACTGGCTTAATTAAAATTGGCCCCGCCGTCGGTAAAACTTCGCCGACGCTGTAGCCGTAGATCCTGGAGTATAGAGGCTTTGACGTTAATAGTCACATTGTAAGATTGAAAGCGGCCAAAAGGTACCCAGTCAAAATTTAGTTGCCAGCAATGCAGATCACGGCTGGCGCCCACCCTGGTCTGGGTAAATTCATTACGCTCGAAGTCATAACCTGAATTATAGGTCAGTTTCCATTTATCCGTTAAACTGAGATCACCGCTAAAACTGAGGCTTTGGGTGATGCTGGGGTCCCGGAATCCTATTCTGCTGTATCGTAGACTGTATTGCAGCCTAATGGTCCAGGGGATTTTAAAATCCAGGTACTGGTTGGGGTTCTGTAGAATATGATTGACTTCAGCCTCCCGTTGTAAGGTGGCAGGATCATTCAAAGGGCCGTTTTGTGGGTCGTCTAAACCCGGAGTGACCGGATTGGATTCAGACGGCTCCCCTCTGAGGGTATTGGCATCCAGTCGGGTGTTAAGGGCAAAGTTGGCAGAGCTGATTCTACCTATTCCCTGGCCATTGTTCCAGGCAAACTCATTGATTCGCCTCTGCTCAACTACCCGCTGCCCGTTTTCATTGATGACGATGGGTTTTTCCAGCTGGTAGGCATAAGGATCAATTGTTAGTCCTGCGTTAAAGTCTATCAGGTTGTCCAAGATACTGGTAGTGGCGGCGATGCGGATATCGGATAAATTGAAAGAATCGGCTCGCAGGTTATAGCTGGCTGAGAGCCCTAAATTCCGTAAGATATGAACTTTCTTGGTGGTACTGGCCGAATCGTCCTTGGTCTTTACTTTCATTTCCAGGGTGTTTTGCAAACTAAACCCGATGGAGCCACTATTACCTTGACTGGGACTGCCAAATACAAATCCGTTATAACGAGATAGCAGTTGTGTCTTTCCGGTAGAATCTACCTGCACTTCCTGGAAATAATCGAATTCCGGAGTGGTGAAATCGGGGGTATAGCTGAAACTTAATGTGGGTATGATGGTATGGCGGATGGCCTCTACCTTCTTTCCTTCTTTCATCAGGAAAGTGCCATAAATACGAGTACTAAGGGCGGCGCCAGTACTGTAGGTGGTGGCCCGGCTAAAACCATCAACCGTGTCGATACGCACACCCTTGACCTTTTCATCGTAGGTGTAGTTGAGCTTCTTTAAATACCACAATTCGGTGAAATTAATATTTGGGCTAACCGTGAAATAGCGGAATAGTTTAGCTGAGGTGGATACCGGTATTTGATGACGAGCCCCATTTTCTGCTGATTCCCATAGCGTACTTAAATTGTTGAAATTGAAGGCCAGAGTGTCATCTACTTGTTCACCGGCATTGACAATTTCAAAACTGGCCCCTCTGCGAGTTGGGCTGTTGGAAACCCGGTTGCGCATATTGGCATTCCAGGCAAAGTTAAAGTTCTTAAGCAATTCTATTTTGGACCGTTTGAATGGAGATTGCCGGTTCATGTTTACGCTTAATTCCGGCAGGGTTATATCCACAATATTGGTGCGCAAATTTTGGTTATGACGGGCGCTCATGGTCATATTAAAAGGAGTGCCGGCAAATACCTTGGAGTAACTTATGCTTGAATTCAGATTGGCGTTGATGTTTTGTTGGACCGTAAGGTTATTGTTTTCATTGTAAGTGCTGGTGGCCGCATTTATGGACCCACTAAAGCGGCTGTTGCCTTTGGAAACCGGTGAATGACGCCAGCTTAAACTGAAGTCTGTAGCCTCAGTTTCAGAACCTTCCAATCCGGTTCTCCTCTTGGTAAGATTAAAATTAAGTCCGCCGTCAAAAGCGTATCTTTTGCGATAGGTGGTTTGGATGCGCCCCCCCCAACCACCTTTACTGTAGATCTCGCCAGTCAACTGCAAGTTTAGATACTCGCTTATATCAAAATAATATCCCCCGTCTCTCAAGTAAAATCCCCTGAGCCTTTCTTCTCCATAAGTTGGCACCAGGATTCCTGAAGTGCGAGTTTCGGGGTCGGGAAACATGCCAAAGGGCAAGCCCAATGGAGTAGGTACATCATTGATATAAAGATTAAAAGGGCCTGATATCACATTTCTTCCCGATCTCTTAATCTTTCTGCTGCGTATTTCAAAATGCGGATGGGCCAGGTTGCAGGTGGTGTATTTGGCGTGGGTGACAAACAGTTCATCTTCCTCGTTCTTGTAAACTTGTTCTCCGTGCAGAAACCCTTCACTTTGTTCGGTGACCAAACCGGTAGTAATGGCTCTGCGGGTTTTAAAGTTATATTGCATACCCTCTGTTTCATATACCACACCACTTTCGGTAAATATGGGTTCACCGATCTCATTTCCGGCACTGTCAGCCCGGGAAGAAGCAGATAACAGATTATTTCGCTGATCAAAAGTAATAACCGCCGCTTCTACCTGGATTTCCCCGTAATTGACCTTGGCATCTCCATACAGATAGATGATTTCATTGGTGCGATCCATGATTATGGAGTCTTTGGCAAAATATTTGACTGTAGTTTGGATATCCCCTCGGGGCTCAACTTGAAGGGTATCCCTGGTAGTTTGAGTACTGCCAGTTGTATCAATTCTGGGAAGTTCAACGTTATCAAGGGGACCGAGGGTATCGGCGGGAGCTCTTAAAATAGGACGTATCGGTTCCTGGCCGTTGACTATAACGCAAGTTGTAACCATGACCAGAAATAGCAGGGCAGTTGAGGTTGTTATGCCAGAAGCCGCCATTATTTTAGTCACAGGGCATTTTGCTTTTAAGAAAAAATTTTGATTTTTACGTAAATTTATGGTATTAGGGCATAACGAGCGAAGGATGCTTAGGAATATTGTAGCAATATCATTTTTTTCGTTTTTCTTCCTTCTGGCTTCATTTAACACCACCGGGCCTAATTTTTTTAGCAAAAACCGGGTAAAGAAAGTCGTGATAGATGCCGGCCACGGCGGGCATGATCCCGGTACCCATGGAAAATTTTCCAGGGAGAAAAATATTGCCTTGGACATATCTTTAGAGTTGGGATCCATCATTGAAGAACACCTACCAGATGTTGAAGTAATTTACACCCGTAAATCCGACAAGTTTATTGAATTGGACGACCGCGCGGCGCTGGCCAATAAAAGCGATGCCGACTTGTTCATATCTATTCACTGCAATGCTTCACCGGTAGGCAAATCGGTTTATGGAACTGAAACATATGTAATCGGTACTCACAAGACGAAAAGTAACCTGGAGGTAGCTAAGAGGGAAAATTCAGTTATTCTATTGGAAGAAGATTACCAGGAACGCTATGAAGGATTTGATCCCAAAAGCCCCGAATCTCATATTTTATTTGAGTTATATCAAAATGCCCACGTGCAAAACAGCCTGAAGCTGGCTGCTAATATTGAAAATCAGTTCGGAAGCCGGGCCGGCCGTCGGAGTCGTGGGGTTAAACAGGCTGGGTTCTGGGTACTATGGCGTACCTCCATGCCCAGTGTACTGGTTGAAACCGGGTATTTGACTAACCCTGCTGAGGAGCGCGATCTCAATGATGAGGTTAAACAGAGCTACATCGCATCTGCAATATTTAGGGCGGTCCGGGATTATAAACAGGAAATGGAATCTTCGAATTAATGCCTATATTTACACCCGATCTTACCTCCCAAATTGATCGATATTGCGTGGTGTGAACAACTTCTAAAATGCGTGGATTGAGACTTTCAAAAGAATTTAAGGTTGGACTGTTAGCGGTAGTATCCCTATCGATCCTTTATATGGGCTTCTATTTCCTCAAAGGAGTAGATTTTTTTTCTCCCAATAACACCTATTATGCAGTTTATCAGAATATTGATGGGTTGAACGTATCCAATCCGGTGATGATAAACGGATTTGCTGTTGGTCGGGTGAGCAGCATTGAGATCCTCCCCCGTCGGAATAATATGCTGTTGGTAGCCCTGGATGTAGATGATGATCAGGTGTTGGGAAGCGGTACCCGTGCCATTATACAAAGTGATTTGCTGGGCTCTATGGCAATTCATTTGGACTCCATCCTGGTAGGAGAACCCGTTGAGGAAGGCGACACTTTACAAGCGGTGCTCAACAAAGGGATCACTGAAGAATTCACTAATTCCGCCCTTCCACTGGTTGATCGGCTGGAGGTGACCATTCAAAATTTGAATACCATTCTGGCCAATCTGGCCAACAATGAGGAAGATATCAATGCTATAATCGGAAATTTCAAGACCACCAGTGGCAATATTGCTACCGGTACCCGTAACCTGGATGCCATGACCGGTGAGGTAGGCCAGCTGCTGGCAAAGCTCAATCACCCTGAAGAAGGGGTTGGAGCGTTAATGGCAAAAATGAACCAGGTGGCTGACACGGTAAATCAACTGGAAATGCAGGCGATGCTGAATAGTACCAGAAAGACGGTAGATCAGCTAAGTGAAACCCTGGCCCTGATCAAAGAGGGGGAAGGCAGTCTGGGGTTACTGCTTACCGATAAAGAACTCTATAACCGAATGAACCAGACTATGGAAGACCTAGACCAACTATTCATAGATATGAAAGAGAACCCCGGTCGATACGTTCACTTTTCCATATTCGGACGTAAAAACAAAGATTCGGACTCCTCGGACCAAATTGAGGAGGAATAGTGGCCCATGGACTTAGAGTTTAACAAGAATGAGGATCAAAACCGGCAACTGGTAAGTCAACTCAAAAAGAAATTAGCAGAGGTTAAGCTTGGCGGAGGACCCAAACGGATCGATAAGCATCATAAGAAAGGTAAGCTTACCGCCAGGGAACGAATCGATTATCTGCTGGACCAGCCTCAGGATTTTCTGGAAATTGGAGCTTTTGCTGGCGATGGTATGTACCAGGAGTACGGCGGATGCCCATCTGGTGGTGTGGTAGCGGGGATCGGTCAGATCCGAGGTCGTACCTGTGTGGTGGTGGCTAATGATGCTACTGTTAAGGCCGGCGCTTGGTTTCCCATTACCGCCAAGAAAAATTTGAGGGCCCAGGAAATTGCCATGGAAAATCGCCTCCCTGTGGTTTATCTGGTAGACAGTGCCGGGGTATTTCTGCCCATGCAGGATGAGATTTTTCCGGATAAAGAGCACTTTGGCCGGCAATTTCGCAACAATGCCATCATGTCTTCCAGGGGAATCGTACAGATTGCCGCCATTATGGGAAGTTGTGTGGCGGGGGGAGCCTACTTGCCAATCATGTCGGATGAAGCCTTAATCGTGGATAAAACCGGGTCAATTTTTCTGGCAGGTTCTTATCTGGTGAAGGCCGCTATAGGAGAGGTGATCGACAATGAAACACTAGGTGGGGCCACCACTCATTGCGAAATCTCCGGAGTTACGGACAATAAATATGCCTCCGACCAGGACTGTTTGGACGCCATCAAAGACATATTTGATAAGTTAGGAGACCACCAACTGGCTGGCTTTAACCGTGAAGAATCCAAACCGCCCAAGGCTGACCCACATGAACTCTACGGAATCTTACCCAATGACCGGGCTAAACCATACGATACTGTTGACATTATTAAACGACTGGTAGATGAGTCCAAGTTTTCCCAGTATAAATCGGGATATGGTAAATCCCTTTTGTGTGGTACAGCCAGAATAGATGGCTGGGCAGTGGGAATTGTGGCCAACCAGCGGAAAGTGGTTAAGACCAAGAAAGGTGAGATGCGCATGGGGGGAGTGATTTATTCCGATAGCGCAGATAAAGCAGCTCGATTTATTATGAATTGCAACCAGCGGAAAATACCACTGGTATTTTTACAGGATGTCAGCGGTTTTATGGTTGGAAGCAGGGCTGAGCATGGAGGCATAATCAAAGATGGCGCTAAGATGGTCAATGCTATGGCCAACTCAGTGGTCCCGAAGTTTACCATAATCATGGGCAATTCCTACGGAGCTGGAAACTATGCTATGTGTGGTAAGGCTTATGACCCCCGATTGATCTTTGCCTGGCCTACCTCCAGGATCGCGGTGATGAGTGGCGCTTCAGCAGCCAAAACCCTGTTACAAATTAAAGTAGCGGCCTCTGAGTCTGAGGGAGAACCAATTACTGAGGAACAAAAACAGGATTATTTGAAAGAAATAACTGATAATTACAATCGGCAACTCAGCCCTTACTATGCAGCAGCCCGTCTATGGGTTGATGGTGTAATCGATCCCCTTGACACCCGTTCTGTAATATCCAGAGGTATTGAAGCTGCCAATCATGCACCTATTGAGAAAGCTTATAATGTGGGGGTGATACAAACCTAGAGCTATGACCGGTGAGCCGATGAATGAGAAGGAAATGAAAGCGCTGATCTCCTTATTGGACGAGGAAGACACTTCTATATTGAATCATGTGGAGGAAAAGATCATGTCAATAGGCGGATCCATAATCCCACTGCTGGAGCAGGAATGGGAGTCCAATTTTAATCCGGTGGTGCAAAAACGCTTAGAGGAACTTATCCATACCTTGCAATTTGACACCTTAAGAGAGCGCCTGGGCAACTGGAAAAATAGTGAAATGGACTTGCTGGAAGGAATGTGGCTGATTGCTACCTATCAATACCCGGATCTGGAGCTTCAAAAACTTAAAAGTGATCTTGAGCAGGTATATTATGAAGCCTGGTTAGACTTTAAACCGGAAGTACATCCATTTGATAAGATCAAACTGCTGAATAGTGTATTCTTTAGCAAACTTAAGTTTGGCGCTAACACCAAAAACTTCCATAGCCCCAGCAACAGTATGATCAACATTGTACTGGAAACCAGGAAAGGAAACCCCACTTCCCTATGCATCATTTATATGCTGGTGGCACAGAAGCTCAAACTTCCGGTTTATGGTGTTAACCTGCCAAACTTATTCATCCTGGTTTACCGATCATCAGAAACAGAGTTTTACATTAATGTTTTCAACCGGGGACTGATCTTTTCGAAATCGGATATAGATAATTATCTCGGGCATCTTAATCTTAGCCCCCGCACGGAATATTATGAACCCTGTACCAATCTGGAAACCATAAAAAGAGTGCTCAGAAGTTTGATTGTTAGTTTTGAAAAAGTGGGCGATCCTCAGAAGGTTGAGGAAGTGAAGATTCTACTAAATGCTATTTCGGAAGACTGGGAACGGCTTTAGCTGTCTCTTTTAATCAGGCAGCCTACCACCCGCATCTGTGAAATTTCAACTTCGTCACCCTCTAAAGCCTGGTCAATAGCGTCTTCCAAATAGGTTTCGTCTACGTACTCCGCTAGTTGTGGGTTATCGTCAATCGATCCATGATATAAAACGCTTAGATCTCGTTTGCGAATGAGAAATACTTCAGGTGTGCGACTGGCTCCAAGGAGTTCAGTAAGTGCTTGCTCTTTATCGCTCAGATAAGGATATTCATAGCTATTGGCGGTAGCCTTAAGCTTCATCTCAGCCAGGTTATCGTCTGGACCGGAATTGGGATTAATCAGGAATAGCTGAACCCCCCGGTTTTGATATTTATGGTGTAAGGCTTCAATTCTATCCTCATATTTTCTGGAATATGGGCAGTAATTGCTGGTGAAAATAATTAGTAATATCGGCTTTTTGGAGTATCCAGTGATGGTCACAGAATCCCCGGTTTTTGCCGCCACCAACTTTATATCCTTCAAGGGTTCCAGATTTTGAGCAAAGGTGTGGCGGGTACCGAGTAGCAGCAAAAGTACTAGTAACATCAAGCGATTCAGCATAATGTCAAAGTTACAATTATTTTAAGTTTTCACTACTTATAGCTACAACATGTCCGTCAAGTATCTGAAATTCAACGTTATACAACAATGGTTCATCAGTTTGATTACAGATCCATCCCTGGAAATTTTCGCTGTTTGACATGCGTTTTAAGCTAATATCCTGTTTAAAGATCAGGTTTTTACGACCGTATACTTTATAGAGTGCCTCTTTCCCTGACCAATACTTACAAAGCGTAACCGGATCTGTACCAGCAGCCTTCAGTTCATCTTGGCTCAGAAACCGGGGGGCGATCCTTACTAATTTTGGGCGAGGACGCTCTATATCAATTCCTACAGGGCTTTGTGTATTGAGCGCAGCCACTGCATAGGGATAGCAATGAGCCAATGATATATGCCCCCGTGAATCCACCAGGTGGGGCTTACCGCAAGAGTCTTTAAAAATGCCGTGGTAGGAGTTTCCCGCTGTCCCCATCAAATGCTGGATGGCCAGTCTTGATGCCAGCCACTCCAATCGCTTGACCGGATGATTTATCTCATGGTACTCCGAATGGGGTTCATTAGCCTGAACATCCAGTTGAGATTTGAGACCTTCTTCAGATTCGTCAATAATCCAAAGACACCAGGAAGTGTAATCAGGAAAATGATAAAAAGCTTTCAGAGGCATTAATAACCGCTTTATATTAGGGTCAAATATGATCAATAAACTACAAATAATCATCAGACCTTTGGAATGAGCCGGATACAGGTCGATAAAATCAATACCTACCAGGGTCATAGGGAGCCGGTATATACCGTGGTTCCCGGGCCCGAACGCTGGGAATTCTTGTCCGGGGCTGGTGACGGCATGGTTGTAAGTTGGAATCTCAGGGATCCCGATAAGGGACACTTATTAGCTAATTTACCCACATCGGTCTATGCCTTGTGCTATATTCCGTCCAGGAAACTTATAGTGGTGGGACAAAATTACCAGGGTATTCATGTGATCAATCCAGCCACCCGCAAGGAGGTGGGATCCCTGAAGTTTACCGAGGCCGCTATATTCGACCTTTTTTACCAGAATGGTCGTTTATTTGTGGCTACCGGTGAGGGCAGCGTCTACATCATATCGTTGAAACACCTGCGCGTAATAAAGCGGTTGAAGCTGTCAACGGAGAATGCCAGGTGTTTGGCATGGGATCAAACCGAAGAATGTCTGGCCGTAGGCTTTAGTGATAATCACATAAGAATATTAGATGGTGATACCTTCAAAGTGAAAAATGATTTTGAGGCCCATACCAATTCAGTATTTAGCTTGAAATACCATCCTTTCAAAAGATTACTGGTATCTGCGGGAAGAGATGCCCATCTCAGGGTTTGGAGCATTGAAGAGGATTATAATGCCTACGCCGCAGTTGCAGCTCATATGTATGCCATAAATCATATCGAATTTAGCCCAAGTGGACATCATTTCGTAACTTGCAGCATGGACAAATCCATCAAAGTATGGAATTCCCAGGATTTCCGTTTACTGAAGGTTATTGATCAAGCAAGACACGCTAGCCACGGAACTTCCGTTAATAAATTATATTGGTCGACATTCGAGGAGAAGCTGGTTTCATGCAGTGACGACCGCACTATTGGGATCTGGGATATTAAAAATTTAGATGTATGAAAGTAACACCTTTAGAAATTCGCAAAAAATCCTTCGAAAAGGTATTTCGCGGTTATGATAAGGATGAGGTAAACGCCTATTTAGTGTCTCTTTCACAAGCTTGGGAAAAGGTTTTGGATGAGAATAAGGAGTTAACTTTCAAACTGGATGCGGCGGAAAAAGAGATCCACAAGTTGAGGGAAATTGAAAACTCTCTGTTCAAGACTTTGAAAACTGCAGAAGATACCGGGGCTAGTATGATAGAACAGGCCAACAAAACCGCGGAGCTTCATATGAAGGAGACTCAAATGAAAGCCGAAGCCTTGATGAGTGAATCCGAATCCAAAGCCAAAAATATTCTGGAAGAAGCAGAGATCACCGCCAAAGAGATCGTCGAAGATCTACAGGATGAGGTTAAGCGACTGCAGGATTCCCACCGTAAACTGCAACAGCAGAGAGATACCTTACTGAGGGAGATCAAGAATATAGCAGATGGATTTCTGGAGCAAGTGGCTCAGGCCCGAAGTGAAAGCGAGGAATACACCATAGAAGAGCCGGTGAAGAGATCAAAAAACTTAGGTAAAGCCAACTACTCTTTTCAAAGTTCCAACAACAGTGGTCCGGAAGCCAAGGGGACTTCCAAAAACGTCGCTGTACCCGCAGAAGAGTCACACAAAGCAGAAGACCAGTCAGATTCAGTAAAGCCGTCCCAGGACAAACCAGCAGAAGGGGGTTCATTTTTCGATAATCTCGAATAATTGATAGCTACGATATGGGTTTAGTCTCCCTGGATGGTCTGGAATTTTTCGCATATCATGGTTACTATGACGAGGAACAGAAGGTCGGTAATAAATACTCAGTAGATATTACCGTAGAGGCCGATCTGCAAAAAGCCGCCAAGAAAGATTCATTGGAAGAGACTGTAAACTACGAAGCCTTATATGAAGTGGTAAAGCGGGAAATGCAATTGCGTTCCAGATTGCTGGAGCATATCGGTCATAATATTATTCGGACGGTATTTGATCAATTTCCCTCGGTAAAAGCAGTGGAAATAAGTATCTCCAAATATAATCCACCCATCGGTGGGGTTTGCAAACAGGCCCGCGTGACCCTGTCACAAAATCGGGACTAATCCCCCGCAGATGGATCATGATCCGGGTTTGAAAATAGAAAGCCGCGGGCTCCTTCATCTTCTTGAAAATCCAGGGTTAAGCCGAGAATGTACATCATATGTTTTTTAGCGACATACAAATTAAGACCACCTTCCAGTTGGTATGACTTGTCATCTACTCCTGGTTTGTCGAAACCCAAAAGGTAACTAACTCCCGCACATCCTGCCCCTTTTATGCCAATCCGCAGACCATATTCAGCGGGAATATTCTTTTTTAAAATGATCTCCTTGATTTGCCGTAGGGCTTTATCAGTGATGGAAACGGGAGGCTCCATAGAAACAATGAAAGAGATTAATGAGGTAAAATGTGATTATAATAATTATCTTCAAATCGAGAATTTAAAGTTAAACCAATACCGTAACTAAATCCAGACTTCATGGATACCGTTATTGAATTCGCCAAATTACTTATACCTGCAGGGGCTGTGTTATATGGCATGTATTTAGTGGTAAAGTCATTTGTGCAAAAAGAATTGAACCAGGCAGCTATTGAGATACGCTCTAAAAATCACGAAGTGGCTTTGCCTATGAGATTACAGGCCTACGAACGAATTTGCCTCTTTCTGGAAAGGATAGCCCCTAACAATCTGGTGATACGTTTAAACGATAGCAAATACAGTGCAACTCAATTCCAACAGGTGATGGTGCAGGAGATCCGGGAAGAATATAATCATAATTTAAGCCAACAGATCTACATTAGTGATCAGGCCTGGGATTTAGTAAAAAATGCTAAAGAGGAGGTCATAGCCACCATAAATCAGGGTTCCCAGGGCTTACCTAAGGAGGCCAAAAGCCTGGACCTGGCCCGGAAAGTTTTTGATCTTATGATGCAAAAACAATCAGATCCGGTAACCCACGCTCTGGTGCAAATAAAACAGGAAGTACGTACGTTGTTTTAACAAAGCAGGTTAAATTTAAATATGGCACAAAAAACATCTGAAAAGAGTAAAATCAAAAAAGTTTCCAAGCAAGCACGCAACGTGGCTAAAGATCCCAACCGTCTAACCCGTCTTTTGGAAGACTCCAAAGATAAGCTGGAAAGGCTGGAGGTGACAGATGATAAAGTTGATAATTTCATGAATACATTAAGGACCTTTATCCGAATGATGAAGGCTTATATCAATGGGGAATACCGGGTGATTCCCTGGAAGACTGTATTACTGATCGTGGGGGGCTTGATCTATTTCGTATCCCCCATAGATCTAATCCCCGATTTTATTCCTATAGCAGGTTATGTGGATGACATTAGCCTGATCCTGTGGATTGTCAATCGATTGCAAAATGATTTGCATGATTTTGAGGCTTGGGAGCAGGGGTGGAGTTATGAATAAAGCCCTCTGGGTATTTACTGGGTGGTTTTGGCTGATAACACCTGGTTTCGTTAATGCTCAGGATAGTGCTGTTTTTTTGGAGCAGCTGGCAGAAGCAGCAATGCAAAGAACGGAATTGGAGGTTAGCTATGATCCGTCCTATTATGCCATAAAGTTTCCGGGAGGAGACGTACCGGCAGACCGGGGAGTATGCACTGATGTTGTAATTCGCAGCTATCGCAAGTTGGGAATTGATCTTCAAAAGCTGGTGCACCTGGATATAAAGCTAAATTTTTCCCGATATCCCAATCTATGGGGCTTGGACGGCCCCGATCCCAATATCGATCATCGCAGAGTGCCTAATCTCATGACCTATTTCTCCCGGCACGGACAAGTATTATCCAAGTCAATAGCACCTGCTGATTATCACCCGGGTGACCTGGTCGCCTGGGACCTGGGCTCTGGAATCAAGCATATTGGGATAGTCAGCAGTGAGAATAGCGAGCAAGGTACACCGTTGATCGTGCACAATATTGGTCAGGGACCGGTAGCTGAGGACATCTTGTTTAATTATCCAATAATTGGGCACTATCGCTACTTCAAGGGAATCATTGAATGAGTCCAGAACACCACTTTAGTTGAAGATCCTGTGCTAGCGGTTATTCAAAGGGTTTCCGAAGCCTCGGTTTCGGTGGAGAACCAAATTAAAGCCTCCATCACCCAGGGATTGTTGGTTTTGCTAGGTATAGAGGAGTCGGATGACGGCAATGATATTCCATGGCTGGCCAATAAAATTATGAATTTGCGCATCTTCAGTGACGTATCCGGAGTCATGAATCTCAGCATCCGGGATGTCGGCGGCCAATTACTGGTGGTTAGCCAATTCACCCTTCATGCCAGTACTCGTAAAGGGAATCGACCTTCCTACATTAAAGCTGCAAAACCGGATACGGCTATACCGATTTACCGGAGGTTTATTAATTATTGTCAGGATCAGGGTTCTATTCCTGTTGAACAGGGTGAGTTTGGAGCAAACATGAAAGTAAAATTGGTGAATGAAGGGCCCGTTACCATTATCATTGACAGTAAAAACAGGATATAAGCCATGACCATAAAAGAAGCGCAGGAGTTAATCGATTCGTGGATCAATTCTACCGGAGTTCGCTATTTCAACGAACTCACCAATATGGCCTTATTGACAGAAGAAGTGGGAGAATTGGCCAGGATCATAGCCCGGAAGTACGGGGAACAGTCTTTCAAAGATATTGAAAAAGATCTTGACCTGGCAGATGAAATGGCGGACGTCATGTGGGTGTTGATGTGCCTGGCTAATCAAACTGGTGTTGATCTGACCACGGCATTACAAAGGAACATAGATAAGAAGAATCAGCGCGACGGAAATAGACACCAGCAAAATAAGAAATTAAGACCCTGATTCCAGCTTAACCAGCTGATCTCGGTGCAGCACGGCATTCAAAGAGAACTGATCCCGCTGCAGGCAGAATTCCAAATCCCTTTGATTATTAAAACCCGATAATCGTTGAGCATGGCTGCTTCGGGCTAGAAAATGCAGCAGGTTATCGGCTACGCTTTGGTATAGAGTAGCAGCTGCCAGAGAGGCATCGTCGCTTAATTGGTAATGATCAGCCAGGCTATGGGTCAGGGCGCCGGCATACAAAGTGTCCTCAATGTTGAACTTGCCTTTCCACCCTGCACATAGGATCAACAGGTCACGGGAACCGTGTTTTAAATATTCAATGGTTGATCCCAGATTTAGGAAGGACCCTATGATAACCTCATGGCCGGCAGACGCGGAAAGGATTGCCTGAGACCCGTTGGTAGTGGTAAAGGCTAAATCTTTACCTTGTAGATTATGGTCCATGAATTCAAATGGGGAATTCCCCATATCGAACCCTTCTACCTTTTGTCCTCCTCTTTCTCCGGCGGTGATGTAGCCTTTTTCACCCAGATTTCGACAATCAGCCAGGGTTGGGACTGGTGTTATACTGGATACTCCGTACGCCAAGGCGGTGATCATGGAACTGGTGGCCCGTAAAATATCCACCACTACTACGGTTTTTCCCGGCACCTGATGTAGCGATAGCAATTGGGGGGAAAGGCAGGTTTCAATGGTTTTCACACCAAGGGTAATTTATGAGTTTTAGCCTTTACAATTTTACCTCTGATCTCAATTCCAATATTGGTTTCAGCTTTGGCATAATCAGGTGATACATATCCTAGGCCTATCCCCACCTCGAGACAAGGCGACTGACTTCCTGACGTGACCTGGCCGATGGATTCACCATCATCGGACTTGATCGGGTAGCCCTGTCTGGGGATCCCTCTTTCCTCCATGATGAAACCTACCAGTCTCCGGGTGATGCCTTCTTGTTTGATGGACATAAGGGCATCACGGCCGTTGAAATCTTTGTCCAGGCTGGTGATCCATGAAAGACCTGCTTCCAATGGGGTGGTCTGTTCAGTAATATCATTACCATAAAGGCAATATCCCTTTTCCAGCCTGAGAGTATCCCTGGCCCCTAAACCGATAGGGCTGATACCTTGAGCTTTTCCGGCTTCCATAATACTTTCCCAGGCCATTTCTGCAAACTGCCGGTCAAGGTACAACTCAAATCCGCCTGAACCAGTATAGCCGGTAGCTGAGATCACTACTTCCGGGATTCCGCTAAAAGTTCCTTTAGTGAAATGGTAAAACTTTATTCCCCCGAGATCTACCTCAGTGAGTTCCTGTAAGGCCAGAGTAGCCCGGGGCCCTTGTACCGCCAGCAGGCAGGTTTGGTAGGAAATATCCTCTAATTGACAGTCGAAGTCTTTTTGCTGCCCTTTGATCCACTCCCAGTCCTTCTCCAGGTTACCCGCGTTTACCACCATCATATAGGCATCCTCTTCCAGACGATATATGATCAAATCGTCTAAAATACCCCCTTCATGATTGGTCATGCAAGAATATTGAGCCTGACCGACCGTTATTTTGCTGGCATCATTAGTACATAGCTTTTGCAAACACTGCAGGGAGCCTTTTCCTTTGATAAGAAACTCTCCCATGTGAGAGACGTCGAATATGCCTACTTTGCGCCTGACCGTCAAGTGTTCTTCAACCCCCGAGCTGTAGCGCACAGGCATATCAAACCCGGCAAAAGGCATCATTTTAGCCCCTAACTGCCGGTGAATACTGTGTAATGGTGTTTTCTTAAGCTCCATTTGAGTGGAACAAAGCTAGGATGCATTCTGCAATATTCCTATGAAAACAATTCTAATTGAGCGGGAAGCAATTGAAAGCTTTTACGATGATAAGGTGTGATACCATAATGTTCAATGGCTTCCCGGTGCGCTCTGGTGGGATATCCAACATTGGTATGCCAATGGTATTGGGGGTGGGTCCTGGACAGTTTAGTCATGAGTTCATCCCTGTGGGTTTTGGCCAGGATCGAAGCGGCTGCAATACTGAAATATTTTTGGTCTCCTTTTACAATACAGCTGTGAGGGACATTGCGGTAAGGATTAAATCGATTCCCGTCAATCAGCAAGTGCTGTGGTGGGGTATTGAGTTTATCAATAGCCCGGTGCATAGCCAGGAATGAGGCGTTGAGAATGTTAAGTTGGTCTATTTCCTCATGGCTGGCGTATGCTACTGACCAGGTTAAAGCCACCTGCTCAATTTCCAGTCTCAATTCCCGCCTCTGCTTTTTGCTCAATAACTTGGAATCGGTAATGGAAGGGTGTTTAAAATTTTTGGGTAGAATAACCGCCGCAGCTACTACAGGGCCAGCCAGGCATCCCCTTCCGGCTTCGTCACATCCCGCCTCAATCCGGGATTTTTGCAAGTAGGCCTTAAGCATGCGCCAAGTTATTAATAACTGTTAAGGTAGTCAACGGGCCTAAAAGTTTATTAACTCCGGGATTGTTCATTATGTTTGCATCATGAACGATTTTGCAAATCCCTGGGTAAGAAAACAACGGGAGAAGATATACGAGAACCCCTGGATCACCTTGTACGAAGACCAGGTAATCAACCCTGCGGGAAAACCCGGAATCTATGGCAAGGTAAGTTTTAAAAATAAAGCCCTGGCTATAATCCCTCTGGACGAAGCGGATCACACCTGGTTGGTTGGCCAATATCGATATACTTTGGATCGCTATAGCTGGGAATTGCCGATGGGTGGGGTGCCGCATCACGAAGATATCCTTTCCGGCGCCCAGCGGGAATTGCGTGAGGAAACCGGCATCAGGGCGGCTAAATGGACTCAAATAATTAAACTCCATACCTCAAACTGCGTCACCGACGAAATCGGATATACATTTCTGGCTCAAGAGTTGACTATAGGCGCCACCCAACGGGATGAGACGGAACAGCTGAAACTAAAGCGAATTCACTTTGAGGAGGTGATAGAAATGGTAATGGACGGTCAAATTACCGACGCCATCAGTGTGGCTAGTGTTTTGAAATATGCTGCCATCAGAAAATAACCATGCTCACCCGTCGCTATAAATACCACTACCATAGAAATTTCTTATTGGCCTACCCGGTAATGTTAAGCCAACTGGGGCAGGTTTTGGTAGGCGTAGCCGACAGCTTAATGGTGGGTAGGTTGGGTCCGGAATCTTTGGCAGCAGCCTCTCTGGGAAATGTGATCTTCTATGTGATCATGGTGTTTGGCCTGGGAGTTTCTTACGGCTTGACCCCTCTGATCGCAGCAGCTGACGGGGAAGGAAATCACCACAGGATCATTGATTTATTAAGAAATGGATTGATGGTTAATTCCATCCTGGGCATGATACTTGGATTGAGCATTTTTTTATGTACACCAGTTCTATATTATCTGGACCAACCCCCGGCGGTGGTGGATCTGGCAATACCCTATTTGCAGATCATCACTGCTTCTATGATCCCATTCATGATCTTTCAATCTTTCCGGCAGTTTGCCGAAGGATTGGGCAACACCAAGAAAGCTATGTTTATCACCGTAAGCGCCAATGCTTTGAATATCGTGTTGAACTACTTGCTAATATATGGTAAGTTAGGTTTTCCCGCATTAGGTCTAAATGGCGCCGGATGGTCCACCTTGGTTTCAAGGTTTATCATGGCATTGGCAATGGGTATTTTCGTTTATAAATATCCGGCATTCCTACGCTATCGCGACGGATTTAGGATCACCCCGTATTCTCGCGACATAATAAACCGGATATTGAAGGTGGGGGTGCCCGCAGGCTTACAATTTATTTTTGAAGTAAGTGCTTTTGGAGCTGCGGCCATTATGATAGGCTGGCTAGGCACTAAACCTCTGGCGGCTCATCAAATAGCCCTGAACCTGGCCTCCATCAGCTATATGATGGCTACCGGACTGGCAACTGCGGCCACTATCCGGGTGGGAAATCAACTGGGCCGAAAAGCTTACAGGGCCATGAAACAGGCCGGCTATGCTTCTTTTCTTATGGTAACGGTATTTATGGGGATAGCGGCCATCTTATTTATTCTCTTCAAGAATGTCTTCCCCGCATTGTATGTTGATGACCCCGAGGTTATCGGAATTGCGGCTGGTCTATTGGTGGTAGCTGCTTTCTTTCAAGTATCCGATGGGGTGCAGGTGGTAGGAATGGGATCATTACGGGGAATGGAAGATGTAAAGATCCCGGCGGTGATCGCTATTGCTTCCTACTGGCTGGTAGGATTGCCCAGCGGTTATCTATTAGCTTTTAAAGCGGGTTTGGGTGCGCCTGGCGTATGGTACGGTCTGCTGATTGGCCTGACTATGGCTGCATTACTCTTGCTTTGGCGTTTTGGTCGAAAAAGTAACCGGTTTATTTTGCAAGCGGCAACGCTTCAAAAAGCTTAATGAAAAAGCTGTTTAAAATATTATATTCCCGCTATTGCCTGGCAGTATTTGTCTTAATATTTCTGTTGCTTACTCCTCTTTACATGCTATTTATCCATGTGCCCGGTTGGAGGAAGTATGCTTTGAAACTCAATCACTGGTGGGCAGTGATATTTTTTAAAGTTTCCATGATACCGGTCAAAGAGGCCTACCGCCAGGAGTTAAATCAGTCCGGAGTCTATATCTTTTGTGCCAATCACACCTCTTTTCTAGATATTCCCCTGCTAGGCTTGATCACGGTACCATTTGTCTTTGTGGGAAAGAGTTCTATCTCCAAAGTACCATTATTTGGATATGTGTATAAGAAAATACACATCACCCTGGATCGAACCCGTTTGAAAAGCCGGTACCAGACTTTGGAAAAGGCCTCAAAGGTAATTGATCAGGGCACCAGCCTGGTTATGTTCCCCGAAGGTGGCAGCGGCAAGGAGCCCCCCCGTCTATCCCCTTTCAAGGATGGGCCATTCCGCATTGCCATTGAAAAACAAATTCCTCTGGTTCCTGTAACAATTCCCTACAATTGGATAATTTTGCCAAACCGCGCTAATTTAATGGTAACCAGAAGGACCGCTGCCATCATTTATCATCCCCCAGTTTCTACAGACGGACTTACCCTAAATGATCTCGACCGCTTAAAGGAGCAGGTGTATCGCCAAATCGAATCTGAAATGCCAAATTCTTCAGAGCATGGAAATAAATGAACAAACTTTATCCAAAATTGCCCATTTGGCTCGTTTGAATATTGATGATCAATCCAAACAGGAACTTTTAGATGAATTGAACGAAATGATTCAGTGGGTAGAAAAGTTACATGAACTGGATACCGATGGGGTGGAGCCTTTAACCAATATGTCCCAGGAATTAAATGCCTGGAGGGAGGACGAGGTCAAATCCGATATCAATCAGGAACAGGCTCTGAAAAACGCCCCTGATAAGCTAGATAATTATTTCAGAGTGCCCAAATTTATGAAATAAACCGCATGACCAATTTGTGGTTTTGGAAATCCTGGCCAAACCCCCTTAAAAAGATATGCTACTTTTTCCTGGGAGTAACCCTTTTGTCTCTGTTGTATTACCTATGGGCTTACTTTGGCGGTTCCCGGCTGTTGATTCAATGGGAAACCATCAGTAAGATTGAAACCGTTCCATTACTACTTGAAAGTTTCGATTACAGTATTATCCCGCTGGAGATCCATGTTGATTTCTACGCCATTACCCAGGTCTTTCAGGGTAGTGATTTACAATTAACTCACTGGCCGGCTTATTTATTACTGGTTTTTATTTCACTGGTAGTCAGTTTAGGCCTGAGCCTGGCAACAGATCTCAAACGCTTTTGGTTTTTGACATCGCAGGTGGTGTTTATGTTTATGTTGGTGGCTTTCAAAACGGAACAGCTGTTATTGTTTGATCGCACTGATAAAATTGCTTTAATTCTGGCCTTCGTCCTGTATATACCACCCGGGTATTATTTTCATGCTATCAACCGTAATGTTAGCCTCTTCAGGCGATTACTTTGCTTCAGTGCAGTAACCCTACTTTTTGGTGCCATCATATACTTTTTCAGCGGCGTTTCCAGGCCTTTCCTGTATTTGGTGAATTACGGTATTGGGGTGCCCATGGCGCTAACGGTAATCTTCATTCTGTTCACCGCCCATGAGTTGATATTCGGTTTTTTAGTGGTGATCACTCGTAATAATACCCCGGAAAGCACCAACAGTTTCCTGCATTTCCTGACCATATCAGTAATTTACCTGCTAAATGTTCTTTTGCTTTACTTAAAGAATACCAGAAGGATTGACTGGGATTTTTACTATTTGGACGCATTCTGGATATTAATAGCCACCGCAGCGATAGGACTTTGGGGATTAAGGCAGCGAAGAGAATTATTTGCCAATATAATATCCTTTCATCCCCATGCAGCTTTAGGTTATCTGGGTTTGGCAGCCATAAGTTTCGCTACTGTGGGTTATTTCTTCCATACCGCCAACGATCCCACCATAGAAGCCTTCGAAGACGTTATTGTATTTGGCCAATTGAGCATCGGATTTATCTTTCTTATCTATATTCTTTTCAACTTTCGCAGCGTCCTTATCGAGAACCTCAAGGTTTATAAGGTGGTGTATAAACCCCAAAAGATGCCTTTTTTTACTATGAGGATTGGAGGGTTAATTGGTGTACTGGGTTTATTTCTACTGGCCAACCAATACCCCCTTGATCAGGCCATCACCGGCTATTACAATGGTATCGGGGATCTTCACCGCTTGGATGGTAAAAGATTCTTGGCAGAGGAATACTACAAACTAGCGGCAATCTATGCCCGCACAAACCACCGCTCCAACTATGCTATCGCCAGTATGGCTTATGAGGACCAGGACTATGGTAAAGCCCTTAGTTATTATAAGAATTCATTGGCCAAACAACCAACTGCTTTCGCCTATGCCAATACGGCTAATTTATATCAACGGCAAGGCAGTTTTTTTCAGGCCTTGTTTATTTTAAAAGAGGGGTTGGAAAGATTTCCGGACCAGGGACAATTGCACAACAACCTGGCTATGTTGTATGCTCAGACAGATATTCTGGATTCTGCACTTTATTTTCTCAACAGGGTGCCTCACTCAGTAGAGGTATCCGCTGCCGCGCAAGCCAATACACTGGCTTTGATGATGAGATCGGGACCGGGACAGGCTACCGATTCTCTTTTGGCCACCATTAATCCCAGTAACCCCCAACAGGCCAGTAATTTAATATTATATGCCAGCAAAAACCGTCGTAAAACTAATACCGCGGTGCCGCCAGGTGATTCACTATTGAATCCCCTTACTTTCAGCTGGTGGTATAATTATTCCCTACATCGCTGTTCCACCGATAGCAGTAATCTTTACTTTCTGGAAAAGATTGCAGATCTACCCTCAAATCAATACTACCAATTGCCTTTAAAATATGCCGCAGCCTTGGGTAGATATTGTCAGGGTAACCTCACTAAAGCGTTTGAGCTGATGGAATGGTTGGTGCAGACAGATAATAGTAAGGCGGGTTATTACAATCACGTACTCGGCCTTTGGAGCCTGAAATTGCATGCACCCCTGCTGGCCAGGGATTATTTTCAAAAAAGCCTGGAGGCAGGATACCATGAAAGTATTGGTCCTCAAATATTAGCTTTATCTTCATCTGGCTACGCGGTGGAAGCGGGCAAATTGCTTTCACAGAACGAATCCCTGTTGGATAGCCAACAAGTCTCTTTATTCGCGGAACCATTGCGGTATTTACAGGATAGTCTGGGACCGGTTGATAATCCGGATCTGTATACATTTTGGAATTTGCAATTTGATAAAAGTTTGGAGGACCGGCAAAAAGCACAGCTAATTCTGGACCTGGAAGACCCCTATTTACAGCAAAAGGGGATCCGATGGGTGCTGGATGCTATGGAGGGTAATGAAGATCTCAATTCCTGGTCAAGCCTTAGTCAGCAAACAATATTAGATCCTTACAATCAATCTTATTGGGACTTGATGCAGGCAGTGCGTCAAAAGAACTACCACAAAATTCCCGACACCCTTTCCCAAGACCGAGCGCTAAAGGCATGGACACAGTTGGGGCAGGCACAAATGGCCAGTGAAAACGGTGATCAAGATGCGTTATCCAAATGGCACTTCCTTGCCCGGGATCCGTTTTTTGTACCAGGGATTCTAGGGGCGGTAGAGTATCATAATAAACGGGATGAATCAAATCAAGCCTACGATATACTGCTGAAGGCTATTACCATCAATCCTTATGAGACTTCATTATTAAAACAATACGGCCTGCAAAGTATGAGATTGGGTTTGGACAACTATGCCGCTGTAGCTGTTGACCGCCTAACCCCTTTGTTGCCCGGGGATGAGGTAGAGGATTATGCCCGGGAGCTTGCTGATCTGGGAAGATCACTGGAGGAAACCAGCACGTGGAATTCTGAATAGAGATTCCAATGACTGGAATTTGTGAAATTGTTTAATTTTATTGAATACGCCGAAAGCTTATGCCGATATGAGAATCATCCATACTGAAGATATTTCAAGGATATATAAAATGGGTAATGAGACCATCAATGCCCTTCGATCAATCAATATCGATATAGACAAAGGGGAATATGTAGCTTTTATGGGTCCTTCAGGTTCAGGAAAATCTACCCTGATGAACATCATTGGCTGCCTGGATACACCCAGTAGCGGTACTTATGTTCTGAATAATAAGGACGTAAGCGACCTGGACGAGAATGAATTAGCAGAAATCCGTAACAAGGAAATTGGATTTGTTTTTCAAACTTTCAATTTACTGCCCAGGGCTACTGCGCTGGACAATGTAGCCTTGCCCCTGATCTACGCGGGCATAGGGAAAGATCAAAGGGAGGAACGAGCGCTGGCCTCATTAACCAGTGTAGGTTTGGAGGATCGGGCTGGCCATAAGCCCAATGAGTTATCCGGAGGCCAGCGACAACGGGTGGCTATAGCCAGGGCGCTGGTAAATGATCCCAGTATAATCCTGGCTGATGAGCCTACCGGTAATCTTGATAGTAAAACCTCCTATGATATCATGGACCTGTTCCAAAAGCTCCATGATAATGGCCACACCATCATCATGGTTACTCATGAGGACGATATCGCCCACTATGCTCACCGTATTGTTCATCTAATGGACGGCCTGGTGGAGCGGGATGAACCAAATGAACAAATCACCACTACCGCACCAACCACACGCTAATGAAAATTTATACCAAAGGCGGAGATAAGGGCATGACCTCATTGCTGGGAGGAAAAAGGGTATCAAAATCTGATATCCGGCTGCACGCCTATGGCACGGTAGATGAGCTTAATTCTTACCTGGGATTGCTTAGTGATCAACCGGTGAATCAGCAACGGATCGAACTGCTAAGAGAAATCCAGAATAAATTGTTCTGTATAGGTTCCCGGCTGGCAACGCACGATCCCAAAGACCTTGATAAGCTTCCGGAGTTGACCGAGAAGGATGTGGCACTATTGGAGAGATCCATCGATGAGATGGAACGCCAGCTGCCTGCATTAAGGTCATTCTTGCTGCCAGGAGGGCATGCCAGCGTTTCCAACGGTCACATAGCCCGGTGCGTATGCCGAAGGGCTGAAAGGTTTGTAGCGGAGCTTGCTCAGGTAGCAACAGTAGAAACTATCATATTGCAATACCTAAATCGTTTAGCTGATTTATTATTCGTACTCTCCCGTAAGATGGGTCAGGAACTGGATATTGGGGAAATACCCTGGAACCCGAAAGTGTAGATTTAGTGTTGAAAAAACACCCGAATTAAGTAATTTTGCCCTTCTAAATCCAGGAAAAGATGATTGACACTATATCCATTAATACCTCATTAGCTGACGCCTCCCGCATCAGCGAGTTGGATCAAAATAACATTCAATTTGGCAAACTCTATGCCGATCATATGTTTGTGGCGGATTACCGCCATGGCCAATGGACTGATTGCCGGATAGTGCCCTATCAGAGAATGGAACTGAGCCCTGCGGTTTCTGTCTTACACTATGGACAGGCTATATTTGAAGGCTTGAAAGCATACGCCGGTCAGAACGGTGAAGTGCTGATATTTAGACCCCATGACAATCAGCGAAGGTTAAA
Source organism: Cyclobacteriaceae bacterium (assembly GCA_965224285.1). Lineage (GTDB taxonomy): Bacteria > Bacteroidota > Bacteroidia > Cytophagales > Cyclobacteriaceae > JAJCYK01. The sequence goes on from OZ245043.1 coordinate 4,581,503, forward strand.
TGCTTCCGCTATACGGATGTGTATGCCCGAGTTACCGGAAGAGATCTTTATGGGCGGATTAAGGGAACTACTTAAGGTAGATAAAGCCTGGGTACCCACTAATGAAGGAACATCGCTATATATCCGCCCCTTTATGTTTGCCACCGACGAATACATTGGAGTCAAAGCTTCGGATACCTACCGGTTTATGATATTCACCAGCCCCGCCGGCGCTTACTACAGTGAACCGGTAAGGATGAAAGTAGAGCACCACTACAGCCGGGCATTTCCCGGTGGAACGGGAGCCGCCAAAGCTGCAGGTAACTATGCTGCCTCCCTGTATCCTGCATTGCAGGCCCAGCAACAGGGTTTTCATCAACTTATTTGGACGGATGGGATTGAACATAAGTACATTGAAGAAGCCGGTACCATGAATATCATGTTCCGTATCGATAACAAAATAATTACTTCACCTACCGGCGACACTATCCTGGCCGGCATCACCCGGGACAGTGTACTGACCTTAGGGAGAGACTGGGGTTATCAGGTAGAAGAGAGGAGAATTAGTGTTGAGGAAGTTTTATCAGCCATCGAGACGGGTACTCTAACGGAGGCTTTTGGTACCGGAACAGCGGCTACTATTGCGCACATAGCGCATATTAGCTGTGAAGGTAAGGACTATCCATTGCCACAGGTGACAGAGAATAATTTTTCGGTGAAGGTACTGAATACTTTAAATGATATAAAAACCGGTAAAACCGAAGATGTCTATAGCTGGAATGTCAGGATTGATTAATCCTTCTTAGAGATACTGGTGTTATTTTTTCATAGCTTATAAACACTCATGACCACAGATCAGCTTAAAGATGTAAGAGCCAGAATAGAGGCTCTGAGGAGGTATCTTTGACTACGATAATAAACTAGCCAGAATCCGGGAAGAGGAGTTGATCACTACTCAACCGGACTTTTGGAACGACCCCAAGGAAGCGGAGAAAATTCTAAAAAGCATCCAATCAAAGAAGGTCTGGACTGATGGCTTTGCAGCAGTCAATCAAAGCTTTGAGGACCTGGCCACCCTGCAGGAGTTTTTGGAATCTGGCGAGGCGGATCCCGGTGAAATAGAGAAAGAATACCAAAAGACACTCAAAGCACTAGAGGATTTGGAGTTTAAGAAGATGCTCAGCAATGAGGAGGATCAGCTCAGTGCCATGCTGGAAATTAACCCCGGCGCTGGCGGTACTGAAAGCCAGGACTGGGCAGAGATGCTAATGAGAATGTATATCATGTGGGGTGAGACTAATCAATATAAAGTGCGTCAGGTCAATTATCAGCCAGGTGATACTGCCGGGATCAAATCCGCAACTTTGGAGATTGAGGGTGACCTGGCATATGGATTCCTGAAGTCAGAGATTGGAGTACACCGATTAGTGCGAATTTCACCGTTTGATAGTGGCGGGCGTCGTCATACATCCTTTGCTTCGGTGTTCGTTTACCCGGTAGTGGATGATACCATTGAGATCGATATTAATCCAGCCGATATAACCTGGGATACATTTCGTTCCGGTGGGGCCGGGGGCCAGAATGTAAACAAGGTAGAGACCGCTGTAAGGCTTAAGCATGAACCTTCCGGCATCATTTTGGAGTGTCAGCAGGAAAGATCCCAATTGCAAAATAAGGAGAAAGCACTGAATATGCTCAGATCGCGGTTGTATCAACTGGAGATCCAAAAGCGGAACGAAGCCCGTGATGAGATAGAGAGCAATAAAATGAAAATCGATTTTGGCTCCCAAATTAGAAACTATGTCTTGCACCCCTACAAGTTGGTGAAAGACAATCGAACTGGAGTAGAGCGCAGTGATGTGCAAAATGTGCTGGATGGTGACCTGGACGATTTTATCAAGGCCTATCTAATGCAGAATTAGGGACCGTTTAAAAGGTAGCAAGATTCGCCGGTGAGGCTACAGGTGGATCCTACTTTTTATAGTCCCTCTCAAGAATTACTGGCAAACCATCGGGAGCCTATAATTTCCATGAAAATTCAGTGAATAGACTGGCCTGCGGTCTTAAAAAGTCATCGACCGGAGCGGTGAGATTTTTTTTATTAGGGAGAAAATTAGTCTTGCATACCCTGGATCAAAATGATTGCACTGACCAACTCATAATATCCCAACCAACATTCCCCACCAATCTGGGTCAGCCCCATTCTCCAACCCCGGGTTATTTAATGGGTCTTAATAATTAAACTTTCCCGACCAGTGCGGCTTAAGTTACGCAAGCTAAACTTAAGGCAGAGCTTGGTCATAAGCACCGGAGCGTTTGACAGCTTCGTTGGCAATGCCCACACTTCGCTAGCAGCTTGACTGGCAAGGCCAGCCTTCGCAATAAATGGTTGCGGCCGGGCACAGTGAGGGCGATATCGAGTAGCGCACCGGTCTATTTATTAGTATTCCGCGATGCTACTTCCGGTTTTTTCGTCCAAGTTGAGTTGCTCGGGATTTCCTTGATAAAGGATTTCTGTACTGCCGGCAGAGCTGGCATTCAGTGAGCTGCTGGCATAAATACCGGCATGACTGGCGCCTCTGGCATCGATTTCCACGTTATCGGCCTGGTAATTGAAAGCATCAAGTTCAGATCCGCCATCCATATCCACCATTAGGTTTTTACCACTGCCCCGTAGGATAAGAGAGGACCCACCCTGTAATTCAATATCCAGTGATTCGGCAACATCCACTTCTGCCTCTGCCACTGAGACTCCGGACCCTTGAAGCCTTAGGTCGCTTAATTCAAATCCATTGATATACGCTTTCGCGGTACCGGAAAATAAGACCTCTTGCAACTCGGGGGTTTCGATATCAATTTCTATGCCCCGGTTCTTTTTCTTTATTTTAAACTTATCCTGGTCGAAACCAATCTCCAACCGGCCACCATCATTGTTTACCGATACTTCCTGTATATAAATTTCCTCACCCGACATGTATACTCGGTGCTCTTCGCCAAATCGGATGTTGACAATAAAGTCGTCTCCTACCGATATCGAGTTGAACTCACCTACTTCAAATTCTTTACTGAACTCATCGCTGTAGTAGTATTCCTCATCCCCCTCATCCGAGTACTGTTCGCAAGTAGTGCATCTCAATCCTGATTCGGTAAATATCCAGGTATTACCATCCATTTGTGAAGGACGATACCCACTGCTATAAATAGTGTTGCGAATGATATGCTTCAGGTTCTCATCCATGAAAAATTCCTGATCGTAGGGAATATATAATTCCATTTCCAAGGTTTGACCTCGGAATTTCGCCTCCTCGGCAAACATGATGTTGGAATCGAAAATAAGCAGAGAATCTTGTTGCTGTACGGAGTAGGTCACCATTTGCGCGTTTTGAATGGCTTCTAATCTGGAGCTACCCCGGGATTCGAACTTTTTGATCAGCTTATAATTGTCTCCTTCGTATCCATAGAGTCTCAAAGTAGTCGCTTCGTACTCATCCATGCCTACCTCTCGCAGTTTCAAAACCGCTTGCTTATTTTCTAATTCGAAATATTGAGTCTCCTTATGTATACCTTCACTTCGATATTCCCGCACTACCCCAGGTAGGGTTAACCCTAGTGCTAATAGGCTGATCATCCAGATGGCAAACATAGACCAGCCCACTGCAGAAGGTAATAATTTACGCTTGGCGATCACGGTAACTCCCAATAAAGCCAGCGCTAGGGCGGGCATGAATAAAGCAAAGAAAGCCGCTATGGTGGTAAATACCGGGATGGAATCCCGCATCAAATTCAATGGAAGGTCACCTAAAACATAATCACCACCTGTAAAAATGCCTAAGAGCGCTCCGCTACTGATCAACAGACCAAATAAGATGGCCACTGCTACTATTACCAGTATGATACCAGCTATAACCCGGATGGCTTCCACCAGGAACATCAGAAAAGGTCCTAAGGCCTTGCCTAAGCCAGATACCAGAGTAGCGATAAGGCGAAAAGGAAACAGCAATATCTTAACAAAGAGATTTTCCTCTTCACCCTCTTCCACGTTCAGGCTTCGTTTGATATTGGTTTCGATATTTGATAGGGTTACACTTTCACCTTGCATCTGCATCTTGTCGGTAATGGATTTGGCCTCTGGAGCGATAATCCATAAAATCAGGTAGATGAGCAATCCGGCTCCTCCAAAGAAGAAGGTAATAACAAACAACAACCGGATTATGGTAACTTCTGTGCCGAAATAAGCGCCAATTCCACTGGCGACCCCGGCGATCACCCGATCCTCCGGATTGCGAAAAAGCTTTTTAACCTCTTTATCTTCCTCCAGACTTTCGGAGCCCGGTACCACGATCCACAGTACGATATAACCTATCAAAAAGAATCCGCTGGCCGCGCCCCACAGGAATATATCCAGACCTAGTACCCCTATTACCAGGATCAAACGGATCCACAGGGGGTCAATACTGAAATAATGTGCCAGACCTGAGGCTACGCCGCCAAGTATCCTTCTTTTATTATCCCGGTAGAGCTTCTTGGGGGCGGTTTTATCACCGCTGTGGGCTTTGGATCGCTCTTTATGGATAGTTTCCGGTTCTTCGATAGCCTCGAAGTCCTGGATGCTTCCCATCGTGGCCATTAGGCTGTCGACATCTTCAGCGGTAATAATTTGTTTTCCGTTGGTAAGCTTGGAGAGGAAAATTTCTGCGATTCGATTTTCTATATCGGATATAATTTCCTTGCTATCATCATAGGAAGAAAAATAGCGGTTAATAGAGTCCAGATAATTCCGAAGGGTTTCGTAACCATCTTCCTCGATATGAAAGATAATGCCGCTAATATTTATACTGATATTCTTTTTCATGTCCCTAAGTTAAGATTGTTTTTCAGATATGATTTGGTTGGTAGATTTCATGAGCTCTTCCCAAGTAGAGCTCAGGCTCTGTAAAAATACCAGGCCTTCTTCAGTGATAGTGAAGTATTTTCTCGGCGGCCCGGAGGTGGATTCCACCCATTTATATTCCACCAGACCCGCTTTCCTCAAGCGGGTGAGCAAGGGATATAAGGTTCCTTCCACTACCATAATCTTGGCGGAGGTCAATTCTTCCAGCATGTCTGATGCATAAACCTCGCCTCTGGAAATTATATGTAAAATACAGAACTCCAGGATACCCTTTCGCATCTGTACTTGTGTGTTCTCTAAATTCATAATACCTCAATTAAGACTGTATAATCTTCCTATATCATTTTAATATACGGGATAAGTACTATGTATAGCCAAGTACTAAGCAAAAAAAATTACCTTGTTATAAATATTATTTGTATAATTATATAAAATCTAAGATTAATTAAATAAATAAGGAAATTTACCCATTATTACTATGTCAATTCCTGATCCACTCACAGTAAATTCCCGGACATTAACTTAAAATTAGCCAACAGGTAGTCTGATTAATAGAGTGAGAATCTCTAAATTAGACAGGGCATTATGATAAGATATTCCAGAAGGATTTTTACGTTAATATTGGGCGGCATTGTCTTATCCTCATCCGCTCAAACCCATACACCTAAGCACAGTAATGAATTCCTGTCTATCGGCGTTGGCGCGAGGGCGCTGGGGATGTCAAATGCACAGGTAGGCCTGGTGGATGACGTAACCGCAGGGTTTTGGAATCCGGCCGGCTTACTGGATATAAAATCGGAATATGAATTTGAGCTTATGCATGCGGAGCTGTTTGCTGGCATCGCAAATTTCGATTACGCGGGCTTTGCCACACCTATGGATTCCAACAACCATTTGGCGGCCTCTCTGATACGCTTTGCGGTGGATGATATACCGGATACCCGATTTCTGTACGATGCCAATGGGGTGCTGAATTACGATAACATCACCTTTTTTTCCGCCGCGGATTACGCTTTGATACTTTCTTATGCTCGTCGGGTGAATTTTTTGGAGGGGTTGAAGTTGGGTGTAAATTTTAAAATTATTCACCGCAAGGTAGGCGATTTCGCTACTGCTTGGGGCTTTGGAATTGATATGGGCGCTCAACTGGACATTAAGCAATGGCGATTGGGATTCATGCTGCGAGACGTCACCGGAACCTTTAATGCCTGGTCGCATAATCCGGAAACCCTGACCAGCGTTTACACTCAAACCGGGAACCAGATCCCAGACAATACCCTGGAGATCACCCTGCCAAAAGCCATCCTGGGAATCTCTCGGAATTGGGTGATCAATAATAATTTGTCGATACTGTCGGCGCTGGATGTTGACATTACCTTCGATGGAGAAAGAAATGTGCTGCTGGGGTCAGACCCGGTTTCCCTGGACCCTCACCTAGGTGTGGAATTGGCTTACAAAAGTTTGGTATTCCTGCGGGCAGGTTTGGGAAACATCCAGGAAACCAAAGACTTTCAGGGAGATACCAGTAAAAATGGACAGTTGAATTTTGGTTTAGGGTTTATAATTAAAAGAGTCCAGATCGATTACGCACTAACGGATCTGGGCGATCAGTCGGACGCCCTGTATTCCCATATTTTTTCAGTAAAAGCAGGTTTAGATCGGAAACAGCGGTGAAAGTTGAGGCAGTGCTAAAGAATTTGCTGACAGGGATTATCCTTAGTCTTATATATACCGGACTTTACGGGCAGACTCCTGCTTGGATAGATTTTGATAAACAGTATTATAGGCTTAAAACGGCGCAAGATGCTATTTATCGGATAACATATGATGATCTGAACCAAATTGGATTTCCCTTATCTGCTGTTGGGTCGGAGGAGTACCAGATCTTTTTCCGGGGAGAGGAGCAGGCTATTAGGATAATTGATGGCAATGATGGGCAGCTTAATCCAGGGGATTATCTGGAATTCTATGGCGCTCGTAACGATGGTATCTTGGATGCCGAACTATACCTTACCCCTGAGGCTCAGCCTCATCAGTTCCAGAATCTATATAGCGATACCACCACTTTCTTCCTCACCTGGGGTACGGCAGGTGGCAAGCGAATGCCGGAAATATCCCCTCAAAACGGCGCTGGGGCCCGCAGCTATCATTGGGAGCAGCATTTAACCATACAGGATGCTGAATACAGCGCAGGCAGAAGATACCCGGTAGGGGGGAATGGGGAGACTTTTTTATCCCAGTTTGACTTTGGGGAAGGGTTTACCGGCAGGCGCATTGCCAATGGTAGTTTTGAAGAATTCGAGGTGCAAGTTACCCAACCGCATAGACCGGGGCCTTCACCACAGTTGCAAGTACTGCTGGCGGGCCGAAACGAGACCACTCATCAAGTGGAAATACTAGTGGGATCTTCCTCCGGGTTTCGCAGCCTGGGTAGTTTGGAGTTTGAAAATTTTGACAATGGACTCTTTACCAGTGACTTAGCTTGGGCGGATATTCCGGCAGATGGAAGCCTACAGGTAAGGGTATCGGTTACCAATACCACCAATGACCGGGTATCCGTATCATATCTTTCCCTGAGGTATCCTCAACAACCGGATATGAGCGGGGTTTCCTCCAAAATTTTCGATTTTCAATCCATGGGCTCCGTTGAAAATCAAGTGGTGATCACCAATCCACCCCCTGGGGTCATGGTCTATCATATAACCGATCGAAATAACCTGGCCATCATATCTCATGAGATTTCACCAACTTCTATCAGCTTTAATTTACCGGATATTACCAGCGCCAGTAAAATCCTGGTGGCAAAGGACGACCAACCGCTATCCGCCCTGGTAGAAAAAGCGCTTTTCCGGCAGATTGATCCCTCTCAACATAATTACATCATTATAAGCCACCGACTCTTAAGGGCACCGTCGGGAAACTATCAGGATCCGGTGCAGGCTTATGCGGAATACCGGGCCAGTGCCTCTGGCGGAGGCTTTGATACCCTGTTGGTGGACATGCAAATGCTTTACGATCAATACCATTACGGAGAGATCTCTCCATTGGCCATTAGAAAGTTTTTAAGAGATATGATGGCCGGTAACCCTCAGTATTTATTGCTATTGGGTAAGGGCTTTAATGTTAACTTCAAGCCTTACCGTCAGGATCTCAGTGCTGCTACCACCCGCGACCTGGTTCCTACGGCGGGCTTTCCGGGATCAGATGCTGCCTTCAGCGCCGGTTTGGGAAACAGTGGTTTCAATGCCGCCATAGCCACTGGCAGAATTAATGCTCGTACTCCCCAGGATGTAGCAGCCTATTTAGATAAAATCAAAGAAGCGGAATCCCAAGAGGCGGATGTTTTATGGCGCAAAAGAGCCATACATCTCAGTGGTGGCTTGACTCAGGGAGAACTGGTGCTATTTCGAAATTTTGTGGACCAGTTCAAAGGAGTGGCGGAAGGGCCCTACGTGGGAGGTGATGTCACCACCATCAACAAACAGACTAACGAAACCACAGTGCTAATTAATGTGGCGGATGAGGTTAATCAGGGGGTAAACCTGATCACATTTTTTGGGCACTCCTCCACTACCACTACAGATATCGAGATTGGGAAGGTCACTAATGCTTCATTGGGATATGATAACCCCGGCCGGTATCCTATGATTATGGTCAATGGATGTAATGCGGGAAATGTATTCTTTACTTCGGTGGGTTTTGGGGAGGATTGGATACTGGCCCCGAATAAAGGAGCATTGGGCTTTTTAGCTCATACTGATGCCGGATTTGCCAGTAATCTCAAACGGTACTCCGATTTTTATTACCAGGTGGCTTTTGGAGACTCCGCTTTTGTCAATCAACCCATAGGTAAAATTTTACAGGAGCTGGGAAGCCGCTATCTGCAAAGTGTTCCATTGACCGAAATACATATTGCCCAGGTGCAGCAGGAAGTGTTTCAGGGAGACCCAGCTTACCGTTTTTTCTCTGCTGAGAAGCCTGATTTTCAAACAGATGATCAATCTATTTCCCTTGAGCCTTTTGAGGGACAAAATCTAAATGCCCAGGCGGATTCGTTTCGAGTATCTATCATTGCCCGCAACCTGGGCAGAACCACGACCGATTCTCTGAATGTCACGGTGAGACGTACTTTTAGCGACGGGCAGATGATCACCTATGATTCGGTTTTTTATCCTCCACTACTTTTTCAGGACACTTTATGGTTTACCGTTCGTTCCAATACCATTTCCAACTTCGGAAATAACCAGTTTGAGGTACTTTTAGATTTTAACCAAAGCGTTGATGAGTTGGATGAATCCAACAATACGGGAACCCTTTCCTTTTTCATCCCGCAGGGAGGTACGGTTAACGCTTGGCCTTATGCCTATTCAATAATGGATTCTGTACAAGTGGACTTGACGGTGCATGCCAGTGATCTAACTTCCGGGGAGCGCAACTTTTCACTGCAGATCGATACCACCAAAGCATTTAACAGCCCCTGGAAACAGCAAAATACTCTAAGGGGTCATGGATTGGCCGCTTGGAGGGTACCATTACTCGCTGATAGCCCTCCTAACGACAGTATTGTTTACTACTGGAGAAGCCGTTTCCAAACCCCACAGGCAGGTGAGGACACTGCCTGGGTAGTATCCTCGTTTATTCGCATACCCGGGAGTCCACCCGGGTGGTCACAAGCGCAATTTCCTCAATTTGATGAAGGAGCCATCACTTCCGGCATCACCAGGAATCAATCCGCCAGGCGATGGGATTTTACCTCGACAGAGACCCAGGTGGATATTACTACCTACGGCCCAGATCATGAAGCAGGGGAACCGGGCAATATTCAAGTACTGATTGGGGGCCAACCTTTTATCGTCAGCACCCGGCTATGCCCCGACAATTCAATCAATGCCATCGCTTTCGACCGCTCCACCACTATACCCTATGCGGTGCTCACCACCGGTGGGTTTGACGTTTTGGATCCCAAACGTTGCGGCCGCACCCCTCAAGTCATTAATACCTTTACCAATGGCGATATGCAGGATGGTTCCAGGATGCTGGAGTACTTGGATCAGTTGCCAGCCGGGGACAGGGTGATCCTTTTCACTATTGGAGAAGTAGCTTATGAAAACTGGAATCCACTTATTATTGACCAATGGGCCCAAATCGGGGTGAATGCCAATGACCTGTCAAACCTAGCAGCCGGGGAGCCGTTGATTATTAAAGGTCGTAAAGGCGACCAGGAAGGGGAAGCGGAGGTTTTTCGAGCAGATCCCAGTTCCTCCATCCCATTGGGGGCTCAGGAACTATCTATCAGTGAGCTAATAACAGGTCAGGCAAATCAGGGTAGTATTACCAGCACCAAAATAGGGCCCGCTGCCAGTTGGGAGACCTTGCATACCCAAATCGATGCTTTTTCTAGTGACCAAGTGCTGTATCAAGTATTAGGGGTAGATGAAAACGCCAGGGAAACGGTAGTATTTAACAATGTTACTGAATCTGCGCTTGATCTTTCCAGAGTGGATCCCAGGACTTATCCGTTCTTACGGCTGCGCTTGTTAGTTACTGATGAAGTCGAGCTCACCCCCCCACAGCTTAAAAAATGGCAGGTGATCTACACTCCGGTACCGGAGGGAGTATTGTTGTTCCGCGGTAATGAACCTGACCAAACCAGTGAAATACCTCTTATCGAGGGCCAACTGCTGGAGACCGATTTCACTTTTTTTAATGTTTCCCATTATGATTTTGCGGATAGCCTGCTAGTACGTGCCAGCCTATTTAATCGTTCTGCCAGGGAAACCGAAACAAGTGAATTTAACCTAAAGGCCTTGCAAGCTGGTGATTCCGTCAGTTTTACCACTACCATACAGACCCAGGAAAAAAGTGGGATTAATGACTACCGGGTATTTGTCAACCCCAATTTGTTGCCGGAGCAACAATACAATAACAATATCAATGATTTTCAGCAATACCTCAAAGTAAATACTGACGATACCCATCCTATACTTGATGTAACTTTCGATGGCATTTATTTATTAGACGGGGATATCGTTTCACCCACCCCGTTGATCACCATACGGCTTAAGGAGGATAATCCTTTTAACCTGAAGCAGGATACCCTGGGAGTAGAAATGTTTATAAAGCGCAATGATCCTGGTTGTAACAACTGCGCCTTTGCCAGAATAAATTTTTCTGATCCTGCCATTAATTGGTCGCCTGCTACAGAAAGTTCGGATTTTAGGGTAGAATACCAACCAGATGCTTTTAGCGACGGCATCTATACCCTGCAGGTACAGGCAGAAGATAATACTGGCCGTAAATCAGGCGCCGAACCCTATACTATTAATTTTGAGGTGATAACCGAGTCTACTATCACTAATTTTTACCCGTACCCCAATCCTTTTTCCACCAGTACACGATTCGTCTTTACCCTCACGGGGGCTGACATACCTCAGGAACTGAAGATCCAGATCATGACGGTTACCGGAAAAGTGGTACGGGAGATCACTCAGGATGAATTAGGTCCGTTGAGTGTTGGAAACAATATTAGCGAATATGCCTGGGATGGAAGAGATGAGTATGGTGATCAGCTGGCTAATGGTGTATACCTTTACCGGGTGGTGATGAACCGAGGCCCAGATCAATTCAGCCATCGTCAAACTTCTGCCGATAAGGCCTTTAAAAAAGGGTATGGTAAGCTATATTTACTGAGATAATGGATATTGTATTGATCATCTTGGGGGGATTATTGATAGTCCTGGGTGTTTTTGGCTGCTTTCTCCCGGTATTACCTGGACCGCCATTGAGTTATGGTGGTCTGCTATTGGTGCATTTTACGGAGCGCATACATTTCTCCACTACCACGTTGGTGGTATTGGGATTGGTGGTGGCGCTGGTACTGTTGGTGGATTACCTGGTCCCAGTATGGGGCACTAAGAAATTTGGCGGATCAAAAAGAGGCGTGATTGGATCAGTAGTGGGTTTGATCATCGGGATATTCTTTTTTCCGCCCATAGGAATTATCATCGGCCCTTTTCTAGGCGCGGTCGCGGGAGAATTGCTCAACGGAGATGAACTATCCAGGGCCCTTAAATCCGGATTCGGATCCTTTTTAGGGTATCTGTTTGGCACCGGCATAAAACTGGCGGTGTGTATGGTGATCGGGTACTTTTATGTGAGAGCGTTAATTTAAAATTTAATAACATGGCCAGGTTTGTGGGAATAATAATGGTTTTAGTGCTTGCCAGCTGCCGGGGTACCGGTCAAAACCAGGGATCTGATACTTCCGGTGATCATGCATACAGCAATCACTTAGTTAATGAGAGCAGTCCTTATTTATTACAACACGCCCACAACCCAGTGGATTGGTATCCTTGGGGCGATGAAGCGCTGACTAAGGCCAGTGAAGAAGGTAAGATGATGGTCATTTCGGTGGGTTATGCCGCCTGCCATTGGTGCCACGTGATGGAAGATGAATCTTTTGCGGACACCGCTGTGGCAGATATCATGAATGAACATTTTGTGTCAGTCAAGGTGGATAGAGAAGAGCGACCCGATGTGGATAAGATCTACATGGATGCCAGTTACCTGATGACCGGACGGGGAGGCTGGCCTCTAAACGTCATTGCCTTACCTGATGGCAGGCCGGTATTTGCCGGTACTTATTTCCCCAAAAAGGATTGGCTGAGAATTTTAAATCACCTGGTAAATCAGTTTGAAGAGGATCCCCAGCGTTTAGAAGAAATTGCCAGTCAGATTGAACAGGGAATGCAAGCCATTGAAACCGTGGAGCTCAATACCGATGCCCAACAGCTGACCGTTGAGGATCTGCAACCCTTACACCAGGCGTTTTTTGCGGAGATCGATACCTTGAAAGGTGGCAGGCTGGGTGTGCAAAAATTTCCTACCCCCAGCATCTGGCAATATCTGTTACAGCATCACTTCTTTTATAAAGATAGGGCATCGTTGCAGGCAGTCAATAAAACCCTGGAGGCAATGGCTCGCGGCGGGATTTACGATCATTTGGGAGGTGGATTCGCCCGTTATTCTACCGATCCCGACTGGCGGGTACCTCATTTTGAAAAAATGCTATACGATAATTCCCAATTGGTAAGCTTATACTCCAAGGCTTACCAGTTGACCGGTAATCCACTTTTTAAAAGTATAGTAGAAGAAACTACCGGTTTTATTGCCCGGGAAATGACTTCTGAGGAAGGTGGGTTTTATTCGTCTTATGATGCCGATAGTGAAGGAGAGGAGGGAAAATTCTATGTTTGGACTGCAGAGGAAATTGCAGCAAAGCTCGGTGATGATGCCGAGCATTTTATGAATTATTACAGCGTGCGGAAAGGGGGCAACTGGGAAAATACCAATATCCTGATGGTACATGAGGAACCGGAAAAAATCATCAAACGCTCTGGGTTGAGCGCTGAAGAATTCTACCAAAAACTGGATCAGGGAAAACAAAAGTTGTTCGAAGCCCGCACCCAACGGGTCTACCCGGGGTTAGATGATAAGATCCTCACCAGCTGGAATGCCCTGATGGCCAAGGGCTACCTGGATGCGTACCGGGTATTTGGAAACTCACAATATCTGGAAGCGGCTAGGACTAACCTGGAATTTCTCCTGGCGAATGCCAAGGATGAAAGTGGTCGTTTAAACCGCAATTATAAGGATGGCAGGTCCAGTATAAATGCTTTTCTGGACGATTACAGTTTCCTGATTGAGGCTTTGATCGGCCTATATGAGGCCACTTTTGAAGAAAAATGGCTGCAAGAGGCCCGGCAGCTGACCAATTACACCCTGGAACATTTCCTGGACAGCGAAACAAAGATGTTCTATTACACTTCTGATGAAGACCCTGAATTGCTGACCCGCAAAATGGAGCTTTCGGATGGCGCAATCTCCAGCAGCAATAGCACTATGGCTCGTAACCTGTATCTGTTGGGTACTTACCTCTATGAAGAAAATTACCTGGAAATTGCTCGCCAGATGGTGCTAAATATACAGCCCACATTGGCGGAGCAGCCCATCTTTTACAGCAACTGGTTGATCCTGATGCAACAAATGACCCAACCGCTATATGAGGTGGCCATAGTAGGTGAAGATTGGGAGCAAAGGCGCAACGAATTTGACCGCTATTATTTACCTAATGTAGCTTACCTGGGTGGGTCTCGGGAGGGCAGCCTGGAACTTTTGGAAAACAAATTAGTAGAAGGCCGCACTACTATTTATGTATGTGAAAATAAAAGCTGCCGCCTGCCGGTGACCGAAACTGACAAAGCCTTAAACCTGATGGAGCCCAGATTGGTGGAAGGCTTGGTGGAGTAGATTGGGAAAAATCTTTCTGGTCGAAGGGACCGTGGGATCTGCGGGGTTCTGAAATTATCAGTTTCTAAACAAATAATTGATAGTGAGATCTTGATGTTCTATACTTATTTTATGTAGAAATATATATACATAAATAATCGTAGTCTACAACTAACTGGTACATCTCAAATTTTGTAAAAGGTTTTTGAACTTCATATGAATCGATTCGGAGGGGATTGGACAAGAGTGAAAATTGAGATTTTGGTGGAATATGCTCAGGCATACCTGAATATTATGAAGGACAAAATGTTCTTTAAATTATTGTATTTTGATGGTTTTGCAGGATCAGGTTCCATCGTTAAAAACAATGAAATAGGGATTGAACTTACAGTTGGCGCCGCAAAAAGAATCGTCGAAATTGAAGACCCAAGACCGTTTGACATTTACTACTTTGTAGAAAAGAATAAGAATAAAATAGATTCTCTTAAAAAGATAACATTAGATCAATTCCCATCGAAGAATATTTATCTGAAGAACGAGGATTGTAACATCAAATTAATTGACCTTTCGAATTACCTCCGAAATCCTGTTAATAGAAATGTACGGACATTGGCTTATATTGATCCATGTGGGATGCAAGTTGAGTGGCGGTCTATTGAAGCTTTGAGGGGTTTAAATATTGACATGTGGATTTTGGTCCCGACAGGAATGGGTGTGAACCGGTTATTGACAAAAAGTGGGCGTATTTCAGAGGCTTGGTTAGGGAGGCTTGAAAAATTCCTAGGGATTGAAAAGTCCCGTATAACAGATTTATTTTATAGTAAAGGTCCAACCCTATTCGAGGAATTTACACATGTACAAAAAGAGGACAAAGCAATTGAAAAGTCGGCTGCACTTTATGCTGAGCGTTTGGATGAAGTGTTTGATTATGTCTCGCAGCCCTATGAACTCCTGAATTCCAGTAATTCAGTTATGTATCATTTATTCTTAACATCAAACAATCAAACGGCAGTCAAAATTGCTAATGACATTGTAAGAAAATATAACCTGTAAATAAAATGGCACAATCGACTATTGAATGGACAGAAGTGACTTGGAATCCCACCACAGGTTGCGACAAGGTATCCCAAGGGTGCAAGTTTTGCTACGCTGAAATAATGTCCGAAAGGCTAAAAGCCATGGGAGTTGATAAGTACAAAAATGCATTTAAGATAACAACACATGCCAGTGCCCTATCAATACCATATACTTGGAAAAAACCTAAAATTGTCTTTGTTAATTCCATGAGCGATTTATTTCATGAAGAAATAAATTATACGTTTATCAATAAGGTATTTAATGTTATGAATGAAAACCCTCAACATGTGTTTCAGATTTTGACCAAGAGAGCTGATCGATTGCTGGATTTAAACAAATATTTAAAGTGGACACATAATATTTGGATGGGGGTATCAGTAGAAAATAAAAAAGTCGAGTTTAGAATTGATTTTTTAAGACAGACGGATGCGAGGACAAAGTTTTTGTCGCTCGAACCCCTGATTGGTCCAATACCTAATATAAACCTGGACAATATAGATTGGGTGATTGTGGGAGGGGAAAGTGGGCACAATCCCCGACCCATGGATGTCGAATGGGTTTTGGATATTCAAACTCAATGTATGCAAAATCAGGTGGCATTTTTCTTTAAACAATGGGGTGGCAAAAACAAAAAAAGAAATGGAAGAATGTTGAATGGAAAGATATATGATGAAATGCCTCGGACCAGATAATAATACGATTGGATAATTTCTTCCAATGCCTGAACATTGACTCGCCCGATGTTGTAATTTGAAGTTTCACATGAAGTTATTGTTAGAGGATATGTGGCAAGCAGAATCCAGCATTAACTGCAAACGAATTTTAAAGAATTAATGAATCTTATAATGTTTATGCTTCACTGGTCGGAGAATCATTTGAGGACCTGTTATTCATACCCATTCCAGCCTATGCATTCCTAATTAATCACAACAGACCACCGACTAAATGAACTTTACCATAAGACTTCCCAAATTCCTGGCTTAAGTTTAGCATGCGCAACTTAAGCCGAACGGCTTACGAAGTTTGTAACTTCATTTTATATGTCCAATTAAATTAATACATCCTTCTACGATCAGCAATGCATATCGATGTCTTGTCTATACTATTTTGTAATAATTCCATTAACCTCCGACTAAATGAACTTTACCATTAAACTGCTAAACATTAGATCTGTTGAAAAAATAGAAGGCTACTGGAAAACCAAAGACTACCTCAGATTATTGGAATTGTTCGATTATGGAGATGCTTCCAGTATCCCGGAAAACGAAGCTTTTGATATGCTTCTAATGGCCATTTCCGATTTTGATCCAAACGAAGCGGCTGCAATTATGCTGCGATATAAACTTGAGGGTCGCTTAAAAGAGGGGCAGATACAGAACTTATCCCATGAAATGTTGGATGAAAAGGTTTCCGAAGAGTATCAGGATATCTCTTTACATTATCCCCTATTTAATATAAATCAACTGCTGTATCAGGCCTATAACGGTAAATTCCCTAAGGCACTTGCTTCCATCATTGACTTTGAGCTGAATTTTGAGGGATCAGTCAAGATCACCAAGGAAATTGCTTTGCGAACTATCAGCGATCTATTATCGGAGAAGAGTTTGTTGAAAAGATTATTTGACGAACAACTAGATTCTGAGCAGGAATTAACTGATGCTGAAAGCATAATCTGGGAGTTAGAGCCTACCGAAGAAAATACTTTTCAGTTGATCACTTCTGATTATTGGCTCAATGATGATGATTTCGCGAAAGATGAATTTTCTGGTACGCTGGGAGAGGAGGAAGTTACGCATGGCGGATGAGGTCAAAATCCAACTTACAAAACTCCATAATTCGCCAATCCTGGCGCATGTTAGCAAGTTGACCCTTAAGCTATTATAAAATGCCAAATTGCTTATCTTACTATGGATTTAATTAATTTCAATTAACCGGCCTATGACCAGGCACACCCTAATTCTGTTAAGCCTGCTGTTGCCTTTGGCATGTACCGACTCTAGCGATCCAATTCAAGGTGAAATCGCCGCCATAGAGCAGGGACTTACCCGGTCTTATATTCGTTCCACCGAAGCCATGAAAAAATATACCATCCAGGAACGGATGGAGTATTACCATATCCCCGGCCTTAGCATTGCGGTGATAATTGACGGAGAACTTAGATGGGCTAAGGGGTATGGAGTAGCTAATTCAAGTGCAAGAACTGAAGTAGATGCAAATACCCTTTTTCAAGCAGCTTCCATAAGCAAACCTCTTAGTGCCCTGGGGGTGCTAAAACTTGTGGAAGCCCATAAAATACATCTGGATAGCAATGTAAACAATTATCTCAGCTCCTGGAAATTGGAGGAGAATGAGCTGACTGGTGATCAAGTACCTTCTCTCAGGTTGATTCTTTCGCACAATGGCGGAATATCGGTACATGGGTTTGAAGGATATAAGCAAACCGAGGCTATTCCCACTCTGGAACAGGTGCTGAACGGTGAAGGGAATTCAGCTAAGATTAGGGTTGCCGCAAGACCTGGTGAACACGCTATCTATTCAGGAGGTGGGTATACGGTAATACAAAAAATGCTGGAAGATCTGACTGGACAGCCTTTCCAGGAATACATGGATCAGGCGGTGCTCTCACCCCTGGGCATGAATCACAGTACTTTTGCTCAACCCCTTCCTAAAGCTTACCATGCTCGAGCTAGCGCAGCCTACGACAAGCAGGGTGAGCTTATCGATGGGTTATGGCATAACTACCCGGAACAAGCCGCCGCCGGTCTGTGGACCACTCCCACGGATTTATCCAAGTATCTTATAGAGATTATGGAGATTTATCATGGGAAGGAGGATGGCATTCTAAGCAGGGGGATGGTGAATGATATGCTAAGCTTACAGGGGGGTGGGTATCACGGAATGGGACCGGAAGTCACGGATAGTGATGGTACCCTTGAGTTCGGTCACCTGGGTAAAAACGCTGGATTTACCAACGATATGCTAGGCGGAGCCGCTACCAAAAATGCCATAATAATCATGACCAATGCTGATAACGGCGGGTCCATAATGCCTGAGATCCAGCGTTCAGTATGTGGGTACTATGGCATCAACCTGGAAATACCCTCTACCCAAGTTGTGGAAACCACTAAGGTTTCTTCACATCACTTGGATTCTCTCACTGGCAGATATGAATTCGTGGTGGTGGAAACCGGCGAACGATTAGGCCAGTATATGGACCTAAGCGTGGAGGATGGGACCCTAACCGCCCTACATGTAAGTGCTGAAAGCAAGCATACCCTGGAACCTTTGATCGAGGATCAATTTCTGGACTTTGGATCAAGATTATTGATCAAATTCAACCAGTACGATTCTCTTGATGGCTTTGAAATTGAGGATTGGGGAGCTCAATTGGTTAAGGTAGATAGGTAGATAAGAGTAATCCGTATATATTGTTAAATTATTTCAAGCTATAGTTTCAAATGCCATATATCAGCATAAATAACTCCAAATGGTACTACGAAGAGCAGGGAAATGGAGGAGAAACCCTGATTTTCGGTCATAGTATGCTATTTAATCTGCGAATGTTCGATGAACAGGTAAATCGGCTATCCAACCGCTACAGGTGTATCCGATTTGATTTTAAAGGACATGGAAACAGTGAAGCGCCTGAAGATGGCTATGACCTGGATACATTGACCAGTGAGGTGGGTCAGCTTATCAGGGACTTGAACCTGCAGCCGGTACATTTTGTGGGATTCTCTATGGGTGGCATGGTAGCGTTGAGGTTGGCCATTACTCATCCTGAATTGTTGAAGTCACTGATCCTTATTGACACTTCTTCCGAGCCGGAGCCCAAAACCAAAATGCTGCAGAACCAGGCCATGTTGTGGGTGGCAAAACACCTTGGTTTAAAACCCCTGGCTGGTAAAGTAATGAACATGTTTTTTGGACAGACCTTTCTGAAAGACCCAGAGAGAAGATCCATAAGGAAGACCTGGAAGAATCACTTCCTGGCCAATGATAGGAAAGGGATCGTAAGGGCGGTAAAGGGAGTACTGTACCGATCGAATATTACCCCGAGAATTCAACAAATCCATCACCCCACTACCGTTATGGTGGGAGCAGAAGACCAGCTGACCGATCTGGAGAAAGCTGAGATCATCCACTCTCAGATAAAGAATTCTGAGCTTCATATTATTCCCCGCGCCGGACATATGTCGCCGGTAGAAGAACCTGATATGGTCAATGAACTTATGGCAAACCACTTAAACAGTTTAGTCCAATAATAACCAGCCTAGGCATCCAGGCCCATTAGCAGTTGTATGCTTACCTTTAAACTTGATCGACCCTAAATAAAGAGCAGGTAAAATATGGGAAATGAGCTTTAGTATTCTAACTTAAAAGAGAAAAAGTTTGAAATACTGCCAAGATGGAATATTGAACCAACCAACTAACTATTCCGGTGGCCATATAACCTGAAATACCGTGATGGAAACCACTACTAAAACATTACCTAATACCGATAGAACAGTCACTAAACAAGTCATCCAATCCATTGTGGATGGGCTGTTAATAAGCCTTCCCATTATTGTGATCTTTGTGTTGATCTACCTGATATTTGATCTGATAAAGAAATTCCTATCGCCCATAATTGACGTAATTACACCGCTATTTAACATACCGGAATTTATGTCTACTATCATTTCCATGATCGTGTTGGTCGGGATATTTTTTGTGATCGGAGAGGCCGTGAGAAAGAGGAAAGGCAGGAGATGGGTAAAGAGTTTTGAAAGGAATTATTTAAAAGGTATCCCGCTTTACTCCAGTATAAGTGAGATTATAAAGCATTTTACCGGGCTGGAAACCATGCCTTTCCAACAGGTAGTGCTGGTAGATCCTTATAACACCGGTGTGATGCTTACGGGATTTGTTACGGAAAAAATCTCCGATGCCATGTATACCATTTTTGTTCCAACAGCACCGAATCCCACTAATGGAAATATTTACCACGTGCCAGTCAACAGATTGAAATTTTTAAATGTTTCCACGGAGCAAGCCATGAGGACGGTAGTGGGAGTTGGGTCCGGATCGTCTGTGTTATTTGCGCATGGTAAGGGTTTAGCAGGGGATCCCAAACTAATCCCTGAGGTATGACAAGAAGATTCGTAACCTGGAGAAGTTTTCTTAAAGTACTAGGCATAACCAGTGCGCTTTCGGTGTTGTTGCACCACATTGTTTTATATGAAAGTTTTCCTTTAAATCCCGAGTATACTTTTCCCGCAGGGAACATAGCTGTCAGTATTTTATTCACTTTACTGCTTTATTATTCAATAGACTACATTTACTACAAGTACTTTGCCCGTGGCTGTGGTTTGAGAGAATTTATATCCTTTTTTTGGGTTGCACAGGTCATATTCTTCGTGCTGTACAGCCTGGCAAATGCATTGTTCATCTGGATTGGCGGCGGGGAGTTTATATGGTACTACCTTACGCAAGGGCTAACTATTTCCCTGCTTGGCACCGCCCTCGGACTCCTGGTAATTTGGGGGAGAAAATTTAAATTTAGAGTTAAGGATAGTGAAAGGCAGGATAGTATATTTATAGAAACCGGAAATCAGCTAAAAAAGGTGAGTACAGAAGAAATCGCCTATGTTTTTATTCAGAGGAAGATGGTGCAGGTGGTACTCCGGGATGGGCAGCGATTCACTTCCAATGTCAATCTCACCGCAATAGAGGATAAACTTGAAGAGAGTTGGTTTTACAGAATTAATAGGCAGTTTCTAGTAAGCAAAAATGCCGTTCAAACGGTTAGGAAAGCAGCGAATCAAAGATTGCTGGTTACGGTAGAGCCCCACTTGAACCAAAACATACCCTTGACAGTAAGCCGATATAAAAATAAAGACTTTCAAAACTGGATGTACCGTGGACATTAGGCGGTCATTGGGAAAGCAAATCCTGCCATTCAGCTATTAACCACTTTAAACAAGGCGAATTTTGAAGCTTTCGTGGTTATTTAGAACCATGAAAGATGATATCCGTACATTTCTCAAATCAGAAAATGGTCGCTATGTCGATGCTGTTATACTGGTGCTGATACCGGTTATAATGCTCACTGTACCAATCCCATTTTTAAATCTTTTTTTATGTTTTCTCTTGGTTATGGCTTACACCTGGCTTCAGGATGGCATAAAAGAAGGTTTAGGTTTTGAAAAACCGCAGAACCTGCTGGTGTTGGTCTTGAGATCGCTAGTACTTGCAATAGTCATTGTGGCCTTGGTTTTCATCTTATTGCCCCTTATCACCAGAATGACCGGAGTGCACCATGATCTAGGCTTTTTTGATGCGGTCAGGGGTGATCTTGCTATCTATATCTCCGCCCTTGGCACCGGATGGTTGGTGGGAGGATTTATTGAGGAAATTGTTTTTCGGTCATTTATGATGCAGAAGATAATGCGGTTATCCCGTCATAGCCTCGTGGGGAAGATAGCTGCGGTAATATTACCGGCGGCATTTTTTGGATTTTTACATCAGTATCAGGGGATAACCGGACAAATACTTACCGGTTTGATTGGCGTGATACTGGCCATAATTTTCCTATGGAACCAAGGCAAAATTTGGCAGAACATTCTGGTTCACGGCTTTATCAATACCATTACTATTACCATGATCTATCTCAATTTGGATAAGAGTTTTTACTAATGGTGGCGTGTTGACTATTTGGTGCTGAAAACAGATTCTCAGTCAACTTCCACCACCTCACTGGGCTCAAAGCCAATCCGGTGCGCCTGTACCAATAACCGATAATTGGTAGGCATCTCGAAGGGTTGGGTAAAAACTGACCAGGTCAGCGGCTCGTCACCATCGCTGCCAATTATTTTATAGCCGATAGAAGCCCCTTCTGTGGGACAGGATATGTCCACTTCTCTATGGGTGATCATGACTTCAGGATTGGCGGTTAGGGGTTGGGATTCTTCTCCCTGCCATAGTTGACTTACCAGTTCAGCTTCCGGTATGTTTGGCTGGTCACCAATGTCCGCTAGCCAGCGGTCCATTTCAGCTCTTAGTTCACTAAGTTTTTCCGCATAGGTAGGATCCTGAGCCAGGTTGTTCAATTCGTGGGGGTCATTCTCGCAGTCAAACAACTCCTCTTGGTCTTTATTTTCCCGGAACCATTGGGCCTGATACTGGTTGAGTTCTCCAAGATCTTTTAACCTAAGTAATTCTTGGGTAGTGGGAATACGCTCACGGTAAACTACCGGCAAGTAATAACCTTGCTCCGGTCGATAGTTCCTGATGTATTTAAATTTTTTATCTCTGACCGCCCGGATGGCATCGGTAAATCCGTCAAACCGATCGGCTGCTGCATGGATGTATGTTCGAGGTTGATCCGCCTGATATGCTCCCAGGAAAGCCTGGCCCTCCAGATAGTCTGGTGGAGATATACCAGCCAATGAAAATACAGTAGGGGCAAAGTCAATAAAGCTGATAAGTTGATCATCCTTCGATCCGGCTTGTTGTTTATTGGGAAACCGGACGATCATAGGTGAATTCAGGCCTGAGTCGTAAATCAGCCGTTTTTGTCTGGGTAGAGGTCCGCCATGATCCGCATAAAAAAATATAATGGTCTGATCCAGTAAGCCATCTTTCTCTAACTGAGCTAGTATAGCACCCAACTGCCGATCCATCTCGGCGATATTATTGTACATTTTCCACATATCGCGGCGCACCAGTTCCGTATCGGGTAAATAGGGGGGGATGGGAAAATCAAGATCTGGGGAAACGTGAACCGGGGTCTTCTCTTCAGTCATTCGGGAATCCCAATTCTCTAACTGAAAAGTGGTATCACCGGCATTATAATGTCTCATTTCGTTATGCCTGAAACCATAAGGTTCAAACAGGCCGGACTCATGAGTAGTGGTAAAGTTGAAGATAGAGAAAAACGGTTGGCCGGGGGTACGATTGCGCCAGTGGGCAAAGTTGCTGCTCTCGTCCCAGGCAGTGACCGGATCATTAAATTGGTAGTCTTTTTTGGCATTGTTGGTACAGTAATACCCGTTGATACGCAGGATCTCGCTCATCATTTTTACTTCCGGGGGAGGTACAGCCTCGTAGGCCGGCAGCCCGGTCACCTCCATGTATGAATTAGTACGCATATGATTGGCCCCAATGCCCGAAGGGTACATGCCGGTGGCGATAGCTGCCCTGCTGGGAGCGCACACCCCCGAAGGAGAATATAGGTTTGGATACACCACCCCCTCGGCGGCCAGGCGACTTAAATGAGGAGTCTGAATTGTGCTATCCCCGAACATGGGCAGATAAGGCCCCAGATCTTCGGTGACCAGCCACAGGATATTAGGTTGAGGGGGAAGTTCGAGTTGTGCAGTTAATGATGATACCTCCTGAGGGCTGTTTGGCTGGCAGTGGGTGAGGAAGAGGCAAAGCAGGATTGCCAAAGCTCTGGCGCTGGTGTGTTTTGGTGTTTCAGTCAAGTACATGGACTTTAAATAGTGAAAATTACTGGAAACGGTTTATCTGCAAAATGAGAAAGAAACTGCTACATAGCAAGACCAGGGCACTACAATGCTCGGTACTATCCAAATGCGATTTCCTAGATAAATACGTTGCGTCTAAGTTGTGTAAATTAAGAAAGTCAAGTGTTAGATGTCCATGCTATTACTGCAATCCAGGAGGTAGAGTTTACGGTTGTAATACCAATTGCTACTAATGTCCGTAGCCCCACGGTCCCTTTTGCCTGATTGGAGGGCAACGGATAGCTTTGGAGATGATGCAGCTACGGGCGTGTTCACGCCGGAGGCGTGACCGGGCTATTCGCTTCAAGTCCTCTGGCGCCTCACTAAGTATCTGTCTAGATTAATTATAAAAAGTTAGGCGCCATGCGGGCTATCCGCTGCTATCCCTCACGCGGATATCGCAGATCAAAAAGATACTCACCAATAGTAACAGGTCATCAATTCTGGATGGAGTCTTTATCCCGACCTGAAAGCATAGCAATTTTTTTAGTAAAATGGATCTAATCGTTTTTAATAAATACACCTACCAGCCCTATAACAAAGCAAAAATAGATTACATTTTGTACCGACCTATAGAAATGTGGAGGCTGCTGCATCCAAGTTATTAGATGAAAAAGCTAGTATTAGAACATTCTACGCTACTCAGCGTGTTGGAGCTGTTATCAGAACAACAGCATAGATCAATTAAGAATTATTAATGAATCCACGGTAGTAAGAAATGTTCTATTGTGGTTTTGTCTATAATTATGAAATGGAAACTTTAATTGCTATTATAGCGCCCGCCTCAGAAACTAAGAATTACTATAAACTTAGGTCATTCATCCAGCTCTGATGTATATATGATTCGTTACACATGGGGGAGATTAGTTACATTGGATTGGGAGTTATTATCTTTTCATTGATCAATATTGGGATCAGTATTTGGTCCTATTTCAAAGTAAAAGGGAAAGCTGTAAACTATTTTAAGGCTGGCGCGGTCATGCCGGTATGGGTTGTTGGAATTAGTCTTATTGCACCTTCTATAGATGCTAACGGGTCCATAGGGGCTGCTGCTCGGAGTGCGGATTTAGGTTTTTGGGCTGGAGCAAGTATTCCAGTCGGCCTTGCCTTGTGTATGTTTTTATTGGGAAAATACTTTGCTCGTCCGATTTGGCAGATGAATCTCATGACTCTTTCGGATTTCTATGGTAGGAGATATAACAAAACGGTTGAGAGATTAGCTACCCTTTTTATGTTGATTGGTGGCTGTATTCTATTGGCCGGCAATTTTGCAGGATTATCATTTTTATTAAGTCGGGTGTTTCCGGTGGAATTTTTGCCAGTCCTGATCCTTGTCGGTTTCTATGTAGTAACGTATTCATTAACAGGTGGATTCATTACATCTCTATCTACCAGCATTTTCCAGGTTTTAATTTTCGTCATTGCCATTATACTGACTTTTTGCTTTCTAACCTTCAACCATGGTTGGGTGGATCTTATGAAGGCAGTACCTGAAACTCATAAGATGACGATCGGATTGACTGAAATTAGTTTTGGAGCACTCGATAATTGGGCGGCAATTATATCACTATCTTTAGGAAATGTTGTAGCACTGGATCTGATACAACGTATCATTTCTTCGGAATCACCTGAAGCTGCACAAAGAAGTTGTTATGTGGGGGGAGTGATGACCCTTTTATTTGCGACCCCCGTTTCCATCATTGGGTTGTATTCTTTTTATTTAAATCAATCGGCGGATTTTACTCTACTAACCAATATAGCCATTGATAACCTCCCCCAGTGGATCGGCGTACTGCTAATGGTTGGGGTTATTGCAGCAAGTATAGCAGTTGCCTCTGGTGTTCTTCTTGCCTTATCGAATGCAGTGACACGCAATCTAATACAGCGCTCAATTCACATTCAATGGGACAATAGTAAATTACTGCGAACCTCAAGGGTGATAGCAATTCCCATCTTGATAATTTCCATGACCTTTGCCTATTTCCGGCCAGAACCCGGAACACTTTTGATTCTAGCTTTCGACATTATATTAGCTGCCTGTTTAGTACCTTTTATCTTTGGAATTTATTGGAACAAATCGAACACCCCATCGGCTATTGTAGCGATATTGACCGGAGCTTCAACAAGAGTAATATTACATTTAATTCTACCACCAAGTTTATCAGGTTTGGATACTATATTACCTCCAATTTGTTCCGCGTTGGTATTTGTGTTAGTAGCACTGAAAACTCAAAAAATCTCATCTCCGAAAAATGTTGAAATCAACAGGCCACTATCCGAGCAGGAGTTACTAACAGGACAATTCTAATATTTTATATAGTCAATCCGCGGAGGTCATATATATAACAAAGAAATCAGTTGACTTCATAATATATAACTGATATATTAGTAATCTATTATAAATACATTATAGATGTATTAATAATATGTAATAAATATATATCCACGTCATTTCATTATGAAGAATCCAAAATGGAAAGGAGTTTTTCCCGCTCTTACGACCAAGTTTAGATCAGATTTCACCGTTGATCACGGTGCTATGGAGAAACATATAATGGGTCAAATTGAAGCCGGAGTGAATGGGCTGGTGGTTGTTGGGTCACTTGGCGAGAATAGTACATTATCTAAGGATGAAAAATTGGAAATCTTAAAAACCGCGGTTTCTGTTAGTGATGGTAAAATTCCAGTTTTAGCAACTCTAGCTGAAGGAGATACTGCAGCTGCTTGCAGATTTGCTGAACAAACTACTAACCATGGAGCGGATGGTATTATGGTTTTACCTCCAATGAGGTACAAATCTGACAGAAGAGAGACATTGCAGTACCTGCGGACTGTCGCCAAGCATTCGGAAATCCCTATAATGATTTATAACAATCCGGTGGATTATGGTGTGGATGTATCACCAGAGATGTTCGCTGAATTGGCTGATGAGGAAAAGTTTGTCGCAATAAAGGAATCGTCTGGAGATGTACGACGTGTTTCTGATATAATCAATCTGGTTGACAACCGTTACCAAATATTTTGTGGGGTGGATGACATCGCTCTTGAGTGTTTATTATTAGGAGCAGCTGGCTGGTTGGCGGGTTTGGTATGTGCATTTCCTAGGGAAACAGTCACCATATATAATTTGCAAAATGAAGGGAAGTACGAGGAAGCTTTGGCTTTATACAGGTGGTTCATGCCATTACTTCATCTGGATGTATCCACCAAATTAGTCCAAAATATTAAGCTAGCAGAAGCCATGACTGGTGTCGGCAATGAAAATGTTCGCCCTCCAAGATTGCCTTTAGCTGGCAAAGAAAGGGAAAGGGTGGTTGAAATCATTCAGAATGCATTGGATTCAAGACCAGAATTTTCAGCAATAGCCTAGAGATCCCCCATGCAATTCCATAATGAATATCCTATTAACTCTCAATTTTTAAACTACAACCAAATTATCATGGAAATTGAATTATTCTCTCAACGGAGAAGTAAACCACTTAATAGTCTCGCGGACAAAGCCTTTCATTTGATTGAGGAAAAGATTGTTACACTACATCTGAAACCAGGAACTCTCATTTCAGAAGTAGAACTAAGCGAAGAAATTCAAATAGGCCGTACACCAGTTAGAGAGGCCCTTCAAAGACTTGCTCACGAAGGTATGATTTCAATCCTTCCTCGCCGTGGTATGATCGTCAGTGAAATAGATATCATGAATCAACTGGAGATAGTTGATTTGCGAAGAGTGGTTGATCGGATGATTACCGGGAAGGCAGCTAGAAGGGCAACCTCAGAGCAAAGGAAGCGCTTGAGGGAAATTGCAAATGCAATTGAATCAGCGGCTAAGAAGGATAAAGTAGAGGAATTTATGCGCCTGGATGGCGAGTTTGATCAAATATTACGGTCAGCGAGCAAAAACTATTTTGGCACACAAATCTCTGAAACTTTACATGCACACTGTCGCCGGTTTTGGTATGTCAACAGAGCGGTAAGCGATCTGAAAAGATCAGCAAAACTTCATGCAAAAATGATGAGGGAGGTAGCAGGTGGAGATCAATATAAGGCTTGTGAAGCCTCTGATTCTTTAAGCGACTATATAGAAGATTTCGTTAGGTCTACCTTGGATAACTAGTATCAATCCCAGACAGACAACAGTATGAATTAAACCAAGAAATTATGAATAAAATTTTCCGAATTTACCTTGTCTGCGTATTTGCATTTGCGATAACTCAGCCCAATTTTGGACAGTCATCAGGCTCAATAACCGGACAAGTGACAGATCAGTCTACCGGCCAGATACTTCATGGAGCCACTGTTATGCTGGAAGGGACCACAAAAGGTGCAGCTGTGGATTTCGAGGGGAACTATACTATAAATAATGTTCCAGCCGGTAGTTATAATCTGATATGCAGTTATGTGAGCTACAAAACATCAAGTCAGGAAGTAACTGTTTCCGGTGGGCAGGCAACCGAGGTTGATTTCACGCTAGCTTATGACCAACTAATGATGGACGCTGTGGTTGTTTCCGGGGTAGCCTCACGCAACTCAAAGGCAGTATCAACAATTGCGGTACAGAGAATTGATGCAGAGGAACTTACAGAAATTGCCAATTATAATTCAGTACATGAATTGGTTACCGGAAAAATTGCAGGTGTCTCTCTTCAGCGCTCAGGTGGAGGATTCGGAGCAGGCACCAGATTTATAGTAAGATCCGGAGGCGGAATTAATGGAAATGGACAGCCTGTGATTTTTGTAGATGGCGTTAGAATGAGTAATACCATGTGGAGTGGCGCTGGGCAAGGAGAAGGTGGTGGTATCTCTTCCCTGGTAGGCCTTAATCCTGAAAATATAGCAAATATCGAAGTGATCAAAGGGCCAGCGGGCGCTGCTTCCTACGGCACGGGTGCAGCTAATGGGGTGGTTTTAATAACTACTAAGAGAGGTACTAATAAGGGATGGGAAGTGAATTATCGATCCACGGTAGGGTTCCATGACATGAGGAATATAAAGGAGTTAGAATTCAGAAATCATGAGTTTTTGGAGGATAACTTTTTCCAAACGGGTAGTATTTTCAAAAATAGGCTAAGTGTATCTGGAGGGAATGATCAGGTTAAAGCATTCTTTTCTGTGGATAGAAATAATGAGGAAGCGCATACGCCGAACAATGAGTTTGAACAGACGAATGTTCGCTTAAATATGGACTTCACTCCTTCCACCAAATTAAGCATCAAATCGAGTGCGCAATACGGTAATTCAGACATCATCTTTCCTCAAAGAGGGAGAGGTGATGGGGAGTTCGGTTATTTGACTTTCGTTAGGGTGCCATACGATGAGCGCTTCGATGGCCCACTACAACCCTCGTTTTTCAGGAGTTCAGAAGATCTTCAGGTTACGCATAATTTTACCGGGTCGATCGCTACATTATATTCTCCTTTTGCTGACAGCGATAATGCTTTAAGTGGCCTAACTGCGGGTTTGACAGTCGGTATTAACAATGTTCAAAATACCAATCAGTTCGTACAACGTAAAACCACAGAGGATGTTGAGGGTGTGGATGAGCCCGGTGAAAGACGTATTGGCACCTTTGATACTAAGAATTTTACTTTAACAGCTGATCTTTCATATTCGTATGATTGGGGCAGGCTAACAGGAACATCAACGATAGGCACCCAGTTGTTTAATGATAGGACTGAAGAAGTTATTAATTCAAGAAGTAATTTTGCATCTAGTCTGGTTTCAACTTTAAATGGTGCGCAATTGGCAGGTGTTAGTAGTGAGACATTTAATCATTTTCGCTCAGCTGGCATCTTCACCTCTCACAACTTCTCATTCGACGAAACTTATTTAGCTTCAGTAATGGTGAGACAAGATTATGCCAGTGTACTTGGTTCATTAACTTCAAGTATCGTTTATCCATCGGCCAGCTTCGCGATTCGTATGGATCAATATCCTTTTGTTCCGGAATTCTTTAGCCTACTTAAGACAAGAATTGCCTATGGGGAAACCGGTACATTACCAAGCAGGGTGGACGGAATTCCTGTTCTGTGGACCCTCAATGAATCACAGTATGGTATTGGGGCAAATTTGTCTTCTTTTGGAAATCCGGCTCTGGAACCAGAGAGAGTTAAGCAACTTGAACTGGGGCTTGATGCTCAAATTGGTAACTATGGGGTGGAATTTACTTACTATAGAGAGAATGTCACTAATTCCATAATTCCTCGTGCTAATGTCACTTCGTCTGGACAGAATGCCAGCGCTCCTCTTGCCAATATCGGGGAGGTAGAAGGTCGTGGTTGGGAAGCACAACTTTATGCAAGTTTTTCGGGAGCTGAGTTGGGTGGTTGGAGAGCAGATTTTACGCTTAACAGTTCTTGGCAGAGGAACAAGGTGACAGACATGGGTGGCGCCGGTCAGATCACCGCCGGTGCCGGTGGTGGACGACAGGTATATCGTGAAGGTCTTCCAAAAGGAGCATACTTTAATCAAATCAGCCTAGGGGCATTATTCTCAGATGGATCCAATGAACAAGAGTTAGAGTTTGCTCCAAACTTTGGGGAAGAAGTCCCGGCAGGTGAAGCCTACGGGGTTCGGTCATCTGATGGAGATGTCTTTATAGGCACTAATGACCCCAAATATATCGGAAGCTTTACCGCAAATTTAAGCTTGGGTTCGTTCAGCCTATACACGTTTATGGAATGGAAAACGGGTTTCGTAATTTATAATGAGCAGGACATTGACCAGCAATTTGCAGGTGCAGATACGGATTTCTACGACGGATTGGGTACAAACTCTCTTTGGTTTGATCGATTATCAACAAAATTGGGTTTTGGTAATTTTACGGATGATGAAGTGCTTACTCCGGGAACCGAAGAGTACATGATAGCAGCAGATCAATATGCAGCCTCATCATTTTTTGCGGATGCAAACGCGATCCAACCAGGTGATTTTCTCAAAATCAGAGAAATAAGCTTGAGCTATACTTTTAAGAATATAAGAAATGCCACCAATATTATTAAAAACCTAAGGGTGGGTTTGGTAGGCACCAATCTTTTCCAATGGTTTAAAAGGGATCCGGAATTACGAGCTGTTAGTATAACAGAAACCGGCGAAAAGATAGAGCGCTGGATGAGTGGGTATTCAGGTTTAGACTCTGAAAATACCGCCTTCGGTTTTAATGATGGCCCATCCACAGGAATTCAGTCGGGTACACTTCCACAAAGCAGGACCTTTTCCGCATTTGTTTCAGTAACATTTTGATGCAGCTAAAATTTGATTGAAAATGAAAAATTTACACATATTATCCTCCTTGATAATTCTCATGGCTTTTTGCATGATATCATGCGACGACTGGGTAGATGATATTGACCCGCTGGTTAATGAGATTAGAGATGAGCAACTCGACAATGAAGAACAAATTGAATTGTTGATAAACGGGCTACTGGGAACCGCCGGTAGTACCGGTGATGCCGGTGTTGGTATTGGAAGAATACTATGGAGGGCGGCCGGATACTCTGATGAGATGATTCATGGTGTTATCTACCCTGGGGCTCCCGATCATGTTTCATTTGTCCAGGATTTTGTACCTGATTTGGGTTTTTACGAAGGCGATTGGACTAATTATCATGATATGCGTTTTTTGGGTGACGACTTGGTAAGGAGAGTTGGACGAATAGGCAGTTTTGAGAATACCGAATTACGAGACAGGGCACTTTGGTGGGGTAACTTTATAAGTGGCTTAATGCGTCAATATCTGGCTGATCATTGGGGAGCCAGACCCACAATTGGTGATACTCCAGGTGCGTCTGTTACTACCGCTGAACAGTTGGTAAATGGTGAATTTGGTGCTTTTTTTAGTTCTGAGGAATTACATGCGCAAGCTAGGGATAAGTTCATGGCAGCTATGGGACTTAATCCTGGAAATGTTCCTAATCCGGACAAAGTTTTATGGTCACTAATAGCAAGATCATATTTGTTTGACGGCAATTTTTCCATGGCAAAATCTGCTGCAGAACAAGGTTTGAAGCCCGGAGATGCAACATTGGAAATTTTACACAGCTTGAGATTTCCTAATCAATTCTGGCTTCAATCGGGTAGGACCAATGATACTAATGAGTTCTTATTTAGCTTACACCCTAGATTTATCCAATACGTTTTAGATGATAGGGATGAAGGTGAGATCATATCCGGCCTAACTCAAGATCAGATAGATGATGGTATTGTGTCATTATCCCTACGAGGTCCTGAGGGAGGTGATGGAGAACCTGGAAATTCGGAGACTTCTAATCCCAGAAGTAGTTTAGGCAATCAAAATGAGCGACTTCCATTGTGGGAGAAAGAAATACAAACCAGTGCTTCCGCGATTGGGAACGACACCTTTTGGGCGTTCTTAAAAGAGAATGGAGCCATTAGCACCCAGGATATTTATCGTTCGGCTGAATCATCTTTGATCATTATAGATTGGAGAGAAGTTGAACTAATCTTAGCGGAGGTGGCCATAATGGACAATGACCTAAATACTGCCTTGAATCACATAAATAATGTTAGAGCATTTCATGATTTGGATCTTGCTACACTTACTGATTTAAATAACTATGACAATCCGCTGGGAGGAGCCGCTCAGAGCGGAATTGCGGTTAAAACCGAACTTTCAAGTAATGTGAATTATACCGGGCCTATCGGTTACCTGATTGAAGAGCGGGATAAAACATTATTATTGAGGGGGACACGATTGGCTGATCAAAAGAGATTTGGGCTTTGGCACCTGGAAGGTGATCTATTTTATAAATTTTATATGCCTATTCCGAGAAGTGAAACTGATGTTAATCCCAATATTCCTAGTTAAAAAGGTAATAATCATCCGAAATACTTTGAGTGTTAATTTATAATTAAAGATAGGATTGGATAGTGACTGGTAAAGCATTAAAAGATACCATGCTCTGCTTGTTGAGCATGGTATCTTATTTAGGATTATCCTGTCAGGAAAAACTGGACTATGACATCATTGCCAGAATTAAGGAAGAGGGCTTTCAGAACTCTAAAGTAATGGAAACGCTTAGTTACATGACCGACATATACGGTCCACGGCTATCGGGATCGCCAGAATTCAGAGAGGCGATGGAATGGGCACAAGACCGTTTTGAGGAATTTGGTCTGGAAAATGTCCATTTTGATTCGTATTCCCAAGACCTCCGGGGTTGGGGAATCGAAAGTTATTCAATTGAAATGATTGAGCCACGATTTATGTCAATTGTAGCTCTTCCTGCTGCATGGACCAAAGGGACCGATGGGGTAGTAATTGGTGTCCCAGTAGCTGTGGATTACGAAAATTTTGATAAACTTAAACAACTCTCGGGTCAGTTAAGCGGAAAAATATTAATTAAGCCTACAAATCAGCCTCAAGAAGAAAATAAGGTAAGAACCGGATATTTTACCCCCGAGGAATTGGAGAATGCAGCCGCGCACACAGAACCCAACAATAGGGATGGGCTCGACAATGCTGGAATATTACCTTTTATTGAAGAACTGAAAATTGATCAAGCAAGAGAAGGCGAACAGGATCAAATTCATCAATTCTTGTTGTCTGAGGGTGTGGCAGCTGTTATTAGACCCAGCAGATTAAAATATGGTCTGATAGATGCGGAACAATTGCCCTATACCAAAAAAGGTCAAATCAAACCGATACCTCATTTTGTCATTGCCAAGGAACAACATGGGCGCATAATTCGCATGTTAAAAAAAGGAAGTGAATTAAAACTAGAGCTTCATTTAACCAGTGTATTTTATACTGACTCGGAGTATCATATTAATCTTATTGGTGAGTTGCCTGGAATTGATCCGGAACTTAAAGACGAAATTGTATTGGCAGGCGGTCACTATGACTCATATCAAGGTGGTACCGGAGCGGCCGACAATGGTGTTGGTTGTGCCACATTACTGGAGGCTGTAAGAATATTGCATAAAATTGGAGTACGACCCAGAAGAACCATCCGATTGGCTTTCTGGGGAGGAGAAGAACAAGGACTCAATGGGTCAATGGGTTATGTTCGAAAATACGTCGGAGATATTCTTACTGGAAAGAAGAAAGTTGAGCAAAACAAGATATCGGTGTATTTTAATCATGATAATAACGGACATAATATAAGAGGCATTTTCACTCAAGGTAATGAGGCCATTAGGCCTATTTTCGATAAATATTTAGAACCTTTTCATCATCTGGGGGCAAAGACTACCACCATCGAGAATGCTTGTTGTACAGATCATAGGCCATTTGATGCTATGAACATTCCCGCTTTTGAATGGATCCAAGATCCTATGGAATATTTCACCCACCAAATCCATACCAGTATGGATGTATTGGATCTGGTCAGGGAGGAGAGTTTAAAACGCAATGCAGTGATTATTGCGACATTTATTTACCACGCAGCCATGAGGGATGAGATGATGCCCAGAAAAAAGATACCTAATAATCTGGGTGAGGAATAATATATTAGATCAGTGAATACTTCAAGATATAAAATTGCCATGTGCTTTCTTCTGACTTTGATTTCAGGATGCACAAAATCGGACGACTCGAAAATAACCATGAAAATAGCACATAACGCTAATGTTGAGCACTCCTATCAGGTTGGGTATGAAGCAATGAGTGATTATTTGATCAAAACAAGTAACAACCGTGTCGATTTTCAAATTTTCCCAGCTAGTCAGATAGCAGAGGAAGAAGAGGCTATCGAAATGATCAAACTGGGTGTGATAGCCTCCACACCTGCAAACATCGGAGCTATTGGGGCGTTTGTTCCTGAAGCTGACCTTTTCAATTTCCCTTTCCTTTTCCGGGACCTTAATCATTTTTATACAGTTGTCGACGGACCGGTTGGACAAGAAATAGGTGAAAAAATAGAGCAGAAACTGGATTGTCTGGTACTTGGATGGTGGTTTTCGGGAGCCCGAAATGTTTGGAACAGCGAGCGTCCAATTTATACCCCTAAAGATCTACAGGGACTCAAGATCCGTGTGATTTCCAGTCCAGTAATTTTGGAATCTTTCGATGCATTTGGTGCACAATCCACTAGCATGTCCTTCGGAGAATTGTATTCTGCTGTGCAGCAAGGAGTTCTCGATGGCGCCGAATGTGACCTTACTGATATTCACGGAATGAAATTCTATGAGGTGACTAGGTATGTTTCCTCCACCGAACATTTGTTTTTGGCTGTAGCTCTGCTTTTTAGCAAGAAACAATATGATAACCTCCCCCCTGATATTCAGGAGTTAGTAGTCGAAGCAGGTAAAAAGTCGGAACGGATTCAACGAGAAGCGATGGCACAGAAGACAGAAGAATCGCTGATAGCCCTTAAAGAGCTTGGTTTGAGCTTTAATGAAGTTAATAAGCGTCCTTTTCAAGACATAGCAAGGAAAGTGTATATGAAGAATGCGGAAAGAGTAGGAGGAATGGAATTAGTTCAACAGATCTTAAACCAATAACGATGAAGGATAAAGTTGAAGTAAAAACTTCCATGACCATAGATAGAATTAGCAAATTATGGAGACACCCGCTTGAAATATCCCTATGCTTTTTGCTGGCTGCTATTGTAGTAATAACCTTTTTACAGGTACTTTTTCGTTACGTTTTTCAAACCTCATTAGCATGGACTGAAGAGTTGGCCCGATTTGCATTTTTATGGACGGCTGCCTTATCGGTCGGCTATGCCTTTAAGACAAAATCCCATTTTGCTTTAAGATTTATGGTGGATCAATTTGGACCAGGACTCAAGCGGATCATATCGACACTAGTCACTTTTTTGATGACTATCTTTCTAATAATCTTTACCTGGAAGGCTGTTCAGTATGTTGAAAGTGCGGATGATCAAGTTGCACCCGGAACAGGTTTGCCAATGGTGATACCCTATTCATCGGTAGTAGTTGCTGGTTTATTGATGCTTTATTATGTAATGCAGAACTGGTGGGAGGAAATGACTATACCCAAATCTCAGAAATAAAGGAATTTGAAAAATGGGTTGGATTGTGACCGTAGTGTTAATTATAGTGTTGCTGATGTCTGTGCCGGTCGGTATGGGCCTGGCGGTTACCACCTTGATAGGGATGCTTTTCCTTCCCAATGATATTTTGATCATGATGCCCCAAAAGTTCATTTCCGGGTTGGATTCATTTCCCCTTATTGCCATTCCACTCTTCGTGCTAGCTGGCCAACTCATGTCGCATGGCGGGTTAGCTAAGCGCATTGTGGATATGGCTATGGCTTTCGTGGGCCGAATTTATGGGGGCTTGGGACTAGTAGTAATTTTCTCAACTATGCTGATGTCAGGGATTTCAGGGTCGCCTAGTGCCAACACCGCAGCTATTGGGTCAGTGGCCATCCCGGCTATGCGCAAAATGAAATACCCTCCTGAATTTGCAACAGCTATTTTGAGTGCCGCTGGTGGTGTATCAACACTAGTGCCACCCGCAATAGATCTTATAATTATTGGTGTGATAGCCAATATATCTATCGGGGGATTGTTTACTGCGGGTGTACTACCAGCAGCAGTGAATGGAATTGCTATAATGGGTCTTGCATATTACTATTCAAAAAAAATGAAACTGCCACTGGGCAACAAGGTTTCATGGAAAGAAAAGTTGATGGTGGTTAAAAATGGTCTATTACCGATACTTATGGTTGCAATCATTCTTGGCGGGATATATGGAGGAGTGTTTACACCTACTGAAGCGGCCTCCGTAGCGGTTGTTTATGGCTTTGTCACCTCATTTTTCATCTACCGCGAATTGAAATTAGATGATCTGCCTAAAGTTTTGCTGGAAACCTGTACTCTTACCGGTGTTGTATTATTAATACTGGGAACAGCGTCAATGTTTTCATTCCTTTTAACCTTTGAACGCATTCCTCATATCCTTGCATCCACCATTACCAACTATGCCGATAACTGGATTGTATTCGTACTTATGGTGCATATTATTTTTATCATTCTGGGAATGGTCATGGATGCTTTGCCACCAATAATAGTATTGATGCCCATACTTGTTCCAGTGGGGGTGACTTTGGGTATGGAACCAATGCACATTGGGATAATGATTGCCGCTAATGTAGGAATAGGAATGATAACACCGCCGGTGGGTGTATGCTTATTTGTGGCATGCGGAATTGCGAAAATTCCTATTGAAAAAGTTACCAGACCCCTTTTACCCTTTCTTATTGTATTAATAACGACGCTTATGATAATCACTTTTGTGCCCAAGATCGCGCTGTTTTTGCCGAAACTTTTGGGTTTTTAACATAGATGGATTCAGAATCTGAAATAGAATAAAGAATGTACAAATGGAGTATAGAAGTCTAGGACGTACCGGAGTAATGGTAAGCTCACTGTGCTTGGGTACGGATAATTTTATGGACCCCTCACCGCCGGAGGAATGCACCAAGATTTTAAACAGGGCATTGGACGCTGGAATTAACATGATTGATACTGGTGATGTTTACGCTGATGGTGAGGGAGAGCGCATTATTGGTAAAATACTAAAGGAAAACGGCAATAGGCAACAGGTTATTATAGGGACTAAAGTTGATCATGGACAAAGAAGGCCAGGATTTACCTTGGAAGAATATAAACCGGAGTTAGGCCCTAACCAACACGGACATACAAGACTAAATATTATCCGGGCGTGTGAAGGTTCTCTAAAGAGACTACAGACTGATTATATCGACCTCTATCAGCTTCATCGCCAGTCGCCAAACATTCCTATTGATGAGACCCTTAGGGCTATGGACGATTTGGTAACACAAGGTAAGGTAAGATACATTGGTTGCTCCACCCATCCTGCGTGGGCAGTTGTCGAGGCTATATTGATTAGTGAAATGAAAAACTATGTGCGCTTTGTTTCAGAGCAGCCTCCATATAATCTACTGGACCGGCGTATTGAAAACGAATTAATACCGGTTTGCCAGAAATACGGAGTCGGTGTAATTACCTGGGCACCCATGGCCATGGGTGTACTGGCTGGTCGTTACACGGATGCAGACAAATTTCCAGAAGGCTCCAGAGCTGCCCTAAGAGGTGGGTTTTATGCCGATAGAGTAACTAAACGGGGTATAGAAATAGGTATTGAGTTTACCAAAATTGCTGAGAGAATAGATTTGACACCGGCACAATTATCCATTTTATGGTGCAAAGATCAAAAAGGAGTTACTGCTCCACTAATTGGCCCTAGAACAGTAGAACAACTAGAACCATTATTACCAATTCTGGAAATGAGTTTGGATGATGAGACCAGAAAAGCCTGTGATGAACTAGTTCCTCCCGGTAGCACTATAGCCAATTTCCATAATACAGCCGAATGGATGGTAGGACAAATCCCGGATTGCTGACTGAAATGGGTTTAATGATTTAAATGAAATCAATGAAGATTACCAAAATAGAGACTACTCCGTATGGAATTCCCGTAAAAGGCTTCGCGGATGCCTATACAAGCTTTGTGAAGTCGAATGCAGTATTAGTGAGAATCTATACGGACGAGGGTTATGTAGGTATAGGTGAAGCTTGTGCATGGGAGCCGGAATTTTATGGTGAAACCAAGGAATCTATTGAGTCTACTATCCTCAAGTATGCTGCCCCCAAGATCATAGGCCAGGATCCTTTTAATATTGGGAAGATTATGAAAATTCTGGATGAGAATTTAGCCCGAATCACCTGCGTAAAAGAAGGTATAGATCTGGCTTTGCACGACTTAATTGGTAAGACCCTTAACGTTCCGGTTTATAAGTTACTTGGTGGAAAATTCCGAGATAAGATACCTGTGGGCTCTGAAATAGGTATTAATACCCCACAAGCCATGGCTGACAACGCTCTAAGAGTACTCAAAGAGGGCATTAATGTAATCAAGATCAAAGGATCGGACGATATGAAACTGGACATTAAACGTATTAAGACGGTACGAGAAGCGGTCGGTCATGATATCCAATTACGATTAGACCCTAATGCAGCTTGGGATGTTAACGGCTCAATAAAAGTAATGAGGGCAATTGAGGATTGTGAACTGGAACTATTAGAGCAACCAATACCCACATGGAATCTCAAAGGCATGGCTCACATAAGAAGTAATATAGGAATCCCGGTAATGGCGGACGAAAGTATATGGACGCCACAGGACGCTGTCAAAATACATGATTACAACGCTGCTGATTTGTTAAATCTAAAGATTGCCAAGACCTGTGGCCTACATCTAGGTAAAAAGGTCGAGGCTGTTGCTGAAGCAATTGGATTACCATGTATTGCCGGAACAGAATTGGAACCGGGGATTTCCGCAGTGGCCAAGATTCATATTGCGGCCTCAATGAGGGTACACCCCATCGCCAGCGAATTTACGGAACTAACGCAAGTGGATGGGACCATCCTAAAAGAACCACTGCAAGTGGTTGATGGTTGTCTGGCTGTTCCCGAGGGCCCTGGATTCGGTGTGGAGATAGATGAGGATGCCTTAGAGAATTATAGAATTAAAGACTAATACAAATAGATTTCATGGTAGAAGACAGAGTGATATTAATAACAGGATCATCCAGTGGCTTGGGGGCTTCCCTGATCAGGCACTATTCTGCAAAGGGTTTTGCTGTTATAATAAATTATGTGATCGAGGAGGAAGCCGAAGCGCTTTATCAGGAGATTGTGGACCAAGTGGGGAAAGATAAGGTGATGAAATATTTTGCCAGTGTCTCAAACCGTGTACAAGTAAGGGGAATGTTCGATGCCGCTATTGAAAGGTTTGGTCGGGTGGATATCCTCATCAATTGCGCTGGGATCAATCGGGATGCTCCTTTTACGGAGATCACTGATGAGCTATGGGATGAAGTGGTAAGCGTCCATCTCAAAGGTCACTTCATCTGCGGTCAGGAGTATGTTTTTCATAACCCGGATCGGGAAGGACTGATCATCAATCTAGGAGCAGCATGCGGACAGATCGGCAGGAAGAACGGGGCCAATTTCTGTAGTGCAAAGGGTGGAATATTTGCCTTAACCAAATGTATGGCACAAGAACTTTCACCACGAATAAGAGTCAACTGTGTGGTGCCTAATGCTATCAAAACCCGGGAAGTAATCGAACGCTATGACCTGGAAAATAAGCAGGGATTGGAGAAAGAATTGGCGACTATGCCTATGGGCCGCCTCGGAGAGTTGGAAGATGTCAATCACATGATGGATTGTGTAATAGATGCGAAGTTTTCGACAGGGGCAACTTTCTACGTGAATGGCGGACAATACATGCATTAAACTATTGATGTATCAATGAAAGAAGCATTAAACATAAAAAGGGTATTCACTGATGACTTATTATTCAGCTTCCGAGACCATCCTATATTAAGAAATGGTGTTTTCTATGGCGTGATAGTGCTGACAACTCCAGCCTCTTTCACTTTTTCCCAATCTCCTGAACTCAATAATACTAAGATCGTCTTTGAAAGTTCCAGGGATGGAAACAGTGAGATTTACCTAATGGATCATGATGGGAAGAACCAAATCCGCCTGACTAGAAATTCTGATTATGATGGAGCGGCTACCTGGTCACCCGATGGGAGACAGATTGCTTTTGTCTCTAATCGCGATGGCAATGCGGAGATTTATATTATGAATGCTGATGGCACGAATCAAACTCGTTTGACTGATCACCCTGCGGATGAATCATCTCCAAGCTGGTCTCCGGACGGATCTATGATTGCTTTTAATACCGGCAGATTCGGAAACCGCAGTGACGAAATATTAAGAAGAAATATATCCGCTGGAAAAACCTGGGGATTGAATGAGACACGACTTACCTATGTCCAACCCCATCACTCCGCCGGTGCTAACAACTTTATTGCCTGGTCTCCGGATGGCACACAGATTGCATTCGAATCGGATCGTGATCGAGACGATCCCGAAATCTACCTGATTAATGCCGTAGACGGAACCAATATGCAACGTCTGACATATACGAGGGCTCTGGATGAGGTACCCTCATGGTCGCCGGACAGTAAACAAATAATTTTTTCATCTGATATGCATGGTGAGCCACAGTCTGGAGAGTATGATATCTACATTATGAACCGGGATGGGTCGAACTTACAAAGATTGACTTCATTTTCAGGTCAAGATACAAATCCAAGCATGTCGCCCGACGGGTCAATGATAGTATTTGAATCCTGGCAAAATGGTAATCCAGAGATCTACCGGATAAAGGCAAATGGATCAGACGCTGTCCAGTTGACCAACTACGATGGTCCCGAACCAAAATCAAGTGTAGAGTTTCCTGGTGGAAATAGTAATCCATCCTGGTCGCCATATGTGAAATGATAAAAGAATTCCGTTTTAGTGCGCGCACATAAAACATATTATTTCTCTCTGATATCTTCAACCTTGGTTGATGTTTTATCGAATCACTCAAAGTTGTTGATGCAAACATTATCAGCGGTTAGGGATACAATATTCATGGTGATCCTCATGATTGCCCTAGTCATCAGCGGTTTTGCCCAAGTCCAGTCGACCAACACCAGCAAGGATATCCAAAATTACTTGCCTATGCGTCAGCGTGTGCAGATAATGGAGAATTTTTGGAAATGGAAGCGTGAAAATGTACTGCCCTCGGTGATGAGAGAACAACAAGTCGATCTTTGGATAATCCGTAGCAATGAGTCAGACCTTTATTACAACAATGAGGGACCAGTCTTTACCTCACTATTGCCAGCTAATCACGAAGGGATGACTCTTCCCAGTAAATTCGCACCTCCTGGATCACAACGTATACCAAAATTTCTGTTTTTCTATGATACCGGAAAGGAGATTGAATATGTGGAACCTGAAAATTATAGCGAGATAGCTGCTTTAGTGAAGAATAGAGATCCTGAACGGATTGCTATTGGGCAACACAACAAGCAGGAGATGGTCAAAGCCCTGGGTAAAAAATATGCCGACCGATCTGTTGATTCCTGGACCTTAGGAGTCCGTTGGTTGGAAACCATGTCAGCTGAACAGATATCTATCTACCGGTATGTTCAGGGGTTGGCCAATGATATCATAGCAGAAGGTTTTTCCAATGCGGTGGTCATTCCTGGAATTACCACTACAGATGATCTCAACTGGTGGTTCCGGCATAAGTACCTGGAGCTGGACCTGGAAGTGGAAAATCATCCTTCTGTCATCGTGAAAAGAAGGCCCTCCCATATTGAAAAATTTAAAAACATCGATTCGCCATCGAAATTCAGAAATGGTCATACTGAGAACGGTATCAATGTCACCATTCAACGGGGTGATGTGGTGAGTCTGGACTCCGATATTATGCTTTTGGGTTTGGTAACAG
The DNA here is from genome assembly GCA_965224285.1 of Cyclobacteriaceae bacterium. Classification (GTDB taxonomy): domain Bacteria; phylum Bacteroidota; class Bacteroidia; order Cytophagales; family Cyclobacteriaceae; genus JAJCYK01. The sequence goes on from OZ245043.1 coordinate 4,623,557, forward strand.
ATTCTCACCAGCATGCCTATGTATTACAGGAAGGTGAGACAGATGTTCCGGAGGATCTAAAGAAAGCGTTGATAATCGTAAATAGAATGCAGGATCTCTTTGCCCGGGAGTTCAAAATCGGTCGTACCGGAAAAGAGATTGTGACCGCAGCTGAGCAAATAAAACCACTAGATGGAATAATTGAAACAGAATTAGGATTTCATCCACCACCAATGTTCATACGCCGTTTTTTAAAAGGAGGCTATATGTTCTCTCATAAAACCTATGTGGCGGGCATGACTTCAGGTCCCGGATATTATCCTACTTCAATCGTGACCAATGATCACAAACTCTACAACCATACACTTTACGCTTTTGAGCCTCATACTTCCGTGGCAGTTCCTGGATGGGGAAAAAACGGAGTGGAGTTGGGAATAGGTCAGATCGCAGTTTTTGAGGAGGGAGGGTTGCGTTATCTCGATAGGCCACAGGAGACCATGTGGCATGTTATCAAGTAAGCTTTAAAGGCATGAATAAGATCTTTTATATACTATCAGTGGCTCTAATTGGTTCTCAAATCGGTTGCTCACGAAATGCTGGCAACTCCAATAATGATGACCCATTCTCGGTATTTGATAAGCAGGCGGATGTTTTTGGGGTACAAATATATGGTACGCCCAACACCGGATGGGACAAGGTATTACATGCTGCCACAATCATGGCTGAATACCTGGACAACGATGAAGACGGCTTGGCGGATAATGCTGAAGTAGTAAAAATATTATCTCATAGAAAGGCTACCCTAATCATGTTCCGCGATGAGGAAGAACAAGATGAACTCTTCCAGTGGAATAAAGATCTCATAAACAATTACGAATTGCAGAACCTCTTTCACAGGGAGACGCATCCAGATGGCGCCAGCCGACAGGTATTTGATGCCACGCTGGAGGAAGTTCATCATTTAATCCTTTTCGGTGGCTATGCACATGCCTATCCCGAAATATTTGGATTGAGGAGCGGTACTGCGGTGGCCTTGGCCATGGACTATGCTCGCGGGGGTCATTTTAAGGAAATTCCGGATACTTACCCGGAACTAGCCTGGTACAGTTATGATGATGAGACCTGCAACTACGACTGTATGATCATTGAATACCTCTATTGGGCACATACATCGCTTTTAGGAGCGCAGGATTATCCCTGGAGGTTGGAAGAGATCAAGCATGAGTGGAGGTTAAACTCTGCCGAGAAATTGATGGCAGTGGATACTGCTATTTACAAGATATTAACAGATCCTCAGTACGCATTGCCCTCAGTTCTTCCAGATGGGATATACCAAGGCGGAGAGATCAAAATTGAAAGAAAATAAAGACATCAAAATCCGTCAAAATATGCCAAGTATGAAATATCTATCGGTTTGCCTGGTGGTGGCTATCGCTTGGGCAAGTCCTGGTAATGCCGGTGCCGATTATGATGACCTTGTTAAATTGTTCAACGAATTTCGAGAATTTCAAAAACCAGATTTGGTAGATGGAATTCCTGACTATCGGGAGGCAGCTATGAATGAAAAACATCTTGGGGTTCAGGAATTTCAAAAACGGTTGGCTACCCTGGATACTGCGGGTTGGTCCATTTCTCATCAAATTGATTACTACCTGGTGTGGGCGGAAATGAATGCCATGGAATACCATCACCGGGTACTAAAACCTTGGAAGCATGACCCTGGCTTTTATTCTTTTTTTGGTGGAGGAGATGCAGGAGCAACCATGAATTTGGAAGGGATGATGCCGCCTCTCTATGATTTTGAACCACCACTAAGTAAAGAGCAAGAAGATCAAATGGAGGTGGCTATGGAAATGGTTCCCGCTGTCCTGGAGCAGGCCAAAACAAATCTTACCCAAGGTTCAGCAGATCTGGCGGAGTTAGCCATTAGAAATATCAGTCGCGAGGCGGAATTCTTCAATGAAATGGCCGACGAATTCTTTAAAGGCAATAGGACTCTGGAAAAATCAACAAAAGAGGCAGCGGCGGCAATTAGTGAATATCGTCAATGGATTATTGATAACAAACATAAAATGACCGCTTCGGCTGGTTCTGGTAAAGAAAACTATACCTGGTGGAATAACAAAGTGCAACTGTCTCCCTGGGGTTGGGAAGAGAGCAATTTTATTATCCAGCGTGAGTATGACCGTGTAATCACTTGGCTTAAGCTAGAAGAACAACGAAATCGAAATCTTCCTCCATTGGAGGTGGCCATGTCTGAAAGAGCTTATAATAAGAGCTTACGGGAAGCTTTGCATTACGTAGTGAAATTCCTGGAGGAGAATGAAATCATGACCATTCATGATTGGGTAGATCCTTCGGACTATTACCTCAGTGGACGTGGGGCAGAAGAACAAGATCTATCTCTTATGAGTGATGAGGTAGGCGATGAATTCTTACCGGAGAACTCCAATGTTGATTTAAAATATCGCCAAAGAGAGATTCTCCCCGGAGAGAACCACGAGTACGTGGGTCACATGCTCGATATGCAAAGGCAGGAAAGACTGAATTTGAGTCCAATAAGAAGGGCTGAGCGGCGCTATAACATGGGGTCAATGCGCTTGGAAGGTTGGGCGGTATGGATGGAAGAAGGCTTGATGCAGGCTGGAGTTCTGGATGAAAGACCTAGAAAGGGCAGAGAAATGGAATACCTGATGAATGCCTCGCACATGAGCCTCTCTGTGCCGGACATGAAGATGCATGCCAATGAAATCGGACTAAAGGAGGCTAGAGAACTCTGTGCCGAAATCATGCCCCGTGGTTGGACAAAGGCAGAAGAGGATGTAGTGTATTTTGAGATGCAATCAAACCTTCGAAACCCAGGTGGCTTTCATAGCAATGTGGTGACTGGAAAAGCCTACTTCATGAAGTTATTCCGGGAATATGCTGTTATGAGGGGAGAAGATTTTGTGATCCGGGAGTTCATCGATGAATTCCTTTCCTATGGCATTATGCCCATGCCTCTGATCAGATGGGGGATGCTAGGTGACGATAGTGAGATTCGAGCCATTTCAAACTAGAACATTCAAATGACCAACTTTCAAATAGACCGGCGCAATCTGATAAAAATGGGATTCGCAGCTAGCGCACTTTCCTGGCTGCCTCTAAGCTGTATTGAAATGTCCCATGAATCTACAAGTGACTTGCTCGAATTCGTAAGTGAATCGGAACTCCCGATCAATGGAGAACAGACTGGGAGACTCACAACCACTGAGTTCAAAGCACTGGCCTCACTTTGTTCCTATGTTAATAGGGTTTGGGAGTTAACTCTGGATCTTGACCAATACTTCGTCACATTGGAGAGTGATCTGGAGCTTAAGACAAGTGAGGTACCAAGTTATTTGAAGGAATACCGTAATGCAATTGGTCTAATTCAATCACTGGAAGGCCATATGACTACCAGTGACGTATGGACGATGTTGCTCTTTGCTGATTTCGAGCAGGAAGATCTTTCAAATACAAAAATTGGGCGAGCCAGGCGACTCGTGTTCGCCGAAATCATTGCTCATTTTGTTCCGGTATCAGGAGGCTTCAAATCATTTGGTTTGTGGAATTATAGGGGCTATTTCGGAGGTCCGTATATCTCTGATATGAGTTATAGGAAACAAGCTGGCGAATGAAGGAGATAATCATAGTAGGCTCTGGTGCCGCGGGCACTATCTTGGCCAGACAATTATTGGCTAATGGAGATTGTGAAATTACCATGTTCGAAGCAGGTCCAATGTTTAAACCGGGGGACCGTCGCATATGGCTTGATCTGTTGCAGGCTCAAAACAACCCTTACGCACCATATTTTGATGATCCAGGTCCGGAGGTAGGTGCTGAACATATGGGCGTGATAGGATCACGTCTTTTTATGAAAGGAGGTACTACCAACCATTGGGGTGGCCTAACACCCCGTTTCAAACCGGAAGACTTCGAACTTAACTCCCGTACCGGTTACGGGGCAGATTGGCCCATCAGCTATCACGACTTGGCTCCCTTCTACACCAGAGCAGAGGAGCTACTGGGAGTGACCGGCGACTCTGAAAACAATGATCCTCCGAGGTATGGCGACAAATTCCCTTTTGCTCCACCACCGTACACAGTTGGTGATGCATTTCTAATGGAAGTTCTGGAGAGCTTTGAAATATCCTACGGACATGCCGCTGTGGCTAGGAACGGCAACCGGTGTATTACCACCGGCACTTGTGATTATTGTCCAATGAATGCCCGCTATACCGCGCTTTATGATCTGGTTCAATTGCAACTGGAATATCCTGATAGACTTACACTACAGACGGAATCGCCGGTTACCAGAATTCTCATGGATGGGAAAAAATGTACCATCGGAGTCGAGTTCCTAGACTTGATTCACCATCAGCAAGGATTATTGGAAGCGTCAATGGTAGTGGTAGCCAGTGGGACATTTGAGTCCACTAAACTGCTTCTGTCTTCTGCCAACAAAGAATGGCAAAATGGCATTGGCAATGACTCGAAGCATTTAGGTCAGCATCTTGTGGGGCACCCCATAATATTTGCTGAGGGTGTTCGCCCGGGAAACCCTGATAAATTCCATCCTGAATTGGGCTTTACTACCTTATTAAGTAGACATTTCGATTCCCCCAAGTATCAGCCCAAAGGCAAGATGTGGTTTTCTCCTGGTATACGAGGTGAGTCTCTCATCGAGAGGGGAATTCTTTCAAACAGATCATGGAAGGATATCGACCAGAAGATGACCTCTGAAATGAGTATTTCAATTGGAGGAGAAATGGAAATGTTTGAGAGTCCTGTAAATCGTGTTAGACTGGGAAGGGGCAAAACAAGACATGGCCTACCCACAACTAAAATGGAGTTTGAGATCCCGGAAATCAATGTTAATACCAGGAAGGAATATGCCAATAATTTTGTTGAAATGCTCAAAGCGGCAGGATGCAAGAAAGATAGTATCCAAACAGGAGTATTGGATCCTGACGGCGCTCATGCTGCGGGAACCTGCCGTATGAGTCATTCGGATTCACATGGCGTGGTAGATCCCAACCTCCGGGTGCATGGCACTGACAACCTCTTTGTTTGTTCCAATGCCGTATTCCCCAGTATTGCCGCAGCCAATCCAACATTGACGGTCTCAGCCCTTGCCGTAAGGTTAGCTGAATATATCGGATTAAGAACATAGAATACCATGAATAAATTGACAGAACTATACATCATGACGGTATTATCGATTCAACCTTCCACGCTAAAAAAGAGGATTTTACATCTATTACTAGTCCCCATTTCATTAGTAGCTACGGCCCAAGCAGAAGTATATACCGCTGATCCGGATGCTGTATTGCAGCTGATTCGGAATGACAAAATGGAACTTATTCTTCCTAAGGCCATGCGCGATAATGATATCGACATGTGGATTCACACTGGTCGCCATGGTGATCCCAACCCGCTGGAATACGAATTCGGCATTATAGACGGCTTTTTGATCCTAACTGATACTGGAGATAAGATAGAACGAGCCATGTTCGGTGGAGTTTTTACCGGTAGTGGTGGAGTAGAAAAGATTGATCACCATGGATCAATGGAGGTAGCAAGGGCATTTGCAGGATACGATCCCTTTAATGTTGAACTCACTGTATACCATGAGATCGGAAAATTTGTAGCGGAACGTGACCCCAAACAGATTGCCGTTAATTATTCGGAATGGTTGGCTGTGGCAGACGGTATCTCTCATACTCAGTTCGAATTACTAAAAAAGATCGTTGGTCCCAAATACTCAGAACGCATTGTTTCGGCGGAAAATCTAATTACTGACTATCGATCAAGAAGATTGCTTAGGGAAATAGTGGTCCAGGCCAATACTCTTGAAGTTGCCCGTCAAAATACCATGCGAATCATGTCTGAAATTAAACCAGGGGTTACCAGTATCGGCGAGTTGCCCCACAGCAATCTACTTTATTCTGCAACAACGGGTATGGATAATCTTGGTAATCCAAATTACACCCTGCAACGCGGGGATCTTTTTTATGTAAACGGAGTCAGTAATTGGATGAATTTTGGACATACTCGGTTTACTGAGGATACTAAGTACTATGGATACATCCTACGAGAAGGTGAAACTGAAATGCCGGAAGCATTGCAATACGCTTACGATCAGGCCATCAAAGGTCAGTGGATCATGCGTCCAACCGTACAGGTAGGGAAAAAGGCAGGAGATGTCTTAGCGGCGATGATCAAATCCATGGAAGACCAGGGTTACATCTACACACCTTTTACCGATGATGGCAGGAAGGACCGGGAGATCATTAGACAAGCACTGGCAAACACTGAGAAGTCAGGTTTTTCGGTGGATCTGCATGTTCAGGGTAATAACAACGGTGAATTGATCACCGTTGGGGCATCTATGGCACCATTCAGGCGTGATCGGGATCACCTTGTGATCAAAGAGAATCACATTTTCGCTTTTGAATATATGGTGCACACAAATGTCCCAGGCAGAGAGCAACCCCTATCAATCAATGTCTCAAATGTACAAGCAGTTACTACTCTGGGGGTCGAGTGGATTCAACCACCCAATACGGGAGTCTATCTTATTCATTAAACACCAAAGAAATGAAATGGCCTGAAATTCGTATGGTAGTTTTTTCGATTTGCTTTTCGATCATTCATATCTGCGGTTTTGCTCAATCTAATCTGAATGGGGTGCTGAACAAGATCCATTATCGCAATGTGGGGCCCAGCAAGCAAGGAGGAAGAGTAATGGATTTTGGGGTTCCTGACCAAGAGAAACAACCTTTTACTTTTTACGTAGCCTTTTCAACGGGAGGACTATGGAAAACGAGTGATAATTTCCTGACCTTCAGTCCACTGACTGACAACCATGAAATTATTTCAATAGGAGATGTAGCAGTTTCTCAATCAGATCCGGATATAGTTTGGATTGGCACAGGAAATGCCTCCTACTACGGTAATGGCTTGCATAAATCTGAAGACGGAGGTAAGATCTGGCAGCAAATGGGATTGGAGAACTCCTACTATATAACTAGGATCAGAATCCATCCTACTGATCCCGATGTTGTCTATGCGGCAGCAACTGGCTATAACTATTCTAATGATGAGGATCGAGGTATTTTTAAATCTATTGATGGGGGCAAATCATGGAAAAAATCACTGGATATTCGGGATGGAGATGACTATATCGGGGCAGCAGACTTGGTGATGCATCCCATTAAACCTGATATATTATATGCTTCGGCTTGGGATCGTAATGGAGGCGAAGCTAGCGCTATTTTTAAAACCACCGATGGGGGAGATACCTGGCAGAATGTATCAAAGGGTTTACCAATAGGGTCAATTGGAAAGATCGGACTTGATATCTCATTACAAGATCCTGAGATTCTCTATGCAGTTGCAATTGGCATTGGACGCGCTGGAAGAACCCCGGGTGAGAATGCGGTTTTCAGAACTGAAAATGGCGGCACCAACTGGGAAAGGGTCAGTCCCAAGGATGTTACCATTAAAGGGAGTTCAAGATACGGACAAATTAGGGTGGACCCAAATGACTCCAATCACATTTATGTACTCAGCACCGGTGTGCAGACCTCTGATGATGGTGGAAAGACCTGGTATCGTGGAATCAGGTTCGGAGGGGACAATCAGGCTATGTGGATCAATCCGGAAAACAGTCAGCACATGATCCTGGGATACGATTACGGTATGGCTGTATCTCACAGTGGTGGCAAAACCTGGTATCATCCAGATAATCTCCCTTGCGGTCTTTTTTATGCTACCAGTTATGACATGGATTATCCATATAATGTTTATGGGGGAACCCAAGATTTTGGTACTTGGAAAGGTCCTAGTACTAAAAGGGGACGTTTTCCTATTCGAATGGAGGATTGGCAACATGTGAGAGGTGCAGACGGTGGCTATGTACAGGTTGACCCATCCGATAGTCGCTGGCTGTATGTGGAATCTCAGAACGGAGCCATATCAAGAAATGATCAGAAGACCGGGGTTCGAAAAGATATAAAGTATCGCAGAGAGGGCTTACGCTATAATTTCGTTTCACCAATTCTCATCTCACCCCATAATCCAAATGTGATATTTCATGCTGCTAACGTTCTACTACGATCCAGTTATAAAGGAGAGAATTGGGAAGAGATAAGCCCGGACCTTACCAATTACCAGGAGGCAATAGAGACCAGGTCAGATGGTACCACCGAAGATGAGTACATGGATGGATATTCGCCAAAAAGAACAATATCAACCATAGACGTATCTCCGGTTGAACAAGGTGTAATCTGGGCTGGGACGGATGACGGGAATGTACAACTAACCCGGGATGACGGTAAAACCTGGACCAAGTTAAATGAGAATATCCCTGGGTTTAGTGGATATGTAATCACACGGGTGGAAGCATCCAATCATATGAAAGGAGTTGCCTATCTGTCTATGTCCGGGTTACGGAACAAATTTGACCTCAAACCATATGTATACAAGACCTCCGATTACGGGAAGACATGGAAACTTATTACGACGGGTTTGTCGGAGGATGAACCGGTGAATGTAATCACTGAGGATCCTAAAAACCCCAACCTGTTGTTTGTGGGAACCACCAGGTCCATATTTGTCTCGCTGGATGGAGGAACCACCTGGTCATCATTGAGAAATAATCTGCCTTACGTTCCCATCCACGATTTGAATATTCATCCCAGAGAGAATGACCTCATTGTAGGCACTTTTGGTAGAAGTATATGGATTGCCGACATCTCTCCACTTCAAGAATTAACACCTGAAGTATTAAAAAAGTCAGCATACCTCTTCGATATTGAACCCCAAGTATTGTGGATTTTAGCTGAACAAACCCAGGTTGCAGCGGCCATGCAAAACTTTTCCGGTCAGAACGCACCACATGGCATTATGATAAACTATTATTTACGGGAAAAGATTTCTGGTGAAATTAAGGTCCGGATCTATCGGGGTGACTGGCTCGTCAATGAGTACATAGGACCGGGAGATCAGGGACTTAATAGCGTACAATGGTATTTGACTGAAAGGATACCAAGAACAGTAGCAGAAAAAAGAGAATTCGATAAATGGTTGGCAGAGGAGGAAGAAGAATATTTTGACTACTATGACGGCCATGATCATTTTGGCCAGGCCGATGAGGAAGTGAGCATCTATGGCCGTTCACTTGAAATTTGGATACACCCATTGAAGGAATGGAGGGAAAGAGAATACAAGCATATAAGGGCCAAGCCCGGAACCTATTTGATACAGCTTCTAGTAAACGGGAAGATACTGGAGAAGCAGGCACTGGTTTTAAAAGACCACTGGTATGACAAGGGTTATTAGAAATATAAAATCCAAGATCATGAAGATACAAGGCATATTGAACTCGATTTTCACTATTGTTATAGTAATTGGAATTAGTAGTGAACTTGTTTCCCAAACAAGTGAGCTTCCAACTCAACAAGAGCTTGAGAAAATGGGCATGGAAGAATGGAAGCACCAGATACGGCGGGAGAAATTTGATATAGTGCTCCCCAAGATTATGCGCGATCGCAAGATTGACATGTGGATCCATGTTATGCGGAATTCCATAGAGGATCCATTTGGTGAACATGATCTGGGTTCGGTATCCGGAGTGTTTGTGTTTACAGACCGGGGAGGTGACCGGATTGAAAGGGCCATATTAGGTAGGAGATGGGGTGATTCCCAGAGAGGATGGAGTAGCCAGGATACCCAATACCTGGAGAATTCAGGGGCTTATGATATTATTGGAGAACCAGTATTCGTAGTAGAACCTATTGCCAGTCCTATGACCGAATACGACTACCGCTTTAAAGGGCTTCGAGAATTCGTGGATGCCAGAGACCCGCAGGTTATCGCCGTCAATTACAGGGAAGTACTGGGTCCATGGGCAACCGAACAATACATCAATGATGGTATCTCTTTTACAGATTATAATCTTTTGCTATCAGAACTTGGAGAAAAGTATGCAAATCGGATTGTTTCATCAGAATATCTTTTGATGGATTATCAGGTTACTCCTGTACCAAGTGAGGTCATGATGTTAAAAAAGATGCGACAAGACGAACTTAAGGTAGTGAAGAAGGTCTTTGAGTCAATTCAACCCGGTAAAACACCGATTGGACCTGGCGGTCAAGTAGGAGAGGGAACCGAAGAGGCTTATGTGGTGGTCTTTAGGCGCATGAGTACCGGCCTTTCTCAGAGGGGAAGGAGTGACGGCTGGGAAAATACTGTAGTACAGGGTGGTGATATTATAGCGGCCACCTCCCAAGGTTTGTTCGCTTATGTACTTCGAGACGGTGAAAATGAGCCCCCTCTTGAGATTCAAAAGCTATGGGATGCATACCTGCAGATCGACAAGGTGTTTGCTGAGATGATCAGAGCTGGGAGGACACCCCGGGAAATTGTGAAGGACTATACGGAAAGGCTTAAACCATTAGATGTCGAGGTCGAACCATATCAACTTCACATGTTCCCCCAGAAAAATAATTTCCCTGCCTATTCACAGGGATATGATCCCAATACAATCATTTTATCAGTGGATCATCATGGTAAAGGAATGGGAGCTACAGGAAAGAAACATGACATCTATCTGGGCCCCAGAATAGGCTCTTATGGCCCTGATTGGGTCTTGGATATCCCCCTGGCCGATAATCACCATTTCGTTTTGGAATATTTCTTTTATATGCCATCCCCCGGACCTGAGGGTAAAGACCAATATCTGCTTTTCTGGGATCATGAGCAGGCTATTGCCACTAAAGATGGGGTAGAATATCTCTCCCCCCCACAAAAGGAACTTATTCTTATCGATAATCAATAATGCAAAAGATATGTCAATGAAGGAAGTATTAATAGACGGAAAGTGGGAGATACCGGATAATCCGGTTGGTTCCTTTCATGCTGTAAATCCAGCAGAAAAGTCAGAACTGTCGGATGTATATCCAGTTTCCGGGGGTGATGATGTTGACCGTGCATTGAGGGCTGGTAAGGCGGCGGCAGATGAGCTGCGCAGTATATCCCAGGATAAGCTGGCAGCGTTTATCGAGAAGTTTGCCGATAATATAGAGGCAAATGCCAGTGAATTGGTTGACCTGGCGCATACTGAAACAGCCTTACCAAAGCAACCCCGATTGGCCGACATCGAATTACCCCGCACGGTGGGTCAATTAAGGCAGGCAGCCACGGCAACACGTGATATGTCCTGGTGTCAGGCTAGAATTGATACTAAAACAAACATCAGGTCCATGTTTGGTCCACTGAGAGGACCAGTGGCGGTATTTGGGCCAAATAACTTTCCTTTTGCCTTTAATTCTTGTGCAGGCGGTGATTTTGCAGCGGCTATTGCTGCAGGGAATCCCATAATAGCCAAGGCTAATACAGGTCATCCTGGTACTACTAAAATATTCGCGGAATGTGCTTTTGACGCCGTCCGAAATACAGGAATGCCTAAGTCAACCATTCAGTTGCTGTACCGGGTGCTACCGGAAGATGGATTTAAATTGGTATCTCATCCCTTGATTGGGGCAACGGGTTTCACTGGGAGCAAATATGCTGGATTAAAACTTAAAGGGGCGGCAGATAAGGCAGGAAAACCCATTTACCTGGAGATGTCGAGTGTAAACCCGGTCTTCGTATTGCCAGGGGCTATCAGGGAACGTTCTGAAGAGTTGGCTGAAGAGTTTTATGGATCTTGCCGCATGGGAGCAGGACAATTTTGTACCAGTCCAGGGATAATGGTGCTAGAGGATAATAAAGAAAGTCAATTGTTTATAGATAGGATTGTCGGATTATTCAGAAGTAACAACCCACAAACGTTGTTGGGTAAAAACGGACCCAGCGATATCGAGGAGGGGATCAATGTGTTGAAAGAAAACGGTGCAGAAGTATTGGCTGGCGGTGAAATCGCAGAGGGTCCGGGATATGCCTACAAAGACACGGTTTTAAGGACATCAGGCGATTCATTCATTGCCAACCCTGAAGCCATGCAAACAGAAGCATTTGGAACTGTTTCCATGATTGTGGTGGTGAAAGATACCGACCAGATGGAGCAGGTAGCAGGCAGCATGGATGGCAATCTGACTGGTTGCTTTTATACTCATTCCGGAGGTGAAGACGATGGCACCTATGATCGATTGGAGCCGGTCCTAAGGCAGAAAGTGGGTCGCCTGTTAAATGATAAGATGCCAACCGGAGTGGCGGTGGTACCCTCTATGAATCATGGTGGACCATTTCCTGCAACCGGACATCCCGGTTTTACAGCGGTTGGAATTCCTTCTTCAATGGTTCGATTTGGTGCCCTTTATAGCTACGACAATGTACGCCCACACCGACTGCCATTGGAATTGCAGGATAAAAACCCGACCGGTAAAATGTGGAGATACATCGACGGATCATGGGCAACCAGTGATGTTTAATTTATGATAGAAATTGGTTTCTCAATTGGTTGTATATTAATACTTTGTTCGCAAAGCGCTAATTGCCAGGTGCAGAAAATTGCCTTCCACTCCAACAGAGATGGAAATGCCGAGGTCTATACTATTCATGCGGATGGAACAAACGAAACACGCCTTACCGATCATCCGGCCTATGATGGTTTTCCTTCCTGGTCACCGGATGGTTCACAAATACTCTTCCAGTCTGATCGTGATGGTGATTTAGCGATATACAGGATGACTGCGGAGGGTTCGGAGGTTACTAGAGTTCCAAATACCAAAGGGGGTAACTATGCTAAATGGTCCCGGGATGGGTCTAAGATTGCCTTTTTTGCAGAGCGGGAAGGCAATACAGAAATTTGGGTAATCAATGCCGACGGCTCTGATCCTGTGAACCTCACCGCAAACCCCGCCACTGACGAATCACCGAGCTGGACCAGAGATGGCAGCAGAATTGCCTTTCAATCCAACCGGGGAGCCAAACCCATACCAGGACAGGACAGGCTCAATTTTGGTATATATCACATGGCTAATGATGGCTCTGACCAGAAGCAGATTACCGATTTTGAAACCAATGATGAAAATCCCTTCATTTCACCCGATGGAAATGAGGTAGTCTATCAGTCTTATGCAGGCAACGGATTAGCCATTATGGTGATCAACACTGATGGAAGTAATAAAAGAGTTCTTACTGATGCCAATCCACCTAGCGGGTCCCCGTCATGGTCGGGAGATGGGAACAAAATCACCTACGATTCAAGGGTTGACGGCAATTTTGAAATATTCATTATGAACAAGGATGGAACCAACAAAAAGCAGTTGACTTTTACGGAAGGTAATGTAGAAAACTCAGGAGCTTGCTGGACTCAATTTTAAAAGAATTATGATTCAAAGAATAATCATCACCTTACTATTTGCCGGAGCTATGCTTAATAACGTTCGAAGTCAGGCTCCCCCGGGCATGGTATTAATTCAAGGCGGCACTTATAAAATGGGTAGTAATGAGGGCCAGGACATGGAAAGACCTATCCATGAAGTCGAAATAAGTTCATTTTACCTGGATATATACGAAGTGACCATTGGTGACTTTAAAAGGTTTGTAGATGATACTGATTATATGACTGACGCTGAGAAAAATGGTGGTAGTATAATATTTAACGGAAAAGATTTTGCAAAAAAGGAAGGTGTCAATTGGCGTTTTGATGCGCTTGGAACCCGGCACAAAGAAGATGAATATAACGAACCGGTCACTCACCTCAGCTGGAATGATGCCTACGCTTATGCCCGATGGGCCGGAAAACGACTGCCCACGGAAGCTGAATGGGAATACGCTGCACGTGGTGGAGAAAATGGCTATAAGTTTGCCTGGGGCAATGAGCCTATTGGTCGAAAAATAGTGGCGAATGTGTCGGATGAGAATTATGCAAAATTAGTGGACTGGCCCTACTTTAAGGGATATAATGATGGTTACATGCTGGCTGCTCCCGTAGGTTCTTTTGCCCCTAATTCATTAGGCCTATACGACATGGCTGGCAATGCTTGGGAATGGTGTGCAGACTATTTTGATGATGAATACTACAGCCGAAGCCCAGGTAAGGATCCGTTAAACCATAAACCAAATGATCGAAGAGTTTTGCGTGGTAACTCCTGGGACGGAAGGCCTGATAATATGAGAGCATCAAGGCGTACCAGTGATTTGCAGTCAAATAGTTATGCCGATACCGGTTTTCGCTGTGCAAAGGATATCGAATAACCAATCCCATTACCTAAATACCCTATTATGAAAAGATTTAGTACAATTATGGCCTTACTTCTGCTTTTGACCCTCCCAGGTCTCATGGCTCAGTACAATACTACCTATTCTGAAGCCAAAGCCCGTCACGAGCTTCTCAACCTTATTCGTACCGAGAAACTTAACCTGATAATGCCTGGGGCCATGCGAGATAATAATGTTGACATGCTCATTCATTCTATCAGACGAGGCGACACCGATGCCTTCTCTCTTGATTTCGGCATTACGGTGGGCTATGTCATCTTTACCGATAATGGCCGTGACAGGATAGAGCGTGCGGTGGCAGGTTTTAGTTTATCACCGATTGCAGACCCCTCCGTTTATGATGAGTTTATCGAGGTGGAGGATATCACTGCATATGTGGCTGAAAGAGACCCTCAAACCATTGCGGTGAATATGTCGAGCTTACTCACTCATGCGGATGGTCTATCCCATACCAACTACATTGAATTAACCAACTTATTGGGAGATAAATACACTAATCGTCTGATTTCCTCTGAAAATGTATTGACCGATTTTAGGGTGAGAAGGATACAACCAGAGATCAGAACTTTTGCCAATATCTGTGAAATTCAAAGACGTATCATGGATACCGCCCTGAGGAACATTGTACCAGGCACGACCTCAATCAATGATGTCTATTGGTGGGCTGAAGATCAATTGCTAAAGAAAGGCATTCTGGCCTCTTACTATGGTAGGCGTGCCCCTAGTGTATTGCATTCCGAAAAATCGGAACCCTCAGAATACAGAGACCTCGATTATGTATTTCAATCAGGGGATCTTGTGTCCTGGGATTGGGCTGTAAATCACCTCAACATGGGCACTGATTACAAGCGTAACGTCTATCTCTTGCGGGAGGGTGAGAAGAGTGTCCCTGCCAGCGTGCAACTGGCCTGGGATCGCGGTTTGGAAGCTCGTAAAATCATTCGCAAAGAGATTAGAGTAGGCAGGACAGCTGGAGAAACCCAGGAAGCGGTGGTTAGAGCCCTGGAAAAAGCAGGGTATGTATATACGCCATTTGAGGACACTCCAAGAGATCGTGATATCATCAACGCCTTGAAGGACAATCCGAAATCAGGAGTGTCCATCGATTTTCATACCGTGGGAAATACAGGCAACAGCGAGGTATCTGAAGGCGCCGCCTTTGCCCCGTTTAGACCTTATCGATCACATTTTAAGATCCAGCCCAATCACCTGTTCTCATTCGAGTATATCGTACACACCTGGGTCCCGGAGTGGAAACAAAGGCTTTCGATCAACTTTGAGGATAATCACATAGTGACTACTAATGGAGTTGAATGGCTTTATCCACCTAACGAAGAGATTATTTTAGTGAAACCATGAACCTGCATTCGCCCCTAAATCCCTAAGGGGATCATCCTCCGAGCTAGTACGAGTGCGGCTGGATTCCCTTAGATTAAAGGGAAAGTGAAAGACTTGAAACGAGATTTTAAAACCACGACATGCCTAAAAGACTTCCAATCACTGTATTCTACTTGTTGTTAATTTCCTGTACCTCACCGGAAAAATCGCCGTTAACAGCCGAAAATTCCAACGACAACTACCAGGACTTGGTTACACTGTATAAGGAATTTCAAGAGTTCCAAAGGATCCCGTTGGACAACGGGATACCTGATTATTCACCACATGCTACAGCTGCCCGTGAGGGAAAACTTAAATCATTCCAGTCT
The DNA here is from genome assembly GCA_965224285.1 of Cyclobacteriaceae bacterium. Taxonomy (GTDB): domain Bacteria; phylum Bacteroidota; class Bacteroidia; order Cytophagales; family Cyclobacteriaceae; genus JAJCYK01. The sequence continues at coordinate 4,639,495 of OZ245043.1, forward strand.
CAGTTGGCGGCATTTGAATATAGTGGTTGGCCAACCTCAGAAAAAATTGATTACCACCTGGTCCGGGCGGAAATGAATGGTATGGAGTTCCAATATAGAGTGGTCAAGCCGTGGTCACGTGACCCCAGTTTTTATCTGCAAACCCAAGAAGGAGCAGGACCGACGAGGTATGGTGCGCTGGGAACGTGGGGCCTCTCGTTACCATTGGAAAGAGAGGGGCTGGTAGATTTTGCTACCAAGCTAAAAGCTATACCTGCCATATTTGATCAAGCCAAAGAAAACTTAACTGAGGTTGCTGCTGATTTTGCCACTCTAGCTTTACAGCATCTGAATGAAGAAGTAGATATGCATGGGCGATTGGCAAAGGAATTGTCCCAGCATCATCCCGAGTTGGTTAGTGATGCGGAAGCTGCTGGGAAGGCAGTTGAAGATTTCGGTCTATGGTTGGAAGAGAATAAGCGTCAAATGACGGCAAAAGCGGGAGTGGGTAAAGAGAATTATAGTTGGCTAATGAAAAACGTTTATCTCTTTCCCTATTCCTGGGATCAGATTCGTATGATCGTGGAATTGGAGGATAACCGGGTGAGGACCTTCCAGAGACTAGAAGAAAACCGCAATCGCAAATTGCCTCAACTAAAACCTGTAGAATCCCAGGCTGAATACAAACAAAGTGTAAAGGAGTCTATTGACCACATAATGAAGTTCCTACGGGAACAGGAGATCTTTACCATGGATGAATTCCTCTCTCCGGACGGCTATTTCGGAACCTGGCATAATTTTGATGCCCCTTGGCCGGAGAAACATGACTATTTCTTCAATTTCTCACATCGAGATCCGGTGATGGAAGAAACACACGAAATGGTGGGGCATTACTTTGACGAACTTCGGGCAAGTCGCAATCAACATCCCATCAGAGGAGGTATCCCGCCCTACAAAATTGGCACCGCTCGACATGAGGGTTTTGCTTTTGCCCTTGAAGAATTGATGATGCACGCAGGCATACTTGACGGGCGGTCACCAAGAGCAAGAGAAATTGCTTATGAGCAAGCTGCCTTCAGGACGGTAAGAGCGCTTTCTGATGTGTATATGCACAGCCATGATTGGGACCTTGAAGATGCAGTGAAATTCTGCGTGGATAATGCACCTCACGGGGAATTATTGGAGGACAGTCACCATTTATGGTACGAAATGGCCACTACCTTAAGGGGAACCGGGCATCATATGCTGATGGTGGTGGGGAAGGTGCAATTTATGAAGCTGTTCCGGGACCGGGCCAATCAAATGGGAAACGACTTTACACTCAAAAATTTCATGGATGAGTTTATTGCTACGGGAACCATACCCTTTTCATTGACACGGTGGGAAATGACCGGCTACCAGGACGAGATTGAAGAATTGACCAGTGAATAATAGTATAAGAAGCGATTCCTAGTTCATATCGATATACCTGTAAACTCTATTTATTTGGTTGTATAAACCTTGTTCAGATGATGAAAATTAGAAAACAGACCATGCTCATATTGATAGCCCTGGCCGCAGTCAGTTGTGCTACCGAAAAAGATGATACTCCCAGTTCTCAATCCGGGCAAAACATATTTAACCGCGAACTAGGCATTGAGGCGGTTCCACCAAGCCTGGGTAAAGAATACACCAGACACTTTAATCGCTACACCAAGGTAGTAGCCCCCAATGGTAAAGCCATTCACCTTGTGGCACAGGATAATATTACCGATGAACAATTGCTAAGAAGTCGGGGGATCTTAGAACATTTTCTCGAGGATCTTCCCGGCTCACAATATGGTAATGATAAAAGCAGTATTGCCAATAAGATGGCCGAAAATAATGCAGTCCTTGTATTGCTAAATGGCCGGGATGACGGTAAAAATCCAGTGCAAGTGAGAGGACAAGCCCTGTTCAAGGATGAGATACAGGTGGAGGGTCATGACTGGTATGTAAACCAGAACTATGAACATCGCGATGCGGCCTATGAAGAGATACTTCATTTGGTTCATGACTTTGGGATTGGAGTAGACGGCCACAATTCATTGCCGGGTGCAGCCCCTGAATTTCAGCAGCAGATCAGGGCTGCCCAGGAAAACGGCCTTTCCAATGGATTGTGGGCGGATGACGAACGAGCCCGAGAGTGGATAGAGGAACTCAAAGATGAGAACAGTCTTTCACAGGAATACCTGGCCTCAGTGATAGACACCTACTACGGCCTTTGGGGGGCCTGGGATGGCAATTCCCGAGGAGGCGAAGGCAGAAACCAGGATAGGGGGATGTGGGGATTGTATGCGGCCAAAACCAGGGATCAGCTGGAAGAAAGAGATCCAATGGCTCATGAACTGATGAACAACAAGTTCTTTCATCCTTATTTGACCTATAATGCAAGAATCGATGGTGATTTCAGTGGAACATTCTCATTAAAGTTTGACGAATCCATTCCATATACTCATCATTCAAGGTATCTGAAGGACATTACCCTGTTAGGAAGCAAAAATACCAATATACGGGTCAATCAGCTGGATAATGACATAACTGGTAATGAAGGTTCAAACACGGTGATCTTTACCGGTAGTTCAGATGAATATACCATTAAAACCACTGGTGTCGAGACCACGGTAATCGACCATACGCCAGGTAGGGATGGGAAAAACATATTGAAAGGAGTGGAGAAGCTGGAGTTTAAAGATAGGGCTGTGGAATTGTAAAGTAAAATTTTAGATTAAAGTGCCATTACAAATGTCTTCATCTCAAGACGACCCCAAGTTCTCGGAGGACCGCGGATCTTCCATCAAATCGAAATTTAATACACTATGAACAACAAACTGTAATACCATGAAAAGACCGGGTTACTTCTTAATAGTATTAGCCATTACTTTTGGTTGCCTTTGTACCTCAAGACCTATAACGGCCCAGAATGACGGGAATCAAACCACTGTTTTGACTAATTGCAACATTATCGATGGTACAGGAGCCGGTCCTATGGCAAATATGACCATTGTGATAAAGGGAAATAAAATCAGCGAGATTAATAACCATCCCTATCAGGGTTCGACCGGGCCTGGCATTGAAGTTATTGAGGTGAATAATGGCTACGTACTTCCCGGACTATGGAATATGCATGTCCACCTTACTGCACTATTACCTGACCCGAACAATATAGAATCAAACGAGACGGCAGTTTCTGCAACTATAAGGGCAGGTCTGAATGCCATGGATGGTTTAAGAAACGGATTTACCAGCATTCGTTCTGTTGGGGAACGTGATTATATTGATGTCGAGTGGAAGCATGCCTTTGATCAAGGGTTTTTCCTAGGACCTAGAATTTTTGCCAGTGGCAGGCCTGTTGCTCCTACAGCTGGACATGGCGGTGATGTTGTACATGGTGCTGATGGGGTGGCTCGCATTCGACAGGCGGTAAGAGAGCGAGTACAACATGGAGTGGACTTGATTAAACTAATGAGTGTCGAAATGAGTCACGAAGAACTAATAGCGGCCATAGAGACCGCCCATAGTTTTGGCATTCAGGTAACCGCACATTCAAGAGAACCAGATATTTATCGTGCAGTACAAGCAGGGGTTGACTGTATTGAGCACGGATATAATTTGAGTGACGAAACCATTCAGTTGATGGTTGAAAAAGGGACATTTTATTCTCCAACCATCATCTGCAATTTAAGTGAGGAATATATCATCGAGCGTGAGGACCGTCTTAAAGCCCTTGGATATGCTGAGGATAAAAAGATATCCTATTACCGGATGTTGATAAATGATGCCGATGAGCGTTCACCACAATTTGCCTTATTGCAGCGTCAAGCGCTCAAAAAAGCAGTTGATGCCGGGGTTAGGGTGGTGTTGGGATCTGACTCCATGCCAATTGGAGAAATCGGTATACTTGAAATGGAGCAGTTTGTTCTTTCCGGCGTAAGTGAAATGGCCACGCTAATCGCAGCGACCAGGAATAGTGCCGAAATGATGGGGGTCTCTGACCAGTTGGGCACCGTGGAAGAAGGAAAATTGGCCGACCTGTTGATTGTGTCTAAAAATCCGTTGGAAAATATCTCTTATATACGGGAAGTAGAAATGGTGTTCAAGGATGGTATCCAAGTTGATTTGGACTTCCCTAATGGACATGCTACTTATTGGGATTATTATAAGCCACAAAGAATCCCTAAACCGTACTTGAAGCAGGCAGCGGAAGAGGCTGGTTATTAATAAAATCAATTAGACTGTATATATTTCAGTTATGCTTTTAAATAGGTAATCCGTTCGTTCAATTTCTAATTATAGTTTTGGGCTTCTGAAGTATTGGAGATTAACATACCACATTTCATAAATGTCCTTTAGCCATGCTGCTGGATGGTGGTGGGGCTTTTGGTTTTACTGAGGATAATAGCTCGATTAACATATTAACAATTCAATGGTTAGTGGTATTTAATCATATCCTTTGTCCGGCGGACCCCCTAGCTAGGTAAAGACCAAGGATAGCTGCAGGTTGATTTAGGTGTTACCAGAGAATCTGGCTGGAGTTACTTTGAGTTGCTCTGTTTCTTCTTTTTATTTTCCTCAATTATTCTAAACCGCTCTTTTTCTTTGTCACTTAAGAGCACCGGCTTAAATGGGGTAAGTTTCACGGACTTTCTATCTGGTGATTCTTCAACAATCTTAGCATATGAAAATTCCCCATGGTCACGCTTTAAGTATGAACAAAACAATTGGATATAGCCAAGATCAGTGTCTACATCAGTTAGCCTGCAAAGCTCAAAACCTACAGTGGTAAAGGTATGAACGTTGAAATCTGTTTTTGGCTTATCCGGTAGCTTTTTGAATATCAACCTGTACTTTCGGAAGTCAAATTGGATTTCAAATCCAGAGTTGAGTGTCTGCTCTAGTCCATATCCTGACTCAGCAGAGTTAAGAATACCGAGTTCGCTCATTAATAGCCGATGAGTATGGTAAGTGTTGTACCTTTTGTCAAAGTTTACTCTTGCTGGAGATCCTCCGGGAGGGCTAAGTAGAAATGCTCTACTGCCATCAAAAATTGCTAGCCTTGCGAAATCAAGAAAGATGACAGCCTCCCCTTTACTTAAATTCCTAAGCACCTCCAGTGTCCTTAATGAATATGACTTTGGCTGTTTTACCTCTCCTGCTAAAACTTTAGCCCACAATAATTGCATCTCCTCATCTGAAATGTCAGCAGCATAATCAAAGAACCTGGTGGTCCAGTCCTCATCAACTGGATCCTCAGATACCATCCTTTCACTTTCTAACTGCTTGAATGCCTGTTGGGTTATATTTTCAACATTTTGTTGCTTTCTTAGCTCTCTGTGTTCGATTCTATGATGAGCCCTCTCATCAAGCCGAAGCTCCTCCTGGAGTGAGGCGGCATCAAGAGATTCTACCTTCAGCTTTCCTTGATCAGATTCAATCTTTTGAAGCCCGGATTGGTTCTCTTTAACTGCTTGAGTTATTGTTGTGATTTCATATGCCTTGGCATCAGCTTCCTTTCTAATCAAGTAGGGTTTACTTATAGCACCCACTCCATTTGAAACAACTTCAATTAACTTGATTAGAGGTTTGCTTAGCCCTGTAAGATCTGTGATTTCTATAAGGGGTGCTTTCTCGGTGTGTTGTGAATCGCCCATGGTAGAATACTATTTTTGTTATCTTGGTGTAACCCGGCAATATTTTTCAAAATTATTTTATCACGCAAGTAGCTGATATACAATGTGATTCCGCCCGACTTCGATACACTACTGCCACGCGCGACCTGTCTTCGTTTCACTTCGGCCGGTTTGAGGCTTCACGCTTGTATCGGGACAGCTCCCTTCGGCAAACTCAGGGCAGGTCTGGCAAAACGCTGTCCAAAATTCGTAATTCGTAATTCGTCTTTCGTAATTACTTTCGTGATTCCGCAGGGACTTCCCTCGGCTACGCTCGGGACAGGCTTCTCCTCCCTGCTCCATCACCCTGTGATTCCGTCCGTCTTCGTTTCACTTCGGCCGGTTTATCGGGACAGCTCCCTTCGGCAAACTCAGGGCAGGTCTGGCAAAACGCTGTCCAAAATTCGTAATTCGTAATTCGTCTTTCGTAATTACTATTGTGATTCCGCCCGTCCCCGTTTCACTAATGCCGGGCACAGCCCGTCCCCGTTGCACTGCTGCCGGGCACAGCCCGTCCTTGTTTCACTACTGCAGGGCACAGCAGGGACTTCCCTCGGCTACGCTCGGGACAGGCTTCTCCTCCCTGCTCCATCACTTCGTGATTCCGCAGGGACTTCCCTCGGCTACGCTCGGGACAGGCTTCTCCTCCCTGCTCCATCACTCCGTGATTCCGCAGGGACTTCCCTCGGCTACGCTCGGGACAGGCTTCTCCTCCCTGCTCCATCACTCCGTGATTCCGCAGGGACTTCCCTCGGCTACGCTCGGGACAGGCTTCTCATCCCTGCTCCATCACTCTGTGATTCCGCAGGGACTTCCCTCGGCTACGCTCGGGACAGGCTTCTCCTCCCTGCTCCATCACTCCGTGATTCCGCAGGGACTTCCCTCGGCTACGCTCGGGACAGGCTTCTCATCCCTGCTCCATCACTCTGTGATTCCGCAGGGACTTCCCTCGGCTACGCTCGGGACAGGCTTCTCCTCCCTGCTCCATCACTCTGTGATTCCGCAGGGACTTCCCTCGGCTACGCTCGGGACAGGCTTCTCCTCCCTGCTCCATCACTCCGTGATTCCGCAGGGACTTCCCTCGGCTACGCTCGGGACAGGCTTCTCCTCCCTGCTCCATCACTCCGTGATTCCGCAGGGACTTCCCTCGGCTACGCTCGGGACAGGCTTCTCATCCCTGCTCCATCACTCTGTGATTCCGCAGGGACTTCCCTCGGCTACGCTCGGGACAGGCTTCTCCTCCCTGCTCCATCACTTCGTGATTCCGCAGGGACTCGAACCCCGAACCTACTGCTTAGAAGGCAGTTGCTCTATCCAGTTGAGCTACGGAACCATTTAGGATGCAAATATAATAGCTAACGGAGGATTGTAAAGGGTTTTTAGTAAATAAGCCGGCAACAGTAAACTCTGAGGAATATATTCGATAAAAGCAGCACCTCACTCCACCCGCTCCAGCACCAACCTTCTCAATTCACACACCTGCTCCCCTGGAACATTTAATGCCTTTAAGGTAAGCTTTTGTTCACCGGCATGTAAGGGTATCTCTCCCAGATCCAAGCGGGCCCAGCTCTTTTCATACACCTCCACCCGGGGTACCCGGTCCGGACTGGGCAGGTACTCCGGGTCAAAGGATTTAGTTATAATTCCCGTGCTTTGCGCTGCTCCCGCTGAGACCGCCACCCTGGCGCCTTTATCCTTTTCGGGAACCGTGTATTCCATCCATATCCGGTAGGAGCAGGTCTCTTTCACCTCGATCAACCACTGTATGCTGTCACCATCTGAATCCCAGTTCACCAGCCAGTCATTGGCCCAGCCATGGCCTTCAAAGAATTCCAATCCGGGGGTGAAAGTGGCTTCCTGTACCGTAAGCAAAACGTTTGCGGTATTGTCCCCACCTACCATGGTGGGTCTTAGGGTATCGATATCGGCAGTCACACTTTGAAACCACTGCTGGTAGCTGTCTTCCAGTCTCTCGCGAACCTCTACCAGGCTATCCTGTAGCTGATGTTGTTGTTCCGGGTCTTGCTGCAGGTCGTAGAGTTCTACGCCGGATTGCTTCAACGTAAGCAGGTATTGCTGGTTGCGTATCGCTCCTGGATAGGGCAGCAGTTCGGTCATAAAGTTGACGTGGGTGAATATATTTCTCTTGGGAAACTCAACTTGATCCTCCAGCAGGGCTGGGGCCAGGCTGATGCCGTCTAAGGCCAAATCTTCCGGTGCTTGGATATCCAACAGCTCCAATACGGTGGGCAGCAGATCGATATGGCTGCTCAACTGTTCTATCTCTTTGCCGGACGTGATCTTTCCTTGCCACCGTATAAACATTGGTACCTTTACCCCGCCTTCATCCACCTGGCCTTTCCATCCTTTTAGTCCGCCGTTGAAGCGTTCTCCGTTGGGTCCGTTGTCGGTAGCGAAAATCACTATGGTGTTTTCTTCGATTTCCAGGTCGGCCAATTTATTTAATATCCGCTGAATATTATCATCCAGGTTTTCACACATGCCGTATACTGAGGCCAACTTATCATCCAATCCCATGGCTTTATATTTATCGAAATACTCATCCGGTACTTGGAAGGGGCTATGAGGGGCATTGTAAGGGATGTAGCAAAAGAATGGACGGGACTGGTGTTTTTGCATAAAATCCAGCGCGGCATCAGTGAGTACATCGGTGATATAACCCTTAGTGGGCAAGGTGCGTCCATTGAATTGCAGATCGGTGTCAAAGTAATTGTTCCAATGCCCGGCGGTAAAACCAAAAAATTCTTCAAACCCCTGACCCTGAGGGTTTTCTGGGTAGTTTTCCCCATTGTGCCACTTGCCGAAACATCCGGTGGCATAGCCATGGTCCTTAAGAATCTCTGCCAGGGTAACTTCCGACCCTTTCATGCGTTCCATACCTCGCGATACCGATACGGTGCCGGTCTTTAAATGGTACCGACCGGTGAGAAAGGAAGCCCGGGTGGGGGCGCATAAAGGGCTAACATAAAACCGGTTGAAACTGGCGCTTTCTCGCTTCATGGCATCCAGGGTTGGGGTGCTCAAGTAATCATTGCCGTGCGCTTGAATATCCCCCCATCCCTGGTCGTCGGTGAGAATGAAAATCACATTGGGTTTGTCGGGTTCAAAATCAGGAATGGATCCGCAAGCTACTGATAAACAGGTGGTAATACCAATTAATGCCCAAATTTTATACATCTAGGTGGCAAATAATTGATCGATATTCTTGAAGGCTTTGAACTCCAGGGCATTGCCGGCTGGGTCTTTGAAAAACAGGGTTGCCTGTTCTCCGGGTTCTCCCTTGAAGCGAATATAGGGCTCGATAATGAACTTTATGTTTTGTGCCTGCAGCCGGTCTGCCAGTTGCTCCCAGTCCTGCCAATCCAGCACCACTCCGAAATGGGGCACCGGAACCCGGTGACCGTCTACCGGATTTGCTTTTTCAGAAGTCTCATTAGCAACTTCGTGGAGTACCAGTTGATGACCATAAAAATCCAGGTCTACCCATTGCTGACTGCTTCTGCCTTCCTTGCATTGCAGCACTTCATTATAAAATCGTCGGCAGCTTTGCAGGTCATTGACCGGAATAGCCAGATGAAAAGGGTTTACAGCGCTCATGGTGTATTAGTTTGTCACCATTAAGATAACAATCAGTCACTTTCATCAATGGCCTCTTCCTGATAATATTTTACCGACTGGGATATTACATGGTCTTTACCATGGTGGCAATGATCAAAATGATGAGTAAATAGAATAACCAGTAGGGCTTGCGATTTGAGGGGTTACTACCCCACAAGAGTTTCGTCAAGGTCATCATTAAGGCTCGGTTCTTGGCTATCAGGATGTACATATGGTCACTGCCGCGGCGAAACAAGGAAGAGTTTTGATACCAATTATGGAGAAAATATATGGGGTGAGGTTGATAGTAGCATAAACTTTTATAAGCAGAGTCGGGGCCATGATAAACTTTGCCGTCGGTTTCTATGAAACGGCTGGCTTTCTTAAATTCTTTGACTGGAATATCTGGGTATTGTTCTGCGCATTTTTGGTAAGGCCGGTAGTCAACATTTCGTCCGGTTCCGTTTTTCCACACCTGAATCCAATACGCGCAGAATCCACAGGCGCCGTCCCAAATCATCAGCGGCTTCTGCGGTTTATTGCTAACCGAAGCGAATTTCTTGAACATTGTTGATCCCTGATTTGTCTGAAAAGACAATGAAAATAGCTCGTGTTATCGAGTACTGGTTTATTAATACCATAAGCATGCCACCCCAAATCTGCTTGATTAACAAAGATAATTAGCTAAATAATAGAAACTTCAGGGAACACAAGACCACACCTTCGTGGAAAATCTTTCTTAGTCTCCTAACCCTAATACCTTAAAAAAAGAGGGGAAGGAGTGGGCGCCAATCAGGTCAGGCCGGGTTTCCAATTGTTGGATCAGGGAAGTTTCCTCAGATAGTTTAGCCCACATACTGGTTAACAGGTCGCACAGATCCGGATCGGTCCCGGTGGCCTCCAAGGCCCAGCTCCAGTATTTTTCTTCCAGTATCTTAATCTCAGTAAGCTCTATTTGACAACTATCGGCGTAGGAGGATAGGGCATCTGACTTTACCCATTGCTCATTATCCCTCACAAAATGGCAGCTCCATCGGGATTTGATGACCTCTGTGACTTCCCCTGTGGCAGGCTCCCAGTTGAAATTAGTCAATGAAACTTTTTGCCAGATCTCGCAGGTGGCGACCAGGCGGCTTCGGCCTACCTTGATGTTGTCGCCGGTTTCTAGCAGGGCTTTTATCTCAAAATTCCCTTCACGAAGCTTTACCCCAAGATGTACATTCTTGGGGAAGATCAAATAACGGTCGGTCCGGTTCTCTTGGATCAAAGATTCATTAAAATCATCAAAAGCGCTGCTGATCTCGGGTGGTATACCGCCCTTCCAAAACCACCGTACTTCCCCCGATTGGTAAAGGTTCATATAACTAAAATTACTTCAGCAACAGCAAAGAAAAAGCAGCTAGGTAAATATTATACCTTGAACACAAATCCGTTATCGGCTTTGGTTTGGTATTTTTCCTCATTAAACCGGTATAAAAAAGAGCCTTTTCGGGAGGAGTACTTGTCTTTCTCCTGGAGTTTTTCCAGAATATCCAGAGAGTTGATCTTCTTAATGAAATTTCGTTTATCCAGTTTTTGATCAAATATTTCCTCGTATAGCTTTTGAAGTTGTCTCATGGTGAATTTTTCCGGAAGCAATTCAAATCCAATAGGCTGAATAGTCGCCCTATATCTTAACCTGGTGATGGCGTAATCTACCATTTCCTGATGATCGAAAATTAACTCAGGTAATTTTGAGATCTCTACCCACCTGGCCGAGAACTTTTTAGTTAGCTCGGTATCATGCTCCTCAATATTGATCAATGCGTAGTATGCCACTGAAACGGTTCGTTCAACAGGGTCGCGGTTTATTTCACTAAATGCCCGCAGCTGCTCCATATAGACGTTTTTTAGACCGGTTAGATTGTGCAGAACCCTGGTAGCGGCGTCATCCAGGGTCTCATCGATATGCATAAATCCCCCCATCAACGACCACTTTCCCTCCTGCGGTCGGAACCCGCGTTTGATCAGCAATAACTGTAATTCTTCCTTCTTCTGGTCGAACCCAAAAATGATGCAGTCAACGGCGACATGAGACTTATTTTCTGCTTGATATTGATGCAGCATGAAACATTGAGCTAATGGGGAAATTACGTCGGCCAATTCAAATATTCAAGCATTAACCCGGCATAGATAATAATAAATGTAAAAATCACATTTTTACTTGCTTTTAAGCGGTAAACTATAGCATTTTTACCTGTGAAAGGAGGGATAGCGAATTCTGCAGTCTGACCAGTAAAATGTTGATAGTATATATTATTGATTTTAGTTAATTATCTTTTAGGCTTGGCCTATGGCAGGAAGTTTAGTTATCGGTTTGGATTACGGCACCGATTCAGTTAGATCAGTGCTGGTAGATGCATCAGATGGCCGTACCTTGGCCAGTGAGGTGCATTGGTATCAGCGTTGGAAAGACGGTAAATATTGTGATCCTGTAAAGTCTCAATTCCGGCAGCATGTACTAGACCATATAGAGGGATTGGAAGAAACCATCAAAGGAGTAGTTTCTCGGTCGGGTGCATCTCCAGCGCAGATAAAAGCCATTTGTGTTGACACTACCGGATCTTCCCCTATTCCTGTTGATCGATCCGGCACCCCGTTGTGTGTGCAGCCTTCATTTGCTGAAGATCCTGACGCGATGATGATATTATGGAAGGACCACACTGCTATTGAAGAAGCAAATGAGATCAATAAGCTGGCCAAAAGCTGGGGGGGTGAGGACTATACGAAGTATGAAGGAGGCATCTATTCCTCGGAGTGGTTCTGGGCTAAGATCCTTCACATTATCCGCAACCGGCCAGACATTGATCAGGCGGCCTACTCCTGGATGGAGCATTGTGATCTGATGACCTATCTTCTGGTGGGGGCTCCTGATCTAAATTCGTTTAAACGAAGCAGGTGTGCCGCAGGACATAAAGCAATGTGGCATAAGAGCTGGGGAGGTCTACCTGCTGATGAATTTTTGCAGCAACTCGATCCATCACTGGTAGATCTGAAAAAGAACTTGTATAAAGACAGCTTTACTTCAGATCAGGTAGCCGGCAATCTCTCCCAGGAATGGGCTGAAAAACTTGGATTGACGGGCGAAACTGTGGTAGCCGTTGGAACCTTTGATGCCCATGCCGGGGCGGTAGGCGCGGAAGTGGAAGAATTTACCCTGGTGCGGGTCATGGGAACTTCTACGTGTGATATCATTGTATCGCCGCAAGAAGTGGTTGGAGATAAAACCGTGAAAGGGATTTGTGGCCAGGTGGATGGATCGGTGATCCCGGGAATGATCGGCCTGGAAGCCGGGCAGTCGGCTTTTGGCGACGTGCTGGCCTGGTTTCGCGACGTAGTATCCTGGCCTATCGATAACCTTTCCAGTTCGATGCAATTGACCGACGATCAACGCCGGGAAATGAAAGAATCAATGGTGGTAGAATTGTCTGAAAAAGCCTCTTCCTTACCCTTGGATAAAAATGCTCCGGTAGCGCTCGATTGGATAAACGGCAGACGAACACCGGATGCTAACCAGGCATTGAAGGGTGCCATGGTAAATTTAACCCTGGGAACCGGAGCGCCGGAAATTTTCCGGGCTCTAGTAGAAGCGATCTGTTTCGGCTCCCGCAGCATCGTGGAGAGATTTAGGGAGCAAGGTGTGGAGATCAAAACTGTAGTGGGAATAGGCGGAGTGGCAAAGAAATCCAGTTTCGTTATGCAAACCCTATCCGATGTGCTTAAAATGCCTATCAAAGTTGCCAATTCAGAGCAGGCGCCGGCACTGGGTGCAGCAATGTACGCCGCTACTGCCGCCGGGATCTACCCCTCGATAGGAGCTGCCATAGAGGGGATGGGTAATGGGTTTGACCAAACCTATTATCCTCAAGCCGCACTAAGCGATCATTATGACACCTTATATAAGACTTATTTGGAACTTGGTGCCTTTGTGGAAAGTAAAATAAATTACCTCTGATATGTCGAACTACCAGGATTTAAAAAGAAGATGTTATGAGGCCAATATGCAATTGCCCGAACTAAACCTGGTCATCTATACTTTTGGGAATGTAAGCGCAGTGGATCGCGACCGGGGTGTATTTGCTATAAAACCCAGTGGGGTCCCCTATGAAAAACTGGGTTTAAATGATATAGTAATCGTGGACTTTGAGAACCAGGTGGTAGAGGGTACTCTTAGACCTTCTTCTGACACCAAAACCCATTCTTTTCTATACCGGGAGTGGGAAGAGATTGGAGGCATCTGCCATACACATTCAACTTATTCCGTTTCCTGGGCACAGGCTCAGAAGGATATTCCCATAATGGGTACTACCCATGCAGATTACCTGACCAGTGATATACCCTGTGCACCCCCCATGGGGGACAACCTCATTGAAGGAGATTATGAGCATAACACCGGTCAACAAATAATTGACTGTTTCAGCACCAACGGATTGGATTACCGGGAAGTGCAAATGATACTTATAGGAAACCACGGTCCTTTTACCTGGGGTAAAGATGCTGATAATGCGGTATTCAACTCTAAATTACTGGAGGAGATTGCCAGGATGGCTTACTTAACATTGACCATCAATCCTGAAGCACCCAGATTAAAGGAAGCGCTTATCGACAAACACTATCAGCGTAAGCACGGTCCGCTGGGGTATTATGGACAGAATTAGAATATTGATTAATGGCTGTGCCGAATAGAAATCGGACTAAACGCTGTAAAATATTGAAGATATGGTTGACTTCGCACAATATGAGCTGTGGTTTATAACTGGTAGTCAACATCTATATGGTGAAGAAACTTTAGAGAACGTAGCCCGTCATGCCGAGGAGATCACATCAGCCTTGGACCATCACCCCGGCATCCCCATTAAAATTAGCAATAAATCCGTGGTTACCGCTCCTGATCAGATTGCTAAGGTCATGGAGCAGGCCAACCTCTCATCTAGCTGTATTGGGGTGATCAGCTGGATGCACACCTTTTCCCCCGCACAGATGTGGATACGTGGTCTGCAGAGTTTGAATAAACCTATGTTGCATCTGCATACCCAATATAATGACACCATTCCCTGGAGTGAGATTGATATGGATTTCATGAATGAAAATCAATCCGCTCATGGAGGAAGGGAATTTGGGTTTATGGTAAGCAGGTTGAGAAGGAATAGGAAAGTGGTAGTAGGGCATTGGAGAAATGATAAAGTGGTCGGCAAGATCGGATCCTGGTCCCGGGCAGCCCTGGGATGGCATGTGATAAATAAGGCTAAAGTAGCCAGGTTTGGTGACAATATGAGACAGGTGGCCGTGACCGAAGGCGATAAGGTAGAAGCTCAGATGCGGTTTGGATTCACTTGCAACGGTTTTGGTATTGGAGACCTGGTGGAGCACGTAGAAAGCCGTAGCGATCAGGAAATTGAAGACCTGGTCAACCAGTATGCCGATCTATACCAGATGGATAAACCAGTACGGGAAAGTCATGCCATCAAGGACGCCGCTAAAATTGAACTGGGTATGCGCTCATTTCTAAGATCCGGCGACTTTCAAGCATTTACTGATACATTTGAAGACCTACATGGATTGAAGCAATTACCAGGAATAGCAGTGCAACGCCTAATGGCCGATGGGTATGGGTTTGGTGCCGAGGGTGATTGGAAGACCTCTGCCTTACTCTTTGCCATGAAAGCCATGGACCAGGATCTGGAAGGCGGTACGTCATTTATGGAGGATTACACTTATGATTTCAGGAATGGAGACTCCCGGGTGTTGGGATCACATATGTTGGAAATATGCCCGTCAATAGCAGGACATCAGCCTAGGTGCGAGGTGCATCCACTGTCTATTGGAGGCAAGGAAGACCCGGTCAGATTGGTTTTCGGAGTGGAGCAAGGCCCTGCCATAAACGTTTCTTTGATGGATATGGGTACCAGATTCAGGATGGTGATCAATAAGGTAGATGTGGTAAATCCGGAGAATGATCTTCCCAAACTACCTGTAGCGCGTGTACTTTGGAAGCCGCGACCCAATGTGGGCATTGCGGCTCAGGCCTGGATATTGGCAGGAGGCTCGCATCACACCGTTTTTAGTAAGGCTGTTAGCACCGAAATGATGGAGGATTTTGCTGAAATGGCGGGTATCGAGTCGGTTGTGATCGATGGTAAAACTTCCATCCGTGATTTGAAGACTATACTCCGGTGGAATGAGGTATATTACCACCTGTTCCAACATAATATGTAACAATCGAACATGAGAAATTTCTTTTCCCCGATCTTATTAGTTATAATAAGCCTCTTGACAACCTGTACCCCTGGATCAACTGATGAAGAGCCTGTGGCTACTGTAACTTCAGAATCGTTCGGAACCTTACCTGACGGTACCGAGGCCAACCTGTTTACTCTCCGCAACCTGAATGGACTGGAAATGCAGGTAACCAACTACGGGGGTATCATCACCTCGCTCAAAGTGCCTGATAAGGCCGGTAATTTCGGTGATATTATGCTGGGTTATGACAATCTGCAAGGCTATGTGGATAACAACCCGTACTTCGGGGCTATTATTGGCCGGTACGGCAATCGAATCGCCAGGGGTAAGTTTGTTTTAGACAGCACAGAGTACCAGCTTGAAGTTAATAATCTTGGCAATCACCTCCATGGTGGATTAACGGGATTTGATAAGGTGCTATGGGATGCCGATACTATGATCAATGAGGATGGGGTTGGAGTGAAGTTCTCCTATACCAGTAAGGATATGGAGGAAGGTTACCCCGGTAATTTGCAAACTGAAGTCACCTATTTTTTGGGTAATGACAATACGCTGACATTTGACTACCAGGCAACCACCGATAAGAAGACTGTTGTTAACCTGACCAACCATGCTTACTATAACCTGGGAAATTCTGAAAATATCCTGGACCATGAGCTTATGCTAAACGCCGACCAGTATCTTGAGGTAGATAGCACCCTAATCCCCGTGGAAATAGCTTTAGTTGATGATACGCCATTTGACTTTAGGAGTGCAAAATCTATAGGACAGGATATTGACCAGCACCATATCCAGTTGGAGCATGGCGGCGGCTACGATCACTGCTGGGTGATCAACCAAACTGGCGAGGAACTGGCTTTGGCTGCTACTTTGTTTGAACCGAATAGCGGTAGGTTTATGGAGGTGTTTACCACCGAACCGGGTATTCAATTCTATTCGGGAAATTTTCTGGATGGTACCCTTACCGGCAAAGCTGGTCAGACCTATGAACATCGCAGTGGATTATGTTTAGAAACCCAGCATTTTCCTGATTCCCCCAATCAACCTGAATTTCCATCGGTAGTATTAAACCCCGGAGATATCTATAGCAGTAAAACCGTCGCTAAATTTTCCACCAAATAACCTTTAGACATGTCGGAATTCGCCACGCTTGACTGGATTGTGCTGGGAATATTCTGCGCTGCCCTCATAGGAATTATCGTATGGGTGAGCCAAATGAAAGAGGACACCTCCTTTGATTATTTTCTAGCCGGCCGGGATGTAGGTTGGTTTGCCATTGGGGCGTCCATCTTCGCTTCCAATATTGGTTCGGAGCACTTGGTGGGTCTGGCCGGCGCGGGAGCCAGCAGCGGAATGGCCATGGCCCACTGGGAAATGCACGGTTGGCTTATTCTGATCCTGGGATGGCTGTTTGTGCCTTTCTATTCCCGCAGCGGGGTATTTACTATGCCGGAGTTTCTGGAGAAACGTTACAATGCAGCCTCCAGATCCATATTATCAATTATCAGTCTAATCAGTTACGTACTGACTAAGGTCGCAGTAACCGTTTATGCGGGAGGAATTGTGTTTAAAGAGGTGTTTGGGATAGAAAGTGTAGTGGGAATCGATTTCTTCTGGATCGGGGCTATTGGTTTGGTGGTGATCACTGGTATATATACCGTGATCGGTGGTATGAAATCCGTGTTGTATACTTCGGTATTGCAGACTCCGGTTTTACTGGTTGGTTCGATCACTATATTGGTTATTGGCTTGATCAAAGTAGGAGGTTGGGGTGAGTTGATGGAGATTATGAGTAATGTCAATGTGCGGTATGCTGCCGGCGATGGAAACGTAGTTTATGAAAGCGATACTGATGTAATGACCTCCCTGATACGATCAGCATCTGATCCGGAATTTCCCTGGACTGGTGTGCTGCTGGGTTCGGCCATTATAGGATTCTGGTATTGGTGTACCGATCAATATATCGTGCAGCGGGTTCTTTCCGGCCGAGATCAAAAGCAAGCCCGCAGGGGAACCATATTTGGCGCCTATCTTAAAACCACTCCGGTTTTCATCTTTCTCATTCCCGGTATGATCGCCTACGCCTTAAATGCCAAAGGAGTGATCTAAGCTCTAGTGATGCCGCCTTTCCCACCTTGGTATCCTCCCTGCTTCCGGCAGGTTTGAAAGGAGTGGTGGTGGGAGGTTTGCTGGCCGCCTTGATGAGTTCGCTGGCCTCGCTCTTTAATTCATCTGCCATGTTGTTTACGGTAGATTTTTACCAGAAATATCGACCTGAATCATCGGAAAAACACCTGGTTAAAGTGGGCCGTATTGCCACCACCGTGATCATCGTATTGGGGATTTTATGGATCCCGGTGATGCGCAGCCTGGGTAGCGTATTGTATGAGTACTTGCAGCAAGTTCAGGGATTATTAGCCCCCGGGATAGCTGCGGTGTTCTTTATGGGGGTATTCTATAAAAAAGCCACTCCAAAAGCCGGCATGTGGGGTTTGATCACAGGATTTGTACTGGGAATGTTTCGGTTGGCAGTAAACATCTTTGAGGACAGCTTCAGTCCGGATGGAATAATCTATCAATGGTTCATTGCCACTAATTGGCTGCACTATACCATTTTCTTGTTCTTCCTGTCAATATTATTGATTGTAATAATTAGTTTATTTACCCCGAAACCGGCCCCTCAACAGGTTGCCGGCTTAACTTATGGGTCCGCTACACCTGAGGAGTTAGCGGAAACCAGGAACAGCTGGAACAGGTGGGATGTGATCCATACGGTTATAATCGTATCAATAATCGTAATATTTTATATATACTTTTGGTAGCGGAAGCGTCAGGAAAGTTGCCGGTTAAACACCAAGGCATTTTCCACCCAGTAATCCAGGTCTTCATCCAGATCAAAACCTTGAGGATCAATAAATAGGAAGCCTCGCATTATTTTGCCGGTAAAATCCATGGCTCTGCTACCTCTTTTACCTAATAATTCTTCATAGGGAAGTTTGCCCACCCGGACCATCAAGCGATCTGAGTTGGTTTTTTTATCAATATCCACCCCCAGGCACATTTTGCCATCAACCATAAATATAAGCCCACCCATCATGGGCTTTTCGATCACCTCGGCTCTGCCGCTTAATCGTTGTCTGATCCTTTCTACTAAATATTCATTATAGGCCATGTTGCTCGGAAATATCTTTTAGTCCTTTTAGAAACGATTTAATTCCTTTATTCCATCGAGTTTTTATCAGGGCTCCCATAATCCAACCTAATATACCGTATTTCATTTGGTAAGTCTGATGTTGAGTAACCTGATATTTATTATGGTTTATCTTATTAAAAGTATATACGTGTTTTAGGCTATCGACGGGGAATGAACAGGCGGTTAATTGGAATTCCAAGGCCTCCTCTGGTTGGTACAGGGTGCATTTTTCTTCGAACCAGTTCTTATAGTCCTTCATTTCTACTCTCCTGGTGGAACCCACTCCGGTTTTGGTATCGGAAAGTACTTTCGAACTGGCCACGGCAGGATCATACAGAGCCAATTTATCCATTTCTGACAGGAAGTTCCATATTACCCCCAAGGGCGCATCGATGATAATGCTATTCTCAAGCGTAGGCATAATAAATAATTTAACTTGTAAAAACAAAGCTAAATATTATCAATTAACTTTTAAAAAGCAAGTTAAAATTATATTAACTTAAGGCCATGAATTTAAAATCACATTGCCCTATTCACTTTGCCCTGGAGCACATCGGCGACAGATGGTCATTATTGATCCTACGTGATTTAATGTTTAAAGGAAAACGGCATTACAATGAATTTTTTGACAGCGAAGAAAAAATCTCCACTACCGTGCTGGTTGACCGCTTGAAGAGGATGGAGGCCCATGGTATCTTGTCCAGCGGAACCGACCCGGTCAAAAAGTCCAGGATACGATACAGTTTGACCCAGAAGGGGATTGACCTGCTGCCGTTGTTGGTAGATATGATCCTTTGGGGTGCCACTTATGATCCTAAAACGGCTGCGGAAAAATCATTTACCCGGAAGGCCGGATTTAATCGAAAGCAACTAATTAGTGAATTGACCCGCGGATTAAAGAAGGATCACCTGAATTGATCTAAAGCATTTGCTTATGAAGTATCATTTTAAGTGGCTGATTATAAATAAAATACAAAATTCCGTCGCTTACCCTGCCTGACAGCATTGCCACGCAGCCAAAGCGATGCAGTCAGGAATTTTCCGAGTGACGATTATGCTGAATCCCGACCTATCTGGGTTAAGTTTACCACTTGCCTTGCCATTAAAAGTATTGATCTCTTTTCTTTTTGAATGAGATTGCTTCTTCGCTGCGCTCATCGCAATGACGTATTATTGTAAGTAGCTGATTTTAAAATATTTAAACAACTCAGTCGCTTGGCTGCGCCGAGTGACCACTATGGTAGATTAACTATTGATCGCTGCTCCAGATGACCACTATATCAACATCAATAGCTTCTTCATATCAACTCAACGTCATCCCAGTGCTGTGTGTTTTGGAATCAAAATATTCAACCTTGCCATGAGTTTCTATTGGGATTATCCCAACCTACTGGCTGCACCAATTTCATCATGTTCACAAACACCTAACTTATTACATCAACGTCATCCTAGGTTTGTGTGTTTTGGAATCAAATAATTATACCTCGAAATGACTACGTGGTGGGTTGATTTGTATAACTGAAAACTCGCTGCGCTCATCGCAATGACGTATTATTTTAAGTAGCTGATTTTAAAATATTTAAACAACTCAGTCGCTTGGCTGCGCCGAGTGACCACTATGGTAGATTAACTATTGATCGCTGCTCCAGATGACCACTATATCAACATCAATAGCTTCTTCATATCAACTCAACGTCATCCCAGTGCTGTGTGTTTTGGAATCAAAATATTCAACCTTGCCATGAGTTTCTATTGGGATTATCCCAACCTACTGGCTGCACCAATTTCATCATGTTCACAAACACCTAACTTATTACATCAACGTCATCCTAGGTTTGTGTGTTTTGGAATCAAATAATTATACCTCGAAATGACTACGTGGTGGGTTGATTTGTATAACTGAAAACCTATAAGCTTGATTACCACACTAATGTAAAATATTACCAAACAAGCTAGATCCTGCTTGTAACATAAGCTTTTCAAAACGTTTTGAAGCCACAAATCGCTATTTAGATTTTTATAAGAATACAAGATCGGATCAGGGCAAGTGGTGCAACCTTGCTGGGTTTTTTAGATTCTTTAATAAAAACTTTGATGTGTAACCTACCATAACCAATGCAGCATGATTCTACGTTATTTACTACTAACGGTATTCTATAGCTGGCAGGGCCTTCTTTCCAGCCAAAGCCATACTATCACCATTACCGGTGAAATTGATGAGCAGTTGATCCTTTCCGGTGAACTTACCTACCAGGGAACATCAATTGCTGCGGAATGCATTTCCATTAATCTGAATTCTGCCGGTACAGATTCGCTGGGTCAGAAGCTGCTATTCATAACCGCAGTAGAAGCTGGAGGTATGGATTTTGAGATTGATCCGAATGAAGATTTTGCGGTGTTGCCAGGTAAAGATCCCATTAGGGAATTAAAGGTGGAATTTGAGGTGGATCTAAAGATGGTTTCCGATTGGCGGGGTCAGGTGGGCTATGTGTTGTTTCCGTTCACTAGCGCTGATCAGGGATGGTATCCGGATATTTACCTAAATGGAACCCGTTATTTCAACAAGGATTTTAAAGTGAGCCTGGTGCATCCTGATGAATGGGTATTTCTCACTTCTGGAAAACTAAACCAACAGGAAAAAGTCAATTCAAATAAATTACGATCTGATTTTTCCGGTAAGGACCTTCACTACTTTGGATTGAATGCGGGAAAGGGTTACTCACTGGACACAAAGCGGGTTGGAGAAATTCAG
Organism: Cyclobacteriaceae bacterium; assembly: GCA_965224285.1. Lineage (GTDB taxonomy): Bacteria > Bacteroidota > Bacteroidia > Cytophagales > Cyclobacteriaceae > JAJCYK01. The sequence goes on from OZ245043.1 coordinate 4,661,003, forward strand.
ATCTCCTGTTTGTATCCGGAAACGGAGGCGGTCCTTTACCAAAATGTTTTGCGGTATGCTGAACAGGCTATATCCTGGTATATTGAAACTTATGGGTTCTTTCCCAAAAGCCACCTGGGCATTTCTATGGGGAATAATAATTGGGGAGGTGGATTTCCCTCTGAAAACGTGTTTTATATTCATCGTGGAAGGACCGACGAGGAGTTCTTAAGGTGGATCACCGCTCATGAGGTGGGTCATTACTATTGGGGACATCATGTGCTTGCGGCCCAGTCCGGGTTGGATTGGCTCATGCTGGGCAATGGTATCTGGATCGACCATTTATATTTATCGGATCAGTATGATGTTCCCTTGGAAGAAGTTTGGCATACCACAGCGCTGTTTACCGGCATGATGCGCCGATATCTCACCGCCACCTTACTCAACGTCAATCAGGAATTGGGTCTGGCACCAGAAGATTATCAAAAGGAAAATTTCAATTATAACGGGCTAATTGCCCATGGTAAGGCCGCTCTGGGTATACAACTGCTTTCCCGGGAAATGGGATATACCGATTTTTTGGAGGTGCAGCGTCGAATAGTGGAAAATTATGGAAACCGGAAACTAACGGTAAATGATTTTATTAAATATTGCGAGGAAAAATGGACACCAGCCAGAAATTTCATAAAACAGTGGAGCCAACCGGATGCTCTGATCGAGTATATCGCAGAACTTAAGGAAATTGAGGAAGTTGGTGAAAACTGGAGATTCACTATAGATCTCATCAGGAGAGGTACTGTTGATTACCCAATGGAATTAGCCGTTAAGGATAGTCTGGGTAATACACAATTAATCAAGTCTGTTGGCAAAGAAGGACGGGAGACCCTTACCGGGGAGATGCCGGGTAAACCACAGGTTATTGATATAGACCCTAATGGAGCGGTGCCTATGTGGAATAGCTCGCATGCAGCTATTGAGCGAAACTATATATTGGCCCTCTATTATGCGGGACACCGGCAAGCAGCTGAAAAATTAGGGCTGATATTTTTAGCGGAGCACCCGGCAGATCGATGGATAAAGGAGATCCTTGATAGGGATTTGTAAAAAAAACTAGTTGATATGCGGTTGTACCGATTTATTTTCGCATCAAATGCTCCTGCAAAAAATTTAAATTTGCTGTATCAGTTATAATCCCCCTTTGTGGTTCTTCTCCAAAAAACATTATATCCCGCGAGTTGGTACTATATTTTGGCCAATTGGGTAACTCCTCGGCATTAGGATTACCGCTGGTAATAAAATTCATCCAATAGGACGACATTATATCGGCCAACCGGAAATCAATGGTTTCGAATGGCCGGTCGACAAACTCCAAATTATCATATGCATAAGGCACCTCTCCAGTGTGAAAGGCCCCATAATTTTCATTTGCTCTACCGGGTATCTGCCGGGCAAAGCGGTAAACATACACCTCATTACCTTGACTGCTCACCAGGTTGGCCAGGGCGTAATTCTGGGCCCCGAACACCACATCGCGCTGTAAAGTTTTTTGTGATATTGCCGCTATGGAATCACTTGAGGCGGGGTACAGTATCAGAAGTTCACCGCTTGTTGCCCCCCATTCATTCTTCATTCTTTCCTTGAACTCATCAGCTGATTCAAACTCCCCCATCACTACCCCCTCATTCTGGTTCCAGCCGGTAAGCAGGCTAACCTTATTTTGTTTATTCTCCAGATAGATCTTGGTGGCACTTTCAGGTAAGACATAGCCATCAACAATGGGATGTGCGCGAAAATTTCCCTTATCCTGGAGTTTACCTGCCGGTATATTCCTAAGCTGGGCTATGGAGGTTGCCTGCAGGTCACTGGCCACTTTCTGTCCGGAAAGTTCAGCTTCCGCTAAGTTCATTAGCGCTGTACCTCCAGGTTCTCTACTTAGTAAACCTGCACCGCTTTGGGCAATGGCTTTTTGAAACAGCCCTTTGGCTAAAGGAGAAGCCACTAGAAAAACCACACTGGCAGAGCCGGCCGATTGCCCGGCGATGGTAAAGTTATCCGGATCGCCTCCGAAGGCTTTAATATTTTGCTTTACCCATGTTAAGGCGGCTATCTGATCCAGCAGACCGTAGTTGCCGGAGGCATTGTGCGGTGATTCCCTGGTTAATTCAGGATGCGAGAAAAAGCCGAAAATCCCCAAACGGTAGTTAATGGTGACAAAGACCACGCCTTTTTCTGCCATGGCCTCACCATCATAGATGGGAACCGAGCCGCTTCCTGAAACAAAGCCTCCTCCAGGGATCCAGACCACCACCGGCCTCTTTTCGTCCATGCTTTCAGCTCCGGTCCAAACGTTGAGGTATAAGCAATCTTCATCAATGGGTTGCTTGGCAATTAGGAATTCCTCAGTCCACACATAAAATGGTTCCGGATCACGTTGCATAGGGCTGGGCCCGAAGGAATCACATGATTTAACGCCATCCCATGGTGGAACCGGCGCCGGGGCTTTCCATCGAAGGTCTCCGGTGGGTGCTGCCGCAAACGGGATACCTTTGAATATCTGAATTTCACCGTTGTTAGAAGTTGTTCCCGAGACCCGGCCGCCTTCCACCGGCACATTACTAAAATCAATAACATTTTCTTGCGGAGAGTGTGGATCTGCTGTGCAACCCCAAAGTACTGAGAGGAACAGAAATAAGATACCGGTCGGCCTAAACATCCCCTATATTAATTGGAATTAACCAATAACCATAGCTTAGAAACAATTTCTCGCCCGGAATTTGATACTAGTTATCCTTAGTAGCCTTTCGAATTTTCCTCACGGTGCTATACACTCCAAAAGCCACTAGCAGGGCTATAACCACATAAACCCAGGCGGGAATATTCTGCCCTGCAATAATCAAATAAAGGTAGGCGGATATAAAGAAAAATCCCGTGAGCAGAACCGGCACGGCAATGGGTTTATTGTTTTTGATATTTTTGATCAACCAACCCAGGGACAGGGTAAACAAGGGGATGGCACCTACATAGATGGAACCGAATATAATAGGATTGACCCCGTAGGCTTCACCCAGGCCCATAAACCACTCCTTAAAGGATTCCCAAAATTCCATTTAGGATTTTTAGTTGAACAATTAAATTTTCCTCTTAGCTATTCAGGTTGAACTACCTTAATAAACAACGGAATGAACATTTCGTTCAGAACGGTCCTAGATACCATTATTCAAACTTGATGTGCTATGTTAAAGTGATCAACCGCTTGGACCTGCGGCATAGAATCGATTCCAAAGACTACCAGGTGGTGGCTATTATCGATCATTACCCAATAGTCAATTAGTAACTCTGAAAAACTCTTTATATCGCTCTATTTTGGGAACAGGGAGGTTGCGGACCAGGCATTGCCTGAGTTTTGTGAAAAACATCTAATTGGGAACACGCCTGTACACAGAATAATATCAGTAGTTTGAAACCATATATATAAATTGTTGACTACTGGAACCTATCGATAGCAATGTCTAACTCAGAGCAATTCCCATTATTATCTGCGGTGGCGCTACAATTAATGACAGCCACATCCAACCTATCAATGATCATTTGTTTGACCTGTTCTAGCTCACTTATTTTTTCATTGATATCTGAAAGTTTCTGGGTTACCAGATTAGAAACGGTCTTACAAGTTGCATCTCCTGATTCCACCAAGGTCAATATATCGCTAATTTCATTCAGCGTAAAACCAAACCCCTTGCACCACTTGATCAATAGTAAGCTCCTTATATTTTCTTCATTATAATCCTTGTAGTTATTCCAATTAGATGCTGTTCTATTAACTTCGATCAAATTCCTCTTTTCATAATATCGAATGGTATCTTTGGACAAACCGGTTATCTTGGAAATTTCTCCTATTAACATATCTAGCGATTTTTTAAATAAAATAGCACTTTTCTCTTGACTGTAGACCATACTCCATGGTTTAACTTTGCATTGAGAAGGCATATCGGCGTTTTACATTATATACGTAAAGTTATGTAGCGGGACCGTTATGTTGCTCATTAAGGGGAAAGATATGTTGCACTGAGCCTAAAAATGGAAAATTTAATGGATTCTTCTACTCAAAACGAAGGTAAGGGGATAAATCATGATACCACCAAAAACATTACCTCAGGTGGTGATGTAGCTTGTACTCTTACCGATGCGAAGCTATTTGAAAGGAAAGAAAAGTTAGTAAAAGAGATTTTTTCAGATGTCACAGAAATTCAGGAAATCGATACCGGTTTTATTTTCAACTTTAAATATGAGGAGAATTTTATTCTGAAATTAACGGACTACATTTTAGCTGAGAATAAATGTTGCCCTTTCTTCCAATTCGATATCAGGTTAAAAGCGAAAAATGATGTGTTGTTGAAGATCACAGGACCTCCCAAAGCAAAGTTAATGGTTAAAACGTTGCTGCTCAACCTATTGCCTTCGGACATCAAAAATAAGGATTGATCTCGCAAAAACGCTCTAGGTATGAAGAATGTCGGCCGCGCCCGACGAAGCCTTTTAGTAGGTGGCAAGCAGTTGTTTAAACCGATAAAAAATGCCCTTCTGCGTTCTACCAACTCTGGAGGGCGTAGTCCCACCTTCATACCTATAGTAATCGGTATTTCGGTGGGCACGGCCATCCTTCATTAAAATTTCGGATGGCAAGTGCGGGGTGATCCACCTTTACATTTCAGTAGATAATACCAGCCATTACGTTGTTTCGGCTGGCTAAGCTGGATTGCCTTCGGCGATCCAAGAAGGTGTGGTCTCAAGAAAACCTATAGTATTAAAAAGGGTCGGGCCGTGCCCGACGAAGCCCGCTGCTATTGGGCAATATAACTTCAAGCGAAGTGTTACAAATAGGCCCGCCGTCTCCACAAAATGCGGATTTGGCGGGCGAAGTCGGGATGACTGGATTATTTTCAATGATCCAAAACTGGAGGCGCTCAACCTTCACCAAATATCTGCACTGTCGTGCAGCTTTTAGATGGCTCTTCATAGCTTCAAGCAAGCTTGGCTATTTAAAGCCACTAAAAGTCGCTGCATTATCCGCGATATTTGGCTTCGGTTGTCGGGATGACTGGATTCGAACCAGCGGCCTCTTCGTCCCGAACGAAGCGCGCTACCGGACTGCGCTACATCCCGATATTGAGATTGAGTGTGAGTTTGAGATTGAGTGTGATTCTCAAATGACCTCACTTTTTATGATTTTTATTCTGCTAATATAATGTTTTGTTCTAACCTAACCAGCGGCCTTCCCGCCCTGGCGGGACGCGCTACCGGACTGCCTGCCCTGCCGAAGTGCCGAAAACATTCGGTACGAAGGAGGGCACTACATCCCGATATTGAGATTGAGTGTGAGTTTGAGATTGAGTGTGAGTTTGAGATTGAGTGTGATTCTCAAATGACCTCACTTTTTATGATTTTTATTCTGCTAATATAATTCTTTGTTCTAACCTAACCAGCGGCCTTCCCGCCCTGGCGGTACGCGCTACCGGTCTGTTTGCCCACCATAGCCTACATTGACGGCCTTCCCCCATGCCTTAGCCGTGGCAAAGGACCGTAGCGAAAGCGGGAGTGTGTGGCACCCTAACCCAAATTCAAATTTGGGTGCTTTGCCCAATATTTGCAACTTTAACCTTAGTTACTCATTTATATGTTGAGAAATCCGCTCTTGTTTTTTCTGGCCCTAATGCCGGGAAGTTTTCTTAATGCCCAGCAGCTGGAATTCAAAGAATCTCCTGGTAAAGTTTGCCTGTGGGATGATGACCAACTGGTATTTTGCTATCAGATTGAAACGGTTTCGCAGCAGGGAGCTTATCCCAGGGCTAATTACTTGCATCCGGTCAATGATTTTCATGGAGATCCTATTACCGAGGATTTTCCGGAAGATCATCCGCATCACCGGGGGATATTCTGGTCTTGGCATCAGCTCTTGCTCAATGGAAAAAGCATTGCCGATCCTTGGATGTGCGAAAATATAGTTTGGGAGGTCAGGGATCACAAGTTGAGTGTGGATAACCAAAAAGCAGTCATTCAGGCAAAGGTTGATTGGCAAATAGGAGAAAAGAGGCAAAAAGTCCTGAGGGAGGATGTGCACATTGCTTATTTCCGATTAGATGATCATTACCAGTTGGATTTTACCATTGATCTACTGGCTACAGTAGAAGGGCTGGAACTGGGCGGCTCCCGGGACGAAAAAGGTTACGGTGGATTTTCTCCGCGACTGCTGCTAAGCGATGAGGTCAAATTTTTTTATCAGGGACTGCAGGTAATCCCTCAAAACACCATGGTACAAGCCGGTGACTGGTTACAAATGACAGGGATTGGTAAAAATAACGCCGAGGTGATCGTAATGTACCACCCTCAATCAACTGCGCAGCTGCGGGGGTGGATCCTCAGGGATAAAGGAAGTATGCAAAATCCCGTTTGGCCAGGCAATCAGCCTCTGAAATTGCCAACCGACCAACCCTACACCATAAAGGTGCGGATGTTGATTGCCCGGGAGTCTTTGTCAGATAACAGAATTGAGCAATTGTTCATGGACTTCAAAGCAGCGGATCAGTAGTGGTGGTAAAATTTTATGCCAGGGCTGGTGACTTTCTACTTTTCTTTCGTCAAACTATCATCCCTGCTGGAATAAATACTTATATTCCCAGGACTACAGTTAAAGGCAAGGTACTTTACTGTTAGTCTCTCATGAAATAGCGCGGGATAAACTCCCGGTGATGCGACAAAAATCCAAACACCGGCTAGAAGGAGGCGACCGCCTCCTTTATTGTTATAGACCCTTCAGTTGTCGGTTTCGGTTAACTAAGAAAGTTTCTGATACAAATTATTCAGTTTTTCCCGGGCACGTTTCAAACGCATCTTAATAGCACTTTCAGAAATTCCCAAGGTGCGTTGAATATCTTTGATGGCATACTTCTCCTTATATTTCATCAGCAACAGCATTTTATCTTCCGGATTTAACTGATCCAGTAACTGATCCAGCACCTGCATGGATAATTCCCGGGGAATCTCATCATCTTCTTCTACCATATCGGCTAATTGATCGGCCAGCTGTCTGGTAATTACCCCGGTCACATTTTTTTTGTTTTTTCTCAAATAATCAACACAGGTGTTATGGGTAATTGAAAAAAGCCAGGTAGAAAATTTTGCTTGACGGCGAAAGCTTTTCAATTGCAAATAAAGTTTGATCAGCACCTCCTGGCAAAGGTCTTCAGCCACATCCTTGTCCTGAACATAATTCAGGCATCGATGATAAATGGACTTCTGGTTTCTGTCTACCAGCAAAGAAAACGACCCCGCATCTCCCTTTTCAATAAACTGCACTGCCAATTCTTCGTCCTTGATGTTTCCATTTGGTTGCATTGAATATAAATAAACAAAAAAGATTCACATTACGGAATACCCTCAGTAACCAAATATCGCTTCAACTGATTATAACTAGGCTCGTTTTTAACCAAATAAGTAGGCTAGATCTCTGAATTCATGCTATTGGTATTAAAATTCCCTTAGGATTTGAAGTGACCTACCATGTTTTTCTGCGTCCAAGGAAAAACTGTTAACCTTAAAAATATGCTTACTACAGTTATCGATAAAAAAAGGGTTATCAAAGGTTATGATAAGCTTGATAAGCCGCTACGGGATAAGATTGATCTTTTAAGATCGGGATACCCGGAAAATTATCTGATCTTCAATGATCAAACTGGTCAGAAGGTTACTGCGATACCTTTTGAAACGGAGGATGCCTACTACCTGATCAGAGTAGAACCACCCAATCAGTCTAAATCAAGAAAATCTGAAATTGAAGGTGATGATGAGGATAATGATGATGTAGTGGCGTTTCAAGAGGACAATTTCGATTCTGATTATCAGGAGGATAACTACGAACTGGATGACGAAATGAATGATGATTACTAGGAAGTAGTATTAACTATTCTCCTCCATAGCTCGGTAGCTTTTTGTAAAGCAATTTGTATAGCTTAACTTGCCCAGCCAGTAGTCTATTGTTAAGCTGTTCGGTTACTATTATTGATTGACCATTGTTATGAGATGCGCTTTTATCATTTCGTTATGCTTGCTAGCCGCCTGTAATCCGACAACTGAGAATACCATAACCACTGATTCAGAGCCCGCCAATGAATCAGCACCAGCAACCAATGAACTTGAGGGCATTTGGCAGCTTCAGGAATGGAAAATTGTCAATCAGGATGACACTAGTGTGGTGCAGCATCAATCCAGGCAACATAAGATCTATTTTCAGGGGTATTACATGTGGAACAGAGAAGTTCCCTATGACTCAGTGGAGTGGCATGGTTTCGGGATCTATGAGATTCAGGCTGATGATACCTTGATGGAAATGCCTATAACCTCATCCATACCGGAGCGGGAGTATATGGAGCATGCCGGTATAACTGAATTTAAGATTGCCTTTAACCTCCGTGGTGACACTTTTACTCAAACCATATATAATCCGGTAAGGGACCTATATAATATTCAAACTTATCACCGTATTCGGCGATCTGCCAAATAATCATAGGCTTTCCCTAACCGCCGATCATGGAGGTTAATTAGGAACTACCTCTATTTCTTGTTATTTTTATAGGGTATACGCACAAGTTCATGCGATATTTACTTGCCTCATTATTGGTATGTTTCTCCATCCATTTAGCCGCTGAAAAATGGCCTGATGAGCAGGTCCATTTCTGGCGGGTAGTAAAACCTATTTTGGATGATAACTGCAATCGCGCCTGCCACAACGCCGACGACAACAAAGGCGGCCTGAACCTGAACCAGTTTGATTTCATCCTCAGCATTCAAAAGAAGGGGGAGGTTTTCCTAAAAGTTATTGAACACATCGAGAACGGCACTATGCCTCCCGAAGAGAGAGATCCTTTGACCAAAATGGAAAAGGATACTTTACTGTTTTATATTAAAAAATACATTCATGCCGCTTTGGAAAAACCTGATCCAGGGATCATTCTTCCACGAAGGCTGAGCAATAGAGAGTATCAATATGTTATTCAGGATCTGACGGGGATTGAAATCAATGCTGATAGCTTATTTCCCAGAGATCCTGCGGGTGGAGAGGGATTCGATAATTTTGCCGGCACCTTATATATCACTCCCTTGCTAATGGAGCGATATTTCGAGGCGGCTGAAATGGTTATAGAAACAGCTGCAAAGGATAAAGATCTATGGGCTGATTTGGCGCCTTCTCACCGTTTAACTTTATTCGAAAAACTGAAGATCTGGTGGTACCGGGTAGTGTACCAAAGAGATCTGGCTTTTGAGACTACTCTCAGAAAGGCCAAAAAAGCCATTGACAGTTTCACTACCCTGGCCTACAGAAGATACTTACTGCCCTCTGAACGGGAGAAACTACTGGATTTCTTTCAAGAAGTATATCGCAGTGGTCCGGAGGAGGAGCAGACGTATCATGAAGCTTTACAGGAGGTGTATAAGGCGGTTCTGGTTTCACCGCACTTCTTAATGCGCCAGGAAGCTGACCCACCTAAGGATGATCCGTATCCTATAGGAAGTTTTGAATTGGCCAGTCGTATATCTTTTTTTCTCTGGTGCAGCGTCCCAGATAGGGAATTGCTGGAATTGGCCTATCTGGAGCAGTTGAGAGATCCCGAGATATTGAGAGACCAGATCACTCGAATGTTGGAAGACCCTAAAGCACATCGCATGGCGGAGAGCTTTGTTTCACAGTGGTTGGAGATTGATGACCTGAACTTGCCAACCTTTGAGATGGACCAGGAGTTGTATCCCCAATTTACCGATGAATTGAAGCTGGCTATGTATCGGGAAACCGTTCAATTTTTCGACTACGCCCTGCATCAACGGCGTAATTTGTTAGACTTGTTGCATGCACCCTATACCTTTTTGAATGAACCCTTGGCCGACCACTACGGCATTGCCGGTGTGAAAGGCCCGGAAATGAGAAAGGTTGAGCTCCATTCTAACTTAAGAGGCGGAGTTCTGGGTATGGGCAGTGTGCTGGTGGCCACGTCTCTTCCAAACCGGACCAGCCCGGTTCTAAGAGGCAAATGGGTCATGGAGAAACTGCTGGCTACACCTGCTAAAGCTCCTCCGCCCAATGTACCTGACTTGGAAAAAACCCAGGAGATACACGATGGACTGAGTTTGAGGAAGCTATTGGAAATTCACCGGGAAGATCCTTCCTGTTACAGCTGTCACCAGGAAATGGATGATCTCGGATTTGCCCTGGAAAATTTTGACGCCATTGGCAGATGGCGTGGGACATATGACAATTCCCCGGAGCCGATTGATGTAAGTGGATCCTTGAAATCCGGCGAAGAATTCGCCGGAGCCATGGAGCTGAAAGAAATATTGATAACCAAAGAACGGCAATTTGCCAAAAGCATCGCTAAAAAGATGCTGGGCTTTGCCCTGGGGAGGTCCATTGAATTTAAGGATAGCAAAACAGTGGATCACTTAACTGAGGTGCTGGTAGAAAATCAGTTTGATCCCCTACCATTCATTGAAGAACTAGTTATGAGCTATCCGTTTCAGTATAAGAAAACGGATCCTGTTGAACAGGATCCCTCAACCTAAAAATGACAAAATGAGTAAGTCCTGGCACATATCCAGAAGGAAGGCTTTGCGCGGCATGGGTGCGGTGGTGGCCCTCCCCTTTTTACAGGCCATGATTCCTCCGGGGGCCAAGGTGGAAAAGTATATGGATCGCAACCGGATAAAACGGTTAGCGGTTTTCTATTTCCCCAATGGTGTAAGACAGGATCACTGGACCCCGAAACTAACCGGCCGGAATTTTGAACTAAGCCCCACGTTAAAACCTCTGGAGGCATACAAGAAGCAATTACTGATCCTTGGTGAGCTCAAAAACAACTTGGTGGATGTTGGTGGAACTGATGGGCACTATACCAAAACCGCGCCTTTTCTAACCTGCCGTCTTATAGAAAAAACTACCGGTTCAAATATCAATGTTCGCGGTACTTCCATGGATCAAGTATTAGCCAATCATATTGGTGGTGAAACCCGATTTTCATCCCTGGAATATGGCATGGAACCAGTAAAAGGGGGTGTGGATTCGTTAGTGGGATATACCCGCCTGTACGGCGCTTCCATCAGCTGGGAAAGTCCTACCAGACCCAGGCCGAAAGAAATAAATCCTCAATTCGCTTTTGATCGATTATTCAGAAAATTCATCCCGGGCGAGATCCCTAAAAAAGAAAATCCCTGGAAGAAAAGTGTAGTTGACCTGGTCATGGATGATGCCAGGAGCCTCAACCGTCGTTTAGGGGCCGCTGATCAGAATAAAATGGCGGAGTACCTTGAATCGGTAAGAGCGGTGGAAAAACGGTTGGAAACCGACGAGGATCTACATGATTTTGAAGCCAAGCTTACTCCGGATATTCGCAAAGAGTTGATGAGACTTAATGTAAAACTAAAAGATTACGTAGAGCTGAATGAAGGGGTTGATTCTACTGAAAAAACCCGCCTGATGATGGATATTAATGCTTTGGCACTGTGGAGTGATGCCAGTAGGGTAACTACCTTTATGTTTGGTAATTCGGTTAGTAATCGCAACTTCTCCTTTTTAGATGGGGTTGAAGGCGGCCATCACAGTATTTCGCACCACAGAGGGCATCCGCAGCGAATTGATATGTATGGCAAGATCAATGTTTGGCACTCTCAGCAATTTAGCTATTTCCTGGACCGTATTAGCGCCATGAAAGAAGGCGATCACTCCTTACTTGATAATTCAATCGTGTTGTATGGTTCCAGTTTAAGGGATGGAGATAAACACCGGGCCAGTAATCTGCCGATTGTACTCGCAGGCAATGGTGGAGGCTTATTGGACAGTGGCCAAAACTTGGTTTACTCCAAAGATACTCCGTTGGCAAATTTATATCTGACCCTGCTCAAGTCAATGGGTGTTCCTCTGGAAAGCTTTGCCGATAGCACCGGGGAATTAAATGGTATAAGAGCCTGACCTGGCTAGTTTCCCGATCAACTTGAATCCGCTTAAAAGAACCTATCTTGTCGCAGGTATATTGGTGCTGATATCGGCGCTTGCAGTAATAGCAGCACTATTTCCTGGGGAGGACACACTTAGCGGTATCTGGGCTTTATTTGGGCGTTTTCATCCTATATTACTGCACTTTCCCATCGTACTGGTATTGTTGACGCTGATATTCGAGGGTATTTCTTTTTATCAACAATATCAAGAAACCACCAGGTCTCAACCGCTTAATTACCTTGCCTGGCCAATGCTGATGGTTTCTACTTTAAGCGCAGTCATAACCTTTGCGGGGGGCTACTTATTATTCCGCAGCGGCGACTACGGCGGAGAGTTGTTAGAAGAACACCTATGGAGCGGGGTTTGGTTGCTGGTAATATTGAGCGCTGCAGTTATTTGTTACCAACTTTGGAAACTAAAAATAGTGGCTATTTGGCGCACAATTTACCGAATTTGCCTGGTACTTGCCGCTATTCTAATCATCATCACCAGTCATTTGGGCGGCAGCATAACCCATGGAAGCGATTTTCTAACCGAACACCTACCTACTATAAATGCGGCAGGTCCGGCTCCGGTGGAATTAAAGGATAGGCAGGATCTACTGGTTTTCGAAGACCTGATTATGCCAATTCTGGAAGAAAAGTGTCAAAGCTGTCATAACCGGTATAAAACCAAAGGAGGCCTGCAAATGACCAGCTATCAACTAATAGAAAAGGGTGGTAAAAGTGAGAAAGCCCTGCTGATTCCCGGGGAGCCAGAAAAAAGCGAACTGTATAAGCGGATCACCTTACCTGATGACCATGAGGACAAAATGCCGCCTCCGGAGAAAAGCCCTTTGGACGAAACGGCCATACACCTTATTGAGTGGTGGATATCCACAGGCGCCAGCCCTGATACAGTTTTAGGGGAAAATCCCCCTGATTCCATAGATAGATTGATGGATGTTTATTTGCCGGGTTTGTTTCAGGCACAAAGGTTGAGATATCGACAACAGCAGGAGTTGGATGAATTGGCGAAGGAATTAGCAGTTTTGGGTAATAGTTTGGGGCTCAATATAAAATTGGACGGAGAAAACCCGGGACAATTTGGGGTGTCCATGAAAATTCCACCTGAAGCGGTGGGGAATGAACAAATTGCTAAACTGGCGGAATATGCGCCATTGTTCTCTAAAGTTTCTTTACCCGGTTCGGACATAGATGATGATGCTTTATTTTATCTGAGCAAAATGGATAACTTAAATAAACTGTTTTTGCCCAAGACCTGCATTACCGGTGAGGGCTTGATTTATTTACAATCCCTGGAGCACTTACAGATCCTTAACCTGTCTAACTCTTGCCTGACTAACCATGGGATCATGAATTTGATTAAAATCCCTAACCTTCGTGCCGCCTATGTATTTGAAGTAGAGGTGGATTCCGTGGTGCTTCAAGCCCTGCGCAAAACCCTGCCTGAAGTTGAATTTTTGGAAGAGGAAGGAGCCTATTACTAGTGATCAGGTTCATACCATATGCTTGTCTGATTCTGCTGGCAAATTTTCAATTGTCAGGCTGTGAACCAGATCCACAGGTGATCGAAACAGATGAACGACCCAATATCGTATTACTAGTAGCAGATGATCTTGGATATTCCGATTTGGGTTGTATGGGCGGTGAAATCTCCACTCCAAACATAGATCAGTTGGGCGGGGAAGGTCAGTTCTTTAGTAATTTTTACACTGCCGCTACCTGCTCACCTACCAGGGCTATGATTTTAACGGGAGTGGATCATCATATCGCGGGCTTAGGAAATATGGCTGAAAGAGTGGTGGGCATTCCTCAACAATTAGGCCAGCCAGGTTATGAAGGCTATCTGAATCAGCGGGTTGTTTCAGTAGCTCAACTACTGAAAGATCGGGGATATCATACTTATACCGCTGGCAAATGGCACTTGGGTGTAAGTGCCGAACACAGCCCGGAGACCCAAGGATTTGAGCGTTCATTTACATTAATGGAAGCTTATGCCGATCATTTTAATCCCCATACCCGCTACCGTACTTTTTGGAAAGATCATGGGTTTGCCCCTTATCCGGCAGGAGTGTATTCTACTGACCATTATACGGATCAAATGATAAGCTTCATTGAAGATCGGCAAGATCAGCGGCCTTTTTTCCTCTATGCTGCATTTACTTCGCCCCACTGGCCCTTGCAGGTGCCCGAAGAATTTTCTGACCGCTATCGGGGAAAGTACGATATTGGCTATGATAGTCTGAGGGTTTTGAGATTTGAAAAATTAGTGAAGCATGGAATTTTACCTCAAAACAGCGTAATACCGGAATTGCCACCTATAAAAGGCGCCCTATACTCGGCTACCGATCAGCCCCTACTGCCCTGGAAGTCTTTATCAGATCAACAGCAGATCATTGAATCCAGGAAGATGGAAATATATGCTGGAATGGTGGAAAACCTGGACCACAATATTGGCAGGCTTATAGAATATTTCAAAGATAATGATTTGTACCACAACACCCTTTGGATATTCATCTCTGATAATGGGGCCGCAGTGTTGGATTTAAATGAAACCCCAGACCCCCGTAATCCACTGCCTTACATGGGAGGACCAAACTCCTTTGTTGCTTATGGGCCGCCCTGGGCTCATGCCAGCAGTGCGGGATTTCGACTCTATAAGGGATATGCTACAGAAGGAGGAATACGCAGCCCCATGATTGTGAAACTACCCTTTCAAAACCAGGGGCGGGGGCTGGTAAAGGCATTCACCAGCGTGAAGGACCTGGTACCCACAATCCTGGATATCGCAGGGATAGATTATCCCAATGAATACCAGGGGAGATCCATAACACCGCTGCAAGGACGTTCCTTGCTGCCGTTTCTAAAAAATACTCAGGATCAGATTCATCCAGATGAATACGTTATGGGCTGGGAACTTTTTGGCAGGTACGCTTTAAGAAAAGGTCAATGGAAGATTACCCAAGTGGAACCCCCTTTAGGAACAGGTAACTTTGCTTTGTTCAATTTGGAAGAAGATCCCCTGGAGACCCGGGATCTTGCTAAAACTCATCCTGGTAAATACCACGAACTACTCCGGGAATGGCAGCGCTATCTGGATCAAAACGGCGTTATACTATTAGACTAGGGTTCCGCCTGAAACCAACTTACTACTCAGATTCTGTTGGTGGAGGCGGTGGCATCTCGAATTTTTTAGGTTGCGGATCCAACGGCTGCAATTCCTTACCTGCTAATGCCGGATGATCAGCTGGGATAAAAGTGCATCTGAATTGAATATGGGTAAAGGGCACTGCTGGATTAGGATCTCCATTTGGTTGCCTGATCTCTCCTCTATGGGGAGTAAGATACTCCCACACAATCTCCCCGTCCTTGGTAACTTCGAAAAATCTCCCCATGGCTCCCTGATTGATCAAGGTGTTTCCGTTTTCCATGCGATGAGCTCCGGAAATAAAACCACTGTAAAAGGAGAGCGTATCCTTGGCTACATAGCTCCAGGTGGGCTCCGATGGGCCGAAAGGTCTGTCCTTTTCAATAAGATAGTTACCCTGATCATCTACCGGCGGTGTTATTTCATAAATGGCTGAATAGTTCAAACTGTCAGCCTTTCCCGGTATATCGTTGTTGAATATGGTCAGATTACCTGCCCCTGGCTTCCCTTTTTCAATCCATCGTACATCGTGCTGGTCGAAAAGATCCCGATCGGTGGAATCACCGCGGTGGTAATTTTGCGGATTGCCCCAGCGATAGAGAAAATCACCACCCTTGCCCCAGCGGCCGCCACTGTGGCCAGCAGCCTCCTCAGTAGAAGTGCTGTGATCAATAATAAATATTTCGCTCAGGCTGGGTGAGGAAAATACGATTTGATCCAATTCCTCATTATAATTAACCGCATTAAAGTGGTAAATATCGGAACCCCGATTATCGGCAGTCTGATTTCGCCAGGCCCGGCCCATGGCCTGTAAAACATCCATGCTATCCTGACTGATAGCTGCCGGCATAGGCCAACCTTTAGCATTGATATCCAGCAGTTCGGGATGCTCCCCAGGATCACCATAATTTGGTTTATTCGGGTCCTGATCCTGGATCAGGTGATCCCAGGCATGCCACTCCCAAACAACCTTCCCATGTCTTTTACCATCCGGTTGGATCTCCACTATCTTATCCGGCCACACCCCTGCTTTTGGCGTATTTTCCGGTTTTCTTCCTAGTGCCAATGCTTCCTCCCGGGATTTAGCTTCCCAGGCGATAGCCAGCACATTGCCATTGGGCAACACCGCGAAGTCGTGATGGGCGTGAGATTCCTCGTTGGCATATTCAAAATCCCAAAGAATTTTACTGTCCCAGCTGATCTTTTGCAGACGGCCGGTTTCCCCTCCGCCGGCAAACACCGGAAAATCAACATCATGAGCGTTTTGAAATAACGATCCATCGTCCATGAGGTAGGCCCCCATTACCGCGTAATTTCCTTTCCATTCATGGACCACTTCACCCTGCCGGTTCAATAGATAAGTGGAAGCTGAATTGGTTACACAGTGCATAATGTATCCCTCAGCCAAATCATCACTGGTAGTGATCAATCCCCGTTGAAGCCCTTGGCCAAACATATTACGCCCCATATTAGGTGGAGCGGTATTGGCTTCCATTTCTGTTGGCGCCTCAGTGGTCTCAGTACAGCCAAATAAAATCAAGGAAAATAATGTAGGTATAATTAATGATTTAGGCTTCATGTTTGGGGTAAATAATTTGGTTTTGTAATTCAATATGTTAATAACTTACCTGGTGTCTTTCAAGGCTTTAAGATAAGTTTTTGGCACTTCAAGACGAAAATTTTACCGGTCTTTATTGAATGTAAAGAAAAAAATTCTAATATGTATTTGATTTTAATGCTGGAAACAATAATCGAATGCATTTATTGCTCTTCTTCAGCCAATGGAACCATATTCTTGATTACGTAAACCATCCAAAACCAAAACTATGTCAATTAAAATCATTGGGGCAGGGCTGCCCCGGACAGGCACTAATACCCTAAAACAATCACTGGAAACCTTAGGGTACACCAAGACCTATCACATGAAAGAGTTGTTGGTTAATCCCGACCAACTGCATCATTGGCTGGCCTTAGAGAATAATGAAACCCCGGATTGGGATGATCTTTATGATGGATATCAAGCCACAGTAGATTTTCCTGCGTATCCCTGGTACAAGCAGCATATGGAGCGCTACCCCGATGCCAAGGTAATTATGACGGTGCGACCATTTGATGGTTGGTACACCAGTGTTAAAAGTACCATCTGGACTGCCGGGCCGCAAACAATTGGACAAAAACTGGGAATGATGGCCAAGATGGCCACTAATCCAAGGTTGAGAAAGGTGATCCAATGTGTGAAGCTGGCTAAAAGAATGATCTTCGCTAAGCATTTACAAGGAAGATTTGAGGATAAGGCCTTTGCTGAAGAAGTGTTTAACAAACACATGGAGGATGTAAAGGCTTACGTACCAGCGGATAAA
The DNA here is from genome assembly GCA_965224285.1 of Cyclobacteriaceae bacterium. Taxonomy (GTDB): domain Bacteria; phylum Bacteroidota; class Bacteroidia; order Cytophagales; family Cyclobacteriaceae; genus JAJCYK01. The sequence goes on from OZ245043.1 coordinate 4,678,529, forward strand.
TTATTGGTATTTGATGTGCGGGATGGCTGGGGTCCTTTATGTCAATTCCTGGATAAACCTGTACCAGAGGAAAATCTGCCCCACTTAAACAAGAAAGAGAACTTCAAAACCATGCTGGCCGGGCTGATGCGCGGGGAAATGGTATAGGTTGGATTAGTTGAAATTGGATTTTGCCGAAATCAGGAGAACTTTTATCTCATTTGGCCCCAGTGTTGCCGGTGAAGAACCTGGAAGATTGCCTGGACTTTTATCGGGACGTTCTTGGCTTTAAACTGACGTTTTCCTGGAATGATCCGCCGGAATATGCAGTGCTTAAAAGGGGAGGGGTCAGCATTCATCTTGCCGGTTGTGGGGAACAGGATCATCCGCGGCAAACCCAACAGTCAGTAGTATACGTTTTCCTTCGTGATATCAAAACTTTTTCTGAAGAATTGAACCGCCGGGGATTGCAGCCTCCTGCCGTTCCTGTTTTGCAGCCTTATGGCATGGTGGAATTCGAAGTTGTTGATCCCCAAGGGCATCGAATAATTTTTGGAAAGGGTGAAAATTAAAAAGTAGCAGGTGGGTATAACCACACCTGCTTAATACTAGAGGTCTATCGTATTTTTTTAAACACTGATTTCTGGATGAAAGGTTACCTTTCCCGATGACACATCGTACATAGCCCCCACGATGTCAATTTCTCCGTTTTGGTACATCTCCATTAATACCGGACTTTGATTTTTAATGGCATCGACGGTCAATTCCACATTTTTTAAGGCCACCTGGTTTACAAAATCAAGATTTTTGGAACTTCTGTCCGTATCAGGGGGGGTATCAATGGCATCCACTGCCGGGGTGATCTTGGATAACATCTGAGTGAGATTACCTAGCTCCGCCTTATCACAAGCTCCTTTCACAGCGCCGCAAGAGGTGTGACCCATAATTACCACTACCTTGGATCCGGCGAGCTTACAGGCAAATTCCAGGCTGCCCAGTATATCTTCATTCATGAAGTTGCCCGCTATTCTGGCATTAAAAATATCCCCGATACCCTGGTCAAAAATTATTTCGGTGGGTATGCGGGAGTCTATACAACTCACCACCGCCGCAAAAGGGTACTGCCCGGATGAGGTTTCACTTACTTGATCATTCAGGTTGCGACTCAGCCTGTTGCCGTTGACAAATCTATTATTTCCTTCTTTTAGCATTTGCAAGGCATCGTCTGAAGAAAGACTCGCCTGGCTCTCAGCGGTCTGGGTATTAATGTTATTGACTGTCATAGTGTAGTTTAAGATTTAATTTAAAATTAATTTGTAGCCACCGGTGAATTACGCTCAACCAGCGCTTTTTTGACCTCCTTAGCTTGATCTTTGATCTCCCATGAATTCAAATCTATCAGTTTCAATTGAATATTCCGATGGGGAGCGCTGGTTTTAAATTCCTCAATGATTTCCAACACATCCTGATCAATATGCACTGATTTACTGGCATCCACAGTGACCTTGGATCCATCCGGAATTTGGCTTAATGTTCGCTGTATACTGGCTTTGTTAATAAATGTAACGTCCTCTGCAAGTTCAAGCCGGATGTTATTACCCTGCAGATGTCTACCGGATTCAAACAGAAAAGGCTTTTTATAATTGTGATACAGAATATAGAAAATTGCCACAGATAAACCAATACCTATACCTAACAAAAGATCTGTCAACAAAATACCAACCACAGTTACGGTGAACGGCACAAACTGCCGCATGCCTTGGGCATAGGTTTCCAGGAAAAGCCTTGGTTTAGCCAGTTTATACCCCACCATCAATAAAATGGCCGCCAAGCTGGCCAATGGAATTAAATTTAACACATGGGGAATCATCATGGCACAAATTAGTAGAATTACACCGTGAAGTATGGCCGACAGTTTAGTGCGGACACCGGATTGAATATTGGTAGAACTGCGGACGATAACCTGGGTAACAGGCAGGCCACCGATCAAACCTGAGACTATGTTGCCAATTCCCTGGGCTTTTAATTCTCTATTGGCAGGTGTTACTCTTTTAAGAGGATCCATTTTATCCGTTGCTTCCAAACAGAGCAGGGTTTCCAGACTGGCCACTACGGCCAGGGTAATACCGGTAACCCATACCTGACCATTTCCCAAGTGAGTAAAATCAGGAAAAGTAAATTGAGCAAAGAAACCGGTTAAATTTTCAGGTACCGGTATGGCCACCAGCTGATCAGCAGCCAAAGCCAATCCAGGAAAATTTTGGAATACCAGATTAAGTATAATACCTAGGCCTACCACCATTAACGGACCCTGAACAATTTGAAACACCTTTATTCTTTTCATAAAAGGCTGCTCCCATAGGATAAGCAGAAGCAATGATACCCCGGTGATCATCACTGCAGCAGGGCTAATGGCCTCCAACATGTAATAAAGTTCAGAGAAAGTATTATGCCCATCTGGTTGGCTAAAAGAGAGACTGCCTTCATAATCTTTATCATACCCAAAGGCATGGGGTATTTGTTTTAGAATTATAATTAAGCCGATTCCGGAGAGCATACCTTTGATCACCGAGGAGGGAAAGTAATAGCCTATAATACCGGCGCGGGCAAAGCCCAAAAACAACTGAAAAATCCCTCCGATTACTACTGCAAGGAGAAAGATCTCAAAGGCTCCCAGTTCATTGATGGCCGCCAAGACGATCACGGCCAGACCTGCTGCCGGTCCGCTTACTCCTACTTGAGATCCACTTATGGCACCCACGACTATACCACCTACGATTCCAGCGATTATACCGGAGAACAGAGGCGCTCCTGAGGCCAGGGCAATTCCCAGACAAAGCGGGACTGCCACCAAGAACACCACTATTGAAGCAGGCAAGTCGTGCTTTATGTTTTGCAAGTAATGTCGATAAACTGATGGATTCATGACTTCCTTATTGATTTGAGTTTTTCCCTAAATAACATAAGCAACAAATATATTGACTTTAATTAATTATAGCAATACTATTATTATGCTATTTAATAATATTTATTACATGTAGTTATACTTTTATGATTAATAACTATATTTGTTTAATTAAAAGTGATTGTTAAAATGGCTGTTGGGATAAGAATATCTCTTAATGAAAAGTTATACCTGAGAGACCCTCAAGAGACTAGTTTAGGCCGCAATATCATCAAACACAGCATTCTCCTCATTGATAGTCTTGGGTTTGAGGCTTTCAATTTTAAGAAACTGGCAGAGGAAATGAACTCTACTGAAGCTTCGGTATACCGGTACTTCGAAAATAAACACATGCTTCTTTTATACCTGGTTTCCTGGTATTGGGAATGGGTTAGCTATCTGATTGATTTCAGTACTATGAATATCACGGATCATCGAGAAAAACTAAAAGTAATTATAAAAACCATAGTTACAGCTACTATGGAAAACCCGGCCATTGAGTATGTAAATGAAAACGTATTGCATCGAATTATCATAGCCGAAGGCTCCAAAGCCTACCACGTGAAAGATGTGGATAAGGAAAATCAGCAAGGCTTGTTCCTGAATTATAAAAAGCTATCAGAGAAAATCGCCGCGGTTATTAAGGAGGTAAATAGCGATTTCCCGTATCCGCATGCCTTGGCGAGCAACCTGCTGGAGATGGCTAATAATCATATATATTTTGCAGAACATCTGCCTCGTTTGACCGATGTTAAGGTCAAAGGGGATAACTTTCAAGAAGTACAAAAGATGTTGCAGTATATTGCTTTTAGTTTATTAGAAAACACTAAAACCTGAGTAGTTGACTCTACTTAAGTTTACCATTGAGATTATTCGCAATTAACAGAAATTGCCCCGTTGAAATTTTGACCTCCCCGCACGCACTCAAGGCTAACTACCTCCAGCTATCTTAGCAGCATTGGCGTTTTGTAACGCCTTTTGAGATCACATCTATAGACATAAACCGCTAATTTCTTACCTCAATGCCAATAACAAAAATGTGGGCTTTTAGTTGAAATACGGTATCTCTATTTTCAACCAAATATGCCGGTTGTAGTGCCTGGTTATTTTATATTCTATGACATTTATGAGAACAATCGCCAGCCTTTATCTCCTACTTCAGTGTTTTAGTTTAGTCTGCCAAAAACAATATACCACTGGATACTTTATTGATAACCAAGGTAAGACCACCAAATGCCACATAAAGAATATTGGAGCACGGAATAATCCGATACAAATCAATTTTAAACTAAACGGTGATTCCAAGGTACAAACAGCTAGCATGGCAGAAGTCGCGGAATTCGGAGTTGGTGATCTTCTCTTTCGTAGATATGAGGTACCCGTAGACAGATCAGGCGATGATTTGAGTCAGATAGGTAATTCAAAGCTGCCCACTTACCAAGTGGAAACGATCTACCTTAAGCAATTGATTCCAGGTGCCGCTGTACTTTATGCTTATGTGAACCAGGGTGTAGTAACCTACTACTATTCCCTGGATGGAGCTGATCCAAAGCCCCTGACTTATAACCGATACCGAAAGGCCGATAACAGCATAGCCACCAATAATGCCTTCAGGCATCAATTAATTACAGATTTGGCATGCGATGATCTAAGCTTCCAAGATGTTCAAAACACATCTTATACTCAATCAGATCTCAGTAATTTCTTTGTTAAATACAATCAATGCGTTGATCCAGATTACAGTTTTCAACCTGAAGTTTTACCACGATCTAAGCTCCATGTTCATTTTCGTCCCGGGGTATTAGCTTATCGATATGATACTCAAAGTACTATGTTAAGCAGAATATCCGCTGATTTTGGTAAGCAAACTGGGTTTCGAGTGGGGATGGAATTTGAATGGTATCTTGCGTTGCCTCAATCCCAATGGGCTGTTGTGGTAGAGCCTACTTATGCGACGGTCAATTTTAAAGAGGTTGATGGCAACTTTATATATGTGGCCACGGGCGCTCAAGATACAGATAAAGCAAAGGCCCATCACCATACTGTTGGAGGGGCCATTGGGTTGCGCAGGTATTTTCAAGTAAGTAATAGTAATGGAATTTTTATAGACGCCACTTCAGTACTGGAAATTCCTCTGGACAGTAGTGTGGAATTTGAGAATTTTGATAACCCAGAAACAGGCAGTACTTTCCATTTGGCTCTTGGATTAGGGTTGAGCCATAAAGAGAAACTTAAACTTCAGGCTCGTTATGGTCTTAAGCGAAACCCACTTAAAGATGAATTGAATTGGTCATCCAGCTTATCCTCTCTGGAACTCACTTTTAGTTACAGGATACTCGGCCTCCATGAGTAATATCTGAAGTATCGATTTACTTCTTCCCATTCAAAATAAAACTGTCGCCAAGGGCAAAAAGTTTGATGAGGTAAATCCTTGCCTTAAGTTATCTGAACTTTCTTTCCAATATGATCCGGTTCTTCTTTGTAAGGAATGTTAATAGAAAGAAGTCCATTTTTATAATCGGCTTTAATGGCCTCTTCATCCACATTTGGTGGTAGCCGAAAGCTCCTGCTATCGTTATCAGCGGTAATTCGTTCTGACAATTTGCTCCAGTAACCTTCTCCAGCTTGTAGGGTTAAATTTCCATCCTTCACAGTGAGCTGAATTGCGCTTTTATCCACACCGGGCAGGGCAATTTCTAGCCTATAACATTCTTTCTGTTTTTCAACATAAGCCGGTGTTTTTACCAGCCAGGAATCTTCAAAGGGGTTCCTGCCCATAAAGTGATCGAAATCGAAGAAATGATTATACCTATCGCCAATGCGACTAAAAGTACTGGATTTGATCTTATCTAAATTCATGGTTTCTTGGTTAAGGTTTTACATCAAACGGATGACTAAACAGATCACTTAAAAGATACCCTGTTGTCATCTTTTCCTAAGATAAAAATGGTTAGTTAAACCAGCTATGACTTACTGCCATTCGTGAATTGATTCTGATCAAGGAATCTTGATTAACTGAAGTAGTGTAGTGGAGTCTGTAAAAATAATTAAAGCTTTGAGCCTGATCAGTTAGTTGGATTCTTTTGAGCTAGTTTTACCAGGTATGCCGCCCCAATCTCCTCCGCTTTACTTAGAAACGGTTTTATATGATTTGCCGCCTGCTGATACTTCTTCCAGGCCCTTAATATCTCTGCTTTGACTAAAGCGGCTCTGAATTTAGTTTCAAAGGATATATAATCACTTCTTGGATGTTCTATTTTTCTAACCTGTTCCAGTGCCAGATCATACTGATTTTGCTTCTGATAAATATTTGCCAGCAGTGCCCGACCCATCATTTCATAGAATATCTCATCTTGTTCCAGGAACGTGATGGCATCTTTCAGTAAGTTAATAGCGTCCGAATCTGCACCAGTAAGCCATAGAAAACGTGCATAATATACATGGAATACGTACCGGTCCCGATCCTCTTTTTCCTCAGCCCGTTTTAGCGCTTTATTATAATAATTTACTACCTGCTCCAGGTCGTTTTTAGCCAGCAAAGTTTCACCCAGGTGGGCAAATGACTCTATCATAGCGTGTCTATCATCAATGATAACCGCCTGTTCAGCTGAGAGCTTACCGTAATGTTTGGAGCTATCAAGTTCATTCCGTAGCCTGTACTGCCAGCATAAATTCATTAAGGTGTACCACCTGCCCTTGTGATTTTCTTCTCGGGCATAAAAGTCATTGGCATTGATCATTAATTCTATAGCGCTATCCAAATGTATGGTACCGGAAACCGTTAGATCATAACTATAGTTATTCTCCACCAAAGCCGTGGCCGCCGGGTAAGCTAATTTTGTTACCCTGTTCATTTGTTTTTTCTGATGATTCAGTCGAAAATCCAAGGGTTTGCCCACTTCAAAGTAAGCCCAACTCAGGAGATTATTGATATTGTATTCCAATGTATCTCGATTGAGAATTTCGCTGACGGCGCTCCCCTTTTCTCCGTACTCAATGGCCTGCTTAAAATCTCCGGAGAGGGCGTGGACCCGGGTTAGCAAGTACAAACATTGGGCGATTTCCGGAAAATTTGTTTTATCCACTGACGATTGGTAAGCTATTCCCGCTAATTTTTTGGCTGCCATAAAATTTCTTTGCGCTAATAATATTTCAACCTCCTTCTTCAAGCTATCACTGGAAGATCCTGTACCAACCTGGGCCGGTAATGGTATTATACCCAGCTTAAACAAGTAGGCAGTGAACAGAATATATTTCATATCTGCAAGGCTATAACATTGTAAGCAAGAAACTCATATCTATTTGTGAATAAGTAATGGCCTTTTCGGGAATCAAAAGTTTTTGGATGTCATTCACCTAAGCATTCTGCAAAATGCCTTTTACGATGCTGAAGTTGGATATTAATAAGACCGGTTATTCATTTTGATTTATTTTTATAGAGCAATCTCAAAATAGAGGCAATTTGAATTACGAACTTTACATGAAAAAACTGATTCAGATCTTTTCATTCCAGTTGTACTGGAGAGTTTTACTGCTAACAGGTAAGGGATTAAAGGGGATCCCCAAGTCAATAGAATTACCACTAAGAGTGGTACTGATCTATTTAATTGGCTGTTTATGGTTCAGCCTGGGGGGATGCTCACCAAAAAAGTCACCGACACCTAACATTATTCTTATCAGCTTTGACGATTTGGGGTGGTCGGATCTAGGTTGCTACGGAAGTGAAATTAGCACCCCAAACATCGATAGCTTGGCTTATAATGGATTGCGATTCACCAGTTTCTATAATACCGCAAAATGCTTTCCCTCCAGGGCTTGCTTAATCACCGGGGTGTATGCCCAGGACTGCGGTTACCACCAAACTTTTACCAATCCCATTAGCCAAGCAGTAACTTTGGGTGAGGTGTTAAGGGCAGCGGGCTATTCTACTTACTGGTCTGGCAAGCATCACGGCTTAGAAAACCCCTATGACCGCGGCTTTGATAGGTATTTTGGTCTAAAGGATGGTGCCTCCAATCACTTCAATCCCGGAAGGCAACGTGTGGGTGAGCCAAAGCCTGCCCAGAAAAAAAATGATCGGGAATGGGGAATTGACAGTGTCATTCATCAGCCATATACCCCCACTGAAAAGGATTTTTACTCTACCGACTACTTTACCAATTATGCCATTAAATATCTGGATCGAAGTAAGGAATCCCACCAACCGTTTTTTCTTTATCTGGCCTATACGGCTCCACATGATCCATTAATGGCCTGGCCAGAAGATATAAAAAAGTACCATGGTATGTACGATCAGGGCTACGAGCATGTACGGCGTCATAGATACGGTAAGCAAATGAAAATGGGTTTAATTGACAGCACTTTTAAACTTTCAGCCCCTGCTTATACCCCCTGGGATAGCTTATCGATTGAGCAGCGTACTTTTGAAGCCCAAAAAATGGAAGTTTATGCAGCTATGATCGACCGAATTGATCAGAACATTGGCCGATTGCTCAGGCACCTGTCAGATATAGGCTTAGCTGATAATACCTTGATAATGCTAGTATCGGACAACGGGGCCTCAGCCGAAGTGGTTGATCTATCCACCGATAATGACCTTGCGCCAATTGGCTCTATGGGAAGATGGGTTTCTTTAGGAGAGAATTGGGCAAATGTGGCTAATACCCCTTTCCGATACTATAAAAATCATTCATTCGAAGGGGGTGTAAATACTCCTGCCATTGTTTACTGGCCAGGGGTCATAGAGCCCAATTCCATTACCAGATACCCCGGGCATTTTATTGATATAATGGCTACCCTGGTAGAACTTTCGGGTGCAAATTATCCGGAAGTCCATAATAATGCTTCGGTTACTTCAATCAGGGGAAAAAGCCTGTTGCCGGTATTTGCCAAAGCAAGGACAGAGCGTGACGGTCCCTTGTTTTGGGAATGGAGAGGAGGTCAGGCTATGAGATTAAATCAATGGAAAATAGTCAGAAACCGACCAGATGAACCCTGGCAACTCTACCGTATACTAGAGGATCCCACAGAGATAGATGATATGGCTCATGGTTATGAAGACCTGGTGCACCGGCTGGATAGTTTATATTACTCCTGGTATTCCAAGTATTACTAGTTCAACCTCAGAGAGGAGGACCACACCACATCCTGGGGTAGGGTCAGTGGACCTAACATATGGTTCGATCGGAATCATGCCTTATAGGCATTCCTACAAAGGTTTTTCGTGGTGACCCATCCACCATTTTTCGTCTATCAAATACGGCGATAGCATGCAAAACTAGCTAACGACGTTGGCCTAAAGTTTTAACCACATGCAGAACCGTTAAATAGAAAGAAATAATAGTCCAAAAGTTGAATTTTTTACAAAAAATATCCTATTTTAGATTTGCGTCAGAGGTGGACACCAGCTAATCAACTTATGTGTTAGGTTGATTGACCCCCCTGTCTACTCCAGCTAACCGCCATTTCATTCTTTGTTGATTGTATTTAATATCCAATTGAGTTGAATACTAATAATACACCCGTCCCTAATCTGTCGGAAATCAATCTCCAGACATTGGTGAAGATTATTGTACGATACAAACTATTGTTTATATCTAGCCTGGTCCTTTGCGTTTCCTTGATGGTACTTTATATCAAGTGGGCTACCCCAATATATGAAGTGAGCACTTCATTAGTGATCGATGCTACAGGAGAGAGCAGGACGTTAGGAGATAGTAAGTACATGGACGGCGGCGTAGGTCTGATTGGTACTGAAAAAAATATTATAAATGAGATTAACATATTAAAGTCTTTTAATCTGGTTAAGCAAACACTTGAGGATTTACCATTTGATGTTTCATATTATTCCCACACCTGGTATAAGACATACGAGCATTTCCAACACTTCCCAATTGAGGTTGTGGCCCTGGAGGGAGAACCACAGCTATTTTCAACCCCAATGTATATAGAAGTTCTTTCCGACCAACAGTTTCGATTGACCATTGAGGCTGATGAATTATTAGTGTGGGATCCAGAAACTAAAACTACCCGAGAAGTGATTGGAGAATTTAATTTTTCAGAGGTCTACTTTTTTAATACCCAGATTTCACACGACTATTTTAACTTCTTTATCAATAAAACTCCATATCCGGAGCTCCCGGAGAAGAGAGGGATGTTTATTGAATTTAATGAACCGGAATCCCTGGCACAGGCTTATCTGGATAAAATAAATGTCAATCAGGTTGATATTCAGGCCAGCATTCTGTCTTTGAGTACCAGGGGTCCACTTGTCGAAAGACAAAAGTTGTTCTTAAAACAACTAGTGGAAAACTACATCAACAATAAGCTCGCTGAACGAAATGAGATAGCTTCACGAAAAGTGCGGTTTATAAAAGACCAATTGCGGATGGTAACCGATTCGCTGACTCTTGCAGAGCTTAATCTGGAAGTTTTTCAGAAAAGAAGCGGGGCCATCAATTTGCAAGCTACGGCCTCCAACACGCTGCAACAAGTATCACAATTACAATCCGAGCAAGGTCAGCTCAGGTTCCGTATCAAATATTATAATTCTCTACTTGATTACGTTAATTCGGTGGATGAATCCGATAGAACAGTGGCACCATCTCTGCTAGATAACGAAGACCCCTTGCTGGAAGATAACTTAACCGAGTTGAGGCGACTTTACGGTTTGAGAAATAAGATGAAGGGGCTCAATCAGATCAACTCCTCCTTAGAGCAGGATATACGGGATGTGAAAAATATGATTCGTGAGAATTTAAAAACCTTAATTAGTTCCACGGAATTAGCGGTGGCCAATAATGACCAAATAATTGCCAGTCAAAGATCCATAATCGACCAGTTACCCAGTGATGAGAAACAATTGGTGGTGCTACAGCGTAAAAGACTGCTCTATGATAATTTATACAACTATCTGAGTCAAGAGTTAGCGAAAACTGGAATTGCACAATCCGAAGATATATCTGACATAAAGATTCTTGACGAAGCAAGGGCGGTCAATGGTGAACCAGTTTCACCTCAAAAATACGTGTTGTTGATATTAGCGGTTCTGACAGGTTTACTGATACCATTAGGCTTTATTGTTTTCTTTGATAAGAAAGAGTCCCCAATTGAAAGTAGAAATGATCTGGAAAGATATTCCAGTATACCTGTAGCTGCTAGTATTGCCCACCAACCGTCTGGTTCCACTCTTATTGATGTGTCCGGTGACGATTGGAGAGTTGAGGAATCATTTAGAGATTTAAATGCCACCATTCAATTATTAGTGCCTAAAAAACCACTTGTCATTGGCGTAACCTCTACCATCCCCGATGAAGGCAAAACCTTCGTAGCTACCAATTTAGCCATTACCATGGCGAAATCAGGAAAGAGAGTCCTAGTTTTAGATGCTGATTTTCGTAATCCAAGTATACCGGTAGAAGCGGAATCAGTGGAAACCAAAGATCTTTCAGATTTCTTACTGTACAAAGAGAATTCTATATCTCAAATTATTCAAAAGCATAAGGAAATTCAAAATTTGCATTTCATACCCACCTTTTTGGACGAATCTAATCCACATTTAATTTTATCCAGTAATAAGTGGAAAGCGCTGTTAAATGAAGTGAAGAACCGGTTTGACTACATTGTGGTGGACTCCCCTGCATTAGGATTAGTTTCTGACTACCTGCTGATTTCCAACACTATTGATTTACATTTATTTGTGGTTCGTAGAAAGGTCACCAAACCTTCTTTTCTCTCGGAATTAAATAAATTAAAGGATACCGGTAGGTTAAAAAACCTGTTCCTGATATTTAATGATGCTTTGGGCAAGTCATTTAAATATGGATACTCGGATTACGAGTATGGTAAAACCACTCCAAAGAGTAAGGCCAGTTCGGTACGTTAGTAGGTGGACTTCTGCAGCCAAATAACTACTGCACGATTGGCGTTCAAACTCAGGCAAACAACAAATGGGTGGAGAACTTATTACGGATAACCTTTTGGGTAATGCAACGTGGATATACGGCTATTTGGTAATTGCCGCCGCGATCGCGGTAATTCTGGTTTATCGGCATAGATCTTCTTGTAACCTGGAAATGTTTTACCTGGCGTTCTTTTTACTTACTGGTAACATTAACGGCGTACTTACTTTTAGCATCCCTGGTATAGACTTTTTTGAGATCCAGCCAGATCGCTTTCTATTCCTACTTCTTGGATTTCTGCTTTTACGAAAGTTTATAGGCTCTGGTTTAAAATTCTTTAATAACAGTGATATTGCCACCCCATGGTTTATGGTGGCTTTATTCCTTTTTATAATTTTTATGACCTTATCATTGATGGTCCACCTAGACAGAGTAGGGGTTTCAGAGGCATTGGTATATCTGGTAGATGCCTTAACTATAGTGGTGATAATCTATTTTTTACGCCTGATGATGCGCGATGAAGTTTATAAGATTATTTCAAGCGCCATAATAATCGGCGCTTTGGTAAGTACCATAATAAGTATAATTCAATTCGGTATTGACCCTTTGTTTATGCGATACGGGGATATGCGACCGGCTTTTGGCGCCGTGATAAGATCCAATGGTATATTCAGTACTGAATATTTTAATTCTTATTTCATCATCACAGCATTGATCTGGGTGGCTGTTACTATAAAATCCAATGCCAAAAAGTACCTACTGGGCGGTATTTTCGTAGTGGGGATCATCTCTACTTTTCATCGTATGAGTTGGATTGTACTACTGGTGTTGCTATCCTGGTATTTTATTAAGGTGGAAAGAGTGGGTTGGGACCGGCTGGTATTTGCCGCCCTTACCGGAGCATTCGTCGTATTGACTGTTTTGCTGTTTTATCAACAAGATATCATGAATTCATCCGTAGTAAAGGAAAGGTTGTCCGACACTGTCGGTGGCAGGGCAGGTTATTTTTCTATGGTGTTTGATAACATATATAAGAAACCGTTCTTTGGATACGGGGGTACCGATAATGAGGTTTATTACCGTAGTATGATGCAAGTGACCGGAAGTCGTGACCGGGCCACAGGAGAGTCAGGAGATATCCATAATGGATATTTAACGGCAATGTTCTATTTTGGCATACCTGCATTTATATGCTTTACTGTATTTATTATATTATCTCTACTTTACTTTGGCAGACTGGTGCTGTATCATAATGTTTTTGTTATAACTTTTGCAGTAACCATACTTTACACTATCGGGAATTTGACCAACAACTTTTCCTTCGGTAAATACGTGGCAATACTATACGCTATTCATTTAGGTTTAGGCTTGGGCGCCAGATATTTACCTGAATTTTTTCCAGATATAAACACCAAATTAGCTCAACCCTGAACATGCGTGGGTTAATTAAGCTTTTAAAGGTAAAGACTTGGTGGAAGGAATTTTTTAAACAGGGTCATGAGCGCACTATCAGGGCGAAGAAGAATATTTTATTAGCCCTGCTATTTAAGGGAATCGGGTTAATAACTGCTTACATCTATTTTCCAATCTCACTGGAGTATCTCAGTCCGGTCAAATTTGGTATTTTTCTGACTATAGCTTCTATCATTGATTGGTTTGCTGAATTGGATGTGGGTTTGGGCCACGGATTGAGAAATCGGTTAGGTGAGGCTATAGCTGATGGAAATTATCAGTTGGCTAGGGGTTATGTTAGTACCGCTTACTTTGTACTTGGTGGACTTTTTTTATTTATAACCATTGTCTTTTTAGTTTGCAATCAATTCATACCATGGGCCAGGTGGTTACAAGCCAATCCTGAGCTGGATCAGGAAATTTCCCAATTGGCCATCTTCGTGTTTGTGGCTTTTAGTATAAGGTTTGTTGCCTCCCTTATCTATCAAATTTTTTATTCCCTGCAAAGAATTGCCTTGGCAGATCTATTCAATATGATCACTAAGATTTCATTTCTCATTATCTCCCTGGTACTTTTATATTTTACTAGTGAATCCTTAGTGCTTTTTGGAGCGGCTAAAACCCTCACCTTCGCCTTGGTACCGGTTTTGGCGGGTTTTTATTTTTTTAACAATGAATACAAAAAATTTCGTCCATCGATAAGATTTGTAAGTTTCTCTCATCTTCGCAGCCTATTCTCCTTAGGACTACAGTTTTTTCTTATTAAACTGTCTATGATCGTGATCCACCAAACCAATGATTTTTTAATAGCCCGTTTTGTGTCATTGGAAAGCGTTCCGGTTTATGAAGCCGCTTACAAGTATATGTCCATCTTCTTAATGTTATTTGTGATCCTTACCAATCAACTTTGGTCTGCCAATTTGGAAGCTTATCGGAAAGGAGAATTATCCTGGATGAAAAAATCCATGATAGGAACCGCAAAGATATGGTTGATCACCTTACTAATTAGCGCAATTATGGTGATAATATCACCGGTAGTATACAAACTTTGGCTTCAAGATACCATTGAAATTCCACTGGTGCTTACTGCCATTGTTGCGGTTTCTGTTTCGGTGGTCACTTGGGTCAACGCATTTAACCTGGTGTTGAATGGTACCAGCAAGGTAAGACTGCAAATGTATGGTTGGATATTTGCCGGCGTAGTTAATATTCCGTTATCAATATTTTTAGCGGTGGACTTAGAGCTTGGGATTCAAGGTATAGTTTGGGGTACGGTAATTAGTATGTTGCCACTGGCAATCCTATCACCTTTACAAGTAAAGAAAATACTATCGCAAACAGACCGTGGAATTTGGGCAAAGTAGCCTATTAAATTATTTATTGCTAAGCGTGATCAAAATGACTGAAAAACCACCACATATCTTATGTTTAGGAGAACGAGGTTTTCCAGTGGGTTTTGGGGCAATCCAGCGTATGTTGCTAATCTCAAAAGGGCTAATCCAAAATGGTTGCAAGGTTACTGTGATTAGTTTCAAAGGACCTCATTCCAAGGAGTACAAATTCCCTGCTATCGGCATCTATGAGGGTGTGGATTACATTTACACCTCTGGCTCCATATATCGGCCTAAAGGTTTCTTTAAGCGAAACTGGCAGAAAATCAAGGGTAAGATTAATGAGCTATTGCTCATTCGGAAGCTTAAGAAGAGAAATGACCTGGCTGGCTGTCTGGTTTCTACCATGCATGTGGATCTCCTGCTTATCTATTGGATTTGGTTTAAAATAAATCGCATCCCTTTGATTTTAAATTACGATGAGATGATCTCTGCCATATCCTCTAGATCAAATTGGGAAAAATTAAATGATTACCTGTTCGACTACATTGCCATAAAATTCACAGATGCCATATGCCCGATCAGTGATTACCTTTGGAACCATGTGATTAAATATGCTCCCAACAGGCCATTGTTCAAACTGCCGGTATTATGCGACTATGAAAAATTTAAACGTCCTGACACAGACACACAGGAAACCGTCTTCTTATATTGTGGTGCCGCTTCCTATTTACCTTTAATCCAATTTGTTACGGAGTCATTCAACCAACTTGCTATTGAGGGCAGACCTATTTTTTTGAATTTTGTGCTGGGCGGTGAGAAGAAAGACCTAGCTAAAGTTAAAGGAGTTATTGAAGCGACTCGGAACAAGAACAATATTAGGATCTTTCCTAATGTTGATCATAGTATGATCCCCGATCACTATGCAAAGGCGTCGGCTCTGTTGATTCCTCTCAGGCCCACTATTCAGGATGCAGCCAGGTTTCCACATAAAATTGCCGAGTATCTGGCTTCAGGCAAAGCGATAATTACTACTAATTATGGAGAGATTAGAAATTATGAATTTGCCGATGAGTATTCGGCATTAATTGCTGGTAGTTATGACCCCATTGAGTATTCAGAGAAATTACAATTTGTAATTGACCGGCCGAAGCTGACCCATGAAATCGGGATTAGAGGCAGAGATTTAGGCATGCAACACTTTGATCATGTTAAAATCGGGCGCCATTTAAAAGATTTTATCCTGCAACTAAATAGTAATGATGATTGAGACGGCTCCACATATAAACACAAAAATTGCACTAAATTAATAAAAAATATTTATATTTGAATAATTTTATATTGATCAATCTATTATAACTCATGCAGACAGCCTTAGTAACTGGATCTTCTGGTCTCATTGGCAGTGAAGCCTGTAAATTTTTTCACGGGAAGGGATTTAGGGTGGTTGGTATTGATAATGATATGCGCCAGTATTTCTTCGGCAAAGAGGCCAGCACTGCCAAAATGGACCTGGAGCTGAGAGAAGAGTTGGTGAACTATACGGCATACGCGGAGGATATCAGGGACTATGGCAAGATCGAGAGCATTTTTCAGGAGTATGCCGAAGATATTGAGGTGGTCATACACACTGCCGCACAACCCTCACATGACTGGGCTGCTAAGGAACCTTTTGTAGATTTCTCTGTCAATGCGATAGGCACACTTAACCTTCTTGAATTGACTAAAAAGTACTGTCATGATGCACCATTCATTTTTACCAGTACCAACAAGGTATACGGGGATACGCCAAACAGCTTGCCATTGAAAGAGTTGGATACCAGATGGGAGGTTGATGAATCTCATCAGTTTTATACCAACGGGATTGATGAATCGATGTCGATCGATCAATGCAAACACAGTTTATTTGGAGCCAGTAAGGTGGCGGCAGATATATTGGTCCAGGAATACGGCAAATATTTTGGACTGAATACTGCAGCATTTCGGGGGGGATGCCTCACCGGCCCTACTCATCAAGGGGTTGAGCTACATGGATTCTTGGCATACCTGGTTAAATGTGCAGTGGCCAACCGGCCTTATACCATTTTTGGATATAAAGGAAAACAAGTAAGGGATAACATCCACTGTGCTGATTTGATCGCTGCATTTTGGCACTATTATCAAAACCCCAGACCAGGTGAAGTTTACAATATCGGGGGTTCCAGATATTCTAACGTATCAATGATCGAAGCTATTAACAAGATTCATTCGATCGCCGGTTATCAGTTGCGCTATACCATCTCCGATCAGTCGAGAATCGGTGACCATATATGGTATATCTCAGATGTAGGCAAGTTTAAATCCCACTACCCTGAATTTGAGTTTTGCTATGATATTGACCGAATTCTCGCCGAAATGATAGAATCCGTAGAAACCAGCTTAGTTGAGAAAGCAAATTAAAAGCGACAGGTACTTGCGTTTATGAGAATTTTAATGGCTATAGACAGTCTGAGAAGGGGCGGTAGAGAAAGACGTCTGATCGAGCTGCTAAAAGAATTTAAAAAGCAACCCTGGGTAGAGATCCAACTGGTGCAATTTTCAGAAATAATTGAGTACCCGGAAGTACATGATTTGGTGCATAAGTTGATTATCCTGAGGCGAAACCCCAAAAAAGACCCCGGGGTTTTCTTAAGGTTTTATTCAGAGTGCAAGAAATTTAGCCCTGATATTATTCACAGCTGGGGGAACATGGCCTCAATTTATGCTATTCCATCCAGCCTGTTGATGGGGATTCCGTTGATCAATGGTAGCATCATGGACGCCCCCCATAACCTTCAATGGTATGACCAGCGCTTAATTAGGGCAAAAATTACCTACCCTTTCAGCTCGGTAGTTGTCGGTAATTCTCAGGCAGGCTTGAGAGCTTATAAGGTACCTGAACCACTTAGAAGGTGTATTTATAATGGATTTGATCTCAATAGGATCCAAATGTTAGACGAGCCTGATAAAGTCAGAAAACGATTGAATTTGCCACCGGGTCGGGTGGTAGGAATGGTAGGAGGTTTCTATGATAGAAAGGATTATGTCACTTTTATCGAAGCGGCCATCAGCATTCTTGACGAATTTGCAGATGTCAGTTTCCTGGCTGTTGGGAGCGGTCCCAACTTACGGAGAATCCGCGAGATGATTCCCCGAAAATATCAAAATTATATTCTATTGCCCGGTCAAATATCTTCCATCGAGTCTGTGATAAACATTTTCGATCTGGGGGTACTTACCACCAACTCTCACGTTCATGGTGAAGGTATTTCCAATGCCATAATAGAATATATGATTTTGGGAAAGCCAGTGATAGCCACTAATGGTGGGGGCACTCCTGAAATAGTTGATGAAGGTAAATCCGGGTACCTGATAGACCCATTTGACTCCTCATCTCTGGCTGAAAAAATAAAATATTTGTTGACTCATCCGGAGATATCCGCCAACATGGGTAGAAACGCTGTGGCACAAATCAAGGAAAAATTCTTGGTGGATAGGATGCAAAAACAGTATGTTGATCTCTACCAAGAACTTTCGCCCAAAGATATTACCACTGCCCCATGTATGCCATCTTAATAAATTCCCTGGCCGGAGGTGGCGCTGAAAGAGTGGCTTTAACCATGTTGAACGAGTGGAGGCGTGATGGACATGAGGTCAAATTAATCTGCCTGGAGAGAGAGAGTGGCTATGAGGTTGCGCCTGAAATAAAGGTGCAGTATTTGACAAACTTCGATAAACTGGAAAATCCAATAGTTAAACTGATCTGGATGCTGATTAGTGCCTACAGACTATCCAACATAATACGCCATCAAAATATCAAAATGGTCCAGAGTCACCTGATTAGATCAAATTGGGTTAATGTGGCAGCAAAGAAATTTGGAGCGGAACATATTGCTCAGATAGTGTCCCATTTGCCAATTGAAGTAGATGGAAAATTTCCCAAATATTTATTACAGCGGTTTTTCCATCGTTGGTACTATTCCCGGGCAGATCACGCCGTGTCCATATCCGAGGTGATGAAACGTGGTATTGAACGCAATCTCAACTTGAAATCACCTGAGATATTTCATGAAGTGGTCCACAACCCACATGATCTAAACCATATTCAAAGACAGGCCCAATCCCAGGTCATTGATTTTACTTTTGACAGGTCTAAAAAGTACCTGATAACTATTGGAAGACAACTTAAACACAAGAGGGTGGAAGTGATTATTCGAGCACTATCGGAGGTGCGGAAAAGCAAGTCATGCCTAGAATTAATTGTAATCGGAGAAGGTGAGGACAAGGCGTTCTTTCAACAAATTGCTGAGACCTGCAATCTTGAGCACTGTGTGCATTTTCTTGGTTTTAAATCTAACCCTTTTGCTTTTTTATCGCGAAGTGACATTCTTATACTGGCAAGTGAACGTGAAGGGCTACCCAATATTATCATAGAGTCATTGGCTTGCGGAACTCCGGTAATATCCTCCGATTGCATTTCAGGACCCAGGGAAATTCTAAGTCCTGGATCAGATTTGAACAGATTGCTGAAAGATAATTTAAAATTCGCGGAATTCGGAGTGTTGTTTCCTATTGGAAGGGCCGACCTTCTGGCAGATGCCATTATAACCATGTTACAGGATGATGCTCTAATGTCACAATATCGTGAACGCGGATTAGAGAGGGTAAAACTTCATGATAAATCTACTATCACTCGCAACTACTTGGAGGGTATGCTGCAGGCACAGAACCGCTCTGTAAAAGCCCACCAAAGCCAATAATGATGGGTAAGAAGAAAATTGCATTTTATGGTATTAAATATTATCCATCCAAGGGTGGGTCTAGTAGAGTGGCAGAGTGGTTGGCCGATGAGCTTAAAGATCGCTATGAGATAACTGTGCACTGTTATGGTAATCCTCAAGCCAAAAATTATCTGAAGGGAGTAAAGGTAGTAGAATGGCCTGAACTGCCACTGGGTGCAATTGGGGTATTCCTATATTATCTGGTCAGTTGTTTTCATTTGCTCTGTTTTGGTAAGTACGATCTGATTCATGTGCACAAAACGGATAGTGCCCTCTTTATTCCACTGTTAAGATTAAAATCCAAAATAATTGCTACTTCTCAAGAGGCCCCTTATCGAAGGGATAAGTGGAACTTTATTGGAAAATCATATTTCCGTACAATGGAATGGTTTTTCATCCATTCTTCCCACATAATGACCTCCGTATCGAAGCCTTTGGCTGATTATTACCAAAACCGGTATCGTAAGATTGTCCATTTCGTCCCCAACGGGATTAATATTAAAGAGCCATCGGATCCTCAAAAAGCGGATGCTATTTTGAATGAACTCGGGGTCAAGGAATATGTTTTCTTTGCCGCTAGAAGAATCATGTCCACCAAGGGCTGTCACACCATGTTGGAAGGCATGACACAGATAAATTATCCGCACCCAATACTTATTGCGGGAGAGGAATCACATGCTTCAAGGTATATGGAAAAGTTAAAGAAATCAGCAAGGCAATTGGATGTGAAGTTTATAGGTTATATCGCTGATAAGCCTACCCTGCTTGCATTGATTGAAAAAGCTAGGTATTTTGTATTTCCATCCGAAACCGAAGGTCTTTCGCTTATGCTTTTGGAAGCTGCTAATAGGGGAAAAACGCCTATAATCTGTAGCGATATTCCAGAAAATACCCAGGTGTTCAATCAGGATGAGGTGTTATATTTTAAAAATAAGGATTCGGAACATTTCGCTAGGCAACTGAATTGGGCAGAGGATAATTGCCAACAAATGTCGGAGAGGATGGTCAAGGCCCGACAAAAAGTTCATAAAGAATTTACCAGCAGTGCAATAGCTTCTAAATATGAAAACCTATACCAAAGGTTATATAATATTAGATAAGTAGAAATAACCTGCAGGTATTAATGGAAACAATTCAATTTTCCAGCATCTATCTGATGGTAATCCCACGTTGAACAGAACTCTTAAGTGAAGCAATACCGCAAATTCTTAACTACATTTTTGATAGGAATCTTTTTGACAGTTGCTGTACTTGTTTCCGTACAGTGCTACCAAAAGCAAGGGAGTTTTAAAAATTGGCAGTGGAATAGACTAAATATACCGGCTTACTCTTGGCCAAAGGGTACCGCATTTGGACCAGGGCTGTATGTGGATGTGGCATATGATCCAAATGGTGTTTCTATTGTTGGAGATCATCTGAGATTCGTAGTGGACCCAGTCTATCCCGCTCCACCTGCGGATGCCTTGACATTGTACAACTATCGCAGTGAGATCCGTACCGCTCCCTGGCCCATTAGGCATCCATTGGGAACCGAACAATGGATGGGTTTTTATTACCTGTTTCCAGAAGATTATCAAATTAACACAACTACTCCAATAATCATTTATCAGAATCATCCGGGAATCCAAGGTTTCCCTCCACAATTTGAGCTGGAGATCGCCGCCCGAAACCGGCCCAGACCGGCGACAGGAGGGGAGATACAGGTGGTAAATCACACTAATGGCAGTGATCCCCAAAATCCTCATCGGGGAGACCGATTCGTTTACCCGGTGCGACCGCTAGCTGGTGATACCTTGAGCATCACCCTGCACGTGGTATATGGTAGAGGGCCTAAAGGTTTATTACAGGTTTGGTTGAATGACAGTTTGTATTATAATCGTCGCACTTCCACCGTATTTGCAACTCATCAATGGGGAGGGAACAATAAATGGGGGATCTACCATCACTCCTACAAACATTCCGACGTTCGTTGGGAGGCAAATACCATAAGGCATACTAAGTTTTGGATGGAAATGGGGCCTTTACGATTACTAACCAGACATCCCCATCATCCCAAATATTTAGAGGATGCCTATGAATTGGTACGCCCGAAATTTTAAGCTGAAGGAACTAATCAATCAACCCATTAGAAGGCATTCATGCGGGTTTTTCTGCTAAAAACGGTACGGAAAATTATCTCTATATCCAGCAAAAATTTCCAGTTGTCAATGTACCACTGGTCATGTTGAACTCGTTGTAGCTTTTGCTCTTCAGTGGATGTGGGGCCTCTCCAGCCATTGACCTGTGCCCAACCAGTAATTCCCGGTTTGACATAATGCCTTACCATATAATCATATACCACTTTTCTAAAGTCTTCGGAAAGTTGTAATCGATGTGGCCTGGGCCCCACTACACTCATATCACCCTTAAGAACATTGATGAACTGGGGCAATTCATCAAGGTCGTATTTTCTTAAAAATTTACCGATTCTGGTAATCCTGGGGTCATCTTTGGAGGTAGATTTTTTCCCGTGCATGGGATCATCACATTCAGTCATAGTTCTGAACTTGTAGCACTTAAAAGACTTGTTGCCTCGACCTTTGCGGTAAGGAGCGTATATAACCGGTCCTTTGGAATCTATTGCGATCAAAAGAGCAATCAATGATATAATAGGCAGCAACATAACCAGAGCAACTGCGGAAAATAACAGGTCAAAAACCTTTTTAGCCGAAGCGTTAAAAGCATTATCTAAGGGTATTTTGCGGAGAGGAACTACCACTGGTTGCTCTATCAAGTTAGTCCGATAATTTGACCGTAAGTACTTATTGTTAGCCGGTATTAAATTAACCCGCACTCCGTGATAATTGGCAGTTTCAATAGCGTGTTTGATTTGTGGTGAACGATACGAAGAAGACATGGTAATGCAAATCGCATCTACATGTGAATCCTTCAAATAGTTTTGAAGGTCCTGGATTTTCCCGGAAATTGTGAAACCAATGTCATCTGTTGGTGTTTCCTCGTGGTTTAATAACACGCCCGCAATTTGGTAGCCTCGTTCCTGGATATTATTGGCAAAGGTCCTGGCTTCCTGCCAATGACCTCCAGTGACAATAAGCAATATTTTTTTCCTTTGGATCCATTGCGTATTTCTATAAGGTCTATAACTGGTCCTTGAGGATACCGACACCACAGCATGATCCATTAGGGTAGTTGTAATAGATCTCTTCATTTTAAAAGTAGTTAAGCAGTAATTGATAGATTGCACACTCGAATTCACATTCGAGTATCATAAATGCCAGAGTTTATTACAGCCGGATGGAGTTGTCAAGAATAAGTCCTTTCCTAAGGGAATTCTGCCCATTTTACCAAGAAGCCTGGATTACTGAGGTTTCTGTGGACTCGTTTGGCAACATTTTTACTATAGCGAATAAGGATTGGGTAATTATCCAGGTAGATCATTTTATTTAGGTATTTAGTGTTGTTCGGATCGGGGGAATCCAGATTTTTGAATCTTCTAATCACCAAATAAATTACTCAAATAGTGCTATGATTCCAAATTAATTTTTCGCCTCATTGAATTGGGATTTTTCCCATTTTGCACAAAAGCAAGAACTGCAGATCAATAGGACAAATGGGTTATGATTTTTCCAAGAACCAACACTAAATAAAAATCTTAATTATCTGACTACAAACTAGATTTGTGTAAATATTTGTTACAAATTTTGAGTTCACGGGGATACCATTCAGACTAAGATCGCAATAATATCTATTAACTTTGTGTAGGATTTAATCCCTTTATTTCTTTAAATTTAATGTTAGTCAACCCTCCCAAGACTTGGATAAACCCACCCCTAAGATTAGTGTCATTGTAACTACCTATAACCGAGCCAACTTACTGCATAGATGTCTGGATAGCATAGTGAATCAAACTTTCAAGGATTATGAAATCATTGTGGTCAACGACTGTAGTTCTGATCAGACTGAGGATATCATTAAGAAGTATGAAGGCCTGAGGTACTTTGTGCATCTGGAAAATAAAGGGGTTTGTGCAGCTAAAAATACTGGCCTGAACAACATTCGAGGAGAATGGTTTGCTTTTGTGGATGACGATGATGAGTTGCTTCCCCACGCTCTTGAAACCTTGATGAATTTGCCACAAAAAGTGAATCCACAAATTGATGCTATCACTTGCAATTGCATCGACTATCGCACTGGTAATTTCTCCGGCAAAGGGCTTTATGAAGACCAATATCTATCCATAGAGGATATAGTCAAAAAATGTTCCGGAGAGTTTTGGGGGGCGACAAAGACTACCCTATTGGGAAGTAAACGTTTCAACGAATCAATACCTGGAGCCGAAAATGTGGTCTGGTACAAAATCGATGCCATTGCCTGTCGATATTATCTTCATGAAGGCTTAAGGATTTATCATACCGAAGGCCGTGACCGCGTTACTGCCAAGATCAATTTACTGGAAAATAAAATTCGCCTATACCATGGGCTAAAAGAAGAGCACTTCTATTGGGATACCCTCTACCAATATTCTCGGAATCGGTTTTTCTGGGAATGCACCAAAGGCTTTATTTTTTCGCGGTTGGGTGAAAACTCAGAAGCTAATCTGTTTTATAAAAGTAAATTAAGTGGATCGGAAGTGCCACCGGTAAGATTTAAAATTATTAAAGCACTTTTTAGTTTAATTGGTAGCAAGGTTCTGAGAAATATTTATCGATTTACCAGAGAGCTTTAAGCTGCCTCAAAATTCTTTACTGAGGCTGATCTACCAGAGGAACCAATCCATAACTTATTGAGTTGATTGACGTATGATAATTCACCTCCGACTGCTGCATTTTATATTGGCGGTATCACTTTTACCAGCATGCAAAAAATTACCCCATCCACTGGCTCCGTTGCCACCTTATCAGCAATATGTTAGGTCCCTGGACCAAGCGGATTTACTGGAATCAAAACTCGCTCGGCAATGGATACAAGCGGGAGAACAGATCCTGTTCGCTGATAGTGTACCGTTTGACTTACCGTTTTCCTTTACCAGTGTTTTCGAAGCTGGTACTCCTGCCGCTCATGGATTCCGGTTCAATATCCTGGCTGGTCAGAAATTATCCATAACCGGCAATATAATGGCAGATGGTAAGGTGTTTACGGATTTGTTTGTCCACGAAGAAGAAACCTGGAGCCCCATTTATTCATCTGATTCCGCCATCCATATTAACCGGGAATTTGATCGGAGCACAGCATGTTTACTTCGCATCCAACCAGAACTATTAGCCACTGCCCGATATTCCATTACCATCAATAGCCAACCAGTATTGCTAAATCCTGTTTCGGGAGCGGAGAATAAAGACATTGGCAGTGTATACGGAGACCCTCGGGAAGGAGGTAGAAGGTCACACGAAGGAGTGGACATTTTTGCCCCCCGCGGCACTCCGGTTATAGCCCCTGCTGCCGGAAGGATTACCCGTACGGGTATCAGTGAACTGGGAGGGAAAGTGATTTGGATGCGAGACCGAGACCGTTCCCAGGCCTATTATTTTGCCCATTTGGACTCGCAAATGGTGAGAGGAGGGGAGAGAGTAGTTCCCGGTGATACCATTGGCTTAGTGGGCAACACCGGCAATGCCAGGCGCACCCCACCACATTTGCATTTTGGCATATATCAGCAGGGCAGTAAAGACCCTATGAGTTATATCCGCACCGTTGATATTATAGATGAATCAGCGGCCATAGATACTACTTTTAATCTAGCCAGTTTCAGGGTCTCATCAAATCTGTTAAATCTTCGCTCGGGTCCTGGCAAAGAGCATCCGGTGGTCACGCAACTTGGGCTGCATGAATACGTAGAGGTCACCGGGCGAAGCGGGAACTGGGTAAAGGTCAACCTGGTCGATGGACCAGGGGGATTTTTGTTTTCCGAACTGCTAGAGCCTCTGGAATCGACTGGCACCTTAGATATATCAATCGGCATGCCGGTTTTTTCATATGCTGATTCGTTGGCAGTTCCCCTGCAGATAATCGCAGATAATACTAAAGTCGAATTGCTGGCTAAAACAGGCGAATTCCTCTTGGTGAAGACTGCAGAGGGGGTAAAAGGTTGGATTGTCAGGGAATGAATGGACCTGATCAGGGAAAACCTGTGTTAACGCCAGGGGCAATATAGGTAAATAGTCGATATCAGTTAATCGGAATAGGGTGTTAAATCCAATATCCCTGCTTGATAGATTTTTAGAGGAATCTGCTTTGAAAGATCCTTAACAGCATTTCCATTGATAAAATCACGATTTTATCGTAACTTATCTTCTTAGCTACAAACCTTTTCAGTTTCTATCATTCTCTAACCCATTCAATTATGAATTTCGCCGGCAGAAAAAAAGAATCTAAACCAAGTCGATCCATGAAATTCCCCACCATAGATAAAATCATGGCAAAGGATGAAGTAACCTTATCTCCGGACCAACCGATTAATGATGCCATTGATATTCTCTTGGAAAATAAGGTGACCGGTGCGCCGGTCCTGGACATGAATCGTAGAATCGTGGGTATGATCACGGAAAAAGACTGCCTCAAAGTACTTATTGACAGTGCCTACCACAATATGCCTTTTTCGGACAAAACGGTTTCCAACTATATGTCTCCAGTGGTCAAGACCGTAACTACAGAACACGATTTGCTAGATTTGGCCAACGAATTTTTAACCACCAATTATCGCAAATTTCCCGTAGTCTATTCAGAGACACTTGTCGGTCAGGTAAGCCGACGAGATGTGCTCAGGGCTATAAGAGAGATGAACAGTACCACCTGGTGATCTGATTAGAAGATCTGTGATCTCGGATTTTGCAATGTAGATTTTTTTGCTATCTTATACCTGCATTTGTCGGGACTGTAGTAGCCCTCATTCACTCTAAAATTGTGTCTATATGGGGTCATTGTTACTGTTTTTCATCTACGCTTTTCTTGTAGTAACAATACCGGTCGGCACCATTTTCCTTTCCTGGATACTCGGTCAAAAGAACCAAAACCCCGAACTAGCTGAACCTTACGAATCGGGTATGCCTGTGACCGACTCCGCCAGGTTGCGATTCCCCTCTCGCTTCTATATAGTAGCCATGTTCTTTGTGATTTTTGATCTGGAAGTGGTCTTTATTTTCGCCTGGGCTATTGCTTTCAAGGAACTGGGCTGGGCGGGCTACCTTGCGGTATTGATGTTTGTGGTGGTCCTGGGGGTGGTACTGGTATATGAATGGAGAACCGGAGCCTTGGACTTCGGCCCTCAGGGTAAAAAGATTCTTAAAGCATACAACAGACTGAAGGATGAAATGGTGGCTTAGTGATTCCCGGAACACCGTGAGAAAAGTTCGCGGTACGGGGTCCTATGAGGAAGCCCTGCAACAAAATATTGCTCTTGCCAAATTACAAGACTTGGTGGCATGGTCCCGCAAAAGTTCTGCTTGGCCTTTTGGGTTTGGGCTTTCCTGTTGTTTTGTAGAACTGGCCACCAGCCTTACTAGTAAGTATGATGTGGCAAGATTTGGCGCTGAGGTGATCCGGGGATCGCCAAGACAGGCCGATGTGATGATCGTTGCCGGCACGGTATTCTTGAAAATGGCGCCGGTAATCAAAAGACTATACGAACAAATGATGGAACCACGCTGGGTCATTTCCATGGGTTCATGTTCTAATTCCGGAGGGATGTACGACATCTACAGCGTGGTTCAGGGAGTTGACAGCATTTTACCTGTAGATGTATATGTACCCGGTTGCCCTCCCCGCCCCGATGCATTTATGCAGGGGCTGGTGATGCTTACGGAGATGATTGGTAATGAGAAAAGACCCTTGAGTTGGACCATTGGGCCTCAAGGTGTTTACAGGCCGGAGAAAATTTCACAAAAAGATAAAAAAAGAGAAGAGAGAACAAGTATGCAGCAGATAACGCCGCCGAACCAAATTAAAAGTTCCTAAATACCAGAAATAAATGGTAAAAGAACTACAGAGAAAATTTGGCGAGGAGAGTTTTCGGCAGGAACAAACCGCCGATGATATTCTTACATTTCATATAAAGGGAGACCAGACCCATGATGTGCTGTCTTTTTTAAAGACCGGCGTTGACCAACCATTTTCAATGCTGTATGACCTGACAGCCATTGACGAACGGAATCGTCAACATGCCTTTGGGACTGACGATATCTCCTTTACGGTAGTTTACCATCTTACCTCTTTCGAACGCAATCAAGATATACGGATAAAAGTCAACCTGCAAGAGGAATTTCCGTCCCAACCTTCTATCACTTCACTATGGCCCATGGCCAATTGGTATGAACGTGAGGTTTACGACATGTTCGGAATAAATTTTACCGGGCATCCGCATTTGCGTCGCATCCTGATGCCGCAAAATTGGGAAGGGCATCCTCTGAGGAAAGAGCACCCTGCACGAGCTACTGAAATGGAGCCTTTTGAATATACCGACGATTATCTGGCGGACCAGGTGGAGGCCTACGAGTTCATACCAGAGGAATGGGGCATGGAGCGAAGCAGCGAGGATGCCGACTACATGTTTCTGAATTTAGGCCCGCAACATCCGGGTACTCATGGCGTGTTACGGCTGGTACTTCAATTAGAAGGAGAAGATATAGTAGATATCGTGCCCGATATAGGATATCATCATCGAGGCGCCGAAAAGATGGCGGAACGACAGTCATGGCATACTTTCATACCTTACACTGATCGCATTGACTATCTGGGTGGAGTAATGAACAACCTTCCCTATTGCCTGGCGGTGGAGAAGTTGGGCGGGATCAATCTGCCGGAGCGGGCACAGGTTATAAGGGTAATGATGTGTGAACTATTCAGGATTGCCAGTCATCTGGTATGGTATGCCACCTTTGCCCAGGACATCGGGCAGCTTTCACCGGTATTTTACATGTTTTCTGATCGTGAAAGGGCATTTGATCTGGTATCCGCAGTATGCGGCGCCAGAATGCATCCTAACTGGTTCAGAATCGGGGGAGTGGCTCAGGATCTACCAGATGGATGGGAGAAATTGTTCGAAGAATTTGTCAGCTATATGCGAAAACGACTCTGGGAATATGATCGGATGGTACTTGGTAACCGAATTTTTCAGGCAAGGACCAAGGGGATTGGAATTTATACTAAACAGGAAGCCATTGAGTGGGGCGTAACAGGCCCTGGATTAAGAGCATGTGGGTATGATTGGGATTTCAGAAAAAAAAGACCCTATTCCGGCTATGATCAGTTCGATTTTGAGATTCCAACTGCCGCCAACGGAGATTGTTACGATCGGGCGTTAGTGAGGGTAGAAGAAATGCGACAGAGCCTCAGGATAATCGAACAGTGCATTCAGAATATGCCGGATGGTGCTTATAAATCTGATCATCCAAGGGCCACCCCGCCGGATAAAAAGCACACCATGAAGGATATCGAAACCCTGATTACGCATTTCCTGAATGTAAGCTGGGGGCCGGTAATTCCCCAGGGGGAAGCATTCATGGGTATAGAAGCTACCAAAGGAAATAATGGGTATTATCTTATAAGTGATGGCAGTACCGCTCCTTACCGGGCAAGAATTAGAACCCCCTCTTTTCCGCACATGCAAATGGTGCCTTTTATCAGCAAGGGATATACAGTTGCTGATTTATTGGTGATCATCGGAAGTGTGGATTTTGTATTAGCTGATATTGACCGATGAGATGTTAACAGAAAAGGAAATAACTAAGATCGATCAGGAGATAAGTCATCTCCCCCACAGAAGTGCGGCTTGTATCGAGGCTTTGAAAATTGTACAGGAGGAACGTGGTTGGATCTCCGATGAAAGTATAAAGCATATTGCCAATTACCTGGAAATGTCTCCGGAGGAAGTAGATAGCGTGGCAACCTTTTACAACCTGATATTCAGAAAACCGGTGGGACGGCATGTGATCCTGCTGTGCGACAGTATCAGTTGCTGGGTAGTGGGTTACGAAAGGATTCGTCAGAGATTGAAAGAGCAATTAAATATCGATTTTGGTGAAACAACTGAGGATCAAAGGTTTACTTTGTTGCCAATTCCCTGTTTGGGAACCTGTGACCATGCGCCGGCGATGATGATTGACCATGATCTCCACCGGGACCTGACAGTAGAAAAAATAGACGAAATTTTATCCAGCTACCAATAAGATGGACAAACCATTGACTCATATGATCAGATCGGATGGTCAGCCTGTCGCTCTCAGTGATTATGAGCAGCAAGGAGGTTATGAGGGACTGAGAAAGGCCCTTAAAATGAGTCCTTCAGAGGTTACTCAAATGGTAAAGGATTCAGGGCTGCAAGGTCGTGGTGGGGCAGGTTTTTCAACGGGAATGAAATGGAGCTTTGTGCCAATGGGTGATGATGCTCCCAGTACTAAATATTTAGTGGTGAATGGTGACGAAATGGAACCCGGTACATTCAAAGACCGATTACTATTAGAGGGAAACCCCCATCAGATGCTGGAAGGTGTTATTATAAGCGCCTTTGCTATCCAGGCCCGTCAATCATTTATTTTCTTGAGATGGGCCTATAAAGCGTCTGCCACCAGGCTATTAAGGGCTATTGAGGAGGCGAAACATGCAGGCTATATAGGTAACAATATCTTGGGGAGTGGTTTCAGTATTGAGGTATTGATTCATACCAGCGTTGGCCGTTATATGTGTGGTGAAGAAACTGGATTATTGTCTGCATTGGAAGGGAAGAGGTCACTGCCAAGGGCCAAACCCCCGTTCCCTCAAATTAGCGGACTATTCGGTAAGCCCTCTATTGTGAATAACGTGGAAACGCTTTGTTGTGTACCTCATATACTCCACAGAGGACCTGAATGGTTCATGGGATTAAGTAATGGGGATGGAGGCGGAACTAAACTGTATGGGGCCAGTGGAAGAGTGAATACTCCCGGTATATATGAATTGCCTCTTGGCACCCCCTTGAGGGAACTGGTGGAGGTTCATGCAGGCGGCATGCAGGATGGACATCAATTCAGAGCCGCGCTTCCGGGAGGCGCCTCTACTGACTTTCTTACCGTTGATCACCTGGACGTAAAAATGGATTTTAAATCGGTCAGTGAGTGCGGCAGCCGGTTGGGAACTGGAACCATTATCGTTATGGACGACCGCACCTGTCCGGTGGGTTTTGTGCATAACCTGGAGCATTTCTTTGCTCAGGAATCATGCGGATGGTGCACACCTTGCCGGGAAGGCCTGCCCTGGGTAGAAAAAATCCTTCATGCTATCGAATTGGGTGAAGGAGAGGAAGGTGATTTGGGCGTTTTAGAAGAGCATGCCAGAGGCCTGGGACCGGGAATGACTTTTTGTGCGCTGGCTCCGGGAGCTATGGCGCCTCTTAAAAGCGCCCTGAAATATTTTAATCAGGATTTTCAGGAGCATATTGATCAGAAAAAATGCCCTTATGGTGTAAACTGATGGCAACAATAAATATAGACGGCAAATCATACCCCATAAACGACGGAAAGAATCTGTTGGAGGAGATCCTGTCGTTAGGATTTGACCTGCCATATTTCTGTTGGCACCCTGCCTTGGGCTCGGTGGGGTCTTGCCGTCAATGCGCCATTAAAAAATATAGTGGTGAAAACGACACCGAAGGCCGATTGGTGATGGCCTGCATGGAGCCCGCTTTAGATGGTTTGCGGTTGTCTGTGAAGGATCAAGAAGCGGTTGATTTTAGGGAGATGGTAATCGAATGGTTAATGTTGAATCATCCGCATGACTGCCCTATTTGTGATGAAGGGGGGGAGTGTCATTTGCAGGATATGACCGTCATGGCCGGCCATGCCTACCGGCGTACCAGGTTTAAAAAGCGCACCTATCACAATCAGGATCTCGGCCCCTGTATTAATCATGAAATGAACCGGTGTATCCAATGTTATCGCTGTGTTCGTTTTTACAACGATTATGCAGGTGCAGATGACCTGCAGGTTTTCTCCGCTCACGATCATGTGTACTTTGGCCGGCATGAGGACGGTACCCTTGAAAGTGAGTTCAGCGGCAATCTAGTTGAAGTCTGCCCCACCGGGGTGTTTACCGATAAGACCTTAAAAGACCACTATACCCGTAAATGGGACCTTACTTCGGCTCCTTCAGTTTGCCAGCACTGTAGCCTGGGCTGTAATATCCTGGCAGGAGAAAGGTATGGTTCACTTCGCAGAATATTAAGTCGTTACAACCCCCAGGTGAATGGATATTTCATTTGTGACAGAGGACGCTTTGGCTACGACTTTGTAAACGGTAATGACCGCATTAGCCATTCTATAGCCCCTAACCATGCTGAAAATATCCTGGACTCAGTACAGGTAGTTGAACAGCTCAGACCCATACTGACCAAGGGCTCAATAATGGGAATTGGTTCACCCAGAGCCTCTCTGGAGTCGAATTTTCTTTTAAGGACATTGGTAGGAGAAGACCACTTTTATAACGGAATAGCCGGGAGCGAAAACCAAATGTTGCAGCTGGCTATTAATTTCTTAAAAGAAGGACCGGCCAAAACTCCTTCTTTAAAGGAGATAGAAAATTGTGATGCCGTGGTGGTAATTGGTGAAGATCTAACGAATACCGCACCCATGTTGGACCTGGCGCTTAACCAGTCTGTCAGAGTACGGCCATTGGAAAAAATTGATGAAATAGGAGTTCCTTCATGGAACGATGCGGCGGCTAGAGAATATCTGCAAAAAGAAAAAGGGCCATTATACATACTTACACCTCATTCCTCCAAGTTGGACAGGATAGCCACCAAATGCTTTCGTTCTGGTTTACCTGACTTAATAACTTTAGTACGATCAATTGAAGATGAAATCGATGGTACATTGGTTACAGACAGCCAAAATTCAGCTACCAACCTTGAACTTGTCCGGGAAATCGCTCAAGCGCTTGCTGAGGCAAAGAACCCGCTGATCATTACTGGATCAACTTTAGGCAGTAGCGAGCTAATGATAGCGGCCATAAACCTGGTGAACTCGTTGTGTCAGTCCGGGAAACCAACGGGTATAACCTTTGTATTTCCCGAGTGCAACAGCCTGGGTGCAGGGATGATGGGATCTAACGCCTTTGATAAGGCAATTGCTTCATCTCCCCAATATGATTCTGTAATTGTGCTGGAAAATGATCTCTTTCGAAGAGCACCCGCCTCAACTGTAAATCAGTTTCTAGAATCATTTGAAAACGTGGTGGTGTTGGATCACACGGCCTCGGCCACCACCTTAAAAGCGGATCTCATTTTGGCCTCGGGCACTTTTGCTGAAGCTGATGGTACCCTGGTCAATAATGAAGGTCGGGCACAGCGATTCTTTCAGGTTCAGGCATTGGAAGAAAACATAAAAGAAAGTTGGCGGTGGTTGATGCTGGCCGGCAAGGCAATTGATGATCCTAATTGTATCACCCTGCAACTTCTTGATGATATTATTGATCGGATCGAACAAGAGCTGCCACAGTTTGTGGGCATATCCAGGGCATCACTACCTGCAGGTTACAGGGTGAATGGTCAAAAATTAACCAGGTCTCCCCATCGGTATAGCGGCCGTACTTCAATGTTTGCGCACCTTTCAGTTAATGAACCCCGACCTCCCGAAGATCCCGACACAGCTCTAAGTTTTACCATGGAGGGGTACAGGGGAGTGCCCCCAAATTCTGCCACCTCTTTTTATTGGAGTCCCGGGTGGAACTCAGCACAGGCCATAAATAAATTCAGGAATGAGATCTCCCATGGCAGAATCGAATTGCAGCCGGGCATAAGATTATTTGATCCAGACCCCAATGCTCATTTCCAGGGTTTGGAATACCACAATGAAGCGGACGAGCGACTGCGTAACCTCTGGACGGTGGTACCCCTACACCACATTTTCGGCTCGGAGGAGCTGTCTATCAAGTCAGCTGCCATAGCAGAACGAGCACCAGGTCCATTTGTTACCATCAATACCACCCAGGCTGAAACCATGGATCTCAAACAAG
Organism: Cyclobacteriaceae bacterium; assembly: GCA_965224285.1. Lineage (GTDB taxonomy): Bacteria > Bacteroidota > Bacteroidia > Cytophagales > Cyclobacteriaceae > JAJCYK01. The sequence continues at coordinate 4,711,911 of OZ245043.1, forward strand.
GCGATCAATTGACGGTGGTAATCGACCAGCAGCCGGTAGAATTGTTGGTACATTGCCCGCCAGAATGGCCGCAAGACCACCTTGGCCTGCCCGCTGGATTTCCAGGTGTCCCATATTTCGATTCCGATTCTGTAATTCAACTTAAAACCCCTAAAGATGAGCATTGAATTAACAGATATAGGGATCATGCTCGCTGTAATCCTGGTACTCCAGGTGCTTGCCATGTTTTTGATTTGGCTTGAACGGAGGCTTTTGGGATTCTGGCAGGATCGGCTTGGGCCAAACAGGGTAGGGCCTGCCGGTTTGTTACAGCCGGTGGCGGACATGATCAAGATCTTTTTTAAAGAAGACTGGACCCCAAATTTTGTCGATAAAAAAGTTTTTATCATGGCTCCAGGAATAGTGGTCATCACCACCTTACTGGGATTCGCTATTATTCCGTTTACTCCGGAGGTGGTGATCGCAGATATGAATATAGGTATCCTGTTCTTCCTGGCCATGTCGTCGCTAGGCGCCTACAGCGTCATATTAGGCGGCTGGGCCTCCAACAATAAATATGCTTTGCTGGGAGCAATGCGGGGTGCCTCGCAAATGATCACCTATGAGGTGTTTATGGGTTTATCTCTGCTGGGGGTGGTAATGCTCAGCGGCAGTTTTAATTTAAAAACTATCGTTCTGGCGCAACAGGAGTGCTGGTTTGTAATCCCTCAATTCATAGGGTTTGTGACCTTCCTGGTGGCCGGGATTGCAGAAACCCACCGGCTGCCCTTTGACATCCCCGAATCGGAAAGCGAGTTGGTTGCCGGATTTCACGGGGAGTATTCAAGTATGAAATTTGGTCTTTTCTTTCTGGGAGAATATCTGGGCATCACCCTGGTTTCGGCTTTGATAGTGACCTTATTCTTCGGCGGATGGCTGGGTCCTGATTTTATGCCACCCATTGTGTGGTTTATCATGAAGACCTTTGTTTTCCTGGTTTTCTTCATACTGCTAAGAGCCGCATTGCCGAGACCCCGTTACGATCAATTGCTGGCATATGGCTGGAAGTATCTGTTGCCCTTGACCTTATTAAACCTGATGGTGACGGGAGCATTGGTATTATATTTAGATAACGCTTAATGACATGAACTATGTTAAGTAGCTTAAGAACTATGTGGTTGACTTTCTTGCACTTATTCAAGAAGAAAATCACTATAGAATACCCTGATGAAAAAGTTGAATTACCCCCCAGATACCGGGGAAGGATTGTACTGACCCGGGATCCCGACCAGCAGGAACGCTGCGTAGGTTGCTATTTATGTGCTGTGGCTTGTCCGGTAGACTGTATCTCATTGCAGGCTACTGAGGACGAACATGGCCGGAGGTATCCTGAATTTTTCAGAATAAATTTTTCCAGGTGTATCTATTGCGGCTACTGTGAAGAGGCTTGCCCTACCTATGCCATACAGCTTATTCCGGATGTGGAAATGGCCGAGTATGACCGTCAATACATGGTATATGAAAAGGAAGACCTAACCATAAATGGGGAAGGAAAGTATCATGGTTATAATTTCTACCGGCAGGCCGGTCTGGCTATTAAAGATAAAGCCAAAGGAGAGGGTGATAACGAGAACCCTCCGGTTGACATAAAAAGCCTAATTCCTTAACATGACAGCCTTGTTCTACATATCCGGGGCTATTGCCGTTTTTGCTACAGTTATGGTCATCACCCGTCTGAATGCGGTTCATGCACTGATAAATCTGGTAGTGTCCCTGCTTGCCGTAGCTGTGCTGTTTTATGTGCTGGGAGCGCCATTTGCGGCAGCATTGGAAGTGATTATTTATGCTGGAGCTATAATGGTACTACTAATATTCGTGGTAATGATGTTGCACCTGGGAGATAAATCAATCAAGCAGGAACAAGCCTGGTTTAGTCTGTCAATGTGGATCGTTCCCGGTATACTTTCCCTGGTTCTGTTAGGTGAATTACTCTACCTTATTTTACTGGAAAACACCACGGGGCAGGGGACCGAGGTGGTGGATGCAAAGCAAGTAGGTTTGGCTTTGTATGGTCCCTATATGATAGGAGTTGAATTGGCAGCCATACTATTAATGGCTGGAATCGTGGGCGCCTACTATCTGGGTAAGGAAAAAGCCAATGTCCTGCACCGGTTTCTAAAAGAAGAAAAAGATGGCTGAGATTCCAATACTTCATGGGTTGGTACTGGCGGCAGTGCTTTTTCTTTTGGGTCTTGTGGGACTGCTTACCAGAAGAAATATCCTGTTTATGCTAATGTCGGTGGAGATAATGCTTAATGCGGCAGGGTTGGCATTTATTGTAGGGTCATCCAGATGGGCGGAGGCCGACGGTCAAGTTATGTTTATTTTCATATTATCCATGGCAGCTGCCGAAGTGGCGGTTGGCTTGGCGCTGATACTTCAATTTTATAAAAAATTTAATACCCTGGATGCCGATGCAGCCAGTAATTTGAGAGGATGAATATGATCGATATTATTTGGATCATTGTTGCCTTACCCTTTTTTACTTTCCTGGTACTTGCGTTCCTGGGCCAGAGGATGTCGGATGGTCAGATCGCGCTGGTAGCGGTGACTGGTACCGGTATTTCTGCACTATTGACCCTAATAGTTGGTGGGCAGTTCCTGGGTGCACCTCCTGAAGATTACCAATTGAACGTACATCTTTGGAACTGGATACAGTCGTCAGGGTTGGATACCGCTTTTTCCTTCCGGCTGGATACCCTGTCCCTGGTATTTATTTTTGTTATATGCTTCGTGGGTTTTCTTATCCTGGTGTATTCCACGGAGTTTATGAGGGACGATGAGGGTTATGCCAGATTCTTCGCTTATATCAATTTGTTTATTACCTCCATGCTGGTACTGGTACTGGCAGACAATCTGTTGCTATTGTATCTCGGTTGGGAAGGAGTTGGGCTTTGCAGTTATCTGCTCATTGGTTTTTGGTATAAGGAACCGGCCAACGGTTACGCCGCCCGCAAGGCGTTTATTATCACCAGGGTAGGTGATACAGCGCTGATTATCGGCTTGTTCTTATTATTTGTGGAATTTGGTACGCTTAACATTGCTGAGATTCTTGCAGCCGCGCCGGAAAAGTGGACCAGTGGAGATCCCAGCGCCACCTTAGCTGCATTTCTATTATTGGGTGGAGCAGTGGGAAAGTCAGCGCAATTACCATTACAGACCTGGCTACCCGATGCCATGGCTGGCCCTTCACCGGTGAGCGCGCTAATACATGCGGCCACTATGGTTACCGCAGGGGTGTATTTGATTGCCAGATGTCATACCATCTTTGAGCTTGCGCCTACCGCTCAATGTGCAGTGGCAGTGGTTGGTGCGGCTACCTTGTTGCTGGCAGGGTTCAGCGCCTTAACCCAAAACGACATTAAACGGGTCTTGGCCTATTCAACCATGAGCCAGATTGGTTATATGTTCCTGGCACTGGGGGTGGGGGCATGGTCGGCTGCCATATTTCATTTCATGATCCATGCTTTTTTTAAAGCTTTGCTATTTCTGGGAGCGGGGGCCATAATTCTGGTGGTGCATCATGAACACGATATGTTCAAGATGGGAGGTTTGTACCGGAAGTTACCGGTGATCTTTTGGACTTTCCTGATTGCCTCGGCCTCACTAGCGGCGCTTCCCCTGATTTCTTCAGGTTTCTACAGCAAGGACGTCATTCTCTGGGAGACTTATGCCAGCCCCATCGGAGGCTCCACATTATGGTTTATGGGTTTTATGGGGGCTATCATTACCGCATTATACACCTCCAGGATGGTTATGGTTACTTTTTTCGGAGAAACTGGTATTGAACCTACCAAAAAACCCGGCAGGGCCATCACTGTGCCACTGATCATTCTCGCCATACTATCGGCATTGGCAGGTTTCATAGAACTTCCTCATAATATGGGTCATGTGCAGTTATTTTCAAGCTTGGTGCATCATTCACTGCCGTTAACGGAACTAAAAGAATTACCTGCCAGCAGGGAATTGATACTTCAGTTAATTACCGGCTTCACCACCCTGGCTGTCATCGGGTTTGCCTACCTGCTTTATATAAAGGATAATAAACTAGCAGACAATATTAAATCTTCTTCCGCAGGCTTGCTACTTCACAAATTTTGGCGTTCCGGATGGGGCTTTGATAGGGTTTATAATTTGGTGTTCGTAAAACCTCTGGTAACGCTTTCCCTAGCTAATAAAAAAGATATCCTTGACCTGATTTCCCTTGGAATTACACGTACCATGGCCTATTTCAATCAGGCGCTGGTCATTACCCAGAATGGTAAAATCCGTTGGTATATGACCGCTATTGTCATTGGTGCAATTATTACACTTACGGTATCAATACTGATATGATACTGGCAGTACTCATAATGACCCTGCTGTTAGGAGGCTTATTAGCTGGTTTACTGGAGCGCAGATTTAGGGGCGCCGCCAGGTGGATCAGTCTGATAACTTTGCTTTTGGTGTTAGGTCTGCTGGTGCAGATCTGGTGGGCCTTTTCCGATGGCTTAGCTGTAAATGATGCCGACTCCGCTTTTCTGGTGTTTACCAGGTCATGGATTCCGGCTCTGGGAATAGAATTTCACCTGGAACTGGATGGCCTGGGGTTAGTGATGGTCATGTTGACCGGGTTTTTAGGTTTGATAGCGGTTGCAGTATCCTGGGAGCAGATTACGGAAAAAGTTGGCTTTTATTATTTCAACCTGCTCTGGACCTTGGCAGGTATCATGGGGGTGTTCCTGGCATTCGACCTATTCCTGTTTTACCTTTTCTGGGAAGTGATGCTGGTACCAATGTATTTTTTGATCAGCATCTGGGGTAGCGCCAACCGGATATACGCTGCTTATAAGTTTTTCATTTATACTCAACTTGGCGGCTTGCTGATGTTATTGTCTATTTTAGGGCTATACTTTATTCATGGGTCAGCTACCGGAAGCTATACTTACGACTACTGGGACCTACTGGACACTCCACTGGGGCCGATTCAATCCAGCTGGCTGATGTTTGGATTCCTAATCGCCTTCTTGATAAAGTTGCCGGTGCTTCCACTTCACAACTGGCTGCCTGATGCCCATAGCGAGGCTCCTACTGCTGGCAGCGTGATCCTGGCTGGCTTGTTATTAAAAACAGGTGCTTATGGACTATTGCGATTCGTACTACCGTTCTTTCCCGAAGCTGCTCAACAGATTGCCTTACCAGCGATGATATTAGGAGTTTGCGGAATATTATACGGGGCAAAATTGGCATTTTCCCAAACTGATCTCAAACGCCTGGTAGCCTATACCAGCGTTTCACACATGGGTTTTGTAGTGATCGGGGTTTTTGCCTTCAACGCATTAGCCCTACAAGGTGTCATCATGCAACTGATAGCTCATGGATTGAGCACCGGAGCGCTGTTCGTATTGGCTGGGATCCTCTACCAGCGGACAGGCACCCGGGATATCGAGAAGTTGGGTGGTTTATGGGCCACGGTACCTAAAATGGGTGTGGCCGGATTGATATTGGTCCTGGCCTCCCTGGGACTTCCTGGCTTGGCAAATTTTGTGGCGGAATTCATGACTCTGGCTGGTACCTTCATGACATCCAGGGTAATTGCGGTAATCGCAGCATTGGGATTAATAGCGGCAGCTGTATACTCATTGAGGATCATGCAAAAAGTATTTTTAGAAAAGAAGAAGACAGAACTCAAAATTAAAGATCTCTCAATTACTGAAAGCCTAGCCATGGCCTCAGTAGTTTTCTTTTTAGTATTTCTGGGGGTCTATCCGGATCCGGTTAATAAAACAGTCGAACCAACTGTAAAGGAAATAATTTCCACCGCCACTACGGATCAGCTGGGAAAACTTAATGACCCCAAGAGGGATGCAGTAAAATCAAAAATTTATGGAAAACATTGATTTTAATTTTATTCTGCCTCTGATCATCCTGGGCTTGTCCCCAGTAGTTTTGATGATTGCTATTTCCATACATAGAAGTCATCTGGTTACGTTTTTACTCACGTTGGTTGCACTGGTCATCTACCTGTTTTCGATTATCAATCTGTGGTCCAGAGCTACTCAGACCTATAGCCTAACTGATCAATTGCTTATTGATCAGTTTTCACTTTTTTATATGTTATTGCTGGGATTGGCTGGATTGGTGATCGCTATTATTTCTTATCCATATCTGAATCAACATGTTAAGATAAGGGAAGAGTATTACATACTATTTTTGTCCGCACTGCTGGGAGCATCTGTCCTGGTATGTAGCGTTCACTTTGCCTCTTTATTCCTGGGACTGGAAATCCTGAGTATTAGCCTGTATGCTATGATTGCCTATACCAGGGAAAGAAATGGCTCCATAGAAGGAGGATTAAAATATCTTATACTGGCTGCCGCCTCTTCTGCTTTCCTCTTATTTGGGATGGGCTTGATCTATATTGATATTGGGGCGCTGAGTTTTTCCGGGATTGGCGCTTCATTGCAAAGCATGACGGCAATTTCCACTGCAGGGATAGCCATGATGCTGGTTGGTGTGGGTTTTAAGTTAGCCCTGGTGCCCTTCCACACCTGGACCCCGGATATTTATCAGGGGGCGCCAGCTCCTGTCAGCGCCTTGATCGCTTCAGTGTCAAAAGGTAGCATGGCTGTAGTTCTTATCAGATTTATACATTCAACCAGTAGTCATGAAGTTGGTTGGTTCTTTTGGACCCTTGCTCTGATGGCCATCGCTTCAATGTTGGCGGGCAGCCTTTTGGCATTGCGTCAGTCTAATGTAAAAAGATTGCTGGCTTATTCCAGCATTGCTCATTTGGGGTATCTTTTGATTGCAGTTATCGCTAGTTCGCAAGTTTCATTGGAGGCGGTAACGTACTACCTGGTAGCTTATTTTATTTCCATTATCGGAGCTTTTGGCACTTTATCTATATTCTCTATCGACAGTGAGATAGAGGAAATTGAGGAGTTGCGGGGGATGTTCTGGACCCGGCCGGTGCTATCGGCGGTCTTCAGTATAATGTTCTTTTCGCTGGTGGGTATTCCACTGACCGCCGGTTTTATCGGTAAATTTTATGTAGTATTAGCGGCAGTTGATAACGGGTTGTGGTTGCTGGTTATTACCTTGGTAGTAAGTAGCGCCATAGGACTATATTATTATCTCAGGGTGATCAAGACCATGTTATCTCCTGTCGACGACAATGTCCCCAAAACCGCCACCGGACAACTTTCAAAAATGGGGATTGCTGTTATTTCATTGTTAGCCATTCTGGTGATCTGGCTGGGTGTTTTTCCATCTGATCTGATTACCATTATAAAGGTAATTAGCGCTGGATTTTAGGGTGGTCCAGCCACTTCTTAAATGTATTAGAAAAAATTTCTAATTCTAGACAAAATACATAAAATCAGTACTGGCCTAACTTGTCCGGAAAAGGTTCTGGGAACTTGGTAACTGAGAAGCCAAAAAGATGATGATGAACTAATTTTCAGTATTAAAGTCGAAATAGGTGGTTTAATTCATTAAGTTAAGTTATGAAAATATCATTACTGCTATGCTTGATAATGGTCTCGGCAGTAAATCTGCAATCCCAACAAATAGGACTACAATTGTACAGCCTGCGCAATGAGTTTAAATCGGAGGGTGCAGAGCCAATTTTTAGCAAGATAAAAGAATGGGGGATTACCTTATTGGAACAGGGAAATGAAGCTACCCTAGGCTATTCAAATGCCGAATATGTTGAATTACTTGATCGGTATGATTTGAAAATGGTGAGTGCCAGCGCCTCTTTTGAGGAGCTTGAAAAAGACCTGCAAAAAGTATTGAGATCAGCAAAAGAACTAGGGGCGGAATATGTGGTATGCTTCTGGATACCACACCGGGATACCATTTTTACCATTAAAGAAACTGATCGAGCCATTAAGGTTTTCAATGAAGCAGGTAAAGTGATGAAAAGCGAGGGCATTACCTTTGCTTATCACCCCCATGGATATGAATTCCGGCCCTATGAGGATGCATTGCTCCTTGACCATATGATTAAAAACGCCCATCATTTTGAGTTTGAAATGGATGTCTACTGGTTTGCTCATGCCGGTGAAGATCCCATAAAATGGCTAAAAAAATATCCTGATAAATTTAAACTGCTCCACCTGAAAGATTGCCAAAAGGGGACCAAAGGTAATCTAAACGGCACATCCGATGTGGAAACAAATGTCACTTTGGGGTCAGGCCAAATTGATATAGAAGCCATTGTGCAGGAAGCAAGGAAAATGGAGATTCAGTACATGTTTATCGAAGATGAATCGTCAAAGGCGGTTAAGCAGATACCTCAGAGCTTGGAATTTTTAAGGCAAATTGAATGAGGTTTAGGGTTTAGATTCAACAAGGAGCAGGATTTTTATACCAGTTTCGTTAAGTGGCAATTATTCCCCCATGTCTGTTGCGTCACAGTCCTTCATTTAAGATTGCGCAGATATTAAGTACGAGAATCTAGTAAGAGCTGATTCCGGAAGACAATGGGTCGCGATTAAAATCGACCATATTTAGGTAGCACCAGAATTTTGCTGATGATGAGTATCTTCACTTATGGTATAAGCTTTCCATCCATGCTTTAACATCTTCCAGGGGTTGTTCCACTCGGATGTGATCAGCATCAATCACTGCTCCGGACCTGCCTTTTAAAGCCGCGTTGTGAGAATTAAAAAACTCCAATTGATGGTTAACTTTAGGATAAATATTCAATTGAGCAAAGCTGGGGTTAACACTGTTAACAGCATTGACTAAAGACTTTGCCGCTTCGATGGATTCAAACTGATCGTATTCCCCAATAAGCACTAAGGCGTGGCTGCCGCTTTCAATCCAAGCACGGGCAAAATCATGCTTTTGTGCCTGCTGGTGGAAGGAAACGGGTCTGCCATAGTGTTTAGTTTTACTATTGTGAGATATCAGGTTATCCCAGACATCTTTCATTGCTGGTTTACTTGTGAAAATATCCACCAAGGACATTGCCTGGATGAGGTAGTAGTGAAAGAACTCAGTAATTAGCTTCATTTCTACGTCTAGATCGACCAAGGCCTGTTCCGAAAGTTCTCTCTGCAACCTTTCAAATGTTAACATGCGTTCAAACCAGGTTGTAGCCCCACCGGCTCTCACTATTATGCCTTTTACTTCCTCTTGCTGTGCCACTAACGGAGCCATAAACGCCCCCACACTTTCGCCATCAATAAAAAGATTTTTGGTGTCTACTTTGGGATGCTGCTTTAATAATTGTAAAGCTTTCCTCTGATATGCTACAGTTTGATCAAAATCCAGTTCAGAGCAGTGACCCATGCTATCACCGCACCCTGGTTTATCGACCCTGAGGACAATAACTCCGATCTTTTGAATGAGTCCACGAAGGAAATTGATCCAGCCGCGTTGATACTTATCAGGTACTTCGATACTACTGCAGCTGGTCCAATCAGAAATTAGAATAGCCGGAAGATTACCTTCCGCATTTTCCGGAATAGTGAGTATCGTTCTTAACTCAATACTGTCTTCGGTGAAAAGCGAACCATAGATGGTGGTAACACCAACTTAGATTCTCCAATGGTACACTTGAAGGAGTGAAGGTAATGTCAAATTCTAAATTATCTCGGGAGATCTGTAGCGTAACTGGTATTTCGCCAGGAAGATTATCAATCATCTCGGATCCCTGAATCCCGGTTTTGAATTTTTGGCCGTTAATAGATAAAAGGAGATCCTCTTCCTGTAAACCAGCCTGGGCAGCGGGAGATGCTGGTTGCAAATCGGCGACTTTAATCTTAGTTGCATCGTATAATGACTGATGGTCCAAGGGTGAAACTTTGAACCCCAATGCCGCCCTTCGAGGCAAATCTCCTTCTCTAAGGGAAGAATTGCTGGCATTCCAAACCGTTTGTTTCTGGGCATTTAGGTTTAGCGTTACTATAAGAATAAGGGGGAGTAGGTATTTCATGATTTCCGGCTTTTCGGGTAAAATAATCAATACAAGAAGACCATTTTACATTACTATTTGATCTACCTCAAAAGTCTTTTGAAATGTATATATTTCGTGTTCTAATCTTTTCTAAACATGATCAAGAATAACTACTTACTGGGTTCAAGGGTATTGACACATATCCTGTTTTGGGTTTTGTACTATATTCTGTTCAGCCTGATTTGGGCGAAAGAAGGTCGGTACTTTGCAAGTTTTGGATTAGAATTTATCTTAATACCATTGCGGATATTGGCTTCTTATTTTGTTATATATTTTCTTATTCCACGTCAACTTCTTAAAGGCCAGGAACTAAAATTTGGTATCATGTACCTTATAGTGATCTTGTTTTGTGGGCTGTTACAGAGGATATTTACTTACTACTTTTATGAATTGGTCATTCTGGAAGAAACTTCTGGTTTACTCACCATGCAATCACTAATTAAATCGGTCATTCTCATCAATAGTACGGTATTATTTTTATCTGCACTAAAGATTTTTAAGCATTGGAAAATTCAGCAACTGGATTTGCGGGAGTCAAAACAAAAACTGATAGAGATCCGTGCCAATAAGCGTAATTATCGCATAAATACCTCTGAAATCATGTATGTAGAAGCATTGGGAAATCATGTTATCTTCTATTTGACCCGTGCCAGGAAATTGATCAGTTATATCTCTCTTAAGGAAGCAGAGTGTCGGTTACCGGAAAACTTTATGCGGTCTCACAAGTCTTTTTTGATTAATAAAGACCTGGTTGAGTCTTATAATTCTGAGACGGTTGATATTAGCGGCAGGGTTCTGCCAATAAGTAGATCGATTCAGATCAACTTTTGATCATTTAAAGCATTTTTTCGAATGGCTGAAAGAGCTATGAAATATTTACGCTAACTCTCTGATTATAAGTTTGGGGTGGTAGGATTACCAGGTGCTCATTTAGTTGTTGCGTAAATTGTACCGTACTTAAGATTGAGCTATAGCAACTTATAACAGAAAGTTTTCCCATAGTTGGGCAGGAATTCATCGCAAATCCAGATTCCCTAAAAAATTAATATCTTGTATAGATCTCACTTTTATGATGAAAAGGGTACTGGTTCTATTCTGGGTATTAATTCCTTTCTTAGCTTTTCCCCAGTCTAAGGAAGATAGTTTGCTAAGCATCCTGCCCGGGATAAAAGAAGATAGTTTAAAGCTCAAGATCTACATGGATTTGCAACGCCAGGTGTATAGGACAGACCTGAATCGGGCATTGGAGTATGTAAACCGGGCAGTTGATCTTGGCGATAGGTTGGGATTGTCCAGAAAAGAAGCGGAAGCCAGATTGAGCAAGGGATTTATACTCAATGAATTAAAGATGTTTGTACAGGCCGAGGAAGAATGCCAACAAGCCCTAATGTTTTTCATAGAATCTGGTGATTCTTCATGGATCGCTGACATCAAGTACCAATTAGCGGATATTGCCCGATCCCGTGGTACAAATGAGGATGCCATTGCCAAATATTTGGAAGTTTTGCCGATTGTCGAACGTATGGGAGATAAAAATACCGAGGCGCTGGTGCACAATTCTCTGGGAGGAATTTATAAATCCCAAAAGCAATTCGACAAAGCTGTGGAAAATTATCAACGGGCCTTGGAACTGGTAAGAGAGCTGAACATTACTCGTGGTATTTCTGCTTGCCTGACCAACCTGGCGGATACTTATAATGAAATGAGGGATTATGATCAGGCCTTACTTTACCATAATCAGGCTTTGGACCTCAAGATTGAAACCGCAGATAAATTGGGTGAGGCCAGAGTAAGGAACAGCCTGGGGGTGGTTCATAACAATCTGGAACAATACGATGAGGCTGAGGGCTACTTTCGAAAGGCACATACGTTAGCCCAGGAAGTAGGTGACCAGTGGCTGTCTGCTGCAGCTGAGTTCGGGATGTCGCTCAGTGCTTATGGCAAGGGCAATTATGCAGAAACCATCGAAATGACCCAGCGAGTTCTAAAAAATATTGAGGACTTTGACGATCTCGATTTTGAACGAAGAGCTTATAATACGCTGGCAGAGGCTTACAGCAAGATAGGAGACTACAAAAGCGCCTTCGAGTATGCTGGTAAAGCGCGGGCGTTATCAGATAGCATTTTCAATGAGGATGTTATTAGGGTGACCAATGATCTGGAGGCCAAATACCAAAATGAGCAGAAGGCGCAGGAAATTGAATTACTGGAATCAGATAAAGAATTGCAGGAACTCCAGCTTGCGAAACGGATCAATGAACGCAACCTTATCATTGCTTTAGCCATCATCTTATTGGCTTTTGCGGGCTTGTCCTACAACCAATTCCGGGTAAAGCAAAAAGCTAATACTAAACTAAAAGAGCTTGACCGTTTAAAGTCAAACTTTTTCGCCAACATCTCTCATGAGTTCCGTACCCCATTGACTCTGATCAAAGGTCCGATAGAACATTTGGAGCAAAATCCTGATGAAAAATTAAGCAGGGAGAATATTCGGATGATAAGGCGCAATGCCACCCGTGTGCTTAATTTGGTGAATCAATTACTGGATCTGTCAGCCATCAGTGAAGGCAGTTTAACCTTGGAGCCCACCGAAGGTGATGTGTTCAAATGTTTGAGAGCGGCTACCTCTTCTTTCAACTCGCATGCGGCCCAGCGGCAAATTGACTACAGGGTTCAGATTCCCAGCAGCCCTCTTTGGGCTTCCTTTGATCGAGATAAATTGGAGAAAATCGTCTATAATTTATTGAGTAACGCCTTTAAGTTCAGTGATGACGGTTCGGTGATTACCTTTGAAGTATCCTATGGTGACCGGGATTTACAGATCCAGGTTAGCGATTTGGGTCGTGGAATCCCGCCAGAAAAACTCCCTTTCATATTTGACCGGTTTTACCAAGTAGACAGCAGTTCTATCAAAGAACAGGAGGGATCTGGTATAGGTTTGGCTTTATCCAAAGACCTGGTGGAGCTAATGGATGGAACCATCACGGTTTCCAGTGAGGTTGGCAAAGGATCTATCTTTACCGTTCAAATTCCGTTGCTAGCTATAGAAATGGGCAAAGCAGGAGAATTAGAACAGGAAACCAATTACCTGGAAGCAGATCCTTTGAAGACATCTTTTGAAATTGAGCGAAAAGACAAAAGACTGCTTCCCAATATTTTACTGGTAGAGGACAATAGCGATATGCGCCATTTTATTCGGGAGCAACTGATAAATGAATACAAGATCGAGGAAGCCGTAGATGGAATGGTAGGTTTGGAAATGGCAAATAACAATATACCTGACCTGATAATCACAGACCTGATGATGCCCAAAATGGACGGTATGGAGTTCTGCAAAAAGATCAAGTCTCAAACCAATACCAGCCATATACCCGTGATCATGTTAACCGCTAAAGCGGGCATGGACAATAAGATTCAGGGCTTGGAGATGGGAGCAGACGAATACCTGACCAAACCGTTCGCTGCTAAAGAACTGCTGGTACGAACCAGAAACCTGATCAACCAGCGAAAACAATTGAGGGAATTGTTTTCCCTCAAGAAATTTGAAATGGATCCGGAAAAGGTAGTGGTCACGTCGGTGGATCAACGGTTTCTGGAACGACTTCTCACATTGCTTGAAGAGCATCACTCCGATCCCCAGTTCGGGGTACCGGAAATACAGCAAGCGTTGGCGTTGAGCAAATCCCAACTCTATAGAAAGCTAAAAGCGCTCACAAATGAATCCCCAGGAGAATTATTACGCAATTTCAGGTTAAAGCGCGCTGCCCAGTTGCTGTCGCAAAATTCAGATACCGTTACTCAAATTGCCTATAAAGTAGGATTTAATGATCTGTCCTATTTTACCAAATGCTTTAAAGAACTCTATGGGGTAGTGCCTTCCGGCTACTAATTTTTTTCCAAATCCTGGAATTTGGCACTATTCTCCTATGAAATGGAACTATTCTCCTAGTCCCTTCCTGGCTCCTCCTATAGCTTTGGGTCATAACCTGGTATCAAAACTATCTATCATGAAAAAGTTAAACGTATTACTCTTTGTTACTATTTTAAGTGTGGCACCTATATGTGCTCAGGACATCCAATTTGGGGTTAAGGCAGGGCCTAACTTTAGCACCCTTCAACCCGATTTAAACGACCCGGCCACTAAAACCTCCGTCCATTTTGGCGGCATGGCAGAAATCCCTATCACGGAAATGTTTGCAGTTCAGCCAGAACTGCTGTATTCAGGACACGGCGTTAAGGATGAATCAGATGACGATGAGGTGATCAGATTAAATTATATCACCATACCCGTCTTGGCAAAATATTACTTGGTTGACGGCTTGAGTATCCATGCCGGACCTCAAATAGGCTTTTTGCTTTCCGCGGAGATCGAGGATAATGGAGAAACCGAAGATATAAAGGACGGCACCAAGGATGTTGACGCAGGATTTGCCTTTGGCGCCGGGTATAAAATGGATAGCGGCCTAAATTTTGGCCTGAGGTATTATTTAGGCTCTGACGTTAATGATAGTGGAGATACTGTGGTTAAGAACAGGGTATTCCAAATCTCGGTGGGATACTTCTTCAACTGATTTCAGGGTCTAAGATCACGCTATGGCGTGAGAAGGTGGGCGGATTGCCCACCTTTTTTTGTACTAAGGCATATAAGGCTGTATAGGACATTTCTTAGTGATTGAGACATTGATCACAATTCGTTCGATCTAGTTTTTTATAAGTATCCTGAAATTACCGCTACCAATTTCATTTAGGCTTAAAACCAACCACTGAGCTTGTTAATGATATTAGCATATTATAAGCATCATTAAGAGCGTTGGGTATAATCAGTTCAATGATGAATTCAACTTGATCCGTTACCAACACCGCAATTCTAAAGCCGTTTGGTTAGTCATAAATACCCCCAAGCTTGCCATAGGATGCCCTTTCCTTCAGGTTTGTGGTTGGCACTTATTTATGACAGAGGTACCATTCGCGTTATAATTGGCTAAAGATTTAGCAATATGCTGATGATCTTTGTAATGGTTTTAAATTCTAAACGGTATGAGACTCTATATTTCAATTATCGCAGTATTTATTAGCAGCTTATCATTTGCTCAGGATTGGGAATTGGGGGCGAAAGGTGGTATAAATTTGGCATCAGCGGATGTTAAAAATTCTTCGGTTGATGTGAGCACTACTTTAGGATTTCATCTTGGTGGATATGCCAATACTTTTTTAACCGATCAGGTAAGCATTCAGCCAGAATTTCTCTTCTCCTTGCAAGGATGGGAGTCTTCAATCAATGGCACCCGTACTTTATCATACCTATCAATTCCGGTGGCATTAAAATATTATTTTGTTGATCAATTTAATATACATGCAGGCCCTCAAATAAGTTATTTAACTCACGCTGATGATGACTTGGAAGAATCTCTAACTAATATTGATCTTAGCTTTTTGATTGGTGGTGAATATAAGATTACGGAATCATGGGGTGCAGGAATTCGATACATTATGGGTATCAACGACATCCTTGACGAGCCTGAATCAACTGTTGAGGTTTATTCTAGGGTTTTGCAGATTTCAGCTACCTATCGTTTTACAAAATAGTTGTTGCTTTAATTTAAAAGTTCCATTCTGAACTAAGGTGGCTTCACCTAATAGATTATTATAGACGCTTAAAGCCCTTCGATGTTTCGAAGGTCGGTCCGCTCTGGCTGGATTAACTGGCAGTGATCCTAGTGGTTGGTATAAACGACCCAATAAGGCCTACTCGCTTCGCTCGCCCCGGCTTTTGTGCCCTGGTGAAAGAACACGCTCTTTCACCAGGGTACAAAAAATCAGGGTCAAAACCCTGGTAGATGGAATAGGTCGGGGTTTTACCCGACGAAGCCCGTTCGTAAAACAACATTTGATGCTAGTAGGAAAAAAAGTCCGCCTTCGCCATTAAGGCTACGGTGGGCGAAGTCCCTCCTTCATACCGATAGTTATCGGTATTTCGGCGGACAAAGCGGGGTGGCCATGCCTTCGTAAAATGCTTCGGCAGGCTCGCAGGATTAGCTGGCGCTGATCCTGAAATGGGTGTGGTCTCAATCCAAAGCCTCTGTTCGCTTCGCTCACCAATATTTTTTTCATTTATTCACTCACTCAAACGAGGTTAGGTTCGCTACTAAACGAAAAAAACCCCCAGCTAAGCTGGAGGCTTTTGATTGGTCGGGGTGGCAGGATTAGCTGACGCTGATCCTGGTTGGTGAGGTTTACAACCCAATAAGGCCTACTCGCTTCGCTCGTTATGGCTTTTTTAGCCTGGTTTTCCGGAGCAAGCTCCTTCACCAGGGCACAAAAAAACCACGCCTATGGCGTGGCCTTATTGTGTTGTCGGGGTGGCAGGATTCGAACCTGCGGCCCCCTGCTCCCAAAGCAGATCTAATTTGGTTCGATATGGTCCTAAATGGTTCGAAATGTGCTATTTAAATAAAATTATGGACCATTTGAAACCATATTAATCCATATTAAACTTAAATATGTTTACAAATTGTTTACAAATTTGATTTTTTATGTCCATCACCACCAAGATTCTGCTCAACAAATCGCGCCAAAAAAATGACCGTACCTACCCGCTAATTGTTCGCCTGACCTACCACCGAAAAGTAATCAATTTTCCTTTGGGATACAGCATTCCTGAGAAGGACTGGGATGCCAAAAATCAAAGGGTGAAGACCAATACCAAAGTCTCGAATAATGTAACCCGCCTTAATAACTATATACAGAAACGACGATCCAGCATCTTTGATAAGGTAACCAAGCTGCAGGATGAAGGAAAAATACAGAAGCTATCCACCAAGGAAATCAAAAAACTGGTAAGTGGTAAAAGGTCCGTAGAAAACGTAACGGTTTTCGATTACCTCCAGGAAGTTATTGGTGAGCTGTACCGGGCCAAGCAAACCGGCAACGCTGAAGTATACAGAACTTTGTTGAAATGGCTCACTGCCCAAGTACCAAACAAACAATTAAAGTTTGACCAGGTAAACTATGATTTCCTGCGCAGAATGGAAATGGAACATTTTGCCAAAAGCAATAGCGCTGGTGGATTGAGTGTCTATTTACGGACTTTGAGAGCACTGTACAACCGGGCCATAAGGGCTGGTATAGCTGACCAAGCCCATTATCCCTTCAAAGATTATAAGATTAAGAATGGGGTGCCGGCCAGGAAAGCTCTGTCAGAGAATGAATTTCAGGCTTTCAAGACACTGGCGTTACCAGAAGGATCTCCATTGGACGAAGCCAGGAAATTGTTTATGTCATCGTTTTATTTACGAGGTATCAACTGGAAAGACATGGCCCTACTAAGGATAGAGAATGTACAAGGTGATTTCGAGCGGATTAATTATCTCAGGATAAAAACTAAGAACAAGCGATTCAGTGTCAAGATCAACCCAAAGTTAAAAGACATTATTACATCTTATTTGGGAGATAATTATGATCAGCAGGATTTCCTGTTTCCGATATTAATGAAATCAGATCCGGAAAGCCGATTCCATGATATTATCAAAAACAAGCGCAAGAAACTGAACAAGCGACTTAAGGAGATCGCGAAGCTATGCGAAATTACTCCTTTTACCATCTACCATGCCCGTCATACCTATGCCATGGCTTTGAAAAGGATGGGTACCCCTACTAATGTGATCCAGGATAGCCTAGGGCATACTACCGAAGAAATGACCCAGAATTACTTGGATTCCTTTGAGAATGCGGTGGTGGATCAGGCGGATGAGTTGTTGTTTGGGTAGCTATAACGTATGAGAAAGTGGGTTAATACCCTGTACCTCATCGTTTTTATTATTAAACCAGTCCGTTACCGTTTGAACCGTTGGGTCCATTTTTTTCTGCTTTAGGTCAATTACTACCTGTTGCAGGTCAGATTTTAATTTACCTACTATCAGATTCAGTTTCTTAAAATCCTGATGTTTTTTATGAACAGGGTTGTTCTGATCCTCATCGCCTTGCCAATTTGCCGGACTTATACTAATACCTGTGGCAAAATAACCGTCCTCCGACTTGTGCCTGTATTTAATATAGATTATTGCGAGACCATACTTATCTACCAAGTATTTCCCGTTGTTTTTTCGGAGTACAGATTTGAGCGTGGTCATTGGCGTGGGTTACGTGTAGCTAAACCTAGTTATTTTAAGCATCTAATTGCAGGCATACAGCATTTATTCAATTAATTTTTAAAATTTTGGGGAATGCTCGGTAATTAACGGTACCTTTGCCCCAACCTTGTTGAGGTATCCTCTCTAAAATAACTCTCTTCAGATTGTTTATAGATTTCATCCCTCCACAGAAAGAAGGAGACCTCGGAAATCTAAAATTAAGGAATTGTCTTATCTGGTTTAGGTAACCAAATTATTAGTTTCAATTTGAAATCCCAGGAATTCTCAGGCCACAGACACAGTGGGTTCGGAAAGACCAGGCATCATACATACTATTCAACTAACTCATACAAGTTACAACTTTTACAAACTTCAAATGGCATTGCCATTTCAATGAAAATATTCTCAAAGTAAGAAATAATGAACTATATAAAACATAGGAAAAGGAAGAGTAAAAACTTTTCCGGTAATACAAACCGTTCTGGAAAGCGTCCCTCAGAGAGGAGTCGCAGAACGAACTCTCGGTCGACCATCAGCTCTGATTTATTGATTAGGAAAGCTGAGATAGTTGGGCAAAATGCTTACACCCCTCAGAGGTCGTTTGAACAATGGCCTTTAGATACCAGGGTTAAGCAAAATTTAACCCTAAAAGGGTATCAGTATCCAACACAAATACAGGAGGAA
Organism: Cyclobacteriaceae bacterium; assembly: GCA_965224285.1. Lineage (GTDB taxonomy): Bacteria > Bacteroidota > Bacteroidia > Cytophagales > Cyclobacteriaceae > JAJCYK01. The sequence continues at coordinate 4,730,712 of OZ245043.1, forward strand.
ACTATTGAACACCTGATTTCGGGTAGAGATCTCTTGGGTATAGCAAATACCGGCACCGGTAAGACTGGTGCATTTTTGATCCCCATCATTGAGCAGCTTTTGCGTGGATCTCAGCCTTTTGGCTCCCTGGTGGTGGTACCTACCAGAGAATTAGCCTTACAAGTTGAGACGGAGTTAAAGAGCCTGACCAAGGGTCTTAAAATTTACAGCGCCTGCTTTATTGGTGGCACTAACCTAAACCGTGACCTGTCTTGCTTGCGCCGGCCATCTCACATCACGATAGGCACGCCAGGCAGGTTGTTGGATCTGGCTAATCGCGGGGCACTCCAGTTGTCCGATATATCAGTGCTGGTGTTGGATGAGTTTGATCGCATGCTGGACATGGGTTTCGTGAAAGACGTTCAGAAATTGGTAACCGCTATGTCAAAGAGACGGCAGACCATGCTGTTTTCCGCAACCCTTGACCACACCCAAAGATCCTTGATAGACCAACTACTGACCGACCCGGTGGAAGTAAAAGTTAGCAGTGGTAACACAACTGCCAAACAGGTGGAACAGGATGTTATCAGGGTTCCCAGGGAAGGAGATAAGTTTGCCATGTTGCTGGACCTGATTGCCCGAAAGGAGTTCGAGAAGGTTTTGATTTTTGCAGAAACCAAGAGACTGGTGGATAGGGTAACCAGGAGGCTGAATGGTTCAGGGGTAGCAGTTGACCAGATTCATGGTAATAAAACGCAAAATTACCGAAACAAAGCGTTGAACAAATTCAGGAGTGGCAAGGTAAAAGTTCTGGTAGCCACTGATGTGGCGGCCCGGGGGATAGACATTTCAGATATAACCCATGTGATCAACTATCAGATTCCCGTAAGCTATGACAGCTATATCCATCGGATTGGACGAACCGGCAGGGCTGGGAAAACCGGGAAAGCTTTCACTTTTGTAGACCAGGCCAACTAGAATCTAAAATATTAACAATTAATTTAACACAAATAGTAATGAAAGAAGGAGTAGTAAAGTTTTTTAACAGCATCAAGGGATTTGGTTTTATTAAGCCATCAGATGCGAGTGAGGATGTTTTTGTACATGAGAGTGGATTGATCGATGAGATCCGTGAAAATGACAAAGTGAAATTTGAACTTGAACAAGGTAAAAAAGGCTTGAATGCCGTCAGGGTAGAGCTAGTCGACTAGAAACTAGTCAACCTTAATCGAAAAGTGGAAGGGAGCTATATCGCTAGATATTGTGCTTTTTTCCACTTTATTTTTTGCTTCTAATCCTGGTTGGGCTGTTTTTCATTTTCCGAAGTTTCCTCATCAGGTTCAACTGAGATGATGTTACCATCTTTGTCAATATAGGCCATCATGCAGTCAAGATCACCACTTGAGGGCTGATTTTTTCGGGCCTCTTTTTTTTGTCTCTTTTCCTGTCTAGTTTTCCTCTTCTTTTCTGCCTTTTGCCATTTCAGAAATGCATTGTAGTTTTTTCTGCCCATAGAAAATATATTGTTTTGATTAAACACTATTTCCCGGCTTAGTAATAGCATGATTAGGTACACCAGGGTAATCAGCAATAATTCTGCAGGGTGAGAGTCACGATAAGCTCAAACTGGAACCAGGGCTGCAAAAACAGGCTGTCTCAGGGATGAATGAGGTAAGAAGGGACAGAGCCTGACTATCTGTAAAGATATTAATTTATAATTGCCATTTGCCCTTCTAATCAAAACATTACCCAAGCTCAGATTGATTGGTAATACTCAGGCTATGTTTTTTCAAATACCAACCTGTAATGATCCATGATCTCTCTTTCAAAGCATATCCTGTTTGGGCTGATTCGGAATATAGCCACCTGGTGTCGAAATTCTTTATCGGTAAAAAGCCTTGGAATCAGGGTCATATACAACCAATATTTTTTGAATTTAAATTGTCTAAACTTCTTTCTCCATTGGCCTATTGTTTCAATGTAGTCTAACCGCCCGCTACTTTGAGAAATCAGTTTAAAATAAGGTTTTGCATTTCTAATTACCATCTCAGGCCCATATGGAAGCCAGGAGCCAGGAAACTCTTTAATCATTAATGCTAAGACATGAGGGGTTGATCCCTTTGTAGCATTAATGTCGATGTCTTCATACTTAATCATGTTTTTACTAAATGTCATCGTCTGCATATAAAACCTGCCGCCATTGGGTAACAAGTGGTATAGCGTTTCAAAAAAGTCACTGTATATTTTTTCTTGCTTGCCGGCTTTCCATTCTTCAACGGAACAAAAATGTTCAAGCCCCCCGATACATACTATTGCGTCAAAAGTTCCAAAATCTTCTGGCCTTACAGTGCGGCAGTCCCTTACCACAACGTTCATTCCATTAGCTTGGCAAGCTTCTGCCTGCCCTTTTGACAATGTTAAGCCGATACTTGTGGCCCCGATTTTCTCAGTGATGTATTTAGTGAATGGGCCCCATCCACATGCCATATCAAGTACCCTGCTTCCCTTTTTAATGTTCAAACTATCCGAAATAAACTTATGTTTCTTGGCTTGTGCTTCTTCCAGAGAAATTGAAAAGTCGCCATCGTACTTGGCTCCACTGAAATCACCTGATTCCCCAATACTCAAACGAAATATTTCATCGATTGAGGTGTATGTGTAATCCAAGTCCTGTTTTTCTGCCATCTTTCATTGTTTATGTAACTGGAATAGTGGTAAGTTGCTTTTGAACCACTTCGTTGACCTAAAGTAAGTGAAATTGATTAGAATAAATCCTTGCGAACAAATCTGTATATGTTCAGACCCTAAAATAATGTTTCTGGATTCTCTGCCGAACGACTAAAATTATGATTAAATTTCTTTTCTGAACTATTAAAAAGATGACAGCCATACTGGGAAGATTACAGATTAGATACAAGGATGAAGGCAAAACCTCCGGCAAGGAGATTTTAGTTTCAACAGACAAAGACAGTTTTGATGCTCTGAATTTACCACAACATTGGTTAACCCCGGATGATGGCAAAATGTTGACTGTTGGACATAAGTTTATTATTGAAGATAGAGAACTTGTTGTAGATAATTTGTGGATAACGGTTTATGACGATAATAAAAAAATGTATCCGCATAGAAGTCTCAACATTTATGGGAAAGGTGAGAATCATCCGTATAATCTGATGTTGGTTGTTGAGGTTACGGAGATTTAGAATTTGTTTTTATTATGGCGTAATAATGCGGACGGTAGCAGTTGGCTCCCCGGGGTCGCCATTCAAACCTCGGTGCTAATCGAAACTTCCCACGGTAAAATCGCGTTCGTCTCTCCTGGCCAGCAAAGTATCACGCCAGGTGGGCTAATGCCCCGGGTTACCACCTGTCATACTCTTTGCTTTGGCTGGCGTCGGTCCTCACGGCAGCTACCTTCCCGATAGAAATAAACCCTTGTACAAAAAGCACTCAAAATTTCTATCGGCACCGCTGCCCATGTTTATGCTCGCCTGCGGACTCACTCGGTAAAAAGTCTTCACGCCTGGGGCGTGATTCCCACTGTCAGCTTCACGCCAAGGCGTGACCCTCCTGGCAGGCCTCGTTCGAACTCGCAACGGACTGCCTGCGGCAGTCAGGCTTCGCGAAAAGGGCTGGCCGGAGCCTGCCAGCCGAAGCCTTCTGCGAAGGCTGGTTCCACTCAATTCCAAAAGGCGCCATCCCACCCAAAAATTAAAGCTGCTAGATCACGCTTTAATGCCTACATTTTGGAATCGCTCCACCCCCAGGATTCATTTAGCCGGCAATGAACTGCTTCAACAGCAATTTGTCCACCCCGCGCTATGAATTCCAACCAACAATGCCCTTTGAATCCTAGCAATTTTTGGTTAAATTCCAGTATTCAAAAAGGTTGCCAATGCTAAGGTAGCCAGACGTGTTTAGCGTATACAAAAACTCGCATTTTTCAGGGCCTGAAAACCAACCTTGCCTACCCGCATTGTGGATAACTTTTTAGACCCGAATTTCAGACCAATTTATAATGGCTAGACCGGTAAAACTGATAAAGAAACGCAAGCAATTTAATGTGAGATGTACCCTGGCTGAGAGTTTGTTTATTAAAGAACTAGCGGACAAACATGGTCAATCAATATCCGAATACGCACGAGCAAAACTACTGGAAGAACGGGTTAAACCTAAGATGGCTGAGGAAGAAGTAAATCGATATGATCAATTGGTGTCCATGGCCAATGACCTTAAGAAATTATCGGACCACGCTAATGATTTACCGCAGTTGAAGACTGAAATTATAAACACCTTGGAGGAAATGAACCGGATAATTCGAAGACTATGATAGGCAAAGTATCCATCGGTAAATCCTTTGGAGGTTGTGTTCATTACGTAATGGAAAAGGACAGAGCACAGGTGTTGGGCCAAAAAGGAGTACGTATCCAAAATGCCATTGTGGCCACCCAGGATTTCAATCGCATCCGATATCAGAATCCCAAAATTCAAACTGCAGTCTGGCACACCTCCATATCCTTTGCCTATGAAGATAAAGTAAGCAATGAACTGATGCGAAAAATTGCCCGGGAGTATGTGCAGCGTATCGGATTAAAAGGTCATCAATATTTGGTTGTCAGACATAACGATAGTAAACATGAACATTTGCACATCGTTGCCAACCGGATCGGATATGATGGTAGCGTTACCAGTGATAAATGGTGCAAGAATCGAACTGCCAGGTTATGCGACCATCTGGAACAGGAATACCAGCTAACCATTGCCCGGAGACATAAAAGAAAAGATCTATCCCTGGAAAAGATTACCGGGAAGCACCGGGTCAAATTGGAGATCAGACAAAGGATTCAGGATTTACTCTACCACGGGATTCGGAGCATGGAATTATTGAGGAGAAAACTCATTCGGGATGGGATTGAAATGAGGTTGTACAAACGACGGAATGGGAAGACCTATGGTGTTTCATTCCGGAAAGATGGAATTGCTTTTAAGGGGAGTACCATTCACCGGGAGTTGAGTTATACTAAAATAGAGAAGCAATTGAGCTTAAATCGACAGGCGGATCGTGGATTGGAATTGTAAGAAAGAATTGCAACATAAGACCATATCCCTTGGCGCAATTCAATTATGATTCCAGTAGGTAGTTGCCCAGACACAAAAATACCACTCGCAGGGAGGATAAGTGCCTGTAAATGATAATTTCATGTACTTATCAGGATTCAGTTCGCTTTTTTCTATTTATTTCCTCAAGCACTGGGTCTTCTACCAGCTCCCTTTCAAAATATACCAGTTCTTTTCTTTCCGGATCTTCCTGTACTTTGCAGAAATATATCTGATCAATGTATCGTCTAATGACCAACTTAAGTGATGGGTTGATCTTTGCATATACCACATCCCCGGGGTTGTATTTATTCTGTACAAATTGTTTGCTCATAATATTTCTTTTAACATTTTTCAGACCAGGTAATTATTACCTGTGACAGCTTGTATTCTTTCAATAGATAGCGAGGTAACCATCGTACTACCGACGCCTCCTCTAAATGAACCCGTTATAGGCATCGTGTTTGATAATAAGCGCTGGAACAGATAGGAATATGGGAACTTCCAGCTACCATACCGTTGCTGGGATCAAAGCCAATCCAGCCAGCTCCGGGTAGGTAGACCTCCACCCACCCATGCAGTTCGTGATTGGTATTGTCTGATCCAACAAAGTAATAACCACTTACAAATCTGGCAGCGATCCCAAGGTGACGCAGCAATATGATCTGCATCCAGGCAAGGTCTCTACACGACCCCCTTTTTAGACCGAAAGTTATGTCTGCATCAAAAGGCTCTCCTTGTTGACGGTATTCGAAAATAAAGTCGTTATGAATCTGGTTGGTCAGGTTGCTTAAAAAATCAAGTGTATTGTAAGCCGACCTTTGGAGTATTTCATTACCATAGTCAACCAGTGCAGGCTCTATTTTCGTTGAAACCAAGGCCGCATATAGCGTGTCTTTTAACTGGCAGGAGTAGTCCAGTGGTAGTTCGATACAGGTATCCGGAAATAGCATGAACTCAAATGGATTATTCTCTCGCAGTGCCACCACTGATTCCATCTGCACAGTAAGCTGTTTGTGCATACCGTCGAACCAGCAGAAATGTACCAGGTTGTTTTCCGTATCACTTTGTTCAGACATGCCAATAGGAGTTGGAAATATTTTAATATCAGCTCTTTCCAGTTTATTATAGGGTGTGACACGGGGTTTGAACCTTAAGTAATGTGGTTCAATAAGTACCTCATAATTGAACTCATAAAAGGTTTGATGCACAATCTTCAGTTTTGTTTCCATATAGTTTCCAGTACTTTGGCTAGATAGGTATCTCATCATACCCACTTTTGATTATTGTAGTGATTATCTTGAATCTGACATCAGATCTGATAATATCTGGGGAATTGGCTTCGGTACATACTTAACAATTTCGACCACAACGAAAAATTCGGGACTTTTCCTGTTCAGTATTTCCCATGGCATTAGGGTTATTTGCTAATCTTGTTTATTGTTATTGATACGTTTAGCCTTTTTATCCGCACGCTTTTCCTTTAACGTTCTGATAGGAGCGGTTTTGTCAGACTTGGGTTTCCCTTCTTTGTTTTTGGACATTACTGTATGGTTTTGAAGTATAGTACAAAGATGCCAACATTCCAGGTCGATGAACTTACATCGTCATACCCTATTGTTACATGTATCACATGTTTGGAAAAAATGCCGGTATTAAGTCTATTCGGTCAATCGGGGTTGCTACAACAGGTTGGCGGCGATTAATATCATTATGGTCAGGAAGGCTGAAATGAAAAGCGCCTTAAGGGCGAAGATGCCGTAAAACAAATTGTGTATTAACCTACCAATTAGATTTAAAGGATGATTATCATAGTAGTCGTACTGGTATTTTTCTATCATTCTGTACCTGTAGATTCCTCGTATAGTACCCACCACAAAATATATTAATAAAAATAAAATAGTCGCAGGAACTAAATTAAAACCCCGTATTTCTATACTCATCTTTATCCTCGTTTATAGCAATTTCTTAAATCTGGCAACTCTCTGGAACATTTGTATTACATCGTCCCCTATGAATGTTACATGTATCACAGGTTTGAGAAGGAGTAGTCTAAATGTCTTCCAGGTTTTGTTTGCGCTTTTTTTTCAGCTGCTTATAAAATGAAGGAGTCAGCCCGGTGATTTTTTTGAATTGATTGGACAAGTGGGCTGCACTGCTGTAGTCCAATTTGTATGAAATCTCAGTAATATTCAGTTCGTCATAAAGCAGCAGCTCTTTCACTCTCTCAATCTTGTGGATAATGATGAACTGCTGTATAGTAATCCCTTTTACTTCGGAGAAAATATTTGCCAGGTAAGTATAATCGTAATTCAGTTTTTCACTTATGTAATCAGAATAGTTGACCTTTGGTAGCGCATCGGAATAATGGACCATTTCGATTATTACGTTTTTAATTTTATCTACCAGAATGCTTTTTTGATCATCCAGCAATTCCAATCCTGCCTTCAACAGAGTTGTTTTTAACTGCTGACGCTGGTCTGGAGTGATATCCTGCAGTACCTCTACAACTCCGAGATCTATATCTACAGGGTGTACACCAAGATTTAAAAGCGCTTGTTTGACAAACATTTTACAACGCAAACTGACCATGTATTTTATATAGAGCTTCATGATTTGTTCAGTGATTTTACAACACCACCAGGGGTCTGTCTGGGAATAATGTAAATTAAATGGAGCTTTTTGTAAGGTAAAATTACTCAATAAACAATAACATTAAAGACCATAACAGGCCTGTTTGAACAGTACACAAACCATTCTACTTTCGAGCAGGGGAAGTCTTTTTAAAATTCAATAAAAGATATATTCAATAAATTATGCGATTCACTAATCTCAAATCCTTATTAATGCTTTGGTGGTGCTTATTCTGGTCATTCCAGTTCTACGGACAAAAGCATCATTTTAGTGTTCATAAAGGTGGAAAAGAAATTGGCGAAATAACTGCTACCTTAAATGAATCCCTGAATACAAAGACCTACAAGATACAATCAGATGTATCATTCCACGTCCTATGGAAGCGTTACCGGAGAAAAACCAGTAATACGGTTACCTATCGGAATGAATCCCTGGAGACTAGTTATTCAGGAATATACATGAATAATGAAATGGTAGACTCCAGCACTATAGAACAGGATATTAACGATTACCATGCATTTAGATTTCCGGATGATCGCTTTGTTGTTAACAATGTTGATCTACGATTCACCACAGCAAAACTCTATTTTCAGGAACCACTGGGAGTAAAAAAAGTGTACTCTGAACGCTTTTTGAAATATTGCCCGATTGAAGCTCAGGGAGGTAGTAGGTATAAACTTCATCTTCCTGATAACAAAGTGAACTATTATACTTATAAGGATGACCAACTAGTAGCAGTATTGGTTGAAAGGACCTGGTTTAATTTAGAGTTTCGTAAAGTACAATAATCTCTAAATAATTATAGAGAAATGCTTCTATTTAGATAATTCTGGTTTAATTCTTAAGATCAAGCTAATATGTCTGTAACTCAGCAAAAAGCAATTCCAATTCTAACCTGGACTTATTAAGCTTCATTTCAAGCTTAATAAGCATATTTTCCCGATTTCCCTGTTCAAAGAGAAAGTCCTCATCAGATAGAACGGGGAATCTTCTTTTAAGCATTATTTTTTGCTCTCTCCAACTTCTAACGATGTCCATAACTGCAAGATACAGATTATCCAATCCAAATGAGGGGTTGGATACGTTTATTTGTACGACTTCTTATCATTTTCGGAAGGCCGTGGAAATGGTTAAATGTTGAATCCATTATTGCTAAATAACTTAATGACAATGACACTTTATTTTTCATTACATTAGATGATTCTGTTTAATATCGGTTTATGCGTGTTTCTGTTATCCGAAAAAATGTAAAATTCACTCCTGATTTCAGCAGGGTAATAGCACGCTATTTCATGAATGGTACGGAGCGGACCCAGAAAATGGTAAGCCGGCTAATGGTGATGGATGAAAAAGAAGTCAATCAGGTTTTAGAGCGCACGCTTCGTGAATTTGCCAGTCGTCATCGCAATATTTCACGTGTTTTCCTTAAACATTGCGGTAACATCCAGGGCATCATTGAAGGGATGCAGATCGACTTTGCCAATCTGTCGGAAGAGCGAAAAATGCTCATTGGATCCTATTGTACCATGGAATATTCTATTGAGTCAGCCGCTTTTTTCAACCCTTCCATGGTCAAGGATTTCGATCAGGACTATTTGGAAAAAGGAGAAACCAGGGTTATAATTTCTTTCCGTGCTACAGGGGAAGGCCATATATCATCCGTGGTTTTCAGAAGAGGCATTCTGGACCGTAATAATGATCTCCAGGTAATGAAAATCGGCAATCAAATCGATATGGCCGAAGTGGCACATAAGAGATTGTATAATAAAAATCGATTTGTAAAAAAATTGAAAGAAATGCGGATTCCGAGTAAGTACTCCACCACCATAATGAAAGGCCTTCCACCAAGATTCGAGTATTACGCATTAAAGAAAAGCGTGGCTGAAATATTGGACAGCAATAAGATAAGTGCTGAAAGGAGAATAGCCCTGGAAGAAGTGACCTGGCTGGCCGATTCATTTTATGATGTACATTTCCAGCATGACTCCGATATTAGCCAGCGGGTCCTGTTTCCGGTATCCGATTCTGAAAGTAAGGGCATTGAAGATGCCAGATTTGTGAGATTTATTGATGACGATGAATCGGAGAAAGTATACGCTACTTATACGGCTTATAATGGACATACCCTGCTCCCAAAACTCCTTTCAACGGAAGATTTTTACAAATTCCGGGTGATGCCCTTGCATGGGAGTGGTGCCCAAAACAAGAATCTTGCACTTTTTCCCAGAAAGATAAAAGGAAAATACGCCATGCTGGCCAGAATTGATGGCGTTAACAATTATCTGATGTACTCAGACAGGATTACCTTATGGAATGACCCTGTTATAATTCAGGAGCCGCGCTATCCATGGGAATTTATACAAATAGGAAATTGCGGTTCCCCTATATGGACGGAAGAGGGCTGGCTGGTTATTTCTCATGGTGTAGGTCCTATGAGACGTTACTGCCTGGGCGTCTCGCTATTTGACCTGGATGATCCGTCTAAGGAGATTGGCCGACTTTCAGAGCCTTTACTTGCTCCTCGTGAAGATGAACGCGAAGGATATGTGCCCAACGTGGTCTATTCCTGTGGTTCCATAATCCACAACAACCGCCTGATTTTACCGTATGCCGTATCAGACTATTCATCAACCTATGGAGTAGTTGACCTGGCTGAATTGCTGCATGCACTAAAGAAAAGTGAATAAAACTTTACTCTTGCAGTACTGTTTCATAGGCACCGATGTATTCATTTATCATTCGTTTCCTGCTAAACTTACCACATGCATGTTGACGGCAAGCATTGGGATCAATTGAGGTTAGATTTTCAACTGCCCTAACTGCTTCAGCTACATTTTTTACCAAATAACCGGAAATACCATCAATAATAAGTTCAGGCATACTGCCACGAGTAAAGGCTATAACGGGAGTACCGCACATCATCGCTTCGATAACACTGAGACCAAACGGCTCCTCAAAATAAATGGGATGCAATAATGCCCTGGCACCACCTAGCAGTTCATTTCGAAGTTCAGGACCAACGTTGCCCAGGTATTCTACTTTGTTTCCATCGATATGTGGTTGTACTTGGGTATTAAAATAATTTTCGTCCTGAATTAACCCTGCAATTTTTAATGGATATCCCGCCTGCCGGGCTATTTCAACTGCAGCATGAGCCCCCTTATCTGGATGTATTCTTCCAAAATAAAGCAGGTAGTCTTCCTTTTGGCTCCTTAGTACAAAGTCCTCCGGATCTATCCCATGGTATATAGTACACATATAATCAAGCTCTGAATGTCTGTCAGCGTTTGAAATAGCGATATAAGCCCCGGATCGATTGTATTTTTTATATACAGGAATAATGTGTGACGAAGAAAACCCGTGTATGGTGGTTATCATTGGGGTATCAATAAGTTTTGAATAGCTGAGTGGAAGAAAATCAAAGTTGTTGTGAATAATGTCAAACCGATCTGCCTGTTCCATTAAATGGCTGATATGCAGGCATTCGAACACTTTGGGATCGCAAAAGCTATTTTCTTCATAGGGATATTTGCAAACAGATTCAAGTTTACCTTTAGTAATTGAATCACCAGTGGCAAATAAGGTTACATCAAGACCTCTTTCAATTAATCCCTCTGTAATATTGGAGGCAACCTGCTCCCACGGACCATACTTTCTTGGTGGGGTTCTCCAGGCGACTGGGGACAAAATGGCAATTTTCACCTAATGATACTTTTCTGAAATTAAAGGATCTGGTTGTTTCCTGCTATCATCATCTGACCTATAATATTCTTCGTAAGCCTGAAGAATAGTCAGGTGAGAGATTAAATAGGCCAGTGAGCTCTCAGCGCCCTGGTTTCTATTGACCCCGTAGTTTTCAAAGCCATCACAACATCCCTTTGTTTCAAAATCGTATAAGCTCATGCGCAGGTCATTCTCTCCTAAAAACCACATAAAAGCAGTAAACGATTTGTTCAGGTATTCCTTGTCCTTGGTTAGATGGTAGGCCTGATAGTACATCAATATCATGGCAAGTGCGTCTATTGGCTGCTGGGCAAATATGGAGCGCTTTCCGCCTTTTTGGTACCATTCCCTGTTACCAATAATGGACAGATAACCATCTTTCATGGTAATGCTATCCAGGAAATTCATGGTATCCATTGCTGCCCTGGTAATGGTTTCATCATTTAGTATTTCTGCCGAATGCAAAAGTGCCAGCGGTAATATGCCATTGTCATAGGCCAGCAAGGGCTCAAACCATTTCCATTCAGCAGTACTGTTTTCCTGGTAGTGTTTAACCAGGAAAAGCGCCAAACTTCTCAATCGTTCAGTCATGCTATCATCTGAAGGATTAGACCTCAGGTAATAGCAGATGCCTATGATGGTATTGGCAATACTTCGAATGGATTGGAGTTTTTCGAAATTGGGTGCCGCATCAAAAAATATTAGTTTTCCTGTCTGGTAATAGGCATCATTAGGTGCATTGCCTAACAAATATCCAAGCGCCCAGATGGTCCTCCCGAAGGAATCTTCCGAACCTACCTTATCCAGGAAATTTCGATTAAAGCTGAGGAAATTTCGAAAAGTACCATCTTTGTTCTGCATATAATGAATATAGCTTAAGTAGATAGGTGTCAGCTCCAGTGCCAGGGTATCTTTTGTTTGTTTATAAGCCATGAGTACCATCAATAACGCTCTGGCATTATCATCCAGGCAATAGCCTTCTTTCAAATTCGGTATCCCGAATTTCGCATGCTGGATAATACCGGTATCATCAGTCAAACGTTTGATGTGGGTCAATAAAAAGGGAGGAAGGAGTAATGGATCAACTTTGGTTTCCTTTTTATCAATACCATCAAGGGGCTCTGTCAGAATGAGCTCTGCCAATCCTACATATTTTTCCCCGATTACTGGCCATCTTAACTTTTTGCCGTATATGCCGGCTTTCGTTTGTAACTCTTTCAGCACAACCGGCTGGTCTATTAGCTCCTTTAAGATAATGGAGAGCTCCTCTGAATTGTTAAAATCAAATAGTCTTCCCCGGCCATCAGCAAGTAATTCCTGAGCATGCCAATAGGGCGTTGAAATTACCGCGGAACCCACACCCATGGCGTAAGAAAGCGTGCCGCTGGTGATCTGGGCCTCGTTCAGATAAGGTGTAATATAAATATCACAGGCTGACAGATATTTGAATAATTCATTCTCATCCAGAAATTGGTTCAGGAAGAATACATTATTGTTCAGGTTCATATTTTTAACCAGCAGTTGAAGGTAATTCCGGTATTCTTCACCTGAATGACGCAGAACATTTGGGTGTGTTTTTCCCAGGATCAGGAATAGAACATTTGGATAATCTTCAACAATTTTTGGCAACGCCTTAATAACTGTTTCTATCCCTTTATTGCGACCAAGAAAACCGAAAGTGAGCAAAACTTTTTTACCTTCAATTTTGAATTCTTTTTTGGATTCCTCCTGGTTAAACTGGATGTCAGGTACACCATGTTGTATATAAGCAATCTTTTCCTTTGGCACTTTATAAACGGTGGTGAGAAAAAGAATGCCTTTTTTGTTCATGACCACAATTCTGCTGGCCATTTTGCATATTTCTTTTAATACTGCCTTTTCATTGTAAGAGGGTTTCTCGAGAATTGTATGAAGCGTTACTATAAGTGGAATTTTAAGCCGATGAATTAGAGGAAGGATGTATACACCATTTTGGCCGCCAAAAATCCCGAATTCATGCTGCAAAATGCAAAGATCTGCCCCGCTTAGGTTGATGAAATTGGCAGCTTTGATGTAATCCACTTGCTGCTCCTGCTCGATCACTAATTTTACCTCGTCACCATAGGCATAGCTTTGCTGGTGGTCGCTAAGTGCAATTACCAATTCTTCGCTGTTAGCTATGCCCTGTCCTTTGTCATAGCTCATTGACAGAACAAGATTTTTAGTAAATGTGGCAATGCCACACTCGCGGGGAGGATAGGTACCAATAAACGATAGTTTCATTAGGTAATTCTTAAAGACCAGACGCAAACCTGAAATAGCCAGAATAATGTAGTTTGTTCCCTTTGGTTGTTCATTCCCATTATTTCGTTTACTTCTATCTGCGCCGGGTTTTCTACCAGTTTCAATTTCGTTTGTATAAAGTTACCGGGAGTTTTTGCTAGACAGATATTTCATCATACCCACTTTTGATTACCGTTGAGATTATTTTGAACCTGACATCGGACTTAATGACATTACTGGAGTGACCGGGGATGATAATAGCCTGTCCTACATCCAGGGTGTGGGACCTATCATCTATTACCACCTCCGCCTTTCCATCAATCACCTGGATAAAGGTATCAAATGGAGATATTTTTCCTGTTAAGTCCTCCCCGGTATCAACTGATGATACCGTCACATTTCCAGTGGTTTTTTCTATGATTGTTTTGATCACCACCGAATGGGGTACATACTCAACAATCTCCACCACAATGAAACTTAGGGACTTATTTTGTTCAATATTTTCCACGGTGTTGGTTTTTAGGTACTAATCTTCGCTTCTTTTCTGCCTACGTTTTGCTTCTTTATCCGCCCGTTTTTCCTTCAGCGTTCGGGTAGCAGCGGTTTTGTCTGATTTGGGTTTTCCTTCTTTGTTTTTGGACATCATTATTATGTTTTAAAGTTCTTTATTGTCAACCGTAAGCTCTTGCAGCGCAACTCCAAGTTCTTCCAGGTCCTGGCTAAACTCATTCTTAAAAGCATTCCACTGATCTTCTCCTTCCACCTTATATTCGCTCAATTTTCTTTTCATATCTGTATTCTTCACTTCCAAATCATTAATCTTATTATCATACTCAGCTTTTATGTCCTTTTTACTGCTGGCTATGCTGGCTTTGAATTCCTTGATGCTTTGCTCATTGGCTGAAATTTTAATACTGGTTTCTTTTTTAAAGTTATCCATGTCCGTGATGTATTCTTCCTTGGCATTACTTAAATTCTTATCCGCCTCAGCTGCTTCCGCTTGTGCATCTTCCAATCTTTCAGAGGAGCTTGACTGGCAACTTATTGCTCCGAAAATCACCGCTAATATTAGGGTGATGATCACTGTACCTTGCTTTTTCATGTGTTTTTATTTTATGTTGAAATGATTTCAATAAGTAGGTTACATTGATTTTATGCAACCACTTCAAAGGTGGCAGTATTCCGTACCTATTGCACTACATCGTTGCCCTTGAATGTTACATGTATCACATGTTTGGGAATGACTTTTACCTAGGTTTCCACACTAGAATTCTACCTGGCTGTATTTTTTTCTTGTTAACCCTGAAAGCCACGGAGGTGGTATTCCAAATGAGGTTGAGATGAAAAAATTTACCTGATCAATGGGTCAGGTAAATTTTATTTGGTTGACGTGTAACACTATTGCGTCTTATTCGAAATCAGAAACTTCCGAACCCAGTAAGACCTCCTGGAAGTTTGGTTTGACTACAATATCAATGCGGCGATTCGATTTTCTGCCGGCAAGGGTTTCATTATTAGCTACAGGTCTACTTTCCCCAAATCCTTTGGTGCTAAACCTTGTCTTGTCTACGGAAGTATTAGCATTAAGGTACTCGAGCACAGCATCAGCACGCTCTTGTGATAATTTCAGGTTAAGCTCATCACCTCCTTGAGAATCCGTATGGCCTTCAATAACGATTGATGCTTCCTGGAAGAGATCCATGGCTTCCTGCACCTTGGTTAGCAGCGCATAATCCTCCCGCTGAATTTGAGCCTCACCAACTTCGAAGTTTACTCCTATCATGCGAATAATTACATCGTTTTTTTGACGAAATACCTGGGCCTCTTCCTCGTTGAATATTTGCTGTATTTGTTCAAATTTACTGTTTATTATTTCCATTCTGTCAATCATGTTTTGAAGAGCGAGTGCTTCATCAGACAATGTAACTTCCATAGCCTCCAGACTGGTTTGCTGTTCATCCAGCATAGCCTGAAGATTTTCATTGGTCATTCTTTGACTGTAAACAGTAGATTCCAGGTTTACTATGCGCTGCTGTTCATTAGTGATTTTCTCTATGATTTGCGAAACCGGACTGTCAATCCCATGATCAAATTTCATGTCGATATTTAAACTCTCGCCTATCCTTGAAAGGGGTTCATAGCTCATTAGGAGGTAATCTTCAGTTTCAAAATCTTTATCGTCAAGTATTTTTTCCTCCCTGGCAATATGCATAGCAAGCAGCGCTTTATACTCCGCTTTTTTGGCCAAGTATCTTGCATCATCGGTGTCATATCTGTTTTCTAATAATTCCTTCTCCGCCTGGCTAACCAGATTCTGGGCTTCTAGCAAGGTCTTAGGAGCAACTTTGGAAACCTTATCATCGTCAGCTTTTTGCAACAATTCTTTTGCATTGGTCAAATAGTTTGCTTTGATAGATTCCAACTCGGCTTTTCGGTACAAACTGGTAGCTTCGGTGGCCTTTTCCTTTGCATCATTCGAGTCCCCTTTCTCCAATTCCTCCGCTGCTTTTTTCAATTCTGTTTCTGCACCAAGCCACATATCTTTTACAAACTGGTCCGCTTCTGCACTTAGGGCGTCACTCCTGGCAGATAGAGCACTTGAAAACATAACAGCACTTACTTTTGTATTTTCCGTTGCTTTCTGAAATTTGATATTGGCTTTTTCAATTTTCTTTCTGATATCAGAAAGTTCACCATTTTCACTGAACTCGTCCTGAGCTCCATTATACTCATCCATTGCCTCTCCAAAGGCACGCGGAGATAGTACATCTGCCTGAGAATGCTTTGCCATCCGCATTGATTGATTTACTTCATCAAATAAAGATGCTTCCAGTCCCTGGCTATAAAGGCTACTTTGAGCCAACATCAGAACAAATAATGCCCCGATCAATTTTATTGGTATATTTTTCATAAGTCTTCTTTTTTATGTCTATGCAAAAGTCGACAAGTTGCATTCGATAACCACTACATCCATTCATTCATTGTTATATATTTCACAGGTATTAAGCCACTTACTTTCAGTTATAATCGATAGCTTTCCGTGGTAAAAGGTTACTTATAATAAATATCCATAACGGGCTTATAATTAGTGTGATTGAAATGGCAGAGATAATTATTTGATAAGTGTATTCGGAAATTAGCCCGGTAAAATGAGCCGTTGCGCCTAGTATAAAACTGAACTCTCCAATCTGCGCCAAAATTGCACCAGTATAAAGGCTGTCAGACCAGCTTTCTCCTAAAAAGCGGACAATTATGGCATTGATGAAATTATTGGTAATAAAGACCAACAAGACCACAATGGATACAACCCCAATATTCACCACTAAAAACTCCAGATCAATCAACATACCAATCGATACAAAAAATAATGCCACGAAGACAATTCTAAATGCATTCAGACTGCTATGGACCCAGCTTGTTTCTTTTGCTTTGGAAACAATGATCCCTGCAACAAATGCTCCCAAAGCGGAGGAAAGACCAAAGACAGCCGTCAGCAAGGAAAAACCAAAACAAAACGCAAATGCAATAAATACCTGGATTTCATGATCTTCTCTAATATGGCTTCCATACGGCAGCCGGATGTCCTTTTTCTTCAGGACCCAAATAGTGATCCCGAGGATCAACAGCCCTCCAATAATTTGCTTAGTCACATCGAAAGCAGAAAGCGTGGTTCCGGATAAATAGTTGAGTATGATCAACATGGGTACCACCAGGATATCTTGTACCAGCAAAATCCCAATAATGTCCTGACCTAAATTAGATTTTGTCAGCCCTTTGTCCTGTAAAAAACTGATGACAATGGCTGAGCTGCTTAGACTGATTACAAACCCAAGGACCAGGACATGGTTGAGCTGCCAATGAAGAAACATACCCACCACCCAGACAATACCGACACTTGAGATTACCTGTATAAATGTACCCCATACCGGAATACGCCAATTGGCAACAAGCTTTGGAAGAGAAATCTCCATGCCGATGAAAAACAGCAAAAGTACCAGACCAAAAGAACCCAGGTTGGATATAAGAGATTCATCTGTAATGAGCTGTAAACCGTAAGGCCCCATAAAGACACCTGCCAGGATGTAGGCGATAACATAGGGCTGTTTCAAGAGTTTGAAAACAAAGCTGATAATAATTATCCCTACGGAGAGCACCACCAAAACGGAAAGGATCGGATCTATCTGAACAGAAGCCGGCAAGATTCTTAGCGTGATACTATCCATGACACTGGCAGCCGGGTATTCCCTTAGCTGGTCAACTTCAAAGGTCAATGTGACTGCAAACGGTTTGGTTAATTAACGGGAAGGTGATTTTTCTTACCCTTTATTGGCAGGATTCCCGCCATTTCACCTACCACATTGACCAAATCTGAACCATCCGGGACAATGATCTTGGTATTGTTTTGAAGTGCAATTTCCATGGCTTCCAGTTTTCTTAATATTTGCGCATTGCCAACAAAGTATTTATCCGCCGCTTCATTCACCAGTTTTATAGCTTCAGCTTCACCTTCTGCATGAAGAATTTGAGCTTGTTTGTACCCTTCGGCTTCTTTTATTTTAGCCCTTTTTACACCGTCAGCTACCGTCTCCGCCGCTGTGGCAGAATCGACCGCAGCAATTTTCTCGTTCTCCGCCTTGACCACTTTATTCATCGTTTCCTGTACATCGGTTGGAGGATCAATTTCCTTTAATTCTGTTCGGATAATCTCTATCCCCCAGCTTTTGGTTTCCTTGTGTAAAGTTTCATGCAATTCTTTATTAATCCTGCCACGTTCACTGTTGGCCGACTTTAAGGTAAGTGTTCCTATAATATTTCGAAGCGTAGTACGCGCCAGGTTTACGATCTGCCAGCTATAGTCATTGACATCATAGGTAGATCCTTTTACACTTTCTTCGTCAGATTTAACCCGGAAATACACCTGGGCATCTACCCGCGCATTCAGATTATCATTGGTGATAATTTCCTGTGGTTCCGCATCGATCATTTGTTCAGTGATGTTGACCTGAAACATACGATCTACTATGGGTATTATCCAGTGAAACCCGGGCTGGGCTAATTTTTTGTATTTACCCAGTCTTTCTATCAACCCCTTATGAGTGGGCCTGACAATTTTTACACCCCAAAATAAAAACAGTGCCAATGGTACCAAAATATATAAAAGTCTATAATCGAAATTTTCCATTACCTATAGTATCAACTTTGCCGATGAATTTCTGCAAATTGTTTGAATATGGCCATATGCCGGAACAATTGATTACATCGGACCGCACGAATGTTACATGTATCACATGTTTGGAAGCTATAAGTCTTCCAGGTTTTGTTTGCGCTTGTTTCTCAATTGCTTATAAAATGAAGGAGTCAGCCCGGTGATTTTTTTGAATTGATTGGACAAGTGTGCTGCGCTGCTGTAGTCTAGTTTGTATGAAATCTCAGTAATATTCAGTTCGTCATAGAGCAGCAGCTCTTTCACTTTCTCAATCTTGTGGATAATGATGAACTGCTGGATAGTAATCCCTTTTACTTCGGAGAAAATATTTGCTAGGTAAGTATAATCGTAATCCAGTTTTTCACTGATATAATCAGAGTAGTTGACCTTTGGTAGTTCATCTGAATAATGAACCATTTCGATTATTACATTTTTTATTTTATCTACAAGAATGCTTTTTTGATCGTCCAGCAATTCCAATCCAGCTTTCAACAGATTTGCTTTTAACTGCTGACGCTGTTCCGCTGTGATATCCTCCAGCACCTCTACTACTCCCAGATCTACCACTACATAGTTTAAGCCAAGCTTTTTAAGCTCCTGCTTGACAAACATTTTACATCGTAAACTGACCATGTATTTAATGTATAGCTTCATGACGAATCAGTTAGTACAACGCGACTGTGCGTGAGTTAATTTTTATAAACAGGACATCGTCGGTGTAATTACACCTTGTAAGAAGACACCAATAATCGGGTTTTGTCCTTATAATTAAATTCTCCAATGCTTAAATACGCGACCTGCGACTAGGAATAATGTAAATTATATGGAGTTTTTTGTAAGGTAAATTTACTCAATAAACAATAACATTAAGCGGACAACCGACATGTTTGTACAGTTTGTACAATTCATTTAGCTTACAGTCGGGGGTCGTGTTATTAATTTATTCAGTAAAAGAATACACTATCAAAGCTTCACGCAACATTCGGAATCCAAAATTCTCCAAGCCCAGAGACCCAGGTTTTTCAAAGGTCCTGAATAGCAGGGTAAACAGTTATTTCAAAGCAAATAATCTTAGCAAATACGGTAACAAAAATATGATTGTAAAGACCGTACTTATGCTTTCACTGTTTTTTGTACCGTTGATTTTTATCAACACCGGGATGATATCCAGCCCCTTAATTTTATTCGTTTTATATATTGCTTGTGGTTTGGGAATGGCCGGAATTGGCATGAACGTTATGCACGATGCCATTCATGGTTCCTACTCGAAGCACCGCACAGTTAACCGATTTATGGGTTACACCATGAACCTTATCGGAGCCAATGTCACTGTTTGGGAAATTCAACATAACGTCCTGCATCATACCTATACAAATATTCATGAAGCTGATGATGATATCAATGCGCCTATTTTTCTGCGGTTATCTCCCCATGCTAAAAGATACTGGTGGCACCGATTTCAATACATTTATATTTGGTTTTTTTATGGAATTTCAACCATAGCATGGATTACTGCCAAGGATTTTGTCAGAATAAACCGCTATCGAAAAATGGGTTTTTTTAACGGGCGATATGAATTTCAAAGAGCTACTATGAGAATTATTTTGTGGAAGTTAGTGTACTACGCTTATGCTCTTATTATACCACTGTTGGTGGTTCCACTGGCTCCCTGGATCATCATTTTGGCATTTATCAGTATGCATATTATTACTGGTCTCTGCATCAGCATTGTTTTTCAGACTGCCCATATAATGCCAAACACTGAATTCCCGCTGCCGGACAAGGAAGGCATAGTCGCTCATGACTGGGGGATTCATCAGTTAGCAACCACCAGCAACTATGCCCCCAAAAGTAGTGTTTTCTCATGGTTGATTGGAGGCCTTAATTACCAGGTAGAACATCATTTATTGCCTCATATCTGTCACGTACACTATAGCCAACTCTCACCTATTGTTGCCCGGACAGCTCACGAATTTGGGATCACCTACCATTCCAAAAAAACCTTTGCTGCTGCGATCCTCGCCCATATAACAATGCTCCGGGAGCTAGGAAAAAATTGAATACCGGTTGGTGTTATTCACATTAAAGCAACTTAAATGATACAAATGCTCAATAAGTCCTGCGGATTAACCAATCTAAAATTCTCATTGGTGCTTTGGCTATGCATATTCTGGTCGTTCCAGTCGTACGGACAAAACCATCATTTTAGTGTTCATAAAGGGGGAAGAGAAATTGGCCAAATAACGGCTACTTTAAAGGAATCCCAGAATACCCAGACTTACAAGATACAATCAGATGTATCATTCCGCATCTTATGGAAAAATTACCGGAGAAAAACCAGCAATACCGTTACCTATCGGAATGAATACCTGGACACCAGTTATTCAGGAATATACATGAATAATGAAATGGTAGACTCCAGCACTATAGAACAGGGTATAAACGATTACCGTGCATTTAAATTCCCAGATGATCGTTTTGTTCTTAACAATGTAGATCTGCGATTCACCACGGCAAAACTCTATTTTCAGGAACCGCTGGAAGTAAAAAAAGTATACTCTGAACGTTTTTTGCAATACTGCCCAATTGAGGCACTGGGAGATAGCAGGTATAAACTTCATCTTCCTGATGACAAAGTTAATTATTACACTTATAAGGATGACCAACTAATAGCAGTATTGGTTGAGAGGACCTGGTTCAATTTGGAGTTTCGCAAAGTCACTTATTGAAAGTTCCTGCCAGTCATGTATTGATCCCCCATCAATGATCGAGAAACCCTTAACTTATGAGCAGGTACTCGCTCTGGACCTGCCAAATATCATTGCCTATGCAGGACCTGTAATGATAGCTTTGGTGCTGTTTGAATGGTTTATCAGCTTCAAAAAAAATCACCATTTCTATGATGGGAAAGACACAATTGCTGCTACTGCGGTAGGTATTATCAACGTATTGCTGGGCGTAATGTTGAAGATTGCTACTTTCGGGATTGTGCTGTTCGTTTATAACCACGTACCCTGGTCAATTCCACATAGCTGGTGGGCTTATCCTCTTTGTCTCGTCTGGATCGATTTCTGGAGATACGTGGCTCACAGAATAGCTCATGAAAGTCGTTTTTGGTGGGCAACTCACGTAACCCATCACAGTTCCAATAAATATAACCTGTCTGTTTCATTCAGATTAGGCTGGACTCAATACATAAAGATCATCTTCTTTCTCCCGGTAATTGTCACCGGGTTCGATCCCATTATGTTCTTCATTTGTCACCAGATAGAAGTACTGTATCAATTCTGGATACATACCGAGTACATCACCAAACTTCCAAACTTTGTGGAATTCTTTTTTACCACGCCATCACATCATCGTGTACATCATGCCAAGAATCATAAATATATTGACAAAAACTACGGATCAACATTCATTATCTGGGACCGGATGTTTGGCACCTTCCAGCCTGAGGAAGAAACGCCGGTCTACGGGATCACCAAAGAAGTAAAGAAACCCTATAGCCCTATTTATCTCTGTTTCCACGAATGGGCAGATCTGATCAGAGATGTGACAAAAGTGAAAGGGTACAAGAAAAAGCTTAAGGTGGTGTTCGGGTCACCCAGGGATGAACCCGCTTTGCCAAAAGAACAATAATACCAACTTCACATAGCCTTCTTCGTCTAATGGGAAGAAAGGAGATAGAAACCTGGGGCCTAGGTTAATAGAGTAGGGGTATGCAATAGGATACCACAATTAGAAACAACAGGCAAAGCCCTCCACCTACTTTTAAATAATCGGTGAACCTGTAGTTACCGGGTGCATATACCATAACATTAGTTTGATAACCCATAGGTGTAAGGAAGCTGGCATTACATCCAAACAATATTGCCAGCAAAAGTATTTTGGCATCCAAGCCTATGCTTTCACTAATCTGCATAACAATAGGTGCCAGAAGTACTACAGCGGCATTATTCGAAATGATACTAGTAAGTATAGCGGAAAATAGAAAAAGGATGCCAATGGTAATGGAAGGAGAAGAGTCTCCTATAACTCCTGTTATTATTCCTGCTAAATATTGATCCGTCCCTGAGTTTTCCATGGCAATCCCCAGGGGTATCAATCCCGCGAGTAGAAATATCACATTCCATTGGATATTTTCATAAGCCTTTTTCAAATCAATACATTTGGTCAGAAAAATCGCAATTACCCCAAGCCAGGCGCTGATCAGAATTGGCAAAATATTGATTACTGCCAACAAGACAACAGCCCCCAAAATAGCAATGGAAAGGAACATTTTGTCTTTTTTAAGACGTTGATCCTTTAGATCTCCCTTATAGAATTTTTGTAGGACTATGAGGTTTTTATCATTATAAAATTTCTCAACACCCGCCATTTTAACTTCCAGCAAAAGAATATCTCCAAAACGCAATTGCAATTCTGTAAGATTCGTTTGCTTAGCTGTTCCCTTTCGTCTAACTGCTAAGGGCACAGCATTGTAAAGTTTCCTAAAACCAATATCACTGATCTTTTGGCCAATCAAATCTGAGTTTATACCGATTAACACCTCGATGAGTATAGACTCTGTGGTATCCAATGTTTCATCGGCTATGCTTATATTAGGACGGATGGCTAAACCTTCCATCCATTCTACTTGAAAGATTTCTTTCAAATTGGTTTTTACCACCAATATATCATGCTCTTTAAATTGCTGTACTTCGTCCGGCAACCAGATTACGCCATCATCCCGGATAATCTCGAGGACCTCTATCTCTTCATTCTTTATCAATGGACTATCCTCTAAACTTTTACCCAAGTAAGGAAAGTCTCTTTGAACTACTAATTCGGTTAAGTAGTTATTAAGGTCGTATTGATCAGTAAGATTATCTCGGCCGCCTTCTCTTCGTTCTGGTAATAGACGGGTGCCTATGAAAATCATGTAAATGATCAGTACTAAAAATAGCAACCCACCCAAGGTTGTGAATTCAAATAGGGTAAAACCCTCAAAACCATACGATTGGGAAACTGAATTAAGTAATAAATTTGTGGAGGTACCTATTAAGGTAGCTGAGCCGCCAACCATAGCGGCAAAAGATAAGGGGATCAAGAGTTTTGAGGCACTTATGTTTTTAGCATGAGAAATCTGGAAAACCACAGGGATAAATAGCGCCACCACCGCGGTGTTGTTCAAGAAAGCTGACAAGAAACCAGTAACCAGTAGGATCATCAATAAGATCCAGGTAGGGTTGTTGCCCGAGACAGCAATCAACTTATTTCCTATGTATTCTACCACACCAGTGTTTTGCAGTCCCAGGCTAATAATTAACAGAGCAAGAACGGTTAAGGTAGCGCTATTACTAAATCCTGCCACACCTTCCTCAGGTGTCACTAAACCAGTGACCATAAGCATGACCATTACTACTATGGCAGTAAGGTCCATGGGAATAATCTCCGATACGAAAAGGATAAGAGCCCCTGAAATCAGTGTTAAAAGGACGATTATTTCAAACGTCATAATAGACCAACCTTGTTAAACGAATGGTTATGGTTGACTAACCCGTTGAAAGTACAAAACAAATTGGCAAAGCATCACCAATTTGGTGAAAACAAGCTGTTATAGGGCAATCTCAATTAGATAAAAATTCAGCTAATTCTATGATCTATATTGTTTACAAATAGTTTACAAATAAAAAGAGAGTTACGAACTATCTATCGTAACTCTCTGATTATCAAGTCGGGGTGGCAGGATTAGCTCCCCTTGGTCGCTGTTCCAGGGGTTGATACCGACTCATTCCCAGCCTTGATCTCGCTTCACTCGACCTTATGCTTTTTATTCTCCACAAATTCAAGCAAGCTTAATTTGTTCCAAATAAAAAGCCTCGATGACTTTGTCTTCAAGGATTGTCAAGTGTCGGGGTGGAAGGATTACCTCCGGTGATCCTGAGGTCGGTGGTTGACTCAAAAAGCCGCTGTTCGCTACGCTCACTTTTGCTTTTTTCGTTCATCCTATCAATCAGGGTATATGTGCAGCGAATAGGATTAAAAGAACACCAATATCTGGTGGTCAACCACCACGACAGTAAACATGAACATTTGCATATAGTGGCTAACAGGATCGGCTATGATGGCACTGTCACCAGTGATAAATGGTGCAAGAACCGCACTGCCAGATTATGTGACCGTTTGGAACAGGCATATCAATTAACTGTTGCCAGGAGATATCAAAGAAAAGATCTATCCCTGGACAAGATCACAGGTAAGCATCGAGTCAAATTGGAGATCAGGCAAAAGATCCAGGATTTGCTGGACCATGGGATTAGGAGCATGGAATTACTACGAAGAAAGCTAATTCGGGAAGGTATTGAAATGAGGTTGTACAAACGCAGAAATAGCAGGGCCTACGGTGTTTCCTTCCGCAAAGATGGAATTGCTTTTAAGGGGAGTACCATTCACAGGGAGTTGAGTTATACCAAGCTAGAAAAGCAATTGGGTTTGAACCGGCAGGCAGATCGTGGATTGGGGTTGTGAGAATATTTTTTATCTACTTCTGATAAGATAGGAGATTCAAATTATCGATCTTACTAAAATCCTTGTCTGAGCTGAACAAAGGTATATCTAAGTATAAAGCGGTACCAGCAATAATGCAATCAGGTAATTTTAAACCCTGATTTTGTCTGATTTCAATAGCCTTTACCTTAATTCCAGCATTGATATCGATGATGGTGCATTGGTCCAATAGTCCATCAATCTTCCCTCTTTCGGATTTAGTGAGCTTTTTAAAACCATATAACTCTAACTCACTTATGAAGGATATATGGGGAATTTTGCCCTCAAGAAGTTGGGCCAGGGTTTGATCCCCTCCTAGTAAGTAAAGAATGATATTAGTATCTAGTAACAGCCTATTCCCATTCATTCCTAAGTCGCTTCTGAATGTTCAAGGCATCCTCACTTAGTTTTATGACGCCACAGAATTTATGCGCTTCAAACCCTTTTTTTGAACGTTTCGATCCTAACTTCTTAAGAATTGCTTGAATGGAGCTTTTAGTAGCTCCTGATTTGAGGACTGTTACCATTGATTTTTTTGTTTCCTATAAAATTAAGATTAAATAGGGTATGATATGAAAAATGTGCAAAATTTATCACTACTACAGGAAACTAAGTATTTATACATTACTTCAATCTCGGTCTATTTTGTTTACAAATAGTTTACAAATAAAAAAGAGAGTCACGAAATATTTATCGTAACTCTCTGATTATCAAGTCGGGGTGGCAGGATTCGAACCTGCGGCCCCCTGCTCCCAAAGCAGGTGCGCTAACCGGACTGCGCTACACCCCGTATTGAGTGTGAAGTGTGAGTGGGAGTAGAGAGTGTGTAGAGTCTAGTTTATCTCTATTTGGTATTTCGATACAAGGACAACAGCATTTTAGAAATCTCCTCATAACAGGAATAATACTCATCAAATGATTTTCTGTCCAATTTATGACAACCGTTTAAAACCTCTAGAACTGCGACACATTCAAACACAGAACTTCTCGAAATAGTATAAAACCGTTTTTTCTCGGCTGCACTTACTCTACCTGTCCCTTCAGCCAGATTTAAAACAATACTTAAAGTCGCTCTCTTCAGTTGATCCTTAAGAATTGGGTCAATATTTTTAGAACGGTGTAAATATTTAAGGATCGATATATTGAGAGTATTAGCCTTCTGATAAACTTCCAACTTTTCGAAATCGAACATAAGTACTTTACCTCAATACTATCCACTCTCAGTCTCAATTCAATGAACTAACTCAATCTCTTACCTCCAAACTCTCTAACCTCCTCCCACTCACACCCACACTCAATCTCCTACTCAATTTGCGGAGAGAGGGGGATTCGAACCCCCGGTACCCAATAACGGGTACGGCAGTTTAGCAAACTGCTGGTTTCAGCCACTCACCCACCTCTCCAATTATTTAAAGACCATTTGTCTTATTATTGCATGCCAAACTAGTTGGCAGTTTATCGCCATCCGGCGGATGATTTCAGCCCTGCCCCTGGCTGGCAGGCACTCAGCCATCTCTCCGGATGATGCTAAAGAGTTGCAAATATAGTGGTTACCGCAATACATAACCAACATACCTCTTTTAAAATACTCAGGTTTTTATGCGATTTTTGAAATACTCCAAAGTGGGCTTTAAGCCCTGCTGCCGATTATATTTTGGCTCCCAGCCCAACAACTCTTTGGCTTTGCTAATATCAGGCTTGCGTTGCATGGGGTCGTCCACTGGTAAGGTTTTATAGATAATTTTTGATTCAGAACCGGTCAAATTAATTATTTCTTCTGCGAATTCTTTAATGGTGATCTCTTCTGGGTTGCCTATGTTCACCGGCAGATGGTAATCACTCATTAAAAGTCTGTAGATCCCTTCTACCTGATCTTCAACATAGCAAAAAGACCTGGTCTGGCTCCCATCGCCAAATACCGTTAAATCTTCACCTTTTAATGCTTGTCCTATAAACGCCGGTAATGCTCTGCCATCGTGCAGACGCATCCTGGGTCCGTAGGTGTTAAATATGCGCACAATTCGGGTATCAACATTATGAAAGGTGTGATAGGCCATGGTCATAGCTTCCATAAATCTTTTGGCTTCATCATAGACCCCCCTGGGGCCGACAGGGTTTACATTGCCCCAATACTCCTCATTTTGTGGGTGTATTTGCGGATCTCCATAGACCTCTGAAGTGGAGGCTACCAGTATGCGGGCGCCTTTGGATTTAGCTACCCCTAATAAATTAAGGGTACCGGTTGATCCTACTTTCAAAGTTTCGATGGGCATTTTGAGGTACTCAATAGGACTGGCAGGGGAGGCAAAGTGCAATATGTAATCCAGATTTCCGCTAACATGCACAAATTGGGTTACGTCCAGATGGTGGAACTGAAAGTCTTTTAGCGGTAAAAGATGTTCAATATTTTCCATTGATCCGGTGAGCAGGTTATCCATACAGATAACCTCCATGTCTTCTTTAATGAATCTATCACATAAATGTGATCCCAAAAAGCCAGCACCGCCAGTGATCAATATTCTTTTTTTCGCCATCAATTTCCTAATTTGCCGCTCAAAGCTAATCTATTTGGCCTAATACGAAAATGTTAGCATGCTAAAGTTTAATAAAGAGGTAGCATTAGCCCCTAATCTTCAATTGGGTGGAAATACATTAGTGTTAATTTCAGGCCCTTGTGCAGTCGAATCATACGAAATTTGTGAGATTGTGGCAAAGACGCTAAAAGACCTCTCAAAAGAGCTGGGATTTCAATATATCTTTAAAGCCTCCTTTGATAAGGCAAACCGTACCTCAGCTGAGTCTTTCAGGGGTGTTGGCCAAAAAGAAGCTCTGGAAATTCTAGCTACTATAAGACGGAATTTTCAAGTGCTGGTGCTCACCGATATCCACGAGTCCCATCAGGTACCGGAGGTGGCGGAAGTAGCCGATGTGTTGCAAATACCAGCCTTCCTATGCCGTCAAACTGACCTTTTACTGGCTGCAGGTAAATCCGGCAAAACGGTAAATATAAAGCGTGGTCAGTTTATGGCTCCTGAGGACATGCTGTATGCGGTGGAAAAGATACGCAGTACCGGTAACGAAAAGGTGTTCTTGACAGAACGGGGAACTTCCTTTGGATATCATAATCTGGTAGTGGATATGAGATCTTTGCCCATTATGCGGCAATATTGTCCACTGGTTTTTGATGTGACCCACAGTGTCCAGCAACCGGGGGGGGCAGGAGGTAGTTCGGGAGGACAGAGAGAGTTTGCCCCTTACTTGGCTCGAGCGGCTGCAGCGGCAGGAGTGGACGGGTTTTTCATCGAAACCCATCCCAACCCCTCAAAGGCCTTAAGTGATGGGCCAAATATGATTCCCCTAAATGAAATGGAAGGGTTTTTAGTTCAACTTCAAAAGTTCTGGAATCTTCAAAGAGAAATTTAAATTTTTATTACCTGTAGTATACTATTTTTGTACCTCATAATAAATCAGAACAAAATTGACTAGAAGAAAAGTACTATTGACTGGTGCAGCTGGTTTCATTGGCATGCATACCACTCTAAGGTTGTTGGAAAAAGGTTTCGAGGTAGTGGGCCTGGATAATGTTAACGACTATTACGATGTTAATCTTAAATGGTCCCGATTATCATTACTTGGAGTGGTAGATCAAACCATAGAGTATGGCCAAATGGTTAAAGGTAAGGAGGGATTATCCTTTATAAAGATGGATCTGGCAGATAACAATGGAATAGGTAAAATTTTTGAGCAGGAGAAATTCGACTATGTGATTAACCTGGCAGCACAAGCCGGAGTGAGGTACAGCATAAAGGAACCCAGGACTTATGTAGATAGCAATGTGACAGGCTTTTTAAATATTCTGGAAGGATGCCGACATTATAAGGTTAAGCATCTGGTATATGCCTCCACCAGTTCGGTTTACGGTTTGAACGTGGAAGTTCCATTTAAAGAAGAGAGGGCTACCGAGCATCCGGTTTCTTTTTATGCTGCCACTAAGAAAGCCAATGAGATGATGGCCCACAGTTATTCACATTTATATGATCTTCCGACCACCGGGCTTAGATTTTTCACCGTTTATGGCACTTGGGGTAGACCTGATATGGCCTTATTCAAGTTCACCAAGAATATACTGGCCGATAAACCTATAGATGTATATAACAATGGGGAGATGCAGAGGGATTTCACTTATGTATCTGATATTGTAGAGGGAGTATGCCGTGTGGTAACCAAAATTCCTGAAAGGAAACGATTAACAACAAATAACCTGCTTTCCAATCAAAGCAGCGCCCCTTACACTATTTTTAATATTGGAAATGGTAAGCCAGTGAATCTGATGGATTTTGTAAAGGAGTTAGAAAAAGTTCTGGATAAAAAAGCCGATATCAACTTTATGCCCATGCAGCCAGGCGATGTGAAAATGACCTATGCGTCAACCGAAAATCTATTGGAGGCAGTTGATTATTTACCGGAAATTGGCATTGAGGAGGGGATAAGGGAGTTCGTGAAGTGGTATATGGAATATTATCAAAACGGCTAAAGACTCTTATAATCTAAAGATTTAATATGATTTCGAAAAGCTCCTTTTACATCGTAAAATAAAGTTTTACCATTGGAAATGCTTTGGAAAAAATCGTTATCCAGCAGTAAATACTCCCGATGGTTTACCGCCCCTATGATCGCATCGTAAGTACTAGATGGTTTTTCTACTAGTTTCATGCCGTACTCATCCTCAACTTCTTGAGAACTTGCATAAGGATCCATAATTTCCACCTTCACTTTAAACGACTTCAGTTCATTTATTAGATCAATAACCTTGGAATTTCTGATATCACTAACATTTTCCTTAAAAGTAATGCCCATAACCAGTACCCTGGCCTGTTTAAGGCTTTTGTCCTTTTCAATGATAAATTGGATAACCTCCCGTGCAATGAGGGCGCCCATTCCGTCATTGGTGGTGCGTCCACTGAGGATAACCTTAGAGTGATATCCTATTTCATTGGCTTTATAAGTAAGATAATAGGGATCCACTCCTATGCAATGTCCACCTACCAGTCCCGGAGTAAATTTCAAAAAATTCCACTTGGTACCCGCGGCCTCTAATACATCAAAGGTATTAATATCCATTTTATTGAAAATTATAGATAGCTCATTCATTAAAGCTATGTTCAAATCACGTTGAGTATTTTCAATGATTTTGGCTGCTTCAGCCACCTTGATGGAAGGAGCTTTGTGGATACCAGCGGTAATAATGCTTCCATAAACATCTGCAATCACTTCCAGAGATTCGCGATCACAACCCGCAACTACCTTAGTTATTTTTGTTAAGGTATGTTCCTTATCACCAGGGTTGATGCGTTCAGGAGAATAGCCTACCTTAAAATGCTTTTTAAACTTCAAACCAGATTCCTTTTCCAATATCGGGATACAATCCTCCTCCGTACATCCTGGATAAACTGTAGACTCAAAAACCACATAATCTCCTTTTTTCAATACCTTTCCCACTGTTTTACAGGCAGCGGTCAATGGTTTTAAATCTGGATATTTATGTTCGTCTATTGGTGTAGGAACTGCCACCACAAAAAAGCTTGCTTCCTTTATTTCCTCAATGTCATCAGTGAAGTAGATGTCACAACCCTCGAATTCTGATTTATCCATTTCATTACTGGGGTCAATACCCTGACGCATAAGTTTTACCCGTTCGCTATTTATATCAAAACCAATTACTTTATATTTACGGGCAAATTCCAAGGCTATTGGGAGACCAACATAACCGAGGCCAATTATGCATAATGTATGCATTTTAAAACCATGAATATTAGACATATCTAATTCTGAATTTCCTGCAATATTAAAACATTTGTAAAATACTTACTATGATGCTTCTAAAAAGTGGTCGTTTTTTAAATAGAATAGGTTCGATGACCTTAAGGTGCAATAAAAACTTGGGATGGGAAACTGGTCAAAATTTTTTGATAACTTTACACTAAATAAGAGACTCTGTGAAGCAATTATACCTCTTGTTGATAACATCTCTATTAATTCTTGGATGTGTTACTAACAAACAAGTGCAATATCTTCAGAAAGGAGACGTAAACGAAAAAAAAGTAATAACCGATGATATTGTTAGGACCTATATCAAACCTAGTTTTGAATATGAAATACAGCCAGATGATATCCTATCTATAAACGTTGAGAGCTTAACGGATACTAAATACAATATATTCGATCGAGGCTCCGCAAATGTTAATCCTAATATTAACGAGCAAAGCGCCAGTTTATCCGGTCATTTAGTGGATCAACAAGGGAACGTAGAATTTCCGGTTATAGGTAAAGTCCATGTAGCTGGGAAAACGTTGGAACAAATTCAAGACACTTTGAAACAAATAACCAGCCAATTTATTCGAGACCCGGTAGTTAGGGTTAGGCTGCTTAATTTTCGTTTTACTGTTTTAGGAGAAGTAGGTCAGGAAGGTACTATTACAACTTACAATAATGCAGTATCCATCTTAGAAGCTATAAGCTTAGCTGGGGGGCTTACCGACTTAGCTGATCGGTCTAAAATTAAATTGATTCGGCAAACAGGAGAAAGTAACGAGGTCTTTTACATAAACCTCCTGAAGGAGGAGTTTATGGAATCTGACAATTTCTATATTATGCAAAAGGATTTAATAATCGTACCGCCATTAAGGATTAGAACATTCAGAACCAACTTCGGTCCTAATTTAAGTCTGGTATTATCGGGATTGACTACAATTTTACTGGCAATTAATTTATTCAGGAATTGAAAAACCAGCCACTACAGAAGCTATACGATCCAGGTGCTGATAAGGAGTTAAAAATAGATTATAAGCGAGTTTTTATAAACCTGGTAAGAAATTGGTATTGGGTCTTTCTGAGTTTATTGATTTGTCTGGGGATTGCATACGTAAAAAACCGCTACGCCACTAGGATATATCCTGTAGGTACTTCCTTATATATAAAAGAGGGGTACGAGGCTGGAGGAACTGCTGATATACTTTACAATAATCCAATCATTAATCCTTATCGTAATTTTTTGAATGAAATCTATATCCTAAAATCTTATCCGTTAATTCAGGAAACTGTGGAAGAACTCAATTTCATGGTTTCATTATTTTCAGAGGGAAATTTCAAAACCAGTGAGATCTACAAACCATTCCCGCTTGAAGTAAAAATCATTGACCACCGGGATAGAACTATTTATGGTAAGAATTTTGGATTTATACTGCTCTCCGATAAAACCTATCAATTATCTATTTATGACCAGCCAAATAGTGCCAGGGAATACGTGCTCAACGACACCGTAAAATTTGACGGCACCAGGCTAGTGGTGTTAAAGCGAAATCTGATTTCGTTAGCCCCTTTTGTTGGTCAGTTATACAGGGTTGAGATCAACGATCCCTACAGCATTACTAATTCATACGTCAACCGATTACAAACAGAATGGGCTGAAGAAGGGGCTGCTATAATTAACCTTGACATAAACGGTCGTATCCCCCAAAAGGAAATTGATTTTTTGAATATGCTCACCAAGAAATATGCAGAACGGGATCTTGAAAATAAAGTAAAAGCGGCAACCAGATCCTTAGAATTTATCGAAGAGCAACTCAATAATATTTCTGATTCGCTCCTGAATTATGAGTCCCGTTTAGAGAATTTCAAGTCTGACAATGTGGGAGATCTAAGTAGTGAAGCTCAACGACTACTCTCCAGGCTAGAGGCACTTGAGTCGTCTAAAGCGGAACTAATTATTCGGGACAACTATTTCAAATACTTAAATGAGCATATCACTGATGGACAGAACCTTGATCAAGTAATACTGCCCTCCTCTGTTGATGTTAATGATCCCATATTGGCTTCGTTGGTCACAAGAATGATTGATTTACAATTAGAAGCCAAGTCTCTAACCACTATAGAAAATCCGTTGGTGGATGATATCCGGGTAAATATCGAAGATGTGAAAAAGAATATTCGGGTAAGCGTTGCGAACTTGCAGGGTACTGACGCCATAGCTCTGGCTGAGATTGACAGTAAGATTAAGGAAACTGAGCAACGACTAAGATCCTTACCCGGAGCCGAAAGAAAACTCATCGCCATCCAGCGCAATTATTCGTTGAGTGAAAATTTATATGTTTTTTTGGCCCAAAAACGTTACGAAGCAGGGATCACTAAGGCCAGCACTACCTCTGATATTGAAGTAGTTAATCCTGCAATGCTAATGGGAGGTGCTGTCTATCCTCGCACTAGGAATAATTACATGATAGCCATTTTTATTGGTTTGGGAATACCATTAACATTTTTTATACTACAACAATTACTTAATAATAGGATTCAGTCTAAGGAGGATTTGGACGTACTTACCACTATCCCGTTTATAGGAGGAGTTGGTCATAATTCTTCAGATACCAATCTAGTGGTATATGAAAAACCTAAATCAGGTTTGTCAGAATCCTTTAGGTCTCTGCGCTCAAATCTCAATTACTTCACCAAAGAAAAACAAAATAAAGTATTCCTAGTTACTTCGTCAATAAGCGGCGAAGGTAAATCCTTCACCACAATAAATCTGGCAACCGCTATTGCCTTTTCAGGCAGCAGTACCCTGATAATTGGAGCGGATATGAGAAAACCTCGATTATTTAATGATATTGACCTTTCTAATGAGTACGGACTAAGTAATTATCTCTCACGAAATAAATCGTTGGATGATATAATTCAGGATACTTTTATCGAGAATCTCAAGTTTATTAGCTCAGGACCCATACCTCCTAATCCCAGTGAATTACTTATGAGGCCTGAAATGGAACAATTACTCACTGATGTCAAATCTAAATTCGAATTTATTATCGTAGATTCCCCACCGGTAGCTTTGGTAACCGATGCTTTTATCTTATCTGAAATAGTTGATCACACGGTTTTTGTGGCTCGTCAAAATTATACCCCTAAACAAACTATTCAGAGTATAGAGGATTATTACCGTCAAGGTAAAATAAAATCAATATCAATGTTTCTCAATGATATTAAATCGGATTTGAGTAACTATTCTTACAACTACAATTATGGTTATGGCTATGGTTATGGCTATGGTTATTACGATGACGACCCACCGAAATCTAAACCTTTCTTCAAAAAATTATTTGTTAGATAAATTAATAATGAGTAAAATTGTTACTCATTATCAGTTGTGACTGAGGGGGCGAAGCTGTGCCAAATCCATGCTGGGGACTTTAATAACATCAAAAACCAGGGTTAAATTACTGCTCAAGTTTTTCCTTAATCCTAACAGTGAGGCTTATTTAAGAAGCTTGGAATCAGAATTTGGTGAATCCACCAACGCCATTAGACTGGAGTTGAATCGGTTTGAAGCCGCTGGTATGTTGAGTTCTTTCTATAAAGGAAATAAAAAAATGTTTACTGCCAATCACATGCACCCGCTCTATCAAGATTTGAGAAGCATAGTATTGAAGTATGTTGGAATTGACCAGATTATTGAAACCATTGTCCATAGGTTGGGTAAGGTTAGCAAGGTGTATCTTGCTGGTGATTACGCGAATGGACTGGACTCTGGTATAATTGATTTGATATTGATCGGAGATATTGACAAAGGTTATCTGGTTAATTTGATCGAAAAAGCTGAATCGTTGATTCACAGAAAAATAAGGTATTTGGTGTATCAATCCGACCAGGATTACGATCAGGCAGACCAGAAAAAAAGCCACCTATTATTATGGAATGCCTAACAGACAAATGCTGGTTGGTTGTTTATACCAAACCTAGGAGTGAAAAGAAGTTAGCTGCACGCTTAAAATCTATAAGTATTGATGTTTATTGCCCGCTACAGAAAACCCTAAGGCAATGGTCGGACCGAAAGAAATTGGTGGAACTTCCCATATTTCCTTCTTACCTATTTGTGCGAGTGAACTTATCGGAAAGAATGATTGTATTACAGGAATCTCTAGTAGTCAGATTTGTATATTGGTTAGGTGCTCCTGCGGTTATTAAAGATCCGGATATGGTAGCTATTAAAAATTTTATATCTGGCTCTGATAGAATTAGATTCGAACACGACCATATCGCGGAAGGAGCAATAGTTCACATCTCTGATGGACCCTTTAAGGGGCAACAAGCGATTGTGACGCGCACACAGGGTAGTAAAATTCATTTAAAGGTTCCACAACTAGGATGTAGGTTGATTGCAGACAGGTATATAGAACGCTTAGAAAAATAACTTGAGTTCAACATTTATTATAGCTGAAGTTGCACAGGCCCATGACGGTAGTTTGGGTATTCTCCATTCCTACATAGATGCAGTCTCGTCAGTCGGAGTTGATGCTATTAAATTCCAGACGCATATAGCCGATGCCGAAAGCAGCATTCATGAACCATTCAGGGTTCATTTTTCTTATGAAGATACCAGAAGGATGGACTATTGGAGACGTATGGAATTTACCTTTGATCAGTGGAAGGAAATTAAACAGCATTGTGAGGATGTAGGCCTAGAATTCATGTCCTCACCTTTTTCAATTGCGGCAGTAGAATTATTGGAGAACCTAGGAATTAAAAAGTACAAAATAGGTTCAGGTGAAGTTAACAATCTGCTGTTGTTGGATTGGATTGGGAGTACCGGTAAAGATATTATTCTTTCCAGTGGCATGAGTTCTTATGATGAGTTAGATAAAACCTTGAGTTTTCTCAGCGCTTATGATAATAAGTTATCGATTTTACAGTGCACCACCTCTTATCCCACTATGCCCGAACAATGGGGTTTAAACACTTTAACAGAATTGCAGCATCGATACGCCTTTCCCATAGGCTTTTCTGATCATTCGGGTAATATTTACGCATGTCTGGCAGCGGTTGCGTTGGGGGCTAAAATTGTGGAATTTCATGTGGTTTTTGATAAAAAGATGTTTGGTCCTGATTCAAAAGCATCGATAGATCTTGAACAAGCCAAATATCTGACTGAGGGGATCAGGGATATCGAACTGGCATTGCATTGCCCAGTGGATAAAACAACCAGTGAACCATTCCTTCAAATGAAGCAAATTTTTGAAAAATCTCTGGCAGTAAATAAACAGTTACCAGCAGGACATAGTCTGAAAAAGAAGGATCTAGAGACTAAAAAACCGGCGGGCAAGGGAATTCCCGCTAATGAGTATCACAAAGTTATCGGGAGAACCCTAATCAGGCCAATGGCCCAATGGGAATTTCTGCAATATCAAGACCTTGCTAATGACCCATAACCGACAAATTTGCGTAGTGGTCACAGCCAGGCCGTCGTACAGCCGGATAAAAACTGTTTTAGCAGCAATTAAAACGCACCCTAAGCTTTCGCTTCAATTAGTAGTTGCTGGATCTGCTCTACTCAATCGGTACGGAAGCGCAGTAGATTACATTGAAAAGGATGGGTTTGAAATTGCGGAAAAAGTGTATATGGTGCTGGAAGGTGAAAATCCCACTTCTATGGCTAAAACAACGGGACTGGGCGTGGTCGAATTGTCAAACGTATTTTACCGTCTACAACCAGATGTAGTGATCACCATAGCTGACAGATATGAGACCATCGCTACCAGCATCGCATCCGCTTACCAAAATATTCCGTTAGCACATATCCAGGGGGGAGAAGTAACAGGAAATATAGATGAGAAGGTTCGTCACGCTAATACTAAACTAGCGGACCTCCATTTTGTGGCATCCGAGAATGCTAAAAGAAGAGTAATAAAGCTGGGGGAAAATCCGGAATGTGTATTTAATACCGGTTGCCCCTCTATTGACTTGGCAAATGAGATCATCCAACGCCCTACATTGGATTTTAATATTTATCAAAAATATGGTGGCGTTGGTGCTAAGCCAGCATTATCCACGGGATATCTCGTAGTGATGCAGCATCCGGTAACCACTGAGCATAACAAGTCAAGAGAACATATAGAGGAAACGTTGCATGCCATCAACGACCTCAATATTCCCACATTATGGTTTTGGCCCAATATAGATGCCGGCGCTGATGGCACCTCCAGCGGAATAAGGGCGTTTAGAGAGCATCATGAATGTCCTCACATTCATTTTTTTAAAAATATGGAGCCGGAGGATTTCTTAAAATTGTTATACAATGCAAAATGCCTGGTGGGCAACTCTAGTGTGGGTCTCAGGGAGTGCAGTTTCATGGGTGTACCAGTGGTCAACATCGGCACTCGCCAAAACAGAAGAGATAGAGGTAGCAATGTTATAGATGTGTTCTATAATCGTGGTGAAATCATAAAGGAAGTCAGACGTTGGTTGACTTCACCTAGGCCCAAATCCGATGACCTTTACGGTTCAGGTAATGCGGGTGAATTAATTGCCAGACATTTGAGCGAGCTCACTTTATCACACCATAAAACCATCAGATACTGATGGACATTATAGGAGTAATACCGGCACGAAGTGGATCTAAAGGAATACCAAATAAGAACACCAAACTACTAGGGGAAAGACCTTTGTTGGAATACTCAGTGAGATCAGCCTTAAACTCCAGTCTTTCCAGGATTATCCTTTCTACTGACAGTCCATCAATCGCAGAATTGGGACGTAAGTTGGGTGTGGAAGTTCCGTTCATCAGACCGAAACACTTAGCCTCTGATCAAGCGACGTCTGTTTCTGTTTTGAAACATGTTATAAAATTCCTATCTGAGTCTGAACAAAATTTTGATGCACTGTGTTTATTGCAACCGACGACTCCCTTCCGGTCAGCGGGCTTGATTGATAAGGCAATTAAAAAATTCAAATCTTCCGAATTTGATTCATTAGTGTCTGTGAAGGCAGTTCCATATGAATTCCATCCGTACTGGACATTTGTTGGAAACCGTAAGGACGCCACCATAAAACTGGCCATTGAGGGTAAGAAGTTGATCCCCCGAAGGCAAAACTTACCTGCAGCATATTATCGTGACGGGTCTATATACTTGATAAAATCGGATACACTTCTGAAGAACAATTCTATGATTGGATCTAAGTTGGGATATATTATCAACTCAAGTAAATATCATGTAAATCTCGATACTATGGAGGATTGGGAGCTCGCTGAGAATACGCTCAAGAAAGTTCATAATATTAATAATATATTCTAATGATATATTATAACCCAGGTAGGGTGCAAACTACTTTAAGAATTCTATAAAAGAAAAGAGTGAAGCACCTAATTCGGAAATCGGGATACTCCATCAAATGGAACTCGGTGATGGTGTTTGGCGAGGGCATTGTTGGATTAGCGGTGGGGATTATTTTAGCTAGAATACTAGAACCGGAAGAATTTGGCCTGGTAGCAATGGTAAATATATTCGTGGGATTTACCGCTGTCTTTATAAATGCTGGCACCGGTTCTAGCATAATTCAGAAACCTGAAGTAACCAAGGAAGATTTAAGCACAATTTTTTTGTTTAATATCATGGGTGGTCTCACTCTGTCAGTAGTTCTTTATAGCTCGGCAAATCTTTTATCAGAATTTTATGGTCGTATTGAAATTATAAAAATAGTTCAATTATTAGCTTGGAAACCACTGATCGCATCTTTGGCTATTGTTCCTCAGTTTTTGATGATACGACAAATTAACCTGAAAAGTCGCACCATTGCTCAATTCTGTGGTCAAATCTCAGCTGGTATTATTGGAATTTATATGGCATTATCCGGATACGGTGTTTTTGCTTTAGTTGCGGCTTCATTAAGTTCTTCAATAATATCTACTATTTTGTACTGGCTACAAAGCTCATGGAGACCTTCGTTGATATTCAAAATGTCTAGTTTCCGCATCATCTGGAATTTTAGCGGGAAAATATTATTAGGCAATATACTACATCAGCTAGTTCATAAAGCAGATGAATTGATTGTTGGAAGCTATTTGTCAGCTGGCGCATTAGGTATTTATAACAGAGGTAAAAATCTGTCTGTAATTCCAACAAGAATGGTTGGACAAATATTAAGTAGATCTTTTTATCCGATATTTTCTAGATTACAATCTGAAAAACGAATAATAAGATTTTTTTACCAAAGGCAGTCCCAGTTCATTTCATGGATTTCGGCCCCTATTTATTTAATTCTGTTTGTGGTAGCTGATGATTTAATCGAATTTCTTTTAGGCAATAAGTGGCTTCCCTCGGTACCTTTTTTTAGACTGGCACTTATTGCCGATTATCTGTATTCAAATAATGTGCTAAAGCAATATCTAATCAATTCACTTGGACGACCAGATCTAAATCTTAAGAGAAGTTTGGTGGTAGGTCCGGCGCGGATATTATTGTATTTAGTGCCTTTAATTTTCATTGGCCAGGTCTTACCGGAATATTTGCTATTCGCTACTATTTTAAGTTATATCAGCTCATTTTTGTGGTTGAACATTGATATCAGAAATCTTCTCCTATTGAAAATGAAGACCCAAATAGCACCCATGGTCAAGTATCTCATTATAGGAATAATATCTACAATACCCTTGGTCTTTATAGGGGGTTATATCAATATTCCATGGGTGGCATTATTAATCACTGGGTTTCTCTTCATATTGTCTAATCTGACTTTATTGATAATTACCAATGACGAAATCACAAAGAAGTATATTCGATGGGGTAGGCAATTCATTTAGCGGTTTTAATGTTTATTAGCTTTCAATAATAGTTTACAGTGATTACTAGCCATGGAGGGGATTTAGTGTTTTTAGGGGGTGCACCTCGCTCTGGAACAACCCTGCTTCAACAAATTTTAGATAGCCATTCGTTAATTTACGGAGGCCCGGAATTTGATCACATACCCAAAACCATTGAACTGTGGGAGAGTTACAGACGAAGTTATT
Organism: Cyclobacteriaceae bacterium; assembly: GCA_965224285.1. GTDB lineage: Bacteria > Bacteroidota > Bacteroidia > Cytophagales > Cyclobacteriaceae > JAJCYK01. Next base: position 4,770,971 of record OZ245043.1, read on the forward strand.
TCAATGGACGAACAAATCATTATTATAGAAATGAATCTGAGATAGATCAGAGATTTAGGCAATTAATTGTATCCATCTTTAATAACACCTTATCTTTAAAGAAGAAAAAGATCTTAAGTGAAAAAACTCCGTTTAACACTTTGTTATTTGACCAGCTATACCAACTTTTTCCCGAAAGTAAGTTCATTCAAATTATCCGGCAACCTTCAGACGTTGTCAACTCACTCAGAAATGTGCGGCGAAATGCTATAAAACACAACAAACGAGTGCCTCATTTGTCCAAATCAATTTTAACTTCGATCAGGCTAATTAAACCTTATTATTTTCATCCCAAAATACCGGATGAGAAGATACTTTTTATCAAGTATGAAGATCTAGTCGCTAATAAAATTGTGGAGATAAATAGGGTTTGTAAATTTTTAGAAATCGATTTTGATCCTAAAATGCTTAGGCACGAGATGTACCAACATGATGTAGCCAAAGTCTATGATAATGTGTGGTACTCAAAGCAAACGATCCGAGGTAAGACTACAACTCGGGTCCAAAAAGATTCTTTACCAAGAACAGTGCGTCTTTTTATAGATCAAAGATTTAGAGATACTCGACTATACCAAACCTATTACCAGACTAAGGATGAGTTCTTTTGGTCAATATTAGCCATACCTTATTTGGCCAGGTCTTATCGAATAAAATATTGGAGAAGTATCAAAATGGCGTTAGGTCGATTATTCTAATATGGAATACGTCAAGATTCTTCAATTAAATAAAATAAATGATCCTCGGGGAAATCTTACATTTCTACAAAATGAAGATCAAATTCCCTTTCCAATTAAGAGAGTGTTTTGGACTTATGATGTGCCAGGCGGTGAAATCAGAGGTGGTCATGCTTACAAAATGCAAAAGGAAGTAATTATTGCTCTTTCCGGTAGTTTTGATGTGGTGGTAAAAGTACAAGGGGAAGAACAGAAGCACCATTTAAATAGGTCATACTATGGTCTTTATCTACCCAGATTAACCTGGAGACATATTGAAAACTTTTCTACTAACGCCCTCTCCCTTCATATTTCATCTACTCAATTTAACGCAAAAGATTACGTAAGAGATTTCACAGAATATCAAACGTTGTGTGAGAATGAAAGGTAGCACAATTAAGGATTGCACTTTATTAAATCTCCCTAGGGTTCAAACAAGTTCGGGTTCAATTACGGCCCTTAATAACCATCTGGACATCCCATTTTCTATAAAAAGAGTTTACTATTTGTATGATGTGCCTGGTGGAAGTGTCAGAGGAGGGCACGCTCACAAAAATTTATACCAATTACTTGTTGCCGGAAGCGGGAGCTTTGAGGTGTCATTGTCAGATGGCAATTATAGCCATGTAATAGCCCTAAATCGACCAAATTTTGGATTGTTAATCGTACCTGGCATCTGGCGGGAGCTTCTTAATTTTTCATCTGGTAGTATTTGCTTGGTGCTTGCATCAGAGAAGTACCAGGAGAGTGACTATATCAGAAACTTTAAAAAATTTAAAGAATATAAATCATTATCATGAAAAAAATATATCTAGGGGGAGCGGGAGGAGCACCTACCAATAATGTGATAAAGTCATTGAAAGAATCCGGAGATGAACACCTTATTGGAGCTTCTTGTGTGGAATATGATTTACTACTCGCTGATGTACAAGAAAAATACTGGGTGCCTCCTGCAAAAGACCCAACTTATAAGTCGTATCTTATAAAACTTCTTTCACAATGTCAACCTGATTTTGCTCACTTTCAAAATGACTTCGAAATTAAGGAAGTTTCATATATACGGGATAAAATTACTGCCTTGGGTACTAAGTTATTCCTTCCGAGCCATGAAACCATTTTAAATTGTATTGATAAGAGTAAATCCTATAACCTATGGCGATCCAATGGTTTGACAGTACCTGAAACCATTTTAATTGATAACACAAATGATCTAAAAAGAGCATTTGAAAAATTAGGCGAGTTTATATGGATAAGAGCAGTAGAAGGGGCGGCTGGGTCTGGCGCCCTTCCCACCGATAACTATTCTTTTGCCAAGTCGTGGATCGATCAATTTAAAGGATGGGGTAATTTTACCGCTGCAAGTTTATTAACCAGTAACTCTATTACTTGGTTATCATTATGGTTTGAAGGTGAATTGGTGGTTGCTCAAACCAGGAAACGACGAAGTTGGAATTTCAGTAATCGGTCTATTAGTGGGGTTACTGGAATTACAGGCGTTGGTGAAACAGTTTCAGATGATCACACCACCAAAGTGGCATTGGATGCTATCAATTCCATTGATAGTCGACCACACGGCCTTTATGGTGTGGATATGACCTACGATTTTGATGGAATTCCCAATCCCACAGAAATAAATATCGGTAGATTTTTTACCACGGTTTACTTTTTTACCAAGGCAGGATTAAACCTGCCACGCATGTATTCGGATATTGCTTTATACGGAAAATTCCCCACAATATCGCCTAAAATTAACCCATTACCTGATGGTCTAGTGTGGGTTAGGGGTATGGATAGAGAACCGGTTCTTACTGATAAAGGAAGCTTTGATGCTTTCATCAAGAGGGCCAAAATAGCTAAATGAAAACGATTCTCATAACAGGCCCATCCGGGTTTATAGGACGTAATTTGCTTCAAGCAATCAATGCCGATAAATACCAGGTTGTCGTATTGAGTAAGTCTAATATTAGTGCTTTTAAATGTGCAAGGTTAAAGCAGTACAAATTGGACCTAGATACTTTAAATGCAGCTGGTATCGATCATGTTGACGTAGTAATTCACCTGGGGGCATTTACCCCAAAAACCCCTGATCAAATTGACAACTTGCTCTTATCTAATCAAAATATAACATTTACGCAGCAACTGGTAGAGGCCTTACCCAACAGACCAGAGAAATTTATCTTTACCAGCACCGTTGATGTATATGATAGCAGACTAGATTTAATTGATGAGAGTTCACCTACAAATCCATCAGGGATGTATGGTTGGTCAAAATTATATTGTGAAAAATTTCTTGAAAAATGGGCTTCAGAAAATACAATTTCACTATCCATACTGAGACTGGGCCATGTTTATGGCCCCGGTGAAGAAGATTATAGAAAAGTCATTCCCAATAGTATCATAAACCTTATAAACAACAAGTCTATTACTATTTTTGGAACAGGTGAGGAACGCCGGTCATTTATTTACGTAAAGGATTGTTGTGATCTTATTTTGAAAAGTATTAATCTAAATTCTAACATCGGCCCGATAAATATCGTGGGCAAGGAATCAACTACAATAAGGTGTTTAATTGAACTGTTGATCAAGATATCCGGAAAAGATGTTATTCCAGAAATTATGGGAACAAGGGGTTTCAACGATAAAACTTTTGACCCTCAGAAAATGAAAGATTATCTTGGGAGCCCACAAACCTCATTGCCAATTGGCCTAAAAGCGGAGTTCGATTATTTTAATAACAGACCCAAATGAAAAATCTTGAAGATATATCGGAATGGTATCTAAGCCAGCAGTTGAATTTTGACAAAAAATTGATTCAATATAGATACAAAACGATTCAAAAATACTTTCGGGGAAAATACGCTCTGGAGCTTGGGCCGGGTAACGGTGAAATGACGAATTTGTTGCTGTCGGATTTTGAATCCTTAGACGTCGTGGATGGTTCTTCTAACTTACTTGATCAATTACCCACAAATGAGAGACTTATAAAACACCATTCCTACTTCGAAGATTTTAAGCCCTCCAGGGCCTATAATACAATAATAATGGAACATGTGTTAGAACATTTGGAAAATCCAAAATTGGTTCTTGGTAGGGTAAAAACTTGGTTGGAAGATGAAAATTCGAGTTTAATCATTGGAGTTCCTAACGCAAAATCCTTTCACCGGCTAGCTGCAGTAAAAATGGGAATATTGCCAAGCGAATATACCTTAAACGATCGCGACAAAATGCTGGGGCATTTCCGAGTTTACGACTTAAAAGCGTTGGTTTCGGAAGTAATGGAGGCTGGATTTAAAATAATAGGTACTGGCGGTGTATTCTTCAAACCGTTGTCTAATAAACAAATTGACCAATTTTGGTCCGATGAAATGATTGACGCTTTCTACGAATTAGGTAAGGATTTTCAGGAAAATGCTGCTGAAATATTTGTGGTGGCGACAAGGTGAAAAAGGTATTTATTGATTTAGATGGTACCATAATAGATCCCCGTAAAAGAATGCATAAAGTATTCCAAATGGCTGCCTCCAACAGCGACATAAGTTTTAACCAGTATTGGCATTGCAAACGTGAACTAGGATACTCAAATAGCCAGATTCTTGAATCTGTACTCAACCTTAACCAGGAACAATTGAGGAAATTCCCTAAAATTTGGAGAGAGAACATTGAAAAACGGTCTTATCTAAGTTATGATAAGGTTTTTAGGAGCGCGCAAAACTTTTTGTCGAATATTGGAAAAAATTGCGAACTGGTATTGGTAACGAATCGAAGGTCAGTTGCCAATACACATTGGCAACTAGAACTTTTAGGTGTTAAAAACTTTTTTTGCTCAATTTTAATAACTAAAGGTAAAAGAAGTAAGGCTGACCTAATAATGACAACCTTCGATCTAAAAGACAAATCCGCGATCAGCAATGCGGTAGTCATTGGTGATACCGAGGAGGACGTAGAATGCGGGCACCAACTAGGATGTAAAACTATTGCTGTAGGAAGCGGAGTTCGTGATGAAAAATCCATATTGCTTTCCGGTCCAAATTACTTATTTCATAGCCTCGTTGAGATACCACTTACTTTAATTCGATAAGATACTTGCTAAAAATATGGGAGGCGCTCCAATACGGTTCTTAGATGTAGGGAAACTAAATGCCCAATACTATGAACAGCTTACCACTTCGATAGATAGGGTATTAAAAAGTGGCAATTATATATTGGGGGAGGAGGTTGAAGGGTTTGAAAGTAGCTTTTCAGCATATTGTGAAACAAAATATACCATTGGTGTAGCAAGTGGACTTGACGCCTTAATCTTGATTTTCCGCGGATTTATAGAGCTAGGGATATTAAATCGAGGAGATGAAATACTGGTTCAAGCAAACACTTTTTACGCTTCAATACTAGCTATCACAACTAGTGGGTTAGTCCCAATTTTGGTTGATCCTGATCTCCATTCGTATAATTTAAATGCAGAACGAGTTGAAGAAAAAATAGGACCTAGAACAGCCGGCATTTTGGCAGTACATCTTTATGGACAATTATCTGAAATGGAGACTATCGAGCAAATTGCCAAGAATCACAAATTAATACTGATTGAAGATGCAGCGCAATCACATGGAGCAATGGATAAAAATGGTAATAAAGCTGGAAATCTTGGAGATGCAGCTGCTTTTTCGTTTTACCCAGGTAAGAATCTTGGGGCCTTGGGGGATGCGGGCGCGGTTACTACGAACAATAGGGATCTTGCTGACTGTATCCGCAAACTTAGAAATTACGGGTCAGATAGCAAATACCACTATCAATATCGAGGATTAAATAGTCGACTTGACGAACTACAAGCTGCCGTATTATCCGTAAAACTTCAATTTCTGGACAATGAGAATGAGCGGCGAAGAAGTTTGGCCATGCAATACATAGAGCAGATAGATAATAGAAAGATTGTACTTCCAACCTACGACAATTCAAAAAGCCATGTATTTCATCTTTTTGTGATTAGATGTACAGAACGCGACCAGCTTCAACAGTATTTGAAAAATCATGACATTCAAACCTTAATTCATTATCCTCTAGCTACTCATAAACAACCATCGTATTATGAGTATAGGAACTTGGATCTGCCCATCACAAAAAGGATGCAGAAAGAAGTACTTAGTTTACCGATAAGTCCAGTCATGGAGTATCAAGAAGTAGTGCAAATTATAAACTGCATTAATCATTTTGATTAATGCTTATGATGATTCTATTATTTAGTGAGATTGGATAAAATGGCTAGCTCTCCTCCCATGGTTACTGTAATCACCCCTATATATAATACCGGTGATTTCGTAATAAGAGCAATTGAGTCTTTACGTGCTCAAGAATACCCGAATATCGAACATATCATAATCGACGATTGCTCCAAAGACGACTCGGCCAATGTTTTAGAACAATATATCTGCAATACGAACTACAGATGTACATTAATTAAAAACATCCAGAATCAAGGACTGATCAGGGTTTTAAACAAAGCACTTAGTATAGCTAACGGAGAATTCTTAGTGCTTTTGGGAGATGACTTACTAATAAGCGATAGTATCGCAAATCAACTTAAGAGATTTGCGGAGCTGGGTCCAAACTATGCAGTAATATATTCGGATGCTTCTATTATTGATGAACAAGATGAAACCATTGCTAGCTCTTATTATAGATACAAAAATTTAAATCCAGACAAAATTCCTCAAGGTAATATTTACGAAGAATTGCTGATAAGAAATTACATAATAGCTCCAACCGCCATGATTCGGATGGAATCTATTCGTTCGGTTGGAGGCTATAACCCCAATCTGGTTTCAGAAGATCGAGATATGTGGTTAAAGCTATCTAGCAGGTACAAATTCGGTTATGATAGTACTAATAAATATGCTCAATATAGAATTAGGGCTATGTCGTTGACACAAACAAGTATTAGAAACCTACTTAAATCACATTTAAAGCTTTACACAAACTATCTTGGCAAGAATTCCAGGCACGATCGAATATTGTTTAATAGAATCACGGGGACTATTGTAAGATTGTATTTGCATTATCCTGCTGATAGGATGTATTGCAGAAATGTGATTGATGATATTCTAAAAGACAAGCACAGTTGGGAATTGCTTGCATTGAGGCATTTAGTTCAACTTGATTTACCAAACAGGCTATTTGCTAATCTATATTCCAGGATTATAATGCCTTTTTTTCATATTTCGACCAATAAAAGCCGAAAAGCTAGATTAAAGAAATCCTATAACTGGGGATTATTATCAAAATGACAAAGACTGCTGCTATATTAATTTCTCATGGACACAGTGCGAGAGGCGTATTTCAAACTAATCTATTACGTAATCTTAAGAGCCAAGACTTCGATATCAGTCTTATTATTAAAGGAAATCCACCCAAGGCAGTAGACCAATTAGCTTCGAAAGAAGGCTTTCAGGTCCAACCCTATCATCCGAACAACAGCTTACTTCTGTCGCAACGCATTGTCCTAAGATCTTATATCTACCAAAATATTAGGAATAATCCAGCTTTATGGGAAAAACACCTTAGAAGGGTAAAATCACCAAAAATTTCTTTCAGGAGAAAATTAGTTAATCATTTTTATTTAGTTCTCGGCGATTTAACCAATTGTTTGCCATTCTTACAGAGGGTTTACTCCATGATTGAAGAGAAATGGTATCATGACCCAAATGCTGCAAGGGTGATAGATAATCTTAATCCGAAGGTATTAATTTCTATGCGTCCCGCGGACGATATGGAAGCTGTATTTTTGAAAGCGGCAAAAAAGAAAGGAATTTGTAGAATCTCTTATATTCTAAGTTGGGACAATATTACCTCCAAAGGAATGTTCCCAGAAGTTAGTGATTTTTTCTTTAGTTGGGGCCCAATAATGAGTAAAGAGCTCCAAGAGTATTATGGTATTGATCCAAATAAAATATTCACAACGGGAGTAACACATTTTGATATCCATTACCATATCAAGAGAAACTTTAGTCCGGCTAATTTGATGAAATATATTAATGGTGCTTTTGACTCGCCGTATATGTTATTCACCATGAGTGATCAATACTTTTGCCCAAATGAGATTGATATTATAGAATGGCTGGCCAATGAAATTAGTAGTAATTCCTTCGGTAAAGATATGAAGCTGGTTATTAGGCCGCATATGCACAATCTTGCCCTTGATAGCCGTTCTGAGAATCTAAAATCACGAATATTTAACTTACAATCTACTAGAATAATTATCGATCTGCCTCAAGTAAACAATAGTCTGCTCACCTGGTACATGGAAAAGAGTGATATGGAGAAACTATCTAATTTATTAGCAGGGGCTTCAATTTGCCTTAACTCTGGTTCGACAATCGCGATTGAGGCTGCAATCATGAACCGACCTGTAATTCTCACCTTATTCGATACTCAAAAATGGCCACACTGGCAATCCGTTAAAAGAATTAAAAATTATGTGCATTTGAAAAAGTTTATTGCTTTAAACGGAGCAACCGTTGTGGGAAGTTTAGAAGAATTAGAGAGTGCGCTTAGAATGTATCTCGCAGATCCCAATAAACACAGCGTTGAAAGACAGAATGCAGTATTTCAAGAATGCTACAGAGTGGACGGATGCTCAACAGATCGCTTCGTCGATAGTGTAGCAAAACTAATGGTACCTGTCTCGACCAAATAAGGTTAATTTCTTGAAAACATTTTTTTAATCAAAAAAGGTATAATGACCAAAACAGATTTTAGTGAAATAGGGGTAGTAATTCCGGTTCGGGAAGGAAGCACCAGAGTAAAGGATAAAGTAGTTTTACCATTTACCGGAGGATTGAATCTTCTTGAATGGAAGTTAGAACAAATGAAACAAGTTGTTAAACCATCCAACATTTTCGTCAGTACAGACTCTCAAAAGTTGCAAGAAATTGCTAATAAACGGGGTGTATCTATCCATGAACGGGATCCTTATCTTTGCAGAGGGCACGATGCAAGTTTTTCAGAAGTAATAACCGGGATAGTAAAGGACATTCCTAAGCCTCATATAGCTTGGGTCACTGTGGTAGTCCCTTTGATGTCACCTAAAGACTATGAATCTGGATTTAAAAACTATTTACAAAAAGTTCTGAATGAAAAATCTCACGACAGTTTAGTATCGGTAAACTTGATAAAAGAATACTTTTGGGATGAAAAAGGGCCACTTAATTATAAAGCAAATAAGAACCATACTGTAAGTCAATACCTGCCAGATTGGTTTCGGGTCACTAACGGTTTGTATATGAAACCTAAACAAGACGTACTCAAGGATAAATATTTCCTGGGAAGAAAGCCATATATGCATCAAGTTGGCAAAATGGCTGGTATTGATATAGATGAATGGGAAGATTATGAATTTTCATTAGCTATGTTGAAGTTTTATGAGATTGAGCATGCCTCTTAATCCTCATGAATGATCAAACAACCTAATTCTTCAACTTGAAAAATTTGTTGATCGTAGTGGCGTCGCCAATGCAGGTTCTTTGTGCCGCTGAAGCCTGCGAATACTATTTTCCTCGATTTCACAAAACTTTAATAAACGCCAGCCTTATACCAAAAAGCAATGAGGTCATGATCAATTGTATAGGATTATATAATTGGGATAGGGTGGTTCATTTATATAATCGTGACTTAGCTAAATTTAAAAGGATATCCATCATTACCAAGAACATAATATCCCGCATAAAGCTTAAAAAAGCGGTTAAGTTTTCACAATTCGATGCCGTAATATTTGGTCATTATCTCGATCCGCCACAAAGATGTATTGCTTCCAATTTTATAAACAAGCCTGTAGTCCTGGTAGATGATGGTATCTTCACCTTTCAGCTACCGTATTTTAGGGAGTTGGAAGTTAAAGGTATGCATCCTGTAGGATACAATTCTCAGCTAAACCAGATCCTCCTGCCGCGAATTTGGGGGCAAACTAACCTGCAGCGTTTGGATATAACATTATTTACCATGTACCACATGCAGGATGTGAAAGGCTTGGAATTGCAGCTTAACCGCATGGAATGGCTTCAACAAAAGCTGCGAGGTGCGGAGTCTACGAATGATTGTTATTTCATAGGTAGCAACTTATCCGAAACAGGTGTAGTAGAAGAACAAATTTATCTCGATCTTTTAATTAGGTGGAAAAATCAATTTCCTAATACTAATAATCCCTATTATCTAGTCAAATTTTCAGAGGATCCGGACAAGATTCGAAAAGTGGTGGATTTAGGATTTAGCGTTATAAGACCTGATATTCCAGTTGAACTTTATTTCATTTTAAATCGAGTTTATCCGATGGCTATCGGCACAGTGTTATCTTCGGCTATTTTGAATTTATATTTGTTGTTCGGTAGAAAATCGAATACCATATTTAACTATATTGAACTTTCTGATAAGCAGATTTCTCCTACACACCGACGTTTTGTGAAAAGTGTTTTCCAGAATTATCAAGGCTATCAATGCAATACCTTTCAGGGAGTCTAGGTCCAAGTTTAAAGTATTCAAATCGGGCAATTGCTCTGGCAATATTTCTGTTTCTTTTATTGTTTGTGTCGTTATATGGCAACGCATTTAATCAATCATTAAATCAGATAATTCTATGGGGAGGTGGACCCCTACTGGCTTTATGGGTAGTCCTACCAAATATCCCTAATCTTTCTAAAACCCCAACGGAGCATTGGTTATATGCCTCACTGCTGATCTTTGCCGTACTTGGTTCTTATCAAGTAACGGATTGGACAGGGTACTATCGGTATATGCAGGTGATGGTTTCTAATTTGGTGTTGATACTAGTAGTGTTTTTTAGCCTCAAAACCTGGAAGGAAGTAAATCTGGTGCTGCTTTCCATTTTAGTCACATGCACTTGTGTGGTAGTATTGAGTTTTATAATAAATAACGATGATAGTGCCATCAATGATGAATATTATCGATTTAGCGGCCTGGCTGGAAATGCCAATGGAATGGCTAATTATTCCAGGGTAGGAATTTTAATGGCATTATTCTTCCTATGCAAAAGACAGAGCTTCTTTTATAAACTAATTCTGTACCTTTTACTATTAATATTTTCCTATACGATATTAATTACTGCTTCCCGGGGAACATTTATAAACATCGTATTAGTATTCGCTTGCTTTTGGGGTCTTATGTATTTTAAAGGTTGGAAGTTGGTAATTCTTCTTCTGGCATTGATCATATTCGGACAGTACTTATATACTTTAATCGAAACTGCCATTGCAGATTTTTATCTGTATGATCGATTGACCAGAAACGAAACCGCAGATTCCATCGCTGAAAATGAAGCAAGAATTATACTGTATCAATATGCCTGGAATGCTTTCCAAAATAACCCTTTTCTCGGAGTAGGTTTAAACCAGTTTAAACTGTATTCTGGTGGGAAAATATCACACACGGATTTTTTAGATATCGCCGTTCAATTAGGAATATTTGCAGTCATAGCCTACGCTACTATTTATGTTAGGCTGTTCCGTAAAATGCGAAAACTCAAAAGTGTGCTGTCAAACCTTTTAGGGGTACGATATTTCTATATGTTTGTTATTATATTCTTCTCGGAATTACTATTTGGATTCACCAACCCTAACTGGTTTTCTCAACTCCAAATGTTGTTGTTGGCTGTGTTGATCACTATATTTCACAAAGTGCTAAATAAGGAGTGGGAGGTAATGAAATATTCGGTAAGTGCTTACTAAACTAGCCATCGGCGACTTTGGAATATGGGACGATTATGTGGCAACACATCCCTTGGGATCAATTTTTCACCAAACTAAGTGGCTAGAAAGAATAGGAAATGTTGAAGTTTTAATCTCCGAAAAAGACTCAGAAATTCAATCCGGGATTGCCTTTGTCAAAACCCGGAAGAGAGGGGTTAAAGGTTTGCACATTCCACCCTTTACACATTACTTCGGTCCATTGATAAATAGTACCAATCATCAATATCAAGTGAAATTTCTGAAAGATCTGATGCAAGCAACCGGTGGCGGGCATTTTGATTTCAAGTTTCCTAATCAGGATTACGGGATTTTATCTTATAGTCAGTTAGGCTTCCATAACAGTATTCTAATTACTCATATCCTCAAGGGCAAGCTTGAAGAATTTTTGGTTAAAATGAATAAGAATAAGAAGCGAGAACTTAATAAGCTCCTCGATATGGTGAATTCTAATGAATTGGTCCTACTAGATGAATATGATGTGAACGAGGTTATAAACTTGATGCGGGAGACCGGAAATAGAGGCAATTTCCGCATATCGGTACCAATCTTTCAAAGAGTATTTTTAGAGCGCCAGCAATCTTATATAAAATCCATTTATGTGCATTCGAAAAAATTCGGCCTCATTTCTGCTGGTATTTATGCCTACGATGATAAAATGGTCTATAACCTAATAAATGCTTCAAAGAGATTAAATCACAATACCTATAAAACCATAAATTTACTGACGGTATTTAAGGGTATTGAATTTGCTCTAGGAAGTAATAGACAATTTGATTTTGAAGGATCAATGATTCCTGGAGTGTCCCACTTTTACAAACTTATGGGGGGTACTTCACAACCGGTATACCGGGTCCAAAAATCACCCTCTCTGTTATTTGGTCTTTTGCGTGCAGGGCATCAAATTCTTCGAGATAGGATTTGATCTAACATCGCTGAAATAGATATGGGATTCACAATACATTCAGGGTCTTGGTATGACTGATGCATATCAAAAATTTCGACAATATTTTTTGCCACAGCCAGATTATTGGGTGCCTTCAAATTGTGGAAGTGACGAATTGAGATTAGGATGCTACCCGTTATCTTTTAAGCAAAGGTTAGCTCAGGGTCATTATCAACATTTTGACGAACAAGGTTTACCTCTGTTCCATTCCAAAGCCGGAATTCTAATGCATTTTTGTACAGGATTGACATCGTTTGCGCTTGCCCATTGGGAGTTGTATGTTGAGACCGGAACAAATAAGCACGCTGAATTTTTACTGAAGGCCGCAGACTATTTAATCTCTACTGGAGAGTCTAGAGATAATGGGGCTTTAATGATATTAGACTACGACAATGATCAGGGTGAAAACGGCGTGACTTGCGCAATGAACCAAGGAAAAGTCATAAGCGTTGCCTGCCGGGCATATAATTTCACCAAGGACTCTAGGTACATTGATAGTGCATTAAAAATGGCAGTTGCTTTTGAGTATCCTTATGGCTCAGAAGGTGTCACCTCAAATGAAATGGAAAATCACTTATGGTTTCTAGAAGCCGGACTTCCTATTCTCAATGGACATATTTATGCTTTATTTGGATTGAAAGAACTCGCTACAATAACCGAAGAAAAATGGATTACAAAACTCTTTATCGAGGGGTCTGAAAGTGTAATAAACACCATTCATTTGTTTGATTCAGGCAAGTGGAGCCTATACTGGTATAAATCGCCAAGTTATATAGCCAGTGCTATGTATCACAACCTTCATATTTGTCAGTTGGAAATCCTTTCAGAGTATTATCCGAGTGAGGTCCTTAAGAAATATGCGGAAAAATTTCGCGGATATTGCCTAAATCCGATCAATCGATATTCAGCTGGATTCCAATTAGTTCGGGATAAAATCAATTTGATCTTAAGTTGAAGGTTTTATATCTAGCAGGTGGCTACCCATCTGATGACAATCCCTCTCATGGCATTTTTAATGAAAGGGCAGTTCATGCAATTAGTAGGTATGCTGATGTGGTGGTGATACATTACCGAATATTTAAACCGGGCAGAAGCCTATATGAATACACCAGGGTAAAGCCTGGATTATCCAAGATAGTATTATGCATCCCGTTCTTACCTTGGTGGAGTAGGCAATTATTTAAGCTCAACAACTATCTATTCAAATTCTTCACCAACCTTTTATGTGCAAAATACCTAAAAAGAGCGGATGTGGTGCATGCAGGTGATGCCACATTAGGCATATTTGCCGCTGAATTGAAAGAAAGGTACTCTTATAAACTGATAGTGCAATGTATTGGAGGGGATCTTAACGAAGATCTGAAATACCAATCCCAAAATACAAGAATTAGAAAATTAGTAAAGAAATTTGATGTGGTAACCTGTAATAGTATATCACTAAGGAATGCCTTCAAAACAATTTTAGGTGACCATCCAATGATTAAGGTAGTCTATCGAGGTGTGGACATTAGGCAGTTTTATCCAGCAACGCTAAAATTAAACGCAACTACCTACAGATTTTATTTTCTGGGTGGATTGCCAAACTATAAGTCCGCCATCCATGGTAGAAATACCAAGGGTGGGGAAACCTTAATGAAGGCATGGTCTATAATTGACCGGAGAAAACTCTCTCAAAACTTCTCTCTAACTTTTGCCGGACCAGGCACCAACATTGCAAGTTTCCATAAATGGAGAAGCTCCCTGGCAAACCCTGATAAGATCATAGTGGGAGGCACTATCCCCCCAGATAACATAGCGGAGTTTCATCGCAAACATAACATAATTGTGATCCCCAGTTTAAATGAAGGCCTACCAAACGTATGTCTTGAGGCAATGGCCACTGGCAATTTGGTAATAGCATCCATGGTCGGCGGGTTACCAGAAATAATTGAGTCAAGCAAGAATGGAATTTTAATTGAGCCCGGTAATTCTGAACAGCTGGCCAAAACAATGGAGTCAGTAGTACAAGATTCATCATTGATGGCAGATTTAGGATCGGAAGCGAGAAAAACAGTGGAAAAATCTTTTGATAGCAATATGTTTGGAGAAAAATACTTCCGAATTTACCAACAAGCCATTCTAAATTGAAAACTCCCTAATTCTGCAATATTAATGGAAATATCTATATGTCACGTCACTAGTATGCATGAATGGCATGATGATCGAATATACCAAAGAGCTTGTATAGGCTTGGCAAAGAATGGAACCCAAGTTACGCTAATTGCACCATCAGGCACTGCTGAAAATGATCCAGAAAGGGATATAAGCGAACATGAATTGAAAAACTCTTTAAAATTCATTGGTTTAAAGAGAAGGAGTGGTATTTCCAGAAGAATTTTAACATCTTTTGATGCAACCCGTATGGTGCTCAGAACCGATTGCCATGTTGTGCATTTCCATGACCCCGATTTGTTACCTTGGATGGTTTTATTAAAATGGTTTACCAGCAGGAAGGTTATTTACGATATTCATGAAAATTATTCTGCCAGAATATTGAATTTAAATGTATCGACTTCGATTAGGAAAATACTTCTCGCTTGGTTTCGAAAATTTGAGAGATACACCATAGCAAATCTGGATGGTTATACTACTACTACGGAGTCAATGCGAAAAATTTATAAGGATCTCAATAAACCCTCCATGGTGATTGGCAATGTCCCATATTTGGCAAGAATAAAAAAAATCAGCGGCAATCTAAGTCCGAAGTATGAGAACATTACCATCGTTACCAGTGGTACCCACTCGTCCGCCAGAAATTGTATGCAAACCATTGAGGCTATCCCTGCTGTTGTCCAAAAACATAGGAATGTGAAATTTTGTTTTTATGGCAGGTATTCTCCACCGGAGTTCAAACAATCTTTAATTTCTCGAGCTAGAGATTTGGGGGTCAGCGAATATGTAGTAATTGAGGGTATGCTTCCTTGGTTGGAAAATTTCAAGAGGGTTGCTAAAGCCCATATTGGATGTGTATTTTATGAGGACAACATTAATAATCAGGTCACTTTGCCCAATCGGTTATTTGAATATATGGCCATGGGATTGGCAGTGGTGGGAGAGGATTTCCCTGAAGTACGAAAGATTTTAAACAATTCACAATGTGGAATGCTGGTCCACTCAAACGATCCAAAATCCATATCTCAATCTTTAATACTGCTTATTGAAGCAGACATTTTGCAGTATGGGAAAAATGCCCGTGAAGCAGTATTATCCCATTATAATTTCGATAAAACACTGAAGCAGATGAATATATTTTATAGGAAAATAATGGCCAGTAATTAAATGGGTTTGAAACAAATATTTTGGAGATCGGATGCTAAGAAATTTTTTCCTAGTAACATAAAAGAGGTAATCCGGGTCCTGGCCTATGACTCCTACGAAGAGAGAGGGATTTGGAGGAAATCCAACCCCTGGGCTGATACCGATTTGGAATGGAGTTATAAGGGAGAGAGCGCACAGGTATGGGGTATATTATACGACCGTGCACACTACCACGCTTATTATATGGCAGCCTGCATGGATTTGAAAATGTCATACGAGGTAATTGATATTACCAATGCGGATTGGTTGTCTAAGTTAGAAGGTTCTGAAATTGTGGGATTGCTGGTGTGGCCTCATCTAAACAATCCCACTATAAAGGAGGTGACAGAGGAGAGGCTTAAGCTTTTATCTGGACCACTAGGAATACCTGTCTATCCCAACCCGGAAGGTTTATTTTTACTCGACAACAAAAGAAGAGTAATCGATTGGTTACAAGCTAACGGATTTGATGTAGTACCAACGTGGATTTTTCAGGATTATAAAGAGGTGATGTCTTTTATATCGCAAGCAAAATTCCCCTTGGTATTTAAAAGCCTCAGGGGAAGTGTTTCGAGGGGGGTGAAAATCTGTAAAAATTTCAATGAGGCCAAGGTATTGATAGATAAAGTATTCGGGAAAGGTTTAAGATTATATAGAATGGACCCTAGGTTCAAACAAATAGACTCGATTTTATTTCAGGAATATTTACCCCAAGTGGATGAAAAGCGCATGATAGCCATAGGCGATAGCTATTTTTCCATAGATAAAATAATCAAAGGAGATTTTCATAGTGGCTCAGGTTTAATGAAATGGTCTGAGCCAGATAAATGGTTTCTAGAAACAACCCGTCAAGTGGCTTCCAAAGGAAATTTTCGATCAATTAATGTGGATTTTTTTATTGCCAATGACGGAAGAAAATTAATAAATGAGTTACATCCAGTTTTTCACGGCCCGAAAATTCCAGATTCAGACCTCAAAGGGAGGTGGCAATATGACCAAACAACCAATGATTGGTTGTTTCAGGCAGGAAATTTTTATCGCCATTATTGCACAAATCTGAGGGTTATGGATTTTGCAGACCAACTTCAATACTCAATACCCGATAAGGAAAGTTGGCTAGAGAGTGAGGTATTTAATACTAAGATCACATGATCATTAGGTTAATTACCCGTCTTTATCAGTGGGGATCCGTAATGAAAAAGCTTCTCGCCAAAGAGTATAAATCACGTCCATCCATTTCTTGGTTTCGTACTGTTTCTTTTTGGAGCCGTGGATTTCTAAGTTCATCTCAAGTGATCTATGACCTGGATAATTCGAAGTACTTTGGAATGTATTTAACTGATTACCAGGAAAACTGGAAATCTAAAGCAATAAATAAACGAGTGGAATTCCTTGATAATAAGTTGCTTTTTCAAAGCTATATAAAGGATATTATATCCACTGGAAGTGAGGTTTTGGGTATAATATACCCGAGTGGAAATTGGATCGGATTTTCAAAGGATTTGCCAAAGCTTAACGAGGAATGCCTAACCCGTTATCTCAAAGCAAGGGGCTCATTGATAATGAAACCCTTGGATGGAGCCAGTGGGATAGGGGTGATAAGGTTGGACTACTCTGAAGGTGGCTGGCTGGTAAATCATAAGCAGGTGATGGGATGGCCGGAATTGTTAGGACTATTAGGGTCAAATGAGCTCTATCTAGTCACGACCTTAATTAAACAAAATGGTTATGCACATCTGATATATCCTTATAGTGTTAATACCGTGCGGGTGCTGACAATGTGGGATCATGAGTTAAATCAGCCATTCATTGCCGCCACCGCCCATAGATTCGGCAACAAGGATTCCGGGCCTGTTGATAATTGTGCAATGGGTAGTTTCACAGTCCAGATTGATAAAATCACCGGACAATTGGGCAAGGCGACCAAAACAATTGGTGAGTCAACAGAGCCGGTATGGTATTCCAAACATCCGGATACTGGAAGTGATATTGAAGGTGTTCAGGTTCCAAACTGGGAAATTGTGAGAACCCGGGCATTACAACTTGCAAAAAGATTTCCATTTTGTCCGCTAGTTGGATGGGATTTTGTAGTGAATCCGATGGAAGTATTTGTAATCGAGGGTAACGATGGCCCGGATATAAAGCTGCATCAAGTTCATCAACCACTCCTTTTGGATGACAGGGTGCGAAAATTCTATGCTTTTCATAATGTAATTTCTTAAATAAGTAATGGGCGGGTTTTTTATTATCAAAAAGCCAGTGGAACAACTAGTAGTGGAGGATGGAAAGCAAATCTTTACCAAGAAAGGGTTTTCGCAGCCGCATAAAATTGAAACTACAAATTGGCTGGGTTATCTATATCCCAAAACCTCGGATAACCAAATTCTATTGGTTCGAAGTAAGTCTACAGAAGCTTTTTGTATAGGAACTGTAATTTATCGAAGGCGATGGGGTATTGACGCAATCAACCTATTACTTGAGGACTTTGTTAATCGCAGCTTTGATGAGGATCAAATCATTGGTAGTTACTGTATAGGCATTATCACCAAGGAAAGAATATTGCTGATAAGTGATCATGCCAATATACAGAGCTTATTTTATAACCGCAGCAAAACAGTATTTACTTCCTCATTTCTCGCGGCAAAAGCCGTTACCAAAGAAAACAGTCCCAACCAGCTAGCTGTGGCAGAGAATCTCCTTACTGGACACCTTATTGGCCCTGATACTCCGATTCTTAATATATTCAGATTAGAACCAGAGTGCAAAATAACTAACCTTGGACTTACTGCCAAGGTATTAGGAAATGGTCAGGAAATCACTCAATTCAAGAACTTTAATCATGCCATAGACGCACAGTTATCTGTCCTTAATAACTACTTCGATCAAATTAGTGATGCTGCCAATCATTGGGGCGTTGATAGCGGCATCACTTCGGGCTTTGACAGCAGGCTTATATTAGCCTTCCTTATAAAACACAATATTCGACATCAATTACATAGCTATTTTCGCGAAAATGAGAACGTTGAAGTAAAAATTGCAAAACTGATTGCCGATTATGATGGTAGCACTCTGTTGAATACTCCGGTTACTCATCCGAGATTTCTAAGCTCTCAGAATTTATTAACCAGAATGCTATCGTCAGCTTATTTTTGTGATGGTATTATACAAATGCATCGATATTGGTGGGAAGAGTTTAACACACTTCATTTCCGCAGAGATACCCTATCGACTAATCGTCTTGGTTTGAGTGGCATAGGAGGGGAGCAATATCGGAATAGTGAACACCTTGGTACCCAGCATGTACCTGTTGAAGATTTGGTTCGATTTAAATTATTGAGGAATGTTTGTGGGCCGGTGTTTCTAAAAAGTGGCTTCGAGAATGAGTTGGTGGATTACATTGTCTCTAAATTGAGAATAAAGTTGCATTTAGAAAATAATGTATACCCCGCCTTACATTTATACAAACTGTATTATTCCAAAGTTCTAATTCCTGCTAGATTGGGGGGTAGAAATAATTCCGAAAACAACATAAGCTATTTTTTGAGCCCCTTTACTGATTTCAAAATTGCCAACCACTCCCACGGAGCCCTTCCTTTTCTAGGGGTTGCCAATCGCTTTCAGGAAACAATGATTCGAATGACATCTCCTGAACTTGCTGCATTTCCCTCCGACTATGGCTATAATTTTAATGATGGGCCAGGAGTAGGATATAAATTGAAATCATGGATTAAAAGTTTGATCCCTATGAAAGTGGATCAAATGCGAATTAACGTCGTATTAAATGCCGAAAATGCAGTGGATGGATGGATTTCTGGACATTCTTTTTTGATAAATTCCGCGTCGATTATAGAAGATTTGAATATGCCTATTAAATGGGAGTTAGTTAAGCAGAGAAGTGATCTAGCACCCTTGATGTATCAGATGGGTCTATTATTATCTAACGGCATTAAATAATTCAAAAAACTGAAGCCAATGTGTGGTATTGCTGGATTTTGGGAATTTTCTACGACCCGAAGAATAGAAGACCGGGTAAACCGGGTAGAACAAATGTTGACAACTTTAAGCCATCGGGGACCAGATGATCGCGGCATTGCCGTTTTTGGAGGCTCTAGTAATATTTTACATAATAAAAGCGCAAAAATAGATTATCAAGAATCTGACTTTCACCTTGTCTTAGGACACAATCGGTTGTCGATTATTGATCTTTCCTACAAGGGTCATCAGCCAATGAAAACGGTGGACAAAAAGTTTACCATTACTTTCAACGGAGAAATATACAATTATAAAGAGCTCAGAAAAGATCTATCCACGCAATATGTTTTTAACAGCGAGTCCGATACCGAAGTACTATTAGCAATGTATTCTGTATATGGTACAGAAATGTTGAACAAACTAGATGGTATGTTTGCCTTCGCGATATGGGATAATGAAAAGAGATCACTTTTCTGTGCACGGGATCCAATGGGTATCAAGCCATTCTACTATTTATCCAATCAACTTGAATTTATTTTTGGATCTGAGCCTAAGGCCATTCAAAGAGGATTGGGAATTTGTGGCAAATATGATCATTCCAGAATAGCGGATTTTCTTTTGGTAGGGATCAGTGACTATGATGACAGAACTTCATTTGAGGGAATAAAACAGCTACAACCAGGGCATAGCATGATGATCACTGCAAACCAATCCACCATAAGACAAAATAAATATTGGGACCCCCCAAAGATTAACCATTATACCAAAGATTGGCCCGGTGGTTATAAAGGTATAGCCTACAATTCCATTAAAAGGCAATTGCGATCAGACGTAACCATAGGTTCAAGCTTATCTGGCGGGATTGATTCAGCTGTCATTGTAAGAATGGTGAGTGAAATTTTAGGATCAGGTTCCTCACAGTATAACACTCTAACATTTAGTTTCCCTGAATTTAAAGATGATGAGTCGGTGCTGGCCAAGCAGATAGCTGATAGCACGGATGTTAAATGGCACTGTGTTACTCCACAAATGGATGGAATTGTATCTGACCTGGAAACGATGATAACCTCCATGGGAGAGCCGTTTACAACTTTATCAATGTTTGCGCATTACAAAGTAATGGAAAAAGCTCATCAGCTCGGTATAAAAGTTATGTTAGATGGGCAGGGTGGTGATGAAGTATATTTAGGTTATCCAAGAGTAGCCCAAAGAGTACTGGCAGAGTACCTTTTAACTGGTAATATATTAGCTGTTAGCAGGGAATTACGTGGATTTCAACGAAATGGTAATAGCTCAGCGCTACATTCACTTGCTACCAATCTTTACTTTAATTCAAAGAGTATTGCTTTGAATAAGAATATGAGGATACTAAAAAAGTATGTAGATCTGGATTTCCTATTGCTATATAACAAAGAGCTTATGGATGACTATTATGGATATAAGGACATATATAGCAAGCAATTGGATGAACTGACAAAATATTGCCTTCCTCGGCTGCTTCGTTACGGTGATCGGAATTCAATGCATTTTAGTGTGGAGGCCAGAGTACCACATCTTTCAGTTGATATTTTAGAATATTGTCTCTCCGCCCCATTTCCAGAGCGAGTCTATAATGGTTGGACCAAATATATTGTAAGGCGGGCACTTAGTGATAAACTGCCAGAAGAGATTATATGGAACCCAGTGAAGAGAGGTTTTGGAATCCCTCAGGAGTATTGGGTGGGTGCTCTAGCGGATCATTTGAAAATTTGGATCAATGACCTTCCGAATGATACACCATTTAAAAAAGACAGGTTGTTGACTGAAATCGAATCACCTAATCGGGGTAGCAAATACTTGTGGCGTGTACTGTCAGTGATTTCCTTAATGATATTGTTGAAAGTAAAAATATAAATAGTAATGTTTTTTGGGCATAAACATCTTGATAAATGGACATTATTGTTTCTCATGATGTAGATCATATTTCATGGAGGGAACATTTTTTGGATACTTTCATCCCTGGCTTGATATATAGAAGTTTTGTCGAATTAGCCAGTGGCGCGATCGATGTAAAGTCATTTTTTAAAAGGCTGGATATAAGAAGGCCATTAAATAATCTTGATTCTTTAGATTGTTATTTAACTAATTATAATATCCCATCCACTTTTTTTTTCGGGATGCGTAAAGGTTTAAATCTATCTTATAACTTTCAAAGCGCTGTTGGTATAATTAAAAAATTACAGGCCAAGGGATACAGTATTGCCTTACATGGGATGAACCATCAGATACTAAATCTTATGGAAGAGGAGAAACTAAGGCTGGAAACAATATGTGATAATTCCATAATTGGGATTCGGAATCACTACTTAAGGCAGTCCCAATATACCTACGATAACCTATATAGATTAGGCTATAGCTATATTTCAAATGAAATGGGTGTAAAGTCTCCTCATAGGGTAATTGAAAATCTTTGGTCATTTCCCATATCTATAATGGATGTCGACATGCTAAGAGAAGTCAAATGTCATTCATTTGGAGATTTTAAGCAGTACACAATGGCGAAAATTGAACAAGCCCAAACGGGACAACTACCTTATTTTGTTATTAACTTTCACGACGTATATTATTGCGATGGATACCCACATTTAAGATCGTGGTTTGATTGGATTATTCAACACTTCTATTCACAGGGTTATCGATTTGTGAGTTTTGAACAGGCTATTAAAAATATGAATGCCAAATAGTACAGAATGATCTAAAGCACTTTTAAAACTTCTACCATTTCAAAATATGAATACACAAGCTTCCATGTCAGGAATAAAAATGGTTGATCTTCACTCACAATATTTGAAGATTAAATCAGAAATTGATACAGCGATACAGGGAGTTATTGAATCGACAGCTTTTATCAAAGGACCCCAGGTTAAGTCTTTTGAGGAAGCCTTGGCTAATTATCTTAATGCTGATTATGTAATTTCATGTGCAAACGGCACTGATGCATTGCAAATTGCCCTAATGTCATTGGATGTTAAGCCAGGAGATGAGATAATATTACCGGCTCATACCTACATTGCTACGGCTGAGGTAGTGGCCCTATTAGGACTTACTCCAGTACTCGTTGATGTGGACCCCATAAGTTTTAACCTTGACATAAACGGCTTGGAGAAGGCATTAAGCAGAAAGAGCCGAGTGATCATACCTGTGCATCTATATGGACAATGTGCTAATATGGAAGCAATTACGGAATTTGCTAACATTCATAACCTGCGGGTGATTGAGGATGCAGCACAATCATTAGGTGCAATATTTTCTTATAAGAATGGGGAAGTTGTCAAATCCGGTACAATCGGGGATATGGGAGCCACATCTTTTTTCCCGTCAAAGAATTTAGGTTGCTTTGGAGATGGTGGCGCGATAATCACCAATGATCCAGAGTTGGCTAAGAGATGCAGATTAATCGCAAATCATGGACAAAGTACCAAATATTATCATGATGAAATTGGATGTAACTCCAGATTGGATACGATTCAGGCCTCAATACTGAACGTGAAATTGCCATACCTGAATGAATTTATAACGTCCCGGCAGCGTGCTGCCGAGTTTTATAATAAGGCATTATCGGAGATCAGTCAGGTTGTGACACCCCAAACTTCACCATTCACAACGCATACGTTTCACCAATACACAATAAGGCTTTCAAAGCGAGATCTGGTAAAAAAGCACCTAGCCAGCCGGGGAGTACCTTCCATGATTTACTATCCTTTACCACTACATAAGCAATTGGCTTACAAAGATTTAGTGAAATGCCCTGTCAGCTTATCAGTTTCTGAAGCTTTATCCGATACCGTCCTGTCTTTACCAATTCACAGCGAACTAGACACAAGTACCCAAAGTTACATCATTGAATCAGTGAAAGATGCCGTTAAACAGTACTGTATATGAAGTATGATGATTATTTTGCACACCCCACCGCTGTTATAGACCAGGATTGTACAATTGGCGAGGGTACTAAAATATGGCATTTTTCACATATTATGACAGGGTGTACCATAGGACGCAATTGTAACATAGGTCAGAACGTAGTGATTTCCCCTGGAGTTGTGCTGGGAAATAATGTGAAAATCCAAAATAATGTCTCCGTTTACACAGGTGTTATTTGCCATGATGACGTTTTTCTGGGCCCGTCAATGGTATTTACAAATATTAAAAATCCAAGAAGTGCTATTAATAGGAAAAATCAATATGTAGAGACAGTAGTTGCAAAAGGTGCTACCATTGGTGCCAACGCTACCATTATTTGTGGAATTGTTATAGGAAAGTATGCATTTATCGGTGCTGGGGCGGTAGTTACCAGAGAGGTCAAGCCTTATGCATTAGTAATTGGTAATCCCGGGCGTCAAATTGGTTGGATGAGCCAATATGGACATAAGCTGGATTTCGGTCCTGATAATACTGCCAAATGTCCCGAATCCGGTGAGTTATACCAAATTAAAAATAAAGAAGTCATTAAGATCTGAAATTGAAAAATTTTGCACTAATAGGAGCCGCTGGGTACATTGCGCCAAGGCATTTTAAAGCTATAAAAGAGACAGGGAATAATCTAATGGCGGCATTAGATCCCTCGGACAGCGTTGGTATTATCGACAGTTATTTCCCAGGGGCAGACTTTTTTACAGAATTTGAACGGTTTGACCGACATATTGACAAACTGAAAAGGAGTGGTAATTCAGTGGAATATGTGTCGATTTGTTCACCTAATTATTTACATGACGCCCATACTCGATTTGGTTTGAGGCAGGGGGCAGATGTAATCTGTGAAAAGCCCTTGGTCCTGAATCCAAGGAATATTACCCCTTTGGAACGATGCGAACAAGAATATGGCAAGCGGATCTACAACATTCTGCAATTGCGGCTTCATCCGGCAATCGTCCAGTTAAAGAACAAGGTTGCCAATCAAAATCAAAAAATTCACGATGTGGATCTAACCTATATCACATCTCGAGGGAATTGGTACTATGCCTCATGGAAAGGAAATGAATCAAAATCAGGGGGTATAGCCACCAATATAGGCATTCATTTTTTTGATATGCTTATATATATTTTTGGAGCAGTGGTGAATAGTAAAGTCAATTTGCATAGCCATGATCGTGCTGCTGGTTTCTTGCAGCTGGAGAAAGCAAATATTCGCTGGTTTTTATCCATCAATGAAGCATGCCTTCCGGATCCGGTCAATTTTGAAATGCGTACTTACAGATCCATATCCATTGATGGAGAGGAAGTAGAGTTTAGTAAAGGTTTCACCAATCTGCATACCGAAAGCTATAAAGATATTCTTGCAGGACAAGGGTTTACCATTAAGGATACCATTGCTGCTATTGAAGTGGCCTCACAGATAAGAGAAAGCCAACCGATAGGACTTTCCGGAGAATACCATCCATTGGCAAAGCTCGAGCCGTCAGTTCATCCATTCAGGCACTAAATGCTTGTTTAGAACGAACATATTGTGCGAAATATTTGGATTATAAATCAATACTCGACGGTTCCAAAATATGGAGGAACAGCTGGCGTTAGGCACTATTATATTGGTAAACAATTGATTAACAAGGGTTATCAAGTTACTATAATTGCTTCTTCATTTACTCATCTTTCAGAAAGACAACCCCAGTTAACTGACGGATATCTGTTAGAGCACATTGATGGAGTGAGGTATTTGTGGCTTAAAACTACCAGTTACGACACTGCAAGAGGAATAAAGAGGCTATACTCGATGTTTGAGTTCACTGCTAAGCTATTTTTTCTACGTCGATATCTGGATGATACCCCTGATGTAATTATTGTTTCGTCACTTTCTATCTATCCGGTATTACCGGGGATATATCTCAAACATTCATTAAGGAGGAGTGGAGTAAAGTTTGTGTTTGAAGTTAGAGACATCTGGCCATTAACCTTAACGGAAATTGGCGGCTATTCAAAGTACCATCCCTTTGTTAAATTCACCTCATTGGTAGAAAAATTGGGTTATTCAAATGCAGATTATGTAATTTCAGTACTAGCAGATTTGGACAAACACATTGGTCATCGTGTGAACCGTACCCCCCCCTTTAAATGGATACCAAATGGAGTTAATAAAAATTTCAATTTTCACTTGGAGCCACCTAAGGATTTAGTAGGAAAATTATCCAAAGATAACCTAATTATAGGTTATATAGGGGCTTTGGGTGTGGCTAATGCAATGAAGGTATTTATTGAATCAGCTAAGCTTCTTAGTCACAGGAAAAATATCACCTTTTTAATAGTTGGAGACGGTTATCAAAAGTCGGAGTTGTTAGAACTTTCAAAAGGTTATGATAACATCATATTTTATCCAAGAGTTTCTAAAAATAATGTAGGCAGTATTTTAAATATAATGGATGTATTATTCCTCTCGTTTAATAACAATCCTAATTTATATCAATATGGTATCTCTCCTAATAAATTATACGAATACATGCTTGCTTCCAAGCCTATCCTATGCTCAATGCCTTCATTGATTACCGATTTTATATCAGACACTGGCTCTGGAATATTGGTTCCACCCAACAACCCACAAGCGCTAGCTGATGCTATCTCTAGTCTGGATAATTTGCCTAGCACGGAATTGAAAGCCTTGGGACAAAGGGCTCATCAATACGTGCTGGAACATAATACGTTTACAGTGTTAGGGGATAACTATATATCAGTGTTCAACGAGCTCTTCGATGTATAAACAATGGGGTAAAAGGCTTGTCGATGTAACTGTGAGCATAGGGCTCATAATTTTACTTTTGCCACTGGAATTGCTGATTGCGATAGCTCTATCTTTTCACTTTAGGGGGAGCCCATTTTTTTTTCAACAAAGGCCCGGTCAAGGCTGCAGGATATTTAGTTTGATAAAATTCAAAACCATGAATGACGACAAAAATACTGAAGGGACGCTCTTAAAGGATGAGCTTAGAATTACACCGTTGGGGCGGTGGATCAGAAGGTTTTCTTTAGATGAGATCCCTCAATTATTCAACGTTGTTGCTGGGCACATGAGTTTAATTGGCCCAAGGCCCTTATTAATAGAGTACCTTCCTTTGTACTCAAAGTTTCAAAAGCGACGTCATGAGATAAAACCTGGTATTACCGGTTGGGCTCAAATCAATGGCAGGAATCTAGTAAACTGGGAACAAAGATTTAAGTTTGATGTTTGGTATGTCGATAACGTGTCTATGTCGCTGGATTTGGATATCATGTTCCGAACCATCCGAAACGTGATCAGCGGCTATGGCATAAGCAGTACAACCAGTGTCACCATGGAAAAATTCAGAGGAAATTAACATGTATATATTTGGAGCTAGTGGACATGCCAAGGTAATAATAGACATTCTACACCGATCAGGTACACCAATTAACGGAATCTTTGATGACGATAAATCCAAGCAAGAACTTAACACTTACCAAGTAAGTAATACCATTAATGTTGCTTTAAGAAATGAGCATTTTATAATTGCAATTGGAGATAATCGTACCAGGAAAAAAATCTCTAAAAAATTAGAAGAATTTACATTTGGAGTGGCTCAGCATCCGGATTCAACAATTGCAGATGGCACAAAATTAGGATCAGGTAGTGTAATAATGGCTAATGCGGTAGTAAATTCCTCTACAATTATTGGAGACCACTGCATAATAAACACTGCCGCTGTGGTGGAGCATGATTGTAAGTTAGATAACTTCATTCATATTTCTCCAAACGCTACAGTTTGTGGAGGAGTTTTTATAGAAGAGGGAGCCCTCATAGGTGCATCATCAGTGATTCTGCCAGGAGTTAAAATTGGAAAATGGTCACGCATAGGTGCAGGATCTGTAGTGGTCAAAGAAGTTGAGAGCTTCTCAACCGTAGTAGGTATACCAGCAAGAGTATTTGGACAATGACTTCATCTAAGATATGGCTTTCTCCCCCATCAATGAGCAATAAGGAACTAGATTACGTCCGGGATGCTATAAAATCCAATTGGGTGGCTCCTGTGGGCCCCTATATCCAGGGATTTGAATCAGATATTATACGCCACACGAATTGCGGTAATGCTGCAGTTGTAAGTTCAGGTACCTCGGCTATCCATCTAGCCTTGATCTTGCTGGGTGTTCAATCAGGTGATGAGGTGATCGCCTCGACATTCACATTTTCAGCCACCATAAATCCCATCTTATATTTGGGAGCAACACCTATTTTAGTTGAAAGTGAATCCCAAACTTGGAATATGTCGCCTGTGTTTTTGAAGCAAGCTATTGAACAACGGATGGCTAGGCAGAGGAAGCCAAAAGCTATAATTCTAGTACACTTATATGGCATGCCAGCGTTGATGGATGAAATTATCAGCATTGCTAACAGTTATGACATTCCTATTATTGAGGATGCCGCTGAGGCTTTAGGATCAAAATATGGAGACAGGTCACTCGGGACCTTCGGGAAAATAGGGGTTTATTCTTTTAATGGCAATAAGATTATCACTACATCCGGAGGCGGTGCATTAGTTTCTGCAGATAATGAAATTGTTGAAAGGGCAAAATTTTTAGCTTCTCAGGCCAGGGAACCTGTGCCACATTATGAACATAAATACGTGGGCTATAATTATAGAATGAGCAATGTTTGCGCGGCGATTGGCCGGGCTCAAATTGAGTCCTTGGAACATCGGATAGAACGTAAAAGATCAATCTTCAAAAGGTATAAAGAGTTATTAGGTACTAACAATGGTATCATGTTTCTTGATGAACCAAGTGGTGAGTATTTCTCTAATCGTTGGTTAACCACAGTTACCCTTAACAAAAATGTTTCAATAAATCGTGAGGAATTAATACAAGCTCTTGCCCGTGAAAATATTGATGCCCGACCATTATGGAAACCGATGCATCTTCAGCCGGTTTTTGAAGGGTTGAGATATTATGGGGATCGGCAATCCGATGAACTCTTTGATACAGGTTTGTGCCTGCCCTCAGGGGTTGATTTGGAAGAAGGTCAAATACTCAGAATAGCTGAAATCATAAAAACTCAATTGAAATAAGAATTGACAAGGCTTGCTATATACGGTGGCGGTGGGCTAGGTCGTGAGATCTTGATGTTGATACGGCAGATCAATCAACACCATAAACAATGGAATCCCATTGGATTTTATGATGATATGCTACCTAAAAAATCTGAGATCGAAGGTATTCCAGTGCTTGGGGGAATCAATGAACTAAATAACATAAAACAAACCATTGCCATAATCATCGCTATTGGGCATCCCAAGATAAAGCGAGATCTTATCCATCAGATTGATAACCCTAATATTGAATACCCTAATTTGGTTCACCCTACTGCAACCATTGGTCGAGATTTCAAAATGAAAGAGGGTTGTGTGATTGCCAATGGCACAATCATCACTATCGGATGTAAAATTGGGGCACATGTATTAGTAAATCTATGCTGTACCATAGGCCACGATGCTTCGGTTGGTGACTACTCGGCAATAATGCCTGGCACTAATATATCTGGTATGGTAAGAATAGGCCACTCCACTTTAGTGGGAACTGGTGCACAAATTCTCCAAGGTGTTAAAATTGGCAATGGTTCCACAGTTGGGGCAGGTGCAGTGGTACTAAAAAATGTTCCTTCGGATGCCACGGTAGTAGGGGTACCTGCTAAACAAATCCACTAATGCAAAAAGCACTTGAATATTATCACCATTTTAAACCAGCCATTTGGTTTATTTTAAAATTTTTGATTTTATACGTTATTCTCAACGTAGTATACGGCATCTATATTGAAAGTTTTGGTCATCGAGTGGATAACTATACGATTATAACAGCCCAGCATACGTCCAAATTTTTAAACTTATTTAATGAATCTACCAAAATATTGATCGATGAGAAATCACGCTATTGTGTCATGGCCAATTCTCAATCTGAAATTCTATCGGTTTTCGAAGGATGTAATGGGTTGAATGTGATGATTATATTTATATCGTTCATCTTTGCCTACTCCAAATCAATTCTTCGTTATTGGTGGTATCTTCTGGCAGGTATTGCAGTCCTGTACCTAGTAAATATATTTCGGATTTCAATTTTATATTATGTAGCTGATAGGTTTGAACATTATCTATATTTTACTCATAAATTTGTATTTACGGGTATTATATATGTGGTTGTTGGAGTTCTATGGTACCTTTATGTTAATTGGATAAACAAGTAGTATCATTAGTTTATCATTGTCTTCCAGCCCATTAAGATTAGTCGTGGTCGTTCTATGCTGCCTGGCATTAGTGATAGTCTATGTTGGTCAACAATTCGATTACTCGAATTTAATCGAAATTCTAACAGGAAAAACTGTCATGCCAACTGCTCGATTTGTAATTAATAAAACCTCAAGATATCTAATAAACGATACCCTATGTGTAATCATGATATACCTTTATTTTGATAACCTTACCTATACGAAATTGGCAATATTTATTGAATTTTTTGGACTGTTTGTTCTATTGCCACTGTATTTCATATTGAAGCTATCTTTTGAAGGTACATCTGAGATTTCCAGTCCTTTGCTGTCGTTTTATCATAGGCTCATCATTAATCCAACTTTAATGATAATACTAATTGCCGGGCTGTTTTACCAGGAAAAGCATGTAACAAATTCGAGGTGACATCTTTCAGTTATGCAGCAAATCCAAACCCAATTTCCAGTTAATAAGTGCATTCCACGCTTCAAAATTAGCAGTTTTAAAGAACTTGAATGAATTGCGTCCGATGAATGATGTTGGCCCTTAAAATTATTATTTGTTACCAACCAACTGCTTTGTTAATACGTCCAGTATAGGATAAAAAGAGTATAAGGAGTATTTAAACCTTAATTAAAACTTACACCGGGCTTAAGTACTTGATATAATTATTTATCTTTACCAAGAAGATGTGATGTTTAAGCATAATTAAATCTAGAAATAGTTCAAATAAATTTCAATTAGTTCTATATTAGTTAGGTGAAATCATATGCTTAAATTTTTATGAAGCCTGAATTATGAGAAGATTTTTTACCCTATCTATAATAACCTTATTTGCAATTACACCATCCCTGGCTCAAACCAATTTCTATGCGGTGAACAGCGGGTCATGGAATAACCCCCTGACTTGGGCAGATACACCCACAGGGACACCAGGATCAGGAGGGACTGGTATGGAGGTGCCCGGATCTGGCGATGTGGTATACACCAATGGCAATCAAGTATCAGTAGGCTCTGTTTTAGTTGCCGAGACGGTAACCTGTTCCGTTTTATTTGTTTCTAATAGCACTAATAATAGCATAACTTCAAACAGCTTATTGGGGACCAGTGAATTAATTATCGAAAATGTATTGGTTGGATGGAATGACAATCTGGGAGAAGTTGATGAGCCAACAACCACGGTAATACAAAATACGCCTCTATTGGAAATCACCTTAACAGGGTCTGGAGTTCCAGCTCTCCAGGGTTGGAGCGTGGATGCACCAATTTATAATCTAAATCTAGATCCTGGAGCCAGCAATACCATGACATTCTTTAGTCCCATTGCGATTGGGGGGGGTACCATGGAATTGATATCGGGTACATTTACCTCAAATTTTGCTATCCAGGATGCTTCTTCGCCTGGGACCTCTGTAATCCAGATCAACTCCGGTACAGTAATGAATGCTAATGCACCCATAACTGGGGATGGCACAACCAGCAGTAAGTTTAATGCAATTGATATTAGTGGTACAGTAAATGCCAATACCTATATCAACTTGGATGAGTTCAACCTAAATGCATCCGGCCAGCTTAATGTTGGATTCAATGGAGTAAATCAAGAACGCGGCTGGTGGTTTACTAATTCTGGAAGCGCAATCGATGCCGCACCCACCAATATAAATATTGATCTGGCCTCTACTGTGAATTTCAATGCAAGTGCCAATCAAAACATCCCGGCTATATCATACGGCAATCTCATACTTAATGCAAACAGTGCCGCTAGTAAAACGGTAAACGGTTCAGGGGCTTTTATTGTCAATGGAGATTTTACGGTTAACTCTTCCAATGTTACCTTTAATTCGACAGCTGCTAATACCACCAACCTTGATTTTAAAGGGGATATTATAAACTTTGGAGACTGGGGTACTTTTGTAAATGAAAATATCAGGCTTAACGGTACCACTGCACAAGATATTAGTGGTGGTGATCCAATAAACATTCAAAATATTAACCTTTTAATAGCCAATCCTGCAGGCGTAACAGTTTCCAATAATTTGGATCTTGATCAGGACCTAATAATTAATAGCGGCTCTCTTACTTTAGATGCAAATCTGAATATAGCTGGTGATTTTACTAATAATGGTGGCTTTAACCAGAATACTGGAATCGTCACTTTTGATGGATCAACTTTACAAACCCTATCAGGATCTGCCACTACCAGCTTTGGAAATGTTACCATCAACAATTCATTGGATAATGATGGTACTGTTAATATTTCTGGGATACTAACCCTAGGAACCAACACCGTCTTTGATGCCGATGGAGGAAATAATCAGGGTAATCTTACTCTTCTTTCTACTGCCACCGGTACAGCTCGAGTAGCGACCTTACCAGCTGGGGCTCTTATCGGAGGTGATGTAACCGTTCAACGATATCTTGCCGTTGAAACTGCAGGTATTCCTATTTTCAGGTATATTTCTTCTCCTGTTGATGGAGCCCGCGTTAATAATTGGAGTGATGATAACTCTCTTGCTAATACCGATACTTATATCTATGACGAAACCGTTGCCGGGGAATCCTTTCTAGGCTGGACATCTGTCGCTCCCGGGTCCTCCTTAACCCCCGGCCAAGGATTTGCGTCATTAGCTGATGCCAGTGTTCCTATTACTTTGGATTTGACCGGTGAACTAACTCAAGGAACAGTAGTGGTGGATCTTGATTACACTGACAGCGGAAGTGACGAAGATGTGGGATGGAATTTGGTAGGTAATCCATATGCCAGTGCTATTGATTGGGACCTAATCACAAAAACAGCTTCAGTGGATCCCGGTGTGGCTGTAAGTGATAACGGCGCTACTGGTAGTGTTGAATATCATTTTTGGGATGGCTCGGTGGGCACATTGACCAATGGCCGCATTGCCAGCGGGCAATCATTTTGGGTTTTAGCCAATGCAGCAGGACAATCTATAACTATTGAAGAGTCATCTAAAATCACTACTAACACCGTATTTTATAGAAAAACTGATGTAGTTCCTGATGTATTGTCAATAACATTGGTTGATGATAAAGGAATTGACGATGCCACCTTTATCAGATTAAGAGAAAATGCAACTGCAGAATTCGATCAAGCAATTGACATTCCAAAAAGGGTTAATGGAATTTTTAATATTGCGAGTTATTCGGATGATGGCAGCATCTTAGCAATTAATGCTTATGACCAATTACCAAATGGTAAAACTATAACCCTTGACTTATTTAATATCAATCCGGGCGATTATACCTTAACCATAGACAATACATTTGAACCTTCTACTGTATTTATTCTAGTGGATAATTTTTTAGGAGAGGAAATCGAAATAAATGTTAAGGAAGATGAGTTATTCACATATCAATTTGAAGTAACAGGAGACTCTGAATCTTATGGAGATAAAAGATTCGAGATACGTGTAGGGCGTAGTGTAATTACAGATATCCCAGAAGACGTTTTCGCAGGGATCAGATTGTTTCCAAACCCTATTGGAGAGAATGATCGTTTAACCATCGACCTTTCCGCTTACTCTAAATCCTCTAAGAAATTTGAGGTCAAGTTGATTGATCGAAAAGGCGCATTGTTGACTCAACAGGGAATAAACGCCAATGAGAGAATAATTCAAATAGACATGAGTCCGTTTACTTCCGGAGTCTATATATTGCAACTAATTGATGAAAGACAAACTCATCATTTTAAAGTGATCAAGAATTAGAATTTATAATCTTCAACTAGAAATGTACTTGTTCAAAAAACTGATTATAACGGTTTTAACTCTGATTTGTGTGGGCTATTTTTCTATTTATGCTCAGCCGAAGGGAAAAAAACCACCTGATACAAATCAACCCGACCCCAAAGGTAATGGTAATCCCGGGGGACGACATGCTCCTGGACATGCTCCTGGCCCTCCTGATAACCCACCAGTCCCAATTTCAGGCCTAGAATTTTTACTGGTATTAGGAGGAGGATATGGTATGAAGAAAATCTATGATTTAAAGAAGAAAGAGTTGTAATTAGCAAAACCTTTAATTTGCCACATGAGGCTAGGATTGTCGTATAATCACTTAGTTAACGCAATCTTAGTCTTTTTTTTATTTGTACACATCTCAACCACACTCATTTTAATCGTATCCCCAAAATTCGCAGAGCAATTTTCAAATTTTCCGGCCAAGTACTATAGGTCATACGCCGCTATTGGACCATTTTTTACTGACAAAAGCTTGAATTCAAGCTACGATTTGATATATGCTGTCAAAAGCAAGTACTGGCAACCTTGGATCAATCCACAAAGAGATAATTACAACTTATTTATTAAAAATTTTGCCTATAGTAAACTAAAGCAAGCTGAATTTGAAAAACACCTTGCTTGGAAAATATATTCTGAATTCCCGGAAAATAAAACACTTGATTTTGCTTTTCAGCATTTGTCACAACAAATAGCCAATATTGAAAAATTTGACTCTATTAGAATATGCGTGTTATGGCGCCATATTGATGATGGAAACCTTAAAACTGACACTCTGGTGACATATGTCCGATGTAAGCTCTAAGTTTTTTCCAATCTTACAAAGATTATTGAAGCCCTGCACTTTATCCTCAGTATCAACAGTCAATATATTTTACAAAGGGCTTTATGTCATTTTCCTTTTGAAATTAATCATTACTGGGAGCCTCATTGATGAGGTGGTATTTTATAATATCTTGACATCTGATCATGGCATAGTGGAGCAAAGCGACTCCAGGGATTGGGATAATTTGATAATGATAGCTAGAATTTCCTTCGGAATATTTGTGCTCATATTATGTTTTCTAAAAAGAACCTTTTGGACATCATGTCTAATATTCATTCTCTACCTAGCTTTTTATTTACTAACTCACCCAATTGTCAATGGGGGTGATATTATCTTACTATTTTATTTAGGTTTAGGGGTAATCTTTCATAAGCCAACAATAAATATAAATGTCAAATGGGAGCAAATTGGAGATCAGTGGTTTGAATTCGTACTGTTAGTTGCCCAAATTCAACTAGCTATTATTTACTTACATTCTGGTTGGGATAAACTTACCAGCCCGGATTGGCGGGGTGGCATTGCATTATATAACATGATATCGGTGGATTATTACGCCACGCCCTGGTTGAAAAATTTGATAGTTACTTTTGGTGAACAGGGCAGAATAATTCTAAGTTGGTTAGTTATTGGATTTGAACTCCTTTTTCCAATACTAGTTTGGCCTAAGAACACCAGAATATATGTTCTGATTGCAGGAATTACATTTCATATGCTGATCGGTCTGGGTTTAAGCATTCCAATTTTTAGCATTTTGATGATATGGTGTTTACTACTTTTCCACTCCAATTCAGATTTTATTAGCAGGTTTTTAATGAACTATCGTGCTTCGTAATATTTCCCCCTATATGATTATTTAATTAATGTTTTGTAAGTATCTTAGCTCCAACTTTTTAAACTTACGATATGATTAGATTTATACAAAGTCTTCATATTCTTCCAAGGTGGCTTATTTTATTGATTGATGTTGCTATCTTGGCTTTCTGCTACCTGCTTGCATATTTCGTTCGATTTGACTTTGAGATTGAAAGGTTCATTAGAATAAACCTTACCACTGGCTTTCCTCTTTATTTGGCGGCACATTTAGTACCCATGTTAATAAATCAAAGCTATGCCGGGATAATACGTCATACTGGGTTACAGGACGGATATCGAGTGGCTTACACCACTACCTTGGGAATTATTATTACCCTGTTAATCAACTATTTATGGCTATACTTTAAGGGAAGTTCAGTGATACCATTGGGGGTAATTATTATGTCCTATCTTAATGCCATAATATTTTTAATAGGTTATCGGATATTGGTTAAGTATGTGTTTAGCTATTACTCTACTGCTGTGTTAAAAAAGGCAAATGCGGCTATTTTTGGAGCAGGTAAATCTGGTCAATTAACCAAGCAAATCATTGAATCAAACACTAGTTCTACTATTAAAGTTGTGGCTTTTTTTGAGGACGATGTACGATCCATAGGTAAGATTGTTAATGGTGTGCGCATTCATAGTGCTACCAGTGATTTCGATCGTATCATAGATCAACTACATGTGAAGGAATTAATACTATCAGATGAAAATTTATCCCTGCAGCGAAAGAACCAAATAGTAGATGCATGTTTAAAACGACATGTTAAGGTGCGGTCTGTGCCTACCGCGGATAAATGGGTGAAAGGCGAATTAAGCTATAATCAGATTAAAGGAATAAAGATCGAAGATTTATTAGGTAGAGAATCAATTAGCCTGGATAATTACACCGTACGTAAAGAATTAAAGGGTAAGACCGTGTTTATATCGGGAGCCGCGGGGTCAATTGGATCTGAATTGGTCAGACAAGTTGTAAAATATAATCCAAGGACTCTTATCCTATTCGATCAAGCGGAATCCGCTTTGTTTGAAATTGATTGGGAACTGCGAAAGTCGCGACATAATGCTACTTTAAAAGCTTTTGTTGGTGATGTATGCAATAGAACAAGGCTGGATGTCCTATTTAAAGAATTTAAGCCTGAAATCGTATTTCATGCAGCTGCATACAAGCATGTGCCGCTAATGGAGGAGAATCCAACTGAGGCAGTATTATGTAATATTTTGGGTACCAAAACGATTGCCGATTTGTCGGTAAGCCACGGTGTTCAGCGATTTGTGATGATTTCTACAGATAAGGCAGTCAATCCCACAAGTGTCATGGGAGCTAGTAAACGTATTGCAGAAATGTATGTGCAGTCATTGAGTACGTCCCCAGGCCATAGCACCTCGTTTATAACTACCCGCTTTGGAAATGTATTAGGTTCAAATGGCTCAGTAATTCCATTATTTAAAAAACAAATCGAAAATCGTGAACCTCTTACCGTGACCCATCCTGAGGTGACTCGCTATTTTATGACGATACCTGAAGCTTGTCAGCTGGTGCTTGAAGCAGGAGTGATGGGAAAAGGTAGCGAGATCTATATATTTGATATGGGTAAATCCGTGAAAATAGTTGATCTAGCTAAAAAAATGATCATGCTTTCCGGCCTTGAATTCGGTAAAGATATAGACATTAAATTTACTGGATTGAGGGCTGGCGAAAAGCTTTTCGAAGAATTATTGAATAATAAAGAAAACACCAAGCCTACTCATCATCCAAAAATACTAATTGCGCAAGACGTGGTATATGATTTTTTAAGTATCAATAACCAGGTGGATGAGATTATTCAAAGTGCCTATGGGAATGATAGTGACCAAGAATTGGTTAAGATCATGAAGAAAACCGTTCCTGATTACAAAATACAAAACATTGAAGTCTCAAACACTGAACAGAACTGATCGAAAGGTAGCGGCTTAGACAAAGTTACGATTCTCAACTAAAAATTCATCCAAACCCTAGTTGTCATTTTATTACTAGTAGACATTCAGATAGTAAATGATTACTATTTGAGGATAATCAGTAATCATGGGTGATTATTCTCCAATTTAAGGGAGAATTCAACGCACTTTTGCCAGCTTTAAAATAACCAATTTGGATATGAGGAGTATGAGAACGAAAAGGTTACCCAAGCCATCATATTTAATAACTGTCTAGGACAATTTTAGAAGGCAGGCGCTGTAACCGCCTGCCTTCATAGTTAGTTTTAGATTTGAGCTTGTATTAATTAACTATTATCCTTCCAGCCTTTTTATAACCACTATTGGTTTCAAGCCTGTAGTGATACACACCCATTTCCAAATCTCTGGTGTCAAATAAGAAATTGTATTGCCGATCCCCGAGTAATTCCCCGGTATACACTTCCGCTATCAATACCCCCATATTATCATAAATCTTCAACGTTACAAAAGCATCCTCAGAACTTAGAATTGATATATTGGTTTCTAAATTCGTTGGATTTGGAAATACTTTAGCATTAATATTTATATCGGATTTCTGATTAATTGATCCAACGGTTGTAGAGAAATTAGAGAAGCTGTAGGGACTTTGTGCTGTTTCAGCTGCATCGCAGAAAGTGCTTACACCCCATTCGTAAGAAGTGCCCTCTGTCAATCCCTGTAGCGATAAGGAATTGGAATTCGGTTTGGAGGTTTGCCATATGGATTCACCGCTTACTCGATATACTACAATAAAGTGATCTGCAGCTGCTATGCTGTTCCAACTGAGATCAACACTATTTGCTCCTGGATTTGCAGTTAGACCGGTTGGTTGGTTACATGATGCTCCATTTAGGGTGGTGAACATGCCGCTTGAAAAAGTTGATTCGGCAGTCTCATCGGCATTACACTCAGTGAATACACCCCATTCATATTGAGTATTTGCAACCAAGCCATTTATAAATATTGTATTGGTATTGGGCCTTCTTTTTTGCCATAAGCTTTGTCCTTTAATACGATAAACCACTAGATAATGATCCGCCGTAGGTACGGCATCCCAATTCAGTGTTACATTTACCAGCGAGTTGGCGGAAACACCGGGAGTTGCCATAAGACTTGTGGGAGGGGTACACGAGTTGCCTGCTCCCGTAGTAAAGGCATCAAAAATAAATGCCGATTCCACACTTTCATCCGAGTCACAAAAGGTCTTAACACCCCATTCATAATCAGAAGAGGCATTGAGCCCATCAATAAACACTGAGTTGGTATTGGGACGTCTTTTCTGCCAGAAACTACTACCAATCACGCGGAAAACCACCAAATAATGGTCCGCTGAGGATACCGCATCCCAAGTAAAATTTACATTAACCAAATTGTTAGAGGAAACTCCTGTTGTTGCATTCAATCCTGATGGTGTGTCGCAAGAAATTCCTGTTGTAGTGGTGAAATTTCCAAAAGCAAAGCTTGATTGGATGGTCTCTATACTATTACAAAAGGTACTAACACCCCACCGATATTCAGTAAGTTCTTCTAATCCTTCGATTGTGAAAGATGTTCCGGTAGGCCTTGCTTTTCGCCAAGTCGTTTCACCAGTTTTTTGATAGATCAAAAAATAATGATCGGCAGATGTTACTGCGGACCAGCTTAAGTTAACATTTGTGAAACCAGCTGATGAGGTGCCTGGTACAGCCATTAAGTTAGATGGTACATCACACGGACCAGAGAGGGTAGTAAAAGAACTAAATGTAAAGTTAGATTGAATGGTGCCTTCTGTATTGCAAAGTGACTTAACACCCCAATCGTAGTTTCTAAGACCTGCTAGCCCTTCTACAAACAAAGTATTATTGGTAACAATTCTACTTCGCCAATTACTCGCCCCCTGCAATCGCCAGATTACTTGGTAACGATCAGCCGTTGCTTGGGCATCCCAGTTAAAGGTAACATTAACCAGCCCATTCGCGGATACTCCAGGAGTTGTTGATAATCCTGTAGGTGCATCACAGGATGTACCCATACCGGTGGTAAAGGTACCGGAGGTAAATACCGACTTGGCGGTTTCATCTGCAGTACAGGCGGTGAATATTCCCCAATCGTATAAAGTGTTAGAAGCGAGTCCATTAACTGTTAAGCTATTGGTTGTAGGCCGTGCTTTCTGCCAAGTGGAAGTTCCATTAACCCTCCATAACACTAAGTAGTGATCTGCAGCTGCAACAGCATCCCACGTGAATGTCACATTTGCAAATCCATTGGAAGATACACCCGGGGTTGCCGTAAAACCAGTAGGGGCTTCGCAGGAAATCCCGTTTAACGTGGTGAAATTCCCGAATACCCAAGAGGATTGCAAAGTTTCTTCTTCATCACAAAAGGTGCTCAAGCCCCAGTCATAATCTGTATTAGCGATTAATCCATCAACAAAAAAAGATGTTGAACTTGTCCTTACTTTCTGCCATAATACCTCCCCTGATTCACGATAAAGTAAAAAGTAATGATCAGCGCCAGTTACAGCATCCCAGTTGAAAACCACATTTACTAACCCGTTGGGAGAAATGCCTGGAGTGGAAGTGATTCCGGTAGGTGCCAGACACTGACTCCATAACGGCGTTAGTGATGTAAACCAAATGATTGCAAAAATTATAGTTGTTGTTTTGAGATAAAATTTATTCATAATCAAGATTGTTTGATTTATATAACTAGTTTGTTCCTTATTAATTAGACGAAAAGGCGGGGCATTCTGGTTGCTTATCAAGGGATTTAGCGGTTTGCCCTTACCTGTAAAATTATTTCGAAAAGAAAGCAACATTATAGTACAATATAGGGAATAATTACTATTATATATTGATAATCTTCTTTAAAAGAAAGTTGCTAATTCGAACTCAGATTTATTTTCATCTGTTCTGAATAAATGGGCTTTCAAGCCGGAAAGAAAACTAAATGCTAATTCCAGAATTTAATTAAGTTGCATCTGGTGTAAACCTATTTTTTTATTCAGTGAATTCCACTAAGACCTTTATATTTTAAACCTAAAATAGGGCGTTACCATTCTAGTTCAATTTCGTTAGTATAGCACTGGACTTGAAATATGTTATTTATCAGAGTCATAAGCATTCATACAATTATTTTGCTACTTTGGCCATTTGACTCCTGCGAAAGTAAATCTATTTCTGATTTAGTGGATTCTCGGTCTTTCAATATATACCCCAATACAGAGAGAGTTATACAAATCGAAAGAATGGAGCGCTTTTTGAATTATTGTAAAGAAAAAGAGAAAACCGCTTATTTCAGTAAAGGCACCTACATTCTACCGACTGATTTCCAATACAACTATGGTCGGTATGATTTCAAGATCAAAGGGGATGGTAAAAATCAGACTATACTTACCACCAAATATGGCCAAAACACTGTTAAATATGCTAAAAGAATAGATTTAACCCAACCCAAACCAGTTACTAAAGGTGTGTACAGGATAGAAATTCTGGGCCCTAACCTCCATGCCGATTGGAAGGGTTTCAAGAAGCTAGAATTAAACAATTACATCGAGCTAACAAATGCGGGAGTAAGGACATTAACCTTGAACGAGGTTAAGAAACTTGGATATGTTACCGATGTGGATATTACCTTAAATGAGCCACTACATGATGGTATATATGTGGTATCAAATATTGGTATCAACATAACCGGAGCATTTCACCCTAAAACGTTGCCATGGGAACCTAAAGTTAAGGTCCTAATAGGAACTTTGATTAAACGTATTAATGGCAAATGGTCCACGATATCAGCGACTAATGGATTTCAGTTCTCAGGTGACGCTGAAATATCAGACATTAGTTTTAATGACGTCCTATTTTATTTATTTACACCATTGTCAGACGGATTGAGTAATAGACGATTAGTTCTGAAGAATTGTAGCTTTTCTGAATGTACAAGGGTTTTTTCCCTTGAGTCTGGATCCAATAAGCATATGAAAGTAATTGGTAGGCGGCAAACCATAGTTAACAATGGACTAAATGGGGCTAATTTATTTGATGGCAGATGGACTTTTCGCGAATTTAGGATTCAGAATTGTGATTTTGACAACATCCATACCTCCATTTTGTGGTTCACACCACCAAGCAAAGAGTGGATCATACAAGATAATACTGTAGCGCAATGTCACAATACGTTGGTGTTTTTTCATTACCTAACCCCTCGATCTGTAGGTGAGCCAGGTTTATTTTGGCGGTCTCGAAAGAAAATACTAGTAAAAGGGAATACTATAAAAGACTGTAGAAACTACTCTAAGCAGTATTCCATCGATAGAATATTCTTTCGAACCCCGGGTAACGCAGAAATTTGTAGCAATTCTTTCATAAATTGTGTAGGTGGGATCAGATTCTATGTTTCCGGACCAGATAATAGAGTATACAATAATCATATAGAGCCATTCAACTACTTTTGGTCGGGAAATTCGGACAATTATTTTTTAATGAAAAACTATGCAACTGATGATAGTTTTGATGAGATTTTTGCTAATACTATGGTTGGAGGGGTGGGAAATGTAATCACCTTAATGAAGAATCATAAGTTTATTATTTACAAGAATACGATTAGTACCGCTCTGGGGATGAATGTGGTAAGTGAGAATACGAACGAACTTGATTTAAAGAAGATTTATACCGTTAAAGATCTTCGGCAATTTAAGTTATTAGCAGGGAATGGTAATTATGTAATCGATATTCAATCGAAGTCTAAGGTGTTTTACAATCAACTTACTCATAAATGGGAGAACTTTAGTGCTAAAGTTGATAATGCATTTATCTCAGCACCAAGAGATAATATTCACTTTCCTATTACTGTTAAAAAAAACGAGATCCAGGCTGATTACGTGTTCGAGGCATTTCCAAACGTTTCCATAACCGAACTTATTCTTGACGAGAATATTGAACGAAATCTGCGATACCAGATCGCACCAATTAGTAAAAAGCTAAAGAAAATTAGCCAAAAATCCTTCAATACCAAGGGCAACGATTAAAACGAAATGCAATGACTAGGACCTGCAGGCCTTCAACCATTTCTCAATTCGACAAACTAATCACAAATCCTTCAGAGGAACTTCATGTTCTACCTGGTGATTTTTTCGAGAAGTTGGCCGATGGCCCTTTGATCAAATCCATTTAAGTAATCTGGAAAGATTGAAACACCTCACCTAACCAATTTTGTTTTCGCTCCCATTCATAGGCGAATATCAAGTCCTTCCTATTTTGTAAGGGTTGTTAAGATTTATGTTTCCGGAGTAAACGGGGCCGCAAAAAACCTCATTGTAATATTTCCGTAATTCTATAAAAAATCGATTCACCTGGTGGCTATGCAGATGGTACCGAATTCCTTGCTTATTCCGCTTCGTAGGTGCCTGAACCGGCAGTGAGTTTTGCAGATCGAATGATTTCATCCGCAGTCTACTAGGCGCCACATCCTGCGAATCGACGATATAGTAATCTTACAATGACAGAATCTTTGAGCTTTATAAATTGGTTTTAAAACCAATTCTAACCAGGTTTAATGGTAGTTTATTAGCGTAATGATTACAATTAATTCGTCTTATCGTCGGAAAACCTTTGATCTTCTGTTTTTCTTCCTCTTATAGTATAATCCTTGATTAAAATGGTAATGGGCTTTTACCATGATCATTAGGTAGCCATCGTTGTCGTCGGGGTCACCTCTTTGAACACCCGCGTCGTGGACGGGTAACCCTATTTCCGGCCGACGATCAGCTAATTGCGCCGCTATGGGATCAGTAAAACTGGCATTATCCACATACTCGGTGCTCACATCGTCTAAGTAATCAGTAGTAGTAAAGTTGTAAATTCCCTCCAGAGAAACACTCCAGTCGTAATTAATGCGATAGTTAATTCCAGCGCCAACCGGGATCAGTAAAGCTGCTCTGGAATAGTCTACACCCTCAGTCATTAGTGGTTGTAGTTTATGAAATGTACCATTTAACTCCGCTTTAGGATTGAAATAAGTTACCCCCAAGCCCGCCATGGCATAAGTAGTCCAGTCAGTTCTGGGCCTCGGCGCGTTAGGAGTAATCTCAATTACACCTAAAGCGCTTAAATAAAGATTATCAGAGCGGAAAGATAAATTTCGGTTGATCGGTGAGTTATCTGATTCCAGTCGCTTATCATCGGACTGAATTCTATACCATCCCAATTCCCCCCTCAAGCGAAATCTCCCTTGAAAGGGAATTTCAGCGCCAAATGTGGCAGCCCCTTTGAAGTCTAAATCCAAATCCGGGGCTTTTAAATCACCCTGATAGGAGGCCGTGCCTAAGCCAAAATAAAGATTATAACCCGTCTTCCTATTCCTCCGATAAAAACTCTGGGCATCAGCCAGTTCTACAAATAAAAAAATCACTACAAATACTAGCGCGTATTTCTTCAGCATAGTTGGGTAAAGATTTGATACTCAATAAATGATAACCATTGGTTGTTATTGCAATATAACGGTATTTTGTGACAATCTAAATGTCGATTTATAAAAATAGTACAATAAAATCTGACAATTGAATTAAAAAATCAGAAAAAGTACATGCAAAAGATAGATACGGGATTCATCAATTCAACCGGTGAGGTTTTGTGGAATTCTGGCTGCTCTACCTCTTCCTCCTCAAAGGACCACTCCCTGGCAGTTGATAAAATAATTTCACTCCAAAAAATAAATACCCGTCGTTATTTTCCGCATTCCCTCGAGGTAATCCGGCAGTAGCTCTCTCAACCCCTATTTCGGGTCTTCTATCTGCCAACGTCGCAGCAATGGGATCAGTGAAGGTGGAGACGTCACGGTAGGTATTGCTTACATCATCCAGGTAGTCGGTCAGAGTGAACCGATAACTGATCTCCAGGGATAAGAAAGTTTGTGACGTTATCTGATAACCCAGTCCGGTACCCAGAGGGATAACCAAATGCAACTTGGTATAATCGATGCCCTCCGTGTGCAAGGGTTGCAGTTCGTGCCAAACCCCATCCAATTGCGCTTTGGGGTTAAAATAGGTAAATCCAACCCCGCCAAAGACA
Source organism: Cyclobacteriaceae bacterium (assembly GCA_965224285.1). Taxonomy (GTDB): domain Bacteria; phylum Bacteroidota; class Bacteroidia; order Cytophagales; family Cyclobacteriaceae; genus JAJCYK01. Next base: position 4,815,410 of record OZ245043.1, read on the forward strand.
TAAGGCCTGAAATGATACACCCGCCTTCGTCGCTTCAGAGAATGTAACTCGTAAGCGGCCAGAAGCGCTCCCTCAAAATTATCCGAACGGAAGGAGAGATTCCTTATCCTACGACTGTCCTCGTCAGGAAGGTCGGAATCGGCGGCAGAAATCCTATAATAACTTAATTCAGGTCTTAGATATAGTTTGGGTTTTATCGGCAGGCTGATCCCCAAGGAAAAGTGAGGATTAATATCGCCTAATTCACGGTCGTTGCTGAGATCACCATAATATTTACTGATCCCGGTGCCTAGATATATGGTGTATTGTCCGGAGCGCTGGTATTCGAAAAAGGATTGACCATTTACCTTTAAGTTAATAGTTACAAGCCACAAGCAAATCCCAAAACACTGGTAACATCTCTCCCTAAATGATCGATCCATAAACAAATCTAATAGACCCCAGTTTGTCTTGAAATAAAATCAAATTATTTTAGTTAACTTAATTGTTACCGGTGTCAAATTCAACACGCTAATATGAAAGGGTATGTGTTCGTCATTCTGCTGCTAACCATGATATCGTCATCTTGTGTGGGCCCTTCCAATACCCATAAGACTAAAATATCCAAGCAATACAACCGCAATGAGTATAAGAAAAAACGGCAGGCAAATATAAATTCCTTGCACTACTCTAAAAGAGCCTGGGACCCCAACCGTAAGGGTTTTTTTAAACGACTGTTCGGAAAAAAAGATTATTACGCCAACCAGTGAATTAAGCAGAAGTGCCGCACTTAATCTGTAGCTTTCCACCTTGATATGGTCCATCAACATCCGCTTTTCTTAAGGTTATTAATTCTGACATTGGTAGCATCCTGCAGACCAGCTGATACGGCCGACCTATCAATGCCTGAGGTCACTACAGCTTATTACCAGGAGCCCCATCGACCACAATTTCATTTTTCTCCCGACAGCATGTGGATGAACGACCCCAATGGGATGGTCTATTACCAGGGGGAATATCACCTCTTTTATCAGTACTACCCGGATAGCACGGTATGGGGCCCCATGCATTGGGGCCATGCCATTTCTAAAGACCTGGTGCATTGGGAACATTTGCCTATAGCGCTTTATCCCGACAGCCTGGGCTACATATTCTCGGGAAGCGCTGTAGTGGATTGGCAAAATACCAGCGGATTTGGTTCTGAGGGCTCCCCGCCAATGGTGGCTATTTTTACCTATCATGATATTCGCGGTGAACGGGCGGGTGAGGTTGATTTTCAAACTCAGGGTATTGCTTACAGCCTGGACCAAGGGAGATCATGGACCAAATACCCACTTAATCCGGTGATGGAAAATCCGGGTATCAAAGATTTTCGCGACCCTAAAGTATTCTGGTATGAGCCGGCCCAAAATTGGATCATGATCCTGGCGGTAGCTGATCAGGTGAATCTTTATGGCTCCCCGGACTTAAAGCAATGGCAACTCCTAAGTGAATTTGGCAAACAGCAGGGAAGCCACGGCGGGGTTTGGGAATGCCCGGATTTGTTTCCTTTAATTGATCCTTCTACAGGCCAGGAAAAATGGGTGATGTTGGTGAGCTTGGGAGACGGCGGCCCTAATGGAGGTTCCGGAACGCAATACTTCATTGGTGATTTTGACGGGAAGGTTTTCACTAATTCCAGCCCGCCGGATGAAGTTCTTTGGCTGGATTACGGAAGAGATAATTACGCCGGGGTCAGTTGGTCAGATATTCCCGAACAGGATGGCCGGAGGATTTTTATCGGCTGGATGAGTAACTGGCGATATGCGCAGCAGGTGCCCACCAAGAAGTGGCGCAGCGCTATGACCCTACCCCGTACTCTACAACTGAAACCTACGGATAAGGGCCTCAGGGTGATTTCTGAACCAGTAAGAGAAATCATGACAATTTATAAATCCACTCAATCATTTCTCCCTGCTACCCTGGAATCGTCTCAGACTCTTCCGCAAACAGAACCGCAGGATCTGGCGCCCGCGGTGTTAGAATTTGAAATGGTCATCGACGATAGCACCGAGGTGTTCTTTGAATTCAGCAATGATCTGGACCAATTAGTGGAAGTGGGCTATAGTTCCTCTGAGGAAACATTCTACGTAAATCGCACTAAGTCTGGAGAAAATGATTTTTCCCAGGAATTTGGCGGGAAACATTTGGCCCCCAGGCTTCAGGATTCCGACACCCTGTCCATTACCATTTTCTACGACCTTTCATCAATAGAACTATTCGCCGATGGCGGTGAGATAGTAATGACGGAACTTATCTTCCCCAGCGAGCCTTTTAACAAGTTCAGGTTAGTAAATAGAAATGGCCGCACTGAAATAATAAAAGGTAAGCTTACTACTTTGGAGGAAATTTGGGGGTTATAGGATTTTCGAGATTACTTTTCTCTTTTCTCATGGCAACTACGGGTCAGGATATTTGAGAATCTGCTACTTTTTAGTAAATTATTTATTGTCAATTTGATCCGGACCATATCCTGCCGTCCGCATAAATCAGGTAGTCCTTACTACCGCAGCCATATATTTTAAAATTAACTAATTATGAACATCGCTGTACTTTCCAGAAATCCCAAATTATACTCTACTAAAAGGTTATTAGAAGCTATTGAACAAAAAGGACACCAAGGCCATTTAGTAGACCATCTCAATTGTGATATCGTCATGGATGACGAAGGACCTTCTATATTTTATGATGGCCAAAAGCTAGACTTCATCGATGCCGTTATCCCCAGAATAGGGGCCTCAGTCACTTTCTACGGTTCGGCGGTAGTCAGACAATTTGAAATGATGAAGGTGTTTAGCGCAGTAGATTCATTGGCCATTACCAGATCCCGGGATAAGCTTAGAAGCTTACAAATATTGTCCAGGTCCGGGGTGGGGATGCCCAAAACTGCCTTTACCAACTTTAGTAAACCCGGTAATCAGACCTTAAAGCACGTGGGGGAAGCGCCGGTAGTGATAAAACTTTTGGAGGGCACCCAGGGATTAGGTGTGGTATTGGCAGAGACCAACAAAGCGGCCAAGTCGGTAGTGGAGGCTTTCGAAAGCCTTAAAACCAGGGTCATCCTTCAGGAGTTCATAAAGGAAGCAGGAGGCTCGGACCTGAGAGTGTTCGTGGTCAATGGCGAAGTAGTGGGCGCTATGAAGCGTCAGGGCGCTGAAGGCGAGTTCCGTTCCAACTTGCATCGAGGGGGAAGCGCATCTGTGGTTAAACTTAGCCGGTCCGAAAAGTCTACTGCACTAAAAGCGGCTAAATCTATGGGTTTAGCTATAGCGGGTGTTGATCTGTTGCAATCAAAAAAAGGCCCGCTGGTGCTGGAAGTAAATTCCAGTCCGGGTTTGGAAGGTATTGAAAATGCCACAGGGGTGGATATTGCCGGTAAAATTGTAGACTATATTGAGGAATCTGTGGGCAAGAAAAGGCGCCCTAAGGACCGGGTAAAGGCCTGATAGAATCTGGAACTCACTTAATCACTATCTTATAGCTCGATAAAAAGCATTTGCATTCAAATGAAAAATACTAAAGCGACCATAGTAGCGACCCTGACGTGCTTGTTATTTCTTATAAGCACTTCCACCCTATCTGGGCAGGATAATCACCAGTCCCGCATCGATTCCCTAATGCAGCTTATGACCATAGATGAAAAAATCGGACAGTTGAATTTGGTAAATCCGGGCGGAGGGGCAGCTACCGGTGCAGTGGTCAGCCAGGGGGTAGAAGATAAGATAAAATCGGGGCAGGTAGGGGCCTTGTTTGGGGCCAGAGGTGCAGCGCGAGTGCGAAGGATCCAGGATTTGGCCGTCGAACAGAGTCGACTGGGTATCCCCTTACTTATCGGTTTGGACGTTATTCATGGCCATCAAACTATTTTTCCTATACCCCTGGGCATTTCATGTAGTTGGGATCTGGACTTGATCCGGGAAAGCGCCCAAAGGGCAGCTGCAGAAGCTACGGCCGATGGGTTATGCTGGGTTTTTTCACCTATGGTTGATGTGGCGCGCGATCCCCGGTGGGGCAGGGTTGCTGAGGGTGCCGGGGAAGATCCTTATCTGGGAGCACAGATCGCCCGAGCCATGGTACAGGGATATCAGGGAGAGAACCTTGCCGACCCCCTAACTGTGATGGCCTGCGTAAAACATTTTGCGCTGTACGGGGCTTCCGAGGCCGGCAGGGATTATAATACCGTGGATATGAGTCGTATTCAGATGTTTCAAAATTACTTCACACCTTATAAGGCTGCTATTGATGCCGGGGTAGGCAGCGTGATGACTTCCTTTAATGATGTTGACGGGGTGCCGGCTACTGGCAACCGATGGCTGCTTACGGAGCTCTTAAGGGAGCAGTGGGGTTTTGAGGGATTGATAACCTCCGATTATACCTCGGTAAATGAAATGATCGCCCATGGAATGGGGGATCTTTCACAAGTATCGGCATTGGCGCTTAAAGCTGGCCTGGATATGGATATGGTGGGTGAGGGATTTTTGACTACCCTGAAGGGATCACTGGAGTCAGGAGATATTACTGAAGAGGACATTGATCGCGCCTGCGGCAATGTACTGATGGCCAAGTTTAAGCTGGGGTTGTTCGATGATCCCTACCGATATATCGACGAATCTCGAGTCGATGAGATCCTTAGCCCGGAGCACCGGCAGTTTGCCCGTAGCATAGCCGCGCGCTCCATGGTTTTATTAAAAAATGATCAACAGGTACTTCCCCTAACCAAAGAATCAAAAATTGCCTTAATCGGCCCGCTGGCCAACAGCCATAACAACATGTTGGGCACTTGGGCAGTTTCCGGTGACCTTAGTAAATCTGTCACTGTGCTTCAGGGTATGCAATCGGTGGCCGGTGACGGAAGCAATGTTTCTTTTGCCAAAGGGTCCAACATCACCAACGATACCACTCTGGCAAAAAAAGCCAATGTATTCGGCACCAGGGTGGCTATTGATGAACGTACCCCCCAAGAAATGATAAGCGAAGCGGTGGATCTGGCTCATAATTCGGAGGTTGTGGTTGCGGTGGTGGGTGAAGCCTCTGAGATGTCAGGAGAGGCTGCCAGTCGTACCAGACTTGACCTGCCACCCGCTCAGGTGGAAATGATACAGGCGCTTAAAGCAACAGGCAAGCCATTAATACTGGTTATTATGAGTGGCAGGCCGCTTACCATATCCCGGGAAGTGGACCTGGCCGATGGTGTTCTACAAGCCTGGTTTGCAGGGACCGAAAGCGGAAATGCCATCGCAGATGTGCTGTATGGTGACTATAATCCGTCAGGCAAATTAACCATGACATTTCCCAGGCATGTGGGACAAATACCTATTTATTACAATCACAAAAACACCGGGCGTCCATTTAATAACAGTAAATTCACCACCCAGTATCTTGACGAATCCAATGAACCGTTATTCCCTTTCGGTTATGGGTTAAGTTATACTAGCTTTACCTATGATGATTTGCAGCTTAATCAGTCGGTGATGAACTGGTCAGGAGAACTGGATGTAAAAGTAAAGGTGACCAACACTGGAATACTGGCAGGTGAAGAAGTGGTACAGTTGTATATTCGTGACCTGGTGGGCTCTGTAACCCGCCCGGTAAAGGAATTGAAGGGCTTCCGTAAGATCCGACTGGAACCTGGAGACTCCAGGGAGGTGACCTTTGCCATATCCAGGGAAGATCTTAAATTCTATCAAAGTGATCTAACCTATGAGGCAGAGCCCGGAAAATTCCAGGTATTCGTGGGTACCAATTCTCAGGAAAACCTAATGGGTGAATTTACTCTTGAACGCTAGCACTATACACCATCAAGGTCCAGCGTGTCGATTTATGAATATCCGCAAAATGAAAGCCGCTTTCCTGGGATGTTTGCTCTGCATTGTATGTGTTGGGGCTAGTTTATCCCCAATAAAAGCCCAGCAAATCAGCGGTGTAAGATACATCGATTCTATTTTCAACGATGTAAATATGGTCACAATGACCTATCTGGATGAACCTCCCGCCAGTTTGGATATAGACATTTACACTCCAACTGAAGATAAAATAGAATCTCGACCGGTTTTGCTCTACGTGCATGGAGGGGGATTTGCCGGAGGTAAAAGAGACGAGCCCCGACATATTGAGTTCTGTAAAAAATTGGCCGCTAAGGGCTATGTGACAGCCTCTATGTCATACACCTTGACTATGAAAGGCCAATCTTTTAGCTGTGATCAACCCGCAGCCAACAAGATCAAAACTTTCAAAACGGTAGCCACAGACATAGTCAGGGCCACTCGTTTTCTAATCGATAAGGCTGAACAATTCGGGATTGATACCAGCAAAATCGTAGTCGCAGGCAGTAGTGCAGGGGCCGAAGCTGCTTTGCACGCCGTTTATTGGCAGGATACCTGGAGCAATGATTCCGGACTGACTTTATTAAACCCCGATTTTCGCTATGGCGGGGTTATTAGTATGGCCGGTGCCATTACAGATCTGGGATTGATAAACTCCACCTCAGCTATTCCCACCCAACTTTTTCACGGGACTTGTGATAACTTGGTACCCTATGCTAATGCCCCTCACCACTATTGTGACTTGGGAACACCTGGATATTTATCCTTATACGGTGCCAAGTCCATCGCCGATAAGCTGCAAACTTTAGGCACAGGTTACTATTTGGTCACCGGATGTATGGGGGGCCATGAATGGGCTGGAAAGCCTTTATCGGACCATGTTCAGGAAATTACCGATTTTATATTTCGAGATGTAATCCAAGGAGCTCATAGACAGATGCATTTAATTTACCAGTCAGGAAAATCCCCATGTCCGCAAGCTGGTAGTTTCCCATTCTGTGAACCTTAAAATGGAGTTTGTCTCCTATTCATGGGTTGAAATTAGTATTCTGATCACCGCGGGAATATTAGCTGGGATCGTTAATACCATGGCAGGTAGTGGTACTATATTCACCTTCGGGGCCATGTTATATCTGGGTATTCCCATTACACTGGCCAATACCACTAACAGAGTAGGGGTAATTTGTCAGAATATAGCAGCGATTATTGCCTACATTAGAAACGGGCAGTATTCATGGAAGGACCTAAAGCTGGAATTTTTTTTACCCACCTTCCTAGGCGCTATTTTAGGTGGTGTCCTGGCTATAGAAATTCCGGAATGGTGGCTGAACCTGGTAGCTAGCATAGTAATGCTGTTGTTACTGCCCAGTATGTTTAAGGATGTCAGCTGGAATTTGGCAGGAATAATACCATCTAATAAATGGTTTTGCTACCCTTTGTTTTTTCTCATAGGTTTGTATGGGGGATTTATTCAGATTGGTATCGGTATATTATTAATTGTTGCTATAAGTATGTATGCTCAACTTTCCTTATTAGAAGCTAATCTCAATAAGTTGGTCATCATCTTGACCTATACTATTCCTGTCACTATATTTTTTGCGGTAAAGGGCATGATATTATGGGTACCTGCATTGCTTTTGTCCTTAGGACAAATCATTGGGGCTTATGTCACGGGTGTGATTAGCAATCGGTGGGATGGGGCGGAATTATGGATGCGACGACTATTAGTGGTTATGATATTATTAACTGTGATCAAAATCTGGTTCTTCTAAAAATGAAATTTCTCTACCTAAAAGCTGCGTTCTTCCACTCAACCCTCCTGGCTGTATGCTTGGTGTTTATAGGCTTTAGTTGTGGACAAAGTCGATCCCAATCTCCATCCAAGCCTCCGAACATTATATTTGTGATGGCGGACGATCATGCTCGAAGAACCATCGGTGCCTATGGTTCGGAAATAAACCAAACGCCTAATATCGATCGCCTGGCGATGGAGGGAGCAATTTTTATGAATATGTTTTGTGCCAACAGCATTTGTGGCCCCAGCAGAGCTTCTATCTTAACCGGCAAGCATAGTCACAAAAACGGAGTGACTGGTAACGCCAAGCCCTGGGACAGCACTCAGGCTGTTTTCCCAGGTATTTTACGGGAGGCCGGCTACCAAACGGCCCTAGTGGGAAAGTGGCATCTGAATAGTAAACCCGCTGACGAATATGACTATTACAAAATCCTTACAGGGGCGGGAAAACAGGGCTTTTATTACAACCCGGAATTCTACACACCGTGGCAGGGCACGGACTCCATGAAGGGCTATTCAACCAATCTGATCACAGATGAGGCTTTGAATTGGTTAGAACACCAACGTAAAAGCGATAAACCGTTCCTATTATTGGTACAATATAAAGCACCGCATGTTCCTCGAATGCCTCCCTTGGATCTGCTAGAAAAATACCTTTCCGATACTATCCCGGAACCGCCCACCTTATTCGATGATCTCAACAGTCGTTCATATTATGCCAGCCAGGTCAACTTTTTTCTAAATGATTACCGTCCGTTGCCGTTCTACGGAACCTATGATCCGGATGAGAATATTTATCTCAAAAGAATGGCACCGGAAGAACGCCAGTCATATCATGCGGTGATTGACCCCCAAAATCAACAATATTTACAATACCTGGAGCAAGGTGTTTTGGCGGGCGATGCTATGAGGAAATATCACTATCAGCGATTTATAAAAGATTACCTGCGAATGATCGATGCAGTCGATCAAAACGTAGGCCGAATACTGGATTGGCTTGATGGGCATGAAAATCTTAAGCAAAATACCGTAGTGGTGTACACCTCAGATCAGGGATATTTTACGGGAGAGCACGGTTATGCGGAAAAAAGATTAATGTACGAACCTGCCATGAGCATGCCTCTGCTTATGCGCTGGCCTGCTATCATTGAGCCCGGGACGGTGATTCACAAATTGACGCAGAATATTGACTTTGCCCCTACATTTCTCGACTTTGCCAATGAGCCCATGCCTTCTGATATTCAGGGAAAATCCCTATTACCGCTATTGGCTGGTGATCAAAATGTTGCATGGAGGAAATCGGTTTATTACCATTATTATGATCATGGTATACACCAGGTAGGACGTCATCATGGGGTAAGGACAGATCGTTATAAGTTGATCCATTATTATACCGATGACATTTGGGAATTGTATGATCTTGAGACTGACCCATGGGAAATCGAAAACATTTACGGTGTGGAGGGACATGATCACACCACTGAAATGATGCAGAATGAATTAGATAAACTGCTAACGGAGATGGAAGTCCCTGAGAGAGTATTTTCTGAGCCCTATAATTTGGAATAAAGTCGAATATGATATTAGTATTTACCAATAGTCACTATGGGACATAAAGTAGCAGTAATCGGACCAATCCCCAGAGATCATATCTCAACGCATAACGATGAGATAATTGAGAAATATGGCTGTGTGACTCACACCGCTATCGCACTCGCAAATTTACTCAGCGATGAGGATCAAATTATCCCGGTATCCCATGTCCGCAAAAAGGATGAAGCAGCTATACTGGAAATTTTGCAGCCCTACCAGAACATTAAACCTTCTCATATCACCTCAGATTTGGACCAAGGTGATGTGATCAACCTTAACTTTATCGATCAAAATAAAAGGTTGGAAAAACAGACGGCTTTCATGAATCCTATCCTCCCTAAGGATATTGATGATCTGATGGATTGTGAGGTGTTCGTATTTGTGCCGGTAACCGACTTTGAAGTTCCATTGGAAACTCTGCGGTATATAAAGTCTAATAGCAAAGCCTCAATCATATTCGATGCCCATGGACCTACTAATACCCTTACCACCCAGGGAGACCGCTTGATGAAATTTTGGGTGGACAGGGACCGCTGGTTGCCTTTTATCGATATTTTGAAAATGAATCTTGAAGAGGCCAACTGCAGTTGGTTTGAGAAGGAATACAAACTGCATGAGCTCGAACGAAATGAGGAGATTGAGATGGAGAAGTTACCGGAATTCGCCCAACATTGTTTAAACCAAGGTTTGAATTCGCTCTATGTGACGCTGGATTCAAGAGGGGTTATGGTTTACACCTTGGCCGATGGCGAACTGCAACAGGAACTGGTTCCTTCAATAAAGGTAGATAAAGTAATCGATACCACTGGATGCGGTGATTCTTTCGCGGGGGGTGTGGCATTTGGCTTGTTGAAAAATCGAGATGACTTTATCGGGGCGGCAAGATATGGTAACGCTATGGGCGCTCAAAGAACTCAAGGAAGGACCTTTGATGTATTCAAGTCATTGGCCGAAACGGAAAAAATGATAATGGAAAGGTATGGAGACAATTAAAGATCAGCACCTGCAATTGCCGCTACGGTCAATGCTATCCGATGCGGCATGGCTGGTGGAAGAGGAGAATTTCGAAGTTGAGCAACTGAATGTTTTCGAAACCATCTTCACCGTGGGCAATGGTTATCTTGGAACCAGGGGTAGCCTGGAGGAAGGGCATGATGCCGGTTTGCCGGGCACTTACCTAAACGGGGTATTCGATCACTACGACTCCTTTATTGTGGACCTGGTAAACGCCCCCGACTGGAGTAAATTGATGGTATGGGTAGAAGACCAGCAGCTTAGCATGCACAATTGTGAAATTCTCGACTACTATCGTGCGTTGGATCTACAACAGGGTTTGCTGTACAGGTTCACCCGATTTAAAGACAAGCATGGCCGGGTGACCAGCTACGAAAGTATGCGATACGCTCATCTTGAAAACCGGCATTGCTTTGAAACCAGGATCACTATCATTCCAGAAAACTACTCCGGAACCGTCTACCTGGATGCTCCCATAGATGGAAATGTTTATAATTTAGACCTGGAGCCTGCCTACAAGGAGAAACCGGAGTTCGACCCGCAATCACGATGGAAAAAATGGACCCGAAGCAGACATCTAACTCCTCTGGATTCCGGTCCCATAAATGACAAAGGTATATATCTGTTACTTGAAACCCTGGAAAGACCATATCAAATGTTGTATGGTTCCCAACTAATTGCGGAAACAGGTAAAATCGATATTAGCAATGGATTTCAGCATAACACTGCCTGGCAGAGGGCTACATTGAAAGTGGAGCAGGGAGGGGTATACCACGTTAATAAGTTGGTTTCCATTTACAGTTCAAGGGATGTCGTAAAAAGCGATTTGAAAAACGCCGTAGGTAAGGATTTAAAAAATTTCGCTGAGCTTTCATCCAAAGCGAGAATCACAGCGCATGTAGCCAGTTGGCGTGATAAATGGGATCAATGTGAGATTTCCATAGCAGGGGATCCCCAGGCAAACCATGCCTTAAAATTTAATATTTATCATCTGCTTATCACTGCTAATGATAATGACCATCATGCGAATATAGGAGCAAAAAGCCTATCCGGCGAAGGATATAAAGGGCATGTATTTTGGGATACCGAGATTTTTCTGCTGCCCTTTTATATTTATACTCAGCCTAAAACTGCCAAAGCTTTGCTATTATATCGGTATCACACCATGGAGGGCGCTAGAGAATATGCCAGGGAAACCGGATTCAAAGGGGTAAGATATCCATGGGAATCTGCAGATACCGGTCATGAAACTACACCGCCCTGGACCGCAGATGGTAAGGACCGTATTTGGACGGGTGAGCGCGAAATTCATATTACCTCGGCCGTTGTGTATGGGGTGATCTCCTATTATCAAGCTACTGGGGACATGGAATTTATGTTGAAATACGGAGCTTACATATTATTTGAAACCGCACGATTTTGGGATTCACGTTTAGAGTATAATCAATCGATGGATCGGTATGAGTTAAACCAGGTAGAGGGCCCGGATGAGTTCCATGAATTGGTAAATAATAGTGTATATACTAATTGGCTGACCCAATGGAACTTAAATCAATCGGTAGATCTTTACCGAAAAATGAACACGGATCATAAGGACTCCTTACAGGCTATAATCCAAACTATAGACCTGTCCGAAGAGGAAATTCAGCATTGGCGAGAGAAAGCCGCTAAGATATTTATCCCATACGATGAAGAAAAGCAATTAGTGGAGCAGTTTGAAGATTATTTTAAACTGGATGATATACCCATTACTGATTGGGATAAAAACCACATGCCCCTCTATCCGGAAGGATATCATCATTTCAATTGCGATACCACCACTTTGATCAAACAACCTGATGTGTTAATGCTGATGTATATGCTTCCGGATCAATTTTCCGATGAAATAAAGCGAATTAACTACCAATACTATGAGCCACGGACTATGCACAAGTCATCTTTGAGCCCCAGTATTCATACTATCATGGGGGTCGAGACTGGAAACCATGAAAAGGCAGTGCAATATTTTCAAAGATCAGCCTTGGTAGACCTGGTTAATAATCAGGGCAATACCGAGTGGGGTATCCACATTGCCTCGGCAGGGGGAACCTGGCAAGCAGTAGTTAATGGATTTGCTGGGCTTAGAGTAAAAAATGGTAAACTGACCTTCAAGCCATGGCTGCCACCTCATTGGAAAAAATTGAATTTCAAAATCAAATGGCGGGGACAAACCATACCGGTTGAGGTAGATCGGAAGAACATAACGTTTGACTGTGCCCATTTAGATGGGGAAATTGAGGTAGAGATAGGTGGAAAGGAGCAGACACTAACGCCAGGTAATACGGTGGAAAGTCGGTATGCCTAGATATCAAGCTTGTATCTTCGACTTGGATGGCGTATTAGTAGATACTGCAGATTTTCATTTTAAAGCCTGGCAGCGATTGGCGAACCTGCTAGGAGTCGATTTTGATATCAGAGACAATAACAGCTTAAAAGGAGTATCCAGGAAAAAATCCTTGGAAATAATTTTGGAAAAAGGCGGACTAAATTATTCTGAAAGTCAAAAGGAAGAGCTTACTGACTTGAAGAACACCTGGTATTTGGAGTATATCCATCAGCTGTCACCAAATCATTTATTACCTGGAACTGCCAGCTTATTGGACCAACTAGAAGAGATGAGGATAAAAAAAGCGGTGGCATCGGCCAGTAAAAATGCCGGGGCGGTTCTATCGGGTTTAGGCATAACCGATCGATTTGAGGTGATTGTGGATGGGAATGACGTGAGCAGAAGTAAGCCGGATCCCGAGGTTTTTGAAAAATGCGTTGCTGCTTTGGATTTTCCGCCTCAACACTGTGTGGTATTCGAGGATGCTCATGCCGGGATCGTGGGAGCCCGTACAGCTGGAATGTACACCATTGGATTGGGAAATAAACAAGACCTGCCCCAAGCTCATTTGGTATTGGATTCCTTACAGGAGGTAAATGCTAAGTTAATAGATGATCTGTTCAAATAACTTATTATTTATCTCTGTGTGAAATTATCCAGGCCAAGAGGATCCAGCATTATTAAAAATTAAACTTGGAAACAGATAACTTTATAAGCTGCGACTGGGGAACCTCTAACTTTCGATTAAAGCTAGTGGAAACTGAAAATTTGAAGGTAGTTGTAGAACATCATACTACCTGCGGGATTAAGGTAATAAACCAATTATTCCTCAAGCAGCAAGCACAAGATCGGCTTGCATTTTTTTCGGACTATCTCAAACAAGAGATCCAACAATTCCCAAAGCCATATCGAGATCTGCCGGTAGTTGTTTCCGGTATGGCCTCCTCCAGTATCGGTTTAAAGGAATTGGAATACGCAGAAATGCCATTCAATTTGGATGGCCGTGGTTTGTTGTGCGAGCATCTGTCAACCGCCACTGGTTTGAACTTATTATTGATCTCGGGTGTCAAAAGCCAGGATCATATGATGAGGGGGGAGGAGACTCAGGCTATTGGATTGTCCTCAGAACTTATCAAATATAAAAGGGGCATTTTAATCCTACCAGGGACTCACAGTAAACATCTCACTTTCGATCAAAGAAAGTTTATCAGCTTAAAAAATTTTATGACCGGAGAGCTCTTTGAAGTATTGGCCACCACCAGCATATTATCTTCCTCCATAGAGAAGACCACATGGAGTGGGATGGTTGAAAGCGCATTTTTGGATGGAGTTGTTTTGGGTGCTGCTGGAAAATTATCTTCCAGCTTACTGATGATAAGGGCGAATCAGGTTGTGAAGGGAGGCGGCAAAGAGGATAATTACTATCTTCTAAGTGGGTTGCTTATAGGGGATGAGCTGTCTTATTTGAAAAAGGGAAGCAAAAAGGTATTGCTGGTGGCGCCCCAGAATCTGATACCGCTTTATGCTAAAGCGCTGGAAAATATTGTTGATCCTAGTCGCCTGGTGATTTTTGACCGAGGGACATTGGATTATGCACTGTTAACAGGGCAAAGGAAAATGCTAGCACAGTATGACCAATAGATCAGAATTCTCATGGGACCGTTATAAGCAGTCTCCAATTGTAGGCATCCTCAGGGGGGTCCCCAAAGATACCGTTATTCGAATAGCCAGATCATATGTGGAGGCTGAGCTCTATACTCTAGAAATTACTATGAATACGGAGAACGCGGGAGAAATAATCGGTGCCTTGGTTAAGGAATTTCCAGAATTGAATGTGGGAGCAGGGACCGTCTGTGAATTGAATCAGTACCACAATGCCAGGGCTGCAGGGGCCCAATTTATAGTGATGCCGGTCCTGGGGGAAGACGTTATGGTACAGGCCGTCAAGGATTCAGTACCGATCTTCCCCGGAGCCTTTACTCCCACGGAAATTTACCGGGCTTGGAATTTGGGAGCCTCTGCAGTAAAGGTATTTCCGGCTACTCAGTTGGGGGCTCAGTATATAAAGGAAGTACGAGCGCCATTGGATCAGATCCGACTTTTGCCCACTGGAGGAGTAAACCGATCTAATATCAGGTCTTTTTTCGAGGCCGGGGCAGTAGGGGTAGGAATGGGTGGGTCCTTGTTTGATAGGAATCTTATCCGGGAAAAAAAATATCAGGAACTGGAAAAGCATTTTATTCAGATCAAAAGGGAGATTCAGGGTTTTATCGAAAACTAGAGCCGGAAGAAATTTTAAATACCTTATAAAAGGGGTTGCTTCGATTCTCCATGACCTTGCTAGTGGTTGCTTTTATTTGGTTTTGTGAGAGTTATATATTCATTGTTTCTAATTCTGTTCTTCAACTTCAGGGGTGTTGAATAATTGTACAGTACTTGGGAATTGATGATTGCTGGCTACAGAATTAGATTGGAATAATCTTACTTCCCGTTTGCCGCGGCAGAATGGCGATTTTTGGTTTTATGATTCTATTCAAATTTATACCGGAAAAAGAATGAATATTGAACCAGTTCAATTGGCCATTCACAAAAGGTAATTTTATAAATTGCCAGCCACTAATTATGTGTTACTTCTAATGTTAAAAAATTTTTATAGATGAAAATTGGCATGAATATGCTGTTGTGGACCAACCACGTCACTGAACAGCATTACCACATCATGGAACAAATAAAAAAACAAGGATTCAATGGAGTAGAACTGCCTCTAGGGGAGGGGGATGTAGCCCATTACAGCAAGCTAGGTAATCATTTAAGGGATTTAGGGTTGGGAGTGACCGCGGTGACTTCTTTACTGGAGGAAACCAATATCGCCAGCCCGGATCCAGCCATTAGACAGGCGGGACTGGATAGGTTGAAGTGGGCGGTAGATGTGGCCAATGCGGCAGGAGCTGAATTGATCTGCGGACCTATCCATTCGGCCTTTGCCTATTTTACCAGAAAGCCAGGTACGCCGGATGAATTTAAATGGAGCGTTGAGAATCTTCAAAAGATCGGAGAATATGCCCAAGAGGCTGAGGTAATGCTGGCGCCAGAAGCCTTAAACCGGTTTGAATGCTATTTGGTTAACACCATGGCTACTATGAGAAAGCTTTTAACGCAAGTTGACCATCCCTATGTGGGGGCTATCTATGACACTCACCATGCCAATATCGAGGAGAAAAGCCACCGGGAAGCAATTAGCACTATCGCCCCATATTTAAGGCACGTTCACATAAGTGAGAACGATCGTGGAACACCGGGCAGGGGGCAGGTTAATTGGAATGAAGTATTTGGTACCTTGAAACAGATAGGATATGATGGATGGCTTACTATAGAAGCTTTCAGCACTACCATCCCGGAATTTGCTAATGCCATTAATGTATGGAGAAATTTTTCTGCCGCCGATGAGGTATATCAGGATGGATTTAATTTTATTCAAGGTAAATGGAATGAAGCATGAGAAGACCAAAATTTTCCATAGGCAGCTGGGCGTTCTCTTTTGGACCATTCGAGCATGACCCCTGGTCTTTCAGTAAGTTCATGAAATACGCTGCAGCGGCCAATTATGACGGTATTGAAATAAATGGTTTTCAACCTCACCCCCATCCGGATGTGTATAATACACCTGAAAAATGCAGAGAACTGGCAGCAAAAATTGCGGATTACGGGCTGGGAATATCCGGTTATGCGCCAGATTTCAGGGAAGTTCCAGCTGCTGAAGTTCCCATGAAGGATCATCTGAAAGCTATTCACAAAGCATTGGCCTTTTGCAGCAACATGCAGATCGATACCTTACGGGTGGATACCATTAGCCCGCCAGTTGATCTGGACGAATCGGAATACCATCAAAGGTTTGACCGGTTGGCCAATACCTGGCATCATGCCGCAGATGCTTGTCATCAAAACGGGGTACAACTAGTATGGGAGTTTGAACCGGGATTCTGGCTAAATAAACCAAGTGAAATAATAGCCATAGTAGAATCAGTTGATCATCAGAATTTCAAGGTTTTGTTTGACACCAGCCATGCTTACATGTGCGCAGTGGTAGGGGCCAGGCAAGTTGGCCCCAGAGAAACTTTGGACGGAGGGGTGGTGGAGCTGGCCAAAAAGTTAAAGCATCACATTGGACACTTCCACCTGATCGACAGCGACGGTACGCTGCATGATGATGAGACCAGCGCTCATATTCCGTTCGGGGAAGGAAATATCAATTTTGTTGAGCTGATTAGCGCCATTAGGGAGCAAGTTGAGCCCCTCGAATGGTGGTGTTTTGATTTTTGTTTTTGCCCTACTACAGAAGTGGATGCACGCAAAGCCATACCTTTTGTGGAAAATGTATTAAATAGTATACCATGAGTTATTACGCAGATTCAAATGGAACCAAGATCTTCTATCAGATCATGGGTGAAGGGGAACCGTTGATACTGATCATGGGTTTTGGCGCCGACGGTAATGTATGGGAAAAACATGTAGCTGAATACGAAAAGCATTTCAAATGCCTGTTGATCGATAACCGGGGAGTGGGAAAATCAGACCAACCACCGGGCCCCTACGATACCGCCATGATGGCGGAAGACGTGGTTGCGGTAATGGATCACGCGGGTGTTGGTAAGGCAAGAGTGGCGGGAATTTCAATGGGAGGCGCCATAACCCAGCGGTTAGCACTAAACCATCCCCATAAGGTGCGATGCTTGGCCTTAATCAGTACCTGGCCCAGGTTTGATAACTACGCTAAAACCGTGTACCGGAATCTTAAGAAACTAAGGGTTACCAGTAAGCCCGAGGATTTTATGGAGCTCCTGCAGCTTTGGATCTTTGCTCCGCCGTTCTATGCGTATGGAATGCAGGATTTACAGGCAGCTCAGCAGGCAGCAGCGGCTAATCCAAGCCCCCAATCTACCGAGGGGTTTAACGGACAACTGGACGCCTGTATCAATCATGACACCCTTGACCAGCTTCCTGAGATACAGGTTCCCACTTTGATTACGGTAGGAGATAAGGATATTTTCACCCCCCCGGAATTCTCCAAGTTACTGCATCACGGCATTGCCGGATCACATTATGTAAATTTCCCTTTGGGTGGCCATGTGCATCACTGGGAGGATTTGGAGCGATTTAATAAAATCACTACTGAATTTTTTTTGAATATTAAGTATGAGTAGGATCAAACTAGCATGTGAGACTTATACCTGGCAAATGCCCGGAGAAAATTATAAGGGTAAGCTGGACCACATCATGAAGGTGATCAATGAAGCTGGTTTCTCTGGCATTGAACCTGAAACCAGTTTTTTTGGTGAGCTGTCTGATCCTCATAAAATGCGGGATACGCTGCAAAAACATGATTTGGAGATGGCGGCATTGGTGCATGTAGAGGATTGGAGAAACCCATTGGAAACCAGTGATGAAAGAAGAAATGCAGATAAATGGATGGATTTTCTAGCCCATTTTCCAGATACCATTTATTTATTGGTGCAAATGCCTGGCCAGGATAGAAATCACCTGGTGGAGAGACAACAAAATCTCTTGAGTTGTGTCAACGCCATAGCGCAAAGGGCTAATGACCGGGGCATTGTCTGTTCTTACCACCCAAACTCTCCCGAAGGCTCAGTCTATCGTACCCGGGAGGACTATGAAATTCTGCTCAATGGGCTTAACAATCAATGGATAGGATATACACCGGACCTAGGGCATATCGCGAAAGCAGGTATGGATCCTTTGTCAATAGTTAAGCAGTATAGAAATTTGATCAATCTGATCCATTATAAAGATATGTTCGGTGATGGGCAATGGGCCCCAACCGGTGAAGGTGTGATCGATATTAAAGGAGTAACCGAATATTTGATCGACACTAATTTTCAGGGCTGGATTGTGATGGAAGATGAGTGCGATGAGGCGATCACTGATCCGGATGGCGTAACTCTGGATGATGGAAAATACCTTAGCACCCAATTGAAACCAATACTTATATAATTAGAGCTCTTTAACATTGATTATCTTATGAAGATTACCGCCTTATTTTTTTCGCTGATACTAATACTAGGATGTGGGAGTCCTGAACCAACTCAATCCATTCCAAACCCCGAACCGGTTCAACAATGGCTGTCGGTAACCGGGAATGGAGGAAGACCCAATATCGTTTTAATTTCGGGAGATGAGGAGTACCGTTCGGAGGAAGCACTGCCACAGCTTGCCAGAATACTGGCCCGTCACCACGTGTTTAACTGCACGGTATTGTTTGCCCAAGACCCTGAATATCCCGGGGTAGTAGATCCTAACTATCTACATAATATCCCGGGATTGGAAAGCCTGGACAGCGCGGACTTAATGATCATCTTTACCCGGTTCCGTGCACTGCCTGACTCTCAAATGAAGCATATAGATGGCTACCTCAGCCGAGGGAAACCGGTATTTGGGATCAGGACTGCTACCCACGGTTTTAATTTTCAGGACACTGATTTTGAGTCCAATTATCGGCACTATGGAAATTATTATAAGGGAACAGATGATTGGAACGAGGGATTTGGCCGTTTGGTATTGGGAGAGAAGTGGATCTCACACCACGGCGACCATGGTAATCAAAGCACCAGGGGGCAGGCAGCGCCAGGAGCTGACAACCATCCGATCTTAAATGGCATTGAGGAAGGCAGCATTTGGGGACCAACGGATGTCTATGGAGTCAGGTTACCCCTACCGGAGGGATCCCAGCCCATCGTATTAGGCCAGGTGGTGAATAGGGATGCCGAGCATGATGAGTCTGATTCAAGGTTAGGTATGAGACCCACTGATGCTGAGTTGCCGGGAAAAATAACGGTTGAGGATGATGATACTCAGCAGGTCGAAATAGATCAAAATGATCCCATGATGCCAGTTGCCTGGACTAAATCCTATCAAATTCCCGGTGGACAACCCGGAAAGGTTTTTGCTACCACCATGGGCGCTTCTACCGACCTACTGGCCGAAGGGACCAGGAGAATGATGGTAAACGCGGTTTTTTGGTTACTGGAAATGCCAGTACCGGAGAAAGCCAAAGTGGATCTGGTGGGAGCATACCAGCCGAGTCGTTTTGCCTTTCACGATGATGACTACTGGGATCAAAAACAGCTAAAAATTGCGGAATTAAAATGAGGGCTGTAGAAGTTAAGTCAATCCGCTTTGAATGACAGAGGCTCTTAACGAAATTGAGGTCCTACAAAGGCTTTATTGATTTGAAATCCACAATGCTTTTGCATCGGCCTCAGTAGGATTCCAGAAAATATGCAGGATGATAAGCTGATACACAAAGACTGATAAATTCGGGATTGATCTAAATATAATTTACTAAATCCCAGACTTTTAATAGAGCAAATTTCTTGTGGTATCGGGCTCGAAGTTTACCATTAGCATCTAGAGTATCCTTTTAAAACAAGTATTATGTCACTAATGGCAAAAAGTGCACTGGCGGTGGGCGATGGTACATTCGTCATTGATGAGATCACGCTTCAAGAGCCTAAAGCCGATGAGGTAGTAGTAAAAATGAAAGCAGCCGGGCTATGTCATACAGATTATGACTCTTTATCCTGGGGTAAGCCTATTGTAATGGGGCACGAGGGAGCCGGACTGGTGGAAATGGTAGGTAGTAAGGTTACTGAGCTTGAAGTTGGAAACCAGGTTATCCTCAACTGGGCTACTCCCTGTATGTCATGCTTCCAGTGCCTGGAAGGCAATCAGCACATTTGTGAGAAGAACTCCCCAGTAGTGGCTGGAAGTAATGGGTACACTCCAGGGCACGCCCATTTGCAGGGTTCTATATGGCGAGGCAAACCCATCGAACGCTCTTTTAATCTTGGAACCTTAAGTGAATACGCTTTGGTGAAAACCTCGGCCTTAGTAAAAGTTGATGAAAGGGATTTGAACTTTTCAGCTGCCAGCATCATTAGCTGCGGGGTAATGACTGGCTATGGGTCGGTGGTTAATGCCGCCAAAATGCGCAGCGGCTGTTCGGTAGTGGTTTTGGGTTGCGGAGGGGTGGGCTTGAATGTGATCCAAGCAGCAAAAATAGCAGGAGCTACTACCGTTATTGCGGTGGATGTTAAGCCTCAGAAACTGGAGTTAGCTGAACAGTTTGGCGCTACTCATATGATATTGGCAGATACCGGTGATCATAGTCTGGAACAAGTGGCAGAAGAGGTTAGAAAGCTTTGTCAGGGTCGGGGGGCGGATTATGCGTTTGAATGTACCGCAATTCCCGCCTTAGGGGCCGCACCTTTGGCTATGGTACGCAATGCAGGCACAGCGGTACAGGTGAGCGGGATTGAGGAAGAGATCACCATCGATATGCGATTGTTTGAATGGGATAAAGTTTATATTAATCCTCTTTACGGGAAATGTTGTCCACAAGTTGATTTTCCCAAGCTGTTAGCACTCTACCAAGAGGGGGTTTTAAAATTAGATGAGATGATCACCAGAGAATACTCCCTGGATGAGCTGCAATATGCTTTCGATGATATGCTCCAGGGCACAAACGCTAAGGGTGTAGTGGTATTTGATTAAATAAAAAAGGAGTTGAGCAGTTTTAGAACCGTAGAGCTATCAGAAAGTAGCTATGAAATCGCAGGATTGAGATTTCTTACAGTTAAATCAGAAAACTTAAGAGGCAGGGGAGACATTTGTGTTTATGTACCAGAAGTAGCTCAAGGGATAGAATCCCTTCCCATTTATATGCTTTTACATGGCGTTTACGGAAGCGCTTGGGTATGGGCCATGAAGGGAGGTGTCCATATCACGGCTCGGGATTTGATTTCATCTGGTCAGATCAAACCGGCGATATTGGCCATGCCTTCCGATGGACTTTGGGGGGACGGCTCAGGATATTTGCGGCATACCCATAAGGATTTTTCTGAATGGATCGTGTCGGATGTCCCTAATGCAGTGGCAGAAAATATTTCTGGTGCTAGTATTGGTTCCCCACTTTGTATTGGAGGGCTTTCTATGGGTGGGTTTGGGGCCTTGATGTTGGGTTGCCAATATCCCGAGAAATTCACCGCCATTTCAGCTCATAGCGCTATAACCAAGTTTGAGCAGATGGCAGCTTTCGTAGCAGAGCCATTGGAATCATTTCAGCTTAAAGGGTCCGGGAGAAACGCTATTGATGTTATTAAGGCCAATCCGAATGGCCTCCCCGCTATTCGATTTGATTGTGGGGTGGACGATGACTTGCTAGAGGCCAACCGGGAACTCCATAAACAGTTGGTGCAGCTTCAGGTGGAGCATATATACCAGGAATTTGCTGGTGAACACCAATGGACTTATTGGCAAGCCAATATTGCACGCACTCTTCGTTTCTTTGATGAGAAAGTCAGCTGAGGATCTTAATCGAATCAGACACGCTCAATTTAAAAGGCGGATTTAATGGGCATTCCATTGATATACATATAAATTTTTTTTCATCAATTACCGGTCCGGCAGAAAAAAGGTCAGGTAATGTAATGGTTTTCACTAGTTATCCATTCAGACTAAACAATTAAAGCAGTTTCATTTAAGGAAGCGCAAACCATCAGAGGATTATCTCCGTACCGATAATGAAAGGACACTATCGGTGTTAGGCAAATTGTTTTCTGGCTTAGTATAATTGTGCCGCGTACATCCACCCCGACAGGTTGTATTGAACGATAATCAGCGCCGTAACTGTGATCTTGGTAATAGTCTGGTTCTTCCCGAGATTTTTCGAGTATCCTAGGCCAGGATATCCTTAACCATGTGTCCATGAACATCGGTCAGCCTAAATCTTCTCCCCTGGAATTTAAAAGTCAATCTTTCATGATCAATACCAAATAAGTGCAACAGGGTAGCTTGAAAGTCATGCACATGGACCGGATCCTTTACAATGTTATAACTAAAATCATCCGTTTCACCATAGGAATAACCGGCTTTGACTCCTGCTCCGGCCATCCACATAGTAAAACATCGGGGGTGATGGTCACGACCATAATCCGTTTCGGTTAGCTTGCCTTGGGAATAAACCGTACGGCCAAACTCACCGCCCCAAACTACTAGGGTATCTTCCAGCAATCCTCGTTGCTTTAAATCTTTGACCAATGCTGCCGTAGCCTGGTCGGTATTTGCGCATTGGTTTCTGATCCCATTGGGCAGATAGGTGTGTTGATCCCAACCTTTATGATAGAGCTGCACAAACCGTACATCATTTTCCAGTAATTTTCTGGCCAATAAACAGTTTGCCGCATAAGTCCCGGGATCACGGCTGTCCTCGCCATACATTTCAAAAACATAATCCGGTTCGTTAGATAGATCGATGGCATCCGGTACAGATGTCTGCATGCGGTAAGCCATTTCGTATTGAGCGATACGCCCCAGTATTTCCGGATCACCGTAAGCACTGTATTGCAATTGATTCAACTCCTTAAGGTGATCCAGCATCTCTCTGCGATCCTTTCCGTGATAATTCTCCGGGTTGTTGAGATAAAGCACGGGGTCTTCACCGGAGCGAAACTGCACACCCTGATGTTCAGTGGGCAGGAAACCATTTCCCCATAGTCTGGCATAAAGCGGTTGTCCCCCGGCATTTTTGGACTGCAATACAATAAAGTTAGGCAGGTTTTTATTAAGTGATCCTAATCCGTAACTCAACCAGGCTCCCATAGACGGCCTACCGGGGAGTTGATGACCGGTTTGGAAAAAAGTTATGGCAGGGTCATGATTGATCTGTTCGGTAAAAACAGACTTAATGATGCAGAGATCGTCCACTACTTGAGCAGTGTGCGGCAGCAATTCACTTACCCAGGTTCGACTTTTACCATATTGATTGAACTTGTAAATAGACGGTGCAATAGGCAGGGAGGTCTGATCCGCGCTCATGCCGGTCAACCGCTGGCCATCTCGTACGGATTCCGGTAAATCCTGTCCGAATAATTTATTCAGTTTAGGCTTGTAATCGAAGGTTTCAAATTGTGAAGGACCACCACTCATAAATAAAAATACAATACGGTTTGCTTTGGGGGCAAAGTGCGGCATCCCGGTTAAACCAGGAGTAGTAGTAGTTATGCTTGATCCTTTTTGCCCCAGTATATTGTCCATTCCCAAAAGCGAACCCAAGGCCATGGCTCCAACGCCCATGGACGTTTTGGTAAGAAATTGCCTGCGGTCTATATCTTTTTCCAACTTGCTAAATTCAGGATGAACAATCCTTTTTTTGTGGTGTTGACACATAATATTATCGCTTTACTATGGAGGCATCACTATTTATAATGGCACTGGCTACTACCGTATTAGCAGCTACCAGTATCTGGTCAAGCTCTTCATCTATTCGGTATTCACCTGTGGTCAGCCATCCTTTGGTTTTTTGAGGATTCTGATTAAATCTTTGATATTCAGATTGCTGCAGATTCATTAAGACCTCCAATTCCCTTTCATCGGGAGTCCTGCCCGCAAGTCTGGTAAAAGCTTCCTGAATTCCTGATTCCAAACTGTTGGATTTGGTAATGTTTTCCCCTAATGCTCTGGCTGCTTCTATATAAGTAGGGTCATTAAGCAGTACCAGTGCCTGTAGGGGAGTGTTGGTTTTTTGTCGCCTCATGGTGCATTCGTTACGTTCGGGTTGATCGAAAGTAGCCAGAGTGGGGTGGGGGACAGTGCGCTTCCATATGGTGTATAGGCTGCGACGGTATAATTTGTCACCGGTGTCCTGTACGTATACGTCGTTATTGGTTTTCCATAAACCCTCCGGTTGATAGGGCCGAACACTTTCTCCTCCAATCTTATCGTTGAACAGACCGCTGGCGAAAAGGGCATTATCCCGGATCATTTCGCTGGTGAGCCTGACTGAAGGCCCCCTGGCTAGCCAGATATTGTCCTTATCTAATTCCCATAGATCCTGCTCGGTTTTTGAAGTTTGCCGGTAGGTAGCCGACATAACGATTAATTTCTGCATGGCTTTAACATCCCAGCCTGATTCAATGAATTGAAGGGCCAGCCAGTCCAAAAGCTCAGGATGCGAGGGACGTTCTCCCTGGTTTCCGAAGTCTTCCGTGGTCTTCACTAAACCTCTGCCAAAGAATTGCTGCCAGAACCGGTTTACCGCAACCCGGGCGGTAAGCGGATGGTCGGGATGGGTGATCCATTTTGCTAATCCCAGACGATTTCTTGGAAGTCCTTCCGGCATGGGAAGGATGTTTTCCGGGGTGTTAGGGAATACCTCCTCCCCATAGCTATCGTATAATCCTCTTTTCAAGACGTATGCCGGTCGCCGTTCTTCCATTTCTTTCATCACCATGACCTCCTTAACTTTCTCCATACTATCGGCGAGTTTTTTTCTGCTCAACTCCAGTAACTCCAATGACTTGTCATAGTCTGGAGAGAAATTGTTGACAAAGTAAAGCTTCAACAGCGATATTTGCTCTTCATTTAATTCCTCAGGTGACCGGGCAATTATCTGGTTAAATTGTTCCGGCTGGGCTAGTTGTATTACCTCCAGTGGTGAAAGTTCTCTGTTATAAACCACTAGATTATCGACTATTGCGCCTCCCAGGCCTTTGCCCCTCCAGCGGGCTCCGTACTGCAGGCCAGGCTCCAGGGCCTGATCATCCATCTCGTCAGTCATGTTATTGAAAATGATGTCTTTATAGAGATTATCCACCTGTACTTCGGTTTTTAACTCCACACCATCCATATATACTTTCAGCCCTGACGCCTTGCTGGACCCGTCATAGGTAAGCGTGAACTGCAGCCATCGTTCCTTGGGAATTTCTTCTTTGGAAACTTCCACCACGGCATTATCCGGCCAGGTATGAGCTATCATTAGCTCAAGCTTATTGTCCTTTAACATCAGATGATATCCCCTAAAACTGTACAAACGAGCCCCTATTCCCTTATGGAACAAAACCCCGGATTTGAGGTCTTCCGGCAGGTAGATATGCAGCCCAATACTGAAGGGTTGATTTCTTCTAAATACTCCAATTTTTTGCAAGTCTATCCAGGCATCTCCATCCAGTAAGATACCCTGTCCCTGATAGCCTCGAGCAAACACTGGATGCTCCTCTTTAGAGAATTGCCTATCCATTTTCGCCCTTTGGGCTGGGTTGAAGCTATTGACCAATTGAGCATTTTCCAGTTCGAATCGGGCTTCCATTCCCTCTGGCCATTTATTGCTTATTTTTTGGTATGATCCATTTTCAATCCACTGATTAGATAACTCGGTTGATTCATTTTTAACTCTGGCCAATTGGTCTTCTTTTTCCTCGATTTCTTCCTCAATGAACTTTAAAACTTTTTCCTGCTCCTTAGTTGGCAACATCATAGTCGGAACCGGGGTGGCGCCTTCCCAGGAAATCTGGCCTGACTCATTGATGTTATTGAAAAAGCTGTATATCTCGTAGTAGTTTTTTTGAGTGATGGGGTCAAATTTATGATCATGGCACTTGGCACAAGACAGGGTCAGCGCCATTAATCCCTGTCCAATAACATCCGTGCGGTCCGCCACATAGGCCACTCTGAATTCCTCATCCACAATGCCCCCTTCCAGATTCTGCGGATGCAACCTATTGAAGCCGGTAGCTAATATTTGCTCCCGACTGGGGTTGGGAAGCTGGTCTCCTGCCAGTTGCCAGATTATAAATTCGTCATAGGGAAGGTTTTCATTAAATGCCTTTATCACCCAATCCCTCCAGGGGCTCATATTCCGGTAAAGATCGACTTGGTATCCATGAGTATCAGCATATCTGGCTAAATCCATCCAGTGAGTGGCCATTTTTTCGCCGTAATGAGGGGAAGCCAATAGCCGATCGACCTGCTTTTCATAGGCCTGATCCGATTTATCCTGTATAAAATTTAGAATTTGCTCTGGCGTCGGGGGAAGCCCGGTTAAATCCAGGCTAAGTCTCCTCAGTAAAAGTTCTTTTTCAGCCTCCGGTGACGGGTTAAGATCGGTGCTCTTAAGTTGGTCCAGAATAAAATTATCGATCGCATTATTTACCTGGTACTGTTGATCGACTTCAGGAACATCCACTTGATGGGGCTTTATAAAAGCCCAATGTGGCTTATAAACAGCTTTTTGTTCAATCCACTTGATTAGTACCGCTTTCTCGTGGGCGGTTAGGAACAACTTTGATTCCAAAGTGGGCATTCTATAATGCGGATCCTCGGAAACTATGCGATGAAACAACTGGGATTTTTGCAGATTACCGGGTTTAATTGCAAATTTTCCAGGAGAATCTGGAAGTTCGCCATAGGCTGTTTCTGGTAGGTCCAGCCGCAGGCCTGCCTTCTGGTTTTCCTGATCCGGACCGTGGCATTGAAAGCATTTATCAGATAAGATAGGTTTTACATGGAGGTTAAAGTCCACATCGCCATCCAGGTTTTCATAAGCTTCGGCCACGTCCTTGGGAAGCTTTGGTCCACAGCTGCATAGAAACGCCGCTGTGGCTATCCATACCATAGCTAGCATGACCATTTCTCCCATAGTTCTCGATGATCCTTTTGAGCGCAACGCTTGATCCATCAATACTAAGTTATCCGGTTTTCTAAAATAATAGTGGTCAATATGGTGGGAAGCGAAAGACAATTGTTTTAATGTTTATTGCCAATCAAAGAAAAATGGCAACACTAGTAACTTTGATGTAAAGCAATTTACCTATTTACACCGATATTTGGAACATATATGAACCAGACACAAACTGTGCATTGCCATTGGTTTGTAGTTGGATTCATTTGATTTATCCCCGTTTCTGTAGCAAAATAGTACCATGTTCCAGGATAGAAAAGTATTGGTTCAGCACCGTCAGGAACGGCGCCCAGCTTATGGGTAGGAATCAGAGGTGCAGGAGCCTCTACAAGGGCCTCCTGCAAGTTTCTTTAATTTGCACTAATGGAATGTTGGACATGTGGTAATTATTTCAATATATATTGCTTAATATGTGCCTAGCAAAAATCCGATGGCCTCCTTTCAGTAGAGGCCAGGGATTCGTAAAATTTTCAATTTTTTCCAAGAAATACCATGAGTCCGTCTAAACGCACTATTTATATATTGATCAGTGGTATGTTGCTGCCTCAGATAATATTTGCCCAAATCCAGGTGCTCATGGTGGATGGCCAAAATAACCACGAGGTATGGCCCAAGTCAACCATCATGATGAAACAATATCTGGAAGACACCGGCTTGTTTGAGGTGGATATCAGTCGAACCCAGTATACCTGGAACGCAGAAAAAGAGCAGGCCTTTCTATCTATGGCCGAGGTTGGCGCAACGAAAAATTTGGAAAACCCCAAACCCGATCCTGATTTCAGCCCCGATTTTAGTCAATATGATGTGGTGGTATCCAATTTTGGTTGGAATGCCGCAAATTGGCCGGAGTCCACCCAGGAGAATTTTGAGCAGTTTATAGCAGAAGGCGGCGGTTTTGTATCGGTTCACGCGGCGGATAACTCCTTTCCGGATTGGAAGGCTTACAATGAAATGATAGGTCTGGGTGGTTGGGGTGATCGGGACCAATCAGATGGGCCCTATGTCTATTATTCCAATAATGGTGAGTTAATCAGGGACACTAAAAACGGTAAAGCCGGCAGTCACGGAGCAGTGGAACCCATTCCTATAACGGTGAGGATAAAGGACCATCCCATTACCAAAGGCATGCCAGAACATTGGCTCACCACCAGGGATGAGTGCTATGCACAGCTTAGGGGACCAGCAAAGAATATGACCATCCTGGCTACCGGCAAGGACATGTCGGAAAAAGCCCCTACGGATCGGCATGAGCCGGTGTTGATGGTGATTGAATACGGCCAGGGACGAATTTTTCATACTACCCTGGGGCACGAAGACTACTCTCTGGAAGGGGTAGGTTTTATAGTGTCATTTCTCCGGGGGGTGGAGTGGGCCGCTACCGGTAAGGTGACCCAAACAATACCAGAAGATTTTCCCACCGCGCAGCAGGCTACCAGTCGAGCATTTGAGCTGAAACAGTAACGGGACCTGTACTGAGAGCGTTACCCAGCCATAGGAACTATGCTTCTTGGCACCCAACACGTTGTAGCCAATTCACCAATCGCTAACTCACTAATGGACTATACGGCCAGATTTTTCGCCTAGTTTCAAGACTAAATATTTCCAGGCTATTTGCTTTAATAGCCTCTGTACATTTTCTTATTGCAGTATATGTAACTCCCTTTTTCCTAGATCCACCTTGCACGCCAGCCGACTCAAGAGATCAGTACCAATGATCCCTGCTATCCCCACATTGGATCGTTGTTGTATCAACCTGATCATTTTGGAAAGGTCCTGTGCCAGAAAGCCCATTTGAATACCCTGCTCTCCAAATTGGAGTTTGGCCCCCAAAGCTATTTTAATGAAATAACTACCGCCACCAAACCCGGTGGTTTGCAGATTCCTTCTTTCCAACACCTCAAAATCATACAGTTTGGCGAACTTATAGTGAAGAACTGTAAAACTGGCCCCAGTATCTATCATGAAGTAAGCCGACTTGCCATTCAAGCGGCACTTCAGTATCAGGTAGTCTCCGGCGTTGAGTAAAGCTATGGTTTTCAGCCTGGGTTTATCGACGACAGTTTTAGGGGTTTTTGTAATGGTGGCAGCCTCCGTTGTATCCATAGAGTTGCCGGATATTGTAGCACGGGCAATCGTTGGCACAAGTATGATCATAATAAATAGGCAGGTAAAATTTTGATTGAGATATTTCATGGAATTAGCATTGTTTTAAAATCAATAATTAAAGCTACCAGGTGCAGCTTTACTTATCTACCAGAGAAATAGCAAAGAATACCAGGGAAGTTGCGTGTGGATCAGCTGTTTTTAGAGCAGATGCCACAGATGTGTCATATGGTGCCTTATTTGTTGCAGGCTAAAAAATTACTGAAAAACCATCAATTAAAAAGTATATAAAGCTGGCAAGATCCCTCCTTAGCTGCGTACCATTTAATGATCCCTAAAAACTTGTCACTCTTTAGTTTTCGCTTTTGCAAATTCTGATGGCAACACCCCAAACTGCTTCTTAAAGCACTCGGTAAAATAGGAGGGATTTTTAAAGCCACATTCATAGGCTATTTGGGCGATATTGTCGTAATCCTGTTCCATCAACATCCTGGAATACTTTAAGCGATAGGTGCGAATAAAATCGGTAGCGGTTTGACCGGTTAATGCTTTCAGTTTACGGTGCAATTGGGACCGGCTCATGCCGATTTCCCTGGCAAATTCTTCTATGGTATAATCAGCATCTGATCGGTGTTGGTCTACTATTTGTGTGACCCGTTTCAGAAATCGGTCGTCCAAAGAATTGATGGGTCCTACAGTTGGATAAATGGAATGCGTACTGCGATATTGTGCTGCAAGTAATTTCCGGTTTTCAATAAGGTTCCGTACCCTAACCCGCAACTCGAGGGGACTAAACGGTTTAGTAATATAATCATCAGCTCCGGTTTCCAGTCCTTTGATTTTAGCTTCTTCACCCGCTCGGGCCGTAAGCAAAACAACTGGGATATGAGAGGTCCTTTCATCGGCCTTTATCTGTCGGCATAGTTCATATCCATCCATTTCAGGCATCATTACATCACTGATGATCACCTCGGGGATTTCTGCCAATGCTATTTCCAGACCGCCGTCACCGTTGTCTGCTTCTTCAAGATGATAATATTCACCCAGGATTTCTCTCAGATACAACCGCATATCCTGATTGTCTTCTACAATCAACACCAGAGGGAGGTTTTCCTGTGAGTATTTCTCATCCGAGCCATTTGAATCCTTTAGGGGCCAGATTTCCAATAGGCTGGTATCGGTAACGTGATAGCTTTGGCGTATTACCATCTCACCATCAGATAAGTGCGAGCTTCCTAGAGGAATATGAACTATAAACGAGGTATGTACCCCTGGAGCACTCTTCACAAGGATATTCCCGTGGTGGAGTTCCACCAGTTCCTTGGTTAGTGCAAGGCCGATACCCGTACCTTCCCGGAGCCGGGTGTTGGAATGGCCCGATTGGTAAAAGCGATCGAATACGAAAGGGATTTTATTGGCCTCGATTCCCTGACCGGTATCTTCAACACAGATTTCTAATACTCCTGCACCCCGGTCTACTTCAGGATTAAAATCACCAGTGTTTAACTTAACCACTATAGACCCTTTTTCTGGAGTAAACTTGAAGGCATTGCTCAGCAAGTTGATAATCACTTTTTCCATCAAGTCAGGATCAATGTAGCAGGTAATCACTTCCCGGTTACTTTGAAAGGTATAACTAATTTGCCGGCTTTTGGCTGCTGATTCGAAACCAGAGAAGAGGGTGCGGGTAAATTGGACCATCTCTTCCTGTGAAGCCTGCAAGTTGACTCCCCCGGCATCCAGTTTGCTAAAATCCAATAGCTGATTGATCAGATTTAGCAACCTTTTACTATTTCGCAGCATAACTGCCATGACCTCCCGGGTATTCCCATTAAATGAATCCTCATACATTTGTTCTAAAGGCCCCAGAATCAGGGTCAATGGAGTCCTGAACTCATGAGAAATATTGGTAAAAAATCGAGTTTTTAGTTGATCCAATTCCTTTACTTTTTTCAATTCCAAGTGTTCTAACTGAAGTTTTGTTTTCAAGCGTTCGCGACGAACCAATTGGCTTCGCCAAACCAGCAGCATACAGCCAAAAGCAGCCATATATAGGGAATAAGCCCACCAAGTTTTCCAGGGAGGCGGAAGCACGTTGATCTGCATAGTAGCTTCTTCTGGATTCCAGTCACCATTCAAATTGCCGACCCTTACTTTAAGTTGGTAGCTGCCTGGATCAAGATTGGTGTAGGTTGCGGATCTACTGGTACCTACATTTCTCCATTCTTCATCGTAACCATCGAGTTTATAAGAATAAATAGTTTGAGTGGGTTGAAAACTCAAAGAGGCATACTCAAGGGTAAATACATTCTGCTTATGGCTTAATGAAATTTCATCGGTATCCAGAATATTTGAATGAAGAACGGAGTTTTTACCAACCGGTAAATCCTTACCGAACAGTAGGAAACTGGTGAAAAGTGGTTGAGGAGGTATGGCTGGGATCTCTATACTATCCGGGTGGAAAGCAATCATGCCTCTGGAGCTACCCAGGTAAATTTTACCGTCCGAAGTTTGAGCCAATGGCTTTATATAGTGTTTTAGATTTTCGTTGATCAAGCCAAAATTGATCATCTCGAGGGTCTCAGGATTAAAGCGGATGATTCCTTCATTGGAACCGATCCAGATCATATCGTTGTGGTCTCTAAGCAAACCACCCCGGCAGTCATCGGTCATAAAACCTCTCTCGCGATTGAATCTAGTAATTTGATCAGTTTTAGGATCGTATTTGATCAGGCCATCTTTCATAGTGGCTACCCACAGTGCCCCATTCTTGTCTTCGCAAATTCCGCTCATCATACCCGAAATTTTGGAGATTACCAACCCCGATCCCTTTTCGATAAATTTCAAACCCTGAGACCAGTCGGCAATCCATAAGTTTCCGCTTTGGTCCTCCTGGAATCTTGGATAGATAAGGCTGGTTTCGTAAAATAGCGATTCACCGGTTTTGATATCCTGTTCCACTAGCCTTTTTTCTTCCTGAAACCAATAGTCACTCCTGGTATCCTGAAAAATCAAGGATGGTTTTGGACTGAATTTCATAGTTTCTGGATTTAGCCTTACTGACCCGGCCTGGGTATTGATCCAAATCCATCCATCCTGGGCCTGCACTAAGCCCATGATTTTGTCGTTGGGAATTATGGGACCGCTGCTACGAAGTATTGTATTGCTCACAACAGCCCCGTTTTGGTCTAATTTTAGCCAGTTGACCCCTCCACCATCGGTGGTCACCCAAAGGTCACCCTGTTTATCCTCATACACACCTGTGACCAGATTACTGCTTAGGCTATTTGGATCAGAGGGATTATGATAATAGCGCTTCAAATAGGCTTGTCCGCTGTTTAAAATGCTAAGTCCGGTATTATAGCTGCCTACCCACAGATTATTTTGGTGGTCCAGGTAAATACTGATCAAATTATCATCAGAAAGCGCCCCGTTTAAAATCGGGTCATAGCGGTAGGTATAAATGCTTGTGGAATTAGGTTCCAACAGGAGCAACCCCGACCCGTCGGTAATGGCCCAAATGTTATGCCTTTCATCCTGAATTATATCATAAACAGCTACTGAAAATTCATTGTAAGCGCCATATATGGTAGCCTGTTCATAAAAATCAACAAAGGACTGGTTTTTGGGATCGAATAGCCATACTCCAGCTTGAAAAGTGCTGATCCAAAATCTTCCCAGGTGGTCTTGGCAAACACTCCTTATTTGATCAGTTAGTTCAGGAGGTGCGGGAAATATGCTAAAATGACCAGTTTCATCATGATACAAGTTGAGTCCGGTGCTGGTGGCTACCCATAGTTGGTTGGTTCGGTCCTCCAGGATTTCCCTCACTCTACCGGGGGCTAATGATCCATTAGCATTTGCAGATCTTTGAATTACCCGGAAACTGGAATCCGATGGTTGAAATTGATATAACTCATCCCCTCCAATCCATATACGGCGCTGTGAATCTTCGAAAATTGAGTGGAAAATGTTCATCGTGTTATCGGGTGAAGTAAGGAATCTGGTAAAGATTTCTTGTTCCCTGTTATACAAGCTGACCCCGTTCCAAGTACCTATCCAAAGATTATGGTTGGAGTCTTCGCGGATGACGCTGATCGAGTTGTTACTTAAGGTGAGCGGGTTATCTGATACGCTTTCATAAGTCTTAAAGTTATAACCGTCATAGCGACTTATACCTTCGCCTAAGCTGCCAATCCACATAAAGCCCAAATGGTCTTGGTATATGGCGCTGACGGAATTACTGGGTAACCCTTGCTCTACCGTGAGATAATTAAAATGGAGATTAGGCTGACTAAAGCTGTTAAGCCAAATGCCAGCCAGAAAGTAAATAAAGACAGTGGTCAGTTTCATGCCATACCGGTAAGTTGTTGGGCAGGCCAGGAGGCAGATATTACAATAAATACCCTTTCTCAATATTTACTCAATATACCGACAGAAGTCCTTTAATACTATCGCGTAGGTTGCAAAAAGTATCAGCGAGGTTGTAGAGGTGAGACAGGAAGAGTTATCCAATAAAAAATCCGGGGGACTCTACACCCCCGGATAAACCAATTAGAAAACCGGCCAGTTTCTAAAATTCACTGAGGAAAAGTGCACATAAACTGCTGGTTTCTCTACCTTGCTTGTGTCAAAAAATGCCATAAATGTAGCATTTGATACTTTCACTGGATCAATTAACCTTAAGTACCAAGCGTCAGCTTTTTATTCCAATAATCAATCTCAAAGCTATATCTACGCATCAGGTCCATACCCATGATTCCGGTAATGATAATTCCGGTACTATTTGAAATAGATTCTACGATGGTCGATAGGTCAGTGGCATAGTATAAGGCCTGCAAGGATTGTTGTCCGATTTGCAACTCTACTTGTGATGCTTCAAACAGAGGCTGTCTGCCTCCGGAAGCCCCAATGATGGATTTAGAAACTCTTTTTTTATGAGAGAATTGGAAAACAGCCGCCTGGTGCAGGTGTAGTAGCGACACATCCGATCCTGAATCCAGTATAAAATAGGCGGTTTTTCCATTGAGGGTCACTTTGACTATGGGCACTTTTTCTAAACTGATAATTTTTGTGCTGTTGGTATTCACCATAGGATCGGTGAGTGCGGCCTTTGCGCTTGAGGACATGACCACACAAGCCATTAATAAAATGATAAGGTGAGCTTTCATGACTTCTAGGTTTATTAGTATGGCTAAACTAGATTATCTTTGGCCAACATTCTACCAGCCCGGTGTCAATAAGTACAGTTTTTGGAGCCTGGATTTAGGAGTGGTCTAAGGAAGGTGCCAGAGATGTGTCATTTTAGGAGCCCGGTGTGTCAAAAGGCCAGAATTGGACTGTATAGTCCAATCCACTACCAGGTTTCAATCAACTGCCACCTGGCAGTGGTGAAAATCTGATTATTCAATTCTTAAAGATTCTATTGGATTAGCCAAAGCAGCGCGTACAATTTGAAAAACTTACTGTTAACAGTGTAATTAGTAGCGTCCCGAGCGCAGCAGTTGCAAAGGTCCACTAGGATATATTGATACTATATTGATAATTTTGCATCCATCCATCGGGAAAATGATAAGCCACAGAATAGTTATTTTTATTTCGTTGTTGTCCGGTTAGTTAATTGTGGGCGAAGTAAATGATTGAGAGAGATTGCCTTATTCCAGACTGCTGATTTCCAAAATGCTGGCAGCCAATTTCTTGGCCAAATTCTGTTGACTGTTTTTGTTGGAAAGAAGCTCCAGATCCTGATTGTTTGAGATAAATCCCAGTTCCAGCAATACTGCTGCACAATCTACTCCCTTAAGAACAGTGAAGTCAGCTGTTTTGACCAATGGATAATTGCCCGATTGATCTAAGCTTTTTGCAAACAGCTGGCAGTACTTTTGTGACAGGTTGCTTTTACTGTTTAATTCCGAATAATATATTTCCATACCCCGCTGGGAAGTATTCTCATTGTTATTGATATGAAGTGAAACAAATAGATTTGCTCCTTTGGCATTGGCTAGGTCAGTTCTCTCGGATAAGGTCTTGTTTACATCTGTACTACGAGTGAGCAGGATATTCACCCTAGAATCAGAAAGCTGGTTTTCGATTTCCTTCGATATGTCCAGTACCAGGTTCTTTTCCAGGATACCCTGGTGCTGATTTTTTGCCCCTTCATCAAAACCTCCATGACCAGGATCTATTACCACTGTGAAGTTAGTAGGATCAGATATTGCCAATTCGCTTGTGGGTTTGTTGATAAACGAAAATGCAGCCACACCGATCAGCAGGAGTATAGCTGACAGGATTAGTTTGTTTGCAAATTTGAGATTTGAGGATTTCTGTGTACTCATCATGATAATTCTGTTTTTTATTAAAAAATAGTTAAAGCCACTTACCGGCAGTGAGGAGCTTGGGCGGTTTAGAAACCTGATCAATTGCTCGGAGTACCTCTCAATCGGCGTCCCGCTGAGCAATACCTGATGATCAGCATAGAATTCGTGGTTGGCTTTGATCAGGAAACGGTAAATCCAAACAAATGGATTAAACCAGTAGAATATTAAAATAAACTCCGCAACAAGTACATCCATTGTATGGTTGGTCTTGACATGGGCGTTTTCATGACGAATTATTTCAGGGTCAATCAAATTTTGGTAGTAATCCTTACGATTCACAAAAATAAATTTCCCAAAGCAAAATGGATCGGTTTTAAAAGGTACTAAGATCAAAAGAGTGGTATCTACTATTAGTTTTTCGGATTGTTTAATTAACCGTTGAATGGAGCGTAGATTCCTTATATAGCGAATGGCCATTATAGAGACACCCAGTGCATAAATGATCAGCAGGATGTGAGAGAGTGACCATCTTGGGGTTTCGCGGTAAAAATTTTGATTTTGGATCAAGTTTAGGCTGGATTTCTGAAATGAGGAGATTCCCTTTGTGACTAAATTCAAATGACTTTGATCTAGGTAGGTAGACGGATCTGGAACCGTGAACTTTAAGGTCGGTATGATCAAAGAACCGATCAGGCTAAGCAGTAAATAATACCTGTTAAATACAAATCGTTTGTCCTTGCGTAGGAATAAATAAACCCCAATAAACGCCAGTTGGCATAGGCAACATTTTATGATGAATCCCAGAATCATTTTTTTATCTGCCTAATGCGTTGATCAATAATGTTTTTCAATTCTTCCAGTTGCTCTAATGACAGATCAGTTTTGGAAGTGAAAAATGAGGCAAACTGAGCGGTGGAGTGGTTGAAGAAGTTATCAATCAATTGGTTTAAATGGTTTTTAAAATATTTGGCCTTATCGAGTTTTGGGAAATACTCTCTCACCTTACCTCGCTGAACGAAATCGACATATCCTTTGTCCACCATACGCTTTAATATAGTGGCGATAGTGGTGTAAGCCGGTCTGGGTTCGGAAAACTCATTCACGAGATCCTTCATATAGGCCCTTTCTAATTTCCATAAATGCTTGATAAGTTGCTCTTCGGTTTTAGTTAGCTTCACCATTACTAATTACATAGTTTAATTACTACAAATGTAGTATTATAAAATGAATAACGAAGCAATTACCAGATTATTTTAAATGTATAATCACTCCCGTCCATTAGTTCATGTAGGCAAAGGATAGCTGTAGTTATGATTCGGTCTTGAAAGTAACCAGGGAATCTAATCGCAAGCAAAGCCGGTTTCTTGGTTATAACCTACCTATTAAAAAACTTCAACCCATCTATAAACGCTTTAGAAATTACCGTCAGGTGATTGTCATTTGGATAGTAAACCGTTTCCAGATTATTCATAGATTTGTTTTTAAGTGCTCTGCTTAACTTCATAGTATCTTTATCGTTATCATCTATGATGCCGCTGGCAACAAATCCATTAACATCAATATGTTTTCTACTTTCCTTCAGCTTCCTTAATACCGCTTTATCTCGCCAAATAGCCGGGCTTGAGATGATCAGATTGGTAAAAGGGATGGTATCTTTTGTTAATAAATAAGTCAGGAATAGTCCCCCAAAGCTGTGTCCCACTATGGTGGTATTTGACCAGCTTACTGAATACAACTCCAACATAGGAAGTAGTTGGGTTTCTATCATCTTATAAAAATTCTCGGCATTTCCAGATTCAATATTCTTTAACTTGTGGGGAAGAAAATCCAAACCTCGATTATTGCCTCTGCCGATAATGGTAGTACCATATCCTATGCCTACCATGGCACTTTCTGGTAGCCCGCCATTTCTCATGGCTTTTTTGGCGCTATGCAATAGCTCGGTGAAGTTAAAGTCGCTATCAAGGATAAGCGTTAAAGGTAGTATGCCAGAAGGATTCTC
Source organism: Cyclobacteriaceae bacterium (assembly GCA_965224285.1). Classification (GTDB taxonomy): domain Bacteria; phylum Bacteroidota; class Bacteroidia; order Cytophagales; family Cyclobacteriaceae; genus JAJCYK01. The sequence continues at coordinate 4,852,969 of OZ245043.1, forward strand.
TTCAGGCATGTAAATTAAGATCTCATATTGACGGGAAGTATTTGGATCTGTTAATTTCTCAATGATTATGTCAGTGCGGTCGATTTCATTTTTTGAATTACTCAGAAGAGGACATTCCCACTCCCCTCGGTTGTGCCGATTTTCAAAAATGAAGGCAATCCCTTCAGAAAACCCTTTATATAGATCATCGTATCGCAACATCGATGAGAAATTTGATATCTGTAAGGAGTTCAACTTAGCAGCATGATTCTCAAATTCCGTCTTTAGGGTAGTGAACCTCGACTGGTTCACTTTAGGATTTTTGACTAATTTAATCTTGCTGGTCCCTGAACTTAAATAGATCCCCGTTTCGGCTTTATCATCTAGGTTGAGGTTATAGAGATTCTCACTGAACGCTAGCACCGGGCTGCAAATAACATAATTGGCAAATTTCGGAGCATCCTGATTTAAGGTCCAAACCAAAAACAGGGCACTGTAATGGTGACCCACAATAGATACCCTCGATTCGTCTACTGCATAGTTATGACAGAGGGTAGGGATCAGTTCAGTTTCTAATACCTGTCTAAATGCTTCGGCCATTCCGGCGTTGGGAAAACCCTCCATTGCATGTGGGGTGAAGTCTCTAATATAACTGTTGTCATGGAACGGGCCGGGAACACTCCCAATTCCAACGATAATATGATCATCGTAATCCATACTATGAATTGAGTCGTATAGGTTTACAAAGGTTCGATGGTAGTAATTAGCTTCCAATAGCAGAATCACCGGATATTTCCTTTGCGAGTTATAATTAGTTGGAGTGCTTAAGTATAATTGGTAGATGCTACCGTTGATGTTTGATTCCAGCGTAAGGATTTCAAGTGTGTCTTTAGTATTGCCAAATAATAAATTGACTACAGAACAGAATGCGATCAAGAGTAGGAGTTTCTTCATAAGAGGTAGAGCCTAGCATAAATTGGAAAGTTTCTGATCATACAAGTGCATAACTAGATTATCAGGTTCAACGGTTCAACTATTTAACAAGAACCGTCAAACAAAAGGAAATTAAAGATCAATTGGATAAATTAAGTCATCAACTCCTACTTATTAAATGGATATTTTCATGTCTACTATGGATGCTTATAGCCTCAAGCTTCCCGGTAGGTGGCGCTGATAGTACCTACTAAAGTTAAAAATTTCAACCTGCCCTGTGATGACCTGCAGGAGTTTGAAACCAAAATCAGATCACTATCAAATTCATTACGAATCACCGATTGCGGACTTCAATACACACCCAATGGACAACTGGGCTTGTTCCGCTTCCTGGGAGAGCGCACTTTCCTCTTTTAAAAAAAGAGAAGAGCTGATCTTGTCCAGGGTCCACACTATTCAAATTTCAGGGCAATATAAACATTAGTGCTTAGAGGAATTACCATAAATCTTTAGCACGGTTTCTACTATTTGCAGTGAATCCAAGCTTCCAAAATATTCACCCTTTTCAAAATCACCCTCTTCCTGGGCCATGGTATTGGTTAAATGGGCAAAACAAAGCACCTTTCTTTTTTGAGAAAGGGCAAATGCGTAAAGGGCTGCGGCTTCCATTTCAACGCAGGTTACTTTTTCGGCTTTCATGGCTTCAATAGCTGGTTGGGTTTCTCTATAAGGAGCATCGGTAGTCCAGCTCTTGGCCGGAAACCACAATTCCTGTGATTGGTGAGCAAAAACTTCCATTAGATTTGCGGGTAATACAGAAGGCTTGTTAGCCGGAAGGTAGTGATAGCTGGTACCTTCGTCCCGGACAGCCTCTGTAATCAATGCAAATTTATGACTTGTTTTAGGATGATTGATGAGTCCGGCGGAAGTGATGCTGATCAAAAGTTTACAACCGGATTGAAACAGTTGTTCAGCCACTAATACGGCATAGGAAGCCCCCACTACTTGAGGCACTACTCCCATGGCAGTGCCGCTTAATGTGAAATCGTAAAGGTTAGAGTGGTAACAGGCCCAGCAATTATTCTCTCTTGCATTGTGGTTTTGAATCAAATACTTAGCCAAATCACCATCTGGATCCAACACGCAGATTTTCGGAATCTTGCATGTTCTAAGCCCTTTCTGCCTGCGAGCTTCTCTGATCAGGTTCTCCGGTTTGAAAACTGAGGGTTGTTGGTAATGCTTGTTTTTCAGTATGGGGTATTCAAGTACTTGCATCTTACATTAAAATAAATACTACTGATGATAGTGGCGTTGTTTTTACCTTTTTGAAAGGTATGACATGGCGCTCTATTGCTGATTAATATTTATGATTATTTCGGCTATGTGAATAAACACTTAATTATTCGACCCTATTTGTGAATACAGGTATTTATTCTGAGACCAAATATTTTCAGATTGTAAAGTTCAAATTATATACTACAATGACATTATTTGTCGCTGATCTCTATTAATTTGTTTTATGTTCAGATTGAATTAGCAGGAGATGAAGAAAACCGCCCGCAGGAAAACACCTGCTATCCGTAGTCTTCTAATGGAGCCAGAGCGAAGGCAAGACTACGAACTTAAATGGTTGCATTGCCAACATTCTAAAAATAAAACTTGGCATTCTGCCTCCTTATCTTGTAGCAGGTCTGATTCAGGGCTTTAAAATCCGAAATCAGCTAGAGTTTTGTATAAATTTTAGAAAATGGTTTTAATTAAATTCTTTAACAAGGCTGGACTTAACTTATAACCCAATTCAATTTTGGCTACCGCAAGGATATTAGAGATTTATATATGCCCTCGCCGGGCCAGCCGTCGCTAAAGCTATAGGCTGGCACAGCTCCCTTTCTTAGAAAGTAGGCAAACCTTCCCCGCCATATCGCGCCTATAGCGTGAGAAGGCGGGAATTCTAGGCTGTCGAGGGCTTATAGCTAAAAATCTTCATTCCAAGCTAAAATCATCAAAACTCGCCCCTGACGGCTAAGTATCAGGGCCTCAAACACTGATGATTTCTTCACGCTTTCCATTACGGTTTTTTAAACGCCAAATCCCTCGAAGGCCCTTTTTTGGATATTGCGTTAAATCAGATCGGACATCCAAACTTCGGTGATTTTAAAAAATATACCGCCAATCAAATTTTGCGATCCATAGAAGACACTACCCCGAGAAGGCCGGAAACAACAGATGCTCCGGATATTCAGGGCTGCAGGTAAAAGAAATAAACGAAATAAAAAGTACCAGTTCTGGCGCCAGAATAATCAACCAAAGGAACTGGAAACTAATGCCTTTATGGATCAAAAATTACAGTATATTCATGATGATCCCGTAAACGCAGGATTAGTGCTATGCAGTGAGCATTACAGATGGAGTAGCGCAGTGGATTATTCAGGAGACTCAGGAGACCAGGGATTGGTAAATATAAACTTCTTAGATTGATACGCTACCATGAGCTTTCCGCATTAGACAAGTTCCTTAGTCTGGAGACTAAGGATAGCGTAAGGTAAACCTTTAGTTGATATAAAGAGCTAAATGAAACCATTGGCATCTTTCCGGCGTCTCATAACCAACATGAAACATAGTTCACAGTTCCTCATCTTGGTATTGCTATTTTGTTTAGATCACGCATCGGGTCAATTACAAGAAGGCCACATGATCACTCGGACCGACTACTTAGTCTATACCCCTGAGGGATATGCAAATGATACTCTACGACAGTGGCCCGTATTGTATTTTTTACATGGTGCCTGGGCCGGGGGAGATGCTGAAAAACTTCGGCAGGTAGTAGTACCACGAATGCTAGAAGAAGGCAAAAAACTTCCATTTATAGTTGTGGCTCCTCTTGGTATTAAAGAGAGAAGCTGGCAGGTCAACATATTGGACGAGTTATATGAACATATCAATGAAGTTTATAGAGTAGATCCAGAAAGGGTTTATGTACTAGGTATAAGCCTTGGTGCATCGGGGGCCTGGGATTGGGCATATGTAAGTCCACAGAAATTTGCAGCAATTGCCCCGGTAGCCGGACCTTGTATAGAGCTGGAAAAGGCCTGGAGGGTTAGAAGTATTCCCACTTGGATTTTCCAGGGCTCCGGAGACGTAAGCAAAGAGAGATCCCAACAGTGTATCAGTACTTTAAAGCGATACAATAATAGTGTTCATTACACCTACTACGAAGATTTAGATCATATGTCGATTATAAATGAGGCTTGTCAATCCGAGGAATTATTTCAATGGTTTTCTGATCTAGAAAAGTCCATTCTGCTGCCTATCGATCTAAATTCGGAGACTTTAAAAATGTACGCTGGAAATTATATACTGGATCCAGAAAAAAAGAATGGAGATACCGTTCAGTTATTTCATGAAGCTAATTACTTATACATCCAGCAGGGTGAAAAATTGATATTCTATCCAGAATCCGAAGTGGATTTTCATTTAAAGGATAATCCGTTATTTGGATTAAGTTTTATCAAGAGTAATGATAAAGTAACCGGATTTATTTTACACGATGCTGATGGTGACAGTAGAGCTGCGAAAATAGATTGAATATGATGGCCACCCTAACCGCGTACAAACCCCGTGCAAATGAAAAATGAGTTATGAAATGAAACTCATAACTCATTGATTATCAAGTACGCTCCTTCATGGTTCCACTTCGGCCAACCACAGGATTACCGCCCACCTTAACCTCGTCGGATAAACTTCTCCTAACTAAATTCTAAATGGCTCGACCGGAAAAATTGATCAAGAAGCAAAAAAGGGTAACTGTTCGTTACACATTGGCAGAATATCTTTTTGTACAGCAGTATGCGGAGGAAAGAGGCCTTTCAATTTCTGCGTACATTCGTTCCAGAAGCCTGGATGAACGGCCATCCCTTAAAAGAACTCCTGAACAAGTAGTTGCATATATGGAATTGGTGGCATTGGCCAATAAGTTGAATCAGGTAGGAGAGATGTTTGAAATTGATCGCTTAGAGGGCATTTTGGATCGGTTGGATGAGGTGATTAATCGGTTGTAGACAATCTTGAAATTCCCTTTTGTAGAAGGTACATTTGTTTTAACAAAACCTGCCAGGCCTCTGATACAAGCGCAACCGGGCGGGTTTTTTTATTTCTCCTGTGAGTAAACTTTTCTGATATACGTATCGTTAATAAGTATAATATAATATACCTTGAGTCCGGAATTGAGAATATCCATGTATACCTTTAGGTATATGAAAAGTTCACAATTGCTCAAGATTTTAAAAAAGGATGGGTGGTATGTTATATCCCAAACCGGATCACATATGAAACTGGAGCATGATGTGAGGACTACTGGGCCGATAATCTTTCCATTTCACGGATCTAAGGAAGTAGGTAAGGGACTTGAAAATAAAATCCTTAAGCAGGCAGGACTCAAATAGAAAGGAGAAAAACAATGAAATTCAAAAGAGGCAAGATTAAGATGATTGTTGAAAAAACAAATACCGGGTTCTCAGCATATGCTGAAGATTACCCAGTATATACTGTTGGAGGGACAATCCAAGAACTGAGAGAAAATATAATCGATGCATTCAACCTGTATTATGAAGATGATGACATTCAGGTAAAGGATTCAAATATTCAACTTTTTTTCGATCTGGGCCTATTCTTCAAACACTATCCCGCATTGAATGCAAAGTTCCTGGCCAATAAAATTGGAATGAATTACACTTTGTTAAGCCAATATGTTCAAGGACGTAAAAAACCCTCAGCTAAACAGACTGAAAAAATCATGAAGGGCATTCATGAGATTGGGGCAGAACTATCAGAGCTTAATTTGCTTATCAATGATAGGGCATAGATACCAATCCACAAATTAAGCTATTATTCATATCTAATAAATCAGGTTAAAACTGATTTCTTAACTATAAAACATAATATTAAATATTTTTTGTATCTTTGAAATCAGGTTAAAGCTGATATTTAGGATATGAAAGATAAGTACATATCAACACAATCGAATAGCCTGCTGAGCTATTTTAACCAGCGAGATCAGCAATACTTTGACATTTCTGAGGCCAAAAAGGCTTTACCTCAATCCAGTGATGGTGCTATTATGGAATTGCTAAGTGATATGGCGAAACGAGGTTTGTTGTTGCGAATCAAAAGGGGACTTTACTATATTATTCCATACGAGAAGGATGCAGAGAGCTTTATGCCTGATTGGCATTTGCTGGCTGAGCCGCTGACCAAAGGAGTTGATTACTACATTGGTTATTATTCAGCCTTACAAATTCATAACCTCATCACTCAACCTTCATTGAAAGAACAGATCGTGGTAGCCAAGCAAATGAAACCCTCTGAGTTGATCATTAAAGGAGTCAGCTTTCAATTTATTTACCATAATGAAAAGCATTTTTTCGGATCAAAGAAGATATGGATTGACAGCTTCAATAAAGTGTTGAGTTCGGACTTGGAGAAGACAATTATTGACTGCCTGTTTAAGCCAGACTATGCTGGAGGAATTGTGGAAGTAGCTAGGGCTATATATATGTCACAGGATAAAATCGACTATGCAAAACTTCTGGAGTATACCGAAAAATTTCAATCTCAAGCGGTAATCAAACGGCTGGGATTCATACTGGAGACGCTAGATATTCAGACAGATATCATAGAAAAACTGCAGGAAAGCAAAACAGCCTCCTATGTGGTACTGGATACTGAACTTCCCAGGAATGGTAAACTGATCGGTCGTTGGAGTGTGCAACAAAATTTAGAAACCGATACCATTAAGTCGGCTGTTTACACATGATCAAACCTGGAGAAATACAAAATGTTGCTCGAAAAGCAGGAGTCCGGGACCAGCAAATTGAGAAGGATTACATACTATCCTGGATTCTTCAGGGTATTTCTCAACACCGGGAGCTTTCCCAGGCTTTAGCATTCAAAGGAGGGACTGTTTTAAAAAAAGCCCATTTTGCGGATTATCGGTTATTTGAAGGTTCTACGCTGGCAGATGAAGCAATTGCCAATTGATCAATTCCTGAAGTGTTTTAATGAGTCTTTCGAATTTGTCCGAGAAGATGACGAGCTGTGTTGTACCAAGAATTAGATTTGGCTTCAACTGGACGATTGAACGAGAAGATTGTCTTTTATTTTTTGAATTGAAATACGCTCTGTTAAATTTAGGGTATAAATTTGAGCTAATCCGGTTAGTTTTCATTCAAGTGGACGTAAAGATAGAGAGTCATAGTATTGTTGTTGTCGGGGATTTAAACCCATCGATTTTGCAACCGTACTGGTTTTTCCACAATAACTTAATAAGAGAAAGCGAAGCTGAAAAGGCAAAAATCAAGATTTTACACAGGGACATTAGCATAGTTGAATTTGATTGGTTCATTTTTAATGTTACTCGAGAAAAATTCACAATAACCACAACTAAGGAAGCATTCTATCCTCTATTAAGGGACTTAGCTATAGGAACTTTCTCAATTCTAAGTCACACTCCGATCACTGCATTGGGAATAAACATGCAATATCATATAAACTATGGCAAGGAGTCACTAAAACTTCCTGATGGTCGTTCAGTAATATTAGAAGGGATGGTTGCTCCCATAGAAATATGGGATAATTTGATGCAGAACCCAACCGTGGAATCATTTGTTATTAGTGAGAATCGAAACGAGGAATCATTTCCCGGGAAAAGAAGATTGAAGATTGAGTCATCTCAACTTGTAACCCGGAGTTATGTTTGATATCAATGATCATTATGATATTAATAAATTAACCGTTCAAGATGTACTAAAAGAAAAGTGGGAAATGTCAAATTTCAATTCCTTTGAACTGCTAAAAAAAGTATGGGATTATAATTCTTAGAAAGACCTATGTACGTACCCTCTCATATCGAAACATCAACGGTTGAAGACGAAGAACTTGTCAATCCAATTATTGAAGAAAATATTCCTAAGGAACTGCTAAAGGAATATTTTAATAGAAATACTGACATGAGTTTTGAAAACCAAATCAAGGATGAAAAAGACACTTGGATATTGTCTCAAAACGAATCATTTGAGCTAAAGCCTGTCCTGCCACCTCTTTCTCAAAATTACAATAGCTGGTTTAATGTAATTCAAAGTTGGGAGGGTACCGTGGTCGAAATTAGTGATCAGAGCTTTGAAGCCGAGCTGGTTGATTTGTCAAATCGTGGAGCAAAGGAGACGGTGGAGATTGAAATAGATGATGTGTCAGAAGAAGATAGATCTCTAATTGTTAAGGGATCCATTTTCTACATGAGCTTTGGTAAAGAGGTATTAAATGGTCAAATAAGTAACACATCTATTATTAGATTCCGCAGATTACCGCCTTTGGATGATCAACAGGTTGCAAGGTCAGTTGTAAAATTTAAAAACATCTTCAATCGATTATTTGGTGTTTGAAATTATATTATTTGGGGGCGGGGATTCATATGGAGAGTGTTTGTTAATTAATATCAATGATGACACTTATGTCGTTATTGATTCATTTATTAACTATGCCTCCGGAAATTCCGTTATTCTAGACTATCTACAGGAAGCAGTAATCTCACCTGAAAAAGTAAAGTTCATCATTGCAACTCATTGGCACGATGATCATGTAAAAGGCCTTTCACAAGTCTTAAAAGAGTGTTCTCAATCCAAATTTGTTATCTCTAATGCTCTTAGTAGCAACGAGTTTTTGACGCTTCTGGGCAAACATGATTTAATCAGCTCTCACAATTCTGGAATTAAGGAGTTCTCAGAGATGTTCGAGTACCTTTCGGATAAAGGTGTCAAACCCATACTTGTTTCTCAAGATCAAATAATTCATCGAAATCAAATTAATGAGATAGGGGTTGAAATTGTGGCTTTGTCACCTTCCAACAGCTCGATAATTGATGCACTTCATTTTTTTAATTCGCTTCCTATAAATGGGTCCAACAAAAATGTAGTCAAACCAAAACTTAACCATTTGTCTATTGTAGTCCAAATGAAGGTAAATGACTTAACTTGCTTGTTTGGAGCGGACTTGGAGAATCACCCAGACACAGAAAAGGGTTGGACGGCGGTTCTGGGTTCTGAAACCTTCAGCGTAAAAACAAGCAATGTATTCAAAGTACCCCATCATGGATCAAAAAATGCTTCAAGCAATGAATTATGGGCCAGCTTATCCAACAGCAATATTATTTCGATGTTAACACCATGGAGGAGAGGGAATAGATTTATTCCTACTAACGATGAAGCAAGGGAAATTCTCACTCACTCAGATCAAGCCTATATCACCTCTAACCCTAAGGAAGTAGTGAAGAAAAAACGTGATTATAAGATTACAAAAAAGTTAAGAAGATTAGGAATCGATCCTAAATCTCTGGAGAAAAAGCATGGACGAGTAATTTTGAAATTTGAAAACAATAACTATACCACCACTCTGGAAGGTTCAGCATCTGAACTTTTGTCTATTTATGATAATTGATGTCGGGATTCGTTGTATCCAAAACCGCGTACAAACCCCGTGCAAATGAAAAATGAGTTATGAAATGAAACTCATAACTCATTGATTATCAAGTACGCTCCTTCATGGTTCCACTTCGGCCAACCACAGGATTACCGCCCACCTTAGCTTCGGCGGATAAACTTCTCCTCATTCCCTTTAAACTGTATAAATGAGCTGCATTCACTCCCATCTCCGTGCCTGCGCTTTGATGGGCACCGCACTCAATCAATCACTCATTCAATCATTCAATCATTCACTCATTCACTCATTCCGTACGCCCGGAAGGACTTCCGCCTTCGCTACGGACGGATAGACTTCTCATCCTTCCCTTTAAACTGTATAAATGAGCTGCATCCACTCCCATCTCCGCGCCTGCGCTTCGATGGGCACCGCACTCACTCAATCAATCAATCACTCATTCACTCATTCACTCATTCACTCATTCACTCATTCACTCATTCAGTACGCCCGGAAGGACTCGAACCCTCAACCCTCTGATCCGAAGTCAGATATTCTATCCAGTTGAACTACGGGCGCAGATCTTTAACTCAAGACCTCTTTGACCTTTTCCGCAGCATCCTTGAGCAGAATAGCGGAAAACACTTTCAACCCCGACTCTTCAATGATCTTGGCCCCTTCTTCCGCATTGGTGCCTTGGAGCCTTACAATGATAGGTACCTCGATCTCTCCTATATTTTTATAGGCTTCCACCACGCCATTGGCCACCCGGTCGCAGCGTACGATACCTCCGAAGATATTGATCAAAATGGCTTTTACGTTGGGGTCCTTTAAAATTATCCTGAACCCTGCTTCTACGGTCTTGGCATTGGCTCCACCTCCCACATCTAAAAAGTTGGCGGGATCGCCGCCCGATAATTTGATAATATCCATGGTGGCCATGGCCAGTCCTGCTCCGTTCACCATACATCCCACGTTGCCATCCAGCTTTACGTAATTCAAGCCCGATTTGCTGGCTTCTACTTCCAGGGGATCTTCTTCGCTAAGATCCCTCAATTCTGCCAGGTCCTGATGGCGGAACAGGGCATTGTCATCCAGGTTCACCTTGGCGTCCACCGCCAGGATCTTGTCGTCTGAAGTCTTCAATACCGGATTGATCTCAAACATGGAGGAATCGGTTTGTATATAGGCTTCATACAAGGCATTGATAAAGCGCACCATCTCCTTAAAGGCCCTGCCCTCAAGGCCCAAGGCAAAAGCGATCTTGCGCGCCTGAAAAGGCTGTAATCCCAATTCCGGATCAATGCGCTCCTTTACAATCTTGTCGGGAGTCTTACTGGCCACCTCTTCGATATCTACTCCTCCCTCGGAACTGGCCATGATCACATTACAGTTATGGGCCCGGTCCAATAAAATACTGAGATAGTATTCTTTAGGCTCTTTTTCCCCTGGATAATACACGTCCTGCGCGATCAGCACCTTGTGCACTTCTTTGCCCTCCGGCCCGGTTTGATGGGTGACCAGTTGCATCCCCAGGATCTGCTCTGAAAGTGTCTTTACCTGCTCCAGATTCTTAGCCAGTTTTACTCCTCCTCCTTTCCCTCTTCCTCCGGCGTGGATCTGGGCTTTCACCACATACCAGTTGGTGCCGGTTTCGGCATGGAGCTGCTTGGCCGCTTCCAGGGCTTTTTCCGGGTTGTCGGCGACAATCCCTTCCTGGATTTTGACTCCGTAATTTTTAAGCAGATCCTTTGCTTGATATTCGTGTATATCCATGGATTTAAATTTGCACGAATCTACATCTTTTGCCGGTCACTAGCAAGGCTAAGATTGGTTAGTACCGGCAGGCTCCTGGCTAGTGCCTGTATGACTACCGGGGCCTCCTAAGAACCCCGTCCGATGGCAGGAAATCTGCCACCCTATGGCGTTTATAGTGATAATTTACTTATGTTTGCCAGACCAACTTTTGCATTCATCGTGCTGGAGGCATCACAGATATTTAAGTCCTTTAACTCGCTTCAGGTGTTGAAGGGGATCGACCTCAAAATAGAGGATGGTGAGATCATTTCCATAATGGGGGCTTCCGGCGCCGGCAAAAGTACCTTACTGCATATTTTGGGTTCTTTAGATGCTCCGGATAGGGGGCAGGTGAGCCTCAATGGCGAATCCCTGTTTACCATGAGTTCTAAAGACTTGTCAGCATTCCGTAACCAGCATATCGGGTTTGTCTTTCAGTTCCATAACTTGTTGCCGGAATTTACCGCCCTGGAAAACGTTTGCATTCCCGGTTATATTCAAAAGCGCAGGGAGCCTGAAGTGGAGGAAAAGGCCAGCGAACTTTTGACCTACTTGGGCATGGGTGAACGATTGGATCACAAACCTTCAGAACTTTCCGGTGGTGAACAGCAGCGTACGGCAGTGGCGCGAGCCCTCATTAACAGCCCATCGGTGGTACTGGCGGATGAACCTTCAGGGAATTTGGATTCTCAGAACGCCCGGGAGCTTCACCAGTTATTTTTTGATCTGAGAGAGAAATACGGACAGACCTTTGTCGTCGTTACTCATAATGAAGAACTGGCTAAAATGACCGATCGGATGCTGGTAATTAAGGACGGGGTGATCGATCAACCATCCTGAAACCCAGGCAAGTCTGGTTTTAAGCGATGAATTTCCCTTAATATGGTGGCTATGTAAGATTTGCCGGGCAAAAATCTAATTGCCTTAAGGTGAATTGGTTATTTTTGAATACCTGGTGATAATGTTGGTTTGCAGCCATATCCTGATTTTAATTAATTAATTTTACACCAATGGACGTGACCGGTAAGAAAATACTGATTGTCGAAGACGAAACCAGCTTACGGGAACTCTTAACCAAAATCCTGGGCCTGGAAGGATTTAAAGTGTTTGCAGCGGCCACCGTGGAAGAAGGGAAGGATATTCTGAATAACGAGGATATCTACCTGGTGATCACGGATGTAATGCTACCCGATGACAACGGTATTGAGTTTACCAAAGCCATTAAGAATAAGTTTCCCCTGATCGAGGTGATCGTGATGACTGCTTTTGGCAATGTAAAGGATGGGGTGAAAGCCATGAAGTTGGGAGCATTTGATTATATCACCAAAGGGGATGGGGATGATAAATTGCCGCTGCTGGCTGCCAAAGCGGTGGAAAAGGCCATACTCAACCGGCAGTTGCATGAATTGGAACACCGGCTGGAGTCAAAATCCAGCTTTTCCAAGATCATCGGAAAATCCAATGCGGTGAATAACCTGATTGAACTGGCTAAAAAGGTGGCAGTGACGGATACCACGGTGTTATTACTGGGAGAGACCGGTACCGGGAAGGAATTGCTAGCGGAAGCGCTGCACTCTGCCAGCAGGCGCCGCAAAGGACCGTTTATACCTATTAATTGTGCCGCTATACCAAAGGACCTGCAGGAGTCCGAATTGTTTGGCCACAAAAAAGGATCCTTCACCGGAGCCCATACCGACAAGAAAGGCTATTTCGAGGTAGCTGACCGAGGTACTATCCTGCTGGATGAGTTGGGGGAAATGAGTGCTGATCTCCAGGCTAAATTATTGAGAACCCTGGAGAGTCGCAGCATTAACAGGGTGGGAGAGACTACCCCCATTCCCATAGACGTCCGGATAATTGCAGCCACCAACCGGGAATTATTCGATGAAACTATTGACAATGAGTTCCGCAAAGATCTGTACTATCGACTCAGCACCTTCACCATCGAATTGCCTTCATTGAAAGAACGCCGGGACGACATTCCTTTATTAGCCAGGCATTTTATGAATGTCAATGCCGAAAAGATCGGGAAGAACATCAGCAGTATGAGTGATAATTATTTGGGTCATCTGCTTCAGCATGAATGGCCGGGTAACGTAAGGGAACTCAAGAATGTAATTGAAAGGTCTGTGATCCTGGCCGATGGCCCGGAACTGACAGTAAAGACCCTGCCTAAGGAGCTATTACAGGCCAGGCCGTCAACCGTGGCGGAACAAACCAATGGCAACAGGGAACATACCCTGGAAGATATGGCCGATTTAAAATCAATTGAAAAACAGCATATTCTAAGGGTTTTGAATTCAGCACAAGGCAATAAATCGGAGGCGGCTAAAAAATTAGATATCGGATTGGCCACTTTATATCGTAAATTAAAGGAATACGGGCTGGATTAATTCATAAAGGGTTGCTATGAGACTAAGGACCCAAATTTTCAGCGGGCTTATATTTATCTTGATCCTGACGTTGATCCTGGCAGGGGTCTCCATCTATTATCTGGAAAATGTAGGTCAGGCTTCTGACCGCATCCTTCAGGATAACTACAGCAGTGTGAAGGCCTCAGAAGGACTGATCGTATCACTGGCCAAAGTAGATCAGATCCTGGCCAAGATATGCCTGGGGTCCAATTACAATGAGGATATCCTGCTGAGGATACTGGAACGCGAAAAAGAAATTTTTACCAGCAACCTGGCTATATGTCAAGCCAACATCTCCGAAACAGGTGAAGCGAACCTGGTAAATAGCCTGGCTGATCAATACCAGGCATATGAGGAGCAACTGTATGATTTCCGCAGCACCACCGACAGGGTGGGCCTTTATTTTTCAGTGCTACAAAGAAAGAACGAGCTACTTCGGGAAACTTGTGAAACTCTGATCGATCTGAATCATAGCGCTTTGAGTAAGAAGGACAGGCTGGTACAGAACCTCTATTTCAACGCCAAAGTCTACGTATTCGTGATCCTGATATTGGTACTCATTATTTCGGGTTTGGCCATCTACAAGTTTCCTCAGATGATCGTAAAACCCATCCTGGATATTACGGAAAAGATCCAAAGGGTGTCAGAAGGAGACTATGAACAAAAAATACCGGTCGATTCGGACACCGAACTGGGCGATATGAGTAAGGCATTCAATATCATGTCGGTAAAGCTGAAGGAGTTCGAGGAAATGAATCTGGAGCAGCTTAAGGCACAGAAATCCAGGATGGAAACCATCATCAAAAGTATTACCGATGGATTGGTGGTACTGAATGAAAAACGAGATATAATCCTTACCAATAACGCCGCATCTTCTATCTTGGACATCCCCGAACATCAATTGATCGGAAAAAATGCTACTGAATTGGCCCGGAACAATTCCATTATGCAAGGGCTTATGGATCGCCTGGAGCAGAACAAGAGCAGTTTCGCCGCAGGAAAACAGGTCAACGGAGATCAGCCGAGCAAAGATCTAATAAAAATTGAACCGCAGGAAGGCAAGCAGGAATTTTATTCCAAAGACATTATTGATGTAAAGAATATTGAAGATAACAACCGATCATTGGGGCATATCCTGTTGCTGAAGAATGTAACCTACTTCAAGCAATCTGATGAGGCCAAAACAAATTTTATTGCCGTGGCATCCCATGAGTTTAAGACCCCGTTATCAGCTATCAATATGTGTCTTATGTTATTGCAGGACAAACGATTTGGCTCCTTGAACCCTGAACAGGACGAGATCGTGGCGTCAATGAAAAGTGAGGTGCAACGCCTGATCAAGATGGTTTCAGAGCTCCTCGATCTCTCAAAAATGGATACGGGACGTATCGATTTGGATAAAAAATTAGTATCGCCAAAAACGCTGATAGACTACAGTACTTCCCCCTTTGAAGTTCAGCTAAAGAAGAAAAAGATTACCCTTAAGCAGCAGGTGGATCCACAACTGCCCGATTTCATCGCCGATACCGAGAAGATATCCTGGGTGCTGATCAACTTTCTCAGTAACGCCATCAGGTACACACCAAAAGAGGGCACCATTGTAATTGAGGCTAATCGGCTTAATGGCAATGTTGAGTTTGCCGTTGTCGACAACGGCCCGGGAATCCCCCTGCATGATCAGTCCAAGGTTTTTCATAGGTTCGTTCAGTTAAACACCAATGGCGCCAAGAATGAAAAGGGACTGGGTCTGGGCTTGGCTATTTCCAAAGAAGTTATTACCGAACACCAGGGAGTCATAGGGGTGATTAGTGATGTTGGGAAAGGAAGCCGGTTTTATTTTTCTATTCCCCTGGTCACGGGATGATCCTCAATGATGCATTTCCCGCATCAGCTTGTTGGCAAAAATAAAATCCTTCAACTCCTGGGCTTCAGCATCTGCAATAGTCTCGCTGGAACCTTCCCAAATCTTATGGCCTTTATGCAGGAACATCACATATTCTCCGATCTCCATCACCGAATTCATGTCATGGGTTACCACAATGGTAGTGATATTGTATTCCTGGGTGATTTCCTGGATCAGGTTATCGATCAGAATGGCAGTTTGAGGATCCAAGCCGGAGTTGGGTTCGTCACAAAACAGATATTTGCTGTTATTGACCAGAGCACGGGCTATACCCACTCTTTTTTTCATTCCTCCACTGATTTCAGAGGGCATCTTTTTGTTGACCGCATCCAATCCCACTCTTTCCAGACAAAAGTTCACTCGGTCCAGCTTTTCCCCATAGCTCATCTCAGTCAGGACGTTAAGTGGAAACATGACATTTTCTTCCACATTCTTGGAATCAAATAAGGCTCCACCTTGAAAAAGCATCCCAATCTCCCTCCTGATCTCGGTCTTCAGGTCCCGGTCGGCATGATTGAAATCTCTTCCGTCATAGCGAACGGTTCCTTCATCTGGTTTGACTAAGCCCACAATACATTTTAACAATACGGTCTTGCCGGTACCGCTGGCGCCGATGATCAGATTAGTTTTACCATCCTCAAAGGTCCCACTGATATCGTGCAGGACTTCCTTGTCTTCAAAAGATTTGCTTATATTTTCAATTTCTATCACTACAATAGCAATTCTGCAAGTAAATAATCCGCCAGAAGAATGGCAATACAACTATTGGTCACGGCACTGGTACTGGCTATTCCAACCTCCAGGGCTCCGCCTTTAGTGAAAAAGCCTTTGTAGGCGGAAATGGAGCTAATTAAAAAGGCGAATACCACTGACTTCACCATGGCAAATTGAATGGTAAAAGGGTTAAAATCAACTCGTATTCCATAAATGTATTCCGGTTGGGTAATGATGTTGGTTAAGGTTCCTGCTAGATAGCCTCCGTAGATGGATAAAAACATCGCCAGTATGACCAGCAAAGGGTACATCAGCAAAGCCGCTACAATTTTAGGTAGCACCAGGTAACTGGCGCTGTTGATCCCCATCACCTCCAAGGCATCGATTTGTTCCGTAATGCGCATAGTACCCAGCCCGCTGGAAATACTGGACCCCACTTTTCCGGCAAA
Source organism: Cyclobacteriaceae bacterium (assembly GCA_965224285.1). Classification (GTDB taxonomy): domain Bacteria; phylum Bacteroidota; class Bacteroidia; order Cytophagales; family Cyclobacteriaceae; genus JAJCYK01. The sequence continues at coordinate 4,869,624 of OZ245043.1, forward strand.
TACAATTGCGATAACAGTAGGGGCTAATTCCTGTACGGTCATATCTCTGACCAGGGTGCCGATAATGTAATCCTGGATCAGGGGGCTTACCAGGTTGTAGGCAGTTTGTACCGCCGTTACCGCGCCCATAAAGGTAGAGACAATCACTACAATAAATATGGAGTTAACCCCAAGCAGGATAGACTCGTCAATTATTAATCGTACGTAAGTGCTGAATTTTTCCCTATTGACAAACAGTGACCCCAGGAATATGAAATATTTGCCAATACTTTTCATTAAAAATATTCGGGAATAGCTACTTTTAAATTGACATTAAAAGAGCCTGTAAAAATTGCAGGCTTTCGCAGCAAATATAAATAAAAACTGCGAGTATAAATTTTTAAAGAAAATAAACTATGACCGAGGTGAAAACGGCCGTAGTCACCGCAGGCAGCAGAGGTATAGGCCGTGCCATAGTTTTGAAACTGGCATCTGAAAACTTCCGGGTTATTACTTGCTCCAGAAATCCTCAAAATTTACAAAGTTTACAACAGGAACACCGGAGCCTTCCAACAGAAACCGGAATAGAGACCATGGCCGTTGACCTTACGGAACAGGATGGCGTAAATGGATTTCTGAATTTCGTAAAGGATCTAAATAAACCTATTGATTTGCTAGTGAATAATGCAGGTGGGTTTATCCCTGGTAAGATCTCTGAGGAACCGGATGGGGTGTTGGAAAGGATGATTAATCTGAACTTATACACCGCCTATAGGATAACCCGTGGATTATTACCTGACATGATAAGTGGTAAACAAGGCCACATTTTCAACATTTGCAGTGTTGCCAGTATTATACCCTATACCCAGGGCGGCAGCTACTCTATAGCAAAATTCGCCATGTTGGGTTTTTCTAAGGTCCTACGGGAGGAAATGAAAGAGCATAATATCAGGGTTACCAGCATTTTGCCCGGACCCGCTTTGTCAGATAGCTGGCAGGGGGTTGACCTCCCCGAAGAACGGTTTATGCCGGTTGAGGATGTGGCATCGGTGGTCCTCGACGCTTATCGCCTATCTTCGCGGACTGTGGTGGAAGAGATATTGATCAGGCCGCAATTAGGGGACATTCAATAGTAGGCAAACATATTACCTTTATAAGGGTTAACTTTAAGAGAAATCGCGCTATACATGTCAACCGTTTCAAATATGGTAGATCACCGGTATTGCCCTGACCTGACTGGGTACCGCCGCCGGAAATCACTGGAAGTCAGTATTGGGGAGATTCCTCTGGGGGGAGATCATCCTATCAGGATCCAATCCATGACCACAGTCGACACCATGAATACCGATGGCACGGTTGCCCAGGTGAGGAGGATGGTGGAATCAGGATGTGAATATATTCGCATCACCGCTCCTAGTCTCAAAGAAGCGGAAAATCTCAGGGTAATCCGCAAAAAGCTTAGGGATCAAGGAATTGAAACACCATTGATAGCCGATATTCACTTCACGCCCAATGCGGCAGAGTTGGCCGCACGTATAGTGGAGAAGGTGCGTATCAATCCAGGTAATTACGCGGATAAGAAACGATTTCAGAAATATGAGTACAGCGAGGCTGATTATCAGGCTGAAATCGACCGCATACGGCAGCGGTTTACTCCTTTGGTGCAGATATGTAAAGAGTATGGTACAGCCATGCGTATTGGTACCAATCATGGCTCATTGTCAGACCGTATTATGAGCCGTTATGGAGATACGCCATTGGGCATGGTGGAATCCGCTCTGGAATTTTTACGAATTTGTGAGGACCTTAACTACTTCCAAATTGTACTTAGCATGAAAGCCAGTAACACCCAGGTTATGGTGCAGGCATATCGATTGTTAGTAAACAGGCTCCATAATGAGGGACTAAAGCCTTATCCTTTACATCTGGGTGTAACAGAGGCCGGGGAGGGGGATGATGGCCGAATAAAATCTGCAGTAGGCATTGGAAGTCTGTTGGAGGATGGCCTGGGAGATACCGTTAGAGTAAGCCTGACCGAGGAGCCGGAATTTGAAGCACCAGTAGCCAAGATGTTGGTAGACCGTTATCAAACCAGGCCCGGACACCGGAGTATCCCTGCTCTCTCTGGTATCCCCATCGATCCTTTTCGCTACCAGAGACGACCCACCGACAGAGTAGCTAATATCGGGGATGATCAGGTACCCAGAGTTATTGTAGATCTACGCGAATTAAAGAACATTGAGTATCAGGATTTAAAGACTATTGGACATCATTATCTTCCGGCACTGGATAAATGGGGAATGAGTGACACCGGAGCGGATTATGTTTACAGCGGAAGTGAGCCCCTGAAGTTTATGCTTCCAAACGGTTTAAAGGAGATTCTGGATTATCATGCCTGGCGCCGGGCAGACAATCACCATAAATTTCCCTTGCTGACAGCTGAAATGTTGGAGTCCGCTGATACCTGGCATCCGGTATTGAATTTTGTGCGTTTGAATATTCAAGAGCTGATGGATTGGCTGCCATGGTTGAAGGAAAAAAGGGATTTGGTGATATGGCTGGAAACTGAAAACCGACATGCCAGGGCTGCATTGAGGAGGGGGATATTTGAATTAATGCTCAACCAGTGCCCCCATCCGGTGATAGTATGCCAGAAATATCACACCCGCAACCTGGCCAAGATGCAGTTGTATGCTGCCACCGATTTGGGTTCACTACTGATCGATGGACTGGGAGACGGTATAGTGATCAGTCAGGAACATCAGTCGTACCAGTCCAGGGAAATACATCTGAAAGCAATCGGGGAATACAACCAAACCAGCTTTGGTATCCTTCAGGCAGCCAGAACCCGTATGACCAAAACTGAGTATATCAGTTGTCCATCCTGCGGCAGAACTTTATTCGACTTACAGGAGACCACCGCCAAGATCAGGGCCCGCACCGACCATTTGAAAGGAGTCAAGATTGGGATCATGGGATGTATTGTAAACGGCCCCGGAGAAATGGCCGATGCGGATTACGGATATGTAGGATCAGGTAAAGATAAAATAACCTTGTACAAGGGTCAGGAGGTGGTGCGAAGAGGAGTGCCCACGGCAGATGCGGTGGACGCCCTTATTGAAATAATCAGGCAGGACGGACGGTGGAATGAGCCCCAGCAGCAAATGGAATAAGGATATGACTCAGCAAAAGCGTAAAAAAAACAGTTTTAAGGACTATTTCCAGGTGGGAGAAGTATTTGGATATTTCTTTAGGAAAAAGGATCCGAGCAGACCCAGTAATTTCAATATCAAGATGATGCATGGTATCAATAAAATTTCCATTATCGTGTTTTTATTGGGCGTATTGTTTCTAATCCTTCGAAAGATCTTTTAGTACCATCCGGTTAACTAGGTGCCATGTGGCGAAACAACACCAGATTTTGGACACCGCAGCCTGTGGAAAGATTACCTTCAAAGTATAACGGCAAATCTTTATATAGTTCTATTTGGTATTGAAAAATGTCAATAAAGTATAGCTTCAGCCTGGTATAATGCAGTTTTAAAGGAGGCCTTAGGAGTAAATCAGCCCCGGTTAGCACTATGTAAGATTTTAAGACTAATACGTTTTAAAATGGGCTCTAATAGCAATATTTTTGAGGGTTGGATGTTATATCTGAACAGTGTTAAACAGGTGATAGTCTTAAATGCCGTTATGCAAATGGGGCATTGCCTGGACACAAGGTGATCAATTGCCCCGCAGGTACATGAAGAATCTTATTCTTATAGGCTTAGGACTGGCCGTCTTGGCCGGCATGCTTTCTTGTAAGAGTAATCATATCTGCCCTTCCTTTGAAAGCGCCTTCATATTAGACCAGGAGATCCGGGATCAAACCTTCTCACTCTTTGACGAAGATACCCTGCCAAGGGAAGACTTCGTGGTAAATAAAAACAAGTTTGGGATCATAAAAAGCGTAAGCTATCGCAAAAAGAGAGATCAGATGCGTACCGTAGAGATGGAGACTATTTTCCCTCAGGTTGAGCCCCCTGATACTATGCTGCTGGCAGAACAAGATCTGAGTCCTGAAGAAATGGAACAGATATTAATGGAGGGCGAGAGGCCAGTGAATCACTATAACGTGGATCAGATATACTACATGCGGCATTTTGGGCAATACCTGCCTATGCCCGAAGAACCTTCCGACACCGAGGTGGAAGAATCTGAGGAAGAGATCCCTTTGGAGGAACCTGCCAAAGTAAAAAAGAAGCAGTGGTGGCAATTCTGGAAGAAGAAAGACCAAATGTTAGAAAGCGACAGCCTTAACTACGGATTCCAGGAAGATCTGGAAGAGACTGAAGAGGAATTAAGCAAAAAAGAGCTTAGACAGCTGGAGCAGGAAGAGAAGGAGCGACAAGAGGCTATTGAAGAATCCAAACAACCCAGCATTGTCGACCTTGACGACTTTGAAAAGGATCGTGAAAATGCTACAGCTAGTCCGGCTTCCGGAGACACTGATCGCAAATCTCGCAAACAGAAAACCAAAAAGAAACTGCGACTGGGATTTGGCAAAAAGAAAAAGCAGGAGTCTGAGAGTATTGAGATCATCGAGGATGATCAATAAGTTATCTGCGCCGGAAGTTGGGCCTTTGAATTATTCCAAATTTCTCAAACCACCACGTTGACAATCTTGCCTGGCACCACGATCACTCGTTTTGGAGTCTTATCTCCAACCCATTTTTGAATAGCCTCTGCTTCCAGCACCATTCTTTCAATATCCTCCTTTGGCAGATCCAGGGCAAACTTCATTTTGGCCCGCATCTTGCCGTTAACGGAGACTGGATATTCGTGTTCCTCTTCAACTAAAAATTTCGGGTCATAAACAGGGAATTTCTGTAAAGTGACACTTTCCCGATTTCCCAGGGATTCCCATAATTCTTCGGCCAGATGGGGGGCAAAAGGCGCTAATGCGACCACCAGGTCTCCCAGTATCTCCCGATTATGGCACTCCAGTGTACTCAGCTCATTGGTACAGATCATAAAGGCGCTGACAGCGGTATTAAGGGATAACCGCTCAATGTCTTCACTCACTTTTTTAATGGTTTGGTGCCTGATTTTAAGCGCTTTTTGATCAGGTGTCTTGTCGTTTACTATCAGTTGTTGCTCATCGTTATAAAATAGTCTGCGAAATTTTCTTAAAAACTTGAATACCCCATCAATGCCATGGGTACTCCATGGTTTACCCTGCTCCACCGGGCCCAGAAACATTTCGTACATGCGCAATGTATCTGCCCCGTAGCGATTCACTACCTCATCAGGGCTGATGACATTCAGCTTGGATTTGGACATCTTCTCCACCTCAGATCCGCATATGTATTGACCATCCTCCAGGATAAACTCAGCATCATGAAGCTCAGGGCGCCATGTTTTGAATGCTTCAATATCCAATATATCATCCCTGCATAAATTTATATCTACGTGGATGGGATTGACCTGGTAATTATCTTTCAGGTTTTTACTTACAAATTGGTTGGTATCCTTGATGCGATAAACAAAACTGGATCTCCCCTGGATCATACCCTGGTTTATCAACTTTTGGAAAGGCTCATCTGTAGGCAGGAATCCCAGATCATAAAGTACTTTATGCCAAAACCGGGCGTACAACAGATGTAAAACCGCATGTTCCGCGCCTCCAATATACAGGTCCACCGGGCTCCAGTACTTTAGTTTCTCAGGGTCAGCAAATTGCTGGTCATTATGCGGATCCATATAGCGCAGATAATACCAGCATGATCCGGCCCACTGTGGCATAGTATTAGTTTCCCTTTTGGCCGGCTCTCCGGTAATAGGACAAGTGGTATTGACCCATTCCAGATTTTTAGCCAGAGGGCTTTCACCACTCTGTGTGGGCTGGTAATCATCCACTTCAGGCAACTTCACTGGTAATTCAGACTCTGGAACCGCTACCACACCTTGTGAAGGGGAGTGGATCAAAGGGATGGGCTCTCCCCAATATCTCTGCCTGGTAAAGATCCAGTCTCTAAGTTTATAATTTACCGCAGCATTGCCGTCACCCTGCTTTTCCAGCAGCTCAATAACTTTGCGGGTAAACTCTTTACTGGTCATCCCGTCATAGGCCCCGGAGTTGATCATGGTCCCGTGACCGGAATAGAATTCGGGGAATTCAGGGTCTTCCATGTCTTCTTTTACTACCGGGATCACTGGTAAGTCAAATGTTTTGGCAAACTCGTAGTCTCTTTCATCTCCGCCAGGTACTGCCATTACAGCTCCAGTGCCATATGAGATCAATACATAATCGGATATCCAGATAGGCACCGCTTCCTGGTTGATAGGGTTAATAGCATAAGCCCCGGTGAAGACCCCGGTTTTTGACTTATCAAGGTCGGTTCTTTCAAGATCGCTTTTTGTGCTAGCCTTTTGGATATATTGTTTTACTGATTCCCGATTTTCAGATGATGTGACCTTTGTTACTAACGGATGCTCAGGGGCCAACACCATATAGGTTACTCCATAAATGGTATCAGGTCGGGTAGTGAACACCAGGATGTTCTCACCTGTATGTTTTTCCTTGAAGTTAATTTCAGCTCCCAGGGATTTTCCGATCCAGTTTTTTTGTGAAGTTTTAATGGACTCCGGCCAATCCAGGTCCTCCAATCCGGATAACAACCTATCGGCATAGGCTGTAATACGTAGCATCCACTGGCGCATTGGTTTGCGTATAACCGGATGTCCTCCTCTTTCGCTTACCCCTCCAACCACTTCTTCATTGGCCAGTACCGTACCCAAAGCCGGACACCAGTTCACCGCTACTTCCTCCTGATAGGCCAACCGTTGATTGTTTATATATTGACGTTTTTCTTCCTCACTCAACCCTTGTGGTACCTCCAATTGGTTTATGGGTCTTGCCTTCTGCTCCCTTTCATCAAAATAGCTGTTAAACAATTGCAAGAAAATCCATTGAGTCCAGCGGTAATAGGAAGGATCGCTGGTGCGTATTTCTCGGTCCCAATCATAGGAAAACCCTAGCACTTCCAGTTGTTCCTTAAATCGTTTGATATTTTCTGCAGTGGTCTTGGCAGGATGCTGACCGGTTCTGATGGCATACTGTTCGGCAGGAAGTCCAAAAGAATCAAAGCCCATAGGGTGCAGCACATTGAATCCTTTGGCTCTTTTATAACGGGCCACAATATCAGTAGCAATATAACCTAAGGGATGTCCCACATGAAGCCCGGCTCCGGATGGATAGGGAAACATATCCAGTACGTAATATTTGGGCTTTACCGGGTCCTCGCTGGTGCGGTAAGCCTGATTTTCCTTCCAGCGTTGCTGCCATTTCTTCTCAATGGTCTCAAATTCGTATGCACTCATCATTTACCTGATAGACGTCAAAATCGGAGGCAAAATTAAAGTTTTTTACGGGTTCTCCCCGGTTTATTGCTAACTTATAATGAAGGTACAAGTGGGTTTGCAGTTTAAAACCAGGTGTTCATAATCGAACAAAAAATGTTTCGAAATCGTACACTTATGACATAATATGGTAAATAATCTATTGATTATCAAATACTTGTAAAATGGCATAGCATTAGATAGTAATTTAGTTGAAAGACAAACTTACTTTTATGAGCGATTCAAAATTATACCGATCAAATCAACGTATTATCGGGGGTGTGTGCGGCGGGATTGCGGATTACCTGGGTTGGGACCGTACTCTGGTAAGACTACTTTACGTGATCTTCTCCATTGCCAGCGCCGCTTTTCCCGGAACCATAGTTTACATTATATTGTGGATTTTGATGCCTAAAGCCACCGCGACCAGTTAGTTTACGGATAATCAAAACCGTAATCCATCAGCATTGCCTGGGGCCATAAATTCTAAGGTGCGCCTCATTCCAGTCAGGGAGTCCGTGTGAGGCTGGGAATTTCCAGATAGCATGTTTAACTCTTAAACTTTTGAGTTTTCTCAAAGCGATCATGGACTCATGATGTGCCTCTTCATAGGTGAATTTGCGAATTGCCGGCATATTTTCCCAGATAGAAATAGTACGGGAATTGGTCATTAAACCTAATTGGGTATCCAGGGCGTAAGCGATCAAGGCGTTCTCCGCTTGCATTTGCTCAATATTGGCTCTGGTGTACCGGCTTAAAAGTATAAAACCTGATATATTCCAAATGGGAATACGCAAGCCATCAGTGGCCACCGCAAAATAGCTGCTGTCACGGTCCAGTTCTCTTTGCTTTACCCATCTTGTCTCAGCCATAATCACTCCATGACTTCATCATCGTCCATAAAGTAAGTAATATAGGAAAATGGTAATACTTAGGGGAATTTCTTATTTCTCTTTTTAGAAGAGATTAATAGTCAGCTTGTTGAAGGCAAAATGTCAGAAGTTATTCCGACTACGGTTATGCTGTTAATGTCGGTGGACTAACTTTTTAATTGAGATAAAATATGTTAACTTAAAGTTAGCAACACCAACTCCGCTATGAATAATAACCTGGGAAAATTACCGGATATTGAGCTTTGGAGATCATTTCGATCCGGTGATAAGCATGCCCTCAGGTATATTTACTTTAGGCATTATGGAGCGCTGTCCAATTACGGAAAGAAGGTAACTTCATCCCATGAGATTGCCGAAGATTGCATCCAGGAATTGTTTCTTAAGTTATGGAAGAATCGCCATAATTTGGGAGATGTACAGGTGATCAAGAGTTATTTGTTTACTGCCTATCGCCGGATCTTATTTGAACTGGTCAAAGTAAATCGAAAAACCACCAGCTTTACCGATCTGCCCTATGAATATGATATTGCACTTTCGGTAGAGGAGAAGACCATCGATCTCGAACACAGGCACCAGCTTTCAGTTGAGCTAAAACAAGCTATTAAGAAGTTATCCAAAAGGCAGAAGGAGATACTCTATCTCTGTTTCTATCAGGGTTTTACCTATAAGGAGATCGAGGCCATCACCTCTATTAAAAATCAAACTATCCGCAACTGTGTATATGAGGCCATTAAGGCATTACGCAAGCACTTTCAGAAGTCCAGCTTGAGATAAGCGGCATACTACTGCTTTTCTCTTTCTCTCAGCCAGTATAACAAATAGGGTACGTTATATCCGTGAGTCCAGCCGTACACCCGCAACCCCTGTGATAGATCCCAGATACTGAAATCACGCCCCGACCCTTCATGGTAATTCTGATCTCGTGGCATGTGACTGGCCTGCTCCAGGGCTGTGGCAAATTGGTATTGACTAAGTGGCTGATGCTGGTCTTGAGGGAGTTCGTCAGTTTTTAATACTTGCGCCCTTTCCAGAGCTTCCCTTAAAAAACTTTCATCTTCTGAGAATTGGTAGCCCACCAGCAAACTGTGAATAGTGGAAAGATATGATTCGTATTGGTGATTCCAGGGTGGAACATCCCTTACTGATCGCGCATGTTTAAGTAAAGCATTTTTCACCTGTTCATCCTGCGTGAGTTGATAGTACTTGCTTAAACCATGAGAGGCATAAACTTGGGCGTATCCATATCGGTCCATCACCAGGCTATTGCATTGATCAGGTCCATCCTGGAAATTGATCATTCTCTGTACTCGGTCATCCAAATCCTGACGGTAGCATAGGTCTTTGGTAGCATCCCATATTTCCACCAGGTTCCACACTGACAGGTACAATCTACGTCCGGTTAAACCATGGTCACCCCAAATCCTTTTGCCGTAAGTTTCAGCTGTCAGGCGGGCTACTTCCAGTCCCCGATGGTATCCGGACAGATAATAGGAGCTGATCCAGCCCTGCACCCAAACATGAGCGCTGAGCAATGCAGTCCAATGCTGATGGCTATGACGCCGGCCAATGCCTAAATAGGGAGTGGCTTTGGGGCTGTCGTCAGTGGCCCAGAAATCCAAAGAGGGATTAGTGTCTCCAACGTATTTTTTGCCTTGAGGCCAATGGATGTTGTCGACATCCATAGTATGACGACTAGCGGCTTCAGCAGCTAAAAAATATTTGCGGTTGCCGGTTCTCACGAATTGCAGCCATAGCATGTAGTCCTGGGCCGGCTCATTATTTGACCACATGCGCCAGCTATCCTTCATGTAGAAGGTTTTAAAGTCGCCATAATCAAACATGCCATACCAGGGGGCCCAATTTTGATTGAACAGCACCCAATCGAATTTATAATCCAACCCCCGTTCGAATTCCCCGTAGTCGGACTGTCTGGGTGAAATATTGCCAAAAACTTTGGAGTCGGCATACCATTGGGGTTCAGCATGGGCTACCGGCGGATCCAGTATATAATTTAAGGTATTTACAACCTCTGATTCGGCGTCTCCCCGGTGAAAATGATATATTAACTCGGAAGTTTTAGTCAGGCCTTGGGCAAAATTCCCCAGCATTTGGCCGGTAGGCTCGCTGGACCAACGGGCGAAACTCATGGGACCAGCCTCCGGAGACCATAAATAAGCAGTCATACCCCTGGCTTCCTGATCCAAAGTAACTTGCTTGGGATATTCTTCCAGGAAGTTTCTTATACCCATGCCAATTCCCCATTTTCCATCATTGATATTAACCCAACCCTCTGCGCGGGAAGCGGAAACCAGGTTCTGCTTACCGGATCGTATGGCAGCGGAAAATCCATCTATTCTTTGGTCAGCGGCTGATTCCGGAACCGGGGGGATCCGGTCAGGTTTGGGGCCGGACTGGATTACCTCCAACTGCGGTGACGGCTTTAAGTCATAATTTAGAATCTTTGATTCTCCATGTTCCCACCAATCACCGGTTTGATATCCTGCTTGGGCTATGCCGGCATTATCCAGGCGATAATCCAGATTTAAACCCACAGCGTGTATTTGATCTTTGGGCCGCACCCAACCCGGATCGTCTTTTTGATCCGCCAGCAATATTTTCTCTTTCTGGGTAGCAATGTTTGGATACTCACCTTCCATAGCCTGATGTTGGTCTGGTATGCCGGTATAAGTCAGGGTATGCAGCACCTTTAGATAGGATTTTCCGGCATAGGCATGTATTCTAAGGATGAATGGTGAATGGAAATTATCTTCTCGTTGGTATTGATATATGCCTTCCACCCTGAGTATCCCATGAAGTGGGCCGGACCCTTTTTCCTTAACGGTACGGGTAACAATAGCCTGGCTGGGATCAATCCCGGCTTCGTCCAATAAGTCCAGAAATGACCCTCTCCCGGGAGGAGCGGTAGCGATGGTATCATTCGAATCAAAACCATTCCTCTCCCTATCCAGCATTACAAAATCCATAAACCCTCCAGGCCCTTTGCTTATTCTAAACTTCATGGGCCCGGTGTCCACTTCAGCGAAACCCTGGGTACGCTGACTATTGATCATGGTCACGCGGTCACCGGTAAGCGGAGACCTTCTGACTCCAGGACCGTATTCCACAAAATAGTTTTCCCCGGATTCGGCAAAAAAGAACAACCACACCCACTTTACGCTGTAATTTCTTGGTTCCCAAGTAGTAACCTGATCGACCTGGCAAGGTATCTCACGGTGATTGGCATCCAGCAGCCGTATGTGATCCGGGGATTCCAATACGCCCAAAGGGAATGGGATGCCCATAGTGATGGGGGCCCCGGGGGCATGGTTTTCAATGGTGATCGGGATTCTATCCGCACCTATTATTTTAAATAGTCCACAGACGGTGGTGATCAATATAAGAACTATGATCTTTTTCATTTCTTCAACTTCTCTTACCCAGGTGATTGTTTGCTTATATAGACGGCAATGCTTGTAAAATGTACTGATTTCAAGGCTTCAATTGTCGCCAGTATTTAATTATGGGAGGTCATAGTATAATGCAGAAGCGCCCAATAAAGCAATTTGCGGATTCTGACTGACCTCTAATACCAATTTTTTAATTGATCTGGAATAAGCAAAGGTATCCAGGCTGGATCTCAGGGTATCTTCAAATAGGAGAAAGGACTTGCTTACTGAGCCTCCCAGGATTATCATGCTCGGATCCTGGGCATAGATAATGGCTTTCAGCAACTCACCCGCATGTTTACCGAATTCCCGGAAGACTTCCAACGCCTTTTTTTCTCCCTTCCGGGCTGCCGCAGCCAGGGATTGCCCGGTGTGGTTATGGAAAGTAGTAAAAAAATTGCCGCTGCAATAATATTCGAAATTGTGCTCCAAATAGGGCATCATCCCGTACTCGCCGGCACCGCAGTTGCTCCCCCGGTATAGCTTCCCGTTGGTTACGATTCCCGCGGCATTTCCGGTCCCCATGATCAGACCTACCAGATTATCTGCGTTCTGCCCCTTCCCGAAATAGTGTTCTCCAATAGTGAAACAGTTGGCGTCATTGTCTACATACACTGGGAGTTTAAATCTGGTTTCCAAAATGGCCTTTACGGGTACTTCAATCCAGGAGGGTATATTTTGTACCTCATAGACCACACCTTTATCTACATCCACTACGCTGGGTACTCCAATGCCTATGGCCACTGCATCAGGGGTGATCACTTTCTGGATAGTGGTAATAACCTCTTGCATAATTACCTCTTCCTGCCGATCTGAGCTGATTAAATTAGTATGATGGTCTATTATGCGATCACCGATAATCAGTCCCGCGGTTACCTTGGTTCCGCCAAGGTCTACTCCTATTACTTTGGAGTATTCTAGTTTCTCATGATTTTGCCCCATAAGTTTGATTATTAATCAACGGTTTAGACCAAAAACCAATTGATAATATATAGGCGAAGGTGATGAAAAGAAACATCATGCCCCATTTAAGGCCCCATTGGTCACCTAGCCAGCCCACCAGCAGGGGAACCACAGCCCCTCCCGCAATTCCGGTCACTAAAATCCCGGAGAAAGACCCGTGATGTGAGGGCACGGAGTTTAAGGCCAAAGAAATCAATACCGACCACATCACAGAAGCGAAAAAGCCCACCATGGGAAAGGCTTTAAGAGCTAAAGCTCCAGAGCTGAACAATGCTATTGCCAATGACACAATGGCACCCAAAGTAAAGCCAATCAATATCTTGCGACTGTCCACAAATTTTAAAAGGATAAGGCCTACTATTGTCCCTGCAGTCATTAATCCCCAAAACCAGGAAACTACCGAAGCGCCTGTGGTTTGAGGATCGTAACCATGGTAAGTATACAGATACTGGGAGATCCAATTGGCCACTCCCTGTTCTGAGCCTACATATGCGAAAATGCCCATAAAATACAGCCACACCATAGGCTGTTTCAACAGCTCCAAATGGGTTTCCAAGGCCCCCACCTTTTCCTCTTCCATACGGGATACTGCAGGAAATTTGGCCGCCACCAGTACCAAGACCATGATAAGGGAAACGGCTGCAAATAGCCAATAAAGTGAAAGCCAGGGAAGATTTTCAGGCACCAGCTGTAGCAACCAGTGGGGACTTCCGCCATCGGCATTGCGCACCAGGTAGGAATAGGCTAAAGGGCTAAGAAAAGAAGCCAGCCCGAAAAATAGTTGCCCGATCACTGAATTGAAGGCAAAATGTTCCTCGCCTCCTGCTACCCTTAGCAAGGGATTAATGGCCACCTGGAGCATGGCCATGCCACAGCCGATCATGAATAACGAAATAGCATAAACTGTATAACTGGGGTAAGAGACAAAGAACACTGCGCCTACAAAGGCCACCAGGAAGGCGCCAATCATTACTTTTTTTTCTCCCCACTTTTCCACCAACATCCCCGAAGGAATAGACATTACTCCATACGCGATGAAAAAGGCGGTAATGAGAAACCCAGCCAGGGTTTTGCTTATTTGAAAATCCCGGATTATGTCGGGCACCAGGGGGCCGATAATATTGGTAAGGAAGGAGATGACAAAAAACGTCACCAGTACCAATACTACCATCAAGTAGTTTCTTTTCATGAAAGGTAGTGATCAGCTATTCCGGCAACATAGGGAATAGTTTGCGGATATCCTCATCACTGGGCTGATAACCATACTCTGCAATTTCAAAGGCCTCCGCATATTGCACCTCTGATGCCTTGTCTTGTCCGTACCATTTTTCCAGCGATTTTCGCTTAGCATCAGAAATTCTGCTGTTGGAAGCTTTAAGGCGATTGGCCAGCCATTCGCGTCGTTCGGCTTTGCCTTTGGGTACCTGATCCTGCGAACGACCATTGGTCCAGGGGCCCCATTCGTACATTTGAGATTCATGGGCATCCAGTGCATCGATTTTTTTTTCTATTACTTCGTCGATGGCTACGGCAATATCCGGGATAAAGGGATAAGGACGTTGGAATCGATCTTGCATATACAAGAACAAAGGATTTTTCTCCAGGGGAGGGGTATCGGGCGTTACATTGGGGACAATCACCATGTAGGCAGCGTCCTGCACCAGCTTGCCGGCATTCCTGTGATCAGGATGATAGTCATTGGGTCTTAATCCCAACACTATGTCGGCATTCCATTCCCGGATTTTTCTGATCACTTGATGCCTTACCTCCAAGGTGGGCAGGAGTTCCGCATCGTGGTTATCCAGGGTTTCATATTCCGCAATTCCCAGTCTTCGCCCGGCCTCTTTAGCCTCAACGCGGCGGCGATTACCCAAGGCTCCGCCACCCTGAGACTGATGTCCGGCATCTCCACTGGTGAGCGCTAGGAATTTCACCTGATGTCCCATGGCGGCGAACAATGCGGCGGTACCTCCGAACTTGGAATCACAATCATCCGGGTGGGCGCCAATAGCAATTATGCGAAGAGTCTGATCCTGGGCCGGTAAAATAAAGGCTAGCCCTAATATTAAGATTAAAAGTGTGAGCTTTTTCATAGTCTGTTAAATATAATGATTTTACTTTTTGCGGGTGATTTCCAACTGATCGATCATCCTTTGAATATTTATTTTCTGGCGGTTATTGGGAGCATCTTCCAGGGCTTTGGTAAAATGCTTTACCGCGTTTTCCGGATCTCCTACTGCCCGATAACCTCTCCCTAGTCCTAAATGAACGGGCCAGGCGTCACCGTGTCTTTTATGGTTAGTCTTGAACACTTCAAGGGCTTCTTCTGTCTTTTCCTCTCTTATTAAAGTTCTCCCATATTGATATAGCTGGTCGGGGTTTCCCAGCTCCAAAGCCCGTTTTACCGCCGCCTTAGCTGCTTGCGGTTGGCCTAGCTTTTCCAGTAGTCCTGCTTTAACTAAAAGGTTTTGGGCGTTTTCCTGTGAAAAGTAGTCACCACTAATGGAACGATTCACCCATTCTAGAGCTTCCTCATAATTAATCTCATTTTCCAGTGAGAATTTGGCTGCTTCGTACCAGGATTGCCAGGTAAATCCCGCCTCATCCCTTAATTCTTGCCGGATCTTTTGCAGATATAGCTGATTGACATCCGCGGTGATCCGGAAGGGAATTTCCAGATTCTCCCACCGGAGCGTGGCAATAGTCTGATCAGGCAATTTTTCTTCAAAATTATAAGTGAGCCACTCCGTGTATTCCGCAGATTGAGGCTCTACTGTCACCCTCAAGGCATCTTCATCTGGATTATAACTGAAACTGCCCCAGCTGGTTGAATTATGGGAGAAAATTATACTCCAATTAGTCTCAGACGGGATCATATGCAACCCATAAGAACCGGCTTTTAGCAATTCACCTTCAATTGAAACATCGTGACTAGTGGAGAATACCGTGTTGTGATTAGCTCCGGCACGCCAGGGATAAGGATCACCATTATTGTAGGGGACCAGATCGCCCCATATTTTGCCCTTGCGGTCCTCTCCATTTGGGCCGGTTACGTCTGGGCTGAAATAGGTGATGGTGACCTTCACCAACCCGATCCACTGACTGACCTGTGATTTTTGATTGCCCCCATCCCAGGGAAGGGTGAGGTGGCTTTGCCCCCGTAGTGCAAGAGAGAATAAAAGACATCCAATGACCAGCACCACTGCCAGCCATCGAATGTCGTATTGTTTAAAAGTATTAATAACCTTGATTTTGCACAAAGTTTGAGTTCAGATCAAGTTCACGCTGGGGTATGGCAAATAGCAGGTTAGGGGATTTCCCCTGGGCTGTCATGATTTGTTCAGCCACTCCGAATCTTTTGATGTCAGCCCAGCGGTGATTTTCGAAAGCCAGCTCAACCCTCCGTTCTTGTAACAACTTTTCCTGGAATGTACCGGGGGTATTTCCATCGATGTCCCCCAATCCAGCTCTGGCCCTGACCTGATTGATCAGGTCATAAGCCTCTGCACTTTCGCCTATGGCTTCTGCTAACATCAGCAATACATCCGCATAGCGGAAGACTATAAAATTATTGGGAGCGTCTCCTTCGTTAAAGGGGTTATCAATCCCGTACTTAACTACAAACCGCACATCATTGGCGGTATTAGTTAACAGCATACCTTGATCATCTATGTAACTGGTATCCATGGATGCAAATAGTCGATCGTCGCCATCCTCATAAGAAGCCAGCATATCACGGGTCGGACGGTTTCTGTAAGCTCCCACACTGGTTTGCAGCGCGGGTAGTGGTGAAAAATCATTAGTAAAACGGTTTCCTTCCCCAAATCCACCTCCCTGGAATTGTACTTCAAATATGGACTCGGAATTATGTTCGTTTTCCACACCCCACAGATCCCGGTAATCAGAAACCAGTGAGTAGCCGTAGTCCGATATAATACGTCGAAGAACGGTTTCTGCGGAACTATTGTCGTCCACTGTTAGATATACTTTTGCCAGCAAAGTGGCAGCAGCTCCTTTTGTGGCCCTACCAAGGTCTGATGAAGGATAGCTTACAGGCAAGGCCTGCTCTGCCTGGGTTAGATCCTGTATAATTTGATTATAAATAGTAGCTTCGGGTACCTGAGTGTGGTCCCGCCCTTCATCCACTGAATTGGTTTCTGTCAGCACTAACGGCACATTGCCAAAGGCCACTGCCAGATGATAATAAAATAACGACCTCAGGAACAAGGCTTCTCCCTTTAACCGCTGTTTTAAGCTCTCATCCATATCTATGGGGTCAGCCCGGTTCAAAACTGTATTGGCCCTGGCAATTCCCAGATATGAATCCACATACGCATTGGTAACAATTTCACTGGTAGAAATTTCT
This sequence comes from Cyclobacteriaceae bacterium, assembly GCA_965224285.1. Classification (GTDB taxonomy): domain Bacteria; phylum Bacteroidota; class Bacteroidia; order Cytophagales; family Cyclobacteriaceae; genus JAJCYK01. Next base: position 4,886,654 of record OZ245043.1, read on the forward strand.
TCGAATTCCTCAATTACTGCCCGTTCCCTGGCCAGACCGGTAGTTCCGGGGCCTTGATCGGTATTGTCCGAGCGCATCTCCTGCATGATCCAATAGCTCTCATTATAGGTGCCATCCTGTTGTAAAGCGCTGTAGACCGCATTGACCGCCACCTCTAGGTCTGAGGCAGTGTTATAGAAATTAGCGGTATTTCGTTGAGATATTGGGGCTAGATCCGTGAAGTCTTCGCTGCAGGCGGTAAAAAGACCCAAAATTAAAGTTAGGATTATATATCGATATTTCATGACTTCAAATATTAGGTTAGAATGTGACATTTAGTCCCAGGGTAAATACCCGGGATAGGGGATAGGCGCCGTAGTCTTCACCCTGTACTCCCGGAATTTGGTTCTGGTTATTGACTTCGGGATTGAAGCCCAGATAATCTGTGACGGTAAACAGATTAGTACCCGAAGCGTACACCCGTAGATTTTGCACAAAATCACCTAAGACATCAGTAGGGAAATTATATCCTATGGTAAGATTACGTAATCTAATGTAAGAAGCATCCTCTACCTGGAAGGATGAAGGGCGGTTGTTATTGCCGTGGTTACCGGTAAGGCGATCAGCCCTGGGTATTTCTCCATTGCCCGGTTGGCTTTCTGAGATCCAACGATTATTCCATTCGTCGTAACTATTAAAGTTAGCTTCGCCGTTGCCCAAATGGCGACGGGTAATGTTCAGTACTTCAGAGCCCTCTACTCCCTGGAAGAGGAAACTTAAGTCGAATCCTTTGTAGGTGAATCTGTTGGTGATTCCCCAGGTGAAATCAGGTAAATAGTTGCCGGTCACGGTGCGGTCATCCGGATCAATCACTCCGTCGTTATTGATATCCTTGAACCGGAAATCTCCGGGACGGGCATCAGGAGCCTGGGTGTCTTCAGGAGCGCTGTCTATATCGGATTGGTTTTGATAGATGCCGTCTACTACATAACCGAAGTAACTGCCAATAGGGTCGCCGATCCTGGTAATATGCCGGATACCGGCCCCTCCGCTGCTCAGGATAGGATCCCCACTAGGTCCCAATTTAGTAACCTCATTGTCATTGGTAGCAAAATTGAGATCCGTGGTCCAGGTAAATTCCCCTACTACATTATTACTGCTGATGGTTATCTCCCAGCCAGTATTTTCCACTTCACCGATATTTTGCAAGGCATTGGTAAATCCTAATGATGAAGGTACCTGAACTTGTAACAACAGGTCCGAAGTGGTACTCTTATACCAATCTATAGTACCGAATATTCGATCTTCCAACAACCCAAATTCTAGCCCAACATCGACCTGATCGGTTTTTTCCCAGCTCAGGTCCTGATTGCTGAGGGTAGAGGGGGCAATGCCGTTTACCAGCACATCATTGAGGATGTAGTTGAAAGGGTCGAGCAAACCGATGGCGGCGTAATTACCAATTAAGAAATTACCGGTCTGGCCCCAGCTTACCCTAAGCTTTAAATCACTTACCAGGGAATTATCTTGCAGAAAGCTTTCCTCTGACAGCCTCCATCCGGCAGAAACCGAGGGAAAGATCCCGGTTTTATTGCCTTCACCAAAACGACTGGCACGGTCTGCTCTAAAAGTAGCCGTTACCAGATATTTATCCTGGTAGCTGTAGTTAGCCCTGGCCAGTATTGAATTCAGAGACCATTCTTCATTGATAGAATTTCCTGCGGTAACTTGTCCTCCGCTTATAGTAGGAACCAGATCGTCGGGGAAATTTTCGGCGATTACCTGATTGAGATCAATGGACTCTTTTTGCGCAGTATATCCCGCCACTACATTTAGATTGTGGGAACCAGCAAATGATTTCTGGTATGAAAGCGTGTTTTCGCTAATCCAGTTGACGCTTTGGGAAGCACTGGATTGTCCATATGGTTCACCGGTAGTTGCAGTACGGAATAACAAAGAGTTAGCCCTGAAAAAAGTGCGCTTGTAATTGTTGATATCAACCCCGGCAAAGGTCCTGAAAGTCAACCCATCAGTAATCTCATATTCCGCATATATATTCCCGAGAGTGCGATTTTGAGTTAGATCATCCTGAATAGCTTCTATAATGGCCAATGGATTACTGGCGGATGAAAATCCTGCGTCTTCACCGTCTTCAGTAAAAAGAAATCCCTGATTATCCCGCTGGTTAATAGTGCCATCGGGATTAAGCGGACTAATAGTAGGTGAGTGTACCAAAGCGGAGTAGACGATGCCGGGAGGCCGGGCGAAATAGGGCGAACCGGCAGGCAGGCGATCCAGATCCGTGAAGGAGGGGTTGAGGTTTAACCCTAACTTCAATTTTGGTAAAATATCAGCTTCCATATTCACCCTGAAACTGTAACGATCAAACCCTGAATTTTCAATAATGCCGTCCTGGCTGTAGTACCCGCCTGCCACATAATAAGAGATCTGTTCAGAGCCACCCGATACAGAAACGTTATAACTCTGCAAGGCTGCATTTTGGAAAATGAGATCCTGCCAGTCGGTATCAGTACCGGTGGGGTTTATAAAGTCGTCTCCCAACCGGTAATTCCCTGATGGAGATAAACCCGCATCTAGGGCTTTTTGATTCCTCTGGGCATTAGTATCGTTGATGTCAGCGCCTGGGATATCCTGCAGGTAAGGGTTATTTCTGGAATCCAAAACGTAGGCGGTCAGTTCCTGGGAATTCATCAGGTCTATTTTGTTAGCCACAGATTGGACTCCACCGAATACATCAAGGTTGACAGTAGGTTTGCCTTCGCGTTGCCCCTTTTTGGTGGTAATTAGAATGACCCCGTTTGATCCGCGGGATCCATAGATGGCCGCTGCCGAAGCATCCTTTAAGACCTCGATAGATTGAATGTCATTGGGATTAATCGTGGCCAAAGGGTTTGAAGTGGGGGGTCGGAAGGCGGCCCTTCTTCGAAACAGATCCCCCTGCACGCCCAGATCGACGTTTTTAGATATGGGAAAACCGTCTACCACGTACAATGGCTCATTGCCGGCGCTGATGGAGCCTAAACCTCTTACCCTTATAGTAGGACCGGCTCCCGGTTCACCACTGGTTTCGGACACCTGTACCCCCGCCAGTTGTCCTTGTATGGCATTTTCAAAGCTTACCACCGGGATATTTTCTATATCCTGAGAGGAGATGGAAGCAACTGAACCGGTTATGTCTCTTCTTTGCTGAGTACCATAACCAACCACTACCACCTCCGAAAGTGCAGTAACGTCACTTACCATATTTACATTTATTGTGGCGCTGCTGTTGCCTACCTCGATTTCTTGAAACTTATACCCCACAAAACTGAACACCAAAGTAGAACCTTCCTCTACTGAAATCCGGTAATTTCCTTCGGTATCGGTGATAGTTCCCTGAGTGGTGCCCTTTACCAATACGCTTACCCCAGGCAAAGCCTCCCCGGTTTCTCTGTCGGTAACTCTTCCACTTATGTCGATTTGTTCCGCTTCGGTAAGCATATTTATTCCGGCAAATTCCATTTTCTGCAATACCACACCGGTATGATCAACCTCCTGTCCAAAAGCATTATTGCTTTTCTGAGCAACCGGCGAAATTGCAGAATGACGAGACGCTTTTTGTATTACATAGAACCCCTCCCTTAACTTTTTATATTTAAGCCCATTGGGAGTAAGCAGCTTCCCCAGAGTTTCCTCCGGATTGCCTCCATTAACTCCACTGACTTCTTTTTGTCCTACGAGCTCGCTGTCGTATAGTATTGAAATGCCGAACTTAGTTTCCAGTTCAGAAAGTGCATCTTTCAAGTATCGGAATTCTTGCCGGTCATCAGGGTCGAACGCCGAATTCAAGGCATATTGCGGAATAGCAGTATGACTTGAAAGCACGATAAAGGTCAGAACTAATGGTAATAGTCTTTGCATCACTTTAGGTTTAGTATTCTCTAATTATTGTTGTTTCATGATCTTCACGGTATTTTGTGAATGTTGAATGGTAAGCCCAAACGATTCAGACAAGCCGTCCATTAACAACTTTATGTTGTCCGAGGGCACAGAACCGGATACTTTTTGATCCAGGATCGAGTTATCGGTAATTTTTACGGATAGACCGTAGTTCTCTTCCAGCAAGGAAATAACTTCGCTGAAAGGAGTATCATCAAATACAAATATTTTACATTTCCAGGAGGTGTGTAGATCTGTGTTTACCGGCATTTTTATAAAATCAGAGGAGGCTGTAGGGATGGACACTAACTCACCTGGTTCCATGATAACCTGCTCTGGTTGTTCTCTGATATTTAATGATATTTTACCAGAGTTGAGCACCACTTTTGTTCCACTTTTTCGATGCTTTACGTTGAACTCCGTACCCAGAACCTGTACTACCACATTATCTGGCGTGTGAACCAAGAATTTTTGCTGGTCAGTGGTGGATACTACCGAGAAATAGGCTTCCCCTTGCAACCAGACCTTCCTGGCACCACCTGCAGAGGCAAATGATTTTGGATACTGCAGAGAGCTGTTGCTATTCAATGTCACTACCGAGTTATCTGGCAGTGTGATACTGGTGGTTTCGCCATAGTCCGTGGTATATATTATGGTTTTGTTCCCTGAACCGAATATCCATAAAAGACTTAAGGCCACCAGTATGATGCTGGCTGCGATTCCTAATAAAAGAGGTCGACGGAATTTGGAGTTGTCTTTGTTGGTAGGCGCTACATGCTGGTTTTGGGATTCGATCTGTTGCTCTAGTCGATTCCAGGCATCATGTTTTGGCACAGTATCATCTCCACTGAGTGCACCATTCAGGCTTTGAATAATGGTTACCGCTTGGTCCACCTTTGGTTGAAGTATGGGATTACTGGTAATAAGTTCATCCCAATAGCTCACATCCCCCTTATTCCTTTTGAAATACCAGTTCAGAAATGATTCATTGGAAGCCAAGTGTTCTGCTTCCAGTTCATGATAGTTCATTAATTTTAAAGATTATTTTGCCCGTCATACTAATAGACGGATTATTGCGGTTTATGTACTGTTATTATTTAATGGTAATTACTTTGAATAGTAGCGCTTGATGGTATTTTGAGCTGGTTTGTTCTGAGGAGTCCAGGATTTATGGTCGCCGCCACCGGCATTCCTATGATCTGCGTACCACTTCCATAAAAATCCGCCGGAAAACCAGGGTTGGTGCCAAACTGTTTCAAATAGGGCACGGTAAGCCTGATCTTGTAGAGCTAGATTAACTGTCAATGAATCCGGATTGTGTTCCCAATGTGACTCGGTAGAGTAGTCCATGCTTTGGTAGCCAAACTCAGTAAATAGAATTGGTTTTTCCCATCTTTGGGCAAATCGTTGCAGGCTTGCCGCTTGTTGCTCCCAAGCTTTTTTAAGTTCTGGGTAGTTTGGAGCGGCCCCCTTTATCAATGGAAAATAGGCATCGATCCCTATAAAATCCAGTTCACTCCAAAAGTAAATATTTTCATAGTTATCCCAGTTGGCAGCATATGTGAGCTTACCAGAATACACTTTTTTGACTTCCTTAATCAAATTCTGCCAGAATCGTGGACGTTCCCTGGCCGAAACCCTTATCTCCGTTCCCAGGCAAAAAATTCTCACCTTCCTGGACTCTGCTAGTTCGGCGAATGTAAGAATGTAATTCTGGTACTGCTCTTCCCATTGTTGCCACTCATCCTCGCTATTAAGTTTAAAATCTCCTGGCCATCCTTGCCCAAATACCCAGATATGAGGTTTGAGCATAACCTCCATTCCCAGGTCATGGGCATATTTAATGGTGAGGGTTACCCCCTCTTTGCGCTCTCCCCACCATTGTCGACTGGTATCAAAATTCACTACAGGTTGGTTATTGGGACTAAAAGCATATGGAACTATAGCCAGGTAATTAGCCTGTAGGTCCACGATGGGTAGTAAGGCGCTGCTGTCGACAAAATTTCTGGGGCCCACAAAATTTACTCCTCGTATAGCGGCAAACTCTTTGCTAGGTGAAGCAGTATCCGGGGGTAGATTGCAGGATGACGCAATCAATCCAATCCAAAATAGAGTTTTCATGACTTGTAAAATAGCCATATCAATACGGGCAATAATGTCAGGTCTATTACTAATGCAAATAAAAGTGTAAGTCCTACAAACAGGCCGATGTAAAAAGTGCCTCCGAATGAAGATAAGAGCAGGGTCAAAAATCCGCTAACCAGGATGGCGGTAGTGATCACAATTGCTTTACCGGTGGAAAGATAGGTTTGTTTCAATGCTTCCCCTTTACTCAAACCTTTAGCAATTTCCAACTTGAATCGACTAATAAAATGGATAGTATCATCAACGGCGATACCAAAGGCTACCGTAAATACCACGCTGGTGGTCAACTTTAGAGTAATGCCCAACAAACCCATCAAGCCTCCTACCATCAATAGCGGGATAATGTTAGGTACCAGGGTAATCAGCACCATACGAAAAGAGCGGAACATTAACCCGGCGATAATAGCTACTACCCCAAAAGCTATGGAAAGTCCCAAAATCATGTTTTCTACCAGATACTCGGTGTTCTTGTCGATGAGAAGCGAGGTTCCGGTAAGCCTGAAATCAACCAGAGTGGTATCCGTTTCATTTTTAATGAACTCTAATAGTGCCCGGTTATTTTTTAAAGTTGGGTAGCTTCCGATATCGCCCATGCGACCGGAAAAGCGGGCTGTTCTGAGGTCGTCTGAGATCATGCTTTGAAATCCGGGGAGTTTTTGAGTTTGCTTTAAGTGTCGTTCAATACGCTTCAATTCTGAACTGTCAGAGGGAATTTTATAATGTTGGTATCCTCCACCGTTTATGGCTTGATTGGTAACCCGTACCACCTCCAGCGGAGATGTTAAATGTGAGGTGCCATAGCTGTTTAACAGATAGACTTCCATATTTTCCAGTTGTTTTAGGATGGCTTGATCCCAGATGGTGAACTGGTCATTATGCACTTCTATGGACATTTCAAACGGCCTGGAGCCGCCGAACTGCTGATCAAAAAACAGAAAATCCTGACGCAGGACATGTTCTCGGGGCAAGTCGTCAATCAGAAATGTATTGATCCGCAACTGCCGGGATCCCAATAGGGAGATAAGCAATATCAGTCCCCAGGCACCCAGTACCCACCATCGATTTTGCCGGCTCCAATGCCAAACCGAACCCAGTGCGCCCAGCCACAGCATCCGCTGCTTTACTTTACCCACGATGTTTGGCTGGGGAATAAATAACAAGGAGGCTGGAAGTAGTGAAAAAGCAAGGATATAGGCGATCAAAACACCAAGTGCGGTGTACAACCCAAAGTCACGAATCGGTTGAATAGCGCTGGTCATGAGAGTTAAGAAACCCACTCCGGTGGTCAAGGAGGTGAGAAAGGTAGCAACACCCACTTCCTTGATAGTTACTTTAAGCGCCTTTATTTTATTCTTACCACTTCGCAGTTCTTCAATATACCTAGTAAGAATGTGCACCACGTCCGACATGCCCACAATAAATACTATGGTGGGCAAGAGCACCATCATGACATCTAATGGCTTATTAACCATGGCCATAAATCCCAAAACCCAAAGTCCTGACAGTGCTACCACCATTAAGGGGATGATCACTGCCCATAAGGCCCTGTAGGTCCATATGAGGAATAGTACGATAAGCACCAGAGAAGCCGACATAAACATCATTAGTTCATTGCTAATTATGTTAAGGTAGACCGGCTGCGCCCTTATCTTCCCGGCAATGTGATATTCCTCAAACTGCAGCGAGTCAACCAACCCATTGACCTGTGTCATCAGGCTGTCCGCCGCCAATTTCTTAATATTTAAACGATGCTTCACCAGCACATTAACAGATCTGCCATCACTGGAAACCAGAGTGCCCACCAGTTCATCCCGCTGAAAAATTTTTATACTGTCTTCAGACCAGCGATCAGGCTGATCCATATGGATCAATGGCACTGGCAGCCAACCCATAGGGGTTAAAAGCGGCCATTGAGCATTAGTAATCGAATGTACGGTGCGGACCTGGGGAAGTGCCCTAAGAGCATTGCTGAGGGAGTCGATCCTGGATAAAAATTCCCGCTCAAACATAGAAGTTGAGTGCCTTAAACCGATCAGCAGGTAGTCGTTGTCGTTTTCAAATTGTTGCCGGTAGTTCAAATAATATTCCAGATCGGGATCTCCAACTGGAAAGAATTTTTCAAAATCATAATTGAATTTCAGAGAGGAAATGGAATATCCCCAGAATAAGCTAATGACCAGTATTGCTGCCAGGATCATCCTGGCGCTGGATTTATACATGATTAAGATCTGGGGTTTTAGGAAAAATCACTGTCTGCTCCTGGGTTATGCTAGTACCAACCATCATTTTAGGGATGGAGTTTTAAAATTATAAAACCATATGGGAATTTAATGGGAGGATTTTAATTTTACTGAAATCTCAAATCTATCATTAATATGCAGCAATATCATGACCTCATGCACCATATCCTTGACCGCGGAGTACGCAAGGATGACCGAACCGGCACCGGGACCTTAAGTATTTTCGGTTATCAAATGCGATTTGACCTGGAGCGGGGTTTTCCTCTGGTGACCACCAAGAAAGTGCATTTAAAATCCATTATTTATGAGTTGCTATGGTTTTTGCAGGGAGATACCAATATCGAATACCTAAAGCAAAATGGTGTGAGCATATGGGATGAGTGGGCCGATGAAAATGGTGATCTTGGACCTATCTACGGGCACCAATGGCGCAGTTGGCCTGTATCAAACGGTGATACCGTAGACCAAATCACGGTGGCTTTGGATCAGATCAGGAATAATCCTGATTCTCGAAGAATTATTGTTAACGCCTGGAATGTGGGTCAATTACAGGACATGGCTCTACCCCCCTGTCATACTTTTTTTCAATTTTACGTGGCCGAAGGAAAATTATCTTGCCAACTTTACCAAAGGAGTGCCGATGTATTCCTGGGCGTACCCTTCAACATTGCTTCTTATGCTTTGCTTACCATGATGATAGCTCAAGTATGTCATTTGCAGCCAGGCACTTTCGTACATACTCTGGGAGATGCTCATTTGTACCTGAACCATATTGAGCAGGCTCAATTGCAGTTGTCCAGGGAGTTGCGTCCGCTGCCAAGCATGCATATTAATCCTCAGATAACAGACCTTTGGAAGTTCTCCTACGAAGATTTCCAACTAAAGGATTACCATCCTCACCCACGCATTAAAGCCGATGTGGCGGTATAGGAATGTAAGGTTTTGACCGAAAGTGTCATTTTTAATACGGAATTCTATCTAAATATTTACCCAAACTGCTTCTGTTTGGGCCTATTATGCCTTTTTTAGGCTGAATTGTTGAAATCAGCCTAAGACCTTACACCTGAAATTTTTTTGCACGGAGGTTACTTTTTCTATCATAAAAGTATACAAGTTAAATCAGTTAAATATTAAAATTTAAATAAATATTATAAACATACTAATATAATGATTGCGCTAATAGAAAAAGAGATCCAGCAAAATGACCATAAGTTAAAGGAGTTACTCTCTGAGCTTTCCCTTGATACCACTCCGAAAGGGGGTATCGAAGTGGATTATGTTAAAGTGGAGAATATGGTCTTACGTAAGTTGCTGAAAGAGCAGAAATTGAAGAGAAGAAATAAGCTATTCGCTCTGGAGAATGGATTATTGATTTTTGCCATCGCCATGTTTGGAGTATTGAGCGCTTTTGTTGGTTATTTGTTGATGGGCTATAATCTGGCTACTCCAACCTGGGAAGAACTTGGTAGGGATCTGTCAGTATTAATTCTACTATTTAGTATGACTGCCATGTCCGCTATATTGTATTTTCAACATTATCGTCATAAAATCCCTCAGAAATAGCGACTCATCACTCGGGTAATATAACTAGGGGGGTTTTACCCCCTTTTTCAGTTAAATTTTTTGTAATTTGCCTTCACAAGCACCCATCTCCACCTAATCCCGGTTTATACCTGTTACGGGATTGGGTAAAAGTATTTTTGGCTTATTATCAAATTTTTTAAAATTCATAATCTTGAAATCCTCAAATATTCTGGTATATGAACAACCTATGGTGCTCACAAATCTTTTGGAGCATCAAGCAGGTATTAACCCCCACCATACCGCAATAGAAGCTCATGATAATGCGGTGACCTATAGGGAGCTTCACGAAAGCGCTAACTCATTGGCTTACAGGCTTAAGGAAGCTGGTATTGGGCCTGATGACCTGGTTGGAATACACTTGGAACGGTCCATTGATATGGTAGTGGCCCTATTGGCTACCTTGAAATCAGGCGCTGCCTATTTACCACTTGAACCAGATTATCCCAGTGAAAGACTGCAGTTTATATTAGAAGATTCCAATCCAAAAGCCATTATAAGTTCGAGGAAACTGTTCAATAATTTAAAGCAGCCGGCCACGCCCGTATTTTACATGGAGGATCTTACGCAGGACAATTTATTTAGTGAACCGCCGGGTATTCAGATCAAGCCGGAGAATCTGGCTTATGTTATCTATACTTCCGGTTCTACTGGAAAGCCCAAGGGTGTGATGATTGAGCACCGAAGTATTACCAATAGACTACTGTGGATGCAGGAGTACTTTAATGTGGGCAGGGAGGAAGTGATTCTGCAAAAGACTCCATTTAGTTTTGATGTTTCGGTTTGGGAATTTTTTCTACCTCTACTTACGGGGTCTAAGCTGGTACTGCTGGAGCCTGACGGACACAAGGATCTAAGCTACATGGTAGACCAGGTAATTTCCAAAAAGGTTACTATGATGCATTTTGTGCCCTCCATGCTCAGATTATTTGTTGATCATAGCTTGTCAGTGGAATGTTTGGATCTGAAGCGGGTGATTTGTAGTGGAGAAGCACTTCCCGCCAACCTGGTCAGAGAATTCAACGCAAAATTTCCAGCAGAACTATATAATTTGTATGGTCCTACTGAGGCTGCTGTCGATGTGACCTATTGGCATTGCCCTAAAGATTTTAACCAGGAAGTGGTCCCTATCGGACAACCGTTAGTAAATACCAAGTTGTATGTGGTAGATAAAGATGATAACCCGGTGGCTCAGGGTGAAACAGGTGAGTTATGGATCTCCGGCATTCAGGTGGCTCAGGGCTATATAAACCGCCCGGAACTAACTAGGGAGAAGTTTATCGATGATCCTTTTGAGCAAGGGCCTAGCAGGGTATATAAAACCGGGGATCTGGCAAAACAACAGGAGGACGGCAACTATGTATTTCTGGGACGAATTGACAATCAAGTGAAATTGAGAGGTTTCAGGATTGAGCTTGGAGAGATCGAGTATGTAATCGACAGCCATCCCAAGGTGCTGCAATCAGTAGTAATACCTCGATATGAACGGGGATATCCCTATCTGGCGGCTTATTTCACCACTGACTGCGATGGGATAACCGGTTACGACCTGACCAAACATTTGAAAAAGCGGTTACCCGAATATATGATCCCTGCTGAGTACGTGAAAATGGGTGAAATACCCCTTAATCGTAACGGAAAAGTTGACAGAGATCGTCTGCCGGTGCCTGAAGCGACCCAGAGAAACTTGGATGATTATCTCGCACCCAGTACTAAAACCGAGCTGGAGTTAGCCGCATTATGGCAGTCAGTGCTGCGTGTTAGCCCCATAGGGGTAAACGAAAACTTCATGGAGCTTGGTGGCTATTCTTTGTTAGCAACCCAACTGATCGGTTATATAAACCGCGATTTTGGCTGCAACCTTAATCTCAAGACTTTTAATGACTTAGGCACTATAAAAGAGCTTTCCAGGTATTTGGAGCAACAGGCAGACCCCAAGTTAAGGGAGCGAATGCAGGTACAACCAGCTCCGGAAAAAGAGTACTATCCCCTCACGGCCTCCCAGGAACAGATATTCTTCCTGAATCATTTAGTAAAAGATAATCTGGCCTATAATTTCCAGGGTGCCATAGAATTTAACGGTGATCTACAAATTGATAAACTAAATAGTGCTTTAAATGCTATTATACGGCGCCATAAAGTACTGTATACCACCTTCCACTTGGTTGACGACACACCGATGCAAAAAATCCATCAACCGTGGGAGGTGAAAATTGAAGTCGAGGACTGGCAGCAATACCAGGAGGAAGAGCTGAAGGGAAAGCTTGATCAGGCCACTAGGCATCATTTTAATCTTAGTGAGTTGCCATTAATTATTTGGAGAGTGCTAAAGGTTGGCCCTAAGAGATATTTTTTATTGCAGGTCGAGCACCACCTGATCCACGATGGCTGGTCGTTCTCCACCCTTTTGTGGGAATTACAGGCTGCTTATCAGCAATATCTGACCGATTCCAATCCTGAAATTTTGCCGCTGAATATCCAGTTTGTGGATTTTACTTGCTGGTACCGGGATTGGTTGGATAGTTCAGCAGGTCATGAAAAACTTTCTTACTGGGAACAAAAACTACCCAAGCCATTGACCATAACTGAACTGCCCTATGATTTTAAGCCAGGGGCGGAAAGAAATTTAGTGGGCACTGAAATACAACATTCTTTGTCAGATGAGCTGGTCACAGACCTGCAGGTATTTGCCAAAAAATCACAAGTGACTCCATTTATTGTGATGATGGCGGTATACTATCTATTAATTAACAAATACACCAGCCAGACTGATCTGATTATAGGCAGTGGCTTCGGAAATCGCCAGCATCCGGCCTCCAGCCAATTGCTGGGTATGCTGGTCAATGCATTGCCTTTGAGATTGGATATTAGCCGCTATTCTAATTTCACAGAATTAGTGGAGGCGGTTAAGGCCTTGGTAGTAGAAGCCAGCGCCTATCAGGATCTGCCTTTTGAACATATTGTTCAAAAGGTCAACCCTGAGCGTCACCTAAGCCAGAATCCCATTTTTCAAACGGCTTTTAGCTTTCATGATTCACCTATGCCTCCCTTGAGCTGGGAATCGCTTGAAGGCAAGATTCATTATTTGCACAATGGTTCTTCCAAATTCGATCTCAGTGTAGTGGTGGTGCCTTGGCCCAAAGCCTCTGGAAGTGAATTGGAAGCCTTTACCATGCGTTGGGAGTACAGCACTGATGTTTTTACCAAGAACACAGTTGATCGCTTGATTGGTAGTTACGAATACCTGATGCAGGAATGTCTAAAGCAGCCCAAACTCACACTTAGCGAATTCAGCGCCATCGGAGAGGTAGAAATGCATACCCTGACAGATGAATGGAACCCAGCTGATGAACAGCTTGGATATACCAGTATCATTGCTCGCTTCAATGAGGTTGTGGAAAAATATGGAGATAATATTGCTCTGGAATTTAAGTCTGAACAAATATCCTACCAGGAGTTGGATCAGAGAACCAATCAAATGGCCGCCTATCTCTCTTCCTTGGGAGTAAAGTCTGGCCAGCCTGTGGGGCTGATTACCGCTAAAGAACCTGGATTACTGATTTCGATTTTGGGAATACTAAAATGTGGTGCTTACTATGTACCTATAAATTCTGAACTTCCAACTTCTCGTATCACCAATATCGTTGAAGACAATAACGTTAAGGTGATATTTTCTCTGGACGAAAAATTTAGAATGGATGGGTTTTCCGGCCACCTGGAATACCTGCACGATTATAATGTTGTTCTCAGTAAATACTCCGATAAACAATACCTCAGCAACCCGGCACCGGAGGATCCGGCTTACGTCATGTATACATCAGGGTCTACTGGGCTCCCTAAAGGGGTAGTTATTCCCCATCAGGCTGTGCTCAGCCTGGTGGTCGATGTCAATTATGTCCAACTGAATGCTGAGCATCGGTTTTTATTAGTCTCGAACCTGTCTTTTGATGCTTCCACTTTTGAAATCTGGGCGCCGTTGTTGAACGGGGCGACCTGCGTGATCTACCCCGAAGCATCTCCAACTAATGAAGGTTTGAAAAAGACCTTACGTGATTCCTCAATTACTACTCTTTGGCTGACTTCAAGTTGGTTCAATCAATTGATAGAGGAGGATCAGGAAGCTCTGTCAGGCCTGAAGCAATTATTGGTGGGGGGAGAGGCCCTTTCAGGGAACCATATATTCCAAGCGGTAAAGAACTTGCCCCAAACCACCATTATAAATGGATATGGCCCAACCGAATGTACCACTTTTAGTACCTGCTACACCATTCCACATGATATAGATCCCAATAGAGACATTCCCATTGGTAAACCAAACAAACATAGGAAAGCCTATGTTCTGGACCTCAATATGCAACCGGTACCGGTAGGGGTTAAAGGAGAGTTATATATTGGAGGCCTGGGATTGGCTTTGGGCTATCTTAATCATCCTGAACTTACGGAGGCTAAATTTAAGTACCTGCCCTTCAACCCGGAAGAAAGGGTCTATGCCACCGGTGATTTGGTAAAATGGAATCCTGATGGTTACCTGGAATACCTGGGTCGTATTGACCGTCAAGTTAAGATCAGAGGGTTTAGGATCGAGCCAGGAGAAATAGAGCATGCCCTTAGAAATCATCCTTCTATAGCGGAGTCTGCGGTAATAGTAAATAATACGAAACAGACTGGTAACCAATTGATTGCTTTTATTACTGCTGATATTGAAATAGACCCGAATGAAATTTTCCGGTATTTAAAAAGCCAACTGCCGATACAAATGATGCCTCAGCAGATTATACAGTTATCGGAATTTCCCTTGACCCCAAATGGGAAACTAGACCACCAGAAATTGAATGAAAGCATTCATATTTCACTTGAGGAAAACGGAACTACCGCACCTCAAACTGCCCTACAAAAAATGTTGTGGGGGATTTGGAGTGAAATGTTTGAAAGAGATAATATCGGGATTGAGCAAAACTTCTTCGAGCTAGGCGGGCACTCCCTGATGGCTATGCGAATGTTTTCCAAAATTCACGACAAGTTGGGAATGGAAATAAAACTGAGAACCATATTTGAATGCCCCACCATCTCTATGCTGTCGGAGTGGATTGAGGATCAGGAATCGTAAACTCGATTTCCAGGTACATATAAATCAGGGCAGCTTCCCATCTATCAAGTTCCATTTAAATAATTTACGGGGTTTAAGGGGGCACAATTGTTTTTATACTACTCCTCAATTGGCTAAGTTTACCGATTCATTGATGAGATATGGCTGAACGTCGCAGCATATTCGATATGATCGGACCTATTATGATCGGCCCCTCAAGTTCACATACCGCAGGAGTAGTTCGGATTGCCCGGGTGGCTATCAGAATACTAAAAGAGCCTCCCATTTCGGCAGAAATCAAATTCTTCAACTCATTTGCCCGTACCTACCAGGGGCATGGCAGCGACCGTGCCGTTATAGCTGGACTACTGGATTTTAAGACTGACGATAACCGGGTCAAAGAGTCTTTTGATTATGCTGAATCCAGGGGTTTGCAATATTCGTTCAAGCCAATACCTAATGCTTCCAACCTTCATCCCAATACTATACTGATTAAACTCAAGGGAGAGAAGCACGAGGTTGAGGTCATGGGTGAGAGCCTGGGAGGAGGTGTAATTAATATCGCAGAAGTTGATGGTTATGCTGCAAATTTTGGTGCCAGGCTTCATACTTTAATCATTACTGCCGACGATGTAAAAGGCACTATTGCGTTCATTTCCAATGTACTTTCTCATGATGACTGTAATATTGCCACCATGACGGTTTCCCGAAAAAGCAAGCATACGGAAGCATGCCACATAGTGGAAATGGATTCAGGATTAAAACCCATAACCCTGGACTACCTTCAGGCATTGGACTGGGTACACGAGATCACCTACATACCAGACATAGATTTATAAGAGATGAACATATCCAGCATTTTATTTTCAGCATTTTTTTTTATAGGAATTAACTGCTCTTTGAGTGTGGCTCAGTCGCAATCCTGGACTTTTCAGGAGTGCGTAGAATATGCTTTGGAGAATAATCTAAACGTAAAGCGGGGAGAATTATTCATGCAACGGGATGAAGTAAATTTGAAGCAGTCAAAAGCTGACATATTCCCGGTTTTAAACATGGGATCACAGTATGGCATTAATTGGGGTCGGTCAATCGACCCCACCACCAACTTATTTGTGGCGCAGCGTATCCAATCATTAGGAGCGCAACTGAGTAGTTCAGTTACGGTATTTGGAGGCCTGCAAAAATTAAATACCATTAAGCAGAACAAATTAAATTTAATGGGAAGTGCCAGTGATCTGGAGAAGACTCGAAACGACGTAATTCTGGATGTGGTCACTTTCTATACCAATGTTATCTTCAACCAGGAGCTTCTGGAAACGGCTCAACTACAATTAGAAACCACTCAACAACAGCTGGATCGCACTAAGAAATTGGTGGAAGCTGGATCCCTGGCTATTTCGGAAGTTCTAGATCTGGAGTCACAATTAGCCAGTAATGAATTGGAATTGGTCAATGCTGAAAATAGTTTGAACCTGGCACTACTTAGCCTTAAGCAGGTCATGCAAATGCCTGCTAGTGAAGAGTTACAGGTAGTGGTACCGGATATGGATGCCCAGGATTATAATTTTCTGGAAATGTCGGCTGAGGATATCTATCAGCTGGCAGAAACTACGCAACCGGATATCAAAAGTGCGGATTTGAGTATACAAAGTTCGGTAATGGGAGTAAAGATCGCCAAAGGAGCCTACTATCCCTCGCTTAGATTGGGCTATAATATGTTCACCAATTATTCTGATGCCTTAAACCCTCTATTTTTACCGGATGGCACTTTTGGAGAGCCTGACCAGATCCCCAATGCGGGCTTCGTGGATGGAAATCCCGATCAAACGATAACGCTGTTTGATCCCAACCCAAATTTCACCCAAGTGGACAATAATGTCTGGGATCAATTTGATGATAACCTAAGTCGTGCGTTAACTTTTACTTTATCGGTTCCTATTTTCAATGGCTGGGTAGTAAAATCCAACGTCCAAAGGGCAAACATTGCTTTGGTGCAGGCAGAATTGGACGCCCGTGAGGTAAGAAATCAACTGAGGCAGATCATTGAATCGGCATATACCGACGCTCTGGCAGCTTCCAAAGCCTTTCAGGCCTCGCAGAGACAGGTAGATGCTCTGGAAGAGAGTTTTAGAGTAACTGAAAAAAGATATAATCTGGGAGCGGTAAACTTTGTCGATTATCAAATTGCTCAAAATAACTTATTCGGAGCCAGATCGGATCTGGTGAGAACCAAATACGATTTTATATTTAAAACTAAGATATTGGATTTCTACCAGGGGAATCCTCTGAAATTTTAGTGCATGGCGAAAAAAATAAAATCCAATAAGTTAATCTTTATTCTGGGAGGGATAGCCTTGGTGCTGATCCTTTTTGCCATTATTGGAAAAAGCACCGGGATACTGGGAAACCGGAACCAAACGGAGGTCAATCTGTCTAAATCAAGCCATAAGGATATCGTAGAAACGGTCAGTGCTTCAGGCACGGTTCAGCCTGAAGTTGAAGTAAAGATCAGCCCCGATGTGCCCGGTGAAATTATCGAATTGCATGTAGAAGAGGGAGACTCCGTCAGTGTGAAGGATCTGTTGATAAAAATACGTCCGGATAATTTCCAATCCGCTTTGGAACGGACACTGGCTAATTTAAATCAGCAACGAGCCAATCAGGCTAGTGCTGATGCCGGCCTTTCACAGTCTGAGGCGGAATTTGTACGGGCAGAAAAGGAATACGCCAGGCAACAACAGCTATATAATGAGCAAGTAATATCGGACTCCGAGTTTGAAACTGCAGAGGCAAATTATCAGGTAGCCCTGCAATCCCTGGAGTCGGCTCGGCAAAACGCCCAGGCGGCTAGATATATGGTGGCCAGTTCACAGGCCTCAGTAGATGAGGCGCAGGAAAATTTGAGTCTTACCAGTGTTTTTGCCCCGGTAAATGGTATCGTATCCAAATTGAGTGTAGAACAAGGCGAGAGGGTAGTGGGCACCAGTCAAATGGCCGGTACTGAAATGTTGCGCATAGCAGATCTTCATAGGATGGAGGTAAGAGTAGATGTAAATGAAAACGATATTATCCGGGTATCGGAGGGGGATACCGCCATTATCGATGTAGATGCTTATTCTTATAAAGGAAAGAAATTCAAAGGAGTAGTGACCCAAATTGCCAATACCGCGAAAGATAAAGTATCGGAAGATGCTGTTACTGAGTTTGAAGTGAGGATAAGGATCCTTAATGAATCTTATTCGGATTTGCTGCAAGAGCGTTCCTCCTACCCATTTCGACCCGGAATGACCGCCAGTGTCGATATCATCACCACCAGCAAGGAGGATGTGCTCAGCGTACCGCTGTCGGCGGTTACTACCAGAGCCATGGATCCGGACGATTCCATTTCATCTGATGGCGATGGGGAGGAATTGGAGGTAGTGTTTGTGAATCAGCAGGGTAGGGCCAAGATGGTTGAAGTGGCCACCGGCATAAGTGATTTCGATAACATTGAGATCCTGGATGGAATTGAACCGGGTCAGGAAGTGGTCTCTGGTCCGTTTTTGGTGGTGTCGAAACGACTGAAAGATGGAGATGCTATTAAGCCTGTGGAGGCAAAAGGCAGTCCTGCCGACAATTAGTAAAGCAACTAAGAAGAATCGCCACCCATATCTCCGCATAGCTGGCATTTTTTACTATCTTAACCCCTAAACCTAATCCAATCCTATGAGCAAGATCGTTTTATTGGTGGTGATTATTGTGGGTTGCGGATCGTTTGGCGTTCAGGGGCAATCAGCCTTTGATAAGATGAACAACCAAAAAATGGAAAAGATCCTATACCGGGAAGCGGAAAATGTAGAGCGCATGCCCGGCAGCGAGGATTACCCAGGTAGATGGCAGGTAACATTCATGGACCGGCTCTTGTATATCATCACTGACGAGAATGCTAATCGTATGCGGGTGATGACTCCGGTCATTGAGGAAGAGAACCTTGGTGGTGATGAAATGAAAATATTGTTGGAAGCCAATTTTGATCGCGCGCTAGACGCTAAATACAGTTTGTACCAAGGCTTTCTCTGGTCTTCATTTACCCATCCCCTGCAGGAGCTAACGGTAGAGCAGTTCAAAGATGCACTCAGACAGGTAGCTACTTTAGCCAACCGATATGGAGGTTCCTACTCCAGTACGGATTTGGTTTTTGGAGGGGATGAGCAGGAAAACTAATTCACTTGATCCATATTAAAAGTCCAGCAATGCCTGATACACCATGTGCAGTGGCAACCCCATTACATTGTAGAAACTGCCTTCAATACTGGTGACCCCTATCATACCAAGCCACTCTTGAATTCCGTAGGCTCCAGCCTTGTCCAATGGCCGGTAGTGCTGCAGATAATAATCGATCTCCCGATCAGTCAAATCTTTAAACCTCACTCGAGTTTCATCTTTAAAAAGTACAAACTTTTCTTGATTTTGAATACATACACCCGTAACAACCTTATGGTATTCACCGGAAAGTTTTCTCAGCATTTCTCCTGCTTGTGTTGAATCTTCAGGCTTCCCCAATATGATGCTTCGGTGAATAACCACAGTATCGGCGGCCAGTACCAACCTATTTTTAATTTGATCCATTAGCGAATCGGCTTTCTTTTTTGACAGGTATTCGGGTACTTCGGAGGGATATAATTCCCCAGGCCACTCCTCAGCTATTTGGGGAGCCAGTACCTCAAATCGGACTCCTATTGACTTCAACAATTGCTGACGCCTGGGGGAACTAGAAGCTAGGAAAATGGGATCGATTAAATTCATCATCATTGATTGTGCCAAAGACAAATCCACAAACCACTTTGGGATAAAAATAGGTAGACTTCGGTGGCAGGGTATAGCCTGAAAAACACACCTTCTTTACTTCCTCCATATTCAGTTCATTGGTAATGACGGCTAATTGGGCGGAGCCTTGGTGAACTCTTTCAATACAATCTGTGAAATTCCGATCAAAGATTATATGAGGATTATACCGTTGGTCCTTCCCCATAATACCTAATGCTCGCTCGATGATAAAGTAATGCAATACCGTGAGATCCAGGTTTTTGATAATATCTGGAAAAGGCCAGGGATTTTTTAGGGCCAGATCGGGTTTTAAACTTATTTTAAACACTTGATTTGGCAAAACCAGGCCAAAACAGTGCTGTTTGCCTAGTATTACTTCGTTAATTTCCAACGGATTATTGGCCTCGACAATATCAAAATAGGGGTGTATAGCGCTCATCACCTGCTGAGGATCAAAATCGGGTAGGTCCTGAATTAAGCGATGAGTAGCCAGTATTCTCAAATCCTGAGCCTCCATATTGGTGAAAAACATCATGTGATAGTTGTATCCTTCCTTACCATGATGATGAGGGTTCTGAGCCGCTTGTGCTTTGCGATAGTCTATTGATCCCTGAAATCTATGATGCCCATCAGCTAATATTATCTGCTGATCATCGAGCAGGTCAATAAACTTTTTAATGGCTTTAAAATCGTGGATCACGGAAACTACTTCCCTTACCCCCTGGTAGTCTTCCGCTTCGAAAATAGGTTGCCTAATGCACTCATCCATAATGGAGTCCAGTTCGAATGAGGGATCGGAATATAAACCATGGGTGGGGCTGGCATTTAGCTGAGTGGTCTGCAGCAATTCAACTCTTTCGGCTACTGCCGGGGGCATGGTATTTTCATGACGGAGGACTACCTCATCTGCCCAGTCATAGGCACGAATATTGGCGATAAAGCCTTTGCGGCAAAATAATTTGGAAGTACCAGGCAGATGAAAATACTGATAGTAAACGTAAATCGATGGTAATAGATCCGGTACTATGATGCGCTGCTCTTTCCAGGTTTTTAAGGTGTCGGCAGCTTTCTGAGCCGCATTTGGTCCTTTTGGTACTGAGAGGTGTATGCTATTAAGTGGATTGGTGTAGAGTTGTTCGCGTTGCTGGGCGGATACTACGTCAAACAACGGACAAATATAGTTGGATATATCGGCGGAAAGCTGGTCATTATAGCGCCAAGCCCGTAGTGGGGTTATTTCAGCCATTTAATCCTGATGTTTGCGGCTTAGCCAGGCGTTGCTGCTTATTCCATTTAAGGAAGAAATATTGGTTTCAGGCTGGTCTTCACTGGAGTGCAGGGCAGCAAATGCAGCGGCAATTTCCAGCACCCTATCATCACTGGGACCGTCTGTTTCCGCAGGCCAATAGTCCTCTACAAATTTGGTATTATAATCACCTGCAACAAATTTTGGGTGCTGCATCACATAACGACAAAAAGTAAGAGTAGTTTCTACACCGGTAATTTTATACTCTTCGATCGCCCTGATCATTCTTTTAATGGCTTCCTCCCTATTTTGGCCGTGGACTATCAGTTTGGCGATCATAGGATCGTAATATATAGGGATTTCCATGCCTTGATCAAATCCGTCATCTACTCTTACACCGGGCCCGTTGGGACGCTTATAAAAATTCAACCTGCCGATGTCAGGCAAAAAGTTGTTAGCGGGATCTTCGGCATATACTCGGGATTCTATGGCATGTCCGTTTATTATAAGATTATCTTGAGTGACCGTCAGACTTTTGCCTTCCGCGATATGGACCTGCTCCTTGACCAGATCTATGCCGGTAATCAATTCTGTAACCGGATGCTCTACCTGCAGACGGGTATTCATCTCCAGAAAGTAAAACTGCTGATTCTGATCCAGCATAAATTCCACCGTACCGGCACCATAGTAGTTACAGGATTTAGCCACTGCCACGGCCGCTTCTCCCATTTTTTTACGTAAGTGCCCATCCAAAATGGAAGATGGTGCTTCTTCTACAACTTTTTGATGCCTTCTTTGGATACTGCATTCCCTTTCGAAAAGATGGATGACATTTCCCTGCTGATCACCTAGTATTTGCACTTCAATATGTCTGGGCGAAGTGATAAATTTTTCTATAAACACCGAACCGTCGCCAAATGCGGATTCGGCTTCGCTAATGGCCCTGGCCATTTGTTCTTCTAATTCCTGTGCATTGGCCACCACTCTCATCCCTTTGCCTCCACCACCGGCGCTTGCTTTCAGCAGAATGGGGAAACCGATGCGCTGGCAAGCCTCTAAGGCCTGTTCCAAACTGGTTACTGCATGCTCCGTTCCCGGAACCATCGGTATATTATATTTTGATACCGCCTGCTTGGCCTTCAGTTTACTGCCCATAATTTCCATAGACTCCGGAGAGGGTCCGATAAAAATAAAACCAGCCTCAGTAGCTTTACTGGCAAACTCTGGATTTTCGGATAGAAATCCATAACCTGGATGTATGGCGTCTACATTAAAGTCGCGGCATATATCCAGTATTTTTGAGATTTTAAGATAGGACTCAGATGAAGGAGAAGGGCCAACCATAGCAGCTTGATCAGCTGCCTGTACAAATGGAGCGGCACGGTCGGCCTCTGAGAAAATAGCTACCGTGGAAATGTCCATTTCCTTTAACGAGCGCATTATTCTCAATGCTATTTCACCGCGGTTAGCCACCAACACTTTCTTAATGGATTTCATCATAGGTCATCTGATCTGGCCATAAAGCTAGGTTTTTGTGTTAAAATAGACAATTATCCCCGGGTTTTGCTGGCGGAAAGGCCCTGATAATAACCATTTTGGCCTGTCAGACGCGGTTTAGGCATTATTCGGAATATTCCGGGGTAGTGCATTAAGATCTTATCCGTTTGTTTAGAATGCTTTAAGTATTACCTTTGTATGTTTTTATTTAGCACTTTTCGTTAAATTATTGAACAAACAACAAGTCGACGGTGGATATATTTAAAAGACTCCTTAACAATAAAGGCCCCCTGGGCCGATACTCGCATTTATCGGAGGGTTATTTTATGTTCCCCAAATTGGAAGGGGATATTGGACCCAGAATGAAATTTCAAGGCAATGAGGTTTTAAATTGGAGCCTTAACGATTATCTGGGATTGGCAAACCATCCAGAGGTGAGAGCAGTTGATACCCAGGCAGCTAAGGATTGGGGTTTGGCCTATCCCATGGGCGCCCGCATGATGTCGGGCAATAGTGAATACCATGAGCAACTGGAAGACCAGTTAGCGGATTTTATAAAGAAACCAGCTGTTTTACTATTGAATTACGGGTATCAGGGCATAATGTCTATTATTGATGCCCTGACCGACCGCAAGGATGTGATTGTATATGATGCAGAATCACACGCCTGTATTATTGATGGGCTGAGAATGCATATGGGCAAACGCTTTGTGTATCCTCACAACGACATTGAAAACCTTGAAAAACAGCTGATCAGGGCTACCAGATTAGCGGAAGAAAATGAGGGTGGTATTCTAGTTATCACTGAGGGAGTGTTTGGAATGTCCGGAAATCAGGGCAAATTGAAAGAGATCGTAGCCCTTAAGAGTAAGTTCGACTTCAGATTACTGGTAGACGATGCACATGGTTTCGGTACCTTGGGAGCAACCGGCGCCGGAGCCGGAGAGCAACAAGGGGTACAAGATGGCATCGACTTATATTTCTCTACCTTTGCTAAATCCATGGCGGGAATCGGAGCCTTTGTAGGGGGAGAATCAGATATAATCGAATACCTTAAATACAACGCCCGGTCTCAGATTTTTGCCAAAACCCTGCCCATGCCATATGTGCTGGGGGCTATGAAACGATTAGAACTCCTGCGGACCCAGCCCGAGCATAAAGAGAAACTCTGGACCATAGTCAATGCGCTGCAGAATGGATTAAAATCTAGAGGGTTCAACATCGGCACTACCGAGTCTTGCGTGACTCCGGTAATTGTAAGTGGTTCTGTTGGTGAGGCTGCGGTGATGAGCAAGGACCTGCGTGAAAATTACAATATCTTCTGTTCGGTGGTCATCTATCCGGTTGTTCCTAAAGACGTAATTATGATGAGACTCATCCCCACTGCATCGCATACTTTAGAAGATGTAGAGGAAACGGTAACCGCCTTCGAAGCCATCAAACACAAGCTTGATGAAGGCGCCTATCGCATGACAGAAATGGCCAACCATTTTGACACCTAAGCCCTAAAAAAGGCCCTAGGGTATTGTTTATCAAACATTTTAGTTATATTGCCCCATAATCAAATACTAATTTTATCAACAACTAAAATTTTTTATAATGAAAAGATTTGATCAAGTAAGGGGTCTAGTCGCATCTTTAGAGGGGGATTTTGAGAAGTTCTATGAGAAAAGCAATCAGGCTGCTGGAACACGGGTTCGAAAAGGTATGCAAGAACTTAAGAATTTGTGTCAGGAAATCCGGGTAGAGGTACAGGCTATAAAGAATAGAGGTTAAATAACCAGCTGACTAAAGGAATGAGAAAAGTGGTTGTTCAACAGCCACTTTTTTTTTCGGCCATAAGACTCCCCATAACCTTGGAAATGGCGGATCCCAGTTCCGCACTTGCCTCAGTTAATGGCAGTCGCACGTAAGGATGACATATTCCTAAATATTCCAATGCTTTTTTTACCCCTACTGGATTGCTTTCCTGATACATAAGGGGGTTGATTGGAAGTAATTGATTAAGTATTTCTTCAGCCTCTTCCCACTCTGCTTTCAGGCAGTGATCCACCATTTGCTTCATATGAAAAGGGAATGCGTTGGCCATTACTGAAATCACCCCATCACCCCCTGATTTCATTAATGGTACGGTATTGATATCATCACCTGAAAGCAATAAGAATTCCTGGGGTCGATTTTCTGCAACCATCCTAATCTGATGAGGATCGTTCAAGGCTTCTTTAATGCCGGCAATATTGGGATGTTCCGCCAATTTTAAAGTGGTTTCAGCCTCAATATTACAAGCGGTGCGACCTGGTACATTGTAAAGGAATACTGGTAAAGGAGAATGGTCAGCGATTTCCGTATAATGCAACCAAAGGCCCTTTTGAGTGGGTTTGTTATAATAAGGGCATACTGATAAGATCCCCTGGATCAGCGATTGGTCCACCTTTTTTACCTGATCTACTACTTGCTGGGTGGAATTGCCCCCGATTCCGTACATAATGGGTCGTTGCAAGGGGTTGTGTCCCGCTACGAAATCCAGTACTGCTGCTCGTTCAGAGGCAGTTACTGTCGGAGATTCTCCGGTGGTGCCGTTCACTACCCAATAGTCCAGCTTTTCCGTATAGGTCAGTAATTTTTCCAGCCCGGTAAAGTCTATTCCACGGTTTTCCTGAAAGGGAGTGACCAGGGCCGCACCGGTGCCTCGAAACTGATCAGCTGCCATTACGCCCTAGTTTTTTTGTATAGTAAAATATTTGGTCGATAACTTCTTCAATCGCTGGCTCTCCATTTAAATTGATCATCAATTCCAATAATTCCTTTCTGTTTACCTCAAAAAGGCCGATCCGACATTTAGCCTTGCTCATTGCCAGGATATTTTGCAAGTATATGTTTTGTTCAACGTCCAGATAAAGTAGATAATCAAAATGTTCCTCAGCAAAGGATATCGCATCGTGAGAATCTATCTTACCCAATATAGAGACGTCCTTGCTGGTAATATAATCATAGAGAAAATCAAAATTCTCACCGTCTTTACCGAGATAGCACAATACGTCAACCTTTTTGCCGTCTTTTTTTAATTGTTTGGCCAGGTTCCTAATCGCCTGAAACTTTCGGCGATCAGTTTGCGAAAATAGAATTCCCACCTTGGTTGCTTCCTGATATCCCACAGTTTCCCTCACGGCTCGATTTTTACCAGCCAGTTTTTCGGTCCTCTGTACCAGCAGCTTTTTGTTTAAAACGGTCATCTTGTCCCGATCATCTTGAGAAAATCTTCTTCTGAGATTATCTCAATCCCCAGTTTTTGTGCTCGCTCCATCTTGGCTGGGCCCATCTTTTCACCAGCCAATAGGTAATCAAGCTTACCACTTATGCTAGTCAACACTTTACCACCATGTAATTTAATGGTTTCTTTAAGACCATCACGATCGAAATGCTGAAAAATTCCAGAAACCACGAAGGATTTACCGGATAGATCTTCACTAATTAAAGTTACGTCTTCTTTTTTTACATCAAAAGTGAGCCCTGCTTGTTTGAGATTTTGGACTAACTCCCGATTATCAGGTTCCTTAAAAAATTGAAGAACACTCTCAGCAATGCGGTCTCCGATTTCAGGGGTTTCTATCAATTCCTCAAAAGAGGCATCCATCAATTTTTCGATGTTCCCGAAATGATTGGCTAACCGGGCGGCTACTGTACGACCTACATATCGGATACCCAAGGCAAACAACACCCGTTCAAATGGAACCTGTTTAGAGGCGTTAATACCTTGTAACAGATTCTTGGTGGATAAATCCTTAAACCCCTCTAACTGGTAGATATCTTGGTAATTAAGATAATACAGATCAGAGGCATCCTTGATCAACCCCCGTTCAAACAACAACGCAATAGTTCTCCCGCCCAGGCTGTCAATATCCATGGCATTGCGATGGATAAAATGCTGGATGCGTCCCTTTATCTGTGGAGGACAGCCTTTGATGTTAGGACAATAGTGAACTGCTTCACCGGGCTCTCGTTGCAGTTCGGTATTACATTCTGGGCAGTTCTGAATAAAATGGAAAGGGCTGCTTTGAGGATCTCGCTTCTCCAGGTCTACCCCGGTTAGTTTTGGAATTATCTCGCCGCCTTTTTCCACAAATACTGTATCACCTATATGCAAGTCCAGACGTTGGATCTCATTTGCATTGTGTAAGGAGGCTCTTTTCACAGTAGTTCCTGCCAGGATAACGGGTTCCAGGTTGGCTACTGGAGTAATAGCCCCGGTGCGCCCCACCTGGTAACTGATACTTCGAAGGACCGTAGGTTTGTTCTCCGACTGGTACTTAAAGGCGATGGCCCAGCGGGGGCTTTTGGCCGTATAGCCTAACTTTTCCTGTTGCTGCAGGTTGTCCACTTTTATCACAATTCCGTCAGTTTCCAGAGGCAGTCCGAAGCGCTTTTGTTCCCAATCTGCGATATACCGGAAAACTTCCTCCATAGATTGA
The DNA here is from genome assembly GCA_965224285.1 of Cyclobacteriaceae bacterium. Lineage (GTDB taxonomy): Bacteria > Bacteroidota > Bacteroidia > Cytophagales > Cyclobacteriaceae > JAJCYK01. The sequence goes on from OZ245043.1 coordinate 4,913,642, forward strand.
CACTTTCGATAGGTAGGAGAAACGTTGAATCCCCAACTTTCCAACTGTGATATCCCCTCGCTATGTGATTGATATGGTAGGTTGTCCCCTAATAACGAGTAGATGTAGCAATCCAATGATCTTGCCGCCACCACCGCAGAGTCCTGCATTTTAAGGGTGCCCGAGGCGGTGTTCCGTGGGTTGGCCAATAAGGCCAGGCCCTCTGCTTCCCGCTCGGTATTCAGCTGGTTGAATACATCATTTGGCATAAATACTTCACCCCGTATTTCAAATTGTTCGGGGACCTGGTCTTCTGCCAATTTAAGCGGTAGGGTTTTAATGGTACGGGCATTGGCAGTTATATCATCCCCCTTGGTGCCGTCACCCCGGGTTACGGCCTGAGCTAAAATGCCATCCCGATAAGTGATGCTTAATGCAACTCCATCGAATTTTAGTTCACAGAAATATTCATAATGTGCATTATCACCTAGAATCTTCTGTACTCTCTTATCAAAATCTATTAATTCCTCCAATGAGTAGGTGTTTCCCAGCGACAGCATAGGATATTGGTGTACTACAGTGGGAAAATTCTTGGTTATGGTCCCACCAACTCTTTGGGTAGGGGAATAATCATGTTTAAGATCGGGAAACTGCTTTTCCAGTTCATTCAGTTCCTCCAGCAACTTATCAAACTCCAGGTCGCTGATTTCCTGGCGGTCCTGACGATAATACAGATCATTGTGATAGTTTATGGTGGCAATAAGTTCATCCACCCGGTTTTTAGCCTGGATAGGAGAGAGGGTTTTCATGCTGGAACAACGAAACTACGGGTTTTTATCTTTGAAATACTTAGCTACTTCGATGGCGTTGTTCTCTCGAAGGATGTCAGCCATCCGTTGGCTGGGGTCAATCTCTATTGACTTCAACTCTGAATGAGGCACGGGGATCCATAAACGGTAACGGGGATGGGTCCAGGCCCAATCGCTTAATATCCGATAGGCTATTTGAGGATCTTCCTGGGATTTGTAACCTCTCATCATCACCAATGGGATGTGGTAGATTTCACGCTCACCGCTGGTATACTCCACTGCCAAGTCAACCGGCATCATCATGCTTCCATATTTCTCCAGGGTGATCAGAGTAGAATCTTCGTCTGTATCAATGGAATGGATACCATAATCTATGGTCTTGGTGGTATTGACCCAATGCTCGAGGTACCAATCCAGTTCCAAACCAGACACTTTCTCCATTACCCGAATAAAGTCATGAGGCTCGGGATGACGGAATTTCCATTGGTTATAATATCGGATCATTCCTTTTTTAAAAGCTTGCTCACCCACAATGTAACTCAATTGCCGTAAAAAGACCGAGCCTTTGCTATAGGCTGATACACTATAGGCTTGGTTGAGATGAAAATGATCCGCATGGGTGGTCATAGGCTCTTCCAGGCCGCTGGATACCAGGTTGAAATATGAATTGTAATGTGCAAGCTGTGGATATGGCTTCTTTTGGTCCTGGAATAGGAAATCCATAATTTCCGTAGCGGCAAAGCTGGTGAAACCTTCATCCATCCAGGCGTATAAACTCTCATTGGTGGCCAGCACCATTTGATACCAGGAATGCATTAATTCATGGACGGTAACCCCTACCAGGCTTCGCAGGCTGCGATGCCCGGTGATCAAGGTAGCCATAGGGTACTCCATTCCACCATCTCCCCCCTGAATAACGCTGTATTGCTCATATGGATATTTTCCAAAATGTTCATTAGCATATTGAAAGGCTTTCACGGTATATTCCGGTAGTTTATCCCAGTGACTGGTAGCTTGACCAGGTTGATAGAAAAAATGGAGTTGCGGGCCGCCGGGTACTTGGGCTTGAACATGTCTGTAGTCTGGATCGGCTGCCCAAACGAAATCGTGTACATTGGGAGCTTTAAAGTGCCAGGTCAACTGATCGCCTGATACACTGGAAGATTCGGCATAGCCATGTCCCACTTCTTCCGGGTTTTGTAAATACCCGGTGCCGGCTACCACATAATCGCTATCTATGGTAAGCTTCAATTCAAAATCTCCCCATACTCCATGGAATTCCCGGCTCACATAAGGATTAGCGTGCCATCCGCGATGATCATATTCTGAAAGCTTGGGATACCATTGTGCCATGGAATAGGCGATTCCTTCGGCATTGGCTCTTCCCGAGCGTCGTATCTGCAAAGGGACCTGTCCCTCAAAGTCCATGGTAAGGGTAGTCGAATCATTTGGCAACAGAGGTTGGTCCAATTCGACTTCCAGGATAGTACCTACCGTTTGGTACTCCAAAGGCTGGTCATCCTGAACTAGCTGCTGTACTTTTAGGTATCCGATTTCGTTTTGATTCAGCCGATATATTCGGTCCATAACCCTGCTGTCCGGATCTGCGATGGTTCTGGAACGCACGTCCATCATGCTTCCCGGTCTAAAAGCATTGAAGTATAAATGATAAAATACCCTATTCAAGGTATCGGGAGAGTTGTTGGTATATACCAGTATTTGCTTGCCTTTAAACTGATGACTGGTAACGTCCATCTCTACCTCCATGTAATAATTTACCTTTTGTTGCCAGCGATAATTTTGGGCGTCAACTCCATAATAGCACAGGAATAAGCCGGCTATCACTAATAAGCGAACAATCATATTGGGAAAATTTACTTTTTAGCTTTCAAATATACGATGATTACTAACCAATAGGCTTAAATGTAAATATATTCGGGGGTGGGAAGCGTAAATTCCCTCTCAACCTCAGTTCAGGTCTCCGTTAGCATCTTGGCGAACAGGTCTCATTCGGCGAATTATTGATTTAATAAATTGGCAAAAATCGTGCTAATCCGGGCGTTATTTTCGCCACCTTCATATAGTACCTCCCCAAATAAAATCAAATTCATAACCTTGCCCACATCCCTCTTGATAAGTCAAGTATTATACTTTTATTCTGTAATTTTATGCCCAAATATGCGCTATGACTTTGGAGAAGAATTTCGTTATAGATTTTGATAGTACTTTTACCGATGTCGAGGCCCTGGACCTACTGGGAGAGATTAGCCTTAATGGCGCTCCTGACCAGCAGCAGCGTTTGCAACAAATTCAGGAGATCACCGACCATGGAATGGAGGGTGGAATGTCATTCCGCGACTCCCTCAGCGCCCGCATCGAACTTCTGGATGCCCACTTGGATCACCTACCATTGCTGGTTCGAGCGTTAAAACCACGGGTATCCAAATCATTTCAGAGAAACGCTGCCTTCTTTAAAGAGCATGCAGACCGGATCTTTATTATCTCAAATGGATTCAAAGAATTTATTGTACCTATAGTAACGGAATACGGAGTGAAGGAGGATCACGTTTTTGCCAATACCTTTGTCAGCGATGGGAAGGGTCGTATAGTGGATTTCGATCAGGACAATTTATTATCCCGGAACAACGGAAAAGCCAGGCAGATCGAGTCACTCAACCTGGATGGAGAAGTATTTGTTATCGGTGATGGCTATACCGATTATGAAATAAAGGAGGCTGGCTTGGCACACAAGTTCTATGCCTTTACGGAGAATGTTGCCAGGGAAAAAGTTTTAGAAAAGGCTGATCACGTTGCCCCCAGTCTGGACGAAGTTTTATATCTGAATAAAATGAATAAGGCTATTTCATATCCCAAAAATCGTATTAAGGTACTCCTATTGGAAAATATCCACAGTAAAGCTGCAAGGATCTTCAAAGAGGAGGGGTACCAGGTTGAAATCCTTGATGGAGGAATGGATGAGGAGGAGCTGATGGAACGTATAGGTAAAGTGTCGATACTAGGAATCCGATCCAAAACCCAGTTAACGCCTAAGGTTTTAGACCAAGCCAAGCGGCTTTTGGCAGTGGGTGCATTTTGCATTGGCACTAATCAAATCGATTTGAAATCCTGTTTGGAAAAAGGGGTGGCGGTATTTAATGCCCCCTACAGCAACACCCGGTCAGTTGTAGAATTAGCCATAGCTGAAATCATCATGCTGATGCGTAAGATACCGCTGAGAAATAAGGAAATGCATCAGCGAGTTTGGAATAAATCGGCCAATGAGAGTTTTGAGATCCGGGGCAAAAAACTGGGTATAGTAGGGTATGGCAATATCGGTTCACAGTTATCGGTATTGGCTGAGAGCATGGGTATGGAGGTATACTATTACGACTTGGTTGAGAAGTTGGCGTTGGGTAATGTCAAGAGATGCGCCAGCCTAAAGGAGTTACTGGAAATATCCGATGCGGTGTCGTTGCATGTGGATGGCCGCCCTTCCAATAAACAGTATTTTGGCAAGGAGCACATTGCCCAAATGAAGCCAGGTTCCGTACTGATCAATTTGAGCCGTGGTTTTGTAGTAGATATTGATGCTGTTAACGAGGCCTTGCAGGAGGGGCGATTGATGGGTGCCGCCATCGACGTTTTTCCTCAGGAACCTCGAAATAATCAGGAACCTTTTGAGTCCCCCCTCATTGATCAACCGAATTGTATCTTGACTCCTCATATCGGTGGCAGTACCCAGGAAGCCCAAGAAAATATTGGCAATTTTGTTCCAGGGCAAATCATTGAATATGTCAATACTGGCAACACCTTCAACAGCGTTAACTTTCCCCAATTACTATTGCCTACTTTGGATAATGCGCATCGGCTAATTCATATCCACGCAAATAAGCCGGGTATTCTAGCTAAAATGAACCATGTTTTTGCCCATCATCAAGTGAATATTATGGGACAATACCTGAAAACCAATGAGACCATCGGGTATGTTATTACCGATGTGGACAAAAAATACAGCTCGGAGATGATTGATGATCTTAAGCAGATCGAGCACACCATACGGTTCAGAGTACTTTATTGATAGAAAAATTCCCGGGAGATCTAAAGATTTGTTGGATTGAATATATTAAATTATCCTCCAACAACTTTAACCGATCATGACAAAGCCTGCCTATAGTTTCTACGATGATGTAGGAAAGTTTGTGGACAAAGCCGCCCGGTTTACTGAGCACCCCAAAGGACTTATCGACCAAATAAAAGAATGCAATAGTGTTTACAGGATTTCTTTTCCCCTGCGAATGAGTAAAGGCAAATTTCAGGTGATTGAAGGCTATCGGGTACAACACAGTCATCATAAAGCGCCGGTGAAAGGGGGGATCCGTTACAGCAGTACGGTGAATGAGGACGAGGTTAAAGCCCTGGCTTCGTTGATGTCATACAAATGTGCTTTGGTCAACGTACCCTTTGGAGGCGCTAAGGGAGGGGTGAAGATCGACCCTTCCAAATTTACCGTAGAGCAATTGGAGCGTATCACCAGGAGGTTTACCTCAGAGTTGATCAAGCGTAATTTTATAGGACCTGCTGTGGATGTTCCTGCCCCTGATTATGGCACCGGGCCCCGGGAAATGGCTTGGATTGCCGATACTTACATGACCTTTAATCCCCAGCAGATTAATGCACTGGGTTGTGTCACCGGGAAACCTATTTCTCAGCACGGTATCCGGGGGAGGAAGGAGGCCACCGGAAGGGGAGTATTTTTTGGCATTAGGGAAGCAGTAGACTCTTATGAGGATATGAAAAAACTGGATCTTCATCCGGGATTGGCGGATAAGACAGTAATTATTCAGGGATTGGGTAATGTGGGATTTTACAGTGGCCTCAATTTACAAAATGCAGGTGCGTCGATAACCGGTATAGCCGAGTATAATGGCGGAATATATAACAAGGAGGGTCTGGATGTGGAAGCGGTAGATAAACACCGTCAGGAAACCGGTAGCATACTCGACTTTCCGGGTGCAAAAAATATTAAAAATGGATTAGAACTGCTGGAGTATGATTGTGATATTCTGATTCCCGCGGCTTTGGAAAATCAAATAACCCATGAAAATGCTTCCAGGATAAAAGCTAAAATAATAGCCGAAGCGGCCAACGGTCCAGTCACTGCAGAAGCGGAGAAGATATTACTAAAAAAAGGAGTCTTCATTATTCCGGATCTTTATTTGAACGCCGGTGGCGTCACAGTTTCTTACTTTGAGTGGCTTAAAAACATTAGCAGAGTGTCTTTTGGAAAAATAAATAAAAAATATAACGAGCTCAATAATCAATTAATGGTGAATGCTATTGAAGATGCCAGCGATACCAATCTGCCCTATAAACAGCGTATGCAGTTAATAAAGGGAGCTGGCGAGTATGAACTAGTAGACTCCGGTTTAGAAGGCGTAATGGTAAATGCCTATAATGAGATCAATGAAATACGCAAGGACCTTGAGGTAGGGGACTTAAGAACCTCTGCTTTTGTCAATTCTCTAAACAAAATTGCCGTTAGCTATTTGGAACTGGGAGTATTTCCATAAAAAAAGGCTGGAAGCCAGCCTTTTTTTATCAAATCACCCAACTTGAGCCGGAGGTTTACTTAAACCTCTTTTAGACAGGATTTGAGCTATTTGAACATCGCAACCCTCCACTGTTAACCTGCAATGCAATCACTACGAGGTCACGCAAATGCGTGATGAGGCCCGGTTTTGAAGACAAAATCACTCGGTTATAATTAACTGTTAGGTTTAAAAAACATGTCCTAACCCAAGTGGGATATCTTTATACTCTAAGTTAATATATTAAACGGTTAAGTATAAGTCCATATTCGAATTATTCCACGCTTGTAAGGTAAATTTCAACACTGCAAATCGGTAAAATGCCTAAAGATTACTTTATTTGCTAGCCTTTTGGCAGATCAGCATATGTAATGAGTTCAAATTTATATTTTACTCCAGGTCCATCAGCGCTTTATTTCACGGTAGAAGATCATATCCGAAGCGCCCTTAAGGCTCAAATACCCTCAATTTCACATCGCAGTGAAGCATTTTCAGGCATTTACCGGGAGCTAGAGGATACCTTGAGAGAATTAGTGGGCCTACCCCCTGATTTTCACGTGTTTCTGGTAGCTTCTGCCACTGAGGTCTGGGAGCGCATCTTACAGTCATGTGTATCTCAAAAGAGCTTGCATCTGGTGAATGGTGCGTTTTCCAAGCGGTTTTATAATATTGCCGGCCAGCTGGGATACCAAGCTAGCGCTGTGGAAGCGGAAATGGGATCAGTAGTGACCCCTGATCGCCTGGATGGAAATCTTAGACCTGATTTAGTTGCTATTACCCATAATGAAACCAGCACCGGCGCTCAACAACCTCTAACTCATATCGAGCAGATCCGCAGTCTTTATCCTGAAGCCCTGATTGCGGTGGATGTAGTGTCCTCTTTTCCCCTGGTCGATTTGCCCTATAATTCTATTGATACCGCTTATTTTTCCGTACAAAAATGCATGGGACTACCCGCGGGTTTAGGGGTCTGGCTTATCAATGATCGTTGTATTCAGCGAGCCTATGATTTGATTGGATCACATAAGAGCAGTTATCATGGGGTTACCGCACTTTGGGAGAAACACCAGATCTACCAGACTCCGGAAACTCCCAACGTCTTGAATATCTACTTGTTGTCAAAAGTACTGGGCGATATGAGATCTAAGGGCATAGATGTTATACGCCGGGAGGGGAAATACAAAAGCACCCTCTTGTATCATGTTTTAGAAAATGCCCAGGGGTTAGCCGCTTTTGTAAAAGAACCTGATTATCGATCAGAGACGGTAATAGTGATTAGCTGCACCGGCACCCAGCGACTAAAGTCCACTCTGGATCAGGCAGGTTTGCGTCTAGGTTCTGGCTATGGCCCCTATAAGCAGGATCATTTACGTATTGCAAATTTTCCCACCCACTCCAAAGAGCAAATTGAACTTTTGGCAGATAAAATCGAAAGCTTCAGTAGTTGATAAGTGCAAGTTGCTGTTAACCAACAAGATGCATCTTTAGATTCAGCATATTACCTGCAATTATTACATAACTGACAGGAAGATCAATTTCAATTTTTAGTTCATCAACTAGTGGGGTAAGTTCACCTATTATTTAGAACCAGATTTAAACCAACCGATGGCAGTGTTGTCAAAAGATGCAGAAGCAACAGACCATTACTTGGAAGACCGGGAGTTAATCGAAAAATTAAGCGCGGAGGATACCCGTAATTTCGCCTTTAATCAGTTGGTGAGGAAATACCAGCAGCGAATTTACTGGCATATTCGTAAAATGGTATTTGATCATCAGGATACGGACGATATCCTGCAAGAGGTTTTTATCAAGGTCTGGAAAAATTTACACCGCTTCCGCCAGGACTCGGGCCTTTACACCTGGATCTATCGCATTGCCACCAACGAATGTCTAAATTTTATAAAAAAGAAAAAGCGAGCGGCTATATTTTCAATATCTGATTATCAAGAAGTTATGGCTAGCAAAGTAGACCATAATATCCAGTTGGATGGAGAGTGCATTGAGAGAGAATTGCACAAGGCCCTGCTTACTTTACCGGATAAACAGCGCTTGGTTTTCAATATGCGATACTTCGATGAGATGGCCTATGAGCAAATTTCCCAGATCACGGGGACCAGCGTGGGAGGGCTTAAAGCAAGCTATCACCATGCGGTGAAAAAAATTGAAGAATTTATTAATGCGGATTAAACCTATGGCTATAATAAGTGTCTAATTGCTGGAAATCCTTAAGAGAATGAAGAAGTTCCGACTTGACGATATTGATAAATCATCAGATTTCACCTCCCCTCCGGAAGGTTATTTCGATAGATTGCCTCAGGTGATACAGTCAAGGACTGCAGCCAGGAGTGGGACCCGCAATCCAGGTTGGACCTTGGTTTGGAGAATGGTGCCGGTGGCGGCTGCCATGGCCCTGATCATATGGGTTACCGGTGTGTTCAAGGATCAACCTGGGTCAACTACGGAAGACCTCTTAGCTGAGGTTACTGCAGCAGATATCATTAACTATCTGGAAGATTCGGATCTAACTCCTGAAGAGATTCTGGAGGAGGTTGATGTGCAGGCCCTATCCGATGAAATATACCAGGAGGATCAAATAATTGATGCTCTGGAAATTGAGGACCAGATTCTCTTGGATTGGTATGGAGATGAAGGAATTGATAGGGATTGGTTATAGTATAAACTGAAGATTATGAAAAATTTATTGATCATATGGGTGGGCATTTTTTGGGTTAGTACCTTATACGGACAAAACCCTGAAGCCAGGGAAAAAATAGAAAGTGCCCGGATAGGATTTATCACCAAGCGTCTTAATCTAACCCCGGAGCAGGCAGAACAATTCTGGCCGTTGTATAATGAATACCGAACCAAACACGAGCAGGCCGCTCTGGATTATAGAAAATTTAAGGCAGGTATAATTCCAGGCAAGGCCACCGAAGAACAGAGCAAAAGGCTAGTTCAAATGGAATTGGACGTTAAGCAGCGCCGCCTGGATTTGGAAAAGGATTATTCCAAGCGGCTGCTGGATGTAATCAGTACCCAACAAGTGGCTTCTTTGCGTAAGGCCGAGAGGGACTTCCGGGGGATCTTGCTGAGACGCCTGCAGCAGGCACGGCAACAGCAAATTCGTCAAAGACTCCATGACCGTGAACAACTCCGGGACCGGGTCAGGGATAAATACCGGGATTAGGTATTATCCCGCCAATGAGATTCCTGCGAATATACACCGTCCAGTTGCTACTGGTTTTGCCGTTCATTACCGGACTTCATGGTCAAAATGCTGACCTTCTGCTGGAAGATGATTTATTATCAGATCTTGATACCCTCAGTCTATTTCAGCTAATGGATAGCCTGTTGGCGCTGGAGGCCAATCGAACATCCATGATCTCCTTTCATCTTGGCTATACCTCGGAAGTTTCCAATGCCGGTAGAACCCTCGACGTCAAACAGTACGGTTTTAGTCCAGGGGTAAGTTATTTTCATAAGAATGGGTTGTATGCTGACCTCACCGGTTATTGGAATAGCGAGTTAGATCCACACTATGACCTCACGGTGCTGTCTATCGGGTACCTGGGTTTTCTTTCCCGGAAGCTCAGCTACTCAGTGTCCTATGATCATAGTTTCTTTACAGAGAATGACCCTCAGTTGGATCTGCCACCCCGGTTGATTGAGTTGCTATTGCCCCCAGTGCTTAACAATAGCTTATCCACCGGTCTTAATCTGGATCTTGGAGGGCTTGAAGCAAGGGCAGACTATGCCTGGCTATTCAATAAAGAAAGCGCCCATAGATTACAATTAGGAATAACCGGTGATTTGAAAAAACAAAATGTCCTAACTGTGGATCGTATTTCATTCCGACCATCCATTGCGGCACTTTGGGGTAATGAAGATATTATTAGTATAAGTTACAGTCGAGACCTATTAGCGGATACCCGATTTCCTTACCGCATCAGCAAGGAAAACAGCTTTGGAGTGATGAATTACCAGTTACGATTACCCCTGAGCGCTTCAGAGGGCAAGTTCAGGATGGTTTTAGAGTATAATTACAATATCCCTCAATCGCTGCCAGGCGAGAAATTTCAATACGACAACAATAGTTTTTTCAGTATTGATCTATTTTATACCTTGGCTATTGGCGCCAAAAACAGCATCTTTGAGTAGTTGAGTCAAGGATACTTCAGTGGAATATATAACCCTGTTCGATTTAAATAATTTGATCCATCAAACCTTAAATCGTGAGTTAAATCCTCACTATTGGGTAGTGGCGGAAATTGGTGAGATGAGATTTGCTAAAAAGGGTCATTGTTACCTGGAGTTTGTTGAAAAGGAAGGTCAGGCTCTTACGGCTAAAATGAGGGCCACCATCCTGGCCTATGACTTTCGCAATCTTAACGGTTTATTCCAATCGGTAACGGGAAAAAAGTTACAGGCTGGTATGAAAGTGCTGGCAAAAGTGGGAGTGCAATACCACGAAGTTTATGGCTTGAACTTGTTAGTGAGGGATTTGGATCCTGCCTTTACCTTGGGTGAAAGAGCCAGACAACGTCGTCTAATTTTGGAAAGATTGAATAAAGAGGGACTTCTGGAACTGAATAGCCGTCTTACTCTCCCTTTGGTGCCTCAGCGAATAGCGGTGATTAGTGCCCAAACAGCGGCAGGATATGGAGATTTTATCAATCAGCTACTCAACCATCCACAAGGATATCGCTTTAAGGTGACTTTATTTGAAGCGACCATGCAAGGTCCTGAGGCGGTTCCCTCTATTGTTGCTGCTTTGAATAAGGTCTATAGTGAGTCACAAAACTTCGATGTGCTGGTGCTGATTAGAGGGGGTGGGTCACAAATTGATCTGGACTGCTTTGATGATTATCACCTAAACTCCAAGGTGGCGGCGGCACCTGTTCCGGTATTAACCGGTATTGGCCATGAGCGGGATGAGACTTTGGTGGATTTGGTAGCCCACACCAAGCTGAAAACCCCTACTGCTGTGGCTGAATTTTTATTGTCAGCCATGCAAGGATTTGAGGAACAGTTGAATTTTTTAGGCAGACAACTTGGGCAGTCAGTGCGAGAGCATTTGGAAGTGCATAAGAATCTGCTCTGGAAATTAGATAAACATTTAGGTCACGCGGCCGGAGCACTTATCCAGGAACACCAACACCGGATATCCTGGCTTTCTGGGAGTATTAAAAAGGCAGTTCAAAAAGTAATATATGGGGCTGGCCTTCAGCTGGATCAACTGCAACAAATCATCTCTATTCAATCCCCCAAAATATTTACCCAGCAAAACCGCCATCTGGCTATCCTGGAAGATAAATTGCGTCTGGCAGATCCTAAGCAAATCTTAAAACGTGGATTTTCTTTAACTTATCTGGATGGGAAAATTTTAAGACCCGATGATATAGTAAAGTCAGGGGACCAATTGGTAACAAAAACCAGTACCCGTAAATTGACAAGTAAGGTATCTAAAGTAAGCCATGAGTGATAAATTTAATTACCGGGAAGCTGTGAAAAGAATAGAAGCCATTGTGGCGGAGATTGAGGGGGAAAATCCGGATATTGATCAGCTGTCGGATTTGGTAAAAGAGGCCCTGGAATTGTTGCAGAAATGCAAAGATCATCTCAAAACTACCGAAACTGATCTTACCAAGACCTTGAGTGATCTGGAGTAACGGAGTTTTTCAAGACCAGGTGCTCAAGTAATAGGGTCCGGTTGTAAGCCGGACATTTGAAATGTAAATGAAAAAAAGGGTGGTGGGCCCAACTGGTAAAGCTCCCACCAAGAGAGGTAAGCATACCAGCGCGGAAATAGGCATAATGATCCAATTCATGTTCCAGATCATCGGGACTGATCAGCACCTGGGCGCTCAAACCCAGTCGTCGTTGTGAGATACTGATCAGTAGTTTTTCCATCCAGTGGTAGGCCTGGTGATCGTTTTCTCTTAAAAGTACCTTATGGAGCAGTTCCCTTAATTGGTTTAGTTCGTGGATAGGAAATTTGGCTGCCAGACGGGTCATGTGGTACAGAATTACCGCTGGACTGGCGTAGTTAGGCGAGACATGGAATGGCCGTAATCGGAAGTCTCTATTTAGTAAGACCCGGCAAAGGAACTCTATGGAGTCATGGTCGATGGAAGTGATTTTCAGCTTGGAGTCGAGTACAAAATAAAGTACGTTGGACAAAACGCAGCAGTCCATTTCCCGCGGGATATTTTTCCCCAAGAATGTGGGATATCCCCTGAGGTCCTGGTAGACCTTGGGAGTTATTAGATGCAAAGGCGCCTGGTCTGGATATTGCATCTCCAATTTATCCTTCAACCATTGCCGTTGCTCCCGACTGGTGTCCATTACCAGATGCATAATAACGCTGTCATCGGCATCGTCGGGCAGCTCCATACTTCCCAGATTCTTTAGTAAAAATCCATTCGGGAAGTGCTGCGAGGGACCCGTACGCCAGAAGTTGTAGCTGCCTTCTCCTTTCCAGTGTTGATAATAAGGTATTGCCATGCGCACTCCATCGATGATCCCCTGTACCCGGTATTGTAAATCCGAGGTTAACTGAGGTTTAAGCTGTTGCAGGGTAAAGGCAATCAGTCCACTAAAGAAGATATTGTCATCTTTACGGGAATACGGGACAATTCGGTGGACCCTGTTGGATATAAATAAACCGGGCAGATCCCCCTCATCATCAGTGGTTTGATGGTGTTCCAGGTACTCTATCAAGTTCTCGATATTCATGAAAGGCTCTTCCTAACTCCGGGCATCTGCAAAATACCAGACTGATGATATGCCCTTGAAGATAGGGGTTTTATTTACAGCAAAAAACGGTAGGTAAATTTCAGCAGGAAGATATCATGAGCTCGTTCTTGAGGATCAAATAAGTTGCCTACTGCTTCCCTTACGGAAAATCGATCAATTTGTGGGTCTTCAGTTAATTCTTTGTTCCATACCAGAAAGAGTACCGATCCGGGCTTATATTCCCAGCGCAAGACTAAATTGGATCGGTACTGCATAAAGTCAAAGTCCGGATTATCAAACGAATAATCGGTTGCGCCGTCGGAGTTCTCATCAACCAGATAAAGATTTTCCTCAGCTTGGAATTGTATTTGATCAGCGGTATAAGTTGCAAATCGTGCGGAATAACGGTCATTCATAGGATCGGTTATCCTTTTGAATGCTGAATACTCTCCTTTGGAAATAAAGGGCTGGCCATAGTATTGAATGGATAAATTTGGCCGGAGGCTGTAGTTGACCCGGATGGAAACACTGGCGGTATTTTGCTTAATTCTGGCGGTTAAATATCTCGGTTCAGTTTTATCTATGGTGGTTACATATTGTTGATGATCTATTGACTTTTCATAAAAGGGTCCCAGGGCTATGCTCAGGGCATTGATTGGTTGGAAATTAATATTCATCGATACCCCGTGTCCTCCGAGAAATCCGTGGTTTCCCCAAAATATCCAGGGGTTGATATTTGCCCTTAATTTCTTTCTTTCATCCGACCCTATCCAGAACCAATAATTGCCGGTACCGGGATAGCGTATAGCCGGGCCTCCTCTTAAGTCAGCAGTTGAAATCCGGTTACCCCGGATAGTAGAGCCAGTACTAAAAGACCAGAAATTTTGAAATTGAAAATGGAAGTTGACATTGGTACCTTTGTGCGTATTGTCGCCGCTGAAATTCCAGTCGGCAAACTCATTCCAATTCAGCCGATAACTGCGAAAGGTGTTGGTAGGCTTTATTGACCGATAACTTATCCAAGTCCATTGATTGATCAGATCTGCGCTTCGCACGAACCCCAGGTCGTTCAAGGCCAAGCCCGGTGACCGCCAGGTGGCACCGGTTTCAAATTGAAAATGGCCGTTACCCCCTTTACCAAATCTTAGCATCCCTCCGGTCCCGGCTAAGGATGTGAGGGTTGAATCTACCGTTAAATGGTTGGCATCCGGCCTTTGGAAAAATCTTTCCCCGGCGGTTTGGGTATTCAGAATAGCTTGGGAAGTGCCTTGAACCCTGCTCATGGAAAAGTTGCCGGATAGGTAATAAGTACGTTGCTTCCAGTTATGGATAAAATCTACCCCTCCCGAATAAGCGGCACTATGGTAGTAGTCTTGCAGGGATGGCTCCAAATGTCGGTTGGTAGCAGTAAACATAGCTCCTATTTGGGTGTTGCCCTGATTGAAATCCTGCAGAATCCGCCCTACCATATAATTGGTGAAAGGTTCAACCGTTACTTTTCGGCGGTCACCTTCCGAATCGATGGTGGCTTCGGCCTTCTGAGTAATCGATTCAACCAGTGCTACCGATAGCCCGTTTTTGGTTTTGCCGGTCAATTTTAGCGCGCCTAGAATGGGGGTGCTGGATGGCCGGCGAATGAATTCATTATCTGCTATATCCGGAAAAAATTGTGGCGCCCTTCCGATACGCCGTGAGTGAAATAAGCGGTCCCTGGAGAAGCTTCCTCCCCAGGCTCCCTGGAACAGCCGGTAATCCAGAATGTTTCTTCCCTCTACAAAGAATGGACGGCGCTCGTTAAAGAATACCTCAAAGGCAGAGAGGTTAACCTGTGAAGGGTCGGCTTCTACCTGTCCGAAATCCGGATTAATGGTGAAATCCAGGGTTAAGTTACTGGTAATGCCGATTTTACCGTCTACACCCATAGAAAAATCGCGGTCTTTTCCAGTGGCAAAGGGATTGCCATCCTCCCTTTGGAATCGTTCCAGCTGTGCCAAGGCGTAAGGAGCGATTTCCAGTTGCTTTTGGGGCTTAATCCCACTTATACCTCTTAATTCACCAAACAAATGAACCCATCCGGGTGCGTCGTTAGGTATATGCTGCCAAGTAGACCTTTCCTCTTTACGGAAAAAGCGACGGGTAAATTGAAGGCCCCATACTTGATTTTCATTGTTATTAAATCGCAGTTGACTTAGGGGTATGCGGGCCTCGCCAGTCCACCCTTCGGCGGTGATACCGGTTTTGGCATACCACACGGGGTCCCAACTGTCATCCCAGTTATTGCCATTATTGGTTATAGCTTCATCGCCGATCACCCCTGAAGCGCTTATGGTGAAAGAAAAGGCGGTGAGATGGTCGAAATAGCTGTCGATATTCACTTCTACCCAATCCCCGGCAAATCCATCACGCCGGGACATTCTTCGCTCGATTTTTTCCGGCTCACTGTCCAGGCACTTAATGGCCAGGTATAGATTTTTATCGTCATATAATATTTTAAATTGGGTTTGTTCGGCTGGCGACTCTCCACTGTGGGGTTGCCACTGTATAAAATCGCCGCCCCATTGCACCTGGTTCCAAACACTATCGGAGAGATCTCCGTCGATCAAGGGTGCTTTGCCAGTGATCCTGGTAGTGGTGTATACTTTTTTGGTTATAGCAACAGTGCTGCTGTCCTGTTGGGCCGCCGCCATTAAGGGCAGCGCCAGGAGGGCAGTTAGCAGCAGTAGGTGGTTCACAATAAAGTAGGTTCAATAACTATTACGGTGTAATGCTCAGATTGGTGCTGGATTTTGATATAACCTCTACAATTTGTAGCAAACTGTCGGCTGAGAGACCCTAACCACAGGATCATTGCTTTAAAGAGTGGATTTACCGTAGGTAGGTTGCAAGTTTTTAATTTTTTTTTGCTTTGACGCAACATTATACGAATCTTATCGTAGATAAAATAGGAATTACGAAACTCTTCGTATATTTTTGAAAAAAATAGAAAAGTTATGAGAGACAAACCTCCAAAACCCACCGAAGGAGAGTTGGATGTGCTGGGTGTGATCTGGGCCGAAGGACCGAGCACGGTAAGACAAGTTCATGAAAAATTGACTAAACAAAGGGACGTGGGCTACACCACAACCTTGAAAATTATGCAAATAATGGCTGAAAAAGGGTTATTGAACCGTGATACCAGCGGCAAAACCCATATATACCGAGCGGCGGTAAGCCAGGAGAAAACCCAAAGACAATTGATCGACAAGCTTTTGCAGTCGGCGTTTGGGGGTTCAGCCATGAAATTAGTCATGCAGGCTTTAGGCAATAATAAATCGAGTGCCAGCGAGCTTCGTGAAATTAGGGAGTACTTGGATAAACTGGAAGGAGGCAGTAAATAATGGAGATGAACTACATAACCGATTATCTGATTGTAGCCCTGGGAGGTACGTTACTGCATTCATTATGGCAGGGACTTCTCATTGGCGTGGTGCTCTTCTCAGCTTTGCGTTTGATTCCCAAGGCTAACGCCCATCTGAAATACTGGATGTCCATCACTGCCCTGGTAGCCATGGTAGTATGGACAGGATGGACCTTTTCCAAGCAGTGGCAAACTTCGTCACCGGCAACAGCAGTGCAATTAGCCCCGGAACAGGCTATTATGCCATTGACACTGTCTGAAGCTACCGGGTCTTACTCGTTGGAAGTGAAATCCTTTTTTGATCAGTTGATCAATAACTGGATACCATATATGCCTTACATAGTGACATTCTGGCTGGTAGGAGCTATTATTTTATTGTTTAGGCTTCAAGGTAGTATGATGTATTTAAGCCGAATGAAGACTGTCGGGGTGACCGCGCTTAATCTTTCTTGGCAATGCAAGATTAAAGTAATGTGCCAGGAGATGGGTATCATACGACCGGTGACCCTTTTGGAGTCCACATTGGCTAAAGTCCCTATGGTGATCGGGCATCTTAAACCTATAATCCTGCTACCGGTGGGGATGGTTTCGGGTTTATCAACTGCTGAAATAGAAGCTGTACTAGCCCATGAACTCGCTCATGTGAAACGCTATGACTATTTGATCAATATATTTCAGACACTGGTTGAATCTGTTTTATTTTTCAATCCGGTAGTCTGGTGGGTTTCCAGCCAGATCCGGATCCAAAGAGAGCATTGTTGCGATGACCTGGCAGTTAAACACTGCGGCAATAACCTGGCTTATGCTCAGGCGCTAACGAATTTAAGCACCTGGACTGTTCCGGAGGGACGATTAAGCATGGCATTATTCAGAGATCGCAAAGAATTGTTCAACCGGATCAAGCGCCTGGTAGGCCCGCATTCTCGCTGGTCAGTAAGGGATCGTTGGGCGCCTGCGTTGATCTTGACCATGGGATTACTGTGTCTGGGATGGTATTCCCTGAAAGTACAGGCTCAATTTAAAGATCAAAGCCCGGTGCAGGTCCCCGAGCCGGAAGTCCCAACATCAACAGTGGTACCACCTGAACCGGAAGTGCTGGAGCAGTGGTATGATGATGAAACCATAGCTGAACCGTTAGTATCACCAGATACTGTGCCGGTACCCCAAGAAGAGCCATTGCCATCCATGGAACCTTGGGTGGACGCTGAATTGGATGAAGATGAGGACTTCTATGCAGGATCTTTTGATTGGCCGATGGCAGATCTGGATCTGGATTTAGACGTACATTTGGAGGTATTGGAGGATCTACAACTTCCCCCGCTAGAGGTATTTAGGGAAATTGAGGAGAACATCGTTATTCCAAATTTTGATGATTATCATCAAAATTGGTTTCATCTGGGGGGTCAACTAAACGATACCACTAAAAAGAAAATTGAAGCGGCCCTGCAACAGCAGCGTGAAGCCCTACAAAAAGCTATGACGGAACATTCGCAAGCTTTGGAGCGAGCTCGTGCACAACTACAGGAATCGTTACAACAAGGCCGTCCTGAAGAACTTACGGACGAAGAATGGGAAATGGCCAAGCAGCAGATCCGCCGGGCGGAGCGTACCCTGGAACGAACTCTGGAGCGTACCGAACACGAACTGGAAAAAGCTCTTGATCAACGCGAGTTCGAAAGGCAGATGGAGGAAGTGCACCGAAACTTGCGAGAATCCCGTAGACATATGCGGGACCATGCTCGTGAAATGGAAGAAGCCCGTCGTCAGCATCTTAGAGAGTACCGGGATCACCAGCGCCGGTGGGAGATGTCGCCAGGCCGTGTGCAGGAGTCTGCACTGCGAGAAATGTTATTCAGTGATGATCTTATAGATTCCAGAGATGCAGATATAAACCTTGTTTTCAAAAAGGATCTGATAAAAATTAACGGCAATAAACTAGAGGGAGAATTAAAGGAAAAATATCGCCGCCTGTTTGATGATTTCTATGGGTCCAACAGTGAAGGCAGTTTGACGTTTGAGGAAAACTAAATTGTCTAAGACAAGATCAGGTATCTGAGAGCAAATAAAACACTCAGTACATACATCAGGGGGTGAAGCGTGCTAGCTTTACCCCTTACTAGGGCAATAAGGGTGTATAATATGATCCCCCAGGCAATACCGGTGGCAATACTGTAAGAAAAAGGCATCATGATCACCACCATCATGGCGGGAAGCGCCTGCTCCATGTCATCGAAGGGGATCTTTTTCAGCGAATCAAGCATCAAAATACCCACCATAATTAAAATGGGACTGGTGGCAGCGGTGGGAATCATGGTAGCAAATGGTGCAATAAAAATGGCCAGCAGAAAAAGCGCCGCCACCACCACTGCGGTTAAACCGGTACGCCCTCCGGCGATTATGCCAGAGCCGCTTTCAATATAAGTGGTAACGGTGGAAGTCCCCAATAGGGAGCCCAAGGTAGTGGCAGTAGCATCCGCCATCAATGCTTGGTTGATCCTTGGTAAATTGCCCTTTTCATCCAGCATATTTCCTTTGTCGGCGGTGCCTAGGAGGGTCCCGATAGTATCAAAAAGATCAACCAGGGTAAAACTGATCACCACCATGATGAGGGTAAATACCACTTCCCAAAATCCCAGGCCACCGCTTTCAAATAAACCCCCAAAATCCAGTTTGAGAAAGGTTGGAGCTAGTGACAGGCTACTTAGGCTGATGTCCTCAGGTACATGAGTTATTCCCAGCGGAATTCCCAGCAGGGTAACCAGGACAATGGTCAATAACATGGCAATTTTGACCCGAAACAGCATAAGCAATGAAAGCATAACAAACCCGGTGAGAGTGAGTAGTACCCCTGGGTCCGTCATACTGCCTAGCTGCAATACCTGAGGGGGAGCCTCCAGAATTAATGGGGCCATAGTGGTAACATCCGACCCTTTAAATCCATAGATAATTTCTAGGATGGGGCCTTGATTGACCCTTATGACCCCCGCATTATTCAACCCAATAAAAGCGATAAATAGCCCAATACCTGCTGGAATGGCGTATTTGATTGAAGCTGGTATAGCCTCCACAATGGCAGTCCGTGCACCGGTAATGGTGAGCAGTATAAATAACACTCCAGATATGAAGACTACGGCCAATGCCTCCTGCCAGCTATACCCCATGGTAAGCACAATGCTGTACACAAAGAAGGCATTAAGCCCCATGCCTGGAGCCAGGGCAAAGGGGTAATTGGCATATAATCCCATCACCAAAGTCCCCGCCGCTGCTGCCAGGCAGGTGGCGATCAGCACACTTTGATAATCCATGCCTGCCTGTGCCAACATCGATGGATTTACGAAAATAATATAGCACATGGTGAGAAAGGTGGTTACTCCTGCCATCACCTCGGTACCTGGAGTAGTGTGGTGCTTGGTTAATTGAAAAGACATGTAGGAATGGAAAGGCTGTACGGTTACTAAAGAAAGGCAAAATGCTTATAATTACAAAATATTAGAATTCTCCTATGAGAGTATTATTATTCCTCATTGTATTGAGTTTTGGAACCAATTTATGCGGCTTGGCACAACAACCAACGGGCCAAGTTGAAACTTCCCGTGAACAATACCTGGAGCGAAGGAATGAACTGAGCAGGGAAGATATGCAGTCCGCCTTTGATGGTGATCTTTTGCTTGATTCGACAGAACTGATATTGGATGAAAAGCTCCTTTTACTGCGTAATCAAATGATTCAGCAATATAAGCAGCAACATTTTTTTCCACCGGCACGCTACTTTTTCCAAAGCAAATCACATATAGAGCAAACCAAGCTCTACACTATACTACAGATGATGCCGAAAGGCGGTATCCTGCATTTGCACGGAGCCGCTGCGGGTGATCTGGATTGGATAGTAGAGAAAGTAACGAAAACACCACATGCCTATTTGTATTGGAAACCTACCGATGATCGGTATACCAAAGGTCAGATTCGTTTCTTTAAGGATGATCCTCCTGAGGGATTCAAGGCAGCTGCAGAGCTGGTGAATACGGTGCCAAATTTGGCCGATTCTCTACACAATTTACTGACCTTCGATGAATCCATTGATGGTGATTCAGTGGATATCTGGGGACGGTTTGAAGACATTTTTAACCGCATCTACGGATTTGTTACCTACCAGCCTATGTTCAAGCCTTATTTTAGAAGGGCCTTTGACAACCTGGTACAGGACGGGATCCAGCATGTGGAATTAAGAGGAATTTTCAATAGCCTCTATGATCTGGAAAATAACTCTTACACGGCAGATTCCACCATTTTGTATTTTAAGGAATTAGAAGATGAGATCAGGCGCAAAGAACCAGCATTTTCATTAAAGGTTATTTATACTTATCTGCGGTTCCATGAACCTGAAAAGGTATTTCAGCAGTTGTTAAATGCCTTCGAGTTACGTAGGCGGTACCCGGATTTTATTGTTGGTTTTGACTTGGTAGCGGAAGAGGATGCGGGATACAGTACCTTGCATTTTCTGGACGTTTGGCTCAAGCTTGATTCGTTGGAAACCACATATGGCATAGATATGCCTCTTTACCTCCATGATGGCGAAAGTGATTGGGTGCATGTTGAGAACCTTTATGATGCTGTGCTGTTAAATAGCCGGCGCATTGGGCATGGTTTTAATCTTTTCAGGTTTCCCCACTTGCTAGAGGAGGTTAAGCGTAAGAATATCTGCTTGGAACTCAATCCTATTAGTAATCAAATACTAGGGTTTGTGCGTGACTTGCGACTACATCCAGGCAGCACTTACCTGCGGCGGGGAGTAGCCTGCACTATAAATTCGGACGACCCATTGATATTTAATTATAAAGGATTGAGTTATGATTTTTGGGAAATCTTTCTGGCATGGGAACTGGATTTGCGGGCATTGAAAAAGCTTGCGTTAAACAGCTTAATTTACAGTAGTTTGTCAACCGCTGAACAAGAAACGGCTTTGGTCCACTTTAATACCAAATGGAAAGACTTCGTCAACCATGCATTAACCTTACTATCAGATCAATAATAACATGAGAACTTTATTAATCATAGGTATCGGTCTTTTATGGGCCTGCCAAGCTACCGAGCAAACCGATATATCTGAAGCTCCACCATCGCAGGAAAAATTAGCGGTTAGAGTAGTTGTGGTGGCCATGTTCGAGCGAGGAGAAGATACCGGAGACGGGCCGGGCGAGTTTCAGCTCTGGGTGGAGCGTCTGCCGTTGCCTGATAGTATGCCATTTCCCCAGGGTTATCGGCAACTGCGTTATAACCGGGAAAAACAGGTCCTGGGAATGGTTACCGGGGTGGGGACTGCCAAAGCCGCGGCATCGGTCATGGCTTTGGGTATGGATCCCAGGTTTGATCTAACCCAGGCCTACTGGGTTATTGCAGGCATTGCGGGAATTGATCCGGAAGATGCTTCAACCGGATCTGCAGCCTGGGCGGAGTGGTTGGTTGATGGTGATCTGGGTCATGAAATTGATCCCCGTGAAGCCCCATCTGATTGGCCAACCGGCTATATACCGTTGCGGAAATCCACACCTTTTGAAGAACCTCGGCCAGATGATAGTGAAGGTGCCGTATATCAACTTAACCCCGGGCTGGTGGAATGGGCCTATCAGCTTACCAGGAATATTGAATTAATGGATAACGAGGAAATACAGTCGATGCGTGCCCAATTTTCCCAACATCCTCAAGCTCAAAATCCTCCTCAAGTGCTTAAAGGCGACCAGTTGGCGGCCATGACCTACTGGCATGGAGAACTTATGAACCAATGGGCCAACCAATGGACCAGCTATTGGACAGGAGGAGAAGGTAATTTTGTAACTTCTGCTATGGAGGATACCGGAACCTTACAATCCCTTACGTTCCTTGATAATGCCGGCATAGTAGATGTGGACCGGGTACTGGTGTTGCGCACAGGTTCAAATTTTACCATGCAGCATCCCGGAATAACCGCTGCTGAAAGCCTGGCCGGGGAAAAATTAAAGGGCGGCGGCTATTCAGCCTTTATACCGGCGGTGGAAGCCGCGTATTCAGTTGGCAGCACAGTGGTTAATGAATTGGTAGATAATTGGGAGCAGCACCGAGAGCGAATACCTACTCATCAACAGGACCCTCAGTAGCTTCTGATTCCTTTTTAGTATCTGGTTTCTTGCTGGATTTGGGCTCCTCATTCGCCTCTGATTCCTTAGTAATATCTGGCTTCTTTCTGGCTTTTGGCTGTTCATTCAACTCAGGTGTTTGCAAATCTTCAAAACCGGATTTGAGATGAAGATCTCTTTGCGGGAAGGGAATGCTGATATTATTATCAGAAAACTTCTTAAAAATCGCATAATAGAGCTGGCTTTTAAGCACATTGGGCCGGTCGGTATATTCATAGGTCCACACCCGTAAATTGAATATCAGGGCACTGTCGGCATATTCTTGGAACAGTACATCTGGCGGCGGATGTTTAAGTACCGCGTTATTTTCTTTGGCCACCTCCAGTAAAAGCTTGCGAACAATCCTGGGATTTTCATCATAAGATACCCCCACAGGATAATTGAATCGAATGCGCCGGTCGTTATGGCTCCAGTTAATTACCCGGTTATTGATAAACTCCGAATTGGGAATGATGATGGAAATATTGTCATTTGTAACTATAGTGGTGGCTCGGGCTGCAATCTTGATCACATCTCCGGAAATATCGCCCACATCGATGCGGTCACCTACTTTTATAGGCCTTTCGAACAAAATAATAAGTCCGGAAATAAAGTTGTTGGTAATGCCTTGCAGGCCAAAACCGATACCCACACCAAGAGCACCGGCGATGAATCCCAGCGCGGTGAGGTCGATTCCGGCTGTTTGAATGATCACAAACAGTCCTAAGGTGATTACGATGTACCTGAATATGGTACCGATTGAGTCGCTGACTCCTTTATCCAGATTGGACTTGATTAAGATGCGGTTTACTACCAGTTTCTGGATCTTATCTGTCAGGTAGACCAGAATAACGATAGCAAAAATGAAATAGAGTATACCTTCCAGAGTAATAGGTGTTTCATCTTCACCCAAACTGAAAAGGGTACGGGAAAGCAAATCCCGCATCATATTCAGCGCTGACCAGAAAGCGCTTTTGAAGATCTCAAACCACTCCATAACGTTCACCGAAATTAACAAAATAACCGAGTATCTCCACTAACTTGGGTTTCTTTTAGGAATACCACAACAGCGAGCTGTCGCCGTAGCTGAGAAAGCGGTAATCATTGGTAAGGGCCTCTCTATACACCTTTTTCCAGTCGGCACCAATAAATGCAGCGACCAATAAGATCAAGGTAGAGCCGGGCAGATGAAAATTGGTGATCAACCCCATACAAGATCTTATTGGGTAAGGAGGGAAGATAAATACTTCAGTACTGCCACTTAAAGTATTTAAACCTTTCCTTCTCAAGTGATCCGCCAAAAACTCGAGCGCTTCTTCAAAACTCGGTAAATCCTTATGATCTTGATAGGGGAATAATTTTTCCAGGTGGAAGTCTGCCAGCGGATCACCTTTTAGTTTCACCCCTATCCAATAGAGACTTTCCAGCGTGCGAAGGCTGGTAGTTCCCACTGCAACTCTCACTGAGGGCTTGGCCAACTGTTCCAGGCATTCCAGGGAAACGGAAAAATGCTCCCGGTGCATGGGGTGTTGGATGATGTCCTGGGTTTGTATAGGCTGGAAGGTACCGGCACCCACGTGAAGAGTGAGATAAATAAATGCGATGGATTTTGCCCGCATCGACTGCAACAACGGTTCCGTAAAATGCAGCCCGGCTGTAGGAGCAGCCACTGCACCCTGCATCTTGGAGTATACGGTTTGGTACCTTTCTTTGTCGGCAGGCACTGGATCTCGCTTCAGATATGGAGGTAAGGGAACCCGGCCTGCAGCTTCCAGGATCGCCGAGAAACTCGAATCTCCATCCCAGGTAAATTCTACCTCGGTAGGGGAGCATTGCCTGGCAATCAAATTTACATTTTGGCCGCCGACTGTCAGTGGCAGTGATAGCTTCTGATGACTTTTCCAGCGGCGCAGGTTACCGATCATGCACATCCACTGGCAATACCCGGTAGCCTGCATGGCCAATTGTAATTCCTGACCCTTAGGCTCCAACAGAAATATTTCTATGATGGCCCCGGTGGGTTTTCTAAAGATCATTCTGGCGGGGATGACCTTGGTATTATTAAAAATAAGGGTGGAGTTTTCAGGTAACTTGGCCCCTAACTGATTAAATTTCCAATGCGTGATATTACCTTCCTGGTAAACTAATAATTTACTGTCATCCCTTTTTTCCAAAGGGAAACTGGCGATGCGGTGTTCCGGCAACTCATACTGGTAATCATCTAAATTAATTTTCGGCAATTGCATTGAGAATCACAAATATAGGGGATTAGATTAACTCTCTACTGCTTTGGCAAGGTGGACACCTTTTAATAATAAACAACTTGTCGGCGAAGTTTATATAAAAAATCAAAGTTTATAAAAAGCTTTTTCAGAATCTCAGTTTCTGCTATTCTCCACCCTTAACTTGCTTAAAAAATCAGTTTCAGATCTGACATGAGAGGACCTCCTCCGCTAAAGCTACGTGACGGCGAGGTCCTGTTCATCTCCAGTCTGCTTAAGGAGGAGGGGCCGGGGGGACGACTCCCCTAGGTATTTTGATCTGAATTTTGGGAAGTTTCGGGTTTGGAAATGATCATCCGGGAGTAACAGTCTAATACGGCAGTTTTTAATAATTAGCGAATATGCATACCCTGTTTCAGGATGGGATTACCGGCGCTAGTGATCTACCATCCTCCCTGGTACTTCAAGGTGGGATACCTATTCAAAAACCGCTAATAAAGAGTCTTTATTCTTCCTCCTTGCCGAGTCTGATGATCAGGTCAGCAGCCCGGTTGGAATAGCCGGCCTCGTTGTCATACCATCCCACGACTTTCACCAGATTACCCATAGATGAAGTCATCAGTGAGTCGAAAATACAACTGTGGGTGTTCCCTACGATGTCGATGGAGACCAGAGGGTCTTCGGTATATTCCATAATCCCTTTTAATGGGCCCTCAGCGGCTTCCTTCATGGCTTTGTTGATGGCTTCGGCACTGGCCTCTTCCTTTAATTGTACTACCAGGTCGGTGACCGATCCGTCCGGAATGGGAACCCGCATGGCGATCCCGTCCAGTTTACCGGCCAGGTGAGGCAGCACCAAACCAACGGCCTTGGCAGCCCCGGTGGAAGTGGGTACGATGGAAACCGCTGCAGCGCGGGCCCGGCGCAGATCGCTATGAGGCGCATCCTGCAGCCTTTGGTCAGCAGTATAGGCGTGAGTAGTAGTGATGTAACCTTTTTCAATGCCGAAGCTGTCATCCAGTACTTTGGCCATGGGAGCCAGACAATTGGTAGTACATGAAGCATTGGAAACGATGGTATCGTAAGGAGATAACACCTCGTCGTTCACTCCCAATACCACAGTTTTAATATCACCTTTGGCAGGAGCGGAAATCACTACCTTTTTGGCGCCGGCGGTAAGGTGCTTGGAGGCGCCGGCCTGGTCACGGAAGATGCCGGTGGATTCCAGCACGATGTCCACTCCCAATTCACCCCAGGGCAGGTTGGTGGGATCTCTCTCCGATAGGACCTTGATCGTATCTCCGTTTACGGTAAACCCTTCTTCATCAGCGGTGATGGTTCCTCCAAATTTGCCGTGTACTGAGTCGTACTTCAGCAAATGGGCTAAAGTTTCATTGTCGGTGAGATCGTTGATGGCTACGATGTCGATATTGTCTTGTTCCAACAGCGATTTGAAGGTCAGACGACCGATCCTTCCAAATCCGTTGATTGCCACTTTTATTTTGGTCATTCTATTAAGTTTTTAGGTTTCACTGCTTAGCGGACACAAAAGTACCACAACTAATATGCAAATACAATGAAATATTTTCAATAATAGACGGTCCGATTTGACACTATTTCAATGGACCGGTTATTCGTTAAACCCACCTTCGAAAGCTACGTGTAACTATTATTTAATATAATCCACTTCAATCAACTCCACTAGAAAGTCATTGCGAACGTAGTGAAACAATCCCATTCAGGGAAAAAAATAGGGTTAATAATGTCATGGCAAAGAGCGCCGAGCTTCACAAACTCGATAGTCCGGAATATGTAAATTAAAATAAAAGAGATTTTTAACGCGCGTTGGAACCGCACAACTTTTTCAGTCCGCAGCTGGAGATGCGGACTAGCTGGAAGCGGGCCAAGGTTCAAACTTGACCCAGGTAATTTGGGATAACTCCACTAGAAAGTCATTGCGAACGTAGTGAAGCAATCCCATTCAGGAAAAAAAATAGGGTTAATAATGTCATGGCAAAGAGCGCCGAGTTTCACAAACTCGATAGTCCGGAATATGTAACTTAAAATAAAAGAGATTTTTAGTGCGCGTTGGAACCGCACAACTTTTTCAGTCCGCAGCTGGAGATGCGAACTAGTTAATATTTCTATGGTCGTGCCACCATTTGCAATAAACTCCTTGGTATACCACTTGAAATATACGCAAGGAAACTTGGAGCTGGAGTGAACCGAAACCCCGCCATCTTTTTCTTGATTAAAATTTGACATTGCGTAATTTTTGCCGTATTAACCAGTTGGGGAGTTGGCAAGGTTTGAGTAAGAATAAGATAATCCAGATGGTATAAGCAATGATAAAAAAGATCATCAGCGGTGGACAGACCGGAGTGGACCAGGCCGCTTTAAGAGCCGCTATGATACTGGGGCTGGACTACGGAGGCTGGTGCCCTACCAATAAGCGGTCTGAGGACGGGCCTATACCCACCCATTTTAAGTTGACCCCAACTCCCCAGGAGCGCAGCGCGGATGCACCCGATATTCCCCGTTCCATGCGTACAGAGTGGAACATAAGAGATAGTCAGGGCAGTCTGGTGCTTAATCCTGTGGAGCATAGTGATCCTGGGACGTCATGGGCTCTACAGTGTGCGGAAACTTATGATAAGCCGGTTATGATATTATCTACCGATGATCCGGAAGCAGAACAGAAGCTGATGGATTGGCTTCAAAAGCATAATATTAAAGAGCTGAGCGTGGGCGGGCCCAGTGAAAAAACCTCGCCCGGGGTAGGGGATAAGGTATTTGAGTTTTTAGTTAAGGTGTTAAAGGTAGCCTCAGGCTAATTTTACCCTGTGTCTGATAGCTGAATAATATTTGGGCGTGCCCCTGACGTTACGTGGGGCCCCGAAACTTTAAAGTGAAGGCGACCGCCAGGGGCGGGCCCTCCTCCGCCAAAGCTTCGCGACGCCGAGGCTATCCGCTGCAAGTCCACCCACGCCTATTACCACATTACATTTAATTGGAAAATTCTTGGGCATGAGGGCCTGTCCGCTGCTATCCCTCACGCAAGCAGCCAGAAAACAGCCCTAGATCATACCTGATACCTGCTGTCTGGATCAAAATCCCAATGTAGCTAGCTGGTAGCCATCCACTACCACAAGACCTGAGTAACTATTAGCTACTTAAATAGCTCAGGAGCTTTGGGAATTGATCGGAAGGTAATTAAAATAGTTTGAGATTCTGACACAAAATCAACTTCAGTTAAATCCATGGTAACTGCCGGGTGAGATTTATGATCAACTTTCATAAATTCAGCATGCGCGGGTATGTCTACCAGGTAGAATCCATTGCTGTATAACACGCCCTCAGATAGTTCGTTATCGAAAATAAACACTACGTTTTCAACCACCATACCCTTGGTGTCAACAACTTTAATGAAGTGAGTATTGTCGCCGGGTGGAGTGCTATTAGGGTTTTCTCCGCGAACTACTAATCCCACCATAAACGAAGCAGCAACCAGTATAAGTTTTATTTTTTTCATCCTTAAATTGCCTTACCGTGAAACATACCTACCTAAGGTAACGATTTTTTTGCTGATAGCATAGTAGTGATAGCGGACGCTACCGCTTCGAATCACTGTATCTCCACCAGTAATACCTAACATCGTCCTCGTTTTCAAACGAGGATGCCAGGGTCCTGAGTTTATAACTCAATAAACCGCTGGTTTTGGATCCTATTGGCTCAAATGTGCGTAGAAACACACTACCCGTCTGGTCACAGCGTAGGCTCAACCACTTCGGAATTACTGTATCTCCACCTGTAATACTCCGGATTTCCCATATGCCTGATCCGCATATTCTTCAACTACTATTTCATGGCCTTCCTTGTCCTTGACGCTAAACTCCAAAGTATAGATACCCGGTGGCGCTTCGTGGGGTACGGCAACCTGGTAGGACCAGATATTGTCTTCTGCAGTTTGATCTCCATCTTTTCCTCGATTAGGGAAGGCTTCAAATGGAGTTGGCTGATACGTAACTTTGATTAGGGATTGGAATCTTATGATAAGCAATCCATATATTGCCTCTTTAACTCTAGCCCGTAGGGGAATCGAACAATTTGCCAAATCGTATTAAAAAGTACCTAAAACTGATTTTAAAGGGTGATTTATTAGAAAGTAGTATATTTTACCTAGTATTACTCTCGACAGATGAAAAAATTGTTAAGTAGGGTGGCAATAATTTTAGGCAGTGTTGGCGTACTGGTCATTGCCTTTTATACCTATGTAACTTTTGCATTTAGCCATACTCTAACTAAAACTGCCAAAGGTATTGAGAAAGCATTAATTGAAATAAAAGAATCAAAAAGTAGCAGTGATTCGACAAGCATAATTACCAAAGATTCGCTATGAGTACCCTAAAAATAATTCCTTACTTGCTTCACTCAGGTTTTAAATTCCTCTTTAGGCATTGCTCCTAGCTAGTTATTAAACTCGACATCTGTTAAACAAAAAAGCACAACTAATTGAATTTCAAAAGTTGCGCTTTACCTCCGTAGCCCGTAGGGGAATCGAACCCCTGTTACCAGGATGAAAACCTGGCGTCCTAACCCCTAGACGAACGGGCCATTAAATCTCGTATTGCTCAGTTGCTCTTTAGCAACTTGCATTTCTTATTGCCAGCACGCCACCTTGTCAAGTGATCCCTTAGGATGAAAACCTGGCGTCCCTGCCAGCCTCAGGCTGGCTAACCCCTACTTTGTCCTCCGAAGCTATGCAAAGGAGGAGACGAACGGGCCATAAATTTCTTATTACACAGCTGCTCTTTTGCAACTTTCACACTACCTTTTGATTTAAACCTGGCGTCCCTGCCAGCCTCAAGCTGGCTAACCCCTACTTGGTCCTCCGAAGCTATGCGAAGGAGGAGACGAACGGGCCATTAAATTTCTTATTACACAGCTGCTCTTTTGCAACTTTCACACCACCTTTTGATGAAAACTGAAAACCTGGCGTCCCTGCCAGCCTCAGGCTGGCTAACCCCTACTTTGTCCTCCGAAGCTATGCGAAGGAGGAGACGAACGGGCCATAAGATCCAGTTTTAAGCAGAATCACTTTCCTGCTCCAGCTACCATGCAAAATGGTGACGCAAATATAGAGGCCATTTTACTTTTTGCAAAAGGAATAGGGGGAATTTTCAAACTGGGTAATCACCGCTTTATGCTAAAACTGCTCCTGGTAACCAACCAGCCCTAAATTTAGGCCAATCTCCGTCCAACATTCGTAATTAAACTATAGCTTAACCAGTAATAATTATGCGGTTTAAGTTGCAAACTTAAAGAAGTTTTGGGTTGGTAATTGGGTTATTGGCCAACCTGTTTCAGCAAGTTGAAGGTTTGACCTATACGTCCTATCTGTTCAATTTCTCCTCTGCCATCCTGGTGCCGTCCACCCGGGCTTTGATCTTGGCGAATGCGGTATCCCGACTGGTGGCGATATCGTCACCAAAAGGGGAGAAGCCGCAATCATCGGTAGTACCGAGCTGGTCCAGCGGTATGTACTCTGCAGCGGTTAACACCCGGTCTCGTACCACCTCCGGCGTCTCTACCTGCTCATTGATCACGTCGATCACCCCAATATAAACCCTTTGGTGGGGTTGCAAATGCTCTGCGATAATCTTAAGCGATTTTTCAGGATCTTGCTCACTGGCCATTTGCATATAAAAATTACCGGCATTGAGGGTGAGAAATAAAGGGATCAATTCGGCATAGTCCACATCGGCGCTGTGGGTGCTATCGTGATCACCCCCCGGGCAGGTATGGAATCCGATTCGTCGACGTTCCTCTTCGGTGAAATGAGTTAGCACCTGATTGTTGAGGTCGATGAACTGCTGTAACAACTGCTTGGATGGATCCAGTTTAATAGCCAGTCGGGCTTCCGTAAAATCCACTTGCACGTGCTTAGCGCCCTGGTCAAAACAGCTGCGGATATCCGCGGCGGATTGTTCGATCAGGTCATGGATAAATTGAGCCTGGGAGTATTCGGGCAAGCCATCCTGAGGATACAGCAAACTCATAGCGGAGGCTGAAATAACCGCTTGTTTTAAGGGCTTGGAGGCAAATTTCTTTGCCCTGGGCAGGTAACTGCCTGCATAGGAGGAATACCGGAAAGGCCCGCTGGTCAGCGTGGGAAGCTGGCGGGTATGCCCGTCTTCAAAGGGTATAACAATGCCTTCATTGGATAGGTTGGTCAAACTGTCCAGCGGGTAGGTCACAAAACTGCTTTTAGTTTGTTCACCGTCGCTGATCACCGGAGAACCAGTGGCTTCAAATCGCTCAATGGTTTCTTTTACCACCTCATCGAATAGTTGGTCAAGTTTTTCGGAAGATATGTCGTTATTGGAGAAAGCAACCATTGCTTCTTGTAATTCGCCGGGCCGGGGTAAGCTGCCCACCGGTTCAGTTGGTATTGAGGTCATGACAGGGTGATTAAATAATAACTTAATATACGGTTTTTCTCAATACATAATAGTCGCCGGGGCGCAGAGTGCGGCATGTTCCTTTCAAAGCCCTTTACTGTATTTTATCCCCCCGATCCTACACCTGGCTTAAGTTTAACTTGGGTAACTTAAGCCGGTATGGCCGGGAAGTTTTTAACCTCCTTTACTCAAAGACCCATTTACTTTCCATGTTTAGCCAATGGGATCAAGTTGCGAACGTAGTGAAGCTATCCCATTCAGGAAAAAAAATAGGGTTAATAATGTCATGGCAAAGAGTGCCAAGTTTCACAAACTCGATAGTCCGGATTATGTAAATTAAAAATAAAAAGATTTTTAGCGCGCGTTGGAAACGCACAACTTTTTCAGTCCGCAGCTGGAGATGCGGACTAGCTGGAAGCGGGCCAAGGTTCAAACTTGACCCAGGTAATTTGGGATAACTCCACTAGAAAGTCATTGCGAACGTAGTGAAGCAATCCCATTCATGAAAAAAAATAGGGTTAATAATGTCATGGCAAAGAGTGCCAAGTTTCACAAACTCGATAGTCTGGATTATGTAAATTAAAAATAAAAAGATTTTTAGCGCGCGTTGGAAACGCACAACTTTTTCAGTCCGCAGCTGGAGACGCGGACTAGCTGGAAGCGGGCCAAGTTACAAACTTGACCCAGGTAATTTGGGATAACTCCACTAGAAAGTCATTGCGAACGTAGTGAAGCAATCCCATTCAGGAAAAAAAATAGGGTTAATAATGTCATGGCAAAGAGTGCCAAGTTTCACAAACTCGATAGTCCGGATTATGTAAATTAAAAATAAAAAGATTTTTAACGCGCGTTGGAAACGCATAACTTTTTCAGTCCGCAGCTGGAGATGCGGACTAGATAATAATTTCTATGGTCGTCGCACCATTTGCAATGACAGCCTTTCTCGTGCCGGTCAACTAATTCCACGCTCTAGTCAGTCTGCCGTAATACTTAGCTTTAGTTTGCATAAGCCAAATTCGACATTCATCATTTTCATTCATCATTAACTTCCGCCAGGCTCACCAAAAACTCTGCCAGATTCCGATCGGTGTTTTGGTCTATTTCTTCTTCAATGCCGGCTGAGATCTCTTTGGCGGTACCAAATTCCATGGCCTCCAAAATATTGGCTTGGCTCTTCAATACCACCTCCAGCATGGCCGCATTTTGGGCTTGTTTCAGCAGCATAAACATCATCACTTTATTCAGGTCGCTTTCAATGGCACCCAGGGCTTGGGTATTGCCGCTTTTTAGTACTTCTATATATTCTTTAAGGGATTGCTTCATGGGATCAGGTATCTAATACTCTAAAAAAGGTACTTAATATAACCAATCCTAGATAAAGTGACTCCTAAGAAAGTGGTGATCTAAATTTAGGCCTACCTCACATACCCATTTCGTATTTCGTTTTCGTAATTCGTAATTCAATCTAGGGCTAACACCGGATTTATTATATTGTTAACTCAATCAAATTTCCTTCCGGATCCTCCACCACACTTTCATAATAACCATCTCCGGTGGTCCGGGGCTCACCTACGATTTTAACTCCATCTGCTCTCATTTGCTCCGTTAGCTGATCCACCTGATCACGACTACCCAGGGAAATGGCAATATGAGCCAGCCCCGGCCTAATACGTCCCTGACCTAAGGCTGCTGATACCTCTGGTTTATGCATGAGTTCCAAGCGTACTCCGCAGGAAAAGGATAGAAAATAGGAACTAAAGTTCTTAGCGGGATTATGATATTTCTTATTTGAAGTCAAACCGAAATATTTTTGATAAAACCACTTTAATTGCTCCAGGTCAATAGCCCAGATTGCCAGGTGCTCGATCTTCATGGCATGTAATAATATCTAATGGAAAATTTTAATTATATGGTAACTACGTGAGTAAAAACACTGGTTGGAATTTATTTATAGGCCTGCTTTTTTAAGTAAGCGCTTTCACCTCTAATTCTCTGCGCCTTAATTACTCCGATCAAGCCATACACCAGGCCGGTAATAAATATAACCTTCCATAGAATACCCATGAATATTGAGGCGGGGTCTTGTATGGCATCGTAGGTATAAAATAGAAGTAATAATAATAGAGGAATAAGCATGGCGATAAAAGGCTTTCTATAAGTTAGAAATCCAAATGCTACGAATATCAATCCCAGTATGGCACTGGCAATTATCAGATCCTTTTGCTGCTGGCTTCCATTATAAGCCAATAATGAAAAAATAATATTTAAGCCTCCGATAACCCAAAGAATTATCCTGGCCCTTTTAATCTTATCCTTAGTATCCGAGACAGTGCCTTTTTTTAGAATTTGTTGGCCGATAAAAGCAGACTTCTGCTGTTCGGTGCCCTTAAAAGGAAATCCACACTCTGCGCAGAATTCTGGTTGTAATACATATTCGGTTTGGCATGCGGGACATTTAAATTTTGATGACATAATTGGATTAGCTGGTGGTGGTTAATAGTATGATTACAAACATGCTTCTGGTAATACCGAACCAAGCTATAAATTTTCCCCCGCTCTTCAAACATCCTATTTGAAAATACCTACTACTATGGTGATGGCAGAAATCGAGATTAAATCAATTGCTGGACATATAGATCTGCAGCATTAATATGGTATCCATGTAGGCATGAGATATGATCAAGATCCACAAGTCTTTATTTAACCACAAGTAGCAGATGCCCAGGGCTAATCCCATGAAAGTGGTTTGAACAATACCCATAGGGCCCCAGGAATAATGGGCCAGGCCAAAGATTAAGGCGCTGATCACCACTGCCAATGTCAGGTAAATTCTCTTATTGCCGAACAATTCTCTTAGCCTATTGATCAAAAAGCCTCGATACACTACTTCCTCACCGAATGATGAAACGATATAAATGCCAACTAACGAAAGTATCAACATGCCCGGATTATTTTTAAGATAATCATAGCCGGTCATATCAGCTGCTGCCGGGATACCGGTGATGTTGGCCATTAATACGGAACCCAAGAGAAATCCCAGCATGGCTAAAGCAAATACCAATAATGATAACAGAAACTTTCTGCCAACGGCTTTCGCCGAAACATTTTTACAGCTCAGGCCAAAGTGATCCCAGGATTGATCCCGTAATTTGAGGCCCAGCCAAACCAAGAGTAGCATAACTATATTGGCTATCCAAACTACAACTTGGTTATATAACAGGTTATCGGATTCAGTCCTGACAAATAATCTTACGATCAGGAAGGCTGCCAGGAATACTGAAATCAGCTCGATTACCTTGGCCAGGGGATGGGTCTTTAACCAGTGTTTCAGGTTTTGCATATTTGGTCACATCTGATATAAAATGTGAATATTTTCTGCTTTATGAACAAACAAATTATTTGGGTCAAACTCAAATAGTTAATAAGTGGTCCTAAAGTTAATTAAATGGACCGATTAGCAGACTCATTACTTATCAATGTCCATCATTAGAAAAATTAGCTTCACCAGTGAGGGTCCAGTTGGAATCGGAGGAGTTCAATTTATATTGTTTGAAACGCAAGGTACTATCTCCTAATTCCCAGTGGTATTTTTCGCTGGCTATGGAATCTCGATGAATAGTTTCTAAAGCGCCCCGGTCCACCTGGCCGCGATAGACCTTCATGCCTTTATCGGATTGGTTACTGAGCACGCTTTGTTCCCATTGTTGCAGACGGGTATTGTAGGTTTGTAAGTGTATTTCCTTTATATTTTCGTATTCAACGAATAACAGTGAGGCGCATCCATTGGTAATTTTATAAGCTTCTATTGTGATGGGATATTCCTTTTGACCTCCATGGGCGGAACTGGTAAAAGTACCTTTCCAACTGCCCTCGAAATACTTCAAACTTTGAAATTCCGGGTTGTTGCACAGGGTGTTATGCTCATAAGTATGTAGTGGCTGACCCATGATGAGAGAGTCGGGCAGATCCGCAGTACGGCTGAATTCCATGATCCAGTTTCTGGACCAGGTCTTTCCGCTGTCCAAAGAGTAAGCATCATCCCAGCGCAAACGGTCCGGGCTAATATCGCTGAAAGTGTAAGTTGCCATAGTAAATTGACCATTACGGTTGGCGTATTCAAAGGAGAATTCACCTCTGCCATGCCGGAAAACCCCCTCCAAAGAAGAGATGCCCGATCTATTTTTACCGGGCCAATTCAGCCATAAAATCCATTTCTTCTTTAATACATCGTAGTAGCGGATGCTAAACCCTGTTATAGTTTTAGAGTGCCATAACTCAAGGATGGCCTTGCCATCTAAAACCGGGTAGATCTTGGCTTTGGCTAGTATACTATCCTCCCAAGCCAACTCCTGATTGATCATTCTTAAATTGACATCCCATTCTCCAATCCAAAAATCAAATTGACGGGCTTCGGGAAAATCCCAGGTATTGCTGACAACAGGTCGGTGTATACTGCTTTCTTGAAGGGTTTCATGTTGGGAATTGGGTTCACAACTCACAATCAATAAAATAGTGACTAAAAGGTTAGGCTTTATACTCATTTTTAACGATTGAAATCAGCTTCACTTACTCTGATGATGCTTTGCGATCTCTTCCTCAGTTAGTCTCAAAAATCGGGCAGCGTTATTATAAAATATATCTGCCTTTTGCTCAGGGTTTAAGAAGGGTGCTTCCTGGATAGTTTCAATAGCTATTTCGATGGCTTTTGGCCATATCATTTGATCTGATCCCCATAAAATCCGTTTTTCGAATCCGGCATCTATCAATCTTCTTAGTTGATCATAAAAGTGATCCTTGGGATGCCCCCAATTATTTTGGGCGATGTCAACATAGAGCTGCGGATGAGAATAAAGCATTGCCAGCATTTCCTCCACCAAGGGCGAAGCATAGTGCATCACATAAATTCGTAGATTGGGATATTTGATCAGCACTTTTTCAAGTACAAAAGGATTAGTAAGGGCAACCCGATATTTTGATGGTTTGGAATCTCCTAGAAAATGAGCTCCACCGGTGGGCCCTTCCCCCAAGTGCACTGCAACGGGAATATCGAGTTCAGCCGCTAATGAAAAATACTGATCATACTGCTGGTCATCGACCCTCAAGCCATGATATTGGGGACCGTTTTCCGCAAACACCTTGATTTCTCCGGATTGATAAAGACTACGAAAGTCTTCCAAGGTATATTGTTTTGAGCTGGCGGAGGTAAAAGATAATGCCGGGATAATGCGTTGAGGTGAGGTTAATTGCCATTCTTTAACAGTTTCCAATTTTCCGGAAGTTACAGCATAGATATTATAACGATCAAGCATATCTATTGATTCTAACATAAGCTGTCTATCGGAGCTAGCCGGGGGTATCATAGAATCACATATAGCCAACCTGCCAAAA
The DNA here is from genome assembly GCA_965224285.1 of Cyclobacteriaceae bacterium. Taxonomy (GTDB): domain Bacteria; phylum Bacteroidota; class Bacteroidia; order Cytophagales; family Cyclobacteriaceae; genus JAJCYK01. The sequence goes on from OZ245043.1 coordinate 4,950,370, forward strand.
TCCAAAGGATCTTTTGGATCCCAGGGTGGAAAGATTATTCTTCCCTTGTTGCTGCAGTTGGCTATCCCTCCCCCGTATTCTTCCAGCTCATCTGCGTGTAGGTGCATATCGATAATGGGGCCAACATACCAAGCGCTATTGGCCTGGCTCGATATGGTTTTTGATGGAATTTTACAATGACCCAGTAATAGGACTGTCAAATAAATTCCTGCCTTCGATAAACTTGTGAGACTATGATGCATGTCCATTTTTGATTTTAACCGCCTATTTTAACCGGCTAATCTCTAGCTGCTATTCTGCCAAATAGCAGTAACTTAAATATCTACCTCAGAAGTGACTTCTGGGCCTCTAAATTCTGTAGCAGTGGTGGGAATCTCAGGGCCAGATTAGCAAATTTTAAATCGATTATTCCACACCCCTTACTTTCATCTTTAAGGTATATACGGATCCCATAGCCGTGATAAATAAAGTCTGTCGGTCTTTACCGCCAAAGACTACGTTGGCCGTCCAATCCTCACCGGTAGGTATTTGTTCGATCATTTCACCATTTTGATCATACACCGTAACGCCATTGGTATTGGTGAGGTAGATATTGCCCAGGTTGTCAATGGTCATGCCATCTGAACGGTCTTGGATTAGTAGTTCGCGTTTACCTAGGGCTCCGCCTTTCATGATAGCATAGCGGTAAGTTTTATTATCATCAATATCCGAGATATATAGGGTTTGCCCGTCGGGAGTTCCAATGATCCCATTAGGCCTCACCAACTGATCTGTGACTACCGCCAAGTTGCCGCTTGCAGGATGATAGCAGTAAACATTTTCGCTTTCAAGCTCCTTACTGTCATGATCCCACCAATCCCTTTTATAATAGGCGTCTGTGAAGTATATCCAACCTTTTGGATGGATCCATAAATCGTTAGGTCCATTTAATTTCTTCCCCTGATATCCATCAAGCATTACTTCCATGGATTTATCAGGTTTGATCTTTATTAGTTGATTGCGATAGTCCGCACATGAGATCAGGTCTCCTTGTTGGTTGAAGTACATGCCATTGGAACGTTTGGTACCTTCCATGAACAGCGTGACGGAGTTATCATCCGCCGACCATTTATAAATCCGATCGTTGGGCTGATCGGTAAAATATACATTGCCGTGCTGATCCGCTGCAGGTCCTTCAGTAAAAGAATAGCCGCTGCCTACTTTAGTTAGCTCGGCGTTTGGTGCAATCACCGGACTTTGGGAATGAAGTTTAGGACCGAGTAGAGATATGGCCGTGGATAGTACCGATAGTGATAACAGATAATAATTCATTGAAGGATAAATGGTGTGATATGTTCTGATAAGGTAAGATAGTGAATTTTGAAAGTAGTTGCGCTGGCAATAAGACCCCGGTTAAGCTGTCAACCTGTTTTGGTGGTAACATATTCACCCCAATCAATGTCGATCCGATGGTTAAATGTCGTTACTGGGCCTGCCAAAGGAAACTATATTATATAATAAAGCGTACATTGTGCTATGAAGAAACAGTTAAACTTCCAACCAGTTTATCAGCCTATTGATTGTAATTATTACGATCTCTTAGAGGCTTACGCCACCACCCGCCGCTACATCAGGATACAGTATTTTAGCGATATCCGGGAATTTATCAGTGTTGATGCCATTATCAAAGACCTATACACCCGGGATAAAATGGAATATATGTTATTGAATACCGGTGAAGAAATTCCCCTCAATCAGCTGGTCAGTGTGGATGGAAAGGTTGTACCGGGTTGCGGATTTGATGACATCAGTTGTGAATGCGACTGAATTATTTAGATATAAATATCCGATCACCTTTTTGATAATCCAGCATTTTGGCCGCATTGCAGTAATTACAGGAAATTTGAAATGTGCCTTCACCGCTTAGAAAGGTTACCCATTCACCGGTTGGCACATCATTGTAGGTAGTGCCGTAAAACACATTATACTGGTGACGTTTGTATGATAATTGGAAATGCTCACCCTTTCTAACTTTTAGTTGTTTCAAATCAGCAGGAATTAATTCGGTATATAAATTACCATAAACGGGATCAACCCAAGCGATCCGGGTAAATGCCCCTTCCTTCCTGAACTCCGCAGTCGAGGCTGGGTTGGCTTGAATAGTAACTTCGCGGTAGGTGGGAAGTTTCCTGCCTTCTACTAAATCCTGCAAGGCCTTCAGTGCTAATTTTTGCTCTTCTTGATTCACGTTAACATGGCCGTCACGACTTACTTTCCACAGTACCGCCCGACCACTTTTCAAATTTTCAATGTAGGCCTGTGGCGCCTGGTATTCACTTTGGTTAGAAAGGAAAAGTATGGGAATTCTGGGTTTGTAGCTGAATTTTATATTTTCCACATCTGTTTCCAGGTTCAGGGCAGCCCCCATATTCAATACACCATTGAACCGCCTTTTAGGATTCTCAGCGATCAGGGTGCCGATTACTCCGCCCATGGAACTCCCTTGTAGTAAAGTAACTGACGGCTTACCAAAGCTTTCGCTAATATGATCGTGTAAATTCTCCAGATCCTTGATAGCGTCCTTAATGATAATGCCGTTACGCCGATATGAGGTGCCGGCTACCATCCATCCCTTATTTACCAGCTCCTGATATATTTCCTTCTCCGGAGAAAAGTCAGGGGAAAGGTCCATCTGTTCCGGGACATAACCATGAGCCACCATTAATAATTTTCCGGACCAACTTTCTGGTGCCACTATTAAATACTTGGCGCCTTGCAGCACTCCTGTATGCTGGTTCTGCCCTGGCAATAAAGTGAAAGAAGCCATTACCAGCAGGATAGAGGATATGGTACGCTTGAACATGAACTAAGTTTACCAATTAAGTTAACGAATATCTTTCAAATAGGATTTCTCTAATTATTGCCGACTAGCGGGTGTTGGGTGATGAGAATGGTATCAGTATTTCCCAAGGAGAGCTCTAAGGTCCATATGGATTAGGTTTTCTCACCAGATAAGTAACATTATTGGGATTATTTTTTCCCAGAGTTGCGAGTTCCGTAATGCTTATTCCGCCTATTTTTTCCACTGCTTTCCGGGAACGGGTATTATCCCGATCAACATAGAAAACTATGTTATCCACGTAATTAAAGGCATAATTCATCATCAACGTTTTAACTTCCGAATTGTATTTTCCACCCCAATAGGCTCTAGCCAAAAACGTCCAACCGATTTCAACCCCATTGAAGTTTCCATCAATACTTTTGAATCGTGAACTGCCAATTAGATCCCCGGTAGATTTATCCAATATGGCTAATGCGCCTTTTGATGTTATCGATTCTTTAAAAAATTCGTCAAACTCTGATCTCAAATATCTCGGGCAAGGATGCTGTTCCCAAATCTTTGGATCATTGGCCACCTGATACAGTGACTCCTTATCCTCTTCTGCTAAAGGCCTTATACGGACTAGTGCGCTTTCCAAAGTGGGTTGAAGGTTCATTAATTTGACTTTAGCTTCTAGGTAATATTAATAACTTATCCGAAATACGGCATTAGGAGTGAATTTTAAGGCAGTACGTTCTATCTGGTCTACCTGATCTTCCCTGGCTCTGTAATAAATATTGATGATGTTTTGAACATCCAGCATGTTCCATGCAGATATCCCGGCCATTGCCTTTAATTTTGATCCTAAATTGAATCTATAGGTGGCTGAAAAATCGATTCTGAGATAATCGGGTAACCTTTCTTGATTAGGGAGCAAATAAAGAATGTCATTTTCTACCAAGATATTTTGATCCGTTGCGGTATAAGGCTTGCCGCTATGCCAATTAGCGCCCAGGGATAGTTCGAAATTTGATGAAGCAACACTAACACCGCTATTTATCACGTGCTGGATATCAAGGTTGTTGGGAAATTCGGCGGGGGTTAACTGCGAAAAACTGTAGTTATTCTCTGAGTAGGAATAACCCAGCCAGGTACTAAACTTACCCTTTCTTTGATTGATTAGAAGATCTACACCACGTACCCTGTAATCACCTGCGGTCCGGATGAACTCAAATTGGTTCTGAAATCCCTGTCCCGAAGTAATTATACCTGTCACTTCCTTATAATAAGCTTCTGCACTGACCAGCCAGATGCCGCGATCGTAGTGTAAACCTAATGAACCTTGCAGACTTTCTGTTACGGGAATATCCCGGTTATTGGCCAATACCCATCTGCGTTTTTCTACCCCTAAAAAATCTGTTTGAAAGTCAATAATTTGTGAAGTAGTTTGAGACTTAACCTCACCTAAAACCTCTAATGTCAGATTTTCAACCAGCTTTTGTTGAAATGCCAATCGAGGTTCTAAATACATCCTGTCAAATTCTTCAATATAATTTGCCCGTATACCAATCCTTAAATTTCGCCCATTTTCTGGTTGATCCCAGGCCATCTCGGTATAAGCTGCATGCGTGCGCAGCACATACTTTATTTTCCGCCGAAACAAAGGGTTGCTAATATCTTCTAGATTACCCACTCCTACTTCGAAAAACTGGTAACCGTATTTGAAATACAGGTTTGGGCTAAAGGTATATTTCATATCAAGCTTGAGGCCGGTATCAAGCACATCATTTTCCTGTCGCAGCCGCCGGTCATTAAATATATCGAAATTCAATGCCTGTAGTTCATACCAGCTGGCATAAATACTAAGAGAACTTTGCCATTGCGGGCTCCAATTTCGATGGTATTGAAGACCTACCCCCAGGTTGCTCTGGGTAAGCCCGCTAGTTTTAGATTCAATGGCAGTGGTATTAAGAGCATTTTCCTGGTATTCAACATCATTATAAACATTTATTATGCTTAGTCTGATTTGGTCAATGGGGCTGGGATCTAGGAAAAGTTTAAGGCTGTAGTCATAAAAAAGAAATTTTTCATCGCTGGAGAACTGATCCCGGTTTCCTATTTGACCATTGGAAATTTCAGTATCCCGGAAGGCCCGCTGGAAGTATCGCTGATAAGTTGGAGTTTCTATCAGGTCGGCCAAAGATCGGCGTCCGGAAATTAAGACTGAAGCTTTTTCGCCCAATGGTGCCTGGACGAAGGCATCTCCGCTTACCAGATTAATTCCCCCTCCAGTACTCCAAGTGTTTTTGAAATCCTCGGGTGATTTAATCTGGATCATACTGGAAACAGCGTCTCCCCAGATAGCACTGGTGCCGTTTTTCGTTACTGTAACTTCTTCAACCAGATAGGGATTAAACGCGGATATCAACCCAAAAAAATGACCGCTTTGGTACATCTTAATGCCGTCCCAAAGCACCAGGTTTTGATCGTGGGTTCCTCCCCTGACATTTATATTGGACACGGTTTCGTTAACACTCTGTATTCCAGGAAGAGCTTGGAGGGCTTGTAAGACATCGGGTTCGATCAGTCCTGGTAGAATACCCAGGGCCGGCAGTTCAATGATGGTCGACCCGTCAATATTCTTGTAAATCCCTTTAGTAATATAGTTATTTATGACGATACTGCTTAAGGTGGTTAGGTCTGGAGTGAAATAAAGGGGCTGGCAATCTTCGCCTAGTTCGGATGGCTGGATGATCATGGTTTGATATCCAAGATGCCGGATCTGTAGTTGATCGTGTCCCCTGACGTTTAGTCGAAAATATCCACGTTCATCACTGATGGTGTATGCCTCACCAGCTACCACAGTAGCTCCCTGCAGAGCCTCCTGGCTGTCGCTGGCCCGTAAATATCCGCAAATCTCAAACATATCCGATGCAGGTTTACTAATAGTTATAAACCCACCCGACAATGACTTAAATTCAAGGCCAGAAACCGATTCCAGGTATGCTAGTGTTGAATCCAATCCAGAGGTCAAATCTGGTATTGGTATTGATACTCCTTCCACATTTTGATCAAGGTAGGTGAATGATACCTCGTAACGATTCTCTATAGTTTTCAGTGCTTTCCTTAGGGCAATGGTATCATTTTGCTGGGCTACTACCACCAGGGGCCCAAAAAATAGTAGAAAAAGGGCACTAATCCTCACTATAGAGCAGTATGGTTGAATCCCTGAAGCTTATGTTTAGATGTAAGGGATCAGTAATAGCCTGTAAAGCCAGATCTCGATCACCATGAATGAAGCTTCCGGTAAATAGTTGATTCAGATCTACCCCTTCGGTGATCACGTTTGCTCCGTATTGCCGTTCAAATTCAGCCAGCACCTCACGGTATGGTACGGAAAAAAAGGAGCTTCTTAGATGGATCCAAGAGGGATAGGTCTCCGAATGGTCCACGGTATTAAGTGATATGCCGCGGATAAACTGCAGCATCTGGTTGGGATTGAGCGAGGTTATGTTATTGTCGACGGCGACTTCAACGGATCCCTCGTAACAAATCACCTCAAAGTAGCCTGCCCGGCTCCTGACATTGAACTGAGTACCAACCACAGCAATTTCGCCCACGGGAGTTATGACCGTAAACCTGCTTCCTTTTTTTACCTTAAAGTACCCTTCGCCGTCCAAATGCACTGACCTGTCTGATGTCCAGTCCTCACTATCATAGGATAAACTGGAGGCTGCATTTAGTACCACATGTGAAGAATCCGGAAGTAGCAGTTCTATGGTTTCCCCATTTAATGTTTGGGCCTGGATCTCAGGGGCCGTCACTTCTCCTACAAGAAACGTATAGGAATAGTAAAGTACTATACCGACAACCAATGCTGCGGCCACCTTAGAAAGATGTTGCCAGGAAATAAACTTGATCTTCCCGTTAGAGCTCTTCGGGAGGTCTAGTTTTGGCCTGACTACCTCTTTTTTCAGTTCTGGAGCCTTAAAATGCTTTAAGGCCTGGTCCATTTTCATTAACTCATGATAGGTTTGGCTGTCCCTGAAAACTTCCCGTTCTTGATCGGTCAAGGTACCGTCCAGCCATTTCCTTATGTATTGGTCCTTTTCCATAACTGTCCTATGATATAACCGGTGAAATACTTTTTATCCTACCTATGTTTCTAAAATTTCTGCAAATCCCCCAGCTTTTTTCTCAATTCGGCCAAAGCGCCATAAATTCTTTTTTCTACGGTCTTTCTGGATACTCCCAGCAATTCGGCGATTTCCTGATGTTTTTTCCCTTCTATACGATTTAATAAGAAGGCTACCCTTTGATCCTCTTTTAATTCTTCCAGTGCTGTTTGCAGGCGGGTCAAATATTCTTCTCCTTCCAGTAAATACTGTGGAGTTTCGTGGTCATATGATTTAACCGGAATTTTGCGGTGGTGTAATACCGTCTTTTTTCTATCCAGTTGATTCAACATTCTGTTACGGGCTACAGTGAACAGAAAGCTTCGTGCCTTCTCAGGCGGGATATTTTTACAGTTCTGCCATAATTTCATAAATGATTCTTGTACTAAATCTTCTGGTGTATTAGCCGCCCCGAATTTGTAATACAGAAAATTGTATAACTCTTGTGCATGACGGTCAAATAAGGCTTGGAATATCCGCTGATCACAACAATCCGACTTGGATCCATCAATTGGCATCTTTTGATATGGCTTAAAACTTAAAATTTGCCCTTTAGTGGTAGGAGTTTGGCAGTCTCATCGGTTTAATAGAAGACGGATGTAATAAACAAAACATTGATATTATGATGATATTTTTTAAGTATGGTGCCTCTGTAAGATTGTTCTCTACCCGTGCATTACTTCCTTTGGCGCTGATTCTCATAGCTTTAACTGGATGCCAGGATCCGGTGGAAGAAATTATTGATCCACCTGAAAATTCCATTATCGAACCAAACTCTTCCATAGCGACCTTACTTCAAAGAGTTTCTTTAAATGATGGTTCATCAGATAACATAGTAGACAGTGCAAGTTGTATTTCGTTGGCTTTTCCGTTTACCGTTAACGCCAACGGATTGGAAATATTTGTGGACTCTCCCGAGGATCTGGAATTGATTGAGGACATTTTCGACGAGTTCGATGAGGATGATGACATACTGGAAATCTTATTTCCGGTGACAGTGATCCTCCCTGATCATTCCCAGTTCACCATTGATAATAAGGATGCCTTCGAAGATCTGGTGGACAGTTGCGAGGATGCTCCAGATCAGGATATTGAGTGTCTGGACTTCGAATACCCCATAAGTATATCCACCTATGATACTGTGAATCAAACTTCCTCAGTTATTGTGCTGGATAATGATGAGGAGTTGTATGGCTTCCTGGATGACTTGGATCACGATGACCTGGTGGGCTTCAATTTTCCTATAACCGTCATACTGGCGGATAGCTCAACAGTGGTGATTACTAGCAACCATCAGTTGGAAGAGCTGATCGAAGATATTGAAGATACTTGTGATGAAGATGATGATTTTGATCACCATGATGATGGTGGTCACCATGCTGACACGGTAGTGGTGGGTAATGTCATTACGAAAGGGCAATGGGTGGTAGCCAATTACAATGATTCAGGTGAGAATGAGACTAATGATTTTCAAGGCTATGTACTGGAATTTACCGCTGATGGGGCGGTTACTGCAGTGAAAGATTCCCAGCAGCTTGACGGGAGTTGGGACGAGTTTATTGATAATAGTATTCACAAGGTGTTAATTGATTTCAATGAGCAGGTTCCTTTTAACGAACTAAATGACGATTGGGATCTCATTGAGATAACGGAAACCCGTATGGAATTGAGGGATGTCAGTGGGGGAGATGGTAGTACTGACTTACTGGTGCTGGAGCGATTATAACAGGTTAAGTCTATATACAAGCAAAAGCTATCTGATTTGGATAGCTTTTGTTATTTTAAGTCATGAGTATTCCGGTTGTTGATATCAGTCCTCTAATAGACAAATCCTCCCGGGAATCGCAGGTAGCCGACGCGATTCACCGGGCTTGTCGGGATCACGGGTTCTTTTATATCGCAGGCCATGGAGTTGATACTACTCTTCAACTCCAACTGGAGGAACTCAGCTGGCAGTTTTTCAATTTGAACCCAAAGACTAAGCATAAGGTACGGATGGAATTAGGGGGCAGAGCCTGGCGTGGATATTTTGCAGTGGGGGATGAGCTTACCTCTGGGGTACCCGATCAAAAGGAGGGATTATATTTTGGGGAGGAGCTCCGTAAAGACCACCCCCGGGTCGTGGATGGGACACCTATGCACGGGCCCAATATGTTTCCCTCAATAGAGGGGATAAAGGAGATCATTCTCGACTATATGGAGGTGCTAACTTCGCTGGGCCATATCCTCATGAGAGGGATTGCGTTGAGCCTAAAATTACCTCCAGATTATTTCGACGTGCACTTTCTTCGACATCCCTTGATCCTTTTTCGGATCTTCCATTATCCACCGCAGCCTGATACGGAACCTTCCTGGGGAGTGGGAGAACATACTGATTACGGCCTTTTGACGATTTTGAAGCAGGATAAGGTGGGAGGCCTTCAGGTCAAATCAGCTAAGGGTTGGCTGGATGCACCCTATATTGAGAATACTTTCATATGCAATATTGGGGATATGCTAGACCTGCTTACTTCCGGCTATTATCGTTCAACGCCTCATCGGGTGCTTAACACTTCCGGAGTGGGCCGGCTTTCATTCCCATTCTTCTTCGATCCGGATTTCTACTGCCAGTTGAGGAGAGTGGACCTTGGCCATCTTCCGGATTTTAAACCAACTCAATACCATCGCTGGGATGGGGCTGAACTGCAAACGGTCAGGGGTACCTATGGCCAATACTTGGTAAATAAAATAAAACAAGTGTTTCCTGATATGGTCAGCCCAGATACGGTTACCAACAAGCATCAAAGGCATTAAGTTTTAGGTCCAGGTAATAATACTTATATTAGGTTGACTTTCCAACTGGCTCCTATTCAGTTTAATATAAGATATGATGAGACTAATAATCACCATCCTGCTGACTTTGGGCATAATGTCTTCAAAAGCTCAGCAAACTTTTGATTTTGACTCCTTGATCCAAACCAATCCGCTTTTTGAGCATGCACTGCGGATGGCAGCGGACACTTTTCAGATTTTCGGAACGGAAGAACCGTTAGAGTTTGCGGTAGCGACAGATTTCAAGCAGCTTATAAAAAACAAGTACAAGGATATATATCAGGATGCGGTGGTGAAATATCAAGTTTCAGATTCCTTGATTCTTACCCGCCAGGTGAGAATAAAGCCCCGCGGTGAATTCCGATTAAAAAAATGTCAATATCCACCTCTACGGGTCAATGTAAAGAAAACTGAGGAGGTTTTTGGCATACTGACTGATCTGCATAAAATTAAGATGGTTACCCCGTGCCGGGGCATTGGAAGTTACCAGGAATACCTTTACAAGGAATATCTGGCATACAAGCTTTACAATATCATTACAGATTATAGCTTCAAAGTCAGGATGTTAAAAATAAACTATCAAAATACTGGCGGCAAGGAGGAAATAGGTTCGGTACATACCTTTATTATCGAAGATCAGAATGCCCTGGCTAAAAGATCAGAAGCTCTTCCCATTAAGAATGAAAAGTTGAATGGGAGATTACTGGACGAGGAGCACGCCGCTTTGATGTTTTTGTTTCAATATATGATTGGCAATACAGATTGGTCAGTAGCCGGCCTGCATAATATGAAATTGCTAAAACTAAAGGATCCATCCAGGCCAAATCCCATCGGAGTGCCCTATGATTTCGATTATTCCGGTCTGGTTGATGCGGTTTACGCCATACCCTCTGATAAACTGCCTATTAAGGATGTCAGAGAAAGACTGTATTTTGGATTTTGCATATCGGAATCAACCATGCAGAATGCTATTGATCACTTTGTCTCTAAGAAAACAGCGATATTCCATCTTATAGAAAACTTCACCTGGCTGGACCAGAAAGAGATCAACTCCATCACACGCTATATGGAAGAATTTTATGATACTCTGGAAAACCCCAGAAGGTTTAACAGTCTTATCGTAAAGCAGTGCCGATAATACGAAATATAAATAATTAATAGCGCCTTAACAATAAGTCCGAATTGAACCCGCCCCTGCTTATAAGGTATCATTTTTAGCGTTTGGTTATAAAGAATATACAAAATTCAGGCTCATCTGCCTGATAGCATTGCCATGCAGCGAAAGCGAAGCGGTCAGGGATATTCCGGGGGATGACTTGGCTGGGTCCAACCTAGTGACTGGTTCAATTTTCATCATGTTCACGCATATAGCTTAACTTATTACCGCCATCCTGGTTTTATGTGCTTGTAAAAAAACTGCCTGGCAATGACTACTTTTCTCTATTAATATCTTCCAAAAAGGATAATTTTCCGATTACATTTTCTATTCTTAAGTAAAGCACTTGAGGTCGTCCAATAAGGCATAATCACAACAGGCCCCAAACCAAAGTCGGGATTTTACTATAGATCAATACGTTATAAATTTCTTCGATTCAACTCCTTAACCGCAAAATCACACGCTCGGGCAGTTAGAGCCATGTAGGTTAGGCTGGGATTTTGGCAGCCAGAAGAGGTCATGCAGGCGCCATCGGTTACAAAAACATTCGGTACCGCGTGAATCTGGTTATATTTATTCAATACTGAGGTTTTGGGATCGCGACCCATTCTGGCAGTACCCATCTCATGTATACCCAGACCAGGGCCGCCACCGTTGTCATAAGTATTGATATCCCTTAGTCCGGCGGCTTCCAGCATTTCAGCAGCTGAGTTCATCATGTCACGACGCATGATATGCTCATTGGATTTGAACTCACAATCAAAAGTCAACGTTGGCAGATCGTGAACATCCAATACCTCACGATTTAAAGTGACTTTGTTTTCATGGTAAGGCAGGCACTCGCCGAATGCCCCAAGTCCCATTTGCCAGGGTCCTGGTTGAGTAAGGCTATCCTTAAACTCTGCCCCAAAGGCCATTTCCTTGATACCTCTTTTCCAATCTTCCCTACTGGCCCGGCCTTGATATCCAAAGCCCCGGATATAATCGGTTCGCTGCTCTTTAATATTGCGGAATCTAGGAATATATATGCCGTTAGGGCGTCTGCCCAGATAATAATGGTCTTCGTAACCGTCTAAAAATCCCTGGGCTCCCACTCTGAAATGATGGTCCATGAGGTTATGTCCCAGTTCACCGCTGTCATTACCCATACCATCCGGGAAACGATCGGAGGTTGAATTTAGCAGGATCTGGGTGCTCCCTAAAGCGGAGGCATTGAGGAATATGATCTTGGCATAATATTCCCTTACCTCTTTGCTCGCGGTGTCCATTACTCTTACCCCGGTAGCCCGTTGTTGATCAGCATCGAAGATAACCTCCATTACGATGCTATCTGGCCTAAGGGTCATGTTGCCGGTAGCAACTGCGGCCGGCAGGGTGGAAGATTGGCTGCTGAAATATGCTCCATAAGGACACCCTCTAATGCATAGATTTCGGTACTGGCATTGAGCCCGCCCATGATGCGGCTGGGTATTGTTGGCAGACCTCCCTATGGTCATTACCCGGCCGCCGAAGTTTTCTGCAATTTTGGCTTTCACGTGCTTTTCAACACAATTCATTTCCATGGGGGGGAGGAATTTACCGTCAGGAAGCTGGGGCAAACCCTCTGCCTGGCCGTTTATTCCGGCGAAGGTTTCCACATAATCATACCAGGGTTCCAGGTCTCGATACCTGATAGGCCAGTCCACGGCGATGCCGTCTTTGGCATTGGCTTCAAAGTCCAGGTCACTGAGTCGATAGGACTGGCGGCCCCATAGGAGAGATCTTCCCCCGACATGATATCCCCTTATCCAATCAAACCGCTTGATCTCTGTATAGGGATTTTCCAGATCGTTTACCCACCAATGCTTAGTACTTTGGCGAATGGTATAACCGGTCCTGTTTTGCTTGGGATAATTTTTTAACTCTTCCTGTGTAAGGCTATCGCCGTGAGGCAATTCCCAGGGATGTTTGTGCATGGTTGGATAATCTACCACATGTTTTACATCCCTTCCACGCTCTAACACCAAAGTAGCCAGTCCTTTTTCCGATAGCTCTTTTGCTGCCCAACCACCGCTGATTCCGGTGCCTACTACAATGGCATCATAAGTATTTTCAGCTTTCGCTTTTAGATTCAAATTCATGATCCGTCGATAATTAATTCATGGCCCAGACCTTCTGCCCAGGTTCCAAATCCGTGCAGCCATCATAGCTGCCTGGAATTTGCAAATAGGCCAGGGCTTTGGTGGCCCCCAGTTCGCTATTGAAATAGCCAATCAAGGTAAGTTCCTTAAGCAAACTGAAAAAGGTTTTCGGAGACTTATTGTCATCTGTTGATGCAGTATCATTTTGAGCAATTCCCTGCATTAAGTGATTTTGCTCCTCCGCTGAAAGCTTCGATAGCGCCTTGCCGAATTGCTCCTGAGATAACTGCTGAACTTCGGTTAACCCGTTAAGAAACAAAGATCGATCTTCCGGTTTCAGGCACTTACCCACCATCTGATCCACGAAATACGGAACTCCAGACTGTTTAGCGCCAGGAGTATCAGTTTCAGGAATAATAATCTCTACCAGTTCTGTCACGGTGCGAGCCTGTTCCTCATCTAGGAAAGTAGGCTGCCACTCCAAGGCAGGAGGGGCCTCCTGACAACTTTGAAGAATTGTTATAAGCGCTGGTGTACTGACCGCACAGCCGGCCAGATAGGTGGCTTTTTTTAAAGCAGATCGTCGGGTGAATTTATTGGTCATATACTCTGGATTTACCGCAATTTTAAATATAAGTGATATTTTGATTTTTGCGATTCAAATGGATTATAAACTTCCTGTTGCTAATGAAAAAAGGCTCCGGAAAACAGAGCCCTCTCTCTTTGTAATATGTTGGTTAAAATCTAAAGAGGTAATGCCGTGCCGGCAAATTGGGCGACATTGACCCGGGGTACATTTGCCTCAAAATGACTATTGATGGCTTCAATAAACACATTGGCTGCAATGGCATAACCTCGGGAATTAGGGTGCAACCCATCCTCCGAAAAGATACCTGCCGGGGGTGCCAGGGTATTGGCTATGGCTAAACCATCCATTAATTCCGGACCACCCGCCACCAGTTCATCAAAAAAGGTATGTACATCAGCTAAAGCTACCCGGTCACCTACTCCTAGATTAGTGATAGAGGCGGCAATAATACTGTTGAAAGCGTCTATACGGTCCCTGACTGCGGTGGCCTCATCGCTTAACAAGGCAAATTCATCCTCCAGGGGAACCCCTACTCCAATTACACTGAAAGGATTATTGGGATCAGCTAGCGTGCCTAGAACGGTAGCTGCTAGTAAAGTAACTAGATCGTCCGAGGTAGTTTGGCGAATACTGGGAAGCCCGATAGCCGACAAGTCGGTTAGTGATTCATCCTCTACCACAATGCCATTGGCGCCGGCAGCAAAACTGATATTTCTGCGGTCTGCCTCGTCCTGACTGATCAGCATAAAAGCCACCGCCTGGGCTAGGCCATTGTTGTAGTCAGCATAGGCGTTATTAACCGCATCTATGGTGGGATCACCCTCTTCAAATACAATTGAATTATAAGGCACCAGGTTAAAATAAGGGGTAGCGGTAACATCTATAATATTCCCCACTACTCCCTGAATACCCGGATCAGTGGTCATTACCGATAAGGCGGCGGCGAACTGGAAGGCAAAATCAGTTTCCGAGGTGAATGGTGCTGCCCCTGAAGCTCCCGTGGCCGCGTGCAGCAACACATCATTGGTACCGAGCCACAGGCTGAAGAAAGTACCGCCAGCTGACGCGGCGTCTCCAATAATAGTGGAAACTCCTGGATTGGAGGCAAACCTGGCGTAGTAAGGATTAAACCGCGGATCTATTCCGGCTAGATTCCAATCTCCGGTTTGAGGTATCAGCGCCTGTCCCAGTAATATTCCGGGCACTGCGAAATTATTTACCGGTGGTCCGGTATAAATGAAACCTGGATTTACCTGTGGGATCGGTACATCTTCAAGGCCCGATTCAGTGGGACCTGGCGTGGATCCGAACAACAACAATCTCCCATTTATTACCCAATTAGCAGGATTGGGATCCGAAATGTCGGAAAAAGCGATATTAAAACCATTAACTGAGTTGATATCAGGTTGTATAAACTCCCCGCCATCTACCTGCTCGAACTGCTGGCTCAGTATTTTGGGCATGGAGTTTTCCTGTCCATCGGTAAACAATGCACCTGCTTGAAATCCCGCGCTTAAAGAATTGCCGACCGCCACGTATTTAGTAAAGTCGGCATTCCCTGCACTGGGAGGATCACCGGGGTCAACGACATCAAAGTCATTATTGGGAACAATATCAAGGGAATCCTGATCGCATGACCACAGTGCTGCTCCCAGGAATAATAAAAGGTATAGATTCTTAAATTTTTTCATTTTTTGTAAGTCGCTAGTTCAAGAATTCGTCAAAGGTTATAGCGAAGTAGTATTGTTGGCCTACAAATCCCGACCCAATATTGGTGCGGTAATCGCCGCCCAACAAATTGGTGCCTCCGATCTTCAGGATGGATTTGATGGATTCAACTTTATAGTTTACCTGGAAGTCAAACACTCCAAAATCCGGAATTACACCGCTCCCGAATGAGGACTCCCACAGGAAGTCATCCTGCCAGCGGAAAGCCATATGAAAGCCTATGTTCTCTCCAATATCCCGGTTGCTGAAACTCACCCCAAATTTGTGTTCCGGGGTATTGAACCCGGCCTGGAAGCCTTCGGTTACCTGCTCATCCTGACTGAAGGTTGACCAGTCGTAAGTAGCGCCCAGGTTATAGCCTTGTCCCATATTCCAGGTAATTCCTAATCCGATACCATCTGAGCTAATATCTTCCGGTACATTTACGTAGGGACTCATTAGAATATTGGTTCCTCCAGTGGCGTTAGTCAAGGTTTCGCCCCGCCTCATAACGGGTCCGGCGCTGAGTACCGGCCGATTGGCAATGAAGCCGTCGTAATTGTTGTGATAGTAATTCACATCCACCAGCACATTACCGGCGATGATACCTTTATATCCCACCTCAACCGCTGTCAATTCTTCGGGTTGAACAAAGTCTACGTTTACCGGTTCTAATGTTACAGGATCTAAGGCCCCTCCATTATGGATACCATATCGTGCAGCATTTTCTTCGGTACTGCCCACCAATATACCCGATGGAGTAGGAAACCAGATGAATTGACTTTGGGTATCGGGATTCCGGAATCCGGTTTGAAAAGAGGCGCGGATATTGTGATTTTCATTGAAGGTATATACCGCCGAGATCCTAGGGTTTAATTGTCCCTCGAAATTCTCATTTTTATCATAACGCAGTGAGCCTTTTAATTTTAAATCGGCAAATCTTTTACTGAGCTGAACATAGGCTCCCCACTCATCGATTTCAACCCGGTCAAAACTGCCATCCGCCAATATGTCTTCATCGAAAATAGTACCCCCTGAGAATATGCTATAGCGGCGGAAATTTCCTCCCACAATGATCTCAGCAAATTCCACTTGGTTGAGAAAATTGTAGTTGCCCTCAAAATGCCACAACCGGGAACCTTCAATAAAGCCTGCTCCCAGATCGTCTATTTGTAAGTTGGCATTGCGTGTAGCATCGATAAAATTTTGCAGGGCGCCGGGAGTAAGTGCATTGCGGCTGGCATCTGCTGCTGCTCTGGCCGTTGCATGGGCTGCGCTCTCGTCTCCCCCAGGAACTCCCGGAATAAATCCCTGGATAGCGGCCACGTAGGTACTAAGATAATTCGGCACCCACTCTGTTGCCGAAGGTGAAATTCTTTCGTTGGTCAGCCCACCAAGTGCATCTAAATTATAGGAGTCCCCGTCATCTGTTCTGGTTAAATAACCCCGCAGAAAGAAGTTACTGCCTTTCAACTCAGCTTTATAAAATTGTTGCGAGAAATCTCTTAGGACAAACTTTCCTGAGCCTTGATATATGGAACTGCCGCCTCCGTACCGATAATTTAAAGAAGCTTCAACATTATCACTTAGACGGTAATGAATTGCAGCGTCCCCTTTAATACTTCTTGCATCCTGGTCATCCAATAACACTTCTTCTCTGATACCGGTACGACGAATATCAATGTCACCCAGAGGGGCTAACTCAGGTAATCCGGTTAATTGGGCTAAGTTTCCACGAATAACGGTCTCATCCCCATATAAATTCATACCGTCAAAATTTGGAGATCCGGGGGAATTGCCGGGAATAATGCGGTCGGTAGTGTAGTCGTTACCGGTCCAATCAGTCGCTTCCAAAAGATTAAAGTTGACTTTAAAAGCAAACCGATTGTTAAATGCTTTGGCATAGCGGAACCCGAAATTGTAATAGGGTTCTGCACCGCCGGCTTCAGAATCAGAAAATCCAATTTTTGCCTGAGCGCTTAATCCCTGATAATCAAACGGGTTTTTGCTGGTCATGATAAGAATGCCATTGAATGCATTTGGCCCATATAGGGCAGAGGTGGCTCCAGGGACTAATTCCACACTTTCCAGGTCCAACTCTGAAATGCCTACCAGATTACCAGTAGGAAAATTCAATAGAGGCGCAGCGATATCCATACCGTCAACCAGGGTAACAAATCTCACGTTGGCAATGGTGGCAAATCCGCGGGTATTGATAGCATTAAAGGTCAAACTACCAGTGCTGGTGGTAACCCCCTTTATATGAGATATAGACTCAAAGAAATTAGGAGATGCCGATTGCTGAATAGCCAGGATATCCATTTTTTCTACGGTCACCGGTGATTCCAAGATGTTTTCTTCCACTCTAGAGGCTGATATAACAATCTCCTGGCCTAGCAGCACTTCTTCAGCCAGTTCAATGGAAAGCTCACTGACATCCGTATCAGCAATTTCCACTTCCTGAGTACCAAATCCCACCATGGACACTTGCAAAGTAAATGGTGGGGGTTGTTGAACGGTTAGATTGAAATTTCCGTTGATGTCGGTGATAGTGCCAGCCAACTTACCTTTCACCACAATGTTAACACCAATCAGAGGTTCTCCGGTGCCTGCTTCAGTAACATTTCCAGAAACATTGGTTTGGGCTTTTAGATCTAAAGAGGTTACTGAGAAGCCGAGTAAAAACGCTGATGTAATAAGTAGAGTAAAAACCTGCTTCATATGTTCTAGTTTGGTTTTTGATAAATTTATAATTTCCAGCCTGGAAATTTGTAAATAAGTAAGTTCACCCGCAATAAAGGGATAATTAATTATAAGTTACATAAAAATCCTAAATTCTAAACAGATAGCAGGGGCAAGTAGGATCTTAACGATTTTGAGAGTACTCTTTTTTAAGGTGTTCAATGAGCTTTTCGCATAATGCCTGCATCTCCTCGGACATATAATTGTCTCCGGTTGCATTTAGTACGCTTTGTGCCATACCCCCTAATGTATCCACATAAAACCGCTTCATTTCTAATATCGGCATATCCTTTGACCAAAGGTCTATCCTCAAGGTATTTTTTTGCTTATGGTCCCACAAAGAGATGGCCAGAGACTTGGTTTCCTGGGCCTTTTCTGCCGGCATGTCAGTAGCTTCCCAATAGATCTTATCAGGGATGTTCTTCTCATCCAATTCAATGGAGAAGTTAATTTTAGATTTTTTCACTAGGGCAAACTGTTTACAAAGTTGCGGTAGGAAGCTGGGTCCCAGGGGTTGGTACTGCAGCCCAGGGACTTGGCTTTTTTATTGATATCTTCTATTCGTTCGGCAGGCGCTGGGTGGGTACTGAGAAACTGCGGTACCTGCCCAGCTTTTTCCTCTTCTATCATCTTTTGAAAAAATGAATAAGCAGCGTTGCATTGATAAGGGGTTTCGGCCAGGTATATCACTGAATATTCATCAGCTTCCCGCTCGTGGTCACGGCTAAATTTTAAGGTGCCTATATTGCCAGCCAGTGCTCCGGCAATTTGGGCCAGTTGGGAAGGGTTATTCCCCAGTGCAATACTTAATAAGATCTGCACACCATAAACTTTTTGCAGTTGGCGCACGCTGTGACGTTGGTCAGCATGGGCCATTTCGTGGCCCAACACTCCCGCCAGATCGTCCTCCTTATCCAGGTATTTAATCAAACCGGTATAGATATAAATATAACCTCCTGGAGTGGCAAAGGCGTTTAATACCTCATCGTTCTGAATGATCTTAACCTCCCAGGCAAATTGTTCCCTGTAGGTTAATCGGCCAGAATTCAATATCCGATCCCTCATGGTTCTAAGGTATTTATAGGACGCCGGATACCTGGATTCACTTAATATCGGGTATTCGTCGGGTTTCGATTCTATTTCTTTGGCAACCTGGGCTCCTAATTTTATATCATCCTCAATTGAGAACAGCACTACATTGCTACAACTGCCGGAAATAATTGCTAAAAATATTACTAACATCCCAGTGTGGGATAAAAAATGAATTCTCATAATGTTTAAACATTTAATTAAATAATTAAATAACTATCTCAAGGCCATTTCAGGTATGTCGCCATCAACAATTAGTTTGCCCTCAGTAGCTGCTTCTATCTCTTCAACCGTAATCCCTGGGGCCTTCTCCAGTAGGATAAAACCTCCATTAGGGGCGATTTCCAACACTGCCAAATCAGTGACCACCTTTTTAACACATCGCAAACCGGTAATGGGTAAAGTGCACTGTGGTAACAGTTTGGACTTACCGGATCGGCTACGGTGCTGCATGGCTACGATGATATTTTCAGCAGAGGCCACTAAGTCCATAGCTCCACCCATGCCCTTAACCATCTTGCCCGGTATTTTCCAATTAGCTATATCGCCGTTTTCCGATACTTCCATAGCGCCTAAAATAGTGAGATCCACATGCCCTCCCCGGATCATGGCAAAACTTTCAGCGGAACTAAAAAGGGAGGACCCGTCTAACATGGTGACTGTCTGTTTCCCGGCATTGATCAGATCAGGATCTACTTGCTCCTCTTTGGGAAAAGGACCGATGCCCAGCAACCCGTTTTCGGACTGCAAAACCACCTCTATACCAGGCGATATGTAGTTTGCTACCAGCGTAGGAATACCAATACCCAGGTTGATATACCAACCGTCTTGAATCTCTTGGGCTATTCTCCGGGCTATTCCTGCTTTATCCAATGACATGAGTTTCTGGGTTAAGGAGTGACGGTTCTTTGTTCGATTCGTTTCTGGTAATCTTTACCCTGATAGATCCTTTGGATATAGATACCGGGAGTGTGAATTTCGTTAGGATCCAGGGATCCGGCAGGTAACAATTCCTCTACTTCGGCAATAGTAATTTTTCCTGCAGTGGCCATCATTGGGTTGAAATTCCGTGCGGTTCCCCGGTAGATCAGATTCCCGGTAGTGTCGCCTTTCCAGGCTTTAACCAATGAAAAATCAGCCCTCAACCAGGATTCTAAAAGGTATTTTTTTCCCTCAAATTCCCGAACCTCCTTTCCCTCGGCAATTTCAGTACCCACTCCAGCAGGAGTGAAAAAAGCGGGAATCCCGGCGCCACCGGCTCTGATCCGCTCGGCCAGAGAACCCTGGGGGATAAGATCGACCTCCAGCTCTCCGGATAGAAGTTGTCTCTCGAATTCATCGTTCTCTCCCACATAGGAAGAAATCATTTTCCTGACCTGTCTGGTTTGTAACATCAAACCTATGCCGAAGTCGTCGACACCTGCATTGTTGGATATGCAGGTCAATCCTGAAACTCCCGATCTCAAAAGCGCAGCTATGCTGTTTTCCGGAATTCCGCAAAGACCGAATCCTCCCAGCATTAAAACGCTATGCGAAGGAATATCTTTTACTGCCTCATCAGCGCTATTTACCACTTTGTTGATCATGGTGCTAGTGTTTGTAATATATGAACTGCTTCTTTACGGTCCTGGTGTAGCCTGGCCGTAAGCTGTTCCAAATCTTTAAATTTAAGTTCGGGGCGAATTTGTTTAACCAATTCAATTTTAAGCTTTTTTCCGTAAAGATCCCCATCAAATTCAAATAGATGCACTTCGATAGTACGAGGCATAATGCCTAGTGTAGGTCGTACTCCAATGTTCATCATTCCTGATAGCTGTTGATCTCCCATCTTGACTAGAACAGCATAGGCTCCATTGGAAGGAATAAGCTTGTATGCTTCCGCAATTTCAATATTGGCGGTGGGGAATCCAATGTTGCGTCCCAGTTGTTGCCCGGGGACCACCAGGCCGGTCAGGCAGTATCGCCTTCCCAGCAGCTTATTGGCGAGATGGATACGGTTATTTAATATATGATCCCTGATTTGAGTACTACTTATGGCGATATCGTTCACATCCTGACGAGGAATTTCCGTAACCCGAAAGCCAAACTCGCCAGCATGGGTCTTTAAGTAGCTAAAACTACCTTCCCTGTTTTTTCCAAACCGATGGTCATAACCAATAACTAATTCCCTGGTGCCTATCTGTTCCTTGAGCACGTCATGGACAAATTCCTGAGAGGTGGTTTGGGAGAAATTCAGGGTAAACGGAATGCACACTAAATGATCTATTCCCAGCCGATCTAAAAGACCAATCTTCTCTTCCAGAGTGGTCAGTAGCTTCAAATCTTTTTTGTTGGGATTTAGTACATACTTGGGGTGCGGCCAATAGGTTAAAATAACAGTTTGCCCCTTCCGTTGGTGGGCGATGTTCTTTAATTCTGTTAAGATCTTTTGATGGCCCAGATGTACACCGTCAAAGATCCCACTGGTAACAACCGGGTAGGGCACTTTCTTAAATGCTGAAACTTCGTGGTAAACCTTCATCAATTCCTATCCGAATTCACCATTTGTGCAGTCAGTTCGTCTACAGAGGAAGCCTGTTCCAGCCCATATGGTCCGATACGTGTCCGAATTAATGCCGACAAGTAAGCTCCGCAGCCTAATTCCAATCCCAAATCCCTAACCAGGCTGCGAATATAAGTACCTTTGGAACATACCACCCTGAATTCGACACTGGGCAACTGGCAGCTGGTTATCTCAAATATTGAGACTTCTACTTCCCGTGGCTTCAAGATCACTTCCTCGCCTTTGCGGGCCTTTTTGTAAACAGGTTGACCGTCAACTTTAACCGCCGAATAGCGGGGAGGTATTTGTGAGACTTTTCCTTGAAATTGACCGGCAGCCTCTGTAATATCCTGACTGCTGAGATGTGAATAATCCCGATTAGAATCAAATTCAGTTTCCAGATCAATGGAGGGGGTGGTTTTACCCAAAACCAAAGTTCCTCGGTATTCTTTCTCCATATTTTGGAAATATTGGATCTCCTTGGTTTTCTTGCCTGTGCATATGATCAGAAGCCCTGTTGCCAAGGGGTCCAAGGTTCCTGCATGACCTATTTTTTTGATCTTTAATGCACCTCGCAGTTTTTTAACTACGTCGAATGAGGACCATCGATAGGGCTTGTCCACCAATAGCAAGGCACCTGCTGCCAGATTTTTCTCTTCTGTCATAGAGATAATACAATAGCAATTATACCAACTATAAAGCAATAGAGGGCAAAGTAAATTAGCTTACCTCTTTTTACGATGGCCATCATCCATTTACAAGCAATTAATCCAGCGAAAAAGGCTGCGAAAAAACCAGCTATGATTACCTCTAATGAAATTTGGGGATAGGAGTTCGGGCTTTCCAGAAACTCCAAAAACTTTAAAAAAGATCCTCCCAATATAGGTATCAGCACCATCAGGAAAGAAAAGCGGGCGGCTTTTTCCTTTTCTACTCCCATTAATAAGGCCGTGGATATGGTGGCTCCACTGCGGGAGATCCCCGGTAAAATGGCAATTGACTGGGCTAGCCCTATCAGCAGTGCCTTACCCCAAGTGACCTCACCATTTTGAGATGGAGCATAATAGGTCATAGATAGTAAAAGTCCGGTAACCAACAGCATGAATCCCACCAATAATATCTGTCCGCTAAAGAACTGTTCAATTTCTTTATCATATAAAATGCCCACCAAGGCCACCGGTACCGCGGAAATGATTAAAAACAAAACATAGCGGGTGGCATCATTATAACGGAGTTCAAATAATTCTTTGATAAGCTGTCCTATATCCTTACGGAAGATGACCATGGTGCTAAGAGCGGTTGCCGAGTGCACCACCAGCGAAAAAATAAAATGACTCTTGGTATTGACACCGAGCAGGGCGGTACCAAGCTCTATATGCCCGCTGCTGCTAATGGGTAAAAATTCTGTAAGTCCCTGTAAGATCCCCAGAATGATACCATCAAGAACTGTCATTGATCTTTGCCGGGCCTATGAAGAATAGCAAAAAATTGGATGACAAATCCGGTCATTACAATGATGGGACCAATAGTCAAACCCAGGATGCCAAATCCATAAGGCTCATTATCCAATGACATTACAATAAAGCCGATCACCAGGACTGCTAATCCCAAAAGCATCAGCTGGTAGTTTCTTTTTCCAAATGGTAATCCCTGGGGTTTTTTACTCATAACTAATAAAGATCATCCAATGACATTTGCAGGTATTTATGAATGGCCCTGGCAGTACTTAACAGACCTAAAATGGCCCCTAAAATTACCAATATTCCAAATAGTACCAACATCTTTGAGGGATCCTGCAACTCTGTTAATCCGCTTACAGCTGTGCCGGCATATTCCGACACTGCATATACCAATGCCGAAGCCAGTATACCAGCCAATAGGCCGTGCCCTCCCGACCTCAATAAGAAAGGCCGTTTGATAAAGCCACTGGTGGCACCCACCAACTGCATGCTTCGAATCAGGAACCTTTGAGAGAACAGTGCCAATTTTATAGTGTTATTGATCAAGATGATTACGGTAATAACTAATATAGCTGCGAAACCAAGTAGTATAAAACCGATCTTAGTGGAATTTTTATTTATATCGGCAATCACATTATCCAGGTAGCTGGCTTCAAACACTCCACTTATATCTTCGATCTCTTGCTTGACCTGGGCCATTGAGGTGCTATCCTGAAATTCTGGATTAATTTTAACCACCAGGGCATTTCTCAGCGGATTGTATCCCAAAAAGTCTTGCGGGTCTTCTCCTTCATCTTCACTAAAGCTTTTCAGAGCCTCCTCTTTTGAAACGAAGGTGATCTGTGGGGTTTGATCTTTAATCAGTACAAAGGGCTTTTCAGCAAGGGTCTTTTGAATACCAATGATCTGATTTTCAGATAGTCGATTTTGCAGATATACCTGGATTTCTACTTTCTCCTTTATCAGTTGTGACAGCTTAGAAGTGGTTAATAGCAGCAATCCAAAAAGCCCTATTACAAACAGGGCCAGAGTAATACTAAAGATTACACTAACATAGGGGTATGATCCCAGTCTTTTCTTTCGTTTGTGCGGCTTGCTCTTCAAGGTAATTCAATCTGTTCGAATTTAGCATTAATTTTTAATACCGTGAAGGTAAACAAAAAAAGCCTTCCGTTAAGAAGGCTTTGATCTTATACTGCTGGAGCTTACTTATTTTCTTTAATAATCTCCAGTTTTTCAATGATTCCTTGGTCATTGAGTTTTTCCAGGGGAGTCAGTTCAGTGCGATCGTTCAGGATCTCAAAGTATTCACTATTGTAATACATAAACAGCTTCTTCCCACTGGCAGAATTAAGTTCCAGAATTTCGTAAGGTATATCCTTGAAGTCCCCGTAGAGGTACAGTTTTCCACTGTAATATTGGTAATGGAATAGTTGTTGGTTCTCCTTGGTAGTCTCCACTTCAATCACCGCATCCTCGGTAGGCTCTTCCTGAGCAATTGCCGAAGAAGGCATTTCAATGGATTCTTCCGGTAGGGTAGCCTCAGACTCAGTATCAGGGACCTCAACCTGGGGTACGTTGGCCACCGGAGCGGTATTATTTGCTATAGCTTCATCTGTTTCCTGATACTCATCTTTGTCAGATGACTTGGATTCAGCTGATTCGGACTCCTTTCGTTCACGAGGTTGCTCTGTTACCTGTTCAGCTATAAATGACGCGTCTTCCCCTTCGCTAGCATTGGTTATCTGCTCTGCTTTATCTTCTTCAGCTATCACCTCATTTAATGTATTCTCGCTTAACTCTTCAGATTTTATCTCCTCTTTAGGGGCTGGAGTTTCTATTTGCTGTTCGGTAATGGGTTCCTGCTCGAAAGAAGCGCCTGATTCATTTTCGGAATTGAAGTATAGGTAAGTTGCAACTCCCATAAATCCGGTTAGCACAATGACGGCAGCTGTCTTGACTCCGATAAGGGTTGAAGGGCCCATACTGACAGGAACTTGGTCCAATCTCGTTTTGAGCTGTGATTTGCGAAAATCTTTCAGCGAATGGATAATATCCTGTTGTAGGTCAAACTCCGATCGCATCACAGGATCAGTATGAAGCTGGTTTTCAAAATCCAGCATCTCATCCGGACTCATGCTGCCTTCCAGATAAGCTTCGATCTTTTCAGTATGGTTTAAAAATTTGCTCATTTCAATCTAGGAAATCACTGGCTTTATAGTTGGCTTTCACCAATTGATCCAGTCGTTTTTTGCATTTATATTTTTTAGTCTTTGCTGTGTCTGTATTTGAAAAATTCAACCTCTTTGCAATATCTGACATCGACATGCCGTCGAAATAATAATAAGTTAGCACCTTTTGACAAGTCTCTCCCAACTGCTCTATACATTCCCTGATGATCTTTGCCCTTTCCTGGCGGTCATGGTCCATAAATTCCTGACCATCCTTTTCTTCACTACTTAGCCGGCTCTTACGGTCCAACTCCTTTCGCCAAAGGTTTTGGCATATGCTGTAAAGGTATGTGCTGATCTTTGACGTAAGTATCAGTTTGCCGCTTACAGCTTTCTGCCAGAATACGATCAGGGCCTCCTGATAAATATCTTTGGCTTCATACTCAGTACCACTATTGCTGGTGACCATTTTGATCATCATGCGATAGTACTTTTGATACAAGTACTCTAAGGCAGCTTCGTCACCTTCCTGCAACCTCTCCAGAATCTCACTATCCTTCATTTGGTCTGCCTTTCTATTAATACACTTAATGGGTGAAATGTAACCGATGCCCCCATATTTTTACGTTTTAGCGGCGGATACTGTTCAATCGGGAGCTAAAATACGGCTTAAATCATTGATTTACTAAAATATAGGAGGCAATCAAAACTGAAATCTTACATGGTTGGATTTTGCCCTTCAATCTATCAAAACCTTTTAAATTTTAATATAGAGCCATTTTTATTTGACAATAACCTGACTGTATTAGTTTAGTAAACCACGGTAACCACAGCACAGGGCGCAATCTTGCCGATTTTCTTACAAACCAGCATAATTTTAGGGGATCCGGGGACTTTTAACCTAAAATCAAGGGTGGAGCAAACCACTGCTGGCTGACTTTAATGTCATCAACGAGGGTTTGAAATCAAGACCATATTATCACCTGGTCAGACCGCAGCACCACACACGCTCTCAACTATCTTCTACCTCGATCTTGGTGGTGTTTTCTATTTGATTGTTCTGGTCATTAAGCGCTTCATCGGAATGGTCCAATACTGTTATATGAGGTGCGATTACCAGCGATACGATGGACATCAATTTAATAAGAATATTCATGGAGGGACCCGAGGTATCTTTGAACGGATCACCAACAGTGTCTCCGGTTACTGAAGCTTTATGAGCCTCTGATCCTTTATATTCCATTTTACCATCGATCTCAACTCCTTTTTCAAAAGATTTCTTGGCATTGTCCCAGGCACCGCCGGCGTTATTCATGAACATTCCCATCAATACCCCGGACACCGTAACACCGGCTAATACGCCTCCTAATACCTCAGGCCCAAAGGAGAATCCTATCAAAACCGGAACGATCAAGGCTATGGCCCCCGGAGCAATCATTTCCCTGATGGAAGCCCTGGTGGAGATCTCTACGCACTTCTCGTATTCAGGACGGGTTTTACCCTCCATGATCCCTGGAAGTTCTTTGAATTGTCGGCGTACTTCATTCACCATATCCATGGCAGCTCGCCCTACGGCAGCGATGGCCAACGACGAGAATATAAAGGGGATCATAGCGCCCAGAAACAGTCCTGCTAACACATCTGCCTTATAAATGTCGATGGTATCAATGCCTGCGATACCCACAAACGCTGCAAACAAGGCCAATGCTGTTAGAGCCGCAGAGGCAATAGCAAAACCTTTTCCGGTAGCGGCGGTGGTATTTCCTACAGCATCCAAAATATCTGTGCGGTTGCGCACTTCTTCAGGCAGTCCACTCATTTCCGCTATTCCGCCGGCATTATCCGCAATTGGTCCAAAGGCATCTATGGCCAATTGCATGGCGGTAGTGGCCATCATACCGGCAGCACAAATAGCCACTCCGTAGAAACCGGCAAACTCAAAAGCCACAAATATACCGGTTGCCAATACGATTATAGGCAATAAAGTTGATTCCATACCCACAGAGAGACCGCCAATAATATTGGTGGCATGACCGGTGGAGGATTGCTTAACTATGGAATTAACGGGACGCTTTCCCATCGAGGTGTAGTATTCAGTGATAATACTCATGAGCGCTCCCACCACCAAGCCTACGAAAATAGCCCAGAATACATCCATAGCAGAAAAGGAAATACCCCTGTGGATCATGGTCTCAGGCAACATCCAATTTACCAGGAAATAGGAGGCGATAACAGTAAGTACTATGGAGCTCCAGTTACCCATATTCAAAGCATTTTGAACGCTTCCTCCTTCCTTCACTTTAACCATATAGGTGCCGATAATAGAGAAGATCAAACCAAGTCCTGCGATTACCATGGGTAGCAGAATGGGGCTAAGACCATCAAAGCTATCACCCGAGGCGTTAATTTCCTGGCCTAGCACCATGGAAGCCAGGATAGTAGCTACATATGATCCAAAAAGGTCTGCGCCCATTCCCGCTACATCTCCCACGTTATCTCCCACGTTGTCCGCGATGGTAGCTGGATTACGGGGGTCATCTTCCGGAATACCAGCTTCTACTTTACCAACCAAATCAGCCCCAACATCTGCGGCTTTGGTGTAGATACCTCCCCCGACTCTGGCGAACAAAGCGATGGACTCGGCTCCCAGCGAGAATCCAGCCAGCACCTCAATAGCGGTTTTCATTTCAATGCCTGTGGCCGCTATCCCGGATGGGACAAACATTTCGGTCAATAATATAAATAAAGAGCCTAATCCAAATACTGCCAGACCGGCCACGCCTAAACCCATCACCGCTCCTCCGGTAAAAGATACCGCCAACGCTTTGCTTAAACTATTTCGGGCTGCCTGAGTAGTGCGGACATTCGCTTTGGTAGCAATATTCATCCCTATGTACCCCGCTAAGGCAGAAAAGAAAGCCCCAATTAAGAAAGAAATGGCAATTACCGGATGAGAATCTGGAACTAATGTGCCCGACCAGGCAAGCAGTATGGCTGTTATGATGGCAAAGTAGGACAACACTTTCCATTCTGCTTTCAGGAAGGCCATTGCCCCGTTTGCAATGTAGGTTGCCAACTCCCTCATATTCTGTTCGCCTGCATCCTGTTTAGAGACCCACAGCGACTTACCAATCAGCACTAGGATACCCAGTAGGCCCATAGCAGGTATGACATACACGAAATTGCTCATATCTTGACGTTTATATTTATGATTTTTTTAATAAAACGCCACAAAGATAGGATAACAGGGTTGAATATAAAATTATTGAGGGAAAATAGCCACGCCGGGAATGAAGGCCTCAGGAACTGGCCCCATCCCTGAACTTATCCAGCAGTAAATTGAGTTGTTTTAGTTCCGATTGGCTCAGGGTATCAAACATCTGATAGAACTTCAGCATTTCCTCGTCCGTCTCTTCCAAAAGGGCTAACCCCGAGCTACTGATGGTAATCTCTACTTCGCGGCGATCTGATTTGCTTTGCTTTCTGGAAACTAATTTCTTCAACCGCAATCGTTCTACGATCCTGGAAGCATCCGACATTTTATCCAGCATCCTTTCCTTTATAAGATTTAGGTTGGCAGCATTTGGATATTGACCTCTTAAAATTCTCAGTACGTTAAATTGCTGTCGGGTAATTCCTTTGCATTTGAAGAATCCGGACATCCGGTTGATGATGAAGCTATGGGTATAAATGATATTAACTAGCGCTTTGTGGTTTTCACCAAGGAATTCCTTCTGGACTATTTCATCTTCAAGCGGCATACTTCAATTTCAATAATGACATAATTAATAAATTATCAACTATTAATGAAATTAAGAAACTCAGCCCTGGTATTAGCCTCTTTAAACTTGCCACTGAAATATGCGGTACCGGTAGTGCTATTGGTATCTCCTACACCCCGGGATGAGACACAGAGGTGGGTGGCGTCCACTACCACACCTACACTGTCCGTATTGAGTGTCGATTTCAGATCTTCCGCGATCTGCATAGTCAATCGCTCCTGAACCTGAGGGCGTTTGGCAAAATATTGTACAATCCGATTGATCTTGGATAATCCAATTACCTTTCCGCTGCTGATATAACCCACGTGTGCTTTACCAATTATGGGAACAAAATGATGCTCACAATTGGAATAGAAAGTGATGTCTTTTTCTACCAGCATTTCATTATACCTGAATTTGTTATCGAAGAGTTTCGCCTTAGGTTTATTATCCGGGTTTAACCCACTGAAAATTTCCTCAACGAACATCTTTGCTACCCTATGCGGAGTCCCTTGTAGACTGTCATCACTTAGGTCCAAACCAAGTATGGTCATGATCTCCTTAAAATGAGTAGCGATAAGCTTTTTTTTCTCTGAATCCGGCAGGTCAAACGCGTCTTTCCGCAATGGAGTCTCAACCGAGCTGGCAATATGTTCATCGCCTAATTCATTGAGTATAGGCTCAAACCGCGGGGTATTCGACGATATTTCTTTCTGTTTCATACAGGGTTATTTTTAAGTCAAGTTTATGATCAATCTTATCACGAAGCCTATTCCAAATGATAATGGCAATATTCTCTGCGGTGGGATTCAGTTGGTGGAACTCCGGCACATCCAAATTGAGATTGCGATGATCAAAGCGGTCAATTACCTCTGATCTGATTATGTCACTTAGATGCTTCATATCCATAACATATCCTGTCTCCGGGTGTGGTTCTCCAATGACTTTTACCAACAACTCATAATTATGTCCATGGAAATTTGGATTATTGCATTTACCAAAGACCTTTTGGTTTTTCTCCATCGACCACTTGTCATTGTACAATCGATGCGCTGCATTGAAGTGCTCTTTACGGACTACCGCTACTTTCATAGGGATCAAACACAAATCGCTTCATAAATGTTTACTTTGGGGGACATTTATCCTTAGGTCCTTCTTTTTCCCGGCTAAAATACTTTATTCAACACCAAATACTTGTCAATACTGTACAATTGTGACCGATAGCCCGTTCGAATTCGAACATGCATTAGAGGCATGCCACAATAAAGTTATGTACAAAATATTGATAATAAGCGACATATCATTTCTGGCATGACATTGGGTATCATATGTGTGATGGATCAGACTTCAACCCTCATACAGAATCTGAATCGTATTACCCGAGGCTCAAAAGTACGGATATATGACCGGAAACTGGAATTGATATACTGCGGTAGTTTTAGTGGTCAAAGAGAGATCAAAACTCTACTAGCAGATTGTTCCTTTTTGTTTGACTCCAGTAACACTTTTTGTTACCTAAAAAATAGATAGCAGGTCCCTGGTATCAAGTTCCGGACTCTCAACCTAGCATAACTCCCGGTAGACTTCCTTCAAGTGATCGGCGATCATTTCGGCAGTACGGCCTTCAATATGATGGCGTTCCACAAAATGAATAAGGTCGCCATCTTTAAATAGGGCAATGGAGGGTGAAGAAGGAGGATAAGGCGCAGTATATTCTCTCATTTTAGCCACCGCTTCCTGGTCCACTCCGGCAAACACCGTTACCAGATGATCCGGATGCTTTTCGGCATCTTCCAATGAAAGCTTGACGCCCGGGCGAGCTGCTCCTGCAGCGCAGCCACAAACGGAATTAATTACCACCAAGGTGGTGCCCTCATGTCCCTCCAGGTGGTCGATAACCTCCTGGGCTGTTTTAAACTCTTTAAACCCATGCGTAGTTAAATCCGCTCGCATGGGTGCTACTAATTGTTCTGGATACATTTCTTTCTATTCAGTTATTACATAAATCCCAACTCCAATTTGGCCACTTCACTCATCATCTCCTGACTATAGGGCGGATCAAATGTGATCTCCACCTTTACGTCGTTCACTTCCGGTATTGCCTTTATTTTCTCTTCCACTTCGGCGGGTATGGTTTCTGCCGCCGGACAGGCTGGAGAAGTTAAGGTCATTAACACATAGACATGGTTAACCGGGTAAACATTAATCTCATAAATCAAACCCAACTCATAGATGTCCACTGGTATTTCCGGATCGTACACGGTTTTAATTGCTTCAAGTACTCGGTCTCTGAGATTTTCTGGTTCACTCATGATTAACTCCCGCTTTTAACTTTGTCCCGGGCCTGATAAGCCAAGGCATATATCTTCATTTGTTTGGCAATAGCTCCCATCCCGTTAGATCTTTGAGTACCAATAAACCGGCTCATCCCAATTTTTTCAATAAAAAACAAATCCGTATCAATGATAACCGCTGATGATTGTCCGGAAAAGATCTTTATCAGTAGAGCCGCCAATCCCTTGGTTATTACGGTATTACTATCGGCGGCAAACCATATTTTATTGTCCTGGCAACTGGCCGAAAGCCAGACCTTGCTTTGGCAACCTTTCACCAGATTATCATCGGTTTTAAGGTCCTCCTTCATAGCAGGCAGGCCCTTACCCAGTTCGATCAGGTACTCC
This sequence comes from Cyclobacteriaceae bacterium, assembly GCA_965224285.1. Taxonomy (GTDB): domain Bacteria; phylum Bacteroidota; class Bacteroidia; order Cytophagales; family Cyclobacteriaceae; genus JAJCYK01. The sequence goes on from OZ245043.1 coordinate 4,982,174, forward strand.
ACCGACATATTTAAATCTCCTTCAAGGACGGAAAAATCCTCTATGATCTCGGTTTGTATAGTGTCAGGTGTTTTCAACTACTTAATTTGCTGGTGATATGTCGTAGGTTGCCGGCTAAACTGTCAATTTCTTCTTTAGTATTATATACCGAAAAAGAGGCCCTGACAGTTCCTTCAAGACCTAAACATTCCATTAATGGTTGAGTGCAATGATGCCCTGTCCTTACTGCTATTCCGGAGGCGTCAAGCATTACTCCCAGATCGAAATGATGCAACCCCTCTATGACGAAAGATAGCACGCTTACCTTATCTTTTGCAGTGCCTATCGCCCTGAATCCAGGGACGGTCTCCAGGCTTTGCATAGCGTAGGATAATAACTGACTTTCGTGTTTTGCTATAGCACTCTTTCCCACTTGATCGATGAAATCTATGGCGGATTTAAAAGCCACTACATCGGCGATATTAGGGGTGCCAGCTTCAAATTTATGAGGGATTTCGGCAAAAGTAGTGCCTTCAAATGAAACTTCCCTAATCATTTCACCGCCACCCTGGTATGGCGGCATCTCATCCAATATTCTTCGTTTACCGTAGAGTACACCTACTCCGGTGGGGCCATACATTTTGTGGGAAGATAAGGCGTAGAAATCGCAATCTAGATCTTGTACGTCAATAGGCAGGTGAGGAGCTGCCTGAGCGCCGTCCACTACTACAATGGCTCCTGCCTGATGAGCTAGCGGGATGATCTGTTTAAGGGGATTTATAGTTCCCAAAGTGTTCGATGCATGCACCAGCGACACGATTTTGGTCTGCCGGGTAAGCATCTTAGGCAGAGCATCCATATCCAATTCGCCATTGCGCTTGACTGGTATGACCTTTAAAACCAGGCCTTTTTCTTCACACAACAATTGCCACGGTACAATGTTACTGTGATGCTCCATATTGGATATCAGGATCTCGTCTCCTGGCCGCAGGTTTTTTCTTCCATAGGCGGAGGCTACCAAATTTATGCCTTCGGTAGTGCCGCTTGTGAAGATGACTTCCTCAGATTCCGCAGCGTTTATAAACTTCGCCGCTGCTTTCCGGGTATCTTCGTAAGCCTTAGTAGCCCTTTCAGCAAGGGTATGAACCCCCCGGTGAATGTTGGAGTGATCTTTATGATAATAATCTTGAAGCTCATTAAGTACCGTCAAGGGCTTTTGACTACTGGCGGCGTTATCGAAGTAGATTAAAGGTTTACCGTTGACCTGCTGGTTTAGAATCGGGAACAAATTTCTGATCGAGGCAACCTCCAGGTCAGTGGTCTGAGATAACTTTGCTTCCTGCATCATGGCCTGGAAGTTTTGAGTTTTTGTTGAATAATATTAGTGAGATAGGATTTTAATACCGGTGAACTCACTTTTTCCAGAGTCTCCTGGGCAAAAGCTCCCAATAATAAGCCAACAGCTTGTTGCCTATCCATACCTCTGGTTCTCAGATAGAATAATTGTTCTTCATCTAACTGTCCGGTAGTGGCTCCATGAGAACACTTAACATCATCCGCCCAAATTTCCAGCTGAGGTTTGGTATTCATGGTAGCTTGATCAGACAAGAGAATATTTTTATTGGATTGGAATGCGTTGGTATGTTGAGCACCTTCTCTGACAAATATTTTACCATTAAACACTCCGGTGGAGTTGTCTGCAAGAATTCCCTTATACAATTCATTGCTGAAACTATTGGCTACCTTATGGTCTACCATGGTATGATTATCAACATGGCTGGAGTCATCCAACATGTACAGCCCAAAAAGGTGAGCAGCACAACGCTCACCATTTATGGTTACGTTAAGATTGTTTCGTATCAAATTGCCTTCGGTGGTAATGCAGGTGCATTCAATCTCACTGTCCCGTTCCTGGATAAAATGAGTATTGCCGACATGTACACTCTGCCCGCCTTCGGTTTGAATCTTGTGATACTTGATGTTGGCAGATTCGCTTACCACTACCTCGGAAACATGATTGTGCATCACAGTAGGATTCCCATTGGTATTTTTGAAAATCTCTATTAGTTGACAGGAGCTATTTTTGCCGGCAAACACCAAATTTCTACTCTGCAGGTATTCCGCCTGCTGATCGGAAAGGTGATAAAGTACCACAGGTTCCAACACTTCAGTTTCCGACGCTACCTCGATTACCACACCGTGGCTGAACATTGCGGTATTCAACGCAGTGAAAACATCAGTTTTGTGATGGGCAACGGTGCCTAGATGTTCTTTAATAAGTTGTGACGGCGCTTCCTGATCGGGCTGAATGTCAGTGATCTTCAGTCCATGCGGAAGATCTTTCGAGCGAAATACTACCCTCCCATTCCAAAATACCACTAAATGGCCCTTAAGATCTGGTATCAAATGTTCATTTACGGAAGGAATCACCCCGGGTTCTTTCCCTAATTTGCCTACCTCTGCCAGGGTTTTCATTATCCTTCTGGTAACGGGAGTATATTTGTATTCTTCATGTCTGGCGGTAGGAAATCCAGTCTCTCTCACGGATTTAATGGCTTTATTTCTCAGCTCAGCCACCTCAGGCAATTGTTTGTCACCCCCTCTGGTCATCAGGTCTTCAAAACGATCCTGTATAAAAGATCTCAGTTGTGATTCTGTCTGCAGTTGCTTCATAGCTTATACTGCGTTTGATGCGCTTTCTTTGATCCAATCGTAGCCTTTACTTTCTAATTCCATGGCCAACTCTTTACCGCCGGATTTTACGATACGACCGTCGTAAAGCACGTGTACATAATCCGGTACAATATATTCCAATAATCGTTGATAATGAGTAACCACAATAACAGCATTTTGCGGATTCCGCAGGGAGTTGACACCTTTCGCTACTATCTTTAAGGCATCGATGTCCAGCCCCGAGTCAGTTTCATCTAAGATCGCGAGCTTGGGCTCCAACACTGCCATTTGAAAGATCTCATTGCGTTTCTTTTCACCCCCGGAAAATCCCTCATTTAATGATCGGCTCAGCAGACCCTGATCTATGTCGACCAACTTCATTTTTTCCTTGATCAATTTTAAGAAAGAAACTGCGTCCAGCGGTTCCTGGTCTCGGTACTCCCGTATCTGATTAACAGCGGTTTTGAGGAAATTGGTGGAACTGACTCCTGGTATCTCTACCGGGTATTGAAAAGCCAGAAATAGCCCTTCCCGGGCCCTTTCCTCTGGCGATAATTCCAGCAAGTCCTTACCCATATAGGTTACAGAACCTCCAGTGACCTCGAAGGATTCCCTTCCTGCCAGGACACTGGCTAAGGTGCTTTTACCGGACCCATTTGGGCCCATTATTGCGTGGACCTCTCCCGGGTTTACTTTAAGATCAACTCCTTTCAGTATTCTATTATCTTCAGCAAAAGCTTCTAAATTTTTTATTTCAAGCATGGTAAATAGTATGTATAATATTGGGATAGGCCAACCTTGTTATCCCACACTGCCTTCCAAGGTCAGGGCCAATAGCTTCTGAGCTTCCACCGCGAATTCCATAGGCAATTGATTGAGCACTTCTTTACAATAGCCATTGACGATTAATGCCACGGCATCCTCGGTGTCAATGCCGCGCTGATTGCAATAGAAAATTTGATCTTCACCAATCTTTGAGGTAGTGGCTTCGTGTTCTATCTGCGCACTGCTGTTACCGGTTTCTATGTAGGGAAAAGTATGTGCTCCACATTTACTTCCCATCAACAATGAATCACACTGAGAGAAGTTCCTGGCATTCAGCGCCCTGGGCATCACTTTCACCAAACCTCGATAACTGTTTTGGCTGCGGCCCGCAGAAACACCTTTGGACACGATCCTGCTTTTAGTGTTATTCCCGATGTGGATCATCTTGGTGCCAGTATCCGCTTGCTGTAAGTTATTGGTTACTGCAACCGAATAGAATTCACCAACGGAGTTATTTCCTTTTAGAATGCAACTGGGATATTTCCAGGTAATGGCCGACCCCGTTTCCACCTGAGTCCAGGATATTTTCGACCCATCTCCCTGGCAAATTCCTCTTTTGGTTACGAAGTTGTATATACCCCCTTTCCCATTCTTATCTCCCGGATACCAGTTCTGTACCGTGGAGTATTTCACCTCAGCATCTTTGGCGGCATAAATCTCCACCACTGCTGCATGCAATTGGTTTTCATCCCTCATAGGAGCAGTACAACCTTCCAGGTAGCTCACGTAAGAGCCCTCCTCAGCAACGATCAGCGTACGCTCAAATTGACCGGTATTGGCAGCATTAATGCGGAAATAAGTGGACAATTCCATGGGACAGCGAACCCCCTTGGGTATGTAACAAAAGGATCCGTCTGAAAACACCGCCGAGTTCAAAGCGGCAAAATAATTATCATTTACCGGAACTACCGAACCCATATATTTTCGTACTAGTTCCGGATGGTTTTTAACTGCCTCGCTGAATGAACAAAATATTATGCCCAACTCGGCCAATTTGTCTTTAAACGTAGTGGCCACCGATACACTATCGATCACGGCATCCACTGCCACACCGGTTAGGCGTTTTTGTTCCTCGAGACTAATTCCCAGCTTCTCAAAAGTTCTCCTCAACTCCGGATCGATTTCATCCAGGCTTTTGGGGACGACTTTTTGCTTGGGAGCCGCATAGTATATGATGTCCTGATAATTGATTTCCGGGTAACTTACATTAGGCCATCTTGGTTCTTTCATGTCACACCACCTGCTGTAGGCATCAAGCCGCCATTCCAGCATCCATTCAGGCTCTTCTTTCTTGGCCGAAATGAACCTGATAATATCTTCATTCAGTCCTTTTGGTGCCGAATCTGTATCAATGTCTGATTCAAACCCGTACTTGTATTCTGAACTGGTAAATTCCTGTAATATTTGTTCGTCTTTGCTCATAATGTCAATGCTTGTATCTGCCCCATCACCGGCGATCTATAAACATTATTTTTTGGCTAAAGTTTCGGTAAAGTTACACAATCCAGGTGGATTGCCCGCGCTTATTTATAATTAATCTAAATAACGAAATTCTATAAATTTTTCACAACCTCCTTATTAGAAGTGTTCTGGGAAGCAGTTAGAAGGGATCTGCAACTGGGTCAGATTTCCAAATTGATGTGGCGGTTTAGACTTTCTTCCAAGGAAATGAAGGTTTCAGTGCGCCGAATTCCGTCAATTGTTTGCACTTTATCATGTAGTACATCTCGCAGGTGTTTAGTGTCTTTGCAGTGCAGTTTTACAAAAATACTATAGTCTCCAGTGGTATAATGGATCTTGACCACTTCCGGTACGTCCTTAAGTTTTGTACAAACCTCATCATAAAGGGAATTCCGCTCCAGAAAAATGCCTAGGAATGCGGTTAAATCCCACCCCAATTTACTGTAATCCATACTTAAGGTAGTGCCCTTTACAATCCCCATTTCCTCCATTTTTCGCATCCGTACATGCACCGTGCCGCCTGACACAAAAACTTTCTTGGCTATTTCCGTATAGGGGGTTTTCGCATCTTGCATTAATAGTTCCAGTATCTTCAGATCTATTTTATCAATTTCATAATTTTTGCTCATGCCGAAATAAGTCTCTTGATAAATATTTAATAAAAACCTTTTAAAATTATCAATTATCTAAATTTTATCAAATTTATTTAAAAAATTTTTAAGTAAATCAATTTTTTCTCTACTTTTGAAATGCCAGTTGATACTGTAGGGTGATGAAATTGGCAGACATGCCCTCCTGTCTCGGGGGTGAAGATCATGGGACAAACGTAGCATAATCCCTCCTGGTTGAGGGTTGGGGTTGACCACCAATACTCTGAATGTGCTATGGCTAACCACTTCGTGGAGGTTCGAATCCTTCTCCTACAGCAAAATTTTGGGTTAATGTTGTTTGTGAAAAAGGTTGCTTCAGGGCGGCCTTTTTTGCTCTTTAGGCCCTAATTGCCAGGTCCCCTCCGATTAGGATATCTTATTTTTTTTTCTTTAATTCTCCAGAGAAAAACCTGAATTATTTCATGACTGATTTTCCCTGGTTCACCAGTTATCCGGAGGGCGTACCCCGGAATATTGATGCTGATTTGTATAAAAATATCCCGGACCTTCTTAATTCAAGCATTGAAAAGTATCGAGACCTTCCTGCTTTTGAAAACATGGGCAAGCAATTGACCTATGATGAGCTGGACCAATATACCAAGCAATTCGCAGCTTACCTGCAAAATGTGGTTGGCTTGAGCAAAGGAGACCGTATCGCCATTCAAATGCCCAATTTATTGCAATACCCCATTGCCATGTTTGGAGCATTGCGTGCAGGTTTAATCGTAGTGAATACCAATCCGCTGTATACCTCCAGGGAAATGGAACATCAATTCAAGGACTCAGGGGCCACTGCAATTGTAATACTGGCCAACTTTGCCCATAATCTGGAGAAGATACTGCCCCAAACTTCTATTAAAACCGTTATAGTGACCGAGATAGGAGATATGCTTGGTGGCTTTAAAGGTATGGTGGTTAATTTCGTAGTGAAAAGAATCAAGAAGATTGTACCCAGTTATCGCATTAAGGACACCATCAAATTTACGGACTGCTTAAAACAAGGAGACAAAGATAGCTATATCCATCCTGACCTGGATGCCGGAGACGTGGCCTTTCTGCAGTATACCGGAGGAACCACTGGTGTTTCCAAAGGAGCTATGCTAACTCATCGCAACGTGGTGGCAAATATGGAACAGCTTTACGCCTGGAACAGTCCATTATTAAAGGATGGTAAAGAATTAGTGGTGACAGCATTACCTCTTTATCACATCTTCGCTTTAGTGGTCAATTGTTTGATGATGGTAAAAACAGGCGCCTTGAATCTTTTAATTACCAACCCCCGTGATATGCCGGCTTTTATTAAAGAGCTGAGTACTCATCAATTTACGGTGATAACCGGGGTAAATACCTTGTTTAATGGCTTGCTCAATCAGCCTGCATTTTCTTCTATCGATTTTAGCTCACTCAAGCTAACAGTGGGCGGCGGAATGGCGGTACAAAAAGCGGTAGCGCTCAAATGGGAAGAGGTGACCGGCGTACCTTTGATAGAAGGGTATGGCCTGACGGAGGCCTCTCCGGTATTGACTGCCAATCCGGTGGATGGCAATGAAAGAATAGGGACTATCGGGTTGCCGATTCCCAGTACCGAAATCAAGATATTTTCTGACGAAGGGAGGGAGGTGCCTATGGGAGAGGTTGGTGAATTATGTGCCAGGGGTCCACAGGTAATGGCAGGATATTGGCAAAGACCGGCAGAGACCACTAAAACCATGTACGGAGATTGGTTGCGCACCGGTGATATGGCTGTAGCCAAGGAAGATGGATTCTTTCAAATAGTAGACCGCAAAAAGGATATGATCCTGGTGTCGGGCTTTAATGTTTACCCCAATGAAATTGAGGATGTCATCTCCGGACATCCTAAGGTTTTGGAAGTAGCCGCAATAGGAGTGGAAGATCCTAAATCGACGGAAGCCGTTAAAGTATTTATCGTCAAGAAGGATAGAAGCCTGACTGAAGACGAGATAATAAAGTTCTGTCGGGAAAACCTCACAGGCTACAAATGCCCTAAGCATGTAGAATTTAGGGAGGATTTACCTAAGTCCAATGTAGGAAAGATCCTTAGAAGAAAACTTAAGGATAACTAATATCTTCTACTAAAGGATTCATCAGGCGATACCATAGGGGTGGCAGCAACGCCACTAACATCATTCCTGGATAACCGGTCGGCATCTGGGGGCTATCCTGATGGTGAGATAACAACTGATACTTTTTACTGGCCTTGTAATGATGATCACTATGCCTGGATAATTCGAAAAGCATGATCCGGCCCAATAGGTGATCTGAATTCCAGCTATGCCAAGGTCGAACTCTTTCATAATGTCCATCTCCGATTGATTTTCTACTGAGCCCGTAGTGTTCGATGTAGTTCACTGTCTCTAAGAGCAGTATACCGATTACGGCCGATGCCGAAAAAGCGCCTAGCGCCTTCCAGCCGCCGAACCACCAAATGCTGGCCAATAGTGCCAATTGTATCAATTGAAACCAGATCATTTCATTCTTCCAGGATAGTGTGGGGCACCCTAATTTTTGCAACCTGTCGGATTCCAGCTTCCAGGCGGAGAGATAACTGTGGACTAAAGATCGGCCCCAAAATCGATATAAAGACTCCCCCATACGAGCGGATCCCGGATCCTCAGGAGTGGATACCCGTTTGTGATGCCCGCGATTGTGCTCGATGAAAAAATGCATATATAAGGAGGATAATAACAAGATCTTGGAAAGCAGTTGCTCATACCAGGTTTTTCTATGTCCAAGCTCATGAGCTACATTTATGCCGAATACGCCACACATTATTCCCATAGCGGTAATCCTGCCGATCAGAGTAGGCACATCCGGAGGATCCATTATACTCATTAGAAAATAGCACAAGGCACCCCATTGCAGAGGAACCATTAGATATAGTATCCAGTCGTAAAGAGGATCGTGTTTTATTTTTTGTAAATACTCTTCTTCCAGGTTTTCGTGATGAGGAGGGAAGAATAATTCCAATAGAGGTATCAAGCCGAATACATAGACCAAAGGTATATAAGTCAACCATCCGGTTGATTGGAAAGATATAATGACGGTTACTGGTATGGACAGTACTGAAGCATATTTAACGACATGCCAGTTAATACCGGAGCTTTCTAAAATCCTCAACCTCATAGAATAAATATACAACATTAAGGGTATTCCAGGAATTCCAATGTAGATTTGGGGCTGGATATGGCGAGGACATGGGTTATTGGAGACATACATGGCGCTGCTAAAGCGCTGGAACAATGCTTACAGCGTGCCGAGGTTGATTTAGAACTGGATCATTTGATCGTATTGGGGGATGTCTGCGATGGATGGCCGGAAGTGGACAGGAGTATTGATCTGCTAGGTAAAATTCCTAGACTAAATTATATATTAGGTAATCATGATCAATGGACACTGGACTGGGCTCAAACCGGTAAGGCTCCGGAGATATGGGCTAGACAGGGCGGCCAGGCCACCATGGACTGTTATCCCCAAGGTATGCCATCTTCTCATATAAAATTCCTGGCTGAAGCTTCCATGTACATATTGGACTCCAACCGCTTGTTTGTGCACGCCGGTATTCTTCCGGATGTTCCCTTAGAGCAACAGAATGAGGACATTTTTCTTTGGGATCGCAGCCTGTGTCACCTGGCTCTTAGATTGAAGGAAATGGGTGAGGAACGAACTCTATCCCCTTATCATGAAATCTTTATCGGGCATACTCCTACTATCAGATGCGGACAAGACAAACCAATTTTGGCTGGCAATGTCTGGATGATGGATACGGGTGCCGGTTGGGACGGACCTCTCACTATAATGGATGTCGATACCAAATCCATATATCAGAGTGATCCGGTCCCGAGATTGTACCCCGGAGTCAAAGGTCGATAATTTGGTTTTAGTGAACCTCCTCTAACTGCTGATTGTACTCCGACATCAGCTTTTGCTGTATATCGTAAGGAACCGGGGCATACTCCGCAAACGATCCGCTAAAATTGGCTTTGCCCTGGGTTATAGACCTCAAAGTTGTGGTATATCGATCCAGCTCCGCCAAAGGTGTTCTGGCTTTAATAATCTGGTAAGAGCCTTTGGCTTCCATACCCTGAATTATTGATCTCCTAGATTGCAGATCTGTCATAACCTCACCCATGAGGTCCTCAGGCACTACTACCTCCAGGTCATAAATTGGTTCCAGCAACTGAGGGTCTGCAGAGGTGAAGGCTTCCCGAAAAGCCATCATCCCGGCGATCTTAAAAGAAATATCGTTGGAATCAACCGGGTGCATTTTTCCATCATATACCATTACCCTCACATCCCGCACATATGAGCCGGTGAGTGGCCCTTCCTCCATCTTTTCCAGGATACCTTTTCTGATTGAGGGCAGGAATCTGGTATCGATTACCCCGCCAACAATGCAATTATAAAACACCAGCTTACCTCCCCAGGGCAGATCGGTTTCTTCTTTATTGCGAACGTTGAAATCAGTGGGTTCTGGCATACCTTCCTCCCAGGGCTCAATGCGAAGATACACCTCACCGAATTGACCGGCTCCTCCCGACTGCTTCTTATGACGGTATGAAGCATCAGCGCCTTTTCGAATAGTTTCTCTATAGGGTATTCTTGGAGTAATAAAGTCTACTTCCAGATTATAAGTGTTCTCCAGCGCCCATTTTACCATAGCCAGGTGTAATTCGCCCTGACAGGAAAGGATCAACTGCTTTAATTCCCTGGAGTACTCGACCTCTACCGTGGGGTCTTCCTGGTTGATCTTTTTCAGCACTTCACCCAGCTTTTCATCGTCGGATTTATTTTTAGCAATTATCGCAGTCCTCATACGCGGGCCGGGAAATTGAATGGATTTGATGGCTACTGGTTGACTTTTACCCCGTAAGGTGTGATTGGTCTCCGTGTCTTTAAGTTTTAGGGTAGCCCCGATGTCGCCCACTACCAGCTTATCTACCTGGTTTCGGTTTTTTCCGTCCATGATGAAGAGTTGGTTAAGCCTTTCGGACTGTCCCGTTTGTTGGTTGACCAGATCCATGCCGGATTCCAGATTGCCGGAAATGACTTTAAAAAATGACATTTTCCCCAGGTTGGGTTCCACCAGGGTTTTAAAAATAAATAGCACCGGCTCACCTTGACTTTTCCTTTCCACCGCCTCTCCGTTTTCTGTGGGTTCGCCTTTCATTTCAATGGCCGAAGGTGCTACATTATCAATAAAGCCCATCATTCTGCCGCTACCCATGTTTTTCTTGGCAGACAGGCAGAAAATCGGAAATACTTCATGATTTAGCATGCCAATTTTCAGGCCCTGCCGCATCTCGTCTTCGTTCAGAGACCCTTTCTCAAAATACAGTTCCATCAGATCTTCATCATTCTCCGCAGCCTTTTCTACCAGTTCATTGTGTAGCTCTTCAGCTTTGGCTTTCTGGTCATCAGGAATGGGAAGCTTTTCCGGTTTTCCTCCATTCGCAGGGAACTTGTACATGGTCATTTTTAAAAGATCAATAATACTGTCAAAACCATCGCCCTGATTCACCGGATACTGCATGAGAGTGGCTGCACTGCCAAACCTGTTTTTAATTGATTCCAGGGTACTGTCGAAATTTGATTTGGGGTGATCCAATTGATTTACGGCCAGTATTACCGGCTTCTCATAGCGGTCTGCGTAATTCCAGATCAATTCAGTGCCCACTTCGATGCCATGCTGGGCATTTATCAACAGTACGCAGGTGTCCGCTACCCTTATACTGGAGATGATCTCACCTATGAAATCATCCAGACCGGGAGTATCAATGATATTGATTTTGTAATCACGCCACTCGGTATGAAGGGCAGTGGCGTATACAGAATTTCCCCTTTCGTGCTCGATGCTATGATAGTCCGATACAGTATTCTGATCTTCTACAGTACCTCTGCGGTTTATTAATCCGGCTTCGTACAACATGGTCTCAGCCAAAGTTGTTTTTCCGGATTTTGCGGCCCCGAGAAGCACAATATTTTTAATGTGTTTGGCATCGAAAACTTTCATAGTATAAGGGGTTTTAGGAATAACATAAGGTAAAAGAAGCTGCCCCTGAGGAGCAGCAACTATTTTAAATTTAATTTATGACAGCTTAAATTACAACTTATTATAGTTGTAAATGGTCTAGTACTTTGGAGCTTGAGCTAAATCGTTGGATCCCCAGATGGAATGATTTATGATTTATGATTAGGATTTACCTGACAATGTTTTTTCTATCCTTTAGTTTTCATATGGTGAAGGGCCAGGACTGCGATGATATCAAACTTACCAGGGCAAAGCTGGAAGGTACGGTAAACCAAAAAGTATGGGTATTCACCAGCGGGTTTGCCAATCGACGAAATATTTTATTATGTAATGAAAATATTCGGTTGTGTGAATCTCAGGGCTTAAGGCAAAGTGATTATATCAGGATCAATATTCAGCCCAGGATCGAGCCTGGCATTTTTAATATTCAGTCTCCGCCTGGTCAGGATTTCGTAGTGGACGTGAAGAATATTTGGAATGGGGTTCCCTGCTATAGCTGTAGTGCCTGTGGTGTGATGGAAATCCTGGAGGTGGATACCGTGGCCAACCTAATACACGGTAATATCGATGCCCGATGGAAGGATGGTGACCGGGTGCAAGGCAGTTTTTCAGTGCCTATCTGTCCCTAAAGTAGAACAGGCAATCGCCATTGGCAATCACCTGTTCCCATCGTGGATTATATAACTACTTAAATCCTTACTTTTGCTTGGTGGTTATCTCCACCACCCCGTTATTTCCCCGGGTCCCGTATCTTGATGCATCAGCACCTTTCAGAATATTAATGGTCTTTATGTCGTTGACATTCACCATGGATGCTACTTGACTGTAATTGTTTCCTACTGGCACCCTATCCACTACGAACAGAGGGTCGGTACCTCCGGCTGAGCTCTGTCCTCCTCTGATGGCAACGGTGGTATTAGCTCCTTGTCCCTGTACCCGGACACCTGGTTTACGGCGCAATAGATCCGCCAAACTTAGATTGGCCGCAGTATTTTCATCTGTTTCAACCGTAGTGGCTGATTCTGTCTTTGCTTTCTTTTTCTTTTTTTTCTTAGCCTTTTGGTCCTGGGCATCAGCATGAAATGCTAATCCTATGGTTAAGATGGCAATAAAGCACAATTTAAGTAGTCTTGTAATAGTCATGATCTTTTAAATAGTTATAATTCCTGTTTAGTATACTGTAAAACTAGTTAGTGGGTTTGTTAGTTGTTGTTAAAATTTGTCAATAATTGTCACAAATTTTGTTCCATATTAATGTAGTAATGTAAACGACTGTTTGTCAGTAACTTGGGTCAACAGTGAAAGTTGTAAAATAATGCAGCGGCAAGCCATCTTCAGTAAGTCCCTCCAGAGTAATACCAAAAGTTGAAGAAACATCAGAGGTGAAAAACTCAATTGCCACCACCCCTTCATCATTAGTGGTTAGGTTGTCATTCCAATAAAGTAATGTGCGAAGATCGGGATGGGTCGAGGAAAATCCGGTAGGATCAATTGCAGTAAATTTTCTAACGGGGGAATATCCCACCAGATCAAAACGATGTATTCCTTTTATGCCAATATTATCCAATACGGGTTCTTCGGTGTAAAAAGCCAGGATGCCTTTAAAAGGCAGTTCTTGCAGTAAATTCTCCTCAATAAGGCTTTGTTTACCGTAGACAATATCTACCCGGCTCAATATTCCGGGGTCCAAATCCACTATTAATTGAGGGTCAAAAATCGGAACATTATTAACCAGAAGCAATGGCCCTTCATCCTGGTAGCGGTTTACGGTTTCGCCGGTTATATAGTCTTCGACAATTTCAATGACCCTGATCTCAGGTACTCCCTGACGATCTCGCAAGCGCACGCCAGGTAATATTTCCCGGAAAACTTCTGCCATATTGGGAAGCTCTACATAGTCACTTAATATTATAGACCTATCTGGAGCGCCATATAAATAACTCGAATCTGCTTTAGCTGCTGCTATTTCGGCTTGCGGCTGGCGGTATACTGCTGCTATTTGTGCCCTTAGCTGTGCCTCCTGAGGTATATTAGTTTCCCTTCTGGTGTTCATTTTCTTCACAGGGCTACTTACCGTCCTCTCCGGGATCAGCGAGATTTCAGGAATGGCCCCCGTCAGTAATGTATCGTTAAGCTTAAGTACGGCCTGATGGCTACCTGTAATATTGAGGTTTGGCAGATAAAAGTTTCCGGAGCTGTCGGTTACCGTCCATTGGAAAAAACCTGGAATCTCCGGAGAGCTAAGCATTATAGTCTGACCAGTGAGCCTTTGCCCGGTTTCCGTTGAAGATAATGTCCCCTCAAGGGTGTAGCCCTGGGTTTCCGGTGGGATGGATGGGTTCCAGGTAGGATTACTAAAAACTTCAGACCAGGATATTCTGGAGGGAGGATTTATAGTCAGCAGTTGGTTGATTTGTTTGACCTCCATATGTTGATGATGTCCAATAACCGGCCGGTAACCATAGTCACCCAGGTCGGATGTCAAATACAAAAAATCCCGCAGAGAGGAGGTATCCCTTTGGTTATAGGCGTGCTCCGCTACGCTGGCAGAAAAATTAGCGGTGATAGGGCTGCCTGACTGGTCGTTGACCTTAAAGGTGAGTCGGACTTTTTCTCTGGACTTTGCAGTGGCAGTAAAATTGGAAGGGGTAATTTGTACGCTATCCTCCGGGTATATGAAAACGGATTGTTCACTGAGGACCTTACCTTCAGTATGAAACGCAGTTAGGGTGCAGATTCCAGCCGGCAGTTCCTGCCTGGGAAAGTTTACGATCATAGGTTCCTGACCAGCCAAGCCCACAGCAGTAAAATAGATTCCTCCTTGTGACCTGGCGGTTATCAATAAAGAGTCGCCATAGTATTCTGCGGTGCTTTGAACCAGGACCCGTAAAAAATTTACCCCGGCATCTGTTACGTTGAGCGTTACCCCCTGAGATTGAATGTCGGGCAGCGGGTATTCCTTGAATTCACCATTGGAGTCAGAAATCTTTATGGTATACCGGCTGTCTATTTCAGGGCGTATTGTGAAACTGCTAAACCCATTTGAGTTGGTCTTAAATTGCTGGATGGTATCCTGTTCATTATAGAGGATTCCTTGCGCCACTATAGGATTATGATGCTGATCCATGGCATAGACCACCAGCCGGGTCATCAGTTGATCGACTAGGTTACCGCCTTCAGCGGCAATTTGCAGGTGCTCAATCGGCAGATCTGCAGGCCCCCGGCGGTAGCTTGATCCAATGAAAATATCCTTAGAAAAGATATAGCGGTGGTCGAAGTTCAGCATCCAACGGGTATAAGCCCTTAGTTGGTAATAATCGGACGGCAGATCTTCAGGAACTACCAGCGCCCCCGCCACTTTTCCGCTGTCAGCCTGATATTTGGATTGGATCACCACTTTGGCTTGAGAATTCACTAATTCCAGATAGATCACCTTACTTAAACTCATAGGTAGATTATAATGAGCATGGAACTGATAACCTTTGAACCAAATTGTTTCCCCTGCTGCATAATGACTGCGGTCTGTATGCAAATAAATTTTCTCCTGGGGGTATTGGCTGAGATATTGATTATAGGCGTCAATTACCCTGGTGGCTGGATCTGGTTCCGGCTTCACCGACCCGGTTAATATAACTGCTGCCGTTGCTAACCAAAGGTAATTTTTTAGGGCCATATCTCTTCCGGAAAGTCCCTAAAGCTATCAGGGAAAGCTAAACAATTTATACAGTACCCGGGTGGGGGAGGATCGTTGGGCCCCGGGCTACAGGCGCTAAAATTATTGGGAAATGGAATTTCCAATGCAGTAATGTCCAGTCTGGATATTTGCAGGGTCTTATCATTTGCGCCGGATACCTGGAACAGGCCCAGCACCTCCTCATCGGGATCATCCTCATTAATGATATTGCCCACTAAAATACTTGGTGGAGGATCAAATATAGTACCGGTATTTTCCCTCTGAGCTTCTACGGCCTTCCAGTAATTAAAGGCCTCCTGGGTAAGTGAATACTGCCTGATGAATATCCGGTAGGATGTTTCGAATTCAATACTTCCGGTAAAAAAACCCAAATCGATGGCATTTATAGGTATGCCTGATTCGGTGGTACCAAATACCCTCAGGAATTCATCCGGTTTGTCCAGAACAAAGCAAATTCCGGGGCAGCCCAGAGCACAAGGATCCTGAGTTTCAAGAATGAACACTCCCCGGTAATCCCATCTGTAATAGGACGGATTTCGATTCGCGCTGCGGGTATCCACCAGGATGTTAAACCCATCGATGGTTATGATATTTCCCAATTCTGAAATCACGGATTTTTGGTTTTTTTTCAAGTAAACACTATCCTGGGTGGTTACCGAAAGCAACTGCTGAGTACCGGATCGATACCGGCGACCGTCAGCTGTGGAAAATAACAAGGTATAGGCGCGACCAATTTCTCCTTGAAAACCGGAACTTAAATATGACCCTGGTTGATCTTCACTGAATTCGAATCGGTTTCCCCTATCATCCATCACTTCCAAATTTGCGCCTATTTCAGGGCTGGGGTCCGACAGGTCATTGGCCCGGTACAGTTTAACCCGGTAGGGACCAGGTTGATCATGAATGAGTCCTTCCACCACCAATGAGGGTGTTTTTGGCGTCACGTTCAGGTCTACCGGATCTATACAACTGGCACATAGCCCTGCTATAAAGGCCATCATCAAGACAGTTGGCCCTGTTCCCATATGGTGCCCCAGCTTGAAGCATATGTTATTTCGGATATTTATAGTTAGCATAGACATAGCAGGATTACCAGGAGCTTTCCGGGATTTGGTCAAAGCTATCGGGTAGTTGCAGGCAGTCGTTGCAGTATGCCGGCCCCGCTTGATTTCTAAAGCATTCCAGTAGTGGGAGCTCAAAGTTGAGATCAAATCCGGCAAGGTCTTCTTTTAGTATGGTGTGCTCTTGCAGGTGCACTGCTGATGCCATAAAGTATCCCGCAACAGGTTCAGAGGAGGCCCCACAAGCCTCCATGTTACCGGTAATGGCACCGGGAACCGGGTCAAATATGCTGCCGCTGCTGGTGCGTTGAGCTTGCACAGATTGCCAAAATTCAAAAGCCCTGGCGTTCAGGGAGAATTGCTTCACCCGGATAATATAGGCCGTATCAAATTCCTGTGAACCCAAAAAGAAATCCAGGGCAACCGGAGGCATTGGGGAGTTCATTCGCTGGGTGCCGGTTATTCTAAGATATTCGGGGGGTGGCCTAGATTCAAACCAACAGGTTTTGGTACAGTCGTCACAAGGCGCGGGCGTTCTCAAGGCATAAACTCCTCGATACTCCCATCGTAAATAAGTTCCCTGGTCCCGGTTTGATGCCGGTGATACCACTACCTCAAATCCATTGATGTTAATGTCATTTCCCTGATCTGAGACGAAGGATCGTCTTGCTGGCACCACATTAATTTCATTAATGGACGGCACTGCAACCATGGTTTCCGGCAGTGAACAATATTGGGTGCCATCGATAAGCTGGATTTCCAGGAGGTAGGTTCGTCCGATCTCACCTTTTGGAGCACCTTGATCTGAAATATAAATGCCTGGTGCTTGTTCCCCAAAATTCAAGGTCCGGTTTAAATCATCCCTGACCGTGACTTCCGCACCTCTGACTGGTATGCTCTTTTGCAAGATAGCCTGGCTAATCTTTATTTCATAGGGGCCAGGCTGATCAGTGATCTGACCTTCAATTACCAGTTGTGGTACCTCAACCTGTGATAGACTGAATGGATCAACGCATGAGTTAAGCAGCATGATCAGCAATATGAGCCTTTGGCTACTCATTTGGAGAACTTAAAGTTATAGGTAAGTGCGGGAAAAGCGCTTCCCAACACAGAGAGTTTAAATGCATTGATCACCCTCGATTCACCTTCAGTACCGAAGAATATGGAGTAGGCATTTCTACGACTATATACGTTGAAAACAGTAAAGGTCCAGCTTCCTTCCCACTTCTTATTTTTTCGGTGATTCCCCTCCAAGGTAATGGAGAGATCAAGCCGGTGATAGTCAGGGATACGAAAAGTATTGCGATCGGAAAACTGGGCAATGGAAACTCCAAATAAACGGTAACGATTTACCGGAACAGAAATCGGCCTGCCGGTACTAAAGGTGAAATTGGAACTGAACAACCATCGGCGGGAGATCTTATAGCTCATCACATTAGTAAAATCATGGGTACGGTCAAAATCCGCCAAATAGAACTCACCACGGTTGATTTTTTCCTCCGCAAATTGACCATCAGCTTTCCTTTCAGTTCGCGATAAGGTATAACTGATCCATCCGTTGAGTCGTCCAAAATCTTTTTGTAGCAGGAATTCAGCTCCGTAGGTGCGTCCTTCTCCCACTATCAAATCAGTTTCCAGCATAGGGTTCAGCAGTATTTCTGCCTGATTCTTATACTGCGGCACCTGGTCTATTAATCGATAATATAGCTCTACTGAGCCCTCCCAGGTATTATCGTTGAAATTCCGGAAGTAACCCAATGAAAGCTGATCACTTATCTGAGGAGGCAGGAATCGATCACTGCTTTTCCAGGTATCGAATGGGGTGATGGCTGCCGAATTAGAGATCAAATGTAAATTTTGCCGCATTCGCTGATAACTGAGTTTCAGGGAGCTCTGATCGTTTAAACTGTATTTGACGCTTAATCTAGGCTCGATGCCCTGATAAGTAGTTATGTTCTCTCCCTTGGCGAAATTCAAGGTGTCGATAACAGAGGATGGGGACAAAGGCACTTCCGGATTATAAATAAAGTCTCTGCCGGGCCCAAGTTGGCGGTACCAACTATACCTCAAACCGGCTAGGACGGTCAGTTTAGGGTTTACTACAAATTCGTCGCTCCAATAGGCTGATGCTTCCAGGGAGTTTTCATCTTGCACCATCAGCGATTCCAATAAAGAGTTAGCTTCAAGCGGGATAAGTTCACCGGGTTGTAGATCGTAGTGACCAAAAGTCAAACCAAAATCCATTTTATGCTTCAGATTTGGGAAATAACTGAGGTCCAGACGTAGTCCCGCATATTGTATCCCGGATTTGAGGCGATATAGAAATCCCTCTTCAAGTCCTTCCACCTGGTAATCGTAGTTGCTGAAAACTGCAGTGAGGTTGGAGAACCACTGAT
Source organism: Cyclobacteriaceae bacterium (assembly GCA_965224285.1). GTDB lineage: Bacteria > Bacteroidota > Bacteroidia > Cytophagales > Cyclobacteriaceae > JAJCYK01. Next base: position 5,000,962 of record OZ245043.1, read on the forward strand.
CTTTAAAAATATGCTTCCAGCTAAGGCTGGCTAGAGCATTCTGGTATCGGTATAAGGTATCTGCAGCGAACCGGAAGCGATCGCGGCTGTAGTAGCCGGTAAGCGATAGTTTATTTTTATCATCGAATTGATGATTCAGTTTAATATTGGCATCGTAAAAGGCAGCCGCACTCCGCCTAATTTCAATATCTCTAACATGGTCCAAGACCCAGTCCGAATAGGATGCACGAGCCCCTATTACCAATGATCCCCGGTCTTTAATAATAGGCCCCTCTGCTGAGATCCTGCTGGATACCAGGCCCACCCCACCTTTTGCGTTCCAATTTTTGGTATTTCCTTCTTTTAGATTGACATCCAACACTGAAGCAATGCGATCCCCGTATTTTGCGGGAATACTGCCTTTGTAGAGGGTAGCGTCCTTGACCACATCAGGATTAAAAATGGAAAAGAATCCAAATAAGTGTGATGAATTAAATACTGGAGCTCCGTCCAGCAGCACCAGGTTGTCACCGACTCCGCCACCGCGAACATTGAATCCCCGGGCTCCCTCACCCACGGTGCTAACACCTGGGAGAAGTTGAATACTTTTGATCACATCAACTTCTCCTAAAAAGGCTGGTCGCTGTTTTATGGTGGTGATGTCCAGTTTAGCCGTGCTCATCTGTACACTGCTGATGTTGGCATCTTGCTGCCGATCAGTTACCGTGACACCTTCCAACCGCACGGTTTCTTGAAACATCTCAAAATCATGACTGCCGCTTCCCCGTAGGTCAAGTGTTATTTTTTCATCTTCCCAGCCTATATAACTAATGGTGATGTGATAAACACCTGTGGGTAAGGTAAGTGAGTAGAAGCCAAAATTATTGGTAATAGTGCCGTTTCCGATCTCCTCAACGTAAATTGATGCCCCTATTATAGCTTCTCCAGTATTGGCTTCACGAATATAACCGGAAATAGTGCCTTTGGCATTCTCACCATTCCCAATAACCAACACCTGCTCCAAAGGGGCGCCCAGTGGATCCACTGCTACATCGCTGGTTACCGGCTGAGCGGGCTCTGCTTTCATCAGGATGATTTGCTGACCCCGGAACACCTGGAAAGTGATCCCGCTACCTGCAAGGATCTGCTGTAAAAAGTTGCTTAAATCCGTTTGAAAGGAACCATTTACCTGTACATCTTTCACCCAGGAATCCTGGTAATAGAATCTAATGGGGTAGGAGTTTTGAAGCTGTTCCAACACCTGTTCCAACGGAGCTTTAGTGTATTGGCGGTCTACCACAATCTCCGAAACAGATTGCGCCATCATACCAAACCCTACTAAAACCAGAAAAGTCAGTAGATAGAATTGTTTCATAGGCAGAAATACCTAGTAATTTAAACCCAGTATGGACTAAAATACTAAATATTTCAAGCCCGGAAAAATTATGGAGACCGGTAAAGCAGGGCTATTTGATATAACCCAGGCTTTCTAATTTTACCAATATACGGTGTGCCGCTAATTCAGGGCTCAAAGAAAGGGTATCGATCTCCATTTCGGGATTTTCAGGTGTCTCGTAGGGATCATCAATACCGGTAAAACCTTTGATCTTGCCGGCTCTGGCCTTAGCGTATAAACCCTTACGGTCTCTTTTCTCACATTCTTCCAAAGGAGTATTCACATAAATTTCCACAAAACCGCCTGCCCCTTCTACCATTTTCCTTACTTCTTTACGGATCTTGTGATAGGGTGCAATAGGCGCGCAGATGGCCACTCCACCATGTTTGGTAATTTCTGTAGCTACGTAGCCAATGCGCTTTATGTTAATATCCCGGTGCTCTTTAGAGAATCCCAGCTCACTGGACAGATTTTTACGAACTATATCGCCGTCCAGAATGGTTACCCGGCGTTGTCCGTTTTCCAGTAATTTCACCAGAAGGGCATTGGCGATGGTGGATTTGCCCGACCCTGATAGCCCGGTAAAAAATATTGTTAACCCCTGCTGGTGTTTTGGGGGATACATTTTCCTTAATTCTTCAATCACCTCACCATAGGAAAACCATTCGGGGATTTCCAAGCCTTCCCGCAGCCTTCTCCTAAATTCAGTCCCGCTGATATTCATGGTCTTCATTTCTTTGGTGGTCTCATCGACCGGTATGTATTGTGCCCGGTCTTCTACGTAAACCATCATTTGAAAAGGTACCAGGGTAATATCCAGTTCCTCTTGGTGCTTGGTGAATAGTTCTTGAGCTTCGTATGGATCATAGAACGGTGTACCATCCGATTTGCTTCCCGGTCCGGCATGATCCCGGCCAACGATAAAGTGGGTACACCCATAGTTCTTTCTTATGATACCGTGCCAGATTGCTTCGCGGGGCCCCGCCATACGCATAGCCAGATTCAATAGGCTTAAGGTAGTGGTCTGCTCCGGATAGGTTTCCAGGATTTTCTCATAGCATCGGACCCTGGTATAATGATCGACATCTCCTGGTTTAGTCAAACCGATTACCGGATGGATCAGGAGGTTTGCCTCATGCATCTTTGCTGCTCTGAAAGTGATTTCCTGATGAGCCCGGTGCATAGGGTTCCTGGTTTGAAAAGCCACCACTTTACGCCAACCCAGCTTCCGAAAGCGACCCCGTAATTCCGAAGGCGAATCGCGCAGCAATTTAAAATCATAATGGGAGGGAGGCTCTACCCCTCTCAGTGTCCCTCCCAGGTAAACCGGTTGAATTAAATTGTTTAGCTGGAATACCGCGGGGTGTTCTTCTGAATCAGTGCCGAATACCAGATTTGCCTCCTGCTGCTTATCAGGCTTCCAGATATCCTCGACCTTCATAGTAGCGATAAGTACTCCTTCTTCATCCCTTAAAGCGATCATGGATCCGGTTTCGAGAGTATCGGCAAAGGCCTCGGTCACATCCAAATTGATAGGAATGGGCCATATCACCCCAGAAGGTAGACGCATATCCTCCATTACTTTCTGATATTCTTGCTGACGCATAAATCCAGTAAGCGGCGAAAAAGCTCCGTTTAACAGTAATTCGATATCACACAATTGCCTGGGTGTAAGATCCCAAGACGGATATTCTGTGGCTATAAGTTTTTCTTGCTCGGCCAGGGACTCTCCCAGATAAAGTTCTTTAAGTTCTCCTCCATGAGGTTCTTTAAATGCTCCCATAAAATTATTTCTGTATCTAAGTTTGAATTATTTATAAAAATATCGATTGGATCATGCCAGCGTTCGTAGGTCGACTGGTATCACTTGGGAAATACCTTGTTCAATCATGGTGATCCCGTACATGATATCCGTGCTGGCCATGGTTCTTTTGTTGTGGGTTACAATGATAAATTGTGACTCATTTGAAAATTTGCGGATAATGGTGTTGAATTTGTCAATGTTTGCATCGTCGAGCGGCGCATCTACTTCGTCAAAAATACAAAATGGCGCAGGCTTTAGCAGGTAAATGGCAAACAATAAAGAGGTGGCAGTCAGTGTTTTTTCCCCTCCCGACAATTGATTTATGGTCAAAGGCCGTTTGCCTTTCGGCTTGGCGATGATCTCTATGGACGATTCCAATGGTTGATCGGGATTAGTTAACAATAGATCGCAATCATCTTCATCGGTAAATAAAGTACGAAATACATGGATGAAATTCGCTTTTATATGATTGAAGGCAGCGAGAAAGGTTTCTCTGGCAACCGAGTCAATTTCATCTATGGTCTCCAACAGTGATTCCTTGGCAGTCAGCAAGTCCTGTTTTTGTGAAATAATGAAATCGTGTCTTTGTTTAATCTCATCATAAGCCTCTTTGGCCATAGGATTAATAGGACCCATACGCTCTATTCTCTGACGGGTCTTATCCACTTTTTCCTGCAATGACTCTGGAGAAATTTCACCATTATCACCATCCTGAGGTTGTTCCAGCAGATCTTCTAACGCAATGTCAAATTCTACCGAAACCCGCTCTTTAATAGCATTCAATTGAAGTTTGGTTTCGTTCAACTGATTGCTCAATTCCATCAAAAGCATGTCGGTCTGCTCCCGGCTACGCAGAATTTCACGCCCCTCTTTTTCTAGGGAATCGATAGTACCCCGGCAGGAGTAGTAGCTTGTTTCAGCTTTATTAACCTCACCTTCATAATTTTCCTTTTTACGGTACAGTGTGAGAAGCTCATCTTCGCTAACCTCAGCACTTGACAGCAACTGCCGAATCTCCTTTTGGGTTTGCTGCACAGCAGCTTGGTTGACTGAAATACGCTGATCATTTTGTTCCATGGCGGCTTTCTTAAAATTCAATTCGCCTTGCAGGGAACTCAATTCATTTTGTTGTTTATGGTAGAGCAGGTTATAATCATTGTAGTAGGTTGATTTTTGCTTCAGGATTTCGTTTTCCTTTACCAACTGCTCACGTAGGGTAGCGACTTGTTTTTCAAACTCCGGCAGTACTCCGGATACCTCATCCAACTCAGGCTTGGTACCGCGGATTTCCGCCGTTAATTCCTGAATTTTACCTTCAATGTCTTCCTTCCTGGTTTTATTGCTGGTAATGAGCTGTAGGAATTGCTCCTTTTTAGTGCGGTAGGAGACATATTCCTCATTGATGCGATAGATCTCATTTTGCAGAAAGTCAATTCTGGCCTTATGGGTGTTTGCTTTTAGCTGTGACAACTCCGACTGCTTACTAGCCAGACTCTGTTTGATTTTCTCAATATCCCGGTCTAGTTTGCGTATATCTCTTTTGAGCTTATCCAGATTTTTAGCTCTTCCAATGCGTTTTCCCTCAAACAACCCTACAGATCCACCAGAGATACTATGTGCTTTTCTAGTTGTTTTACCATTTTTAGTGATGAAAACACAGGACTTGTCGGGTGGCATACTGAGGTAATCTCCGTCCACTATATAAACTCCATCCAGAATATAGCCAACCAGATTCCGGTACTTCTGCTCGTACTCCACGATTTCTGTAGCAGCGATGGCGCTATCGAAAATTTTTCCCTGGGAGGGATGGAAATCTTTGAAACTATCCAGAATAAAAAAGTTGGCCTTCCCTTTAGCCGCTTCGCTGAGAAGGTTTATGGCCTGATATGCCTGGCTTTCGCTATCCACTACATAATAATTCATGTAGGGCTCCAGGTAGTTTTCAATGGTTACCCTGTACTCGTCATCGCAGGTAATTATATCTGAAAGCAGTGGTGCGTTCTTTCCCCAAACGGCGGTTTTCTTTAAGAATTTTATGGCTTCCGGAAAACCTTCAAGATTTTCAACCAGTGATTTGGTAAGGTTATATTCGTTTTGCTTGGCGTCCAGGATACGGCTTTTCTGTACCAACTCTTCCCTGATCACCTCAATGTTTTGGGTAGTGGACTCAATATTTTGCTGCAACTTCTCTTCCTCCGCTTTCAAATGCACCAATTGGGAATTTTTGCTGTCAATTTCCGAGGCGATACTTCCGATTTTCTCTTCGAAACTATCTAAACTAGCGGATTTCTCACTAGTATCACTGCTGGCTTTTTCCAATTCCTGCTGCAGGGTTTTAATCTGCATTTCCTTGATCTCAACCTCTTTCCCCAACTGATATTGGCGATCTTGTTTTTCACGATATTGATCAGTCAGGATTTGTAACTCCTGTTGTATAGTATTGGTTTCTCCTTGTTGTTTTTCAAAATCAGCCTGAAAGGCACCTAACTGTTGTTCAGTTTGGATCAGCAGTTCACTTATACGTTGTTTTTCCTGAGAAAGACTATTGATGCTGAGGTCTGCTTGTTCCCGACTTTCCCGGTCGATAGTAATCTGACGGCTTAACGATTCATCCTTGTCGTTCAGATATTTAAGACGTTCATTTTTTATTTGTTTCTCATTTTCAAACTTCCTGATATGGGAAACATGATCGTTTAATACCCGTTGCTGACTAGCCAGCGCTTTCTCCAGCTCGATCAGCTGGGCTTTCTGTTTTTCTACTTCGGACTCCTTATCAGTAAGCTGGGTGTTGAGCGCCAGTTTACGGTCACTTTCTTCTTGTATTTTCTTTTCAATATCCCGGTACTCCGTGGTGTGTCTGGCCGCCTTATGCCTGGCCAGTTGCAGGCTGTAGTCCTTATAGTCTTGTTTCAGCTGGAAATATTTTTCCGCTTGCCTGGCCTGCTTTTCCAGGGATCTTAAGTTTTTTTCTATTTCAAACAACAGATCTTCCACTCTTTCCAGATCGGCCTCGGCATCCCCGAGTTTTCTGAGAGTCTGTTTCTTACGGATCTTAAACTTGGCTACCCCTGCCGCTTCCTCAAAAAGGTTTCGTCGGCTGTTATCCTTGTCATTGAGAATGTCGTCTACCATCTTCAATTCGATGATGGCATAACTATCAGGTCCAATTCCGGTATCCAAAAACAGGTTGGTGATATCCTTTAGCCGGCAGGTCACCCCGTTCAGTTGATATTCGCTATCACCAGATCTAAAATAACGGCGGGTGATAGTGATTTGTGAATATTCGGTAGGCAGTAAATTACGGGTGTTGTCAAAGGTGAGGCTGACCTCGGCCAGTTGGGTGGGTTTTCTGTTTTTGGTGCCGTTGAAGATAATGTTTTCCATCTTCTCCGACCGTAGGGTTTTAATCTTTTGTTCTCCCAGCACCCATCGGATGGCATCCACAATATTGGATTTACCACACCCGTTGGGGCCCACCACTCCGGTTATACCTTCGTCAAAATTAATGGTGACCTTATCTGCAAAACTTTTAAATCCCTTGATTTCGAGCTTGGTAAGGAGCATATAGAGGTGTAGTCCCGAATATTAAAAAATGGTCGGCCAAATTTAAAAATTATTTTTGGTATTTTTATTCCTCAATGGACGACATTCAAAACTTATTGTATCTGGCCATACTGGTTATTTGGTTTTTATCCCGGGTATTTGGCAAAAAGAAACAAAAACCTAAACCGGTATCAGGAACTCCAGGGCCGAACCAGGATTCAAAATCTGCACCGGAACCACCTCCGGTAACTTTCGAGGATATTCTTAGGGAACTAACCGGTGGGTCAACTAAAGAGGAACCGGCACCTTATGAGGAGGAATATGTCTCTGATGAAGTGGAGTACCAGGAGGAGGATGATGGCCACGAATATGAACCGATCGCCCCCGACCCGGTTATACTCACGCCCCAGCCCGTCGAATATGAGCAAAGGGCTTTCAAACAGTTTCGCATTAAGTCATCCCGTGGATCTAAATCCGCCAGGAAAGTAAGGAAGCTATTACAGAGTAGAAATGGTTTAAAACAGGCTATCATTTTGAAAGAAATTTTGGATAGGCCTTATAGTTGAATTACGAATTACGAATTATTACGGATTACGAATTATTACGAATTACAAATTGAGGAAAAAGGAATTTTCAGGGTTGTATAACTTTGAATAGTGTTAACCGTATTCGTTCTCTTTTTTGCCTGACTACAAGTTTTTTCGGATTTGTTGCTCCACACCCGCGCTGCAGGAGCGAGTTTCAAACTACCGTTTAGACAGGTATTGGAAATTACGCATTTGGAGCTAACTAGTACTGGGTAAAGCAATAAGAAATAATATTAGCTCCCATTTTCAGGGCCTGTTCTCTCACTGCAGGAGGATCATTATAGATGCTTTGATCTTCCCATCCATTGCCTAAGTCAGATTCGTAGGAATAGAAGCATAGCAATCGGCCTTCGAAGAGCAATCCCAATCCTTTCGGAGGCTTACCGTCATGCTCATGAATTTTGGGGAGGCCCTGGTTGAAGGTAAATTTTTGCCGATAAATTTTGTGGGAGTAAGGCAGTTCAACAAACTCCAATTCGGGAAAAACTTTTTTCATCTCTAGCCTGACAAAAGGGTCCATCCCATAGTTATCATCTATATGTAGAAAGCCACCAGCCAGCAGATAGTTTCTTAAGTTGGCAGCCTCCTGATCGCTAAAGGTTACAGTGCCATGGCCGGTCATATAGACATATGGATAGTAGAATATCTCCTGGCTTCCCACTTCTACAATTTCCTCTTCCACGGCCAGGTCCGTACCTAGCTCACGGTTGCAAAAGGCTATTAGGTTGGGCAAGGCGGTTTTGTTGGCATACCAATCCCCGCCTCCCTGATATTTTAATTTGGCGATTTTTAATTGGTTCTGTTGGGCCATTACCGTATAGCTGCTCAAGGCTATCAAACAACCCAATAATATTCTCGGTAACATGGAGTAAATATACGCCATCCGAGGTTATTGACGTAGATGAGTAAAAGATAAATTACAATTTTATATACCTGATAATCAATGTCTTAAAATAATATACAAATTTATCTGCAATGGCAATTAAACCATGTGCCGGAAAAAGCATCAAAGGGACATAACTGTTTAAACGAAATCCTATGATAATGAAAACGATTGGTATAACCCGTAACAACCTACTTTACCGAAATTGGTTATTGGGTATCCTGTTAGCTATTGGATTGCTGGCCTGTGAGGACAACGAGGACAGCCCATTACAAAGTGAAATAGATGAATCGGATGTGGCTCAGATCTCTACTGAGCATGAGATGGAGGCCGCTTTTGAAGACCTGGATTTGATCAGCGTAGAAGCACATGATCGAACTGAAGACGGATCTATAGGCGGCAGAAGTCATATGGATGAAACTGATATGTTTACCCGATGTGCCACCATAACCCACGACAAAGAAGCTAAAACCATTACCATTGATTTTGGAGATGGCTGTGAAGGTCCGGATGGCAAGTTCAGGAGTGGAATAATCTTTATCCAATACACCCAGCGCATGTTTGTACCCGGAGCGGAACTTACCATTACCCTGGAGAACTATACCGTAAACGGTCTGGCCATTGAAGGCACCAAAAATATAACCAACGTGTCCACCAGTTTTGAGGATCCGGTAAGTTTTCACAAGCAATTAATAGGGGGTAAAATTACCTGGCCGGATGGGTCCTTTGCTACCAGAGAAGTGGATAAGACCTTTACCTGGATCCGGGGAAATAACCCGCTATTGGATGAGTTACATGTGGAAGGAGGAGCTGAAGGTGTAAATCGCCGGGGTGTAGCCTATCAGGTTACAATTTTATCTAAGATAATCTGGAAGAGAGCTTGTAGGGTGCGTGGAGTGTGTGTACCGGTGCAAGGCCTGAAATTGATTGAGCGGCGAGACCATCCTGATGTATTATTGGATTTTGGCGATGGTGAGTGCGATACCCTGATCACAGTGACTAAAAACGGCAGCAGCCGGGTCATTGAGGTAGACTGTTAGTTGATTTTTTTAATAGATCCGACCCGGTTTTCTTTTCAGAAAGCCGGGTTTTTTCATGGTTTTAAATCTACCGGTACTTTGATCCAATCAGGTGGTAGCAGATTTTCGGCGGTTCCAGCTGCCAGCTCAAAAGGCTTTCTCAGGCTATTACCCGCCAAATCCTCCAGTTGATTATAAACTTCCAGATAGTGTAACCCGCTTAGCCATTCCTGTTCAGGTTGAAAACTCCAGCTAAGCGCATCAGGAGCAATGGATATATCACCTTCAAGTAATGTGTCGGTAGAATCCCTGATCCTGATCCATCGCTGCAATTGGGCGTAGTCCATAGGTTCATCAAACTTCAATACCAAAGCCTGTCTAGTTCCACTGGCGGGGGGAGTAACTTGCCAGCGCGTTATCACCGGTACCTGGTGATCAGGCTGGGTGGTTCTAAAGTGAAATTTTGTCCATCCTGCTAACCCATGTCCGCTGGCATCTGTTAGGGAGGGGTCCAGCGCTATAGTATATTCCTGGTTGGCCTCCAAAGCCAGTCCAAGTTCAGCATTAGGCACTAAACCGCGTTTGATGCGACCAGGGTCAAAAAGAAGGGTTAACCGGGTCCTTTCAGGGTCCCATAAAGCTGGATTAGCGGGGTAGAAGGCCTGCTTTAAGGTATCTCCGGTCTGATTAATTAGGTGTATACTATGGTACGGATCATGACCACCCATGGGATGTGAGAACTTTAAGTAGAATTTCAAAATATTGGCAGGTACCGTGACCTGTTGGGGAAATACGCTCAGAAGCCTAGCGGGAATATTGCTGGAATGCTCTACTTTGAATTGACCAGATACCGTGTCTGAAGCCCAAATCAAACTATAACAATAATCCAGACCGGGCTCAAAGGGCAACCGTGGCTGAAAATAAGCACGTTCGCCGAGGATGCCGGCCTTACCCCATAGGGGTTGCTTTCCAGCCTTTGGGGGACATTCTCCGGTAAATACCTGAAACATAGGCTCGTAATTCTTTGAACCGGGGTGATGCACACGCCTGATCTCGACCGCCAGGGACCCGTACCATTCATGACTGGTATCCAGGATCAACTCATGCTGCTGGGCTTGAACGGGGCTTCCCACCAGCCCAATGACTGACAACCATAAACAAACCTTTAAAACCATTTGGTACTAAGGGAACGCAGATCCATTCTTCCGCCTGGTGTTTGTACCAAAGCCAGGATATGATTCTGGTTCAAGTATGAGATTTGCTGTATCCCATTACTGGGAAGTGCTACATAGGGCACACCAGCCACACCAAATCCCTTTACTTCTGTTTTTAGTCCTTCTTCCATGGCAAAAATATCGGAGATATCCACCCGCATTAAGTTTCTGGTACTATTGGAGATCATCAGATAGTCTTTGCCGTCTCTCTGATATACCACCATATCCATAGGAATGTTACCGGCACCAAACTCCCCTACGGTTTTACTCTTAACCATGCCACCTTTAGCTATTTGGCTAAGAGGGAAAGTAGCCAGAGGGGTACAGGTATAAGCGGTAATCATATGATCATTACCTTGGTAGCTATAGGGTACAAAGGTCCGGACCGGAGCCTGGGTCTCATAAACTCCGTGGGCAGCGTGATACACCTCGAGCGATACGGACTGCTGATTTTCGTTGAATGGAAAATCCAATATCCGCATAGTGGAAGCAAATTCCTCATTGGACAGTCCGGCTACGTAGAGTTTGTCTTGATGGAAAAAGAGATCGGTAATGGCGTCTACTCTGAGAGAGCTTTTGCGATAGGTTTCCCCTTTGTCGGGATCAATTAAATTGGATATCAATGTCTGAGCAAAAGAAACCTCCTCGGTAGAAAATTCTTCCATGACACCATCAGGTTTTACTTTAATAATGATATTGGCCTGGGCCACATCGTTGGGCAGCCTCCAATATCCCAGTTCTTTTCGATTGGCTTTTGATACTGCCAGATAGGGCGTCTGTGATAGGGGATTTACCGCCATATCATGGATAATGATATTATCCGGTGTGGTGCCTAAGGCTGCGGCAATTTTGTCATTCAACCCCTCAACGCTTAGGGCATCGTTGCTGGAGATTTCCTTTACATCATCGGTTTCGATGGCAGTAATGGTTCCTGAATGAGAATCGCCAATGAAAAGGATCCCATCGGAACCAAATTCCATGGTACTGATAGATTGGATCTGGGGATTTCCCAAAGTGAACCCACTCCTGGGATCCGGTTTAGCCATGCTGGCCGTGCTATGCAAGGTGACCCCATAGATAAGCAGTAATATTCGATGATAGTTCATAATGTAGTGGTAAAGTTATTAGTTGAATTTATCTTCATATCCGCTTTGATCAAGAAATTCCTCTGCGTTTAAAATTTCCAAAAGTTCCCGGGTGGCCTGTTCTTTGTCAGCCATATTATCATAAAAGTACTGAGCGATCTTAAACCCTATATAATACCCCAGGTCACCCGGGCGATCCGGAGAGTTGGCGCCATTGAATAACCAATTATCAAGGTCGGTACCATTCATTTCCCCTTTGAATTCATTCCAGAGGTCTTCTTCTATGGGATCTGCGAAAGCAGGTAGATGATCGTTGGGATATTTGCCAATTAAAATAAAAGGAACAAAATCTGCAATGCCCTCTGCCATGGCAATTTCCAACAAAGTATTGCTGCCGCTTAGGTTTCTTTCAACTGCAAAATTGCGTTGTTGAACGTGTACCAGTTCATGAAGAACAATGGAGGACAGGTAATCCTCAGTTCGGGTTACTGCCTCTACCCAGGGACTTAATTCTGAGGTGGGTGTATCGGGGGCTTTGGTAAAAAATTCTACACCAATTACCATATTGCCGTTGGAGACAACGGTTCCACCGGTACGCAATGGTCCCACCACCATCACTAAATCACTAAATACAGCCGGAGGGTATTGATTTTCAAATAATTGTAAAGCTTCCAATAACTCCCCGGTATTGATATTCTCAGTATTGGCCCTAATTGACAGATAATAATTATGATATGCTTCGTCCGATAGTAGATTGGCCAAAGGTTGAGCATTTTTTATTTTTGCGTCAAAGAATTGGCTGAGGGATTCTGTCCCGCTTCTGAAGTAATTATCTAAAAATTCCCCTGCTACGAATACGCCATTGGATTGATCATGGACCTCCCAGAAAAGATCGATATCGGAAGTTACAATCTCAATTTCAGCGGGTGTATTGACAAATCCAGCTGGGTTTATCTGGGGATCATCATCGGAGCAACCTGCCCACCACGGCATCAACAATGCTGGCCATAAACGGAATAACCCTGGTTTCATTGGATTAGTTATAGTATAATGTAACGCAAGCAGCCACAATTAAGTTTATTTAAGAGAATTCAATACCAGTCAACTCAATCCTATGTATACCATGAAGGAACTCAAGCGCAGCATGCCACAACAGGGAACAGTGACCTGGATAGGCACTCGCACCAAGGCTAGATGCTTGATTGAAGAAAAAGAAGAGGTAAAAGCCATCGAGGATCAAGGATTGGAAGGCGATCACTACTCTGGGAGGCCGGGGAGCAAACGGCAGGTAACTGTTATTCAGCAAGAGCATTTGCGTGCAGTGGCATCCTATTTTGGAAAAGAGCAGATCGATCCCCAATTAACCAGACGTAATATCGTCACCCGTGGAATAAATCTCCATGCTTTGAAGGATCGAAAATTTCAGATAGGAGAGGTGGTGTTGGAAGGCACCGGAGACTGTGCCCCTTGTTCCCGTATGGAGCAGAATTTGGGAGCCGGTGGCTGGAATGCCATGCGGGGGCATGGAGGGCTCACCGCCAGAATTGTAAAAGGAGGTAGAATAAGGCTAGGTGATTCCGTAAAATTAATCGATGAGGAATAGCCCCGATCATTGATCGGAAATATATTTGGACATCAATATGCGATCATTGGAGTGAAATCCGTGTTTGGCATATAAGTTTTTGGCGATCTCATTACCTCTTTCCACTTCCAAATGAAGGGCCATGATCCCTAAGGTTTCTGCTTGTTGTGCTAAAAATTCCATGGTTTTAGCTCCCACACCTAACCCCCGGGTTGATTCCCTAATAAATAACTCATCAATAAAAGCATCCCGTCCCCCGTATTCAAAACTGTACCCCAAGGTGAGACAAACATAGCCAATGGGCTGACTCTCGATTTTTATTAACCATATAAACCCTAATCGTGCCTCTTCCAGAAACTGCTTTAGCAATAAACGGGTGTTGCCGGGATCGAACCTAATTTCCTCATGTAGATTAAATTCTTCCATCATCTGCAGTAGAATGGGGATGTCTTTGACAGTTGCCTTCACAAATTCAGGACTCATAAGTATCAAATTTTTTTAACCTTAGGGTTTTAATATTATATCTTCCTGGTGACTGCCCAGTCTTTCCGACATCACCCGGCAAACCGCCGGCATTTTGGATTCCCCTGGAGGCGGCCTGTCGATACCATAAACCGCTTTAGGGAAATCATATTGCTTTTGAACTTCCCAGATCTCCTGATGACAGTCAGGAGCAAACAATTGCATGGGATCTCCAACCGCTACCCAGTTGATGGGAATGGTAGATCCCGGTGGTACTACCGTTTTAAGATGCACCACTCCATTAATGCGCACCTCGGACTTGGTTTTTATGATTGAGCCATGAAAGATAGAAGCGCCGGTGGCAATGAATACCTGGTCTTCCAGGGTACAGCCGGCCACATGAGCATTGGGGCCGATCAGGCAGTTATCTCCGATACTTACCCCATGGTCGAACGCCCCACGGATAACCGCGTTTTGCAGTACAATGCAATTGGCCCCTATCACGATAGGGCTGCCTTCGGCAATGACCTGAGCGCCGTGCATGATCCGGCTGTTCTCACCGATAGTGACCTCCCCGCAGATGGCTGCATTGGGGGCTATGTAAGAGGAGGGATGGATCTTTGGGGTTTGGTTTTGATGTTTGATGATCATGTGGATGGTATTTCAGTAGTAAGTTATGCAGAAAATATTGAAGCATATTTACAGCGCGAAGAAAGAAGAAAGAAATCAGAAGGATAGTTTTAAAATTCACCATTACAGCTTGAGCGCGAAGGAAGAAGGAATACGGGGTCAGCGCGAGGTTAAATATTGTGATTCCAAAACATACAAAACCAGGATGACGTGAGGAGTATGAATAAGCTATAGTTGTTGATATAGTGGTCATCTGGAGCAACGATCAATAGTTAATCTACCATAATCGTCACTCGGCGCAGCCAAGCGACTGAGTTATGTAAATATTTTATAATCAGATACTTAATCCGGCACCGCGATTTCCATGATCAGTTGGTTCCAGGAAGTTATTACATCCGGCACTATTACAGCTTCAGCGTGAAGGAGGAAGAAGGAATACGGGGTCAGCTTGAGGTTAAATATTTGATTCCAAAACACACAAAACCAGGATGACGTGAGGAGTATGAATAAGCTATAGTTGTTGATATAGTGGTCATCTGGAGCAACGATCAATAGTTAATCTACCATAATCGTCACTCGGCGCAGCCAAGCGACTGAGTTATGTAAATATTTTATAATCAGATACTTAATCCGGCACCGCGGTTTCCATGATCAGTCGGTTCCAGGAAGTTATTACATCCGGCACTATTACAGCTTCAGCGCGAAGGAGGAAGAAGGAATACGGGGTCAGCGCGAGGTTAAATATTTTGATTCCAAAACACACAAAACCAGGATGACGTGAGGAGTATGAATAAGCTATAGTTGTTGATATAGTGGCCATCTGGAGCAACGATCAATAGTTAATCTACCATAATCGTCACTCGGCGCAGCCAAGCGACTGAGTTATGTAAATATTTTATAATCAGATACTTAATCCGGCACCGCGGTTTCCATGATCAGTCGGTTCCAGGAAGTTATTACATCCGGCACCATTACAGCTTCAGCGCGAAGGAGGAAGAAGGAATACGGGGTCAGCTTGAGGTTAAATATTTGATTCCAAAACACACAACCAGGATGACGTGAGGAGTATGAATAAGCTATAGTTGTTGATATAGTGGTCACCTGGAGCAACGATCAATAGTTAATCCACCATAATCGTCACTCGGCGCAGCCAAGCGACTGAGTTATGTAAATATTTTATAATCAGATACTTATTGCGCCACCGCGGTTTCCATGATCAGTTGGTTCCAGGAAGTTATTACATCCGGCACTATTACAGCTTCAGCGTGAAGGAGGAAGAAGGAATACGGGGTCAGCGCGAGGTTAAATATTTTGATTCCAAAACATACAAAACCAGGATGACGTGAGGAGTATGAATAAGCTATAGTTGTTGATATAGTGGTCATCTGGAGCAACGATCAAAAGTTAATCTACCATAATCGTCACTCGGCGCAGCCAAGCGACTGAGTAATGTAAATATTTTATAATCACATACTTATTGCGCCACCGCGGTTTCCATGATCAGTCGGTTCCAGGAAGTTATTACATCCGGCACTATTACAGCTTCAGCGCGAAGGAGGAAGAAGGAATACGGGGTCAGCGCGAGGTTAAATATTTGATTCCAAAACACACAAAACCAGGATGACGTTAGGAGTATGAATAAGCTATAGTTGTTGATATAGTGGTCATCTGGAGCAACGATCAAAAGTTAATCTACCATAATCGTCACTCGGCGCAGCCAAGCGACTGAGTAATGTAAATATTTTATAATCAGATACTTATTCCGTCACCGCGGTTTCCATGATCAGTCGGTTCCAGGAAGTTATTACATCCGGCACTATTACAGCTTCAGCGCGAAGGAGGAAGAAGGAATACGAGGTCAGCGCGAGGTTGAAGGATGAATTGCCAAGATTGGCCTCTACAAATGGAAGAGCAGTTTATATTGCTAATACTGCCAGGGTGGTGTCTGTAAACATCCTTATCTATGGGCGGCGAAGCAAAGAAATCAGCGTTACAAAATTTCGTTTGGCAAGATAATCCTTAGTCCACCCTTCGCTGTGACAGCGCCACTTTATAATATCTCTCCTCCACTGCAAGCTTCGGACTGGCACGGCCATCCTTCGCTGTGACAGCGCCACTTGATAATGTCTTTCCTCCACCGGAAACTTCGGACTGGCACGGCAGTCGGGGCTCCACGCTAAGACTAAGATAGCTTAGGGGAATTCAGCGCGAAGAAAGAAGCAGGAAACCCGAGGTTAGAGTGAAGAATAAAAAAACCTTAGGTGAAAGTATACCAAAACCTCATACAGAAAATTCGTAAATCGTAATTATTTAGCCTCGCATAGCCCCAAGACCAGAATAACATCAAAGTTGAAAGATTTCTCTGCTCCGCTGCTAATGACGTATTATTGTAAGTGTCTGCTTTTTAAATTTTTATATAAAATAATCAGTCGCTCGGATATTCCGAGTGACGACTATGAATCTTACCTGCTCCAGCAGGGATTGACATTGCGCCTGCTGATCGGGATACTGGATCGCCACTACCTCGTATGCCGCCTGTGCGGCAGCAGCCAGCGGGTGTGCCTGGGATTGTTCATCAGTACAGGCGTCAGGCTGGTAGCGGGAATCAATGGCATTGAGGGCATCATGTATGGCGATATGGGCCATGGCGGCGGTTCGGACTCCTTTGAGAGTAAGCCTGAATTTGTAAATACATATAATCAACCACTTAAAATATTGCGTCATAAGTAAATAAGAAGGGAGTAATCCGAAGGCCCCACCCAAACGAAAAATTCGTCTTTCGTAATCCGTCTTTTACAATTTTTCATGCCCGCCAAACCGTCCTTGGTTTCCAATTACTGGTAGACCGGCAGCAGAAAATTATCCGCTGCATAATTCCCGATCTCCGTACCCAAACGATGCCCTTCCTCGGAGTCGTAGCGGAAGTGGATACCCAGGTAAACTCTGGACATAGCCGCCTCCAAGCCAGCTTCGCTGAAGCGGTCGAATTGCCTGGTGGGTGGATCCATAGCTATTTTTTCTCCCATGGGTCCTGCTTTATCCACTTGCTCTGTCCTCATAGTAAAAGCATACTCATCTCCGGTGCCGAGGGTTTCGGCCAGCACCGTCATAGCTGCCGAACTGGCGGAGCCATGGGCGGAAGGGTAGGAGGGAAAGGCATAGGTGTGATGATGCAGGTTATCCCACTCCGGGTCGGCCTCAGTATCGGAGTTCTCGTCATTCTCCGCCCAGCGTATGGCGGTATAAGGTCGCCAATGGTTATAATGGAATTTGTTATCAAACACATTGACATAGGCATCAAAGACGGTCATGTTCAGCAGGGCAAATACCCGTGCGGATTCCCAAAGATCCAGACCCAGCGAGTCTACCAGTTCCCGGGCTAAGCGGTTATGCGAATTCTCCACAAAGTCTTTCCACCACATGGCCAGGTGTGCCTGGTCCTCAGTGCGGGTCTGGCTGGAGTCGCGGCCCACTTCCTTTACCTCATTGAAGGCTTCGGTATAGGCATCACTGTTAATTTCCGGTGGGGGTGGCGAGCGGAACTGTCCCGGTTCTTCCAGCATAAATGGCTGTGCTCTGGCCCAACCGGCGCCAAAGATAAAGCCCTCCGGGGTGCCGCTGTGCTCCTTGAACTCCGCGTATACCCCCGGGGCCATGGGATGCCAGGTGTATTCCGCTTCGCTATTCCAGGCATCCTCTGCCCGCTGTTCCAGTATTTTCCGGGCGGAAGCGGCACCCAGCTCTTTTCCTTCGCTTACGCCATCCGTGGAATCTTCCAGTGCCCCCAGCCATTTTTCCAGCTCTGACTGCCATTGGGCTTGCTGATCGGGGTATTGGCTTACCACTACTTCGTAAGCGGCCTGAGCAGCTGCCGCCAGAGGATGTGCGCCAGCTTGGTCAGCCCCATAAGTATAGGGCTGATATCGCGGTTGGATAGCATTGAGGGCATCATGTATGGCGATATGGGCCATGGCGGCGGTTCGGACTCCTTTGAGAGTAAGTAGTCCATCTTCTGCTACCGCCGTTTTCAGGATCAGCTGATTCCAGGAGATTATTATATCAGGCTGATAAACTTCGGGCTGCTGGTTTTCCGAGGTGCAAGACCAAAGTAAGCTGATGCCGATAAATATCAGCAAAGGGTTTAAGGATTTAGTAGACATGGTTGCAATTGATTTTGGTTGGGGTGTTGGCGACTACTTGACCGCCACCACTTTTTCAAGTTAATAATTATTAAGGCTCTCACAAATGAAGCCCGTTTAGCAGCTTGAATTTTAGCCTCAATTGCTGGTTTAAGTTGCAACTTAAACCAGGACGTGTGGTTTACTTGATTCTAGGGTGTTGGGTTAGCAACCGATTATTTGAAACTTTTTTGTAGTATAGCTGGCAGTGAATCCTAACAGGCCCAATGAGCAGGGTACATTTATTTGAATTCGAAGACCAAGCATGGTTTCCGGCTTTTCTAAGGAATTACGGGACTGACTTTTTACAGTTTTTGTCGAATAAAACAAAAATGTATAAACCGATCATCCCAGTAATTTTGAAAGGATTGCGTAAAAGTAAGACCAATCAAATGATTGACCTTGGTTCAGGCGGAGGAGGCGGACTGATTTGGTTGAACGCTGAGTTGAAAAAACACCAGCCAGATCTCAAAATCATGCTCACGGATCTCTACCCCAATGTTCCGGCTTTTGAATTCACTAAAGAACAGGCAGACAATTTTGCATACTTTGAGAAACCTGTCGATGCCAGAGACGTACCCGAAGAATTGCACGGGTTGAGAACGCTATTTTTGTCACTGCATCATTTTAAACCAAATGACGCCACATTGATCCTGCAAAATGCCGTTGACGCCGGTAATCCTATTGCCGTATTTGAAGCTCAGGAAAGAAGTATACCCAGTATTTTAGCCATGCTTTTATCGCCAATAAGCGTGTGGTTGACCACACCATTTATCAAACCATTTAAAATAGGAAGAATCTTATTCACTTATTTGATTCCGATCGTGCCCTTATTTGTGCTATGGGATGGCGTGGTATCGGCATTGCGCACCTATTCCGTATCAGAGATGAAAGAACTTGTGGAAAACCTGGACCGGACCGGAACTTATGATTGGGAAATTAGCAAAGTCAGGTCAGGACCAGGAGTTATACTATATATGTTGGGAACCCCGGCACATCAATGAGTTAGGGGAACCAGGATCCCGTGTGCGATTTTTTTATTACCCCTGGGATGGTCGTTGGATGCAGCTTTGAGCGGTCAATTGCAGGATATACCAAGAGTGGACGAAGCGATCGATCATTTTGTCAGGGGTCTCTAGTCAATAGGGGGTTGATGGTTTAGCTAACCTTATACAGGGTTTTCTTTTCCTCAATTCCCTTTAACAAGAATTTCCCTTGACTTTCGAAATCCTTTGAAAAACTGGTCATGAGTTCCTTGAATAGGGAAGTGGTCCATGTTTCATTACAGCCGGCAGCGTCCAGTACCCTGGCCGCCAGGTGAACATGTAATCCCCGAATGTCATTTGAGACATGCTCAATCTCACCGGCGTGCAAACCGCAGCGAATGTTGATGGGTGTCTCCTCAAAATTGCCCAGCAGATCCCTGGCACATTCCAGCGCTGCTGTAGCGGATTCAAAAATCACCAGAAAACCATCCCCGGTATCCTTAATGACTTCACCTTCGTATTCTACGCATGAGCTAAGCACCAACTCGTTATGTTTTTCCAGCATTTCAATCCATCGCTCATCCCCTAAAGTAAGGGCCATCTTGGTGGATTCCACGATATCCGTAATAAGGATGGTCCGCAAAACCCTACGCAGGCCTTTCGATTTATATTGAATTACTTTTGAATAGTCATCTTTTACCTCTAAAAACTCATATAGTTCTTCCCAGAATACCGTCCAGGAAGGTTCATCATCTTGCAGGATATGATTATTGGAATTGAGATGTACGAACCTGGCCTGGGGGATTAAGCTTGCCAGCAGCTTTCCCTCTTTGAAGGGCACCGAAGCATCACCGGATGAATGGATCACCAAGGTGGGGCATTGCACCAGGGGAGCTTCCTCCACCACGTTAGACAAATGCATATGCCTTTCCAATTGGGCGGCGATTTCCGGTTCGGTGGAAATTTTCATCAATTCATTGAAGGATGTAATGGCATCCATGTTGGCATCTGGCATCACCTGGGAACAGAAAAATTTTCTGAAGGCCGGGTTTTCCTTGCCCCATCCCAGTTTAATAAGGTCGATGATCAGTTGTTCCTCTTTTTTACCCGTCTCATCGAGGTCGCGATGCAGCCAACCCCTGGCATAGCCGCCCAGTATGACCAACTTTTTTACCCGTTCCGGATACCTGGCAGCAAAGGCCACTGCCACGGTAGATCCCTGAGATTGTCCGAAAAGGTTGAATTCATCCAGGCCCTCGGCGTCAACCACCGCTTTCAGGTCTTCGATCCAGGAATCCCAGGAATAGTCACGGGCATACCAATCCGACAGCCCGCTCCCTCTTTCGTCATAGCGGATCAAAGTATTAAACCTGGATAGTCCCAATAGTAGTGGTTTCCAGGTGGGATTTTCCCAATCGTGTTCAAGATGGGTGATGTAGGTGGCGGTCTTTACCAGTGGCGGCCCACTGCCATGTTTGGTATAAGCCAGCTGGGTGCCATCAAAAGACTTGATTTTTTTTATTTTTTGTTTCATTCCTGTTGACCATTACCCGGTACAACTACAGTACCATCGGTCATTTACTTGATGTCAACCTGCGGTGTCTCATCACCGTCATAATTTGCTGAATTTAACAATTATTCTGCCCACCCCAAGAGCTTGTGAACTTCTAACCGCCTTGGGCTCAAAGTAAAATCAGCTGAGAAATGGTAAGATCTTCAGGTGCCATTTCATTTTTTGCTACGCTATTGTATTAGTTTGATGACCCGGAACCCTTGCTTGCATGACAAAGCCCATAAAAGGGAAATTAGGCCCGGTGGTTTATCAGTCGCTGGAAACCTTTTACCGATGGATGAAACAAAAGCGATACAGTGATTCCACCATCAATACATATGGGAGTTTGGTGCGGCAATTCTTTCAGCGGACCGGTTTACAGCCTGACCGGATCACTGTGAAGGAGATTGAAAATTACAATTTTGAATATTTCATTAATATCGGGCAGTCCTATGCCACCCAGAATCAATGGATCAATGCCATCAAACTTTATCTAAAAGTAACCAGCGATCAGCAATTTGATCTCAGCGCCATCGAGCGACCTCACCGGCAGCGGAAGTTGCCCAATGTACTTGACCGTCAGGAAGTGCAGGCCTTGTTCCATAACACCTTAAACATAAAGCACCGGGCCTTATTGATGCTGGTTTACGGCGCGGGGCTTCGCATTGGGGAGGCGCTTAATTTAACCCTGGAGGATATTCGCAGCCAGGAATCGCTGATCTATATCCCTGCTGGCAAAGGGAAGAAAGACCGGCGGGTACCCTTGTCAATGCGGTTGTTGGAAGAGCTGCGACGCTATTACAAAAGTTACCGTCCCCGGAAATATTTATTTGAAGGAGCCCGGGGAGGCAAGTATACCAGCAGCAGTGCAGCTAAAGTGCTGAAACGAGCCGCCAAAAGGGCGGGTATAAAGCGTAATGTTACCTTGCACACCCTCAGGCACAGTTACGCCACCCATTTGACCAACAGCGGGGTAAACATTCAGTATCTTCAGCAGATCTTGGGCCATAACAGCCCCAAGACCACCATGATCTATACCCACTTAAGCGGCAAAGACATCCGGAAGGTCAAGAGCCCACTGGATGATTTGGACTTGTAAATATTTCCTTTTATTCCGGTTATTTTTCAATTTAGAGGTGCTATACGGACATTTGTTCCGTATATAAACAAGTTGGGCACAATATAAAGTAACATGCATAGAGAGGCATTTAAAAAATTATTCCTGACAAAACTTTTGAGTGACATCTCAAATTATTTTCGGGTCTATGAATTCCTAAAAGTCAAAGCAAAATCATTGAAGAATGGCGCGATTTTGATAAAAGACGAAGAAGATTTTTGGAAAAGAGTATTAGGAGAGCAATTTCTACAGGAAACGGAAGGAGAAACCTTAACTAATGGTGCCGTTCTAAAATTTGAGAACATGTTTCTCACAGATTGGGCACCTAAACTACCAGGCGGTATTTGGACTAAAAAAGGAAATTCAAGAGCATTCGGTTTTCGAGAAGAACTTGACCTATTACAAGTTGGCGATCGCATGCATCCAATAATACATCCTGATGCCAAAAGCAGGAGAATTAATTCGGGATTTGGAAGTATTCGTGTTAATCCAATTGGTAATGACTCTGACTACTTTAACTACATGAATTTAGTAAGCCCAAAATATTGGAATGCAGATTTTGGGATTCCAGTGATTGTTCCGAAATCAGTCTATCAAGAGTTTATAGACAAATCAAAGCGAGGTGCTCCGTGGGTCGAAAAGTTGGAAGCGATATTGATTTTAAACGAACGACTCCCAATATCAAACTTTATCAGTAATTCGATCGGATATAAACTTTCAGATGAAATTGAGGATGAATTGACTAATATGCCACACCTTCCAAAATGCTATTTGTACATCCCTTCGCGATTGAACCTTGAAATAAAAACAAATGATACACACCCTGTAACTACAGCTTGGACAATGTTTGAAACAAGGAGAAATGATTATGGGCTGACCTATTGCCACTTTAATCCTTACGAAAAAGATGCATTTGAGGGAGTCTCAAGCTTTCTAGAAGAGTATTCAAAAAGATTTGATGGGACGAAGATCATCACTGATTATGATGGGATAACACCCCGCCTTAATGCAAAAGTTAACCTGAAAGTAAACCCTATAGAGAAAAACAAACAAGACTTTGAGGAGATAGTACAGAACGTTGATAAGAAAGAATAAAAAATACTGTGCCCAACATTGGCTATACGTAATGCGGGCGAAAGTGCCAGCCGAAAGTTCGGTGCTCCTTTTCCGCCAAAGCTGCGCTTTGACATTTTATGGAAAATAAGTTAAAACACAAAGCGTAGTTTTGGCTACCGTCCGTGCTAAACTAAAAAGTAAGTGTTTCAAAATCCCGCACTACGCATAGCCTAAACCGTTATGCCACATGCCGGATATTTGCTTAATTTAAGCTATGCCAGAAATTTGTCGATTCTATGGAATAGTCATTCGAATGTATTTTGTGGATCACAATCCCCCACACTTCCACGCCATTTACCAAGGTCAACACGCAGAATATGATATTAAAACACTTGATGTGATTGCTGGAAAAATTCCACCCAGGGCTCATGCAATGGTATTAGAATGGGCTTCACTACATAAAGATGAGCTATTGGCAAATTGGGAAAAAGCTTCTATACCCGAACCACTTACTAAGATAAAACCGTTAAATTAGTATTATGAACGAAATTGTCGAAGTTAAAGCTAAGGGCAACTATTTTGTTTGGATAAAGTTTAGGAATGGACAAGAAAAAACAGTGGATCTTAAGCCTTTTATTGGTAAAGGATTTACCAAAGAACTTCTTGACACTACCAAGTTCAATCAGGTCTTCGTAGAACCCAATGGGGGTATTGCTTGGCCGAATGGTTTTGATTTTTGTCCAAACTTTCTGATAGAACTTGAGGAGAGTAAATACGTGGCATAACAACTGCTAGAGCCCAAGCCTTCATCTTAGCTTCATGATAATTTATACTTTCACTATGGCTCAGGCCCTAGCCTGAACCGTTATCCGCCAATAATTTCTTTCCGTCACCGGGGTCTCAAATGTCCCGGGCTGAAATTAAAGCTCAGAGTTTAACACAATCATCGATATTTCAGGTTGATAAAGGCAACATCCCGATATAGTAGGATGGATATATTGGGTAATTAGGAAAGGTCCCGATAGTTTACTTATGCACCATCCCGGAGTTGAACGGCGCTTGGTGGGTTTTGCCCACCGAAGCTTTGCGAAGGTGGGCGGATAACAATCGCTATACCTCAAGCCTCCGTGGTTTTTTTGTATTTTAGATTTAACAAGCGTAAAAGGCTCGAGGCATAGCTTCGGCCGTTATCCGCCAATAATTTCTTTCCGTCACCGGGGTCTCAAATGTCCCGGGCTGAAATTAAAGCTCAGAGTTTAACACAATCATCGATATTTCAGGTTGATAAAGGCAACATCCCGATATAGTAGGATGGATATATTGGGTAATTAGGAAAGGTCCCGATAGTTTACTTATGCACCATCCCGGAGTTGAACGGCGCTTGGTGGGTTTTGCCCACCGAAGCTTTGCGAAGGTGGGCGGATAACAATCGCTATACCTCAAGCCTCCGTGGTTTTTTTGTATTTTAGATTTAACAAGCGTAAAAGGCTCGAGGCATAGCTTCGGCCGTTGGGAGGAATTGGCGGGCTTTTGTATCTTTGATAAAAGTGCAACCCATGAAGAAATCAAAAGTTATCGAAACACTTGACAGTCTACCAGAAGACTTCAATACAGAAGAACTGATTGAGCGGCTAATTTTTATTGATAAGGTAGAAAAAGGTTTAGAGGACCTTGAGGAGGGGCGGACCATACCTTTTGAAGAAGTCAAGGAGCGGGTCAAGAATAAATGGTCGAAATAAGACTAACCGAGTCCGCATGGCAGGATCTTGACTTAATCACTGATTATATTGCCTTAGATTCACCTCGCTATGCGGTGGATTCGCCAATAAAATTCTACGGCGTATTGAAGTATTGAAAAAATTTAAAGAATCCGGGCGAATCGTTCCGGAATTCCAAAACGAATCTTTAAGAGAATTAATACTAGGTAATTACCGAATTGTATATCGTATCTACCCTGACAACTTAGTCGTTGTTGTAAGGATAATTCATGGCTCGAAACTTCTCGACGTCTAGCGCCCGCCATCTTCTCCCAACATACGCGAAGCCCGCATA
This sequence comes from Cyclobacteriaceae bacterium, assembly GCA_965224285.1. Classification (GTDB taxonomy): domain Bacteria; phylum Bacteroidota; class Bacteroidia; order Cytophagales; family Cyclobacteriaceae; genus JAJCYK01. The sequence continues at coordinate 5,026,087 of OZ245043.1, forward strand.
GGTGTAACTACCTTCGATAATCACCTTTGCGATTAGTCCACTCCCTACGCCTTTGTGCATTTCAATCTTTAGAATACCTTGCGCAGCGCTCCAACCCATGTTCTGCTGTCCACCTAAAAGAGTCATTGATAGACTGGCGTAGGTTCGTTACTTTAGTGCAAATAGCTAGGGTAGCACCTCCACCTTCGGTCGAATGTTTTCGCCCTACGGCGGACGGAGAACGCGCCTTCGCTCTGACCGTTGTGGTGCATTTAAAAAAGACAAGTGACAGATAAAATTGAAATCCAATTAAGCAAGACTAAAATTCTTCTACTCTTAATCGGTGCGACCATTTTCGTAGTTCTAGGAATTCTATTCATAATGAACCCCGAACAATTTAAAAATCCGCTTTTCCGAAATCCCGAAGCAATTAGAATTGCGGGAATTGCCTCCGTTGCATTTTTCGGACTGTGCTTGATATTTATCGCAAGAAAACTATTTGACAAAAAGGTCGGACTAACAATTGATCAAAATGGAATTACAGACAATTCTAACTCAACAAGTTTAGGGCTTATAGAATGGGCTGACATTACAGGTATTGGAACGGTTCAGGTGGATTCAACAAAAATTTTAATGCTTGAGACTGATAAACCTGACAAATACATTGAGCGAGCAAAAAATGGATTCTCAAAAAGAGCGATGAAAGCAAATTATAAAATGTACGGCTCGCCATTATCGATAATTTCAAACTCGCTGAAAATAAAATATGACGACTTGCAAAAACTGATTAGAGAAGAATTTGAGAAAAGAAATAAATAAAAAACGGCACCACAACAACACTTATACGCAATGCGGGCTAAGTAGATAACCGAAAGGTCGGTGCTCCTATTTCGTCAAAGCTCCGCTTCGACGTTTCTTGTTGAATAAATTTAAAAACACAAAACGCAGATTTGGCTATCGTTTGTGCAGGTTGAAAGGTTTGTGCCTTGAAATCCCGCACTGCGCATAGCCAAACCGTTGTAGGGCATTTTACTTGGACATCTATGACTCTGAATGATAGAGAAATAATTTTGGTAACCTACTCTACTGAGTACAATTGGACTGACAAACTCCCGGACTCAAATTGGCTTTGCATTCTTGTTGATAACGATAGACCACGCAATTATATAAACGAAGTAGTTTCAAAGCTCATCGAAAAGGACGTCGTGTGGGTTTGTACGTTGGGACAAAGTTCTGAGAAGGTCCACGACTTAATTGATGAAGAATTAGCGTATAGGGAAGCTGATATTGAAGCTCTGTATTTACCAGAACATGATGTTATGACCACCTGGCACAACAACTTCGATGAAGGAATTTGGTTTGGAATATATTCTGCTAACGATGAGTCTCACAAAATTAACAAGGTTGTAATTCTGGATATGACGGGTGGAAAGGAATCTGAAAAAATAAACAAGCTGTTAGAAGGGTATGAAGGCTAAAAACGCCCTACAACATACGCGAAAACCGCATTGGTGTAACTACCTTCGATAATCACCATGCCAAAAGCCCACTCCCTACGCCTTACTACTTTTCAATTATTAGAATACTTTTCGCAGCGCTCCCAACCAAGATTCTGCTATCCATTAATAGTGCCATTGATTGACTGGCGCAGGTTCGCTACTTTAGTACAAGCAACTAAGGTCAGCATCAACGCGCCTTCGCTGCGACCGTTAGGTCTCATTTCGTAAGCTAACATCTCTGAAACCAATTGTATCATTTTTTCGTTGTTCCATTATTAGTTAACTTTATGTGTGGAACAGAAACGTCAACTTGTATTCTTCAAAAGCTATTTCCTAGACTTCTATGAGCCTTTGAATGGCAAGGTGAGGAATAAAATTGACCAAGTTCTATTTTTAGTTAGAATGGCCGAGCGAATACCCAGTAAGTTCTTTCAACATATGACCGGAACGGATGGGCTATATGAAATTCGGATTGAGTTTCAAGGCAATATTTATCGAATCTTTTGTTGATTCGATGAAGGGAAGCTGGTGATCCTTTTTAATGGGTTTCAGAAAAAATCACAAAAAACTCCGAAAAAAGAGATCGAAAAAGCACTGAGAATTAAAAGTGAGTACTTTGACCTTAAGCGTAAATCAAAATGAAAGAGCATTTAACATCATTTGACGACCATCTTGACAAAAGGTACGGACCTATTGGAACAAAGAAACGTGCCAATTTTGAGATCAAAGCCAAGGCGTTTGCAATTGGGGAGATCATCCGGGAAGCCCGCAAAGAAGCAAAAATGACACAGGAGCAACTCGCCGAAAGAACCGGAACAAAAAAGAGCTTTATTTCAAGAATTGAAAATGGTCACAGCGACATCCAACTTTCGACACTATACAAGCTTCTGGAAATTGGTTTGGGTAAACGTGTTAACCTAACAATCGGTTAGAAACGAGACACAACATACGCTATACGCCAGCCCCAGATTTTATAACTTTGTTATTGGGCCGGCGCATAGCTGCGACCGTTGTATGCCACATTACTTTCGTTTTGGATACTGCGATTCTTATTACATGTTCGAATTCAATTAATGCCCACTTGGTTAAATCAAAACTACAAAGTGAGGGAATTGAATGCTTCTTGAATAATGAGCATTTCACCAACTTAATGCCTCATTATTTTGGAATCTTAGGTAGTGGTGTACAGGTTGTTGTAAATAAAGAAGATTTGGAGCGAGCAAGAAAGGCTGTTTCACTTAATCAGGATCAAATAACTTGTCCGAATTGTGGCTCAGCCAGTCTATCCCTTTTCCCGGTAAAGTTTCTATACAAAGCATGGATGCTGATTTTAGCATTTTTCGCAGTGGTGCCTATTGGAAATTTGTTGGATCAATACCGATGTAAATCGTGCAAAACTGTGTTTCGTTTTTGATGTGGCATAACATACGCTATACGCCAGCCCTAGATTTTGTAAGTTTGTTAGATAGGTCCGGCCCAGCCTCGGCTTCCAGCCTAGGGCGGGCAGGCGCATAGCCTGATCCCGTTAGGCTCAATAAATTAGACACTTTTAATAAGTATGAAGACACATCTATTTACTTTGATTCTCTCATTAGGATGCTTCTTAACCCAAGCTCAGCTAACTCAATCAGACTCATCGAAGGTCCACGAAATAGTCAGCAAGTTATACGATGATGGAAAAATTCATGGTGGTATACTTATAGCAGAAGGAGAAACAATAATCTATCAGAATGCATTTGGAATGGCAGATCGGAATCTAGGCATCGCTAATACCGTAAAAACCAGATTCAATATTAGCAGCATGGGAAAACTAATTACTGCCATACTTTTGATGCAACTTGTAGAAGAGGAGCTTATTAATCTTGATGATCCTATTTCAATGCATCTTGACTTCTTTGAGCATCCCAGAGCAGATGACATTACCGTTCATCACCTTTTATCACATCGGTCTGGCTTAGCAGATTTTTTCTATGAGCAAATGGAAGGCAGACTGGACTTTTTTGTTTCACAAAGAGAAGTCCTTGACCATATCTCCAAAATTGAATTGGATTTTGAGCCAGACCATGGGTATAATTACACGAATTCAGGTTACCTGCTGTTGGCTGAAATTATCATGAAATATAGAAAAGACGATTACTATAAAATCGAAGAGGAAAGAATTTTTAAACCCCTGGGAATGATAAACAGCTACAATTCTATTTCTAAATATGGTCCTGGTTCATCCATTAACTATCTGAAAGACGGAAGTCCTGCAATACCTGCTCGCAGCATTAGTTATCGCGGAGGTGGTGGCGAAAAATCAACTCTAGGAGATCTACATAAATTTATGGCTGCCATCGGTACAGAAATTTTACTTAAACCGGAAAGTTGGGAATTGATATTCAAAAAGCATTCACTGCCTGAAGAGGCAACACGTAAATTTGGTCCAAACTTTTTACCTTATGGGTATGGTTGTAATATAACTGAATCACCATATGAAAAAGAATATACATCGAAAACCATTGGTGTAGGAGGTGCGGGCTATGGATCTTCATCTTCAATGACAAAATTTATTGATAAAGGCCGAATAGTAATAATTTGGAATAATGAATTTCACCCTCCAATGCCTTCTGGTTTATTGGAAGAAATAGCAAAACTTTAAAGAGCCTAACATTGTCTATAAGTAATAGCGGTTTGAGTGATAAAACGAAAGTATAAGTCTAAAACAAAGGTTAATATTAAACTGAAAAGCTAGTGAGTAAAAATCCGCTACTACTCATACACGAGAACGTTAGGGCACATTACAAACTGCACTCAGTTTTAGTTATATTTAAGGAATGGCAGCGGTTGACAACATTAGAAATCGACTCATCAATAAACTACTTTCCATAAGAAATGAGAAATTTCTATTGGCTTTGGAGGAACTAATCTCTTCAGGTCAAATTGAAGATGAGAAAATTACCTTTACCAAAGAACAGGAGTTGATGCTCCAAATGAGTGAAGAAGATATTGGAAAAGGTCATACAATAACCCAAAAACAATTCAGATCAAAAGTCAGTGAATGGCTAAGAGAAAAAAGTTAGCCGTCAAATGGACTAGTACTGCTCAAAAACAGTTCTATCTCGTGCTGGATTACTGGATAGAACGAAATAAATCAACTTCGTTTTCTGAAAAACTCGCGGGATTAGTTTGGGACAAGATCGAATTCATTTCAAGAAATCCTGTTGCCTCCAAAGCCACTGAACATCCAGATACCAGAATATCCTCCTTGGGACACTATAGCATAGTATACAAAGTAATCAAGAGTGAAATAATTATTTTGGCGTTTTGGGATAATCGTCAAAACCCCAAAAAGTTATATAAATTGCTTGGTGGTAAATGACGTGCCCCAACATACGCGATAACCCCAAACCATCACCTAAATCCTGCTCAGAAAATAGTATTTTACATGGACCCGGGCCATCGCTGAACCCGTTGGCAACCATTCAAGAAGCGACAAAGTAAATTCTTAATAGGAATATTATGACACTACCACAATCGAAAGTTTTCCCATTCTTAGTATCATTATTATTAGTTGTAAACTTCATACAAGCCCAAATTGACTCTATCACAAGTAACTCAATTGTATGGCATAAAGTCGAGTCCTTGACTCCTACAATAGTTACCCTTCCAAACAATTATGATCCATCTATTGAGCATACACTTATAATAGCACTCCACGGATTTGGAAGTACAGCAGAAAAGTTTCAGAGATTTAGCAAACCTTTTACAGATGAAGGGTTCATATATGCAACACCTGAAGCACCCTATAGCTATCTGCGGAGAGACGGAACCATAGGATATGAATGGTTTCTTTACGATATATCATCTTACATTATGCTGGAAAGACCCGCTTCGGAATTAGAAAAGGCCGCTATGCGTGTTACTACAGAACGGCAAATGGACCAAGTAATTAGTGATTTAAGAGAAAAGTATAATGTAGGTAAAATCTTTTTTATGGGTATGTCACAAGGAGGTATTATCACCTATCTCACTGGAATCCATCACCATGACAAAATCGACGGAATGATCATTTTTGGTTCAGTTGTAGATAAAGATTGGACTGGGAAAGATAATATTAGAAAGGGTAATGGAGTAAGAGCTTTGGTCCTTCAAGGAGTTAATGATCAGGCTGTCCCTTTAAAATTTGCCGAACAAAGTCGCGATTTACTTCTTGACAACGATTACAATGTGAGCTTAAAGAAATTTGATGGGGGACATGTCGTTCCAGAAAATCTTTTGCCATTTGTAATTGATTGGATAAACCAAGAATGAACCTAATAACGTTGGCCAACAATGCATAAACGGCATTAATGTAAAATGACCGTTTATACTAACCGTTGGTGATAATTTGAAGAATGAAAAACATCTTTAAGATATCATTATTTATCTGTATTATAATTTTTGTAACTCAAGGTTGCTCTGTTCAGTGGACTGATGCAATAAGGTATGGAAGTGTCAATCAAAGAAGTACTACAGATATTGTAAATATTGAGATTCGAAATAAACTAATTATTGTACCAATCACTATACAAGGAAAAGAATATCGCTTTTTGTTTGATACAGGTGCACCCTTTAGCATATCAGAGCAACTTCAGGAAAGTACTAATTTTAAGACGGTGAGTAAGGGAAACATTGTAGACAGTGATTACAACAAAAAGAAAGTCATTTGGGTACAAGTTGATTCAATACATATTGGCAATGTATTGTTTCAAAATCAAACAGCATTTGTTGGTGATTTCGATGCAAATCCAATCATGAAATGTTTAGGAATAGATGGTATTATTGGCTCAAACTTAATTAGACAATACAACTGGACAATTGACCAAGAAAATAATTCTTTGTTGTCATCTAGTAAAATTGAAACAGACACTTTTAACAAACATATTGTTTTGCCCTTTAAAACTGATTATCAGTATAATATTTTTGTAGATATAAATATTGGAACGACAAGTGTTAAGAATGTGTTGGTTGATTATGGATTTAACGGGTCTATTGCTTTGAGCAATGACATATTTACTTTACTTGAAGATAAGAATATACTTAGTGAACCATTTATTGAAAAGGGAATTAATCAGAGTGGTATTATAGGTAAGCCTGTAGAACTCAAAAGAGAGATTTCTTATTCTGATTCCGTTAGCATTAATAACACGCGCCTTGAAAATGTTATGATTCGAACTGGAAAAACCGTTTCACTAGGTAATGATTTTCTATCAAGATTTAAGGTAACTATTGATTGGAATAACAAAAACCTTTACCTCTTAAAATCAGATAAAGCAACAGATAAAGCTAATACCCTTGGATTCAGAATTGGTTTCACGGAAGAAAAAGGCATTTACGTTCAGTCGGTTATGGAAAAATCAGATGCTTACTATAAAGGGATTAGACCCAATATGAAAGTTGCGAAAATTGATGGTCTTGATTTTAAAAATGGAAGTGATTTCTGCGACTATGTAGACCATATATTTAAGGATCAAATCTTTTTGGAACTGATTAATTCCAAGGGGGAAACAATAAAATATCGGATTGAAAAAACAAGATTATAAAAAACTAATGCCAACAATGGCTATAAGTAATTGCTTGTTCTCGCCTACTTCTGAAAATCCGCAAGGATTTTCAGTTTGGTGTGTACTTGTAAAGTTTAAAGCTAACCCACGCAACTGCGCATAGCAAAAACGTTCTGGGCCATTTATTTGTGAAACTGGGATTTCGTATCTTTAAGAAAAGGTATTTACCATGGGAACTGCAGAGTTTAACTTGTTAAGAGAAGAATTAATACAATGGATCAGATCCCTCAATGATTCCAAGCTTCTGAATTTTTTAAATTCAGTCAAGCTTTCAACCTCCAACCCAAATCAAGATTGGTGGGATGATTTGACAGAAGAACAAAAGCAAAATATTCAATCAGGGTTAAATGACCTAAACAAAGGTGACACCATTTCTTCCAAAGAGTTCTGGAATCAACTTCGCTCGAATGAATAGTCCGTTGGATGTCGAATGGACTAATCAATCACTTGAAAACGCCCAAAATATTTGTGATTATCTCGTTTCTCAATTTTCCAGCAAGGAGATTGATGATTTTCAAGATCTATTGCAACACTTCGAAGATACTGTTTCAATCTTCCCCAAAATATATCCCTCATCAATAAAATATCCTTAGTTGAGGAGGGCGGTACTTCACAAACATACTTCTGTTCTACACCATCAGAGATGACAAAATAATTGTAGTTGCAATTCAAGACAATCGGCAAAATGCACCAGGTGGTTAGACGGCCCACATACGCTATACGCCGGCCCTGTTTTTCATACTTAGACTTGAGTCCGGCCCAGCCTCGGCTTCCAGCCTATGGCGGGCCGGCGCATTGCCTGGACCGTTGTGTGCCATTTGTTATGAAGACACTTGTGTTTCTTCCGACTAGTGTACTCCTTGTCACATGTTAGTCACATGATAAGACTGAGCGCTTTTCAATAGTAGGAGATTTACACTTCAAACTAATCGACCTTTATCGATGGATCAACACTCCTGACTCCACGCTAACCGAGATAGAAAAATTCTTAGAAACGGGCTGCTAATGATACCTACCTCTTAAAGAGATACAATATTATGAAACCCCTGACTGGATGAATAAAGATCTTCACGGGCAATTTCGTAAATTTGACCGTTAAAGCATTTGATAAACGTAGTAGCGGTTTGATAGTGAAGTACCTTGAAATCCCGCACTACGCATATTCGTGCCGTTGGGCGCCAATGCAGTAACAGTTTCAAAAAATGAAAGTATGAATCGATTTACAATTACAATTTTACTTTTCATCACCTGCTTCGTAACATATGGACAGGTAAAGGTGAATGCAAACGGAAAGTACTTTGACTACGAGGGAACTAAGATCTATTACGAAGATACCGGAACTGGAATGCCCCTTTTAATACTCCATAAATTCTTTGGCACTGCTGATTTATGGAAACCCTATGTAGAAACTTACTCAAAACATTATAGAACGATTGCAATTGATATGATTGGGCATGGTCGATCTGATATCTATAATAAAGACAACCTCAACTTCAGTCATGGAGATTATGCTAAAATAATTCTGGCCTTGATGGATTCCCTGAATCTAGAAAAGGTTAATGCCATAGGTGCAAGTGGCGGCGGGACCGTGTTACTATATCTTAGCACGAGTGAACCAGAAAGGTTTAAATCAATTATAACAATTGGAGGGCATATATACTTTAGTTCAGAAAATAGAGAGATTATAGCAAGGGCGGGAATGAATGCTTTCATGAAAGGAAATGAAAAACATGGTCCCGAAAAACAAGAATATTTAGCGAAAGCATTCTGGGAATTCCGAAAACTTTCTGACAGTGACCCTTCGTTTACTCCAGATAAGTTGAATACAATCAAGGCTAATTGGTTAGTGGTATTGGGAGATAACGACCCTTTTGTTCCGTTGCGACTTGGCATGGAAATGCATCAAGGCATACCCAACAGCTGGCTTTGGGTTGTCCCTAGCGGAGGACATACACCGCATTTGAATCCTGCTTTTCAAGCAGAGTTTACACGAGTATCGCTCGACTTCCTAAATGGGAAGTGGGATAAAAAAGACTAATAACACAGGCACCGACACCGTGTATAAGTAATAGCGGCTTAAGTGATAAAACGAATGACAAAATATAAAACAAAGGTCAGTGCAAAGCCGAAGGTAAGTGAGTAGAAAACGGCTACTACTCATACACTAGGCCGTATCCACCAATAATTTCTTTACGTCCACCGGGGTCTCAAATGTCTCGGGGCTGAAATTAAAGCTCAGAGTTTAACAATATCACCGATATTTCAGGTTTATGACAGCCACCTCCCGATATAGTAGGAGGAGATATATTGGGTAATTAGGGAAGGTCCCGATAGGTTTCTTATGTATGGTCCCGGAGTTGAACGGCTCTTTGGTGAGTGGATACATCGGCTACAACGCCCGGCATTTGGATCTTTTTATTATTTTAGTTGGGCCATGCCTTCGGTCGGTTTGACCTTCGGCGTGCGCGGGCAGGCGCATAGCCTGAACCGTTGGCACTTAATTAAAATGAAATACACAATATTGTTTTCCTTATTAGTTCTAATTTCTTGCAAAGGAGAGAAAAGCAACTCAACCGTTGGTAGCGAGCAAAACAATCATTCAGAAATTGAACTCCCTGGAAAACTATTCTCAATAGGGCCTGAAATTGATACAACAAAGGTATCTACCTATGGATACTGTGACTGTTGCACTGGAGAACTATTTTTTCCGACCGACTCAACCTTTAAAAATATATACACATGATAATATGAAACTTTTGAAAGCTATCGGCAAGCAATTGCAACATCCAAAAGGTTTTTTCGGTAAGGTCTTATTTGCATGGATGACACCAAAGACCATTGCTCATGCTCGGTGGACTGCCGACCTTCTGGGCATTCAGCCGGAAGACCATATTATTGAAGTCGGTTTCGGAAACGGTGCAAACATTAAATTACTACTAGAGCGAGCAGTAAAGGGTTCTGTTACGGGAGCAGAAATATCAAAAACGGCAATCGAAATGGCATCTAAGAAAAATGCCAAAGCCATATCCGAAGGTAGGGTAAAATTGCATCTGGCTCAAGGTAATGCACTTCCTACTGAAAGTAATGAATTTGACAAAGCATGTAGTATAGCCACTGCGTATGTTATTCAAGATCCAGGAGCGGTTTTTAAAGAAATGTTTCGTGTTCTCAAACCCAAAGGACGAGCAGCCGTTACCTTTCCTATTCGGGAAAATTTTATGCGCTTTAAACCGGTAGCAACAGATGGTTTTTATCTCCATGAGCTTGCCGATCTCGAATGGGCATTCCGCAATGCAGGCTTTGTCAATTGCCGCACCGAACGCAATGACCGAGTAAAATTTGGTGCTCATTGTATGCTTGGAGAGAAACCGACTTTCGACTAAAGAGGACTTCTGATGGATGAACATTAATCAAGCACCGTTTAATTTCGATCCTATAATCGGCATGATTGTCAGTATTATGGTTAGGTGCTTGGTCTTTGCAGTATCTCTGGATCTGACATGGAAAAGGTGCGGGAGGTTCTCAAATAACCGAAGGCACCTATCATCGGAATTGTGGTTCAATTTGGAATCCTGCCTGCTATTGCCTTTAAGAAAGTGTCATCTATAAACCTGATAACGATGAAAGGAAGTGTATTCATATTGACAATCACTCTTCTCCAATATTCTATCGCCATTGCACAAAGCGAAGCACACAGGATCATTAAGGAAAGAATGGAAGCCAAAAATATTCCGGGGATGGCTTTCTTGATCGCAAAGCATGGAAAAATTGTTGATGAAAGATATTATGGTAAAGCGAATATCGAAGTAGACGCTGATGTATCTGAAAATTCGGTTTTTGCCATAGCGTCTATGAGTAAAACATACACAGCCGCTGCGATCTTATTGATGGCAGAAAACGGACTTTTGAGCTTGAATGATTCCGTCAAGAAGTATATCCCAGAAGCTCCTGATTCCTGGAAACCGATGACCATCAGGTACCTTCTTATGCATGCTTCCGGGCTCGTTGAGGATTGGGAGTTGCATGACTGGAATAAATCAAATGAAATGTTTCTTGAAACCCAGACGAATGAGGCGTTCCTGAAAACTCATTTCGAACAAGAACTGAAATTTCAACCTGGAACAACGTCCGATATGCAAGTGGCCCTTTTGTCTTAGGAATTATCATTGAAAGAATCACCGGTAAATCATACGAGGAGTTTCTTGAAGAATATATCTTCAGCCCGTTGTCGCTGAAAGAAACATTTGTAGACCACCCTTATAAGATTATACCACACAGGGTTTCTGGTTATTTCGACTATGATCCCAATATCGTAAACAGTCCTGTTTCCGGCATAGGAAATGGAATTTTGATTGCACCAGCGGCCTATGGCCGAGGGGATGCCGGCATTCGAACCACGGCAACTGACTTATTGAATTTTTACCATGCCCTCTTTTCGAGTGATTTCTTAAGCGATCAATCCAGGAAATTGATGTTTGAACCGGCAAGGCTGGATAGTGGAGACTGGGTTTCTTACGGCGCAGGTTGGATGAATTGGCCTTTGGGAGGAATTGCAATTTCAGAACACAGTGGAGTGTTCAGGACCGGATTCAGTAGTCAAGCCCTGGTGATTCCCAAAGAGAAATTTGTGGTGATTGTTCTGACCAATCTACGGGGAGGCTCCAGTTTTACTTTGGCCCAAAAACTGGCGTCATTGTACTATCCGGAGTTGCAGCCATTATCCGGAAAAAGTCTGGCAAAGGACACCAAAAAAGACTTAACCCATATTCATCTTGACTTCTTTCAAAGTATTGATTCCGATCATGGCAATGCTGCTATTCACCAGGCTTTCCCATTTTCCTATTATTCCAAAGAACTAAGAGCGGCCATTGCGGAAACAGAGTCCATAACATATTTGGGAGAAAGAGAGGTCCGAAACGAAGAAGTAAATTTCTTTGGTGTCAACGTTCACAGCCTCCGATACTACCGCTTGAATGGAAAGATAGCCCGCTATACCACTGTATATCTGGATGAGAATGATAAAATAGTTTTTCTTGATTATCCCGAGACAGAGATATGATCTATCAACTGACAGGAAAAAAAGTTCCACATAGCCCATTGACAAGATCACTTAATATTGGAATGGCAAGTAATGGAATTAATTGCCAAGCTTTTCAAATTGGGATCTTCCATTAACTGCGGGGCTGGCTAAAGAATATAGCCACCGGTATGCTCAGTTTAATAATTCTAAAACCTTGAAAGATTTTGACTATAAATTCTGCAGCATTAAAACACCATAAGGGATACCATTAAGTGGTTTGCTTTTTTATATCCTGATAAACTAAGCCAGAATATCTTAAACGAATTTCATGCTGAACCGGAATGGCGGGATATGACCATAAAATGAGGATTATCTTAATTTTAACCAGGCCCGCGCCCATCAGCACGTCATCCTATCTTTGAAATGGACTTTTCAGAAAGTAGATTAGCACCACATTTAACCGAGACGGAAGGGCGGAAGAGTAAAACTGGTAGGCGTTAAAACATTGGTATTATTATCAATTACCGGTATTAATCCAAACCATCATGTCCTGAATAATACCTGATTCTGGTAGGATGATGGCGGCAAATATGATCATTACAAAAATAAACGGACCCCCAATAGCCGAAATCATATGCAGTCTTTTTGACTGGATCAGTTCGTGAATCCAGGTAAGCAAGATAAAAGAAAGCAATCCACCCACCCCAAAAATAACTTCATTAGGTACCGAGTCAATTACCGGAGGAATTGGCAGTCTGCCAATACGACCCAATGACTGTGGCATCATAGAGATACAGGCAAATAACATGAATCGTTGATGCCAATCCTTCCGCTTTCTGTATATCAACCCCAGTCCTATAAACACTACAAACAAAAAAAGCAGGATGGCATTACCACTAAATACCAGGGCGGTGTTCTTTAGTGAACTCATTGAGCCATCAAATTCAAGCGTACGTAGATATAATATTTGAATGCCGGAGATCACCATAGTTAAAGCCAGAATTCCTCCAATAGTTCCCAGCTTCCTGTGAATCCGGATTTTCTGGTATCGAATCAAAATAACTTGAACCAAAAACAATACAAACCAGGCGGTGAACAACATGCCATGTACATGGGTTAATAGGGGCAGTTCCGGAGTGTTGAATAATGGTTTTAGAAAATAACTCGGAGCGAATCCAATGATATTAACCGCAATCATGAGCACCGCCATGATCAGATAAAATTGAACCTGTTTCTTTCGCTTCGACATGTTTATGTACCGACTTATTGGCATCTATTTCAATTATCTGTGCTGTTCAACTGAAATCGATATCCAGGCCAACTTAGTAATTTGTTTTGGAATTAAGTAATCTAAGCCAACCAGGCGGAGTATTTGAAGAATTTGTAATTTCCCAGAGCTAAGAATATGCTGCAGTTTAAAAGAAGGTTAAGTTATATAAATGAGAAAAATCAGCCCTTTAATAGTAATACTTTACCTGGCAGGCCATACTTATGCCTCTGATTCCGGACTCAACGTACTGAGCTACCAGGTGACTATTGAACCTGATATTCAAAACCAATATGTGCATGGCTCGGTAGTGATAAAATTTCAATTACCCCTACATAAAACTTCGGTGGTATTCAATTCGGGAAACCTTGAAATAGACTCCATTTCGGGACCTAGTGTGATCTCTTTCCAAAAAGTGGGGGATAAACTAGCCATAGCACTATCGAAAGAGAGGCGATTAATTGAGGAGATGGTCATTTATTACCACGGTAATCCCAGCAGGGGGCTGTTATTCGACCGCAGCAAAGACCTTGCTTATACCGTTTATTTCACCAGCGATTGGATGGTGTGTAATGATATACCTGGTGACAAAGCAAAAATTGATCTGAATATTATAGTTGACAAAGGTCGCGATTGTATTGCTAACGGTCAGTTGATCAGGATCTCCCCAAAAAATGAAAAAGCCCTGTTTCAATGGAGTCAAGATTTTGAAACTTCACCCTATACCTATGGTTTTGTAATAGGTAATTTTCAAAAATATAAGATAGAGTACGATGAGTTGACTATTAACAACTATGCCAAAAACTATTTACCGGAGGAACTCCTTGAAATATTTGAGGAAACTTCAAAAATGATTACCTTCTTTGAGGAGAAATCCGGTATTAAATATGACCAGCTTGTCTATTCGCAGGTACTTATAGGTAATCACTATCAGGAGATGTCTGGTTTTTCGGTGCTAAAAGATAGTTATGGCAACCTGGTTTTGGCAGATAGCACTGAAACCAATTTAATATCACATGAACTGGCCCATCAGTGGTGGGGAAATCGCATTACCTGCGAAAGTTGGAACCACTTTTGGTTAAATGAAGCGCTGGCCACTTACATGTCTGCCGCTTATAACCAATATCGATTTGGAGAAAAAAAATACCAAGCCGATATAAACACATATTTTAAGGTATATCAGGATCTAAGGGAAAGAAATAGGGATAAGCCTTTGGTTTTTAAAGAGTGGACCAACCCCACCAAGGATGATCGCAGCATAGTTTATTTCAAAGGGGCGTATGTATTGCATTTATTGAGAGAAGAAATAGGGGATGAATTATTTTGGAAAGGTCTTAAAAGCTACAGCGAAGAATATTTTGATAAATTAGTAACTACTTCAGATCTGCAAAATGCTTTTGAAGAGGTAGCAGAGAGATCATTAGGCGATTTTTTCGAGGAGTGGATTTATTGACAGAATCATCGTCTAGGCTTGAGATCCTATGGTAGGTTTCAACAGACAGAGTATAAATTGATAAGATGAAAAAGTTAGTACTTCCGTTTATAATGATGGTAGCGTTTAATGCTTACGCTCAAGATTCAGGGAACACCGATCATAAGAGGATTATACGGGTGATCAATCAATTTTTTGAATCCCTGGAAAAAAAAGACAGCACCCTTATGCTAAATGCTGCTATGCCGGAGGGTCAGATATGGAGGATCGACCTAATTGGAAATTCCGATAAAATTGACAACCGTCTGTTTAAGGAGGATGTATCAGAATTAGCGGCCTTGCCCCCGGTGAAAGAAATAGCGCTGGATTATCAGATCAAGATCCATAACAGTATTGCCTATGCCTGGGTGCCTTATGAATTCTATGTCAATGATAAATTTTCCCATTGTGGTATTGATGTTTTTACTCTTTTTAAAGTTGGTGATGAGTGGAAAATCATGAGTGCGGCATATTCAATCGAGAGGGAGGATTGTCAGATTTTAAAAGAGAAGCCATAAGTTGGGTACTATAAAAATAAGTGCATATACCAAGTACAGCCTGCTACTCATCTTAATATTGGTGGATAGTTATTCTGTGGCCCAGGACCTGATCATAAGAGGAGGCTGGATTGTATATCCGGAATCTAATGAAGTGTTCCCCAATCCGGACATTACGGTAGTTTCCAAGAAAATACATGCTATTGGAAAGACTGAAGTAATTGAGGAGGTAGAAGTGCTTAAACTGAATAATGATGATTACATACTTCCGGGATTAATTGACCTGCACGCCCATCTCAAAGTCATTTATAAAAACCTTGCCAAGGAGGATACGGTGGTTACACCAAAACTTATGCTGGCAAATGGCATCACCACTATTTTTACTGCTGGTGAAATGGAACCGGAAAAGGTTGCCGTATTTAAGGATCATGTGAACAGGGGAATATCCATTGGTCCCAGGATTCTAAACTCAGGCCCCTATTTTGGCAAATCTGATCCTGATTGGAGCGAGGATCTAACAAAAGAGGACATCAACGCTTTGGTGGATTATTGGGCGGCCAAAGGAGTGGCCGGTTTCAAGGCCAAAGCCATCAATAAGGATCACCTGAAATATTTAATTGAGAGAGCCCATGATCACGACTTAACCGTCACCGCCCATTTAAATTCCGGCTGGGATAACAGGGTAAACTCAGATGAGGCCCTTTCCATGGGAATTGATAGGGTCGAACACTTTTTCGGGGGGGATGCATTGCCGGATTCCGTCCATGCCTATAAGGGACTGAACCTGCTCAGCGCTGATCATACGGCGTTTGATGATATCATTCAAAGATTTATTGATGCAGGTGTATATCTGGACGCAACTATTGGCACTTATGGGGCATGGTCCAGAAGCGATGACCCGGCGTTCGATAACTGGGTAGATGAATTAAAATATCTTACTCCTTTTGCCTTGAATATATTAGAGAATTTTAAACCAGGAGAGCAGGAAAGCTTTATTGCGCCTATTTATCAACTTAATAAAGTACTGCTGAAAAAGTATTATCACAAGGGTGGATTAATTACTCTTGGTACCGATCGCCCGGTTTGGCTGGATGCCTACCTGGGTCCGTTTTTCAATGGGTTTTTCATTCACCGGGAAATGGAGATCATGTCAACCCTCGGTATAAGTAATGCGGATATTTTAAAGATAGCCACCATTAACGGCGCCAGGGCTATGGGCCTGGAACATACTATTGGTTCTATACAAGTAGGTAAGATGGCTGATATCATGATCATTAAAGGAAACCCATTACAGAATATTCGCCGCACCCGATCGGTACATAAAGTGATAAAGCTTGGGGTAGTATATAGCACGCAAGAACTATTGAGTCAATGTGAGGGCAAGTTGGGTCCGGTGAGTGAAGAAGCATGGTTGGAGAATTAATCGTCCATTCGGGATAAATCATATTGATCAGCCATAAAAAGCCTAGGCATGAAAATAACATCCGAAAATCGATCTAAGATCGGACTTGCCAACACTGTTTGTGGGTTGTCACTTCTTTTCTTTCAATGCACTTTCAATGAAACCGAAAGTGGATTAATCGATGACCTTAAGTTGTCAAACGCCGACCAATTCCCCCACGAATGGTTGTCCTATGGCAGGAACTACCAGGAAAACCGGCACAGTCCCTTAGATCAAATCAACAAGTCAAATATTGATAGCTTGGGTCTGGCTTGGAGCCTTGATCTGGGAACCAGAAGGGGGTTGGAAGCCACGCCGCTAGTGGCTAAGGGGGTTATGTATTTCACTTCGACCTGGAGTAAAGTTTGGGCGGTGGATGCGGGAACCGGTGAAGCCCTTTGGACCTATGATCCCCAGGTGCCCCGGGAATGGGGGGAGAAGCTCTGCTGTGATGTGGTCAATAGGGGCGTCGCCATATTTAAAGATACCATCTACTTCGGCACCCTGGATGGCCGGCTAATCGCTTTGAATGCCCATACCGGTGCCAAGGTTTGGGAGGTGCTCACTGTTGATCAAACCAAAGCCTATTCCATTACCGGCGCACCTAGAATAGTAAAGGGAAATGTGATTATTGGCAATGGGGGGGCTGAATTTGGAACCAGAGGATACGTTACCGCCTACCATGCGCTAACCGGTAGACAAGTTTGGCGCTTTTACACCGTCCCGGGTAATCCTGAGGAACCATTTGAATCGCAGGCACTGGAAGAAGCCGCCAAAACCTGGACCGGGGAATGGTGGCAATTCGGAGGCGGGGGTACTGTCTGGGATGCAATGGCTTTCGATCCGGAATTAAACTTGCTTTATATCGGCACTGGGAATGGTTCTCCATGGAACCGGAATTTTAGAAGCCCCGACGGCGGGGATAATCTATATTTATCTTCCATCATTGCCCTGAACCCAGATAACGGTCAAATGGTATGGTATTATCAAACCACACCCGGCGACACCTGGGATTTTACCGCTACTCAGCACCTAATTCTAGCTGACCTCCATTTCGATGGTAGCGCAAGAAAAGTTCTGATGCAGGCTCCCAAGAATGGGTTCTTCTATGTGCTGGACCGAATCACCGGTGAATTGATTTCAGCGGAACCGTATGTATATACCAATTGGGCCACCTCAATTGATAAATCCACCGGCCGTCCTCTGGAAACACCTTTTGCCCGCTATCCCAACATCAACGCACAGCTTGCTCCCGGCCCCGGAGGTGGCCATAACTGGCAGCCTATGGCCTATAATTCAAAAACCGGCTTGGTATACATACCAGCCAGGGAAGATGGATCAACTTTTGGACAACCCCAGGATTGGCAATTCATTGATGATGCCAGGACCTTCAATACCGGCAGACGTTTCAATCCCGCCCTTGACTATCGCCAGGACTCTCTTGCTGCCAGGGATTTTGGAAAATTAATTGCCTGGGATCCTGTAGCACAAAAGGAAATATGGAGTGTATGGCAAAAATCATCCTGGAATGCCGGGGTTCTTACCACCGATGAACTGGTTTTTCAGGGAAATGCCGAAGGTTATTTTTCCGCTTATGATGCCGATACCGGCGAAAAACTATGGTCCATAAATCTCAAAACAGGCATAATAGCGCCACCCATTACTTATGAGGTGGATGGGCGGCAGTATGTGTCTATACTGGTAGGCTGGGGAGGATTCTTCGGACTTTTCAATAAGTTCACCGAACAGATCAATCCCGGTACCCTTTACACTTTTGCCTTGGGAGGGAGCGAGAAATTACCGGATTTTCCAAAGCAGCCTAAAAAGGAATTGGTCAACTTGGATTTTGAAGCTTCTGATGCAGACATTGCTGAGGGGAGGAAACTATTTGAAGTGTATTGCGAGCGATGCCATGGTGGAGGAGTCATACCTGATCTCACATATTCTTCAGAGGAAGTTTTTCATTCCTTTCAACTGATTGTTGGAAACGGCGCTTACGCTGCATTAGGCATGCCCGGATTTGGGGATAGACTATCGGAACTGGAAATTCAGAATATCAAGCGGTACATTCTCTCGGAGGCTAGATCAAAAATTAACAACTGACTAAGGGTTAAAGCTGAGTTTAGCCGGAACTAATAAATCCCATGACTATGGCTACCGCATAATCAATGATTTGTATCTGCCGAATGCAGCGATTGCCCCTCGTAATGGTCATAGGAAGTTGCCAGCAGGGGGTATGAACCTTATCATGGAAATAAAAAAACAAATTCAGCAAGCGGACAATGCTTGGGCCCAGGGCGGATAGCTAAGATCTGGATGGCAAAAAGTGGGAGTGGTTACCATAAATAGCAATGGAACCGGTTATAAATTGATCAAGAATGGTGCTAATATTGGGAAGTGGATTCCGGAGTAATTGCATCAACCTACTCATAGGATTCAGAGAAGGAAATATAAACAAAGTCCGGACCTTGATTGGTAATTAGCAAATTTGAAACCGCTTACAGTTAGTTAAGCCAACCTATATGGAAGGCCAGTGAATCTCTTAATAATAGTTGAAACCAAAAATGGAAGTATTTTTCTACGGATTATTTATGGATCGCGCCATTTTACACAAAAAAGGAATTGAACCTTCAAATCTCAGGAAGGGATACCTTGAGGATTATGCTTTGAAAATCGGAAATAGAGCCTCATTAATTCCCTGCCGGAATGAAAAATCATACGGAATCGTGATGACGGTGGATGATGATAAAATTCCTGCATTGTATGCCGAAGCTAGTGTGGCAGATTATGTACCCGAAGAAGTTAATATTATTACCAGTGACAATGAATCAATTAAGGCTATTTGTTACAATTTACCTCCCGAATCCCTAGAGGGAACCAATACTGGTTATGCCGAATCCCTATATAATTTGGCTAAGCTGGAAGGCTTCCCGGAGGATTATTTGGAGAAGATTAAAAAGATGGCAGACCAAAACTAAATGGCGATCCTGAACCAATTTAGTATTTTCTGGATTCTTATATCAGAACTGGGCCCGCCAAATAGGCGAAAAAATTCTTGTAAAGCACAATGATCAAAAAAATAGTTTTTATTGATTGGGTATTCCTTATTTCATCCATTGTTTCAATGGCTCAGAATCACGGTGGAGGACATCAAATTTCAAAAATTTTTGAACCCGGCATTATTTCCACAGATGCTGTAGAGTACTCTTCATCATTTTCCTCATCCGGTTCAGAGATTTATTTTGCCAGAAGCCACGATAAATGGGGATCTGGCGGAAAAAGCTCCATATATCATTCCATTAAGACGAATAACCAGTGGTCGCCTCCTGAACTGGTATCATTTTCAGGTAATTACAACGACAGCGGACCTCATCTTACCCAAGATGGCGGAAAGATTTATTTCATTTCTCACCGGCCATCTAATAATAACCCGGGATCTGCAGATATATGGATGGTGGAAAAAGATAATCATGGCCAGTGGGGCACCCCGGTAAGGCTGAAAGATCCAATCAATTCTCCGGGCAGGGAATACAGTCCCCGTACGGATAAACACGGCAATCTTTATTTTGCATCGGATAGGCTAGGAGGCTATGGGCAGGGTGACCTGTATATTTCCAGAAATGTAAATGGCGTACTATCTCCACCGGAAAATATGGGGAATACTATAAACTCGCCTAAAGGGGAGTGGAATTTGGAAATTAATGATGAGGGAAATTTATTAATTTTTGAGGCATCAGGTAGAAGTCAGAATGTTACCGTTCCAGGAGATCTGTACATAAGCTTTAGAGAGCGCAACACCTGGACCATTCCGCAAAATATAGAAGAACTAAACACTTCCGGTAGTGATCTCTATCCAGAGCTTACTAATAATGGAGAGAAGCTCTATTTTACCAGCAGTGACAGTCTTAATAGTGAGGATACAAATTTGTATTTTACTGAATTTAACCCCATATATGATAAATACCGGCAGCAAGCCAAGTTGGCGCCTCAGTATTTAATGGTGGTAAATCGATCCAGCCATGATGTATCATTGGTGGATTTGATGGAGAAGAAATTGGTTAAGAAGCTATCGGTAGGTATTGGTCCGCATGAGATCACGGTATCGAAAGACCATAGGTATGCGTTTGTAGCCAATTACGGCACTTATCCCAAACCGCATGCGGATCCTATTACTTCAGATCAGCTCCAATGGATTGAAGATCCTCAAAATACGATTACCCAAGTTAACCTATCTACCTTAGGTACTCAAACATTTGCAATTCCGGGAAGTGATTCCTACCATGGAATATTGACCAACCAACAGGGATCTGTAGTCTGGATAACCGATCAAAACCGGGGTAGAGTCTTGGAGATTGATGGACAGACCGGTGCTGTTTTAAAAGAATATGCTACCATGGTGGGAAGCCACATTCTGAAAAGTTCTTTAGACTATTCCAAACTTTTTGTTTCCAACATAGAATCGAATACCATAAGCGTCATCGACAGGGAGTCTGAGCAGGTAACCAATATAAACACCCCTAAAGGACCGGAAGGTATGGAACTCTCACCTGATGGCCAGCATTTATGGGTATTGTGCAATAGCGCTAATAAAATCATGGTGTTGGACATTAATACTTTAACTCCCATTAACACTTTCGATTCCCATGGTAAGTTCCCCATCAAATTGACCTTTGTGGGTCATGAAGCCTGGGTGGCTAATGTTCCCAGTAAGAACATCTCCATTTTCGATGCATTGACATTCGAGTTTAAGGATCAATTAACATTGGAATCAACCCCTTTAGGAATTACCTCCAACGGGGATAAAGTATTCATTACCCTGCCCAGAATGAATCTTGTGCAGGTTTATGATGTGGAGAGCCGTAAAAAATTATGGAACTTTTCTTATGGCATGGAACCGGATGGTTTGCTTCTGATAAACGATATAGCAGGAAGAATTAGAAACTAAGCCGTAATTTAGTGGATCAAATTAGACTACCTATGCGTAATAGCTGTGTCTATCTGATATTAGCTACTTTCTTCATATTTAGCTGCAATACCATGACCCAACAAATCCAGCCCAATATTGATCATCTGGTATATACCACATCCAGTCTGGAAAAAGGAATGGATAAAATTGAGGAGTTATTAGGTGTCAAGCCGGTGGTTGGTGGACAGCATCCCAAGTACGGAACCCATAATGCCTTATTATCACTGGGTGATTCTACCTATTTGGAAATTATCGCCCCCGATCCCAGTTTACCGGCACCGGCAGGTGGCAGACTATTCGATAAACAGTATCGACAAGCTTCCAATCTTACCACTTGGGTTTTACGGGTTGACCAAATTGAAGCACTACAATTGCAGGCCGCTAGTCAGGGATTATCACTAGGCGCCGTAGCATCAGGCAGCAGGGAAAAACCTGATGGATCCATGATATCATGGAAACTTACAGACCCTTACGCCATGCCTTTTGAGGGCGCTTTACCATTTCTAATTAACTGGGGAGATACCCCTCATCCAGCTGGTTCCGTACCTAGAGCTGGTGAACTGATAGAGTTAATAATTGAGCACCCCAAACCTGAATTAGTGAGAAAAAATCTACAACTGCTTGAGGTGCATCTGGAGGTCAAGCAAGCTGACTATGTTAAGCTGATTGCCCGGATTAAGACAAAAAATGGAGTTGTAATCCTTGAATAACATGCAATTAGCTGCTATTAATCCTTAGTCAGATAAATTTTCCAAACGACCACCTTTGTTGGGTAAAGGGTAGCAGTTCTCAGTATTTGTCTATAGTAGATTTAGGAAAGGTAAGCTTGAAAAGGTACACCAGACCATTATTTTTAAATCATTCCTAGTATTTCTGACATGGTTATATTTAGATTGGCGCATTAAAACGCGATTAGATTAAATGCTATTTAATTCTATAGATTTTATGATTTTCCTGCCAATAGTGTTTATCCTCTATTGGTTTGTCATTTATAGGAATTTAAAACTTCAAAATTTATTAATTGTTGCCGCCAGTTATGTGTTTTATGGATGGTGGGATTGGCGGTTTTTATCTCTCATTCTTTTTAGCACCATAGTAGATTATACCGTAGGACTAAAATTGCAAAATGAAGAGAGAAAAACTGCAAGAAAAGCGCTCTTGTGGACCAGCATTTTAGTAAATCTGGGATTTCTGGGATTTTTCAAATACTACAATTTCTTTCTTGATAATTTCATTGCCGCATTTTCATTTTTTGGAACAAAAATTAATTCTAATTCCCTAGATATAATTCTTCCTGTGGGGATCAGTTTTTACACATTTCAAACTTTAAGCTATACTATTGATATCTACAACAAGAAGCTTAAACCCACCAAGGACTTTATTGCCTTTGCCGCCTTTGTTAGCTTCTTCCCTCAGCTTGTGGCAGGTCCGATTGAGAGAGCCAGAAATCTATTGCCTCAATTTTACCATAACCGAACTTTTGAATATGCTATGTTTTCAAAAGGGATGAAATTGATAGTGGTTGGATTTTTTATGAAGCTTGTGGTTGCAGATAGGGCAGCAATATATGTAAATGCTGTTTATAACAATGTTGATAATCATGAAGGATTATCTTTTATAGCCGCCACCATTTTTTTTGCATTTCAAATATACGGCGATTTTGCCGGGTACTCATTAATTGCAATTGGGACTGCTCGATTGTTCGGTTTTAATTTGATGACAAATTTTAACAGACCATATTTTGCAGCTTCTGTCGGCGAATTTTGGAAGCGTTGGCATATCTCCTTATCCACCTGGTTTAGAGATTACCTATATATACCCCTGGGTGGTAATAGAGTGACATACCCGCGCTGGTTATACAACATATTTATTACCTTCTTGGTCAGTGGGTTATGGCACGGTGCAAATTGGACTTTCGTAATCTGGGGTGCCTTAAACGGCATTTACTTAATTATTGAAGCGGCTTTATTTAAAAGCCGTAAAAGGAACATAATTAATGTACTTTTAACATTCGTTTTGATATGTTTTTCATGGATATTTTTTAGGGCAAATAATGTTTATGATGCCTTTGATGTCATACATTCCATATTAACTAATCCTGGTAAATTGTTTATCCCTGATGATGCTGACGTGGTGGCACCAGTTTTTGCAGTTATCGCTATTTTGATCTTGGTTGCGACGGAAATTAAACAAGAATACTTCGATGGTCTATTCACCTTAGGTGAAAACCGATATACCGTGGTGAGATGGGCATTTTATAGCAGTATCATCTTTATTATTTTATATATGGGAGTATTTAATTCCAGCCAATTCATATACTTCCAATTTTAAGTAATAATAGAATTTTTTAATTATGAACACTGATGAAATTGTTAAATAAGGAGTTCAAGACGCTTTTTCTAAGAGCTATGGGCTTTCTGTTGTTTCTGGTCTTGTTTGATTTAACCATCGGTTTTTTCACCAAGAAAATTTTCTTTTCTCAGGAAACCGGCAAGTACGCCAGGTTAACAAAATCTATTTATGATGATAGTTCGGAAATTCTAATAATGGGAAGTTCACATGCCAATAGGCATTACATTCCTGAGGTTTTCGAAGAAAAACTCAATATGACATGTTACAATGCAGGTGTGCAAGGTCAGCGTATCATCTTTCACAGCGCATTGCTGAAAATGATCTTAAAGAATCACCAGCCAGAAGTAGTCATTCTAAATATCGATGAACCATGGATGTACCAGTCAACAGAGGCGTATGAAACACTGGCGGATTTACACCCATATTATTGGGATTATAAAACCGAATTAGATCCGATATTGTCATTAAACTCTAAATACCCAGCTATAAAACTATTATCAACCGCCTATCAAACAAATTCAACCTTGGTACATGCCATAAAATATTATCTTCAACCACAAGAAGATTTTAAAGGTTACAGACCGCTTTTTGGTAAAGTTAAAAAGCCAAACTCTGCTAAAAACACCACAGAAGTAAAAAGTGAATCTTCGGAGAGCAGGAAGATTGATGAGAATTTTGTTCGATTATTTGAAGAGTTTATTAGTGATGCACAAGCACAAGATGTGGAATTGATCGTTGTTGTTTCTCCACATCTATATCCTGATGAAACTTTCAACCACAGCCGGTCATTAAAAATTATGAAATCAGCTACTGCTGAAAATCAAATTCCACTATTTGATTTTTCTAATGATAACACCTTTATCGAACAATATCATTTATTTAACGACCCTGGGCATTTGAATCGTAAAGGGGCGCTTCTATTTTCCAAGATAATGGCTGATACCCTGAAAAATACTGTTGTAAAATAACCAGTGATTATAAGGCAAAGGTATGCGGTTAAGCGGTGAGTGTTTGCTATCAGCACTTACCTGGAGGTGAAACTGAAGCCCTCATTCCCGTTGATAAAAATCTAATTTAACCAAGCGTATCCCAGAGCTAGAGCAATACCAATCCATTGTTTGGTTTCTTTTGGAGAAGGAACTGCTGAAGTCTGACAATTTCAATGAGATTATTAAATTTGTTCAGTATCTACAAACCTAAGCCTTATCATGACCACTACCAACATTTACTTAACCTTCGACGGCAATTGCCTGGACGCTTTTGAATTCTATCAATCTGTTTTTGGAGGAGAATTTCCCTTTGTAGGAAAATTTGGCGAAATGCCGCCCCAAGAAGGAATGCCTCCCATAAAAGAGAGCGATAGAAATCGCATTATGCATATCAGCCTACCCATTAGCAAAGAAACTGTACTTATGGGCAGTGATTCCCTGGATGGCCACGGTGAACCGTTAATAAAGGGCAACAACTTTTCAATTTCAATAAATACTGATAGTACGGCTGAAGCAGATCGGTTCTTCAAGGAGCTCTCCAATGGGGGACAGGTGATTATGCCAATGGACAAAACTTTTTGGGGGGCTTACTTTGGCATGTTCAAGGATAAGTTCGGGATTAACTGGATGATCAATGTGGATCTGAATGAATAGGGTGACCTCCACCTCATAAAAATTTAGGACTTTAATAATTAATGATGATGAAACAGATATTATTTGCAATTAGTCTTGTATTGATAGTTTCCGAAGGACTTAAGGGTCAGGATTCGGATTTGAAACTCATCGAGAAAACCCTAAACTACTATTTGATTGGGGGGACTAACAATGATTTTGAGATGTTGCAAAAGGCTTTTCATCCTACAGCAACCATGAAATTTATTGGAGACGGATATCAGGAAGTAAATGCCATCGAATTTTTCAGAAATGGCATGAAGCCGGGCCCCAAGCAGGATAGACAAACACGCATTGCAGCTATTAATGTATCGGGTAATGCCGCCAGTGCCAGGCTGGAAATTGAGTATCCCACCTTCACTTTTATTGACTTTATGAATATGCTGAAGATCGATGGGGAATGGAAGATCGTAAGTAAAATATTTTACAGGGCTTCCGAATATGAGGGGAACTAACCTGGTTTCATACGGTGTAGCTGCGGGATTTTAGGATTGAGATTATTGACCAGTCAACCCAACCTCAGAAGCCGTCGCCTACTTTTAAGAAAAGTAGCTTTGGACGATGCTGAAACCATTCATTTCCTGCGTTCAGATCCGCTGGTAAATCAATTTATAAAACGTGACCAGACTAAAAACATTAAAGAAGCATCCAACTTTATTGGTATGCGGTTAAAGGATATTGCTGATGGCAATGCATACTATTGGTCTATCTTGCTGTCGGACGAACAAACCATGGTGGGAACTATTTGTTTGTGGAATATTTCAACTGATAGACGCAGTGCCGAAGTTGGATACGAATTACATCCTGCTTTTCAAAATCAAGGATACATGTATGAAGCGTTGTCCTCTGTTATCAATTTTGCATTTGATCAACTGGGCTTGGTGGAGATTGAAGCATTTACCCATAGAGACAATACCCGATCTAAAAAACTCCTGGCAAAACATCAATTTCAGTTGCAGCCTAACCGAACTGATGAAAACAATCCACACAACCAAATATTTTTAGTGAGACGGAAGGAAGACCTGAACTAGGGATTTGTTTGGAAATTTCTTTAGATTCATAACCAGAGCTGGTAGCTAAATTCCACGCATTCAAACTGCTCAATATCAACCAATGGACGAGAAAATAGTAAAACTTTATGATCAATTGCTGGCGAAGTGCCCCAGGTTTGAGCGAAAAGGTAAAACCATGCCCTACACCTCCGCTAACGGCCACATGTTTTCTCAGCTGAATAAGGCCGGTGAACTGGGGATCAGGTTTTCCAAAGAGCTGCAGGAACGCTATATCCAGGAGCTTGGTACCGGGTATTTTAAATCGTATGGAGCCACCATGCGAGGTTATGTGCGAATGCCGGAAGAAATGTGGAACGATCTTGACCAGCTGGCGGAATACTTAAACGAAGGCTACGATTATGTGATGTCGTTGGATCCGAAATAGATAGGTCATCTCAAAGCTTGGTCAAAAAGTCATATAACCATTATATAGATCTATGGATAGGTCAGAAATACTTCAATTAATCAGCCGAGGTCGAACCGACTTAATTATTGAATTAATGAGACTACCTGAGTGGCAGAAGCTGCTAAATCAGGGGCAGGTAAAACCACTCCAATGGCTGGTCTACTATAATGATCTTACCGGTTTGAAAGCTGTCATGGGAAATGGCGGCACTTTGGAGAGTATAGATCTCCACCGGGAATTGGGCAACGCGGCTTTCTTTGGGCACTGGAAAGTTTGTAATTTTTTAGTTAACCAAGGCGCCGACGTTAATTATAAGCTGGAGCAAACCAACGAAACTCCGCTTCATAATGCCTTAGCCAAAGCGGGTCGTCCTTATTACTTTTACGTGGTGAGACTTTTGGTGGAAAATGGAGCTGATGTAAATGCCAGGACCAATCCTGGTATAGAGACCGGAGCCTTCATGCGGGATGTGAGAACCAAAGGGGAAACGCCGCTGCATAGGGCGGCTGCCTACGCGGATGATCAGACCATTACCTTCTTAATCAAAAACGGTGCGGATAAGGAAGCAAAGGATGCTAATGGAAATACACCATTGAGCTGGGCCAGTGAACACCTCAGGCCGGGCAGGATCTTGGCATTGCTAGCTTATGGTAAATACTCGGTAGGGGAGGCTCATAGTAGTAAAAATACCAGTGACCATGGATGTGGGTGGGGTAATGCCATGGATTGGAATTTGCTGGGAGATTATTTGCCTGAATAGAATTTAAACTATCCATAATGAAAACCATTACCTGGAAACTACTACTTAGGGCGGATATCAGTACAATATTTAAATTACTGACCACCGCTAATGGAAGGGAAAAATTCTGGTGTGAAGAAGCTTCTGAAGCCGGAAACCAAATTCACTTTTTATTTCCCAATGGCCAATCGTATATTGGTGAGATAAGGAAAAGTATATCTAATAAAGAGGTTCATTTAATCTATTTCGGCAGTTTGGTAAAATTTCAACTAAAGTCTTTATCGACTGGTGGTACCGAGCTCACTATGGTGAATGAAGGGGTGAATGAGAAAGAGTATATGGAAATGTACGCCGGTTGGGTATCAGTCTTACTGAATCTAAAAGCGGTAGCTGATTACCAGTGTGACCTAAGAAATCACAACCCCCTTAAAACCTGGGATCAAGGTTATGTGGATAATTAACCGCTAGCCTGCTTAAGGTATGTCATCTGGGAGGGCTTACCAAAACGTTTTCGGTTGTTCATGGGATGTCACTTTTTTGAATTTGTTTAGCGCCTTAATAATTCAGGTACTGGAGGAAGTAGTAAATTCCTTTACCAAGAGCTGGCAGAATTTAGTTAATAAGTATGATCTATAGTGAAATCTATAGGTAAGTCTAGTCTTAGTTCTCATAGAATGGATAGTCGCCGGCCAATAATGATTTTTCTGAAAGCGGCAGCCGTATGTTCTATTCTGGGAGCGGTGACCACTGCCTTGTTGATATTTCTACCCAACCCGGAAGCATCGGATTTCGAATCCCGGGTAATGTTATACCAAAACCGCCTGTATTTGGTGAAACTATGGATATTATTCATTCATCCGCAAGTCAATTTTATAGCAGCTCTGGGACTTGCCACACTCTTGGTTAAAAGATATCCTTTGCAAGCAGTTTTCGGAACATTCTTTTTATTGGTCTGGGCTTATAATGAAATGTCGCAACAAGCGCTGCTGATTGATGCTTTAAATCAAATTTGGCGACCGGGTTATATGATGGCCGATAATGAGATGAGCAGAAGCACTTTCAAAATACTAATGGATGCAGCCAGCGGGATTTCGGATAGTCATTATTTTTTGGTTATCTATGGATTTGGCTGGGGCTCTCTTCTTTTCGGATTGGCCATGATCCGGGAATATGGTTTAGGGCGATATATTGGCATTGCCCTACTGTTTATCGGGATGCTTAGTTTGTTGTCCTTCATTAGATATTACGGAGGGGCTTCAGCATTGAATGAAATGGTAAACTGGTCCTACCGATGGATTTATCCATACCTTCAACCTTTGGTAAGAATTGCCCTGGGGGTTTGGATTTTACGCGAAATTCCTAACTTCTCAAGCCTGTGTAGTAGCGGTATAAAATAAGGCTTCAAAGTTTGCATCTCTAACTAACGGAAAGTCAATATGAAAAGGATTTATCTATTGCTAGCTATCATTGGGTTTATTACACCTAATATTTTGGTAATAGCAGAAACTTTCGAAAGTGGTAATATACTGCTCTACGGCAATCCTGTAGCAACTATTGATGGCATGTTTGCCAACCGCATATCAACCATTTTTATGATTGACCTGCTGTTGGCGGTATTGGTATTTTTTATCTGGTCCTATTCAGAGGCTAAAAGAAAGGGTGTTAAGAATATTGGGTTGGTTTGGATACTCACCATGCTATTGGGATTGGCTGGAGGATTTCCCCTATTTTTATACCTGCGGGAGAAAACTTTTCAACAAGACCAGTTGTAATCTCACAACCTCTGCTAGAGGTAATAAACCGTAGGGAAAAAGCCCATAGATGCCGTCACCTAAGTTCTACCCTCGTCCTCCTTCTTGCATAAAAGCCTTACATTTAGTAAATCAGGCATATGAACTTGTTCAAGCTGGTGTTTATAGGATGGATTTCGTTGTTATCCTGTTCGCCCAAGCCCCAAGCAGATCTGGTCATCACCGGTGCTACTTTAATCGATGGTAGAGGTGGACCAATAATTCCTGAATCAACCATCCTGGTGCTGGACGGGAAAATCTCAAGAATTGTTTCTGATTCGGAGATCGATCTCCCTGAAGGCGCCGAGATTATAGATGCTACGGGAAAGTACGTAATGCCCGGCCTGGCTGATATGCATGTTCATTTGAGTCTGGGATTACCCCGTCCCAGGAAAGCAAATGAAACAGAGATTGTACTGGCCAGAAATCTCTATTATGGAGTTACATCGATACTTGCAATCGGAGCCAGCGATGCCAGTACCCATGCTGTCCAGGCCCATCGTGAACGACGTGCTTCCGGAGAGCTGTTGGCGCCCTATATTTATGGTACTGGTGGTCACTTGACCCTCCATGGTACTCACCCGGTTTATACAGCCTTCCCCACCGCTATTCAGGAGAAAGCGGATTCACTTGCCGATCTCACTCCCTTGGATGAACCTGTCAATCTGTATCCGCTGGGAATTGGAATTTCATTTGTTCGGACTTATGAAGCCGCCCGTAAAGCGGTTCGGGAGCGTGCCCTGGGCGGAATGGATGCCATAAAGATCACCGTGGAATCTGGCCCCACTGCTTTTGGGGACGACCATCCACAAATGTCCGTGGAGATGATTCAGGCCATTGTGGAAGAGGCCGCCAAACATGATTTAAAAGTATTTGCCCACGTCACTTCCCTGGACGAATTACGGGCCACTATTGAGGGTGGTGCAGCAGGTGTGGTCCATACAGTTTGGGACCGGCCCCTGCCTGATCCCGATCTCGCCCGGCAAATGGCTGAAAAGCAATTTTATGTGACCCCCACTACCTCAATTTATAGGGGCACGGTATCCCTTCACTACATCAATAACCCCATTGACCTTGATGACCCTTTTCTTCGAGAAACGGTCTCCAAAGAAGAGGTGTCAGTACTTAGAAACGAACAATTCATAGCCCGTTTCAGGAGTAGGTGGCAGCGACCAATAGCATCGGTATCGGACCCGGCAGAAGAGATCAGTCAGCACGTAAAGGAACTTCTGGAAAATGTAGGCATGCTGCACCGATTGGGTGTACCCATCGTTCTGGGAACGGATGTGGGAAATTTGTTCACTTTTGCTGGTTATAGCGTCCACGACGAACTGGAACATATGGTCAAAGCTGGCCTCACACCTAGTGAAGCACTGGTAGCAGCTACCCGCACCGCAGCTGAGATGTTGGGTGCTGAGGATGAATTCGGAACCGTCGAACCAGGTAAACGCGCAGATATGCTGGTTCTTGGTGCGAATCCGCTGGATGATATCCGTAATACACGGTCACTGGAGGTGGTAATCAGTGAAGGAATGGTGATAGACCGAGAAGCATTGTTATCAATACAATGAAATATGTTATAATTATGGCGTGAGAACAATTGCTTTACAATCTTAAGCATCTATTTGTCTTACCCGTATTAATAACTGAAAAAGACACCAATATCCATCCAGCTATAATTGAATAAAGTTTTGTAGAAAACTTTCGTCCACTTTATGGTACAAATATTATGGCTAGGTATTCTAAAACCACAGTTTTCCCCAAAGCTCATCTTTGGCTGCTTATTCCATTTGCTTTAACAATAGCGGGCTTTTATCTGTCCTATTGGAGCCACTTTAGCCAGGCACCCTTTCGTCAACACATACACGGTCTAACCGCAACGGCCTGGTATCTGTTATTAATATTGCAACCCTGGTTGATTCATAACCAGCCTGTCCATATCCATAAAAGAATTGGGATTATTGGTATTTTCCTGGCAGGAGGTGTAGTGTTTTCGGCCTTCCAGGTGATGCCTTATCAGGTGGTTAACGACTTCCTCCCTGATGTACTAAAATATGGGTTTTCATTTGGCGATATTTGTGCTCTTACCGGTTTTAGTATTTGCGTTATAATGGGTGTATTATATGCTAGAGACACCAATGTTCACGCCAGATGGTTGGTGTCTACGGTTTTCTGGATCTTATTGCCGGCTACTGCCCGCCTGGTGTATCTGCCAATGTATAGTGCTTACCAGGGAAATACACCCATTAGCTATCTGCAATCGGCATATTTATGCTTGATCGTTACTACTATAGTTCCATTGGTCTATATGATGTATTTGGACTATAAAAAGGAAAAGAAAGTTTACGGTTCCTACCTGTTCACCTTAATTGGCGTAACCTTTTATACTTTAGCTATTAAGCCCATGGGAGAGTGGCAATGGTGGATTGACATTTGTCACAATATCATTGGGAAGGGAATGTAACCCAAACTCTTTTAAAATATTAGTGGTATTCAAAGCTGCAGGTAGATTCTGTGGGAAATGGATTAAACTTACCCTCCGATGTGGTACACTCATTATGTAAGTGGTGCTCTAATTTTTTCCTACTCCATTATTCGTTATTTTCTGGAAATAAAAACAAATTAGATTATGACAACAGCAAATGGTAAAACCACTCACCCCTCAATGTATGGCATTCTTATTACTAACAACATTTAACATCGGATCCAACTGGACAGTATGAACTCCGATGAAGAAAAATCCATTGTCTGATCTGTTCGTATTAAAAATCTGGAGTGGAACACAAATATCCTAAAATATTATGGACAGCATTAAAAGATTATCATTTTCCCTGATCACCACCATCCTATTGCCCACCTACTTGTGCAGCCAAATAGAAAGGCAGTCGTTTGATTGGAATGAATGGAATAAAAGATCGACACACTTGAGTAACCTTCAATTTTCTCCAGATGGAAATTATTTGCTGTACACCACCAGAAATGCGGACTTCAATTCAAACAGATGGATAACCAAGTATCATTTGTTAAACAAGAATACGCAGGAGGATACCACACTGGAATTTGAACAGGAGGGAGTCAGAGCAGCAAAATGGTCACCTTCCGGAAGATACTTCTCGTTTATAGCAACCAAAGATGGAATAAGCCAACTGTTTATTCAGGAGTACGCCTCTGGGGAGATTAAAACCATTACCAATCACCACAATGATATTTTAAGCCACTCTTGGAGTCACGACGAGTCCAGGATTGCCTTAGTTTCCAGGGACCTTGCCGAGGAAAAGGAGGAATCAGAGAAGTTCCTTACCGCTTTTGAAGTAGGCGCCCAAGGTTATTTGGACACTCAGCCATACTTACCATCTCATTTACATATGTTTTATCTAGATAGTGGCGAGGTTGAACGATTGACGGAAGGAACTCGAAGTATTAGCTCTGACATCAGTTGGTCTCCAGACGATAAAAAGCTGGTTTTTTCCATGAAAATGGATGCCTTTCCTGCGCGTTGGCATGAATCGAAAATCATGTTTTACCACTTTGAAAATAATTCTTTAACCGCTTTATCCGATAAAACCAACTTTGAATATGATCCTTGGTTTACCCCGCAGGGAAACCATCTGCTTTACGGGCACAAGGCGGATGGCAATCCAGCGGGTTTGACCGACCTGTTCGTCCAATATGAAAATGGAACCACTAAAAACCTTAGTTTGTCTATAGACAGAAACCTTAAATCGTATTCCTGGCTTTACCCGGATGATGCAATTGTGGCCTTTGGTCAGGATGGTACTAAAGATGGAGTTTGGATCATTAGCCTGAGCGGTAAAGTTAAAGAAGTCCCGTATAGCAATACCCTGGTGATAACTGACTTAGCAGTAAACAAAGAGGGAGAGATGGCTATTATCGCATCCTCAGGTGATCAACCAAGCGAAATATTTTATTTGAAAGATTACCGGGCGGCACCTGTTCAATTCACTCGATATAACCAGCCTTTCAAAAACATGAAATTAGGTAAAGTAGAGACCATCACCTGGAAAACAGATTTAGGAATTGAGGCGGATGGGGTAGTGACTTATCCTCCGGGTTTTACACCCAACCAAAAATATCCATTGATTTTATATATACACGGCGGCCCGACTGGTTCATCCGTAGAATCATTTAATCCAGTAGCTCAAGCCATGGCCAGCAATGGATGGATCATCTTTCAGCCCAATTATCGGGGGAGCAATAACCGTGGGGATCAATTCCAGGAGGCCATAATGAATGATGGGGGTGAAGGGCCGGGTCGGGATGTAATGGCCGGCATTGAAACCCTAAAACAACGTGGTAATATCGAGGAGTCCAGGATTGGGGTTTCGGGATGGTCCTACGGAGGTTTCATGACCACCTGGTTGATCGGCAGATACCCGAATGCATGGAAAGTGGCGGTAGCGGGTGCCCCTCCTATAGACTTTACCGATATGACCAGTCTGTCTAGGATGAATTTGACCTTAAGGCATGCCATAACCAATTCTCCCTGGATAGGAGAGAACTACCAACTGCATCACGATATGTCTCCGTTGAGGTATCTGCCAGATATCAAAACTCCCACTTTGATCATGTCAAAAGTAGAAGATCAGGTAGTATCGGTTACCGGGTCCTACAAGTTATACCATGCTTTGCTGGCCAACGATATTCCGGTAAAATTTATTGCTTACCCAGGAGGCGGACATTTTCCCTCGGATCCGGTAAATCGAAAAGATGTGACGGACAGATGGATTAAATGGTTAAAGGATTATATGGACTGAATTACTGATAGCACTCCACCCATCACATGATGTGTCATTTATTTTTTCAAAAGAAAATTACTTGTAAATGGATCATTGACGTTATCGGAAAATAGTCCAACCCGATTCACAGAGAAGTCGAATGGCTACTTCACTCCATAATCAGTGACCCCATCCCACCCAACAGGAGGCGGAGCTTGAAGGTATTGTTTTGACAGCCCTTTCAGCCGCTCTATAGAAAGTTGTTTAGGACCTTTGATGGAATTTAGCAATTGTAGGGCGGACTGAAAATGACCAGCTCGGTATTCATAAAGTGCTGACTGGTATATGTCCCGGAAACGAAGTATCTCGGGGTGAACGAACCCTTTTCGCCCCAAAGGTTCGTACAATTCCACGGTCATTGCTTTGCCTTTGGCACGGACACCATCGACGTGCCTCCATTCGAAATCACCACCTGCCTGGTTTCGGGTTTCTTCTGCCACCAAAAGGCGAGTACCATAAAAGCGGTTGAGGCCTTCGATTCGGCTGGCGAGGTTTGCTGTATCACCAACAGCGGCATAGGCGAGTCTTGATTTGGAGCCTAAGTTCCCTACCATTACCTCGCCGGTAGCTACACCAAAACGAGTTGGAAGTATAGGTTTACCCTCTTTTACAAAGCGTTCACCAAGTGCAGTGATCTCCTCATGACACCGCAGAATAGCCTTGACAGCACGGTTTGCATGGTCTTCAAAGGGAACTGGTGCCCCCCAATAAGCTACCAATCCATCTCCTAATAATTGATTGACTTCTCCACCATTTGCTCTAATAGTTTCCAATAGCGTCTCAAAATAATCGGTTAACAGCTCGGTCACTGCTTCAGCAGTTCGGCTTTCAGCAATCCCGGTAAATCCTTGAATGTCGGTAAATAAAATTGTGATCTCCCGGCGATCACCGCCAATTTTGGCGGCTTTGCCTTTGGCTACCAGATCCCTCACAATTTCCACCGGCATGTATTTGGTGAACGAATCAAGTGCTAGACGTGTTCGTTCTTGTTCATCCACCAGATCTTGTATCTCAGTAAAATGGGATTTTGTGGCAACTCCAGGGGAGAGATCCAGATCCCGAATACGACGACTCGCTTCAGCTAGAGCCTCTAAAGGCCGTGCGAAACTACTGGCTAGCCGGATAGCCAGTAGCGAAGAGAGTAGGATGGCGACCAGTGTAACCAGGGCAATTCGACGGATTGAATTATCCAGACCAGAGAGAAAGTCCGATTGCGGGGCTATTGTTCCTACCACAAATGAATTCTGCCCCACTGATATCCGAGAAAAGTGTGCCCACCAGTTCTCTTTTTCGAATTTAAATCGCAAACTATTATTGGGCCGATCATTTGACTCCCATTGACGTACTGCGGCATCCAGTGGAGCAATTCCTGAATTACCGGCAACCGGTAGTTCAGGGGATGTATCAGCAATGACCGGCTTATCCATTTCCGGCATGAGACGGGCTCGGATTTTGCTATCATCCATTTCATTCCCATCCCCGGGGAGTCCCACTAGCCGATGGGGGTCGCTTTCCAAAAATACAAAAGCGGATCCTCGTTGACTGATCTTGGTGGTCGCGGTCATCCTGGAGACATCCAGCAAAAGGACATCAAAGGCCGCAATTACGCTGTCGCCGCTGGTATTCGTCCATCGAGTGACCGCTGTCATTCCTGGATCGTGAGTAACAAAAAAAATCGAGGGTTGAGTCCAAACTATAGTACCTCCATTATCAGCGGCCATAGCTTCTTGGTAATACAAACGATTTTTAGTTTCATAGTGATAAGATTCGAGTCCTTCCGATAATACGCCGCTATGCTGATTGCTTTTTCTGATATAGGCTTGATCTTTCCATCGCTTTGGATCAATCAACCTGGTAGTCCAGCTTTCAGGTTCAAGTGGATCTTGCAAGAACATTAACTCTGCTCCTGAATTATCGGCGATCATGATAGAGGATATTCGTGGACTCTCAGCAATTAGTGGCTGTAGTAGAGGGGTAAGGTGTTGCTCGTTGCTGGGGTCTAGTTCATTGGTCTTGGCCCAAATGGATACAATTCTCAGTGAACGCTCAACTTCCTTAAAGTATCTTTCCACCTCCCCGCCCACTAGTAATCCAGCTTCGTCGATGACTTCACGGGTAAGATCTTGAGATGTGCGAAATGCACCGATTACTGAAGAGATCAGGATTGTACTTGAGGTAAATAGGATCAACAATGTCAAGCCAAATAACAGGCTCTGGCGGATGTTAAATTGCCGTTTCATTTATTAAAGATACCAGCTGTAATAACGTATGCCATGTTATAGCATTAGGAAAGGAAATCCCAGCATAGGTTTTCGCTTTTTTGATTGAACCGGTAGCAATATAAGTAATTGTACCCCTGAGTAAAACCCAATAAGGACATCAGAAGTTGATCAACAGACTTCTAAAAGCCAATACACCTGAATTTTCCACAGCCTATATTGATATCGCCCTGGCCCATCGTGAGGCACTGGAACAGGTGTATTTGAAACAGCAGGAAGTTGACTGGACCAATATTTCTCCAGTTGCAAATATCTTCGAAGGAGAAAGAACCAATCACTTCCGTATTGGAGAAGATAAACTGATCGTCAATGCAGCAGGGAAAAGTTCCATTTCTATGGGAGATTTTGCCGTTGCCATTTTGGACGAGGTGGAAAGCAAGAAATTCCCTCAACAGCGATTTACGGTAGGATATTAATCACTACTGTCTTTAATTGTACTGGAATTTTAGTGGATTTATTCATACTTTCAGCACTGGTCATAGCAGCCTGAAAATATATGTAACCGATTGATTATGAGGATTAAATAAGCTGCAACTGAGATTAATGGTAATTTCCGAGTAGCTGGTTTGCCCATAATAAATTTGCGCTATATCTAACCAACGTGTTGACAATATTAATTCCGCTGTATCTGGTGCTGACACTGGCTATTGGATATTGGGCTTCCAAAAGAGTTAAAAACTCCCGGGATTTCACCCTGGCCGGTAGAAACCTTTCTACGTCCTTCGTGGGAGTAACCTTATTCGCTACTTGGTTTGGTTCCAGTCAGATAATGGGAATTCCCGGACAGGTGGTGGAATACGGTTTATCCTCCTTCGTAACACTCATCTTTACCGCTAGCTTGGTGTTGTTTTTGATCGGAAGATATTTTGCCAGACAGTTGTATAGCATGAATATTGTCACCATCAGTGACTTTTTCCGGATACGCTATAATGGAATAGTTGAAAGAGTGGTTTCAGTCTTAATGGTGTTATCCTATCCAGCCTGGATTGCCGCTCAATATGTAGCACTAGCCTATTTACTTCAGACGGTATTTGGGATCCCGCTGTCACAAGGCATTTTTCTTGGCGCCGCTTTTGTTATGTTATATACCTACATAGGAGGGATGTGGGCGGTTTCCTATACCGATATGGTACAAAGTGTGATTATCGTCTTCGGCTTGACGGTAATACTTTTAGAGGTTCTAGATCAAACAGGTGATCTGGTTCCAATGGTTATGGAGAAACCTCCGGAATATTTTTCCCCTTTTCCGGAGAATAACCTGGTTTCCTGGTCCGGTTATATAGCCCTCATTTTGGCCTTTACTTTGGGACAACTCCCCATCCAGGAAGTTTACCAGCGGGTTTTCTCCGCTAGATCTGAAAAAGCAGCTGTAAAAGGTCTCTACCTAGGTGCTTTGTTAATGCTCGTTTTACCAATCATACCCATGCTTATAGCTTTTGCCGGTGCTAATCTCAATCCCGACTTAATGTTTACTGATCATGGCCAAGCGATTATTCCTGCCATAGTTACCAATTATGCCAGTGTGCCGGTTCAAGTTTTGTTTTATGGGGCGATAATATCTGCAATTTTAAGTACCTCCAGTGGCGCCATGTTAGCACCAGCTACGGTGATTGGTGAAAACCTGATCAAGCCCTATCTGCCTGACATTTCCGACCGGAAATTGCTGATTTTTACCCGGTTTAGTGTAGTTGCCGTAGCGGGTATTTCTTGCTATTTTGCTTTAAATGATTCGGATATTGTAGGGTTGGTAGCTGCCTCGTTAAGCCTTATCTTGGTATGTGTTTCCGCCCCTTTTCTGTTTGGTTTTTTTTGGAAAAGAGCTTCGGTGACAGGCGCCTATATTGCAATTATTTTGGGGGCTGTGATCTGGTTCGGATGTTACCTAAATGAAACACAAATTGACCCTACTATATACGGTACGGCCGCTAGTCATCTGGGAATGATTGTGGGTAGTTTTTATCGGCCGGATGTTGCCAAAATTGATTTGGCTGAAAAGATTCAAGAATAACTTCTTGATAATATTGGTGAACCTGCCGAAGAAGTGGCCATCCCACAAGCATAAGTAATTTTTAATGCAATATGAGGTTTAACCTATAACTTTGAACAGCAAAACTTTTTCGTCTCCATAGCCATCATTTAACTATACATGCTGAATTTATGCAACAGAATGTTTAAATTCTAGTCAACATGAAATCAATTGGGATCTTCGCTATAACCGCTTTTTTATTGCTGTGTGCGGTAATTTCGATTTTCTTATCAAGTTACGGGCAAACCCCCCAGCCACACGACTCCATGGGTAGATCGACCCCGTTTAAACTGAAGATTATCAACGGGCAATGGTTCACCGGTGATTCATTCGAGATGAAAACCGTGTGGATAGAAAATGCAATGTTAAGATTCGATGACATAGGAGCGGTCGATACCGTTGTAGACCTATCCGGCCAATATGTCATCCCACCATTTGCCGAAGCGCATAACCATAATCTGGAAAGTGATTACCAACTTGAAAAACGAATTAAGTCTTATATGGATCATGGCGTGTTTTACGTCAAACATCTCTCCTCCATCAAGAAGCGGATCGACCCGTTAATGCATCATTACAACAAACCCACCGGTATCGATGTAAGCCTGGCCCATGCCCCGCTGACTGCTTCAGGCGGGCACCCCATCGCCTTGAGAAAGAAATTTTTGGAATGGGGCCATTTTGATGGCCTATTCAATTCCCTGGAAGAGATTGAAGCGCACGGGTATTTTATAATTGAAAACCAGGAAGACCTGGAGGATAAATGGGATCAGATCCTTTCCTTCTCACCTGACTTTATTAAAATTAATTTGCTCCATTCGGAAGAATTTGACCTCAGGAAGGACGATACCACCTACTTTGGTAGAAAGGGCTTGGATCCTCAACTAGTACCTGTAATCATCACTAAAGCGCATGAACATAATTTAAGGGTGAGCGCACATGTGGCCACTGCCTATGATTTTGAAGTGGCGGTTAGTGCAGGAGTAGACGAGGTGGCTCACTTGCCGGAAATACATAATGGTAAAGCCATAGCCAGGAAAGATGCCAAAGTGGCGGCTGAAAGAGGTATTATAGTAGTAACTACTGCTTCCCTGGTAGAAAAGAATAAGGATAAGCCAAATTACCGACAGTTGGTGGAAAATGTAAGAATGAATTTGATGCTGTTAAAAGAGGAGCAGGTAATCTTGGCTATCGGTTCTGACGGCTATAATGACAATTCAGTGGGTGAATTCGAATTTCTGCGGAGCCTAGATATTTTTAGCAACCATGAATTGCTTAAAATGTGGTGTGAGAATGCCGCCCTTACTACTTTTCCGGACCGGAAGATCGCCTATTTGAGAGATGGATATGAGGCTAGTTTTTTGGTCGTGAACACCAATCCTTTGGAAGAAATATCCGATATCTCTGAGAAGATAACCCTAAAAGTAAAACAGGGGGTAATATTAAAGTAGAATGGCACTTTCTTGCTTAACTTATTATCTTTTAATTCCTCCTATTGAACTCACCCAAAATTAACATCATTGAATTCCCATCCAACTTGGGTTTGAAAAAGAAGAATCATGAAATCGAACCCGGGGTGAACCAGCTGCCGGATTGGTTGAGGCAACACGGCTTTCACCAGCGACTAAATCCGGTAAAAGTCGTCAGGGTCGACCCTCCGCTGTATTCAATGAAACTCGATTCTGAATCAGGCATAAGAAATGCCCAGAAAATCATAGAATACAGCATCAAGCAGTCGGAGGCGCTGGTGGATTTGTTAAACGGTGAATGTTTTAACCTGGTGATCGGGGGGGATTGCAGTATCTTGATTGGCAACGCTTTGGCTCTCAGACAGAGTGGGCATTACGGACTGTTTTTTCTGGATGGACACACCGATTTCATCACCCCGGACCTTTCGGAAACCGGTGGCGCTGCTGGGATGGATCTGGCAATCGTCACCGGCTACGGGCATCCTAAACTGACCGACATCTTGAATTTGCAACCCTATTTTAAAGAAGAAGAAGTATTCTGTGTAGGTAACAGAGAATATGATCCTGAGTATGTGAAACCAATCCTCGAGTCAAATATTAATTATTTTGATTTGAAAAAGCTGCGTGAAACAGGAATCAGTAATTTATTAAATCAGTTTCTGAAGATGGTGAAGAAGCATAAGCTGGATGGATTTTTTATCCACTTGGATGTGGACGTGCTACATGACAGCATTATGCCCGCTGTTGATAGCCGAGCAGAGGGAGGGTTATGGTATTCTGAATTTACGGAAATACTAAGACCATTGATCAAAAGTCAAAAGTGCATTGGAATTGAGATCACGATTCTTGACCCTAATTTGGATTTGCCCGGGCAATACACCAGGAGATTTGTTGATAGTTTCGTTGACCTACTGGTATAAGTTAAAACATGAAGGGAGTAACTTAGTGAATACAAGAGCGATTTTCAATGCGGTCAACACCGAAACTAATCTTCTTTTATCATCATAAAGTCGTAAGTTAATCAAAGCTTCCCATAGGGAGGCCGATAGACATATTTAAGTAAATTCTCTAAATCAGTTAATATGGAAAAGTTAGATACTCTTAAAAAGTGGCTTCAGGAAGTATGGACCAATGAAAACGAGCATACCATCCACCAAATTTTTGTGCCTAAAAACGGGGGCAGTGCCAAAGGCCTGGGTAAGGATCAGGGAATCGGGCCGGACGAATTCGTGATTTTTCACCGAAAACTGTTGAGCCTTATCCGTGAGGTGCAGGTAGAGATTGAGGATTTCAGCGAAAAAGGAGATACTATTTTTGCCGAGTGTAGTTTACAGGCCACCGATAGGGAAACCGGTAGTAAGGAGATAGGCATCAAAGGGTGTATCGTGGCCAGAATCGCGGATGGTAAGATATTGGATGCCAACAATTATTTTGATTTTTTGGGACTTTTTGAAGCTCTGGGCTTATTACCAAAAAATACCTTTGCCAGCTGCCTGGATGGTGAGGCAGTAGGAGGCCATACCGAAATGTAACGGTTGCAAAAAACTTGTTCCGTTGGGACCAATCAATCATTTTCTTCAGTGAAGTACTTTCGAGTCATCTACCAAGAGATATTTCTAGTGCTGATAATTTCAATCATTGCTGTCGTCAGTACCGGACTATTGGTAGGTTTTGACGACTTGTTTGACACTCAAAATGTTCTGTTAAACGATTTCTATCTAGGGGTATCTTCTGGCTTATTTATGATATGTTTACTGCTTATTTTAACCTATCTAATCTACCTGCCCCGTCAAATTTTAAGTCGATTCCAAAATAATGTCCCAAACATTATCTTATTAGCCACCAT
The DNA here is from genome assembly GCA_965224285.1 of Cyclobacteriaceae bacterium. Lineage (GTDB taxonomy): Bacteria > Bacteroidota > Bacteroidia > Cytophagales > Cyclobacteriaceae > JAJCYK01. Next base: position 5,068,225 of record OZ245043.1, read on the forward strand.
TTCCTGGTTAATTATTTCCATAAGTTTGGTTATGAGTAACTTATCCATTGTGCATTCATTTGGAAATGGTTGGATTATTTATCCTCCGATAAGCGCAACAAGCCCTGATGAATTAAAGTTTGAAGGAAATACCATTACTCGACAAGTCCGCAATTTTTTGATGGTGCTGCAAACTGTTTTGTTGTTATCCTTGGTGTGGGTGAGTTTAAGAACGGGTAAGAAGCTGAACTGATCAAATCAATTGCCATCACCATTCAAGGGATTCCTACATATCGCCAGCGCAAATATCTAAGAGGGCAATTTAGTTCCAGATTTCCTCGGGGAAATTCTCGCTGCTATTAGGGAAAAATCCACAAAACTGACAAAATTCTGGAGGAGGCATTCCATTAGGGCCGGGATCACAAAAGCTGTCCGGGAAGGATACGCCGAGGTCTATCAGATCCTGTCGACGAAACAAGAACAACTTTTCATCCATAGCGGAGACATTAAAATAACCCAAAGCCTTGACTGTAGGGTCCTGTACCTGGCTAATGTTACCCTCGATAATTCCAGGGGTAGGGTCAAAGATGGACCCGGTATTGTTGCGCTGTTCGTCCACCGCGTTCCAAAAGTTAAAAGCATTTGAGGTGAGAGAGTATTGCCTTACAAAAAACCTATAACTGGTTTCATACTCAATCTCACTGGTGAAAAATCCCATACTCAAGCCGTTTATGTCGGTATGAGCCTGGGTACTACCGAATAGTTGCAAGAATTCCCGGGGTTGGTCTAGCACCCAGCATAACCTATTGGCTATGATAATGGTAAAAACCTCCCGGTAATCCCAGCGGTAATATGCCGGTCCTTCACGGCTACGGGTGTCTAGCAATATTTCAAAACCTTCAATGGTGATCTCATTTCCCATAGGAGAAACTGCGGTTTGCTCCGATAATCGCAAATAAAGGGAATCGATAGGAGCTACTGGGACCATTTTTTCCGGTGAGGATCGATAGGAGTTTCCATTGGCGGTCTCTATAAACAAAGTATAGGTACTGCCAACACAGCCCCTGAATTCCGGACCTGAAATATAAGTCCCGGCATTTTGCTCCAGAAAAATGCATGAATCGCCAAGATTATTCTCAACGGTCACCGAGGCTCCTGATTCGGGTATTGCATCTGAAAAATTATTCAAACTCTTTAAAACAACACGATAAGGACCTGACCCATTATGAATTAAAGATTCCACTACCAATTGTGTATCATTATTATTTACCTGAAGGTTAAACGGATCTATACAGGAAATTAACATCAATCCAGTACATGCAGCGGAGAATAGTAATTTCAACCTTGGTTTCATTAGATTTAAAATAATCATTAATCGAGTTAATGTTGAGTTTTATTTAGTGTTAAAATAATTTCTCAATTATGCCTACTGGTCTCATACTCATAAGCCACTATAATCAATTCCTGAAATTGATTAGAATACCTAATAAATATGTCCAGTGGTATTAATCCCAAAAATTTTGATAACCGGAAAATAATATTGGAATTATCCCAGAGAAATTTTTCTGGAAAATTATCTTCCTCATGCTAGTTACTTCATTAGTATCAACTAATTATTTCCCTTATATTTAGATAGTTAACTAATTCGCTCCAAGGCAGAATGACCAATGCTTGAAATGCAAGCAGGCAGGCGGTGAGCAAGGTAATGAGTTGGTGATGATCGAAGAAATAACATCATTCACACCCAAGAATGTTTCTTTGACCAGCCCCGTTCCGCCCAAACAACGCCACCATATAATCGACATCATTCGTGGCTTTGCTCTTTTCGGAGTGTTGCTTTCCAATATGATCTGGACCAGCCAGCACTTTGCCCTGACCCATGACGATCGAGCCGCCATTGCCACTTTTGAAATTGACCGGGTGTTTACCGCACTATCAGTAGGATTGGTGGATTATAAGTTTTACACCTTATTTTCAATGTTGTTTGGGCTGGGTTTTGCCATTCAGCTATCCAGGGCGTCAGGCAAAAGTCAGAATGTCTTACCCACTTATCTACGCCGGTTAGGATTTTTATTATTGTTCGGAATCATTCACGCTTTGTGCCTGTGGTTTGGCGATGTGCTACACCACTATGCTCTCCTGGGATTCATTTTGATATTATTTCGCAATGTCAGTAACAAATCCCTGTTGAATTGGACTATTGGCATTGCTGTTTTTACCGCGCTTCTTCCTGCTGCACAAGTAGTTTTAGCCCCAGAACATCTGGATACTACCAAGAACTTAAACGAGGAAGCCATACGATATCACATGTTAACCGGTAACAACTGGGCTGAATATATACGAATCAATATCCAGGTGCAGCTTGATTATTATAATGGACCCCTTTTAGAAGACGACGGTCAATTTGCCTGGTTCCTCAGCATCTTTTGGAAGTTCTTACTGGGGTTCTATATTGGTCGGAATTTGCTGCTGCAAAACCATGAAAAATATTTGCCATTTTATCGACGCTTATTTCTGCCGGCCTTGGTATCTGGGCTGGTAGTTGCCTCTGTTTTGGCTTTGGGACTTATATCCGGTGTTTACTTGCCGGAAGTAACCTGGGCGAAGTTGAGCTGGATTGTATTTGAAATTGGCATACTGAGCCTTTCCTTGGCTTATCTGTCGGGCTTAGTATTGCTATTTCAACGGTCTAAATGGAAGAAAATATTATTGTGGTTGGCCCCGGTAGGAAGAATGGCTTTGACCAACTACTGCTCTCATAGTTTGGTGTTTATATTTTTGTTTTATGGAATTGGTTTGGACTTATTGGGTAAGGTTGGGTCAACCTTTTGTTGGATAGCCAGTGTTTTGATATTTGGGATACAAATTATACTTAGCCGGTGGTGGCTTAAGCAATTTCGTTTTGGACCATTGGAATGGATCTGGCGTAGCCTTACTTATGGCAAGTTACAAGCAATGTCAAGAGGCCAGGAAAATTCATAATTGCAGTATCTTCTGAACGGTAGGGATAGTACTAACTGAACAGGCTTAAAAAACTTTCCCTTTGAGTTAAAAAAAATAGGCAGCCTAAACCGCCTATTTCTAATTTACTTATTATGGTGTTGCGGATTTATATTGAAATATTAAAACCGATCCAGGTTCATCACTTTATCCCAGGCTTTAATAAAATCATTAACGAATCGCTCTTCAGAGTCGGCATAGGCATACACCTCTGCCAGAGCCCTTAGCTCTGAATTCGACCCGAAAATCAGATCTACTCTGGTGCCGGTCCATTTGAGTTCACCACTGGCGCGGTCACGACCTTCAAAAACTTCCTCAGCTTCCGAATTGGCTTTCCAGGTAATACCCAGGTCCAACAAGTTGACGAAGTAATCGTTGGTGAGCATTTCCTTACGATCGGTGAAAACCCCGTGTGAAGACTGATCAAAATTGGTATTGAGTACTCTCATACCTCCCAGCAACACGGTCATTTCAGGGGCGGTTAGGGTTAGTAGCTGTGCCTTATCGATCAATAATTCTTCTGCTGATGCGGAGTATTTATCATTCTTATAATTTCTGAATCCATCCGCCGCTGGCTCCAATACCTCAAAAGCCTCGATGTCTGTTTGTTCCGGTGAGGCATCGGTACGACCGGGAGTGAAGGGGACAATTATATTGTGCCCTGCCTTACGGCCTGCTTCTTCCACCGCGGCGCATCCACCCAGCACAATCATATCTGCCAGGGAGATCTTCTTTCCATTGGACTGCTCTTGGTTAAATTGCTCCTGCAAATCGCTAAGTTTCCCCAAGACCTTTTGCAGTTGGGAAGGATGGTTTACCCTCCAATGCCGTTGGGGTTTAAGGCGGATGCGAGCGCCATTGGCGCCTCCCCGTTTGTCGGAATCCCGGTAGGTTGAAGCAGAAGCCCAGGCCGTGGATACCAGTTCGGCTACGCTAAGTCCCGATGATAGAATTTTATCCCTCAACTGGGCGATGTCCTGATCGTTTACTAAAGGATGATCAACTGCCGGTAAAGGGTCCTGCCAGATCAACTCTTCAGCAGGCACTTCAGGGCCTAGATACCGCTCTTTCGGCCCCATGTCCCGGTGGGTCAACTTATACCAGGCTCGCGCAAAAGCATCGTGAAATTCCTCTGGATTCTCGAAAAATCGCCTCGAAATAGGCTCATAATCCGGATCCATTTTTAAGGCCAAATCGGTGGTGAGCATGAAAGGAGCATGGGTTTTAGACGGATCATGGGCATCGGGTACAGTCCCTGCGCCAGCTCCATCTTTTGGTCTCCACTGATGAGCGCCGGCTGGGCTTTTGGTTAATTCCCAATCGAAACCAAAGAGGTTTTCAAAGAAGTTATTGCTCCATTTGGTGGGAGTGGTAGTCCAAGCACCTTCCAGTCCGCTGGTGATAGTGTTTTCAGCGTGACCGCTGCCAAAACTATTGCTCCAGCCCAAGCCCTGTTCTTCTATACTGGCTCCGGCAGGCTCCCTTCCCACATACTGTTCTACCCCTGCTGCACCATGGGTTTTACCAAATGTATGTCCGCCTGCAATTAAGGCAACGGTTTCCTCGTCATTCATGGCCATTCTTCCGAAGGTTTCTCTGATGTCATGAGCGGCTGCCACCGGATCTGGATTGCCGTTAGGACCCTCAGGATTTACATAGATAAGCCCCATTTGGACCGCTCCCAAAGGATTTTCCAATTCCCGATCACCCGTGTAACGTTTATCTCCTAACCACTCAGTTTCAGAGCCCCAGTAGATATCCTGCTCCGCTTCCCAAACATCTTCCCGGCCTCCGGCAAAGCCAAAGGTTTTAACCCCCATAGACTCCAATGCACAGTTCCCTGCCAATATCATTAGATCAGCCCAGGAGATTTTTTTTCCGTATTTCTTCTTTACAGGCCAAAGCAGAAGTCTAGCTTTATCCAGATTAGCATTGTCCGGCCAGCTGTTCAGTGGAGCAAATCGCTGTGAACCGGTGCCTCCTCCTCCCCGGCCATCGGCTATGCGGTAGGTTCCGGCGCTATGCCAGGCCATTCTGATAAAGAACGGACCATAATGGCCATAATCGGCTGGCCACCAATCCTGCGAATCGGTCATTAATTCGTAAAGGTCTTGTTTTACCGCTGCCAAGTCCAGGCTTTTAAATTCTTCAGCGTAGTTGAAATCCTCCCCCATAGGATCTGATAAGGAAGAGTGTTGACGGAGAATGCCTAAATTCGGTTGGTTTGGCCACCAATCGCGATTTGAAGTGCCGCCACCGGCGCTTTGGTTGAGCTCCCCATGCATGAAAGGGCATTTTCTGGATGATTCGTTTACTTCCCAAGCTTCACCGTTGGTAGAAGCTCCCGAAGGTGTGTTATTTCCCATATGTTAAAAGATATTTTAAGGTTATTGAAGAAATCAAAAATACAATAAACTTTACTTATTGTTTTTAATTATCCATAAGAATAATATATGAGTATTAACTAAAAGTTATTAGACATTCAAATACCGGCCTCAAGCAGGTTATGACATCTAATGAGATCAATCAAGCCTCCACTGAATAGCGCTTTACGGCTGCAGATACCCAAAAAAAATAGAGGAGCTATCCCCTCCGGGACAACTCCCCAATTTTACCAACTAGTGCTGGCCATGGTAAATTAATTGCTGGTTGCTAGTTCCTTGGCTACCGGAAAATCAATATCGGTATCAGAGATATGATTAATGTAGTTAGTAAAGGTATTCAACGATACCAGTCCAATGACTTCAACCAATGCAGCTTTATTGTATCCGGCTTCGAAGAAGGCAGAAATGGTGTTGTCACCTGGATAGCCTCTGGTTTCGGTGATCTCCTTGGCTAAATCAGATAAGGCCTTAAGTTTTTGGTCCTCTATATTCCCATTACGGATCTCCAAGGTCTGATCTTCAGTTAAACCCGTCATTTTACCTACTGCGGTATGGGCTGAGAGACAATATTGACAATTATTGGTTTGGCCCACTGCCAAAGCTACTGTTTCAACTTCCTTTGAGGATAATTCTCCTTGTTTAAGGATTTCATCAAAGGTGAGCATAGCCTTTAAACCATGATGGGAGTTGGCGGTTACCGCATAAATATTTGGTACCATGCCTACTTTGGACTCCAATGATCCGTAAATTTCCTGGGTTTCAGGGGAAACTTCCTCTTTACTTAAAATTGCTAAATTTTTCATAATGTGTATTTTATACTAAATGGTCAAAAATTGATTAAAAATTTTTTATTGATTGATTATTTGTAAGCTAATTCGAAGCAATGGCTCAAGCATTTTACGGCTAGGATATATTCGCCGGGTAACCTGTATGCCATTCCAAACGGATAACAAATATCGAGCAGCAATAGAAGTATCCACCTCATGCGATAACTGATTCAATCGTTGAGCCTTATCCAGGCACTCTTTAAAATATTGTTCCAACCTTTTTAATTTCTCTGCGGCTAGTTCCTCTAATTCCTGGTCTATACTGTTTAATTCAGTGACTGCATTGGCAAAGAAACAACCCCTTTGGTGCTCAAGGAGACTTTTGGCATCACAAACCTCACGAAAAAGATCTCTAATCACTTCAAGAGGTTGATCACTACTTTCTATCTTTTTAGCCAATTCTCTAAATAGATTGCTGGCATGAAAGTTTATTACCTGTTGATATAACTGTTTCTTATTACCAAAAGCATTATAAAGACTTCCCTTGTTCAGGCTCATAGCATCTAACAACTCCTCAGTGGTGGTTGATTCATATCCCTTGTTCCAAAATACTTCTGAAGCTTGTTTCAGCACTTGGTCCTCATCAAATTTTCTATGTCGCCCAGCCATTTTGTACCGTTTGGTCAAATTCTATTAAATTAACGATAGTCGCCACAGTTTGGTTCCGGAATGGTAAAAAAAATCAGAGAACACCCATTTTACCGCTTTGATAGTCCTCTATGGCTTGCTGCAATTCTTCCGCTCTATTCATAACGAAGGGTCCGTATTGCGCCATAGGTTCTGGAATTGGAGGTGCGGTTACCAGTAGCAACCGGCTGGATTTTGAGCAGGAAATTTCAACTTCATTACCGTCTTGATTGAATACCACCAGTTGCCTGCCCTCAACCGGGTATTTGTGGTGGTTGATGGTTACAGCGCCGGCTAATTGGTATAATAGTAAATTCCATTCTTCTGGTACTGGAATAACGATATTACCGGAAGGTTTCAGTTGAATGGTATATGCCTCAATTGGTAGAGGGTGATCTACCGGACCTTTTAAACCTTGATAGGTGCCACTGATCACATTTAAGTTCACCGTGCTTCGTTGGTTTTTATAACTAGGGATTTCCTCTCTTTGAAATGGCTGATAGCTCGGTGAAGACATCTTTAGCTCACTTGGCAGATTGACCCATAGCTGTATAATTTCGAAGGTTCCACCTTGACGCACCATCTCACTTCCTGCTTGTTCAGAGTGTACGATACCGCTGCCTGCACTCATCCATTGTACACCTCCACCGCTTACTACCTGCTCATTACCCAGGCTATCCCGATGAGCAACCTCGCCGGAAAAAACAAAGGTAACCGGGGCGAAACCTCGATGGGGATGAGGACCGATATCCATCGGGTTTTTACCTGGTTCCACTTCCAGCGGTCCCAAATGATGTAATAACAAAAAAGGACTGACTTGCTTTACCTTCTGGGTTGGCAGTGGCTGTCCTATTGTAAGGTTGCCCATAACTACATCCTCAGTGGGGATTACTTGTTTAATGGTTTTACGGGGACTCATATAGACCTATTGGATGGTTTTATTTTTTATCTTAGCGTTGCTATGAAGATACTGAAAAGTCTCAACCTCATAATTAATTTTCGCACTATAATTGTTACCATATTATCTTTGGCATCTACCTGGTTGTGCCTTCGTTATAACTATACTGCGAATTTTCCTTTGACACTTATTGGGATTGCTATTGTATTTCCAATTGTATTTTCCATCAATAGCGCTTATCGTCGCAGGGAGAATGCTTTGCAATATCTCTCCGAATTTAAGATCCATGGATTAGCTATATACTATGCAGCCCGGGATTGGATCCCGGAAGGCCCTTTATCTTCGCAGCTTAAAGATCATTTAAAAAAGATCTTCGAGCTGATGCGTGATTTGATGCATGAACGGGTTCCCCGTTCGCAGGCCGAGTCAAAAGTATACGGTGCTTTTTCAGAATTGAGTATTTTACTACAGAGGTTCAGGGGTAATGAGATCGCTGGCGGAGAAATATCCCGGATCAGTCAATATCTGAGTAAGATGATGCTGGCTTTCGATAAAATGAAGATAATCCTGCATTACCGGACTCCCATAACTCTTAGGGCTTATAATAAGATCTTTATTTATACTTTTCCTATTATATATGGACCGTATTTCGCCTACACTTTTGAAAATTATTCTGGCATATTAGGCTATATAATGCCTATTATGTTCTCCTTCATTCTGGTGAGTTTGGATAATATTCAGGATCACCTGGAAAATCCTTATGACCTGGTAGGGGAGGATGATGTGAGGTTGGAGGTTGATGATTATATGCGGTACCTGGACTACTAACCTTTCCGTAGCATTTAATTGGCCTCAACTTAATTACAATTACCGGCTCAGGCCCTATGATGTGGGCGTTATCTTCCGACCAGCTGTTTGACAGTAATTAATCCGGTAGCTTCTGACTTTCTGCCCAGGTCATAGCGGGCTGGAACCATTGCGGTATGGGATTGTAAAGAAATCCGTGGCCCAGTCCGGTATCGATTTGCAATTGTTGGAAACTAACAGCATCGGGTGACCGATCGATCCAATACTGGTAATCTTTGCCCCCAATCTTATCTGATTTTTCGTAAATGCCCAGAATATTGCCGCGCAAATTCCAATCGTAGGTTTGCTCCAGGTAGTCGCTATTGGCACCTAGCAAAACATAATTTACCGGATTCTGATTAAGATGAGAAATCAACATGGCCATCATGGCCCCCTTAGAGGCACCGATAATGGTGATATCAGCTGGGTTAACTCCACCGGCCACCAACTGGTCAATTTCTCTGGATGTTTTTTCACAGTATTGTTGAAAGTCAGTGTCTGCTGATCTGACCTCGGCGTGTACGATGGCTCCGGTGTTTTCTAAAGAATCAACGATGGTTGAATACTGGTAAGGCCCGAATTGTTCACTTACTGCATTAATCCCCTGAATTTCAATAATTCTCCCGTGTAGGTAGAAAATGTGCTTGTCAGCTGCTGGTCTGGGTTTACAATCAGTCGCCAGTGCGGCCATGATTATAAATAGTAGCAATGGATTTTTAAAGAGCACAACTCTGTTTATTAGATCAGGTCCTTTCACCTTAAGGTGGGAATTAATATTGAAGCAACAAAACAATCTTAGTGAACCTCGGCTTAATCAATCTCTTTTACTACCCTAAATCCCAGGTTAAAATACCTGACGTGAGGATCATCGTAATTACGCCAGTACGGTCTTAAGTTATTTATACCATTATGAAAAGATCCACCCCGCATGGCTTTGGCCGTCTCGTAACCTGGAACAGTCTCCCCGTTATAAGTTGAGATGGTGTTTTCACACCATTCCCAAACGTTGCCTGCCAAATCATATATACCCAAGGAATTGGCTATATAATTACCAACCGGTGCGGTAAAAGCAAATCCATCATCAACTTGCTTATCACCCCAAGGATAGGGTGTGTTTCGGTCAGCAAAATTCGCCACTTCTGCAGAAATGTTTTGGGTGCCCCAAACATTAGGGATGCTAGTGCCTCCATTGCGGGCTGCATATTCCCACTCTGATTCAGTTGGAAGCCTGTATTTATCATCAGTGCTGGTTGATAACCATTTACAGTAGGCCTTGGCATCCTCCCAACTGACACAAGTGACAGGATGATCATCTTCCTGGTAAAACCCCGGATCTTTCCAGGAAATGGCTTTCTTTTCCCATTTCCGGCTGGAATCGTTAAGGTAGGTGTAACTATAAGCCCAGGCTTCTTTTTCTGCCTCCGTTCGATAACCCGTAGAGCGTACAAATCTGTTGAAATTCGACCGGGTTATTTCGTGCCGGCTAAGGTAAAAATCCTCAATTTCCACCTGGTGAACCGGCAAGGCAAAGGTATCCGTAGGATCGCATTCATTTCCCATATTGAACGTACCACCTGATATGAAGACCATTTCATTGGCAGAATCTAGCAACGGGTGATGTTTAGATGAACAACTAGTCAATATCAGCAAAAATAAAAGGGCGCTTGCCACCTTCATGATAACCAGCTAATCAGAGACTATACTCACACCTTCCAGATTTTCCAGCCTTGCTTTGAGGCCCCAGCCACCAAAGGATTCGGATACCGCTATGATCACTTCATTCTCCCCTTTGGCCAAGTCCAGATAAAGTGCGTCGAACCAGCCAATAGTTCCCAAATAACGGTAATCCCGAGACCTGAATTCTCGCTGACCTGAATAGATCAGTTTCCCATTGACATAGACCCTGGCACGATCGCTGTAGCCAAATTGCAGCCCTTTCAGTTGATCCTTCTCCGAGACAATAGTAAATTTTGCCAAGGCGGTATTGGTATCTTCAGTAACAGGAGATAGTTTGGCCAAATTGACCAATCCATCATATTCTATAGGCAGGGTTTTCCACTCTGAAATTTTTGAGGTTATGGACTTTAAATTAAGCACGGTATCCAGGGATTTTTCCCCTAAAGGAGAAGATACTTGCCAGTTTTTGATGGTCCCTTTATCTAAAGCGGGGAGTTCTGGCGCTGGACTGAGCATCTCTTCCACCTCCCGCTCCTGGTAGCTAAAGTTTGCATAGTGAGCCCCTCCCATAAAAGTACCAATACCTAACCTGCCATTTTGGTGATCGGATTTTAGGTCGTGTACTTTTAAGATTGGTTGCGACATGTCATTAATAAAAACCTCCATACGATCACTACCAATTACCAGGCGGAAGTGATTCCATTCATTGAAGTTATAGTCATAAGCTGTAGAGTAACCATCACCGTGATATAGTTGCCAACCCGCCAGACCATTAAACACCGGGGTATATTGCATAGCATCGGGGTTGCCTGATTGGTGAGGTCTGATATAAAACTCTTCATAGTTTCCTCTCTCCTGAATCCTAAAGTGAATCCCTAAGAATTTTCGGCCTTGTTCGAAAGCCATATCAAATTCAATTATTCCGGTGCCGAACTGAGAGTCCTTAAGTCTGGCAGAACCGTCTTCCAGATAGAGCGCCGTTTTACCTTTATACTCCAGAAACTTATGATTTTTAGCTTCGATATCCCAATAATCATTGCTCAACTCCGGGGTAATTATATTCTGGGATACCATTTCGATGGTTGAGATCAGGGCAAGCAGGAAAAACTGGTATTTCATGATTTAAGATTGGTCTATTTCTACAAGGAGACTATAATTCATATCGGCTGAACCTCATTAATCATACGAATGCTTCAAACACATAGTTCTCTAGAAGCCTCGTTTAACCGATTACAGGGTTAAAAAAGACGTATTTACCTGGTGATGGGCTGAGATTGTGGTTATGGCAGATCACATCAGGAGATTTTTGAATATTTAGCTTGACAACTCTTATGGAGAAGATTTAGTCAACTTGCGATCTTCCCTGATTTCCCCAATATGATAATAAGCAATTATCTTTTCAATAAGACCGTGTTGCATATAATACCACTCACTGACATCTAAATTAAAATCACCTTGAGTGGCGGTATATCGCACACAGGCTTTGTCCTGAAGATATATTTGATCGTGAATTTCGAACTGGTAGCCCAGAAATTTGTCACGGTTTTGATCAACCAGCTCCAGATAGGATTTACGCCCTTCAATGGTGCCAAAAGGGCTGGTGTGGTTGAATTTTTCAGCTATTGGTAAATTTTGGAAATCCCCCTGATCCCATTTTTCAAACCAATCAGAAACTAATGCTTTCATTTCCATTCGCTCAGATCTAAATGTGTAGTCAGTGAGTGTTAAGATAGGTAATACTTGAAAAAAGGCAAACTCGAGTCGGTTGGAATATCTATTTTAACGGCTCGATCCTTGAAGGTCAGAGTTGGCCATTGAAGTCATCTTATTTTTTAATCCAGGGTTATTTTGATCGGTCTGCTTCCAGATTTCCAACAAACTGTTTTCTATCCAGTGCCATCGATGCTTTAGATCAGTCACCCGGGGAATAAAACCCGATTGTTTAACTAATGAAAAACCTCGAAATAGCATGTGTAGCATAAAGGTGGAATGAGTACGCCAATCAGTGGGCCGGTCATTGATCTGGTAGTCAAAGCTGGCACATAAGGTCATTGCTTTAGAAAAAACAGACCCCAGTTGATCGAATAAAGGTTGCACTACCTCTGATTGTTCATGCCACAGAATATCGGTATTGGCTTCCCAGATTAAAGTACTAGTACGAGATTGCTTATTCTTCGATTTGCTGAGGGTTCTGGCTTGGTTTAGTTTTTCCAGTGCAGGTATTAATTGTCGATAATTGGCTTGATCTTTTAAGGTATTCCTCAATTGCTTGAATTCCATTTCACAAAAGGCTGCATGAACCCAACCGATATCTTCAAAAATTGCATTATTGACGATGCGTATTATCTGCATATCATCACCTAGGCTCCTCTTATCCGTTTGGCAAACTTCCTTAAGGCTTTTTATTTTCCTATCATGCCAGTTATTCAGTTTTAGGCTGCTGCCGATGTGATGTGATGCAAAGGCTGCCATTCCCGCCCATTTGTAGAGACCAGGCTCTCGAAGATAAAGATCGGCATACTTGGCAGTGATGGCTTGATTTCTAGCTAATACGGAGGTTTTTGGTGGCAAGTCGGCGTTAAGCTTCTTTTTCCAAACATTGACGGATGTCAATTCTTCCCTCATAATTAAGGAACTTAGTACTGATCAGTCAAACCCGACATTCAATTCATTTTTTGAGGTTTTCCCATTATTGTTTGTCTCTTGAGATAACCTGAAATACCTCCTTGGCTCTAGATTTTCCAAAAGCCCATGATCTCTTTGGCACCTATATGAGGGGGCAGTGATAATTCACCGCTGTTTACTACCGCGTGGAGAATAAAGGGTTTCTTACTTTTCTTGGTCTGAATAATACTCGCCTCAATATCTTTTGCCTGTTCTACTGTTATTCCTTCCCCGCCGTAAAGCTTTGCATAGTCAGCGAAATTGAAATTCTGTTGATGCAATGCATCCGGAAATTCCCCATACTTAAATTTATTACCTACACTTCCTTAAAGTTCAATTGAAAAAATTTGGTTCATTCTTGGAGTAGTAAATTTCTGGTGTCGGTCTTTTATAAAGAATATTAGAGGCCAAATCTGAACTTATCACAGTATATACTGTGGTTTTGTGTCTTTCCCGGATGCTTGGTATTTGTCAACCATAGGCAACTTATCCATCCAATCCACCTCCACCATAGGATAGCCGAAATCTGCCACTACCTTACCCCTGATGTGATAAAATCCTTTACCCCGGAAGGGGAAACGACGGGCTACCGGAGGAAAATGAGTGGTGTCGAATACCAGGCCTTGCTTATCATAAAAAGTCCCGAAGTGCATGAGTTTTCCATTTTTGGTGTGGGTGTCTTTGGTAGTCACCAGATAGCCTACCATTTCGGCTGAATGTCCGATCCTGGAAGGCAGATGGGCTGCCAGGGTATCGCCATAGTTGTCTGACGGCAGCAGCTGGAATGGATCGCACAGGGGGAAACCCAGCAACTCGATCTGGTCAAAAGCATTGGCATAAGGATAAATTTCCAATTTGGGTAAGCGGTAATTTTTAGGAGAAAGATTGAAAAGGTCCAGGGTATTGGGTACAGGCCTGGGTTGATTAAAGTGCATATGTGCTTCCCATAGCAGCGAGCGTTTGTCCTTGCCGGTAAACCGGAAAGCATCAATGCGAATCAGCAGTCGTAATTGCTCCAAACCTATGGAAGTACGCCGAAGAAAATTATCCAGGCTGCTGAAAGGACCCCGCTGCTGGCGTTCCCAAGGTATATGTTGACACCATTGGCTTTCCAGGCTTTTCAAATGGATAAAACCCATATAAATATGGCGACCCTGAATAGAGGTAAGGTGCTCGCTGTGGTTAACACAGGGCGCTTGTATAATGGCGCCGTTCATCCGGGCTTCGTGAAAATAGAATTCTGTACGGTAAAAACCACCAAAGTTATTGATCACTCCCACCATGAATTCCAGCGGATAATGGGCCTTGAGATAGAGGCTTTGGTAACTTTCAACCGCATAGCTGGCGGAATGGCCTTTGGAGAAGGAGTAACCGGAAAAACTTTCTATTTCGAACCACACTCTTTTGCTCACTTCATCCGGATAACCTCTGGCCTGGCAATTAAGGAAGAACTGTTTTTCCACTCTTTTGAATTCACTGCGGGACCGGAATTTGCCGGACATGCCTCGCCGCAGTATATCGGCTTCTGCCAGGGTAAGACCGGCAAAATGATGGGCAACTTTTATCACATCTTCCTGATAGACCATCACCCCATAAGTTTCTGCCATCAGTTCATCCATTTTGGGATGGATGGATTCATAATTTTTTCCTTGTTGCACCTGGTGATGACGCTCGATGTAGGCCCGCATCATTCCAGACCGCGCTACTCCAGGGCGGATAATGGAACTGGCCGCTACCAGAGTCAAATAGTTATCGCAACTAAGCTTTCCTAACAACATGCGCATGGCGGGGGATTCCACGTAAAAGCACCCCATTGTTCGACCAGTGCTCAACAAGTTTTTGATAAGACGATCCTGCTTGAAGTGGTGAAAGTCGTGGATGTCAATTTCCCGGCGGTGGTTCTTGCTTATGATCTCCACGGTATCCCGTATATGGCCTAATCCACGCTGGCTCAGAATGTCGAATTTATATATACCAATATCTTCGGCATTATGCATTTCAAAATGCGTGGTGGGATAACCTTTGGGTGGAAAATCTGTAGCAGTGTAAGCATGGATAGGCGCTTCGGTGATCAGTACACCTCCGGCATGGACCGATAAGTGTGAGGGAATTGACATCATTTTTTGGGCATACCTAAAGATCATACCGCTTACCCGGTCTTTAGTCTGAGATGGATAACTGATCAGATGGTCGATCTCGGCTTTTGGAAGCCCGAACACTTTACCTAATTCCCTGATTGTCGATCGGTTTTTGAAGGTGATGTGAGTTCCCAGTAGGGCCGTGTGTTGGTATCCGTAGGTGTCGAAGATGTATTGAGTGACCAAGTCCCGGTTTTTCCATGAGAAATCAATATCGAAATCGGGGGGCGAACTTCGTTGCGGGTTGAGAAATCGCTCAAAATATAGATCCAGTTCAATAGGATCCACATTGGTCAAACCCAGGCAGTAAGCCACCAGGCTGTTAGCGCCGCTGCCTCGTCCTACATGCTCAAATTGCTGTCTGCGTGCAAAAGAGACGATATCGTGACAGATCAGGAAGTATGCGGCAAAATTTCGATGGGCAATTACCTCTAGTTCACGTTCCAGTCGTTTACGGGCGGTGTTTTCGCTGGTCTTACCTTCGAATCTGGCCGGGAAGCCCTGCCAGGCCAGCGTGGTTAATTTTTGTAGATCTTCCTGCTTACTTTGAGTGATGATCGATTTGTTCTTGTCGGTGTGGAATTCAAATTGTATATGGCACTTTTTCAGCAGTTGCCGGGTGTTTTTAATTAAGTTGGGAAGCCTTTGATAGAGTTTGGTCAGCTTTTTTTCAGGCCACATCACTTCATGGGAAAAGCTTTGCTGAGAAGGCTCCAATTTGCTCAATAGCGTGTTATAGTGCATGGCCCTCATAAGCCGGTGGATCTGAAAGGTAGTTCGGTCCTTGAAGGTAACCGGATGCCAAATTACCAATCGGTCGCCGGCCGGTTTTGCCTTTCTGGCAATCACCCGGTTGATTTCACCGGGGCGGATCCCAATGTACTCCCAAGGACGCAGGTCAGCAGGGGCCTGATCCCAGGGGTATATCACTACTGCCTGTTCAAATTCCGGTGCCCGGCTTAGCAGCGGCAAGTCCATGCGATTGTGATGGGAAAGGTATCCGTTGAGTTCCTGGTATCCTCTGTTATTACGGGCGATTGCCAGATATAAGAGACTATTATTTCTATGAAACTCAATACCCAGCGCTATTTCTAATTTGTAATCCCTCTCTTGCCCCCGGCAAATTCTCAGCATTTCAATATGCCCTGCGGTGCTGTTAATATCAGCCACTACCAATTTCTTTACTCCGCATCTGCGCGCCTCATCGAATAACTCCCTCGGAGAAAGCGTGCCGTACTTGAAACTGAAATAAGTGTGACAATTTAAATACATGTTCGATAATTACCGGGATAAAAAAACTAAAAATATTGGATATAATAAATTATATCACTAATATTATGAGCATTAATACTAATTATAATAGCATGAACATAACCAGTGATAACCCCAGTTCATACAAATTGAAGTTATGCTCCAAAAAGCTGCAGTCAGGGAAATTTCAGGTAAAATTTTATGCCAGTAAGGAAGAGGAGGATTTGTACGGTTATGTATTGGTAGATGCCAAGGATACCCTGAAAGAGGTGGTCAATACTATAAAATTACGCCTGCACCTCATGGATGAAGCCAATGATTATTACCAAACCCACCTTTATGCAGTGAGAAAGCTCTCTCCGCCCAAAGCGGAGTTCATGATATTTAAATCTTAGATGTAAATTGCCTACATATTTACCCACACAATGAGTTTACTAGCCAACAACCTGAAAGCCTTAAGAAAAAAAATGGGACTTACCCAGGGGGCTCTAGCGGAACGCATGGGGATTAAGCGCTCGTTGATCGGTTCCTATGAGGAGGGCAGAGCGGAGCCTAGATTAAATAACCTGATTAAAATGGCGGAAGTATTTGACACTCCCATTGATCATCTGGTATTAGTGGATATGTCGGTGCCGGATATGGGTAAAGCCAGCAGCCTCATTAAACGCGCCAGCGGTGCTGGATTGAGAGTGCTATCAATAGCAGTAGCAGAAAGCGGTGAGGATTTGGTGCCCCTGGTCCCACAGAAGGCTGCTGCAGGTTATCTACAGGGCTATGCGGATGGTGAATATTTGCAGGAATTGCCTCAGTTTAAGCTGCCTAACTTGCCGAAAAATGCATCTTATCGGGCATTCGAAGTAATGGGCGACTCCATGCTGCCCATCTTATCCGGCACTATCGTAATTGGTAGGTACTTAGAAGATTGGCATGATATTAAAAGTGGGGATACCTACATTCTGCTTACCAGGGAAGAAGGGATTGTTTATAAAAGGGTTTTCAACTATATCGAAGAAAGCCAAAAGCTATTTTTAGTTTCCGACAATCGTAACTACGCACCCTATGAAATTTCTATTGAGGACGTTTTGGAAGTATGGGCGGCTAAAGCTTTTATAAGCGTTAGTTTCCCTGATCCAGGTAAGGATCCGCAGTGGTCCTTGGAAAAACTAACCAGTATGGTATTGGAATTACAACAAGAGGTAACCAAGCTTAAAAGCTAGGTATTTGCCCATTTGTTGCCAAATCTTTTAATTGCTGGTTGGCATAAACCGCAATTTCAATTCTTCGATTTAAATATTTACCCCATTCATACGAATTCTCCGCGATTGGTTGATCCTCTCCATAGGCTTTAATTGTAAGTCTGTCCATAGGAAAATCTAAAGACTCCAGTAGTGCTTCTATACTATCTGCTCGTCGTTCTGAGAGGAACTGATTATAATAGCGGGTGCCGTCGCCATCGGTATGCACTTCTACCAAATAATTTAAGTAAGGAGATTTTTTTAATGTGTTGAATATAGCATTACATTTCTCACATTCCTTAGTCTGATGAGATTCCTCGTCAAATAAGAATTCCGAATTCAAAATTACGATAAACCCTTCACTGTAGGGCACCAATGTAACTCCTTCGGAGGTGCTGATTTGGGCTTCAACCTTGTTCATGAACTCATCTATACGAACTCCAGCCGAATCCCCAACCTGCTCCATTTGTAATTTGGTCTGGGAGGTTCGGGAACGAGGTTTATTTACTTCCTCCACAGTATTATGGGTAAGGTAATTGCCGCAAGCCGTTAAAATTGGCAGAAAGAACACGAGTAATACCCTGATATTCATGAGCTTGGTAATGGCTACTTATTCGACAAAAATAGTAATTTTCCTACCAAACTTATATGTAGTTAACCTAATTGTAATTGCCTACGTAAGGTATTGATATCTATTTTTCCGGATTTGGTTTTAGGAAAATAGGCTTGCGAATAGATGGCTTTGGGAATTTCATATGGATGGAGCTCCGATTTAAAAGCATCTCGAAGAGCAATCCTGATATGCTCCTCCAGATCCTCTCTTTCTAATATCAGAACCACCATCTCACCGAGTTTATCATCATCCTGGTGGGTAACCATTAGCTGACATTCCAGACCTAGGTTCCAGATAATTTCTGAAATTCGTCTTTGCAGAGCATCCGGGTAAACCTTAAAACCGCCGGAATTAATAACCCGGTCAATACGGCCCATCCAGCGAAATTGATGTTCACCGGTAAGCTCGACCACATCATTCGAGATAATTTCCTGGTAGCGGGTCATAGGCCCTTTTACCTTAAGGCAACTTCTAGGATCTACACCAATAGTAACGGATGGGAATTTGGTATACACCTCCTCTTTACCGGGTCCACTGAGTTTTCTCAGCGCAATGTGTGATACCGTTTCGGTCATGCCGAAAGTGTGGTAGATATCGTTCTCCAGGTGCTTAAGCATATTTTCCAGTTGCCAGCTTATGGATGCGCCTCCAATAATTATTTTAGCACAGTTCGATAGGAAATGGGTCCCTTCACTGGTTTGTAGCAGCGAGAACGCCTGTAGAGGCACCAGTGCCATAAATGTGATTTGATTATGGCCTGGGGGCAAGGGATGTGAAGATGGTTCGGCCACTACTATTTCCATATTTGCCTCAATGGCGCGTACTAACATCATTTTGCCTCCGATATAGTCTGCATTCAAGCAGAGAAAGGCTGTATCTTTTGCAGACAGTGACAGGGCGTGGATAGTTTCCAGCGCAGACTGCCTCATTTGTTCCCTGGTGATGATTATAGATTTTGGTGAACCAGTTGATCCGGAGGTTTGAAGTTCAAACTGCTTTTCTCCCGCTATATATCCGGTGCAGAATTCTAAAATTCTTGCCTGATAGGCAGAGAGATGAGCAATTTCCTGGTCTAACGGGTGGCTGTCACTCAACCTGTAGGCTTTATGGTCGAATTTGATCAGCACATTGACCTAGGGAAATCGAGGATACTTGTCAAAATCCGGGTCTCGCTTCTCTAAAAAAGCGTTTTTACCCTCTTGGGCTTCATCCATTAGATAATACATGAGGGTAGCATCGCCGGCAAATTCCATAATACCGGATTGCCCGTCCAGTTCGGCATTAAGTCCCCGTTTGATCATACGCACTGCCAGTGGACTGCGTTTCATAATGGTTCGACACCATTCAAGGGTAGTGGATTCCAGCTGCTCCAACGGCACTACCGTATTTACCATACCCATTCGCTCCGCTTCATTAGCCGAATATTGATTACATAAAAACCAGATCTCCCTGGCTTTCTTTTGGCCCACATGCCTGGCTAAATAACTGGAGCCAAATCCGGCGTCGAAACTACCCACTTTAGGGCCGGTTTGACCGAAAATGGCATTTTCTGAGGCGATGGTAAGATCACATACCACGTGTAAAACATGACCTCCCCCTATGGCATAGCCGTTAACCATGGCTATAACCGGCTTTGGCAAGGACCGTATCCTTTTGTGCAGATCCAAAACGTTCAATCTCGGTACTCCGTCCTCACCTACATAACCTCCCTTACCTTTAACATTTTGATCACCTCCTGAACAAAACGCTTTGTTACCGGTTCCAGTTAAAATTACTACCCGAACATCCGTCCTTTCACGACAGATATCCATGGCTTCGATCATCTCTATATTGGTTTCAGGCCTGAAGGCATTGTAAACTTCAGGGCGATTGATGGTTATTTTAGCCACACCCTGGAATAGTTCAAAGTTGATATCCTGAAAATCTTTTATTTTAGTCCAATTAGGTTCATTCATAGCTCTTATCAATTTTATCGTGAATTTGACGATAGATCATTTGCATATTGTCCGGGCATTCGACTTCTAAAATAGCTGTTTGTTTCTGTTGATCAAACACTTCTGCCATGTGTGTCTTGAGCTCTGCGGTGGTAGTGCTCTTGCGATAAAAAAATCCGTATTCATCCGCAATAGTTTGGGCAATCAGACCTTGATGGGTAACAAACAAATCTTCACATTCAGGTTGATTGGACGGCCCTTCAATTAAGTGAAATATACCGCCGCCATGGTTATTTAACACTATTATCTTCAGGTTATTTAAAGCATAGTTATGCCAGAAGGCATTCCGATCATAAAAGAAAGCCATGTCCCCCGTAATAAGTACCTGTAACTCCCGGTTTGATAACGCATGGCCCACGGCTGTTGAATTGCAACCGTCAATTCCGCTGGTCCCTCGATTCGCCCATATCCTATCTACTGATGATGGAACCCCTATCAGGTCTGTCCAGCGAATAGGCATACTATTGGCGACGTGCAGCTGACACGGGGGTAGGTGGTCTAATATCAAAGATACTGCCTGTAACTCATTGAATTCATAGGAATTGGCCATGCGTAATATGAAAGTTTGTGCTTTATCCTGCTCCTGTTGCCATTTTTGATACCAGTTAGGCTCTGAATTAAACTCCAGCCGGATTAATCTCCTCAGGAACAAAGCAGGTTCCATTTCAATTACTTCCGTCAGCGATTGGAAAGTATCCACTGCCATACCATTGGGCTGAATATGCCAATGATATTTTGGTGAATACCGTCTGAAGAATTGTTTTAGGTTTTTGGAGATCACCGCACCGCCAAACGTGATCAACAGATCGGGCTGCAAACGGCTAATCTTAGCAGTAGACTGACCGAGAATGACCTGAAGATTGCGAACAGCGCCGGGAATGTGATGCAAATTAGAAAGTGCATCCCCCAAAATAGGTATTTCACCCCTTTGGCCAAATGAATTCAGCAAGTCAATGGTTTCCTGGTCAGGGTAAAATTGTCCGCATAAAATCAATGGCTTGGAACTTTTAGAAATGACTTTTTCCAACTTCTGCCACGATTCATTGGTAATTTCTTTTACTGCCGTTCTGTAGCGAATGACTTTCACTCCGGTGTAATGAAATGTTTGGTCTGTTTCGGGATATAGCGGTTCCCGCAGCGGCACATTAATATGTACCGGGCCTTTGTTTCCGGAAATACACTTATTAATAGCGTCATTGGCAATTCGTTCGATATGCCACTGAACATCCTTATGGTCAGACCAAACAGGGAGGTTGTAACTATACTTAACGTGAGGTCCGAAAATTGATGCCTGGCGAATAGTCTGCCCGTCTTGTTGATCGATCCATTCAGGAGGTCGATCGGCAGTAATAATCAACAAGGGAGTATTACTGTAATAAGCTTCTGCCACCCCGGGGCCATAGTTCAATACCGAAGTTCCGCTGGTGCAGATCAGAATGACCGGCTTGTCGGAGTTTTGAGCCATACCCAGGGCAATATATGCGGCAGATCTCTCATCAGGGATCACCTTGATATTTAATTCAGGATGTCTGGAAAAGGCCAGGATTAAGGGGGCGTTTCTGGAACCAGGAGAAAGTATTACATCCTTGAGGTTTTGCCGGGAACAAATTTCCGCTACATTCAGTATCGCCTGTGGAATGCTCAAGATTCTTTAAGGGTTTTGCAGAATACTTCGCAAGGTATCCAACTTAAGTTGGGTTTCTTGCCATTCTTTAACAGGATTGGAATCGGCAGTTACCCCCGCGCCGGCGTATAAGGTAATAGCGGAACGATTTAAATACATGCATCGCAGGTTTACATATAAATGAATCTCGTTATTAATATTTACCGGACCCAAATACCCGCTGTAAAAAGCCCGGTCGAAGCCTTCGTGCCTATCCAGAAATTCCTGAGCTGCTTCACGTGGCATCCCGCACACAGCTGAAGTAGGATGTAATAGTTCTAACATTACCGACCCCAGTTGCAAGAAATTCACCGCTTTCATATCTACGGTAAACAGGGTTTTCAGATGCAGTAAATTGCCAGCTACTACCGTTTTCGGACCGTATTCTTCAAATTCCCTCAATCTAATTTTCTTAAAGCAATTGATAATATAACGACTTACCAAAGCTTGCTCCTCAATTTCTTTTTGAGTCCAGGCTACTTCCCTGAGGGAGGTAAGATGGTGGTACCGCTGGGTGCCGGCCAGAGCAGTAGTAGAAAATCGTTTGCTTTTGTCCACCTCTATAAGCGGTTCAGGTGAAACGCCAATCCAAGTACCGATACCCGGTATGGAGACTAAAGATTTAAAAGCTTCGGGATATTGCTGCTCTAATTTTTTGAAAATTTCCAGAGGATGAAATTCCTTGGGATATGCCATGGTTTGACAAACAGATGGTACTACTTTTTGAAACGTACCCCTTTCTATTTCTGTCAACGCCTCGGCAACGGTGTTACAGTAAAGTTTTTCATTAGATGAAATTGGTGTGAGATCGACCTGGTAAATAGGGGATTTAAGACTTTTAGTTCTGACTTCATCCTGCCAGGTAGCCAGTAGAGCTTTACTATCAGTTTCAAATAGAGATGAGTGCTCCACTTTTGGTTCAGCGCCCAGGCGCAAATGCAGATCTGCTCTGATCAGTATACTGTTACTTCCACCTGGGTTATGATAGGGTGCAAACAAAAACCCGGGCGAAGTTTCTTCCAGGTCAATCTTACCCACAGACAAGTTGTCTCCACTGTCCACTACCAGATGTTTGCTCTTGCATCCAGGCATTTGCCAAAGGGCCAAAGCCTTCTGATGTTGCATGGCAGTACGGAACCCAGCCGCTAGAAGTATATTTTCTTCAATGGTGTTTATATCCAATTCCCCTACGGATATCATGCTTTGATGCCTCTTCATTTCTTATCCATAACTACTACAGTGATGCGGCTGATGCAAATCAGGTCCTCCTGATGGTTGGTAATTTTAATTTCCCACACTTGTATGCTGCTTCCAATTCGTACAGGACGAGCTATTCCGTACACCACCTCGCCACTTTCAGCCCGCTGAAGATGGTTGGCATTTATTTCGACACCGGCACATCGGCGATGTGGACCTATTTGAATTTGAGCAGCGATGCTTCCCAGCGTTTCAGCCAAAGCCACACTTGCTCCACCATGCAGCCAACCGTATGGTTGAGTGGTTCGCTGATCAACTGGCATTGAAGCTTTAATAAAACCTTGGCTAACCTCGAGAAATTCAATGCCAAGATGCTCTATCATGGTTCCTTCACTTAATTTTGTAAGGTACTCAATTGAAGGTTGTTCGCTATGCATTAAAGAGGGCGACGGTTGCGGACACAAAAATAGGACACAAATATCAAAACCAAAAAAACTCCTGGATACATGGCAGCAAAGTAATTTCAATAAATACTTTCAAAGTCACTTAAATTGACAACTAGTTGATATTTTTGCCCCCTTCGGTCGTATTCTTATGGTTTATAAGAAGCTATATTTACTCAGACACGGGCAAACAGAGTACAACAAACAGGGGATTGTACAGGGCAGAGGCGTGGACTCGTCATTGAATGATATTGGTCGTAAGCAGGCTCAGAAGTTTTTCCAACGGTATCATGACCTGCCCTTGGATTGGATTTATATTTCGGGGTTAAAACGGACCAAGGAAACAGTAGCCCCTTTTCTGGAGTCTGGCATTCCTTTCACTAAATTTGATGGACTGGACGAAATTCATTGGGGCAGTAAAGAGGGAAAACCATTCAGTCCTGAGGATCATGAGCATTACCGGGAGACCACCATGCAGTGGCAAAATGGCAATACCCATATCCCTATTATCGGTGGGGAGAGCCCCCAGCAGGTTCAATACCGGCAGCAACCGGTCTTAGAGCATTTGCTGAAACAAACCGACCAACAGAACATTATGATTTGCATGCATGGCAGAGCTATGAGGATCTTCCTCTGTCTGTTGTTGCGATACCCGCTACAATATATGGATTTGTTTCCCCATCAAAATACAGGACTTTACCAACTCACCTATACAGGGAGTTTGTTTAGAGTCGATAAGGCCAACTGTTCAGGCCATCTAAATACGGATTAGGAATTATTTGGTGGCGGTGCTCTTCTTGCGCCTGGTGGTTTTTCTTTTTGGTTTGGGCTTTTCTTTGACCTCCTCCACATCCGCTAAGATCCTTCCGCAATGTTCGCAAATGATGATCTTCTTCTTTTCTTTAATGTCTACCTGTCGTTGCGGGGGAACTACATTAAAACAACCCCCGCAAGCTCCCCTTTTGACTACTACCACCGCTAAACCATTAATAGCGTTATTGCGGATCTTGTTATAGCCTATCAGCAAGCGTTCTTCAATTGCTTTACAGGCTTTTTCCCGGGATTTAAGCAAGGTTTTTTCTTCATCCTGACTTTCGGATGTAATTACCTCCAGCTCTTTCTTTTTGGTTTCCAAATCCTTGGCTCGCTCATCCATCAAGGCCTTGGTTTCTTCAATTTCTTCATTCTTGGCCTCAATTGCTGCCTGTGCTTCTTTTATCTTCTTTTCAGCAATTTGAATTTCCAGAGCTTGCAGCTCCATTTCTTTAGTGATGGCGTCGTATTCGCGGTTATTGCGAACATTCATCTGTTGATCTTCATACTTTTTGATGAGGGCCTCGCTGCTTTTTATGGATTCTTTACGGGCGGTAATCTCATCTTCCAGGCTTTTCAATTCCTGATTGAACTTGTCTATACGGGTTTGATAACCAGCTAGCTCATCTTCCAGATCTCCTACCTCTTCAGGCAGGGCTCCTCTTACTTTTTTCAGTGAATCAAGGTTGGAATCGATTTGCTGAAGTTTCAGTAGGGCATCAAGTTTTTGGGCAACAGTACTTTCCATTATATGAAATATCTGATCGGATTGCTTTCTATTTGAGATAAACGAACTGCAAATGTAGAAAAATTTTTGGTTAAAAGATCGCTCAATAACTCTTTTGTAAATACTTCACTTTCGTAATGCCCAATATCAGCCAGCAACATAGTGCCTTCGGCATCGAAATACTCGTGATATTTAAGATCTGAAGTGATAAAGGCATCACAATGGGCAGCTAATGCATGCTTTATTAGAAAGCTTCCAGCGCCTCCGCATACAGCAACTTTTTCAATGTTTCTTTTCGGATCGGCTGTATGCTTAATACAGGGTGTGCCCACCACTTTTTTAAGTTGTGCTAAGAAGTCTTCTGCGGACATAGGATTTGGCAGGTCACCAACCATCCCTGCCCCGATTTGTTGATTTACGTTACTTAGCTGACTGATGTAATAGGCCACTTCTTCATAGGGATGGGCTTTTATCAAAGCATTAATAATGGAGCGCTCAAGTGGAGCGGGCAGAATTAGCTCCAATCGATCTTCGTCCACCTGCTCAACAACCCCTGATTTACCTAAGTAAGGATCGGCATTTTCGGAAGGCCGAAACCGTCCTGTTCCACTACTGGTATATGAACAATTATCATATTCTCCAACACTTCCAGCCCCCGCCTCATGTAATGCTTCCAATATTGATTCAGTATGAGACTTGGGACAAAAGGTGACGAGTTTCAACAATTTATTGTTCACTGGATTGAGAATGGCGGGTTTGGTAATCCCAAGTTTATCGGCCAGTATTTTATTCACTCCCAGGTGATAATTATCCAAATTGGTATGGGCGGCGTATATAGCTATATCATTTTTTATAGCTTTGATCAATGACCGTTCAACATAACTGTTACCGGAAAGTTTTTTTAAGGAATTAAACCAAATTGGATGGTGGCATATTATCAAGTTGCACTCTGTTTCCAGGGCTTCATCGACCACAGGTGGGGTGCAATCCAGACTTACCAATACATTTTTAACCGGTTCCTCCGGGCTACCCACGATAAGTCCGCTATTATCATAGGATTCCTGATAGGCCAGTGGGGCATGAGATTCTAAATAACCTGTGATATCTTTTATTTTCACCATAATTATGGAAATTTACTGTCAAATCACACACCACCTAATCGGTCTGCTAAGTTAATTGAAAACTACCTATTTACCAGAAACGACTCACTGAGCTGTTATGTCTCGCTTTCTTAAGGTAATTCTATCTCCCTTACAGTTGCTATACCTGGCGGCCACCAGATTTCGAAATCACCTATATGATATTGGATATTGGAAATCCTTTAAGTATCAAAAAATGGTGATAGGGGTGGGCAATTTGAGCCTGGGAGGAAATGGAAAAACACCTTTGGTAGAATACTTGATACGGTTAATGAAAGATCAGTACCGGGTAGCGGTGGTAAGCCGTGGATATAAACGCCATACTCAAGGTTATCGGTTAGTGGGCGAAATTGATGATCCCGGTTCGGTGGGTGATGAGCCGTACCAAATATTTACTAAATATGGTTCACAGGTTAAGGTGGCGGTAGGTGAGCAGCGAGCTTTGGCTATTCCTAGTCTGTTGCTGGAATATCCGGAGCTGGAGGTAATCATCTTGGATGATGCTTTCCAACATCGGTCCGTGGTTCCTCAACTAAATATTTTGGTAACTGATTTTCACAGGCCCTTCTTTAGGGATTTTGCATTACCGGTTGGCAGACTAAGAGAAATTAGGTCAGGTGCTTCAAGAGCTGATGTGATAATGGTTACCAAATGTCCTGAACAGCTTAAATCTAAAATAAAACACCAATATCAAAAAGAAATAACGCGTTATGCAGGAGATAAGCCGGTGTTCTTTAGTTACGTTCAATATGATAAAGTCCTTCCGGTCTGGTCGGGGATTGACCTGTCGTCCAAAACCTGTGTCTTATTAGTCACGGGAATTGCCAATGCACAGCCAATGTTCAACCAGGTAAGTCGAGATTTCCATCAAGTGGAACACCTGAAATTCGGAGATCATTACCAATACAAAGAAAGAGACGTCAAGAGAATAATAGAACGCCATAAGCAGTTGGAAGCGGACAAGAAAATAATTCTCACTACTGAAAAAGATATGGTAAAATTAAAGCTGTTTCGCAAACAGCTTTCTCACTTACCGGTATATTATCAACCAATCAAATTTCAAACCCTGGAAGACTCCGGTCTCTTCAATCGTATGGTGCTGGAGAAAGTGAAGTCTGTTTACCATGAAGTGCATTAAATATTTTTCATTTCCTTCTGCATTCGGGTGGGTCCTCAGCTTTACTCTTTGTCTTGGTGGAAGCAGCCATCTGCAAGCCCAGATCCTTGATGATTCCACTAAGCAGGTATATGGCCCTTCAACCACATACTATACTTTGGAAGAAAATGTTAAATACAATGATCCTAAATTGTTGCCGGTCGATACTTTATTGGGAAACCGTCACAGATTCAATTATGTTAATGCTGCTGATAATAAACTG
Organism: Cyclobacteriaceae bacterium; assembly: GCA_965224285.1. GTDB lineage: Bacteria > Bacteroidota > Bacteroidia > Cytophagales > Cyclobacteriaceae > JAJCYK01. Next base: position 5,095,719 of record OZ245043.1, read on the forward strand.
CAAGACCTGGGTAACATTGGCACAGCGATAAAACCGATTTATTATCAGATACCAGAGCAAATCGGTTTGACTTCCGGCTTCAATTCCTTCGACCACTACTTCATATACCCGCAGGACATTCAATATTACGATACAAAATCGCCATACACTCGGCTGGGAGTAATTTTTGGAGGAAATGGTCGCAGCCTGGTGGATGTGAGTTTCAGTCGCAGTGACAGTACAATTTTCAATTTTGGCTTTGATTTTAAAAGGATCACCAGTGACAAGCAGGTGGGAGAGGTCTCCACTAGGGGCGATCGCAACGTGGTCTCCACAGCTTATGATGTTTACGGCCGCTGGCGCCGGGGAAAGTACCAGGTATTGGCCAATTTTTCCAGGTTACGCCACGAACAATTTGAGTCGGGAGGGGTCAGACCTCTTCCTTCAGGCTCACTTGATAACCTGTTTCTGCAGGATAGCGCAGAGATATGGCTAAACACAGCATTAAGCCAGGAAACCAGAAACAACTGGCATATTTTTCACCAGTTTCAGATCTCGCCATTGCTACAGTTATATCATCAACTAGACGTGGGCAAGCAGGAAATGATTTTTCAGGTTAACCAACTTAATCAGGATGGAGATTTTTTTGAAAAGATTTTAATAAATCCAAGTTCTACCAACGACTTAATCAATACCGAATATCTCACCAATGAAGGGGGTATTAAAGGTTTGCATAAAGGGATATTCTATAATTTCTTTATCACCCGCCGGGATATTCAATACCAACCCAAGTATTTACCCTGGGAAGGAAAGCAGACGGAGTATTACCTGGGAGCAAATCTAAGATATCGATTGGGTAGCCAAACATTGAGGTTCCAAGGTCGCTTGCAGGATGGAGGAAGCTATTTTGTATCCGGTTCTTTCGAAAACAACTTTTTGCAGGCCTCTTACACCAGAGTACAGTATGACACCCCATTCCTATACCAGGACTATTTTGGAAACCACGATGAATGGCACCTTAATTTTACTAGCCCCACGGCCGATCGCCTAAAAGGTAAAATATTGCTTGAAACCAATAATTTGCGATTCCAGCCGGCACTTGAAATAACTAATGTAAATGACCACTTATATTTTAATCAATCCAAGCGGCCTGATCAGGCTTCAGGAGCAGCACAAATCGTAACCCCGGAAATCTATCTGGATTGGGATTTTTTAAAGAATTTCAACCTGGAGTCCCGGGGAACCTACGCTTTGGTGACTGGAGGCGCTGAGAACATTTTCAGGATCCCGGACTGGTTAGTCACTACGAAACTGGCGTATACCAATTTCTTGTTTAAAGATAAACTGGAAGCCCAAATTGGCATTGATACCCAATACAGATCGGCTTATTTTGCCTACGGATATGATCCGAAGGTGCAACAATTTTATTTGCAGGATGAATTTGAGGTTCCAGAATATTTTCTAGCTGATTTATTTTTAAATTTTAGGGTGGGAAGGGCCATTTTATTTGCAAAATTGGTCTTCTTGAATGAGGGCCTTGATCGACCCGGTTATTTTACTACTCCCTATTACCTGGGTCAGTTTCGGGTATTTGACTGGGGGTTTACATGGCAATTTTATGATTAATTTATGTTAGGACTTAAACTTCCCACAGATCCCCGTTGGGTAAATATAGCAGAAAAGAACATTGAGGAAATATTAGTTGATCATGCCTACTGTGAACAAAAGGCCGCTTCTTCCTGTATTTCTCTGATCGTACAATATCCTCAACACCAAAAATTAGTAGAAATGTTGACTCCGGTAGTGGCGGAAGAATGGGAGCATTTTGAACAGGTATTGCATCAACTCAACAAAAGGGGTCATTCTTTGGGAAAGCCACGCAAGGATCATTACGTGATTGCCTTACAGAATAATATGATTAAGGGGGGGAGTAAAGAACAGCGGCTAGTGGACAAATTACTGGTAAATGCCCTTATTGAAGCCAGGAGTTGTGAAAGGTTTAAATTACTAAGTGAGCAAATAGAAGATCCGGAATTAAAAGATTTTTATAGGGAGTTAATGATTTCAGAAGCAGGGCATTATAAAAACTTCTTAAAGCTTGCCCGGGAATATCAACCATCGGAAAAGGTCAGGGACCGCTGGCAGCAGTGGCTTGATTACGAAGCTGAAGTGATGAAGACTCTGGAGATACGGGCGGACCGCATGCATTGATCAAGTTTTTTGTTTTTTCTTCTTGGCTGCGGGAAACAGAATATTATTCAAAATCAGCCGATATCCCGGTGAATTTGGGTATAGATTTAGGTCGGTAGGATCCTCATGTACTAGGTGCTGGTAATCTTCAGGATCGTGTCCACCGTAGAAGGTCCAGAATCCTTTACCGAATATACCGTGAAGATATTTAGCTTCACTAATTGATTTGGTTTCGCCCATAACCACCACATCGGCTTTTATCAGAGATTTTCGGTAGGCAGTGGTTTGGCCCATAAATCCCTTAATAATCCTGCTATGGTTTTGAGTTAACATGGTTGGAATCGGGTCCCATTTGGCGGAAAACTCAAACAGGGTAAAAAAATCGTTTTCCTCTCTGAGGCCCCGACGGCCATTGGGCGGACCGGTGTCAATGTTAGAATATTCGTATTTGTAAGGATTCTGTTCCAGTACAAAGTTTTCAAAGGCAAAAGTTTCTGAGAAATCCAGCATTCTTTGAGCTTTGGGGTTGGCTGGATCGCCATCAAACATGGATTCAACCATATCTACATGTTGCCCGGCTAAAGCAATATCATAGGTATCGGTAGCTGAGCACATGGCGAATAGAAAACCACCACCGGATACAAAGTCCCGGATCCGTTTTACGATTGTTAGCTTTAACTGGCTTACTTTTTGAAAACCGTGTTTATCGGCGGATGCTTCGTATTCTTTTTGTTGTTTAATATACCAGGGGTAACTTCTGTACATCGAATAAAACTTCCCGTATTGTCCGGTAAAATCCTCGTGGTGAAGGTGCAACCAGTCATATTTTGGGAGTTCTCCATACATCACTTCGTCATCAAATACCACATCATAAGGAATTTCCGCGTAAGTGAGCACCAGAGTTACCGCATCATCCCAGGGTTGTTTGCTTTTAGGTGAGTACACCGCGATCTTGGGGTATTTTTCCAGCTTCATGATGTCCGTATTGGAAGCCGGACTGCCGATGGTTTCGATAATCTGGTTGGATTGTGCATCTGAGATAACCTCATAACTCACCCCTCTTATAATCAGCTCATTTTCTATACTTTGGAGATACTTCACCATGAAACTTCCCCCGCGGTAGTTAAGCAACCAATCAACCTCCACTTCTTTCTGAAGTACCCAATAGGTTATGCCGTATGCCTTTAGATGATTGGTTTGGCTTTCATCCATGGGTATTAGTAAATAGGAAGCCTTGAGGCTTATGGAAGCGGTGAACAATACCAAACTCACTATTAGGATCAGTCGTTTCATCAGTAAATACTCCGGTTATTAATTAAGAACGGAATAAAAATAAATAAGATATAATATTACTAGTTTTAAATCTCTTAAAAAGTTCATTCGGAGGGAGAACTTACTCCAATGGGAAAAAATACTCATTTAGTTGAAAACACCAAGGTGGGGCTGCAAAGCATACGCAGTAATTTACTTCGTACGGTCATCACTGCCTTGATCATAGCCATCGGAATTTCCAGTCTGGTGGGCATTCTGACTTCAGTGGATGGAATACAAAAATCCATAAACAACAGTATGTCAAGCCTGGGTGCCAATAGCTTTGATATTCGTGAAAGCGGATCGGGTACCCGACAACAGCGACGGGGTATAAGAGAACGATCCTATCCACCCATAACCTTAAGGCAAGCTCTGGAATTTAAGGATCGGTTTAATGAGAGTCATCAAATCAGTATTCATGCAAACATTACCAATAGCATGGAGGTCAAACGGTTTTCCAAGAAGACCAATCCCAATATTTCTTTAACCGCTGCAAATGAGTATTACCTGTTACTTAAGGGGCTGAATCTTGACAAGGGTAGAAATTTTTCCATTAATGAAGTGGAAAAAGGCACTAATGTGGCCATTATTGGAAACTCTCTGTTAGAGATATTGTTCGATAACAATGAGGATCCTGTGGGGCAGGACATTTCCTTTTTTGGCACGAAATACCGGGTAATTGGACTACTGGAAGCACAGGGTGGGTTTTCCGGACCCGGGGGCGATCGTCGGGTTTTGGTACCGTTGACCACTGGCAATCGTTTGTTTACCATAGGTGAGCCACGCTATGGGATCAGTGTATATATGCAAGATCCCACCGAAATCACCCCAGCAATGGGAGAAGCCACGGGTATAATGAGATCGGTTAGGAAGGATCCTTTAGGACGGGAAAATAGCTTTGAAATTCAGCGAAGTGAATCTCTGGCCCAGAGCCTGGAAGAAATCTCCGGCAAAGTTAAGCTGGCAGGAGCGGTAATAGGCTTAGTAACTTTGCTGGGAGCTTCTGTAGCGCTTATGAATATTATGTTGGTTTCTGTGACGGAACGCACCCGTGAAATAGGAGTGCGAAAAGCTTTAGGTGCCACACCGCGACGAATTAAGGAACAATTTTTAATTGAAGCTGTAGTTATCTGTCTGCTGGGAGGTGCAGGTGGGATTATTTTCGGTATTCTGGTGGGTAATCTGGTAGCTAATCTGATCGGGGAAGGCACGTTAATTATTCCCTGGCTATGGATTATTATGGGACTGATTGTATGCATAATTGTCGGTCTTCTGTCCGGCTATATTCCTGCCAATAAAGCTTCCAGGTTAGATCCCATTGAAGCCTTGAGATTCGAGTAGCTGATGGGTAGATTGGCACAAGTTTTGGGGCATACTTAGTATATTGTATCTTGGGTTGAGCCGGTCCACTGGATAAACCTCATTAGGATAGTAAAACTTTGAAACTATTTTTGACATTTGTATTTGCAGTAATTGCCACTAGCGCTCATTCCGAAGTGTATGGTAAGGATATGCTGATAATAACCGGTTTTTATACCGGAAAAAATATATATGTGCAAAACCCTTATATTCCGGATAGCGGATATTTTAGCACGGAACAGGTATTTGTAAATGAAAATTTAGTGCTCACCAATCCATTAACCAGTGCCTTTACCGTCGACCTTAGTCATTTGGACATAGATCAATCCGTGGAGGTGCGTATTGTTCACAAGCGCAGATTCCCTCCACGTATTATAAATGCTTATGTGATCAGAAAAGTACAAGTGGAGGAAACCACCTATGCTGCGGTTAAGGATGTATTTCGTTGGTCCAAGGCCGATAGAAGCGCCATTAGGTGGCTTACGGATAGTGAGAAAGGTGGGGGTACTTTTGAGTTACAAAAGGCTACTAAGGAACAATGGAAAACTATCCAAAGTATTGCTTCCAAACCCCAAGAGGACGGAGCGCTTTATCACCTTCCGATAACTCATGAACCAGGTGAAAACACTTATCGCATAAAATTAGTGGATAGGGAGGGATACGTAACTTATTCTCCCAAGATACATTTTAACTTCAGACAGTAATCGGTTCCCTTAATACCGTTCCCAGTACCAAATTGCCCTGGCACTCAGATAAATGCACTGGTATTCTGGAGTTTACCAATTCAGGCTTGTAATCTACTGCAACCCGGATGTAATTATCACTATACCCCAGAATTAGACCATCTTTAATATCATTTTCAAAAAGAACTTCTCTGGTTGCTCCCAGAAATGAACGGTAAAAGTGAACTCGTTTCCGCTCGGAAAGCTCTCGCAGTATTTTAGATCGTTGAGCACGCAGTGCTTTGGGTACAACTCCAGGCATAGCGGCAGCAGGTGTATTGGGTCTTTCCGAATAACTAAATACGTGCAAGTAATCAAGTGGCAAAGTTTCTAAGTATTCCTTGGTTTCCTTAAATAACCACTCATCTTCGCCAGGAAATCCCACTAACACATCAGCTCCTATGCAACAATCTGGTATCAGGTTCTTTATTAATCCTACCCGTTGGCGGTAGAGATCAGTGAGATAGCGCCTCTTCATTTTTTTCAGAATAGCATCGCTACCTGATTGTAAAGGAATATGAAAATGTGGTAGAAATTTCACAGATTGGGCCACAAAATTGATCAGATCACTGGTCAATAGGTTAGGCTCAATGGAGGAAATGCGAAACTTCCCTTTCTCGGGGATATTTTCCAGTGCTTCGACCAGATCTTGAAACCGATGTGCCCTGGTGCCGTTGACTTTGCCAAAATCACCCACGTTAACCCCGGTTAACACAATTTCCTTTACTCCACTATTGAATATATGTCTGGCTTTATCTACTACCTCTGCTAATTGTCCACTCCGGCTAACACCCCGTGCCAGGGGAATGGTACAGAAGGAGCAACTATAGTCACAACCATCCTGAACCTTAAGGAAGGTCCGGGTTCGATCATTGATGGAATAGGCCAAATGGAATTGGTCAACCGAACTGATATCACAGGCCATCACTGCGGGTGTTGATTGTTTGCCGAGATTGTCCATTACCTCAGGAAGTCGGAATTTATCCGAAGCCCCTAAGACCGCATCCACTCCCTTTATTTTGGCAATTTGTTCTGGCTGCAATTGCGCGAAGCATCCAACTATTATGATAAATCCAGAAGGGTTGATGGCCAGGGCTTCTCTCACGATTTTCCGGCATTTCCGGTCAGCATTATCCGTCACAGAGCAGGTATTTATTACAAAGTAGTCGGATTGATCTCCAAATTGAACCAACTCATATCCTTGCTTCACCAGAGATCGGCCCAGGGAGGAGCTCTCTGAAAAATTTAGCTTGCATCCTAGGGTATAAAAAGCCACCTTTTTCATAGTGCCAAAGTTAGACTATTTATCCAGATAATCCTGATAAGTGGTTTGTAAGTGGGATTTGGTCAAGGCCAGCCGGCTTGCAGAAACCTTGGTACTGGATTCCATAACAGCTTTGGATTGATAGTCGTAAATGGTGATACCCTGGTGATCGATAAAGCTTATTCCATCATTAAATACATAAAAAGCGCCTTCCTTGGAACCATTATCAAAGATATCCCGACTCCAAATGTATTTATCATCATCGATATTGATTTGGTTTAGCAGTGTTTTTGCCAGATCTGTTTGAGAGCAGTATTTGGTGATCACGGTATCTTTTAACTCCAGAGCGCCTCCCAGCCAAAGCATTGGTATATGATACTTTTCAGCTTGATAACGGTGATCATTTCCTAAAAGGCGATGACCGTGATCAGCCAGAATTATGATCAAAGTTTGATCATACCAGGGCATTTGCTTGGCCTTTTCTATAAACTCCCCCACTGATTGGTCGGCATAATGTAAAGAACTTAGATACTTGTTGGTGAGATCATCACCAGGGAATTTTGATTCTATGGGAATTTCGAAAGGCTCATGGCTGCTCAAGGTAAAGATCACCGTAAAAAATGGAGAACTTAGCCCGTTTAACTGCTGCAAAGCCTTTTCAAGTACCACGTGGTCATGAGCTCCCCACTTGGAATTCATATCCCGCTTGAAAAAGGAATCCTTCCCAACTACCCGGTCAAATTTCCCATTGATCAGATAGGTTTTAATATTGGCGAATTCCAGTTCTCCCCCGTGGTAAAACGAAGTATGGTAGCCAAGATCATTAAAGTCCTGGGTGAGGATAGGAAGTTGGGAGGACTTGTTGGGAATTTTTACAATCGATTTTCGAGGTTGTGCTGGAAAACCACTCAGAATCGCTACCAGACCCTTATCGCTGCGATCACCACTGGCATAAAAGTTCGAAAAAAGTATACCCTGAGGTATCAGTTGTTGAAATTTCGGCAGTACACCGCGATGATCACCGCCTAATTCAGATAATGCTTTAGAAGTTAAGCTTTCCCAAAGTATTATAATGATATTTGGGCGCTCATGATTTAGCACCTTATGGGATTTGGCATCTTTCACCCCATAAAACTGCGAGACCAACTGCTTTGCTTTGGCTTGGGGCAATTCCTGATAAGGGTTGTGGTTGGTATGTACTTCTTGGGTAATGGATCGAAATACATTCCAGGGCACGTTTAGAGCTGCCTGATTAGCGAAATCATTTTTGGAGAAAAAAGCAACACTTTGGTTAAGAGGGGCTAATTGAAAACCTCCCCGAATCGGGATTATCAATCCTAGAGTGAATAACAGTAAGAGTATACCCCAATAGGGGGATATTCGGGGGAATAAATATAAAATCCTATGGATGAATTTTTGATACCACCAATAGAATACCAATGAGATTACAATAATCGAGCTTAATAACCATCCGTAGGGGCTGCTGGAAGCAGAAATGGCCATTTCTGTGGGCGTATTTATATAGGTCAGTGGAGTGGCATCAAGACGAAAGCCCCATTCTCTGAATAGTTCAAGGTCAGCGATTTGTAAAAAGGTAACCAAGAGCAAAGTAACCAGGGTATATCCTTTTAGCAATTTTGGAACCCATAGTTGGTTTGTTAACACCGTTAACATGATCAACAAAAAGGTTACCAGGCTTAAGTATGCGGTAAATGACAGATCCATTTTTGATCCATGTATAAATACTCCTCCTAATGTTTCAATAGGCAGATGGGCTGACGTTGAAGAGTGGTACACCAGGAAAGCAACTCGGAAAAGGATGAAATACACCATCCAGAAGCTAAAATAATACCATAAATATTTAAGTCGGTATCTCATCTACAGGATATAATCTAAGAACACAATCATAGCTGCCAGGACTTTCTTTTACTGGAAAATCCATAAATTACCCAAAATTAGCACATCTCATTTAGTAAATAACATTTGAGCAATATGGCCTATTTACGGTATCAAGCACTGGATTTAGTACAACAACGAAAAGAAATAAAAGTGCCTCAAAGTACTAAAAAGTCCAGCGAGATATTCGGGATAAATACTTTCGGGCTGGAACAGATGAAACAATCTTTATCTCCGGATATTTTTGAAAAAGTGGTAGAGGCAACTCGAAAGGGAAAGAAGATCGATGTTGATACTGCAGATGTCATTGCGGTAGCAATGAAATCATGGGCTCTAACCCAGGGAGCTACTCATTTTACTCATTGGTTTCAGCCATTAACCGGTACCACTGCTGAGAAGCATGACTCATTTTTTGATGCCGCTTCGGGAATGGAAAAATTTAAAGGAAGTGAATTGGTGCAACAGGAACCCGATGCATCCTCTTTCCCCAGCGGAGGTATTCGCAGTACCTTTGAGGCTAGAGGATACACTGCCTGGGACCCCAGCTCACCAATTTTTATTTTGGAGAATACCTTGTGTATACCAACAATTTTTGTCTCCTATACCGGTGAGACTCTGGACTATAAAGCACCACTTTTAAAGGCTGTAGAGGCATTGGATAAAGCTGCCACCAGAATTTGCAAGCATTTTGATAAAAATGTAACAAAGGTCACTCCATCTCTGGGTGTGGAACAAGAATACTTTCTTATTGATAAGGCCTTGTTTAGCGCCAGGCCTGACCTGGTAATGTCCGGTAGAACAATTTTTGGTCATAATCCGGCTCGAGGTCAGCAGTTGGATGACCATTATTTTGGCTCGATACCAACCCGGGCTTTCAATTTCATGAAAGAATTTGAAGTTGAAGCCTTGAAATTGGGTATCCCTGTCCGTACCCGCCATAATGAAGTTGCTCCCAGTCAATTTGAGGTAGCACCTTTGCATGAAGAGATCAATGTAGCTACTGACCACAACCAATTGATGATGGATATCATGGATAAAATAGCGGCCAGGCACAATTTGAAGGTGTTATTTCATGAAAAACCATTTGCAGGACTCAATGGAAGCGGAAAGCACAATAATTGGTCGTTAATTACGGATACCGGGATCAACCTTTATCAGCCGAGCAGCAGTGCCAGGGAAAATCTGGTATTTCTGATATTTTTTGTGAATACTATAATGGCGGTATACCAATTCTCATCTTTATTAAGGGCTAGTATAGCTTCCGCTGGTAACGATCATCGTTTGGGAGCAAATGAAGCTCCGCCAGCTATTATTTCAGTTTTTATTGGTGCACAGATGACGGCTATACTGGATGAGCTGGAACAGAATGGCAACATTAAAATAAAAAAAGGGGATAACATGTATATGAAATTAGGGATCGACAAGATCCCTGAGATCATTGTTGACAATACCGATCGAAATCGTACTTCACCTTTTGCATTTACCGGGAATAAATTTGAGTTCCGGGCTGTGGGAGCTGAAGCTAATGTGGCACAACCTATGACGGTCTTAAATTTGGCTGTAGCAGACCAGCTCAACCGATTTAATGAGGAGCTTGAAGATAGAGTCAACCGAGGTACTGAGAAAAAGATTGCTATTGTGGAAATTCTCAGGGAATACATAAGCAAATCCAAGGAAATTCGATTTGAAGGTGACGGCTATTCTAAGGAGTGGGAAGCGGAGGCCAGGAGGCGTGGATTAACCAACGTCCCCAGTACTCCACAGGCCTTGAATGCTTATCTGGACAGAAAATCAAAGTCCTTGTTTAAAAGACATAAGGTATTTACCGAGGTAGAATTGACTGCCCGCAATGAGATTATGCTGGAAAATTACATCCTTAAAATCCAAATCGAATCCCGTATCATGAGCGATCTGGCCATGAATCATATAATACCCACTGCCATAGCCTACCAGAATAAGTTGATTGAAAACGCCAACGGTTTAAAAAGTTTAGGTATGAACAATCAATCAGTGGTGGCGGCCATTGAACGCACTTCCAGTTATATAGAAACTATTCAATCCAATTGCATTGCCATGACCAAGGAAAGAAAAAGGATCAACGGAATAGAAGAATCTAAGAAAAAGGCCTACGCCTATGGCAAAGATATAAAGGAAAAATATTTTGAAACCATCAGACACGCCGTGGATAAGCTTGAACTTATAGTTGATGATGAGGATTGGCCTTTAGTCAAATACCGGGAAATGTTATTTCTCAGATAATGCGTATTTCATTGATCATCTTCTTATTGACTATGGGACTGGGTCTTAGGGCTCAGGAATTGGAATCAGTTAAGCATATTCAGGGTTCTCAACCACTTAGTCAGTTCATGGTGGACAATTGGAATACCGATGATGGCCTGCCCACCAATGCTATATTGGATATGGAAAAATCTCCCGATGGATTTATGTGGTTGGCCACTTTTAACGGTTTGGTGCGGTTCGATGGAGTGGACTTTAAGACATTCAATAAAAACAATACTCCCCAATTTCAAACTAATAATATTTCCGCTTTGTACCGGGACCAGAATGGTATCTTGTGGATTGGGACCAACGGAGGTGGTTTAGTAAGAATGAAAAACGGCATTTTTCAATCTTACCAACCCACGAGTTTTGTTCGAAATACGGCAATTACAGCCCTTGAGCAAGGCAATAATGGTAGCTTGTGGGTGGGCACCAGATTAGGCCTGGCACTCATAGAGAATGATAGCCTGCAAAAGGTAGATTTTGCTCCACTGTCTACCATAAATGTTACCTCATTACACCTGGATCACAAACAACGACTGTGGGTAGGCTCTGCAGCGAAGGGCTTATTTGTGATAGAATCAGGTACCGTTCATAGGTTTAACCGGGAAAATCTTGGTCTATCAAGCAATTTCATAAGATCAATCTTCCATGATAGCCAAGATAGAATATGGGTAGGTACGGATCGTGGGGTGGCGGTGATAGATGAAAGTGGGATACGAGAATTGGACTCTGTGCAACTAGCACCTCAGATTTTTACAAATGCCATTATTGAAGATCATTTGGGTAACATTTGGATGGGCTCCAATGACGGCTTGAGACGATTTAATGATCAATTTGAAGCTCTGGAAAAAACATTGGGAATGGATAGCCATATAGTACAGTCCCTTTATCAGGATGAGGAGAAGAATATCTGGGTAGGAACTTATAGAGGGGGATTGTTGCGATTGAAGCAGTCCAAGTTTCTAAATCTAGGGAGATTGGAGGGACTTGCCAATGAAGTTATAAATGCGGTATATGAAGATGACTCGGTAGTATGGATAGGTTCAGATGATGGATTAGCGAGTTTTAGAAATGGCATTTTTGAAAATTATCAGCTGGGTAGGAGGTCCGCTGGAAATCGAATTCGGGATATTCTTAGGGATAGTCGGGGGAGGCTATGGCTTTGTACATATTATGGATTGGTACAATTCGAGTCTGGAAGGACTTTGCGCAGGATCACTACCGTACAGGGCCTTTCCAGCAACAATACCCGCAGGATTGTGGAAGATAGTAAAGGTAATCTTTGGGTAGGCACGGCTAACGGTCTAAACAGAATTTCCGATGAGGGTGTTAAATCATTCGGACTTGAATCCGGCTTAGGAGATTTGTTTGTGATGTCGTTGTTTATCGACCGTCAGGATCAACTATGGGTGGGGACCGATGGAGGCGGGGCATACTTGAAACAGGGGACTGAATTCACCCCAGCATTTTCGGAAGAATCTGGTCACGACATAATTTTTAACATTGCTCAAGATTACAACGGAGCCTATTGGTTAAGTAGTAATCGGGGTATTATATACCGGTCTGATTCCATTCAGTATAACCTTACTCAAGAGCAAGGTCTGATAAGTAACAATATATTCCAAACTATAATCGATGAAACGGGTCAAATTTGGATCACCAGCGACCGGGGCCTGATGAGAACCAATCGGAATGAACTCATGGAAGTCATTACCGGTAGATCGGAGGCCCTTGAAAATTACAGGATCTTTGATAGATCAGATGGCCTGAGAACCAGTCAGATCACTGCGGCCTCCAAGTCGATTCAAACTGCTGGGGGAAATTTATGGATCGCAACATTGAATGGGGTGACGGTGATAAATTCCCGACAGATACCAATCAATGAAGTGTTACCTCAAACCGCTATCACTATGACCCGAGTTGATGATCAGGATTGGGGAGTTGATAGTGTAATTAGTCTGCCCGCTGGTATCCGGCGTACGGAATTTCACTATACTGGATTAAGCTTTTATTCACCAGAGAAAGTAAGGTTTAAATATATGCTTGAAAACTTTGACGATGACTGGATTGAAGCACAAGGCAGAAGGGTGGCTTATTATACAAATATTCCACCAGGGAGTTATGAATTCAAGGTACTGGCCGCCAATAACGATGGCATCTGGAATATGGACCCCGCCATTATAAAAGTGCAACAACAAGCCTATTTTTACCAAACAAAGGGCTTTTATGTATTGCTAGCCTTGCTATTAATTGCACTGGGAGCATTTTTGTACTGGTTGCGGGTCAGAGGTTTTAAACGAAGGAATAAAATTCTAGCCAGGCTAGTTAAAGAGAGAACCAGGAGTATTCGTGAGCAAAACCATGCCATCATCAATCAGAAGGAAGAGCTAAAACAATTGAATTTGGTTAAGGACAAACTACTATCGGTTATCTCTCATGATCTTCGGGGACCAATTGCAGCGGTGGCAGGATTATTAGGTCTATTAAAGTCCGGTCATTTAAATTATAAGGAATTAATGGCGCAGAGCAGCAGTTTAAACAATGAAGTACACGGATTGACTTATTTGCTAGACAATTTATTGAGTTGGTCAAAATCTCAAATGCAGGGAATCAATTTACAGAAAGAAAACCATTCACTAAAACAAGTGATTGAGGAAAATATCAGGGTGATAGTTCCCATGTCGGAGCATAAAAACATTACCATCAACAATAAGGTGCCGGATAATTGTGTGGTATATACCGACGCTAATCTCCTGAGTATAGTGATCAGAAACTTAATCATGAATGCCATTAAATTCACCCCAGGATCAGGAAAAATTGAAATCTCTGCTAATTCATCCTCGAAGAATGTAACCGTGTCGGTACAAGATAACGGGGTGGGCATCCCGGCCACTGAGCTTTCGGTTCTTTTTGATGTCCAAAACCACTACTCCAAGATGGGCACGGCCAATGAGGCTGGGTCAGGTATTGGACTTTTACTATGCCAGGAATTTTTGGAAATGGATGGAGGTAAAATATGGGCAGAGAGTCAGGAAGGAGTGGGTAGTTCCTTTTATTTTACCCTGACAAAAGCGGTAAATGTATCAGCGGACCTCTAAAACCTGTCTGGGCGCTGTATCAGTTTTACTACCAACTCATGAGGGTCCCCATCTTTATCCACCAGGTGTAAAAGTATCATAGGATTATCTTGCTGGATGCGGTTTTCGATTTTTTGGATTGAGTTGCTGCTGAGAAATTTCTCAAGCTCAGATTTTAATTCAACCAATGCATAAGCCATTTCTGTTTCGATCTGACTGGGATTATAGTTTTCAGTTTTCATAAAAAATGTGCTAAAATCTTATTAAAGCGGAGGCCCAGGTAAAGCCGCTTCCAAATGCGGCTATACACAATAAGTCATTTGGACGTAATTGCTTATTTCCAATCGCTTCGCTCATGGCAATAGGGATGGAAGCAGCGGTGGTGTTTCCAAATCTCATAATATTATTAAATACTTTGTCATCCGGAAGCGATAATTGCTTTTGTAAGAATTGGCTTATGCGCAGGTTCGCTTGATGAGGGATCAAAAGATCTATATCATCCACCTGCATACCATTGGCAGCTAATGCTTCATTGATGACTTCCTCAAACTTCACGATAGCATGCTTAAATACCATATTTCCGTTCATGTGAGCCCTGATCCCGGTCCCGTCAATCATATCTTTAGTTAACCGCTCTTTACGGCTACTGCCGGGATCCTTTACATAGAGCTCCTCCGCAAAGCGGCCATCTGCATGCAAATGTGTGGAAAGGATATGACTGGTTTCACCCTCAGTTGCGGTTTGGAGAATAACCGCTCCCGCGCCATCTGCAAATATTACCGATACCGCACGTCCCCGGTCATTCATTTCTAGGGCGGAAGACTGAATTTCAGCGCCTACTACCAGTATGTTTTTATAAGTTTGGGTTTTAATATATTGGTCACCTACCGATAGGGCGTAAATAAACCCAGAGCATGCATTTCTTATGTCAAGCGCCCCAATGCCTTCAAGACCAAGTTCCCGCTGCAACAGTACTCCAGATCCCGGAAAGAAATAATCAGGGGTGATAGTAGCAAATACGATAAAGTCAATCTCAGATATGGTAATACCGGCACGATCGGCAGCTTGAGCTGCTGCTCTAGCAGCCATATTGGCAACCGTGTCTTGCTCCGGATTGAAATATCGTCGTTCGATTATTCCGGTGCGTTCACGGATCCATTCATCACTAGTATCCATCACCTTTTCCAGATCCGAGTTGGTCACCACCTTTTCAGGTACGTAATGCCCAACTCCAGCTACCTTTGACCTAATCATATTTCCTCCTTTTAATCAGAACAAATATACATTCTTATACTTCTTCAGTACCATTGCGATTGCAAGAAATGGAAATACACAGCTCTACCATGGCCTATTGCTTATATTCAGTTAAATAAGGTATAATTGCCATACTGGTCCATGGCGGGCACCGGATTTACCAGGGATGGCAGATCTGATTGCAGAGAATTTATCAAAGGGGATACCGTGTAGCAATCCATACCTGATGATGAATACGGACTAATCAGTGCCATCAGTTCTTCATGGTTGGTGGAGGATTCCAACCACTTGCCTTCCTGTTCAGGCGATAAAATAGCAGGCATTACCGGATTCAAGGGGGCTACAAGTTGGTTTGGGGATGTGGTGATAATGGAAAAGGTATGCACCACTTCATTGTCGTCGTCTCGATATTCATCCCATAAACCAGCCATGCAAAAAACGGAATGGCCAGTGATCACCACACGATGAGGCACCCTGCTTCTCTTTCCAATTGATTTCCATAGATAAAACCCGTCAGCAGGTACCAGACACCTTCGGGTGGTAAGACTTTTTCGATAGCTTGGTTTTTCCTCAAGTAAATCGGAATGGGCATTGATTAATTTTCCGCTAATACTTTTATTTCGGGATAAACTCGGGGAAAGCCCCCAGTAGAAAAACGAAAGCCCTGATCTGTTTACATTGGTCACTACCGGTAGCAGCTGACTAGGGGCTGCGTTGTATCGCGGTTTGTAAGAGTCTGCAACTTCCAGGCCAAATCTTGTGGTGAGTTCGGAAGGTTCTGCACCAATACTATAGCGTTCTATCATCTCATTCAAAACTAATAATACCCTGGAATAAACTAAACATTATAGTCGCAGATATTACTGATTCAGGTATTTCCAGGCAAAACTTTCAGACCAATAGATGCCCGGTGACCATGTGTGTTTAAACCCCACGTGCCCACCAACCCTTGGGGTAATTATTTTAACCAAGTTGGAGGCACTTTCCGGAAGTTGGTAACTGCTCGCAGGTAAGAAGGGGTCATTTTGTGCATTGACGATAGCGGTAGGTACCTGAATATCGGTAATGAACCTTCCTGAACTACATTGACTATAATAATCAACAGCGCCATCAAAACCGTGCATTGGGGCGGTAAAGTGTTCATCAAAATCCAAAAGGCTATTGATCCTTTCTAGCTGCTGCAAGTTGAATTTATTAGGATAGAGCTTGGACTTTAAGACTACTTTGTTTTTCAAACTTCGCAAGAAACGTTGGCTATATATCTTATTGAAGCCGTCAGCCAGCCTCAATGAACTAGCCTGTAGATCCAATGGGGTGGAGAAAACCAGGCCTTTGGCAATATAGTAAAGTTGCTTGCCGATCTCACCAAGATACTTAAGAGTAAGATTGCCGCCCAGGCTGAACCCCAACAAATGAATATTGTTGTATCGTTTTGTAGACCACGCATGTTGGATTACCCGATGCAGGTCATCGGTTGCTCCACTATGATAAAACCGGAGTTGACGATTTATTTCTCCGCTGCACCCTCTGTAGTTCCAAGCTAATGTATCCCAGTCAACTTTATTGAATTTCTTTGCCATTCCCCTGACATAACTCCGATAGGAATCGCCCTCTAGTCCATGGGAGATAACCAATAATTTAGAGCCTCCGTTTAATACCCAATCCAGATCTAGAAAATCATTATCGGGGGTGGTGATCCTTTCCCTGTCATAGGTTACCCCACTTACCCTCCTGACCATGGAGGGAAAGATGGTTTGTAAATGGCCATTATATTGAAATGCCGGAGGCCTTAAATTGGCGTAACAATCGCCATCACTACTGCCTTTAACTACCACTAATTAGTATTTTTGATTAATTTTCAAAGATCGACATTTAATCAATATGTATCCAATAATCCTCAGGTCATGCTTGATTTTGTGCCTGGTAGTTGCAAAAGAAAATCTCTTCGGACAGGTTGAGTTGGGGTTGAATGCACCGAGTTTGAAATGGAAAGAAATTGAGAGCCCTCACTATCGCATTGTATTCCCTGAGTCAAGGGAAAACGATGCTCGAGTGGTGTCTGGTCTGCTTGACAAGTATATTGCGGAAGACAGCCCGGAGTGGACAAACCAGCCTTTCAAAACCCCTATAATACTGAGAACCCAATCTGCCATTTCCAACGGCTTTGTCACCTTAGCTCCTTGGCGATCTGAATTTTTTTTAAACCCTCCACAATTTCAGTTCGCAGGGATCACACCCTGGTTAGATCTATTGACCATCCATGAATTTAGGCATATCCAGCAGATAAGTCAGGCTCGATACGGTCCTGGAGGAAAATTATTGAAGACCCTTTTTGGTCAATCTGGCTGGGCCTTTAATCAAGGAGCCATACAACCCAGATGGTTTTTGGAAGGAGATGCGGTATTCGCGGAAACTATTTACTCACAAGGAGGCCGGGGCCGAACCGCCTCATTTGAAAATCAATATCGGGCTATGCGATTAGCTGGAATGCATTATAACTATGAAAAGGCTTCGTTTTGGTCATATGTTGATTTTGTACCCAACCATTATCACCTGGGTTATTATATGACTACACATGCCAGGCGTAAATATGGTAACCAGATATGGAAGGAGGTGTTGGACCAAAGCTATGGCAAGGTCGGTCTGTACCGTTTTAGCAAAGCGCTAAAAAAACTAACGGGTGAAACCACAGTAACCCTTTACCAAAATGCTATGGAAGAGGTAGACAGCATATGGGATCAGCAGAATAAAGCCATTAATTATTTACAGGGCGAATCATTGATCAATCAGCAGAAAAGGCTTTATACTAACTACCGCTACCCCTCAGTATCATCCGATCACAGCGTTATCGCCGTGAAGTCCAGCCTTAATCAGATCAACACCATAGTAGAAATTGATGGTAAAACTGGTACCGAGCAAAAGCTCACTGAGCCAGGAATCGGATTCGGGCAACACCTAAGCGTAGCGGGGAATCTGGCAACCTGGTCGGAGCTCCGGTTCCACCCACGATGGCATGACCAAAGTTACAGTGTGATAATGGTATACGATCTGGATCAAAGGCAAAAACGCAAGCTTACCTCAAGGAGCGCTTATTTTAGTCCGAGCTTGTCTCCTGATGCCTCTAAAATAGCGGCGGTAGAAGTCCTGGATGATGGCTCCGTGCAATTAGCGATCCTGGAGACAGCTACTGGTAATCAACTTGTAACATTCCCGGCAGACTCTCGAGAATTCTTTTCCTTTCCACGCTGGCATCCAGATGGGGATAGAATTATGGTGGCGGTAAGAGGCCCTGGAGGGAATTTCATACGCTCATTCTCTTTTAAAAATCGAGAAAGCAAGCAGTTAATGCCACTGGTAACATATTCTATCGATCGAATAACTACTTATGATAAATTTGTCCTGTTCTCTAGCTCCAGGACTGGTGTACAAAATATATTTGCGCTTAATCATTCCACCGGCGAGATCTTCCAATTGACAGAATCCCGATTTGGTGCTTTTGACCCAACCGTTGACCTGGATAAAAAAAAGCTGATATACAGCGAATACACCGCAATGGGATATGAGCTCAGAGCCCTGGACCTGAATAAAGCACTTTGGCGTCAGGGTAATTTCAATAAGCTTAATGGTTCCAATTACTTTATTCCATTGCTAAAAGATACCCCCGGGGATATAACCAATACATTTAGCCCAACGGAACGAATAGCTAAGCCATTCAAATATTTCACCTCAGGTTTATTCAACATTCATTCCTGGTTTCCATTTATTACCACGGAGGAATTTGGATTCCAAGTATTGACGAGGAATATAATGAGTACCGTGGCAGGTGGCTTACAATTCAGCTATAACACCGATGAGAATAGCTGGAAAACATCAGCCAATATCAACTATGGAGCTTTTTTGCCACTTATAGAAATCTCGGGCACTACTGGAGA
The DNA here is from genome assembly GCA_965224285.1 of Cyclobacteriaceae bacterium. GTDB lineage: Bacteria > Bacteroidota > Bacteroidia > Cytophagales > Cyclobacteriaceae > JAJCYK01. The sequence goes on from OZ245043.1 coordinate 5,114,986, forward strand.
GCGACAGACGGAAACTTTAGTCCAGACCACCGATACCTTATCCATAATAGGGTATCGGGGAAATTGGCGGGAGCACAGCATATCCGGTGGGGTCCGTATACCCTTGGACCTATCGCATGGAAATTACTTTACTAATGTCAACCTATTTACCGGGTATAGGAGGTTATCCGTGGATTATTTTGATGAGTTTACCGACAGTTTCCGAGATGAGAATTTCGGTGCCTGGGAAGCCTCAATCAATTTTAATCGGTTCCAGCAATCGGCCTTGCAAAATATATTACCCAGATGGGGGCAAAGCCTTAGCTTGCGTTATTTCAAGACCCTTGATACCCGTAACAACCCAGGTGAAAGGTTTACTTTATCCGGCTCTTTGGTATTTCCGGGAATGGTAAGGAATCACTCTATGTTCCTTACCGGATCTTACCAGCATGAAGACATTGTCGACGCTTATCGATTTGAGGATATATTCACTGATGCCAGGGGATACGGCAGTGGTCCATTTGAAAAAATATATAGGATATCAGTTAATTATACCTTTCCAATCTGGTACCCCGATCTTTCACTAGGCTCTTTGAGTTATTTCAAAAGGCTAAGGGGAAATTTATTCTATGATCATAGCGAAGGGGAGTTATTAGATGTCACCAGTCAGTTGAGGTCAGCGGGGATAGAATTACAAGTTGATCTGAGGTTTATTAGATTGGTGGACATTGGAGCTGGGGTAAGGTTAGGATATCAAATAGATCAAGACCGGGATTTTATTGAACTGATAATTTCGAATATTCAGTTTTAGTGAACTCAAAACCCGGCAAATAGCTTTTTATTTGTTGTTTAATGGTCGAAATAAGTCTAATTTTAAACAGGTTAAATTGTTTTGTTTATGGCTGAAGTAATCAGAATGCCGAAGATGAGTGACACCATGGAGGAGGGTGTCATAGCGGCATGGCTAGTTAAGGAAGGAGACTCCGTGAAAGCTGGTGATATTCTCGCAGAGGTAGAAACCGATAAGGCAACCATGGAATTGGAATCCTATGAGGACGGAGTATTATTGCATATCGGAGTCAAGGAACAAGAAGCGGTCCCCGTTGATGGACTGATAGCCATAATAGGAGAGGAGGGCGAAGATTATAAAAAATTACTTTCAGATGAAGGTGGTAATGGCAAGCAATCAGATTCTGAAAAAAAGGAAGATCAGGATACTGAAGATCATGATACAAATAAAGACCAATCTTCTACCTCGGATGATGACAATGACCTTGAGATCGATACCAACGACATTGCGGCTTCCCTGGTTTTGATGCCAAAAATGAGTGATACCATGGAAGAAGGGGTATTGGCGACATGGTTAAAGAAGGTTGGGGATGAGGTAAAATCGGGAGATATATTGGCGGAGGTTGAGACTGATAAGGCGACGATGGAATTGGAGTCCTACGAAGATGGGGTGTTGCTTTATATTGGTCCCGAAGAAGGAGAGGCGGTGCCTGTAGATGGAGTGATTGCGGTTATCGGCGAGAAAGAGGCTGATTTTGAATTGTTGCTCAAGGCCCATAAGCAAAAGAGCACTTCGGTATCCCGGGAGGATGAACCCAAATCGGAATCTGCCAAAGAGGAGGTAGCAGAATCAGATAAAACATCTTCAAAACCACCAGAAAAATCCGCTACTAAAGATCAAAGAATTAAAGCCTCACCTTTGGCCAGAAAATTAGCGGAGGAGAAAGGCTATGATCTGAGTAAGATAGAGGGATCTGCGGAAAATGGAAGGATCATAAAACGTGATGTGGAGAATTATACTCCAAAAGAAGACGACACCAAGAAGGATACGGCCGTTAGCTTACCTCAGGTGGTGGGAGAGGAGTCTTATGAGGAAATTCCCCTGTCTCAAATGAGGAAGACTATTGCCAGGCGCTTATCTGAAAGTAAATTCACTGCTCCTCACTTCTATGTTACCATGGAAATCGACATGGATAAGGCTATTGAAGCGAGAAAAAGTATTAACGAGATTTCTCCTGTAAAAATATCATTCAATGATTTGATACTTAAGGCCACTGCTGCGGCTTTACGACAAAATCCAGAGGTTAATATATCCTTTCAAGGTGATAGTTTGCGCAAGAACCAACACATTCACATTGGGGTGGCAGTGGCTGTTGACGAGGGCTTATTGGTGCCGGTTATAAGATTTGCCGATAGCAAGAGCTTAGCTCACATTGCTTCTGAAGTTAAAGAACTGGCAAAAAAAGCGGTTGACAAGAAATTACAACCCTCGGAGTGGGAGGGCAATACTTTCACTATTAGTAATTTGGGCATGTTTGGCGTTGAAGAGTTTACTGCTATTATAAATCCCCCTGACTCCTGTATTCTGGCGGTAGGTGGCATAAAGGCTACTCCCGTGGTAAAGGACGGAGAGGTGGTTCCTGGGAATGTCATGAAAGTCACATTAAGTTGCGACCACCGTGCGGTAGATGGAGCCAAGGCAGCAGCCTTTTTGAAGTCTCTAAAAGACATTCTAGAGGACCCGGTCCGGATATTAATTTAATTCCCTTATGGCTAAATCCAAGTTTAGGTCAACCACCGTATTGGCAGTGCTCCACAACGGGCAGGTTGCTATTGGTGCTGACGGTCAGGCTACCATGGGCAATACCGTGGCCAAAAGCAATGTAAAGAAAATCCGCAAACTGCAGGATGGAAAGATTATAACTGGATTTGCCGGTTCCACAGCCGACGCCTTTACTCTATTAGAACGTATAGAGGAGAAACTAAATAGTTATGGGGGGAATATGAAAAGGGCTGCTATTGAGTTGGCTAAAGATTGGCGAACTGACCGCTACTTAAGACGGTTGGAGGCTATGTTAATCCTAGCCAGCAATAATGAACTTTTGGTAGTGTCCGGTACTGGTGATGTAATTGAGCCGGATAATCATATAGCCGCTATTGGATCGGGAAGTATGTTCGCCCAATCTGCGGCACTGGCGTTGGTTAAACACGCCTCACATTTGTCTGCCAGGGATATCGTAAAGGAGAGTTTAGATATTGCTGCAGACATCTGTATTTATACTAATCACAATCAAGTGATAGAAACCATTTAATAGTGGAGATATATCATAATCCACGGTGTAGAAAAAGCCGGGAAACACTAAGGTTGATTCAGCAACATGGTAAAGAAGTCAAGATCATCGAGTATCTGAAAACTACTCTTGACCAGAAACAGTTAGAATCCATTATCAAGCGATTAGGCGTTGATCCCTGTACTTTGTTACGACGACAGGAAAAGATTTATAAAGAACTGTACCGCGGCAAAGAGCTTAGTAAGGATCAATGTATACAAGCCATGATAGATCATCCTGTATTAATGGAAAGACCTATCGTTGTTGACCAGGACAGGGCGGTTTTAGGTCGCCCCCCTGAAAATGTATTGGAGTTAATCTAGCCAGAGTTACTTGTAATAGAGGATTGGGTACTAGAGGTTCCATCTTGGATAGTACAGACCAATCCCAGAAATAAAAACATTATATTATTTTTATTTTGGGAAAGGTCAATACAATCCCATGAAGAGTAGCAAAATCTTGAAATATTACAAAAAATATATTTTTGCTATCTTAAAAAACTCCAATCCATGTAATATTTATGGATCAGATGGTCTAATTAGTACTAAAATCTGTCTATATACAACAGTCTAGTTTAAATCTTACTCGAGCAATTGTTAATGGCTTTATCAATAATCTTACACCCCTGTTGAATTTGTTCATTTTCAATAGTTAAAGGTGGCGCAATTCTCAGTGAATTGTCGCAAAAAAGGAACCAATCCGTAATAACTCCAAGCTTGATTGCCTCATCAATCACCTTTTTCAAAAAATCAAAACTTTCAAATTCAACAGCCATTAACAGTCCTGCATTTCGAATGTTCATTATTTTTTCATGCGTTAAGCATTTTCTAAAAAGTCCTGCTTTGGACTCTACATCGGCCAGTAATGAACCCTCTTGAATAACCGATGTAGTGGCCATCGCAGCTGCTGCGCTCATAGGATGCCCCCCAAAAGTGGTAATATGGCCTAAAACCGGATTATGCGTAAATGATTGCATAATTTGGGGGTAGGAAATGAACGCTCCAATTGGCATTCCCCCACCCATACCTTTAGCACAAACCACGATGTCAGGTTTGATATCGTAGTGTTCAAATGCCCAAAATTTTCCGGTTCTCCCATATCCACATTGTATTTCATCCAAAATCAATAAACATCCCACCTCATCACAACGGGCTCTAAGCGCTTTAAAATACTCCTTAGAGGCCATTCTCACTCCTGCTTCACCTTGTATCGTCTCGACGATCACGGCCGCCGTATACCCATCAATGCGGTCGAGATCGTCGAGTTTACCATAATTGATTAACCCTATAGCTGGTATCAAAGGCCTGAAAGCTCGCTTCAATGATTCATTGCCGCAAACTGACAAGGCACCATGAGAAGATCCATGGTAAGCGTTTAAGCACGATACAATTTTTGTTTTTCCTGTATATCTCTTAGCCAGTTTAAGAGCACCTTCCACAGCCTCACTACCGGAGTTCACAAAAAACACGTTGTCCAACCCTTCCGGTAACGTCTGACAAATGGCCTGTGCCAATTGAACCTGGGGAGCTTGTACCATCTCCCCGTATACCATTAGATGCAAATGCCTTTGCATCTGCGTTTCCAGGGCTTGGATCACTTTGGGGTGTTTATGCCCAATATTACTTACGCCAATCCCCGATATCAGGTCGATATACTCCCGACCATCAGCTCCATACATGTAAATCCCGGATGCTCGTTCAATTTCAAGACATAACGGATTTTTACTGGTTTGAGCCAGGAAATTCTGAAACAATTGTCTGTTAGTTAGCATGTAGCAAATCTAGCTACAATTGCCCAGAATAAAAGCCTTGAGTGTTTAAGTCACTATTGACACTATTGAGTGTTACGGTATAATTTTATTCGGTTTCGACTACGAAGTCATCGGACTCCGCTAATGCCTGACCATCTTCAATGCCTTCCCAGGTTATTTCTAATGAGGAATCGACTAGCTCTTCATTAGGTTCAAGATCTTGGGCAGGGGTCTGAAACGCAAATGCTACAAATGCGATCATCCCAACGGTGGCAGCTAATATCTTTTTCATAAGTTTATAGTTAGTTAGAGTGTAAGACAGATTATTCGATGTTTACTACTCCATCTCAATGTCCTTATCAATAGTTGTTTGAACATTGCTGTCATCGAAAATCTCGATTTTTTGGTCTTCAATTTCACTGAATAATTCATCAGATGGATCTTCGCAGCCGATCAGAGCCAGAGCGAATAGAGCAGTACAGATAGTGAATAACTTTTTCATAATTGTAATATTTCAAGAGGGTTAAACATTAAACTTGCAACTAAGTTAGGTAGGGGTTAGGCAAGCTTCCAGACCATATCAAACCCTTTAATTACAGGAGTGGTAAATTGCCCCGCATTTACGGTATAATGGTAAAAATGTCTTGTTAAAGTATTATATATTATTAATTAGATACTAAAACCTAATGATGAATTGAGCTGGTAAAAAGTGGGGGTTTATAAAAAAAATTATATTTCCATCAAGTTCAAATAAATATTGTATTTTACTAATAAATGCGATTGCTCAACTTTGCTGGTTTGCCATGAAAAGATGAGGCTTGTAATTTCTGAGTCTGAAACGTCTGTAGCGGGTTTGAAATTAGAGGATGGAAAGGAATTGTTCTTCAACTAATTCACCATTATCCCGGTATTGAATTACCATAATCTCTGAACTAATTTGTTGAATAATCCTGAATAAAGTATCGTCCGGCAACATCAGGAACAAAGTGTCTGGTCCCACCCTGGATGACACGTTCCAAGTACCCTTTAATATTATACTGTCGAGCTGGCCAGGGCATAGCACGGGACCGCTTTCAAAATTAAAGCTGAGACTGTCATTGGTGGTATCTGGTATTTGAAAAATGAAGCGGTCATCCTGCTCACAATTCATCAATTCTTGGTTCCGTGATGTCAATATCCAAGACTTCACAGAATCACCGGTCAGCAATCGGATCAATTCATCCTGACTGAAATCGACAACAGCACCATCTTCCTCACAACTGCACATTGCCGTGGAAAATATCAATATCAACAGAAGTCGCATGTAAGACATTTGGATTTCAGCATATCCGTGTTTTCAAGGTTATTAAAATTTTTATTAAATCGCTATCTTTCACGCCGATGGTACTGAATTATCTCTGGATTGCTTTCTTCCTTCTGGCATTTCTGGTAGCCTTTGTAAAATTGATATTTTTTGGTGATACCAAAGTATTCCCAGAAATAGGATTATCTACTTTTGAGATGGCTAAAACCGGATTTGAAATTTCGCTTTATTTGACCGGTGTTATGGCGTTATGGTTGGGGTTTATGAAAATTGGTGAACGGGGAGGGGTAATCCGAATGATAAGCTGGTTGGTAGGCCCATTCTTTAAAAGGCTGTTTCCGGAAGTACCTGAGGATCATCCGGCAGTAGGGAGTATGATCATGAATATCACTGCCAATATGATTGGTTTGGACAATGCGGCTACGCCATTAGGGTTAAAAGCCATGGAGGAGTTGCAGGAGTTGAATCCCCAAAAAGATACTGCTTCCAATGCACAAATCATGTTTCTGGTGCTGAACACTTCCGGTTTGACCATATTGCCGATTAATGTAATGGTTTTCCGATCTCAATTAGGAGCCGCAGATCCCTCTGATGTTTTCATTCCTATTCTGATCGCCACTTTTTTCGCCTCTTTAGCTGGTTTGTTAAGTGTATCACTAGCCCAAAGAATTAATTTACTAGATAAGGTAGTTTTGTTATACCTGGGTACTATCGCCATAATTATTGGTGTGATAATTTGGTATTTTCATTGGCTACCACAAGATCAAGTACAAACGGTCAGTAGCAATGCCAGCTACATCATCCTGTTGTCAATTATCACCCTATTTATTTTAATGGCGGTTCGTAAAAAGGTAAACGTGTACGAAGCTTTTATTGAGGGTGCTAAGGAAGGATTTACTGTAGCGGTGAAAATAATACCCTTTCTGGTGGCCATGTTGGTGGCTATCGGGGTGTTTAGAACCTCCGGCTGCCTGGAGTTTTTGGAGAACGGGTTAGCTCAAGTAATAGCATGGTTGGGTTTTAATGCCGACTTTATCCCGGCTATGCCTACAGCCTTTATCAGACCTTTGAGTGGAAGCGGGGCCCGAGCCATGATGATTGAAACCATGACCACTTATGGCGCGGACAGTTTTGCGGGACGGCTGGCAAGTGTAATGCAAGGAACTACGGAAACAACGTTTTATGTAATAGCAGTATACTTCGGGGCGGTTAGTATTCGCAAAACCCGCTATGCTGTAACCTGCGGATTAATTGCCGATATCATAGGTATCATAGCGGCGATTATGGTGGCTTATATTTTTTTCCATTAGTCAAACTTACCCCAAGTGTACATGTAACCTAAGATTTATTAACCCAGTAGCTGGGCCAGTATAACCTTGACCACCAGGATAAATCTTTTCTAAAAAAACAATTTGAGCAATCAAACTAGAACCAACACTTTTTACCAGTCTACTTAACTGTCACATTTTAAGCTAGATAAAGTTGCGTTTTTTGGTAATTATCGCCATCTTTGTACTACATTTTTTAAACTATGTTCAGATCAAGTACCCTCCAAATAATATTTGCCGTATTCTTATGGTGCTGGGTTTGTGCTATTCCGGCCTATTCGTTTCAGAATTTAGACAGTTTACTCATATCAATTCAGAAACAAATTAATGACACCAGTAAAGTAAAAAATCTGATAAAGGTTGGTAAGGATATTTATGATTTATCAGATTTTCCTAAGGTTCTTACAGTTGGAGAGGAAGCCTTGAACTTGTCGCTGAAACTTAATTATAATATTGGGCAGGCTGAATCATACTATCTAATTGCTAGAGCAAATAACAAACTTAATAATCAAGCCACTGCATTAGAACTGTACAGTAGAGCCCAAGCAATTTTTCAAGGATTAAAGAGAATAGATAGATTAGCCGCACTTTATAACAATGTTGGATTGATCTATAAGAATCTTGGACGATACCCGAATGCTGTTAGGTTTTTAAGTAAGTCTCTTGAGTACTACGAGGAATTGGAAAACACCCGAGGTGCTGCATCTGCATCGAATAACCTAGGATCTGTATATCGAAGGCTTGGAAATTATGAAAAAGCGGCTGAGGTATATTTCCGGTCGTTAAAACTGTTTGAAGAATTAGATTCAGATTTTGGTGTGGCAACAATAAATTCTAATCTAGCTAATTTATACTTTGATCAGAAAGAGTTTGACAAAGCCTTAAAATTTAATCTTACAAGTATCGATTTACTACAGGATATCGGTGAAATGGATGAAACAGCTGATCTTTTGAGTGATGTTGCGGAGATCTATGTAGCTAAGAATATGATTGATACCGCGTTTACAATTCTTAACAAGTCAGATTCTATATATAAATCAACAGGAAACAGGTTAGGAATTGCTCATACACAAGACAACATAGGTCGCATTTACCAATTGCAACAAGAATATGATTTAGCTCTTAAATCACATGCTAAGGCTTTAGAAATTTTTAATGATTTAGGAAGAAAAGGGGATACTCCTGAGGTTTTGAGCAACATGGGATATGCGTTAATGCACCAAGGTAAATATGATGAGGCATTAAAAAAATTAAAATTATCTGAGGAAATAAGTCAAGAACTGATGGCTTTAGATGGATTACTCTCAAGCTATCAGGGCTTATATAGGCTTTTTGAAGAACAAGATGATTTTAATTCATCATTAAAGTACTTCAAACTATATACTCAAATTAAGGACAGTTTATATAATGAGAGTAAGACAAAGCAAATAGCTCATATCGAGGAGAGTTATGAAATAGAGAAAAGAGAAAGAGAAAACGACCTGTTACGGCAGCAGCAGGCAACCCAATTCGAGATAATTAAAAGGCAAAATCTGCAGGTGAAAGTATTGATCGGAGGTTTGATCACCTTTCTGCTTTTTGCCATATATTACTATCGAATTAATCAGCAAAAGAAAAAAACTAATGTATTGCTGAGTCAGCAAAATGAAGAGATAAATCGCAAGCAGGTAGAGATCATGGCAGTAAATCAAAGCCTGCAATTATCCGAGCAACAATTGCACAAAGCAAATCAGGAATTACAAACAGTTAATGCCCGATTGGAATCTACCGTAAAAAAACGCACTTCAGAACTACAGCGTACCAACCATGAGTTGGATACCTTTCTATACCAAAGTTCTCATGCCTTGAGAAGGCCAATTGTACATGTAAAAGGATTGGTACAATTAGCACGGCTGGAACCTGATCCCCAAGAGGTCATCGGCTTATACGACAAACTTGATGACACGGCAACTCGGATGGATTTGATGCTAAAAAAACTGGTGATGGCCAGCGAGATCTATGTGACAGAACCGGAAGTAGAGACTATACATTTCGAAGAGTTAATCAATGAGGTTTGGGGAAGCCTCACCGATACCCTCAAAGTTCAAACTGTTAAATTGGAATACAGTATACCCCCCAACATCCATTTCAATGCCGATCGTAAGTTAATTAAGATTATGTTCCTTAATCTTCTGGAGAATGCTATATTCTACAACGAAGCTACCAGGCGAAAAGAAGCTAGAGTTTCAATTAGTTTGGCATCTAATCCGAAATCTATTGATATAAAGGTCAATGACAATGGAATTGGAATATCCGAGGAAGCTATAGCAAGTATTTTTGATCTGTTTTCTGTAGGTACGGATAAAACCAAAGGATATGGATTGGGGTTATACATTGTTAAGAAAGCTGTAGAAAAATTGCAGGGGGTAATAACGGTTTCCAGCAAACGAAACGAATACACCACCTTTCACATCACCTTGCCGAAAGAGGTCTAGTTTACTGATCTCAACAACTTAAATAATTGTTCTTTCTTTTTTGCAGATACCGGGATAGTTTCATCATTGACTAATCTGAGCGACCCCCCATCTCTTTTATCCAGCATCTTAAGAAAATCCAGATTGATTAAAAAACTTTGGTGACATCGATAAAAACCATGGTCTTCCAATAACTGGTGGTATCTTTTTAAGGTGTGAGACACAATAATGGGTTTACCGGCTACCAGGTGGAAAACCGTGTAATTTCCTTGGGCCTGGCAATACACGATCTCCCTGATCTTCACGATATAAACCGCCTCGGAGGTTTTAAGCACAATCGTTTTATCTTGTCGGGGGTTATTCTGATGATGCAATAGATTTTGCAGCTGTAGGTGCAGAGTCTCATGATAAATGGCTTGCCTGGTTCGTCTGATGCTTTCTATCAACTCATCCGGATCAATAGGTTTAAGCAAGTAATCCAAGGCGCTAAATCGGAATGCCTCCACAGCATATTGATTGTGAGCAGTGATAAAAATTACCTGAAATTCCAGGGGAGTAAAATCTTTGAGTAATTGAAAACCATTACTACGGCCAAGTTTGATATCCAGAAATAATAAGTCTATTGGTTTTGATATTAAAAGTTGCTTGGCCTGACTGATAGTCTGAGCGTGGCCCACCATGCTTACCTTGGGGCAGTAACTTGCCAGCATTGCTTTCAGTCCCTCAATGACAGAGAGTTCGTCATCCACGATCACCGCTCTTATGGTCTGGTCGGTACTCATAGTGGTATTTCAAACCGTGCCCTGGTTCCCGTAGCAAAATCCTCAGGATTCAGGCTATTGAGAAAAAAGCCTATTTTTTTCTTTTTTCTAAAATTCAGTCGCTGCAACCTTTCTCTTATTATTTTATTACCCAGTCCTTTAGTGGAGGAAGGATCCTTCACCTTCATCTCTGCCTTCTCTATACCAATCCCATTGTCTGTTACCTCCAGGCATAGGTTTTCTCCATACTGCCACACCTTGATTTTTACATTTCCCGCTTGATCTGATGATTTGATCCCATGTTCCACCGCGTTCTCCACCACAGGCTGCAGCAGCATTGTAGGAACGGTGATGTTTGCCGTATCCACGTTATTATCCACTTCGATGGAATAAGTAAGCCTATTTTGAAATCGAATGGCCTGCAATTCCAAATAATGAGCAATATACTCCAACTCCTCGCACAACTTGATTTTATCATTCCTTGAACTATATAGAATTTTCCTCATCAAGGCGGCAAACTTGGCCAGGTACCGTCCGGCTTCCATGGAATTTCTTTGATAGATAAAGTCCTGAATGGCAGCCAGTGAATTAAAGATAAAATGAGGATCAAGTTGAGAAAGCAACAACTTATGCTCTAGTTTAGTATGTACACTTTCGCTCTTTATCTTATACTGGGTGTAAATAACATAGAATAATAAGATTAGTAATCCGATAATAAGAGCACTAATTAATAGTAAGGCATTTCGTTTATCCATTTCAAATCTCAGTACATCCGCTTCCTTATTTAGTAATGCCAATTGTGCATCTCTTTGGTTCAATAATATCTCCGACTCCTTTTTACTAATTATCCTACCGATTTGTTGATCATTTAGTTGTTGGCTCAATAATGTGTAAAGATCATAGTATCTTAAAGCATTTGATAAGTTGTTAGTGTTTCTGTAAACATTAACAAGTGACTTATACAGGTTTAATTGACTAACCTTCGCTTCGGAGAGAAGGGCAATATCTAAGGCTTTTAAGAAGATTCGCTCCGCTTTCTTCCATTGATTTAATTTCATGTAACAGTTACCTACAGAAAAATACATACTTGGCAAATATGCATTTGTATTCATCTTTTTGATGGTTTCTATAGCATGGGTCATTTCAGCTAAGCCCTGCCTTGTTCTATCCTGATAAAAGTGAATTTCTCCAAATTTGAACATACTTAGTGTAATGCCTAGTTTATCCTTATTTTGAGAGCTAAGATACAGTGCCTTAGAGAGATATTCTAAGGAGGATTTGTATGCATTTAATTCTATTAGTACTGAGCCGATATTGTAGTTTATATCAGCTAGATTTTTGTTCAAATTGTTATCAATTGAAATTTCAAGCGCTTGATTATACAGTTCCAGCGATTTTGGATAGAGCCTTTGATCAAAGTAAATTATTGCTAGATTCATATAAACAGAAACTTCAAAAGCCACTCTTTTTATATTCTTTTCTGGTAAGTCTTTAATAACCTCCAACGCCTTATAATAGTGATTTGTAGCTTGCTGGTACTTAGCCAGTTTAAGGTAAGTACTCCCAAGGTTATTATGGATTGAAGCTAATAGCGATGGTAGATTCAAGTCGTCACTTAGTAAGAGGGCTTCATTTCCATATTTAAGAGCTTGATTAAAATCTCCTTGATCTTTTAAGATTATAGTCAAATTGTTATACACACTTGCAAGCCTTGAGATAGTGTTCAACTCCACAAATAAATTTGAAGACCGCTTATAGTTATATAATGCTTCTTGAGGAAGCCCTAGTTGATTAAAAGTTCTACCTTTTAAAAAATATACCTCAGCTGCTCCTCGTAGAAAATTTAACGTATCTAATCGCTGTTCTAATTCGTCACACAATTCCAAAGTAAGATGGTACTTCTGTTTATGATATAGCTCTCTACCGTGCTGGATCATTCCCATAATGGTAACACTATCGTTCGGGGAGGCCTTAAAATATTCTGGTTCAGCCTTGGTCGGGGGGTTCGGGTGGCTGGCCCACAGAAATAAGGAAATAAAACTGAAAGCCAGGGTCATTGTTAAAGCCTGGAGCATCATTTGATTGTTTTCTTTTTAAGAGAGAAATTAACATAATATTGGGTTAATTAAAACTTCCGTTACAGCAAATTCTCTACTTAATAAGAGTCCCAGCAGTCTCATTTTCTAGGATTGGCAGTAATTAATTGTTACCCTTTCATTAACAGTTTATAGAAATTTGTCCATTCGGGTTTGAATATGTGCCTTGCTAATTTCCCAAATATTGATCAACTTCGTGGCGGCCAACCTAAATTGAAATACCCATACATGATCCAATCAATTACCGAATCCGTTGAATTATCAAATGGCGTGTCCATGCCGTGGCTGGGGCTGGGGGTCTGGCAGAGCCAGGAAGGCAAGGAAGTTGAACAGGCGGTAAAATGGGCTTTGGAACACGGCTACCGCAGCATTGACACTGCTGCCATCTATCGAAATGAAGCGGGGGTAGGAAAGGCCATCAATGCCAGCGGGGTGGCCAGGGAGGAAATTTTCGTGACCACCAAAGTATGGAATTCCGAACAGGGCTTTGATAGTACCCTGGCGGCTTTTGATCAAAGCCTGAAGCTGCTCAATACCGACTACGTCGATCTTTATCTGATCCATTGGCCGGTGGCGGACAAATATAAAGATACCTGGAGGGCATTGGAATTACTGTACCGGGAAAATAAAGTTCGAGCCATCGGGGTCAGTAACTTTTTGGTGCATCATTTAAAGGATCTATTACCTTTCTGTGAGATTAAACCCATGATAAACCAGGTAGAATTTCACCCGTATCTGGTGCAGCCAACTCTATTGGATTACTGTGCTTCCGAGGGGATCCAATTGGAAGCCTGGAGCCCGCTGATGAAGGGCAAGGTAACAGACATTCCGGAGCTTATCCGCATAGGGGAGAAATACCATAAATCCGCGGTGCAGGTAACCCTGCGATGGAACCTGCAGCACGGGGTAATCACCATTCCTAAGTCGGTGCATCAGGATCGTATCATCAGCAATGCGGATATCTTCGATTTTCAGCTTTCTGAAGATGATATGGCCGCCATCGACGCGCTCGATAGGGGCGCCCGGGTGGGACCTGATCCTGATAATTTTGATTTTTAAGGTTTATCCCAGGCTTCCAGGGGTGCGGAGCTGTAGGTATCCAAAACAAACTTCCAACTACCGTCTTTCTGCCGTTTAAGGATAGTTACAAACTTTCCAACATTTTCCTGTCCAGTGCTTCTACTTAAATTATAGTAACCCACATCATAAGCATATTCACCTATGATCTTACGTTCCAGTATTTGAAAATCGATGTTCAGAACGGTCTGGCTTTCCCGAGCCCTATTGAACATATCTTTGAATCCACCCATAAAGGATTCATGGCCCCGTTGGATGGGAATATTGGGATAAAAGTAATAGGCATCTTTTTCGTACAGTCCTCTGATTATATCAACATCCAGTAATTCATAAGCTTTACTAAATTGATCATACACCTGGTTGATAGCTACTGAGTCCTGGGCTTGCAGATACCAGGCGGAAAACAGAAATACTACAATGAAAAGTAATCTCATTTGCGACTTGACTTTATTTTAGATCCGGCCTCATCCATTTTAACCGGATCCCAGTTGACTGCTCTTTTTTCAAAATAACTGACGTTGGTGGCCACTGCCGGCCCGGCAGCCCTTAGTCCGAAGGATGCATCTTCTACCACTTTACTATTATTTCGCAAAGCATCGAAGAAAATCATATGGTGATCCAGATGGTCGCTATATCCTTCAGGAGCCCGATATTCCATATCACCGGGCTGCATTTGAGCTTCCTGAGTGGGGTATTCATTGGCGTACCATGCCTCAAATTCCTTTTTGACTTTCTCCGAAAAAGTAAAATAGGAGTCCCATCCTCCGTATCCGGGTTGTCTGGCAAGCACATCCTTTTGTAAGCTGACAGAGCGGTTGCCCACGGTTATAACGCCTTCAGTACCTACCAGTCTGATACGAGAACTCCCCCCTGATCCATCGATCAGGTTCACCCTCATCTGCAAATTGAAAGCTCCGTGATGTTGGCCTTCAGGATAATCGTATACTCCGATCACTACATCGGGGACATCCCTTCCGTCTTTCCAGTATCTTAAACCTCCGGAAGCGTAAATCCTATTAGGTCCCAAACTCTTGGTAATAAGATGCATGCCGGAAAATAGATGTACGAACAAATCTCCCGGGACACCGGTGCCATAATCACGGTAATTCCGCCACCTGAAAAACCGGGTAGCATCGAAATCCCTTTTGGTGGTATGAGCTGTGAATCTTTCCCAATCAACTGTCTGCGGACTGGCATCCGGCGGGATGGAGTATTGCCAGGCTCCGTTTGGCGAATATCGATCTATCCAGCTTTCAACCAAAACCAAATCACCGATCGCTCCGGCATGATATAGTTCCTGGGCCTTCTTGTATACGATGGAGCTCACTCTTTGACTTCCTACCTGTAGCAGTTTACCGCTGGCTTGCTGTGCCTCTAGAAGAGCTTGACCTTCCTCAAATTTCTGCACCACGGGTTTTTCACAATAAACCGCTTTGCCTTTTTCCAAAGCGGCTATAGCAAGTCGCTGGTGCCAATGATCTGATGTGGCAATTATTACGGCATCAATATCGGGTCTATCTAATAACTCCTCCGAATCAACTGTAGTGAAAACCTGGTCCCCAAACATTTCGTTGACATGCACTCTTCTACCTTGGTATAGATCACAAGCAGCAACTAATTTCACCCCCGGTACTTTCAGGGCGGTTCTGGCATTGCTGAAACCCATAATTCCCATGCCAATGATACCCAGATTTATTTGATCGTTGGCAGCAAATCGGCTTTCCCTTTTGAGTTGCTCCACTTGCTTATTTTCTCCCAACAGAGTCACCGATCCACTTCCGGCGAATAATGAGGTTGCGGCTAATTTTTTTACAAACTTTCGTCTTGAGGGCCGATTCTTATGTCTCATATCCATATATCTTAGAAATTGACTTCTCTTAAAAATAAAAAATATAGCATATGGCTGTATATTATATGGTATTTTTCCATGGTATCCCCATTGCTGAACTTCACATATTTGTAGCTGTATGAATATCCTGGTTGCTCCCGATAAGTTCAAAGGTTCACTAAGCGCCTGGGAGGTTTGTCAGGCCGTTGAAGAAGGAGTTCTACAGTACAACAGCAGTTATCAGGTCACTGCTATCCCATTGGCCGATGGCGGTGAAGGAACCCTGGAAATACTACATCGTTATCTCGATCTTCAGGCAGTGGAAGTGGAAGTTTGTGATCCACTCAGCCGCCCGATTTTGGCATCCTACAGCCTTAGCGGCAGTACTGCCTACATTGAAATGGCGGCTGCCTCAGGACTTGATTTATTAAAACCAGAGGAGCAAAATTGCCTGTATACCACCAGCTTTGGTACCGGTCAATTAGTGGCTGATGCCTATTCCCGCGGAGCGCGGGAATTCTATTTATTTATTGGGGGTAGTGCTACCAATGATGGAGGTATAGGTTTTCTAAAAGCCTTGGGAATTTCTCCCATGCAGGGAAATTCCCACCTGCTACCCATTGGTGAGAACCTTCTGAACATAACAGATTTTCAACAGGCAGGAGAGATTGCCGCCAATGAATCAATCCATTTCAATGTTGTATGCGATGTGAAAAACCCTCTATATGGACCAAATGGCGCATCATATGTATATGGCCCACAAAAAGGAGCCAACTCAGAGGCTGTAGAGATACTGGATCAGGGTTTACGCAATTTAGCTGAAGTAGTCATGCAAAAGCGGCAAATCGACATCGCTCACTTTGAGGGATCGGGGGCCGCTGGTGGAATTGCCGCGGGCATCAGCGCCTTTTTTCCTACTACCATCCGGTCTGGCATCGATACCGTGATGAATATGGTTGACCTCACACAGGCGATAGCCAATGCAGATCTGGTTATTAGTGGTGAGGGTAAACTAGATGGTCAAACCTTGGAGGGAAAAGTTATTTCAGGAGTGCTGGGCTTATGTAAGGTCCATGACAAGCCTCTGGGAATTATATGCGGGGTGATCGAACTAGATGACACAAAGTTAGAAACCTTGGGATTTTGGCGGGCTGTTTCTTTGGTAGGAGAGGAGATTGATCAACAGCTTGCTATGAGCCAGGGTTCCGGTATAGTAAAGTTAAAGGCGATACAGCTAATGGAAGCGGCAGATGAAACGGGGTTGTTTAAGTAAAAGGTCCCTCCGGTTGAAATTTTTTAGCTTGTTCGAAGCTAAGGAGTTTTCTAAAGGTGAAAGCGTATGGGGTCTCTCCAAAATCTTTAAGATAATTGAGTCTGTTAACCGCCTGATCTAGGTCAGGAAGCTTATCTGGTGGTAGGTACCATAATACTACGTGAGGTCCTTTTATAGGGATAAACCACTTTTTCCGGAGACGCAAGAAATCCTTATGGGTGGTATGGTAAACATATCTAATAAGGCTATGGTGGTCCCGCCATACCGACATGTTCACCAGGATATATTCATCATCAAACGGTCTAAAGGAAGTTGCATTATTGTCTCCATCTTTTAATCTCCAAATGAACCCGGCACTGGACTCCGCTAATGCGTTTATTTTATCCAGGTTTTCTCGAAAATCTTTCATAACCGGGCTTTCCAAAGCTCCCCGCATTCTGGCAATATTAAATTGGGCTAAATTCATAGTGTTATTTTACTGATGTTTTAATAATCCATCTGCTAGTCCGGGCGCTATCCTTTGCAACAGCCTTAGCCATTTAGCCTTACCTATACTCGATTCAAACTTATCTTTTTTAAAGTTTTCAATAAACTCATCTACCAGCTGATCAGGGGTAATCTTTCCAGTCCCCCTGCCGATGGTCATAGGGGTGTCGACCAGGGGTGGAATAATTTCAAAGATTTTTATCTTGGTCCCCTCCAGCTGATAGCGAATAGCCTTGGTGGCGGCATGTACCCCGGCCTTGGAGGCACAGTATACCGGTGCGGATTGCTTAGGCACTATGGCAAGGACCGAACTTACATTTATCACGGCTGCCTGCTCTTTGGTCTTGAGTAGAGGTAGCGCTCCGTAAATTAGTTCAAGGGGGCTGATCAGGTTAACTCTGAGTTCCTGTTCGATTTTATTACTAAATCGATTATGACTATCCAACCACTGGTAGTTGAACTGTATGCCGGCATTATTCACCAGAATGTTCAAATCTTGATACTCAAAATGGAGTCGATCAACTAAAGCTTTTACTGCGGTTGCTTCAGCAAGGTTACAAACTGCTGTTTCAATCTGTGGCAGTTCATTCTGCAAGTTGGCCAGGTTTTTTTCATTGCTGGAGATCACAATAATGCGATTATTCAAGTCTAAAAACTTTTTTGTCAAAGATTTTCCAATACCAGAAGTGCCTCCGGTGATGAGAATGGTGTTGTTAGAAAGGTGCATATACGTACAATACAGGGAATATTAATGGTGTATAAATTTAACCAGAAGTTGATTCTCATTATAAATCAAATCCCTTAGATAGTTTTTCTTTTATTTGCTCAATTTTGAGATTATACTCAAACGCCGGCAATACCTCATTATTTACCCTTTTACCCGGATCATACTTTTGCCAGGGAGGCTCTTTTTGAACCCTACATTGAAATTGGCACATTATATGTCATTGATTCAGGTAGTGTAAAATAATTAGGACGAAATAAAGTTTAATAAAGAAAATATATGCCGATAATCAGGTTAATCGTACTTATTATATTTTTTGGGAATTTTAGCTCCCAGGCTCAATCTACCTTATATCGCGATGATTTCTCCGGTAGCTCGCAGTTGTTTGGTGAAATCAAAAATCAACACTCCAAATCTGGTACCAGAGGGGGCAAGTATCAGTGGACTTATTTAGGACAGACCCCGGCGATAATGTCCGTATATGCCAACCGGCTGGATATATCCAAGGGATTTTCCATTGAGGCCACTATAAAACCTCTTAAAGCCGGAACTGAATATGGCCTGGCATGGGGTGGAGTCGATCCTCAAAACAGTTATTATTTCTTAATTAAGGGTAAGAAATTTTCTGTTTGCAAGGTGGTGGAAGGTCGTATTACCTGCGAGCCAGATCAAAAACCAGCTAAGATCAGGTCGGATTACAACCTGATGAAGATTGAACAAAAGGGTGGGCAGATTTATTATTATGCCAATGACATTCTACTGGTTAAGAAGCCTGTGGACGATGTAATGGGAAACTCATTTGGATTGGCTTTATGGAAAAGCGGCGAGGTACAAATGGACGATTTGCTAATTAAGGGGGTGGCCCGATCCATAAATTCCCCCAAAGATTTCAGATATCCCCAGCAGGCAGAACATCTGGGAAATACCATTAATTCCCCATACGAGGAGATGACGCCAGTAGTTACTCCCAACGGTAAAGGTATTTATTTCTCACGGCGATTTGATCCTGATAATACTGGTGGTCAAGGAGATCTGCAAGATGTTTACTATTCGCGTAATTCCGGTACCGGATGGACTGCTCCTGAGAATATCGGGCCACCGGTTAACAATGAAGGACCCAACGCAGTATTTTCCGTAACTCCGGATGGAAATACCTTGCTGGTTATGAACACCTACAAGCCAGATGGCAAACAAAAGGGTATGGGGATGTCCCTTAGCAGGCGAACCAGCAAAGGTTGGAGCATCCCAGAGGATGTAAAAATGAGGCAATTCTATAACCAGAGTTTCTTCAACGAATACTTTCTCTCCAACGATGGTAAGGTGATTCTGTTGGCAGTTAAACGAAAGGATGGTTTAGGCAGCCGGGATTTGTATGTTAGCTTTGCGGAGGGGAATGGCATCTGGACTGCTCCGCGTAATCTGGGGCCTGATGTGAATACCCCTGGAACGGAGCTGTCTCCTTTTCTGGCGGCTGATGGAAAAACCATGTATTTCAGTTCAAATGGCCATCCAGGCTATGGAAAGAACGATATTTTCATGACCAAAAGATTGGATGAAACCTGGACCAGTTGGAGTGAGCCGGTGAACCTGGGCCCACCAATAAATTCAGCCGGTACTGATGCTTATTATAGCCTACCCGCTGCAGGAGACTATGCATATTTTGTCAGTAATGAAAGTGGAGCCGGCCGAAATGATATTTTTCGCATTGCTTTGCCAACAGCTGTAATGCCTGAGCCGGTAGTATTGGTTTACGGCAAGGTACTGAACAGTAAAACCAGCCAACCACTAGAGACTGAAATTCACTATCAAACTTTCGTTGATAACCGTGAAGTGGGGGAGGCCCATTCAGACCCTGATCAGGGCTACTATGAGATAGTACTGCCCATAAGTCAGATTTACAGCTTTTTTGCAGAAAAGCCGGGATTTTATTCTATACAAGACAGGCTTGATCTTAGCGGAGTAACGGCCTACGAAGAAATTGAGCGCGATCTCTACCTGACTCCTATTGAAGCCGGGCAGACTGTACAAATGCATAATGTGTTATTTTATCAGAGTAAAGCTCAGTTGATCCCTACCAGTTACCCTGAGTTGAACAGGCTAGCTTCTATGATGAAGGATAATCCATCCATCACCATAGAATTAGCCGGCCATACGGATAATGTGGGTGATCGAGAAAAAAACCTAAAACTATCCGAAGACAGAGTCGATGCCGTTAAGAAATATCTGGTAAACCAGGGAGTTGAAGCCCAACGGATTACCGGAAAAGGATACGGAGGTAGTAAACCCGTAGCAGATAACAGCAGAGAGATAACCAGAAGGCTGAACCGGAGAGTTGAATTTAAGATAATCCAGTATTGACAGAGTGCTTAAAGAAGGTCATAACTGAATCGGCGGGCTCCTTCTTCAATCAAGGGTTTCAGGGCCCGGGCTTGTTCCAAACTAAGATTTTCTCTCCATCGGTCAACTCGAGTTTGGTGGTCGTTTCTGGAGTAATCCATTGAGCACTGTGCCTCTATAAATAAGCTGTTATTAGTGTTTTGTACTCTGGATGCCCATTGCTGGATTTGCCATTGATAATCCATAGTATGCATTCCGGTAGCTGACAATAATTTGCGAGCAGTCTCTAAAGGATCATTGATCATATCCTCGAATTTGTTCACTGTCACAGCATTCCTTACCTGATCATAACCCACCGTGTTGAGATAATTCCAATGGTGGGCACATCTCTCCAGTAAAGAATGATCCAACCAATCTTTCCAATCCGGGGGTCTGGGATGGTGACCCCAATTCTGCTCGATACCGACTTTCAATGAACAAATAGTGTCAAGGGGATGTCTAACTTGCCAGATCCACAGGGTATCCTCAGGAAAAACCTGCTTGACATCCGGCCATAAAAATGGTAAACCAGGTGAAGCGGGCAGGCTTCCGGGTTTAGGCATTTTAACAGCTACCGGGTCTTTAAATTTCAATTGATAAACAGCCTCCAGAGGAGGTTCTGACAAATATGTATAAGCTCTGGTATCCTGAAATAACTCACCTAAAATAGAGGTGCCGCTACGACCGCATCCCAAAATACAGACCGGTATCAACATTTGATGAAGAGGCTATTTTATGTAGCTGATGTAATCTAGCAAAATTTTCTTTATATTGACTCACGTTGAAAATTCCTTTGATCAAGGCTATGAGCGCTAAAATTACCATTGAAAAAACCGCCGAGCGATACGGATTGTATACCGCTGGGGGGCTGATCCTGTTATTTTTTATTATGAAATTCGCCGGTATTGTACACACTATCGAATTGCGGGCTTTAAACTTCTTCATATTGGCATATTTCATGGTAATGGCTCTAAGGTGGTTCAAAAAAGAAAAGCCGGCTTCCTTCACATACTTAAAAGGATTAGGATTAGGAGTTTTAACCGGGATTATTGGATCCCTGTTGTTTGCCATTTTTGTTTTTGTTTATACCAACTTCCTGGATCCTGCCTTTATGCAGGATATCATCGAAAATGAACCATTTGGGCAGTATCTAAACCCTTATATCGCCGCGGTAGCAGTAGCGGTAGAGGGTACAGCCTCCGGGCTTATCATCGCATTTATTGCCATGAATTACATGGATACTGTAGATACCATGTAATTTGAACATTATTGGTTTATTCTTTACATCGTAATTTTTAGGGGATTATTGGCTTAAAACAATTGTGCTATAAATCTATTTTAGCACAATTATGAGAAGGATCATATTCATTTTTTTGACGTTTTCTGTAATTCCGGCGGTGGTGAAGGGTCAATTGGCATCCGTTGAACCAGATGCTCCCCCAAAAAGCAAACGATTTGACTACCAGCTTAAAAGACTGGATAAAAGAGTGAATTCGCCCTGGCATGAAGGAGCCCCGGTAATTTCTGCTGATGGCAATACCTTGTATTTCTTTGTGGCGGATCATCCGGATAATAAGTACGGCACCAAAGGCAGCCAGGATATTTGGTATTCAGAGAGAACTTCGGACGGAACCTGGAAGGATGCTGTGCACATGACTGCTCCTCTAAATCAGCTGAGGTATAACCAGGTCATGAGTGTCATCAATGATGGAAACACTTTATTATTAAGAGGCTCTGGACGTAACTCAGAAGGACTGTCCCTTACACATAGGAGGGGGTCGGGATGGAGCCCACCAATTGCTTTAAGGGTGAAAGACCTGGATAAAATGCGAAAGGGAGTTTACTCAGGAGGTGTGATGACGGAAGACGGAAAAGTGTTGTTACTTTATTTTAACGAATTAAAGGACCGCAGAATCAGCGATTTATACGTTAGTTTTTTGGAATCTGACGGTTCATGGACCAGGCCAAAATTTATCGAGGCGCTTAACACTAAAAAAGACGAATTTGGCCCTTCCCTGGATCCGGATGGCAAAACCTTATATTTCGCCAGTAGCAGAGTTGGTGGTTCCGGCAGTACGGATATTTATATGACCAAAAGACTTGATGATACCTGGTTAAATTGGTCGGAACCTATAAATCTGGGCGCACCGGTCAATACCAGTGGATTTGACGCCTATTATTCCGTTGACAATAAAGGTAATGTCTTTACAACCAGAGCTTACATGTCAAGAGATGGAGGCAGCTTGGATATCCTCTCTTTAATTCCCATAGAGAAGCCAAAACCAAAACTCATGGTATGGGGCTATGTCTATGACCGCAAATCAGGAGAACCGGTAAGCGCTCAGGTCAAATACGAGATTTTCCAGGTGGAAATCGATAACACCATTTCAGAAGGCCAGGATGGGTTTTACGAAGTAAAATTAAGTGGTGAAGGGCATTATCAGATATTGACTTCTGCGGAGGGCTTTATGAACACCACCGATGAATTGGAAATTCCTGAAATATACGCTGACACCATCATACAAAAAGATCTATTCCTTGATCAAATTGAAATTGGGGCTACAGTGCGTTTGAATAATATATTTTTCGATTTTGATAAGACCGATCTCAGGGATGAAAGTGTGATGGAACTGGATAGGGTGGTAGAGTTTTTGAAAAGTAATCCCACAGTAAGAATTGAAATTGCCGGCCATACTGATAGCAAGGGATCAGATAGCTATAACATTGCTTTGTCAGATGGCAGAGCTGCTTCGGTAAGAAAATATTTGGTTGAGAATTGGATTGACCGGGATCGGGTGGTGTCTCATGGATACGGAGAAGGTAAGCCCATAGCCACCAATGAGACAGATGAGGGTCGTCAAAAAAACAGAAGAGTAGAATTTACCATTTTGGAGAAATAAAACAGGTGTGATCACGGCTATAAAGCCGGAGCGTATGGAAAGGCAAACCAATTAAGGTTTGCCTTTTTCTATGTGATCAGTTACGAATTTTTGGCAGAAATCTTTTATGAGATTTCGAGTATTTACAAACGCCTGTTGAATTTCCTCTGCGGTACCCGTGGCCCTGGCGGGGTCTGGAAAATTTTGATGCATCTTATGTACTCCGCCGTGAAATACCGGACAATGTTCACTAGCGTGGTCACAAACTGTGATAACATAGTCGAAGTCAATCTCCCGGAATTCACTCACATGATCGCTGGTTTGATCGGAGATGTCAATACCATCGTCAGCCATGACCTGCACCGCATTAGGATTCAAACCATGAGTTTCGATACCCGCGCTAAATACTTCGACCCTTTCTCCAACAAGATCTCGTAAATACCCTTCAGCCATTTGGCTTCTGCAAGAGTTTCCCGTGCATAGAAATAATACTTTCATCAGTTAATTATTACAGCATTCAGGGCTACAACAGGACTCTTTAGCTTTTTTACCATACACGGTAATGCTGAAAACTCCGGCTCCAGAAGATATCAAATCTTCTACTTTTGCCTTGGGTATCCATTGTTTTAATATGTCAGTTGGAATGGCAACTTCCCGCTCTTTTTGTATTTCAATATTCTGAAATCCAGCCTCGGCAATTACTTTTAAATAATCACTTTTTTGCATAGCGCCGCTTACACAACCTGAATACATCTCAGCGGCTGATTGAATTTCGCTGGGAAGACTTCCCTTGATCACTACGTCGGATATACTAAAATGGCCTCCTGGTTTTAGAATACGGTAGGCTTCCTGATATGCTTTAGCTTTGTCAGGAACTAAATTCAGAACGCAATTGCTCACCACTACGTCGGCTATTTCATCAGGCAGAGGTATATTCTCGATATCTCCTTTAATAAAATGCACGTTGCTATAATTGAGTTTCAAGGCATTTTCTCGCGCTTTTTCAATCATAGCCTCGGTAAAATCCACTCCTACCACTTTCCCTTCCGGCCCTACCAGGTTACGAGCGATGAAACAATCATTTCCGGCCCCGCTTCCCAGATCTACTACAGTTTGCCCCTCATTGATTTGTGCGTATTCCGTGGGAAGGCCACAACCTAATCCCAGGTCAGCATCTGGATGATACCCCTCAATTTCTCGGTAATCATCGCCGATAAAATTAACCTCATTTGCACAGCCACATTCAGGGCCACAGCAGGGAGTTTCATTTTGAGCCACCGATTGATATTTATCTTTTACTATTTTCTTTAATTCTGCGGAATTTTTCATGTTATGTTAGTTTTAAAGTGAAGTTAGCAGCAGTTCGGGTCTTTATACCGACTAAAAAGCTCATTGAGTAAAGTCTGGGCGTGATCCCAAGCCTTTGAATCTATACAATAACAGACGCTGGTGCCCTCTATATTTCCCCGGATTAAACCCGACTCTTTCAACTCCCGGAGATGTTGGCTGACAGTAGCCTGTGACAATGGCAATTCGGAAACCAGATCACCACATATGCAACTATTAATTTCCAAAAGGTGCTGTATGATGGCAATGCGGGCCGGGTGCGCCAGTGCTTTGGTCAAGGAAGCCAGTTCATTCTGACTGTTAGTAAATTTTTCTGTTTTAGTTACTCCCATAGCATCTATTTATTGCAATATTACGATAAACAAAACAAATAGGTTACATTTTATTAGAAATAATTCACTAAAAATCAGCTCACTTTATGTAGTGCACGTATAAAAAGTATAGCTAACTCTAAACTATTCAACATGCTACTAAAACTAAATACCAAACTATTGGCAGCCATCATGGTGGTAGGCCTAATTACAGCATTTTCCGCCCATCGCATTGCCGGGGATAAAAAAGCGGTGGAAGAGGTTACTAAAGTTGTGGAGCAGGCCTATATAAACGGTGCCTTTAATGCTCTGGACACAGACGCTATGGCCAAGGGATTTCATCAAGAATTCGCCATATTTTCGGCTGACGGAGAATCACTGGGACGTTATCCCATCAATACCTGGATAGAAGGAATTGAAAAACGTAAGGCCAAATCAGATTTCGATCCAGCTGATAATGTTTGGGAACATAAGCTGCCCCAAGTGGATGTGACCGGAGGCGCCGCTTCTGTAAAAGTAGAGCTGTTTAAGGATGGTAAACAGGTATATACCGACTATCTCAGCTTATTAAAATTTGACAGTGGTTGGAAAATCGTGGCGAAAGTTTATCACAAACATTCGGATAGCTAAAGTTATCATAAGGAGGGTTTACCAGAACTGCCTCAAAAGGATTGGTTAAAAATTATAATTGCACAGTTTTTCCGGTTTTGACGGATTGATCTGCTGCCAATACTATCCGCAGGCTATTTATGGCGTCATCCAGGTGTTGGCTAAGGTCGAGATCTTCCCTAATAGCTTTTAGAAAATATTCCTGCTCCAGATCACATAACCCCTGGTGATCAGGTTCATCGGTAGTGTCCAGAATCTGGTCATCAGTGGCAAATTCTCCCGCTTCATTGGTGGTGCTGGCATGTACCAGCAGGGCGTTGGTGGCCGAGTGGGCATCAACGTTGTCTGAACCGGTTTCATCAGTTCTGGGGTTTTTATCCACTATACTCACACAGCCTCCTGGGCCGATCACATCCTTTATGAAATAGGCCGTTTCACTTATCATGGGACCCCAACCCGCTTCGTACCATCCCACCGAGTGATCATCAAAGCGCACCTGTAGTTGTCCATAATTGTACATTCCCTGAGGTATTTCCTCTGATAATCTGGCTCCGATAGCGCTAACAGAAACTGGGTTAGCCCCGGTCATCAAGCACATTACATCCACATAGTGGACCCCGCAGTCTACAATAGGAGACATTGAATTCATAAGATTTTTATGGGTTTCCCAGGTGGCTCCATGACTTTGCTGGTTTAAATTCATCCGCATCACCAGCGGTTTACCCAACCCTCTAGCTAATTCTATAAACTTAGTCCAGGCCGGGTGTACTCTGAGGATATACCCAATCACCACTTTGCGATTATTTTCCAGGGCCAACTCCTTGATCTCTACACATTCTTCAACTGTATTAGCCAAGGGCTTTTCGACAAATACGTGTGCCCCATTGGACAAGGCTTCTTTTACGTATCGGGCGTGGGTATCCGGATAAGTATTTATGGAAACGGCGTCAGGCTGGGTTTCCTCAAGCGCTTTTAAATAGTCATCAAATTCAGGGTATCCACCCAATTCCCGTGAAAGCCTTTCACGGCTTTCAGGACCCCGGCTGACTAACCCCACTATATCAAATTCAGGCATTTTGTGGTAAGCGCGGGCGTGAGAGGCTCCCATATTGCCGCACCCCGCTACCAAAACCTTTATCGGTTCACTCATAAAAATTTTACAGTTTATAGATTTTGTCCATGCGTTGGGAAATTTCCTGCAAGCGCTCCCTGTTTCCACCAGACACTTCCGCGGATCCCCATCCAGAATACCCCACTTCGACCAGAGCCTGGTTTACCTTGGCCCAGTCACTATCCCCATCTCCCAGTTTTACGTTAAACCCTTCCCATATACCTTCGTTCTTCTGTTTCTCTCTGCTGTATTCCTTGACGTCTACTTTCAAAATCCTTTTTCCCAGGATCCGGACCCATTGATCAGGCCATCCATAGCGTATGATATTGCCAACATCGAAGTACCACCCAATCATATCGCTGTTAAACTGATCGATATATTGCACCGCCTCCAAGGGACTGATCAGAAAATTATTCCATACATTCTCAATGGCAATTTTTATTCCCGTTGATTCGGCAACCGGAAGCAACTGCTTTATTTCCTCTGTTGAACGTTCCCAGGCCTGATCATATCCCACTTCCTCATTGACCACACCCGGTACCAACAGCACTGTGGTACCCCCATATAATTTACACTTATGCAGGGCATGCTCCATAGACTCCCTGCAAGCAAATCTCACTTTAGGATCGGGGTGGGAGAGGGGCTTCTCCCAATGCAGGGAGTTGACCACACCTGGGATCGCCAATCCCGTTTGATCACGGGCTTCAAGTATCTCTTTTTCTACTAGCCCGTTGGGGCTATCCAGCTCTACACCATCAAAGCCTAGTTCCTTTACTAATTTAAACTTATCCAGCACTGAAAGCTCTTCTTTGATCATGCCGTATTTTAAGCTCTTCTTAGTAAGCCCGGAGGGGGCCACGCTATTAAAGGCCAATCCGGGAATCGCAGACAAAATGAAGGCTCCCTGGGCGGTGTTGTGGATGAATCTACGGCGTTTCACAATCAGCTGAACTTGGTTATGCCGGGCTTGGCCACCTCTTTAGAGGGCCAATTGAGGTCCCAGCTGTATTCTTCCAAATCGGGCCCCAAGGTTTCCTCGCTATTCAGTGCTTCTTCCCAGGTCAGAGTCTGGCCGGTATAGGCCACCATACGGCCCCAAATAGCCAGCATGGTACTGTTGGCCATTCTCACCCCATCAAAAAATGGTTTACCTTCCCTAATGGAGTTGAACAGTGTATCATGCTCGTTTTGATACATGTTGGTTTTCTCGCCTTTCCAGCGCCAGTCTTCCTTGCCGCTGATTTCGTGTTTTCGGAATACATCTATATAACAGCGCCCCTCGGAACCCAACATATCTAAATGGTAGGCCCGGCTGGTGTCCTTTTGTTGCCTACAAAAATGAAATCCTTTTTGGCCCTCGGGATATTCGAATACCACCGCAAAATGGTCATAGACATTCCCAAATTGAGGTTCGGTGCGGCTTTGCCTGCCTCCGGTACCTGTGGCGCTGATGGGCATTTCATCTCCCATGGCCCAGGACATCAGGTCTAGACTATGAACAGCTTGCTCAGCGATATGATCTCCGGAAAGCCAATTGTAATAAAGCCAATTACGCATTTGGAACTCAAAGTCGGACCAATCAGGCTGACGTTCGTGAAACCATAGAGCGCCGGTATTGTAGGTGTTATAAATGGTATGGATATCACCAATGGCTCCTTCGGATAGTTTTTGGTAAGTTTCGATTTTAGGAATATCATGACGCCAGCAAAAACCAGACATGATGGCCAGCCCTTTTTCCTTCGCTTTTTTGGCAGTGGCAATTACACTTCTTATTCCCGGGGCATCTACCGCCACTGGTTTTTCGCAAAAAATATGCTTTCCTGCGGCTACAGAAGCTTCCAGGTGCCCAGGTCTGAAACTTGGCGGCGTACCTAGTATTACTACATCCACATCGCTGTCGATCACTTTTTGATAACTGTCAAATCCAATGAATTTGTGATCTTCATCGACCATCACCTTATCGGGATTCTCCTTCATCAGGTTATCATAAGAGGTCTGCAACCGATCGGGAAAAATATCGGCCAAGGCAGTGATCATGACGTTGGGATCAGCCTTAGAGGCCTGATATGCAGCTCCTGTACCACGCCCTCCGCATCCGATCAGACCTACTTTCAAGGTATCAGTATTAAGATTTTTAAACGACTGAGATTTACCTGAGACTATATTAAACCCCAGGGCAGAGGTCAACACGGCGCCACTTGATTTTTTTAGGAATTGTCTTCTGGAACTAGCTTGCTTTTTCATTTTTCTTGAAATATTTCAGAGTAAAATATACATCTTTTTTAGGAAATTACCCGGAGGTAAAAATATTAGGTGATGGCACATTCACCAGTTTAGCGCCAAAATATTTTAGCAATTTCTCGGCGTTTTCCACACCCATGATATTTATGGCGGAGGCCAGAGCGTCGGCTAACATACACGTAGGGGCCATTACCACCGTCTGAGTACCCTTACTGACGCCCAAGCCATTTCTGGGATCGATAATGTGAGAATATTTTATGCCCTGCCATTCCAAGTATCTATAAGTATCTCCGGAGCTGGCAAATGCTTGATCCTGTTTAAAAATAAGATCTTCAATTCCCTGGATTTTCCAATTATGGCCATCGGGGGGCTGTCCCGTGATTCGTATATCTCCCCCGCCATCCACGACAGCAGCCGTCACTCCATGCTCCCTTAGGAGTGTCAAAGTTTGGTCTACAGTATATCCCTTAGCGATCCCGCCCAAGTCCAAACGCATCCCTGACTTTTCCAGGGTAACCTCCTGCTTATTGAGGTTTAGTTTTATCCATCTAAAATTAACCAAAGCCTTGGCCTGTTGAATTTTATTCCAGTCCGGGAATTCGCCTCGACGGAAGGCGCGCCTCCAAAGTTTACTCAGCGGCCCAATGGAAATATCAAATGCCCCATTGCTTTTAGTGGAAATCTCCTGTGCAGTGAGAAGAACATTCCATAAGTCATCACTAACCGGTATACTGTTTCCATTGCCTGCAGAGGCCGAGAGCCGGTTAATTTCACTATCGGGAAGGTAATCACTGAGGATCATATTCAGACTATCAATCTCTTGAAAAGCTAATTCTGCCAGTTCCCGGGCTTCCGACGCCGAACTATGAAAAAATACCAGACGAAAAGTAGTACCCATTTTTTGGGCAGAAAATTGATACTTTTTCACCTGAGCAGTATGATCAATAGCTGCCAGTGACAGGGTTATTAGCATACAGATAAAAACTAAAATTATGCGCATATATCAGCAGTTAGTCACCCAATACCAATGACCAAAATGCCGCTTGCTCTTCTGCTGAAGGTTGAGGGTGGGGACTCACCAGACGGAATCCTACAAACGGGGAGTCGGTATTCCACCAAAAGCTTTTGGGAATTTGCGGATCCCGCTCTTTCCAGCTTTTACTGGATTCGATACGACAAGCACAACGTTGATCTTCAGGATCATTATCCCAGGAGCCTCCCCGGACGGTGCGAGGATGAAGATCCGTAGGCTTGATCCAGGGATTGACTTCGTCACTGGCAGATAGTTCAATGTAGGCATCCTCTTTATACTGGTCCAAAGTCCATTCCGAAACATTACCCAACATATCAAATAATCCCCATTCATTGGGGGTTTTTTGACCAACTTCCTGATAGGCTTCCCCGCTGTTGTCATAATGCCAGGCGTATTCATCTATTTTCTCAATTTCAGTACCATAATAGAAAGGAGTTGCACTTCCGGCCCGGCAGGCGTATTCCCATTCTGCTTCGGTAGGCAAGCGATAAAACCTGCCGGTCTTATCACTTAGCCATTTGCAATATTGTAAAGCTGCGAATTGGGTCATGCTTACCGCAGGGTATCCCTCTCGCCCCATTCCAAAGGTGGGGTCTTCATATGGGGGGCTTGGTCTAACGATGGCGTCGGCATCCCATTCAGGTATTTTTGTGGATGGCAGATCCAATTCTTTGTCCCGGAATACATTGTATTCTTCAAAGGTAACTTCATGAACACCAATCCAAAATGAATCCACTGCTACCTCAAACTGCGGCCCTTCGTCGGATTTATGAAAGGGGCTGTCCTCAGGGCTTCCCATCGTGAAAGTGCCTGCCGGCAATAATTTCAATTTAAAACTAACATTGGTGCCCGGGATGGTATCGGTCCTATCCGAGAGTTGTGAGTACGCCATGGTCACACTCATAGAAGCAAGCAGGACCAGGATAAATCGATCTATCATATTTATTTGATATTATACTGAAACTTAAAATGAACTACCACATCATCACGGGTTTTAATCTGTCCGAACATGGCAGTGGGAGGTTCCATACCAAAATCACTCATTTTCAGAGGATGGCTGCCTGAGAAAACCATCTGACCATCTTTCATACTGGCAATTAATTTAACTTCCACGGCCTGCTCTTGTCCGGCCATACTCAGAATTCCAGATGACTGAAGGTTTAGATTACCATCCTTTTTGTTTAGAATTTTAGCGGGCTCAGTCTGACGGAAGGTTACAAAAGGGTTGTCCTCCGCTTTAAAAGCATCCTTTATTTTATTGTTCATGGAAGCACCCCTGCCCCCATCCATAGTTTCTACCGCCACTTTAAAGGAAAACTCCTGTAAAAGATCCGGCCCGTCGGGGTTTATGCTGATTTGCGCTGGTAGTTCGGTAATATCCTTGGCAACCACCTCCCAATCGTGTAGAGTCGAGGTCCCGGTTATACTAACTTCAGGTGAAGCATTCTCATTGATCTCCAATTGCTGTGTTTGCGCACAGACATACACACTGGAAATAATCCAGGTTATTACTATTAATCTAAATTTCATAGGAGTAAAACTGTGGTTTACCATAATCTCTTAGAGCAAGTTTACAAATTACAAATGATTTGCCAATCCGGCAACGGTCATTTTAGCTTAGGCTTCGGTAAAAGCCAGACTCAGCAACTATTAACAAATATCATGCTGAAAAACCTCAAGCCATATTGTTTTCCCAACTCTCGGCTGATCATCAACTTAGGAACATTGGAATTAATCAAAGGATTTCATACATTCTGCCCTGTCAATTGAACACCACCACTAAAACACATAATAATGGTCGCAGTTATCATCTTAGTATTACTAGGGCTTATCATACTTTGGGGGGTTGCTGTTTATAATAGACTGATCAAGCACAAAAACCTGGTAGAAGAAGGCTGGAGCGGCATAGACGTTCAGCTTAAACGACGCACAGATTTAATTCCCAACCTGTTGGAAACCGTTAAGGGATATGCCAAGCATGAGGAAGATCTATTCAAAAAAGTAACCGAGCTGAGATCTCGAAGTATAAAAGCTGAAACCGTAGCGGAACAAAGCCGGGCGGAAGCGGATTTATCCCAATCCCTGTTAAAATTATTTGCAGTAGCGGAGAACTATCCGGAACTGAAGGCAGATCAAAATTTCAGAGAATTGCAACGAGAGCTTTCTCAGCTTGAAGAACAGATCCAAATGGCCAGACGATACTATAATGGAACCGCCAGGGACTACAACATAGTAGTTGAATCATTCCCTTCCAACCTGGTGGCCAGTGGGTTCAACTTTGATAAAGCTGACTATTTTGAGATTGATGAAACTCAACGCGAAGTGCCTGAAGTAAAATTTTAGCACATGCGATGGGGTATATTATTGGGGTTGGCTTTGTTTTGGGGCCATAGCTCTGGGGGGCAACCCCAGGATGAACGAATTCTTAATTACTTCAGTGATATCGTAGTAAATGAAGACGGTACCATGTTGGTGAGAGAAACCATAAAGGTACGGAGTAATGGAGAACAGATTCGCAGGGGGATTTATCGCAGTTTTCCAGTTCTTTATAAAGATCGCCTGGGAAATAACATAAAAGTAAGGTTTCATGTTGAAGAAGTATTAAAAGACGGCATATCAGAGCCTTTCCATATAAAAAAGGAGGGTCGAAATATCAACCTGTATATCGGTGATGCCGGCGAATACCTGAACCCTGATATATATACCTATGAGATCGTTTATTCCACCAATCGACAATTGGGTTATTTCGATGAGTATGATGAACTATATTGGAATGCCATCGGGACAGGTTGGAGTTTTCCCATAGATTCGGCATCGGCGTTGATAGCGCTACCGGAGGATGCTGAAATTCTGCAATATCAAGCCTACTCCGGCCCTCAGGGTAGTACTAGTTGTGGTTGTACTATCAGGCAAATAAGTGATTCAAAATTGAAAGTGAGTATGAATGACGGTCTCAAGGCGAATGAAGGGTTGACGGTAGCAGTGGGATGGCCTAAAGGTGTGGTGAGCGCCCCCACTTTAGAAGATCGCCTTGGATGGTTTTTTCGGGATAATCAGGCGGCTTTATACGGGATGGGGGGATTGGTAGTGGTATTCTTGTATTATTTATATGCCTGGTTAATGGTGGGAAAAGATCCAGATGAAGGAGTGATCGTGCCATTGTTTAAAAATCCGCATGATTTAAGCCCTGCTGCGGTCCGTTATATAATGAACATGGGATTCGATAATCAGGCATTTGCTGCCACGTTGATAAGCCTGGCAGTAAAAGGCGCTATTCGTATAACAGAAAAA
Organism: Cyclobacteriaceae bacterium; assembly: GCA_965224285.1. Taxonomy (GTDB): domain Bacteria; phylum Bacteroidota; class Bacteroidia; order Cytophagales; family Cyclobacteriaceae; genus JAJCYK01. The sequence continues at coordinate 5,148,361 of OZ245043.1, forward strand.
TCCAAAGTTTATACCCTGCACAAGGTGGAACCCAAGCCCGATAATCTTTCAACTGGAGAAATGATGGTGTTAAACAAGCTATTGGGTTCGAAAAACAGCCTGAAATTAAGTAATAAGAATCATTCCACTATCAACAGCGCTGTTAGCGCTCTGAAGGGGAGATTAAAAACAGACTTTCAGAAGAAATATTTTTTGCTGAACCGCAAGTGGGTCATTCCAGGCGCGCTACTTACCGCGGTCACCTTGGGAGTGATGTTTTTGAGCTCTGAAATTGAAACCAATGGCGATGAGTTCGGTATCATATTGTGGTTGTCAATCTGGTCAGTGGCCTGTGCCGGGCTGGTCACCGCTACCATTGCTGCCTGGAAGAATGTTATCACTCATGGCTGGTCTCAAATTGGTGCGGCTATTTTTATGAGCCTGTTCTCTCTTCCATTCCTGGGCGCCGAGCTACTGGTAGTCTGGCTATCCGGGGTACAATTACCCTGGATACTATTGGCCATTGGATTGGCGCTTTTGTTGATCAATATTCTTTTTTATCAGTGGTTAAAAGCTCCCACCTTATTCGGCCGTCAGGTGATGGATAAATTGGAAGGATTTAAACTGTATCTCTCCAAAGCAGAAAAATACCGGCTAAATTGGCTCAATCCACCAGACAAAACTCCCCAGCATTTTGAGCAGCTGCTGCCGTTTGCCATGGCTCTTGGTGTGGCCCATGAATGGGGTGAGCAATTTGAAGAGGCCTTACTAAGCGCTGGGAGGGAAGGAAAGAATTATCAACCCAGTTGGTATAGTGGAAACAATTGGAATGACATGCGCACGTCGCGATTCACTAATGATCTGAGTTCGTCATTTTCAAAGGCTGTTGCCAGTTCCACCAGGCCTCCTGGTTCAAGTTCCTCTGGTGGAGGAGGTTTCTCAAGCGGTGGCGGATCTTCTGGAGGCGGCGGCGGTGGCGGCGGTGGAGGAGGCTGGTAAATTTAAAAGGTCTTGATCCAATCAATATCCAGCTTAAAAGGGCCGACTTGCTGGTCACTGATGAGTATCCCTATTTGACTTACTTTGGCCGGCTCCAATACCGGTGCGTCCGGAAGCACCAGGCCACGGAAAGTAGGTTGAAACAATTTGAATGGAAGTTCAATCTCCTGCCAATAGTTAGTGGATTGAAACGGTAACATATAACTCACGCCGTCCAGAAAGGGGTCGGTTCGCAGTTTAAATTTATATTTCTTGCTGCCGCGGGCTCGTATTATTATACCATTTGCCGACTGTAAAGGATTGATCAGGCATCGTACTGAAGCAAATCCAGATTCATTAGTTAAGGTTATCTCACCTTCGAATGTGGCATATTTTTTATTGTTCCACTTTAGCTGTCCTGAGCTATTCCCGCCCATCACCTGATCATCAACCTTTTCCCAGCGTTTTACCTGTGCCGGACTATCAAAATCAAAAAGCAAAACTTCACCGGTTGAGCTGGTTAATTTATCCAATTCCATTTGCTAATCATGGTTCATTATACCTATAACCATGAATAGAATAAAAGGTTTTACCCTACTTTGAATTTTCCGGCTGCCAGTGCTTACATCTCCATAAACGGCCGAACAGGGTAGACTTTCAATAGAATCAAATTTTTGCACCTACAGCGCTTTACTGGGTACTTTTCTGGATATATCAGAATATTTTCATGCTCGTAGAGCTTCTAGCATGAATTTTGATTAAATGCTATAACCAATTAGTATTCAAAACATTACATATATGATTTAGAATTATAATATGAACTAATAAACACCGGCAGAACCACTAATTTTAAAGTAACCAGACTAATCAGGTAAACCAAAATTTGAAATCATGAAACGAATACATACTATTTATTATTTACTGGTGGTTCTTTTGACCTGCTGGGCTTGCGGGGGGCCAAGGACAGTTACCCTTAACTCCATGAGGCCGGCCGAAATAACCTTGCCATCTGATATAAAAACCCTGCTGATTGTAGACAGAAGTGATTACAAAAAAGGGGCAGTGAATATTATAGAAGGGATTCTAACCGGCGAGGTACCCGGAGAAGATAAATCAGGCGCTCAGTCATTACTTAATAGCCTTCAGAATCAATTGGGGTTTTCCTCCAGATTCAATGTTAGAATAGCTTCGGAGCGACTGAAGGGTAACAGCCTCACTGCTGCTTTTCCCGATCAATTATCCTGGGAGGAGATAGATATTTTGACTAAAAAGTATCAGGCAGATGCTGTGGTTTCACTGGAGATTTTTGATACAGATTTCATTATAACCCGAGGGCGCAAGAACATCAAGGAAAAAGTAGGAGATCGAGAGGTAGAAGTTTTAAAGTATTATGCTCAAGGTGTTGGTAATATCACTATAGGGATACGCCTCTATGACGCTCATGCACGAACCATAGTTGATCAGCAACTGCTTAGAAATAGTAACACCTGGGAGGCTTATGGCAACAGTGCCGCGGAAGCCATTGCACAGCTGGTTTCTAAGGGTGAGGCTACCCGCTTCCTGAGTAATGCGGTAGGCTCAGATTATGCCTACAAGGTAGCACCCATGCCAGTGAGAATAAGACGTCACTTCAGAGGTAAATCCAAGCGGTCACCTGAATTGGAACAGGGCACCCGCTATGCCGATGTGGCCCAATGGGATGAAGCAATTGAAGTTTGGAAAAGTGGCCTGGATCGAGTGCGCCGGGACAAGGATGCCGGATTTTTAGCCTACAATATTGCCATAGGTTATGAAGTGCTGGGGGATTTTGATAGCGCTTTATCCTGGGCGGAAACTTCATATACCCGCTATGGTAATAAGGATGCCCGGAATTATGTGAACCTTATGCGCCGACGGATCCGAGCCGAGGAGTTAGCACGCCAACAGATGGAACTGGGCTATCACCAAGAGGAATAATGATCAAGGGCCAGCTCTTAATTTTGAGCCGGCCTTTTTTTCTCATCACGGCTTAACTATTTCATGATCATGGGTCGAAGTAATTCATACCCCAATTGGGAAGGCTATACTTCCGGTATCTAAAATCTATTTTCCCGGAATTCAGATGCCGTTAAATCCATTCAGGAATCCAGGCTGCGGGCGCTTTGGTCGTCTTGCTTCAGGTTGGCAAATTGAGGGGAGGAATCAATATCGGCACGGCCTACTTCCAGGATTTTCTCATTTGGTACTTTTTTTAAGGGGGTGTAGCCGGGGTGATGAGATTCCTTGAAAGGATCGTTAGTGGCCTTATTGTAGCAACATATCATAGACCAGCGACTATGGTCGGAGTGATTGGCTGCTGAGGCATGGAGCAAATTGCAATGGAAAAACAGGGCATCCCCCGGTTCCATCTCACAGTGCACTTTTTTTAAAGTTTTGGATGCTTCCATTACTCTTTCCCGATCAGCACCTGCCTGTTCACCACTGAGAACATGATTGATGCGTCCCATTCTATGCGAACCCGCTAATACCTGCAGACATCCGTTTTCCATCGTAGCCCGGTCAACAGCAATCATAACACTGCATAGATCGGGAAATAATAGTCCGTTTTGATACCAGTAACCATAATCCTGGTGCCAGGCCCAGGCTCCACCTATTTTAGCATCTTTTAAGACCATTTTGGAGTGATAGTGATAGACTTCACCTTCCAGTAATTGCTCGACTTTGTCCACCAGCTTATGGCAGCGGGCAAACATGCCATAGATTCCATCCCCGGGGTGATTCCACAAGGAGAGACGTACAGGGTTTCCTTCTCCATCATCCATATCCGCTGCAGCCAGGTCTAATGCCTTATCGGTGTGAGCTCTTTGGCTTAATAGTTTAATTTCTTCCTCAGTAAACAATTTAGGATAGTGAAGATATCCTTGCTCATGATAAAGTGCGATCTGGTTATTGGTGAACATAATCAGGCTTTTTTCAGCATATTATACATTCCTTCGATGTTTAGAGGCAGCCATTCCTGGTAATTGCCAAAATGCGAAAATTCCGGCAGTTTTATAGATTGCTTCATTTCCTCTAGTGATTGGCCTTGATCTATTGCTTTGGCCACCGCTTTCCTCAAGGCTTCAAAGTAACGACGATGCTCCGCCACATCCTCTTTAGTTCCTAATTCACCATGACCCGGGGCCACGATATCAAAGTCCAGCTGCTCAACTTTTTCTAAAGCCTGGATCCATTGCGGCATGTGACCATCGCTCAAATCTCGGTATGGAAGCCGGTCTACCGTAATAAAATCCACTACAAATACGGTTCGTTCTTCGGGAAAAAGCATAGCAATACAATTGTCCCCATGCGACTTGCCTGGATAAAACAATTCAACGGTTTTATCACCGGTTTTAAGAGTGTAATGGTCACTGAAAGTAATACTAGGTAGAGGAACGTTTCGATTTTCCCGCTGGATAGCCTTTTTTGTAAGCTCGTGAGCGATTACTTCCACTTGATCGCCAAATACCTGACCTCCAGAAATATGATCAGCATGATCGTGGCTGTAAATCAAATGTGTTACTGGTTTATTAAAGCGACTCTTCAACTCTTTCTTCAACCAGGTCGAAGCTTCCATACTAATGGGATCTGTCATCACAATACCATCACCGGTAACCAGAAAGACCGCGTAATGGGCATTGAACTGGAATCGATACAGATCACCTTTGATTTGAGTGATGGCAGTGGTTTGACCATAGGTCATGGTACCAATAAACAATACCAACGCGTTGGTTATACCCAATATTGTTCACATCATTTTGGCGCCGTTTTAAAGCTTTATTCGATTAATTTAATACATATTTCCACCATTTAATAACGGCGACCTGACAATATAGCTGGTGCTTGGTTCAATCCATTCTTAGAACATATAATCGGATTGCATTTGCCACTGGAAATCACTAACTTATTTACAAACTCAACAGTTAATACCATGGCATTAATCAAAAAATTAAACAAGTGGGCTAACTCCCATACCTCTTTGCCCTTGGATGCAATTCGTATCTTATTAGGCGCCTTTTTGATCTATAAGGGTATTAATTTCACCGCGCATAGTGATTATCTGTATGAAATTCTAAATCCTCTGGATGAGTATATTGGGACAGTCATGATCGTTCATTATGTCACTATGGCCCATTTGGCTGGTGGTATTCTGATCGTGATCGGATTAATCACCAGAATGGCGATCTTGGTACAGATACCGGCCCTGTTGGGAGCTATATTTATAAATTTTATTGGCGAAATGAGTTCTACCAACTTAATCATGGCTCTGGTAGTATTTGCATTATGTTTATTTTTTCTGGTCTATGGCTCCGGTAAGCACAGTGTGGATTATGCCTTGAAAATGCAGATGTAATTCATGGCACGGGTTCCATATTTTGTAAGTAGGCCAGCAGGTCGGCCATCTCTTTGTTATTGAGAGAGTTTTCAAAGCCTTCCGGCATGTAGGACTGCCCGGTAGACTTAAAATTGGTGATCTTGCTCCGGGCGATCAATCTTTCCGCTCCACCCTGTTGCCTGATGGTCACCGCATGATCCGATTCAGCGATAATTACTCCGGAAAATAGATCACCATCTTCAGTTTCCACCAAATAGGTCAGATACCTGTTCTCCACTGCGGCATTGGGGTCCAGGATATCATGTATTAGTGTTTTACTGCTCTTTCGATGGATTTCAGTTAGATTCGGTCCCACCTCCACTCCTATTGAGCCCTTAATGTGGCACCCGGCGCAATGCTCCTGAAAAATTTGTGCTCCAGCAGCTGCATTTCCGGAGAGCTCTAATGCCGGTTGAAGTTGTGCCAAGGCTTCATCCCTGGTTATCACTCCTGAATCATTAAATAGAGCTGAGGCCATTCGCTTTATTTCCGGATCATCGCTGAATAATAGATGTCGTCGGCGTTCCAGATCGAAGTTAATTTCGCCTAGGTTTATGGATTTTTCATTAAGTGCCTGAAGCAGGCTTTTCTGATAAGCATTGTGGTAAAGCAAAACATTGCCAGCTTCCGTTCGGGTTCTGGGGCTAAGGGTAGGCCATAAACTGATCAGGATGGAATCCAATTCTGCGGGGGTTGATGCGCTTAATTGATTGAGGGAGGCTTTCTGTAAAATCCACGGCTGCATGGGTTTCAACAATTCGAGGAGATTATTTCTTTTTGACGGGTAGTCCATAAACCGGAGCTGACGCAGCGCTGCTAACCGTTCAGAGACCGAGTAGGAGCTATCCACTATAACAGCTAAGGCCCTATTTATGGCTTTGGTTTGATTATCTCCTGGAGGGAGGTTGTAATGTTGCCGGATACTCCAGAGATAAGCCAGCGTGGAATCCGATACGCTGGCTTCCAGGGCCTGCAGATCTCCGGTTACCTCTGCTACTTGATCGGTCTGGATCAAGCCCAGTTCCAGGGTTTGAGCTATTCCACGAATCATAGCTTCGGAAAATGCCTGATTATGAAAATACCGGCGACCCAATGCGATCAGTTGGTTTGGGGCTACTCCATTTTGTAAACCTATGGCGGCCAGCTGGCTAACGAAGTGCTTTAGATTGGAAGAATTGGGCAGGTTTTCAGTAGCTAATATGCGTTCAAGTAAGGGTTTGGTATCATTTTGAACTCCCAATACCAAAGCTCTTAATACCCAAGGCTGATCATGTGAAACTATCGCCTGATTTGCGAAAGTCTGATACCACTCATCATCCAGTACAAGATTGCATTGGGAAGTCCAAAAGCCAATACTAAGAGCAGCTTGTAGTCGCACTGAAGCTATCTCACTAGACAGCAGGTCAAGTAATAAACCGCGGAATTCCTCGCAGGTGTGCAGGGATTCACTGGCTTTCAAGGCCTGGATCTGTACTTCAGGTGAGGGGTCCTGGAGCGCAAAAATGATATGGTCGTCAGTTAAACTACCCATGCCCTCCAGGGTCCACAATGCATGAACCCTGCTCACATCCTTAGGACCATAAATCAACATTTCCTCCAATGGATCTATCGCATTGCCATCATTCATTTGTACCAGCAATCGTTGGGCGGTAAGGCGCCACCACTGATTGGGATGCTCCAGATAACCAATCAGATCAATGGGATTTTCGGTTAATGGGAATTCTGTGGTTGGCTGAGTCCACTCAGCTAAACGGATACGATATATTCTGCCTTTATCTTTGCCGGCATTTAGATCCATTTGGCTTTCAATCTCATCCGGGATCCATTCAGGATGCTCAATAACCTGGCGATGCATATCCAGTAAATAAAGATAGCCATCCGGGCCCACAGTCAGGTTCACCGGCCTAAAGGATCGATCACTGGATCGAATAAATTCTGATTTTGAGTCTACTCTTCGGGCTATCAAACCACCCCTGCCATCATTGATAACCTGATCTCTATGGACCAGATTTAATACCACATCCGCTACCAATACCGTATGATCCAAATCAGCAATAGTACCACCACCATAATAGGTAATACCACAAGCGCCTGAAAAATAACCGGATTGTTCCGGATGATTGACCCGGGTTTCCTGGACGCCGATCGGGTAGATTCGTGATAACCCGCTGGAAGTCTCATGGTCGGATATATTTACCAGGGCATGAGGAGGGTCCACCATCAGTTCCCCATGATAATACGCGGGCATCACCAGATTTGAAATATGTGTAAGGTTATGGGTTTGAAAAAACCTTCCCCACCGGTCCATGGCCAGTTCAAATCCACCTGATGATTCACCCCAAATTTGAAATTCCCGGGAATTGATCTTAAACCTAAAATCATTACCCCGCAAGGAGTAACTGGAATCTGCTTGATCCGGCCAGAATGGTTTACCATTATTACCTCCATTAGCGCCATAGATCCAGTTATCCAGTCCGTAGGTCAGACCGTTGAAGTTATGTTGGGTGTTGCCCACTTCAAAGCCCCCTAGAATCACTTCCCGATACTCACCATATTCATCACCGTCACGGTCTGAAACAAACAGTATGTTAGGAGGTGCGGCTACCAGGAATCCATCCCGGTAGGGTAAAAGGGAAGTAGCTGCTCCCAGAGAGTCGCTGAACATTTGCCTAATATCATATTCACCGTCACCATTGCTATCTTTAAGTAAGACTATCCGGCTTTCTTGCTCCATAAGGGGATATCCCGGCATTTCCAATACAAATGCCCTCCCTCTATGATCAAATTCCATATCTACAGGGTCAAATATCAATGGTTCGCTGGCAACCAGATCAATGGCATAATCCGGCGGTAATTCCAAGCGGATTTCCACTTCATTGGTGCAGCTCCAGTATAGGACTACCATCAATGACCATAGATAATATTTCATGATAAGATCAATATAGGAATAAACTGGCAATCCAGCTATGGGTAGAATTTTCAAAAGCATACGTAGCATTAAACCGGTAATAAGGGGGATAAGATTGGTAGTTGATGGTATTAGGTTAAATATTTGCCACACTAGTGCTACTTTTGTTGGTAATAACCTCGGAAAGTTTAGATGCTTTCTATTAGACACTTACGCCCAACTCAAAAACGGATTGTTCAGCACATTCTTTTCTGGCTGGGGTACTACGCTTACCGGGTATTGAACTATGGGGGCTATGTCAACACCTACGAGAATGTCATGTACGTGCAGGCTCTGGAGTTACCAGTCAAGATCCTAAGTGTCTATATTACCCTGTACTGGCTATTGCCGATTTTGTTAAAGCACAAAAAGAGTTTACTCTTCGGCATATCTATAGTACTGTTAATTTTGGTTAGCACCCTGATCCAATTGCAAATGATCCGGCTGATGGCTTCGCTGGGGATATACGATATCCGGGTAGAAGAAGTATTTACTTTCAGAAGATTTATGAGCGCCCAATGGCATATTATTTCAATTGTTTTCATTACAGCAGCCATTAAAATTCTTAAGAATGCATACCAGGTGCAGCAAGATCATCAGGCGTTGGTCCAGGACAAGTTGGAAACGGAACTAAAATTGCTCAAAGCCCAGATCAATCCTCATTTCTTATTTAATACATTGAACAGCTTATACGCATTAAGTCTGCAGAAATCGGAATTGACCTCCGCTATGTTGTTAAAGCTGTCAGACTTGATGCATTACATGCTGTATGATGCCGCTAGCCGTAGGGTGGCACTTACCAAAGAGCTGGAATATTTAGAAAGCTATATAGCCTTGGAGAAGATTCGCTATGGCGACGAGCTCAATATACTTTTTGAGATTGATGGGAACCTAGCGGGCATAAATATACCCCCCATGCTATTTATACCTTTAGTGGAGAATAGTTTCAAGCACGGACCTGGGAGCTCTAAGGAGGAGGGTTTCATTAGAGTGCAACTTTCTGTTAATCAAAGCGTAATAGAATTAAAAGTGGAAAACAGCCTGATAAACAGTTATAGGGAATCTAGCAGTGAAGGTTTTGGATTGAAAAACCTGAAAAGAAGGCTGGAGCTGCTCTACAAAGATCGATATGACCTATCCTTAACAAGGGAGTCAAACTTATTCCGGGCAAAGCTTCAATTAAAAATCGACTAGCATCATGCTACATAAAGCTATTATAATAGACGATGAGCCCTTGGCTATTCAGGTCCTGACAGACTATATAAAGAGAATTGACTTTCTAACCCTGGGCGCTAGTTGCCGGAATGCAGCAGAGGCCTACAATGAGCTGAATAGGGATAAGTTTGATGTGATGTTCCTGGATATTAATATGCCAGAGATGTCAGGTCTTGATCTGTTAAAAACCTTAACTCATCGCCCTAAATTGATTTTCACTACTGCATATAGGGATTACGCGGTTGAAAGCTATGAATACGACGCCCTGGATTATCTGGTAAAACCCATTTCATTCACCCGTTTTTTAAAGTCTGTTCAAAAGTTAGTTCCAGATCAATACCGCGATCAATCGCAAAATGTCCATAGTTCGGGAAGCGCAGGCCAGCATATTTATTTAAAATCTGACAATAAGATTTTCAAAATATCTGTTTCCAATATAACCTATATAGAGAGTTTGAAAGATGCGTTGATCGTGCATACCCCTGAGTATTCGGTTACTACCTATCAATCTATCAGCAATCTGGCTAAGATTTTACCCTCGGATAAATTCCTGAGAATCCATCGGTCTTATTTAATCGGACTGGATAAAATAAAGTTTTTCAACAGCTCCACGGTCGGTGTGGGAGAGGAGGAACTGCCTATTGGCCGTACCTATAAGGAAGGGGTGTTGAGTACTCTGAAAGGTTAGCAAGTTTAAATTTCCATTTATCAGATAAAGGTACACCAATAGCGGGTGAAATCCTTTATATGTCCATTATCGGAATACTTAGCAGGGCAGACTTCGTGAAATAGAGTGGACCTAAAGACCGGAGATGATGAATAAATGGTTGTGTATTACGCTTTTCATGATTTCATTGAAATCCCCTGCTCAGATACCTGCTGAAATGGGACATTGGCAAATTAAGAACAACATTCACCGACCCCAGCATACCATAGTTGAATTCTACACCGCAGATTATAAGATGGTCTATCAGGAGCAGTTAAATCGCGATCTGGAATTAAATACCCACAACATCAGACTTATGGATATGCTGTTCCTGGATTTCATGAGCCGTTACTACCCCGACTCCCAGGATAGTGCCCACTACCCCGCGGTGCTTTTGGAACAAGTGGTTTGGCAGGAACCCAAAGTAGAAAGCAGGCTGTTGAAGGAGGATCCTTAACGGTAATGATTAGCCTGGGTATACTTCACTTTATTTTTTGCGTATACCGAGTTTGCGCAGGAATTTTGATGACTTACGCAGCTGGATAAAAAGTAACTTACCACAAAGGTCACCAATAGGATTCTAATAATTCTCAATTTTAAAGTCATAAAAATATTATTATAGTTATAAAAAAAAATGATATAATTATATTTAGCTTGCATAGTTATATACTCCTTCCAGGTTCTCGGTAACCTCCAACACCCTCCGGTTATTTACTAAATTGTTTAATATTATGTACATAATATGTTGTAAATCAGATATATAAATACATAATATTACTAATAAACTTTAACATGTTAGGGAATACCTATTCAGCTCAAAAAGCAAAGCATGTAGAAAAGGTAAAGTGTGAAATATTCCGGGCAGGAAATGACCAAGGTCAGCCGGGTTGATGATGTTTATCTTCTGTGATAAAAGTTGCTATCATTTAAATTGTCCTGGTATTAAGTAATCCCATTACCCTTGCTTATGAATTACCTTAAACGCATTCTCATACCTACTGATTTTTCAAAATCCGCCCGCACGGCGCTCAGCTATGTAGCAGAACTGATAAAGCCTGATCCTGAGATAGAGATCTTACAACTACATGTTACATCGGCGGACGAAATACGGGAGGAGGTAGATAACCAGCTTAGTACAATATTCAAAGAATATCATGCCAGTATCCCTAACCTGCGGTCTATGGTGAAAGATGGAAGCCTTACAGAGGAAATTTTAAAGGTGCAGCAGGAAATGAGTGTTGATTTGATCATAATGGGTACCGAAGGATCTACACAAGAAGAATCAATGGCTTTTACTAACACCTCTAGTTTGGTGCTGGAGGCGGATTGCCCGGTATTGGTAATACCTCCCCAGGCTAAAGATTTCTCCATGAAAAATGTGGCTTTGGCTCTTGGCTCGGAGGAGATTGACGATTCTTACCCCCTAGGAGTATTATTTGATATTACCAGGAGCTTTGATTCTAAACTGCACATTCTCACTATAAATCACACTGGACAACCTCCCTCCATTGATGAAATCAACGCTAATATACTTGAATATTACTTTGAAAAATGCGACTATCACTACGTGTTCCCGGTGGACTCGGATATTGAGCACGGCATAGCTCAGTATACCAAGGAACGAGAAATTGATTTGCTCACTATTTTGCCTCGAAATCATGCCAAAAAAAGCACTCCTTCGGAAGGAAGATTGACCAAACTGCTGGCCATGCACGCATCGGTTCCTTTGTTGACCATTGATTAACTGGCGACCACCAGGCTTTTGCCGATAAGGGGGATAGTCCGGATGAGAGGGAGTACCAGGTTAAAATACAATCAATTATAAGTCGTCAATAAACAAGCAACCCAATCCCTAAAAACACTAAACAACTTGGGGAGATCCCCCGATCCCTTCCCCATGCGTAGGCCAGAGGTGGTCAGTGGCCTCGCCGTCACGTGGTTTTGGCGAAGGAGAGCCTGCCATTCAGATCTGAAACTGATTTTTTTAAGCAAGATTGGTATTAAGAGTAGCATAATTTGAGATCAGTAAAAATAATTTGCTATTTAACGGATGCAAGCGAATCCGGTCTATTTTGAATCCTCCTTTAAAGAACTCAACTCAAAAAATTTCTTCGAAAAAAGTTCTGATAATGGCCGCCTTGATTGCCGCCGGGGAATGCGTGTTTCTATTGCCATTTGTAGTGGCCCGTATATTCAGGCCTACTTTTCTGGATGTATTCCAGTTAACTAACCTGGAACTAGGCGCGGCTTTTTCATTATACGGTATAATAGCGATGGTCTCCTATTTTTTTGGAGGCCCCTTGGCAGATCGCTTTTCCGCTCGCAACTTAATGACCGCAGCTTTGGTAGCTACCGCTATAGGTGGAGTATTATTTGCCTCAATTCCATCCCTTATCGTACTTACTCTATTATATGGTTTCTGGGGACTTACCACCATCATGTTATTTTGGGCAGCATTAATACGAGCAACCAGGGAATGGGGGGGAACTGAATTCCAGGGACGAGCTTATGGATTGTTGGATGGTGGTCGGGGGTTTACCGCAGCGGCTCTGGCGTCAGTTTCAGTATTGATTTTTGCCGCTTTGTTACCTGAAAATGTTGACTCAAGTAGCCTAACTCAACGGACAGCGGCCTTAAAGCAGATAATATGGGTATTTACCATAGTGGTGATATTGGTGGCGATCTTAGTATGGCTGGTAGTGCCCAATACTCGACCAATAAGTAAAAATCAAACCAGCTTAGACTGGACAGCTATAAAAAGTGTATCGAAACTGCCGGTGATTTGGTTGCAGTCGGCGATAGTGGTTTGTGCCTATGCAGGCTACAAGGCAACCGATGATTTTTCTTTATTTGCCAGTGATGCACTTCAATATGATGATGTTGCGGCGGCTCAGGTAGGCACTATATCTTTTTGGGTGCGGCCGTTTGCAGCAATATTGGCGGGGATTACCGCTGATTATTTCAAAGCCTCGTCGGTCATTATTCTATGTTTTATAATTATGATGCTCGGCAGCCTGGCTATTGCATCGGGTTTGATCCAACCAGGTTTGCCCTGGGTATTAGTGCTCACGGTGGTGGCCACCAGTGCTGGTATTTATGGATTAAGGGGTATTTATTTTGCCCTTATTGAGGAAGGTAAAATTCCCTGGGCACTAACCGGCACCGCCGTGGGATTGGTCTCTACCTTAGGCTTTACACCTGATATATTCATGGGACCATTAATGGGCTTTCTAATTGATCGGTCACCTGGCGCATTGGGTCATCAACACTTGTTTGGAGTTTTGGCAGGCTTTGCCATGATAGGCGCCATAGCCGGAGTGCTGTTTCAACGGAAATCCAACAATCACTGATAACCGATCCATACCGCTACCATCAGCGCCAATGCCCCTATTATCCAAAGTTTGACCATAAGCCCAATTATAAACCTGAACCAACGATCATAGGGAATTTCAGCTATACCCAGAATGCCCATGAGTACGGCATTGGTAGGCACCAGCATGTTGGTAAATCCATCTCCGAATTGGTAGGCTAGCACCGCGATTTGGCGGGAAACGCCGGTTAGATCAGCAATAGGGGCCATCAAGGGCATAGTGACATAGGCCTGACCACTCCCGGAAGGAACGAAAAAGTTCAAAACGCTCTGAATGAAGTACATTCCTACCGCAGAAAACTCAGATCCCACACTTTGCAACGGAATACTGAGATAGTGCACAATGGTATGCAAAACCTGGCCGTCCTCCAGGATCAGCGCAATACTCCGGGCAAATCCAATAAGTAAGGCAGTACCGGTCAGCTCCGCGGCACCTTGAATAAAGGTTGTGGCTGCCTTATCTGGTTTAATTTTACCTATGACCATTACCACCAGGGTTAACACCAGGAAAACCGCGCCAATTTCAATCAAATACCAATGCCAGCCGGAGACCTCTGAGATGCCATACACAATCACTGCTATGCTTAGGGCAGTAGCTGTCAAAATTAACAAGTGAGACCGGGAGAAACTGGGGTAGGAAGCAGACGCCTGATGGATACTGGAGTCAACCCCGGTCATTAAGCTGGTCTGTGGATCTTTTTTTACTTTAAGGGCATAAGACCGAACGTGCAAAAAACCTACTACAAAAAATGGAATAAACAACACTAGCCGGTACCATAAGCCCGAAGTAGGTTTTAATTGAGCTACATCCTGGGCGATCATAACCGTAAATGGATTAATCGCGGCCACACCGTAACCAATGCCATATCCCACCACCATAATACCAATGGCGGTAATAGCATCCAATTGCAACGCCAGGGCCATGGCAATCAGGATCGATACAAAAGGAATGTACTCTTCAGCCATCCCAATAGTTCCCGAAGCCAGGGAAAAAAGCAGCATGGGGATAAATATCAGCCATTGATAGTTGTCGCTGAATTTTTGCAGCAGCTTACCAATGAATGCGTCAAAAGCTCCGGTTGATTTAGCTACGGCCAAAGCGCCTCCAATTATAAATATGAAAAATATGATAGCCTGGCTATCCGCCAGGGCCCGGGGCACCACGGTGAATAGGTGCCATGGTTTGAGATAGCTGGGGTCCTCGAGTGGCTGATAACTACCTGGTACTATTACATCACGACCATCCTCATTGGCCACTTCAAAAATACCCTGGGGTACCACATAAGTGGCTAGCAAGGCCACTATCATCATCATAAACAATAATACTAGGGTATGGGGTACTTTTAATTTTTTCATAAGGCGATGGATGATTCTGCTGACAAGATATGGGACTAATATAAATTTTGGGAATCAATATGGTGATTTGTTGAATTTATAAATGCATATTACCTCCATCGTAGCTATTCCTCAGACATATGAGTATCGATTCCAGCGTTAAGAAGTTGTTAAAGGACAATCTGGTTATCGATGGACATAGTGATATATTGATCGCATTAACCGAAAATAGATTAGACATCGGAGAAGGAGTGAAAGTGCCATCGCCGGAAACTTGGGATGCCCCTCCGGAGTTAAAATATAATCCCTTGATAAAGTTCGGTTTCCATCCACACACTATTTACTTTGGTTGCGCTGGTCAATATGACCTTCCGAAATGGCGTAAGGCAGGTATAAATGTCCAATTATGTGCTGTTTACCTCGATGATTCCAAGCTTGAGGACTCCTTGGCCAGGGGATTGGAAATGGTCTATACTTTTCATCAAGTAGCCTCTCAATATGAGGAAATCAGCATATGTACCTGCGTCAAGGAAATTGAGTGCACTCAACATCATCAAAAGATAGGATGGGTATTGACCTTTGAAGGCTGTGAAGCGCTGGGTGGTGACCTCAGGTTCTTGGATCTGTACTATAAATTGGGCTTAAGAGTGGCCAGCCTCACCCATACCCGCTCCAATGAGTACGCCAGGGGTTGTTGGGCCCAGGACGGCCCGGATGGACTTTCAGTTAAGGGCAGGCAGTTGGTGCAACGGTTGCAGGACCTTCACATAGTTATTGATCTGGTTCATATCGGGGAGTCGGCGTTTTGGGAGATCATGGAAATTACCGAAGGGCCTCTAATCCTTTCTCATAGCACCTCCACTATGTTTAACTCCACTCGTAAGGAGGATTTGGATGTGCTGGACGGTAGAATACCCAGGCCTCGTCTGGAACTACCACGGGATCAGAAAATGTTGGAAGCCCTGGCAACCCGCAATGGAGTTTTGGGAATGATTTGGATCCTTTATCGTGACCTGGAGCATGCGGTAGATGACATCGAAACAGCGTTGGAGGTAATGGGACCTGATCATATTGGCTTGGGAAGTGATCTTTACGGGAATCAGCTCAACACTCCGGGCCTGGAGGATATTTCAAAATTACCAATTTTGGTCAAAGCTCTGCTCAAACGGGGCCATTCCGAAGATATGTTGAGGAAGTTCTTGGGAGGTAATTATATGAGAGTGTTTCGGCAGGTGTGGAGATGATTGAATTACGAATTACGAATGAGGAATGACGAATTGCAACAGTGAGGTAGGCCTAAATTTAGATAATTTTAAACAATTAGTTAATGCCCAGCGATGGACTATTCTGTTCTCTGTAATTACAACTTTCCGTCTTCTACTATTGCCTCCGCCTCAATTTCCACCAAATATTCTTCCCCAATCAGGTTGGCTTGAATCATAGTATTGGCCGGTTTGATGTGGCTGAATCTTTCCCCATGTGCCTTGGCTATCCCTTCCCAATCTTTTAAATACTTTATGTATACCCTGGTTCTTACCACGTCTTCCAATGATGAGTTTAACGATTGCAGCACTCCTTCGATCTTGTCGATAATAAAATGAGTTTGACTAGCGGGATCATTACCCCCGATTACCTGTTCTTTATGAGTTGCGGTAGTGCCGGATATTAAAATGCGGTTCTTGGTCTTCACCGCCCGTGAATAACCTGCCATTTCTTCCCAAACGGTACCGCTAAGAATTCGTTCTCCGGAATTAGTTTTTTGGGGTTTATATGGCTTGGGTAATCCACTGATATGATCGCTAAGGTCTCCCTTGGCTGTGAGAAATGGTGGCTTGCGGTACTCATCACCACAGTCCCCTGGTATAGAGTTGAGGTTTTTTATTAAATCCTCAATTTCTTCCCGCTCCGTTTGGTTCAAAGAAATTTCCAATGCGTGAAGATTTTCTGCAATATATTCGCTCTCGCCTAATCTGGCTCCAATTATTACACCAGCCACACCTGGTTTATCCAAAATGTACCGGGTGGCCACATTTGCCATGGAACAACGTTTATCACTAGCAAGCTGGTTAAGTGCCACTAACAAATTTTGAAATTTTGACCATCCGCCTGCGGCATCGATATACCGTTTATATTTCATTTGAGACCAGGTAGCCAATGATTCAGGTTCTGGCTTCCCCAGCCATTTATGGGTAAGAAAACCTCCGGCTAAGGTTCCAAAGGCTAAAATTTTTACCCCGAATTGCTCACATACTTCAGCCATCTTGTTGGAAGCCCTCAGGTCCAGTAATGAATAACTGATCTGATTAGACACCAGCTCAATACCACTGTCCAGCGCCATCTTCAAATGAACGCTATCGAAATTGGTTACTCCTAAATTTTTGATCAGCCCCTTTTCCTTCAGTTCGTGAAGTTGATGGAGGTCGTCCAACCACGACGGATCCGGGTAGTTCCAGGCATGATATTGTAGGAGGTCGATTTGTGTGGATTTCAGGCGCTGCAGTGCTCGCTCTATTGCGGCCTGTATCTTGGATGGATGGGAAGGTCCGGGTTCCGGTACCCATTTAGTCAATAATTGTACTGGGTGCTGTTGATATTGTTCCCGGTAAATTCCCGCGATAAGCTCTGCAGAACCATAATGATCGGCCATATCGAAGGAGGTGATCCCGGCATTTACATAGGTCTGCAGAGCATGAGCCGCTCCATGTAAATCGATCTCTTGCTCACGCTCCATATCGGCAATTTGCCAAAGACCGGCCACCATTCTGGAAATGCTAAGATTGTTTGAGAGTTTGATTTGAGGAATTTTCATGCTACGTCTTCAGTGATCGGGTAATCTAGAGAAGTGAGATTTAAGATCGACTCCTGAATTTCTCAGTCTGTAATATTTTACCCAAAATACCAGCGATGCACTCAACATTACCAGCAGCCATACCGGGGTGGACTTAAAATACCAGGCATCACTGCTTTGCAGATCCCGGATGACATGTACCATCAGGAAGCCTAATAGTGTAATGATACCGGCCGCGCCAATTAAAATTCTCCAAGCTGTCTTTGGTATGAAACTTATGCCGGCAGCTAGTCCGGGGTTCACCTGTGAAAGTGTGATCAAGGTGAGACAGGTCAAAATAAAATTTAACATCATAGAGGTCACCATAATATCCACCCCTAAAAAGAAGTCTCCAGCAAAATGGCTGCCTAAAATACCCAAGGTAGCCATTAAACCGCTTCCTACTAAAGCTACATGCGGCGTTTGATATTTAATATGAATCCTGGAGATGGCTTTGGGAAATATGCTATCTTCCGCCCAGGCAAACATCAACCGGGATACCGACAACAGCATAGCCGGTAGATCATTAATCAGCGCCACCGCAGCCCCCAATATAATTAAGGCACCTAAAACCGGGCTGATCACCGGACGTAACAAGCCGGGAGCGCTAACATCTCCTTGGGCTGCTTGCTGAGCCACGTATTGCCAGGGAACAGCATGATAAACTGCTGCGGTAAAAAGCATATAAAATGTGGCTACGCCCAACACAGTTATTCCAATAGCCAATGGTAAATTACGTCGGGGTTTATAGGCTTCACTGCCGGCCTGAGCGATGGAGTCGAACCCGATAAAGCTGGAAAATAATACTGCGGCCGCCGAAAAAATCACCAATCCACCATCTAAAGTATTTTGCTGGTCATGGGATGTGACCTGTCCTTCTGGTAATGCCATGAGAAATTCTTCTGGTGAGGAACCGAAGCCAATAACGATTACCAGAATTCCTAACAGAAACATCAGGATCATTAGCGGAATGAGCGTTTTCTGATATACGCCTGTTCCTTTTATATTGACCAGAACAAATCCCCACAATAGAACTAACGCCAGAATCACCCTGGTCAGACCCTGATCCAGCCAACTAGCTAAGTCGGCAAACGCCAGGAGCTCGGTAATTTCTTTAATGAAAGGGATGATCACGTATGCAATTACTCCAATAGCAATGGAAAGTCCGAACCATTGGGCAAAACTTGCAATAAACCCTAGGTAAGGATTCAGGCCCCGGCTGACATAAATGTAACTCCCTCCGGCTAAAGGCATGGCAGTAGATAACGATGCGTATGCCAGGGCCGCCATCATGGCAGGTAAAGCAGCTAGTAAGAAAGCCGGGATCACATCAGGTCCTATTCCCGGTACATGCCGCTGTATCATGAAGGGCACAATATAAATCGAGGCTCCCAGCATTGAGCAAATGCCGGTGGCAATCAAGCCCCATAATCCCAGACTGCGAGGTAGTAGGTTCACACTCATGATTCAGAATGTAAGTATAAGAAAACTTTAATTACCATATCCTGCCCTAGGGTCATTCCAAGAAGGCTTACTTTTCCTGGAATCAACTATTATATTATTAGCTCAACTTTTAAGCTCAATGTGTTGTTATCTACCTGAGGTATAAAATAATGCGTTACCTGGGATTATTCTTCATTTTTTGGATCAGCGCCTGCACGAACGAATCCGATGGACTATCGGTTCCCGGACCCACCGGTATTCCCGGTTCTTTTATCGATATTGAGGAATTGGTGGGGTTATGGGAAGCCCGGTCTGCTGTTATTGCATTGCCAACCAGTCATATAGGAAATGAAATCGTTACTTCGAAAAATAAAGTAATCCTGGAGGTTCAATTCGACGGTAGATTTGTCCTCGCTATTAATCGAGTTGAGGGTAAATCTGCGGTAATTAGTGGGCAATTTAGCACCGAAAATGGAATATTCCTGGTGCACTTGGATGATAGCCCAGGTACGGTAGAGTCCTGGCAAGTACAGTTACGCAATGATCTTTTAAAGTTGAGGGGCCCTCTGCCTTATGATGTGAATGAAGACGGCTTTCTGGATCCTGCCGAAATAGTGCTGGACTTGATCCGAGGCTAACTTGCTAAGGATACTTTTCATTTCTTCAGACATAACCTGGCCGATCCACTCTACGGTAAGGCTTCTTTAATATTTTCTTATATTGGGTGGTTTAAAACCCTGCTTTCCCCGCATGGATGCCATGATAAATTCTCCTTACTGGCCTTTTGCCGTACTTATTCTGGGAATTATCGCAGTAGTGGTGATGATTTCCCGTTTCAAAATTCATCCTTTTATCGCCCTTATAGTGGCTGCAGTGTTGGTCGGTTTACTATCGCCTGTTCTGCCCGGCATTGAAGATCGTCATCATGTGATGTGGGCGGTAGAACTTCCCATGACAGAATTCGGGGTAGTTGCCGGTAAGATAGCCTGGGTGATTGCCCTGGCGGCGGTAATTGGAACCGCTATGATGC
This sequence comes from Cyclobacteriaceae bacterium, assembly GCA_965224285.1. Taxonomy (GTDB): domain Bacteria; phylum Bacteroidota; class Bacteroidia; order Cytophagales; family Cyclobacteriaceae; genus JAJCYK01. The sequence goes on from OZ245043.1 coordinate 5,168,584, forward strand.
AAAGCGGTGCAGCTCAAAGGATTGTAAACTGGTTGATCGGCGCCTTGGGGGAGAGGTTTGCCGCTATTGCCTTATTGATAAGCGGATTTGTATTGTCCATTCCAGTCTTTTTCGATACGGTATTCTTTCTACTGATCCCATTAGCAGTGGCTCTGGCGGTAAAGACCGGAAGAAATTATTTGTTATACGTTATGGCCATGGCCGGCGGTGCTGCTATAACCCATAGCTTGGTTCCACCCACCCCCGGTCCGCTTATCATGGCCGAAACGCTTCAGCTGGATCTGGGCTTGACCATATTGGCGGGATTGGCAGGCGGTATTTTACCAGCTGTGGCGGTACTGGTAGTGAGCCGCCGATTGAATGCTAATCTGGACATCCCCATAAGAGTAGAAATCACTGCTTCGGAGGAAAATACCTCCCAGCCCTCATTATTGTGGTCTTTGCTGCCGGTGTTGGCGCCTATATTGCTGATCAGTATGGCTTCCGTAACTGAGGTGATCACTGGGACTTTGCCATCGTGGTTGGCTTTCTGGGGTAATAAAAATGTAGCGATGGCAGTTGGTACCGGCATAGCTCTAGTATTATGGTGGAGGAAAAAACAAATGATAGGCGAAGAACTGTGGCGAGAAGTGGGTAAGCCATTGGAAATAGCGGGAATTATAATACTTATTACCAGTGCTGGTGGAGCCTTTGGCGCAATGATCAAGCATAGTGGGATCGGAAGCGCTATTGAAACATTGACAGAAAGTTTTAAGATCTCCTTTATCCTGCTGGCCTGGCTAATCTCAGCGGTAATGAAAACTGCTCAGGGTTCAAGCACTGTGGCTATGATCACTACTTCCAGTATTATGTTGGCTTTATTAAGCGCCGGCATAGAATTGCCTTACCATCCCATGTACCTGCTACTGGCTATTGGATTTGGCTCATTGTTTATCTCCTGGATGAATGATAGCGGATTCTGGGTGGTGGCCAAAATGAGTGGGTTGACAGAAAAAGAGGCCTTACAGACCTGGACGGTATTATTAGCGGTCATTGCGGTAGTGGGACTTTTCCAGGTTTTGCTGTTTTCCTGGTTAATCCCAATGGTTTAAGTACAGCTTATGAAAGTGGTCATACTCGGTGCGGCAGGATTTTTAGGAAGGAGGCTGGCAAAAGCATTGCTTGATCAGGGGTTCCTGAACGTGGAAGGTGAAAAGCAGCAAATCACCCAGCTCATACTGTGTGACAATCGATCCTTTACCTTTCTACAAGATAACCCCATAGTAAGTATTGTACCCCAGGATATTACTCGATTTGAAGAGTTTAACCAATGGCTGGATCACAAGGTTGGGGTAATCTTCCATTTGGCAGCAGTAGTCAGCGGTGAGGCTGAGAAAAACTTTGATCTGGGGATGAAAGTAAACCTGGAGGCTAGCCGTCAATTGCTTGAAACTTTGAGAAAGCAGGGAACTAACCCGGTGTTGGTATTTACCAGCAGTTGTGCGGTTTTTGGAGGGGATTTAGAGGAACAGGTAAGGGATGATACCGCTCCCAACCCACAAAGTTCATATGGCACTCAAAAGGCGATGATTGACTTGTTGATCAATGACTATAGTAGAAGAGGTTTTATAAACGGCAGGGCCCTAAGGTTGCCCACCATTGCGGTGCGTCCCGGTAAACCCAATCAAGCTACTTCATCATTTGTTAGTTCTGTCATCAGGGAACCTCTACAGGGTCGGACAGCTAACTCCCCGGTGGATCCAGGCACCCCTATCTGGGTTCTTTCACCCCGCAAAGTGGTGGAGAATTTAATCCATGCGGCTCAGTTACCCGCTTCGGCATTGGGTTTAAATCGAGTGGTGAATTTACCTGGATTGACTACTACCGTGGGCCAATGGGTTGACGGTTTGGCGCAGGTGGCAGGGGAAAAGACCTTGGAGTTGGTGAGTTGGGAGCCCGATGAATTCTTACAGAGTATAGTGCTTACCTGGCCGGCTAATTTCAATACCGCCAGAGCTTTGGAATTGGGATTCCAAGGCGATCAGTCGGTGGAAGAGATCATTGAGATATTTAAGGAGGAGGAATTATGAAGAAAATAGCTATGGTGACCGGAGCGGGCTCCGGCATTGGGCGGGCTTCGGCACTAGCACTAGTGAAAAAAGGATTCGCAGTGGTTTTATGTGGCCGCAATAAGAGTTCGCTGGAAGGCACTGCGGCTCGGGTGAAGGATGTCACTCAAACTCTGGTAGTGCCTGCAGATGTAGGGGATCTTCGCTCGGTAGAATTATTATTTGAAGCTACAAAAGAGCGTTTTGGCAGACTGGATATGTTATTTAATAATGCAGGGATCAATACCGGTAATTTTAAATTGGATGAGCTTCCTTTGGAGGAATGGCAACGGGTGGTTAATACTAATTTAACCGGCGCCTTTTTATGTACCCAGCAGGCCTTTAAGCTAATGAAAGGGCAGCAACCGGCAGGGGGACGCATTATAAATAATGGGTCCATATCCGCTTCGGTACCCCGGCCTCATTCTGTAGCTTATACTGCTACCAAGCACGCTATTACCGGACTGACCAAGTCCACTGCGTTGGACGGCCGCCAATATGATATTGCTTGCGGGCAAATAGACATTGGAAATGCCGCTACTGATATGACCGGTGAGATGAGCAGTGGGGTTCCTCAGGCGGATGGGTCCATTGCTCCAGAACCCACCATGGATTTAAATCATGTAGCTGAAGCAGTGGTTTACATGGCATGCCTGCCCCTGAGCGCTAATGTGCTGAATATGACGGTCATGGCTACCAAAATGCCTTTTGTGGGAAGAGGGTAATAATCGGGTTTTTCCCCGATATATTTGCATATCGGGATTTTTCCCGATATTATTGATTATCGGACATTTATTCGATATTTAAATGACTATTACCAGCGTAATTACCGGAGATATTGTCAACTCCCGATTAGACAAAAGCGGATCCTGGCTTAAGGCCTTAAAGGAGGCCTTAAAGCGGTACGGGGATGAACCGCTTAATTGGGAAATTTACCGGGGAGACAGCTTTCAGTTGGAGTTAGCTCCCGCTGAAGCCCTGGAGGCTGTATTATATATAAAAGCATGTATAAAGCAATATATAGAACTGGATGCGCGTATGGCCATTGGAGTGGGAGAGAAGACTAGAAACACCCCCAAAATTACTGAGGCTAACGGCAGTGCTTTTATCAATTCCGGAAAGTGTTTTGAGGCGCTCAATAAACACACTTTAGGGTTTTGCAGTCCCTGGCCGGAGTTGGATGAGGAGATTAATTTAAATCTTACCTTAGCTTCACTGGCCATAGATCACTGGAGCCGCAATGCATCAAGAATTATCAAGGTAGCTATGGAACATCCCGAGCTAACCCAAAACCAGCTGGCTAAAAAGCTGGATAAAACCCAGAGCACCATCAGCGAAAGCCTGTCCCGGGCGGGATATGATGAGATGATGCAATTGGAAACGCGCTACCGACATCTAATTACAAACCGTTGATCGATCTGGCAGTAAAACTTCTGTTGGCACACGTACTGGGGGATTTTGTGCTTCAGCCATCCCGCTGGATAAAGCACAAGCAGCAGGAAAAACACCGCTCTCCCTACCTGTACTTTCATGTACTGGTACATCTGACACTGCTGATAGTCATGGTGGGCATAACCGGGAGATATTGGTTGGGAATTGGAGTGATTGTGATCTCCCACCTGATCATTGATCTGGTAAGCGTAAACTTGATTCACCGTGTAAGCTCCAGATGGCTGTTTATGGGAGATCAGTTTGCCCACGTACTAATACTGGATGCTGTGGTCTACTACTATCACCCTTTTTCCGTGTCGCCTGTGGTTTCAACCCAGAATCTGTTGTTGGTAGTGGCCTTGTTACTGGTGACGGTGGTTTCGGCAAAGTTTATGAAGAAGTTCATTGCCCGATGGGACCTTACCCCCTTGGATAAAGATTCCTCTCTTAAGGACGCCGGTACTTATATAGGTATCCTTGAGCGGCTATTTGCCTTCGTTTTTATCGTTGCGGGTCAATGGCAAGCGTTGGGTTTTCTGTTAGCCGCAAAATCGGTATTCCGTTTTGGAGACCTCAGCAAATCACGGGATCGCAAGCTAACGGAATATATCCTAATCGGCACTCTTATGAGTTTTGCCCTGGCGGTGATCATTGCATTAGCTTACCTGAAGGTGCTATTGTGGTTGGAATAAGACAAGAGGCCACGTCATAACTTTACATGCGATAATACGTAAGTTTTTAATATGAGATAAGGCCCTCAGAGGATTTCTTCGCACACCTTGAAATAAATCTGTTGCTGCCGGTAATGTCTCACCTTCCCCGACCATAAAGGAGCAAATTGAAACCCTAAAATCAGTGAAAGCAACAACTTTTAATCAAGTAACAGATCAGCGACGCGCAGGATTTTCCTTACGTCCCTTAGCTGCCATATTAGTTGCCGGGTGGTCCAAAGCCGGGAATATGAACCACTTTGAAGATGAAGATCATCGGCAGAAAACGGTAAACCGCATTCAACGATTACAGCAGTACTACTATGAGAAATACCAAGCTAAATGCATTACTAACATGGGTGAGGGAATGATGGCTGCTTTTCCATCTGCCTGTAAAGCTCATGAATGTGCCAGGGAGATACAAGCCGGTGTGGAGAAATTACTGGCATCCAGACTTTCTATAGGTATTCATATGGGCGAAGTAACCTACCTGGATCAGGATGTACTGGGAAATACCGTTACCGTCGCGGGAGCTTTGCAGGAAGTGGCATTGCCTGGACAGATCCTGATGTCTGAAGCAATTGCCCTGAATAGCTTTTCTGAAACTGAATCATGTGGAGTTTATCAGCTGGACGGGATACGTACTCCGGTAATTGTTTATGCTGCCAGCATGAAAGAAAACAGCCATGAGCTGGAGGTTTACGTTAGAGATCATGGCTCCAAAACCATTAGCACACAGCCTGAAGAAGTCCGAAAAACCTTGCCTTAGGATTTAGTGCCATAGGTAGATAACATACTTTTGCAAAGTATTTGAATTTCAGTATATTATAGCTGAATCATAATCTATCATATCATGAAAAGAATTGCACTATTAGCCTTATTGTTCGCCTGCCAGCCCCCGGAAGCTCCCGACACCTCCGAACAGGATAAGGCCAATGTGGAGGCCGTATCCAAGCAATACGGGGAGGCTATAATCGCAGGAGATCTTGAAACCCTCAGAAACCTTGGTGGTGAGGGCACTTTGATGCCGCCAGCGGAAGCAGCTATTCAAGGACCTGAAAATATTACCGCTTTTTTTCAGGATGGCCCCGATGTTGAAGGAAGTATAAGTCCCCAGGATTTCCATGTATCCGGTGACTTGGGTGTAGTCAGGGGAAATTATAATCTTACATTTACTGTTAGTGATTCCGTTGAGATGCAGGATAAGGGAAAGTATTTGGAAGTATGGTCGCGCCAGGAAGATGGCTCATGGAAGTTGCAGTATGATATCTGGAATTCCGATATCGCTCCTGAGGAAGATGAAAATATGGAGATAGAAATTGAAGAGGAGGGGTAGCAGCTAGTCCAGAATGTGGTCATGGGATAAATAAACCAGAACGGGTTTGTCTTGAAGGCTAGCGAACTGATATTTAAGTCCTTTCATCTCAGCCCCAGACCAGCTCATAGCTTTCGTTTGACGCACCCCGTCCAATTTACTCCAATCCTGCACCAGCATAGTAGTTGAGGCGCAAGAGTCCACACCTTGTATGGATATTTCCAGATACTCTTGGCTATCTGAATTGTGGTAGTCTTTGATCCAAAATTGTAGATCAGGCGAATGTTCCATATACCGTTTGAGTTCCTGGCGGTATTGACGACTATCGGGCGAGTACCGGGTGAATACCTCCGGATTGTTCGGGCAGGGTTGTTGACAGGAGAACATTAAAAGTATTATTGCTAATCCATTTGGAAGCTGTTGGAATGGCTTTTTTAAATGGCGCCTAAAATCTGACATTCGGTTAATCTATAAAATGTGCCAAGGATGAGTCGTTCTTGGTCAGGCTTTCTCCGTCAAAAAGACCGCTGCGATAGCAAAGAAGCCTATGCCGGTGATCCCCGGAGGAAGGGCTCCAGCTTGTGTGGATAAATAGATCATGACAACTCCCAAAATAATTAGCAGAATGGCAACTATCCTTTTCATTTGAATTAATTTTTGTTTTAGGGAAGGTAGTTAGAGTGGGAGGTAAATACAAAATTAAATTACGAATTACGGATGAGAAATAATGAGAAATAACGAATTTTTGTCTAAAAACGGTAAGCACTATTCAGGGATTTACAGGACAACTAACAGCGCGAAGGTCGAAATCCGAAAGTTGGCTATTGGTACCATAAATCGTTAAAAGTGAAGAGCGCCTTTGAATGAGATTGCTTTGCTTCGCGGGCAATGATGTTCTGGTGATGATTAGCCTTTGATCGACACCACTCTTAATATCGTCATCAGGGGGCTGAACACTATTAATTCCAGAATTATGTCAATAGGATTTAAGGAGGCCTTCCAGGGATTGGGCGTTAAGAAAACCGAAATGGAAAGCGTGAAGAAATCATCGGTGTCTGAGGCTCTGATGCTTAGCAGTCAGGGGCGAGTTTCGGATGATTTTAGCTTGGAATGGAGGTTTTTAGCCCTAAGCCCTCGACAGCCTTGATTTTTTGTTTACTTTATCAAGAAAAAGTAAAGGCTGGCCCGGCCTGAGGGCAAAATGAATTTGCTATTGGAGAATCGCCAATTAATTTTCTTAGGAAGACATTCTACTAAATTTGATACACGGATTCCAAACCTGTGTTATCAATTAACTTAACAAGATCCCCAGCGATTAGTAAGTATTATCCGTCGCAGCAGCTATGTTGGACAGAACCATCCACCACACTAGCTATGGGCTGGCACAGCTCTCTCCGCTTCGGTGCTTATGACGCGTTTTAGCAAGTAACTGATTATAAATTATATATAAAATCAGTCGCTTGGCTTTGCCGAGTGACGAATATGCATGATAACCATCTGTATGACCAGATGATCATAATATACTAAGGCCATTTTCGATCTCTTACGTCATCCTAGTTTTGTGTGTTTTCGTAGAAAAAATTCTACCTCGACATAACGTTTGGGTGATATGAATAAGCTATAGATGTTGATGTAGTGGTCATCTGGAGCAGCGATCAATAGTTAATCTACCATAATAGTCACTCGGCGCAGCCAAGCGACTGAGTTATGTAAATGTTTTATAATCAGTCACCTACAAGAATACGTCATAAATACCGCAGTGGGATGGCAACTATCTTTTTTTATTTGGATAAATCTTTTTTGTGAAAGGTAGTTAGAGTGGGAGGGAAATAAAAAATCAAATTACGGATTACGGATAGGGAATGACGAATTTTTGAATGAGGTAGGCCTAAATTTAGATGACCAGGGTACTTCTGTTGAGCCGTATCGATTATCAGAGCGTCCTGATGTTAAAAAAAGCCCTGGAAGATTTCCAGGACTTTTTATAAATAATACGGCCATTATTCCAGGCTGCTCATTGCGGTATTAAGGCTCCAGATCTCGTCATAGGAATCCTCAAAGGCAAGGCCCATGGTCCGAACAAAGGGTACCCAGGAGTCATCTCCATGCACTTTCCTAAATGCCTTCTCGAAATCGTCATCTTCGTCTAGTTCGGCAAAGTTTTTCATACTGGAGACAGTGGCCAGATGGCGCCCAAGATTTCCTTGGCGGAATTCATTGTCCCATACTGTCCATTGATTTTCTCCCTCCATGGCTTTTACTGCTTCACTGATCTGTTTTAGCAGCCCATTAACCAGAAATCCATATTCATTGTTTACCTTCCATATTCGAACATAAATAAGGGGACTTGGTTCTTCACTTAGTACATTAGATAATTTATCATCCCGCTTCCAGTACTCCACACCATCTGCTCCACCCAAATGTTGTCCAACCTTGGCCCAATCCTTATAATGGTCAGTACTGCCTGGCCTGCCATCAATGTCGGCAAACGTTAAGGGTCCCATCATCCATACTAATTTGTTGGTATTAGGTCCGGTTATAATATTCCACACCACGGCATTGTAGGCTCCGCCTTGGTGAAATTTTTGATTGTGGGCTTTCATTACAGTTTCCAGTTCGGTTTGATCGGCCGCATTTTCCGGGCTTAGCATTACCGTCATGTACATGGTGTAGGAATTGTCTTGTGCTGTAAGCAGGATGGGAGCTGCCACCAGCAGGGTAATCAGTAGATTTCTCATGCTTTTAATGTTTTGGTTAAATTGATTTGGGCTAATATAATGATTTATAGCTGGCAGGCAATCTTAGGTTAAATGAATTGAAGAAGGGGTGTTTGAGATAATGACGGCAATTGTAACAGGTAATAAATTACTGTGATTAGGGAATTTACAGCACCAGGAGCAATCTAATCCACCAGAGCAAGGGTGATCAGCGCCTCCTTAGGTCGCGAATCAAAATAGCTTAAAGGATAGGGTGTTACATTTTTCAGAACTAGTAAATGGGGACTTCCATCTAACTCAATTCGAATGCTATCAGAGTCTGTTGATGAGAGGCAATCACCTTTACATAGATCTAAAGTTTGAATGGTACCGCTGTTGTCTCTTATAGCTACTGTGGTTTCTACACCACCGGCATAAATGCAGGTTGATTGGGAAGGACAACGAGAATCCATTACACGCAATAATTTTATTTCAACAAATGAATTTTGATTGGACTGAATTATTACTGTTTGGTACTTGTGTATGGCTACTTCTTGGTCAAGAGAGTGAATAGGTGACTGGTCCTCGCATTGAACCAATATCAAACTTAAGCAAAACCATGTAGCATGTGCCTTCACCGAGGTGTTTGATGTATATTTTACCAGTATAATTTTTAATGGCTACTTACAAATTCTGCTTTCGCCATTAGATTTGCATCAACCTTAATTCAACCTCACCAACTTAAGCACAGCCGTCTTAGGATCATCCTGATTCTCAAAGGAAGGGTAGGGGGTCACCTCCGATAGGATCACTGCATATCGTTTACTGTCCAACTCGACTTCCACGGTATCTTCTTCAATAAAACCTTGGTTACGCTGAAAGCAATCACCGATACAGAGTTCCACGGTTTTGGCAATCTCTTCTATGCCGGTCACTGATACCTTTACTTCTGCTTCCCCAAAACGCACGCAATTGGCGTTGATAGGGCAGCGTGAGTCGGTAATTTCCAATATGGATACTTCCAGGTAATCATTCTGCTTTTCGGACTCTACGGTGATCAGTTGATCCTCTGTGATCTCAAAATCACTGAGTAAGGTGTAGGTGAAGTTATCATCATCATTACATTGCATCAAAGCCGCTACAGGCAATAATGCCAATAACAATTTTATTTTCATTTTCATGTTTTATCCATGTATATATACTTATAGGACACTGACATAACCAGCAAAGTTGGAAGATGAGTTCGCCAATTTTCTTAGTCCGCAATAACTTAAGGCACACCTGCTAAATTATATCAAAAATAAGATCAGATTATGCACCCGTGACCCTGATCCTCTCGTTAATAATTATACAACCCGAACACATTAATTCATCTTTAACCAAACACTAAGATCATGGAAACTCAACCCAAAACCACCACCTTGAGCACCGAGGAATCTACCAATCTGGTCAAGCAATCTTATGACGCCTATTTTCAACAGGACATGGAACGCCTTATGAGCCTGTACAGCGAAGATATCGATTGGAAAATCTATGGTCCGGAGGCTCTTCCCACAGCTGGGAGTCAGCAAGGAAAAAGTCAAGTGATGGAGTTTTTCGAAAGAGTGGACGAACTTCTGGAAAATGATAGGTTTGAGGTTCATCAGTACGTGGCCCAGGGCAACACTGTGGTGGCTCTTGGAGAATACACGTGGCGTTCAAAGGTTACCGGACGTACCATGGATGCTCCATTTGCTCACGTGATTACCATCAGGGATGGTAAAATTGTCAAATTCAGAGAACTTACTGATACCGCAGCGGCTTTGGAAGCTATGACCGATGGTTGATCCCCCTTGATCAACTTAAGAGTCCTGGTTTAAACACCGGGACTTTTTTTGTTACAGGTTTTGTATCTGCCCAACCGAATAAAGAGATACTCTAACGGCTACTAACGATTTACTGCTTTCACCGTCAAAGTTATCGCATTAACCTCAATTCAATTTTATCACCTTTAAAACGGCTGCCTTGGGATCATTCCGGGTGGCATAGGAGGGGTAGGGAGTTACGTCTGATAATATGACAGCGTATGGTTTATGGTCCAATTCAACTTCAACCGTATCCACCTCAATAAAGCCTTGATTACGCTGAAAGCAATCCCCAATACAGAGGTCCAAAGTTTTAGCAATTTCTTCTAACCCGGACACCGATACTTTAACCTCGGCCTCTCCGTGGCGAATGCAGCTGGCATCAGCGGAACAGCGCGACTCTAAAATTTCCAAGACAGTTACTTCAACATAATCATCCTGTTGCTCCGATTGAATAGTGATTAATTGATCCTCTCTGAGCTCAAAGTCACGATTTAAGGCGGGGGTATTATCATCATCACACCGCATCATAACTAAAGCGGGGAGGATCAGCAAGAACCATTTTATTTTCGATATCATAGCAATTAATCTTTACTAATAGACACTAACTAATAACGATTGGTTGGCACGAATAACGATAATTACGAATTACGAAAGACAAAATACGATATACAGGGGACCCGTCAGGGTCATGTCGAGCGTAGGCGAGACATCCTTTAAGTCAGTAACACGATCTCACTGAACTGCTTATGAAGCTTTAAGATCTCTCCACTACGGTGCTTATAACGTATTTTATCAAGTAACTGATTATAAAACATTTACGAAATCAGTCGCTTGGCTTTGCCGAGTGACGAATATGCATGATAACCATCTGTATGACCAGATGATCATAATATACTAAGGCCAATTTTCGATCACTTACGTCATCCTAGTTTGGTGTGTTTTGGAATCAAAAAATTCCACCTCGGGATGACTTGTGTGGTGGCGAACAACGCAAAGGTCGAAATCCGAAGAGATGGATTATGAACTACGATCAGCAAACAAAAGCAGCCCTTCTAATTTCATTTATTTTACGTAAACTGAATCCTTCTTATTCCGATTCTGCCACCTCCGCGTAAATAGCATCCAACAACCCATTCTCCTCCTTGGTATCATTGCCCAGCTCCCAGAACATAATGCCTCCTAATTTATGGTCCATGGCATAGCGGGTTTTTAACTTCACAGAGGCAGTATCATCGTAGGAGATGAAAATACTGTCCTGGGCATTGAATAAATAAGGCGCTTGAGCCACCGGGTCCCAGTGGCGTTGAAATTTCGGGTCTGGCTCGAAATCCGAGCGAATTTGATGATAAGCGCTCCAGCCGATATGAGTACCACCGTTGGGCTGGTAAAGTCCATTGGCTGCCGGATGTACCCCTTTCCAAGCCCGGCCATAAAAGGCGGCTCCGATGATCATCTTTTCCGGAGGCACCCCTTGCTGCAGGCAATAATCGATAATCTTTGCCGCAGATCGAGGTTCCCAGTTGTAGCCCCTTTTTTCCATCTCCTCCCGGCGGCTTTCCATGCGTTCTAATAACGGGGTGCCTTCCAAATCTGATTCTTTTATCCAGCCTAAAGCGGTGTGGTGAGCGGTGTAGGGAAATTGAGCGCCCACCTGGTCATAGGTCATGATGTTCATAAAATCTACCTGAGGCATTACCTTATCCAACTCGATATTATTATAATAACGCTTCCACCCGGCAGAGGCAAAAGTCAAAGTTTGGGGACGGTCCAACTGATCCAAAGCTTCTCTCAATTCTGTCATCAAGGCGGTAAAGTTCTGCTTGTCTTCTTCCCGGGCTCCGGTGCCGGCGGCGGGAATGGCAGGATATTCCCAATCGATGTCCAGTCCATCCAGCTGATAGTGCTCTATAAATTCTATGGCGCTTTTGACGAACTTTTCCCTGTTAGCCGGGGTGGAGGCCATATCGGAGAAACCGTCAGCGCCCCAGCCCCCGCAGGCGATCATCACCTTCAATTCCGGATTGCGGGATTTTTGCGCCACTAATTGCTCCAATTTTTGACCGTCGCGTTCGGGGTTTTTGAATCGCATTTCTCCGTCGATCACTTTGGAAAAGCTGAAAATGATATGGGTCAGTTTTTCCACGGGTATTTTCTCTGGCTGGTAATCTTTTTCCGGTACGTAGTAGGCCATGATGGCGATGTTGGGAGTGTTTGGTGGGAGGATTAAGGAAGTTAGACTTAGAAGAATGTTCAGGTAGATTACTATTGGATGCATGATTTATAGTGCTATGAGGATGAGGTTTTATGAAAAGGTAATTTACATAAAGTGAATTACGAAGTACGAATTACGAAAGACGAATGTTTGCGGTGAGGTAGGCCTAAATCTAAATCTAAATGACCACCTCCTGAATGAGATTGACTTTGCTTCGCGCTCAATGACTTTTTGATGGAGATCGGCCTTGAAATTACCGCTTTACTCTTTACTGTCATGTCGAGCGTCGCCGAGACATCTTTGGATTCAGTAGGCAGGGTCTAATTCGTTTCCGTAGATTTTTCATTTATCTGATTATGAACCTAACAGATCCCTCCACTCCGGTCGGGATGACTGTAAAAGGACTAGCTGGCAAATAGATCAGCTCTTTCCATCAAAAGCCTTAATCAGCAAGGAGCGCGAGCGCGAAATCCGAAGCGTTTTTATTTTATATTACTAACCAATCGTCCTTTCTACTTATTGCTATAAATTTCTGATAAGCGTGAAATAGAAAGAAAGTCTAAATTTCCAACCTGTGGAGGCAAAGATCTTACAACCTGTCTCGACCGAAGGGAGAGATCTCTTCGGGTCAGCGAGGGGTGAGTGGATAATTGTTCAATCCAAGTCCGGCACATGGTGGAGCCCCTGCACCTTCGCAATGCTACGGCGCACAAGGAGCACCTTCGCAATGCTACGGCGCACAAGGAGCACCTTCGCAATGCTACGGCACACAAGGAGCACCTTCGCAATGCTACGGTGCACAAGGAGCACCTTTGCAATGCTACGGCGCACAAGGAGCACCTTCGCAATGCTACGGCGCACAAGGAGCACCTTCGCAATGCTACGGCGCACAAAGACGGCCCCGGAGCGTCAAAACGAGGTATTAATGGTAAAATGAAATATTATTAAAAAACGATATAGGGTAGAACAAAACTCTAAACCCATCTCACCCTTCTCCCATCAATACCCTATCACCCTCAAAATCATACAAGGTCAACATCCTGATCCGGTAATACGCCACCCAAAAATCCCTTAAAGACCGGATATAATTTCTTTTCGCCACATCCTTGTCGGTCAGAGCCAAATTCAGATCGGTAATGCTGATCTTGCCGATCAGATACCGGTTCTTGCTGATATCGTACTTGCGCTGCCCGATGTCGTCGGCTTTCTGGGAGACTTCCAGCTGCTGGCGCAGCACTGCGAACTGCCGGGTAAGGGTGAGGATTTCCTGGTCGAAGTTGATGCGGTCCTGGGCCACGGTAAAGACGATCAGCTTTTGGTTGGCTTCCGCGGTCTTGACAATGCTTTTCTGTCTACCCCAGTCCAAAATGGGTATATCAAACCCGATCCTTAACTGCTGCTGGTCATCGGCGTCCATGTACACGTCGTCGAAATTATCGCCCCGGCTGCTGAGGCCAAAAGTGGCGAACAGGTCGGCATTCAACCCGTTATTGCCCCGGGCCTGGGCTACCTCCTGATTGGCTTGCAGCACCCGCCGGTCAAAGGCTACCGCTTCTCGTCGGTTCAGCCGGGCCTGGTTCAGCGCTACGGTTTCATCGATCATAAAATCGGGAATGTCGTCGGGCAGCACCAGGGTCACGTTTTGCTGGTCCGGCAGGCCGATAAAGGTCATCAGCCTGAGCCGGGCGGTCTCCAGGTCCAGGGAGGCCTGGCTTACCTGCTGGTTGGAGTTCAATAAATTCAACTCCAGCTGCAGCAGGTCATTCTCGGCGATCTTGCCTAGCCCGTAACGCCCCCGGCCGATCTTTAAGATAGTATCGTTGCTGGCCACATTCTTCCGGGCGATCTCCAGGCTGATCTGGGCCAGCAGCATATCGAAGAATAAATTGGTAGCATCGATAATAGATCTCTTCCAGTTCTTCAAAGTAGGCTTTCAAGGATTCGTCATATAGTAACGGCTCGATCTTCTTTTCCCATTTAAATTGATTGTAGCCAAATAGCGGCTGCACCATCCCAATAAAAAAGGGGCTGCCGCTATAGCTTTTGATGTCG